>CAVSUR010000018.1:0-15441 GCA_963731285.1 uncultured Actinomycetota bacterium | reverse complement strand
CCCCCACAGGCCGTAGAGGCCAGTAGCTCCTCATCGAGCCAGGTCGCGTTTCTGCACGTCGGGACGTTCCGGATGTAGAGGCTAGTCGAGCTTGTGCGCGACTGTTCTCTCGCCGTCTGCGTCCAAAGTGCGTCCGTTGCATTGGTTATCGGCCTACTTATCTGTGCATGGATCGGTGATCAGCGGCAACGCTATTTCGTTACGGGCTACCCCGGGCCGACCACCCGCCCTCGGGATGACGAAGGCATCCGAGGACGTATGCATGCAGAACGCCGTCAGCCGTCGGCGGCCAACCATCGCTTCCGTGGCGGTTATCACGGAGCGTCATTAACGCGGGTGTCGAGTTCGCGCGGAACGCCGACTCGGCGCGGTTAATGGCCGCAGTGATTTCAGTTGCCCTAGCGCGCAGATCATCCGGATCAGGGCGGGTCACTGAGACCTGCCGGTGCTGGTGCCCGGTTCTGCGTGGTTAGCGTGCGGGCTGCGGGGTTGAGTGCCACGATGGCGCCTGCCAGGAGCATCAGCAGGCTGGCGAGGTAAAAACGGGAACCGGGCGCCGACGGCGGCCAGCGCGCCCATGGCCGCCAGCGAGACGGGCGGCAAGGTGGCCCGCGGCAGGCTGATGAGGCTGTTGACCCGGCCGAGCATCTCGGCGGGAGTGCTGACCAGAATCCAGAGGCCGAGACGGTGACCAGGACGGCGCGCACCTCGGCGGCGCGGCACGCATGGAACAACCCGGCGGTGATGTCCGATAGCAGGCCGCGTGCCGGCCGCCGCTGATCCTGCCGGGATGAGACGGCCGCCGGGGCGCGCATGGCGGTCACAGCGGCGGTGAAGAACGTCACCGCGTTGACCGCCAGGACCGCTGACGGCGAGAACGCGGTCATTACGGTGCCGCCCAGCAGCGGCGCGGCGAACATCGCAACCTGCTCCCCTGCGGCTAGCACGGCGTTGGCCGCGGGCAGGTCGCCTGCATCGACCAGGAGCGGCACGAGGCTGCCGCTGGCCGGCCAGAAGAACGCATCAGCCAGCCCGAAGGCCGCAGCTATCGCGTAGAACTGCCAGATGCGCACCGATCCGGTGAGCGTGACCGCGCACAGGCCCGAGACCAGCAGCCCCCGTGACAGGTGCGAGCAGAACATCACATGCTTGGCGGACCACCGGTCGGTGACCGCGCCGCCGACCAGGATCAGCAGCCCGTTGGGGACGAGGTTGCAGATCATCACGGCCGCGAGGGTCACCGCCGAACCGGTGGCCGACAGCACGAGCCAGGCGAAGGCCACCTGGTAGGCGAAATCGCCCAGCATGGAAAGGACCTCGCCGCCCGTTACCGCCCGGAACGTGCGATCATGCAGCACGCGGCCACTGGCCCAGTGCATCAGCTTTCCCCTGGCTGTTATGGGCGTCGCGTCTGGCTAGAGTGCCACAGGGATTTTCCTTATATGCAGGTGCCGGCGAGTCAGTCCCGGCCACCCCCGCGTTGATCTCGGTGGCGCTGAGCAGCGCCATGACGCAGCCCTGGCCGTCGAAGGCCACGACGCCGGGGAAAGGTGCCAGAAGCCCGGCGCCCTGTGAGGTCACTTGACCGCCCCATGCCCGCCGCAGCGCTGCTGTCCTGCCCTGGACCGTCCGGCGCACCACGACAACCGGTTCCGGGCGCCGCGCCGGCCCGGTACCGGCGGCTGTAAGCGTACAGAAGCGGTTATGTCCCTGATCTTCGCCGACTCGGGGTTGACAAAGAGCGGAACGGCGGGTAACGGCGGCGGGCCGTGGGCCGGCCACCCGTCGTCGCCGCCCTTTGTCAATGGATGTGGCCCGGTCTGCGGTTTCTGGGACGCGCAGGCGCAGGGTGTCATAGAAGGTGGGCGGCCTGCCGGCGTCGAAGCTCAGCCCGGTGAAGCGCACAGTTTTCTCGTTCTCGCGCTCCCACAGAAAGCGCAGCACGGTGCCGTCCGGGTCGGGCACATCCACCGCTGCCTCATCAGGGCCACGGTCCTGGATGGGGCCCTGGCCGATTGCCAGCCGGTCGCCTTTGGCGGCAAGGTCGACCAGCGCCTGGCGGCTGGCCATGTGCACGGCGACGACGTCGAATCCGGCCAGGTCCGGCTGGCTGGCGCAATACTGCCGGTCTCTCAGCGCGGATGAGAAACCCGCCTCGGGGCTGCGCAGCGCGGCTCCGCGCAGGGCTCCCTGCTCCGCGAATTCCCTCCGCGGCACCAGGTCGGGCACGGTAGCGTACCAGGCGCGCTGCGTGCCAGGTCGGTGACCGGGATCTTGACGTGATGGATCTTGGTCATCCCGGTGCCCATGGCGCCTGCTCTGCAAGGTGGTGTCCGGCCGCCGTGCAGCCATCGCAGGCCTGCAGGTCCGGCCGGCCGCGGCGGCGTAGGCGGGCCATGTGAGTGGTGAGCCGGTCCCGGGTGGTCGGTGAGGTCCAGGCGCGGATGATGCCCTTGTCGGGGACCTTGGCCGCGTGGGCTGTGACCCTCTGATGGAGCTGGCGTTCGGCGAGAGCGTAGGAGTACCCGTCGCCTGCGGCCATGGTGATGGCGCGATCGAGGAGCTGGTTGCCTGGCACGATCTGGTCGATCAGGCCGAGGCGGACGGCGCCGGCGGGCTCGACGGTGTCCCCGCGCAGTATCACGCGCGAGGCCATGGCCCAGCGCGTGGCGGGCGATCTGCACGGCGGCGGGGAACGGTACCCCGAGGGTGAGTTCGGTGAGCCCGATCTGGCCGGCGGCCATGAGCCGGGCGTCACAGGCCAGGGCGAGCACGCAGCCGCCGGTGATGGCGTGGCCGTTGACCGCGGCGGCGGTCGGGGCGGGGTGATCAAAGACAGCCAGCAGCGCCTCGCACAGCGTCGCCAGGAGGGCGGCGGTGTAGCCGTCCTGTTCCTCGAGGATGCGGCGCAGGTCGAGCCCGGCGCTAAACGCCCGCCCGGCGCCGGTGATGAACAGCGTGCCCGGAGCGCGGGCGACGGCACCGGTCAGCGCCCGGAGCAGGTCCAGGTCCAGCGCGTTGACCGGGCCGTGCTGCAGCCCGGTCACCGTGACGCCGTCGTGGTGATTGACGGTCAGCATGGTGCACCGCCTGGAACTGTCGCGGCAGTAGCCGCCGCGCCGCTGCGGGCGGGGTTGCCAGCGGCCTGGCGGGGGCGGCGATCTCGGGGTTGCGCATGGTCGTTGCCTGGTTAGCCGATGAGCCGCAATAGCTGTGGCCGGCTGGGCGCCGGGATCGGGGGAACGTGGCCGGCCAGTTGCCGGGCTCGATCGAGGAGCCCGGGCCGGGCCAGGATGTCGGCGAGCGTGGTGATGCCGGCCTGGCATTCCAGGAAGGCGCGGAACAGGCCGGGATCGTGGGCCGTCGCGGCGAGGAACGCGGCCAGCAGGGGGTTCGGCGCTGGCGGTTGTGCCCCGCCGCGCAAGGCCTCCATGTCCTGGACTCGGGCTCGGTCGGCTGCGACGGTGTCGTCGTACCAGGGGTGAGCTCGGTTTCGGTGACCGCGTCCCAGGCGGTGGCGAACTTGTGCGGGTCGTCCAGGTGGGTCCGGGTCACGTCCCGCAGGTGCTGGGCGTGCCGCAGTCCCAGGCTGATCCCGCGCCCTTGGGAGGGGTTGGTGCACGCCCACGAGTCGGCGAGCAGGGCGACCCCGGCGGCCAGCGGCTGCCCGCCGGCGACCAGGCGGCGGCGCTGGTCGGCCACGCCGGCCATCGGCTCGATTCCGGTGATCGGCTCGCCGTCGAGCCAGTGCGCGTGCAGCGGGCAGGCCGCGACCAGGCGGGTCCAGCGGTCCGGCTCGCGCAGCCGCTTGAGCGGCTGGTCGCGGCTGGAGATGTACACGGTGACCGACCAGGTGTGGTTGTCGGCGGGCAGAGGGTCAGCAGCGAGTAGCTGCCCAGCGCGGTCAGCAGCGGAGCCCGTGCAGCGGGCAGCCGGCCGCCGGGTGAGCGGAAGAAGCGGGTGTAGTAGGTGTAGCCGGAATCTTCGGCCTGCTCGGGGACGGGCCGGGCGCCGGCCTGCTCCAGCCAGCGCGGCAGCGGTGAGCGCCGGCCCATGGCGTCGACCACCAGATCGGCGCCGAGCGGCTCACCGGAGGCCAGCCGCACTCCGGTCACGTGCGGCGTCCGGGCCCGCCCGCGGCTGGTCAGGCCGGCGACAGGCACGCCGCGGCGGACGTCAACCCCTGGCGTGCCCTGCGCGCACCGGGCGAACGCCTGCTCCAGCACCGGGCGCCGGGCAGTGAGGGTGACGAACCGGTCGTCGCCCGGCCGTGGCGCCGGTCGGTGATCGCGGGCGGCATGACCGACAGCAGGTCGACCCGCGCGGCACCAGCCGCCGCCAGCGCCTGAGCCACTTGCGGCAGTTCCTGGTCCAGGATGGCCCGGCCGGCCGGCAGCAGGAAATGGGCCTGGCGGAACTGGTTTACCCCGCTGCGGGTCCAGCTGTCCCACGCCTGCTGCGGCGTATCCGGCGGCGGAGCGCCGTCGCGTTCCACGATGGTCACCTGGTGACCGTCGCCGGCGAGCAGCATCCCGGCCGCCAGCCCGCACACGCCGGCGCCGAGCACGATGATCTTTGACATTTTTGTGGCTCCCTCATTTGCGTCCAGCGCTGCGGGTCAGGCCCGGGGAGACGCGGCCGCGCTGCTCGCGGCGCCGGCTGCCGTGATCAGCTCGGCGAGTTCGTCGAGGTCGGGTCCGGGCGGTACCGGCGGCCGCCAGCCGGTGGCGTAGACCGCCCGGGCTCTGGGTTCGGCCGCGTGCAGGTTGGCCGGCAGGGCACGCATGCCCGGTAGGGTCCAACGGCGGGAGCCAGCGCGGGTTCGGTCTCGGCGGCGGCGACGATGAGGTCCGAGGGCAGCGGCTTGGTCAGGTCGATGTCGCCGCCAGCCCAGCGGCGGGTCAGTTCGGCGTCCCAGCGCACGTGGTCGGTGAACCAGGGTTTGATGGCGCGTTCGCACCAGGCGTCGAAGGCCAGCGCGCAGCTGGCGAGGTCGCGGCCGTGCTCGTCGAGCAGCGTGGCCAGCTGCCTGGCTTGCAGCAGCGAGGTGGTAATGCCGCGGCCGGCGGCCGGGTTGGTGGTGCAGAACCGCGTCACCGAGGAAAATCAGGCCGGGGGTGATGCGCCCACCGGGGCCGGTCTGGCCGCGGTAGCTGTTGTAGAGGCGGCCGCCAGGCAGGACCGGGCTGATCGGTGTGGCGATAGACGGATCGGTCCAGGCCGCCAGCGACGGGATCGCCGCCACCGCGACGTCGAACACCGCCGGATACCGCAACCGCTCCAGGCGGCGCTCGCTGCTGGGCCGGGCGATGAGCACCGACAGCGTCCGGTGCTCGTGCGGAAAGGCGATGGTCAGGTAGCCGCGATGCCAGGCGATCAGGCCGGGCGGGGCGTTCATCGATCCTTCGGCGGCGCCGGGGCGCAGCTGGTACTGCCGTGAGACGTAGGCGCGGCCGCAGTCGCCGCCTTCGGCGGGTCCGCGCAACTGCCGGGTCAGCCGTCCGGCGCGGCCGGACGCATCCATGACCAGATCGGCCGGCACCTCACGGCCGCCGGCCTGGACGCCTGTGGCCCGCCCGCGGGCGCACAGCACCCGGTCGGCGTGACCGACGCGCAGGCAGACCCCGGGCTCGCGCTCCGCGGCGCGGCGCAGATGGCGTTCGAAGGTGGCGCGGCGGCAGCGGAACCCGGCCGGATCCGGCCGCGGGCCAGGCGTGGTGACCGGTACCGCCCCGGCTTCCACCAGCGCCGTCCACACCTCGGGCATCTCGGCCGCCAGGGCCTCGCGGACCTGCTCCCGGAAGAAATGCGGGTGATGAAACTGCATCACCCCCCGGCGGCTGAACCAATCCGGGTCGCCCGGCCCGGGATCCCGGTCGATCACGGTCACCTCATGACCGCGCCGGGCCAGCACGATCGCGCTATACAGGCCGGCCGGGCCGGCACCCACGATGACCACCCGCATCAACTATTCCTCCCCTGGGGCCGCGCCGCTCCCGGGCCCCCGACACCGCACGCCTGTCGGTACAGAGCCGTGCACAGCGGGTCTGATACGCGGTCATCCGTATCCTGCGTCGGGTCCGTCAAGTTAACGGTGTAACTTCTTCCTCTGTTGTTACTTGCGTCCCGCGCTGAGGCGGCCGTCGAAGGTGATGTCGAAGGCGTTCAGGGCGGCCTTCCACCGGTTGGTCCACCGCTGGCGGCCCCGCCCGGTCGGGTCCAGGCTCATGATCGCCAGGTACAGGCACTTCATGGCCGCCTGCTCGGTCGGGAAGTGACCGCGGGCGTTCACCGCCCGCCGCAGCCGGGCATTGATCGACTCGATGGCATTCGTGGTGCAGATGACCGTCCTTATTTCCCGGTCGAAAGCCAGGAACGGGACGAATTCCGCCCACGCGTTCTCCCACAGCCGGATGATGGCCGGATAGCGCTTCTCCCATTTCCCGGAGAACTCGGCGAACCGGTCGAGCGCCTCAGATTCAGAAGAGGCAGTGTACACCGGCTTGAGGTCTTTCGCGATCTGCGCCCAGTCCCTCTTCGACGCGTACTTGAACGAATTCCGCAGGAGATGCACGATGCACGTTTGCACGATGGTCTTCTCCCACACCGCATTGACTGCGTCCGGCAGCCCTTTCAGCCCGTCGCAGACCAGCATGCACACGTCCCGGGTGCCGCGGTTCTTGATCTCCGAGCAGACCCGCAGCCAGTACTTGGCTCCCTCGCCGTCGCCGTGCTCCCCGGCCCACAGGCCCAGGACGTCGCGCTCGCCGTCCACGGTGACGCCCAGCGCCAGGTAGACGGGCCGGTTCGCGACCTGGCCCTCGCGGATCTTCACGTTAATGGCGTCGATGAAGATCACCGCGTACACCGGGTCCAATGGCCAGGCTCTGCCATTCCGCCAGGCCGTCCATCACCCGGTCGGTGATCGCCGTGATCGTCTGCTTGGAGACCTCCGCGCAATCCCCCGCTCTCGTGCCGCCCCCCGGTATCCGACGTTCTGCGGATGCCCGGGACCGGCTCCAGCCGGTACCATCAACGGGGGTGGTCTGGTGATGGCACCGAGGCGGCGCGGTCCAGACGCGCGGATGCTGAGCGGCCGGAACCAGTCGCTGAACATTCCGGCATGGACGAGCATGATTGCCTCGCAGTGCCCGGTGTCGTGGTAGCTGATATCGCTGCCGTCCCTTGCAGGCATCCCGCTGGTATGCGCCTTCGCCGGTCGGCGCGTGGCCGGTCGTGTGTGCTCGCATGGGAGTCCTCCTATCGGGTTCGCGGGAGAAAAGGGGTATCTAGGCGCTGCCAGGTGGTGTGCTCTTCATCGATGGGCACTGGTTCGGGTGCCTGCGCGTGCCGCCCCGGGTGAACCTGCAGGGGGCCTGCCGGGGCCCGCCTGCGGATGGGGCTCAGCTTGCGAGAGCCGGGGCCGGGATGAGGCCGAGCTGTTCGAGCATCTGCAGCCGGTCGAACAGCAGGTTGAACGAGACGTGCTGGCCGTCGCGGTAGCGGAGCGCGTGGATGTAGTCCACCGCGACGGGGCGGCCGGTGGGTGCGATGTCGCCGGCCGGGCTGGGCAGGGTGCCGTGGTGGGTTCCGGTGAATGTGCCTTCCTCGACGGCGATGTCGCCGTCGATGTGCACGGCGCGGACGTCGACGTGGGCGTCGGGAAAGGCATCCCACCAGGCCGGCGAAGAACTGCGCGCAGGCCGCCTTCCCCTGGCCGCTCATCCCGCCCGGCGCGCGGAAGACGACGTCGTCGGTGAGCACGCTGGTGAACCCGTCGATGTCATGGGCATTGAAGGTGTCCGTGCCCTTCTCGAACGCCTCGCGTACGGTCATTGCCATCGAGATCTCCTTTCGCAGGTGATGTGATAGCGATACCGTCGCGCATCTGACGGGTGGTTCGCTGTAGGGTCGGCACCCTAGTCTTTTGTGCTGCCGAGGGCTTGCGGCAGCTGGCCGCGGCCGCCGATGCCGAGCTTGGCGTAGGCGCGGGCGAGGTGGCCCTCGATGGCCTTGAGGGTGACGTACAGCTCCCCGGCGATCTCGCGGTTGGAGTAGCCGTCGGCCGCGAGCCGGGCGACGCGCAGTTCGCTGGGGGTCAGCGCGTCGACCCCGGTGCGCCACGGGCGCCGCGGGCGGGCCCCGGCGGCCTTGAGCTCGTCGCGGGCCCGGGCGGCCAGCGGCCGGGCGCCGCAGCGGGCGGCCAGCTCCAGCGCCCGGGTCAGCGGGTCGCGGGCCGCTGCCCGTTCACCGGACCGGCGCAGGGCCGCGCCGAGTTCGGCCAGCGAGCGGGCGCGTTCGAGCAGCGCGGGCGAGCCGTCGAGCGCGGCGACCGAGTCCCGCAGCAGCGCGAGGCCTTCTTGCCCGCCGCGGGCCAGCCCGGCGGCCCGCAGCGCGATCCCCAGCGCGCGCGGCGCGCCGAACACCCTCACGTCGGCGAGCTCGGCACCGGCCAGCTCACACGCACGCTTCTGCTCGCCAAGCCGCAGCAGCGCGAGCGCGGCGCCCGAGCGGGCATGCACGTAGCCCGTCTCGCGGACCGGGATGCCCCACACGTCGGCGGCGAACATCGCCTGGCAGGCCTGGAAGTCGGCTAGCGCGTCGGCGGCCCGGCCTTGGGCCAGCCGCAGCCGTCCGCGGGCGGCCGGGATGAGCACCGTGCCCACGCCCGCAGGCCAGCCCTGCTGAGGCAGCAGGTCCAGCAGCGCTTGCGCCTCGCCGAGCTCGCCGGCCTCGACGGCGATATCCGACAGCACGGTGGCGGCGAATCCGAGCCCTGGCGCGAAGTCACCTTCCTGCAGCACGCGCAGCGCCACCCGGGCCGCCGCGTCGGCCTCGTCCAGCGCGCCCAGCCGCAGCTTTAGCAGGCCGAGGGTGGAGTAGGCGGCCACGAAGCCGCGCGCCGAACCGCCGCGGTGCACCTGGGCCAGCATCGGCCCGAGCGACTCCTCGACCGTGCCGAACCGCTCGGCGGTGACCAGCACCCACAGCAGCGCCGCCCGCGTATCCCAGTTCCCGGCATCGGGGTCCGCGCGCGCCAGCGTGTCCTCCAACAGCGCCGCGATCTGGCCGGCTGGCTGGCCCGCCAGCAGCATCGTCATCGCCTGCGCGACCGCCACCGGTTCGCTGGCCACCTCCTTGCGGCGGGAGCCGAGCCGGGCGAGCACCGGCGCGACTCGCGGCGCGCGGCGCGCGTCATGCAGGCCGCAGACCACCAGCTCGCCCTCCAGCCGGGCCGCGAGCTCCGGGTCGGCGTCGCCGAGTTCGGCCAGCGCCCGCTCGATGACATCCACCGCGTCCACCCACCGGAACAACGCCGCGTACGCCTCGGCCACCTCCAGCGCGATCCCGGCACGCTCCCGCGGGCTGGCGGCTAGCCGCAGCGCCTCCTCCAGCAGCACGAACGCCCGCTCCCGCCCCGCGGTCACCTGCGCGCGAGCTGCCTCCCGCAGCACCCCGGCCCGCTGCCCAGGCGGCGGCGGCTCAGCCAGCGCCCGGTCCAGCAGGCCCGCCGCAGCCTGCGGCGCACCAGTTCCCATCGCCGCCTCCGCCGCCTCCCGCAATCGCGCCAACACCCAGCCATCACCGGCCGGCCGCACCCGGAGCAGATGGGCGGCCACCTGCCCCGTTGGGGCGCCATCATCGTGCAGCAGCCGGGCCGCAAGGCGATCGGCGCGGTCCCGGCCGCCGCTGCCCAGCGACGCCTCCAGCGCATCACCGATCACCGGGTGCACGAACCCCGGCCGGTCAGCGGCCGCCAGCACCTCGGCCCGGGCCAAGCCCTCGGCCAGCCGCGCGGCGACGGCCATACTCACGCCCGCGATCGCGGCCGCGTGCCGCAGCTCGCAGCCATCCCCTAGCACGGCCAGCGCCTGTGCCAGGCCCAGCGCGCCCGGGCCCAGGCTGTTCACCCGGGTGATCACCTGCCGACCGATTCCCTCCAGGCCTCCCGCCAGCAGCTCAGCCGGCTGCAGCGCGGCCAGCGGCCGGCCGCTGGCCGCAGCCGCCCGCAGCAGCTCGGCCAGGTACAGCGGATTACCGCCGCAGGCTGCATACACCGCCGCGCACAGCTCATCGCTCGCCTGGCCGCCGGCCGCGGCGCGGACCACGGCACTGACCGCCTGCTCGCCCAGCAGCGCCGGCCGCAGCACCGCCGCCTGTGCGCGCACCGCCGCAAGCGGGGCGCTCATCTCCGCCGGGTCGCCTGGGCGCATCGTCACCAGCATCCTCGCCGCCAGCCCCTCCAGCCGCGGCGCCAGGTAGGCCAGCCAGCGCAGCGAGGGCTCATCAGCCCAGTGCGCGTCATCCACGGCGATCAGCACCGGCCCGGCTCGCCGCCATGTTGACCACCAGCCAGTACAGGCCGTGCAACACCGCGAACGAACTATCACCAGCGGGCCGCACCGAGACCTCCCCGGACAGCAACGGCCGCGCCGCAGCAGCAGGGCCGGCCAGCAGCGCCGCACGGTCGCCTTCCCCCGCAGCCGCCAGGCGCCGTTCGAACAACTGGCGTACCACCCCGAACGCGAAACCTGACTCCAGCTCCGAGCCCCGCGCACGCACCACCTGGTGGCCAAGCTCATCCGCCCGCGAGCAGGCCACCTCAACCAGCGAGGTCTTGCCTATGCCGGCCCGGCCTTCGATCAACAGCACCCCGCCGCGGTGCTCCAGCAACTCCTCGACCGCCGCCAGATCACGCTCGCGCTCATGCAGCCTGCCCATCAGGCCAGCGTGCCGTGCCTATCCCGTTCCGTCCACCGCAGATGGTTGTGGGCGAGCAGATGCCCGCCGCCGACTCGGCGGCCTCACCCTCATCCCGGCCACCTCGCCATACTCACAGCACCACACGGTTTGCCGACCCGGCGCACTGACATTCCGTGACGTTCCGCTGACATTATCGTGACGCTCAACAAACCGGCCGTCCGGAGGACGAAGAATCCGGGTAAACTGACGCGTCCAGATCGACCAGTTCGGGACCCAGTTTTAGACAGCCGACCCGTCAGCGGGCGGCGATCATATCGGCGGATCTCGCACGCTGGCCGCAGACCAGTCGCAGTCGCTGAGCGTGATCGGAACGCCGGGCAGCCGAGTTCCTCCTCGCCGAATGCGCGCGGTCTGTCCATAGCGAGTTCGGCTCGTCGGTGCAGCACACAATGGCGAGCTCTGGGCGGTTGCGCAGCCTCGAGCGAAGGGCCGGTCACCACGGACCCGGCCGAGGTGCGGTGGTTACACCGCTGGATCCGGCGACCTGGCCGCGGTCGCGGCGATCAGGGGATCAAGACGAGCTTTCCGCGGAGGTGGCCGCCCAGGCTGATGCGGTAGGCCTCGGCGGCGCGGTCGAACGGGAACGTCTGCACCTTGATCACCAGCTTGTTCTGCGCCAGCAGCTCAGCGACCTCGGCCAGCGCTTCCATCGGCCTGCTGTCCGCGCCGCCACCGCTCACCCGGGCTCCGGCCTGGCCGGCTGCGAAGTTGGCGATAGACAGTACCTGGGACGGCTCGGATACCAGGCTGATCAGATCCTCGGCCGGGGTCCTGCCCGCAACGTCGAGCACGGCGTCGACCCGGCCGCCGGCCGCGGACCGGACGCGGGCGGCCACGCCCTCGCCGTACAGCACGGGGATCGCCCTGATCTCCCGCAGATAGTCCTGGTTGGCCTCGCCTGCGGAGGCGATTACCCTGGCCCCGCGGGCTACTGCCATCTGCACGGCGACCGCTCCCACGCCGCCCGCGCCACCGTCGACGAAGATCGTGTCACCGGCCTTGACGCCGAGCAGCCGAAGACCGCGTTCACTCGTCTCCCCGGCCACCCCGGCCGCAGCTGCCACCGCCCAGTCGATGGATGGCGGCTTGGCCGCCCAGGCGTCCAGCACGGCGTACTGTGCCTGTGTGTTCTGGCCGCGGCCGAACACCTCATCGTCGACGGAGACCCCGGTGACCCCTTCTCCGACCTCGTCCACCACGCCGGCGGCGTCGTATCCGAGATAACCCGTGCCGGTCAGGGGCTGGCTACCGGACATGATCCCGGTCAGCAGTTTCCAGTCGACCGGGTTCACGCTGGCCGCCCGCACAGCGATCCGGATCTGGCCCGGCCCCGCGTGCGGAACAGGAGCGTCTGCCCAAGTGAGGACCTCGGGACCTCCGTAAGCCGTAAACTGCAGCGCCCGCATGCAATGATCCTTCCACACCGGCGGGGCCAGCCCGCGCTTCCCGGGCCGGGCAGCGGCCGCACGGCAGTCGTACTCCGACGCAAACAGGGTCCCGGCGAACCGTATTCCGTGTGCCTCGCTCCAGGCCGGGGCCGGGGCCGGGTACACAGCGTGAAACGAAGTGCTTCGTCTCGATGATCCGATCCCCGCCGATTTAGCGCGTCGCCGGTTGGTTGTGGTGGAATGTCAGGGACAGGCGCATATCATCCGCTTCTGCGCCAAGGTGACTCCCTGGGTCAAGCCGGATCCTGAATGCGTGCCTTCACTGACATCCGCGGCCCGGACCGGGCCCTAGCACGACGACTCACATCTGCGCAGTTCCTGCCTGTCATCGATAATGCCCTGGCTGGGCGCCGGGGCAGCTGCTGAACTTGGCCGCCGGCTGGGCACCAGACGACGCCGGCATCGGATCCTCGTCGCCTTTCCCGGCGTGTGTGCTTTCCGGCTGACTGCGCATTTCGGGGCGAACGTGTCGTATTCGCTTGCGGCTGTACCCCTTTCGCCGGACGAGTCGTGGCAGGCCCTCTACTGCGCGCTCCGTGGGGGCCCGGCCTGCTGACGCGGCTGGCCGATCAGTGGGCTGGCGTGGGCGCTATGCCGGGGAGCGCCCGAGGAAGGCGGCGAGCCGGTCGCTGGGGCCGGCCGTAGCCGCCACGGCGACCGGCGCCGCGAACAGCGGGTGCCGCCCGGCGCGCGGGACCAGCACCGGGGCTACCGCCAGCAGGCCGGTGGCCAGGGCGCGCGGGATCGGCTGGCGCTGTCCGCACGCCCGGGATATGTCCCACCCGTGGACGGCGACCTCGAGGGCTGCCGCAGCGGCCATGACGCTGGCCGCGAGCGGGCAGCCGGCGATGTCGATGACCTGGCGCTGGTGGCCGGGGCCGGTCCAGGCGTCCAGCAGCTGGCAGGCACGATCGCGGAACGCCCGGGCCGGGTCAGCTGCCAGGTCCCCGTTCTCCGCGGCCGGGTCCAGCCCAACGCGTCCGGCTTCGATGCCCTCGCCGAACGCGGCCAGGGATTCGCAGGCGTGCCGTAGCAGCATCCGCAGGTCCCATTCCCGGCATGGCGTCGGGCGCGGCAGGATCTCCGGCGTGACGGCCAGGACCACGCCGAGCGCGTAACTGACCGACGGTTCAAGCAGCCGGGCACCATCGGCCGGCCAGGCCGGCCGGGCCGCCGGGGTCATCGGCCCGGCACCGGGGCCGCGGCAGCCGCGACGGTCTGTGGCAGGCCGAACGTCGCGAACAGGCCCGGGTCGTTGAACGAGGTGACCCGTGTGACGCGCGATGCGGCGATGGTGAGCACGCATATCGAGTGTGCGCGGTACCCGCCGTCGTGGCCGCGCATGTAGGCGGCCAGCGCGGGCTGGCCGTTGGCGGCCACCGGGATCATCTGGAAGCGGCCGGGTTCGGTCAGGACCTGGGATCGCAGGAAGCGCCCGATCAGCTCCCGGCCGGTGAACCAGGTCACCTCCGGCGGCATCTCGAACACGGCGTCCTCGCGCAGCAGTCGCACGACCGCCGTGACATCGGCGTTCTGGAACGCGGTGGCGAACCTGTCGAGCAGGGCGCGGTCGGCCGGGTCGGCGGGCTCGTGGATCTGGTCCTGGTCGGGGGCCGCCTGCTCGAGCCGGGCCCGGGCGCGCTGCAGCATGCCGTTCACCGCGGTGGTCGTCGTGCCGAGCAGGTCGGCGACCTCCGCGGCCCGCCAGCGCAGCACGTCTCGCAGGATCAGCACGGCGCGCTGCCGGGCGGGCAGGTACTGCAAGGCGGCGATCAGGGCCAGCCGCGTGCCCTGCCGCGACGCGGCGATCTCGGCTGGATCGGCGGACCCGGCGCTCACGAGCGCGTCGGGAATGGGCTGCAGCCACGGAACCTCCGGCCGCGCCGCGGCCAGCGGAGCGTCCGGGTACTCGCCCTGGCCGCCAAGGCCGGACGGCAATGGCCGGCGGCCGCTGTTCTCCAGCGCGCGCAGGCAGGCGTTGGTCGCGATCCGGTACAGCCAGGTCCGCAGCGACGAGCGCCCCTCGAAGTCGCCGTAGGACCGCCAGGCCCGGATCATGATCTCCTGCACCTGGTCTTCGGCATCGTGGACCGAGCCCAGCATGCGGTAGCAGTGCGCCAGCAGCTCAGGCCGGAACGGGTCGGTGAGACGCGCGAAATCCTCGCTGACTGCCATGGCTGCTCCCTCCGGGCGTCGCGTGCTGCGCCGTCACTGGTACAGATCCGGCCCGGCCGCGAAAGTAACCGGCCGGCGGCGTATTATCTGCCCCGCGGATTCCCCGGTCAGTTTTCCGCGCGTCCCGGATCTGTAGAGGTGAACGCAGATGAGGCCCCGCCTCACACACATCAGGGAGCCCGCATGTCAAGCCACCAGGTTTCAGGCGCGATCGCCTACCGGGAGGGTCCAGGGCCGGATCAGGTCCATCGCTGGCGCGCGTTCGCGGTGCTGGCGGTTTCGTTCTTCATGACGGTCGCGGACCTCGCGATCGTCAACGTCGCGCTGCCGACCATCGGCCGCAAGCTGCACATGCCCGAATCGAGCCTGCAATGGGTCGTCACCGGCTACGCCCTCACCTTCGGCGGCTTCCTGCTGCTCGGCGGCCGCGCCGCGGATCTCCTGGGGCGCCGCCGCATCCTGATGGCCGGCCTGTTCGTGTTCACCGCGGCGTCGCTCGGCTGCGGGCTGGCGACCGCGGACTGGTCCTGATCCCGATGCGCTTCCTGCAGGGGCTCGGCGCGGCGATCGTGCTCCCGGCGGCGCTGTCGATCGTGATGAACATGTTCCCCGAGGGCGCCGAGCGGAACAAGGCGCTGGGCGTGTGGGGCGCCATCGGGGCCAGCGGCGCGGCCGTCGGGGTGATGGCCGGCGGTCTGCTCACCCGCTACGCCGGCTGGCAGTACATCTTCTTCCTCAACGTCCCGATCGGGGCCGCGGCGCTGCTGCTCGCCCCGCGCATCGTGCCGGAGAGCCGGCTCGACACGGCACGCCGGCGCTACGACCCGTTCGGCGCGGTCGCGGTGACCGGCGCCCTGTCGCTGCTCGTCTACGCAATCTCGACCGCCCCGCAGGCCGGGTGGGGTACGGCCAGGACGGTGACGCTGCTCGCGGCGTCCGCCGCCTTGCTCGCCGCCTTCGTGGTCATCGAGACGCGCGTGGAGGCGCCGCTGATGCCGCTGCGGATCTTCCAGAACAAGACGCTGGCGGGCGCGAACGCGGTCGGCGTGCTGCT
>CAVSUR010000017.1:0-183370 GCA_963731285.1 uncultured Actinomycetota bacterium | reverse complement strand
TGACGCCCGGCCTGCGGCGATGCGGAACTTCCTGGCCTACTCCCTGCAGCGCCTGGGCGTCGACTACATCGACATCTACCGGCCCGCTCGGGTCGACCCGGCTGTGCCGATTGAGGACACTGTCGGCGCGATCGCGGAGATGGTCGAGATGGGGCATGTGCGCCATATCGGCCTTAGCGAGGTCGGGGCGGACACGATCCGCCGCGCTGCCGCCGTCGCCCCGGTCAGCGACCTGCAGATCGAGTACTCGCTGCTCAGCCGCGGGATCGAGGGCGAGATCCTGCCCGTCTGCCGGGAGCTCGGCATCGGTATCACCGCCTACGGAGTGCTCTCCCGCGGCCTGATCAGCGGCAGCGGGTCAACCGGAGGGTTCCGCGCCTTCTCACCGCGCTTCCAGGGCGCCAACCGCGCGCACAACGACGCCCTCGTCGCCCGGCTGCAGACGCTGGCCGGCGCGAAGGGCGGCTCCATCGCGCAACTGGCCATCGCCTGGGTCGCGGCGCAGGGCGCGGACATCGTGCCAGTCGTCGGCGCACGACACCTGAACCAAGTCCAGACGTTGATCGACAGCGCCCGCCTGTCGCTGGACCCCGACGACATCGCACAGATCGAGGAACTGATCCCGCGCGGCGCAGCGCAAGGCGACCGCTACCCCACCCCTCTGATGGCCGAGCTCGACAGCGAACACTGACCCCGGGTCAGGCAGCAGCCAGGGGCCGCCCACCCAGTGCTCCTGACAGCGTGAGCACAGGTCGCCCGGGGACTGTGCAGCGAATGGCTCTGTCTCACATCCGGTGGTGACGGATCGTGAGTATCGACCGCCGTCAGTTACAGAGAGTGCGATCGGCGCTCTGGCGTCGATGGTCATGAGCGGACGGCGCCGCCGCCGGGGCGGCGGCCCCAGCACGCCTGGCTCCCACCGGCGCCGCTGCGCAGGCCTGCCGCCTCCATCGAACCACCACTCCAATGCGCGGGACCTACGACTCCGTGATCGGCGGGCCTACCATTGCCCTCATCACATTCCGTCACCCACCGGATGTGAGACAGATCCGAAGACTTGACAGCCCCGAAACCCACGCAGCTGTCCGGGGTCCTCGGTGAGCTGCCGTTCCGGCGAACATACGGCCGGCCGTTTAATGCCGGACGACCGGGTAGGCGATGGTACCCACCACCTCCGCTGAAAGGAGCCAATGATGGCTACTGGCCAGACCGGCTTCGAGGACGTCTTCTACGACCTGGTGTCCATCCAGTATCACGCGCTGAAGGCCGGGCACGACTATGGCCAGTACGTGCGGGACGCCGAGAATGCCGGGATGAACGACGTGGCCCAGTTCGTCCGCGATGTGATGAAGCAGAACTCGGCCAGCGCCGCGCGGTGCAACGAGCTGCTGAGGAAGCTATCCGGCACGGAAGGCGGCGGCCCTGCTACGCACTGACCTGGCCAATCCCGCAGCCCGGCTTACCCGCCGCGGGTGGCCGGGTTGCGGCTTGCCAGGCGGGAGATTACTGCTGCTCGCACTGCGCGCGTGGTGACTGGCCGCTGCTGACTCGGTAGTACCCGGACGTCACAGTCGGCGCACAAGGGTTATAAAACCGGAAATAGCAGATCACTGATGGCTGAGCCGCTGGCTGGCCGCTCACGCCCGAGCGCCATGAACTTGCTCGCGGGAAGGAATCGCCGTGGCCAGGCTGACCACCGTCTTGTGTCCCGCGATGGCACTGCTGAGCGCGACGGTGTCGAAGAGGCGCGCCTGTCGTCGGGCGGCCCGGGAGGAGGGAAGAGTATGACCGGCACGGTCACGTCCGTCGGCGGCGCGCTTGCGCATGCCCGCGAGCGCTTCATTGCCAAGAATCCGTTCAGTCAGGCGGCATACCGGGACGCCCTGCGGGCCATGCCCGGGGGGAGCACGCGCAGCTCTGTCTTTTACACGCCGTTCCCGCTCACCATGTCAGGTGGCGAGGGATGCATGCTCACCGACCTCGACGGGCATAGTTACGTTGACCTGCTCGGCGAGTACACCGCGGGGCTGTACGGCCACAACAGCCCTGTCATCAGGAAGGCACTGGACGCAGCGCTCGACCGCGGATGGAACCTCGGGCCCACGGACGCACTGAAGCACTACTCGCCCGGCTGCTATGCGACCGTTTCCCCGCTCTGGAGCTGGTCCGTTTCACCAACTCAGGAACCGAATCGAACCTGCTCGCGCTGGCCACCGCGATGACCTGTACGGGCCGGCGCAAGGTGCTTGTTTTCGACGGCGCCTATCACGGCTCCATGCTCTCCTTCGGCGGCGGCGGAATCCCGGTCAATGTCCCGCATGACTGGGTGGTCGCGACCTACAACGACATGGACGGCACGCAAGAACTTGTCAGGCAGCACGGCGGGGAGCTGGCTGCGATCCTCGTCGAGCCGATGCTGGGCAGCGGCGGTTGCATCCCCGCCGACCCCGGGTTCCTCGCGCTCCTGCGACGATGCGCGGACCGTGCCGGAGCGGTGCTGATCTTCGACGAAGTGATGACGTCGCGCATGGCGTCGGGCGGGATGCAGCAGCGGCTCGGCATCACCCCTGACCTGATGACGCTCGGCAAGTACATCGGCGGCGGCATGACCTTCGGTGCCTTCGGCGGCAAGCGGGAACTCATGTCCATGTACGACCTGCGCGAGGCCGGCGCTGTGCCGCACGCGGGAACGTTCAACAACAACGTGCTCAGCATGGCGGCGGGCTACGCCGGGCTGAGCCGCATCTTCACCGCTGACGCCAGCCAAGCGCTGTTCGACCGCGGCGAGCAACTGCGCGATCAGCTCAACGCCGTGTGCGCCGGCCAGAACGCCGACATGCAATGGACGGGCCTCGGCAGCCTGATGACCGCGCACTTCCAGGCCGGCTTCATCCGGCATGCGCGAGACATACGCCCGCAGCAGGCGCTGCGCGAGCTGTTCCACCTGGAGATGATCGACCGCGGCTTCTATCTTGCGCGCCGGGGCATGGTCGCGCTGAGCCTCGAGGTGGGCGACGACGATTGCCGGGCGTTCCTCGCCGCCGTCGGGCAATTCCTCGGCGAGGGACAACCACTCCACCGCACCCGCGCGCCTGGATGAGGACGCCTGCGAGATCCCGGCCTGCCCGCTGGGTCTGGGACCCGACGATCTTCATCGTGTCACAGGAGAATCCGCTTACGGTAACGGCAAAGGTGTCTCGGGCGATAGGCGGAGGATGTCCCGAGCTCCGTAGAACTTCGGTGGCGGCCCTTTGATCATCAGGCAGCGTTCACGATCTGATCATTGCGCACGGCACTCACGTTCTCGGTGAAGCGCGCTTGGAGCGCGGCGCGGAGTCTGGGCAGGTGCAGGTGGCCGTTGACGCGGCGGAACTGGTGATCGGCTTCGAGCATCCCGGCGGCGCACCAGCGCAGCGCCATGGTGCCGTCCCGTCAGTTCTTGACGTTGCGGGAGTTGTTCCGGCAGATCCGATCATCGACTCGATGCTGTTGGTGGAGCGCAGCGTGCGGGCGAGGGCGGGCGGCACGCCCAGGGCCAAGATGCTCAGCGTCTCGGCCATGCCCTCGCGCAGCGAGGCGGCGGCGCCTGGATGGGTCTTGTCCAGTTCGCGGGCCAGCCCGGCCAGCAGCCCCTCGGCCTGCAGCGCCGATGGCGCGTGGTAGGCCTGCCGCATTCGCCGCTGGGTCACCTGACGGAGCTGGTCGGGCAGCTTGTCGATCACGTTGCGGATTTTGTGTTCCTGGCATCGCTGGACGACCGGCTTGCCGGACGCTGCCTTGATCGCCGCGGCGAGCGCCTTCGACCCGTCGATCACCGCCAGGACCGGCCGGGTGACGTCCAGGCCGCGGTCGCGCAGGTCGGTGATCAGGCCGGTGACCAGGGTCTTGTTCTCTGTCGAGCCCTCGGCCAGCGACAGCGGGTACTTGGTCCCGTCGATGCCGATCCCGAGGGCGACAACGCAGCAGTGCTCACCGAAGTGGACGCCGTCGACCAGGAACGCGACCAGGTCCAGGTCGTCGAGCCGGCGGTTCATAGCCGGGCAGGTGCAGCTCGCCGGAGCCGTCGGCGGCCCGGACCCGCGGCCGGGTGACCGGGATCCGGCGGCCGCCCATGGTGACCGACCCGGCCTCAGCCGAATGCCGGTAACCGGCGCGACCGGGGTTGCGCCTGCCCCTCGGGCCGCCCAGCGCGGCCACGTCCTCCTGCCTGATCTGGTACATCACCTGCAAGCCGACCCCGGCCGACAGGGCCAGCAGGCCCTCCTTCGCCGAGGCGGCGATCTCGGTCAGCGAGACGATCACCTGCTCGGGCAACGCGATCTGGCCGGCATCTTGCGGGTCAGGCTCGTCTCGGCGCGTGGTCTTCTGATAGGTCTTGCTCACGGCGGTTCCCTTCCTCGGGTGTTCCTAGTCCGTTCACCCCGTGGCCTACCACTCGGCAGGCATCAGGTGAGGGACCGCCACTTTCAAGTTCTACGACCGCCGGGACAACCTCGATAGGCGCATCGAAGGATAGTCCGGTGGCGGGTCGGCGATCCAGCCAGGCTGCGCTGTGCCAACCACGACCGCGACGATGCTGCCCTTGTGGGCACTGATGATAAGACGATCGATGTCGTGAATGCTCAGTCCTACTAGGATCCGCGGCTGGCCGACGCCTACCACCCGGGCAACTCGATGCCGGTGGCGTCGCTGCGTGTCTGGACGGAGTTGATCGGCTCAGTCAGCCTGGTCCCTCGCCCGGCCTTGGTGGACGTCGGCGCGGGGATTGGCGTGTTCGCTGTTGCTCTTGCCGAATGGCGTGATGCCGTGCTGACGGTCGATCCTTCGCCGGCGATGTTGAGCGAGGCTGCGCGGGTGAGCCCGGCACTCGCGGGTGCGTATGTCGCCGGCGACGCGACGTCGCTGCCCGCCGCCGATGGCGTGTTTGATCTGGCGTTGTTGTCGCGTGTTATTCACCATCTGCCGGACCGGCGGCGCTGCGCCGGTGAGCTTAACCGGGTGCTCCGCACGGGCGTGGCGGTGATCCGCACGACCGTGCGCGAGCGTCTCGATGCGCTGGCTTATGAGTACTGGCGCGGGCTGCGGGACGCGGATGCTGCCCGGTTTCCCGCGCTCGCCGACGTTATGGCCGAATTCGGCGCTGCGGGATTCGAAGTGTTGGCCGTGCGGTCGTTCGCGCAGCCGGTGCAGCCGAGTTTGCGCGCCTACCACGACGCGATCGCCGCCCGCCCGCAGTCGAAGTTCGCCTAGGGCCTGTCTGGAGTCGTGATCACGTGGCGGGAAAAGGGATGGGCGGGATCGCATCGGGCTGGTAGCTTGCAGTCGACCGTGGCACCGTCCGAGGAGGTGAGACCCATGAACGCTGTATCGATGTGGGTGCTCCCCCTTCCCGTCACGGTCGGGCGATTGACGTAGGTATCGCCGGGAGCGCCTCGACAACCAGGCAGTCCTGAAAGGCGGCACCTATGGTTCACAACGTTGCTCTGGTTCTCGGTGGTGGTGGTGCTGCCGGACAAGCGTGGCAGATCGGTATCATCGCAGGCCTGGCCGAAGCTGGTCTCGATATGACTGAGACCGCCGATTTGGTGGTCGGCACCTCGTCCGGTTCCACCACGGCAGCGCAAGTGCGCAGCGGTATACCGACGGCCGAACTGTTGGCCTCGGTGCTGTCCGAGCCGGTTCAACCGGTCGGACAGAACCGGGAGCAGCCGCCGTCCCTGCCGATGGCCACGGTGTTCGAGCGGATGAGGGCCATCGGCGCCGCCGCCACCTCGGCAGATGATCTACGACGTGCGATGGGCGCGTTCGGGTTGGAGAGCGACTCCATACTCGGGCCTGCGGCGGCGGGACAGCGGCGTGCAATGGTCGCCGCCAGGTTGCCTCGCCATGAATGGCCGGACAGGCCGATGATCGTGGTCGCCGTCAACGCGCATACGGGCGAGTTGGCTGCGTTCGACCGCGATTCCGGCGTCGACCTGGTGGACGCGGTCACCGCGGGCACCGCGCTGCCCGGTATGGTCCCCACGCACAGCATCAACGGCACTCGCTACATCAACGGTGGCGTGCGCTCCCCCGACAACGCCGACCTTGCCTCGGGCTATGCGCACGTCGTGGTGCTCTCGCCGTTGGGCGGGCGGAGCGGGACACCACCGCAAGCAGGCCAGTTCGAGGGCCTGCGCAGAGACCCGGAATGGGGCGCGGACCTGGCAGGCCAGGTCGAGGGCCTGCGCAAGCAGGGCAGCCGCGTCGAGGTGATCACACCGGACGCCGATTCCCGAGCCGCATTCGGCACGAACCAGATGGATCCGGCGACCCGCATCCCCGCCGCCCGTGCCGGTTTCGCCCAAGGCAAGCAGGAAGCGACCCGCGTGACGTATCTCTGACGATTGCACGCCGACGCCTGGTCTGACGTGCGACCGCGGGCCCAGGAGGCGGCGGAGATTCCTTCGACCAAGGTGAGCCACTGATAATGTACGAGGATTAACTATTGTCCCTGACGGGCGGGCTTTGACCCTTCCCAGGAGCCGCGTCAACTCTTCCCGGCGCGAATACGTTGCTGGTTGCCGTTCATACTTAGCTCGCCTTCCGATAGCCGCCAAGTCGGCGGCAGGCATTGGGCCGCCGGCTCTAGCCGGTGAGGCGTTCGTGGCTAGCGCCTCAATGGATCCCGGTAATAATCCTTGGCCGATTTTCGGAGATAACCGGGCCGTGCCTGGCTGTTGCGCACGAGGAGGTCACCGTGCTTAGGTGCTCGGTCCAGTCGCGGCCGGCCGCCGAGCTGATCTCACTGAATTCCAGCAGCCCCCATCCACGTCCGGGCAGCGTGCACTCATCCAGCAACAGGGATGCGGCCTCCGAGGGGCGGAGCATGCCGTAGTACATGCACCCATACAGCGCCTTCAGCCGCGGTCCCTGCGTTCGGCCGATAGTCGCGACCGCCGCGATCAGCTCTTCCATCTGAGCGGAACTGGCGACCCGGCACCGGTCTACCGCCCCGGCGATCTCGGGTGCTTTCCATTCCGGATCGTCGACGCCGTCGAGCGGATTTGCCGAAAGCTGGCGTTCCCGCACCGCGTACTTCAGGGCCGCGTAGAAGATCCGGCGGCGGCGCCGGTAGTATTCCGGAGCTGCTGCCGAGCCGTCGAGCTTGCGCCCGCAGGCATCCAGCGCCCGGGCCACCACGCTGGCCTCCTGGAGAGCTGACACCGGTACCGACGACCAGGCCAGCCAGCGCAGCGCCGCCCCGACCTCGGCGGGCATCAGGGTGCCACGGCGGGGCGGGTTGAACGCCACCGGCGCATCGCCTGCCGCAGAACCTTGGCATCCGGCGCCCCGCGCTGGCTAGTCACCAGCACCGGCGTTACCGCCATCAGACCTTCGACCAGCGAGATCCGGCCCTTAGCCGCAACCCTGGGCCATCGTGCATCGGCGAAAGCACAGGCATGCTCATACCAGGTCACCGAGGACGCCGCGCGGGCCATCGAATCGGGCAGGCCCGTAGCAATGTCGAAGGCTTCTCCTCGGTCGGCCGCCTGCATCAGCCGCGATCGGTGCCGTCCTGCTTGCGCCTTCCGGGCCAGCGTGACGGACTTTTCGCGGCCCGCAACCGTCCATCGGACCGTCCACGACTCCCCTTTGGCGGTCTTCCCGGGCCGGATCTCCCAGAACCGGACGTTGTGCGACTTCATGCCGCACCGTCGCGGAGGCGGTCAAGCGGCGCCGCTGCGCGGCGCCGGGCCCGGCGTCTGCGGCGGCCTCCGGCCTTGGGGAGGCCCCGGCCGCCGCACGCCGGGCCGTACCATCAGCCGGTTCCGCGGAGCTTAGACGAGATCATCGGCATTGCGCTCAGGGATGGCTACAGCAGTCTTCCTCGGCCGTCCATTGTCCAGCTCGCGGTCACCGCGTCAATGGCGCTCCCTGCGGTCGTGTCGCACGCGATCCAATGCCGCGTAGTTAAGGGTCGGGTGCGGTTGTCGAGGATGGCGGCGGCCGCGTGTTGAGCCGGTAGGTGCCCAGGCCGGTGCGGGTGAAGAAGCCGGGGCAGGAACCATTCGCGTAGCTGGGTGGCCAGGGGGCGGGGGTGGACGTTGAGCATGTGGGCGAGTTCGCGTGGCGTCCAGTCGCGAGTGGGCTGGCTGGTGATCACCGCGTTGATCCGCTGCCGGCGGGTGGGCGGCTGCGGCGGCCTGGGCCGGGCCGGGGTGTAGCGGCGGGGCCTGCCGCGGCTGAGCGGCGGGGTGCGCACGGTGATGTCGATGGCGGTGATGGCGGTGGCTGCCTGGGCCGTCCATCGTTGCGGTTGAGGTAGCGGGAGGTGGCGCATTTGACCTTGCGGGCGCTGTAGCGGGGACGGCGGGCGGGCAGCAAGGTGGCTAGGACGGCGCGGCCGATGACCCCGGCCGGGTCAGCGGGCCCGTCGGGGCAGATGCCGCGGGCGGCGGTCAGTTCCTCGCTCGCGGCTTCCAGGGCGCTGGTGAAGCTGGCCCGGTCGGGGTCGGTGCCGGGCCGGGTCTCCACGGCGGCGACCATGGCCATGCGCAGCAGCTGGTAGAGGGTCAGCAGCGCCCATAGTTCCTGCTCGATGCCGGGCCGGTCGCCCGAGCGCAGCACCCGGCCGCCCAGCAGGGTGTGGCGCAGCGCCAGGAACGCGGACTCGATCTCCCACCGCTCGTGGTAGAGCCGGACCAGGGCCGCGGCCGGGAAGACCCGGTGGTCGGTGAGAGTCGTGATCAGCCGGTACTTGTCCGCCACCCGGGTGCCGTCGGTGCCGGTCATGGCCACCTCCGCGTCGATCATGCGCACGCTCATGTCATCGAGCCGGGCCTGGTAGGACCCGTCGGGCAGGTGCGCGACGACAGCGGGGTTGCGGGTGGCCTTGGCCCGGGCCAGCAGCATCGCCCCGGTGCCGGCCACCTCGGCCAGGAACGCGTTGGCGTCGAACGCCCGGTCCAGCAGCACCAGCATGCCCGGGCCTAGCAGCGGCAGCAGCCGGCGGGCCAGGCGTGACTCGTCCCGGTCGGCGGCCGATCCGATAGCCGCGCCCAGCAGCGCCCGGGTGCCGGTCTCGGCCAGCGTTATCAGCCGCAGCGTGGGATACCCGGCCAGGCCCACCCGGTAGCGGATCTTGCCGATCCATGACCGGTTAGTGCCGGGAATGTGCACCGAGTTGCAGCCATCGAACGCGACGGTCCGCAGCCCGCCGAACCGGACACCGGGGGTGCGCGGCTGGCCCAGCGGCCCGGCGACGATCTCGAACAGCGCTTTCAGCGGCGCCGGGCCGATCCGGCGGCGCAGATCCCGCAGCGCCTTCTCCGAGGGCCGCGGCAGGCCCAGCCCCGACAGCCCCGCCGTCAGCTTCCCCCACACCCGCAGGTAGCCCAGCTGCGGGAACATGCCGAGCGCGAGCACGAAATACACCCCGGCCCGCGACGGCAGGCTCCGCAGCCGCCGCTGCACCGTCCTCGTCCGGGCCAAGACATCATCGACCAGCTCGAATGGCAAGTACTGGGTTAAATCACCCAGATGACCGGGAGCGAAGACACCGCCGGCGACGGTGACCTCATGACTGATGGCGGCCGTGGCAGACTAAGTACTCAACGAGACCTCTGGTGACGGAAAGATCGTGACGGATCGCCCCGGCCTACCAGAGGTCTTGTTCCTCCCGCCGGCCAACACGCCGAACAACGTGATCTTCCTTGACCTGGCCCGCAGACCCTTAACTACGCGGCATTGGCGGGCGATCGGCTGCGCCGACCATTGACGCGGTGACCACTCCCAAGGGATCGGCGCCTAGGAGGAAAGAAGGGGGTGGAAGCCTGCATGCGCGCGCCTTATGGTCGGTCCGCCGGGCAGCTCGGCGCTGGACGGGGTAGTGCGGGCGGGGTGGCCAGCGTGGCGACGCGAAGAACAGCGTTTACGGTGAGATCCGAGGTTCGTACATGCACCGACTGGAGCCGGAACGAATTGTCGATCGTATAGGTAAGGAATGACTTCACCGGGACTTTGCCGGTGTGGACGCGGCTGGTCCACCGCCAGAATTTGCTTATCGTTTCCACCGTGATCTGCTGACCGGTGGCTGCGCGGTGCATCAGCATCAGCTTCGGGTCATAGTCAAAGGGGAATGGCTCCCCGATGTTGGTAAGCGTCTGGGGGTCGCCTGGCGGAAGACGTCGCCAGCACCCTTTCGCCGCGTCACGGACGAAGGTGGCTGCGCTGCCTTCTGCGACGAGCGTCACGGGCACGGTGCCAGCGGTGATGAACTCCTCGCCAGTGATCGTGCCAGCACATAGCCACAGGCGCAGTCGCGGAGATGCCGACTGAGCTGCTGATGACAGCTCCACGCCGGGTACGTGCCGGTACGCGCGGGCTACCCGAGCCAGCAGAGCGATCGCCTTCCGGCTACCCAGCGTGTGCTTGAACGGCCGGCTCTGGTCGGCCGTGCTTCCCGGCAGCAGGCGACCTACCCGAAATCGGCCCGCGGACCTGGCCCGCTTCACCGCTGACAAGTGGCGGGGGCACGACTCGCTGACGGCTGTTCCCGATCGCGGCGCAGCAGCCGTCTTCGTCGGCATCGCCGAACTCGATAACACTGGAGACGCCGATGGACTCGAATGGCAGCCCGACGTCACGGCGAGGACCGTCAACGCCAGTGCCGCTCGCGCGGCGAAACTTGCGACGCTCATCGCGGCGCGACAAGGACGCGACAGCTTCCATCGGGCGCGTAGTGCTCCAGCGCCTGGGAGGCCTCGCGCAGGTCGTGTGTGGTTCGAATCATCGTGACTCCTTCACGAGGACCGGCGTCCGCCCCTGCCAACCGGTCGTATTGACGCGACGACCGCCAGGGCACAGGACGTGTGGCCGCTGCGGGCTGGCCGCCGCAACGCCGCCTGGCAGGCTGTGCGCGGACACGGCTACTTCTTTTTCTCCTGGTCCGGGTGCAAAGTGGTGCGCTTATACCCTGCTGGGATATCGGGGCGCAGCTTGGCCAGGTTCGCTGGTGTGGGCGCCAGGAACGCGTAATTCGTCAGGTTCTGCTTTCCGTCGGAAAACCGCAGGAGCTGGCGCATCGGCAGGTAAGTCCCCGCATCCACCCACAACTCTGCCGTGGTGACCCGCAAGGGGCTGGCTCGTTCACTTTGACGAAGGGTGATGGCTAGCTCAATGGCCCGTCGCCCGCGCAGCGTTGTATGGCGAACGACATGAAGCTGGCCCTGCGCGATCTCGCTGCGTATCCCGGCCGCGTTGACCGGCAGCCCGAGAGTTATGTTCTGGCGCTCCCACTCGCCCCAGGCGTGCCGGGCGTGATCGACCACGATCAGGGTGCCGGTGACAGTCATCAGGCCCCAGTCGATCGGATTGCGGGAACCGGCCGCGGCACTGCGGCTAGCGGGCATCGTGAAGATGTACTCCGCATCCTTGCCAAGCACGCCATTCGCGCCGAGACCGAGAACGCGGACCCGCACCTGCTGCCCGGGGCGCGGGTATCCGGGCCAAATCCACATCCCCCCGGCATCCGGTGGTTCCCCCGCGTAGAGAATATCTCCGCCAGCGACGCTGATGCCCGCAAGCAGACGCGCGCGCAAGGAGGGCGCAGACACCGGGCCGGTGCGGACCGCCGGTCCCCCTGCCGTGGCCAGCACCACCGCGACCGCGGTCACCGCGGCGGCCACAGCGCCCAGCGCGAGGTTGACCCGCCGAATGCGCCATCGCGCGCGCAGCAGGCGGGCCAGCCCTCGCGGCTGGTCAAAGACCGGGCGCAGCACCACGTCAGCATCGGGGGCGTGCCGTTCCAAAGCCCGGTAGACCGCCCGCAGATCGTCTTCAGTTCGCATCGTCATGTCTCCTTCGAAAATGCCGGCGTCTGGCACGTCGGGGCGGTCATCTCAATCCGCAGGGCGGCCAATGCCCGAGACGCGTAGCCGCGGACTGTCCCCGGCGTGCAGCCGATCACGTCCGCGATCTCGGCATCGGACAGCCCTTCGTAGTAGCGCAGCGCGAGCACGGCGCGCTGCCGGGCCGGCAGCTTGGCGAGCTCAGCCGCCAGACCGTCACGCTCTGCGTAGCCGACAGCGTGGTCAGGAGCGGCACGGTGGTCAACATCGGAGCCAAGGCCCGACGGAACCAGCCGCCAGGCCCGGCGGCGCCAGGACAAGAACTCGTTGAGGAGCATCTTGCGGACATAACGATCTGGCCGGTCCAGCTTCCCGATCTTGCTCCACCGGGCGTGCGCCCGGATCAGCACCTCCTGAGCCAGGTCCTCGGCGATGCCACGATCACCGGTCAGCACCACGGAGAACCGCAGCAGGCCCGGCAGCAGCTCGGCCGTGAACTCCTCGAAGGTCATCACACCTCCCGTCAAGACTCCGCTCCTTACACGCACCGGACAGGCAGATCTGTTGTGACGCGACGGGGGTTAATTTTGCGAGGCAGCGCTGCGTCGCCAGACAGGTCCAGCGGCAACTGTTCGGATGAAGAGGCTGTCGCAACGGTGGCGAAACAGCTTGCTCACTGGCGCGACACTCAGACGGTTCCACCGCAGGTCAGAGATGCGGCAGTAGCAAGGCTCACGACGCTCTCTAAAACCGTCGGCTGCCCGGGCAGCCACGCCCGAGCACAACGCGGGCAATTGGCTTACCCGGTCCAGTCAAGTTGGGGACCGGGGATGCCGAGCTGCCGTCCGTGGGCTTGGGCTTCGGCGCGGCCAGTCTGGTCGCCGCGCGGGTAGCGGAAGGTTCGGTCCGGAAACACGATGAAGCTCTCCGCCGCTGACTGGAAGTTCACATACCAGCCGGACCGGTCAAGAGCATCGGCGAACGTGCGCGCCAGGGCGTCGGCGTCGGCATCGTCGGCCTCGAAGTCCAGGGCACACCAGATCCTGGGCTGGCCGGGTGCAGGATCGCGGACCTGGTACCTGCTGATCTTCCGGACGGTCAGGTTCAGGTTCTCAAGGCTGGTTCCGACCCGGAGACTTTCGGTTAGCGAAGTGCCTTCGATCACTGGTATCTCCCTTCTGGCTCAGTCCGGGTATCGATGCCGCCCCAGGCGGTTTCATTGTCGGCCCATCCAGCCGTACGTCGGCGTGTCAACGGCCAAGTTGCGGTCCCCGCTGGTGGCCAGTTAAAAGTCCCCGCCCCTCGGGTTGATCATTTCTTGTTCAGGGTGGTTCCTCCTCGTGCTCGGGCCTGGCGCCTGCGGTAAGAGTCGCCGTCTGTGACGACGACGTTGGCGTGGTGGAGCAGGCGGTCCAGGAGGCTGGCTGCGGTGGTGTGCTCGGGCAGGAACCGGCCCCACTGGTCGACGGCCAGTGGCTTGCCACTGCGAGCGGCCGCCGTTCGTATGCTGCTGATACGAACCGGAACAGCAGCTGGGCCGCGGTGTCATCGAGCGGGGCGAACCCGACTTCGTCGACCAGGATGAGGTCGTTGCGGAGCAGGTTCTCGATCACTTTTCCGGCGGAGTTGCCGGCCAGGCCGCGGTAGAAGTGCCGGCCAGGTCGGCGGCGGTGAAGTAGCGGACCTGGTGCCCGGCGTGCACGGCGCTGATGCCCAGGGAGACCAGGACGTGGCTTTTGCCGGTGCCGGCAGGCCGGTCCAGGCAGAGGTTCTCGGCGGCGGTGATCCATTCCAAGGTGGCGAGGTAGTCCAGGGTGGGGCCGGGGATGGAGCAGACGGAGCGGTCCAGCTCGTCGAGGGTCTTGGTGACGGGGAACGCGGCGTTGCGCATCCGGGCCCGGGCATTGGAGGCCTCGCGGGCGGTGATCTCCGCCTCGATCAGGGTCCGCAGCAGATCCTCGGGTGCCCACCGCTGAGTCTTCGCGGTGATCATCAGCTCGGGGGCGAGCTGGCGGATGGCGGCGAGCTTGAGCCGCCGCAGCCCGGCTGCCAGGTCGGGTGCCAGCGGCGGCGCCGCGGCGGTCATGACAGCACCCCGATGGCGTAGTCGGCCAGCGGCCGGACCGGGACAACAGGCAGGTCGAGCGCGAGCGCATCACCGGCGGCTATCTTCGGCCCTGGCACGCCGCCGCCGGCGGCCAGGATAGAGCGGACGTCGGCGGCCCGCCACCGGCAGAACGCGACCGCCCGGTCCAGTGCGGCCAGAAATTCCTGCTCGCCGCTTCGGACGTGCGGAGCATGGCGAAGTACAGGCAGCCGAGAACGCCACCAGCCGGTCGCCACCGCGCGGGCCGATGCAGCTGACGGCGGCGAGCAGCTCGCGGACCTGCTCAGGCGAGGCTACGACTCGCGGATTGATCTCCGTGACTGAGCTGTCGGGACATCGAGCCGCTCCAGCTCGGCGGGGATCCGCGAGTCACTCAGCATGAGACTTGCGACATGACCTTGCCCGCGATCAGCTCGATCTGGCGCCGCTCATCACCCACCGGCCAGAAGTGGACTCGCTGGCAGCCCGCGCGGGCATAACGGGACAGCAACTCCGCGCACTCGCCCGCCGAGCCGACACAGATCCGGCCGCGGAGCTCCGCCGGGTCTCGCCTGACCAGCGGAGCGACGATCTCGGAAAGGACTCGGTCGGCCTCTGATCGGCTGCCGGTGATCCAGGCCCACATCGTGACAAGCGCGTTCGGGAAATCGCCGGACGGCCTTTGTTGGCTTTCGAGCTCACCGCTAAGGACCTTCATGGCCGCAGTGAAGGCCTCCGGGGTGGTGTTGTAGGCCGAGGCAAGCCAGCCATCGCCGACCCGGGCGACGCGGCGCATACCAGCTCGAGAGCCCCAGCTCCCGATCCACACAGGGATCCCGCGGCTTTGCCGCGGCGGCGGGAGCAGTCTCTCGGCCGGCGCGCAGTCGCTGGCGCCGCTGCCCGCAGTTGTCTTCGGCTGGAGCATGGCCTTGATCAGCCGGAGCGTCTCGTCGAAGCGCTGCCACCGCTGCTCGAACGGCACACCCACCGCGTCGTAATCGGCCTTGGACGAACCCGGGCCAAGACCGGCGATCACCCGGCCATCGGACAGGATGTCCAGTGCCGACAGCGCCTTGGCCAATGGCACCGGCCCGCGCAAGGCCGCCAGCGCCAAGGTGGTCACCAGCTTCATCCCGCCTGACCGCTCGACCACCGCTGCCAGCGCCGTCAGCCCATCGAGCCAGGGCGCGGAGAATAGGAAATGATCATTGGCCGAGACCGCCCCGAACCCGCACGCCCGCGCGGCGTCCACCGTCTCGGCAAGCCGACGGTATGAGAACCCCTCGCCGCCGAAGTCGATCAAGGGCAGATGAACACCGGCGTCCATGACCGCCATCCTCCCACCCACCCCACCACATGTAATCCAGCGCCCACGCGCAGATGGTTATGCTGCCTGATTACGGGCCCGGGCCGGAGAACGCCCAGAACCCGGACGATAAGCCCCGTGCCACACTCGTGCCACAGCAAACGAGCGGCCAGGGCACATTGACGCTCATTCACGCGCAGTCGAACTAGTCGCGGACCTGGCATCCGGCATGTCGTTGCAGCTCGCAAGACGTTCTTCTAAGCAGCCGGTCGCAGGTTCGGTAACACTCATCATTGTGGTGCTGCATCTTGCCCCTGGCGTCACCGTCCTGTCGTACTGGCCGTAGATGGGCGCAGCTCTAGCGGCAAGACCACACTCGCGGCGCGACTGCGGGATGCGGTACCGGGGTCCGAGGTAGTGCACACCGACGACATCGCGTGGTGACACTCCCGCTTTGGCTGGGCCGACCTGCTGATTGACGGCATCTTGGTACCCGCACGCGCCGGAGAGCCAGTGACCTTCCGCCCGCCCCGGTGGGAGGAGCGCCAGCGCCAGGGCGCGATCGAGGTAGCGGCGGGCTGCCCGCTGCTGATCATCGAAGGGGTCGGCGCAGCCCGCAGCGAAAGCACGCATTTCATCGACGTAGCGGCCTGGATCCAGTCAGACGAGCGGGAAACCGAGCGCCGCAATCTCGTTCGCGTGGGACAGCCAGGTGGATCACCAACGGTTAAGCACATGCGCGACTGGATGGCCGAAGAGATGCCGTTCGTGGCGGAGCAGCGGCCCTGGGAACGTGCCGACCTCACTGCCGGCGGCACCCCGCAGATCCCATTCGATCCTGCCACCGAAATTGTCGTCGCACCGCCGCCAGGCCGAGGCCGCAGGGTGACCTCCTGTGCAACCAGTCAGGACATCGACTCGCGAGCGGCCGAGTAACTGTCGCCGTCGCCAGCAGGGAACACAGGCGGACGCTGACGGACGGTCGCTCGCAGGTCAGGGCATGCCGCAGCGCTGGCAGTCCGCACGGCTACTTGGCTTCGGGACGAAGAGGCCGCGGGCCCTTTTGACTGCCATCTTCTGCGGCTAGGTCTCGGCACCTGTCAGGAGGACGGCCGAGAGCAGTCGTTCGCCAAGAGGAAGGGGTGCGCAGCAACCTTGCCGCTAGCTGAACTGGTCAGGGTAAGGGGCGGTATTGCGCAACCGGGAGCCGCTGAATTCAACGGTTGAGTTCGTGACCCGCCGCCAGAATGGCCAGATGGACGGCGTGATCCGAAGCTCGATCCGGGCAGCGGTATGCCTGCCAGCAAGATCGCCGATAATAATCATTTTCTCAATCGCTTCCACTTGCTCGTCAGCGACCCAGTACCCGCTCACCTAGTGCGGGCGGCACGCCTCGGCGGGCAGTCGGTAGGCGTAAAGGCGGCAGGTCTGCATGCGTTCTAGTGCCGTAGCAGGTCACGTTTGCCTTGCCGGGGCGGTTCGGGCGGCTGCTGATACTGCAGACTGGGCCGGGTGGCAGAGCGGCTGCGGGTGCGTGAGATCGATGATGACGAGGGCGCGCGGCTGGTGCGGATCGTGCGCCGGGGCAGCGGTCGGTGGTGACCTGGCGGCGGGCGCAGATGGTGCTGCTCTCCGCCCAGGGCATGACCGTCGCCGCGATCGCGAAGGTGGCGTTCACCAGCGAGGACCGGGTCCGCGAGGTGATCCGCAACTTCAACGCCGACGGGTTCAGCTCGCTGTATCCGAAATACAAAGGAGGCCGGCCGCCCAAGTTCACCCTTCCGCAGCGGCGGGAGATCAAGAAGATCACCAAGTCAAAGCCGGCCGAGCACGGCCTGCCTTTCTCCACGTGGAGCCTGTCGAAGCTGGGCGAGTTCCTGGTGGCGGAGGGGGTGGTCGATGACATCAGCCACGAGGGCCTGCGCACGCTGCTCCGCGAGGAAGGCGTCACCTTTCAACGGGTAAAGACCTGGAAAGCCTCCGCCGACCCGCAATACGAGGCGAAGAAAGCCCGGGTCGAGCACCTGTATGCGATCGCTGACGGCGAGGTGGTCCCCGAGCCCGGCGAGCCGGAGGTCATCTTCTGCGTGGATGAGTTCGGGCCGCTGAACCTGCAGCCCCGCCCAGGACGGCAGTGGGCGGCGGTCAGCGGCAAGAGCGCAGAGCCGGGCCGGCAGCCGCGGCCGCGGATGCGCGCGACCTATACCCGCACCGAAGGGGTCCGGCACCTGTTCGCCGCTTACGAGCTGGGCGAGGACAAGCTGTCCGGGCACGTCAAGCCGCGCAAGACCCGGGCCCGGTTCCTGGAGTTCTGCCGCTACCTGCGCACCCTCTACCCGCCGCAGGTGCGGATCGCGATCATCTGCGACAACTTCAGCCCGCATCTGACCACGCGCAAAGATGGCCGGGTCGGCGCCTGGGCTGAGGCCAGCAACGTCGAGATCGCCTACACGCCAACGAACTCGTCCTGGTTAAACCGCGTGGAGCCCAGTTCACCGCGCTGCGCTACTTCGCCCTCGACGGCACCGACCACGCCAGCCACCGCGAGCAGGCCAGCATGATCCGCCGCTACATCATCTGGCGCAACAACCACGCCTACGACGAACTACTCCGCCACGTCATCGAGCGGGCGAACGTTGCCTGATGCGGCACTAGCCAGTCGGCCTCGATGGCATGGATGCGGTTCGCGGCGCTCTGGCCGAGGAACCGTTCACGGTCGTCTGGTGTGGTGACCGGGCTCGGCCAGATGCATTCTCGCGGGCAGTCCCTCGGAACCAGAACATCGGTGCGTGGCGGGTATCGACCGCCCATACCAGCGGCTGCGCCCCACGATTCGTGGCGGGAACATGCGTGAGGAAGAGTCCTCGCTAAGTGCCAGCGGGCGAAGGGACCCTCCCCCTCATACGGTGGCGCCGGTTCGCGAGCCACCAGGTACTCCGGGCAGTCCTCCGTATCCATCTTCGGCAGTCTCCCATGCCGAAGATCGGTAGAACTCTCTGCCCGGCTGGCCTTGGAGTAGGAGGCCACCGGGCTGGAGTATTGAGCCGTTGCGCCACCGGCGTTCAGTTTTCTTCGGAGAACCGCTCCCAGGCTGCTTGCTTCGACACGCCGAGCGCCTCCCCGATACGGGTCCAGCTGATGCCCCGCTCGCGCAAGATGGCCACATGGCGGTGTACGGCGGCGTCGGCGTGCGAAACCTCAGCTTGACTCCGGGCCAGGATCGCGAGCAGGTCATCGTCTGATCGCTCTCTCAGCGAGCCGAACTCGGGCGCCGGCTGCTCGGCGATGATCAGATTGCAGAGATCTACGCATTCGTCGCAGATGTAAGCGTGCGGACCGGCGATGAGCTTGATGACCGCGCGCTGGTCCTTGTCGCAGAACGAACAGCGCAAGATATTCTCGTGGCTGGTTTCTGACTCGGAATTTCGCGGCCTCGTCATCTCGTCAGGGTATCCTTGACGAGATTCTCGGTTAAGGCAGCCTAACGGGCGGTATGGCCGAGGCGCGCCAGAACGAGTCCGCCATAGCGATCGTTCACAGGTACTGAGAGACCAACCACGGGTGACTTGACCTGGACAGTAGGCAGCGGCAACACCTAAGACGATCTCGTAATGAACAGATCGGCAGAGAGAACTGCACCGCCCAGCCGCAGCGATCAGCCTTCCATTGTGCGTCCAGACCCAAGCGGCTGACCACCATCTCTGGCGCCCCTCGTCCGCGCCGGGGCGACCTTCATCAACGGCAAGCTAGCCAGGACCCGGCCAGGAAACACCCACCAAAGGCTACGTAAAGATCTTGATCCACAGGTCTTGATTATTGCTCCCGCCGGGTCCTGCCGCACTCCTATCGGCCCTCGAAGGGCGAGCATCAGTAGCAGTGGCCCGGCGGCTACCGGCCCCGCACCAGCATCCTCACGGACACCAGCACCACCGATAGTGGATCAATGAGCGTCAGAAGGTCGCGGCTGAAGAGTAGCCGATGGCCGTATGACGGTGAGATCATCAGGACTACACCAGCAACGGCGTCGTCAGAGCTTACGGGCAGATAAAGAGGCCGTCTTGTTCGAACCACCAAACCCTCAGCACGACCTTCGGCAGGCAGAGCAGGGTAGCCGTGATCGTTACACGAACTTGGAGAGCAGTGCCGCCCGCCGCGCTCAGCTCGGTATTCAAAGGCCCAAGTTGCGCGAGAGCATACGGCACTGGTACCGCTGGCTCACGCGGCGAAAGCCTATACAGCGCTAGCAGTTGCGGGCCGCTACCCACCTGACTGCGTCTCTGGCAGGTACGCAGCCGTACAGCAGCGAGGTACAGCAACCCATGCTTGCTACGGCTGTCTTGAGCGGGCATCCGCACACGCGCTGGGCTGCACCGGTGAACCGCGAGCAGGGACGCCTGCGGCCAACGACAGGCGACTCGGAGCGCGGTCACGTGACCTGGCCGACCGCTGCCGAGAGCCCACCATGCAGATCGGCGAGCTCACCGACGAGATCACCAGTCTCATATCCATCCTGGCGCCCGCTCTGATCGCAGTCCCCGGCTGCGGGGCGCTGACGGCCGCGAAGATCCTCGGCGAGACAGCCGGCGCCGACCGGCTCCGGTCCAAGGATGCCTACGCCCGCCACAACGGCACCGCTCCCCTGCCGGTCTGGTCATCCAACCGCGCCCGCCACCGCCTCAGCAGGACCGGGGGCCGGTAGCTCAACGCGGCCATCCACGCATCGTGGCCGCTCAGGCCGACGGTTTATAGACCATTTCCAGCGGCCATTGGAATGGCCGCTGACCTGGCGCTTCTTTATTCACCGCCGCACGATATCCGGGTTTTGCCCGCCCCGCGTCCGTGTATTCCGAGTCGCCCAGGTCAGCGGGCTAAGGACCGGCTAGCCGACGGCTAACCCTCAAGGCGGTCCAGCCAGTTCCCACGGCGTATCAGGGATTTACCTGAGGCCCGTCACTCCGGCCGCGATCCGCGTCATCGACTCGCCGCGCGCCCGCGCCGGCCGCGAGGCAGCGGTTTCCGTCTGGCTGCCTCGCGGGTTCGGTGCGGTACCGCCCGCGTACCCGGACCGTTTCCGTCCTTAAGCGTCCCTGAAGCGGAGCGCGAGGCCGCCGAGTAGCAGCGCCGCGCCTGCCCAGATGGCGAGGACCCCCAGGCCGTCCCACGGGCCGATCGGGAGGTTCCGCAGGCCGGTCGTGGCCTGTATGGCCAGCCCGGCGTTGGTGGGAGTCCAGCGGTCGAGCCGGTGCTGCCAGGTCGGATTGGTGAGGAAGGCGAGCATGATCGGGAATAGGTACAGCACGGCAAGCGCGGCCCCGATCGACACCGCCGAGTCGCGCACGATGGCCGCGATGCCCAGGCTCAGCAGCGCGATCAGGGCCAGGTACAGCACCGATCCGCCTGCGGCGCGCAGCACCGGGCCGTAACTTAGCGACACCGGATGGAAGCCACGGGCGGTGGTGAAACCGTGGCCGGGCAGGATCAGGTTCCCGGCCAGCACCGATCCGAGCACCGCCACTGCGCCGCCGACTAGCACCACGCCCGCGGTGATGATCGCCTTGGCGGCGTACATCTCCAGCCGCCGCGGCATGGCCGTCAGCGTGACCTTGATCATGCCGGTGCTGTATTCATTGCAGAGCGTCAGCACAGCCAGGATCGCCACTACCGCCTGGCCGAACTGCACCCCGGCCAGGCTGAGCTTGGCCGGGTCCGCCGCGCACTGCATGCTGGCCGGGCAGCTGGTTGCTCCGACGGCGGCGGCGCTGACCGCGACCGTCAGCGCCACGATCCCGAGGAGCAGCCAGCTCGGCCCGGAGATCGTGCGCAGTTTGGTCCACTCGGCGTGCAGCGCGTCGCTCATGCCCAGTCCGCCGGCTCGCCGGCCGGTCATCGTCCCCGCGCGTTCGGCCGTCATCAGCGAGCTCATGCGTCCCTCCGGCGCAGCAGCACGTAGGCCAGGGCCAGCGCCGCGGCGGCCCAGCAGCACAGCACCGCGAAGCCGGCGAACGGCGACAGCGGATAGTAGCCGCCGGCCGGCGAGTACACGCTGGTCACCTGGTGGTACAGCGGGACGCTCTGCTGGATGGCCAGGCCCGCCGCCGGCGTGATCCGCAGCAGCCACGCGCCCGGGCCGGACGGCAGGATGTTGAGGGCGGACAGCAGGAACGGCAGCACGACCGTGGCGACCGCGATGGTGATCGCCGCGGCGCTGCGCCGCAGCACGGCGCCGAGACCGACCGCGAAGGCCGCGGCCACCGCGAGCAGCGCCGCGGTGCCGACCACCACCCGCACCTCGGTCAGCGCCGAGACCGGGAGCACGACCAAACCATTGTTCCGTTCCAGCGGCACGCCGAACGAGATGGCAACGACGGAAGCCACCAGGCCGACGGCGAACGCGACCGCAGCCGCGACGGTGGCCTTGGCCGCCAGCACCTGCCCGCGACGCGGGGTCGCGGCCAGCGTGGTGCGGATCAGGCCCCGGCGGTACTCGGCGGTGAAGAACATCGCCGCCACGACCACAATCGCGATCAGCCCGATGAACGCGCCCGCCAGGCTCTGCTCGATGGTCGCGGTCGGGTACGAGCTGGCGGCTCCGGTCACGACCGGCGCGATGTCACCGGACCCGGTCACCGAGAACGTGCGGCCCGTGTGCGTGAATCCGGCCGCGCGGGGTCCGGCGCCCGGCCTGGCCTGGCCGGCCGGCACGCCCGGGCTGCTGATCGGGCCGCCGCCGCCGACCGCGGTGGCCGCCCACGTGCCGCCCGCGGGCGTGCCGGGCGCTGTGACGTTGCCGAACACGCCGGTGGCCTGACTAGGGGCGCCCTGGTTGCTCGACCCGCCGAGCGAGGTCGAGGTTTGCGTGTAGTTCGGCGAGGTCGCGAACATGCCCACCTGCACGGTTGCGGGCAGGCCAGTCAGCTGGACGGTTCCGACCTTCGTCCACTGCGTGCCGTCGGCTGAGTCAAAGCCGGTGATCGTGTCGCCGGCCCGGGTCAGCCGCAGCCAGCGCGGGTGCGCGGCGGACACGCTGCCGGGCAGCCCGGCGATGTCCCCGGTGTAGTCGTATTGCATCCGGACGCCATTACTGCCGGTCACCATCATCGCGGCGTAGGCGGATCCCTGCTTGGTGTTCTGCTTAATGATGATCCCGGCCTTGGACCAGGGCATGAGCCCAGGCGTCATGGTCGCCCCCGAGCCGCCGGCCGGCACGCCGCCGTTGCTGCCGAAGTCCGGGTGCGCGCCGCTGAGCGAGAGCACCCGGACGGTGATGCTGCCGTTCCCGGTCAGCGGCTGGTGCGCGAAGTTGAAGCTGTCGGTGACGACCTCGCTGCCCGGCCCATGAGGGATGTAGGGCAGGCACGCCTTGCCGCTCAGCACTGGCCCGGTGTTGGTCTGGCAGGTGTTGCTGCCGTTCCCGGCGGCGAACAGCCCGACGAGCACGATCAGCAGTGCGACGATGAACATGCCGATCACCCAGCCGCGCACCGTGCGGAACTTGGTCCACTCCGACCGCAGCAGCGGGCCGAACCCGGCGCGCCCGGCGTCTGCCCCGGCGGCCGAATGCGAGCGGGGAACGGAGACGGTACCCGTGGTCATCGCGCGACCTCCCCTGCCAGACCGGTGACCGGATCAGCGGGACGGAACTCGACCGCGTCCCTGGTCAGCTCCATGTAGGCCTGCTCGAGCGTGGCGCGGTGGGCGGTCACCTCCGAGAACGGCACTGCCTTCTCGCTGAGCAGCGCGACGACCCGCTCGGCCGGCAGGCCGGAGATAGTAAGCGTGTCCTGGCCGGTCGCGGCGGCGGTGACCCCCGCGGCCTCCAGCACCGCCGCCGCCGCCGGCCGCGCGGCCGTGCGCAGGGTCACCCGGTCGCCGGACGCGGCGGCCAGCAGGCTGGCGACGGTCGTATCGGCGATCACCTTGCCCCGGCCGACGACCACCAGGTGGTCGGCGGTGTCCTGCAGCTCGCTCATCAGGTGGCTGGACACCAGCACCGCGCGGCCCTGGGAAGCGAGAGACCGCAGGAATCCGCGCATCCACACGATGCCCTCGGGGTCCATCCCGTTGAAGGGCTCGTCCAGCATGATCGCCGCGGGGTTGCCGAGCATGGCGGCGGCGATTCCCAGCCGCTGGCGCATGCCGAGGGAGTAGCCGCCTGCCCGCCGCCGGGCAACGGTATCCAGCCCGGCCTGCTCGATCACCTCATCGACCCGCTTGGCGGTCAGCCCCTGCGAGTGGGCCAGCCACAGCAGGTGGTTGCGGGCGCTGCGGCTCGGCTGCAGCGCGGCCGCGTCCAGTAGGGAGCCGATCAGGCTCATCGGCCGCCGGATGCTCGCGTACGGCTTCCCGGCGACCAGCGCGGTGCCGGCGTCGGGCGCGTCCAGGCCGAGTATGATCCGCATGGTGGTGGACTTGCCGGCCCCGTTCGGGCCGACGAAGCCGGTCACCTGGCCAGGCTGGACGGTGAAGGTCATCCCGTCCAGCGCCAGCGCCGGCCCGAACCGCTTGCGCAGCCCGCTGACTTCGATCGTCGCCTGCACTTGTGATCCTTCTCTCTGTCGTTCACGGCCGCCGGCGGCTCGTGGCCCGGCCCTGAGATGCGGGGCCGCCAGTCGCGCGACCTGCTGTGACCTGTTTCTACTGAGTCGGCCATAACATGGGCCGCACAGACGCTGTTATCTCGTTGTTAGGCCTGATCAGGCATGCTGGAACCGGGTTCGCGCATCTGAACTGGGCCAACCCTGGCCAGGGCAACATGACCGGCAGGCTGCGACGAACCAGGGGCGCGAGGAGGGGCGAATGCGGGCGGGGCAGCACCGGGATGGTGATCGGCCGCGCCGCCGGGTCCTCATACCGGGTGCGGCCCGGCGCACCGTGCGGCTGCGCCTGACCGCGCTCTACGGCGTCCTGTTCCTCGTCTCGGGCGCCGTGCTGCTGGCGATCGCCGGCGGCTTCGCCGTCGTCCGCTCCTCGGCGGAAGTCCGCGGTTCCAGCTCCACCGGGCCGGCCCCGCAATCCGCGGCGGCCAAGCTCGCCAGTGCTAACGCGATCATCCGGCAGCTGCGGGATCAGCTGTCCGCGCAAGCGGGCACAACACAGTCGGCGTTCTCGCGCAACCTGCTCATCACCTCGGCGATCGCGCTCGGCTTCATGACGCTGGGGTCCGCGGCCATGGGCTGGATCCTGGCCGGACGGGCGCTGCGCCCGGTCCGGGCGATGACCGTGGCGACCCAGCAGATATCGGCGCACAACCTGAATGAGCGGCTCGCCGTCACCGGTCCCGATGACGAGCTGAAGAAGCTCGGTGACACCATCGACGGACTGCTGCAGCGGCTGGAGGCCGCGTTCAATGCACAGCGCCGGTTCGTGGCCAACGCGTCGCACGAGCTGCGCACGCCGCTGGCCACGCTCCGGGCGTCGCTGGATGTCGCAGTGGCCAAGCCGGAGGGGGCGCCACCGCAGACGATCGCCCTGGCCGGCCTGCTGCGGGCCGAGCTGGACCGGATCGACAGCCTGCTCGAGGCGTTCCTTGTGCTGGCCCGCGCCCAGCACCGGGACCTGCCCGGCTGCGCCGTCCTGCCGCTTGATTACATTGCCGGCGCCGCCCTCGCGGAGCAGAAGGCGGCCATCAGGGCCCGGAACCTGACCGTCCAGGACCGCACGGGCCTGGGCGGCGCATGGGTGCGGGGCAGCCAGGTACTGCTGTCCCGGATGGTGGAGAACCTGGTCGACAACGCGGTCTGTCACAACGAGAACGGCGGCTGGCTGCAAGTCACCGCGCAGACCGAGTCGGGGCGGGCCAGGCTGATCGTCGAGAACGGCGGCCAGGTCCTGGATCCGCAGCAGATCGACGAGCTGTCCCAGCCGTTCCGGCGGCTCGGGGCGGACCGGATCGGCACGGACAAGGGATCGGGCCTGGGCTTGTCGATCGTGGCCGCGATCGCCGAGGCACACGGCGGCCGGCTGAGCCTGCTCGCCCGGCCCGGCGGCGGGCTGCGAGCCTGCGTGGACTTGCCGGCCGCCGGCCCGGCCGAGTCGACCGTGAGCACTGGCGTGCCGGCATGAGGGTGCTGGTGGTCGAGGACTCCCAGTCGCTCGCCGAGGTGCTGGTCGAGGGCCTGCGGGATCAGGGCATGGCCGTGGATGCCGCGTACGACGGCCTCGAGGCGGCGGCCAAGCTCGACCTCAACCCCTACGACGTCGTCGTCCTGGACCGGGACCTGCCGGGCATCCACGGCGATGTGCTCTGCCAGATGATCACCGACCGCGGTGAGCGGGCCATGGTGCTGATGCTGACCGCGGCCGGAGCACCGGGTGACCGGGTCACCGGCCTGGGTCTTGGCGCCGATGACTACCTCGGCAAGCCGTTTCACTTTCCCGAGCTCGTCCTGCGCATCCGCGCCCTCGCCCGGCGGCAGCCGTCAGCGCGGTCCCGGCTGCTGCGCACGGCCGGGATCGAGCTTGATCCGCTGCGCCGCACGGTTTTCCGCGACGGGCGGCAACTGGACCTGTCGGTAAAGGAGTTCGGCGTGCTGGAGGCGCTGCTGGTCGCTGCCCCGGCCTTCCTGCGCGCCGAGGAACTGCTCGAGCAGGTCTGGGACGAGCAGGCCGACCCGTTTACTAACACGGTCACCGTGACCATCGGACGGCTGCGCCGCAAGCTCGGCGATCCGCCGGTTATCTCCACCACGCCCGGCGTGGGGTACCGGATCAGCGAGCCAGCCGGGTAGGTGGCGTTTCCAGCCTGGACCGGGTCAGCTCCGGCCCGCTGTGGTGACATGCGGCACCTGCGTCATGACCTCGATGTCCTGCTGGGCGCTGAAGGCGATGCGCACGCTGGCCGTGTCGGTGACGGTGAGGTAAGTGATCTTGCCCGGCGTTCCGGCGATCCTGCGGCCCGCACGCGCTTCAGGCCGCGCAGGTCAATCGTGCGCGGCCCGGCCGACGTGGGCGCAGTCAGGTAGCGTGAACGCGCGGTAAGCAGCCGACGGGCACTCCACGCGGGCCAGGAACTGCCTCTGGGCGCCCGGATCGCGCCAGGCGTCCGCCTCGAACCACCACCGCCGTACCGTCTGCACCAACGGGGTCAGATCTCCCTGCCCGCGGGCCTGCTCGGAGGCCGCATCCAGATCATCGTCGTACTGCTGAATGCCGTAGGGGCCCCCGGAGGTCATAGGGCACAAAGCAGCCACGCTCGGCGGCTTCCCTGCCCATGGCGCCGGGTTAACAGCGCAGATGATTCCGATGGCCGCCGTGCCGGCGCTGCTGCGGGGATGGACTGCCCGGCGCCGCCGATGGCGGCCGCGGTCTGGTCCTGGCCGAGGTCCAGCTCGTGGCGGAGAAGCCGCCAGGTGGCGAGGTCGGTGACGACGGTGAGCTGGGCCAGCTTCCGGCGGCGGGTGGCCGGGGGGCAGTTTGTTGAGGGCCGGCGCGTAGGCGCGGGCGATCCAGCCGCGGTGATAGCGGCGGCCAGCGTCGGTGATGGCGCGGATCGCAGGGGACGCGGGCCTCCTGTGGGAGCAGGTGCGCCTGCTCATCGCCCCAGCGTTCGTAGTGTGCCACGAGGTGGGGCCATCACGGCCATCATCCGGGGCCTGCCGGATTACTTCACCGACGACGTTGCGGCGCAGGTCGAGACCGACTGCGCAGCCACGATGGCTGGGTTCTCGCAGACTCAGACGAGATCGCGGGCTTCGCCCTGGCCCAGCGGAAGTCGGCGGGCGGGGCGGAGATCTTGTGGATCGCGGTCGATCGAGCGCGGCGCGGGCGCGGAGCCGGGACCTTGCTCCTCAGCCATGTGCTGGATGATCTCGCCACCGCCGGGATCAGCGTGGTCGAGGCCAAGACTCTTGACCGCTCCGCTGGGTACCGGTCCCTACCAGGCGACGCAGGCGTTCTGGGAGCGCAAGGGCTTCGTTCAGATCGACACGATCGATCCGCTGCCCGGCTGGCAACCGGGCAACCCCGCAGCCGTCTACGTTGCCGCCATCCGGCTCACCCGGTGACCGGCGTCGCCCCCGATTTACTGATCTGCGCGCTTCAGCTGTGGGCAGATAAGCAGTAAGGAGTATGGGCCGCGCAGTTCGCCGGATCGGCGCGCTCGCGGATCGTTACGCTCCATACAACTGACCGTCGCCGCTGGCTTCAGCGGGCGGATCTCGGGGACGGGCGACGGCAGATCACCGAGCGTGGTCCGCACTGCCCGTAGATCGCCCGGTCGGCGGCATAGCGGGCGGGTTCGCTGGTGCGGTTCCAGCGTGCCCGCGCATACTGGCGGTATGCCTGTCCGGCTCCATCACATCGTTGTCGATGCTCACGACCTGCCCGGGCTAGCCCGGTTCTGGACGCAGGCGCTTGGCTGGAAGGTTCTGTCTGAGCGGGAGCGCGAGGTTGTCATCGGGACTGATGATGATGCGCCCGTCGGCATGTGCTTCATGCCGGTAACCGATCCGAAGACCGTCAAGAACCGCGTGCACCTCGATCTCTCCAGCAGCGCCGGGGACCGCGATCAGGAGATTGAGCGCCTTCTCGCGCTCGGTGCGCGTCGGGTCGACATCGGGCAAACCGGCGCAGAGTCCTGGACCGTCCTGGCCGACCCGGAGGGAAACGAGTTCTGCGTCATTCGCCCGAAGGAAACGCTCACCCGGTAAAGCCACCCGCCAGCAGGCACGGATCGATCCCTATCAGCGGCATGAGCCGGCGCTTCCGCAGAAGCGGCCGCGATTGACTCCCGCCGCGCCATAAAGCAGGCTGGGTCCAATCGAGACCGTCATCACGGTGCCTCAGCCGATCTGCTCCGCCAGCTCGACGATGATCCCTTCCGGGCCGCGGACGTAGCAGAGCCGATAGCTGTCTTCGTAGCGCTCCACCTCGCCAACGAGCTCCGCGCCGCGGGCTCGCAAGCTAGCGACGACGGCGTCGATGTCGTCGACTGCGAATGCGACATGGCGGATGCCCGGGGTGTTCGCCGGCGCGTGCCGGTCGCCGTCCCGGCCCGCCGGGGCGTGAAATTTCGTCAGCTCGAGCCGTCCGTGGCCGTCCGGGGTCTCCACCATCGCGATCTCCGCCCGGACGCCCTCGAGCCCACCACGCGGTCCACCCAACCGCCCTCGACCGGCCCCTCGCCCCGCAGCTTGAGTCCGAGCTCAACGAAGAACGCCGTCGCGGCCGCGAGGTCGTCGACCACGATGCCCACGTGCTCCATGCGCCGGATCGTCATGCGCTCAACGGTAGCGACACGACGGCTCCAGCTACAGCGTCTCTCGGTTGCCGATCGGCTGGCGGGAACGCGGCGCCCATTGGTCTGAAGGGACCAGCGATGAGTCGCTCGGCTCAGTCGGGTCATAGCTGGGTACGCGAGGCTAGGGAGGACGCTCAGTGAGACGACTGTTCCTGCATAGCTCGGCGGCCCGCGCGCGGGCGGCCTGGCGGACCAGGTGGTCGCGCTCGGCGACGTCGGTAGCCCGGCGGGCGGCCTCGGCGTACGCCGTGGCGGCGGCGGGCAGATCGCCGCCCAGCTCGTGCAGGTGGCCGCGGACGGCGTGCCACCGGTGCCGCTCGCCGAGCACCTGGCGCAGCCGGTCGGTCTCGCGCAGCCCGGCGGCGGCGCCGAGGACGTGGCCGACCGCGACCGCGCGCCCGAGCACCGCGGCGGGGTCCTGGCGCACCGGGTCGTCGGTGAGGGCGACGAGGTCGTCATACCAGGCGAGGATCTGCGGCCAGTCGGTCTCCTCGGCGCTTGCCGCGTCGTCGTGCAGGGCGGCGATGGCGGCCTCGGCCTGGTAGCGGCCGGGGCGCTGAACGGCCAGCGCCGACTGCAGGACGCGCACGCCCTCGGCGATCTCGCGGGTGTCCCACAGGCCGCGGTCCTGCCGGTCGAGCGTGACGATCCGCCCCTCTGGGTCGAGTCGCGCTGGGAGGCGGGCGTGGTTGAGGAGCATCAGCGCGAGCAGCCCGCGCGCCTCCGGTTCCTCGGTGGCAAGGGTGAGTTGGCGGGCGAGCCGGATCGCCTCGCGGGCCAGGTCCACCCGGCCCGCGTGGCCGGCCGTGTAGACGAGGTAGAGCACGCGCAGCACGACCGCGAGATCGCCGGGCTGGTCCAGGGGGCGCCCCCGCAGGGTCCGCTTGGCCCGGCTGATCCGCTGCGCCATCGTCGACTCCGGCACGTAGAAGGCGTCGGCGATCTCCCGGGTGGTCAGGCCGCCGACCGCGCGCAGGGTCAATGCCACCTGGGAGGCGGGCGCGAGCTCCGGGTGGCAGCAGCAGAAGAGCAGGAAGAGGGTGTCGTCGCCCTCCTCGGTGGCGGCGGGCCGCGGCTCCGCGTACGTTGCCTCCTCGCGGCGGTGACGGGCGACCTCGCTGCGGTGGGCGTCGACGAGCCGCCGGGTCGCCACCGTGGTCAGCCACGCGCGCGGGTCGCGCGGCGGGTGCTCGGGCCGCACCCGCAGCGCCTCCAGCAGCGCCTCCTGCAGCGCGTCCTCGGCGGCGTCGAAGTCCTCGCCCCGCCGGACCAGCCCCGCGAGCACCCGAGGGACGAGGGCGCGCAGCGCGCCCTCGTCCAGCCGTCGCGTCGGCTCGTCGATCACGCCGGGTCAGTCGTCCGACGACGCCTCGGACATGACCTCCCGGACGTCGATCCACTCGTACAGCGGCTCCCCGCCCGGGCCGGGCTCGGAGGAGACGTAGGCCGCGAGCTCGACCGCGCGCTCGTGCGACTCGACGTCGATCATGTACCAGCCCGCCACGAGATCGCTGGTCTCGGGCAGCGGGCCGTCGGTGGTGACTGGCGCGGCGTCCGGGCCGCCGTAGCGCACCCAGGTGCGCGCCGGCGTGAGCGCCTGCCCGTCGACGTACTCGCCGTTCTTCTCGAGCAGCTCGCTGACGTGCTTGAGGAAGGCCATGTGCGCCTCCACGTCCTCGGGGGCCCACTGGTCCATCGGGGGCACGGGACGGTGCGGCTCCGGGCCGCCGCGGTAGTGCTTGAGGAGCAGGTACTTCGGCATGGTGGTCTCCTGATGTCGTGGGCCGCGCCTTTCGTGGCCCTTCACCTGGTGAGCGGAGCCGGTCAGAGCTTCTCGACATGAAATCACTCATCTAGCTCCGAGACCGTCGCGTAGGGGGAACCTCTTGCGGGAACGCCGCAGGTCAACTCGATTTCCCGCAAGCACGCGTCCCGCAAGACTCGCCCGGTGAAGCGTCCCTGCGGCCGGGCCTGGGTACTGCTCGAAGACAACGGAGTCGATGCCCGCCTTATGCAGGGCCATCGCCGCAGCAGGTCCCGCGATGCCGGATCCGATGACCAGGGCGGTGCGTGGTCGAGGCACTGATCGCGCCTTCCTTCGTGCCAGCCACTCGGCTGATGACCATCTTCACCGGGAGGCAGAACGGGATCATGGTGTCCTGCCTATAGCAGCCGGGTTCCCGGATCAGTGCACGGCAGCGGGGAGCTTGCCCGTGGCTCCGAGCTTGTAGGCGATGATCAGTTCCTGGCCTGACAGGGGTACGGCTGCTCCGGTGATGACGTAGTCGCCGTCGATGGTGACGGGCGCGTTCGAGCCGGCGGATAGCGGCGTGTTGAGCAGGATCGCTCCGGTGGCGGCGTTGAATGCGTACAGGTGACCGTTGTAGGTGGTGGTGAGCACGACGTTGTTAGTGACGGTGGCGGCGCCGTAGGGGGAGGAGGGGAGCTTGTCGTCCCATTCTGTCTTCCCGGTGTCCTGGCTGACCGCGACCATCTCGCCTGTTGCCTGGGGGATGGATGCCTGGTATGCCCTGGAGGTCTCGGCGAGGCCCTTGACGGTGATGGGCACGGCCAGGTTGCTGACCGCGGCGAAGGTGGTGGTGCCGTTGGTGGCCAGCTGGGACTCGATGCCGCCGAACACGCCGGGCTCGAGGGTGAACTTCGCGGGCAGCAGTGAGCTGGCCGTGGCGGGGGTGGCGTGCTCGGTGATCAGCCCGGCGCTGGCGGGTCCGCTGTGCACGCCGACGGGGAGCTTCCACAGCAGCTTGCCGGTTTTCGCGTTCAGTTCGATCAGGATGCCGGCCTTGCCGCCGTCGATGACCACCGGCTGGCCGTGGGAGGTGGTCAGCACCGGCGAGTTCTGCAGGTCCCAGTCGAACAGGTCGTGCGGGGTGAGCTGGTAATACCACAGCAGCTTGCCCTGCGGGCTGAGCTTGACGACCGAGTCGGTGTACAGGTCCGGGCCGGGCCGGCTGGTGCCCCAGGGGTAGCCCCTGGGCCAGCCGGTCTGGCCGATCGGGCCGGGGTTGGCGATGCCGATGTAGAGGTTGCCCTGGGCATCGAACGACGGCGGGTCCCACAGGCCGCCGCCGGAGTTGATGGCGGGCTTGCCCCACAGGTTCTGCACCTCATCCCACGACCACTGCGGCGCGCCCGTCTTCGCGTTCAGCGCCCACAGCGCCGACCTGGCGCCGCCCAGGTACTGGCCCTTGTCCGGGCTGACCGGCACGGTCGAGACGTACACGGTGCCGTCGTGGTAGCCGGGGGCCATGTCGATGCCCTCGCGGTCGTTGCCGGTCAGGGTTCGGCTCCACAGCTGCCGGCCGGTGGCCGCCGATAGGGCGACCGCAGCTTTGTCCGTCGCCGCGTACACGGTCCCGCCGGCCACATTGACGCCGTCCGGGCCGCCGTTGGGCGAGTTGTAGTTGTGCGCCCACAGCACCTTGCCGGTGGCGAGCCTGATCGCCATCACGTCTGACTCCAGGTCCTGGGTGTACACCACGCCATTCACCACCACCGGCGTCGTCGCATAGCCATCCGCCAAGCCAGCGGCACGGGCCGCACCCGTCGACTCCACCGGCACGCACCACGCCACTCCCAGCGTCGACACATTAGAACTGGTAATCGCGCTCGCAACATCCCGCGTGTTCGCCAGGTTGCCGCCCGGCAGCGTCCAGCCCGCCGCCACCACCGGATCAGACGATCCGCCCGGCGCGCCACTTGCCGTGCCCGCGGCCGCGGGCTTAGCGGAGCAGCCCGCCGTACTGGATTTGCTGCTGCTTGCACAGCCACCGGCGGCCAAGCCGGCGGCGACCGTCAACATCACGCTGGCGGCTGCGAGCCGGTTAACGCGATAACACATGCAACTCACCCCTGCATTGCCGGAAGCCGATCTGGTCAGACGGTGACGCGGCGCATGGTGGCGTAGCCGCCGGCCAGCAGCACCACCGCGACTGCGGCGAGCAGGCCGGTCAGCCCGGCCGCGCTGAGAGCGGTAAAGAAGTGACCGATGGTCGGCCAGGCGCGGGCGCTGATAATCACCAGGACGAGCACCGCTATGACCTGGGCGGCGGTGAAGGCGAGCAGTCCGAGCAGGTTCCAGCGCCGGTAGACCAGCCCGAACCACATGCCATAGACGAACATCAGGGCCAGCAGGACGAACGAGGTGAGCCAGGTGAGGTACCACGGCCCGGGCAGGATGTAGGCCACCCGGAAGAAGTGCAGGCCCACCCCCCAGCCGCCGGTGGCCTGCTCGATGACCTGCAGCGCAGCCAGCGCCAGCCCGTAGACCGCGGCGAGGCTGACCGCGAGCAGCGCAGTTCCGGCGTAGTAAGAGCGCCGGCTCACGCCCAGGGCGAACGCGAACGGCAGCGACCTGAGGCAGAGCGCGCCCGTGATGAGGAAGTTCACGTAGATCGCCGCCAGCGCGCCGGTCGGGATCTGCACGTGGCCGCCTCCCAAGCTGCCGGCGACGACCACCGTCACTGCGAAGGCGAAGGCCAGGACGGCCCAGGGCAGTGCCGTGTAGCTGAACCGGTCGACCAGGTGGATGCGGGCCACTTTGAGCACTGTGCTGTGGTTCATGCGCTCGTCCTTTCCTGCGCGTATGCTCCGGGCTTGCCGACGGCGTGGACGACTGCCTGCTGCAATGTCAGGGGTTCCAGGTGCAGGCGCAGCACCCGGGCCCGGGCGAGGTCGGTGTCGTCCAGCGGGCCGGCCACCACCGCTGACTCCTGCCCGGCGATCCGGTGACGGCTCCAGACCGTCCGCCCGGCGGTGAACTCCGCCACCGCGATGGCGGGACCGCTGACGCTAGCCGCGCTGCCGCGAACGTCGTCGGCTGCGGCGTCGAGCATGACCCGGCCTGAGTCGATCACCACCACCCGTTCCAGCAGCCCGGCCGCCTCGTCGATCAGGTGGGTGGACAGCAGCACCGTGCGGGGATGCTCGGCATAGTCGGCGAGCAGCCGGTCGTAGAACAGCTGGCGGGCCACCGGGTCCAGGCCGGCGTACGGCTCGTCGAACATGGTCACCTCGGCCCGGGCGGCCAGGCCGATCACGATGCCCAGCGCCGAGCGCATCCCGCGGGACAGGCGCTTGACCGCCCGGCCGGGCGGCAGGCTGAACTCGGCGAGTAGCGCCTCGGCCAGGCCGGCGTCCCAGTCCGGGTAGAACCAGGAGGCGGCCCGCAGCGCGTGCCGGACCTGGAAAGGCCGGCCTCCGTATTCTGGGTAGCGCTGGTCCTCGCGGACGAACACCATCCGGTGCAGCAGCGCGTCGTCCCTGGCCGGCCTGGCGCCGAGCATGGTGACGCTGCCAGTCGACGGAAACTCCTGCCCGGCCAGGATGCGCATGAGGGTGGTCTTGCCCGCGCCGTTGCGGCCGAGCAGCCCGGTGATCGACCTGGGCTCGATGCTGAAGCTGACGTTGTCCAGGGCGATGGTGCCGCGGTAGCGGCGGGACAGCCCGGCCACCGAGATCGCTGTCGTCATGGCGTGGTACCTCTCTTCGCGTAGCCGGACTCGCGGATCAGCGTGACCAGCTCACCGACGTCGATCCCGAGCCGGCCGGCCTCGGCGACCAGCGGCTCCACATAGCGTTCGGCGAACCGCTTGCGGCGCTCGGCCAGCAGCTGCACGCGCGCGCCGGCTGCGACGAACATCCCGATGCCGCGGCGCTTCTCCAGCAGCCCGTCGTCGGTCAGCATGCTGAGCCCCTTTGCCGCGGTGGCCGGGTTGATCCGGTAGAAGGCGGCCAGCTCATTGGTCGAGGGCACCCGCTCGCCCTCGGTCAGGGTCCCGTCCGCGATCTCGTCAGCGAGCCGCTCGGCGATCTGCACGAACAGGGGAGCCCCCTCATCGAGGCCGGTCATCTCTCGCAACCACCCGGTACCTTCTGCAGTTCTATGGTTAATTACTTGGGTAATATACCGAGGTACCTGACGGCCGTCAAGCAACGATCATCACAGCGGTCCGCGAGGTCCAAGCGGGAACAGGCAAGGCGGACGGGCACGGCGGCGATCACCAACACGATCACCCGGCCCGGAGAATCACGCTGCGCCGGCGGCATGATGCGAGTGCCCAGTCACCGGCCGGAGACCGCGACGCGCCGATCGGCCCCTGGGCGCGCTTCGATTGACCACTGCCGAGCGCACGGGCACGGCACAGATTGGCCCGGATCGGGCAGGCATGCCAGGCTCGCAGGATCGCCACGTCGTATTGCTGGCAGTGCGGGTCCGTGGTTACGAAAGTGAGACCCTCGCAGCGGGCCTGCGCCACTAGCATCCGGTCGAATGGGTCCCTGTGGATCATTGGCAGGCGTCCGGCGGCCGCGGTATGTGCGAAGCCGACCGGGAGCTCCGGAATCCGATGTCGCGTCCGCCCTCGGGGAGAGACCCTCCCCGGCGACGGGATCACCTTCGCTACCGGCTGTCACCAGCTGTGTGATCATGTCGCAGGGGTCTGTGCACGGACTCCGGCCAGCCCGCGCTCCGACCAGGCGATGGCGCGGTCAGCAATAAGTGGGGGATGGAGCACGAAAGGCCGCTGAGATGTGCTCCGTGATCGTGTTCCAGGCACACACCAGGAATGGCATGTGCGGGCGTTTCCGGCATTAGCGACCAAGGGTCGCTGGGTGCACCGGGCATGCGGCATTATAGTGCTTCAAGGTCAGCTTTCCCTGGGAATACGCCCACGAGCATGTACAGGAATTAGGTACGTGGTCGGAAGTTATGACCTCGGCAGGCACGCCGCTGCGTCGCTCAGCGCGACCTGGCTGGTACGGCAGCGGCTGTCCGACGAGGGCAAGAGCAGGCCCCTCGGTCTTGGCTTCCTGAACAGCTCCGTCAGCTAGCGCCAGCCACTCCCGTGGCCTGGCATCTGATGAGGACTGGGCTGGTACGTTTCGTTTGAAGCGCACCCTGGCTCCGGGGATTTTGTCACTCGCCCGGCTGTCCATGTCATTCAGAATATCCGCCGAGCGGGAGGGGGATTCTCGCGGCCTGTGGCCAGAGGTTCCTGATGCCTGGTAGTCCAGGTTCTCCAGCTTGACGATCCGCAGCCTTCGTGCCTGCGGCTAATGATCATCGTAGTGAGCCCGACGGCGAGGCCGACTATGCCGGCCTAGGGCGGCGTGCGGCAGACCGGCGCACATCCCGCCCGAGCGCACTTCGCGGTCGCGCTCCTGGCCGGGCATCCTCCGGGTGCCCGGTCTGAATGTCCGGGCCGGCCGCCTTCTCCAGCGGCTGGAGCGCCGCCGAGATGGAGCCGCTCACTGCAAGTGCCGATGCAGTATTTGGGCTCGCTATTCCCAGGCGGTGCCGTTCCAGTGGAGGATCAGGGTTTTGTGACTGCCGCCGGTAAGGGCGGTGACCACTGCCCAGGCCGTGCCGCCTGACGCAGGGGCCGCAGCGGAGAGGGTGCCCAGCTTGGTGTTGAGGTCTGAGGCTGGCGCCTTACGGCGCTGACGAGCTCAGACGCGTCGACACCCGAAGCCCAGGTCGATCGCTCTGCGGGCAGCAATGAGGACGGTCACCCTGGGGGCACGCATGACACCAGTCAGGCCCTGGAGCTACGACCCGCCCGGGCGCCGGGAGCCTGCCGGTGAGGACAAGGCCTGGCTGGAGGAGACAATGGGTGTCAACGGTGTGGTGATCGCAGGCCGCGGCACCTACGAGGCGGCCCGGGCACTGGGGCGGCAAGAACCCCTGGGGCATCCCGTTCTTCGTGGTCACCCACCGCCCGGCAGAGCAGCCGCCGGGCGAGGACTTCGTCTTCGCCGGGAGCCTCGCCGAGGCGATCGATCAGGCCAAGGCTGCAGCCGGCGAGAAGGAGGTGCATGTGATGGGCGGCGCAGACCTCATCCGCCGGGCCCTGCGGCCGGGCTGGTCGAAGTGAAGGAGTCCTGATGGCCAGGCTGATCTACTCGGCGATTGCCTCGGCGGACGGCTACGTCGAAGACGCCGCAGGCAGCTTCGACTGGGCGGCACCCGGCGAAGAGCTGCTCTGCTTCATCAATGACCTCGAGCGGCTAGTCGGCACCTACCTTTACGGGCGCCGGATGTACGAGACGATGCTCTACTGGGAGACCGCCCACACGGTGCCAGGCCAGCCGCCTTCCGTCCGGGAGTTCACCGGCATCTGGCAGGCAGCCGGGAAGATCGTGTTCTCAACGACACTCCAATCGGTGTCCACCGCCAGGACAAGGATCGAACGGAACTTCGATCCCGGCATGATCCGGCAACTGAAGTCGGCCACCGAGCACGACATGACAGTTGGGGGCGCGGACCTGGCCGGGCAGGCCATCAAGGCCGGGCTGGTCGACGAGCTGCAGCTGTTCCTGGTTCCCATCGTCGTCGGGGGTGGCAAGCCAGCGCTTCCCAACGGTGTCCGCTCGGATCTGGAACTCCTGGACACGCTGCGGTTCGCATGCGGTGCTGTATACCTCAGGTACCGCCCCAAGCCAGCCTGATCACCTCCAGGGTGTCCAGGCCGATCGCTCCGCCCGGATTGGCACCGGCGGCGGAGGCGACGGCGCCGTCCTCGCTGCGCAGCTGCGTGCTCGGCACGATGGCACTTTCCTCCGGCCAGTCCGGCGAGGCGCACTTGCTGTTCAGCGAAGCGCTGGCGCAGGCGCGGGACGACCCGGACAGCCAGCTGCTGGCCGCCATGATCGCCAGCCGTCTGGCTCTCGTCCCCGCCGATCACGTCGTCGAGGGTGACCTTCATGGTCCCGGCCGAGCGCGCGAACAGCTCACCGAAGTAGCCGCCAGCAAGACGTCTCAGTCCCGCCGCGAGCCTGGCGCGGGCTGGCCACGGTATTCCCCGCCGGTCAGCCGGGCAGCAGGTCCGCCCGGCCTGCCAATCACGCCCGGTTCATCTTCCTCGGCCCGGGCGCAACGGAGTTCTACGCCGAATGGGAACGGGCGGCCAGCGACACCGTGGCACTGCTGCGGGCCGAGGCTGGACGAAGCCCGCGCGACCGCGCACTGTCCGGCCTGATCGGGGAACTGTCGACCCGCAGCGAACATTCCGCCAGCTGTGGGCAGCGCACAACGTGCGGTTCCACCGCACCGGCCTCAAGCGCTTCCACCACCCCACCGTCGGCGACCTCGCCCTGGCATTCGAAGCGCTGGACCTCACCGCAGACGGACCGCGGATCACCGCCTACACCGCCGAACCCGGCACCCCATCCCACGACGCGCTGAACCTCCTCGCCGGCTGGGCAGCGACCATCGACCAAGCCGAGACAGCCCGCGCGGCGGACGGAGCCTGACCCGCGCCGCGACCCGTGTCCCCGGAATGCCGACCAGCCAGGACTACGGGTTGTTCGTTATGCACGGCCAGGGCGCAGGGTTCCGATTCGACCGCAGCCGCCCAGATCAGGCGGCTATTTGGCGTAGCAATAACTGTCGAATACGTTGGCTGGGCTGGGTCGGGCAGTGGCTGGAGGCGTTCAGGTGCCGTGGCTGTGCGGGACTGCGGCCGCTCCGGTTCGCCCGGCGGTGGCACCATGGCTGGCGTGGATGTCAGACGGCTCGCGGCGATCGACATGTACGGCGCCCGGGGCGCGACGCGCCGCCGGTGGATCATCTTGGCGGAGTTCATCGCCGGAGCGGTCGTCATGGTGGCGCTCGGCGCCTGGCTCACGGCAGTCAGTGCTGGCCCGGCCGGTCGCGCGTTCGGGATCTGGATAATCGGCTCTGGCCTGAACTACGCGCCGCTTGCCGGGTACGCAATTGCGCTGAGCCGGTCCGGCGCGCTGGATGCCGAGCTGGCCGGTGCTGACACCGGCCGGGAGCTGCGCCGCTACAGCGTCCTTCAGCTCTGGATCTTCGTGCCCCTGTCGCTCGTCATCCTCGCCGCCCACAGTGCCCTTCGCCGGCGCGCATAGCGCGCCCCCGTGGCCAGCGGGGGGCGCAAACGCCCAGATCTGGGCGGCTGCCATCCAGTTCAGCACCAGGTCACAATCCGCGCATGGCGCGCATGGCGCTCATGTCGATGTGGTCTCGAGTGTTGCTCTCTCTGCAGTGTCCAGGCCGTACTGGTCGGAGTGGTACGCCGCGAATCGGTCGAAGAACAACTCGCAGGGCTGGGTGGCGGCAGGCGTTCTGCTTCGGTGATGCCCATCCGGCACGTCTGCAGGACGGGTGCCCAGCCGAGCATCTGCAGGAATCTTCCGCAGAACAGCCCGGTCGCCCCGGCGGCATCGTCGGCGTAATGATCCGGCGTCCGCATTCGACCGCGTGACCATGCCGGTCACGGTGCATGTGGAGGCGGCAGGTTCAGAGCATCTGCGCCGCCGCCGATGTCATCTGACCGGGATCATGGGCAGCTGGGGAAGGTACGCGCCCATCGCGGCGAGCGCACGTTGCGCTCACCGCTTAGGACGAGTCGTCGCGGGCAGAGTAGGGACGCCCAGGCCAGTGCGGCCATTCCTCGAACCAGCTGCAGCGGCCGTCGTCACATATCCGCATCACCCACAGATCGCGGTACTCCTGGCGAAGAGGGTCCCCGTAGCGGACCTCGGCCCGGACTACGGCAACGGGACCATCGACGGCGAGGATGTCGGTAGCGAGGGTGAATACCTCGTCCGGGCCGTCCCTGTCCTCGTCCCACATTCGCCTGATGGCGGCCAGGCCGGCGACGGGCTGTTCGTACGGGGAGTGCAGGTAGGCGGCGTCGTCGGTGAAGATCTCCGCGAGGCTCTCGGTCCCAGGCGCCCGCCATGCGGCCTCATAGCCTGCTAGCCACCGGCTCACCATCGCTCGGTCGGTCACCTGTCCAATGCTGCCCGACAACTATTCGGCGTGCCAGGATCAGATTCAGCTGATGACGACTTGCCCGGCTGCGCCACCCGCAGCAAGGCTTTCACCAGCTTTTGCCTAGCCTCGACCCGGCGAGAACTCGCTCGCCCGGCGGCAAGAGCGGACGTGGTGCCTCAGTCCGGTGCAAGTCATTTCGCGACCGTTATTAATGTTAGCCGGCCGGCAGTGAGGTGGGTCATTCTTCCCGTGCGACCTCGTAATGCGTGACAGTGGTCTCGCGGTCAACGAGGTAGTCGTCATCCTCGGGATAAAACACGGCGACGTCGATGTTCTGGCCTGCGAAGCTTTCGATGTCCGTCCGCGCCGACCACCAGCTGACCGTCATGACCTCGGTCCGGCCGTCGCCGAGGTCTCTCGTCCACATCTGGGCGCCCAGGTTGCCGGGTGTCTTCTTGTACGCGCTCAGGCCCGTCTTGGTGATGTACTCGACGTAGGCAGGAGCCAGCTCGGTGCTGACCCAGCCCCGCCATGTCCGGGCAATCATGATCTCCCTTTCCTGCGCGGGCGGCCCGGCGGCCCGGTTACCGGCCCGAGTCCGCCACCCCAGCCCAGCTTTAACGACCTGACCTTAACACTCACGGAGTTTTGCGCCTCATCAGAAGCGAATGACGGTCAACGAAGGGCCTGCCGCTCATCGGCTACTTGCGGTCGCCCAAGCGCCTGCGGCAGTTCGCCCACCTGTAGAACGACCTGATATGGACGGCTGCCTGCGTCAGCGAACTTGATCTTCCGGCCGCGCCGATCGGTGGTGAGCGCAGATTGTTACCTGCGGTTGGTCACGCTGCGCGGTCGGTGCCAAGCCTGGTGCGCGGCTGTCCTGGGCGGCCGCGCTGCCCACCGCGTCCGGCAAGCGATGAGCTCGCCTGTGCACAAAACTGTGGATGCCTTGTGCAAAGGCTTAGTAAATCTGTGCATAACGTGAGGATAAGGCTGGGGATTACTCGGCGGCCGCGCCTGCGGAGGGGCAATTACCTGGGACAACACTGTGCACATCCTGTGCATTAGAGGAAAGCTGCAAATGTCCACACGCAGCGCCATAAAGATTCACAAATAAGCCGAATGTCTATCATATGCTTATCAAACTGTGATCAGATGGCAGGACCGTGGGGAATCCGAGAGTCCAGACGGTGAGCCCGGACGCTTTGCAGGGGGAGGAGAAGCGTCACGATGGCGTACACGCACCCAGGAGAAATCAAGCGCTGCCTGCCGGCAGGCTGCGGTCCCTGGCCGGGATCAGCGGCCCGCTGGCACTCCCGGTGCGGCCGGCCGGCGCGTTATCCCGGCGCACGTGCCTGCCCCAGGGGGCAGGCTACGGCGGCTCACCTCTAGCTGAACTGGAGACCTGCGCATGAAGCTCAAGATCCGGCGAGACGAGGCCAGCGCGCGCGAGACGAACGAGTGGCTCGAGATGAACGACTGGTTTGCCGAACTGCGGGATAACGGCCCTGCCGAGTCTGCCGGCCACGACCTCGCTGAGCCGGCCGGTCATGGCGGCCCCCGGCCGGAGACCGTCGCCGTCGCGGCACCTGCCGACTGGCCCACAGTGGCCGCCGAGGTCAGACCCCGCGCCGAGAAGCCGCAGCGGGCCGTGATCGGCGACCAGTTGCGGCTGCCGGTCGCATGGTGCGAGATGGGCTCCTGCATCTGGTACCACGCCGATCCCGCGGCGCTCGGCGAGGCTGACGTCCGCGCCCGCGCGATCTCGGCCGACTGGCGCGTCGATGCCCTCGGCCGCCTTGCCTGCCCCAGATGCCAGCAGACCAGCCCCGGTTTCCGGGCCTCCCGCCCGGTTGTGCGGTGGGACCGGGACACGGCCCTCGCATCGAGCGCCCTGCGAGTCGCGATCATGCGCAGCCGCGGCACCGCCGGGCAGCCCTGGCCGGCAGGCGGCAGACGTTCTCCCCGCCAGCCCACCTGCGGCCATCTCCTGCCAGCCTGCCACATCCGGGATGGCGCCAGGAAAACTCCGGCCAATACCGGACCCGCCAGCCAGCAGACCCGCCCAACGGGAGCACGCCACATACATTCCGCGGCATCGCCGCCGCGAAGCCCCCACCAGCGAGCAGGGCCGGGGGAGAGTCTTGGCGGGGGCGTCATAATCCCTGCCCGGGTACGATGAGCGGCAGAAGCTGCGGCGTAGGGCTGCGGGAGGAAGGCTGACGTGTTCGAGGCTGCCAATATCCGGGAATGGCGCGGTCACGACGTGGTCGACGCCGAGGGTAGCAAGATCGGTGAGCTGGAGGCCGTCTACGTGGACACGCGCACTGACCTGCCGTCGTTCGGCACGGTCCAGGTCGGCTTGCCGACCCGGCGCCGGCTTGCGTTCGTGCCTCTTGACCAGGCGACCGTGGGCCCGGGGTATCTCAAGGTCGCCTGCGACAAAAAGCAGGTGAAGGATGCCCCGTCGATCGATACCGACGGCGAGCTTCCGGCGGCCGATGAAGAGGCGGTCTTTAAGCACTACGGACTGGCCTACGAGCCGGGCGGCGGCGGCGAGCGGCGGCTGGCCCGCCGTTGAGCCGTCCGACTGAGCGGAGGATCGGATGATTGCCTTCTTTTTGCTGCTGGTGATCGCGGCGATGGTGCTGGGAATCGTGGGGGCTGTCGCCAAGGGCTTGTTGTTCTTGCTGTTCATCGGCATCGTCGTATTCATCGGCGCCCTGCTGCTGGGGGCCCTGCGGATGCGACGGCGACCCGGACGGCGCTCAGCCCGGTAACCCGCCGCCGACCAGGGATGAAGGCGGCTGTTCGGCGTGCTGCGGCCGAGGCGCAGCGGCGCGGAAACTGTCCAGTGACCATCGCTGCCTGCCGACCACGCGGCGAGCAGGCTGGCCGCCGGGCCGGCGCCGGCTGTTATCAGGGCCGCCGGGCCGTCCGCGGTGCGCGTCAGCTGCAGTACTGCGGCTGACTGGCGGGACAGCGAGGCGGGCAGGGCCGCGCCGGCCAGCTGCCATGTGCCGTTCGCGGCGGCGAAGATTCCCGTGATGCCTCGATGAGCGCAGGTGCCCGCCAGCAGCGGGGTTCCTGAGGAGCTGAACGTTCCGCCCTTTGATATCTCTGTCATGCCGTCTGCCAGCAGCGCGAGTACCCGGCCGCTGGCCGGATCGGCGGAAAGGGCGCCGGGGGCGCCGGCCAGCCCAGCGGCCAGCACTCGCCCGGCCATGTTGTCCCCGCATCTGTCGTCGCGGCGAGCGGCGAGAAGGTCAGCCCTTGGCTGGGCCGGAATCCCGCTGTCAGGGACCGGCCGGCGTCCCGGTCAGATACCGCCAGTTGGGCAAGGTGGCCAGGCCTTCCTGCCGGTCAAATGCCCGGACGATGCTCACTGACCGGTAGCTGGGGCTCAAGACGATCGCGACCAGGTCCACCTGGCGGGCGTCCGCGCCGAGGAGCTGATCGGCCTGGCGCAACTCCTGAGCTATCAGCGGGCAGTCAGTCGAGCACACCGGGTCCAGGAAGGTCAGCAGCACGGCCTTGCCGCGCAGGCTGGCAGCGTCACCATCCGGCCGTTCTCGTCGGTCAGCCGGAAGCCGGGCGCAGGAAAGTTCAGGGCTCCAGACGAGCCGGTGATGGTCTCCGCCAGGATCGGATCCGCGGCCGGGCTGGCCTGGGCCAGCGCCATCGGCGCCGCACCGAGGATGATCACCCCGACCGCGCCCACGGCCGCCACCGACTTGAAACTGGCGGAGCCGGCCCGCTGGCCCAGTGCGGCGAGCCGGACCTGCTCCCGCCAGCGGGCCCGTGCCCCCCCCCGGAGACCGGCGCGGCCGAAGCGCCCGCGGCCACGGCAGCAGGTACCGGGACGCGGATCAGGGCCAGGTATCCGCCCGCGGCGAGCAGCGCGAAGGGGATCATGTTGTTCGGGTCGGTGCCCAGGCCGCCCAGAAAGCCCAGATCCTCGATCAGGACCCAGTCCGCCAGGCACAGCGCTAGGAAACCGGCCAGGACCGGGCGGATCAGCTGCGGCCGGCCGCTGAGGAGCACTACGCCGGTGACCGCGAGGCCACCACCGCGAACAGGTTCACCGCGAACCCGTGCGCCTCATCGAAGGCCGCGAAGCCCGATACCCAGGCGGCCAGGAAGCCGGGCTGCGGTGTCTGGGACATCGTCTGCGCCATCCCGGCCAGGGTGCCCGGCTGGCCATGCGAAACACCCTGCCAGAAGCCGCGGCCGGGCCATGCCTGCAGCACCGCCATGCCGGCCAGGAACAGGCCGGTGGCCGCGAGGATCAGCCGGGGCAGCCGCTGCGAATGCCACCGCCCCTCGGGCAGGGCGATCAGGGCTCCGGCCACCACATAAATGAGCACCGCCCCCGGAGCGCCGGACAGCCAGGTCAGCGCCGGGGCGAAGATCCCGCCGAAAGACTCGCCGAACACCCAGACCACCAGGCCCCAGCCGGCGCTGACCAGACCGGCGACCCGAGACCAGGTGCCCCGCGCCGATGCCAGCATCCACATGCCGATCCCGACCTGGATCCACACCGCCGAGGCGCCAGCCTGCATCGGATGATATGACCAGTTCGTCCCGGCCCAGTTCACTACCTCCTGCACCCACCCCGGCGAACTCGCAGCGGTCGGCTCGATTACCCGCGACGGCAGCCCGATGGCCATTTTCGGCTGAGCCTGCAAGATCCCGTCGAAAATCCACAGGAGCCCGAAGCCGATCCGCAGAAACTGGCGGCCGGGGGGCTCAGCCGCATCGCCGGCCGGTGATTCCGCCGACTTTCCCCGGACCCTTCCCGGTCCCGGCGCTGGCAGCGAAGTCCGGATGCCGACCCAGGCAAGTCCGAGCACGCCGAAGATCAGCAGCGCGATCAAAGTCTGGTGCAGCAGCGCAGCCTTAAACGCGGCAACCGCAATCGGGTTGCTTACATTGATACCGGAGTTCATCCCTGGCATCGCGTCACCTGTCTTCCCGGGCACCTGGCCCGGCCGAGCTGCCCGCGGACGCGCTATCCACCCCGCCGGCAGCGCCAGGCCGCGGAACTGGCCACCAGCGCGAACGGTGACCGCACGGGCATCAGCCCAGCAAGAACAGGCGTCCGGCTCGGCAGATGTCCGCAGGCGGAAATTTACACATCACCGAAAGCGCCAGGCAAGGCAATTCAGAAGGCAATGCGCCGTACTCGTGCACGCGAATACCCGGCCCGGGTTCCCTAATACCCCCGCCCGGTTTCCGTGAGGGCCGCAAGTACCCGTACCGGGTATGGGCCATCCGAGGTAACCCTCCGGAATTCGGCGAGCCGGGCGCCGGCGACAAATCCTGCCGCCTATCCGCAAGGCTTGCGCTGGCCGCGAGAGGGAAATTAGCCTTTCCTGTCATGCTCAGATCTCCGGGCGCCGGGCACAAGGCCCCTTGAGCGCCATGCACACGGATCCTCATGCCCGGTCGCAACACTGCGTCACGAAGCCGCCGCCCGGAGCAGCGGCATGACCGGGCCCGCATGGCTGGCCGGCTGCTTCGCGGCGATCATGGCACTCACCGCGGTCACGTGCGCCATCCGGCTGGCGGTCGCGCGCCATCGCGGGCGGATAACCGAGCTGGACGCCGACAGCCTGCATATGGTCATGGGGACCGCGATGACGTGGATGCTTATACCGCGCCTGGGCCCGGTGCCAGGAAGGACCTGGCTGGGAGCATTCGCGCTAGCGGCAGCGTGGTTCGGGCAGCAGGCAATCCGCCGCCACCGGGGCAAGCTCGGCACGGGCACGCTCTGCCCCTGGCCGCTTCCGCACTTCGTCGAATGCATCGCAATGATCTACATGCTCATTCCGGCGGCCAGCGCTCAGGCCGCGCACAGCGCGTCCGCAGATATGCCGGGCATGAGCGGGCCCGGCGTCAGCTCAAGCTGGCCGGGACTCGCCCTGATCCTGGCAATCTACATTCTCGGATACGCAGTCTGGACCGCCGACCGGCTCGCTCGCCTATCCCGCTCCGATGCCGCCGGCCTTGTTCCCAGTGACACAGCCGGCCGGCCGCTGCGCAGCACGAGCACACTGACGGCGGCCAGACCGGGCAAGTCCGCACAGGCGCTGATCACCCGCGAAAGTGCCGTCAGCCAGAGCTCTCAGCTTCCCGGGCCCCAGATGCTCGCCCCCCGCCTGGCCGCATGTTACAAGATCGCCATGAGCATCACCATGGTGTACATGCTGGTTCTCATGGCCTGAGACAGTCGCCGCTGTCCGCGGGCTGCGGAGCCTTGGGCGGCTGGGTCCTCGTCAAGGGCGTGCGGAGGCTCTGGCGGCTTCGAGATCCCATTTCTGCTCGATCTTGCCGAAGCGCCAGACGCACAGGGCCACGGCCCAGGTAACAACGAAGACGCCGACGATGACGAACCCGGCCGTGTTGATGCTGAAGTTCTGCATGAAGGACCAGAACCCGCTGTTGAGGTTGGCTTCCTGGGCGATCAGGCCGAGGATCTCGATGGTGCCGATGAAGAAGGCGACGAAGACCGACAGGCCGGTGATGGTCAGGTTGTAGAAGACCTTGCGGACCGGCCGGGCGAAGGCCCAGTCGTAGGCGAAGTTCATGAAGCAGCCGTCGGCGGTGTCGAGCAGGCACATCCCGGCGGCGAACAGGATCGGCAGGGACAGGACGGCGTAGAACGGCAGGCCGCCGACCACCGCAGTGCCCGCCAGGACCAGCAGGGCGACCTCGGTGGCGGTGTCGAACCCCAGCCCGAACAACATGCCGATCGGGTACATCTTCCACGGTTTGTCGATCCGCGCGGCGTAACCGCCGAAGATGCGGTTCATCAGGCCGCGGCTGTCGAGCTGGCGCTCCAGCTCCGCATCGCTGTACTTCCCGGTGCGCATCTCCCGGAAGACCTTCGCGATCGAGACCAGGACGACCAGGTTAATCGCGGCGATGAGGTACAGGAAAGTCCCGGAGACGCTGGTGCCGATGATCCCGGTGTACCTGTGCAGCTCGGAGCTGCTGTTCCTGACCGCGCCGTTGAGCGCGCGGATGCCGAAGTTCAGCAGCACCGCCAGGGCGAACACGATGGTGGAATGGCCCAGGGAGAAGAAGAACCCGACCGACAGCGGGCGCTTGCCGTCGTTAACGAGCTTGCGGGTGGTGTTGTCGATCGCGGCGATGTGATCGGCGTCGAACGCGTGCCGCATCCCTAGCGTGTAAGCCAGGATGCCCGTCCCGAACCCGAACACCTCAGTGGAGGTAATGCGGTAATGGCCGCCCGCGGCGGCGGCCAGCATCCCCCAGCCGAGCACGTTCAGGCCGATGACGGTGGCCGCCATCCCGGCGGCCCGGACCCACTCACTGGGCGTCAGCCCGTTGCGGATCCGCACAAGCCTGGCGCTCACAGCAACCATCAGGGCAACCTCCAGGGGGACGGCTCGATCACGGGCCAGTCTAGAAATGCTGCAATTAACTTGCAATAGCGCATCATAGGCAGCCGCTCGCAGCGCCGGCGCCTGTCGGGGAGGACATGAAGCTTCGTGTCAGTCGATGCAGGCAGGGCATGGGACGCAGATGGCCGACCGCCGCTGCGCAGGGCGGGGCGGGATTGGCGCCCGCGCTATCTACGGGGATTCGCCTGGTGTGCGCCGGGCGCGATAGGCCCTGGTCTTGGCGCGGTTGCCGCAGATTTGCATGGAGCACCAAGACCGGGAGTGGTTCTTCGAGGTGTCCAGGAATGCCCACTGGCAGGTGCTCTCCGCACATACCTTGAGCCGTTCCCAGGTGCGGTCGGCGTGGCTCTCGGCGACGGCCGCGACGATGCAGGCCAGCCCGGCACGGATCCCGCTCTGCACGGGTTCCAGCCCGGGCAGACCGGTGCGAAGGGAAACGCGCAGCGGGTAAGCAGCCATCAGCTGATCGAGCTGAGGCGGGGGGGTCGCACCAGGCCGGTCATGGTGGTCTCGCAGCGCGGCCCGCAGGCTCTCGCGCAGCGCCAAGGCGGCATCCAGATCTGCGCGGGCCGCAGCGCGGCCCGCGGGGAGATCGTGGCCTTGCAGCCACGCTGCTAGCGCGGGGGGTGAATCCAGATGGTCCTCACCCGTATCGAGGTCCAGCGTGTTCACGAAGTCCCGCACCAGGACAGCATGCCGAGCTGACCTGCCTGACGCAGCCATAACCTCCTCCACGGACAGCTTACGGCACCAGGAATGACGGGGTCGCTTGACACCGGTGTTCGCTTATAGGAGGTTAGACCAAACCAGTGATGACTGTTAGGTGGTGTTGGCGTGGCGAAGGGGGAAACAGGGGAGGTGACCAGCGAGTCACCGGCTAGCACGGCTGTGACAGCAGACACCGGAGCGGCGTACGGAGCGCGCCAGCCCAGATCGTGGCGGCAGCTGGCGGCGATAATGGCCCTAGGGGCGGTGGCGGCCGTGTACGGGGCTACCTTCCTTGTGGTCAAGGACGCCGTGGCCCGGATGCCCGTCTTCGACTTCCTCGCCTGGCGGTTCGGCATCGCCACCGCGCTGCTGATTGCCGTGCGCCCGCGTGCGATGCGCGGACTCGGCGGCCGCGGCCTGCGCTACGGGATCATGCTGGGGGTTGTCCTCGGCGCCGCCTATGCCACCCAGGCAATCGGCTTGCAGCGCACGCCCGCCGCCGTGTCGGGATTTATCACCGGCCTGTTCGTGGTTTTCACCCCGGTCCTGTCGTGGCTGCTGCTGCGCCGCCGGCTCGCCCCGGTAGCGTGGATCGCCGTGCTGCTGGCCGGGGGCGGCCTGGCACTCATAACCCTCGGCGGATTCGCCGTTGGCGCGGGCGAGCTTGTCACCCTGGCCTGCGCGGTGCTGTTCGCGCTGCACATCGTCGGACTCGGGGAATGGTCACCGGGCCGCGGCCCGTGGGCCCTGACTGTCGTGCAGCTGGGCGTGGTAGCAGCGGTGTGCGCGGCCGGAGCCCTCGCATTCGGCGGGCTCAGCATCCCGCGCAGCGGGAGCGACTGGTTCGCTATTCTCCTGACCGCAGTTCTGGCATCCGCCGTTGCCTACACCATCCAGACCTGGGCGCAGACCCGCTTGTCCGCCACCCAGGCGGCAGTGATCCTGACCATGGAACCCGTCTTCGCCGCCGTGTTCGCGGTCGCGCTAGGCGGGGAAACGCTCGGCCTGGCCGCAATAGCCGGAGGCGTGCTGGTCGTCGCCGCCATGTACCTCATCCAGATCCGGGGCGAGAGGTGAAGAGACTAGGCATTTGAGAGCCAGAGCAGGAACCAGGCGAGACCCCTGACGCGGCACATGCTGTTCCTGCACGGGTGGTGCGGGGATCGCACTTTCCTTGCCCGCAGTTCGATCATTTCTCAGCCTCGCGCCGGGTCGTCCGCGCGGACCTGGCAGGGCCCGGCAAGAGCCGGGCTCCGACGGCAGGATTCCACCGCCCGGATGGGGCGGCACTTCCTCCAGCTAGAGGTACCCCGAGCAGGTGAGCCTCATGATCGAGCGGTTCTTGCCGATCAACCCGGAGACGTCCCCACAGTGACTGCCCCGGCCTCTCCGCCTGACGCACAGCCGGGTGGACGGCCCCGCTTTCAGGGCGGGCGGCGCGGTCCGGTCAGCGGATCGGGCCGAGCCCGGTCATGGCTGCCTTGAGCTCGCTGCGTGATCCGATCGAGAGTTTGCGGTAGACGTTGCGCAGGTGGTACTCGATGGTCTTCGGGCTCAGGAACAAGGCGGCGGCGGTCTCCTTGGTTGTACGGCCCCCGGCGAGGATTAGCGCGATCTGGAGTTCCTGGGGGGTCAGGTCCTTAAGGGTGGTCACGTCCCGACGTCGGGCGGTCTCGCCCGTGGCCGCCAGCTCGGCCTGCGCCATCTCCGACCACGGGCCGGCGCCGAGGCGATCGAACACGTCCACCGCGGCGCGAAGCTGCTCGCGGGCTCGGAGCCGCTGCCGCTCTCGCCGGAGGCGGGCACCGTAGGCGAGATGGGTACGGCCGGCTTCGAAGACGTCCGGAGTCTGGCCATGCAGGGCAATCGCGGTTTCGAAGTGACGATCGGACTTGTCCTGCGCTGCGAGGAGCCCGCGGCATCGCGCTGCGCGGCCCAGCGCCCACGGCTGGGCCTTGGCGTTCGCATCGCGGCCGAATTCTCCTGCCATCTCGGCGGCTTGGCGGCTGCGGCCGAGGCGGAGGTAGATCTCGGCAAGTTCCGGCGCCGGCGACAGGTCGGCGTCGAGGATCCCGCGGGAGCGGAGCACAGCTCGCTGCTCCTCGAAATGAGCAAGCGCGGCCTCGGGCCGGCCGAGGCTCAGCTCAAGGTCGCCCAGGGCGGCGATGGCCCACACCTCGGATACCCCAAGGCCCATCTCGCGAGACAGGCTGAGGGCCTCGTCGGCGTGCAGACGGCTCTGCTCTGACCTCCCCAGCCTCGCCTCGAGGTGCGCGAGGCGTGCCAGTGCGGAACCGAGGTCGGTGCGCTGGCCGGTCTCCCGCGCCAGGCTGATCGCCTCGTGGAATCCGGCTTGAGCTTCAGCCCATCGATCAGTGGCCGCCTGGTCGATCGCCACGTGGGTCAGCACAAACGGCAGCACGCCCACGGCGGATGTGCGGCGCGCCACCGCCAGCGCGCGGTCGGCGAGCGCCCGCCCGATGTTCGCCTCCCGCAGCCACAGCGGGCCCATGGCCGCCCAGGCGAGCAGGCGGGGATTGTCGCGGAGTTCATCGGAGCGCTCGAGCACCTCGACCGCTGCGCGGATCGCCGCTGCGCCACGTTCTCCTTCGCCTGAGAAGATCAGCGCCATTCCCTGCGCGGACAGCGCGAAGAATGCCGTACGGCCATCAGAATCCTGCGGAGCAAGCGACGCCGCCCGCTCAGCGGCCAGGCGCATAGTCGCAGCATCACCCGCGTAAAACGACGCGTTCACCGCCTCCGCCAGCATCACGACAGCGCGGTCAGGGTCGATCGGCGCAGCCTGCTCCGCGGCAGCCAGCAGGATCTGCTGAGCTTCGGCGATCGGCCCGCGCCGGGTGGCGATATGGCCGCGGAGCTGCTCGATCGACACAGCCAGCTCGGGCCCCGGGGCAGGCCGCCGGGCCTCACCCAGAAGCGCCGCGGCGCGGTCCGCGAGACCGCCGAGCCAGGCGGCGTCGGCGGCGGCATAAAGCAGCCTGGCCTGCCGGACCTCGTCTGGCGCCAGCCGGGCCGCGCGCTCGAAGGCTCGTGACGAGACCTCGTAGGCGCTGCGCTGGTGCGCCCGCTGGCCGGCTTGCTCAAGCGCCGACGATGTCGCGTCATCGGGTCCGAACGAGGCGAGCGCGAGATGCCAGGCACGGCGGTCAGCATCGGCATCGGGCAAGGCACCAGCCAGGGCGCGGTGCACCTCACGCCGCCGTCCGGCCGGGGAATCACCGTAAATAGCGGACCGGGCCAGCGGGTGCCGGAATTCGACACGGGAATCATGCACGGTGATGAGTGCCGCCGCCTCGGCGGGAATCAGGTCGGACAAGTCAAGCCCGAGCACCGGCGCGGCGCGAGCAAGGACCGCCACCTCGCCGCCGTCGATGGCCGCCGCGAGGACGAGGACGCCACGGGTGCGCAGCGGAAGAGACCGGAAGCGACCAAGGTAGACACTGGCGAGGCTGGTCCCGGCCGCGAGCGGCGCGCCGGGCGGCAGGCTGGCCAGCCGATTGCGCTCCTCGCCAAGCTCAAGCAGCGCGAGCGGGTTCCCGCCTGTCTCACGGTGCAGGCGGTCGGCGAGGTCCTGGCTGAGCGGCTCATCCCTCTGCCGCCTCAGCAGCTCCGCGGCCGACGCCCGGTCCAGGCCCTGGAGCCGCAAGCTTGCCAGGTCGGCGCCGTCGAGCAGTGACGGCTCCCCCTCACGCACGGCGAGGACGACAGCGACCGGATCAGCGATGAGGCGGCGGAACGCGAAAAGCAGGGCATCCGCGCTCGACCCGTCCAGCCAGTGCGCGTCGTCCACGAGCACCGCCACCGGGGCCCCATCCGAAAAGGTGGCGAGCAAGCTGAGGGTGGCCGCGCCCACGGCGAATCGGCCCTGCGCGCTGGCCGGCCGGAGCGCGAGCGCGCTCTCCAGCGCGGCCGCCTGCGGACCTGGGATCTGGTCGATCCAGGGCAGTGCCGGTCGCAGCAGCTCAAACAAGCCGGCGAAGGGGAGGTGAGCCTCAGACTGCACCCCCCGCGCGCGCAGCACGTTCATGCCGCCCGCCTGCTCTTCGGCGTAGCCGAGCAAGGCGGACTTGCCGATCCCGGCCTCCCCCGCGATGGCGAGGACGCCGCTGTTGCCGGCGCGGGCGTCCTCGAGCAGCCGGACGAGCATCAGCTGCTCATGATCGCGGCCGATCAGCATGTCAGCGAGTGTACGGAGGCACCCGGTACGAAGCCACGCCGCCGAGGTCCGGACTAGGGGCCCGCCCGGAAGCGGGGGCGCCTGAGCACAACTTAGGTTCGCAGCACAAGAACCCCGCCCCCAGGGAGGACGCAATGACCGCAACCGAGCGGCCGGCCGCCATCGACACCGACAAGCTGATGGGATTCGTATTCCGGGCCGTCGACGAGGTCGGCGCTACCCTCAACACCGCGCTGGTCGTCATGGGTGACCGGCTCGGCCTCTACCGGGCGCTGGCCGGGGCCGGCCCGCTGACGCCTGCCGAGCTGGCCAAGCGCACGGGCACCGCCGAGCGATACGTGCGCGAATGGCTTAACGCGCAAGCCGCCGGGGCCTACATCGACTACGACCCCGACAGCGGCCGCTACACGCTGCCGGCTGAGCATGCTGTTGCGCTGACCGACGAGTCGAGCCCCGCCTACCTGCCGGGCTTCTTCCAGGTCGCACTCGGCTCAGTGCTCGACTCCCCGAAGATCACCGACGCGGCCAGGACCGGCGAAGGGGTCGGCTGGCACGACCACGGCCGCGATGTGTTCGACGGCTGCGAGCGGTTCTTCCGCCCCGGCTACAACGCCAGCCTCGTCTCCACCTGGCTGCCGGCGCTCGACGGAGTTATCGCCAGGCTCCAGAACGGCGCGACGGTGGCCGACGTGGGCTGCGGCCATGGTGCGTCGACGATCCTGATGGCACAGGCGTTCCCGGCCTCGACCTTCACTGGCTTTGACTACCACGAGGGCTCGATCACGACCGCGCGCCAAAGGGCAGCGGAGGCGGGCGTGAGCGGCCGGGTCCGCTTCGAGGTCGCGGCGGCCTCTTCGTATTCCGGCCGCGGGTATGACCTGGTCACCATGTTCGACTGCCTGCATGACATGGGCGACCCCGTGGGCGCGGCCCGCCATGTGCGCCAGTCCCTGGCGGCCGACGGCACCTGGATGATCGTCGAGCCGGCCGCTGGCGACCGCGTCGAGGACAACTTCAACCCCGTCGGACGGGCCTATTACGGTTTCTCGACCCTGCTGTGCACCCCCGCGTCCCTGTCGCAGGACGTTGGCCTGGCGCTCGGCGCCCAAGCCGGGCAGTCCCGGATCCGCGACGTGGTCACCAGCGCGGGCCTGAGCCGCTTCCGCAGGGTCAGCGAGACGCCGTTCAACATCGTGTACGAGGCCAGGCCGTAGCGCGCGCCCCTTGGTCAGGTACGGCAGCCAGGCCGGACCTGACCAGGGCCGCAGGCGATAACCTGAAGGCGGCCGGCCTTCCTCGCCGCGCGCAGCGCCGGGCCCAGCCGCGGCGAGCGGGCGGCCAGCAGCCGCACCGTCTCGGTGACATACCGCCAGGCCGTGGCCGTGCCGATACCGAACCCGGCCGCCAGCTCCGCGAGGCTCTCGCCCTCGCGCAGGTGCGCCAGGACCAGCAGGGCCTGCCGGCCCGGGCTGAGCTTGCGCCAGCATGAGCCGATCCGGGCCCGGTGATTGTGGTGATCGCCTCATCTGCCAGGGGCTTCGCTCTGCCGCCACCCGACAGGCCGGACGTGACCTGCTCGTATCCAGGCACACCCAAGATCAGGATGAAAAGGCTCAACAGGCCGAAGCGCAGGAGGCGCGTCCTGCCCTATCTCATCGCGCCTATGACTGCTCCGCCAGACCCGGCGATCAGGATCCCGGCCATGGTGAGCTTCGCCGCGAGAGAGCCTGGCGATGGCACTTTGAAAACCCAGATGCCGATGCTCGCGTTGACGAGCAGGCTGAGCTGGGCGATGGTAAAGCCGGCTCCGGTACCCACGCGCGAGACCAGGGCCAGCAGGGCCAGGTTGCCGATCCCGAACAGGATCCCGGCAGCGACAAGAGTCGCGCCGCCCTTCGCGGGCACCCTGACGGACTCGCCCCCGGACAGGACCAGCGCCAGCCCGCCGGCCAGGATGCCGATAGCGAGCGGGAAATTGCTGGCCTGCGCAGACACGTCGGCCCACTGGGCCGGCACGAAATAAGTGCCCCACAGCACCCCGGTGGCGGCGGCCCACATCAAGCCGCGGCGATAGGTGCCGACCTCTTGCGAAACGTCGGCCGCCAGCCTGGGCTGGCGTGACATCGACCTGTCGGCGCTGTGGCCGCGAGACCTCAACTCCCGGCCCTTCCTGGCCGGTAATGATGCCACCTTCGCCGCCGTCGCCGAGGCCGAGCGGGGCTCAGCGGTCGGCGCGACCTCACTGGTGCACTGTTCATGGGGGCTGGCCTCGGCGGTGCGGTCATCGAAGACGGCAGGCTCGTGCTCGGCGCCACCGGAACCGCCGGCGAATTCGGGCACATGCCCTTCGGTGACCCGGCCCAGCCATGCCGTTGCGGCGCGCGGGGATGCTGGAACACCGCCGTCGAGGGCGCCGCGCTAGCGCGCGCGCTGAACCAGCCGCCCCCCGCCGACGAGATCAGCTACAGCCGCCAGGTGCTCGCCGCGGCCCGGGCGAGCTTCGTCTCGGACGCGCACCAGCGAGCCGAGCTCGACGCCGTCCGGGCCGTCGCTCGCTCGATCGGGACGGGGACGGCCGGCCTGGCCAATGCCATTGACCCCAGCACCGTCACCCTCGGCGGGCTTGGCCGCGATCTGCTCGAAATCGCCGGCGACCATGTCTATCCCGCCTACCTGGCGGGACTCATGCGGTTCCGGCGCACGAGCCCGCCGCCGCTCCTAGCGGCCCGATTCGGCGACGACGCGCCCCTCATCGGAGCTGGCGAGGAGGCATTCTCCGCCATCCTCACCGACGAGGGCCTGCGCGCCTGGACGCGGGGCAGGCAGCAGTTACCCGCGTGCATGGCCACGGTTAGGATCGTCGGCCGGACCTGTCGTCGTGATTCCGCCTCCGGGATACGCCATGACAGAGCGCTGGGTGACGGGCACTGTCGCAGTCGCTCGACGGTCTGCTGGATGAGTGCGACGCGCTCGCCCAGCTGCAGGTCATCTCCAGCCCGGCCGCGCGCTCTGGGCGAGCGCGCGAACGCCAGCTCAAGACCTGGCACATCCTGCGCAAGCTCCGCTGCTGCCCTGGCAGGTCAACTGCTCCATCCGCGATTCCTTGCGGCGCTCGGATCAGGCCCGGCGGCACGGCCGGTGCGCTGGACCCGCGGCCGCCCGAAGCGGGCTCTGTACATCTCCTCCCCATCGGGCTTGGCATGCCCGCCGGGACCAGGCCATCGCTGGTGAGCTGCGCAGGCTGCATCCTGCCCTGGAAATCGGCTGGCCAGCCCAGCACCCGGTGACCACGTTCCTGGCCTCGGCGACGAGGCCCGGGAGCTCGACTACTGCCTGCACGAGAACCCGGAGCAAACGGGCTGCGTACGCATGGCTGACTGACTTCGTCGGCGCTCCCGATGACATCGTCACCCGGGCCAGGAACGCGGGCAGATCTTCGCCCGGCCGGGCAGCGGCCGCCGTGTGCGGCGCTGGCCGGTCACGTTCTGATCCCGCGGCGGGTCGTACCGGTGAGGTGATCACGAGGTTACGGGAGGAGCTGTGCGTGCCGCAGATCTCACCCGGCCGCCAGTTGCCCGCCGGCGGCCCCGGGCCGGCCGGGGCAAGTAGAAGAAGGGAAAAGATGACGTATGTGCCGCAGCCCGGAGATGGCGGGCGAGGCGGGGGGTTACTGTGGTCGGGCCCGAGAAAGGGAGGACCGGCGGATGGCGCGGGGAGCACGGCTCGGCTCAGCGGTGATATTCGTCCGGGATCTGGACGCCTCGGTGGGCTTCTACCGCGACGTGCTCGCCCTGGACATGGTGGACAGCAGTCCTACCGCCGCACTGCTGCACGGGGGTACCGGGTCGCAGCTGGTGCTGCGGGCCATGGGCAGCAACGCCGCGCACGCGCTCGGCACTGTGGGCGTGCAGTATCTGGTCTGGAGCGCGGACAGCCGGGATGATCTGGACGAGTGCGAGCGCGCGCTGCGCGGGCGCGGGGCGTACCGGGAGACGCGTCAGAGCGAGGGCGTGACCGCGGTGGCGGGGCGGGATCCCGACGACATCACCGTGATAATCACCTATCCCGGGCCTGATCAGGTGCCAACGCAGCAGATCCCGGTCGCCATCTACGCCTGGTGACGGCGGCCGCGCCCGGTCACGGGCGGCCCTCGACCCGGACGTTGTAGACCCGGGCCTGGTAGGTGCCGGATGAGTCGGGCGGCAGCCGGGTGAACCAGACGAGCACGTAACGACCGCGCACCGGCCCGGGAAGCGGCAGGTTCACCACGCCGCTCGCCCCGTTGCGGCGGACAGCGACCGGCAGCTGCGCCAGCGACGGCGCCGAACCGACGCGCAGCTCAAGGCCGGCGCCCGGTGCGGTCCCCAGCCTGACTCGCGCGTCTGTGATCGTAACCGTCCGGCCCATATCCACCAGCAGGCCGGTGCCCGGATACAGGTTGCCGAAGGCGGCGGTGGAGTACAAGTCGGTCTGCCAGGCGGTCGAGGCACTCTTGTCGATGGCGAGCCGGGCCAGCTGCGGGCTGTCGCCCCGGCCGGGGCCCTGCACGCCGAACGCACTGGCGCTGGCCCGGGCCAGTGCCCGGACCGGCGCGGCCGCGGCCTGAGTGCGCTGCGCCGCCGAACGGCTCGCCGTGGGCGAGTGGCCGGCCGGTGGTGGGCATGGCGCCCAGTCGCCGGCCCGGGACGCGACGCAGGCCCGGATCCGGCGTGCCAGACCAGGTAACCAATGCCCACCACGAGCACGAGCACCAGGGCCAGTCCCAGCCCGAGGACGGCGCAGCCGGACGGCGTGGACCGGCCGGATCGGGGGTCCAGGCCGGCTGGCGTGCTCCAGCGCAGGCCGCCGATCGGGCCGGGCGGCTCGGCCGGGTCCGGCTCCAGGAACTCCGGCGGCGGTGCCCATGTCTCCGCCGGCCGGTACCGCTCGGCCGGGGCCCTTGCTTCCGCCGGCGGCTGGTACGGCGCGGCTGAGGCCCAGCGCGGCGTGGCCGGCGCCTGAAACTCCGCCGCGAGCGCCCAGTCCGCCGCGGGCGGAGCCTGATATTCCGCAGCCGGAGCCTGGGGCTCCGGAGCCGCGACCCGATAGCCCCGCGGGTCCGGAGCCGGAGCCTGATAACCCGGATCCGGAGCCTGCTGGTCCGTAGACGGGAAATGCGTGATCGGGGCCTGGAATTGCGCGGCCGGCGTCCCGTCAACCGCTGCGGGCGCCTGGTATTCGACGGCCGGCGCCCAGCTCGCGGCGGGCGCCTGCGGCTCGGCCGTCGGCGCCGAGTCCGCGGCGGGCAGTATTTGATGATTCTCGGGTGGGGTCTGACGCTCGGCGGGCGGCCACGCTTCCTCGGCCGGGCCCGGAGACATTGCAGCCGGACCCGGAGACATCGCAGCCGGCTCCCACTGCGGCACGGCCGGCTCCTGAGCGTCCGCGGGCGGCGGCCGGTCTGCCGGAGCCGGGGCGGCGTGCCTCGCGGCCTGCCCCCGGAATCTCGCGGCGGGGGCCCGGTAACGCCTGGCCGGCGGCGGAGGCTCGGCCGGGGGCTCGCGGTACCTGGCGTCGTATTCGCTGATCAGCGGCACCGGGTCGGCTCCGACCACCGCGGCGATGCTGCGGATGTCCCCGCGCGCGTAGAAATCGCCGCCGCAGGGGGCGAAGTCGTCCTCCTCCATGCTCTGGATGATCAGCTCCCGGATCCGCGTCCGCTCACTGACCTGAGCCACGGTGAGACCCGCCTCGCACCGCGCCTGCGCCAGGGCCGCGCCGATGCTCACTTCGCACCTCCTTGCTGATCCGCACCGCAGGCCGGGCTGGCGGTGCGGTACTGACGTCTTGAGCCTGCCTCTCCACTATGCCCGCCAGGCGGGTATGCCCGAACAGCCCCGGCGTCCGGAAAATTGTTATGCGCGGAGCACGGACGGGGCTCAGGACGACCGCAATACCCGGGCAATCCGGGCTAGCAGCCCGTGTGACCGGCGGCTGCCGTGGTGCACGCTGGCGCTGTGACAGACCGGCCGGCCGCACGCCATCCGGCGGAACGCGGATGCCCGACCGGGCCGCCGGCCTGCCGACCAGGCAATACGGCCCTGACTCCGGCCGGCGAGCTCGAGCAGCCCGGCCGGCTCACCGCTGGCCTGTCCCGGCTGGCCGGCTGGCGGCGGCCAGCGGCCTGGGTGGCGGCGGCCGCCGCGCTGCTATTCGTCCTCGGCCTGGTCGTCCTCGCCGCGGTGAACGCGGCCGGATAGGCCCAGCCTGGCGGTAACCGGGCGGTACGCCGGGCTGAGGTAGTGCCGGAATGGCACTGCCCGGCCGCCGGTCACGGTTGCTACGGAGTCCCGGCCGGGCCCTCCGAGTCGGTCAGCTGAGCGTCAAACGAGCCGATCCCGTCCCAGAGCACCTGCTCGAGCAGCGATGCCACGTCAATGCCGTGCCGGGCGCGGCCCGGCCAGTACGACAGCGAGAAGATCATGCCCAGGCAGGCCTGGGTGACGGCGGCGACCCTCACCCGGTCGAGCTCGGGGAAGCGCAGCGCCAGCAGCGTCTCCCAGCGCCGGGTGTACTCCCTGCGGCGCCGGTCGAACGGCGCCCGCCGCGGCCCGGCCAGCGACCGGACTTCGCGCTGGTAGAGGTTGACCAGGTGCCGGTGGCCGATGGCGAAGTCGATGTGATGCCGGATGGCCCGGTCGAGATCGAGGTCAGCGTCGGCGTGCACGGGCGCGGGCGCGGCCATGAGCTCGTCCATGGCCTCGTTCAGCAGCGTCGCCAGGATCTCGTCCTTGCCGGCGAAGTGCCGGTACAGGGACGGTCCGGCCAGACCCGCCCGGCGGCCGAGCTCGTCCATGCCGACTCCGTGGAAGCCCTTTTCGTGGAAGGCCTCGGCGGCGGCATCCAGGATCCGGCGATCGGTGTCCGTCGCGCGAACATCACCGGTGCCCATCGCGCGAACATAACACGCGGCGCGAACGATCGTTAGCGTCCGGGCAGCAGGATGTACCGGGGGTTCGACCACGCGGCCGTGTTCACGCGGCTGGCCCGGGCCAGCGAGACGCTCAGGACGGTCATCGTGGTGCGCGGCGGGCAGGTGCCGGACGGGGCGGTCCGGTACGCCGACATCCCGGCCGGCGGCGAGCCCGCCGGGCTGGCGGCGGAGATCGGCCCCGGCGGCGGCCCCGATGACCCGTGGGTCATCGTGTTCAGCTCCGGCACGCCGCGGCCGAAGGGCTGCCTGCCCACGTTCAACACCATGGCCTGCGGCGCACGGCTGCTCGGCCAGGGCTGGGAGATCACCGACGCGGACGTGCAGTTCGGGCCGTCGCCGGTCACCCATACCACCGGCCTGGTCACCAGCATCCTGCTGCCGCTGATCCACGGCGCGGGCTCGCACGTGATGGAGACCTGGGAGCCGCGCGGCGGCCTGGAGCGGATCGCCAAGTTCCGCTGCACCGGCGCGGTCACCGCGACCGCGTTCCTGCAGATGCTGCTGAACGTCTACGACCCGGACGTGCACGGCGCCAGCAGCATGCGGTACTGGGCCTCGGCCGGGGCGCCGATCCCGGGCAGCTTCATCCAGGCCGCCCGCGCGGCGATCCCGAACATGGCCGTGCTCAGCCTGTACGGGCGGACCGCGAACATCACCACCACGATGTGCACCCTGGCCGACGACCCGGAGCGCCCGGTCACCTCGGACGGCAAGGCGCTGCCCGGCCAGGAGGTCCGCCTCCTGGACGCCGGCGGCGCCGAGGTCCCGCGCGGCCAGGAGGGTGACATCGCCTACCGCGGCGCGATGAGCTGCCTGGAGTACATCAACCAGGCCGGGGCGACGGCCGCGATGTTCACCGCCGACGGGTTCTCCCGCTCCGGTGACCTGGGCACCATGGACGCCGACGGCTATGTGCGGGTCACCGGCGGGCTCAAGGACATCGTCATCCGCGGCGGCCTGAACATCAGCGTGCGGCAGGTCGAGGACCTGCTGTCGGCGCATCCCGCGGTGGGCAGCGTGGCCGTCGTGGCCATGCCGGATGAAATCCTCGGCGAGCGGGTCTGCTGTTACCTCGTCCCGGCCGCCGGCCGAGAGCCGCTGACCGTCGCGCAGGTCAAGGATCATCTGCTGGCCGCGGGCCTGGCCATCCAGAAGGTGCCCGAGCGGGTGGAGGTCGTCAGCGAGCTGCCGATGACCGCGACCGGCAAGACCCAGAAGCACCTGCTGCGGGCCGACATCGCGGCCAGGCTCAAGGCCTAGGCCGGCCTGCCTGGCACCCGGGGGTGCGGCCCGGGCGCGCGCGGTCAGCTCTCCGGCACCACGATCTCGGTGCGCTCTTCCACCTGCGCCACCGCCTCGGCGTAGGCGTGCACGTGCCGCCGCATCCGCCGCACTGCGGCGTCCGGGTCCTGGCCGCGGATGGCCGCGATGATCGCCCGGTGCGCCTGCACGGTGGCGCGCCGCACTTCGGCGTCGATGAAGGCGCTGTTGTCGGTGGAGGCGTAGATGGCCCGCGACAGCGCCAGCATGAACCCGGTCAGCAGCTCGTTATGGCTGGCGATCGCGACCGCCACGTGCCAGTCGACGTTCGCCTGCAAGAACCCGGCCAGCGATCCGGTCTCGGCCGAGATATCCTCGTTCGCCTGGTCCAGCCGGGTCAGGTCGGCGTCGGTGCGGTACTTGGCGGCCAGCTGGGCGCAGGCCGGCTCGATGGCCTCGCGCGTCTCCAGCAGCGCCGCCATCCGGATCTGCCGGCCGCGGATCAGCAGGCTGACCGAGCTGGCCACCGATTCCCCGCCGGGCCGCTGCACGAACGCGCCGCCGGACCGCCCGGTCTTGATCCGCACCAGGCCCTGCACCTCGAGGATGCGCAGCGCCTCGCGCACCGTGGTGCGGCTCATCCGGGTCTGGGTCACCAGCTCGCGCTCCGGCGGCAGCGCCATGCCCTCGGGGAACTCGCCCTGCAGGATGCGCTCGCGCAGCTCGTCGGCGAGCACGTCGGAGGCCTTGGGGACGTGCATGGGCTCCAGTTGCACGGCGGGGCGGACGGCAGGGCGGACGGCGGTCGCGCCGTCCGCGCTCCCTGAGGTAGTCATGCCGACCGAGGCCCCGATTCTTGGTCATACCTTAAACCGGCTGGTTTTTGGTCATACCTAATCTAGCATCCGGGCCGCGGGCCGCCAGGGCGGCTGGGCGGACTGGGCGACGTCTGAGGGCGGGTGACAGGCCTGTGGATCGCACCAGCCAGCCGCGCCTTAACTAGGTATTTGGTCAGTCCTTTACTATCATCGTTTCAAAGTATGAGGACGGATGGCGGGTCAGGGCGGCGGCAGCTTGGTCATGGTCCGGCTGACGTGGGTCTTGGCGGTCAGCGGGCTCATGTACAGGGCGGCACGATCTCGTCGTTGCTCATCCCGGCGGCCACCAGGGCGAGAACCTCCCGCTCCCGGTCGGTGAGCACCGACAGCGCGGAGGCGTCGACGGGCCGCGCCGGCCCCCGCCCGGCGATGCTGGAGATCAGCGTGCGGGTGAGGCTCGGCGACAGCAGGGCGTCACCGCCCGCGACCACCCGGATGGCGCTGACCAGGTCCTCCGGCTCGGTGTCCTTGACCAGGAACCCGCTCGCGCCCGCGCGTATCGCCTCGAAGAGGTACTCGTCTTCCTCGAAGGTGGTCAGGATGATCACCCGCACTCCGCTGAGGTCGGGGGCGGCGGCGATCTGCCTGGTCGCCTCCAGGCCGTCGGTGCCGGGCATGCCACCTCCAGACAATCGTGGTCGGCCAGGTCATCGGCGTCAGCCTGGCCGCCTCGCTGCCCGGCTGGCTGCTGCTCGCGGTCCTGGACCGGCGCACCCCCCGCGCCCGGGCCGCCTGGGCCAGCGCCGCGCTGATGATCCTGGTCGCCTCCCTGGCGCTGCCGCTGGCCGCCGCAACCACAACCGCGGCCATGATCGGGCTGATCGCGATGCACCTGGCGGTCGCGGCCGCGGTCATACCCGCGATGGCCCGCACCGCCCGGGCGCACTGACGCGAGGCGGTCCAGCGGCGTGCCGGGCTTGTCAGCCGCGGGCGTAGCTGCTGGCTCCGTACCAGTCGACGACGACCACCGGCTGGTCCCCTACCACCCAGGCGTCATGGCCCTCAGGCAGGGCGGTGACGTCGCCCGGCCGGGCGTCGAACTCCGAGCCGTCGGCCATCACGATGTGCAGGGTGCCCTGCACGTGGTACTGGAAGTGCGGCGCCTCGCACAGCTCGGTCCCCGCGAGCGGCTTGACGTGCTCGGCCCAGCGCCAGCCGGGCTGGAGCGTGAGGCGGCCGATCTCGGCTCCGCCGATCTTCAGCAGGTCGAGGGCGCCGCGCTCGAAACCGCGGGTCTCGTCGGGTGCGGAGAAGCTCTTCTGCTCTGCCTGCGTGCTCATGACCTGCTCCTTTTGCTAGTTGCCGGTGCTGCTGGTGCCAAGCCTGGCCGGCGTGGTTGCAGCTGGCTTGCAGCGGCCGGTGGCAAGTCGCGCTGGCGGGCGGTTTGATACCTGCATGAGGTCGCTGGCCGTGCGGGTGCTGGGCGACTTCGGCGTGGACGGCGTGCAGCCGCAAGCCGTGGGGAGCCGCAAAGGGCGGCTGGCGCTGCGGGTGCTGGCCCTGGCGGCGGGCCAGGTCGTGCCCGCGGACGTGCTCATCGACGTGCTGTGGGGGGACATGCCGCCGGCCCGGCCGGAGGATCAGCTGGCGGTGCTGGTCAGCCGGCTGCGATCGGTGCTCGGCCGGGAGCGCATCGAGCGTCGCGACGGTGGCTACCTGCTGAACTGCGACTGGGTCGATGCGTCCGAGCTCGCCGCGCTCACCGACGAGGCGGACCGCAGGCGGGACACGGGGAACGTGGTGGGCGCGGCGGCTGCGGCCCGGATCATCCTCTCGCTGCTGCGCGGTTACGGGCCGCCGCCGCTGCCCGGCGGCTGGGCGCAGCTCAGGCTGGCCGAGCTGGAGCGGCTCACATCCCGGGCCCGGCGGGTGGCAGCCACCGCCCTGCTGGAAGCAGGCGACTGGATGACGGCGGCCGACGCCGCGAAAACGGCGCTCGACCGTGACGGCTATGACGAGCCGTCCCTGCGGGTGCTGCTGCGGGCCTACGTCGCCGGCGGCCGGACAGGCGCGGCCCTGGCCGCCTATGCCGAGGCCCGCGAGCGTCTGGCCGAGGAGCTCGGAGCGGATCCGTCCCCGGAAACCGAGGGCCTGCACACCGCCATCCTGCGCGGCGAGCTGCCCTCCCGGCCGCCGCTGCCCGGCCGCCCGGCGGCCGGCCTGATCGGCCGGGATGCGGAACTGGCCTACCTGGACACGGTGGCGGCGCGGGCCTGCGACCGGCTGGCCGAGATCACCGTGGTGGACGGGGAGGCTGGCATCGGCAAGACCGCGTTGCTGCGCGCATGGGCCAGCCGGCGTGCCGCGGCCGGGGACACCGTGCTGCTGGCATCGTGCGGGCAGCTCGACCAGGCCATGCCGCTCGATGCCCTGCTGAGCGCGCTGTCAGCCCTGCTGCGCCGGCTCGGGCCCGAGGCCAGCGCCGGCTTGCTGGGTAATGACGCGATGATGCTGGCAGCGGTCCTCGGCAGCACGGATGCCCCGCGCCTGCTGCCGGTACTGGCCGACGGCGTGCTCGGGCCGGCGGTGCTGTACGCGGCCCTGACCCGGGTCATCGGCCGCCTCGCTGAGCGGGGCCCGCTGGCCGTGGTGATTGATGACGCTCACCTGGCCGGGCAGCCGCTGGTGAACTGGCTGAGCTTCATGCGGCGGGAGAACGTGCCAGTGGCCATCGTGGCGGCGGTGCGGGCGGGTGAGGGGCGGCCGCTGCCGTCCACTGCGCTGATCCACCTGGACGCGCTCGGGCGGGCGGCGGCCGCCCAGCTGACCGGAGCAGTCCGGGCCGATGAGCTGTTCGAGCGGTCCGGGGGGCATCCGCTGTTCCTCACCGAGCTGGCCCAGCAGGTGGGGCGGGCCGAGCTGCCTGCCTCGCTCGTCGAGTCGGTGTCGGGCCGGTGCGACGAGCTCGGCGCCGCCGGGGTAATGCTGCGCACGGCGGCGGTGATCGGGCCGGAACTGGACCTGGACCTGCTCGCCGCCCTGCTCGGACGGCCCGCCGTCGACCTGCTCGACGAGGCCGAGCGGGCCGTCGCCCGGCAGCTGCTGACCGAGGACGGCGGCGCGTTCAGGTTCCGTCATGAGCTGGTGCGGGAGGCTCTTGCCGCGAGCGCGTCCGCGGGCCGGACGGCCCTGCTGCACCGCCAGGCCGGCCGGGTGCTGGCCCAGCGGTCCTACTCGGATCCTGCCGTGGTGGCGCACCATGCGCGGCTGGGCGGAGACCTCGCCCTGGCGGCCCGGGCGCTGCGGGACGCGGCCGCGCGGGCCGCTGAGCGCTTCGACCACGCGGCAGCCGAGGCGCTGCTCGATGCTGCCCTCCGGCTGCACCCGGAGCCGGGGGGATGGCTGGAACGGGCCCGGGTCCGGACTCGCCGCGGGCGCTACGGCGAGGCGCTGCGCGACGTCGAGCGCGCTGAGGCGGCCGGGCCGGCCGCACTGGAGGTCGGCGCGTGGGCATGCTATTTCGACCGCCGCTTCGGGCAGGCGGCCCAGTTCGCCGAAGATGGCGCGCTGGCGGCGGCCGACGCGGCCACCCGCTCGCGGTGCCTGGCGGTAGGCGGCAGGACGCACCATGCCGCCGGCGATCTTGCCCAGGCCGAGGTCCAGCTGGCCGAGGCGTTCTCGCTGGCTGAGGGAGCCGACCGGGTGACTACCGCCGCGTGGCTGGGCGTGCTCCGGTCCCATCAGAGCCGGAGCGGCGAGGCCCTGGCGCTGCTGCGCCCGGCAGGCCGGGCTCAGGAGGGGGCAGCCCACACGGCGGCGACGCTGCACGCGCTGCTGTTCGCCGGGCACGCCCATGCCCTGGCCGGGCGCCCGGCGGTGGCCCTGGACGCTTTCGCCCGCTACACCGCCGAGGTGGAGCGCCGCCAGGTGCCCCGGTTCGCCGGCCGGGCGGTGAACTTCGCCGGCTGGGTGCTGCGCAGTCTTGGTGCGGCCGCCCAGGCCCGCGATCACCACCTGCGGGCGCTGGAGGCGGGGCAGGGCCAGGGCACCGCGGAGGTGACGATCGCCGCGCTGGAGGACCTCGCCGAGCAGTCCGTCGAGGCAGGGGACGCGGACGGCGCGCAGTCCCGGCTGGCGCAGGCCCGGGCGCTGCTGCGCGGAGACCTGGTGTTCGGCTGGCGGCTGGAGCTGAAGCACCAGCTGATCAGCGCGCGGCTCGCGCTGCTGTGCGGTGAGGGGGAGCGGGCGCTGGCCGTGGCCGGTGAGCTGGAATCCCGGGCGACGGCCCTGGGCGTCCCGCGGTATACCGGCGTGGCCCGGCTGCTGGGGCACCTGGCCCGCCGGGCGCTGGGCCTGCCCGTCGGGCTCGATGCAGCCGCCGCCGACCTGGAGCAGATCCAGGCGGCCGTTGCGATCGAAGCATGGTGGTGGACCGGCGAGGCGGCGGCCGGCCTCAGCGTGCCGGCCTGGCTGGACCGCGCGGCCGAGCGCGCCGGGCAGCTGGCCGGCCAGGCCGGCGATCACGCGGATGTGCTGCAGCGGACCGCCGGCCAGCGCCTGGCCCGCTGGCAGGCCCTGATCCGCTGACAGGCCCTGCCCGCCGCCCGCCACGGCCCGCTGATGCCGCAGCGCCGAGGCCGGGCTCTGGTCAGCGGGCGGTGAGCACCAGCATCGAGACCACCAGCGGACCGGTCCCGGTGACGGCGGATTCCGCGGCGCGCTGCAGTCCGGCCCGGCGCGGCCGGTCCAGCGAGTGCACGAACGGGGCGATGTGGGCCATGCCCAGCCGCCACGATGCCAGCTCCGCGGGGGTTCCCAGCCCGGTCGCGACCGTGACCGTCTGCTGCCGTACCCGGCTGAAGCCAGCGGCAGCCGCGAGCCGGCCAACCGCCGGCTCCCCCGCCTGCGGTTCTGTGTGCTGCTTGAACGTGAGGTACCAGGCGGGAGGCCGGTAGCCGAACGAGCGAAGCACCGCGTCGACCGCCGCCTTGGCCGGGTGCGTCCAGCCTGGCGCGAACGAGCTGGCCGCGAGCCCGCTGCCGACCCGCCGGGCCTCGCGCAGGCCCGCGCTGATGCTCGGCAGGTGACCCAGGCAGAAGGCCGCGACCACCAGGTCGAAGCTGCCGTCCCGGAACGGCAGCGCCTGCGCGTCGGCCGCTACCGGATGCGCGGCTGCGCGGCAGCTGCGCAGCATAGCGGGGGCCAGGTCGGCCGATACCACCGTCCGTGCGCCCGCGGCCAGCGCGGCCCGGCCTGCTACTCCGGTGCCGGCGCCCAGGTCAAGGACACGCCGGCCGGCCAGCGGCAGGCCGGCTGAGGCCAGCAGCGCCCGCGCCAGCACGGCGTACGCGGGCCCGGGGCCACTGGACCACACCTGGGCGGCCGTGTCGTAGGCGGACCGCATCCCCGCGCTCAGCGCAGCAGCGTCGCTGAGCCTGGCAGCGCCGCTCAGCCCGGCAGCGTCGCTGGGCCCAGCAGCCCGGCCGCCTGCACCGCCTGCCTCTCCCACCACGCCAGCTCCTCGTCGTAGCCTCCCAGCGCCTTCTCCCAGCCGAACTGGACGAGAGCGCCCAGCAGGCACAGCGCCAGCTGGCGATCCCACCACGGGTCCGTGCTCACCCCGAGCGCCTCCAGCTCCGCGCGGTAGGCAGTGATCGAGTCCTCCTTCCGCTGCGGCAGCCGGCGGCAGTTGATCGCCAGGTACCAGGCGAGGTCGCTGAGTGCCGCGCCGCGCCCGGGCTGCTCCCAGTCGAGCACGACGGTCCGTCCCTCGTCGTCGGTGCCCAGGTTGTCGAGCTTCCAGTTGCTGTGCACGAAGGTGTGCGGGGTGGTCTCCAGGGCCTGCACCAGCGGGCCCGGGTCGTACGCCAGCGGGGTGACGACCGCCGCGGCCGCCGGCGCCACCTCGGCCAGCCGCGACCAGCCCTCGCCGACCAGCCGCGGCACCAGGTGACCGCTGCCCACGGCCGCCTCCGCCTGCGCCAGCCACGGGGACAGCTCCAGGTAGCGGTTCATCACCGGGATGACCTCGCATTCACTGCCGCATTCCCAGAACGCGGCGTGCAGCGCGGCCATGTGCCGCACGAAGCGCAGATGCTGGTCCAGGCTGATCGGCTCGTCGCTGACGGGGACGAGCCATGGCGCCACGTCACGCATCAGCAGGGCACATCCGCCCGACGGCCTGGCGCCGCCGGCGGCCTCCGGCGCGGCACCGACAATCGGCTGGTTGAAGCACGCCGGCACTCGCGCCAGAATGCCCCGCTCCCACAGCACGAGCGGTGCGCCGCGCAGGCTGCCCGACGCCCGCATCGTCCAGTCTTCCGCCAGGTCGAGATGCTTGAGCACATACCGCTGCCCGCCGATCACAACCCGCTCGAGCCGGGCCCCGGACTTGCCGGGCGCTTCCTCCAGGGGCTTCCTGTCGGTCGCGCCCGCGATGAGATCGGCCACGCTGGCGTACGGCCGCGGCGCGGCCACGGGCAGCAGGTCATCCATCTGCGGCCTCCATCTCCGCCAGCAGCGAGGCAGGCCACCGGCCGCCGCAGAAAACCGTGTCGGCAACGATGCGGTCATCGCGCACGGTGAGCAGGTGCAGGTGATGGGCCGCATGGGGCACGCCGTTCTCGGTCCAGCTCAGCGTGTACTCCACCACCTCGCTCGGGCCGCCCGTGACCGGGCACCGGCGTAGCTCGCCGAACCGGCCCGGGTCGGCGAACCACCGTTCGTACTCGGCTCGGATCGCATCGGGACCCGACACCTGCCGCCGCCAGTTCGGCACCGTCGCGTCCAGCGTCGCGTCCTGGCTCCATACGTCGCAAGCGGGGATCGTCGCGTTCTCGACGGCTTGCAGGAATTCGTCTATCACCTGTGGTCGTGACATTGAGACCTCCGGACGGGCGGGATCAGCAGGCTCATCGTGCCGTCCGGACCTTGCAGTCAGGTTGCAGCAGCCTGGGACGCACAGCGCCCCAGCCATCGCGCTGCCCTCGGTGGCGCGGACCTGTGGCTCGGCGCGGCGGCGGCTCAGATGAGCTCGGCCAGGCTCGCGCGCGTCCCCGTCCGAGGTGCCGCCGGGACATCGCTTCTGTTACGCAGCGGCCAGCCGCAGATGGGGCTCGCGGATGGCCGCGTCATGACGGACACTGCAATCGTGCCCCGCGAGTCTGCACGGCCCGGCACGGCGGGCGCCGACCCCGGCCTGGGCCGCAATATGACCACCCCGGTGCCATGGCGGGCCCGTGTGCGCCGGGCCTGGCCCGTGGCCAGGTACATCATCGGACTCGGGCTGGCAGCCCTGGTTATCGATCAGCTTACCGACCAGAAGACCGAGCTGGCCGGAGCGGCCAGCGCGCTGGCCCACCTGCACTGGGGCTGGGTCGCGCTGGCCGTGGCGGCCGAGGCCGGGTCCTTCCTGGCCCTCGTGCAGCTGCAGCGCGGGCTGCTGGCCGCGGGCCAGGTCCGGGTGCCGGCCGGCCCGCTGGCGGCCATCACCCTCGCCGCCAACTCCATCACCAACTCGCTGCCGGCCGGGACGGTCATCGCCACCGTGTTCTCGTTCCGCCAGTTCCGGCGGCATAACGCCGATGAGGCCGTCGCCGGGTGGTCGGTCGCCGCGACCTTCGTGGCGGCGTCGGTAACGCTGGCCGCGGTGTCGGCGGCCGGTGCCCTGATCGCGGGAGCCGAGGGCGCGAACCTCGATCTGGTCGGCGTCATCGTGGCCGTGCTGCTGCTGACCCTGGCCATGGCCGCGGTCTTCGTGCAGAACCGGGCCCTGATCCGGACCGTCTCGGTCCTGGTCCGGCTGTGCCGCCGGCTGACCGGATGGCCGCGCGGCGAGACCGCCGTGCACGCCGACCGGATCATCACGCGCCTGACCGCCGTGCGGCTGTCGCGCGGCCAGGCCGCCGCCGCGCTCGCCTGGGGGCTGGCCAACTGGGCGCTCGACTGCGGCTGCCTGGCCCTGGCGTTCCTCGCCGTGGGCAGCACGGTGCCATGGCAGGGCCTGCTGCTGGCCTACGGGGCCGGCCAGCTGGCCGCGAACCTGCCGATCACGCCCGGCGGCCTCGGTGTGGTGGAAGGCAGCCTGACCATCGCCATCGTCGCTTTCAGCGGGCCCTCGGCACTGACCGCCATCGCCGTCTTGCTATACCGGGTGATCAGCTTCTGGCTCGCGCTGCCGATCGGCTGGGCTTGCTGGGCATGGCTGGAATGGACTAACCGGCGGCGCCCGATGACCGCCCTGGCCAGCGGGCCGGACGCGGCCGACCCCGGCAGTGCCCCGGTCCTGGGACTGCTCCCTGGTGACGACGGCGACGTCCCGCAGGCGGTCGGGCAGTGACGGTCACAGGCTCCCGGCTGCTCCCCCCCGCGCGCCGGCGGCTGGGGCCGCTCCTCGCCGTCGCTGTCACCGTGGCCGGGCTGACGGCATGCGGCGCGGGCCGCGACGCCCTGGGCAGCAGCGCCGGCCAGTGTTTCATGGCGCTCCCGGTCGCGCGGCGCGCGGCGCAGGATCGCGGGCGGCTCGCCGGGGTCAGGCTCGTGGATACGACCCGGCTCGCCGCCCGTGGCGACCGGCCGCTGCATGACCTGCTCCGCCTGCTGCCGGGCCGGCCGCCCCGCGACGTCTGCCTGGTCGCCTTCCGGGGCAGCTTTACCCCCGGCCAGGTCAGGCAGCTGGCCGGGCCGCCGCCGGGCGGTGCGGGCCGGTATGCGATCGCGGTGGTCAAGACGCCGGGGCCGGCCCTGCTCGGCACCTTCGTGCTGCGCCGCCTGCCGGTGGCCTTCAGCCGCCCGCACGTGGGCCTGTGACGCCGGGCTGAGCGGACGCTATCGGGCCGGGGAGTAGGTGACGAGCGTCTGATCCGGATGGTCGGCCACCACCAGCACCACGTGCGAGTAGTCGACCAGTCCCCAGCCGCGGATGGCGCAGCTTCTTCGACCCGCTGCCCGCCGCGGTCACGTCGTGGCGGGGCCACCAGTCCCGGACATGCTCGCTGTCGCGCTGCAGCCCGTCGATCAGCGCCCGGAAGTCGGGGTCGCCGGGGTGGCGGGCCGCGGCCAGCCGGAACCGGCCGAGCATGGCCCGGGCGCGTCGAGCACCTGCGCGGACGGCCGCACCGGGCGGCCCTGCTCCAGGAACGTGTAGTAGGTGGCGGACAGGCTGGCCAGCTGGGCGACTTCCTCCCGGCGCAGGCCGGCAGTCCGGCGGCGCGGCCCGGCGGGCAAGCCGACATCGGCCGGCGCCAGCCGCTCGCGCCGCGACCTGAGCAGCTGGCCCAGGGCGCGCGGATCCCCGGCGGACGTCATGCGTGCAGCGCACTCAGGCCAGTACCAGTAACAAGCGGCTCTGGTTACCAGTGCCAGGCGGGCCGAGGATAAAGCCCATGAAGATCACGAGTACGCACATCGAGCTTCCGGTCAGCGATGGCACGGCTATGCCGGCCTACCTGGCCCGGCCGGACGGCAGCCCGTCCGGTACCGGGGTCATCGTGGCGCACGAGCTGTTCGCGGTGAACCCGGACATCCGGGACGTGGCCGATGACCTGGCCCGGGCGGGTTACCTCACGATCGCGCCGGAGTTCTACCACCGTGACGCACCGCCGGGCCGGTGGCTGCCCCGCGACGACGCCGGGCGCGCGGAGGGTTCGGCTACCTGCACCGGCTCGGCGGTAACCAGGCGCTGGCCGACGTGGCCGCGGCCATCGGGTGGCTGCGGTCACGGCCGGGGATCGGGCGGATCGCGATGGTGGGCCTCAGCGCGGGCGGCCACCTCGCCTACCTGGCCGCCTGCCGGCTGCCGGTCAGCCGGGCGGCGGTGATGTACGGCGGGTGGCTGCCCGGCACCGACATCCCGATGAGCCAGCCCACGCCCACGCTGGCGGAGACGCCGGGAATCAGCGGCCGGATCCTGTACCTGGTGGGCGCGGATGACGCCCTGGTCGACTCCGGCCAGCGCGCGCAGATCGCCGCGGCGCTCAGCGCGGCGGCCGTCGAGCACGAGCTGGTGACCTACCCGGGCGTCGGGCACGCGTTCTTCTGGCCGGGCACGCCGCCGTTCAGCCCGCAGGCCCGCGACGACGCGTGGGCCAAGAGCCTGGCCCTGCTGGCCTCCTGACCCGCCCGGCGGGCCGCCGCGCGCGGTGCCGCGGCGGTACCCTCGCGCTCATGAGGATCCTGGTGTTCTGCCGGCCCCGGCCCGGGGTGACGCGCGAGGGCATTGCCTCGCATGCCGCCGCGGAGATGGCGGTGCTGGCCCGGCTCCGGGCGGAGGGCAGCCTGGCCGAGGCCTACTCGCCCGGCGGTCCCGGGGCGATCCTGATCTTCGAGGCCAGCCGGGAAGCGGCCGAGGCCGCCGTGGCCGGGCTGCCGCTGCGGGCCGCAGGGCTGATCGACACCGAGGTCATCGAGCTGCATCCCTTCCCCGGCCTGGGCGGCTGAGATGGCCGCGCGGCCCGCGACGATCGGGGAGTACATCGCCGCATGCCCGGAGCAGGCCCGGACGATTCTCACCGAGATCCGGTCCCGGGTCAGGACCGTGGTGCCCGAGGCCGGGAGACGATCAGCTAGCAGATCCCGGCCATGACGCTGGGCGGCGGGCGGATGGTCTGCTTCGCGGCTGGAAGCAGCACATCTCGCTGTACCCGGTGCCGGCCACCGACGAGGATCTGCAGCGGGACCTGGCGCCGTACCTGGCCGGGCGGGGAACGCTGAGTTCCCGCTGGCCGGGCCAGTTCCCTACGACCTCATCGAGCGGGTGGTCAGGGCTCTGGCCCGGCAGCAAGACGAGCCGCGCTGAGCCGTCGCCTGCCGCCGGCCGGGGTGGCGGCGGACGACGCCCGGGTGATGTTCGAGCCGCCCGCCACGGCGATGGAATCGGCGCTGGCGCACCTGGACCGCCGGTACGGCGGTGCCGCGGCTTACCGGTGCAGCGCGGGCGGGCTCACCGCCGCCGAGCTGGCCGGATCCGGGCCAGCCAGCTGGTCCGCGGCGGCTCCGCGACAGCGCCGGGGCCGGACGGCCCGGGCACGCGGGCAGAATGACCCCATGACTGACACCGAGCACCGGAGCATCACCTGGCGGCAGGCCGGCGACTACGACGACATCAGGTACGAGACCACCGACGATGGCATCGCGAAGATCACTATCTGCCGGCCCGAGGTGCACAACGCCTTCCGGCCGCAGACGCTTATCGAGATCTCCCGCGCCCTGGTGACCGCGCGCGAGGACACCTCAGTGGGCGTCATCATCCTGACCGGGGAGGGCGGCAAGGCGTTCTGCTCCGGCGGGGACCAGCGGGTCCGCGGCGACAGCGGCTACCAGACCGACGAGAACACCGTGGGCCGGTTCCACGTGACCGACCTGCACGTGGCGATGCGCCGCTGCCCCAAGCCCATCGTGGCGATGGTGGCCGGCTGGGCCATCGGCGGCGGCCATGTGCTGCACCTGGTCTGCGATCTCACCATCGCCGCCGACAACGCCATGTTCGGCCAGGTCGGGCCGCGGGTGGGCTCGTTCGACGGCGGGTTCGGGGCCAGCTCGCTCGCCCAGCTGGTCGGCATGAAGAAGGCCAAGGAGATCTGGTTCCTGTGCCGGCGCTACGACGCGCGGCAGGCGCTGGAGATGGGCCTGGTCAACACCGTCGTGCCGCTGGCCGGCCTGGAGGCCGAGACGGTGCGGTGGTGCCGGGAGATGCTCGCGCTGTCCCCGTTCGCGCTGCGGCTGATGAAGGCGAGCTTCCACGCCGCCGAGGACGGCTACGCCGGCATCCAGCAGCTGGCGCACGATGCCAACTTGCTGTTCTACGGCTCGGCGGAAGCACAGGAAGGCCGTGAGGCGTTCAAGGCCAGGCGCCCGCCGGACTTCGGCGCCTTCCCCCGCCGCCCGTGAGCCCGGTCGTCGCGTCAGCGCAGGAGGCTGCATGACCACACAGACGGTGCCGTAGTGACCGAGCAGGCCCGGGCGTCGGATGCCGTCAGCTGGCAGCCCGGGCCGGCCGGGGTGATGGTGGTCACGGCCAGGTGCCGCGCCAGGCCGCGGCCGAGGCCGGTGCCGCCGCCGGTGATCAGGATCCGCTTGCCCGCCAGCAGGTCCGCGGCGAACGGGGAGCCGGGCCCCGTGCTTCCGGCAGGCTCCGTGCTTCCGGCAGGCCCGGCGCTCACCAGGCTCAGTTCCCGCGGTAGGCGGAGAAGTCCGGGCTGCGCTTTTCGTTGAAGGCGGTGATGCCCTCCTTCGCCTCCGCGGTCTCGCCGAACATCTTCAGGCTGGAGTAGGCCATCTGCCCGATCCCGGCGAAATGCTCGGTGTCGGCGTTGAACGACTGCTTGAGCACCTTCAGCGAGGTCGGCGACAGCTTAAGGATCTCGTCGGCCCAGGACCTTACCTCGGCGTGCAGCTGGCCGGCCGGCACGACGGCGTTGGCCAGGCCCCAGTCCAGGGCCTGCTGGGCACTGTACTGGCGGCACAGGAACCAGATCTCCCTAGCCCGCTTCTCGCCGATGGCCCGGGCCATCAGCCCGGTGCCGAAGCCGCCGTCGAACGAGCCCACCCGCGGCCCGTTCTGCCCGAACCGGGCGGTGTCAGCGGCGATGGTCAGGTCGCACAGCAGGTGCAGCACGTGGCCGCCGCCGATGGCGAAGCCGTTGACCGCGGCGATGACCGGCTTGGGCACGTCCCTGATGACCCGGTGCAGGGACTCGATCTCGAACAGGCCGGTCGCGGACGGGCCGTAGTCGCCGGTCTCCATCCGCTGCTTCTGGTCGCCGCCGGTGCAGAACGCCTTGTCGCCCGCGCCGGTCAGCGCCACCACCCCGACGTCGTCGCTGCCCCACGCCTTCTTGAAGGCCAGCACCAGCTCGTCGACGGTCTTGGCGCGGAAGGAGTTGTAGCGCTCAGGGCGGTTGATGGTTATCCAGGCTAGGCCCTGCTCGACCTCGTACCTGACGTCGGTGAAGTCATCCATGACCGCGGCTTCCTTCCTGGTGGCGAGAGGCGCTGTGACGGCGACCGGTGTGACCGCGGCCGGGGCCAGGCGCCCGGCGGCTTGCGGGCAGGCCGGCCGCGTTATTCGGCCTGACCATTGACAGACTGTACTTCTGCGAACGATCGTTATCAACTGGCGACTCGCGGGAACCGCGGCGGCCTGGCCGGCCCGGCGCCACGGTCGGCAGGAAGGGCGGCGAAGATGGTCTCGTTCGCGTTCACCGCGGAGCAGGAAGCGTTCCGCGAGACGCTCGACGCGTTCGTGCGCAAGGTGCTGCTGCCCGGCTATCGCGAGCGCGCCGCCGCGCCGGGCTTCCCGATGGACATCCTGGCCGAGCTCGGCGAGCTCGGGCTGCTCGGCATCGGCATGCCGGAGGAGTACGGCGGGAGCGGCATCGTCATCGGCGGCCGCGGGGCGGCGGCAGTGCGGCGCACGGCCGCGCACGGCCACGGCTGGCTGGGCATCTTCTGCTCGGACCGGCGGTTCGCCGCCACCCGGCGGGAGATCGCCGCGGCCGCCGCCGATCTCGGCCGGCCGGTTCCTTCCTGGTACGGGATGAACGTCTGGTGCGGCCTGGATCGCGCCGAGGGCCGGGCCAGGGAGCTGCTGGCGGCCCAGATGGAGGCGCTGTACCGGCTGCCGCTCGAGCGGTTCGAGCGGCTTGCCCCGGCGGGGATGCCGGCCCAGGTCGCGGAGTGGCTGGCGCCGTTCATCGAGGCCGGCGCCGGGCACCTGACGCTGATCCCGGCCGCCTCCTCCCCCGAGGCCGCTGTCGACTACGCCGCCGAGGTCCGCGCGCTGCTGGCCGGCTGACCCGGCCGTCGCAGCTGCGGTACCCTCAGCCGGCGGCCCGGCAGGGCGCGGAGTACTGTCCGTTCAGCTACTTCCGTCGCTGTCCGTAGTCACCGTACTGTGAGGACGCCATGCCGTCGTCGCTGCGCTGGCGCAGCTGGGGGGCCGATGACTGAGGCTGAGCAGAGCGGACCGGTGGCCGCCGGGCCTGTGCGGCCGAGACACGGCGCGCCGAGCAGAGCGCTGACGAGCCCGCTACTGCGGCTGGACAGCGGCGCATCGCAGGCTGACCGGGAGAAGCTCGTCTATGCCGTGAACGGCCGGGTGGCGGTCCTGGTCGAGCTGGACGTCAGCCACGGCATCTCGGTGGCGCGGCGCAGCTTCCTGGCCCTGTTCACCGCCCAGTTCACCGGCCCTGACGTGATCGCGCCCGTCCCGATCGCGCGCCAGTACGTGCGCTGCCTGCTCACTCATGACGAGATCAGGCAGCTTGGCGAGGCCGACCACGCCGGCCCGCGGTCGATCTTCCGCATCTGGCCGGACTACCGGCTCATCCCGCACATCGACCGCTCGGCCGCGACCGTGAAGGCCGACGCGGCGGCACGCAGTTACGGCACGAGCGGCGAGGGCGTCGTGTGGGCCGTCATCGACTCCGGCGTCGACGAGAGCCACCCGCACTTCTCCTGCCCCGACGTCGGGCCCAACCTGACCGACGACCAGGTCGCGTCCCTGCACCGTGACTTCACCCCGCTGCTCGCCTCCAACAGTGCGCCGGGCGACGACCCGAAACCGGCCCTGACCGATGCCCTCGGGCACGGCACGCACGTGGCCGGGATCATCGCCGGGGCGATGCCGCCGCGCCGGCCGTGATCAAGATCGCCATGAACCAGCCGACCAGCGACGACCTGCCGGCCTGGGTCGAGCGCAGGCTTGACCGGGGGCACTCGCTGACGAGCATGGCACCGAAGACCCGCATCGTCAGCCTCAAGGTGCTCGACGACAGCGGCGACACCTCGTCCGGCGCGGTCATCGCCGCACTCGACTACGTGCGCACCGTCAACGCCGACGGGATGCAGCTGATCCACGGCGTGAACCTGTCGGCCGGGTGCGACTGGTACCCCGACGAGTATGCCGCCGGCCAGAGCCCGCTCTGCCGCGCCGTCGACGAGCTGGTCAGCAGCGGCGTGGTGGTCGTGGTCTCGGCCGGCAACAGCGGCGCAGGCGGCACGCTCACCGGCGGCAGCAGTGACGTGAGCGGGCAGCTCTCGACGATCACCGACCCGGGGAACGCGGCGAAGGCCATCACCGTCGGCTCCACGCACCGGTTCGCGCCGCACACCTACGGCATCAGCTACACCTCGTCAAAGGGCCCGACGCTGGACGGGCGGCTCAAGCCCGACCTGGTCGCGCCCGGCGAGCGGATCACCTCGGCAGCCACCGGCATGCTGCATCGCCGGCATCGTCCCGCTCCAGTGCGATCCGGGGATGGCAACGTACATCGAGGACAGCGGCACGTCGATGGCCGCGCCGCACGTCTCCGGGCGCGATCGCCGCCTTTCTCTCCGTCCGGTCGGAGTTCATCGGCCAGCCGGACCAGGTCAAGCAGCTGTTCTGCGCCAACGCCACATCGCTCGGCCGGCACGAGTTCTACCAGGGCGCCGGCCTGCTCGATCTCATGCGCGTGCTCTCCAACGTCTAGCCAGAGGACGACGACTAATGACCGACATGGCAGGGCTGCCTTATTACGAAGTGACGTTCGCGGCCGACGGCACGCTCAGCTCCGACGGCGGCCTGCCCGCCGCGGTCAGCGGCGGCGCCATCACCGACCTGTTCGTGTTCTCGCACGGCTGGAACAACAGCGAAGGCACCGCACGCGACCTGTATCAGGCGATGTTCACGATGCTGGCCGGGATGCTCGGCCCCAAGCTGCCGACGTCTGCCTGCGTGGGCGTGCTGTGGCCGTCCCTGCTGTTCCCCGAGGATGATCCGGCCCTGCCGGACACGCCATCGACGGGCGCGCAGCTTGCGGCCGCGCTGGCGCCCGCCTTCCCCGGCAGCGATCAGCAGCTCGCCACGATGGGCACCATGCTCGACCAGCAGCCACAGGACGCCGGGCAGCTGGAGCAGTTCCACCAGCTGGCCTCCGGCCTGGTGACCTCGCCCCCGCTGGCACCCGAGGACGCCGGGCCGCAGGCCGCCATCACCGGCGACACCAGCGCCGTGTTCGGGCACGCCGCGGCGATGTCCAAGACCGCCGGCACCAGCGCGCAGGGCCTGCCCAACCCGTTCACGGTGTTGTGGTCAGGCGCGCGCGAGGTGCTGCGCACCATGTCCTATTACGAGATGAAGAACCGGGCCGGCGTGATCGGCCAGCGGGGCCTGGGGCCGCTGCTCGGCCGGCTGGCGGCGGGCAGCGCACAGCTGCGCGTCCACTTGATGGGACACAGCTTCGGCGCCCGCCTGGTCTCGTACTCGCTGACCGGGCTGCCGGAATCCGCCGTCGGGAACGCGAGCACGGTCAAGAGCCTCACCCTGATCCAGGGAGCGTTCTCGCACTTCGCCTTCGCCAGCCCGACACCGTGCCAGGCCGTGCCGTCGGGTGCCCTCTCCGGCGTGCTGACCAGGGTTGGCGGCCCGCTGCTTTCAACGTTCACGGCCGCCGATCGCGCGGTGGGCTGGTGGTACCCGGCCGCGAGCATGCTGGCGCACCAGAACGCCCAGTCGATGACCGACCTGACCTACGAGTGGGGCGGGATGGGGCATGACGGCTTCCAGCAGTCGCCGGCCGGCACGACGGTCACGCTGCAGGCGCAGGGCTACGACTACGGCTTCGCCTCCGGCGGTGTCTACCTGCTGGACGCCAACAACGTCATCAAGGCGGACCAGTCGCCGTTCAGCGGCGCGCACAGCGACATCCGGCATCCCGAGGTGGCGTGGGCGGTGCGAGCAGCCGCCCTGGGCTGAAGCGGGTCCGGCGGAGCAGGCGGACCGGCGGAGCCGGCGGATTGCCAGCGCCGGTCAGCCCGTCGCCCCGGCAGGGACAGTAACCTGACCGGCTGATGCCGGGCCTAGGCCGAGGAGATCGCATGGATCAGGCGCCGCGGATGACGCTGACCGCTCTCGTGCTCGACTCGCCGGACGCGCGCGAGCTGGCCGGGTTCTACCGCCGGCTGCTCGGCTGGGAGACGCGGACCGACGAGCCGGACTGGGTCACGCTCAAGCCGCCCGGCGGCGGGGCCGGGCTGTCGTTCCAGACCGAGGACGCCTATGTGCGCCCGCAGTGGCCGTCCAGTGCGACCGAGCAGCAGATGATGACGCACCTGGACATCGAGGTGGACGACCTGGCGGCGGCCGGGGCGCACGCGACCGAGGCCGGGGCGACGCTGGCGGAGTTCCAGCCACAGCAGCACGTGCGGGTCTACCTGGACCCAGCCGGGCATCCGTTCTGCCTGTTTACTAACGGCTAGGCCGTCTGCCGGCCTCGGCCGGGCCGGCCTCAGCCCGGCGCGGCGCCAGACCGGTCACGCCAGCCGGGCCAGCCGCCCGGCTGGCGACGGCGCGGACCTCGGTGGCCACCAGCGGCCACACGGCCGCGGGAAGATCATGTCCCACCCCGGGCAGGATGACGAGCCGGGCGCCGGCGATCGCGGCCGCGGTGGCCCGGGCCGCGCTGACCCGCAGCACCTGGTCGTCCGCCCCGTGCAGCACCAGGGCCGGCACCCCCAGCCCGGCCAGCTTCCCGCCGTGCCACTTGGCGCCCGCCTGCCGGGACTGCGCGCCGGTGTTGCGGACCCCGCTGACTACGTCGCGCTCGATCCGGGACCGGACGGCCGCCTCGTCGAAGGGATAGCCGGGCGAGGCGATCATCCGGGCCAGGGCCGGCCCAGCGCGATGTCACCGTCGCGGCCCTCGGGGAACTTCAGCCGCGTCCATCTTGGCCACCGTGCCGCAGCCGGACATAACGGCTGCCGCCCGCGCCGCTGACGTCGCTGGGCAGCGACGCGGACGAGGTGATGCTGCGGACCCGCCGCGGGTAGCGCAGCGCGATCCGCTGGGCCAGCTGGCCGCCCATCGAATGCCCGAACAGGTGCGCGGACTCCCAGCCGAGGGCGTCGAGCACCGCGATCGCGTCGTCGGCCATGTCCTCGGCCGAGTAGGCGGCCGACCGCAGCGCGGAGCACGGTGGCGATCGGGCTGCCGCCGCCGGCCGCCGGGAAGTGCGTGGACTGGCCGGCGTCGCGCTGATCGTAGGCGGCGACGTGGAACCCGCGGCTGATCAGCTCATCGACCAGGCCCTGCGGCCACCAGAATCGCGATACGCCGAGGCCCATCACCAGCAGCAGCCGGTCGCCCCCGGTCCCGCCCAGGTCCTCGTAGGCGAGCCGGACCTCCCCGTTGCGGGCATACCGGGTCGCGCCCGGCTCGTCGGTCGTCATTGCGGCCTCCCGGTTTTGCAAACGTCGTTCGCGAACTACCGTAGTAGTCGGCACAGCACTTCGCAAACATCGTTCGCGAAGCGAGAATATCTGGAGACAAAAAGTGGCGATGACGCCAGGCCAGCCCGGTGCGACAGCCCGGCCGCGAGCCGGCGGTCAGTCTCGGCGTGCCGGGAAAGCTGACCTGTCGGGCGGCCCGGAACGCGCCGGAGCGGCGGAGCGGGCCAGACGCGCTTCCGCCGGGCGGCCCGCCGGGCACAGCCGGGCGGAGATCACCGTGGCCGCGATCAGGATCGCCGACGCGCACGGGCTCGCGGCCGTGTCGATGCGGCGGGTGGCCGCCGAGCTGGGAACCGGGGCGGCCTCGCTGTACCGGTACGTCGACAATCGCGACGACCTGATTGACATGATGACCGACCAGACCGGCGCCGAGTACGCGCTGGCTCCGCCGACCGGCGACTGGCTGGCCGACCTGACCGCGATCGGCATGCAGGCCCGGGCGATCATGCGGCGGCATTCCTGGCTGGCAGCACAGGTCAGCGTCGGAGCCGCGCTGGGACCGCACGGGCTGGCCCTGCTCGAGCACGTGCTCGAGGTGCTGGCGGCGCATCCGGCGCCGCTCCCGGCCAAGCTCGAGGCCTTCGCCATGATGACCGCCCTGACCGCGCTCTTCGTGCAGAACGAGCTGGCCGGCGGGTCGGAGCGGCAGCAGCGCAGCGCCGCCTACCTGCGGCAGGCCGTGACCGGCGGCGGCTATCCCCGGCTCACGGTGCTGCTCGCCGACGCCCCGACCGCGCCGGGCAGCACGCTCCCGGGCAGTGGCCAGCCGGGCAGTGGCCAGCCGGGCACTGGCCAGCCGGGCACTGGGTCGCCGGACCCAGCCGACCGGTTCGCCGATCTCCTCAGCCGGGTGGTCACCGGCCTGCTCGGCCCGGACCGCAACCCGGTGACCCCGTGATGAGCCCCAGCACCGGTACCTGACCTGTGGGGACCCGCCACGGGCCCGCCTGAGTGAACGGCTGTGGCAGCCAACCCTGCGGGTGCGGCACCCAGAGGGTCTGGTGCCGGTGGGTGCCGCACCCACGGGGTGGCCTGCGGGCCGCGGCTCGGGCTTGCATGGTGGCGGCCGCGCGCAGCCCGGTAAGCCTTCTGACCCTGACCCTGACCCTGGCGCGGGCACCTGGGCCGATGGCGGGAGCCGTCACCGGGCTGGCAACTGCCCCGGCGAACCGCTGATCATGGTCATCCGGCCTGGGCCAGGTCCGCGAGACGGAACGCCAGGTGCAGCTTCAGCCGGTCCTCGCCCCGGCTGAGGTCCAGCGACGTCAGCTCCGCTGCGCGGGCCAGCCGCCAGTACAGCGTGGTCCGGTGAATGTGCAGCGCAGCGGCGGCCTCCTGGGCGTGCGCCCCGCTGTCGAGGAAGGCGAGGACGGCGTCCCGGTACAGCCGCGCCCGCTCGTCCAGCAGGGCCGAGATGCCGGGGCAGATGCGCTCGAGGCCGGAGCGATCGCGGCTGACATGCTGGAAGACGGCGTAGACGCCGAGGGCGGCCCAGTCGGCGTACCGGCCGAACTGCGGGACGGCCGCGGCGATCTGCGCCGCGTACCTGGCGTTGGCGAAGCCGGCGTGCACCTCGGCCAGCGTGGCGGCCCCGCCGCAGGCCCCGACGGCTAGCGGCGGGCCGGGCACCGTCGCGGCGGACCGGCGCAGCACGGCCAGCTGGCTGTCAGTGGTGATCGCGACCAGCTCGCCGTCGCGCGGGCTGGCCAGCACCGCGATGCCCGGCGCCAGCCGGCGCCGCAGATCACCAGCCATGCGCCGCAGGTCACCCGCCGCGTCACGCAGATCACCAGCCGCGCGCTGCAGGTCACCCGCCGCGTTACAAAGGTCACCGGCTGTGTCGCGCAGGGGGCGGATCACCGCGACCGCATACGGCGGGGCCGCCAGCGCCGCCTGCCCGGCCAGCACGTCCGCGGCCCGCTGGCGGACGTCGGCGGCGGCGGCCAGCAGTCCGTCGGCCAGGTCGCTGTGCACCGCGAACTGGTCGGCGGCCCAGGCCGCCCGCTGGGCCAGCAGCTGCGCAGCCTGCCGAGCGGCGGCGCTGGCGCTCGCGGTCTGCTCTGGGGTCAGCGCGGGCTCGTCGATGAGCCACAAGAACCCGAGCAGCTGGTCCCCTGCCGCTAGCGGCAGGCACAGCCGGGGCAGCATGGCATGGTCGGCGTCACCGGGGATGGACACCGGCTCGCGCGCGGCGAACACGCCGTAATCTGCCAGCCTGCGGCGCAGCGGGGCGCTGGTGCGGCGCTGCAGCACCGCCTCTACCCGGCTCGGGTCGAGCAGCCCGGTCTGCGGGCTGACCGCCACCGGCCGCAGCCCGGCGTCATCGATGATCACTGACCGGTCCAGGGCCCGGGCCAGCTGCTCGGCGACGTGCTGCAGGTGCTGCTCGAACACACTGCCATCATGCCCGGCGCTGCCTGTTCCTACAAATGTAGGAGCAAGCCGGGTCAGGCTCCGGCAGATGTCGCAGCCCGGCGGAGCACAGTTGTGTCATTTTGACTATCAACGGTCCGCACTACCGAGGGAGGCAGCGCTTGTCCGTCCACACTGGCCCGGCCCCCGGCCCTGTCCTCACGCCGACGCTGGACGGCCGGTACTACACCGACCCGGGCATTTTCGCCGCGGAGTGCGAGCGCATCTTCGAACGGCAGTGGTGCTACGCCGGCCGGGCCGACGAGATCCCCTCGCCGGGCCGGTTCATCCGGCGGCAGGCCGGGCGCGAGAGCGTGCTGCTGGTGCGCGGCAAGGACCAGGTGATCCGGGGGTTCCTGAACGTATGCCGGCACCGCGGCGCCCAGCTGTGCCTGACCGACAGCGGCGAGACCGGCAACGCGATCCACTGCCCCTATCACGACTGGATCTACGGCCTGGACGGCGCGCTGATCACCGCGCCCAACTGGCGGGCGATGGCCGACCTGGACAAGTCCAGGTTCGGGCTGCACCGGGTGCACGCGCAGGTGTGGGAGGGACTGATCTGGGTCTGCCTGGCCGACCCGCCGGAGCCGCTGGCGGATCAGCTGCAGCCGCAGGTGGAGGGCCGGCTGGCGGACTACGGCAAGTTCGAGCGGTACCGGCTGGGCGAACTGGTCGTCGGCGGCCGGGCCGAGTACGAGGTCGCGGCGAACTGGAAGCTGATCTGCGAGAACTTCCAGGAGTGCTACCACTGCAACAACATCCACCCCGAGCTGGTGCAGGCCATCCCGCAGTTCCGGTCCGCGGCCATGGGCACCGGCGGCTACGACCCGGCCGGCTACCCGATCGCCGCGGACCGGGCGTCGTTCTCGCTGACCGGGCAGACCATGCTGCCCCGGCTGCCCGGCCTGCTCCCGGCCGATGACGGGCTGTTCTACGGCATGATGCTGCGCCCGAACTGCTTCCTGTCACTGGTCAGCGACCACCTGATCGTGCACAGGTTAACCCCGGTCGCGGCCGACCGGACGCGGGCGGTCTGCGAGTGGTTGTTCCCGGCCGGCACGCTGGCCGACGGGGGGTACGACATCAGCGACGCGGTGGCCCTGTTCGGCAAGGTCAACGAGCAGGACTTCGCCGCCGCCCAGTGGTGCCAGCCGAACATGCACTCGCGCGCCTACGCCCGCGGCGGCGTGCTGGTGCCGAGCGAGGAGCTAGTCATCTCGCAGTACTACGACTGGTATCACGGACTGATGGGGACCGCGGTCAGCTAGCACAGCCCGGCCAGCCAGCACAGGCCGCCCAGCCAGCACAATCCGGCGCCAGCACAGGGAGCGTGACCATGGCACAGCAGTACCCGGTGATCGTAATCGGCTGCGGGGCGGTCGGGGCCGCCACCGCGTACTGGCTGAGCCGCCAGCTGGGCGACCGGGTGCTGGCGCTGGAGCAGTACCAGCACGGGCATACTCGCGGGGCGTCGGAGGATCATTCCCGGATCATCCGGCATGCCTACAGCCGGCCCGAGTACACCGCGCTGACCCCGGCCGCCTACCAGAGCTGGAACGTCGCCGAGCGCGGCACCGGGCTGCAGCTCGTGCACCGCACCGGCGGCCTGATCATCACCGAGGACGGCGCGGCGGGCGCGGCGTACCTGGCGGACACCGCCGCCGCGATGGACGCGGCGAACCTGCCCTTCGAGCAGCTCACCGGCAGCGAGGTCAGGCAGCGCTGGCCGCAGTGGCGGCTGGGCTCCGAGCACATCGCGCTGCGCGACCCGGAGTCGGGCATCCTGGATATCCGCCGGGGCACCGCCGCGCACATCGCGCTGGCCCGCGACCTCGGCGCGACCGTGCTGGCGAACGCGCCCGTTACCGCGCTGGCCGAGACGCCAGGCGGCGTGACGGTCACCGCGGCCGGCCAGGAGTACGCGGCCGGGCGGGTGGTGCTGGCCGGCGGGGCGTGGAACCCGGTGCTGCTGGGCATGCTCGGGACCGGGCTGCCGATCACCCTGACGCAGGAGCAGGTCACCTACTTCGCCACGCCGAAGGTTCGCGAGTTCACCCCGGACCGGTTCGGCATCTACGCCTACCTGGCCGATGACGGCCTGTACTACGGCTTCCCGGTCTACGGCGAGGTGGCCGTCAAGATCGGCATCGACGGCGCGGGGCCGGAGGTCACGCCGGAAACCCGGACCGACGCCCGCGACCCGGAGCGGGTGCGCCGGGTGCTGGCCTTCTTGCGGCGCTACCTGCCCGGCGCGGTGGGCCCCGAGCTGTACACCAGGACCTGCTGCTACGACTTCCCGCCGGACCGGGACTTCATCGTGGACTACGTGCCCGGGTCGCAGCGGGTGCTGGTGTGCGCGGGCGCCGGGCACGCAGGCAAGTTCGCCGCACTGCTGGGCCGGATCCTGGCCGAGCTGGCCATCGACGGCGCCAGCCGGTTCCCGATTGCCACGTTCAGCGCCGCCCGGCCGGCGATCACCGGCGCCGGCGAGGTGCCGGTGCGGGTCAACTCGATGTGAGCCACCCGGGGCGGGGAAGGCAGCACCGGGGATTCCGGCCCCGGGCCTGGCAGTTAGGCAGCGGTTAGGAGGCGGGCTGCTGTCTGGCCTCCTCCACCGTCAGCTCGGCCGCCGGGTCGGCTTCCAGCCGCTCGGCCGGGATCGGCTGGCCGCTGCGGACGGACTTGCCGTAGGTGCCGTTGTCCAGCCGCTGCAAGGCACGGTCCAGCACTGCGAGCCGGTCGCGGAGGGTGCCAGCGATAGAATCATCCATGCCCTCGGCGGTCAGCGGCTGGGCGGCATCGGCGAGGTCGCCGGGCTCGTTCTCCTCCTCGCGATCCTCCACGGCAGCCACCTCGGTGCCGGCCAGCAGCCTGACCACGTCCTCCCGCTCGCTCAGCAGCAGCTTCCTGGCCTGGTCGGTCTCCATCCACGTCCTTCCGTCGGGTTCTGATTCCGCCACCCTACGGCTGCCCGCCCCAGCCACGCTTATCCGGCCGCGCAGCGTATGGCCTCGATGAGCGTGACCAGGAAATCCGGCTGCCCGCGCCCGGCTGGCCGCACTGACCGGAGCGCGCGGGGGATCAGGCAGCATGGAGGGGTGAGCCAGGCAGCGGAGAGCGCAGTCGGCAGGCGCCCGCCCAGCGGGGCCGTGCCCGCCGGGCCGGAGCTGGGCGTACTGGCGGACCTGGTGGCGGCGGGCGACGTTGCCGTGCTGAGCGGCGCGGGGCTGTCCACCGAGTCGGGCATCCCGGACTACCGCGGGCCGACCGGGCTGGCCCGCCGGGCCGAGCCGATGACGTACCAGACCTTCACGACCGGGGCGGCCGCCCGGCGGCGGTACTGGGCCCGGAGCCACCTGGGCTGGCGGCAGATGGCAGCCGCGGCGCCGAACGCGGGGCATCACGCGGTGGCCGCGCTGGAGGGCCACGGCCTGCTGGCCGGGATCATCACCCAGAACGTGGACGGCCTGCACCAGGCGGCGGGCGCGTGGCAGGTGACCGAGCTGCACGGCAGCCTCAGCCGGGTGATCTGCCTGAACTGCGGCGAGCTGACCGCGCGCAGCGTGCTTGACCGGCGGCTGTGGGCGGCCAATCAGGGCTGGGACGCCCCGGTGGCAGCGATGAACCCCGACGGTGACGCGGTGCTCGCCGGCGCCGCCGCGGAGCGATTCCGCCTCGTGGACTGCCTGCGCTGCGGCGGGCTGCTCAAGCCCGACGTGGTGTTCTTCGGCGAGAACGTACCGCGGCCGCGCGTCCAGCTCTGCTTCGCGCTGGTCGAGCGGGCCAGCGCGCTGGTCGTCCTGGGCTCGTCGCTGACGGTGATGTCGGGCCTGCGTTTCGTCCGGCACGCGGCGCGGCGCGGGATCCCCGTCGCCATCATCAACCAGGGCCCGACCCGCGGCGACCCGCTGGCCAGCCTGATCCTGGCCGCGCCGCTCGGAGCCACGCTCAGCGCGCTGACCGGCCTGCTGGACGGCCAGCGCTGACCGCCTCCGCCGCCCGGCATCCCCGGGCTTCATCCTGCGGCTGCGCGCCGACTTGGGCTAGGGGCTGATGTCGGCCTTGTAGCCCGCGCCGTAGCTGGTCGGGGTGCCGGTGTAGCTGGTGATCAGGCCCGGGCCGGTCGAGCAGCCGAAGTCGGCGTTCCAGGCCCAGGCCAGGTAGCTGCCGCCGTGGGAGTTCATCCATGTCGTCAGGCCGTCGACGTAACGGGAGGCGCAGTCGTTCTCGCCGATCTCGCCCGCGATGACCGGCACCTTGGCCAGCACCGGCGCGATCTGGCTGTTCCAGCACGCCGAGGTGCCGCAGGAGTTGAAGTTGTAGGAGTGCCAGGAGGCCGACCAGGTTGTGGTCGGGGTCCGACGGCTCGTGCGCCAGCCACCCGGTGAGGTCGTTGGACCACGCCAGGCCGCCCAGCATCAGGACGTCCGAGTTGCCTGCCGACCGGACCGCCTTCACCAGGGTCTGCATGCCGGCCACCGGGTAGCCGATCCCCGCGCAGCTGCCGCCGTGCAGCCAGCAGTTCCAGGCCGCAGCCTCGCTGCTGCCGCTGGCCTGCTCCGGGTACGGCTCGTTGAACAGGTCGAAGATCACGGTGTGATTGCTCGCGAAGGTGCCCGCCACTGATCTCCAGAACGAGATCGCCTGGGCATCATCGGGCATTGGCTTCTGGCACAACGCCCTGGATGAGGAACATCCGGCGCCCGGCCCGCTGTAGGCACCGTCAGTCCAGTGCAGGTCCAGGATGGGCGTGATCCCGTTGATGTCGAGCAGGTGCACGTAGGCCTTCACGGCTCGCGGTATGCCGCGCCGCGGTAGCTGGCATTCACGTATGACTCGCCATTCCAGCAGGCCTCATTCAGCGGCACCCGGACGGCGTTGACGTTCCAGCTGCGTATGGCGGTGATTGCGGCCTGGTCCATCGGGCCGTCCCAGATGCCATTGCCCACGCACATGTACTCGCCACCGGAGCGGTCGACCCCGTGCAGCACGACCCGCTGGTCTCTCAGGTCGCGCAGGACGTTGCCCTGCACGTGCAGCCGCGGCGCGTACGGCGGGGCAGCCGCGGCGGCGTGAGCCCCTGTGGTCTGGGCGAGCAATCCGCCTACGGTCAGCAAGCCGGCGCAGAACAGGCCGGCGACCGGCCTGATCCGCGACCCGACAAATGGCCGGGGTCTCATGACATCCGCCTCTCTCCGCGCCCCGGGCCATTGTGGCGACATTCGGCATCCTGCACTGCGCAAATCCAGATTCTCGGCGGTTTTCTCCCAGTATCGCAAGAATGTCACTACTATCACGGCCGTATCACGAGCAGACGGCCCGCGACGGGCGTCAGCAGCCGGGCGCCGGGATCTGCACGTCCCCCGGCTGCTCGCGGTCGATCTCGGCCGAGCCCATAACCCGCAGTTTGCGCCGGGCCCGCTGATAGAACGTGGTCCGGCCGAGCCGGACTACGCGCGCGGCGGCAGGCAGCAGGGTCACCTCGACGCTGTCACCGGGCCGCAGGCTGCCCGCGACCTCCCCGTCGGCCTCTACCACCAGGTCGCCGCTGTCCGGCAGGATCTCCAGCACCAGGTTCTCGCCGCCGGCCAGGAACAGCGCCCGGTTGAATGCCGAGTGCGGCGCCGCCGGGATCACCAGCAGGCCCTCGGCCCGCGGCGAGACGATCGGGCCGCCGGCCGAGAAGGCGTAGGCGGTCGACCCGGTGGGGGTGGCGGCTATCACCGCGTCAGCTGCGTAGCGGACGAACGAGTGGCCCTCGACCTGCAGGCCGACGGCCGCGGTCTTGTGGCCCGGGCTGCGGACCAGCGCGATGTCGTTGAAAGCCACCTTCCGGGTGCCCCCGAAGATGGCCTGCACCCCGGCCCGCGCCTCCACCGTGAACTCATGCGCGTCGATGGCCGACAGCGCGCCGGCCAGCTCGGGCACGTCGATCTCGGCCAGGAAGCCGAGCCGCCCGACGTTCACGCCGAGCACCGGCGGGCTGTCGCCGCAGACCAGCCGCATGGCGCGCAGCATGGTGCCGTCACCGCCCAGGCTGATGATCAGGTCGGCACGGCCGGCCAGGTCCGCGCCGGGCACGGCCCGCACCGGCCCGGGGATACGGCCGACCTCGCCGGGCAGCCCGAGCATCGTGACGCTGCGGGCAGCGCTCCAGTCGATGATCGTGCTGGTCGCTGCGCCGCACTCGCGAGCCGGGTGCAGCACAAGCCCGACGCTGGTGATCAACCCCATCGCTGTCTCCCGGTCATCGCTGGCTCCCGGTCATCGCTGGCTCATAGTCATCGCTGGCTCCCGCTCATTCCTGGCTCCCGGTTATCCCGCCTCCCGGTCAGCTCGCCGTGCCCGGCCAGTTCCGCCGGCGGCACGGCCCACAGGTCGTCAGCGGGCCGCATCGGCGCCTGGCACGGCGGCCCGTCGGCGACGAGGATCTGAGGCCGTCCGGCCGACGGCACGGTCACGATCATCGCTGACCGCGTCCCGTAGTCTTCCCCGTGCACGCAAGCGGCCGAGGTGAGAACGGGCCGTCCCGGGCTGGCGCCGGCTGGCGTGGTGTGGTCGCGCAGGATCGCGGCGAGGGCTCCGGCCAGCCGGGTCAGGTCAGGCGCGGCCGGGTGGCTGGCGGAGATGGCCTGCTCGACGAGCAGGCCGACGTGCGCCGCCTTCGCCGACTCCGAGTGCAGCGGCTCGTTCTCCAGTACGTGGATGCCAGGCGCCAGCCGCCGGACGGCTGGCCGCGGGCCATGCGTGATGTCCAGATAATGCAGCGAGTCACGGTCGCCGGCGAGCAGCCAGCAGGGGTTGTAGTCAGCCGGGCTGATCGAGGCGCCGGCCCAGGCCGCGGCCGCCGCCGCGTCGGCGTGCGCGGCCAGGGCGATCGGCAGCTCCCCCCGGGACTGCTTCGCGAGATCGCGGCCCTGCGGGGCGGGCCGGTTGGTGAGCCCGGCCACCAGACCGCTCTCGTTCACCGCCAGCCACGTGCCGCCCGCCAGCAGATCCCGGCCACCGAGCATCCGCGGGGCGGCGCGCAGCACGGTGATCGCCGTCGCGGGCCGGCCGTAGCGCTCATCCCGGTTCGCGGCGATAATCAGCGGGGCGCCCTCGACCACCTGCCAGAGCGCGATGAGAAGGCACACACCATGACGTTACCGGGCGGCATGGATGCAGGGGCCGCGCCGGGGTAGCGCCCCGGGCACAGCCGGCGCCGCCGCCGCGGCGCAGCGCGGAGACGATGGTGCCGGCCGGCCTGTTCGCCCGGCACCGGACGCCGCAAAGGGAGCGCACCACATGGACAACCTGCATCGCGAGCTGGCCCCCGTCTCCGACGAGGCATGGGAGCAGATCGCCGAAGAGGCCGCGCGGACGTTCAAGCGCAACCTGGCGGGCCGCCGGCTAGTGGACGTGCACGGGCCCGACGGCGAGAAGCTGGCCGCGGTGAACACCGGCCACCTGGCGGCCATCGAACCGCCCGGCGACGGCGTGCTCGCGCAGCAGCGCGAGGTGGCGCCGCTGGTGCGGCTGCGCGTGCCGTTCGCGCTGGACCGCGGCCAGGTGGACGACGTGACCCGCGGCGCGCAGGACTCGGACTGGCAGCCGGTCAAGGACGCGGCCCGGCTGCTGGCCTTCGCCGAGGACCGGGCCATCTTCGACGGGTACCCGGCGGCCGGGATCCCGGGGATCCGGCCGCTGTCGGCCAACACCGCCCGCGAGCTGCCGCACGATGCGCGCGGCTACCCGGATGCGATCGCCGAGGCGCTCAGCGCGCTGCGCACGGCCGGCGTCAACGGCCCCTACGCGGTCGCGCTCAGCGCCGCCGCCTACACCGCGATCAGCGAGACGAGCCACGACGGCTATCCGGTCATCGAGCACATCCGGCGGCTGTTCAGCGGCGACATCTGCTGGGCGCCGGCGATCCGCGGCGCCGTCGTGCTGAGCACCCGCGGCGGCGACTTCGACCTGCACCTCGGCCAGGATGTCTCGATCGGCTATCTGTCTCACTCTGACACCGAGGTCCGGCTGTACCTGCAGGAGAGCCTGACGTTCCTCAGCTACGCCGACGAGGCCGCGGTCACGCTGACCGGCGAGTAAGCCGCCGCGGGCAGCATGAGCCGCACGGGGCAAGCCGGCGCCGCCCGGCCCGGCGACGAACCCGGTGACCGGACCGGGTCACCGCGCCGGGCCGAGCTGCTGGACGCTGCGTATGCCTATGCCGTCGAGCACGGCCTGGCCGGCATCTCGCTCCGCCCGCTCGCCGCGGCGACCGGCACCAGCCCGCGGGTGCTGCTGTACCTGTTCGGCTCCAAGGACGAGCTGGTCCGGGAGATCCTGGCCCGGTCCCGGCAGGAGGAGGTCGATCTTGTCGCCGCGGTGCTCGCCGGGTCCGGGGCGGGCGGCGACGGGTACGAGCAGCTCGTGGACCGGCTGTGGGCTTACCTGTCTGCCCCGCGGCAGCGGGGCACCATCCGGCTGTTCTTCGAGGCCTACGCAACCTCGCTGCGGCCCGACCCTGGCCCCTGGGAGGGCTTCGCCGCGGCCTCGGTCCGCGACTGGATGCAGATCCTGGCCGCCGCCCAGCCGGGACTGCCGCCGGCCAGGGCGGAGGTCATCGCGACCCGGACGCTGGCCCTGCTGCGCGGGCTGCTGCTGGACCTGCTGGCCAGGGACGAGCCGGAGCCGCTGCGCCGGGCGCTGGCCGCGGACGGCCCTGACGCGGGCCAGGCGCGTTAACGCGGCCGGAACCGCCGGACCCGCTCGGCTCGCATAAGATCCGGCGGTAATGCCGTTCTCAGCCCAGCCGCGCGGCCGGCCGATGACCAGACGCGACAGGCGAGTCGTGGCGGTCGCGGGCGGTCTGATCGTGGCGGTCCTGGGCGGGGTGGGCATCTGGGCTGCCGTCCGGCCGGGCAGCTATGACCAGTCCCGGGACGGCTGCATCACGGTGAATCTGCCCAGCAGCATGGGCGGCAGCCTGCTGCATGAGTGCGGCGGGCAGGCGCGCGCGGCTTGCCGGGCGGCCTTTGCCCGGCACGGCGCGGTGACGTCCCTGGCCCGGCCGCAGTGCCGCCTCGCGGGCCTTCGCCCGCCCCCGGCGGCCGCGTCGCCCAGCCCGCGCGGCTGAGGCACTTGTCCCTGCGGCAGGTAAAAACCTGTCGGAACGGACCAGCCAGCCGGCTTGCCCGCATAGTCTCGGAACCTGCCTCTGCTAACGCCGGGTGTCCAGCCCTGGAAACTTGCCATCAGAAAGGAGCAGCAATGAGCAGCGGCGGGCGGTTCGACCTCAGCGCCCTCCAGGTAACGGCCAGCGTCCTCGCCGCCGTGACCGGCGCGGTCGCAGCTTCCTATCTCGGCATCGCCGGCACCATCATCGGAACCGCGGTGATGAGCGTCGCAGGTACCGCCGGCTCGGCCTTCTACCGCTTCTACCTCGGCCGCGGCCAGGAAACGCTGCGCACGAAGGCGGCGGAGCTCGCGCCGCGGGCCATGGACGGCTCGCTGGCGACGGCGCTGAGCCGGCACCGGCCGGCAGCCCACGAGAGCCGGTCCGGGGATGACCACAGCCCGGCGGACGCGACGATCAGCGGACCGCAGGCCCGTTCGGCGGCCGGGCCGCGAACCAGGCCGGGCGGCGTACCAGGCGAGCCCGCCGAGACCTTCCCTCCGTTCACCGGCCACGAGCCAGCCGGGCCTGGCTACGACGCGGGCGGCTACGGAACGAGCCGGGACGGCCGCAGCGGATACGACACGGGCGCTCCAGCGAACGGTGCGGCGGGCACCCCCGCGCCCGCCGCCGAGGAGGCGGGCCCGCACGGGGCCTATGGCCCCGGCGCCCCCGGGGCCGGGCGCGGCGGGGCACGACGGCCATGACGCGGGTCAGGGCCGCTCCGCGCGCCGGGGCCACGGGGCGCGGCCGAGCTGGCGGACGATCGCCGGCGCCGCGCTGGCCGTCTTCGCGGTCGCGATGGCCGCCATCACGGTGTTCGAGCTGGCAGTAGGCAAGCCGGTGGAGGCCATCGTCCAGAACCGGCAGGCGAGCGGCACCTCACTCGGGAACATCGTGAACTCCGGGTCGGGCTCGCACCACCGGCACTCGTCGCCGGGCCAGGGCCCGAAGGCCTCGCATTCGGCCCCGACGACTCCTAGCCCGTCGACGACGTTGCCGAGCGCCAGCCACTCCGCGAGCCCGTCGTCCAGCCCGACCCCGACCGGTTCCCCCAGCCCGAGCGTGCCCGGCCCGGCCCGGGGCGGCCTGAGCCCGGCACCGTCAGCGTCGCCCGGCCACTGACCGCCGGCGCCCGGCCCGGCCCGGGCCCTCCCCGCCGTGTCCACCGACGGCGGACGCGCCGGCCGGTGCGGCCGGGCGCGGCAGGCGGATAATCCGGGCATGAACGGTGACCGGGCATGAGAGCGGCGGTCCCGGCCGACATCCACGGCAACCTGCCCGCCCTGACCGCGATTCTCGCTGAGGTCGACGCGGCGGGCGCTGACGTGATCGTGCCTCAAGCTAGTGACCGCCACCACTGACCCGCGAAGGACGGCGCAACGGCAGATGACCACCACCTCAGCCGAGACGACCGGCCAGATGCGCCCCCGGCGCTCCTGCCTGGCCGTGCCGGGCAGCAACCCCCGCTTTCTGGAGAAGGCCAGGACGCTGCCTGCTGACCAGGTATTCCTCGACCTGGAAGACGCGTGCGCGCCGCTGGTCAAGGACCAGGCCCGGCACCTGATCGTGGACGCGCTGAACGACGGCGGCTGGGAAGGCAAGATCCGCGCTGTCCGGGTCAACGACTGGACCACGCACTGGACCTACCGGGACGTGATCACGGTGGTCGAGGGCGCGGGGCAGAACCTGGACTGCATCATGCTGCCCAAGGTGGCCGACGCGGAGCAGGTCATTGCGCTGGACCTGCTGCTGACCCAGATCGAGAAGACGATGGGCCTTCCGGCCGGCCGGATCGGGATCGAGGCCCAGATCGAGAACGCCAGGGGCCTGGTCAACGTGAACGCGATCGCGGCCGCGTCGCCGCGGACGCAGTCCGTCATCTTCGGCCCCGCCGACTTCATGGCCTCGATCAACATGAGGTCGCTGGTGGTCGGCGAGCAGCCGCCCGGCTACCCGGCCGATGCCTACCACTACATCCTGATGCGCATCCTGATGGCCGCCCGCACCTACGGCCTGCAGGCCATCGACGGGCCTTACCTGCAGATCCGCAACAGCGAGGGATACCAGGCGGTGGCGAGGCGGGCCGCTGCCCTCGGCTTCGACGGAAAGTGGGTACTGCACCCCGATCAGATCGCCGCCGCCAACGAGATCTTCTCCCCCTCCCAGCAGGACTACGACCACGCGGAGCTGATCCTGGACGCCTACGACTGGTGCACGTCGGAGGCCGGCGGGACGAAGGGCTCGGCCATGCTCGGCAGCGAGATGATCGACGAGGCCTCGCGGAAGATGGCGCTGGTCATCGCGGGCAAGGGCCGGGCGGCGGGGATGATGCGCACCTCGGCGTTCGAGCCGCCGCACAGCTGAGCAAGGAGCGGCATGGAGCGCCTGGCCCAGACCGAGGGCCTGACCGGCGTCTAGCGTGACATCCTGCCACGGTGCCGGGGATCGCTCACCAGATGATGGTGATGGCAGCCCGCAAGAAGGACTCGTTCCGCATCCACGGCGGCTACGGCTCCTCCGCCGGATACGAGATCGAGCGCCTCTACCGGGAGGTGCCGATGCTGCTGATCGGCGAGGGCACGGCAAAGATCCACAAGATGATCATCGGGCGTCGGCTGCCGGAGGAATACCGGATCCCCGGCTGAGGTCTCCGGATTACTGACGGCGGGAGCCGAGCACGCAGAACTCGTTGCCCTCTGGGTCTGCCAGCACTACCCACGAGTCGGACGGCGACTGCCCGACGTCCACCCGGGTCGCGCCGGCCTGCACGAACCTGCTGACCTCGGCCTGCTGGTCGTCGGGGCGGAAATCCAGGTGCAGCCGGTTCTTGACCTGCTTGGCCTCGGGCACCGGGGCGAACAGCAGGCCGGGCAGCCGGTCACGGGCCGGGCGGATCTCATATTCCTCCGGCGAGTCGTTGAGCACGGCCCAGCCGAGAACCCCGGCCCACCAGCGCCCGAGCGCCACCGGGTCACTGGCGTCAATGACGATCTGCTCCCATTCCAGGCTCATCACGCCACTGTACGGCGGGATTACAGCAGGCGGTCGGTGGCGGGGTCACCGATGCCGTCGAAATACTGGCCCAGCACCTGCCCGAACAGCGGCTCGTCCGGATCGGCCCGGGCGAACAGCGTCATCGACGAGCGCAGCTTCTGCGCGTCGATGCCGCCGAAGATCTGCTCGGCGGTGCGGCCGCGCAACTGCGCGACCAGGCGCGCGCACTCGGCCAGCCGCGGCCCGAGCACCGGATGGCGCGAGATAGGCCCGCGCCTCCTCCAGCGAGGAGATCGCGTACCGGCGCGAGCGTCGCGCTGTGCCCGAGGCCCGCGATCTGGGGAAAGACGAACCACATCCAGTGGCTGGTCTTGCGGCCGCCGCGCAGTTCGGCCACAGCCTGGTGGTACGTGCCGCCGGCGTCCTGAGCAGCCACGAAGCGCTCCAGGTCGTAGGGATCGTCCATTGTCTCTCTCCGGACAGTAGGGCGCGGGCCGCCTGGCCCGCCTCACCGCGCCGCTGCTCATCGCCGGCGCCGCCGGCCCCAGCTTTCCGAACGGGGCCGGGGGCGCCGGCAGCATCACCGACCCGCAGATTACTAGCGCCGACGTCCGACCGGAGCGGCGAGCGGTGGTACGGTGCACCGCGCGCCGCCACCGATCCCGGCCGGTGCCACGGCCGGTGTCCTCGCCGGGAAGTTAGGTGCCTCATGACGGACCGCCAGCCGGCTACCCGGCGAGCGGGCGGCACAGCCCGCGCTCGCATCAGCGCCCTGGTCGTCGTGGTACACGGCGGCCGGTCGGCCAGCACCGAGCCGACGACGGCAGCGCAGCCGGCCGTGCTGCGGATGGCTCCCGTCGCCGGGGCCATCCGGCGGGCGGTGCGCGGCAGCGGGGCCGCGGTCAGCCGGCCCCGGCTCGCCGTCCGCGGGTGGAACGGCGCGCAGGCGTCACCGGTCGGGGACCTGACCCGGCTGCTGGAGCAGATCCCGGCCCAGTTCGGGCGGGTTCCCGTGGTGCTCATCGGCCATTCGATGGGCGCGCGCGCCGCGCTGCGGGTCGCCGGGCACCCGCTGGTGACCGCGGTCGGCGGGCTGGCCCCGTGGCTGCCGCCGGACGAGCCTACGGGCCAGCTGGCCGGCCTGCGCATCCTGCTCGTGCACGGCAGCGCGGACCGGGTCACCAGTCCGGCGGGCACCTGGGCCTACGCCCGCCGGGCGGCCGCGGTGCCGGCCGCGCAGGTCGCGGCCATCGAGATGCGCGGCGGCGAGCACGCGATGCTGCGCCGCGCCCCGCTGTGGCACGCCCTCGCCGCCGAGTTCACCCGGGCCGCGCTGGCCCTCCCGCCCGGCAGCCGCCGGATCCGCGAGATCCTGAACCAGGCCGGCTCCGTTCCTGTCCCTGCGACGCTGTGACGCGGCTTCAACGATCGCCGGGTATCCGCCGCGGCTCTCCAGTGATCACGCCCCGATCACGGACCTGGCCGGGCGCTGGTCATTGCCTGGCGCGGACTAGCTCGGCGGCGTGGTCGGGGACGAAGGACTGCATCTCCATAGCGGTCCGGACGTAGCCGCCGGAGGGCGGGCGGTGGGGCAGGGCCAGCGGCAGCCGCTGCACGTCGTGGTAGGGAACGCTGGCCAGCAAATGCGCGATCATGTTGATCCGGGCGCTGCGCTTGTCGTCGCTGTCGACCACGTTCCACGGCACCTCCGGGATGTCGGTGTGCACCAGCATCTCGTCCTTGGCCCGGGAGTAGTCCTCCCACCGGGTGATGGACTCCAGGTCCATCGGAGATAGCTTCCAGCGCCGCATCGGGTCGTTCAGCCGCGACTTGAACCGGCTCTCCTGCTCTTCGTCACTGACCGAGAACCAGTATTTGCGGAGCAGGATGCCGTCCTCGACCAGCAGCCGCTCGAAGATCGGGCACTGGTGCAAGAACCGGTGGTACTCCTCCTTGGTGCAGAATCCCATCACCCGCTCGACGCCGGCCCGGTTGTACCAGCTGCGGTCGAACAAGACGATCTGACCGCCGCCCGGCAGGTTCTCGATGTAGCGCTGGAAGTACCATTCGGTCTGCTCCCGCTCGGTAGGCGCAGGCAGCGCGACGATCTGGGCGATGCGCGGGTTCAGGTACTGGGTCACCCGCTTGATCGCGCTGCCCTTGCCGGCCGCGTCCCGGCCCTCGAAGATCACCACGATCCGGGCCCGCTCGGTGCGCACCCATTCCTGCAGCTTGACCAGCTCGGCCTGGAGGCGGAACAGCTCGGTCTCGTACAGCTTCTTCGGCATCCGCTGGACGCCGTCGGTCTTCTTGGCCTTGGCCGCCGCTGTCCGGCCGGCCTGGCCGTTGCGCTCGGCAGCCCCGGCCCCGCTGGCGCTCTTGGCCCGTCCCTTGCCGGCCGCGCCCGCTGCCTTCTTGCCGTTGCCGGCCATCGCCGCACCTCCTGGAAGTCCGTCAGATCCATTCTGGCCCCCATGCGCCATTTACGCACCTCCCAGCGGCCGCGAAGTTCAGCGCGCGCCCGGCCGGTCCCCCGGCTCGGCGGCCATCTGCCCGGCGTCGAAGCAGGTCCGGTCGCCGGTGTGGCAGGCGGCACCGACCTGGTCGACCTGCACCAGCACCGCGTCGCCGTCGCAGTCGAGCGCCACCGACTTCACCCACTGCTGGTGGCCGGAGGTATCGCCCTTGACCCAGTACTCCTGCCGGCTGCGCGACCAGTACGTGCAGCGCCCGGTGGTGAGCGTGCGGCGCAGCGCCTCGTCGTCCATCCAGCCGAGCATGAGTACCTCGCCGGTGTCGTACTGCTGGGCGATGGCCGCGACCAGGCCGTCCGCGTTGCGCTTCAGCCGGCTGGCGACGGCCGGGTCCAGCCCGGGGCGCGCCGGCTTTGCTGCTCATGTCCGCCTTCCCTCCACGCTGAGATCCCCGCTGGCGAGCTCCCCGGCGCGCAGCTCCGCGCCCGCCAGCCGGACCGGGTAGCCGGCGCTGGCCAGTTCCTGCTTGACCGCGCCGATCGTGAGGGCGCCGAAATGGAACAGGCTCGCGCTCAGCACCGCTTGCGCGCCGGCCTGCACGGCAGGCGGGAAGTGACCCAGCTCGCCGGCGCCGCCGCTGGCGATCACCGGCACGGTGGTCACCGGCCGCACCGCCGAGATCAGCTCGGTGTCGAAGCCCGCCCCGGTGCCGTCGGCGTCCATCGAGTTCAGCAGGATCTCGCCGGCGCCGAGCCCGGTCGCGCGCTCCGCCCAGCCGACCGCGTCGATCCCGGTGCCGCGGCGGCCGCCGTGCGTGGTGACCTCGAACCCGCTCGGGCAGCCCGCGCCGGCGGTCCGGCGGGCGTCCAGCGATATCACGATGCACTGGGAGCCGAACCGGACCGCCGCCTCGGTCAGCAGTTCCGGCCGCTCCATCGCCGCGGTATTCAGCGACACTTTGTCGGCGCCTGCGCGCAGCAGCCGGTCGATGTCGGCCACGCTGCGCACTCCCCCGCCCACGGTCAGCGGGATGAAGACCTGCTCGGCGGCCCGCCGGACCACCTCGATCATGGTGTCCCGGCGGTCGCTGGACGCGGTGATGTCGAGGAACACCAGCTCGTCGGCACCGTCGGCGCCGTAGGCGGCGGCCAGCTCGACCGGATCGCCGGCGTCGCGCAGGTCGCGGAAGTTGACCCCCTTGACCACCCGGCCGCCGTCCACGTCCAGGCACGGGATGACCCGGATGGCCAGGCTCACCGGCGGGCCTCCGCGAGCGCATCCTGAAGCGTGAACGCCCCGGCGTACAGCGCCTTGCCGATGATCGCGCCCTCGACGCCAACGTCGCGCAGCCCGGCGATCGCGTGCAGGTCGGCCAGGCTGGCCACGCCGCCGCTGGCGATGACCGGGCGGCCGGTACGGCCGCACACCCCGCGCAGCAGGTCGGTGTTAGGCCCGGTCAGCGTGCCATCCCTGGTCACGTCGGTGACCACGTACCGGGCGCAGCCGTCAGCCTCCAGCCGGGCCAGCACCTCGGTCAGCTCGCCGCCGTCGGCGGTCCAGCCGCGCGCCGCCAGCCGGCTTCCCCGCACGTCCAGGCCGACCGCGACCACCTCGCCGTGCTCGGCGATCACCCGCCGCACCCAGGCCGGGTTCTCCAGTGCCGCGGTGCCGATCACCACCCGGGCGCAGCCGGTGGCAAGGGCGCGGTCCAGCGACGCGTCGTCCCTGATGCCGCCGGACAGCTCGACGGCCACGTCCACCCGGCCGACGACCTCGGCGAGCAGGTCCGCGTTGGACCCGCGGCCGAACGCCGCGTCCAGGTCGACCAGGTGAATCCAGTCCGCCCCCGCCTGCTGCCACACCAGCGCCGCGGCCACCGGGTCGCCGTACCCGGTCTCGGTTCCGGCCGCGCCCTGCACCAGCCGGACAGCCTGGCCGGCGGCCACGTCCACGGCCGGCAGCAGGATGAGGCCGCCCGCCGTGCGTTCCGGCCCGCCAGGCAGGGCCGCAGATGGCGGGTCAGCAGCTCCGCTCATCTCAGCGTCTCCAGCCAGTTCGACAGCACCAGCGCGCCCGCGTCGCCCGATTTCTCCGGATGGAACTGAGTGGCCCACAGCGGGCCGTTCTCGACCGCGGCGACGAACGGCTCGCCGTGCGTCGCCCAGGTGACCAGCGGCGGCCGCATCCGGCCCGAGGCCTCGATCGGCAGCGAGCGGGCCGCGTACGAGTGCACGAAATAGAACCGCGCCTGGGGACCGAGGCCCGCCAGCATCAGCGACCCGCCGGGCGCGCAGACGGTGTTCCAGCCCATGTGCGGCAGCACCGGCGCTGACAGGCGGTCCACCACGCCGGGCCACTGGCCGCAGCCCTCGGTCCGCTGGTCGTGCTCGACGCCCTCGGCGAACATCACCTGCATGCCGACGCAGATGCCCAGCACCGGCCGGGAGCCGGCCAGCCGACGGCCGATGATCAGCTCGCCGCGGACGGCGTGCAGCCCGGTCATGCAGGCGGCGAAGGCACCGACCCCCGGTACCACCAGCCCGTCGGCGGCGAGGGCGGCCGGACCGTCGCTGCTCACCTCCGCGTCGGCGCCGGCCCGCTGCAGCGCCCGCTGCGCGGAGCGCAGGTTGCCTGACCCGTAGTCCAGCACGACCACCCGCGGCCGGCTCACCGGGCGCCACTTCCATGGCTCACCGCAGGCCCGCTTCCATGCAGAACCGGGGGTCGGAGCCCGGGCGCCCGGGCGGGCGGGAACCGGGGGCTTGCCGGGTCACAGGACGCCCTTGGTGCTGGGGATGCCGGGGGCGCGCGGGTCGGGCGCCGCCGCCGCGCGCAGCGCCCGCGCGAACGCCTTGAACTGGGCCTCCACGATATGGTGCGGGTTGCGCCCGGTGACCCGCAGGTGCACGCAGATGCCGGCCGTCATCGCCAGCGACTCGAAAAAGTGCCTGGTCAGCGTGGTGTCGTAGCTGCCGATCAGCGGCGGCATGGTGTCCGGCTCGCTGTGCACGGCGTACGGCCGGCCGGACAGGTCAACCGCGGCCTGGGCCAGCGTCTCGTCCAGCGGCACCAGCGCGTCGCCGAACCGGCTGATGGCCGCCTTGTCACCCAGCGCCTCGCGCAGGGCCTGGCCGAGGGCCAGCGCCGTGTCCTCCACCGTGTGGTGCGCGTCGATGTGGGTGTCGCCGCTGGTCCGGACGGTCAGGTCCAGGCTGCCATGCTTGCCGAGCTGGGCCAGCATGTGGTCGAAGAACGGGACCCCGGTGTCGGCCTCAGTCACCCCGGTGCCGTCCAGGTTCAGCTCGATCAGGACCTGGGTTTCCCTGGTGATCCGCTCCACCCGGCTGGCCCGCCGGGCCCGGTCCTGCTCGCTCACGTCCGCTCCCGCCCGGAATCAACTCCGTGGTTATGACAATCACCGGCACCTGACCCGCTGATTGTGCCACCCACCGGGTTCGGCACGGCCGGCTCGCGCTCCGCCAGGACGCCGGCCAGGGCGGAGCGGAACGCCGCCATCTCCGCGGGGGTGCCGATGCTGACCCGCAGCCACTGCGGCGGCCCAATCTCGCGGACGAGCACGCCAGCATCCAGCAGTCCCTGCCATACGGCCCGCCGGTCGGCGAACTGGCCGAACAATACGAAGTTGGCATCCGAGTCGGCCACGGCCAGCCCGCGCCCGCGAAGCCAGCTGACCAGCTGGTCCCGCTCGGCGCGCAGCCGGTCCACCCCGGCGAGCAGGCCGGGCGCGTTCGCCAGCGCGACCCGGGCCACGGCCTGGGTCAGCGCCGACAGGTGATAAGGCAGCCGGACCAGCTGCAGGGCGTCGATCACCGCGGGGCTGGCGGCCAGGTAGCCGACCCGCGCGCCCGCCAGCGCGAACGCCTTGGACATCGTCCGCACCACGACCAGCCGCGGGTGCCGCGGCAGCAAGGCCAGCGCGGTGGCTGCCGGATCCCGGGCGAACTCAGCGTAGGCCTCGTCGACGATCACCATGCCGGCTGCCGCCGCGCAGACGGCCTCGATCACCGGCAGCGGCAGCGCGGTCCCGGTCGGGTTGTTCGGCGAGGTCAGGAAGACCAGGTCGGGGCGCTGCGCCGTGACGATGGCGGCCGCGGTCTGCGGCCGGACGCTGAAGTCATCCTCGCGGGCGGCCGCGATCCACTGGGTGCCCGTGGTCTGCGCGATGACCGGGTGCATCGAGTAGGACGGCTCGAAGCCGAGCGCGCTGCGGCCGGCGCCGCCGAAGGCCTGCAGCAGCTGCTGGATGATCTCGTTGGAGCCGTTGGCCGCCCAGGTGTGGTCAAGGGTGAGGCCGTGACCGAGATAGGCTGCCAGGTCCGCGCGCAGCGCCAGGGCGTCCCGGTCCGGATAACGGTTCAGCCCGGCGGCAGCCGCGGCCGCCGCCGCGGCGACCTCGCGGATCAGCCGTCCCGGCGGCGGGAACGGATTCTCGTTGGTGTTCAGCCGGACCGGCACGTCCAGCTGCGGCGCGCCATAGGGCTGCTTCCCGGCCAGGTCGGCCCGCAGCGGCAGCGCCTGCCCTGTCCTCACCCGATCCAGCCTAGTGGGGATCCGCAGGCCCGGCGGCCGGGCTGCCGCCGGCGGGGCGGCCAGCGGCGGGGCGGCCAGCGGCGGGGCGGCCAGCGGCGGGGCGGCCAGCGGCGGCGGCCGCGGCCGGGACCCGGACCCGGACGGCGGCGACATGCGCGGCCAGGTCCTCCGCACCGCCGAGCGCGTCGATGTGCGGCGCCACGCCGGCCAGCGCGTCCGCGTCGTACTCCACCACGTGGATGCCGCGCAGAAACGACCCGACGGCGAGGCCGCCGGAGTGCCGCGCGGTGCCGCCGGTGGGCAGCACGTGGTTAGATCCGGCGAGGTAGTCACCCAGCGACACCGGGGCGTAAGGACCGACGAAGACCGCGCCGGCGTTGCGCACCCGGCGGGCCAGCTCACTGCCGTTCTCGGCCTGGATCTCCAGGTGCTCGGGAGCCCAGGCGTCGGCGACGGCCAGGGCCGCGTCCGGGTCGTCGACCAGCGCGCAGGCGGACTGGCCGGCCAGCGCGGCCAGCACCCGGTCCCGGTGCCGGGCGGTGACCGCCTGGCCGGCCACCGCGGCGTCGACCCGGTCGGCCAGGCCCGGGTCGGTGCTGATCAGCAGGCACGCGGCCAGCGGGTCGTGCTCGGCCTGGGCAATCAGGTCGGCGGCCACGAACTCCGCGTCGGCGGTGTGGTCGGCGACGATCGCGATCTCCGTCGGGCCGGCCTCCGCGTCCACGGCGACGGTGCCGCTCAGCAGCCTCTTGGCCGCCGCCACATAGACATTGCCAGGGCCGGTGATCACGTCCACAGGGGCGCAATCCTGCGTGCCGTAGCCGAGCATCGCGATCGCCTGCGCTCCGCCGGCCGCGTGCACCTCGGTCACGCCGAGCAGCGCGCAGGCGGCCAGCACCGCCGGGTGCGGAAGGCCGCCGGCGTCGGCCTGCGGCGGCGAGGCCACCGCGATCTCGCTGACCCCGGCAACCTGGGCCGGGATCACGTTCATGACCACCGACGAGGGATAGGCGACCAGGCCGCCCGGCACGTACACCCCGGCCCGGCCGACCGGCACATACCGCTCGGTGACCTGCGCGCCGGGCCCGATGCTCGTCACCGTGTCACGGGGCAGCTGGTCGGAGTGCACCAGCCGGGCACGCCGCGCGGCTTCCTCCAGGGCCGCGCGGACGTCGGGGGCGAGCCGATCCAGGGCCGCGGCCAGCGCCGCGGCGGGCACCGGCGTGGCGGCCAGGTCCACGCCGTCGAACCGGCGGGTGTACTCGCGGACCGCTGCGGCACCGCGCTGCCTGACGTCCTCGCATACCGGCCGGACAGCCGCCGCCGCTGCCTCGACGTCGAGCCGGGCGCGCGGCAGCTTGCCGGCCAGCGCCATCCGGCTCAGCTCGGCGCCCCGCGCGCCGCGCAGGTCTATCCGGCGAAGATCAACTCGAGGCAGCACTCGTCCAGCGTAGTGGGAGAACAATGGGCGACGGCCGAGCGGACCCGGCAATGCGGACCCGGCAATTCAGCCCCGCGCGACCACCCCGGACCAGGGCGGGAGGACGAGGTTGCCCATATCAGGGACGATCGTTCCGGGCGTGGCCAGCAGGATCTCCGGCGGCGGGCCGTCCAGCGCGGCCGGCTCGTTGCTGAGGTTCGCGGTCACGGTGAGGCCGCCGACCCGGTAGGCCCACTGCCCGGCCGGGGCGGCGAGCGGCTGGTAGGCGGCGATTCCGCCGCCGAGCTCGGCGCGGCGCAGGGCGAGCAGGTCGCGGCAGAACCACAGCGTCGAGCCGGGGTCCGCGCGCTGGGCGGCCACGCTGCCGGCCGGGTCGTCACCAAACGGAAGCCACGGCACGGTGCCACCCGCGGTGAAGCCGCCGCCGGGCGAGTCGTCCCAGCGCAGCGGGGTCCTGGCCCGATCCCGGTTGGGGCGGGCGGCGTCGCCGCCCAGCGTCATCGTGTCTCGCTGCAGCTCGCCCGGCACGTCCACGTCGGCCATGCCGATCTCGTCGCCGTAATACAGCACGGTCGTCCCGGGCAGGGTGGCCAGCAGCAGCAGCGCGAGCCTGATCTTGCGCTCGTCGCCGCCGCACCAGCGGGTCGGGAACCGCCCGATGTCGTGGTTGGAGGCCATCCACACCGGGCACGCGCCCGGCGGCAGCGCGGCCAGCGTCTTGGCCACCGCGTCGGCCAGCCGCTCCGCGCTGAAGTCCCCGAACGCGAACGGGAAGTTGAACGCGAGCTGCAGCTCGTCCCCGTTGCCGTAGAAGGTGGCCAGCAGGTCGGCGTCGGCAACCCAGGTCTCGCCGAGCAGCAGCCGCTCGGGCGAGTACGCCCGGGCGAGCTGGCGCCAGTCCCGGTAGACCCCGTGCACCTCCGGCCGGTTCGCGTTGTAGACCGGCTCCAGGCCGAACCGGCCGCGCAGCTCGCTGTCCCGCTCCAGCGGCGGGTTGTCGCGCAGCTGCGCGTCCTTGTACAGGCCGTGCGCCACGTCGATGCGGAAGCCCGCCACCCCGCGGTCGAACCAGAAGTTGAGGATCTCGGCGAACTCACGGTGCACCGCGGGCTCCCACCAGTTCAGGTCGGGCTGGCTGGGCAGGAAGTTGTGCAGGTAGTACTGCCCGGACGCGGCGTCCAGTTCCCAGGCGGGCTGGCCGGTGGAGTCCATCCAGTTGTTCGGCGGCCCGCCGCCAGCCGAAGGGCCGGCCCACACGTAGTAGTCGCGATGCGCGGCGTCCGGCCCGGATGCCGCGTCCACGAACCAGGGGTGGGCCGAGCTGGTGTGGTTGGGCACCAGGTCGAGCAGCACCCGGATGCCGCGCTGGCCCGCCTGCTCGATCAGCGCGTCCAGGTCAGCCATAGTGCCGAGCTCGGGATGAACGCCGGTGTAGTCGCTGACGTCATATCCCCAGTCGTCGTCCGGCGAGGGCATGGTGGGCGACAGCCAGATCCCGTCTACCCCGAGCCAGGCCAGATGGTCGAGCCGTTCGATGATGCCCGGCAGATCGCCGTAGCCGTCGGCGTCGCAGTCCCGCCAGGACCGGACGTACAGCTGGTAAAGGACCGCCCCGTGCCACCAGGGGCCGGGCGCCGTCGGGTGTCCCATCTCTCTCCTGTCTCATCGGGCCTGTCTCATCGGGCCTGTCTCGGCTAACCGGGCTCATCTAACCGGCCGGCGCGTGGCCTGCCTTGCCTTTTGGCTGCGCCGGAGCGGAGACTATTATCCGTGCGCCCGTTCGCCGAATTGATCCTCGTGCTCCTGCTCCCGACCGCAGCGATGTTCGTGCTGGTCTCGCTCCCGCGTGCCTGGGGGTGGGCGGCCGACAGGCACCGCAGCCGGGTCGCGGCGCAGCGGGCGCCGACGCGGGCCGAGTCCATCGCGGTGCTGACCGAGCGGCTGCGGCGACTGCGGGCCGAGCTGGAGCAGACCGAGACCAGCAGCGGTGTCGCCGCCAAGCAGCACCGCGTCCGGGCGGTGCGCGGCGCCTACCTGGACACGCTGAGCGCGGCCTGCCGCCAGCTGAGCATCGATCCGCCGGCCGGCGGAGACCGGGCCTCGCAGGCCGGCATCTACCGGGCCGAGGCGGCACTGCGGGAGCGCGGCATCGACGTGCGGGGAACGGCCGTACGCTGAATGCCGCCGCGAACTGACCGCGCGGCCGGGCGTCCCGGCCTCGTGCGCGTGCTGGCCGTCGCCGACGAGGTCGACGATACGCTGCAGGCCGACCTGGGCACCGCGCGCGGGGCGTGCCTGATCGCCGCCTGCGGAGACCTGCCCGCCGATTACCTGAGCTACCTGATGGATGCGCTGGACCTGCCGCTGGTGCTCGTGCCGGGCAACCACGACCCCGACCTGTCCGGCTACCGGCTGTCGCGGGCCGGAATCACGCTGCGCGCCGGGCTGCCGGCCCGGCGCCCGGTGCCGGACAGCGCGGTCAACGCTGATGGCCGGGTGGTCGACGTCGGCGGGCTGCGCATCGCCGGGCTCGGTGGCTGCCTGCGCTACGGCAGCGGGCCCAACCAGTACACCGAGCGGCAGCAGGCCCGGCGGGCCCGCGCGCTGGCCCGGCGCGCGGCGCGGCGTCGCCGGCGGGACGGCCGCGGCGTCGACGTGCTGCTGACGCACGCGCCGCCGCGCGGCGTCGGAGATGCCGATGACCTGGCTCACCGCGGTTTCAGCTGCTTTCACGGACTGGTCGCGGCGCTGCGGCCCCGGGTGCTGCTGCACGGGCACGTGCAGCCGCGGGCCGGGCAGCAGTGCTCCGGCGCACTGGACGGCACCGAGGTGCGCAACGTACTCGGGCGCCATCTGATCGACATTGCGGCCAGGCCGCGGGAACCGGACGGCCAGCATGTCCTTTGATACCGGCTTCCCCCGCTCTGACGTGGAGAACGACTTCCTGCGCGCCCGGCGGCGGCAGGCGCTCGCCCGGCTCGCCCACCGGCTGCGCCGCGAGCCGGACGACGTCAACCTGATCCTCCCCTACGGCGACGTGGTCGCCGCGCTGGGCTGGCTGAGCGAGCGCCAGCTCGGACTGCAGACGATCCGGCTGGAAACGGTGGTGGGCAGCGTGGATTCCACGCCGCGACTTCGACCGCCGGTTCCGGCCCACCACCGGCCGGGTCCGGGAGCGGTGGGAGCGGCTCGCGCTGGCGCAGCGGCGCGGCGAGGCGATCCCGCCGATCGACGTGTACCGGGTGGGCGAGCTGCACTTCGTCAAGGACGGGCATCACCGGGTATCGATCGCCATCGCCACCGGCCTGACCGTCATCGACGCCTACGTCACCGACGTGCGGACCGCCGTCCCGGCCCAGGGCATCCGGTACCGCGGCGACCTGCTGATGAAGAGCTACGAGCGGATCTTCCGCGACCGGGTGCCGCTGCCGCCCGAGGCCATGGCCAAGGTTATTTTTGCGGACCCGTGGGAGTACGCCGAGCTCGGCGAGGCGGTGGAGGCGTGGGGTTTTCGCGCCATGCAGGCCGAGGGCCGGTTCATCGACCGTGAGCAGATCGCCCGCCGGTGGTATTCCGAGGAGTTCCGCCCGGTGGTGCGGATGCTGCGGGCGGCCGATCTGATCGGCGGCGATACCGAGGCGGCCGCCTACCAGCGGGTCGCACGCGAGCGGTACCGCCTGATGCGCACCCACGAGTGGAGCGATGAGGTTATCGAGCGCCTGCGCCGGCCGGGACGGTCCGCGCACTAGCCTGCACTGCGCCGGCCGGGACGGTAGCGCCGCAGGCGCAGGCGCTCGTCGTCAGCTGGCCGGTCCGGCCGTGGCCGCGGGCTCGGCGCCCAGGCTGAGGTTGCGGCCGGATCTGGGGTCGAAGATGTGCATCGACCGGGTGTCCACCCACAGCTCGGCGTCGTGGCCCTCGCGTATCTGGGTAGTCGCGTCCAGCCGGGCCGTCATCGTCTCGCTGCTGCCGCCGGTGTCGGCCTGCCCGGAGTCCTGGGCCAGCTCGGCCAGCTGGTCCACGTTGAGCTGCTGCTCCTCCGCGCCCTTGGTGAAGTACACGTAGACATCCGAGCCCATCGACTCGAGTACGTCGATGGTGGCCTGGAACGTGATCCCTTGCGACCGCTCGTCGGCCTGCACCAGTGCGGCGTCCTCGAAGTTCTCTGGCCGGATGCCCACGATGACATCCCGGCCGACGTTCTCGCGCTCCAGGGTCTGGCGCAGCTGCGGGATGAGCGCGGCGTCGCCGAGCGGGGTCCGCACCCGGCCGTCCTCCAGCGCGGCCGGCATGAAGTTCATCGACGGCGAGCCGATGAAGCCGGCCACGAACAGGTTGTCCGGGCCGGTCGTAAAGCACCTGCGGCGAGCCGACCTGCTGCAGGAGCCCGCCGCGCATGACCGCCACCCGGTCGCCGAGGGTCATCGCCTCGGTCTGGTCGTGGGTCACGTAGACCATCGTGGTGCCCAGCCGCCGCTGCAGCCGGGACACCTCGGTGCGCATCTGCACCCGCAGCTTGGCGTCCAGGTTGGACAGCGGCTCGTCCATCAGGAACACGGACGGGTCGCGGACGATGGCCCGGCCCATGGCGACCCGCTGCCGCTGGCCGCCGGACAGGTTGGCCGGCCTGCGGTCCAGGTGCTGGGTCAGGTCGAGCACCTGTGCGGCCTCGTTGACCTTCTCGTTGATGGTGGCCTGCGGCGTCTTGGCCAGCTTGAGCGCGAAGCCCATGTTCTCCCGGACCGTCATGTGCGGGTAGAGCGCGTAGCTCTGGAACACCATCGCGATGTCGCGGTCCTTGGGCGCGGCGTTGTTCACCACCTTGCCGCCGATGCGCAGCTCGCCCTCGGTGATGTCCTCCAGGCCGGCGATCATGTTCAGCGTGGTGGACTTCCCGCAGCCGGACGGCCCCACCAGGATCACGAACTCGCCGTCGGCGATGTCCAGGCTGACCTTGTCGACCGCCAGCGCGCCGTCGGGGAAGCGCTTGGTGATCTGGTCCAGAACGATTTCAGCCACTGTCTCTCCTTAAGTCCGCTAGCCCTTGACCGCGCCTGAGGTCAGCCCGGCGACGATCCGGCGCTGGAAGAACACCACGAAGATGATGATCGGGATGGTGATGACGACCGCGGCGGCCGCGATCGGCCCGGTCGGCACGGTGAAGACCGAGCCGCCGCTGAAATAGGCCAGCGAGGCCGGCGCGGTCCGGGACGAGAGCGTCGAGGTGAACGAGATCGCGAACAGGAACTCGTTCCAGCAGAACAGGAACACCAGGATCGCCGTGGTCACCATGCCCGGGCGCCGCCAGCGGGGCGATGACCTTGGTGAAGGCCTGGAACGGGGTGGCGCCGTCGACCTTGGCGGCCTTCTCCAGCTCCCAGGGGATCTCGCGGAAGAACGCCGACAGCGTGTAGATGCCGAGCGGCAGGCCGAAGGCCACGTAGGGGATGATCAGGCCGGGCCAGGTGTTGAACAGCCCGAGCGCGCGCTCGATGCTGAACAGCGGGGTCACCAGCGAGATCAGCCGGGAACATCGCGATCAGCAGCGCCATCCCGATCAGCACGCTCTTGCCGGGGAAGGCCAGCCGGGCGACCGCGTACGCCGCCATCGAGGCCAGCACGACCGCGATCAGCGTCGCGATCAGGCCGATCCCGATCGAGTTGATCAGCGGCCGGATGAACTGTGAGGTCTTCAGGATCCCGGAGTAGTTCGACCAGGTCCACGACTTCGGGATGAAGGAGGGGTCGAGGATGGCCGTGGGGGTCTTGAAGGACAGCGACACCAGCCAGAGCACCGGGATGAGCGCGAGCGCGATGACGACGAAGTTCGCCGTCCCCCAGCCGACCTTCTGCCGGGGCGTGGTGGTTACAGCAGCCATCAGCGGGTCACCTCTTTGCCATGTCCGCGCCCGGGGCCGAGGCCCCGAAGCCCTTGATGAATGCGAACGCGATGATCGCCACGCAGATGAAGATGAGAACCGAGATCGCCGATCCGATGCCCAGGTTCAGCGCGCTGAACAGGTTGTCGAAGGCGAGGATCGAGACCGAACCGGTCTTATTGGCGCCAGCGGTCAGGATGTAGATGTTGTCGAAGATCCGGAACGAGTCCAGGGTCCGGAACAGCAGCGCGACCAGGATGGCCGGCTTCATCAGCGGCAGCGTGATCCTGGTGAACCGCTGCCAGCCGGTCGCGCCGTCCACCATGGCGGCGCGCTGCAAATCATCGGGCACCAGCGAGAGCCCGGCGAGCAGCAGCAGCGCCATGAACGGCGTGGTCTTCCAGATCTCCGCCAGGATGATGACCGCGATGGCCGATACCTGGTGGGTCAGCGGCGCGCTGTAGTTGAACGCGGCGGACAGGTAGCCCTGGCCGGGCGTCCAGGCGAACTGCCAGCCGTAGGCGGCGGCCACCGTCACGATCCCGTACGGGATCAGCGCGGAGGTGCGCACGGTGCCCCGGCCGAACAGGGTCCGGTGCATGAGCAGGGCCAGCAGCATGCCGAGCACCAGCGTGATGGCGACCGAGAAGACCGTGATGATCACGGTCACCTCCAGCGCCTGCCACCAATAGGACGAGCTGAGCACCGCCGCGTAGTTGCTCAGCCCGACGAACTTGATGGCGCTGGGGAGTTCGAGGTTGTAGCGCTCCAGCGACAGCCAGATGGCGTAGATCGACCGGATAGGCGGTGACCGCGATCATGACGATGACGGCAGGCGCGCATAGCAGCAGGCCGAGCCTGCGCTCGGCCCGCGCGCCCTCCGACAGCTGCCGCCGGCGGCGGCCGCCCGTGGTCTCTGTGACGGTCTCGGTGCCGGCCGCCACCTGCGAGCTTGCGGTCATCGGCGTTGTCCTTTCCTCGGATCGGGCCGTCGGCCCGCGGTCCTGTTGTCTGCGGCGCCGGGGCTCACGGGACCAGTCCCTTCGATTGCAGTGCGTTGTTCAGCTGGCCCTTCATCGACTGCTCCGTGCCGGTCGGGCTGATACCCGTTGCGGGCGAGACCAGGTGCGAGATGTCGATGGAGACCACCTGGTAGACCGGCGTCTTCGGCCGGACGCTGGCGTGCTCAAGCGCCTGCAGGATGTCGGCGTGGAACGGGTAGTCCTTGAACAGCACCGGGTTGTTGTACAGGCTGGCGATCGTGGGCGGCGCGCCGCCGATGTTGGCGGCGATGATCTGGTTCTGCTTGTCCCGCAGGCACAGCGCGGCCTTGAACGCCAGCGCCTTGTGCTGGGAGTACGCGCTGACCGCGAGGTCGATGCCGCCGATCGTCACCTTGGCCGGCTGCCGGGGACGACCTGCGGGTACAGCGCCCACTTGAAGTCCTTGAACAGCTTGGGGTTGTCGGCCTTCATGGACGGATAGACGAACGGGTAGTTCAGCTCGAAGGCGGCCGTGCCCGCCTCCATGGCCAGCCGGTTGTCGTTCTCCATCTGCACGTCCAGCGACGGGTCGGCGGCCTTTGAGGCGGCCAGCTGGTGCATGACCGACAGGGCCTTCACCGCGGGCGCACCGAGGGTGACCTTGGTCGCGGCCGGGTTCAGGATCGTGCCGCCTGCGCTCTGCACCATCGTGTTGAACCACACCGTCGTGCCCTCGTACTGGGCGCCCTGGATCTCGATGTAGTGCGGCTTGCCCTGCTTGGCCAGCTGCTCGGCGTCGGCGATCATCTGGGCCCAGGTCTTGGGCGGGGTCTTCACCAGGTCGGAGCGGTACCACAGCAGCTGGGTGTTGCTGTTGTCGGGAATCGCGTACAGCTTGCCCTTCCAGATCGCGGTGTCCAGGGCCGGCTTGAGCGTGCCGTTCTCGACCGCCGCCTTGTCCGCGCCGGTCAGCGGCTGGATCCACCCGGCTGTGGCGAACTCGGCTTCCCAGGTGACGTCCAGGGCCATGATGTCGATCGTGTTGTCGTGCGCAGCCAGGCGCCGCACCAGCTGCTGACGCTGGCCGTCCGAGCCGGTGGGCAGCTGCTGGTAGGAGATCGTGTACTGGCCGTGGCTCTGCTTATTGCAGTTGTTGATGGCCTGCTGGGTAGCGCCGGACACGTCCGGATACTGGTAGAAGTTCAGCGTTACCGGGCCGGTGCTAGCGCTGCTGGTGCCGCAGGCGGCCAGGGCCGTCGCGGCCAGGGCCGCGCCGCCCAGCATCGCCACCTGGCCGCGCGCCCTGCGTCCGGCCGTTGCGCGGGCCGCCAGCGGGAATCTCAGCCGGCGAACGCCACCCTGTCTCATGTTCCCTCCAGCGCTCCGTGGATACATCCCGGGCTCAGAGCGAGCCCTTAACTTGTCGTGAACTGCTCAATAACCTGACACTACATTTCCCTAACTTCGGCGTGCTATGCCACGGTAGTCGCGGGTATATCAGCTGCCCGTCCCGGCCAGCACCACCGCGGCCGGGCTGACCCGCGGCGGTCGGCGGTCTCTCGCGTGCGCACCCGCGGTGGTGGCCCGGGCCACCACCGTGACCGGCAGTTCCTCGCGCAGCGGGCGGACCGTCTCGCCGCGGATCAGCGCGCACAGCCGCCGCGCCCCGTGCGCGCCGGTTTCGCGCAGCGGCTGGCGCACCGTGGACAGCGCGAGCTCGGCCGCGGCGTCGATGTCGTCATACCCGATCACGGCCAGGTCCGCCGGAACGCTGCGCCCGGCCTGCTCGGCGGCGGCGAGCACGCCCATGGCCTGGGTGTCGGACGCGGCGAAGATCGCGGTCGGCGGCACCGGCAGGGCGAGCAACTCGGCAGCCAGCGCCGTGGCCTGCGCCGCGGCGTGCTCGCCCAGCCGGACCAGCTGCGGTTCGTAGCGGACTCCGCTGCGGGCCAGCGCCCGCCGGTAGCCGAGCAGCCGCCGCCGGGTCGACAGGAAGCCGAATCCGCGCTCGTACCGGTCGCCGATGAACCCGATCCGGCGGTGCCCGAGGCTGACGAGGTGCTCGATGGCCAGGCAGCCGCCGCGGATGTCGTCGACGACCGTGCTGGGCACGCCGGGCGCCTCGGTGTCGACCAGCGCCAGCGGCAGGTGCGCGTCCCGCAGCGCGCTCAGCTGCCGGCGGCTCAGCCGCAGCGAGACGATCACCGCGCCCTCGGCCCCGTGCCGCGCGGTCAGCGCCTCCAGGTGGCGTTCCAGCTGGTGCGGCGTCTCCACGTTGCCGAGCACCACGTCGAGGCCCTGCTCGTCCAGCACGGCCAGGGCACCGGCCAGCCGGGCCACCACTGACGGGCGGGTGAGGAACGGCACCAGCAGCATCACCGTGCCGGGGCTGCCGCGGGACAGCCGGGTCGCCAGCCGGCTCGGCCGGTACTTCAGCCGGCGCATCACATCGAGCACCCGCTGACGGGTGGCATCAGAGACGTTCGGGCTCTCGTTGAGCACCCGCGAGACTGTGCCGACGCTCACCCCGGCAGCTGCCGCTACCTCGGCGATATTTGTCCGGTGCGCCGATTTCAGCCCGATTCACCTCCATGAGAGCAGTCACTCCCGTGGAATCGTGGAACCGATTCACTTGCCAGTGCTACTCCCCGTAGTACGGGTGAGTCAATACTTTCAGCGATTACTAATTGATCACCATCGGCGCGGAGCCCCGGGCGAGCCTCATTCGACGATCTTGGAAATCGGCAGCTCGAGGATGTCCCGGCCGCCGGCCGCCTTGAGCGCTGGAATCAGCGTGTTGACGCCGCGCTTGGGTACCACGGCCTCGACCGCATGCATGTCGCCGCGCGCCAGCGAGGTGATCGTCGGCGAGGACATGCCGGGCAGCAGCTCGGTCACCGCGGCGAGCTCGCCGGCGGGCACGTTCAGCTTGAGCAGCACGTTGCCGCGGGCCCGGATCGCGCCGCGCAGCAGCAGCGCGATGTCCTCCATCGCGGCCCGGGAATCGGGACCGCCGTGCGCCACCGGATTAGCGATCAGCTCGGTGTAGCTAACCAGCAGCGTGTCCAGGATCCGCAGCCCGTTGCGCCGCAGCGACGAGCCGGTCTCGGTCAGGTCGACGATCGCGTCCACGATGTCGGGCACCTTGGCCTCGGTGGCGCCGTAGGACGGGATGACGACGGCCTTGACCCCGTGCACCTCCAGGTAACGGCGGGTCAGCGCCGGGAACTCGGTGGAGATCCGGATCCCGTCCGGCAGGTCGGCGGCGGACTGCCAGCTCGCGCCAGCCGGCACGGCCAGCACCACCCGCACCGGGTCGGACGTCGCCCTGGAATACTGCAGCTCGCCGAGCGAGGTGACGTCGGCACCGGTCTCGGTGATCCAGTCCCGGCCGGTGATACCGAAATCGAACAGGCCCTGCTCGACGTAGGACGGGATCTCCTGCGGCCGCAGGAACCGGACCCGCTCGATCCGCGGGTCGTCGATCGTCGCGTGGTAGTCACGGTCAGACGAGCGCCGCACGGTCAGGTCGGCAGCGTCGAACAGTTCGAGCGTGGCGCGCTCGAGCGAGCCTTTGGGCAGGACCAGGGACAGCACCGGAAACCCCTCAGTCAGAACGGGGACGCGCCGCCGACTCTAGCCGACCGGGCCGCCGGCCGGCCTTGACATCATCAGCACCAGCGGGCTGCGCAAGAGCTTCACCGGGGGCCGGGGACGGGGGCGTTACCGGGTTGAGGCGGTGCGCGGGGTCAGCATCGCGGTGCGCGCGGGCCAGATCCTCGGCTTCCTCGGCCCGAACGGCGCCGGCAAGACCACCACGCTGCGCATGCTGACGACCCTGCTGCCCATTGACGCCGGCACCGCGGCCGTAGCCGGCTTCGACGTGGCCAGGCAGCCGCGGCAGGTGCGCGGCCGGATGGGCTACGTCAGCCAGCTCGGCGGCGCGGCGGCTGGATGTCGCACTCGGCATGGTGGACGAGCCCGCGGTGCTAGCCCACGTCGAGCCGCAGCAGGTCGCCGACGGTCTCGCGGCGCAGCACGACCCGGGCCGCGCCGCCGGCCACGGCGACCACGCCGGGCCGCGGCACGTGGTTGTAGTTGCTGGCCATGGACCGGCAGTAGGCCCCGGTGCCCGCGACCGCGACCAGGTCACCGGGGGCGAGGTCGCCGGGCAGCCAGGCGTCGCGGACCACGATGTCACCGCTCTCGCAGTGCCTGCCCACCAGGCGGCACAGCATGACCGGCGCGGCCGACTCGCGGGAGGCCAGGGCGCAGGTGTAGCTGGCGTCGTACAGCGCGGTGCGGATGTTGTCGCTCATCCCGCCGTCAACGCTGACGTAGGTGCGCAGCCCGTCGACGTTCTTGACCGTGCCGACCTCGTAGACGGTGATGGTGCCGGGACCGGAGATGGCCCGGCCCGGCTCGACGGTCAGCTGCGGCAGCTCTAGCCCGGCCAGGCGGCATTGGCCGGCCATGATCTGGCGTAGCCCGGCCGCGATCGCCCGCACCTCGCCAGGATCGTCGGCGGCAACGTAGGCGATGCCGAACCCGCCGCCCAGGTTCAGCTCGGCGATGGACAGGCCGTACTCGTCCCGGATCCGGACCGCCAGCCCGAGCACCCGGTGCGCGGCCACCTCAAATCCGGCCGTGTCGTAGATCTGCGACCCGATGTGCGAGTGCAGGCCGGCCAGCTCCAGGTCCGGGCAGGCCAGCACCTGGCGCACCGCTTCGTCGGCGGCGCCGGAGGACAGCGAGAAGCCGAATTTCTGGTCGTCGTGCGCCGTGGCCACGAACTCGTGCGCGGCCGCCTCGACGCCGGTGGTCACCCGCACCAGGACCCGGGGCCGCCCGGGCGCGGCGGCCGCGATCACGGTGAGCCGGGCGATCTCGTCCAGCGAGTCCACCACGATGTGCCCGATGCCGATCGACACGGCCCGCTCCAGCTCGGCAGGCAGCTTGTTGCTGCCGTGCAGGGTAATCAGCTCAGGCGCCACCCCGGCCTGCAGCGCGACCTCTAGCTCGCCGCCGGTGCAGACGTCGACGCCGAGGCCCTCCTCGCTGACCCAGCGCAGCACGGCCCGGCTGCAGAACGCCTTGGCCGCGTAGAACACCCCGGTATCCGGGCCGAATGCGGCGCGAAAGTCCCGGCACCGGCCGCGGAAATCCGCCTCGTCCAGGGCGAACAACGGGGTGCCGAACTCGCGGGCCAGCTCGCGCACATCAACACCGCCCAGCCTGATCGCGCCGCCGGACCGCCGGGCCGAGCGCGGCCAGACCGCCGGGTCCAGCGCGTTGACGTCCGCCGGCGGCGGTCCCGGCTGCTCCGGCGGCAGCATGTCGGCATGCCACGGGCCCGCCGGGTGGGCAACTCGGCTCACTGCCGTCCCCCTTGGCCGGTGTCGGTCAGCGTGATCACGCCGGGCGCCCGGCTGCGACGATCCTAGCCGGGCCGGGCGCCAGGCCGGCGCCCGCGCGGGAGTGCTGATCATGGCCGGGACTGATCATGGCGGCTGCGGTGTTGACCAGGGCATGACCCAGCAGGCGCCGGAGTTTGCCTACTCGAACCTGAGTCCCCGCCCGGCCGGGCCGTTCTACCGGGCGGCTGCGCGGCTGCTGCCCGGCGTGGGCCAGGTGCAGGCGCAGATCGAGCCGTACGCCCGCGCGTGGCAGCGCGCGAATGCCGCTGCGCTGGCCGCCGGCGGCCCGCTGTGGGCGGTGCTCGGCGACTCGATGTCCCAGGGCATCGGCGCCTCCCGCTACGACCGCGGCTGGGTCGGCCAGCTTGGTCGCGAGCTGGCCAGCCGCGGCTACCCGGTGCGGATCGTCAACCTGTCGGTCAGCGGCGCCCGGGTCGCCGATGTGCTGGACACCCAGCTGCCCGCGATGGCCCGGCTCGGCGTCCGGCCGGAGCTGGTCACGCTGCTGATCGGCTCGAACGACATCATGCGCCGACGGCACCGGGCCGGGCTGGCCGTCGCGTTCAGCCAGCTGCTGGACCGGCTGCCGGACGGCGCCGTGGTCGCCGGCATGCCGAACCGCAACCCGGCGGCCCGCGCCATCAACGAGCTGATCGACCGCGCCACGAGCGGCGGCCCCGGCCGGGACGGCAGGCTGATCCTGGCCGACATGCGGTCGGGCGGCCCCGGTTCGTGGCGGGGCAGGCTGGCCGGGGACCACTTCCACCCCAACGACCTCGGCTACGCGGGGCTCGCCTCCGCCTTCGCCGGCCCGGCACTGGCCCGGCTACGGGCCATCGGGGCCGCCTGAGGGCCATCGCGGCGACCAAGACGAAAAATCTGGAGCCGCCGGCACAGATCCTTCATCCTGTTCGGCTCCTTCATCCTGTTCGGCGTGCTACCGACCGTTCGGCAGAGCGGGGGCCGCGCGGCCGGCAGGACTGCGCCGGAGGACGGGGCTGCTCCGGCCGGCTGGGCCGCTCCGGGCGCCGGGCGCTGGCGGCGCACCAGCACCGCGGCGATCGCACCCGCCAGGGCGATGGCCGCGATCACCAGCCATCCGCGCTGGAACGCCGCCAGCCGCCCGGCCGCGGTCGCCGGGGTTCCGAGCACCGCGACCAGGACGGCCACCCCGACGGCGAACCCCACCTGCCTGAGCATGTTGACCACGCCGGAGCCGGTGGCGAAGGCGTGCGGCGGCAGGGACGCGGCGGCCGTCGACATCAGCGTGGGCAGGGTCAGCCCGACGCCGATGCCGGTGGCCAGCATGCCCCCGAGCACGTGCCAGTAGTCGGGCGCGAGCGTGATCGCCGCGGCCCACCAGGCGATGCCGCCCGCGAACACGGTCGAGCCGAGCGCGATCACTGGCGCGGGCCCGAACCGCGCGATCAGCCGCCCGGTGACCGCGAACGAGATCACCGGGACCATCACCGGCCCGGGCGCGATGGCCAGCCCGGCGCTCAGCGCCGACCAGCCCCACGCATCCTGCAGCCAGAGCACCACCGACAGCAGCATGGCGCCGAACGACACCGAGAACAGCAGCGTCACCACCGAGGCCCCGGTGAAGGGGCGGATCCGCAGCAGCGCCGGGTCGATCAGCGGGTTGTGATGCCGGGCGCAGTGCAGCCCGAACACGGCGAGCACCGTGGCCGAGGCGGCCAGCACGCCGATCGTGGCCGCCGAGCCCCAGCCCCAGGTACCGCCCCTGACCAGTCCCAGGGTGAGCGCCGGCTACACCCGCCGTGACCAGCAGCGCGCCGAGCACGTCCGGCCGGGGCCCGTCGTGCCCGGGCACGTGCGGCAGCCGCCGCCAGCCGATCAGCAGCGCGGCCAGCCCGATCGGCACGTTGACCAGGAAAACCCAGCGCCAGCTGAGCGTGACCAGCAGCCCGCCGGCCACCGGGCCGAGCGCCGCGGCCATGCCGCCGGTCGCGGTCCAGGCCCGGACCGCGCCGGCCCGGCGCTCCGGCGGGTAGGACGCCAGCACCAGGCCCAGCGAGGTGGGCGTGAGCAGCGCCGCGCCCGCCGCCTGCACCAGCCGGAACGCCACCAGCATGGCCACGCTGCTGGCCGCGCCGCACGCGGCCGAGGCCGCGGTGAAGATGGCCACACCAAGCAGGAACCCGTGCTCGCGAGCGCGCCGGTCGGCCAGCCGGCCGGCCAGCACCAGCAGGGCCGCGTAGACGATCGCGTACCCGTTCAGCACCCAGGACAGCGCGCCCAGGTCCGGCTCGTGCAGGTCCCTGGCGATCTGCGGCAGCGCCACGTTGACGATGAACAGGTCCAGGCTGGCCATGACCACCCCGGCTGACACGATCAGCAGCACCTCGCGCGGGGCCGCCGCGGTCCGCCGGGCCGTCCCCCGTGATCCCTGCTGGCTTAGCAAAGTCATAGCCAGACCATAATGCCCTGACTAAGAAAATCGCAAGCCAGCTATACTGAGCTCGTGAACGCCGATGAGGACACCGCCCGCGAACCGGGCCCGCACCGTGCTCAGGCCGAGGGGCAGGCCGGGGACCAGGCCGGAGAGCAGGCCGAGTCCGGGCACACGGTCACGCTGACCGGCCCGCTGGCGCCGCGCTCGGGCTGGGCGGCCGTGCACTGCTCGATGCGCAAGGCCCTGGACGTGGCCGGCAATACCTCGGCCCTGCTGATCCTGCGGGAGGCGTTCTACGGCACCACCCGCTTCGACGACTTCGCCGAGCGCGCGCGCATCAGCCAGCCCGTCGCGGCGGCGCGGCTGCGGGACCTGGTCGAGCACGGGCTGCTCGAGCGTTACCCCTACCGCGAGTCCGGCCAGCGCGCCCGGATGGGCTACCGGCTGACCGACAAGGGGGCCGCCCTGTTCCCGGTGCTGGTGGCGCTGATGCAGTGGGGTGACCAGTGGCTGGCGCCCGCCGGGGCCCCGGTGGTGCTGTACCACCACGGCTGCGGCGCGCCGGTGGCGGCCCAGCTGCGCTGCTCAGCGGGTCACCAGACCGGCGCTGATGAGCTGGAGCTGGCCGCCGGCCCGGGCCGCGGCAGGCATGATCAGCCAGCACCCGGGTAATGCTCCTGCGACATGAACGCCGTGCAGAAACTGCAGCACAACGTGGACCGGCTGCAGCAGAACCAGCCTTTTCTCGGTTTTGTCGTCGGCGCCTGGAAGAAGTTCAGCGACGACCAGGCCGGCTACCTCGCCGCCCTGGTGTCCTACTACGCGTTCGCGTCGATCTTCCCGCTGCTGCTGGTGCTGTACACGGTGCTGGAACTGGTGCTGCGCGGACATGCCAGTCTTCAGCGCAGGCTGGAGAGTTCGGCGCTGCAGCAGTACCCGACCTTCGCCCATTACCTGCCTAAGGGCCACACCGTCAGCGGCGCCGGGATCGCGCTGGTCATCGGCCTGGTGCTGACCTTCTACGGCGGCCGCGGGGTGGCGAACGCGATCCAGAATGCGCTTAATACCGTCTGGGGGGTGCCGTTCACCCGGCGTCCCGGCTTCCCCGGCTCGCTGCTGCGCAGCTTCGGCCTCATCATCGTGATCGGCGTCGGCCAGATCGTCACGATCTCGCTCGCCGAGTTCGCCGGCCACGCCAGCAGTTTCCTGCCCGGGCCGCTGGCGCAAATCGGCGCGGTCGCCGTAGCGCTAGTGCTGAATATCGGGACGTTCTGGCTGGCGTTCCGGGTCGGCACCGCGAAGGAAATCGCCACCCGCGACCTGCGGCTCGGTGCCATCATTTCCGGGTTCACCTGGACGGTGCTGCAGTCCTTCGCCACCCACCTGGTCAGTCACCTCACCAAGACCAGCAACTCGGCCTACGGCACGTTCGGGATCGTGCTGGGCCTGCTCGCCTGGTTCTACCTGCAGGCCCAGCTCACCTTGTACGCGGTGGAATTCAGCGTGGTGAAGGCGCGCGGGCTGTGGCCGCGCAGCATGTTCCCGCCGCCGCTGATGGGCGCCGACGTGCACGCCTACCAGCTGTACGCCGCCGCGCAGCAGCGCCGCCCCGAGCTGGCCGTGGAGCTGCGCCGCACCGATCAGCCCGGCCCGGTGACCGCTCGCGCGGAGCCCGCCGCGGGCGCAGCGGCTGACCGGCCCGGTGCTAACGGGCGCGCGGCGAGCGGGCGAGCGACCGGCGGCGGCCAGGCGGCGAGCGGCGCCAGCGGCCACGCAGCGAAGGATACGGCCGGCGGCGCGGGGTCGCCGGGTTCGTCGCGGGAGCCAGTGCGCCCGGGGCCTGCGCGCGGCGCGGGCTCCCCCGAATCGCGCAACGTCAAGCTGGCGGGCCAGATCCTGAGCGCGGTGGCGGTCGCCGGCGCGCTGAAGCGCCAGCGCCAGCGGGCCGGCGGAGCGCGCTAGTACGCTGCCCGGTGCCCTCGCGGCTCCAGCCGGCACGGCGCCGAAGGCGGCCACCTGCCGAGCAGGCATCGCCGCTCGCGGCGCACTATGAGCGGCAGCCGCGGACCGCTCAGATCGGCTCCCAGTCGTGCGCCGGCTCGTTGATGTTCATCCGGTCGATGTAGCCCTGCGTCATCCGGCGCAGCGCCTCCTCCCGGCTCAGGCCTGCCGCGGTCAGCGCGGTCACGGCCCCGACCTGCCAGGTGGCGCCGTTGCGCCCGGTCAGGCAGCGCTGCTCGATGATGCCGAGCAGCCGCCGGGCGTCCAGCGGGTCGACGCCCCACTCGGCCAGCCCGTCCGCCGCCATCGGCAGCAGCCGGCGCAGGGTCAGCTCGGTGACCGGGACCTGACCCATTCCCGGCCAGTAGACGTGCGCTTCCAGGCCGTGCCGGGCGCCCTCGACCAGATTCTCGGCCGCGGCCGAGAACGACATCCGCGACCATACCGGCCGCTCGGCATGGGCCAGCGTCCGGACGACCCCGTAGTAAAACGCGGCGTTGGCGATCACGTCGACCACCGTGGGGCCGGCCGGCAGCACCCGGTTCTCCACCCGCAGGTGCGGCTGGTTGTCGACGACCGCGTACACCGGCCGGTTCCACCGGTAGACGGTGCCGTTGTGCAGCGTCAGCTCGGCCAGCTCGGGCGCGATGCCGCGATCCAGCGAGGCCACGGGATCCTCGTCCTCGCACAGCGGCAGCAGCGCGGGGAAGTACTTGAGGTTCTCCTCGAAAAGATCGAACACCGAGGTGATCCACCGGTCACCAAACCACACCCGGGGCCGCACCCCCTGCTCCTTCAGCTCCTCCGGGCGGGTATCGGTGGCCTGCTCGAACAGGGTGATCCGGGTCTCGCGCCACAGCTGCCTGCCGAACAGGTACGGCGAGTTCGCCGCCAGCGCCACCTGCACGCCCGCCACCGCCTGGGCCGCGTTCCAGTAGCTGCTGAACGCCTCCGGCGACACCTGCAGGTGAAACTGCACGCTGGTGCAGGCCGCCTCCGGCGTGATCGTGTCGGCGTGGGCGAGCAGCCGCTCGGGTCCCTCGATGGCGATCCGCATCTCCTCGCCGCGGGCGGCGAACATCTGCTCGTTCAGCAGCCGGTAGCGCGGGTTGACCGACATGGCGTGCTCCCCGACGTCGCTCTCCCGCAGCGTCGGCAAGATCCCCACCATGACCAGCCGGGCCCCGGCCTCCAGCGCCCGCTTGTTCGCGTGGTTGAGGCTGCGCCTGACCCGGTCTTCCAGCCGGGTCAGTGCGTCGCCGGCCAGCGACCGCGGCGGCAGGTTGATCTCCAGGTTGAACTGGCCGAGCTCACTGGCCCAGGCCGGGTCGGCGATCGCCTCCAGCACCGAGGTGTTGGCCATCGATGGCCAGCCGTCCTCGTCGACCAGGTTGACCTCGATCTCCAGGCCGACCTGCTGCGGCCCGGAGTCGAACCGGGACTCGGCCAGCATGCGCGCGAACACGTCGAGGCACAGCCGCACCTTCTCGCGGTAGGCGCGCCGGTCCTGCTGGCTGACGACAATGGCCGGGACATCCCTGCCCATCGGACCCTCCACATGCTGTTCAATGGGCCGGGCCTTCGTACCCCACGTTCGCACGTAATGGCGCGGCTGGCCAGGTGCGCCGCTCAGACGTGCTCGCGGCCGTGCGGGCTGTCCCAGTCCAGGACCGGACCGTCGGGCACGATCCGGCTCGGGTTGAGGTGCGGGTGCGTCCGGTAATAATGATTCTTGATATGGGCAAAATTCGTCGTCTCGCGGAACGCGGGCCGCGAGTAGAGATCCCGCGCGTAGCCCCACAGGCTCGGATAGTCGGCAACCCGGCGGATGTTGCACTTGAAATGCGAGTAGTAGACGGCGTCGAAGCGGGCCAGCGTCACCCAGAGCCGCACGTCGGCCTCGGTCAGCGTGCCGCCGAGCAGGTAGCGCTGGTGTGCCAGCCGGTCCTCAACCTGGTCGAGCGTGCCGAACACCTCGCTCACGGCCTCGTGGTAGGCCTCCTGGGTCCTGGCGAAGCCGGCCCGGTATACGCCGTTGTTCAGGCCCCGGTAGACCATTTCGTTCACTGCGTCGAGCTCGCCGCGCAGCGCCGCCGGGTAAAGGTCGACCGCGGGGTCCGACCACTGGCCGAATTGGGTGTCCAGGTCAATCGTGATGTCGGGAAAGTTGTTGCTCACGATCCGGCCGGTCGCGCGGTCCCACAGCACAGGAACGGAGATGTGCCCGTCATAGTGCGGTTCGGTTGCGTCGTAGGCCTCGCGCAGCAGCGCGAAGCCGTTGACCGGGTCGACGGAGTAACCGTCACCCGCGCGGAACGCCCAGCCGCGCCCGTCCCTGACCGGATCCACCGCGGACAGGGAGATAACCTGCTCCAGGCCGAGCAACTTGCGGACGATCGCGGTGCGATGGGCCCACGGGCAGGCCCAGGAGATGTACAGGTGGTAACGGCCGGGCCCGGCGGGATAGCCGCTCGAGCCGTCCGCGCTGATCCGGCCACGGAACGGGTACGGCGGCCGCTCAAAGGTGCCGGGCTGGCTCGCCGCCGGGCGGCTCGGACGGCTGAAGTCGCCGTAGTCGCCGAAGGCGGCGAAGTCGACCGGGGTTGCCCCGCCCGGCCGCTGGCTGATCGTGGTCACTGATTCTCCGCCCTTCCGCCCCCGCCGAGACGGCAGTGACGCCGGCCTGTGGACTGCTGCCAGCTTCGCCGGCGAAGCCGCCGGCCGGGAAGACTGACGCTCGGAATTAGTTGCGCTAAAGCCGTTAAACCGGCGGAGCGGCCGGCGCCGCCGGGACCGGGATCTCGCCCCGGGGCGGCGCCGCTCTGGCGCCGGATGCGAGCATGGCCGACCGCGAGGTGCACCGCGACCGGGAGGCCGAGTTCGCCGCCGAGGGGCCGATTTCCGCGCTGATCGAGCTGACAAGGTACGTGCTGGGTTTCGTGGACCATGGTGCCTGGCTGCAACATACTATGAAATCGGATATTATGATTCCGTGAGTTCTGCGGAGACGGATGCGGCCGCCGCCCCGCCGGGAGCGGTGCTGCTGGCGCTGCAGCGGGCGGCCCACGCAACGCTGCGCATGCTCGTCACCCGGCTTTCCGGGCTGGAGCTGACCGGCTCCGAGATCAACGCGCTGGCCTGTCTGGCGGACGGGCGGGAGCGGGCGGTCGGCGAGCTGGCGGTGCTGACCGGAACCCGGCCGACGACCCTGACCAGCCTGCTCGACCGGCTGGCCGGGCGCGGGCTGGTGGCTCGCCAGCTTGATCCCGGCGACCGGCGGTCCTTCCGGGTATCGCTGACGCCGGCCGGCCAGCCGATGGCCAGGGCCGCCCTGGCCGCGATGGGCGCGGTGGAGCAGGCGGCGCTGGCCGGGCTCACGCCCGCCGAGCTGGCCGGCTATCACGCCGTCGTCCAGGCACTGACCCGCGCACCCCACCAGGAGGTTCCGTTATGACGCATGAACCCGGGCCGCCCGCCGCGAGGCCGCCCGGCCACAGTCCGACTGGCGCCGGCCCGACTAGCACCGGCACTAGCACCGGCACGACCGGCGCGGGCCTGCCTGCCGGGCTGGCCGAGATCATGGCGGAGGTGCTGCCGCCCGGCGACGCCGGCGGCCGCCGGGCGTTCGGCCACCGTTCCCATCTGCACCTGGCCTTCCTGGCCGTCAGCCGCTACGGCATGCCGGCCGCCGCACCGCTGGTCGGGCAGGTGATCAGGCAGGTGGCAGCGTCACACGGCACGCCGCAGAAGTATCACGAGACCATGACACGGGCCTGGACCGGGATCGTCGCTTACCACATGGCTGCCGACGCCCCGGGCCCCCAGTCCCCGGCCGGTGATCGCCGCTCCGCCGGTGACTTCGGCGTCTTCACCGACCGGCATCCCGCCTTGCTCGACAAGCGCCTGCTCGCGCGGCACTACCGCCCGGCGACGCTCGCTGGCCGGCGGCCCGGACGGGCTGGGTCGAGCCGGATCTTGCGCCGTTCCCGTGGCGGGCCTGACGGCTAACCGCCCGGCTGGCTGCCGGATGCCCGGCATGGCCGTACCGCAGGGGCACCTGGCCCCGGCCGCGAGCTGGGATCCTGACGCACGGACCGGCCGGCCTGCCGACAATGGAACCGGCCGGACGATGACCTCCACAAGCTGCCAGGAACTGGTAACACTGCAGTAGCGGCGGCCCGGAGCCGATCAGGATCCAGGTCAGCGGGAGGCGGACGTGAGCGTCGGCAGTAGCAGGGCCGACGGCAGTGCAGGCAGCGGCAGCACCGCCCAGGCCAAGGCCAGCCGGTCCAGCGCCAGCCGGGACGGGGGCGAGCCGCAGACGAGCCGGGCCCCGGCCGCGCTGGAGCTCACCGATCTGCGCCGCCGGTATGGCAGCGTGGCCGCGCTCGACGGGCTGAGCTTCACGGTGCCTGCGGGCCAGGTGTTCGGGTTCCTCGGGCCGAATGGGACCGGCATGACCGAGGCCATAAGTGCAATCGTGGGCGTGGCCGCCCTGGACGCCGGCACGGTGCGGTGGAACGGTGATCCGATCGGGGTGGCCGTAAGGCGCCGGATCGGGTACATGCCCGAGGAGCGCGGCCTGTACCCGACGATGCGGGTGGCCGAGCATCTGGAGTACCTGGCCCGGCTGCACGGGCTCCCCCCGGCCGGGCCAGGTCCGCGGCCGCGCACTGGATCGAGCGACTGGGGCTGGGCGGCATGGGCCAGGCTAAGGCCGAGTCGCTCTCCCTGGGCTACCAGCCGCGGGTTCAGCTGGCCGCCGCATTAGTGCACGAGCCGGATCTGCTGGTGCTTGACGAGCCATTCTCGGGCCTGGACCCGGTCGGCGTGGACGCGATGAGCGAGGTGCTGGCCGCGCGGGCCGCGGCCAGCCGGATCACCGGACTGGTGGTGGCGATCGGCATCTACGTGATCATCCTGACCTACGGGGTGCGGATCACGATCGGGGTCGGCGAGGAGAAGGCCAGCCGGGTGGTCGAGGTGCTGCTGACAACGCTGCGGCCGTTCTAGCTGCTGGTCGGCAAGGTCATCGGGATGGGGCTGCTGGCGCTGGCCAAGATCGCCGCGATCGTCGGCCTGTACCTGGCGCTCGGGCACGCCGTCGGCGCCTCGGCGGTGCGGGGCGCGCAGACCGGCATAGTGCTGGAAGGGCGCTGTGGCTGCTGCTCGGTCAACCGGGCGGGGCCCTCTCGCTGGACACCGCGCGCTGGTCTGATCCACTGGGCGCATGGCTCGCATCCGGCACTCCGGACACTGGACGCTGGAGGACAAGTTCCGCTCAAGCTGGCAGTACCTCCCGGTCGATGTGCCGTCCGGCACCCACGCGCTGCGGGTGGAGCTTGAATACGCCCGCAACGGCGCCGTGCTCGATCTGGGGTGCCTCGGGCCGGGCGGCTTCCGCGGCTGGTCCGGCGGCGCTCGCGAGTCGTTCGTGATCGGGGCGGACGCCGCCACTCCCGGCTACCTGCCGGGCGAGCTGGAGCCCGGCACCTGGCTGGTCACGCTCGGGCTGCACCAGCTGCCATCGGAAGGAACCGACTACCGGATCGAGGCCGAGGTCACCGGCACCCCGGGCCGCCTCGCGCCCGAGCCGGGCCGAGCGCAGGCCCGGATGGAATCCGGGCCGCCGCCACCGGCACAGCGGCCGCTGGCGCAGCGGCCGCCCCGCCGGGACCTGCCCGCGACCGCGGGCCGGCGCTGGCTGGCCGGCGATCTGCATGCGCATACCGAGCACTCCGACGGCAGCATGACCGTCCCCGAGCTGGCCGCCTACGCCGCGAGCCGCGGGCTGGACTTCCTCGCGGTGACCGACCACAACACCGTCAGCCATCACGCCGACCTGCCTGCCGCCGCGGCCGCGCAGCAGATCACACTGCTGCCCGGGCAGGAGGTGACCCGCGCGGAGGGGCATGCCAACGCATTCGGCGCGCTGCCCTGGATCGACTTCCGCGAGCCGCCCGATGACTGGCTGGCCGCGACCGAGCGAGGCGGCGGCCTGCTGTCGGTCAATCACCCCTACGGCGGGCAGCTGAGCTGGATGTTCGGCATGCGACGGCGGCCGCCACTAGCGGAGATCTGGCACTGGAGCTGGCTGGACCCGCACTGGACCACGCCGCTGGCCTGGTGGCTGGCCTGGGACCCCGGCGCGATCCCGGTGGGCGGCAGCGACTGGCACCAGGGCGGCCATGACGCGCCGCCGGGCACCCCGACGACCTGGGCGGAGGTTGCCGTCGAAGGGGCGGCCTCCGGCGCCGCCGCGACGGCGGCTGCCGAGCCGGAGCAGGTACTGGCGGCCCTGCGGGCCGGGCGGACGGCCATCTCAGCCGGCCGGGACGGCCCGGTGCTGCTGCGCACGGACGGCGAGCTGGTGGCGGTGGACGCGGACGGCCTGATCCTGACCGGGCCGGACGGGCCGCAGGCCCGGGTCCGGGGAGCGGTCGCGCGCTTTCCCGGGGCTGCGGGAGCGCACCGGCTGACCGGCGCGACCGGCGCGACCTTCGCCCTGACAGGCTGATCCGCGCTCGGCCAGGCAGCCGTGGGACAGGCTGGCCCCGGCCGCGCTCAGGCGGCGAGGTGGCTCGGACCCTATGGGCGGGCCACCAAGCGGGTCAGGTGCCCATGGGCGGGCCAGCGGGCGGGTTGTGGCGGACCTGCGGCAGGCCGGCGAGGCGGCTGGTGCCGCCGCCGGTGCGCCCGGGCCTGGCCACCGGGCCGCGGCGACCGACATGGCGGCCCCTTTGCGGCTAATGTGCTTTTCTGGTGATCTTGAAGACCGGGTAGCCAGGGGCGATTTGCAGCAGCTTGTCCCGGGGCGCCTTGGCGTCCACGCCGTCGAAGAAGACGCCGACCTCAAGCTTCCAGCGCCGCAGGTAGGCGCGCAGGAGCTCCGGCTTGTCGGCGTCGGCCAGCTCGGTGGCGGTGAACGCATCGGCCCGGCGGCCGACCCGCAGCTCGCCGCCGCCTGCCACCCGCAGGTTGCGCACCCACTGGGTGTGTCCGCGCGGCGCAACCAGGTACTCGCCGCCCTCGTAGCGCAGCAGGTTGACCGGAGTGGTGCGCCACTGGCCGGAGGTCCGGCCGCGCACGGCCAGCACCCGGCTGCCCCAGATGCTGACCCCGGCCCGGGTCAGCGCGGCCACTGACCGGTTGAAGAGGTTGTTGACCGTCCGGCCGGCCGCCGACGCCGGCTGGACGTTGCGGGTGGAGCTGGGGGAAGCGGGGACGTTGTCGCTCATGGGATCCTCCGGATACCGTCCGACAGGTTCGAGATCAGTGCTCTGCATTGAGATCAGTGTTTCAGCAGATTCGCGTGCCTGTCAAGAGCAGTGCTCTCATTATTGATCGCCGCTCGCATATATGCCACGCTGAGAACATGAACGCCCCGCGGACCGCACGTGACCGGGCCAGAGCCGAGCTCAGCCAAGAGATCAAGGAAGAGGCACGGCGCCAGCTGGCCGCCGAAGGCGCCCAGCGGCTGTCCCTGCGCGCCGTGGCGCGCGCGCTCGGCATGGCCTCCTCGGCTCTGTACCGGTACTTCCCGAGCCGGGACGACCTGCTCACCGCGCTGATCATCGACGCCTACGACGCGCTCGGCGCGGCCGCTGAGCAGGCGGACGGCGCGCTTCCCCGTGCCGATGCCCGCGGCCGGTGGCGCGCCTGCTGCGCGGCCGTCCGCGGCTGGGCGCTGGCGCATCCGCACGAGTACGCGCTGATCTACGGCTCGCCGGTGCCCGGCTACGTCGCGCCGCGGGAGACGGTCACCCCGGCCGCCCGGGTCGCGGTCGTGCTCGGCGGCCTGCTGGCTGACGCGCACGCGAACGGCGCGGCGCGAGCGGGCCGGCCGGACGGTGCGGCGCGGGAGGGGCGCGGCGGGACCGGCGCGGCGCGGCAAGCGCGCGACGGCGCCGGCCCGGGCGAGGCGCTGCCCGAGCCGCTCGCCGGCCAGGCGGCGGCGGTGGCCGCGGCTATCGCTCCCGGCGTGCCGGCCGAGATGATGGCACGGGGGCTGATGGGGTGGACGCAGCTGTTCGGCATGGTGAGCCTGGAGCTCTTCGGGCAGCTGGTCGGCAGCGCCGACCCGGCCGACGCCTTCTTCGGCTACGCGGCGGAGCAGATGGCGGACTTCATGGGCCTGCCGGGAGCCGGGCAGCTCCTGCCCTGAGTAGTGCAGGACGAGCGACCGCCTGCCGCTGGCGCCGTCACTCGGCCCGGGGAGTGCCCGCGGCGCCGACCGCAGCGCGCCGTCCCCTGGTGGCCCCGGGCGGCACCGCGGCAGGATCAGGCAATGGCAGCCGATGCAGATCGGGCCGGAGCCGGCCAGCCGGTTGTTGCCGACCATCAGCGCGGCCAAAGGCCCGGATGGCACGGCCGAAGGCACGGCGGCACGGCCGGACCGGGCCCGGGTCGCGGCCCGTTTCCCCCGGTCGTGAAAGCATCGGTGCACCACGGCGGGACGGAAGGGATCCGGATGAGCGAACCGCGGCGCTGGGGCATCACGCTGCCGTTGCCGGGCAGCTCGCTGGCCGGGCAGCGCGAGGCCATCGCCGGGCTGCCCGGCCTGGGCTTTACCGACGCCTGGTCGGCGGAAGTGAACGGCGCCGATGCGTTCACGCCGCTGGTGCTGGCCTCCCAGTGGGCGCCGCGGCTGCGCCTCGGCACCGCGATCGCGCCGGTGTTCACCCGCGGTCCCGGCACGCTGGCCATGAGCGCGGCGACGCTGGCCGACCTGGCCCCCGGCCGGTTCGTGCTGGGCGTGGGCACCTCGTCCCCGGCCGTGGTGCAGCGGTGGAACGGCATCGCCTTCGAGCAGCCCTACCAGCGTGCGGCGGACATGCTGCGGTTCTTGCGGGCGGCGCTAGCAGGCGAGAAGGTCAGCGAGCGCTACCGGACCTTCGCGGTCGACGGCTTCCGGCTGGAGGCGCCGCCCGCGGTCCCGCCGGCGCTGGCGCTGGCCGCGCTGCGCCCGCAGATGCTCGCGCTGGCCGGGCGGGAAGCCGGCGCGGCCATCACGAACTGGCTGGCCCCGGCCGACGCGCCGACGGTGGCGGCGGCCGCGGGGCCGGGCTGCGAGCTGATCGCGCGCATCTTCGTCTGCCCGACTGCCGACGCGGCCCTGGCCCGGACCATCGGCCGCCGGATGATCGCCGCCTATCTCACTGTCCCGGCCTACGCGGCGTTCCAGGAGTGGCTGGGCCGGGGCGAGCTGCTGGCCCCGATGCAGGCCGCGTGGGCGGCGGGCGACCGGCGGGGCGCCCTCGCGGCCGTGCCGGACGAGGTGGTCGACGACCTGGTCGTGCACGGGCCGGCCGCAGCGTGCCGGGAGCGGGTCGCGCAGTACCAGGCGAACGGGATCGACGTCCCGGTGATCGCGCTCGTGCCGCCGCCCGGCGCCGACGTGGCCCAGACGATCCGGGATCTGGCGCCCGGCTAGCCCGCCGGCCGCGCGGGTCCGGCGCCGCGGGCGGGTTCGGCGCCGCGGGCGGGTTCGCGCCGCGGGCGGGCTCGGCCCGGCGGCTACCAGGACCCGGGCAGCTCGGCGCCGTACCAGGACTCGATGATCCGGTGCGCGATCGAGACCGGCGGCGGCAGCCTGATCCGCCCGGTGTCGATGGCCGTGCGCAGGCCGGCCCGGCTGTACCAGTCCGCCTCCGCGATCTCGTCCGCATCGACCGTGATCTGCTGGCCGCCCTCGGCCCGGGCCCGGTACCCGAGCATCAGGCTCTGCGGCATCGGCCACGGCTGGCTGCCCAGGTACTCGATCGCGCTGACCGCGAGGCCGGTCTCCTCCCGCACCTCGCGCACCACGGCCTGCTCGCCGGACTCGCCGGCCTCCACGAACCCGGCCAGGATGGACACCCGGTGCTGCGGCCACTGGGCGTTGCGGGCCAGCAGGGCCCGGTCATCGGGGTCAGTGACCAGCACGATCATGGCCGGATCGACCTTCGGGAAGTGCTCGCTACCATCGCGCGGGCAGCGCCGCGAGTAGCCGGCCGCCTGCGGCCTGGTCACTGTGCCGCAGCGCGGGCAGTGCACGAACACCGCGTGCCAGTTGGACAGCGCCACCGCGTGCGTCATCAGTCCCGCATCCCGGTCGGACAGCAGCGGGCCGGCCTCGCGCAGGCTAGCCGGGCGCGCGGCCGGCCCGCCGTCGGCCAGCGGGCCCATGACCGCGAAGAACGCCGTGCCGCCGGCGTCGACGCCCAGCAGCATCCGCAGCCCGCCCGGTGCCTGCCCGGACGGCAGCAGCACCAGCTCGGCGCCCGCGGCGGTCTGCGTGATCAGCGCCCGGCCGTCGTCGACCATCAGGACCCTGGTGCGGGGTTCGGCCCACGCCGCTGCCAGCCATCCCTGGTCGGTCCTGCGGTGGGTAGCGCGGTCCACCTCGCCCCGGGCCAGCGCCAGCCCGCCCAGCGGGTGCGGGACCTCGCTCATCGGCCTGCCGTCAGGTCAGCGGCCGCCGCCGCCAGCTCGTCCCACAAGTAGGCGGCCGTCTCCGCGCCCTTGAGGAGCAGCGGCATCTCGACCTTCTCGTTCGGGGCGTGAATCCGGTCGGAGTCCAGCCCCACCGCGATGAATAGCAGCGGCGCGCCGAGTATCTCGGTCAGGTCGGCCTCAGGTCCGCTGCCGCCCTCGCGGGTGAACAGCACCTCGCGCCCGAACGCGCGCTCCATCGCCGTCCGGCCCGCGCGCACCGCGGCCGAGTCGGTCGGCGCGGATGAGGCTCGCACGCCGGGGCCGCTGACGCTCACCGCGGCGGTCACGCCCGGCGGCGTGCGCTGCGCTACGTAGCGCCGCAGCGAGTCGGCCACCGCGCCGGGCTCCTGGCCCGCGACCAGCCGGAACGACAGCTTGGCGTGCGCGTCGCGCGGGATGATCGTCTTGCCGCCGGCCCCGGTGTGGCCACCCCACATGCCGTTGACCTCGGCCGTCGGCCGGGCCCAGATCCGCTCCAGCGTGCTGAACCCGGCCTCGCCGTAGGCCGCGCCGCTGTTGCCCGCCTCGGCCAGCCAGGATTTCTCGTCAAATGGCAGTCGCGCGAGCAGCTCCCGCTCGGCCGCCGGCAGCTCGGCGACGTCATCATAGAAGCCGGGCAGCGTGACCCGGCCGCGGGCGTCGTGCAGGCCGGCCAGCAGCCCGGCCAGGGCGTGCAGCGGGTTGGGCACGCCGCCGCCGAAGGAGCCGGAGTGCAGGTCCCGCTCGGGACCGGTGACGTCGATCTGCGCGTCGATCACGCCGCGCATGCCGACGCACATGGACGGCACGTCGGCCGCCCACATGGTGGTGTCCGAAACGACGATGACATCGCAGGCCAGACGGTCGCGGTGCGCGCGCAGTAGCGCGGCGAAATTCGGCGAGCCCGACTCTTCCTCGCCCTCGATCAGCAGCTTGAGCGTCACCGGCGGCGCCGCGGCGCCCGTACTGGCCAGCAGCGCCCGGGTGCCAAGCGCGTGAAACAGCACCTGGCCCTTGTCGTCGGAGGCACCGCGGCCGAGCAGCTGGCCGTCCCGCTCGGCGGGCTCGAATGGCGGCGATGACCATTCGCCCAGCGGCTCGACCGGCTGGACGTCGTGATGGCCGTAGACCAGCACGACCGGAGCCGCCGGGTCGGCGGCGGGCCAGTGCGCGAACACCGCGGGCAGGCCCGGCTGCGTGGTCCCGGCCGGCAGGATCTCGGTCTCGGGAAACCCGCTGACCCGCAGGTAATCGGCCAGCCACTGCGCCGACCGCAGGACGTCGCCATGATGCGCCGGATCGGCCGAGATCGACGGAATCGCCAGCCACTGCTTCAGCGCGGCGAAGAAGCCGGGCGCGTTCTCGCCGATGTATCCGGGCACGTCCATGAGCGCTCCCTCGCTGCAGGTTCATGGCTGATGCGCGGCCAGGCCGCCGCGGCCGCACGTCGGCCTGCGGCTGGCCGGCCGCCCGGCGGACACCGGGCCGGGCCGGCTCCGGCCCGCGCTCCGACTCTACCGACGCCGCGCACAGCAGCTAACCCCGCCCGTCCCACGCCCCGCGGGGCTACTGGAAAGCGCGGGAGATGACCGCGTCGAGCGCGCGGTCGGGCAGCACCCGGCGAGCCCGCATGATCGTGCCCGCGCCCCGGCCGACGGGATAACGGGCCCGGGGACGCTCCGCGGTCGCGGCCGTGAGGATCTTGCTGGCCACTACCTCAGGCCCGGAGGAGGTGCGCGGCCCGTCCGCGGACTCCAGCCGCTGGGCCACCGACCGGGCCTGGCCCGCGTAGGCGGTGCCGGCCGAGGCGGCGAGCATGTTCTGCCGCGAGATGGCGTTCCACTCGGTGCGGGTCGGCCCCGGCTCGATGATCACCACGTCGATGCCGAACGGCCGCAGCTCGACCCGCAGGCTGTCGGACAGGCGCTCCACCGCGAACTTGGTGGCGTGATACCAGGCGCCGAGCGGCTCGTAGATCTTGCCGCCGATCGAGGAAACGTTGATGATGCGGCCGCTGCGCCGCTCGCGCATCTGCGGGACGACGAGCTGGATCAGCCGGGCCAGGCCGAAGACGTTGACCTCGAACTGACGGCGTGCCTCGGCCAGCGGGACGTCCTCCACCGACCCGTACGAGCCGTAACCGGCGTTGTTGACCAGCACATCGATCCGCCCGCTGGCCGTGATTACCTGCTTGACCCCGGCGGTCATGGACGCGTCGTCGGTCAGGTCCATGGGCAGCACGGTGATGCCGTGCCCGTTGAGCTGCTCCATCCGCTCGACCCGCCGCGCCGCGGCATAGACGGCGAGGCCCTGCGCGAGCAGCGGCGCCGGGTGATCCTGGACACCGCAGCGGCGATGCTCGATGAGCTGCCACTGGGCGAGATCAGCCTGCGCGAGCTCGCCCGGCGGGTCGGGCTGGCCAAGTCTAATGTGGTGCGCTATTTCCCCACTCGCGAGGCTGTCTTCCTGGCCGTCCTGGCCGACGACTGGGCGGCCTGGCTCGATGAGCTGGCGGAGCTGGCCGGGCCGGTGACGGCCGGGGCGCCCAGCCTGGATCCGCGCCAGCGGCTGGCTGCCGCCATCGCGCAGACCCTGGCCGGGCGGCGCCGGCTGTGCGGGCTGATCGCCGCGGCGCCGACGATCCTGGAGCGCAACATCCCGGTCGAGACGGCCCGGGAGTTCAAGGCCGCGAGCCTCGCGCAGACCGCGCGGCTGGGCGGCATCGTCACCGCGGCCGTGCCTGCCCTGACGGCGGAGCAGGGGTTCGAGGTCGCCGGAGTCACCTGGCCTCTCACCACGGGCGCCTGGCCGATGGCCAACCCGGGCCCGGCGGTGGCGCAGGTGCTGGCCGAGCCGGGCTTTGCTGATCTGTGTATTGACTTCGGGCCTGCGCTGGCGCGGGTGCTCACCGCACTGCTTGACGGCATGGCCGCGCAGGCGGGCGGAGCGGGCGGGGACGCCACGGCTGCGCCCCGGCCGGGGACGCGGCGGGGCCGCCCCGTGGTCAGGGCTTCAGCACCGAGCCGGTCAGATTGTCCGTCGGGCTGACGGCCAGGCAGTCCACGGTCCGGTTGCCGCCAGCCCACGAGTCCGCCTCTGGGTAGAGGTAGTGGATCCGCATGCCCCTGGTCACCTTGGTCTTGTCCACGACGCTGACCCGGGCATTGCAGCCGGTGCCGGCCAGCCTGGTGACCGCGGCCGCCCCCGGATAGCCGGGGCTGGAGCCGGTGAGGTTGAACCGGGCGTACACCTGGGCGTCGTGCGGCTGGGTGCACGGCAGTGCGGTCACCGAGGAGACGTTCTGCGGGCCGGCCGGGTTGTTGAAGCAGTCCCCGACAGCCAGCGAGAAAACACCCACGCTGCCGCGCTGAGTCACCTTGCCGGCCGAGGCCGACATGGCCGTGCCGCCGCCGCCAGTGGTGACGGCTACCGCGATGAGAGCGCCGATGATGACGATCCAGACTCCCGACAGGACCAGGCCGGCGATGGCCAGGCCGCGGCCGCGCTGGCCGCTGGTGCGGATCCGCACCAGCGCGACGATGCCGAAGATCAGGCTGAGCACGACGCCGCCGATCAGGCCGAACACGAGCGCGGCGATCGCGAAGCCGCTGGTGGTCGCCGGCTGCGCCGGCGACCCGTATCCGCCGTACGGCATGTTCGCGCCATAGCCGGCGCCCGGGGGCGGCGGGTCATCGACCCACAGCTGCCAGCCGGGAGGCGGCGGCGGCCAGGCCGGATCCGGCTGCCAGCCCGGCTGCGGGGTGAAGCCCTCGGGGACTGGCGGCCATCCGGGCGGCGGGTTGAAGCGCAGGGCCACGGCACTAACTCCTGGAACGCAAAGCGGCAGGACGGCCGGCACAGACCGGGCCCGGCCGCCGGAAGACAGACCCTAGCAGCCGGGACGGCATGCGCCGATACGCCGCGGCCGCCGGAAGAACCGGCGATCCGCGACATCCTCCTTACCGCGACTCACACCGCGACGAACCGGTAGCCTCGCTGCAGCAGCCAGGGCAGCACGACTCCCAGCGCCGCCACCGTCTCCGACCGGTTACCGCCGCCATCGTGCTCCAGAATGATCGATCCGGGCCCGGTCTCGCGCATGATCGTGGCGATGATGCTCCTGGTGCCCGGCCGGGACCAGTCGCGCGGGTCGACCGACCAGTCCACCGGCACCATCTTCATGCGCTCGCACTGCCTGATCACCGCGGCCGACCAGGACCCGTAGGGCGCCCGGAACAGGGCCGGGGCCGAGCCGACCGCCGCGTGGATGCTCTCGCTGGCGCGGGTGAGCTCGGTCTGCACGCTATGCACCGGCAGCTGCGCGAGGTTGGCGTGGGTCCAGGTGTGATTGGCGATATGGTGGCCGGCCTGCGCGACCGCCCTGGCCAGCTCCGGATAGGCCGCCACGTTCAGGCCGATCATCGAGAACGTCGCGGTCACGCGGTACAGCGCCAGCAACCGCAGCACCTGCGGGGTGTACACCGGATCAGGGCCGTCGTCGATCGTCAGCGCGATCGCGCGGTCCGCGGCGTCGACGTAGTACAGCGGCCGGTCGTGCGGGTAGTCAGGGATGCGATGCCCGGACCGCTCATGCCGGACCGGCGGAGGGCCTGCCGGGCGCCGGACCGCGGCCGCATGGGCGCCCGGCGCGGACAGCAGCCGCGGCGCCACAACGCTGGTCAGCGTGATCGCTCCCGCGGTCAGGACGACGCGCCGCCGCCGGACCGCGGCGGCGGCGGTGTCGTCCGAAAACGCCCGGCCCGTCAATGTCACTCCGATCCGATCTGCGCTTTACGGAAGGATCACGCTCCCGCATTTTCAGCAGTACCCGAATTATCATGCGGGAAATATCGGGCTAAGGGGAGCAGGTCCGGCGGCGTGTCGCCATCCGGCTGGCCGCCGGGGCAGCCCGGTACGCTGACCGCCGGGAGCCGCCGCCGGCCACTGCCGCAACCGAGAGGGAGCCCGCACTGTCATGAGCCAGCCCAGGTCATGAGCCAGCCCAGCCAGCCGGGGCGGCCGCTGGCCAGCCTGCTCCGCCGGTACCGGCCGCAAGACCAGGCCGAGGCGGCCGACGTAGAGCGGCTGCGCGAGCTGGCCCAGACCTCAGGCAACCCGTGGCTGCGGACGGAGCCGCTGCACGCGACCGCCTCAGCCGTGATCGTGCACCCGGCCACCGGGCGCGTGCTGCTGCGCTGGCATCAGCGCCATCAGGCCTGGCTGCAAGTAGGCGGGCACGGTGATCCGGGCGAGAGTGACCCGCTCGCGATCGCGCTGCGGGAGGCCGTCGAGGAGACCGGGCTCACCGACCTGGCGCCGTGGCCGGACGCACAGCTGCGGCACGTGACCATCGTCACGGTGCCGGCCAGTGCCGCCGAGCCCGCGCACCAGCACGCCGACCTGCGGTTCGTGCTGGCCACGCAGGTCCCGGAGGGGGCCCGGCCGGAGAACCCGGGCGCGCCGTTGCACTGGCTGTCCATGCCGCGGGCGCGCCAGGCCGCGGAGCCGGGCCTGCGGGAGACCCTGGCCCGGGTCGGGCGGCTACTGGCCGTGCCTGCGGCTGAACGCGGCGGGCCGGCGTCCGGGGTAGATTCGACACCATGAAGAAGCTTCTGGAGCTGCTGGTCTGCTTCCTTCACCCGCTGGCCGTGATCTTGCTATGGATTGACGCGGCGACCCGCAGGGACATATCCGGCGGGGCCAAGCTGGCCTGGGCCATCTTCGGCATCATCCCGCTGGTGCCGTTCATCTACGTGCTGACCGGCGGCGACCTCTGGTAGCGCCGCCACGCAGATAGTCGAAGACCTGACCGGCGTCGAGCCCGACCGGCACGCTCGGGGTCATAGGTTCCCAATGACCGGCGCTGCTCCTCAGCTGTCGTACTGACCGGCTGGACAAGCCGGCGTCAGCCGTCCGGCGCGGACCGGACGGCTCAGATGTTCTCGGGGTGGTGAAAGTCCCATTCCTGCAGTGCGGCCACGGCCAGCCAGTCCAGGCCGCGGCCGGCCTCGGCCTCGATTCCGCGGGCCAGCGCCAAGATCACCGCCGTGGCCGCGTAGCCATCGGCGGCGTGGTCCGGCTGCGGGTCGCCGCGCAGCGCGCCCACCAGCATGTCCCTGGCAGCCGAGGCCCGGGCCGGGGCGGCTGCGGAGGAGTTGGCCAGCGACGCCACGGCGCGGCGCACAACCCGCTCGGCCAGCGCGTCGGTCACTTCTGCGTGTCTTTCCGGCACTCGCTCATCTCCCATCGTGTGACCAGGGCATCCTACTGAGCCGGGCACGACCAGGGCGTGGGACGGTGCCGTCTGGCCGGCCAGTCGCCGCCCTGGCTTGTCCTAGCTGACCGGGATGCCCTGGATCAGTGCCGCCAGCCCCGCCTCGTCCAGCAGGTCAGCCGGACGGACGGTCAGGTCGTCGCGCACGTAGTAGAAGGCGGCCCGGACCCCGCCGACTTCGACGCCCGCAAGCGCAGCCCAGGCCAGCCGGTAGGCCGCCAGCTGCACGGCGACCGCCCGGCTCTCGGCCGACGAGCGCGGCGGGCTGCCGGTCTTCCAGTCCACGACGTCGAAGCCGCCCGCCGCGTCATCGGCGAACACCGCGTCGATCCGGCCCCGGACCAGCCGGTCGCCGATCAGCGTCTCGAACGGGACCTCGACCTCGACCGGCCAGCGGCTGGCCCAGGCACTGGCGTCGAATCGCTCCTTAAGCGCCGCCAGGCCGGTGCCGGGACCGTCGCCGGCCTCAGCATCGTCCGCCGCGCCGGGCAGGTCATCGGGGTCGAGCAGCTGCTGCTGGCCGAACCGCTGTTCCAGCCAGCGGTGGAACTCGGTGCCGCGCCGGGCCTGCGGTGCCGGCGGCTGCGGCATCGGCCTGCGGACCTGGCCGGCCAGCTCTGCGGGATCCCGGGCCACGATGACCAGCGAGGAGACCGGGATCCGCCGGGGCAGCCGGACCGCGACCGGCCCGTCGCCACGGCGCTGGCTGCGCTCGGCGAGCAGCAGGTCAGTGTCCCGGGTCCAGGCGTCGATGAGCGACCGGTAGCGCCGCGCCTCCACCGGACCACCGGGACCGGCCTGGCCACCGGCAGCGGCCTGGCTAGCGCCCGGGCCCAGGCCCGCTGGGGCTTGTCTGCCGTGAGCCCGGCTGCCACGGGCGGGGCTGCCCCCAGCCTGGCCGCCCCGTCGTGCTTCGGGCCGGCCGCGCCTGGCCCTGGCTCCGCCAGCAGCAGCGGCGGTACCCGCGGTCGCGGCCGCCAGGTCGGCCAGCGCCGCCTGCACCAGGTCGCCGGCCTCGCGGACGGCCGCGTACCTGCTGTCCGCTGCGCTCGCAGCCGCCGGCCACGGCGCGGCCGGCGGCTCGGCCAGCGCCGGGTTCTCCGCGTCCGGGTCGGGTTCGGCCGCCCAGTGCGCGACGGCGCCCGCGCCCTGCTCGCAGGCGGCCCGGATCTCGGTCAGGAACACCGACGGGCCGAGCCGGGAGGCGCCCTCTCCCCACCAGTAGCCTGAGCAGCCCAGCCAGTAGGCGGCCCTGGTCGCCGCCACGTACGCCAGCCGCCGTTCCTCGGCCAGCTCCCGGTCCGCGCAGGCCTCGCCGAACCGGGCCAGATCGTAGGCGGCCAGCCCAGCCAGGGCCGGCAGGTCGGCCGCGTCACCGCGCAGCCCGAACGGGAGCAGCCGCGGGTTGTCGGTCCACCGCGTGGTCAGCCTCGGCCGGGCCGGGAAGACGTGGCCCTTCACACCGTCCGCGAGGCCGGGCACGAATACCGCCGCCCATTGCAGGCCCTTCGCGGCGTGCACGGTGGCCAGCTTCACCGAGTCGGTCTCCCCGACCCGGCCGGCCTCGAGGCCGAACTCCTCGGCCTCGGCCGCGGCCAGGTAGGCCAGGAACGCGCCGAGCGTCGGCTCGGTCTGGTCCCCGGCGAAGGCCGCCGCGGCGTCGGCGAACGCATCCAGGTCGGCCCGCGCGGTCGCCGGGTCGGCACCGGGCCGTGCGGCCACCTCGATGTCCAGGGACAGGACCCGCTCGACCTCGCCAACCAGCTCGGGCAGAGACCGCGCCGCGTGGCCGCGCAGCGCCCGCAGTTCGGCTGCGAGCGCGGCGAACCGAGAGTAGCCCTCCAGCGAGTAAGCGGCCGGGGCGCCGAGATCATCCAGGGCCTCGACCAGGCTCCCGGCCTCCCGGGTGAGGTCGCTGATGGCCTGCTCGAGCACGTCGGCGTCGTCGGCTGGCTGCATGCCAGCGGCGCGCCCCTCCCGGCCAGCCCGGCCCCGCCCCGCCCCATGCCCGCCAGCCGCATCCCGGCCCGCGCCGTCCCGGCCCGCATTGGCCAGCGCCCGGGCCCGGGCGCCGAGTGCCACCAGGTCAGCCGGGCCGATCCGCCAGCGTGGCGAGGTCAGCAGCCTAGCCAGCGCATCACCGGCCCCCGGGTCGTGCATGACCCGCAGCGTGACGACGATGTCGGCCACCTCCGGCACGGTCAGCAACCCGCCGAGGCCGACAACTTCGACCGGGATGCCGTGCTCCGCGAGTGCGGCGCGCAGTGCCGGGAACTGGGACCGCTTGCGGCACAGCACGGCGATGTCGCGGGGACGCACCGGATCGGCCCTGCCGTCGGGCCAGGGGCGGCCGTCCGGGGCCGTGCCCGGCGGCAGCGCCAGCAGCCCGGCGATCCGCGCGGCGACCCAGTCCGCCTCGTCAGCGGCCGTCTCCAGCAGGGCGCAGGCCACCGCGCCGCGCCCCGCCCGCTCCGGCGGGGCGGCGAGCCGCGGCACCTGTGGTGCCTGGGCGCGCAGATCGTGCTGGATGACCGCCGCCGCGTCCAGCACCCGGCCGGTGTTGCGGAAGCTCGTCGACAGCAGCCGTACCGGGGCGGGTGCGGAGCCGGCCGCAGGGAAGTCGGTACGGAACCGGGTGAGATTGCCCGCGCTCGCGCCACGCCAGCCGTAGATCGACTGGCACGGATCACCGACGGCGGTGACCGGGTGGCCGCCGCCGAACAGGGCCGCCAGCAGCACCAGCTGGGCGTGCGAGGTGTCCTGGTACTCATCGAGCAGCACCACCTGGTAACGGCCCCGCTCGGCGGCTCCCACCTGCGGGTGCCGGGTGGCGATCCGCGCGGCCAGCGCCATCTGGTCGCCGTAGTCGATAACCTCCCTGGCGGCCTTGGCCGCGGTGTAGGCGTCCACCAGCGGCAGCAGCTGCTCCCGGGTGCGCTGAGCGGCCATCGCCTTCCTGGCCTGGGCCGGCACCCGGCCGGGCAGGCCGTCCAGGCAGCTGTCCAGCCACCGGCCTGACCGCCGCACGTCGGCCGGCTGGCGCAGATGCTCGGCCAGCTCCCCGGCCAGGTCGAGCACCGCGGCCGTGACGGTGGCCGGCGCCCAGCTGACCGCGTCCATCGGCCCGTCGTAGGCGGCCACGACCCGTGCCGCCAGCTGCCAGCACACGGCCGGGGTGATCAGGCGCAGCGACGGCTCAAGCGCCTCGCGCAGTGCGTGATCGGCAACCAGCCGCCGGCGTAGGAGTGGTAGGTGGCGATCACCGGGTCCCCAGCCGCGGGCTCGGTGCCGGCCGTCGCGAGCGGGCCGGATTGGGGCTGGGACTCGGCCGTCCCGAGCCCGCCGGGCTCGGGCTGAGCCAGCGCGGGCAGGGCGGACGGGCCGGGGGCGGACAGGGCGGGGGCGGACAGGGCGGGGGCGGCCAGCTGGGGCAGCTGGGCCCGGCGCAGGCCGTCCAGCCGGACGCGGACCCGCTCGGCTAGCTCGGCTGCGGCCTTCCTGGTGAACGTCAGGCCGAGTACCCGCTCGGGCCGGACCAGCCCGTTCGCCACCAGCCAGACCAGCCGGGCCGCCATCGTCTCGCTCTTCCCCGAGCCTGCCCCGGCGATCACGGCCAGCGGTGCGAGCGGCGCGCTGATCACCGCCGCCTGCTCGGGGGTCGGCTCGGGCAGGCGGAGCAGCCGGGCCAGCTGGGCCGGGCTGTAACGGGAACCGCCGGCCAGGCCGCCGGTCATGGCGTCACCTGCGCGCCGCGCTCATGCACCGGGCAGCAGGATGCCACCGGGCACACCCGGCAGGTGGGGTTGGCCTTGGCCTGGAACACCGGCCCGGCCATGCCGGCGGCGACGGTATCGACCAGGTCGCGTGCCCAGCCCGGGTCCGGGTCGTCGGCCAGGGCCTGCTGGCGCTGTACCCGCACCGAGGCCTTCAGGGCCGCCCGCCCGACTTGGACCAGCTCGGCCCCGCCCGGCGGGGACGCGCCGAGCTCGGCGAACGCGCCGAGCAGCACGGCGAGCTGATAGACACCCAGCTGCGGATGCCGGTCCAGCTCGGCGTCGGCTGGCCGGGTGGTCCCGGTCTTCAGGTCCACCACGATCGCCCCGCCGCCGGCCTCCCGCTCCAGCCGGTCCACCCGGCCGGTGATCAGCACCTGGCCCACCCGGACCTGCAGCTTTTCCTCGATCGCGATCAGCTCACGCGGGTTGCGCCGGTGCCAGTCCAGGAACCTGGCCACCATCTGCTCGGCCTGCTGGCGCTGGTGCGCGCTGTACCAGGCGCTGCCGAAGTCCAGGTGATGCCAGATCTCGTCCAGTCGCTTGGCGATGTCGTGGTCGCTGGCGCCGTCGGCGGCGAGCGCCGCGGCTGCGTGGATGACGGTGCCGAGTCCCTGCACGGCGCTGGCCGAGCCGGCCCCGGCCGCGACCTCCAGCAGCCAGCGCAGCCCGCACTTGGCGTAGGTCTCCACGGCCGACGGCGACAGCCGCAGCTCGCCGCGGAAGGCCGGGCCGGGGTCGGACAGCTCGGTCAGGGCGTACCACTGCCGCGGGCTGGCGCCGCGCACCCCGGCCACGGCCAGCCGGGCCAGCTGCGCGGCCGCCGCCTGACGGACCGCGGCGGGCAGCTGCCCGTCGGCGGCGGCACGGCGCAGGTCGGCGGTGAGCGCGGGCAGCGACAGCCACCGGCTGCCGCCGGCCGAGGGCCCGTTCTCGATGTCGTCGCCAGCCAGCTCGGCCAGGAAGCGGGACGGCCGCTGCTCGCTGTCGGCCCCGCCCACGGCGGTCACCACCAGGGCCCGGCGGGCCCTGGTCACCGCGACGTAGAACAGCCGCCGCTCCTCGTCGAGCAGCTTGGCGCTCAGCGCGGCCGCCGCCGCGTCCGCGGGCTGGACCATCCCCGGGGTCCGGCCCGCGGTGGCGTCCACCAGCTCGTCCATGCCCAGCAGCGAACCGCGCAGCCGTATGTCGGGCCAGGTCCCCTCCTGCACGCTGGCCACCACCACCAGGTCCCACTCCAGGCCCTTGGACCGATGCGCGGTCAGCACGGCGACCGCATCGCCGTGCGGGGCCCGCTCGGCCAGCGAGTCACCGGCGATCTCCTGCCCGGCCAGGCTGTCCAGGAACAGCAGCGGCGAGCCGTGCGGCAGCCGGTCGGTGAACCGGGCCGCCGCGTCGAACAGGGCCACCACCGCGTCCAGGTCGGCGTCGGCCGCCGCGCCCCGCTGGCCGCCCGCCGCGGACATCGCCTGCCAGGCCGGGGCCAGGCCGCTGGCCTCCCAGATCGCCCACAGCAGCTCGTGTGCGGTGGTGCCCGGCGCGGCCTGCCGGGCCAGATCGAGCAGTCCGGCCACCCGCCGGGCAGCCGCAACGGCGGAGCGCACTGCGCGGCTGGCGCTGGCCGCCCCGGCTGGCCGCGGGCCATGCGCCTGTTCGGGGCCCTCGGCACCCTCCGGCCAGCCCGCCGCCACCAGCTCGCGCGGATCGCGCAGCGCCGCCGCGAGCGGCTCAGCCGCTGGCGGCTGGCCGGCCGCCTGTGCCGCGGCTCGCAGCACCCGGCGCAGCCGCCGCAGGCCGAGCGCGTCGGTACCGCCGAGCGGACCGGTCAGCAGCTCGGCGGCGGACTCCTCGGTCAGCGCGCCGGGGCGCAGGCCGCAGCTCAGTGCCAGCAGCAGCGGCCGTGCGCCGGTCTGCGCGGTCAGCGGCAAATCGTCGCCGATGACCGCGGCGGGTACCCCGGCCGCGGCCAGCGCCCTGGCCAGCACAGGAACGCTGAGCACGGCCGAGCGCACCAGCACCGCCATCGAGGACCAGGCGAGCCCGTCGAGCAGGTGCGCACGGCGCAGCGTGTCGGCGATCAGCGCAGCTTCCGCACTGGCGCTGTCCGCGATCCTGATCGCCACCGTGCCCGGGTCGGAGGCGGGCAGGGCGGTCAGCGCGCGGTGGCCCTTGTGCGTGGCGAGATTCCCGGCCGCCGCGGGAGCGGGCAGCCGCTGCGCGACGCGGCGCGAGGCGGCCAGCAGCACCGCACCGCTGCGTCGGCAGGTGCCGAGGGCGACGACCCGGGCGGGACTGCCGTCGGGGTGGGTGAACCGCTCGGGGAACCGGCGGATCGCATCCACGTCAGCACCGCGGAAGGCGTAGATCGACTGGTCGGGATCGCCGACGGCGATCAGCTCCCGGCCGTCGCCGGCCAGGGCGGCCAGCAGTTCCTCCTGGGCGGGGTCGGTGTCCTGGTACTCGTCCACCAGCACGACGTCGTAGGCCTGCCGCTCCCGGTCCCTGACCGCGGTGCTGCGCAGCAGCCGGCCGGCGATCCGGACGATCTCCGCGTAGTCGTAGGCGGGCACCGGGGCCAGGTCGAAACGGGCGGCATACCGGTCCAGGAACGCCCCGGCTGCCACCCAGTCGTCCCGGCCGCGGCGGCGGCCGAGCTGGGCCAGAGTCCGGCCGTCCAGCCCGCGCTCGGCGGCGCGGAGCAGGAAGTCGCGCAGCTCGGCCGCGAACCCGCGGGTGCCCAGCGCCGGCCGTAGCCGCTCCGGCCAGCCGGCCGTCCCGTCCGCCGCCTCGCCGCGCAGCAGCCTGCGCACCTCCAGCAGCTGCTCGGGGCCCGACAGCAGCGTCGGCGGCTCGTCGCCGGCCAGCACGAACTCCCGGCGCACCAGCGCGTAGGCGTAGCTGTGGAAGGTCAGCGCGAGCGGCGACCTGGTGGTCCGGCCGAGCCGCAGCGTGATCCGCTCCCTCAGCTCCTCGGCAGCCTTGCGGCTGAACGTGAGCACCAGCACCCGGCCCGGCTCGATCCCCCGCTGGCTGATCCGGTCTACCACGGTCTCGACGATCGTGGCGGTCTTTCCTGTCCCGGGGCCGGCCAGCACCAGTAGCGGGCCGCCGACATGCCGGGCGACCAGCTGCTGGGCGGCGTCCAGGCGCGGCGGCGCCGCCGCCGGAACAGGCTGGCGGATCAGGCGGTAAGCGGGCGGCGGGCGGTCCATGTCAGTGCCGATTCCAGCAGATGCCGCCGACATTCCGCGCCCGTTACCGCCAACGGCGCCCACGGCGCCACGCCGGATCGCAGATCACGGGCCGGAACCGGCGCCCGCCCGACGGCAATAACGCGAAAGACTCAGCCGCCGGTTAGCGCGAAAGATCCGAGCCGCCGGCGACCCAGGCCCGGCGCGCTAATTCAAGCTGTTTACCAATGTGACTGATGCGGTCTACGGGGTCGATGTCGGCGCGGGTCCGGCCGCCTTCCGGGGCGAGATAGGCTGGCTGGCAGCTTGTGGTTGCGCCTAGGGTTCCGTGCCGTTCCCGTGCTCTTACCAGACAACCAGGGGACGGCGGGCTGGACCGAGCGGCGCCAGGGCCGGCAGGGCCCGGTGTACGCCGGGGGCGCCGATCCCACACCTGACGGGGCAAAAACCCTGAGGGCTCGCATCGGCATGCCCGGATACCGGGCCAGCACGAGGAGCCTTATGCCGCCGTCAGCAATCGTCAGCAGCCCGCGTTCCGTTAGCCTCCAGCGCCCAGCCCGGCCGCGCCCAGCCGGGAGCGGCCGATGACTGGCGGGCCGCACCTCACCCTCGCGATCGTGCTGATCGTGATCGGCGCGGGCGCGCTGCACGCCTGCTGGAACGCGATCGCCAAGCAGGCCGCCGACCAGCTGCTGGCCTTCGGGTTCATCGGAATGGCCGTGGCGCTGGGCGGCGGCGCCATGCTCGCGGTGACCGGGCTGCCGAGCCGGGCGGCCGTTCCGTTCGCGGTCGGCTCGGCCGCGATCCATGTCGGGTATAACCTCGCGCTGCTGAACTCCTACCGGCTGGGCGCCTTCAACCACACCTATCCGATCGCGCGGGGTACCTCGCCGCTGCTCGTGGCGGCCGGCGCCTACTTCCTGGCGGCTGAGCGGCTCAGCCCGGTGGCGCTGGCCGGGGTGGGCATACTGGCTGTCGGCCTGATGAGCCTCACCCTCTCCGGCGGCAGGCTAACCCGGGCCGAACTGCCGGCGGTCACGGCCGCGGCGCTGACCGGGGTGACCATCGCCAGCTACACGATCACTGACGGGCTGGGCGTACGGCTGTCGCACGATCCGTGGGCGTACGCGGGACTGCTGTTCGCGCTGCAGGGGCCGGTGACCGTGGCGGCGGCCGCGACGCGGCGGCCGCCGCGGCAGTGGCTGGACGCGGCCAGCGCGGGGCCGGGGCTGCTGGCCGGCCTGCTGTCGCTGGCCGCTTACGGGATCGTCTTGTGGGCGCAGACTCGCGCGCCGCTGGCCGAGGTCGCGGCGATCAGGGAGACCAGCGTGGTCTTCGCCGCGCTGATCGGGATGGTGTTCCTGCGCGAGCGGTTCGGGGCGCGGCGGACGGCGGCGGCCGTGGTGATCGCCGCCGGCATCATCTTGATGGCGGCGTGAGCCAGCGCGCGCGGCGCATGTCGACCCGGGCCGGGCGGCCGCCGGTGCCCAGGCGCATCGGGGTGCCCTCGTCGGCGTAGCGGGCCAGCGCCTCCCGCTCGTGACCGGCCAGCAGCGACCCGTCGGCGTGCACCACGCGCCACCAGGCCACGCCGCCGCCCCACAACGCCATCACCCGGCCCACTCGCCGGGGACCGTACTGGCCCAGGTGATCCGCGATGTCACCGTAGGACATCACCTGGCCAGGCGGGATGGCCTCGGCTACGTCCAGGACCCGGCCGTCAAACTCACCCGGCCCGGCCTGGCCCGGGACGGCGCCGATGGCTGGACGGCGGGCGGAACGGGAGACCCGGCTCATTCGCCGGCGTCGTCCTGCTTGTCACCCGGTGCCGCATGCCGGCCGGCCTGCGCTGGCGCCTGCCACGGGAAGCGTGTCCCGCTGAGCGCCCCGAAGTCGCCGGTGCCGTTCCCGCCGGTGCCGTTCCCGCCGGTGCCGTACCCGCCGGCACTATGCGCGCCGGGCCCGGGCGAGCCGGACCGGGCTCGCCGGAACCGGGCGCACCGGGGGCGGGGGCACTCGGGTCAGCCGGACCAGGGCCGTGGCCGCCTGGCCGGTGGCCGCCAGGACCGTGCCCGGCCGAACTGGCCCATCCGGGCGGGCCGCCGGCCGGGGCACGCCGGACGGTGACCAGCCGCCAGGCCGCCAGGGCGACGATGGCCAGGCACCCGGCCCCCAGCAGGAGCAGCAGGAGCAGCGGGCCGATCCCCCGCGGGCCGACCGGGACCGGCGGGACTGCGCCCGGGCCGCCGCCGAAGTGCTGGGTGACCGCGACGCTACGCGCCGATGCGGGGCCGCCTGCGCTGCCGCCCGTACGCGTGACGGCCGTCACGTCATGCCGGTCGAGTTCCGCCGCCTTCTGCAGCGCGGCCGCGGCGTCGACGGTACCGAACCCGACCTCCGCGTCGTATCCGGCCGGCGGCCGGCTCTGGGTGCTGGTCATGATGGCCATCCGGACCAGGGCCGGGGACAGGGCCGGGAAGCGGGACCTGATCAGGGCGGCGATCCCCGCGGTCAGCGCGCAGGCTGGGCTGGTGCCGCTCACCAGCCAGTACTGGTTGCCCCGGCCCTCAGCCGGCACCTTCACGCCGGGCGCGACGACCTCCACGGAGATGTTGCCGCTGGAGAACGAGGCGGGCTGGCCATAGCGGTTGACCGCACCGACGCTGAGCACCCCCGGATAGCTGGCCGGGAACGAGTATGGCGCGTGGCCGTCACGGCGGGTCTGGGCCAGCTCTCCGGAGTTGCCGGCGGACGCGACCACCACGACGTTGTTGCTCACCGCGTACTGCAGGGCCGTGCGCACCGGGCGGCTGGCCATGTCGTATCCCAGCGACATGCTGATGACGCCCGCGTGATGAGCGACCGCGTACCGGATGGCCGCGGCCAGCTCACGCTGGCCGCGGCGCGGCGACTCGTTCTGGTAGGCCGTATAGCCGGGGTCCTGCCGGTCGGTAATCACCCGGATGGACAGCACCCTCGCCTTCGGCGCGGTACCGAGGATCCCGCTCGGCTGGGAGGTTCCCGGCGTGCCGCCGTGCCCGTGACCGGCGATCAGCGAGGCCATCCAGGTCCCGTGCATGCCCCAGTTCGGATCGCTGGGCGGAGTGCCTACCCCCGTGTAGTCCGGGCCGGGCAGCACCGAGCTGGTCAGGTCGCTGGCCGCCGCGGACACGCCGCTGTCGATGACGGCGACGGTCACGCCCTGACCCTCGCTGATCTGCCAGGCGGCGGGCGCGTCGACCGCGTCCAGCACCCACGTCTGGTCCTGGCGGACGATGTCGGCCCGCGCCGGGGCCGCCCCGGCCAGCGCCGGCAGTGCGACCGCCAGCGTCACGGCCAGTGCGGCCGCCGCGCCCCGCCGGGCCCGCTGATGTGACCGGCGGCGCGCCGGCCTGGCCCGCGCCGACTGCGGGCGCGGGGTGCTCCGGGTCAGCATCCGGGCGCTCCCGGGCATCGCGGCACGGCGGGCGGCGCGCCGAGCGGCGCGCTGATGGCTCTGGCCACGCCGGCGGTGAAGCTATTCATCTCGTCGGCGATGTACGGGTCAGAGGAGAGCTTCACGCGGGGCCTGCCGTCGGTGTAGCCGGCCGCGGCCATGACCACGTAAGGCCCGGCGCTGACCGCCAGCGTGAGCTGGCGCTGCGCGGCACCGAACCTCGACGCCAGCGTGCCGGTGTAATGCACCGGCAGCAGACCGGGCCGCAGCGCCCCCGCCCGGAGCGTGGCGGGCATGGCGGCGGCCGCGGCGGCCGCGGCGGCGGCATTGCGCACCGGGGCGATGCCGACGGTCACGACCAGGCTGCCGGTGTCGTCAACGTAGGTGGCCCGCAGCACGGCGGGGCAGCCGTACCGGGCCAGCAGCCGTCCCGCGGCGGGATCGGCGGCCGCGCTGCATGATGACTGGCGGGCGATCCCCACCCGGCTTGCGGTCAGCTGCACTGGACTGGACGACTGGAACTCGCTTCCGGCGAGCCGGTAACTGACCTGCGGCGGGAACATCGTGCCCGCCTGCGTGCTGCGCCATCGGCGGGCGATTTCCCAGGTCGTGATCTGGCGCTGCTGAGCTGCCGTGAAGCGGCGCGGCAGGATCTGATTCACCACGCCGGCCGCGGCCACGGCCAGTCCGCACAGCCCGAGCAAGAGCGCGAGCACGGTGAGCCCGCGGCGCCATCCCGGTGCATGCCGGGGGTGCGCCGCGTCGTCGGAGGCGGGGAGGCCGCCGTCACCGCCGGGCCATCCCGGCTGCGCTGCCACACGGGAATGTTACGGCCTGTCCGGCAGTCGGCAAGCCCGTCCGGTGCCCGGCAGCGGCCGCGCGGCGTGACTCCCGCGGCCGATCCGCTGCCGCGGCCGCTCTCAGTACGCGGGCAGGGAGGGATCTACCTGACTGATCCAGGCGAGCACGCCGCCGCCGACATGGACCGCGTCGGAGAAGCCCGCGTCCTTCACCACCGCGAGGCACTCCGCGCTGCGGGCGCCGCTCTTGCAGTGCAGCACGATCCGCTTGTCCTGCGGCAGCGCCGAGAGAGCCTCGCCGGTAAGGAATTTGTCCTTGGGAATCAGCGTGGCACCGGGGATCGAGACGATCTCGTACTCGTTCGGCTCCCGGACGTCGACCAGGAAGATGTTGTCGCCGGAGTCGAGCATGCGCTTCAGCTCGGTCGCGGTGATCGTCGAGCCGGAGGCCGCCCGCTGCGCGTCGGCCGACACGGTGCCGCAGAACTCCTCGTAGTCGATCAGCTCGGTGATGGTGGGGTTCTTGCCGCAGATCGGGCACTCGGGGTCCTTGCGGACCTGTAGCGAGCGGTAGCTCATCTCCAGCGCATCGTAGATCATCAGCCGCCCGGCCAGCGGCTCGCCCACGCCGGTAATGATCTTGATTGCCTCGTTGACCTGTATCGATCCGATCGAGGCACACAGGACGCCCAGCACGCCGCCCTCGGCGCACGACGGCACCATGCCCGGCGGCGGCGGTTCGGGGTACAGGCAACGGTAGCAGGGGCCGTATTCGGCCCAGAACACGCTCGCCTGCCCGTCGAAGCGGAAGATCGAGCCCCACACGTAGGGCTTGCCCAGCAGCACGCAGGCATCGTTGACCAGATAGCGGGTGGCAAAATTGTCGGTGCCGTCGACGATCAGGTCATAGCCGGCAAAAATGCGCAGCGCGTTGCCGGAGTCCAGATGCTCGGTGTGCGTCACCACGGCGACGTAGGGGTTGACTTCCGAGATGGAGTCGCGCGCCGACTCGGCCTTGGGGCGGCCCACATCGGACTGGCCGTGGATGATCTGCCGCTGCAGGTTGGACTCCTCGACCACGTCAAAGTCGATCACGCCGAGTGTGCCCACGCCCGCCGCGGCCAGGTATAGCAGCGCCGGCGAGCCGAGCCCGCCCGCGCCCACCACCAGCACCTTGGCGTTCTTCAGCCGCTTCTGCCCCGTCATCCCGATCTCCGGGATGATCAGGTGGCGCGAGTAGCGCCTGACCTCGTCGACGCTCAGCTCGGCGGCCGGCTCGACCAGCGGTGGCAATGACACAGTCAGCTCCTGACGGGTTCAGTACGCGTGTCCACAGGCGCTAACCAGCCGGCCGGGCCGCGCATTCCGCCGCTGTCCTGGCGCCCCGGCGCCGGGGCTGGCGTACCCGCCAGAGCCCGGAAGTCGCCGGATCTGATCGCAAAGCTGCCGCATCCGGGTGCAACCGCTCGGCCCGGCGGCGCGTCCAAGAACCATGCGCCGGATGTCCGCCTGCCTGATCTGCCTGGCCGACGTGCTGGTCATCGCCGCATGCGCCGGATGCGGCGCCCTGGGCCAGCCGCAAACCACGCCGGGCACGGCCGTCTCGTCTCACTCCGCTTCCCCGTCGCCCGCCTGCCGGCGGGCGGACCCAGCCCGGCCGTGCCCGGGGTACGCGCTGCGCGTCACGGGCCTGACGTCCCAGGCCGGCACGATGCCGGGGACCGTCACCACGATCTTCTTCCGCAACGCCGGCGCGAGGACCTGCACGCTGGACGGCTGGCCCGGGCTCGCCATCCGCGGGCCAGCGACCGTGCGGACCGCGGTGGCCGTTCGCGATCTGTCGGCCGCCGGCGCGTGGGCCATCGCGCGCACCAGGGTCGCCCTGCGGCCCGGCGCGAGCGCAGCCGCCTCGCTGCTGATCAGCGCGCCCGCCGGCGCGGCCCGCTGCGCCACGGTCTCGTGGGCGGTCACGCCACCGCGGGCTCCCGGGCCGGTGACGGTGCTCCCCTCGCCCGCCCACTTGCGGATCTGCGCGGACGACACGATCGCGGTGTCGCCGGGCTTATCCCGGCCTGCGGTCACTGGTTCACTTCGGGCCGTCCCCCGGGCACAGCCCCACGTGATTGGCGTCAATCTGGTCAAGGTCGCCACCGAAGCGGTTCAGCACGCCGTTCCCGCCTGACCACTGCCACACCAGGTCACAGCCGAAGACCTCGTTGGAGAAGAATTCCGCCTTCGCGCCCGGAACCGAGAACCTCCTCGGGAAGGTGGAGACCGAGGCCGACTCGTTAGCGAACGTCCATTCGGAGGCGCCGGAAAGATTGCCGCCGCCGAATATTCCGCCCCAGGAACCATAGCCCTGGACGCCGGCGCTGTAGACACCGGCGTAGTAGCTGGTATTGCGGTATATGTAGGAAGAAAATGCCTGCTCGGTAGCCCGGTCCACGGCCGGGGAGATGAAACCGCCCCGGATGCTGCCGCCGCAGGGCCCGTTCCAGATGGTGTTCCACCCGTTCTCGTCCGGCGGCGCGCCGTTGTTCTCGATATCCATGAAAACGTACGGGAAGTCGTAACCGAGGCCGAGATCGACCCGGGTCACCCGCAGGGCCTGCCTGGTACCCCACCTAGCGGCCTCGGCGGTGGTGCCGTTGTAGTGCGGGTCCCGGCCCGGGCCGGCCGCGAACCAGTAGGCCGCAGCCCCAAGGCCGTGGTTGCTGGCCGCGGTGGCCTGGGCGGCGTAATAGTTGCCCTGCAGCCAGTTCAGCCCGGTGCCGCAGCCCTGCCACCGCTGGAACGACCCGACCTCCCCGATGTAGGCGCCGTAGTAGCCGGCCGTGCCGTTACTGCAGTCGCCGCGCGGCTCGCGGTACGGCGCCCTGGTACCGCACGCGAATGGATAGGCGCTGTCAGTGCCCTTCCACCAGCCGCCCCAGCCGCCCGGGGCCCGGTTCGGCTGCTGGGTCCCGGTCCGCCCCAAGGCCCAGGAGCGCATCGCCTGAGCCTCATGCCGGGCCCGGACGAAGGGCAGGACCCGCGGCATCCCGCACAGGCTCAGCGATCCTGGCAGCCCGACCGTCACGCCCGAGCCCAGGGCCAGCACCGACGGATAAATTGTCGCCGACCGGGCCCGGGCGCATCCGGCCGGACCGCCCCCCGGCAGCAGCACCGGAACCGCGACCGGGGTTCCCTTGCGCAAGGCCAGCGCCGTCACCTGGCCATGGCCGCGGGCGTAGCTGGTCAGCGCCAGCGCCGCGGCGCCAAACGCGCCAGCGGCCGGCATTGCCTTGGCGACCGGGCGCGCACCCCCCGACGCCAGCAGGCGGACCGTCGGCCAGGCTTCGGGCAGCACGCAGGCGCCGCTGGTGGTGCGCAGCCTGAGCACGACCAGCGAGGAACTGCCGCTGCGGGCCACTGATGCGACCGAGACCCGCAGTGCGGCTAGCCGGCACACGACCGGGTGGGCGCCCGCCTTCGCCAGGTCGGTGTGAGCCCGCGCCGGGGAACCGGGCTTGGTCAGCGCCGCGATGGCGCGGCGCAGCGTGCGCTCGCGCTGCACCGGAGACAGCCGCAGCTGACCGCCCAGGCAGGGCAGGAAAGGCCCGGCCGGCTCGCTCACGGTTATCGGCGCACCGCCGGCGGGCAGGGTCAGCCGGAGCCGCCAGCTGGTGACGCAGCCTGGCGTGGCGGCCGCGCCGGTCACGGTCGCTACCGCGCTCTGGCCCGGGCTCAGCACGATCCGCTGCCGCGGCGCCGGGCCGAGATTGCTGAACGTCACGTCCGTGAACCGGACGGATAGCGGTCGTCCGGTGGCGCGGAGCGCGGTGATCCGCGGCCACCCGGTGACCGAGCAGGCCGGCCCGGCGACGTGGCGCAGCAGGATGTTCCAGGCTCGGTTGCCCATGCCCTCGGACGGATCGCCGGGGATGGCCGCCGGAACCGTGACTCGCAGCTGCCGGGGCGCGCAGGTCCCCGCTCCGCCTGCGGCAAGGCCGGTGCGCGCTGGCTGCGCGGCGGCAGGGCCGGCCGCGCCCAGCACCGCTGCCGCCACGATGGCTGCCGCCAGGCACGCCGCCCGCACGGGGTAAGAAGGCCGACGGCCGGCCTGGCCAGCAGCAGCCCGGGCCAGGGCAGCCCGGCCCCGGGCAGCCTGGCGCGGGACAGCCTGGCCCTGAGCAGGCCGCCCAGCGGCGGCACGGCCCGCGGCAATTGCCGGGACATTCTGCTGCCCCGCGGCGCGGGCCGAGTCCGCTTTCGCGCTTTGGTCGGGTGCCTTCAGGCCCATTAGGTTTTCATCCTTACCGCCAGCGTGGTCAAGCCCATTACGGTGTCCCGACACGCAGTCAGCTAACGGCTGGCGCCCGCAGACGGGCTTATTGTGGCGTTAACCGGTTCATCTGATGTTGCGCCACGCCATGGCGGCCACGGTATTTCTGCGTATTTCGCGGATTCGGCCTAGCGCAGCCGCTATCACGACAGCCCGACGGTCTCCCAGAGGGACTGCCAGCCGGTCCACGCGGGCGATCCGGGCCTTCGGCCAGGACAATGGCAGCCTGCCACTTTCGGCCAGCGGCCAGCGCGTCCCGCCCGTGCCGCTTAGGCCGGGCGCATATCCGCGCTTGCGCTGCTGACCTGCAGGCTGCGGGCCAGGAGGCCGAATTGTCGGCGGGGACCGGTACAAACTCTGGCATGACGGATGATCCGCGCGTGCCAGATACCTCCGCCCGTGACCATTGCCCCGGCGACACGGGCACGGGTGACAGGATGCCGCCTCCCGGCAGCCTCACGCCGCCCGGCCGCGCGGCGCCGGCGCGCGGTGCCGACTGGCTGCCCGGGCCGTCAGGGCCCCGTCCGGGCGGCCCGGCGCCGCCCGCTGCCCGATGCAGTGGCCGTGCTCGACGCGACCGGGAGCGCAGTTGCGGCTGATAGCGCAGACGCCTCAGACAGCGCGGACGCGGCAGAAAGCGCGGACGCGGCGGCCGGCACGATCCGGCCAGAAATGGTGCCGGCGGCAGCGCCGCCGTTTGACGATGAGTCCGGGGCAGCGGGACGGATCGCTGCCTGGCGGCCAGCCCAGACTGCCCGCAAGCGGGCGCCTGCCGGCGCCGGGGGCGCGCTGGCCCGCGCAGCGGATACCGCAAGCCCCGGCGATGCGGGCGGCGGAGCCGATCAGGATGGCCGGGCTGAGGCGGGCGGCAAGGCTGATGCGGGCGCGGGCAGCCGGGCCGGCAGTGCCGATCACTGGCCGGGGCAGTTCGCGCAGATCCTGGCCGAGACGCTCGCCGGGTCACGGCCGCCGCGCCAGATCACCCCGTGGACCACCGTGCAGGCGCGCCAGCGCATTCGCCAGCTGGGGCCCACGCTGACGGCGGGCCGGCAGCCGAGGCTGCGACGGGTGATCGCCTCCCGGCCCGCGGCCGATGTGGTGGAGATGACGATCGTGGTCAGGTTCGGCCCGCAGTTGCGGGTGCTGGCGGTGCGGCTGGAGCGGGCCGCCCCGCCTGCTCCCGGCCGGGGACCGCAGGCTGCCGCCCCGCGCTGGCTGTGCACGGCGGTGGAAGCCGCCTGAGGCCGCCGGCTGCGGGCGGGCGCGTCAGGCGGTCAGCGGTTGCGCGGGTCGCCGTGGCACAGCTTGTACTTCTTGCCCGACCCGCACGGGCAGGGGGCGTTTCGGCCGACTTTGCTGAAGTCCGGATCGCCGGACTTGCCGGGCCGGGCCGAGGCGGTGTGATGCTCGGCAGTACCAGAGCCGTCGGTGCTAGGCGCGGTGTACTCAAGCCGTCCGGGCCGCTGCGGGGCGTCCAGGCCGCGGCCGGCCAGCGCCGGCGGGATGGCCTGCCGGTGCTTTCCGCTGCCGCCCGCTGCCGGATCTGCGGCGGCGCCGGCCGTCGCGGTACCTGCCTCCGCGCGTTCCGTCCCCGGGCCGCCGGAGCGGCCGCCGCGGCGCCGCTTGCCGGGTGCGGGAGCGGCCGGCTCGGCCAGCGCCGGACCGCCGAGAGCGGCCGGCTCGGCCGCCTGCTGACCAAGCATTTGCTGGCCAGACGCGGACAGGCCGACCAGGGGCAGTCCGGCGGACTCGGTGACGATCGGATCCTCCTGAACCTGGACCTGGAGGTTGAACAGGTTCCCGACCGACTCCTCCTTGATGCCCTCCATCATGGCGTTGAACATGTCAAAGCCCTCCCGCTGGTATTCCACCAGCGGGTCGCGCTGCGCCCACGCGCGCAGCCCGATGCCGTCACGCAGGTAGTCCATCTCGTACAGGTGCTCGCGCCACTTGCGGTCCAGGACCGACAGCACCACGCGCCGCTCAAGCTCTCGCATGACCTCGGGGGTCAGCTCCTCCGTGCGCCGGTCGTAAGCGGCCTGCGCATCTTCCTGGATTGCGGCGGTGATGAACTCGGCCGTCAGGCCCGACCGCTCGCCGCCGGCCTCCTCGGTGAGCGTGCCGATCGACATGACGCCCGGGTACAGCTGACGGAAGGCGCGCCACAGCTGATCCAGGTCCCACTCCTCGGGGAACCCCTCGGCGGTGGCGCCGGCGACGTAGCCGGCCACCACGTCATTGATCATGTCGCGGATCTGTTTCTGCAGGTCAGCGCCCTCGAGCACCTGGCGCCGTTCCTCGTAGACCACGTGCCGCTGCCGGTTCATCACGTCGTCGTACTTCAGCAGGTCTTTGCGGATCTCGAAGTTCTGCTGCTCGACCTGTGTCTGCGCGGACCTGATCGACCGGCTGACGGCCTTGGACTCGATCGGGACTTCCGGCGGCGTCTTCAGCCACTCCATGATGTGCGCGACCTTATCGGCGTTGAACATCCGCATCAGGTCGTCTTCCAGGGACAGGTAGAACCGGGACCGGCCCGGGTCGCCCTGGCGGCCGGACCGCCCGCGCAGCTGGTTGTCGATCCGCCGGGACTCGTGCCGCTCGGTGCCGAGCACGTACAGGCCGCCAGCGGCGACCACTTCCTCGTGCTCCTGCTCGACCGCCTTGCGCGCCTTGTCCACGGCCCCAGGCCAGGCGGCCTCGAAGTCCTCCGGTGTCTCCACCGGCGACAGCCCGCGCTGATGCAGCTCCAGGTCGGCGATGAAATCGGGGTTACCGCCGAGCATGATGTCGGTGCCCCGGCCGGCCATGTTGGTCGCGACCGTGACCGCGCTCTTGCGCCCGGCCTGGGCGACGATCGCGGCCTCGCGCTCGTGGTACTTCGCGTTCAGCACCTCGTGCGCGATCCCGGCGCGCTTGAGCATCGTGGACACCAGCTCGGACTTCTCCACGCTGGTGGTGCCGACCAGCACCGGCTGGCCGTTCTCATGCCGCTCGGCGATGTCTTCCACCAGTGCCTCGAACTTCGCCTGCACGGTCTGGTAGACGACGTCAGACTGGTCGTCGCGGATCATCGGCTTGTTCGTCGGGATCGGCACCACGCCGAGCTTGTAGGTCGCGTGAAACTCGTTGGCCTCAGTCATGGCCGTGCCGGTCATGCCGGCCAGCTTCCCGTAAAGGCGGAAGTAGTTCTGCAGGGTGATCGTGGCGAGCGTCTGGTTCTCGTCTTTGATCTGCACGCCCTCCTTGGCCTCGATGGCCTGGTGCATGCCCTCGCTGTACCGGCGGCCCTGCAGCATCCGGCCGGTGAACTCGTCAACGATCAAGACCTCGCCGTTGACGATGACGTAGTCCTTGTCCTTGCGGTAGAGCTCCTTGGCCTTCAGGGCATTGTTGAGGAAGCTGACCAGGGGGGTGTTGACCGACTCGTACAGGTTGTCGATGCCGAGCCAGTCCTCGACCTTTTCCACCCCGGCCTCGAGGATGCCGACCGTGCGCTTCTTCTCGTCGACCTCGTAGTCCCCCTCGCCGTCCGCGCCGCGGCGCAGCCGGGGCGCGATCTTGGCGAACTCGTGGTACCAGCGGCTGTTCTGGTCGGCCGGGCCGCTGATGATCAGCGGCGTCCTGGCCTCGTCGATGAGGATCGAGTCGACCTCGTCGACGATGGCGAAATTGTGGCCGCGCTGGACGCACTCCTCCAGGCCCCAGGCCATGTTGTCGCGCAGGTAGTCGAAGCCGAACTCGTTGTTCGTCCCGTAGGTGATGTCGGCCTCGTACTGCCTGCGCCGCTCGTCCGGCTCCATCTGGGCCAGGATCACGCCCACCTCGAGCCCGAGGAACCGGTGCACCCGGCCCATCCACTCGGCGTCGCGATTGGCCAGGTAGTCGTTGACCGTGACGATGTGCACGCCCTTGCCGGTCAGGGCGTTCAGGTAGGCGGGCAGCACGCCGGTGAGCGTCTTGCCCTCGCCGGTCTTCATCTCCGCGATGTTGCCCATGTGCAGTGCCGCGCCCCCCATGAGCTGCACGTCGAAGTGGCGCTGCCCTAGCGTCCGCCTGGCCGCCTCGCGGACGGCGGCGAATGCCTCGGGCATCAGCTCGTCGAGCGTCTCGCCGCCGGCATGGCGCTGCCGGAACTCGTCGGTCTGCGCCCGCAGCTCAGCGTCGCTGAGCGCGGCGAAGTCCTCTTCGATCGAGTTGACCTGCTCCGCGATCCGCCTGAGCTTGCGCTGGATCTTGCCCTCGCCGGCGCGAAGGACGTGGTCGATGATTGCTGGCACTTCGGATAACGCTCCTCGCGGATCATCTGGCTAACTGGCCGGGCTCGGTGCCTGCCCTCGCCTGGATGCTGGGACGAGGCGGCCGACCTGGGGCGCGCTGCTGGCCGGTACCACCATGCTCATAGTCATGGTAGGCGAGATGCGCCGCTAAGCGGAGCCGCGGTGATCAGCCGGTTGCCAGCGCGCCGCCTTTGGCGGGGGCGGCTGGGCGCGCTCGTGAGTCCACCAGCACAATATTCGATAGGGTCATACGCTGAGGGAAAGGAGCCTGCGCATGGCGAACCCGGCAGATCCAGGCGCCGCGGGTGCAGCCGCGCAGCAGCCGGGCCTGCTCGCCGACTTGTCCGCGAGCGGCACGGCCCAGGCCGCGAGCGGCACGGCCGCCGGCGCCGCGGCCCAGGCCCGTCAGGGACACCCCCAGACCTGGCAGGACCGGATCACGGCCGAGCATGCTCAGGCCCAGGCAGACCAGCCGCACCCTGCCTTCCACGGGCGGCCGGTGTCGTGGGTCGCGGTCTCGCTCATCATGGCCGCCTTCCTCGTCGGCGGGCTGGCGCTGGTCTTCGGCCCGACCTGGTGGCTGTTCTGGGTGGCGGTCGGCGTGGTCGTGGTGGGCGGACTGCTCGCCCTGAGCACGAACATCTTCGAGGACTGGTACTAAGCCGGACCACTTCCGCCCGGTCAGCTCCGGTCGCAGGCCAGCACGTTCCGGCCCAGCCGGACTGGCTGTGACCGGCGGGCCCGGACTGTCTTAGCCGCTGGCTACGCTGTCGCTCGTGGCGATCACGAGCGGCCCGGCACCGCAGCTCAGCCTGACCCCCGATGAGGTCCGGCTGCTCACCCTGCGGGCGCAGGGCTTCATCGGCGCGCAGGCCCGGCGCGGCGGCGTCGCTGGCATGCTCCGCCGGCTCGGCGCGGTCCAGCTCGACACGATAAGCGTGCTGGCGCGCTCACACGAGCTCGTCGCCTACGCCCGGCTCGGCGCCGTGCCGCGGCAGCGGATCGAGCACGCCTACTGGAATCCGCGGCAGGCCACCGCGTTTGAGTACTGGTCGCACGCCGCCTGCGTGCTGCCGATCGAGGAGTGGCCTTACTACGAGTTCCGGCGGCGCTGCCTGCGGGCCAGGGAGAAGCGGTGGCACGAGGTCAACGCCGGCGCCTGCGATCTGGTGCTGGCCAGGATCCGGGCCGAAGGCCCGCTGACCGCGACCGAGCTCGGCGGGGCCAAGAACGGGGGCACCTGGTGGGACTGGTCGGAAACCAAGATCGCTGCCGAGCGGCTGCTGGACACCGGCGAGGTGGTCTGCTCGCGCCGGGCGGGCTGGCGGCGGGTGTACGACCTGCCCGAGCGGGTGCTGACGGAGCAATTGCTGGCCGCGCGGCCCTCGGATGCGGACTGCCTGGCCCGGCTGGCCGCGACGGCAGGCCACGCGCTTGGCGTGGTTACCCGGTCTGACCTGGCCGACTATCAGCGCGTGCGGTTCGGCAGCCGCCAGGCCGCAGGCGCGGTGTCCGCCGACGACGCCGCCGCTCGCGGCCGGACTGGTCCCGGTCACGATCACCGGGCCGGGAACCGGCGTAACGGGCTGGGCCGACCCGTCGGCCCTGGCCGGCGGCACCGCGCCGGGACGGCACCGGGTGACGCTGCTATCGCCCTTTGACTCGCTGGTCTGGGACCGCAAGCGCACCCGGCGGATATTCGGCTTCGAGCACACGCTGGAGGCCTACGTGCCGGCGGCCAGGCGCGTGCACGGGTATTTCACGATGCCGCTGCTCGCCCGGGCCGGCTGGCCGGCCGGGTCGACCCGGCACGGTCCGGGCGCACGCTGGTCGCGCGCCAGCTGTCGGTCGACGCGGCCTGGGCGGCCGAGCCGATGGCCCGGGCCCTGGCCGAGGCCGCGGGGTGGGTCGGCTGCGACAGCGTTCAGCTCGGCCGGGTCACCCCGGCCGGGCTGGAGCCCCGGTTGCGGTCCGCGCTCACCGCGGCCGGGGTGGCCTGACCGTGCCCGCAGCGGGTCAGCCCAGCTCGATCAGCTTCTCCCGGACCGCGACCATGACGGCTTCCATCCGGGAGTGGATCTGCAGCTTCTCCAGGATGTTGCGCACGTGGTTCTTGACCGTGTTCTCGGAGATGAACAGCTCCTTGGCGATGTCGCGGTTATTCATGCCGCGGGCGATGAGCTTGAGCACCTGCATCTCGCGCTCGGTCAGCTTGGGCGCCGGGACCTGGTCGGCGGCCCGGTCTCCGGTGTCGTGGCGGACCAGGCTGGCGAACTCAGTCAGCAGCTTGCCCGCCATCGACGGGTTGATGAGCGACTGGCCGCCGTACACGGCGCGGACGGTGCCCGCTACCTCGTCCAGCGGAATGTCCTTGAGCAGGTAGCCGCTGGCGCCCGCCCGGATCGCCTCGAACAGGTCCTCTTCCTCGTCGCTGTTCGTCAGTATGACGATCTTGGCGCTGGGAGCCACGTCCTTCATCGCCCGGCAGGCCTCGATGCCGGTGCTGCGCGGCATGCGGATGTCCATCAGCACCACGTCGGGCAGGAACTCGCCGGCTTTCTCCACCGCCTCGGCGCCGTCGCTTGCCTCGCCAACCAGCTCGATGTCCGGCTCGGCCGCGAGCACCATCTCCAGCCCGCGGCGGAACAGGGCGTGGTCGTCGACGATCAGCGTCCGGATGGGCTCTGGCCGCTCCGGTGCGTCCGTGCCGTCCGCACCGGTCCCGGCACTGCCAGCCTTCACCGCACCTCCTCTGATCATCTGTCTCGGCTTGCCAGGCCGCCCAGGCCCGCAATTGCTCCCTGGCTGTGCTCCCGGACAGGCGCCCGGGTCAGCCGCCGGGCACCCGCATGGCGTCCGGCAGCAGGCCGGCCGTGCCCAGGTCGTCCGCGGGGCCGGATCCGGCGCCGGCCGCCTCCTCGACCAGGCGGATGACCCCGTACTGATAGCCCCGGCGCTGGTATACCACGCTCGGCAGGCCGCTGGCCGCGTCGCGGAACAGGAAGAAGTCGTGCCCGACCAGCTCCATCTCCAGCAGCGCCTCGTCGATCGACATCGGCCGGGCCGCGTGGAACTTCTCCCGCACCACCAGCGGGCCCTCGCCCTGCATCTGGACCGGGACCTCGTAGTCCGGCTCGGCCGCGGCTGTCTGGTCATCGGCGGCCGGGGACGGCGCCTGGCCGTTCACCAGGCCAGGGTCCGGTGCGAGGCGGGCCGGCGCGGTGCCGCCCGGCTCGCCGCCGACGTCACCCGCCAGGCTGGTGAGCCGCACCGGCCCGTGTCCGCCGTGCCGCGCCTTGCGGCGGTCGCTGGCGCGCCGCAGCCGCCCCTCCAGCTTGGCGAAGGCCAGGTCAAGCGCCGCGTACCGGTCCTCGGCCGCGGCTTCGGCCCGGATGGCCGGGCCCCGGGAGGTAATGGTCAGCTCCACCCGCTCCTTGCGCCCGGACTGGCGCGGGTTGCGCTCAGCGCAGATCTCGACGTCGATCCTGATGGCTTTCTGGTCGAGTTTCCCGATCTTCGCGAGCTTCCCGATGGCGTGCTGGCGGAACCGCTCCTGCACGTCCGTGCGCCGGCCTTTGAAGATGATGTCCACTGCGGAACCCCCTTCGCTCCGGTCTCGAGGCGGCACCCGTCCGGCCGACCTGGTCTTCGTCCCCACATCCGCCTGCTGAGAGGTTCGCGGCTCTGGTTGTGCCACTACTGCCCTTCTCTCTACCCAGGGGGACACCAGATCCCCCGGCGAGGCAGGTCTTACTTCTAAGCCGCACCGTGATCAGTCGACATGACGTCGCCTTACGTGGGCCGTTTCGCCTGCGGCTGGCATCGGCTTGCCGGAGCCGGCGCCCCGCGGACGGGGCAGCCTGGCCGGCGCAACCACGGACCCGGACGGGTGCCATACCTCCTGACGCTAGTCCTATGGCCCCCGCATGTCAGGCACGGTGCCGCCGCTATTAAGCCAGCCGCGAGACCGCGGGGCGCCCGCTAGCCGCCGGGGAGGGCGGGCTGGGTGCCGGGGCCGACCAGGTTCCACGAGCCGTTGGGACCGCTAGAGGCCTGGACACTGCGGTCGGCGGCCACGGCCATGGCGGTCCCGTTGCTGGTTATCGAGGTGGTGCCCGGCTCGGAGCTGATCCGGCTGGCCTCGCCGCCGTCCACCGGGGCCTCGTAAAGCGCGGAGCCGGCATGGGACAGGACCAGGACGTCGTCGCTGCCGTACCAGACCAGCTGCCACGGATCACTGACGTTGTCGGCCACGGTCTCGGTCTGGCCGATCGACGGACCGCCCGCACCGCGGAGGATCGCGCCGATCTCCACCTGGGGCGTGCCGCGCTGATCCCGCACGATCATGGCCGCCCGCACGCCGTCCGGGGCCACCCGCAGGTCCGTGATCGTCTCCGCGGCCGTCAGCCCGAAGATGGGAACCTGCACCGGGGAAGCCCCCGGCGGCAGCAGCCACAGCTCGCCGCCGGCAACCGCCCACAGCTCGCCGCCGGCGTCATAGCTCAGCGACATGCAGGGCCCGGGCAGGCGGTGCGCCACGACCCGGGCCCGGCGGCCAGCCAGGCCCGAGTAGATCATGCAGCCCGCCCGGCCGCGGGACGTCCCGGCGGTGCCGAACCCGGCCAGGGTGCCGCCGCGCGGTGCCGCGGCGAGCCCGCTGAGGGAGTATCGTCCCCGGCCGGCCGGGCCGGGCACCGGTCGCCCCTTGCCGCCGGTCCATACGTAGACCGCGCCGTTGTGCAGGAAGTAGAGCTGGCGGGACGGGAGGGCGGGCAGCCATCTGCGCAGCCGGGTCTTGTGAGCCGCTGCCGACTGGTAGGGCTGGTTATACAAATGCTGAGGCACCCCGTTGATCTCCAGGTTGACCGACTGCGCGATAGGCCGGGGCGAGTAAGACGGCACCGCGAGCGTGTAGGCCAGCTGGGCCGCCATCGCCGCTCGCGTCGCGCGACTGGTTCTGGCCGCCGCCGCGCCCCGGACGTTCACGGTCGCCACCGAATCGCTGATCGAGACCCTGACCGTGGCGTGCCCGGGAAACCGGGTGACGGCCCCGCCGGTCAGCCAGCTTGGCGGCTGGCGCAGCCCGGCAACCAGGGCGTCAGCCAGCTGTTGCTGGGGTGCGGTCTGCGGGAGGAAAACCGGATCGGGTACCAGTACCGGTCCCGACGGGCTGGCGAAGTACAGGTCGTGCGGCCGGTAGACGTCGAGGAAATCGGGCTTGGTGAGCAGCAGCTGGCTGTCCGACGGCAGGCCGGATATCTGCCACATGCCGCTCTTGCTGTCGAACCTCAGCTGGAACTGGTAGCCGTGCGAACCGGATGAGGCCTGGTACTGGCCGTGCGCGGTGAGCGCTGCCAGCCGCTGGTCGGTGAAGCTGACTTGCGCGAGCGGCGCGCCGCCCACGATGCGCGGCGGCAGCTTGGTCAAGCTGAGATTGAGCTGGCTGGACACCACCGTCACGGCCCAGCTGGGGTGCCATCTGGCCGCCAGCGACGAGGTGAGGTACTGGCGGGCGACCGCCTGCTCGTTGTCGAAGCCGCTCGCGCTGGCCTGCAGGAACCCCTCCACCACATCGGTCGGTTTCCACCCTCGATGCGGCGCGATGGGGATGGCCTGGGGATAGCTCACGGCCTGCCCGGCGTTGTTCTGCGCCTGCTGCACCTTGCCGCTGGTCGGCACGGTCGCGCACGCCGCCGCCGCGGTGAGCGCCGCGAGGCAGGTACCGGCCAGCAGGCCAGCCTGGCGCCGGCGGCCGGCCGCTGGCGGGGCCGGCCTGCTAGCCATGAGCGCGGACCTCCTGCTCCTGCTCGGCAGCGGCCCGGGGCGGCCCGGGCGGGCCGTCCTCCGGCCGGGTTTCACCCGGCGGATCGGCCGCAGCGGGAGAGCCTGTTATCACGGCCAGCGCCGCCGTGACCGTGCCCAGGTCGGTGTCGTCCGGGCGCAGCGGCAGCGGCGAGCCGGCCAGCGGCTGGCCTGCCATCCTGGGGAGGGTAAGGCGGAACACCGACCCGCGGCCCGGCTCACCCCATGCCTCGAGCCAGCCGCCGTGCAGCCGGGCGTCGGCCAGCGCGATCGACAAGCCAAGGCCGGTGCCGCCCGTAGTCCGGGCCCGGGCCGGGTCGGCCCGCCAGAACCTGTCGAATACCAGGCGCTCCTCGCCGGGCGCCAGGCCGATGCCGAAGTCACGGACGGCTATGGCTACGGCCGCCGAGTCGCCGGCGACGGTCACCACCGTGTCCTTGTCCTCTCCGTGTTCCACCGCATTGACCAGCAAATTCTGCAGGATGCGGGCCACCCGCCTGCGGTCGACCTCGGCCACCACCGGCTCGGCGGGAAGGCGGAACCCGATTTTGGTGCCGCGCCGCTCGGCCAGCTGCTGGGCCACGTCAGCGCAGTTGCGGACCGCATCGCACAGATCTACCGGCTCGGCGTCGAGCGTGGCGGCATGGGCGTCATACCTGCTGATCTCCAGCAGGTCGATGAGCAGCGACTCGAATCGCTCCAGCTGGCTCTGCAGCAGCTCGACCGACCGGGCGGCCTCCGGGTCGAGCTGGCTCCGGGCCCCGGAGAGGACCTCCGCGGCCATCCGGATCGTCGTCATCGGGGTGCGCAGCTCATGCGAGACGTCCGACACGAACTGCCGCTGCACCTGCGACAATCCCTCCAGCTCGGTCATCTTGTCCTGCAGGCTGGCCGCCATTCCGTTGAAGGAACTGGCCAGCGCGGCCAGCTCATCAGTTCCGCGCACCGGCATCCGGTCGCCAAGGTGCCCGGCGGCCAGCCGCTTCGTGGCCACCGCGGCCTGGCGCACCGGGACGACCACCCATCGGGTTACCAGCGAGGCGATCCCGGCCAGCAGGAACACCAGCGCGAACCCGACCAGCAGCAGCGTGTGCTGATTGGAGGCCAGCTCTCGCTGCTCCTGGGTGAGCGGGAAGAAATAGTAAAGCTGGTAGTAGTTCCCAAACGGCACCCCGAACACCAGTCCGGGCGTGGGCTTCCCCCGGCCGGCGCCGTAGTTCAGCTCCGCATACACATACCGCAGCGCCGGGCTGCTGCTCTTCCTGGCCGCGCTGACCCGGCTGACCAGGTTGCCGGGCAGGCTCGTCAGTCCGATGTTGACCACCGCGCCCCGGCTGAACACCGGCGGCCCCTGCTTGCCGGCCAGTAGTACCGCAACCCCGTATCCGCTGCCCGAACTGCCGGTGGCCTGCAACTGCGTGACGATGCCCAGCATGAAGCTCTGGGTGTTCGCGGTCAGCGGCGCGTAGATGCCCGGAGTGTGCTGTACGATCCCCAGGCCCTCGCTCACCTGGTTGTCCGCCACCCGGATCTTGCCGGCCAGCAAGGACGCAGCCATCTGCTGCATGAGGAAAAAGCCCAGCACGGCCACCACGATGGCCGAGGTCACCAGCGTGGTCGTGACCACCCGCAGTTGCAGCGACCGCCGCCAGCGAATCCGCACCCGGCGGCGCAGGATGCTGGCGGCGGCGCGCCACTGGCGCAGCAGCCGGCCCGGCATGACCTGCCAGTCCAGCCGGCTGGCGCTGGCGGCTGCCTCCTTCATGGTCCTCCGCAGGACAAGCTGCTCATTACCGCGGCCGGGCCGCCTGACCCGCCTGGCTCATCCCGGGCCCGCCTTGTAGCCCACGCCGCGCACGGTGACGACGATCTCCGGCCGCTCCGGGTCCTTCTCGATCTTGGCGCGCAGCCGCTGCACGTGCACGTTCACCAGCCTGGTGTCGGCCGCGTGCCGGTAGCCCCAGACCTGCTCGAGCAGCAGTTCCCTGGTGAAGACCTGGCGCGGCTTCCGGGCCAGGGCCACCAGCAGGTCGAACTCGAGCGGGGTCAGGTTCAGCGGCTCGCTGCCCCGCTTGACCGAGTGGCCCGCCACGTCGATGCTGACCTCACCGATCGACAGCATCTCCGGGGCCGGCTCGTCGGTCCGCCGCAGCCGGGCCCGGACCCGGGCGATCAGCACCTTCGACTGGAACGGCTTGACGATGTAGTCATCGGCACCTGATTCGAGCCCGAGCACCACGTCGACAGTGTCGCTCTTGGCGGTGAGCATGACGATGGGGACACCGGACTCGGCCCGGATCTGGCGGCAGACGTCGATGCCGTCCATGCCGGGCAGCATCAGATCCAGCAGCACCAGGTCGGGCCTGGTGTCATGGAAGACGTCCAGGGCCTTCTCCCCGTCGTACACGAACGTCGGCTCGAATCCCTCACCGCGCAGCACGATGCCGAGCATCTCCGCCAGCGCGGCGTCATCATCCACGACTAGTACGCGACCTTTCATGACCCCCATAATTCCACGTGTGCGGCGGCCGGGGGACCTTCGGCTTGGTGAGGTCCGCCCGCTAGGACACGCAGGCTACCCGCTGTGACCGGGCGTGCCACGCCATGCTCGGTCACGATCGCGGTCACCAGCGCCGGCGGCGTCACGTCGAAGGCCGGGTTGCGCGCCGCCGTTCCCGCGGGCGCGATCGGCTGGCCGCACAGGCTCGTGAGCTCGGCGGCCGGCCGCTGCTCGACGGTGATCGCCGTGCCGTCCGGCGTGGCCAGGTCGATGGTGGAGGCCGGCGCGACGACCACGAACGGGACATCGTGGTGGCGCGCCAGCACGGCGAGGCCGTAGCTGCCGACCTTGTTGGCCACGCTGCCGTCGGCGGTGATCCGGTCCGCGCCGATGAGAACCAGGTCGACCAGGCCCGCGGCCATCAGCGACCCGGCCGCGCTGTCGGCCAGCACCGCATGCGGCAGCCCGGCCCGCCGCGCCTCCCAGGCGGTCAGCCGCGCTCCCTGCATCAGCGGCCGGGTTTCATCGACCCAGAGCTGCGCCAGCCGGCCAGCCCGGTGCGCGGCCAGGATCACCGCGAACGCGGTCCCTTCCCCGGCCGACACCAGCGCACCGGTGTTGCAGTGGGTCAGGATCCTGGCTCGCTCGGGGACGAGCGCGAGCCCGGCCGCGGCCATGGCCGCGCTGGCCCGGGCATCAGCGGCGGCGATCGCGTGAGCCTCCCGCAGGGCCGCGGCAGCCTGATCCGGGGCGCCGCTAGCCTGCCGGCAGGCCTGGTAGCCGCGCCGCGCGCCCCAGGCCAGGTTGACCGCGGTCGGCCGGGCTCCCGCAAGTGCCGCCGCGGCCTGCCCGACATCATCACCGCGGAAGGCGGCCAGTGCCACCCCGTAGGCGCCGGCCACGCCGAGCATGGGCGCGCCGCGTATCACCAGCCGCCGGATCGCGTCGATCAGCGCCGGGACGTCACCGCAGGTGACCACGGTCTCCTCGGCGGGCAGCCGGGTCTGGTCGAGCAGCACGACGGCGGGACCGTCTGGCGGGTCCAGCCAGCGCAGCGCGGGAACGCTCACCTTACGAGTGTGGCGCCCGCCGGGCGGCCTGGCCAGCGGACGGCGCCGTGAGGCAGTCAGGGCCCGGAGGATATGCGGGCGCACCCGGCGGAATAGGTATTTTCGTGGCTAGGCGCGTCTCTCATTCGCCGCCCGGTCGTGCGAGTATTGGCCGACCGGTCGGGGGCGCGCCGCAAGAGGCGCCGGACCGGAGCACCCGCCGCCGCGGGCAGCCGGGAGGACGCGGCGCGAGCGGCCGAGGTGACACAGCAATGACCGACAGCACGTCCTCTGGCGGGCCGGGCCAGTCGGATGCCGGCCAGCCAGCCAGCATCCTGGCCAGGGCGGGCCGGACTGGGCCCGGGACCCGTTCACCGGCGGCTTCGCGCCGCCCGCCCAGCGCGGCCGTTCTTCGTAGCGCGGAAACCTTGCCGCCGGGAATCGCATTCAGCGATCCGGAATCACGAACCGGGGGGCTCAGGCTGGGCGAAGGGGCGGTCAGCCGGGGGCAGCCAGGAAGGGACGGACCAGGTCGCTGGTGGCGGCCGCAGCGACCGCGACCGCCACGGCGGCCGGGATGTCATGGGCGGCGTACTCCTGGCGCCCGGCTGCAGTCGTGGCCGTCAGCGTGACCAGGCCCTGGCGGCGCTGGAACCAGCTCTGGTGGATCCGCCAGCCGATGATGCCGTCGGCGGACAGAAGCCCGCGCCTGCGCACCAGGCTGCCCGTAGCCGTCACCAGCCAGCCGCCGCCCAGCCGATGGCCCAGGTTCCGGTACCGGTCCTCGGCCAGCGCCGCCGCCAGCGGCAGCACCGCAAGCGAGGCGAGCCAGGTCCAGTCCGGCCAGTCCCAGGCCAGCGCGGCGCCGGTAACCCCGGCGACAATCATGGCGGCGCCGGGCAGCGCCCGGTTGTAGCGGCGCAGCCGGGCGCGCGGGCCGTGCCGTACCAGCGGGCCCGCGCTCAGCTCCAGGCCCGCGCCCGAAACCTGGGAGGCAACGGCGCGGGCGGCAGCGCGCGGCGCGGGCGGCAGCAGTAGCGAGCCGCCGTGCTCAGCCCCGCGCCCGACAGGCAGCCCGGTTGTGATCGCGATGCAGCGCGCGCCCCGGGCAGCGCGCAGCAGCAGCGGCTCGCTGATCTCCACCCCGCGCAGCCGGCTGGTATCAATCGTGATGGCCCGGGTCGACAGCAGGCCCCGGGTGACGCGCAATGTGGCCGTGCCGTGGCGCACCAGCCGGAAGTTCCAGAAGATCGCGATATACCCAGCGGTGGAGATCAGCACCAGCCCGCCCACGACCACCGCCGCGCCGGACAGCAGCCGCGAGGCCAGCGGCAGCGTGCCGAACTGGGCGCTGAGCCGGTGCACCGGCCCGATGGTCGTCACATCGATGTGGGTCGCGTCGGCGAGCTGGGCGACGAAGCCGAAGACGATTCCGACGATCACCATGCCGGTCAGCGTCAGCGGCGCGAACCGGATCCATGACGGGCGCAGCCGGGCAATCAGGATCTCCGGCTCACCGCCTGCCTCCGGGGCGGCGGCAGGCGGGGCGTCAGGTGCGGCAGCGGCGGCAGGGGCGGTAGAGACGGCAGGGACAGTAGGAGCGACAGGAGCGGCGGCGGCCGGTACGGCAGCGGCGGCGGCCGGGGCCGCGGTACCAGGTGCGGCAGGCGGAGCGGCAGCGGCGTGCGCGGCAGTGGCGGCCGACGGGCCTGCGAGCAGCCGGGCCCGCAGCGCCTCGGCGTCAGCGAGGGTCAGCGCGTCGAGCCGGAAGCCCTCGGAGTCGCGCCGGTCGTTACGCCCGGTGCCGATGGTGATGTGGCGCAAGCCGAGCATCCGGTACAGCACATGCGCGGATACGTCCACCGTGCGCACCCGGTCGCGGGCGACCGACAGCACCTTCTGGTTGAGCAGGCCCCGGCGCAGGTAGACGCGGTCGCCCGTGATCCGGTACCAGGTGGTGAGCCAGCGGACGACGCTGGTTACCACGGCCAGCACCGCGAAGCCAAGGCCCCAGTAGTCGGCCGGGCCGCCGCGAGCGCGCAGGTACAGCAGCCCGAGCAAGAAGGGCAGCAGCCGGGCCAGGTCGGTCACCGGGCGTACCGCCAGAGTGCGCGGGCTCGGCCGCAGCCAGGCGGCCCCGGGTTCCGGCTGGCGACGACGGGCAGCCTCCGGCCCGAGGCCGGGCTCGTGTGGCGAGCTGATCACGCCGCCCCGCCGGTCATGTCGCGTCACCGGGAACCTGACCGGTCGCGACGGCCAGCTCGTCGAGCAGCTGGTCGGCGATGGCCCGGTCCAGCCCGTGGATGTGCACGGGCCCGGCCGCCGAGGCCGTGGTCGCCGTGACGTTGGCCAGCGTGAACAGTCGCTCCCCGAGCGACCGGTGGCTGTCGATGGTCTGGATCCTGCTGACCGGCGCGATGCGCCAGTGCACTGAGAACCAGCCGGACCGTGTATAGAGGGCGTCTTTCGTGACTTCCCAGCGGTGCACCCGGTAACGCCACTGCGGCATGATCAGCGTGTGCGCGACGCCGACGGCCGCGGTCGCCGCGGCGGCCGCCCACCAGCTTCGGTCCAGGTGGCTCACCAGGATGATGGCCGCCTCTACCGCCAGCGTGATCAGCCAGCTCACCGCAGCGCGCACGGTCCAGTACAGGACCGCCCGCCTGCTGACCCGGTGGCTGGGCACGCGCAGGCTCGGCAGCAGCGGGTCAGCCGCCGTGGCGGGGGTCATGCTGCCAGCCTGCCATGACGGGCCCGGCGGGGAAAACGCGGCGGCGGGCCGGGAACAATCCCGTGAATGTCACAACTACCGGGTTGGGCCTGGCGGCCGGCCCGGGGCAGGAGCCGCCGCGGGCCGTCAGGAACCCTCGCGCCAGGAGGCCAGGTATTCCTGCTGGACCGGGGTCAGCTGGTCGATGGCGGTGCCGCGCGAGGCCAGCGTGAGCCGCGCGACGTGGGCGTCGATGTCGGCCGGGACCGGCGCCAGCGCGCCGCCTGCCCCCGGTTCTCCCGCCGCCAGCCGGGCCAGGGCCAGCGCCTGGACGGCGAACGAGAGGTCCATCACCGCGGCCGGGTTCCCCTCCGCCGCCACCAGGTTCACCACCCGCCCCTCGGCCAGCAGGATCAGCCGCCGGCCGTCGGCGAGCAGGTACTCGTCGGCGTGCGGCCGCACCTGCGGGGTGATCTTGATGGCCATCTCGGCCAGGGCGCGGACGTCGATCTCGACGTCAAAGTGGCCCGCGTTGGCCAGGATGGCGCCGTCGCGCATCAGCGCCAGGTGCTCGGGACCGAGCACGTCCCGTGACCCGGTGGCGGTGATCAGCACCTCGGCGACCGCAGCCGCCGCCTGCATCGGCAGCACGGCAAAGCCCTGCAGGATCGCGTCCAGCGCCCGCACCGGGTCGACCTCCGTGACGATGACCCGGGCGCCGAGGCCCCGGGCCCGCTCGGCGATGCCGCTGCCCGCGGGTCCGAAGCCGGCCACGGCCACCGTCTGGCCGGCCAGCAGCGTGTTGGTGGCCCGCAAGATCCCGTCCAGGACCGACTGGCCGGTGCCGTACCTGTTGTCGTACATGCGGCGGACGACCGACTCGTCAGCGGCGAAGACCGGGAAGGCCAGCGTCCCCGCGGCGGCCATCCGGCGCAGCCGGGCCGCACCGGTCGCGGTCGCCTCGCAGCCGCCGCGGACCCCGGCCAGCAGCTCCGGCCGCTGCTCGTGCAGCGTGTTCACCAGGTCGCAGCCGTCGTCCAGGACCAGGTCAGGGCCGCAGTCCAGGGCACGGTGGATGTGCTGGTAGTACGCGCCGCGGTCCACGCCGGACCGGGCAAAGACCGTCACGCCGGGCAACGCGGCCAGCGCGGCCGCGATGTCGTCCTGGGTCGACAGCGGGTTGGACGCGGCCAGGTGCACGCTGCCGCCGCCGACCCTGATCAGGTGCACCAGGCACGCCGTCTCCGGCGTGACATGCAGGCAGGCCGCGACCGCCAGCCCGGCGAACGGCCGCCGGGCGGCCAGCTCGCCGGTGATCAGCGCCAGCACCGGAGTGGACCGCCCGGCCCACTCGATCCGGGGCTGGCCCGCGGCGGCCAGTCCCGGATCGGCGATGTCGGAGTCCGGCCCCGCGGGGCCGGTCACCGCAGAGCTGGTCACCACTGTGCAGCCACCACGGGCCGCCTAGTAGCGGTACTGGTCGGACTTATAGGGGCCATCGACCGGGACGCCGATGTAGGCCGACTGCTCCTTGGTCAGGGAGGTCAGCCGGACGCCGAGCGCGTCCAGGTGCAGCCGGGCGACCTTCTCGTCCAGGTGCTTGGGCAGCACGTGCACCCCGAGCGGGTACTGCTCGGCCCGGGTGAACAGCTCGATCTGCGCGATTACCTGGTTGGTGAAGCTGTTCGACATCACGAAGCTGGGATGCCCGGTCGCGTTGCCCAGGTTCAGGAGCCGGCCCTCGGACAGAATGATCACCGAGTGCCCGTCGCTGAACCGCCATTCGTCGACCTGCGGCTTGATGTTGACCCGGCTGATGCCGGGCAGCCGGGCCAGGCCCGCCATATCGATCTCGTTGTCGAAGTGCCCGATGTTGCCGACGATGGCCTGGTGCTTCATCTGGCTCATGTGCTCGGCGGTAATGATCCGCAGATTGCCGGTGGCGGTCACGAAGATGTCCGCGGTGGCCACCACGTCCTCCAGCCGGGCGACCTGGAACCCGTCCATGGCCGCCTGCAGCGCGCAGATCGGGTCGATCTCGGTCACGATCACCCGGCCGCCCTGGCCGCGCAGCGACTCGGCGCATCCCTTGCCGACGTCACCGTAGCCGCACACCACCGCGACCTTGCCGCCGATCAGCACGTCGGTGGCCCGGTTGATCCCGTCCACCAGGGAGTGCCGGCACCCGTACTTGTTGTCGAACTTCGACTTGGTCACGCTGTCGTTGACGTTGATCGCCGGGAACAGCAGGGTCCCGGCCCTGGCCATGTCGTAGAGCCGGTGCACCCCCGTCGTGGTCTCCTCGGTGACGCCCCTGATGCCCGCCGCGCACTGCGTCCACTGCTGCGGGCTGGCGGCCAGCGACTCGCGCAGCACGCCCAGGACGACCTGCCACTCCTCTGGGTCGTCGTCGGCCGCGGCCGGAACCGCGCCCGCTTTCTCGACCTCGGCTCCCCTGTGCAGCAGCAAGGTGGCGTCCCCGCCGTCGTCCAGCAGCATGTTCGGCCCGCTCTCGCCCGGCCAGGTCAGCGCCTGCTGCGTGCACCACCAGTAGTCCGCCAGGGTCTCGCCCTTCCAGGCGAACACCGGGATCCCGCGAGGGTCGTCGGGAGTGCCGTCCGGGCCGGTCGCCACCGCCGCGGCCGCGTGGTCCTGGGTGGAGAAGATGTTGCAGCTGGCCCACCGGACCTGCGCGCCGAGCGCGGTCAGGGTCTCGATCAGCACCGCGGTCTGGATGGTCATGTGCAGCGAGCCGGTGATCCGCGCGCCGCGCAACGGCTGGGCGTCGGCGTACTCGGCCCGTACCGCCATCAGCCCGGGCATCTCATGCTCGGCCAGCCGGATCTCCTTGCGGCCGAACTCGGCCAGGGACAGATCAGCGACCTTGAACGGGGCCTCCTGCACGGTCATCGTGGCGCTCCTGGTGTCTCGGATTCTGTCGGCTGGCACTGACGCTACGGGACGGGAGGCGCAGCGCGCATCTTCAAACTCTCGTTCTTTACACAAAAATGTTCAATACTGGGCCCATGCGCATTACAGAGGCGGCGCAGCGGCTCGGTATCTCGCCGCGGATGCTGCGTTACCGGGAGGAGCTCGGTCTGCTTCCCGCGATCCGGCCGGCGGCCGCCCTGCCCCGTCCCGGGCCACGGCAGCACGGACCGCCCGCCAGAGTGCAGCCCGGGCGGGTGCAGCCCGGAGGACCGCGGCACCGGCAGTTCACGGCCGCCGATCTCGACGCGGCCGCGCTCGGGCTGTCGATCGAGGGCCGGTACGACATCTCCCCGGCGGCGCTGGCGTTCGGCGTGCGGGTGCTCGCCGATCCCCGGACGGCCGCGCTGGTCGCAGATTTCGGCCGGCGCATCGGCCGGATCCAGCCACCGCCGGCCCGGGCGCTGGATTTCGAGCAGGAGCGCGCGCTGCGGCTGCTCGGCCTGAGCGGCGCCCGCGGCCCGCGGGACGCAGCCGGCGGGAGCGGGGCCGGTGGCCAGGAAGGGAAAGGGCGTGGTCGCGGCCGGCCGGGTCAGGACCGCCGCGGGGGCCGTCCGGACCTGGAATACAGCGGGCAGCAGCGGCCCTGAGCGTGCGCGCCGCATCCTCGCCCGGATTGAGTTGCGGAACGCCGCCGGATGCCTGGTGCGGCTAGGCGGCTCCAGCTCGCTGGGCACTCCGCTGGCTGAATGCCGGTTCGCTGCGAAAATGCTGCGGCAGTCGCCCGCAGCTGACCGCTCACCCGGCACTGACCGCAAGCCAGCAGGTACGCCACGACGCCGGAAGGACGCGCCTCTGGCCGATCCCACGCTGTCCGCTGGCCCGGAGGAGTTCGCCGTGCTCATCGCCGTCGGCGAGCTGGAGAGCGGTGGACCGGATTCCAGCCCAACGACCGGTGCGGGGACTGGCTGCGCCTGCTGCTGCCACCGCTGGTAGTCCCGGCCATCCTGGTGCCGGCCGCACTGAGGTGGGTGCCCGGCAATGCAGGCGCAGCCAGCACGCCGGGCCGCGGGCCGGGGAAGCGCAGCGGGCCGCCCGGCCCGGACCAGGTGACATGACCGGCTCGCCGAAGCGCCCGGTCACGGGCTAATCGGGACGGCGGCCGGGGCGGAGCGCGGACCGGGCGCGCAGCCGGGGGGACGAGCGGCGCGCGGCCCGGATTGCCGGGTCGGTGGTGTCGGCACGGTCGGCGGAGTAGATGTCCGGCTCGAGGAAGATGAGCTGCGCGATCGGCACGGCCGCCCGGATGCGGCGCTCTGCCTCGTCGATGGCGGCCACGACCGCCGCGGCCGGCTCGTCCGGGCGCACGGCGATCTTCGCGGTGACCAGCAGAGTGTCCGGTCCCAGGTGCAGCGTGCGCAGGTGAATGACCCGGTCGATCCGCGGTCCTGCCTCGATCGCCGTGACGATGGCGGATTCGGCGCCTGCGCTGGCCGACTCGCCGATCAGCAGGCTCTTCATCTCGGCGGCCAAGATCACCGCGACGCAGCCGAGCAGGGCGCCGACCGCCAGCGAGCCCGCCCCGTCCCAGCGTCCGTCACCGGTGATCGTGGTCAGGGCCACGCCCGCGAACGCGAAGGTCAGGCCGGCCAGCGCGGCCGAGTCCTCCAGCAGCACGGCTGGCAGCTCGGGTGCCTTGGCCTGCCGGATGAAGGTGCGCAGGGACCGGCCCGCCCGCAGCTTGTTGATCTCGGTGATCGCGGTGCGGAACGAGAATCCCTCCAGGCCGAGCGCGATGGCCAGCACCGCGAACGCCACCACCGGGTCGGTTATCTGCTCCGGATGCGATATCCGCTGGATGCCCTCGTACACCGAGAACAGCGATCCGATCGTGAACAGCACCAGGGCCACGATGAACGCCCAGAAATACCGCTCGGCCCCGAAACCGAACTGGTGCTCCTCGGTCTGCGCCCGCCGGGACCGGCTGCGGCCGAGCAGCAGCAGCAGCTGGTTGGCGGAGTCGGCGACCGAATGGACCGACTCGGCCATCATCGAGGCCGATCCGGTAATGATGAACGCGGCCAGCTTGGTCGCGGCAATGCCCAGGTTCGCGCCGAGCGCGGCGATGACCGCACGCGTGCCGCCGTGCCCCCCGTGGTCTCCCGCGCTGATGGCCGTTTCTTTCCGCGAGTCCGGCCGGCTAGCCAGCGGCCGGGTCGCGCGCCTCATCGATCAGCAGCACGGGGATGTCGTCGCGGACCGGGTAGGCCAGGCCGCATTCTCCCGTGCACACCAGCTCGCTGGCCGCCTCGTCGGCGCGCAGCGGCGCGTGGCACTTGGGGCAGGCCAGGATGTCCAGCAGCCATTCGTCGATCTTCATGTGCTCTCCCTGGGCCGGCTGCTGCGGCCGCCAGCCGGATCGCTGCGCACGATGCGCAGCACCTCGTTGCGGATGCTCGCCAGGGTAGCCTCGTCCGCCGCCTCGACGTTCAGCCGGAGCAGCGGCTCGGTGTTCGACGGCCGCAGGTTGAACCACCAGTCGCCGGTGCTGATCGTCATCCCGTCCAGGTCATCTACGCTCGCGCCCGGCCGGCCTGCGAACGCGGCGCGGACCCGGGCCGTCGCGGCCGCCTGGTCACTGACCTCGCTGTTGATCTCGCCGCTGGCCTGGTAGCGGGCATAGGAGGCGAGCAGCGCGGACAACGGGCCGGGCTGGGCGCCGAGCGCGGCCAGCACGTGCAGTCCGGCCAGCATCCCGGAGTCGGCGAACCAGAAGTCGCGGAAATAGAAGTGGCCCGAGTGCTCGCCGCCGAAGATTGCGCCGGTCTCCGCCATCCGGGCCTTGATGAACGAGTGGCCGACCCGGGTGCGGACCGGCCTGCCGCCGTGCCCGGTGATGATCTCCGGGACGGCCCGCGAGGTGATCAGGTTGTGGATGACCGCGGCACCAGGCTCGCGGCGCAGCTCCCGCACCGCGATCAGCGCGGTCAGCGCGGACGGCGAGACGATGTCGCCGCGCTCGTCGACGACGAAGCACCGGTCAGCGTCGCCGTCGAAGGCCAGCCCCGCGTCGGCGCCGGAGCTGGTGACCGCGCGCTGCAGGTCGGCGAGGTTGGCCGGGTCGATCGGGTTGGCCTCGTGGTGAGGGAAGGTGCCGTCGAGCTCGAAGTACAGCGGCACGGTCGTGATCGGCAGGCCAGCGAACACGCCGGGTACCGTGTGGCCGGCCATGCCGTTGCCAGCGTCGACGGCCACCGTCAGCGGCCGGATGCCGGACAGGTCGACCAGGCTCTTCAGGTAGGCGGCGTATCCCGGCAGCAGGTCGCGCTCGGTGATCAGGCCGGCCGGGCCGGCCTGAGCGGGCACGCCGTGCTCGGCCATCTCCCGCAGCTCGGCCAGGCCGGTATCCTGGCCGACCGGCCTGGCGCCGGCCCGGCACAGCTTGATCCCGTTGTACTTGGCCGGGTTGTGGCTGGCGGTGATCATCGCGCCGGGGATGCCGAGGCTGCCGCTGGCGTAGTACAGCATGTCGGTCGAGCCCAGGCCGCCGAAGATGACCTCGGCACCCTGGGACGCCGCGCCTGCCCCGAATGCCTCGGCCAGCGGCGCTGACGAGGTGCGCATGTCGTGCATGGTCACCACCGCCGGGGCGCTAGTCAGCCGGGCGAAAGCGGCACCGACCGCGGCCGCCACCGACTCGTCCAGCTCGTCCGGCACGATGCCGCGGATGTCGTATGCCTTGAAGATCCTGGCGTAGCCGGCCATTGCGCCTGCCTCCCCGGTGGATGGCGTCCTCGTCGCGCCCGGCGCCGCACGGGACACAGCCACCGAGCCTAGCGGGCTCCGGGGCGCGGACCGCTCAGTCCGGCGGTCCGGACCGCAGCACCCGCAGATGCCCGCGACGGCCGACCTCCACGCCCTGCCCGACCGGCTCGGCCGCCGCCCGCGGCACCACCGCCTCCCGGACGGCGTTGGCCAGCGCCTCCAGATCGTCGGCTCCCGTCTCGGCCTCGTCGGCCGGGCCGGCCTGCAGCCGGACCACGTCCCACCCGCGCGGCGCGGTCAGCCGGTCCGCATGGGCGGCGCACAGGTCATAGCAGTGCGGCTCGACGTAGGCCGCCAGCGGCCCGAGCACCGCGGTGGAATCGCGGTAGACGTACGTCAGCGTGTACTCGAGGCGCTCCAGTTCGTCGCCGGTCTTGCTGACGGAGAGGCGTTGGCCAAGGTTCTCGAGGCCGATGCGGCGGGCGGCGCTGGTGAGTTGGTCCACTCGCGCGAGCGCGCGACGGATCCAGTAACCGCCGAAAGAGGCGAAGATGGCGAGCATGGGTGCCGCGCCGAGCAACAGCCAGCGGAACTTGGCGAGAAAGGCATCCGCTTCAGCCGTCGAAGTAGCGACGGCCAAGTCATAAGTCTCGCCTTTCGTCGCGACGCGTTTTCGCATGGCCCGATAACGGAAGCCGCCAACGCGCAGATCGCCGGATCCGCGATTCTGGCGCAGTCCAAAGGACGTCCGCGGGCAGACCCGCGGGAAGAAGAATATCCTCGCGCCGCGCCCGCGAACGGCTGTGAGTTCGCCCTCCGGCGATTCCAGCGCGAACTCTCTCAGTTCCTCGCAAAGCGCATTGAACGACTCCAGAGACTCCTCTTCAATGGCCGCGTTAAGGCCCTGGAGTCGCTGAGTGATGCGGTCGTCGGCACTCGATGCGAGATAACGTTGCACCGCAAACCATATCCAGCCGGAGAATGCCAGCAGCCCGGCGAGCAGCATGGCAGCGTACCAGAAGGTAAGGCGCGCCCGCAATGAGTGAAACACGGTCATTCGCCAGCCGCCGATTTCCGAAGGCAGTATCCGACGCCGCGTACGGTTTGAAGCAGCTTGTCCTCACCCGGCGCTTCGAGTTTGGCGCGGAGCAGGCGCACAAAAGCATCGAGCGTATTGCTCTCGATATCACTGTCGTAGCCCCACACCTTTTCGATGATCGCATCGCGGGTCAACACACGGCCGGCGTTGCGCACCAGCAGCAGCAGCAACGCGTACTCGGTCTTGGTAAGGACGATTTCGCGCAGGCCGCGGGTCACCTCCCGAGTACCTTCGTCAATTTTGAGATCACCGGTTCGCAGAACGGTGGGATGCGCGATCGGGCCGCGGCGTCCCACAGCCCGAATGCGCGCGAAAAGGATATCGAGCGAGAACGGTTTAGTGAGATAATCATCCGCGCCCAGATTGAGGCCGGCGATCACATCCCGATCGGCGTCGCGGGCAGTGAGCATGAGAATGGGCGTTTGATTGCGCGCCTCTCGCAGAAGCCGTGCGACGGTGAATCCGTCGATGCCCGGCAGCATCACATCGAGCACGATGACGTCAAAGCGGCAGCACTCGGCGGTGCGGAGCGCTTCCAGGCCGTGATGCAATACGGTTACCGAGAAGCCCTCCTCCCGCAGTCCCTGGCGCAGCAGGTCCGCCATGCGGTTATCGTCTTCTACTACCAGTACGTCCATACGGTTTGGTCTCGCGGCACAACCCGATAAGTTCTGTGGTACCACACAAGATGAAAACTATCTGTAATATCGTTTAAGGACCACTTCATGCTGTGCACATCCCGGATCGCGATTCTCGCGCTATTATCGGCCCGGCGGTGCACGCGCAGGTCACTTTGAGCGGCCGGGTAGTTGACGAGGATGGAGCGCCCCTCGCGCGGGCGCGCATCTCGACGCGCAAAGCCTCCGAGACTCCGCAGACCGCGGAAACCGGGCCAACCGGAGCTTTCACGTTCAAACTGCCCGATTCCGGCACATACCTCGTGAACGTGCAATTCACGGGATACTTCGTCCTGGCGGATCGTCCCGTCGAAGTGACACGAACGGGGCGGGAGGTCACGCTTGTCCCTAGCCCCAGCCGTGAGATTTTCCAAAGCGTCAACGTAGGCGAGACCTCCTCTCCCGTGGATCCTTCACAGACAGGCCGCGAGCAGCGGTTAAGCGGTAGGAGGTCAACGACATTCCGTATCCGGCAACGCAGAGCCTCAAGAACGCTCTCAAACTGATTCCCGGGGTCGTCGAGGATCCGGCCGCGGGCGTACACTTTCATGGCGGAGCAGAGTACCAGACCCAATACACGCTCGACGGCTTCGATATCACGGACCCCATCACAGGCCGGTTCAACACGACGCTCGCGGTGGAGGGCATTCGATCGGTGGATCTGCTGACCTCGCGCGAGAGTGCGCAATACGGCCGAGGTTCGGCGGGAACCATGTCGGTGCGAGTGGAAAACGGCACCGATCAATACCACTTCACGGCGACTAATTTTATACCCGGCATCGACACGCGCAACGGCTTCACGCTGGGCGCATGGTCGCCGCGAGCGGGATTTTGGGGACCGTTGAAAAAGGGGCGCGCCTGGTTTTCCGACAGTATCACCGGAGGATACAACAACGGTATCGTAACCGGTTTACCGCGAGGCCAGAATAATAATTCATCGTGGTCGGCGGGGAATTTGTTCCATAGCCAGGTAAATTTGACACAATCCAACATTCTTTTTAGCAATTTCCTGAGCAATTTCACCAGCCAGGCGCACTCCGGACTGGGGGTGCTCGATCCTCTGCCGACGACCAGTTCCCGGCACTCGGATGAGTGGCTGGTCGCCGTCAAGGACTCGCAGGCATGGCGTTCGGGGGCTTACGTGGAATTCGGTATGGCGTTTCAGCGCGTGTTCCACCAATCCACGCCGCAGGGATCGGCTCCGTACATCATTTCGCCGGAAGGACGTAGCGGGAATTATTTCGTCAACTCTCGAGAGCATGGCGGCCGGAAACAGGCTTTCGGTAACTTCTTTCCACCGGTGCTGCGCTGGGCGGGACGGCACCAACTGCAGACGGGCATCGACTATCAGCGATTGGACTATACCGCGAGCTTTCATCGCACGGGTTACGAGATCGTCGGCCTGGACGGGTTACCCGAGTTCGACACCACGTTCTTCGGGCCGGGCAATTTCCATCTTCCAATTCGGCTGCCGGAACCTACATTACCGACCACTGGACGCCGATCAAGCATCTTGCCATTGATGCCGGACTGCGGCACGATTGGGATGAATTGGTGAGCCGCAACGTGGTAGCGCCGCGCGTCGCGGCCGCATGGTCGCCATTCGAAAATGCGCACACGAAACTGCTCGCCGGCTATAGCGTGTTGTACGATGCGACCAATCTGGCCACATTCGCCCGCCCTTACGATCAGCAGGCATTGACGATTCCGTATTCTTCCGCGGGCGTCCCGGGTGCCTCGTATACGACGGCCTTTTTGCCCGGCCACAATCTGCGTCTGCCGCGCTACGATCAGTTCAGCGCGGGTGTGGAGCACGATTTCGGGCATGGCATCTACGCCTCCGGCGATTGGATGCGTAAAAGGGGCCGCGATGGCTTTGTGTATACGGCGGTCAGCGGGTCTGCACCGATCGTTGAGCAGCAGTATTTCCCCGGGGTGGACAACGGCGGTGTGAACGCCCTCGCGAGTCTGCGCCGCGACCGTTACGACGAGTATTCCGTGAGTGTCCGGCAATCGCTCCCAGATCAATATATGTGGCTGGCGAGCTATGTCCATTCTCACGCGGTTTCGAACGCGGTGCTCGACATCAGCATCGACCAGACGCTCCAGGCTACCAATAATTTCGGTCCGGTGCCGTGGGATGCGCCGAACCGGATTCTGAGCGAAGGCTATCTTCCGTTGTATTTCGGGAACTGGGCGCTCGCGTATCTCGCCGATTGGCGCACGGATTTCCATTTTCGGTGGTGGACCCCGCGAACCGCGTAATTGGCGCGGTCGATTCAGAGCGCTACGGGTCGAATTTCGATCTCAACGTCCACGTGGAGAGGCGCTTTGTAATGTTTCGATACCGATTCGGATTCGCGTCGGCGCCAATAACCTGACGGATCATCGGAATGCGACGGCGGTGAACAATGTCCTGGGATCTCCCAATTATCTGCGCTATTACGGGTACGAAGGCCGGCATTTGGTGGTGCGTATCCGGTTGTTCGGGCGCGTAAAGTAATGGTAATCCGCCTCTTGGCGCTGACTCACTGACAGCCCCCACCCACAGGTTCCGGCCCATCTGCCGTCAGCAGTTCCCGACTTCCGTTGGCCGCGGAACGCCTGCACGATCCGGCCCGTGGGGTCCACAGATGATGATCCGTGCACAGCACCCGCCGCCCGAGCCAGGTCTTCTCCATCTGACGGCGCATCGCCGCGTCCACGTGCCAGCGCTATGTCGGCTGTTTGTCGTTTCCGCCGATCTCAGTAACCACGAATCCCGACAAATGTTGCGGGCCAGCGCCTTCGTTATCCGTTGCTCCAAGCTGCTGCACGAGATACGTTTAATTTTTATCAGTCGATCAAGCTTGCTGAAGGCTAGCCTCTCCGGTCAATTCATAGGTTATTTTTAAACCGGAGAGGCACGGAGGCGCTGAGAAAAACGCGGTCGGCGAAGCGGGTGGTGCGCGAGTCCAGCAACTTGCGCATGATGCCTATACTCAAAAATCTCGCGGGAAATTTCAGACCGGCCAATCGGAGGGCTTCGGATTCTGCTGAATTCGAAACGATAGCCCACCCAAGGCTCTGTCAATAGGTACTTCGGCTTCGATGGTAGCGGCTCGATCTTCTTGCGGAATTGATTGACGAAGAAGCGCAGATACTCCACTTCGTCGCCGTAGTCTGGTCCCCAGACGCTCTGCAACAGCTTGCGGTGAGGGATCGCTTTGTTCAGATTCGCCACCAGCAATCGCAGCAGATCGAATTCTTTTGGCGTCAGCCGCGATGTCTTTCCCCCAACCGTCACGCGGCGCGCCGTGAAATCGATTTCCAGATCTTCCGTCCGGAACACGGTCAGTTCGTTTTCTCCGGACGTTGGCGAACGGCGCAACGCAGCCCGGATGCGAGCCAGCAGTTCCTGAATACCGAACGGCTTGCTTACGTAATCGTCCGCGCCCGCGTCGAGCGCTTGCACTTTTTCCCGTTCCGTATTGCGCACCGAGAGAATGATGATCGGAATCTCCGAATTCTCCCGAATTGCCCGGCACGTCTCGAGGCCGCCGATTCCTGGCATGTTGAGGTCCAGGAGAATCAGATCTGGCTGGTCTTCGCGCAGTAACGACAGGGCGTCTTCTCCGGTCTTGGCGTCGATCACCGTGTAGCCCAGATCGGTGAGGTGGTCCGCATAACGCGCCGGAGCTGAGGTTCGTGACGACCACGAGTATGGTTGTAGAGTTCATATCAGTTGTTCGGATTCTGCGGTATCAGAATCGTGAAGCGGGCACCGCCGTCCGGATCATTTTCCGCCCATATCTTTCCGCCATGCGACTCACAATCGCTTTCGCGATTGCCAGGCCCATCCCTGTGCCTTCGCTCAGTCGCCGGCCCGCCGAACCTCGATGATACCGATCGAAATCCGCTCGCGCTCTCCGGTTTTTATACCCAAACCATGGTCGCGGACGCTGAACGAAGCGACCGGCGGATCGTCTCGCGCGTCGATGTGGATGTCGCCTTCGGCGGCGAATAACGGGCCGCATTCTCGATAAGCTGCTTCAAAGCCAGTGGAAACAGTTCCGCGTCCACATCGACGGTGAAGTGCTCCGGCGCATTGATCCGAATGCGGTCGGGATCGGCGCGACTGCCGCGAACCGCGAGCGCAATCACTTCACTCGCCTCATGCGGCGCGCGGTCCAGATTCACCTTCTCCGATTCCACTCGCGCCAGCGTCAGCCTGCTGATTACTCTGTACAAGCGATCGGTCTCTTCCTCGATGATCGCTAGCAGTTCCTGACGGCTCGATTCGGGTCAGGACTGGTCGCCAACAGAGCTCACACAGGTCTTTATGGCCGACAACGGCGTGTTGAAGTCGTGAGCCAGTCCGTCGAGCAGCGTGGACTTGAGTTGTTCGTTCTTCCGCGCCGCTTCGGCCGCAGCCGCGCGATCGAGCGCCTGAATCCGTTCATGATTGATTGCCACGAGCGTGGCGATGGACTCGCGCACTTCGGGGCAACCTCGCCTCCGAGCATGGCCAGGCTGCCGATCGTGGTCCGGCCCAGCCGCACCGGCAACACAGTAAGGCGATTCTCGGTATACGGTTCTTCGCTTTCCGCGACCTTTAACAGACGCTCGCATAACTCGCCGCTGCCGGTTCTATCGGCGTAGACCTCATCGCGCGATCTATCATAAAACGCGATCTCTTCGAACGCGAAGATTCGCGCGGCTCCGGGTAGTCCGAACTGGACGTCCGCTCCCTCATCCGTCAACATGGACCGGCTCAGGTGTAAAGACGCTCGCTCTCCTGCTTGCGATTCGTCGCTTCCCGCGCACGCCGCTGTGCTCGCGCGGAGAGTTGGCTAGCCGTTATCGCGGTCACGAGGAAAGCAAAGAACGCGACCCAGTTCTGCTCATCGGCGATGGTCAATGTGCCGATCGGTTCGAGGAAGTAATAGTTGAACGCGAGCACCGCGGCTACAGACGTGAAGATCGCCTCCGCCAATCCCCAACGCGTGGCGACGCCGAGAACCACGAGCAGCATCATAAGCGCGACGGTTGTCGCGTTGGCGTGGATCACTCGGAAACATCTGGCAGTCACCGCGACGACCGCAGCCAGACACAGGCCTAATCGCGCCGCTCTGTGGGTGTGAAAGCCAACCATTCACCTTATTATGCTCTTCATTATTCCCTTCAAATCTCGAAAAGAACGGCGCGCACGGGTAACCCGGTCGCTTGCGCGATGGCTTGGCGGTAGAGTTCCAACTGGCCGCGGTTTCTCTTTTTGTCCCCTGGACCCGTCTTGAAGTCCACGATGGTCCATGATGCTCCATCGGAAAAGGCCAGATCGATTACTCCTTCAATGAGCTGGCCGAACGCATCGCCCCGGCGGAGCAGAACAGGAAACTCGCGATGTAGTCTGTTTGCCGTCGCGATACCGGCCAGCAGCGGATGGCGCAGTGCTTCCATTGCGGTGTGAATCGCGGGCTCGATCATATCTTCCTCGGAGCCGAGAATCCGCGCTTCAACCATCGCGATCGATTGGATCTGATCGGCATCGGGAGGAATCGGGCACTGCTGTAGAAGCGCGTGGACCAGCTTTCCGAAAGCCCGACCGGCGGGTCGTGTGCCGCTCTTGACTACGCTGACGGTTTCGACTTGCGGCGATTCTAGAAGCGTTGCGCCTGTGGCGAGTTCGATCTCGAAAAGCGGTTTCCCAGCCTTCCCGATAATCTCGTTCCGCGCCGCGTGCCAGGAGCGATACAGGTCGAGTCCCGCTTGAGGCGAGCCGGTGAGGACGTCCTCGTATCGCAGTCCCATTGAACGCCGCTCACGCAGGTCAAGCGCCCCCGGATCGAACCAAACGATCGTATGATTGCCTCGAACGGGATGGTGAAGGCCGGGCTTGAGAGAGTCGTCTTCCATACCAAATTCGATAGGGCGTTCGACCACGGTGCAAGTTCCGTTGAACGTGCAGCCCGGCGCGGGCGCAGGACTGCGGAACATGTCCTTAGGAGGATAAAGAGCGTCGTGCAGCGGGCTTAGCCAGGTATCGTCAAGTAACTTTTCACGGAGCACCTTGTCACGCTCGCCAAGCGCCGAGACCACCAACAAATCGCGCGCGCGAGTGGCGGCAACATAGGCAACGCGCTCGCCCTCTTCGCGATTCATGCGCTGCTCATGCGCCAGATTTTCCGGATCGAGAAGCTCCCAAGGACGCATACCAAGCAGAGTTTGCGCACAGAGTCCACGCTCGGTGTCGACGTGCCGGTCAGCCTGATTCGACGTGAGTTTAGCGGTCAGGTCGGCCAGGATGACCGCGGGAAACTCCAGCCCTTTAGCGCGATGGACAGTCATAAGGCGCACACCTTCGCCTTCCTGTTCGAGCACCGTCGGATCTGACGATTCACGCGCGGTTTCCTGATCTTCGAGATATTCGATGAACGAACGAAAGCTGGTGGCGGAAGTCCCCTCGAATTGGCGCGACAGATCGGCCAACCGGAGGACGTTGGCAAGCACACGCTCGCCGCCCTTGCGAAACGCGAAGCCGGCGTGAGCACGGCAATGCTCAAGCAGCTGGTTGATTGTGCCGGCTATGGGAACGTAGTTGCGGCCGCGATGAAGCGCGGCAAGCGTTTCGAGTGCGTCTTTGATGGGCTCGAATTCCGGGTCGAGATCACCGGGCAGTTTCTTGAATGGATGCAGCGATCCGTGCCGTTCGCGAAACTTGAGCAGCGTGCCATCCTGCACAGCAAAGAGAGAGCCCCGGATTGTAGCGAAGACGCTCAGCTCATCGTCAGGCCATTCGATGGCGCACAACGCGGTGCGAATGGCGACCACTTCCTCGCGGGTATGGAACGACTTGGAGCCTACCAGCACATGGCGAATTCCTCGCGCTTCGAGACAGCGCACGTACTCCGCAGTGAGGTCGACGCCGTAATTGGTGAAGCGTCGGAAAAGAATACAGACGTCGCTGGGTGCGATCTCTCGCGTGCGACTGGAATCTTCGCGATCCGAGACGCGCCACTTGCGGGCGAGCGGCCATTCTATGAATGCCGCGACTGTTTCGGGGGCGCACGCATTCATCGCCTTCATTGTAATGCCGCGCATACCGTAAGGTCTGGGCATCGGCAGCGCAATCACTGCCGGCTGATTGGGGTGCGCATCGCGACCCTTGCTCAAGGGGATGTATCCGGGCATATCCGCGAACGCCGCGTTGACAAATTCCTGGATGGGCGCAACCGAACGCCGGCTTTCCGCAAGAGTGTACGACGTCACGCCGGATTGCGATAGACGGTTACAGATCTTGCGATACAGTTCCACGTCGGCGCGCCGGAAGCGATAAATGGATTGCTTGGGATCGCCCACCAGGAAAAGTTTGTGCGGCATGGCGCGTTCCCACTGGGTATCGTCCGGATGATCCGCGGCGAGGAGCATCAGGATCTCGGCTTGCAGCGGATCGGTGTCCTGAAACTCATCGACGAAGAGGCGTTGATAACGGCTCTGAAAATATAATCGCGCGTTCGAATTGTGCAGGAGCTTCTTCGCTGAGATCAGGAGGTCGGCGAAATCGAGTTTGCCGAGCCGTTCCTTTGCTTCCTGATATCTGGTTACCACGGGCCAGAGTTCATCGCGAAGAGGCCACGAGATCCGCATCGGCCTTTTCGCGGAACGATTGAATATCAGTGCACAGTTTTTCCCATGCCAACACCATGACATCGCGCGATACG
>CAVSUR010000016.1:0-100193 GCA_963731285.1 uncultured Actinomycetota bacterium | reverse complement strand
TCGAACTCGTGCGGGTGCGGGCGCAGCCGGATCGGGTCGAGCTCGTTGGAGCGCTTGTAGTCGATCCAGGTCTCGATCAGGTCCGGGGTGAACACGCCGCCCTCGAGCAGGAACTCGTGGTCGGCCTCCAGCGTGTCCAGCACCTTGTCCAGCGACCCGGGCACCTGCGGGATGGCCAGCGCCTCGTCCGGCGGCAGCTCGTACAGGTCCTTGTCCACCGGCTCGGGCGGCTCGATCTTGTTCTTGATGCCGTCCAGGCCGGCCATCAGCATCGCCGCGAACGCCAGGTACGGGTTGGCCGACGGGTCGGGCACCCGGAACTCCAGCCGCTTGGCCTTGGGGTTGGCGCCGGTGATCGGGATGCGCACGCAGGCCGACCGGTTGCGCTGCGAGTAGACCAGGTTGACCGGCGCCTCGAAGCCCGGCACCAGCCGGTGGTAGGAGTTCACCGTCGGGTTGGTGAAGGCCAGCAGCGACGGCGCGTGCTTGAGCAGCCCGCCGACGTAGTAGCGGCCGGTGTCGGACAGCCCGGCGTAGCCGACCTCGTCGTAGAACAGCGGCGCGCCGTCCTTCCACAGGCTCTGGTGGCAGTGCATGCCGGAGCCGTTGTCACCGAACAGCGGCTTGGGCATGAACGTCACGGTCTTGCCCGCGGCCCGGGCCACGCTCTTGACCACGTACTTGTAGAGCATCAGCTTGTCGGCCATGTGCAGCAGGCTGTCGAACCTGATGTCGATCTCCGCCTGGCCGGCGGTGCCCACCTCGTGGTGCTGCATCTCGACCGTGGATGCCGCACTCGATCAGCATGCGCACCATTTCCGAGCGCAGGTCGGTGTAGTGGTCCATCGGCGGCACCGGGAAGTAGCCGCCCTTGTACCGCGGCTTGTAGCCGAGGTTGCCGCCGTCCTCCTCGCGGCCGGTGTTCCACGCGCCCTCGATCGAGTCGATGTGGTAGTAGCCCTCGTTCGGCCGTGGTCTCGAAGCGCGCCGAGTCGAAGATGTAGAACTCCGCCTCGGGGCCGAAGTACGCGGTGTCGGCGATGCCGGTGCCGCGCAGGTAGTCCTGCGCCTTGCGGGCGATGTTGCGCGGGTCGCGGGTGTACGGCTCGCCGGTCAGCGGGTCGTGCACGAAGAACGTCAGGTTCAGCGTCGGGTGCTGGCGGAACGGGTCGAGCACGGCGGTGGTCGGGTCCGGCAGCAGCAGCATGTCGGACTCGTGGATCTGCTGGAACCCGCGGATCGAGGACCCGTCGAACATCAGCCCGTCGGCGAACACCTTCTCGTCGAAGGACTCGGCCGGCACGGTGAAGTGCTGCACCGTCCCCGGCAGGTCGCAGAACCTGACGTCGACGAACTCCACCTCCTCAGCTCCCGATGAACTCCAGCACCTCGTCGGCGTTCGTGAACATCAACCCTCCCTTGACTGGCCAGGCCTGCCGCCGCCCGGGCGGGCGTCCGGATGACGCTAGCTGACGAGGCGGTTTCCGAGGCCGTGTCCCAGGTGTTTCACCCGTGTTACGCCTGGGCGTTGCCGCGCGGCAGCTGAGCAGGCCCGGCCCTGGCCGTCCCTCGCAGGTCGCCGCGGCGCGACGGCCCGATACCGTGGGGGCGTGACGAGCAGACCGGCTGGGCGGCGGGCTGCGGCCCACCCGCGGCCGGGATCCGCGCAGTATCCGCGGCGAGCAGTTCGGGCTGCCCGAGGACGGCCCCCGCTCGGTGGCGGGCATGGGCCGCCGGCTCGGCGCGCTGCTATCGACTGGCTGGTCTGCACGGTCATCGCGGTGGCCGTTGTTCCACGTCCAGTACTGGACGCTGGTGGTCTTCGCCGCCGAGGTCTACCTGCTCACCGCGCTGACCGGGTTCACCCTCGGCAAGCGGCTGGTCGGGCTCCGGGTCGCCCGGCTGGACGGCAAGCCGGTCGGGCTGCTCTGGGCCCTGGTGCGCACGCTGCTGCTGCTGGCCGTCGTGCCGCCGCTGGTCTTCGACCGCGACCTGCGCGGCCTGCACGACCGGGCCGCCAACACCATCGTCATCCGGCTCTGACCCGGCGTTACCGGAGGCTCAGCCGGGCGCCCCGCCTAGCGGACCTGGGCGCGGGGGCTTGGGCATCCGGCCGCGCCCTTGGCATCGGGCCCTTGGGCATCTGCAGCTTCTGCGGGCAGCGCCTTCAGCCGGAAGTTCAGGTCGGCGACCGCCGGGCCCTTGAGGTTGCGCGGCAGCTTCAGATGTGCGCTGCAGCCGCCGGATCGGCACCTGGCCCTCCTCGTCGCCGACCTGGATGTCGTAGATCGGCACGTCGTAGGCGACCCGGGAGATCCGCTTCTTCTCGGCCGCCAGCAGGCTGGGCAGCCGGCTGGGGGATCCCTCGCCGACCAGGATGACGCCGGGCCTGCCCACGCGCGGTGCACCACGTCCATGTTCCGGTTGGCCGCCACCGCCGGGGTGACCGTCCAGTTGCCGCGCATGCTCTGCAGGATCGCGGCCGCCGCGCCGGGCTGGCCCGCGATCGCCGCGTACTGCGCGGACTGCGCGAACCGGCCGAACAGGATCATCGCCGCCAGCAGGCCGACCAGCACGCCGAGCGGGATCAGGACGCCAGGTGCCGGTGAGCAGGCCGACCACCACGAACACGGCGATGATCGCGACCGCGGTGCCGATCACGATGGGCAGCGCCCGCGGGTTGGTCTTGCGGACGATCCCCGCGACCATGCGGATCTGCTTGATGCGGCCGAGGCTGGCCGGGTCAGCGGCCGCCTTCTTCCCGCGCCGCGGCGGGCTTATTCACCATGCAGGTGAGGATACGAGCAGCCAGCGCGTCAGCGCGAAACTCGGCGCAGCACGCCCGGCGCTTCCCGGCGGGCACCGTGCCTCGGCGTGGCAGCCGCGCCCGCGCGGTACAGGCCGGCCCGGTAGGACGAGCGCACCAGCGGACCGGACATGACCCCGGCGAAGCCCAGCTCAGCGCCTCCTCGCCCAGCTCGTCGAACTCCTCCGGCGGCACCCACCGCGCCACCGGGTGATGCCGGGCCGACGGCCGCAGGTACTGGGTGATCGTCAGCAGTTCGCAGCCGGCCCCGCGCAGGTCGGCCATGGCCTGGCTGATCTCGCGCGCTCCTCGCCCAGGCCGAGGATCAGGTTGGACTTGGTGATCAGCCCGGCCGCGCGGGCCGGCGCTGAGCACCTCCAGCGACCGCTCGTAGCGGAACCCGGGCCGGATCCGCCGGAAGATCCGCGGCACGGTCTCGATGTTGTGCGCCAGCACCTCGGGGCGGGCCGCGAACACCTCGGCCAGCTGCTCCGGGCCGGCGTTGAAGTCGGGGATCAGCAGTTCGACGCCGCAGCCGGGCACCGCCGGGTGGATCTCCGCGCGGTCTGCGCGTACAGCCAGGCCCCGCCGTCGGCCAGGTCGTCGCGGGCCACCCCGGTGACCGTCGCGTACCGCAGCCCCATCGCCGCCACCGACTCGGCCACCCGGCGCGGCTCGTCGGTGTCCAGCGGTTCGGGCTTGCCGGTGGCGATCTGGCAGAAGTCGCAGCGCCGGGTGCACTGGTCGCCGCCGATCAGGAACGTGGCCTCGCGGTCCTCCCAGCATTCGAAGATGTTCGGGCAGCCCGCCTCCTCGCAGACCGTGTGCAGGCCCTCGCGGCGGACCAGGTTCTTCAGCTCGGTGTACTCCGGCCCGGTCCGCAGCCGGGTCTTGATCCACGGCGGCTTGCGCTCGATCGGGGTCTGGCTGTTGCGGGCCTCGAGGCGCAGCATGCGGCGTCCTTCGGGTGCGAGTACCACGCCCCTAGCCTAAACGGCGGCAGGCGGGTCGTGACCGCCGCGCCCGGCCTGGCGGCCGCGGCGCACGGGGGTCGGGCACAATGCCGGAAGTCCCGGTTGCCCCGCTGAACGGAGCCGCATGCGCAGCCAGCCGTCGCCCGCGCCCGCCCCGGCGTTCACGCCGCGTCCCGCGCAGGGCCGGGTGTTCACCGCGGCCAGGGCGGTCCGCAGCACTGAGGTGGCCCCGGACGGACGGCTGCGGTTCGACACGCTGGCGCGATACCTGCAGGAAGTGGCCGAGGACGATGTCACTGACTCGGGCTGGCAGCAGCCGTACGTGTGGCTGATGCGGCGGGTCACGGTGCGGATTGCCCGGCTACCCGGTCCTGGGCGACCCGCTGACGCTGGCCACGTTCTGCTCGGCCACCGGGCCGCGCTGGGCCGAGCGGACCACCACCGTGAGCAGGTCCGGCGCTGACCTGATGCAGGCCACCGCGGTGTGGGCGGCCGTGGGGCGAGCCGACGGACGGCCCAGCGCGCTCGGCCCGAAGTTTCATCGCATCTACGGGCCTGCCACCGGCGGGCGGGCGGTATCGGCCCGGCTCTCGCTGCCCGGACCGCCGCGGGCCGGCCGGGCGCGAGCCGCCGGGCCGCCCGTGGCCGCTGCGGGGCGCCGACTTCGACACCGCCGGCCACGTCAACAATGCCGTGCACTGGGCCGCGGTCGAGGACCTGCTGACCGAGCTGGGCTGGCTGCCCGCCGAGGCTGAGCTGGAGTACCCGCGGCCGATCCTGGCCGGGCATCATCCGCAGCTGGTGAGCAGCCGGGATAGCCCGGCCCAGCTGTCGTGCTGGCTGCTCAGCGACACCAGGGTGCTCGCCGCGGGCCGCCTCGCCCGGTGACGGCCCGGCGGGCTCGCCGGTGCGCCGGGCCGGCCGGAACGCCCGATTATCGGCCGGCTGATTGCAGAGCGTTAGCCTCAATCTTTCTTGATCTTGGGTTGCTGGCCTGAGCTCTCGGCTGGCTCGCTGTTTTCTGGGGCTGGCCGTGGCTGGCGGCCCGGTTGTCGCGCCGGGTGGGCGGGGTTCCACGGGCCCCTGTGATTTCTCCTTCCTGGTCGTCTGGACAGCGGTGGCCTGGTTAGCCAGGTGCCAGGGCCTGAAGGTGGCTGATGGCAGCGGCTATGTTGCGGGACCATGGCCATCGGGCCGCGAGGCGCAGGCGGAGGCGGCGTCCGCCGCGGACTATCCGCCCGGCAGCTGACAGCAGCCGCAGCCTGAGCCGTCTGGGTTCCCAGCGGCGGGCGGTGCCGGGCAGGGCGAGCATCGTCATCCAGGCCAGCAGGTCGCAGGCCAGCGCGACGATCTGGCACCAGAGCTGGTTCTGGTCGTAGCCGTGCAGCGGCAGGTTCCGCAGCCCGGTGTCCTTGGCATTGCGGATCCGGTCCTCGCAACGGGCGCGGCGGCGGTGCCGCAGTTCCAGGTCAGCGAGCTGACCGGTCCGGGCCGAGGTCGCGAAGCAGGTGAACCGGTGACCGCCGAGGTCGGTGAACCGCAGCTGCGCGCCCGGGTGCGGGCGTTCCTTGCGGACGATGACCCGCATCCCGGCCGGCCAGGACGACAGGTCCAGCAGGCCGGTGAGCTCGGCGACCCACGCGCCGTCGCGGACCTGCCCGTCGCCGTCGTAAGCGGGACTCCACGCCCGGGCGGGGACCTTGCCGATGGCGTCCTGCACGTCGTCGGTCATGGTGAACCCGACCGAGTAGGCCAGCCGCCGTCCCGGCTTCGCGAGCCAGGCCAGGAATTCATGGGTGCCGCCGCCGGAGTCCGCCCGGATCAGCACCCGCCGCCGCGTCGCCTTCGGCAGCTGCGCCAGGGCGAGCCTGGTCGCGGCGATGTGGTCGGCGGCCGTGTTCGATCCGGCGTTGCCGGGGCGCAGCATGATGGCCAGCGGTTCCCCGGACCCGTCGCTTCCGTGATCGGCGAACACCGTCAGCGGGTGGAAGCCATAGGTTTTCTTCCACGTCGGAGCGGCCTGCTGCTTATCCGAATGCGAGATCACGATGGTGGCGTCGATGTCCACCGGGATCAGGCCGCCGTCCGCGCCCGGGGCCGCGGCCCCGGCCAGCTGCCACGCACGTTCGCGTGCGGCGGAGCGCGCTGTCCCGATCGCCGCCAGCGCAGCCGGCGCGTCCGCGGCCAGCCGGGCGATCAGCCGGGAGATCACCGGGTCAGAGGCCACCGGCCCGAACAGCCCCGGCTCGGCGCGCAGCACCCCGGCATCGGCCAGGCAGTCCCCGCCTAACGCGACGGCCACAGCCAGGTCCAGCACGGTCTTGCCGGGATCATGCACCGCCCGAGAGGGACGCCACCGGCCCAGCCCGGCCGACAAGCTGGCCTGCAGCCCGGTGATCCGTGCTGTTTCAGTCAGCAGCAACGCGCCCGCATGGGACACGATCCCCGATCCGTCGTCGGACACCGTGATCTTCGGGCGGCGGGCTGTATTCTGCATGTGAAAAGTGCCTTCGGCTGAGTGCGGACAGGACCCTAGACAAGCCCTATCCTCCCAGCTCAAAGCAATGCCGGTGAGTTAAGGCGTTTGCGCTGGTGAGGATGCTTTCCGGGTGACTTGGATCTTGTAGGTGACCTGGCTGGGTGGCCTTTCCTGGCCTCGTTTCACTGGCGGGAAGTTGTTTTTCGGTTGTTTCCTGACGCGTTCGTATTGGCGGTCCCGCCTTCGGGGGAGGATGTCGCCGAGCAGATCGCCGATGGCCTGATGGCGTGCCAGTTCCAGGCTGCGCGGGGTGATGATGGCGTGGCTGGCGGCGTGGTCGCGGGCGACACGGACGGTCACCGTGAAGGAGATCCGGTCAGGATCGATGCCGGCCTGCCGCGCGGCTTCGGCTTCCAGGGCGCACAGGGCCTGGTAGACGGTGAGGAACGCGAACAGTTCCTGGCAGACCAGTTCGGGTGAGCGGGAGCGCAGGATGAAGGCGGCGCCGCGGAGCCGGGTCTTCAGCTCGGCGTAGCCGTTTTCGCTTTCCCACCGCTCGTGGTAGAGGGCGGCGAGCTCGGCGGCTGGCGCCCGCTGGTGATCCAGCAAGGTGGTGGCCAGGCGGAACAGCTCGATCCTGGTGGCGCCGCCAGCCGCGCGGACGGTGACCGTGTACTCGATAATCCGGACGACGTGGCCCTCGGGCGGCCCGGGCGGGGTCCGGCCGGCGGCGCGGGCCTGGCCGAGGCGGACGTTCTCCGCCGGCGACGGCATGACCGACAGGAACGACCCGTCCGGCAGCACTGTCAATGGCGGGAACACCAGGTTCTTCTTGATCCGCCAGGCCAGGTCAGCACCGGTTCCGGCGGCCAGCCCCCATAGCTCCCAGCTGGCGAAGTTACGGTCGGCCAGCAGCAGCATCCCGGGACCGAGCGCACGCAGCAGACGCCGGGCAAGCTTCTGCTCACTCGCCCTGGCCACGCCGTCGAAGACCGCGCCGACCAGGGCATGAGTGCCGCACTCGATCAGGGCCAGGAGCCGCAGCTGCGGGCCGCCGCCCTGAACCCCGCCAAACTCCGCGGCGTTGGCCGGGGTATCGGCTGCGTCTATCCCGGTCCCGTCCCAGGCCACCAGCCGCAGCCCGAACGCGAACGCACCGGGCGTCCCCGCCGCGGCCAGCGGCCCGCAGCGCAGGCCGAACAGCAGCTCAAGCGGCCTGGCTCCCAGCCGCTGCCTGGCCCTGGTCAGCGCCGAACTGGTCGGCAGGCCCACGCCATCCAGGTGCCGCAGCCCGTTCGTCAGCCAGCGCATCACCGACCGGTACCCCGGCGGCCCCATGCTGTCCGCGCCGCTGAACAGGCACAGTCCCAGCACGAAGTACACCACCGTCCGGGCTGGCAGCAGCCGGCGCCGCTTCTCACGGCACCCGGCGAGCTCGATCACCTCGTCCACCAGGCCCGGGCTGATCTCCCCGGTCAGCACCCCCAGCCCGACCGGGCACAGCTGATCAACGGCACGATCCTGAACCGGCAGCCCCGGACCGCCATCGGTGATAAGCGGCAGCACGGGCATGACACACTGAGCGGGCAACGGAGTTCCTCGGCAGGCGAATGCGATCTTGGTCGAACGCAGTCCTATCGGGGACTTCGTTGCATAAAGGCCGCGACGCACCGGCCGTCACCAAATCGCGATACCAGCCCGGGGCAGGCAGCTCCCGCGTCGGCTCGCGTCCCTCACCAGCGCAAACGCCTTAACTCACCGGCATTGCAGCTCAAAGGCACTTTTTGCTTAACCGACGCACCTCAGCCATTAACCACGCGAAAGGCCGAGGTTAGAAACCTCCGCCCGATAGCGCGCGCCGACCCGCCGTTCTGCTCGCCTGCCTCTGTCTGGTGGGAACGCTGTCGCATGGCTCCGAACAGGTCGATCTGCGCGTCGAGGTCCCCGGGGTCACCACTTGCCGGTGAGCTCCTGGGCGGCGGCGATGTGGTCCGCGCCTATACCGGCCCACGCCAGAAGTTCGGCGCTAGACCCGGGCATGCCGACTAACCAGAGCGGCGCTGACGGCCGGCCCGAGCCCTCGCCGCGGCGGCCCACGGCGATCACGGCACCGGTGACGCCGTCCGGGACGCCATATGGGCTAGTCCGGGCCACCCGCACCACAGAGCCCACGGCTATCAGCCCGCCCGAGTCGGCGCTCGGGAACCTAGAGCCGGTCGCGTCACGTGACGTAATCACCGCTTGCCAGAGGTCAGACGCGCACTCCCGCCGATATGCGCGGCCTGCTCACGACGCTGGTAACAGGACCCTCGCACCGTCCAGACTGAGCTTCAACGCTGGGCGCGGCCGTGTTCGCGGGCCGGGCTGTTCGGGTGCTGCGCGACTGGATCCTGGGTTTGGGGCTGGCCGGTGCCCGGCTGTCTCGGCCGTAGCTGTTCGCCGATGCGAGCGAGCTGTTGCTGAACCGGGGCACGGGAAGCAGTTGGGATCTGTCGCGCATAGATTGGTCTGTTAAGCGTCGGCACTAGCGGAGGAGCGATGCCAAAGGAGCCCCAGTTTCCCCAGGGAAGCCGGGTGGACGATCTCGATCTGTCGGGCGTGCACATGCACGGCACCAACCTGGAAGGTGCCAGGCTGACCGAGACCTATCTCATGGGCGCTGACATCTCTGGAGATATCGAGGGACTGAGGCTGAATGGGGTCGAGGTTGAGCCTCTGGTCCGGGCTGAGCTCGACCGCCTTTACCCGGATCGGGTGAGGCTCCGCGCAAGTGATGTCGCCGGGCTGCGCGAGGCGTGGTCGATGGTCGAGCGGCTGTGGGCTGCAACGACCGGGCGGGCGCTGCGCTTGCCCGAAGCCGTCCAGCGCGAGCGGGTCGGTGGCGAGTGGAGCATCGTTGAGACGCTGCGGCACCTGGTCTTCGCGACCGATTGCTGGCTGTTCCGAGCTGTCAGGCTGGACCCGAGGCCGTATCACCCATGGGGCCTGCCCTGGTCGGGTGCCGGTCCGGAGTTCACGCATGCGGTTGGCGTGGACACATCGGCCTCGCCGAGCCTCGAGGAGGTCATGCCGGTACGGCGCCACCACCAGCAGGCGGTGCGTGAGACACTCGAGAACCTCACGGATGCTGGGCTCGCCGAGGTCCGCGCGGCCCCTGACTTTCCCGGCCACCCCACTGGCGAGCACTCTGTTCTCCAGTGCCTCCACGTCCTCCTCAACGAGGAGTGGGAGCACCATCGGTACACCGTGCGCGACCTCGACGTCCTCGACCCGGCCGGGGCCTCGGGTTCCTGACGCACTCACGGCTACACGCCGGGACGATCGGGGTGCCGTGATTCCCGGCCCTTGTGTTCCGCATGCTCAAGCCGACCGGCTTCTTCGACCGCAACCGGGCCCTCGACGTGCCCGCGCCGGGCGCGCACTGCCACGCAGAAGCGTCATGAGTGCATGAGCGGCGGGTAGATCCTGGCAAGGAATGCGAAATCTTCGGCTAGGGGGCCCTGAGTGGAAGCGATTTCTCCAGGCGAAGGCCACACTGACAGCGCAGATGACCGGTTGCCCGCTTACCCGGTCGGCGCCGCCCGCTCGCAAGAGGATGCCGCCGAGCTAGCGGCGGCCGGCGGGGCGCTGGTGACGGCCATCGCCGCCCAGCGCTGGAACGAGGCCCACCGGACGTGGCTCCAGCGGCGGATCGGCGCGTCGCCGTCCCGGCAAACCCGAGAAGAGGTGACCGTAAGGGCCGGCGCCCTCCTCGGCGGTACGCTCGCCTACCTGCTCGTGACCGGAGCGACGGAGGGCCTGCGCCGGCTCCAGGACCGCAGTGGGCAACGCGAGGTTGCCCGGAGCGTCTGCCGGATCCTTGGAGCCGCTGCCACCGCACCTGATGGTTCGATGCCCAGGGAGGCCAGCTTCATCGTCGAGTCGGCCCTGATAAGCATGGGCGCGGGCGCGAAGACCCGTAAACGCTTGCTTGCCGAGCCGCGGCCGGCCGCAGTCAGCGACATGGGAGCATGCCCGCTGCCCGAACCGCTGCTCTCAGCGGTCGCGGTCATCGCTTTCACCGCCATGGCCGAGGCGACCAGCCCCGATGACGCGGTCCGGCAGATGCCCGCCTTGCTGCGCCGGATGGGACTGGCCCGGCCGGCAGCGGAAACGAAGGCCAGAGAGATCCTGGACGAATACACCAGCACGTACCTGGTCCTTTCCGATCTCTCAGCACAGTGGCGAACCGAAGCACCAGAACGTCCCTTCCGGGTCCGCCTTCCGGTCTCCACGATGATGGCGGTCAGCGAGGGAATCAACGCGCGCAATACGAACGAGCTAAACCGCCAAGTTACCCGCCAGGCCATGGCCACACTCCTCAGGCGCGGTATCCGTGCCACGGTCAGCTCTGGCATACCACTTCACCCAGCCGCATCCACCATGATCCGGGTGGTCGGCCAGCTCCTTGGCGAGGAAGTACCGGCACTGCCGACGCAGAGCGCGACCAGCTGAGGCACCGGGGAACCACGCGCCCGTTCGGGCTGATGCTTTTGACTTTCCCGAACGGATACGGCTGACTGCAGCAGCGCCGACTGAACCGCAGCGGTCCACGTCATCCGCGTCTCCCCGGCCGGTTACCGCCCGGGGAGAATAACAATCGGGTGAGACTTACCGGGCGCGTGAGCTTGATGTCCTCGCCGACCGCGGCTAGCCCACTGCGCGACCGTGCGGACTGGGACCGGTCGGCCACGCCGCCTGAGCTCGCGGGTGCCTACCGCCCTCTGCCGGTCCGGGCCCGAATTTCATGCTGACCGGGAAAGCGCCTGACATAGCGCACTCCGACCCGCCGTTCGGCGTGCCCAATCGGGATCGGCTGAGGACACTACACCGAACACAGATCAGGATAATCGGCTGGTGGCAGCGCCCGTCATGAACGATGAGCGCGTGCCACCGGGCCCGGATGCTCGATTTCACGCTGACGTCGGTTGTTCCTGGGGGCCCGACCGACGGCGCAACGCCACCCGGTCCGGTCCGGTCCGGTCCGGTCCGCAGGACGATCTCGAGCAGCAGCCGCGCGGCGGCAGGACGGCGCCTGCCAGCCATCTGAGAACCGCCATGCCCGGCGCACGTCCTGGTGCGGCCGCCAGCACGCGAGCCTGCCGCAGAACGCCGCCCGCGCCAGAGATAGCAGGGCAGTGCCCCACAGTCCGAAGAGGCCTCTGCTGTGTTAGCGGCGGGCACTCCGGACAGCTCACACAGAATTCACACCGCGTTCGCGCGGCCGGGGAAGGGGGTCGCCGCAAGGTGGCTGTTATGAGCGCATCTTCGGCGACCTCGCCCGCTGGCACGGCCTCGGGCCGCGGGCGGGCGCGAGTCGCGGCGCGGGCACGGCTGGACTTCTGGCTCGACCGCGGTCATCCTGGTCGGGTACACGGTCGCCTACAGCTACGGATGGACCGGGGTGGTCATCCACGAGTGGCTGGGCATCGGGCTCGGGATCGCTTTGCTGGTGCACTTCACGTTGCACTGGGACTGGGTCGCCCGCACGACCAGGCGGCTGTTCAACCCGCGTGGCCACGACAAACTGATCTGGCTGGTCAACTTCGCGCTGCTGTTCGCCATGACGTAGTGCGTGGCGTCCGGCATCGCGATCTCGCGGGTCGTGCTGCCTGAACTCGGCATCTATACCCTCCTGCAAAGCCCGTTCTGGTTCCGGCTGCATGCCCTAACGGCGGAGGTGACAGCCGGCCTGGTCCCCGTCCATGTAGCGTTGCGCTGGAGATGGATCGCCGGGGTCGGCCGACGCCTGCACGCGCGGCGTCCGGCAAGGCGGCTGCGGTGAAGATTGCCCGGCATTTTGCCGCCGCCGTATTGGTGGTTGCGGTCGTGGTGCTTATCGGGCTGGCCTGGAAGCGCTTCGCGCCCATCCTCCCGAGCGAAATACCTGCAGGCCCCGAGTTCGCCGTGCACGGTCACACCGGCAAAGGCCTGCCGCACGGCGGGGGGCCGCCCCCGGGCGCCGGGCAAGCGCCCGCCGGCGTGCGCGAGATCATGCGGACCAACGGATCTGGCATACCAGTGCTTGCCGGAGATCTGCTCAAGCCCGTGAATCTGGTCGTACTGCGGAACAACGCCTTTATCGGGGCTGCAGTGATCACCGCCGTGGTGATCGCCGACGCGAGCTACCGGAAACTGCGCCGGGCCAGGCGCGCGAAAACCTAGCAGCCCGGTCCGCTGGGCACCGAGATGGAGGTTCGCCAGATGGATGCACCAGCCGTGCCAGAAATGAGCCGCCGGAGAGTTCTGAGCGTCTCAGCGGGGACCGCCGTGGCGGCTGGCGGGCTGCTGGCAACGGCTTGCCGCGCGAGCAGCCCCCAAGCCAGCAGCCCTCGCCGGGCTGCCCCTGGCCTCACCGACGCGGTGCTGGACGCCTTCGGCACCTACCGGCTGGTGGGTCTGGGAGAGTCGCATCAGCTGCAGGAACACCATGACCTGGTGCAGACGCTGCTGGCCGACCCGAGGCTGCCCGGGGTGGTCGATGACATTGTGGTCGAATTCGGCAACGCTCTCTATCAGGACCTGATCGACAGGTTCATTCTGGGCGATGAGCCAGTGAACGACGCGGACCTGCGCCGAGTGTGGCGGAACACCACCCAGTCCCCGCTGAATACCTGGGACGCCCCCGTCTATGAGCAGTTCTACCGCCGGGTGCGCGCGGTCAACTGGACGCTGCCGCCCGGCAAGCGGATCCGCGTACTGGCCGGCGATCCCCCCATCGACTGGTCAAAGATCACCAGCACCACGCAGATCGCTCCGTTCGGCGCGCAGCGGGACTCCTACCCGGCATCTGTGGTGGCACGTGAGGTACTGGCCAAGGGCCGCCGCGCGCTGATCCACTACGGCACCGGGCATCTCCTCCACCAGAACGGGACGCTCGCATCGATCATCGAGCAGCAGACCAAGACGCGCACATACACGATCACCGACCTGGTACCCCTGGCCGGAGACCCTGGCGGGCTGGCCACGAAACTCTTGCGCTACCGCCCGAACACGGTCATCCCGACCGCTGGCACCTGGCTCGGGGAGGCGGACGCCGGCGACGTCATCGCGCTCGCGGAAGGGCGTGTCGGCGGCAAGCCGTTCAACCCAGATTGCGGCATCCGGCTCGGGAAGCTCGCAGACGCCGGCCTCTATCTAGGCCAGCCCGCGGTCCTGACCGAGTCATGGCCAAACCCAGCCATCTACCTCGACCCCGCATACTGGGCCGAGCTCCAGCACCGCAACGCCCTGCAAGCCCACATCGACCTGGACAACTACCACCAGCAGCAGCAGCCCCCCACATTTCAGCTCGCCGACACACCAGGCTGCGGCACGCAACACTGACGCCGCCCTTCAGGATGCCCAACTGCGGCACACTCCGCGCGGGCCCGCGAGGAGTTACGGTCGGTAATCGGGCCTCGACCTCGACGACGCGCTCGGACCGCCGGCCTGCGCGGCGAGCGGTCGGCCGGAGCTTGCCATCTTAAGCGCGCAGATTCGAACAATCTGCGCGGCTATTTAACCTCGCAAGATTAATCGCTAACAGCGCCTATTCGGCGCTCTGCGTGGCCCGGCTTCACCGCGGACCGCATAGCGAGCCACGTTCAGTTACGGCCGAGGGTCACTCGTCTGGCCGACGGCGTCCGTAGACGATGGCATGCTGGTGCTCTGAAGCGGCTCTGAGCGGTCGGTACTTTATTTCAAGTATGGGCTTGACACACTTGCCGAGCGGCAATTACAGAGCGTTACGGATCTCGCAGGTATAACGCGCGCCGAGCCGCGTTCTGCGCGATCACTGGATCGACGCCGGTTATGGCATCTGGCGTCCAGATCAGGTTGTTCTGTGCAGCTGTGGTATGTCAGCCGAGCACATAGCCCGGCACGCTGGCTGTCGCACCGTAACCCGTGGTATGGCGCAATCGGCGCTCGGATATCGCGGAGCCGGACAGAATCCGTCACGTCGGTGATCGGTAGGTGAACCGACAGGACCGCCTGTCGTCATAAGCTGGCCAGGGCGTCGCGCCCGCGACGCCAGCATTGCGGAGTCTTACGAGGCCTTTTATGACTTCCTGCAACGCATTGGTCTATGAAGCCATCCAGCGTGTCTACCGGAACGCGGTCGTGGACTTGATCCGGTCCGGCATGCAAGCGGCCTACCCCGATGACTATGAGAAGCGCGTGACGTCATCGTTCAAAACCTGGGATGAGATTGTCCGCGCCGCTGCCAGGTCCGCTGCCACCGGTGTCGTTGCCCACCCTCATCAAGACGTTTTCGACTATCTGGATGTGAGTCACTTTCCGCTGCTCCTGAACAACTACTTCAGCGTCGTGGCTCCGGTGGAGGGTCTCCCGCCGGAGCAGGCAGACCAGCTGAAGAAACGGGTGGTGTGGTACGCCGGGGAGATTAAGACAATCCGGGACCCCCTTTCACATCCGGGGACCTCCGACATCAGCGTGTTTGACGCGTTCCGGGCGCTCGACAACGCCAGCCGGGCGCTTCGTGTGCTGGGCCTGCCGGAGGCAGCCGACAGGATCGAGCCGCTCCTCAAAGAGGTCGCAGCGAAGGCGTCAGCCGCCCCGGTGAGAGTGGGCAAGCCGGTGCGGTTGCTGCCCCGGCCGGGGTGCCTGGCCGGCCGGGATGACCTACTGACCGGCCTGCACGTGCGGCTAGCCAGCGGCGTTGACGACCGGCCGCGGATGGTGGCCCTGTGCGGGCTGGGGGGCGCCGGGAAGACCAGCGTCGCGATGGAGTATGCCCATGAACACCTGGACGAGGTTGGGCTGGCCTGGCAGTTCGCCGCCGAGAACCCGGCGGTGCTGGCCGCCGAGTTCAGTGAGCTAGCCGCCCAGCTGGGAGTCCAGGACGTCGCCAACACCCAGGACCCCGTGGCGTCGGTTCACAACGTGCTCGCCGGGTTCTCCGCCGGGTGGCTGCTGGTGTTCGACAACGCGCCCGACCTGGCATCCGTTCAACGGTTCCTGCCCCCGGCCGGGCCCGGCCGGATACTGATCACCAGCCAGAACCCGAACTGGCCACACGGCCAGCCCCTGGCAGTGCCGGTCCTGGGCACTGATGTCGCCGCCGACTTCCTCATCACCCGCACCAGCGACCCGGACCAGCAGGCCGCCCGGGAACTGGTCAGCGAGCTGGACGGCCTTCCGCTGGCACTGGCGCAGGCTGCCGCCTACATCCTGGCTACCGGCGGCACCCTGGCACGGTATCTGGCCCTGTTTAAGCAACGGCGGCCCGACATGCTCCGCCGCGGCGAGCCGACCGGGTACAGCGGAACTGTGGCAACCACCTGGTCCCTGGCGTTCGGCCGACTGGAACGGTCCGCGCCGTCCGCGGTCGGTCTGCTGCGACTGCTGGCGTGCTGCGCGCCCGAGCCGGTCCCGTTGTCCCTGCTTCTCCAGCCCCGACCCGGACTGGCCGCAGAGTTCGGCGCCGAGGTGGCGCCTGTGCTGGGGCCGTTGCTGGAGGACCCACTGGCCGCCGATGACGCGATCGCCGCATTGCACCGGTACTCGCTGGTCACCCCGGCCGGCGACGGGCTCGTATCAGTCCACCGGCTGGTACGGGCGGTGACGGCGGATCAGATGGTCGGCGATCTGCTCGCGCAGTGGCGGCAGGCCGCCGCCGCGGTGATCGAGGCGGCGATCCCGGCCAGCACCGATGCGCCGCAGACCTGGCCGGTGTTCGCCCTCCTGCTCCCCCACAGTCAAGCCGCCTTGGCCGACGACAGCGATGGCATGGCGCGGGCCGCAGAGTATCTCGGCCACAGCGGCAGCCCAGCGGCCGCGCGGAACCTATCCCGCGACATCGTGGACGCTCGGTCCCGTGCCCTTGGCCCCGAGCACCCGGACACCCTGGTCACCCGCAACAACCTCGCCCGCTGGACCGGCAAGGCGGGAGATCCGGCGGCGGCCCGCGACCAGGCCGCCGCGCTGCCGCCCATTGTGGAGCGGGTCCTCGGCCCCGAGGACCCGCGAACCCTCGCCGTCCGCGCCAACCTCGCCAGCATGACCAGGGCAGCGAGAGACCCGGCCGGGGCGCGCGACCAGTTCGCAACCCTGCTGCCCATCCTTGAGCGAGTGCTCAGCCCTGACCACCTCGACACGCTTGCCGTCCGCGAGGGCCTCGCCTGGTCGACTGGCGAGGCAGGAGACAAGACCGGGGCGCGCGACCAGTTCGCCGCGCTGCTACCCGTCGCTGAACGGGTCCTCGGACCCGAACACCCCCGCACTCTGAACAACCGCGCAGGCCTCGCCCGCTGGACAGGAGGAGCGAAGGACGCGGCTGGGGCGCGCGATCAGTTCGCCGCCCTGCTGCCCGTGTTTGAGCGGGTCCTGGGCCCCGAGCACCCCGATACCCTATACATCCGCCACAGCCTTGCCCGCTGGACCGGGCAGGCGGGCGATCCAGCAAGTGCCCGCGACCAGTTCGAAGCGCTGCTACCCATACGAGAGCGGGTGCTCGGCCCCGGCCACCCCGACACCCTGATCGCCCACGATCACCTCGCCTACTGGAACGGCGAGTCAGGCGACGCGGCCGCAGCCCGGGACCAGTACGCCGCCCTGCAGGCGGTCAGCGAGCGGGTCCGCGGGCCCGAACACCGCCACACCCTCAGCGTCCGCAGCCACCTTGCCCGCTGGACCGGCGAAGCCGGCGATCCGGCCGCAGCCCGGGACCAGTACGCGGCTCTGCTGGCGGTCAGCGAGCGGGTCCGCGGGCCCGAACACCGCCACACCCTCAGCGTCCGCAGCCACCTTGCCCGCTGGACCGGCGAAGCCGGCGATCCGGCCGCAGCCCGGGACCAGTACGCCGCGCTGTTGCCCACACAAGAGCGAGTGCTCGGACCCGACCACCCCGATACCCTGACCACCCGCAGCAATCTCGCCGACTGGACTGGGAAAGCGGAAGCCGACACTGCGCCTACCATGAGTTAACCAGCTCGTACTTACCCAAGCGGGCCGATCATGGCAAGTCCCGCCGACCTTCCCTGCGGGGCGCGGTACGCAGCGGGACGCGACAGCTCACGTACCGGCTGCCGCCACCGCTTATGACCACCGACAGCCGCCCTCGCAAGTCTCTGGCCAAAGCGCCGAGCCGCTGATCTGGGCGCCGGGGACCAGCACTGGCTGTGGCAGGTCAGGGCGCCATATCGCGCGGTTCGGCGGCCGGGTGATTCTCATCTGCTTATCGTTCCTTTTTCGTGCCGGTGGTCAGTTATCCGGTAGCACGCCGCCGGGAACCAGCTGATCGAGCGGCCGCCTGCTGTAGGCAGGCGCCGAGCTGATCGGGAAGACAGGCGGCTGAGTGATGATCACGTCGGCCTGCTGGAGCTGAGCCAGGCTGGCAGGCCCGATCAGGCCATAGATGTACGCGGTCCCATGCGGGGGGAGTATGACGCTCACCTGCTCATCGCAGCCTTCCGCACTAGTCCAGTCGGACGAGGGCTGACCCAGCCAGGGGGTTCCCCTCGCTGCGCTGATCACATCCTGGGATCCGGCGAAGGGCAGCCTTTCTGTGCCGAACACAATGCCGTCAACCGGCGCCTGCTGGGCCAGCAGGTTCGTAACGCTGAGGCGGACGGGCACCGCATACTGGCCGGGCGGCAGGTCCTCCGATCCGGTGTATGACGATGAGCAGCCGAACCCAGGATGGGGAATCTGGTAGTGCAGGGCAGGGCCGAGCTGGGCCGACTCGGTGTACCGGTAACCATCGGGCGATGTGTAGACGGGCAACGACAGCACCGGACCCCAAACTGCTGGCGGCGACTGCTCGGGCGGCCAGGCGCCGGTATATGTGCCTGCGTTCGTCCAGCGGGCGAGGGCTGGGGTGCTGACGGCGGCGGGCGCGGCTGGCGGCGATGGACCAGGGGCAGGCGGAGCGGGGTTGCCGCCGCACGCGGCGGCCGCCAGGACCAGGACGAGCGCCCACGGGCAGAGCTTTGGTCTCATCGCTTTAGAGCGCCCGGCAATAGGGAGCGCGGGGGGTTGAACGGGCGTGTCGTTACGAGGTACAGGCACGGGACTTGATGATCATGGGCTTGTCTACGGTCCGTGATCACCGGGGTGTCCCGTGCCTGTCATGCCATCATGCCTGCTGGAGCCAATCTGGGCCGGGGTTCTGCGTGCTGATCGGCGGTGAGCGCCCGCAGTTCGATCCGGGTCACCCGCTGGGCTGCCACCGGCGCCGCATTCCGGACCGGGTGGTGTTCGAGCACGTTGTCGACGCGCTGGTGCACGGCAGCGGGTATGAGCGGATCGCCGCCCGCGGCTGCTCGGACCGCACCATCCGGCGGCGGCTGAAGGAGCGGGCGGCCGCGGGCACGGGCGAGCGGCTGCATGCCCTGGCGCTGCGCGCCTATGACTTGATCATCGGCCTGGAACTGGGTGCTGTCCCGGTGGACGGGTGCATGACCAAGGCACCCTGCGGAGGGGACAGAGCAGGCCCCTCGCCGGTGGACCGGCGCAAGGGCGGCCTCAAGCGCTCGGTGGCCAGCGACGGGCACGGCATCCCGCTGGGCATCGCCTCCGCGGGCGCGAACCGGCACGACTCGCCGCTGCCCGCCCCCACCCTTGCAAGCCGCCGGATACCAGCTGGACGGCATCCTGTCCGAGGACCGCACCTGCCACCTGGACCGCGGCTACGACAGCACGGCGACCCGGCAGCTGCTGGACGAGCTGGGCTTTGACGGCGCTATCGCCCGCAAGGGCGTGCCCGCTCCCATCCAGTGCGGCACCCGCTGGGTCGTCGAGCGCACCCACGCGTGGATGAACGGCTACGGCAAGCTGCGCCGCTGCACCGAGCGCGCCGCGAAGATCGTCGACTTCTACCTCTACCTGGCCGCCGCGTTCGTCACCGTGCGTCAGCTCATCCAGCGAGCCCGCACCCGCTACCGCTGGGACACCCGGCCCACCACCAAGCGCCTCAAGTTACGCCTATTGCCGGGCGCTCTAAGCGGGGGGTTCCTGGAAGGTCGTCCCCCCCGGAAAATAGGGCGGCGCGGCGGGGCCGGTCTCCGGGTACTTCAGGCCGGTGCCGGTGTTGAGCATCACGACCTCGTCAGTCTCGGTCAGCCAGCCGCCAGCGCGCAGCTTTGCGGCGGCGGCGACGCACGCCGCCCCTTCCGGGCAGATCCAGGCGCCCTCCGCCCGCGCCACCTGGGCCAGGCCGGCGAGCAGCTCGCCGTCGCTGACCGCCACCGCCGTGCCGCCGCTGGACCGGATTGCCTCGAGCACCAGGAACCCGCCGAGCGGGGCGGGGACGGTCAGGCCGAACGCCAGGGTCCGGGCGTCCGGCCAGGCCTGGGTCTCCGCCGCTCCGCGCCCGAACGCCTGCACGACCGGCGCGCAGCCCGCGGACTGCACGGCGACTAGCCGCGGCAGCCGGCCGTCGTCGATCCAGCCCAGCTCGCGCAGCTCGCGCAGCGCCTTGTCGATGGCGATGAGCCCGACCCCGCCGCCGACCGGGCAGATGATCACGTCCGGGGTGCGCCAGCTGAGCTGCTCGGCGATTTCCAGGCCGATGGTCTTCTTGCCCTCGAGCCGGTACGGCTCCCGCAGCGTCGAGACGTCCTGGCAGCCCGGCCGCCGCGCGGCGGCCGCGGCGATGAGCCTGCCCGCGTCCCCGATCAGGCCGTCGACCAGGTAGGTCTCGGTGCCGGCCAGCACGCACTCGGACCTGTTGACCGCCGGAGCGCCGGCGGGCATCGCCACCAGGCACGGCAGGCCGGCCCGGGCAGCGTAGGCGGCCCAGGCTGCGCCCGCATTACCGTTGGTGGGCATCGCGACGGCCCGCGCGCCGAGCTCGACGGCGCGGGAGATGCCCACCGCGGCCCCGCGTGCCTTGAAGGTGCCGGTCGGCAGCGCGCTCTCGTCCTTCATCAGCAGGCTGGGCAGCCCGAGCTCGGCGCCGAGCCGGGGCATCGCCAGCAGCGGCGTCATGCCCTCGCCGAGACTTACCGCCTGGTCGGGACCGGAGACCGGCAGCAGCTCGTGGTAGCGCCATAGCGTCGGCGGCCGGGCGCCGACGTCCGCGGGGGTGACCGCACGCCCGGCCGCGGCGAGGTCGTAGCGGGCTAGCAGCGGCGCCCCGCAGGAGCAGGTGCCCTGCAAGACCATGGCGTCGCGCTCGGCCGCGCAGCGGGAGCACTCCAGATGCGTCAGCGCCGAGTAGCTGGTGGTCACGAGCCGGTCCTTTCCCGCGGGGCAGTCCGCGCTGGACGCACCTTCCCCGGCGACGGCAGGTTACCGGCAGGCCATGCCCGGCTCGGCCGCGCGGTCGGTACCGCTTGCGCTTACGGTAGGTGCCATGGACGACAAGGAGATCATCGGTCACATCGACGAGCTCATCAGGACCGAGCACGAGCTGCGGGCCAAGCTCGCCGGCGGCACGCTGCCCAGCCAGCAGGAGCGGGCGCAGCTCAAAGCCGCCGAGGAGTCACTGGACCAGTACTGGGACCTGCTGCGCCAGCGCCGGGCCCGGCGCGAGTACGGCGAGAACCCGAGCGACGCGGCGGCCCGCCCGGTTCCCGAGGTGGAAGGCTACCTTCAGTAGCGCGACAATCTGGCTCAGGCCCGGCCGGGCAGGTCCGTGGCGAGCCGGGAGACCAGGCCGGGAGACAGAGCATGCGCATCGCACGATATGCGGCCGGGGACGAGGTCGGCTACGGCGTGGTGACCAGCGCCCCGGCCGACGGCCCGGCGGGAGGCGGGGCCGCGGCGGCGGTCCCTGGCCTGGTGGTCGCCGAGCTGAGCGGTCACCCGTTCGGCGTCGGCGAGGACGACATCCGGTTCACCGGCCGGCGGCACCAGCTCGACGATGTCCGGCTGCTGGCGCCGGTGCTGCCCAGCAAGATCGTCGCGATCGGCAGGAACTACGCCGATCACGCGCGGGAGATGGGCGGGGAGCCGCCGGCTGAGCCGGTGATCTTCCTGAAGCCGTCGACCTCGGTGATCGGGCCCGGTGACCCCATCGGGCGGCCGGCGGTGCTGTCGGAGCGAGTGGATTTCGAGGGCGAGCTCGCCGTCGTGATCGGCAGGCTGTGCCGCGACGTGCCGCCCGAGCGGGCGCCGGAGGTCGTTTTCGGCTACACCTGCGCGAACGACGTGACCGCTCGCGACTTGCAGCGCCGGGACGGCCAGTGGGCGCGGGCCAAGGGCTTCGACACGTTCTGCCCGCTCGGCCCGTGGATCGAGACTGCCCTGAGCCCGGCCGACCTGGATCTCACCACGACCGTCAACGGGGCGGTCCGCCAGCAATCCCGGACGTCGCTGCTGCTGCACGACGTCACCGCCCTCATCGCCTATGTCAGCGCGGTCATGACGCTGCTGCCCGGCGATGTGCTGCTGACCGGTACCCCGGCCGGGGTGGGGGCACTGGAAAAAGGAGACGAGGTCGCGGTTACGATCGAGGGCATCGGGACGCTGCGCAACCCGGTTGTGGACCGGGACTGATGCCGCGGTGGCCGCCACCGGCCTGGTCGGCTAAACTGCACAGGCGCGACCGGGCCATGGCCCGGTCCGGTGGGGTATGGGGTAATTGGCAGCCCGACGGGTTCTGGCCCCGTTAGTCTAGGTTCGAGTCCTGGTACCCCAGCAATAAGCAGCGCGGATGCCCCTGTCGGGACATCCGCGCTGCGCTGTCAGCCCGCCCGCTTACGGCCTTGCTGCGGCCGGGCCCGCGGTCAGATCCAGCGGCGACGGGTGCGGCCCCAGCGGCGGCGGGAGCGGCCCCGCTCCAGCCCGAACACGCGCATCAGCAGCAGCACCACGATCGCGCCGATGATCGACCCGACGATGCCGGTCGAGTGGAACTGGTGGATTGAGACCGTGTGGTACTCAACGAGGCTCTGCAGGAAACCTCCCACGAACGAGCCGACGATCCCGAGCAGGATCGTGCCGAGGATGCCGATGGGGTCCCGGCCGGGCACCAGCAGCCGGGCGACGAGACCGGCGATGAGCCCGACGATGATGAGGACGATAATGAAGGTCACCATGACCGGGTAACTACCGGGTTCGGCAAAATTCATGCCGGCCGGACGGCATAAACCGCCATTCTGCCCGGACCTTCTCTCAGGGGGAGCTCCGGCCCCCGTGCCGCGCCCGGTCCGCGCTGGTTTGGCGCGCCGCCCCGGGTGCGCTAGCCTGGCACCCGGCTCAGGCGACGAGACCCGATGCTCAGCTCAGATCGGACCCGGCATCGCCTGGCGCTCCTGGCCCCGTCGTCTAGCGGCCCAGGACGCCGCCCTCTCAAGGCGGTAGCGCCGGTTCAAATCCGGTCGGGGCTACTCATGAAGTAGCACGTCAAGGGCCCGGTAACCACCTACGGTGACCGGGCCCTGATCATCCGTCCGCGGCCGTGGCCACGGCCGCGGACGGCTGTGCCTCGGCCTCGCCAGGCTGCCTAGAACGGCGCCGGGATGTACCGCAATGGCAGGTCCGGCTCCACGTAGCCGCGGGGCAGAAGCCCATCACCCGCTCGGCGCCCGCCCGGTTGTACCAGCTGCGGTCGAAGATCACGACCTCGGAGCCGCGCCTGCTCCGGCCTCCGGCCGCGCTGCGCCCGGTGACGCCAGGACCTCCGCGTCGTGCGGCTTCTGCTGGTTCTTCTTGGCCATGTCGCTTACCTCCGCAGATGTGGTGACGTTGCCCCGGCGGGTTCAAGCCGTCCTCGATCAGCCGGCCGTGTTCCCGGACCCGCCGGAGATCCGTCCACTTGGCATTACCTTGCCGGAGGTGCGATGCGATTTGCCGCCTTTCCACGCGCTGGCCGCACGGCGGATTCTGGCTGGCTGAATTAGGCGCAATGCCGCGGTAGCAGCAACGCTGCGAGACGGGCGAGCGGGATAACGAGGCAAACACCGCAGATGACTATGAGCCATCCCGGCATGGCTGCGGTCAGGCTCCATGTTATCTTACGGACAGTAATCACCGAGCCGTGCCGCGGCTCCGCAGCGGGGGCGGTGGCGGCTAGGCCGGGTCCGCGGCGGCTGCGCCTTCCCTTCGCTTCGCTGCGCCGCGGCCAGGCTCAGGGAGGATCAGTCTCGCGCTCATACCGCCGGGTTTCCGGGGCGAGGAGTCCCGAGATGGCCGCCATGCCGAGCACGCCCGCGGCCAGCCCGAACGCGGCGGAGTACGAGACGCTGTCCACCAGCAAGCCCGCCGCTACCGGGCCGGCGACGGCGCCGGCGTCCCCGGCCATCTGATAGAGCGCGACCAGTGTCCCGCCCCGGCCGCGGAGCAGGTCGCCGATCATCGCCGACGGTGCGACGTCGAGCAGCCCCGACCCGAATCCGGCCACGGCCAGCGCGGCCAGGAAACCCCGCAGGCCCGGCAGGAACGCCAGCATCACCAGGCCGGCTGCGGACACCGCACAGCCGGCCACCATGACCGGTCGCCGGCCGAGCGCGTCGGCCGCCCACCCGCCGGGCAGCAGCGCTCCCGCGTTCAGCGCGGCGAAGAGCAGGAACCCGGCGCCGGTCACGACCACCGACCGGTGCAGCACGTCACGGACGAACAGCGGCACGATCGCGCTGCGCACACCCATCACGGCGAAGCCGTCCGCCAGGTTCGCGGCCGCTGCCGCGCAGTAGGCGCGACTGCGCAGGGCCCCGGCTACTGCCGCGAACGGCCGGGGCGGCCGCGGGCTGGCGCTGGAAATCCTGCGCGGCGCGGCCCGCAGGACGGCCGATGCGATCACCGCCGGAACGACGAGCAGGCCGCCGTAGAGTATGAACGGCGCCCGCAGCGACCACTGCGCGACCAGGCCACCCACCGCCGGGCCGCTGATCGCCCCCACCAGGAAACCGGCGCTATAGATGCCGCTGGCCCGGCCTCGCTGGCCGCTGGGTACGGTTGCCAGCAGCAGCGTCTGCGCGCTGACCGTATACATGGCCGAACCAAGGCCGCCGCTTCCGCGCAACGCGAGCAGCTGCCAGAAGGACCGGGAGAATCCGGCCAGCACGCTGCTTACCGCCACGATCGCGATGCCGGCGGCCATCACCGGCTTCTCGCCGAGCCGGTCGACCAGCCGCCCTGCGGGCAGTGCTCCCGCCACCCGCACCAGCGCGAAGGCGCTGATCACGCTGGCCGCTGCAGCGGTGCTCACGCCGAAGTTGCGGGCGAACGCCGGGATGGCCGGGGCGACGATCCCGTATCCGAGCGCGACCGTGAACGACACGGCGGTGAGAATCGCCACTTCGCGCGGCAGGCCGCGGAACGGGCCGCGCAGGGAGGCTCGCACGCCAGCATTGTGCCAGGCGGCCTGGCCTGCCCGGGGGCACGCTCAGCGGCCGCCCGGGCAGGGATAGAAGACGCTTCCGTCCAGGTTCACGTCGAGCTTCACCGCGGCGAAGCCGGCCCGCCCGGAGTAGACCGCGGCGCAGAACGCGGCGAACCGGTGCGGTCCCGGCACCGTCGCCCCGGATCGCAGACGTAATGGTCCGCGCCGTACTCGGCCTCGCCGACCCACTTGCCGGAGGGCTGGCGGGCCGTGGCGCCGGTGCTGAAGTCATCCCAGCCGCATGGCGTCGGGCCCGCCAGCGACGTGCAGGTGATCCCGTACTGGCGGTCGCCGCGCAGCCAGGAGGCAAAGCACGAGTGCCCGGTGTAGCACTCCTCTACGATCGCGCCGTCGGCGTACCGGCGCCCCCACCAGCTCAGGAACGGCGAGTTCTTCCACAGCCCGGTCATCCCGTCGCGGTGGATCTGGTTGAACGCGTAGGCCAGGAAGTTCTGCGCGTCGCCCGGAGTCAGGTGGAAGCCGGTGGTGGACGGCGGGTCGAAGCTGTCGATGTCGTCGAGTTCCACTGCGTCGAAGCCCTTGCGCGCGCACATCGCGATGCGCTCGTCCAGCATCGGCTTGAGCGCGTCCAGCTGGCGGAAGTCCAGCCAGCGTTCCTGCGGGTAGCCGTAGTAGATGTGGCCGAGCGTCGCCGCCGGGAAGCGGCCGCCGAAGCGCGACAGACTGGCGTCCGGCCGGTAGTCCTCCCAGGCCAGGTCGAGGTAGCAGATGGTGCGCGGGTGCGGCAAGGTGGCGGCCTGCCAGCGGGTCCTGATCGCGCGGACCTGCGCCGCGGTGGTCAGGAACCCGTCGATGTCGTAGCTGTCGACGGCGCGGCGGCCGGTGCGCTGCAGCGGCGTGACCCGGCCGATCTGCCAGTCCCAGCGCATGGGCCGCCCGTTCGCGGCCAGGTGCGGCGGGTACCAGCATGGGTGCCGGGCCGGGCGGCAGGCCGCCGGCCCCGGCAGCGGCACGACCCGCCAGCGGAAGCTGATCGTCGTTGCTCCCGCCCGGCTGGCCGTGCGGACCTGCACCTGATGCCGGCCGGGCCGCAGCCGCCCGGTGTAGAAGGTGCGGCCGGACGGCAGCGGCCGCCACCGGCCCAGGTCGACCCGGTAGCGCTGGCCGGGCCGTGCCGTCGGCTGCGTTGTAGTGCGGGGCGTTTACCTGGAAATACTCCTCGGCCGAGGCGGTGCGCCGCTCCGGCGTCCCGTCGACGAACTCGGTCCGGGGCGGCCGGTGCGCCGGGAAGGCCCGCACCGCCGGGCCGGCCAGCCGGGTCACCGACCGGCGGATCACCGTGAAGGAGAACGTGGCCGGGCTGGTCTCGACCACCGCGGTCGCGGTCTCGGTGACCCGCAGGCGGCTGCCGACGTCAGCGTGCCCCACCCGGTATGCCGCCGCGGCGAACGGCGTCGCGGTGGTGTCCGCCGCCGCGGTGCAGCCGCGGCCGGGCGCCGGGCAGCGCTGCCAGGCGTAGCTGACCCCGAAGCTCAGCAGCCGCAGCGACCCCGGCAGCCGGGGCGGCCGCCAGGACAGGCCGCGGGCGCGCACGACCGCGCCGTCGCGCAGCGAGCCGGTGATGCGCAGCCGCCCGGCGGGCGCCGGCGGCGGGATGCGCGCGGCCGCCTGCGCCGCGGCTGCGGCCGCCACGTGGCCGCCGGCCGCGGCCGGCGCGGGCGCTGCGGCCGCAGCCAGGCCGACGGCTGCGGCCAGGCACGAAGCCGCGGCCAGGCCGCGGGCGCGCAGCGCGGCGGCGCCCTGGCGGGTCGCCGCCAGTCGGGCTGCGGACATGGCTACCTCCGGCGGTCAGCGCGCGAGCGCGGGCGGGAGCAGGGCCTTGTGCGCGTCGAGCAGCTCGTCGCACATCGCGACGATCTGCCCGGTCGTGAGCGTGGCGGCGGCGTTCGGATCCAGCAGCGCCGCCTGGTAGACGTGATCGCGTACCCCGTCCAGCGCGGCTCGTACGGTCAGCTCGACCACGTTGAGGAACGTCCGGTTCAGCGCGGCGAGCTGCGGCGGCAGTGCCCCGACGGCCACCGGCTCAGGGCCTGCCGCGCCGACCCGGCACGGCACCTCGACGCAGCAGTCCTCCGGCAGGCTGGTGATCAGGCCGCCGTTGCGGATGTTCACGTGCAGCGCCCGCTGCTGCCCGGTCTGCACCGAGTGGATGAACAGCGACGCCAGCTCGTGCTCCGGCGTCAGGTCCAGCGGGGTGCCGGAGCCCAGCGCCTGCCGCAGCGCCTCGAGCTCGCGCAGGTTCTCCTCCGACCGGGCCAGGTAGTCCCCGACGAAGATCCGGAACTGGCTGATCTCCGAGTCATGGTGCATGAACCACGGCACGTACTCGGCGGAGTGCTCGCTGGACTCGGTCGGGAAGTACCCGAACCGGCGGAAGATCTCGGCCCGGACCCGGCGCCGCAGCCCGGGGGAGTTCTCGATGATCTCGGCCAGCCGCGGATACAGGGACTGGCCGTCCTGCTCGAACCGCAGCACGAACGCCTGATGGTTGAAGCCCGCGGTCACGAACCGGACCCGGCCCGGATCGGCGCCGACCAGCCCGGTCAGGAACGCCTCGGTGTCGCGCACCGAGTGGCACAGGCCGTACACCCGGCGGAACTCAGTGCCCGCGTACACCGCCCACGGCAGCATGGCCATCGGGTTGCTGTAGCTCAGCAGGTAGGCGTCCGGGCAGACCTCCGCCATGTCCGCCGCCAGCCCGACCACCACCGGGATCGTCCGCAGGCCGCGGAAGATCCCGCCGATCCCGAGCGTGTCGCCGATGGTCTGCCGGACGCCGTAGCGAGCGGGAATGTCGAAGTCGAGCCGGGTGGCGTCGTAACCGCCGACCTGGACCTCGTTGATGACGTAGTCGGCGTCCCGGAGCGCCGCGCGCCGGTCCGGCGTGGCGGTGACTACGGCATCCGCCCCTGCCTGCGCCGAGATACGGGCGGCGAGCCTCTCGGCATGCGCGAGCCGGTCCGGACTGATGTCGTGCAGCGCGAAGTGCAGGCCGCCAGTGAACTCGGGATAACAGCACAGATCGGTGACGACGTTGCGGGTGAACTCGATGCTGCCCGCCCCGATGAAGGTCACCTTGATCATAGTTTGCAGTGTTTCATTTGACCCGTTCTTCGCGCAAGACTGCGCACCAGTCGGGCCGTTGATCGCCATCTGCGTCGTCATATCACCGCGAGAGGAGCGGGCTCACGCCGTTTTGTTGCTCGATATGACGGGGTTTAGGGGAGTATTACACGGTCTGCGCCACTCGCCGGACGGGGGTTGACATGATGCGTGATTCTGCTCAGTATTGCGGTGAAGCTGCGCACCTGCGTCACGAGTGATCGTGACCTGGCGGGGCGCAGCGTGCGCACCCGGAGGTCGAGATGACATGGCGGCCGTGGGTCCGGATGGCGGGCTCCCTCATCGCGCTGGCCCTCGGCCTGGCCATGGCGGCCTGCGGCACCGACAGCACCAGCGGCTCGGGCGGCGGCGGCGCAATCCAGATCTGGGCGGGCTACACCGGGGCCGAGGCCAAGACGTTCGCGCACCTGGTGAGCGAGTACCGGCGGCAGCATCACGGCCAGCGGATCTCCACCCTGTTCGTCAACAACGACGACTCGCTGCAGAAGGTGCTGACCGCGGTGCGCGGCGGCAGCCCGCCGGACATCGCCTACCTCTACGGCTCGTAAGCTCCGAACGTGGCGCAGATCCCGCAGGTGGTGAACCTGACCAGGGTGGTGCGGCAGCCTGGCGTGAACTGGAGCGATTTCTGGGTGGGGGAGCGCGGCGTCGCGACCGTCGGCAGCAAGGTCACCGGCATTCCCGCGCTGGTCGACAACCTGGCGGTCGTCTACAACAAGAGCCTGTTCGCCCGGGCCGGGCTGAAGCCGCCCGTGCCGGACTGGACCTGGGCCCAGTTCCAGTCCGATGCGCGCGCTGACCAGCCCGGCCCGCAAGCAGCGCTACTCGTGCGCTCGATCGCGGCCACCGGGCTGGCGGGAACGTGACCGCGGGCATCCGCGGGTCCTGGGCCGGGCGCCCAGCGCACGGCGACCACGGCAAAAGGATCACCGAGGTGGGCGAGGAGGCCGGAGTGCCCAGCACCGGCAGCACTAGCGGCGGCAGCATCGAGTCGGAGACAGCGTCCCAGCCGGACTGCTGGCGGCGGGCGGCGCTGCTGGCCGCGGACGCGGCCGGATCGCTGCCGGCCCCCGGCGAGCGGGTCGCGGTGGCGGGGTGCGGCACGTCCTGGTTCATGGCCCAGGCCTATGCGGCGGCGCGGGAAGCGGCCGGGCAGGGCGAGACCGACGCGTTCGCCGCCTCCGAGATGCCGCCCGGCCGGCGGTACGACCGGGTGGTCGTTCTGTCCCGGTCCGGCACCACCACCGAGATCGTCCGGCTGCTGGCCCGCATAGGCGGCCAGCAGCCGACCGTGGCCGTCGTGGCCGACGCGGATACCCCGGTCGCGGCCGCCGCCGATGCGGTCATCACGCTGGACTTCGCCGACGAGGACTCGGTGGTGCAGACCCGTTTCGCCACCACCGAGCTGGCCCTGCTGCGAGCCCATCTCGGTCAGGACATGGGCCCGGTCGCGGACGCCGCGCAGCGGGTGCTGGCGCAGCCGCTGCCCGGGGCGGGCCTGGCCGCCCGCCAGTTCACCTTCCTCGGCACCGGCTGGACCTGCGGGCTGGCCAGCGAGGCCGCGCTGAAGCTGCGGGAGGCGGCCGGGATGTGGACCGAGGCCTACCCCGCGATGGAGTACCGGCATGGCCCGGTCGCGGTCACCGGGCCGGGCAGCGTGGTGTGGGTGTTCGGCCCCGCGCCGGACGGCCTGCCCGGTGAGATAGCAGCGGCGGGCGGCGTGGCCTTCCTCGGCGCCGAGGACCCGATGGCCGAGCTGGTGCGCGTGCACCTGCTCGCGGCGGCGGTCGCCAGGGGCCGTGGCCTGGATCCCGACCGGCCCCGCAACCTGGCCCGCTCCGTCATCCTCGCCCCCGCCGAGTAACGCGGTGATCCTGATCGTGGCTCTCAACCCCGCGCTCGACGTCACTCACCACGTGCCCGGCGTCGACTGGTCCGGGGTGAACCGGGCCGATCAGGTCGAGGTCAGGCCCGGCGGCAAGGGGCTGAACGTGGCCAGGACGCTGCGCGCGCTGGGGGCCGGCGTCCGGGTGCTGGGGCTGGCCGGCGGCGTCACCGGCGCGGGCGTCCAGGCCGCGCTCGGCGCCTGCGGCATCCCGGGCCGCTTCATCCCCGTCGCCGCCGAGACCCGCCGGACTTTCACGGTGGTGGACACCAGCTGCGGTGGCGCGGCCCTGTTCAACGAGGCGGGCCCGCGGGTCACGCCGGAGGAGTACGCCCGGTTCCGGGCGGAGTACGCGGGGGCGCTGCCCGGCGCCACGGCCGTGGTTCTTTCCGGCAGCCTGCCGCCCGGGCTGTCCGACAGCAGCTACGCCGACCTCGGCCGCCTGGCCGCGGACGCCGGCGTTCCCGCCGTGCTCGACACGCACGGCGAGCCGCTGCGGCGCGGCGCGGCGGCCCGGCCGGCCATCGTCAAGCCGAACCTGGCGGAGCTGGAGCTGCTGGCGGGCCGCAGCCTGTCGGCGGCCGGGGTCCCGGACACCCGCGCCGTCGCGCAGGCTGCTCGGGGGCTGCGGCACACGGGGCCGCAGGCGGTCGTGGTCTCGCTCGGCGCGGCCGGGCTGTGGGCCGTGACCGACGACGGCTGCTGGCAGGCCGCGCCGCCCGCCGCGGTGCCGGGGAACGCCACCGGCGCGGGCGACGCCGTGGCGGCCGGGCTGGTACACGGACTGGTCGCCGGGCGCCCGTGGGCCGAGCGGCTGCGGCACGCGGTCGCGCTCGGCACCGCCTGCGCGGCGGCGCCGGTCGCCGGGGAGTTCCGGCACGAGGACTACGCCCGGCTGCTGGAGGCGGTCACCGTGCGGCGCGCGGAGGTGTGCTGATGCCCGCGGCGGCGCTAGGCGAGATCGTCGGGCCGGCCGCGGCGGCGGGCCGCGGGGTGGGCGCGTTCAACGTCGTCGGCATCGAGCACGCCGAGGCCATCGTGGCGGGCGCGGAGGCGGCCGGCGCGCCCGCCGTGCTGCAGATCAGCGAGAACTGCGCTGCCTACCACGGCGCGCTCGGCCCGCTCAGCCGGGCCTGCGCCGGGCTAGCAGCCGCGGCGGCGGTGCCGGTGGCGCTGCACCTGGATCACGCCACCAGCGCGCGCCTGGTCGCCGAGGCGGCCGGGCTGGGCTTCGGGTCGGTCATGTACGACGCGTCGCAGCTGCCATACGCGCGCAACGTCGAGGCCACGGCCCAGATGGCGGCCTGGTGTCACGAGCGGGGGATCTGGGTGGAGGCGGAGCTGGGCGAGATCGGCGGCAAGAACGGGGCGCATGCGCCGCAGGCCCGCACCGACCCGGCCGAGGCGGCCGCCTATGCCACCGCCACCGGCGTGGACGCGCTGGCGGTGGCGGTCGGCAGCTCGCACGCCATGCTGACCCGCGATGCCGTCCTGGACCTGGACCTGGTCGCCCGGATCCGCGCGGCCGTGGCCGTGCCGCTGGTGCTGCACGGCTCGTCGGGGGTGCCCGACGACGTGCTGGCCAAGGCGGTCAGCGCGGGCATGACGAAGATCAACGTGGCGACCCAGCTGAACAAGGTGTTCACCGCCGCCGTGCGCCAGTGCCTGGCGGCCGATCCGGCCCTGGTGGATGCCCGGGGCTACGGCGCGGCCGGCCGGGATGCGGTCGCCGCGGAAGTGGCCCGGCTGCTGCGGATCATCGGTGCGCCACTATGACGATGCACAGCGTGAATTCGGTGCACGGCGTGGATTCGGACACAACGGCGTCGCGGGCTGTCGGGACACAGGAGGCGCCGGTGAGCCGCTATCGCCGGTGGAACGAGCTGCTCGAGCTGCTGGCCAGCACCGGCCAGCTGCAGGTGGAACAGGCTGCCCGGCAGCTCGGGGTGTCGGCGGCGACCGTTCGGCGGGACCTGGACGAGCTGGCCAGCCAGCAGATGCTGACCCGGATCCGGGGCGGTGCGGTGGCCCAGGGCGTCACCTACGACCTGCCGCTGCGGTACAAGTCAGAACGCCACCCGTCAGAGAAGCAGCGCATCGCGGCGGTGGCCGCGGGACTGGTCAAGCCGGGCCAGATCGCCGGGCTCAACGGCGGCACCACGACCACCGAGGTGGCGCGCGCCCTGGCTACCCGCTCCGACCTGAACTCGGGACCGCTGTCGCCCGCGCTGACCATCGTCACCAACGCGCTGAACATCGCAACCGAGCTCGCGGTCCGCCAGCACATCAAGATCGTGACCACCGGCGGGGTGGCCAGGCCGCAGTCCTACGAGCTGACCGGGCCGCTGGCCACCGGGGTGCTGGAGCAGGTCACCCTGGACGTTGCCATCCTCGGCGTCGACGGCATCGACGCCCGGGCCGGCGCCACCGCCCACCACGAGGGGGAGGCCAGCATCAACCAGCTGATGGCCCGCCAGGCCGGCCGGGTCATCATCGCCGCGGACAGCTCGAAGGTGGGCCGCCGCGCGTTCGCGCGGATCTGCGCGCTCCGCGAGGTAGATGTCCTGGTCACCGACGCGGGGATCAGCGCGGACGACGCGGCCGCGCTGGAAGAGGCCGGGGCAGATGTCGTCGTCGCCTGAGCGGCCGGCCGGGCGGGGCAGCCCTCGCGCAGGCCGGCGGGGCGGCGCGGACCTGGTGGTTATCGGGGACTGCAACCCGGATGTGCTGGTGCTCGGCGAGGATGTGACTCCGGCGTTCGGCCAGCAGGAGAAGCTGGTGGCGAGCATGTCCCTGGTCGTCGGCGGCTCGGCGGCGATCACTGCGGTGGCCGCGGCGCGGCTTGGCTGCCGCGTCGCGCTGGTCGCGGCGGTTGGCGCCGACCCGGCCGGGCAGTTCATGCTGGACCAGCTGGGCCGGGCCGGGGTGGACACCACCGCCGTGGCCGTGCGGCCGGGTGGCAGCACCGGGATGACCGTGGTGCTGTCGAGCGGCGCGGACCGGGCGATCCTGACCGCCAGCGGTGCCATCACCTCGCTCACCCCGGCGGACGTCCCCGCCGACCTGCTGGCCGCGGCCCGGCACGTGCACGTCAGCGCGTATTTCCTGCTGGCAGACTCGCTGGGGCCAGGGCTGGCGGCCCTGCTCGCCGCCGCCCGGGCGGGCGGCGCGACCACCTCGCTGGATACCAACTGGGATCCGGCCGGCCGGTGGGGGACAGCCACCTGCGCGCGGCCGTGAGCCACAGCGACCTGTTGCTGCCCAATGAGGCCGAGGCGCTGCGCCTGTCCGGTGAGCCGGGCCTGGCCGCCGCCGCGGCGGCCCTGACCGCCGGCGGCACCACCCTGGCGGTCAAGCTCGGCGCGCGCGGGGCCCTGTGCGTCACTGGCCAGGACCGTCAGCACGTGGCCCTGCCGCCGGTGATCCCGGTGGACACCACCGGTGCCGGGGACTGCTTCAACGCCGGGCTGGCCGCCGGCCTGCTGGACGGCCTGCCGCTGTCCCGCGCGGTCGCGCTCGGCTGCGCGGCCGGCGCCCTGTCGACCCGCGCGCCCGGCGGCACGGCCAGCTGCCCGGACCTGGCCGAGGCCCGGGCCCTGGCCCGGCAGGCCGTGATCCAGCCTGCCGGGGTGAGCAGGCCAGGCTACGAGCCGCCGCCCAGGTTCACGACCACGCCGACGTCGCCGTAGGGGAACTTCTTGCCCAGGTGGCCGAGGGCGTTGAAAAAATGGGACACCGTCACCATGAACCCGTACTTGGCGCGGACCTTGCGCTGGATCTCCTCGAAGTCAGGGCCGGAGGTCACCAGCTCGGCCGAGCCTTCCGCCGGCTCGGAGCCGCCCTTGACCCGGCCGCGTGCGCCGGATGGCTGCAGCGTGATCCGCGGGTTGCTGCGCAGCCGCTTGTACTTGCCCGATGCCGAGGAGGTCCAGAAGCCGACCCGGCCGGAGTCGAGCGGGACGATCCAGGTGGGCGTCGGGACCCCGGCACCCGACTTGCGGAAGGTGATGGTGGCAATGTACTTCTCGTCACTGATCGCCATGGCGCCGATCGTAGGCCTGATCGGCGGGTCCGGCCGCTGGTTACGGCCGGTTACCCGGCCCGGCGGCGGGCTGGCCGGCCGGCGAGGGGGCGGCGGCGAGCTGCTCGCTCGTCTCCTGCTGGCCTTTGCCCCACTGCCGCAGCTCTACCTGCGGGATCAGCCATGACGCCAGGAAGGCCAGGGCGGCGATCGGCACGGCGATGGTGAACACCGTCTGGATCGACTCGGCGTAGCCGGCCACGAAGCCGTGCCGCACCGCGGCCGGCAGATGCGCCAGCAGCGCCGGGGTGACGCTCGCGCTGGAGAAGCCCGCCGGGACCGGCGCGCCATGCAGGTGGCTGGCCAGGTTGCCGATTAGCACATTGGAGAAGATAGCGCCGAAGATCGCGGTGCCGAACGAGCCGCCGATGGACCGGAAGAACGTCGCACCCGAGGTGGCCACGCCCAGCTCGCTGTGCGGGACGGCGTTCTGCACGATGAGGACCAGCACCTGCATCACGCCGCCGATGCCCAGGCCGAGCACGGCCATGGACAGGGCGTCGGTGAGGGTGGACGAGCCGACGCCCATCAGCGAGATCAGGTACATGCCAAGGGTCATCACCGCGGTCCCGGCGATCGGGAAGAACCGGTACCGGCCGGTCCTGGCGATGATCTGGCCCGAGCCGATCGAGGTCACCAGCAGCCCGGCCATCAGCGGGAACAGCTGCAAGCCGGACAGGGCCGGGGACACGCCCCTGACGACCTGGAAGAACGCGGGCAGGTAGGTGATCGCGCCGAACATCGCGAACCCGACGATGAAGCCGACCAGGCTGGTCACCGAGAACGCGCGCAGCCGGAACAGGTGCAGCGGCAGTACCGGCTCGGCGGCCCGCCGCTCGACGAGAGCGAAGGCGATGATGAGCAGCCCGCCGCAGCTGCCCAGGATCCAGATCGGGGCCGAGTTCCATGCGTACGTGGTGCCGCCCAGGCTGGTCAGCAGGACCAGGGCGGCCGCGGCGAGCGCCAGCAGCGCCGTGCCGAGGTAGTCGATCACGTGGTGCACCCGGGCCAGCTGCCCCGGCACCTGGAGGGCCACCACGGCCAGCGCGATCACGCCGATCGGGATGTTGATGTAGAAGATCCACCGCCACGTCAGGTTGTCGACGAAGACCCCGCCGAGCAGCGGGCCGACGATGCTGGCCACCCCGAACGTCGCGCCGAACAGGCCCACGTACCGGCCCCGCTCGCGTGGCGAGACGATATCGCCGACGATCGCCTGGGCGCCGACGATCAGGCCGCCGGCGCCGAGGCCCTGGACGGCGCGGAAAGCGATCAGCTCGATCATCGAGTGGCTGACACCCGACAGTACCGAGCCGGCCAGGAAGATCACGATCGCGGCCTGGAAGAAGAACTTCCGGCCGTACTGGTCGCCGAGCTTGCCCCACAGCGGCGTCGACACCGTGCTGGCGAGCAGGTAGGCCGTCACTACCCAGGCGATGTGCGAGCCGCCATGCAGGTCGCCGACGATGGTGGGCAGCGCGGTCGACACGATGGTCTGGTCCAGCGCCGCGAGCAGCATCCCGAGCATCAGCGCGCTGATGATCAGCAGGATCCGCTGCCGGCTCAGGCCCGGCAGCGCGCCGCTGGCCTCGCCGGCCCGGGTGGCCGCGGCAGGCGCGGGGGCGCCGTTCGGCGACGGCCGCCGCGGCGTGCTGTCAGCGGATGAGCTGGGCGGAGTCATCAGTCGTCCTTTCCGGCGGACGGGAAGAAGGCAGCGCGGGCCCGGCGGGATCAGGTCCCGGCCGCGCCTCCGGGGAGGAGGGCCTGCGGCGGGCTGCGGGGCTGGCCCGGGCGGCCGTATGTGCCGGGACCGGGTCCGGGCCGGGCGCGGCGAACCCGCGCACGGCGCAGTCTTCTGGCAGCCCGTCGGCCAGCGCCTGGAAGGCGGCATCGGTGATCTGGTCGACCGGGACCGCCCCGCCGGAGTTCGCCCAGAACGCCAGCGCCGCCCGCATCACCCCGGTCGCGGCGGCCGCGAGCAGGCCGGGGTAGGGATCGCGGTCCGGGTCGGTGTTCAGCCGCTCGGCCAGCGCCTCGGCCAGCGCACGGTCCATCGCGGCCAGGTGCGCGGCCTGCGCGGCCCGCAGGTGCGGGTCGATGTGCGCCGCCTTCATCCGCCGCAGCCAGGCGGCCGGATCGCCGCCGAGCTCACCGAGCTCGGCCGTCCTGGCCCGGGCCTCGGCCACCAGCGCCGCGCGCAGCGCCATGAGGGCGCTCTCACCCGGCACCGGCCTGGACAGCCGCTCCCGCAGCGCCGCCAGCCGGTCCGGATCGGCGCCGAACAGCGCCGCCTCCTTGGACGGAAAGTAGTTGAAGAACGTGCGCGGGGACACGTCGGCGGCAGCGGCGATGTCCTCCACGGTGACGTGGGCAAAGCCACGGTCCGCGACCAGGCGGAGCGCAACCCGCCGCAGCGCGCGCCGGGTGGCGAGCTTCTTGCGCTCGCGCAGCGAGCAGGAGGCCGGCTCGGGGGTCACCCGGCCAGTATATGCAGGGTTGCATCAACTGCAAAATTGCAGGCCAAAAACATTTGCAGAGCAGGCAAGTCTGCCAGCGGCCGGTGGCTGCGCGGCGGCTCGCTAGGTCACCGCCCTGGCCCGTATCCCAGCCGGTCCCCCCGCTGGCTCATCGCGCTCCGCAGGGCACGCCGGCCGGGAGCCGCGGCGGCCGGCGTCGCCGCGGCGGCGCGCAGGCCGTCCAGGGCGAAGTCGATGAACCGGGTCCAGGCCTGCGGCGCCGGGCCGGCGGTCCGGCTCACCAGCCCGGCGTTGGCCATCAGCAGCAGCACCAGATCCTCGGGGACGAAATCCGCGCGCAGCGCGCCGCTGGCCTGCGCCCGCCCGGCGATCCGGACGAAATCGGCGTAGGCGCGCTGCCGCAGTTCCTCCAGGCCGGGCGCGCCGGTGACCCGGGTGATGAGCAGGTCAGCCAGGCCACGGTCGGTGGCCTGCAGCTCGCACAGGAACCTGACGTGCCCGGCGAATGCGCGCCAGGGATCGGGATCGCCGAGCGCCTCGCGGCCGGCCTCGATGATGCGGTGCAGCGTGTCGGCGAACACCGCGGCGGCGAGGGCGCAGCGCGAGGGGAAATGCCGGTAAAGGGTGGCGTTGCCGACGCCGGCCAGCCGGGCTATCTCGTCCAGCGGCGCATCCAGGCCGCGCTGGCCGTACCGCCGCCGGGCGGCCTCGATGATGGCCTGCCGGTTGCGGGCAGCGTCGGCCCGCAGCCGGATGTCGGGCGGCCTGGGCGGCATGCCACCACGGTACCCGAACCGGGGGGTGCTCCCCGGTCTGCTAGTCTCAGCGGATCCGGGGACCTTGACCATGTACCTGCGCACCCCGGCGCTGCACAAGCCGGGCAGCATCTGGCCCACCAGCGCCGGCGCCGGCGTCAGCAAGGACATCTGGATGCTCGGAATCGGCGTGGGCCTGCTCGCCGACGGCGCGCGGCCGGGCTCGGGTGCCTGATGGCCAGCCAGGAGGAGCTCTGGGAGCTGGTCGCGGCCGGGCAGCAGGGGGTGCTGGCCACGATCAGGGCAGACGGCTCGCCGCAGATGTCCAGCGTCTTGTACGTTCCCGATCGCGCTGCCCGGGTCATCCGCGTCTCCACCACCGCAGACCGGGCCAAGGGCCGCAATCTCGGCCGTGACCCGCGCGCCGCCCTGCATGTCGGCGGCGAGGACTTCTGGCACTACGCCGTCGCTGCGGGCAGCGTCACCCTGTCCGAAGTCGCCGCCTCGGCCGGTGACGCGGCCACCGGCGAGCTGTTCGCCGTGCATTCGCACTTCTACGGCGAGATCGACCGGGGCGCCTTCGGCGCGGAGATGATCGCTAACCGCCGGATCGTGGTCCGGCTGCACGTGCAGCACCTGTACGGGGTGATGTCCACGGCCGGCCGCCGGCCGGCCAGCGACGCCAGCGGCAGCGCGGGCAGCAGCTGAGCAGCGGCCCCCGGCCTGGTACCAGGGCTCATCTCGCCGGCCGCGCCCCCCTCGGCCGGAACAGGTAGTTGCGGGTCGCGGGCTCGACGCGGCCGGTCTCCCGCCACCCGCGCCGCCAGGCGTGCATTACGTAGCCGCACCCGGTCAGCCAGGCCAGGATGTCGTCGGGACCGTACTGGTACCGGGCGGTGTGCCGGGCCTCGATCTCGACCAGCAGCGTCGGCCGGAACGCCTCGATGGCCTGCTGACCGCCGCGCAGCACGTCCAGCTCGGCTCCCTCGGTGTCCATCTTGATGAAGTCCAGCCGGGTCAGGCCAGCCTCGGCGCAGAGCCCGTCGAGGGTGCCGATGGTGACCACTACCTCGATGTGCTCGGCGAACTCGGCGTTGGAGCCGAGCCCGCGGCTGCCCCGGGTCACGAAGGACCGGCCGGTCACCGGGCCGTAGCGGCCGATCGGGACGCTCATCAGCCCGCGGCCCGGCTCCGCGCCGAGGGCCATGGCGTGGTGGCGGACGTTGGCGGCGCTGCGGGCCCGCAGCACCCGGGACCACATCGGGCGGGCGAACGACAGCGGCTCCACGCTGTGCACCTGCCCGTCTGGTCCGGCCAGCCGGGACATGGCCAGCGTGTAAAGCCCGGCGGCCGCGCCGATGTCGACGCACACGCTGCCCGGCGGGATCTCCCCGGCCAGGCCGAGCATCTCTGTCTCCAGATACGGGGTGCACCGGGCCATGGCCAGCACCGCGCCCGCGGTGATCCTCTCCCGCAGCTCCCCGGAGTGCTGGCCGGGCGCCCGGCCGGAATGCTCGTCATCCGCGCTGGCCGGCTGGCCCGCCGCCAGCCGCAGCAGGCTGCGATCGGCTCCGCTGATCCGCTTGGCCCGCCCGTCCCCGGCCTGGCTGTGCTGACTGGGCAGGTCGCTCACTCCGACGTTCATCGTGTCCCCTCGGCCACTCGTATGCATGTCACCGGATACGAAGCCGGCCGGGCACGCCGGTCACGCTAGGCGATGGCTGGCCGCCCGCGATAGGAACTCAGGTGGCATCTTGGGGGTGTACTTAGGTACACCCCCCGTCCGGGGCCTACGGTCACTGCGCCCGCGCTGCCGGTCCGGCACACTGAAGGGAACTGGACCCGGCCGAGGAGACCCAGTGAGCGGCACCACGATGATCCCGCGGGCGCAGGAGCCACTGCGCGCGCTGCGGTCAGGGATATCCGGCCGGCTGCTGGCCTGCGCCCGCGGGCTGGTGTTCTGCGGGCTGATGCTGGCCGGAGTGGCCCTGCTGACGACCCTGAGCCTGGCCCTGATCGAGATCATCCGGGCGGGCGGCACCAGCGGCAGTGCCCATTCGGTGCTGCTGCTGGTGCTGGCGGCTGCGCTGGTGCCCGCCATTTTGCTGGTCATGCGCTGGCTGGCCGGGGTGATCAGGGCGCTGACGGCGTGCTGGTGCGGCGTGCCCGTCGAGGTTCCGTACCGGCCGGCTCCTGCTGCCGTGGGCGGCCCGTGGCACCGGCTCGGGCGCCGGGCCTGGTGGCTGCTGGCCGACCCGGCGACCTGGCGAGACCTGCTGTGGTTCATCACCAACGCGGCCGGCGGCTGGGTACTGGCGGCCGGGCCGGCGGCGCTGCTGGCCGGCGGCCTGGTGACCACCGGGGCGGGGATCGGGAAGCTGCCGGGGCTCGGCTATGCGGGCGGCCGCGGCTGGGCTGGCGCCGCCTGGTCGCTGATCTTGCTGGGCCTGGCCATCGTGACCGCCGGCCTGTGGGCCGCCCCGCGGCTGCTGACCGCCTACGGCCTGCTGGCCCGGTCGCTGCTGGGGCCGACCCGCAACGCCGGGCTCATGCTCCGGGTCGATCATCTGGCCCAGACCCGGTCCGAGTCCCTCGACACCGGCGCGGCCGAGATGCGCCGGATCGAGCGCGACCTGCACGACGGGGCGCAGGCCCGGCTGGTCGCCACCGGCATGGCCCTGGACGCGGCCGAGCAGCTGATCGACACCAGCCCGGCGGCGGCCCGGGCGCTGCTGGCCGAGGCCCGCGAGTCCTCGGCCCGCGCCCTGGCCGAGCTGCGCGACCTGGTCCGCGGCATCCATCCGCCGGTGCTCGCCGACCGCGGCGTGGCCGAGGCGGTCAGGGCGGTGGCCCTGGACATGCCGCTGCGCGTGCACTTCCGCAGCGAGCTGGCCGGGCGGCCGCCGGCGCCGGTGGAATCGGCAGCCTACTTCGCGGTCAGCGAGCTGCTGGCCAACGTGTCCAAGCACGCCGGGGCCGGCCAGGCCTGGATCGATATCAGGTACGCAGCGGGGATGCTGCGGATCAGCGTCAGCGACGACGGAACCGGCGGCGCGGATCCCGCCCGCGGCACCGGCCTGCGCGGTATCGAGCGCCGGCTGGGCGCCTTCGACGGGGTGCTCGCGGTATCCAGCCCGCCCGGCGGCCCCACGGTGGCGAACCTCGAGGTCCCCTGCGTGCTGTCCGCGCCGGCACCCGCGGCGCCTGCATACCCGCGGGAGCGCCGGGCTACCATGCCTCATGGCTGATACCTCGGAGACTGCCGCGAGCCTGCGCGTCACCCGCGTCCAGGCGCTGTCCGGAGACGAACGGCTGCAGGTGCTCACCTATCTGCTCGCCAAGTACCCGGAGTCCTTCTCGGCGATGCTAGACGAGGCGCTGACCGCGGTGGGCGGGCACCCTAGCTCCGGCTCCGGCGACTCGGACGGCGACTAGACACGGCCTGAGCTCCCGCTGCGGTCCCCGGCCCGCGCCGGGTGTGCCAGCACGGTTCATGCGCCCTGCCAGGGGGCCGCACGCGGCGGGCGAAACCAGATCCCCGGCTGCCCTTGGCTGAGGGCGGAGCGGGGAAGACAATTAGCCACAGAGCTTCGTCAAAGGGAGTAGCCAATGCCAAACCCAGGACAGCCTACGATCGGTCCGGGAGCAACGGGCGACGCTGTGCGGCGAGCACAACGGGCGCTGCGCCGGACACCCGACTTGGGACTCGCGGTGGACGGGATCTTCGGCGCCAAGACGGAGGCCGCCGTCCGGACCTTCCAGCGCGGCAAGGGCCTGACCGTCGACGGGATTGTCGGCCCGCACACCTGGGAGGCCCTCCCGGACGGCGGTCCCATGCCGACCCTGCAGCAGGGATCGACCGGCGATGTCGTCCGCAGCCTTCAGCGGGTGCTGACAAACGGTGCGGCCGGCCAGTGGGACACGACGCCACAGGGGGTAGACGGTGACTTCGGGCCGCACACGCGATCCTCGGTGGAGGCGTTCCAGCGATGGGGCGGCGTCGGGGCCGACGGCATTGTGGGTGATCAGACCTGGGGCGTATCTCTGCACGCGGCTAACGCCACGCTGGAGTCTGAGGTCGGTCTCAAATACGTGATCGGCTGACGCGGCGGATCTCCCGGCGACCGGACGCAGGCGGCCCTGGCCGCTTCGCGGCTGGCGATAGGGTCGCGTGCTGTGCTGCGGCCTAGCGGCCGGGCAGCCGGCAATGATCGGCGGCGGGAGCTGCAGCGTGTCACCAGCTGAGGAAATCCGCGCCCAGGCGCTGGAGGTGGCCGCCGGCTGGTCGCCGCCGGATGCGCCAGAGTCATGGCGGCTGACGGCTGCTTTGTTCCGGGTGATCGCAGAGCACGAGAGACTGCTGGACCGGCTGGCGGTGCTGCCGCCAGACCGGCTGCCCGCGCTGCTGGCGAGCGCGGCGATATCGTTCCTGGTTCGCCGCGACAGGCCGGCTCTCGCTGGCCGCTTATTTCCCGGAGCCGGGAGCGCCGCAGCCCGGTTTCGATGCTGGGTTCTATCCGGCGGCCAGGGAGTTCTGCTCCGGCCGCCTGGACGATATTGCGGCTGTTTGCCGCGGTCGCCGCTATCAGATGAATGAGGTGGCACGGTGCACTCAGGTCGCGCTGGGCATCGCGGCGACGACCGCCTCGCGCACCGAGCCGATCGGGCTGGTCGACCTGGGCACCGGGGCTGGGCTGGGGCTGCAGCTGGACCGGTATCGCTATCTGCTGGGCGGCCGGGCGGCCGGGCCCGGGAGCGCCGCCGTAAGCATCAGCTGTGAGGTGCGCGGGCCGCGCGAGCCCCCGGGAGCCGGGCTTCCGCCCATCGCCGAGCGTGTCGGAATTGATCTCAGCCCGATCGACGTGCAGGACCCGGCGGAAAGGTCATGGCTGCAGGCGTGCGTGCCGCCGGAGGCATCCGCGCTGGCCCGGCTCGCCGCGGCCATCGACGTGACCCGCCAGAACCCGGTCGCGCTCGTCGCCGGGGATGTGGTGGAGGTGCTGCCGGGCCTGCTTGACAGGTTTGCGCCGGGGCGCAGCGTGATCGTGGTCGACGCCTACATGGCGGTGTTCCTGCCGCCCGAGCGGCGTGCGCAGCTGACCGGCATCCTGGCCGGGGCCGGCCGCAACCGTCCGGTGACCTGGATATCGCTCGATCCTCTGGTTCCGCTCGGGCCCTCCGGGCAGGACAGCGTGCAAGGTCTCGCGCTGCCCGCATCGCTGGTCCGCGACTACCAGCAGCGCGGCGTCTTCGCGGTGCTCGGCGCCCGTGCCTTCCACGGCGGCACTGACCGCGGGCGCCTGCTGGCGCGTGCTCACCCGTCGGGCCGGTGGGTCGAGTGGCTCGGTCCCGGATCCTCCCGAACCGCGCCCTGACCCCGGCCAGAGCCGTTGTGCCGCTATGCCCGTCAGGCCCCGCGGCCGGCTCCGGCCGCGGGGCCGTCCGCGCTGAGCGACCGGTACGCGCTGTCGAGGATGGCCGCCGAGCGCCGGAGCATCTGCTGCTCTGCTGCTGTCATCGGCAGCAGAAGCTGGCGGTCAACTCCTGCGGCTCCGATGACGCAGGGCAGGCTGAGCGCCACCGGGCCGATCCCGTACTCGGCTGCTGCCAGGGCGGAGACCATGAATATCCGTTTCTCGTCCCGGGCGATGGCGCGCACGATGCGCGCTACGGCGACTGCCACTCCGTAGCTGGTGAACCCTTTTCGCTGGTGGATGCTCATCCCGCGGGCGCGGGTGGCTGCGGCCAGCTCGTCTCTGATCTCGGACCACGAAGTGCCCTCGGGCAGCCGGTATTCCTCGAGCCTGATCGCCCCCGCGGTGGCAGTCGACCAGACCGGGAACGAGCTGTCTCCGTGCTCGCCGATGACATAGGCGTGAATAGATTCCCGCTCGATGTCGAGGAGCTTGCCGAGCTGGTGCCGCAGCCGCGCCCCGTCCAGGGCTGTCCCGCAGCCCAGGATGAGGCCAGGCGGCCGGGCGGAGCCCTCGATAGCAAGGCGGGTCAGCACGTCCACCGGATTGCTCACCAGGATCACGATCGCATCCGGGCAGACCCGGTCGAGCTCGGACACCATGGCGGCGATGACGCGCGCATTGGCGCTGACGACGTCGAGACGGCTCTGACCCGGCGCGACGGTCGCCCCGACCGTGATTATCACCACGTCGGAGTGCTGAAGGTCGGCGTAGCTGGCGGCGGGCAGGATCTCCATCTCAGACAGCAGCGGGATCGCGTCGGCGATGTCCCAGGCCTCTCCCTCAGCCCGGGCCTGGTCGCGATCGTAGAGCATCACCAGGTCACATACGCGCAGCAGCACGAGCGCGTTCGCCACGGCAGCGCCGACGTGCCCGGCCCCGATCACCGACACCTTCGACCGCCCCTGACTCATGAAGTGAGTATGACCGGTCTTTGCGGCGCAGATTGACCGAAGGTCCGTGCACATCCTGATCGGCCCGGACCGTCTTGCTGGCCAGCAGCCAGCAGACGGCACTCCCCGGCGATGTAGGCCCATGAATACGATGGCGGCGTGACGGTTCCGGGTATCGTGCGGCGCTACCTGCGGCGGCCGGCCGGCCAGCTGCTGTCAGTATGGGCAAATACGTGCCCATCGGCGGCGCGGTCATGGCCGCGCATGGCTCATCGGCCCCGGCGCGCGGTCCCGGCGCCCGCCGTCAGCCACCTCATCCCCGCCATCCGGCTCATCGACCGGCTCCACGACGTCATGCTCCGCCCGGGCGCCCTGCCGCGGGCGGAACGTCAGGGCGCCGGTCCGGCCGTATCGCGCGCGGACGCCGTGGGTCTGGGCTGAGGAGGTCGCCGGGATGGACGCGAAGGGCCTCGAAACGCTGCTGGTGGTGACGCTGGTGGCGGCGCTGGCGCCGATCGTGGTTGCCGCGCTTCCCGGACCGCGCGTTCCGCAGGTGGTCGTCCTGATCTTCGCCGGCATCCTGATCGGCCCGCATGTCCTGGGCCTGGCCGATACCGTCAGCATCAGGCTGCTATCCAACGTCGGGCTGGGATTCTTGTTCCTGCTCGCCGGGTACGAGCTGGACCCGCTGCTGCTGCGCGAGCAGGCCGGCAGGCTGGCCATGGCGGGCTGGGGGCTGAGCGCCGTCATCGCGGTGGTGGCGGTGGGCGGCCTTGGCGCAGCCGGCTACGTGCGCGACTTCGTGCCGATCGGACTCGCCCTGACCACCACCGCGCTGGGCACGTTGCTGCCCATCCTGCACGACAATGACATGCTCTCCGGCGAATTCGGCCGGTACGTCCTGGCGGCCGGGGCCGTCGGCGAGCTGTTTCCGATCGTGGCCATCTCGGTGTTCCTCACCAAGCGCGGCGAGTTCATCGCGATTGTCTCGATCGTGGCCGTGGGCGCGGTGGCGGTCCTGCTGACCACGCTGCCGCGGATTATCGGCCCGGCAAGGCTCCGCATGGTCGTCCGGCAGGGCCAGCGGGCGACCGCTCAGACCACTCTGCGCTGGTCCATCGTGCTGCTGCTGCTGCTGCTGGTGGCCGCCGGGCGGTTCGGGCTGGACGTGGTGCTGGGCGCGATGCTGGCCGGCATGGTGCTGCGCACCTGGACCCGCCGGATGGCTGTCGATGTCACTCCCCTGGAGGGAAAACTCGACGCCGTGGGCTATGGGTTCTTCATCCCGGTTTTCTTCGTGGTATCAGGCATGACCCTCGATGTCGCGGCGGTAGTCAGGAATCCGCTGCGGCTCCTGATCTTCCTCGTGCTGCTGCTGGTGGTCCGCGGGCTGCCCTCGCTCCTGGTCTACCGGCGCTCCCTGGCGCTGCGGGAGCGGGTCGAGATGACGTTCATCACGGCGACCACCATGCCGCTGCTGATCGCGCTGGCCGAGATCGGCCTGAGCGATGGCGTGATGGTTCCCGCCAACGCGGCGGCCATGGTGGGCGCCGGAGTGCTGTCGGTGCTCATCTATCCGTCGATCGCCGCCGCGATGGCCCGGCGCGGGCGACTGGCCCCCGCTGCGGTGACCGACGGAGCAGCCGCCGGTCCCGGCACTACCGGGCCCGGCGGCATTGTCGGCGAAGCCCGTGCCGTCGGGGAGCCTGATCCCGAGGGCGAAGTTGGCGCGGCCGGCGAGCCCGACCCTGACCCGGCTGCGTAAACCCGCCTGTTGCCCCATCCGGGCGGCTAGCCGGTTCCCTCCAGCTGAGCCGGCTCGGGAGCCGGTCCCTCCGGCGCGAGCAGCCGTAGCGCCGCGGCTGGGAACAAGGCCGCGGACAGCAGGCCGGCGGCTAGCAGCGAGGCGCTGCCGGTAGGAGAGATCAGCCGGGCGGCGAGACCGATCTGAGTAGCGACGATCACGAAGGTCAGCGTGGTGGCCTGCATCAGTCCGGCGACCGATGCGCGGCGCCTGCCGACAAGGCGTGCGTACAGCAGCGCGGGCAGCCCGCGCACGACCAGCAGGGCGATCAGGAACAGCGGCACCTCGGCGAGGGCTGTGGCGTTGCCGAGAAGGGCCTTGAGGTCGAACTGGACGCCGGTGGCGATGAAGAAGATCGGAACCAGGAAGCCGAAGCCGATGCCCTGCAGCTTGGTCTCGAACTGCGGGGCGCGGCCCCCCAGGTCGATGATGCGGACCAGCAGCCCGGCGGCAAACGAGCCGAGGATGGAGGCGAAACCGAACCGGCTGGCCATCACGCCGAAGCCAAGGGCGACGGTGAGGGCGGCGCGCACCCGCAGCTGGGCGCTGCTATCTCCCAGCCGGTCCAGCAGGCGCTCCAGGCTCGCTAGCTTGCGCACCCGGCCCAGCGCCAGCCCGGATACTGCCAGCAGTGCGAGGAGGATGGCCAGGTTGGCCGCCCGCTGGGCAGGTGTCTTCGACGCGGCGGAGAAGAGCAGCGACAGCATGATGATCGGCGCGACCTCGGCCAGGGCACCGGCGGTCATCACCAGCTGACCGAACCGGGTGTCATCTTCGCGCGCGTCTTTCAGCAGCGGCAGCAGCAGCCCCGCCGACGTTGACATCAGCACGATCGCCAGGAACAGCGGCCGGCTGGCCTGGCTGGCCGCGCTCAGCGTGAAGCCGCAGCCGACGCCGAGTACTACCGAGCCGGCGAAGGCCAGTGCCGCTACCCGCCCGAGCGGTCCGCGCAGCCCCTGGACGTCGATCTCCAGGCCGGCCAGGAACAGCAGCATCCCCAGGCCAAGATCGCTCAGCACCTGGATCGGAGCGTCGATATGCACCCAGCCCAGCACTGAAGGCCCGATCACGATCCCGGCGATGACCTCAACTACCGCACCGGGAACCGGCACCGCCGGCAGCAGGGCCAGCACGACCGGGACGGCCACCGCCACCGCGGCAATGATCAGCACACCGGTGAACGAGATAGCTGGCATGCGACTCCCATGTCCGGCAGGTTCAGTCTGGCACGCGCACTCAGCCGGTCAAGATCCCGAGCCGCCCGCCTCGTGCGACGGCGAGACCGGCCCTCGGCCTGGCGGCTGGCTCGGGGGCTGTGCGCGGGAGCTGACCAGGATCAGCCGGTCGCCTTCGGCAAGCCGCGCGGCCCTCGGGTCGTCGGGGGCCAGGATTTCATTTTCGCGCATCACGGCGATGACGATCCCGGCCGTATCTCGTGCCGGTGAGCCCACCTCGGTCTCGCCGGCGGGCCGTTCGATGAGGTCCAGGCCGCGGCCGTGGTCGAGCAGGTCGGCGATCACCCTGCTTGCGGCCGGCCGGATAGTGGAGATGGCGAGCATCTGCCCGGCGGCGTCCGAGGAAACTATCACGTGGTCGGCGCCGCTCTGGCGCAGCAGTGCCCGGTTCTCCTCTTCCCGGACGGCCGCCACGATCGTCGCCGCGGGGTTCAGCTGGCGGGCAGTGAGGGCGATCAGCACGGCAGTGTCGTCCCGGTTCACGGCGATGATGACCTGGCGGGCGCTTCCGATTTCCGCCTGCTGCAGCACTGCGCGCCGGGTTCCGTCGCCGCCCACCACCACCAGCCCGGCCGCATTCGCCTCTGTTACCGCTTCCGGGGAGGTGTCGATCACCACGACGGATTCTTGCGGCATGCCCGAGTCGGCTAGCGTCCGGATCGCGGCGCGGCCCTTGGCCCCGTAACCAATGATGATCACCTGACCTGTCATCTTCGCCCTCCACCGGGTGATCCGCCAGTTTGTGCGGGTCCGCTCGGTCAGCACTTCCAGGGTGGTCCCGACGAGCACGATCAGGAAGATCACCCGGATGGGGGTGATCAGCACGGTGTTGACCAGCCGGGCGGTATCGGTGAGCGGGACGATGTCGCCGTAGCCGGTCGTCGACAACGTGACGGTCGCGTAGTACACGCAGGCGAGAACCGACAGCGGCCTGCCCGGATGGGCAGTGTCCCGGTATCCGCTGCGTCCCAGGTAGACGAGCACCGCCGACAGCGTCAGCAGCCCGACCGCCAGCAGCATCCGCCTCGTCACGGCAGCGAGCGGGCTGGCGCGCCGCGAAGGCAGCGACACAAGACCGGCCGATGGCGCAGGCCCGGAAGCGCCGCGGCCGCCGGGCGCTTTAGTCACCACGCTCAGCGACAATACTCAACCGCATACCGTCGGAACCCTCCGCATCGTCCCCGCCGTGCTGGCCCGTCCGTCCGCAGGCTCACCAGCGCGCCCAGTGCCCGCGGGGGCGATAATCACTGGCGCAGGCACTTCTGCCTGGGAGATGAGGAGATCCCGTGCGCGTCGTCATCGCCGAGGACCTCTTCCTGCTCAGGGACGGCCTCACCCGGATGCTGGAGGCGCACGGCCTGCACGTCGCCGCCGCGGTGGACAACGGGACTGACCTGCTGGCGGCCGTGACCGCGGACCCGCCGGACGTGGCCATCGTGGACGTGCGGCTGCCGCCCACCTTCACCGACGAGGGACTGCGGGCGGCGCTGGCGGCCCGCGGCCACATCCCGGGCCTGCCGGTGCTGGTGCTGTCGCAGTACGTTGAGCATCTGTACGCCCGCGAGCTGCTGGCCAGCGGCACCGGGGGCATCGGCTACCTGCTGAAGGACCGGGTTCTCGACAGCGCCCAGTTCATTGACGCCGTCCGCCGCGTCGCCGCGGGCGGCACCGCGATGGACCCCGAGGTGATTGCCCGGCTGCTGGTCCGCAACTCTGCCGACCAGGCCGTGGCCACGCTCAGCCCGCGCGAGCGGGAGGTGCTCGGCCTGATGGCCGAGGGCCGGTCCAACGCGGCGATCGCGCAGCAGCTGGTCATCACCGAGCGCGCGGTCGCCAAGCACACCGCCTCGATCTTCGTCCGGCTCGGCCTGCAGCCCTCCGACGACGACAACCGGCGGGTGCTCGCCGTGCTGGCCTACCTCGGCCGCTAGGGCCGCCTCGGCTGATCCGCGCCGGGCTTGGCCCGGGTAAGGCGCGCCTGCCCGCGCTGGCGGACCAAGGATCAGCCGCGCTGGATTTCCAGGGCCATCCGGCCAGCTCGCCGGGGTCGGCGCCCGCCAGGTCCTCCCGCCGCGCCGCGCAGCAAAACCCGTTGCCGCGGGCCGTCCGCACCGCGAATATCGGTGCGGTGAACCGGCCCGCGCACGTCGCCCTGGTGACCGGCGCCAACCACGGCATCGGCGCGGCGGTGGCGGCCGCCCTGGCCGCCCGCGGCGTTGCCGTGCTGGCCAGCTACCTGCGGCTGCGCCAGCCACCCGATCCCGGCCTCCCCGAGCTGAGCCGCCAGCAGCGAGCGCAGGACGCCGCCGGGGTCGTCGCCCAGGTCCGCGCTTCGGGCGGCGTCATCGTGGCGGTCGAGGCCGACCTGGCCACCGCGGCGACCGCGGCGCAGCTCTTCGACGCGGCCGAGAAGGAACTCGGCCCGGTCGACATCCTGGTCAACAACGCCTCGGGCTGGCTGGCGGACACGTTCGCGGCCGCGGCGGTTGACCGGCTCGGCCGCACGCTGCAGCCGGTGACCGCACAGACCTTTGACCGCCAGTTCGCCGTCGACGCGCGGGCCAGCGCCCTGCTCATCGCCGAGTTCGCCCGGCGGCACGCCGCCCGCGGCGGGCAGTGGGGCCGGATCATCTCGCTCACCTCCGGTGGCGAGAACGGGTTCCCTGAGGAGGTTTCCTACGGGCCGCGAAGGCCGCGCTGGTCAGCTACACCCTGTCGGCCGCGCGCGAGCTGGCCTCGCTCGGCATCACCGCCAACGTGGTATACCCGCCGGTCACCGATACCGGCTGGGTGACCGAGGCAGTCCGGCGGGAGGTGGCGGCCAGCTCCGACCTGATCCACATCGCCGCGCCCGCGGAGGTGGCCGGGATCATCGCCTACCTGGCGTCCGATGCGGCCGCCCTGATCACCGGCAACGTGCTGAGGCTGCGCTAGGCCCGCAAGCTCCCCTCAGTCGACGCCCTGCTCCAGGGCGTCGCGGACAAGCTGAGCCTTGTTGTGCAGCTGCAGCTGGGTCAGCGTGTGTTCTGCACGGTCCGGGTGGACAGCGTCAGCCGCTCGCCGCTCGCCGGCTACCTGCGGCCGGGCTGCTAACCGCGGCGGGGCTGGCGGAGCCGGGCCAGGTCAAGCGGCGGCGCGGGCAGCGGGTCGCCCCGGTACTCGCCGACCGGGCCGAACTCGCCGGTCCGCCACGCGGCGGTGGCCGCCCCGATCTCCTCGGGCGTTCGCGCGACGAAGTTCCACCACATCAGCAGCGGCTCGCCGAGCGGAACGCCGCCGAGCAGGATCAGCACGCTGCCGCGCGGCGCTGTCACCGGCACCTGGTCCCGGCCAGGGCTGAGGTAGAGCAGCTGTCCCGGCTCCAGCGGCGTCCCCGCCACCTCGGCTGGCCCGGTCATCGTGAAGATCACATGCTCGTGTCCGGGCGCCAGCGGCAGCAGGGTCTCAGCGCGCTCGGGCGCGGTGAGCTCGCGCCGATGATGTCGGAGAACACCGTGGCGGGGACCGGGCACCGCCCAGCGAGCCCATGAACACGGTGGCCAGGAAACCGCCGATCCGCTCACCGGGAAGATCCGCGTGGTGCTCGAAGGCGGGCTCTGCCTGCCGGTCCGCGTCCGGCAGTGCGACCCAGAGCTGGATACCGTGCAGTTGCGGGTCATGCGTGGCCGGTGATTCCTCGGCGTGCGCGATCCCGCGCGCCCGGCGGTCATCAGGTTGAGCTGGCCGGGCCTGATCATCTGCTCGCTGCCCAGGCTGTCGCGGTGCAGCACGTTGCCCGCCATGAGCCAGGTCACCGTCTGCAGCCCGATATGCGGGTGCGGCGCACCTGCATGCCGGCCACCCCGTCCACCGACATCGGCCCGTAGTGGTCGACAAGCACCACGCCCCGACACTGCGCCGCAGCCGCAACGGCAGCAGCCGCCGCACCGTCATGTCCCCGGCCCGCGCCTCCCGCGCGCCGGTGACCTCCAGCCCATCCGCCGTTCCCGGGCCTGGCCCGACCAGGGGCGTCGCTGCCACCTCCACGTTAATTCGATCACCCATCCCGAGGTCCCGATCAGCCTGCGGTGGCCCCCTCCTCGCCCCCCGCAGCCCGATCCTCAGCCCGCTTGGACTCGGCCACAGCCTGCGATAGCACCTCGTATTGCTGGTAAGTGAGCTTGCCCAGGTCGTATGCGGCCACCACATCATCGAATGATCCCGGAATGTATGGATCAGGATCTTGCTGTGCGGCAGCTGCGAGCTCTAGGTAGTTCGACGGCGTCGAGGTCTTCCCGCGGGGCCAGGAACGTTCGCGAAAACGCCTGGCGACTTCATCTAGGCTCATCGATCCGTCATGAAGCGCCGTAATCCATGCCGTAACCTCATTGGTCATGCTGGTGCCTCCTCGGGTTGATCTTCATCGGGTCGGCTCATCGCAACAAGCAGGGGAGGCCGCCCGTCAACGGAGTTGTCGTACAGGGACCAGCTATCAAGCCGGGCCTTGACCTGCTCGAAGACTCGCCTGTTGACGCTGCCCAATTCGGCGTCAGCTTGTCCGCGGATGATCTCAGCAGGCACGAACCTGCCGCCGAGCCCGTGACCGGACCGGTACTCTTCATGACCCTCTCGATGCCGCGCTTCGGCTCGGCGGATGCTGGTCTCCACCGGAATGTCGATGAAGATCCCCTCGACGCGGGTATACCCGGCGGCACGGAGATCCTCGATTCGGCGCTCGGTAGACGCTCGCGAGGCCATGGTGACGTCCCAGATGACGTTCTTTCCGTCCGCGCTGGCTCTGAGGGCCAGACGTTTGGCTATGTGCGATGACTCCTCGTGCACCAAGTCTGATGCCTCCATGGGAGACAGCCCCTCGACGTGGGGTACCAGCCCTCTCTGGGCCATTTCTTCTTTGATCTCATCAGGGTTAATGGTCAGGTACTGCGATCGCTCGATCCCGGCATGGCCCTCTAGAACCGTCGATTTCCCGGCCCCGCCGAGTCCTCCCGCCATCATGGCCTTTCGCCCGCATGGGACTTCGGCTGCTCGCTCGTAGATGTCGGCGACAATCTGAGCCTGGAGGCGGTTGCGACTGGCAGACCACTCTCGCCGGTCCGGGTCGATGGTGTGGTGACGGTTGGTGGCCAGGCCCTCGGCGTTGGCTTTTTCTAGGCGGGTGCGGACTTCGGCTTTGTGGGCGGTGTACTCGGCGTCGGTGAGGGGGCGGACATCGGTGTCCCGCCCGTCGTCCTCGGGGAGCTCGAGGTCGCGTAACCGGGTGACCGGGGGCCGGCGCGCGCCGTCGGCCTCATAGGGCGACGAGGGGTGTCCGGGCGCCAGCCGGTCGAGCCGGCGGCCAGGCCGCCGGCCCGGGTCTCCTCTTCCGGCAGGTCACCGGGTCGCTGCGCATCGACTGTGCTCATCAGAAACGCCGTCCCTGGGAAGACGCAGGCGTGGTCGCGGCGTCAGCCGACCAGGGTCTTCACCGCGCTGGTCAGCTCGGCCAGGCCCTTTTTTGCGTCGGCGAAGTACATGCTGGTCTTCGGGTCGCCGTAGAGCTCGTTGTCGATGCCAGCGTAGCCGTGGCCCATCGAGCGCTTGATCACGATGATGGCCTTGGAGTGGTCGACGTCGAGGATCGGCATTCCGGAGATCGCTGTCCCGGGCCGCCGGGCCGCCGGGTTGGTGACATCATTAGCGCCGATCACCAGCGCCACGTCGGTGCGGGCGAACTCGGGGTTAACGTCCTCCATCTCCTTGAGCAGCGGGTACGGTACGTTGGCCTCGGCTAGCAGCACGTTCATATGTCCCGGCATGCGGCCGGCCACCGGGTGGATCGCGTAGCTGACCTCGGCCCCGCGGGACTCCAGCAGATCGCTGAGCTCAGCCAGCTCGTGCTGCGCCTGCGCGGCCGCGAGGCCGTAGCCGGGGACCACGATCACCTTGCGGGCGTAGGCGAGCTGGATGGCCGCATCGTCGGCGGCGATCGCCTTGACCGCCGCCCCGGCCGCGCTCGTCACCACCGCCTCATCGCCGGTGCCGAAGCCGCCGACGATGATGTTGCCGATCGAGCGGTTCATCGCGTCGGCCATGAGCTTGGTCAGGATGCCACCGGAGGCACCCACCAGCGCGCCGGCGATGATCAGCGCCCAGTTGCCGATGACGAAGCCCGCCATCGCCACCGCAGTGCCGGTAAACGCGTTCAGCAGCGAGATCACGACCGGCATGTCCGCGCCGCCGATCGGCATCACCATCGACACGCCGAACACCAGCGCGATCACGATCACGACGATCAGCCCGAGCAGGCTCGCGGTGGAGATCAGGTAGCCCGCCAGGCCCAGCGTGACCACGCCGAGGCCGATGTTGACGACCCGCTGGCCCGGGAAGGTCACTGGCGCCGAGGTGATCAGGCCCTGCAGCTTGCCCGCGGCGATGATCGAGCCGGAGAACGTCACCGAGCCGATGATCACGTCGAGCAGGGTGGTGACCGTGGTCGAGGCCGGCACGTCCCCGTCCCTGCGCTAACCAGCTCCATGTAATCGTGGATCGCCACCAGCGCGGCGGCGCCGCCGCCGACCGCGTTGAAGATGCTGACCAGCTGCGGCATCGCGGTCATCTGCACGGTCCGGGCCGAGTACAGCCCGGCGCCGGCCCCGACCAGCGCGCCGGCCAGCACCACGATCCAGGCCGTGGCGCTGACGCCACCGTGGTGGATGATCAGAGCGAACGTGGCTGCGATGGCGACGGTCATGCCGGTCGTCGACACCTGGTTGCCGCGGCGGGCCGTCGCCGGGTTGTTCATCAGGTGCAGGCCCAGCACGAAGCAGGACGCCGCGAGGACATAGATCAGCTGGATCACCCAGGTGAAGGCGCTCATGCCTGCCGCCGGTTCGCGCTCGAGCCGTTGGCGGCCGCCGGGCCGGCCGCCGTGGTCCCGGCCGGTACCGCGGCGGCCGCGCCGTCACTGGCGGGAACCGCGGCCGCAGGCCGCCGCCGGAACATCTTCAGCATGCGGCCGGTGACCACGTACCCGCCCACCACGTTCATCGCCGCGAAGGCCGCGGCGATGAAGGCCAGGATGTAGCCGATCACGTTGTGCGCCGTCAGCGCGATCAGCAGCGCTCCGGCCAGCACGATCCCGTGGATCGAGTTCGCGGCCGACATCAGCGGCGTGTGCAGCGTGGCCGGGACCTTGCTGATGACCTCGAAGCCGACCCAGAGACTGAGTATGAAAATCGTCAGGTCAGTGAGCAGGGCCGTCGACACGGGCGGTACCTCCAGCGGAATCGGCCAGCTCAGGATCGGCGGCCTCAGCGGCCCGCGGGCCGGCGGGCTGCTGCGGGCCAGCGGACGGGGCGGCGGATGGGGCGGCGGGCTCGGCCAGGGCCGGGTGCACCACCTGGCCGTCACGGGTGATGACGACCCCGGCCTGAAGCTCGTCGGACAGGTCGATGGCGAGCGCGCCGTCGGAGACCAGGTACTGCAGGAGCGCACTGATGTTGCGCGCGTACATCGCCGACGAGGCGGCGGCCATGCTGGAGGGCAGGTCGCTGGCTCCGACGATCGTGACGCCGTTCTCGGTGACTACCGTCTCGCCGGGCTGCGAGCCCTGCACGTTGCCGCCGAGGGCGCTGGCGCCCATGTCGATGATCACCGATCCGGGCGCCATCGCCTGCCAGCGCGCGCGCCGTGACCAGCCGCGGCGGCCTGCGGCCGGGGACCTGCGCGGTGGTGATGATGACATCCTGCTGGGCGATGTGCCCGGCCAGCTCCTCCTGCTGAGCCTCGCGCTCGGCCGCGGTCAGCTCGCGCGCGTATCCGCCGGAACCCGAGGCGGGGCCGACCGCGGTCAGCTCGATGAAGGTGGCGCCGAGCGACGCCACCTCGGTCTTGGTCTCCGGCCGCACGTCGTAGCCGCTGACGACTGCGCCGAGCCGCCGGGCCGTGCCGATGGCCTGCAGGCCGGCTACCCCGGCGCCGAGGACCAGCAGCCTTGGCCGGCCTGGCCGTGCCGGCCGCGGTGATCAGCAGCGGGAAGAACCGGCCATACGTGGCCGCCGCGATCAGCACCGCCTTGTAGCCGGCGATATTGGCCTGCGAGCTGAGCGCGTCCATCTGCTGGGCCCGGGGCAGCGTGCGCGGGATCAGGTCCAGGCTCACCGCCGTCACGCCCGTCTGGGCCAGCTCGCGGACCAGGTCCGGGTCGGTCAGCGGGGCGAGCATCCCGAGCAGGGCCTGTTCCTTGCCCAGCCCGGCGATCGTGGTCGCGTCTGGCTTGCCCACCGTGAGCACCGCATCGGCCTGCGATACGGCCTCGGTCTGGCTGACGATCCGGGCGCCCGCATCGCGGTAGCTGTCGTCTGAGTGCCAGGCGCGGTCTCCGGCCCCGGACTCCACCAGTACCTCGAAGCCCGCGGCGGTCAGTTTCCTCACCGCCTCGGGCACCAGTGCGACCCGGCGCTCACCCGGCGCCGTTTCCTTGATGACCGCAGCCTTCATACGCGACCTCGTGGTTGATGGGGACCTCAGCTTACTGGAGCGGCCAGAGCCGGATTCGGAGACCGCGGGACCGGGGGTTGCCCCGGATGGCTCCAGGCGAGCCCGCTGGGCCCCGCCAATCGCCGCGCCGCACGGCTGCCTGCCGCGGCACGGCCAGCCGCGCCCGGCCCGGCTGGCGCGGGCGCCGCAGCCCGCCCGGCCGGCCCGGCGCACTGAGCGGCCTATTCCCGTCGATTACTCTCTGCCTATTAGTCAGCACACCATGGTTATCCGCGCGGTGTTTGTGCCGGGCCCCCGGATCCCTTAATTTCGGGCACATCAGAGGCCGCAGCGCCGGTGCGCTGTCCGCGCGGCCTCCCGTCGGGGAAGAGTGCAGGAGCGAAATGAACAAGCGTGATCTGATCGATGCGGTTTCCGGCCGGCTGGGAGATAAGAAGTCCGCCGCCGAGGCCGTGAACGCAGTGCTCGACACCATCGCTGACGCCGTCGCCAAAGGCGACAAGGTGTCGATCACCGGGTTCGGCGTCTTCGAGAAGACTGACCGGCCGGCCCGGACGGCGCGCAACCCGGCCACCGGCGCGACGGTCTCGGTGCCCAGGTCCTCGGTGCCCAGGTTCCGTCCCGGGTCAGACTTCAAGGCCCTGGTCAACGGCGAGAAGTAGCCGCCAGCGATCCGGGTCGGCAGCGCAAGCCGGCGGCCGGCCGCGTCTTCCGCGCGGCCGCCGCCCGCGCAGGTCGGCCTGGCCAGCCGGGTCAGCGCGCGCCGCGGCGCCTGGCGAGCGCGGTGGCGAGCATCCGGTCGATCAGCGCACCGAAGCCGAGCCCGGTGGCTTCCCACATTTTCGCAAAATACGAGCTGGCGGTCATGCCCGGCATCGTGTTGATCTCGTTCACGATGACCCGCCGGTCGGGGGTGTAGAAGAAGTCGACCCGGGCCAGGCCCTCGCACGACACGGCCTCGAAGGCGGCCGCGGCCAGCCGTCTGACCTGCTGGATGTCGTCGGCGGGGATCGGGGCGGGAATCGTCATCGCCGTCCCGGCGTCCAGGTACTTGGCCTCGAAATCGTAGAACTGCTCGCCGCCCTGCAGGGTCAGCTGCCCGGGCATGCTCGTGTCGGGCGGGCCGCCGTTCAGCCCTTCGAGCACCGAGCACTCGACCTCGGCGCCCGCGATCGCCGCCTCGACCAGCACCTTGGGGTCGTGCCGGCGGGCGGTCTCGATAGCCTCTTCCAGCTCTGCGGCGTTGCGGGCCCTGGACGTGCCGATGCTGGAGCCGCCGCGGGCGGGCTTGACGAAGACCGGCCAGCCCAGTTCCCCGACCGCGTCCAGAATCCGCTTTCGCTCGGCCGCCGGGGCCGGGCCCGGCGGCTGCCAGTCCCGCTCCCTGACCACGACCATCCGGCCGACCGGCAGCCCGTGCGCGGCGAAGACGAGCTTCATGTACTCCTTGTCCATGCTGACCGCGCTGGCCAGCACCCCGGCCCCGACGTAGGGAACCCCGGCCATTTCCAGCAGGCCCTGGATCGTGCCGTCCTCGCCGATATGGGCCGTGCAGCACCGGCAGCACCACGTCGACCTGGCCGAACAGCCGCGGGATCTCGCTGGCCGCGGCCACGGCCACCGCCTGGCCGGCCGGGTCGTCCGGCCAGGGCACGACCGCGGTCCCAGGCTCGGCCACGGTCTCGACCGACGGCAGCTGGCCGCCGGAAATGGCCAGCCGGGCCGGGTCGTCGGCAGCGAGCACCCAGCTGCCGCTGCGGGTGATGCCCACCGGCACGACGTCGTACTTGTCCCGGTCCAGCGCGGCCAGGACCGCGCCGCCGCCGAGGCAGGAGACGGAGTGCTCAGGGCCCTGGCCGCCGAACACGACCGCGACCCTGATCTTGCGCCGCTCGTTCACGATGCCTCCCGTCCCGGTCACCCTCCGCGCCCAGCCCGGCGGCCGGCCAGGCCCCGCATCCGCGCCTGCCCGCCGGCCCTGATCGCCGCAGACTAGCCTGCCGGCCGCTGGTTCAGCGCCGCGATCGCGTCAGCCAGCAGGTCCTCGCCGTCCTCAAGGCCCACCGAGATCCTGACCGCCCCCGGGCCGATGCCCGCCGCGGCGAGGGCGGCGGCGTCCATCTGCCGGTGCGTCGTCGAGGCCGCATGACTGGCCTTGGTGTGATTGCCGCCTAGCGAGGTGGCCACCAGGACGAGCCCGAGCCGGTCGGCGAAGGCCTGGCCGGCCGCCCGGCCGCCGTGCGGGGTTACGGTCACGATCGTCCCGAACCTGGTCCCGTCCGGCCCGGCGGTGAACTGGCGCCTGGCCACCTCGTGCCCCGGGTGCCCGGCCAGGCCCGGGTAATCCACCGACTGCACCGCCGGGTGCTTCGCCAGCGCTGCCGCCAGCATCCCGGCCGTCGCGCACTGCCGCTGCACCCGCAGCGGCATGGTCTCCAGGCCGCGGCGCAGCAAGTAGGCCTCGTCCGGTGCCAGCGAGCCGCCGAGATCGATCCGCAGCGCGCGGATCCGGCCGAGCAGCTCGGGCCGGCCGCACACCACGCCGCCGGTAGCGTCGGAGTGACCGCCGATGTACTTGGTCGCGGAGTGCAGCACCAGGTCCGCGCCGTACTCCAGCGGACGGCAGACCGGCGGCGGGGCCAGCGTCGAGTCCACCACCAGCAGCGCGCCTGCCTCCCGGGCCAGGACAGACAGGGCGGCCAGGTCGGCTACGGCGACCGTCGGGTTGGCTATCGTCTCCGCGTACAGGATCGCGGTGCCTCGCCGCAGCGCGGCCCGCACCCGGGCCAGGTTGGTGATGTCGACGAAATCGGCGTGCACGCCGAACCGGGCGGCCACGTTGGCCAGGAAGCTGTAGGTCCCGCCGTAGACCGCCGCCGGGGCCACCACGTGCGCGCCGGCCTGGGTGAAGGCCAAGAACACCGTCGAGATGGCGGCCATCCCGGAGGCGAACGCCTGCCCCGCCACCGGCTGGGCCAGGTTCACCCCCTCCAGCGCGGCCATCGCGGCGGCGAAGGCATCGGCGGTGGGATTGTCGATCCGGGCGTAGGTGTAACCAGGCGCCGTGCCGTTCAGCACGGCTGCGTACTCGGCCGACGAGCCGAACGCATACGTCGTGGCCCGGTACACCGGCGCGGCGAGCGGGCGCTGATCCGGCACCGGCGGCGCCGGCAAGTGCACGGCGCGCGTGTTCTCCCCGTGCCGTGCTGGCCCGGGGGAGGGGCCCAGGGCCTCCGCCGGCCGCTGATCGTCCTCAGACGCCATGGCGCTCCGGTTCCGCAGCCCGGCTGCCATCGCCCGGGCGCTCCCGGCGCATCGCGCGGCGGGCGATGGCCGGGTGGCACGGCTTCGCGGGCGCGGCCTCGTGGCGCAGCTCGGCGACCAGGCCGGTGACGTCGGCCATGATCTTCCTGGTGGCCTCGCGCAGTACTGGTGCGGTCAGCGGCAGGCCCGCGAACCGCGACAAGTCGACCGGCGGACCCGCCCGCACCCGGACCCGCCTGCGGGGCAGCAGATGCGGCCGCAAGCTCCCGTAGGGCAGCCCATCCTGCGCCCCCCAGTGCGCGGCCGGCACCACCGGCACGCCGGTGGCCAGGGCCAGCCGGGCGACCCCGGTCCTGGCCGCCATCGGCCACTGCTCCGGGTCGCGGGTGACCGTCGCCTCCGGGTAGAAGATCACGCAAGCGCCCTGGCGCAGGCCCGTCTCCTTCATCAGCGCCGGGATCAGCGGCCGGAGAATGATCTTCGAGATGGTCCGCCAGCCGCTCGAGTAGCTGCCACCCGCCCGCCTGCCCGTCCGGCCGCGCAGCCCCTCGCCTGTCATGCGGCCAGTCTCCAGGTTCGGGCGCCGCGATGTCGAGGCAGGATCAGCCGAGGCAGGATCATGGGCATGGCCCGCAGCCCTGTCCCTGACCCGCCCGGCGGCTGGGCACTGGTCGTTCCGGTCAAGGTGCTGGCCCGTGCCAAGTCCCGGCTGGCCGCCCTGGACGGCGCGCACCGCGCTGCGCTGGCGCTGGCGATGGCGGCCGACGCGGTGGCCGCGGCCGCCGCCTGCCCGGCGGTGCGCCGGGTGGTGGTGGTCACCGATGACCAGACTGCGCAGGCCGAGCTGGGGCGCCTCGGCGCGATCGTGATCGCGGATGCAGCCGGCCGCCGGGCTGAACGCGGCGCTCGGGTTCGGCGCGGCCTACGCGGCGCGGCGCTGGCCCGGTTACGGGCGGGCGGGCATGGCCGCGGACCTGCCCGCCCTGCGCCCGGCCGAGCTGGGCCGGGCGCTCGCCGCGGCCGCCGGCCGGCCGGGGCCTTCGTGCCCGACGCCGACGGCGCAGGCACCACCTTGTACGCGGCGCCCGCGGGCGCCGCGTTCCGCCCGCAGTTCGGGCCGGGCTCGCGCGCGGCGCACGCGGCACTCGGCGCGGCCGAGATCGCGCTGCCGGATCTTGACGGCCTGCGCCAGGACGTGGATACCTTCGCCGACCTGCGGCAGGCAGCGGTTATCGGGCTCGGCCCGCGGACCCGCGCGGCGGCGGCCCCGCTGCTGGCCAGCTGCAGCCGGCGGCGGCCGGGAGGACGACCTAGATGTGCACGATCGGGCAGGTCAGCGTGCGGGTGATCCCCGGCACCAGCTGGATCTTGGCTACCACGAGCTTGCCCAGGTCATCGACATTGTCCGACTCGGCACGCACGATCACGTCGTACGGCCCGGTCACGTCGTCCGCCTGAGTCACGCCGGTAATGCTGGCGATGGCGGACGCAACCTCAGCGGCCTTACCGACCTCAGTCTGGACGAGAATGTATGCGAGCACCATGTCGTCGTCGTCCCTCCGGTGGCCTGTGTGGGGGCAACGCTACCGTAGGTACCCCGGCGGCGGCCGGGGGAGCATCGGCAGTCTCGGGAGGCCGTCATCACCGTCGCGGACATCGGCGAATTCGGCCTCATCGCGGCGATCGGGGCCATGTTCCCGCCGGGGTCCGGGCAGATTGTCGGCCCCGGCGACGACGCGGCGGTGCTCGCCGTGCCGGACGGTCGGGTGGTCGTGACCACCGATCTGCTGGTCGAGGGCCGGGACTTCCGGCATGACTGGTCCGGCCCGCGGGACGTGGGGGCCAAGGCGGCCGCGCAGAACCTGGCCGACGTGGCCGCGATGGGGGCCAGGCCGACAGCGCTGCTCATTGGCCTGGCCGCCCCCGGTGCCCTGGCGGTGGACTGGGTTACCGAGATGGCCGCCGGGATCGCCGAGGAAAGTGCCCGGGCTGGCGCATCGGTGGCAGGCGGGGACGTGTCCGGCGCGGACATGGTCATGATCGCGATCACTGCGCTCGGCGACCTGGACGGCCGGGCGCCGGTGACCAGGAGCGGGGCGCGGCCGGGGGACCTGGTGGCCGTGACGGGCACGCTCGGCAGCTCCGCCGCCGGGCTGGCCTTGCTCGCGGCGGACTCGCAGCTGGCGGCGGACTCGCAGCTGGCGGCGGATCCGCGGCTGGCCGGGCTGGTGGCTGCGCACCGGCGGCCGCAGCCACCGTACCGGGCAGGCCCGCAGGCAGCAGTGGCCGGCGCCACGGCCATGATCGACATCAGCGACGGCCTGGTCGCCGACCTCCGGCATGTCGCTGCGGCCAGCGGCGTGCTCATCGACCTGAAGTCCGACCTGCTGACCGCCAGTGCCGCCGTTCCCGCCGGGGCGCTCCGGACCGCGGCTGCCGCCCTCCGGCGCGCGGACTGGCTCGGCTGGGTGCTGTCCGGGGGCGAGGACCACGCCCTGGCGGCCACCTTCCCGGCCGGCGGGCGGCTGCCGCCCGGCTGGTCGGTGATCGGCACGGTCACGGCCGCCGGGTCCGTAGCGGCCGGCGCTCTGCCCGCCGGCAGCGGTGCTGTGCCGGCCGGCACCGCCGGCGGCGGTGCTGTGCCGGCCGGCGCGGTGCGCCTGGACGGTGCGCCCGCGACCGCCGAAGGCTGGGATCACTTCGCCCGTCGCAGCGGCCCGGCGCCCGGTCATCCGCCCGGGTAAATTCGTCTAGCGGCGGCTCGGCCCGGCTTGATATAACAAACCTCTGATGCCGCGATCTCGCAGCGAGAGACTGCCCAGACACAGGGCGCAGCGACGGAACCCCCGGTCCGGTCGTGGCGTCCTGTCCAGCGCGGCCGCGGTGATGCGCGGCCCCGGTAAGCGGCACGAGCGCGAGCTGCCGGTCAGCACCCGCGGCCAGTGGCTGCGGGCCGCTATGGTCACGCCCTGGTTCGCGGTCGGCGCGGGAGCCGTTACCGCCGCGCTGATCTCCCTGCACGCCCCGCACCAGGCGCTGAGCTTCGGCCCGCCCGCCTACCGGCAGTGCCGTCATCCGCACTGCCTGGTGCCCGCGCACGGCTCGCTGTCCACCAGCGGCCGGGGAGCCAGGCTCAAGAGCCCGGCCCCGGCCCCCCGGCGGACCCGGCCGGCCCAGCCGCAGCAGACGGCGGCGAGCCCGGTGGCGGTCCCCGAGCCGCGGCGGGCGGCGGCGGTGCGGGTGAGCTATCAGCTGGTACGGCGGGATGCCCCGGCTTTTGTCGCCTTCTTCATCGTGCACAGCCATCATGAGCTCGACACCTGGACGCTGGGGTTCACCCTGCCGGGTACCCGCATCAGGTCGGTCTGGGGTGCCGCCTGGCGGAAGTCAGCCCGTGGCGACGGCGGCCAGGCCACCGGGCAGCCGTGGCCGTGGCCGCAATCCGGCGCCAGCACGGTCAGGATCGCGGTCGCCGGCACCGGGGCCGGGTCAGCGCCGCGCGGCTGCATCTTTGACGGCATGCCGTGCACGGTCCGTGTGCTGCCGCCGCCCCCGGGACCCGGCCGCGGCCCGGGCGGTACCGGCCAGGGTTCCGGCCCCGGGCAGAGCAGGCCAGGCCCAGGCGGTACCGGTCACGGCTGGGCATGGGGCAGGACCGCCGGGCGGCGAGACCAGGGCCGCGGCCAGACCCAGGGCCGCGGCTGAAGCCAGGACGCGAGCGGGCGGCTAGCGGGTGACCTTGCCCGCCTTCAGGCAGGACGTGCACACGTTCATGCGCCGCGGCGTCTTGCCGACCTTGGCGCGCACGCGCTGAATGTTCGGGTTCCAGCGGCGCGGGGTGCGGCGGTGCGAATATGACACGTTGTTGCCGAAGCCCGGCCCCTTGCCGCACACGTCGCAGACGGAAGCCACGGGATCGCTCCAAGAAGTTGGCGAGATTGGTCAGCGCCCCGATCGGGCCGGGGCAACCGGTGCAGGATATCCGACAAACGGCCGCCGGCGCGAGCCGGGCGCAAACCGGGCCGCCGCGGGCCGCCCGGCTGACGCAGCCGCGCCCTATCCTGCCGGTATGGCGACGCTAGCGGACCCGCTGCGGCTGGTGGTCGGCGATAAGGCGGCCAAGCGCCTGGACCAGGCGCTGGACATGCAGGACCGTAGGCGACCTGCTGATGCACTACCCGCGCCGGTATGAGCAGCGCGGCGAGCTGACCGACCTGGCCGGGCTGCGCGACGGCGAGCACGTGACCGTGCAGGCGCAGATCGCCCGGGTGCACCTGCGCAAGATGCGCAACCGGCCGGGCACGATCTTCGAGGCGGTGGTGACCGACGGCCGGGGGATGCTGACCCTGACGTTCTTCGGCCGCGGCCGCCAGGACTGGCGCGAACGCGAGCTGCAGCCTGGCAGCCACGGCCTGTTCTCCGGGCAGGTATCCAGCTTCCAGGGCAAGCGCCAGCTGGCCCACCCCGAGTACGAGCTGCTCGGCAGCGCGGCCGCGGCCTCGCGGGCCAGCGAGTTCGCCGCCGAGCTCATCCCGGTGTACCGGGCCACCAAGGAGATCTCGTCCTGGAAGATCGCCGACTCGGTCCGGATCGCGCTCGACGTGCTTGACGTGCCCGACGACCCGCTGCCGCCGCAGGTCCGCGAGCGCTACGGGCTGTGCGGCTACGCCGACGCGCTGCGCGGGATCCACCGGCCGGTTGACCGCAAGGACCTGGCCCGGGCCCGGCTCCGGCTGAAGTGGGACGAGGCGTTCGCGCTGCAGGTGGTGCTGGCGCAGCGCCGCCGGGCCGCCGCCGACTACAGCGCGGTGCCGCGGCCCAAGGTCCCGGGCGGCCTGCTGGCCGAATTCGACGCGGCGCTGCCGTTCGAGCTCACCGTCGGCCAGCAGCTGGCCGGCGCGACGATCGCCGACGACCTCGCCTCTGACCACCCGATGCACCGGCTGCTGCAGGGCGAGGTCGGCTCCGGTAAGACGGTCATCGCGGTCCGGGCCATGCTGCAGGCGGTCGACGCGGCCGGCCAGGCGGCGCTGCTGGCCCCGACTGAGGTGCTGGCCCAGCAGCACTACCGGTCAATCAGCCAGCTGCTCGGCCCGCTGGCGCAGTCCGGCCAGCTCGGCGGGGCCGAGCAGGCCACCCGGGTGGCCCTGCTCACCGGGTCGCTGGGGGCGGCCGCCCGGCGGCAGGGCCTGCTGGCGGCGGCCTCCGGCACGGCCGGCATCGTGATCGGCACGCACGCGCTGCTGCAAGAGCGCGTCCAGTTCGCCGAGCTGGGGCTGGTGGTAATCGACGAGCAGCACCGCTTCGGCGTGGAGCAGCGGGACGCGCTGCGGGAGAAGGCCGCCGGCGGGGCCGGCCGCATGTGCTGGTGATGACGGCCACGCCGATCCCGCGCACGGTCGCGATGACCGTCTACGGCGACCTGGACGTCTCCACGCTCACCGAACTGCCCGCCGGGCGCTCGCCTATCGCCACTCACGTGGTGCCGGTCGCCGAGAAGCCGCACTTCCTGGACCGGGCCTGGGCCAGGATCGCCGAGGAGGTCAGCCGGGGCCGCCAGGCTTACGTGGTCTGCCCGCGGATCGGCGGCCCGGACGGCGGGACGGACGACGACAGCGACGGGGCGCACGACGCCAGTGCTGGCGATGACAGTGCTGGCGATGACGGGACTGGCGAGGGCGGGGCTGGCGAGGGCGGGCAGCGGCGGCCCGCGCTGGCCGTCACTGAGCTGGCCGCGTCCCTGATGGCCGGCCCGCTGGCCGGGCTGCGGCTCGCGGTGCTGCATGGCCGGCTGCCGCCGGATGAGAAGGACGCGGTGATGCGGGCGTTCGCGGATGGCGCCGTCGACGTCCTGGTCACGACCACCGTCGTGGAGGTCGGCGTGGACGTGCCGAACGCCACCGCCATGGTGATCATGGACGCCGAGCACTTCGGGGTGTCGCAGCTGCACCAGCTGCGCGGCCGGGTCGGCCGCGGCCGCCACGAGGGCCTGTGCCTGCTGGTCACCGAGGTCCCGGACGGCCCCGAAGGCGCGAAGGCCCGAGAGCGGCTCGCGGCCGTGGCCGGGACCCTGGACGGCTTTACCCTCGCCCGGCTGGACCTGGAGCAGCGCCGGGAGGGCGACGTGCTCGGCTCGGCCCAGGCGGGCCGCCGGTCCAGCCTGCGGCTGCTGACCCTGCTGGCCGACGAGGAGCTGATCTCCCAGGCCCGGGACGAGGCGGTCGCGCTGGTGGATGCCGACCCGGCCCTGGCCGGGCAGCCGGGCCTGGCCGCCGCGGTCCGCGCGCTGCTCGACACCGACCAGGCCGAGTTCCTGGAAAAGGCGTGAGGCGGCCGATGACGCGGATCATCGCGGGTGCGGCGCGCGGGCGGCGGCTGACCGTGCCGCCGGGCCGGTCCACCCGCCCGACCAGCGAGCGTGCCCGCGAGGGCCTGTTCAGCACCGCCCTGTCGGTCCTCGGCACGCTGGCCGGGGCGGCGGTGCTCGACCTGTATGCGGGCTCCGGCGCGGTCGGGCTCGAGGCGCTGTCACGGGGAGCGGCGGACGCGCTGCTGGTCGAATCCGATCCGAAGGCCGCGCGGGCTATCCGGCAGAACATCGCCACGGTGGGCCTGCCGGGCGCGCGGCTGCTCGCCGACCGGGTCAGCCGGGTCCTGGACCGGGGGCCCGGCGGCCAGCCGCGGCATGATTTCGTTTTCGCCGATCCGCCGTACGCGGTGCCGGACGGCGAGCTGGCCCGGGTGCTGGCCGCCCTGTCCGAGCACGGCTGGCTGGCCCCGGCCGCGCTCATCGCCGTCGAGCGGGCCACCAGGTCGGGGCCGCTGGCCTGGCCGCCCGGGTACCTCGCCGACCGGTGCCGTGCGTACGGCGAGGCGACCCTCTGGTACGGTCGCGCCGCGGGCGCCGAGGCTGCGGCGTCATCGTCGGCAGGAGGATGAATGCCGGTTCGTCGCGTGGTCTGCCCAGGTTCCTTCGACCCGGTCACCAACGGCCACCTCGACATCATCACGCGGGCCGCGCTGATCCATGACGAAGTCATCGTGGCCGTCTTTCCGAATTTGTCGAAGAACGCCCTGTTCACCGTCGACGAGCGGCTCGAGCTGCTTCGCGAGGTCACCGGGAAGATCACTAACGTGCGGGTGCAGAAATTCGACGGCCTGATCGTCGATTTCTGCCGGGCCAACGACATCTCGGCCATCGTCAAAGGCCTGCGCGCGGTCAGCGACTTCGACTACGAGATGCAGATGGCGCAGATGAACTACAACCAGGCGGGCGTCGAGACGCTGTTCATGACCACCAATCCGCTGTACGCCTTCCTGTCGTCCAGCCTGGTCAAGGACTTTGCCAAGTACGAAGGCGACGTCAGCGGCCTGGTGCCCGGCCTGGTGCTCGACGCACTAGGCGAGCGGCTGGCGCGGACGCGGCAGCCGGGCTCGTAGCCAGGCGGCTTGGCCCGCTGATGCGGGCCGCAGCCGGCAAAGTTGGGTTTCACCCGGGCGCGACGGTAAGCTTGGCCGCCCGATACCCTTCCCTCCCTAAATAACTGTCTGCCATGCCACACGCACGTCCCGCCCACGCCCGGCATCTCGACCAGCGTGGTCCCCTGGTTTTCGACACCCGGGCCCTCGGGCCCGGATCGGCCCGTACCCAGGAGCGCACTGCTGCGGCCCCCGCCGACCTCGGCGCGGGGCTCGTCGGCGTGGCACCGGGTTCCGAACTGCAGGTGACGGCCCAGCTCGAGGGGGTCTCAGAGGGCGTGCTGGTCACGGCGACCGCGGTGGCTCCGCTGACCGGCGAGTGCGCGCGGTGCCTGGAGCCGTTCGCCGCCACCACCACGGTCACGTTTCAGGAGCTGTTCAGCTACGACGCCGACGAGGCGGGCCCGGACGGATATGCACTGGACGGGGACCTGCTAGACCTGGAGCCGGCGCTGCGGGATGCCCTGGTGCTCGAGCTGCCGCTGTCGCCGCTGTGCGCGGAGGACTGCGCGGGGCTGTGCCAGCAGTGCGGCGTCCGGCTCGCCGACGCGGAGCCCGGGCATGCGCACGGCGATGACGAGGGCGGAATCTGGGCCGCGCTGCGGGGCCTGACGTTCGGCGACGATGCAGCACCCGGAAATGCGAACCCGGACCGGGGAACCGATCCGGATACACAAAAGGAGCAATGAGGTGGCGGTACCCAAGCGGCGAATGTCGCGCAGCAATACCCGGTCCCGCAGGGCCCAGTGGAAGACGGCGGCGCCGCAGCTCATGACCTGCCCGCAGTGCCGCGAGCCCAAGCTGCCCCACCGGGCCTGCCCGACCTGCGGCACCTACAACCGGCGCCAGGTGATCTCTCCGTCCTGACGCGCCAGGTCCCGCGCGGCGGCAGTCCCTGCGCGCCGCGACGGGCGCCGCGGGAAGGAGGACATCTGTGAGTGCCACCTCGGGCGACGGCCAGGCGGCCGGCGCCGTGACCGGCGACCTGCTGCGCGAGCTGCAGGTCCCGCTGGACATCGCGCTGCTCGAGCGTGCCCTCACGCACCGGTCCTTCGCCTATGAGAACGGCGGCCTGCCCACTAACGAGCGGCTGGAGTTCCTGGGCGATTCGGTGCTGAGCATCATCGTCACCGACACCCTGTTCCGCGATCACCCCGACCTGCCCGAGGGGCAGCTGGCCAAGCTGCGCGCAGCCGTGGTCAACATGCGCGCCCTCGCCAGCGTGTCGCGGGAGCTGAAGCTCGGCCTGTACGTCCGGCTGGGCAAGGGCGAGGAGGGCACCGGCGGCCGGGACAAGGCGTCGATCCTGGCTGACACCCTCGAGGCGGTCATCGGCGCCGTCTACCTGCAGTGCGGGCTGTCCGCGGCCGGCGAGTTCGTGCACCGGCTGTTCGATCCGGTCATCGAGCGCTCGGCCCGGCTCGGAGCCGGCCTGGACTGGAAGACATCCCTGCAGGAACTGACCGCAGCCCAGCTGCTCGGGGTCCCTGAATACCACGTCGAGGAAAGCGGGCCCGACCACCAGAAGACCTTCCACGCCGAGGTCCGCATCGGCGGCCAGGTGCACGGCGAGGGTACAGGGCGGTCGAAGAAGGAAGCCGAGCAGCAGGCGGCCGAGGCGGCGTGGACCGCGATCAGCACGCAGGCCGCGGGCGGCGGGCCCCAGGACTAACGCGTTGCCCGAACTGCCCGAGGTCGAGACCGTCCGGCGCGGCCTGCAGGCCCGCGTGCGCGGCCGCACGATCGGGGACGTCCAGCTGCTGCATCCGCGTGCGGTGCGTCGGCATGCCGCCGGAGGCGACGACTTCGCCGCGGTGCTGCGCGGACGCCGGGTCAACGACACCAGGCGGCGGGGGAAATACCTCTGGCTGGTGCTTGGCGACGATGCGCTGCTGGCCCACCTCGGCATGAGCGGGCAGCTGCTGCTCGGCCCGCAGGACCGGCCGCTCGGACCGCACGTGCGGATCCGGTTCACCTTCCGTGACGGCGGCCCCGACCTGCGCTTCACCGATCAGCGCACGTTCGGGCACATGATGTTCGCGCCCGGCGGGGCCGAGCTGCCCGCGCCGATCGCGCACATTGCCCCTGACCCGCTGGAGCCGGCCTTCGATCTCGCCGCGCTGACCGCCCGGCTGAAGACCCGGCGCACTGGCGTCAAGCGCGCGCTGCTCGACCAGTCGCTGATCAGCGGGGTGGGCAACATCTACGCCGACGAGTCGCTGTGGCGGACGCCGCTGCACTGGGCCCGGGCCGCCGACCGGCTGCGCACCGGTGAGGTGACACGGCTGATCTCTGCTGTGACGGAGGTTTTCAATGCGGCTCTTGAGGCTGGCGGGACTTCCTTTGACAGTCTGTACGTCAACGTCAACGGACAGAGCGGATACTTCGACCGGTCGCTGGCTGTATACGGCCGGGCCGGGCAGCCGTGCCGGCGCTGCGGTACCCCGATCCGGCAGGACAAGTTCATGAACCGCTCGTCCTACACCTGCCCCCGCTGCCAGCCGCGGCCGCGGCACGGCCGCTGGTAGCGGGCACGGCCAATGGCGGGGGGACACAACGGCCGCAGACAACGGTGGAGCAGCTGCGATGACCAGGACGCGGAGATGACCGGGCAGGACGGCCCGGCCGGATCGGGCGCCGGGCCCGGGGACGGTCAGACTGCGGACGATCAGCAGGCCGCCCGGCTGACCGCCTGGATCGCCGGCCGGGTCCAGGGGGTCGGGTTCCGGTGGTGGGTCCGCAGCCGGGCGCTGGAGCTCGGCTTGTCCGGCGCGGCGGAGAACCTGGAGGACGGCCGGGTCCGGGTGGTCGCCGAGGGCACCAGGGAGCAGTGCGCCGCGCTGCTCGTGCTGCTGCGCGGACCGGGCACCCCGGGCCGGGTCCGCCGGGTGACGCACCGCTGGGATGCCCCGGCCGGCGACGTAGCCGGATTCGTCGAACGCTGAGTGCAGGCCCGGGACCGGCCCGCGGCACGGCTCGCCCGGCGCCAGCCCGCAGCAACCGGTCCCCCGTGAACTGGGATTTCGTCAACTTGACCGGATAGGCATCGGAGTGGGACCATGGGAGCGTTACCTGCGCGCGAATCTGCGGTCTCTCTGCGCTTCGCACGCGAAGCCCACTCTGGTCACTCAGTGTGGAGGACCTTAAGCAATGGCGAAGGCTCTATTCGGCCACGTTGGCGGGCCGGATCCACGCATGGTCTCAGAGATGCGCCGCCTTCAGCGCCGAGTACGTGACCTGGAGGCCGAGCTTGCCCGGCTCCAGGAAGAAAACGACGTACCCGCTGCTGAAGTCAGCCATGACCTGCTGATCCCGGTCCGGGAGCCCGCGCTTACCTGAGCGCCGGCTGCTACAGCGCGGAGGGGACGCCCGGCACCGCGGCGTCCCTCTTCGGTTATCTCATGGGCACCCGGCTCATGGGCACCGGCCCTGGCTCAGCGCCGGGCTGCCCGGCTGGGCGCCCGCTGAGCCACGCCGCCGTTGCGCCGTCCCGCCCCGCGCGGCCGTCCCCGCGCGCGGAAGTCGCGGGCCGGGCCAGCCGCGGCACCGCCCCCCGCTGCGTATTGCCGGCAACCGTTTGGCCCCGGTCGCGGCCGGTCCCGGCCGGCCGGGCCGTCGGCGGGATCTGGACATAACCGCCAATCGTGACCGGACGGCAATCCCGGCTGGCTGCTGGTGCCGTGAATCCGCAGGAGCGACGGTGCCGCGCGGTAAGGTGCGGAAGATCCGGGCAGATCGGGTGGCGCCGTTCGGGCAGCAGGGTCGGGTGGCGGGGAGGAGAGCCAGCGGGTGTACTTGAAGACTCTCACCTTGCGCGGCTTCAAGTCTTTCGCGTCGGTCACCTCACTGCGGTTCGAGCCGGGCATCACCTGCGTGGTCGGGCCCAACGGGTCGGGCAAGTCGAACGTGGTCGACGCCTTCACCTGGGTGATGGGCGAGCAGGGCGCCAAGACGCTGCGCGGCGGCAAGATGGAGGACGTCGTCTTCGCCGGCACCGCGGGCCGGCCGCCGCTCGGCCGGGCCGAGGTCACGCTCACCATCGACAACAGCGACGGCGCGCTGCCCATCGACTACGCCGAAGTGACGATCAGCCGGCTGCTGTTCCGCTCCGGGCCAGAGCGAGTACGCGATCAACGGCGAGGCGTGCCGGCTGCTGGACGTGGCTGAGCTGCTTTCCGACACCGGTCTCGGCCGGGAAATGCACGTTATCGTCGGTCAGGGGCAGCTCGACGAGGTGCTGACCGCCGGCCCCGAAGCGCGCCGGGCGCTGATCGAGGAGGCGGCCGGCGTGCTGAAGCACCGCCGCCGCAAGGAGAAGGCCCTGCGCAAGCTCGAGGCGATGCAGGCCAACATGACCCGGCTGGTCGACCTTACCGGCGAGCTCGGCCGCCGCCTCAAGCCGCTGGGACGTCAGGCGCAGATCGCCCGCCAGGCCGCGGTCATCCAGGCCGAGCTGCGTGACGCCCGGCTCCGGCTGCTCGCCGACGACTACATCACGCTCGCGGCCGAGCTGGAGCGCGACCAGGCCAGCGAGGTCGGCCGCGGCGGCCCGCCGGGCCGAGCTGGAGACCGCTCTGGCCGCCGCCCGGCTGCGCGAGGGCGAGCTGGAGCACGACGCGCAGCAGCATGCGCCGCGGCTCGCCGCGGCTCAGTCAACCTTCTTCGCGCTCGCCGGGCTGGCCGAGCGGCTGCGCCGGGGTGGCCAGCCTGGCAGGCGAGCGGCACCGGCACCTGGCCGCGCCGCCGGAGCCGCAGCGGCCCGGCCGCGATCCCGGCGAGCTCGACCGCGAGGCCGCCGGGCTGCGCGAGCAGGAGTCCGCGCTGGGCCAGCGGCTGACCACGGCCCGCGAGCAGCTGGCCGCGGCGGTCGACCAGCCGCACCACGGCCGAGACGGCGCTCGCCGTCACCGAGCGGCGGCTGGCCGCGGACGCGCGCGCGGCCGCCAGCCGGGCCGAGCGGCTGGCCCAGCTGCGCAGCCAGGTGGGCGCGGCCAGGAGCCGCGCCGCGGCCGCGCAGGAGGAAGCCGGGCGGCTCACCGCGGCGCTTGAGCAGGCCACCGCCCGCGCCGAGCAGGCCCAGCAGGCCTACGCCGCGCTCCAGGACCAGGTGACCGGGGCCGGCGAGGGGCGCGCCGACCTGGCCGCCGTGCATGAGCAGGCCGCGGCCGCGCTGACCGCCGCGGCCGCCGTGCTGGACGCCCGCCGTGCCGCCGAGCGGCAGGCCAGCGCGGACGCTGCGGCGCTGCGGGCACGCACTCAGGCCCTGGAAGAGGCGTTGCGACGGGGTGCGGACGCCTCCGGCGCGCTGCTGGAGGATCCGGCGGCCTTCCCCGGGGTGCTCGGCCCGCTGGCGGCGCATGCTCAGCGTGCAGGACGGCGCGCAGGAAGCGATCGCGGCGGCGCTGGGGAACGCGGCCGGCGCGGTCGCGGTGTCCGGCGTCGACGCCGCGGTCACGATCTTGCAGGCGCTCAAGGACGGCGCGGCGGGCCGTGCTGACCTGGTCATCGCCGCGCCCCCGGCGAGCGGTTCCGGAAGCGGCGCGCCGGCAGGCAGTTCCGGGTATGGCGCAGCGGCGAGCGGTTCCGGGAGAGGCCTAGCCGGGAACGGTCCAGCCGCGAACGGCACTGCCGGGACCGGCCCGGCCGCGAACGGCGCTGCCGCGAACCGGGCCCGCGTGAATGGCGCCGGGCGGACCGGCGCCACCGCGAACGGGACCGCCCCGGCCGCAGCTGGCAGCAACGGGGTCAGTGCCAGCGTGCCCGGCGGCGCCAGCGGCGCCGCGCTGCCGTCGCCTGTTCTGGCTGCTGTCGATCTGGTCACGGCACCAGCTGAGCTGGCGCCGGCCGTTGCGCAGCTGCTGGCCGGGGTGCTGGTCGCGCCCGATCTGCAGGCGGGCCGTGAGCTGTTGCGGGCCGACCGGCGGCGGAGAGATCGTCACCAGGGACGGCGACCTGATCGGGGCGCACTGGGCGCGCGGCGGCTCGGCGGGCGGGCAGAGCCTGCTGGCGTTGCGGTCAGCGGGCCAGCAGGCGGCGGCGGCGCTAGCCGACGCCGAGCACTGCGGCCAGCGGGCCGAGCGCGCGCTGGCCGGTGCGGCCGAGGAGGAGGCGCAGGCCCGGCAGGTGCTGGCCCAGTCGGCAGCGGAGCTGCAGCAGGCCGACGCGGCCGCGGCGGAGATCTCCGGACGGCTCGGGTCGCTGGCCGGAGCGGCCCGGGCCGGCCGGGAAGAGGCGGGCCGGCTGGCGGCGGCCATCGGCACCGCCGAGAAGTCCGCGCAGCAGGGCCGGGCCCGGCTGGCGGAGCTGACCGAGCAGCTGGCTGCGGCCGAGGCCGCGCCGGACGACGCGGGCGCGGCGGCGGGCCACCAGGACAGCGGCCAGCCGGATCAGCAGGACACCAAGAAGCAGCTCTCCGGGCAGGCCACCGCGGCGCGCGCCGCGGAGATGGAGGCGCGACTGGAGGTCAGGACCGCCGAAGAGCGACTGCGCGCGATTACCGGCCGCGCCGACGCGCTGACGGCCTCGGCCGCGGCCGAGCGCCAGGCCATCGAGCGGGCGGCGGCGCGCGCCCGGCGCCGTGCGGCCGACGCCGCGGTGGCCGCCGCGGTGGCCAGGGGCGCGGCGCTGGCGGTGGCGGCGATCGAGCACTCCCGTGCCGCCGCGGACGCCGAGCGCCGGGCGGCCGAGCAGGCCAGCAGCGGCCGGGATGGCGAGCTCAAGTCGATCAGGGCCGCGATCAGGGAGCTGACCGACGAGTTCGACAAGGTTGTCGACGGCGCCCACGATGCTCAGATCGCCCGCGAGGGCCACCGGCTGCGGCTTGAGCAGATCGCCGGCCGGGCCAGCGAGGAGTACGCGGTCGACGCGCAGGCGCTGGTGGCCGAGTACGGACCGGACGTGCCGGTGCCGCCGGCGGACGAGGCCCAGATGCCGGCCGCCTACGGCCGGGAGGCGACCGAGCGCCGGGCCAATCAGGCGCAGCGCAAGCTGGACCAGCTCGGCAAGGTCAACCCGCTGGCGCTGGAGGAGTTCGCTGCGCTGGAGGAACGGCACGCGTTCCTGGTCACCCAATTGGAGGACCTGAAGAACACCCGGCGTGACCTGCTCACCGTGATCAAGGAAGTCGACGACCGGGTGCAGCAGGTATTCACCTCCGCCTACGCCGACACGGCACGGGAGTTCGAGCGGATCTTCGGGCAGCTGTTCCCCGGCGGCGAGGGCAGGCTGCTGCTCACCGAGCCCGACGACATGCTGGCCACCGGCATCGAGTTCGAGGCCCGGCCACCCGGCAAGAAGGTCAAGCGGCTGTCGCTGCTGTCCGGCGGCGAGCGCGCGCTCACCGCGATCGCGTTCCTGCTGGCCATCTTCAAGGCCCGGCCGTCGCCGTTCTACGTGCTGGACGAGGTCGAGGCCGCGCTGGACGACGTCAACCTGCAGCGGCTGCTGGGCATCTTCGCCGAGCTGCGGGAGGCCTCCCAGCTGATCATCGTGACGCACCAGAAGCGCACGATGGAGGTCGCCGACTCGCTGTACGGCATCACGCATGCGCGGTGACGGGGTGTCTACGGTGGTCAGCCAGCGGCTGCGCGAGCGCGAGAGCGCCTGAGCCGCCGCCCGGCCGGGCGGCTGATCCCGCGCTCGATGCGGCGCCCGGCCAGCGGCGCATGGTGCCGGGCAGTCGCCGCGGTCTGCCAGACTGGACTGCGCCATGGAACAAGACCTGATCATTGCCGCCGTCGTCGTTGTCGTCGCCGGTGGCGGCGACGGCGCTCATCACCCCCCTGGTCCGCGCGCGCCGCCGCCAGTCCGCCGCCGGGACCGGACCGGCCGGGGCGGCCGGCCGGCGCCGGACAGCCCGGCGCCGGGCAGCCGGGCGCCGGGCAGTCCGGGACGGGCACGGCCACGCTGGAGCCAGGGCAGGCGCCGCCGCAGGATCTCCTCGCTCCGCCGGGGCCAGCTGTGCCCCCGCGGCCGCCTGCACCCGAGGCCCCGCCGCCGTCGGCCGGGCGGATGGCCCGGCTGCGCGGCCGGCTGGCCCGGTCGCAGTCAGCTCTCGGCTCGGTGCTGCTCGGCCTGCTGTCCTCGGGCAACCTGGACGACGCCGCCTGGGAGGAGATCGAGGACACGCTGATCACCGCCGACATGGGCGTCAGCCCGGCCCGCGAGATGGTCGAGCGGCTGCAGACCCAGGTCAAGGTCGCCGGCACCCGGGATCCCGGCGAGGTCCGGGCCCTGCTGCGCGCCGACCTGATCGCCGAGATCGGCCCTGGCATGGACCGGACGCTGCGCACTGCGCCGCATGGCGACCGGCCCGCGGTGCTGCTCGTGGTCGGCGTGAACGGCACCGGCAAGACCACCGCCTGCGGCAAGCTCGCGCGGGCCCTGGTCGGGGACGGGCGGACCGTGCTGCTCGGCGCGGCTGACACGTTCCGCGCGGCCGCCGCCGACCAGCTGCAGACGTGGGCGGGGCGGGTCGGCGCGGAAGTCGTGCGGTCCGACATGGAGGGCGCCGACCCGGCCAGCGTCGCCTTCGATGCGGTCAACGCGCGGCATCGAGCAGGGTGTCGACACGGTGATCGTGGACACGGCCGGGCGGCTGCACACCAAGACCGGCCTGATGGACGAGCTCGGCAAGATCAAGCGGGTGATCTCCAAGCACGCGACCGTAGACGAGGTGCTGCTGGTGCTCGACGCCACCACCGGGCAGAACGGGCTGCGCCAGGCCCGGGTCTTCGCCGAGGTCGTCGACGTCACCGGCATCGTCCTGACCAAGCTGGACGGTACCGCCAAGGGCGGCATCGTGATCGGCGTGCAGCGCGAGCTCGGCGTCCCGGTCAAGCTGGTCGGCCTCGGCGAGGGCCCAGATGACCTGGCGCCGTTCGAGCCCGAGGCGTTCGTCGACGCCATACTCGGCTGACGCGGACGGCTGAATCGGGCCGGAAGCGGCGGCTGACCGGGCCTGGCGCGACCCGATAGCCTGATGGCGTGTTCGAGACTCTTTCCGACCGGCTGACCCAGGTCTTCTCCGCCTTGCGCGGGCGGGGCCGGCTGTCTCCCGGCCGACATTGACGCGACCTGCCGCGAGATCAGGATCGCGCTGCTGGAAGCGGACGTCGCGCTGCCCGTGGTGCGGCAGTTCATCGCCCGTGTGCGGGAACGTGCGTCCGGCGCGGAGGTCTCCGAAGCGCTGAACCCGGCCCAGCAGGTCATCAAGATCGTCAACGAGGAGCTCATCGAGATCCTGGGCGGCGAGGCCAGGCGGCTGCGGTTCGCCAAGGTGCCGCCGACCGTGATCATGCTGGCCGGCCTGCAGGGCTCCGGCAAGACCACCCTGGCCGGCGAAGCTGGCGCTGTGGCTTCGCGGCCAGGGCAACACCCCGCTGCTGGTCGCCGCCGACCTGCAGCGCCCGAACGCGGTGCAGCAGCTGCAGGTGGTCGGCGAGCGGGCCGGGGTGCCGGTGTACGCGCCGCAGCCGGGCAACGGCGTCGGCGACCCGGTGCAGGTGGCGCGCGACTCGGTCGGCGAGGCCAGGCGCAGGCAGCACAACATCGTCATCATCGACACCGCGCGGCGGCTGGGCATCGACGAGGAGCTGATGCGCCAGGCCGCCGACATCCGGGACGCCGTCGACCCGGACGAGATCCTGTTCGTGGTCGACGCGATGATCGGCCAGGACGCCGTGCAGACCGCGCAGGCGTTCCTGGACGGGGTCGGCTACGACGGCGTCGTGCTGACCAAGCTGGACGGCGACGCCCGCGGCGGTGCGGCCCTGTCGATCGCCCAGCTCACCGGCCGGCCGGTCATGTTCGCCTCGTCGGGCGAGAAGCTCGAGGACTTCGACGTCTTCCATCCCGACCGGATGGCCTCGCGCATCCTGGACCTCGGCGACGTCCTGACGCTGATCGAGCAGGCCGAGCGGCACGTTCGACCAGGACCAGGCCGCTTCGATGGCCGGCAAGCTGGCCTCGGGCGAGGGCTTCACGCTGGAGGACTTCGTCGAGCAGCTGGCCATGGTCCGCAAGCTCGGGCCGATCGGCAACCTGCTCGGCATGCTGCCCGGCGCGGCGCAGAACCGCGAGGCGCTCAGCCAGGTCAGCGACAAGGACCTGGACCGGGCCGCGGCGATCGTCAACTCGATGACGCGCGACCGAGCGGCGCAACCCGAAGATCATCAACGGCTCGCGGCGGGCCCGGATCGCGGCGGGCTCGGGCGTGACCGTCGGCGAGGTCAACAACCTCATCGTCAGGTTCCACGAGGGCCAGAAGATGATGCGCCAGATGATGGGCAGCATGGCGCGGCCTGCCCGGGATGCGGGCATGCGGCGTGCCCAGAAGCAAGGCCAAGGGCAAGAAGAAGGGCAAGGGCGGCGGCGGCCGGCCGGCCGGTCCGCGGCGGCCGGGGCGGCGCCCGGCCGGCCGCCGGCGGCCCTGGGCCAGGCAGGTCCTGGCCAGGACGGCAACGGCGCGCCGATGCGCGGCTTCGGAGGGCTGCCCGGCAGCCTGGCTGACGCTCTGCCGGACGGGCTGCCCGAGGGCCTGGGCAGCGACGGCAAGCTGCGGCTGCCGCCAGGGCTCGGCGCGGGCTTCCCGCCGCCCGCCAGCCTGCCGCCCGGCCTGCGCGGACCCCAGGGCCCGCAGGACCGGCAGCCGGGCCGCCGCGGCAAGCAGGGCAAGAAGGGCCGCTAGCCCCGGCGGTCCGCGCCGCCGGGCCGCGCCGCCGGGCCGCGCCGCGCCGCTGGCCACCCCGCGCCGCTAGCGGAGCGGGCGCCCCGCCGGAGCGGCGCCACTCGGCGAGCGAATTGCCAGCCCTATGGATGCCGCACCCCCAGGCACCTGACCCCGTGAATGCCGCACCCATAAGGCTGCTGCGGGCGCCTTCCGGTGGTGATTACGCCCTGGCGGCGCGCATCTGGCACAATGTGGGGGCACCTCGGCTGCGCGGGGCCCTCTCTAGCCCGCGGCAGCCGGACCCTGCCGGGCAGCCGGCCGGTCCCCACTCCGGTCGATGGCAGCCCGCACCACACCCGCTGGGAGAAGACCGCAGCCGTGGCTGTCAAGATCAAACTGAAGCGCCTGGGCAAGATTCGCGAGCCCTATTACCGGATCATCGTCGCCGACGCCCGCACCAAGCGGGACGGCCGTGCGATCGAGGAGATCGGCAAGTACCACCCGAAGGCCGAGCCCTCGTTCATCGAGGTGAACTCCGACCGCGCACAGCACTGGCTGTCGGTGGGCGCGCAGCCGACCGACCCAGTCCGAAAGATCCTGGAGATCACCGGCGACTGGCAGAAGTTCAAGGGCCTGCCCGGAGCCGAGGGGACCCTGCAGACCGCTGCCCCGAAGGAAGACCGCAAGGAGATCTTCGCTGCTGCGGCGGCCGAGACCCTGGCCGACAGCGGCGCCAAGCCCAAGGGCCGGGCCAAGGCCGGCAGCGCCAAGTCCGGCGACGCCAAGACGGCGAGGGCCGACAAGCCCGCTCGCGAGCCTAAGGCCAGGGCCGACGCTCCTGCCGCGGACGCGAAACCTGACGCCGCCGAGCCGGCCGCAGCAGCGGACGCCAGGGACGGCGCCGCGGCGGCGGACGCGCCGAGCGCGGATGTGCAGGCGGCGGACGCGCCGAGCACGGACGCCACCGGGGACGCGGCCGCCACGGCCGCGGAGAGCAGCGCCTGAGGTGCTCGAAGAGGCGCTGGAGCACCTCGTCAGGGGAATCGTCGAGTTCCCGGACGACGTCCGGGTGGACAGCCGCGGACTGCGCCGGGGGCGCGTGCTCGAGGTGCGCGTGCACCCGGACGACCTGGGAAAGGTCATCGGCCGCGGCGGGCGCACCGCCAAGGCCCTGCGCACCGTGGTCGGATCGCTGGCGGGCAGCTCCTACGTCCGGGTCGACCTGCTGGACGCTGACGAGATCCGCTAGCCGGCATGCAGCTCGTCGTCGGCCGGGTGGGCCGGCCGCACGGAATCCGCGGCGAAGTTGCCGTGGAGGTGCGGACAGATGATCCCGGTCGGCGGCTGGCCGCGGGCTCCGCACTCGCGACCGATCCTGCCGGGGCGGGGCCGCTGGTCATCGCGAGCACCCGATGGCATTCTGGCCGGCTGCTGGTCCGGTTCGACGGCTGCGCCGACCGCAGCGCAGCGGGGCAGCTGTCCGGGACGCTGCTCGTCGTCGACTCGGCCGATCTCCCCGAGCCCGAGGACCCGGACGAGTTCAACGATCATCAGCTGATCGGGATGGCGGTCACGACGACCGCGGGCGAGCACGTCGGCGTGGTCGCGGACGTGCTGCACTCCGGCCAGGACCTGCTGGTGGTGACCGGCGAGGGGACCCGCGCCGGAGCGCAAATCCTGGTCCCGTTCGTAGCCGCGATGGTGCCCGAGGTAGACGTCATGGCGCAGACGGTGATCATCGACCCGCCGCCGGGCCTGCTGGACCTGGCCGACGCTGGCCAGCCGTAGCCGGAGGCAGCCGTGCGCATCGACATCGTCACGATCTTCCCTGAGTACTTCGCGCCTTTGTCGGTGTCGCTGATCGGGAAAGCGGCACAGCGCGGCGACATCGTCTTCGGGGTGCACGACCTGCGGTCCTGGGCCCGCGACGTGCACCGTACCGTCGACGACGCCGCGTTCGGCGGCGGTCCCGGCATGGTCATGAAGCCCGAGCCGTGGGGTGACGCGCTGGACGCGGTGTGCCCGCCGGGAACCGCCGCGCGGCTGGTGATCCCGTCACCGTCCGGAGTCCCGTTCACCCAGGCGATGGCGGCGGAACTGGCCGGGCAGCCGCACCTGGCGTTCGCCTGCGGCCGGTATGAGGGCATCGACGCGCGGGTAGCCGACCTGGCGCGGGCCCGGATGACCGTGGACGAGGTCAGCATCGGCGACTATGTCCTCGCGGGCGGCGAGCCGGCCGTGCTGGTGATGATCGAGGCGATCTGCAGGCTGCTGCCCGGCGTGCTGGGCAACGCCGGGTCGGCGCCCGACGACTCGTTCGGCGGGGGCGGCGGTCCGATGACGGGACTCGTCGAAGGCCCCGTCTACACCCGGCCTCGGGTCTGGCACGGACAGGAGGTTCCCGAGGTCCTGCTATCGGGGGACCACGCCGCAATCGCCCGGTGGCGGCGCGACGGCGCGCTGCGCCGCACGGCCCGCAACCGGCCCGATCTGGCCGCCCGGCTGGCGGCCGGCGGGGCTGGGTCCGGGCTGGATGCGCGGGATCGGCAGGTGCTCTTCGACGCCGGCTTTCCGGTTAGCGGCCAAGATGTGGCACACTGAAGGGCGCCCTCGCCGCGGGAAAGGCCGCCCCGGGCGCTGCCGGGCGCGTGAGTCCCGGCTGAAACCGACCAGAACCAGGCAACGCGTTCGTGCCCGTGCGCGTGCTGACTACTGAGGAACCCAGCGATGCACACCGCGATTGCCGAGCTTGAGCAGGCGCAGATCCGATCCGACATTCCCGACTTCCGGCCGGGCGACACCCTGAAGGTGCACGTGCGGGTCGTGGAGGGCAGCCGGTCCCGGATTCAGGTCTTCCAGGGCGTGGTGATCCGGCGGCAGGGCGGCGGCATGCGCGAGACCTTCACGGTGCGCAAGGTCAGCTACGGTGTCGGCGTCGAGCGCACCTTCCCGCTGCACACCCCGGCCATCGACAAAATCGAGGTCTTGACCAGGGGCCGGGTCCGCCGGGCGAAGCTCTACTACCTGCGTGCCCGCCGCGGCAAGGCAGCCAGGATCCGCGAGCGCCGCGAGCCGTCGGCGGCCCGCTGACGCACCGTGCGATGTCCTGGCGGCACCGGGTCCGGCTCGGCGGGATCGTCCGCAGCATGAGGCCGCCCGCCGCTAGAGCGCCGGCTTATGGCCAGGCTGCAGCCCGCACATCCAGCCGCGGATTTCCGCCAGTGCGGGGACGCTGAGGTCGTTCCCGTCGGCCGGCGGCGCTAGGCTCGACTCCGATATGAGCGACGACCAGGGCCTGCCCGACGATGCCCGCACCGAGGCAACCGTCGATGACCGGCCCGCCGCCCCGCCTGCCGCCGCGACTGCGGCGGACGCCGGCCCACCGCAGGAAGACGCCGGCCCACCGCAGGAACCAGCCAGGAAGAGCAAGCGCCGCTCGTTCTGGCGCGAGCTGCCCGTGCTGGTCGTCGTCGCGCTGATCATCGCGCTGGTGGTCAAGACATTCGTGGTGCAGGCGTTCTACATCCCGTCATCGTCGATGGAGAATACGCTGGATATCGGCGATAAGGTCCTGGTCAGCAAGCTCGTATACCACTTCCGCAGCATCCAGCCCGGCGACATCGTGGTGTTCGACGGGGCCGGCTCGTGGGACGCGGCTGCGCCGGCTGCGACGAGCACGAATCCAGCGGGCAGGGTGTACGACGCGACGCTGCGGCCGCTGCTGCACGCGATCGCCGGCCTGTTCGGGACCGCGCCGGGCCAGACGGACTACATCAAGCGGGTCATCGGGGTCCCGGGTGACCACGTGGCCTGCTGCAACTCGCGGGGCCAGGTCACGGTCAACGGCGTCCCGCTGCACGAGAAGTCCTATCTGTTCCCGGGCGAGCAGCCCTCCACCCAGCCCTTCGGCATCACTGTTCCGCCCGGCCGCCTGTGGGTCATGGGCGACCACCGGCTGGTGTCCGACGACTCGCGCGGGCACACGGGCGATCCCGGCAAAGGCACCATCCCCGAGGACAAGGTGATCGGGCGCGCGTTCATGGTCGTGTGGCCGCCGAGCCGGTGGCGGATCCTGCCGATCCCGGCCACGTTCACCCGGCCCGGCATCAGCCGGGCCGCCGCGACCGGAGCCGCGGGCGGCCGGGTGGCCGCCGAGGCCGCGCTGGCGCGCGGTGTGCCGGTGGCTCCCTCGCCGCCCTATCTGCCCCTGGCGGCGGGCCTGACGGCGGCTATCCCGCTCACCTGGCTGCAGCGGCGGGTGCGAATGGCGAACTGGCGCCGGCGGCGGCGCGGGCGCCGGTGATCCGGTGCTGGCAGAGATGCAGCGGCCGCTTGGCTATACCCCGAGAAGGGCCGCAGGACTAGCCGGATACGAGCGCGTGCTGGCCCGTGCCGGGCTCGGGCCGGTGGCCGGGATCGATGAGGCGGGCCGCGGCGCCTGCGCCGGGCCGCTGGTCGTGGCGGCGGTCGCGCTCGACCTGCGCGGTATCGACGCCATCACCGGACTGGCCGACTCCAAGGCGCTGACTGCGCCGGCCCGCGAGGCCTGCTACGAGCAGATCGTCACCGCGGCGCTGGCCTGGAGCGTCGTGGTCATCCCCGCGGCCCAGATCGATGGTGTCGGCCTGCACGTCTGCAACGTGGCGGGCATGCGCCGGGCGCTGGCCCGGCTGACATTCAGGCCCGGGTACGTGCTGACGGACGGCTTTCCGGTGCGCGGGCTGGCCGTGCCCGCCCTGGCCATGTGGAAGGGCGACCAGGTGGCGGCGAGCGTGGCCGCCGCCTCGGTGCTGGCCAAGGTCACCAGGGACGCCATCATGCGCGAGCTGCACGTGGATTACCCGGTCTACGGCTTCTCCCGGCACAAGGGGTACTCCACCCCGGGCCATATGCGCGCGCTGGCGGACCACGGCCCGTGCCCTGAGCACCGCCGCTCGTTCGCCAACGTCCGGTTTCTCGGCCAGCCGGCCAGCGAATCCGGCCCGCTGGCCGTCGCGGCGGACTGCGAGCCAGACGGCCACGAGCCGACGGCGATGGCGGACCCGGTCGCCGGGTCCTGGCCCGGGCAGCTGGCGCCGGAGCTGCTGGCGCCGGCTGGTCTGCGAGCTGACTGGCCGGCCGAGGCCACGGCCGGAGCCGCCCCGGGGGACAATGGTTGTGCTGTCGACCTCATCAGGGGCCACGCCAAGCCGGGCCTGGCAGGCCTAGCGGACACGGCGCGGGGCGCCTGACTGGAGGGGAGAACATGAGCGCGGAGGATCTCGAGAAGTACGAGACCGAGATGGAGCTCCAGCTCTACCGGGAGTACCGGGACGTCGTCGGCCTGTTCAGCCATGTGGTCGAGACCGAGCGCCGGTTCTATCTCACCAATCAGGTGGATCTCCAGGTGCGCACGGCGGAGAACGGCGAGGTGTTCTTCGAGGTGACGATGCAGGACGCCTGGGTGTGGGACATGTACCGGCCCGCGCGTTTCGTGAAGAACGTTCGGGTTGTCACGTTCAAGGACGTCAACGTCGAGGAACTCGCCAAGAGCGACCTGCAGCTGCCCGACGACGCCTGACCGCCGGGTCGGCTACGCCAGGCTGCCGCCTCGGCAGCGCGATATCTTCCCGGCAGCGCACGACCTTCCCGTCGCCTGAGGGTCGGCCTGGCCCGGCTGCACGCGACTGCCGGCCCGCAGCGCCAGGCCGACCTGGCCCGCTGCCCGTGGCCGTGATGGACGAGCTGAGCCTAACCCTCGCCGGTCCAATCGCCGGGTGGCTGGATGACCGGGGCCAGGACTGGAAGAACCAGGTCATCGTCGTGGATCACTTCCACCTGGCCCGGCTCGCCAGCCAGGCCGTCACCAGGATCCGGCAGCGGGGTCACCCGGCAGGTGCCGGGCTGCACGGGTGGCCGCCCCGGTTCAGCTGCGCGGTGACGCGCCGGCACCCGCAGGCGCCCCGCCCGGCCTCGAACGCCGCGGTGACCAGGACCGCCAGCTCGCGGCGCCGCGCGGCGGCAGCCGTCTCGGCCCGGTTGCGCCAGGCATAAAACGACGATCGCGGCACGCCGAGCAGCCGGCACATCCAGGCGATCTTGTAGCTGGCCTTCTCCGCGTCGATCACTGCGCACCGCTCGGCTACCGGTGCTCCCGCGCGAAGAAGGCCGCCTTGGATTCAGGAACTCGTTCTCCATCCGCAGCCTGCGGTTTTCCTCTTCGAGTTCCTTCACGCGCGCACGCTCCACGGGGGACAAGGGCTGGTCAGGTTCCGGGTGCTCCTGGCGCCAGGCGTTCACCCAGTTGCCCAGGGTCCCGTCAGGATTCCCAGATCCCGGGCCACCTCGGCGATCGGCCTGCCGGTCTCGATCACCATCTGCACGGCCTCAGCCTTGAACTGCGGGCTGAACTTGCGGCGATGCTCAGGCATGGGACAGATCCTCTCAGTCAGACCGAGAGTCACTGTCCAAGATCTTTAATACACCTCACATGTATCTAAAGCTCCTCCGGGCTGGGGCAGCGTCAGTATTTTATTTCGAGCATGGGTTGGCAAACTTGCCGAGCGGTTGGCAACTGGCTTGGCAGCGATCGCCGAGCGTTACAACTTCCGCCGGGATAGCGCGCCAAGATCCGCCGTTCGGAGCGGCCAGGGCTGTCTCGGTGGTCACCAGGTGAGCCGCGCAGATCCAGGCTGTTCTGTACGCCTACCCCTGGCTTGGGCTCAGTCAGGTCTGAATGCTGCCCGTCTCGAGCCACCGGTAAGACAGGTGCTGCGGAGGACCCTTCCGCCTGGCGCTGTAGAAGGTGCCCGCAGGCGTCTGTCCGGTGTCGCGTACTGGGTATGCCCATGCGGGAATCTTCACCGGGCAGGTCTTACGGGACGGCCTCTCGCGGGCGTCCCCTCCGACCTGAGGTGGTCCCGCTTGCGGACCGGCGTCGACATCCCAGCGTCTCGATGAGGGAGGATCGCCGTGTGCGGGTAACTGTGGTGGGTAGTGGGGACGCGTTCGGCTCAGGCGGCCGGTTTCAGACCTGCATCGCCGTCGCAACCGGCGACCGGGACGATCCGCCTCGGGTGCTGCTCGACTGTGGGGCGACCAGCCTGACGGCGATGCGCCAGCAACAGCTCGACCCCAACGAGATCGACACGGTACTGGTCAGCCACCTGCACGGTGATCACTTCGGTGGCGTCCCTTTCCTCGTGCTCGACGGGCAATTCCGCCACCGCACACGTGACCTCACCGTCATCGGTCCGCCCGGCACCCGGTCCCGGCTTGAGCAAGCGATGGAGACGCTGTTTCCTGGCTCGAGCACCGTACGGCGCCGCTTCGACGTCCATGTGGCAGAACACGTCGACCGCCATGCGGTGGAGCTGGCGTCGCTTCGGGTGACGCCATTCGAAGTTCGGCACGCCTCTGGCGCTCCGGCGTATGCGCTGCGGGCCGACGGTCCGACCAGATCCCTTGCCTACTCGGGCGACACCGAATGGACCGATGCGCTGCTCGACGCCGCGCACGGCGTTGATCTGTTCCTGTGCGAGGGCTACAGCCCGTCCCCGGTCCGCTGGCACCTCGACATCGACACCGTTGCCCACCACCGCGACCGGTTTACCTGCCAGCAGATGGTGCTCACCCACCTGTCCCCGACAGCTCTAGCCAGCGATCTGGTCGACTGGCCAATCGCGTACGACGGCCTCCAGTTTGACCTCTGAGGACCCCCGTCCCGGTGTCTCCTCCGTTGCCGATCGGCTACAGGGCGTCAGCGGTCTGTGAGGCCTTGCTCGGCGCTCCAGCGCCTCATCTGCTGCGAGAAGGCCGCGTCCTCCGAGCCAGGTGGCCGGGCGGCGGTGAACACCACTACGTTGCCGTCGGGGTCGGTGGTCGTGAGGTCACGGGTGTTCCAGGAAGTATCGACCGGCCCATCGACGCGGCCGCCGCCGTGCGCCCGGGCGCGAGCGGCCAGCGTCTCGGTCTCGTCATAGACGGCCGCGAAGCTCAGCGTGCAGCCCGTACCGGCGGTGACGGCACCCGCCGCGGGGCGCACCAGCAGGTCCTGGAACTGCCAGCGTCGTAGATGCACCAGGGCCCGGCCGGTGGGTCCGGGCAGGGTGAACAGGCTCACGAACCCGAGGCCCTCGACGTACCACGACACCGTGGCGTCCACGTCCGACACGAGCAGCGTCACGAACATCGGCATCCCGTAGATCGCCCGGCTGATCCCCGGCGCGCGGGCACCCGGTGCTGGGGCAGGGACCGGAGACTGAACTTCGCTCATCCCGACAGTCTCCAGCCTGTCGCTACGGCAGGGTCAAGGCCGCCAGCCACATCTCGGCCACCAGACAGCCCGCAAGAGGATCTGCTTCCGGTGACGGTCATCGTTGTCTGCTAGGCCTCGCCGCCCGTGGGGCGTTCGGCTTTCGGCGGTTCTTACGCTCCGGTGCCCTTGTAGTTCGTGCCGGCGCTCAGCGGAGAGGTCGAAAGAATTCTCTTACGTCGGCAACGAGGAGGTCGGGTGCTTCCATGGCGGCGAAGTGCCCGCCGTGGTCGAACTCGGTCCAGTGCACGATGTTGTGCTGGGCCTCGGCGATGCTCCTGATGGTGATGTCCATGGGAAAGACCGCGACGCCAGTGGGGACCGCGGAGGGTTCGTTCGCCTGTCCCCAGCTTTTGGCGCCTTCGTAGTAGAGGCGGGCGGAGGGCCCTGCCGTCGCTGTCAGCCAGTAGATGCTGACGTCGGTGAGGAGACGGTCACGGTCGACGGCGTCCTCGGGGAGCTCGGCGGCGGGGTCGGTCCATTCCTTGAACTTCTCGACGATCCAGGCGAGCTGGCCGGCGGGGGAGTCGGTGAGCGCGTAGGCGAGCGTCTGGGGCCGGGTGGACTGGATGCTGGCATAGCCGGCCATCTCGTTCTGCCAGCGTTGCATGAGCTGCAGCCGGCCCTGATCGGCGTCGCTCAGGTCGTCGAGCTGTCCGGAGGGAAAGGTCAGCAGGTTGTTGACATGGATGCCGGCGAGGTGGTCGGGGTCGATCCGGCCCAGCTCAGGGGAGACGAGCGCACCAGTGTCACCGCCTTGGGCGCCGTAGCGCTCATACCCGAGCCGGCTCATCAGCTCCACCCAGGCGTGGGCGACGCGGACTGTATTCCATCCGGTTTCGTGTGTGGGGCCGGAGAACCCGAAGCCCGGGATCGAGGGGGCGATGGCGATGGGGGTGCCGGTCCGCGACGGTCAGATACCGGGCGTGATCATGCAAACGGATCAGGGCAGTGAGCACACCGACGGGTCGTTCCGGCAGACCTGCGAGCGGCTGGGCGTGCACCGGTCCAGGGGCAGGCCCGGGTCGGCGCCGGACGATGCGGTCATCGAGGCCTGGCACTCGACCCGGGGAGCTGCGCCGGGTGGCGCACCTCGCCATCCGGACAGCTGCGCGAGCCAGGGTCCCGCCTGGATCGAGGATTATGACCTGAACCGCAGGCGCCGGTTTGCCAAAATGACGTCCCCGGTGGACTACGAGCGCACGCTGGCGGAGAGCGAGGAGGCCCGGCATGCTCACGCGTCTCCCGTCCTCCAGCCCCAGCCGGTGCTCCGGTCCGCAGCGGCATAGCAATGTTGTCTTGCACCCAGTCGGAAGGCGCGGGCTCTGTAGGGTGGCGGGTGCCGCCGGGTAGGCACGCGGGAGCCGGGGCGGCGGGCGCAGGCCGCGGTACAGGCGATTGAGCTATCCAGATGGCAGGCGGTATTCATCAATGGCGGACAGGACATTCGGAGACTCGGTAGACCCCGCTAGCATCCCTTTCCACCAGGTCGACGGCGTGTTCCCCTACGTGGACGGTCTCTACGCATGGTCATCCGCCGATATTGACCGGTTCAAAGACGCGAAGAAGGCGATCGCTCGCATCACCGTCTTCGGCGACTGGCGGGCCGCCTGCATAGGCGACGTGGAGACCGGCGACATGACCCCGGCCGACGCTGCCGTGTTCGTGCGAGCCCGCAACAGGTTCCGGCCCGACACTGCAGTGATCTACTGCAACCGGTCGACCCTGCCCGCGGTGGAGGAGGCGTGCGCGGGCCTGCATTACAGGCGGTGGGTGGCCGACTGGACCGGCCAGCCGCACACGATCCCCGGGGTGCAGCGGCTGGTGGCCGTCCAGTACGTGAATCATCCCGGCTATGACCTGAGCGTGGTGTTCGATGACCGATGGCACCCGAACCCGCCCTGACGTAACGGCAGAAGACCAGCGCCGCAAGGACTGCTCGGTATGTCCCGTAGTGCCGACCCCAATACCCCCGGCTGCGCCAAGAGCCATCGTCATCCTGGTCGGATTCCAGGTATGCGATCGCGCTTGCGGTCCGCTGCCCGCCTGTCTCGGTGGCTTGCAGGCCGGGACTGCCCCGGCTTTAGTTGACTCCGGGGGTGGGTGGGTCAGGCCGCGGTTGCGGCGCGCAGTGCCGGCGACGACCGGCATCGGGACGCCGTACGGCTGGCCGTCGCCGGCCTGGAGGACGAGCACCGCGGCAGCCGCCGACGGCCCGCGCCCGCCCGCCCGCCGGCGAGCATCCGGCGCGAGCTCGGACGACGGCGATTCAGCCCTCCGGCAGTTCCTGGTTTGCGGGGCGTCTCGGACGCTGCGTAACACTGGCTGCTTTCGGGTGTATCAGAAGGGTAGCGGCCGCAAGTACGCGACGGACTGCGGGTCCCCTGCAGCCGCAGGCGGCTGGCTGGGGGGGCCACTGGTGACACCTGGATTGCGATGCACGCAAACTACATGCCCGTGACCCAGCCGACGGCCCAGGGAGCGGGTAGCTGTCACCGGCCGAAAGCCGGGCCGGGCTAGCATCTCCGCATATCCAGGGGGAAGCAATGGGCAGTGCCAGGCGGCCAGGCCGGGACCGCCGGTGGCGCCGCCGCCGCGTGGTGGTTGTCTCCGAGGTAGCCGACGCCGACAGATGGCGGCGGCTGGTGATCCTAGGCCTGCTGGTCGCGCTGCTCATGGTGGGCGGCGTGACGGGCATCCTCCGTGCCACCTCAGCCCGTCATCCCGCGGCCGCGGCGGCGCGGCCCGCCGCTACCGCCCCGGGCCTCCTCGCCTATGGCCTGATCGGCGGCGGCGGTGTCCGGCCGCGCCGGGCGACCGGGATCCTGGCCATCACCGGCTCGGTAGGCCAGATCCTGTTCGCCGAGAACGGCACGGCCCTCGACCAGTACGCCCAGGCGGTCATCGACAACGCGGCCCTGGCCATCCGCGTCCATCACCTCAAAGCCGTCACCGTCACCGGATACACCAACACCATCGGCAACGCCCCGGCCAACCAGCGGCTATCGCTGCTGCGGGCACATGCAGTACTGCGAGCCCTGCGCCAGCACCTGCGGAAAACCGTCATCAGCTACCGCACCCGGGCCCTCGGCCAGACAGCGCCAGTAGCCCCCGACTCCACCCCAGCCGGCCGGCAGCTGAACCGCCGCGTGCTCATCACCGCAAGCCAGCACAGCACAGCCGCGGAGTGATGACCGGTGCTCCCCCGCCCGACATGCCGAGCTGCTCGCGGAGGTAGCCGATGGGCAGCTGATGTGCGCCGCGTCACGACGACCCGCCTCATTCCCGGACACATGGCGGGATCATCGCCGTCGGCGGCGTTGTTGCCGTGGCATTCATAAGCCCTCGTCGCTTGCAGATAGCCGAGCATCGCTGACTGGATGGGTGCCGGGTTGACGCCGGGGCTGGTCGCCGCCCAGGCCAGGCGGGATGCGTCGGCGGCCTCGTTGCTGACTATCCCTGGCGCCGACGCCAGGAAGCCGGCCTCGCTGGCCAGGTGAGGGCTATCAGGATGGCGAACGCCGCTCCGAGCGCGGGCATGAGCGGCGCCGCGATGGTGTAGGCACTGTCCCGCTCTCCGGTGGGTATCAGGGCTCGTAGTGCGAGCCGTGCACCGGCGGCGACCAGCAGCGCGAGAGCGAGTCCGCCACGGCCAGCACCGCCGCCGGAAGCGACGTCAACCAGATCATGGGCCGATCGTAAACATGCGGGGGATTCCGCGGTCCGTATTGGGTTGAGAGACTCTCGATCCATGAGAGCGCTCCCTGTGCGGCCGGAACCGCTGTGGCGCATCGACTTCCGCCAGCGGATCGCGGTGTCACTGTGGTTCGTGCCGACCATCTTCGCGGCGGCCGCGATCGGCGCGGCGAACCTCACCATCTGGCTGGACGCCCAGGTCGATGCCCCGATCGGCGTGCGGCCGGACTTGGTGAGCGACCCCGGCAGCGCCGCCACATTCGCCGGTGCCATCGCGGCCGCCACCTTGGCATTCGTGGCCGTTGTGTTCGGCACCACTCTGGTGGCCATCCAGCTCGCCGCCAGCCAGTACTCGCCCAGAACGGTGCGGATCTTCATCCGCTCCCGGGTTACCCGGGTGACGCTCGGCTTGTTCCTGGCCACCTTCGTCTTCTCCTTGATCGTCCTGGTCAGCAACCGAGCTTCGGTCACGTCGGCGAAGCAGTTCGCGCCGGTGGTCTCGGTGACCATGTTGCTGGCGTTGACCCTGGCGACGGTCTTCGGGTTCGTCGCCTACCTGCATGGCGTGGTGCGGCTCATGCGCGTCCAGTACCTGCTCGAAGCGATCGCCACCGAGAGCCGGCGAGCCATCGAGGAGAACTTCCCACCGGCGTCCGCCTACGTTGACGCCGAGCCTCCCACGCCGGACCCCTCACCGCGCCGCCTCTGCTACACCGGGACATCCGGGGTCATTACGGCCACCAACCTGCACGATCTGGTCGAATTGTGCCGGCACAAGAAGTGCTGGCTCGAGCTGACTGTCGGGGTAGGGGAGTACCTGGCGCGCGGCACGCCCGTGGCGCTCGTGCACGGTGGCGACCTGCACGCCCGCGACGTCACCAGGTTCTTCCTCATCGGCGGCGAACGCACCTTCGTCCAAGACCCGGCGTTCGGCTTCCGGCAGCTCGTCGATGTCGCGACACGGGCGCTGTCTCCGGCCGTCAACGATCCGACGACGGGGGTACAGGCCATCGACCGGCTCAGCGACCTGCTTGCCATCACCGGCAACCGGCTCGATCCGACCGGCCTGCGGGTGGATTCCACCGGTACGGTGAGGGTCAAGCGGAAGCTGCGGGACTTCTACGGCCTGCTCGTGCTTTCCTTGACCGAGGTCATCCGCTACGGCGCGGACGCGCCTCAGGTGGTCCGGCGCCTTCGCGGGATGCTCGACGAGCTCGAATCCACCCTCCCCGCACAACGGCGGGCAGCCATCGCCCGCCAGCGAAGCCTTCTGGAAGCCGCGGCCAGCACTGCGCTGCCCGCTCCGTTCGCGCCAGTGGCCTCGACGGCAGACCGGGAAGGCCTGGGCTGAAACAGGACACCAGCAGACCATTGTTCGGCGCCACGGGCCTGGCCGGCCAAACCGCGCGCAGATCACGCAACTATGAACGCCCTGCACACTGACAGAAGTCAAGCCGACGTCCGTTCGTAACGGCGGCTATTCGCGCGCGCGAATGCTGTCCAGGCCGATTCGTCCACGCCTGCGAGACGAGGCGGGTTGCATGACTATTCATGATCGCCCGGGCACGGAGATACGCGCTCATGCCGCATAGGGCGCGTTAGGTCGAGTGGGGTCTAACCGGCGGCGGCCGGGCCGATCGTTCGCATCAGCGACAGGCACCTTGCCCCGACGGCGCCCGCCAGTGCAGTCACGCGGCACCAAGTCGACGGTCGGCGTCGGGCTACCCCCTTAGACAGCATCACGCTCAGTGATGAGGAAGGTCAGAGAAAACGCACGCCGATCCGCCGTTCGGCGCGGGTGCGGGCTCGGCACAGGTGAGGATGCTGGCACGCAGATCAGGGTGCTCTGCGTGCTGGGCCGTCCCCGCAGCGGGCCAGCGTGGTTGATCGCACAGAACTGACGCTGGCCTCGCTCCCGCCTGGTTCCCGGGCGGTGACGGGATTACCGTGAGGTCATGCGGGTCGAGATAAGCCCGGAAGCCGCCGCGTTCGCTCAGGCCCACGGCGGAGCGCTGTGGGTATGGGCAGTGCGGCCGCGGCTGTGCTGCGCCAGCGCACCGTCCTACCTGCACGTCGCTGCCCAGCCGCCCCCAGGGGTGGCGCGATTCCGTCACATCCCGGCCACCGGGCTGGATCTGTGGTTCCGCGCTCCCGCCGGTCCCCCTCCCAGCACCCTGGAGATCGCTTTGCGGGGCAAGCGGCACCCGCGGCTGGAGGCGTACTGGGACGGCTGCCTCTTCGCCCTCAACGCCTGAGACGGCACTGCAACTCAACGTAACTCCGCTCAATGAGTAAGCCGCGCGTTAACCGCCTGATTGAAGAATCCATGTAGACGTTGCGGCTTTGGTCGTAGCGTTCAGGGGTCCGATGGGCTGGCTCTCGAACCGCCTGCCGGCCGCTTGCGGTCTGGCTTGATAACGAGGTGCCGGTCCGTCGGGTCTTGCCGTGGCGTGGCTCAAAAGAGGCGCGACGCCAGCAGATCTGAAATCAGGCATGCCCGCCACGGTCCTTCCCCGAAGCTGATGGAGGAGCGGTTGATGGCGGCAGTGATGATCGGTGTCGGCCCGCACAAGGGCTCGCACACGGCGGTGGCGATCGACCAGAAGGAGGAGCCGCTGGGCCAGGTGCGGGTCCGCGCATCGGGCTGCCAGGCCGGGCGGCTGGTGGCGCGGGCCGCGGAGTGGCCGGAGCGGACCTGGGCGGTAGAGGGTGCCCGCGGGCTCGGCTCCGTGCTGGCCCGGCAGCTGGTCGCCGGCGGCGAGCGGGTGCTGGACGTGCAGCCCAGGCTGGGCGCGCGGGTGCGGCTGCTGGCAGCCGGGGATACGAACAAGAACGACCCCAGCGATGCCCGGTCGGCCGCCGTCGCGGCGCTGCGCTCAACGGCCCAGCGGGAGGTGAGGCCCGACGACCACGCGGCCGTGCTCAAGGTGTGGTCCAAGCGCCACCGCGATCTGGGCAGTGCCCGGAGCTTCGGCGTCGACTTGAGCGCCGCCGTAGGCCCTCCAGTGAGTCCTCGCTGTCGATCATCATTGGGCTGCGCTGGAACCGCCCCTCGAGGCTGTAGTAGCAAAACCGGATCCCCTGGCCGCCACCTTCGTACTCGAGCAACTGGATGGCCGGCTCGGTGTACTTGCCGGTGAAGGACGCCTCCTCGGTGATCTGGCCCTTCCCCCAGTGGAACTCGAAGGGTCGGGGCACGGGACGGCCCTTAGCTGCTGCAGTCCTGGGCATGCCTCACTCTCCCACGGCCGCGTGCCGCGGGTCCACGGCAGCGGGCGGCGCCAGCAAGATCCAGTTCAGGTTCACCGAGCGCGCAACCGCCCGCATGGCCGGGCCGGGTACTTATCAGTTCGTCCGGGCCGCACTCGAAGGGAAGATCTGCGCGCGGCCCGTGGCAGATGCAGTCAACCGCCGCCCATTTCCTCGACCCGTGTGCTAAGCCAAACTCTTAACGCCGCACAGCCACCGCGGCAATCCCGTCAACCTGGACACCTACCAGCAACAGCCGCCCCTTACGCGGCCATCAGCACCCCCGTCTGCGGCAGCGCAGGCTGAGGTCTTCAGGGTCCGTGGCCGCGTCGGCGTCGCCAGGCTCGAGCACGGCAACGCTGGCGTGGCAGGGACGCAGCTCAGGGGTGCTATTGGCCGCTCAGTAATAGCCAGTGCTGCCGTCGACGCGCTCGCGGAGCAAGTCGGCGTGTCCGTTATGGCGCGCGTACTCCTCGATCATGTGGGTGACGATCCAGCGCAGCGACCAGGGCTGGCCGGGCGATGCGGATCGAGACCGTCGTCAACGTCCCCCGGGACCTGGCTGCAACGCCCGCCTCCACAACCTGGCCGAACTGCAGGACAAGGCTCGCGGGTGCAACCGGCGCATACTCGAGACTGAGCGTGCCGGCCAGGGCACCTCCTCGCGAGCCCGGCCTTTGAGCGGATCGCGCACCCGTCCACCGACGCGGACGGGCGGAGGACCCCGGCCCTGCGGTTCGGCGATCCTCGGGTCCAGGCCCTGGCCGGCGCCTTGTGCACCACCCTGCTGGCAGCGACCGGCATCAGCAACAAGAGCCTGCGCGCCTTGATGACCGGACTGCTGCGCGCCCCCCATGGAAGCCTCAGTAACTCCCATCGTCCCAGCTCAGAGGGCACCTTTCGCACTGCCGCGCCCGGGAGAACCCCTATTTACGCGGTGGATTGAGGCTTAGGTCGACATGGATCGTGCCTTTCCTGATAGCGGTTGTCTGCCGCTCCGATTGCCGAACACTCATCCCGAAGACGCCCGCCAGGGGCCCGGACGTGATACCGGCAGCAAATTTGAATGCGCCGCCACGGCCGGGACCGGCCGTGGCGGCGCATTCGCAGTGGCCCGGACTTGCGGTCATTGTGCTCCGCGTATCAGGGCGCTCTGCTCAGCAGTTCGGGTTGCGCAGCGGCGAGCTCGCGAAGTCGAACTGCCCCTTGAAGAACCCGTGCGGCACCAGGTGGGCATACTGGCGGTCTCCGCCGAACCTGTTGCCGTTTCTCATGTTGCCGAACTCCCACACGCACTGCCCGCCGACCTTCGCCTGCGTGTAGTACGGGTAGAAGTGCCCCGGGCCGTGGGCGGCGGGACCGTGCAGCCTGCCGGAGTGTTCGGCCCGCAGGTGTGCATCTCGCTCGCAGGAAGGTCGGTCTCGAACTGGATCTTCGAGTACCTGGCCCCGCCCACGGTCGTGGGTTGGTGCTGGAGGAACGTCGACGGCCACTTGTCGGGATCCGTCGAGGTAGGCCAGTCGGCGTAGTACGGCGTGCCGTCGAAGTCCAGGTCACCGTTTTGCGTGAAGTCGTCCAGGCAGCCGGTGACCAGGTTCGGCGGCGCCGTCCCGCCGTGCGTGTCGCCCTTCTTGTAGCAGAGCGCGTCCGCTACTTCCTGGCTGTCCTGGGTGCCGTCGGGCGGTCCCGCGTTCTCGTAGGCCCCGTGGCAGGTCGTCCAGGAAGTGTCGGTGACTCCCGACGGGGAACGGCCCGGTGACGCTTGCTGCACGGGATGAAGTGCCCGGTCTCGTACTGGGTGAGGATGCCGGACAGCAGCACCGACCAGCCGATGGAGTTCGCCACCCGGGCGGTGTTGAACAGCGGCTGGAAGTTGAACGGCGTGCCGGCACAGGTGACGTAGTTGGTGTTCATGAAGCCGTTGGCAGCCGAGGCGATCATGAACCCGCTCTGCCCGGTGGTTAGGTCGCTGATGACGATCTTGAGCGCGTGTTTCCCGTCGCCGAGGTTCGCGTCGAACATGTGGGTGCGCACGACGTCACCGGGGTTCATCATCAGCGTCTGGCTGTTGGGCGTGAACGTCGCCCGCGTTGGAGAGCTGCGGGCTGGGCGGCCCGGCGGGCCTGCCGTTTCGCTGGATGAAGGCGAAGTTCACCGGCTCCTCGCAGTTCGGGTTCGGGCCGCTGTGGTCGGTGGCCTCGAGCGAGTCGATGTTGAGCGCCGCGCACCAGTGGGTATTGTTGCAGCTCACCGAGTCGCTAAACGGGGCGAAGCCGGGCGGGTAGAACTGCATCTCCATGAACGCGGCGCCACCGCCGGGGAACGTGCCGTGCGGCGCGTTGGTGTCGCTGTTGGGCGTGCACTTGGTCTGCGGGTAGGAGTTCGGGTCACAGATGCTCATCCCGAACCACGGCGCGGGGCTCAGTTCGAACCAGTGGGTGACGTCGTGGCCGGGATGGCTGTTGCCCGGCAGCGCCGCCGGGTCCCGGGGGAGGGTCTCGGTGAAGTTCACGTTGTTGCCGGAGCCGGGACGGTTGGACAGGAACCGGATGGATGGCTCGTCGTGGCCGATGTAGTGGCCGTTGTCGTAGAACCGGGAGTAATGGCCGTTGATGCCACGGATGTCGGTGCAGAGCAGCTTGTGAGAAGCCGCCGGCTTCTGAATCTTGCTCCAGCCGTTGCAGTCGAGTTCGCCCATCGCGCGCGGGCGCACGCCGCCCTGTGCCGCCGGAGCCGCGTTCGCCGCCACGCCAAGCAGCGCCTGGCCGGCGAAGAGGCTGACGCCTACCGCGGCTATTAACCACGTTCGCTTATACGTACGAGTGTGTCTGGGCATGGGCCCTCCTTTTGTCGGGGTACCCCTTCGTGCCCAACGTTAGGGGTCCGCCGGACGCCCTTCACCGTGAGATCCAAGCACTTATCCGTCGGCCGCACAAGGAGAGCCGTTCGGAACTCATTGGCAGAGATGACAGCGGCGCATTCACACCAACCCGAACTTGCGGTCTGAATCGAGCGGGAGTGTCCGGAGACTCGTTTTTTGAGTCATCCGGCCTCGGCGAGGCTGGTGTTGCGACTGTAGTAGGCGGCTTCGAGTTCGGCGGGCGGGATGTCTCCGCAGGCTTCGTAGAGCCGCCGGTGGTTGAACCAGTCGACGTACTCGAGGGTGGCGATCTCGACCTGCTCGGCAGTCCGCCAGGGTCCGCGGGGCGTGATCAGCTCGGTCTTGAACAGCCCGATCACCGACTCGGCCAGGGCGTTATCGCAGGCGTCGCCGACGGTGCCGACGGAGGCGGAGACCCGGCCGCGGCGAGCCGCTCGGTGAAGGCAATGGACGTATATTGGGCGGATTCAACCGGTGGACGCAACACTGCCTTGCTGGGCCGACAGTAGGTGGTCGTTGAGCGCTTCGGCGGGAGTCTTCAGCCGGGTGCTTTGCGAGGCACTCGAAGTCCGCCTCCAGGGTGTCGAGCATCTTGTCCAGCGACCCGGGCACCTGCCGCCGACGGCCCCCGGGTTAGTCGCCGGGATAGGCAGGCCGCTGGTGGCAGTGGTGATCGACTAGCTGGTGTGCATGGTGACATCGCTCGTCATCTTCCGCACCCAGTTCTGGACGCTGGCCATCTTCGCGAGGGGGACCTATCTGCTCCCGCGCTGGCCGGGATGAGGATCGGCAAGCGGGTGATGGGGCATCCGGGTGGCGCGGCTGGACGGCAGGCCGGTCGGGTTCGGGTGGGCGCCGCTGCTGGCGGTGGTCCGCCGCTGGTCACCGACCGGGATCTGCGCGGCCTCCACGACTGCGCCGCCAACACCATCGTGCTCAGGCTCTGACCGCAGCCCCGGGGCGTAGGCGTACAGAGTGCCGCCTGCGGCGAAGTAAAGCACCCCCTTTGCCACCGCTGACGAGTCCTGGATCTTGCCGCTGGTGGTGAAGGCGAACACCTTGGCTCCGCTTGCGAGGCTGAAGCCGTACTCGTGGTCATTGAGGTCGCCGGTGAACAGCACCTGGTCGCCCGGTCCGCCGGAGACCGCGATCGAGGCCTGGATGGTCCCGCCGGGCGTGACCTTCCAGATCTTGGCGCCCGTTGTGGCGTTGAGCGCGAACACCGACCCGGCGAAGCCGACCACGAGGGTGTTGCCGGCCAGCGCCGCCTCCGAGACTGCCAGGGCGTTTCCGCTGCCTGCGCCCAGCGTGAACGACCAGATCTGCTTACCGGTAAGCAGGTCGAGCGCGTATTCGATGCCGTCCTTGCCGTCGATGTACACGACCCCGTCGGCGAAGCCATTGGCGCCCGGTGCGCCGATCGTGGGCCCGGTGCCGACGTCCTCGTCCGGGCCGTTCTGCGCTGTTGGAAGCGCCACAGCAGGGACCCGGTGACGGCGTTGAGGGCGTAAACGGCCGATCGGGGTTGCTCGTGCCGAACACGACGGCCCAGGTGCCATTGCTCTCCTGGGCCAGCGCAGGCTCGATCCAGACACCGCTCATGGTGCCGTTCGTGCCCTTGTTGACCCAGTTGTTGTACGACCATCTTTTCTTGCAGCTTCCGGCGGTGTTGCCGACGCCGGTGACGGCCCACATGTGACCGTCGTTAGGGTCTCGCCCGACCCCGACGAGACGCCCGCATCGCCGAAGAACACGGTCGGGCCCGTGCCGTCGACGTTGCCGACCACGGGAGAGGAGAAGATGCGGCCCGGTTCGGTGGCCGGCGGGGAGACAGGCAGGGTAAACGTGCACTCCACCGCCCCGGTGGCCGCGTTGAGCGCCTCCAGCGTTCCCTCGTTGTCGCCGAAGTACACGGTGTTGCTGTACACGGCGGGCGAGGAGTACACGTTCGGTCCCACCGTCCGCTGCCAGACCAGTGCCCCGGTCGAAGCGTTGAACGCCGACGCGACACCGGTATAGGTCACGTCGTAGACGAGTGCCTGCTTCCTGCGGGTTGTAGGCGACGGCCGGCGACGGCTGGTCCGATTCACTCCCAGCGGCTGCGACCACTTCTTACCCAGGCTGGTTGCCGAAGACGCACCGATGGCGGTGTCCGGCGAAACCCCTGAGTGCTGCGCATCATGGCCGAACATCGACCACGTGTCGAAATAGGGACTCGGCGAAGTGGCCGCGCCCGCCGCGCCCGCCGGGGCCAGCATGACCGCGCTCGCAACGGCCGCCCCCGCGGCACACAGGACTCGTGGATACCTGCGCCGACGACCCATCGAAGCCCCCGCTCCCCTCGGCCCTCCTGCAGCTTTCGCACAATAGCTCCATCGAGCGCCCACGGTAAACCCGCTTCGCCGGATCCGGGCCGATGCAGGCCGGACATGGCCCAGCGGAACCGGGGAGGGGCGGCTTGGGCATGCGGCCCACGGGATCGGGCCCTTGGGATGCCTGGCGAAAGCGATCAGCGCAACCCGAGTGCTTTATTTCAAGCACGGGCTTGGCAAACTTGCCGAGCGGCTGGCAACTGGCTGACAGCGATCGCAGAGCGTTACAACTTCCGCCGGGATAGCGCGCCAAGATCCACCGATATGGTTGGCAACCTGGCCGCCAAGGTGGCTGCCCGCTGTCGCGCCGAACTGGCTTATCTGGGCGCTGCCTCTTTGCAGACATGCCGTGATCGACCTCTGATGCGTGAGTGCGTTCCTGTCAGTTGCCGGGGCCCGGGCTGCCGGCAGACCGGCCTTCAGAGGTTCAGCGCTGGCAGGAGGCGGGCTGGTCGTGGCTCACTGAGGGACCATGGGCCGGCCGAGTGAGATCAGCATCTCCCGGAAGGCCCGCCATTGCTGGTCGCCGAAGCTCCGGGACCAGTGGTCTTCCAGGTCGTGGACGCGGGCGTTCATGGCCTGCCCGATCTCGGCGCCGCGCGGGGTAGGCCGGACAAGCCGGGCCCGGCGGTCAGCCGGATCGGGGACGACCTCGGCATAGCCGGCCTGGCTGAGCGTGTCGACGAATTCTCCGAGCGATTGCGCGGTCATGCCGGCCTGGCTGGCGAGGTCGCCGAGCCGGCTGCCGCCGGCCGGCGTGAGGCTGAGCAGGCGGACGTGCGACGGCCTCAGATCGGGTGCGAGTTCGCGAGCGGTCACGTCGAGTTCTGACTTGATCCGGCGCCACAGCTGCTCCATCAGCGCGGCCAGCGGCATATCCCGGTGGTCCTTGACCAGATCCATAAGGTTACCTTAGCATCGCAGGCAGGAAGCTCAGGTAACCTTACTACAGCGGGGTGGAAGCAATGCCGACCGACCTGGCCGCCGGTGGCCTGCCCCGCGATGCGGTGCCCTCCGCTGCCGAGCTCACATCCCTGGTCTCGGCCGCAGTCGGCCACCGGGCGGCCGTGGGTCAGTGGCGTGCTGAGACGGTGCCCTACCAGTCCGGCTCACCGGCGACCGGTGCCCTGGCCCGGCTGCGAGGTGTCACGGCCGACGGGGAGCCCTGGTCGGTGTTCGTCAAGGTGCTGCAGCATCCCCGGCACTGGCGCCTGCTGGACCGGGTGCCAGATGAAGTGCGAGAGGACTTCCTGACCAGCTTTCCGTGGCGAGCCGAACTCGGTGCCTGGAAGCCCTCGTTTGCGGGCCGCCTCCCGGCCGGGCTCCGCGTGCCCGCGCTGTACCGCGTCATCGAGCTGCCCGAGGACCGGGTCGCCGTGTGGATGGAAGACATCGCCGCCAGTGACGAGGCCTGGACTGCGGCCCGGTTTGACATGGCCGCGGAACGCCTCGGCACGCTGGCCGCGAACCGCCGCGACCCGGACCTGATCGCCGCCTGCCCGGTACCCCCCGGATACGGACTGCGCCGCTACTACGACGGCACGGTCCAGCCGGCGCTGCCCTGGCTGCGGTCACACGATCTGTGGGCACACCCGCGCATGGCCGCCGCCGGCGGAGCGGGACTGAGAGCCGACCTGGTCGAGCTGGCCGCCCGCGCCCCGGCCATCCTCGACCGGCTCGATCAGCTGCCGCAGGCCTTGCCCCACGGCGATGCCAGCCCGCAGAACCTGCTGATCCCGGTCGCCGAACCGGGCACGCTCGTGGCGATCGACGTCGCGTTCCAGTGCCCGCTCGCGGTCGGGTTCGACCTCGCACAGCTTCTCGTCGGACTCGTGCACGCCGGCGTCATGCCTGCCGCGGACCTGCCAGCCATCCACGCCAGGCTGCCCGCCGCCTACACATCGGGAATGGAGAAAGGGAGGCAGCCCGCGACCCTGGACGACGTCCAGGCCGGCTACATCGGCAGCCTGGCCATCCGCGCCGCATTCACCTCCCTGCCCTTCCGTGAGCCGATCTCATCCGTTACCGGCGACCACATCGACCAGCGGATCGCCCTGACCCGCTTCATCGCCGACGCTGGCCTGCGACTGCCCATCTGAAGAACCGGGGCAAAACGCCAAGCGAATGACCGCTCACGCCACGATGAGGCGCAGCGCACAGATGTCGTGAGCTGAACTGGATGTTCTGCGCCCGGCGCACAGCCGCCGGCGCGACTGCTAACAGGGACAGAGTCGGCGATCGGCTCGGCCTGGCTCCTTGTGCGCCGCTTAGCACCTCACGCTTAGCGACAGCCGCGGTCACACGACAGGCCAGCCGGGGCCCCGCTGCCGCCCGGGGATGACGGCGCGGCCGGCACGTGCCGCGCCGGCCTTGCGCCCGCAGGCAATGTCACGATCATTGAGCTGTGTTAAGGATCTTGGACAGTTCCTCGGCTAGTTGATCATGCTGCGGTTGCTGTGTTCTGGTAGTCGGTGAGTGCCTCGGCGGGTGTCCGGTAGCCGAGTGCTGAGTGGAGTCGCTGGCGGTTGTAGAAGACTTCGATGTAGTCCGCGACGGCGGACCTGGCATGGGCACGGTCTGAGTAGGCCTGCCGGTAGTACATCTCGTTCTTCAGCGCGCCGGAGAAGCTCTCGGCGGCGGCGTTGTCCCAGCACACCCCGGTCCGGCCGGTGCTGGTGCGGATGCTGCGGGCCTGGCAGAACCGGGCGAAGCCGGCCGAGGTGTATTGCGCTCCCTTGTCGCTGTGGAAGATCGCGCCGGGTGCGACGTGGCCGTGGGTGATGGCCATCTGCAGGGCGTCGGTGACCAGGCTGGTCCGCATGTGGTCCGCGACCTGCCAGCCGGTCACCATCCGGGTGGCCAGGTCGATGACCGTGGCCAGGTAGAGCCAGCCCTCGCCGGTGCGCAGGTAGGTGATGTCACCCACCAGCCGGGTGCCTGGGGCGGTGGCGGTGAAGTCCCGGCCGATCAGGTCCGGGCTGGCCACCGGCTGCTCACCGGGGATAGTGGTGCGCTTATAAACCCGCGGCTGGCAGGCCCGCAGCCCCAGTTCGCGCATCAGGTCCGCGACCAGGCGGCACGGCCACCGATCCGGCGTGGGCGAACCGGCGGCGGCAGCTGCCCGGCCGGGAGCGACTGTCAGACCAGGGCTACTCGCGATGCGGACCGAGATCCTGGCCCAGGAGGCCACCCGCCCGCTCCGAGATCAGTAACAGGCTGTTCGCGTTCTACGACTGGTGCGCCCGCGCCCATGTCCCGGAAGCCACCACCCTGGCCAAGACGATCGAGGCCTGGTGACCGCAGATCCTGGCGTTCATCGACACCGGCATCACCAACGCCGCCACCGAGGCGAACAACAGGCTCATCAAAGACGCCGCCCGGATCGCCTTCGGCTTTCGCAACCTCGGCAACCAGCACCGCAGAGTACGGTGCACTGCAAACGGACAACGCTCAGCTAGCCGTTGCGAGAAGTGACCAGCCCCCGAAGAGCCGCGA
>CAVSUR010000015.1:0-11976 GCA_963731285.1 uncultured Actinomycetota bacterium | reverse complement strand
ACGACCGGCCATCGGCAAGGCCCTCGCGCTGGACACGCCGCTGCCGACGCCGTCCGGCTGGACGACGATGGGCGAGGTCCGCGTCGGCGATCAGCTGCTCGGCGCCGACGGCAAGCCCACCCGGGTCGTCGCCGCGACCGAGGTGATGCACGGCCGCCCCTGCTACGAGGTCGAGTTCGATGACGGCGAGGTCATCGTCGCCGACGAGAGCCACCAGTGGCTCACCTGGAATTCACCTGGCTCCGGTGGGCTTATCCCGCCCCGGGTGGTGACGACCGGGGAGATCGCCCGTGCCCAGCGATACGAGTCCGCGTCGCGCTGGCCGCGGCACGCGATCGCCCTCTCGGCCTCGGTAGAGCAGTCACGCTCCGGCCTGCTGGTTGCCGCGGGCGTCGGCTCGCGCCGGTCCGGGGGCTCACGCCGCGAGCCGTGGCGGTACGTCGCCGACGTCCGGCCCGTGCTCTCCCGGCCGGTCCGGTGCGTGCAGGTGGACAGCCTCGATCACCTGTACCTGGCCGGGCGGGGCATGATCCCGACGCATAACTCGACGCTCGCGCTGGACTTCGCGCGGGCCGCCGCCATCAGGCACGGCATGGCCACGGTGCTGTTCAGCCTGGAAATGGGGCGTAACGAGATCACGATGCGGCTGCTGTCGGCCGAGGCGCGGGTGCCGTTGTCCACCATGCGGACCGGGCAGATGAACGACGACGACTGGGCCCGGCTGGCCCGGCGGATGAGCGAGGTCGCGGACGCGCCGCTGTTCATCGACGACTCGCCGAACATGTCGATGATGGAGATCAGGGCCAAGTGCCGCCGGCTGAGGCAGCGGAACGACCTGAAGTTCGTCATCATCGACTACCTGCAACTGATGTCCTCGCCCAAGCGGGTCGAGAACCGGCAGCAGGAAGTATCCGAGATGTCCCGGTCGCTCAAGCTGCTGGCCAAGGAGCTCGACGTCCCAGTTGTCGCGCTGTCCCAGCTCAACCGAGGCCCCGAGCAGCGCACCGACAAGAGGCCGCTTTTGTCCGATTTGCGTGAATCGGGCTGCATGACCGAGGACACCGCCCTGCTCCGCGCGGACACCGGGGCACCGGTGACGTTCGGTGAGCTGTTGCGCAACGGCTGGGACGGCGTCCTGGTGTGGTCGCTCGACGAGCGGAACCGGCTAGTCCCGGCCCCCGTGACCAACGTGTTCGCGTCCGGGACCAAGGAGGTCTACCGTCTGCGGCTGACCTCCGGCCGCGAGGTCAAGGCCTCGGGCAACCACAAGTTCCTCACCCTGGGCGGCTGGGTCGCCCTGGGCGAGCTGGCCGTAGGCGGCCGTCTGGCCATCCCACGGCACACCCCGGAGCCGATGGGTTCCGGCCTTGGCTGGTCCGAGCACCGGCTTGGCCTGCTGGCCCACCTGATCGGCGACGGCTGCGTGCTCCGCAAGCAGCCGGTGCACTACACGTCCAACGACGTGGAGAACCTAGCCTTTGTCGAGGCGGCCGCGGCCGCCGAGTTCGGCATCACCCCGCGCCGGGTCGCCCAACGGACATGGTGGCACAGCTACCTGCCCGCACCGCACCACTGCACGCACGGTCGGGGCAACCCGCTGCACGTCTGGTTCCGTGAGCTCGGCATCGAGAACCTGCGATCCTACGACAAGCACCTCCCGGCGGTGCTGTACTCGGCGGACCGGACCGAGACGGCGGTATTCCTGCGCCACCTGTGGGCGACGGACGGTAACGTGACGGTGGGCGGGCCGACGACGGCGCCCAAGGTCTACTACGCCACCTCCAGCCGGTCGCTGGCCGACGGAGTGGCGGTGCTCCTGAGCCGGTTCGGGATCATCGCCCGGATTCGCGAGGTGAACAAGGTCGGCTACCGGCCCGGCTTCCACGTCATCGTGGCCGACGGGCCCAGCCTGCAGACGTTCTGCCAGGAGATCGGGGTGCACGGCGCCCGGGGCCGCTTCGTCGCCGAGCTGACCGCCTTCCTGGACCGCCGGGCCGTGAACACCAACGCCGATACCCTGCCGATCGAGATCTGGGATCTGGTCAAGGCCGAGCGGGTCCGCGCCGGTCTCACCGAGCGCCAGTTCCAGGCGGCTATCGACACCCACTTTTGCGGGTCCACCCTGTACAAGAGCTGCCCGTCCCGGGCCCGGCTGCTGCGCTGCGCCGACGCGCTGGACTCGGAAGTCTTGCGCGAGGCCGCCAGCAGCGACGTGTACTGGGACAAGATCGTCGCCATCGAGCCGCTCGGCCCGCAGCCCGTCTACGACGCCACGGTGAAGGGCACCCATAACTTCATCACCGATGGCCTCGTCAGTCACAACAGCATCGAACAGGATAGCGATGTTGTGATCCTGCTGCACCGTGAGGATGCGTACGAGCGGGAGTCACCGCGGGCGGGCGAGGCGGACCTGATCGTGGCCAAGCACAGGAACGGCCCGACCGCCACCGTGACAGTCGCATTCCAAGGTCATTATTCGCGATTTGTCGACATGGCGCAGGGATGAGGTGGCCTGTAGGGTCTCGCTGGCGGCCGCCGGCCCCGGGCCAGCGGCCGCCCGGCCGGGCGAGACCCGGTGGGCGCTGGCCGGAAGTTGTCGTTGAACTGGACCAGGTTGCCGGCCGTAGGCAGCGGTGAGCCGAGCGTGGGTTGCCGGGCCGTTGACAGCCCAGGCTGCCTGCCCGGCGCCATCACCACCAGGCAGGCCGTGGCGTTGATGGCCAGGTAGTGGACGGCGTGCCGGGAACCGAACGTGGTCGCGTCTGCGGGGATCCGGGCGGCCACGCCGCCCAGCGCCTGGGCCATGACCGCGCTCCCCGGCAGTGGCTGGGCCGCTGCGGAGCAGATCACGTCAATCAGGCCGGTTGCTCGGCGGGCCGGTCAACCCGCCGAGGCTGGTCGCGCGGGCCCGGCGCGGCACCGCCGCAGCCTGCATCGACTGAAGCTCGGCGCAGGACATAGGGCGCAGCAGGTCCTCCGCGGGCCCCGGGCTGCATCTGGGACTTCGGCCGGGCCCGCCGATTCGCACTCCAGCGCGCATCTGTAACACCCGCAGCGCGTAACGGGTGGCCAGGTTCCCCCATGAATGTGGGGGTGCGGCCCGGCTAATGAGCGCCTAGGCTGGGGCTGATGCGCAGGAGTGTGGCCGTTGGGCGGGCCCGGCAGGTGATCAGTGCGCTGCCGGCTGCGGAGGCACCGTGGCCGGCGGTGGCTGGTGAGGTAATCGCGCAGCTGCGCCGGGTGGTGGGGTTCGACTCGTTCTGCGCGTCGCAGAACGACCCGCGGGCGCCGATGCCGGCCGCGGCGCTGGCCGACAACGACGCTATCAGCAGCCGGCAGCGGCGGTTCTGGCAGATCGAGATGCAGCTGCCGGATGTCAACAAGACCTGCGAGCTAGTCACGGCACCCAGCCCGGCGGCGGTGCTGAGCGAGGCCACCGGCGGGGATCTGGCGCGCAGCGCCCGCTGGGATGAGCTGCTGCGGCCGGGCGGGATCGGGGACGAGCTGCGGGTGGCGCTGGTGGCCGGCGGTCGCTGGTGGGGCTCGCTCAGCCTCTACCGGGAAACGCGGGCCCCGCGGTTTACCTGCGATGACGCAGCGATGCTGGCCCGGCTGGCCGGCCCGATCGCGCAGGCGGCCCGGGCGTCGTGGACCGCAAGCCCGCAGGGACGATGCCCCGGTGAGGATCTGCCCGGCACGGTGCTGGTCACCGGCGATGGCCGCCAGGTGACCGCGACCGCGGCGGCCGAACGCTGGCTGGCCCGGCTGGATCCTCACCTGCGCGACTGCGGCGTGCTGATCTACGCGCTGGTAGCGCGGCTGGGCGCGGCCGGGGGGCCGTATGGCCGGGCCGATGCGGTCCGCAGCCTGGTCCGCGGGGCCGATGGCGGCTGGATCGAACTGGACGCCAGCCGGCTGCAGGCCCCGGCGGGCGTTGGGTCGATCGCGATCACCGTCCAGCAGGCCAGCCCGGCGGCGGTCACCGAGCTGCTCATGGAAGCGTTTGCGCTGACCGGGCGGGAGCGAGAAGTGGCCAGCCTGGCGCTGGCCGGCCGGTCCACCGGGCAGATCGGCGCGGGGCTGTTCTTGTCCCGCCACACCATCGCCGACCATCTCAAGGTGATCTTCGCCAAGACCGGGGTGCATACTCGCGCGGAGCTGGCCCAGCGGCTGGCCGGCGCGTCGGCCTGACGCCGGCGGCATGTCCCGCTGAGACCCGAACCGGCCCGTCCCGGTGACACGGGGGCGGCCCGCCGAACACCGCGCCGCGGCAGAACCCCATGGATGTGGGATTTCCCGGGCCTGGTGGTAGCGGGCAGCGTGGCAGGCATGACCGAACCCGACCTCGCCCCCTTCCTGGCCGAGCATGAGCAACTCGACCCGCTGATCGAGGTGGCCACGGACACCACCCGGCCGCTCGCCGGCCGGGCCGCCGGGCTCCAGGTCACGGGCGTTGCAGGCGGCCGGCGATGACCCCCGGGGTCACCCGGGACGGCCTGGGCCACCCCGTCGGCGGACGCACGCGCACGTTCGTGCTGGTCCACGGATCGTGGCAGGCAGGATGGGCGTGGGAGCAGGTCCGGGCCCGGCTGGAGGCCGCGGGGCACCGGGTGCTCGTACCGACGTTGCCAGGCCATGAGGCAGCCGACCAGGACCGCGGCTCGATCACCCACGACCACTACGCCGAGACGGTAATGGGCGCGCTTGAGGACGGCGGGGAGGACCGCGTCGTCCTGGTCGGGCACAGCCTCGGCGGCACGGTCATCAGCCAGGTGGCCGATCGGCGTCCCAACCGGGTCGCTCAGCTGATCTACTGCGCGGCGTTCGTCCTGGAGGACGGCGAGGCAGCGGCCGACCTGATGCCAGCTGAGACGGTGAGCCTGCTACAGCGGCTGGCCGCGGCCAGCGACGACCACTCGATTGGCATGCCCTGGGAGTTGTGGCGTGCCGGCTTCATGAACACCGCCGACGAGGCCAGCGCCCGCCGCGCCTACCAGAGGCTGGTTCCCGAGCCATCGCGGCCAGCGTTCGACCCGCTCCCGCTCCGCGGACGCCCGCACGCCACCCTGCCGACCGGGTTCGTGGTGTTCGACGACGACCGCAGCATGCCGCCAGGATTCTGGCACCCCGGGATGACAGGCCGATGCCCGGGTGCGGCCGTCGTCACGCTCCCGGGCGACCACCAGAGCATGCTCACCGCAGCCCGGCCAGGTCGCCAGCGCGCTGGCCACCGTCTCCGCCCGGCTCGATATAGAAGCGTTCGCCGACGCGCACCTGCGCCACGAGGCGCGCGGCGAGATCGACGCGGCGCTAGCCCAAATGGCCAGCAACGTCGTCTTCGACGTGGTCAACGTCCCCGCCGGCCCGCTGGTGGGCACCGAACAGGTGCGCGCCGGCTACATCGCCTGGACCGACGCGGCCTGCTGCGACAGCTTCACCCCGGTTCGCCGCCTCCACGGCGAGGGCTTCATCGCCGTGGAGGGGATCTGGCAGGGCCGGTTCAGCGCGCCGGTCTTCGGCCCGGTCCGCCCCGGCAGGACGGTGCGCTACCGGGTCCTGCACGTTCTGGAACTCAACGACGGCCAGATCGGCCGGGAGACGGTCTGGCATGACCTGGCGGCGATCCGCCGCCAGCTCACCGCCACCAACCCTGAGGAGCACTGATGACCAGTACCGCGACGGGCTGCGCCGGCCTGCGCCACCGTGTCGAGGGACAGGTGCTGCTGCCCGGCGATCCAGGCTATGACGCTGCCCGGCAGGTGTGGAACGCGGCGGTGGACCGGTATCCCGCCGCGGTCATCCGGCCTGCCGGGGTGGTGGACGTGCAGGCCGCGGTGCGGTTCGCCGCCGAGCACGGCGTGCCGGTGTCGGTGCGCGGGGGCGGCCACCACCACGCCGGGTACGCGGCCGGGGACGGCGCGGTGATGGTGGACTTCTCAGGCTGGCGGGACGTGACCGTCGACCCCGCCACCGGGACGGTCACCGTCCAGCCAGGCGTCATCTGGGCCGGGCTGGACCAGGCCGCCCAGCAGGCCGGGCTGGCCACCACCGGCGCCGACGTGCCGGCCGTGGGCGTGGCCGGCACCACGCTGGGCGGCGGGTTCGGGTGGCTGCACCGGGCGTTCGGGCTGTCGTGCGACAACCTGCTCGCCGCGCAGCTGGTCACCGCGACGGGCGACATCGAGACGGTCGATGACAAGGAGAACCCGGAGCTGTTGTGGGCGCTGCGCGGCGCCGGCGGCGCGTTCGGTGTGGTCACCTCGCTGACCCTGGCCCTGCACCCGGTGCCGCCAGTGCGCACCGCCGCGGCGCTGCTGCCGCTAGACCAAGCCCGCGACGGGCTGGCCGCCTACCGGGAGCTGACCGCCGCCGCCCCGGATGAGCTGTTCGCCCGGGCGATGCTGATGCCCGTGCCCGAGCCGCTGCGCGGCCAGCCGGTGCTGATGCTGGCGGCGGCGTGGATCGGTGACCCGGCCGGCGCCCAGGCGGGGCTGCGCCCGCTGCAGGACCTGAGCGGGACGCCCGCGCAGCCGATCAGCTACCTCGGGCTGCAGCAGCTGTCGGAGCAGGGGTTCCCCGGCCGGGTCCGCGCCAGCGCCCGCGGCCACTTCCTCGACGGCCTCAGCGACGGCCTCCTCGACGTCTTGCTCGACGCCGCTGACGACGCCCCGCCGATGTGGATGGTCGCCTTGCAGCCTGGTGGCGGCGCGATGGCGGCGATCAGCCCCCGCGCGACCGCGTTCCCGCACCGCACCGCCACTCACCATCTGCACCTGCAGGGTTTCACCCCGCCAGGCGACACCGGGGACCAGTATGCCGAGTGGGTGCAGGCCTGGGACACCCAGATCCGTCCGCATAGCACCGGTGCCATCTACGCCAACGCCGCCACCCCCAGTGGCGACACCGACTTGGCCGCGGCGGCCTACGGCCCCAACCTGGCCCGGCTGGCCGCGCTCAAGACCGAATGGGACCCGGCCGGCTTGTTCCGCTTCACCCCGCTGGCCGCCCAGCCGCAGGCCGGCCCGGTCGGCACCAGCGTCCTGTTCGCCAACAACCGGGTCCGGGTCTGGGAAATGACCCTGCAGCCTGGCGAGACCTGCGCTCCGCACCGGCACCGCAACGACCACCTCCTGCTCTACCCCCAGGCAGCAATCATGCGACGGCACGGCCATCCCGGCCTCCAGCACGTCGAGCCTGGCCTGGTCGGCTACGTCAGCGTCGGCGCCGACGGCATCGGCCCGCACCAGATCACCAACGGCGGAGCCGAGCCAGCCACCCACTACATCATCGAGCTGCTCGGCCCATCGGCGACCCCCGCCGCCCAGCCCCTGATCCACAACGGCCGCGCCCGGCCAGAACCGGAGACCCCCCAATGAGCCAGCCGCACACCCACCGCCCTGAGCCAGCCGCCACCCCCGCGCGTGCCCCGGGAACGGGCTGGCGGGTTCTGGGCTTCGGCCGGCAGCCCGAGGTCGCCGCGGCCATCCAGGCCAGGCTGCGCTCCCTCGGCTTCCAGGCTACCAACTTCGCCCTCACCAACGACCCGGCCGGCGACGCCCGGCTGGTCGGCGAGCTACAGCAGGCCGACTACGACGGCGTCGCCATCGGCGGCTTCATCAATGGGCAAGACCCAGACCAGCCCCCCACCGAGGAAACCACGCTGTGGTTCAACCGCGCCCTGAACCTGGTCCACGCGCACGCCCCCACCGCAAAGATCATCCTGGTCCGCAGCCCCGCCGACGCCGTCCCCGCCCTGCACCGGGTCCTCGGCGCCAAACCCTGACCGCCCACGACCCGGCTGGCGCGGAACTCCTTCCGGTCCTCACCGCCACGGTCCCAGCCGGGCATCCCCGCCAGAACCTCCGCCAACCTCACCGGGAGAAACCGCCATGACCGCACCCCGGTCCTCGCCGGCCAAGGCAGACCCCGACTGGCCGCCGCCACCCGGCCAGCCGCAACCCAGGCCCGCCAGGTACCCGCCGCACACCCGGGCCACGCTGATCCCGCCGCCGGCCAGGTAAGCGGCCCCAACGTCGCTGAATTCCCGGCAGTCGACGCCGCCCCGGACCCGGCCGCGCTGATCGGCTGGATGGACGACGCGCGCGCCCTGCCCGGCGTGCGCATCGCCAAGTCCCTCGCGGTCCAGGCGCTGGACCTGCGGCCAGGCCACGCCGTCGCCGACGTCGGCTGCGGTCCCGGCGAAGACACCAGGGAAATGGCCCGCCGCATCAACCCCGGCGGATCAGTGACCGGCATCGACACCAGCTCCATCATGCTCACCGAAGCCCGCGCCCGCGCCGCCGCGTGCGGGCTGCCGGTCACTTTCCGCCGCGGCGACGCGGTAAACCTGCCGCTGCCCGCCAACTCCGTGGACGGTGTCCGCGCGGACACCCTGCTCCAGCATGTCCCCGACCCCGCCCAGGCGGTCACCGAGATGGCCCGCATCACCCGCCCCGGGGGACGGATCGCCCTGACCGAGTTCGACCTCGGCACCCTCGCGGTCGATCACCCCGACCGGGCCAGCACCCGCCAGATCCTCTCCGCGGTCACCGCCGCGGCGGCCGACGGCTGGGCCGGGCGGGGACTGCCCGGCTGCTGGCCGCCGCCGGGTTCACCGGCACCACCCTGCACGCCATATTCGTCGAACCCGGCTACCCGTTCCTGCGCCGCCTGCTCGCCCCCACCCTGCGCCAGCTCGCCCAATCCGGCACGATGCCCGCTGATGAAATCGACCGCTGGCAGCAGGCCCTCGCCGCCACCTGGCACAACGGCCACCACACCGGCGGCGCGGTCATCTTCACCGCCGCCGCCACACTCCCATGACCCCGGCGGCCCTTGGCCGCCACCTCTTCGCGCCCTTCCGACTAGGAAACAAGAAATGCTCGATCCTACAGTGCAGGCGTAGCGTCCCAATCTCAGTGGGATTTCCCCGTGATCTTGGCATCCGGATTGCCGCGTCCACCTCACCTGCCAGCCATCCGGGCCGACGCCACCGGCCTGCCCGGGCCGGGCATGCTCGTGGTTCCCCGGTCCAAGCTCAGGCGGCTGTGCCGCCCGGATCATCTCGGCGAGTAACTAGATAGGTCGTGCCTCAGCGGTCGTAGGTTTTCTCGTGGTTGAGTGGTTTCAGGCGGGGGTTGCCGGGCCGCCCCTGGCATGCGGCGCAGCTCAGCTCGGCCCGAAATCCGCTGACAGCCATCGCTGCGGACGCAGGTAGATCGCGACGTGCTCGCCCAGCTCCTTGGCGAACGCGAGGTAGGCCGGGACCTTCTCCGGCGGCAGGTAGCGCACGGTGATCTCCCGCAGCAGCTCGTCGGTCCCTCCGATCGTGCGCGTGACCGGCCCCTCTACCGACACGTACCGGACAGTGGGCGCGACCCGCTCGACCATGAGAGTGAAACGCCCGGCTGCCTCGATCAGCCGGGCCTTCCGCGACCCGGCCGGGGTCAGCACCCACGCCTCTCCGCCGGGTTCGTACTGGTACCAGATCGGCACGGTCAGCGGGCCGCGTCCCGGCCCGGCCGACACCGACAAGGCCGCGATGTGCGGCTCGGCCAAGAACAGCTCGCGGTCGCGTACAGACAACCTGCTATCCGCCATAAGCCTGAGCCTAGCCAGGCACCGGCAATGCACGCGGCGAACGCGCGGTTGCGGGAGCTGCCGGCCGGGCGGGATGCGCACATCGCGCACCTGCTGGCGCAGGTCGCGCAGCTCGATGAGCCGCAGGCACCGGTGGCGGAGTTGCGGGCGCAGGTCGCAGACTGATGGCGCGAGTGAAGCAGAACTCAACGAACTCCGGCAAGCCGCCATCCTCGGACGGGCTGGCCAAGGCCGCTCCGGAGTCGCTGCGGAAGAAGACCGGCCGCGGGCCGGGTCGGCCGCAGGGCCAGGCGGGCGCGGCCATGGAGCTGACCGGTCATCCTGATCATGTGATCCGGCACGAGCCGGCGGCCTGCCGCAGGTGCGGGACCGAGCTGGCGGGTGCCCGGCAGACCGGGACGGAGCGGTGGCAGGTGACCGAAGGCGCTTATCCTCGAATTGTGCTTATCGGGCTGCTTATCGTGCTGCTCGACCTCGCGGTTATTGGCGGTCTCATCATCGCCATCGTCGTGACCGCCCTTCGGCTGCGGCCCTCGCGGCTCGCACGGCCTGGCGCGGCCACGATCAGGCGCTGGGCGAGCCTGATCATGCTGCTGGCCGCCCTGGGGCTCCTCATCCGGGGCAACGCCCGGTTCCTGAACTCGTCCTACGACCAGGGCAGGCCAGCCCCGGCGCAGGTTGCAGGGACATGGACGGACAGCGATGGCGCGACGCTACGGGTCCTGCCGGATGGCACCTTCACGGCCGCCGGGCTGCCGGCGGACGCGAACGATCCGGCGGGCGACGGTACGCCACGCCCGGCCGATGGGCATGGAACGTGGCAGATCACCCGCGGGGATGGCACGTGGCATGTGCTCTTTACCCTCAGCGGCGGCTCTCAGTTCCGGCTCGATGCAGGGAACTCCGCCTCGCCGCGCGACGCGTCGGCCGCAATGTTCTCCTACCTCTTCGCCCAGTACAACCCGGTCAACCTCTGGGCGTTCTACCGGCGATAACAACAGCCGCCGAAGACCGCCAACGCCATTCCATGCTCATGGCGGACGTCGGCGTGTGGCCTCAGGCTGATCCGTTCGGGGAGGCCGGGCGCGAGGGCTGCTGGCCGCTGGCCAGGCCGGCCTTGATCGCAGTAAACACGACGCGGGCGTAGAGGCGGGCGCCGGCCGGGCGCGGGGGGTTAGCCGCCCGTCAGCACCGTTACGGGCAGTCATGCTAACGAGCAAGTAACCCTCCAGCCAGCAGAAACGCAGGCCGTTCCGGCAAGAGAGAGCTAACTGGCCGATCCGGTGGCCGCCACGGCGCTGCTGATCACGTCCGGCAGGCGGCCGGACCGGTGGTAGGCCGCCCGCTGGAACGACGCGCCGTTGCCCCGCGCGAGCAGGGCCGCCAGCAGCCCGGCTACGGTGTCGGCGTCTCCCGCGTCGGCCAGTGCCTCCCGGCAGTGGTCGAGGAGCATCCCGACCACGGCGGTCGCCGTTTCTGGCTTTCCGGTCACCGGGTGGAGCAGGGCGTCGTCCAGGCCGGACCGGCTGGCTCGCCAGCCCGCCAGGCGCAGCAGTTCGGTCCGCGTTGGCTGGACCGGCTTTCCTGCCCGCCAGGACCGAGCCTCGGTTTCCACCAGCGCGCGGGCCAGCGCGGCGATGAGCACGGCGTCCTCGGCGCGCAGGCACACGTCGGCGATGCGGATCTCGATGGTGGGATAGCGTTCAGACAGGCGCGCGTCGAAGTACACCATGCCCGGGTCGATCAGCGTGCCGGTGGCCACCATCTGCTCGATGGTCTCGCGGTAAGCCCGGGCGGTGCCGAACGGCCCGGCGGGCCGGAACTCGGCCAGCGTCCCCACACCTGGTGGCGGAAACTCGCGTATTCGCTGTCCCGTCCCTGCCAGAACGGGGAGTTCGCGCTCAGCGCGAGCAGCGCGGCCAGCCAGGGCCCGGCCCGGTCCAGCACCGCCACCCCCTCTTCCGGGTCGGAGATCCCGACGTGGACGTGGCAGCCGCAGGTGAGCTGCTCGTGCGCGGTCAGGCCGAAGAGCTCGGCCATGCGCTCGTACCGGCTGGTGCGAAGCGGCTTCGGTTCGACCGGGAGCGGGTAGGTGCCGAGCGCGGCCACCTGGGCCCCGGCCCGGCCGGCCGCCATGGCGGCCGTGGCCCGGCACCGGCGCAGCTCGCGGTGCAGCTCTTCCAGGGACTGACAGGGCCGCGAGTTGGTCTCCAGCTGCTGCTGCTGCAGCTCGCCCTCCAGATCGGTCTGGACCGTCGGCCCGGCCGTCTGCAGCACGGTCCCCGCCACTGCCTTCGGCCGAGCCGGTGTCCGCTTCGACGAGCAGGAATTCCTCTTCGACGCCCACGCTGCGCGAGTCCATCGTCGGAGGCTGCC
>CAVSUR010000014.1:0-1363690 GCA_963731285.1 uncultured Actinomycetota bacterium | reverse complement strand
GATCAGGCCGTGCCCCTCGGCCGGGCCGCCAGGGCCCGGCCGGCCGGGCGGGCCAGCCGATCCGGCCTGGTCAGCCGAGTTGACCGACACCTGTGCCACCTGGGCAACCTCCATGGGCGGCGATTGAGGACCGCTATCGGCGCAGTGCCGCCGCGCTGCCCGGACCCGGGCTTCCGGATGCCTGCACTACCTGCGGACGGGGCAGGCCAGCAGCTCTTCACCCAGCGTAAGGCGCTACCCGGCGCGTCACGTCGCATTCGCCTGAATCGTGCCGGGCCTGCGCCGCCCCGATCAGCAGGCTGCGATCAACAGTACCGGCGCGCTCGGGCGGATGACGCCACCGGCCGGATCATGCCGGGTCCCGCTGCGGACCTGGCGTCCGATCGCGCCGCTGGCGGCGAGACGGCGGCTGGTAACGTCCGGTCCACCCTTCACCCGAAAGGCGCCTGCCCATGACGCAGCCGAGCGGGGACCCCGCGACCGGCGCGGGTCCCCAGACCGGCACTGATCCCGAGGCCGCGCCCGGCCCCGGGATCGGCGCTGACGATCTCGCCGCCGAGATCGAGCTGTTCTCAGCCGAGCGCCTGATCTTCTTCTCCGACGCCGTTGCGGCCATCGCCATCACGCTGCTGGCCATCGCCCTGCCGCTGCCGCACGGCGCGACCAACGCCCAGGTGCTGCGCTCGGCGTCCCGTCACGCCGACGACTTCCTAGCGTTCGGAATCAGCTTTCTCGTCATCGGGAACTACTGGCGGATTCATCACCGGCTGTTCCGGTTCGTCGCCCGGCTCAACGAGTGGGTCATCGCGCTCAACATGTTCTGGCTGTTCCTGATCATCATCATGCCCTTCGCCACCCCGGGTGCTGTCCGGCTCGGGCGGTTTCGGGGTGCGGTTCAGCTTCTACGCCCTCATCCAGGTCTTCACCGCGATGACCCTGTGGCTGCTGCTCCGCCTGCTCAGGCGCGACAAGCTGCTGCGGCCGCAGGCACCAACGGCGGCCAGCGGCGACCCGCGCCTGCCCACGCTGGCGGCTGTGTTCCTGGTGTCTATTCCGCTGGCCTTCGTGACCCAGTGGGCCTACGCCCTCTGGGCGGCGGCTCCATTGATCATGAACGGCGTGCGCCGGGTCCAGGCCTGGCGGCAGCGCAGCCGTGAGGTGGCGTGAGGTCAGGTTCAGGGTCCGGGCGGAGCGAGCCTGGCCAGGGTCAGCTCGGTGCCGACCAGCAGCAGCGCGAGCAGCGTCAGCGCCGGGCCGAGGACGGCCAGGCTGGTCGCGCCGATGATCAGGCCGATAACGGCGGAGATGCCGGCCCCGCCCGCGGCGGCCGCGCCGACCTGCCAGGCGATGACATGCTGAGCCCGCCGGTCGCCGAGCCGCGCCGGGGTGAGGGCGATCAGGGCCGGGAAGATGCCGGCCAGGGCGCCGCCGAGCATGACGAACCCGGCCAGGGTCACCGGGATGCCCGGCTGCCACCAGATGACCGCGGCGGCCGCCGCGGCCAGGACGCCGCCGTACCGGGTCACGAGCCGGGGGATCGCGGCCCGGGGCACCAGGGCCAGGCCGATCCGCACCGCGGTCAGGGCGCCCCAGTAGCCGAAGGTGGCCAGGCCCGCGGCGGCAGGCGGCAGGTGCAGGTGCCCGCGGCAGAAGCTCGCCTCCCACTGGCCGGCGGCGACCTCGAGCCCGGTGTAGACGAAGAAGACGATCATCCCGGCCAGCACCGCCCAGCGGTACCGGCGCCGGGACAGCGTCCTGGCCGGCTGCGGCCTGGCCGGATGCGGCCCGGCCGGCCCGGATTGCGGGGCGGTCCCGGGAGCGGCCCGGGCGGCCCGGCGCTCCCGCCGCTGCTGCCGCAGCCAGCAGGCGGCGATGGCCAGGTTGAGCGCCAGCAGCGCCCAGTAGGCGGGGCGCCAGGTGCCGGTCAGGATGGCGGCGGTAACGACCAGCGGTCCGATCGCGGTGCCGACGCCGTAGGCGCCGTGCAGCAGGTTGAGCAGCCGCAGCAGGCCGGACAGCGCCACTGCCGTGTTCAGGCCGCCGTCCATCATGCCGGCCGCCGTGCCGGTCAGCACGGCCACCCCCAGCACCAGGCCGAGCCCGGGAGCCAGCGCGAAACCGGCCGCCCCCGCCGCGGCGCACAGGCCGGCCGCGGCGAGCAGGGCGGGCACGCCCAGGCGGCGGATCAGGATCCCGACGAAGGCGGTGACCACCGCAGAGCCGGCGGTGGCGGCGAGCAGGATCAGGCCCAGGTCGCCTACCGGCGCCCCGAACGTGACCCGCATGGCGGGCCAGGCGGTGCCCAGCATGCCGTCAGGCAGCCCGAGCACGACGAAGCTGGCCAGGCTGAGCACCTCGGCCTGGCCCCGGGCCGGGCGGCCACCACGTCCGGGGCCGGGCCGCGTATTCATCGGTCCAGCAAAACGCACTGTCCCCGGCCGCGGCGAACCACCCCGCTGATCCACGGTCACAGCCGACCTTGAGCGTAGCCTCGTCCGGCAGCTGGCCCGGCGGATGGCGGCGCGCGCGGAATGGCTGCCCGGACTGGCCACCGCGGCCCGGTAGCCGGGCCCGGCCCGTCCGGCGCCAGCCCGCCCAGCGCGGCCGGGCCGGCTGGCGCAGTCGCCGCGCCGGGAGTCTGGCCGTGGCCCGCCATGACCGAGACCGGGGACCGGCACGCCTTCGAGTACGCCGTGCTGCGGGTGGTGGCCCCGGGCCGACCGGGGAGAGATGATCAACGCCGGGGCGGTCCTCTACTGCCGGCCGCTGCGCTACCTGAGGGCCCGGGTGGCCCTGGACACCGGCCGGCTGCTCAGGCCGACTGCCCGGGCGGGGTGGCCGCCCGGCGGCGGATGTCGTCCAGGCTGTCGCGCAGCGCCTGCCAGACGCCGCCGAGGCTCTCGCAGCCGGGCAGGTCGCCGCGGATGATCCCGCCGTCGGCGCGGTCACCGAGGTTATCCCTGGCACTCCAGGCGGTCTGCAGGATCTCCTGGTCGGTGGCCTCCAGCGTGATCCGGTCGGCGCCCACCCGGATCAGCATCTGGCGGCCGCCCGCCTCATGCGGCCGCTCGTCGCTGGTGCCCGTGACGTCGGCGTCGCGCAGCGCCTGCCGAGCCCGCTCCAGGTCGACGCCGAGGCCGGCCAGCGCCCGGGCGGCCGCGCTGCCGGGATCGGCCAGCGTGCCGAGCACCAGATGGTGCGAGCCCACCGGCTGCGGGCCGGCCAGCCGGGCGGCCTGGTCCAGGCTCAGCTGGGCGGCCGGGGTCGCGCGCACCCGCTGCTCGCCTTCGGCTCCCGGCTCGTCCTGCCCATCGTCGCCGGGCGTGGCTTGCGGGCGGGGCGGCCAGGGCAGCCTGTCGCCGGGCGGCGTCGCGGGCAGCAGGTCCAGCACGGCCATCCGCACCTTCATCAGGTCACCGGCCTGCGCGGTGAGGATCTGCGCGGCCACCCCGCGACCTTCGGTGACGATGCCGAGCAGCAGGTGCTCGGTGCCGATGTAGTTGTGGCTCAGCCTGAGCGCCTCGCGCAGTCCCAGCTCGAGGACCTTCTTGGCCCGCGGGGTGAACGGGAGGTGCCCGGATGGCGCCCGGCCACCCCGCCCGATCTGGTGGATGACCTCATCCTGTACCGCGGATCTGGTTACGCCCACCTGGTCGAGTGCGCGCCCGGCGATCCCGGCCGGTTCGCCGAGCAGGCCGAGCAGCAGGTGCTCGGTACCGATGTAGTTATGGTTCAGATCGCGCGCCGCCTCCTGGGACAGCACGACGACGTGGCGGGCCCGCTTGGTGAATTGCTCGAACATGACAGCCATGCTCCGTATGGCGCCAGACCCTGTCAATACTATGTTATTAGTAAGCAGAGGAGGCAGAAGCACGGCAGGACGCCAGCGGAAGCCGAGCGCAGCGAGGCAGATGAGGCAGGACCAATGGACTGGGAAGACCGGCTGGACGCCTGGGAGCTGGAGCTTGAGCTGACCGCCCGGCTGGATGACTCTGACTGGGTCACCCTGCACCGGGCCGCCGCGCATACCGGCGCCTCCCGGGCCGCGCTGCGCAACTGGTACCGGACCGGGCAGATACCCTCCCGGCTGGTCGACGGTCCGCACGGCCCGCAGCGGCTGGTGCCGCTGGCGATGGTCGCCGCCCGGGCTGAGGCCTCCCCGCGGCTGCGGCGCGGCGCCGAGCGGCGGCTCGCCGACCAGGCCAGCTGGAGATCCTGCGGCATCGCGTCGACCAGCTTGAGCTCCGGCTGGCCGCGCTGGAACAGCGGGCGGGCTAGCCCTGGCTCACCCGCAGCACCGGCTGCTGCCGGCCGGAGATCAGGCTGTTCTTCCCGTGCCCCGGAGCTGCCCGGCATCTTCGACGTCGACGAGCAGCTGGCGGCCGTCCGGCAGCAGCACGCCCAGCCAGTAGGTGATCGTGCCCTCGTCCGTCTCGTCCTGGCCCAGGATCTCCACGCCCACCACCTCGGGGTGGTCGACCAGCAGTCGGCATAGCGTGCTGCCCGCGTGGTCACGCATGATCGCCGTCGGCGGTCGGCGCTTCCGCGGTGACGTCACGTGACCACCGCCGGCCTGGGGCCGCCAGGCGGGGCCATGCCGGTCACGGGCCGCCACCGCCGGTGAGCACAGCGCGCGGTAGCGAGCCGGGCAAGGACGGCAGGCAGCCACGGAACGCCATATCCGAACACATTTCCAAGGTAACCCAGCGTGAGCTACGGGACCCGGAATGACGCCTCGCACCCGGCGTGGCGCGCCGTCGTCACCCGCCTTGATCGCGACATTATTCGCTTTCGCGGACAGAACCCTCGATGAGGCGCGGCCGACGGGGCCGCCACGGGCCGACGGCCTGCCAGGCCGGGCGGCTGCCCTGCCGGGCGCTACCGGGCTGCGGGGGCGGCGGCCTCGCGGCCCGACTCCGCCCGGGAGACCGCCAGCAGGAATTCCACTGCCTGCCCGAAGGTCTCTGCGACCGGGCACCCGGCCAGCTGCGCCTGGTAGGAGCGGTATCTGGTCATCTCCCAGGACTGCCCCCGCGGTGGCAGCGCGGCCACGGCCGGGGCGGGCACGTCATCCCACGTCCACCCGCCGGACCCGGTGCCGGCCCGGCCGGAGCGGGTCTCGCCGGGCCGGATGAAGTTCACATGATCGACGTAGTCGCCGATCTGGTTGCGCACGAATCGCAGGCCGCCGAGGGTGTCCTCGATCCGGCGGCGCTCGGCGGCGCACCGCTCGTCCAGCACGCTGTCGTAGGCCTCCGGGTGATAACGGACCAGCGTGCCGTCCACGATCGTGACCCACCACACCGCCTCGCCGATCACCGCGAACGCGCGCACCGGGTCGGCCGCCCGGACCCGGCGCAGCCGGCCGTTGGCGTCCCGCATCGCGGTGATGGCCCAGTTGAGTGCGCTCAGCTCGGCGGTCCGGGCGCCGGTGTCCTCGCGATTCCAGGCGACCCGGCAGCGGGCCGAGCAGAACCGGGCATGTTCGCGGCGGGGCGCGAATGCCGCACCGCACTGCTCGCAGGATCGCTCGTCGGCCACGGCCCTATGTTACGCGTAACGGGTCCGCATGGCGCGCACAACCGGGCCGGTGGCCCTTCGGCTACTCTGGACGACCCGGCCCACGGGCATCAGGAGGAGACGATGACGGAATTCCCCGGCGTGGATCCGGCGGTGCCGCCCAGCGGCCCCGGGTGCGCGGACTGCGAAGCCGCCGGCGGCTGGTGGGTGCACCTGCGGCGATGTGCGCAGTGCGGCCACATCGGCTGCTGTGACACCTCACCCTCGCAGCACGCGACCGCGCACGCCGATGCGGCCGGGCACCCGCTCATCCGCAGCTTCGAGCCGGGGGAGGAGTGGTTCTTCAGCTACCAGACCGGCCAGATGTATTCCGGCGGCCCCGAGCTGGCCCCGCCCGAGCATCACCCGGCCAGCCAGCCGGTGCCGGGCCCGGCGGGCCGGGTGCCCGCCGACTGGCAGGCTCATCTGCACTAGCGGTGATTACGAGCCGTTAAGTTGGCGATTCCCGCCTCGCCTGACCCACGACGGCGGGCTACGGCCGCAGCCGGTAGAGGTCCTCGCCGGCGTCGGGCACGACCAGGGTGTCCGGCTCGGCCGCCCACGCGGCCAGGTCGACGGCGCCCGGGTCGAGGTAGTCCAGGTTGACCGCGCGCACGACGCGCCTCGGGGATGCCGGTGGCCAGGGTGACGGTGACCCGGGCCCGCTCGCCGTGGACCGGGTCGTAGGTGCCGGCGCCGCGCAGGTGGGTCGAGTGCGCCAGGTCGCCCCAGTGGCAGCCGGAGAACCGGTCCCACTGCTTCACGAAGTAGTCGCGGCAGTGGTAGCCGATCTGCTGCGATCTCCGGATGCGTGGCGCTGATCTCGCGTGATGTGCGGCGCGTAGAGCACGACCTCCCCGCCGTCGGCGACGACCGGCTCGACCTTGTAGAAGCCCTTGGCGCCGGTCCACATGTCGTCGTACTTGGCCGGGCACGAGCGACAGCACCCGGTCGCACCGGGGCGTCGAGGTAGCGCATGTGCGTCTCGGCGGAGACCTCGGCGGCCGCCGCCCAGGCCGCGGCCGGATCGCCGAACGCCACCGCGTGCAGGGACGCCGGCGCCGGGCCGGTGACCACGCAGCAGCGCCAGCCGCTCGGCCGGGCACCAGCGCGGCGGCCTCGTCGATCAGCGCCCGCACCGGCGTGATGCCGCGGGTGCCGATGATCTCGGCGCTGGTGATCAGCGCGCCGAGCCAGTGCGAGAGGTCGATGAGCTCCCGGCCGGAGACGCCGGGAAAGAAGTACTTGTTGCCGCCGGAGAACCCGACCACCTCGTGCGGGAACACCGGCCCGACGATCAGCGTGACGTCGTGCTCGACGACGGCCCGGTTGACCCGCACCGTCGACCGCCGCGGCGCAGCCGGCCGTCGGACAGCTCGGCGATCCGGTCGCGCCGGATCGTGCCGACGTGGCGAAGCGCGGCCGGGTCCCACCACTCGTGGTTGCGCACGACCATCCCGGGGTAGCGCTCCGCCGCGGCGCCGGGCGGCGTAGCCGAGGTGCGCGGCGAGCGCCGGCTCGCTCATCGGCGCGTGCGTGCCGAGCGCGACCAGCACGGTCAGCCGGGTGACCCGGCCGTGCAGCGCGCCGTGCACCGCCGACAGCAGCAGCGGCAGCGGGCAGCTGCGGGTGCGCGTCGGGCACCAGCACGCACACGCTGCGCCCGTCGACGGGCGCGGTGCCGAGCTGCTCGGTGACGAACGCCCGCACGGCGTCGTCGGCTGAGCACGCCGTCCGGACCGCCGATGCTGGCCGCTCCGGCTGCCGCCGCGAGCGTCGCGGCCCGGTCAGCCCGACCTGTCCGCGGCATCACGCCCGGGATCCCGCCGACGAACTCGCCGCGCGGCCACTGGCGTCCACTCATACAGAGCGTGACTGACGCCGACCGCCGGGCTGCGCGCTGCACCCCGACCGGCTGCTGCCCGCCGACCCGGCGAGCGGGCCATCGCCCGCCGGCTCTACGACGCGGTGCGGGACCCGCCGCTGATCTGTCGCCGCACGGCCACGTCGACCCCCGGCTGCTGCTGCGCCGACGAGCCGTTCGCCGACCCGGCCGCGCTGTTCGTCACCCCCGACCACTACGTGACCCGGCTGCTGCACGCCGACGGCGTCGACGCTGCGACGACCTCGGCGTCGGCCAGGGCCCGCTCACCGAGGCCGCGGCCCGGCGGGCGTGGCGGCTGCTCTGCGAGCACTGGCCGCTCTTCCGCGGCACGCCGGTCCGGTTCTGGCTGGAGGCGGAGCTGGCGGAGATCTTCGGCGTGAGCGCTGCGCCCGTCGGCGGCGACCGCCGACGCCATCTACGACCAGGTCGCCGGCCAGCCTGACGGCACCGAGCTTCCGGCCGCGCGCGCTGTACGAGCGGTTCGGCATCGAGGTGCTCGCCACCACCGACGACCCCTGCGACGACCTGGCGGCGCACGCGGCGCTGGCGGCCGACCCGACGTGGTCCGGGCGGGTGATCCCCACCTTCCGGCCCGACCGCTACCTCGAGCCGGGCCAGCCGGACTGGCCGCGCGGCCTGACCCGGCTCGGCGGCGGCGGCGGACACCGACACCGGCGACTACGCCGGGTACCTGGCGGCGCTCGAGCAGCGCCGCCGGTACTTCATCGAGCCGCGGCGCCGTCGTCGGCCGACCACAGCCACGCCGGACGCCGGACCGAACCGCTGGAGCACGGCGCCGCGGCCGAGCGCATCTACGCGCGCCGCGCTGGCGGGCCAGGCCACGGCCGCGCGAGTGCACGGCCTTCCGGCGGCACATGCTGCTGGAGATGGCCCGGATGTCGTGCGACGACGGGCTGGTGATGACGCTGCACCCCGGCGTCCGCCGCAGACCATCATCCGGCCACCGGCGGCCCGGTTCGGCCCCGACACCGGCCACGACATCCCGGTCCGCGTCGAGTTCACCGCGCGCTGCGGCCGCTGCTCGACCGGTTCGGCACCCATCCCGGCTTTCACCTGGTCGCTGTTCACCGTCGACGAGACGGCCTGCTCCCGCGAGCTCGCGCCGCTGGCCGGCTTCTACCCGGCGGTGTACGTCGGCGCGCCCGTGGTGGTTCCTCGACGCGCCGGACGCGATCCGCCGCTTCCGGGCCGCGGTCACCGAGACCGCCGGGTTCTCGCCGCACCTCCGGGTTCGTCGACGACACCCGCGCCTTCTGCTCGATCCCGGCCCGCCACGACATGTCCCGCCGGGTCGACGCCGGGTTCCTCGCCGGCCTGGTCGCCGAGCACCGGCTGGACGAGGACGAGGCGCCGAGACCGCGCGTCGACCTGGCCGGCCCGCCCGCGCGCGGTGTTCAAGCTGTGACCGGGAGAGCGGGCCGGGCGGCCGCGCCGGTCCGGCTGGTGCACCTCGGCCTCGGCAACTTCTTCCGCGCCCACCAGGCCTGGTACACCGAGCACGCCCGGACGGCGGCGAGTGGGGCTATGCGGCGTTCACCGGCCGGGAGCCCGGCCTCGCCCGGGCGCTGCAAGCCCAGGACGGGCTCTACACGCTGATCACGCGGGCCGCCGACCGGGACCGATTCGACCTGGTCGAGCAGCCTGTCGGCGGTGCACCCGGCGGACGACCACGGCGCCTGGCTGAGCTACTTCGGCCGCCCCGAGCTCGCCGCAGTGACGGTCACGGTGACCGAGGCCGGCTACCTGCGCGGGCCGGACGGCGGCCTGGACGCCAGCCGCCTGAGGTCCGCGCCGACATCGAGGCGCTGCGCCGCGACCCGGCCGCCGTGGTGCGCACTGCGCCGGCCCGGCTGGTCGCCGGGCTGGCGGCACGCGCAGCGGGCCGGGCGCGGCCCGCTCGCGCTGGTGCCGTGCGACAACCTGCCCGGCAACGGCGCCCTCGCCCGCCGGGTGACCGGGGATCTGGCCGACCTGGTCGGCGGCGGGCCTGGCCGAGTGGCTGGCCGGGTCCGTGACGGTCGTCTCCACCGTGGTCGACCGGATCACGCCGCGGTCACGGTCCGGCCGACGTCCGGGCGCGTGGCCGCGGCGACCGGGCGGGCCGACCGCTGCCCGGTTGTCACCGAGCCGTTCGCCGAATGGGTCCTCGGCGGTGCGTTCCCGGCGGGCCGCCCCCGCTGGGAGGACGCGGGCGCGGTGTTCACCGACGACGTGACGCCGTTCGAGCACCGCAAGCTGTGGCTGCTGAACGGCGCGCACTCGCTGCTCGCCTACGCCGGGTCGCTGCGCGGTCACGTCGACCGTCGCCGACGCCATGGCCGACGACGACGTGCCGGGCGTGGCTGGCGCAGTGGTGGGTCGAGGCGGCGCCGCACCTGGAACAGCCCGCCGCCGACGTCGCCGCCTACCAGCCAGGCGCTGCTCGACCGTTTCGGCAACCCGCGGATGCGCCACCGGCTCGGCCAGATCGCCGCCGACGGATCGCAGAAGCTGCCGGTCCGGGTCCTGCCGGTGCTGCGCGCCGAGCGCGCCGCCGGGCGGCTGCCGCCCGGCGGCATCCGGATCCTCGCCGCCTGGCTGTGCCACCTGCGCGGGCTCGGCGAGCCAGTGCGCGACGTCCGGGCGGCCGAGCTCGTTCCCCTGGCGCGCGGCTCGTGGCAGTACGCGGCGCCGCGGCTGCTGGGCTGGCTGGATCCGCGGCTCGGCGACGACCGCGAGCTGGCGGCGGCGGTCGCCGGGCTCGGCGGCGAACTCGCCGCCGCCGGCGGTATGCTGGCCGATCCCGGCGGACAGTGATGCGCCCCGTCATCGTCCGGGGCCGTGAGCGGGGTCTTCGGCCCCGCCTGGCTGGGTAATCGCCCTGATGACCGGACACCGGCGATACGAAGGCAGGGATATGACCGACCAAGCGCCGCCGCAGGACAGCTTCGACCCGGCCGCGGCCGGGGGCATGCAGGCCGAGGACGAGGTGCCCGCGGATCTCGTGGCCGAGTTCACCTCCCTGACCACGCCGTATTGCTGGGTCATCACCGAGGATCCGGTGGCGGGCTACGACGGCGCCGAGCCGTCAGTAGTAGGGGTGTTCGGGCCGGACCACGCGGTCCCGGCGGACCGGTGCGAGGCTCTCGGAGCCGGCCGGTTCTTCCGGCTGGCCGGCCAGGACGGCACCGTGCTCGCCGTCGGGCGCATCTACGATCCCAGCGGCGACAGCGAGCTGGCGCCGCTGGGTGATTTCGCCCAGGCGGGCCGTGACGCGGCGCACATCGAGTACCGGACCGAGGGCAGCTGGCAGCGGGCGGGCGACTGACCGGCCCGCCAGCGGCCCCGGCCGGGCGGCGGCCAGCCCGCGGCGATGCCAGCGATCATGCCGCGCTCACAGGCGGCTGTGCAGCCGGACCGAGGTGCCCTCCGGCGTCGCGCAGATCTGCACCAGGTCGCACAGCTGGTTGGCCAGCCACAGGCCGGCCCCGGAATCTCCGACGGGCGGCATCCGGCCCGCCATCGGAGCGGTGAAATGGCCTTCGTCGGACACCTCGAACAGCAGTACCGCGCCGTCCGGCCAGGCGTAGACGCGACCGTGGCCGCCGCCGTGCAGCAGGCTGTTGGTGGCGACCTCGTTGACCGCCGCCACCAGTGCGGGCACCCGCTCGCCGTCCAGTCCCGCCCGCTTGGCCTGCTCGGCCGCGAACGCCCGCACCGCCCGCAGGCCGCCGACCGCGAAGGGCAGCGCGGCAGCGTCCGCGGGCCGCTGCGGGAGCGGCCGCCCGAACGCCTCGGCGGTATCGAACGGCCGGAATGTGGCGGAAGCCTGGCGCTTCCCGCTGGCGGTGAGAAATGGATGCGAGCGCCTGGCCCCGGCGATCACCTCAGCGGTCAGCGCCTGCAGGTCATAGGGGCACAGCAGCCAGAACGGCGTGTCAGCGTCGACGGCCATGTTCAGCAGGCCCTCGTACAGCTGGCACTCGGTGATCTCGGCCGGGGACCGGGCCGGGTAAACCGGCTCGCCGATGCCCCACAGCTGCCTGGCGCCCGCGTGCTCGTCGGCGAAGTGCCGCCACACGCTGATGATCCGGGCCGGGTTGGCGCCTATCTCGGCCATATCCGCCAGGGTCACCCCGGCCTGAGCCAGGCCCAGCTTGGCCCGGAGCAGATCGAGCTTGTCGGCCGTCAGCGCGGCCAGCACCGGCTGGCCAGCCTGAACCGCGCCGATGATCAGCGCCGCCGTCCCGGCCAGGAACTCGTCCTGGCCCGAGTACAGCAGGGCCTCGTGCCGGTACCTGCCATGCTGGCCCGCCCCCAGCTCCGTCATGCCGCATCCCTCAGCATCCTGGTGCCAGCGACAGCCGCCGCGGGTACCACTACGGCAGCGGCCGCCGCCGCCCGCTACGGAATTGTAGTGGCCGTCCGCAACAGGACGGGGCGCCCGCCGGCCGGGAGGACAGCAAGATGGCGACATCGTCCTCTTAGCCCTGGCCGGGCGCGGCCCGGTCATGATCTGCTGCGCCAGCTCGTCAACCGGTGTCTCACGGCCTGCCTGCATCAGCTTGCTCAACCGGCCGAGGCCGTCGTCCAGCGTCGCCCTGCCGCCTGCCGACGATGCCGGCCCGGTAGGCCGCGGACTGATTCTCCGGACCGGAGCCGGCCGGTCAGCGCTCGCGCGCGCGGGCTGTCGCCCGGTCGTTCGCTTTCTGAACGGCAGCGGCCAGCTCCTGCTTGTTCATCGCGGAGCGGCCCGGAACGCCGAGACGGCGGGCAATCTCCAGCAGATGCCGCTTGCTGGCGTTGGCATCCACGCCGCCGAAGCTCTCGCCCTTTCCCGCGGCGTTTCGCGGCAGCGCCGACCGCCCGTCGGACGGGCCCTTGGCGCCCTGATCTTTCGGCTCCCAGTGGTCGCCGACCTTCTCGAAGCTGTGCTTGAGCGAGCCGTAGGCGGTGCGGTGCGCGCGCTCGCCCTCCCCGTACTGATCGACGGCGGCGTCATGCGTCTTGATCCAGGTCTCCTGGGCCTTCCGCGACGAGCGCTTGAGCGTCGAGGGCAGCTCCTGCTTTCCTGGCATCTGGTTACCTCCGGTGCCGAGGCCGCGGGCTCCGGGCTGGCCCGGCAGCATAACCTTCGTGCTACCCGACAGCCTGGCCGCTATTCAGGCCAGCGGCGGAGGCTGCGGCAGCGGGCCGGCCGGGGTGACTTGCAGCTCGCGGCCGTCACCGCGGCCGGTCATCCAGGCCAGCAGCTCGGTCGCCGGGCCGGTCACGGTGGCCAGCGCGCCGTCGCCGATCCGCAGCAGGGCATGCGGGGCCACCAGGGTGACGGGCGGGCCGTCCTCGCGGCGGCTCATCGAGCCGGCGACCGCGGCTAGCTGCTCGCGGGTGAAGTCCTCCGGCCAGTCAGCCGACCGGTAGCCGATGTCGAGATCCACATGGTGGTACTCGATCTCGCGGCGCAGGCCGGGCAGCACCCGGTGCACCGGCTGCCGGTGCCCGCCCAGCCACTCGCCGAGCGCATCCCAGTCGTCGGCCGGGTGACAGGCCACAGCAGCGCGGAACCGGCCGAGTGCCGCGCGCACCCCGGCCCGGATCTCGCCCGGCGGCCGCCGGGCGCCGGCCTCGATGCCGCGGGCCCGGCTGTCCTCGCTGGGGTACTGCTGTCCGACGGTTCCGGCCCGGGCCGCGGTCAGCAGCCCGGTCCTGGCGTCGGTGGCGCCGGCGAGGTGCGCGAGCACGTGACCGCGGCTCCACCCGGGCAGCCGCGACGGCGCCATCACCTGGCCGTCCGGCAGGGCCTGCACGCTGAGCAGCAGGCGCTCGATGCTGGCCTCGAGCAGTTTGTACTGCGCGCGCAGGCCAGGCATCGGCTGCGGGCTCATGGCCGGGCCGCCGCGACGTCGCGCGGGCCGGGCAGGTGACTGCGGCCCGCCGCGGTGACGCGCAGTGCCCGGCCGTCACCCCGCTGCACCCACCCCCTGGCCAGCAGGCTGTCCAGTACCGCGGCGCCGAGCGCACCGCCGAGATGCGGGCGCCGCTCGGTCCAGTCCAGACAGCTGAGCGCCGGCTGGCGGCGGCGCGGCAGTGGTGCGGCGAGGTCAACGCCGAGGGCGGCGAACCCCGGGCCGGCCGCCGGGCCCAGCGCCACCGCCGAGTGGTCGGCCGCCGGCGGGGGCAGCAGCCCGCCGGTGCCGATCAGCTGGTCGAATATCGCCACCCCCAGCCGCCCGGCCAGGTGGTCGTAGCAGGTCCTGGCTCTGGCCAGCGGGCTGCAGAGCGTCGGCCGCCGGGCGGGCGGCTGACTGCCGGGCCGCGCCGAGGCCCGCAGCGCCAGCTGCCGCAGGTCCCGCAGCGGCGGCAGCAGCCCCGGCTCGGCGAGCCGGTAGGTGGCGTGCCGCCCGGAATGCGTCACGCTGACGAGGCCGGCCGAGCGCAGCCGGGCCAGATGGTGGCTGAGCCGCGGCGCGGCAACGCCGATCTCGGCGGCCAGCTGCGAGGCCGTCCGCGGCGCGCTCGCCAGCAGGTCGAGCACTGCGAGGCGCACTGGATCGCCGAGCGCCTGCAGCAGCGCAGCCGGGGCTTCGCGGCCCGTCAGGACGGTCGGCGCAGCCATCCCGTGCTCTCGGTTCTCGCCATCCGGTCCTCCGCCCAGGGGATAACCACGTCAATGTACATCATTCACGTTACTATAAATCGTAAATGATGACATTCGGCAAGCCGCCCGAGGTCGCGGCCGGGTGTGAACCTCACCGGGCCGGGGAGTTAGTGCTTCCGCGCTACTCAAGGGAGAGCAGATGACCGAGCAGAATGCGGATCAGCCGGCCGACCAGTTCCGCCGGGACCGGCGCGAGCACGCGAAGGCGCCCGAACGGCTCGATGACGAGCAACTTGCCCGGCTGACCGAGGAGGAGCGGGTCGCGACTGGCCTGGACGCCTACGACCCGGATGAGGTTCCCCCGGCCACCGACGCTCCGCCCACCCCGGATATCACCCAGACCGAGCAATACCAGGAAGAGCGGGCCGAGATCAGGCGCGAGGTCGACGCCGGCGAGCTTGGCCCGGGGAGTGAGCGCGAGGAGTTCCCGCCATCGCACTACGACCGGTAATCAGAGGTTTACCGCTCCGGCCGCTGGGCAGCGCCGCGCCCTTCATCGTGCTGTCGCACCACCACGGCGACCACTTCGACCGGATCGCCACGGCGGGCCTTGATCATGGCTGCCGATCATCACCGAGTCACGGGCGGCGCGCCAGCGCCGGGATCGCCGCCCCGGCCGGCCCGGCCGGGCGGCCAGAGCCGGGTATGGACCGGATCCGGGGGAATCGGTAAATAAGAGCCGCGCAAAGAGGCGAGAGCGAGGGATGTCTTATGCGCAGTGCCTGGTTCGAGTCGGTGGCCGAGGCCCAGCGGCGGGCGCGCAGGCGGCTGCCCAAGTCGGTGTACGGGGCGCTGCTCGCCGGGGCCGAGCGCGGCCTGACCGTCCGTGACAACGTAGCCGCATACGACGAGCTGGGCTTCGCCCCGCACACCGCCGGGCTGCCCGGCAAGCGCGAGCAGGCCACCACCGTGATGGGCCAGCCGGTATCGATGCCGGTCATCATCTCGCCCACCGGCGTGCAGGCGGTCCATCCGGACGGCGAGGTCGCGGTGGCCCGGGCCGCCGCCGCGCGTGGCACGGCTATGTCCCTGTCGTCGTTCGCCAGCAAGCCGATCGAGGAGGTGGTCGCGGCCAATCCGCAGACGTTCTTCCAGATGTACTGGACCGGCGGCCGGGACGAGATGCTGGCCCGCGCGGAGCGCGCCCGCCGGGCCGGCGCCGTCGGGCTGATCGCGACGCTGGACTGGTCGTTCTCGCACGGCCGGGACTGGGGCAGCCCGCGCATCCCCGAGCGGCTGTCGCTGCAGGAGATGGCGCGGCAGGCCCCCGAGGCCCTGTCCAGGCCGGCCTGGCTGCTGGACTTCGCCCGCAGCGGCCAGCTGCCCACGCTGGGCGTGCCGAACATGACCGCCTCGCCCGGCGAGGACCCGCCCACGTTCTTCGGCGCTTACGGGCAGTGGATGCAGTCTGCCCCGCCGAGTTGGGAGGACGTGGCCTGGCTGCGGGAGCAATGGGACGGTCCGTTCATGCTCAAAGGGGTGACGCGGGCCGATGACGCCCGGCGAGCTGTCGACGCCGGAGTGACCGCGATCTCGGTCTCCAACCACGGCGGCAACAACCTGGACGGCACCCCGGCCACGATCCGGATGCTGCCCGCGGTCGCCGGGGCGGTCGGCGGCCAGGTCGAGGTGCTGCTGGACGGCGGCATCAGGCGCGGCGGCGACGTGGTGAAGGCGCTCGCGCTCGGCGCCCGCGCGGTGCTGATCGGGCGCGCCTACCTGTGGGGCCTGGCCGCGGCCGGCGCAGGCCGGGGTGGAGAACGTGCTCGACATCCTGCGCAGCGGCATCGACTCGGCGCTGCTCGGCCTCGGCCACGGTGACATCGCCGACCTGACCCCGGGCGATCTGATCATCCCCGGCGGCTTCGCCCGCGCCCCGGGAGCCTGATCAGCCCGCCCATCCGTCCGCTACCGATCCGCGCCGTACCTAATCGAGTTCACCCTCAGCCGAGCGGCGGGGGGACACGCTGACGGTGACGGAGTCCGGATTCGCGCAGGTGCCGGAGGATCTGCTCGATACCGCCTATCAGGGCAATGTCGAGGGCTGGCACAAGGAACCGGCCGAGCTGGCCGGCTGTCTCCATGCCGCGGCCTGACCCGGAGACAGTCGCAGAGGCAGTCTTCGCCGCGCTCGCGGAGCCGACCCGGCGCAGCGTCCTCGGTGCCCTCGCTGCCCGCGGCCCGACGGCGGCGACCGGCCTGGCAGGCTTGCTGCCGATCTTGCGGCAGGCGATCACCAAGCACCTTGAGCTGCTCGCCGCCTCACGCCTGGTACTCGCCGAGCCTGGCGACCGCCGCCGGGTCCGCTACCGCGTCGACGCGGCGCCGATGGCGATTGCCCAGTCCTGCCTCGCGGCGCTGGCCCGGGACTGGGACAGCAAGCTGGCCCCGGCTGCAGCGCTCGCTGGACGCCCCGGCTCCCGGCCCGAGGCCGCTCCGGACCCGGAAGTACCGGGGGATGATCTGACGTGGCTGGGGAGTCATATGACCGGCGATGGCCGCGCCGTCCATTGCGGGGGGTGTCCCCATGTTCTGGTCAAGTCCGCCGGGGTGATCGCGGGCACTTTGGTGCTCAGGCGAGGATGAGGTGGACGTTGTCCTGGGCTTCAGCGCCGCCGGGGCCGTGCGCCCGGATGATGCTGGTGATGATCTCGAAGAGGGTCTGGCCTGCTGCGCGCCGGGCTGCTGCCAGGTCGGCTTGAACGCTGGGGATGTTGGCTGGATGGCAGGTGGTCAGCTTCTTTTCGGTGAAGCGGATGGCGGTGAAGAAGCCGGAGAGGTTATCGAAGGATGCGCCGTCCAGGGTGAACTCGGGCAGGCCAGCGGTTTGGGGTGCTGGTGGCGGGGAGTGCATCAGGCAGCCTCGGCCAGGCCGGGTGCGGGGCGGGCGGCCTGGTAATGCCGCCCGGTGCGCAGCATGGCGAGGATGACGTCGCAGCGGCGGCGGGCCAGGCAGATCAGGGCGGCGTTATGTCGTTTGCCCTCAGCGCGTTTGCGGTCGTAGAACGCCCTGGAGGCGGGGTCGCGCAGGGAGGCGAACGCGGCCAGGCTGCCGCGGCGGGCGCACACCCGGTCGAGTTCGGCCGCCAGTTCGCTGATGACCCGGCCGGTGGCGGCCTCGGCCGGGACGGTGACATCCTGAGCGGCCAGCGCCGCCGCGACTGCGGCGCGGACAGAGCCTGCATCCAGCCACCGGGCCTGCTTGCGGCGGGCCCGGCCAGTACCGGCCAGCACGCAGGCGTCGCGGCGGTCAGTCTTGGCCTCACCCGGGTACAGGTCAGCGGCGCGGCGCATCACCAGGCCCCCAGGCCATGACCGCTGCAGGGGGGCATGAGCCATACCGGCACCGCCGGACTTCCCAACCCGGGAAACCGTGGCTGCCCGGGCTCAGTGAAGAAGGTGAGGGGATCGAAGTGATTCCTCGAAGGAACGGACTCGATGGACGGAGCGCCGGCTCGAGCATCGGCTGATGCTGGTACGGGTGCAGGCGCGGATGGGCTGGACGATGCCCTGGTACACCATGACCGACGGCTTCGACACCGACTTCGGCGTGGGACCCCCAGACCCCGCCGTACGCATGGTGGAACTGGCCCGACCAATACGGCGACGCCAAGCCGTCCTAGCGCGACTGACCGTTCCGTTGGTCGCTGAGGGCCGCTTCCCCGGCCGCCCGCCCGGCCCGACCGGCGGCGCCGATTGGTGCGATCATCGGTGGGTAGGTGACCGCCGTGTCCACGCTTACCGGTACCGACGATGGCTGAGCAGCATCGCCGCCTGGCCGACCGGCGGCGCCGTCGCACCGCCCCGGTGCCGGCCGCCCGCCGGGTTGGCGCCTGGCTGGGCTGGTGGGTGCTGCTCATGTCGTTCTGGGTGATCCTGGACGACTCTATCGCGCTGGACGAGCTGCTGGCCGGCGCCGGGGCGGCTGCCATCGGCGCCTTCGTCGCCGAGCTGGCCGGCTATCAGGCGTCGATCCGGCCGCGGCTGCGGATCGAGTGGCTGGTCCCGGCCTTCCGGCTGCCCGGCCAGCTGCTGGCCGACACTGTGATCGTCTTCGCCGCGCTATGGCGGCAGCTTGCGCACGGCACCCCACCGGCCAGCGAGTTCCGCGAGCTGCCGGTCCGGTACGGCGACCAGTCACTGGAGGGCAAGACCCGGCGGGTCCTGCTTATCGGCGGCCGGTCGTTTGCGCCGAATGCCTTCGCGCTCGGCATCGACGGCCGCCGTGACGTGATGGTCGTGCACCAGCTCGTGCCGGACCGGCAGGCAGGGGGCGACAGCGGGTGACCGGCGAGATAGCCCGGCAGGTGCTGCGGTGAGCAGCTTCGTGATCGCGGCCGTAGCGATGCTCGTCGCGGTGGTCCCGTGCGGCATCGTAATCGTTCGCGGCACCATCATGGACGCGCTGATCGCCTACGAGGCCATCAGCGTGATCATGGTAATCGTGCTGGCGCTGCTGGCCGAGGGGTTCCGCCGGTCCGGCGAGTTCGAGCTGCCGGTGCTGCTGGCCGTGCTGCTGTTCGGCAGCGGGCTGGTGTTCGTCCGGTTCCTGGAGCGGTGGCCGTGACGCTTCAGGCGGTCGTTGTGGACGTGCTGCTCGCCGTGGCCGTGCTGGTCGTGATGGCCTCGGCGATCGGCGTGCTGGTCATGCGGGACACCTATCAGAAGGTGCACTACGTCACGCCCGCTGCCGTGCTGGCCCCGGTGCTGGTCGGGCTGGCCATCCTGGCGCAGTCGGGCTGGTCTTATGATTCCTCAGCGACCTGGCTCGCGCTGCTGTTCGTGCTCATCGCCGGGCCGTACCTGTCACATGCGACGATCCGGGCCGCCCGGATCCGCGAGCAGGGCGACTGGCGGTCCGGGCCTGCAGAGCGCTCCGGTGAGCGCGGCGGCGCGGCCGGGACCGGCCGTGACTAGCGCGCACGTGCTGGCCGTCACAACGCCCTATACCGTTCCGGCCGGCCTGATGGCCACGCTCCAGGTGACGCTGCTGGTGCTGGTTGCCGCCGGGGCCGCCACCGTGGTGCTGACCCGCGATCCGGCCCGGCAGGCCATTGCGCTGTCTGGCTACGGCGTGCTGCTCGCCGTGCTGTTCCTGGCCTTCCAGGCGCCGGACGTGACCCTGTCCGAGCTGACCGTGGGCGCGGTGCTGCTGCCGATGCTGCTGCTGCTGACGCTGGCCAAGGTCCGCAGGAGACCGAAATGACGCCGGGCCAGCGACGCTGGATCTTCCTCGTCGCCGTATCCGGGCTGATGGCGTTCGTCGTCTGGGGCCTCGCGGGCCTACCCGGCTTCGGCAGCTATCCGGGTCCCTACGGCGACATCATTAACCGGATCGCCGAGGCGCAGACGCGCGCCACCGGGGTGGTGTCGGCCATCAACTTCGACTATCGCGGGTTCGACACGGTCGGCGAGGAATTCATCCTGTTCGTGGCAGCGGCCGGGACGTCTACGGTACTGCGCCACCTGCGCGGCGAGCAGGAGGGAAGCGGGCGGGATGAGGCCTGGAGCGTGCCGCCTGCCAGCGATGCGGTACGGCTGGCCGCGCTGGTGCTGACCGGGCCGCTGGTCGTGATGGGCTGGTGGCTGGCCTCGCATGCGCAGACCAGCCCCTCCGGCGGCTTCCAGGGCGGGGTGGTGCTGGCGACCGCGATCATCCTGATCTACCTGGCCGGCGAGTTCCTGATCTTCAAGCGGATAAGCCCGGTGGATATTACCGAGGCGGTCGAGGCGGTGGGCGCGGGCGGCTTCGCCGCCGTCGGCGTCACCGCCCTCGCTCTCGGCCTGCCCTACCTGACCGACTTCCTGCCGCTGGGCACCACTCCCGGCGCGGTCAGCTCGTCGGGGACCATCGCATTGATAAGTTTCCTGGTGGGCCTCGAAGTCGGGGCCGCCTTCGTGCTCATCGTCGGCGAGCTGCTCGAGCAGACGGTCCTGGTCCGGCAGGAGAGCGGCTGATGCACCTCTTTCCGTTCCTGGTCGTGGCCTGGATCATGGCTGTCGGCCTGTACGGCATCATCACCAGCAGGCACCTGGTGCACCAGATCGTCTGCCTGATTGTCGTTCAGTCCTCGACGTACGTGCTGCTGCTCGGCGTGGGTTACCGGACCGGCGCGGTGGCGCCCTATTTCTCTGACATTCCGCCGCACACCCCGGCAGTCGACTCGGTGGTGCAGGCGCTGGCGCTGACCGATGTGGTGGTGGAGGCCGCCGTGACCGCGCTGCTGCTGGCCATGGCGGTGCAGGCGCAGAAGCGCTTTGGCACCCTCGACCCGCAAGAACTCGTGCAGCTCAAAGGCTGAGGCGGCAGCGACATGGACCAGCTGCTGCCACTCGTCGTGGTGGTGCCGCTGCTGACCGCCGCGGGCATCTCTGCGCTTAGCCCGCTGCTGCGCAGCAGGCGGCGCGTCCTGGACACGATCACGATCGCGGCCAGCGGCGCGGTTGTGATCATGCTCATCGTGATCACGGTCCACGCCGCGCACTCCGACGAGGTGTACTGGTTCGCCGGGTTCCGGCCGTCGCACGGGGTCGCGATCGGCATCGACTTCGCCGTGGGACCGCTGTCCGGCGCCCTGGCCTGCCTGGCTGCCGTGCTGGTCACCACCGCGATGGTGTTCTCATGGCGGTACTTCGAGCGGGTCGGCACCTACTTCGACGTGCTGATGCTGACGTTCGGTGCAGGCATGACCGGCTTCTGCCTGACCGGGGACATCTTCGACATGTTCGTCTGGTTCGAGCTGATGGGCGTGTCGGCCTATGCCCTTACCGCCTACCGGCCCGAGGAGCGCGGGTCGATCCAGGGCGCGCTGAACTTCGCCATCACCAACAGCGTCGGCGCATACCTGACCCTGGCGGGCATCGGCATTACCTACGGGCGCACCGGGGCGCTTAACATGGCCCAGATCGGTCGCGCCCTCGCCGGGCACCGGCCAGACGGCCTGGTCGTGGTCGGGTTCCTGCTGATCATCGCGGGATGGCTGATCAAGGGCGCGATCGTGCCGTTCCATTTCTGGCTGGCCGACGCGCACGCGGTCGCGCCGACGCCGGTGTGCGTGCTGTTCTCCGGGGTCATGGTCGAGCTGGGCCTGTACGGCGTCACCCGGGTGTACTGGTCTATGTTCGGCCAGGCGCTCGGCCACCGGGGCGTGATCACCGCCGTGTTCCTGGCCCTCGGGCTGCTGACCGCGGTCGTCGGCGCGCTGTTCTGCTTCCGCGAACGGCACCTCAAGCGGCTGCTGGCCTTTTCCACGATTAGCCACGCGGGGATGTTCTTGTGCGGCTTCGCCCTGCTCACGCCGCTCGGGCTGGCCGGGGCCGCGGTCTACGTGGCCGGGCACGCGCTGGTCAAGGCGGCGCTGTTCTTGTGCACCGGGATTATCTTGCACCGGCTAGGGTCGGTGAACGAGACCTGGCTGCACGGCCGCGGCCGCGCGCTTCGAGTCACCGGGATCGTGTTCACCGTGGCCGCGTTCGGCCTGGCCGACCTGCCGCCATTCGCCACCTACCTGGGCAAGGGATGGATCGAGGACAGCGCGGCCAGCCGCGGCCTGACCTGGATCACGGTACTGCTGGTCTTCGCCTCGGTGCTCGTCGGCGCGGCGGTGCTGCGGGTGGCCGGCGGGGTGTTCTGGGGCCTCGGCGACCCGCCGAGCGAGGACCTGGAGGAGGAGCAGCAGGACTCGGAGGAGACCAGCGAGACCGACGCGGGCAAGCGCCGCACCCCGCTTACCATGATCCTCCCGGCCGCCGCCCTGACCGCCGCTGCGATCGCGCTCGGCGTGCTGCCGCACCTTGGCACGGCCGTCCAGGCGGCCGCCGTGCGGTTCACCGACCAGGCCGGCTATAACGCCACCGTGCTGTCCGGGGCGCGGCTCGCCCATCCGGCCGCGCTCTTCCCGGCCGGGCCGACCGGGGTCACGTTCTCGGATGTGGCGACCGGGGCGGCCTCAGCCGCCGGGGCGGTGATCCTCGCGCTGGCCGCGCTGTACTGGCGGCGGCTGCCGGTGCTGCGGCGGGGCTTCGAGCCCGGCACCGGCCTGGTACGCCCGATCCGGCGCTTCCAGAGCGGTGTGGTCAATGACTATGTCACCTGGATGGTGCTCGGGCTGGCCTGCCTGGGCGGTGCGCTGGCGTTCGCCATCCGGTAGGCCGCAGCGAGGAGACGCCCGATCTCATCCTCGACGGCGCACCGACCCGGCAGTACCCGCGGCGACCCCGAGGATAACTCCTCCTTGCGGCTGGGGATCCTGCGTGACCCCGACGGCCGAGGCAGCTCGCTGTATGTCACGGTCGGCTGCGGACCGGAGACATCGGCCAGCTGCGCGGCCCGCGCAACAACTTCTCGCGCGCACTGCCCCGGCAGGCGTCAGCGGATCGTGAGGACAGGCTCGTGACACTCAACGTGGGCATCCTCGGCACCGGGATGATCGGCCAGGATCACCTCCGCGGTCAGCTTTCGCCCAGCTTGCGGGCCAGCTCGTCGCGTCCCATCTTCGACCGGCCCGGCAGGTCGCGCTGCTTGGCGATCTCGTAGAGCTCAGCCCGGGTCTTGGGACCCGCGCTGCCGGTCCGCTTGCGCTGGGCCACCGCTGCGCCCTGCTTTCCCAGGGCAGTCTTGGTCTTCTTCGGCAGCTGCGCGAGGGTCTTCTGCCCGGCCGCTGCCTTCTGGGCCTTCTTCACGTTTTTCCGGGCCGCCTGAGTCTGCCTGGTCGTCGCCATTGATGATCCTTCCCGCGGGCACCGCCCGCTGAGCCGGGCCGCGCGCGCTGCGCCAGCCACTCGCGGCAGCAGCTACCCCGGCCGGCCAGCGAGTATCCACGGCGCTCACATGATCACCGTAAGGCCGGGCTGGCCTGAGCCAGGATCAGGAAGGTCTGGCTCGGCCCGCGCCAGGTCCGGGAGGCCCACCTGGACTGCCGCACCGGTAGATCTGATGTGAAATGGGTAGCCTGCTCGCGTGAGCGCTGACAACCAGGCCGCCGCGCAGGCGGCGGCCCCGCCCGGCACCGAGCGACCGCGCCGCTACCTGCCCAAGCTGCGGTACGAGCTGGTCGGCTGCGGGCTGCACGGCCACGAGCTGCTCGGCACTGACGCGGCGGAGCTGCGCCCCGATGATGACCTGTTCGCCCGCGAGTCCGGAGGGCTGCGCTGGTACCGGTGCATGCGCTGCGACTCGTGGGTGGCACTGCCCCCGCCCGAGCGCCCGGCGGTGCGGCACCCGCCGCCGCGGGAGGAGATCTCGCTGCCGCTGCGGGGACGGCCGCTGCGCGACCGCTACGTGCTGCGGCTGATCGCGCTGGACCGGGTGCTGCACTTCCTGGTGCTCTCCGCGCTGGCCGTGGCGCTGTTCCTGTTCGCGGGGAATAAGGCCGTCCTGAACGCGGATTTCACCCGCATCCTGAAGGACCTCCAGGGCGGCCTGGGCGGCCCGGTCAATAACAGCAGTCACGGCATCGTGCACGACCTGCGGCGGCTGTTCGCCGTCAGCATCAGGAACCTGTACCTGGCCGCGGTTGCGGTCGCTGCGTACGCGCTGATGGAAGGGGTTGAAGCAGTCGGGCTGTGGTTCGGCAGGCGGTGGGCCGAGTACCTGACGTTCGTAGCCACGGTCGTGTTCGTGCCGTACGAGATCTACGAGCTGACCAAGACCGTCTCAGCGCTGAAGGTCCTGACCCTGGTCCTGAACGTCGCCGTCGTCGCCTACTTGCTGGTCGCCAAGCGGCTGTTCGGGCTGCGCGGTGGCGGCCGGGCCGAGCGGGCCGAGCACGACGCGGACACCGGCTGGTCCGCGATCGAGCGGGCCACCCCGCGGCCCGCCCGCCCGCCCGGCCGGCCCGCCTCCGCCTGCGCCTCCGCCGGCCTTCCGCCGCCCGCCTCCGCCGGCCAGCCCGACTAGGCCGCGCACCGAGCCAGCCCCGCACCGAGCCAGCCCGAGCAGCCCCGGGGCCACCCGCCATATTTACTGCGGCAAATTATCCTGAGCCGTTTACTGCGGCAATTACCCGGACCGCTTTAGCGGCGGTTCCGGATAAGCCATTTCTCGCAATTTCATTGCCAGGAAGTATGCCGGTCTGCCAGCCTGGGAGTCATGCGGGGCCGTGTGCGGATGCCGGGCGGCTATCGCAGTAAACCGGCACCTCAGCGCGATAATTCTCGCCGGGCAAAACGTCGGCTCATGGCAATAGAGAACCGCTTCTCGGTAGTGCGCGAGCGCAATTTCCGCTGGTTCTGCATCGGCTATGCGACGTCACTGTTCGGCACCGGAATGTCGTCGGTCGCGATCGTGTTCGCAGTGCTCGACAGCGGCGGCTCGGCCACCGATCTGGGATTCGTGCTCGCGGCTGATATCGTGCCGCAGGTTGCCTTGATGCTCGGCGGCGGGGTGATCGCCGACCGGCTCGGATCCCGCCGGGTGATGCTGGCCGCGGACGTGCTGCGCTGCTGCGCTCAGGCCACGCTGGCCACCGCGGTGCTGGCCGGCCGGCCGCCGGTCTGGGCCTTCATCGTGCTGGCGGTCATGGTCGGCACCGGGGATGCGGCCTTCAGCCCGGCCCTGTCGGCGCTCACCGTGCAGATCGCGCCGCCTGCGGAGCTGGGCAGCGCGAACGCACTGCTGGGCCTGGCCCAGTCGGCGGCCAGGGTGGCCGGCCCGGCGCTGGCCGGCGTCCTGGCCGGGCTGCTCGGCCCCGGCGTCGTCGTCGCGGCGGATGCCGGCACCTATGCGATCAGCGCGCTGGCGCTGAGCGTGCTGCGACTGGCCGATGTCTCCCGGCCGCGGTCACGGTCGCTGCTGTGCGAGCTATCCGAGGGCTGGGCCGAGTTTTCCTCCCGTACCTGGCTGTGGCTGGGCACCGTCCAGTTCGCGCTGTTCAACCTGATCGTGTGGGGCCCGTTCCTGCTGCTCGGGCCGGTGCTGTCGCATCAGTACCTGGGGGGCGCCCGGGCCTGGGGCACGATCATGGCCGCATTCGGTGCCGGATCGGTGGCCGGCGGCCTGGCCGCCCTCGGGCGCAGACCGCACCGGCCGCTGGTGGTGTCCACGATCGCGACGCTGGGGTACCCGGTGCCGTGCCTGCTGCTGGCCCTGCATGCTCCGGTGCTGGCCGTGGCGGCGGGCGCGCTGGCCGCGGGAGCCGGCTCGGCCGTCGGCATGACCTTCAGCGGCACGGCCAAGCAGCAGCGGGTCCCGGCCGGCGCACTGGCCCGGGTCAGCGCGCTCGATACCGTGGGGGCGTTCGGCCTCGGGCCGCTTGCGTTCGCGGCCGCCGGGCCGGTGGCCGCGGTGGTCGGCGCCCGCAGCGTGCTCGGATTCGGCGCGGCCTGGGGGATCGCCAGCAGCCTGATGGTGCTCGCCGTGCCCGCGATCCGGGCCGTGACCTGGCGCGAGCCCGTCGCGGAGAGCAGCTCATCGCGGGCCGGGACGGGCCCGCGATGAGGTTTCTGGCGGCCCGGCTCAGGCTTTGTGCTGCAGCGTGTACCGGACCGTCTGCACTCTGATCAGGCCATCGCGGAACACGAAGGTGTCGATGCCGTCATCGACCCTGGTCGATGACGCATCGGCGGCCCATTCCAGGAACAGCACGTCGTCCTCGTAGATCTGCGTCTTCAGCGATCAGTCGGCGTCTGGCACATCCGCGAGCAGCTGGACGAACCCGGCCCGCACGCCGTCCTTGCCATGGCGGCTGCCCGCGGGCGTGATCAGCACCGCGTCCTCGGCGTAGTCGGCGACGATCTCCTCCAGGTCACCAGCCCGAGAGCCTGGGCGTGGTGAGCGAAGACTTCCCCGGGCTTGCGTGTCATTCCTGTCCTCCCGGTGCCGGTTCAGCTTTGCCAGGCCGACGCTAGCGGCAGGGCGGGCGCTGAGAAGACCCCCCGGGCAGTAAGTGCCCGCAGCGGCGGCCTGCTCCGGTCAGTAGCCGCCTGAGTCGGATGCCGGGACCGAGTCCTTGGCGGGCCGGCTGTTGATGATGAGCTTTTCCAGCCGGTCCAGCCGGTCGCTGAGATCCTCGGTGGTCACCACGTCGGCGAGCGTCAGCCGGACGGAGGCCAGTTCCCGGGCCAGGAACTCGGTCTCGGCCTGGGTCCGGGCCGCCACCTCCCGGTCGTGGTCGATCGTGTCCTGGTCCCGGTCATCCTGCCGGTTCTGGGCGAGCAGGATCAGCGGCGCCGCGTATGCCGCCTGGGTGGAGAAGGCCAGGTTGAGCAGGATGAAGGGGTAGGGGTCCCAGCGGAAGGTGACGACCGCGACGTTGATCACAATCCAGGCGATTACGAACACGGTCTGGCCCACGATGAACCGGCCGGTGCCGAGGAACCGGGCGATGCTCTCCGACAGCCGCCCGAATGAATCGGCGTCGTAGCGGCCTGCCATCCGCGGGATCGTGCCGCGCGGTGCGGACAAGTCGGCCCGGTCCGCGAGCCGCCGGGGAGACCAGAGCGGCATGGCTACCCTCCCTTCCTGCGCCAGTCGGCCGGCAGCAGCCGGTCCAGGACGTCGTCGACGGTCACCGCCCCCAGCAGCCGGCCGCCCGCGTCGCAGACCGCCACCCCGACCAGGTCGTAGGCGGCCAGGCGCGCGGCCAGCTCGCTTTCCGGCAGGTCAGCGCGGACGAAGTTGCTCTGCCGCACGCACTGGCCGATCGGCATGGACGGCCGCTGGCGCAGCAGCCGCTGGAATCCCACCGTGCCGAGGAAGCGGCCGGTCGGGGTGGTCATCGGCGGCTCGCAGACATACACCTGCGCGGCCGCGGTGACCGGGAGGTCCGGCTCGCGGATGCGGGCCAGCACCTCGGCCACCGGCGTCTCGGGCGTGACGATCAGCGGCTGGGAGGTCATCAGGCCGCCCGCCGTGGTCGCATCGTAGCCCAGCAGCCGGCGCAGGTCCGCCGCCTGCACTGACTCCATCGCCGCCAGCAGCCGCTCGCGCTGGTCGTCCGGCATCTCGGCCAGCAGGTCCGCGGCGTCGTCGGGCTCCATCTCCTCGATGATGTCGGCGCTGCGCTCCAGGCCGAGCATGGCCAGGAACCGGACCTGATCCTGCTCGTCCATCTCCTCCAGCAGGTCGGCGACCTCCTCGTCCTGCAGCGCCTCGGCCAGCTGCCGCCGTCGGGCTCCGGACATGGCGCCGACCGCATTCGCCAGGTCCGTCGGGTGCATCTCCCGCAGCTCGACCAGCTGCTCGTCTTGCGCTTCCACCACGAACAGCTCCGGGCAGTCGGTCCACGGCACGATCATCGTCGGGTGATGCCGCAGCCCGCGCCCGCGGCCGATCGCCACCGCGGATACCTCCCATCCGCCCAGCCTGTGCTCGGAGGCGGAGATGGCCACGTCGAGCACGACGCCGCCGGTGACGGGCCGGTCGGAGAGCTCGGAGACCAGGATCTCGCCCGTCCGCCGGCTGAACCGGCGCAGGTCGACGGTGCCGCCGCGCAGCCGCACCCCGTCGAATGAGATCTCCGCTACCCGGCCCAGGTTGACGAAGATCTGGCGCCGGTGCAGCGTGGCCACCAGGCCGATCGCGCGGGGCGGCTCCTGGCCGGCCGTCGGCAGGATCACCACGTCGCGGATCCGGCCGACGGCCAGGCCGTCGCTGTCCAGCAGCGGGCGCCCGCTGAGGCGGGAGGTGAAAACCTGTTCGGTCGCGTAGGTAGTCATGCCGTGCTCAGCCTCCCCGCCTTGCCCTGGTTCCGCTTCCGGCACCGTTTATCTTCCCTGACGCGCGCCCGTGCTGGCTGCCGAGGGCCGGCTTCTGCGGTCGGCCGGGACCGCACCGCCCTGCCCCCAGGGGCACGGGCCGGCGACCCGGAGCTGTATTCCGGTCGCGGCACGGATAGCCCTGACTATGCGGCGCGGGCCGAGCCGCTCGGCTCGCGGCCACCGGGAATCCGGCATGGCCGCATTGTCGCCTGCGGCGCCGGCGCGACGCGACTCGCGAGCCGCGCCGGGCAGCGCGGCGGTGCCAGACTAGGCGGCGTGAATCCTGATGCCGAGAAGCAGGCGGCGGCGCAGGCGGCTGCCGCCTTCGTCGAAGACGGCATGCTGGTGGGTCTGGGGACCGGATCCACGGTCGGCCACCTGCTGCCCATCCTGGCCGCCCGGCGGCTGTCGATCCGGTGCGTGGCCACCTCGCCGCGCACGCAGGAGGCCGCGCGCCGGCTGGGCCTGGTGGTGGAGCCGTTTGCGGCCATCGACCGGCTGGACGTGACCATCGACGGCGCCGACCAGATCGCGCCGGGCGGCTGGCTGGTGAAGGGCGGCGGCGCAGCCCATACCCGGGAGAAGATCGTCGCCGCCGCGGCGGACCGGTTCGTCGTCATCGCCGACTCGACCAAGGCCGTCCGGGTCCTGCACCCGCCCATCCCGGTTGAGCTGGCCGAGTTCGGTCTGCGGGCCACCCTGCGGCGGCTGGACCCGGTCACGCTGCGAGACGTGCCGCGCAGCCCGGACGGCGGCGTGATCGCCGACTACGGCGGGGATTTCGGCGACCCGGCCGGGCTCGCCGCGCGCCTGTCGGCGACGCCGGGCCTGGTGGAGCACGGCCTGTTCCCGCCCGACCTGGTCTCCGTCATCCTGATCGCGCACGGCGACGAGATCGAGCAGAGTATCCCCGGGTGAGCCCCCGGGCCCCCCGGGTAGCCGGTCGCTCGACCCCGCGGTACCCGCTCGCCCGGGGGGCGACCCCCGGACCCCCGCTGAGCCGCTTCCTCGGACCCCGCGGGCAGCGCTCGCCCGGGGGCGACCCCCGGACCCCCGCTGAGCCGCTTCCTCGGACCCCGCGGGCAGCGCTCGCCCGGGAGGCGACCCCCGGACCCCCGCTGAGCCGCTTCCTCGGACCCCGCGGGCCCTCGTCAGCGGCTAGTCGGCCTGCTCCGCGTGACCGCCGAATTCGCTGCGCATCGCGGACAGCACCTTGTCGGTGAACAGGCCCAGGCCGCGTGATTCGAACCGCTGGACCAGCGCGGCCGTGATGACCGGGGCGGGGACGCCCTCGTCCACGGCGGCGAGCACCGTCCACCGGCCCTCGCCGGAGTCGGAGACCCGGCCGGCGAATTTGTCCAGCTGCGGTGACCGCGCCAGCGCGTCAGCGGTCAGGTCCATCAGCCACGAGCCGACCACCGACCCGCGGCGCCAGACCTCGGCGACCTCGGCGACATCGATGTCGTACTGGTAGTTCTCGGGATCGCGCAGCGGCGTGTTCTCCGCGTCGAGGCGGTGCTGCTGCTGCTCCTGGCCGATGTTGGCGTGCTTGATGATGGACAGTCCCTCGGAGATGGCGGCCATCATCCCGTATTCGATCCCGTTGTGGACCATCTTGACGAAGTGCCCGGCGCCGTTCGGCCCGCAGTGCAGATAGCCGTCCGGGGCGGTGCCACCGGTCCGCGTCCGGCCGGGGGTGGGCTCGGCGCTGCCGATGCCGGGGGCAATGGTCTTGAAGATCGGGTCCAGCCGCTGCACCGGCTCGTCCTCGCCGCCGATCATGAGGCAGTACCCGCGCTTCAGGCCGAACACCCCGCCTGAGGTACCGCAGTCCACGTAGTGCAGCTGCCTGGGCTTGAGCTGCCTGGCCCGGGCGATGTCGTCGCGGTAGTAGGAGTTGCCGCCGTCGATCACCGTGTCACCAGGCTCGAGCAGCTCCGCCAGCTCGTCCAGGGTCGCGCCGGTGATGCCCGCCGGCAGCATCAGCCAGGCCGCCCGGGGCTTGTCCAGCTTGGCCGCGAAGTCCTTGAGCGAGCTCGCGCCGGTCGCGCCCTCGCCCTCCAGGTCGCGGACGGCAGCCTGGTTGACGTCGTAGACCACGCACTGGTGGCCGTCGTACATCAGCCGGCGGACGATGTTGGCGCCCATCCGGCCCAGGCCGACCATGCCCAGCTGCATCGGCGAGTCAGTTGCCATCTGCGTTCTCCTTCTGGCCCTTCAGGGCGCGGTAGCGCCGGATCAGCGCATTGGTGGACGAATCGTGGTCGAGCGGCGGCTGGGTCTCGCTGGTCAGCTCGGGGATGATCGCCGCGGCCAGTACCTTGCCCAGCTCGACGCCCCACTGATCGAAAGAGTCGATGTTCCAGATCGTGCCCTGGGTGAACACGCTGTGCTCGTACAGCGCCACCAGGGCGCCGAGCAGCCGCGGCGTCAGCACCCGGGCCAGCAGCACGTTGGTGGGCCGGTTGCCTTCCATCGCCCGGTGCGGCACTACCTGCGGCGCGGTTCCCTCGGCCCGCACCTCGGCCTCGGTCTTGCCGAATGCCAGCGCCTGCGCCTGGGCGAACACGTTGGAGGACAGGATGTCGTGGTGATCGCCGAGCGGGTTCAGCGTCTGCCCGAAGCCGATGAGGTCAGCCGGGATCAGCATGGTGCCCTGGTGGATGAGCTGGTAGAAGCTGTGCTGGCCGTTGGTGCCCGGCTCGCCCCAGTAGACCGCGCCGGTCTGGTAGTCCACCGGCACGCCGTCCAGCGTGACGTGCTTGCCGTTGGACTCCATCGTGAGCTGCTGCAGGTAGGCGGGGAACCGCTTGAGGTACTGCTCATACGGCAGCACGGCGTAGGTCTGCGCGCCGAAGAAGTCGCGGTACCACACCGCCAGCAGCCCCATCAGCGCCGGCAGGTTGCGCTCCAGCGGGGTGGTGCGGAAATGCTCGTCCATCTCGTGGAAGCCCGCCAGCAGCTCGGCGAAGCCCTCCGGGCCGAGGGCCAGCATGGTGGACAGCCCGATGGCCGAGTCCATCGAGTAGCGGCCGCCGACCCAGTCCCAGAACCCGAACATGTTCGCAGTGTCGATGCCGAACGCCGACACCTCCTGCGCGTTGGTGGACACGGCGACGAAGTGCCGGGCCACCGCGTCCGGCGAGCCGAGCTGGCCGACCAGCCAGTCGCGCGCCGAGTTCGCGTTCGTGATGGTCTCCAGCGTGCCGAACGTCTTCGACGAGATGATGAACAGTGTCTCGTCGGCCGTCAGGTCGCGGGTGGCCTCGACGAAGTCGGTGGAGTCCACGTTGGACACGAACCTGAACGTCAGGTCCCGTCTGGTGTAGTGCCGCAGCGCCTCGTAGGCCATCACCGGTCCCAGGTCCGAGCCGCCGATGCCGACGTTGACGATGTTCCTGATCGCCTTGCCGGTGTAGCCCTTCCAGTCACCGGAACGGACCCGGCGGGCAAAGTCCGCCATCCGGCCCAGGACCTCGTGCACCTGCGCGACGACGTCGGCGCCGTCCACCACCAGCGAGCTTGACGCGGGCTTCCGCAGCGCCACGTGCAGCACCGCGCGGCTCTCCGATACGTTGATCCGCTGGCCGGCGAACATCGCGTCCCGCCGCTGCTCCAGCTCGCACTCGCGCGCCAGCTGGACCAGCAGCGCCACGGTCTCGTCGGTGATCCGGTTCTTGGAGTAGTCCAGGTAGAGCCCGGCACCCTTGGCCGTCATCCGCTCCCCGCGTCCGGGGTCGGCGGCGAACAGCTCGCGCAGGTGCCTGCCCCCGATCGCGGCGTAGTGCTGGTCAAGCGCCTTCCAGGCCGGGCACTCGCGCAGCGGGGTGGTCGGCATTTGCTACCTCCAGCGATCGCGACTCAGGCGTGGCCCTGCCCTTGTCTACCGCAGCTTGATCCCGGTTACACGCCCCGGGTCGGTCGTTACCGGGGCTGCGGCAGGCCGCACGCCGCTGGCCTGCGCGGCCGGCGGAAGAAACCGGCCGGGCGGCGGGTTGGCGGATATGTGATCGATGTACCGATGTCGGTTCTGGACCTGGCCCCGGTAGCTGCGGGCACCACAGCGGGGCAGGCGCTGGCGCACACCACCGAGCTGGCCCGGCGGACCGAGGAACTCGGCTACCGGCGGTTCTGGGTCGCCGAGCACCACAATATGCCCGCGATCGCCAGCTCGGCCCCGGCGGTGCTGATCGCGCACATCGCCGCGGCGACGTCATCGATCCGGGTCGGCTCGGGCGGGGTGATGCTGCCCAACCACCCGCCGCTGGTGGTGGCCGAGCAGTTCGGCACCCTGGAGGCGCTGCACCCGGGCCGGATCGACCTGGGTATCGGCCGCGCGCCGGGCACCGATCAGCGCACGGCGCTGGCGCTGCGCCGCACCATGGCCGGCCTGTCGGCCGAGGATTTCCCGGCCGAGCTGGGCCTGCTGATCAGGCTGTTCACCGGCGCGGACCCGTCAGTGCCGATCATGGCGACGCCCGGCCGGGGTGACATGCCGGCCATCTGGCTGCTCGGCTCCAGCGGGTTCAGCGCGCAGCTGGCCGGCCTGCTCGGGCTGCCGTTCTCGTTCGCGCACCATTTCAGCGCGGCCAACACGGTTCCCGCGCTGGCGCTGTACCGGCAGTCATTCCAGCCGTCGGCCGTACTCGGCCGGCCGCTACGCGATGGTGGCGGTGAACGCCGTCTGCGCCGACACCGACGAGCGCGCGCAGTGGCTGACCGGCCCCTCGTCCCTGTCGTTCCTGCAGCTGCGGGCCGGGCGGCCGCAGCCGCTGGCCAGTCCGGAGCAGGCGGCGGCCTACCCCTATCCCGACGCCGAGCGCGAGCAGATGCGCCAGCGCTCGGCCGACCAGGCCATCGGGTCGCCGGACACAGTGCGGGCGCGGCTCGCGGACCTGCTGGCGCGGACCGGCGCCGACGAGCTGATGCTGACCGCGATGGTGTACGACGTAGCCGACCGGATCCGGTCGTTCGAGCTGATCGCCGAGAAGGTGGCCGGCGGCCTGTCCCGGACCGCATGACCGGCCCGCGCTAGCAGCTGGCCAGCCCGCCGCGGAGCAGGTCCATCAGCAGGCCGTCGCGGAACATCCCGTCCGGCCCGTGCTCATGCTGGCACCATGACGCCGGCCAGCCGGCCCCGGTGGTCAGCTCAGGCATATTCGGGATCCTCGGGGCCGAGCGCGTAGCTGCGGATGTGGGCCAGCAGCCGGGCGTGCGCGTCCAGCAGCGCCGCGGCTGCCTCGGCAGTGAGCTCGCCGTCTCCGGCCATCTCGGCCAGGTCGAGACGCAGATCGGCGACCACGCGGGCCATCGCGCGCACCAGCGCGCCCGCATCGGCGGTGATCTCGAGGTCACGGTCGGCGCGGTCGATGACCTCCGCCCGGACCAGCCGGTCGGCGATCTCCTGGGAGCAGCCAAGCCCGGCCTCGATCAGATCACTCCAGCGCCTGCCGATCCGCCGCAGGCCGGTCCAGGACCGGTAGCCGGCGAAAATTGACTCCCACTGCCGGGTGATGAACTCCTCCCACCCGAGTACCGCCAGCTCATCCGGGTCGTGGTCGTACACCAGGCCACAATACGGGGCCGCGCCCGGCGAGCGCAGACTGCGGCCTGGCCGCCGCCGGCGCCGGAACGGCCCGACCGGCCCGGATGGCGTCAGCGGCCCGTCCGCGCCCGGTCGAGAGCCTCGCGGGCGAGCGCCGCCCAGGGCAGCCCCGACCCGGGATCGAGGCTCAGCCACTCCCGCATCGGCGTCCCCTTGTTGGCGTCGAACCGGACTCCGTGCCCGGCTGCCACGAGATCATCGACCCGGCCGGCGGGCAGCTTGAGCACCAGCTGACCGCGCACCAGCATCGCGAAGATCTTGTTCTCAAACCGCAGCGCGGTCCGGCCGAACCCTCCGCCGCCGCGCGGCGGCGTGACACCGGGGATGCCGACGAGATCGTCGACCAGGTCCTCGTAGCGCTCCTCTGGCGTCGCTGGCCAGGCCGCGTCCGGGTGCGGCCCGTCCTTGCTCGCACGCTCCGCCCCGGCCGGCCGCGTACCGGTGTTCTCCGTGCCCACGGCGCGAGCCTAAACCCCGCCACTGACAGCCCGGTCGAGCCTGGCCCGGTCGAGCCTGGCCCGGTCGAGCCTGGCCCGGCCAGGCGCCCTAGGATCGCGTTCGTGAGGTCGGGTCGGACGCGGCGGCGGGCCGTCCCGCGCGCCTGGTGAGGAGCCGACATGGACCTGTTCGACCTGGCCGGCAAGGTGGCTGTCGTCACCGGCGGAACCCGCGGGATCGGGCTAATGATCGCCCGCGGCCTGCTGGACGCCGGGGCGCGGATCACCATCAGCTCCCGCAATCCGGACGCCTGCGCGGCCGCCGCGCACGAGCTGGCCAGCCACGGGCCGGTCACCGCCATCCCTGCTGATTTGTCGACAGAAGACGAGTGTCTGCGACTGGCCGCCGCGGTGGCCGAGCGCGAGCAGCAGCTGCACATCCTGGTCAACAACGCGGGCGCGACCTGGGGCGCCCCGCTGACCGAGTTCCCTGGCGCAGCCTGGGACAAGATCGTGAACCTCAACCTCAAGGCCCCGTTCTTCCTGACCCGGGCCTTTTTGCCGATGCTGGCCGCGGCCGGCACCGCGGACGATCCGGCCCGGGTCATCAACGTCGGCAGCATTGACGGGCTGCGGGTCCCCGCGCTTCCGAACTACTCCTACTCGGCCAGCAAGGCCGGACTGCACCAGCTGACCCGGGTGCTGGCCAGGGACCTGGGCCCGCGGCACGTCACCGTGAACGCGATCGCGCCAGGCCCGTTCGAGTCCAGGATGATGGCGGCGACACTGGCGGAATTCGGCGACGAGATCATCGCCACCGCGCCGCTGGGGCGCATCGGCCGCCCCGACGACATGGCCGGCGTCGCCGTCTACCTGGCGTCCCGGGCGGGCGCGTACGTCACGGGCGCGGTCATCCCGGTAGACGGCGGTATCGCCACGACACTATGAGCCAGAAACCATCAGGCAGCAAAATGCCGCGACGCCAGCCGGCCCGTGGTGGCGTAATGGGCACGTGAGCCCGGAGTGCCCGCAGCCTGGCCTGCCGCTGCCGTCCGGCGCCGTCGCGCCGCCGGAGGCGACCGTGCCGCCTGTCGTCCGGGCCGTGGCCGCGGGCCGGACGATCCGCCTGGTGTGGCTCAACGAGCTGGGCGGCCGGACCTTTGACGTCGGCGCGGGCCCGGGCCGCTGCTTCGTGAAGTGGACCCCGACCGCGAGCGGGATCGACCTCGGCGCCGAGGCGGACCGGCTGGAGTGGGCTCGGGCGTTCACTCCGGTGCCCCGGCTGCTGGACCGCGGCCGGGACGACACCGGAGGGTGGCTGGTGACCGCGCCGCTGCCGGGCGCCAGCGCGGTCACCGACCAGTGGCTGGCGCGGCCGCGCACGGCCGTGACGGCCATCGGCGCCGGGCTGCGTGCCCTGCACGAGGCGCTTCCGGTGGTCTCCTGCCCGTTCTCCTGGTCGGCCACGGACCGGCTGGGCAAAGTCCGGGGGCGTGTCGCGGACGGCCTGGTCAGCCCGGCTGACTGGCATGAGGATCACGCGCCGCTCGGGCTGGACCGGGCCCTGGACCTGCTCGCCGACCCGCCACCGGCCGACCGGCTCGTGGTCTGCCACGGCGACAGCTGCGCGCCGAACACGCTGCTGACCGACGACGGGAACTGGTCCGGGCACGTGGATCTCGGGGACCTCGGCGTGGCCGACCGGTGGGCGGACCTGGCCATCGCGACCTGGAGCACGCAGTGGAACTACGGGCCCGGCTGGGAAGACGTGCTGCTGACGGCCTACGGGGTCGGCGCCGATCCGGCCCGGACCCGGTACTACCGGCTGCTATGGGACCTCGGCCCCTGATGCGGATGGTCAGGTCAGCCGGCGTTCGGTGGCCCACCGGGTCAGCTGGTGCCGGGTGGACAGCTGCAGCTTGCGCAGCACCGAGGACACGTGGCTCTCCACTGTCTTGGCGGAGATGAACAGCTCGCGGGCGATCTCCCGGTAGGTATAGCCGCGGGCGATGAGCCGGAGCACCTCGCGCTCGCGCGGCGTGAGCTGATCGAGCTCGGTGTCCGGCGGCGGCTCGACCGCCCCGGGCGGCTGCGCCGCGAACGCGTCGAGCACGAAGCCGGCCAGCCGGGGGGAAAAGACCACGTCCCCGGCTGCCACCCGGCGCACCGCGTCGATCAGGTCAGCGGCGGAGATCGTCTTCGTCACGTAGCCGCGCGCCCCGGCGCGGATAACGGCGATCACATCCTCGGGGGCATCGGAGGCCGACAGCGCGAGGAACAGTACCTGAGGATGGGCCGCCCTGACCGCGGCGGCAACGGCGTGGCCGCCGCCGCCCGGCAGGTGCACGTCAAGCAGCACCACGTCGGGCAGGCATTCGCCGATCTGCGCGACGGCCGCATCGACGTCACCGGCCTCGCCGATCACTTCCACTGCGCCGCTGAGCTCAGACCGCACGCCGGACCGGAACAGTCCATGATCATCGACAATGAAGACGCGCGGCCCCGGCCCGGCCGTCCTGGCACCGGCCGCGGCCGCGGTCACAGGCTGGCCGGACCCCCCCGCCGCCGGGGCGGCCCCGGCGGCCGTCATGCCCGGCTCGGCTGGCGCTCGCCCGCCCGGCGCGGCATGACCAGCGCCACCTCGGTGCCCTGGCCGGGTGCGGTGCGCACGGTCGCCGTGCCGCCGCGGCGGGCCATCCGGCCGCGGATCGACTCGGCAAGGCCCTTGCGGTCAGCCGGCACTGCGGCCGGGTCGAAGCCGCGGCCGCGGTCGCGTACGAACAGCGAGACCTCTCCGGGTTCTACCTCAGCGAATATCGACACTACGTCGGCACCGGACCATTTGACCGCGTTCAGTGTGGCCTCGCGCCCGGCGGCCAGCAGCGCGCCCAGGTCGTCGTCGAGCAGGCAGTCACCGACCGTCACCGCCTCAACGGTCACGCCGTGCTGCTGCTCGATCTCCTGCTGGATGATCCGGACCCCGGCCGCCACCGTCAGGCCGTCCCCGCCGATGGAGCCCGGCGGCCGGTTCTCGAACAGCCATGAGCGCAGTTCCCGCTCCTGGGCCCGGGCCAGCTGGATGACCTGCTGCGGGTCGTCGGCCCGGCGCTGGATCAGGGCGAGAGTCTGCAGGACCGAGTCGTGCACCCGCGCCGCGATGTCGGCCCGCTCCTCGGCCCGCGCGCGGGCCTGGCGCTCGACGGCCAGGTCCCGGGCGATGCGCAGCCACCAGGGCGTCAGCACCACCACGACCGCGGCCATGACCAGCAGCGCCCCGCTGAGCGGCCACAGCGCGGCCCCCTTCTTCGAGCCGTGGGCGACCAGCAGGGCCAGCCCGATGATCAGCAGCGCGGCCGCTATCGCCCCGCGCCAGACGGTGGCCGACCGCCGGTGGTCCTCGGCTAGCCCCAGCACCGGCTCGGCGAGCCGTCGCACCGTCGCCTGCTCCTCGGCCGGCGCGTTCCGCCACAGCAGCACCAGGCCGGCCGTGCTCACGATCAGCGCCCAGAAGTAGGTGCTCAGCCAGTTGGCGTGCAGCGCCGACGCGGCAATCAGGACCACCACGAGCACCGAGCAGAGCCCGGCAGCCAGCCCCAGCCCGCGCCCGTCGGTCAGCGCCTGGCTCCCGATCGAGGCGCTCTCGCCCGCGGCCGGCAAGAAAAGCCAGGCCACGACATACACGGCGAGCCCGAATCCGCTGAGCAGCGCCGCCATCACGAAGGCGGTCCGCACCATCCTGACGTCCAGGCCGGTACGGGCGGCCACGCCCGCCGCTACGCCGCCGAGCATGCGGTCGCCGGTCTGCCGCCGCAGCGGCCCGCTGCCGCGCGGGCCGCGGGCCCAGCGCTCGTAGCGCGGGAAGCGGCCGGGACGGCCCCACTGGCCCGCCGGCGGCATGTCAGGGAAGCCCGGCCCACCCTGGCTGTATCCGGTGCGTCCGGCCGGGGCGCCCTGGCCGCAGACCGCATCCCCGGCCGGGCGGCTCTGGCCGTATCCCGCATCCCCGGCCGGTCCGTACTGGTCGGTGGGGTGGCCTGGCCCCCCGGGGCCGGTCTGCCCGGCCGGGTAGGTGGGCTCAGGCCGTGACCGACGGGCGCCCTCGATCCTGAACTTCTCGGTCGGGCCGTCGGCACCGGGCCCGGCGCCGCCTGGTTGCTGGTTCACCTGACCATCATCGCGCTATATCGCGCCTGCTGGGTATCAGGGTTATCCCTGATCCGGCCGAGATGAATCTCAGGGTTGGCGGCGGGACGTTCCCGATACCCAGCGGCGGCGCCGCCCCGCACGCTGAAGTCATGGATACCACCACTGCCAGCACCGCAACCGCACCCGACGACCACAGTGCCGACCACCACGGAACCGGCGACCACCGGTCCAGCGATTACCGGGCCGGCGACCACCGGTCCAGCGACTTCTGGGCCGGCGACCACGAGGCCGGCGAACAGAGCTGGCAGCAGCCGCTGCGCCGGCCGATGGAGGACCGGATGGTGGCGGGCGTCGCCGCCGGCATCGCCCGCCACCTCGGCGTGGAGGCCGCGATCGTGCGGATCGTGCTCGTCGTGCTCACCTTCGCGGGAGGCGCCGGCGTGCCGCTGTACCTGGCGGGCTGGCTGCTCATCCCGGATGAAGGCGCCGAGCTGTCCATCGCCAGCGACTTCCTGGCCCGACCCGGCCATTCCCGCTGACCATCGCGCACCGAAGCGCCGACCTAGGAGGTTCACACCGACATGTCCACACCAACCAGGCCGCCGTGGGCGGCCGGGCCCGCAGGCCGCAGCCGGCCTGGTGCCGCCGGCCCGCACATGCGGGTCTCCGACGCCGAGCGCGCCGAGGTCGCGGACCGGCTTTCCCGTCACTACGGCGACGGGCGGCTCGACCAGGCCGAGTTCGAGGAGCGCCTGGACCGCGCCATGAAGGCCAAGACCAGGGCCGATTTCGACGGGCTGTTCACCGATCTGCCGGAAGACGGCCCAGGCTTCGGCCCGGGAGGCCCGGCATCCGGCTCGGCGGCGTCCGGCCCCCGGCCGGAGCTGACCGGCTCGCCCCAGGGCGCCTGCGGCGGCCCCTGGCACCGGCGGCACCGCGCGCTGTTCCTCGTGCTGGTCGTGCTGGCCGCCGTCACGCTGGGTCCCGCGCTGGCGCACCTCGTCCTGCCCTGGCTGCTGATTGCGCTGGTCGCCTTCCTGGTGATGCGGTTCGCGTCGCGCCGGCCGCGCCGGAACTAGCCACCTGCCCGCATCCCGGCTCCGCGCTGTCGCGCCGGAGCCGGGATCACCGGTGCCAGCAACGATCCTGGCCATGGCTGGGCTATGGCAGATTTCACGGACTCCGGCCGCGGCGCCGTCGGGGCGCCGATGGCCCAGGCCGGTACCCTGCCGTGATCGGAAGCGACGAAACAGGCCGCGAGGGCGGCTGGGGCTTGACCGGGCGGGAGGCAGCAGATGACTGAGCCAGCGCGACCGTTGCGGTTCGGCCTGGTCGGAACCGGCTACTGGGCGCAGGTCGCGCATGCGCCGACGCTGGCCGCGGCGGACGGAGCCGCGCTGACGGCGGTCTGGGGCCGCAACCGGCAGGCAGCGGCCGCCCTGGCCGCCGAGCATGGCGCGGTTGCCTGTCCCGACCTGGACGACTTCCTCGGCCGGATCGACGCGGTGGCCTTCAGCGTGCCGCCAGACGTGCAGCACCCGATCGCGCTGCGCGCCGCGCGGGCCGGCAAGCACCTGCTGCTGGAGAAGCCGGTCGGCACGGCCGAGGCGGACGCAGACGAACTGGCCGACGCGGTCGAGCGGGCCGGCGTCGCCTCCGTCGTCTTCTTCACCGCGCGGTTCCAGCCCGACGTGCGGGCCTGGCTGGCCGACGTCACGAGCCGCCCGCTGACCGGCGGCTGGGCCGTGTGGCTGGGCGCGGCGCTGGACCGCTCGAGCCCTTTCAACACCCCGTGGCGGCAGGCCAAGGGCGGCCTGTGGGATGTGGGACCGCATGCGGTGTCGCTGCTGTGGGCGAGTCTCGGCCCGGTGGTCTCGGTCACCGCCGACGCGGGCCGCGGCGATCTCTGCCACCTGGTGCTGCACCATGCCAGCGGCGCATCGAGCACCGCCACCCTCACACTGGGCGCACCGCCGGCCGCGGCCTGGGTCGAGCTGGTGGTCTGGGGGGATGCCGGGCGATTCGCCGCGCCGTCGCAGGCGCCGTCAGCGCGGGACCCGCTGACGGTCGCGATCACCGAGCTGACTGCGGCCGCCCGTTCGGGCCGCACCGAGCACCCCTGCGACGCGCGCTTCGGCGCCCAGGTCACCCGGGTGCTGGCGCAGGCCCGGCTCCAGCTTGGCTCCCGCTAGTGGCCTCGGCCCAGGCCGCGGCCACCCGGTGCTCCCGGGCCGCCGGGCTAGTCCGTCGCTCCGTCGCTCCGGGCCGGGCCTGGGCGAGAGCTGAGTCTGCGCTGAGCGCGGGACCCGGCGAACGTGCGCCCGCTGCTAGCCGGCGCTGGAGGCGGCCCAGAGGTTGACGCCGGCCTCCACCGCATGCCGGTCGATGGCGGCCAGCTCGTCCGCGGTGAGCGCGGGCTGGCGAACTGCGGCCAGGTTCTCCTCCAGCTGCGCCACGCTGCTCGCGCCGATCAGCGCGGAGGTTACCCGGTAATCGCGCAGCACCCAGGCGATGGCCAGCTGCGCCAGCGACAGCCCGCGGCCCGCAGCCACCTCGTTCAGCGCCCGGACGTGCGCCAGGTTCTGCTCGCTGAGCTGGTCCGCCGGCAGCGACCCGTCCCGGCTGGCCCGCGAGCCTGCTGGCACCCCGTTCAGGTACTTGCTGGTCAGCAGGCCCTGCGCGAGCGGGGAGAACGCAATGCACCCCGCGCCTTCGCGGTCGAGCACGTCCAGCAGTCCGCCCTCGATCCACCGGTTCAGCAGCGAGTAGGAGGGCTGGTGGATGAGCAGCGGCGTACCGAGATCGCGCAGGATCACCGCGGCCTGCGCGGTACTTTCCGCCGAGTACGACGAGATGCCGGCGTACAGGGCGCGCCCGGACGAGACAGCCGTGGCGAGGGCGCCCATGGTCTCCTCCAGCGGCGTGTCCGGGTCGAACCGGTGGCTGTAGAAGATGTCAACGTAGCCCAGGCCCATCCGGGCCAGTGACTGGTCCAGGCTGGCCAGCAGGTACTTGCGCGACCCCCACTCGCCGTAGGGGCCGGGCCACATGTCGTATCCCGCCTTGGTCGAGATGATCAGTTCGTCACGGTGACCGCGCAGGTCGGTGCGCAGAATCTGGCCGAAATTCGTCTCGGCGCTGCCGTACGGCGGTCCGTAATTATTGGCCAGGTCGATGTGCGTGACGCCCCGGTCGAAGGCGCGGCGGACGATCTGCCGCTGCCGGTCCAGCGGCACGTCCTCGCCGAAGTTCTGCCACAGGCCCAGGGAGACTTCCGGCAGCCGGATGCCGCTGTGCCCGCACCGGCGGTAGGGGGCCTGGTCATAGCGGTCGGCCGCGGCCACATAACTCATGACCGCAGTGTCCCACCGGTCAGGGAGCGGCTGGCCGGCGGGTCAGCGGCGCGAGCGAAATGCCGAGGGTGTCCGTCAGCGTCCGCAGCTGCGCCGGAACCGCCGGCGGCTCAGAAAACCCGGGCTAGATCCAATCCGATCCTGATGTCGCCCCGAACAACCCGCAACGGGCCATGTCAGCCGGACGGGTCCGCATCCCAGAGGGGGATTGCATGATCGGAGTAGGACGTGCCCGGATGACGGGCACGCGATGGGCGGGGGTCGCGCTCGCGGGCCTGCTCGCAACCGGGGCGGCGGTTGCGTCCGGGACGGCTTTTGCGTCCTCGGCCTCACCTGCCTCGGCCATGAGCGGCATGCAGATGACTGCGGCCAGCTCGCACAGCCACAAGGGCTTCACCAAGGGCTGGTATCACGGTCACACCGTGTGGTTCTACTACTCGAAGAACTTCTCCTGCGCCAGCCCGCCCGCCAGCAAGGCAGCCTCCGGCTGCGAGGCGGGCACGAACTATACCCAGACGCCGGCGAGCACCTTCGACCCGCTGTATGTCCTCGTGCCGCTCGGCTTCACCCCGCCGAAGAGCACCCTGCAGTGCCCGGCCGGGCACTGCATTGACCATCCGTCCACCATCGACCTGTCTGCGGTGCTCGGCAGCAAGGACGGCAACGTGCCGCTGCCCGCGCACAGTCACATCGTCGCCACCGACAACGGACGCCAGTCCGAGTGGTGGAACGTCGACGTGGTCGGCGTCACCAATCTGAAGACCTGGAACACGATCGTCCGGCACAAGTCCGACTGGCAGCTGCAGTACCTGCAGCGCACCAGCAAGAACGTGACCGGCAACATCCCGACCAACCTGTTCCTGTACTTCGCGGTGCGCTAGCCGCCGGACAGCCGGGTCCGGCCGCCTCGCGAGGGGGGAGGCGGCCGGGACCCGGCCAGGCCCCGGCCCTGGCCGCCTTCCGAAGGGGGGAGCGGCCAGGGCGGGCAGGCGGCTTCCGGCTCGCCGCCGTTCAGCCTCCGTGAGCCCTCCGCCAGGCAGAGAGGAAGACCGACATGAGCACCAGCACCCGTCCGGCCGCCCGGCAGGCCCGGGCCGCCGGCGTACGCAGCTGGCGGACGGTCGTGGGGGTGACCGCGATCGCCGCGGCCGCGGCCGTTGTCACCGGCGTCTTCCTGCCCTGGGCCGAGGCGTTCGCCGGCCTGGTCGCCATCCCCGGCAGCCGCGGCTCTAACGGCAAGGTCATGCTCGTACTGGCCGCGGTGGTCGCTGTCGCGGGCCTGGTGCACCTGATCCGCGGCGACAGCCGCAGCCGGTGGCTGATCGGGCTGAGCGGGTTCGCGACGCTCGCGTTCGCCGGCTACCTGCTGCTGCGCCTGTCCACCACGTTGCACGCGCTCAGCGGGTCCATGGACCTGGTGCGCGGCGGCCCCGGGCTGTGGGTCATCGCGGCCGGGTCGCTGGCCGCGTTCGCCACATTCTTCCTGCCATCCTCGGCCCAGCGGACCTTCGCCGAGCGCCCCGGCCCGGGCGCCGGGCTCGCCGCCTGGGCGGCCGACCGCACGTCGGCCGGCCCGCGGCGGTGGCTGCAGCTCGGCCTCGGCGCCATCTGGCTGCTGGACGCGGCCCTGCAGTTCCAGCCGTTCATGTTCAGCCGCGCCTTCTCGGTCAGCATCATCCAGCCCGCTGGGATGGGCAGCCCCGCCTTCGTCCGCACCCCGGTGATGTCCTACGGCACCCTGATCGAGCACAACCCGGTCGCGTTCAACGCGGTATTCGCCACCGTCCAGCTGGCCCTGGCGGTCGGCCTGTTCTGGCGTCCGGCCGTGCGGGCGGCCCTGGCCGGCAGCATCGCATGGGCGCTCGGCGTCTGGTGGATCGGCGAGGGCATGGGCATGATCTTCAGCGGCACCGCGTCCCCGCTCACCGGGGCCCCCGGCGCCGCGCTGCTTTACATTCTCATCGCCGTGCTCGCCTGGCCCGCCCGCCGCCCGGCTAGCAGCAGCGCGAATTCGTCGGCCGGTTCCATCGCGGACCGTAGCCCGCTGGGCGGCCGCTGGGCCCGGGTGGCCTGGCTGGCGCTCTGGGCTGGCGGTGCGTACCTGCTCTTGCAGCCGGCCAGCACCGCAACCGGCGCGCTGCGCTCGACGATCGGCGGCCTGGGCCCGGGCGAGCCTGGCTGGGTCGCCGCGATGGACCGGGGCGTGGCGTCGGCCGTCGGATCTGGCCCGGCCGTCCCGATCGTGATCGCGGTGATCTTCGCGGTCATCGCCGTCGGGATGCTGGTGCCCGCGGCCACCCGTCCGGTGCTGATCCTGGCGGCCGTCACCGCGCTGGCCATCTGGGTCGCGGGAGAGAACTTCGGCGCGATCCTGACCGGTCAGGGCACCGATCCCAGCACCGGGCCGCTGCTGATCCTGCTCGCCGCCGCGTTCTGGCCGCTGGCGAACCGAGAGCCGGCCGCCTGCACCGGCCGGTGCCATCCCGGCCACGGCGCCGGCGGAGCCTGAGCCGAGCCCCGCGGGGCCGGCTGCGGCGGAGATCGGATCCTGAGCCTCGGCGGCGGCCCCGCCCTGGCGCGGCCCGCACGGCGCTGACCCCGGCACCCTCGTCCGCCCGCCGCGCGATAATGCCGGGAGGTAATCCCGGATGGAGGCGCGTGTGGTTGAGCTGAAGGTGCTCGCGGAGATCGAGGCGATGCAAGCGGCAGGCCGGGTGGTGGCTGAGGTGCTGGCCGCGGTCCGGCAGCGGGTGGCCGTCGGCGTCCGGCTCAGGGAGCTCGACCAGGTGGCCAGGTCGGTGCTGGCCGAGGCCGGGGCAATCTCACCGTTCCTGCACTACCAGCCCAGCTTCGCGCACACGCCGTATCCGGCGGTGATCTGCACCTCGGTCAACGACGCGGCCCTGCACGGCATCCCGACCGGCTACCGGCTGAAGGACGGCGATCTGCTCAGCGTGGACTGCGGCGCCACGCTGGATGGCTGGACCGGTGACGCCGCGATATCGGTCACCGTCGGCACGCCCCGCCCGGCCGACACCCGGCTGATCGGGACCGCGCAGGCGGCGCTGGCCGCCGGTATCGCGGCCGCGGTCCCCGGCGGCCGCCTCGGGGACGTGTCGGCAGCGATCGGGGCTATCGCCCGCGCCGCCGGGTACGGGCTCAACACCGACTTCGGCGGCCACGGCGTCGGCCGCACGATGCACGAGGCGCCGTCCGTGCCGAACGAGGGCCGGCCCCGCCGCGGCCTGAAGCTCAGCCCCGGCCTGGTGATCGCCATCGAGCCCTGGTTCATGGCGGGCGGTGACGACAGCTACCGGGTTGACGACGACGGCTGGACGCTGCGCTCCGGCGACGGCAGCCGGGCCGCCCATGTCGAGCACACCGTGGCCGTGACCGCGGCCGGCCCGGTCATCCTGACCGCGCCATAACCGGGCCGTAACCCTGTGCCGTAACCACCATGCCGTGACCAGGCGGATCACCGGCGGCGGATCACCAGCACCGCCGACTCGACGCTCGGCGCGGGGCGGAACGCCGAACGCGAGACCGGCAGCCCGGCCCGGAACCGCCATCGCCGGCGCCAGCGGCCCGGGCCGGGCGGCCGGCCATCGGCGCAGCGCCCGGCCATGGCCCGGCCTAGCGGAGCGCGAGGGCGGCGAGGGCGGCGTTCACGATCGACCCGGAGTCCAGGTCGTGCGCGCGGTACAGGTCGGCGACCGAGCCGGACTGGCCGAACGCGTCCACGCCGAGGCTCACCGCGGGCACGCCCGCCGCTGAGCCCAGCCAGCTCAGCGTGTGCGAGGCGGCGTCGTGCACGGTCACGATCGGGGCCCGGCCGCTGATCGCGCTGCGCAGCGCCCCGGGTATCGACGGGGTGGTGGCAGTGCGCACGCCGTGGCGCACGGCAAGCTGCCAGGACCTGTACAGCCGGTCAGCCGAGGTGACGTCCACGACGGACGCGGCCACACCCTCGCCGGCGAGCTCGGCGGCGGCACCGAGCACCTCGGGCAGCACCGCTCCCGAGGCGACCAGGTACACCGGCGGCGCGCCGGCCCGCGCGGCCGGCGCCGCGTCCACCAGCCGGTAGGCGCCGGCCAGCACCTGGCGGCGCAGGGTCGCCTCGCCCAGCCGCTCGCGCGCGGCGGCGAACGGCTGCTGGTCGATGGCGCGGGTGCTGAGCCGGAAGTAGTACGAGCCGCCCTCGGCCTGGCCCGGCGGGGCGCCGGCGCCGCCGGCCGCGGCGACCGACTGCAGCGCGCCGCACAGCAGCCAGTCCAGGGCCACCCCGTAGGCGGGCTCGATGAAGGTCACGTTCGGCAGCTCGAGGCCGACCGACGCGGTGATGGTGGACTGGTGCGCGCCGCCCTCGGGAGCGAGCGTCACGCCGGACGGAGTGCCCGCCACGATGAACCGGGCCCCGGAGTAGACCGAGTACACGAAGGCGTCCAGGCCCCGCAGCACGAACGGGTCATAGACGGTGCCGACCGGCAGCAGCGGCTGGCCGGACAGGTCGAAGGCCAGGCCCAGCTGGCCGAGCAGCAGGAACAGGTTCATCTCGCTGATGCCCAGCTCGATGTGCTGCCCCTGCGGGCCCTCGGCCCACTTCAGGATGAGGTCGTCGTTCCAGGACCGGCGCTGCGCCGGGCTGAACACGCCAGCGCGGTTGATGAAGCCGGCCAGGTTGGTGGACGTGGCGACGTCCGGCGCGGCGGTGACCAGGTACGGGCGCACCTGCGGGTCCCGGGACAGCTCGACCAGCAGCCGCCCGAACGCCTCCTGGGTGGCGATCGGCCGGGATGCGCGCAGCCCCGCCGTGTCCGGCACGGTGACGGCCGGCCGCGCGGGCGGGCTGGGGCTGGCCAGGTGCTCGCGCCGGGCGGCGGCCCACTGCCCGGCCGGGGTCATCGGCTCGAGCCGGTCCCACTCGGTGTCCTCGGTCAGGCCCAGGTGCGCGCGCAGCTGGCTGACCTGCTCTACCGTCAGCAGCGCTGAGTGGTTGCGCGGATTACCCGCGATCGGCAGGCCCCAGCCCTTGATCGTGTAGGCGAACACCACGCTGGGCCGGCCGGTCTCGGAATCGCACTCGGCGAAGGCCGCCAGCAGCGTGCCCAGGTCATGGCCGGCCAGGTCGGTGACCAGCGCCGCCAGGCCCGCATCGCCGATGCGGCGGCACAGCTCGGCCACCTGCGGCGGCGCGCCATCCAGGAAGCGCTCGCGGAGCGCCGCCGGGTCCATGCCGAACAGCGACTGGTAGTGCTCGTTCGGCATCGCGTCGATCCAGGCCCGCAGGGCCGGGCCGCCCGGGCCAGCGAAGGCCTGCTGCAGCCGGCCGCCGTACTTGGCCTCCACCACATGCCAGCCGGACGCGGCGAAGCGCTGCTCCCACTGGGCGATCCGCACTCCGGGCACTACCCGGTCCAGCGACTGCCGGTTGACGTCGATGATCCACAAGACGTTACCCAGGCCCTCGGTCGCCGGGTCGGAGACGGCTTCCCAGATGTTGCCCTCATCCAGCTCGGCGTCGCCGAGCAGGGCGACGAAACGGCTGCGCGGGCGGGGCCCGAAGTGGGCGTCCACGTAGCGCCGGGTCACCGCGGCGAACAGCGGGGCGGCGGCGCCGAGCCCGACCGACCCGGTCGAGAAATCAACCTTGTCGGGATCCTTGGTCCGGCTCGGATAGGACTGCAGGCCGCCGAACGCGCGCAGCGTAGGCAGGTAGGACCGGTCCAGGTTGCCGAGCAGGTACTGGATCGCGTGGAACACCGGCGAGGCGTGCGGCTTGACGCTGACCTTGTCGGCACCGTCCAGGTGCGCGAAGTACAGCGCGGTCATCGCGGTGACCAGGCTGGCGCTGGATGCCTGGTGGCCCCCGACCTTGACCCCGTCGCCGGTGTCCCGGTCGTGGTTGGCGGCATCGACGATCCTGGTGGCCAGCCACAGCACGCGCTGCTGGATCTGCTCCAGGACCGCCAGGTCCGGGCGGCCCTGACCGCTGGCGGCCGGCTCTGCGCTGGCAGTCGCCGCCGGGCTCATCCCGGTGCCGCTGGTGTCGATGCCGCTCGTGCTCATCTGGTGCCCCACTCGCGATCGGTTACCATGGATCCATCATGCGGTGCTTCGTACTCATCCTTAGCAGCCGTAGCGGGACCTGATCCAGGGCAGGCCAGCGACCCGCTACGGGATGAGGCGCTGGCCGTCGGCCGTCAGGCATCGCATACCTCTCGAGCTCATCCGGATCGCGTAAGCGACCAGGCTCTGCCTGCCGTCCGCCCGGCCGTCTGCCAGCTGGCACGCCCGCGAGCGAAGTCCCTTCCTGCTTGAGGAGAGTGTGCCGTGCCCGATCAGAAATCGTCCCGGCGACGGTCCGCGACGGCCGAGGCAGCCGGCCAGCCACCCGCCGCCGATGCTGCCGCGCAGGCGCAGCAGGCCGTGCAGATGTCACTGGACCGCCGGGACAACGGCGGCGAGAGCGGCCTGCCCGGCCAGCGCGCGGCCTGAGCCGCCGCCGCCCTGTCATCCCGCCGAGCGGAGTCACCCTGCGGCGTCGGCGACGATCTCGGCCAGGGTGCGCTTGCCCATCGCGGCGTACCCTGGGTTCGTCTGCCGGTAATACGGGATGAGCTCGGCTGCCTGGTGCAGCGCGAACCCGCGGGCCCGGTGCCAGGTGCCGTCATCGATGTCGAGGGCGTGCCGGAACGTGCCCCGCCCGGCCGGCCCGAACACGCTCCACGCGGCGATCACGTCAGCAGCGGGATCACCGGCGCCCGCGGCGCCGAAGTCGAGAACCGCCTCAAGCCGGCCGCCGGCCACCAGCACGTTGGGCGGCACCAGGTCGCCGTGTATCCAGACCGGCGGCCCGGCCCAGGCCGGCGCCGCGAGCGCGCGCTCCCAGGCCGCGGTGACCGCATCGCCGTCGATCACGTCCCGCGCGGACTCGATCGCCCGGCGGGTGCTGGCGTCAAGCTCGCGCAGCGGCCTGCGGCCGCCCGGCGGGGCCCCGGCCACGCCGGTGCCGCGCAGCTCCGCCACGAACCGCGCAAGATCCCTGGCCGCCTGGCGCTCGTCGGCGACGAGCTCGGGCGCGTACGGACGGCCGTCGATCCACCGGAAGATCGCCCACGATAGCGGGTATCCGCCCGCGGGACGGCCCTGCGCGACCGGCTCGGGGATACGCAGCGTGAGCTGCGGGGCGATCCGCGGCAGCCAGCGCCACTCCCGGTCCAGAGCCGCCGCCCACCGCGGCAGCCGCGGCAGCCGCGCGCAGAACTCATCGCCCAGCCGGTAGATGGCGTTCACCGTCCCGGCCGGCTGAACCTCGGTCAGCGGCAGCCCGGCCAGCCGGGGGAACTGCGCGGCCACCAGCCGCCGGACCAGCCCGGACCGGATGTCGAGCTCGCCGTCATGCATCCGTCTTCACTCGTGCTCCGCCGCTTCTTCGGGGACACCCATCATGATCGTGGCCGATTCTGCCCGGCAGGCGCGAACAATCCGTCCCGATTACGCGGCGGACCAGGGAGCGCCGACGGCGGCCGTGGCCGCGGTGCGGACGGGCCGCCTGCTGGGCGCAGATTCCGCGTGCGGGCCTAGCGCAGGCCGCCGCCACGGCGCCCAGCTGGCCCGCGGACTCGATCACCAGCGGCGCCAGGGCCTTGCCGGGGGACTGGCCGAGGCGGCTGACCGGCCCGGATAGGCACAGCGCGCCGAGGATGCCGCGCTCGCCGGCCCCGTTCCCGCGGGCCGGACCGTTCGCCTGCTGGTCCGGTGGCCGGTCCCCGCTCAGAACCGGGGCGCTGACGCTGGCCACTCCCGCCTCGCGCTCGGCAACGCTCTGCGCCCAGCCGCGGCGCCGGATGCCGGCCAGCTCTGCTGCCGTCGCCGCCGGAAAGCGGCTCGCGTCCGGTGACCAGGCCAGCAGCACCTTGCCGCCCGACCCGGCGTCCAGCGGCAGCAGCGCGCCGACCGGCACGCTGTCGCGCAGGCCGGTGCCCGCGTCCCGGGCCGCGATGCAGAGCCGGCGGTCTGCCGACCGCACGTACAGCTGCACGCTCTCGCCGGTCTCGGCGTGCAGCCGGGCCAGCACCGGTGCGGCCAGCGCGGCCAGCTCGACCGCCGGATCCGCGCGGACGGCCAGCTCGGCCAGCCGGGGCCCGAGCCGGAACGCGCCGCCCGCCCCGCGCGCCACCAGGCCGTGCGTCTCGAGCGAGACCAGCAGCCGGTGCGCGGTCGGCCGGGGCAGCCCGGCGCGCTCGGCCAGCGCCCGCAGCGGCAGCGGGCCGTCGGCCAGCAGGCCGAGCAGCCCGACCGCGCGGTCCAGCACGCCGACCGCGGTGATGCGCTTGCCGTGTGCCGCCGGCTCCCGTAAGGTGTTCATATCCTGAACAGGCTATCTCACTATGTGAGATAAGGCGACGGTAAGATACGGCGACTGTGAGATACGGCGAGTGAGCTGCCCGGGCCGGCCCCGGCGGCTCAGCAGCGGCCGGCAGCCTGGACGACACGGCCTGGAAGCCCCCAGCCCGGAAGACACAGCACTGCTACCTGATGCGAGGCGAATGTGACCGGACGCCTTTTCGACAAGGTCTGGGACCGCCACCTGGTGGCCAGCCCGGAGGGCGAGCCGCCGCTGCTCTACATTGACCTGCACCTGGTTCACGAGGTGACCTCGCCGCAGGCGTTCGAGGGCCTGGAGCTGGCCGGCCGCCGGGTGCGGCGGCCGGACCTGACCCTCGCCACGATGGACCACGACGTGCCGACCCGGGACGCCGACAAGCCGATCGCTGACGAGCTCGCGGCCGAGCAGATCGCCCGGCTGCGGGACAACTGCGCCGGCACGGCATCACGCTGCACGCGCTCGGCAGCCCGCACCAGGGCATCGTGCACGTGATCGGCCCGCAGCTCGGGCTGACCCAGCCGGGCATGACTGATCGTCTGCGGCGACAGCCACACCTCGACTCACGGCGCGTTCGGCGCGCTGGCCTTCGGCATCGGCACCACCGAGGTCGAGCACGTGCTGGCCACCCAGACGCTGCGCCAGGTCAAGCCCTCGGCCATGGCGGTTACCGTGGACGGCGACCTGCCGGCCGGCTGCACCGCCAAGGACCTGGTGCTCGGCATCATCCGGGCGCTCGGCACCGGCGGCGGCGCCGGCTCGGTCATCGAGTACCGCGGCGCGGCCATCCGCGCGCTGCCGATGGCCGGCCGGATGACGGTCTGCAACATGTCCATCGAGGGCGGCGCCCGGGCCGGGATGATCGCGCCCGACGACACCACGTTCGGGTTCCTGGAGGGCCGCCAGCACAGCCCGAAGGGCGCGGCCTGGGAGCGGGCGCTGGAAGACTGGCGCAGCCTGGTCACCGACGACGGCGCGGAGTTCGACCATGAGATCGTCGTCGATGCGGCCGCGCTGCGGCCGGCCGTGACCTGGGGCACCAACCCGGCCCAGTCGGTCGCCATCGACGACGTAGGTGCCCGACCCGGCCGAGTTCAGCAGCCCCGCGCAGCGGCAGGCGGCCGAGCGGGCGCTGACCTACATGGGCCTGCAGCCCGGCACCGCGATCCGCGACATCGCCGTCGACACGGTGTTCATCGGCTCGTGCACCAACGGCCGGCTGGCCGACCTGCAGGAGGCGGCGGAGGTCGTGCGCGGCCGCAAGGTCGCGCCCGGCGTGCGGGCGCTGATCGTGCCCGGCTCGGCCCGGGTCAAGGCCGAGGCCGAGGCGCGAGGGCCTGGACACGCTGTTCGCCGACGCCGGCTTCGAGTGGCGGTCGGCCGGCTGCTCGATGTGCCTGGGCATGAACGGCGACATCCTGCAGCCGGGCGAGCGGTCCGCCTCGACCAGCAACCGCAACTTCGAGGGCCGTCAGGGCCCCGGCGGCCGCACCCACCTCGTCTCGCCCGCCGTCGCCGCGGCCACCGCCGTGGCCGGCCACTTCACCGCGCCGGCCGATCTCTAGAGCCGCCCGGAAGGAAAGGTCCCGACATGCCAGGAATTAAGCAGATTGCCGGCCGGGCGGTGGCCCTGGACCGCCACGACGTCGACACCGACCAGATCATCCCCGCGTCGTGGCTGAAGCGGGTCGAGCCGTACCGGGTTCGCCCCGGGCCTGTTCGGCGCCTGGCGCACCGACCCGGACTTCGTGCTGAACCAGCCGGGCGCGGACCAGGCGAAGATCCTCGTCGCGGGGGCCAACTTCGGCTGCGGCTCGTCTCGCGAGCACGCGGTCTGGGCGCTGCAGGACTTCGGCTTCGCCGCGGTCGTCGCGCCGAGCTTTGCCGACATCTTCCGCGGCAACGCGGTCAGCTCCGGGCTGGTTCCGGCTCAGGCCGGCGAGGCTGCGGTCGGCCGGATCTTCGCGGCGCTGGCCGCCGATCCCGGCGCGCAGGTCGAGGTGGACGTGGCCGGCCGCACCGTGTCGGTCCCGGCTGCGGGCGTCAGCGAGCCGTTCACGCTGCCCGACTATGACCAGTGGCGGCTGCTGGAGGGCCTGGATGACATCGCGGTCACGCTGCGGCACGAAGAGGCCATCGGCGCGCACGAGGCCGCCCGGGCGAGCTGGCTGCCCGGGCTCCCTGCGGACGCCCGGTAGTCGCACCCGCCTGGGCCCGCCCGGGAGTGCGCGGCTACCGGAAGGGCAGCCGCCGGGCGGCCGCGCAGGGCGGGTAAAGAACGTGAAAGCACGCTGAATGCCTGGTGATTGCGGCCGCCCGCGCCGAACGTGGGGTATCGTGTTCGGCAAGTGGCATGCCGCAGGCTGCGGTCTGCAAGCACCAGCCCGATGTCAAGGGGAGTCTGCCGTGGCCCGGCCCGACCAGTTCCTGGTAATTCTCATCACGTAGCGCGAACCGCTCCCAGGTTCGCGCTACCACCTCTTTGCCGAGACGGCAGGGAGGTTTTTTGTTGGCATCCCGCACCTCAGAGAGGAATATCCCGTGCAGCTCACCGGAGCCCAGGCGCTTGTCCGCAGCCTGGAGCAGCAGGGCGTCGATGTGATATTCGGCCTGCCCGGCGGCGCCATCCTGCCCGCCTATGACCCGCTGCGGTCGTCTTCGCTCCGGCACGTGCTGGTACGGCACGAGCAGGGCGCCGGGCATGCCGCCGAGGGCTACGCCTGGGCGACCGGCCGGACCGGCGTGTGCCTGGTCACGAGCGGGCCCGGCGCGACCAACCTGGTCACGGCCCTCGCCGATGCCTACATGGACTCGGTGCCGGTGGTCGCGATCACCGGGCAGGTCGGCACGCCGCTGATCGGCACCGACGCGTTCCAGGAAGCCGACATCACCGGGATCACGCTGCCGGTCACCAAGCACAACGAGCTGGTGACCACGGTGGAGCGGATCCCGGCCGCGATCGCCGAGGCGTTCCATATTGCCGCCAGCGGCCGTCCCGGCCCGGTCCTGGTCGACCTGCCCAAGGACATCCTGCAGGCGCAGGGCCCCTGGGCCTGGCCGCCGGTGCTTGACCTGCCCGGCTACAAGGTCCCCGGGGCCCCGGATCAGGCCGCGATCGCCGACGCGGCCCGGATGCTGCACGCTGCCCGGCGGCCGGTGCTGTACGTCGGCGGCGGCGTGATCAAGTCCGGCGCGCACGCCGAGCTGCTGGCGCTGGCCGAGCTGGCGCAGGCGCCGGTGACCACCACGCTGATGGCCCGCGGCGCGTTCCCCGACACCCACCCGCTCGCGCTCGGCATGCCGGGCATGCACGGCTGCTACCCGGCCGTGGCGGCGCTGCAGGAAGCCGATCTGCTGGTGGCGCTCGGGGCCAGGTTCGACGACCGGGTCACCGGCAGGCTCGCGGACTTCGCGCCGCGCGCGCAGGTGGTGCACGCCGACATCGACCCGGCTGAGATCGGCAAGAACCGCATCCCGGACGTGGCCATCGTCGGGGACCTGCGGCCGACCGTCGCCGGCCTGTGCGACGCGCTGGCCGGGCTGATCAGCGCCGAAGGGCCACCGGACACCCAGGCCTGGATCGCGGTCACCGACGGGTGGAAGCGGCAGTTCCCGCTGCGCTACACCCAGGAGCCGGACGGCCCGCTCAAGCCGCAGTACGTGACCGAGCGGCTGTCCGCGATGACCGGCGGCAACGCGATCGTGGTGGCGGGCGTCGGCCAGCACCAGATGCACGCCGCCCAGCATTACTCCTTCACCAGGCCGCGCAGCTGGATCAACTCCGGCGGCCTCGGCACGATGGGCTTCGCGGTCCCGGCCGCGATGGGCGCCCAGGTCGGCAGGCCCGGGGAGACGGTGATCGCGATCGACGGCGACGGCTGCTTCCAGATGACCGCACAGGAGCTCGCCACCTGCGCGATCGAGAAGCTGCCGATCAAGGTCATGTTGTTCAACAACGGCTTCCTCGGCATGGTGCGCCAGTGGCAGGAGCTGTTCTACGACGAGCGGTACTCCGAGGTCGAGCTCGGCACCGCGATCCCCGACTACGTCAAGCTGGCCGAGGCCTACGGCTGCGTCGGGCTGCGCTGCGAGCGCCCCGACGACGTCGACGCGACGCTGGACAAGGCGCTGGCGGTGACCGACACGCCGGTGGTCGTCGACTTCCGGGTGCACGACAGAGAGGGAGTCTTCCCGATGGTGCCGGCCGGCCGCCCGAACGACGAGATCGTGCTCGGGCCCGAGTTCAGCGAGGCGGAGCAGCGGGCCGCCGGGCTGCGGGAGATGACGGAAGGTAGCAAGCGATGAGCACTCACACCCTGTCGGTCCTGGTCGAGAACAAGCCGGGCGTGCTCGCCCACGTGGCCGGGCTGTTCTCCCGGCGCGCGTTCAATATCAGCTCACTCGCGGTCGGCCCGACGGAGGACGAGCGGGTCAGCCGGATGACGATCGTGGTCGATGGCGCGTCCACGCCGGTCGAGCAGGTAATCAGGCAGCTGGAGAAGCTGGTGCGCGTGCTCAAGGTGGCCGAGCTGGAGGAGGGCGCCGCGGTCGAGCGCGAGCTCGCGCTGATCAAGGTCCCGGCTGGCCCGGCGGTGCGCAGCCAGCTGCTCGAGGTGGCGGCCGTGTTCGGCGCGAACGTCGTCGACCTGACCCCGGACACGCTGATCCTGGAGTCGGTGAGCGGCCCCGGCAAGCTGGACGCGCTGCTCGCCATGCTGGAGACCTACGGCCCCTGCGAGCTGGTCCGCACCGGCCGGGTCGCGCTGGGCCGCGGCCGCGAGACCATCACCGACGGCGACACCGAGACCGCACCCGTTCCCGCCCCACCCGCCCCGCCCGGGCTGACCGCCGTCAGCGCCTGAGCGCCCGCCGCGGGTGCGCAGGATCGCGCCCGCGGACCACCTTCGAAAGGAACTGCTTCGTCATGGCCACCGTGTACTACGACTCCGATGCTGACCTCAGCCTCGTCGCCGCCCGCAAGATCGCAGTTCTCGGCTACGGCTCGCAAGGTCATGCGCACGCGCTCAGCCTGCGCGACTCCGGCTGCGAGGTCCGCGTCGGGCTGCCCGGGGGCTCGAGGTCCCGGGCCCGCGCGCAGGCGTCCGGGCTGACCGTGCAGACGCCGGCCGAGGCCGCCGCCTGGGCCGACGTAATCATGGTTCTCGCCCCGGACACCGTGCAGCGCTCGCTGTACGCGGAGGCGATCGCGCCGAATCTGAAGCCCGGCGATGCGCTGTTCTTCGCGCACGGCTTCAACATCCATTTCGGCTACATCACCCCGCCCGCGGGCGTAGACGTGGCCATGGTCGCGCCGAAGGCGCCCGGTCACCTGGTCCGCCGCCAGTTCGAGGCCGGCCAGGGCACCCCGGTGCTGATCGCAGTGGCCCAGGACGCCACCGGCAAGGCCTGGGACCTGGCCAGGTCCTACGCCTGCGGCATCGGCGGCACCAAGGCCGGGGCGCTGGTCACCACGTTCAAAGAGGAGACAGAGAGCGACCTGTTCGGCGAGCAGGCCGTGCTGTGCGGCGGGGTCACCGCCCTGGTCCAGGCCGGGTTCCAGACCCTGGTCGAGGCCGGGTACCAGCCCGAGATCGCCTACTTCGAGTGCCTGCATGAGCTGAAGCTCATCGTCGACCTGATGTACGAGGGCGGCATGAAGGGCATGCGGTACTCGGTCAGCGACACCGCCGAGTACGGCGACCTTACCCGCGGCCCGCGGGTGATCGCCGAGCCCACCAGGCAGGCCATGGGCAAGCTGCTGGCCGACATCCAGTCCGGCGAGTTCGCCCGCGAGTGGATCGCCGAGGACGACAACGGCCGGCCCAACTTCGAGCCGGCTGCGCGCCGAGGCGAACGCCAGCCTGATCGAGCAGACCGGCAAGCCGCTGCGCGCCATGATGAGCTGGCTTAACGCCCCGGTAGACGAGGCGGAGTGACGATGGATCCGGACGTATCCGCCCGTGGCGGATCTGACCGCGGCTACGTCGTCACGCACCTGCCCGGTGACGGCATCGGGCCCGAGGTGACGCAGGTCGCCCGAAGCTGCGTGGACGCGGTCGCGGCCCGCCATGGGTTCAGCGTCGAGTGGCGGCCCTGCCCGCTCGGCGCGCAGCACTATCTCGACACCGGTGAGATCCTGCCCGATGCGGTGCTGGACGAGCTGCGCAAGACCGACGCGGTGCTGCTCGGCGCGGTCGGCAGCCCGCAGGTCAAGCCGGGCGTGCTGGAGCGCGGCCTGCTGCTGCGACTGCGGGCCGAGCTCGACCTGTACGTCAACCTGCGCCCGTCCAGGCTGCGCGCCGGGGCCGGCGGGGCCGTCACCCGGCATGCGCTGTCCGACCTGGACCTGGTCATCGTGCGGGAGAACACCGAGGGCTTGTACGCCGGGGCCGGCGGCACCGTGCACCGCGGCACCGAGTTCGAGTCCGCCACCGAGGAGTCGCTGAACACCAGGGCCGGGGTGGCCCGCTGCGTCAGGTACGCCGCGGCCCTCGCCACCCGGCGCGCCGGCCAGCTCACCCTGGTGCACAAGACCAACGTGCTCACCCACGCCGGCGACCTGTGGCTGCGCACCGCGCAGGAGGTCGCGGCGCAGACCGGCGTCACGCTGGACTACGCGCACGTGGACGCCGCCTGCCTGTACCTGGTGGACGACCCGGCCCGGTTCGACGTGATCGTCACCGACAACTTGTTCGGTGACATCCTCAGCGACCTCGGCGCGGCCCTGACCGGCGGTCTCGGGCTGGCCCCGAGCGGCAACCTGAACCCCGACCGCACCGGCCCGTCGGTGTTCGAGCCGGTGCACGGCTCGGCGCCCGACATCGCCGGGAAGGGCCTGGCCAGCCCGGCGGGCGCAGTCCTGTCGGCCGGGCTGATGCTCGACCACCTGGGCGAGGAGGCGGCCGGCGCCGAGCTGGACGCCGCCGTATCGACCGTGCTCGAAGCGGGCGCACCCGGTACCACCGCCCAGTGGGCGGATGCCCTGCTCGCCCGCCTGGAGGAGGCGTCATGACCGCGGACGGCACCGGCAGCCAGCAGAATCCGGCGGCCAAGGTAGAGATCTACGACACGACACTGCGGGACGGGTCCCAGCAAGTGGGACTGGACCTGACGGTAGCCGACAAGATCGCGGTCGCCACCGCGCTTGACGGCCTGGGGGTCGACGTGATCGAGGGCGGCTGGCCCGGCTCCAATCCCAAGGACGCCGAGTTTTTCGCCCGCGCGAAGGACATGAGCTGGCGGCACGCCACGCTGGCCGCGTTCGGGGCCACCCGGCCGCCGCGCAGGCGGGCCGACGACGACCCGAACCTGGCCGCGCTGCTGGCGGCCCGGACGCCGATCGTCACCCTGGTCGGCAAGGCGTGGACGCTGCATGTGGACGAGGCGCTGCGCACCACCCGCGAGGAGAACCTGGCCATGGTGGCCGAGTCGGTCGCGTTCGTGGCCGCGGCAGGCCGCCGGGTGGTGTTCGACGCCGAGCACTTCTTCGACGGGTATGCCGCGGACCGCGGCTACGCGCTGGAAGTGCTGGCGGCGGCCGCCGACGCGGGCGCGGACACACTGGTGCTGTGCGACACCAACGGCGGCACGCTGCCCGACGACGTGGCCAAGATCGTGGCGGAGGTCAGCGCCGCGTCGCCGGTACGCGTCGGGGTGCACTTCCACAACGATGCCGCCTGCGCGGTGGCCAACTCGGTGGTCGCGGTTGGCGCGGGCAGCCTGCACGTGCAGGGCGCGGCGAACGGCTACGGCGAGCGGTGCGGCAACGCCGACCTGTTCTCGGTCATCGCCAGCCTGGAGCTCAAGCGCGGCCACGAGCTGCTGCCCGCCGGCCGTCTCGGCGCGCTGGCCACGACCGCGCGGGGCATCGCCGAGGTCGCGAACCTGCCGTTCGAGTCGCGCCAGCCCTACGTCGGCTCGTCCGCGTTCGCGACCAAGGCCGGACTGCACGCCTCGGCCATCGCGCGCCGCCCGGATGCCTACTCCCATGTCGACCCGGCCGTGGTCGGCAACCGGGCGCAGGTGCTGGTCAGCGAGCTGGCCGGGCGCAGTAACGTGCTGGCCAAGGCCGAGGAGCTCGGCCTGGACCTGTCCGCTGACCTGGCCGCCATCGTGCTGGAGGAGGTCAAGGAGGCCGAGCACCGCGGGTACGCCTACGAGGCCGCCGACGCCTCGTTCGAGCTGCTGGTGCGCAAGATCGCCGGGGCGCTGCCGGTCTGGTTCGAGCTCGAGGGCTACCGGGTGGTGATCGAGAAGGACGCGACCGGCGCGGACCGCAGCGAGGCGATGGTCCGGCTGCTGCTCGGCGCCGACCGGGTCGTCGAGGCGGGCGAGGGGGTCGGGCCGGTGCATGCGCTGGATGAGGCGCTGCGCCGGGGCTGATCGGCCTGTACCCGGCGCTGGCGAAGATCCGGCTGGTCGACTACAAGGTCCGCATCCTGGACGGCCGGGCCGCGACCAGCGCGGTCACCCGGGTCATGCTCACCTCGGCCGACGCCGACGGCGAGTGGGCCACCGTCGGGGTTTCGGACGACGTGGTGACCGCATCGTGGCAGGCTCTGGCCGAAGGCGTCAGCTACGGGCTGCTGCGCGCCGGCGCGCAGCCGGTCACCACGGAGCCGATCATCTCGGCGAGAACCCCTGTTGCGCTCGGCGCCGGCGCCGGGCCGAGTACTCGGAGGCTGTTCTGTGACTTCCCGCCCCGCCCGTCCTGCCCGCCCCGCCCGCCTGACCTGCCCCGGCCGCGGTCCGGACCGCTCACCACCGGGCCGGAACGGGCCGCTGCGCGCGCGATGCTGCGCGCGGTCGGCCTGAGCGAGGCCGACCTGGAGCGCGCCCAGGTCGGCGTGGCCTCGTCCTGGAACGAGGTCACCCCCTGCAACCTGCACCTGAACGGGCTGGCCGCGCGCGGCCAAGGAGGGCGTGCGGCAGGCCGGCGCGGTGCCGTTCGAGTTCGGCACGATCGCGGTCTCCGACGGCATCTCGATGGGCACCGAGGGCATGAAGGCCTCGCTGGTCAGCCGGGAGATCATCGCTGACTCGGTGGAGCTGATGATGCTCGCCGAGCGGTTCGACGCGCTGGTGGCCATCGCCGGCTGCGACAAGTCGCTGCCCGGCATGCTGATGGCCTGCGCCCGGCTGGACGTGCCCGCCGCGTTCCTGTACGGCGGCACGATCCTGCCCGGCCACGCGCACGGAAGGTCGCTGACCATCCAGGACGTGTTCGAGGCGGTCGGCAGCCACGCGGCGGGTGAGATGTCCGACAGCGAGCTGCTGTCGGTCGAGCGGGCCGCCTGCCCCGGCGCCGGGTCGTGCGCGGGCATGTACACCGCCAACACCATGTCGGCCTGCGCCGAGGCGCTCGGCATGGCGCTGCCCGGCTCGGCCACCGCCCCGGCCGTGTCCGCCGAGCGCACCGACCTGGCCCGCCGTACCGGCGAGGCCGTGGTCGCGACCCTCGCCGCCGGGCTGACGCCGCGGCAGATCATGACCAGGGCCGCCTTCCTGAACGCCGCCGCCGTGGTGATGGCCACCGCCGGCTCGACCAACGCCGTGCTGCACCTGCTGGCCATCGCCAGCGAGGCCCAGGTCGAGCTCACCCTGGACGACTTCGACGCGGTATCGCGGCGCACCCCGCACATCGTGTCGATGCGCCCGGCCGGCCGGTTCATCATGAGCGAGCTGGACCAGGCCGGCGGGCTGCCGGTGGTGCTGCGCGAGCTGCTGTCCGCCGGCCTGGTCGACGGTGACGCGCTGTCGGTGAACGGCAGGACGCTGGCGGAGAACGTGGCCGACGCCGTTCGACCCCGACGGCGACGTGGTGCGGCCGGTCCGCAAGCCGTTCAAGCCGGACGGCGGCCTGGCCGTGCTGCGCGGCAACCTGGCGCCGAACGGCGCCGTGGTCAAGACGCCCGGCATCGAGGACGCTGCGGTTCGAAGGACGGGCCCGGGTGTTCGAGCGCGAGGAAGACTGCATGGCCGCGGTCACGGCCGGCCGGGTCGCCAAGGGCGACGTCGTGGTGATCCGCAACGAGGGCCCGAAGGGCGGCCCCGGCATGCGCGAAATGCTGGCCGTTACCGCGGCGATCAAGGGCGCGGGCCTGGGCCAGGAGGTGGCGCTGGTGACCGACGGGCGGTTCTCCGGGGCCACGTTCGGCGCCTGCGTCGCGCATGCGGCGCCGGAGGCCTTCGACGGCGGCCCGATCGCAGTGGTGGCCGACGGCGACCCGATCGTGCTGGACATCCCGCAGCGGCGGCTCGAGCTGGGCGTGGACGACGCCGAGCTGGCCCGCCGAAAGGCGGGCTGGACCCGGCCCGCGCCGAACTACACCACTGGTGCCCTGGCCAAGTACGCGGCCCTGGTCTCCGGCGCAGACCGCGGCGCGGTCTGCCGGTCCCTGACTGGGGCAAAGACCGGCCCGGCTCCATCCCCTGGTAGCCGCAGCGCGGTCCAGGCCGGGCTGAACCTGCTGGCCCGGCATTGACTTCAACCGGACTTCAGCTCCTATCCTCTGGGCGGTGTGCCGGGGCGGGGAGAATGGGGCCGGGAGAGTTATGCGGACCGGGTTGTGGGCAGCGGAGCGGCGGGCGCTGACCGGCGGCCTCGTGCTCACTGTCACGTTCGTAGCGGCCGAGGCCCTGGCCGTGGTCACCGTGATGCCGGTCGTCGCCCGAGACCTGCGCGGGCTCGGGCTGTACGGCTGGGCCTTCACCGCCTTCCAGCTCGGCACGATGATCGGCATCGTCGCGGCCGGGCGGCAGGCCGACCGGCTCGGACCGGCGGTGCCCTACATCGGCGGCGTGCTGCTGTTCGGGACCGGCCTGGCCGTCGCCGGCCTCGCTCCGTCGATGATCGTGCTGGTCGCGGGCCGCGCACTGCAGGGCGTGGGCGGGGGAGCGGTCCCGGCTGTCGCCTACGCCGTGATCGGCCGCAGCCTGCCCGGGGAACTGCGGCCGAGGATGATGGCCGTGCTGTCCACCGCCTGGGTGGCGCCCGGCCTTGCCGGGCCGGCCGTCGCCGCCGCGGTGGCACGGCTGCTCGGCTGGCGGTGGGTGTTCCTGGGCCTGCTTCCGCTGGTCGCGGTCACCGGATCGCTGACGGTGCCGGCCCTGGTGCGGCTGGGCCGGGCCGAAGGGCCCGCGCCGGGCGGCCAGCGGCTGTCCGACGGCGTGCTGGCCGCGGTCGGCGCCGGCCTGTTCCTGGGCGGCCTGACGCTGATGGTCAGCAACGGCCACGCGCTGGCCGGCGCCGGGCTGCTGGCGGCGGGCGCGGCCATCGGGGTGCCGGTGCTGCGCCGGCTGCTGCCCGCCGGGACACTCGCGGCCCGGGCCGGGCTGCCCGCGGCCGTCGCCACCCGGGGCCTGCTGACCTTCGCCTTCTTCGGCGCGGACGCGTTCGTCACACTGGCCATCACCACGGCCAGGCACCAGTCGACCGTGGTGGCCGGTATCGCGGTCACCGGGGCCACCGTGGCCTGGACGGCGGGCGCCTGGGTGCAGGCCAGGCTGAGCAGCCGGTGGCCGGGCCGGCGCCTGGTCCGGCTGGGCCTGATCGTGATCCTGGCCGGGCTGGCGGGGATGGCGCTGACGCTGCAGCCTGCCATCCCAGTCGCTGTCGGCCTGGCCGCGTGGACGGTGGCCGGCCTCGGCATGGGCCTGGCCTACGCGCCGACCACGCTGATGGTGCTGGGCGAGGCCCCGGCGGGCCGCGAGGGCTGGGCGGCGGCCTCGGTCAGCCTGTGCGACGTGCTCGGCACGGCACTCGGCATCGGCGCGGGCGGCGCCGCGGTTGCCGCGGTGCAAAGCGCCGGGGTGCCCCTCGCCGACGGGATCGCCATCGCCTTCGCGCTGGCCGCCGCGGCCGCGGCCGGCACCCTCGCGATCAGCCGCCGCCTCCCGCCCGGGTGCCTCGCCGCCCCGGACCCCCCGGCCGAGCCGCCCGCGCCTGACCCGGCGAGCGCCGCGCCCGGTCCGGGCCGAATCCGCTGATCGGGCCGCTGAACGGCACACCCAGCCCGCTGACCGGGCCGTTCATCGGATTCGGCAGCTGGCGGACATGGCCTGGCGGCCGGGTCGTCCGTGGCGGCGGAGTACTAGGCGCGCCAGCTGGGCTGGTGACCGAGCCAGCGGGCCAGCCGCTCGTCGTGCGGGCGGTAATGCTCTTTGAGCGCGGCCCGGGTCGCCTCGGACATGGGCGCGCGCGGGCTCGCGTTGCGGCGCCGCAGGCCGGGCGAGCCGCGGGCGGCCAGCCCGAGGAAATCCAGCACGACGGCGTACTCCGGCTCGGGGTCGGTGAAGAACGCGCCGCTGTCCACGATGTGAATCTGGTCCCGGCCGAACAGCCGTTCCAGGCGTTCCAGCTGCTCGGCGTACTGGCCGCGGGTGCGGTGGGAGTGGTGCTGGTGGCTGTAGCTGGCGTAACCGGGATCGCTGGCCAGCCGCTCGGCCTCGCCCGCCAGCCGGGCGTCCTCCAGCTCCAGGGCCCGCTCGAACGGCTCGGTCTCGCAGCCGATGGAAACTGCGTGCGCCCAGCCCGAGTAGGCGCGCTCGACCGGGTCCCGCAGCAGCACCAGCAGCTTCACCCCGGGCAGGTCCCTGGCGATCCGCCCGGCCGCCAGCGGGTGGAACATGTAGTACGGGCTTGACTCGAAGGCCACCGGTTCCGCTCCGGCGGACCGCGCGGCCAGCCGGGCCCGGGCCGGGTGCGGGAAATGGCTGCGGTACCAGGCCAGGCCGCGGTCATACCCGATGTCGAAGTAGTGCACTTCCAGATACTGCGCCGCGCTGAACACGGCTGGGTGGCGGCTGAGCGCCCGGACCATCGAGGTGGTACCGCACCGCTGCGCGCCGACGATCAAGAAACCGGGCAGCATGCCCTGGCCGCCCGCCACCCGTCGTGCGGAGACCAGCGAGGAACGGCCGGCCTGCCGCGCTGTCACCAGCGCAGCCCGGCGGCGGCTCAGCCGCGCGGGCTGCAGGCCATCGGTGTCCGCTGCCGCATTGGGGCCGCCCGTCATGATGCTTGCTCCCTCACGCGCCAGGCCGCCGCCGCGGCCCCCTGGTTGCAGGTCAGGCGGGGGCCGCCGCTCCCCGCGTGATGAATGTCGGCCAGCCTACGGACAAAGCGATGGCCAAGCGGTTCAAATCTGGGATTAAATGCCGGTTGGCTGAACAATCCGGCCGGCGGCGGATAGTCTGGGCGCTCAGGATCAGGCCCGGAACCGCAGGTCAGCCCGGCCGTGGAGCAGCCGGCCAGTACCAGCTAGGCCGACAACACGTACCTCACAGGGGAGCCGACACGACCAGGCCGCTACGGCCCGCGGGCGGGCACGCGCCTGCCGCGGCCGACGATCGCCGGTACCGGGTGCTGCTGGTGTCCAGCAGCGGCGGCGTGCTGCTCGACCTGCTCGCGCTGCAGCCCTGGTGGTCCCGGCACGACGTCAGCTGGGTCAGCGTCCGGGCGCCGGACACGATGTCCCTGCTGGACGGCCAGCGCGTGCACTGGGAGCGGGAGCAGTCGGTGCGCCGGCCCCTGGCCGTGCTCGGTGCCGCCGCCCGTGCGCTGGCCATCCTGCGCCGGGAGCGGCCCGACCTGATCATCTCGGCCGGCTCCGGCGTGGCCGTGGGCATCTTCGCCGCCGCCCGGCTGCTGCGGGTGCCCGCGCTGTGGCTGGAGACGTTCAACATCGTGGCCGAGCCCGGGGTGGCGAGCAGGCTGTGCGGGCGGCTGTCGGCGGCCGTCCTGGTGCAGCGCCCGGCGCTGGTCAGCTCCCGGCCCCGCGCGGTCCTGCTCGGCGAGCTGTACTGATGGCCCGGATCCTGGTCACCGTGGGCATGGGGCCGTGGCCCTTCGACCGGCTGGTCGGCGCGATCGCGCCGCTGTGCGCCGAGCATGAGGTCTTTGCGCAGACCGGGACCTCGCCGGTCACGCCGCCCTGCCCGCACAGCCCGTTCGTGTCCTTCGACGAGCTGGATGCGATGATCCGCAAGTCCGACGTGGTCATCACCCACGCCGGCAACACCGTCCGGCTCGTCCAGCGGGCGCAGAAGGCCCCGGTCGCCGTCGCCCGGCGGTCGGCACTGGGCGAGATGGGCAACGATCACCAGGCTCGCTACCTGCGGCTGGAGGAGCGCGCTGGCCCGGTGATCGCGGTCTGGGACGTAGCTGACCTGCCCGCGGCGGTGGCGGCGCACGGCGCGCGGCAAGGCGCGCTGCTGCGCGAACGGCCGGTCGCCCCCGCGGCCACGGCCGGGCACATCATCGAGACCCTGGATACGCTGTCCGCGCGCCTGTGCCGGGACCGCCGCGGGCGCCGGGATAGCCGTGCCCGCTGAGCCGAGCCCGTTCGCGCGTCACCACCTGCGCCGGTACTCCTTCGCCTGGGAGCAGCTGGCCGGCCGGACCGGCCGGCATCTCGACCTGGGCTGCAGCGAGGGGGACTTCCTGGCCGTGCTGGCCGCGACGACCAAGCTGACCTGCGCGGGCGCCGACCCGCATCCGGGCTACCTGGCCGCACTGGCGGCCCGGTGCCCGGAGCTGCCGCTGACCCGCATCCCGGTCGGCGGCGAGCTGGACTTCGCGGCGGCCTCGTTCGACTCGGTCTCACTGCTCGACGTGCTCGAGCATGTCCCCGACGAGAGCCGCCTGCTCGCCGAGATCCACCGCATCCTGGTGCCGGGCGGGCTGCTGGTGCTGACGGCACCGCAGCGGCACGTGTTCTCGTTCCTCGACCCGGACAACGCCAAGTTCCGGTTCCCGCGCCTGCACCGGCTGGTGTACAGCGCCCGGTTCGGACGGCAGGTCTACGCCGAGCGGTTCGCCGACCTGTCCAACGGGCTGCGCGGCGACATGTCCGTCGGCAAGGACAACCACACCAACTACCGGCGCGCGGACCTGCTCGCGCTGCTGAGCCGGGCCGGATTCGTCCCGGGCCCGGTGACCGGGGCCAACCTGTTCTGGCGCTGGTTCCAGATCCCGGCGCTGCTGCTGCGCGGCCGCGCCCGCATGCTGCTCGAACGGGCGATCTACCTCGACGGCGAGATCTTCTCCGCCGCGAACATCTACGTGACAGCCAGGAGAATCCCATGACAGCGGGGGAGAAAGTCCAGCTCGCGAGCTTCTTCACGCAGCTGGCGGTCAAGCGGTTCGTCGCTCCGGGGCTGCACGTGCGGCCGCTGGTGGCTGAGCTGTTCCTGACCGAGAACTGCAACCTGCGGTGCAAGAGCTGCAGCTGCTGGCTGGACAACACCAAGGGCGAGCTGACCACCGCCGAGTGGCAGGACGTGCTGCGCCAGCTGGTCAAGCTGAAGATCGTGAAGGTGAACTTCACCGGCGGCGAGCCGCTGATCAGGCCGGATGCGATCGAGCTCATGGCGTTCGCCCGGGATGAGGGCATCCGGCACATGCACCTGAACACCAACGGGATCCGGCTGACGCCGCCCACCATGGACACGGTGCTGGCTGCCGGGGTGCGCAGCTTCAACATCTCCGTTGACGGCCCCAACGGCCTGGTCCACGACCGCATCCGCGGCCGTCTCGGCGCGTTCGAGACGACCACCACCCACCTGCGGGCCCTGATCGGCCGGCGCGAGGAACTCGGGCTGAAGGTGCGGATGAACTTCACCGTCATGCGCGACAACATCGACACCCTGCCCGACATCGCGCGGCTGGCCCAGCAGCTGCAGGTCCGGCTGTACCTGAACCTCGCGACCGATCACACGTTCCTGTTCCGCGCCCCGGAGGTCGGGCAGCTGAAGCAGGTCGAGACCGGCGACATCAGCGCCGCGCTGCGCAGGCTGGAGGACGTCAAGCGGGCCGACTCCCGGTGGCTGCCCCGGTACTCAGATCTGAAGTACATCCCGGGCCACTTCGCCGACGTGGTGCAGACCGACGTGCCGTGCGCCGAGTCACAGCTCAAGCTCATGATCCACTCCAGAGGCGAGATCGGCGGCTGCTGGGCGCACGACCCGGCCTTCAGCGTCCGCAGCAAGACGATCGCCGAGGTGATCGAGTCAGCGCACTACCGGGAGGAGCACGCGCGGCTGTTCCGAAAGCAGTGCGTGGGCTGCGGCAGCAACTACAGCCTCAACCTGCGCTGGCTGCCGAAGACCTACCTCGACGACCTGCTCTGGCGGGCGGGGCGCAGGCGCCTCGGAGCGGGGGGCTAGGGATGCGGCCGAGCCAGGCCCTCTACAGTGCCCTCGCGCCCGGCTACGCCGAGCATTTCGAGGTGCCGCACCGGCGGGCCTACGACACGCTGGCCTGGGAGCGGGTGAGCCAGCTGCTGCCCGAGCGCGGGCCCGTCGTCGACGCGGGCTGCGGCGTGGGCCGCTGGGTCGGGCGGCTGACCGCGCTCGGCTACGATGTGGTCGGGATCGAGCAGGCCCCGGGGATGATCGCCGAGCTGCGGCGGGCCGGCCTGGGGCCGCGGTTCTCGCTCATCGAGGGCTCGATGGAGACCGCCGAGCTGCCCGCGGCCTCCGCCGGGATGGTGCTGGCCCTCGGCTCACTCCAGTACACCGCCGACCCGGCGGCGGTGATCCGCCGGTTCGCCGGCTGGGTACGGCCCGGCGGGACCGTGGCCGTGCTGGTGGACTCGCTGGTGGGGCTGGTCATCGAGCTGCTGGCCGACGGCAAGCCGGACGAGGCGGTGCAGCGGCTGCGCACGCCGGTCGGCACCTGGTCGGCGGGCGGTCACTGCGCGCAGATGCACCTGCTGGACGCCGGGCGGCTGGCCCGGGCGCTGCGGGCCGCCGGGCTGGCCGATGTCGAGGTGGCCGGCCTGCTCACCACCGCGGCCCCGGCGGGCCGGGCGGTGCTGGCCGAGCGGCTCGCCGCCGACTGGGACGGCCAGCTGAGCCTGGAGCGCGAGCTGTCCGGCCACCCGGTGCTGGCCGACGTCGGCAAGCAGCTGCTGGCCACCGGGCGCAAGCCCGCCGACGGCCCGGCCGGGCCGACCTGATCCGGGGAAAGGCAAGCGTGATGACGGACACCTTCGTGCTGTTCGGCGGGTCGGGCTTCGTCGGCCGGGCTGTCGCGGACGAGCTGCTGTCGGCCGGCCGGGACGTGACCGTCGTGGACCGGCGGCCGCCGCCGGACGGCCTGCTGGCCCGGGGCGCGCACTGGCTCGCGGCGGACGTGCTCACCGATGAGCTGCCGCCGCTGCCGCCCGGCCCGGCGGCCATCCTGCTCGGGTCGAGCCACCCGCGGCCGTGCTGGCCGTGGACGCTGCCGGTCAGCAACGCGGTGGCCACGGCCAGGATCCTGCCCGCGCTGGCTGGCCGCCCGGTCGTGCTGCTGTCCTCGATTGAGGTATACGGCAGCGCGCCCGCGCCGCTGCGCGAGGACACCGCCCCGCGGCTGCCCTGGACCATCGGGCAGATAGACCAATGGTGCGATCAGGCGGTCGAGATCGCCGCCGCGCCGTGCCCGCCGTGGCAGGCGGCCCCGGCCGGCCGGGCGCTGGCCGCAGCCGACCCGACCGGGCGGTGGACCTACGCGCTGTCCAAGCTGGCCCAGGAGCGGCTGGTGCAGCGCGGCTGCGGCGCGGAGCGGGTGACCATCCTGCGCCTGGCGAACGTCTACGGCATCGGCCAGGAGCGGTTCATGAGCAGGCTCACCCGCAGGGCCCTCGCCGGGCTGCCGCTGCCGGTCACCGAGGTGACCCGCACGTTCGTCCCGGTGGGCGACGTGGCCGAGATCGTGGCCGGCGACCTTTCACCCGGCGTCTACAACGTCGGCGGCGAGCCGGCCGCGCTGCCTGACGTGGCCGCCGAGATCCGCGACCTGTGCGGCTCGGACTCACCGCTGGTCCTGCAGCTGCCGCCGGCTGACGACAGCTGCGGCGTGGTCGACTCGGGCAAGCTGGCCGCCGCCGGGCATCCGATCATGCCGGTGAGCCCGGGCCTGAAGGAGCTGGTGGAGAGCCTGCAGGCCGATCCCCGCCCGGTCGCCGATCCGGCCATACCGGTGGTCAGGCCGTCGCGGGCGGCCCGGCCCGACGAGGTCGGCGCCCGCATGCAGGCCAGCCTGTGGACTGGCGCGACCAAGCATGGCAACCGCTGGTCACGGGAGCTCACCGGCGGCCTGGCCGCTGAGCTGGAGCTCGGCGCGGAGCACACCGTGCTGGTGACCGAATCGGGCACGGCCGCGCTGCGGCTGGCCGTCGCGGCGACCGCCGGTCCGGCCGCGCCAGGCGACGCGGCGATCCTGCCGTCGTTCACCTTCCCGGCCACCGCCGAGGTGCTGCTGCAGCTCGGCTACCGGCTGCGCTTTGTGGACGTCACCGACGACACCTGGACGCTGGATCCCGCCGGGGTCCGCCGCGAGCTGGCCGCGGGCGGCGTGCGCCTGGTGGTCTGCGTCGACACCTTCGGCCAGCCGTGCGACTATGCGGCCCTGCGGCAGGTCTGCGGCGAGGCCGGGATCCCGCTGGTCGGCGATTCGGCGGCGTCGCTGGGCAGCCGCTACCGCGGATCCCCGGTGGCGACTCAGGCCGGCGCGCACGCTTACTCGATGAGCTTCGCGAAAGTCCTGTCCGCGGGCGGGGCCGGCGGCGCGGTGGTGATGCCAGCGGCGGCCGCGGCCGCGCTGCATGCCGACCCGGCCGGCTGGACCCGGTCGGTGCTGATGGACGAGCTGCACGCCATCTACGCGCTGGACCAGCTGACGGTCCTGGCCGACCTGGTGCGGCGGCGTAACCTGATCGCCGGAATCTACGCCGACGCGGTGGCGGCCATCGGCGGGCTGCAGGCGCAGCGCCTCCAGCCCGGGGACGCGCACTCGTTCGTGCACTGGGTGATGCGGGTCCGGCGGTCGCCCGGGCGGGATGAGCTGGCCCGGGCGCTGGCGGAGTGCGGGGTGCAGACCAAGCCCTATTTCCGGGCCCTGCACCTGGCCGTCCCGGGCCGCGGCGAGCGGCTGCCGGTCACCGAGCGGCTGGACGCCGAGGTGCTGGCGCTCCCTATGTCCTCCGAGCTGACCTCCGACGACGCCGAGCAAGTCGTGATGGCCGTGCAGCACGTGCTGGCCGGGCGGTAACCGCGGCCCGGCGGGCCGCGCGGCGGCCGTCGCGGCGGGGGTAGATGCGGACTACACGCGCGCTCGTGCCGTGCACCCTCATACTGGGGTGGTCATCTGCGTTTCACCAGAAGGACGGACCTCATGCGGCTGCGGGCAGGCGTGGCGATCGACCTGGGCACGGTCAATACTCTGATCAGCGTCACCGATCGCGGAATCGTGCTGGAGGAACCGTCGGCCATCGCCCTGAACACGGTGGCCGGCACGGTCACCGCCGTCGGGTCGGCCGCCGACGCGCTGGCAGGCAAGGAGCCGAAGGACGTCGAGGTGATCCACCCGCTGCGGGACGGGGTCATCGCCGACCTGGCTGCGGCGACGGCCATGCTGCAGGGGTTCTTGCGCCAGGCGAAGGTGCGGCGCAGTCTGCTGCGGCCCGCGGCGATGATCTGCGTGCCGGGCGGCGCCACCTGGGTCGAGCGGCGCTCGCTGGCGGCCGCGGCCGCGGCGCTGCGGCCGCGCTGCTCGGTGCGGATCATCGACGAGCCGTTGGCCGCGGCGGCCGGCGCGGGCTTCGACCTGGCCGCCGGGTCCGGCGCGTTCATCGTGGACGTGGGCGGCGGCACCACCGAAGTCGCCGTGCTGGCTGGCGGCAACGTGGTGCGCGCCGAGTCACTGCGCACGGCCGGGAACGCGATGGACGAGGCGATCGTGCACGCCGCCAGGACCAAGCTCGGGCTGCTGCTCGGCCGGGACGCCGCTCGCAGCCTGAAGACGACCATCGGGCTGTCCGGCGCGGACGCCGCGCCGGTGGAGGCGGTCGGCGTGGATGCCGCCAGCCGCACCCCGCGGGTGGAGAAGGTCGAGGGACCGCTGGTGACGGCCGCGCTGGAGCGCGCGGTCGGGGCGATCGTGGAGACGGTGCGGGAGATGCTGTCGGACATCCCGCCCAACCTCGCGGCCGACGTGGTCCGGGGCAAGATCCGGGTGGCGGGCGGCGGCGCGCTGCTGCCCGGCCTGGCCGACCGGATCGAGGCCGCTACCGGGATTCCCGCCGTGATCGCCGACGATCCGCTGCGGTGCGTAGTGCGCGGCGCGGCCGAGATCCTTGAGCGTGACGCTCAGGTCGCCGGCAAGCAGTGAGGCCAGGGCTGCGCTTACGCGCCCGGCTGCGCGGCCGACAGGCCGAGCCCGCGCATGGCCTTGCGGTAGGCCACCGCCACCGCGTCGAACTTCAGGTGCAGCTCGGCGGCGAGGTCGAACGGCACCCGCTCGGGCCGCTGCGACTCGACCACCACCTGGTCCTGGCCGAAGATCGTGTCCTCGAAATCTCTGATCACCTGGGCGGGCTGGTCGAGTGTTGTAATTGCGGCCGATCACCACGTAGCCGGCGCACCGGTCGGCGGCGACCGGCTGGGAGGCGAAGAAGTACACCATGCCCTGCTCGCCGCCCCAGCCCAGGCGCAGCACGATCGTGTACGGCAGGTGCAGCTCGTAACGGCTGCGGCGCTCCGGCGGCCCGGCCTGCTCGTTCGCGAACACCGGGAAGTCGTCGCTGTTAGCCGCCTCCGGCCGGACGATCGAGTAGTGCAGCACGTGGCCCTCGGCGCGCACCTCGTGCCGGGGCACCACCGGCCGGTCGGGGTCGCCGAGCAGGCCCGGATGCACCAACGGGAAGTGGCCGAAGTCGGTGAAGTTCTCCACCTGGCGGGCCGCGTCGCACTGCCACCGGTACGGCCCGGCCGCTGACCAGCGTCCAGCCTCCGTCCTCCAGCTCGGGCACCTCGGGCAGCGGCCAGCGCGGCTGCCCAGCGCGACCCAGATCAGCCCGTACCGCTCCTGCGCGGCGAACGCGCCACCCGGGCCTTGGCCGGCACCCGGCCGGGGTCCTCCAGCTGGGGGATGGCGACGCAGCGGCCGTCGGCGCGCGTACCGCCAGCCGTGGTAGGCGCAGACCAGCTCGTCGCCGCTGACCCAGCCGAGCGACAGCGCCGTGCCGCGGTGCACGCACAGGTCCGACATCGCCCGCGGCCGGCCGTCCGGGCCGCGCCACAGCACCAGCGGCTCGCCGAGCAGGTCGGCGTGCGCCGGCTGGCCGGCCAGGTCGGCGGCGAACGCGACCGGGTGCCAGCACGCCGCGCAGCGCGCGCCAGGTCGGCGAAGACGCCAGGCGATGTCATGTGCTGCCTCCTCCTTGCGCTCCTCGCGCCGGTCGGACGGTATCGCCAACCCGGCGGCTGTCACAACCGGCAGGCACCCCGGGCCGGGCCTGCCACCGGCTGGCGGGCACAGGCGGCGGGCAGGCATCAAGGGCACGTCAAGAAGCCGGGGGCCGGTGTTAAGAACGCGCCAAGATCAGCCGCAACGGCCGCGACCGGGATGAAACTGGCCTGGAGATGACCCGCACGGCGACGGCCCGCAGCCGGCGGCGGCGCGGCCTGGCGGCCCCGCTGGCGCTGCCGGCGGGCTGCGCCGCCCTGCTGGTCGTGGGCGCCATCGCGGCCGGCGCGCATGGCGGCCTGAGTGCAGGCTGGGTGCTGCTGCTCGCGGCGGTTATCGTCAGCTGCGGCGCGCTGGCGGCCGAGCCGGCCGTGGCCCCGGTGCTCGGCGCGATCGGCTGGCTGGTGGCGGACGGCTTCGGGCGGCCGCCGTACGCGCAGCTGCGGTTCGCCGGCGAGTGGCCGCCGGGCCGCGATCGTGCTGGCTGCCTGCACGCTCGGCGGCGCCGGGGCGGGCACGGTGATGCGGTGGCTGGCCGCGTCGTTCACACTGAGGATTGTGAGCGTATCCGGCGGCAGCCAGGCGACGGGGCCGCCGCGAGCCCGTCGCGGCCCGCGGCCGGGTACTGGCCTGCGCGGACGGGCAGGCAGGGCGGCCCGGCGGCTGGACCTGACCGGCGGCATCGGGGCCGCCGGCTGGTCGCCGGCATCGCTGCTGGCCGCCGGGATGCCGCTGCTGACCGCGGTGCTTCGCGGCGGTGCGCCCGCACCTCGCCGATGACCTGCTGGTCTACCTGGTCGTAGTGGTGGCGATCGCCATCGTGGGCGGCTTCTGGCCCGCCGTGCTCGCCGCCGTCACCGCGAGCGTTTTGCTGAACTGGTATTTCACCCCGCCGGTGCACACGCTCACGATCGCCGATCCGCAGAGCCTGCTGGCGCTGCTGCTGTTCGTCACCGTCGCGGTGACGGTCAGCAGCGTGGTGCACCTGGCCGCGCACCGGGCCCGGCTCGCGGCCCGCAGCACCGAGGAGGCTGCCGAGCTGCTAGGGCTGGCCCAGACCGTGCTGAGCGGCGCGGACACTCCCGCCGCGGTGCTCGCGCACCTGACCCAGACCCGCGGCGGGACCGCTGAGCTGCGCGAGCTGGCCGGCGGCCAGTGGGTCACGGTGGCGGCCAGCGGGCCGGTATCGCCCAGGCCGGGATCTGCCCCGCCGGTGACGCGCAGCCAGGTGCGGGCGGATCTGACGCTGATCCTCTCCGGCCAGCCGCGGCCGGTACCGCCCCGGCTGCTCGACGGGTTCGCGGCGCAGGCCGCCGCCGCGCTGGACCGCGACCGGCTGCGCACCCAGGCCGCCCAGGCAGAGGCGCTGGCCGCAGGCAACAGGATGCGCACCGCACTGCTCGCGGCGGTCAGCCATGACCTGCGCACCCCGCTGGCCTCGATCAAGGCCAGCGTGAGCACGCTGCGCCAGACCGACGTGGACTGGGCGCCCGCGGATCAGGCCGCGCTGCTGGCGACGATCGAGCAGTCCGCCGACCGGCTGGACGCGCTGATCGGCAACCTGCTGGACATGAGCAGGCTGGCCACCGGCGCGCTGCAGCCGTTCCTGCGGCCCACCGCGATCGACGAGGTCGCGCCGGTCGCGCTGCGCGGGCTGGACGGTGGCGCCGAGCGTGCGGCTGGCCGTGCCGGACGGGCTGCCGCTGGTGCGCACCGATCCTGGCCTGCTCGAGCGCGTGCTGGCCAACTTGTTCGCCAACGCGCTGGCCTACTCGCCGCCCGGGCGGCCGCCGACATTGCAGGCCAGGGCGGCCGGGGACCGGGTCCTGCTCGAGGTCGCCGACCACGGCCGCGGGGTGCCGGACGAGCTGAAGCCGCGCATCTTCGAGCCGTTCCAGCGGCTGGAGCACGGTGGCCAGGCGGCCGCGGGCGTCGGCCTCGGGCTGGCCGTGGCCCAGGGCTTCGCGGAGATCATCGGCGGCGGCATCGAGGCGGCCGACACCCGGGGCGGGGGACTGACCATGCGCCTCAGCCTGCCCGCCGCCACGGCGGCTGCCGCCCTGCCGCCCGTGGCGGCCGACCAGTGACCCGGGTCCTGGTCATCGACGACGAGGGCCCCGATCTTGCATGCGCTGCGGATCAACCTGACCGCCCGCCGGTACGAGGTGTCCACGGCCGCGGACGGCGCGTCCGGCCTGGCCGCGGCGGCCAGGGACCGGCCCGATGTGCTGATCCTGGACCTCGGGCTGCCGGACATGGACGGCACCGAGGTGATCCGCGGCGTGCGCGGCTGGGCCTCGACGCCGATCATCGTGCTGTCGGCCTGGGGCCAGGAGAGCCAGAAGGTCGCTGCCCTGGACGCGGGCGCCGACGATTACGTCACCAAGCCGTTCGGCATGGACGAGCTGCTGGCCCGGCTGCGCGCCGCGGTCCGGCGCGCCTCTCCCGCGCCGGACGAGCCGGTGGTGATCACCGCCGACTTCACCGTCGACCTGGCCGCCAAGCGGGTCATCAGGCCGGCCGGCGACGTGCGCCTCACGCCGACCGAATGGCAGCTGCTCGAGGTGCTCGTCCGGCAGGCAGGCCGGCTGGTGACCCAGCGCTTCGCGCTGCAGGAGGTCTGGGGGCCCGCTTATCGGGATGAGACCAATTACCTGCGGGTCTACGTCGCCAACCTGCGCCGGAAGCTGGAGCCCGACCCGGCCAGGCCGCGCTACCTGCTGACCGAGCCCGGAATGGGCTACCGTTTCCAGCTCTGACCGGGGGGATGGCCGCCTGGTGCCGGGCGAGGTCAGTCGGCGGACGGGGCCAGCTTGTAGACCGGGTTGTATATCGTGCGCTCGCCTCGGATGACGCTCACCCGCCCGCGCACCACGATGCGCCTGCCGGGCACGATGCCCGGGATGTGTCGGCGGCCCAGCCAGACCAGGGTGAGGCTGCCTGTGCCGTCCCACAGGTCGGCCTGCATGGTCAGGCTGGCCGTGCGCGGGCGCAGGGTTACCGTGCGCAGCGTGCCGGCGACGTTCACGATCTCGTGGTCCCTGGCCTCGGCGATCGGCGTCGCCGCCGGGCCGCCGGGCACCGACAGGTCGCAGATCTCGGCCTGCAGGTCCGCGGCGTGCAGCGCGTTCCGGTCGGCCGTCAGCTGCCGCAGCGGGCCCGGCGCGTGCCGCCCGTCCTCGCCCGGGCCGGCCGCGGCATGGTCCCGGCCGCTGGTCGCGGCGTGGCCCCGGCCGCCGGCCGCGGTATGGTCCCGGCCGCTGGGCGCCGGGCCCGGCACCGGGCTGGCCGCCCTGGCATCGGTGCCGGCGGCGGACCTCAGCTGGTAGGGGACGCTGGCGACGATGACCCCGCGCTGCTGCAGCAGCCGGGTCTTGAGCCGCAGCGCGCTCTGGTTATGCAGGATCTGCTCCCACCAGTGCCCGAGCACATACTCCGGGATATAGACGGTGACGATGTCACGCGGGCTGTCGCGCCGCAGCCGCCCGACGTACTCGCACACCGGCCGGGTGATCTCCCGGTACGGCGAGGCGACCACGGTCAGCGGCACCGGCAGCTTCCTCGCTTCCCATTCCTCCGTCAGCCGCTGTGTCTCGTCCTCGTCCACCTCGACGGTGATCGCCTCCAGCCGGCTGGGCCTGGTGGCCTGGGCGTAGGCCAGCGCCCGCAGCGTCGGCAGATGCAGCTTGGACACCAGCACGATCGCGGTGTTGCTGGCGGGGTAGGTGACCACCAGGTCCGGCGGCGGGGCCGTCTCGATCGCGACGCTGTCGTAGTGCCGGGCGATGCCGTTCATCGTCAGCCAGATCACGGCCATGGCCGCCACCGCGATCCAGGCGCCGCTCGCGAACTTGCTGACGACCACGATGACCAGCACCACGCCGGTGAAACAGGCGCCAACCGTGTTGATCGCCCGCGACCGCATCATCCGGCGCCGCGCGCGCTGGTCTTCGGTACCGCGCAGGTTCCGGTTCCAGTGCCGGATCATCCCGGTCTGGCTGCAGGTGAACGACACGAACACGCCGACGATGTACAGCTGGATCAGCCGGGTGGGCGACGCGGAGAAGATCACGATGAGCAGGATGGCGAAGCCGGCCAGCAGCATGATCCCGTTGCTGTAGGTCAGCCGGTCGCCGCGGCTGCGCAGCTGGCGGGGCAGGTACCCGTCCCGGGACAGGATCGAGGCCAGCACCGGGAAGCCGTTGAACGCGGTGTTGGCCGCGAGCACCAGGATCAGCGCGGTGACGATCTGCAGCAGGTAGAACAGCGGCGACGAGCCGCCGAAGACGGTCCGGCCGACCTGGGCGATCACGGTCCGCGGCGACTGCCCGTGCGGCAGCCCGATCAGGTCGCCGGCCGGCCCGGTGTGCACGTGGCTGATCAGCGCGAGCGCGGTGACGCCGGCGAACATCGACACCGCGATGCCGCCCAGCAGCGCCAGCGTGGTCGCGGCGTTCTTGCTCTTGGGCAGCCGGAATGCCGGCACGCCGTTGCTGATCGCCTCGACGCCGGTCAGCGCGGTGCAGCCGGAGGAGAAGGCGCGCAGCAGCAGGAAGCCCAGCGCGAATCCGGTGTACTCGTGCGCGGTCCGCAGCCGGTACCCGGCGCTCTCGGCCTGCAGGTGGCCGCCGAGCGCCAGCCGGGTGGCGCCCCACGCGATCATCAGCCCCACCAGGGCGACGAAGCAGTACGTCGGGATGGCGAACGCGGTCCCCGACTCGCGCACCCCGCGCAGGTTCAGCACCGCGATCGCGGCGACGATCATGACGGCCACCAGGGTGACATGCGCGTCCAGGGCAGGGAAGGCCGAGGCCAGGTTGGCCACGCCGGCGGACACCGAGACCGCGACGGTCAGCGTGTAGTCCACCATCAGCGCGCTGGCTACCACCATGCCCGTCCGGCGGCCCAGGTTGGTCGTGGCCACCTCGTAGTCGCCGCCGCCGGAGGGGTAGGCGTGCACGTTCTGCCGGTAGGAGGCGACAACGACGAGCATCAGCACGCCGACGGCCAGCGCGATCCACGGCGTGGCCACGATCAGCGCCAGCCCGCCTGCCGACAAGACGATGAGGATTTCCTCGGTGGCGTACGCCACCGAGGACAGTGCGTCGCTGGCGAAGACCGGCAGCGCGATCTTCTTCGGCAGCAGGGTGTGGCTCAGCCGGTCGGTGCCTACCGGCCTGCCGACCAGCAGGCGCTTAACCACCCCGTACATCACGGCCACCAGCGCATCGTAGGCTTCCGGCCGGACCGGGCGGAACACCCGGGCGCGCGCAGGCGACAATGGCGGGGTGAGATGGTCCTGGCTGATCGCCATTGCGGCGGCAGCGGGCCTGGCGGCCGGGCCGGCCGCGCGCGCGGCGGCTCTGCGCTGGCTGCCTCCCGGCGCCCGCGTGCGGCTGCCGGCCGCGCCGGCCGCGGCCGGGACCGCTGCCCTGTTCGGCCTGCTCGCGGCGAGCGTCCGGCCGGTGCTAGCGCTCGCGGCCATGTGCTGGCTCGGTGGCTGCGGGGTGGCGCTGGCGGTGACCGACGCCGTTGCCCGCCGGCTGCCCGATCCGCTGACCGGGGCGGCGTACGCCGGTGTCCTGGCGCTGCTGCTCGCCGCCGCCGCAGCCGGCGACCGGTGGGGCCAGCTGGGCCGGGCCGCGGCCGGCGGCGCGGTGCTGGCCGGCTGCTTCCTCGTCCTGGCACTGGCCGGCCCCGGCGCGGTGGGGCTGGGGGATGTGAAGCTGGCCGCCAGCATCGGGACGGCGCTGGCCTGGGTCGGGTGGGGCCCGCTGGTGGCCGGGACCGCAGCCGGCCTGGTGCTGGCCGCGCTCTACGGCGGGGTGCTGCTGGCCCTGCGCCGTGCGACGCTGCGCCAGCAGATTCCCTACGGGCCGTTCCTGCTGGCCGGCGCGCTGACTGGGATCATTGCCGCCGGAGCGGGCGCCATCGGCGGGTAACGGCCGGCGGCGGCCGGAAACGGTTGATCACCTGCTGCATGGTCACCTTGTCCGACTTTTCGGTCGCAAAGGGTTGTGGAGCAGTCGCAGGCTGCGTAATGCTCGTAGCTCCGATGCAACCGTCATGACCTGCCTCAAGCTGGTCACCGTGGAGTAAACAGGACATGCCACGTCTCAGCGCGGGCGGATATCCGCTGGCCGGCCGCCCGGCCTGGTTAAGCGGCGCGGCGTGCGCGGCGGCGCTGGGCGCGGCCGCGGCGTGCGCGGCGGGCTGCGCCGCCGCCCAGCCGCGCGCCGTGCTGCCGCGCAAGACGGCGGGCAGCTCGGCCGGCCCGGCCACGCTGACCGGCCGGCCGACGGTACGGCAGCAGGTCATCGCGGCCTATGACAGCTCCTGGCAGGCATATGCGCAGGGCTGGGGCGCGCGCAGCGCGACCAGGGCGCGTGCGATGCTGACGCCTTATTTCAGCTCGCAACTGGTGGCCACTACGGTCCGCGGCTTCCAGCGGGACTGGGCGGCCCACGAGATCGGCTACGGCGGCGCGGTTCCGCACGTGCTGAGCGTGTCCGTCCACGGGCGTACCGCGACGCTGCACGACTGCCTGGACCTGAGCCAGTTCGGGGCGCAGAACGACCGTACCGGACAGGTGGTGGCGGGCAGCTTCGGCCAGCAGCGTCTGAACACCTACGTCACGCTCGGGCTCTCCGGCGGCCGGTGGCTGGTGCGCACCCTGCAGCCGGTGCAGGTGCCATGCGCGGCGTGATGGCCGCCGCGGCCGGGCGCGTGCCGGGCAGGCTGCGGCGGCCCCGGGCCGGCCCGGCAGCCGTCGCGGCCCTGGTGCTGGCCGGCACGGCGCTGGCGGGCGCGCTGCTGGCCGCCGGGCCTGCGCAGGCGGCGGGCGCGGGCTCCGGCTGTTCCTACACCTTCCAGGCGCCGAACACCTGGGTGCTGCACTGCGGCGGCGGCGGCGGGACGCCCGGCGGGCCGGGCAGCGGCGGCGGGCCAGCCGGCGGCAGCGGCCCGGGCAGCAGCAGGCTGGCCTGCGCCCTGACGCCGCTGTCAGGTGGTCAGATCGGCTTCCTCGGCGTGCCCAGGGCACCCAAGGGCAGCAGGTGGGAGGCCATCAGCTGTCCTGGCCGCAGCCCGTTCGGTGGCGTCACGCTGGTCTCCGGCAACGGCCAGGGCGCTCCGGCGATCACCCCGCAGGAGATGATGCAGTACGCGCTGAGCCGCCTGACGATCCCTGCGCTGCGGCCAGGCACCGCGCCGCCGCTCGGCCGCGACGGGCTGGTCGGACTGCCGGAGTGGTACTGGGTGCCGGCCTGCGCAGTGGCATCCGGTGAGCGTGACCGCCAGCGCGGCGGGGGTGTGGGCCACCGTGACCGCCACGCCGCTGCGGCTGACGTTCTATCCGGGCGGCGGCCTGGGCGACTCCTCCTGCGCCGGCCCGGGCGCCGCCTACAGCCGGGTCCGGGCCGCGTCTACGGCCTGCACCTACACCTTCGGCCAGTCGTCCGCGCTGCAGCCGGGCGGTGCGTACCGGGCGTCGGTCGCGGTGACATGGCGGGTGACCTGGACCGGCTCGGGCGGTTCCGGCGGGCTCATCAACCCCGCCAAGCAGATCGGTTACCCCTTCGCGCTGCGGGTAGCCGAGGGCCAGGCGCTGGTGAGGGGCTGATGAGCACAGGGGAGCAGGGCAGCAGTTTCGGCACCGTCTACCATCCGGGGCCGGACCTGACGCCCAACGGCGGCCCGCAGCAGCTCGCTCCCGGCCAGTTGCGCAGCCTGCCGCGGCGCCGGCGGCCCGGCATGATCGCGCTGGCGGTGGCGCTGATCGGGGTGGGCATCCTGGCCAGCGCGGCGCTGTACCAGCGCGAGAACCATCAGGTGCCGGTGCTGATGATGACCGCGACGGTGCCGGCCGGCGCGCCGATCACCTCCGCCGACGTCGGCACCACCTCGGTCGCGGCCGGCCCCGGCCTGAAGGTGATCCCGGCCGCCCAGCTGCACCAGGTCCTCGGCCTGGTCGCCGCGACCACGCTGCAGCCGGGCAGCCTGCTCGCCCCCGCCGAGGTGACGAACGCGCCGCCGCCCGCATCCGGGCAGGTGCTCGTGCCGCTCGCCGTCAGGCCCTCCGGACTGCCCGCCAGCGGGCTGGCCGTGGGCGATCACGTGATGGTCGTGCCCACCTCGGGCTCGCCGGGCCAGTCGGGCTCCGGCTCGGGCCCGGCCGTGCTGACCCGCCCGGTGCCCGGTGTGGTGGGAGCGGTGACCAGCGCCCCCGACCAGGACGGGTACGACGTCGTGGACCTGCTCGTGACCGCCGCGTCGGGGACCAGTCTCGCCCAGCAGGCGGCTACCGGGGACATCGCGCTGTACGTCACGAGCCGGAGCCCGCGGTGAGCCTGTACGCCCTGGTGTCGGCGGGCGGCGCGCCCGGCGTCACCACATCGGCGCTGGCACTGGCCCTCGGCTGGCCCACCCAGGTGATCATCGCGGAATGCGATCCGGCCGGCGGCGACATCCTGGCCGGCCTGTTCGGCGGGCACCTGCCCGCCAGCGGCGGGCTGCTCCCGCTGGCCGTCGAGGCCGGCGGCAGCACCGACGCGGCGGCGCGGGCGCTGTGGGATCAGCTCATCGACCTCGACGACGAGCGCAGCAGGCTGCTGCTGGCCGGGATCTCCGATCCCCGCCAGGCGACGGCGCTCGCGCCGTCCTGGCCGACGCTCGCGGCCGCCCTGGCCGGGGTGACCGCCGACGTCATCGCCGACTGCGGGCGGCTGGAGCCAGGCTCCCCGCTGGCCCCGGTGCTGGCCGTGGCGGGCGTGGTCGTGCTGGTGCTGCGGCCAACGCTGCGCCAGGTCAGCCGGGCCCGGGCCCGGGCGGAGATACTGGCCGAGATGCTGGGCGGACGGCAGCGGGTGGCGCTGCTGATCGTGGGCGAGGGCGCGCACCCGGCTCGCGAGGTAGGACATGTCCTGGACCTGCCGGTCGCCGCGACGCTGCCCGAGGACCGGAAGACCGCAGCCGTGCTGTCCGACGGGAATGGCAGCCGTCGCGGCCTGGCCGCCCGGCCGCTGGTGCGGGCGGCCGCCGGAGCGGGCCGGGCGCTGCGCGAGCGGCTCCCGGACGAGGCCAGGGTCACGGGCGCCGCGGCCCGATCCGGCGCGGCAGCGGAGCCGGCCGGATGACCGACCTGCGCTGGGGTCCCCGCGGCCGGCCCCGCGACGATCAGCCCGGCGATGATGAGCCGGGCGGCCCGGCCTCCCCGGGCGGCATGACCGGCGGTCACCAGCAGGCCGATGACCCGGGGGGCGGCTTCCCCGGCCGTGACCCGGGCCACGACGCGCCGGCCGGCTACGGCCCGGATGACTACGGCCCGGATGACTACGGGCCGCAGGACAGCGATGCGGGCGGCTACGGGCCGCAGGACAGCGATGCGGGCGGCTACGGGACAGACAGTTACGGCAGCTCCGGCGATACGGAGCCGGGCGACTGGGGCGTCATCGCCGATACGGACGACTACCGCCCCGCCGGCGGCCCGCAGCTGCCCGGCCCGGCCAGTTCCAGTGCGCCGCCATCATGGTCAGCCCCGGATCCGGCGCGGTACGGCCGCGGCTACGCCTGCCCGGCCACGCTCCTGGACGCCGGCGGCGCGGGCACCGCCGGCGCGGCCGTGCTGGCCGATGCGCGGCTGCGCAGCGGCGTGCGCGAGGTGCTGGCCGCGATCGCCGACCGGCTGGCCGACGGCGCCGCGCCGCAGGCCGTGCTGCCGCTTATCAGGGACGCGGTGCGGGCCTGGGCTGAGCACCAGGTCCGGACCGGCGCGCCGGTGCCGTCTCCGGCCGACCGGGAAGCGCTCGCGCAGGCCGTGTACGACCAGCGCTACGGGCTCGGCCCGCTAGCTGCCTATCTGCGCGACCCGCAGGTGGAGAACGTCGACGTCAACGGCTGCGACCAGGTGTGGGTAACCTACGCGACCGGCGAGCGGGTAACCGGTCCGCCGGTGGCGGCCAGCGACGAGGAACTGATCGGGCTGATCCGCAACTGGGCCGCCCGCGGGGGCCAGACCGCGCGGGAGTTCTCCGCGGCCGCGCCGCTGGTGAACGTGTCGCTGGCCGGGGGCGCCCGGATCACCGCGACCATGGCCGTGACCCCGCGGCCGTGCGTGTCCCTGCGCCGGCACGGTCACCTGGAGGTCAGCCTCGGCCAGCTGATGCGGCTGGGGACGGTGGACGCCACCACGGCGGGTTTCCTGGCCGCCGCGGTCCGGGCCCGCTGCAACCTCATCGTCACCGGGGGAGTCAACGCCGGGAAGACCACGCTGCTGCGGGCCCTGGCCGGCGAGATACCGCCAGGCGAGCGGGTCGCGACGCTGGAGTCGGAGTACGAGCTGTTCCTGCACACCATGGCCGCGCATCCGGACGTGATCGCGTTCGAGGCCCGGGAGCCGAACTCGGAGGGCGCCGGGGGCGTCCCCCTGCACGACCTGGTCGCCCACGCCCTGCGCCACAACCCGCAGCGGATCATCGTCGGTGAGGTGCGCCGCAGCGAGATCATGCCGATGCTCGAGGCGATGAACTCCGGCCAGGAAGGCTCGATGTGCACGCTGCACGCGAACTCCCCCGCCGAGGCGTTCGACCGCATCCTGATCCTGGCCCTGCGCGGCGGCCTGGCCCTGGCCGAGCGGGCCATCCACATCCTGGTCGGGATGGCGGTGGACCTCATCGTGCACGTGCGCAAGCGCTATGACGGCACCAGGACCGTGCGCTATGTGTCGGAGATACTCGAAGTGATGCCGCCGGGCGACACCGAGCGGCCGGCCGCGAACCGGCTGTTCCTGCCCGAGGGCCCGGCCGGCCAGGCCGTAGCCGCCCACACCCCGTCGCCGCGGATGCTGGACCGGCTGGCCGCGGCCGGCTTCGACCCTGCGCTGCTGGACCAGCAGCGGGCCATGGCCAGGGCCGGGAGCACGCGGTGATGCTGCTCGCTGTCCTGGCCGGCGCACTGGTCGCGGCGGGGCTGGTGCTGCTGGTCCGCGAGCTACCGGGCCGCGAGCAGGCGGCCGGGGTGCCGCCGCGCCGGCTGCGGCTAGCCGCCGTGTCCTCGCGCGGCCGCCGTCGGCTGCTGGCCGCGCTGGCCGTGGGCGTGGTGGTGCTGGCCATCACCCGGTGGCCGGTCGGCGGGATCGGCGCGGCGCTGGCGGTGCTGTTCCTGCCCCGGCTGAATTTCGTCAGCGGCGAGCGGCAGCGCACGGCCGTGCTCGAGGGGCTCGAGCAGTGGATCCGCCGCCTGGCCGACATGCTCACGGCCAGCCGGGGCCTGGAGGACGCGCTGGAGGTGAGCGCGCACTCCGCGCCGGCCGCGATCCGGGCGCCGGTGACCGCCCTGGTCGGGAGGCTGCGCGCGCGGACCGGCACCGAGGCCGCGCTGCGCGCCTTCGCCACGGATATTGATGACCCGGCAGGCGACCGCATCGCGGCTGCGCTGATCATCGCGACCGGGCGCCGCGGCGGGGCGGCCGGGGACGTGCTTAACGCGCTGGCCGTGATGCTCTCCCGGGACGTCGCCGCCCGCCGCGACATCGAGGCCGAGCGGGCGCAGCACCGCACGACGGTCAAGTGGATCACCGGGTTCGTCGTCGCCTTCACCGTCTTCGCCGTCCTGAACCGGTCATACTCTGCGCCGTTCGGCACCGTCACCGGCCAGGTCGTGCTGGCGCTGGTGCTCGGCCTGTACGCCGGCGGGCTGGCCTGGCTGCACCGGCTCGGCAGCATCGCCGCGCCGGGCCGGTTCCTGGACGGCCATGGCCCCGCGGCCCGGCCGGGCGGCACCGCCGGCCAGCCCCGCGGTTCCGGGCATGAGCTGGGAGCCCGGTCATGAGACCCGGCGCGAGGGGAGCACGCCGGTGAGCCTGTGGATACCCGCCGCCGGCGTGCTGGCCGGGCTCGGCATCTTCCTGGTCGTGCGGGAGCTGATCCCGGCCGCGCCCCGGCTGGACGCGGCGCTGGCCCGGCTGGAATCGGGCCCCGGCTACCTCGGGTCCGGCTTTCCGGGTGCCCGCGCCCGTCGCGGGCCGGGCGGCCTGTCCCCGCTGCGCCAGGCGGCCGCCAACGCCGGGGGGGCGCTGCCCTGGCTGCCGGTGCCCGGCCGAGGACCTGGCGCTGCTCGGCCAGGACCGGGAGAGCTTCCTGGCCAGCAAGGTCATCTGCGGGCTGGCCGGGCTCGTTACCGTGCCGCTGCTGAGCGCGGCGCTGGCCGCGAGCGGCACGCCAGTCTCACTGCCCGTCCCTGCGGCCTGCTCGCTGCTGCTGGCCGTGGCGCTGTTCTTCGCCCCTGACCTGGTGACGCGAGTGAACGCGGCTGAGCGGCGGACGGATTTCCGGCACGCGATGACCAGCTACCTGGACCTGGTGGCGCTGGAGCGGGGCGCCGGCGCCGGGCCGACCGAGGCGCTGGAGGCAGCCGCCGATATCGGCCACGGCTGGGCGTTCCAGCGCATCGCCGTCGCACTGGATGCGGCCCGCCGGGCGGGCGCCGCGCCGTGGACGGCGCTGGCCGCGCTGGCCGCGCAGACGGGCATCAGCGAGCTCGCCGACCTGGCCGACATCGCCGAGGTGGCCGGGCACGAGGGAGCCAGGATCCTGCAGACCCTGGCGGCCCGCGCCGCCTCGATGCGAGCTCAGGCCCTGGCCGCCGACCGGGCCAGGGCGGGGTCGCGCAGCACCACCATGGTGGTTCCGATCGCCCTGCTCGGCGCGGGCTTCCTGCTGCTACTGGTCTTTCCCGTCGTCTACCGAACGCTGGGCGCGGGCTAGGGCCGCCCGCGCACCGAGGAAGGAGCCTCCCCGTGGACCCGCTGCTGCTGATGGCCGGATTCCTGCTGAACCGAGCCCGTTGCCGGATCGCCTCGGCGCGCGCCGGAGACCCGGAGTCCGGCGCGCTGACGCTGGAATGGATCGTGATCGCCGGCATCCTGGTGGCCGCGGCGATCGCCGCCGGGGTGTTCTTCAACCACGCCATCAAGGCCGAGACGGCCAAGCTGCCCTGACATGCCCACGTTCGCGGGACGCCAGGACGCGGGCGCGCTGACGCTCAGCTACGTCATGATCGTGCCGTTGTTCCTCGTCGGCCTCATGCTGATCGCGCAGGCATCCGTGTGGTACCTGGCCCGCCAGGCCGCGCTCGCCGCTGCCCGGCAGGGCGCCGACGCGGCCAGGGTGCTGGGCGCGGCACCCGGCGCCGGGCAGCGCACCGCGCTGGCCTTCGCCCGCTCGGCCGCGCCCGGCTATCTGCTGACGCCGACGGCGGACTCGGCGGGCAGCACCGCGGCCACAATCGAGGTCACCGTGCGCGGCTCGGTGCCGTCGCTGATCCCGCTGGTCCAGATCCGGATCCAGCAGAGCGCCTCGGTCCCGGTCGAGAAATTCACCACGCCGGCCAGCGGATCCTGACCTGCACCGCGTCCGGCCTGAGCCAGCGCACGACGAAACGGAGGCCCTGATGCCCGCGGGCCCGCGTGACCGCGAGGCGGGCAATGCCCCGCTGGAACTGGTGCTACTGGCGCCGATGCTATTCGTCCTGTTCGGGCTGGTCCTGGCGGCCTGCCGCACCTCACTGGCCGAGGGCTCGGTGCAGGCGGCGGCGCGCGGCGCCGCGCGGCAGGCATCGGTCGCGCGGACACCGCAGCAGGCAGTCTCGGACGCGACGGCCAGCGCCCAGGCCGAGCTGGCCAGCGAGGGCCTGAACTGCTCTCCGGCGCCGGTGGTGCGGGTGGACGTGACCGGCTTCGGCATCCCGGTCGGCCAGCCGGCCAGCGTCCGCGCCACCGTGTCCTGCCAGGTATCGCTGTCCAGCCTGGCCGTGCCTGGCCTGCCGGGCAGCAAGACCCTGCAGGCCACATTCACCTCGCCGCTCGATCCCTACCGGGGACGGTGATGTCACAGTGACTGTCACACCTGCCGGCCACGCTGGCCGGATGGCGATGCGGGCGGCGCACGGCGCATGGCACCTGCACGGAGCCGCCGCCTGCCGCCTGCGGGCCGCGGCCGCCGACCGGGAGCGAGGCTCGCTCGTGCTGATGCTGGCCGTCCTGTTCGTCGCCCTGCTGGCACTGGCCGGGCTGGTCATCGACGGGGGCGCCAAGCTGGACGCGGCCCAGAACGCGACGGCCGCCGCCCAGGAGGCCGCGCGGGCCGGGGCCGGCATCGTGAACCCGGCGCAGGCCTACTCGGCGGGAACGTTCGCGGTCGACCAGGCCCAGGCGATCGCGGCCGCCAACGAGTACCTGGCGCGCGCCGGGTATCGCGGCTATGCCATACCCGGCGGCCGGAACTCGATCCGGGTCACGGTGCGGATGACCGAGCCGACCAAGGTGCTGTCCCTGATCGGGATTGACCGGTTCACCGTGTCGGAATCGGCGACGGCCGTCCTGGTCACCGGCGTGACGGGACCACGCCGGTGACCGGCCGCGGCCGCGCTGGCCGGCTTCGCGGCCTGGTCGCGCTGATCACGCTGCTGGTGCTCGTGGCCGGCCTGCCGGTGCTGCTGTACCGGCTCGGCGGCTCGCCGATCCCGGCCCGCATCGACAGCTGGAGCCGCATCTCTCGGAGCCTGCTGCACCGGGACAACGGCTGGATCTTCCTGGCCGCCGTGCGCGATGTCAGCTGGCTCGCCTGGGCCGCATTCACGTTCGCGGTGCTGGCCGAGGCCCAGGCTGCCGTGCGCGGGCGCACCGCGCCCAGGCTGCGCCTTGGCGGCCTGCAGACCGCGGCCGGCCGACCTGGTCGCCCTGGCCCTGCTCGCCTTCGGCACGCCGGCGACGATGCTGCTCGCAAGCCAGCCGGTCACCACGGTGGCGTCGGTGGCCCCGGCCCGGGCCGCCTGGCCCGGGCGCGCAGCCGGCCAGCGCCGCCGCACAGCCGGCGTTCGGCCTGCTCATCCGGCCGGACCGCCAGTTCCGCAGGTGATGAGCATGGGCTTCTATCAGCTGGTAACCGTCCGGCCGGGCGACTGCCTGTGGACCATCGCCCGGCATTACCTCGGCGACGGGGATCGCTTCGGTGAGATCGTGCAGCTCAACATGGGCCACGAGATGGCCAGCGGACAGAAGTTCACCGACCCCTCGGTGATCAGGCCCGGCTGGGTGCTCCAGATCCCGGCCCACCACCGGCACCAGGCCGGACAGGCCCAGGCCGGACATGCCCCGCATGGCGCGCCGAACGGGCACGGAACTGGTCATGGCGCGCACCCGTCGCGCGAGCGCCGGTACGCCCGGCCGCATCCGGCTGCGGTCGGGCAGCCGTCCGGGGCGCCCGGCTCCCCGACCGCAACGGTGGCCTCGCCGGCTGGCGTCCCCGCCGCCCCGGGCACGTCCCCGGGTGACCCGGCTCGGTCAGCGTCCTCCGCCACGGCCACATCCGCCCCGGCCGCTGACCCGGCGAGCCGGGCGGCGCCCGTCTCCTCCCGCCCGGACGGGCGCGACACCAGCGCCCTGGCGCCAGGCGCCGCCCGGAACGGGGCGGCACCCGCGAGTAGCGAGGCAGAGCAGCTGCCGCCGCTGGCCGTCTTCGCCGCGGGGATGCTGGCCGGGGGCGCTGCGGTGGCCCTGGCCCGGATGCGGCACCGGCAGCGCCAGTCCCGCCGCCGGGGCCGGCGGATCCCGCTGCCGGCCAGCCTCGCGGCGGTCCTCGCCGAGCAGCGGATCCGGGCAGGACAGCCGGCCCGGCCCAGGCCGGCTGCAGCCGGCCTGCACGCTGCGGGCGGCGCTGGCCGGACTCGGCGCGAGCCTGACCGCGGCGGGCCGCCCGCTGCCGGAGATTACCGCCGTGCGCGTGTTCCCGGCGGGGATGGACGTGCTGCTGGCCGGCCCGGCCAGCGACCCGCCGCCGGAGCCGTTTACCGTCCCGGCCGGGCACCAGGGCATGACCTGGCGGCTGTCAGTGCCGCCGGACGGGCCGCCGCCGCTGCTGCCGGCCGGGACGGGAGACCTGCTGCCCGGGCTGTTCACGGTGGGCGCGACGCGGGACGGCCAGCTGCTGCTTGACCTGGAGTACCTGCGGGTCACCTCGGTCGAGGGACCAGCCGAGCTGGCCGACTCGGTGCTGACCAGCGCGGCGGCCGAGCTGGCCGTCAGCGAGGTGGCCGGCTGGTACGACCTGGTCCTGGCCGGGTTCGGCGAGGTCGCGGAGCCGGCCCGCGCACCACCTGCTGCGACGGCCTGGACGAGGCGCTGGACCTGCTGGCCGCGCGGGCGGTGGCGCTGCGGCGCCGCCTGGGCGGTGGCGCCCAGGCCGACGTCCGCCAGCTGCGGCTGGACGAGCCAGACGACGAGGACTGGGCGCTGACCCTGCTGGTGAGCCGGACGACACCGACGCCGGGCCAGTTTGCCTTGCTGCTTGACCTGTGCGCGGAGCCTGCCGGGCTGGCCGCGCTCGTGCCCGGCGGCACGGTAGTCCCCGAGGGCCACTCGACCCCGGCGAGCATCGAGCTGGCGGCCGCGCCGGACGAGCCGGGCGGAATGACGGCCCGGGTCTGGCCGCTGGGGCTTGAGGTCTGGCCGCAGCCGCTCGACGAGTCGGATTACGCGGCCCTCGGCACGCTGCTCGCTACGGCGGGGCTCGACGGCGACGTGGCCGCCGACGAGCCGCCGTACGACGGCTCGACCTGGCCGCCGCGGGTCGCGGCCAGCGAATCGGGATCGCCCGGAGACGAGCCTGCCGTCCGGACCGGGCTGGCCTATGAAGCCGGCAAGGCCGCCCGGCCCGGTGACGAGCTGGCGGCGGATGAGGGCGAGCTGGCGGCGGATGACGAGCTGGCCGCTGAGCGGCCGGCGCCCGGTTCCAGCGCAGCCCGGTGCTGATCGCCGACGAGATGGTCGCGCCCGCGGAACCTGATCTCGCTCCGGAGCCGCCACCTGATCCGGAGCCCGGGCCTGCGGCCGAACCGGAGCCGGCCTCGCCCAGCCTGCGGATCGGCGTGCTCGGCAGTTTCACGATCAACGGCGAGCCGGCCGCCCTGCTGCCCGCGCAGAGCCAGCTGATCCTCGCCCTGGCCCTGAACGGCCGCGATGGCCTGTCCAACCCCCAGCTGTGCTACCTGCTGGGCGCCGATCCGGACCATCCGCGGCCCAGTGACTCGCTGCGCCAGCTCATCGTGCGCACCCGGCGCCAGCTCGCCCGGGCGCCCGGCAGCCGGGAGTGGATCGAGCACCTCGGCTCGGGGCAGTACGCGCTGCACCCGGCGGCACGGTTCGACTGGGCCGAGTTCGACGAGCTGGCCGAGACCGGCATCCGGGACCGGGACGCAAGCTGCCTGCGCAGCGCACTTCGGCTGATCCGCGGCCAGCCGTTCGCCGGCTGCTATTACTGGTGGCTCGACCCGGCGCTGACCGAGACGGTGCGGGCACAGCTCGTGGACGCAGCCGATCTGCTGGCCGAGCTGGAGCTGGCCGCAGGCGACCCGGCGGCGGCGGCCCGGGCTGCGCGGACCGGGCTGGCCGGGGATTCCGGTGCCGAGCAGCTGTGGCGCGCGCTGATGCGGGCCGAGCACGCCGCCGGGAACTCCGACCGGAGTCCGGGAGACGTGGAGCCGGTGCCTGGACGCAATCGCCGAGATCGCCGCCGACGGCCAGCCGCATCCGCGTACTGCCGCGCTGTACCGGGAGCTGGTGCCCGCGGCGGAGCAGCGGCCTGCCTGGCCGCCCGGCTGACCGGCAGCGGCCGGCTGATGATCGGCCCGGGTGTTGGGGCTTTGGGACCAGGTGAAACGATCTGGCTGTGACGTCGCCGCGAGCTGAGCTGCCGCCGGACCGGCCTGCCGGGCTGGCTGGCGTGCCGGGGGGCGCCGGGACGCTCACGATCGACGATCACCTCGAGCCCCGGATCCGGCTGCCCGCCGACGCGCTGCGCTGCGTCCTGGTGTGCATCGAGATCGTGCTGCTGATCGGGCTGGCCCTGCTGGCCCGGGCCACGGTCAGCGGGGTAGAAGCCAACGTGGTCGGCGCCAGCCAGCTCGCCGAGAGCAAGCTGCTGTCCAGCCTGGAACGCGTCATCCGCGACCTGGCCCAGATTGCGCTGCTGATCCTGCCGCTGGCCCTGGCGGCCCGGATGCTGGTGCGCGGCCAGCCGCGGCGGCTGGCCGAGGCGATCGGCGCGGCGGCGGTCGCGGCCGTCGTCGTGTACGGCGTCAACCTGCTGCTCCAGCAGTCATTCGCCGGCCGCGTGCACAACGCGCTGACCTTGTCGGCGGCCCGCGCGCAGCACGTCGCGGTGCTTGATGCCAAGCTGGCCGCGCTGGTCGCCTACATCACCGTGATCGGGCTGGTCAGGCCGCCGGCGGTGGCGGACCGCGTACTGGGTGGCGCTGGGGTTCTACCTGGTCGGCCAGCCTGGCCGACCGCTCCAGCACGCTGCTGTCGCTGCTGCTGACCATGCTGATCGGGTCAGCCATCGGGTCCGGCCTGCGGTACGCGTTCGGCACCGCGTCCGACCGGCCGAGCGCGGCGCAGATCGCGGCGGTGCTGAGCAGCGTCGACGCCCCGGTGACCGCAATGCGCAGGATCTGGGACGTCCGGCCGGAGGGCCGCCGCTACGCTGCGACGGTCGTCGGCGGCGGCCAGCGGGACGTGACGGTCTTCGACCGGGATCAGCAGGCCGCCGACGTCCTCTACCGGCTGTACCGGCGGCTGCGGCTGAAGGCGCAGGTGTCGCGCAGCCGCCCGCTGACCGTCGAGCGAGCAGTAGAGCGGCGCGCGCTGCTCACCTACGCGGTCGAGGACGCCGGCGTCGCCACGCCGCGGCTGTGCGCGCTGGCCAGGGTCGGGCCGGAGGCCGCGGCGCTGGCCAACGAGCATCATGACGGTGCCACGCTGGCTGAGCAGGACGGCGGTCCCAGCGACGACCAGCTGCGCCGGGTCTGGGACGCGGTGCTGCGGCTGCATCGGCACCAGGTAACGCACCGCAACCTGATCGCCGACCAGATCTTGTTTACCGCGAACGGCAGCGGCGACGAGGTCATGCTGCTCGACCCCGGCCACGGGGACGTGGCCGCCAGCGACCTTCAGGTCCGGCTGGACCTGACTCAGCTGCTCGCCGAGACGGCCCTGCTCGTCGGCCCGGGCCGGGCGGCCGACGTCGCGGCCGAGAAGCTCAGCAGCGACCAGCTGGCGGCCATGGTCCCGCTGCTGCAGCCGGTAGCTCTGCAGCGCAGTACCCGGATGGCGCATCCGCCGCCGCAAGGACATCCTGCCCGAGCTGCGCAGGCGGCTGCTCGGCCCGGCAGGCGACGACGAGTACGCGCCGGCCCAGCTGGACCAGGTTCCGGCCGCGGACGGTCATCACCATGATCGCCACGGTGTTCGCCGCCTACATTCTGATCGGCCAGCTCACCAAGGTGAACACCGGCCTGCTGGAGAATGCCGACTGGCACTGGGGCATCCTGGTGCTGATCTTGTCGGTACTGACCTACCTCGGCGCCACGTTTGAGCTGACCGGGTTCGTGCTGGAGCGGCTCAGCGTGCTGCGGACGTTCCTGGCCCAGGTGGCCGGCTCGTTCGTCACCCTGGTCACCCCGGCGGCCGTTGGCGGGGTGGCGCTGAACATCAGGTACCTGCGCAGGCGGCGGTGAGCGCGGCGGACGCCGCCGCCAGCGTCGGGGTGTCCCAGGTGATCGCGTTCGCGCTGCACATGCTGCTGCTGGTCATCTTCGCCGTACTGACCGGCACCGCGCACGCGCAGTCGCTGCGGCCGCCGGCCTGGGTGTGGATCGCGCTGGCCGCGCTGGCCGTGGCGGTGCTGGTGGTGCTGGGCATCCCGGCAGGCCGCAGGCTGCTGCGCTCCCGGCTCGCGCCGGCGCTGGGCCAGGTGGTCCCGCGGCTGCTGGACGTGGCGCAGCGCCCGGCCAAGCTGGCCGAGGGCATCGGCGGCGCGCTGCTGCTGACCGCTGCCTACATCGCCTGTCTGGACGCCTCGGTGCGGGCCCTCGGCGGGTCAGTGGCGATGGCCGGCGTGGCCGTGGTCTACCTGACCGGCAGCGCGATCGGCTCCGCGGTCCCGACGCCCGGCGGCATCGGTGCGGTCGAGGCGGCACTGTCGGCAGGCCTGATCGCGGCCGGGATGCCCGGCTCCAGGGCGGTCGGCGCGGTGCTGGTGTTCCGGATGGCGACCTTCTACCTGCCCGCGCCGGTCGGCTGGGCGGCGCTGAACTACCTGCAGCGGCGTAACGCCCTGTGACGCTGCCCGGCATCAGGGGCCGCAGCACGGTGACCGGGTTACCCGCCAGGTTAATGCCGGGGGAACCGGGATTGGGGGGGTCGGCCTGGCGCGGCGTCAGGCCAGCCGGGCCACGGCGAGGGCGGCCGCCAGCAGCGCCACCGACCAGGACATCGCCCGCAGCGCCTGCTCCAGCGGGGCCAGCAGCCTGGCCTGATCGAGCTTGGTCTGCTCGCCGCCGGCCAGCGTGAGCGTGCCGGTTACGTCCATGGCCCGGCGGCGCAGCATGCGGGCCGGGGTGCGACAGGTGCCGCTGCGCGAGCGACAGGCCCGCCGCCGCCGCCGCCGCGAGCACCGGCGCCAGCGCCAGCGCGCCGGTCTGGGCCACGTAGCGCGGTAAGCACAGGGAACGCCCCCCAGGCGACAGCGAACCCCACGTCGGTGTGCACGGTGCCGCCGAACAGCTCGGCGTTGTAGGCGATGACCAGCAGCGGCCCGGCCAGCATGAAGGGCAGCAGCGGCCAGCCCACCTGGAGCAGGGCGGTGATCCCGAGGACCACCGCGCCGGCCAGGCCGAGCCACGGTCACGCGCGAGCAGCGCCGCCGCGGGGATGTGCGTCCTCAGCGGCCGGCCGTTCAGCTCGTCGAGCGCGTGCGCGGCCACGCCGACGGCCAGGAAGAACGCCCCGAGCGTGGCGAGCAGCAGGCCCAGGCTGACGTGCGGGGCAAGGGCGGCGCCGAGCACCACGTAGCTGACAGTGCCAGGCCGTGTACGGCGGGTGCAGCAGCGTCCACCAGTCACGCCAGCGGCCCGAGCGGGCGGCGTAGTAGGCCGGCCGCGACGTCCCCGCGGCGTCCCCTGCCGCCGGAGGCGGGTCGGGCGGCACCCGGTGCTGATCCTGCTGCTCAGTCACGCGCTCGCGTTCCCCACATCACCAGCCCGCCGCCCAGGCTCATCACCCGGAAGCCGATCCGCTCGAATCCTGCCTGCCGCCAGGCATCTGACGGTCCAGGCGAATCGGGTACCGCCGGTAGTGCCCGGAGATGCTCGGGCCCGAGGAACCTGCCCACCTCATACCATTCCCGGCCCCCGGTGAGCAGCCCGCCGCCGGGCAGCAGCAGCCGCGTGTACAGCCACCAGGCCGGATGCCAGAACGCGCCGGGCGGAGCGGCGAACTCCAGGCTCGCGACGGAGCCGCCCGGCCGGACCACCCGGGCCAGCTCCCGCAGCGTCTGCTGCGGGTCATCGACGTAGCGCAGCAGGTAGGTGAAGGTCAGGGCGTCGAACGCGGCATCGGGGAAGGGCAGCTGCTCGGCCCGCCCGGCAACCAGGCGGATCCGGTCCGTCTGGCCGGCCGCGGCAACGTTGCGCTGGCCCTGGCGCAGCATCTGCTCGGTAAGGTCGACCCCGACCACGGCCGCGGAGGTGCGGGCCGCGATCTGGAGCGCGACACCCGCTGTGCCGGAGGCCACGTCCAGGACCGAGCGCGCCGCCGCGCCGGGCACGATCTGATCGACCATGGCCCGCCGCCAGCGCCCGTTCTGGCCGAACGACAGCAGCTCGGCCAGCCGGTCATAGCGCGCGGGCAGCGGCGCGAACAGGCGCTGCGCGAACCGGTTCCGCTCGGCGGTGGCGGTAGGCGGCACGGGCGGCTCCTTCGGCATTCGCTGACCTTCACGGTACTGCCCGGCCTGGCCGGCGGCGCAACCGAAGATCAGTCAACTACCGGCGCCGGCCCGGGGACCAAAGAACGGCGGTCCGTGCCCGGTGACTCAGGCGAGACTAGCCGTAGCAGAAAGAAAATGCGCGACCTCGCAGAGTAGCGAAATTACTTAACCATTACCCTTAGATGGTTTAACAATTACTCATAGCCGGATTACGTTCACCCTACGGCTGGTATGAGATGTATCCCGCCTACCCGGTGAACTACCCGAGCACCGTCCGGCCGGGCGACCACATGAGCGCCTCGGTGACGTTCTCCGGGTCCAGCACCTACACACTTATGCTCACCGACAGCACCGAGCGCTGGAGCAAGACCACCGTCAAGAACGAGTCGGGCCTGGCCAGGTCCTCAGCCGAGGTCATCACCGAGGCGCCGTCGTCGATCACCGGAGTGCTGCCGCTAGCCGACTTCGGCACCGTGACCTACGGCAGCAGCATCGCCAGCGGCACGTCACTGGCCAGCCACAGCCCGACCGAGATCATCATGATCGGCAACAGCGGCCGGGATAAGGACGCCACCAGCGGCATCAGCTCAGGCGGCGGGTTCAGCAACACCTGGCTCAGGTCGAACTGACCCCGGGCCGGATACCCGGGTGCAGGACGGCGGGCGCGGCCGGGAACTGCGCCCGGGCCGCACGCCGGGCCGTCCGGATTACCGCCGCCGGGTGGAAGGTAAATCCGGACGGCCGTCCCGTCGGTCAGCCCGCCAGCGTGGAAACCAGGTCGCCGCCGCCCCGATGACCGGTGTAACGGCCTGAGCGGTCAGCGGCAGCAGCGCGGCCAGGTCCGTCGACAAGTCGACATCCACGCCGGCCAGCACCTCGGCGTCGATCTGGAGTGGCCGCGGACTGGGGACGTCCGCGGCCGGGCCGGGTGCCTCGGGCCCGGTATCGTCGCGCCCGATCATGCCCGGGGCGGTATTCCTGGGCCGCCCGGCATGAGTACCGGGCGGCTCGTGCTGAGCTAGTAGCGGGGCTGGTTCTGTCATGCCGCCCAGCCCGATGATCACGCTAGCGGCGGCCTCAGGTGCGCCTCTGGTACCGCTATGAGCTGCGCGGCAGCCGGCCAGGCGGGGCTGCGGTCAGTCAGCGGCGGGCGCTGACCGCGGCGGCGGGGCGGCCCGGCCGCCCGTCCCGGCGCCGCCGGCCCGCTCGCCAGCATTCTGGTCCCGGTCGGCGGCCAGCTCGCCGCCGGCCAGGTCACCGGAATTCTGATCACCGTCGTCGGCCAGCCGCGGCAGCCTGATCACGAAGCGGGTCTGGCCGGGGTGGCTGGTCACGGTAGCGCTGCCGTGATGCGCGGTGGCTACCGCGTCGACGATGGCCAGGCCGAGGCCGGTGCTGCCGGCGGCCCGCGAGCGCGAGCTGTCGCCGCGCACGAACCGCTCGAACAGAGCGGGCTGCAGGTCCGCGGGGATGCCGGGACCGTCGTCGGTCACGCTGACCTCCACCATGGCTGGCCCCCGGTCGCCGGGCCCCCGGTCGCCAAAACCGTGCTCGTCGGGCCGGGCGGCGGCCAGGTTCAGCGCGACGGTCACCGTGGTGCCCGTCGGCGTGTGCTTGGCGGCGTTGCTGAGCAAGTTGGCGAACACCTGGTGCAGCCGGTGGTCGTCGCCGCGCACCAGCACCGGCTCGTCGGGCAGCTCGAGCAGCCACCGGTGGCCGGGCGCGGCGACCCGCGCGTCGCTGGTCACCTCGATGGCCAGCCGGGTCAGGTCGACCGGATCGCTGGCCAGCGGCCGGCCCGCGTCGATCTGGGCCAGCAGCAGCAGCTCGTCGACCAGCACGCTCATCCGGGCCGACTCCGACTCCACCCGGCTGAGCGCGTGGGCAATCGACGGCGGGGACCGGTCCTGGATCGCGCCGGGCCAGCTCGGCGTAGCCGCGGATGGCCGCCAGCGGGGTGCGCAGCTCGTGGCTGGCGTCCGCGGCGAACCGGCGCAGCCGGGCCTCGCTCGCCGCCCGGCGGCCCAGCGCGGCCTCGACGTGCCCGAGCATCCGGTTCAGCGCCGCGCCGACCTGGCCGACCTCGGTCTTCGGGTTCGCGTAGGCGACCCGGTCGGGCAGCGCCACCTCGCCGGTGCCCAGCGGCAGCTCGGTGACCCGGCTGGCGGTGGCCGCCACCCGCCGCAGCGGCCGCAGCGACAGCCGGACCCAGGCCGTGCCGAGGACGCCGGTCAGCAACAGCGCGGCCCCGAACACCGCCAGCTCGGCCACGGCAACCTGGCGGAGGGCATCATCCACCGAGTTCAGCGGCAGGCCGCTGACATAAACGCCAGACGGCGTCCGGGTCACGGACACCTGGTAAGGTCCGTAGGCCGACAGCGTAATCTCCTGCGGGCGGCCGTTGGCCGGCAGCGAGGTCAGCTCGCGCTTGTCGGCGGCACTCAGCCGGCTGATGTCCGCGCTGTCTCCCGGGGCCGCCAGGTAGGGATGCCTGACGGTTCCGGCCGAGATCGAGGCAGTCAGGATGCCCGCGGTCTGCAGCTGCTGGGCGCAGCCCGCCGGGCTGTGGGGCTGGGCGGCCGGGTTGTCGCCGTCGCCGCCCGGCGGACTCTGGTCTCCCGGTGACAGCCCCGGCGCCTGGGAGTTCCTGTCGCCGTCCCCAGGCGGCGGGTTCAGGCAGTGCGAGTAGCGCACGCTGGCCTGCGTCAGCTGCTGGTTGAGCTGTCCTATCAGCACCGAGCGCAGGTGCGCGTACGTCACTGCGCCGACGGTCGCGCAGGCCAGCGCGAGCAGCAGCAGCAGGCCGACAATCAGCCGGCCGCGCAGCGTCCGCCCCGCCAGCCAGCGGCCCGCGCCGCCGGGAACGCTCATGATTAGCCGGACGGCTTCAGCACGTAGCCGACGCCGCGGACGGTGTGGATCAGCGGTTCCCGGTTGGCGTCGATCTTCTTGCGCAGGTAGCTAATGTACAGCTCGACCACGTGCGCCTGGCCGCCGAAGTCGTAGTTCCAGACCCGGTCCAGGATCTGGGCCTTGGACAGCACCCGGCGCGGATTGCGCATCAGGAACCGCAGCAGCTCGAACTCGGTCGCGGTCAGCTCGATCTCCTCGCCGCCGCGGCGCACCTCCCTGGCGTCCTCGTCCATGGTCAGGTCACCGACGGTCAGCTCGGTGCCGCTGCGGGCCCGGGCGATCCCGGCCCGGCGCAGCAGCCCGCGCAGCCGGGCCAGCACCTCTTCCAGGCTGAACGGCTTGGTGACGTAGTCGTCGCCGCCGGCGGTGATGCCGCTGACCCGGTCCTCGACCGCGTCCCGCGCGGTCAGGAACAGCACGCAGACGCCGGGCAGGATGGCGCGCACCCGGCGCAGCACCTCCAGGCCGTCGAAGTCGGGGAGCATGACGTCCAGCACGACGGCATCCGGCTCGAACTCCCGGGCCGTCCGGACCGCGCTGGCACCGTCGGCCGCGGTGCGGATGTCCCAGCCCTCGTAGCGCAGCACGCTGGCGAGCAGCTCGGCCAGGCTGGGCTCGTCGTCGACGACGAGTATCCGGACCGGCGTCCCGTCCGGGCGGCTGATCGCGCCCTCGCGGGCCTGCCGTCCCGGCTGCGCCGCCGCGGACTGCTGATTTGCTGCCATCGTGCTCATGTTCCCAGCATGCCCGCCGCTGCTCACCGCTTCCTATGCGGCCGCTCTGTTCTTCTTCTGAACGGTTCTGGCGGCGGGCGGGGCCGTCGTCGTGCCCTGGGCCCGGTCCAGGTGCAGTGCATCCAGGTGCAGGGCCAGGGCTGGGCAGGCGGTCACCGCCCGGCGGGCGGGGCGCAGCAGCCGGCCCGGCACCGGGCGGCCGTCGATGATCGGGTAGCCCCACTCATCCAGTGTGACCATCTCGGGCAGCAGCTCCGCGCACGCGCCGTGCCCGGAGCAGGCCACCGGGTCCACTCGCAGCTGACGGGTCCTCATGACATCCTCATCTCCAGTCGGCTTCGCCGAGCCGGCTCTCTGGCGGCAGCGGGAGGAACCCGTTCCGTCCCGGGTTCCGGGCCGCGGTGCATGTCCCGCCCAGGTGGTGGTCGATTTCCCTGCCGAACACCGTCAGCGCGCTGCGCACGAACCGGACCGTTCCGTCCGGGTGGTGGCAGGCTCCGCGCCCGGTCACCAGCCCAGCCCAGCGCCGCAGGTCAGCCAGCAGCCGCGGATCGGGACGGGGACCGGCCAGGTCGGCGAGCGCGGCCGCGATCCGTGGCAGGCCGTTGAAGCACGGCCCGCACTGGCCCGCCGATTCCAGTGCCAGGTAGCGCGCCACCCGCGCCGTCTCGGTCAGGCCGCACCGGCCGGCCGGCAGTGCGGCCAGTACCCCAGCGCCGACGAAGGCGCCGGCCGGCTTCAGCTCGGCGTTGCGCAGCGACAGCCGCGCCGCCTCGGCCGCGGGCAGCCAGGCGCCGTGATAGCCGCCGCACAGCACGGCCTGGACGCCCTCCCCGCAGTCCGCCAGCGCCCGCAGCGGCGTGCCCAGGGCGGCCTCAACCACCTGGCTGGCGCCGTCGGCGGCCAGTACCGTGCACAGCATGCTGCCCGGCTCGTCCGGCGTGCCGGCCGCGGCGAACCAGCCAGGGCCGAACCGGGCGATGAGGGCGATGTGCGCGAGGGTCTCCACGTTCTGCACCAGCGTGGGATGGCCCCGCACCCCCCGCTGGTAGACCGGGCGCCGCTTGGCCGAAGGCCGGGCTGCGCCGCCGCCTGCCCGGCTGACCAGCGCCGATTCCTCCCCGGCCAGGAACCGGGGCGGCGCGCTGATCAGCTCGACGCCCAGGCGGTCCGTGCGCGCCGCGGCGCGCACGGCGAGCACGGCGTCCAGGTGCTCGAGCAGGCCGGGATCGCGGTGCACGTACAGTGCCGCCGACTGCGCGCCGACCGCCTCGGCGGCCAGCTGCAGCCCGTCCAGCACCAGGTGCGGAGACCGCCACAACAGCCAGCGGTCCTTGCTGCTGGCGGGCTCGCCCTCGGCCCCGTTCCCGACCGCCGCCGGCGAATGGCCTGCCCGCGCCACCGCGGTCAGCTTGCGGTGCACGGGAAAGGCGGCGCCACCGCGCCCGGTCAGCCCCGCGGCCGCGATGTCGCCGATCAGCAGGCCGGCGCTCCCCCGGTAGGGCAGCGCACCGAGCCGGCCCAGGTGCGCGCGCAGGTCCACCGGATCCTGGCCCGCGGCCAGCAGCCGCGGCAGCGCGCCGGGAGCCGCGGGCCGGGCCGGACCAGCCGGCCGGGCGGCCGGCTGAGCGGGCGGCCGGGCGGGCGGCTGCATCATCATCGCGGTCGGCGTGCTCATCGGACTCCTGCCTCCGGACGGTGGCGGACGGCGGACTGGCCGGCCAGGGTCCCGGCGGCCCGCCGGGCGGCTGGCGGCGCCGTGGCGCTGCCGAGCACCCGCCAGGCCACCGCGGCCGCGATGGCCAGGCAGCACCCGATCATCAGGTCGAGCAGCCCGCCACGCTGGGCGTCCGTGCTGGAGCCCAGGCCGTGAGCCAGCGCGACCGGCCAGCAGGCGTAGGCCAGCCAGTGCACGGCGCGCCAGACGCGGCGTCCGATCCGGGCCCGGATCAGGCTGGTGAGGATCAGGGCGATCATCAGATCGATCGAGATCGCGCCCAGGCCGAGCCAGAACGACTCGTAGGACGAGGTGAACGGGATCACGGCGGCCACCGCGCGGATGCTCACGTACGGGTCGGCGATGGCTGTCACCACATGGATGGCCAGGAACGAGACGGCGAGCAGGGAGATGCTGCGGTGCAGGCCGGTCGCCGCGAACCGCGGCAGCCCGGGCAGCCGGCCCTGCCGGTTGACCAGGATCCCGAGGATCATGACGACGGTCAGCAGCACCATTGCGACTACGCCGGTGGCGCGGCTGGCGTACCACAGCGCCGTGCTGCCGGTAATGCCGTTCATGGCCGCTCCGCCCGGGCCGTGCCGGATTGCTGTGCTGAGTTCATGCCTCGATCATCGGGCCTGAGTCCCGGGCTGCCCTCTGCGCCAGCTATGCGCGCCCTATGAACCGCAGCCGCCGCCTGGCGGAGCTCCGGCACCGATTCCATGATCGCGGTAATCCGCCCGCAGCAGGAACTGACGGATTACCGCGATCATGGAATTGCCAGCCGACGGGCCAGTAGCCGGCGGGTGCTGCCGCGGGCAGCGTCCGGCTGGTCAGCCTGCTCCAGCACCGTGAACCCGGCGGGCAGCAGCACGGCCGGCTCGCCGGGGCGCAGGCACCAGTCCGGGCACATGCCCGGCCGGGCGGCCAGCGCCGCGCCGGTGAACGCCTCCCAGCCGAGCAGGCCGCCGGGCATCACCGCGGCGGCAGCCATCGCGATCACGGCCGCGTCCCAGTACCTGGTGCACAGCACCAGGGCGTACCGGGCCGCCGGTGCCTGCCAGGTCCGCAGGTCGGCGTGCACTACGGTGATCAGCTCCCCGACCCCGCGGCGGCCCGCCTCGGCAGCCAGCAGGCCCAGCGCGACCTCCGAGACGTCGACGGCCGTGACAGGCCGTCCCGCCGCCGCGGCCAGCAGCGCGCCACCCGACGTCCCGCAGGCCAGCTCGAGCACCGGCCCGGCGGGCAGGTCCATGCCCGCGCCGTACGGCCCGGGGCCCAGAATCTGCCCGGCCAGCGGGTGCGGCCGGAAACCGGGCCCCGTCCCGCTGCCGTACCTGGCGTCCCACCGCAGCCGGTCCGGGTGTCCGGTCAGGCCGGGCCTCCCGGGCTCGTGCGGGTCCGTCATACCCGCGCGGTGTCCTTGCGGAACCGCCAGACCGCGCCGCCCGTGAAGATGACCAGCCAGGCCGCCGCGTTGACCACCCAGGACAGCTGCACGCCCTGGTTCAGCAGCGGCGCGTGCACCAGCTGGTTGAGCCCGTACAGCGGGGTGTAGTGCGCGATCGTCTGCAGCACGTGCGGGAACTGGCTCAGCGGGACGAACAGCCCGCCACCGAAGGAGAACAGCAGCAGCGCGAACGACAGGATCTGCATCACGTTGACCGTCGGCAGCAGGTAACCCATGAACAGCCCGAAGGCAGCGAACACCAGCGAGCCGACCCAGACCGACGCCGCGCTGGCGATCCAGATGCCGAGCGGCATGTCGGGCTTGCCGGTGGCCTTGCCGACGATGAACACAACGACCACCGCGCCGAGCCCGAGCACCATCGCGGTCAGCATCTTGACCACGATGTAGACGACCGGGGTCAGCGGGGTGAGCCGGAGCTGGCGGCTCCAGCCCTCGGACCGCTCGATCGCCACCATCGCCCCGCCGCTGGTGGTCGCGAGCACCGCGCCGTACAGCGCCATGCTGATCAAGATGAACGCGGACTCGTTGCCCAGACTGCCGCGGCCTGCCGGCGCGTTCGCGTATCTCGCGTTGAGGCCGAACAGCAGGAACAGCACCGCCGGCAAGATCATCGTGAACAGCAGCGTGCGCTTGTTGCGCAGCAGGCGGCGGACCTCCAGGCCGAGGATGGTGAGGTTGAACCCGCCCAGGCCGGGCGCCCGGCGGGCGGTGATATCTGGCGTGCCTAGCGCCCTCGCGGTCATCGTGATCCTCCCGTGGTGTCGCTGGTCAGGGCGACGAAGGCGTCTTCGAGGCCGCGGGCGGTGATCTCCAGGTCGGTGGCCGGGGTGGCGGTGAGCAGGTGCCGCGCCACCGCGTCGCTGTCGCTGCAGTGCACCAGTACGGTGTCACCGCGGGTCTCGACGCTGTCCGCGCCGGCGATGCCGTTCAGCACCGCGACGTCGGCGCCGGGCAGCGTGGCCCGCACCGTCCGTCCGGCCGCGAGCGCCTTGACCTGGGCCGCTGTCCCGTCTGCGACGATCTCGCCGCGGCGCAGCAAGACGATCCGGTCGGCGTACTCGTCGGCCTCTTCCAGGTAGTGGGTGGCGAACAGGACCGTGCGCCCGCGCTCGGCGTCCTGCCGGATCGCGGCCCAGAAGCTGCGCCGGCCCGCCACGTCCATGCCGGTGGTGGGCTCGTCCAGGATGAGCAGCTCCGGGTCGGGCAGCAGCGCCATGGCGAAGCGCAGCCGCTGCTGCTCCCCGCCTGAGCACTTGCCGACCAGGCGATCAGCGATGTCGCCGATGCCGGCCCGGTGCAGCACCTCGCCGGCCGGGCGGCTGCGGGTGAACAGGCTGGCGGTGTAACGGACCGTCTCGCTGACGGTGAGGTCCTTGAGCAGTCCGCCGGTCTGCATGACCGCGGCGACGAGCCCGCGGCTGATGGCCTGCCGCGGCGGCATCGTGAACACCGACGCATGCCCGGCGGTGGGCTGGGACAGCCCGAGGATCATGTCGATGGTGGAGGTCTTCCCCGCGCCGTTGGGACCGAGGAACGCGACGATCTCGCCGCCGGTGACGGTCAGGTCCAGGCCGTTCACGGCGGCGACCGTCCCGAAATGCTTGTGCAGTCCGGTGAGCTCGATGGCCGGCGGCAGGCCGCTGGCTGCAGGCGAGGGCCAGTGGCCGGAACTGGCATCGGTAACTGTCATGGTTCTATCGTGGTACGGCCGCCAGCCGCGCGCTACGGGGTATTGTCACCTTCCGTCCTTGACGACAGTCATGCCTTCGCCGCCGGGCGCACGCCAGTCAGGCCTAGCCGGGCGGCCAGCCGCCGATCAGGTGCACGGCGCCGGCCTCGTCGACCAGCCGGGCGGCCAGTCCGAGGCCGGCCAGCCAGCCGGCCCCGGGCCGCCCCTTGATGATCGCCGCCGTGCTGGCCGCGTTGGCGTCCGCGCAGGTGGCCGCGGCGACCGAGACGGTGCGCCAGGCCGGGCTCGGCGGCAGCCCGGTTCGCGGGTCGAGTATGTGGTGCAGCACCGAGGTGCCGCGCCGCCAGCGGCGGGCGGTGGTGCTGGAGGTGGCGAGCCCGCCAGAGCGGACCGCCACCACGGTGCTCGGCCCGTCAGGCAGGTCGGCTGGATGTCCGACGACATCCTGCACGCGGATGCTCCAGCCGTCCGCAGGAGGCGGTCCGGCCACCGCGATGTCCCCGCCCAGGCTGACCAGAACACCGCAGCCGAGCGGCCTGCCAGCCGCTCGGCGCTGCGATCGGCCGCCCAGGCCTTGGCCGTCGCGCCCAGGTCGAGCCGGATCCCGGCGGCCATGCTCAGCAGGCCGGCGGCCCGGTCCAGCCGCACCTGCTGCCAGCCCGGCACCGCGTGCACCGTCAGCCGCAGCGGCGGGCCGTCGCGGCGCACGAGGTCGAAATCCCGGTCGTAGCCCAGCGCGGACATGGCCGTCCCGACGGTGGGATCGACGGTGCCGTCGGTCAGCCGCGCCGCCCGCAGCGCCACCTCGACGGCCTCAGCCAGCAGCGGGCTGACCGGCACCGGTCGTTCGCCGGCCCGGTCGTCGAGGGTCATGAGCTCCGAATCGGGCCGGAACCTGCTGCACGCGGCGTCCACGTCGGCCAGGTCGGCGGCCAGCAGTTCCCGGCCGGCCGTCAGGCACCGGGGATCGGTCACCACCAGCCGGACCAGCGTGCCCAGCGCCCGCCAGTCCGCGCCCGTGATCTGATCGCCGCCAGCACCGCAGGTGGCGGCGCGGCCCGGGAGCCCGGCCCGGCCCATCAGGAGCCACCCGACACGGCACTGCCCGATCCGGGGCTGCCCGATCCTGAACTGCCCGATCCCGAGCTAGCCGATCCGGAACTGCTGGTCGGCGCGGATGACGGTTTGAGCGTGTCGTGGTGGGTTCGCGACTTTGACTGCGCCTTTGACCCGGACCGGGAGGAACTGGCCGCCGACCCGCTTCGCCCTGAGCTGCTGGCTGAACCGGTGCCGGCTGAACCCGAGCTGGCCGACCCGGCGGCCGACTTCGCGTGCGCCGAGCCGGGCAGGGTAGCCGCGACCACGACGCCTCCGAGCATGCTCGCCATCCCGACGCCCGCGGTGACCCCGCGCAGCCGGGCGCCGGCCCGCTGCCGGGCGGCCACGGCGCGCAGCAGATCGCTCCGGGCGCCGCTGTCTGATCCGCTCGTCTGTCCTGCATTGCCGGTCATGCCCATCATAATGGCGGCCATTTTTCTGCGGATCTTCTGCGTCGGCTGCGAGAGCGCTCAAAGAGCGGCTGCGCTGCCGGCCGGCTCCCATCGCGGCCGGCCGGCATTGTGCACCGTGCGGTGGACGGCCCGGTGGAAAACACAGGTGGCCGGGGGATAAGCGGGCATGTCCTGTGGACAGCGAAAGAATCTTGAAGAAGGATCGGCAAAGGCCTTGTGGGGGGCAGCGGTCAGGCAGTAGAACTTCATCACTGCCGAAGACGGATGCACCCGGGGGCGACTCCGGGACCGCCGGAAGGCCGGGAAACCGGCACTTCAGGAGGGTGTCTGACCCGGCGGGAGACCGGGCAGGCACGAGCCGCCGAGCAATCGGCGCTCCAGCCGCCCGGCAGGCGAGGCCTCTGCATCTCATACATGCAGGGGCCTCGTCCTTTTGGACCGCACCGCACGCGCCCAGCCAGGATGCCGCCCGCGCCGCGGGCCGCCGTGAGCTGGGCAGCTGGCCGGGCGCCTGCATGTACGGGCAGGTCCGCGACCAGCTGCCCGGACCGGCCTCGCTAACCCGTGACCGTGACGTTGACCACCGGATAGCCGCTGGCGCCGTTCGGCTCGGGCGGCGCCTCGATCGCCGTCTGCGTGTAGCCGGTCTTGTCGGTGGCCCGTGCCTCGATCAGGTGGCCGCCCGCAGTGGCATCCCAGTCATAGACCCACTGGCGCCAGGTGTCGATGCCCGGCACGGCGCCGAGCCGGGCCTGGTTCCAGGGCCCGTGATCAATGCGCACCTCCACCGCGTCAATGCCCCTGTGCTGCGCCCAGGCCACCCCGGCCACTGCCACCTTGCCCGGTTTCAGCGTGCCCAGGCCGTTCGGGACGTCGATGCGCGACTCGGTCTTGATCGGCGCCTGCTTAGACCAGCCCCGCTGTGCCCAGTACGCCTGGTTCGAGGCGTAGGTGGTGACCTCGATATCGGTGATCCACTTGCAGGCCGAGACGTAGCCGTAGAGCCCCGGCACGACCATGCGCACCGGGAAGCCGTGCTGGACCGGCAGCGCCCGGCCGTTCATGGCGAAGGCGAGCATGGCATCCCGGCCGTCCATGGCCGTCTGCACCGGCGAGCCGGAGGTGAAGCCATCGAATGAGGTGCAGAACAGCTGGTCCGCGCCGGCCCTGATGCCCGCCTCGCGCAGCAGGCGGCCCAGGCTCACGCCGAGCCAGCGGGCGTTGCCGACGTAGGGACCGCTGACGGGGTTGGACACGCAGGTGAGCGTGATGTAGTCCTCCAGCAGCGGGCGGCGGACTAGGTCGTCGAAGGCCAGCACGATGTCCTTGGACACCATGCCGTGGATGCGGAGCTGCCAGCTGGCCGGCGGGATCTCCGGCAGCACGATGGCGGTGTCCACCCGGTAGAACGACGAGGACGGGGTGATGAACGGCCCGAGGCCGGGTACCTTGAGGTCCGCTCCGTCCGGCACCACCGGTGCCCGGCGGGGCGCGGCGGGGAGCCGCAGCGATTTCTGCGCCGCGGCGACGCCGGCACTTTCCAGCTCCTTGCGGCCGAGCGCGTAGGTCACGGCCGCCGAGCCCGCCACCACGGTGCCGGCGGTCAGGAAGCGCCGGCGCGGCGTGCCCGGGGGCGGCGGTCCGACCGGAGAGCGGCCAGGCGGTGACGGCGGGGCCGCCGGGGGTGGGCCTGCGGGCGGCCCCGCTGCGCGCTGGCCCGCTGGCGGCCCTGCAGGCTGGCCCGCCGGGGGCTGCGGCCCAGTGGGCGGCACCCAGTCCGCACCGGGATCCCGGTCCGCACCCAGCTCAGGACCAGGGCCTTCGCCGGGCGATGAGCCCGCGTCCGGCCCGGCGGCGGCCGGGGGCGGGGTGACCGGCGGGCGTGCGCGGTCGGCGGCGGCAGCCGCCCGGTCCGCGGTCACTCGCCCGGCCGCCCGGATCATCCACGGCAGCGCCACCGCGGCGGCCGCGGCGCCGATCAGGGTCGGCAGCACGGCGTCGGCCCCCGCGGTCGGCCGGGTCGCCGCGGCGACCACGCCGACGACGGCGAACACCGCCAGGCCGGCCATGCCGCGGCGCAGGCTGCGGGTGGCCAGCACGCCAATCAGCGCCGCAATCGCGGCGAGGATGACCAGGATTCCGCTGACCAGTACCTGCTTATCGTGCGACCCGAACGCGCTGATGGCGAAGTTCTTGACCGGCGGCGGCGTGAAATCGATGGACAGCTGGCCCACGGCGACGACCGGCGAAGCATCAGCGGACGTGAAGCCTGCCACCAGCTGCCCGACGCACAGCGCAAGTATCCCGGCCAGGACCCCGGCGACCGCTCCGCGCCAGGCCAGTCCGGCCGGACTGGCCGTCGCTGATGATCGCTCGCTGTTCATCACACTCATCATTCGTCACCGGGCCCGGCCGGTATTGGGCGCCCGCAGGGCGGACGAGATCAACTTCACCGTCGGCCAGGCCAAGCTGACCCGGCGGTGGCGGCGAATACACAATGTGAGCATGCCGCACAGCAGCCGGAAGCCCGGCTCCGCCGCGCCCGGCCCGCGGGCGGTCCCCGCTGACGAGCCGCCGTCGCTTGAGCAACTGGTGACCGCGACCGCCCGCGGCGAGCAGCAGGCCTTCGACATCCTTTACGACCGGACGGCCGCTCAGGTGCTGGGCGTGATCCGAAGGGTAGTGCGTGACCCGGCGCAGTCAGAGGAGGTCATGCAGGAGACCCTGCTCGAGGTCTGGCGCAGCGCGTCCCGGTTCGACGCCCGGCACGGCAGCGCGGCCGCGTGGATCATGATGCTGGCGCACCGGCGCGCGGTGGACCGGGTCAGGTCGGAGCACCGCTCCGCGCAGCGCGAGCTGCGCGCGGCACGGTCGCAGGTCGCCTACGACGACGTGACCGAGACGGTCGAGGCGAGCCTGGATGCCGAGCGGGTGCGGCGCTGCCTGGGCGCCCTCACCGAGCTGCAGCGGGAGTCGGTGACGCTGGCCTATTACCGGGGCTACACCTACGCCGAGGTGGCCGAGCTGCTCGGCCTGCCCGCCGGGACGGTCAAGACCAGGATGCGGGACGGCTTGATCAGGCTCCGCGACTGCATGGGGGTGGGCTGATGAGCTCAGCCGGGGGAGACGCGCACACGCTGGCGGGCGCCTACGCGATGGATGCCGTCTCCGGTACTGACCGGGCCAGGTTCGAGCAGCACCTGGCCGGCTGCGGGATCTGCCGGGACGAGATCAGGGAACTGCGGGAGGCGACGGCCCGGCTCGCGGCCGCGGCCGCGGTCGCGCCGCGGCCCGAGCTCAAGGCCATGGCCATGCTGGCCGCCGCCCAGACGCGACAGCTGCCGCCGCTGACCGCCGCGGCCGCTGAGCCGGCCGGACCGTCAGCCGTCGGGCTCGGCCCGGGCGCCGGGCCGGGCGGTCCGCGGCCAGCGCACCACCCCGGCCGCCGCCGGCGCCGGGTCCGCGGGCCGCGCCGCCGGCTGCCGCTGCTGCCCGCCGCGGCCGCAGCCGTGCTGGTGGCGGTGATCGTCGTTGTCGCCGTCCTGGCCGGCCGCGCGCAGCACCGGCTGGCTGCGGCCCAGGGCAAGAGCATGGCGATCACCCGGGTGCTGGCCGCTACGGACGCCGCCACGATGAAGAGCCGGGTGCGCACCGGCGGCACCGCGACGGTGGTGATGTCACACGCCCAGGGCAAGCTCGTGTTCACCGCCGCGGGACTGCAGACGCTGCCGGCCTCGCGCCGGTACGAGCTGTGGCTGATGAGCCCGGCCAGGGCCAGGCCGGCCTGCTGCGACCACTCAGCGGGGCGGGATGGTCACGCCGATTCTGGTGTCCGGCGTCGCGGCGGGAGACCACATCGGGATGACTGTGGAGCCGGCGGCGGAACCGCCCAGCCGACGCTGCCCGCCGTCATGCTGCTGAGCCTTCGCGTCGGCCGCTGAGCCTTCGCGTCGGCCGCTGAGCCGCCCGGCACTGGCGCCCGCGTCAGCCGCCGAACCGCCAGCGGGTCGGCGAGCCGGTGAAATCACCGTGCCGCATGCTGATCACCTGCCCGGGCCGGACGCAGACGGTCGCGTTGATCTCGGGATCCAGGAACGAGGGCTCCAGATCGGTGCCGTACTTAGCGTTCATCAGGTCAAGGACCCGGCGGGTGCTGGCCGGATCGGTGACGATGGCCGCGGCGCCCTCGATCACGACCGGGTCATTGGCATCCTCGGTGGTCACCACGCAGCGCGGCTCCGCCCGGAGGTTGCGGGCCTTGCGCGAGGCCACGCCGGTGGTGAACCAGAGGGCGCTGTCGTCCCACATGCCCCAGACCGGCATCGAGTGCGGCCGGCCGTCGGGCCGGACCGAGACGGCCCAGTAGTTGCGCGCTGCGGTCAGCCGCTCTGCCGCCCACGACCACGGCAGCAGGCCGCTTCCCTCGTCGGGCCCGAGGATTCCGTAGCCGGGCATGTACGGCCGGCTGATCCGCGGCAGGTCCATGCGGCAGGTCTACCGCAGTCGCGCGGCCCGCCGAGCGGTTTTGCCGATCCCCGCGGCCGCCCGGCCGGCCGCCCGCCCGGCCCGGGCCAGCCCGCCGCCGGCCGCGGCGCACAGCGGGCGACAGCACCGGCCGGGCAGGCTAACGTGGGCCCGTGAAAGCTTCTCCCGACGCGCAGCAGCGCCTGCTCGAGCTGGCCGATCTGGACGCGGAGCTGGGCCGCCTGGACCATACCCGGCGGAATCTGCCCGAGCACGCGGAGCTGGCCCGGCTGGACCGGCGCGACGGCGAGCTGCGCGACATCCTGGCCGCCGTCGGCGCGAGAGAGGGCGACCTCAAGCGCGAGCAGGGCAAGGCCGAGGCGGACGTCGAGCAGGTACGGACCCGGATCGACCGGGACCGCAAGCGGCTGGAGGCCGGGCAGGTCTCCTCGCCGCGCGAGCTGGAGAACCTGCAGTCGGAGATCGCCTCGCTGCTGCGCCGCCAGGACGACCTGGAGGAGATCGTCCTGGACGTGATGGAGCGGCGCGAGGGCGCCGAGGCCGAACGCCAGTCCGCAGCGGCCGAGCGCGAGCAGGGCACGGTCGACCGGCAGGCCGCGACCGCCCGCCGCGACGCGGCCGTCGCGGACCTGGCCGAGCAGACCGGCAAGGCGGCCGACCGCCGCGCCGCGGTCGCCGCCGACGTGCCGGGTGACCTGCTCGACCTGTATGGGCGGCTGCGCCAGCAGGTCGGCGGGGTGGGCGCGGCGGCGCTGCGGCGGGGCCGGTGCGAGGGCTGCCACCTGTCGCTGAACACCGTCGATCTCAATGCCATCCGCGCCGCGCCTGACGACGAGGTGCTGCGCTGCGAGGAATGCCGCCGGATCCTGGTGAGAACCGCCGAGTCCGGACTGTGACCCGCAGGCTGCTGGTCGAGGCTGACGGCGGGTCGCGCGGCAACCCGGGGCCGGCAGGCTACGGCGCCGTGGTGGCCGACGCCAGTTCCGGCGAGGTGCTCGCCGAGCTATCCGACAGCCTGGGCACCGCTACCAACAACGTCGCCGAGTATTCCGGCCTGATCGCCGGGCTGGGCACCGCTGCGGACCTGATTCCGGACGCGGACGTCGAGGTCAGGATGGACTCCAAGCTGGTTGTCGAGCAGATGTCAGGGCGGTGGCAGATCAAGGACGGCAACCTGCGGGAACTGGCGCAGACCGCGCACGAGGCGGCCGGCCGGCTCGGCACGGTGACCTACACCTGGGTTCCCAGGGCCCGCAACGCGCGCGCTGACCGGCTGGCGAACCAGGCCATGGACGCGGCGGCCCGCGGCGAGCAGCCCGCCGACGCGCGGCCGGACGCTGGCCTGCTGGCCTGGGGGCCGCCGCAGGGGCAGGCAACCACGACCGTGCTGCTGCGGCACGGCGAGACGCCGCTGTCGGCCGAGCGCCGCTTTGCCGGGCGAGGCGACATCCCGCTGACCGACGGCGGCCGCCACCAGGCAGCCGCGGCGGCCCGGCGGCTGGCCGCGCGGGGCGGCGTCGAGATCGTGGTGAGCTCGCCGCTGCGGCGCGCGCTGCGGACCGCGGAGGCGGCGGCCAGGGCAACCGGCGCGCCGCTGGCAGTCGAGGATGACCTGGTCGAGACCGACTTCGGCAAGTGGGAGGGGATGAGCTTCGCCGAGGCCGCCGCGCAGTGGCCGGAGGAGATGTCGGCCTGGCTGGCCGGCGCCGACGCCGCGCCGCCGGGCGGGGAGAGCTTCGCCGCGACGGCCCGGCGGGTGCTGGGCGCGCTGGACCGGCTGCTGGCCGCGCATCAGGGCAAGACGCTGCTGCTGGTCAGCCACGTCACGCCGATCAAGACAATGGCCTGCCGGGCGCTGCTGGCCCCGCCCGCCGCGTTGTTCCGGATTCATCTGTCGGTGGCCTCGCTGTGCGAGATCGACTGGTTCGCCGACGGGCCCGCGCTGGTCCGCTCGCTCAACGACACCGGCCACCTGCGGGCAAAGGGCCGCTGAGGCCGCCCCGGGCCAGTCGGCCCGACGCCTCCAGTTTCTTCTCCTGTCAAATCACTGGGTGATGGCGAGCATTTCCGAACCTGCCGGGGAATGGCCATGGAAGGGCACGAGCTCGACCTGAGGCCAGGGCATTCCGGCAGGCCGCCGGCACGGCTCGGCCGGCTCGTCGGCCGAGGGCCGGAGCGGCGGCGGCTCGGCGAGCTGGTCGACTCGCTGGACACCGCCGGAGGCGCGATAATGCTGGTCGGCGAGGTGGGCGTCGGCAAGACTGCCCTGCTCGAGCACCTCGCGGCCTGGCCGCGGGACGCCAGGGCAGCCGGGTGATGTGGGTGCGCGGCGAGGAATCCGAGGCCATTATCCCTTTTCGCGGTTGCTGCCGATCTGCTGCTGCTGCGCCGCTGCGGCTGTATTTCGCCGCGGTCCCCGGGTTTCAGCGCCGGGCGCTGGATGCCAGCCTGGCCCGGTCGGACGAGCCGCCAGCGGGCCCGCTCGCCGCACGCGCGGGCGCACTGGCGGCCCTGGCGGCTGCTGCCGATGCTCCGCTGCTGACCCTGGTCGATGACCTGCAGTGGATCGATCCCGAATCCCGCCGGACCCTGCTGTTTGCGGCCAGGCGGCTGGCCACCGAGCGCATCGCCATGGTGCTGGCCGTGCGGTAAGACCCTGGCCAGGAGCTCATCGGCACGGGCCTGCCGACAGTGCCGGTGCTCGGCCTCAGCTACGCCGAGTGCGCCGAGCTGGCCGCGCAGCACGAGGTGCGGATGGCCCCGGCGACCCTAGAGCACCTGGTGGACGCGGGCCGGGGCAATCCGCTGGCGATCATCGAGAACCTGGCCGGGGGGAGCGGCCGGAGCCCTGATCGCGGCGGCTCATGAGGAGCGGCGCCGCGGCGGCTACGGGGTGTCCGCCCGCACCAGGCATACGAGCCGGCTGCTGCGGGCGGCCGGGGCAGTCACCGCCGCGGCGATCCTTCCGCTGGCCGGCCTGCCTGGGCAGCGAGCGGGCAGACCCGGCGCCTGGCCCCGCTCGCTTCGCGCACCCTAGACTTGATCCCAAGCGGCGGGCGAGCCGGCCGGGCGGCCGCGGCGTTTCCGGCTCGTCCGGGAACGCCGAGGAAGGTCCGGGCTCCGCAGGGCAGGGTGGTCGGTAACGCCGACCCGGGGTGACCCGCGGGAAAGTGCCACAGAAAACAGACCGCCCCCGGATCCGTCCGGGGGTAAGGGTGAAACGGTGGTGTAAGAGACCACCAGCGCCCGGAGTGATCCGGGCGGCTCGGTAAACCCCACCCGGAGCAAGGCCAAGAGGGGGCCGCGCCTAAGCGGGCGCAGTCCCTGCGCGAGCGATCGAGGGCGGCCCGCCCGATGCTCGCGGGTAGGCCGCACGAGGCTGCCGGCAACGGCAGTCCCAGATGGATGGCCGTCGGCCCGCGCAAGCGGGTGCACAGAACCCGGCCTACAGGCCGACTCGCCCGCCGCCCATGCCGCTGACCAGCGGTGCTATCTGACTCGTGGTGCTGCCGGGGCACTTTGGGGCACATGGCCGCCTGACGGAACACCCGATCGAGCGCGTCACGGGCACGGCCGCTGGCCTCCGGCACCAGGTGGCCGTAGAGATCAACGGTCGTAGTGATCGACTTGTGGCCAAGCCACCGGGATACCTCAGAGTCCATCCCTTGGAAAGGATCGCCAGCAGAAGGACGGGGGAGGAGCCGAAGCTGATGCCTGTGCTGGTGAGCGATACCAATGCCGGCCGGTTCGCCATTCCCGCACGACTGCCTCAACCCCTTGCGGTAGCTGGCCGGGCGTCCGCTGCGGCGCCGGTCTCAGGAATCAGGCCGCAGGCATCACCCATCATCGACAGGACTGCGCCCAGCCATAGGCCCAGGAGCACCGCCAGGCCGACAAGTACGAGCACCACGCAGCACTAGGGGAGCGCTCAGCCGGTCCCTTGGCTACCAGACGAGCGGGATCAGGCGCTTGTGGTGCGAGGCGCAACGATCAGGCAGGGCCCCGAAACCGAGCCAGAAGCTGCGCCGACCGACCCGGGTGGCACCTGCCCGCCACCGCCACTGCCGGACAAACTGGATGGCCTCCATGCTCAGCCAGGCCAGCAAGACAATCAGGAGCAGCACCCCGGCAGAATGAGTGTCAAAGTACGGCTTCATCATCACTTCTCCTTACCGGGAACCAGGCGGTTGCGACTTCTGTCCGGGTTTGCCGGCCCGGTTGGTGCGTGCTGGCCCCGTCGGTGCTGGCTGAGTCCAGTAGCTGCCGCAGGACCGCTGTGTAGGTGTCCAGGGCCTTGCGGCCCTGCTGGCTGAGGCTGACCGAGGTCCGGGCGTTGACGCCGCTGCCTGACTTGACCGTCGTGACGTAACCCGCGTCCTCGAGCTTGCGAAGGTGGGTGATGAGGTTCCCGGGCGTCAGCCCGAGCAGGTCTTGCAGCCTGGTGAAGGACAGGTTGTCCCCGTCCCGCAGGGTGGCCAGTGTCACCACGACACGCAGCCGGGCGGGCGCATGAATGACAGGGTCAAGCTCGGTCTCAGCTGCCATGTGCGCGGAGCCTGGTCTCGATGACCGCCATGAGCAGGAACCCTCCGCCGCCGGCCAGCGCGCAGGTCGCCAGGATGGCCGCGGGTGCCTGCCATGCGCAGCTGGCACCGACGATCACCAGCCCGGCTCCGAGGGCGAACGGCGGCCGGTTCCGTCCGAGGGCAGAGGCAAGGATATAGATCAGCCCGGCCAGCACCACCGGACCCGCGAAGCCCACGAACGCGAGCGCCCGCGTACTGACGGAGCCGCTCATCGCGGCCTGCACGAGGAGCAGGATCAGGTATCCGATCACCCACGTCACCAGGATCATGCGGCGGTATCGCACCGACTGGCCGTCGATGCCTGCAACCGCCCTGCTGGCGATGACCAGCACCGCCGCCGCCGCGAATCCGGCCAGCACGAACACCGCCGCGACCGAGACACCCGAGGGCCCGGTGTAGGGGTGCTGCCCGCGCACCGACAGCCACATCGCTCCGTAGCCGAGGAGCCAGACCAGGCCCCACGCCATATACACGAGAGGCGCGCTGATGACCAGCTCCTTGTGCGCGCGCGCCCGGGCATCCCGCACGACCGCTGCCGCTTCCTGCACGCTCATGTCCTGGCCCTCTAGCACGTCGGCCTCCAAGGTCTGCCCGGAGCCAGAGCTGAACTTTGTACTTCAAAGCTACCCTGCTTTGAAGTACAAAGTCAAGGCCGCTATGTCTGGGCGACGGCGCGCGGTTCGGAACGCGCTCCCGCAGTCCGCGTCGGCTAGCCAGGCGGCCTGAGTGACCTGCTCTGCGTGACAACCACGACGGCGGCGGGCATGCAACTGCGGGCGCCCACAAACAATAAGGCCAGTTCAGAGGGCAGGTTAAGGGTGATAGCGGATGCTCTCGGTATGCCTGCCGCGAAAGGCAGCGATCGAGCCTGGCAGCGCTGCCGTCGCCATCGGGTACGAGAACGGCGGGTTATTAGCCTGGTGGACGCCTGGCAGCTATCGAGCGCTGGACGGCAGGACGCCCGGCGTCGACGATCTTGACCAGGAGACCGCGCAGGTACGCCGCGAAAATCCGGACGGAATCCTCGGAAACTGGGATGATCCGGCAGAAAGCCAGCACTTTTTTGCTCGGCTCTGGTTGCTGCATCACGCTCTTGGCTCATGTTATCTTTTCCCCGCGATTGTCCCATCGGCACGCCAGGAAGGTGCGGCCTGTTCCTGTCCGTGTCGGCATTAGTGCAAGGAGAGAAGTCGTACCGACGCTGATCACTGTCAGAGTGCTCGGGGGCCAGTGCCGCCCCCCGAGCGAGTGGAGGTAAGCAGTTGAGACTAGCTAGCCCGGCCCGGAGAGCGCTTCTCGCCGTCGCGACGGCATGTGCCCTGGCCATGACCATGGCGATGGCGAGCGTGGCGGCGGCGGCGTCGCATGCGGCGCCGCATACCGCGACAGCGACCGGTGCGGCGAAAGGGCACGATCTATGCGCCCAGGACCGGTTCCTGTGTACGGAGACCTACGATTCCGAGGACGTGTTCGGTCACTACGTCGGCCACGACGAGCCGTCGCTGCTGTTCTATTCCAACCGGGCTGGCTCCGGCAACCAGATGCAGTACCGGGGCATCATTCCCAGGGACCCGCCGTCAAGGGCGATCCCGGGCAAGCGGTCGTACAACTTCATGCTGTACCCGGCGACCTGGTTCGGCATGGCGATGTGCGACACGCAGTCTTACCCGGAGACGGTGAAGACCTGCCCTCCCGACAGTAACCGCAACATCACCAAGCCGGGCAGCCCCATATCACGCCGGAACTGCGTTCATGGAACTGCAGTTCTACCCGCCGGGCTATGTCCAGCAGTTCAACGGCTCCAGCTGCTCGGCCACCCAGTGGTGCGTCGCACTGACCATTGACAGCCTGTCGCTGAACCCGGTGACCGGACAGCAGCTCAACGCCTCCTGCCAGGCCAGAGGTCCACTGACCGGCGTGGAGTACGCCAACTTCGCTTACCTGACCCACAGCGGCAAGCCGCAGGGACCGCCGAACCCGGTCAACTTCGACCCGGTTGCGTCGGGCAAGCCGGACCTGGCCAAGGACCTGACGCTGAATCCCGGGGACCGCTACACCGTCACCATGCACGACACCGCCGCACGGGCTGCGGACCATCGTCACGGACACCACCACGGGTCAGACGGGCCTGATGACGGCCAGCGCGGCCAACGGCTTCGGCCAGATCAAGTACGCGCCGCACGGCACTACCTGCAAGAACATTCCGTACGACTTCCACCCGATGTACTCGACGTCGAGCACGAAGACCACCGTGCCCTGGGCGGCAGCCACCTACAACGTCGCCTTCGACACCGAGATCGGTCACTTCGACTACTGCAGCACAGTCAATGCCAGCACCGGAACGTGTACCGGGACCGAGGGGGCCGGGTCGAACGTCGAGCCGACCGATGCCGATGACGTCGGCTGCTTCCCCGCATCAGCATCCACGCTCGTGCGGGTCAGCGGCTGCGAGGGCACGAACATCGGTTTCGACGGGACGTCGTACCTCCGGGACTGGCCCAACGGGAACCGGAAGCTGACGCCGAGCCCGACTATCGTCACCAGCCCGCGCACCGGGTCGGCGTACAACGTCAATTACGCCAAGGTTGGCTTCAACACCGACCTGCCTGCCATCGAGTCCCAGTCCCAGGCCTGCAACGGCGCCACCGGCCAGGGATGCACGCGCATCCCCCTGACCGATGACAGCACGCCGGCCGCCTTCTACCCCTACTACACCAGCGGGCACGCGCTCGGCGGGTGCACGTGGGCGCCCGGGCAGACCGTACCGAGGTTCACCAACCGCGACTACGGTAAGAACGCCCAGTACGGCAACCTGCTCAAGGTGACCTACACCGGGCTAGGCGGGGTTCCCTCCGCCCAGTACAACGACTACCAGAAGATCCTGCCCAGCAATCCGTGTCCTCAGGGCTAACCAGGATTCAGGGCTAACCAGGATTGCAGCAAGTGGAGGGCCGTCTCCGGGCGGCCCTCCACTCATGCCGGGCAGATGCGAACCGCACGATCGCGGAGAACGCGGCGCTCAGCGGACGGGACCGGCGGCCAGCAGGCCCCCGAGCTCGGCGACCGTGATGACGCGGGCCTGCCAGGGAAAGATCTTCCCGGTGAGGCAGCCTGACGGACCGGGTCGAGCAGATTGAACAGCGTGTTGAATACCAAATAGACGAGCCGGGACGGCCCCTCGGCCGGCCGGCAGGCCTGATCACCGATAGTGACCGGAATACGCTCGCCGCCGGGCTTGGCCCGCAGCTGGGCCACCATCTTGCCCGAGGCTCCACGCTTCGACGAGAACGCCGCGGGCGGGCAGCGGCAGCGCGGCGCGCCCGGTCCCGATGGCCAGTTCCAGCACCCGGCCGCCGCCGGCCTGCGCGGCCAGGAAGCCCACCTCGGCGACCGGGCCGGAAGACGGGTTCTCGTCAAAGACGTCGGCCCACCGGTCGCCGAAGAACGCGGGATCGTCGAACTCCCACGTCAGCTAGCCAAGCGGGAACCGGCGGCGGGCGCCACTCATTTGCTGACTGCGATGTGCCCTGGCCGGCCCGGCGCGAGCGCGCGGTGCCTAGTGGCTGCGCACTAACGGCGGGTTAGCGCGCCGATGGCGTGAATGCCGCGCGCCGCCTGCCGTCCGAGACTACGATCGGCGCGAATATGGCATAAGTGACACCACCGAACGGAAGGCTACCGTTAATGCGTCTTCGCCCCCGCTTGATGCTCAGCTTCCTGGCGGCGTGCCTGCCAGTCCTGGGCCTGATGATGGCCCTGGGACCTGCGGCCAGCGCCAGCACCGCCGCCGCCCGTCCCGGTGGGCAGGCGCGCGCGGCCGCCGCCGCGCTGCGGTTCCTGCGGCACCTGAAGGTCGGACAGCACGCGACCGATCACCAGGTATCGGGAGCCATGCCGCGGATTAGCGGCCTGACCCAGCTGCAGAGCACCAACTGGTCCGGTTACGCCGACACCAACAGCGCGGGCAGCATCTACACATCCGTCACCGGCAACTGGTACGAGCCGTCGGTCAGCTGCACGCCCACGACCTCGCTGGCTGCGTTCTGGGTCGGAATCGACGGCCTGACCAGCGGCTCAGTGGAGCAGGACGGCTCGCTCGCCGAGTGCTCGGGCGGTACCGCCTACTACTTCACGTGGTGGGAGATGTACCCGACCAACGCCATCCAGATCGTCGGCTCCACACTGCGGCCGGGGGATCACGTCAGCGCCTCGGTGGTCAGGAGCGGCACCAGGTACACGCTCAAGGTGACCGACTCCAAGCACTCCGCGGACTCCTTCACCAGGGCCGAGACCTGCTCGAACTGCGCGAACACCAGCGCCGAGTGGATCGCCGAGGCCCCGAGCGGCTCCAACGGCATCTATCCCCTGTCCAACTTCCACACCTGGACTCTGGGCAGCTCGTCGGTGAAGTCCGGCTCGAAGTCCGGCGGCATCTCCTCCTTCAGCGATGACGAGATCACCATGGTGGACTCGTCCGGCAAGGTCAAGGCCCAGCCGGCCGCGCTCACCGGCGGCGACGCCTTCAAGGTGGCCTGGAAGCGCAGCACCTGAGATCCGCGCATCGCCCGGCGCTATCTGGCCACGCGCCGATGGGGCCGGGCGATCCGGCGGATCCAGGGCGGCCAGGGGCCGGGCGGTCAGCGCGCCCAGGGCGGGGTAAACCAGGAACCGTCCGGCAGCACGCCCGCGAACCCGGCGCTGGTGGTAACCCACGCCGCCGCGGTTTCCTCGCCCGGGTTGCTGAGGCTGATGACTGACCCGGTCGGCACGACGATGGCATCGCCGGCGGCGGCATCGTCGGCCCGATCGCTGACAGTGGCGCGGACCGATCCGCTCAGCACGTACAAGACCTCCTCCCGGGAGACGCGGTGCGGCACGCCCCGCGTGCCGGGCGGGACCTCGATGCGCCAGCCGCACAACTCGGCGCTGCCGCGCGACGGTGCCGCATAGGACGTGAAGCTGGTGCCGTGCAACTGGTGCACGACGGCGTCGGCGGAACGGATCACCTGGACATCAGCAGGCAGGGGGCGGCACAGCTCGTCGACGAGCTGGCAGCGCGCGGCTATGTCGAACGGCGCGTGCACCCGGCGGACGCGCGGGCCCGCCTGGTCGTGCTGACCGGCAAGGGCCGGGCCTGCACCCGGGCCGCAGAGGCCGCTATCGCGGACACCGTCCGGCCGTGGGCCGCCGCGCTAGGGGAGCGGCGACTGAGCGCCCTGTGCGCCGACCTGGCCCGGCTGGCCCCCGACGGCCCGCTGCGCCCGACCTGGTGATCAGCGCTAGCCCACCCGCCGGGCCGTGCGCAGCAGATACTCCCTGCGGTTGAGCGGATTGTGATCGGACCGCGGCCGCCGCGGGTTGTCACCGCGGACCGGCTGGTAGTGACTGAAGGAAACCTCCAGGGTGCCCTCGCCGTGCGTCAGGCCGGACAGCCGCTGGCGCAGCTCCTGCACGCCGGCCGCGGGGATCTCACCGCCCAGGACGCATGACGGCCCGCGCAGTTCCGGTGCTCCTGGCCCGGCGCGCAGCGCGGCCAGCACCGGCAGCAGCGCGCTGACCGTCTCGGCCGGGATCTCCAGCCGGAACCTCTGCACCGGCTCGTGCACCACCGTGCCGGCCCGCCGCAGGGCGCTCATCAGGACCAGCGGCGTCAGGTTGCGGAAGTCGCCCGCCGTGCTCGACATGCTCGCGTCGAACGTGCCGTGGGCATGGCTTTGCCGGGGCCAGTAGCCGGACCGGATGAGGGTGACGGCGCAGTCGGTGACCTGCCAGCCGTAGATGCCCTGCCGCAGCGTGGCCAGCACGGTCTCCTCGATCGCGGTCAGGAACGCGCGCGGCAGGGCCCCGGCCTCGATCTCCAGGCCGAACCGCACACCGGACCCGGCCGGGGCCGGGTCGACCCGCAGCCCCACGGTGGCGAGGAACGGGTTCGGCGGCGTGTCGATGATCTCCGCTGCCGCGCCGCGGGCCGCCGGGCGCTCGATGCAGATAGTCATCGATGCGCGGAACGTGACGTCGACGCCGAACTCATCGGCCAGCGTCGCCTCGATGACCTGCTTTTGCACCTCGCCGTAAAGCGAGACGGCCACCTCCTGGCGCGCATCGTCGCGGCGGACGCCGATCAGCGGGTCCTGCTCGGCCAGCTGCGCCAGCGCGGCGAACAGTGCGCCGCGGTCAGCCGGACGGCGGGCGGATACCACGGTCTCCAGCGTCGGCGGGTCGAAGTACCGCTGGTCGGGCCGGGACAGCGCCCGGCCGGACGCGCGGGACGCCCCGCCGGGCTGCCAGCCATCCGGCCCGGCCACCATGTCGCCGATCCGGATGCCGCCGAGCCCGCGCAGCACGCCGATCTGCCCGGCGCCGACCGACGGCCGCGGGATGGCCGGCCCGCGGTCGAAGACGCTGACCGCGGTCACCTTGCCTGCGCCGTCCTGTCCGAACCGGACCTGGTCCCGCGCCCTGATCAGGCCCGAGAACATCCGCACGCAGGCCAGCTTCTCGCCGGACGGCCCGCGCTCGATCTTGAACACGCGCCCCGCAACCGGTCCGGCCGGGTCGCCAGCGGCTGCGGGCAGCAGCTCGGCCAGCCCGGCCGCCAGGCAGTCCGTCCCGGCCCCGGTCATCGCGGAGCCGAAGAACACCGGGTAGACCAGCCCGGCCCGCGCCTGCGCAGCCAGCGCCCGGCGCAGCCTGCGATAGCCGACGGCCGTGCCGTTGACATAGGCGGCCAGCAGCGCTTCGTCGTGCTCGGCCAGCACCTCGGCGAGCGCCGTGGTGAAGGCGGCATCCCCGCCGCCGGAGGCGGCAAAGGCCGCGGCGCGGGTGCCCGGGAATCGGACCGACCCCATCGGGACGACCGACGGCGTCAGCTTGCCGGCGATGTCACGCAGCACGCGATCAGCGGCCGCGCCGCGCCGGTCGATCTTGTTGACGAACAGCAGGGCCGGGATGCCCAGCCGCCGCAGCACGCGCATCAGCACCCGGGTCTGCGGCTGGACGCCCTCGACCGCGGAGATCACCAGCACGGCGCCATCGAGCACGCTCAGCACCCGCTCCACCTCGGCAATGAAGTCCGGGTGGCCGGGAGTGTCGATCAGGTTGACGGTGCGGTCGCCGACCGCAAACGACACCACGGCGGACTTGATCGTGATGCCGCGCTGGCGTTCCAGCGGCAGCGTGTCAGTCTGCGTGCTGCCGTCATCGACGCTGCCGATCTCATCGATGACGCCGGCGGCATAGAGCAGCCGCTCGGTCAGGCTTGTCTTACCGGCGTCTACATGCGCCAGGATTCCCAGGTTCAGCGTGCTCACGTCGCGCCATGTCCTTTGGCCGGGTAACGGGTCGGCTCGGGGCAGACATGAACGCTGGACGCATGCGACGCTCCCTGGCTTGGTGCTGGCTCGATGACGGTGCCGCCGGACCGGATTACAGCAAAGGGCCGCCCGGCCGGGCAACTGGTTTTCGGCGTGCCGCCCCAGCGCGGCTAGCCAGAGGGCGGCAGCATCGACATCAGCTTGGTCACGGTCGCCCAGTTACGGGCGGTGCCTGCCGCCTGAGCGCTGGAGCGGGACAGCTGCGCGGCCAGCTCGCTGCGGCCGAGACCGTCCGGGGTGCGCAGGTACAAGGTGCGGCCGACCACGGCTGCATCATCCGGGCTGCCTTTCTCCTTGGCGCGCTGCACGGCCCGCGCCACCGCCGCGACGGCGTCGGCCGGCATCTCGTCGCGCCGGAACACCGCGTGCAGGGCCCTGGGGTTGGTCTCGTCCGGGAACGGGTTGCCGGCGATGGCGCGGGCCAGCTCGTCGCGGCAGACGACCACCACGGCGGGCCGGACCCCGAGCCGCCCGTCGATCTCCCGCTCCAGGGCATCAGCCAGGCTGATGGCGTCGGTCTGCGGGCTGGTGAACAGCAGGTTGCCGCTCTGGATGTAGGTGGCGATGTCGGCAAGCCCGAGACCAGTCGCGAGCTGGCGCAGGTCCGGCATGGCGACCTTGTTGCGGCCGCCGACGTTGATGCCCCGCAGCAGGGCGACGTAGCTGGGCATGTCCGGTCCTGGCCCCTCGCTTCGCGGCAGCCGGCTCACTCGCACCAGCTGAACTGACCGACACTGTAGTGCCCGCGGTCCGGCGAGCCCGTGATCCGCCCGGCCCGGGACTGATCAGGCCTCGGCTTCCTCGGACTGCTGGCGGAACTCGGCGGCGGCAATGACCGGCGCGGTTCCCAGGTACGACCAGCCGCGCTCCTCGATCTGGGCGCGGATCTGCTCGGCGGCCTCGGCCGTGCCGACCGGGCCGATCGCCGCGAAAGAGTCCTCGGCGTCTCGTGCCAGCACCATCACGTCCATCCTGGCTTGTCTCCCTTCCCGGTCGGGACCTGATCAGGCCGGGACCTCGCGGCCGTCTTCGGCCCACATCGTGTGGAAGCTGCCATCACGGTCCGCCCGCTGGTAGGTGTGCGCGCCGAAGTTGTCGCGCAGGCCCTGGATCAGCGCGGCGGGCAGCCGCGGACGGCGCAGCGCGTCGAGGTAGGCCAGCGACGAGGAGAACGTGGGCGTGGGCACGCCGGCCCGGATCGCGGCGCTGAGGACCCGCCGCCAGCTCTCGATGCCATCGGCCACGGCGTCGGCGAAGTAGGGCGCGACCAGCAGGCTGGTCAGGTCCGGGGCGTCGGCATACGCCTCGCGGATCCGGTCAAGGAACTTCGCCCTGATGATGCACCCGCCCCGCCAGATGGTCGCCATCGCGCCCGGGTCGATGCCCCAGTCGTACTCCCGGCTGCCGGCCGCGATGTGGTCGAAGCCCTGGGCGTAGGCAACGATCTTGGACGCGTACAGCGCGGCCCGGACGTCCTCGGTGAACTGCTTGCGGTCCTCGACGAGCGCGGGCAGGCCGGCGGCGGCGGCCCGGCCGCGGTAGGTCTGCTGCGCCACCTGCCGCTGCTCGACGTGGCCAGACAGCGACCGGGCGAAGGTCGCCTCGGCGATGCCGGTGATCGGGATGCCGAGGTCCAGCGCGGACTGCACGGTCCACCGGCCGGTGCCCTTCTGCTCGGCCCGGTCGGCGACCACGTCAATGAACGGGCCGCCGGTCGCGGCATCAGTGTGGGCCAGCACCTCGGCGGTGATCTGGATGAGGAACGAGTCGAGGTCACCGCTGTTCCAGTCGCGGAAGATATCCGCGATCTCCGCCGGGCTGGCGTCCAGCCCGGTCCGCAGCAGGTCGTAGGCCTCGGCGATGAGCTGCATGTCGGCGTACTCGATGCCGTTGTGCACCATCTTGACGAAGTGCCCGGCGGCGTCCGGGCCGACGTGCGTCGCGCACGGGACGCCGCCGACCTGGGCGGCGATGGTCTCGAAGATCGGGCCGAGCTTGCGGTACGCCTGGTCGGAGCCGCCGGGCATGATGCTCGGGCCGTGCAGCGCGCCCTCCTCGCCGCCGGACACCCCGGTGCCGACGAAGTGCAGGTTCTTCTCGGCCAGTGCCTTCTCCCGCCGCCGCGTGTCGGTGAAGTGGGCGTTGCCGCAGTCGATGACGATGTCCTCGGCGTCCAGCAGCGGCACCAGCTCGTCGATGACCGCGTCGGTTGGCTGGCCGGCCTTGACCATGATGATGACCGCGCGGGGCCGCTGCAGCGAGCCGACGAAGTCGGCCATCGACTCGCTAGGCACGAAATTGCCCTCGCCGCCGTGCTCGTCCATCAGGCTGCGGGTGCGCGCGGCGCTGCGGTTGTGCAGCGCGACGGTGTACCCGTGCCGGGCCAGGTTCCTGGCCAGATTGCGGCCCATCACCGACAGTCCGGTCACCCCGATCTCGGCGGTCGCTTCCGACGACATGCAGTATCTCTCCGGCCCTGCGGTTCGCGGTCCCGCACGCGCATCCAGGCCATGCTTGCGCATGCGGCTGCGCGGCGGACCCTGGCCCCTGCCGGATCGTCTGCCCCGCCCGGCGGCGGGCAACCGCAATCCGGCACAATCCGGCATCAGTCCGCGGCGCCTTCCGGGATACTGGCCCGCGGCGACGACGCAGAGGATGCGCACCATGACGCGAATGACCATCGATGACCTGCTCGCTGACGCGCGCCGCGGGCTGGAGCGGCTGGATCCGGTGCAGGCCGCGGACGCAATGCGCGCGGGCGCGGTGCTGGTCGATATCCGGTCCGAGTGGCAGATCGCGGGGGATGGCCGGGTCGCGGGCGCGCTGGTGATCGCCCGTAACGTGCTTGAGTGGCGGCTCGACCCGGCCAGCGACCACTGTCATCCGCAGGCACCCGGCCTGGGGGATCATGTCATCATCATGTGCGACGCTGGCTACGCGTCGAGTCTGGCCGCGGCGAGCTTGCGGCAGCTCGGATTCGGCCGCGCCACCGATCTTGATGGCGGGTTCCAGGCCTGGCGCGCGGCGGCGCTGCCGGTGGAGGCAGCCGCGATCCCGGACCGAGCGGGACCGCGTGCAGCGCGCGGGTGATCTGCTCGTGCGATGCCGGATCGCGGGATGAGCGGGCTCAGTAGCCGGTCGCGGGATGAGCCGGAGATCGCGGGATGAGCCGGGGTCAGTACCAGATGGCCATCGGCAGGCCCGCGTCGTCGGCGCCGGGCGGCTCCGGGAGGCTCGCGGCCTGGCCGCGGGCGATGCGCCCGGCGCTCCACCCGGCCGCCGCCGCGTCCAGGACGTCGTCCGGCGGCACCAGTCCCGCGGCCTCAGCCAGCTCGTCAGGCAGCACGATGCCGGCCGCGGCCAGCAGTGCCCGCCGGGTCATCTGGCCGTTCCAGGATTTCTTGCTGGCCGCGACGGGTGTTCCGCCGTTCAGCGCGGCGAACGCCAGCTCGGGATGAACCTCGAACAGCGGATGCCCTCCGCTGGCGCGCTGCTCGTCGGCCTGCCGGAGCTTTTCCTTCAGGTTCCAGGCCTGGCGGCTGAACCCGGCCGGAGGGTCGGTCAGCTGGCGGCAGCGGCGCACCGCCTCCGCATGGTCGGCCGCGTCCCATGCCGGCCGCGGCGGCACCGCGAACACCCGGCTGCGGTGCCTGCCGAGCCGGGCCGCAGCCAGCTGGTCGGCCTCCCGCCAGCCCCGCTGCACCAGCCCGAGCGGCATATCCACGCCGACCGCCGCCGCGGCCGGGCACGCGCCCAGGACCTCGGCCAGCACCGCGGCGGCCAGGACCCCGGTCACCTGGCCGTCGGCGAGCACCACCGCCACCCAGCCGGTCCGGCACGCGTCAATCCCCACCACCAGCATGGTTCCCAGCATGCCGCAGGCCGCTCCCGGGTCAGGCCCGCGAACTGCCGGCAATCCGGCGCCTGCGGCGGCCGTTTCGCTACGGTCGCCTGATGACGCCAGCCAGCTTCGCGCAGGAGGAACCGTGCCGCTGATAGCTCGTTTTCAGGTCGACAGCTTCGAGCCGCGGCAGGTGGCCGGCCTGGACGCGGACTGGGTGGGCCTGATGGCCTTCGCCAGGACGTTCACCTCGGGCATAGTCGGCACCGCGACGACGCTGTTCATGTCCGCCGGGACGCAGGACGGGTCCCGCTCGTACGTCGCCACCGAGCGGATCGCCGGCCGCACCGACGACGGGCGCGAGGGGGCAGGGGGCGTTCACCGTGCAGCACGGCGGGCTCGAGTCCGACCCCGGGACGTGGTTCGGTCATATCGTGCCCGGAACGGGCACCGGCAGCTTCGCCGGCTGGTCCGGCTCGGCGCGGATCGTGCACGACGAGCAAGGTGCCTACTTCGAGATCAGCCTGGCCTGACCGGTCTGGCCTATGCGGCCAGCGGGAGCACCGGCACGGCGCCGTCACCGGGCACGGTGCGGGGTTGACGCTGTCCGGGGCGAGGAGTACGAACGTACAGTTCCTGGTTCATCTCATCCGACCCGACCGGACTTGTGCTGAGGTGGTCATGCGTCGTCACTTTGCCGGAATATCTGTCCTGTCGGTCCTGGCCGCGACGGCCCTGGCCGTGCCGTCGATGGCCAGTGCCGCGCCTGCCCCGGCCGCCACCGGGAAGCACCCGGTCGCGGTGGGCACGGGCGGCGCGATGGCGTCCATGGACACCGACGCCAGCCGGGCGGGCATCACGGTGCTCAAGCACGGCGGCAACGCCATCGACGCCGCCGTGGCGGTGGCCAGCACGCTGGGCGTGACGATCCCGTTCGTGGCCGGCCCGGGCGGCGGCGGGTTCATGGTGATCTACCTGGCCCGCACCCACCAGGTCGTCACCATCGACGGCCGGGAGGCCTGCCCGCAGGCGTGCACGCCGACGCATGTTCACCGACAGCAAGACCGGCCAGCCGCTCGGCTACGACTACGCCTCGGACCAGCCGCTGGCGACCGGGGTGCCGTCGATGGTGGCCACCTGGGCCGCGGCGGTCCGCCGTTACGGCCGGGAGAGCCTGGCCGCGGACCTGCAGCCGGCCATCGGGGTCGCCGAGCGCGGATTCCGGGTCAACTTCGACTTCCGCCAGCTGACCGAGTCCGGGCTGCCGCTGCTGCGGGCCTACCCGGCCAGCCGCAAGCTGCTGCTGACCAGGTCCGGCAACCCGCTGCCGGTCGGCACCCTGCTGCGCAACCCCGACCTGGCGAGGACCTACCGGCTGCTGGCCCGCCACGGCCCGTCCTACCTCTACGACGGGCCCATCGGCCGGGCCATCGTCCGCGCCGTCGACCATCCGGTGCTGACGCCCGGCCAGAAGCTGGTCCAGCTGCGCGGGATCATGAAGATGAGCGACCTGCGCAGCTACGCGCCGCAGGCCGCAGGCGCCCACCCATGTCCGCTACCGCGGGCTCGACATCTACAGCATGGCGCCGCCGTCCAGCGGCGGGACCACGGTGGGCGAGGCACTGAACATCCTGCGCGGCTGGAACCTGCCGGCCGAGCCGCGGGCCACGGCGCTGTTCCACTACCTGGAAGCCTCGCGACTGGCCTACGCCGACCGCGACGCCTATGTCGGCGACCCGCGCTACGTCAGCGTCCCGGTGCGGGGGCTGCTCAGCCCGGCGTTCGCCGCCACCCGGCGCTGCCTGATCCACGACAAGGCGCTCGTCTCCCCGGTCGCGCCCGGCAACCCGCATCCGCCCTACCACGGCTGCGGCGGCCAGGGCACATCCCGCCCGGCGGCGTTCGCCGCCGGCGAGGGGCGCCACACCAACAACATCGTCACGGTCGACAAATGGGGCAACATCGTCGCCTACACCAACACGATCAACTTCTTCGGCGGCAGCGGCCAGACCGTGCCCGGCTACGGCTTCCTGCTCAACAACGAGATGACCGACTTCGACTTCGCCCCGCCGGCGCCGGGGGCCTACGACCCGAACCTGCCCGCCGGCGGGAAGATCCCGCGCTCCAGCATGGGCCCGGTCATCGCGCTGCGGCACGGCCAGCCGGACTTCGCGGTGGGCGCGGCCGGCGGCGCGACGATCATCACGACGATCCTGCAGACCATCCTCAACCACGTGGACTTCGGCATGTCGCATGCCCGCGGCCCTCGCCGCCCCGCGGGTGAGCCAGACGAACTCGCCGACGTCGCTGGCCGAGCCCGCGTTCTACCACAGTGCCGTGCGCCGGGAGCTGACCCGCAGGTTCGGCGAGCAGTTCACGGTGGCCACGGGCCCGATCCTGCCGCTCGACCACTACCCGGGCGACGCGACCGCGGTGCAGATCCTCGGTCCCGGGCTGTACCAGGCGGTGGCCGAGCCGGTCCGGCTCGGCGGCGGCAGCGCGCTGGCCGTACATCCCGCGCGGTAGCGGGCCGCGTTCCACCGCGAGCCGTACGCCCATCACTGGTTCGGTAAAACCCTCGGCGATCCCGCATGATGACAGCGTGAGCGCGACGAGCGTAGTCAACCTGAAGGGCCATCGCGGCGACCCCGATTTCACCGATGTCGTGTACGTGGGGCGGCCGATGCACCGGGGCGGCTGGCACCTGCCGGGCTCTCCGCTGGCCAGCCCGTTCCGGCCCGGGCCCGACGGCAGCCGCGAGGAGGTGGTGGCCGCCTACCGCGGGTACCTGCTGGGGCGGCCCGACCTGCTGGCACTGCTGCCCGCGCTGCGCGGGCGCAGGCTCGGCTGCTGGTGCGCGCCGCTGCCCTGTCACGCCGCCGTCATCGCCGAGCTGGCTGACGCCGGCGTCGGCCAGCCGTGAAGTCGCGGCCCGGTCCTGGCCCCCGGCTCTGGCGGTGCCGGCCGCGCTGACGGCGATTTACCGTCCGCCGGGTGTCCGGTCGCTCAGCCCGTCTCACCCGCTGCGGGGAGGGCCGGGCAGTCCGAGCTGCCCGGCCAGCGTGGCATAGTCCCAGTGGATCCGCTGGGTCCGGATCAGCTTGCGCTCGAAGCTGACGACGGAGATGGCGAGCACCTGCGCCGCCCGGCCGGTCGGGACGGTCCCCGGCATAGAACCGCTCGACCTCCTGACGGCCCGCGGCGCCGGTCATCGCCGGAAGGTGGCACACCGACGGCTCGGACGCCAGCTGGGCCAGCGACCCGGCGAGATCGCGCCGCCGCAGCGATGCCTCCTGGTGCTCGTCCCAGACCCGCTCCAAGGTCCCGCATGAACTGCGCGATCGCCGTGGTCACTATCCGAAATCACCTGCTTCCCGGCGGCGGCTCCGTCCTAGCCTGGAGCTGGCCGCACCGCGGTGGCCGCATGAGCCACCGGCATTCCGGCTGGGAGGCAGCTCACATGGTCGCCGACATCGAGGATCCGCGCCGCACCGAGCCGCCGTTTGTGCTGGACGAGCGGCAGATGCTTGAGGGGTGGCGGAGTTCCACCGGGCTACGCTGCTGCTCAAGTGCGAGGGCCTGGATGACGCTGCCCGCAAGAGCCGACCCGTTCCCACCTCGCAACTGTCCCTGCACGGGCTGATGCGCCATATGGCCGAGGTGGAGCGCAACTGGTTCCGCCGGGTGCTGCTGCGCGAGCCGGCCGCGCCGCCGATCTGGTACGACCCCGCGGTAGCGGACAGCGAGCTGGTGCCGCTGGACGAGGCGGACTGGGCCGCCGACCTGGCCGCCTGGCACGCCGAGTGAGCGGCAAGCCGGGCGGCAGCGGCGGGCCGCATCCTCGACGACACCGGCCTGCGGCACGGGCAGCCCTGCTCGCTGCGCTGGATCTATAACCACATGATCGAGGAGTACGCGCGCCACAACGGGCATGCCGACCTGAACAGGGAGCTGACCGTCGGAAGCGTCGGATGGTCAGCCGGCCGGGTACATCACTGGCATGGCAGGCCATAACAGCAGCCACAGCAGGCTCCCGCGGCCGCGCCCCGGCAGCCCGCCGTGAAGGGCGACCGGGTCGAGATCGTGGTGGACGCCGGGGGCGCCGTCCGGACTTACGAGGTGACGGCTGCCCGCGCGGGCCGGCGGGTCGAGGTGGTCACCAGGCGCGGACTGGTCGAGGTGAGTGAGCTGACCCGCGGCGGCACGGCGGTGCGTACGGCCCGCTTCATGGCCAGCCGGGTCATCGCGCTGGTGGAGCATCCGGCGGCAACGGGCCGCCGGGCCGGCCGGGCCCGGCCCGCGGAGAAGGCCCGTCCATGATCGATGCGGGATCATGAACGCGGCCCGCCATCAGGTGTCGTCGAGCGCGCCCGGGTGGGCGGGGACATCGACGGCGTGCTCGCGCAGCGCGGCCAGCGGCACGATCTCCAGCGCCCGCTCATGGGTGCAGGCCAGCACTACCGGGGCCGGCGCCGTCCCGGTGGGCCCGCAGCCAGTTGGCGGCCGTCACGCACCACCGGTCACCCGGTACCAGGCCGGGGAACTGGTACTGCGGCACCGGCGTCGTCAGGTCGTTGCCGATCTGCCGCTGGTGGGCCAGGAACTCCGCCGTCACCACCGCGCAGATGGTGTGGCTGCCCAGATCCTCCGGCCCGGAGGTGCAGCAGCCGTCACGGTAGAAGCCCGTGATCGGGTCAGTGCCGCACGGCTCCAGGTCGCCGCCGAGGACGTTGCGATCCGCCATGGCAGCAGTATCGCCCATGCCCGCCGGTGATCACCGGGGCGGCCGGTGTCAGCGCGGCGGCCAGCTGGTCATCCACTCCCGGGTGCCGAAGAACCGGCAGGAGTGCGCGGCCACCCGGGCACCGAACGCGAGCGCGGCGCATAGCGCCTCCTGGCCGATGGCCGCCCGGCCGGCCCTCGCGCCGCCGGCCGGCGGGACGCCTGCCGCCGCGCCGCGGCCGGGGCGGCACGCTAGCGCATAGGCCATCGCGCCGTGGAAGACATCACCAGCACCGACGGTGTCAGCCACCGGCACGGGCACGGCGGCCACCTCGCCGCGCACGCCGCGGCCATCATGCCCGCCGTGGCCGGCCCACCGGACCGGCCTGCCGCCGTCGGTCACCGCGGCCCAGGTCACGCCGCAGCCGAGCAGGTAGCCCAGTACCGGCCCGGGATCCGCGGTGCCCGGCGGGCGGAAATCAGCTGAGCATACGGCCACGTCGACCAGCGACAGCAGCTCGGGCGTGCCGGCCCGCCAGCTTCCGCCGTCCAGGATGCACGGCACGCCCGCAGCCCGCGCAGCCCGCGCCGCCGCCAGGGCCAGCGCCCGGTAGTGGGCGTCGACCAGCACGATCCCGGCCTCGGTTACCAGCGCCCCGAGGTTCGCGGGCGGCGGCAGCGACCGGCCCGAGGCGTTCAGCGACACCACCGAGCGGTCACCCGAGCCGTCGGTGACGAAGACCGATGACACCGGCGGGGTGGCCGGATCGGCCGCCGCGGCGTCCGTCAGGGCGACGCCGCGGCGGCTCAGGTCGGCCCGGATGCCGTCGGCCAGCGGATGCGCGCCGGCGCCGGTGACCAGCGTGGCCCGGCCGCCCAGCTGCGCGAACGTCACCGCGGCGTTGGTCGCGGGTCCGCCGGCCGCGACGAGCTGCCGCCGGGCGGTGATCTTCTCGTCCGGGCCGGGCAATCCGCTGACCAGCTGGATGATGTCCAGCGTGCACAGGCCGACGAACAGGCCGGCCGGGGCGTCCGCATGGCCGCGGGGCACCTAGCCTCGCCAGGCCCCCCAGGCGGCTTCGGCTTCGCCCATCGGGGTGGGCGCGGCGGCCCCTGCACGAACGGCCAGATCTCCTCGGCGATGGCCCGCCAGTTGGCGGTGGCGGTCAGCTCGCCGAGCACGGCGAACAGCCCGAGATTGATCCGCTGGAGTACCACGTAGGACCGGGGGATCCGGGCGTAGTCGGCGACCGGGCTGCGGACGTCAAAGAAGCGCCGTACCACGGCCGAGGCGTACTCGCCGGTCAGGGTCACCGGCTCGGGCTTGCGGATGGTGTCGTAGAAGACGGCCATGTGCTCGATCACCTCGTCGGTGGACAGCGGCGCGCCGGGAACCAGGAAGCCGGCTTCCTCCATGCTGGCCCGGAACGCCTCCGGATCGTTGTTGACGCACAGCTGGCGGGCCATTTGCATGAGCGGCTGCAGCTCGGCGTCGGTGAAGTGCTTGACCAGGCCGAAGTCCAGGAACGTGACCCTGCCGCCGCCGCGAAACAGGTAGTTGCCCGGGTGCGGGTCGCCGTTGAACGCGCGGATGTCGTACAGGCTGCGGAAGGTGAACCGGTAGATCGTCTCCGCGGCCAGGTCCCGCTCGTGCTGCGACCACCCGGCCAGCTCCGCGAATCGCACGCCGTCGGCCAGCTCGCTGGTGATGACCCGCCGGGTGGACAGCTCGCTGAGCACAGACGGCACGGTGATCGTGGGATGTCCGGCGAAGTGGTCGGCGATGAGCTGCTGGTTGCGCGCCTCGCGCTGGTAGTCCAGCTCCTCGACCACCCGCTCGCGGAGCTCGGCGAGCAGCGCGTCGACGTCCTGGCTCGGCGCGGTGATGCGCAGCATCCGGCGCAGCAGCGCGACGTTGCCCAGGTCCGCAGCGATTGTCTCGGCGATGCCCGGGTACTGCACCTTCACCGCCACTGCCCGGCCGTCGCGGGTGATGGCCCGGTGCACCTGGCCGATCGAGGCGGCCGCGATCGGCTCGGGGTCCCAGCGCGCGAAGATCTGCTCCGGCACGCCGCCGAGCTCCGCGGCGATTACCCCGGCGGCCAGGCCTGCGCTCATCGGCGGCACGCTGTCCTGCAGCCGGCTAAGCGTGCGGCGTACCGACGGTGACAGGCCCTCGTCGACGTAGCTGGCCATCTGGCCGATCTTCATCAGGACGCCCTTCATCGCGCCCAGCGTCGATGCCACGTCCTCCGCGGTCTCCAGGGCCAGGTCGCTGCGCAGCTGCTCCCGGTGCTCGCCCGCCGCGGCGAACAGCCGCGGGGCGCTGCCCGCGTAGCGCACGGCACCGCGGCCGACCAGCTGCAGCGCCGCCACGCCGCGGCTGCGCCGCAGCGCCCCGATCCGGCTGCGCCGCTGCGCTCCGATCCGGCTGCGCCGGGGTGGCAGAGCCCGGCCTGGCCGGCGGCGCGCCACCGCTATCCCGGCAGTCCCGGCCGCCGCGAGCACGCAGGCGGCCGCGGCCAGCGCTTGAGGCCGCCTCACCCGTGCCGCGCGGCGCGGGTCCGCAGGCTGATCCGCTGCCGGGCCTCCAGCACACCGGGCTCAGCCAGGAACGTGACGTCCATGACGCCGAGGGCCTGGCGCACCTCGGTTCGCCGCTGCCCGGTCAGCGCTTCCGGCTCGGGATAGCCGTACTGCTCCCGGGCCCAGCGGGGCAGCGCGACGAGCGCGCCGTAGCGGATGTCCTGCCAGATCTCGGTGATGTCGGGATCCAGGCCCGGCGGGTCGAGCAGGTAGGCCATCGACTCCGCAGCCGCCGGCGTGCACCGCAGCTGCGGCCGGACCGACTCCAGGTACTGCGCAAGCGCGGCGCGGCTGCCGGGCACCATGCGGGCGGGCACGCCGACCAGCTCGGCGGCGACGACCATCTCGGCGACGTAACGGTCCGCGTCGGCGCCCGTCAGCCCGGGTCCGAACAGCGCATCCACCGCCAGCGCCGAATCCACCAGGCCGGCGTGCACCCACAGCAGCAGCGCGGGATCACCGGCGGCGTAGTCGCGGCCGGTCACCGGGTCGGTGCCGCGCACGTGCTCGTGCACCCGGCGCACCCGGGCCGCCGCGCGCTCCGCCGTCGGCCGGTCCCCGAAGCTGACCGTCGCCACGTAGGCGGACGTCGCGGCGAGCCGGCCGACCGGATCCTGCCGCCAGGCGCTGTGCTGGTCGACCCCGGCCATGGCCAGCGGGTGCAGCGCCTGCAGCAGCAGCGCGCGCAGTCCGGCGACCGGCGAGGCCAGGTCACCGCTGACCCGCCAGGTGACGCTGCCCGGCCCGAAGAACCCGTCGTCTGCCGGGTCGACCGGTATCGCGGCGGCGTAGGCCGCTGCCGAGCGCGCGACCAGCCCGGCCGCGTCGGCGTAAGCGTCCGTGGTCACCGCGCCGCCTTCGCCCGGCCCGGGGCGGCACAGTGCTGGCTACGCGGGCGGTCAGCAAGAGAAATGCTCATACCAGCCAAACTACCTACCGTCCTGCGCCCCTCGGCACACGGGCGGGAGCCCAGCACGCAGCGGCCGGCTGGCTTTCATGATCCCGGAGCGCTGACTGCGGATGCGAGGCGGTCGCGGCACGCACTCCGGGATCATGAACCAGGCCGGGCTGTGCCGCCTGCGGACGGGGCCGGGTGGCGCAGCGGGTCGAAGGGCGTCAGGTCGGTGCCGGGGGGCTCGCCGAGTGCCAGCCGGGCGGCGATCTGGCCGGCGTAAGGACCCAAGGTCAGGCCAGTGGCGCCCAGACCGGTGGCGACGATCAGGCCGTCGACGCCGGGCACCAGTCCGAGCAGCGGCCGCGCGTCGGGACCGGCCGGCCGGAACCCCACCCGGGTCTCCAGCCATGACGATCCGGCCAGGCCGGGCGCCACCGCCAGGGCTGCGCCGAGCACCTCGGCCAGCCCGGCCGCCGTCACCCGGTAGTCGAACCCCGAGCCGGGCTCCCTGGTGGCGCCGGCCACGACCCGCGCGTCGTCGAACGCCAGCAGGTAGTGCCCGGATCCGCCCGGCAGCACCACCGGCCAGTCGCGGGTTTTTGCGGGCGCGACGGACAGGTGCACGATCTGCCCGCGCTGCGCGGTCACCGCGACCGTGACGCCGGCCGGTTCCAGCAGCGATCCGGTCCACGCGCCCGTGGCCACGACGACCGCGTCGGCCTCGATCAGCTCGCCGTCCGCCAGGACGCCGACGGCTTTCCCGGCCCGGCAGGCCAGCGCGGCGCGGCCTGCCAGGACCGTCGTCCCCGCCCGGGCCGCTGCCCGGCGGAGCGCGGCGGCCACCCGCCGCCCGTCCACCCGGGCGGCACCGCTGATGAGCACCCCGGCTGCGTCGTCGCGCAGCGGCGGGAACGCGGCGCGCGCGGCACCGGGCGCCAGCACCGTGACCTCGCCGACCTCCGGGGCGCCTGCTGCCCGCGCGATGATCTGCTCGCGTAGCCGCCGCGGATCCTCGCCTGGACCGGCCAGCCGGAGTGCCCCGACCCGCCGGTAGCCGACCTCGGGCTCGCCGCCCTGCGCCAGCTCGGCGATCAGCGGCGGGTACCGGCGCACCGCGGCGCAGGCGAAGTCATACCAGGCCGGATCGGGCACCGAGGATGACCACGGGCAGATGATGCCTGCCCCCGCCGCGGTAGCGCGGCCCGGCAGTGCCGCGTCAACGAGCACGACTTCGGCGCCCCGCCCCGCCGCCGCGTGCGCGCAGCTGGCGCCGACGATGCCGGCGCCCAGCACGATGACCTTCACCCGGTTTCCCTGCCCCGGCCGCCGCCGGCCATCCCCTCTGTCCCCGCGACTCCCGGGGTGCGGCGGCCCTCGGCCGGGCCGCGGGCCGGGGACGACTTCCGCAGCCGGGTGGCGAGCAGTGCCCCGCCGGCCGCGGCGGCCAGGCAGGCGGCGGCGCCGACCGCAAGGCCGAGCCGGGGATCAGTCGCGGCTATGATCCAGCCGATCAGCGGGCCGCCGATCGGCGTCGTGCCCTGGAACGCCACCTGCCACAGCGCGATGGCCCGGCCGCGCATGCTGGGCTCGGCGCTCAGCTGGATGGTGGAGTTGCCGATCGCGATGAACGAGACGCTGGCCCAGCCGACGAACAGCATCGCGGCGTAGGCCAGCGTGAGGGCGGGGGAGAAGGCGGTCACGCCGATGGCCACGCCGAGCCCGGCCGACGAGATGATCATGGGCCGCAGCCCGGTCCGGCCGCGCGCGGCGGTGAACAGGCCCCCGATTACCGCCCCGACGCCCATGGCTGCGGTCATGAATCCGTACACCTCCGCGCCGCCGTGGAAGGTCTGCCTGGCCAGCACCGGCACCGAGACCTGGAATTCGTAGGCCAGCAGCCCGACCAGGCTCATCATCAGCAGCGGGATCGCGATCGTCGGCACCCCGGCGGCGTACCGCAGGCCCTCGCGCAGCTGGCCCCGGGCCCGCGGCGCGGGCGGGCTCGGCCGCAGCGCCGCGGTATTCATGATGACCAGCGACGTGACGACGGCGACGAAGCTGGCCGCGTTGACCAGGAAGCAGACCCCGACGCCGACGGTGGCGATCAGAATGCCGCCGACGCCGGGGCCGAGGGCGCGCGCGCCGTTGACGGTGACCGAGTTCAGCGTGATCGCGTTGCGCAGCTCATCCGGGCCGACCATCTCCCGGACGAATGCCTGCCGGGCCGAGTTCTCGAACGCGTTGTTCAGCCCGAGGATGACCGCGAGCAGGCACACCTCCCAGAACCGCACGACGCCGAAGACGGTGAGGAGGCCGAGTGCCAGCGCCTGCACGCCCATGGCGGTCTGCAGCCAGATCATCAGCCGTCGCTTGTCACTGCGGTCGGCCACGACTCCGCCGTAGGGGCCCAGCAGCAGGATCGGCACCGTCTGCAGCGCAACCACCAGCCCCAGGTCGGTGCTCGAGTGCGTCAGCGTGAGCACCAGCCAGGACTGCGCTGCCATCTGCATCCAGGTGCCGATCAGCGAAGTCGACTGACCGGCGAAGTACAGCCGGTAGTTGGGCACCCGGAGCGAGGAGAAGGTGCGGCGCCAGAATCCGCCCGGGCTGGATGCCAAGCCGTCCCGCTCCCTCCGGCGCTCAGCAAGGTAGTTACTTGCCTAAAGTAACGACCTTACCGGCGCACCGCCAGGCCGGCCTGGCGCGCGGCCGGGCCTGGCTCAGGACCAGGGGGTCGAGGGGCGCTCCTGAGGGACCCCGTCGACGATGATGTCGACCTTCTCGTTGAAAAAGCAGACCAGGTTCTCGATCTTGGGAGCTTCGGCGATGGGTGCCGGGTAGCCCCAGGCGATGTCCTCGAGCAGGGCATCCTCCGTCCGGACCGACCAGTACACGGCCTGGCCTTTGTACGGGCACACCGAGCGGGTCCGCGTGGGGATAAGCAGGTCCTGGCGGACGTCCAGTTTGGGCAGGTAGTAGCGGACCGGCAGCCCGGTCTCGAACAGCAGCCGCGGCCTGGTGCTGTCCGCGACGACCACATCGCCCACCTTGACCTGCACGTGCCGGGAGGAGTTCAGCACGTCGACCCGGTGATGGGGATCGCGCGGGTGCTTGAAGACCTCGTCGTCCTCCTCGAACCAGGCGTCGGCGCTGGTCCAGTAGAACGCCACGTAGTCGGCCAGCTCGGGCACCGACGGCAGCGGTTGCGGGTACGCCCACACCGCGTTCTCCGCCCGGCGGTCGCCCGCGACGACTGAGTAGTAGGAGGCATCGCCCTTGAACGGGCAGTGCGTGTGGTGGTCGGTGGCTTCCAGCAGGCCGAACCGGACGTCAGCCCGCGGGAAGTAGTACACCGGCAGGTGCCCGGTCTCGAACACGTAGATGGTCCGGGTGCTGTCCGCGACCGGCTGGCCGCCGTAGAACACCCGTACCCGCCGCGCGTTGGGCTCGGTCCATACCCGGTGCTGCCCGGCTTGCTTCTCCTGCTCGGCTAGCTGCGTCATGGTCTCAGCCTAGGCCGGGCCGCGGAGTGGCTGCGTCCTGGCCGACCGCGGGCGGCAACCGCCAGGCGGCTACTGGTGGTAGCCGTGCAGGAAGCTGGCCAGGCGGCCGATCGCGTCCTCCAGGATCGGCACCGAGGCCAGGAATACCAGCCGCACATGGTCGGTGCTCGACAGGTTGAAGCCGGTGCCGTGGGTGAGCAGCAGGTGCTGCTGCTCCAGCAGGTCAATGACCAGCTGCTCGTCATCGCGGATCTTGTAGACCGCCGGGTCCAGGCGCGGGAACAGATACAGGGCCCCGGCTGGCTTGACGCAGTCCACGCCGGGGATCTCGGTCAGCTTCCGCCAGGCGTAGTCGCGCTGCTCGCGCAGCCTGCCGCCGGGCAGCAGCAGCTCCGCGATATCGACCCGGCCGCCGAGAGCGGTCTGGATGGCGTGCTGTGCAGGCACGTTCGCGCACATCCGCATATTCGCCAGCAGCTCGAGCCCGTCCAGGTAGTCGGCCGCCTCGTGCCGCGGCCCGGAGACCACCAGCCAGCCGGACCGGAAGCCGGCCAGCCGGTAGGTCTTGGACAGCCCGCCTAAGGTGAGCACCAGCAGGTCGGGGGCGAGGGCAGCGGCGCATTCGTGCACGGCGTCCTCGTACAGGATCTGGTCGTAGATCTCGTCGGTCAGCACCAGCAGCCCGTGCCGGCGGGCCAGGTCCAGCAGCCCGAGCAGGGTCTCGCGCGAGTACACCGCGCCGGTCGGGTTGTTCGGGTTGATGATCACCAGGGCGCGGGTGCTCCCGGTGATCTTCGCCGCCACGTCGTCCAGATCTGGCTGCCAGCCGGCCTGCTCGTCGCAGTGGTAGTGAACAGCGCGGCCGCCGCACAGGCTGACCGCGCCGGTCCACAGCGGGTAGTCGGGGCTGGGCACCAGTACCTCGTCCCCGGTCTCCAGCAGCGCCTGCAGGGCCATCACGATCAGCTCGGAGACGCCGTTGCCCAGCAGCACCTCGTCCGGGCCGACCCCGCCGACGCCGCGCCGCTCGTAGTACTGCGCGACGGCGAGCCGGGCCGGGTGGATGCCGCGCGCGTCGCTGTAACCCTGGGCGTCGACGATGTTGTGCACCACGTCCCGCAGCACCGCATCCGGGGCGTCCAGGCCGAACGGGGCCGGGTTGCCGATGTTCAGCTTGAGTATCCGGTGGCCCTCGCCCTCCAGCTGCCGAGCTCGGCGCAGCACCGGCCCGCGGATGTCGTAGCGGACGTTGGCCAGCCTGCCTGCCTGCGGGACTGTCACCGGGAGCCTCCTTTGCGTCGCATGGCACCCTACCGTCCCGGGACGGTTAGCGTGGCCGGCCCGGGACCGGGCTCCCGGGGCCGCCGCAGCGCGATCCGCTTCCGCATGGCTAAATGGCCGTACCAGCGGGCACCCGGCGAAGGGACGATCATGATCGAGCTGGATGGCGGCGAGCGGACAGTCGGGACGCGCCGCTGATGATCGTCGGCGAGGGGACCAGCGAGATCCAGCGCGACGTCATCACCCGGCAGCTGGTCCGGCGCAACTCGGTGGCCCCGTCAGCCGGCCCGGCAGCGTCGCAGGCCCGCCGGGCCGCGCCGAGGCCCCGGCCGGCCGCGCCGAGCTGCCGCTTACGGGCATCACCGTGGTCGGGCTGGAGCAGGCCGTCGCCGCGCCGTTCGCCACCCGCCAGCTCGCCGACCTCGGCGCGCGGGTAATCAAGGTGGAGCGGCCCGGCGGCGACTTCGCCCGCGGGTACGACCGGACCGTCGCCGGCCAGGCCAGCTACTTCATCTGGCTGAATCGCGGCAAGGAGAGCATCGAGCTCGACCTGAAAGCCGCGGACGGGCTGGCCGTGCTGACGGCGCTGCTGGAGCGCGCCGACGTCTTCGTGCAGAACCTGGTTCCCGGGGCTGCGGACCGGCTGGGGCTGGCCGCGCCGCGGCTGCGCGAGCGCTACCCGCGGCTGATCACCTGCGCGATCTCCGGGTACGGGCCAGGCGGTCCCTACCAGGACAAGAAGGCCTACGACCTGCTAGTGCAGTGCGAGGCGGGGCTGCTGGCGGTAACCGGCACGCCAGCCGAGCCGGCCAAGGCCGGCATCTCGGTAGCCGACATCGCGGCCGGCATGTACGCCTGCACCGGCGTGCTCACCGCCCTGTACGAGCGGGAGCGGACCGGGCAGGGCACCAGCTTCGACGTCGCGATGCTCGACGCGCTGGGTGAATGGATGAGCCAGCCGTTCTACTTCAGCGGCTACGGCGGCCGGCCCGCGCGGCGGACCGGGGCGCGGCACGCGTCGATCTCCCCGTACGGGCCCTATGCCGCCGCCGACGGCACCACGGTGTTCATCGGCCTGCAGAATGAGCGGGAGTGGGCGCTGTTCTGCGAGCAGATCCTGCGCCAGCCCGAGCTGATCGCCGACCCGCGGTTCCGCACCAATCCCGACCGGGTCGAGCACGACGGCGAGCTCACCGGCATCATCGAGACCGCGCTCGCCGCCTTCCCGGCCGACCAGGTCACCGCCCGGCTGGACCGGGCGGGAATCGGCTGCGCCCGGCTCCGCGAGCCCGCCGAGCTGGGCCGGCACCCGCAGCTGATTGCGCGCGGCCGGTGGCGCGAGGTGGGCACCCCGGCCGGGCCGGTGCGGGCCCTGCTGCCGCCAGTGACCGTGCCGGGCCGCGAGCCGGTCATGGGCGCGGTCCCGGCCCTCGGCGAGCACACCGCGGCGATCCGCGCCGAGCTCGGCCTGCCCGGCGAGGGCGGGCCGTCGTGACGCAGACCGGACCGGATGTCGTCGAGCTGACCGAGCCGCTGACCACCGGCCCGGCCCGGGCGCTGGCCGGGCTGCTCGGGGTCGAGCTGCCCGATCTGGACGGCGGGGCCGCGCTGCCGCTGCTGTGGCACTGGGTGTACCTGCTCGACCGTCCGCCGCAGGCCGAGCTGGACCCGGACGGGCACCGGGCATCCGGCGGCATTCCGCTTCCGCCGGGGCCGGGCCGCCGCCGGATGTTCGCTGGCGGCCGGGTCTGGCGGCTGGCGGCGCTGCGCACCGGCACGGCCGCCACCCGGCGGACCTGGGTCTGCGGCTCGGCGGAGAAACACGGCCGGTCGGGCCGCCTCTCCTTCGTCACCGTCCGGACCGAGATCAGCCAGGACGGCGCGGTCGCGGTGGCCGAGGAGCAGGACATCGTCTACCGGGACGCCGCGGCGCCGGCCGTCCCGGGCGGCGGCCGCGCAGGCCCTGCGGGCGGCAGCCGCCCCGGCGCCCCGGCGGCGGAACCGGGCCGGGCGCCCGGCCCGGCCGGAGTGCCCGCCGGGCCGGGCGCGGACTGGTCGGTCCCGGCCGGCCCGGTGCTGCTGTTCCGGTTCTCCGCCCTGACCTACAACGGGCACCGGATTCACTACGACCGGGATTTCACCCGGGACATCGAGGGCTACCCGGGCCTGGTGGTGCACGGTCCGCTGCAGGCGATCCTGATGGCGGAGCTGGCCCGGCGGACGGCGCCGCCGCCGCTGCGGTGCGCGTTTGCCTACCGGCTGGTGTCGCCGCTGCTCGAGGGCCAGGGACTGCACGTGGCTACAGCCGGGCGGGCTGACGGGCCCGGGCGGGCTGACGGCGAGACGCAGCACACGGTCCGGTGCACGGTGCGCGACTCGGCCGGGCGGCTGACCGCCACCGGGGAGCTCAGCGCGCCAGGAAGCCCGCCACCAGGTCGGTGAACTCGCGCGGCCGCTCCAGATGCGGCGAGTGCCCGCAAGCGGCCAGGACATGCTCGGCGTAGCGGCCGCCGGCGGCCTGGTACCGGTTCAGCACGGCGCGCATCTGGCCGATCATCGGCTGCGGGGGATAATCTTGCGCGCCCGGCCAGCCCGGCACCGCGCCGAGCTGGCCGAGATAGCCCAGATCCACCAGAGAGGTGTCGGACACGATCTGGTCCGCGTCGCCGCGGACCCACAGCACGTCCGGCCGGCTCGCCGCGGCCGCGAAGCCGGACACGTCGCAGTATCTGGGGGAGATCGCGTTGTTAACCCCGCGCTCGCCGGGAGCCGTGCCCGGCCAGTTCGGCGACGGCATCGCGTCGCCTGGGTAGAAATCGTCGCCGATGGCCATCTGCAGCATGCCGTCGAGCAGCTCGTCCTCGACGCCGGGCGGCAGCGGCGCGGGCGGGTGCACGTAAACGCTAGTCAGCACCCGGCGCGGCGAGGCCATGTCCGCGTCGCTACGATCGCCCGCCGCGATGCGCCGCACCAGCTCCGGGCTGGCGGTACCGCCGCCGGACCCGGCGAAGTCCGGCCAGCAGGGCGTGCCAGTCTCGTCGCGGGTGCCGCCGAACCCGTACGGCGACATCGGGCTCTCCAGCACGATCGAGCGGACTTCGCCGGGGTTGTCGATGGCGTACTGGAGCACGACCGCGCCGCCGAGCGACCAGCCGAGCAGGTGCACCGGCTCCCCGGCAGTGACCAGGCCGCCCTCGGCCAGCAGGGCGTGCAGGTCGTCGGCGTAGTCGCGGACGCCGCGCCGCGCGTCCGCCGGGAGCGCCGCCGACCTGCCGAATCCGCGCAGGTCAGCAGCAAGGCAGTGGTACTGCCGTCCCAGCCCGGTCATGAGGCCGGCGAAGAACTGGGCGCTGGAGACGTTGCCGTGCACCAGGACGAGGGCCGGCGCGTCCCGCGGGCCCGCTTCGAGCACGTGCGTGCGCAACCGGGTCGTCGGCACGTCAAGCTGCGCGATCGCGGCGGGCTCAGCGGCCATGTGCTCAGCGGCCATGTACGGGGGTTCCTTCCAGGCTGAGCCACACCCTGGCGGGCATGGTCCGGGTTCCTATGATCATGTCAGGGCCGGCGCGAGCCGGTCGGCACCGGCCGCGGACCCCGGGCCCCGGGCATAGACCCAGGTAACGCCGGTGACCCGGGCGGGCCCTGGGCAAAGGGCCGGATAAGGGAGCACAATGGCGGATCGCGCACCATGCATCGCCGTGATCGGGCCCGGTGACGGCGCGGATGAAATGGCGTGTGAGCTGGCCGGGGAGGTCGGCCGGGAGCTGGCCCGGGCCGGGGCCATCGTGATGTGCGGCGGGCTCGGCGGGGTGATGGCGGCCGCGTGCCAGGGTGCCGCCGCCTGCGGCGGCCTGACCGTCGGCCTGCTGCCGGGCACTGACCGGTACGCGGGCAATGACTTCCTGTCCGTCGCGCTGCCCACCGGGCTGGGGGAGCTGCGGAACGGCCTGCTGGTGCGGGCCGCCGACGCGGTCATCGCTGTCGGCGGAAGCTGGGGAACGCTGAGCGAGATCGCGCTGGCGATGCGGATGGGCAAGCCGACGGTCGTGATCGACGGCTGGGAGGTGCGCACCGGCCGGCGGACCGTCACCGGGCCGGCCCGGGCAGATTCCGCGGCCGCGGCCGTCCGGCTGGCGCTGACGGAAAGCGCCGCCCGGTGAGCTGGCGGCCAGCGGCGGGCCGCTAGCGCCGCGGTCAGATGGCGTCAGCCGCGGCGCCGGCCGCTATGGCGTCAGCGCGCCGCCAGGACCTCGGCAACCTTGGCCGCTGCACCGGGCGGGTCTTCGGTGTCATGCAGCACCTCACCCCAGGACCAGCGGTAGTACCAGCAAAGCCGCCCATTGCTGTCCGTGCCGGAAATGCAGTCGATGCACTCCGCGAGCATCGACGCACCGGGGATGAAGACGTGTAGCGCCGCCGGATAGCTGGTCTTCACGCTGGAATGAAAACCCTGCGTATCTAGCTCGTTCGCAAGCCGCTGCAAGAAGTAACTACGTGCATGATCTCGGGTGGCGTCCTGCATCTCACCTGCCTCGCGGGTCGGCACATTGTCAGCGCGTGCCGGTCAGTCTTGTCAAGCCCCGGGCCGGGGTTCAGCCTCTGTCCTGGTCCCGTCCGGGGTAGCGGCCTGGGTTTACCCGGTAGGGGTCCGTCGCGTCAGTATCGTAGGCCGGCGCCGGATATGGCTGTGCGCCATAACTGCCGCCGTTCCGCTGAGGGTAGCGCGGCGAGCCGTAGCCAGGGCCGTCAAGGGACCCGGCGGAGTTGCGGTGGGCCCCCCCGCTGCGGTAGCCGGCTCCGCTGTCGTAGCCGCTGCCGGGCCGATAGTCGCGGTCAGCTGAATAGCCGGCCGCCGGATACCCGGAGCCGTTCGGGAAGGTACCGCCGTTCGCGTGGGCACCGCCGCCTGAATAACCGCTGGTGTCTGAATAACCGCTGGTGTCTGAGTAGGCGCTGCGGTCCGGGTAGCTGCCTGAGTAGCCAGTGCGGTCCGGGTAGGTACTTCGGTCCGAGCTGCCGGTGCTGCCGGTGCTGCCGGCGTAGCTGCCCGCACCCCGATAGCTGTCGTCTGCGCGGTAGCGGTCTTCGGTTCGGTAGGGAGCCGGGCCGAGCGGGTCCGGGAATCCAGCGGCACCCGAGGCGGCCCGGTGGGCCGCCCGGCCGTGCCGGGGTGAGCCCGGGGAATCCGGCCCTGGATAATCCGGCCTGGCGTAGTCCGGGGCCGGGTAGCTCGGGTCCAGGTAGTCAGGCCGGCTCGGGCGACCAGGCTGGCCAGCATAGCCGGAAGGACCGGACGGGAAGTCATACGAGGGCGGGTCAGCGGCCTGCGCCGACGGGGCGGCCCTGTCCGGATCATGACCGCCAGCCGGGCTGCTGGGCCCGCTGCCGTAGCCGGATGCGCCGGGATGCCTGCCCACCGGCCGATCGAGGTAACTCGCACGGTAGCTATCGGCCGCGCCGGCGTCACCGTGGCCGGCCACGTACCGCCCGGAGTAGCTCCCCGAATCGCCGTTCCGGTAACCGGCAGATGTGCCGCTGCTTGCGCTGCGCGTGCCGGCGGGATAGCCGCCCCCCTCGGGATAGCGGCTCGGGCCGGACCCGGGGCCGGGGCGGCCGTAGCTGTCCGGATAGCGCTCCGAGCCCGGGTGGGCGCTGGGCCCCTGGTGTTCTGGCGGGCTGGGGAATCCGGCCGGGCCGGGGGGAAGGACGTCCCTGGCGAAGCCGGCGGTCCCGTCCGAGGGGCGGTAATGATCGGCAGGCTGATAGGGCTCACCGGCTCCGTATGGACCCGCGGAGCCGCGGGCACCTTCAGAACCATAGAGGGCACCGCGGGAGCGGCGGGTGCCGTCAGAGCGGCCTGAGCCGTCCCAGCCCGGACCCAGGCCCAGCGGGTCATCGGCGGTGGGAGCAGGGCGGCCGTAGCCGCCCGCGTCGGTCCGGCCGGACTGGCCATACTCGGCTGCGGACCCCGATGGGCCCGGATCGTAGCCCGCGGCCAGCCGGGGCGACTCGCTTCCCGGCGCAACGAGCGGAGTGCCACCCGGCCCGGTGGCCGCCCGGCCGCTGCGATAGGCGCGGCTGTCGGCGTCCACGCGGGGGAACGAGGGGCTCGTGAGCGGATCGTCGTCGAACCCGGCAGCGGCCGGGGGCGCCGGCCGGAGCCGCCCCCCGGCCGGGTCAGCGGGTCCGTCGGCGGCTCGTCGGCCCGGGTCATCAGGGGCGGCACGGACATGGCCTGGGTGGCGGTCTCGGCCAACGGCAGGTCCCGGGGCCGTCCGGTTCCCGCGGCCGGGCGCCGCGGGTCTCCGAAGTCACCGGCGGCATCGCCGCGCCACGGCGCTGCCCCGGAAGACGGCCCGGCCGTCCTGGCCGTCGTCGCCAGCGGCTTGTCGGCGACGAGCTCGGTCCAGTAGTCGATGTCGGAGAGCGAGTCCCAGTCCGTGCTCGGCCGGTCGTTCTCGCCCCCGGATTGCTTCTCTCCTGGCCGTGCCCGGCCGGCACCGTCGCGCAAGGCCGGCTGCGGTGGATAACCCTGCGGGCTGTCCGGTCGCGGACCGCGTTCCCGGCCGTCGCTCTGGTAGCTGTCTCGCCCCGGCTGGGGCCGGCCGCGCTGGCTGTCCCGGGGCGGCCCTGACTCAGCCAGCTCGGAGCCGGACCTGCGGCGGGGCTTGCCCGGGCGGTCGTCGAGATCACCCTCGTCAGCACGCAGATATCGCACAGCCAGCAGAGTGATAACGATGATCAAGGTCACAACTGCGGCAAGACCGACAACGATCTTAATCATCACACATCCATCGCGGCATGACCTGCGAGTCGGCGCCCGCTAAGCCCGCGCGGTCACCGACGCGAGTCTCCCCCCGCACTGCAAGCACCCTGGATATTCGAAGGCTGAACGCCTGCAAACAATTGTGTCGAGACGCTATGGCGCGTGTCACGTAATTCGAGAACTTTACGGATGCGTGTCGCGCCGTTTGCCGACCGGCCCGGCGGAACCGCATCCTGCTCTCAGGTCACGCGCAGCCGGACGGCCCTGGTCCGGGCCCGCGTAACGGCGTCGCAATGCGTCGCTTTGCCGTATCGGAATGCGGCTAATTGAGCCACCGGCATAGTGATCAGGCTGCGCAAATTAGACCGTCCGGCCTAGCCGTACGCCGATAGCGGGCCGCCCGGCCGCGCTAGTTCCGGCTGCCGGGATCAGTCTGGCTGCCGGGAGTTGCCGAACATGATCTCGTCCCACGACGGCACGGATGCGCGCCGTGACTTACCGCCGGCCGCCTTGCGCGCCGGGCGAGCAGGCGCAGCCGCCCGCTCTGCCGTGGCCGGATCCTCGCGGGGCTGATCCTGAGGGGGCTGATCCTCTGGGGCCGGATGCCCCGCCGCGCTACGGGCGGAATCCGGCTGGCGATCCCGCGCGTCCGCCGCCGCAGCCGCCCGTGGATCCGGCGCGGATGACCGTCCGCTGGCCGGGGGCGGCCCGGCCGGTCCCGGCTCGGCTGACCCGGTCGCGGCCGTATGCCGCCCGGCGGGCCGGGCCCCGGCTGGGTAGGTCCCGCCCGGGCCGGCCGCGCTGGCCGCCGCGCCATGAGCAGGCTGCCGGGCCTGGTCAGAGCCGGGATCGGGCTGGTGCGCCTGGGCCAGGCGAGAGCCGATCGGCGTTACCGTGGCGGTACCCGTGCCGTGGTCCGACGGGGGCGGCGCCGGCCATTCAGACTCGGCCAGGCACAGCCGCTTTGCCTGGTCATCGGCGGGCGAGACGTGCCGGCTGCGGGGGTCGAAGACCCACTCGGCGTGCTGAGGCCGGCCGGAGAGGGCGTAGTCCAGCCTGACCTGCCAGTTCCCGTCCGGGCGCTTGCGCGAATCCCAGCGCGTGTCGTCAGCGCTTGCGCCCAGTCCGGCCAGCCGCTCGGTGACGACGTCACCCAGCCGCGGCCCCGGCCCGGCATCGCCGTGGCTGCGCACCGTCACCCGCTGCGCCTCCTGGGCCTGGTATTCCCGCTCGGCCAGCACCGGGCCCTCGAATCTGCGGACCCGCTCGATCGGGACTCCCGCGGCATCGGCGATTTCATCCGCTTTCTCGCCGGCTCGGATTCGGTCCTGGATCTCCTTGGGTCGCAACGGACTCTCCACCTCGATCTCGTACTGGGCGAGCCGGGAGAACTGGCCTCGCGCCACCGTCCTGAGCCGGTCATCGATGGGCAGCGAGAATCTCCCGCCCCGTCCGGGGATGTCGAGGATCGCGAAACTGCCGTCCTCGCTGACCGCGATAAGGCGCAGCTCCCGCATCGGCGTCCTTTCCGCGCTGCCCGGCCGCGCAGGGGCGAAGCTCGGACCTCCCCAGCACGAGTCTGCCGGCCTGGAGGCGTCCTGGCCAGCACCGCTCTCGGCATGTCCCGTGCCAACCACGCCAAATTCCCTCGTGCCGCGGCACGCCGCGGCCGCGAAGCGGCTAGCAACTGTTCCGCAGGGTATTCACGGCCGGATCCCCGGGGGCGGGTATTGCCGAATAATGCCGTCGGGGCACGTCGCGGTGCCCGGCACCCGCTGTTACCATGAAACTAAATGTTCGGTGACAGAAGCATTTTCCGGGAGGCGGCCAGGCCCGCCTCGGTCCGGCGCAACCCGCGGGCCCCGTGGCTGGCCGTCGGGGTGGTGTGCTTCGGCGCGTTCATGGGACAGCTGGACGCCAGCATCGTCACGCTGACGTTCCGGCCCATGCAGCATCAGTTCGCGGCGCCGCTGGCCGCGGTGCAGTGGGTTTCGCTGGCCTACCTGCTGGCCCTGGTGGCCTTGCTGGCCCCGGCCGGCCGGGCCGCCGACGCGGTGGGCCGCAAGCTGGTGTACGGCTATGGCTTCATCGTGTTCACCATCGCCTCGGCCGCCTGCGGCCTGGCCCCGTCGCTCGGCGTGCTGATCGGCTGCCGCCTGGTGCAGGCCGCGGGCGCGGCGATGCTGCAGGCCAACAGCGTGGCGCTGGTCATCACCAGCGTGCCGCCCGCGCGGATGCGGCTGGCGCTGAGCGTGCAGGCCGCTGCGCAGTCCATCGGCCTTGGCCTCGGCCCGGCCCTCGGCGGGCTGCTGGTCCAGACGGCGGGCTGGAGGTTCGTGTACTGGATCAACGTCCCGGTCGGCTGCGCCGCCGTGGTGGCGGGGCGGTACCTGCTGCCGCGGACCCGGCAGTTCAGCCGGACCGACTCGTTCGACTGGGCCGGCGCGCTGCTGCTGGCGGCCACGACCACCGCGCTGCTGCTGGCCCTGTCGGCGGCCGGCGGCCTGCGGCTGCCGGCCGTGGCCGCGGCCGGCCTGGCCGTCGCGGCCGCGATCCTCGGCGCGGCCTTCTGGCGCCGCCAGCGGCGGGCCAGGTTCCCGCTGATCCCGCCCGCGCTGCTGCGCTCCACCCGGGTGGCGCTGGGACTGGCCGGGGCATTCTGCGGCTACCTGGCCCTGTTCGGGCCGCTGGTGCTGGTGCCGCAGATGCTGGCCGGGCACAGCAGCGAGCTGCGCGCCGGCCTGCTGCTGTCCGCGCTGCCGGCCGGGTTCGGCATCGCCGCGCTGTCGGCCGAGGCAGTGGTGGCGGCCTCGCTATCCAACCGGCACCGGGGTTTCGGCGGCGCGGCCTGCTGCGCGCTCGCGCTCGCTATGCTGATGTTCATGCCGACTACTTTGGTAGGAATTCTGCCATGCCTCGCGCTGGCCGGGCTCGGCCTCGGCCTGTTCGTCCCGGCCAACAACGCCGTGATCATGCGCAGCTCGACCGCGGGCTCCGCTGCCGTGCTCGGCGGCCTGGTCAATATGGCCAGGGGGATCGGCACCACGTTCGGGATCGCGCTGGTGACACTCGCGCTGCACCTCGCGCCCCTCGCCGCTGACGGGCGGCCCGAGCCCGGCCCGGCGATCACCGTGCTGGCCGCTGCCGCGGCGGCCGCCGCCGTCTTCGCCTTGCTGATCCGCCCGCTGGGCGCGGGGACGGCATCCGCCGGGGCGGGCCGACGACTGGCAGAATCAGGCAGCTCCGGTGCCTTCAGCTGAGCCGGCCGCCACCGGAGGGCCGGCCTGTACCGGGCGGCGGCGCGCCGAACGGCCCCGCCGCCGAGCCGCAGCTCGCCGACGCGGTGGCCAGGCTGCGGCGGGCCATGCGCCGGGCCGCGCGGGCCGAGGGCAAGGGCGGGGCACTGCCCGGCGGCCTCTCTGTAGCCCAGCTGGAGCTGCTGTCCGCGCTGGCCGATACCCCCGGCGCCCGGCCCGGCCAGCTGGCCAGGTCGCTGCGGCTGGCGCCCAGCTCGGTCGCCACCCTGGTGAACGGGCTGCTGCGCGATCAGCTGATCACCCGCACCGGCGGGGAGGCCGACCGCCGGACCGCATTGATCCAGCTCACCGCCGCGGGCCAGGACGCGGTGGCAGCCTGGCAGCGGGTAAACGCCCGCATCCTGCGCGCCGCGCTGACCGACCTCACCCCGGCCACCCATGCCGCGCTGCTGGCCTCGCTGCCTGCCCTGCGAGAACTGGCCGACGCGGTCGACGCGCTGGCCGACGCGGCCGAGCCGGGCGAAGCCGACCGCCGGCCGGGCCGGCAGCCACTAAGTTTGGTGGCATGCAGGTCGACAAAGTCTTCGCCGCCATCGGGCGGTTCGCGGTCCGGCTCCGCTGGCTGATCATCGCCGCCTGGATCATCGCCGCCATCGCGGCGGTCACCGGGCTGCCCTCCCTGTCCAGCGTCACCCAGAACAACAACGCCAAGTTCCTCCCGGCCAGCGCCCCCAGCGAGCACGCGGCCCAGCTCAGCGCCCCGTTCGGCACCGCGGGCCTGCAGCCGATTCCGCTGATCGCGGCCCGGTCGTCGGGCCCGCTGACTCCGGCTGACAGCGCGGCGCTGACCACCCTGGCGGCCCGGCTGCCGTCAGTTTCCGGGGTCAGCAAGGTCGTGAACGCCGGCCGCTCGGCCGATGGGCACGCGGTGCAGCTCATCGTCCTGGCCCAGCAGGCCGGCGGCAACGCCAGTGCGACCACCACGCTGATCAACGACCTGCGGGCGAAGATCTCCGGTGCCGGGCTGCCCGCCGGGCTGCAGGTGCACCTGGCCGGCGCCCTGGCGGCCGCGGTCGATCAGCAGAAGGCCTCCGGCAATACCTCCAGCAAGCTCCAGGCCCTGTCGCTGGTGTTCATCATCGTGCTGCTGGTGCTGATCTTCCGCTCGCTCTCGCTGGCGCTGGTCACGGTCGCCCCCGCGCTGATCTCTGTCACGATCGCCGGCCCGCTGGTCGCCGAGGCGGCCAAGCACGGGCTGCAGGTCTCGCCGATCGCCCAGCTGCTGCTGATCGTGCTGGTGCTCGGCGCGGGCACCGACTACGGGCTGTTCCTGGTCTTCCGGGTCCGCGAGGAACTGCGCGCGCATCCCGAGCACGAGGCGGCAGGCGCGCACCATCCGGGGGCTCACGGCGTGCCGGGGAGCGTAGCCCGCGATCTGCTGCGCGCCCGCCCGGGGGCACGGGAGGCGATCGTCAGGTCGGTCACCCGGGTCGGCGAGTCGGTCACGTTCTCCGCCGCGACGGTCATCGCGGCCGTGCTCACGCTGCTGCTGGCCAGCTTCTCCTTCTACTCCGATCTCGGCGTGCCGTTCGCGATCGCGATCGCCGTCATGCTGGTGGCCGCGCTGACCCTGCTGCCAGCCCTGCTCTCGGTCCGGCTGTCGCTGCTGGCGGTCAAGCGGTCGGTGTTCCGCGCGGTGTTCGGGCGGCCGAAGCTGCTGCCGTGGAACATCCAGGGCAGCGGCAAGATGGGCATCTGGGGCCGGGTGGCCGGCCGGATCGTGCGCCACCCGGCGGCGGTCCTGATCGCGGGCGTGGTGTTCTTCGGCGCCCTGTCCCTGGCCGTCTTCGGCTACACCGCGGCCGGGTTCGGCGGCAATACCGCGCCGCCCAAGGGCAGCGACTCCGCCGGCCGGCCAGGCCCTGCTGACCAGGTATTTCCCGCAGTCCGCGGCCAACCCGACCACGCTGATCTTCGAGTTCCGCCGCCCGGCGTGGCAAGACCCGGCCCCGCTGGCCTCGATTACCGCCCAGCTGCGCGCCAGCAGCCTGTTCACGCAGGTGACCGGGCCGCTGAACCCGGTGGGCGTCACGCTGACCCCGGCCCAGTACGCGGGCCTGCACGCCAAGCTCGGGCCGGCCAAGACCGCGCCGGCCACCCCGCCCCCCGGCGCCAGGCTGCCCGCCGGGGCCTACCTGGTCTACCGGGCCACGGCGAACTACGTCAGCGCAGACGGCCGGACGGTGCTGTACCAGACCAGCCTGCGGGCCGGCGATCCGGGCGGCACGCCGGCCCTGCGCGCCATCCCCTCGGTGCGCACCGAGACGCAGCGGGTAGCGGCGTCGGCCGGCGCGGTCGATCACGCGGTCGGCGGCGAGGCACCCGCCCTGTACGACATCAGCAGCATCTCCAACTCTGACCTGAAGCACATCATCCCGATCGCGATCGTGGCCATCGGGCTGCTGCTCGCGCTGGTACTGCGCAGCCTGATCGCGCCGCTGTACCTGATCGTCTCGGTCGGCATCTCCTACCTGGCGGCGCTGGGCCTGGCCGTGCTGATCTTCATCAAGATCGGCAACAGCGGCGGGCTGGTGTTCTTCATGCCGTTCCTGATGTTCATCTTCCTGCTGGCCCTGGGGGAGGACTACAACATCCTGGTCATGACCAGGATCCGGGAGGAGGCGCACAAGCTGCCGCTGCGCGAGGCGGTGGTCCGCGCGCTCGGGCTGACCGGGACCACCGTGACCTCGGCCGGCCTGGTGCTGGCCGGGACGTTCTTCGTCTTCACCCTGGTGGGCGGCAGCGGCTCGGGCGGCAGTCAGATCCGCGATATCGGGCTCGGCCTGGCGCTGGGCATCCTGATGGACACGTTCCTGGTCCGTACCTTGCTGGTCCCCTCCACCGTGGTGCTGCTCGGCAGGTGGAACTGGTGGCCGTCCAAGGTGGAGATCGACAAGCCGGAGTCACCGGAGGGCGATCCCGCGACCGGTGTGACGGGACTGACGTCGCCGCAGCCCGGCACCGGCTGAGCCGCCCGGTGGCCGGGCCGGTCCTGTCGGTCATCGTGCCGGTGCACGGCGTGCAGGACTACCTGCCGCAGTGCCTGGACTCGGTGCTGGGGCAGGCCGGGGATGACGTCGAGGTCATCGCGGTCGACGACGCCTCGCCGGACCGCTGCGGGCAGATCCTGGACGAGCGGGCGCGGGCCGACCCGCGGCTGCGGGTGCTGCACACCTGCCGCCGTCGCGGCCCGGGTCCGGCCCGCAACGCCGGCCTGGGACTGGCCGCCGGCCGGTACGCCTGGTTCGTCGATGGTGACGACCTGCTGGCCGAGGGCGCGGTCGGCGCCGTGCTGGCCCGGCTCGCCGCCGACCGCCCTGACCTGCTGCTGATCGACTACGAGGACCTGTACCCGGACGGCTCGGCCGGGCCCAGCCCCGGCGCCGGGCTGCTGGCCACCGCGCCGGGCGGCACGTTCACGCTGGCCGAGCAGCCCCAGCTGCTCCAGCTGACCATGACCAGCTGGAGCAAGGTCTTCAGCCGCGAGTTCCTGACCGGGCTCGGGGTGGCGTTCGGGCCCGGCATCCACGAGGACGTCCCGGTGAGCTGCGCCGCGCTGCTGACCGCCGGCCGCATCAGCGCGCTGAACCGGGTCTGCTACCGCTACCGCCGGGCCCGGCCGGGCTCCTTCATGGCCACTGCCAGCGCCAGCCAGCTCGCCATCTTCGACGCCTACCATCAGGCCTTCGCATTGGCCGCAAAACTGCAGCCGCCGCCAGGACTGGCCGCCGAGCTGTTCGGCCGCGCCATCTGGCACTACACGACCGTGCTGCAGGCCGGCGGCGCGGGCATCGGCCCGCTGCGCCGCGGCGGCCTGGTCCCGCGCCGCGACCGCCGCGGATTTCTTCGCCCGCATGCACGCCGACTTCGAGCGCTATGCCCCGCCCGGATACCGGAACCCGCCCGGCGCGCGGGGAGCCAAGTTCGCGCTGATCGAACGCGACGCCTACTGGACCTACGAGCTGCTCGAGCCGCTGAACCGGGCCCGGGTGGCCCTCCGGGCGGCGGCCGGGCGCCGCCGGGCGCGGCGGCCGCCGGCCAGGCCCTGACACCTGGCCCGGCCCGCCCGCGCCCAAGACGGGCTGCCGCGGCAACCCGGTACCCGGGCGCCCGGGATCAGTGCACGCCGGCGAACTGCTCAGCCTCGGTGGACCCGGCCAGCGCCGTGGTGGACGCGTCCGGGCTGATGGCCGAGGTCACCAGGTCGAAGTAGCCGGTGCCGACCTCGCGCTGGTGCCGGGTGGCGGTGTACCCGTCGGCCTCCGCTCCGAACTCGGCCTCCTGCAGCCGCACGTAGGCGGGCATGCCCTCCTCGGCGTAGCCGCGGGCCAGGTCGAACATCGAGTGATTCAGCGCGTGGAAGCCGGCCAGCGTGATGAACTGGAATGTGTAGCCCATCTCGCCCAGCTCGCGCTGGAACTTCTCGATCGTGCCCTCGTCGAGGTGCGCGCGCCAGTTGAACGACGGCGAGCAGTTGTAGGCCAGCATCTGGTCGGGGTAGGTGTCCTTGATCGCCTCGGCGAACTGCCGGGCGATCTCCAGGTCCGGCTTGGAGGTCTCCATCCACAGCAGGTCGGAGTACGGCGCGTAGGCCAGGCCCCGGGCGATGCACGGCTCGAGGCCGCCCTGCACCCGGTAGAAGCCCTCGGCGCTACGGTCGCCGGTGATGAACTCGCGGTCCCGCTCGTCGACGTCGCTGGTGATCAGCGTCGCCGCCTGCGCGTCAGTGCGCGCCACGATCAGCGTCGGGACGCCGCACACGTCGGCAGCCAGCCGGGCCGCGTTCAGCGTCTTGATGTGCTGGCCGGTCGGGATCAGCACCTTGCCGCCCAGATGCCCGCACTTCTTCTCCGACGCCAGCTGGTCCTCCCAGTGCACGCCCGCCGCGCCCGCCGCGATCATGGCCTTCATGAGCTCGAAGGCATTCAGCGCGCCGCCGAATCCGGCCTCGGCGTCAGCCACGATCGGCGCCAGCCAGTACGGAGCGCCGGCTGCCCTGCGACTCGGCCCAGGTGATCTGGTCCGCCCGCAGCAGCGCGTTGTTGATCCGGCGCACGACCTGGGGCACCGAGTTCACCGGGTAGAGGCTCTGGTCCGGATAGGTCTGCGCGGCCAGGTTAGCGTCGGCGGCGACCTGCCAGCCGGACAGGTAGATCGCCTTCAGGCCGGCCCGCACCTGCTGGACGGCCTGGTTGCCGGTCAGGGCGCCGAGGGAGCTGACGTACCCGTCCTCGGCGAGCAGCGACCACAGCCGCTCCGCGCCGAGCCGGGCCAGGGTGTGCTCCTCGGTCACCGAGCCGCGGAGCCGGATCACGTCCGCCGCGGTGTAACTGCGCTCGATGCCCGACCAGCGGGGATCGGTCGCCCACTGCCGCCGGAGCTGTGCCGCCTGGTCGTCGCGCGCGTTCATGGCAGTCCTCCCGCTGATCCGGGTCATCGCTGGTTGTCTGCTACCAGCCTGCAGGGAAGAAGCTGCGAATTCTAGGACGCTAGTTCAGAAGAGCCGCTATACTTCATCTAAAGCGAAGAAATGACAAATTTCTTGGGTGAAGAAATGGAATCTTTGCCAGATTCGGCTCTTGACCTCAGTATGTTCGGCCAGCGCCTGCGGCATATCCGCCGCGCCCGCGGCATGACGCTGGCCGACCTCGGCGGCCACGTCGGCCGGGCCCCGTCGGTGCTGTCGCTGCTGGAGAACGGCAAGCGCGAGCCGAAGCTGTCGCTGATCGAGGCCCTGGCCGCGGCGCTGTCGGTCCCCGCCGACGAGCTGATGCGCCGCCAGCCGCCCAGCCGCCGGGCGCAGCTGGAGATCGCGCTCGAGCAGGCGCAGCGCGATCCGGAGTTCGCCGCCCTCGGCCTCGGCAGGCTGCGAGCCGGCGCACGAGTGCCGAGCGAGGTGATCGAGCACGTGCTCGCGCTGCACGCCGAGCTGCGCAAGCAGCGAGCCAAGCCGACGGCGACGCCCGAGGAGGCCAGGGCCGCCAACGCCGGGCTGCGCACGATGATGCGCGAGCGCGGCAACTACTTCGCCGAGGTCGAGCAGGCCGCCGCGCAGACGCTGGCCGCCGTCGGCTACTCCGGCGGCGCGCTGTCGCAGGGCATGCTGCTGTCCGCGGTCAGCAGGCACGGGTTCTCGGTGCAGTACGCGCCCGACCTGCCGCGGTCGGCGCGGTCGGTGACCGACCTGCGCAACCATCGCATCTACCTGCGGCAGGAATCGCTGGGCATGCACACGCCGCGGGCCGTGCTGCTGCAGGCGCTCGGCCACTTCGCGCTCGGGCACTCCGCGCCGGCCGGCTTCGCCGAGTTCCTGCGCCAGCGGGTCGAGGCGAACTACTTCGCGGCCGCGGTGCTGGTGCCGCAGGACGCCGCCGCGGCCTTCCTGCACCGCGCCAGGCAGGCCAGGGACCTGTCGGTGGAGGACTTGCGGGACGTGTTCTCGGTGTCCTATGAGATGGCCGCGCACCGCTTCACCAACCTGGCCACCCACCATCTGGGCCTGCCCTGTCACTTTGTCAAGAACGACGAGACCGGCATCATCTACAAGGCGTACGAGAATGACGGCGTCACCTTCCCGGCCGACACCAGCGGCGCGATCGAGGGCCAGCGGATGTGCCGGCGGTGGTCGGGCCGGCGGGTGTTCGCCGCCGCGGACCGGTTCAGCCCGCACTTCCAGTACTCCGACATCCCGTCGGGCACCTACTGGTGCGTGGCCCAGGTCGACCCGGGCCGTGAGCGCAACTTCGCGATCACGCTCGGCGTCCCGTACGAGCACTCGCGCTGGTTCCGCGGCCGGGACACCCCGACCAGGGTGACCTCGAACTGCCCGGACGGCGAGTGCTGCGCCGCGCCCGCCCGCGGCGCTGACGGCGCGGTGGGAGGGCATGGCCTGGCCGTCGGCGCGGGCTCACTCGCACGTGCTGCTGGCCCTGCCCACCGGCAGCTTCCCCGGCGTGGATGAGACCGAGGTGTTCGAGTTCCTCGACCGGCGCGAGAGCCCGGGCCGCGACCTCGGCGGCTAGCATCGCGGCGCGGCCAGGGCTATCGTGACTGCTGGCCCGGCCGGACGGATGGGCCTGTTTCCCGGCGCACACTCGGGAAGGCCGGATTCGGTGATGAGTGACTACGATCCGCGGACCAGCACCGGAATACCGACCGAGCCGGTCGGGTCGCTGCCCCGGCCGTCCACGCTGCAGGCGGCGTATGCCGCCTACGACGCGGGCACGATCTCGCGCGAGCAGCTCGGGGCCGAGCAGGACGAGGCCATCCGCGACTCGATCGAGCGCGGCGAGGCGACCGGCGCGCCGATCATCTCCGACGGCGAGCAGCGGTGGTCCAGCTTCGCCACCTACGCGCTGACCGACACGCTGGCCGGCACTGGCCTGGCCGACCGGCTGGAGGGCGGCGGCCAGTATTTCGCGATCTTCGCCGACGGCCATCGCCGCCAGCTGCCCAGGCTGACCGGCGGGCCGTTCCGGTACCAGACCTACGCCGCCGACTCGCTGCGCAAGTCCATCACGCTGGCGCACAAGCCGATGAAGCAGGCGGTAATCGCGCCCTCGATGCTGGCGCTGCTGTACCCGCTGGATGAGGAAGTACCTGGCTACTCCCGCGAGCAGTTCGAGGCCGACCTGGTCGACGAATGCGAGAAGGACATCCGGCAGGCGTTCGCCGCGGGCGCCGCACGGGTGTCGATCGACTTCACCGAAGGCCGCCTGGCGACCAGGAACGACCCGCGCAACCCGTGGACCGGGCGGGGGCTGCTGCCGCATTTCATCGAGCTGAACAACCGGGTGCTGGCCCGGTTCAGCGCGGCCGAGCGGGCCAGCATCGGCGTGCACACCTGCCCCGGCGGCGACCGTGACTCGGTGCACAGCGCCGACGTCGATTACCACGACCTGCTGCCCAGCATGTTCTCGCTGAACGCCGGTTATTTCCTGATGCAGCTGGCCAGCGAGCGGGAGAAGGACCGGGTTTACAAGATCATCGGCGAGCACAGCAGGGACGACGCCGACGGCGTGCCGCAGATGTGCTACATCGGGGTCATCAACGGGCTGAACCCGCGGATCGAGAGCCCGCAGGAGGTGCACGACGCACTGGTGCGGGCGGCCAGGTTCATCCCGCGCGAGCGTCTCGCCTCGACCGACGACTGCGGCTTCTCCCCGTTCAGCATCGACGAGAAGCCCAGCCATGGCTCGCCGGACTACGCCAGGGAAGTCGCCTTCTCCAAGATCGCCAGCCGGGTCGAGGGCACCCGGCGGGCCGCGGAGACGCTCAGCGTGAGCTGACCTGGGCGGCAAGCCCGCCTATGTCGCTAGCCAGCGTGCTGCCGGGGATCTTGCCGCGCGGGGCCAGCGGCATGGACCGCAGGCGCGCGCCGCACGCGGCGAAGATCGCGTTCGCGATGGCGGGCGCGACCGCGACGATGGGCGTTTCGCCGCCGCCGGCCGATGGCTGGTCGGGCCGGTCGAGCAGGATCACCTCCACCGCGGGCAGGTCGGCTAGCCGCGGCACCCGGTAGGCCGACATCGAGCCGTTCAGCAGCTGGCCGCCGGCAAATTCGATGGCCTCGAACAGCGCGCCGCCCAGGCCCATCATCACCGCGCCCTCGATCTGGTTGGTGAGATTGTCCGGGTTCACCACGGCCCCGCAGTCGAATGCGGTGACCAGGCGCTGCACCTGCAGTTCGCCGTCGCCGGCCACCCTGACCTGCGCGCCGGTCGCGACCCGGCCGCCCTTCTCGAACCCGCAGGCCAGCCCGGCGCCGAAGCCGGCCGCCAGCTCGGGCCGCTGGCCGGGCGGCCAGCCCAGCCGCTGCGCGGCGGCCAGCAGCACGGCGGCGATCCGGTCGTCGTCGAGGTGGCGCAGCCGGAAGTCCAGCGGATCGGCGCCGACCGCGGCGGCCAGCTCATCCATCTGCGACTCGCGGGCGAAGGTGTTGGCAGTAGCCGCCAGCGCCCGGTACGACCCCTGCGGCAGCGGCGAGTCGGCCGGCTGGTAGGCCAGCCGCTGGTGCGCCACCCGGTACGGGGTCGCCAGGCCGATCTGCCCGGAGTTGATGTTGGTCATCGACCAGCCGGTCATCGTGCCAGTCCCGTCGGCGCTGCTGGCCACGTCGATGACCGCGGCCGGCCGCAGATAGCCCCAGCGGAATTCCTCGGCCCGGCTCCACTGCACCTTGACCGGCCGCCCGGCGGCCCGGGCCAGCCGGGCCGCCTCCACCGCCACCGCCGCGCCGTGCTTGCCGCCGAAACCGCCGCCGTAGTCCGGCACGGTCACGTGCACCGAGGTTTCCGGGATATCCAGCGCGGCCGCCAGCTCCTTCCTGGCCCGGAACGGCGTGGAACTGCCCGTCTGCACGGTCAGCTGGCCGTCGCGCCAGCTGGCCAGCGCCGATCGTGGCTCTAGCGGCACGTGAGCGATATAGGCGGCGGAGTAGGTCGCCGCGAGCCGGACCGGCCCGGCGGCCAGCGCCGCGTCCGCGTCCCCGGTCGCGTGCCGGAACGGCGCGCTCCAGCCCCCGCCCTCGACCGGGTGCGCCCGCAGGTAGCTCTCCAGCTCGGCCGCCGATGGCTGCGGCGGTATCTCCCAGCCCGCGTCGATGGCCGCCACCGCCTGGCTGGCCGCCGCCCGGCCGGGCGCCAGCACGCCGATGAAGTCGCCGTCCCTGACCACCTGCACGCCGGGCATCGCCGCCGCTGCCATCACGTCGGCGCGGCGGAGCACGGCGCCGTAGGCCGGCGGCCGCAGCACGCCGCCGTACAGCATGCCGTCAGCCCGCAGGTCGGCGGGGAAGCGCTTGGCCCCGGTGACCACGTCCGCGCCATTGACGGCGCGGGCTGGATGGCCGGCCGCGCGCCAGCCCGCCGGCGCGGTCACCGGCCGGTCCGGCGGCACGCGCTCGACCCGGCGCATCCCGGTGACCAGGTCGCCGTAGCCGGCGCTGGGGGCGCCGTCAGGCCCGGCGATGAGCCCGCCTGCCGCGGTCAGGCTGGCTGCCGGGATGCCGAACCGGTCGGCGGCCGCGCCGACCAGCAGCTCGCGGGCCGCCGCTGCGGCGGCCCGCAGTGGCGGCGCCGCATGCGGCATCGACCGGCTGCCGAACGTGCCGAGATCGAACGGGGAGATGTCGGTCTGGCCCATGACCAGTCGCACGCTGCCCGGCTCGACCGCCAGCTCCTCGGCGACCAGCAGTGACAGCGCGGTCCTGGTGCCCTGGCCCGCCTCTACCTTCCCGGTGAACGCGGTGACCGCGCCGTCGGCGCCGACATGCACCCAGGCGTCATCGGGGCCGCCCGGCCCGGCCGGCCCGGCGTCCGGCGCCACCACCGTGACCAGCCCGTCCGGCAGCAGGTCGAAGAAGGGCTCGCCGTCCCTGACCGCCTGGTCCCAGGGCAGCTCAGGGGCGAACGGCGTGCCGTCGCCCGGATCGGGGCTGGCCGGCCCGCGCGGCGGAACGGGCAGCAGCTGCCCGGGATCGCGCGCCAGCTCGGCGGCCCGGTGCACCGCCCGCCGGATCCGCGGGTAGGTGCAGCAGCGGCAGACGTGGCCGTCCAGCTCGGCCGCGATCCGCGCGTCGTCCGGATCGGGTACCCGGGTCAGCAGTGCCGCGGTGGCGGTCAGCCAGCCCGGCGTGCAGTACCCGCACTGCATCGCGCCGGTCTCCAGCCAGGCCTGCTGCGCCGGGTGCAAGATCCCGTCCTCGGCCAGTCCCTCCACCGTGGTGATTCGCTGCCCGGCGGCCTCGGCGGCGGCGGTGTTGCAGGCAGTGACCGGCCTGCGGCCGATCAGCACCGTGCATGCCCCGCAGGCGCCCTCTCCGCAGCCGATCTTGGGGCCGGTGATCGCGAGCTGATCCCGCAGCAGGTCGAGCAGGGTTCCCTCGGCCCAGTCCGGCGCGCTGACCTCGGCCCCGTTCAGGATGATCCGCATGCTCCGACCGTACCGGCTGGCGCCATCCGGGGGTGCGTCCGTCCGGCGGGCGCGATGGGCGGGGGAGCGCCGGGCTGATCATAGGATGAGTCATGAGCAAGCAGCCGATACCCCCGCCGCCGGGCGACAAGCCGGTCCGTACGGCACCGCCCCCACCGCCGAGCTGGCGGCACTGGCTGTGGCCTATCGCAATCGTGGCAATGATCGCGCTGTACTTGTTCCTGCCCGCACTGCACCTGAGCGGGCCCGCCGCGCTGACGTATTCGCAATTCACTGCGGATGCGAGCGCGCACAAGATCAAGACGGTCACATTCCAGAGCGGCACCAACGGCGCGAACACCGCGGCGTCCGGTGAGCTGACGAACGGCAAGCAGTACACGACCGTGATCCCCGGGTCGCCGTCCACGGCGCTGAGCCAGCAGCTGAGCGCGGACGGGGTGAAGTCGGTGACCGCGGCGCCGCCGAGTTCCGGGCTGACCACCGATCTGCTGTCCTGGCTGATCCTGCTGCTGCCGCTTTTCCTGCTGTTCTGGTTCTTCCGGCGGATGTCCCGCGGGGCCGGCGGAGGGGCAGCCGGGCTGCAGGGCGTGCTGGGCGTCGGCCGGTCCCGCGCGAAGGTGTTCGACGCCGAGCGGCCCACGACCAAGTTCACCGACGTGGCCGGCTACGAGGGCGTTAAAGCCGAGATCGCGGAGGTCATCGACTTCCTGCGCAGTCCGGAGCGATATCAGCGGGCCGGCGCGATGGCGCCGCGAGGGGTGCTGATGATCGGGCCGCCGGGCACCGGCAAGACGCTGCTGGCCCGCGCGGTGGCGGGGGAGGCGTCGGTGCCGTTCTTCTCAGTCACCGGCTCCAGCTTCGTGGAGATGTTCGTCGGCGTGGGCGCGGCCCGGGTCCGGGACCTGTTCACTGAGGCCCGCAAGCGCGCTCCCGCGATCATTTTCATGGACGAGATGGACGCGATCGGCCAGCGCCGGTCCGGCACCGGCGCGGTGGTGTCCAACGACGAGCGCGAGCAGACGCTCAACCAGCTGCTCTCGGAGATGGACGGATTCGACATGACCCAGGGCATCGTGGTGCTGGGTGCGACGAACCGGCCGGAAATCCTCGACCCGGCGCTGCTGCGCCCCGGCCGGTTCGACCGGCAGGTGACGATCCCGCTGCCGACGCTGACCGAGCGGGCCGCGATCCTGGCCGTGCACTGCCGGGGCAAGAAGCTGGCCGGAGACGTCGATCTACAGGTCGTCGCGCGCGGGACGCCCGGATTCTCCGGCGCGGACCTGGCCAACCTGGCCAACGAGGCAGCGATCTTCGCGGTCCGTGACAATCGCGACGTGCTGACGGCCGCGGACTTCGGCGGCGCGCGGGACCGGATCTTGATCGGCCGGCGTGACGGCTCCAATGTGCTGCTGCCCGAGGAGAAGCATGCCGTCGCCATCCACGAGGCCGGCCACGCACTGGTGGCCGCGCTGTCAGAGCATGCCGACCCGGTCGAGAAGGTGACCATCCTGCCGGCTGGCCAGGCGCTCGGTGTGACCCAGCAGCTCCCGCTAGTCGAGCGTCATCTCTACGGCGAGGACTACCTGAAGCAGTCACTGGCGGTCCGGCTCGGCGGCCGCGGAGCCGAGCTGGTCGAGCTCGGCCAGGGCTCGACCGGCGCGGCGAACGACCTGGCCAGCGCCACTGACCTGGCGACCAAGATGGTCCGTGAATTCGGCCTGTCGACGGCGCTGGGACCGGTCGGCTACCCCGAGGGCGGCTCGGTGTTCCTCGGCGGCGGCGGGCCAGGCCTGTCCAGCCGGCCGTTCGCCGAGGCAACACAGGCCACCATCGACGCCGAGGTCGCCCGGCTGCTGCGCGAAGCGGAGCAGCGCGCCATCGAGCTGATCCGCACCCACCGGGCCGAGCTGGAGCGGCTGGTCGAGCTGCTGCTCGAGCAGGAGACGGTAGACGGCGCGGCCGTCTACCTCATCGCCGGCCTGGCACCCGAGCGCAAGCCCGAGGAGCTGACGATCGCGCCCCGGGCCGCCGCGGTATCCGGGCACGCCGCGGCCGGCACCGGGCCCGGCGCCAGCAGTCCGGCGCACAGCGCCAGTGATGCCGGCCGGACGGCCGGGGACTGACCGTGCCCGCGGTGCTGCGGGTGCTGTCCGCCCGCGATGTGCACGAGCTGCTGTCCTACCGCGAATGCGCCGAGGCGATGCGGGCCGTGCTGGCGGCGCACGGCCGGGGCGAGGTGCACCAGCCGCTGCGCACCGTGATGCGCCCGGCCGGCGCGGCCGGACTGATGGCAGTGATGCCGGCCTATCTGCCGGACCGGCCTGCCGGTTACGGGCTCAAGGCGATCTGCATCACCCCGGAGAATCCGCGCGCGGGCCTGGACGCGCACCAGGGCGTCGTACTGCTGTCCAGCTCGGCGACCGGCGAGCCGCTCGCGGCGCTGAACGCATCCGCCGTCACCGAGATCCGCACCGCCGCCGTATCCGTCGTGGCGACCGACCTGCTGGCCAGGCCGGAGGCCGAGGTGCTGGCCGTGCTGGGCACCGGCGTGCAGGCACGGGCGCACGTACTGGCGATGTCAGCGGCCAGGAAGCTGACGCTCATCCGGGTGGCCGGGCGGAGCCCGGAGCAGTCGGCCGCCTTCGCGGCCCGCCTGCAGCCGCAGGTCGGGCCGGTCATCGAGGCCTGCGCGACCAGCCGGGACGCGGTTCGCGATGCGGACATCCTGGTGACCGCGACGAATGCCGCGGTACCGGTGATCGAGCGCGGCTGGGTGGCCCCCGGCGCTCACATCAACGCGGTCGGGGCCTGCCTGCCGTCGGCGCGCGAGCTGGACAGCGCCACGATGGCGGCTGCCGCCCTGTTCGCCGACAGCCGCGAGTCGGTCAGCGGCGAGTCTGGTGACTATCTGCTGGCCCTGGCCGATAGCGCCATCGGCCCAGGCCACATCCGGGCGGAGATCGGCGAGATCCTGGCCGGGGCCGCGGCAGGCCGGACCGGGCCGGCCGAGATCACCGTGTTCGAGTCGCTGGGCCTGGCCGTCGAGGATCTGGCTGCGGCCGCGCTGGTCTACCAGAAGGCGGAGCGCGCCGGGATCGGGACGCTGGCGGAATTCTGACCTGGCCGCTAGGTGCTTCGGCCGGAGAGCTGCGGACGACGACGGGCCGGCACGGGCCACGGCGGCTTGCGGCAGGGAGGGGCCGGGGGGCCTACCATGTGGCGGTGACCTCAGCCGGATACCTGCGCTTTCCGCACATACGCGGTGATCTCGTCGCCTTCGTCGCCGACGACGATGTCTGGATCGGTCCTGCGGACGGCGGCCGGGCGTGGCGGATTTCCGCCGACCGCGCTCCGGCGAGCCACCCGCGGATCTCTGCAGACGGCACGGCGCTGGCCTGGGCCAGCAGGCGGGACGGGCCGCCGGAGGTCTACCAGGCGGGCATCGACGGCGCGGACTCGTGCCGTCTGACGTACTGGAGCGACACCACCACCAGGGTCTGCGGCTGGAGCCCGGACGGCGAGGTGCTCGCGGTCAGCGCCGCGGGCCAGCCGTTCAGCCATCTCACCCACGCGTACGCGGTACCCTCCGGCGCGGCCGCCGGCGCGCCTGACGGCACAGCAGCCGCCGGAGTACCGCGGCTGCTGCCGTTCGGCCCGGTCACCGATCTCGCGCTGGACGCCAGCCGGGTGGCTCTGCTCACCGGGAGCTTCGGCCGCGAGCCGGCCTACTGGAAGCGCTACCGTGGCGGCACAGCGGGGCGCCTGTGGCTGGCCGCGCAGGGGGCGGCAGAGGCGGCGGGGACCGCCGCGGAGGGGGCGGCTGCCGGGGAGCCGAGCGCCGCCCCGGGAGCGGACCAGCCCGGCGCCCCGGCACCCCGGTTCACCCGGCTGCTGGCCGGCCTGGGCGGCCAGCTGGCCTGCCCGATGCTGGTCGAGGGCCGGGCGGCGTTCCTGTCCGACCACGAGGGCACCGGCAACATCTACTCCTGCGCCCCGGATGGCTCCGACCTGCGACGGCACACCGACCATGACGGCTTCTACGCCAGGAACCCGAGTACCGACGGCCGCCGGATCGTCTATCACTGCGCCGGCGAGATCTGGCTGCTCGGCAGCCTGGCCGCCACGGCGCAGCCGCAGCGGCTGGAGCTGCGCACCGGACCGCGGACCGCCCGGGAGCCCCGGCTGATCAGCGCCGGTGACCACCTCGGGGCCCTGTCCTGCGATCAGGTCGGCCAGGGCAGCGCCATCGAGGTGCGCGGCACCGTGCACTGGCTGACGCACCGCGACGGTCCGGCCCGCGCGCTGGCGGCGACCCCCGGAGTCCGGGCCCGGCTGCCCAGGGTGCTCGGCGGGACCGGCCGGGTGGTCTGGGTGACCGACGCGCCGGGCGCCGACACGCTGGAGATCGGGCGGGCCGACGGCACCGCGGCAGATGACACCACGGCCGGCGGCACCGTGGCTGACAGCACCGCGGCTGACGGCGAGGCCCTCGGCACCGGCCGGCCGCAGCGGCTCGCGGCCGGCCAGCTTGGCTGGGTGGCCGGCCTGGCCGCCGCCCCCGACGGCAGTGCCGTCGCGGTCGCCAGCTACGACGGCCGGCTGCGGGTGGTGGACACCGCCTCCGGGACCGTCACGGAGCTGGCCGCGGCTGAAGACGGCGAGATCACCGGGCTGGCCTGGTCGCCGGACTCGGCCTGGCTGGCCTGGTCCGAGCCGACCACTCAGCCGCTGACCAGGCTGCGCATCGCCCGCCCGGCTGATCCCGGCCAGATCACCGACGTCACCGACGGCCGGTTCGCCGACACCGATCCTGTCTTCACCCCGGACGGGCTCTACCTGGCGTTCTTGTCCCGGCGCAGCTTCGACCCGGTCTACGACGCGCATTTCTTCGATCTGTCGTTCCCCTACGGCTGCCGCCCCTACCTGGTGCCGCTGGCCTCAGCCACGCCCTCGCCGTTCGCCGCACTGCCAGACGGGCGGCCAATCCCGGCCCGGCCGGCCGACGATGCCGAGGCGGCGGACGGCTCAGGCGCCGCGGGCGTCAGCGGCCCATCCGGTGAGCCTGCCGCCGCAGGCCTGGCACCGCCGGACAGTTCAGCTCCGCCGGTGACCGTCGACACCGACGGCCTGACCGGGCGGATCGTGGTCGTGCCGGTACCTGAGTCTCGCTACTCGTCGCTGCGCGCGGTGAAGGGCGGCCTGGCCTGGCTGCGCGAGCCGGTGGCGGGAAACCTCGGCGAGGGCGGCGCGAGCCCGGACGACGCGACGCCGCGGGCCGCCCTGCTTCGTTTCGACTTCGGCCAGCAGCGCTGCACCGAGCTGGCCGACGAGCTGGACTGGTTCGAGACCAGCGGCGACGGCAGGCTGCTGATCGTCAGCGACCATGGCGACCTGAGCGTGGTCCCCGCCGACCGCAAGCCGGACCCGGACAGCCCGGCCGACCGGATCGAGGTGGACACCACCAGGGCCCGGTTCCTGGCCGATCCGGCTGCCTTGTGGCGCAACGCCTACGACGAGGCCGGGCGGATCATGCGGCACGACTTCTGGGTGCCGGACATGGCCGGCGTTGACTGGGACTCGGTGCTCGCCCAGTACCGGCCGCTGCTGGATCAGATCGCGACGCCCGCCGATTTTGCCGACCTGATGTGGGAGGTGCTCGGCGAGCTCGGCACCTCGCACGCCTATGTGGCGGCGGCCGAGCCGGACGGCGCCGACCACCACGGGGCCGGCCGCGGCACCAGCCTGCTGCGGCTCGGCCTGCTCGGCGCGGAGACCGAGCGCGACGCCGCCGGGATCTGGCGGATCTCCCGGGTGCTGCCCGGCGAGTCGTCCGACCCGCGGGCCCGGTCGCCGCTGGAGACACCGGGCGCCGCCGTCGTCCCCGGCGACGTCCTGGTCGCCATTGACGGCCGGCCGGTGACCGCAGCCGGGCCTGGCCCGCTGCTGGTCGGCGCGGCGGGCAAGCCGGTCGAGCTGAGCCTCCGCCCGGCGGCGGCCGGGCCGCCGCGCCGGGTGGTGGTCGTCCCGCTGGCCGACGAGCGGCGGCTGCGCTACCACGACTGGGTCGCCGGGCGGCGGCGGGCCGTCCGCGAGCTGTCCGGCGGCCGGGTCGGCTACCTGCACATCCCGGACATGGTCAGCGAGGGCTGGGCGGACTTCCATCGTGACCTGCACGCGGAGATGATCCGCGACGCGCTGATCCTGGATGTGCGCGGCAACCGCGGCGGGCACACCTCGGAGCTGGTGGTGGAGAAGCTGGCCCGGCGCGTCGATCGGCTGGATCTTGCCGCGTAACCGGCGGCCCGAGACCTACCCGCAGGACGCGCCGCGCGGGCCGGTGATCGCGCTGACCGACGAGCACGCCGGCTCCGACGGCGACATCGTCACCGCCGCCATCAAGATCCTCAGCCTGGGCCCGGTGGTGGGCGCCCGCACCTGGGGCGGCGTGGTCGGCATCGACGGCTACCACGAGCTGGTCGACGGCACCGGGTTCACCGTGCCCAGGCACGCGGTGTACCTGAACGGCTTCGGCTGGCCGCTGGAGAACCGGGGCGTCGACCCGGACGTCGAGGTGATCCCGACTCCCGACGACGAGGCCGCCGGCCGGGACCCGCAGCTGGATACCGCGGTCCGGCTCGCGCTGGAGGCGATCGAGTCCCGGCCTCCTGTCACGGCCCCGGCCACCGCGGACCGCCCGGCCAAGCGCCGCCCGCCGCTGCCGCCCCGGCCCTGAGCGGCCGCCGAGCTCAGCGAAAGCCGGCGGACTCGCGCAGCAGCGCGGCCTTGGACCTGGCCCCGGTGGGCGGCCCCGTCGAGTGAGGCCGGCTGGCGTGCGGCGCGCCGCCGGGCTAGGCTCTCGCCATGCCCGCGAACCCCCGCGCCGAGATCCGCGCGGCCCAGTGGTGGCGCCGCCGTTAGGCGGAGCCAGGTTCGCGCCATCCCAGCAGACCTGAAGGCGACCGCCGGCCTGGGCGGTCGCCTTTGCGTGCCCGTCCCGGGGCGGCCCGATGACGAGGCGAGAGGCCCGATGCCAGCAACCGAGTTCGTGACCGGCGGCGGCGTGCGCGTCAGCCGCACCGCCGAGCCGTTCGACCCGGCCCTCCTGGACGAGGTGACCAGGCAGGTCGGCGAGCGCCGCGGCGGCGTGCTCAGCTCTGGCATGGAGTATCCGGGGCGGTACAGCCGCTGGCACCTGGCCTACGTGGACCCGCCGGTCGAGATCGTGGCCCGCGGCCGCCTGGTCATCGCCCGGGCGCTGAACGAGCGCGGCCGGGTGCTGCTGCCGGTGGCCGCCGCCGCGCTGCGGCGGGCGGGCCGGGACACCGGGCGAGCCGGCCTCGGGCCGGATGAGGCCGAGGTCGTCGTCACCGATGCCGGCCGGGCGTTCACCGAGGAAGAGCGCAGCCGCCGGCCCACGGTGTTCTCCGCGCTGCGCGAGGTGATCGCGGCGTTCGCCGGGCCGGACCCGCACCTGGGCCTGTACGGCGCGTTCGGCTACGATCTGGCGTTCCAGTTCGAGCCGGTGGCGCAGCGGGCGGCCCGGGACGCGGCGGCGCGGGACCTGGTCTTGCACCTGCCGGACCGGCTGTACGTGCTGGACCGCAAGCGGGAGACCGCGATCTGCTACCGCTACGAGTTCGCCACCGATGCCGGGGCCACCGACGGGCTGCCCCGGTCCGCGGAGGCCGGCCCGGCCGGGGCGGCCGCGGGCGGCCGCCCTTTGCTGATGATGGCTTTCCCGGCCTGCCGCCCGGCCCGAAGCCAGGCGCGTACGCGGCCGTGGTGCAGCAGGCCAGGGAGCGGTTCGCCCGCGGCGACCTGTTCGAGGTCGTGCCGAGTCACATATTCCACGCCCGCTGCCCGGCGCCGGCCGCGTTCTTCGAACGGCTGCGCCAGCGCAACCCGGCCCCGTACGAGTTCTTCTGGAACCTGGGTGAGCAGGAGTACCTGGTCGGGGCGTCGCCGGAGATGTATGTGCGGGTGACCGGCGACCGGGTCGAGACCTGCCCGATCGCCGGCACCATCGCCCGCGGCGAGGGCCCGCTGGAGGACGCCGACAACATCCTCGCGCTGCTCAGCTCGCCCAAGGAGGAGTCGGAGCTGACCATGTGCACCGACGTGGACCGCAACGACAAGTCGCGGATCTGCGTGCCCGGCAGCATCAAGGTCATCGGCAGGCGGCAGATCGAGCTGTACAGCCGGCTGATCCACACCGTTGACCACATCGAGGGCCGGCTGCGGCCGGGCTTCGACGCGCTGGACGCATTCCTCACCCATATGTGGGCGGTCACCGTGACGGGAGCGCCCAAGCCCTGGGCCATGCAGTTCATCGAGGATCACGAGGACGCGCCGCGGCGCTGGTACGGCGGCGCGGTCGGCGTGATCGGGTTCGACGGCTCGATGAACACCGGGCTGACGCTGCGCACCGCCCACATCTGCGGCGAGGTGGCGGCCGTCCGCACCGGCGCCACCCTGCTGTTCGACTCTGACCCGGCCGCCGAGGAACGGGAGACCCAGCTCAAGGCCCGTGCGCTGCTGGAAACGCTGGCCGACTCGAGTGCCGGCGAGCCGCCGGGAGAAACAGCCGCTGACCGGCAGAATCTGCCGCCCGTGGCCGGGCCCGGCGCGGGCACCCCGCCCGGAACGGGCCTGCGGGTGCTGCTCGTCGACCATCAGGACTCGTTCGTGCACACGCTGGCGGGGTACTTCCGCGAGCTCGGCGCGGAGGTGTCGACGCTGCGCGCGGGGTTTCACCCCGGCCTGCTTGACGACTACCGGCCGGACCTGGTGGTGCTGTCGCCCGGCCCCGGCCGGCCGGCGGATTTCGGCTGCGGCAACCTGCTGGCCGAGCTCGACGCCCGCGCCCTGCCCGCCTTCGGCGTGTGCCTGGGGCTGCAGGCGATGGTCGAGCACGCGGGCGGCGAGCTTGGCCTGCTGGCGACGCCGGTGCACGGCAAGCCGGGGCGCATCCGGGTGCTGGGCGGGACGTTGCTGGCCGGGCTGCCCGCCGAGTTCACCGCGGCCAGGTATCACTCGCTGCACGCCCGGCCCGAGCAGGTCGCCGGCGGGTTCGCGGTCACGGCGGTCAGCTCGGACGGCGTGGTGATGGCGATCGAGGACCCCGGCCGCGGCCGGTGGGCGGTGCAGTTCCACCCCGAGTCGATCCTGACCGCGGCCGGCAACTCGGGTCATCAGGTGATCGCGAACGTGCTGCGGCTGTGCCGCGCGCGCCGTCCCGCGGGGGCTCAGCCCACCGTGGCCAGCCCGCGGGCGGCGGTCAGCGGGCAGCGGTAAGGTGCCGTGGCATGAAGAGCGTGCAGCCCGAGGTGTTCCTCGCCGCCCGTCCGCAGCTGGACTACGCAGCCCTGGCTGCCTATCTGCGCGAGGTAGGGGGGGAGAGCTGGCTGGAGCGGCTGGACCGCGGCGATCTGGACAACGACGCGCTCAACCTGGCCGAGTTCGCCGGCCGGCTGTGCTACCGGTCCTGGGAGCCGGGCCTGAACCCGAACGTGGTCCGGGTGCGCACCGACCAGGACGCTTACCTGCAGAACATCCTGTCCAGCGCGCACGGCTCGGTGCTCGAGCACGTCAGCTTCAGCTTCGTGCTGCATAACGTTAGCCGGGTCTGCTGTTATGACGATGAAACCGAAGTCCTGACTGCGGGCGGATGGAAGCCATGGCCGAAGGTGGACGGAACAGAGGTCTTCGGCACGCTCAACCCCGCCACGGGCGAGCTCGAATATCAGCAGGCTACCGAGGTCTTCCACGCCGAATATGCCGGTCCCATGTACCGGGTGCGCTCAGAGCAGGTCGATCTGCTCGTCACGCCCAACCACCGGATGTGGATACAGCGCCACGACACCCACGCGGCCAGGCGCGGGGGCCAGCAATTCGCGATCGAATCGGCAGAAGACATCCTGCACAAGCGCGTCAGGTACCAGAAGAGGGCAGGCTGGACCGGGCATACTCCCGATCTGGTGACGATCCCAGGAACCCAGCGCACGTATCAGCGGCGGGATCGCGACCGCCCGGCCGCCCGCACTTATCCCGCCGTTTCCTTCCCTGCGGAGCCCTTCGCGAGATTCCTCGGCTATTACCTGGCCGAGGGAAGCATCAACGGTCACGTGATCAGCCTGGCGCAGAATCGAGGCTCCACCCTGGAACGGATGGCCGAGGCGATACGTGCCATGGGCCTGCCGGCCTATCTTCCGGCCACCGGGAACGGGGGGGTTCGCACGCAATGCCTGCCACTGCGCGACATGCTTGCTGAACTGGGCCATTCTCATGAGAAGTCAGTCCCGGCCATGGTCCGGCAGTGGAGTCCGCAGCTGATCAGGGTCTTCCTTGAGGCAATGATCGACCGGGACGGTACTGCGCACCGGTCCTCTCACCACCGGGTCATATATACGTCGTCGCCGGAAATGGCCGGCGATCTCCAGATACTTGCCATCAAGGCGGGCTGGTCGGCTAACGTCCGCGTCGATGACCGAACCGGCCTGGAACGAGAGATGCCGACCGGGCAGCGCTTCGGCAATCTCCGGCCATGCTATGTCGTCTCTATCATTACTCGCCGACTGACGCCCCTGGTAAACCATGGCCGTCATGTTCAAAGCCGGTACTGGAACGATGATGGCTACCACGACCGGATCGAGCCCTATGAAGGTCAGGTGCACTGTGTACAAGTGCCCAACGGGCTACTGTTCGTCCGGCGCAATGGCAAGCCTGCCGTGTCCGGGAATACCCATGAAATCGTCAGGCACCGGCCCGGCGCGGCCGTCTCGCAGGAGTCGCTGCGGTTCGTCCGGCTCGCCGATATCCCGTTCTGGTTCCCCGACTGGGCTCAGGCGGACCCGGAGCTGATGAAGCGGGCCGGGGCGCTGCTGGAGCAGATGGAGGAGTTCCAGCGCTGGATGGCCGGCCATTTCGGGCTGGGCGACGAGGGCGTCCCGTTTCACGAGAAGAAGCACAAGACTTCCTTCATGCGCCGGTTCGCGCCGGACGGAGTGGCGACCGGGCTGCTGTGGACCGCCAACGTCCGCACGCTGCGGCACACCATCGAGGCGCGCACCGATCCCGGGGCCGAAGAGGAAATCCGGCTCGTGTTCGGCAAGATCGGCGAGCTGATGCGGGCCGAGGCGCCCGCGCTGTTCGGCGACTACACGATCGCCGACGGGGCCTGGGTGCCGCGCTGGCGCAAGGTCTGACGCCTTACCGGGCGATCGGGTACCCGGGACGGCCTGGCCCCCGGCGGACACGGGACGCGGCGCGGCCGCGATACCGACGGCCTGGCCCCGCCGGGGCGCAGGTCGCGACACGGCTATGATACTGCTTCGGTCATGCCTGAGATCTCGTATCCGGTCAGCGGCCGGTTCGTCCCCGGCTACCTGGCGGTGCCGGCCGGCCCCGGGCCCTGGCCTGGCGTCGTGGTCATCCACGAATTGCTCGGCCTCAGCGACGACATCCGCCGCAAGGCCGACGAGTTCGCGGCGCACGGCTACCTGACCCTGGCGCCCGACCTGTTTGAGGGCAAGCCCTGGCTCCGATGCATACGGACCGCGATCCAGCAGCAGCGGGCCGGCTCCGGGCCGGCCTTCGAGCTGCTCGACGCGGCCAGGACGTTCCTGGCCGGCCGGGTGGACTGCACCGGCAAGACCGGCGTGGCCGGGTTCTGCCTGGGCGGCGGTTTCGCACTGCTGTGCGCGCCGCGGGACGGTTTCGCGGCCGCGTCGGTGAACTACGGCGAGGTACCGGAGGACGCCGAGCGGGTGCTGGCCGGCTCCTGTCCCATCGTCGGCAGCTTCGGCGGCCGCGACCCGATGGGCACCAAGCACCCCGAGCGGCTGCAGCGGGCCCTCACGGTGCTGGAGGTGCCGCATGACATCGAGGTCTACCCGGGCTCAGGGCACCGGTTCATGAGCCAGGCTACCGGCGCGCTGGCGGTCTTCGCGAAGATCACCCACATGACCTACCAGCGCGCGGACGCCGAGGATTCCTGGCGGCGGATCTTCGCGTTTTTCGGCCGCTACCTCGTCGAGAACGGATCTCAGCCCGCGCCGGGCACCGCCGCTCCGCCGCCCGGATCGTGATGCCCGCGCCCGGCGGGTGAGCGGCCGGTCAGAACGGGGCCGCGTAGCCGTTCGTCCAGTGCACCTGCAGCCAGGCGATGGCGGCGCCCCAGGCGCCGGTCACCTCAAGCAAGCCCACCACGATCAGCATGGCACCGCCGATCCTGGTAATCATGCGGGCGTGGCGGCGGGCGAACCCGAACATCCGCACCCCGCGCTGGAACGCCGCGGCGACAACCAGGAACGGAACGCCGAGGCCCAGCGCGTAGACGAAGGCGAGCAGCGCTCCGCGTGCTGCATCTCCGGTGGTAAGGCTGAGCGTCAGGACCGCGGCCAGGGTGGGACCGACGCAGGGCGACCAGCTCAGGCCGAACAGCACTCCCAGCAGCGGCGCGCTGGCCAGGCCCGCGCGGGGCCGGAACGACGGCCGGACGATCCGTCCCGCTATCGTGAACCGGTCGAAAGCGCCGATGAACACCAGGCCCATGACGATGACCAGGCCGCCGAGCACCTGGGTCAGGACGGCCCGGTGGTCGCGCAGCAGCAGGCTGAGACCGCCGAGGGCGCCCCCGTAGACGGCGAACAGCGCGGAGAAGCCCAGGACGAACAAGAGGGCCCCGGCGAGGGGCCGGGCGCGCCGCGAGGCCGGCGGTGTACCGGCTGCCGGGTGCCCGGATGAGGCCCCAACGGGCGGCGCGGCACCATGCGGCGCGGCGGCGTGCGGCCGGGGAGCGCCTGCTGCTGCGCTGCCTGGTCTCGCACCGCCGGTCAGCCTGACCGTTGCGGCGGCCGGATCGGCGCCCTCGGCGGTCATCGCCGCCGCAGTGCCCGCGGAAACCAGTTCGTCGTCCGCCGGCCCGGCCACGGGTGCAGTACTCTCGCCCGACATCCCGGTCACGTAGGACAGGTAGCCGGGGACAAGCGGCAGTACGCACGGCGACAGGAACGTCACCGCGCCGGCGGCGGCGGCAACGGGCATGGCCAGCAGCAGCGGTCCCGAGACCACCAGCTGGCTAAGCCCACCGCTCATCTGCGCTCCCTCCGGGATTTAACCTATCCGGCCGCTACTCATGCCGCCTATCCGACGGCTGCCGCCAGTACCAGTGTGGGTCTGCACCATCTGGCGCTGCAGCTCGTGTCTCCTCTGCGTCAAGTATGGATAAGCCGGCTCAGCCGTAAGCGGCAATCATTGACTGGCGGCCACGCCGGTTGACCCCGGCGGGTATTGCCGACCACGATGCTGCTCATGCGAAACACCCCGCCGTTCCGCGCTGACCATGTCGGCAGCCTGCTCCGGCCGCAGCGGCTGCTCGACGCCCGCCGGGCCCACGCCGCCGGCGACATCGACCAGGCCCGGCTGCGGGCGGTCGAAGACGAGTGCATCACCGAGGCCGTGGCCATGCAGGAGGACGTCGGCCTGCAGTCAGCTACCGACGGCGAGTTCCGCCGTGCGTCCTGGCACATGGACTTCATCTACCAGCTCGGCGGGGTCAGCAAGGCGCCGGGCAACCTGGCCGTGCGCTTCCGCAACGCGGCGGGGGCGATCGAGTTCACGCCGGCGGCGCTGCACGTGGACAGCAAGATCCGGCTCGACCACACGATCTTCGAGCCTGACTTCCGGTACCTGCAGTCGGCCGTCCGCACGGCGGTGCCGAAGCTGACCATCCCGTCCCCGAGCATGGTGCACTACCGCGGCGGCCCGGCTGCCCTGGAGAAATCGGTGTACCCGGACATGGAGGAGTTCTGGACCGACCTGTCCGCCGCCTACGCCGGCCAGATCCGCGAGATGGCCGGGCTCGGCTGCCGCTACCTCCAGCTCGACGACACCAGCCTGGCCTACCTAAACGACCCGGCCCAGCGGGCCGAGATCGCGGAGCGCGGCGAGGATGCCGATCACCTGCATCACCGCTACATCCGGCAGGTCAACGCCGCGCTGGCCGGGCGGCCGGAGGGAATGGCCGTCACCACCCACATGTGCCGCGGCAATTTCCGCTCCTCCTGGGCGGCCGAGGGCGGCTACGACTTCGTCGCGGAGGCGCTGTTCACCGGCCTCCACGTCGACGGGTTCTTCCTGGAGTACGACGACGAGCGCTCCGGCGGCTTCGAGCCGCTGCGGTTCGTGCCGCCGGGCAAGATGGTCGTGCTGGGCCTGGTCACGACCAAGCGGCCGGAGCTGGAGAGCAAGGACACCCTCAAGCGCAGGATCGACGCCGCCGCTCAGTACGTGCCGCTCGACCAGCTGTGCCTGTCCCCGCAGTGCGGCTTCTCCTCGACCGTGGAGGGCAACTCCCTGACCAGGGACGAGCAGATGGCCAAGCTGCGGCTGGTGGCGGAGACCGCGGCCGAGGTCTGGGGCTGAGCCAGCCGGAAGACCGAGCCAGCCGGAAGACCGAGGGCAGCCGGAAGGCTGAGCCGCTACCTCACAGGGCCCGCAGGGCTTCAGGGACCGCGCGGTGGAACGTCGGGTATGCGTAGATCATCTCTTTCAGCTGCTGCACCGGGACCGCCGCGTGCACGGCCAGGGTCAGCATGCTGAGCACCTCGCCGCCGACCGGGCCGGCCGAGGTCGCACCCACCAGCACGCCGCTTCCGGCGTCCGCGACCAGCTTGATGAAGCCCTCATTGCCGGCCTTATGGATCCAGCCGCGGGCGGAACGCGGGATCTCGCTGCTGCTGACCCGCACCTGCAGTCCCTGCTCCCGCGCCTGCGCCTCGGTCAGCCCCACCGCGCCAACCTCGGGGTCGGTGAACGTCACCCGCGGCACCGCGTGGTACCGGGCCGGGAAGTGCTCCTGGCCGAGGATGTCCGCGACGATGATGTCCGCGTGGTACATCGACATGTGCGTGAAGGCGCCCTTGCCCACCACGTCGCCGAGCGCCCACACGCCGGGCGCGGCCCGCATGTGATCGTCCACGCTGATAGCCCGAGCGTGGGCGTCGATGCCGACGGCGCCGACGCCCACGGCGGCCAGGTCGGCCCGCCGGCCGGTGGCCACGAGCACCTTTTCCGCGGTGATCTTCTCGCCGTCCGCCAGCGTGACGGTGAACTCGCCGCCGTCGAAGGCGACGCTGGCGGCGGCGACGCCGGTCCTGACGCTGATGCCGCCCCGGCCGAATACCTCAGCGATGAGCTGGCCGGCCTCCGGCTCCTCCATCGGCAGCAGGCGGTCCATGCCCTCGACGACGGTCACCGTCGCGGCAAAACGCGAGTAGACCTGGGCCAGCTCGGCTCCGATCGCCCCACCGCCCAGGATCAGCAGCGAGGACGGAACATGCTCCGCCTCGATGGCCTCGTGGTTGGTCCAGTACGGGGTACCCGCAAGCCCGGGTATCGGGGGAATGGCGGGCGCGGTGCCGGTGGCGATGATGATCCCGCGCCGGGCCTGCAGCGTGTCATCGCCGACGGTAACCGCGCCGGGCGCGGTGATCGTGCCGTGACCGCGGAACAGCCGGCCGCCCTTGCCGGTGAACCGGTCGGCGGCCACCGTGTCGTCCCAGTAGTCGGTCGCCTCGGCCCGGATCCGGTGCGCCACCGGTTCCCAGTCCGGCAGCACGGTCGCTGCTCCGGCCATGCCCGGGATCCGGCGGCCCTCGGCCAGCAAATTGGCCGCGCGGATCATCATCTTGGACGGGACGCAGCCCCAGTACGGGCACTCGCCCCCCACCAGCCGGGACTCGATCCCGGCGACCTGCAGGCCAGCACCGGCCAGCCGCTCCGCGGCATCCTCACCGCCTGGCCCCATGCCGAGGACGATGACGTCATACTCCTGCTCGCCCATCGCGAACTCCCGTCGGTCGCCGCCGGTACCGGTACGCACCATCTCACCTGCAGGGTTCATTCCCGGCGTGCCCGCGCTCGAGCTGGCGCACCGACACCCGATCCAGCCGCAGCTCGCGGACCAGCCGGCCGACCACCGCCTCGCCGTCGATCGCGCCGCAGCTGAACAGGTCCACCGCGATCATGTTCTCCTCCGGCCAGGTGTGCACGCTGAGATGGGATTCGGCCAGGATCAGCACCAGCGTGATCGCCCCGTTGGGGAAGACCACGTGGCTGGTGTCCAGGACATGACCGCCCCCGGCCACCACGGCCGCGGTGGCGATGCCCGTCAGCGGCCCGATCTCAGTGACCGGAGAGCCCGGGGTAACCGTGCCGTCGACAGCGTAGAGCCGTTTGGCCGAGGCGGCTTCGTCGCGCCGGAGGTCGGCGAAGTCACGCGCCGCCTGATTGCCGAGCATGATGTGGCAGGATACCGTACGGCCCGCTGACGAGCCCGGGGCCGGAATCGAAGACGCAGCTGATGAACGTGGACGCAGTCGTGGCCGAGGTCGCCGCCGCGGTAGGCCTGGCCGAGGGCCGGTCCGGCGTCCGCGACGTGCTGACCGCCATCAGCCGCGCCGAGCCGGTGGCCGTCCGCGACGTGAGCCGGCTGGCCGAGCTGCCGGTGCCGATCGTCGCCGCGGTATGCAACGAGCTGCGCGCCCGCGGGATAGTCGACCGCACCCGTCCTGTCCGGCTCACCGAGGCCGGCCGGGACGCCCTCGGCGCGGCGCGGCCCGACCTGACCACGCACTGCCCGGAGTGCGAGGGCCGCGGCGTGACGGTACCGGCGGAGCTGGCGGATCTTGCGGTGCAGCTTGACCAGGCCGCGGCCGGCGCGCCCGCGGCCAAGGCCGAGCTCGACCAGACGCACTGCACAGTCGCCACAAAAATCCGCCGGGTGCTGCGGATGCACCAGGCAGGAGCACTCGCGGGCCAGCGCGTCCTGCTGCTCGGCGATGACGACCTGATCGCGGTGACCATCGCGCGGTTCTGCGCCGCCACCGGACTGGCGCTGCCGAGGCTGGCCGTGGTCGACACTGATCCTGACGTGCTCGGCTGGATCGGCGCGCAGACCGCCGGCACCGGCCTCACGCCCGAGCTGATCCGCCATGACCTGCGCCGCCCGCTGCCCGCCGGGCTGGCGGGCAGCTTCGGCGTCGTGTGCACCGACCCGCCCTACACGGTGGCGGGCGCCGAGTTGTTCTTGTCCCGTGCGGTGGCCGCGCTGGACACCGAGCCGGGGCAGCATGTGTTCTTCTCGTTCGGCGCCCGGCGGCCCGCGGAGACGCTGCGCACGCAGCAGCTCATCGCCGCGCTGGGGCTGACGGTCCGCGCCCTGTGGCCCGGTTTCAACACCTACGCCGGCGCGGGGATTCTCGCTGGCACCAGCCACCTGTATCATCTGCGCAGCACCGCGCAGGCACGGCCGCTGGTAGCCGGGACGCACGACGGCCCGCTGTACACCGCGGACCAGCGCACGGCCGGCACCCGGCCGTACCGCTGCGCTCAGTGCCGCGCGGTGCACCAGGTCGGGCCGGGCGGCCGCTGGCCGCAGATCGGTGACCTGCAGGCGGCGGGCTGCCCGGACTGCGGCGCGGCCGTGTTCCGCCCGATGCCACGGTCTGCGACAGCCGGCCGCACGCACCAGGCGAGCCGCACTCAGGCGAGCCAGCGGTGACCGCGCCGGAGCCCGGCGGCCGCTTCCTGATCCGCGTCGCGACCGAGGCCGATCTGGATGCGATCGCGGAATTCGAGATCGAGATCGCGCGAATCTCGTTCGGTGCGGAGGCCATTACCGATGCGGCGCTGCACCGCAAGCGGGCCGCCGGCTCGCTCGGCAAGCCGGGCGAGGTCACGCTTATCGCCGCGGCCAGCGAGGCGCCGCAGACCGCGCTGGGCTGGGCCTGGCTGTCGGCCCGCACGAACTCGCTCACCAGCGACCGCTACGGCAACTTCCGGTCGCTGGCCGTCGCGGACGTGCCCGGCCGCAGCGAGATCGGCGAGCTGCTGATGGCCGCGGTCATCCAGGCGGCCGATGCGGCCGGGCTGGTCCGGCTGACCGGCAAGGTGCACGCACGCAACCTGGGCATGCGGACCCTTTACCGTAAGTTCGGCTTCGAGGCGGCGCACCTGACGATGGAGCGCCGCGCCGATGGCCCTGAGCCCCCGCCGACATGATCAAGTGCGTCATCTGGGACCTGGACAACACGCTGCTGGACGGGATCTACCTCGAATCCGACCCGGCCGCGCCGCCGGACGCCGACCCGGAGCTGCTGGCGGTCCTGCGCGAGCTGACCCGGCGCGGCATCGTGCACGCCATCGCCAGCCGTAACCCGCCCGCGGCGGCCGCGCACGCCGCCGCGGTGACCGGCACGCAGTTCGCAGCGGCCGAGTGCGGCTGGGGGGCCAAGCCGGACGCGATCCGGGCCATCCTGGCCGACCTGCAGGTCGGGGCCGACGCGGCGGCGTTCGTGGACGACGAGCCAATCGAGCGGGCCGAGGTCGCCGCGGCGCTGCCCGAGCTGCTGGTGCTGTCCCCGGAAGATGCCTGCGACGCGGTCGGCTGGCCGGAGTTCAGCCCGGCTGTAGTCACCGACGAGGCGCGGCGGCGCGGCGAGATGTACGCGCAGCGCCGCCGCAGGCAGGCCGAGGCGCGGGCGTTCGGCGGGTCACGGGATGAGTTCCTGCGCCGCAGCGGCACCCGGGTGGTGATCGAGCCGGCCGTCCCGGCCGATGCGGCCCGGCTGGCCGAGCTCTCCGCCCGCACGCATCAGTTCAACTCGGCGGGGGAGCAGCTCACCGGGTCGCGGCTGACCGGTCTCATCGGCGCTGCGCCCATCAGCACCGGGGACGCCGGTACCGGGCCCGCCGGTCCCGGCGGGCGCCTGGTCGCCGTCGTGCGGCTGTCGGACGACTACGGCGACGACGGCCTGGTCGGCGGATGCCTGATCGAGCTCGCCAGCGACAGCTGGACTGCCCCGCTGCTGATGATGTCGTGCCGGGCCATGGGACGCGGCGTCATCGACGCGCTGCTGGCCTGGCTGTGCCAGGCGGCCGCGCGGGACGGGGCGGCCGCGGTGCGGGTGCCGTGCCGGCTCACGCCGCGCAACGTGCCGCTGCGGATGGCGCTGGCCGCGGCCGGATTCCGCGCCGCCGTTACGGAAGCGGCGCAGGCCCGCGGCGCGGTAGTGTTCGCCCGGCCGCTGACCGGGCTCGCTCCCGCCGCTGCCGGGCTGGACGTACGTGCAGGGCTGGGGTTCCTGAGGTGGTCCAGGAGGTCATCGACGGCCTGCGCGAGATCCTGGCCCGGATCACCGGCCAGGACAGCATGGCGGACCTGCCGCCGGATACGCCGCTGCTGCGCACCGGGGCCGGGCTCGATTCCCTGGCGGGCACGCTGCTGCTGGTCGAGGTGGCGCGCCGGTTCGGGGTCGACGTGGCCGCCGAGGACCTCAACCTGGACAGCCTGGCCACGCTCGGCACCCTGGCCGATTTCATCGCCGCGCGCGCCAGCGGCCGGCCTGGCTGAGACGATCCGGCGGAGATCAGCCGGGTGGCCGGCCTGCCGGACCCGCGTATTGTGGATCGCGGCCGGCCGCGATAACGGGTCAGCGGCGGTCACTCGGGCACAAGGGGGCTGCCACCGTGCAGCAGGACTGGATCGCGCCGGCCCCGCCGGGGCCGCCCGGCGACCCCGTCCCCAGCCAGCGCGTGCTGACGGTCCCCAACCTCATCAGCATCGCCCGGCTGGCCGGCGTCCCGGTCTTCTTGTGGCTGGTGCTGGGCCTGCGCACCCAGGCCGGTGACTGGTGGGCGGTCGGCCTGCTCATCGCGGCCGCGATCTCGGACTGGCTGGACGGCAAGCTGGCCCGTGCGCTGAACCAGCAGAGCGAGCTGGGCCAGCTGCTCGACCCGGCCGCCGACCGGCTCTACATTGTCGCCACCGTGATCGCCCTGGCCGTCCGGGGGATCATCGGCTGGTGGCTGGTCGGCATCCTCGCCGCCCGTGAGCTGGTGCTGGCGATCATGCTGCTGATCCTGCGCCGGCACGACTACCCGGCGCTGCAGGTGAGCTTCGTCGGCAAGGCTGCGACGCTCTGCCTGCTGTACGCGTTCCCGATGCTCTTCCTGGGCGCTCACCAGGCGAGTTACGCCGAGACGATGCGCGTCGTCGGTTGGGGATTTGTCATCTGGGGAAGTGCCTTGTACTGGTGCGCCGCCCTGCTCTACATCGAGCAGACCCGGCGCCTGGTGCGGGCTGACCGCGCGCCCCCCGGCGGCCCGTAACGGGCGGGCGGGCCGAGGGGGGAGGAGGGAGCACAGGCGTGAAGGCCGTCGTGATGGCCGGCGGAGAGGGCGCGCGGCTGCGCCCGATGACGGCCAACCAGCCCAAGCCCCTGCTGCCCGTGGCCAACCGGCCGATCATGGAGCACGTGCTCCGGCTGCTGCGCCGGCACGGCTTCACGGAGACGGTCGTCACGGTCCACTTCCTCGCCTCGATGGTCCGCAACTACTTCGGCGACGGCGACGACTTCGGGATGAGCCTGCAGTACGCGACCGAGGAGGCACCGCTCGGCACGGCGGGCAGCGTCAAGAACGCCGAGGAGGCGCTCAGGGACGAGCCGTTCCTGGTGATCTCCGGCGACGCGCTGACCGACATCGACCTGTCCCGCCTCGTCAGCTTCCATAAGGACAACAGCGCGCTGGTGACCGTGGGCCTGACCCGGGTGCCCGACCCGCTGGAGTTCGGCATCGTCATCGCCGACGACGACGGCCGGATCCAGCGCTTCCTGGAGAAGCCGACCTGGGGCCAGGTGTTCTCCGACACGGTCAACACCGGCATCTACGTGATCGAGCCCGAGGTGCTCAGCGAGCTGAAGATGGGCGAGCCGGCCGACTGGTCCGGCGACATCTTCCCGCGGCTGATCGAGCGCGGCGCCCCGGTGTACGGCTGCGTGTCCGACGGCTACTGGGAGGACATCGGCACGCTGGAGAGCTATCTGAAGGCGCAGGCCGACGTGCTGTCCGGCCGGGTGCAGGCGGAAATCGACGGGTTCGAGGTGTCGCCGCGGGTGTGGGTCGCCGACGGCGCTGAGGTCGACCCGGAGGCCGTGCTGACCGGGCCGCTGTGCATCGGCGACTACGCCAAGGTCGAGGCGGGCGCGCAGCTGCGCGAGTACACCGTGATCGGCAGCAACGTGGTGGTGAAAGAAGGCGCCTTCCTGCACCGGGCCGTGGTGCACAACAACGTCTACATCGGCCTGCGCGCCACCCTGCGCGGCTGCGTAATCGGCAAGAACACCGACGTGATGGCCTCGGCCAGGATCGAGGAGGCCGCCGTCGTCGGGGACGAGTGCGTGATCGAGCCCGAGGCATACCTGTCCTCGGGGGTCAAGGTCTACCCGTTCAAGACCATCGAGGCGGGCGCGCTGGTCAACGCCAGCGTCATCTGGGAGTCACGCGGCCAGCGCACCCTATTCGGGCCGCGCGGGGTCTCCGGCCTGGTCAACGTGGAAATCACGCCCGAGCTGTGCGTCCGGCTGGCCAGCGCGTACGCGACCACGCTGCAAAAGGGCGCGGTCGTCACCACCTCCCGGGACGTGTCGCGGGCGGCGCGCGCACTGAAGCGGGCCGTGCACGGTGCGCTGAACGCCAGCGCGATCAACGTGGTGGACCTGGAAGCGCAGCCGCTGCCGGTGGCCAGGTTCGAGACCGCCCGCAGCGAGTACAGCGGCGGGATCGCGCTGCGCACCACCCCCGAGGACCCGCAGTCCATCGACATCATCTTCCTCGACGAGCAGGGCGCCGACCTGTCGCAGGCCGCGCAGCGCAAACTCGGGCGGGTGTATTCCCGGCAGGAGTACCGGCGCGCGTTCCCGGGCGAGATCGCCGAGTTGCGCTACCCGCCGCGCGTGATCGAGGGCTACACCCGCGAGCTGCTGCGCAACATCGACATGTCCGGGGTGCGCGGTGCCGGGCTCAAGGTCGTGGTCGACTGCGCAGGCGGCACCGCATCGCTGGTGCTGCCCGGCCTGCTCGGCCGGATCGGGGTGGACGTCCTGACCGTCAACAACCGGCTCGATGAGCAGTCCCCGACCCAGTCGCTGGCCCAGATCCGCGCAGACATGCACCGGCTGTCGGAGCTGGTGGCCTCGTCCCGGGCCGCGTTCGGTGTCAGGTTCGACCCGGTCGGCGAGCGCATCGCCCTGGTGGACGACAGGGGCGCGATGGTCAGCGACGACCGGGCGCTGCTGGTCGTGCTGGACCTGATTGCCGCGGAGCGGCAGTCCGGCCGGGTGGCGCTGCCGGTCACCACCACCCGGGTCGCCGAGCAGGTCTGCCGATACCACGGTGTCGTGGTGGACTGGACGCCCACCTCGCTGCACGGGCTGTACGAGGCAACCGCCCCCGACGAGGTGATCTTCGCCGCCGACGGCCGGGGCGGCTTCGTGGTCCCGGAGTTCTCCCGCTGCATCGACGGCATCGCCGCCTTCGCCCGGCTGATCGGCCTGGTCGCCAGGACCCGGCTGCCGCTCAGCCAGATCCACGACCGGATTCCCGCTGCCCACCTGCTCAGGCGGTCCATTCCCACCCCCTGGGCGGCCAAGGGCATCGTGATGCGCACCCTGGTCGAAGCAGCCGGCGACCGCCCGCTCGACACCACCGACGGCGTGCGCGTCACCGAGCCCGGCCAGGGCTGGGTCCTGGTGCTGCCCGACCCCTCCGAGGCGGTCACGCACCTATGGGCGGAGGGCACCGACGCCGACGCCGCCCAGTCCCTGCTTGATGAGTGGGCGGCCGTCGTCGAGCGGGCCGGCCGGTAATGCCGGACGCTAGCCTGCTGACCGTGAGACAATCGCGACCAATCGCCAGCTGCTGCTAGCTGGCTGGTGCGGAGGTGTTGCCCGATGTGGCGCAGGCGTCGCGAGCGCACGCGCGCTGGCCCGCCCGCCGCTGGCGGACAGCGCCCGGCCGCCGGCCTGGGCCGGGCGTGGCGGTTGGACCGGCCCGGCTCGCAGCCGGTAGCTTTGCCGAAAACGCTCCCCGGTGCCGTGCCCGCAGTCGGTGCCGTGCCCGCTAGCCTGACCCGAAGTGGCGTACCCTCTGGCCTGATTCCCGCTTATGCCGCGGGCCCGACGAACGGGAGACTGGGCAGCGAAATGCCTATCGTCATCTGCACCGCGTGCGGTTCGGCGAACCCGGAGGATGCGCGTTTCTGCTCGCAATGCGGCACGCCGCTGCAGCGCGGGCAGGGCGAGCAGCCCGGTGAGTCGACGTCCACGGTCTCGCTGGGCGGCAGCGAGACGGCCGAGGCCGAGCCGGGCGAGGAATCCGAGGCAGACGCCGCGACGCTGGAGGCACTTCCGCCCGGTACGGCCCTGCTGGTCGTGCGCCGCGGGCCGAACGCCGGCAGCCGCTTCCTGCTCGACAGCGAGCTGACGGTGGTCGGCCGCCACCCCGACAGCGACATCTTCCTGGACGACGTGACCGTGTCACGGCGGCATGCCGAGTTCTACCGGCGCGGTGGCGTGTTCACGGTGCGCGACGTCGGCAGCCTGAACGGCACCTACGTAAACCGCGAGCGCATCGAGGAGGCCGGCCTTAGCGGCGGTGACGAGGTTCAGGTCGGCAAGTTCCGGCTCGTCTTCCTGCTGAGCCCGCGGTCCGGTGCCGGCTTTGGAGCGGGCGCGCAGGGAGGCTAGTTGGATTCCCGCCCGGCCCGCCCGGCCCACCCCGCCCGCCGGGCCGACCCGGACCACCCGGCTGGGGGCGGTCTCGGTATCGGTGCGGTGTGCCGGCAGCTGCTGCCCGAATTCCCCGAGGTCACGATATCCAAGATCCGATTCCTGGAGACCGAGGGGCTGATCGAGCCGGCCAGGTCGCCGTCGGGGTACCGCAGGTTCGGCGCCGCGGACGTAGACCGGCTCCGCTACATTCTCACCGCTCAGCGAGACCAGTACCTGCCGCTGCGCGTCATCAAGGATCAGCTGGCCCGGTCGCAGCCGGACGGCGCCGGCGAACCGCCGCCGCCGGCGGGCGGCGGCCCTGGCCGGGCCGCCCCGGGCAGGCTGATCCCGGCGGCCAGCACGGCGTGCTGCTCAGCCGCCGCGAACTGCTCGAGGCCACGGGCATCGACGACGGGCAGCTCGCCGAGCTGGAGGAGTACGGGCTGATCCGGCGGACCGGGCGGCAATATGGCCGGGATGCGCTCGAGGTCGCCGGCACGGTCGCCGCCCTGGCGGCCTACGGCGTCCAGGCCCGGCACCTGCGCGCGGTACGCGCCGCCGCCGAGCGGGAGACCTCGCTGATCGAGCAGGTCATCGCGCCGACCCTGCGCCAGCGCAACCCCGGCGCGCGGGAGGCGGCGAGCCGCACGGCCCGGCAGATCGCCGCGCTGTCGCTGCGCCTGCACGGAGCGCTGGTCGAGAACGCGCTGGCGCAGGCCGGATTGCCGGTACCGCAGCCGTCAGCGCCGCATGTTCCGGCGGCTCGCCGCCGCGCGGACACCGGGCCGCTGGCCGAGCGTGAGGCCGGCGGAGCCAGCGCGTGACCGCGAGGGCTCCGGACGAGTCCCGCGATGACGGGTGTACGTTGAAAACGGAGCACCCTGGCCGCAGCGTCCCCGGCGGCCGGACTGCGCCCTGGAACCCCGTGTCCGCTGCTCGAGGACGGAGCCGCCGTGAGGCAGATGGAGGTCGTAGGCGTCCGGGTTGAGATGCCGACGAACCAGCCGATCGTCCTGCTGAAGGAAATGCAGGGCGAGCGGTACCTGCCCATCTGGATCGGGCCCATGGAGGCGACCGCGATCGCGTTTGCCCAGCAGGGCATGGTGCCGCAGCGGCCGCTGACCCACGACCTGTTCCGCGACGTGCTCGAGGCCCTGGGCGTGCAGCTGAAGTCGGTGAACATCACCGCGCTGCGGGACGGCATCTTCTTCGCCGACCTCATCTTCTCCAACGGCCGTGAGGTCAGTGCCCGGCCGTCAGACTCGATCGCGCTCGCCCTGCGCACCGGCGCGACGATCTTCGCGGCTGAGGAGATCCTGGATGAGGCCGGCGTCGCGATCCCGGACGAGCAGGAGGACGAGGTCGAGAAGTTCCGGGAGTTCCTGGATCAGATCACCCCGGAAGACTTCGGCCGCTCGACCTGACGGACCCGGCCGTTCTGCCTGACTGACGATGTCTGCCTGCGCGACAGAGTTTGTCACGACTGGTCACCGTAGTGACGACGCGCCGTCCCGGGTCGTTGACGCGGTTACCCGCCGCAGCCTACGGTGCGAAGCGAGTACCCAGGCAGTTTGCTGCTGGGGCCGGAGGTGGGCGTGGCGGTAACCAAGGGTGACGGTCAGGCACCCAAGCTTCGCGAGGACGCGGCTCGGCATGCCGGAGAGCAGGGACTGCTCTTCGGCGAGGAAGTCGACGTGCGGCCCGAGGATGTCGGGTACCGCGGCCCGGCCGCCTGCCGGGCGGCGGGCATCACCTACCGCCAGCTGGACTACTGGGCCAGGACCAGCCTGGTCGAGCCCAGCGTCCGGCCGGCCAGCGGATCCGGCTCCCAGCGGCTCTACGGGTTCCGCGACATCCTGGTGCTGAAGGTAGTCAAGCGGCTGCTGGACACCGGCATCTCACTGCAGCAGATCCGGGCCGCCGTCGAGCACCTGCGGGCCCGCGGCGCCAGCGACCTGGCGCAGGTCACGCTGATGAGCGACGGCATCAGCGTGTACGAGTGCACATCCCCGGACGAGGTGGTGGACCTGCTGGCTGGCGGTCAGGGCGTGTTCGGCATCGCGCTCGGCCGGGTCTGGCAGGAAGTCGAGGGGACCCTGGCCGAGCTGCCCGCCGAGCGGGCGGTGGCCGAGGACGGCGCGGCCCCGACCGGGCCGGACGAGCTGGCCCGGCGGCGGGCGCGCAAGATCGGCTAGCCAGGGCCGCCTCGGTGGGGTGCCCATAACGATCCCGGGACAACTCCGCCCCCATCACGTTATGTCGTGTTATCTTATCCCGCGTGCCGGTGACGATTTCCGCGCTCAACCTGCGCAAGGCTTACGGCAGCGTGACCGCCGTCGACGGCGTCAGCCTGCAGGTCGAGCAGGGCGAGTTCTTCGCCATCCTGGGGCCGAACGGAGCGGGCAAGACCACCACGCTGGAGATCATCGAGGGCCTGCGCCGGGCCGACAGCGGCGAGGTGTCCGTGCTCGGGCTGTCCCCGTGGCCGCGCAACCCGCGGCTGCTGCCGAAGATCGGCGTGCAGCTGCAGGCCTCCTCCTACTTCGAGCGGCTGACCGCCCGGGAGCAGATCCGCACCTTCGCCTCGCTGTACCGGGTGCCGGCGCAGCGTGCCGACGAGATGCTGGGCGTAGTCGGGCTGACGGACCAGGCCGGGATCAGGGCCGAGAAGCTGTCCGGCGGCCAGGCCCAGCGGCTGTCGATCGCCTGCGCCCTGGTGCACGACCCGGAGGTGCTGTTCCTCGACGAGCCGACCGGCGCGCTGGACCCGCAGGCCCGGCGTAACCTGTGGGACCTGCTGCGCAGCACTAACGCGCAGGGCCGCACCGTGGTGCTGACCACGCACCACATGGACGAGGCCGAGACGCTATGCGATCGTGTGGCGATCATGGACCACGGCCGCATCCTGCAGGTCGACGCGCCCGCCGCGCTGGTCCGCCAGCTTGACCGCCAGCTGCAGATCAGTGTCGAGTCCGGGCTGCTGCCGGCGGCGGCGGCGACCGAGATGGCGGCCGCGGCGGGCGGATCGGCGGCCGACGTCAGCGACGATGGCGTGTCGCTCACCATCGCCACCAGGCAGCCGGGCACCGTCCTCGCCGCCCTGGCCCAGCGCGGCGCGCTCGCCGGGCTGCGGGTCCAGGGCGCGACGCTGGAGGACGTCTTCTTGCAGCTGACCGGGCGGGAGTACCGGGCATGAGAACGGATGCGCTGCGCAGCCTGACCCGGGCGATGTTCGTCGGTTTCGTCCGCGACCGCGCGGCCATGGTCTTCACCATCTTGATCCCGGTGCTGTTCCTGGTGCTGCTCGGGTCGATCTACAAGAACGCCAGCGCGCCCAAGGTGAGCGTGATCGAGGTCGGCCGGGTACGCCTGCTCGACCAGGCCGCCGCGGGCGGTCACAGCCAGCTGGGCAAGGTGCTCACCATCACCAGGAGCACTGACATGGGCGCGGCGCTGGCCGACGTCCGCAAGGGCACCGACGACGCGGCGGTCGCGCAGCGGGGCGCCACCCTGGTCGTCCGCTACTCGATCGCCGACCCGACCACGGCCGGCCTGGTGCAGACGGTGTTCTCCTCGATCGTGCAGCAGGCCGACCAGGCAGCGGCCGGCGCGGCGGCGCGGTTACCAGCTGGCATCCCGCCAGGTCGAGAACGCTGCGCTGAAGCCGATCCAGTACCTTGCGCCCGGCCTGCTCGGCTGGGCCATCGCCTCGGGCGCCGCGTTCGGCGCGTCGATCACGCTGGTCAACTGGCGGCAGAACAAGCTGCTGCGGCGGCTGCGGCTGGCCCCGATCAGCACCGCCTCGGTGGTTACCGCGCGGATCGGGGTCAGCATCGTGATCGCGCTGGTCCAGCTGGCGGTGTTCCTCGGCATCGCGACACTGCCCTACTTCGGGCTCCGGCTGACCGCCGCCTGGTGGATGGCGATCCCGGTGGTCGTGTGCGGCACGCTGGCCTTCATGTCGATCGGGCTGCTGGTCGGATCGGCGGCCAAGACCCAGCAGGCCGCCACCTCCATCGCCAACCTGATCATCCTGCCGATGGCGTTCCTGGGCGGCGCGTTCATCCCGCTCGACTTCGCGCCGTCGTGGATCCGCGAGGTGTCCTACGCGATGCCGCTGCGCTACCTGGTGACCGGCATGCAGAACGTGATGGCCCGCGGCGAGGGACCGGCGGCTGCACTGCCGGCCATCGGCATCCTGCTCGGTTTCAGCGCACTGCTCACGCTCATCTCGGTCCGGGTGTTCCGCTGGGATGACGTGTAGCGGCCGGGTAGGCTCAACCGCTGACGACACCGTCCGGGAGAGTTCCCGCGCAGCCAGCGCGGGACGCCGAAGGGGCAACCTCCCCGGAACCTCTCAGGCATCAAGGACCGGACGGGACAAGCAGCTCTGGAGCCTGCTCGCGACAGAGGGGGAGTCGGAACCCGCGCTCGCGGCACCGGACACCGACGCTCGCCCAGGAGGCTCCCAGTGGACTTCGCGCACCGGCACATCGGCCCTGCGGACGCCCAGCAGCAGCGCATGCTGGACGAGATCGGTCACTCTACGCTGGATGATCTCACCGCCGCGGCGCTGCCCGCCGACATCGCCGCCCGCGGCGCCCTGCGGCTGCCCGGCCCGCTGACCGAAGAGCAGGCGCTGGCCGGGCTGCGCCAGCTTGCCGCCCGCAACACGTGCTCACCTCGATGATCGGCCTCGGCTACTACGGCACGGTGACGCCTGCGGTGATCCGCCGCAACGTGCTGGAGAACCCGGCCTGGTACACCGCGTACACGCCCTACCAGCCGGAGATCTCGCAGGGCCGCCTGGAGGCGCTGCTGAACTTCCAGACGATGGTCGAAGACCTCACGGCACTGCCGGTGGCCGGCGCATCGATGCTGGACGAGGCCACCGCCGCGGCCGAGGCGATGACGCTGGCCCGGCGGGCCGCGGGCCGGGGCCGGGTGTTCCTGGCCGACGCCGACTGCCTGCCGCAGACCCTGGCCGTGCTCGCCACCCGGGCCGAGCCGCTCGGCATCGAGCTGGTCACCGGCGCCGGTCACGCCCGAGCTGATCGCCGCCCAGCCCGACGGGGAGCTGTTCGGCGTGCTGCTGCAGTACCCCGGGGCGAGCGGCGCCGTGACTGACCCGCGGCCGGCCATCGAGGCGGCGCACGATCGCGGCGCGCTGGCCGCAGTAGCAGCCGACCTGCTGGCGCTGACGCTGCTCGACCCCGCCCGGCGAGCTCGGCGCCGACGTCGGCGGTCGGCACCACCCAGCGGTTCGGCGTGCCCATGGGCTACGGCGGGCCGCACGCGGGCTACATTTGCGTCTCGCGAGTCGCTCAAGCGCCAGCTGCCCGGCCGCCTGGTCGGCGTCTCGGTGGACGCCGACGGCAATCCGGCCTACCGGCTCGCGCTGCAGGTGCGCGAGCAGCACATCCGGCGGGAGCGGGCCACCAGCAACATCTGCACCGCGCAGGTGCTGCTGGCGGTGATCGCGGCCATGTACGCCGCCTACCACGGCCCGGACGGGCTGCGGGCGATCGCCGAGCGGGTGCACGGCCGGGCCGCCGCGCTGGCCGCCGCGCTGCGCGGCCAGGGCCTGGAGCTGCGCCACCCGGTGTTCTTCGACACCCTGGCCGTCGCGGTGCCCGGCGGCGCCGCCGACGCGGTCGCGCGGGCCCGGGCGGCCGGGATCAATCTGCACCTGGCCGGCCCGGACACCGTGCAGATCGCCTGCGATGAGACCACCACCGACGCCGACCTGCGGGCGGTAGCGAGGGCCCTGACCGGCTCGGACGAGATCACGCCGGGCCATGGCGCGCCGGGACTGGCGCACCAGGACGCCGGGCGATCCGAGGCCGGCGGCCTGCCGTATCCGCTGCCGGACGGCCTGGCGCGCTCGTCGGACTACCTGACCCACCCGGTGTTCGCCAGCCACCGCAGCGAGACCGGCATGCTGCGCTACCTGCGCCGGCTGGCCGACGAGGACATCGCGCTGGACCGGTCGATGATCCCGCTCGGCTCCTGCACGATGAAGCTCAACGCCGCCGCCGAGATGGAGGCCATCAGCTGGCCGCAGTGGGCGGACCTGCACCCGTTCGCGCCCGCGGACCAGGCGGCGGGCTATGCCGAGCTGATCGGCGAGCTGGCAGGCTGGCTGGCGGAGATCACCGGGTACGACGCGGTGTCAGTGCAGCCGAACGCCGGGTCGCAGGGCGAGCTGGCCGGCCTGCTGGCGATCCGTGATTACCACCGCGCGCGCCGCGAGCCACAGCGCGATGTCTGCCTGATCCCCGAGTCCGCGCACGGCACCAACGCGGCGTCGGCGGTGCTGGCCGGCCTGCGGGTGGTCGTGGTCAAGTGCGGCTCCGACGGCGCCATTGATCTCGGTGACCTGACCGCGAAGCTGGCCGCGCACGACGGCGCGATCGCCGCGATCATGGTGACCTACCCGTCGACCAACGGGGTGTTCGAGGCCACGATCAGCACCGTGTGCGAGCAGGTGCACGCGGCCGGCGGCCAGATCTACATCGACGGCGCCAACCTCAACGCGCTGGTCGGGCTGGCGCGCCCGGCCGACTTCGGCGGCGACGTGTCGCACCTGAACCTGCATAAGACATTCTGCATCCCGCACGGCGGCGGCGGCCCGGGCGTCGGGCCGGTGGCGGCCCGGGCGCACCTGGCGCCGTTCCTGCCCGGCCAGCAGTTCCCGGTGGCGGCCGCCCCGTTCGGGTCGGCCGGCATCCTGCCGATCTCCTGGGCCTACATCGCGATGATGGGGGCCGACGGGCTGCGCCGCGCTACCGGTGCGGCGATCCTGGCCGCGAACTACGTGGCCCGTCGGCTGAACCCGCACTTTCCGGTGCTCTACGCCGGCCGCGGCGGCCTGGTCGCGCACGAGTGCATCCTGGACCTGCGGGCGGTCACCAGCCGCACCGGCATCACCGCCGAGGACGTGGCCAAGCGGCTGATCGACTACGGCTTCCACGCCCCGACCATGTCGTTCCCGGTGGCCGGGACGCTGATGGTAGAGCCGACCGAGAGCGAGGACCTGGCCGAGCTGGACCGGTTCTGCGCCGCGATGATCTCCATCGCGGGCGAGATCGAGAAGGTCGCGTCGGGGGAGTACGACAGTCGCGACAACCCGCTGAAGAACGCCCCGCACACCGCCAGCATGCTGCTGGCCGATGACTGGAAGCATCCCTACCAGCGGGAGTACGCGGCCTACCCGGTGCCGGGCGATCGCAGATTCAAGTACTGGCCGCCGGTCCGCCGGATCGACGGCGCCTACGGCGACCGGCACCTGGTCTGCGCCTGCCCTCCGCCGGAGGCGTTCGAGAGCTGAGCCACCGCCGAGCCTCATGATCTACGTAACGGCAAGCCCGGCCAGGTCACCGGCTGCGGGCCGCGATCGCGCGGCCCTTCCACTCGCCGCCGCGGCCGGCCCGGTGCCGCCGGGCCGAGTCCGCCGTCATCGCCGCGTACAGCGCGGCGAGCAGCGGCAGCCCGGGTGCGCGCAGCGGCGACAGCCGGTACAGCCGCAGCATCGGCACGAACGTGACCGACATGATCAGCCAGCCGGCCGCGCCCAGCCCGGCCAGCCACACCGCCGTGGTACCGGCGCCCGCCAGGACGAGCCCAAGGCCGGCCAGGGCCGCCATCGGCGGCAGCAGGTACAGCCAGGCCAGGCCGATCACCGTCCCGGCCAGCGCGACCGGGGAGTAGCGCAGCTGGGTGTAGGCGCTGCGCGCCACCATGTCCCAGACCTGCGCCAGCCGCGGATAGGGGCGTCGGCTGCGCACCTGCGTGCTGAGCCCGAGCCAGCACCGGCCCGGCACCGGGCCGCGCTTGAGCAGCCGTCCCAGCGCGACGTCATCGATGCGCGCGTCCCGGATCGCCGCCAGCCCGCCGGCCGCGGTCAGCGCCTCGCGGCGCACCAGCATGCAGCCGCCCGCCGCCGCCGCGGTGCGCCCGCCGGGCCGGTTCACCCGGCGGAACGGGTACAGCTGGGCGAAGAAATACACGAAGGCCGGCACCAGCAGCCGCTCGGCGGCTGACTCCGCCCGCAGTAGCGCCATCTGGGACACCAGCGACGCTCGCGTGCCCTGGGCTGCCCGCACCAGGTCGGCCAGCACCCCTGGCTGGTAGCTAATGTCAGCGTCGGTGAACATGACGTACTCGGCGCTCCCGGCCGCCTGCAGGCCCTGCGCCATCGCCCAGACCTTGCCGGCCCAGCCGTCCGGGGTCACAGTGCCGGAGACGACCACCAGCCGAGCTGGGCCGCCGCCGCCCCCGCCCTGGCTGCTTCCGGCCTGGCTCGCCAGGGCCGCCGCGACATCAGCGGTGCCGTCGGAGCTGTCGTCGTCGACCAGGACCACCCGCAGCGGGCCCGGATAGTCCTGGGCCAGCAGCGTCGGCAGCGTCTGCGGCAAGATGGCCGCCTCGTCCCTGGCCGGGACCACCGCGGCCACGGCCGGGTAGCCGGCTGGCCCGGCCGGACTAGCGGGGCCGGCTGGGCTCAGCGGCGGCAGCCGCTGGCCGGTGCGCCAGAACCCGCCGTGCCCGGCCAGCAGGTAGACCCATGCGAGAACCGCGAGCGCGGTCACGGCGACGGCGATCTGCACCCGGATAGCCTGGCACGCCTGCCCGATCGGGGCAGCCCCTGGTGGGCCAGACTGAACCAGTCAGGCTACGGAGGAGAGCGCATGCAGGAAATCACCGGCGCCGGCGTCTACACGCCGCCGGACGGCGCGGATCTCACCCACTGGGCGGAGCATTTCGCGGCCGCCGATCTGTCCGTGGGCACCTACTCGATCCCGGCCGGCGGCTCCGACGACCAGGACCCGCACACCGAGGACGAGATCTACGTAGTGACCACGGGGCGGGCCAGCCTCGAATCGGGGGGCCAGCGGGTCAGCGTCGGCCCGGGCTCGGTCGTCTACGTCGCCGCCGGCGAGGCGCACAGGTTCGCCGATATCAGGCAGGACCTGGCCGCGGTGGTGCTGTTCGCCCCGGCCTACGGATCCCGCCAGCGCGACGCGCGTTAATCGCGGCCGCTTAACGGCCAGCCCGGCGCGGGCGCGCGCATAGAGTTGCGGTGTGGCAGATCCGGCGAGCTACCGGCCGGCCTACGGCTCCATCCCCGAGTCACCCGGCGTCTACCGGTTCCGCGACGAGCGCGGCCGGGTTATCTACGTCGGCAAGGCCAAGTCCCTGCGGTCCCGCCTTAACTCCTACTTTGCCGATTTCGCCGGCCTGCATCCCCGCACCCAGTCGATGCTGCGGGCTGCCGCCCGGGTCGACTGGACGATCGTGACCACTGAGGTCGAGGCACTCCAGCTGGAGTACTCGTGGATCAAGGAGTTCGATCCGCGCTTCAACGTCCGGTACCGGGACGACAAGAGTTACCCCTACCTGGCTGTGACGATGGACGAGGAGTACCCGCGGGTGATGGTGCTGCGCGGGGCCAGGCGGCGCGGGGTCCGCTACTTCGGGCCTTACTCACACGCGTGGGCGATCCGCGACACCGTGGATACGCTGCTGCGGGTCTTCCCGGTGCGGACCTGCTCGGCCGGAGTGTTCAAGCGGGCCGGGCAGATCGGCAGGCCGTGCCTGCTCGGCTACATCGGCAAGTGCTCGGCACCGTGCGTGGACAGGATCAGCGCGGCCGCGCACCGCGAGCTGGCCGAGGAGTTCTGCGACTTCATGGCCGGGCAGACGGGAAAGTTCCTCCGGCGGCTGGAGTCCGAGATGCGCCGGGCGTCGGACGCCGAGGAGTACGAGCGGGCCGCCCGGCTGCGCGACGATATCCAGGCCCTGCAGCGGGCCCTGGAGAAGCAGGCCGTGGTGCTGCCCGACGGCACCGACTGCGACGTCATCGCGCTGGCCGAGGATCAGCTCGAGGCGGCGGTGCAGGTCTTCTACGTCCGCGGCGGGCGGGTCCGCGGCCAGCGCGGCTGGGTGGTCGACAAGGTCGAGGAGGTGAGCAGCGGCGAGCTGGTCGAGCAGTTCCTTGGCCAGGTCTACGGGGACGACCAGGCCGCCAGGGACGCGACCGGTCCCGGCGGCAGCCAGCGGTCGGGGCGGCTGCCGCGCGGCGGCCCTGCCGAGGACCACGGAGCGGAGCCCGGAGCGATACCGCGCGAGGTGCTGGTGGCCGCGCTGCCGCCGGACGCCGCCGCCGTCGAGGAATGGCTCGCAGGCCGCCGCGGCCGCCGGGTCAGCCTCCGGGTGCCGCAGCGCGGCGACAAGAAGGCCCTGCTGGACACGGTGGCCAGGAACGCAATGGAGTCGCTGGCCCTGCACAAGACCCGGCGGGCCAGCGACCTGACCACCCGCAGCCGGGCCCTGGCCGAGATCCAGGACGCGCTCGGGCTGGACGACGCGCCGCTGCGGATCGAGAGCTACGACGTCTCCAACCTGCAGGGCACGCACGTGGTGGCGTCGATGGTGGTGTTCGAGGACGGGCTGGCCCGCAAGTCGGAATACCGCCGGTTCGCGATCAAGGGGCTGGATGGCACCGACGACGTCGCCGCCATCCGCGAGGTGATCACCCGCCGGTTCCGCCGGTACCTGGCTGAGCAGCAGCCTGCGGTGGACAGTCAGGACGCCGGTGCCCAGCCGGAGGGCGAGCCGACGGCCCGGCGCAAATTTGCCTACCCGCCCAACCTGCTGGTGATCGACGGCGGGCCGGCCCAGGTCGCCGCGGCGGTGACTGCGCTGGAGGAAATCGGCGTGGTCGACGTCTCGGTGTGCGGGCTGGCCAAGCGGCTGGAAGAAGTGTGGCTGCCCGGCGAGGAGGGGCCGGTCATCCTGCCGCGCACCAGCGAGGGATTGTATCTGCTGCAGCGGGTCAGGGACGAGGCGCACCGGTTCGCGATCACCTATCACCGGGTCAAGCGGTCGGCGGCGCTGACCGTCAGCGAGCTGGATGACGTGCCGGGACTCGGCCCGGTCCGGCGGGCAGCACTGCTGCGGGAGTTCGGCTCGGTGCGCAGGCTGCGGCAGGCGTCGGCCGATCAGGTCGCCGCGCTGCCCGGCTTCGGGGACCGGCTGGCGGCCAGCATCGTCGCGGCCCTGCACGACCCGGGCGCCGGGGAGACGGGCACCGGGGGCGGGGGCACGGCGGAACGGGAGACGGCGGCGGGCCGGGCATGAGGGGCAGCGAGCAGTCGCCGGAGATCGTCATCATCACGGGCATGTCCGGCGCCGGGCGCAGCACCGCCGCGAAATCGCTCGAGGACCTGGACTGGTTCGTGGCCGACAACATGCCACCCGACCTGCTGCCGATGATGTCGGACCTGGCCCGCCGGGCCAAGGAATCGGTGCCCCGGCTGGCCGCCGTGGTCGACCTGCGCAGCCGCGCGTTCTCCACCGACCTGAAGTCGGTGATCACCGAGCTGGACAGCCGCGGCGTCCGGCCGTACGTGGTATTCCTCGAGGCTGACGACCAGACCCTGGTGCGCAGGTTCGACAGCGTCCGCCGCCCGCACCCGCTGCAGGAGAACGGCCGGGTGGTCGACGGGATCAGCGCCGAGCGAGAGCAGCTGGCGGCCCTTCGAGCCGACGCCGACCTGCTGATCGATACCTCCGAGCTGAACGTGCACGAGCTGCGGGCCCGGATGCGCGACCAGTTCGGCGAGGACACCGGGCAGACGATGCGGATCAACATCGTCTCGTTCGGGTTCAAGTACGGCTTGCCGGTGGACGCGGACATGGTCGCCGACTGCCGGTTCCTGCCCAATCCGCACTGGGTGCCCGAGCTGGCCCCGCTGACCGGGCAGGATGAGCCAGTCCGCGAGTACGTGCTCGGCCAGCCGGGCGCGACCGGGTTCCTGGACGCCTACGTCGCCTCGGTCCAGATCGCGCTCGCGGGATACGAGCAGACCGGCAAGCACTACGTGCTGCTGGCCGTCGGCTGCACCGGCGGCAAGCACCGCAGCGTGGCGATGGCCGAGGAGATCGCGGTCCGGCTGGCCCGGTCCCGGACCGGCATCAGTGTGGCGCACCGCGATCTGGGGCGGGAATGACGGGACTCCGCCAGCCGAGCCAGAAGGTCGTCGCCCTGGGCGGCGGCCACGGCCTGGCCGCCTCGCTGTCCGCGCTGCGCCGTGTCACCAGGGAGCTGACCGCGATCGTCACCGTCGCCGACGACGGCGGCTCGAGCGGGCGGCTGCGCCGCCAGTACGGCGTGCTGCCGCCCGGGGACCTGCGGATGGCCCTGGCCGCGCTATGCGGTGATGACGCCTGGGGCACCACCTGGAGCAAGGTGGTGCAGCACCGGCTGAGCGGCCTGCCCGGCACCGGCGGACCAGCCGGGGGCGGCACCGGCGGGGATGACCGGCCCGGCGGCGGGGAGGACCGGCTCGGCGGCCACGCGGTCGGCAACCTGCTCATCGTGGCGCTGTGGGAGCTGCTCGGCGACCCAGTCCAGGGCCTGGACTGGGTCGGCAGGCTGCTGGGCGCGCACGGCCGGGTGCTGCCGATGGCCTCCGTGCCGCTTGACCTGGTCGCGGAGGTCGAGGGCGCGGACCCGGCCAGGCCGGACGAACTGAGCACCGTTCGCGGCCAGGTCGCCTGCGCATCGACCACCGGCCGGGTACGGTCGTTGTCATTGGTACCCGCCGACCCGCCTGCCTGTACCGAAGCTGTCGCCGCTGTCGGGGAGGCCGACTGGGTCGTACTCGGGCCTGGCTCGTGGTTCACCAGCGTGATCCCCCACCTGCTGGTCCCCGAACTGGCCACGGCGCTGGTCGGGACCCGCGCCCGGCGGCTGGTCGCGCTGAACCTTATTTCCCAGCCAGGCGAGACGGCGGGCTTCGCGCCGCACACGCACCTGGAGGTACTCGTCGATCATGCGCCGGGCCTGGTGATCGACGTCGTGCTCGCCGACCGCGCCGCGGTAGCGGGAACGACCGCCGAGCTGGAGAAGGCCGCCAGCCTGCTCGGTGGCCGGCTGGTGCTGGCTGACCTGGCCATGGGGGACGGGTCACCGCGCCACGATCCGCGGCGGATGGCGGGCGCATTCGCGCAGATATTCAAGGGGGAGCAACGCTGATGGCACTGACCAGCCTGGTCAAGGACGAACTTAGCCGCGTCAGCGTGGTCAAGCCGTGCTGCCGCAAGGCAGAGGTGTCCACGCTGCTGCGATTCGCCGGCGGCCTGCACCTGGCGGCCGGGCGGATCGTGGTGGAGGCCGAACTCGACACCGGCGCGGTCGCGCGGCGGCTGCGCAAGGACATCTCCGACGTGTTCGGCCACGCCTCGGAGCTGATCGTGCTCGCGCCCAGCGGCCTGCGCAAGGGAAACCGCTACGTGGTCAGGGTGACCTCCGACGGGGAGAGCCTGGCCCGCCAGACCGGCCTGGTGGACAGCCACGGGCGGCCGGTGCGCGGCCTGCCGCGGCAGGTGGTCTCCGGCACCACCTGCGACTGCGAGGCGGCCTGGCGCGGGGCCTTCCTCGCGCACGGCAGCCTGACTGAGCCGGGCCGGTCCATGTCGCTGGAGGTGACCTGCCCGGGCCCGGAGGCGGCTCTGGCCATGGTCGGCGCCGCCCGGCGGCTGAAGATCCACGCTAAGGCGCGGGACGTGCGCGGCGTGGACCGGGTCGTGGTCCGCGACGGCGAGGCGATCAGCGCGCTGCTGACCCGGCTGGGCGCGCACGACAGCGTGCTGACCTGGGAGGAACGGCGGATGCGCCGGGAGGTGCGGGCGACGGCCAGCCGGCTGGCCAACTTCGACGACGCGAACCTGCGCCGCAGCGCGCGGGCCGCGGTGGCCGCCGGGGCCCGGGTCGAGCGGGCGCTGGAGATTCTCGGCTCCGGGGCACCCGAGCACCTCATCGTGGCCGGCCAGTTGCGGATCAAGCACCGGCAGGCCAGCCTGGAAGAACTCGGCCAGCTCGCCGAGCCCGCGCTGACTAAGGACGCGATCGCCGGGCGGATCAGGCGGCTGCTCGCGCTGGCCGACCGGCGGGCCGCCGAGCTGGGCATTCCCGGCACGGAGGCGCACCTGACCCCCGACATGCTGGTGCCCTGAGCCTGGGGCCGCCCGGACCGGTCAAAAGGGCCCGTTAGTCACTGGGCGGCTGGTTTATAGGCTCGATAATGTTCTGGCTCGGACGGGACGCGGTACCGCCGAGATCCGCACAAAGAAGACGAGGAGAGCAAGCGTGACTGTCCGAGTAGGAATTAATGGCTTCGGTCGCATCGGGCGCAACTTCTGGCGGGCAGTTCACGCTGATCCCGCAACGGCCGCCGAGATAGAGATCGTCGCCGCCAACGACCTGACGGACGCGGCCACCCTGGCCCATCTGCTCAAGTACGACACCGTGCTCGGCACCCTGGACGCCGAGGTCCGCGCGGACGGCGGCGTCATTCACGTCGGCGGCAGCCAGATCAGGGTGCTGGCCGAGCGGGACCCGGCCGCGCTGCCCTGGGCGGACCTGGGCGCTGACGTCGTGATCGAGTCCACCGGCCGGTTCACCAGCGCTGACGACGCCCGCAAGCACATCCAGGCCGGCGCGAAGAAGGTCATCATCTCGGCCCCGGCTAAGGGCGAGGACATCACGATCGTGATGGGCGTCAACGACGCCGCCTACGACCCCGCCCGGCACGAGATCATCTCTAACGCTTCGTGCACCACCAACTGCGTGGCGCCGATGGCCAAGGTGCTGCACGACAGCTTCGGCATCGTCAAGGGCATGATGACCACCATCCATGCCTACACCAACGACCAGGTCATCCTGGATTTCCCGCACTCCGACCTGCGCCGGGCCCGGGCCGCCGCGCAGAACATCATCCCCACCACGACCGGGGCCGCGCGCGCCACCTCGCTGGTGCTGCCGGAGCTGAAGGGCAGGCTCGACGGCATGGCGATGCGGGTTCCGGTGATGGACGGATCGGTGACCGACCTGGTGGTCCAGGTGGAGCGCGAGGCAACGGTGCAGGAGGTTAACGCCGCCTACCGCACTGCGGCCGACGGCCCGCTGAAGGGCTATCTGCGCTACACGGCCGATCCGATCGTCTCCTCCGACATCGTCGGGACCCCGTACTCGTGCACGTTCGACTCGCAGCTCACGATGACGGCCGGGGACCAGGTCAAGGTCATCGGGTGGTACGACAACGAGTGGGGTTACTCCAACCGGCTCGCCGACCTGACCACGCTGGTGGGAGCCGGGCAGGCCGCCCGGTCATGAGGCAGGCCGACGAGCTTGAGGTAACTGGCCGGACCGTGTTCCTGCGTGCCGACCTGAACGTCCCGCTGGACGGCACCACGATCACCGACGACGGGCGGATCCGGGCCAGCCTGCCCACGATCAGCAGCCTGGCCAGCCGGGGCGCGCGGGTGATCATCGCCGCGCACCTCGGCCGCCCCAAGGGCGCCAGCTACGCCGAGCGCGCCGCGGGCGGCCCGTCGCTCAAGCCGGTGGCGCACCGGCTCGCCGGGCTGCTCGGGGCCGAGGTCACGCTGGCGCAGGACGTCGCCGGCCCGGGCGCGGCCGCGATGGCCGCTGGCCTGGCCGACGGCCAGGTCGGGCTGCTGGAGAACGTCCGCTTCGAGCCCGCCGAGACCAGCAAAAACGACGCCGAGCGAGGTGAGCTGGCCCGCCGGATGGCGGCCCTGGCGCACGCTTATGTGGGCGACGGCTTCGGTGCCCTGCACCGCAAGCACGCCAGCGTCTACGACGTGCCCGGCCTGCTCCCGCACGCGGCCGGCCAGCTGGTGGCCGCCGAGGTGAAGGTGCTCGGGCAGCTGTCCGCCGATCCGGGGCGTCCGTACGTGGTCGTGCTCGGCGGGGCCAAGCCCTCGGACAAGCTCGCGGTGATCGCGAACCTGCTGGATAAGGCCGACCGGCTGCTGATCGGCGGCGGCATGTCCTACACGTTCCTGGCCGCCCGCGGCTACGAGGTCGGCAGATCGCTGCTGGAAGCCGACCAGATCGACCAGGTGTCGAAGATCATGGCGGACGCAGAGAGCCGCGGCGTGGAGATCGTGCTGCCGGCCGACCTGGTCGGGGCGACCGGGTTCTCAGCCGACGCCGAGCACCAGGTCTACCCGGTCACCGCCTTTCCCGCCGACCGGGAGAGCCTGGACATGGGCCCGGCGACCAGGGAGCTGTTCGCGAGCAAGCTGGCGGACGCGGCGACGGTGTTCTGGAACGGCCCGGTGGGCGTGTTCGAGTTCCCCGCCTTCTCGGCCGGGACGCTGGCGGTGGCCCAGGCCATCGGCAAGGTCCCCGGTCTGACCGTGGTCGGCGGCGGCGACTCGGCCGCCGCGGTCCGCAAGCTCGGCATCCCGGCGGACACCTACACTCACATCTCGACTGGCGGCGGCGCCAGCCTGGAATACCTGGAAGGCGCCACGCTGCCCGGCCTGGCCGCGCTGGAGGCGGGATGAGCGCGGCGGCCAGGCCAGGCGGCAGCCCGGGGCGCAAGCCGCTGATCGCCGGCAACTGGAAGATGAACAGCACCCACTTCGAGGGGCTGGCCCTGACCCAGAAGCTGGCGTTCGCGCTGACCGACAGGGACCTGGACGCGGCCGAGGTCGCGGTGCTGCCGCCGTTCACCGCGCTGCGCAGCGTGCAGACGCTGATCGAGGGCGACAAGCTGCGGCTGACCTACGGCGCCCAGGACGTGTCCGCGCACCCCGACGGCGCTTACACCGGCGAGGTCTCCGGCCGGATGCTCGCCCGGCTGGGCTGCCGCTACGTGCTGGCCGGGCACTCCGAGCGGCGGCAGTACCACGGCGAGGATGACGCGCTGGTGAACGCCAAGGTCAAGGTGGTGCTGGCGCATGGCATGGTGCCGGTGCTGTGCGTGGGCGAGCCGCTGGGAGCCCGGCAGGCCGGCGAGCAGCTGGCGCACACGCTGCGCCAGCTCGACGGCGGCCTGGACGGCCTGACCGCGGCGCAGGTGGCGGGAATGGTGATCGCGTACGAGCCGGTCTGGGCGATCGGCACCGGTGAGGTGGCCACCCCGGCCGACGCGCAGGAGGTCATCGGCGCGGTCCGGGCCCGCATTTCCGAGCGGCACGGCGAGCAGAGTGCCGCTACGGTGCGTATCCTGTATGGCGGGTCGGTAAAAGGCGACAACATGCCCGCGATCATGGCGGAGCCCGATATCGACGGCGGCCTAGTCGGCGGGGCCAGCCTGGATGCCGGCGAATTCGTCAGGATCTGCCGGTATCGTGAGCTGACCGTGGCATCCTGAGCCATGAGTCCTGAGCGGAGCGGGAAGTCGAGAACACGTGGTCATCGCAATTTCGATCGTCCTGATCATCACCAGCCTGCTGATGATCTTGCTCGTGCTGCTGCACAAGGGCAAGGGCGGCGGGCTGTCTGACCTGTTCGGCGGCGGAGTCACCTCGACGCTGGGCTCGTCGTCAGTGGTCGAGCGCAATCTCGACCGGATCACGATCTTCACCGGCGTCTTGTGGTTCCTCTGCATCGTCGCGCTCGGCCTGCTCACGAACAGGTAGCGCTCGCGCGCAGGCAATCGCAATCACGGCCGTCCGGCGAGCGTGCTGCAAAGCAGCTAGCCGACGCGTCTTACAGGCAAGGGGTGAGCAGTGAGTAGTGGCAGCGCCATTCGCGGCAGCCGTGTCGGCGCCGGCCCGATGGGCGAGGCGGAGCGGGGCGAGGCGGCGCCGCGGGTGCGGATCGCCTTCTGGTGCAGCAACGGGCACGAGACCAGGCCCAGCTTCGCCAGCGACGCCGCGATACCCGACAGCTGGGACTGCCCGCGCTGCGGCTTCCCGGCCGGCCAGGACCAGGAAAACCCGCCGGCCCCGCCGCACGCCGAGCCCTACAAGACGCACCTGGCTTACGTGAAAGAGCGCCGCAACGACACCGACGGCGCCGCCATTCTCGCCGAGGCGCTGGAACGACTGCGCGCCAACGCCTGAGCCGGTGCCGCAGTCAGCCCGCGTCAGTGCCGGAAGCTGCTGCGCGGCTTTCCCGGCCGCAGAGGACCGGGAGGATGCGGCAGTGCGTCCAGCGCCTTGACCTGCTCGTGCAGGTCGTCGAGCAGCAGGCTGGCCAGGTCCATGCTGAACCCGTTGCGCACCACGATCCGCAGCGCGGCCAGGTCGGTGAGGTTATCGGGGAAGGTGTAGGCCGGGACCAGCCAGCCGCGCAGGCGCAGCCGCTCGGACAGGTCGAACACCGTGTAGCCGCCCGCGTCGGGGTCGCGCAGCCGGAACGCGAAGACGGGCAGCTCGCTGCCGTCGGACAGCAGCTCGAACGGCCCCATGCCGGCGATCCGGCCGGCCAGGTTCATGGCCACGTCCTGGCAGGCCTGCTGTACCTGGCGGAAGCCGTCGAAGCCCAGCCGGATGAAGTTGTAGTACTGCGCGGCGATGTGCGCGCCCGGCCGGGAGAAGTTCAGCGCGAACGTCGGCATCTCGCCGCCTAGGTAGTTGACCTTGAAGACCAGGTCGTCGGGCAGCGCCGCCGCGTCCCGCCACACGATCCAGCCGACCCCCGGGTACACCAGGCCGTACTTGTGGCCTGAGGCGTTGATGGAGGCCACCCGCGGTACCCGGAAGTCCCACTCGGTGCGGGGATGCAGGAACGGCGCGATGAAGCCGCCGGACGCGCCGTCGACGTGCACCGGCACGTCGATGCCCCGGTCGGCCTGCAGCCGGTCCAGCTCGGCGCTGATCTCCGCGACGGGCTCGTAGCTGCCGTCCATGGTCGAGCCCATGATCGCGATCACGCCGATGGTGTTCTCATCACAGCGCGCAGCCGCCTCGGCGGCGGTCAGGTGCAGACGTCCCGGCTCCAGCGGCACCTGGCGCGGCTCCACCTGCCAGTACCGGCAGAACTTCTCCCAGCAGACCTGCACGTTGGCGCCCATGACCAGGTTGGGTGCGCCGGTCGCGGCGCCCGCGGCCCGGCGGCGCTCCCGCCACCGCCACAGCAGCGCCATGCCCCCGAGCATGCAGGCCTCGCTCGATCCGGTGGTCGAGCAGCCGGTGGCCCCCCCGCGGCGGTCAGAGCCAGCCGGAGAGTGCCACAGATGGGCGAGAATGTTCACGCACCGGCGCTCGAGCTCGGCGGTCTGCGGGTACTCATCCTTGTCGATCATGTTCTTGTCGAAGCACCCGGCCATCAGCTGCGCGGCCTGCGGTTCCATCCAGGTCGTGACGAACGTGGCCAGGTTCAGCCGGGCGTTGCCGTCCAGGATCAGCTCGTCCCTGACCACCTGAAGCGCGGTGTCGGGCAGCATGCCCGTCCTGGCCAGCCGGTCGCGGGGGACCGGATCGGAGTCCTCGCGCACGTACACCGGGTTGATATCCAGCTCGGCGCGCCGTGCCAGCGGCTCGCCCTTCGAGTGCAGTGCCATGTCGTGCTTCCTTTCCCGGGCCCGGCCAGGGCGGGCGGCCCGTCTCAGGCTCTGCTGGCCGTGTCCTCGCGGCGCCGCAGATAGCGGCACAGCAGGTATCCGTCGTCCTCGAGCACGTGCGCGAGGCGCAGCCCGGCCACGGCGCGCCCCGGACCGGATCCGGGACCGCCGTCCGGCCCGGTGGCCGGCGCTGTATCCGGCCCGGCGAGGATCCGGCCCGCCTGGCCGCCGGCCAGCACCGGGCTGTAGGTCAGGCAGAGCTCGTCCAGCAGGCCAGCCGCCGCGATCTGACCAAGCAGCGTCGGGCCGCCCTCGGCGAGGACCCGTCGGTAGCCACGGTCGGTCAGGGCCGCCACCGCGGCCGCCGCGGTCACCGTGCGCGGGCCGGTGACGATCACCTCGGCGTGCCGGGCTGCCTGCGCGCGCCGGGCGGCCGGGGCCGCCTGCGTGGTCAGCACGATGGCCGGCGTGCGGCCTGAGTACGCGGCCAGCAGGCCGCCGTCACCGGTGTCGAGGTCCAGCCGCCCGGTCACCACCGCGATCGGCGGCGGCGGCCCGGCCGGGCGCAGCCGCGCGATCAGCTGGCGCGGGCTGACCGGCCGGTAGCCCTCGGCCCGGGCGGTGCCCGCGCCGACCAGGATCACGTCGGCCAGGCTGCGCAGCACGGCGAACACCAGCCGGTCAGCAGGGCCAGACAGGCCGCCGGACCGGCCGGACAGTGCCGCCGCGCCGTCCGTGCTCGCGATCATGTTGGCCCGCAGCCACGGGCCCTCGTCCGGGTAGGCGTAGAGCTCACCCAGCATCCCGACCGGATCGGGTCCCAGATCCGCGGGACGGCCCGGTGCCGGGTAGATCTGCTGCACGGCCAGCAGTCAATCAGATCGGGCGCGCACCGCGGGCGCCGGCGCATCACGGTGACTGCTATTAGCGCCGGCGGCCCGCCGGGGCGCGGCTCGCTGCGGCGCGCAGCACCACCACCGAGCGGGCCGTGACCTCAACCGACGCGCCAGGGCGCCGGGCCACGGCCGGGGTGGCCGCCACCGCCGTGTCGATCACTAGTTGCCAGCCCGGCGCGAAATCGGCTCCGGGCAGCAGGAACTCCACCGCCTCGCTGTGCGCGTTGAACAGCAGCAGGAAGTGATCGTCGCGGACCTGCTCGCCGCGCGGGTCCGGCTCGGTGATCGCGTCGCCGTTGAGGAACACGGCCAGCGCCTTCGCGTACTCTGCGCGCCAGTCGCCGCTGTTCATCTCGCGGCCGGACGGGGTGAGCCAGACGATGTCGCGCAGCTTGCCGTCGCCGCCCGCCGGCGGCCGCCCGCTGAAGAACCGGCGGCGCCGGAATACCGGATGTTCCCGCCGCAGCTGGGACAGCCCGCGGGTGAAATCGAGCAGGTCGGCGTGCTTGACCGCATTGTCCCAGTCCACCCAGGACAGCTCGGTGTCCTGGCAGTAGGCGTTGTTGTTGCCCCGCTGGGTGCGGCCCATCTCGTCGCCGGCCAGCAGCATCGGCACGCCCTGCGAGCAGAACAGCGTGACCAGGAAGTTGCGCACCTGCCGGGCCCGCAGCTCGGTGATCGCCGGCTCGTCCGAGGGGCCTTCCGCGCCGCAGTTCCACGACCGGTTGTCGTTGGTGCCGTCGGCATTGCCCTCGCCGTTAGCCTCGTTGTGCTTGCGGTTGTAGCTGACCAGGTCGGCCAGCGTGAACCCGTCGTGACAGGTGGCGAAGTTGATCGACGCCACCGGGCGCCGGGCGCTGGTCTCGTACAGATCGGACGAGCCGGTCAGCCGCAGCGCGAAATCGCCGCATGATGGCCGGCTGCCCGCGCCACAGGTCACGCACCGTGTCCCGGTACTTGCCGTTCCATTCGGTCCACAGCGGCGGGAACTTCCCGACCTGGTAGCCGCCCTCGCCCACGTCCCAGGGCTCGGCGATGAGCTTGACCTGGGAGACGACCGGGTCCTGCTGGACCAGGTCGAAGAACGCGGCAAGCCGGTCCACGTCGTGCAGCTCGCGGGCCAGCGCGGCGGCCAGGTCGAACCGGAAGCCGTCCACGTGCATCTCGGTGATCCAGTACCGCAGCGAGTCCATGATCAGCTGCAGCGCGTGCGGGTCGCGGGCGTTCAGGCTGTTGCCGCAGCCGGTGTAGTCCAGGTACACCTGCGGGTCGGAATCGGCCAGCCGGTAGTAGGCGGCGTTGTCGATGCCGCGGAACGACAGCGTCGGGCCGAGGGCGCCCCCCTCGGCGGTGTGGTTATAGACAACGTCGAGTATCACCTCGATGCCGGCCGCGTGCAGCGCCTTGACCATGCCCTTGAACTCGGCTACCTGCCCGTGCGGCTCGCCGGAGGCCGCGTAGGCGTTGTGCGGGGCCAGGAACGCGATCGTGTTGTAGCCCCAGTAGTTCGTCAGCCCTCGCCCGGCCAGGCCCTGCTCGGAGACGAACTGGTGCACCGGCATCAGCTCGACCGCGGTCACGCCCAGCGCGGTCAGGTGGTCGATGACGGCCGGCGCCGCCAGGCCGGCGTAGGTGCCGCGCGTCTCGGGCGGCACGTCGGGATGGCGCAGGGTCATGCCCCGCACGTGCGCCTCGTAGATCAGCGTCTCGTGGTAAGAGGTACGCGGCGGCCGGTCGTCAGCCCAGTCGAAGTACGGGTTGATGACCACGTTGCGCGGCATGAACGGGGCGCTGTCGTCGGTGTTCAGCGAGCCCGGCGCACTGAACCGGTAGCTGAACAGGGCCTCGTGCCAGCGGACCGCGCCCTTGACCGCCTTGCCGTACGGGTCGAGCAGCAGCTTGGCCGGATTACACCGGTGCCCGCGGCGCGGGTCATAGCGGCCGTGCACGCGGTAGCCGTATTCCTGGCCGGGCCCGATCCCGGGCAGGTAGCAGTGCCAGACGAAGCCGTCGACCTCGGTGACCTCCACCCGCGCCTCGCCCGGGCTGTCCGAGCCGAACAGGCACAGTTCCACCCGGTCGGCCACTTCGGAGAACAGGGCGAAGTTGGTCCCCGAGCCGTCCCAGGTGGCACCGAGCGGATAGGCGTTACCGGGCCAGACGCGCATTTGACGACCCTACCGGCCGGTCGCGACAGCCGACCGCGCGGCCACCGCGGCCAGGTCGATCCCGTCCGGCAGCACGCCAAACGGCACGGCCGCCGACGGCACGCCCCCCGGCTCCAGCCGGGAGGCGCAGAACGCGTCGCTGACCGCGGCCGGGGCCCGGCGGGCCAGCAGCGACGCCTGCAGCGCGACGGTGATCAGCCCGGCCAGCCGCCGGGCCCGGCGCTCGGCGGCCTGACGGGGCAGCCGGGCCAGCTCGGCCAGCTCGGCGGACAGCCGGGCCGCCGCAGCGTCCAGCCGCGCATCCGCGCCCGCGGCCAGGCCGATCTCGGCCAGCACCCGGGGCGCGGCCTCCGGTGACCGGGCCAGGGCCCGCAGCATGTCCAGCGCGGTGACGTTGCCCGATCCCTCCCAGATCGAGTTAAGCGGCGCATCCCGGTAGAGCCGGGGCAGCCCGGATTCCTCCACGTAGCCGTTGCCGCCCAGGCACTCCAGCGCCTCGGCGGTGACCGCCGGCGCACGCTTGCAGATCCAGAACTTGGCCGCGGGCAGCGCGAGCCGCAGCAGCGCTGCCTCGGCCTGGTCGCCGCGCACGGCCCGGTCCGCGGCCCCGGCCAGCCGCAGTGCGAGCGCGGTGGCCGCCTCGGCCTCCAGGGCCAGGTCGGCCAGTACCTCGGTCATCAGCGGCTGGTCGATCAGCCGGGCGCCGAAGGCCGACCGGAAGGCGGCATGATGGGCCGCCGCCACGCTGGCCTGGCGGATCTGCGCGGCGCTGCCCAGCACGCAGTCCAGCCGGGTCGCACTGACCATCTCGATGATCGTGGCAACGCCCCGGCCCGGCCCGCCGACCAGCCAGCCGGCCGCATTGTCGTACTCCACCTCGGCCGAGGCGCTGGACCGGTTGCCGAGCTTGTCCTTCAGCCGCAGCAGGCGCATCGAGTTGCGGCTGCCGTCCGGCAGCACCCGCGGCAGCAGGAAGCAGCTCAGCCCCTCTGGCAGCTGCGCCAGCAGCAGGAACAGGTCAGACATCGGCGCGGAACAGAACCACTTGTGCCCGGTGATCAGGTAGCTGCCATCGCCGGCCCGCTGCGCGCTGGTGGTGTTCGCGCGCACGTCGGAGCCGCCCTGCTTCTCGGTCATCGCCATCCCGGCCAGCAGTCCGCGCTTGCCCGCGGGGACCGCCAGCCCCGGGTCGTAGACCCGCGCCGCCAGCAGCGGCTCGTAGACCGCGGCCAGCTCGGGGGCGTGCCGCAGCGCGGGCACGCACGCGTTGGTCATCGAGATCGGGCAGCCGTGCCCGGCCTCGGCTTGCGACCAGACGTAGAACCCGGCCGCCCGGGCCACGTGCGCGCCGGGCGCGGGATCGGCCCAGGCGGACGCGTGCAGCCCGTGCGATACGGCGGTAGTCATCAGGTCATGCCAGGCCGGGTGGAACTCCACCTCGTCGATCCGGTGGCCGTACCGGTCATGGCTGCGCAGCACTGGCGGGTGGTCGTTGGCCAGCCGGGCCGCTTCCGCCGTCTGCGGCCGGCCCGCCAGCCGCCCGAGCCGGTGCACCTCGCCGGCGGCCCAGCCGGCACCCTCGGCGGCCAGCCCCGCAGCCAGCGCCGCGTCGTCGGCGACGTCGTGCCCGGCCAGCGGCGGGGCCTGGTTGGCGACCTCGTGGGTGACATTCGGGCGGGTCCGGCCGACCTGCTCGCGGAGTGTCACTGGCCGCTCCCGCCCGAGGGCCGCCGGCCAGCCCATCTGCGAGGGCCGCCGGTCAGCCCATGTGTATGCCGCACTCGGTCTTGGCCGTGCCAGACCACCGGCCGCTGCGCGGGTCAGCTCCGGCGGCCACCCGCACGGTGCAGGTGCTGCAGCCGATCGACGGGTAACCGTCGTACACCAGCGGGTTGACGAGCACGCCCTGCTCGGCAATGTAAGCGTCCACCTGCTCGGCGGTCCAGTCCACGATCGGGTTGACCTTCACCATCTTGCGGCGGGGGTCCCACTGGACCGCGCGGGTGTCGCTGCGCGCCGAGGTCTCCTCCCGCCGCACCCCGGTGATCCACGCCTCGTAGGGACCGAGCGCCTGCTCGAGCGGGGCGACCTTGCGCAGGTAGCAGCACAGGTCCGGGTTGCGGGCGTAGAGCTTGGGCCCCATCTCGGCGTCCTGCTCGGCCACTGTCGTGGGCGGGGTGACGTTGACCACGTTGACCGGGTAGACGGCTGAGACCGCGTCCCTGGTGCCGATGGTCTCGGCGAAGTGGTAGCCGGTGTCGAGGAACAGCACGTCGATATCCGGCACAATCTTCGCGGCCAGGTGAATGATCACCGCGTCCGTCATGGACGAGGTGATGCACAGCTTGCTGCCGAAGGCGTCGGCAGCCCAGCTGATGATCTGCTCCGCGGGGGCACCGTGGAGCGCATCGGCCGCTCCGGCGGCGAGCTTCTCAGCGTCGATGAGATCCTCCGTGGCGGGCGCGTATGGTCTGTCGGGCCATCCTAGCCAGGTCCCCTGCTCCTGCCGTCCACAGTAGAACGGCCGGACGGTCAGCGCATGACTGCGCCAGAACCGGGAGAGTCGCGTTTCGCGTCGTGCTGCTAGCGGTGCGCACGTGACAGCACAACGATTCCGCGACCGGAGCCTATTCCCGGGACCCCCTGCTCCCATGGCCCGGGCGGTGCTTCAGCCCTGCCGAACCCATGTCAGCCGCGGTTCGACGGCGGGAGCGACAGGCTTGTGCTGGCAATCACACCAGGTTCCGCCCGGGCATTCGGAATGTCGCTGCTGGCGGCAGGACAAGCAGACCACCGCGGGCCATCCGGGCGCCGGTCAGGCCGCGTTGGCCCGGCGCATCCGGCGACGGCGCTCCGACGAGCGCTCGTCCTCGTTCAGGCCGCCCCAGGTGCCATACTTCTCCGGGCGGCTAATCGCGTAGTCAAGGCACTGAGACCGCACCGGGCAGGACGCGCAGACCGCCTTGGCCTGGCGCTCGCGGATCTCGCGCTCAGGCTGGCGCTCGCCGTCCGGGCCGAAAAAGAGCACGACCTCACGGCTGCGGCAGGCGGCCTCGTCCTGCCAGCCCCAGTTAGGGCGGTGCATCAGCACGGCCTGGCGGCGTACCTCAGACATGAGTAGCTCTCCTCAACCCAAGTTCTTGCCGTCTGGACGGCTCCTACCGTCTGAACGGTCAGCGACTATGTCACGTTCACGGTCCGGCGGGCGGTCGCCGCGCCAGACCACTTCCACCGCCGCGCTAGACTGTTACCAGCGTGGCGTTCTGCCTCGTCGGTGTGTGCAACGCGCGACGCCTACTCGGTGTTCCCGGTTCCCGCCATGATGGTCTTCCCGGCAGCACCGCGTGCACGGCAGCCCGCCAGCACCGTTCAGCGCGTTGTCGCTCAGCACCGTGTTACCGCCAGGCACCGTGTTACCGCCAGGCGGCCCGGCATTCCCGCCGGTATAGCAGTGCTCAGCGCCGTTCCCGCGCCATAACCGGAACTCGTGCCGGCCGGATCCCGCGGGGCAGCGTGTGCCGCGCAGCCAGGAGCAATGACCTGCGCCGAGCACCGAACCGACGCACCATCCTGCCAGTTCGCCGCGGGCCGCGCAGCCCGGATGACTATTTTGCCGGCTGCCAGGCGGACAGCTCAGGGGCGGCCTGGCTATTTTGCGGACCGCGCGGCGCGGACCCGCAGTTCCCGCTGCCATACCCGGCGACCGCGGCGTCCGGGCCGCCGGCACACTACCGGGCCGCCGTGCCGGATTTGCCGGCCAGTCTCGCGGACGCGGTGGATTTGCCGGCCGCGGAACACAGCGCTTCTTCGCCTCGGAGTTTCCGACCGATCAGGACTACTACCTGCATGCCACGGCGCCGCGTGTTTAGCTGTCACGCCTTACGGTCCTGATGGCCATAATCGTTGCCGGGGTCGGTGCGCTAACCGCGGCGGTTATCTCGCTCGACCGCCGCGACTTATCTCCTGCGTAATTCTGCGCCTACCGCCGTGCAGATCCATGCGGACTCCGCCCGCGCGGATAGGTGCCCGGACAGCTCCGCAAGGGCCGGGATAAGAGTTGATCCTGACGCTGTTAGAGCTGTCAGGCAAGGGGGGTATACGTGCGGCGGGGGAAGGGGAATCACAAGTGGCACAGAAGGTCTCTGTTACGTTCGCCTGCGACTACGACGCACGGGAGATCCCGGCGGGCCAGGCGCTCATGCGGACGTTCAGTCTCGGCGGTCGTGACTATGAAATCGACCTCTGCGAGAAGCACAGCCAGAAGTTCGACGAGGCACTGAAGCGCTTTGCCGGCAAGGCGCGCAGGGCGACGACCCTGGTCGTGCGCCCCCAGCGCAGGACCGCGGCACACCGGCGTCGCAGCGCCGCGATCCGGGCGTGGGCCAAGCGCAGCGGCATCGAGGTCAACGACCGTGGCCGCATCCCGGCCCAGATCATCGCCAAGTACGAAGCCGAGCACTAGCCGTCGCGAGGGCCCGCGCGGTCCGAGCGAACGGCTCAGCGGGCGTTCCGGGGGGGCGTCCCCCCGGGTTAGCACGGCGTCGTCCCCGCGGGCCAGCACCGGATTCGCGGCTGGCACTGTCCCGATGACCGCAGCCAGGACCTGCGAGTTCGGCAGCAGCATGTCCCCGTCGGCGGTCTCCACCCGGACGTAGGTCAGGCTGATGTCGGTCACCTCGCCCTCGACGACGCCGCCGAGGGCGCCGGACCGGAAGCGCACTCGCTGCCCGACGCGGAATGGCCGGGCGAACAGCAGCACCAGGCCTGCGAACAGATTAGCGAGCGACTGCTGCGCGGCGATTCCCAGCAGCACCCCGGTCACGGCGCCACCCACCAGCAACTGGGCAACCGGCACCTGGGCCAGGTCGAAGGCGATGAGCAGCAGCACGAACACGCCGATGAGCGCCAGCGCGTAGCGCATGACCCCGGCATGCGCTGAGCCGATCACCGGCCGCAGCCGGTCCCTGGCCTTGCCGGTGAGCTCGAAGACGGCCATCAGCCCGAGGACGAAGAACACTCCGGCGCCGCAGTAGGTGATGACCTCGCCGAGCCGGTGGCCGCTCACCATCAGGCGGTGGCCCCAGAATCTGGCCGCGACCGCGGCCGCGATCGCCAGCGCGAGCGCGATGATGGCCCGCCACGGCCTGGTCCGCACCTTCACTCGCGCCAGCTGTCCGGCCATGTCGAGCTGGCGGCGCTCCTGCAGATCCACCCGCTCAAGCTACCGGGACCCGGACATGCGCGGTGCCGGGGACGATGCGTCCCCGGCACCGCGCATGCGAGCCGATACGGTCAGCGGGCCAGGTTGAGCAGCGGCTTGCCGACGGGCAGCACGGGACGGCCGGCCATGCCGGCCATGACGCCGGCTGCCGAGGCGTACCAGGCCACGAGGGCCGTCGCGATGCCGACGTAACCGCCGAACTTGATCGTGCCGGTACTGGCGGAGAAGTTGCCGATGAACAGGACGATGAAGGCGATTTCCAGGAGCAGGAAGACCGCGAAGATCGCCGCGTTCGCCATGGCGCTGCAGATCAGCATGTACAGGGTGAAGATCGCGAAGGCCAGCAGGATCCAGCCCAGGTCATTGGTCACGTTCGACAGCGGCGGCCGGGCGAGGAACCGGACGTAGACGAAGAGCCCGATCCAGAACGAGCCGTAGGTGCCGAACGCCGTCGCTCCGAAGACGTTCCTGTTGCGGAACTCCCACATCCCGGCCAGCAGCTGCGCCACACCGCCGTAGACGAGCGCGTAGGCCAGCCACTCGGAGCCGGCACCCCTCGTCCAGCCGGCGTTCGAGGCTGACAGCAGGAAGGTGGTCAGGGCAAACCCAGCAAGGCCGAGGGGCGCGGGATCGGCGACGCCCGTGCCCACCGCGGCTGCGACGGGAGCATCATCAGTAGTGCTCAACTGTTTCCTCCTGTAGGGGATGCGCTGCTGGGTGCCGACCGGCCGCCTGGCACCGGGCTGGCACCTGATTGATCGGAAGGAACGCGATAGCGGGGTCGCCCGTCCGCGGCCGGCGGACAAGCCCAGCGCGCGACATGATTCGTGCGATCCTGATGAAAGCCAATAAAAGGTGCCATCCGCGACCTTCCTCATCTTCACATCCGGCTCAGCAGAACCAGATGAAAGACGTGCCCTGAGCGTAACTCTGGCGGGCCCTTCTAGGGACCCCAGTTTGGTACAAAGATGCGTCTGGCGCGTGCGCTGCCCCGGCCGCGCCGCGGGCGAGCACGCCGCTGAGCCCGGCCCTGGCCGCCAGCACCACCAGCCGGTCCCTGACCGCCAGCCGGTAGTCGCCGGGCGGGGGCCAGCTGATCTCGTCGGCCCCGGCCCGGCGCAGCGCGATGACACGGGCCTCGCCTTCGGTGTGCACGTCCCGCAAGGCCGCCGGCGAGATCAGAGTCAGGGTCGACGGGCACGCCGGCGATCAGCAGCACGTGACGGCCGACCGGGATCGTGCGCAGCAGCTGATGCTCCAGCATCGCGGCGGCGAACGCCGGGGCGGCCAGGTAGGAGACGGAGCGGGAGATGGTGTTGCTGACCTTGCGCTGGACCCGCTCGGCCAGGTCGTCGTGATACAGCCGGACCACGATCCGCGGCTGCTCGGCCAGCGCCCGGGCGTGCAGCGCGGTCTCCAGGTTGACCACGTCGCTGTTGGTCACCGAGACCAGGCTCTGGCAGCTGGCGATCCCGGCGGCCCGCAGCGTCTCCTCCCGGTGCGTCTCGCCGATCACCACTCGCAGGCCGAGCCGCCGGGCTAGCGGCACCCCGGGCGCGTTTTCGCTCTTGCCCACGCACACCACGTCCACGCCGAGGTCGTGCAGCTGGGCGGCGATCCTGGCGCCCACGTTGCCGAGCCCGGTGACGATCACGTGGCCGGCCAGCGGCCGCCGCCTGCCGCGCACCGACCCGGTCAGCCGCGCGCCGACCACCGCCGCGGTGAGCAGCGGCAGGAGGCCAGTCCGTCGAAGGTGAGCAGGCCAGCGCGGCGAACCCGGCGGGGTGACCGGCGGGTCAGGGCGAGGCGAGCCAGCCGATCTGGGCCGGCAGCTGAGCCGCGGCGGGCCGGTCGAGCAGGTACAGGGTCTGCTGGCGGCCGCGGGCCCCGGCCGCGGGCACCTGCACTGTCCCGGCCCCGGACAGCGCGAGCTGCACGGCGGCCGCCTTCTCCGCGCCGGACGCCAGCATCCACACCTGGCGGGCGGAGCGGATCGCCGGCAGGGTCAGCGTCAGCCGGATCGGCGGCGGCTTGGGAGAACCGCGCACCGCCACCACCGGCCGTTCCTCGTACAGCGCGGGCATTCCGGGGAACAGGGACGCGACATGTCCCTCGGGGCCGATGCCGAGCAGCAGCACGTCGAACGAGGGCACCTTGCCGTGGTCCTCGGGCTGGGCCGCGGCGCGCAGCCAGTGCGCGTACCGCTCCGCGGCGGCCTCAGGGTCGTCGCCGTCCGGGCCGTCGGGGCCGGGCATCGGGTGGATCCGGTCCGGGCTGGCCTCGACGTGGTCGAGCAGCGCCGCCCGGGCGCTGGTCTCGTTGCGGTCCGGGTCGCCGGCCGGCCGGAACCGCTCGTCGCCCCACCACACGTCCAGGTGCCGCCAGTCCACGGCGTCCCTGGCGGGCGCCGCGGCCAGCTCGGCCAGCACCTTCGTGCCGATCCCGCCGCCGGTCAGCACGACCGAGGCGTGGCCGCGCGCCGCGGCCGCATCGACCAGCGTGGTGACCAGGCGGGCCGCCACCGACTTGGCGAGCAGGTCGCCGTCGCGGTGGACCAGAACCTGCGGCGCGGTGATGGCGCTATCTCCCCTCGGCCCCGGTGGCCGCGGTCTGCCCGGCACCGGCCGCGTCCGTCGCCGTGGCCTCCCCGGTGCCCGCGCCGCCGCCCGGCCGGGCGGCGGTCCCGTTCCCGGCCTGCCCGGCGGCGAACCACGACAGCGCCTGGGAGTAGATCTCGTCCGGGTCCAGCCTGCGCAGCTCCTCGGCCAGCAGCTCGGCGGTGTCCCTGCGGTGCAGCGCGACATGCCGCTCCGGCTGGTCCGGCCGGCTGAGGGTGGCGTTCCTGCCGTCCGGCCTGCTGATGGTGATGTCGCCCTCGGCGGTTGAGAAGGTCACCTCGGTGATGCCGGGACCGCCGGAGTCGTCCCGGTTGAACGGCACGCCGAGCCGCCCGGTCAGCCAGGCCGCGATCAGGTCAGCACTCGGGTTGTGCTCTTCGGCGACCACCGTGCCGCCGGTGATGGCGGCATGCGGCTGGTCCAGGGTGGCCGCCAGCAGCGAGCGCCATGAGGTGGACCGGGTCCAGGCCATGTCGGTGTCGCCGGGGTGGTAGGCGGCGGCCAGCGCGGCCAGCACGTCGCCCGGCGTGGCGGCGGCGGCCGAGTCGGTGACCCGGCGCTGGGCCAGCGCGCCGAGCGGCGCCGTGGCGGGCGCGGCCGGCGCGGCGCCCGGCCACCAGGTCACGATCGGGGTGTCGGGGACCAGCAGCGGCGCGACGACCGAGTCCGCATGCAGGCTCATCGGGCCGTACATGCGCAGCAGCACGGTCTGCCCCGGCGCGCCCTCGCCGGTCCTGATCTCGGCGTCGAGCCGGGAATCACCACGCGCGTGCCGGGCGATCACGGCCAGCACCCGGCAGGGATGCTCGCGGCCGGCCTGGCTGGCCGCCCGGACCGCGTCGTGCTGCATCGCCTCGTCGGTCACGATGATCAGGTTCAGCACCACGCCAGTGGTCGGGCCGCCGAGCTGGTCGCGCGCCCGGGTCAGCGCGGACCGGATGTCGCCGGTCGTGGTCTCGGTCAGGTCGATCAGCATGGCGGTATCTTCTCCCCGCTAGAGCCGGCGCCAGGCGCAGCCGTGCCGGGCGAGCATCGCGTCAGAGCTGGCCGGGCCATGCGTGCCCGCCGCGTACTGCTCGGGCTTATCGTGGCTGGCCCAGAATTCCTCGATCGGGTCCAGGATCCGCCAGGACAGCTCCACTTCCTCCTGCCGGGGGAACAGCGGCGGGTCGCCGATCAGGACGTCGAGCAGCAGCCGCTCGTAAGCCTCGGGGGAGGACTCGGTGAACGACTCGCCGTAGGCGAAGTCCATGTTCACATCCCGTACCTCCATGGCCGAGCCCGGCACCTTCGAGCCGAACCTGACCGTGATCCCCTCGTCCGGCTGGATCCGGATGACCAGGGCGTTCTGGCCGAGCTCCTCGGTGGCGGTGGCATCGAACGGCAGGTGCGGAGCGCGCTGGAACATCACCGCGATCTCGGTCATCCGGCTGGTCAGCCGCTTGCCGGTGCGCAGGAAGAACGGCACGCCCGCCCACCGTCTGGTGTCGATGCCGAGCTGGATGGCGGCGTAGGTCTCGGTGATGGAATCGGCCGGTATGCCGTCCTCCTCCAGGAAGCCGCTCACCTCGACGCCGCCCTGCCAGCCCGCGGCGTACTGACCTCGGGCCGTGCCGGCGGCCAGGTCGTCGGGCAGCCGGACCGCCGACAGCGCCTTCTCCTTCTCAGCCCGCAGCGAATCCGCGGCGAACGACAGCGGCTCTTCCATCGCGGTCAGCGCGAGCAGCTGCAGCAGGTGATTCTGGATCACGTCCCGGGCCGCGCCGATCCCGTCGTAATAGCCGGCCCGGCCGCCGATGCCGATGTCCTCGGCCATGGTGATCTGCACATGGCCGACGTAGCCGCGGTTCCAGATCGGCTCGAAGAGGGTGTTGGCGAACCGCAGCGCGAGCAGGTTCTGCACCGTCTCCTTGCCGAGGTAGTGGTCGATGCGGAAGACCGACTCCGCCGGGAACACCGCGTCGAGCATCGAGTTGAGCTCCTGCGCGCTGGCCAGGTCATGGCCGAACGGCTTTTCGATCACCACCCGCCGCCACGGCCGGCGCCCGCCGGCATCCGCCGGGGCGTCGGCCAGGCCGGAGCGCTTGAGCTGCTGCACCACCGTCGGGAACGCCTTCGGCGGGATCGACAGGTAGAACGCGTAGTTCCCGCCGGTGCCGCGCTCGGAGTCCAGCTGGGCCACGGTCTGCGCCAGGTTGTCGAACGCCGCGTCGTCGGCGAATTCACCCGGTACGAACCGGACGCCCTCGCTGACCTGGCGCCAGACGGCCTCGCGGAACGGGGTCCGCGCGTGCGCCTTGACCGCGTCATGAGTCAGCTTCGCGAAGTCCTCGTCCTCCCAGTCCCGGCGGGCGAAGCCCACCAGCGAGAAGCCGGGCGGCAGCAGACCCCGGTTGGCCAGGTCGTAGATGGCCGGCAGCAGCTTCTTGCTGGCCAGGTCACCGGTCACCCCGAACATGACCAGCACGCACGGCCCCGCGACCCGCGGGATACGGCGGTCGCGTCCGTCCCGCAGCGGATTGAGTGTCATCCGGCCCCTCCGCCGTCATCGCGCCGGCAGGTCGGCCTCATCGCCCGCCTACCGCCGCCATCTGGTTCTCGATCGTCTTGAGCAGGTCGGTCCAGGAGGTCACGAACTTCTCCACGCCCTCGTCCTCGATCACCTGGACGACATCGTCATAGCTCACGCCCAGCCTCTCCAGCTCGGCGAAGACCTGGCGCGCCTCGTCGTAGGTGCCGCGGATGGTGTCGCCGCGCAGCTCGCCGTGGTCGGCGGTAGCGTGCAGGGTGTCCTCGGGCATCGTGTTGACCGTGCCGGGAGCGACCAGCTCGGTCACGTACATGGTGTCCGGGTAGGCCTTATCCTTGACGCTGGTCGAGGCCCACAGCGGCCGCTGCGGCAGCGCGCCGCGCGCCGTCAGCGCTTCCCACCGGGGAGTGGCGGATTTCTGCTCGAACAGCTCGTAGGCCAGCCGGGCATTGGCGATCGCCGCCTTGCCGCGGACCGCGTGCGCGGCCCCGCTGTCGATCTTGTCGAGCCGCTTGTCCACCTCGGTGTCCACCCGGCTGACGAAGAACGACGCGACCGAGGTCAGCCCGGACAGGTCCCGGCCGGCTTCTGCCGCCTGCTCCAGGCCGGCCATGAACGCGTCGATCACCTGGCCGTACCGCTCCAGCGAGAAGATCAGCGTGACGTTCACGCTGATCCCCTCGGCCAGAGTCGCGGTGATCGCGGGCAGCCCGGCCAGCGTGGCCGGGATCTTGATGAACAGGTTGGGCCGGTCCACCATCCACCACAGCGCCTTCGCCTCGGCGACGGTCTTGTCGGTGTCCATCGCGATCCGCGGGTCCACCTCGATCGACACCCGGCCGTCGACCCCGCCGGATGACTCGTAGACCGGCCGCAGCACATCGCAGGCCCAGCGGATGTCGTAGGTAGTGATGGCGCGGGCGGCCTCTTCCACCGCGACCTCGCGGGCGGCCAGGTCACCGAGCTGCTCGTCGTAGGCATCGCCCTGGGCCAGGGCATGCTGGAAGATGGACGGGTTCGAGGTCACGCCGCAGACGCCGAAGTCGCGGATCAGCTGGGCCAGGTTGTCGGTGCGCAGCCGTTCCCGGCTGATGTCGTCGAGCCAGATGGCGACGCCCTCCGCCGCGAGCTGCTCCAGCGGTGTTCCGGGCTGAGAGTTCATGGTTTCGCTCCTTGCGCCTCGTCGCTGCGCTTACTCGCCGCGCACCCTGGCCAGGCTGACCCTGGCTGCCGTGACCACGTGCTCGGCGGTAAAACCGAATTCGGTGTACAACGTCTGATAGTCCGCCGATTCGCCGAAGTGCTCAAGGCTTACGCACTCGCCCGCATCGCCCACGTAGGCGCGCCAGCCGAGCGCGATGCCAGCCTCGACGCTGACCCGGGCCCGGACGTTAGCCGGGAGCACTTCCTGCCGGTAAGAAGCGTCCTGCTCGGCGAACCATTCCACGCACGGCATCGACACCACCCGGGTGGGAATGCCGTCACCCTGCAGTGTGTCCCTTGCGGCTAGCGCGATCTGCACCTCGCTGCCGGTGCCGATCAGGATGACCTGAGGCTGCCCGCCAGTCGCCTCGGCAAACACGTAGCCGCCCCGGGCCGCCAGGTCCGCGCTGGCCAGCCGCTGCGGGCCGTCGGGGGAGCGGTCGAACACGGGGACGTTCTGCCGGGTCAGGCATAGTCCGGCCGGCTTATCCGTCCGTTCCAGGATGGTCCGCCAGGCCGCTACGGTCTCGTTGGCGTCGGCCGGCCTGACCACGTCCAGCCCGGGGATCGCGCGCAGGGCCCACAGGTGCTCGACCGGCTGGTGCGTCGGGCCGTCCTCGCCGAGCCCGATCGAGTCGTGCGTCCAGACGAAGGTGGACGGCAGCTCCGACAGCGCCGCCAGCCGGACCGCGGGCCGCATGTAATCGCTGAATACCAGGAATGTGCCGCCGTAAGGACGGGTCAGCCCGTCCGCCGCGATCCCGTTGACGATGGCGCCCATGGCATGCTCGCGGATGCCGAAGTGCAGCGTCCGGCCGTAGAGGTTGCCGGGGAACATCTTGGTCTGGTGCTCCTCGGGGATGAAGGACGGCTCGCCCTTCATCGTGGTGTCGTTCGACCCGGCCAGGTCGGCGGAGCCGCCCCACAGCTCGGGCAGCACCGGGGCCAGGGCGGACAGGATCGCCCCGGACGCCTTGCGGGTGGCCACGCCCTTCTCATCGGGCTCGAAGGCCGGCAGCACTGAGGTCCAGCCCGCCGGCAGCCCGCGCGCGGCCAGCCGGTCCAGCAGCGCCTTGCGCTCTGGCTGCGCGCCGGCCCAGGCGTCGAACCGCTCGTCCCACCGCGCGTGCAGCTCCTTGCCCCGGCCGGTGACCTGCCGGGCGCGGGCCAGCGCCTCCTCCTCGACCGGGAAGTTAACCTGCGGGTCGAAGTGCAGGATCTCCTTGGTCGCGGCAACCTCGCCGGCGCCGAGGGCCGAGCCATGCGCCTCGCCGGTGTTCTGCTTGTTCGGCGCCGGCCAGCCGATGATCGTCGACAGCGCGATGAACGAGGGCGCGGCGGTGTGGTCCCGGGCGGTCAGCAGCGCCTGGTAGAAGGCCTCGACGTCCTCCTGGTAGCCGCCGGGCTTGCGGAAGGTGACTCGCTGGACGTGCCAGCCGTAGGCCTCGTACCGGGCGCAGACATCCTCGGACTTGGCGATCGCGGTGTCGTCCTCGATCGAGATGTCGTTGTCGTCGTACACCACGACCAGGTTGCCGAGCTGCTGGTGCCCGGCGATCGAGGAAGCCTCGTGGGTGATGCCCTCCTCCATGTCACCGTCGGAAGCGATCACGTACACGTGGTGGTCGAACGGGCTGGCGCCGGGCGCGGCACCGGCGTCGAGCAGGCCGCGTACCCGGCGGGCGGCCATGGCCATCCCGACCCCGTTGGCCAGGCCCTGGCCGAGCGGGCCAGTGGTGATTTCCACGCCGGGAGTGTGGTGGCGCTCGGGGTGGCCGGGCGTCCGGCTGCCCCAGGTGCGCAGGTGCTCGATGTCGTCCAGGGTCATGTCGTAGCCGGACAGGTAGAGCTGGAGGTACAGGGTCAGGCTGGAGTGACCGCAGGACAGCACGAACCGGTCCCGGCCGATCCAGTCAGCGTCCGCCGGATCGTGCCGCAGCACGCGCTGGAACAGCACGTAAGCGGCGGGGGCCAGGCTCATCGCGGTGCCCGGGTGACCCGAGCCTGCCTGCTGCACCGCGTCCATGGCCAGAACCCGGATCAGGTCCACGGCCCGCGCATCGGCCGGTGTCCAGTCAAGCGCCTCGCGCACGTCGCTGCTCACCCGTGGATCAGCCCCTTTCCCGCGCATCGCGATCTACGTCCCGACACTATCCCGCAGGGCCGCCCGCTAATCCGATCCGGCCCCTAACCTTCGGCAAACGCCGGCGTCGTCATCTATTGGCCGCTCGGTATCGCCATTATCAGGCAGCGGGCACCGCGCGCATCAGCCAGCCGGCCCGGTTACCGGCGGCCCAGCTCCCGGCCGCCGGCCGCGTTCCGCCGGCCGGGACCGGCCATGGCCGCCCGCCCGGCCGCGAGGTACCGTTACCGGCAAGACACACGGGAGCTCGGGCATACCGGGCTGAGAGGGCGGCTGGCCACCTGGCCCGCGCCGCCGACCGTCTGAACCTGACCGGGTAATGCCGGCGTAGGGAGGCAGCCGTGGCGGCGCCCAGCACATCCGTTTCCAGGCCGCCGACGGCCAGTTCGTCACCGTTCCCGGCGGCCGGCACTCGGAGGTATCGCGCACGCTGGCCGAGCCGGTGCCGCGGGCGCTGAGCCTGATCGACCAGCTCGGGCTGTGGGGCAACCTCGGGGTCAGCCTGCTCGGCTTCACCGGGGCGATCTTCGTGCTGCAGCCAGGCGGAGCGGGCACGCCGCGGACGTCACTGGCGGCGGCCCTGACCGCGATCGTGGCCGGCACGCTGCTCGGCACCGCGGGGGTGGCGCTGTCCGGGCTGCCCGGAGCGCGAACCGGCGCGCCGGCCATGGTGCTGCTGCGCGGGCTGTTCGGCGCCGAGCTGTCCTACCTGCCGACGGTGCTCAACGTCTTGCAGTGCCTCGGCTGGGGCGTGTTCGAGCTGGTGACCATCGCGACGGCAGCGCACACGGTGGCGCCGTCGCTGCCGCGATGGGGGTACATCCTCATCTCCGGTGCGCTGACCGGGGTGTTCGCGGTCCGCCCGCTCGGTGCGATCCGGGTGCTGCGCAAGTACGCCACCGCCGCGGTACTGATCGTGCTCGCCTATCTGCTGATCCAGCTGCTGCGCCAGCCGCTGCCCCCGCTCACCAGCGGCACCTGGTCGGGCTTCTGGCCGGGCACCGACACGGTGGTGGCGGCGGCGATCTCGTTCGCGCCGCTGGCTGCGGACTACACCCGGCACTCGGTGTCCGAGCGCGCCGCGGCCGGCGGGGCGATGATCGGCTACAGCGTCACCCAGATCCTGTGCTACGTCATCGGGCTGCTGGCGCTGGTGACCGTGGCCAGGAACCCGGCCGACATCTACGGGGCATTCATCGCGCTGCCAGCGGGCTCGCTGGCCTTCGCGGTCCTCGCCGCCCGCGAGCTCGACCAGTCGTTCGCCAACGTCTACTCGACGGCGGTGTCGACGCAGAACCTGCGCCCGCTGTGGGATCGCCGGGTGCTCGCGATCGTGATCACCGCGGCAACCACGGCCGGGGCGCTGTGGCTGAGCATCGCCGACTACGAGAACTTCCTGGTACTGCTGGGATCGGTGTTCGTGCCGATGTTCGGCGTCCTGGTCACCGACTTCTTCGTGGTCTCGCGCGGGCGGTGGGACCTGTCCGGCCGGGCCCGCACCCGCTGGCTGATGCTGGTCCCGTGGGCGGCCGGGTTCGTGACCTACCAGCTCATCAACCCCGGCTACATCTCCTGGTGGGTGAGCTTCTGGGGCTGGATCAGCCGCCATATCGGGTTCACGCCCGCCAGCTGGATGTCGGCGTCGATCCTGTCCTTCGCGGTGGCCGCGGTCATGACGCTGATCATCGGCCTGCCGCAGGCCACGGCCGGGCGCCGGGCACGATGAGGTCGAAGCTGACCGCCGGCCGGATACGGCGGAAGTAAACCCGCTCGGCGGCCAGCCACACCTCGTCCCAGTCCTCGGGGCGCACCCGCTGCCGCAGCCGCCGCAACCGCTCATCCTCCGGCGTTTCGACCAGCACCGACTTGTGCACCAGGTCGGCCAGCTCGGGGGCGGCGGACAGCACACCCTCCAGCACGACCAGCGGGCCCGGCGCCACGGTACTCGCGCCGCCCAGGCGGCCGCAGGCCCAGTCGAGCCGGCGGAAGGTGGCGGGCTGCCCGGCTCGCAGCGGGATGAGCGCCTCGGCGCGCAGCCGCGGCCAGTCGTAGTACTCCCGCAGCGCCCGGCCTGCCGGCCCGGTGGTGCCAGCCGCCGTGCTCCTGTCCGCCGGGCGGTCAGCTACCGGGCTCCCAGCCGCCGGGCGGCGATCCGCGGGGCGGTCACCCGCAGGGTGGTCATCCGCGGGGCGGAAGAAGTCGTCGGTGTGCAGGAGCACGGCGCCCAGCTGCGCAGCGGCGGCCGCCGCGATCGTGGATTTGCCCGCGCCGCCGGGCCCGTCGATGGCGGTGACAAGCACCCCGGGGACGGCGGCGCGCCACCGCGCGGCCGCCTTCGCGACCCGCTCGGCGGCCGCCCCGCGAGATCGGGGACCGGGCATCGGCCAATGGTAGAAGCAGCCAGGCCGGCCCCTGTTACGGTGTGCCCGGGATAACGGAAACCGGCGTTATCGCGCCGTCCCGCAGCGGCAGGAGAGACCCGCCATGACCAGCGACCCCAGGCCCGGCATCCGGTCCGGGGTCGCCGCCCTGCCGCCCACGGCAGCGCGGGCTGGGCGCCGCCCTCAGATCCCCGGCCGGTTCTGTCTGGCTAGGTCCTCCGGGCCAGGTCCGCGGTCCCGGCTCCCGCCTCCGCGGCCCCCGCCTCCGCGGTCCCGGCGGCCCAGCCGCGGTCGCGCAGTGCGAAGGTGAGCGACAGCGCGGTAATCCAGATCAGCAGCGCGCCGGTCACGTGCACCCACACCAGGCCGGCCGGCAGGCCCGCGAAGTACTGGCTGTAGCCGACGCAGCCCTGCACGAGGACCAGCCCGATCAGCAGGTAACCGCGCCGCTTCGCCCGGTCCGGGGCGCCGGTCAGCCGCAGTGACAGCACCAGGGCGATCAGCAGCCCGCCGATCAGCCAGCCGATGTCGGCGTGCAGCTGGGTCACGCCCTGGCGCGGCAGGCTGTACCTGGCCACCGAGGGCGCGCCGGCCAGCGGGCCGGTACCGGTCACCACGGTTCCGATCGCGATCATCAGGGTCAGCGCGGCCACCAGGCCGCGGGCCAGGAGCACGACCTCGCGGCGCGCCAGCGGCGTGGCCGGGCCCGCGCCCTCCGCGCTGCGCACGTAGAGCAGCAGCGCGAGGGCCACTAGCAGCATCGAGAACAAGAAGTGCACGGAAACCCAGTACGGGCTGAGCTTGGTGAGCACGACGATGCCGCCGATGACCGCGTCGACGATGATGCCAGCGGGCTGGGCGAAGCCGAGCCCGCAGATGTCGCGCCGCCGGCGGCCCGTGGCCGGGTCCCTGAACCGCCAGGCGGCGACGCCGACGACGACGGAGACCAGGGTGATCGCGGCGGTCACCAGCCGGTTGCCGAACTCGATCCAGCGGTGGATCAGCGAGTCACCGGTCGCGCCGGCGGCGACGAGGCTGTGGCTGGTGCAGTCGGGCCACGTGGTGCAGCCCAGGCCCGACTGGCTCAGCCGGACGGCGGCCCCGCTGACCACGATGACCGAGGTGGCAATGACGCTGGCCAGCGCGATTCGGCGCATTGCTGCCGGGGACGGGGCCAGCACGGCACCGGCCAGCCGCCGGGCAATCGGCCGGGGCGCGTCCGCAGGCCGCGCTGCTGCGTCGGGCGAGGCGTTAACGGGCACGGACCCATGGTAGAAGCAGCCAGTTGCCGCGGCACGGGGCCATCCGCCCTCGCTAGGCCGGCGGCGGCCCATCCGGCGGCGCGGCCACTGCGGCCAGGTCCAGGGCCGGCGTCGCGGCCGCGGCGGGGCGGCCCCGAGCCGCGGCCACGCAGGCGACGATCACGCAGCCGATGGCCGCCCACTGCCGCACGGCCAGTGCCTCGCCCAGCAGCAGCAGGCCGACCAGCGCCGCCACCGCGGGCTCGAGGCTCATCCAGATGCCGAACACCCGGGCCGGGATGCGCCGCAGCGTCTCGAATTCCAGCCAGTACGGAATGACCGACGACAGCAGCCCGATCACCGCCCCCAGGCCGGCTACACCGGGCCGCAGCAGCGCGCGGCCGCCGGCCGTCACCGCGGCCGGAGTGATGATCACTCCGGCCACCACCATCGCGGTCACCAGGCCGGAGCTGCCGCTCAGCCGCCGCCCGGTCGACCGGCTGAGCAGGATGTACGCCGCCCACGCCGCCGCCGCGATCAAGGCGAAGATGATGCCGGCGATGGCCGTGCGATGCCCGGCGGCGGCGCCTGGCGCGAGCGGCGTGCCGCCACGGGCGAGCAGCAGCACCCCCGCTGCCGCCAGGGTCACCCAGAGCACGTCGATCAGCCTGCGCGACGCCGCGACCGCGACGCCCAGCGGCCCGAGGAACTCGATGGTCACCGCGATGCCCAGCGGTATGCGCGCGAACGACTGGTAGATGGAGAAGTTCATCACCGCGAGGGTCAGCCCGAACGCCACCGCGGTCGCCGCGTCGCGCCAGGCCCGGTGGCGCACGATATCGGCCACCGCGCGCACCGCGGCGCGGCCGCCGAGGGCCGCCATCACGATCGCCGCGCTCCACAGTCGCAGGCCGGTCATCCCCGCCGGTGCGACCTGGCTGAACATCCGGCCGGCCAGGCCCGCACCGACCTGCACCGAGACGATGCCGGTGAGCACCAGGGCGGCGGGCGGCACCGCCCCGGCCGTCCTGGTGCCCGGCGTCCTGCCGCTGTGCGTGCCCCCGCCGGTCCCGGCGGCTGACTGGCTGCCGCCGGTCCTGACGCCGTCCGGCCGGCGGATGCTCACTCCCAGCGGAACGCGCGCGCCGCGACCGCGATGCCGGCCACGGCCCAGACGGCGAGGACGAGCAGGTCCCGGGCGGGCAGGCCGCTGCCGTACTGCAAGACCGTCCGCAGGCCGTCGGACAGCGCCCCGGCGGGCAGTAGCCGCAGCAGCGACTGTGCCCCGGCGGGGAACCTCGTCAGCGGGAACACGATCCCGCCCAGCCCCAGCATGACCAGGTACAACAGGTTCGCCGCGGCCAGCGTGGCCTCGGCCCGCAGGGTCCCGGCTAGCAGCAGGGCCAGGCCGCTGAACGCGGCAGTCCCGGCCAGCAGGAGCAGCAGCACCCAGATCACCCCGGCCGCGCCGCCCCGCGGCGCCCAGCCGAGCGCCAGGCCCACGATCAGGACCACGGCAACCTGCAGCAGTTCCACCGCGAGCATGGCCAGCGTCTTGGCGATGATCAGACCCGGCCGCGACAGCGGCGCCGCGCCGAGCCGCTTCAGGACGCCATAGCGGCGCTCGAACCCAGTGGCGATGGCCAGGCTGGTAAATGCGCTTGACAGCACGGCCAGGGCCAGGATGCCGGGCACCACGAAGTCGATCCGCGGGCCGGCGCCGACGCTGACCAGCGGCGCGCGGCCGAACGCGACCAGCAGCAGCACCGGGATGATGAGGGTGAGCAGCAGCTGCTCACCGTTGCGCAGCAGCGTGCGCAGCTCCAGCGCGGCCTGCGCGGCGATCATCTTGGCCATCGGCGCCGCGCCGGGGGCCGGTCCCGGCCAGTCCGCGAAGACCTCGGACTCGGTCACGATCGCAGCTCCCGTCCGGTCAGCTCCAGGAAAACGTCTTCCAGCGTGCGGCTCTCAATCCGCAGGCTCTGAGCGAGCACGCCGTGATCCGCGCACCAGGCGGTCACCGCAGCCACGAACTGCGGGTCGACCGGACCGTGCACTTCGAGCACGTAGTGCCCGGCCGGGGACTCTTTGGCCGCGCTGCCAGCGGGTATAGCCGCCAGCAGGGACTCGACGTCCAGGCCCGGCTCGGCCCGGAACCGCACCTGCCCGGCCGAGCCGGTCAGCTCGGCCGGGCTGCCGCAGGCAACGAGCTGGCCGCCGTCCACGATCGCGACCCGGTCCGCCAGCCGCTCGGCCTCTTCCATGTAGTGGGTGGTGAGGATGACCGCGGCCCCGGCGGCGCGCAGCGCCTCGATCAGCGCCCAGGTCACGTGCCGGGCCTGCGGGTCGAGGCCGGCCGTCGGTTCGTCCAGGAACACCAGATCGGGCCGGCCGACGACGGCTGCGGCCAGCGACAGCCGCTGCTGCTGCCCGCCGGACAGCCGCTTGTAGGGAGTGCGCGCGGCCCCGGCCAGCCCGAGCCGGTCCAGCAGCAGCTGGGGGGCGATCGGCCGGGCGTGGAAGCTGGCCATCACCTTCAGGTACTCGGCGGCCCTGACCGAGGTGGGGATGCCGCCGGCCTGGAGCATCACGCCCACCCGCGGCCGCAGCGCCCGGGCGTCGGCCACCGGGTCCAGGCCGAGGACCCGGACCGTGCCCGCGTCCGGCTTGCGGTAGCCCTCGCAAATCTCGACCGTCGTGGTCTTCCCGGCGCCGTTGGGCCCGACGATGGCCGTCACCTCGGCCCGCTCGGCGCGCAGCGACAGCCCGGCCACCGCCGTCACATGCCCGTATCTTTTGACCAGATCGGTGATTTCCAGGGCGGGGGCGGGGCTCACGCTGGTGAGTTTATGGCGTGGCCGCTGCCGCCTTCCCGGCCGGCTGCGGTCGGCGAGTGCCTGGCGCAGCAGCGCCGAGCCGCGCACGGCCCCTGGCTCAGCTCGCGCATGTAGGTCCCGGCCAGCAATTGCCTCCAGGGACCGCTTGCTCCGGCAAAACGCTCGCTCGCTCCGCCCGGCGCGCCTGGTTCGTGTTCGCGCCCCGCGCCGCGCTGCGCGGGCGCGGGCGGGCGGCGGGCGCACGGGCGGCCTGGTGGCGGTCGGCGGGCGGGTGGCGGCCAGCGGGCGCGGGCGGCTGCGGGCGGGCCAGCGGGCTCAGGGCGCGGCGGTGACGAAGGCGGCCAGCCGGGCGGACTGGGCCTGGCGGCTGGGCTCGTGCACGTACATCATGTGGCCGGCCTTGTAGTAGGCCAACTCCACCTTCCCGGCCAGCTCGGCGGGAATGGCGAGGTGGGCGAGGTCGTGCTGCGCCGCGAAGTACGGGGTGGCAGCGTCGTAGTAGCCGCAGTCCACGTGCACCCGCATGTCCGGGTTCGTGCGCATTGCCTCGGCCAGCTTGTCGGCGACGTGCACGTGCATGTTCTCGAACTCCTTGTACGACCAGGGCTGGACCCGGCTGGTGAGGATCTCGTACGGCAGGTCGCTCGAGTAGCCAAGCTCGGCCCGGACGTAGTGGTTCAGCGCGGCCGAGTACGGCCCGGTGATCGCGTCCAGCGACGGATCGCTGGTCCAGTTCTCCCGGCCGTAGTCGCTGTCCCAGCCGAGGAACCGGCCGTCGATGCGGCCTATTACGCGGCGCCGGTCGCGCAGCAGCTCAGTGAGGAACCTGACGTGCTCGGGCCGCAGATCCACCCGGTCCACATACTCCGGCGACAGCCCGGTCAGCGCGGCCAGAGCCGCGACCGCGGTGGCCCGGTCCTCAGCCGACAGCCGGGATCCTCGCGCCAGCGCCCACAGGTAATCGCGGCTCGCGTAGGCCTCGGCTTCGTCGAGCACCTCGCGCAGCTCCCGGCCCGGGTGCCTGCCATGGTAGTGCGCGATCGCCGCGTACGTGGGCAGGTACAGCGCGTACGGCTCATCGTTCCCGCCGCTGAACTCGATCGAGCCGAAGTTGATGCAGGGCGAGATCAGCATCACGCCATTGAGGTACAGGCCGTAGCGCTCCTGCAGGTGCCGGGACAGCCCGGCCGCGCGGATCGTGCCGTAGGACTCCCCGCACAGGTACTTCGGTGACATCCACCGGCCGTTGCGGGTGGTCCACAGCCGGATGGCCTCGCCGACCGACTCGATGTCGCCGCCGTAGCCGTGGAAGTCAGCGGACTTGGCGCCCTTGACCGCCCGCGAGTAGCCGGTGGAAACCGGGTCGATGAACACCAGGTCGCTGCGGCGCAGCAGGGTCTCCGCATTGTCGGCCAGCTGGCAGGGCACCGGCAGCAGCCCCCCGGCGTCGCCCATCAGCACCCGGCGCGGGCCGAGCAGGCCCAGGTGCAGCCAGACGCTGGACGAACCGGGGCCGCCGTTGAAGGCGAAGGTCACCGGGCGGCGTCCGGGCTCCGGGCTGTCCAGGATGTAGGCGGTCATGAAGATCTCCGCCTGGGCGTGCACGCCGTCGAACGTCTCGTCGGTGTGCTTCTCGGTGCGCAGCACCACCCGGCCGGTGGTGGCCGTGTAGGCCAGCTCGTCGCCGTTGATCGTGATGGCATGCCGGCTGCTCACCAGGTCGTCGGCCGGCTCAGCAGCCGCGTTCTCCCCAGTCGCGGCGCGCTCCGCAGCCGCGCCCGCCGCACTCGCGCCGCCTTCCCCGGCCGCCGCCCCGTCCGGCTCGCTGGCTGGCGGGCGGCCTGCCGGAGCCGGCGTCACGGCCGGCCGGCCGCCGCGGCAACCAGAGCGCGGAACAGGCTCGGATCCTCGCCCGCCTCCGGGTGCCACTGCACGGCCACGACGAAGGGATTCTCGGCCGGGTCGAGCTCCATCGCCTCGATCATGCCGTCCGCGGCCCAGGCGGTCGCGGCCAGGTTCTTGCCCAGCCGGTTCACGGCCTGATGGTGATGGGTGGGCACCATCACCGGGTCGCCGCTCCGCCGGGCCGCCGCGACGGCACCGGCGGGCTCGGGCGGAGCCTCACTGGTATGCGCGGGAACCTCGTGCGCGCCCGCGCCCAGGATCGCGGCCAGCCGGGTCCCGGCCCCGACCCACACCCCGTGCTCACCGTAGCTGCCGATGGCAGGGGAGTGCTCGTCGTGGCCGACCAGGTCGGGCAGGTGCTGGTGCAGCGTCCCGCCGCGGGCGACGTTGATGAGCTGCATGCCGCGGCAGACCCCGAGCACCGGCAGGCCCAGCGAGATGGCCTGCGCGAACAGGGCCAGCTCGGCCTCGTCGCGGTGCTCGCACGCCTCGCCGGTATACGGCCCGCGCTCGGCGTAGTAGCGGGCCGGGTCGATGTCCCGGCCGCCGGACAGCACCAGGCCGTCGACCCGGCTGAGCCCATCGGCCACGCCGGGTACCGGCGGCAGCAGCACCGGGATCGCGCCGGCCGCGCTGACCTCGTCGGCGTACCGGCGCGGCAGCACCATGGCCGGCACGTCCCAGTGCCCCCAGCGGGCCTGCTCGTAATAACAGCTGATCCCGATGACCGGCTGACCGCCGCGCTCAAGTGTCACGCTCACAAGGGTGTCACATAAGCGCCGGCGATGCCGCCGTCGACCAGGAACGACGACGCGGTAATGAAGGAGGCATCGTCGCTGGCCAGGAAGGCCACGGCGGCCGCGATCTCCTCCGGCTCGGCGAACCGGCCGGCCGGCACGTGCACCAGCCGCCGGGCCGCGCGCTCGGGGTCGGCGGCGAACAGCTCGCGCAGCAGCGGGGTGTTGACCGGGCCCGGGCACAGCGCGTTCACCCGGATGCCCTCGCGGGCGAACTGCACGCCCAGCTCGCGGCTGATGGCCAGCACCCCGCCCTTGGATGCGGTGTAGGAGATCTGCGAGGTAGCCGAGCCGAGCACGGCCACGAACGAGGCGGTGTTGATGATCGAGCCCTTGCCCTGCCGCTGCATGTACGGGATCGCGTACTTGCAGCACAGGTACACCGAGGTCAGGTTGACCTCCTGCACCCGCCGCCACATCTCCAGGCCGGTGGACAGGATCGAGTCGTCCTCGGGCGGCGATATCCCGGCGTTGTTGAACGCCACGTCTACCCGGCCGAACTGCCCGGCGACGTCGGCGAACAGCTGCGCCACCTGGTCCTCGTCCGCAACGTCGGCGGCCATGAACACCCCGCCGGTCTGCGCGGCGGCCGCCTTCCCGGCCTCGGCGTCGATATCGACCGCGACAATCCTCGCCCCCTCCGCGGCCATCCGCCGTGCGCTGGCCAGCCCGATCCCGCTCGCGGCCCCGGTGACGACCACGACCCAGTCCTGCAGACGCTCCATCTGATTCCCGCTCTCTTTCCCCCGTTCTGGCCGCCGCCGTCAGTCGTCGGTGGCGATGAAGACGTTCTTGACCTCGGTGAATGAGTCCAGCGCGTCCGGCCCGAGCTCCCGGCCCAGGCCGGACTGCTTGAACCCGCCGAACGGCGCCCAGTACCGCACCGAGGAGTGCGAGTTCACCGACAGGTTCCCGCTCTCCACCGCCCGGGCCACCCGGATCGCCCGGCTCACGCTGCGGGTCCAGATCGACCCGGACAGGCCGTACCGGCTGTCGTTGGCGATCGCCACCCCGTCGGCCTCGTCGTCAAACGGCGTGACCGTGACGACCGGCCCGAAGATCTCCTCGGTACAGGCCCGGTCGGCGGCGCTGACCGGGCCCAGCACGGTCGGCGGGTACCAGAAGCCCGGCCCGGCCGGCGCGCTGCCGCGGAACGCCACCGGCGCGCCGACGGGCACGTAGGAGGCCACGTGGTCGCGGTGCGCAGCCGAGATCAGCGGCCCCATCTGGGTCGCGGGCACCGCCGGGTCGCCTACCACGACGCCCCGGACGGCAGGCTCGAGCAGCGCCATGAACTGCTCGAGCACCGGCCGCTGCACCAGGATCCGGGACCGGGCGCAGCAGTCCTGGCCGGCGTTGTCGAAGACTGCGTACGGTGCCGTCGCGGCGGCTTTCTCCAGATCACAGTCCGCAAAAACGATGTTCGCGCTCTTGCCCCCGAGCTCCAGGGTCAGCCTTTTCACCTGCCGGGCACAGCCCGCCATGATCTGCTTGCCCACCTCGGTGGAGCCGGTGAACACGATCTTGCGCACCGCCGGGTGATCGACCAGCGCGCTGCCGACCACACTGCCCTGGCCGGGCAGCACCTGCAGCACGCCCTCGGGCAGCCCGGCGGCCAGGGCCAGCTCGCCGATCCGGATCGCGGTCAGCGGCGTCATCTCGGCGGGCTTGGCCACGACCGTGTTGCCCGCGGCCAGGGCCGGCGCCATGCCCCAGGCGAAGATCGGCATCGGGAAGTTCCACGGCACGATCAGCCCGACCACGCCGAGCGGCTCGGCGAACGTGACGTCCAGGCCGCCGGGCACCGGGATCTGCTTGCCGGTCAGCCGCTCCGGCGCCGCCGCGTAGTACAGCAGCACGTCACGAACGTGCTGCGCCTCCCACTGCGCCTGGCCGACCGGGTGCCCTGAGCCGGCCACCTCCAGCGCGGCCAGCTCGTCGGCGCAGGAGTCCACTTCCGCGGCGAAGCGGCGCAGTAGCCGGGCCCGGTCGCCGGGCGCCACCTGGCGCCAGGCCGCGTAGGCCGCCGCGGCCCGCCTGATCGCCGAATCGGTTTCCTCCGCCGACGTGCCCGGCACAGTGGTGACGGCGGCCTCGGTCGCGGGATTGACGACCGTGTACTCGGACATGCGCTTCTCCTGCCCTGCTCCGCAAATTACTGCGGACCCGGCCGTGGGGGCCGTCTCCGCCGTTCGGTACCACCGCTAGAGGCGCTCGAAGCCGCGCTGCAGCTCCCAGTCGGTAACCGCCGCGTCGAACGCGGCCAGCTCGACGCGGGCGTAGTTCGCGTAGTGCTCGCGCACGTCGGCGCCGAACGCGGCCGCGGCCAGGTCGCTCTTGCACCACAGTTCCAGCGCGTCGCGCAAGGTGTGCGGCACCCGCGCGCCGTCGGCGTGGTAAGCGTTGCCGGTGAACTCGGGCTCCAGCGGCAGCTCGTTCTCGATGCCGTGCAGCCCGGCGGCGATCATCGCGGCGATCGCCAGGTACGGGTTCACGTCGCCGCCCGGGGTGCGGTTCTCCACCCGCAGCGAGGGGCCGTGGCCGACCAGGCGCAGCGCGCAGGTCCGGTTGTCCACGCCCCACCGGATCGAGGTCGGGGCGAAGCTGCCCGGCATATACCGCTTGTAGGAGTTGATGTTCGGCGCGTAGGCCAGGGCAAGCTCCCGCATCCCGGCCAGCTGGCCGGCCAGGAAGTGCTCGCCCAGCTCGGACAGGCCGTGCGGGCCGTCGCCGGCCAGCACCGGGGTGTCGTCCTCACCCCGCAGCGACAGGTGGATATGGCAGGAGTTGCCCTCCCGGTCGTTCGGCTTGGCCATGAACGTGATGCTGACGCCGTCCTGGGCCGCGATCTCCTTGGCCCCGGTCTTGTAGAGCGAGTGGTTATCGCAGGTGGTGACCGCCTCGGCGTAGCGGAAGGCGATCTCGTGCTGGCCGAGGTTGCACTCGCCCTTGGCGGACTCGACGTACATGCCCGCGCCCGCCATGCCGGTCCGGATCCGGCGCAGCAGCGGCTCGATCCGGGAGGTGCCGAGGATCGAGTAGTCCACGTTGTACTGGTTCGCCGGGGTCAGCCCCCGGTAGGCCTGGGCGGCGGCCTCCTCGTAGGTGTCGGTGTAGACGATGAACTCCAGCTCGGTGCCGGCCATGGCCTGCCAGCCGCGCTCGGCCAGCCGCTGCGCCTGCGCCCTGAGTATCTGTCGCGGCGAGGCCACCACCGGCGCGCCGTCCAGCCAGGTCAGGTCGGCCAGCAGCAGTGCCGTGCCGTCGTGCCAGGGCAGCTTGCGCAGTGTGGACAGGTCCGGGACGAGCACGAAGTCGCCGTAGCCGCGCTCCCACGAGGACATCGCGTAGCCGTCGACGGTGTTCATGTCCACGTCCACGGCCAGCAGGTAGTTGCATCCCTCCGCGGCGTGCTCGGCCACCTCGTCGAGGAAGAACTCCGCGGCCAGCCGCTTACCCTGCAGCCGCCCCTGCATGTCGGTGAACGCGAGCACGACCGTGTCGATCTCGCCCTCGCCGACCTCCACGCGCAGTTGCTCGAGCGTCAGCATGCCGCGCTGTTTTGTGTACGGGCCGTGACCGCGGTACAGGGCCATGGGACTCCTATCATCGGACCTCATTCCACGGTAGATCGTTGATCACTGCCGTGTAAGCCTCCGGCCCGGTGGTCATGTGGACAGGGCCGGTCAGGACGACAGTTCCCGCTCGATCGCCGCCAGCTCCTCGGCCGAGCCCTGGACCTTCGGCCCGGTGAACCACCTGCGCGCCGAGGCCGCCCAGTAAATGCCGGCGAAGCCGATGACCGCGAGCACCGCGACGACCGTGTAGTTGAAGTTGTCGTGGGTGATCGGATTTGCGGTGGGCAGCATGAACAAGATCGTGATGAACACCACCCAGATGACGGCGATCCAGCCGATCAGGTAGCTCCAGCGCCCGAGATGCCATGGCCCGCGCTGGAAGCTCGCGCCCTGGCGCAGCCGCAGGAAGGTGGGCAGCACGTAGGCGATGTACAAGCCGATGACCGCGATTGAGGTCACGGCGGCGTAGGCGGTGGCGTTCCACAGGTAGGGCAGGCCGAGGATCAGCGCACCCGCCGCGGCCAGCCAGATCGCGTTGGTCGGGGTGCGGGTGCGCTTGTTCACCCGGTGCCAGATGGCCGAGCCGGGCAGCGCGCCGTCGCGGGAGAACGCGTAGATCATCCGCGAGTTCGCGGTGACCGAGGACATGCCGCAGAACAGCTGCGCGCCGATCGCGATCAGCAGCAGCAGCTTGCCGGTCGTGGCGCCGGCCGCGTCGATGAAGATCTGGGCCGGGGGCACCCCGGTCGCCGAGGTCAGCTCGCCCTTGTAGTTCTGGATCGCGAACGTGATGCCGATGAGCAGGATCCAGCCGGCGAATAGCGAGACCACGATCGACATCACGATGCCGCGCGGGCCGCTGCGCGCGGCCTGGTGGGTTTCCTCGGTCATGTGCGCCGAGGCGTCGTAGCCGGTGAAGGTGTACTGGGCCAGCAGCAGGCCGAGCAGCAGGACGTAGAAGGTGCTGCCCCAGCCGGTCCCGTTGAAGGTCGAGGTGAACACGAAGCTGGCCGACTGGTGGTGCGAGGGCACGAACACCAGCACCGCCACGATGATCAGCACGCCGAGGATGTGCCACCACACGCTCACGTCGTTGAGCCGCGAGACCAGCCGGATGCCGAACTGGTTCAGCAGGCCGTGCAGGAGCAGCACGGCCGCGAAGATGAGAATCGTGACCCAGTGCGCGGTGCTGACCCCCCACTGCAGGTTCAGCAGCGCGTTGATGAAGAACGCCGCGCCGAAGTCGATGCCCGCGGTCACCGCCACCTGGCCGAGGAAGTTGAACCAGCCGGTGAACCAGGACCAGGCCGGGCCGTTGCGGCGGGCGAGCTTGGCGGACCAGTAATACAGCCCGCCCGCGGTCGGGAAGCTGGAGCACACCTCGGCCATGGACAGGCCGACGAACAGGGTCATGAGGCCGACGATGGGCCAGCCCCAGACGATGATGGCCGGGCCGCCGGTGTTCATCCCGTACCCGTACAGGGTCAGGCAGCCGGACAGGATCGAGATGATCGTGAACGACACCGCGAAGTTGGAGAAACCCGACATCCGGCGCATCAGCTCCTGGGCGTAGCCCATCTGGTGCAGGGTGTCCTCGTCGCTGCTCATCGGGGCTGGGGCCGATTGCTCGTTGATCGCCACGGAGTGCTCCTTGGGTGGCTGAACAGTGCTGGCGTAAGGGGAGACCTGCTGCCTGCGCCGGCTGGCCGCGCTGTCGCTTCAATGGTCTAATTTCAGACCAATGATGGATGTGAGCGCCGTGATGTTCAAGACCCCGGGGCCAGATTCATCACATGCGCCTCAGCAGAACCGGCGGGGGCGTACTGACCACCGGAGGGCGAGTGGCCGACAGCGAGGTTGACCTCACCAGCGTGCTGCGCCCGGTCCGGCGCGGCAACGCGTTCGAGGAGACGGTCGAGCGGCTGCTGACCGTGATCAAGCTGGGGATGATCGCGCCCGGCCGGCGGTTCCCGGCCGAGCGCGAGCTGTCCGCGCAGCTGGGCATCAGCCGGATCACCCTGCGGGAGGCCATCCGCGAGCTGGCGCAGGCAGGCTACGTCGAATCCCGCCGGGGCCGGTTCGGCGGCACTTTCATCACCTCCGTCCCGCCTGCCCCGGACACCGCCGAGCTGCGCCGGCTGACCCTGATAGAAGGGGACAGGCTCGCCGACGCGCTCACGTTCCGGCTGGCCGTGGAGACCGGCGCCGCCGAGGCCGCGGCCCGGCTGGCGGCCCAGCCGGGCGACGGCGCCCGCCGGATCCGCTCGGTACTTCGCGCCAGGCTGGCCGACCTGGACGGCGCGTGCCCGCAGGACTACCGCCGCCTGGACACGCTGTTCCACCTGTCGATCGGCGAGCTGACCGGCTCCGCGCTGCTGGCGGCCGCCTGCGCCGACGCCCGGATGCGGCTGAACGACCTGCTCAACGCGATCCCGGTGCTGCAGCGCAACATCGACCACACCGCGCGCCAGCACACTGCGATCGCCGACGCGATCATGGCCGGGCAGCCCGACCGCGCCCGCCGCGCGGTCGCCGAGCACCTGGCCGGAACCGCCGCCCTGCTGCGCGGCTTCCTGATGTGCAACCCAGGGGGGACGCCCCCCCGGGCCCCCCCTGCGCCGCCGGCCTGACCCGAGTCCGGCCACGAACTCGGCGTCGTATCCCGGGCCGCAGCCCACCACCAGCGCCCGGCGGCCGGCCCCGGCCAGGCGGTGCAGGCCGGCCCACTGCGCGAGCAGCCGCTCGGGCTCACCGGAATCCCACGGCACGGTGGCCGCGCCGGTGGCCGCCGCCGCGTACAGGCGCTCGAACCAGCCGTCCGGGCGGCAGGCCGTGCCGTCCGGGTCTGCCGGCCTCTCGGTGCTGCCCGGGAGTGGCGGCAGGGAAGATGCGCTCCGGGCGGAGCCTGCGGCCGGAGCGCCGGGGATGGCTGCTGCGCTCACCTCAGCCTCCGTCCGCGATGCCGCCGGGGCATGTCAGTGCCCGGCCGGCTCGGGCTCGGGGACGCCGACCGGGTTGGGGAACGGCAGCGCGGCCGCCGCGGCCCGCGTCACCGGCAGCAGGATTTCCGCCAGCCGGCCGGTCGCGGCCGGGCCGATCCGGGCCCACGGGCGGGCAGCGGCCAGGTCGGTCGTCTCCTCGACCGCGCGGTGCGCGGCGATCCCGGCCGCGGTGGCGGTCCCGGCCGCGTCAGTCAGCCCGCGCCCGGCCAGCCGCCCGGCGGCGGCGTCCCACTCCGCGTCAGTCCAGCCCCGGGCCGGCTGGATCCGCTCGCGCGGGGCCGACGGGCCGGTCAGCGATCCGGACGGCTGCCAGGTCGCGGCCAGGTCGGCGGCGGCCGAATCGACGGCGCACCGCAGCACCACCGACTCGCAGCCGTCGAAGCCGGCCGCCACCAGCGCGGCCACGTGCCCGTCGCCCCGGTGCTCGCGCAGCACGGTGGCCGCATGCCACAGCCGGGCCAGCGGCTCGTCCGGCACCGGCAGCACGGCGTTCGGGCCGCCCAGCGGACGCCCGGCCCCGTCCAGCCCGGAGATCACCCCGGCCAGCTGGTCCGCCGCCTCGGCGACCGGGACAGGCACCGCAGCATCGGTGCTTATCCCGAGCAGCCGCCGCAGGGCGGCGACGGCTCCGGCGCTACGGGCGGCCAGCGCCCCGGCGGGAGGGACCAGGTCCCAGACGGCGGGCAGCGCCCGGGCCGCCATCGGCGGCGCGAAGCTGAAGAAGGCCGCGACCACCGGTGCTGCGCCCACCGCGCCGAGCGGCGCGGCGCGGCCGGCGAAGTAGCCGCGCCAGAAGCCGCGCAGGCCCGCGGCCTCGAACGCCGCCTTCGCCTCGGGCGCGAAGTAGGTGACTATGTGCACCGGCTCGAAGAGCCGCCACATCCTCCTGGCCGCAGCCGCTGCCTCATCCATGCCGACATCATCCCCGGTACGGCCGGATGGCCCGCGTGCACCCGGTCAGCGGGGTGTCGTCGTAGTAGATGCCGGTGACGCCGGGGTCGCCGCCGGTGATCTGGCCGACCACGCTGCACCCGGCCTCACCTGCCGCGGTAGCGGCATCCTGGCCCGGTGGCAACCCCAATTGCAGGCCCGGAAGTATTTACGACATACTGATGTTGTGAAAAACATGGGACGGAGAGCAGCTGCCGGGGGCGCCGCGGGCGCCGGGCTCAGCTGGGCCGTGCCCGCGCAGGACCAAGTTGCGCAGACCCCCGCCAGTCCGGGCATCCCGGGGCCGGGCATGCCCGGCGGACCGGGCACTGAGCAATCCACCCGCGGCCGGATCGCCCGGCTGATCCTGGAGAACGGCCCGGCCACGGCGGCCGGGCTGTCTGCCCGCCTCGGCCTGACTCCGGCCGCCGTCCGGCGGCACCTGGATAACCTGCTCGCCGACGGGATGATCGAGACCCGGATCGCCCGGCCGCGCGGCAGCCGCGGGCGGGGCCGCCCGGCCCGGCTGTTCACGATCACTGACGCTGGCCGGAGTGCGTTCGAGCACGCTTACGACGACCTGGCCACCAGCGCGCTGCGGTTCCTGGCCGAGACGGCCGGGCCTGGCGCGGTGGCGGCATTCGCCCGCCAGCAGACGGCGGGCCTGGAAAACCGGTACCGCGACGCGGTCACCGCCGCCCCGCCGGGGCAGCACGTGCAGGCACTGGCCGAGGCGCTGTCCGCTGATGGCTACGCGGCCTCGGCCAGCGGCGCGCCCGGCTCGGCCGGGGGCGAGCAGTTGTGCCAGCACCACTGCCCGGTGGCGCACGTGGCCGCGCAGTACCCGCAGCTCTGCGAGGCCGAGACCGAGGCGTTCGGCCGCCTGCTGCACACGCCGGTGCAGCGACTGGCCACGATTGCCAACGGTGACGGCATCTGCACCACGCACGTCACGCCGACGGCGCTGAACTCATATCCGCACCACCACAGAGTCCGGAGGATTCTCCGCATGACGACCATCGCGCGGCCCGAGCTCGAGGGCCTCGATCGCTATAAGTTCGGCTGGGCCGACTCCGATACCGCGGGCGCCACCGCCCGGCGCGGCCTCAACGAGGACGTCGTCCGCGACATCTCGACCCGGAAGGGCGAGCCGGACTGGATGCTCGAGCTGCGGCTCAAGGGCCTCAAGCTGTTCCGGCGCAAGCCCATGCCGACCTGGGGCTCGGATCTGTCCGGGATCGACTTCGAGAACATCAAGTACTTCGTCCGGTCCACTGAGAAGCAGGCGGCCAGCTGGGACGAGCTGCCCGCCGACATCAAGAACACCTACGACAGGCTGGGCATCCCCGAGGCCGAGAAGCAGCGGCTGATCGCCGGGGTCGCGGCCCAGTACGAGTCCGAGGTCGTCTACCACAAGATCCGCGAGGACCTGGAGGAGAAGGGCGTCATCTTCCTGGACACTGATACCGCGCTCAGGGAGCACCCGGATCTGTTCCAGGAGTACTTCGCCACCATCATCCCGGTCGGCGACAACAAGTTCGCCGCGCTGAACACCGCGGTCTGGTCCGGCGGCAGCTTCATCTACGTGCCGAAGGGCGTGCACGTGGACATCCCGCTGCAGGCCTACTTCCGGATCAACACCGAGAACATGGGCCAGTTCGAGCGGACCCTGATCATCGTCGACGAGGACGCCTACGTCCACTACGTGGAGGGCTGCACGGCGCCGATCTACTCCTCCGACTCGCTGCACTCCGCGGTGGTGGAGATCATCGTCAAGAAGGGCGCCCGGTGCCGGTACACCACGATCCAGAACTGGTCGGCGAACGTGTACAACCTGGTCACCAAGCGGGCCGTGGCGCAGGCGGGCGCGACGATGGAGTGGGTGGACGGCAACATCGGCTCCAAGGTCACGATGAAGTACCCGGCGGTCTACCTGATGGGAGAGCACGCCAAGGGCGAGACGCTGTCGGTCGCGTTCGCCGGCCAGGGCCAGCACCAGGACGCCGGGGCCAAGATGGTGCACCTGGCGCCGAACACCTCGTCCTCGATCGTGTCCAAGTCGGTGGCCAGGGCAGGCGGCCGCACCTCCTACCGCGGCCTGGTCCAGGTGCAGGAGGGCGCCGAGCACTCCAGGTCCACGGTCAAGTGCGACGCGCTGCTGGTGGACTCCATCAGCCGGTCTGACACTTATCCCTACGTGGACGTGCGCGAGGACGACGTGGAGATGGGCCACGAGGCCAGCGTGTCCAAGATCTCCGAGGACCAGCTGTTCTACCTGATGAGCCGGGGCATGACCGAGGATGAGGCGATGGCCACGATCGTCCGCGGGTTCATCGAGCCGATCGCCCGCGAGCTGCCGATGGAGTACGCGCTCGAGCTCAACCGGCTGATCGAGCTGCAGATGGAAGGAGCAGTCGGCTGATGACCGTCGCGCAGGGCGCCGTCGAGTCGTCGGCGCCGGTTTCCCGCCTGCACGAAGCGCAGTCGTTCGACCCGGCGGACTTCCCGGTCCCGCAGGGGCGCGAGGAGGAGTGGCGGTTCACGCCGCTGCGGCGGCTGCGCGGGCTGCATGCGGACGCCGCCTTCGGCGACGGGAAGGTGTCGGTCGCAGTCGATGCCGACCCCCGTGTCGTCATTGAGAAAAGGCAGCATGCCGACCCGCGGATCGGCATCGCCTACGTGCCGGCGGACCGGGTCAGTGCGCGGGCTTTCGCCGCGTTCGAGACGGCGACCATCCTCACGGTGCCCGAAGAGGTGCAGAGCACGGAGCCTGCGTGGATCTCGGTTCGCGGAGAAGATGCCTCCGGGGCGGCGGCCGGCCACATCGTGGTCGATGTCCGGCCGAATGCGCGGGCCGTCGTCGTGCTCGACTACTCGGGCAGCGCGACGTATGCCGACAACGTGGAGCTGCTGGTGGGGGACGGGGCCTCGCTGGCGATGGTGAGCCTGCAGGGGTGGGACGACGACTCGGTGCACCTGTCGCATCATCATGCGCAGCTCGGGCGGGACGCGAAGCTCACCCATACCGCGGTGACGCTCGGCGGGAGCCTGGTACGGCTGGCCCCCACCGTGCGCTACGCCGGCCCCGGCGGGGACGCCGAGCTGCGCGGGGTGTACTTCGCCGATGCCGGGCAGCACCTGGAGCACCGGCTGTTCGTCGACCATGCCGAGGCTAACTGCCGCAGCCGGGTCACCTACAAGGGCGCGCTGGCCGGTGACGGAGCGCACGCGGTGTGGATCGGCGATGTGGCGATCCGGCCGGAGGCGACCGGCACCGATACGTACGAGTCCAACCGGAACCTGGTGCTGACCGACGGGACCCGGGTCGACTCGGTGCCGAACCTGGAGATCCTCACCGGCGAGGTGCGCAAGGCCGGGCACGCCAGCACCAGCGGGCGGCTGGAGGACCAGCACCTGTTCTACCTGATGGCCCGCGGCATCCCGTTCGATGAGGCACGGCGGCTGGTCCTGCGCGGCTTCTTCGGCCAGCTCATCGACCAGATCGAGGTCCCCGAGCTGCGTGACCGGGTGATGACCGCGATAGAGCAGGAGCTGGCGTGAGCGAGTTCACCCGGGCCTGCGCGCTTGCTGATGTGCCGGAGGACGGGGCGCACGGGGTCGAGATCGGCGGCGAGCCGGTTGCCATCGTCCGGGCCGGCGGGGAAGTCTTCGCGCTGCGGGACGTGTGCTCGCATGAGGAGGTCCCGCTGTCCGAAGGCGAGATCTACGACCACACGATTGAATGCTGGCTGCACGGCTCATGCTTCGACGTGCGCACCGGCAAGCCCACCGGGCCGCCGGCCACCGCGCCGGTCCCGACCTACCCGGTGCAGATCGACGGCGATGACGTCTATGTCGCCCTGTCTTAAGCCAGCCCGTTCCGTTCTACAGCAGCCCACCTCTTACAGCAGCCCACCTGTTACATCAGCAGAGCCGTAATCAGCAGCCATAGATTCCTGAATCAGGAGAGATAGATGTCCACCCTTGAGATCCGTGACCTGCACGCCAGCGTGACGGATGCGGCCGGCACGAGCCTGGAGGTACTGCGCGGCGTGGACCTGACGGTCTCCGCCGGGCAGACGCACGCGATCATGGGACCGAACGGGTCGGGCAAGACCACGCTCGCCTACGCGATCGCCGGCCACCCCAAATACCAGGTCACCAGCGGCTCAGTCACCCTGGACGGCGGGGACGTGCTGGCGATGAGCGTGGACGCCCGCGCCCGGGCCGGGCTGTTCCTGGCCATGCAGTACCCGGTCGAGGTGCCCGGGGTGTCGGTGTCCAACTTCCTGCGCACCGCCATCACCGCGGTGCGCGGCGAGGCGCCGAAGATCCGCACCTTCGGCAAGGAGCTGCGGGCGGCGATGGACGCGCTGCAGATCGACCCGGCGTTCGCGCAGCGGAACCTGAACGAGGGCTTCTCCGGCGGCGAGAAGAAGCGGCACGAAATCCTGCAGCTTCAGCTGCTCAACCCGAAGATCGCGATCCTGGACGAGACCGACTCCGGGCTCGACATCGACGCGCTGAAGGTCGTCTCGGCGGGCATCAACGCCTACCGCGAGGATCCCGGCCACGGCGTGCTGCTGATCACCCACTACACCCGGATCCTGCGGTACGTGCAGCCCGACTTCGTGCACGTGTTCGTCGGTGGCCGGATCGTCGCCGAGGGCGGCCCGGAGCTGGCCGAGGAGCTGGAGTCCAGCGGCTACGAGCGGTTCACCGCAGCCGGCGCGACGGCATGACCAGCACGGGCGTCCGGGACGCCGGCGCCGCGGCCGCCGCGCTGGACACCGAGGCGGTCAGGGCCGACTTCCCGATACTCGGCCGGGCGGTGCGCGGCGGCCACCCGCTGACCTACCTGGACTCCGGCGCCACCGCGCAGAAGCCGCGCCAGGTGCTGGACGCCGAGCAGGACTTCTACCGGGTGCACAACGCCGCCGCGCACCGCGGCGCGCACCTGCTCGGTGAGGAGGCCACCGACGCCTACGAGGGCGCCCGGACCCGGGTGGCCGCCTTCATCGGCGCCGACCCCGGCGAGCTCGTGTTCACCAAGTCCGCGACCGAGGCCATCAACCTGGTCGCCTACGCGATGTCCAACGCGTCCACCGCCGGACCGGGGGCCGCCAGGTTCCGGCTCGGGCCCGGTGACGAGGTGCTGGTCACCGAGATGGAGCATCACGCTAACTTGGTGCCGTGGCAGCAGCTGTGCCAGCGCACCGGCGCTTCGCTGCGCTGGTTCGGGGTGACGCCGGACGGCCGGCTGGACATCGGCAACGCCGCCGAGCTGATCACCGACCGCACCCGGGTGCTGGCGGTCACGCATCAGTCCAATGTCACCGGGGTCATCCCGCCGGTGGCGGAGATCGCCGCGCTGGCGCACGCCCGCGGCGCGCTGGTCGTGGCGGACGGGGCCCAGTCGGTGCCGCACCGGCCGGTGCGAACGGCCGAGCTGGGCGCGGACTTCCTGGCCTTCTCCGCGCACAAGATGCTGGGCCCGTCCGGCGTCGGCGTGCTGTGGGGGCGCCGCGAGCTGCTCGAGGCCATGCCCCCGTTCGTGTCCGGCGGCTCGATGATCGAGATCGTGCGGATGGAGGGCTCGACGTTCCTGCCGCCGCCGGAGCGGTTCGAGGCCGGCGTGCCCGCCGCCGCGCAGGCCGTCGGGCTGGCCGCGGCCTGCGATTACCTGGACGGTCTCGGCATGGCCGCCGTCGCGGCGCACGAGGAGGCACTGACCGCCCGGGCGCTGGACGCGCTCGGCGCCATCGACGGGGTCACGATTCTCGGCCCGCTGTCCACGGCGCACCGCGGCGGCGCGGTGTCGTTCGTGGTGGACGACCTGCACCCGCACGACGTGGGCCAGGTGCTCGATGAGCTCGGCATCGCGGTGCGGACCGGCCATCACTGCGCCTGGCCGCTGCACCGGGCGCTCGGGGCCCAGGCGTCCACCCGGGCGTCGTTCTACGTGTACAACACCGCCGACGAGGTGGACGCGCTCGCTGACGGGGTGCGGCAGGCGCAGAAGTTCTTCGGGACCGCCTAATGCAGCTTGAATCTTTGTACTCCGACATTATTCAGGAGCACGCGAAGTCTCAGCGCTACAGCGGCCTGCGAGAGCCGTTCGACGGAGAGTCCGAGCAAGTCAATCCGACCTGCGGTGACGAAATTAAGCTGCGGGTGACCCTGAAGGACACCGAAGGCGACTCTGTCTTGGCGGATGTCTCATACGAGGCTGTCGGCTGTCAGATCAGCCTAGCCAGCGCTTCAGTTATGGCCGAGATGATCGTCGGCAAGACCTTGTGCGAAGTAAGGGCGATCTACAGCGCATTTCATACGATGATGCAATCGCGCGGAACTGATGAACCGGACGAGGAAGTCCTGGCCGATGCCGTGGCTTTCAAAGGGGCGTCCAAATACCCGATGCGGGTCAAGTGCGCGCTGCTCGGCTGGATGGCGTGGAAGGACGCGACGGCCCGCGCGCTGGAGACCAAGGAGCAGCCATGACCGAGAATGCAGCAGCGACTGAGGATACTGCCGTGACTGAGAACGCAGCCGTGACTAATGATGCAAGCGTGACTAATCATCCCGGAACAGGCGATGCCGCCGGGACCAGCGATGCCGCCGGGACCAGCGGCTCCGGCCTGACCGGCGGCGGCCAGGAGACCGAGGACCTGCTCGAGGCGCTGCGCGACGTAGTTGACCCCGAGCTCGGCATCAACGTGGTCGACCTTGGCCTGGTCTACGGGGTCAGCCTCAGCGACGACAAGGTCGCCACCGTTGACATGACGCTCACCAGCGCCGCCTGCCCGCTCACCGACGTGATCGAGGACCAGGCCAGGGACGCCACCGAGGGGCTGGTCAGCGATCTGAAGATCAACTGGGTCTGGCTGCCGCCGTGGGGCCCCGACAAGATCACCGAGGACGGCCGCGAGCAGCTGCGGGCCCTCGGCTTCAACGTCTGACCTGAGCCGCGCGGCTGTGGCTGAGCAAGCCGCAGGACGCTGACGCGCCAGCTTCAGGGCGCCGACGCGCGGCTGACCGGCAATTCGTCCCATTTTGAGGCATCAGTGCACGTCAGGACGGGCTGGCCAGCGCTGGGCCTTGTCTCAGCCGCCCATTCAACTGCTCCAACATGTTCGACGCGGCGCTGCCGTTCGGCGGGTACAAGCAGTCCGGCTGGGGCCGGGAGATGGGCCACGAGGTACTGAACAACTACACCGAGGTCAAGGCGGTCACCGCGCAGCTGTAGAGCAGCGACCAGGGCAGCCGGGGCCAGCGGATCTTTCCTGGCGCGCCACCGCCGGTGCCCGGCGTTCGCGCGCCAGGCCCGTAGTGGGCTAGGCTGAGCTAGTCATGATCCGCGTGCTGCTTCTTCGCTGCCGCGGCGAGGCCCGGTAGCCACACCGGTCGGCCCCTCGTCGCGGGCCGTTGTGCTGCGCCGACCGCTCCCTCAGGTCCCGGATTCAGGAGCAGCGACCTCATGAGCACTTCCCGGCAGCAGCACTCTGGCATGCCCTGCCAGCGTTACCAGCCCTTCCCGGCCGTCGCCCTGCCGGGCCGGCAGTGGCCGTCGCGCACCATCACGGCCGCGCCGCGGTGGCTGTCGACTGACCTTCGCGACGGCAACCAGGCCCTGATCGATCCGATGAACGCCGCCCGCAAGCAGGCCATGTTCGAGCTGCTGGTGTCGATGGGCTACAAGGAAATCGAGGTCGGCTTCCCGGCCGCCAGCCAGACCGAGTTCGACTTCATCCGCAGCCTGATCGAAAGCGGCTCGGTACCCGACGACGTGTGCATCTCGGTGCTGACCCAGGCGCGGGAGGAGCTGATCGAGCGCACCGTGCAGTCACTGGCAGGCGCCCGCCGGGCCACCGTGCACATGTACAACGCGGCCGCGCCGATGTTCCGCAGCGTGGTGTTCGGCTGGGATGGCGACGGCCGGGCCGAGTGCAAGGCCGTGGCCGTGGAGGGCACCCGCGCGGTGATGAAGTTCGCCGAGACCTACCTGCCGGGGACCGAGTTCGGCTACGAGTACTCACCCGAGATCTTCATGGACACCGAGCTGGACTTCTCCCTGGAGATCTGCGAGGCGGTCATGGACGCATGGCAGCCCGAGCCCGGCCGGGAGGTCGTGCTCAACCTGCCCTGCACCGTCGAGCGGTCCACCCCGAACGTGTACGCCGACCAGATCGAGTGGATGAGCCGCAACCTGACCCGGCGCGAGCACATCGCGCTGTCGGTGCATACGCACAACGACCGGGGCACCGCGATCGCCGACGCCGAGCTGGCCGTGCTGGCCGGGGCCGACCGGATCGAGGGCTGCCTGTTCGGCAACGGCGAGCGGTCCGGCAACGTGGACCTGGTCACGCTCGGCCTGAACCTGTACAGCCAGGGCATCGACCCGATGATCGACTTCAGCGACATCGACCACATCCGGCGCACCGCCGAGTACTGCAACCGGATCAGCGTGCACGAGCGGCACCCCTACGCCGGCGACCTGGTCTACACCTCGTTCTCGGGCTCGCACCAGGACGCGATCAAGAAGGGCTTCGACCACCTGGACGCGATCGCCGCGCAGGCCGGGCGGCCGCCGGGGGAGATGCCATGGCAGATGCCCTACCTGCCGATCGACCCCAAGGACGTCGGCCGCTCCTACGAGGCGGTCATCCGGGTCAACTCGCAGTCCGGCAAGGGCGGCGTCGCCTACATCATGAAGAGCGATCATCACCTGGACCTGCCGCGGCGGCTGCAGATCGAGTTCAGCCACGTGATCCAGCGGCACACCGATGACCAGGGCGGTGAGGTCGGCGCGGCGCGGATGTGGCAGATCTTCGCCGCCGAGTATCTGGAGCCCGGCCCGTTCGAGCTGGTCAGCTTCGGCTCGGCCACCGACGGCGACACCGAGCGGATCGCCGCCACCGTGCGCGCGTTCGGCACCGAGCACCAGATCACCGGCGTCGGCAACGGCCCGATCGCGGCGTTCTGCCAGGCGATCTCCCCGATCGACATGGGCCTCGGCGCGCTCGCGGTCCGGGTGCTCGACTACGCCGAGCATGCTCTCACCGCTGGCCGGGACGCCGAGGCCGCCGCCTATCTGGAGATCGAGGTAGGGGACCGGGTGCTGTGGGGCGTGGGGATCAGCGAGAACATCGTCCGGGCCTCGCTGCGCGGGGTGGTCAGCGCGCTGAACCGGGGCGCCCGGATGCGAGCGAGCTGACCGGGCCCGCCGGGGTGACGGCCGCGACGGGGGCTGCAGCCTGATGGCGGCTCACGGGCAGCCTGGGCCGCCGCCGCCGGATCTGCGACCGGGGCTGCGGGCCGACTGCGGCCAGTGCGCCGGGCTATGCTGCGTCGCCACCGCCTTCGCCGCGTCGGCCGACTTCGCCATCAGCAAGGCCGCCGGGCGGCCGTGCCCGCACCTGCGCCCCGACTTCGGCTGCGACATCCACGGCCGGCTGCGGGAGCAGGGCTTCGCGGGCTGCGCCCGCTACGACTGCTTCGGGGCGGGCCAGCAGGTCATCCAGGTCAGCTACGCCGGGCGGGACTGGCGGGCGGAGCCGGAGATAGCCGGGCAGATGTTCGGCGTGTTCGCAGTCATGCGCCAGCTGCACGAACTGCTGTGGTACCTGTCCGAGGCGCAGGCGCTGGCGGCCGCCCGGCCGCTGCACGCGGAGCTGGCCGACGCGGTGACCGCCACGCTGGCGCTGACCAGGGCAAGCCCCGCTGAGCTGGGCGGCGGGCTCGGGCCGGCATCAAGCCAGGCTGGCCGCCACGGGGAGATGGCCGGGCTGAATGTGGCCGCGCACTGGGCCGGGGTCAACGCGCTGCTGCTGCGCGCCAGCGACCTGGCCCGGGCCCAGTTCGCCGGGCCGGGCGCCAACCTGCGCGGCAGCGGCCTGTCCGGGGCCGGGCCGAAGCGGCAGGATCTGCGCGGCGCGGACCTGCGCGGCGCGGACCTGCGCGCGGCCGACCTTGCGGGGGCGGACCTGCGGGACCGGGATCTGCGCGGAGCGAGCCTGCGCGGCGCCTGTCTCATCGGCGCCCGGCTGACCGGGGCGGATCTGGCCGGCGCCGATTTCACCGGCGCCGACCTGCGGGACGCCGACCTGCGCGGAGCGGAGTTGCGGGACAGCCTGTTCCTGACCCGCCCCGCCCTCGCCGCGGCCCGCACTGACGCCGCCACCGGCCTGCCGCCGACCCTGGCCGGCTAACCGGATGTCGCCTAACCGGACACAAGGGGTGCCCGGGTGGGGGGCCGCCGGGCGGCGGCCCCCCACGAGCGCTGCTGGTGCCCGCTAGGCCAAAGGCGCTCAGCCCGGGGAGAGTTACCCCTGCCGGCACGGGTTGCCGGAGAGGATGTTCCGGAAGTCCTGGTAGGACTCAAAGCTGCCGCCGCCCTTGGCGGTATAGGACAGCTTCAGCAGCTTGCCGTACTGGGCGTTCCTTCCGAAGTCGCTGGTCTGGCCGGGAATGCGGTTGCCGAACTGCCAGACGCAGCCATTGCTGGTTCTGGTTGTGCTGAAGAAGGGATAGAACGCAGCCGGCTGACCGCTGTCGGTCCTGGGGATGCGCGTGCAGCCCGCGCCGGTGCTCGTGTTGCAATTGGCTTCGATCGGCGGCAGGTCGGTTTCGAACGCGGCCCGCTGGTACTGCGCTGAGTAGTTTCTGCCTGTCCTGGGGCTGGTGAACTGGAACGGCGTCGGATGGACCCTGGTGTTCCCGTCCGGCCAGAGCCGCTGATACGAGGCGCCGTCGAACCCGGTGTTGGTGTAGCTGCAGCCGGGCACCTTGTACACGAGCGCCTCACTTGCCGGGAAGCAGAACAGGTCGTCACCGTCGGGCGGCTGCGCGCTGGCGCCTCTGCCTTCAGTGTTGCCACTGGGGCACACGGTGGGGTTGCCCTGGGAATCGAGGCCGAACGGCGTGGCCGGGATCAGGTGCGGGCCGTTGCAGAACTGGAAGTGGCCGATCTCGGTGTCGAACGCAACGTTGTACGAGCCCGCGGCCCAGGTGACGCGCGTTTTGGTGCTCGATGTGCTGTACATGGGGTGGAAGTTATAGGGGATGGCCGTGCAGGACGAGCCGGTGGGAGCGTACTTCACCTGCGCGAACCCGTTGGCCTTGCTCGCCGTCATCGACCCGGTCTGGCCCGTGGTGCGGTCGTGAATCGCGACCTTCAGGCCGTTCGGAGTATCCGTGAAGGCCACCGACAGGTGATCTCCGGACTTCATGAAGAGGTCGTCGGCAGTAGGGGTGAAGGTGGCGAGGGTCGAGTCCACGGGGTTGGCGGGAGCTTGCGCCTTGCCGTTCTTGGTAATGAACGCGAAGTTGACGGGTTCTTCGCCCACCTTTGCGAGGCAGGTCGGGTTGTTCGCCTTTCCAGTTACGGGGTTGAGCGACAGGCTGTCGATGTTGAGCGCCGCGCACCACTCAGTCGGGTTGCATGAGCTGGCCCCTACGGCTACCGCCCAGGTCGGCCACGGCACCCAGCCGGGCGGATAGAACTGCATCTCCATGTAGGCCTGGCCAACGTGCTTGGGCGAGACCGCGGGATCAAGGATGTTGCGGTCGCTGTCGGGCGGGCACCGGCGCACCTGCTCCGGGTAGGACTGCGAATCGCACATGGCCATGCCCAGCCACTCAGCCCCGCTGAGCTCGAAGGCGTATGACTTGCTCACCGCCGTGGGATGGCTCGCCGAGGGATCGGTCGGCAGCGTCAAGTTGTAGCGCATGTGATTGCCTGCCCCGGGCTTGTTCGAATAGAACAGCGCGGAGGGCTCGTCGTGACCGACGTAGTGGCCGAATACGTCGTCCGAGTTCCCGACCTCGGTGCACATGGCGCTCGCGTACTCGCAGTTGATGGCCATGTGCTTGCCCGTGCTGGCCGCAGCCTGCGTCACGATACCGCCACTGAGCGCGACCGGTGTGGCGGCCATTGCGGCCACCGCGGCCAGCCACAGCCAGGACCTTACCGATTTCATGTCCCACCTCCTCGTAGGGAGCCGGTGGTCCAGCACCCATCAAGTCTCAGGCGCCATCTGCCACTCGCGGGCTACCTGCCCAGAATGGCACCCGGCATTGAGCCCGTCCATAAGTCGTGAGCAGGCTCGCCTGCCCCTCATGATCGCGGAAGATCGTCAGTACATGGAACTGACATTCCTCCGCGCTCACGGTCTGCGGGCGCGGCGCTGGTCGTGCTGTTCACGACGAGCGCAGCGGCAACCTGAAGGCCGGGGGCGGCCCCCCAGCAAAGGCAAAGTGAGGGATCAGCAGCCTTCCAGGCTTCTTCCAGGTCCGCGGTCAATGCTGACGAGGTACGTCAGGAAACAGGTGGCGATGAGGGAGCCGACGAGATGAGCACCAACTACGGGCCGCCGAACGCGGAAGAGCCGCCGAGCGATTCGCAGGCCAGGCCGATCAGCCGCGAGGCCGGCGAAGACAGGCCCGGCGCGGCCGGCCCCGGCGAGTACCGGCCAGGCGGTTACCCGGCTGACAGGCACGGGCCTGGAGGTTACGAGGCCGGCTACGGTCCCGCCGGGTACGGCTACGGTCCCGCGGGCCACAGCCCGGGCGGGTACGGCGGCCCAGGCGGATACGGCGCCGGATACCACGGGTCAGGCGAGTACGGCCCGTCCGGCTACGGGCCGTCCGGCTACGGGCCGTCCGGGTACGGGCCGTCCGGGTACGGGCCGTCCGGGTACGGGCCGTCCGGGTACGGGCCGTCCGGGTACGGGCCGTCCGGGTACGGGCCGCCGGGCTACGCGCCGGGCGGATACCAGGGCGGGGCGTACGGGCCCGCAGGTTACGGGCCCGGCGGATACGGCCAGGGGCCGCAGCCAGGGCGGCCCGGGCGGCGGTGGCGGTTCCGCGCGCTAGCGGCGGGCGCCGCCGCCGTGGTGGCGGCAGCCGCCTTCGTCGGCACCCGGAGCGCGGTGGAGGCGGCCACTGGCGACAGGACGCTGACCACCGCGCAGATCGCGGCGCAGACCGACCCTGGCCTGGTGGATGTGGTCAGCACGCTCGGCTACCAGCAGGGCGAGGCCGCAGGCACCGGCATGGTGCTGACCTCGTCCGGCGAGGTCCTGACCAACAACCACGTGATCAATGGCGCGACCGCGATCCGGGTCACCGACATCGGCAACGGCCGGACCTACCGGGCCACGGTGGTCGGCTACGACAAGAGCAAGGACATCGCGGTACTGCAGCTGCAGAACGCGTCGGGGCTGAAGACCGTGACGCTGGGAAACTCCGCCAGCGCCCAGGCCGGCCAGACCGTGACGGCCCTGGGCAATGCGGGCGGCAAGGGCGGCATTCCGTCGGTCGCGACCGGCAAGATCACCGGGCTGAACGCCGTCATCACCGCGTCGGACGAGTCCTCGGGTACCTCCGAGCGCCTGACCGGGCTGATCCACCACAACGCCAACATTCAGCCCGGTGACTCGGGTGGCCCGCTGGTTAGCTCCTCGGGACAGGTCATCGGCATCGACACGGCGGCATCGACGGGCTACCAGTTCGCCTCCGGGCAGAATCAGGCGAAGACCCAGGCGTTCGCGATCCCGATCAACCAGGCGACGGCCATCGCGCGGCAGATCGAGTCGCACACCGCCTCGGCGACAGTGCACATCGGCGCGACAGCGTTCCTCGGCGTGGAGGTCACGAGCTCGGCCAGCTCCGGCGGCTCGGGATTCGGCGGCAGCACCCAGGGCTCCACCATCGCGGGCGTGCTGTCCGGCGGCCCGGCCGCAACGGCCGGCCTGACCGCGGGCGACACCATCACCGCCGTGGGCGGGCGGCCGGTCACCTCGCCCAACACGCTGCAGTCTGCGCTGGAGAGCCACCACCCCGGCGACAGCGTCCGCCTCAGCTGGACCGACCAGGCGGGGCAGTCCCAGTCCGCGACCGTGCAGCTGGGCACGGGACCGGCGGACTGAGCACCGGCCGGCGCCTCCCCGCCGGCCGGATATGGAGCCGCCGGCGGCCGATCACGGCCGCCGGCGGCTTCCCTTTCGCGCCGGCGGCCGGGCCGAGGGTCTCAGCCGGGCGAGGGCTCAGCCGGGCCGGGACTCCGGCTCGGGGTGATACCGGCCGGCCAGCGCGGCGACGTTCAGCGCGACCCGCTCCAGCAGCGCTTGCGGCCCGGTGCGGACGGCGTCCGGCGCACCGCGCCAGGCCGCCAGGGCCGGGCCGGTCAGCGCCTGCCCGAACGCGAACGTAAGCGGTAAACCGCCGGGCCGACGCCGCAGCCCGCAAGGCGGCGACCACCTCCAGCAGGACCAGCGCGGTGACCGTCTCGCACTGGCTGAGCATGTGCGGCCCGGTCATCAGCACCTCGGGCTGCATGACCGGCACCAGCCCGGCTGCCTGGCACATACCCGCATACCTGGCCAGCGCAGCGCGCTGGCCCGCACCGCCGCCAGTGACGGGGTCCCGGGACCGATGGCGAGCATGGTGCGCCACCTGGCGAACGCGGCGCCGAGCTGGCGGTACTCGCGCAGCCGGGCGCCAGGCCGTCCAGCCCCTCGGTCGCCAGCTCGCCGGGAGCGCCGGGCAGCGGCACCCTGCCCGCGTCCACCTAGACCCCCGTCAGCATGCCGAGCCCGGCGAGCGCGCCGGGAACGGCCGGCCGCTGGTTACCCGCTGGCGCAGCGTCTCGTCACTCAGGATGACGCCGCTGATCCCGGTGCCCAGGCCCGGTGCCCAAGCCCGGTGCCCAGGCCCGGCGCGGTGACCAGCATCTCCCGGCAGGAGCGCCTGCTCTGCGGCCCTGGGGCATGGCAGTGTTGTCGTTCATGACAAGGCTCAATACATCCTTGCCTGCGCCATCGGAGGCCGGTGGTGGCGGTACCGGCCGGGGGAGTCAATTGACGGATAGTAAATGCTTAAGGACACTCAGTAGTGACAACCGGCAGAACTGACCCCGCACGACGGCTGGAAGTCGCGCCCGAGCGGATCGCCGCCTGGCTCAGCGGCTTCGCCGACCGGCACGGCGAGCTGGCCGCGGACGCCATCCCGGCGGGGGTGAGCTTCCGCGCAGCCGACGGCTCACGGGCAGACTGCGACATCCCGTTCCCGCCGCTGCCGGGTGCGGGCCAGAGCGGCCCTGCACCCGGCAGCCCTGCACCCGGCAGCCCTGCACCCGGCAGCCCTGCTCCCGGCGGCCCTGCACCCGGCAGCGCAGCACCCGGCGGCGTCGCGAGCACAGACGGGCCGCGGATCGCGGCGCACGCGCTCGCCGACCGGACGGTGGCGGTGCTGCTGGTGCGGCTCGGCGGTTACGCGGCCGGGGTTTTCGCCGGGCCCGGCGCCGAGCTGGTCGCCAGCAAGGTCGGCGCCCGGCTGGTACACGGCCGCAGTGCCGCGGGCGGCACGTCGCAGCACCGCTTTGCCCGGCGCCGGGAGAACCAGGCCGCGGTGGCGCTGCGCGCCGCCGCGGACACGGCCGCCACCGTATTCGCCCCGTATGCGGGCCGGCTGGATGCGGTCGTGCTCGGCGGGGACCGGCGCGCCGTTGCCGGCCTGCGCTCCGATCCGCGGCTGGCGCCCTACCTGGCCCTGGCCGTCGACCGGTTCCTGACCGTCCCCGACCCCCGGCTCGCGGTGCTGAGATCAGCACCGCGGCTGTTCCGCGCGATCCGCATCACGATCACCGAGACCGAGCCCGGCCGAGCCTGATCCGGCGGCTGCACGCGCGGATCCTGGCCGCGCGCGGCCCGCGCGTACTACATTCGGTGCACCAACTCCGGGCGCGAGGTTTCACATGGCGGCAATCGAGGCAGCAGGGACGGGCGACGGCGCGCTGGCCGCCGCGGAAAAGGCGAAGCTGCGCAAGGTGCTCGGCCGGTCGGACCTGGTGCTGTTCACCGCCTGCGCGATCGTCGGGCTGGACAGCGTCGCCGCCGCCGCGCAGGCCGGGGCGCAGGCGATCACCTGGCTGGTCATCTCGCTGGTGCTGTTCCTGATCCCGTACGGGATGATCACGGCCGAGCTGGGCTCGGCGTTCCCGGTCGAGGGCGGCCCGTACGAGTGGGCCCGGATGGCTTTCGGCCGGCCGGCCGGCGCGGTGACCTCGGTCTTGTACTGGCTGTCCAACCCGGTGTGGGTGGGCGGAACGCTGACCGCGACCACGATCGCCACCCTGAACAGCTTCGTGGTCTCCAAGCCGCTCGGCACCACCGCGGAGATCGTCATCGGCCTGGCGTTCATCTGGGTCACGGTCGGGATCGCGGTGGTGGCGTTCCGGATCGGCAAGTGGGGCCCCAGCATCGGCACAATCGTGAAGATCGCCGTGGTGGGGCTGTTCACGATCTTGTTCATCGCGTTCCTGGCCCAGCACGGCCGGCCCGCGGGCGCCTCCGCGGCGGGTGACCTGAAGCCGTCGCTGAACGGATTCCTGACCGCGATCGGGATCCTGGTCTTCCTGTGGGTCGGCTTCGAGCTGTCCAACGGGGCATCGGAGGAGATGCACAACCCGCAGCGCGACGTGCCCAAGATGATCGCCCGCTCCGGCGTCATCGGCGCGGTGCTGTACGGGCTGGTGATCCTGGGGATCGTGCTGGTGATCCCGAGGGCCGGCCTGACCAGCGTGGCGGGCTTCACCGACGCCTATGCCACGGTGGCGCACGTCTTTCACTCGCACGCGCTGAACGTGGTGTTCGCGATCGCGGTGATCCTCACCCTGGTCGGCAGCGGATCGGTGTGGCTGGAGGGCGCGGACCGGACGCAGGCCATCGCGGCCCTGGACGGCGCCGCGCCGGCCTGGCTGGGCCGGTTCACCAGCTTCGGCACCCCGATCGCCGTCAACCTGTGCTCCGGCCTGATCGCGTCGGCGTTCTGCGTGTTCATCTTCGTGTTCACCAGCGGCAGCCTGCAGAGCTTCTTCTCGGTCATGCTGGCGCTGACGGTCTCCACGGCCGCGCTCAGCTACCTGTTCATCTTCCCGGCGCTGCTGAGGCTGCGGCGCAGCCACCCGCAGGCCGCCCGGCCCTACCGGGTGCCCGGCGGCCAGGCCGGAGCCTGGGCGGCGGTGATCATTACCGAGATCTTCGTCGTGCTCACCGCGGTCACCCTGCTGTGGCCGGGCGCGATCAACGCGCTGTTCGGCCAGTCCTACTCGATCCAGTCGTCCTGGGGCGTGTCGCGCGCGTTCTTCGAGTGGTCCACAATCGGCTCGCTGGCCGTGATGGTGGCGATCGCCCTGGTGTTCTGGCTGCTCGGCGAGCGTAACCTGCGCACCGGGCTGGTCGGGATCGCCGTGCGCCAGGACCCGGCGGACGGCCCGGCCGGCCGCTGATGCAGCCGGTGCCCGGGCCGGCCCGGTTCGGCGTCCGGTCCATGACCGCGCCGCTACGCCGGGTGCTGGTACGCCGGCCCGCCACCACCGGCGACTTCGCCGCGGCCGGCTGGCGCCCGCCCGACCCGGGCCTGCTGGCCGGCCAGCACGAGGCGTTCTGCGCGCTGCTGTCCGATCTCGGCTGCGAGGTGATCGTGGCGCCCGCCGCCCCCGGGCTGGTGGACGCAACCTACGTGCGCGACGCTGGTCTGGTCACCGGCCAGGGCGCGCTGCTGTTCCAGATGGCCAAGCCCGCGCGGCAGGCCGAGCCGCCGCTGCTGGGCCAGGCACTGGAAGCCGCCGGGGTGCCGACGGCCGGGCGGCTGACCGGCGCTGCCCGCGCCGACGGCGGGGACTTCATCTGGCTGGACCAGGCCACCCTGCTGGCCGGGCGCAGTTACCGCACCAACGCGGCCGCGCTGGCGCAGCTGCGCGAGCTGCTGGCCGCGGAGGGGGCCGTGCTGGAGCCGGTGGACGTGCCGCACGACCGCGGGCCCGGCTACGTGCTGCACCTGATGTCGTTCATCTCGCCGCTGGCTGACGACCTGGCCCTGGTGTACCCGCCGCTCGCACCGGTGGCGCTGATGGAAACGCTGGCCGAGCGCGGCATCGGCCTGGTCGAGGTCCCGGCCGCCGAGTACGCCACGATGGCCTGCAACGTGCTGCCCGTCCGGCCCGGCGTGCTGGTCATGCTCAGCGGCAACCCGCAGACCCGGGCGGCGCTGCAGGCCCGCGGCTGCGAGGTGCACACCTACGACGGCTCGGACATCTCGGTCAAGGGAGACGGCGGCCCGACCTGCCTCACCGCCCCGATCCTGCGGGCCGGCTGACGCCGCGGGCGCGGATGTCGGCCACCAGCCGGGGCCCGAGCCCCGGGCCGCCAGAACGGCTCGGCCACCCGCGGCCCGGCGATCACCGCGCCCAGCGACGCGTATCCGGAGGTGAGCCCCCCGGCGGCCCAGTCACCATGATCGCGGTAAATCATCAGCAGCGGGAACTGGCGGTTTACCGTGATCATGGAGCTCGCCTGGGGGAGCGGGCGGCGCCGGGGCGAGGCGGGGTTAACCGGAAGCGGCTGGCGGGCGGCTCGGGTAAAATTTTGCGTATGCAGCCGCTCCTGTCCTGACGGAAGGCCCCGGGTCCCGGGGTGACGTGTGCCTGCATGCTGCCCGTCCTCTTCCGTTCTGGAGCGATCTCCCATGATTACCGCCACCGGCCTTGAGCTGCGCGCGGGTGCGAGCCTGCTGCTCGAGAGCGCCACCTTTCAGGTCGCGGCGGGCGACAAGATCGGCCTGGTCGGCCGCAACGGGGCCGGCAAGACCACCCTGGCCCGGGTCCTCGCCGCCGAGGCGCTGCCCGCGGCGGGCACGGTCCGCACCGGCGGTTCGGTCGGCTACCTGCCGCAGGACACCAGGGCCGGCGATCTGGACGCGCTGGCGGTGGACCGGATCTTGTCGGCCCGCGGCCTGGACGCGCTGGCGACCGGGATGCGCGAGGCCGAGGCGCAGATGGCCGGGGCCGTGCCGGCCAGGCGGGATGCCGCGGTGCGCCGCTACGGCCACCTGGAGGAGCGGTTCACCGTGCTCGGCGGGTACGCGGCCGAGGCGGAGGCGGCATCGCTGGCCGCCAGCCTCGGATTGCCGGCCAGGGCCCTGCGCCAGCCGCTGCGCACGCTGTCCGGCGGCCAGCGGCGGCGGATCGAGCTGGCCCGGATCCTGTTCGGCGGGTCGGACACGATGCTGCTGGACGAGCCGACCAACCACCTGGACGCGGACTCGGTGGCCTGGCTGCGCGACTACCTGCGCAGCTTCCGCGGCGGCCTGGTAGTGATCAGCCACGACACCGCGCTGCTGGCCACGGTGGTGAACAAGGTGTTCCACCTGGACGCCGACCGGTCGGTGCTGGACATCTACAACCTCGGCTGGGCGGCATATCTGGAGCAGCGGGAGACCGATGCGCGCAGGCGGCGCCGCGAGCGGGTCAACGCCGAGCGGCAGGCGGCCTCGCTGCGCACCCAGGCCGACAAGATGCGGGCCAAGGCGACCAAGGCCCGGGCGGCGCAGAGTATGCAGCGCCGCGCGGACAAGCTGCTGGCCGGGGTCAGCGCCGACCGGGCCGCCGAGCGGGTGGCCAGGCTGCGGTTCCCGGTGCCCGCGCACTGCGGGCGCACCCCGCTGACCGCCACCGCGCTGAGCAAGTCCTACGGCTCGCTGGAAGTCTTCGAGGACGTGGACGTGGCGGTCGACCGGGGGTCGCGCATCGTCGTCCTCGGCCTCAACGGAGCGGGCAAGACGACCCTGCTGCGGCTGCTGGCCGGCCTGGAGGAACCGGACACCGGCGGCGTGCACCCCGGTCACGGGCTGCGGCTCGGCTACTACGCGCAGGAACACGAGACCCTCGACACCGGGGCGACCGTGCTGGCCAACATGCGCTCGGCGGCCCCGGACCTGAGCGAGGCCGACCAGCGCAGCATCCTCGGCTCGTTCCTGTTCTCCGGCGACGATGTCAGCAAGCCGGCCGCGGTGCTGTCCGGCGGGGAGAAGACCCGGCTGGCGCTCGCCCTGCTGGTCGTCTCGGGTGCCAACGTGCTGCTGCTCGACGAGCCGACCAACAACCTCGATCCGGGCAGCCGGGCCGAGATCCTGTCCGCGCTGCGGCGCTACCAGGGGGCGATCGTGCTGGTCACCCACGACGAGGGGGCCGTCGACGCACTGGCGCCCGAGCGGGTGGTGCTGCTGCCCGACGGCGTGGAGGACGCCTGGAGCGCCGAGCTGGCCGACCTCGTCGCGCTCGCCTGATCACGCTCCGGCACCCCCGTGATTATCGCTGGCCGCAAAAGAAGAGATCTTTTTGCCGTCGTGTGGGTAGCCGATCACTGCGAGGATGAGTGATCATGGCGGGATACGTAACGCAGCGGTCACTTCCACTAACCGGGAGGAATGCATGGCCGAGACCCTTAAGAAAGGCACCCGCGTTACCGGTGCCGACCGGACCAGGCTCGCAGCAGATCTGAAGAAGCGCTATAACAGCGGCGAGAGCATCCGCTCGCTGGCCGCCTCGACCGGCAGGTCGTACGGGTTCATCCACCGGATCCTGACCGAGAACGGCGTGTCGCTGCGCGGCCGCGGCGGCGCGACCCGCGGCAAGGCCAAGTCCAGGCGCTGAGCCGCGGCGGCACGATCCGCATCCAGGGCCCAGCCTGCCCGGGAGGACGATTGACCATGAGCTCCGACAGCCTTGCCTGCCGGGGACTGCGGCTGGACATCGACGACGCGGCCGCGACCGTGACGCTCATCCGGCCCGAGCGGCGCAACGCCATGACGCCGGGCATGTGGCTCGGCCTGGCTGAGATCGGGGCCAGCTTGCCGTCCCGGGTCAGGGTCGTGGTGATCCGCGGGGCAGGCCCGTCGTTCTGCGCCGGCATCGACCTGCGGATGCTGTCCGCCGACGGGGTGCCCGGCGAGACGCCGCTGCCGCGGCCGGACGCCCCGGATTTCGATGCCGCGCTGGCCGCCCTGCAGGCCGGGTACCTGTGGCTGCGCGATCCGGCTATCGTGTCCGTCGCCGCCGTGCAAGGCCACGCGATCGGCGCGGGCTGCCAGCTGGCACTGGCTTGTGACCTGCGCATACTGGCTGACGACGCCCGGCTGTGCGTCAAGGAGACCGCCCTTGGCCTGGTGCCGGACCTGACCGGCACTAAGCCGCTGGTCGACATCGTCGGCCTGCCGCGCGCCATCGAGCTGTGCCTGACCGCCCGCACCGTGACCGCGGCCGAGGCCAGTGCCCTGCGGCTGGCCGAGCTGGTGGTGCCGCCGGCCGAGCTGGACGCGGCCGTCGCGGACCTGACCGCGGCGCTGCTGGCCACCGACGCGACGGCGGCCCGGGCGGCCAAGGCGCTGCTGGCCCAGGCGGCGGCGAACACGCTGGAGCAGCAGGCCGCCGCCGAGCGCCGCGCCCAGGCCGCGCTGATGCGGTCCCGCTGGCCGGCGCAGCCCTGATCAGCCAGCCCGGACCGGCCAGCCCGGACGGTTCGCCGAGAGCTGACGCGGGAAGAACGGCACCCGCCCGCGCGTTCCCGCGCTCATGAACGCCAGCGCCTGGCATTCGATGCGCGGATTCGCCCGGGATCCGTCGGTCACCCGCCAGCGGCTCAAGCCGGGCACCGTCCGCCGGATCGCCTCCTATGCACGGCCGTACCGGGCCGCGCTGGCGGCGTTCCTGACCGTGACCGCGCTGGACGCGGTCGTCACCGTGGCCGTGCCGCTGCTGCTGAAGGACATCATCGACCAGGGCATCCTGGCCGGGGACTCGGGCGTGGTGCTGGCCATCGCCGGGGCGGTGGCCGGGCTGGCGCTGTTCGACGCGCTGCTGACGATCGCCGGGCGCTGGTACTCGGCCCGGATCGGTGAGGGCCTGATCTACGACCTGCGCACCCAGGTGTTCCGGCACGTGCAGCGGCAGCCGATCGCGTTCTTCACCCGGGCCCAGACCGGGTCGCTGGTCAGCCGGCTGCAACAGCGACGTCATCGGGGCGCAGCAGGCCATCACCTCCACGCTGTCGTCGGTGGTCTCGAACGTACTGTCGCTGATCCTGGTGCTCGCCGCCATGTTCTACCTGTCCTGGCTGGTGACCGTGGTGGCGCTGGTGCTGGTGCCGCTGTTCATCTTGCCGGCCCGGCTGGTCGGCCGCAGACTGCAGCGCTTCACCAGGGAATCCATGCAGCTGGACGCGGCCATGGGCTCGACGATGACCGAGCGCTTCAACGTGGCGGGCGCGATGCTGGTCAAGCTGTTCGGACGGCCGCGGGAGGAGGCGGACGTCTTCGCCGGGCGGGCCGGACGGGTCCGCGACATCGGTGTCGTGACGGCGATGTACGGGTCGGCGCTGTTCATCGCCCTGACGCTGCTCGGGGCACTGGCCACCGCGGTGGTCTACGGCCTCGGCGGCGAACTGGTGATCCGCGGCGCCTTCCAGCTCGGCACGCTGGTGGCGCTGACCGCTTTGCTGTCACGCCTGTACGGCCCGATTACCTCGCTGTCCAACGTGCAGGTCAACGTGATGACGGCGCTGGTCAGCTTTGACCGGGTGTTCGAGGTGCTGGACCTCAAGCCGCTCATCGAGGACCGGCCGGACGCGGTGCCGCTGCGGGTGGCGGCCGGCCCGGACCTGATCGCGGGCACGGCAGGCGGCCCGGCCGCCGCCGGGCACCGGGCGCCCGACATCGTGTTCGACCACGTGTCGTTCCGCTATCCGGCCGCCGCGGAGGTCTCGCTGGCCTCGCTGGAGTCCATCGCGCTGCCGTCGCCCGAGCGGGCCGGCGCCGGGCAGGGCGTGCTGCACGACGTCAGCTTCACCGCGCCCGCCGGCCAGCTCACCGCGCTGGTGGGGCCGTCCGGGGCGGGCAAGACCACGATCACGCACCTGATCTCGCGGCTGTATGACCCGGGGACGGGCACCGTCCGGATCGGCGGCTCCGACCTGCGTGAGGTCACCCAGGAGTCGCTGCACGACGCGGTGGGCGTGGTCACCCAGGACGCGCACATGTTCCACGACACCATCCGCGCCAACCTGGCCTACGCCCGGCCCGGCGCGACCGAGAACGAGCTGATCACGGCCTGCCGGGCGGCCCAGATCTGGGACCTGGTCTCGGTGCTGCCCGACGGGCTCGACACCGTGGTCGGCGACCGCGGCTACCGGCTGTCGGGCGGGGAGAAGCAGCGCATCGCGCTGGCCCGCCTGCTCCTGAAGGCCCCGTCGGTGGTCGTGCTGGACGAGGCGACCGCGCACCTGGACTCGGAGTCCGAGGCGGCCGTCCAGCGGGCGCTGACCACGGCGCTGGCCGGGCGCACCTCGGTGGTCATCGCGCACCGGCTGTCCACGATCCGGGAGGCCGACCAGATCCTGGTCATCGACGGCGGCCGGATCCGGGAGTCCGGGCGGCACGAGGACTTGCTCGCGGCGGGCGGCCAGTACGCCGAGCTGTACCGCACCCAGTTCGCCCGCCAGGAGCCCGCGGCCCAGGTCTGAGAGCCCGCCGCCCTGGTCTGAGAGACTGAGTGCTGCGGTCCGGCAACGTCATCGGGAGGATCTCATTAACTGGTCCATAGCTTCCTCGCTCGCAACCGGGGCCGGCACGCTGGTGCTGGCCGTGGCCACCTTCGCCGCGGTGCGCTCGTCCAACCGGTCCGCGCGCATCGCCGAGCAGGCCCTGCTGGTCGGCATGCGGCCGCTGCTGGTGCCATCCCGGTTCGACGACGCCAGGCAGAAGGTCTTCTTCGGCGACGGGAAAGGCGTGCAGGTACCCGGCGGCACCGCCGCGGTCGTCGTCGGCGAGGAAAGCCGCAGCGGCATCGACCCGGGCGCCGTGAGCCTGCTTGGCGACGGCAGCGACGTCATCTACCTGGCGATATCCGTGCGTAACGCGGGCGCGGGCATCGCGGTGCTGCGCAGCTGGAACATCGAGCCCGAGGTCGTGCCGGGCAGGCTGCCGCGGCATCCGGATGTGTCGGGCTACCGGCAGCATTCGCGGGACATCTACATCCCGCCCAACGACATCGGCTTCTGGCAGGGCGCAATCCGGGCCGCCGACGACGGGCAGCGGGAGGGCGCCCTGGCGGCGATCAAGAACGGCCAGCCGCTGGCCGTCGATATCCACTACAGCGACCACGAGGGCGGCCAGGGGGCGGTCAGCAGGTTCGTGCTGCGGCCGCGCGAAACCGAGCAGGGGCAGGTCTGGCTGGCCTCGGTCGTCCGGCACTGGAACCTGGACCGGCCGGACCCGCGCACCTCGGACCGGCCGGACCCGCTCTAGCCGCGGCCGGCCCGGCCTGCGAGGCTTACAGGCAGACAGGGGGTCCAGGCGGGCTGGGTATCCAGGCGGGCTAGGGAGGCTGCGGTGCTGTACGCATTCGGGTTCGAGCGGATCGGCGTGGTGGTCAGCGACCTGTACTTCGTCGACCCGAATCCGGGTCCCGGCCAGGAGGGCGCCGAGCGCGGCGTCCGGCTGGAGATCCGGATGCTGGAGCCGGGGGAGCTGACCGGGTCCGTCTACTCGTCCCGGCCGATCCAGGTGGACCGGCCGGTGTGGCGGGCCGACCTGCTGGAGGCCGCGGACGCGCCCGGCAGCCTGAACCGGGCCCACCATCACCCCGGCTTCCACGGCTGGGAGCCGGGCCGGCGCGTGTTCGACCCGGAACTGTCGGCCAGTCCCGTGCAGTGGGTCGGGAACCAGCTCACCGACCTGGGCAAGCTGCTGCGGCAGGCCGGAATCGAGCCGGACGAGCAGCTGGCTGGCGACGCGGCCGGCCTGCGCGCGGCGGCCGGCGAGATCACCGACGTGGTGGCCCGGCTGCTGGCCAAGGTCAACGCAGGCCAGGCCGCGCAGGCCCCGGCCGATGCGGATCTGGCCAGCGCGCGGGTCAGCTGGCTTTAGCGGACCCCGGACAGGCGCCCAGGCCCGCGGGCCGCCGATCAGGCCAGCCGGGTCAGCGTGACGTCGGCGAGGAAGGCCTCGAGCGCGAGCACCCGCTGGCGCACGCCGCGGGCGACCAGGTCCCACTCGACCGCGTCGATGATCCGGGGCACCAGGTCGAGCGGGACGGCCGCTCCTCGCCCGCGTAATCGAAGGTCACTCCCCGGTCGGTGAACACGCGGGCCAGCTGATCGGCCCGGAACCGCAGCTCAGCGTGATCGAGCGGCTGCAGCGCACCGAGCAGCGCGAGGTAGGGCGAGCGCGGAACGCCGGGCCGCTCGAACATCTCATCCCAAGCATCGGCCAGCTGATACCCGTCGAAGATGTCCGCCACGGCCACAGGCTAGACCGGGCGTGTTACGCGCTCGTTTCCCGCCCTGCTGCCGCGGGCCGCCCGGCGGCCCCGGCGCGGCCCCTGCCCGCCGGCCAGAAGGGCGAGTCACCAGCCACCGGGCCAGCACGCCGGCGTCCCGTGCACCGCCACCGTCTCTGGCGGCTGACGGCGGCGGGCTGGCCCGGCCCTGGGAAAGACTAGCGGGGTATCCAAAAGCCGCCCGGCACGGTCACACTGAGAGCGTGTACGACTTCGACCTCCTGGTGATCGGATCGGGACCCGGCGGCCAGAAGGCCGCGATCGCCGCCGCCAAGCTCGACCGGCGGGTGGCGATCGTGGAACGGCCGAACATGCTCGGCGGGGTGTGCCTCAATACCGGCACGATCCCGTCCAAGACGCTGCGCGAGGCAGTGCTCTACCTCACCGGCCTGAACCAGCGCGAGATGTACGGGCAGAGCTACCGGGTCAAGGACGAGATCACGATCGGCGACCTGGCCGCGCGCACTCAGCACGTGGTCGGCCGCGAGAACGACGTCGTCCGCAGCCAGCTGATCCGCAACCGGATCACGATCCTCACCGGCTCCGGCCGGTTCGCCGGCGACCACCAGATCGAGGTCGTCGACGCCGACGGGCGCGGCCGCGAGTACAGCGCGGACAAGATCGTCATCGCCACCGGCACCCGGCCGGCCCGGCCGTCCAGCGTCGAGTTCGACGAGCGCACGATCATCGATTCGGACGGCATCATCCACCTGGAACGGGTGCCCCGGTCAATGGTGGTGGCGGGCGCCGGGGTGATCGGGATCGAGTACGCCTCGATGTTCGCCGCCCTCGGCACCAAGGTCACGGTGGTCGAGCAGCGGGAACGGATGCTGGAGTTCTGCGACCTGGAGGTCGTCGAGGCCCTCAAGTACCACCTGCGCGACCTGGCCGTGACGTTCCGGTTCGGCGAGACCGTGTCGTCGGTGGAGAAGCGCCCGGAGGGCGCGATCGCGTCGCTGGCCAGCGGGAAGCGGATCCCGGCCGAGACCGTCATGTACTCGGCCGGGCGGCAGGGCATGACCGACGACCTGGAGCTGGCCGCGGCCGGGCTGTCCGCGGACAAGCGCGGCCGGATCGCGGTGGACGAGCATTTCCGCACCGAGGTACCGCACATCTACGCGGTCGGCGACGTGATCGGCTTCCCGGCGCTGGCGGCGACCTCGATGGAGCAGGGCAGGTGCGCGGCGCAGCACGCCTGCGGCGAGCCGGTGCACGCGGCCAGCACGCTGCAGCCGATCGGGATCTACAGCCTGCCGGAGATCAGCTTCATCGGGAAGACCGAGGATCAGCTGACCAGCGAGTGCATCCCGTTCGAGGTCGGTGTCTCCCGGTACCGCGAGCTGGCCCGTGGGCAGATCATCGGCGACTCCTACGGCGTCCTGAAGCTGCTGGTCTCGCCCGATGACCATAAGCTGCTCGGGGTACACGTGTTCGGCACTCACGCCACCGAGCTCGTGCACATCGGCCAGGCGGTCATGGGCTGCAGCGGCAGCGTCGACTACCTGGTCGACGCGGTGTTCAACTACCCGACGCTGGCCGAGTCCTACAAGGTCGCGGCGCTGGATGCGACGAACAAGATGCGGCAGATGGAGCGATTCTCCGGGTAGCCGGTGGGTTAGGCTCAGGGCGGCGGCAAGCTCGAAGGAGGCTGGCGATGAAGTGGCTTATCGTGGTGGTCCTGGGGTCGGCGATCGGCGTTGCCGTGCTGGCCGCGCAAGGATGACATCCGCCGGTATATCTCGATGAGGCAGATGTAGCGGGCTGACCTTACCGTCCCGCCCCCGGCTCCGCGGCTGGCTCAGCCGCAGCCGCACGCCCCGCCGCAGCAGCCACCGCCGCCGCCGGGAGCCGGGGCCCGGGAGCCAGACCGGCCGCCGACGGCCACAGTTGACAGCAGCTTGACGGTGTCACCGTGCCCCTGCGGGCAGGGGCACGGATCAGATGACTCACTCATAGGGCGGGACCGCTCGAACGTATCCCCGCAGGCGCGGCATCGGTACTCGTATCGCGGCACCAGGCCAGCTTACGTCAGATCGGCGGCCGCGGCCCGGTCGCCCGCGGCGGGACCCGCGGCCTGGGCGGATGTCAGATCGGCGGCCGCGGCCCGGTCGCCCGCGGCGGGACCCGCGGCCTGGGCGTCGCGGGCGTCGTCATAGTAGAACTGCTTGCCGCGCAGCAGCGACACCAGCGCCCCGAGCAGGCACATCGCGATCGCGGCAGAGAACACGATGACCAGGCCGTGGTGGAACGGCGCCGAGATCAGGTGCGGGAAGTACTGCTTGCCGGTCAGCACGGACGCGTTCTTGCGCGGCAGCCTCGCCAGCTCGCCGGAGCGGGCGAGCAGGCTGCGGATCGGGCTGAAGCCGAGCAGCGCGGAGAACAGAGTCGAGACCGGCGGCAGGTGGGCAATGTGCGCGGCGACCGGTGCCGGGACGCCCTGCGATCGCAGGCCGCGGCTCAGGGTGGCGGGCAGCGCGGACGCCAGCCCGGCGATCATCAGCGAGAAGAAGATCCCGATCGACAGCGCCATGCCGGAGTTCTGGAAGGTCGAGCGCATCCCGGAGGCGGCGCCGCGGTCGCTGGCCGGCACGCTGCTCATGATGGCGGAGGTATTGGGCGAGGCGAACAGGCCCGAGCCGAGGCCGTTGCCGAAGATGATCAGGGCGAAGGCCCAGTACGGGAAGTCGACCGGCAGCAGCATCAGGCCGGTGAACGCGCCCGCCGCGACGAGCAGCCCGGCCGTCGCGAACGGGCGCGGGCCGAACCGGTCGGACAGGTAGCCCGACACCGGCCCGGCGATCAGGAATCCCGCGGTGAGCGGCAGCATGTAGATGCCGGCCCACAGCGGGGTGACCACATAGGCAAAGCCGTGCAGCGGCAGCCAGATGCCCGCCAGCCAGATCACCAGCATGAACTGCAGGCCGCCCCGGGCCATCGAGCTCATCAGGCTGGCCGCGTTCCCGGCCGCGAAGGCCCGGATCTTGAACAGGCTCATCCGGAACATCGGCTCGGAGATCTGAGTCTCGATGATGCCGAAGACGATGAGCAGAGCCGCGCCGCCGATCAGGCCGGCCAGCACCAGCGGACTGGTCCAGCCGGTAGCGTGCCCGCCGTAGGGCTGGATGCCGTGGGTAATCGCCGCGAGCAGAACGCCGGCGCCGAGCGCGAACGTCACGTTCCCGGCCCAGTCGATGGACGCGCGCCGGGTAGTGGTGGTCTCGCGCAGGCTCCGGTAGGCCCAGATCGTGCCGAACACGCCGATCGGCACGTTGACCCAGAACACCGCCCGCCAGTCCCACGCGGCCAGCAGCCCGCCCAGCAGCAGGCCGACGAACTGCCCGGAGATGCCGGCGATCTGGTTGATGCCGAGCGCCATGCCGCGCTGGCCCGCCGGGAACGCGTCGGTGAGGATCGCCGCCGAGTTCGCCATCAGCATCGACCCGCCGACCGCCTGGATGACCCGGCCGCCGATCAGCCAGATCGCGCCCGGGCCGCCCGTCAGCGGATCGAGCGACAGCGCGATCGAGGCGAGCGTGAAGACGACGAAGCCGAGGTTGTAGATGCGGACCCGGCCGAACATGTCGCCGAGCCGGCCGAGCGTAACCACCAGAACCGCGGTGACCAGCAAGTATCCGATGATCATCCACAGCAGGTAGCTGATGTTGCCCGGCGCGGTGGGGTCGAGGTGGATACCGCGGAAGATCGCGGGCATCGCAATGATCACGATGGAGGCGTCGATGGTCGCCATCGTCATGCTCAGCGTGGTATTCGACAGCGCGACCCACTTGTAGCGGCCGGGGCCGCCGGCCGCTGACCCGGCGGCCGCCGGCGCGCCCGCCGCTCCGCCGCGCGCTGCTGATGTTCCCGCTCGCCCGCCTGCCGTGCCCGTGATGACGTCCGCCCCGCTTCGCGTCGTGCCTCGCCGCCAGCCCTGCTGTGCCCGCGAAACCAGCCTACCGGGGTACAAGTTGCTTGACTGCAACTACCTACCTGCCCCGCCGGGCGGATTAGCCTGGCGGGGCAGGCGGCAGGGCCCGGCCGCTACTTGACAGCCAGCCGGACGCGGTAGGTCCACCACCAGGGCCGCGGCCCGGGCAGCCGCTGCGCTGCCACCTCGCGCAGCGCCGTGATGCCGATGCCGTCTTCGGTCAGCCCGGTATCCAGCAGCGCCCGTGCACCGCCCTGGCTCAGCGCGGCCGCCACCAGCCGCGCCGCGTCGCCCTGCTCGCATCCGTGCAGCGCCACCTCGGTCACGTACCGGAACAGGCCGGAGGCGGCCAGCGTCTCGCGGTGCCGCTTGCCCGCGTGCGGGGGACTGAGCCGCCGCTCATCCTCAAGGCTGAACATGCGCTGCAGGTAAGCAGAGAACGCGGCGTCCGTCTGCCAGTCAACATCCGGCGGCCAGTCGCAGTCGTAGGCGGCGAGCACTCCGCCCGGCCGGAGCAGCCGCGCGATCTCGGGCAGCGCGCGGGTCGCGTCGAACCAGTGCATCGCCTGGCTGGCCGTGACGATGTCCGCGCAGCCATCCGGCAGCCCGGTGACCTCGGCCGCGCCGCTGGTGACGATAAAGCGGGTGTCCGCCGGCCCCCCGGCAGCCGGGCCAGGCTGGGCGGGGTCCGGCTGGGCGGCGCCGGGCCGGGCGATCTTCTGCTCCAGGATCTGCCGCATGCCGCTGGACGGCTCGACTGCGATGACCTGCCGGGCCGAGCCCGCCCAGATCATGGTGGACAGCCCGGTCCCGGCCCCGATGTCCACGACGTCGGGCGCGCGGACACCGGACCACTGGATGAGGAAGCGGACCAGCTCGCGCGGCGGCGCGGGGCGAGCGGAATCGTAGGAGGCCGCATAGGGGCCGAACCTGCTGACGGCATCAGGCACGCGTGCGCCTTTCGCTGGACCGGATCGCCTCGCTGGACCGGATCGCCGCCACCGTCGCGCAGTCGGCGGCGAAGGTCACGGTCGCGGTCACCCGCTGGCCGGCCAGCACCCGCGGCAGCCAGTACCGGGCGTCGTCCCACATGCCCGCCAGCGGCAGGGCGCTCAGGGCGAACCAGCGGGGCGCGATCTCCTCGGACTCGGCGGCCTCGCCCCGGTAGGCCGATGCGGCGAAGACGTCGGCCGTCTGGTCCCAGCCGGGGCGGGCCGGGAACAGGAAGGTAAGCGCGGCCATGTGCGCGAGCCGATCCGGCGCGACCACTAGCCCGGATTCCTCCCTGACCTCGCGCGCGGCTGCTTCGGCCGGCGTCTCGCCGGCCTCGATGTGGCCGCCGAGCCCCACCCACTTGCCCGCTCCGAAGCCGCGCTTCTTCATCCCGAGCAGGACCTCCTGGTCCCCGGCGGCGCCGCGGGTCAGCAGGCACAGGCAGGTCCGGGTCAGCATCGGCCCAGCTTAGGGCCGGGCAGGCGGCCCGGCGCAGGCCGCCAGGTCAGGCCGCGCTCAGGCGAGGCCGCGGGCCAGGCCGATCAGCCGGTCGAGCACCGCGCCGCTGCTGACCCGCAGCCCGTCGTGCTCGTATCGCTGGTCGCCCAGGCGCGCAGCCCGCGGACGGCGCGCGCGGTGGGTACCGAGTGCTGCTCGGGCACATACATGTCGCTGAAGTAGACGGGTAGATCATCTCGCCGGTGAACAGCACCGGCGCCTCCGACTCGATCACCCCGGCCGGTGACTGCCATCGGCAGCGCCCAGCATCGTGCCCAGGGACTGGAATGCCTCGACCGTGAGCGGCCCGCCGCCGGGCAGCCGGACCCGGCCGCTAGCCAGGTGCGCGGCGATGCGCCTGGCCTGGTCCGCATCCTGCGGATAGCAAGCGTAATGGGTGGTGTTCCTGGCCGCGACGATCGGATAGCTCGCCCGGTAGTACGCCGGCCGGACTGGTCTCCAGGCCCGGCAGGCCGCCGGTGATGAAGGCCTCCCGCAGCCCTCAGGCGCGACCGACAGGTAGGTGACCCGGGCAGAAGCCGCCGAAGCTCTGCCCGAGCACGCTCCACCTGTCCCCGCCGGTCAGCTCGCGACGGATCAGCTCAGCGTCGGCGACGATCGCGTCGGCGCGGAAGTGCGCCAGGTATTCCGCCTGGGCCTGCGCTCCGCCGCGGGCCGCCAGCGTCCGCCAGGTCACCGGGGAGGAGCGGGCGGCCCGCACCACCGCGGCCGGCCGCGACGATCGCGCGGGCGAACAGCCCGATCTGCTCACCGCCCCGCTCGGAGTGATCAAGCGGCACCTCAAAGCTTAGCTCGGTCACCACGGTGCCCGGCTGCCGACAGCTGGTCATGGTCAGACCGTTACCCTGAGGATCGCCCGCATACCCACCCGGAGGACCCGGCCCATGCCAGCCCCGCCACCGTTGCCGGACGGCCCGGCCGGCCCCGCCGCGCGGATGTTCGCCGCAGACCTGGCCTCCCGCGGTCTCGGCATGCAGCTGGTCGAGGCGGGGGCCGGCCGCGCCGTGGTGCGCATGACGATCAGCGGCGCGATGGTCAACGGCCACGCGATCGCCCACGGCGGGTATGTATTCTTGCTGGCCGACACCGCGTTCGCCTGCGCCTGCAACAGCCACGGCCCGGTCACCGTCGCGGCCGGCGCCGACATCACCTTTGTCGCGCCGGCCCGGGCTGGCGACGAGCTGACCGCGGTGGCCGCCGAGCGCGTCCGGTACGGCCGCAGCGGCGTCTACGACGTGACCGTGCGGCGCGGCGCGGCGATCATCGCTGAATTCCGGGGCCGCAGCAGAGTTGCCCCGGGGGGATGACCCCCGGGATCTCCCCACAGCAGCCGCGTCACTCCACGGTCACGGACTTCGCCAGATTGCGGGGCTTGTCGATGTCGAGGCCGAGCGCCAGCGCCGCGTGGTAGGCGAGCAGCTGCAGCGGGATGGTCAGCAGGATCGGGTCCAGCTCCCGCTCGTTCTTCGGCACGTCGATCCGCGGGATGTCGGCCAGGTCGCCCAGGCGGACCTGCGGGTGCGTGATCGTCACCAGCGGCCCGCTGCGGGCCGCGACCTGCTGCAACGCCCCGGTGTTCCGGTCGGTCAGCTCGTCGTCGGGCAGGATCGCCACCGTCGGCATGGTCTCGTCGATCAGCGCGAGCGGGCCGTGCTTCAGCTCGCTGGCCTCGTAGGCCTCGGCGTGCCGGTACGACACCTCCTTGAACTTCTGCGCTCCCTCGCGCGCGACCGGGAAGCCCCGGACCCGGCCGATGAAGAACAGGCTCTGCGCGCCGGCCAGCCCCTTGGCGACCTCGGCGATGTGCGCCTCGTCGTCGATGACCTGCTGGATCTGGCCGGGCAGCGCGCGCAGCCCGGCGATGATCCGCTGCCCGTCGGCGATGGACAGGTCGCGCATCCGGCCGAGCGCCAGCGCGAGCATCGCGAACCCGATCATCATGTGCGTCAGCGCCTTGGTTGACGCCACCGCGACCTCCGGGCCGGCGTGCAGGTAGATCCCGCCGTCGCTGTCCCGGGCGATGGTCGAGCCGACCACGTTGACCAGCCCGATGACCTCCCCGCCCTTGCGCTTGACCTCGCGCACGGCGAACGCGGTGTCTGCGGTCTCGCCGGACTGGCTGACCGCCACGTACAGCGTGTCGGGCTCGATGATCGGGTTGCGGTAGCGGAACTCCGAGGCGGGCTCGGCGTCGGCCGGGACCCGGGCCAGCTCCTCGATCATCAGCGCCCCGATCTGGCCGGCGTAGTAGGCCGAGCCGCAGCCGAGGATCTTCACCCGGCGGAACCCGCGCAGCTCGCGCGGGCCGAGGTTCAGCCCGTCCAGCCGCGCGGTGCCGAACCGCTCGTCCAGCCGGCCGCGCAGCATCCGCTCGATCGAGGACGGCTGCTCGAGTATCTCCTTGTGCATGAAGTGCTGGTCTCGGCCAGGTCCACGTCGGTCACGTCGATGTCGATGCTGGTCGGCGACTTGGCGGTGTTCTCCTGCTCCCGGCTGAAGGTGCGGAAGCCCGACCCGGTGACGCTGGCCAGCTCGCCGTCGTCCAGGTGCACGACCGACGTAGTGTGCCGGACCAGGGCCGACAAGTCGCTGGCAATGAACATCTCGTGGTCGCCGACGCCGACGATCAGCGGCGAGCCGTTGCGCGCGGCTACGATCCGGTCCGGGTGCTGCTCGTCCATGCACCGCGAGCGCGTAGGTGCCGGTGACCGGGACAGCGCGTCGAGTACCGCCTCCTCCAGCGTCTGCGCCGCGGACCGGGCGATCAGGTGCGCGATCACCTCGGTGTCGGTATCGGAGCTGCAACTCCACGCCGGCTCGGCCAGCCGCTCGCGCAGCGCGGCGGCGTTGTCGATGATGCCGTTGTGCACCACGGTGATCCGGCCGTCCTCGCTGGACTGCGGGATGCGCGTTCTGCCTGCGTGGCCGGGCCGTGAGTGGCCCACCGGGTGTGCCCGATGCCGGCCTTGCCCGCCAGCCGCCGGGGCAGCGCCGCCTCCAGGTCACGGACGCGGCCGACCGGTGCGGTAAACCTGGGTGCCGGCTGGCGGTCACGCACCGCGATCCCGGCCGAGTCGTAACCGCGGTACTCCAGCCGGGACAGGCCCTCGATCAGCACCGGGACGGCCTTCTGGCTGCCGATGTAGCCGACGATTCCGCACACTTTGCTGCTCCAGTCTGCTCAGCCGTAGACGATGCGCCGCAGCTGGCGCTCGGACAGGACGGGCGCCGCCACCAGCCGGTCAGCCAGCTCGCCGGCGATCAGCGCGAAGATCTCCTGGTTGCGCTTGCCGTGCAGCCGGTACAGCGCGTGCCGGCGGCGCACGTAGTCCTCGACCGGCTCGCGATACCAGGCCAGGATGTCCGACACCACGCGGGCGGCCTCGGCGGGCGTCAGGCCGGCGGACGCGGCCACCCGGTCGATGAGTTCGCGGTCTGGCACCGACCCATGGTGGACCGTTCGGCGACCGAATTGCCAAGTTCCTGCCCGAAATCGGGCAGGAACTGCGGATTATCGGCTAGGTTCCGGCCTGCGGCGGCTTTTGGCGCATTATGAAGGCAGCAGCGGACCCCGGCAGTGAGGCTGCCGCGGATGAGCGGGGGAGCAGCCCGGTGATCCTGGCCTTCGACATGTTCGGCACGCTCGCCGATCCCGCGGGCGTCGCGGGCGAGCTCGCCCCCGTCTGCGGGGACCAGGCCGCGCAGGTCGCGGGGGACTGGCGGGCCCGGCAGCTTGAGTACATGTTCCGGGTCACGGCGATGGGCCAGTTCCCCTCGTTCGCCGACCTGACCCGGTGGAGCCTGATCCGGGCCCTGGCCGAGCGGGGGATCAGGCTGGCCGAGCCGGAGGCGGCCAGGCTGGCTGGCGCGTACCGGCGGCTGCCGCCGTTTCCCGACGTGCGCCCGGCGCTGGCGGCCCTGGCCGCCGCCGGGCACACCAGCGTCATTTTCAGCGTCGGCCCGCGGGCCTGGCTGGAGGACCTGGCCCGGCCTTACCGCGAGCTGGTCGGCGGCATGATCAGCGCACAAGACGCGGGGGCTTACAAGCCGCACCCGGCCATCTACCGGCACCTGCTGTCCGTGACCGGCTCAGCGGCCGCCGACACTCTGGTGGTATCCGGCAACCCGTTCGACCTGATCGGAGCGGGCGCGGCCGGGCTGCGGACCGCCTGGTGCCGGCGTCAGCCCGGCGCGCTTTTCGACCCGTGGGGGCCGCGCCCTGATCACACCGCCGGCAGCCTCAGCGAGCTGGCCGGGCTGCTCGCGGCGCGGTGACGCCCGGCGTATCCGGGCCAGCCGCGAAGGGCCCGGGGGACCGTCCGGCGTGACATACAGCCCGATGGTTGCCTAACTTAAGCACATCCTGATGGCGGCCTGGCCGCTCCCGGCGGCGATCGCGCGAAAGCGTCGGCCGGCCTTCGGACGAACGCTGACGACCGCCACGCCGCATCAGGTCCTTGACATGTGGCGGCGATTCTTATATACGTCCGTTTTGGTATTTGACAAAAGGCCGCCAAGGGCAGAGCGTTCAAGGCAGGACTGGCACGCGGCGGGCGGGATGTCACGTGCCTGTGTGCACCCAATAATAAAGGAAACAGCAGGTGAGCAGCCTTCCGGGGTTTCTGCCACGGAAGGGAGCGGTGTCGTGCGTTTCTTCCGGGCGGTGATCAGGAATAATAGCCAGGGTAATCAGCGGCCCGGTCGCCTGCGCCGTTCTGCATCACCGATGGAATGCCGCGCCGGACTGACACAGGCGGGAGGCGGGACCAATGCTCCAGAAGGTACTCGGCTGGATCGTGGCGATCTTGCTCGTAGTATGGATCATCAGCAACCCGACTAGCGCCGGGGACACCGTGCACAGCTGGATCACCGGGCTCATCGACTTCTTCCGGCATCTGGCCTGAGTTCCTGAGCGCGGCGCCGGGGGAGCGCCGGGCACCCAGGCGGCAGGGGTGCGGCAGGCGGCCGTGTACGCCGGCGTGGCCGGGCGTGACTGGCCCACTGCGGCCGTGCTGCAATGGACTTATGCCTGCGCTCCGATCCTGGCTAGCGTGACGGCACATCGCAGGCCGGGCCGGCAGCCAGGCCCGGCCGACGCAGCCTGGAAGTTGATGCCGCCGATGACCGACCCGCGCGCGCTTGCCGCCACTTACCTCACGTCCTGGAAGAACCGCGACTTCGATACGCTCCGCTCGGTGCTGGCGCAGGATGCCACCTTCCGCGGGCCGCTCGGCAGCGCCGATAACGCTGACGACTGCGTAGCGGGGCTTCGGCGCATGTCCGAGATCCTGACCGACATCGTGGTCCGCAAGACGCTCGCCGATGACACCGACGTGATCACCTGGTTCGAGCTGCACACCACCGTCGCGCCGCCGTGCCCCGTGGCCAACTGGTCGCACGCCGAGGACGGCGCGATCACCGCCATCCGGGTGACCTTCGACCCGCGCCCGCTGCGGACCGCCGACGCCGCCGGGGGCGGGGACTCATGAGCGAACTACTTGACATAATGACTCTTATCGGCGTTTGGCTAAGCGGCGCGGAGTCTGGCACTTCGCAGCAGCGAGCGGAGTCCGGCGCTTCGCTGCGGCGAGTGCCCGCAGGCGCCCTGGCCGGCGATGCGCCTAGACTCACCGCCCATGACTGACCTGGACGAGCAGGGCCGCCCTGAGCCGCCGCTCGCGGACGACGAGGCCGGCACGCTGCTGGGATTCCTGGAGTACCAGCGCGCGACGCTGGCGTGGAAATGCGCGGGACTGGACGCGGCGGCCCTGGCGGCGACCGTCGGCGTGTCGTCGATGACGCTGGGCGGGCTGCTCAAGCACCTGGCGCTGGTGGAGGACTCCTGGTTCTCCGAGTCGCTGCACGGCCACGACGAGCGGCCGCCGTGGGACGCGGTGGACTGGAAGGCCGACCGGGACTGGGAGTGGCACTCGGCAGCGGAAGACTCGCCGGGTCAGCTCCTCGCGCTGTGGCGGGACGCCGTGGACCGGTCCCGCGCCCTGGTCGCCGAGGCGCTGGCCGACGGCGGGCTGGGCCAGCTGGCCCGGCGCACCTGGCCCGACGGCCGGGCACCGAGCCTGCGATGGATCTTGTGCCACATGATCGAGGAGTACGCCCGGCACAACGGCCACGCGGACCTGCTCCGCGAGTCGGCGGACGGGCTCACCGGAGAATAGGCGGCGGCGGGCAGACAGCCCGTCCCGGCGAGCCCGGCACCCGGCCTCCGGCGGTCAGAATGACACTGGTGTAACCAGCCGCCCGGCACCGGGGCCGCGGGCCCGGTGCCGGCGTCCGGAAATCAGCCGGAAACCCGGGCTTGACCTTGACCCGGCGTCAGGCTTGCAGCATGGCCGCATGACAGAACTCACCGAACGCGCTGCGGGGCCGCCAGCCGCCGCCGCCCGGTCCGCCATCGCGGTCACCGGGCTGCGCAAGTCGCTCGGGGACCAGCTCGTCCTCGACGGCATCGACCTGGACGTCGCCGCGGGCACGATCTACGCCCTGCTCGGCCCGAACGGCTCGGGCAAGACCACCACGATCCAGATCATGTCGACGCTGCTCGCCGCGGACGCGGGCTCGATTCGGGTGGCCGGACATGACGTGAGCCGCGAGCCGGACCTGGTCCGGGCCGCGATCGGCGTCACCGGGCAGTTCTCGGCCGTGGACGACCTGCTCACCGGCGCCGAGAACCTGCTCCTGATGGCGGACCTGCATCACCTGGGCCGGGCCGCGGGCGGCCGCCGGGCCGCCGGGCTGCTGGAGCGGTTCGACCTGACCGGGGCGGCCGGGCGGGTGGCGGCAACCTACTCGGGCGGCATGCGGCGGCGGCTGGACCTGGCCATGACCCTGGTCGGCGAGCCGCGCATCATCTTCCTGGACGAGCCGACCACCGGACTGGACCCGCGCAGCCGGCGCACCATGTGGCAGATCATCCGCGATCTCGCCGCGGCCGGGGTCACGATCTTCCTGACCACCCAGTACCTGGAGGAGGCCGACCAGCTGGCCGGCCGGATCGCGGTCCTGGACCACGGGCGGCTCGTCGCCGAGGGAACCCCGGCGCAGCTCAAGCGCCTGGTGCCCGGGGGGCACGTCCGGCTCCAGCTCGACGGCCCGCGCCAGCTCGGCCGGGCCGCGCAGGCCCTCGGCGCGGGCCACCGCGACGAGGACGCGCTGACGCTGCAGGTCCCCTACGACGGCACCGTCACCGCGCTGCGGAGCCTGCTCGACCAGCTCGGCGCCCAGGACGTGGACGTCGCTGGCCTGTCGGTGCACACCCCCGGCCTCGACGACGTCTTCTTGTCCCTGACCAGCCACTCCCCTGACCAGAAGGGCATCACGCCATGAGCAGCCTGGCCCTGGCCGCGCGCGACTCCGCCACGATGCTGCGCCGCGACATGCGCCACTCGCTCCGCTCCCCCGCGATGACGATCAGCGGCATCACGGTGCCCGTCATCTTCCTGCTGCTGTTCGCCGGCGTGTTCGGTCGCGCCCTGTCCGCCGGGCTGGCCGCCGCCGGCGGCATCCGCTACATCGACTACCTGGCGCCGGGCATCCTGGTGATGACCGCCGGCTTCGCGGCCGAGGGCACCGCGGTGAACGTCTGCACCGACATGACCACGGGCATCATCGCCCGGTTCCGCACCATGGCGATCTCCCGCACTAGCGTGCTGACCGGGCAGGTCACCGGGAGCGTTATCCGGACGATGATCAGCGCGGTGCTCGTCACCGGCGTCGCGCTGGCGCTGGGCTTCCGGCCGACGGCCGGGCCGGCCGGCTGGATCGCGGCCGCCGGCGTCTTCGCCATGCTGGCCGTCGCGCTCAGCTGGCTTACCGCCGCCTTCGGCCTGCAGGCCAAGACCCCGTCCGGGGCGAACAGTCTCGCCCTCATCCCCGCGGTGCTGCCCTTTGTCTCCAGCGCGTTCATTCCTACCCGGTCGATGCCGGCCGGGGTGCGCTGGTTCGCGGTGCACCAGCCGTTCACGCCGGTCATCGACACGCTGCGCGGGCTGCTCACCGGCACCGCGATCGGGTCCAGCGCCGCCATCGCGGCGGCCTGGTGCGCGGCCATCGCCCTGGCGGGATATCTGTGGGCACGATGGCTGTACCAGCGCGGCCCGGCCCGCTGACGCATGACACGCTGACGGAGGTCGCTGATGCTCACCATCGGCCAGCTGGCCGCCACGGCCGGGGTGACGGTGCGCGCGGTCCGGCACTACCACCAGTGCGGGCTGCTGGCCGAGCCGCCCCGGGACGCCTCCGGCTACCGCCGCTACGACGCGCAGGCCGTCGTCGACCTGGTCCGGATCAAGACCCTGGCCGAGGCAGGCGTGCCGCTGGCCCGCATCCAGGAGCTGCAGGGGGCCAGCCCGGCCGAGTTCGCCCGCGCCATCACCGAGATTGACGACGGGCTGCGGCGCCGGCTCGGCGAGCTGACCCGGCACCGGCGCCGGATCGCCGAGCTGGCGGGCGGCGAGCGGCTGTTCCTGCCGGCCGAGATCGTCGACATCCTGACCGAGCTGCGGGCCATGGGCGTCAGCGAGCGGACCGTGCGGACCGAGCGGGACGCCTGGATCCTGATGGTGGCGGTCTCCCCGGAGCAGATCCCCGGATGGGTGCGGGAGAAGCGCGCCGCCCTGGACGATCCTGATTTCCGCCGCATCTACCTGGCCTGCGACGAGGCGTTCGACTGGGATCCCGATGATCCCCGGCTGGCTGACCTGGCCCGGCAGATGGCGGCCTGGGCGGACCGCAGCCGGGACGCCGGGCAGCGGCCGGACGGCTGGGGCTCGGTCAGCGCGCCCGTCGTCGAGGTGATCAACTCGGCCATCACCGTGGCCTCGCCAGCCTGGCGGCGGCTGAGCGAGATATCGGTGCAGCCCGGTGACCCGGATGCCGCCGGCCCGGCAGGCGGCGGCTCGGCCGCCGGGCCGGCCGGCGACGGCTTGGCCGCGGGCTCAGCCACCGGGGCCGGCGCGGAAGATCGGCCAGCCGATCTCGGTCAGCCACTCGCCGGGGTCCGGCGTGTCGAATGAGGCGCGCAGGTAGTGCGCGGCTGGCGGGCGAAATCGGTCGCGATCCTGTCATCCGGGCCGGTGCGCTACGCTTCCGCCGTGCTCCGACCGAGAAGGCACGCCGCGGTGGCGGCCGCCGCCATCGTGCTCGCCGTGCTCGGCGCCGGCTGCTCCTCCGGCGGAGCTGCCGGGCATGGCAGCAGCAGCCTGACGGCGGCCCTCGGGCGGGTGGCTGACACCAGCAGCAATCGCGCGCAGATCTGGTACGACGACACCGCCGCGCTCGTCCGGGTGGCCGGCCGGAGCTGGCACAGGCATCGTGGCTTCGCCCTGCTGCGCGGCGTGGGCGCGCCGGGCCTGGTGCCGTGGGCCGGGCAGATCAGCGCGGGCATCAGGGTGATCGACGAGAATTACGCGATCGCGGCGGGCACCCCGCCGCGCGGCATCGGCCTGCTGGCCGGCGGCCAGCAGGCCGGCCGGGTTACGGGCTACCTGGCCAGGCTCGGCTGGAAGCCTCATGGCAGGGGGCTGCGCGCACCGCCGCTGCGGGCGGTCATGGGCGGCAGCACGATCGGCGCGGCGCTGGACCTTCCGCTGGCCCAGGTCCGCGCCGACGGCCAGGACCTGCGCTACGGCTACGCGCGCACCGACCTGCGCGAGGTCGGCCAGCCCGCCGGGCGGACGCTGGCCGGCGACCCGGTCGTCGGCGCGCTGGCCCGGTGCCTGGGCCACGTGGTGGCGGCCTGGATCGGCAGCTACCCGCCGAGCCCGCCGCTGGCCCCCGCCGAGGTCGCCGTGGGCGTCCGGGCCCCGGCCGGCCGCGCGTCGGTGCCGCAGGCCGTCGGCTGCTCCGCCTGGCGGTCCGCCGCGGCCGCAGCCGCCTACCGGCTGGACCTGGACCGGGCGCTGCTCGGCAGCGGAGTGGACCCGGTGTCGCACGAGCCGTTCAGCCGCCTGCTGCCGCGCGCGTCGGTGCACGGCGTCGGCGGCGCGCAGCACCTGGTCAGCTGGCAGGCGGATTCGCCCGGCCATGCGCCGCTGGTGTTCAAGATGGTCGAAACCCGCGACCTGCCGGCCCTGCCGTAGGCCGCGGCGGGCGCGCTCCCGCACGGCCGCCGCGGCCCGTCCGCGCCTCAGTCGACCTCGGCCAGAGCGCTGGCGAACTGCGCCGCGTACAGCCGGGCGTAGGCACCCCCGGCCGCGAGCAGCTGCTCGTGCGTGCCCTGCTCGACGATCTGGCCGGCCTCCATGACCAGGATCAGGTCGGCGTCCCGGATCGTGGACAGCCGGTGCGCGATGACGAAGCTGGTGCGGCCCTGGCGCAGCAAGTTCATCGCCTGCTGGATCAGCGCCTCGGTCCTGGTGTCCACCGAGCTGGTCGCCTCGTCCAGGATGAGGATGGCCGGCCGGGCCAGGAACGCGCGCGCGATCGTGATCAGCTGCCTCTCCCCCATGCTGACGTTCGAGCCCTCTTCGTCGATCATCGTGTCGTAGCCGTCGGGCAGCATCCGCACGAACCGGTCGACGTAGGTGGCGCGGGCCGCGCCGATGATCTCCTCCCGGGTCGGCGTGCCCGGGGCGCCGTAGCCGATGTTGGCGGCGATCGTGCCGCCGAACAGCCATGCGTCCTGCAGCACCATCCCGGTCAGCGCGCGCAGCTCGTCCCGGGACATCGCCGCGATGTCGGTGCCGTCCACCGTGATCGTCCCGGCGCCGAGCTCGTAGAACCGCATCAGCAGGTTCACCAGGGTGGTCTTGCCCGCGCCGGTCGGGCCGACGATCGCCACCGTCTGGCCCGGGTCGACGGTCAGCGACAGGTTCTCGATCAGCGGCACGTCGGGGGCGTAGCGGAACGACACGCCCCGGAACTCCACCCGGCCGCGCGGATGCTCCAGCCGGGCCGGGACCGCCGGGTCCGGGGACTGCTCGTCCGCGTCCAGCAGCGCGAAGACCCGCTCGGCCGAGGCCACGCCGGACTGCAGCAGGTTCGCCATCGACGCGACCTGGGTCAGCGGCTGGCTGAACTGGCGCGAGTACTGGATGAACGCCTGGACGGCGCCGATGGACAGCTGGCCGGTCGCCACCTGCAGCGCGCCGACCACCGCGACCAGCACGTAGTTGAGGTTGCCGATGAACATCATTGCGGGCTGGATGGTGCCGGAGATGAACTGGGCCCGGAAGCTGGAGGCGAACAGCTTGTCGTTGTGCTCGGCGAACGTGTCCATGGCCTGCTGGCGCTGGCCGAACACGGTGACCAGCGAGTGCCCGGTGTACATCTCCTCGATGTGCCCGTTCAGCCGGCCGGTCGTGGTCCACTGGCGGACGAACTGCGGCTGGGCCCGCTTGCCGATCTGGGCCACGATCAGGACCGAGGCGGGCACGGTGACCAGCGCGATCAGCGCCAGCAGCGGCGAGATCCAGAACATCAGCACCAGCACCCCGATGATCGTGAGCAGCGAGGTCACGACCTGGCTCAGGGTCTGCTGCAGCGACTGCGCCAGGTTGTCGATGTCGTTGGTGACCCGGCTGAGGATCTCGCCGTGCGGCTGGGCGTCGAAGTAGCTCAGCGGCAGCCGGGCCAGCTTGGCCTGCACCTGCTCGCGCAGGCTGAACACCGCGCGCTGCACGACCGTGGCCACCGCCCGGCCCTGGAACAGGCCGAACACCGAGGCCGCGACGTAGATCACCGCGAGCAGCAGCAGGATCCGGCCGACCGCGCCGAAGTCGACCCCGTGGCCGGGGGTCAGGTGCATCGAGGCGAGCATGGCGGCCTGGTTGGCCTTGCCCTCCGCCCGCAGCCGGGTGACCGCCTGCGCCTTGGTCACCCCGGCGGGGATCCGGCTGGAGATGACGCCGGAGAAGATCAGGTTGGTGACGTCGCCGAGGATCTTCGGGCCGAGCACGGTCAGCGTCACGCTGATCACGCCGAGGGCCAGGGCGCCGATCATCAGCGTCCGCTGGGGCGCGAGGATGCGCAGCAGCCGGCGGCTGGAGCCGCGGAAGTTCAGCGCCTTCTCGGTGGGCATGCCGCCCATGAACCGGGCCGGCCCATGGCTCATCTGGCCGGCCTGCCGGGGCCCTCGCCGGGGTACCGCCCGCTCCCCCGGTCCGGAGCTCACGCGGCCTCCTGTTCGGTCAGCTGGGACAGCACGATCTCGCGGTAGGTTTCGCTGGCCGACATCAGCTCGCGGTGGGTGCCGGTGGCCGCGATCCGGCCGGCCTCAAGCACGATGATCTGGTCGGCGTTCCTGATCGTCGCGACCCGCTGGGCCACGATCAGCACCGTGGCGTCCGCCGTCTGTCCGGCCAGCGCGGCGCGCAGCGCGGCGTCGGTGGCGTAATCCAGCGCCGAGAACGAGTCGTCGAACAGGTAGACCTGCGGCCGGTGCACGATCGCGCGGGCGATCGCCAGCCGCTGCCGCTGGCCGCCGGAGACGTTGGTGCCGCCCTGGTCGATCTTGGCGTCGAGGCCGCCGGTCATCTGCGCCACGAAGTCGCGGGCCTGGGCGATCTCCAGCGCCCGCCACAGCTGCGCGTCGGTGGCGTCCAGTCGGCCGTAGCGCAGGTTGGTGGCCACCGTGCCGGAGAACAGGTAGGGCCGCTGCGGAACCAGGCCGATGACCTGCGACAGGGCCGCCGGGTCCAGCTCGCGCACGTCCACCCCGCCGATGAGCACGCTGCCGCCGGTGACGTCGAACAGCCGCGGGATCAGGCCGACCAGCGTGGTCTTGCCGCTGCCGGTGCCGCCGATGACCGCGGTGACCGCTCCGGGCCGCGCCGTCAGGCTGATGTCGCGCAGCACCGGCTGCTGCGCGCCGGGATAGCGGAACTCGGCGCGCCGCAGCTCCACCGTCCCGCCCTGACCCGCGCTGCCCTGGCCGTTTGCCGCGGCCCGGGACGGCAGGGCGACCGGCCGGGCCGGCGGCTGCACGTCCGGATCGGTCCCGAGCACCTCGACGATCCGCTCGGCGCATATCTCGGCCCGCGGCACCAGCACGAACATGAACGTGGCCATCATCACCGACATGAGGATCTGCAGCAGGTAGGTCAGGAACGCGGTGAGCGAGCCGATCTGCATGCTGCCGTCGGCGACCAGGTGCCCGCCGAACCACAGCACGGCCACGCTGGACAGGTTGAGCACCAGCATCACCGCGGGGAACATCAGCGCGAACAGCCGCCCGGTGCCCAGCGAGACCTCGAACAGCTCGGTGTTCGCCCCGGCGAACCGCTGCTGCTCGCGCTGGTCCCGGACGAACGCCCGGATCACCCGCACGCCGGTGATCTGCTCGCGCAGCACCCGGTTGATCTGGTCGATGCGGGTCTGCATGTGCCGGAACAGCGGCCGCATCCGGGAGATGATCAGCGCCACGATCACGCCGAGCGCGGGCACCGCGATCAGCAGCAGGGACGACAGCGGCACGTTCTGGTTGAGCGCCAGGATGATGCCGCCGACGCACATGATCGGCGCCGACACCATCAGCGTGAACGTCATCAGCGCCAGCATCTGCACCTGCTGCACGTCGTTGGTCGTGCGGGTGATCAGCGACGGCGTGCCGAACTGGCCGAGGTCACGGGCGGAGAAGTCACCGACCCGGCGGAACAGCGCCAGCCGCACATCCCGGCCGAGCGCCATCGCGGTCCTGGCGCCGAAGTACACCGCGCCGACGGCGCAGCTGACCTGCACCAGCGTGATCACGATCATGAGCCCGCCGGTGCGGATGATGTAGCGGGTATCCCCGGTGATCACGCCCTGGTCGATGAGGTCGGCGTTGAGCGTGGGCAGGTACAAGGTGGCCAGCGTCTGCACCAGCTGGAGCAGCACGACCAGGCCGATCGGCGTGCGGTACGGCTGCAGGTACGTCCGCAGGAGTCGCAGCAGCATCAGGTCTCTCGCAGCAGGTCAGGCCGGGGCGGCAGGGCGGCAGGTTCGGTGTCGGTATCAGGGCCGGCGGCGGCGCCGGCGGGTGCGGGGCCGGTCCCGGCCGCAGGACCGGCCGGTGCCGGGCCGGATGCGGCCGCTCCGGGCAGCGCCCCGCGGAGCGTGCGCAGCGCGCGCGCGACCAGCGGCGCGAGCGGCACCGGCGGATCGGCGAACAGCCAGCACTCCATCGCGACCTGGGTGGCCGCGGTGACCGCGCCCGCCAGCACCCGCGGCTGCATATCGCCGGCCGGATCGGTCCCGGTGCGCTCGGCGATCGCCGCGGCCAGCGAATGCTGCATCACATAGCGGCTCTTCAGGTACTCGCCCTGCAGCTCCGGCGAGCGGATCACCACCCGCAGGCCGGCGATCCAGTCCTTGTCGGGCGCGCGGTCGGCTGCCGCGTGCACGTCGAGCACCGCGTGGCTGATCGCGTCCCACAGCGGCTCGCCGTCCGGCCGCGCCCGCAGCGCGGTGCCGAGCTCCCGGCCCCGGTCCATCGCGGTGGCGCAGATGGCCTCGTACTTGCTGGCGAAGTAGTTGTTGAAGGTCCGGGGCGACACGTCGGCCGCCGCGGCGATGTCCTCGACCAGGACGTTATCGATGCCGCGCTGCACGGCAAGATGCATGGCCGCCAGGCTGAGGGCCCGGCGGGTGGCCTGCTTCTTGCGCTCGCGCAGCCCCTCGGGCAGGCAGCGGGGGGCGGCTGCCTGATGACTCACGGCAGGGAGCGTAGCAAGCTTTCAGGGCATGCATAAATTCTTTTTACGCAAAATTCCGCTGTCGGCGAAACGCCAGCTACGGCTGCGCCCGGGAACCTGCGCCCGGGAGCCCGGCCGGCTGCCTGCGCCGGCAGCCCGTGCCGGGGAGCCTGCGCCTGGCCGCCTCCGGGCGGCTCGCGCGAACTGCTGGCAAGAATCCGACATCATGGCCCCAGCCAGCCCGCCGGTACGGGTAATGTCGCATTTCTGCTAGCCAGGGCACGTTCCCTGGCCTGATGCTTGATCCGTGCACTTCGATACCGAGCGGCGCCTGAGGGCGGCCTGGTCGCGCGATCCCCGGTTCGACGGCTGGTTCTTCACCGCGGTGCTGACGACCGGGATCTACTGCCGGCCGAGCTGCCCGGCGGTGCCGCCGAAGCCGGAGAACATGCGCTTCTACCCCAGTGCGGCCGCGGCGCAGCAGGCCGGGTACCGGGCCTGCAAGCGGTGCCGGCCCGACGCCAGCCCGGGATCGCCGGAGTGGGACACGCGCGCCGACCTGACGGCAAGGGCCATGCGGCTGATCGCCGACGGGATCATCGACCGGGCCGGAGTGCCCGGGCTGGCCGCGGCCCTCGGGTACAGCGTCCGCCAGGTCGAGCGCCAGCTGCTGACGGAGCTGGGCGCCGGGCCGCTGGCGCTGGCCCGGGCCCAGCGTGCCCAGACTGCGCGGCTGCTGATCGAGACCACCTGGCTGCCAATGGGGCAGATCGCCTTCGCCGCCGGGTTCGCCAGCATCCGCGCGTTCAACGACACGGTGCGCGCGGCGTTCGCGCAGTCTCCGTCCCAGCTCCGGCAGCGGGCCGCCGGCCGGAAGGCCGCGGCTGCCCCGGCGGCCGCGGGCACCCTGGCGCTGCGGCTGCCGTTCCGGGCGCCGCTGTGCCCGGACAACCTGTTCGGCCATCTGGCGGCGACCGCGGTGCCCGGTGTCGAGGAGTGGCGCGACGGGTCCTACCGGCGGACGCTGGCGCTGCCGCGCGGGCCCGGGATCGCCGCGCTGCGGCCCGAGGCCGGGCACATCGGCTGCACTCTCGCGCTGGCCGACCTGCGCGACCTGCCGACCGCGATCAGCCGGTGCCGCCGTCTGCTGGACCTGGACGCCGACCCGGAGGCAGTCGACGGCCAGCTGTCCGCCGATCCGGCACTGGCCCCGCTGGTCGCCAAGGCACCCGGGCGGCGAGTCCCCCGCAGCACCGACCCGGACGAGATGGCGATCCGGGCGGTGCTCGGCCAGCAGGTCTCCACCGCCGCGGCGCGCACCCACGCCGCCCGGCTGGCGGCGGCCCTGGGCGAGCCGGTGGCCGACCCAGGTGGCGGCCTGACCCGGCTGTTCCCGGCCATGAGCGTGCTGGCCCAGGCGCTGGCGGCGGGGACCCGGGAACCAGCCGGCCGCACTGAGGCGGCGGGACCGGCCCGGCCCATCGGCCTGACCGAGGCGGCGCAGACGGCGCGCTCCGGCTCCCGGCCGCCGTCCGGGCCGCCCGGCGCGCCGGCTGCCCAGGTCCGGCTCGCGCTGCCGGCCGCGCGGCGGGCCAGCGTCGCGGTGCTCGCGGCGGCGCTGGCGGCGGGTGCGATCGACCTGGGTGCCGGAGCGGACTGGCTGGAGGCGCGGCGGCGGCTGGCCGCGCTGCCCGGGCTCGGCTCGTGGACGGTAGAGACGATCGCAATGCGCGCCCTCGGCGACCCGGATGCCTTCATCGGCACGGATCTGGGCGTCCGCGGCGCCGCGGCCCGGCTCGGCCTGCCCGTCACCCACGCCGCGCTGACCAGGCGGGCGGCCGGATGGCGGCCATGGCGGGCCTACGCCGTGCAGTACCTGTGGGCTACCGGAGATCATGAGATCAACCGGCTGCCGGGGCCGGCCCGTGACCCCCGGACGTAACCAGAGCCGAGACAATAGCCGAGAGAGCGGAATGAGGCGGCTATGACAATCACCATGCCCGGCGGCCGCCGGGTGCACGCGGTCATCGACAGCCCGGTCGGCCCGGTCACCCTGGTGGCCGCGGGCGCCGCCCTGACCGGGCTGTACCTGAGCGAGCACCGGCACGCGCCGGACCGCTGGGCGTTCGGCGAGCTCGATCCGGTCCCGCTGGCAGCTGCCGCCGATCAGCTGGCCGAGTACTTCGCCGGCCGCCGCACCGCGTTCGACCTGGCGCTCGCGCTGGGCGGGACCGCGTTCCAGCAGCGGGTATGGCAGGTACTGCAGGCCGTCGGATACGGCGAGACGGTCACCTACGGCGAGCTCGCCCGCCGGATCGGCCAGCCGGCCGCCAGCCGTGCCGTCGGCCTCGCCAACGGCCGGAATCCGGTGTCGATCATCGTGCCCTGCCACCGGGTCGTGGGCACTGACGGCCGCCTGACTGGCTACGGCGGCGGCCTGGACCGCAAGCGCTTCCTGCTGGACCTGGAAGCCCGGGTCAGCGGGCGCGCCCTCGCCTGCGGGGTCAGGCCCGGTCCAGGGCCACGACCGGGATGATCCGGCTGGTCTTGGCCTGGTAATCGGCGAAGCCGGGATACAGCGCCGCCTGCCGGGCGTAGATCTCGTCCCGCTCCGCGCCGCTGAGCACCGTCGCGGTGACGTCGTAGGCCTCCTCGCCGACCTCCACCGCGGCGCGCGGGTGAGCGACCAGGTTGTGGTACCAGTCCGGGCTGGCCGGGGCGCCTGCCTTGCTCGCGAACACGTACATCCGGCTGCCGTCCGCCAGGTACATCACCGGGCTGACTCGCTGCTGGCCGGACTTGGCGCCGGTGGTGTGCAGCAGCAGCAGCGGCGCGCCCTCAAACTGGCCGCCCACCTTGCCGCCGTTGGCCCGGAACTCCTCGATTACCGTGGTGTTGAAGTCAGTCACGCCTTGTCCTCCGCCTTTCGGTGTCCACCCCTGATCAGTCCGCCACCGGTATTGTTCCCGACCGGTCATGCGGGGCGGCCGTCGGCCGCCGCAGGGCGCAGCGGCCCGGTTTCGCCCGTATTCGGCATCGGTGGCCTGACCGCGCAATGCGGCGGCCGGGCCGGCAAGGTGGCCTCCGGCAGGTTATGGTGCTATGTCAAACCTAAAGCGCAGACGCAGCTCCCGGACCGGCGGGCACCAGCAGGTCAGACACGAGCGATGAGCGATCAGGCGCGCGGGAACCTGGGCGGCGAGCCCAGCAGCTCCATCGGCCGCGAACATGAGCTGGCCGAACTCGTGCTGCTGGCCGCCCTGGCGGAGACGCTGCGAGGGGCCGGCGGCATCGGCAGGACCCGGCTGGCGCTGCGGCTGCTGGCGAGACCGCCTGGCCGGTGCCGCCGCTGTCCCCGGCGCACGGCGCATACGGCCCGGCCGAGACCCTGACCCCGCGCGAGCGCGGGATCGCCGCGCTCATCGCCACCGCCAGCAGCAACTCCGAGGTCGCGCGCCCGCTGTGCATCAGCCCGGCCACGGCCGCCCGGCATGTGCGAACATCTTGCGCAAGCCCGGGTTCAGCTCGCGGGTGCAGATCGCCATGTGGGTCAGCAACGGCGGCCTGGAGCAGACCTAGCCAGCGGGCCCGGCCAGCGCGGCCGCCCCGGGCCGCTCACTCGGCGGTGAACAGGGCGCTGACCGACTCGCCCTCATGGATCCGGCGGATCGCCTCGGCCAGCGCGGGCGCGAGCGATAGCACGTGCAGCCTCGGCTCCCGGCCGCTTTCGGGGATCGGGACCGTGTTCGTGCACACCACCTCGCGGACCTGCGGGTCGGCCAGGATCGCGCTGCAACGCCCCGTCGGTCAGCAGCCCGTGCGTGCAGGCGATCCAGGCCGACCGGGCGGCGCGCTCGCGCAGCCGGCCCAGGAGCTCCAGGATCGTGGTGCCGCGGGCGATCTCGTCGTCCAGCACGATCACGTCGCGATCCGCGACGTCACCGATGATCGAGCTGATCGTGACCCGCTCATCACTGTGCCGCTCCTTCGCGCCCGCGGCCACCGGGAGGCCGAGCATCCGGGCCAGCGCCGCGGCGGCCTTGGCGTTGCCCAGGTCGGGCGATACCACCGACCGCGCGGCTGAGATCCTGGCTGCCGAAGTGCCCGGCGATCTCGCGCAGCGCGTGCAGGTGGTCGACCGGGACCGAGAAGAACCCGTGCACCTGGGGCGAGTGCAGCGTCATCGTCAGCACCCGGCTCGCGCCCGCGGTGACCAGCAGGTCGGCGACCAGCCGGCCGCCGATCGAGACCCGCGGCATGGCCTTCTTGTCCGACCGGCCGTAGGCGTAGTGCGGGATCACCGCGGTGACCCGTGCGGCCGAGGCGCCGCGGGCAGCGTCCAGCATCAGCAGCAGCTCGGTCAGATGCTCATGGACCGGCGGGCTGAGCGGCTGGATCAGGAAGACGTCCCGCTCCCGGCAGTTGGACTGCAGCTGGACTTCCAGGCAGTCATTGGCGAACCGCCGCAGCCGCACGTCCAGCAGCGGCTCGCCGAGGTGAGCGCAGATCTCGGCGGCGAGGGCCGGATGGGCGCTCCCGCTGAAGACCGCGATTTCCCGCACCTGCCCAGGCTAGACCAGGCGGCGCCGCGGAGATCGCGGGACGCTGTGCTGGCGAGCTGCCCGTCCTGGCCGGTAGCTGAGATCGGCCGTCAGCCCGCTGCCGGGCCGCCGAGGTCAGCGGCCAGCTTCCGCCCGGCGACCGTCAGCCAGCGGGCCGGCTCGGCCAGGGCGGCCGCCGCGCCCCCGCCCGCACGGTTCCCAGCGCCGGCGGCCAGGTCGGCGAGGGCTAGGCAGCGGACGACCCCCGGCGGCGCGGCCGCCGCGATCTGGCCGGCCACCACGCGCCGCCGGCACGCCCGCCTGCCGGGCGGCGGCGCAGACCACGCCGGTGACCTTGCCCTGCACCGAGGTGGCGTCGAACTGCCCTCCCCGGTGATGACCAGATCGGCACCGGCCAGCTCGTCCGCCAGGCCGGCGACCCGGGCGAGCTCGACGGCGCCCGGCGCGAGGTCTGCGCCCCAGGCGGCCAGCCCGTAGCCGGTGCCGCCCGCGGCCCCGGCCCCGGGCGCGTCCGGCTGGCCGCCCAGGACGGCGGCCAGCCGGGCCAGGCCCGCCTCAAGCTCGCGGACCTGGCCGGCGTCAGCGCCCTTCTGCGGGCCGAACACGGCCGCGGCCCCGGCCCGCCCGAGCAGCGGCGCGCGCACGTCCGTCAGGCAGCTCACCCCGTCAGGCGGCAGCGGCCGCAGGCCGGTCAGGTCGGCACGGGCCAGCCGGGGCAGCGCGCCGCCCCCGGGCGGCAGCTGCTGCGCCGGCGGCGTCCAGGAAGCGCGCGCCCAGGGCGGCCAGCGCGCCGGTCCCGCCGTCGGTGGCGGCCGAGCCGCCCAGCGCCACCAGGATCCGCCGCGCCCCGGCGTCCAGCGCCGCGGCCGATCAGCTCGCCGGTGCCGGTGGTCTGCGCGGCCATCGGCCGGGCGGCCCAGCAGCGGCAGCCCGCTGGCCCGGGCCAGCTCGATCACGTGCGTCCGGCCTGGCAGTTCCAGCCAGCGCGCCGGTGACCAGGCCCGCCGGCCGGGCCGGTCACCTCGGCGCGGTGCCAGCGGCCGCCGGGCACAGCGGCGGCGAGGACCTCGAGCGTGCCCTCGCCGCCGTCGGCCAGCGGCAGCTGCCGCGCCTGGTCGCCGGGCCGCGCCGGCCAGCCAGCCGCCAGCCAGCGCCGCGCCGCCCGCGGCCGCGCCGATGCTGCCCTTGAACGAGTCGGGCGCGAGCACGATCCGCATCAGCGGGTCATCTCCCCGGGCCCCGGGCCAGCGGGCCTCGGCCTCGCTCGCCGGGCGCCGAGATAGGGCGGCAGGCCGAGCTGTCCCTGAGCCGCTGCTGCACCTCTTCCTTGCTCGGGCCGGGCGTCCACGGTCACCACGTACTCCTTGCGCCGGAAGATGTCGAGCACCGGGTTGGTCTTCTCGTGGTACTCGCGCAGCCGGACCGCCAGCGCTTCCTCGGTGTCGTCCTCCCTGGACCAGCTCGCCGCCGCAGACGTCGCACTTGCCCTCGATGTGCGGGCTGCTGTCGATCAGGTTGTAGTCCATGCCGCAGTCCGAGCACAGCCGCCGGGCCAGCACCCGGCGGCGCACCTCGCTGTCGGGCAGGTCGAGCTGGATCACGCCGTCGATGTCGTAGCTCTCCAGGAAGAACTCGGCCTGGCGCTCGTTGCGCGGGAAGCCGTCGATGATGAAGCCGTAGTTCCAGTCGTGCTGGATCAGCCGCTCGGACACCACGCCCTCGACCAGGTCGTCGCTGACCAGCTGCCCCGCCGCCATGGTCCGCCGCACCTGGGCGCCGAGCTTGGTGTGGTTCTGCACGTTCCACCGGAAGATGTCACCGACGCGAGATGTGCACCAGGTCGAGGTCCTCGGCCAGCATGACGCCTGCGTGCCCTTGCCGCTGCCCTGAACACCCATGATGACGTATTTACGCATGCCGCTACCCTGGCACGCCATCCGGCCGCAGGCTATTCCCTGACCCGCATGACCGGCAGCCAGGCGGTGTCAGCTGCTGGCCGCGGCGGCGCCGCCCGCTGCCGGGCCAGCCGCCGCCCAGTCACGGCGCTAGGCTCTGAGCATGAGCGGCACGCGAACCAGGCCGCGGTGGTTCTTCCTGATCACCCCGCGCTGGCTGGCCTGGCACGCGTTCACGGTCGCGGCCGTCGTCGGGCATGCTGTGGCTGGGCGACTGGCAGTTCCACCGGGCCGAGGCGGGAAACGCGCTGAGCTGGGCATATACCTTCGAGTGGCCGATCTTCGCGGTCTCTCGGCATGGTCTTCTGGGCCAAGACGATCATGGACGAGCTGCAAGCCCGAAGGCGGCCGGCGGCGGCCGAGCCGAGCGAAGTCGACGCCTGCCGGCCGGCGACGCGGCCGGCTGGCCCGCCGGCGGCACTGCCGGCGCGGGCGGCCCGGCGGCGCGGCCGGCCGAGCCGCGACGACGATCCCGAGCTCGACGACTACAACGCCTACCTGGCCCGGCTGGACGAGCAGGTCAAGGGCCACGGCAGGTGGCACGGGCTGCGCTAGCCCGGCGCCAGGCCGCGCGCCACGGCGCGGCCATGAAGGAGGTCCCGGTGCGCCAGACGCGCTGGCGGCCGGTGGTGCGCGCCTACCGGATCATGGCCTACGTGACCGGCGTGGTGCTGATCGTGCTGTGCTTCGTCGGGCATCCCGCTGCAGGTCTTCGCCCACAACCTGGTCGTGGTCAAGTACGTCGGCACCGCGCACGGGATCCTGTACATCATCTACCTGGTCGTGGCGTTCGCGATGACCCGGCTGGTGCGGCATCAAGTCGCCAGCCCGGCGACGATCATCGTGCTGCTGGCCGGGACGATCCCGGTGCTGACGTTCGTGGTCGAGCGCTGGGTCACCCGCCGCTACATCAACCCCGCGCTGGCCGCCGCCGGCGGCGGCCGCCGCGTGAGCACCCAGTACTTCGGCTGAGCGGGCCGGCAGGCCCGGCTCGCACGCGGCCGCCGGCCGCAGGTCGCGTGCCAGCATACTTCGCCGCCACCCGGCGGCCGGCACCGGCCGGCGTGCATCTCGCCTGCCGAGGCGCGCTGGAGCTGGCACCGACGCCGGGGTGTTCTCGCCCGGCCGGCCTGGACCCCGGCACCCGGCTGCTGCTGGACACCGCGCCCGCCGCCGCCGGCCGCCGGCGACCTGCTCGACCTGGGCTGCGGCTACGGGCCGCTGGCCCTGGCGCTGGCCGCCGCGCGCGCCGGGCGCCAGGGTCTGGGCGGTCGACGTGAACCAGCGGGCGCTGGCCCTGTGCGCGCGCGAACGCGGCCGCGGCCGGGCTGGCCAACGTCCGCTGCGCGCGCCCCGACGACCCGCGCTGCCCGCCGGCTTCGCGGCTGATCTGGTCCAACCCGCCGATCCGGATCGGCAAGCCGGCCCTGCACGAGCTGCTGGCCAGCTGGCTGGCCCGGCTGGCCCCGGGCGGCGACCGCCTACCTGGTCGTGCAGCGCAACCTCGGCTCGGACTCGCTGCAGCGCTGGCTGGCCGGCCGGGCTGGGCCGCCGACCGGGTCGCCGCCCGGGCGGGCTACCGGGTGCTGCGGGTGAGCCGGGTGACCGGCCGAGCCGGTGACCGGCCGGCCGGCGCCGGGCTGCGCGGCAGCTCGGGCCGACCGACGTCAAGCGGCTGAACCGGGCCTGGCGGCGGCGCACCGCGCGCCCGGATCGGGCTGCTGCTGGAGTCGGTCGGCCAGCCGTTCAACGTCGGGCTCGATCATCCGCACCGCGGCCGCGTTCGGCGTCGACCAGCTGTGGCTGTGCGGCGACACCGCCACCCCCGAGCATCCCGTCGGCCCGCAAGACCGCGCTCGGCACCGACCGCTACCTGCCCTGGGAGCAGCTGCCCGACCGCGGCCGCCGGCGGCGGCCGCGGCCCGGGCCGACGGGCTGCGGGTGGTCGCGATCGAGCTGGCCGCCGGGGCCGTGCCGCTGCACGAGGCGCCGCTGGAGGGCGACATCTGCCTGGCCCTGGGCAACGAGGACCGGGGCTGCTCGGCCGCGCTGCTGGCCGCCGCCGACGTGGTCGCCTACATCCCGCAGGCCGGCAAGGTCGGCTCGCTGAACGTGGCCGCCGCGGCGGCGATCGCGCTGGCCGAGGCCCGCCGCCGGGAATGGGCCGCTGGCTGACCGCCGCCGGCATCACGCCCGTCCGCCTGGATTCAGCCGCCTGACCGGCATACTGGGCCGTGCCGCCCGGATTCCTTGATCACCCGCGCCCGCTCGCGTTCGCGCACCGCGGCGGCGCCGCGCACCTCCCGGAGAACTCCTGGCCGGCCTTCGAGCACGCGGTCAGGCTCGGCTACGCCTACCTGGAGACCGACGCGCACGCCACGGCCGACGGCCGCTGCTGGCGTTCCACGACAAGACGCTGGACCGGGTCACCGACGCCGCCGGCGCGATCGCCGCGCTGCCCTACGCGAGGTGGCCGCCGCCCGGATCGGCGGCACCGAGCCGATCCCGCTGCTGGCCGACCTGCTCGGCAGCCTGGCCGGACGCCCGGTTCAACATCGACGTCAAGGACGCGCCCGCGATCGGGCCGCTGGCCGAGGTGATGCGGCCGGTCGGCCGCCTGGGACCGGGTCTGCCTCACCTCGTTCTCCGGCCGCCGGCTGAGGGCGGCCCGGCGCGCCCTGCGCCGGCCGGTCTGCATGGCCGCCGCCGCCCGGCGCGCCATCGGCGCGATCAGGGCCGGCATGCCGGCCGCGGCTGCTGGCCGCCCGGTTCGCCCGGCCGGGATCCGGTGCGCCCAGGTGCCGTACTGGCTGGCGACCGGCCCGTTCATCCGCCGCGCCCACGCCGCGGGCCTGCAGGTGCACGTCTGGACGGTCAACGACGCCGACGATGATGACCGGCCTGCTCGATCTGCGGCGCCGACGGCATCATGACCGACGCCGACCGAGGCGCTGCGCGACGTGCTGATCGCCCGCGGCCAGTGGCACCCGCAAGCCGAGGGCCCGCGGGGCCTGAGCGGCCGGCTGCGGCGGGTTCCCGGGCGGCCGCCCCCGGGGTAATAGCGCCATGGCGCCCCGGGCAGCACAGGGGGTTGGAATTCCCGGGCGCGGGGAATCTTGTCCGGGTACTCACCGTTGTCAAGTAGGACGGCTGAGCGCCTGGGAGGCAGCGAAACATATGGCCGAACGCGCACTTCGCGGCACCCGACTCGGAGCCACGAGCTACGAGAACGACCGTAACACCGACCTGGCCCCGCGCCAGGAGGTTGCGTTCGACTGCCCGAAGGGCCACGGATTCAGCGTCCCGTTCGCCGCCGAGGCCGAGATCCCGGCGAACTGGGAGTGCCGGGTCTGCGGCGCCACCGCCTGCACCGCGGCCGGTGACCTGCCGACCCCGAAGAAGGTCAAGCCGCCGCGCAGCCACTGGGACATGCTGATGGAGCGCCGCACCGTCGCCGACCTGGAGGAGGTGCTGGCCGAGCGGCTGGCGGTGATCCGGGGCCAGCGCGGTGATGAACGCGGCGAGCGAAGCTCGCAGGCGGCCCGGCAGCGCAAGAGCGCCTAGCGCCCGCCGCATCCTCTGGCCGGCCGCACCAGGCCGCCGACCACTGCCACGATGCCAGCCCGTCCGGGCCTACGGCAGCTACCAGGCGGACAGCCGCCGGGCGGCTCTGCTTGTTCTAGGCGGTTATCAGGCGGGCCGCGAAGCTAACCTCGCCGCGGCGACCCGGCCTGGCGCCGCCCCCGGCCCAGGCGCCGCGTGACGCCCCACTGCGCCACCCGCCAAATGCCTCGGCGACGATCGCGCGGCTCATCTTGCTCGCGCCGCGGGTGCGCTCGGTGAACGTGATCGGCACCTCGACCACCGTGAGGCCGGCCTGCACCGTCCGCAGCGTCAGGTCGATCTGGAAGCAGTAGCCCTGGGACATCACCTCGTCCAGGGCGATGGCGCGCAGCGCGCCCGGCCCGGTAGGCGCGGTAGCCGCCGGTCGCGTCGCGGACCGATGATGCCGAGCATGAGCCGGGTGTAGATGTTCGCCGCCGCGCGACAGCATCTCGCGCGACCTGGGCCAGTTGTGCACCGTACCGCCGGGCACCCAGCGCGAGCCGATCACCAGGTCGGCGCCCGGCTGCAGCGCGGCGAGCAGCCGGGGCAGCTCCGCGGGCTGATGCGAGCCGTCGGCGTCCATCTCGACCAGCGCGCCGTAGCCGCGCTCCAGGCGCCCAGCCGAAGCCCGCGATGTACGCCGATCCGAGGCCGGACTTGCCCGCCCGGTGCAGCACCTGGATCCGGGTCGTCGGTGGCCGCCAGCTTGTCGGCCATCTCGCCGGTGCCGTCCGGGCTGTTGTCGTCCACCACCAGGATGTCGGCCGCGGGACACGGCTGCGTGCACCCGGGCGACGATCTGCTCCAGGTTCTCCCGCTCGTTGTAGGTCGGGATGATGACGGCCACCTTGCCTAGCGGGGCGGATGGCCGGTTATCTGAGTCACGCTTCCTGCCTCGGGGGCTCGGGTCGGCAACTGCGGGGGCAGGTACGACGCCAACGGCGCAGGATGCCTGCGGATCTTCTGCGTGCGGCCGGCGGACTCGACCCGGGCCGCCGCTGCCCGGCCCAGAGTAGCCGATTTGCGGCGCTAGCCAGACCCGGGGGATGAGGGCCCGGGCCTCCCTTCGGACCGGAGCGCGTCCCGTCGGCAACAGGCTCGCCCTCCGTTGTCTACTGGGTGCCCAGGCCCTCCCCGGGTCCAACCCCCCGCCCAGCCGGGACCTAAGGAGCAGCCCCTTCCGCGCTGCGCCTGGCGTGAGACGGGCCGCGGGCCCGTCTCAGGCTCAGCCGGCGGGGCCGGCTGACCGCCCCGACCGGCTGGCCCGGTGCTGGACTGCGCAGAAACTTACCGTCGATCGCGGCGTTGTCAACCTTGTCTACAGCGGTCGCAACCTCGCTGTTACGGGCCTGTTCGCTGATGCCCCCCGGCGATACGATTGGTCTCTCCCAGCATCCGAGGGACGGCATGACAAAGTTGTCAACATGCGTCACGAATGTGCCCTGGCTGCCGTTGCCCGGACACGAGCACGCCATGGCTGACAGCCGCCGGCCTCCGCCTGTCACGATCTGGCGGTCGCCCGCGCGCCACGGCGCGGCTGCTGCGGAGAACCGCGTGCCGCCGGGCTGGCGCCTGGCGGGGTGCATTTCCATCCGCTGCGGCGGATCAGTTTCCGGCTGGAGGACGAGCAGATGACAGAAAGTCCGGGGTCCAAGGACGAGTCGCAGATCGCGGTGCACTGGCGCGAGGAGGAGTACTCGACCCGCCGCCGAGCGTTCGTCGCGCAGGCCAATGCGCACGACCCGGCGATCTTCGAGCGGTTCGCCGAGGACCGAATTTCCCGGACTGCTTCACCGAGTACGCCGACCTGCTGAGCTGGGATCCAGCAATGGGAAACCGTGCTGGACACCAGCAACCCGCCGTTCTGGAAGTGGTTCACCGGCGGCCGGCTGAACGCCTGCTACAACTGCGTCGACCGGCACGCGGAGGCCAGCCCGGACAAGACCGCGATCATCTGGGTGCCCGAGCCCGGAATCAGACGAGCTGCGCGCGGATCAGCTACGGCGAGCTGCTGCGCCGGGTCAACGAGTTCGCCGCGCTGCTGCGCGACTTCGCCGGCCTGAAGACCGGCGACCGGGTCACCCTGCACATGCCGATGGTGCCCGAGCTGCCGGTCACCATGCTGGCCTGCGCCCGGCTCGGCGTCATCCACTCGCAGGTGTTCGGCGGCTTCAGCGGCAACGCCTGCGGGACCCGGATCGCCGACTCCGGCAGCCGGGTGCTGATCACCATGGACGGCTATTACCGCAGCGGGACAGCTCATCGACCACAAGGTCAAGGCGGACGAGGCGCTGGCGGAGGCGGCCAGGCAGGGCCAGGAGGTCGACAAGGTGCTGGTCTGGCGGCGCCACCAGGGCCAGTACGCGTCGCAGACGCCGATGGCCGACGGCCGCGACTTCTTCGTCGACGAGGTGCTGGCGGAGCTACGCGGGCCAGACCGTGGAGCCGGTCTCGATGGCCGCCGAGGCGCCGCTGTTCCTGATGTACACCAGCGGCACCACCGGCCGGCCGAAGGGCGCCCAGCACTCGCACCGGCGGCTACCTGTCCTACGTGGCCGGGACGTCGAAGTACTACCAGGACATCCACCCCGACGACGTGTACTGGTGCATGGCCGACATCGGCTGGATCACCGGCCACTCCTACATCGTGTACGGGCCGCTGGCGCTCGGCACCACCACGGTGATCTACGAGGGGGTGCCCAACTATCCCGACGCGGGGCGGCCGTGGCGGATCGCCGAGCAGCTCGGCGTGAACATCTTCCACACCTCGCCGACGGCCATCCGGCAGCTGCGCAAGGTCGGCCCGGACGAGCCCGCGAAGTACGGCTACCACTTCAAGCACATGACCACGGTGGGCGAGCCGATCGAGCCCGAGGTCTGGCGCTGGTACCACGCTACGGTCGGCAAGGGCGAGGCGGTCATCGTCGACACCTGGTGGCAGACCGAGACCGGCGGCTTCCTCGGCAGCACGCTGCCGGCCCTGCAGCCGATGAAGCCGGGCAGCTGCGGCCCCGCCGCGCTGGGCATCTACCCGGTCATCTACGACGAGGACGGCAAGCGAGCTCGCCGGCAGCGGCCGGGCGGGCAACATCTGCATCCGCAACCCGTGGCCGGGCATCATGCAGACCATCTGGGGCCAGCCCGAGCGGTTCGTGCAGACCTACTACCGCAAGTACAACGCCGACTCCGGACAGCAAGGACTGGCACGACTGGCCGTATTTCGCCGGCGACGGCGCGGTCCAGGCCGCCGACGGCTACTTCCGGATCCTGGGCCGGGTCGACGACGTCATCAACGTGGCCGGCCACCGGCTCGGCACCAAGGAGCTGGAGTCCGCGGCGCTGACCGTGCCCGAGGTCGCCGAGGCGGCGGCGGTCCCGGTGATCGACGACATCCGCGGCCGGATGGTCGAGATGTACGTCGTCCCTCAAGCCCGGCCTCGAGTCCGGCGCGGGGATGGAGGCCAAGGTCAGCGGTGCGATCGAGACCGAGATCGGCAAGATCGCCCGGCCGAAGAACGTGTGGATCGTGCCGGACATGCCCAAGACCAGGTCCGGCAAGATCATGCGCCGGGTCATCGCCTCGGTGTCCAACTTCGCCGACGTCGGGGACGTGACCACGCTGGCCAACCCGGAGATCGTCGAGGCATCCGCCATCAGGTGCAGAAGGCGAAGGTGGACAAGCGACGACGTGCCGCGCGAGCTGACCGAGACGGAGCTGCAGGAGATCAAGAACTTCGGCGCCGAGTAGCGTTCCTGATCGTGGCGGATTTGCGCGCCGCCCGGGCAAAATCCGCCACGATCACGGACTCTGGCGCCCGGGGGCGACGACGGTGCCGGTGGCCGTGACGACCACGACCGGCTCCTCCAGCACCCGGGCGGCGGACGGGCCGCGGAGGGGGTCGGCCCGGCAGATCACCCGTGCCTCGAACGGCATCGCACGGCTGCGCCGCCCGGCCCCGGTGATCGTGGCGGTGACCTCGATCACGTCCCCGGCCAGCACCGGCGCGCGGAACTGGACGTCGGAGTAGGACGCGAACAGGCCCTCGTCGCCGTCGGCCCGGATGCACGCCTCGGTGGCCACGTCGCCGAACAGGCCGAGCACGTAGGCCCCGTCCACCAGGTTCCCGCCGTAGTGGGCGTGGCTGTAGGGGACGTAGCGCCGGTGGGTTACGGTCAGGCCCGCCCGCGGGTCCGGGCCGCCGGCTGCGTCCCTCGGTCATGCTCGCGCTCCCGGCTGCGGCGGTCATCGCATGGTTCCCGGCGGCCGGGGCCAGGGCGTGCACCAGGTAGCTGGCGACCTCGCGCGGCGTGGTGCCCCGGCCGAAGATCCTGTCCACGCCCAGGCTGGCGGCCATCGCGGGGTCGAACCGCGGGCCGCCGACGACCAGCAGCGGCCGCCGCGGCGCCGGCGGCGAACGCCGCGGCCAGCTCGCGGGCGCCGGCCAGGTGCGCGTCCCGCTGCGTCACCACCTGGCTGACCAGGACGGCGTCGGCGCCCTCGGCGGCCGCCCGGGCGACCAGGTCGGGCACCGCCACCTGGGCGCCGAGGTTGACTACCTTGACCTCCCGGTAGTACTCAAGGCCCTTCTCCCCCGCGTGCCCCTTGACGTTGAGTATCGCGTCGATGCCGACCGTGTGCGCGTCGGTGCCGATGCAGGCGCCGACGACCACCAGCTTGCGGCCGAGGCCGGTGCGGATGGCCAGGTTGACCTCGGCCGCCGACAGCAGCGGGAACTCCCGCTCGGCCACGGTGACCTCCGCCAGGTCGACCAGGTGCGAGACCCGGCCGTACACGATGCAGAACGTGAAGTCCGGGCCGATCCCCTTCGCATGCACGACCATCGCCGGGCCCGAGGCCCATCTTGGCCGCGAGCTGCAGCGCGGCGCCCTCGGCCCGGCCGCGCTCGGCAGCGGTGCCGAACGGCACCGGCAGCGTGAACGACAGCTGGACCTGGCCGTCGCCGGTGGTGTCGCCGTAGGGCCGGATGATCTGGGCCTGGCCGCTCATCGCCGGGCTCCGGTCGGGACCGGCGCGGCATCGGCCGCGCCGGGCTGCGGCGATGATCCGCAGGTGCCGCCCTCCAGGATGTCGGCCGCCGGGTTGAGGTACCCGCCGGCCTTGCTCGATCACCCCGTCCAGGCCGCGGCCGCCGTCGGCGGCCCGTCTGGTGATGCCGAACGTGCCGTCCGCGATCGCGTTCAGCAGCCCGCCGTCGCAGATCTGCCGCAGCAGGGTGACCGATTCGCCGAGCACCTGGCTGGCCCGGCGCTCGATGAACCCGCCCGGCACCGGCGCGAAGCTGTCGCCGAGCCGGCCGGCCGCGGTCTTGACGTACCGCGCGTTCTCCAGCGCCAGGTCCCGGTCCGACAGGAACGGGGTGTGGATGCCCTCGGTCATCATCCCGATCAGCAAAATGGACTGGCCGGTCATCACGCCGCACAGGTTGAAGAACGCGTCCAGCAGATAGCCGGCGAACACGTTGCCGGTCATGTGCTTGGTCGGCGGCATGTACTTCAGCGGCGCGGCCGGGAACAGCTCGCGGACCAGCTGGGCGTGCGCCAGTTCGAGCAGGAACGAGTCCGGCACCGCCGGGTTGATCTCGAACGCGTGGCCCAGGCCGAGCTGGCCGTCGGCCAGGCCGGCCTCCGTGCCGAAGAACTCGTTGAGCAGCTGGCTGACGACCACGGTGTGCGCCGCGTCCACGGCGTCCGCGGTGGTCAGGTAGTTGTCCTCGCCGGTGTTGATGATGATCCCGGCCCGGGCGTGGATCTGCCGGGAGAACCGCTGGTCGATGAACGTGCGCCGGGGGTTGATGTCGCGGAAGATGATCCCGTACATGCAGTCGTTGAGCATCATGTCCAGCCGCTCCAGGCCGGCCAGCGCCGCGATCTCGGGCATGCACAGCCCGGAGGCGTAGTTGGTCAGCCGGACATAGCGGCCCAGCTCGCGGGACACCTCGTCCAGCGCGGCGCGCATCAGCCGGAAGTTCTCCTGGGTCGCGTAGGTGCCCGCGAAGCCCTCGCGCGGTGGCGCCCTCGGGCACGTAGTCAAGCAGCGACTGGCCGGTGGAGCGGATGACGGCGATGATGTCGGCGCCCTCCCGCGCGGCCGCCTGGGCCTGCGGGATGTCCTCGTGGATGTTGCCGGTGGCCACGATCAGGTAGATCCACGGCATGGCCGGGTCGCTGGTCTGCGTCGATCATGGCGTCGCGCCGGGCCCGCTGGGCGTCGATGCGCGGCGATCCCGCCGGCCGCGCGCGGCGGCCGCGGCGTCGCGCGCCGCCGCGGCGGCGGCACCGGACGGAAGGCGGAACCTCACCCGGCCCGCGGCGGCGGCCCGGGCCAGCGCGGCCAGGTCGGAGTACCCGCCGGTCAGCAGCGCGTCCCAGGCGGGCAGGGCCACGCCGTGTTCCAGCCCGGTGCTGGCCGCGACGGCGCCGGTGAGCCGGTTCACCCACGGCATGCCGTCGTCGTCGGCGCCGTGCAGCCCGGCCAGCCGCAGCACCGCCCGCTCCACCGACACCGTGGTGTGGCTCCTGGCCATGTCCACGATCGGCTGCCCGGCCCGCCGGGCCAGTTCCCTGGCCTGGCGGACCAGGGCGGGGTCGAGGCCGAGCCGCGGTACCGCCGTGCCCGCTGATGTCATCTGTCCTGCTCCCTTCGGTCCCCCTGGCGCTCGCCGGCTGGTGCGCGCCGATCCGGCGGTCGAACAGGGCGCGCACGCCCGGCTCGGCCCGGATCAGGTCCAGCGCCAGCTGCGCGTGCCCGGGTACATACCCGTTGCCGACCAGCATGGTCACGTCCGCGGCCGCGCCCTCGGCGCCGAGCGCCGCCGCGGTGAACGACGTCGCCATCGAGAAGAAGATCACGGTGCCGCCCTGGGCGGTGGCCAGGATCGCGCCGCCCTCGCAGCCGGGCACGTCCACGCAGACCACCGTCACGTCGGCCGGGCCGCCCGCCGCCTGCACCGCCGCCGACACCGCCGACCGGGTCCCGGGCGTCGGCGATGACCACCTCGTCGGCCAGCGCCGACTGGCCGTCACCGGCCCGGGCCGCCCGCAAGATCGCGGCCTCGCCCTGGTGCGGCACCACGCCGATGACCCGGCGGGCCCCGGCCCGGCGGGCGGCCGCCGCGGCCAGCGAGCCGCTCTTGCCCGCCGCGCCGAGCACCGCGACCACCGGGCTCGCGCTGGCCCCGTGCGCCGGGGCGACGCTGCGCGGCCAGCCGGATCGCCGTCTCGCTCACCACCCGGTGGGTCAGCGCCGGCGCACCGCACACGTCGAGCACCGCCAGCGCCAGCGCGGCGGGCAGGTCATCGGGCAGCACCGCGGCGATCGACCGGCCGAACAAGATCGCGTGGCCGGCGCACGGCACCTGCTCGCTCGCGCCGTCCCAGCCGGCCAGGCCGTCGGTGATGACCAGCGGGGTGAGGCTGAGCGAGACCAGGGTCGCCACCCGGTCGCCGGGCCGCGAGGCCGAGCGGCGAGTCGCGGGCCCGCTTCCTCGACGACCCCGGTCAGCATGCCGCCGGAGCCGGTGACCGGGTTCTGCATCTTGCCGCGGCTGGCCACGATCTCCAGCACGGCGGCCCGCATTGCTGCCGGGTCGCCGCCGATGCGCCTCGCGCAGCTGCCGGAACGACGCGGCGTCGAGGTTCAGCCGCTCGATACAGACCCGCACCTCGTCCGGCCACAGCTCCGGGCGGGTGTCCAGCCGGCCGCCGCCTGCGGCAGCACCCCGGCCGGTTCCAGCACCCGGTGCAGCCCGAGCGGCGACCCGGTTCCGGTCATTGTTCTGCTCACGAGTCCGTCCCTGTCCCGCGCGGCCAGCCCGCGCGCACGGTGGTGATCAGCCCGCGGGCAGTCAGCTCACCGGCGGGCGCGCGGCCCAGCGCACGCGCACTAGGCGTGGCCACTAAAGTCACTATTCGGTATTTTTTCCTGTCTTTACCTATACAGACCGGAATATCTTGCGTATGTTAACGATAATACAGGCTAAACTCCCGTCTCCGCTAGCCCTGGAAGGCCGGCCACCGGGATCACAAGCAGGAAAGGCAGGTGTTCGCCATGATCGCCCAGCCGTACGCGTACCGGCGCCGGGAACTTGCCGAGCCTGACTGGCGTCGACTGCCCGGATGGGCGGACGTCACGGCCGAGCAGTGGTCGTCTCCGCAGTGGCAGCGCTCGCACTGCGTCAAGAACATCCGCCAGCTGCGCCAGGTGCTCGGCAGCGGCCTGGCCGAGGCCTTCTACGCCGACCTGGAACGGGACCAGGCGCAGCGCGCGACCATGTCCATGCTGGTACCACCGCAGATGATCAACACGATGGCCCCGGACACCGCGGCCGGGGAGCCCGGCTTCACCGACGCGCTCTACGCCGACCCGGTGCGCCGGTACATGATCCCGGTCTTCAGCGACCGCCGCGCGGACTGGCCGTCCCACCCGAGGCCGTCCCGCGACTCGCTGCACGAGGCGGAGATGTGGGCGGTGGAGGGCCTGACCCACCGCTATCCCACCAAGGTGCTGGCCGAGGTGCTGCCGACCTGCCCGCAGTACTGCGGCCACTGCACCCGGATGGACCTGGTCGGCAACCCGACGCCGGTGGTGCGAGAAGCACAAGTTCGGGCTGGCCCGCGAGGACCGGCTCGAGGCGATGCTGGCCTACCTGAGCGCCAGCCCGGGCGTGCGCGACGTGGTGGTCTCCGGCGGCGACGTGGCGAACCTGCCCTGGCCACGGCTGGAGGCGTTCGTCGCGGCGCCTGCTGGAGATGCCGACCATCCGGGACATCCGGCTGGCGACCAAGGCACTGATGGGCCTGCCGCAGTACTGGCTGCAGCGACGAGGTACGGGCCGGGATGGAGCGGCTGGCCGCCACCGCGCGCGAGCGGGACGTGAACATCGCCATCCACACGCACGTGAACTCCGCCCAGTCGGTCACCCCGCTGGTCGCCAGGGCCGCCAAGGCCATGCTCGAGACCGGCATCCGCGACGTGCGCAATCAGGGCGTCCTGCTGCGCGGCGACGAACGACACCGCCGAGGCGCTGCTCGACCTGTGCTTCGCCCTGCTCGATGAGGCGGAGATCATGCCGTACTACTTCTACATGTGCGACATGATCCCCAATAGCGAGCACTGGCGGCTGTCGCTGGCGCAGGCGCAGGAACTCCAGCACGACATCATGGGCTACCTGCCGGGCTTCGCCACTCCGCGGGTGATCTGCGACGTGCCCTACGTCGGCAAGCGCTGGGCCCACCAGGTCGCCCGTTACGACCGCGAGCTGGGCATCTCGTACTGGACCAAGAACTACCGGACCGCCGTCGAGGCCGGCGACGCGCTCGCGCTGGAGCGCCAGTACGAGTACTACGACCCGATCTACACCCTGCCGCAGGCCGGGCAGGACTGGTGGCGGGACGCCGCCCGGCGCCAGCGGGACGCTACGGAGCGAAGGACCAGCTCGTGGCCCCGCCTGGCTCGACGGTCTGCAGCGCGGTAGCCCGGAGCGGGGTGAGCCGGTAAACCGACCACGGGGGTGGTCCCGCCGACGGGGCGCTGTAGTCGGCGGTGAGAGCGACGCCCGAGTCATCGACACGGACCGGCCAGCCTACGGCTGCCCACCGTGCGGCCATCGCCGCGACGGTCGACGGCTCGGTGATCTTGCCTGCCGTGCCCTCCACGACTAGGTCGAACCGGTCGGCTGCGACGCTCAGCGTGCAGCGGGAATCGCGGGCGAGGTTCCTGGCCTTCCGGGTGCGCTCGCCGGTCTCGAACCAGAATGCGCGTTCGCCCCACAGGACACCGACGCCCGTCACGTGGGCGCTGCCGTCCGGGTTGATCGTCGCCAGCCAGCAGGTATGCCGGCCAGGGCCGCCCGACCCCGGAGCCTGCGTCAGCCCTTCGGTGAGCCGGGCCTCGATGGGCGCCCAGTCGAGCAGGGGCAGCCCGTACCGATCGGCGAGGTTCCTTGCCTTCATGCTCATCGTGCTCCCGGGATTACTGCTCGGCGGCGCCGGTGGCGACTGAGGTGCCGGCCTCGCCCGGCGGGCCGTCCTGCGGCCCGCTGACGGCCGGATCTGCGGGCATCGGGCGGCGCTGGGCGGCAGTGAACCAGACCAGGCCGATCAGGGTCATGATCGTCGCGATGTAGAAGTTCAGCCGCAGGCCGAGGAAGTGCTGGGAATAGTCGATCCGGATCGTCTCCTCGAAGATCCGGTAGCCGGAGTACCCCGCCACATACAGCGCGAACAGGCCCCAGGGCCGGATCTGGCGGTGATGACCGAGCCAGACCAGCACGGCCGCGAGCAACAGGTCGAAGATCAGCTCGTACAGGAACGACGGCTGGAACGTGCTCTTCGCGGCCAGCGCGGCGGGCAGCCCGCGCCGGTCCAGCGGGCGAGATCTCCACCGCCCACGGCAGCGTGCTCGGCTTTCCGTACAGCTCCTGATTGAAGTAGTTGCCGATCCGGCCGACGGCCTGAGCGACCAGCAGCGCCGGAGCGACCGCGTTGGCGAACGCGCCGGTGTTCGCCCCGGCCCGCCGCACCCGCCAGATGCCCGCCAGCGCACCGCCCGCGATGCCGCCCCAGATGCCCAGGCCGCCCGACCACACGGCGAAGACCCCGTACCAGACATGCGGGGATCTGGGCCGGGGTGGTGATGTCGAAGTAGATCCGGCCGCCGATAATCCCGGCCGGGACGGCCCAGGTGGCCACGTCGCCGACCAGGCCGGGCTCGCCGCCCGCGGCCCGCCACCGGCGGCGCGTGATGATGATCGCCAGGGTGATGCCGACCACGTACATGAGACCGTAGAAGTGCACGTAGAGCGGCCCCAGGTGAAACCCGTTGGCCGGCGGGCTCGGGATGAAGGCGAGCAGCCGATGATGCTGGGCAAGCGCCATGCCCCGAGCGTAAACCCCGGCGGTCACCGGTACAGCCGCGGACGCCGGTCGGCCGTGCGCGTCGTTGCGCGGCCCGGTGGCCTTGCTGCGGGCGCGGGCCAGGTCGCAGGGCGCGATCAGGATGGCGGGACCGGTCCCGGCCGGGCCCGCCAGGGGGTAGCCGTCCGGCCCGGCGATAATGCTGCCGCCGACCCAGCTCACCCCGCGCTCGGGCCGCAGCGGCAGGCGGCTGCGACGAACATCCGGTTGGCGAAGGCCGCCGCCTGCACATTGACCGCCATCATCGGCCGCTCGCCTGCGGGCACCGGCTCGGCCGGCCAGTTCGTCGGCACCGCGAGCAGGTCTGCGCCGCCCAGGGCGGGCACCCGGACCCACTCGGGGAACTCGACGTCGTAGCAGATCATCATGGCGATCCGGCCGTACTCGGTCGGCACCACCGGCGGGGCCGCGCTGCCGAGGGCGAAGAAATCCTGCTCGGCGTGCCACAGGTGCGCCTTGCGGTAGACGGCGCGCAGGCCGGCCGGGCCGGCCAGCACCGCGCTGTTATAGACGGCGCCGTCGGCGCCCAGCTCGGCGAAGCCGCCGACGATCACCAGCCGGAGCTCGCGGGCCAGCGCCGCCCAGCCGGTTACCGTGGCGCCGCCGGCCGGCTCGGCCAGCGAGCGGGCCTCGCCGGCGTCGGCGAACACGTACCCGCTTGGCGCCAGCTCGGGCAGCACCACGACCCGGGCACCGCGGTCGGCCGCCTCGCGCACCGCGGCCGCGGCGGCCTCCCTGTTTGCCGCTACCTCGCCGATCGCGAGGCTGACCTGGCACACCGCCACGACGACCGGATCGTTATCTGCCTCTGCGTCCACCTGGCCACCCTAACCAGAGCGGGTCGCTACGATGTCCGGCTATGGCGGCATTGTTCAGCCGGATCATTCCGATTCTCTTCGTCCGCGACCTGCAGGCTGAAAAGGACTTCTATGTCCGCCTGGGCTTCCACGTCACCTACTCCGGACCTGAGTACCCCTACTTCCTCGCGCTCGGCCACGGACCGGTTGAGTTCGGCATCGAATGGCGGGAAGGATTCTCCGCCAGCGGCCCTGACCGCGTGCTGACCTGGCAGTTCGGCATCCGGACCTGGACGCGGCCAAGAAGCAGCTGGCCGACGCGGGCGTGCCGTACCGGGAAGAGCTGATGGCCCCGGCACCGGACTGGCAGTACTGGGTCCTGCACGCGCGCACCCCGAATGGCTATCACCTGCTGCTCGAGGAAGGCAGCGACTGACCACGATGAGTAGCCCGGCTTGATCAGGCCGCGGCCCGGCCCGCGCGACGTGCCGGCGATCTACCGGCTGATCCGCGAACTGGCCGACTACGAGCGCGCGGCTGACCAGGTCACCGGCACCGCCGACCAGCTGGCGGCGGCCCTGTTCGGGCCGCAACCGGCGGTGTTTGCGCACGTCGCCGACCAGGACGGCGAGATAGCCGGGTTCGCGCTGTGGTTCGTCAACTACTCCACCTGGCTGGGCACGCACGGGATTTACCTGGAGGATCTCTACGTCACCCCGGCGGCGCGCAACTCGGGCCTGGGCCGGGCACTGCTGGCCGAGCTGGCCCGGATCTGCCTCCAGCGCGGCTACGGCCGGCTGGAGTGGTGGGTGCTGGACTGGAACGCTCCCGCCATCGGCTTTTACACCGCGCTCGGCGCTCAGGCCATGGACGAGTGGACGGTGCACCGGCTCACCGGCCCGGCGCTCACCGCGCTGGCCGCCTCCCCCGATTCATGATCCGGCGGGCGCTCCGGGCCGATGGCGTCCTTGATGCGGGCGTAGATCCCGGCGGTGGCAGGCACCTCGCAGCTGAATGCGTAGATCACGGTGTTCCGGCCTTCAATTTTGATCCGAGCCTGCTTAGGACTAATATATAGCACCAGGCAAGTGGAGCCCCCGGCCAAGCGGCGGTACGACGCCAGCAAGCGCCGCGAGGCCGCCGCCCGCACCCGCCAGGGGATCCTGGACGCCGCCCTGGAGCTGTTCACCGGGCAGGGCTACGCGGCGACGCCGGTGACAGCGATCGCCGAGCGCGCGGGCGTCGCCCTCGATACCGTCTACGCCGCGGTCGGCCGCAAGCCCGAGCTGGCCCGCCTGCTGATAGAGGCCGCGATCTCCGGCACCGGCCAGGCCGTCCCGGCGGAGGAACGCGACTACGTGCAGGCCATCCGGGCCGCCGGGGACGCCGAAACCAAGATCGCCATCTACGCATCGGCGATGCGGGCCATCGCCGGGCGCCTGGCTCCGGTCCTTTCCATCATCCAGCAGGCCGCGCCCGCGGAGCCCGAGCTGGGCGCGCTATGGCGTCAGATCGCCGAGCGGCGCGCGGCGAACATGCACCTTTTCGTGGCCGACCTCGCCGCGGTCGCGACCCTGCGCGTCGATCCCGGCGACGCCGCCGACATCGTGTGGGCCACCAACGCCCCGGAGCTCTACCAGCTGCTGGTGGGCCAGCGCGGCTGGAGCCCCGAGGGCTACGAGCGCTTCCTCGCCGACACCTGGCGCCGCCTGCTCCTCGCCGATTACCCGGACTACCCGGCCTCAAGGCCGCCTGGCATCAGCTTCTGAGCCGCCTGCCCGCGCCCCCTCTGGGCGGCCTCCTCCGACATCCGCTTATGGCCCCGCCACAGCGAACAGCGGCCACAGATCGGAGATCCCGCTCAGCTCGTGGTTACCGCGGTCGGCGAAGGCGATTCCGGATCCGGCGACGAGGTCCTTCACCGTGCGCGAGACCAGGATCTCGGAAGGCTGCGCAAGGGCCGCGACCTGCGCCGCTACGTGGACGGACATTCCGATGACATCGCCGCCGAGGAACTCGACCTCGCCGGTGTGGATGCCGCCCCTGGTAGGGATGCCGAGGGCGGCGGCGGTCTCGCGGACGGCGGCTGCGCAGCGGATCGCCCGCCCGGGCCATCGAAGGTGGCCTTGAGGCCGCCGCCGGTGGTGTCGATCAGGCGGCCCCGGAAGGACCCGACGTCCCGCCTGGCTGCGGCGTTCCATGCGTCGAGCAGGCTGGGCCGGCTCGGCCGAGATCTTCCATGCCAGTTTCGGCCGGTCCGGCGCCGATCTCTGCATCGGCCGCCGGGCTGACCGAGCTATACCGGGAGGCGGGACTGAAGGAGATTGAGGTAGTAGTACACGCTGCCGCCTACCCGGCCGGTCATTCGCGCCGCACGATAATGCCTGACCTGGTGCACAGCCTGAGCCCTATGATCGTTGATCTTGGCCTGGCCGATCAACGGGAGCTTGCCGAGCTTGACCAGGCGGTCCGCGACCATCTCGCCGACCCGCGCACGCTGGCGATGCCGCACCTGCTGTTCGTGGTCCGGGGCCGCAAGCTGGCCGCGGCGACGACCTAGATTCCTCCTGACGCCGTCGTAGCCGTCCTCGAGCTCGATCGCGTAGTGCTGCCAGAACCGCAGCTTGGTGCGCCCGTCGCCGAGTTCGGCGAGCTGGAACCGGAAGATGTTGTCTTGCCGCAGCCCGCGGCGCGAGATTCGTGCCGTCCCGGGCATCGCAAGCCTGCAGCGGGCTCGTAAGCTCAGCAGGCGCACACCCTGGCCACGACAGCTGTGCGAGGGGACGATGGAAGCCGGTGGCGGAGCCTGCGCTGAGTTTCGCCGGGCTGCTGCGGCAGTTCCGGGCCGAGGCACGGCTGACGCAGGAAGAGCTGGCCGAGGCGGCGGGCCTGAGCCCGCGATCGGTCAGCGACCTGGAGCGGGGCATCAACCGCACCGCCCGCAAGGACACCGCCGTGCTGCTGGCCGATGCGCTGAGCCTGACTGGGCAGGTGCGGGTGCTGTTCGTCGCGGCGGCGCGCGGGCGGGCGCCGGCGGCGGAGGTGCTGGCGGCCAGGCGTGACGGCGCGCCGCCGGTGTGTCCGCGGCGGCAGCGACGCGGAGCTCTGCCGCGTGATATCGGCAGCTTTACCGGCCGCAAGCCCGAGCTGGCGCGGCTGCTGGGAACGCTGGCCGGCGTGGCCGGGACGGCGGGCCGCCGGGGATCTGCGCGATCGACGGGATGGCGGGGATCGGCAAGACCACCTTCGCGGTGCACGCCGCGCACCGGCTGGCCGGGAGCTTCCCGGACGGGCAGTTCTTTCTTCCGCTGCACGCCCACACCGCCGGGCAGCGGCCGGTCAGCCCGGCGGACGCGCTGGCCAGCTTGCTGCTGACGGCCGGGTTCGCCGCGCAGAACATCCCGCCCGGCCTAGAGGCCCGAGCGGGCCGGTGGCGTGACTCACGTCGCGGGCAAGAAGATCCTGCTGCTGCTGGACGACGCGGCCGGACATGAGCAGGTCCGGCCGTTGCTGCCGGGCACCGCCGGCAGCCTGGTATTGGTCACCAGCCGCCGCCGGCTGAGCGCACTGGAGGACACCGCGGTGATCAGTCTCGACACTCTGTCTCCCGACGAGGCGGCGGCATTGCTAGCCCGGCTGGCTGATCGCCCTGACCTGGGCCCTGAAGCGGACACCGCAGGGGAGATAGCCCGGCTGTGCGGGTACCTGCCGCTGGCGATCGGGATGCTCGCCAGGCAGCTGCGGCACCATCCGGCCCGGACCGCCGCTGAGCTGGCCACCGACCTGGCGGCGGCCCGTGACCGGCTGGCCGTCATGCGCGCCGAGAACCTGTCGGTCGCCGCCGCGTTCGACCTGTCCTACGCCGACCTCACCGCGGCCCAGCAGCAGCTGTTCCGCCGGCTCGGCCTAGCCCAGGGCCCGGACATCGACGCCTACGCCGCCGCCGCCCTCGACGACACCAGCGTGGCCACCGCCCGCAGCCAGCTCGATGAGCTCTACGACCATCACCTGATCACCGAGCCGGCGCCCGGCCGCTACCTCCTGCACGACCTGCTCCGCGAATACGCCCGCGCGCTCGCCGCCGCCGACGACACCGCGGATTCACGCGCCGCCGCCGGCCGGCTGACTAACTATTACGCGCACGTCGCCGCAGCCGCCAGCGGTCACATCGCCACCTGGACCACCGCCGGCGGACGCCCTCCGCCGAGCAGCCCGCCCGCCAGCGCCCCGCGCCTGGCCATGCCTGAAGAGGCGGCCGCCTGGCTGGAATCCGAGCGCCCCAACCTGCACGCGGCCGTAGGCCACGCCGCCGCCCAGGAAATGCCGCTGCATGCCGTCGCCATCGCTACCGCAATGGGCGGCTTCCTGCGCGCCCGCGGGCACTGGGACCAGGCCGCGAGCCAGTACCAGACAGCTCTCAGTGCGGCACGCGAGGCCCAGGACCGGCCCGGCCAGGCCGGCGTGCTCGACGAGCTCGGTCTGCTGCAGCAGCTGACCGGCGACTATCCGGCCGCCGCCGCCAGCCTGGCCGAGGCTATCGAGTTGTTCCGCGACCTCAGCGACCTTCCCGGCCAGGCCTATGCCCGCAACCACCTGGGCCTGGTGCAAGCGGACACCGCGGATTACCCGGCTGCCGCCGCCAATCACCGGCAGGCGCTGGCGCTGGCCCGCGACGCGGGCGATCAGCTCGCAGAGGCCGTCTCCCTCACCGACCTGGGCATGGTGCAGCTGCTGACCGGCGACTACCCGGCCGCCGCCGCCGGCTTCCAGCAAGCGCTGCCGCTGTTCCGAAGCGTCGGTTCTCAGTTCGACGAGGCCGACGCACTCTCTGAACTCGGCTGGGTGCGACGGCTGACAGGGGACTATGCGGCCGCCGATACCGACCAGCGCCAGGCCCTGGATTTGTTCCGTCACCTCGGCGACCGGCTCGGCGAGGCCCGGGCCCTCGACGAGCTCGGTCTGCTGCAGCAGCTGACCGGCGACTATCCGGCCGCCGCCGCCAGCGCGGCCGAGGCTATCGAGTTGTTCCGCGACCTCGGCTCGCGGCACGACCTGGCCATGGCGCTGAACAGCCTCGGCGAGCTATCCCTCCGCACCTCGGCGGCCCGGCAGGCCTGCAGCCACCACAGTCAGGCGCTCGCCATCGCCCGCGAGCTTGGCGCGCCTCTGGAGGAAGCACGCGCGCTGGAAGGAATCGGCCGCAGCTTTCTCCACCGGGATCCTGCCGAAGCCGCCGCCCGCCTGCGGCACGCACTGGCGATCTACCAGCACATCGGGGCCCCGGGTGCCCGGCGCGTCCAAGACGCGCTTACCGAGCACGGACTGTAGAGGTCATCCGCCGCCAGGCGCCGGCCATCCTCGGTGATCCGTGGCTGCGAGATCAGATGGCGATGTAGCAGCCCGATCAGTCCGTGCACCGGGCAGCTGCGAAGCGCCGACGGTCGTCTTCGATGAAGGCGACGTCGTGCTGCCCTCCGATCGTGCCGTGGATCAGACCCTGAGCATTCAGGAGAGTCCATAGCCGAAGGCCCGTCCGGCGGCCACGGCTACTACTACGGCTCGTCATCGATGCTGGGTTAGCGGCCGCGCGCATCCGGGCAGCTCGCCAGACCTGGGTTTCGGCCATTTTCGTTGCCTTTCCGTGTCATTCGGCTAGCTCCACTGTCACCAGATGGCGCGGTAAGCAACACACATGCCGGCCCACGGAAGCGCCCACAGGATTCCTCTGCCCTCACCGTTCAGAACGGGATCGTCAGCGCCCGCGGGCATCCCGGAGGGCAACGAACCTATGCGCTTCACCTCGGAGACGACCTCTCGGAACGTCTGTTCATCCTCGACGACATTCCCGGCGTGCTCTGGTCGCGCGCCGATGCTGCCCGTAGCCGCCCCCTGGTGCTACTGAGCCACGGCGCCAGCACAAGGCCCAGAGCCTGGTAACCCGCGCCCACGGCTACGTGACGGCCTGCGGCTTCGCGGTGGCGGCCATCGACGCGCCCGGGCACGGCGACCAGCCCAGAACCGAGCAGGACGAGCGGTTCGCGGCAGGCATCGGGAAGTCGGGTTCCTGCTCAGTGAGACGACGAGCTGGTGGCACGCGCCGGACGCGTACCCGCCGGCGGCCCGGCCGCCGGGCACCTAGCCGCCGGCGGGGGGGCTGGGTGCTGGCCGCGGCCGGCTGGGTGTTGAGGTGGGACTGGCTGTCGCGCAGGGTGTCCAGCGCTCCTCCGGCGGTCCAGTACTTGCGCCCGGCGACCAGCAGTTCCTCGGCGGGGAACTTGGTGATCACCTCGCAGCCGTCCGCGGTCACCACCATCTCCTCCTCGATCCGGGCCGCCGACCAGCCGTCGGCGGCCGGCCAGTAGGTCTCCAGCGCGAACACCATGCCCTCCTCGAGCACCTCGGGGTGGTCGAGCGACACCAGCCGGGAGAAGATCGGCTTCTCCCAGATCGACAGGCCCACGCCGTGCCCGTACTGCAGCGCGAACGCCGCCTTCTCGTCGGCGAAGCCGAACTCCTCCGCGCGCGGCCACAGCGCCGACGATGTCGGCGGTGGTGGCGCCCGGCCTGACCAGCGCGATCGCCTGGTCCATGTACTCGCGGCAGCGGGTGTAGGCGTCCCGCTGCGCGCGGCGAGGCGCTGCCCACCGCGAACGTGCGGTAGTAGCAGGTGCGGTAGCCCGTTGTAGCTGTGCAGGATGTCGAAGAACGCCGGGTCGCCGGGCCGGATCAGCCGGTCGGAGTACACGTGCGGGTGCGGCGAGCAGCGCTCGCCGGAGATCGCGTTCACCCCCTCCACGTACTCGCTGCCCAGGTCGTAGAGCACCTTGCTGACCAGGCCCACGCACTCGTTCTCGCGCACGCCGGGCCGCAGGAACTCGTACAGCTCGGTGTAGGCCGCATCCACCATCGCAGCACGCCTGGGCCAGCAGCGTGATCTCATCACGGGTCTTGATCCGCCGCGCCTCCAGGAACACCTGCTGGCCGTCGGCGACCCGGATCCCCTCGGCCGCCAGCGCGGCCAGCACCGGCATCTCGGCCACGTCCACCCCGACCGGCTCGGCCGGCCAGCCCCTGCTCGCGCAGCACCGCCGGCCACCTTCGCCGGCCACGCTCCCGCGGCGATGCCCGCATCCGGGGTGGAACGCGCCGCGCAGCGTCGAGATCCCGGCCCGCGCCCCGGTCGCCGCCGCCCCGGCCGGCGTGGCCGGCCCGGCGTGTGATCCAGCCACGGGTTGTACAGCTGGTGATGGCGGGCCGCCGAGCCGAAGTCCCACACCACCGGCTCACCGCCGCGCGGCAGCAGCGCGAACCGGATCAGCTTATCCACCGCCCAGGTACCGATGTGAGTCGCCGTCATGTACCGGATGTTGGCGAAGTCGAAACACAGCAGCGCACCCAGCTCGGAGCGGTCCAGCTCCGCGCGCAGCCGCGCCAGCCGCTCGGCGCGCAGCCGGCCCATGTCGGCCCGCTCTTCCCAGTCCACCGCGCCCGGCCCGTAGCTGCGTATCGCCACCCTCGCTCCTTCCGCCCTCCCCCGATCCGGGACGTTACGCCTTCGCCGCGCCCCCAGGTACAGTGCCCCGGCTCGGCCATGAACCTTTGGCGGGGCCGCCGAGTCCACTCAGGTGAGGTCGGTGAGCGAACCGGAGGCACGGTGGATACGGATGTCGGAGGATTCGGCCAGTTCGTCGACCAGCGCCAGGGCGCGCTGCAGCGGACCGCCTGGCTGCTGACCGGGGACTGGGCCCTCGCCGAGGACCTGGTGCACACGGCGCTGGCGGCGACCTGGCCGCGCTGGGGCCGGATCAGGCTGCGCGGTCGGCACGGTGAAGAGCACGATGGCGATAGCGCTGGCCAGGCTGCGCGCGGACCAGCGGCTCGCGGGGCTGACGGGCCCGGGGTCAGCTGCACCACCTCAGAGGCCACCATCGTCGCCGCCGGGCCGCGCACCTTCTTCATGAGCTGCTCCCGGCAGCGCTCGGCGCCGTCCGGGCCGTCCGGCGGCAGGCCCGGGCCACGGCCAGGGAAGGTCACCTCGCTGCAGGCGCTGTTCTACCGGTTCCGCGTCACCACCTCGGGCCGGGCGTCCCTGATCCTGGACGCGGGCACCTGCACGGTGCCCGTCAACGGCTGGATCTCCCGCGGGCGGCTGGTCCCGCTCACTCCGGCAGACGGCAACTACCCAGGGCTTGGAAGCCTGGTAGCCGCGTCAGCCGCCTCGCCGCGGGCTGTCGCGGTGCTGCGGCGCGACCGCCGGGCCGACGCTAGGCCCTGGCCGCACCGCCGAGGTACAGCGCCCCGATCTCCGGGTGGTCGAGCACCTCGCGGCCGGTGCCGGCCAGCCGCACCCGGCCGTTCTCCAGCACCACGCCGTGGCTGGACAGCCGCAGCCCGGCCCGCGCGTTCTGCTCGACCAGCAGCACGGTCTTGCCCGCGGCGTTCATCATCGCCACCGCGTCGAACACCGACCGCAGCACCTTCGGCGCCAGGCCCATCGACGGCTCGTCCAGGATGATCAGGGACGGGTCGAGCATGAGGCAGCGGGCGAATTCCACCAGCCGCTGCTGGCCGCCGGACAGGCTGCCCGCCTTCTTCGGCGCCCACTCGGCCACCTGCGGGAACATCTCCTGTACCCGGGCCCGCCGCTGGCCGAGCAGCTTCCGGTCGCTGATCGTGTAGCCGCCGAGATCGAGGTTCTCGGCGACGGTCATGTCCCGGAACAGGCTGTGCTGCTGCGGCACGTGCACCATGCCCAAGGACAGGATCTGCCGCGGGCTGCGCCCGGCTACCGGCTCGCCGCGCAGCAGCACCCGGCCGCGGCGCGGCCGCAGCAGCCCGCTGATGCTGGCCAGCAGCGTGGACTTGCCCGCCCCGTTCGGCCCGACGATGCAGGTGATGCCGCCCTCGGGGACGGTGAACGAGACGTCATGCAGGATGTCGCCGCCGCCGTAGCCCGAGCACAGCCCCTCGACGGTCAGGGCCGCCTCGCTAGCCATCGGCGGGTCCGGCAGACTCGGCCGGTCCGGCAGGCCCGGCCGGTCCGGCGGAGCCAGGGATACCGGGAGACTCGGCGCGGTCGTCCTCGTCGTCCAGCGCGGCGCCGAGGTAGGCGTCGAGCACCCGCGGGTTGGTGGCGATCATCTCCGGCGGCCCGGCCGCCACCACCGTGCCGTAGTCCAGCACGGTGACCTGATGGCACAGGCCCATGACGAATTCCATGTTGTGCTCCACGATCAGGAAGGTCTTGCCCTGATCATTGAGGTCGCGGATGCGGTCCGCGATGTGCTGGATCAGCGACGGGTTCACCCCGCCGGCCGGCTCGTCGAGCAGCACGATCGCCGGGTCGGCGGCCAGCACCGTGGCCAGCTCAAGCAGCTTGCGCTGGCCGTAGGACAAGGTGCCCGCGAGCGCGTCCGCATACCGCCGGATGCCGGTGAACTCCAGCAGCTCCAGCGCGCGGCCGCGATCGGCTGCCGCGCTGGTCCGGCCGAGCAGCCCGCTCCGGCCCGCACCGGGCCGGGCGGCGACCAGCATGTTCTCCACCAGGGTCAGCCGCGGGAACACCCGGGTGAGCTGGAAGGTGCGGCCCATGCCAAGGCCGTATACCTGCTGCGCGGAGGAGCCGGTGATGGCCCGGCCCGCCAGGAACACCTCGCCGGAGTCCGGCCGCTCGTAGCCGGTCATGATGTTGAACAGCGTGGTCTTGCCCGACCCATTCGGCCCGATCAGGCCGGTGATCGAGCCTTGCTCCACGGTCAGCGTGCAGTCCTGCAGCGCCTGCACCCCCCCGAAGGCCTTGGAGATCGCCTCGGTGCGCAGCCCGGCGGTCATGACGCGCCGCCATCAGGCCGCCCTGGGCGGGCCGGGCGGGCCTGGCGCGCAGAGCCCGGCGCGGCCGCCGTCTGCGCGGCGCCGGCCTCGCCCGGCACGGCCGGTGCGCGCGACGGCGGGGGCTCAGCGCCTTCCCCCGCCGCCGGCTGGCCGGCCGCCGGCCCGGTGCGGTCTCGGTAGCGGGCCCGCCAGGCGGCAATCCGCTCACTCGCGGTGGGCAGCACGCCGCGCGGCAGGAACAAGATCACGATCAGGAACAGCGCGCCGAGCAGGATCTCGCTCAGATAGTCGTTGGTGAACCGCACGGTAAGCCACTGCTGGGCAGGCTCGAGGATCAGCGCGCCGAGCGCGGGCCCGAAGACCGTGCCGAGGCCGCCGAAGAACGCCATCAGCGCCAGTGACAGGTCGAACAGCGGGTCGAACGCGGACTGCGGCGCGGTCGCGGCGATGAAGTAGTACCACAGCCCGCCGACAAGGCCGGTGAGCAAGGCGGAGATGACCAGCGCGCCCAGCTTGACCCGCATGGCGCGCACGCCCAGGCCGCGGGCCCGGTCCTCGTCGTCCCGGATCGCGCGCAGGTGCAGGCCGAAGCGCGAGCGCCGGATCAGCCAGGACAGCGCCAGCGCGGCGGCGGCGAAGATCAGCGCCAGGTAGTAGAACGGGTTGTTGTAGTTCCCCGGCGCCCAGTTCAGGATCGGGGCGTCGATCCCGGCGGTCCCGCCCGTGAACGAGAAGTTGAACGCCATCAGCTGGAAGATGAAGAAGAACGCGATCGTGATGACCACGAACGTGTGCCGCCGCACCCGCAGCGCGACCAGGCCGAACGGCACCGCGACCAGCGCGGCCACCGCCGCGGCCAGCGGCAGCAGGCCGAACACCGCGTCGCCGGTCAGATTCCAGTCCCTGGCCCCGATCGCCACGGCGTACATCCCGCTGCCGAAGAACACGGCGTGGCCGAGCGAGAGGTAGCCCGAGTACCCGGAGAAGATGTTCCAGGCCGTCGCCGCGGTGATGAAGATCAGCGCATCGAACCCGTAGGTGGTGGCGAGCGGGTTGGTGAACACCAGCGGGAAGATGACGAAGACCGCCAGCAGCACCGCGAGGCCCGCGGCCCGCAGCGCCGCGCCCCGGCCGGCCGGGGCTGCCCCGGCAGCGCCCGCGGTGTCATTGCGCCCGCACCGCCCGCCGGCCGAACAGCCCGGACGGGCGGATCGTCAGCACCAGCACCAGCGCCGCGTAAAACACCACGATGGCCCAGTTCGGCGACCAGATGTCCACCAGCGACTCCACGGTGATCATGAAGATGGAGGCGGCGAGCGCGCCGCCGATGCTGCCGAGTCCGCCCAGGATGATGATGGCGAGCAGCCGGGAGATCAGGTCATAGCCGCTGTTGGGGTTGAATCCGCCGCTGGTGGCGCCGAAGGCCATCCCGCCCGCCGCCGTCACCGCGACGCCGATGCCGAAGGTCAGCGCGGCCACCCGGTTCACGTCGATGCCGATCAGCCGGGCCGCGGTCGTGTCCTGCATCGTGGCCCGCACGCTGCGGCCGAACTTCGACCGGTACAGCAGCAGGTAGACGGCCGCGACCAGGATCACGGCGAGGATGAAGCAGTAGACGTAGATGTCGCTGATGTAGAAACCGGCGACCTTGAAGCTGGAGTTCACGTAGGAGGCGCTCAGCGTCACCACATTGGGCCCGAAGATCCAGTACAGCAGGCCCTCCAGGATGATGGCCACCGCGAAGCAGGCCAGCAGCGACATCGAGGTCCGCTCGCTGCCGCGCAGCGGGCGGATCACGGCGGTGTGGATGAGCAGGCCCAGCACGAACATCGCCGGGACCGTGATCAGCAGGCCGAGGAACAGGTCGATGTGCAGGTGCACGGAGAGCACGTAGCTGAGATAGCCGCCGACGATCACCATGATTCCCTGGGCGACGTTGATGATGTCGAGCACGCCGAAGATCAGCGTGAGCCCGACCGCCATCAGCGCGTAGACACCGCCGCCGAGGATCCCGTCGACGATCGCCGCGTAAATCTGGTTGGCCATCTCAGCTCCGTGCCGCTCCGCCTGCGGTCAGGGACGATCTGCGGTCGCGTCAGCTGCCCCAGTTCGGCTTCGGGTAGAGGATCTTCACCGAGCCGGGGTCGTTCGCCGGCAGCACCTGCACGAACTGGCCGTTCTGCCACTGGAAGATGAAGGCGGTCGCGGACAGGTTCTCGCCGAGCGCGTTGAACCTCACCGGGCCCTGCACCGACTGGAGGGTCACGCCGCTGTGCAGGTAGCTGATGATCTTGGCGTTGCCGGTGCCGCCCACGTGCGTCACCGCCTGGTCCACGACCTGGCCCACCGAGTAAGCCTCGGCCACGTCGGCGTTGATGGCCGACGGGCTGCCGCCGTATTTGGCCACGTACGCCTTGACCATCGCCTGGCTCTGCGGGTTCTTCGAGCCCGGATACCAGGCGTCGGGCACCATCATCCCGTTGGCGTTCTTCACGCCGACGGCGCTGGTGAAGGCGCTGCCCTGGTCCGGGCCTGCCGCCGCGATGAAGATCTTCGGGTTGTAGTGCTGCTGCTCGAACGCGGTCATGAACGCCGAGACCGTGGGCACGTCGGTCGAGCCGAGCACGACCGCCTGCGCCTTGGTCGAGGCCACGTCGTCGGCCGGCGCCTTGTAGTCGGCCACCTCCTCCGGGAAGATCTTGGAGTAAACGGTCTTGACCCCCAGCGGCGCCAGCATGCTCTGCGTGCGCTGCACCTGCGGGGTGGCGAACGGGTCGTTGGCCATCGGGTAGGCCGCCGTGGCCGGGCGCTGGCTGGCCGGCAGCGACTTGACCCAGGAGGTGAACGGGTCCAGCTCGTTGGCCACCGGCAGGCTCACGTCGAAGACATTGCTCAGCTTCTGCGCGAACACGCTCGGCGCGCCGCCGGCCCCTTCCACGAATGCGAAGCCGTACCGGTGCGCCACCGCCGAGGCCGGCGCGGTCAGCAGCGAGGAGAACGGCCCGAACGTCAGCGCCACGTGATCGGAGTTGATCAGCGTCTGGTAGTTGGTCGCGACCTGGGTGGGCGAGCTGTTGTCATTGAGTATCTTGATCTCGACCTTGCGGCCAAGGATGCCGCCCTTGGCGTTGACCTGACTGGCCCAGAAATCGTAGCCCTGCTTGTAGGCCTGGCCGTCGGCGCTGAAGTCGCCGGTCAGGGACAGGGATGCGCCGATCAGGATGGGGGATTTGCCGCCCCCGCCCCCGCCGCTGGCCGGGGAGCCGCTGCTGCCGCAGCCGGCGATCAGGGCGGCCGCCACGGCGGTGGTCGCGCCAAGACTCAGGAACCGGGTACGGCTTGTCATCCCGGTCCTCCCTTCAGAAGACGATGCTGATGGATCGCGGTCAATGGCCCGTCGCTGGCCGGCGCGAAAGCGCGCGCGGCCGGCGCCTGGCCGGGCAGGCAGACGGCGAGACCCGCCGGCTGCCGGTGACGATGGTGAGGCAGGATGCTCACCTTATTCCCCCTCCGACTTCGGCCCGGCTGCCGCCGGAGCGGGCGCCGCGGCGGGCTTGCTGTCGGGCTCCAGCCCGTCGGAGACGTCCGCGTTCTCGCTGACCAGGGCCACCCCGGCCGAGTCGGCCTGCATCTGCAGCAGCGCCGCGAAGTCCTCGCCGCCGTAGCCGTGCCCGACCAGGCTCTGTACCTGCTGGTGCACCAGCGCGGCCACCGGCATCGTCACCTCGCGCTCGCGGGCCGCGGCGAGCCCGAGGTCGAAGTCCTTGCGCAGCAGCGATGCGGTAAAGGTCGGGTGGAAGTCCAGGTTCACCAGGGCCGGTGTCTTGTACCGGGAGAACGTCGAGCCCATCACGCTGTTGTTCAGGCACTCCAGCAGCGCCTGCCGGCTGACTCCGTACTGCTGGGCCAGGATCGTCACCTCGGCCAGCGACTGGATGACGACACCCAGCAGCAGGTTGTGGCAGAGCTTCACGATCCGGGCCGTCTCACCGTCGCCGACGTAGGTGGCCCCGCCCCCGAGCAGGTCCAGGTACGGGCGGGCCTGCTCGAACACCTCCAGCGGCCCGGAGACCGCCAGCGTTAGCCGGCCCGCCTCCGCGACCTTCGGGTTGCCCATCACCGGTGCGGCGAGCAGCGCTGTGCCGCGCGCGTCGAGCCGGTGGCGGATGTGCTCGGACGCCTCCACCGAGACGGTCGAGCAGTCCACCACGATCTTGGGCGCGGCCGGGCCGTCGAGCAGGCCGTCCGGGCCGAGCGTGGCGTCAATCAGGTCCTGGGACGCGCCCACCATGACGAACACGATGTCAGCGGCACCGAGGTCGGCCGCGGTGTCCGCGATCGCGGCCCCGCGCTGCGCCAGCGGCTCGGCCTTCGCCTTGGTCCGGTTGTACACCGTCAGGTCGCAGCCGGCCGCGAGCAGCCGCCGGGCCAGCGCCGACCCCATCCTGCCGGTTCCCAGCCAGCCCAGCCGGCGATCAAGCCCGGACTGCGTCATCGCCCCCACCCCCTAGTCCGCCGCGCCCGCGGCACCACGGAATGCGCTCAGCCGGGCCGCCCGTCGCCGGGGCGGCCGCCTCACAATCGTTTGCCGGCATGAGCCTGTCTTACCATCCCCGTCCTTGTCAACGGCCAGACCGGCAGATACGCCCGGGCCGGCCGGAATCGGGTGCAAACGTATGCAGGAGGCATCTGCCACACTGGCCGCATGACGGACGCCCGGCTGCAGGCAGCGGTGGACCACTGGGCACCGCGGTTCGCGGCCGGCGGTGTCCATCCCGGCGATTTCGCCCGCATCACCGCGGCCCTGCGCGGCTGGGATGACTGGTGCCGCGGCTGGAGCGAGGCCGCGGCCCAGCACGCCCAGCTCGGCCAGCGGGCGCTGGAGCAGGGCCGCAGCCGGTCGGCCGGCGGCCATCTGGCGCAGGCGGCCGTCTACTACCACTTCGCGAAGTTCCTGTTCGTGCAGGACCTCGCCCAGCTGCGCGCTGCGCACGCGCAGGCGGTGGCCTGCCTCACCGCGGCCCTGCCGTACCTGGACCCGCCAGGAACCCGGCTGGAGATCCCGTTCGGCGGCAGCACGCTGGCGGCAGTGCTGCGCAGGCCGCCGGGGCCGGGGCCGGACCCGGCGGTAGTGCTGATCCCCGGGCTTGACTCGGCGAAGGAGGAGTTCGGCGCGGTGGAGCAGCTGTTCCTGGACCGCGGCCTGGCCACGCTGTCGGTGGACGGCCCGGGTCAGGGCGAGGCCGAGTACGACCTGCCGATCCGGCCGGACTGGGAGGTGCCGGGGGCGGCGATCCTGGACGTGCTGGCAGCGCAGCCCGGCATCGATCCCGGCCGGATCGGCGTCTGGGGCGTCAGCCTGGGCGGCTATTACGCGCCCCGGCTGGCCAGCGGCGATCCGCGGGTGCGGGCCTGCATCGCGCTGTGCGGGCCGTTCTGCTTCGGCGAGCACTGGGCGGCGCTGCCGCAACTGACCCGGGAGGCGTTCGCGGTCCGGTCGGGCGTAGGCGGCGAGCCGGAGGCGCGCGAGCGGGCCCTGGCGCTGTCCCTGAACGGCCGGACGGCCGGGCTGACGATGCCGCTGCTCATCGTGGCCGGCCGGCAGGACCGCATCGTGCCGTGGCGGGACGCGGTCCGGCTGCGCGATGCCGTGCCGGGCCCGGCCGAGCTGCTCATGGTCGAAGACGGCAACCATGGCTGCGCCAACGTGCCGTACCGGCACCGCCCCTACAGCGCCGACTGGATGGCCCGGCAGCTGACCCGGTAGGCGCCCCGGTACCAGGTCAGGCCGGAGCCGGCTCTCGCTGTATGAGTTCGCTGGCGGCAGTGCGGCGATGCTCAGGCTCGCCGCCGCGCACCACCAGCGCTGCCTGGGCGATCCGGAGCTCAAAATCATCCGTTCTCCATCCGGGGCACCCGCAGCACCTCGAGCGGCTGGCCGCCTACCGGGCCGAGGTGCTCGGCGGCCCGCCCGGCTACTCGGCGTCCTGCGGCGGCCACTCGGCCATGCTGGATATACACGCCAGGACGGGGGCAGCGCAGGATCTGGGCCGGCGGTTCGTCGCCTGCTTCGTCGCGGCGGCCGACGATGCCGGCTGCCGGCCGACCCCCAGTTCCGTGCGGCGGCGCTGCGGGCCTACATGGAGTGGGCGGTCAGCGAGGTCATGGCCTACTCGCCGGAAACTCGGCGGTGCCGCCGCGGCTTGCGGTCCCCCGCTGGTCCTGGGACGGCCTGATAACGGCGCCCCGGACGGCGCTAGCGCCCTGAGCCTGCGGCCGGCGGCGCGGTCGACCCGCGGACGACCAGCTCGGGGGCCAGGAACAAGATCTTGACCGGCGCGTCGGCGCCGCCGCCGAGCCGCTCAAGCAGCAGCTGCGCCGCCTCGGTGCCGACCTGGTAGTGCGGGAACCGCACGGTGGCCAGCGGCGGGCGCAGCCGGTCGATGAACGGCATGTCGTTGAACCCGATGACCGAAACGTCGTCCGGGCAGCTCAGGCCGGCCTCGTCCAGGGCCTTATAGCAGCCAATCGCCAGCATGTCATTGCCCGCGGCGATGGCGGTGCACCCGCCGGGCTCGGCGAGCAGCTTGCGGCTGCACCGGTAGCCCTCTTCGATCGAGAAGGCGCCGGCCCGCTCCGTCAGGCCGGGCTCGGCATTCAGGCCGGCCGCCCGCATGGCGGCCAGGTAGCCCTGCAGCCGCTCCCGGCCGGTGGAGGTGTCCTGCGGGCCGGCCACGTAGGCGATCCGCCGGTGGCCGAGACCGGCGAGATGCGCGACGACCATCCGCACGCCCCGCTCGTTGTCGACCGAGACCGACGGGAAGCTGTACTCCTCGGCGAGCCGGTTCATCAGCACCACCGGCAGCCCGGCCCGGGCCGCCTCGGCCAGCACCTTGCTGTGCGCGGTCGCCGTGGCCATCACGTAGCCGTCGACGTGCCGGGCCCGCATCAGCTCGAAGACCATCTCCTCGCGCGTGTGGTCGGAGTCGGTGTTGCCGATCAGCGCCACGTAGCCGTCCGCGGCCAGCCGGTCCTCCAGGCCGCGCACGATGGGCGGGAACAGCGGGTTGTTCAGGTCCGGGATGAGCACGCCGATCGTGTGCGAGCGCCGGGTCCGCAGCGACCTGGCCACCGCGTTGGGCCGGTAGCCGAGCGCGGCGGCCGCGGCGAGCACCCGGCGCGCGGTGTCCTCGCTGACCAGCAGGCGGGTCTCCGGGTTCAGCGCGCGCGACGCCGTCGCCGGGTGTACCCCGGCCCGTCTGGCGACATCCCGCAGGGTTACCGGCGGCTCGGGCATCGGCAGTCACGCTCCGCTCTTTGCGTGTTCAGCGCCCGCCTGCACTCGAGGCTCACAGCTGACAGCTGACCATGAGCATCGTATCGGGCCGGTGCGCCGATGACCCAGCGTGCGGCCTTTCCGCAGACCCGAGCCGAGCGCGGCCGCGGATGAGAGACTGGGTCAGACCGCTAGCACCCGCCGAGTGCCATGACTGCTGACATCGCCGCCGCCGGTAACCTGCCCGCCGAGCCGAACAGCTTCATCGGCCGTGGGCGCGATCTGACCGAACTGGCGCGGATGCTCGGCAAGGTGCGGGTGCTGACCTTGTGCGGGCCGGGCGGGATCGGCAAGACCCGGCTGTCGGTCCGGCTGGCCGGCCAGGTCGCGGAACGGTTCCCCGGCGGAACCTGGCTGGTCCCGCTGGCCGACACCTCCGATCCCGGCCAGCTGCCGGGCCCTGGACGGGGTACCGCTGACCATCGAGCTGGCGGTGGCCCGGGTGCGGGCACTGCCGGTGCCGCAGATCGCCGCCCGGCTGGATGACCGGTTCCCGCTGCTGGCTGCGGGCGACCGGGCGGCGCGGCCGCGGCAGCAGACCCTGCGGGCGGCGGTGGACTGGAGCTACGAGCTGCTCAGCGAGCCCGAGCAGGTACTGTTGCGCAGGCTGTCAGTCTTCGCCGGCTGGAACCTGGAGCTGGCCGAGCAGATCTGCGCCGACAGCGAGATCACGGCCGGGCAGGTGCTGCCGTTGCTGGCTGCGCTGATCGTCAAGTCCCTGGTCATCACCGAGGACCGGGCCAGCGGGGCGCCCCGCTACCGGCTGCTCGACACGATCAGGGAGTACGCCGCCGAGCAGCTCGCCGCGTCGGCCGAGGGACCGGCGCTGCGGCGGCGGCACCGCGACTACCTGCTGGAGCAGGCCGAGGCCGCGCTGGCCCAGGCGTTTGTCCGCGGTGACCCGCCATGGCCGCAGCGGGTGGCTCTCTACCATCAGGTGGCCGGCGAGCGGGCCAATTACGAGCTGGCCTGGCCGACTGCGCGCGCCGCGGCGGGGCTGCGGATCTGCTGCTCGCAGCGCTTGCGGTGGATCAGCAGCGGTGATGTGGCCACGGGCGCGGCCTGGTTCGACCGGATGCTCGCCCTCGGCGGTGAGGTGCCGGCGGCGCTGGGGCAACGTCCCTGACGCTGCGGGCCGAGCTGGCCTTCTAGCAGCAGGACTACGCGACGGCCGCGGACCGGGCCGCGGCGCGGAGGCCGCTATCGCGGCGGCCCGGGCCGCGGATGATCAGTGGGGGGAAGGACTGGCGCTGGCCGCCGAGGCCGGCCTCACCGAGCATGACGTACTGCTCGCCGCGCCGGCCGCCGGGGACGGCCGGGATTACACGCTGTTCATCGACAACGCGCTGCTGCTCGGAGCCACAGTGGTCGCGGCCGGGGCCGACAAAGATGGCCAGGGCGGCGGGCGCCCGCCACGGCACACGGTGATCGCGCCGCCCGGCACCGCCTAAAGGTCCGGCGGACGGTTCTCGTACGGCGTGCTGAGCACCACGCTGGTCCTGGTCGAGACCGCCGCGGCCGCCCGGATCTCCTGCAGCAGGTCCTCCAGTGCGGCGGGCGAGGCCACCCTGACCTTGAGTATGTAGTTCTCGTCCCCGGCCACGCTGTGGCAGGCCTCGATCGCGCCCAGGTGCGCCAGCCGCTGCGGCGCGTCGTCGGCCGAGGCGGGATCGAACGGCCTGAGCGACACGAATGCCGTCAGCGGCAGCCCGGCATCGTCCGAGTTGATCACGGCGACGTAGCCCTTAATGACGCCGCGTTCCTCCAGGCGGCGCACTCGCTGCTGCGCGGCCGACACCGACAGGCCGGTCTGCCGGGCCAGCTCGGTGAAGCTCATCCTGCCGTCGCGTGCCAGCAGGGCGAGGATCTGGCGATTAGTCTCCTCCACCCGGTTACGTTAACCTGCCCGCTGCCCCTGGCGGGTGAGACCGCGGCCGATCACCAGCCGCTGGATCTGGCTGGTGCCTTCGACGATCTGCAGCACCTTGGCCTCGCGCATGTACCGCTCGGCCGGGAAGTCCTCGACGTAGCCGTATCCGCCCATGACCTGGACCGCGTCGGTAGTCACCCGCATGCAGGCGTCGGCGGCGAACAGCTTGGCCATCGCGGCCTGCTGCCGGTAGGGCAGCCCGGCGTCCTTGCGGCGGGCCGCGCTCAGGTACAGCGCGCGGGCGGCCTCCACCGCGGTGGCCATGTCGGCGAGCATGAAGGACAGGCCCTGGAAGTCGGCGATTCGGCCGGCCGAACTGCTGCCGCTGCCCGGCCCAGGCCACCGCGGTGTCCAGCGCCGCCTGGGCCACGCCGGTCGCGCACGCGGCGATGCCGAGCCGTCCCGCGTCGAGCGCGGTCAGGGCGAGGCCGAACCCCTCGCCCTCGGCGCCGATCAGCGACCCCGCCGCCAGTCTGGCGGACTCGAAGTGCATCTGCGCGGTCACCGAGCTTCGCATGCCCATCTTGTGCTCAGGCGCTGCCGCCGCCACCCCCGGCACGTCGGCCGGGACGTGGAAGCAGCTGATCCCGCGCCCGCGGCCCGCGCCGTCGGGCGACCCGCCGGTGCGCGCGAACAGCACGTAGAAGTCGGCCTGCCCGGCGTGCGAGATCCACGCCTTCACGCCGTCGACCACATAGCCATCGGCGGCCCGCACGGCGCGCGTCCGCATGGCCGCGGCGTCCGAGCCGCTACTCGGCTCGGACAGGCAGTACGCGCCGAGCAGGTCGCCGCCCAGCATGTCCCGCAGCCACCGCCGCTGCTGCTCCGGCGTGCCCGCGGTGGCGAGCGGGAAGCATGCCAGCGTGTGCACGCTCACGCCCAGGCCCACGGTCAGCCACGCTCCGGCCAGCTCCTCCACCACCTGCAGGTAGGTGGCGTACGGCTGGCCGCCGCCGCCCAGCTCCTCCGGATAGGGCAGCGCCAGCAGGCCGGACCGGCCGACCAGCCGGAACGCGTCGCGCGGGAACACGCCGTCCCGCTCGGCGGCCGCCGACGCCGGGCGCAGCTCCTTCTCGGCGATCTCGCTGGCCAGCTCGAACAGCGCGCGGGTCTCGGCGTCGGGGCACTCCCGCTCGACGGCGCTCATCGGGCATCCACCACGACCAGGTCGCGGGTGACCTGATTCAGCCGGTCGCAGCCGTGCGGCGTGCACACCACGATGTCCTCGATCCGCGCGCCGTGCGCGCCCGGATAGATGCCAGGCTCGATCGAGAACGTGTTGCCGACTTCGATCGGCTCGCTGTTGCCCGCCACGATGTAGGGGTCCTCATGGCTCTCCAGTCCGATCCCGTGACCGGTGCGGTGCAGGAAGTACTCACCGTAGCCCGCCTTGGCGATCGGCTCGCGGGCCGCGGCGTCCACCGTCTCGGCGGTCACGCCGGGCCGGACCGCCTCGCATGCGGCGTCCTGGGCGTCGCGCAGGACGCGGTAGTAGGCGGCGAACTCGCCCGGCGGCGGCCCGAGCGCGTAGGTCCTGGTGCAGTCGGAGCAGTATCCGCTGGGCATGGTGCCGCCGATGTCGACCACCACCACGTCCCCGCGCTGCAGCACCCGCCCGGCGGCGGTGTGGTGCGGGCTGGCCGCGTTCGGCCCGGAGGCAACGATGGTGAAGTCGACCCGGGCGTGCCCGGCGGCCAGGATCGCGTCGCCAATGTCGTTGGCCACCTGCGCCTCGGTGCGCCCAGCGACCAGCCACCCGGGGACCTGCTCGTGCACCCGGTCGATGGCCGCCCCGGCGGCCAGCAGCGCCTTCGCCTCCGCGGCGCTCTTGCGGGCGCGCAGCGGGCGCAGCGCCGCCGAGGCCAGCTCCTGCCGGGCGCCGGGCAGCGCCGCCCGCAGCCGCAGCACCATCAGCGCCCACATCCGGTCCGACAGCCCCACCGCGGCGGGCCCGGACCCGCCCCGGCCGACCAGCCGGGCGGCGGCCAGCGCGTAGGGGTCGTCGGTCTCGTCCCACGGCAGCATCGCCACGCCGAGCTGGCCAGCCGGGGAGACCCGCGCGGCGGCCAGCTCGAGCCGCGGCACCAGCAGTACCGGGTCGTCATCCGCGGGCAGCACCAGGCAGGTCAGCCGCTCCAGCTGATGGGCGTCGTAGCCGGTGACATACCGCAGGTCCGGGCCGGGGGTCAGCAGCAGCGCGTCGAGTCCCGCCGCCGCCGCCGCCGCCGCGGCCTGGCTCAGCCGCTCAGCGGGATACAGCTCGTTCGGCATATCTTGTGGCCTCCAATTGCCGTTGACCGCTTGCGCATCCCTGCCTGCGCATCATCTCACTGACGCGAATTGTGTCCCCATCTAGACACCAGCGCCCTAGATGGCTCACGCTAGGTGCACAGTTTCTCACCAGAAGTGAATCATCATGATGCCTGAGTCAGCGGGACCGGCCGCTGCCCGCGGTGGCCAGCAGCCCGTTGCTCCGGGGCTGGTGCCGCCGCAGCCGGTTGTCGGCGTGCCCGCGCGACAGCGCGAGGCCCGGCTGGCCGCCGAGCTCGCGGCCGAACGGCACGTGGCCCTGGAACTGCAGCGCGCCATCCTGCCGCTGCACGACGAGCCCTTCGAGCTGCCCGGGCTGCGGGTATTCGTCCGGTACCTCCCGGCCTCGCACGGGCGGGTCGGCGGCGACTGGTACATCACCGCCGAGCTGCCCGACGGGCGGGTGCTGGTCGCCATCGGCGATGTCGGCGGGCACGGCCTGGCGGCCGCCGCCGGGATGGCCCGGCTGCGCGGCGCGCTGGCGGGACTGGCGATCACCGGCTCCCCGCCGGAGCGGCTGGTCGGATGGCTCAACGACCTGGTGCATCATGTCGCGCCCGAGCACACGGCATCGGTGGCGGCAGGCTATTTCGAGCCCGGCAGCCGGACCCTGACGTGGGCCCAGGCCGGCCATCCGCCGCCGGTGCTGGTGCGCGGGGCGTGGGCCCGTCCGCTGGAGCGGCCGTCCGGGATCCTGCTGGGCGCCAGCCACGACCGGTACAGCGCGGCCAGCGTCACGCTGGCGGCCGGTGACATGCTGCTGCTGTACACCGACGGCCTGGTCGAGCGCCGGGATGCCTCGATTGACGAGGGCGTGGCGGCTCTGGCCGCGGCCGTGCGCGGCGCCTCGGATCCCGAGGGGCTGGTCAGCGCTGCGCTCACCGCCGCTGCGGTGGCGAGGACCGAGGACGACACCTGCGTGGTGGCCCTGCAGGTCCTGTGACCAGCGGCCGGACACACTGGCCCGGGCTCGGTTCTGGCCGCTTTCACCGGGGAGGCCCGGCTGGGCGGGCTGACCGGCGACGAGCTGGCCGGGGTGATCTGCGCGTGGCGGCGGATGGCGTCGTGGGCCGCGGCCGGGGAGACCGCGGCGGTGGCTGAGCTAGGGCGCCGGCGCGCCGTCCAGGCCCGGGAGCACAAGAACCGGCACCTGATCGAGCATCTCGGCGACGAGCTGGCGGGGGCGCCCCGCGGCTCGCTGCGACGGCGACCACACGATCCCCTGGGACGGGGGCGGCCGGACCTGCGAATGCAACTTGTCGCCGCTATGCCGCACGCATCATCAGGCCAAGCAGGTGGCAGGCTGGCAGCTGCGCCAGGACCAGCCCGGCGTGATGGACTGGCGGCTCCCCCATGGCCGTAGCTACCAGACCATCCCCGGCCCCTACCCCGTCTAGGCCGCGAGTCAGCCCGGCGGGGCGGTGAGCGCGGACAGCATCCGGCCGAGGGAGGATCCGAGATCCCAGCGCTCGTCCAGCGCGGCCAGCGCGGCCCGGTCCGCCGGCTTGGCGGGCAGACGCCCGGCCACGGGGCCGACCGGCGCGTCGGTGGCGGTGCGGACCACCGGCATCGCCGACTCGAGGTAGTCGCGGGCCGCGGCGAGCTTAGCCCGGCTGCCCATCGGGAAGCCGCCGTGCCCGTGGTCCAGGGCATCCACCATGGCCTCGACCGTGCCGAACACCCGGACCAGCGCAGCCGCGGTCTTCTCCCCCACCCCGGGCACGCCGGGCAGCCCGTCGCTCGGGTCGCCGCGCAGCGCGGCGAACGCGGCATAGCCGCGGCCCGGGATCTGGTAGCGCCTGGTCACCGCGGCCTCGTCCACGATGTCGAGCTTGGACAGGCCGCGGACGGTGTAGATCACCCGCACCCCGCGCTCGTCGTCGACCAGCTGGAACAGGTCCCGGTCGCCGGTCACCACGTCGATCGGCGGCTCCTCGCGGGCCGCCAGCGTCGCGATCACGTCGTCGGCCTCATAGCCGGCCGCGTCGGCCATGGCGACACCGGCCGCGGTGAGCACCTGCTCGATGATCGGGACCTGGGCGCTGAGCGCGGGCGGGACCTGCTCGGCGCCGCCGGGACCGAGCCGGTGCTCCTTGTATGACGGAATGGCGGCGACCCGGAATGCGGGCCGCCAGTCGGCGTCCATGCAGGCGACCAGCCGGTCCGGATGGCGGGCCCGGACCAGCCGGGCGATCATGTCCAGCAGCCCGCGCACGGCGTTGACCGGTGTGCCGTCCGGCGCGGTCATGGTCTCCGGCACGCCAAAGAAGGCGCGGAAGTACAGCGAGGCGCTATCCAGCAGCATGAGGGTGCCCACTCGCGCCATCCTGCCACTGGGCCGCCCGAGTTGCCGACGTTCGTGATCGGCCGGGGCCTGCTGCTTACGGCGGCGCTCGCACCGCTCGATGGCGGCAGCCTCGCCCCATCCCTATCCACCCTATTCCTATTTTAGAAGTCAGTAATATATAAGTAGACGGAAGGCGGCTCCGCAAGCCGCTGGTTGCTAAGCTCCCGCTGACACGGCCCGCCGGAGGCGTCCATGACGGTAGCCAGCCAGGTTCGGACCCGGTGCCCGCACGACCTGCTCACCGCCATCCGCGGCGTGACCGCACGGCAAACCGACTGGGCGCAGACCGCCGCGCTGGTGGGCCGCCAGCTGCGCGGCCATCTGCCCGGCGCGGAGATCCTCACCCCGGCCGAGCGCGCGGGCAGCCCGGACGGGTACTGCTGCCACACGCTGCACGCGGAGCCGGATGGCTCGTTCTCGATCTGCGCGCTGGTGTGGCGGCCCGGGCAGGTCACGGCAATTCATGATCACGTGGCCTGGTGCGTATTCGGCGTGCTGCAGGGCGTGGAGTTCGAGGAGCTGTACGCGCTCGGGCCGGGCGAGCAGTACCTGGAGAAAACCGGCGAGGCCATCAACCCGGCCGGCGAAGTCGGCGGCTTCGCCCCGCCCGGCGATATCCACCGGGTCCGCAACTTTACCGACGACATCGCGATATCGCTGCACGTCTACGGCACCGATATCAGCCGCCTGGGCAGCAGCGTGCGCCGGGTTTACGAGCTGCCGCTGCTCGGCTCGGCCCGCTAGCTCCGGCCGCCGCTCGGTATCCGCCCGGCTGGCCGCCTATCCGCCCGGCTGGCCGCCGACGAAGATGCAGAACGGGTGCCCGGCCGGGTCGGCGTAGATGCGCAGCGGCTCCTGCGGGTCGCCGGACTGATCCTGCAGCAGCCGGGCGCCAAGATCCAGCGCCCGGCGGTGCTGGGCGTCCAGGTCGGCCACCGATGACACCATCAGGTCCAGGTGCAGCTGCTGGGGCACCGGGCCGGCGGGCCAGGTCACTTCGGGCAGCTCGGTCACGGGCTGGAACGCCAGCCTGGTGGCGTCATCGGTGTCGCACAGCACGAGCCAGTCCTGCGCCTGCGGGTCGGGGCCGCGGCCGGCGGCGGCTCGTCTCCTGGCCGGTACCGGTAGCCGAGCAGCTGCCGGTAGAACTCCGCCACGCCGCGCGCATCGGGGCAGTCCAGCACCACCTGACGCAGCACGGGGAATGACCGCTCGGGACTCATCAGCCGCCTCCTGCTGTCCGCCTCGGATCAGGCACCGCTACCGGCAAAGCGGCTACCTATCCGCCGGACCAGCCGCTAAACCCGGGGCATAACCAGCCGCCGCCGGCGGTTAGGCGGGTTCGGGACATGCAGGTCTTGGAGGTGCGATGCCTAAGGCAGTGCGGTTCAGCGAATACGGCGGAGTGGATGTTCTCCAGGTCGCCGAGGTCGAGCGGCCGGTGCCAGGACCGGGCGAGGTTCTGGTCGCAGTCAGGGCGGCGGGTATCAACCCGGGCGAGGCGAAGATCCGCGCGGGGCTGCTGCACGAGCGCTGGCCGGCCACGTTCCCGTCCGGGCAGGGCAGCGACCTGGCCGGGGTGGTGGCCGAGACAGGCCCTGGCGTCACCGGCTTCTCGCCCGGTGACGAGGTCATCGGCTACACCGACAACCGGGCCAGCCAGGCCTGGTTCGCGCTGGTCAAAGCCGAGAACCTGACTGCTAAGCCGCCCGCGGTGCCGTGGGAGGTCGCCGGGGCGCTGTTCGTGGCCGGCGCCACGGCGGTTGCCGCGGTCCGGGCGGTAAACCTGAGCCCCGGCGATACCGTGGTCGTCTCCGGCGCGACCGGTGGGGTCGGCTCGATCGCGGTGCAGCTCGCCCGGCGCGCGGGCGCGACCGTGATCGGCGTGGCCAGCGAGGCTCATCACGACTGGCTCCACCGGCACGGCGTGATTCCCGTCAGCTATGGCGGTGACGTCGGCGGCCGGATCCGGCAGGCGGCCGGGAAGGTAGACGCGTTCATCGACACGTTCGGCGCGGACTACGTGAAGATAGCCCTGGATCTGGGCGTTGAGGCCGCCCGCATTGACACGATCGTGAACTTCGGCGCCGTGCAGGAGTTCGGGGTCAAAGCCGAGGGCAGTGCGGTCGGGGCCAGCGCCGCCGCACTCGCCGAGCTGGCCGGACTGATCACGGCCGGCGAGCTGGAAGTGCCGATTGCCGCCACCTTCGGCCTGGGCCAGGTGCGAGAGGCCTACCAGCGGCTGGAGCAGGGGCACGTCCTGGGCAAGATCGTCCTGGTCATGTAGGCCGGCCAGCGGGGCCGGGACCGTCCTAGCTGGCCGAGGGCCGGGCCGGCGCGCTAGCTGACCGAGGAGTACGCCACCACGCCGCGGCGCAGCGCATTGATCGCGGCCCGGGCCGTGGCAGCGCCCCGGCGCGGCCCGGCCGCCGCGGCGATCTGGTCGAGCAGGTCGATGAGCTGCTTGACGGCCCGGACGAAGTCGCCGGGGGTCAGCTCGCCGGACAGCAGCGCTCCAGCGCGCCCCCGGGCCCAGGCGTGCGCGGTCCAGGCGAATCCCGGATCCGGCTCGCGCAGGAACGACAGCCCGTGATCTTTCTCGAGTCGCGTCCAGCTCCGCCCCAGGCCGCGCCCATGGCGGCCAGCGCGTCGCGCACCGCCGGCCCGCCGGGCAGCCGCGGCGGGCCGGCGTCGTCGGCCCGGCGGGACTCGAAGGTCAGCGCCGACACGCAGGCCGCCAGCTCCGCCGCGGTCAGCCCGTCCCACAGCCCGCGGCGCAGGCACTCGGCGGCGAGCAGGTCGAGCTCGGTGTACAGGCCGGCCAGCCGCCGGCCCTGCCGCGGTCACGGTGTCGCCGTCGAGGTAGCCGAGCTGCTCGAGCACCGCGCAGACCCGCTCGAAGGTGCGGGCGATGACGTGCGTTCGGCCGGCGACCGTGCGCTCCAGCGCCGCGGTCTCGCGCTCCAGCCGGTCGCACCGCTCGCGCCTGGCGGGCGTGCTGCTCGCGGTCGGGGCAGCCGTGGCAGGGATGCTGCGCGCAGCCGCCGCCGCAGGCGGCGATCTCCGGCCGTCGACCGGGCCGCCGTGGCCTCGGCCCGCCGCGGCGCAGCCGGCCGTCTCCTCGGCCCGGCCCGGATCGCGCCCGGCCAGCTTGTTGCGCACGGTGGCGGCCAGGTCCCGGCGGTGCGTTCGCGCGACCGGGCGCTGAACCAGCCGGGTATCCGCACCCGCTCGAGCGCGCGTCGACCGGCACCGGGAAGTCGGCCAGCGACAGCCGCTTGACCTGCCGGCCCGCGGTCAGCACCAGCGGCGGCCGCAGCGCCGGGCCGCGCCGCCGTCGAGCACCACGGCCAAGCCGGCCCGCCGGCCGCCGGGCACCCGGATGATGTCGCCGCGGCGCAGCCGCTCCAGCGACGCCGCCGCCGCGGCCCGCCGGGCGGCCGACCGGCGCTGCGGACGCTCCCCCTCTCGCTCGGACAGCTCCCGGCGCAGCCGGGCGTACTCCGCGAAGTCGCCGCGGTCGCAGATCGCCGCCAGCCCGTCCATCTCCTCCCGGAGCGCTGGCGGCCTGCCGGGCCACCCCGACCACCGCGCGGTCGGCCTGGAACTGGGCGAACGAGGACTCCAGCAGCGCCGCCGGCCCGGTCCCGGCCGACCTGTGCCGACCAGGTTGACCGCCATGTTGTAGGACGGCCGGAAGCTGGAGCGCAGCGGGTAGGTCCGGGTGCCGGCCAGGCCGGCCACGGCCGCCGGGTCGACGCCCGGCTGCCACAGCACGACCGCGTGCCCCTCGACGTCGATGCCGCGCCGGCCGGCCCGGCCGGTGAGCTGGGTGTACTCCCCCGGCGTCAGGTCGGCGTGGGTCTCGCCGTTCCACTTGTCCAGCCGCTCGATGACGACGGTCCGGGCCGGCATGTTGATGCCGAGCGCGAGCGTCTCGGTGGCGAACACGGCCTGGACCAGCCCGGCGGCGAACAGCTCCTCGACCACCTCCTTGAACGTCGGCAGCAGCCCGGCGTGGTGAGCGGCGATGCCGCGCTGCAGGCCGGCCAGCCACTCCGAGTAGCCGAGCACGGGCAGGTCCTCGGCCGGGATGTCCGCGGTCCGCCGCGTCGGCCAGCGCGGTGATCTCGCTCGCCTCTTCCGGGGTGGTCAGCCGCAGCCCGGCGGCCAGGCACTGCGCGCACGGCCGCGTCGCAGCCGGCCCGGCTGAAGATGAACGTGATGGCCGGGCAGCAGGCCGGCCGCGTCCAGCCGCCCGATCACCTCGGGCCGGCGACGGCGCCGCGGACCGGCCGGGCGCCGCGGCCGGCCGCGCTGCGGCCCGGCAGCCGCCCCGGTGGCCCGGCGCCCGGCGGCCGACCTGGCTCCTCCCGCCGCGGACAGTCCGCCGCAGCTCCGGGTTGACCTTGCCGTGCCCGGCGCCGGGTCACCGTCCGGCGCGGCGAACAGGTCATACAGCCGGCCGCCGGCCAGCATGTGCTGCCACAGCGGCACCGGCCGGTGCTCGTCGACGATCACCGTGGTGCCGCCGCGGACCTGGGCCAGCCAGTCGCCGAACTCCTCGGCGTTGCTGACCGTCGCCGACAGCGCCACCACCCGCACCGACTCGGGCAGGTGGATGATCACTTCTTCCCAGACCGCGCCGCGGAACCGGTCGGCCAGGTAGTGCACCTCGTCCAGCACCACGTAGCCGAGCCCGGCCAGCGTCGGCGAGCCCGCGTACAGCATGTTGCGCAGCACCTCGGTGGTCATCACCACGACCGGCGCCTCGCCGTTGATGCTGTTGTCGCCGGTCAGCAGGCCCGACCCTGGCCGGCCGGTAGCGGCGGACCAGGTCGGCGTACTTCTGGTTGGACAGCGCCTTGATCGGCGTGGTGTAGAAGCACTTGCGGCCCTGCGGCCAGCGCCAGGTGGACGGCGAACTCGCCGACCACCGTCTTGCCCGACCCGGTCGGCGCGGCGACCAGCACGCCGTGCCCGTCGTCCAGCGCCCGGCACGCCTGCCGCTGGAAGTCGTCGAAGCCGAAGTCGTACAGCGCCTGGAACGCGGCGAGCTGCGGGCCGCCCGCCTGCCGGCACGCGATCGCCGCGTACCGCTCCGCCGGGGCTCGTCATCGGCCGCCGTCACCCGGCTAAGCGCGGTCCGCCGTCGGCGCCGGCCGGGGTCACCGCGCCGCGGCGCTGTCATCCGGTGTCGGACCGTGCCGGGCTGTCCGTCCAGGTCACGGCGAGTCTCCTCGGCCGCCAGCCCGGCGTAGGCGTCGGGGCGCGGGCCCGCCGCCGGTCGTGGAGATAGACGAAGACCTCGGCCACCTCGACCAGCACCACGCACGGCACCGCGAGCAGCAGCATGGTGATCGGGTCCGGGCTCGGCGTGACCACCGCGGCGAACGCGAACACCAGGAAGATGATCCCCCGCCGCCACTTGCGGAACCGCTCGTGGGTGAGCACGCGGGCCAGGTTCAGCAGCACCAGCACCAGCGGCAGCTCGAACGCGAGCCCGAAGATCGGCCAGCATGGCCACCGCGTAGCTGAGATAGGTGTCCATCGTGATCAGCGGCATGACGCCGGCCGGCACCAGGCCGAGCAGGAAGCGCAGGCCCCGGCTCATCGCCAAGTAGGCGAGCGTCGCCGCCGATGCGCGAACAGCGGCACCGCGGAGCCGACGAACAAGTAGGCCCAGCGCCTCTCCCGCGAGTACAGGCCGGGCGCGATGAACGCCCACAGCTGGTAAAGCCAGAACGGCGAGCGAGCAGGACCACTCCGACGATGATCGCGACCTTGATCTTCAGGAAGAACGCGTCGAAGACGCCCGTGACGTACAGCTGGTCAGCCGTCTGGCGTGCGCATGCCGCGGCTCATGCCGTGATGTGCGGCAGCCGGCAGTACGGGCGCCTGGATGAAATGCCACACATGCGGATACAAGAACCAGCCGACGATGGCCCCGATGGTCGCGCACAGCACCGCCTTGAACAGCCGGTTGCGCAGCTCGCGGAGGTGATCGAGCAGCGGCATCCGGCCGTGGGATTGGCGGCTCGCGGCCGTGCGGCCGCCGGATCCGCGCGCAGCGCCGATTCGCCCGGGCACGTCGGCCGGCGCGGGCATCGCTGCGGGAAGCTCAGAGCGCCTGTCGCGCTGCGGGTCGGCCGGCGCCGCTCACGCCGGCCGAATCTGCCGGCCGTCTGGCGCTGCAGGTCGGCGAGCTGACGCTGCAGATCGGCGAGCTGAAGCTGGGCGGCGTCGGCGGGCGCGGGCTGGCGGGCAGCGGGCTGGCGGCCGCGGCCGGCTGGCGGGAGCGGCGGCCAGCGGCGGCTGCGGCTGTGCTGACGGCGGCAGCAGGCCAGCCTGGGCGGCAACCTGTGCGTTCGCGGGCTTGTCGTCGTCGTGCATGTCCTTCACCTCGCGCTTGAAGATGCGCATCGACGCGCCAAGCGATTTCGCCGCCCCGGGCAGCCTCGTCGAGCCGAAGAGCAGCAAGACCACCACCAGCAAGATGATGATGTGCCGGTGCGCTGGGATCGAACATGTCATCCCCACTTCGTCGCATATCCGGCGTGCGCGTGAGCCGCCCCAGTTAGGCAGTCTACATCGGCTGGTTTGCTGGCACGGCGGCGCTGGAACGAGCATCGGCACGCCGCCGCTCAGCGGATCTGGTCAGCCGTACTGGGCCAGCGCGGCGGCGGCGTCCTCACGCACCCGGTCGGCCAGCTCCGCCGGCCCGATGACCCGGCCGTCGGCGCCGAGCCGCAGCGCCAGCCGCCGCACCCACTGGGTGTCCGGGGTGCGCAGGCTGACCCGCAGCCGTCCCTCGCCCAGGTCGGTGACCTCCTCGCACGGGTAGTACTCGGCCACCCAGCGGCCGGCCGGGGCCGAGCTCGAGCAGCACGTGCGTCGTCCGCGGCCGACGGCCGGAACAGGCGCCGGGTCCAGGTCACGCGGCTCGGCCTCGTCCGGCACGCTGGCGGCCTGCGTCGAGCACCGTCAGCGCCAGCACCCGGTCCAGCCGGAACAGCCGGACATCCTCGGCGCTGCGGCACCAGGCCTCCAGGTAGGTCCGGCCGTCCACGATGAGCAGCCGCATCGGGTCGACGTCTCGCTCGGTGGCCTCGTCCCGGCCCGGCACGTAGTAGGACAGGTGCATCCGGCGGCGGCGGCTGACCGCGTCGGTCAGCTCGGCCAGCACGTCATTGCCGCCCCGCGCCGTCCACCTGCACGGCCACCTGGGCGGCCGGTGCCGCCGCCGCGCCGGCCGCCGCCTCCAGCTTGGCGATCGTGCGGTGACAGGGCCGACCGGTCCGACAGCCCCGGCACGTCGGCCAGCATCCGCAGCGCCACCAGCAGCGCGCTGGCCTCGTCGGCGCCGAGCCGCAGCGGCCGGTCGATCGACTCGGCCTGGCCGACCACGATCTCGCCGCCCTCATAGGACAGGTCGATCGGGCAGTACGGATCCGGCGAGCGCAGCTCCACGCACCACAGCATGTTCAGGTCGTCGACCAGCTGCTCGCTCGGTGACGCCGAACGCCGCCGCCGTCTCGGCCAGGCCGGTGGCCTTGCGGCTGACTACATACGGCACCAGGGCCAGCAGCCGCTGCAGCCGGTCGGTGGCCGTGGCCACGGGCACGCCCGCCTGCCCGCCGGCCCGGGCTGACTGAGTCACGCCAGCACCTCCTTCAGCCGGGTGATGACCGCATCGGCCAGGTCAGCCGGCTCCAGCACGACAACATCGGCGCCGAACGAGGCCAGGTGCTCGCAGTACCAGGCCTCGTCGGAGAACGCTGTCTCGACCAGGTCCCAGCCCGCCAGCGGGGCGGGCCGCACCGACTTGGCGTGCTGGCGCAGCCCGTAGCCGGCCCCCGACCGCAGCCGCAGCACCGCGGTCCGCTGCCGCGGCGGCGCGGTGTCCCAGGCCCGCACCGCCCGGCGCACGTCCGCCCCGGCCGGGACCTTGACGGTGCCGGACGGCCCGGTGAACGTGACCGGGCCGGTGATCCGGCTGAGCCGGAACACCCGTTCGGAGCCCCGGTCTGTGTCGTGCCCGGCCACGTACCAGCGCCCGTTGCGGCTGACCACGCCCCACGGCCGGAGATGGCGCTGCCGGGTCCCGCTGCTGCCCGCCGCCTGGTAGGCAAAGGCAACAGGCCGGCCGTCACGCACCGCCTGCCACAGCGGCCCGAACGCCGCGTCCGGCGTCTGCAGCCGCGGCTCGATACCTGGCTGCAGCGAGTCCTCGGTCTCGATGCCGGCCGCGCGCAGCTTCAGCAGCGCCCCGGCGGCCGCCCCGGACAGCTCGGCCCGCCGCCATACCCGCGCGGCCAGGCCGAGCACCGCTGCCTCGTCCGGCTCCAGCCGGATGTCGGGCAGCATGTACTCCTGCCGGGATATCCGGTAGCCGACCTCGTCGTCCAGGGCCGAGTTCATCCCGGTCTCCAGCGGGATGCCCAGCTCGCGCAACTCGTCCTTGTCCCGCTCGAACATGCGCTTGAACGCGTCAAAGGACTCGGGGTAGCCGGGCACGGCGTCCCGGATCTGGTTGGCCGTCAGGTACCGGCGCGACGACAGCAGGCAGACCACGAGGCTCAGCAGCCGCTCGGTCTTACGCCGTGACATCGCGGCTCCCTTCCCTGCCACCGTCCGCTCTTTCCGCTCGCTCGCCCGTCCCTGCGGCACCGACGCTACCCTGCCGGAGTGATCAGGTGGCGAAGTGGCGTGGTTTCCGGGCTGCGGCGGCAGTGGCCGGGCGCCGTCGAGCTTGAGGTGCAGGTCGGCAGGCGCCGCCGTAGCGGCCCTGGCCTACCCGGCGCTGACCGGCGCGCCGGAGCCGGGCGACGAGGTCCTGCTCAACGTCACCGCCCTGGAACTCGGCCTCGGCACCGGCGGATACGCGCTGGTCGTGGCGATCCCCGGCCGGCTGCCGCCGGATCAGCCCGGTCCCGGCCACCTGGTCAAGGCCCGGTACACGCCGCTGCAGGCGACGGTGCCGGGCGCCGACGAGCAGGGGTCGCCGCACTACGAGCTGCTGCGCGACGCCGACGGCCTGGCCGGGATGCCGGTGGTGGTGGCCGATCTGCACTCGGCCCTGCCCGCGGTGCTGGCTGGTTTTCGCGCCCGGCAAAACGCTGCTGCGCAGCTCGAGGCCGGGCCGCAGCCGGGCGCCCCGGCGGGCCGGCCGGCGGGCGGCCTACGTGATGCTCGACGGCGGGGCACTGCCGGCCTGGTTCTCCCGGACCGCCGCGGCCCTGCGGGCGGCCGGCTGGCTGGCCGGCACCGTCACGACCGGCCAGTCGTTCGGCGGTGACCTGGAGACCGTTACCCTGCACAGCGGGCTGCTGGCGGCCAGGCACGTGCTCGGCGCCGACGTCGCCGTGGTGGCCCAGGGCCCCGGCAACCTGGGTACCGGCACCCGGTGGGGGTTCTCGGGCGTGGCCGCCGGCGAGGCGGTGAACGCCGCCGCGGTGCTCGGCGGCCGGCCGGTGGCCGCACTGCGGGTCAGCCAGGCCGATCCGCGGGAACGGCACCGCGGCATCTCCCACCACAGCCTGACCGCCTACGGCCGGGTCGCGCTGGCCCGGGCCGACGTGGCGGTGCCGGTCCTGCCCGGCGAATTCGGGGCGCGGGTGCTGGCGGAGGCACAGCCGCTGGCGGCCCGGCACTCCCTGGTCCGGGTGGACGTGACCGGGCTGGCCGAGGTGCTGGCCCGCTGCCCGGTGCCGCTGTCCACCATGGGCCGCGGCCTGGACGCCGACCTGGCCTACTTCCTGGCCGCCGCAGCCGCCGGCCGGCACGCGGCCACCCTGGTGTAATCACCCCCTGGTGTAACCGCCGCCCTGTGTAACGCCGCTGAGCCAGGCCGCGACGCCCGCTCCGGGCGGCGTAGCCGAATCGTTACTCGGCAGCGGGACAATTCTTCTGCTGCCAACGCAGCGCGCACTGCGGCCGCGGAGTTTAAGGAGTGACGCCAGCGGGCGCCTGCCGCGCGCGCCCGCTGACGTCAGGTCGCGCCGCCGACACCAGGGAGTTCTCGTGCAGCACCGGCGATACGTGCGTTACCCCGGTCAGCTGGCCGGCGCGGCGGCCGCCGCGCTCGCGCTCTTTGGGCTGGCCGCCGCGCCGGGCCCCGCCCGCGCCGCCGCCTCGGCACCGGCGCTGACGCGCACCGCTTCTGCCGGCGCGGTGACGGCCCCCGCCGGGCCGGTCCCGGACGGCGGGCTCGGCGGCCAACGGCTGCTCCTGCTCAACGGCGACCAGCTGATCATCAGTCCGGGCCAGACCGCCGCCGGGCTGCTGCCGGTGCCGGGCGCGGGCCCGGTGCTGACCCTCCGGCTCGGCCGCCAGGGCTACTACCTGCCGACCGCCGCGCTGCCCTACCTCGGCCACGGCCTGGACCCCAGCCTGTTCCAGGCCAGCGCCCTCGCCCGGGCCGAGACCGGCGGCCGCCTGCCGGTGCGGCTCACCTTCGCCGGCCCGGCACCGCGGCTGCCCGGGGTCACGATCACCCGGTCATCGGCCGGATTGGCGGCCGGCTATCTCACCGCCGCCTCCGCCCCTGCCTTCGGCGCTGCCCTGGCCCGTCAGTACGCCGCCGACCGCAGCCACGCCAGCTTCGGCACCGACGGCCTGTTCGCCCGCGGCCTGGACATTGCCCTGCCCGGCGCGCCCGGGCTCGCCCGGCCGGCCAGCCGGGGCCTGCGCCTGCGCGCCCTCACCGTCACCGGCACCGACGTGCACGGCAAGCCCGACACTGGCGACTCGGTGTTCGTGATCAATGTCGACAACATGAACAAGTTCGGCGACCCGATCGAGTCGCAGAGCATCTTCTACCACGGCGCCGCGAGGTTCGCCGTCCCGGCCGGCCACTACTTCGCTGCGGCCCTCTTCTCCGATCCCACCTTCAGCTACAGCCGGCTGGACGTGCTCCCGCAGTTCACCGTGCGCGGCCCGCGCGCCGCCGCGCACCTGGCCGCGCTGGCCGCCAGCAGCGAGGTCTCGGCCACGACCGCGCGCCGGTCGGTCAGCAAGCTGGCCAGCTTCACGCTTACCCGCAGCGACGCACTCGGCAACCAGGTGGGGTTCTCACTGACCGGCCCGAACCTGCGGGTCAGCCCGACCACCCGCAAGCCGGCCGCGGGCACCCTGAGCTGGGTCACCTACCTGGTCCAGGTCCCGCCCGCGGGCACGGTTGGCCCGCCGTGGACCTACGACCTCACCTATGCCGGGAGCAACGGCCTCATCCCGGTCCAGCACTACCGGGTGGCCCAGGCCAGCCTGGCCACCCTGCACGACCGCTTCTACGCCAATCAGCCATCGACTGGCTTGTGGGACAGCACGGAGGGAGTCATCGACCAGGGAGTTTTCTACTTCCAGCTTTTCCCCCAGCAGCTGCCGGGGTCGCGCACCGAGTACGTGACGGCCGGGCCGCAGGTGGCCTGGTGGGGCGGCTACTACTCGGCTGACACCAGCACCGCAAGCGGCCAGTTCGCCACGCCGGTCAGCTTCCGGCCGGGCCAGCAGCTGACCATGAACTGGAACGCCTACCCGCTGCACCCGCAGCCCGCCACCCAGCCGCTGCGCGGAGCCCTGGCCGCGGCCTACCCGGTCCAGCCGTCGGCGCTGCGCGCGGGCAACCAGCTGCACCTCGCCGTCGTGCCGTTCAGTGATAACTACCCCGGCCATACCAGCGACGCGGTCGACGGCCTGGAAAACGAGGTGACCGGCAGCTACGCCATCGATCAGAACGGCCGGCAGATCGCCCACGGCAACCCGCTGCGCCCGGCGGCATCCCGCCCGTCGCGGTGAGCTCCCGGCCGTCAGTGCTCCGCTTCATGCTGACGGCGACGCGGCGCCGCGCGCTGTTCCCGCTGTCGACCAGCTCCACGACCGTATGGACCTGGCGGACGCGGCGGCGGCCAGGTGCGATGCTCCCGCAGCCCTGGTACTGCACTGTCGCGTTCGTCAGCCAGCAGCTCAGGTACGCGCGCCGGTGCGCGGTGCAGCCGCTGCTGACCCTGCGCTACCAGGTACGCGGCCTGGCCCAGGACGGGACGACGGCACCGGGGCGCCAGGTCATCGACCTGGCCGTGGGCCACCTGGAGCTGGCCGGGGCCGCCCGCATCACCAGTGCCGCCGCCCGGGCGTCATACGACGCCGGGCACACCTGGCACGCCGCCACCGTCACCGCGTCCGGCCGCGGCCGGTTCCGCGTCGCGTTCACCGCGCCCGCCGGGGCCGACGTCACCCTGCGGGTCAGCGCCCGCGACCACGCCGGGAGCTCCGTCACCGAGACCATCCTGCGCGGCTATCAAGTGCGGCAGTGACGAAGCGAGAGGAAGCACGAACCATGACTTTGCGCGTACTGATCACCGGCCGCGCTCATCCGGCCCGTGACTCCGCGGCACCGCGGCCCGGTGCCGCCCGCGGCGGCCGCTGGCGCCGGCTCGCCGCCATCGCGGGCGGCGCGGCGCTGGCCGGCGGCCTGCTGGCCGTCCCGGCACTCGGGCCCGCTGCGGCCGCCGCCCGTACCGGCTTCCCCCGGCCGGACGCCAGGACCGGGCTGCGGGCCGCGTGCCCGGCAGCCCGGCGCGGCCATGACCGCTGCTTCGTGCTGTACCGGCCCCAGCACCGCGTGAACCAGGCCATCGCCGCGGGCGTACGGGGCATCGCGGTGAAGCCGTCCGGGCTGAGCCCGAAGCAGGTCCAGGGCGCCTACCGGCTGCCGGCCAGCCGCCAGTCGCATCAGACGGTCGCGATCTCGATTGCCTACAACACCCCGCACCTGGCGTCCTACCTGGCCTACTACCGCTCCTACTACGGCCTGCCGCCGTGCACGACGGCCAGCAGCTGCCTGCGCATCGTCAACCAGCACGGGCAGGCGTCACCGCTGCCGCCGTCCGGGGCCGGCAGCGGCTGGGACCTGGAGGCGACGCTGGACGTGTCGATGATCTCGGTGGCCTGCCCGCACTGCAAGATCATCGTCGCGGAGGCGTCGAATACCAGTACCGGGGCGCTGGCCGAGACCGAGACCGCCGCGGCCAGGCTCGGCGCGCAGGTCATCAGCAACAGCTACGGCCAGCGCGAGAACGGCGCCGCTCAGGCGGACGCGCGCTCCTACGATCACCCCGGTCACACGATCGTCGTGGCGGCCGGCGACTACGGATTCACCGCCGCCAACTTCCCGGCCAACCTGGCCACGGTGACCGCGGTGGGCGGCACCGAGCTGACGCCCGCGCATAACCCGCGCGGCTGGAGCGAGAGCATCTGGAACAGCCAGATCGGCGCCGGCGGCAGCGGCTGCTCGGCCTACGTGCCGCAGCCGTCCTGGCAGCGAGCGGTGCGGCACTGGGCGTGCCCGGGCCGGACGGTCGCCGACGTGTCCGCCGTCGCCAGTAACGTGCCCATTTACAACACCGTCTACGGCGGCTGGGTCACCGTCGCCGGCACCAGCATCGCAGCCCCGCTGATCGCCGGGATCTACGGCCTGGCCGGCAACGGCGCCACCGTCACCCCGGCTTACCCCTACGCCCACCGCACCGCCCTGTTCGACATCCAGGCGGGCAACAACGCGGGCTTCGGCACGCCCGAACAGTTGTGCGGCCGCGACTACCTGTGCGTGGCCAAGCCGGGCTATGACGCGCCCTCCGGCCTCGGCACCCCGGACGGGACCGGCGCATTCTGACCCTCCGGCTCCGGCTCCGGCCCGGCGCCGACCGGCCACGATAGGATCAAGGCCGGGCCGGCCGGCCGCGCGTGGCTGGCCGGTCTGCGGGAGGATATGCGCGCCAGGCCGGGCCGCAGCGCCGCGGCCCGGCGACCAGGCCACTCGACAGGGAGCGAGCATCCTATGGGCAGCATCAGCAAGCAGGCCAGGCGGCTTCCGGGCCGGATGGTGACCGGCGCCTTCATCCTGAACGCCGGGCTGGATAAGTGGTCGGCCGACGAGGACACGGCCGCCCAGCTGCACGGCATGGCGACCGGGACGTATCCGTTCCTGGCCCGGCTGAAGCCGAAGGACTTTGCCCGGCTGCTGTCCGCGACCGAGATTACGCTCGGCACCGCGCTGCTGGTCCCGGTAGTGCCGGCCTCGCTGGTCGGCCCGGCCCTGACGGCGTTCTCGGGCGGCCTGCTCGGCCTGTACCTGCGCACGCCCGGCCTGCGCCGCGAAGGCAGCATCCGGCCTGCCCAGCAGGGGGTCCCGATCGCCAAGGACGCCTGGATGCTCGGCATCGGCCTCGGCCTGACCATCGACTCCCTGACCAGCCAGGACTAGCCGCCCGCTGAGCCGTTACCCGCTGGAGCCGCTAGCCGGGCGTCACCGCGTCCAGGATGTCGACGACGAAGACCAGGGTGTCGGTGCCCTTGATGCCGGCCGATGCGTTGCCGCTCGAGCCGTAGCCGTACGTGGGCGGGAGCACCAGCAAGACCCTGCTCCCGACCTTCACCCCGGGCAGGGCCTTGTTCCAGCCGGGGATGACCTGTCCGCCGAGCTGGAAACTGAACGGCGCCCCGGCGGGCGTGGACGCCGACGGCCAGGTCGCGTAGAAGGTCTTCTTAGTGCGCCAGTTGGTGCCTACCACCTGCGCGATCACGGTATCGCCGTTCTTCAGCGGGGCGCCGGTGCCCTGAATCAGGGTTTTGGACACCAGCTTGGACGGCGGCTGCGCGCTGGGAATGGTGATCACCGGGGCCGCGCCGGTCCCGGCCGAGACCTTCGGCAGGCTGCCGCCTCCGCTCGACACGCGGGTGCCGGATGCCGCCTGATCCGGCTTGAACAGCCGGATCAGGTCCACGACCCAGACCGTGGTGTCGGTGGGCTTGATGCCGATGTTGACGTCGCCCCGGGTGCCGTAGCCGTACTTGGGCGGCAGCACGGCTAGCACCCGGCTGCCGACCTTCTGCCCCTGCAGTGCCCGCTCCAGGCCGGTCAGGCTGATCTGGGGCGGCAGCAGCTGCGGGCCGCCCTTGGTGAACGTGGACTCAAGCAGCTGGTGGCGGGCACCGCGCCAGCGGTAGATGGCGATGTTGCCGAGCAGGGCGTCGCCGCTGGCGAGGGTCGCTCCCTGGCCGTGGATCAGCGTCTTGATCGCTAGGCCGGAGCCTGCTGCCTGCGCCGGGATCGATACCGCTGGCTGCTGGCCGAAGTGGCCGGTGACGCTGACTGCCTTGTTCGCGTCGCCCGATGGCGACGAGGATCCGCCGCATCCAGCCAGGACGCCCGCAGCGACCAGCGGGACGACCAGCATGGCGGCAATGCGTCGCATAAGAATCCTCAATGTCGGGTTGCTGAGCGCAGCCAGCCTATCGGCTCTTACCCGCTGGGTGTCCCCGCCGGAGAATCGGCCGGAGCCGGCTGGGCCGCCGGGGGCTACATGCCGGCGATCAGCTTCTCCACCCGCTCGTCCACGGCGCGGAACGGGTCCTTGCACAGCACCGTGCGCTGCGCCTGGTCGTTGAGCTTGAGGTGCACCCAGTCGACGGTGAAGTCGCGACGGCGGTCCTGCGCCCGGCGGATGAACTCGCCGCGCAGCCGCGCCCTGGTCGTCTGCGGCGGCACCGACTTCGCCTCGAAGATGTCGATGTCCCGGCAGACCCGCTGCACCGCGCCGCGGCGCTGGAGCAGGTAGTACAGCCCGCGTCCGCGGTGCACGTCATGGTAGGCCAGGTCAAGCTGGGCCACCCGGGAGGACGAGAGCGGCAGGTCGTGCTTGGCCCGGTACCGCTCGATCAGCTGGTACTTGGTCACCCAGTCGATCTCGCGCGCGACCGGGGTCAGGTCGCCGGTCTCCACCGCGTGCAGGGTGCGCTCCCACAGGTCGAGTACCCGCGCGGTCACCGGGTCGGCGCCCTTGCGGTCGGTAAAGTCGCGCGCCTTGGACAGGTACTCGCGCTGGATGTCCAGGGCGCTGACCTCGCGCCCGTTGGCCAGCCGGACCTTGCGCCTCCCGGTCATGTCGTGGCTGACGTCGCGGATGGCCCGGATCGGGTTCTCCAGGGTCAGGTCGCGCATGACGGTGCCCGCCTCGACCATCCGCAGCACCAGGTCGGTGGCGCCGACCTTGAGCAGCATCGTGGTCTCGCTCATGTTCGAGTCGCCCACGATCACGTGCAGCCGCCGGAACCGCTCGGCGTCGGCGTGCGGCTCGTCCCTGGTGTTGATGATCGGCCGGGACCTGGTGGTGGCCGACGACACGCCTTCCCAGATGTGCTCGGCCCGCTGGCTGACGCAGTAGACCGCGCCGCGGGGGGTCTGCAGCACCTTCCCGGCCCCGCAGATGATCTGGCGGGTGACCAGGAACGGGATCAGGATGTCGGCCAGCCTGCCGAACTCGCCGTGCCGGCCGACCAGGTAGTTCTCGTGGCAGCCGTAGGAGTTGCCCGCCGAGTCGGTGTTGTTCTTGAACAGGTAGATGTCCCCGGCGATGCCCTCCTCGCGCAGCCGCCGGTCGGCGTCCACCAGCAGGCCCTCGAGGATGCGCTCGCCGGCCTTGTCGTGCGTGACCAGGTCGATCAGGCTGTCGCACTCCGGGGTGGCGTACTCCGGGTGGCTGCCGACATCGAGGTAGAGCCGGGCGCCGTTGCGCAGGAAAACGTTGCTGCTGCGCCCCCACGACACCACCCGGCGGAACAGGTACCTGGCCACCTCGTCGGGTGAGAGCCGCCGCTGCCCGCGGAACGTGCAGGTGACGCCGTACTCGTTCTCCAGCCCGAAGATCCGCCTGTCCACGCCTCAGCTCACCAGCCGACGGCGATGTACTTGGTCTCGGTGAATTCGAGCAGCCCGTCGTGGCCGCCCTCGCGGCCGATCCCGGATTGCTTGACGCCGCCGAAGGGGGCGGCCGGGTCGGAGACCACGCCGCGGTTGACTCCGATCATGCCCGATTCCAGCGCCTCGGAGACCTGCAGGGCGCGCCGCAGGTCGGCGGTGTACAGGTAGGCGACCAGGCCGAACTCGGTGTCGTTGGCCAGCGCTATCGCCTGGTCGGTGCCGGAGAACCTGACGATCGGCGCTACCGGCCCGAAGATCTCCTGCGACAGGATGCCCGCATCCGCCGGGACCTGATCCAGCACGGTGGGAGCGTAGAAGAACCCGGCCCGCTCGGGGGCGCGGCCGCCGGTGACCACCTGGCTGCCGTCCTTCACCGCCGTGTCGACCAGCCCGGCGACCTTGTCCCGGGTGTCGGCGTTGACCAGCGGGCCCAGGTCAACCCCGTCCTCCAGCCCCGGCCCGACCTTCAGCGCGGCCAGCCTGGCGGCGAACTTGGCGGCGAACTGGTCGGCGACTGACTCGTGCACGTAGAACCGGTTGGCCGCGGTGCACGCCTCCCCGCCGTTGCGCATCTTGGCCACGAACGCGCCCTCCACCGCGGCGTCCAGGTCGGCGTCGCCGAAGATCAGGAACGGGGCGTTGCCGCCCAGCTCCATCGAGCAGTTCGTCACGGTCTTCGCCGCCGTGGCCAGCAGCACCCGGCCCACCTCGGTAGAGCCGGTGAACGACAGCTTGCGCACCCGCGGATCGGCCAGCATCGCCTCAGTGATCGGCCCCGCCTGCCGGGCGCTGACCACGTTCACCACCCCGCCGGGCACGCCCGCCTGCTCCAGCAGGCCGGCGATCGCCAGCGCGGTCAGCGGGGTCTCCTTGGCGGGCTTGAGCACCACCGTGCACCCGGCCGCCAGCGCCGGGCCGATCTTGCGGGTCGCCATCGCCGCCGGGAAGTTCCACGGCGTGATCAGCACGCTCACCCCGACTGGCTGATGCTGCACCATGATCCGGTTCGCTCCGGACGGCGCAGTGGTCAGCAACCCGGTGTTGCGCACCGCTTCCTCGGCGTACCAGCGGAAGAACTCCGCCGCATAGATCACCTCGGCCCGCGCGTCGCGCAGCGCCTTGCCGTTTTCCAGCACCATCAGCCGGGCCAGCGGCTCGGCCTGCGCCATCATCGCCTCGAAGCAGCGGCGCAGGATCTCGGCCCGCTCCCGCGGCGCCCGCGCCGCCCAGGCCGGCAGGGCCTCGTGCGCCGCTGTCACCGCGTCCAGGGCGTCTTCGGTACTGGCCGCGGCGATCTCCGCGATCGGCTGCTCGGTCGCCGGGTCGAGCACCGGCAGCGTGCCGGACCGGCCTGAGGTCCAGTCCCCGCCGATCAGCAGACCGGTCGGCGGGTCGATTCCCGCCACAGACGCAAGGTCGAACGTCACTGAATCCTCCTGTCGCCCGCGCGGGCCCTCGTCACGCCGGGCCCGAACTCGACACTACCAACGCGCCATCGCACGCGGTCTGAGCGTACCCGGCCCGGGATCCGCGGCCTGACCTCCGGCCCCGGCCGGCGCCGAGCGCCCTGGTCCGCGGCGCGCCGCCATCGGGCATTATGAGCGGACAGCCAGGTGAGCCACCGCCAGCCGGAACTGGCACGTGCGACGGCGGGGAACGGGCGGGAGGCGGCGCGACTTTGCATGACCGCAGCATCCGGACGGGGCGAAGATCGCCCGCGCTGGCGGCCCCGGCGGCCGTGGTGGCCGCGGGGCTGCTGGCAGCGGCCTGCAGCGGGCGCGCCGCCTTCACCGCGGGAAGCTCGCCGTCCGCCAGGGCTGCGCCCGGCGCCTCGGCCTCCGCGCGGCCGGGCCCCGGGGCGAGCACCGGCCCGGCGGCCGGCCCGTCATCGGCCGGCCCGTCCACGGTGCCCCCGGCCGGCTCGCGCCCGCTGGCCGGGAAGACCGTCGGGATCGACCCCGGTCACAACGGGCTCAATCAGGCCGATCCGGGGTTCCTCAGCCGGCAGGTCTGGAACGGCCGGTCGCTGGAAGACTGCGATACCACCGGCACGCAGACCGCGAGCGGGTACACCGAGGCCGAGTTCAACTTCAGCGTGGCCAGGTATCTGCGCGCGCAGCTGCGCAGCCAGGGCGCGCGGGTGGCGATGACCAGGACGAGCAACGACGGGCTCGGGCCCTGCGTCGACCGGCGAGCCCGGATTCTCAACCGGTCCGGCGCGGACGTGGCCATTGACATCCATGCCGACGGCGGGCCGGCCTACGGCCGCGGCTTCACCGTGCTCGAGCCGGTCGCCGACGGGCCGAACGACCACGTGATCGCCGCCTCGCTGCGGTTCGGCGGCGACGTTCATGCGGCGTTCCTGGCCGGCACGCCATTTCACGTCAGCGACTACTACGGGCAGGACGGCTATATCCTGCGCAACGACCTGGCCGGGCTCAATCTGACCACCGTGCCCAAGATCCTCATCGAGTGCGGCAACATGACCAACGCCGCCGACGCGGCGCTGCTGACATCCCCGGCCGTGCAGCGGCGGATTGCCCGCGCCCTCGACCGGGCCATCGTCAGGTTCCTGGCCGGCCGCTGAACCGCTGGCGGCCCGGTCACGGTTTCAGATGCTGCCTGGCGGCCGCGGCTGGTATCGGTACCGGGCCGCGACCAGGTCCACCGCCCGGCGGAAAGCCTGGGCGCTAGCCGGAGTCTTTGCTGCCCTCTCCCCCGTTGCTGTCAGCCGGGCTGGCCGGTTCCTCGCCGCTCTGGCCGGCCGCGCTCCGGGCGCTGGCCTCGGCGAGCAGTGCCTCCAGCCGTGCGCCGGACAGCCGCCGGAACGTGCGGTGGGCCCGGGCCCGCTCCAGCACCGCGACTTCCAGCTGCCCGGCGGTGACGTCCTGGCGGACGCCGTTGCCCTGGTCCGACAGGGCCGCGAGCGCGACGGCCATCGCGCCGGCCAGCGGCATGCCGTCGGTGTAACGTTCCTTGACCACCGTACCCACCTGGTCGGCCTGGCCGCCCATGACCAGGAAGTTGTGCTCCTCGGTGACCGAGCCGTCGAAGGTGATGCGGTAGATCTGGTCGCGGTCGGCGCTCTGGCCCACCTCGGCCACCACGATCTCCACCTCGAGCGGCTTGTTGCTCTCGGTGAAGATCGTGCCCAGCAGCTGCGCGTACCAGTTGGCCAGGCCGCGGGCGGTGACGTCCTGCCGGTCGTACTGGTAGCCGGTCACGTCGGCGTAGCGGACCCCGGCCTGGCGCAGCCGCTCGAACTCGTTGTACCGGCCAACGGCGGCGAACCCGATGCGGTCGTACAGCTCGCTGAACTTCCGCAGCGCCTGCGACGCGTTGGGGGCGGCGAACAGGATCCCGGCGTCGTATTCGATGACCACACCGCTGCGGATCCGCGCGATCGCCTTGCGCGCGTAGTCCGCCTTGTCCTTCATCGCCTGCTCGGGCGACACGTAGAACGGCATCGTCACCGGTAACGCTTCCCTTACGTGAGTAGTTGGCCGCGGGCTGGGACAGGAGCCTGGCTGTTATTCCTCCGCGCCGCCGGACCGCAGCGGCGCGGTCGGCCCGTCGGGCTGGCGCATCCGGCCGTCGACCACCGTCCGCGCGTAGTCCGCGGATTCGGCGTCGGTCAGCCGGCGGAAGCCGTCGGCGGTCACCGTGGCGACCACCGGGAAGATCTGCCGGGACAGGTCGGGGCCGCCGGTGGCAGAGTCGTCGTCCGCGGCATCGTACAGCGCCTGCATGCAGGCCAGCACGACGTCACCGAGCGGCATGCCGTCGGCGTAGAGCTTCTTCAGCGAGCCGCGGGCGAAGACCGAGCCGGAGCCGACCGAGTAGAACCGCTGCTCCTCGTACCGGCCTCCCGCCACGTCGTAACTGAAGATCCGGCCCGCCTGCCGGTCCTCGTCGTAGCCGGCGAACAGCGGGACCACGACCAGGCCCTGCATCGCCGCGCCGAGGTTACCGCGCACCAGCGCGGCCAGCCGGTTGGCCTTGCCCTCCAGCGACAGCGCGCGGCCCTCCAGCTTCTCGTAGTGCTCGAGCTCGACCTGGAACAGCTTGACCAGCTCGATCCCGATGCCGGCCACGCCGGCGATGGCGATCGCGGAGAACTCATCGCTGCGGAACACCTTCTCGATGTCCCGCTGCGAGATCATGTTGCCCGCCGTTGCGCGCCGGTCCCCGGCCATCACCACGCCGCCCGCGCAGGCCGCCGCGACGATCGTCGTCCCGTGCCGGAGCTCGCGGGCCAGCGCGGACGGGCCGGGAACGCCTGCCGCTGCGGGAGCGGCCGCCCCGGCGCCCGGCAGCAGCTCGGGAGCGACCACGGTGAGGAGATCCGCGAACGACGACGTTCCGGCGGTCAGGTACGCCGACGGCAGCTGCCGCTGGTGAGTATCAGAGCCCACGCGGATCCCTCCGGGTTGTGCGCCGGGAAATATCGTCACTGACCCTACTGCGGCCAGCCGGCCAGGGCAGCGCCGGGCGCTGCTGACCGTGCCGCTTTACCGCTTTACCGCGCCGGTCTTACTGGCCGCCCTTTTGCACGTACGAGCGGACGAATTCCTCCGCGTTCTCTTCCAGCACCTCGTCGATCTCGTCCAGGATCGCGTCGACGTCATCGGCCAGCTTGTCCTGGCGCTCCTTGACCTCCTCGGTGCCTTGCGGAGCGCTCTCCTCCTCGTCTTCCCGCCGGGTCGTCTGCCGCTGGCCGCCTGTGTCCTTGGTTGCCATGCTCATCCTCCGTGCGTTGCCGTGCTGCGCCGCCTCAACGCTATCTTCGCCACGCCGTGGTCCGCCCAATCCTGATCGGGCCAATCCTGCTGTGGGCGTAATCAGGACGTGATCAGTCCTGACCGGTCAGGGCCGCGACCAGTTCCGCGGCGGTCTCGCACCGGTCGAGCAGGTCGCCGACGTGGGCCTGGGTGCCGCGCAGCGGTTCCAGCGTCGGCACTCGCTGCAGCGACTCGCGGCCGGGAATGTCGAAGATGACCGAGTCCCAGGATGCCGCCGCCACCGAGTCGGGGTACTGGCGCAGGCACCGGCCGCGGAAATAGGCCCTGGTGTCGGCGGGCGGATAGTCGACGGCGCGGGTCACCTCGCGCTCCTGCGCGAGCCGGGTCATCCGGCCGCGCTGCGCCAGCCGGTTGTACAGGCCGCGCGCGGCCCGCACGTCGGAGTACTGCAGATCCACCAGCTGCAGCCGGGGGTGGCTCCAGCCCAGGCCGTCCCGGGTCCGGTAGCCCTCGAGCAGCTCCAGTTTCGCCACCCAGTCCAGCTCGCGCGAGGCCAGCATCGGGTCCTCGGCTAGCCCGCCCAGCACCGCCTCCCACCGGTCAAGCACGTCGGCAGTCATCTCGTCGACGTCCGCGCCGAACCGGTTCTCGGTGTACTTGCGGGCCAGCTCCAGGTACTCCAGCTGGAGCTGGACGGCGGTCATCTTCCGGCCGTCCCGCAGCGCGATCAGGTGGCGGCAGGCCGGATCATGGGAGATCGCGCGCAGCTCAGCGACCGGCGCCTCGACGGCCAGGTCGGCGCCGAGGAACCGGTCCTCGATCATCGACAGCACCAGCGCGGTCGTGCCCAGCTTGAGGTAGCTGGAGATCTCGCTCATGTTCGCGTCGCCGATGATGACGTGCAGCCGCCGGTACTTCTCCGGGTCGGCGTGCGGCTCGTCGCGGGTGTTGATGATCGGCCGCTTCAGCGTGGTCTCCAGGCCGACCTCGACCTCGAAGAAGTCCGCGCGCTGGCTGATCTGGAAGCCTTCCTCCCGCCCGTCCGCGCCGCGGCCGACCCGGCCTGCCCCGCATACCACCTGGCGGGAGACGAAGAACGGGGTCAGGTGCCTGACGATGTCGGCGAATGGCGTCGCCCGGTTCATCAGGTAGTTCTCGTGGCAGCCGTAGGAGGCGCCCTTGTTGTCGGTGTTGTTCTTGTACAGCTGGATCGCCGGCCCGCCGGGCGTGGCGGTGGCCCGGGCTGCGGCCTCGGCCATCACCCGCTCGCCGGCCTTGTCCCAGATCACCGCGTCCCGCGGATTGGTGCACTCGGGAGCGGAGTACTCCGGGTGCGCATGGTCGACGTACAGCCGGGCGCCGTTGGTCAAGATGACGTTGGCCAGCCCCAGGTCCTCGTCAGTCAGCTGGGAGGAATCCGCGGCCTCCCGGGCCAGGTCGAAGCCCCGGGCATCGCGCAGCGGATTCTCCTCCTCGAAGTCCCAGCGCGCCCGGCGGGCCCGCGCCGCGGTCGCTGCCTGGTAGGCATTGACCACCTGGGACGAACTGACCATCGCGTTCGCGCCCGGCTGCCCGGGCACGGCAATGCCGTACTCGGTCTCGATGCCCATCACCCGGCGAACGCTCATAGCCCTGAGCCTAATGCCGGGATGGCCCAGGCCCGCACGGCGCGCTGCCGCGGGCGCCGGTCCGGCCGGCGCCGCGCCAGCGGGCACCCGCCACGGGCCTGCCGCGCCGGGTGCCGGGTCCCGGCTACAGGTACTGCCCGGTATTCGCCACCGTGTCGATGGACCGGCCGGCCTCGGTGCCCTGCTTGCCCGACACCAGCGTCCTGATGTACACGATCCGCTCGCCCTTCTTGCCGGAGATCCGCGCCCAGTCGTCAGGGTTGGTGGTGTTGGGCAAGTCCTCGTTCTCACTGAACTCGTCCACGCACGCGGCCAGCAGGTGCGCGACGCGCAGGCCCTTCTGCCCGGTCTCCAGGAACTCCTTGATGGCCATCTTCTTGGCTCTGTCCACGATGTTCTGGATCATCGCGCCGGAGTTGAAGTCCTTGAAGTACAGGACTTCCTTGTCACCGTTGGCGTAGGTGACCTCGAGGAACCTGTTCTCCTCGCTCTCGGAGTACATCCGCTCCACGGTGCGCTGGATCATCTCGCCCACCGTCCCGCCGGCCGACCCGCCGTGCTCGCTCAGGTCGTCGGGGTGCAGCGGCAGCGCAGTCACCAGGTACTTGGAGAAGATGTCCCTGGCCGCCTCGGCGTCGGGCCGCTCGATCTTGATCTTGACGTCCAGCCGGCCGGGCCGCAGGATGGCCGGGTCGATCATGTCCTCGCGGTTGGACGCGCCGATCACGATCACGTTCTCCAGGCCCTCGACGCCGTCGATCTCGCTCAGCAGCTGGGGCACGATCGTGTTCTCCACGTCGCTGGACACGCCGGACCCGCGGGTGCGGAAGATCGAGTCCATCTCGTCGAAGAACACGATGACCGGCATGCCCTCGCTGGCTTTCTCCCTGGCCCGCTGGAACACCAGCCGGATGTGCCGCTCGGTCTCGCCGACGTACTTGTTGAGCAGCTCAGGGCCCTTGATGTTGAGAAAGAAGCTCTTGCCCTCCTTGGCCGGCCTGCCGCTCCCGGTGTCCGCGGTGGCGGTGTCCGGCCCCACCGCGGGCACGTCCGGGCCGGCCAGCTGGGCGGTGCGCGCCGCCACCTGCTTGGCCAGCGAGTTGGCCACGGCCTTGGCGATCAGGGTCTTGCCGCAGCCGGGCGGGCCGTACAGCAAGACGCCCTTCGGCGGCCGCAGCTGATGCTCGCGGAACAGGTCGGCGTGCAGGTACGGCAGCTCGATGGCGTCCCGGATCTGCTCGATCTGCGAGGCCAGGCCGCCGATCTCGGAGTAAGTGATGTCCGGGACTTCCTCGAGGATGAGCTCCTCGACCTCGGCCTTGGGAATCCGCTCGTAGACGTAGCCGGACCGCGGCTCGAGCAGCAGCGAGTCGCCCGGCCGCAGGGTCGCAGTCCGCAGCGGCTCGGCCAGCCGGGCGATGCGCTCCTCGTCGGCGTGCGAGATTACCAGGGCCCGCAGGCCGTCCTCGAGGATCTCCTTGAGCATGACGATCTCGCCGACGGTCTCGTAGCCGCGGGCGATGACGACATTCAGCGCCTCGTTCAGCACGACTTCCTGACCGGGCCGAAGGTCGTCGAGCTCGATGCCGGGGCTGACGCTCACCCGCATCTTCCGGCCGCCGGTGAATACATCGGCCGTGCCGTCCTCGGCAGGCTCAAGGAAGACGCCGAACCCGGATGGCGGCTGGGCCAGCCGGTCCACTTCCTCCTTGAGCGCCACGATCTGGTCACGCGCCTCGCGCAAGGTGGTGACGAGCCGCTCGTTCTGGCCGCTGACACCGGCCAGGCTCGCCTCTGCCTCGCGCAGTCGCTCCTCGAGCAGCCGCACCTGCCGCGGGGAATCGGTAAGCCTGCCGCGCAGGGCCGCGACCTCCTCCTCGAGGAAGGAAATCTGCGTGGTCAGGACCTTGACCTCATCGTCATACCGGCCGCCACGAGCACTGTCGTCACGAGAGGCCATGCCCCTCACCCCCTCCCAAGAGCTGACTTACCTAGACCCTACCTACCGCGGGTCCATTCGTAACCTTGCGGTGGGCGCGGACTCCCCGGCCCACGTCACGATCCGGACGAGGGAAATCATCGCTTCGGGGACAGAGTTGCCCACTCTTACCCACGGGTAATCACTGCGCCGTGGTTGTTGTTTCGTAGTTCCTGGCGTCCTTCCTCCTCCCCGGCGTCCTCCCCGGCGTCCTGGGCCCGGGCGGCCTCGGCACCCTTGGACGGGCGGCGGCGCCGGGGCGGCGCGGTGACCCCGGCCGCGAGCCGCCTGGCGGTCACCAGGAAGCCGGTGTGGCCGACCATCCGGTGCTCGGGCCGGACGGCGAGCCCGTCGACGTGCCACCCGCGCAGCAGCGATTCCCAGGCCTGCGGCTCATCGAACGCGCCGTGCCCGCGCAGCGCCTCCACCGTGCGCGACAGCTGGGTGGTCGTGGCCAGGTAACAGCAGATCAGGCCGCCGGGGATCAGTGCCCCGGCCGCTACCGCGACGTGCTCCCACGGCGCCAGCATGTCCAGTACCACCCGGTCGAAGTGGCCGGCGGCGGGCATCTCGGCGCCGTCAGGCTCGCCGCCGCCTGAACCGCCCGGCAGGCCGCTGACGACCAGCCGCCAGGCCGGGTGGGAGCCGCCGAAGTAGCGTTCCACGTTCTGCCGGGCCACCTCGGCGAAGTCGGCTCGCCGCTCGTAGGAGACCAGCACGCCATCCGGGCCGACGGCGCGCAGCAGCCAGCACGACAGTGCTCCGGAACCCGCCCCCGCCTCCAGCACCCGGGCGCCAGGAAAGATATCGGCCAGTCCCACGATCTGGGCGGCGTCCTTGGGGTACACGACCGCGGCTCCGCGGGCCATCGAGACCGTGTAGTCCGATAGCAGCGGGCGCAGCGCGATGTAGCCGGTACCGCCGGACGACGTGACCACGCTGCCCTCCGGCGCCCCGATCAGGTCGTCGTGCGCCACCGAGCCCTTATGGGTGTGAAAGGACCGGCCGGCCGCGAGCACCAGCCGGTGCCGGCGTCCCTTCGGATCGGTGAGCTGGACCTGGTCGCCAGGCGCGAACGGCCCGCGGGGCTGGGATATCACGCCGAAAGGGTAGCGCCGCGCCGTGCTGGCATGCGCGGGCCGCGTAACCGCACGGTCGCATTCGGCGCTCGATATAGTCAATACATCTTGCGCAAGATATGTTTCTCAAGGTATGTTGAGTGCTATGACCGGCAAGCAAGCGGACGGATCTGCATCCGATCCCAAGGCGCTGCGGGCGCTGGCGCATCCGCTGCGCTGGCAGCTCATCGACCTGATCGGCAGCGAGATGACCGTGACGGCAACCCGCTGCGGCGAGGTGCTCGGCGAGAGCGTGGCGAGCTGCTCGTACCACCTCGGCATCCTCGGCAAGTACGGCTACATCGAGCTGGTCCCCGGCCAGACAGGCAAGGAGAAGCCCTGGCGGCTGGCCAGCCGACGGCAGTACCTAGACCCGGGCGACCTGGATACCGAGGGGGCGCTGGCGGCGGAGGCCGCTTCCGAGGTGTTCCTCAATCACGAGTTCGCGCGGATGAAGCAGCGGCTTAGCCGCTACGGCCTGGAGCCGGAGCCGTGGCGCAAGGCGACGCTGGTGCTGGGCGCGACGACCTGGATGACAGCCGAGGAACTGCGCGATATAGCCGACCAGCTAAAGCGGCTGCTGGTCACGCACGAGGAGCGCGCCGCAGACCCCGCAACCCGGCCGCCGGGAGCGCGCGAGGTCCGGCTCTTCGCCGCGACTTCCGTGGCGCCGCCGGTCACGCCACCGCACGACACTGCGCCCGGGGCCTGAGGGCTGCACGGCTATTGGAGGATCCATGCCAGATTTCAGTGACTATGTGCGTACCCTGGCGGCCGCCGAGGCGAAGACAAGCTCGGCCAGCTGGCCGGATGCCGCGGCCCTGTGGGCCCGGGTGGTAGAGCTCAACCCGGTGGTGGGCCGTCACTGGGTCAGGCTCGCCGAGGCGCGCTACGAGCTCGGTGACTTCGACGGCGCGCTGGCCGCCTATGCTACGGCGCAGGACGTTGGCGTCTGGCTGCACCGGGACGAGATCGAGGCCATATTCCCCGCCGAGATCGCCTACCGGATGGCCACCTGTCACGTCCGGCTCGGTGATCACGAGAGCGCCGTCCGGGAGCTGCGCCGGGCGCTCCGCCTTGGCTTGCGCGACCTCGGCCGTCCGAAGAGCGACGAGCACTGGGAGCCACTGCTCGGCGACGCGGCCGTGCAGGAGATGCTCAGCATCGTTGACACGGCGGGCCTGACACGCGACGAGGGCTGGCGCGCCGACCTGGCGTTCCTGGCCCGTGAGATCAAGCGCCGGGCGTATGCACCGTTCCTCGAGATATCGGAGCCCGAGTTCGACGCCGCGGTCGCCCGGCTCGCCGGGGATGTGCCCGGCCTGTCGGACTTCCAGATTCTGGCCGGCATGATGCGGCTGCTGCGGCCGCTCGGCGACGGGCACGCGTTCGTCCTGCCTGCCAACGACAACAAGGACGCCCAGCTGGGCCTGCCGGTCAAGTTCTACCGGTTCACCGAGGGCCTGTTCGTGACCGCGGCCCCCGAGGCCTGCCGCCAGCTGATCGGAGCGCAGGTGCTGAGCGTGGACGGGCACCCGGTCGATGAGGTGCTCGCCGCGGTCGAGCCGCTCATCAGCCGTGACAATGACCAGCAGGTCACGTGGATAGGACCGGAGGTGCTCCGCTGGACGCCGCTGATCCACGCTCTCGGGCTGATCAGTGATCCCGGCCAGGCCACGCTGACCGTGCAGTTCGGGGACCAGACGACCGGGACGGTAACGGTCGAGTCGGCCGTGGACCCTTACATGAGCCTGACGGCCCCGCGTCCGGCGGGGTGGATCTCGCTGCCCGACACGGTCGGCACCCCGATGCCGCTCTACCTGCGCAACAGCGACGCCCCGTACTGGTTCGAGTACCTGCCGGACAGCGCCGTCGTCTATTTCCAGTTCAACGGAGTAGGCGATCAGCCACTCGAGGCGATCGCCGCGTTCTGCGAGCGCCTGTTCACTTTCATCGACACCCGTCAGGTCAGCAAGCTGGTCATCGACCTGCGCTGGAACGGCGGCGGGAACACCTACCTCGTCCAGCCGCTGCTGCACCGCCTGATCGGCTGCACGAAGATTAATCAGCGGGGCTGCCTGTACGTGATCATCGGGCGCGGGACCTTCTCGGCCGCGCAGAACACCGCGACCGCCATAGAGCGCGAGACTAACGCGATCTTCGTCGGGGAGCCGACCGGTTCGCGGCCCAACTTCATCGGCGAGACCATCCCGTTCACACTGCCCTACAGCAAGGCCCTGGCGAACGTGGCGGACCTGTACTGGCAGACCTCCTGGCCCATGGATCACCGGCCGTGGATCGCGCCGGAACTCTACGCGCCGCCCTCCTTCGAGGCCTACAGCCAGAACCGGGACCCGGCGATGGAAGCCATCCTGTCCTGCCGCGAGCATCTGCCGGGGTTCTGACCGGACGGCAGGCGGCGGAAGGGACCGGGCACGAAAAGCGCTAGCGGGCGGGAGCCCGGTCTGAGCCGGTGCCTGCCTCGCCCCTGAAGTGATGAGGCAGGTAAGCGTGCATGGCATGGTCTTGGCGCCGGACGCGCCGCACGGATCGATGGCCGGGCCCGCGCCGCAGGCCAGCCGGCGGCGGACCGCAGCCCCGGATTTGTGAGCCTGCGCTGGTAGTGAGATTGCCAGGCGCGGAACTCGCGGTGCGCTGACCGTCAGGACGCCAGCGCGAGCATGGACGGGGTTGCATGTCGGTACCAGGCGCCGGAGCGGCGGACCTGGTTATGGTCCAGGCCAGTCTCGTTATGGTCCAGGCCAGTCTCGTTCGTGTCCGCCTGGAAGCATTCTCGATCGCCCGCCGTGTCCCGGGCACGGCGACGATCTGGGCCAGGGTGGTGCCGGGTGGGGCGTGGCAGCTCCCGGTCGATCAGCGCCCGGCCGCCTCCCGGAACCGCGTAGGCCACCGCCCGACCTGAGAGTCCATTCACACCTCGCAGACCTACCCGATGGCAGCCCTCACCTCACGCTCCCACGCCGGACAAGGTCACGGGCTGCTGTAGTGCTAGGCCGCGGCGAAGGCGTGATCGAGATCACTGGCGGCCAGCACCCCGTACACCGCCCCGGACGGCTCGATCAGCAGGTACTCGCTGGCAGGCGACCGCTGTACCGCCTCGATCAGCTCCAGGCCGGCCAGGTCGGCAGACAGCACCACTCCGGTGTCGAGCGCGCGCGCCAGCGAGCCGGTCTCGATCCACGGCCTGCGCTGCTCCGGGGTGGCCATCACGGCGTTCTCGCTGACGATCGCGACCGGTGTCTTGCTGCGGTCGACGATGACCAGGGCGCGGGCGTGCGCGGCATCGGCCTGCCTGATGGCCTCGGCCAGCGGCAGGTCCGCCGGGACCGGGATAGCGCGGCGCGCCAGCGCCCTGGCCTGCAGGCCGGGCAGCCGCGCACGCACCCGCGCCGCCTTGATCGCCTGCCCCGACTGGATCCAGATGAAGCCCGCGATCACTAGCAGCCAGATCCAGTAGTAATCGACCAGCGATCCCACGCTGCTGCCGAGCAGGGCGGCGGGCACGCCGATGATCAGTACCGCGAGCACCCGCCCCGCCCAGGCGGCGACCAGGGTCGCTGTGCCGGCCTTGCCGGTGATCTTCCACACTCCGGCGCGGAAGATCCGGCCGCCGTCCAGCGGCAGGCCGGGCAGCAGGTTGAAGACGCCGACGATCAGGTTGGCCCGGAACAGCTGGTCGACCAGGATGCCGGCGATGCCGTGACTGGCCACCGAGGTGAGCGCCAGCGCGATGCCCGCCAGCGCCAGCGACGTCACCGGCCCGGCCACCGACACGCAGAACTCCTGCCACGGGGTCGGCGGCTCCTTCTCTATCTCGGAGAAGCCGCCGAGCGGATACAGCAGCACCCGGCGCACCGGCAGCCCGAACCCGCGGGCCACCACGCAGTGGCTGAGCTCGTGGACTAGCACCGAGACGTACAGCAGCAGCACGAATGCGGCGGCAACCACATACCGGAGGTTGGCCGGGTGCACGGCCCCGCCGAGGTCCTGGCCGTACAGCAGCACCAGCAGCGCGGCTACCACGAACCAGTACGGAGAGACGTACACCGGGATGCCGAACGGCCGGGCCACGACCAGCCCGAGCCGTCGGTCACGGCGCGGCGGGGCAGGCCGCCCGTCCCGCTGGCCGGGCTCGCCGGTCTGGCGGGAATCGTTCTGCGGCGCGATGCCTGTCACGCCTAGATGCTACGTGCTGGCGGGGATTCGTGGCCGCCCCCCAGCCCGCGCCGCCGCCGTGGCCCGCGGCGCGGCCTCGAGCAGGCCCAGCTCCCGACGCCGCCGTCCCGCCGGTCACATCTGTCACTGCGGTGTCCCGGCACCATTAGCAGGAAGAACTGAGCCGTATTTGACCCGGCGAATCCTTCGCCTTTTCCGAGCGGGCGCGTCGTTGCCGGGAAACTGTCGGCGGGGTGGCCTACTGTGCCTTCAATGAGCGAGACGCGAGGGGAGATAGGCCCGGCCGCCGTCATGGCGGCCGGGACGGGCGCGGATGGCGCCGCGGCCGGGGCCGACGAGGCCGCCCCGGCGCCGTCCGTGTCACTGTCCCCGTCCCGGGCCGGCGACTTCATGACCTGCCCGCTGCTCTACCGGTACCGGGTCATCGACCGGCTGCCGGAGCCGCCCAGCCCGGCGGCGGCCCGCGGCACGCTGGTGCATGCGGTGCTGGAGCGGTTGTTCGACGCGCCGGCTGCCGGGCGCACGCCGCAGGCGGCCCGCGACCTGCTCGTGCCGCAGTGGGAGCGCCTGCAGGCGGCCGAGCCGGAACTGGACGGCATGTTCACCGACGCGCAGCAGCGGGAGGCCTGGCTGGCGGAGGCCGCGGCCATGCTGGACCGCTACTTCACCCTGGAGGATCCCACCCGGCTTGAGCCCGCGCATCGCGAGCTGTCCGTGCGCGCCGTGCTGGAATCAGGGCTGGCGCTGCGCGGCTACATCGACCGGCTGGACGTGGCGCCGACCGGCGAGGTCCGGATCGTCGACTACAAGACCGGGACGGCACCGCGGGAGGAGTTCGAGGCGCGGGCGCTGTTCCAGATGAAGTTCTACGCGCTGGTGATGTGGCGCACCCGGGGCACGGTGCCGCGCTTGCTGCAGCTCATCTACCTGGGCAACGGCGAGATCGTGCGGTACGCCCCCGACGAGGCCGACCTGCTCGCCACCGAGCGCAAGATCAACGCACTGTGGCAGGCCATCGAGCGGGCCCGGGTCTCCGGCGACTGGCGGCATCGTCCGAGCAGGCTGTGCGCCTGGTGCGCGCACCAGGCGCTGTGCCCGGCCTTCGGCGGCACGCCGCCGCCGCTGCCCGGCCCGGGAAATGCCGGGCTGGCTGACACCGAGCCGGCTGACACCGTGCCGGGGAGCACCGTGCCGGGGGATGCCGGGCCGCCGGCCCGTCAGGCCGGGCAGCTGCGGGCCGAGGAGCACGCCTCGATCTCAGCCGGCCGACCGTGCTCAGGCCGCCAGCGACGCACGGGTGCCGCCGATGCGCTCAGGCGGCCGGGCCTGCCACGTCCTCAGGGAAATGGCAGGCGACCTGGTGCCCGGGCGACAGCTCGTCCAGCGGGGGCTCGGTGGTCTTGCAGATGTCCTGCGCCTTCCAGCATCGGGTGTGGAACCGGCACGCGGGGGGCGGGTTCAGCGGGCTCGGGACGTCGCCGATCAGCACGATCCGCTCCCGGCGCTCCCGCCCGCCCTCCGCCGTGCGCACCGGCTCGGGCACCGGGACCGCGGACATGAGCGCGACGGTGTAGGGATGCCGCGGGTGTGCGTACAGCTCGTCCCTGGCCGCCAGCTCCACCAGCTTGCCGAGGTACATCACCGCGACCCGGTCGCTGATGTGCCGGACCACCGACAAGTCGTGCGCGATGACCACGTAGGTCATGCCCAGCTCGCTCTGCAGATCCTCGAGCAGGTTGACGACCTGCGCCTGGATCGACACGTCCAGGGCTGACACCGGCTCGTCGGCGACGATCAGCTTCGGCCGCAGCGCCAGCGTCCTGGCGATGCCGATGCGCTGCCGCTGGCCGCCGGAGAACTCGTGCGGGTAGCGGTTGTAGTGCTCGGGGTTGAGCCCGACCAGCTCGAGCAGCTCCTGGACGGTGGCCTTGGTGCCCTGCTCGGTCTTGACCTTCTGCAGCCGCAGCGGCGCGCCCACGATGGTGCCGACCGTGTGCCGCGGGTTGAGCGACGAGTACGGATCCTGGAAGATCATCTGCACGTCCCGGCGGATCGGCCGCATCTTGGACATCGACAGATGTGAGATGTCATGGCCGTCGAAGACGATGCTCCCGCCGGTCGGCTCGAGCAGCCGGGTCAGCAGCCTGCCGGTGGTGGTCTTGCCGCAGCCGGACTCGCCGACCAGGCCGAGAGTCTCGCCGGGCTGGACCGAGAAGGTCAGGCCGTCCACCGCCTGCACCGCGCCCACCTGGCGCCTGATGATGATGCCGCGGGTCACGGGGAAATGCTTGACCAGGCCCTTGACCTGCAGCAGCGCGTCGCCGGGTTCGGCGGCGGCGGATGCTCCGGGCTGGGTCAGCGACGTGGTCATGCGCCCTCCCCGAAACCGCTGTCCGGATCGGCCGTGCCGCCGGCCGGCGTCGCGGTGCCGCCGGCCGTGACCGGCATCTCGCTGCGGATGTCCCGCCGCTGTTCCAGCGTCAGATGGCAGGCGGCCTGGTGCCCGGGCTCGATCTCGCGCAGCGGCGGCACCTCGGACTCGGCACGCCCGCCGGTCAGCTCGGCGTAGCGGCACCGGGGGTGGAACGGGCAGCCGCTGGGCACCCGGATCAGGCTCGGCGGAGTGCCGGGGATGGGCACCAGCCGCTCGGTCCGCGCCTGGTCCAGCCGCGGCATCGAGGCGAGCAGGCCCCAGGTGTAGGGATGCCCCGACTTCTTGAAAACATCCTGGGCGGAGCCGTACTCCACCGGCCGCCCGGCGTACATCACCAGGATGTCGTCGGACAGCTCGGCCACCACGCCCAGGTCGTGCGTGATCATGATGACGGCTGACCCGAACTCCTGCTGCAGGTCCGAGATCAGGTCGAGGATCTGCGCCTGTACGGTGACGTCGAGCGCCGTGGTCGGCTCGTCGGCGATCAGCAGCTCGGGGTCGCAGCTCAGCGACATCGCGATCATGGCCCGCTGCCGCATGCCGCCGGAGAACTGGTGCGGGTAATCGTCGACCCGGGTCGCGGGCTGCGGGATGCCGACCCGGTTCAGCATCTCGATCGCATGCTGGCGCGCGGCCTGCTTGCTGACCTCGTTGTGCACCCGGTAGGCCTCGCTGATCTGCTTGCCGACCGTGTAGTACGGGTGCAGGGATGACAGCGGGTCCTGGAAGATCATGGCCATCTTGCTGCCGCGCAGCTGGCGGACGCGGGCGGGCGAGGCGGCGACGAGATCCTCGCCGTCCAGCCAGATATGGCCGCCGACCCGGGCGCTGGTCCGCTCGTGCAGGCTCATGATGCCCATGCTGGTGACGCTCTTGCCAGAGCCGGACTCCCCCACGATCCCGAGCGTGCGGCCCTTCTCCAGCCGGAACGACACCCCGTCGACGGCCTTGACCACGCCGTCGTCGGTCGGGAAGTGGATGGTGAGGTCCTCGACCTCGAGCATGGACCGCGCCGTGCGGCCGTCCAGGTCAGCCTGGCCGGTCACGTCCTGCATCCGCGGCCCGCGGTCACCGTCCGTGTCCCCGCCACCCGCGCGGCCGGCGGCCCGGCTCATCCACGACGGCATCTCAGGACCTTACCCGGGGATCGACGACGGCGTACAGGATGTCCACGATCATATTCGCGATCACGATGAAGAAGGCCGCCAGCAGGGTCACGCCCAGGACCTCCGGCAGGTCCTGGTTATTGATCGCCTGCACGGTGAAGTTGCCGAGGCCCTGCATCGAGAACGTGACCTCGGTCAGGATCGCGCCGCCCAGCAGCAGGCCGAGGTCCATGCCGAAGATGGTCAGGATCGGCGTCAGCGCCGAGCGCAGCCCGTGCTTGATGATCACCGTCCGCTCCGGCAGGCCCTTGGCCCGGGCGGTGCGGATGTAGTCCTCCCCCATCGTCTCCAGCATCCCGGCCCGGGTCAGCCGCGCGTACAGCGCCGCGTACAAGAACGCGGTGGTGAGCCAGGGCAGCACCAGGTTGCGGGCCCACAGCAGCGGGTTGACGGTGAGCGGGACGTACTGGACGTTGGGGAATATGGGCCATTTGTAGCTGAACAGGTCCAGCGCGATCAGCCCGGTGAAGAAGATCGGCAGCGACACGCCGGCCAGCGCCACGCCCATCGAGAACCGGTCGAACAGGCTGCCGCGGCGCAGTGCGGACAGCACGCCGATCGACACCCCGCCAATCACCCACAGCACCGCGGCCCCGGCCGCGATGGACAGCGTGACCGGCGCGTCCGCGATCAGCTGCGGCCAGACCTGCAGCTGGCTGCGGAAGGAATACCCGAAGCACGGCGGCGGGCAGTAGGTGACGCTGGTTCCGCTGGTGTAGTGCGCGCCGAACACCAGCCCGCGCAGGAAGCGGCCGTACTGCACCCACAGCGGCTGGTTCAGGCCCAGCTTGGCCTCCACCTGCAAGATGGCGGCCCGGGTCGGGTTGCGGCCCACGTACTGGGCCGCGAGCTGGTAGGAGTTCTGCCCGGCGAGCCGGGGGATCAGGAAGAAGATGGCATACGTGATCGCGCTGACCACGATCAGCAGGAACACCATGCCGATCAGCCGCCGGATGATGAATGTGATCACGGCATTCGGTGCCGGTGCCCGCCGGGGCTGAGCCCGCCGGGCACCGGCACCCTCACCTGCTCTCTTTGTCTTGCGATCCGCTCAGGACGACGCTGGCTACTTGACCCCTTCCACGGCGTAGTTGTTCAGGCCGTAGGCCTGGTCGAAGTAGACGTTGGTCAGCGACGGCGGCCGGAAGATCAGCGCCTTGGCGTACACCTCGGGCACGATCACCGCGTCCTTCATCACCTGGTGGTCGATCTGGCCCCAGATCGCGTTCCGCTGGGCGGCGTTGGTCAGGTTCGCCGCCTTGGCGAACAGCTTGTTGACCACCGGGTCGTTGAGCTCGCCGATGTTGGTGTTGCCGGCCGGGACGATGGTGTTCCCGTTGGTCAGCTCGTCCAGGAAGCCGTAGCCGTCCGGCCAGTCCGGACCCCAGCCGCCGAAGTCGATGCCGAGGTCGTGCGAGTGCACGTACTTCGGCACTCCGGCGAAGTCGCTGAAGTAGGTCGCGGTCGGGAAGCCCTTGAGCGTGGTCTTGATCCCGACGCCGGTCAGCGCCTGCTGCAGGGCTTGCGCCGCCGAGGTCTCGGTCGGCCGGTCGCTGCGGTAGCCGATGACGGTGGAGAACCCGTTCGGGTGGCCGCACGTCTTGAGCGCTGCCTTGGCCGCCGAGATGTCACCGTTCGGCTTGCTCAGCGCGTTGTACAGGTCGAACTTGGTGTAACCGGAGATGGTCGGCGGCATCACGGTGCTGGCGATGGCGCCACCGGCGATCGGGCCGCCGTAGGCGGTCTGCAGGTTGGTCTTGTTCGCCGCGTACTCGACGGCCTGGCGGCAGGCGACGTTGTTGAACGGCGGCACCTTGGAGCTGATGTAGAAGAACCAGCCGAAGCCGGTCAGCGGGTCGTCGGACTCCGCCTTGTATGTCGGGTTAGAGAGGATCTTGGCCCGGGCCGCGGCCTGCACCCCGGTGCCGGCGAAGTCGACCTGCGCGTCACCCGCGAGCAGCCGGTTGTCGACGTCGTTGGGGTTCATGTTCATATTGACGATGATCTTGCTGGCCAGCTGCTTGGCGGTGGGGTCCTCGGCCGCGCTCCAGTTGGTGTTCGGCACCAGCACCAGCTGCTTGTTCGGGGTGTAGCTGGAGAACTTGTACGGGCCGGTGGACAGCGGGTGCAGCTGGTACTTCGCGCCGGTGTCCTTGGACGGCGGGACCGGCGCCGTCTGCGGGATCGTGACCACGTAGTTGAAGTCGGAGAACGGCTTCGCCAGGTGGAACTCGATCGTGGACGAGTTCGGCGTGGTGACGGCGGTCAGGCCCATCAGGTTCTTGGACCGGTTCTTGTACGGCCCGGGGTACTTGGCGGCGTTTCCGCCCAGCAGCACCGCGAAGTAGCTCGGCCCGTTGGTCAGCACAGTGCGGTCGAAGGTGCGCTCGACGGCGTACTTGACGTCCTGCGAGGTGACGGGCGTGCCATCCTCGAACTTGACGCCGGTCTTGAGGTGGTAGGTCCAGGTCAGGCCGTTGCTGCTGACCGTGCCCGGCGCGGCCGCCAGGCCCGGCACCAGGGTCTTGGCGCAGGCGCCGGGGCAGGACTTGTAGGTCATCAGCGTCTGGGTGTACAGCCGGGCGAAGTCCCAGACCGCCGCGTAGTAGGTGTTACCGGGGTCGAAGGAGTCCGGGGCGCTGCGCCAGTCGTAGGTGAGCGTCCCGCCCTTGTGCGTGGACGGGTTGACCACGCCGGTCAGGCCGGCGTTGTAGCTCGTGCTCGACGATCCGCTGCCGCTGCTGCTGCTGCTCCCGCCGCTGCCGCTGCTGCCGCCACAGGCGGCAAGGACCAGCGCTGCCACGGCACCGACCGCCGCCAGCCCTGCGCTCTTGCGTCTTCTCATGAGTGAGGAGGCCTCCTGCCCTGTATCGATAGGAATGAATTCATGGCCGCCCTAGCGGCCCTTCGGGTCCAGCGAGTCACGTAGTCCGTCGCCGAACAGGTTGAACGCCATGACCGTGACGAAGATCGCCAGGCCAGGAATGATCATGTACATGGGATCGACCTGGTAGAAGCCGTTGCTGACCGCGTTCGAGAGCATCCCGCCCCAGCTGGGCGTGGGCGGGATGATGCCGACCCCGAGATAGGACAGCGCCGCCTCGAACAAGATGTTGGTCGGCATCAGCAGGGTCGAGTAGACCAGGATCGGCGCGATCAGGTTGGGCAGCAGCTCGCGGCGCAGGATGTAGGGCCCGCGCGCGCCCAGGCTGCGGGCGGCGTCGACGAACTCGCGCTCGCGCAGCGAGATCGTCTGGCCGCGGATGATCCGGCCTACGTACGGCCAGTTGAAGAACCCGATGACGAAGACCAGCACGGCGATGCGCAGCCCGTTGCCGCTCAGCCCGAAGCCCTTGTTCGGCACCACTCCGACCAGCGCCAGCGCGAAGACCAGCAGCGGGAAGGCCAGGAACACGTCCATGGTCCGGGCGATGACCGAGTCGACCCAGCCGCCGAAGAAGCCGGCGACGATGCCGAAGAACACCCCGATGCACACCGCGAGCACGGTGGCCAGCACCGAGATCAGCATCGAGAACTGGGCGCCGACCACAACCCGGGCCAGCATGTCCCGGCCGGTGACCGGCTCGACGCCGAGCGGATGGGCCAGGCTGATCCCGCCGAACGCGCCGTTGGGCCTGCTGAACGTCGGGTTGATCAGGCTCGGATGGTAGGTGTCCGGGCTCTGCACGATGTGCGGCCCGATGACGGCGACCAGGATCAGCAGCACCACGACGACGCCGCCGGCGATGGCCGTCTTATCCCGGCGCAGCCGCATCCAGGCAATCTGGCCGAGTGAGCGCCCCTCGATCGCCTTGCCGCTGACGCCGGCGAGAACCGCGTCCGGCGTCGCCTCGGTGGCGAGCCGCGTGGTCTCGATCGGTGCAGTCATCAGGCCTCTCCTGCGGCTACGCGGGCCCGGGGCGCAGCATCCAGCTGCGTCCGGGGGATGCGCGAAGCCGGAACACAAAACTCTTATTCGGGAGGGTCTACCAGTTGGCTGGCCAGCGCCAGCCCCGCGGGCGGGTCGTAGCGCTATTGTGACCGAACCAGGATCGCTTTGCGATGGACCGGAGCATTTACGGCTCCGGACCCGCTGTGCGGCGAAACCCCGGCTACCGGATGCCGCGGCGGCGCAGGATATCCGCGACTTCCCGGAAATCCTCATCCTCCGGCTCGGCCGGCTTGCGGCTCTTGCGCGCCGGCGAGGGCGCCGGGCTGGCGGCGGGCAGCTGGGAGCGACCCGCCGGGCCGCCGGGCCCCGCCGCCGGCCGTCCGGCCGGGCCGGCTTCGGCCTGGCGGCGCTTAGTGCGGCGGCGGCGCGCGGGCAGCCCGCCGGACACCACGAACAGCACGATGGCCAGGCCCAGCACGGCCACGCCGGCCCAGGTCCGCGGGGAGAAGACAAAGGATCCGGCGAAGCTGACGATCCCCGACACGATCCGGCCGACCAGCCGGACCGCCCCGGTCAGATAGACCGCCAGCGGCAGCATCGACCAGGCCGCGACCCGGATGCCGCGCCGCGGGCCGGACCGGCGCCAGCTCAGCCAGCTCACGATGAGCCCGGCCGCGGTCAGTGCCAGGCATACGCCGACTTCCCAGGCAGCCATAGCCGCCTCCCTCGCAGCCGCCTCGGTCCGCGGCCGCACGCGCTCATCTTCATCGTCGCACAGGCCGGCCGGTGATACGTCCCCCGGCAGCGGCCGCGCGCCGACGGTACAGCTAGCGGGGAGATACCTGGGCGGCTGCGTGCTCTCGCAGCCAGGCCAGGTCCAGCTGGTCCAGGGAGGAGACGACGAGCCGGCCGGGGCGGGGCGGCACCGGGGCCAGGCTGGGGACGGCGACGGTGCGGCAGCCGGCCGCCTCGGCGGCGGCCACCCCGTTGGGCGAGTCCTCGAGCGCGATGCAGCACCCGGGCGGGGCGCCGAGCCTGGCCGTGGCCAGCAGGTACGGCTCCGGGTCCGGCTTGGACCGCAGCACGTCGTTACCGCAGACCGTGACCGGGAAGACGGCGCCGACCTGGTCGAGCACCGCGGTCATGATCGCGCGCTCCGACGAGGTGACCAGCGCATGCGGCAGGCCGGCCGCGGCCACCTCGGCCAGCAGCTCCCCGGCACCCGGCAGCAGCGGCACCGGCCGGACGGCCAGCAGCTCGGTCATCCCCGCCACCATCCACCGGGCCACCTGCGCCGGGCTGGCCCGGCGGCGGGCCCGCGCCAGCAGGTAGTCGACGCTGCGGGGCAGCGAGCCGCCGACGAGCGCCTGCTGGTCGGCCTCGCTCCAGTCGCCGCCAAGGCGCCCCATGACCGCGCACTCGACTTCGAACCAGAGCGGCTCGGTGTCCACCAGCAGGCCGTCCATGTCAAACAGGACGGCCTGCAGGCCGGGCGGCACGTCAGGCGCTGAAATAGCTGGCTTCCGGATGGCAGGTGATCAGCGCGTCGGTGGACTGCTCGGGATCCAGCTGGAATTCCTCCGACAGGCTCACCCCGATCCGGTCCGGCGCGAGCAGCCGCATCACTGTGGCCCGGTCCTCCAGATCCGGGCAGGCCGGGTAGCCGAAGGAGTACCGGCAGCCCCGGTACCCCACGCGCAGGATGCCGTCAAGGTCGGCCGGGTCGGCGGCAGCGATGCCCAGCTCGGCCCGCACCCTGGCGTGCCAGTACTCGGCCAGGGCCTCGGCCAGCTGGACGGACAGGCCGTGCAGCTCCAGGTAGTCGCGGTAGGCGTTCTTGGCGAACAGCTCGGCGGTGGCCTCGCTGATCCGGCCGCCCATGGTCACCAGCTGCAGCGCCACCACGTCGGTCTCGCCGGACGAGCGCGGGCGGAAGTAGTCAGCCAGGCACAGCCGCCGGTCGCGGCGCTGCCGGGGGAACCGGAACCGTTCCCGCTCGCCGCCGCCGGAGTCCAGGATGACCAGGTCATTCTCCTCGCTCACGCAGGGAAAGAAGCCGTAAACCAGCGCCGCCTGCAGCAGCCCGCCGCTCTGCACCCGGTCCAGCCACATGCGCAGCCGGGGCCGTCCTTGCGCCTGCGCCAGCTCGGCGCCGGATGAGCCGCCCTGGCCGCGGGACGGCTTGAGCCCCCACTGGCCCACGAACAGCGCCCGCTCGTCCAGGTAGCTCGCGTAATCGGCCAGCGGGATGCCGCGGACCACCCGGCTGCCCCAGAACGGCGGCTGCGGTACCGGGACGCTGGCGGAGACGTCCGAGCGGCCGGCCGGCGCGACCGCGCCGGGACCGGGCTGAGTTCCGGTGGCCGGCCCCGGCCGCACCCGGCGCTGGCGCAGCGGCGGCAGCTGCGCCCCGGCCACTCCGCGCTTCACCGCCATGATCGCGTCCATCAGGCGCAGCCCCTCGAACGCGTCCCGCGCGTACCGGACCTCACCATCGAACTGCTCGGCCAGGTCGGTCTCCACGTAGGCCCGGGTGAGGGCAGCCCCGCCGAGCAGGACCGGCCAGCGGCCGGCCAGCTGCCGGGAGTTGAGCTCGGACAGGTTGTCGCGCATGACCACCGTCGACTTCACCAGCAGGCCGGACATGCCGATGACGTCGGCATCATGCTCGGCCGCGGCCTCGCAGATCGCCGAGATGGGCTGCTTGATGCCGATGTTGACCACGTCGTACCCGTTGTTCGACAAGATGATGTCGACCAGGTTCTTGCCGATGTCGTGCACGTCGCCCTTCACCGTGGCCAGCACGATCCGGCCCTTGCCGTCCTGGCCGGACCGCTCCATGTGCGGCTCGAGGTAGGCCACCGCCGCCTTCATCACCTCCGCGGAGGTGAGCACGAACGGCAGCTGCATCTGGCCCGAGCCGAACAGGTCGCCGACGGTCCTCATCCCGTCCAGCAGCACGTCGTTGACGATCTCCAGCGCGGGCCGGCGGGTCAGCGCCTGCGCCAGGTCGTCCTCAAGCCCGGACCGCTCGCCGTCGATGATCCGCCGCTTGAGCCGTTCCCACAGCGGCAGCCCGGCCAGCTCGGCGGCCCGGCTGGCCTTGACCGAGGCCGCATCGACGCCCTCGAACAGCTCGAGCAGCCGGGCCAGCGGATCGTAGCCGTCGCGGCGCCGGTCATAGACCAGGTCGAGCGCCGTCTCCAGCTGGTCGGGCGGGATCCGGGCGATCGGCATGATCCTGGCCGCGTGCACGATGGCCGAGTCCAGCCCGGCCCGGCTGCACTCGGCCAGGAAGACCGAGTTCAGCACGGCCCGGGCCGCGGGGTTGAGGCCGAAGGAGACGTTGGAGACCCCGAGGGTGGTCTGCACGTCGGGGTAGCGGCGCTTCAGCTCGCGGATCGCCTCGATGGTCTCCAGGCCGTCCCGCCTGGTCTCCTCCTGGCCGGTGGCGATCGGGAACGTCAGGCAGTCCACGATGATGTCAGGCCGGCGCATGCCCCAGGTGCCGGTCAGGTCCTCGATCAGCCGGGCCGCCACGGCGACCTTGCGCTCCGCAGTCCGTGCCTGGCCGTCCTCGTCGATCGTCAGCGCGATCACCGCGGCGCCGTGCTCCCGCACCACCGGCATCAGCCGGGTGATGCGGGACCCCGGCCCGGAGCCATCCTCGTAGTTCACCGAGTTGACCACCGCGCGGCCCCCGAGCAGCTCCAGCCCCGCCTCGATAACCGCCGGCTCGGTGGAGTCGAGCACCAGCGGCAGCGTCGCCGCGGTGGCCAGCCGCCCCGCGATCTGCGCCATGTCGGCGGCGCCGTCCCGGCCGACGTAGTCGACGCAGACGTCCAGCAAGTGCGCGCCGTCCCTGGTCTGGGCGCGGGCGATCTCCACGCAGTCGTCGTAGCGCCCGGCCAGCATCGCGTCGCGGAACGCCTTCGAGCCGTTGGCGTTGGTGCGCTCGCCGATGGCCAGGAACGCGGTGTCCTGGCGGAACGGGACATGCTGGTACAGCGAGGACACCCCGGCGTCAGGCCGCGGCCGCCGCCGCCGCAGCGGCTGCCCGCGCAGCCGCGCCACCACCGCCGCCATGTGCTCGGGGGTGGTGCCGCAGCAGCCGCCGATCAGCCCCAGGCCGAACTCGGCGGCGAACTGCTGGTGCGCGTCGGCCAGCTCGCCCGGTGTGACCGGGTAGCAGGCCCCGTCAGCGGTCAGCTCCGGCAGCCCGGCGTTCGGCATGCACGACAGCGGCACCCGGGCGTGCGCGGTCAGGTAACGCAGGTGCTCGCTCATCTCCGCCGGGCCGGTCGCGCAGTTCAGGCCGATCATGTCGACGCCGAGCGGCTCCAGCGTGGTCAGCGCGGCGCCGATCTCGGTGCCCAGCAGCATCGCCCCGGTCGTCTCGATCGTGACGCTGGCGATCAGCGGCGGATCCGAGCCTGCAGCCGCGATCGCCCGGCGGCAGCCGATCACCGCCGCCTTGGCCTGGAGCATGTCCTGGCAGGTCTCCACGATCAGCCCGTCCGCGCCGCCGTGCAGCAGCGCCGCCGCGGCGAGCTGGTAGCTGTCGCGCAGCGCGGCGAAGCTGACATGGCCGAGGGTCGGCAGCTGCGTACCCGGGCCGATCGAGCCGAGCACCCACCGCGGCCGGTCCGGCGTCGCCTGCCCGTCGGCGGCCTGCCTGGCGATCCGCGCGCCCGCCCCGGCCAGCTCGGCAATCCTCCCGGCGATCCCGTACTCGCCGAGGTTGCCGAGATTGGCGCCGAAGGTATTGGTGCTGATGCAGTCCACTCCGGCAGCCAGGTAGCTGTCGTGAATCGCGGCCACGATGTCCGGCCGGGTGATGTTCAGGATCTCGTTGCAGCCCTCGTGCCCGGCGAAGTCGTCGAGCAGCACCGGGCTGCCCTGGAGCATCGAGCCCATGGCGCCGTCGGCGATGACCAGGCGTTCCCCGAGGGCAGCGCGAAGCGGCGGGCGGCCGGCCTGGTGGTCAGCGGCAGGACGGTCAGCAGCCGGGTGGGCAGCGGCCGCCCGGCCCGCGGGTGGCTGATCAGCGGAAGGGGGCTGCGACATGACGGTCCCTATCCTAGGGGCCGCGCGCCGTAACCCTGTGGCCGCGAACCCGCCGGGCCGCGCGGCGCATAAGGTGGAACCGACCGCGGATCGTCGCGACCGCAGGAGGAGGTGCCGGGAGATCGAGTTCGAGGACATCGGCAAGCTCACCTCGCCAGCGCTCGTCGCCGCCTTCGAGGGGTGGAACGACGCGGGCGAGGCAGCGAGCGGCGCGCTGACCCAGCTGGCTGATACCTGGGCGGCGAAGGGCATCGGTGAGATTGATCCCGAGGACTTCTACGATTTCCAGGTCACCCGGCCGGTCATGGAGGTCACCGACGGCAAGACCGACCAGCTGGTGTGGCCCACCACCCGGCTCAGCGTGGTCCGGCGCGCCGAGCGCGACCTGATCCTGGTGCACGGGATCGAGCCGAACATGCGCTGGCGCGGCTTCACCGCGGAGCTCGTCGCCGCGTTCAGCGAGCTGGGCGTGGAGCTGGTGGTGCTGCTCGGCGCGCTGCTCGCGGATTCGCCGCACACCCGGCCGGTCCCGGTGACCGCGGCGGCCTCGGACGCGGAGCTGGCCGCCCGGCTGCAGGTCGAGCCGGTTGACTACAAGGGGCCGACCGGGATCGTGGGCGTGCTGCAGCAGGCGTGCGCGGCGGCCGGGCTGCCGACGGTCTCACTGTGGGCCGCGGTGCCGCACTACGTGGCCCAGCCGCCGAGCCCGAAGGCGATGCTGGCGCTGCTGCGCGGGGTCGAGGACATCCTGGACCTGCCGCTGCCGCTCGGCGATCTGCCGGACGAGGCCCGCGCCTGGGAGCGCGGGGTGGACGAGCTGGCCGAGCAGGATTCCGAGGTCGCCGAGTACGTGCGGACGCTGGAAGAGGCCAAGGACGCGACCGACCTGCCGGAGGCGAGTGGCGACGCGATCGCCCGGGAGTTCGAGCGCTACCTGCGCCGCCGCGGCGAGAGCGGGCGCTAGATCGGCGGCCAGGGAACGGCGGGCCAGTCCTCGGGCGGGTAGGGGTGGACTTTCCGCTCCAGCAGCCTGTCGATGCGCTTGCGGGTCGCGGTGACCTCGTCCTGCGTCAGCCACTGGCCCAGCTCACCGGCCAGGCCGCCGCGGTCCAGGGCGTCATGCAGGGCCGTCAGCGCGGCGACCGAGCGCTTGGTCAGCCGGGCGCCGCGCCACTGCCACAGCACCGTGCGCAGCTTGTAGTCCTCGCCGAAGCAGACGCCGTGGTCGCAGCCGTACAGATGGCCGCCGGGGGCAGGCAGCAGGTGGCCGATCTTGCGGTCGGCGTTGTTCACGACCGCGTCGAACACCGCCATCTCGCGCAGCCCCGGATGATCGGTGCGCCGGGCCAGCGCCAGCAGGTCGACGGTCTCGTCAGCGTCGATCCACAGCTGGCACATGCCGGGCCCGAACGGCCCGGGCCGGTAGACGGTGGGAGGGGCGACGTCCCAGCCGGCCGTGTGCGAGACCAGGTACGCCGCGACTTCCCGGCCGGCCAGCGTGCCCGTCGGGAAGTCCCACAGCGGCCGCTCCCCCGCTACTGGCTTGTACACGCAGGCGGCCTGCTCCCGGAGCAGGTAACCGTGCAGTACAAGGTGGTGTTCGAGGCGTCCACCAGCTGGCCTACTACTTCCAGCTCGCCCTCGTTCAGCAGGGTGAGGGCCGCCTTCTCGGTCATCACGCCGGCCGCCGGGCTGACCGGCCGCCGCGCGCCGCCGGCCTGGCGGCCGGCAGCGGGATCAGCCATTGGCGGCCCGGTGGCCGTTCTGCCGCGGGCAGACATGGCCGGCCGCATCCAGCGGCAGGCCGCACAGCGGGCACGGGGGCCGCCCCTGACTGACCACCTGGAGGGCGCGCTGGGAGAACGCGCGCGCCGCCGCAGCGGTGATGCGGACTCGCAGCACGCCGGGGCCGTCCTCCGGGATGTCCTCGGCCAGCGGCTCGATCGGCTCCTCGGTCTCCTCCTGCGCCTCGATGATGACGCAGCTGTCGTCGTGATCCCAGGCGAGCGCGATCGCGCCGACGCGGAAATCCTCGGTAAGCGGCAGGTCGAGCGGGCCGTCGTCGGCCAGCGCGGCGGGCGCGGAAGCCGGCACCTGGGTCTGGCTGCCGGTCCGGCGCAGTACCTCGTCGAGCAGCTCATCAAGCCGCTCGGCCAGCTGGCTGACCTGGCCCTTTTCCAGGGAAACGCTGGTGACTCGGCTGCCGGCCTTAGCCTGCAGGTAAAAGGTGCGGTCGCCGGGCTGTCCGACGGTCCCGGCGATGAACCGCTCTGGCGGGTCGTAGGAGTAGACGGGCATGGGCCTATCCTCCCGCCCTTCCCGGCCCTGCCGCTCGGCCCGGCCCGGCTGTCTCGCCCGGGCCGGCCGCCCCGCCCGCCCCGCCGCCGACCTGTCCGTCACTCATGCCGCCGGCGGCCCTCCCGGCCCGCTTGCGCAGCGCGGACACGTCGCCGCCGGTGTCGTTCGCGCGCAGCAGGAACGGCCGGGTCGGGGTATAGCGGATCACGCTGAGCGAACACGGATCGACCTGGATGCGCTGGAGCATGTCCAGGTGCAATCCCAGGCTGTCGGCGAGAATGGCTTTGATCACGTCTCCGTGCGAGCAGATGGCGTATACGGCCTCGGGCCCGAGCCGGGCGTTCCAGTCCCGGATCGCGCCGACAGCGCGGTGCTGCATGTCTGGCATCGACTCCCCCTCGTCACCGGGGAACCGGACGGCGCTGGGGTGCGCCTGGACGACCCGCCACAGCGGCTGCTTGGCCAGCCGCCGCAGCGGCTGGCCGGTCCAGTCGCCGTACCGGCACTCGCCGACTCGCTCGTCCTCGGTGACGGCGGGCGCCGGCTCGGCCTGCCGTGCGGCGATCGTATCGGCGGTCTGACGGCAGCGCTCAAGCGGGCTGCTGATGATCGCGTCCAGCCGCAGTGAGCCGAGCCGGTCGGCCAGCGCCGCCGCCTGCCCGCGGCCGCGATCGTCCAGCGGGATGCCGGGCGTCCAGCCGGTCAGTGCCGTCCCGGTCGACGCCGTCAGCCCGTGCCGCACCAGCAGAACCAAGGTCACTCCATGACTCTACGGCCCGCGGGCCGCGCTCAGGCGGCCGAGCCGGCTGACCGCGGAAGGCACCGGCTGCGCCGGATCAGCTGCCCGGGTCCGCCACCGAGAAGATCATGGCCCCGAAGCTGACCCAGTCCCCGGCGCACACGGCGACGGGATACCGGATGCGCCAGCCGTTCACCATGGTGCCGTTGGTCGAGCCCAGGTCGCCCAGCAGCCAGCCGCCGGCGCTGCGGTTCAGCCGGGCGTGAAACCGGGACACGCTCTGATCACCGAGGATCAGGTCGCAGGCCTGGTCACGGCCGATCGTGAATACCGGCCTGGCCTCGCGCGGCAGCACCAGCACCGGCCGCCGCGGCCGCGCCGCCGGGTTGGCCAGGAGGCGTCCTGCATCCTGGAAGGCCGCCGTCAGCCCCGCTCGCAGCCGCCGGAGCGGGCTGCGGGCGGGCAGGTCGGCCAGCAGGTCCCGCAGTTCGCCGCGGTGCCGGGCGCGCAGCGCGACGCCCATCCGGGCGCTGAAGGTGCCCGGCCCGATCCGGCCCTCGGCGAACCGGTCGGCGAGCTCGCCGACCGCCTGGTCGCGCTCGGCATCCGACGCGCGCACGCCGCCCCGGCCGGTCCAGAAGCTCGGCTGCATTCTCGCAGTATCGGCCGGCGCCGGCCGGCGCACAAGACCGGCCGGCGCCGGTCAGGACAGCCTGATCCTGGGGTCGGCGATGGTGAGGGAGACATCGGCGAGGAAGTTCCCGGCCACGGTCAGCACCGCGCCGAGCAGGGTGTAGGCCAGCACCACCGGATAGTCCTCGTTGCCGAGGCTGTCGTAGAACAGCAGGCCAAGGCCCTGGTAGTTGAAGATCAGCTCGGCGTAGAGGTTGCCGGCCAGCAGCGCCGGGATCGACAGCCCGATCAAGGTGATCATCGGCAGGCAGGCATTGCGCAGCAGGTGCCTGAGCAGGACCAGCCGCTCGGGCAGTCCCTTGGCCCTGGCGGCCTTGATGTAGTCCTGGGCGAGCGTGTCGATGGCCTGCGAGCGCATGTACCGCGAGTACCCGGCCACGATCAGCAGTGCGTAGCTGACGATCGGCAGCGTCATCGCGTGCCAGTCCAGCATTACCTGCCAGACCGAGGTGGACTGGCTGGCCTCGAAGCTGAACACCGGCAGGGTGAAGACGAGCAGCTGGATGATGATCAGGTAGAAGAAGTAGTCGGGCATGGCGTACAGCACGAACGCCGTCGCGGTCATCGCGTTGTCGCCGGCGCTGCCGCGCCGCGCGGCCTGGTAGATGCCGAGCGGTATGGCGATCACGACCGCCAGCACCAGCGCGCTGGCGGTCAGGTAGGCGCTGCGCGCCCACCGCTCGCCGAACAGGCTGGCCACGCTCTGGTTGAGCTTGTAGGAGTAGCCGAAGTCCCCGTGCAGCAGGTTCCTCAGGTAGTCCCAGTACTGCACGATCCACGGATTGTCGAAGCCATGCTCTTTGTTCCAGGCGGCGATCAGCACCGTGTTCGCCCGCGCGCCGAGGACGTCGATGGCGGGCGAGGGGTAGATGAAGTGCAGCATGCCGAAGATGACGACCGAGATGCCGATCAGGACGACGACTGAGATGCCTGCCCGGCGCAGCAGGTAGGCGGTCACGGCCTGGTCAGTACCGACCCTGCCGTTCCGGCCTCGCCCGGCTTGGCGGCGCCAGCGCCATCGGCGCCCGGCGGGCTGTAGTTCTGCAGCGGGAAATGGCAGGCGGCCATGTGATCGGGGCCGAACGAGCGCAGCAGCGGCTCCTCTTCCGCGCACAGTTCCTGAGCGAACGGGCACCTGGTGCGGAACCGGCAGCCGGACGGCGGGTTGATCGGGCTGGGCAGCTCGCCCTTGATGCCCACCTCTTTCTTGGCCCTGGCCGCCTCCGGCTCGGGCACCGGGATGGTCGCGATCAGGCCCGCGGTGTACGGGTGGGCGGCCCGCTGGTAGATGTCCTCGCCTGAGCCGAACTCGACCAGCTTGCCCAGGTACATGACGCCGATCTTGTCGGCCAGGTACTTCACCACGGCCAGGTCATGCGAGATGACCACGTAGGTCAGGCCGTGGTCGGCCTGCAGCCGCTTCATCAGGTTCAGCACCTGCGCCCGGATGGATACGTCCAGCGCGCTGACCGGCTCGTCGGCCACGATCACCCGCGGGTTGAGAGTCAGCGCCCTGGCCAGGCCGATCCGCTGGCGCTGGCCGCCGGAGAACTCGTGCGGGTAGCGCTCGACGGCGTTGCGGGGCAGCCCGACCTCGTCGAGCAGCTCGGACACCCGCTTCTGCCGGTCCTGGCGGGAGCCGATGCGCTGGATCGCCATCGGCTCGGCGATGATCGCGCCGACCCGCATCCGCGGGTCCAGCGACGAATACGGGTCCTGGAACATCAGCTGCAGGTCGCGGCGGTACTTGCGCAGCTCGCCGCCGCCCATGTCGGAGACATCCCGGCCGTTCAGCAGGACCTTGCCCTGGTTGGGCTGCTCCAGCGCGACGACCACCTTGCCGATGGTGGTCTTGCCGCAGCCGGACTCGCCGACCAGGCCGAAGGTGTGCCCGGCCTCGACCGTAAACGAGACGCCGGAAACCGCATGAACATTGCCGATGCGGCGCTGCAGGATCGCGCCCGAGGTGACCGGGTATTCCTTGACCAGCGCCCGCACTTCCAGTAGCGGCGCATCGGGCACCGCCGCCGCCAGGTCCGGGTCCTCGCCGGGCCGCTCGACGGCGGTGACGGCGGTGACGGCCGCGTGGCCCCGTTGTCCTCGGCCGCCTTCAGCGCCAGCGGCCCGTCGACCGGGTGCCAGCAGGCGAACCGGTGCCAGGAGTCCGGCCCGGCCAGCGGCGGCTCATGCTCCCGGCACTTGTCGTCCGCGTTGACGCAGCGCGCGGCGAACCGGCAGCCGGCCGGCGGGTGCGACAGGTCGGGCGGGATGCCGGGGATGTTCGCGAGCCGCTTCTTGGCGTCCTGGTCCAGCCGCGGGATGGAGGCGAGCAGCGCCCGGGTGTAGGGGTGGCGCATCTTCCTGAACAGCGTGCCGGTGTCGGTCTCCTCCACCAGCCGGCCCGCGTACATCACGTTGACCCGGTCGGCGTGGCCGGCAATCACGCCCATGTCGTGGGTGATCAGCAGCATCGCCATGCCGAGGCGGGACTTCAGGTCGTCCAGCAGGGCGAGGATCTGCGCCTGGATCGTGACGTCCAGCGCCGTCGTGGGCTCGTCGGCAATCAGCAGCTTGGGCTCGCACGACAGCGCCATCGCGATCATGACGCGCTGCCGCAGGCCGCCGGACAGCTGATGCGGGTAGTCCGACAGCCGCTCCCTGGGCTGCGGCAGCCCGACCAGCCCCAGCACCTCGGCGGCGCGGTCGAGCGCCTCCTTCTTGCTGGCGCCCCGGTGCAGCCGCACCGGCTCGGCGACCTGGTAGCCGAGCGACTTGGTGGGGTCCAGCGAGGTCAGCGGGTCCTGGAAGATCATCGCGATGTCGTTGCCGCGGATCTTGCGCATATCGGCGTCATGCAGCGCGGTGAGCTCCTGGCCGTCCAGCTTGACCGAGCCGCTGACGATGCTGCCGCCCGGCGGCAGCAGGCGCATGATCGACAGTCCGGTCATCGACTTGCCGCACCCGGACTCTCCCACCAGCCCGAGCGTCTCGCCGCCCTCGATGTGCAGGTCGACGTTGCCCACCGCCTGCACGACCGATTTGGTCAGCTGGATGTGGGTGGACAGGTCGGTGATCTCCAGGACAGGGGCCATGCTCCGGTCGCTCCCTCGGTTAAGTCAGTGTGCTCGCGCGGCAGCCGGGGTCAGCGGCGGCGCAGCCGGACGTCCAGCGAGTCGCGCAGCCCGTCCCCGATGAGGTTGCAGGCCATCACGACCAGCACGATGCAGGCGCCGGCCGGGTAGATCAGCCACCAGTTCCCGCTGGCCAGGTAGGTGGTGCCGCCGGACAGCATGTCGCCCCAGTCCACGTTCGGGTAGTGCAGCCCGAAGCCGAGGAACCCCAGCGCGGCGACGGCGAGGATCGCGTCCGCCACGTTGAACGTGACGTTCACGATGATCACGCCGAGCGCGTTCGGGAGGAGGTGCCTGCTGATCAGCCGCCACCGCGACGACCCGGCGGTGCGGGCGGCCGAGACGAAGTCGCGCGTCCGCAGCGTCAGCACCTCGCCGCGGACCAGCCGGGCCGGCACCAGCCAGGTGAAGCAGCCGATGATCAGGCTGAGGCTGAGCACGGTGGCGCCGTACCTGACCGCGATGATCAGGACCACGAACAGGAAGGGAATGGACAGCAGGATGTCCACTACGCGCATCAGCGCGGAGTCGGTGAAGCCGCCGATGAGGCCGGCGATCGCGCCCCACAGCGCGCCGATGATGATGCCGATGGCAGCCGCGAAGAAGCCGACCTCCAGCGAGGCCTGGCCGCCCTTCATCAGCAGGCCGAGCACGTCCAGGCCCTCGGGATCGGTGCCGAGCGGGTGGCCGGGGCCCGGCGGCTGCCGGGTGGCCAGCAGGTCCGTGGTCAGGATGTTGCCGTGGTAGAAATGCGGGCCCGCGAAGCAGAACACCGCGAAGAAGACCAGGATCGCCACCCCGGCCACGGCCAGCCGGTTGCGGGTGAACTCGCGGACCGCCAGCCGCCAGCCGCTCTGGACAGCGCCGACATCGCCGCCTTCGGGGGCGCGTTCGACGTCCAGCGGCGGTAGCGAGGGTGCGACTGCCACAGGTCCCTCCTTAGCTCAGGCTGCGCTCAGGCGAGCCGGATCCTGGGGTCGGCGATGGTGAGGCACATGTCGGCGACGAGATTGCCGACGACGGTCAGGATGGCGCCGATCAGCGTGTACGCGAGCAGGGTGTTGTAGTCCTCTTGGTTCAGGGCGTTGATGAACAGCAGCCCGAGCCCCTGGTAGTTGAAGATGTACTCGGTGATGAGATTGCCGGCCAGCAGCAGGGGGATCGACAGCCCGATCAGCGTGACCATCGGCAGCGAGGCGTTGCGCAGCAGGTGGCGCAGCAGCACCAGCCGTTCGGGCAGGCCCTTGGCCCTGGCCGCCTTGATGTAGTCCTGGGCCAGCGTGTCGATGGCCGACGAGCGCATGAACCGCGAGTACGCGGCCACGGTGACCAGCGTCAGCAGCGCGATCGGCAGCGCCATGTCATGCCAGTCGCCGATCACTCCCCAGATCGATGTCGACTGGCTGGCCTCGAAGCCGAAGATCGGGAACGTGAAGGCGAACAGCTGGATCAGGATGAGGCCGAGGAAGAAGCTGGGCATCGCGTACATGATGAACGCGCCCGTGGTCGCGAAGTTGTCGCCGAGGGTGTTGCGCCGGACGGCCTGGAAGATGCCCAGCGGCAGCGCGATGATGATCGCGAAGAACAGCGAGATGAAGGTCAGGTAGGCGCTGCGGGGCCACCGCTCGGCGAACAGGCTGTTCACGCTCTGGTTGAGCTTGTAGGAGTAGCCCAGGTTGCCGTGCAGCAGGTTCTTGACGTAGTCCCAGTACTGCACGATCCACGGGTTGTCGAAGCCGTGCTGCTTGTTCCAGGAGGCGATCAGCGCCGAGTTCGCCCGCGAGCCGAGCACCACGATCGCGGGCGAGGGGAAGATGTAGTGCAGCATCGCGAACGTGAAGATCGAGATGCCGATGATGACGACGATCGAGGTGCCGATCCGCCGCAGCAGGTATGTGCTCACTGCACAGCCCCTTCTCCCGCGCCCTAGGTCTGGGGGCGCGCTGGCGCTTCTGAACTCCGGTGTACCACCGGGGCCCAGAAGCGTCCAGCGCGGGCGCTATCCCGGCACAGGCCGTGACAGCAGGGTAGTCACTTGGTGAAGTACCAGTACTCCGGGGTCAGGTAGAACTGGGTGAGGACGCCGAACGAGTCCGGCTGGCCGGACAGCGTCTTCTTCCACACCATCACGCAGCTGCCGTTGCCGCCCGAACCCGGGTTCGGCAGGAACAGCCCCGGCTGCTGCTGGGTGAGGTAGGAGGCCTCCGTCTTCACCGCGTTCGGGTCGCTGCTCGAGATCGAGGCCTGGATCAGCTTGTCTGCCTGCGGATCGGCGTAGCCGCCGAGGTTGCTCGACCCGGTGCTGTTGAACACGCCGAACGTCGTCGGGTAGGTGGAGTTGGTGAACCCGCCGAAGTCCGACACGGCCCACTTGCTGTCGTTCTTCGGCGCGGCCGGGTCGTTGTCGTTCTGCACGATGTAGTTGAAGTTGCTGGAGGTCAGGTGGATCTGGATGCCGACCTTGGCCGCCTCCGACGCCAGCGCCTGCATTTCCTGCGCGATGCTCGCCGGGCTGGTGCCGTACACCAGCGGGAAGGCGAGCTTGGTGCCCTTGGGGATGCCCGCGCCGCACTGGCTGGACCCGGTGCCCGGCTTGGCGCACGTGTCCGTGCCGCCCGGGGTGACGGTCCAGCCGTGGCTCTTCAGCAGGCTGGTGGCCGCGCTCGGGCTGAACGGGTAGGGATCGGTGGTGGCGTTGCTCGGGGTGTAGGGGCTGGTCGGGATGGACGGCACCGGGCCGTAGGCCTGCGCGCCGGCGCCGCCCAGGAACGCCTTGATGTAGCCGGCCTGGTCGGCCAGGTGGGCGATCGCCTGCCGGACGTACAGCTGCTTGATGATGCTGCTGAAGTGGTTGGTGGTGTCCTTGAAGTTGTAGTCCGCGTAGGTCCAGCCGAAGTCCGGGTAGCCGAACGCGTTGTAGCCGCTGGACTGGATCGAGGTGATATCGGACAGGTTGGTCAGCGGCACGTAGCCGACGTCGACCGAGCCGGCCTTGACCGCGTTCAGCTCGGCGTCATCGGAGGTGAACGGCACCAGCTGCACGTTCGGGTAGACCTTGGCGTGCGGGCCGCCGTAGCTTGCTGTTCGGCTTCATCACGAAGGCGCCGTTGCTGGTGGTGAACGAGGAGAGCTTGTACGGGCCGTCCACGACCTGCCACAGCGGGTTGGTCGCGTAGGTGGACAGCTGCTTGGACTGGCCGGCCAGGAAGTTGTAGATCTTGGCCGCGTTCGCCGGGTTGGTGAAGTCCACTGTCGGGCCGGTTGCGGAGGTCTTCGACCAGGCCTGGGCCGGCATCGGCTGGATCGCGGCGATCTGGTTCTCCTGGGCCCAGGACGGGTTCACGGCCTTCTTGTAGGTGAACACGACCGTGCTGGCGTTCGGCGCGGTGACGCTGGACACCTCGTCCGGGATGCCCAGGCCCGGCGTGTAGTCGGCCCAGTTGGCCGGGCAGATCTTGATCGCGGCCTTCATCACGTCGTACCAGAACAGCACGTCCTTGGAGCTGATCGGCGTCCCGTCCGACCACTTGTAGTTGCTCTTCAGCGGAATCGTGACGGTCTTGTTGCCGTTGCTCCAGTGCGGCGTGTTGGCCAGGCTCATCGCCGCGTTGACGGTCGGCGAGACGCCGTTCTGGGTGAAATACAGCGGCCGGTACAGCTGGTAGTCGAAGTCCGTGACGGTGAAGACGGAGTTGTCCGCGCCGGTGATCAGCGGCAGGATCCAGTTGGCCGAGGTACCGGGCGAGGCGGCGACCGTCACGGTCCCGCCGTGCGGCGTCCCGGTCTCGGCGGGCACCTTGCCGAAGGCACCCGAGGGGTGCAGCCCGGCCGTGCTGCTGCTGCTACCGCCGCTGCTGCCGCAGGCGGCGATCGCCGTGGCCCCCACGACGGCGAGGACCGCCGCCCTGGCGCCCTTGCGCGCAAATCTCTTCATCAATCCTCCTGGCTCGTGTGACCAACGGCGGTACCCGGGCAAGGCCCGGGTACGTGCCGACGTCCTGCTGCTGCGGTGCCGAGACGGTGCTCGCCGACGTGACTGCGACCTGCCGCCGCCGGACTCGCAGGCCGCAGCGGCCAGCTCCGGCGGCGGCGATCAGCCGTAGCGTAAGTTCTCGCAGGTAGCAATACCCGCGCGAACTTGTCACATTTTGTTATCGATCTCGCCGCCGACCGTATCCGGCGAGACCGGCCGCTGGCGGCCGGCCGGTCAGCCGCCGATCGCGTGCGCGCCGCCGTCCACGTGCACGATCTCGCCGGTGGTGGCGGGGAACCAGTCGGACAGCAGCGCGGCGCAGCCGCGCGCGGCCGGCTCGGGGTCGGTCATGTCCCAGCCCAGCGGCGCCCGCTCGCCCCACCCGCCGAACCCGTCGAAGCCGGGAATGCTCCTGGCCGCCATCGTCTTCAGCGGCCCGGCCGCCATCAGGTTGACCCGGATGCGGTGCGGGCCGAGGTCACGGGCCAGGTAGCGGGCACACGACTCCAGGGCCGGCCTTGGCCACGCCCATCCAGTCGTAGACCGGCCAGGCCTGGCGCGCGTCGAAGTCCATCCCCACGATGGCGCCGCCGCCGGTCATCAGCGGCAGGGCCGCCATCGCCAGTGCCTTCAGCGAGTACGCCGACACCTGCAGCGCGGTAGCCACGTCCGGCCACGGCGTGTGCAGGAAATTGCCGCCCATCGCGGACTGCGGCGCGAACGCGATGGCATGCACCACGCCGTCCAGGCCGTCCAGGTGCGCGGCGGCCCGCTCGGCCAGCGACTCCAGCTGCCCGGCGTCGGTGACGTCCAGTTCGAGCACCGGCGGCGGCTCGGGCAGCCGCCGGGCGATCCGCTCGACCAGGCTGAGCCGGCCGAACCCGGTGAGCACCACCGTGGCCCCCTCTTGCTGGGCGATCCTGGCCACGTGAAAGGCGATGGATGAGTCGGTCAGCACCCCGGTCACCAGGATGCGCTTGCCGTCGAGGATGCCCATTATCTGCTCCTATGCCCAGTACCGGTATGCACAGTGCCGGCGCCGGGCGTCAGGCCGTCACGGCCGTCAGTGGCCCATGCCCAGGCCGCCGTCGACCGGGCAGCACGGCGCCGGTGATGTAGGCGGCGTCCGGCCCGGCCAGGAACGCCACTGCGCCCGCCACCTCATCGGCCGCGGCGTACCGCTGCAGCGGCACGTTCCCCAGGATCGCGCTCTTCTGGTCGCCGGTCAGCGCGGCGGTCATGTCGGTGTCGACGAGGCCGGGCGCCACCACGTTGGCGGTGATGTGGCGCTTGCCGAGCTCGCGGGCCAGCGACCGGGCCAGTCCGACCAGGCCAGCCTTGGACGCCGCGTAGTTGGCCTGGCCGGCCTGGCCGAGCAGGCCGACCACCGATGAGACCAGGATGATCCGGCCGCGGCGCATCTTCATCATGCGGCCGCACCGCCCGCTTGGCCAGCCGGTAGGCGCCGGCCAGGTTGGTGTTCACCACGTCGGCGAAATCGTCCTCGCTCATCAGGGCCAGCAGCTGGTCCCGGTTGATCCCGGCGTTGGCCACCACCACCTCGACCGGGCCGTGCGCCTGCTCGGCCGCGGTGAACGCCGCGTCCACTGACGCGGCGTCCCTGACATCGCAGCGCACGACGGACAGGCCGGGCACCTGCGCCAGGGCCGGCACCGGCTCGCCGGACCGGGACGTGACCGTGACGGCGTCTCCGCCGGCCGCCATCCGGCGGGCGATCGCCAGGCCGATGCCGCGGTTCCCCCCGGTGACCAGCACGGAACGGCTCATCGGGCGCGTTACCTCCAGCGGTCCGCCACGGTGGCGGGTGGGTGCGAGCGTACCGGGCCCGGGAACGGCCCGGTCGGGTGCCCTGGCTAGCTGTCCTCGAGCCGGAAGCCCACCTTGAGGCCGACCTGGTAGTGGGCCACCTCTCCGTCCACGATCTGGCCGCGGACCTGCGTCACCTCGAACCAGTCCAGGTGACGCAGCGTCTGCCCGGCCCGGTTCAGGGCGCTGTGGATCGCGGGCTCGATGCCGTCGGGCGAAGTGCCGACAATCTCGGTGACGCGGTAGGTGCGCTCGGTCATTCTTCCTCCAGGATGGGGTCATGGTCGCTGACGTCCGGGATCTGCAGCGCCGGGCCCGCAAGCTGCTGGCCCGGGATATATACGACTACTACGCCGGCGGGGCGGGGCGCGAGCGCACCATGCGGGCCAATGAGAAATCGTGGCGCGAGGTGTGGCTGGCGCCGCGGGTGCTGCGCGAGGTTTCGGCCGTCGACACCAGCGCCGCGCTGCTTGGCACCGGCGTCGCCACGCCGGTGTGCGTGGCGCCGACGGGCTTCCAGCGGCTGGCACATCCCGACGGCGAGGTGGCGGCCGCGGCCGGCGCCGCCCAGGCCGGCGCGCTGTATGTGCTCAGCACCCGCAGCAGCCGCCGGATCGAGGACGTGGCCGAGGCTGTCGCCGGGGCCGGCGGCAGCTGGTGGTTCCAGGTCTATGTCATGCGCGACCGGGACCTGACGGCCGGCCTGGTCCGCCGGGCGGCCGCGGCCGGGGCACGGGCGCTGGTGCTCACCGCCGACACCCCGGTCGTGGGCCGCAAGCGGCGGGACCGCTTCGACGGCGGGGTCAGCGCCGGCGATTTCCTGGTGAACATCGGGCCGCTCGATGACCTGACGCGGGCGAGCCAGTGCCGCAGCGTCACCCCGGCCGACATCGGCTGGCTGGGCGACGCCGGCCGCGGCCTGCCCGTGGTGGTGAAGGGCGTGCTGCGCCCCGACGATGCGCTGGCCTGCGCGGGCGCGGGGGCCGCCGCGGTAATCGTGTCCAACCACGGCGGCCGCCAGCTCGACGGTGCGCTGCCTGCCGCGCGGGCCCTGCCCGCCGTTGCGGCGGCGCTGGCGGGCAGCGGCCTCCCGGTGTACGTCGACGGCGGCATCAGGACCGGCGGCGATGTGCTGGCCGGGCTCGCGCTCGGCGCCGGCGCGGTGTTCCTGGGCCGGCCGGTGCTATGGGCGCTGGCCTGCGGCGGGGCGGATGGTGTGCGAGACCTGCTGGCCGGCCTGACGGACGAGCTGGCGCACTCGATGACGCTGGCGGGGGCCGCCTCGCTGGCGCAGATCCCCGGCCTGGCGCCCTTCGCCGGCCCGCGCTTACCGCCGTCCGGGGCCCTGCGGGCCGGCCCGCAGATGACGCGGGGCTGATACGGGCATACCGTGGAGAGGTGAGAGCAGCTCATATGCCTCATCGGCCGCGACCGCAGCTGGTGACCGAGGCACGCCGGTCCAAGTCAGAGGACATCGCCTACCGGCAGCGCCGCTATCTGATCATGATGGGCATCCGGGCGGTCTGCTTTCTGATCGCGGTTTTGCTCTACGTGGCGCACGCCGGCTGGCTGCTGATCGGCATACCGGCAGTCGCGGCGCTATTCATTCCGTATTTTGCCGTCGTTTTCGCCAACGGGGGCCGCGAGCCAGACGCCCCGCGCGGATTCCGCGAGTACCAGCCGAGGCTGCCTGAGCGCTACCTGCCGCCCGACGGCCAGGCCGCCCAGCCCGGCAATACCGGCAATGCGGGCAATCTCGGCGCGTCTTCGCGTAGCTCGCAGGTCACTCCGGAATCGGGCCAGCAGAACGCCTGATCTGCGAAGACCGCACCGGCTGAAAATGGGTTTCCCCGGAAAGCCGGTCTTGATGCGTTAGGGGAAGGTTCGGTGTAGGCTGCTTCGCGGTGCTCTGGTCCCCCGCCGGGGCGCCCGTGCCGGCGTTCCGGGCCCCCGTCGGAGCGCCGACGTTATGCGACGCCGGGTGGCTTGCCCCCGTAACCACCCGGCGTCGCTCTTTCATTTCCCGTTCCGGTCTCTTTCCTTTCCCCGTCCGGGTCTCTGCGGCTCTGATGACCGAATCTGCTCCGCTGCAGCCACCGCTATTCGCTCATGCCGCGGTAGGTCACCGGCGGGCGGCAGTCGCCCTGACCTGCCGGGGCGCGCGCCGCCGGTGATACCTCAGTGAGATGCGGCAATTGGCCGGCAAAATCCGCCGATCGCGATACCGGCCATTTACCGTCCTGTGATCAGGACCATAGGCGGGGCGGCCGAGAGTGGTACCGCCAGTCCGATTCAGGTATGTGCAGTGCCGTTACGGCGCAATCCCCGTCCGGCCGGTCAGCGGGTTAAAATCCGGGCCTGCGATGCGGCCTGCACTGCCTCCAGAATGGGGCACTGCCTGCCCAGAATGGGGCACTGCCTGCCCAGAATGGGGCACTGCCGGGCCCGATAGCACTCTTTCGCCTCGTCCCGGCAGTGCGGGGTTGCGCCGGGGACACGCCCCGTCGCTGCTCAGGACGTGCCCGCCGGAGCCTCGTCCTCGTCGTCCGCGGCCAGGACCCGGTACAGCGCCTTGCGGGTGTCGGCGAGGATCTGGCGCGCCTGCGCGGCCTGGGCCTCGGTGCCCGCGCTCACGACCTGGAAGGCCGCCATCGTCACCTGGCCCGCCAGGCGTCGCATCTCGATTGCGGTGCCGCCCGCGCTGCCGGCGACGTCATCCCACGGCGCGCGTAGCTCGTCGGCGTGCGAGGCCGCGTATTCGCGGCCCTCGCCGGTCAGCGTGTAGGCACGCCGCCCGCCGTCGCCTGCCTCGGCCCTGATCAGGTTCTCGTCTTCGAGTTGCTGCAGCGCCGGATAGACCGAGCCGGGGCTCGGGCGCCATACGCCGCCGCTGCGCTCGTCGATCTCCTGAATGATCTGATAGCCGTTCCTCGGCTCCTCGGCGAGCAGCGCGAGCGCCGCCGCCCGGGTGTCACCACGCCGGGCCCGCGGGCCGCGCATCCGCCCCTCGCCCGGCCACGGGCCGAAGCCGTGCATGCCCGGGCCGCCCGGGAACCCGGGGCCGCCAGGGAATCCCGGCCGGCCGGCGAAGCCGGGCCCGCGGACGTGGCCGCGCCGGCCGCCGCGGGGCCGCCAGCTTTCCTCGTCGTCTTCGTACCGGCGCCGCCGGTCACCCTCGTCACTCCAGTGCCTGAAGTTCTCGTGTCGCATTACCTGCTCCTCGATCGTGTCCGGCTCTCCTTCCGGGCCTCTCCCGGATATTCTCCGGACTGTTCTGATAGCTCAAAGATATATCGAGAACTTACGTTAGTCAACCCGTGGGCTGACGGGCGCCTCCTACCTGGCCGGCCTGGCCGCTCGGCCCGGCGGAACAGGGCCAGCAGGAGGGCAAGGGCGGCGGTGAAGACCGGCAGCCAGGCCAGCCGCCAGCCGATCCAGCCGATGTCCGCGGGTGCCGTGTGCAGCCCGGGCAGCCGCCCGAAGGCCAGCGTGGTCATCGTGACGGCCAGCAGCGCCGTCTGATGCCACAAGAACAGCGTCATCGCCGACAGGTTGACGGCGGCGACCGCGGCCCAGGCCAGCGGGCGGCGCATCCAGGCCGCGAGCCTGCGGCGCACCAGCAGCGCCAGGCCCACCTGGGCGATGCCGAACGTCACGACCGCGAGGGTGGGCGGGCTGAGGTTCGAGATCGGGGCGCCGTTCACCCCGACCATGCTGGCCGGGTACCCGGCCCAGCCGACCAGCGCCGCCGTGATGGCGGTGCCGCCGGCCAGCATGACCAGCGGGCCGCTTCGACTGCGGAATGCCCCGGCCGCCCAGGCCATGCCGAGCAGGAACGGGACCTGCCAGCCGGCCGCCACGTTCACCCAGCCGATCGCGGCCAGGCCGGGCTGGCCGAAGCGCACGGCATCGACGCCGGCCACGACAGCCAGGGGCAGCAGCGCTGCAGCCCACCCCAGCCGCCGGACCAGCACAGCGGCCAGCGGGGTCAGCGCGGTCAGCCCGGCGAAGACCGCCAGGAACCACAGCGGGCTGAGCACCAGCGTGAGCACGGTCCGCAGGGTCGGCCACGCCGTTCCGGCGGCGTACATCCCGGCCGCGGCCGGGATCCAGCAGGCAGCCAGCACGCCAGCCGGGCGGCTGAGCCGGGCCAGCCGCCGCCGCAGCCAGGGCAGGTATCCCCCGCTGCCGCGGTAGCTGCGGGCGGCCGCGAAACCGCCGACGAAGAAGAAAACCGCGAGCGTCTGGAAGATCCACGACACCGGGGCCAGGGCCGGCAGTGCCGCCAGCGGGCTCGCGTCGCGCAGCTCGGCGCCGCCCGGCGCGGGGGTCAGCACCAGCGCGGTGACCAGCCAGTGGCCGAGGATGATCCCGGCGATGGCCAGGGCGCGCAGCGCATCGACGGCACGGTCGCGGCCGGCTGGCGTGGCCGCGTCGAGGCGCCTGGCCACGGTGCTCACTCGGCTGGCGCCGGGACGGGCCCGGCTGCGGCCCCGGCGGGTCACCGGGTCACCTGGCCGGGCTCGCCGAGCGCGATGTAGGCCAGGTTGCGCAGGCTGATCCCGCCCGGCCGCAGGTAGCCGCTGTGCCCGCCGCGGCCGCAGGCGAACGGCCGGGCGCCGAACGCAGGCGCCATGGGATCCTGGCCGAACCCGAGCCCGAGAAACCGGACATGGGGCACGTAGCGGATCCAGTCCCCGCCAGCCCGGCCCGCCCATACCCGCGCGGCGGTCCGCATCGCCCGCACCGAGGAGACGTCCATTCCCGGGCTGCCGTACGCCGCGATATCGGTGGCGGGCAGGTGCGGGGCGGCCAGGCCGCATACCACCGTGCCGTAGCTGTGGCACAGCAGCGCCACCTGATGACCGTGCCGGGCAAGGTCATCGACCAGCGAGCGCAGGGCGCGCGCGCCCTGCTCGGCGTCGGCGGACGACATGACCGCCGGGCTGAGCGTGTCGGGCGTGGCGTAGCCGAGCCAGGCGATGACCGCCAGCCGGGCACCGGGATCCAGCCGCTGCGCCTGGGCGGCGAGCGCCCGGGCTCCGCCGCCAGGCGAGGCGGTGCCGCGGCTGTCGAAGGTGACCAGGCTGGTGCCCGAACCGGGCACCAGGATCGCTACCCGCCTGGCCGTCACCAGGCTGCCGATGACCTCCGCGGCCAGGCCTGGCCCGCGGGGATCGAAGGCCAGGAAGCGCTGGCCGCGCAGGGCGGCCAGCGCGCTGGCGCGCTGGCCGTCGCCGGACCGGCGGGCCGCTCGCTGCGCCGCGGTGATCGCCTGCGCGCTGGCGGCGTACCGGGCGTTGAGCGCGCGGGCGGTGAGGGCGGGCAGCGGCTGAGGCCGGTCAGCAGGATGGCCGGGGAGCGTGGCCGTGGCGGTGGCGAGCGCCACCGCCACGGCGGCGATGGCGGTGGCGAGCACGGGGCGCAGTCGCATGGGAGGTTCCTTCCGGTCCGTCGGGGCTACTGGACCGGGAAGCTACGAAGCCGGACCCGTGGCCGGCATCACCCTGCGGCGCTGTTCGCCGGCCTGGTCCCGGGGTAGCGCGCCGGTCAGGCCGCCGCACCGCCGCCGGGCCGGCCAGCCAGGCGGGCATCGGCCGGCCCCTACCCGAGTAGCCCAGCGCGGATACCCCGGCGGGGGCACGAGAATCGGCCCGCGGGCGCCTACGCTGACCGATATGACCATCAGCCCGGGCTGGCCGGGCCGGATCGCGGCGGTGCTCGGGCCCGACGCCACCAGCCCGCCGCCGCCCCGGCTGGCCTGGCTGCGCCGTGGCCGGCTTGACCTGGTGGAGCTCGCCGACCTGGTGATCGCGCTGATCTGCTTTGCCGCCACCAATGCCACTCTGCAAAGCTCCGGCGTGCGGCACGGCATCCTGCCGAGCACCGGCGTGATCCTGCTGATCTCCGCCGCGACCAGCGCGCCGCTGGCGCTGCGGACCAGGTTCCCGCTGCCGGCCTGGCTAGTTTCCGCGGCGGCCATGTTCGTAGCCAGCTGGACGATCCGGCAGAGCTCGGCTCACTTCCTGCCCGCTGGCGTCATTGTCTACGTGCTGTGCCTATATGCGGTCACCGTCCGGTGCCGGCCGGCGATCGTGGCCTGCGCGGCCGGCACCACGCTGGTCGGCGCCGCCCTCATCGACGCCAGGGCGACCGGGGGCGCCATCGCGCTGGCCGCGATCCCGGTGCTCGGGGGCGCCATCATCCGGTCGCGGCGCAGCGGCCGCCAGCAGCTCGCGGTGGCCGAGCGGCGGCACTCCAGCGAGCGCGCGCTGTTCGAGGAGCGCCAGCGCATCGCCCGGGAGCTGCACGACGTGGTCGCTCACCATATGTCGGTGATCGCGATCCAGGCGGAAGCCGCTCCGTACCGGACCGCCGATCCGCCGCCGGAGCTGATCGAGAGCTTCGCCGACATCCGGGCCAGTGCACTGAGCGGGCTCGATGAGCTGCGCCGCGTGCTCGGCGTGCTGCGCAGCGAGGGCCCCGGTACCGCGCCGCAGCCGGGGCTGGCGGACCTGGACGGCCTGCTCGGCTCGGCCCGGGCCGGCGGCGTGGCGGTCGCCGCCGCGGTCAGCGGGGCCGCGCGGCCGATACCGCAGGGCGTGGACCTGTCCGCGTACCGTATCCTGCAGGAGGCGCTGAGTAACGCGATGCGGCACGCGCCGGGCTCGTCGGTGCTGGTCACGCTCTGCTACCGGCCGGCGGAGCTGGCGATCGAGGTCCGCAATGCCGCCGGCCCGGCGATTCCGAAGCCCGGCGGCGACCCGCCGAGCGCGGCGGCCGGTCACGGCGGCGGCCAGGGCCTGATCGGGATGCGCGAGCGGGCCGCCATGCTGAACGGGCACCTGGCAGCCGGCCCGACAATGTCCGGTGAGTTCGTGGTGACCGCCGTCCTGCCGCTCGACGGCGGCCAGGCAGCGGGGCCAGCGTGACGATCAGCGTAGTGGTCGCCGATGACCAGGGCATGGTCAGGTCCGGATTCTCCATCCTGCTGAATGCCCAGCCCGATATCCAGGTCATCGCCGAGGCGGTGAACGGACAGGAGGCGGTCACCTGCGCCACCCGGCTGCGGCCCGACGTGATCTTGATGGACGTCCGCATGCCGGTGCTCGACGGACTGAAGGCGACCCGCCAGATCACCGGGATGGCCGACGGTCCCAAGGTCCTCATCCTGACCACCTTCGACCTCGATGACTACGTGTACGAGGCACTGCGGTCCGGGGCCAGCGGGTTCTTGCTCAAGGACGCCTCGGCCCGCGAGCTCGCCGACGCGGTCCGGCTGGTCGCGGCCGGCGACGCGCTGCTGGCGCCGGGGGTGACCCGGCGCCTCATCGCCGAGTTCGCCCGGATGGGCGCGCCGCGCAGTCCGCGCCGCAAGGATCTCGAGGGCCTGACCGAGCGGGAAACCGAGGTGCTGACGCTGGTCGCGAAGGGCATGTCGAACGCGGAGATCGCCGGCCAGCTGGTGGTCGCTGAGCAGACGGTGAAGACGCATGTGAGCCGGATCCTGATGAAGCTCGGGCTGCGCGATCGCACCCAGGTGGTCGTGCTCGCCTACGAGACCGGCATGATCCATCCCGGCGGCTAGCCGGCCGCCGGGGGCGAGAGGAGCGTGACCGGCGGTGCGGATTACCCGGCGCCGGGACGCGGGCTTCGCGGTCGGCTTTTGCGGCGCCCTGGCCTGCTACAACAACATACTCGGGTCCCGTTCCTGGCACCGGCGCTGGTACCTGCCCGCCAACGCCTGCGCCACCGTGGCGGCGCTGGCCGCCGCGGCCGCAGCCGGCCTGACGGCCGCCGATCTCGGGCTGGGGCGCGACCGGCTGCGGCCGGGCCTGCGGCTCGGCACCCGGCTGGGCGGTGCCGCGGCTGCCGGATGGCTGTTCACGGCGGCACTGCCGGCGGCCCGGCCGGCACTGCGCGACCAGCGGGTCGCCGGCCTGCGCAGGCACCAGGTGGCCTATCAGGCCCTGGTCCGCATCCCGGTCGGCACGGTGCTGTGGGAGGAAACGGCCTTCCGCGGGGTCGCCCAGGCCGCGCTGCTGCGGGTCATGCCCCGGCCGGCCGCGCTGGCCGTGGCCAGCGGCGCGTTCGGGATCTGGCACATCCGCCCGACCGCCGAGGCGCTGCGCGCCAACCAGCGGGCGGCCGGGGCCGGCCGGACGGCGGCCGCGGTCACCGGGACCTGCGCCGGGATGGCTGCCGCGGGGGCGCTGCTGTCGTGGCTGCGGCTGCGCTCGGGCAGCCTGGCCGCGCCCGTAGTACTGCACCTGGCCGTCAACAGCACCGGCGCGCTCGCCGCCTGGGCCGCATCCCGCCGGCGTTCGGATCGTTGCCCCCCAGAGGGCGGTAAAGCGGACGGATAAGACGGACAACGGGTTCGCAGCTTCGGGTAGTCAGCCGTCTGCGCTGGCGGGCCACTGGGCGGCCAGGGCGGTGACGCGCTCCGCGGCATCCGGCAGCGAAGCACCCTGGCCGATGGCCAGACCGAGCAGGAATGTAGTCAGCGGCGCGGCGGGCCTGGCCACCTGATGGGCTGCGTCGCGGGCGACGTCCAGGATCGCCGGTAGGTCCGCGGCGGCCGGGTCGAGGCTGAGTTCCGCGCAGACGGCCTTGGTCCACTCATCCAGCGTGTTCATCGCGACAACCTCCGGTCAGCCGCCGATCGCCGACATCGGCCTGGCCGGCTGCAGGAATCCGGGCTCGTTGATGCCATGGCCGGGCAGCTTGGCGGCCACGGCACGGCGCCAGCGGGCGGCCAGCGCAGCGTCGTCCGCGCCGGCCCGCAGCGGGCCGCGCAGGTCGCTCTCGTCCCTGGCGAACAGGCAGTTGCGGATCTGACCGTCTGCGGTCAGCCGCACGCGGTCGCATGCTCCGCAGAACGGCCTGGTCACCGAGCCGATCACGCCGACCCGGGCCGGGCCGCCGTCGACCAGGAAGCTCTCGGCCGGCGCTGAGCCGCGGCCGGCGGGATCGGCGGGTTTGAGGGCAAAATCGCCAGACAGGCCGGCCAGGATCTCGTCCGCGGTGATCATATCCTCGCGCCGCCAGCCATGCTGGGCGTCCAGCGGCATCTGCTCGATGAACCGCAGCTGGTAGCCGCGGTCCAGGCAGAACCGCAGCAGCGGCACCGCCTCGCCGTCGTTGAGGCCGCGCATGAGCACCGCGTTGACCTTTACCGGGCCGAGCCCGGCGGCGGCCGCGGCCGCCAGCCCGGCGAGCACGTCGGCGAGCCGGTCCCGCCGGGCCAGCCGCCGGAAGGTGTCGGGCGACAAGGTGTCGAGCGAGACATTGACCCGGTCCAGGCCGGCCTCGCGCAGCGACCAGGCCAGCCGGGCCATGCCGATGCCGTTGGTGGTCACGGAGATCTCCGGCCTCGGCCGCAGCGCCGCGATACGGGCCACGATCCCGGTCAGGCCGCGGCGCAGCAGCGGCTCGCCGCCGGTGAAGCGGACCTCGCGGATGCCGAGCCGCTGCACGCCGATCCCCACCAGGCGGACCAGCTCGTCGTCGGTCAGCAGAGCGGGGCTCGGCAGCCAGTCCAGTCCCTCCGGCGGCATGCAGTAACTGCAGCGCAGATTGCACCGGTCAGTTACCGAGACCCGCAGATCAGTCGCTACCCGGCCGAACGAGTCGGCGAGCACGGTATCAGCTCCTCCCGAACCTGGCGTACCGGCCGCGTTCCGCCGATCGCGGTGCAGCCTGCCGCTGGGATCGCGCGGCCGCCTGCTATGAACAAGCGTCGCGGACTCAGATTCGTTCCCGCCAGGCTAGGCGGGGCGCGGCGAGCATTCCAGGCCGGGGCACGTCATCGGTGCCCGGCCGAGGCCCCAGGCCAGTCCAGCAGGCTGGAGTTCTTATGGTCATGAGCGATCAGCGCGATCCTGCGCCTGGTCATCATGGTCTCCCTAATCGGGTTCAGTGGCAGCCCGGGCCGGGCCTGCCACCGCCGAGCCTGCCGGGAGGATGTTTCGCCGCTGGCAACTCAGCGTTGCGCGCAGGTTGCAGTCTGGTGCCGGCAGGCGCGCCGTCCCGCGCCTGCCGGGTGTCCCCTAGCATTCAGCTCAGCTGTCGCGCTGACGGCGGCCGGGCGGCGGGCACCGGAGCCTGCCGTGGGCGAGGGCTAACCGGCTACGGCTGACGGGGCCTGCCGGACACTTGAGGATAAGAGCATGACTGTCTCCAGCGCCGTCTGGCGTGATCAGCTGACGAAAGCCGAGCGCGAGGCGCTCGGCCGCGGCGCGGGCACGATTCCCGAGGCCCGGCCGGACATCCTGGTCGTCGGCGGCGGCATCGTCGGCGTCGCCACCGCGCTGTCCTGCCACGAGGCGGGACTCGGCTCGGTGCTGGTGATCGACGCGGGCCGCCTGGGCGCCGGCGCCACGGGCGGCGCCACCGGCCTGCTGATCCCGGAGCCGCACCAGTGGAGCGACCCGGAGACCTTCGTCGACCTGGAGCGGGCCAGCCTGGAGCGATGGCGGTACCTGGAACAGGTCACCCCGGGCGGAGTCGGGCTGATCGAGCTGGACTGGATCGGCCTGGCGCCGGAGTCAGGGCGGGGCAGCATGGAGCACCCGGCCGTGCGGTGGCTGGAGTCCGAGAAGGTGACCGCCCTGGTACCCGGCCTGGCCTGGCGGCTGGCCGGCGCGCTCATCCGCCATCAGGCCAGAGTCAACCCGCTGCGGTCCCTGGCCAGCCTGTCCGCGGGCCTGCCCGCGGTCGCGACGGGCGTCGCCGCTACTGCCGTCGAGGTCAGCGGCGAGCGGATCACCTCGGTGGCGACCTCGGCCGGGAACATCTCGTCTGGCGCGGTCATCTTTGCCACCGGCCAGCCGCCGGTGCTCGACGGCCTGGAGCTGAGCCTGCCCGCGGACCGGGTCAAGGGCCACCTGCTGGTCACCGAGCCCGCGCCGGTCCGGCTGCCGTGCACGGTGGCGCCGGTCGCCACCCCGCTTGAGGACGGACGGCTGCTGGCCGGGGGCACCTTCGATGTCGGCGATGAGAGCCCGGCCGTCCGGCCCGAGGTCATCGACTCGATCCTGGAGAGCCTGTACTCGGCCCTGCCGAGCGTGCGCGGAATCGGCGTCTCGCATCAGTGGTGCTGCTTCCGGCCGCGCCACCCGGACGGCCGCCCGGTGATCGACCGGGTACCGGGCCTCCGCAACGCCTGGATCACGTCCGGCCACTACCGGACCGGGATACTCAACGCGCCAGCCACCGGCATGGCCCTGTCCCGGTGGCTGGCCACCGACCGGCCGCCGCCGGAGGCCGCCGCCTGGAGCATCTCCCGCTTCGCCGACTGGCGGTACAGCCGCTAGCCGCCCGCAAGGGCCCGCGGGGCCCGCAGTGGCGGCTGCCGCCTTGCGCAAAGAGCCGCAGCCCGAGGGCCCGGCTACGCGGGAGGATCCCGGGGGGTCGCCCCCCGCGGCAATACCGCCCCCCCGGGACAATGCCGCCTGTCGTCAGCCAGCCGCTCGGTGACGCCGGCCCGGTCCAGGTACTCCAGCAGCGGGATCGCGATCCGGCGCGTGGTATCCAGCGCATGCCGCGCCTGCGCGGCAGTGAACGGCTGTGGCAGCCCGGCCAGGATCTCGGCCGCCTGCACCGGCGCACCCGGGGCCAGCACGACCTGATCGCTGATCCGCAGCAGCAGGCCGGCCCGTTCGGCTGCGGCTATGCTCCGGCCGTCCAGCCCCAGCCTGCGCAGCCGGTCCGCGTCGGGCGCGCGGAACGGCGCCGCGGCGAGATCAGCGCGCAGCACCCGGACCGCCGCGGCGATTCCTTCCGGCAGCGCGGCGCTGCCGCCATCGGCGGCGGCCACCGCGAGCATGCCATCCCTAACCCGCAGCGGCGGCCGGACCAGCGCCTCCACCAGCCGGCGGTCCGGCAGGGACAGCGCGGCCCTGGCCGCCTCGACCGGCATCCCCGCCGCGACCGGCTGGCGCGCGGCGTGCGCCGCGACGACCTCACCGAGCCTTCCTGCTAGTTCCGCCCAGTAGTCAGGATCAGCCAGCCACTCCCCGGTAATCGGCGCCGGATGCTCGGTGATGCCCATCGCCAGCAGTGCGCTGGCGCGCAGCAAGCCGTGCCGCCGCAGCAGCTCCGACGCCGTCGGCCGGTCGGGCCAGGCGGCCAGCTCGCGCATGGCAGCGGCCGCCGCGCCGCGGCGCGCCAGCGGCGGCGGGCTGACGTCCAGGACGATGCCCCCGAGCACGCTCGGCCAGCCGCCGGGCTGGGGCATGCCCGCCGCGGCCGATCCGGGCGGCGCGGCTGGCCGCGGCGCTGGCGCCCGCGGCGGCCCGGAAACTGGCGGCCCGGGAACTGGCGGCCCGGAACTGGCGGCGGGGTGAGGGCGGCCGGCGATGGGGGGGCCGGGACGGGCGGCGCCATGGCTGTGCCCTCTCCGGGCCCGCTCGCCGCGCCCGGACCCGCCGCGGCTGGACTCGCCGCGGCTGGACTCGTCAGAGGGGGCCTCGCGGGCGGGGCCGCGGATGCGGTGGCGAGCTGCGCGATGCCGGCGGCGGGAGTTCTTGTCCTGGCGCCGCCCGGATCGCGCAGCAGGATGCGGTCGCCGGCGTGCAGCGGAAGCGGCTCCCGCAGGGTCAGCCGGACGTACCGGCCGCCCAGCGGGCGAACCCGGGCCAGCGTCCGCGCCGAGCCGATGTGCAGGGTCAGCTGCCGCGGCAGGCGGCTCGCCAGGTCCCCAGCCGGGTCCGTCCCCGGCTGGACGGCTGGGCCGTTCGGCCCGGCCGAGTCGGTGCCGCCGGGCCCGGAGGTGATCCGGACGTCGATCACGTCGGCCATCGTCCAGCGTCCGGCGTGTATCAGGGCCATGCCGCGCGCGGCGGCGTCCCGGCTGACGCCGCGCAGGTTCAGCGCCGCCCTGGTCACGCCGGTCACGGCCGTGACGGGAGCGTCGAGCGACTGAATGGCGCGGACCCGGACCGGGCGCATGGCGGGCGCGATGACCAGCTCGTCACCCTGGTGCACGGTCCCCGCGGGCAGCGTCCCGGTCACCACCGTGCCGCTGCCCGCGACGCTGAACGAGCGGTCCACCCACAGCCGCACCGGCGCGCCGGGATCGGGCGATGGCAGCCCGGCGACCAGGCGGTCCAGGGCGGCGATCAGCTCGGGCAGCCCCGCGCCGGTGCGCGCGCTCACCGTCACCGCGCCGGCGCACTCCAGGCTGGTCCGCCCGAGCGCGGTTTGCGCCTGGGCCAGCGCCTGGCCCGGATCGGCCAGGTCGCACCGGGTCACCACCAGCAGGCCGTGCCGGATGCCGAGCGCGTCCACGACGGCCAGATGCTCGGCCGACTGCGGCATCCAGCCCTCGTCGGCGGCGACGACCATCAGCACCGCGGGCACCGGGCCCATTCCGGCCAGCATGTTCGGCACGAAGCGCTCATGCCCTGGCACGTCGACGAATGCGACCTGCTCGCCGGAGGGCAGCGTCAGCCACGCGTAGCCCAGGTCAATGGTCAGGCCCCGGCGGCGCTCTTCCTCCCAGCGGTCCGGGTCGGTGCCGGTCAGTGCCTTCAGCAGGGACGACTTGCCGTGGTCGACATGGCCGGCCGTGGCGATGACGTGCATTACGCCCGCCCGGCGGCGGTGACGGCCGCGCTGACCACGGTGTCTTTCAGCACTGGGTCGTCCGCCGGGGCCACGGCCCGCAGGTCGAGCAGCAGCCGCCCGTTCTCGATCCGGCCGACAACCGCGGGCAGCGGCCCGCGGCGGACCCGGTGGCCGGCACGCAGCTCGGCGGCCAGGCTGGCCGGCAGGCTGACGGCCGCGCTCGGCAGCCGGACGCCCGGGCCGCCGCCCCCGCCGACCGCGGCATCGGTGGCCGCCTGCCGGGCGTCGAGGCCGGCCGCCGCCAGCTCGGCCGTTAGCCGGGCGGCACGGTCGCGCAGCGCTGCCGGGTCAGCGGCCAGTGCCTGCGCCACCGGGACGGGCGGCCCGGCCAGCGTGGCCTCAAGCGCGGCGGCGGTCAGCTTGTCGATGCGCAGCGCCCGGGCGAGCGGATGGCGGCGCAGCGTGCGGATCAGTTCGGACTTGCCGAGCAGCAGGCCGGCCTGCGGGCCGCCGAGCAGCTTGTCGCCGCTGGCGGTGACCAGCGCCGCCCCGGCCTGCAGCCAGGACGCCGCATCGGGCTCGTCCGGCAGCAGCGGGTGCGGCGCCAGCAGGCCGGAGCCGATGTCGGCGACGACCGGCACCGGAAGGACCGCCAGCTCGGCGACCGACGCGCTGGCGGTGAACCCCTCGATCCGGTAGTTCGAGGGATGCACCTTCAGCACGAAGCCGGTCTGCGGGCCGATCGCCGCCATATAGTCAGCGGCGGTGGTCCGGTTGGTGGTGCCGACCTCGCGGATCTGGGCCCCGGTGGACTCCAGCAGCTCGGGCAGCCGGAAGCCATCGCCGATCTCGATCAGCTCGCCGCGGCTGATCACGATCTGCCGCCCCTGGGCCAGCGCGGTGGCGGCCAGCACCAGGGCGGCGGCGTTGTTGTTGACGACGTGCACGTCCTCGGCGTCCGGGACGGCCGCGGCCAGGGCCGCCAGCATGCCCCGGCCGCGCCGGCCCCGGGCCCCGGCGGCCAGGTCGAACTCCAGGTCCGTGCAGCCGGCTGCCGCTACGGCGGCTTCCACCGCCGCCCCGGACAGCGGGGCACGGCCCAGGTTGGTGTGCAGCAGGACGCCGGTGGCGTTGATGACCGGAGTGAGGCTGCCCGGCCGGGGCGGCAGCCCGGCCACCGCGGCGTCGGCTACCTCCGCCGGGGCGAGGTCTCCGGCCCTGGCCTGCTCCTGCGCGCGCCGCACGGCCGCGAGCACCGCGGGCCTGCCGAGCCGCTCCTGCGCCGCGGCGAGCCTGCGGTCGGCCAGGACCGCGTCGGTGCGAGGTATCAGCCTGCGGGCGTCCACGACGTGACCTTACCTGCCGCAGGCAGGGTCAGCCCGGTCCCGTGAACGGCTCATCTGCACCCATTTACCAGCACTTTGCATAAGGAGCCGCGCGCCGGGTAACCGAGGTGTGCAAGTGTTGGCGTTTTCGATTAGCTAGAGAAGAGAGACTGCTATGGCTGCTATGGCGCGAATACCGCGGCGCCGGGGCGGACTAAGTGGATTTCTGCTGGTCCTGCTCGGTCTGTGGGGCGGCCTGATTCCGTTCGTCGGGCCGTACTTTAATTTCGGGTTCACCCCCGATAATGCCTGGGCCTACACCTCAGGGCGGCTTTACCTATCGGTCCTGCCGGGCGTCGTGACGCTCATCGGCGGCCTGCTGGTGCTGTCCACCCGGAGCAGGACGGCCGGCGTGGCCCGCGGGTTCCTGGCCGCCGTGGGCGGCGCCTGGTTCATCGTCGGTTACCAGGTGCTGGTGGCGATGCGGAAGTCCTCGATCAATCCCGGACTGCCGATCGGGTACAACGCGGTGCTCCGGAGCCTGGCTCACGGGCCCGGCACCATCGTCGTCCCCACCTGGCGGGTCGCGGCCGAGGAGCTGAGCTTCTTCTACGGCCTCGGGGCGGTTGTGATCTTCTTCGGTGCACTCGCCATCGGCCGGTTCTCGCTGCTCGGCGCGCGGGATGCGGCCGCTGCGCTGCAGGCCCGCGAGGGAGCCATGGCGAGCGAGCCGTCCCCGGCAGCGACCCAGCAGTTCCCGCAGACCCCGGCGGACGAGGCGGCCACGGGACCCGCGGGCACCAGCCAGTTCCCCGCCGCCCGGGAGAGTGCCTCCGAGCCGCAGTCACAAGCCGGGCCGCAGTCACAGGCCGGGTCACAGTCGCAGGCCGGGTCACAGTCGGAGCCGCTGTCGCGGCGGGCCGACCCGCAACCGCCTGAGCAGTCGCCGTCGCGGCTCCCTGAGGAGGAGACCGTCGCGGCCCCAGGCGAGCCCACCAACTCGAGCAGCCAGACGCCGTAACAGGACGGGGCGCCTGTTGCCGGAAAGTGGCGTTGCCGGAAGTGGCGGAGGCGGACGGGAATCGAACCCGCCGACGACGCCGAGCGCCGTCCACCGGTTTTGAAGACCGGGGGGGCCACCAGGCACCCAGACGCCTCCAGACCAGACCCTAGCGAGCGGGCCGGACGCCGGGAACAGCTCCGCCCGGCGCCGCCGCGGACCGGGCCTGCCCGCACGCGGCCAGCGCCGCCGAAGCGATTAGCGACGGGCCGAGCCGGGCACGCCCACCAGAAGCAGGCCTGCTGCCTCATATAGTGACGTATCTCGCGGCTCCGGCGGAACCGCGAGGCGGCAGACAGTGCCAGTAAATAGTGCCGGACCGGGAAAACCATGGCTGGGTCAGGACGCGCGCGCAACGTCGGGGCAAGTCCTGCCGCGACCAGTCCGCCGACCCTGCCGCCGGGCGCACCGGGCCGCGGGCTGGCCGCCGGACGACCGGTGCCGGGCCTGCCGGAGCGGCTGGGCCGACTGGCCGGGGGGCCTGCGGGCTGGCGCGCCCGGGCCGCACGAGCGGCCGGCCTGTGCGCCACCGGTCTTGTCCTGTTCCTGTGCTACCTGCGGATATCGCAGACCGCGCCGGTGAACTCCGACGGCGCGTCCAACGCGCTGCAGGCGTGGGACATGCTGCACGGCAACCTGCTGCTGCACGGCTGGTGGGTGTCGGACGTGCCGTTCTACACCACCGAGCTGCCGCAGTACATGCTCATCGTGCTGGCCCGCGGCCTGGCGCCCGGCGCCGTGCACATCGCCGCGGCGATGACCTACACCCTGCTGGTGCTGCTGGCCGGCCTGGTCGCGAGGGGCCGCAGTACCAGCCGCGCGGGCCTGCCCCGGTTCGCCATCGCGGCCGGCATAATGATCGCCCCGCAGCTCGGCGGCGGGGTAAACAACCTGCTGCTATCCCCCGACCACGTCGGCACCGGGGTGCCGCTGCTGCTGGTCTGGCTGATCATCGACCGGGCGCGGCCGAGCTGGTACGTGCCGGTCGCGGTCGGCCTGCTGCTGGCCTGGGTGCAGGTCGCCGACTCGATCGGCCTGCTCGTCGGCGCCGCGCCGCTGGCGGCGGTATGCGCGGCGCGGGCCGCTGTCGACCTGATCCGAGGGGCGGCCCGGGACCGGCCCGCGGTGCTGCGCTGGTATGAGCTGGGGCTGGGCGCGGCGGCGCTGGCGTCGGCTCCGGCCGCGGCACTGGCGACCCGGCTGATCCGCCGCCACGGCGGCTACTTTGCCTGGCCCCCTAACACCCATAGGTCCGCGGCCGGGATGCTGCCCGGCCATGTGGCGCTGGCCGGGCGGGGCGTGCTCGAGCTGTTCGGGGCCAACCTGGCCGCCCCGCCGCTCAGCGCCGCGATGCTGTTCGCGGTGGCGCACCTGGCCGGGGTCGCGCTGGCGGCCTGGGCGCTGCTGATCGCGCTGGGGCGGCTGCTGCGCCGCGACGGCGACCTGATCGTGCCGGTGCTCGCCGTGGCGATCGCGGTCAACCTGGCCGCTTACGTCATCAGCCGCTCGCCGGTCGACAGCTGGAGCGCCCGCGAGATCGCCGCGGTGCTGCCGTACGGGGCCGTGCTGGCCGGGCGGCTGCTGGGCGTCCCGCTCGCCCGGTTCGCTGGCGGCCTGGGCCGCCGGGCCCGCTGGGGCCTCCGGGTTCACCGGGCCGCACGGCTGGCCGTGCTCGGCGGGGGTGCGGCAGTCGCGGCCGGATATCTGGCGGCCCTGGGCTACGGTGCCGCGCAGCCGTCCATGCCCGCCGAGGATCAGCAGCTCGCCGCCTGGCTGGCCCGCCACCGTCTCACTGACGGCCTGGCCGACTACTGGCAGGCGAATAACACCACGGTGGACAGCTCGGGACTGGTCCGGGTCCGGTCCGTCTCGCTGCATCACCGGGTACACGGGGGACTGGGCCCGCAGCTATGGGAGACCAAGATCTCCTGGTACAGCCCCGCGCGGCAGTACGCCGACTTTCTCGTGACGGTCAGCGGACCGCCCAAGGAGGCTCCCGCGGCGCTGCCGGGCGCGGCGCGGCGGGCTTTCGGGCCGCCCGCGCGCACCTATCGCTTCGGCCGCTACACCGTCCGGGTCTGGAACGAGAACCTGCTCAGCAGACTCGGCCCGGCCCGTGGTCCCCACTAGCGCGGGCTAGCCGCGGCTAGCCGGGCGCGCCCGGGGGCGGCTGCACCGGCTCCGCGCCGCCGTAGAGGGCATCGATCACGTCGGCGTACTTGGCGTGCACGACCCGGCGCCGCAGCTTCAGCGTCGGGGTGAGCTCCTCGCTCTCCGCTGTCCATTCCACCGGCAGCAGCCGCCAGGCCCTGACCTGCTGGACGCGCGCCAGCCGCTCGTTGGCGGCGGCGATCCCCGCGCCCACCGCGGATAGCACCTGCGGGCTGACGGCCAGCTCGGCTAGCGAGGACGCCTGGATGCCGCGCGCCTTCGCCCACGCCGGGGCGACCTCGCCGTCGAGCGTCAGCAGCGCCACCAGGTACGGCCGCCGGTCGCCGTAGGCCAGTGCCTGCCCGATCAGCGGCTGGGCGACCAGCAGGTTCTCTACGGCCGCCGGGGAGACGTTCTCGCCGCCGGAGGTGATGATCAGCTCTTTCTTGCGGTCCGCCACGCGGACGAACCCGTCGCTGTCGACCGACCCGATGTCGCCGGTGTGCAGCCAGCCGTCGGGATCGAGCAGCGCGGCGGATTGCTCGGGCAGGTTCAGGTAGCCGGGCGTGTTGAGCGGTCCGCGGGTGAGGATCTCGCCGTCCTCGGCTATCCGCACTTCCGTGCCGGCCACCGGGCGGCCGACGGTGCCGAGCCGGAACGCCTCGAGCGTGCTGGTGGTGAACGCGCCCGCGGTCTCGGTCATCCCGTACACGTCCAGGATCCGCATGCCGAGCCCGGCGAAGAACTCGCCGACGTCCGGCGGCAGCGGCGCGGCGGCGCTGACGAAGATGTCCGCCTCGCCCAGGCCGAGCAGCGACCGGATCGGCCGCAGCACGCTGTCTTCCACCGCGGCGAACTCGGCGGCCAGGCCGGCCGGGGTGCGCTCGCCGTACTGGCAGCTGCGCACGTAGCGCAGGCCGGTGGCCATCGCGGCCGCGACGGCGGCCCGCTTGCCCGCGTCCGGCTCGGCCGCGAGCAGGGCCTGGATGCCGGCCTGGATCTTCTCCCATACCCGCGGCACGCCGAAGAACGCGGTCGGCCGCACGTCGGTGATGCAGCTGATCAGCTCGGTGGCCGCGTGGTGGCAGAAGTAGGTATGACCGGCGTTGCTGACCGCCAGGTACAGGGTGAACATCCGCTCGGCGATGTGCGCCAGCGGCAGGTAGGACACCCAGCGGACGTGCCTGCCCGCGTTGCCGGAAGTGGTCGAGGTCACCACCTCGTAAAGGACGCCGGCGTGGGTGACGATCACCCCCTTGGGGTTGCCGGTGGTACCCGAGGTGTACAGCAGGGTGGCCGGATCGTCCGGGGTGATCGCCGCTGTCCGGCTGGCCACCTCGCCCGGCGCGGCGGCCAGCTCCCGCGCCCCCAGCTTGGTGAAGTCCGGCCAGCTCAGAAAGCGCTCGCCGGGCGGCACGGCCGCCGGATCCCGGACGATGACCGTGGTCAGGCCGGCCCGGGCCGCGAGCACCGGCTGCCAGCGGGCCAGCTCAGCTGCCCCGTCGAGCACCGCGATGCGGGCGTCGCAGTCGGCGGCCATGTAGCTGACCTGGTCCGGTGCCAGCGTCGCGTAGAAGGTCACCGGCACGCCGCCGACGTGCAGCGCGCCGAGGTCGGCGAGCACGTGCTCTACCCGGTTGGGCAGCATTAGCGCGACCTTCTCCCCCGGCTGCAGGCCCAGCGCGGCGAAGCCGGCCGCCAGCTCAAGCGCCTGCTGCCGGGTCTGCTGCCAGGTGATGGTCTGCCACGGCCCGGCGCCGGCCCCCGAGCCATCGCGGTCGGAATAGGCAGGCAAGGCGCCGTACTGCCCGGCAGTGGCCGCCAGCTCGCTGCAGACGGTGCGGCCTGCGGCCTGCCGGCTTATCGCCGCCCGCTGGTCGAGAACCTGCTCGCTCACCGTGCACCTCCGCTCGCCCGCCGGGCTGCCTGGACTGCATGTCACCACGTTGGCGCCGGGGCCGCAAGCCTGGGCCACCCTGATTACAGTGGCCTGATGACAGTGCAGGGCATGACCGGCATCCGGCTGACCCAGTACGCGCACGGCGGCGGCTGCGCCTGCAAGATGCCGCCGGGCGAGCTCGAGGATGCCGTCGCGCGGCTGATGCCCGGCACCAGCGGCGCGGACCTGCTCATCGGCGTCGAGCACGGCGACGACGCGGCGGTCGTGCAGATCTCCCCGCAGCGGGCGGTGGTGGCGACCGCCGATTTCTTCACCCCCGTGGTCGACGACGCCGCCACCTTCGGCCGGATCGCCGCGGCCAACGCGCTGTCGGACGTGTACGCGGTCGGCGGCGAGCCGCTGGTGGCGCTGAACCTGCTGGGCTGGCCGCGGGACCGGCTCCCGGTCGAGCTGGCCGTCGAGGTGCTGCGCGGCGGCCTGGAGATCGCCCGTCAGGCCGGCTGCTACGTGGCGGGCGGGCACAGCATCGACGATCCCGAGCCGAAGTACGGCATGGCCGTCACCGGGCTGGCCGACCCGGCGGCGCTGCTGCGGATCGATGCCGGGCAAGCGGGCCTGCCGCTGTCGCTGACCAAGCCGCTGGGCATCGGCGTCCTCAACGCCCGGCACAAGGCGACCGGCGAGGTGTCGCAGCCGGCCATCGCGGTGATGACCGCGCTGAACGCGCAGGCCAGCAGGGATGCCCTGGCCGCCGGACTGCGGTGCGCGACCGACGTGACCGGGTTCGGGCTGCTCGGTCACCTGTACAAGCTGGCCCGGGCCAGCGGGGTAACCGCGGTCGTGGACCGGGCCGCGGTGCCGCTTATCGACGGGGCCGCAGGCGCGCTGCGGGCCGGGCACGTACCGGGCGGCAGCCGGCGGAATCTCGACTGGGTGGCCCCGCACGCCGACTTCGGCACGGCTAGCGCGGAGGAGCTGCTGATGCTGGCGGACGCGCAGACCTCCGGCGGGCTGCTCGTGGCCGGCGAGATTCCCGGTGCGCCGGTGATCGGCGAGCTCATCCCGCGCGGCGATGCGGTCCTGCTGGTGCGGTAAGCGGCCAGATCTGGTGACCGGCGTAAGCTAGGATCGGGCGCGGCTGCCGCCTGGCGCGGGTGGCCCTCGGCGGCACCGCACGTGGCGCCGCTGCCTCGCGGTCGCGGGCTCGCCAGTCGGCGCAGATCACCTCGACAGGCCAGCGGGCGCTGGTCATGTCCACAGCCCAGCGGACGCTGGCATGTCAGCCGCAGCGGAGCTGGCTATGTCAGCATCAGCGCATGCTGGGCGCGGGAGCCGCGGGAGGACCCCATCGTTACGGCACAAGCCGAGTTGCGGCAGCCGGACACCCGGCCGGCCCGGCGGCGCGGGCTGCGCTGGCTCGGCCTGCTGGGCGCTGCCGTGTTCTGTGCCGTGGCCATCGTCGCCTGGGTGGCCGATACGCACCGGTACCCGTTCATGCTGAACCTGTTCGATCTGCGCGTCTACAACGACGGCGGCCTGCTGGCCAGGAACGATCCGGCGTTTCTCTACAAGTGGCAGCTGATTCCCGGCATCAAGTTCACCTACACGCCGTTCGCTGCGCTGATTTTCGGCTGGACCTCGCATCTGAGCCTGCGCGTGCTCGGGGACGCCGTGACCTCGATCAGCGTCGCGGCGCTGCCGCTGACGGCGTGGCTGACCTTCGGCGCACTCGGCTGGCGCGGGGTCCGGCGGGCGACAGCGGCGCTGCTGCTGGCCGGCGCCGGGCTGTGGACCGAGCCGGTCCAGGAGGCCCTGCATCTGGGCCAGATCGAGCTCATCCTGATGCTGCTGATCGTCGCCGACCTGTGCCAGCCCGACCGGAGCTGGCTCAAGGGCACCGGCATCGGGCTCGCCGCCGGGATCAAGCTGATCCCCCTGATCTTCATCCCGTACCTGCTGCTGGCGGGCAAGTTCCGGCAGGCCGCGGTGGCCACCGCGGCGTTCGCGGCCACCACGGTAACCGGCTTCATCCTGCTGCCGAAGCAGTCGCATTCCTACTGGCTGACCGGGTACTTCCTGCACCCCCGCAATACCGGGTCGGTCGTCGCCCCGATTAACCAGTCGCTGCTGGCCCTGCTGGCCCGGATCGCGGGCGGCGCCGCCCCGGTCAATCACCTGTGGCTGGCGTGCGCCGTGGTGATCGGCGTGATCGGCGTCACCGCGGGCGCCCGGCTGGCCCGGTCCGGCCGGCCGGTCCAGGGCTGGGTCACCTGCGCGCTGACCGGGCTCATCGTCTCGCCGATCAGCTGGACGCATCACTGGGTCTGGATCGTGCCGATCGCCGCGGTCATCGTCGACTGGGCGGTGCGCAGCCGCGGCCCGGCCCGCTGGGCCGGGTGGGCGTTCGCCGTCGTGCTCATCGGGTTGTTCGGCGGCTGGCCAGCCAGCTGGACGAACCGCCATGCGTTCCTGCCGGTCGGGCTGATCGGATTCTTCGACGACCCGCTCCGCGGGTACATAGTGCACACCGGCCATCTCTTCTCGTCGAGTCATCTCTTCCCGGCGAAGACCAGTCCGGCGACGTCTGAGGGCGCGTACCGGCGGCTGATCAACGATTACCTGACGCATCTGTCGGTACCGCGCAGCTACAGCGTCAGCACGCTGATCAGCCTGGACCTGTTCATCGGGGCCGGGCTGCTGGTGTTCCTCGCCCTGATCGCTGCCGCGGTGCTGGCCTGGCGGCGTAGCCGGACCTGGGCACGAGCTGCCGGACCGGAGGCCGACGGCCCCGTGGAACCCGCCCCAGGTGACGTCGCGCCGGAGCCGGTGGCGGCAGCCGCAGCGGACTCCGGCAGACCAGGCCAGGCGGCCACGGCTGCCGATCAGGAACCCGGCGATGCCGCAGCCGATGGCCCGGCACCCGGCGAAACGGCCTCCGGCGAAGCTGCGTCCGAAGAAGCGGCCTCCGGCGAAGCGGCCTCCGGCGAAGCAGTGCCGGACGAAGCAACAGCCGAGAAACCGGCAGCCGAGGAACCGCCGGTCAAGACGGGCCGCGACTGACCAGCGCGCCCGGCCGGTCACCCGGGTAGCATACCGTGACCGCCGATCCGCATTTTGTAATCGCCATGATTCGGCCTGCTGTTGCTCAAATCCGTCATCGGCCCGACGGCCGGGGCGCGGCGGCGAACTATTGTGGCGTTGCGGAGGGCCGATCTCGGCCGCCGGGCGAAGCGCGCGTCCCGGCCCGATTCGATGTGCTGGAGGAACAGGCGGTGACCGGTTCGCCGGGCCAGGAAGACTTCGACCTCGACGTGGCCGTGATCGGCGGATGCGGGCACGTCGGGCTGCCGCTGGCCATCGCGCTGGCCGACCGGGGCGCGCGGGTCGGCATCTACGACATCAGCGACGGCGCGGTCGCTGCGGTCAACGCCGGGCGGCTCCCGTTCGCCGAGCCCGGCGCCGCCGAGATGCTGCAGCGCGCGACCGCCGCCGGGCGCCTGCACGCGACTGCGGACGCCGCGGTGGTCAGCACGGCCGAGCACGTCATCATGGTGATCGGCACGCCGGTGGACGCCCACCTCAACCCCGACCGGGCCGCCGTGCTCAACGCGCTGAGCAGCTGCGCTGAGCAATGGCGGCCCGGCCAGATCCTCATCCTGCGCAGCACGGTGTATCCCGGCGTTACTGCCCTGGTGGAAAAGATGGTGGCCGGGCTCGGCGTGGAGATGGACGTCGCGTTCTGCCCGGAGCGGATCGCCGAGGGCCGGGCCATGACCGAGCTGCTCGAGCTGCCGCAGATCGTCTCGGCCCGCACGCCGCGGGGGGTGGAGCGGGCGAGCCGCCTGTTCCGGATCCTGACCGACAAGCTGGTGGTCATGTCGCCGGAGGAAGCAGAGCTGGCCAAGCTGTTCACCAACGTCTGGCGCTACATCAAGTTCGCGACGGCCAACCAGCTGTACATGATGGCCAACGACCAGGGCCTGGACTTCGAGCGGATCCGGCAGGGCCTCGCCGCTGATTACCCGCGCGCGGCGGACATGCCCGCCGCGGGCTTCGCGGCCGGCCCGTGCCTGTTCAAGGACACGATGCAGCTCGCCGCCTACAACCAGAACAATTTCCCGCTCGGCCACGCGGCCATGGCCGTCAACGAGGGCATGCCGCTGTACCTGGTGCACCGTCTGGAGCAGCGCTATGACCTGGCGCCGATGACGGTCGGGATACTCGGCATGGCGTTCAAGGGCGGCTCGGACGATACCCGCTCCAGCTTGTCCTACAAGCTCAAGCGGCTGCTGGCGTTCAAGGCCGCGGCGGTGCTGTGCACCGACCCGCACGTGACCGCCGACGAGGATCTGCGGCCGCTCGACGAGGTGCTCGCCCGCGCCGACCTGCTGGTGATCGCGGCTCCGCATCCGGAATACGCGGCCCTGCGCACCGGCAAGCCGGTAGCCGATATCTGGAACGTGCTGGGCGCGGGCGTGCGGCTATGACGCCGCCCGGCCTGCGCGTCTCAGTCGTGATCCCGGCCTACCAGGAGGACGAGCGCATCGTTGCGGTGCTGGATCGGCTGACCGAGTCGGTGCGGCTGCCGTGCGAGGTTCTGGTGGTGGTGGACGAGCCGGACGACCCGACGGTCGCCGTGGTGGAGAAATACGCGCGGGCCGCACCGCAGTTCCGGTGCGTCGTCAACACCTACGGCCGGGGGCCGGCCAACGCCATCCGGTTCGGTATCGACGCCGCGGAGGCGCCGGTCGCCGTCGTGACCATGGCCGACGGCTGCGATGACCCCACCCAGATCGACGAGCTGGTCCGGCTGGTGGAGCGCGGGGTGGCGGTGGCGGCCGCCTCCCGCTACATGCCGGGCGGCCAGCAGGTCGGCGGCCCGCGGCTGAAGGGCCTGATGTCGGCGGCCGCGGGCCGCTCGCTGCAGCTGCTCGCGCACGTCGGCACCCGGGACGCCACGAACTCGTTCAAGGCGTACTCGACCGAGTTCGTGCGCGAGGTCGGGATCGACTCGCGGGCCGGGTTCGAGATCGGCATCGAGCTGACCGCCAAGGCCAAGCGGCTCGGCCGCCCGGTCGCTGAGCTGCCCACGATCTGGCTCGACCGGCAGGCCGGCCAGTCGAGCTTCATGGTCGCGCAGTGGATCCCGAGTTACCTGCGCTGGTACCGGTTCGCGTTCGGGCCGCGGCTGTCCGCCGCGCAGGTCCGGGCGCTGGGCGCCAGCCTGGCTGCTGATCACCAGAAGGGAACGTGATGGCGAAGGTCGTCGTGAGCGGTTCCGCTGGCTTCATCGGCGGTTACCTGGTCGAGGAGCTGCTGCGGCGCGGCTACGCGGTCGTCGGGGTGGACAACTTCTCCAAGTACGGCCGGGTACGCAAGTCCTACGACGGCCACCCTCGCTACCAGCTCGTCGAGGGCGACGCGCGCGACGTGGAGCTGATGACCCGGCTGCTGGCCGGCTGCGACCACTTCGTGGCCGGCGCCGCGCTGATCGGCGGGATCTCCTACTTTCACGCCTACGCCTACGACCTGCTCGCCGCCAACGAGCGGATCATCGCGGCATCCTGCGACGCCGCGATCGCGGCGCGGCGGGGCGGATCGCTGCGCAAGGTGACGTACCTGTCGTCGTCCATGGTGTTCGAGAGCGCGCCGGACTGGCCCTCGCACGAGGGCCAGCAGCGCGAGATCCCGCCGCCGGTATCGTCCTACGGCTTCCAGAAACTGGCGGTGGAGTACTTCGCCCGTGCCGCCTGGGACCAGTACCGGCTGCCGTACACGATCGTGCGCCCGTTCAACTGCGTCGGGACCGGGGAGAGCCGCGCGCTCGGCGACCAGGAGATCCTCTCCGGCAACGTCCGGCTGGCGATGAGCCACGTCGTGCCCGACCTGGTGCAGAAGGTACTGAAGGGGCAGGACCCGCTGCACCTGCTCGGCTCGGGCGAGCAGGTGCGGCACTACACCTACGGGGCGGACCTGGCCGCGGGCATCGTCACCGCGATGGAGCATCCGGACGCGGCGAACGAGGACTTCAACCTGTCGACGGCGCAGGGCACCACCGTGCTCGAGCTGGCCGAGATGATCTGGCGCAAGATCAAGGGCCCTGGCGTGCCGCTGCGGCTGGTGCACGACGAGCCGTTCGCGCACGATGTGCAGCGGCGGGTGCCCGCCACGGAGAAGGCCAAGCGGCTGCTGGGCTTCGAGGCGGCGACCACGCTGGACCAGATGCTCGACGAGGTCATCCCGTGGATCGCCGCCGCGATCGAGGCCGGCACCATCTGAGGCATCAGGGGCCGGCCGCGGCCGGGAAGCACACTGTGTCGCCGGTGACGAGCGGCAGCTCGCCGTCGTCCGTGCGCAGGGCCGGATCGCCGTCGCCTGGCGCCGGGTCACCCGGCACCATGGCGAGCACCGTGGCGGCGAGAGGACGGCTCGGGTCCAGGCCGATGGCGGCGGCGGCCTGCGCCACGGTGGCCGCGCGCACGTGCCAGGAGCCGCCAGCGCCCGCCGCGCCGTGGCGCAGGACCGTGACCTCGGGGCCGGGCCGGGCCCTGGCCCGGGCATAATCGTCCGGCGTGTTGAGATTGACCAGCGAGTCGAGCTCCGGGTCCAGCGCGGCCAGCTCGGGGCTGGCCAGCAAGGCGGCCCCGTCCAGCTGTGTGACCATGCAGTTTTGCAGCAAATAGGCGGGCCGCAGCCGGCCGCAGCGGCCAGCTGGTCGGCGGCGGCGGCTAGTGAGGTGCGGTATGCGGCGGCCAGCGGCTGAGCGAAGCCGCGCGCGACCGGCAGGGCGACGTCGGCGTCAGCGGCCGCCGCCAGCACCGCCCGCACGAACGCCGGGTGCAGCAACGGCAGGTCGGTGGCACATACGAAGGCCACGTCGGCCCGGCTGCCGACCGCGGCCAGTCCGGCCGCGATGCCCTGAACAGGGCCCAGGCCCGCTCGCGGATCGTCGGCCACCTCGACCTGCGGCGCCAGCGCCGGCAGCCGCTGGCTCGCTGCCCGCACCACCACGACCGGGCCGTCCGTGCCGCGCGCCAGAATGCCCGTGAGCCGGCGCAGCAGGGTGGAGCCATGCCATTCCAGCGCCGCCTTGGCCGTGCCCATCCGGGTTGATCCCCCGCCGGCCAGCACGATTCCCGCCGACCTCGGCATGAGCCGATCATACGGCGGACGGGCCGGGCGGAGCGGACGGGCCAGGACGGGCGCCGTAGGCTGAACAGGCCAGCGCACCGACGGGAGGGCCCAGCTGTGACCGGACCCCCGCCGTGACCAGCTGCCCCGCGGTCACCGGGAGCGGGCGATGACCGGGCGAACCGCCCGGCGCCGGGTGCTGCGCGTCGCCCTGCCCGGCCCCGGCGGGCCGGCCGCCAGCCATCGACTGGCCCAGCCACAGGCAGACTTGCTGGCCGCCGAGGAGCCGCTCGGCATCCGGGTGGGCGGCGAGGCGCTGACCCTGACCATGCGCACCCCCGGCGACGACATCGACCTGACGGCGGGCTTCCTGGTCAGCGAGGGCGTGGCCCGCTCGGCGCAGGACATCGTCTCGATCAAGATCTGCACCGGGCAGCGCTGCGGCCACGGCGATCATGACGGCACCGGCAACATCGCCGACGTCCAGCTCGGCCCGACCGCCGCGGCCCCGGCCCGGCGGCGGAACTTCCTCACCACCAGTGCCTGCGGGGTGTGCGGCAAGGCCAGCATCGAGGACCTGTCGGTGCGCTCGGCCTTCCCGCTGGACGCTGACCGGGTTCAGGTCAGCCCGGAGGTGCTGGCCGGGCTGCCCGGCACGCTGCGGGACGCGCAGCGCGTCTTCGACTCGACCGGCGGGCTGCACGCGGCCGGCCTGTTCAGCTCCGGCGGCGAACTGCTCGCCGTGCGCGAGGACGTCGGACGGCACAACGCGGTGGACAAGGTGGTCGGCTGGGCGCTGCGGGGCGGGCTGCTGCCGCTGTCCGGCCGGGTGCTGCTGGTCAGCGGACGCGCCTCGTTCGAGCTGGTGCAGAAGGCGGTGCTGGCCGGAATCCCGGTGCTCGCCGCGGTGTCCGCGCCGTCCTCGCTGGCCGCCGAGCTGGCGGCCGAATCCGGCCTGACCCTGGTCGGGTTCCTGCGCGGCAGCTCGATGAACGTCTACAGCTGCCCGGACAGGGTAATGCTGGGCAGCGGCTGAGGGCCTAGGCCACCGAGGGATCCAGCAGGCCGCGGCGGCGGCGCAGCGACATGTCGGCCTTGGTGAACAGGGTGTCCACCACGATTCCGATGATCAGGATCACGATGATGACCGATGTCGCCCCGGCGAAGTCCAGGTTCTGCTGGTCCACGCTGAGCTGCTGGCCGATGGAGAACTGGCCGAGGACCTGCACGACCAGCTCGCCGGCCATCAGGCTGCGCCAGGCGAACGCCCAGCCCTGCTTCATCCCGGCCACGAACGACGGCAGCGAAGCGGGCAGGATCAGGTACCGGTACAGCGTCACCCCGCGCAGGCCCATGGTCCGCCCGGCCCGCAGCAGCAGCGGCGGGGTGTAGTCCACCCCGGTGATCAGCCCGCTGGCGATCGACGGCGCGGCGCCGAGGATGACCACGAAATAAATCGCCGACGATTCCGGGCCGAACAGGATGATCGCGAACGGCACCCAGGCGATCGACGGCATCGTCTGCAGCCCGGTGATGATCGACCCGACCGCCGCCCGCAGCGGCGCGATCCTGGCCACCAGCAGCCCGACGACCACGCCGATGCCCAGCGCGGCCGCATACCCGATCACGGCGGTGCGCATGGTCACCCCGATGATCGACCACAGCTGGGCGTGCATGGCCTGGTGCCCGAGGGTGCTGAACACGGTGGCCGGCGAGGCCAGCAGCTCCGGCGGCTTCCAGTGGCTCAGGTACACCAGCTGCCACACCGCGATGACCAGCGCGATGGCCAGCAGCTTGGGCCACAGCGCGGCCCAGGCCCGGGCGGCCAGCTGGCCCGCCCGGCCGCTCTCGGTGACCGGCTCGAGCTCGAGCTGGTCCAGGCCGTGCAGGGCCCGGCCGGTGGCCTGATCAGCGGCCATGACGTCGCATCTCCTCTCGCAGCCGGTCGGTGATCTCCCCGGCCAGCTCCGCGGTCTGCGCCGAGTCGATGGCCCGGGACCAGTCGCCCGGCACCCGGTACTGCTCAAGTACCCGGCCCGGGCGGCTGCTCAGCAGGATGACCCGGTCGCCCAGCCGGACCGCCTCGCGGACATTGTGGGTGACGAACAGCACGGTCAGCGGCTGCTCGGCGCAGATCCGGTCCAGCTCGTCGTGCAGCAGGTCGCGGGTCATCGCGTCCAGCGCCCCGAACGGCTCGTCCATCAGCAGCACGTCCGCATCCTGAGCCAGCGCCCGGGCCAGGGCGGCGCGCTGGCGCATGCCGCCGGACAGCTCGTGCGGCCGCTTGGCGCCGAAGCCGTCCAGCCGTACCGTGGCCAGCAGCTCGGCGGTCCGGCTGCGGCGCTGCGCCGGGCTGAGGCCGCCGCGGGCCCGCAGCGCCAGCTCGATGTTGCGGCTGACGGTGAGCCACGGGAACAGGCCGGGCTCCTGGAACATCATCGTCACCCGCTTGCCGCCAGTGGAGACGGTGCCGCTGGTCGGCGCGTCCAGCCCGGCGGCCAGCGACAGCAGCGTGCTCTTGCCGCAGCCGGAAGCGCCGATCAGGCACAAGAACTCGCCCTCGGCGACCGACAGCGAGACCTGATCCAGGGCCAGCACCGACCGGCTGCCTGACCCGTACCGCTTGGTGACATCGGTCAGCCGCAGGGCCTCCTGGTGGCCGTCAGGCTGGCCGCCCGCACCGCGCTCGGACAGGGCTCGCGCCCCTGCAGAACTCTGCGGGGGCGCGGCCTTACGGGCAAATACGCTCATGAACTCACCTGGGGCTCTCCGTCGGCTTTCAGCAGGGTGTTGAGCGGGGTCAGGTCGTAGATGGCGCTGAGGTTCTTGACCGGCTTCAGCAGCCCGACGCTGACCGCGTGCTGCGCGTCGGTGAGCAGCGACGAGGCGATCGGGTCATCGGTGAACGTGATCTGGCTGAAGGCACCGGCCAGCACGTTCGGCTTGAGGGACTTGCTGGTCAGGGTGGACAGCTCGGCGTTCGCCGCGGTCTCGGCGGCCGACTTGCTCTTGTTGATGAAGTCGGTGGCCTGGACCTGGCCCTTGAGCAGGCCGCTGACCGCCGCGGGACTGGCCGACAGGAACTTTTGCGTCACGACCAGGTTGGTGGTCACGAACTGGCCCTTCGGCCACAGGCTGGCCTCGTTGACCAGGACGTGGCCGCCCTCCTGCACCATCTCGGTGTCGTAGGGGGCCGGCTTCCAGCCGCCGGCGATCTGGTGCGACGCGAAGGCGAGCACCGCGTCCGAGTTCGGCGTGATCGGGGTGATCGGCACGTCACCGCCGCCGGTCGGCGAGGTGGTCAGGCCCTGCTTCTTCAGCCAGTAGCGCAGCGCTACGTCCTGGGTGTTGCCGAGCGACGGCGTGGCCAGCTTCTGGCCCTTGAGCTGAGCCGCGCTGCTGATGCCCTTCTTGACGACCAGGGCCGCGCCGCCGGACGCGGCACCGGAGATGACCTTGATCAGCGAGCCGTTCGAGGTCTGCCACGCCTTGATCGCCGGATTGGGGCCGACGTAGGCGGCGTCCAGCTGGCCGGCCAGCAGCGCGGTGGCCTCCTCGGTGCCGGTGCTGAACGGCACCAGCTTCAGCGTCACGTTCTTGCCGAGATCCTTGGTGAAGAAGCCTTCCTTGATCCCCACCAGCGCGCTGGCGTGGGTGATGTTCTCCAGGAAACCTAGCCGCAGCGTCACCGGGCTGCTAGAGGTGGCCGTGCCGCCTGAGCTGCCGGAGCTGCCTGAGCCGGACGATCCGGACGAGCCGCAGCCCGCTGCCAGGAGAGTTAGTGCAGCGGCTCCCGCCGCGACAACCGCTCGCCGCATATTGATCAATCCCGATCTGTTTCGTAGGTCAAAGGCCGGATCCCCTTTATACCACAGGAAAAATAGGGATGAATTCGCCGGGGAGCGAGCAGGAAGTGAGAAGTTTCACAGCGCCGGTCAGCTACCCGGCAGCGGGTGAGCTACCCGGGAAGCGGGTCAGCTTCCGTTGTCGCTGGCGTCCTGCAGACTGAATCCGGTGACCGACGGGAACTTCTGCAGGCACTGCTGCAGCTCGGCGACGTTGGCGTTGCTGGCCCTGGTGGTGTCATAGCGGACCGACTGGGCGATGTCGATGGCGGGCAGGTTGCGGTGGATCGGGGCGGCGGTCACGTTCGGCACGTGCGAGCACGCCGCCCGGACATGCAGCACGGTCGCCACCGGGGTAGCAGACCTGAAGCTGACGTCCGCCCACGTCTGGGAGAGCGCGGCGTTCATCTTCACGCAGCCGGCCATGGTCACTGCCGCCAGCCCGGCCGCTGCCAGTACCGGCACTGACCGAGCAGAAGGCGAGAGCACGGTCACCAGCCTACGTGCGGCCGGGCGGCGGGGCGTGCCAGGCTTGATCCAGCACGGTGCCTGATCTGATCTGACACAGTGCTGCATCTGACACAGTGCTTGATCTAACACACTGCGCCCGGGCGGCCGCCGCGGGGCGCCGTCCGGGAGGCACCATGGCCGCGTCCGCCGGGGATTCCCCGCCGATCGAGGATTACGCTCTGATCGGCGACATGCAGTCGGCTGCGCTGGTGAGCCGGGGTGGTTCCATCGACTGGCTGTGCCTGCCCCGGTTCGATTCGGACGCCTGCTTCGCCGCGCTGCTCGGCGACGCGGGCAACGGGCACTGGCGGATCAGCCCGACCGCTGCCGAGGGGCCGCCGTCGCGGCGCGGCACGGTCAGCCGCCGCTATGAGAGCGACTCGCTGATCCTGACAACCCGCTGGGACACCGGCAGCGGAGTCGCCACGGTGACCGATTTCATGCCGCCGCGCGACGACGAGCTGCCGGTGCTGATCCGGATCGTCGAGGGCGTCCACGGCGCCGTGGAGATGGAGTGCGCGCTGCGGCTGCGCTTCGGCTACGGGCAGGTCATCCCGTGGGCCCGGCGCGTCGACGGGCAGGTCAGCACCGTGGCCGGGCCGGACTCGGTCTGGCTGCAGACTCCGGTCAGGGTTATCGGCCGCAACATGGCGCATGAGGCCAGCTTTACCGTGCGGGCCGGCGACCGGATCCCGTTCGCGCTGGTCTGGCAGCCCTCGCACCTGCCCGCTCCGCAGCAAGCCGCCCCGGACGATCTGCTCGCCCAGACCAGGAAGTTCTGGGCGGACTGGGTGGCGCAGTGCTCCTATTCCGGCGAGTACCGCGATGCGGTGATCAGGTCGCTCATCACGCTCAAGGCGCTGACCTACGCCCCGACCGGCGGCATTGTCGCGGCACCGACGACGTCGCTGCCCGAGGATCTCGGCGGCGTGCGGAACTGGGACTACCGGTACTGCTGGCTGCGGGACGCGACGATCACGCTGGAGGCTTTGCTGCGCACCGGCTACACCGGCGAGGCGTCGGCGTGGCGGAACTGGCTGGCTCGCTCGATCGCCGGCCAGCCCGCTGACGTGCAGATCATGTACGGGGTGGCCGGCGAGCGCAGGCTGGCCGAGTGGGAGGCGGGCTGGCTGGCCGGCTACGCGAACTCGGCGCCGGTGCGGATCGGCAACGCGGCGGTCAACCAGCGCCAGCTGGACGTCTACGGGGAGGTGATCGATGCCCTGGCGCTCGGCCGCCAGTCCGGGCTGGCCTTCGACCGGCACACCTGGAGCCTGCAGCGCAAGCTGCTCGAGTTCCTGGAGAAGAACTGGGAACAGCCGGACGAGGGCATCTGGGAGGTCCGCGGACCGCGGCGGCACTTCGTGCACTCCAAGGTCATGGCCTGGGTCGCCTTCGACCGGGCGATCCGGATGTACGAGCTCGGCCAGAGCGGCCCGGAGGAACGGTGGCGCGCGATCCGGGACAAGATCCATGCCGAGGTGTGCGAGCAGGGCTACGACCCCGGCCGGGGCACCTTCACCCAGTACTACGGCAGCACCGAGCTCGACGCCGCGGTGCTGCTCATCCCGGAGGTCGGCTTCCTGCCGCCCGACGACGAGCGGGTGGTCTCGACCGTGCAGACCATCCAGCGCGAGCTGGTACGGGACGGGCTGGTGCTGCGCTACACCCAGCCAGCCGCCCCGGCCGGGGCGGCTGGCGCCGGCCCGGCCGCCAGCGTTCCCGCCCCGGCCGCGGGCGGCTCGAACGTAGACGGGCTGCCCGGTGCGGAGGGCGCCTTCCTCGCGTGCAGCTTCTGGCTGGTCAATGCCCTGCACCTGACCGGCGAATACGATCAGGCGGTCGAGCTGTTCGGCCGCCTGCTCACGGTGCGCAACGACGTCGGCCTGCTCGCTGAGGAATACGATCCCCGCTACGGCCGGCAGGTGGGCAACTTCCCGCAGGCATTCAGCCACATGCCGCTGATACTGTCGGCGCTGAATCTCAGCCAGCATGCCGGTCATCACTGCCGGCGGGCCGCCCGCCGGACCGGGAGCGGCAGCCAGGGCTGACACCGGGCCAGGGCTCCCAGGGGCTGCGAGCCAGGGCGGCGAGACCGCCAGGTCCTGACTGACCGCGCTGCGCCGGGTCAGCTGCCAGGCGGGCGGCTCTATGATGCTCTGGCCAGGCCACTCACTGTGGCCGGGCATTACCGTGCAGCGTCAGTCGATTTATGGGTGCTCATGTCAGCCCGCCCGCACATCCTGGTCGTCAACGGCCACAAGGTGCATCAGCCGGTGTTCGTCATCGGCGGGCCGCATTCGGGCGTTGATCTGATCGGCCGCGCCCTGAAGCGGTCAGCGGGCTTTCACGTCACGATCGGGCCGCCTGCAGTGACTTCGGTGGTCTACGCGTTTGCTCGCGCCCCGTCCATCCAGCGCGGCCGGGACGAGGCCGCCGCGGCCGTGCTGCGCGACGCATTCGCCCAGGCGTGGCAGGTAACCGAGCAGGGCTGCCGGACCTGCTCGCCGCAGTGCCGGGACGCGGGCGGCGTGACTGGCTCTGGCCTGTGCGCCGACGAGGGCGAGGCTGTCCGGTACGGCGACGCCAGCCCGGACCTCATCTACTGCGCCGGATCGCTGGTCGACGCCTTCCCGGATGCCCGGCTGGTGCAGGTGGTGCGGGACGGCCGGGACGTCGTCGCGGCGATGCTGCGCGACCCCGATGCACTGCGCTGGTTCAGGCCGGGCGTGGCCAACATCGACAGCGAGTTCCCTAACCCGTTCTTCGGCATTGAGACCCGCTCGGACCTGGCCGCCTGGCCCGAGTTGTCGGAGGCAGGCAAGTGCGCGCTGCGCTGGCGCGGCTCGATCCGCACGATGGCCCGGCTGCGCGCCAGCCTGAGTGCCGAGCAGCTCGCCACGGTGCGCTACGAGCAGCTGATCCGCGACCCGGCCCAGGCCGCCCGCGCGCTGTCGGCATTCGTGCACGCCCAGGTCGAGTCATCGGGAGCGCGCGGCCGGTTCCGCGGAATGCGCGGCCAGCGCGCGCCTGCCGAGGCGGGCGGCTGGCGGCGCGCGCTGACTCATGCCCAGCTCGCGGAGATCGAGCAGGTGACCGGGGCGGACCTGCGGCGGGTGGGCTACGGCGGCTAACCTGATCAGAGCCGCGACGGGGCCGCCGCGGCAGGCGCGCTCCCGGTTCAAGCGCGCCGGGTCAGCGAGGCAGGCGGGAATCGGCGAGGTCATTCCCGGGACCAGCGTTCGAGGGTAGGCTGACCAGCACCCGGCTGGGCTTACAACAGTGGACCTGCGTAAGGTTGCGGCGTGCGAACTGGCCTGCTCGACTACGTGCTGGACGGGTCTGCGGCCTCGGCTCCCGACGGCCTGCTGGCGGCGGCCGGGGCACTGCTGGCCGGCGCACCGGACGGCCGCGCTGAAGTGCTGCGGCGGACCTGGCTCGACACCTTCGACTGGCGCCTGTACCGGGCCGGCCTGACCCTGGAGCAGGTGCGCCGCCGCGGCGCGACCGAGCTGACGCTGACCGGCCGCGACGGCGAGGTCATCGCGGCGCAGCAGCTGGCCTCGCGGCCCGGCGGCCACGGCGCCAAGGCCAGGTGGCCGTGCCTGGCGAGCGAGCTGCCGCCGGGCCCGCTGGCCGAGCGCGTCGAACCGGTGGCAGGTGTGCGAGCGCTGCTGCCGGTGGCCCGGGCAGTCAGCCGCGTCACCCGGCAGCGCGCGCTCAACGATGACGGCAAGACCGTGGCCCGGCTGGCGCTGGATGCCATGTCGGTCAGCTTCCCCGCCGACGGCGCGGTCGCCCCGCGGCTGTCGGTGCTGCCGCTGCGCGGCTATGCCGGCCCTGCCGCCCGGCTGGCACAGGCCCTGGCCGCGGCCCCCGGCGTAGCGCCGAGCGCGCAGTCCGGGCTGGAGGCCGCGCTCGCCGCGGCCGGCGCGCGGCCCGGCGCGTATACCGGCAAGCTCAGCGCACGGCTGTCGGCCGCCATGCCGGCCAGCGAGGCACTGGCGGTGGTGCTGACCGAGCTGCTGGACATGGTCACGGCCAACCTCGACGGGACCATCCGCGACATCGACATTGAGTACCTGCACGATCTGCGGGTCGCCGTGCGGCGGACCCGATCGGTGCTCAAGCTGGCCGGAGACGCGCTGCCCGGCGGCCTGGCGGGCGCCTACGCGCCCGAGTTCAAATGGCTGGGCGACCTCACCACGCCGACCCGCGACCTGGATGTCTACCTGCTGGGCTACCCGGCCATGGCATCCGGCCTGGTCGCCGGCGATCCGCGCGACCTGCGGCCGCTGCGGGAGAATCTGCTGCGGCGGCGGCGCACCGCGCGGCGGAAGCTGACCGCCGGGCTGCGCTCGGACCGGTTCGCCACCCTGGCCGGGAAGTGGCGGGCGGCGCTGGCCGCGCCGCCCGGGCCGCGCGGCAAGCGGGAGTCGCGGGCGGCGGCACGCCCGGCCGGCCAGCTGGCGGCGGACCGGATCGGCCGTGCGCACCGCCGGGTGCTGGCGGGCGGCACGGCCATCAGCGCGGCCTCTCCCCCGCAGTCTCTGCACGACTTGCGCAAGCGCGCCAAGGAACTGCGCTACCTGATGGAGCTGTTCGGCTCGCTGCATGACCAGGCCGCGCTCTGGCAGGCCGTGCGCGCGCTGAAGAGCCTGCAGGACTGCCTGGGCGAATTCCAGGACTGCGAGGTCCAGCTGACCGAGCTGCGCCTGTTCGCCGCGCAGATGCTGGCCGACGCCGCCGCGCCGGCCCCGACCCTGCTGGCGATGGGCGAGATCGCCGCGGGGATGGCGCTGCGCCAGCGGGCGGCGCGCAGCGAGTTCGCTGACCGGTTCCGCGCCTTCGCCAGCCCGGCCGGGCGCGCCGCCATCGCCGAGCTGGCGAATCCGCGCGGCGGTAGCCTGGCGGCAGCCGACAGCCGGACCGCCCGGTGAAGATCCTCGCGACGTACAACATCAAAGGCGGGGTCGGCAAGACCGCGGCCGCAGTGAACCTCGGCTACCTGGCCGCCGCGCAGGGCTACCGGGTGCTGCTGTGGGACCTCGACCCGCAGGGCGCTGCCACCTACCTGTTCCGGATCCGCCCGCGGGTCAAGGGCGGCGGCCGGGCGCTGATCTCCGGGACCCGCGGGCTGGACGATGCCGTCAAGGCCACCGACTACGACGGCCTGGACCTGCTGCCCGCCGATTTCACTTACCGGAACCTGGACCTGATGCTGGACGGGGCGAAACGGCCGACCCGCAAGCTCGCTACCCTGCTAGCGCCGCTGCGGACCGAGTATGACGTGGTCATCCTGGACTGCCCGCCGTCCATCTCGCTGCTGTCGGAGAGCGTGCTGCGCGCGGCGAACCTGCTGCTCGTGCCGCTGATCCCGACCACGCTATCGGTCAACACGCTGGATCAGCTGACCGGCTTCCTGCCCGGCCTGAAGCGGCCCAGGCCGGGCCTGCTCGCCTTCTTCTCCATGGCTGATCAGCGCAAGCGGCTGCACCGCGAGATCTGCCAGCAGCTGCCCGCCGAGCGGGCCGACATCGCGGCGACGGTCATCCCGGCCCTGTCGGCGATCGAGCGGATGTTCGCCGACCGCGTCCCGGTGACCGCCGCGGCGCCGCGCAGCGTGGCGGCCCGCCGGTACGCCGAGCTGTGGGACGAGGTGCGCGAGCGAGCCGGCCTGCCTGAGCCGCTGGCTGACTCGCCGGTGCCAGCCAGCGCAGGCCGCCGGCACCAGCTGATCCGGCACGGCCCGCCGCAGACCTTCCGCCGGGCATGCCCGCAGAGTAATGTTCCTGAGCACCTGATCACCTTTGCGGCGGCACGAGGGAGTCGGCATGCGGGCACCCTGGCGATCTCACCGGCGACAGACGCTAGCGCTGCTGGCCGCCATGGCCATGCTGCCGCTGACCGGGCTGGCCACGGCCGGGCCGGCCACGGCGGCGGCCGCGGCTGGCCAGGCGGTTCGGCCGCGCGCCGTCGGGGAGCTTGACTGCAACGGCCTGAGCCCGATCCAGCGGCCGGTCAAATCGGTGATCATGTGCGCCGACCCGCGCGGCTCCTGGGGCGGCCGCTTTTACGAGCACGGGCACTACATCGGCCACGACGAGCCGTCCATCCGGTACCTCTCGAACGCTCCGGGCTCGGGCAGCGACACGACCTTCCGCGAGCAGCTGCCGACCGATCCGGCGGCCCGGCCGACGGCGCGCCATCCCGGCCGCGACGTCACGCACTGGTTCGAGCTGTCGGTCGCGCCCTGGTTCTCCACCGACGTCTGCGATCCCAACTCGGCACCGCTGCTGCCCTGCCGCCCCGGTCAGATGCCAACGCACCGCACGGCAGCTATCCCGGCGGCGGCGCCGGGTTCGTCGAGCTGCAGTTCTACCCGCCCGGTTTCGCGCCGTTCGCGGACAACATCAGCTGCGATGACACCCACTGGTGCTCGGCGCTGAACATCGACAGCCTGGAATGCACCGGCAACGGATCGGGCTCCTGCAACCCCAACTGCACCGAGCCGGTCAACTTCGGCTACATCCAGACCAACGGCGTGCCCACCGGGCCGCCCAGCCCCCAGCTCAGTGACCTGGCCACCGTGACGCCGAACTCTCACACGCTGCTGATGAACCCCGGCGACAAGATCGTGGTGCGGATGTTCGATGCCCGGCTGCCCGGCGGCGGCCATGCGCTGGAGGCCAGGGAGACCGACCTGACCACCGGCCGCAGCGGTCACATGATCGCCTCGGCCGCCAACGGGTTCATGACCACCAACCCGTTCAACTGCACTGGCACCCGGTTCAACTTCCAGCCCGAGTACTCCACAGCCCGGCGGCAGAACATCATCCCGTGGGGGATCGGTCCGTACATGATCAACAGCCAGTTCGAGATCGGCCACTTCGAGCCGTGCACGGCGGTCAGCGGAGCGGCGAAATTCAGCCTGGGCACCTTCACCGACACCTACTACAAGAACTGCGCGGGCCCGTACGGCGGCCAGGGAAAGAGCCGCGCTCGAGCCCGACGACGCACCGTGCTACCGGGCCGGGGACACCCACGGCGGCACCGTCGCCGCCAACCTGATGACCGGCTGCGACGTGTTCTTCGACAGCATCGGCGACCTGGATTACGACGGCACGCCGTACCGCGCGGACTGGCCGGACTCGACCGTGCCCGGCCGGTTCCCGTCACCGTTCCTGCAGCAGCAGCCCACCACGGCGGGCGGCCGCGGCTACCCGAGCATCCAGTTCATGACCGACGCCAGCGCGACCGAGTTCAACACCAGCTGCAACCTGGCCACCGGGGCCGGCTGCGTGCTCCCGCCGAAGGGACCCGGCCATTTCTACCCGTACTGGACCCAGGCGCGGGTCGGCGGGCGGTGCGTCTGGGAGTTCGGGAACCTGCGCAACGGCGCTGCCTTCGGCGGCGACGCCCAGTACGGCTCGGTGGGCCCTGGCACCCTGGGCGCGTTCACCGGCCCGATCCGCCGCAACCCGGACTGCTGACCGCGCGCGCTCAGCCAGCCGGCTAGCCAGGCGGCGGGCAGGCCGGGACCACGGCCCCGTGGCCGGTGGCCGACTCGAACGCGTGCGCCGCAGCGAGCAGGTCCCAGTCGCCGCGGCGGCGGCCGACGAGCTGGAGCCCGACCGGCAGGCCGCCCGCGGTGAAGCCGGCCGGCACGCTGATGGCGGGCAGGCCGGTGACCGAGATCAGGTAGGCAGAGGCCATCCAGTCCAGGTAGGTCTGCTGCGGCACGGCCGTCGATCTCGTGCACCCAGTCCAGGGACACGTCGAACGGCGCTACCTGGGTGACCGGGCAGGCCAGCAGGTCCGCGTCGGCGAAGAAGGCGCTGATCCGCTCGGCCAGCGCGGCGCGCAGTCATGGTAGCCCGGCTCAGGTCGGCGGCCGTGAGCTCGAGGCCGCGCCGCACATTCCAGCTCACGTTGGGGCCGATGAGATCCTGGTGCGCGGCCAGCAGGTCCCCGAAGAAGGTAGCGAACCGGAAGGACCGGAAGGTGCGGAACGCCTCGTCCGCGCCGGACAGGTCCGGTGTCGCGTCGGTGACCCGCGCGCCCAGGTCGGCCAGGACCTGCCGGGCGGGGGCGAGCACGGCGAGCACCTCAGGCTCGACCGGCAGGCCGAGGTCGGGACTCCAGGCAATCCTGAGCCCCCGCAAGTCCCCGGCGAGCAGCGCGGGGAGCTGCGCCGGGTCGGTCACGGCGGGCGGCGGCGCGTCCAGCGCCAGCGGAACCCGCGGGTCGGGCCCGGCCAGCACCGCGAGGAGCAGCGCGCAGTCGGCGACCGTCCGCGCCATCGGCCCGGACACGCCGAGCTGGTCGGTGACGTCGTCCACCGGCCAGCCCGGCACCCGGCCCGGGCTGGGGCGCAGCCCGACGACGTTGCAGAAGCTGGCCGGGTTGCGCAGCGAGCCGCCGAGGTCGCTGCCGTCGGCCAGGCAGATCAGCCTGGCGGCCAGCGCCGCCGCCGCACCCCCGCTGCTGCCGCCCGCGCTGCGGCCAGGGTGGTAAGGGTTGCGGGTCGGCCCGAAAACCGGGTTGACGGTGTGCGACCCCGCGCCGAACTCGGGCGTGTTGGTCTTGCCCAGGCTGATCGCGCCTGCCTCCGCCATCCGGGCCACCACGAGCGCGTCCCGGTCGGGCACGTGCCCGGCGAACAGCGGCGACCCGTAGGTGGTGCGCACCCCGGCGGTGTCGGCGAGATCCTTATGCGCGACCGGCAGGCCGTGCAGCAGGCCGGGGGGCGGCCGCGGGCCAGCGCCTCGTCGGCCGCCGCGGCGCGGGCCAGGGCGGCGTCGAAGGTAGCGGTGACGATGGCGTTGACGGCCGGGTCGACGGCCTCGATCCTGGCGATGTGCGCCGCGATCACCTCGCGCGCCGACACCTCCCGGCGGCGCAGCAGGCCGGCCAGGTCAACCGCCGTGCGCAGGCACAGGCCGCCGGCTGGCGTCTCCCCCGGCCCGGCCTGCTCCCCCGGTCCCTGGCCGCCCGCCGGCATCAGCCGAGCTCGCGCAGGAAGCCCGCCAGCGCGGCGCTGACCTCGTCCGGCCGCTCCTGCTGGATCCAGTGGCCGCAGCCGGGCAGCAGCACCGGCCCGCGCAGCCGCGGCACCATCTCGCGCAGCCGGCCCGCGGCGCCCGCCGCGCCGGAGAAGCGCAGCACCAGGTCATCCTGGCCGGCCAGGTACAGCGCGGGCACAGTGACCGGGGCGTGGTGCCAGGGGGCGGTCAGCTCCCAGTTTCGGTCCAGGTTGCGGTACCAGTTCAGCGGGCCGGTGAAGCCGGCCTCGGCGTACTGCGCTGCGTAGGTGTCGATGTCGTCATCGGTGAGCCAGCCGGGTAGCACCGCCGGCTCGGGGCACATGTCGAGGAAGCCGCCGCCGGGCGGTATCACCGGCACGCCGGACGCCCCGGCCGCGAACGCACCGGCCAGGACGCGCCGGAAGGTGGCCGTCCGGTCCGCGTTGAGCTCCGCATCGGCGATGCCCGGCTGCTGGAAGTAGACCATGTAGAAGCCGTCGCCGAGCCGGTCTCGCAGCGCGGCCACCGGCGGCGTGCTGCCGCGCGGGCTGTAGGGCACGCTCAGCCCGATAACGCCGCGGATGCGGTCGGGCCGCAGCAGCGCGGCGTGCCAGGCCACCGCCGCGCCCCAGTCGTGCCCGGCCACGACGGCCTGCTGGGCGCCGAGCGCGCCCAGCAGCGCGATCACGTCACCGGTCAGGTGCATGATCGTGTAGCTGTCGACCCCGCCGCGCAGCCCGGAGCGCTCCGGCGGGCCGGTCCGGCCGTACCCGCGCTGGTCGGGCGCCACGGCGTGGAACCCGGCGGCGGCGAGCGCGGTCAGCTGGTGCCGCCAGGAGTACCAGCTCTCCGGGAAGCCGTGCAGCAGCAGCACCAGCGGGCCCTCTCCCGCCTCGGCCACGTGCACCCGCAGGCCGCTCGCATCGACGACGCGATGTGAGATCCCCGGCAGATCGTCCTTGCCCTGCACCATGCCCGGGAGGATACCGGTGCGGACGGTACTGTCCAGCGGCTGGCCGGGCCTGGTTCAGCGGATCTTCAGCCGCCATGACCTCGCGGAGCAAACCACGAACGCCGGGTGACACAGCGTCATAGCCCGCCTTATTGACCTATAACGTGCGCAAGCTTGAGCGGCACAGAGCATGCTGTATGTCAGGAAACTTGTCTTCGAGGGGGGCCCGTTGACCCGCAGGCTGCTTCGGCTGGAGATTCCGGTCTTCCCGGAGCGCAAGGTGTTCAGGGTGCACGACCCTGCCGTCGATCCCGACACTCCTGGCGAGCCGATCATGCCGGTGAACTCGCTGATCAGCGCAAGCCGAGAGCAGATGGTGGTGGCGTGCGCCCAGGAGCACCTCGGCGTTCAGCTCACGGTGGAGGAGTGGGACGCACCGCCCCCGCCGTTCAGCGACGGCTACGAGGACGAGGCCAAGTGCGTGCTGTACCTGCGCGGGCACCTGAGCGTGGACATGGGCACGGCCGGCAAGGCCGTGGACGGCGTCCGGCTGACCGGCGGGGTCGGCGACTACGGGGTCCGGGTCTACACCCGCAACCGGGGCGAGGCGGTGCGCCGTTACGACGAGCTTTTCGTGACCAACCCTGACCCGCTCGGGGACGATTTCCAGCAGGCACGCAAGCGGCTCGAGGGCCTGGAGCAGTACCTGCTCCAGCTCTGGCGGGAATCCTAGCCGCCGCGGCTGGCGCGCTGGCGGCGCGGGCCGCGCTAGCGGCGCAGGCCGACGGCGGTGCTGCGGGCCAGCCCCGCGGGGCTAGATCGCGCGACGGCATTTCCGGGACGGCCATCGGCCTGGCCGCCCTTCCGCCGGGCGGCCTGTGGCCGGCCGACCCGGGACGGGCTGCGCCGAGCGTGCGCGGCACCGGTCCTGGCCGCCGCGGGGCGGGTCAGGCTGGGGGCGGCCGTCGCATGGGCGTGCGAGACTCGCTCGGTCGCAGCGCGGAACGGCATCATCGCGTACATCGCCAGCGTCACGGCGACGATCACGGCCAGGGTGAGCACCACGGCCAGGGCCCGGGTCCGGGGCGAGCGCAGGAAGCCGCGCAGCCCGGGGCGGCGGCCGAGCGCCGCGAGCCGGGAGGCCAGTCTGGGGGCGTCGGCGGCGAGCTTGCGCTCCATCTCGTCGAGGATGCGCTGTTCCTCTATGGATAGCGCCATGGCGCCCTCCTCCCGCCACCGTCAGCCGCCGCGCGAGCACGCGGAGGGCTGGATGCAGACCATTATCCCCCCGCAGCAAGATTTTTTACCTGGCCTTTTGCTGCCGGAACGGCACTATTTTCCTACGCCTCGCGACGGTATGGCGGCGGAGCGTGCCAGCCGGGTCGAATTTTTGTTTGATGATATCGAATTCACATTCTAAGCTCGGGTCATGCGATGGGACAGCCTTCGTCTCGACGATGGTTCGCCGGGCGGTGCGGGCGCCGGGCCCGGCGCCCGCACCGCGGTGCTGTTCGGCCGCGACGCCGTCGCGCGGACGTTCGACACCCCTGGCTTTCGCGGGATGACCTTTTACGAGGTGCATGCCCGCTCCATCATCAACCGGGTGCCGCCGTCGTCCCGGATGGCGTTCGGCTGGACCATCAACCCCTACCGCGGCTGCAGTCATGGCTGCAGTTACTGCTTCGCCCGAAATACCCACACCTACCTGGATCTCGACTCCGGCCAGGACTTCAACTCCAAGATCGTGGTCAAGGTCAACGCGGCAGAGCTGGCCCGCCGCGAGCTGGGGGCGCCGCGATGGCCTGGCGAGCACGTGGCGATGGGCACTAACGTCGACTGCTACCAGCGGGCCGAGGGTCGCTACGCCCTGATGCCCGGCATCATCACCGCGCTGCGGGATGCGGCGAACCCCTTCTCGATCCTGACTAAGGGCACGCTGATCTTGCGTGATCTCGACCTGATCGCCGACGCCGCGCAAGTCACCGACGTCGGGCTGAACGTCTCGGTCGGCTTCGTGGACGCGGAGCTGTCCCGCAGCGTGGAACCGGGCACCCCGGCGCCGGAGCGCCGGCTGGAGGTCTGCGCCGCGATCCGCGACCGCGGGCTGCGCTGCGGCGTGCTGATGGGACCGGTCCTGCCGCTGCTCACCGACTCCCCCGGGCAGCTCGCCGCGACGGTCCGGCGGATCGCCGCGGCCGGTGCCGCCAGCGTCACCCCGATCGTGCTGCACCTGCGGCCGGGGGCGCGGGAGTGGTACCTGCGCTGGCTCGGCGAGCATCATCCGGAGCTGGTCCGGCCGTACCGGCAGCTGTACGCCGCTGGCGCCTACGCGCCCCGGCAGTATCAGCAGCGGATCACCGGCCAGGTCAGGGACCTGGCCCGGCAGTACGGCGTCGGCCGGGCCAGTCCGGCCGCAGCCCGGCGGCTGCCCGGGGCCGCCCGGGGTGAGCGGGCGCCGGTCCCGCCCCGGGCGGATGAGCGCACCGCGCCGGCGGCCAGCACGGCGGTGCAGCTCACGCTGCTGTGACGACGGCACGGTCAGCGTGGCCTGGATGCGTCACCAGCTTTGCCCGGCCGCCTCCGTGCTGGTCAGGACCAGGCCGCAGCCGGCCAGCCGGTACCTGCGCATGAGGGTCAGCGGCGGGGAGTACGCGTGCACGGACACGGCCGGCGCCGCTGACACGTTTCCCACGTCGTGCGCGTGCCGGCGGCCGAATGACCGGAACTCGCCGGCCCGCAGGACGCGGCTGGACACCCCCGGACGGCCGACAGCAGCCGTGCGCTCGCGCAGCTCGCCCTGGGCCACCGCGAAGGCGCCGTTCGCGTCGCCGTGGTCGTGAAATCCGGTTTCCTGCCCGGGCAGCCAGCTGATCAGCCAGATCTCGTAGTCATCGGCCAGCTCCAGCCGGTCGTACCAGCGGCGATCCCGGCCGAACTGAAGAGCGGCCCGCCACCGCCCGGGTATGGCGGCAGCCGCGGAGGCCAGCTGGCCGAGCTCGGCCGGGCTGCGCCGGGCGAGACCGGAGCGGCGCGCCCGGCGCGGCACCGGGTCAGGCCGCCGTGCACCGGGCCGCACCGGGGCGCCGCGCTGCCCTGGCCCGGCAACGCCAGTCGCGGGCTGCGCCGGGCCATGACGGTGCTGACCGAGCTGCCCGGCTGGCTGGGACAGCGCTTGCGTGAGCGTCATCTCTATATCTCCTATTGTTTTAATAGACTATGGAGAATGGGCAAGACTAGCACCGGCGGCGCGAACAGGCCGGGCAAAACACCCCTCTCAGCCGCCCGTCGCCGCCGAGTCCCTGGCCGCCGCCGGGTCCCTGCCCGCAGCCGCCAGGCCACCGGGCGCTCGCCCGCGGCGCCGGCGAGGCGAAAGTCACGGTGTCCGGGGGGCGCCCGCACGGTCCTGCGGTCCGGGACGGGGGCTTTCGCACGTACAGTTGACTGCCGTGGGAGACAGTGCCGCGGCAGCCGGGCGCGCGGGGGGCCATGCCGCTGGCCAGCGGATGGCGGACGGGCTGATCGTGCGCACCACCGCGGTCGACGATCCCGGCGATCTGCTGGCCCAGCTGCCTGGTCCTGCCGTGCTCGCGTGGATAAGGGGCGGCGAGGGACTGGCCGGCTGGGGCGAAGCGGCCCGTGCCACCATCCCGGCAGGCGAGGACAGGTTCACCGCGGGGGGCAAGTGGCTGCGCGAGCTATTCGACGCCGCCGAGACCCACGACGAGGTCGGCGAGCTCGGCTGCGGGCCGGTCGCCTTCGGCAGCTTCACCTTCGACCCGGCCTCGGACGGCTCGGTCCTGGTCGTGCCGCGGGTAGTGCTCGGTCGCCGCGGCGGGCGGGCCTGGCGCACCACGGTCAGCCCGGACGGCGGGGCGGACTCTGGTCCGCCCGCCCGCCAGCCGGTCGCGCCGCCCGGCCAGGTCCGCTGGCACGACGGGAGCCTGACCGCGCCGCAGTGGGAACGGGCGGTGGCCGCCGCAGTGGACCGGATCAAGCGTGGCGAGCTGCGCAAGGCCGTGCTGGCGCGGGACCTGTACGCGGCCGCGTCGCGGCCGATCGACGCCCGGGCCCTGCTGACGCGGCTGGCGGCCCGCTATCCGGACTGCTACACGTTCTGCTGCGCCGGCCTGGTCGGGGCGACGCCCGAGCTGCTGGTGCGGCGGGCGGGAGCCGCGGTGAGCTCACGGGTGCTGGCCGGCACCATGCCGCGGGGCGGCAGCCCGGCCGAGGACGAGGCGCTCGGCGCCGCCCTGCTGGCCTCAGCCAAGAACACCGAGGAGCACCGCTACGCGGTGGCCGACGTGCGCGCGGCGCTGACACCGCTGTGCGCCGGCCTCGACGTGGATGAGCGGCCCTGGCTGCTGCGGCTGGCGAACGTGCAGCACCTGGCGACCGGGGTCAGCGGGCGGCTGGCCGGCGCGGAAGCGGGGGCCGGGCCGTCCGCGCTGGCGCTGGCCGCCGCACTGCACCCCACCGCCGCGGTCTGCGGGACCCCGGCTGAGGCCGCCATGGAGCTGATCCGCGAGCTGGAGGGCATGGACCGGGGCCGCTATGCCGGGCCGGTGGGCTGGGTCGACGCGCACGGCAACGGCGAATGGGGCATTGCGCTGCGGTGCGCCGAGCTGGCCGGGCCGCGGGCGCGGCTGATCGCCGGCTGCGGCATCGTCGCGGGCTCGGACCCGGCCGCGGAGCTGGCCGAGGCGCAGTCGAAGTTCCGCCCCGTGCAGGACGCGCTCGAGGGCTAGGCGGCCGCCGTGATAGCGGCCGCCCGCAGCTCCGCCCGCAGCGCGGCGCCGGCGCTGCGGCTGGCGCGCAGCTCGGCAACCCGCAGGCCGCGGCCGGCGATCGCGCCCGGGATGTCCGCCGGCCGCTCCAGCCTGGTGTAGGGCAGGTGCGCCGCGCGGGCCAGCAGGCTGATATCGGCTCCGTGCGGAGTGCCGAACAGGCGCTCGAACGGGCCGGGCAGCGCCGCCTGCTCCAGGTCGGAGAAGATGCCGCCGCCGTCGTTGTTGACCACGACCAGGCACAAGTCCGGCCGCGGCTCATCCGAGCCCAGCATCAGGCCCGGCGCGTCGTGCAGCAGGGCCAGATCACCGAGCAGGGCCGCGGCGGGGCCGCCGCCCGCGGCCTGGTGCGCCAGCGCCGCGCCGATGGCCGAGGAGACGAGCCCGTCGATGCCGCTGGCCCCGCGGCTGGCCAGGATCCGCAGATCGGAGCGGGGCGCCATGTGCAGGTCCAGGTCGCGAACCGGCAGGCTGGACGCGGCCCACAGCAGTGCGCCGGGCGGCAGCGCGGCGGCCAGGTCCCTGGCCAGCCGCGGCTCGGTGAGCACGTCATCAAAGTCAAGCAGCGCGCCCGCCGCGGCTCGCGCCGCGGCATCCGCCTGCCGCCACGAATCCAGCCAGCCGGTGCCGCGCAGGCCGGCCCGGTCCCGCCCCGTGGCGGCCCGGCCAGCCGGACCCCGGCGGCGACGCAGGTCGCGGTCCGGGCCGGGTCGGCCCACCGGCCCGGACCCTGGGCCAGCACGATGTGACAGGCAGGGGCCGCTCCCGGTGCCCCGCGCAGCAGTGCCAGCTGCGGCCGGGACAGGCCGGGCCGGCCGGCGGACACGATGACCTCAGGAAGGTGCGCCGCGGCGAAGCCTGGCGCGGCCAGCAGGTAGGCGTAACTGGTCAGCGCGTTCGGCCCGCGGCGGGCGCCGGACGAGGGCTCGGCCAGCACCGGCCATCCGGCCGCCCCGGCCAGCTCCAGCAGCGGCGCGGTGTCGTAGTCCCCGTCTCCGCAGACGATCACCCCCCGCTCGGTCCAGTCCACCTCGACGACGCCTCCCCCGCCTGCCGCCGCGGCGTCACCCGCGAGCCCGCTGAATGGCCCGCCCATCGGGTCTGGTCCCGCGCAGCGGCCCGCCCGCCGGGTTGCCGCCCCGGGCGGCGCTGGCGGCACGGGGAAGGCCGTCCAGGGGGCGCCCCCGGGGCGACCGGCCAGCGGCTCCGGCCAGTCATCGGTCCCGTCCGGCATCAGCGGCTCGCGCAGCGGCAGGTTGACGTGCACCGGGCCGGGCAGCGCCGCTCCGCAGGCGCCGGCCGCGGCGGCCCAGGCCCGGCAGGCCAGCGACCGCCAGTACCCGGCCATCCCGGGCCTGGTCTCCGGCACCCCGGCCTCGCCGAACCACCGCACCGCGCCCCCGTACAGCTTCAGCTGGTCGATCGCCTGGTTCGCGCCGGTGCCGCGCAGCTCGGGCGGGCGGTCGGCGGTCAGCACCAGCAGCGGCACCGCGGACTCGTCGGCCTCGATCACCGCGGCGTGCAAGTGCGCCGCCGCCGTGCCCGACGTGCAGGCCACCAGCACCGGGCGGCGGCTGGCCTTGGCCAGCCCGAGCGCGCAGAACGCAGCCGAGCGCTCGTCGATCCGCACGTGCAGTCGCAGGTCACCGGCCTGCGCCCGGGCGTGCAGCGCCAGTGCGAGCGGCGTGCTGCGCGACCCGGGCGCGAGCACCGCCTCGCGCAGCCCGCACCGGACCAGCTCGTCGGCCAGCACGGTGGCCAGCGCCGTGGCCGGGTTCACTCCAGGTACTCCGCGGCGGCCCGCATCCGGGCGACCCACGGCGCCGGATCAGCCTCGCACCCGGCCAGCGCCGCGGCGTCGGCGACGGCGGGCCGGACCGGCAGCGCACCGTCCTGCGCCACCAGCGGCTCGCCGGTGACGTCCCCGGTCAGCAGCGACATCGTGGCCAGGCCGCAGTCGTAGCGCAGCTCGGGCAGCGCCGCGGCGAGCGCCACCCCGGCGGCCAGCCCGACCGAGGTCTCGATGGCGCTGGACACCACCACCGGCAGCCCGCAGTCCGCGGCGATCCGCAGCGCCTGCCGGACCCCGCCGAGCGGCTGCGCCTTGAGCACGACGATGTCGGCCGCTCCGGCCGCCTGCACCCTGAACGGGTCCTCCGCCCGGCGGATCGACTCGTCGGCGGCCAGCGGCACCTCGGTCCGCCGCCGCAGCCGGGCCAGCTCGCCCAGGGTGGCGCACGGCTGCTCGGCGTATTCCAGGCCGAACCGGCTCAGCACGCCCAGCATCCGCACCGCCTGGTCAACGTCCCAGCCGCCGTTCGCGTCGACCCGGATCAGGCCGCCGGGGCCGAGCGCCTCCCGCACCGCGGCCACCCGGGTGACGTCGGCATGCTCGTCCTGGCCCCGCTCGGCCACCTTGACCTTCGCGGTCCGGCAGCCGGATCCGGCCACGATCTGACGCGCGGCCTGCGGGCCGACCGCGGGCACGGTCACGTTCACCCCGACCCGGTCGCGGACCGGCCGCGGCCAGCCGTCGACGGCGGCCTCCATCGCGCACGCCAGCCAGCGTGCGCACTCGCGCGGCCCGTACTCTGCGAACGGCGAGAACTCACCCCAGCCCGCGGGCCCGGGCAGCAGCGCGCCCTCGCGGACGGTGATGCCGCGAAACTTCGTCCGCATCGGGATCGAGTACGCCCGCGCGCCCGGCAGCAGGCCGGCCAGCAGCGCGCGCAGCTCCGGGCCGGACCGCGACTGCATGCGTCCTCCCGCCGGCTGCCTGATCTGCCCGGATAACCTTACGACCGTGACCTCCCGGCCCCTGCACGCGGTCCTGCTCGAGCCGGAGGCGGCGGCCGCACGGCTGCTTGAGCTGCTCCCGGCGGCGCTGGACGGGACCGGGCCCGCGCTGCTGCCGCTCGACCCGGGCCTGCCCGCGGCCAGGCTGGCCGGCCTGGTGACGGCGTTCGCGCCGTCGGTCATCGAAACCGCCGGAGGCAGCCAGAAAGCCGTCTCCGCAGCGCCGCCAGGCCAGCAGGCCGCGGCCGGGGTCGGTGACGAGGTGGCGGTGGTGATCGCCACGTCCGGCTCGACCGGGCGGCCGAAGGGCGCGCAGCTGAGCGGCGCCGCGCTGCAGGCGTCGGCGCGCGCGTCGCTGGCCCGGATCGGGGCCCGGCCCGGCGAGCGGTGGCTGTGCTGCCTGCCCACCTTCCACATGGCCGGGCTCGGTGTCCTGGTCCGGTCCCTGCTGGCCGGGACCGAGCCGGCGGTGGCGGCCCGGATCGACGCGGACGCGCTGGCGGGGGCCGGCCGCGCGCATGTCTCGCTGGTGCCGACGCAGCTGCGGCGGCTGCTTGATGCGGGCGCGCCGGTGCACGTGCCGCGCACGATCCTGCTGGGCGGCACGGCCCCCCCGGCCGGGCTGCTGGCTGCGGCCGCGGCAGCTGGCGCGCGGGTCGTGACGACCTACGGGATGAGCGAGACCTGCGGCGGCTGCGTCTACGACGGGATGCCGCTGGACGGCGTCACGGTCCGGGTCGGAGCGGACCAGCTGATCCAGATCAGCGGCCCGGTGCTGTTCTCCGGCTACCGGCTGGACCCGGAGGCCACTGCGGCGGCCCTGGATGGCGGCTGGTTCCGCACCCAGGACCTGGGCGCTACAGGTGCCGGCGGCCGGCTGGTCGTGCGCGGCCGCACCGCCGATGTGATCATGACCGGCGGGGAGAAGGTAATGGCCGCCGAGGTCGAGGCGGCGCTCCGAACCCTCGCCGGGATACGGGACGTTGCCGTGGTGGGCATGCCGGATCCCGAATGGGGCGAGCGGGTGACGGCGCTGGTGGTACCCGGCGACGCAGCCGCACCGGACCTGACCGCACTGCGGGCCCACGTCAGGCAGCGGCTGCCGGGATACGCGGCACCGCGGGCCCTGGTGCTGGTGAGTGACATCCCGATGCTGGCTTCGGGCAAGCCCGACCGGATCCGGCTGCGCGCGCTGGCCGGCCCAGGCCCGGCGCGAGAGCAGGGCCCCGGCCGCAGGCCCCGGCGCCGGTAGGTTTCGGTGGCTAGGTTCCGGTGCAGGCCGCCCGGGCGCAGTCCAGCGGCACGGGAACATTTGGCCGCGCCGAGCGTTACAACATAGTGCCCGCGCTGCACAGTACCAAAGCGCGCGGAGTGACCCCGCCCGCCAGACAGCGCCGGAGGGCGCAATTGACGAGCGCATGCCTGTGCGCCGCGAAGGAAGGTGTCTGATGCCGAGGTCAGCAGTTGCCGAGTCGCCGCGGCAGGACGACAAGGCAACGATGACGCATGTGGACGAGCTGATCCAGCGCGGCCGCGGCCAGGGCCAGCTGTCCCTGCCCGAGCTGCGCGCCGCCTTCGGGCAGGCTCGCATCGCCCCGGCCGAGGCACGGTCGATCATCCGCGAGCTCACCGAGGCCGGGGTCCAGCTGGGCAACGAGCCGGCCGCTGCCGCCGCAGACCCGGCAGAGCAGGCCGCCGGCCCGGTTACCGCCGAGACGGCCGCCGGGCCGGAGTCCGCCGCCGTGCTGACGGCGGCCGCGGAGATCCTGGTGACCGACGCCGGCGGCGAAGTCGACCTGGACGACCAGACGTCGGTGATGGGCGATTCCGTCCACACCTACCTGAAGTCCATCGGGCGCACCAGCCTGCTCACCGCCGAGGAAGAGGTCAACCTGGCCAAGCGGATCGAGGCTGGCCTGTACGCCGAGCACAAGCTGGAGACCGAGGCCGGCCTGCCCGGGCGCTACCGGGCTGACCTGGAGGCCGCCGCGCAGGACGGGCGCCGGGCCAAGGCGCACATGCTGGAGGCCAACCTGCGGCTGGTGGTCTCGGTCGCCAAGAAGTACAGCGACCGCGGCCTGTCCCTGCTGGACGTGGTCCAGGAAGGGAACCTGGGCCTGATCCGCGCGGTGGAGAAGTTCGACTACACCAAGGGCTACAAGTTCTCCACCTACGCCATGTGGTGGATCCGGCAGGCGATCCAGCGCGGCTTCGCCGACTCGGCCAGGACCATCCGGCTCCCGGTGCACGTGCTGGAGATGCTCAGCAAGCTGAGCCGGGTCGAGCGCGATATGCACCAGCGGCTGGGCCGCGAGCCGACTCCCGAGGAGCTGGCCGTCGAGCTGGATCGCACGCCGGACCAGATCGAGGAGCTGCTGCGCACCAGCCGCCAGCCGATCAGCCTCGACTCGACCATCGGCGAGGACGGCGAGACCAGCATCGGCGACCTGATCGAGGACGTGGACGCTCCCGAGGCCTCCGAGCTGGTGGACCGTCAGCTGATGGCCGACCAGCTGCGGCACGCGCTGGACGCGCTGACCCCGCGGGAGGCGACGATCATGGCGATGCGGTTCGGGCTGTACGACGGCAACCCGCACACGCTCGACGAGATCGGCAAGGCACTCGGCCTGACCAGGGAGCGTATCCGGCAGCTGGAGAAGCAGTCGCTGTCCAAGCTGCGGCACCCGAGCCGGGCGCAGCCGCTGCTCGACTACGCGGTCTGAGCTCTCCGCGGCCAGCCGCGGTAAACCCGCCGACCCGCCGCCGCAGAGCCGGGCCCGACCTCCCGCCGGGCCGGGCTCCTTCTTGGGCTGGACGGTGCCCTGGTACTCCTCGTACGGCAGCGACTTCAACGACGACATGGGCCTGCAGGCCTTCGGGCTCAGCGTGCTGCGCGACGGCGACGAGGTGGGCCGCCGGCCATCCGGCGCGACAGCATGAACCGCATCTCGACATATGTAGGCTACATGTGTAGGCTAACTGCCGTGAAGCTGACTGGTCCGCTCGAGCGGGTTCTGCGGGTCTTCCTGGCCGACGTTTCCGCCCGGCACTATGGGTACGACCTGATGAAGTCCGCCCGGCTGCCGAGCGGCACCCTGTATCCCATGCTGGCCCGCCTGCACGACCAGGGCCTGGTCATTGCCAAGTGGGAGTCCCAGCCGGATGGCGCCGGGACCGGGCGGCCTCCGCGCAAGTACTACCAGCTCACCGGCGAGGGCATCCGGGTGGCCCGGCTTGAGCTCGCGCAGGTCTCGGCCGCCGGGCGGCCTGCCGCACCCGGCCTCACCCAGCCCGCCCCCGGGGCAGCGCAGTGACCGCGAGGCCCTGGGTCCAGCGTCTCGCCGAATACCTCATCACCCGTGCCTGCCGCCGCCTGCCCGGCGACCTCGCGGAGGACCGCTACCGGGAATGGGCGGCCGAGCTGCCCGCCATCCTGGACGACCCGGAGATCCGCTCCGGGCTGCGGCGCGCGGTCCGCGCCCTCAGTTACGCGGCCGGCATCTCCCGGAGCACCCGCCGGGCCGCCCCGCGTCCCCGCCAGCATGACCGGCGCCGATCCGGGTCACCTGGCTTCCGTATCACCGGCGCTAACGAGGCAGCCGTCCGGGTGATGAAGGGCCTGGGAATCTATGTCTGCCTGGCCGTGCTCATCATCACGCTCTTCCGCGTTCTCCAGCCGCACAGTGTCTGGCCGCTGGTCCCGGGCATGCTCACGGCCGCCGGCTTCGCCGCCTTCTGCCTGGCCGACCTGGCGCGCGCTCGCGAAGCGCGCTACCTGCCGAAATGGGCGTGGGCGGCCATCTGCATGTGCTCCATCCCGCTCGGCGGCATCATGTACCTGACCGTCGGCCGGATCCGCCGCGGGCACCACACGCCGTCCGGGCAGGCGCCGCCAGCGTGAGCGCCCGAGCATGAAAGCCCCGAACACGAGGGCACGGCCATGATCGAGGTGGACCGGCTGTCCAAGCGTTTCGGCCCGGTCACGGCAGTGGACAGCCTGAGCTTCGCCGTCCGTCCCGGGCGGGTGACTGGCTTCCTCGGGCCGAACGGCGCCGGAAAAACCACCACCATGCGGATCATCCTGGGCCTGGACGCCCCGACCGCGGGCACCGCACTGGTCGGAGGCCGCCGTTACCGGGAGGTCATCCGCCCGCTGCGCGAGGTCGGCTCGCTGCTGGACGCCTGCGCCCTGCATCCCGGCCGCACCGCCTGGTCCCATCTGCTGTCCCTCGCGCGCAGCAACGGGATCGGGCGCGAGCGGGCCGCCGAGATGCTGCACATGACCGGCCTGGCGGCAGTCGCGGGCAGGCGCACCAAGGGGTTCTCGCTCGGCATGAAGCAGCGGCTCGGCATCGCCGCGGCGCTGCTCGGCGACCCGCCGGTGCTGATGTTCGACGAGCCGGTCAACGGCCTGGACGCCGAGGGCGTGCGCTGGATCCGCCAGCTGCTGCCGACGCTGGCCGCCGAGGGCCGCACGGTGCTGGTCTCCAGCCATCTGATGAGCGAGATGGCCGTGACCGCCGACCACCTCATCATCATCGGCCGCGGCAGGCTGCTCGCCGACATCCCTACCCGCGATTTCACCGTCGCCAGCGGCCACGCCGACGTGCTGGTGCGGTCCCCGCAGGCCAGCGAGCTCGCCGGGCTGCTCACCGCCCGCGGCGCGGCCGTCCGGCCCGATCGGGACGGCGGCCTCGCGGTGACCGGGATGGCCGCGGCCGCGATCGCCGGGCTGGCCGCGCAGCGCGGCATCGGCGTGCATGAGCTGGTGCCGCGGCGCGCCTCCCTCGAGCAGGCCTACCTCGACCTCACCGGCGAGACGGCGCAGTACCGCGCTGCAGGCCCGGGTGAGGAGGCCCCCGCCCCATGACCGCGCCTGCCGCCCGGGCCGCTCACGTCGGCGCGCCGTCACGCGCCGCCCGGGCCCGCGATGTCCTCGCCGCCGAGTGGATCAAGCTCCGCTCGGTCCGCTCGAACTCCTGGACGCTGCTCTTCGCCGCCGTAGCCACTCTCGGATCCACTGCGGTGGTCGCGCACGCGTTCGCCAGCTCGCCGCCGCTGCCGCCCGGCAGCCCGGTCACTCCGCTCGACGAGAGTTTCCTCGGCTTTGCCGAGTACGCTGTTCTCCCCGTCACGATCCTGGGCGTGCTGGCGTTCACCGCCGAGTACAGTACCGGGCTGATCCGCGTCACCCTCACCGCCGTCCCCCGGCGCCGGGCGGTTCTCGCGGCCAAGGCGGCCGTCACCGGGTGGGCGGCCCTCATCGCCGGGGAACTGCTGGCCTTCGCGTCGTTCTTCCTCACCCAGGCGATCCTGTCCGGCCCGCGCGGCGGCGAGCCCCTGGCCCGGCCCGGCGCGGCCGGCGCGGTGCTGGCCGCGGGCTTCGTGCTGACCGCCTGCGGGCTGATCGGCCTCGGGTTCGGCGCGATCGTCCGGCACACCGCCGGTGCCATCGCGGCGGCCCTGGCCGTGATCCTCGGTGTCGCCGCCTTGTGCCTGATGCTGCCATCGCCGTGGCAGGACCGGATCGGCCGGCTCACGCTGCCGTTCGCGGCCTATCAGGTGACGGCCGCGCACCCGCGGCCAGGACTGTTCGCCCCGGCGGTCTCGATGCTGATCGTCGCGGCCTGGCCGGCCGCCATCCTGCTGGTAGCGGCGCTCCTGATCAGCCGCCGCGACACCTGACCCCCGGCTGTCCCGGTCGTCAGGACGGCGCCGTGACCGCCCAGACAGCGGCCGCGGGCCGGGCCGCCTCGGCCGCCTGGGCGAACCCGGCCTGCGCGGCCGCGGCCCGCCGCCGCGGGTCCAGCACGTTACGGCCGATGGCGCGGACCGCGGCGGCGTCGGGCTCGATGAGGGTGACCACCGTCCCGCCCCGGGTCAGCCCGGCCACCTGCCCTGCCGCGTCGCTACGGCCGGTAAGGCCGCGGGTCAGCGGCGCGAGCACGACCACGCGTCCCGAGCCGGCCGCCAGGTCGGCATTCGCGGGCGAGCGCACTCCCCCGTCGATGTAGCGCCGGCCGTCGATGGTCACCGGCGGCCACACGCCGGGCACCGCGCAGCTGGCCCCGACCGCGTCGACCAGGCCCACGCCGCTGCCGGAATCGAAGACCGCGAGCTCGCCGGTCGCCGCGTCAACCGCGGTGACGAGCAGCCCGGCCCGCGGCCAGCCGCGCACCGGCAGCCGCGCCTCCAGGGCAGCGCGGCGCTCGGCCTCCGGCACGGTCCGCGCGAGCGCTGCCATCCGGCCGATTTTCGCCAGGGCCCGGGCCGGATCACGGGTCGCCATCAGGGCCCAGCCCATCCGGGCGGTGGACACCAGGCTCATCCGCGCGGCCTGATCGTCCCCCGGCGGCTCGAGCTGGGCCCGGTACAGCGCAGCCAGGCTTTGGCCGGCGCACATGCAGGCGCCGACAACGGCCCCCGCCGACGTGCCGATGACCAGCTCCGCGCCGGCCAGGCTCACCCCGCGCTCGGCCAGGCCGGCCAGCATCCCGACCTCCCACGCGACGCCCGTGATGCCGCCTCCGCCGAGCACCAGCGCCTTAGCCGACATGGTCCTACTTCTACCCCACCGGGCCGGCCGGCCAAGCCCCCGCGTGCCGCGTGCGTGCCCGCCGCAGCCAGCTCAGCAGCACCGGAGACCGCCCGGCCGGGCGGTCAGCAGCGCCCGGGCTGAGCCGTCGGCGCGCCGGGCCCGGCACCGCGCGGTAATGTGCGCCAGGTGAGCGTCCAGGTAGAAATACTGACCAAGGTCACCGGCGAGGTCGTTGACGCCTTCGCCGGGCTGCTGCCGCAGCTGTCGTCATCGGCGGCGGCGCTCGACGCAGCGGCGCTGGAGGGCATCGTCGCCAGCGGCGTCACGACCATTCTGATCGGCCGCTGCGACGGCGAGATCGCCGGCACGCTGACGCTGGTGATGTTCCCCATTCCCACCGGCCTGCGGGCCTGGATCGAGGATGTGGTGGTGGACGGGTCGGCCCGCGGCACCGGGGTCGGCATGGCCCTGACGGCCGAGGCGCTGCGGCTGGCCCGCGAGGCCGGCGCCCGGACGGTGGACCTCACCTCCCGGCCGTCCCGGGAGGCAGCGGGCCGCCTGTATCAGCGGGCCGGCTTCGAGATCCGGGATACCCGCATCTACCGGCACACCTTCGCCTAGCAGCGGCACCGCGCCGCCCGCGCCTGCCGGTCCCTGGCCGGCTAGCTGGCCAGCTCGGCCACGCCGGCCAGCAGCCGGCCGACGTCCGAGCGGTCGTTGTAGTGCACCAGCCCGGCGCGCACGGCGCTGCCGGAGTCCCTGATGCCAAGGGCACCAGTCAGCTCCCAGGCGTAGTTGTGCCCGTGCCAGACATTCACCTTGCGTCCGGCCAGGTACCCGGCGACCTCGGCCGGGGTCTTCCCGGCGACGGTGAAGTAGGCGGTCGCGGTGCGGCTGGCCGCCTTGCCGTAGAGGGTGACGTGCTCCATCCGGTCCAGGCCGCCGAGCAGGTCGCCCAGCAGGGCGTGCTCATGCGCCTGCACCGCGGCCATCGAGGCCAGCACCCGCTGCCGCCGGGTGCCTGCGGCGGCCGGGTCCAGCGCGGCCAGGTGCTCGACCGCGGCGGTTACCCCGGCCAGCCCGGCGAAAGGCAGCGTGCCGCGCTCGAACCGCTCAGGCACCCGGTCCGGGGCGGGCACCAGCTTGTCCGGCCGGAGCGTGGCGAGCAGTGCCGGGTCGGCCACCACCGCGCCGATGTGCGGTCCCGACCATTTGTAGGCACTAGTCGCGTAGAAGTCCGCGCCGAGCTCGCGGACGTCCACCGGACCGTGCGGGGTGGCGTGCACCCCGTCGACGTAGCTCAGCGCGCCCGCGGCGCGGGCCAGGCCGGTGATCGCGGCCACGTCCGGGCGCGTCCCGATCACGTTGCTGGCCGCGGTCACCGCGACCAGCCTGGTCCGGCTGGACAGCAGCTCGCCGAACTGCGCGGCCGGAAGCTCGCCGGTGGCGGGGTCTACCTCGGCCCAGCGGACTGTGGCCCCGGCCCGCTGCGCCGCCTGCACCCAGGGCCGGATGTTGGCGTCATGGTCGAGCCGGGTGACGATGACCTCGTCCCCGGATCCCCAGGCTGCGGCCAGCGTGCCCGCCAGGCGGTAGGTCAGGGTCGTCATGTTCGGGCCGAGTATCACGCCATCCGGCTGGCCGCCGGTCAGGTCAGCGACCGCGGCCCGGCAGCCGGCGGTGATGTCATCTGACCGGCGGCTGGCCGGGAAGGCGCCGCCGCCGTTCCCCAGGCCGGCCCGGTACGCGGTGCTGATCGCCGCGATCACCGGCTCCGGCACCTGAGTGCCGGCCGCGCCATCGAGATAGGCGCAGCCATCGGACAGCGCGGGATAGCAGGCACGGACGCTGGCTACGTCAAAACCCATCGCAGGAGGCTTCCCTTCACCGTGGCAGGCGGCCAGCCGCCATCATCGCAGGGCGGCACGCCGCGGCTGCGCCGCCCAGTCCAGGGACCGGCCCGACGCGCGCAGCAGGATCAGCCACGGATCGTCATCCGGGCCGTCAGCGCGCGGCTGGCCGGTGCTGCCCGCGGCGGCTGACCTCAGCGGCCCGTGGCCGGCCTCCGGGCCGGCCGCGGCAGGCACCGGCGCATGCGGCATGCCTGCCCGCCAGCCCGCCAGCACGATCTCGGGGGATGCCGGGCGGTAGCTAAGGCCGAGCGCCTGCGCTAGGTCCCAGGCATGCAGATGCCATTCGGCGCAGACCGCGCCGGCCATGTCCCCGACGGTTACCATCACCTCCCGGTACTGATGGTGCGGCAGATCCCAGCCGGGCGCGGCCCGGCGGGCGTAGGCGCGGGCCGACTGAGTGAAGGCCGCGATGTGCGCGCCCGGCGGCGCATTCGGCAGCGCGGCCAGCTCAGCCGCGTTCTGCCGGGCCAGCTTGCGCCGCAGGGCGTCCGGATGGGCGCCGGTAGCCATCAGCCGGGCGAGCCGGCTGCCCGGCGCGTCATCGAAGTACTCGTCGTAGTCGTCGGCAGCGCAGCGCAGGTGGCCGGCCAGGTCGCAGGCCAGCCACTCCGGGCAGGGGGTGGGGGCATGCCAGCCGGCCGCGTCGAACCGCACTGCGAGCTGGCCGATCACCGCGACCCCATCGAGGAAGGCGCAGAGAACTGCGGCTCGCGGCGCGGTCAGGGCGGGCCGGCCCTGGGATTCGAAGAGCCCCATGGGTCCCTCCCCTGCCGTCGGCCGGGACCGGCCGCGCCCCCGCGTCTGGCCCAGAGTGCCAGAGTTTACCCCTTCTTCGCCGCCTTGCCTCCGGTAGCCGGATAGCCCCGGCCGCGGCCCCGCGCGCCCGGCCGCGCCGCCGTCCGCCTGACCGCCGGCGGAAATTGAGGTGACAGCCGGCAGAGGGGCAGTTAACCTGCAGATAATGCCCTCTGAGTTGCCCTCCTCGCCGCCGCATGCTCCGGGGCGGGAGCCGCCGGAAGCGACCGGGCAGACTCCGCTGCAGGCCCTGTGGCGCGCCAGGGAGTACCTGCGCCCCTATTACCGCCAGCTCGTCCTCATGCTCATCGCCGCGCTGGTGGCGGTCGGCACCGAGATCGCGGTGCCGCTGCTCACCAAGGCCGCCATCGACGGGCCGATCCGGCAGCACGAGGGCCACCTGCTGCTGCCGATCGGGCTGGCCGCGATCGCCCTCGGGGTCATCCAGGTCGCGCTCAACCTGTTCCGGCGGTGGGTGCAGGCCAGCGCGGTTACCGGCATGGAGCGGGCCATGCGGGACGATCTGTACGCGCACCTGCAGCGGCTGGAGCCCGGCTTCCACGACTCGTGGCAATCCGGCCAGCTGCTGTCGCGGGCTACCACCGACCTGTCCTCGATCCGGCGCTTCGCCGGCTTCGGGATCATCTTCCTGATCACCAGCGTGTTCACCTTCGGCGTCGTGGTGGCGCTGCTGATCCGCCTCAACTGGTGGCTCGGCCTGCTCACCGGCACCGTGTTCCTCCCCGTCACGGTGCTCTGCCTGCGGTTCGAGAAGCGCTACCGGGTGCTGTCCCGCCAGGCCCAGGACCAGCAGGGCGACCTGGCCACCTATGTCGAGGAGGCGGCCACCGGAATCCGGGTGCTGAAGGCGCTCGGCCGCCGCGACGAGGCGGCCGCCCAGCACGCCGGGCAGGCCACCGTGGTGTACCGGACCCAGGTGAGCAAGGCCCGGCTGCGCGGCTCGTTCTGGGCCGGACTGGACCTGGTGCCGAACCTGGGCATCGCCATCATCCTGCTGCTCGGCGCGGTCGCGATCAGCGCGGCCCAGCTGACGCTGGGCGGCCTGGTGGCGTTCATCACCCTGACCCTGCTGCTGGTCTGGCCGATCGAGGCCATGGGCTACATCCTCGCCACCGGCCAGGAGGCGGCCACGGCCGCGCAGCGCATCTACGAGATTCTCGATACCGCGCCCGCCATCACCGACCCGGCTGCGGCCGCCGCCGGCGCGGCCGCAGCCGACGTGGCCGAGCCGACCGCACCCGCGGGGCCGGCCCGCGGCGGGCGGGTGGTCTTCGACCATGTCGCCTACTGCTATCCGGGGGCCGGCCGGCCGCTGCTGCGGGACGTCTGCCTGGAGCTGCGGCCCGGCGAGACCGTCGCGCTGGTCGGGGGCATGGGATCGGGCAAGACCACGCTGCTGCAGCTGGTGCCCCGGCTGGCCGACGTGACCGGCGGATCGATCCGGATCGACGGCGCGGACGTGCGCGACCTGCCGCTGCGCGAGCTGCGCACCCGGGTGGGCTGCGCGTTCGAGGATCCGACCTTGTTCTCGGCCAGCGTCAGGGAGAACGTGGCCTACGGCGCGCCGGGTGCCGCGGGGGCCGACATCGAGGCCGCCCTGACCGCGGCCCAGGCAGGCTTCGTGCATGACCTGCCGTGGGGCCTGGACACCAGGATCGGCGAGCAAGGCATGTCGCTGTCCGGCGGCCAGCGTCAGCGGGTCGCGCTGGCCCGGGCGATCCTGGCCCGGCCGGCGGTGCTCGTGCTCGACGACCCGCTGTCCGCCCTGGACGTGCACACCGAGGCGAAGGTGACCGCGGCGCTGCGCGAGGTGCTGACCGGCTCGACCGCGCTGGTCGTCGCGCACCGGCCGTCGACGGTCCTGCTCGCCGACCGGGTCGCGCTGCTGGAGGACGGCGTCATCGCCGCGCTCGGCACGCACTCGGAGCTGCTGGCCGGCGAGCCCCGCTACCGGGAGCTGATGAGCGCCCTGCCGGGGCACCGGCCGGACCTGACCGGGGCGCGGCGATGAGCCAGGCCGACGTGCAGGCGTGGCGCGGGATCGCCGCCGAGGACGCCGAGGACATCACGCCGGGCCTGGCCTCGCTGCTGCGCCGGCGCAGCCGCCGCCTGCTGGCCGAGGAGTTCCGCCCGCACCGGCTCCGGGTGCTGGCGATCCTGGTCCTGATCATCACCGCCAACCTGGCCATCCTGGCCGGGCCGTGGCTGGTGGGCATCGGCGTGGACCAGGTGCCGGCCCTGCTGCACAGCCACGACGTCGCGCCCATGCTCGCGATCGTGGCCGGGTTCTGCGCGGCCGTGCTGGTGCAGGCGGTCACCACCCGCGCGTACATCTACGCGATCGGGGAGATGGGCGGCCAGGTCGTGCTCGGCCTGCGGCAGCGGCTGTTCGCGCACTTCCTGCGATTGCCGGTGTCCTTCCACGAGCGGTACACCACCGGACGGGTCATCTCCCGCCAGGTCTCCGACATCGACTCGGTCTCGGACATGTTCGACGAGGGCCTGGACTCGCTCGTCGCCGCGGCCTTCTCGCTGGTCCTGGTGGGCACCGGCATGCTGCTGCTCGACTGGCCGCTGGCCCTGCTGGTGATGTCCGGGTTCGCGCCGCTGATCTGGCTCACCGCCTGGTTCCGGCGCGAGTCGGCCGTCGCCTACCGCCGGACCAGGGAGACCATCGCCCAGGTGATCGTGCAGTTCGTGGAGACGTTCGGCGGCATCAGGGCGGTGCAGGCGTTCCGCCGGGAGCCGCGCAATACCGAGATCTTCACCGAGCTGAACGCCGGCTACGCGGGCGCGACGCTGCGCTCCATGCGGCTGCTGGCGATTTACTTCCCCGGCGTCACGCTGGTCGGCAACCTGGCCATCGGCGCCGTGCTGCTCTACGGCGGAACCCGGGTCATCGACGGGGACATGCAGGTGGGCGTGCTGGTCACGTTCGTGCTGTACCTGCAGCGGTTCTTCGACCCGCTTATTGACCTGTCCCAGTTCTTCAGCACCTTCCAGTCCGCCGCCGCCGCGCTGGAGAAGATCTCCGGCGTGCTGGACGAGCCGCCGCTGGTCGCCGAGCCTGAGCATCCCGTCCCGCTGCCCGAGCGGCCGGACTCGGCCCGGGCCGGGCGGGCCGTGCGGATGGAGGCCGTCAGGTTCAGCTACGCCAAGGCCATCGTGCTGCCCCGGCTCGAGCTGGAGATCCCGGCCGGGCAGACGCTGGCGGTGGTCGGAGCCACCGGAAGCGGGAAAACGACGATCGCGCGGCTGCTGGCGCGCTTCTATGACCCGCAGCAGGGCCGGGTGCTGCTCGACGGCGTGGACCTGCGCGACCTCGCCGAGTCCAGCCTGCGGCAGGCGGTTGTCCTGATCACTCAGGAGAACTTCCTGTTCAGCGGGACTATCGCGGACAACGTCCGGCTCGGCAAGCCGTCCGCGAGCGCGGCGGAGATCGAGCAGGCCGCGCGGGCGATCGGCGCGCACCCGTTCATCGCCGCGCTGCCCGATGGCTACCAGACTCAGGTGGGCACCCGGGGCAGCCGGCTGTCGGCCGGGCAGCGGCAGCTGATCTCGTTCGCGCGGGCGTTCCTGGCCGCGCCAGCCGTGCTGGTGCTGGACGAGGCGACCTCACTGCTCGACATCCCCAGCGAGCGGCTGGTGCAGGACGCGCTGCGCACAATCCTGGCCGGCCGGACCGCAGTGATCATCGCGCACCGGCTGTCGACCGTGGAGATCGCGGACCGGGTCCTGGTCATTGACGCGGGCCGGATCGCGGAGGACGGATCGCCGGCCGAGCTGATGGCCGACGGGGGAGAGTATTCGGCCCTGCACCAAAGCTGGCAGGACAGCATGGCGTGATCACCGTCCCCGGTCGCTAGCCTGGTGGCTGCGCGCCGCCGGAAGATATGCGGGCCAGTTGCGGTGCCCGGGCCGGCGGCGGGATCCTGGGGAGGGAGAGCCGATGACCGCTGACGATCTGCCCAGCCGGCCCGCTCACCGACCAGGCAGTCCCGCCGCGGCCCGCCCGGGCTGGCGCAGGGCCAGGCGGGTGGGCGTCGTCGCGGTCGTCGTCGGTTACGCCTGGGTGGCGGGCGGTACCAAGCCGCTGCATACCGCGGCGCTGGTCAGCGTGCTGATCCCGGCCGCGGTGCTCGGCGCCGTCGCTTGCGTCCGGCGGCCCGCGCGGATCCCGCCGCCCGATCATCTGGACGCCGCCGGGCTGTCGTACTGGCTGATCTGCGTGGGCATTCTGTTCGAATGGGAGGCCGCGGCGTTTAAGGACAACTCGCCGTGGTGGCACCCGTCGCTGACCGACCTGGTCAACCCGATGATCGGCCCGCATCCGCTGCGCAGCGCGGGAATCGTACTGTGGCTGCTGGCCGGCTGGGGACTGATGCGCAGGTGAGCCGCTGATGGAGACCCGCATCATCACGATCGCCGGGTTCGCCGTGGTCGTCTCGGCGCTGTTCGCGCTGGAATTCCTGGGACGACGGCCGGGGAACCGGATACCCACCGTGGGCGAATGGCTGGGGTACCTGATGCGGCGGCCCGTCGGCCGTTTCCTCGTGCTGCTCGGCTGGCTGTGGCTGGGCTGGCACTACTTCGCCCGGTAGGCCCGGGCGCGGGCCGCCCAGGACAGCCCATCGGCTAGGCTGTGCGGCGTGTTTAGCGGGCGCATCCGGACTAGCGCGAAAGCCGACGAGGACTACCTGGCCGACGTCGCGCTGGCGGCCAGGTTCGACGAGCTGCTGACGGTCGCGCGCGCGGCCGAGCAGGAGTTCCGCCAGGCCCAGGCCGTGGCCGCCCCGGTCGGCGAGCAGTACCCGCTGGCCGCGCGGCTGGACCGGGCCCTGACCGAGGCAATGCGGGCTGCGTACGCGGCGCAGCGCGCCGAGATCGGCCCGCGCGGCTACGACGACCGCATCTACCGGCGCAAGGCCAAAGCCAAGCCGGCGGTGCACGCCTGGACCGACGAGGCTGAGCGGCTGCTGACCCTGCGCGAGGCGCACCAGCTCACCGGCTTCCCGCAGCGGCCGGAGGCGCAGGCGCTGGGTGCCCGGGTAGCGCGTATTCCGGGGTAATTCAGCCGCGTCCGGCGCGCCTGCCGCGTATCAGCAATGCCGGTGGGCAGTCTGGGTAGAACAGCTGGTCAGCCAGCGCCAGCGAGGATGGCCTGCCGATTGCCATGAAAGCTACAAAGGATGGTCAGGAAAACCGTCACAACGGGGCATGCCCCGGGAGCATGGGTACTGGCACAGTAGTGTGTGATCAAGACCACAACGAGAATGCATCAGGAGACACGGGAATGTGCCCGCATACGCCGACCTGTCCGGGCTCGCGTGACTCGGACCGGGAAGCGGCCCGCACCATAATCAGCCACCCTGAGCAGGGCTGGAGCCTGCTCTGCAACGGCATCGTGATATTCGAGGACACGGGTGAGCTGCTCCCCGACGGGGACACTATCGCGCCGCACCGGCCGACCGACCTGCCTGTCCCGCTGTGCGCCCCGGTAACGACGGCAGCGCACGCGACCAGATCGCCCGCGGCCTAGCACCGGCCTTTCCGCGATCTTGATCTGGGGGGCCGCTAGCCCTAGCCGCGCGGCCCGGCGCCGCCCGGCTTGACGGCGGCCCTGCGGCTCAGCCGCCGACCCGGGGCAGGATTCCCGCTAGCCAGGACCTGACCGCACGGTGTACCGCACCGGGGTCGCGGCTCAGCGCGTGTGCCTGGCCGGACAGCACCAGCACCGTGGCGCCCTCGCCCGCATCAGCCTGATCCGGCACCCCGAACGGGTCCCGGTCCCCATTTACTACCAGCACGGGGGTCCCGGCTGCCCGCAGCTCCTCAGCTCGCGACTGGTCGTGATGGCCAGGCCGGCGGCTGGGTGGGTGCAGCGGGAACGCCAGCGCCACCACTGCCGCCGCCCCAGCGGCTGTCGCCGTGCGGCAGGCCACCCTGGCCCCGTTGCTGCGGCCGCCCTGTATGAGCGGGACGCCGGGCACGGCGGCGCGCAGCGCGCTGATCGCCTCCAGCCAGGCCGCGTCCTGGCGCAGGGCCGAGCCCGGCGCGCGGGCCCCCCGCAGCCGGTAGGGCTGGAGCACGCGCGCGACGGTGCCGCCGAGCTCGCTCCCGGCGTCGCGCGCCGCGATGAGGTCAGGCGCGTCGATCCCGCCGCCGGCCCCGTGCGTCAGCACCAGCAGGAACCGGGGCGCGGCGGCCCGGTCAAGCTCGGCCCGAGCGGGGCCGGCCAGCGTGCTGATGGCCAATGTGCTGGTGCCGGTCATGCTGATCTCCACGCCGTGGATGTTAGCGGGCGTCCCGGTCCGGCCGCCTGGCGCCGGGATCAGGGCAGCCGGGCGACCGGAACCGATTCCAGCTGACCGGAGTCGTAGTTAGTGACCAGCAGCGCCCGGCCGCCCGGCTCCAGCGTCATCTCGCGCGGGAACCGCCCGGCCGGCAGGTAGCCCGTCAGCGCGGGCCGCCCGGCCAGCGCCGCCGCGACGTTCACCACGGCCAGGCTCGCGGTCGCGCCGCGCACTGAACCGGTCGGAGTCGGCGACCACGATCAGCCGCCCGCCGCCGACCGGCGCCAGCCCGACCGGTGCCTCGCCTACGCGCACCCGGGCCACCTGAGCGCGGGCCGGGCTGGCCGTCAGCCGGGTGGATGACAGTCCCAGTAGCTCATCGCTGGCCCGCGCGGTGACCCACACGATCCCGCCGCCGGCCGGGGTGATCACCCGCCCGGGCTGGCAGCCTGCCCGGGCCCGGGTGACCACCGATTGGGCCGGATAGGTCTCGGCACGGCGCAGGCTGATGACCGGCACTGTGCCTAAGACCGGCTGCCGGGGCCGAGCTCGCTGGTCCCATATAGCCACCGGCCGTCCGGCGCGACGGACAGGCCCACCGGCAGGGTGCCCATCGGGATGTTCCCGGCCAGGTCAGCGCGGACGAAGCCGGCGGTGAGGGCACGGCGCAGGTTGAATACGGCGATCTCGCCGCTGTCATCCATGCTGACGAACGCGAACCTTTCTCCCGGCGGCAGCGTCACCTCGATCGCGCCGGTGCCGGCCGGGTCGGTCAGCGTGCCGAGCACAGGATGGCGCGCGCCGTTCTCCGCCCGGCGGGTGCTGATGACCGCGACCGCACCGGCGTCGAAGTTGGTGACCAGCAGGTACCGGCCGCCGTCCGCGAGCGCCTCGCCGAACGGCAGCTGCCGCGGCAGGCTGACCCGGCGGGCCAGCGACGGCGCCCTGGCCCCCCGTTCCCGGAAGACCCCGACCGATTTCGGCCGTGTCGAGCCCGACGAAAGACCAGGTGCCGTCCGGCGCCGCCACGCCGGATGGTGATCCCGGCGCCGACCCGAAGGACACCGGCACGCCGCGCAGCCGCGGAACGGGGCGATGGCGGTACTGCAGGGACGCGGCGCGCCTGGCCGGGCGGTCGGCGGCACTGCCGGGTGCACCGGCGAGGTGCAGGCTGAGCAGCAGCCGACGGCGGCAAGCAGCACGACCACGGCCATGCGCGGTAATCTCATCGCGCTGTCCTATGCCCAGGGCGCGGCTACCCAGTCAGCATCCTGGCCAGGAACTGGCCGGTGTAGCTTTTCTCTACCGCGGCGACCTGCTCGGGCGTGCCGGTAGCGATCACCGAGCCGCCCCCCGAGCCGCCCTCCGGGCCGAGGTCGATGACCCAGTCGGCGGTCTTGATCACGTCCAGGTTGTGCTCGATCACGACCACCGTGTTACCGCCGTCGACGAGCCTGCCGAGCACGGAGAGCAGCTTGCGGATGTCGTCAAAGTGCAGGCCGGTCGTGGGCTCGTCCAGCACGTAGATCGTCCGCCCGGTGGAGCGGCGCTGCAGCTCCGAGGCCAGCTTCACCCGCTGCGCCTCACCGCCGGACAGGGTGGGGGCTGGCTGGCCGAGCCGCACGTAGCCCAGTCCGACGTCGACCAGCGTCTGCAGGTGCCGGTGGATGGCCGGGATGGCCGCGAAGAACTCCGCGCCCTCCTCGATCGGCATGTCCAGCACGTCGGCGATGGTCTTGCCCTTGTAGTGCACCTGCAGGGTGTCGGTGTTGTACCGGGCACCGTGGCATACCTCGCACGGCACGTACACGTCGGGCAGGAACTGCATCTCGATCTTGATGGTGCCGTCGCCCGAGCAGGCCTCGCACCGGCCGCCCTTGACGTTGAAGGAGAACCGGCCCGGCTGGTAGCCGCGCACCTTCGCCTCGGTGGTCTGGGCGAACAGGCGGCGGACATGATCGAAGACGCCGGTGTAGGTAGCCGGGTTGGAGCGCGGCGTCCGGCCGATCGGGCCCTGGTCGACGTGCACGACCTTGTCCAGCTGGTGCATCCCGGTCACCCGGGTGTGCTTGCCGGGAACCGTCCTGGCGCCATGCAGCTCACGCGCCAGCGATCTGTACAAGATGTCGTTGACCAGGGTCGACTTGCCCGATCCGGACACCCCGGTGACCGCGATCAGGCAGCCGAGCGGGAACGTGACGTCCACGCCGCGCAGGTTGTGCTCGGCGGCACCCTTGACCGTGATCTCCCGGCCGCGGGTCCGCTTGCGGCGCTGCGCAGGCATCGGGATCTGCTCCCGGCCGGTCAGGTACGCGCCGGTCAGCGAGTCCTGGCTGGCCAGCAGGTCCGGCAGCGGCCCGGAGACGACGATGTGGCCGCCGTGCTCGCCGGCCCGCGGGCCGATGTCGACCACCCAGTCGGCAGCGCGGATCGTGTCCTCGTCATGCTCGACGACGATCAGCGTGTTGCCCAGGTCGCGCAGCCGCAGCAGCGTCTCCAGCAGCCGGTGGTTGTCCCGCTGATGCAGCCCGATCGACGGCTCGTCCAGCACGTACAGCACGCCGACCAGCCCCGAGCCGATCTGGGTGGCCAGCCGGATCCGCTGCGCCTCGCCGCCCGCCAGCGTCGCCGATGGCCGGTTCAGGGTCAGGTAGTCCAGGCCGACGTCCAGCAGGAACCCCAGCCGGGCGTTGACCTCCTTGAGGATCCGCCCGGCGATCTGCTGGTCGCGGTCCGACAGCTCCAGCTCGAGCAGCCGCTTGGCCAGCTCGCCGATCGGCATCGCGCAGTACTCGGCGATCGACCGGCCGTCGACGGTGACGGCCAGCGACACCGGCTTCAGCCGGGCGCCATGGCAGGCCGGGCACGGCACCTCGCGCATGTACCCGGCAAAGCGCTCCCGGCTCGAGTCGCTCTCGGCCTCACCGTGCCGCCGCTCGATATAGGGGATCGCGCCCTCGAAGCTGGTGTAGTACGAGCGCTCCCGGCCGTACCGGTTCTTGTACCGGACGTGCACCTGCTGGCCGTACCCGTGCAGCAGCGCCCGCCGCGCCGTCGCCGGCAGCCGGGACCAGGGCACGTCGGTGCGGAACCCGAGCGCGTCGCCGAGGGCGTCAATCAGCCGGATGAAGTAGTCGCTCACATGGCCGCCGGCCCATACCCCGATCGCGCCCTCGGCCAGGGTCTTCTCCGGGTCAGAGACGATCAGCTCGGGATCGACCTCCATCCGGGTGCCCAGGCCGGTGCAGTCCGGGCAGGCACCCCACGGGGAGTTGAAGGAAAATGACCGCGGCTCCAGCTCGTCGAAGGACAAGTCGTCGTACAGGCAGGCCAGATGCTCGGAGAACATCCGCTCCCGGTGCGGGTCGTCATCGGGCAGGTCAGCGAAATCCAGCACCACTACGCCGCCCGCGAGCTGCAGGGCGGTCTCCACCGAGTCAGTCAGCCGGCGGCGGGCGGACTGCTTGACGTCCAGCCGGTCGACGATCACCTCAATGTCGTGTTTCTCGTACTTCTTCAGGGCCGGCAGCTCCCCGCCGGCCGCCCCCCACTGACGACGCTGTCCAGCCGGACGCTCGTCCCGTCCACCCGGGCCCGCGAGTAGCCCTTGGTCTGCAGCTCGCGCAGCATCTCGGTGTACTCGCCCTTGCGGCCGCGCACCACCGGCGCCAGCACCTGGAACCTGGTGCCCTCATCCAGCTCAAGCACCCGGTCGACGATCTGCTGCGGGCTCTGCCGGGCGATCGGCCGGCCGCAGACCGGGCAGTGCGGCTTGCCGGTGCGCGCATACAGCAGCCGCAGGTAGTCGTAAACCTCGGTGATGGTGCCGACGGTGGACCGCGGATTGCGGCCGGCCGCCTTCTGGTCGATGGACACGGCCGGCGACAGCCCGTCGATGAAGTCGACGTCGGGCTTGTCCATCTGGCCCAGGAACTGCCGCGCGTAGGCGGACAGCGACTCGACATACCGGCGCTGGCCCTCGGCGAAGATCGTGTCGAAGGCCAGGCTCGACTTCCCCGAGCCGGACAGGCCGGTGAATACGATCATGGCGTCCCTGGGGAGATCCAGCGAGACGTCCTTCAGGTTATGCTCGCGCGCTCCGCGGACGACGAGGCGATCAGCCACTATGCGCTCAGTTCTCTGGTAAACGGGATCCCGGTGTCGGGCCATGGTAACCGGGGGTTCTGACACTCCACCGCGTCTTCGCGGGCTCCGGGCCCTGACCGGCGCAGCCCGACCGCGGCGTACCGTGCTGTGGGCGGAAACAGCGGCGCGGGCGGCCGGATTCCCGGGTCCCGGCCCGATCGCGGAGAATCGTCAGCACATAGACCCGAAAAGGCCCCCGCGATAATGGCCGCCGTAGGCGAAGATGGCTCACGGCCCCGGCCGCAGACCGGTCACGACGAGACGAGGAAACCATGAGCTACACCGGAGATGTCAGCGTGGGCGGCCCTGCGGACACCAGGCAGCTCCCCGGCCTGGAGATCACCAAGGTCGCCGTCGGGCCGATGGATAACAACGCCTACCTGCTGCACTGCACGACCACCGGGGAGCGGGCGCTGATCGACGCCGCCAACGACGCGCAGACCCTGCTCGCGCTCATCGGCACCGCGCCGCTGGCAACGATCATTACCACGCACCGGCACCAGGATCACTGGATGGCCCTGGAGGCGGTGGCGCAGGCCACCAGCGCGGTCACCGCAGCGCACCCGGACGACGCGGTCGAGCTGCCCGTCCCGGTGACCCGGCTGGTCCAGCACGGCGACAAGATCGCCGTGGGCGAGGCTGTGCTGTCGGTCATCCACCTGCGCGGGCACACGCCAGGCAGCATCGCGCTGTACTACGACGGCGGCGGAGCGCTGTCGGACACCCCGCACCTGTTCACCGGCGACTCGCTGTTCCCCGGCGGCCCCGGCAACACCCAGGGCGACCCGGCGCGCTTCAGCCAGCTTATCGGCGACCTGGAGGACCGGGTGTTCGGGCCGTTGCCCGACGGCACCTGGATCTACCCGGGGCACGGCAGGGACACCACGCTCGGGGCCGAGCGCCCGCAGCTGCCGGAATGGAAGGAACGCGGCTGGTAGGCCCCGCGGCCGGGCGGGTCAGCTCCCGAGCACTGTGCCCGGGCGGGTACGCAAGATCGCGAACACCACCACGTTGCTCAGGTAGTGGCGGGTGGCGTAGTCGAACACGCCGCCGCAGGTGATAAGCCGCAGTGCGGCGTCGGGGGTCGGCCCGTACACCGTCTGCCGCGGGAACTTGTCCTTCGGGTACTCGTGCACGCCGGTCACCACGAAGACGGCCAGCGAGCCGCCCCGGCGCAGCACGTAGATCCTGTCGCCGCGCCGCAGCTCCCGCAGCCGGAAGAACACCCCGGGCCCGCGGACCGAGTCGATGTGCCCGCCGATCACCGACGAGCCGATCGTGCCGGGCGACGGGCTGCCGGTATACCAGCCGGCTACTGCGGTGCTGGCCGGCGGCTGGAGCTCACCGGTTGCGGTCAGGCCCAGCCGGATTACCCGGGCGGAGACGCCGATCCGGGGAATGACCAGCCGGACGGGCGAGGGCGCTGCCGACCCGACGGTCGGCTCGGGGCCCGGCACCTGCTGGCCGGCCGGAACGGGGACAAAGGCCGCCTTCCCGGCCGGCGTGGCCGGATGACCAGTCCGGCTGGCCAGCAGGGCCCCGGTTGCGCCGCCCCCGGCCGCCAGCAGGCCCAGCAGCAGCACGATGGCAGCGGCCGGCAGGCGCACCACCCGGGCGGGTGAGGTGTGCCAGCCGGCCGGCCAGCTCTCTTCCTCAGCCCATAGCTGGCGCTTGTCAGCGCGCATGCAGGGCCGCCGGCGCCGCCGGCTCATGAACAGCAGGCCGCCTGCCGCTGCGGCCAGCCCGGCACCGGCCACCGCGGCCCAGGGCGCCAGCGCGGCTCCCGGCTGGGCGGCGGTGCCGCCGAAGCCCATCATCGCGCCGCCGTCCGGCTGCACCTTGCTGCCCATTGCGTCCGTCAGGCTGGCAATCTTCAGGTGGCCATGGTTGTCCAGTACCACCAGCGTGTAGATGCCGTCGGCCGCCAGCTTGACCATCTCGGAAGCGTGCTCGCTGGAGCCAGTAACCTCCAGGTGGGTGAGCCCGGGCCTGAGCGTGCTGTAAGAGGTGACGGAGGCGAAGGTGAGCTTGCTCGCCAGGGACTTGCCGTTGGCGGTGACCCCCACGGTGTCCTGCGCCATCGAGGCCTGGATGAGCCGCACCAGGGCCTTGCTGCGCGGCGCCTTCAGCCGGTCTTGGTACACCCTCAGCCGCAGTCCGGAGGCCGGCCCCATGCCGGCCACCGTGTAGGCGTTGGTCCCCACCACGTCAACCGTCGTGGACAGCACGGGCTTGGTGGATGATTTCGCGCCGGCCAGGCGCATCGCGACCGTGTACTCGCCGTCCGGCACGTGCTCGTACCCGGAGACCGTGCCGTACGCGACGTGATGCAGCACGATCTTGGCGTGCGGGTTGCCGAACGAGTACAGGTAGACGTCTACCGCAGGCGTGTTAGGCGACAGATGCGCCAGCCGCAGCCAGCCCAGGCCGGTGGAGGCGCCCGCTGCCGGGCTGAAAAGCGCAAAGCCAGATAGCGCAAGGCCCGCCGCCGCAGCTACTCGCACCAGCCGCGCGGCTCTTCCTGACAGAGTCATAAAAGTCATCTCCGTTTTCTGTTCAGGCCCCCCGGCCACTCAGATGACGCATCAACCTCATGCGCGGTTGTCATGATCAGTGGTGGTAATTCGGGCAAGTCGCGTTACCCGCGTGTCGCCTGACGTTAGCGCGGGCCACGGCACCGGAAGCGGGCGGGTGACGGTCATGGCGCCGGGGCGGCGAACTGGATGTACACGGCCGGCTGACCGGCCACCCGGACCTCGCGGACGGCGGCCTGGTACTGCGGCTGCTGCTGCTGCTGCAAGTCGCTGATCAGCCTCTGGATATAGGCCTGGCCGCCGGTGCCGGCGACACCGAGATAGGCCGCGCGCAGCACGACCGGGTCTGCACCCGGGCCCGAGTCCGTGAAGGACAGCACATGGACCTGGCCCTGGCTCAGCGGATACACCAGGGCGGCGGCCAGGCGCGCGTCAACCTGGCCGGCCTGCAGCTGACGGTGGCCGGACGGCGAGACGGTGAGATTGGGGTTGGGCAGCAGCGAGCTGTCCTGCTGCTGGCGGCCGGCCAGGTCGGCGCGCAGGGCAGCCGCCTGTGTGCTGCCCGGCCTGCGTCTGCACCACCGCCCGGATGTCGATGCGCGACGCCCCCGCACCGTAGCTAGCCAGCACCTGCGGCGCGTACACGCTGGCCAGCTTGCTGCCAAACTGGTTGCGGACCGCCGTCGTCGCAATGACTACCGTCGCGCCGAGCGGATCGCTGGTGTCCTGGGTGATTTCCACCAGGTTCGCGCCCGGGAAACCGCGGGCCTTCAGGGCCAGGCACATCACTGGGTCGCAGCCGATGTCGGTCGAATGCCCGATCTGGGCGGCAACATACTGGACGGCCAGGCTGCGGGCTTCGGCCACCCCGGCGAGTCCGCCCGGAGCCTGCTCGCGAGGTGTCGTGCTGGTGATTCTGGGTGCCTTCAGCACCCCGGTGAACATGATCACGACCGCCGCCGCTACGGCCACGCAGAAGATCGCGATGATCAGGACGGGGAGGCTGCGCCGAGGCGCCCGGGTCGCGCCGCGGGCACCGGGCGGGACGGCCTTGCGGCCGGGCACCCGGCGCTGCAGCCACAGCCAGACAGTCGTCCCGAGCACCCTGGGCCAGGATGGCACAGCGTCCGGGACATACCACTGGTCGGGCTGAGGCTGGCTCGCGTCAGCGTGCGGCGGGGGCGCCGGCCCGGCTTTACTCGCCGCGGCCGGCTGCGCCTGGGCCGGCTGGGCGTGGCCCGCGCCCGGCGGCTCGGCCGCCACCACGGGAGCAGCTGTCTCAGTCGTGGCGCGAGAGCTGGCCGCGGCCGCGGCAACCTCCGGCTCAGCGGTGGCCGGCGACTCGGCAGGAGCGGGTTCGGCCGCCGGCTTGCCGGCTGCGGCCTGCCCCGCCGCAGCGGGCGGCCTCGCCCCCGCCGTAGCCGGGGGCGCAGGCTCCGGGCCGGCCGTAGTCGCAGGTTCTGCCGGGGACGGTGGCTCCGGCCGGGCGGCCGGCTCGGACTCCGTGCGCGAACGGGCGGGCGGGGCTGCCGATCCGGCCGACGGCGCCGTCGTGGTCGCCCTCGCGGCCTTTCCGGCGGCCGGAGCCGCGGCCTGAGCCTGGGACGGCCTGGCGCCCTTCGCCGGGCGGGCCAGCTTGGCGATCGCCGGGTCGGCAGCGTCGGCCGGGCGGGCCAGCTTGGCGATCGCCGGGTCGGCAGCGTCGGCCGGGCGGGCCAGCTTGGTGACCGCCGGGTCGGCAGCATGGGCCGGGCGGGGCGGCTTCGGCGTCTCGGGTTCCGCCGTAGTTGGTGCAAGCGACTCAGATCGGGGCTGATTCCGGCGGCGGAAGCCGCGATCACGCCCGAGCCGCCAGCGTTCCCGCCAGGACCGGTCGTCCGCGGGGCGGCTGACCGGCTCGGCGGATGGCAGCGCCCATGGCGGCCGCTGCGCGCCAGGCCGCCGCGATCGGTCCGGCCCGGGAGAGCTGTCCGGCTCGCGCAGCTCGGCCGGCTTCTCCCAGGCAGACCACCCAGGCTCGGCCCCGTCGTCGGGCGGGCGCCTGGAGGAGATCACAGTCCGGCTGTCCTTGCTCATCAGCAGCATCCCCCCGCGGAGCCGCACAGCGGATGAGTTAGCGGTCCCAAAGGTACTAGTCCAGCACAAGAACAGGGCAAATTTCCGGCGAAACCTGAGATTGATGCCAGAAAATCGCTACGTGTCGTCTAAACGCGCGTATGCACGCTGACATATGCATATTGCGTCTAGCTCGGCAGCGTGCGCCTGCCGGGCCGGGGCCGGATCCTGACGGCCGCCGCGGCCCTGACGTACAGCTCGGCCGCGGCGGCCACTGCGTCAGCCTCCGACGGCAGCCTGGCGGCGGCCTCAGCCGCCCCGGCGGCGAGCTGCGCCGCCAGCGCGGCGTCGTCGAGCACCGACAGCACCGCGGCGGCCAGCCGGGCCGGCTCGCCAGGCGGCACTAGCAGCGCGCCGTGCTCACCGGTCAGGCCGGGAATCCCGCCGGTGCGGAACGCCACGACCGGCACGCCTGCCCGCAGCGCCTCCTGCACAGCCAGCGGCTGGCCCTCCCAGCTGCTGGCCGCGCAGAACACGTCCGCCGCGGCCAGCAGCGCGGGTACGTCGTCCCGCTGGCCGAGAAGCCGGACGTCCAGCCCCCGGTCCCGGCTCTCGCTGGCCAGGGCGGTCGCGAGCGGGCCGGCGCCGGCGATCACCAGCACCGGCCGGGGAGCGTGCCGCTGCCAGCAGGCGGCCGCGTCCAGCAGCGCCGGGTAGCCCTTCTGGGGCGCCAGCCGGCCGACCGCGAGCACTACCGGGCGGCCGGCCGCGCCGATGTCGGACCGGGCCCGGGTCACGGCGGCTGCCGTCGGCACCTGCCGCTGCGGGGCCGGGACCGTGACCTCGAGCACGCGGCGGCTGCCCAGGCTGCGCATCCGGCCGGCCAGGCCGGCCGACACGCACAGCACCAAGTCCGCCCGCCGGGCGCAGATGTGCTCAAGCAGGCGGTAGGCAGCCGCGGACCTGCGGTCGGCGGGCGGCGCATTGTGCACGGTGATGAGCAGCGGCGGGCGGGCCGCCCGGTAGGGCGCGAACGCGAACGCGAACGCGAGCGCGAGCGCGGTAAGAGCGCCGGCCCGCAGCCCGTGCGCGTGCACCACCCCTGGCCGCGCGCGGCGCAGCAGCCGGGCCAGCCGCAGCACCGCCGCCGCGTCCGCGGCCGGCCTGGGCCGGTCCCCGATGGCCACCGGCGCGAACGCCAGCTCGCCGGCCGGTGGTTCCCGGCCGGCAGCTGACCGGGCCGTAATCAGCCGCCGGGTGCTCTGCGGGCCGAGCACGGTGACCGCCATGCCGCGGCGGGCGCAGCCGTCCGCGAGCATGGCCACGTGCCGGGCCGTCCCGCCGGAGGCCGTGCCGAGCACCAGTACTATCCGCGGCCCGGCGCCCTCTCCGGCCGGGAGGGCGCCTGTTCCGGTCATCAGGACATCTTCTCCGGCCATCAGGACACGGGCCGGTTCTGCAGCCGGGCCTGGGCGGCGCGCAGGTCCGCCCCGGGCGGCAGCTGGGTCAGCTGGCTGGCGGTCACGCAGGCGCTGCCGAGACAGCCCGCGCGGCGGCGGGCTCGCTCACCGCGGCGCGGCAGCGGCCGGCCATCCGGCCGGCGCCCCGCCCGGCCGGGCCGGAGCCCGGTCCCGCCCCGCTGCCGGATCCGGGGCCGGGGCCGGGCTCGGGGCCGGGGCGCGGCGGCCTAGCAGGTCCAGCCGGCGCAGCGGCGGCGTGCGCTCGATGACCTTGGTGAAGCTGACGAACTCGCTGGCCGCGGTCAGCCCGGCCACCCCGGCCAGCACCGCCAGCCGGGCGGGCCTGGACAGCGCGATGGCGGCGGCGCCGCCCAGCATCGCGCCGAGCGCGTTGGCGCCCGCGTCGCCCAGCATGGCCCGCTCGCCCAGATCCTCGGGCAGCAGCGCGGCCGCGGCCCCGAGCGGCGCGGCGGCGGCCGGGGCGGCCCCGCCGGGGCGGGCCGCGAGCGGCAGCCCGGCGGCGAAGGCCACCTTGATGGCGCGGCCGGGCCGCAAGTCGAAGAGGTTCAGCAGGTTCGCGCCCCCGGCGATCAGCGCGGAGCTGACCAGCAGGTCGGCAGCGCCGAGCCCGGCGCCCCCGCGCCGCGCCGCCCGGCCGGGCCGGGCGGCCGCAGGCCCAGCCCCGGCTGCGGCGTCCGGGCCGAGCAGGGCACTGGCCGCCGCGGCGGCCGCCCCGATGCCGGCGACCTTGACGGCGCCGCTGGTCAGCTCGCCATGAGCCAGCGCGCCGAGGTGGCCGCGAAAGCCGCGCCGGCCCGTGCTTCCCGCCAGGTCGTCGTAGCAGCCGAACGCGCCGGCCCCGGCGCCCGCTACGGCCAGGCCGGCTCGCTGCCGCGGGGTCAGTCCCGGACCGCCCGCAGCCAGCACGGCGGCCGCCGCCGCGGCCGCCGCCGCCGGGCCCTCGAGCAGGGTCACCGGCTCCCCGCGGTGGTTGGTCCTGGTCCACCGGCGGTCACCGGCAGGCGGCCGGCGGCACAGCGCGCCATAGGCGAGCCGGGCGGCCGCCGCGCCCACCCCGGCCGCGAGGAGGGCGTCCTGGCTCATGGCGTGCCCTTCCGATGACCGGCGCCGCCGGAGGCGGACGCGCTCGGTGACGGGGAGACGGTGGCGGGGATGGAAGCCGGGCTCGGCACGGCGCCCGGCCCGACGCCGTACGCCATTGCCTTGTGCCCGGCCAGCAGTTGCGTGAGCGCCCACACCACGCTGATCTGGCCGGACGTGGTGTCCGCGTTGTCGACCGTGGTCAGCGCCGCGCTGATGGCTCCCGACGACAGCGCGTCGACGGCACTGCCCGGGCCTGACCCGGCCAGCGAACTGGCCAGCACTACGCCGTGACCGGCGGCCTGGAGCGCCTGCGCGACGGCGATCAGGATCTGGTTGCCGGGGCTGGCGTCATTGCCGCTCGGCGGGGTCGCCGGGGGGACGACGACGGCCAGCTCGGCGGGCTGGAGCTGGCGGGCAGATGTGCCGGTGAGCTGCAGGAAGTCACGCTGGCCGAAGGCAGAAACAGCCGCCTGGCCCGGTGCCGCGGTCGCGGATGAGAGCGGATCGGACTTGGTGACCAGCGCCCCCGCGAGCACGGCGGCGGCGGCCTGCTGGCCGCTGAACTGCGATCCGGCGCTGGCGCCAGCGCCCGACTGCGGCTGGTACTGGGTCGCGAGACTGCTCAGGAGTGACTCGGTGGCGGCGCTGGTGTCGAAGAACAGGGTGGTCAGGCCGACCTGGCCGGTGACCGTCCCGCCGGCCTGCCTGATGGCCGCGGTGACCGCGCTGACCGTCGGGGCGTCCGCGCCGGGCGCGGTCACCAGGACCACGCTGCGCCCCGTCAGCTCGCCGGTCAGCAGCCGTCCCGCCGCCGCGCGGGCAAAGTTCTGGTCGAAGGTCACCTGGTTGCTCAGCGTCCGGTTGTGCTGGATCAGGCCGCGGTTCTCCGCCGTGACCTGGTTGGCCTGGCCCCGCAGGATGGCCAGGGACTCCCCCTTCAGCGCGGTGGAGCCGACGAAGATGCCGATGGCCAGGGCCAGGAACACCGCGATGATCGAGACCAGGTGATAGCGAAAGTCGATCATCAGAAGATTCCAGTCAGCCAGTACCGCAGGTAGTCCAGCTCGGAGCCGAGGTATTTCAGGAAGTCCTGTCCGACGGACAGACTCGCCGCCGCGACCAGGATCGTCACCGCGGCGGCCAGCGCCAGCAGCGCCAGCGACCACGAGGATATCCGGCTCTGGTACAGCCGGCTGACCCCTTTGGCGTCCACGATCTTGTCCCCGACCTTGATCCGGGTCAGCACTGCGCTGGCCATCCCCGACCGGCCCTTGTCGAGGAACTCCACCAGCGAGAACCGCATCCCGACCGCCACGATCAGGGCCGCGCCGGCCTCGTCGGCGAGCAGTACGGCCACATCCTCGCTGGTGCCCGGGGCCGGGCACAGCACGCTGCCGACACCCAGGTCCTCGACCCGGGCGAGCCCGGGTGCGATTCCGTTCGGATAGGCGTGCACGACGATCTCGGCGCCGCTCTTGAGCGCGGCGTCGGACACCGAGTCCATGTCACCGACGATGATGTCGGGCCGGTAGCCCGCCGCCAGCAGCGCGTTCGCGCCGCCGTCGACGCCCACCTTCACCGGCTTGAACTCGCGGATGTAGGCGCGCAGCGCCAGCAGGTCCTCGCGGTGCCGGTACCCGCGCGCGACGACCAGCACGTGCCGGCCGTCCAGCCTGGTCGCCAGCTCGGGTATCCGGATGCCGTCGGTCAGCAGCGCCGAATCGCGCTCGATGTACTCGACGGTGTTGGCCAGGAAGCCGCGCAGCTGGTCGGCCAGGCCCTGCTGGGCCCGGGCCATGTCGGCTGCGACCGACTGCCCGGTCTGGACCGTGCCCTTGGCTACCACCGTGTCGCCCCGGTACAGCGTGTCGCCATCTAGCCGGACGGACTGTCCTTCCCGCACGCTGTCGAAGATCTCGGGACCGACGTCGTCGATCAGCGGGATGCCGGCCTCCACCAGCAGCTGCGGCCCGAGGTTGGGGTACCGGCCTGAGATCGACGCAGCGGCATTGATCACTGCTGCCGCCTGCACCTTGATCAGCGCCTCGGCGCTGACCCGGTCCAGGTCGGCGTGGTCGAGGATGGCGATGTCACCGGGCTTCAGCCGCCGGATGATGTTCTTAGTGCGGCGGTCAAGCCGGGCGGCCGCGACTAGGCCGGGCAGGTCGGCTGACCTGGTCCGGCGGGTGCCGGGAAGCCTTCGGGCCTGAACATCCATTGGTTTGTGTAAGTTTGCCAGATCCGCGCCGCGCCGGCGCCCGGCAGCGGCGTCAGCCCGCGCCGGCCAGCCCGGCCCGCTCCCGCGCGGCGGCGGCCAGCAGCTCGCTGGCGTGCGCCCGGCCGAACTCCGAGTCCTCCAGGCCGGCCAGCATCCGGGACAGCTCGCGGACCCGGCCGGAATCGTCGAGCCGGGTCAGGCCGCTGCTGGTCACCGAGCCGTCGCCGGCCTTCTCCACCACCAGGTGCGCGTCGGCGTACGCGGCGACCTGCGGCAGGTGAGTGACCACGATGACCTGCGCCCGCCGGGCCAGCCGGGCCAGCCGGCGGCCGATCTCCACCGCCGCCCGGCCGCCCACCCCCGCGTCGACCTCGTCGAAAACGAAAGTGGGGACCGGATCCGCGCCGGCGAATACCACCTCGATGGCCAGCATCACCCGGGACAGCTCGCCGCCTGATGCCCCCTTCTGCAGCGGCAGCGGCGGTGCTCCCGGGTGCGCGGCGAGCCGGATCTCCACTTCGTCAGCGCCGTGCAGGCCCGGCTCGCGCAGCGGCAGCACCTCGGCGGTCAGCCGGGCGTGCGGCATCGCCAGCGCCGCCAGCTCGGCGGACACCTCGGCGGCGAAGCGGCCGGCGACCTCGCGCCGGGCCTGCGTCAGCCGGGCGGCCAGCCCGGCGACGGCGTCCGCGAGCTCGGCCTCGGCTGCCGCCAGCTCGCTGATCTTGCCGTCGTCGCCCTGCAGCTGCGCCAGCCGCTCGCGGGCCAGCTTGGCCCAGCGCAGCACGGCGGCCAGATCCGGCGCCGTGGCGAGGTCCGTGGCCAGCTCGGCGGTACCGTAGCTGCGGATCAGCCGGGCCAGCTCGGCGCGCCGCTCCTGGACGGCGGCCAGCCGCCGCGGGTCGGCGTCGATGGACTGGGCGTAGGAGGCCAGCTCGGCGGCCACATCCGAGACCAGGTAGGCCGCCTCGGAGACGCGCGCGGCCAGCGCGGCCAGGGCCGGATCGTGGCCGGCGGCCGACTCCAGCGCCTGCCGCGCCGCGCCGAGCAGGGTGACCGCGTCGGCCGCCTCGTACGAGCCGCTGGAGGGGTCGCCGAGCAGCGCCTCGTGCGCCGTGGTCGCCGCTGACGCCAGCACGTCGGCGTTGGCCAGCCGCTCGTCCTCGGCGGCCAGCTCGATGTCCTCGCCCTCGACGGGCGCGGCCTGGTCCACCTCGGCCAGGCCGCGGCGCAGGTCCTCGGCCTCCCGGACGCGCTGCGCGCCCTGGTCGCGCAGCTCGGCGAGCTCGCCGGCCACCGCCGCGTGCCGGGCGTAGGCGCGCTGGTAATCGGCCAGCAGCGCGCGCAGCTCCGCGCCGCCGAACCGGTCGAGCGCCTCGCGCTGCCGCCCGGGCCGCAGCAGCTGCTGCTGGTCCGCCTGACCGTGCACGGCGACCAGCTCGTCGGCGAGGTAGGTCAGCAGCGACACCGGCACCGAGCGGCCGCCGGCCCAGGCCCGCGAGCGGCCCTCCGCGGAGACCGACCGGCTGATGATCAGCGTGCTGCCCTCGTCGTCCAGCTCACCTCCCGCGTCGGCGACCTGGACGGCGGCGTTCCCGGCCGGGTCGACGCGCAGCCGGCCCTCGACGCTGGCCCGCTCCGCGCCCGGCCGCACCCGCGCGGGGTCGCCCCGGCCGCCGAACAGCAGGCCGAGGCCGGTGACCACCATCGTCTTGCCGGCCCCGGTCTCGCCGGTCACCACGGTGAAGCCCGGCGAGAGCTGCAGGACCGCCTCGTCGATCACGCCGAGGCCGCTGATCCGCACTTCCTCAAGCATCGCCGCCCGGCTCCTCGTTCTCGCGGTCACGCCACCCGTCCTCGCAGCGCACCCATCCCTTTGCTAGCTCACCACGGGCCGCCTGGCTGCCGCGCCACGCCCACGCCAGCCCGTCACCGGCAGGCCGAACTTCTCCACCAGCCGGTCGGTGAAGATCGTGCTGCTCTGCGCGCCGTTCGCGTCCGCGCCGATCGCGGGCAGCCGCGCGAGCAGCACGGGCCGGGCGCCGCGCCGGACCTCGACCCGCGCGCCATCCCGCAGATCGACCTTACGACGCCCATCGCACCACAAAACGGCCCCGCCTGCCTCCCGCTGATCGCCCGTTCCGCCGATCACTTCCGCGGCCAGCACGGAGCGCGGCGAGACGATCATCGGCCCGGCGAACAGCGCGTGCGCGCTGATCGGCACCAGCAGCAGCGCCTCAACGCCGGGCCAGACCACCGGGCCGCCGGCCGAGAAGGCGTAGGCGGTGGACCCGGTCGGGGTGGCGAATACCACTCCGTCGCAGCCCCATCGCGACAGCGGCCTGCCGTCGACCTCGAGAACCAGGTCGACCATCCGCTCCCGGGCGGCCTTCTCTACGGTGGCCTCGTTCAGCGCCCAGGTGGCCGCCGTCACCTGGCCATCCTCCCTGATGGTGACGTCCACGGTCATCCGCTCCTCGACGGTGTAGCTGCCCGCCACCACCCGGTCCACGGCGTCGGACAGATCCTCCGGCTCGGCCTCGGCCAGGAACCCCACGTGACCGAGGTTGACGCCGAGCAGCGGCACGGCGGCCGGACGGGCCAGCTCGGCGGCGCGCAGCAGCGTGCCGTCGCCGCCGATGACCACCACCATCTCCGCCCCCTCGGCGGCCTCCGCGGTCGCCGGGAACTGGGCCACGTCCACGCCGCTGAGCGCGGCCGCCTCGGGTTGCAGCACCCGGACCCGCACGCCGGCGGCGGCCAGCCGGCCGATGACGGCGAGCGCGCTGCGCACCGCCGCCGGACGGCCGGTGTGCGCGACGACCAGCATGGTCCGCCCGGCGTTCACTGCGGTCCCTCCGTGATCGCGCCCGTCAGGTCGGCGCGGTCCAGCGGCGGTGCCCCGCGCCGCAGCCACAGGAAATACTCCACGTTGCCGGACGGTCCCGGCAGCGGGCTCGCCGTCACCCCCGCCGTGCCGAGCCCGAGCCCGAGGGCGGCCGCCGCCACCGCGGTGACGGCCTGCGCCCGCAGCCCCGGATCGCGCACCACACCGCCCGAGCCGACGCTGCCGCGGCCCACTTCGAACTGGGGCTTGACCAGCAGCAGGAAGTCAGCATCCGGAGCCGCGCAGGCCGCCAGCGCCGGCAGCACCAGGGTCAGCGAGATGAAGGACAGGTCCGCGGTCACCAGTCGTGGCGGCGGCGCCACCTGCTCGGGCCGCAGGCCGCGGACGTTGACCCGGTCCAGCACCGTCACCCGCGGGTCACTGCGCAGCGGCCAGGCCAGCTGGCCGTAGCCGACGTCCGCCGCCACGACGTGAGCGGCGCCGCTGCGCAGCAGCACGTCGGTGAACCCTCCCGTGGACGCGCCGGCGTCCAGGCACCGCCGGCCGGCCACCGGCAGCCCGGGGAAGGCGGCCAGGGCCCCGGCGAGCTTGCGGCCGCCGCGGGAGGCGTACTGCGGCCCGGCCGGTCCGTCGTCTCGCACCGTGATGGCCGCTGCCTCGGCGACCCGGGTCGCGGGCTTGCCCGCAACCTGCCCGGCCACGGTCACCCGGCCCGCGTCGATCAGCTCGGCGGCCTGGTCCCGGGACCTGGCCAGCCCGCGCCGCACCAGCTCGGCGTCCAGCCGCCGCCTGTTCATGACCTGGCGCACGCCGATCTCAGCCGCCGCGTCCCTGCAGGCCGCCGGGCGGCTGCCCGTCCAGCTCGCCCAGGACGTCCCGCAGCCGCTGGTGCACCCGGTCGAAGATCGCCGGGTGCTCGGCCACCGGCCTGCTGGCCAGCTCGCGCAGGTCGGCCAGGGCATGATCAACACGCAGGTCGCCGGTGGCCGGCCCGGCCGGGATCCGGGGCGCCGGACCGGGCAGGCCTGCCGTCTCGGTGCCGGGCTGCCGCGGGTCGGACTGTCCCGGGTCGGGCGGCACGGTTTCGGACTGCACTGTGCTCCACGCTCCTTGCCATCTCCGGAACAGCGCCGGTCACGCGTCCCGTCAGGGAACGCTACCGCCCGGTGCCGCCAGATCGGCGCATCCGTACGGGTTACCCGGCCCCCGCCGGCCCTACTCCTCGGGCCGGTGCGGACAATGATCGGCAAAGGCAAGGAGAACTGATGGCGACAGCCGACGAGTGCCGCGCGGCCCTGGAGAGCCTCACCGCCCGCATCTCGGACATGGACGCCCAGGCCCGCGCGGATCACCTGATGGACCGCACGCTGAGCTGCCGGGTGTCCGACCTGGGCGTGACGTTCTTGACCCGGCTCGGGCCGAACGGGCACAACGGCGTCCGCGAAGCCGGGCCGGACTCGCCCGCGGCGCAGGTGCGGTTCGCGGCCAAGAGCGACGACGTGGTGGCGATCGCGGCCGATCCCGGTAGCTTCCTGCGGTCGTGGCTGTCGGGGCGCCTCAAGGTCGAGGGCAACGTCCTGGACCTGATCCGGCTGCGCCGCCTGATGTAACGCCGCCGGCCAGGCGGCAGTCAGCCCGCGGAATCGATCAGCCGTAGGGCAGGAAGCAGACGCCCGCGTGCCCGGGGATGTGGGCGCACGCGTTGGCGCCGAAGGCGTTGTCGCTGGCGATCCACAGCCCGGCGCTGGTGATCAGCATGTCGTCGGCGCCCAGGCCGCGGCCCCGGGTGGGGTTGAACACCACGGCACCGGTCGACGGCGAGAGCCCGACCATCCCCTGGGCCGGGACCGCGCCCGGGCCCGCCGCGTTGCAGCCGTGCGAGTTGTCGGCCCACCGCTCATGACCGCCGAAGTAGGCGGTATTGGCGTCGGCGGCGGTGGAATACAGCGAGTCGCAGCCCGTGTAGTTGATCCACTTGTGGCTGACCGAGGTCTGGGAGGCGGGGAAGGCGGCGGCCGAGTCGCACAGGCCGTGGTCAGGCCCGGAGGCCGGCTTGAAGCCGGTGCTCGCGGTGTAGACGGTGCCGTCGTCCGGCGACCAGGAGGCGGCGCGGATGTAGAACGATTCGCTGTTCGCGCAGTGCTGGCTGAACTCCGGGGACGTCCAGCCGGTGAGCGCCGCGCTGCCGCCGCCTACGCTGAGCATGAAGATCTGCTGGCGCGGCTGGCCGCCGACCGAGGTGAAGACGCCCTCGACCAGGTCGAGCGTGCCGCCGTGGCTCAGCTGCTGGTTGTAGACCCGGGTGCCGGGACCGGTGTAGTTGCCGGAGATGTTCAGGTGCAGGAACCCGTCGTCCCTGCCCGTCGCCGGGCTGAGGCTGGCGAAGTACCTGTTGCTGCTGCCGTTGACCGAGGTGAAGTAGCCGCCGGTCAGCAGGTGCCCGCGGACGGCCAGCAGGCTCTCGACCTGGCCGTTGGCGGTGTGACCGAAGGAGCTGCTGACCGCGCCGGTCGAGGTGCTCACCTCGGCGATGTCCTTGACGCTGGTGCCGTGCACGGACGAGAACGTGCCGCCGATGTAGGCCTCGGAACAGTTACCGCCGTTGAATGCGATGGAGTTGACCTTGCCGTTGACGTCAGGGTTCCACGAGGTCACCTTGTACGGCGCGGTCGCGCTGAAGCTGAACGCGTTGTCCCGCGTTATCGACGTACCGCCCTGCGTGACCGTGTGGAAGCTGCCGACCCCGTACATGGTCCCGCCGCACTGCACCAGCTGGCGCATCTGCTCGGTGGCGCCGCTGCTGGGAAAGGCCGGGGTGCCGCTGGCGGGATGCGACGACACCGGGCCGGAGGCGGCCAGCGCAGGCCCGGCCATCCCGAGCATGCTGGCCGCAGTGATGCCCGCGACCAGGCCCGCGCGGCCAAGCGGCGTCCATCGGCTGGTCTTCATCGGAACCCCCATGTTCTCGCTGCGGCCGCCGCCGCATGATCACGAACTCCCCGGCGGCCGCGCAGGCCGCCATCAGGTATATCTCCAGCTGTGCGTTATTTCAGACGCATAACCTGTCACCTTTGAATACCCGCTGTCCGCGGGCAGGCAATTAGGCCGCCAAATCTGCCGCCGGGCCGGTCAGCCTGCGAGGCCAGCCCCGGAACCGCCTGACCGCGCAAATGCCGGCCTGCCGGACCAGCCAGCCGCTGGTGCCATGCTGGGAGCATGCCCGAGGGCGATACCGTCTGGCGCGCGGCGCGCCAGCTCAGCGCGGCACTGGACGGCCGGGAGCTGACGCGCAGCGATTTCCGGGTGCCGCGGTATGCGACCACGGATCTCACCGGGCGGGCGGTCACCGCCACCTTGTCACGGGGCAAGCACCTGCTGACCCGGGTCGAGGGCGGCATCACCGTGCACACCCATCTGCGGATGGACGGCACCTGGCGGGTGCGGCCGGCGCGCGGCTATCCGCCACGCGACTACCGGATCAGGCTGGTACTGGCCAACGACAGCTGGCAGGCGATCGGCCGCCTGCTCGGCGTGGTGGAGGTGCTGCGGACCGTGCACGAGGACCGGGTGGTCGGACACCTCGGGCCCGACCTGCTCGGCCCGGACTGGGACGGAGCCGAGGCGGTGCGCCGGCTGCGGGCGACGCCGGGGCGGCCGATCGGTGCGGCCCTGCTCGACCAGCGGAACCTGGCGGGTATCGGCAATTTGTATAAGGCCGAGGTGCTGTTCCTGCGCGGGCTGGACCCGTGGCGGCCGGTCGGGGCGGCCGGCGACCTGACCGCGGTCGTCGAGCTGGCCCGCCGCCTGCTGGACGCCAACAAGGACCGGCCGGAGCAGGCGACCACCGGGAGCCTGGCGGCCGGCACGGAGAACTGGGTCTACCGCCGGGCCGGCCGGCCGTGCCGCCGGTGCGGCACCCCGATCCGCCGGCACGAGGCCGCCGGGCCGGGCGCGGACCCGACCGAGCGGATCACGTTCTGGTGCCCGCGCTGCCAGCCCGCCGCGAGCTGACAATCCGCACGGCCGGGAACTCAGCAGCGCGGCGGCGCCGGCGTCTTAGGAAGATGAGACCTCACGCCAGCACGGTGCAACAGGCTGCGGTTCAGGCCGCCGGGCTGGCCGCGAGCGACGGACAGGCGGACGGCCCGGCGGCGATCCCGGCGAGCGATGACGTCGTCAATGAGCTGTTCCGCGCGCACGCCGTCGGCCTGGTGCGGCTCGCGCTGATGCTGGTGGGTGACCGGGCCAGCGCCGAAGATGTGGTGCAGGACGCGTTCTTCGGCCTGTACCGGGCGCTGCCGCGGCTGCAGGCTGCCGACAAGGCCCTGCCCTACCTGCGTACCTCGGTCGTGAACGGGTCGCGCACGGTGCTGCGGGCCCGCCGCCGCGCCCGGCTGCGGCCGCCGCCGCACGAGCCGCCGGTCTGGTCGGCGGAATCGGCCGCCATGGCCGGCGAGGACCAGCGGGCCGTGCTGGCCGCGGTCGCCGGGCTGCCACGCCGCGCTCGCGAGGTGCTGGCCCTGCGCTACTACCAGGACCTGCCGGACCAGCAGATCGCCGCGATCCTCGGCATCAGCCGCGGCACCGTCTCCTCGACCGCATCGCGCGCTCTGGCCGCGCTGGCCCGCGAGCTGAAGGAGGAACTGTGAACCCGATCGAAGACCGGCTGCGCGACGCCTACCGGGACGCCGCCGAGGCCATCCGGCCGGAGACGATCCGCCCGCTGGGCGCCCGTCCCCGCCGTATCGCCCGGGCCGGCGCGCGCCGCCGGGTGACCCCGCTGCTCGCCGCCGCGGCCGTAGCGGTCATCGTCCTTGCCGCCGCGCTCATCGTGCCGCGTGCCATGACCGGTCACGCGGCCGCCCCGCAGCAGCCGGGCACGGTGGCGCAGGGCTACTCAGGCGGGCGGATGCCCGCCGGGCCGATGCCCAGATTCATCGCCGAGGTCCGGCAGACATCCTTCGCGCCGACCAGCAACGCCACTGTGCTCGTGGTGGTCAGCTCTACGACCGGCCGCGTCGCCGGGCGGCTGCAAGCCCCGCGGCCCGGCTGGTACTACCAGGCGGTGGCCACGCTGGGCGGCGACCGGACGTTCGTCGCCGCGGCGGTCAACCGGCACGAGTGCACCACCGCGCTCTACCGGTTTCGGCTCACCACCCGGGGCCGGGCCACCGGCCTGTCCCCGCTCGCGCTGCCGAGGGTCTTCGGGCAGATCCAGCCAGACGGGCTAGCCGGCAGCGCAGACGGGCAGACCGCTGCCTACGACACCACCGTCTGCCGGCACACGCGAGGCAATATCGTCCGCCACTTCGGGCAGGTCGGAGTCATCAGCCTGCCGTCCGGCGGCCTGAAGACCTGGACCTACACCTTCCCGGCCGCTCCGTTCGACCTGTCGCTGTCCGCGGACGGCGGCCTGCTCGGGATGATCAGCAATCCGAGTAACGGCACCCGTTTGACCACAAGCGGCCTGAACGCCCTCTGGATCCTGCGCACCGGCTCACCGGGCGGCCGGCTGGCCCGGTACTACCGCGGGGCCATCCGCCGTCCCTCCGGCAACGCCGAGATAGACGCCGGAGTGCTGAGCCCGGCCGGACAGGCCACCTTCGCTATCGCTTCGCGTTACAACCGTAAGACCTGGTGGCAGGAACAGCTCGGGGCGTATCAGTCGGCCACAGGCAGGCTGATACGCGTGGTGCGGGTGCTCCAGCGGGGCGGGGATATCACCTACCCGATGAGCATCCGGACGGACGTGTCCGGCCGGTACGTGCTGTACGACGAGTACGACTTCGCGAAGCTGATCGACCTGGTCACAGGGAGGCAGACGGTACTACCCGGTACTCCGAACGGTCTGGTCGGCGCCGCCTGGTGACGTACCTGATCACTTTCTGACCGGCCGGCTCAGCGTCCGCGGTGGCGCGGCGGGTTAGGTCACCTGGCGCCCCGGTGCCGCAGAACGAGGGCCCGCGGGCACTGCCCTGGGGCCCCCGCCTGCGCCAGCTGAACCTCAGGCGTCGCGCTTGCGGAAAAGGATCAGGCCGCCGATGACCGTTATGGCGGCATAGCCGCAGAACACCGCGAACCCCGTCCACGGGTGGAACATGTTCACCCCGGACTCGTTCTCCCAGATGGCCGCACCGGCGTTGAACGGGATCCATTTGTCGATGTGCACGGCCCAGTTGTGGGGCAGGAACCCGCTCAGGATGAACAGCACGAACAGCAGGCCGATAGCCGCGGTGATGGCGCCCGCCGTGTGCCGCAGTACGGCCGCCAGGCCGTAGGACAGCAGCCCGCAGACGGTCAGGAACAGGCCGCCGCCGAGGACCGCCCGCAAGGCGCCCGGGTAGCTGAGCGTCGCGCTGGCGTGCTGCGTGGCCAGGATCGCCTGGCCGGTGAAGAACGCGCCGAAGCTGGCCACCATGCCGACCACAAGTGCGACCGCGCCGAACACCACGGCCTTGGCCGCGAAGACCGTGCCGCGCCTGGGCATCGTGGTCAGCGAGGCCCTGATCATGCCGGTGGAGTACTCAGACGACATCGTCAGCACGCCCAGGACCACGATGATCAGCTGGCCGATGAGCAGCCCGAACAGGCTGGTCGAGGTCGCGTGCGTGATAGCGTCGGCGACCTGCGCCGACCGGCCGCCTGGGGGCGCCTGGGTGATCTGCTGGGCCCGCCCGAAGCTGAACAGTGCGCCGATGCCGATGACCGCGATGATCAGCGCCAGGAGCGTCCAGTAGGTCGACCGTACCGAGCGGATCTTGGTGAATTCCGAGCGCAGGGCGCCGCCGAAGCCGGCCCGGCCCGCGCTGGCGCTCCGACTGCGCCGCCGACGAGTTCCTCGTGCGTTGCGGAGGTCATCTCAGGCCACCTTTCCCGCAGCCGCCGCCGGCCTTGGTTGCCGGGAACGCCGGCGTGGAACTGCACGCTGGCCGCGGTCAGCTCCATGAATGCTTCCTCTAGCGAGGCTTGCGCGGGCGCCAGCTCGTGCAGCCGGATCCCGTTCTCGAAGGCCAGGTCGCCGACCTGCGCGGTGGTCAGGCCGAGCAGGATCATCGCCCCGGTGCCGTCGTCGCGAACCGTTCCGCCCGCGGCGGCGGCCAGCTTGGCCAGCTCGTCCGGGTCGGTGGTCCGCACCCGGACGGACTGCCGCGAGTTGGCGGCGATGAACTCGGCCACCGAGCAGTCCGCGATGAGCCTGCCGCGGCCGATGACGATCAGGTGCTCGGCGGTGTTCTCCATCTCCGACATCAGGTGCGAGGAGACGAAGACCGTCCGGCCCTCGGCCGCCAGCGCCTTCATCAGGTTGCGGATCCACAGGATGCCCTCGGGATCCAGCCCGTTGACCGGCTCGTCGAACATCAGGATCGCCGGGTCGCCGAGTAGCGCCGCGGCGATGCCGAGGCGCTGGCCCATGCCGAGCGAGAAGCCCTTGGCCCGCTTAGACACGACCTCCTTCAGGCCGACCAGCTCGAGCACCTCGTGCACCCGCCGGGCGGGCAGATTGCTGGTCTGGGCCAGGCACAGCAGGTGGTTGTAGGCGCTGCGGCCGCCGTGCATGGCCTTGGCGTCCAGCAGCGCGCCCACTTCGCGCATGGGCCAGGCCAGCTGGCTGAACGGCTTGCCATTGACCGTGACGGTGCCCTTGGTCGGCTTGTCCAGGCCCAGGATCAGCCGCATCGTGGTGGTCTTACCTGCCCCGTTGGGGCCGAGGAAGCCGGTTATCCTGCCCGGCTCCACGGTGAACGACAGGTCGTCGACGGCCAGCGTCCCGCCGTATTGCTTGCTGAGGCTCCGGGCCTCGATCATGTGCGTGTCCTTCCGGTGGCTGTCGGGGACCGGGATGCCGGCCGGCTGGGGCGTCCGGTGAACCCAGGCAGCAGTCTGCTCGCGGCGGCCCGGCCCGCGCGTCGCCCGGCGGGCTGATCCGGCTCCGCCCGCAGGCTGATCCGGCCTGCCCGGAAGGCTGATCCCGCTCCGCCCGGGGCCTGTTCCGGTTCCGCTCGTGGGCTGCTCAAGGGGCCGCCCGGCGGCCGGTCCGCCGGCGCGGGGGCTGACCGGGATCGTCGCGGGTCCGGCCTGGGCCGCCGCGTGCGCCGCCGTCAGGACGGCAGGCGAAGCCGCGCCACGGCCGATCGCGCGGCCTCGGCGCTGACGTCGTCCGTCCCGGCGCCGGACCAGGCGGCGGCGCACAGCACCCTCAGCCCGTCGACCGGCGCGCCGTCGCCGGCCAGTTTCAGGCCGCCGGCCCCGCCCGCTCCGCGCCGTGCGCTCCAGCCGCCGCAGCAGAACTCACCGTCCGCAGCGCGGACCTCGGGGTGCGGCTCGAGCAGCCCGCTCAGGTTAGCGGCGAGATAGGACGGCCGCTGGCCCGGCGGCGCGAGCACGGCCTGCGCCGGGCTGGTCACGCCGGTGAGCACGAGCATGCTGTCCGCACCGCCGCGCACCGCGCCCTCGATATCGGTGTCGAGCCGGTCTCCGATCACCAGCGGACGGCGCGCCCCGGTGCGGGCGATCGCCTCGGCGTGCAGCGGCGGCTCAGGCTTGCCCGCCACCACCGGCCTGATCCCGGTCGCGGTGACGATCACCGCCACCAGCGACCCGTTGCCGGGCTGCGGACCACGGCTGGTGGGCAGCGTCGTGTCGGCGTTGGACGCCACGTACAGCGCCCCGGCCCGGACCGCGAGCGCGCCCTCGGCGAGCTCGGTGTAGCTGATATCGGGCGCGTAGCCCTGCACCACGGCCGCGGGCCGGTCGGCGGCTGTCGACACCGGCCGCAGACCCCGCTCCCGCAGCGCGATCCGCAATCCGATGCCCCCCACCACCAGGACCGGCGCCCCGGCCGGGAGCCGGTCAGCGAGCAGGTGCGCGGCGGCTTGCGCCGACGTGATGATGTCGGCGGTGCTGGCGGCGACGCCCAGCCCGGTGAGCTGAGCCGCGATGGCCGACGGCGACCGGGAGGCATTGTTGGTCACGAAGGCCAGCCGCATCCCGGCCTCGGCGGCCTGCGCCAGCGCCTTCGGGGCGCCAGGGACCGGCGCGCCGCCCAGGTAGATCACGCCGTCCAGGTCGAGCAGTGCCGCGTCGTAGCGCTGGCACAGCGGCTCCGCGGAGCCCTGGGGCAGGTCCTGCTGCGGGCCGGCCTGTCCCGGCTGGGGCGGCACCGGCCGGGCGGGCGGCCTCGTGCTGCGTCACTCGGCAGTTCCCTCCGCCAGACGGCTCCTGGCGCTCAGCGTGGCCCGGACGCTGCGCAGCGCATCGGTATAGTGCCGCAGGTTCGGCCGCATGGCGGCGGCCAGGGCCAGGTGCTCGGCAGCCGCGCCCGGGTCGCCGGTGCGGGCCAGCGCCAGGCCCAGGCCGAACTGCGCGTAATCATCGCTCGGGCTGGCCTCGACAATGCGGCGGAAGTTCTCGGCGGCGGCCGCGTACCGGCCCGCGTCGAACTGGGCGCGGGCCAGGGCCTCGAGCACGCTCCTGGAGTGTGGCTCCGCCGCCGCGGCCCGCTCCAGCAGCTGCGCCGCCGCGGCGGCGCTGCCGCGGCCGAGCAACTCCATCCCGCGCCGGTACAGCGCGTAGGTCTTGGCCCCGGCCGCCGCCGCAGCCGGCTCGGCCCACGGATCAGGACGGTCCGCATTGTGCGCGGCGTCGCCCGGCCGGCGGGAAGTGTCGCTGACATCGGCCGGGCGAAGATCTTCGCCCGGCCGGGAATCGCGGCTGCCGCTTGATCCTTCTGTCATATGTGCAGATCCTTCCGTCCGGCCAGGCAGTGGCGGATCGCCGCGGTGCGAGCCTCGCCCTGGCCCCGTTCCGCGGGGTGCGCTACGCGCAAGACAGGGTGAGCGGGCTGGCCGAGGTCACCTCCCCACCGTACGACGTCATCGCCCGGGACTCCGAAAGCCAGCTGCTGGCGTCCGATCCGTATAACATCGTCCGGTTGATTTTGCCCTGGCACGCGGCGGCCACGCCTGGCGACCCTTACCGGGGTGCGGCGCGGGCCCTGGCCGACTGGCAGCGGGACGGCATCCTGGTCTGCGATCCCGAGCCCGCGCTGTATGTCTACGAGCAGTCAGGACCGGGCCCGGGCGGCGACCAGACGGTGCAGCGCGGGCTGATCGGGGCGCTGGCGCTGCCTCCCCTCAGTGCGGGCGTGGTGCTGCCGCACGAGGACACGGCGCCGGGCCCGGTCGATGACCGGCGGCAGCTGATGGAGGCGACCCAGGCGAATCTGGAGCCGATCTTCCTGCTGTATGACGGCTCGGCCGACCATCGCGCACCCTGGCACAGCGGGGCCGGGGACCGCGGGTGCGGGCAGGCCGGCAGCGCGGCGACCCAGCTGGCGAACACCGCCGCCCGCCGTGCGCCGCTGTTCGACACGGTGACGAGCGACGGGCTGCGGCACCGGATGTGGGCCATCACTGATCACGCTGAGCTGGCTATGATCGCCGCCGATCTGGCTCCGCGGCAGGCGCTCATTGCCGACGGGCATCACCGATACGCGGCCTACCGGCAGATGCAAGAGCACCGCCAGCGGGCCGGAGCCGGGCCGGGTCCGTGGGACCGCGGCCTGGCCATGCTGGTTGACTCCGCGGCCTACCCGCCGCAGATCGCGGCGATTCACCGGGTCATCCCCGGCCTGGACGTCGCGGCGGCCGCGCGGCAGGCCACGTCGGCGTTCCGGGTGCGGCGCCTGCCCGGCGGCAGCGCGGACATGCAGGCGGCGCTGGCCGAGCTGGCCGCGGCGGCCGGGCCCGGGCCGGCGTTCATCATCGCCGGCGACGGGCCGGCTTTCCTGCTGGCCGATCCCGACCCGGCCCAGGCCGCGCTGGCCATGCCGCCCGGCCGGTCGAAGCGATGGCGCAGCCTCGCGCCTGCCCTGCTCCAGGAGCTGCTGATGGGCCGGGTCTGGGGCATCGCCGACGACAGCGAGCGGGTCCGGATCGTGCACGACGACGCCCAGGCGGCCGTGCGCGCCGCGCAGCAAGATCCGCGCGGCACCGCCGTGATCAGCTGCCCGGTCCCGGCCGCCGACATCTACGCGGTAGCGGCGGGAGGCGAGCGGGTACCGCGCAAGTCCACCTCGTTCTCGCCCAAGCCGCGCACCGGCCTGGTCATCCGCACGTTCGCTCATAGCTGAACACGTGTCCTGGTGCCCGGCGCAGGCTCCCGGCCACGGCCCCTGCTGGCGCGCGCACGGCACCTGAGACGATGGCGCCATGGAGCGCGCAGAGCCCGGATCCGCCGCGGCTGCCGGCGTCATCACGCCAGTCGGCCACGAGGTGTACCAAATCGATACCCAGCTGGCCGGATACCACGGCATCACCGCCAGCTACCTGATCCGTGGCGACCGGCCGTGCCTGGTCGAGACCGGGGCGGCGCCAGCGGCTCCGATTGTGCGGGACGCGCTGGCCGCCCTGGGCGTGGGGCAGGGCGACCTGGCCACGGTGGTCGTGACCCATATTCACCTGGATCACGCCGGCGGCACCGGGGACATCGCGGACATGTTCCCGGCGGCCGAGATCGTCGTGCACGAGCGCGGCGCCCGGCACCTGGCCGACCCGAGCCGGCTGATGGCCAGCGCGCGGATGGTCTACGGCGACGAGCTGGACGGGCTCTTCGGCCAGCTGGCCCCGACCCCGGCCGCGCGCATCCGGGCCGTCGCGGAGACCGGCTCGGTCGACCTGGGCGGCGGCAGGCGGCTCGAGAGCCACTACTCCCCCGGCCACGCCAAGCATCACGTGGGCCTGGTCGACTCCGAGTCCGGCGACCTGTACGTCGGCGACGCAGCCGGCATCTACCTGCAGGAGACCGGCGACATGCGGCCGGCCACGCCGCCGCCCGACTTCGACCTGGACGTAGCCCAGGAGTCACTGCGGATGTTCGGGACGCTGCAGCCGGCCCGGCTGCTGTTCAGCCATTTCGGCCCGGTCACCGCGATCTCCGAGACGCTGGAGCGGGCGGCGGCCGAGCTCAGCCTGTGGGTGGAGGAGACCAGGCAGGCGAGGGATTCGGGGCTGGACCTCGACCATGCGGCAGCGCTGGTCGCCGAGCGAACGCGGCAGCGCTATGCCGTGCTGCAAGAGGGCGCTGACCCGGACAGCGCCGCGAAGTTCGAGCGGATCAGCACCACGTCGGCCAACGTGGCCGGGATCCTGCGCTGGCTGGACGAGACCGGCCCGGCACCGAACTGACCGCCGCCTCCCCGGCTCACCGGCGCGGCGGCCATCCCGGGAGCTCCGCGCGCCCATCCGGGAGGCGGCCTGAGTCACTGCCGGTCGTTATCGTCCGCATGCGCTGCTGCACCCTGGCCCGGCTCAGAGACAGCAACGTCGTCTCTGGCCGGACCGTCCTGGCCGGCTTCCGCAGCTCCGGCCTCAGTCCCGGCCGCGACGCACTCCTCGTCCGTGGCCTCATCATCGGCCGTGGCGTCATCATCGCCGGAGCCGGCAAGCTCCGGGTCGGCGAGCTCCAGGTCGGCGAAGGCCACCTGGTCCAGCTCGTCGAAGCGCACCGCCGCATCGGTTTGCCCGGCCTTATCGGCCGCGGCGGCCCGGGCGAACCACTCCCGGGCATCGTCCTCCCGGCCGGCGTCGATCAGCGCATCGGCGTAGGCGTAGAACAGCCGGGCCGAGCCGGGCCGGATCCGGCCATCGGTCAGCTCAGGCACCTGCAGCGCGGCCACGGCAGCGTCGGCCAGGCCCTGGTCCCGGCGGATGCCCGACTCCACAATCCGCAGCTCGAGCTGTGTGTCCGGGTCGGCCTGCTGCGCCTCCGTCCCGCTGACCAGGTCAAGCGCCCGATCCAGCCGTCCGAGAGCCCGCTCGCAGTCGGCCATCAGCGGCAGATAGGTGTGCCCGGCCGGTGAGCCGGCGCGCGGCGCGGAGTTCGGCCAGGGCGTCACTCCAGCGGCCGGCCCGGTACGCCGCGATCCCGGCGGTCTCGCGCACCACGCCGACCCGCGCGGCCAGGCCGCGGGCCGACTCGGCGTACCGGTACGCACGGTCAGGATCTTCTTCCGTCCCCGCCGCCACCAGCAGCCGGGCCACGGCTTCGGCCAGATCCCCGGGCAGGGTGCGCAGCTCGGCCCGCGCCTGCGGGTCGAGCTGGTCCGCCGTAATGTCCGCGGGCACTTCCAGCCTGGGCGGGTCGGGCGCAGCTGACCGGGCACTCCCGCCAGCCCGGGTTTGATCCGGCGAGCGCGAGCTGCCGGCACGGCGATCCGCGGCGTAACCGTCCGCGGGCCGCCCGGCCCGATCCACGGTCCGGTCAGGACCTGCGGTCCGACCGCGACTGGTGGCCCGGTCGCGGCCTGCAGTCCGGTCACGATCCGCGTAGCCGGCTCCCGCGCAGCGCCCCATTCGGAACGCCGGGGCGCGCGGCCCGCACGATCCCCCGGCCGACCCTCCCGCTCCGGGCCCGTACCTGGCCGGGACTGCCATTGCGGTCGATCGGGCCTGGAGAAACGATCGGGCCGGTCCGAGCCGCCGGGGTACCGCTCACCGCGGTCACCGGGCCGATCGGAGGGCGCGCTGGACCGGGGCGGCCGGCCGCCGGGCCGATCCGTCTGCCCGCGGGGCTGAGCGCCGGAACGAGACGGCCACTCCGGACGGCTGTCGTCCCGCCTGCTGCGGTCGCCGCTGTCCGCGCCAGCCGAGGTCGGCTGTGATCGGGGGCGGGACGCGCGATCGGGGCGGCCGCCGTCACGTCCCCAGTCGCGCCGGTCCCGGCTGGTCCCGGCGGCCGAGCCGCGCGCGGCCGCGCCGGAAGGCCCGGAACTCCGGTCCGGGCGACCGCTCGGGCTGCCCCGGCGAGGGCGACCACGGTCCGCCCGGTCGTCCCCGTCACGCCAGGCCGGCCGGGAAGCTCGCTGCGGGCGCTCACCCGCCCGGTCCCAGCTGCGGGGGCCGCGGCCCGTGCCACTGGCGCCAGCACGCGAACTGGCCCGCTGAGCCCGGTCGGGCCGGTCCCAGCCGCGGTCTCGGTCACGCCTGCTACCGGCCGCCTCACCGTCGGATGCAGCATTGTTCGGCGGCCCTGAAGAACGGCCTGCGGGACGACTGGACGGGCGTCCTGAGCCCTCGCGGCGGCTGCGATCCTGGCCGCGGCCGGCCCTTGCCCAGTCGGGTCCATCCGCTCCGGTCCGGCGGCTGGCTCGCTCTCGCGGCTCTGACCTGCCGCCGGTGTCGTCGCCCTCCCAGCGCCCGGCCCGGGCCGGGCCGCTCCGGCGGCTGCCTCCGCCTCTCGGCGTGCTATCCCGCATGCCACTGGAATCACGGCTGCCAGAACCGCGGCCGCCGGAATCACGACCGTCCGGACCCCGAGCGCCCCGATCGCGGTCACCTGACCAGGAAGCGCCAGACCCGCGAGCACCAGACCCGCGGCCGGCAGATTTGCGAACGCCAGAATCGCGGCCGCCTGAACCGCCGCGGCTTGGATTGCGGCTGCCTGAATCCCGACCGGCCGTACCACGGCCGCCTGAACTGCTGCCCGGGCCGCCGGACGAGTCGTTGCGGCGGGAAGCGGGCTTCCCGCCGCCCGCTGACCTGCCGGTGACGTTACGGGCGCTACTCCCGCGGCCTTTCCCTGGTGCGGCGGACCGGCCGCTGCTCGTCGGCCCGCCGCCACGTGCGCCGTTCGGCCTGTCGGCCATTCCGGCAACCTCCCTGCTTACTGCGCCCGGCCGCTCCGGCCGCATTTCCTGCTGCTCGACTAATCTGTTCCGCGCCAAAACGCAGTGAGGGCCGCTACCTGCCCGGTAGCGGCCCTCACTGGAAGATGTCCGGCGGCGTCCTACTCTCCCACGCGGTCCCCCGCGCAGTACCATCGGCGCTGAAGGGCTTAACTTCCGGGTTCGGAATGGGACCGGGTGTTTCCCCTTCGCCATGGCCACCGAAACACTATGGAGATGTCAGGAGCCCCGCTGTTCCTCAGCTTCGCCTCAAGGCGAAGTCATCAGGTCCAGCGAGGCCGACCGCACCTCGGGAACCGCACAGTGGACGCGAACAAGATCGTGAAGTAGGAGCCAAGCCACTCGGCCTATTAGTACCGGTCAGCTGCACACGTTGCCGTGCTTCCACCTCCGGCCTATCAACCCAGTCGTCTAGCTGGGGGCCTTACCAGGTTAACCCTGAGGGAGTCCTAATCTTGAGGCGAGCTTCCCGCTTAGATGCTTTCAGCGGTTATCCCTTCCAAACGTAGCCAACCAGCCGTGCTCTTGGCAGAACAACTGGCACACCAGAGGTTTGTCCGTCCCGGTCCTCTCGTACTAGGGACAGCCCCTCTCAAGACTCCTGCGCGCGCAGCGGATAGGGACCGAACTGTCTCACGACGTTCTAAACCCAGCTCGCGTACCGCTTTAATGGGCGAACAGCCCAACCCTTGGGACCTGCTCCGGCCCCAGGATGCGACGAGCCGACATCGAGGTGCCAAACCATCCCGTCGATATGGACTCTTGGGGAAGATCAGCCTGTTATCCCCGGGGTACCTTTTAGCCGTTTAGCGACGGCGCTTCCACATGCCACCGCCGGATCACTAGTCCCAGCTTTCGCTCCTGTTCGACATGTCTGTCTCACAGTCAAGCACCCTTGTGCACTTACACTCGACACCTGATTGCCAACCAGGCTGAGGGTACCTTTGGGCGCCTCCGTTACCTTTTAGGAGGCAACCGCCCCAGTTAAACTACCCACCAGACACTGTCCCTGATCCGGATCACGGACCCAGGTTAGACATCCAGAACGACCAGAGTGGTATTTCACCGTTGACTCCACAGAAACTAGCGTTTCTGCTTCACAGTCTCCCACCTATCCTACACAAGACGTCCCAAACACCAATGTCAAGCTGCAGTGAAGGTCCCGGGGTCTTTCCGTCCTGCTGCGCGTAACGAGCATCTTTACTCGTAGTGCAATTTCGCCGGGTCCGTGGTTGAGACAGTGGGAAAGTCGTTACGCCATTCGTGCAGGTCGGAACTTACCCGACAAGGAATTTCGCTACCTTAGGATGGTTATAGTTACCACCGCCGTTTACTGGCGCTTAAGTTCAGAGCTTCGCAGCCGAAGCCACTAACCCCTCCCCTTAACGTTCCAGCACCGGGCAGGCGTCAGTCCGTATACGTCGTCTTGCGACTTTGCACGGACCTGTGTTTTTAGTAAACAGTCGCTTTCCCCTGGTATCTGCGACCGCTTCCAGCTCAGAGAGCAAATCTCATCACCAGATGCGGTTCCCCTTCTCCCAAAGTTACGGGGACAATTTGCCTAGTTCCTTAACCACGGTTCACCCGATCGCCTTAGTATTCTCTACCTGACCACCTGAGTCGGTTTAGGGTACGGGCCGCTCAAACACTCACCGCGAGGCTTTTCTTGGCAGCATGGGATTACTCACTTCGCCTAAATCGGCTCGGCGTCAGGTCTCAGGCACGTGATGCGCGGATTTGCCTACGCATCGCCCTACACCTTTACCCCGGGACATCCATCACCCGGTAGAGCTACCCTCCTGCGTCACCCCTTCGGCTTGCCTACTACTAGTCTGGGTCACGGGCTCGGCGGACTCGTCCCGAAGGATCTGTCCACGTCACGCGCTTAGCATCGCCAGATTCGGCATGGGCGCATTTAAGCGGGTACGGGAATATCAACCCGTTGTCCATCGACTACGCCTGTCGGCCTCGCCTTAGGTCCCGACTTACCCTGGGCGGATTAGCCTGCCCCAGGAACCCTTGGTCATTCGGCGGAGGGGTTTCTCACCCCTCTTTCGCTACTCATGCCTGCATTCTCACTCGAGTGGCGTCCACAGCTGGATCACTCCGCTGCTTCTCTCGCCACCCGACGCTCCCCTACCCATCCGCATACCTGGACCCTAAAGGCGCCGGCAGTCGCAGCCAGGGCTGCCGTGGCCGAAACCACAGCGGCCAGGGCCGCAGTCGCCATAGCCACAAAGGGCCGGGCTATTACGCGAATGCCACAGCTTCGGCGGTGTGCTTGAGCCCCGCTAAATTGTCGGCGCAGAATCACTTGACCAGTGAGCTATTACGCACTCTTTCAAGGGTGGCTGCTTCTAAGCCAACCTCCTGGTTGTCTGTGCAACTCCACATCCTTTCCCACTTAGCACACGCTTAGGGGCCTTAGCTGGTGATCTGGGCTGTTTCCCTCTCGACTACGGAGCTTATCCCTCGCAGTCTCACTGCCGCGTTCTGGCTTACCGGCATTCGGAGTTTGGCTGACTTCAGTAAGCTTGTCGGCCCCCTAGGCCATCCAGTAGCTCTACCTCCGGTAAGAAACACGCGACGCTGCACCTAGATGCATTTCGGGGAGAACCAGCTATCACGGAGTTTGATTGGCCTTTCACCCCTACCCACAGGTCATCCCCCAGGTTTTCAACCCTGGTGGGTTCGGTCCTCCACGCGGTCTTACCCGCGCTTCAACCTGCCCATGGGTAGATCACTCCGCTTCGGGTCTATAGCATGCGACTTAGACGCCCTATTCAGACTCGCTTTCGCTACGGCTTCCCCACACGGGTTAACCTTGCCACATACCATAACTCGCAGGCTCATTCTTCAAAAGGCACGCGGTCACTTCACTTCAGCCCGGAGGCTGACACGCTCCCACGGCTTGTAGGCACACGGTTTCAGGTACTATTTCACGACCCCTCACCGGGGTACTTTTCACCTTTCCCTCACGGTACTTGTTCGCTATCGGTCACCAGGGAGTATTTAGGCTTAGGAGGTGGTCCTCCCGGATTCACACGGGATTTCTCGGGCCCCGTGCTACTTGGGATCCCTTCCGAGAGTCGCTTGAGTTTCGCCTACGGGGGTGTCACCCTCTATGCCGCAGTTTTCCAAAACCTTCGGCTACTCAAACGATTTCTTACTCCCTGCCGGATCAGCAGCTCCGACTGGAAGGTCCCGCTACCCCGAACACGCAACGCCTGCTGGCTATCACACGTGCTCGGTTTGGCCTGTTCCCCGTTCGCTCACCACTACTAGGGGAATCGCGGTTGCTTTCTTTTCCTGTGGGTACTGAGATGTTTCACTTCCCCACGTTTCCTCCACCTGCCCTATGTGTTCAGGCAGGGGCGATGGGCCATTACGCCCAATCAGGTTTCCCTATTCGGAAATCCCCGGATCAAAGTCTGGTTGCCGACTCCCCGGGGCTTATCGCAGGCTCCTACGTCCTTCTTCGGCTCCTGGTGCCAAGGCATTCACCGTGTGCCCTTATTAACTTGGCAACTACAGATGATGCTCGCGTCCACTGTGCAGTTCTCAAGGTACGGGCGGTCCCGGTCCTTCCGCCTGGCGGCGAATCGGCACCGGTCCTGTCCGAGGAGGCCCGAATGATGCGGCCGTGCCCTCAGGACCCAACAGCGTGCCCGGCCCGGCCGTCCCCCGGTCTGCGTTCCGTGCCGTGATTCCCGGCGAAAGCCGAGGCGGCCGTACTAGCAGGCCAGGCAGACGCCCGGACCGAATAACCAGTGCTCCACTAATGAGCAGCCACCTCGGGACACTCGCCCGAGATATGGCTCTGGACGCGACCTCGCCGACGAGTCGGCGAGCGCGCCAGATGCTCCTTAGAAAGGAGGTGATCCAGCCGCACCTTCCGGTACGGCTACCTTGTTACGACTTCGTCCCAATCGCTGGCCCCACCTTCGACGGCTCCCTCCCAAAAGGGTTAGGCCACCGGCTTCGGGTGTTGCCGACTTTCGTGACGTGACGGGCGGTGTGTACAAGGCCCGGGAACGTATTCACCGCGACGTTGCTGATTCGCGATTACTAGCGACTCCGACTTCATGGGGTCGAGTTGCAGACCCCAATCCGAACTGAGACCGGCTTTTTGAGATTCGCTCCACCTTGCGGTCTCGCAGCCCTCTGTACCGGCCATTGTAGCATGTTTGCAGCCCAAGATATAAGGGGCATGAGGACTTGACGTCATCCCCACCTTCCTCCGAGTTGACCCCGGCAGTCTCCTATGAGTCCCCGGCATTACCCGCTGGCAACATAGAACGAGGGTTGCGCTCGTTGCGGGACTTAACCCAACATCTCACGACACGAGCTGACGACAGCCATGCACCACCTGTGCAGGACCCTTACGGACACCGTATCTCTACGGCTTTTCCCTGCATGTCAAACCTTGGTAAGGTTCTTCGCGTTGCGTCGAATTAAGCAACATGCTCCGCCGCTTGTGCGGGCCCCCGTCAATTCCTTTGAGTTTTAGCCTTGCGGCCGTACTCCCCAGGCGGGGCGCTTAATGCGTTAGCTGCGGCACGGAATCCGTGGAAGGACCCCACACCTAGCGCCCAACGTTTACGGCGTGGACTACCAGGGTATCTAATCCTGTTCGCTCCCCACGCTTTCGCTCCTCAGTGTCAGGTAAGGCCCAGAGAACCGCCTTCGCCACCGGTGTTCCTCCCGATATCTGCGCATTTCACCGCTACACCGGGAATTCCATTCTCCCCTACCTACCTCTAGTCTGCCCGTATCTACTGCAAGCCCAGGGTTAAGCCCTAGGTTTTCACAGCGGACGTGGCAAACCACCTACGAGCTCTTTACGCCCAATAATTCCGGACAACGCTTGCGCCCTACGTGTTACCGCGGCTGCTGGCACGTAGTTCAGCCGGCGCTTCTTCTGCAGGTACCGTCACTTTCGCTTCGTCCCTGCTGAAAGGGGTTTACAACCCGAAGGCCTTCATCCCCCACGCGGCGTCGCTGCGTCAGGCTTTCGCCCATTGCGCAATATTCCCCACTGCTGCCTCCCGTAGGAGTCTGGGCCGTGTCTCAGTCCCAGTGTGGCCGGTCGCCCTCTCAGGCCGGCTACCCGTCGTCGCCTTGGTGAGCCGTTACCTCACCAACTAGCTGATAGGCCGCGAGTCCATCCCTAGCCGAAAAACTTTCCACCATGGCCGATGTCGGCCGCAGTCATATCCGGTATTAATTCCGGTTTCCCGGAGCTATCCCGAAGCTAAGGGCAGGTTGCTCACGTGTTACTCACCCGTTCGCCGCTCGAGTACCCCGAAGGGCCTTTCCGCTCGACTTGCATGTGTTAAGCACGCCGCCAGCGTTCGTCCTGAGCCAGGATCAAACTCTCCATTGAATGTCTATTAGCAACCGCGCGCCCGGTCGAAGACCGGACATGCGGGGTGCTGACTTTCAGGAGTGCTTCCGCGATCCGGGCAAGCCCGGTCCGCGGAAGCGATCTTGGCATCCGTCAGTGAACTGCACCGTCACCGGCACAGCCCGATTGACAGGGTTTGTGCATGTGCACTGGCTTTTAGCACGCTGTTGAGTTCTCAAGGTACGGACGCACACCGTCAGAGAGGTTCAGATCTCATCGGGGGCAACCCTGCTAACTTACCGGACGGTCCGAGGACTGTCAAGCGAGTCAGTGAGCTTACTTCTGGTTCTTGCTTGCTGCTCCGATGTCCAGGATACCCGCCCAGCCGAGTGCCCACAGGGGGTTTTCGCCGAGGGGCAGGATGATCCTGCCGGATCCCCGGAGCGGTCCGCCTGACGGCGGCACCCGCTCGGGGCAAGACGAAACATTAGCAGTAAACGCCATTGCGTCAAATCGGGCTGCGCTGCCCGGGGGGCGACCCCCGGGATCCGCGGTACTGCCCTGGGGACGGCCCCCGGGATCCCCGCAGTACTGCCCCGGGGCGGCCCCCGGGATCCCTGCAGTACTGCCCCGGGGGCGACCCCGGGATCCCCCGCGGCCGCAGGCTCGGGCCGCGCGGGCCCTCGCCATCGGCTCTTTGGCGCAGAGCGGCAGTCGCTCCCTCCGGCCCCGCGGGCCCTCGACCGGCGACTCGCGGGGCCCTCGGTCAGTGGCCTACTTCGACGCCGGCGATCCTGCGCTTGCCGCGGCGCAGGACCAGGAAGCGGGCGTGCAGCAGGTCCTGCGGGCCGGGCGCCGCGTCCTGCTGGGTCACCTTCACGTTGTTCAGGTAGGCGCCGCCCTCGGCGATGAGCCGGCGGCCCGCGGACTTGCTCGGGACCAGCGTGACCGCCGCCAGCAGGTCGGCCACCGGCGGCAGCGGGCCGGGGCCCACCACCGCGCGCGGCACCTCCTCGAGTGCCGCGGCCAGCGTCCCGGCGTCGAGGTCGCGCAGGTCGCCCTGGCCGAACAGGGCCCCGCTGGCCGCCTCGGCCATGGCCAGCTCGCCAGGGCCGTGTACCAGCTCGGTAACGTCACGGGCCAGCGCGCGCTGCCCGGCGCGGTCCGCGGGATGGCCGGCGGTTTCCTTCTCCAGCGCCGCGATCTCATCCCGGCCGCGGAAGGTGAAGACGCGCAGCAGCGACGGCACCTCGGCGTCGGCCCGGTTGAGCCAGAACTGGTAGAACGCGTACGGCGTCATCAGCTCGGGGCTGATCCAGATCGCACCGCCCTCCGACTTGCCGTACTTGGTGCCGTCCGGCTTGGTGATCAGCGGGGTGGCCAGCGCGTGCACCGTGTCGCCGGTCTTGCGCTTGATGAGATCCACGCCGCTGACCAGGTTGCCCCACTGGTCGCTGCCGCCCAGCTGGAGATCGCAGCCGTGCCGCTGGTGCAGTTCCAGGAAGTCGTTGGCCTGCAGGATCTGGTAGCTGAACTCGGTGTAGGTGATACCGCTGCCGGCCTCCAGCCTGGCCCGGACGACCTCGCGGGACAGCATCTGGGTCAGCGGGAAGTGCTTGCCGATGTCGCGCAGGAAATCCAGCGCGGACAGGTCCGCAGTCCAGTCCAGGTTGCTGACCAGGAGCGCGCCGGCCGGGCCGGGGGCGAAGTCCAGGAACCGGCCCACTTCGGCCCTGATCCGCTCGACCCAGCCGGCCACCACCTCGCGCGGGTTCAGCACCCGCTCGGCGGACTTGCCGCTAGGGTCGCCGATCAGCCCGGTGGCCCCGCCCACCAGCCCGATCGGACGGTGCCCGGCCAGCTGAAGCCGGCGCATGGTGAGCAGCAGCACCAGGTTGCCGATGTGCAGGCCGGGCGCGGTCGGGTCGAAGCCGCCGTAGAACGTCAGCGGGCCCGCGCGCAGCGCCGCGCGCAGCTGATCCAGATCAGTCGAGACGGCGATGAGGCCGCGCCAGCTCAGCTCGTCGATGATGTCGGTCACTGGTGCATCGTCCCACTTGCGGGATCACTGCCGGTAACCGGTTTGGCCCGGGCGCGGCGCGGCACCGACGCCCGGTACGCCGAGACGCAGGGATCCCCGGTCAGCCAGAACCGCCACGGCACGTCCGCGGCCCGGCTGACCCCGACCCGCGGCCCGCTGCTGATCCCGGTGCTGCTGAGCCCGGCGCCGGCTACCCGGCCCGCGCCGCGCGACACCCGCAGCGCGGAGGTCCCGGCGCAGACGTCGGCACCGTCATGGCCGCGATCGATGCCCAGGGCCTGGCACAGCCTGCCGGGCCCGCGCGCCAGTTCCCGGGCGGGCGGGGCAGCCCGCCGGCCTCCGGCCCGCCGGGTGGCGGCCAGGTCCGCGCCCTGGATGACCTGGCCGGCCCGCAGCAGCACGGCCGAGGCGTCCCCGGCCGGGCGGCAGACCAGGTTCGCGCAGAAATGCATGCCGTAGCTGAAGTACACGTACGCGTGCCCCGGCGGCCCGAACATGACCGCGTTGCGGGCCGTCGGCCCGCCGTAAGCATGCGAGGCCGGGTCCGCCCGGCCCGCGTAGGCCTCGGTCTCCACGATCCGCACGGCCACCAGCCCGTCCGGGCTGTCGTGCACGAGCACGCAGCCGAGCAGGTCCGGTGCGACCTCCGCAGCGGCCCGGCCGAAGAAGCCCCGCGCCAGGACCCCGGTCACCCGGACGAGGCCCAGGCGGCGTGCTCGTCGACCGCCAGGCGCAGCCGGGCCAGCTGCTCGGCCACCCGCACCGGCGCCGTCCCGCCGCGCCCGTCCCTGGCCGCGAGGGCGCCGTCCACGGTGAGCACCTCGCGCACGTCCGGCGTCAGCCGCGGCGAGATCGCGGCCAGGTCCGCGTCACTCACCTCGTCCAGCTCGCACTCGTGCACCTGGCACCACACGACCAGGTGCCCGACGACCTCGTGCGCCTCCCGGAACGGCACCCCGCCCCGCACCAGGCGCTCGGCCAGATCGGTGGCGAGCGCGTACCCTGCGGCCGCGCTCGCGGCCAGCTTCTCGGTGTGGAAGCGCAGCGTGCCGACCAGCCCGGCCATGGCCGGCAGCACCAGCAGCAGCGTGTCCACCGCGTCGAACACCGGTTCCTTATCCTCCTGCAGATCCCGGTCGTAGGCCAGCGGCAGCCCCTTGAGCATGGTGAGCAGCCCGGTCAGGCCGCCGATCAGCCGCCCGGCCTTGCCCCTGGCCAGCTCAGCCACGTCCGGGTTCTTCTTCTGCGGCATGATCGACGAGCCGGTGGCGTAGGCGTCGTCGATCTCGGCCCAGCCGAACTCGTGCGAGGACCACAGCACGATCTCCTCGCCCAGCCGGGACAGGTGCACGCCGAGCAGCGCGGCGGCGAAGCAGAACTCGGCGGCGAAGTCGCGGTCGCTGACCGCGTCCATCGAGTTGTCGGCGGCCGCGTCGAAGCCCAGCTCGGCGGCCACCGCGTCCGGGTCTACCGGCAGCGATGAACCGGCCAGCGCGCCGGAGCCGAGCGGGCACACCGCGGCCCGCTTGTCCCAGTCCCGCAGCCGGCTGGCGTCCCTGGCCAGCGATTGCCCGTGCGCCAGCAGCTGGTGGGCCAGCAGCACCGGCTGGGCGTGCTGCAGGTGCGTCATGCCGGGCGCGGGCGTGCCGGCGTGCCGCTGCGCCTGGGCCAGCAGCGCGCGCTCCAGCTCGGCCAGCCTGGCGGTGATCAGCCGTACCTGATCACGCAGGTACAGCCGCAGGTCGGTGGCGACCTGGTCGTTGCGGCTGCGGCCGGCCCGCAGCTTGCCGCCGAGCGAGCCGACCCGCTCCAGCAGACCCCGCTCCAGCGCCGTGTGCACGTCCTCGTCGTCGGCGCCGGGCCGGAACGTGCCGTCCCGGCAGTCCCGGCTCAGGTCGGCCAGCGCGCCGAGCATCCGGTCGGCCTCGGCGTCGGCCAGCAGCCCGGCCCGGTGCAGCATCCGCGCATGCGCACGGGAGGCCAGCAGATCGTAGGGCGCCAGCCGCCAGTCGAACTGGACGCTGACCGACAGCCGGGCCAGCGCCTCGGCCGGCCCGGACTCGAACCTGCCGCCCCACAGCCGCAGCGGCCCGGCGCGCTCGTCGTCAGCCACGGTGCTCCCTTGCTCGGAGGCCGCGCCCGGCGCGCGGCCATCGTCCCCTCAGCTTGCCACCCGGCGGTCCCGGTCGGCGGCGATCTTGCTGGGCAGGCCGAACAGCTCGACGAATCCCTTGGCCAGCCCCTGGTCGAACTCATCGCCAGTGTCATAGGTGGCCAGCTCGTACTGGTACAGCGACGCCGGGCTGCGGCGGCCGGTGACCACCGCGCGGCCGCCGTGCAGCCGGACCCGGACGTCGCCGGTGACCGGCTTGGATGCCTGCGCCATGAACGCATCGAGCGAGTACCGCAGCGGCGAGAACCACAGCCCGTCGTAGACCAGCTCGGTCCAGCGCTGTTCGGCCTGCCGCTTGAACCGGGCCAGGTCCCGCTCCAGGCACACGTTCTCCAGCTCGGCGTGCGCGGTGATCAGCGCGATCGCGCCGGGCGCCTCGTAGATCTCCCGGCTCTTGATCCCGACCAGCCGGTCCTCGACCAGGTCGATCCGGCCGACCCCGTGCACCCCGGCGAGCGCGTTCAGCTCGGTGATGATCTGCAGCGGTGACAGCGGGCGGCCGTCCAGCGCGACCGGGACGCCGGCCGTGAAGCTGATGATCACCTCGTCCGGCTCGCGCCCGGCCGACGGGTCGGCGGTGTAGCCCCAGACGTCGTCGTGCGGGGCCTCCCAGATGTCCTCCAGGTGGCCGGTCTCACAGCTGCGGCCCCAGACGTTCTGGTCGATCGAGTACGGCGAGCGGGAGGTCACGCTGATCGGCAGCGACCGCTCGGCCGCGAACGCGATGGCCTTGTCCCTGGTCATGCCCGAATCGCGGACCGGCGCGAACACCGTCACCTCCGGCGCCAGGGCGGCCATTCCCACCTCGAACCTGACCTGGTCGTTGCCCTTGCCGGTGCAGCCGTGCGCGGCCATGGTCGCGCCGGTCTCGCGCGCGACCCGGGCCAGGTGGGCCACGATCAGCGGCCGGGATAGCGCCGACACCAGCGGGTAACGGTCTTGGTAGAGCGCGTTCGCCCGCAGCGCCGGCATGCAGTAGCCGGCGGCGAACTCGTCCCGCGCGTCGATCACCTCAGCCTCCGCCGCCCCGCAGGCCAGCGCCCGGGCCCTGATCGTCTCCAGGTCCTCGCCGCCCTGGCCGACGTCGACGGCCAGGGCCACCACCTGCGCCCCGGTCCGCTCGGCGATCCAGCCGATGGCCACGGAGGTGTCCAGGCCGCCCGAGTAGGCCAGCACGATTTTCTCGGTCACGTCGATCTCCTCAATGCTCGATTTCCCGCAAATCTCTCCGCCGCCCGGGCTCACGCCCCGGGCCTGGGCCAGCGCCCGGCGGCCCGGCTCAGGACCGTGTCCCGGCGTGCGCCCGCCGCTCGGCCAGCCGCAGCAGCGCATCGGCCAGGTCCTGGCCGCCGGCCGGGTCGCGGGCAATGATCAGGACGGTGTCGTCCCCGGCCACCGTGCCGAGGATCGACGGCCAGGCCGCGTGATCCAGCACCGAGGCCAGGAACTGCGCCGCACCCGCCGGGGTGCGCAGCACGACCAGGTTGGCGCTGGCCTCGGCGGCGAGCAGCAGCTCGCCGGCCACCCGGGCCAGCCGCGACGAGTCTTCCGCGTCGGCGCCATCCAGCCCGGAGCCGCCCCCCGCGGCGCTCCCGGTCCCGGCCGCCACTCCGCCGGGGCGAGAGCCCGGGCCGCCGGGCTCGTCCGGCAGCGCGTAGCGCAGCACGCCACCAGGCCCGCGCAGCCGCACGGCTCCGAGTTCTTCCAGGTCACGGGACAGCGTGGCCTGGGTGACGCGCACCCCCCGGCGCAGGAGGCGGTCGGCCAGCTCTTCTTGCGAGCGGACCGGGGCGGCCGGCTCGGCCAGGATCGCGGCGATCTGCGCGTGCCTGGCCGCCTTGGTCATCGGGGTGGCGCCGGTCATGACACCGCTCCCCGGCCCGGCCCGGTCGGCGCCGCGGGCGGCTGATCAGCCGCGGGCACCGCGCCGAGCAGCCAGGTCAGCAGCGCCTTCTGCGCGTGCCGCCGGTTCTCGGCCTGATCCCACACCAGGCTGGCCGGGCCGTCGATCACCTCGGCGGCGATCTCCTCGCCGCGGTGGGCGGGCAGGCAGTGCAGCACCTGGCAGTGCCCGGCCGCGACCGCGAGCTTGGCCGCATCGAGCCGGTAGGCGGCCATCGCGGCGATCCGGTCGCCCTCCTGGCCTTCTTGCCCCATCGACGTCCACACGTCGGTGGCCAGCACGTCGGCGTCCTTGCAGGCCTGCGCAGCGTCGGCGGAGACGCTCACCGAGCCGCCGGTGCCGGCCGCGATCGCGGCGGCGTCCGCCAGCACCTGCTCGTCCGGCCAGAACCGCTCCGGCGCGCAGATCCGCACGTGCAGCCCGGCCGTGGCCCCGCCGAGCAGGTAGGAGTGCGCCATGTTGCTCGACCCGTCGCCGAGGAAGGCCAGCGTCATGCCAGCCAGCCCGCCGCGGGCCTCAGCGATCGTCTGCAGGTCGGCGAGTACCTGGCACGGGTGGAACTGGTCGGTCAGCCCGTTGACCACCGGCACCGTGCTGGCCGCGGCCAGGCCGGCGATCCGGTCCTGGCCGAATGTCCGCCACACCACGGCGCAGACCTGCCGACTGAGGACCCGGGCGGCGTCCTCGATCGTCTCGCCCCGGCCAAAGTGCGTGGTATGCGCGTCGATGACCAGCGGGTGGCCGCCGAGCTCGGCCACGCCGGCCTCGAACGACACCCGGGTGCGCAGCGACGGCTTGTCGAAGATCAGCGCGACGCTGCGCGGCCCGGCCAGCGGCTGCCAGCCCACCGGGTCGGCCTTCAGCCGGGCCGCGAGGCCGAGCACCTGGGCCTGCTGCACCGGGGACAGGTCGTCGTCGCGCAGGAAGTGCCGCGGCCTGGCTGCTCCCTGGCTGGCCGGCCGGGCAATCGCCGGGCCGGTGCCTGCGGGCCCGGTCATCTCGCCTTCCCGGTCTGGGCGGCGCTGGCCGCGTCCAGGATGCCCGGCAGCGCGGCGGCGAACGAGCCGGCCTGCGCCGCGGTCAGGATCAGCGGCGGCGCCAGCCTGATCACGTCCGGCTGGACCGCGTTGACCAGGAAGCCCGCGGACCTGGCCGCGGCCTCCACGGCCGGCGCCGCCGGCTCGGCCAGGGTGAGGCCAAGCCACAGCCCGCGGCCGCGCACGCCGGTGACCAGCGGGCGCCCGACCGTCCGCAGGTCCTCAGCCAGCTGGCCGCCGACTTGCGTCACCTGGTCGAGCAGGCCGTCGGCCTCGATCGTGTCCAGCACCGCCAGCGCCGCCGCGCAGGCGACCGGGCTGCCGCCGAACGTGCTGCCGTGGTCGCCCTTGCGCAGCGCGCTGCCGCACTCGCCGATGCCGATGCAGGCGCCGATCGGCAGCCCGCCGCCCAGGCCCTTGGCCAGCGTGACCACGTCCGGCACGATGCCCTCGCGCTGATGCGCGAACCAGGCCCCGGTCCGGCCGATGCCGCTCTGGATCTCGTCCAGCACCAGCAGCGCCCCGGCCGCGTCGCAGGCCGCCCGCGCCGCGCGCAGGTAGCCATCGGGGGCCGGCACCACGCCGCCCTCCCCCAGGCACGGCTCCAGGAAGACCGCGGCGCAGTCCGGCCCGGCCGCGGCGGCCAGCGCCGCGGCGTCGCCGAACGGCACGAACCGCACATCCACCCCGTACGGGCCGAACGGCCGCCGGATCGAGCTCTTGCCGGTGACCCCGAGCGCGCCCAGGGTCCGGCCGTGGAAGCTGCCCTCGGCGGCCACGATGACCCGCCGGCCGTCGCCCTGGCGGCGGCGGACCAGCTTGAGCGCGGCCTCGTTGGCCTCGGCGCCGGAGTTGGCGAAGAACACCCGGCCGTCCGTGCCGAGCAGGGCCAGGATGCGCTCGGCCAGCGCGACCTGGCCCTCGTGCAGGAACAGGTTGGAGGTGTGCGCGAGCGTGCCGACCTGCCGCTGCACCGCCGCGGAGAGGGCCGGATGGGCGTGCCCGAGCGCGCTGACCGCGATGCCGGCGATCAGGTCCAGGTACTGTGCGCCATCGGCATCCCAGACCAGGCAGCCCTGGCCGCGTACCAGGGCGGCCGGCGGCATGCCGTAGTTCGGCATCAGCGCGGCCGCGTAGCGCTTTTGCAGCTGCTCGGTCTGGCTCACGTTCCCGCCTTTCCTGCCGCGGCCGGGCCTGCGGCCCGCGCCGCACCGTCACGAACAGCACTACCAGGAACGGCACCGCCAGGAACGGCACCGCCCGGCACGACCATCGTGCCGATGCCCGAATCGGTGAAGATCTCCAGCAGCACCGCGTGCAGCTGCCTGCCGTCCAGCACGTGCGCCTGCGGCACCCCGCCGCTGACCGCGGTCAGGCACGCCTCCATCTTCGGGATCATCCCATCGGACAGGCCGGGCAGCAGGTCCGCGAGCTGCGCCGCGGTCAGCTGACTGATGACCCTGGGCCCGGCGGGACCGGCACCGCCGGCTGCGCCCGTACTGCCCGCCGCGGCTGGGCCCGGCCAGTCCGCGTACAGGCCGGCGACGTCGGTCAGCAGCACGAGCTTCGCGGCCTCCAGCGCCACCGCCAGCGCGGCCGCGGCGGTGTCGGCGTTGACGTTGTAGATCTCGCCGGCGGTGCCGCGGGCCACAGTGGAGATCACCGGGATGCGGCCGTCGGCGAGCAGCGCGGCGACCGCGCCGGGATTCACGTCCTCGATCCGCCCGACCTGGCCGAGGTCGACCACCTCGCCGTCCACGATGGCCTGCGCCCGGCTGGCCGTCAGCAGGTGCGCGTCCTCGCCGGACATGCCGACCGCGAACGGGCCATGCTGGTTGATCAGCCCGACGACTTCCCTGTTCACCTGGCCGGTGAGGACCATCCGGACAATGTCCATGGTCTCCGGGGTGGTGACCCGCAGCCCGGCCCGGAACTCGACCGGCAGGCCGAGCTTGTCCAGGTGCGCGGAGATCTGCGGGCCGCCGCCGTGCACCACGACCGGCCGCAGCCCGGCGTACCGCAGGAACACCATGTCCTGCGCGAACGCCGCGAGCAGCGCCTCGTCGGTCATCGCGTTGCCGCCGAGCTTGACCACGACGGTCCGGCCATGGAAGCGCTCAAGCCACGGCAGCGCCTCGATCAGCGTGGCCGCCTTGGCCAGCGCATCCTGCCCGGCCTGCACGGCGCTGCTCGCGGCGGGAAGCGTCATGTCGGGTAGTCCGAGTTCAGGTGCACGTACTCGGCAGTCAGGTCACTGGTCCAGATCGTGGCCGCGGCGGACCCGGCCTGGAGATCGGCGGTGATGGTGACGGCGCGCGGTGACAGGTCAACCGCGGACCTGTCATCGGCGGCGTAGCCGTTGCGGCAGACCCACACCCCGTTGATCGCGACCGCGAGCTTATCGGGCTCGAACGTGGCGCTGGTGGTGCCGATGGCGGCCAGCACCCGGCCCCAGTTCGGATCCTGGCCGGCGATCGCGCACTTGAGCAGGCTGCACCGGGCGATCGCCCGGCCCACGTCAACGGCCTCGTCCTCGGTGGCCGCGCCGGTCACCTCGATCGTGATCGCCTTGCTGGCGCCCTCGGCGTCGCGCTGCATCTGCCCGGCCAGGTCGGCGCAGACGGCGGTCAGCAGACCGGTGAACGCGGCGGGGCCGGGCGTCACCTGCGCCGCGCCGCTGGCCAGCAGCAGCACGGTGTCGTTGGTCGACATGCAGCCGTCGGTGTCGAGCCGGTCGAAGGTCGCCGCCACGGCGGCGCGCAGGCTGGCGTCCAGCTCGGCAGCCGGCAGGCTGGCGTCGGTGGTGAGCACGACCAGCATGGTGGCCAGGGCGGGCGCGAGCATGGCCGCGCCCTTGGCCATCCCGCCGATCAGGTAGCCGTCCCCGGCCAGCGCGCAGGTCTTGGCGACCGTGTCAGTGGTGCGGATCGCGTCGGCGGCGGCCTGGCTGCCGCCCGCGTCAGCGGCCGCCACCGCGGCCGCCACGCCCGGCAGCAACCTGTCCATTGGCAGCCGGCCGCCGATCAGGCCGGTCGAGCAGACCGCGACCTCGCCGGCCGAGCCGGATAGCCGGGCGGCCAGGTGCTCAGCGGTGTAGTGGGCGTCAGCGAAGCCGTCCGGGCCGGTGCAGGCGTTCGCGCCGCCGGAGTTGAGCACCACGGCGCGGACCCGGCCGCCGCGCACGACCTGCTGGGTCCACAGCACCGGGGCCGCCTTCACCCGGTTGGCGGTGAACACCCCGGCCGCGGCTAGCGACGGCCCGTCGTTGAGCACGACGGCCACGTCCGGGTCACCGCTGCTCTTGATGCCCGCGGCCACGCCCGCGGCCCGGAATCCCCGTGGCGCGGTGACGCTCACGGCGCCACCCCGCAGCCGCTCAGGCCGGCTATCTCGGGCAGGCCGAGCATCAGGTTGGCGTTCTGCACGGCCTGTCCGGCGGCACCCTTGCCGAGGTTGTCGATGGCGGCCACGATCACCGCCCGGCCCGCCCGCGGGTCGGCGGCGGCCTGTAGGTGAACGCCGTTGGAGCCCGCCACCGCCGCGGTGGTCGGCCAGCGGCCCTCGGGCAGCAGGCAGACGAACGGGTGGGCGGCGTAAGCGTCGGCGACCGCGGCGCGCAGCACCGCAGTGCTCACTGCCGGGTCGGACAGCCGCGCCGTGCAGGTGGCGAGGATGCCGCGCGGCATCGGCGCCAGCACGGGGGTGAACGAGACCCGCGCCAAGCCCGTCCCGGCCAGCGCCCCCGCGAGCCCGCTTCCGGATCCGGTCCCGGCATGTGCCGTCCCGGCAAGCCCGGTTCCGGCGGATGCGGCCCCGGCGGCCCCAGTTCCGGCCATGGTGTCGAGGGCCTGCTCGATCTCCGGGGTGTGCCGGTGCGCGCCGGCCGCGGCGTACGCGGACACGGCCCCCATGACCTCGCTGGCCAGCAGGTCGGTGCGCAGCGACCGCCCGGCGCCTGAGGTGCCCGAGACGGCCGCCACCACCACGTCGGCCGGGCTGGCCAGCTCCGCGGCGACCACCGGGGTCAGGGCGAGTATCGCCGCCGTCGCGTAGCAGCCGGGCACGGCCACCCGGCGGGCCGAGCGGATCCGCTCGCGCGCCCCCGGCAGTTCCGGCAGGCCGCACGGCCACCAGCCCGCGTGCTCCCCCGGGTAATGCCGGCCCCAGGCCGCGCTGTCGGCCAGCCGGAAGTCCGGCCCCAGGTCCACCACCGCGGTATGGGCGGGGATCTGCCGGGCAGCCGGCCCGGACTGTCCGGCCGGGAGGGCAAGGAAGACCAGGTCGCAGCCTGTGCTGGCCTCCGTCCCGACGGCACCGAGGACCATTCCTGCGAGCGTGGCCGAGCCTGCCAGGTGCGGGTGCACTTCGCCTACGGTCTTGCCCGCGCTGCTCCCTGCCGTCACCGCGGCCAGCTCGAAGTCCGGATGGCCGGCCAGGATCCGCAGCAACTCGCCGCCGGCGTAGCCGCTTGCACCGGCGACCGCAACCCGCGCTCCCATCTGCCCCTCCGAATCTGCTGCTGACCGGTGCCCGTTCTTCTGCATGATTATGCATAGAAACAAGAACTTATGCAAACATACTGAACCTAGCCTGGCACCGGACGCCGGCCGGGCAGGCGCCTGCCAGCTGGCCGCCAGGGCCGGCCCCGGAGACCCGGACGGTGGTGCTGTCGCCGGGATCTGTCAGCGGTTCTCGAGAATTTTCTTGAGCGTGGCCAGCTCGGTGTCGAGGAGGGCGGCCTGGCGGTCGAATTCGTCGTCATCGAGGGCAGCGGGCTGGAAAAGGGTGCGGAGGAAGCCGGCGCCGCGGCCATCGGGGACGACGCGGGCGGGGACGGTCCAGGAGGCCTGCGGGTCGCGGAAGTCGTGGTCCAGCAGCCCGGTGGCGGCATCAGCCCGGATGCGCAGCTGGCCCGGTCCGCGCCGGGTGGCCATCTGCCACCAGGCGGGGTCGTCGCTGGACTCGAGGGCGAGCACGTTGACGACCGACCACTGCGGCCAGTTCCGCGCGTCGGCCAGATACTGGTGAACATCGGATGCGGGCCGGCCGATGGTCACGGACTTGGTGAGGGAGCGGGCGGGTGCGGTGTCAGTCATGGGAGGGCTCCGCTTCCTTTCCGGATGGGGTGGACGGGAAAAGCTGGCGGAGCAACCGGATCAGGACCGCGCGCTCGGCTGGGGAGAGCGAGCTGAAGTAGGCGGCGTCGTTGCGGTCGGCGATCCGGATTAAGGCGGGGACCAGGTCCGCCCGGGCCTGGTCAGGCTGAGCTGGAGGCGCCGGCGTGAGTCCGGGTCGGCGGAGCGGGTCAGGCCCTTGGCGGTGAGCCGGTCGACGAGCCGGGAGACCGCGCCCGGGTCAATAAAATCCGCGGTCATACTGCACGCAGGAAGCAGCCCGCAGCGCCGCAGCGTAGCTGGCAGGCTGAACGCGAAATGGTGATACACGTGCGCTGCGCAGGAAGCAGCCCGCAGCGCCGCAGCGTAGCTGGCAGGCTGAGCGCGAAATCGAGTTGGGGGACATCGCCATGTCGGACGGCAAAGGCAGGGCGGGCTACCACCGTCCCGGCAGGGCAGCGGGCCCGGCGGGCCGCGGCCGGCCCCTCAAGTCAGGCCCGCCGACGCGTGCCGCAGCGTGGGGCGCGGCGGCCGTCACCATCGGGCTGCTAGCGGGCTGCGGCGGGAGTGCGGCACACAGCGCCACGGCCCCTCATGCGGTCGCGTGCGGGACCGCTCGTGCGGCCGCCGGCGTGCTCGTGCATATCCAGGTACGCCGCGGCCACGTCTCCTGCGCCACGGCGCTGAGCGTAGAGAAGAACTACGCCAGGGCCGTCGCCTCTGGTCATGCGCCGGGCAACGGTGGCGGCGGTCCGGTGAGAGTAGGCGGCTGGACCTGCCATGGCTACAGCACCCCGGTCGTGCTGAAGACCGGCCACGCCTCCTCGTGCGTACAGGGATCCCGCGAGATCATGGCGATCCTGCCGTCGCCTGCCTGAACCCGGCGCCCCGGCACTGGCCTCAGCGCGGTACTGGCCGCAGCACGGGGCCGCCCTCAGGACGGCCTCCGGCCCGTCACCGCCATGAGACCGGTCGCGCCGCTGCCGTGCACCGCCGCCCCGGCCGCCCATACCGACGTGGTCCCTGGCACCCAGGCCAGGCCCGGCATCACGCAGGCATGCAGGCAGGGCTTGAGCAGCAGCGGACCGGCCCATCGGCCGCCGTGCAGATGCCACAGCCGCGACCGGGTCAGCGCGGCGCTGGTCGCCACCGCCCAGGCTCCGCCGCTGCCGTCCGGCACCATGCTGGTCAGCTCGTACAGAACCGGCGTGACATAGGCCGGGAGCATGACGACCCGCCAGCGGGCGCCGGTCCAGTGCGCCGCCATCTCGGTCAGGCCCCGGGCGCCGTTGGGTATCCCGCCGCCAACCCAGACATTGCGGTCGGACAGGGCCACGATGCTGGTGAGCGTCGCGGCGGGTACGGCCTGCGAACCGAAGGCGCGGCAGGCCAGCGTCGCGGGCAGCGGGATCGAGGTCCACCGGTGCCCGTTCCAGTGCGCCAGCGCGTTGCGCTGCAGCGTCCGCCCCGACGTGACCAGCGGCAGCCGTCCGAGCACCGCCCAGATGTCATCGGGTGAGCGGGCGCTGACGGCACTGATGGCCGACGGCCCGGCTGGCGGCCTGACGGCCCGCCAGCGCCGGCCGTTGAAGTGGGCGACGTAGGGGGCCTCCGCGGCGCCGGTCTGCGGCCTGACCAGATGACCGCCGAACGCCCAGACGTCAGCGCGGCCGAACTGCAGCAGCGAGCTGACCACCAGCGGACTCCCCGCGCTCCCGCCCGGCAGCTGGCCGGTGTGCCAGGACCGCCCGTTCCAGTGCAGGTATTCGCCGAGAACCTCGCTGACGGCCCAGAAGTCCGAGGCCGAGGACGCCGTGGAGACGCTGAACGGGTATGCCCGCCGCCATTTTCGGGCGATCGCGGCCGGGAGCAGCACCGGCCGCCAGGCTGAGCCGTCCCAGTGCTCGATGATCGGGTCGAAAGCCCGCCCCCGCCCGGGTGCGGCGCCTGCGGCCCATGCGTTCCCGGGGCCGGAGGCGGCGACGCTGGCCATGAGGGAACTGGCTGCGGTCAGCCGCAGCACGACGCGCCATCCCGGTGCTGGTGCGCGCCGTACCCGCCGGGGTGCCCGGTGACCGGGCGGGCGGCCAGCCTGATGGCGGGGCGCCCGGCTGGCCGCAGCTGGCTGGGAGCCCGGCTTCGGTCCGGCGCGGTGCGATCCTGCGGCCAGCGCCGGGACCGCCCAGGCGGCCGCGAAGACCGCTGTCATCGCTACCGCGCTCAGCCACCGGGCCGGCCGGTAACGCCGGGGGCGCCCGGCGCGCTCCGCGTCTCCCGTCATGCGCACTCGACCCCCTGTCCTGATTCTGCGCCATGACCCGGCTGGCGGCGGGCAGCCGGGAGAACCGGATCGGTAACCTTGGCCCAAGCCTTCCGCTCTGGGACGTGACAGGCAAATCAGGCCCTGCCGCGCAGCTCCGCGCCGGATCTGCGAGCCGCCTCGGCGACCGCCGCGTCTCGCGCCGCGGTCGCCTCCTCCGCCGTGAGCGTCCGGTCGCTGGCCCGGAACCTGAGGGTGTAGGCCAGCGACTTGCGGCCCTCGCCGACCTGCTCGCCGGTGTAGACGTCGAACAGGCGGACCTCCTCAAGCTCGATTCCGGCAGGGGCGGCCCCGGCGGCGCCGTCCGCCGTACCGCCCGCGAAGTCCGCTGCCCGGCCTGCGCCGGATGCCGCGGGACCTGGCACCCCGGCGGTCAGGGCTTCCTGCACGTCAGCCGCTGGTACTGACGCGGCGACCGTCAGCGCCACGTCCTGGGTGGCCGCGGGATAAGCCGAGATCGCCGGGGCCTGCACCGGGCCGAGCGCGGCGGCGGCGGCCTCGATCACCGACAGGTCAAGCTCCGCCGCACAGGTCCGCGGCGGCAGCCCGAACGTCGCCGCCACCCGGGGGTGCAGCTCGCCCGCGTGCCCGGCCAGCCACTGCGATCCGGCCCCGGCCCGCACGTACAGGGCCGCACAGCGGCCCGGATGCCAGGGCGGCAGCCGATCGGGCTGGACGGTGAAGTCGACCCGGCTGGCCCGCAGCACCGTACGGGCCGCCTCGATCGCGTCGGAGTAGCTGGCGGGCCGGCCCTGCTTCCCCACCAGCCGGCCAGCTCCCGGTCGCCGGCCAGGACTACCGCCAGGTGCAGGGGCTGGTCCGGCAGCGCCGCGTCCAGCGTCGCCACCTCGGCCACAGTCGGCCCGCGGTCGGCGCGCAGGATCGGGGCAATGCGCTGGCCGTCGGGCCGGGCCAGGAAAACCGTCCCCTGCTCGAACAGCGCGATGTCGGTGAATCCCCGGCCGATATTGCGGCCGAGCACCCGCAGCAGGCCCGGCAGCAGCGTGGTGCGCAGCAGCGGCTCGTCATCCTTCAGGGGGTTGGCGACCCGCACCGCCCGGCGGCGCGCGTCGGCCTGGTCCAGCTGGAACTGGTCGGCGTCCGCGGCCGAGCCGAACGGGCTGCTGAGAACCTCGACGTACCCGCTGGCCGCCAGCGTGCGGCCGATAGTACGCCGCATCCGCTGCCGGTCGGTGAGCCCTTGTCCCGCCGCCGCGCGCGGCATCCGCACCGGGATGCTCTCGTATCCCTCCAGCCGGATGACTTCCTCGGCCAGGTCACTGGGGTCGGTCAGGTCCGGCCGCCAGGACGGGGGGAAGACCGTGAGCATCTCACCGGACCGGTCGGGGCGGCCGCGGTCGGTGATCACTTCGGCGGCGGCTTCCCCGGCCCTGGGCGGGACGATCTCGCAGCCGACCTGGCGCAGGCGGCCGATCACGGTGTCACGGCCGTAGACCACCCCGGCCACCTCGTCGGGGTAGCTGGCGGCCATCGTGACCGACACCGGCGGCACCGGCTCGGACGCGTGCGTGCAGCCGGGCACCATCGTGCCGCCGCCGAGCGCGGCGAGCAGCGACGCGGCCTTGGCCGATGCCCGCAGCGGCAGCTCGCGGTCGACGCCGCGCTCGAACCGGGCCGACGCCTCGCTGAGCAGCCGGTGCCGGCGGCTCATCCGGGCGGTGCCCCTGGCGGAGAAATGCGCGGCCTCGATGACCAGATCGCGAGATCGCTCGCTGATCTCGGTAGCCAGGCCGCCCATGGTGCCGGCCATCGAGATCGGCCCGGAGGAATCGGTGATCAGGATGTCCTCGGGATCCAGCTCCCTGGTCACATGGTCCAGCGTCTCCAGCCGCTCGCCGGGCCGGGCCCGGCGCACCACGATCGGCCCCGACAGCGCGCCGCGGTCGAACGCGTGCAGCGGCTGGCCGAGCTCCAGCATCAGGTAGTTGGTGACGTCCACGGCCAGCGAGACGCTGCGCATCCCGGACCTGGCCAGCCGCACCCGGAGCCACAGCGGCACCGGCCGCGTCTCGTCCAGCCCGCGGACCTCGCGCAGCACGAACCGGTCGCAGCCCGCGGGGTCGGCGATGCTGGCCGGATAGACCTCGGGCGAGACGGCGGCGATCTCGTCGGCCGGGCCGGGCAGTCCGGTATCAGCCGGATCGGTGAACTCGCCGTCGTAGGCGATCGCCAGCTCGCGGGCCACGCCGCGGACCGACAGCGCGTAGCCCTTGTCCGGGGTCACGTTGATGTCGAGCACCACGTCGCGCAGCCGGCCGTAGGCGGCGAAGTCGGCGCCCAGCGGGGCGTCGGCGGTGAGCACCAGGATCCCGCTGTGGTCGTCGCCGATGCCGAGCTCGGCGGCCGAGCAGATCATGCCCTCTGACATCCGGCCGTACGCCTGGCGGGCCCCGATCTCGAACCCGCCGGGCAGCACCGCACCGGGCAGCGCCAGCGGTACCCGGTCGCCGACCGCGAAGTTGACCGCGCCGCAGATGACGTGCTGAGCACTCGTGCCGGTGTCCACCCGGCAGTACCTGATCGGCTTGCGGAACTCGGTCAGCTCCTCGATCTCGGCCACCTGGCCGACGACCACGCCGCTGATCTCGTGCCCGGCGTGCTCGACGCCCTCGACCTCCAGGCCGGCCGCGGTCAGCCGCCTGGCCACGTCCGCGGCGGCGACGTCGGTGCCCTCCGGCGAGATCTTGGCGTAGTCGAGCAGCCAGGAAAGCGGGACCTTCATCACGCCTCCAGTCCGAAAGCCCGGCTGAACCGGACGTCGCCCTCGCTCGCGTCCCGTATGTCGGTGACCCCGTGCCGGACCATCAGGGCCCGCTCGATCCCGAGCCCGAATGCGAAGCCGCTGTAGCGGTCCGGGTCGATACCGCAGGCGACAAGCACCCGCGGGTTGACCATGCCGCACCCGGCCAGCTCGATCCAGCCCTGCGACCGGCAGACCCGGCACGGCGGGGCGCCCGGCTCGGTCGAGGCGCCGCGGCACACGTGGCACTGCATCGACACGTCAGCGGACGGCTCGGTGAACGGGAAGAAGTCAGGCCGCAGCCGGGTCTTCAGGCCGGCGCCGAACATCGCGTCCACGAACGCACTGATCGCGCCGCGCAGGTCGGCCATGGTCAGGCCCTCGTCCACGGCCAGGCACTCAATCTGGTGGAACACCGGACTGTGCGTCGCGTCCACTGTGTCGGTGCGGAAGCACTTGCCCGGGCTGACCACGTACAGCGGCAGCGGCCTAGTCAGCATGGCCCGGATCTGCACCGGCGAGGTGTGGGTGCGCAGCACGACACCGGACTTTTCGCTGCCGTCGGGCGCGGCCACGAACATCGTGTCGTAGGCCTCCCGCGCCGGGTGGTCAGGCGGGAAGTTCAGCGCGTCGAAGTTGTACCACTCCGCCTCGACCTCGGGGCCCTCGGCGACCTCGTAGCCCATGCCCACGAACACGTCGACCAGGCGCTCGGCCACGGTGGTGACCGGGTGCCGGGCACCACCCGGCTGGCGGTCCCAGGGCAGCGTGACGTCGACGGTCTCCTCGACCAGGACGCGCCGGTCGCGATCGGCCTCGAGCTCGGCCTGCCGGGCCGCGAGGGCCTGGCCGATGGCGGCGCGGGCCGCGCCGACGCGCTGGCCGGCCTGCGCCCTGGCCTCGGGCGGCAGCGCGCCGATCTCGGCCCGGGCCAGCGCGACCGGCGACCGGTCGCCGGCGTGCGCGCGGCGGGCCTCTTTCAGCTCATCCAGGTCGCGGGCGACGGCGATCGCGGCCAGCGCCTCGTCGGTCATCCGCTGTACCTCGGCAGCGGACAGCATGGTCACCTCGACCGGGTCATAGCTCTTATTGGGTGCGGACACTGGTACTGATCTCCTGGATTGCCGGTTGATGAGCCGGAGCGCCGGTTCACGGGCTCCGGCCGGGCCGGCCGCCCGCCGCCGCAGCGCGGGCGGGCTGGCCGAGCCGGGGTCGGACCGGGTCCGCTCCTGGCCGGGCTGGCCGCGCCGGACCGAGTCAGGCCACGGCTGGCCGTGGACTCCGATCGCCGACTGGCCCGGGCGGGACGGACGGCCGGTCTTGATGCTGGCCCGCTGGCCCGCCGGTCAGCCGAATTCGGGTGTCCCGGCGGGCATGATAAATCGGAACTGCGCCCCGCCGCCGGGCGCCCGCGCCACGGCGATCGTACCGCCATGCGCCTCAACCAGGCCCTTGACTATGAACAGGCCGAGCCCGGCGCCGCCACGGCGCTTCTCGCGCCAGAACTGGCGGAACACCCGGGGCGCGGCCTCGGGCGCGATGCCCTGCCCCTGGTCGCTGACCGATACCGCCACGCCAGGGCCGCCCGCGATGCTCGCCTGCTCCATCACGGTCGTTACCGTACCAGCACCGTGCCGTACCGCGTTTTCCAGTAGATTGCCGAGGATCTGGTCGAGCTTGTCCGGGTCCAGCCAGGTTTCCGGCAGGGGGCCGTGCACCTGGACGCGGAACTTGCTGGCCGGGTCGCCGGCGGCCACCCGGCCGCTGATGATCTTGGTGACCCGGGCCGGGATGTCAACCAGCTCCCGGTGCACCTCGATCCGGCCCGCCTCGATCCGGGAGACGTCGAGCAGCTCGGTGATCAGCCGGGTGACCCGGTCGGCGTCGGCGTTGACCGTTTCCAGCATGACCAGCTTCTGGTCGTCGGTGAACCGGGGCCACTTGGCCAGCAGCGTGGCGGTGAAACCCTTGACGCTGGTCAGCGGCGAGCGCAGCTCGTGCGCGACGGTCGAGACCAGGTCAGCGCGGCTGCGCTCGAGCCGGGACCGCTGCTGTGCGTCCCGCAGCGTGATCGCGATCCGGTGCACCGCGCCGGCGCCGGTGCCAGCCGTCCCGCGGCCCGCTGACCCGCGGGTGGCGGACGTAGCCGACGCAGACCAGTACCTCGGTGCCGTCGGACAGGTACAGCGAGCCGCTCGGGGTGCCGGGTCCGGGTCGACAGCCCGCGGTACGGGCGGGCGTGCTCCCACCAGTCCCGTCCCTCGATGTCCTGCAGCGGCAGCACGTCGCGGATGTCCTTGCCGATGGCGCTGCCGGGCATCGGTTCCGGTCAGCCGGGCCGCCGCGCGATTGAAGACCGCCACCCGCCCGGCATCGTCGGCGATGACCAGCCCGTCGGGAAGGTCATCGGGACATATCAGGCCGCCCGCGAGGTCGCCGGCCACCAGGCCGCTGCTCGATCGCAGCCGCCCGACCCGAGGACATCCCATCCACTGCAGCGCAGCCTCCGCTTGACCCACCCCGGAATAGCTGTACCGGCCGGACCGAGCCCGGGGGGGTCGCTCGCGTCCTGGCCTGCCGCGCCCCGGCCGACCAGCCGGGCGGCCCGCACCAGACGGGACCGCTCATGACGCAACGTGATCAGACTCTAGCGCGCCGGCTACGCGCTGGGGGAGGGCGGCGGCCGCGAATGCGGCAAACGGTTGCGGGAGCCTGGCCGGCGAGACCCGTCAGCGCCCCTGATGAGCGGCCATGGCCGAGGCGTAAAGGCAGATCGCAGCGGCGGCAGCAAGGTTAAGGCTCTCGGCCCGGCCGTAGATCGGCACCGCGACCGTCTCGTCGGCGAGCGCGGCGAGGCCGGGCGGCAGGCCCCAGGCCTCGTTGCCGAACAGCCAGGCGGTGCCCGCCTGAGCTGGCCGGTCGCGGCCAGGTCATCGAGCCGGGACCGGGCGGCGCCGTCCGCGGCCAGCAGCCGCAGGCCGGCGGCCCGCAGGCCCGATGCCGCCTGCGCGAGCGGGACGCCGGCCGTCACCGGAACGTGGAACAGGCTGCCCGCCGCCGACCGGACGCACTTGCCGTTGTACGGGTCTACGCTGGCGGCGGCGAAGATGACGCCGCCCGCGCCCGCGGCATCCGCGGTGCGCAGCACGGTGCCCGCGTTGCCCGGATCACGGACGTTCGCGAGCACCGCGACCAGCCGCGGCCGCGCCGCCGTCAGGTCGGCCAGCGGCACGTCCACGAAATTGCAGACCGCCAGCAGGCCCTGGGGGTGCACGGTCTGGGTCAGCGCGGCCATGACGTCAGCCGCTGACCAGATGCACGCTCGTGCCGGCGGCCGCGGCCTGGCCGGCCAGGTCGCCGTGGCGGGCTGCCGCCTCGCCGGTGACGTACAGCTCGTCGCACCGTTCCGGGCCGGGCCAGCGCCTCGCGCACCGACTGCGGCCCCTCGGCCAGGAAGGCGCGCTGCCGCTCCCGGGCAGAGCGCCGTTCCAGCGTCCGGGCCGCGCTTGCACCCGCGCGGACCGGACGCTGGTGATCTCACCCGGCGTGATCTCACCCGGCGCAGCGACAGCTGACCGGGCGCCTGCTGGCGTGACCCGGCGCGCCCTCACCCGGCTGGCCGCCGGCCTGCTGGCCTTGACTGCGCTCGTCCGGCTGGCCGTGCGTCGACTCGCCCGGTTCCTAAGCCGCGGCCGGGTCCGCTGTGCCCGGCACCTCGGGCAGCGCGTTCCTGGCCACATCACCAGCGCCGGAGAACGCCTTGGGGTCGGCGACGGCCAGCTCGGCCAGCATGCGCCGGTCGACGTCCACGCCGGCCAGCTTCAGGCCCTGGATGAACCGGTTGTAGGTCATGCCCTCGGCGCGCGCGGCGGCGTTGATGCGCTGGATCCACAGCCGCCGGAACTGTCCCTTGCGGTCCTTGCGGTCGCGGTAGGCATAGGTCATCGAGTGGAGCATCTGCTCCTTGGCCTTGCGGTACAGCCGGGACCGCTGGCCCCGGTAACCGCTCGCGCGCTCGAGTACGACCCGGCGCTTCTTGTGGGCATTGACCGCCCGCTTCACGCGTGCCATGTCATTGACTCCCTGGATGCGGGCTGGGTCACTTGCCCAGCAGCTTCTTCATCTTCTTGGCGTCGGCCGGGGCCAGCACGATCTCGTTCGCCAGGCGGCGGGTCCGCGTCGTCGGCTTGTGCTCGAAGTAGTGCTGGCGGTTGGCCCGGCGGCGCATGATCTTGCCAGTCCCGGTCAGCCGGAACCGCTTGCTGGCGCCGCTGTGCGTCTTCATCTTCGGCATCTCGCCGCTCTCCATTCTGCGTGCCCGGGGGCACGGTGCATTCTGCGTGCCCGAAGGGCACGGTGTGCTCTGCGTGCCCAGGGCACGGTGCATTCTGCGTGCCCAGGGCACGGTGTTCCGCGCCCGGGACACCCGCAGGCAGCACAGTATGTACCGTGCGCCTGGCCTGCGTTCCGACGGCCTGACGGCGCTGCGCTGTGGCGCCGGTTACCCGGCGGTGTGCGGTCGTAGCGTCAGCTGGTCGCCTGCGCGCTCGCCGCGCCCGTCCCGGCCGGGCCGCCTGAGGTGGCCCGCTGCGGTGCGGCCTGGGTCGCGGCCGCCGCGCGCGGAGCGGGCACCGGCCGCGGTTCGCGCTCGGCGGTGGCTCGGGCGCTGGCCCGCGGCGTGACGCGCTCGGCGCGCGCGTCCGCCTTCTTCTTGTGCGGCCCGATCACCATGATCATGTTCCGGCCGTCCTGCTTCGGGGCCGACTCGACGAAGCCGAGTTCCTCGACGTCGACGGCCAGCCGCTGCAGCAGCTTGTAGCCGAGCTCGGGCCGGGACTGCTCCCGGCCGCGGAACATGATCGTCACCTTGACCTTGTCGCCCTGCTTCAGGAACCGCTCGACGTGGCCCTTCTTGGTACCGTAATCGTGCGGATCGATCTTCGGCCGGAGCTTGATCTCCTTGATGACGGTCTGCGTCTGGTTCTTGCGCGACTCCCGTGCCTTCAGCGCGGATTCGTACTTGAACTTGCCGTAGTCCATCAGCTTGCACACCGGCGGCCGCGCGGTCGGCGCGACCTCGACCAGGTCGAGGTCGGCCTCCTGGGCCAGCCGGAGCGCATCATTGATCGCGACGATCCCGACCTGCTCGCCGGCCGGGCCGACAAGCCGCACTTCGGGCACGCGGATGCGCTCGTTGATGCGAGGTTCGATGCTGATGTGACCTCCTGTTATGTCACCGCTGCCCGGGCTCTTCCCGGGCAGAATCCTGCCTGGCGCCCTTCCGGCCGGATGCGAAAAGGCCCCGCAGCGATACCGCGCGGGGCCACCATGAGCGCGCATGCCCGGGATCCGGCTGCGCCACGCAGACACCCCGCTGGACGCAATAACACGTCAGTGGTGCGTCCGGCCTGGCCGGCAGGCCCGCAGGCCGACCGGCCGCCGATCCGGCTCGCGCCGGTCCGGCAGTTACCCGCCAGCAGTCAGCTGGCCGGGTGGGAGGCGGCCGTGGTGGTCCTCCGCTTGGCTGTCCGGCACAGCAGGCCCCGGACAGCGTTATTCGCCCTGTCAGGGTAACGCATAACCCCAACCTGTGCTATCCAACACAGCGAGCGGTCTGTGCTATTCCGCGCCCTCTGCTATTCCGGGCCTGCTGCTATTCAACGGCCCGTGCTATTCAACGACACGGGCGGCCTGCGCCCGCGCGGCGAGCGCCGCTGACCCCGCGGCCCGCATCGCCGCAACCGGGGCCGGCCTGCCGGCCATCAGCTCGACCTGCCGGGCCGCCTGATGCAGCAGCAGGTCAAAGCCGCTGGCAACGATGGCGCCTGCGCCCGCCGCGGCCACCGCGACGGGCGTCGGCCAGGGATGGTAGGCCACGTCGAGCACCACGCCGGGGCGGATAGCGCCAGCGGCGATCCGCTCGGCGTATACCTCCGCGGCCCCGGCCGGCACCGTGGAGATAACCAGGCACTGGCCGCTTCCAGCCGCGAGATCACCCCCGAACTCGGCCAGCCGCAGGCTGATCCCCAGGCGCTGCGCCGCGGCCCGCAGCTCGCCGGCCCGGCCTGGATCACGCACCGCCGCGGTCGCCGCGGGCACGCCCAGTTCGCGCAGCGCGGCCAGCGCGGCGCAGGCGGTGACGCCGCCGCCGAGGATCAGGGCCGGGTCCGGCCCGGTCCCGATCGGGCCGGGCGCCGCCTCCGCCAGCGCGGCGACCATGCCGGGCACATCGGTGTTGTAGCCGTGACGGCGGCCATCGGTGAGCAGCACCGTGTTGGCCCCGCCGATCTCGGTGACCAGCGGCTCGGCCCAGTCAACCAGCGGCAGCACCGCGCGCTTGAGCGGCATGGTCAGCGACAGCCCGGCCCAGTCCGGCCCGCAGCCGCGCAGCAGCCCGGCCAGCCCGGCTTCGTCGCATTCGATGGCCTGGTAGGTCCAGTCGCCCAGGCCGAGGGCGGCGTAGGCGGCGCGATGCAGAACCGGCGAGAGCGAGTGCGTGATCGGCGAGCCGAGAACCGCGGCTCTCACCGCCGGTGCCCGCACGGGCCGGGCCGCGCGGGCCCGGCCGGCCGGCCGGGTGTCCGGGGCAGGCCGGCCCCGCGGCTCAGCAGGCCTTGTTGGCCCGGCACCGCGCCTCGAAGGTCTTGAACTGCGCGTAGCTATTGGTGAATTTGGTGATGCCCCGCTTGGGGTCGGTGGTAACGAAGTAGATCCAGTTGCCCTTGGCCGGATGCAGCGCTGCCTCGATCGCCGTCTGCGTCGGATTATCGATCGGCCCGGGCGGCAGTCCCTTGTGGATGAAGGTGTTGAAGGGCGAGTTGACCTTCAGCTGCTGCTGGGTGAGCAGGAACCCGGTCTTGTGCAGCGCGTACAGCACTGTGCTGTCGAGTTCCAGGTACATGTGAACGTTCAGCCGGTTGTCGATGACCCGGGCGACCTCGGAGTAGTACTTCGGCGTGCCCTCGACCTCGAGCAGGCTGGCAATCGTGATGACCTGGCCCGGGGTGAGGTAGACGGCCTTGGCCCGTGACACCAGGTTCAGCACGCTCGCCACCTGGCTGAACTTGGCCACCATGGTCTGCAGGATGCCGTGCGCGCTGGTGCCGGGCGGGAACGTGTAGGTCGCCGGGTAGAGGTATCCCTCCAGGCCGCCGTGGGCATAGGGCGGCAGCCCCAGCGTGGCCGTTTCCTTCGCGGCGGCCTGGAACTTGCCGAGGCCGATGCCGGTCTGCTGGCTGAGGCTGGTCAGGATGGCCGCCAGCCGCAGGCCGTCGGGGATCACGACCGTCGTCTTGATCTGCGACTTGGGGTTCAGCAGCAGCGTCCAGGCCAGCGCGGCGTTCATGTGCTTGTGCAGCCGGAAGTATCCGGGCAGTAGCCCGCTGGGATCGGAGCTGTCCCGCGCGGCGGCGATGAACGGGTCCGCGGCCTTGATCACGCCCTTGCGGAGCAGTTGCGGCGCGAGCGTGCCGGCGTTGTCCCCCGACTTCACCTGCACAACGACCGTGCCGGTACCCGGCCCCGGGTAGTTCGCGTGCTTGGCCGCGTACCAGGAGTACAGGTAGCTGCCGGTCACCCCGACGATGATCAGCAAGACAACCAGCGAGATTACCGGCGCGAGCCAGCGGCCGTGGCGGCGCCTGGGTCGTCGTCCGCCGCCGCCGCGATCGGCGAACCCGGGCAGGAATCCCCCGCCGCGGGGCCCGTTTCGGTCGGCCGCCTGCTGCGGTCCGTGCCGGTCCGGTTCTGGCCGGGCCGGTCCGCCCCGCTCCGGTGGCCGCCGGGCACCGGGACGCGCGGCGGTGGCCTCGCGCGAGCCGGCCAGCCGCGGCCCTGGCACGCTGCCTGAATCCTCCGGCCGGGCTGGCCGGCTGCCCGCAGCGGCCGAGCGGCGGGGCGCTGCGACCGGGCCGGCTTCACCACCGCGGTCCTGGCCGGGACCGTCGCCACGGCCGATCCCCGGCCGCCAGGATCCGGCGGCCCGTCCCTGGCCCGGCTCGTCACCGCGGTCAGCAGCCCGGCCGGTCAGCGGGGGCGGCTGCGGTCCGGTGTCGCCCGGCCCGCCCGGCCGGCCGCGGCTGGTACCGGGCCGGCCTGCGCGCCGGTGGCTGGCGGCGTGGCCGCCGGCTCGCCCGCCCGCGCCCGGCCGCGGCCCGTCCGGCCGCGTGCTGCGGGGCGGCTGGCCCGGTGCGGCCGGCCGTGACTCAGGACCTGTCCCGTCCGCGGGCGGAAGCCAGCGGAACGAGGCCGGGGGCGGCCCGTCGGACTGGTACTCCTCGCGCGGGGCGGGCGAGGGCTGCTCGTCACCGCGGCTGCCCGGCGACTCCTGGCCGTCACGGCGGCTGCCGGGTGACCTCTGATCGCGGCCGTAGCCGCCGGCCAGGTAGCCGCCGCGGCCCGCTCCGCTCGGATCCGGGCCGTGCCCGCCAGGTACGGACCCGTTCACGCCCGCACCGCCGAAACCGTTTACGGCAGGGGCGCCGAAGTCATTCACGCCCGCGCCGCCGAGGCCGTTGACGGCACTGCCGCCGGCACCCGAGCCGTTCACGTCTGCGTTACGCCGGGCGCCGGGCCCGGCGCCGTTTACACCCGCGCCGCGGGCACCGGTGCCGCCGGGCTGGTAGCCGCCCAGGTTCAGCAAGCTGGGGCGGTAGCTCTCCGGGCCGTCACCGTGCGGCCCGGACGGACCCGGACCGGACGTGTCGTGACCGTATCCGTCCGCGCCGCGCGGGGACCCGCCCCCGTCGGCTGGCGGGTAGCCATCCCAGCCGCTTCGCTGCCCGGGCACCGGCGGCTGGTCAGACTGCGGCGGGCCGAACGCCGGCCAGCCCGTCGCCGGGTCGCGGGGATCCCGGCCAGCGGCAGGCCCGCGTGTCCCCGGCTCTTCCCATGGCGTCCGGGTGTCGAGCGGGCCGCCTTCCCAGGGTGGATGCGACCGGCGGGGAACGGGCCCGTCGCCGGCGGGCGTGCTGCTGGCCGGACCGTAGCGGCCGGAGTCGTCGTCCTCCCGTCGGCCACGACGGTCGCGCCGACCTGATGGGCTGCTGGGCGGCTGGGCGGGCGGGTCATAACGGTCCGGCGGGTCGTAGCGGCCCGGCGGATCGTAACGGCGCGGGCTGCGTTCCTCCGGACTGGGCTGCGACCCCGGCACAGCGAAGTCGGTCAGGCCGTACTCGGCCAGCGGCCCGGTCATCTCCAGCGGCCCGAGCGGGCCGGACAGGTCCGGCGGACCAGCCAGGCTGCCGCCGGCAGGCAGGTGCGGCGCGGCCAGCGGCCCGGTCTGATCCGGCGGCCCGAACGGATCTGGGCTGGATCCGGGAACGGCGCCCGAGTACCAGTGGCTGGCGTCCGCCTCGCCGTATCGCCCTAGGTCAGGAACACGGCCCTGTTCCTGCGGCCGGTCCGCGGGCCCGTCGTTCCCGGCCGCACGGCCGGGCGAGGAGCCGGCCTCGGATGAGCCAGAGGAGCCGGGCCAGCGCGGCCGGTGCGCGCCCGGCGCCCAGTCGTCCTCGTTACTGCTCATGCCGGGCCCCCTCGGGCTGAGCTGCTCGGGCTGAGCCAGACGCCGGCGTCCGGGCCGGCGCCACGCTGACCAGTTCCCCCGGGGGACTGCCGGTGGAGCGCTCTGCGTCCAGCGCGCCCTGCAGCAGCAGCGCCGCGGCGGCCTGGTCGACGACCGGGCGCCTGCGGCGCGAGTCCCTGCCGCCCTGCTGCAGCGCGGCGTGTGCGATGACGGTGGTGAACCGCTCGTCCAGCAGCCGGACCGGGACGGGAGCGAGCCGGGCGGCCAGCGCGGCCGCGAACGTGCGCGCATCGTCGGCGGCCGCGCCCTCGCGGCCGGACAGGCCTGCGTCGGCAGTCCCACGATCACCTCGACGGTCTCGCCCGCGGACGCCAGCTCGGCGAGGCTCTCCAGGTCGCCCGCGACCGCGGCGAACGGTGGTCAGCGGGCTGGCCAGCAGGCCGCCCGGGTCGCTGCGCGCGATCCCGATGCGGACTGACCCTACGTCGGCCGCCAGCCGGACGCCGTGCCTCATGGAAATTCCGCAGGCACGGCTGCTCGCAACGGGGGCCGCAGACGGCTGCGGCATCGTCTCACGCTACTGCACCCCGCTAATTTTGTCCCTGATAAGTGAGCGAACCGCAGCAAAAGACGCGTCGATGGCCTGAGCGGTATTTCCGCCTTGCGGCGACCCGCCGCCCTGCGCGACGTCGTCCTTGCCGCCGCCCGCGGCCGCCGAGCGACCCGGCGGCCGCCAGCACCAGGGATCCCGCGGTCAGCCCGCGCGCCCTGGCCGCATCGTTCACGGCCACCACGACCGTGGGCCGGTCAGCGGGCACGCCGGCCACGACCACGACGCCCGGCCGCCCGGCCGGGGTCCTGCCGCGCAGGTCGAGGGCGAGCTTGCGGACGCCGTCGGCCGAGGTCCCGTCCGGGGCGCCGGTGGCCGACGAAGCTCACCCCGTCGACGTCGGCTGCGCTGGCTGGCCACCTGCGCCGCGTCGGCCAGCAGCCGGGCGGCGCTGAGCTGTTCCAGGTCGCGCTCGGCGTCGCGCAGCCGGCCCACCAGGCCGGCGACCCGCTCGGGCAGCTCCTCCCGGCGCGCCCTGAGCTGCTCGGTGAGCTGGCTGACCAGCAGGCTCTCCCGGGCCAGGAACCGGAACGCGTCGATGCCGACGAGCGCCTCGACCCGGCGCACGCCCGAGCCGATCGACGACTCGCCGAGGATCTTGACCAGCCCGAGCTGGCCGGACCGGGCAACGTGCGTGCCGCCGCACAGCTCGCGGGAGTAGTCGCCCGACCTCGACGACCCGGACCCGGTCGCCGTACTTCTCGCCGAACAGCGCCAGCGCGCCCATGCGCCCGCGCCTCGTCCAGCGAGGTATGGAAGGCCCGTACGTCAAGGTCGTTGATCAGCACCTCGTTGACCTCATCCTCGGCGTCAGCCAGCACCGACGGCAGGCACCGCGCCGAGCGAGGTGAAGTCGAACCGGAACCGGCCCGGCGAGTTCTCCGACCCGGCCTGCGCGGCCGACTCGCCGAGCGCACCGCGGAACGCGCGGTGCACCAGGTGCGTTGCGGTGTGCGAGCGGGAGATCGCCCTGCGCCGCTCGATGTCGATCTCGGCGTAGCGCCGGCGCCCCGGCGCCGACCTCGCCCGCGGTGACCCGGCCCCGGTGGATGATCAGGCCGGGCACCGGCGCCTGCACGTCCAGGACCTCGATCAGCCCGCCATCCCCGGCGCCGCTGCCGATTGTCCTGATCGTCCCGGTGTCGGCGAGCTGGCCGCCGCCCTCGGCGTAGAACGGGGTGCGGTCAAGCACCACGTCGACCTCGGTGCCCGCGCCCGGCCGAGGCGACCGGGGCGCCGCCGGCCAGCAGCCCGGTGACCGCGCAGTCGCCGGCGATCTCGTCGTACCCGGTGAACGTCACCCGGCCGGACTGTTCCAGCATGCGCGGCGAACACCGAGATGTCGGCGTTGCCGGTCTTCTTGCCTGCCGCATCCTCCTTCGCCCGCTGCCGCTGCTCGCGCCATCAGGCGGCGGAACTCGGCCTCGTCGACGCTCAGGCCCTGCTCGGCCGCCATCTCCAGGGTCAGGTCGATCGGGAAGCCGTAGGTGTCGTGCAGCTGGAAGGCCTGGTCCCCGCCCAGCGTGGACTCGCCGCGCCGCCTGGTCTCCTCGGCGGCCACATCGAAGATCGCCGTCCCGGTCCGCAGCGTGCCGAGGAAGGCGCTTTCCTCGGCGTCGATCACCGTGTGGATGTGCGGCGCGTCCCGGTGCAGCTCGGTGTACTGGTCGCCGAGCGCGTCGATGGCCACCGAGGACAGGTCGTGCAGGAACCGCTCCTCGCCCAGGCCCGCCCGTCCGCCGGCGCCGCCGCGCTGCGCCCCCGACAGCAGCCGCATGCTGCGGATGCTGCGCCGCAAGATCCGGCGCAGCACGTAGCCGCGGCCCTCGTTGGCGGGGATGACGCCGTCGGCGACCAGCATCACCGCGGTGCGCACGTGGTCGGCCACCACCCGCAGCGCCACGTCAGCCCGGTGGTCCCGGCCATACTTCTGCTCGGTCAGCCCGGCCGCGCGGTCGAGCACCTTCCACATGGTGTCGATCTCGTAGATGTTGTCCACGCCCTGCAGCAGTGCCGCCATCCGCTCCAGGCCCATGCCGGTGTCTATGTTGCGGGACGGCAGGCCGGCCACGACGTCGAAGTCCACCTTGCTGCGGACCGCGCCGAGCTGCTCCTGCATGAAGACGAGATTCCACACCTCCAGGTAGCGGTCCTCGTCGGCCTCGGGACCGCCCTCGCGGCCGTATTCGGGGCCGCGGTCGTAGTAGATCTCCGAGCAGGGGCCGCCGGGACCGGGCACGCCCATGTGCCAGTAGTTGTCGGCCAGGCCGCGGCGCTGGATCCGGCTGCCGGGCACGCCCACCTGGTCATGCCAGATCTGGGCCGCCTCGTCGTCACCGGCGAAGACCGTCACCCACAGCCGGTCCTCGGGAAAGCCGAACCCGCCGTCGGCCTCGGACCGGGTCAGCAGCTCCCAGGCGAACGGGATGGCGCCTTCCTTGAAATAGTCGCCGAACGAGAAGTTCCCCAGCATCTGGAAGAACGTCGCATGCCGGGTGGTCCGGCCGACTTCCTCGATGTCTGGCGTCCGGACGCATTTTTGCGCGGAGGTGGCCCGCCGGTAGGGCGGCGGCAGCTGGCCGAGGAAGTACGGCTTGAACGGCACCATCCCGGCGTTCACCAGCAGCAGGGTGGGATCATCGACGATGAGGCTGGCCGAGGGCACGACCGTGTGGCCGCGCTCGGAGAAATAGCTCAGGAAACGGCGGACGATTTCGGCCGACTCCATTAGCGGTCATCCTTCACGTAGTCGATTCTCCGGAAGCGGCGGGTGTTACCGGCCCCGGCCGGGGGCAGTGCGCGCCGGTCTCTATCGAGGGTATTGGCTGCGCCGGGCGAGTGCTGCGCCAGATACTCCGCCATCCCGTCCCTGACGTCGCCCAGGAAGCCGGCGGTGCCCCGGCCGACCTGGCGGCGGGCCGTCCGGCCGCTCGCCCGCAGCATCCGGACGCCGAGCCGGGCGGCCGCCGCCGCGGCGGGCCCGGCCACGGCACGGGGCCTGGATCCGGCGCGCGGGCCGGCTGCCGCGCCGGGCCCGGCGCGGACTTCATCTCCGCGGCGCAAGTCAGCTGCGGCGCGGGTCCCGGCCGAGCCGGTCAGCGAGTCGATCCTGCGGGAGACCCGGCGGTAGCCGCTGATGCCCGCGGCCGCGCCCACCCCGGCCCAGAACATCCGCCGCGTCATCGCCGGGCCCGTTCCCGCCGGGCCGACCCGGCGATGGCCTGGCGGCCTGCGGCGTCCGGAGACGGCGGGCCAGCTGGCTCACGGTGCCCCGGGCCTGCGGGCACCGCCACGCGGACGGGGCCGTCCGCGGCGCGGGCCGGACCGCCGGGCCGGGCCAGCGCCCTGGCGCGCCGGGCCGGCCCGTGCCGCAGTGCCACCGCCCGGCGGACCCCGTAGACCGCGGCCGCGCCGCGCATCAGCGGGGTGCCGAAGCCGGCCGAGATGCCGCGGGCCAGCCTGGCCATCGCTGAGACGTGCTCGGACAGCTCGGCCATGTTCGCGGTGACCTCGTCCATGCTCGCGGTGATCGAGTCGGTGCGAGCCAGCTGCTCGGTGCTGGCGTCGATGGCGGCCTGCGCCCGGTCCAGTACCAGGTCGGTGCGGTGCGAGTAATCGGCGGCCAGGCGAGCGCCGGCGGAGATCAGCCGGGATAGCCGCAGCAGCACGAACACGGCGGCGCAGACCAGCACCGCGAAGGACACCGCGGCGATCATCGCCGCCAGTTGCCCGGGGTTCATCAGCTGCCGCTCCCTTCTGTGACTCCGGATCTTGTCCTTACCTGCGCCGACCTTACCGTTCCGGCGCCCGTCCCGATGGCCGAGCGCAGGACCCGGCCGGGCGCCCCGCATTCCGTGTCATGGCGGATCGCGCCCGGCCTGCGGGCGAGATCCGCCACGCTCATGAGCCGGGGCCGGCCGCCGGGGCCGGGTCAGCGGGCGGTGTCTCTCCGGGCGGGGGCTCCCGGCCGAGGATGGCCCGGATCCGGGCCGACTGCTCGCCGTAACGCCGCTCCGCGCCGTGCCCGGACGGCTGGTAATACTGGCGGCCCGCGATCGCCTGCGGCGCGTACTCCTGGGCGGCGACGCCCTCCGGGTAATCGTGCGGGTAGGCATAGCCGCGCCCATGGCCGAGCCGGTCCGCGCCCCGGTAGCTGGCGTCACGCAGGTGCTTCGGCACCGCCCCGCCCAGCCCGGACCTGACGTCGGCCGCCGCCGCGTCGATGGCGCGGACCACCGCGTTGGACTTCGGCGCGAGGGCCAGGTGGATCACGGCCTGGGCCAGGTTGATCCTGGCCTCGGGCAGGCCCACGAACTCCACGGCGTGCGCGGCCGCCACCGCGGTCTGCAGCGCGGACGGGTCGGCCATCCCGACGTCCTCGCTAGCGTGCACGATCAGCCGCCGGGCGATGAACCGCGGGTCCTCGCCGGCCTCGATCATCCGGGCCAGGTAGTGCAGCGCGGCGTCGGCGTCGCTGCCCCGGATGCTCTTGATGAACGCGCTGATCACGTCGTAGTGCTGGTCGCCGTCGCGGTCGTAGCGGACGGCGGCCCGGTCGACCGCGCGCTCCAGCACGCCGGCGTCGATCACGCCGCCGCCGGGCAGGCCGAGCGCGGCCGCCTCCAGGTAGGTCAGCACCCGCCGGGCGTCCCCGCCGGCCAGCCGGATCAGGTGCTCGCGCGCGTCCGGCGCCACGGTCACCGCGCCGGCCAGCCCGCGCTCGTCGGCCAGCGCGCGGTCGAGCACCAGGCCGATGTCGGCCTCCGTCAGCGGCTGCAGCGTGAGCAGCAGGGACCGCGACATCAGCGGGCTGACGACGGAGAAGAACGGGTTCTGCGTGGTGGCACCGATGAACGACACCCACCGGTTCTCCACCGCCGGCAGCAGCGCATCTTGCTGCGCCTTGTTGAACCGGTGCACCTCGTCGATGAACAGGATCGTCTGGGTGCCGGTCACGCCCAGGTCGCGGCGGGCCGTGTCGATCGCGGCCCGCACGTCCTTGACCCCGGCCGATACCGCGGAGAGCTCGACGAACCGGCGCTCGGTGACCTGGCTGACCACGTAGGCGAGGGTGGTCTTGCCGGTCCCCGGCGGCCCCCACAGCAGCACCGACAGCGGCGCGTCGAACTCGGTCAGCTTGCGCAGCGGCGAGCCGTCGGCGGTCAGGTGCCGCTGGCCGATGACCTCATCCAGGGTACGCGGGCGCATCCGGACCGCCAGCGGCGCGACGGCCCGGGCGGCCTCTTCCGCGGGCGCGTCGAACAGGCTATCGCGCTGCCGTGGCTCCGCTTTGGCCATGCCCTGACAGTAGCCGGACCCGGCGGCAGCCAGCCATCACGGCCGCGTCAGGCGGGGCGCCGGCGGGCAGGCGGTAGCGTAGGGCAGCACGATGGATCGTCTGGATAATCCTGTCCGTGGTTACGCGTGGGGCTCTGCCGGGGATATCCCGGGGTTTCTCGGCCGGCCGGCCGGGCATCAGCCGGTGGCTGAGCTGTGGATGGGCGCGCATCCGGGCGGGTCCTCGCGGGTGGTCCGCGGCGGGCGGGTCCGGTCGCTGGCCGAGGTGATCGCGGCGGCCCCGCTGGCTGAGCTCGGGCCGCAGGTGGCGGCGCGGTACGGCCCGCGGCTGCCGTTCTTGTTCAAGCTGCTGTCCGCGGCGCGGCCGCTGTCGCTGCAGGTGCATCCGGACCGGGCCCGGGCCCGGGCGGGGTATGCGGCCCGGCAGCGCGGCGGCGGCGGGGACTATGCCGACGATAACCACAAGCCGGAGCTGATCTGCGCGCTGCGCGACGGCTTCGCCGCGCTGTGCGGCTTCCGGCCGCTGGCCAGCACGCGGGAGCTGCTGGCGGAGCTGGCCGTGCCGGAGCTGGCCGGCTTCGCCGCGCAGCTCGGCGGCGGCCCGGCGGAGGCGGCCGGGCGGCTGCGCCGGCTGGTCACCGGCCTGCTCGCCGGACACCGCGACCCCGCGCCCGCGATCGCGGCGCTGCGGGCCGCCTGCGAGCGGCTGGCGCAGGCCGGCGGCCCCTGGGCGGTCACCGGCGCCCGGTACGCCGGCGTCGCGGCCGCCTACCCGGCCGATCCGGGCGTGCTGGTCGCGCTGCTGCTCAACCACGCCGAGCTGGCCGCCGGCGAGGCGATCTTCGTCGGCGCCGGGGTCGCGCACTGCTACCTGAACGGATTCGGCGCCGAGCTGATGGCCGCCTCCGACAACGTGCTGCGGGCCGGCCTGACCCCCAAGCCGGTCAACGTCCCCGAGCTGCTCGCCGTCCTGGACTTCACCCCCGCCCCCCCGCTGCTGCTGCGCCCGCAGCCCGACGGCGCCGAGGAAACCTACCCCGCCCCGGTACCCGACTTCCGGCTCGCCCGGCGGCGGCTGGCCAGCCAGCCAGCCCCGCTGCCCGGCGGCCGCCCCCAGATCCTGCTGTGCACCGAGGGGACAGTACTGCTGCGCGACCCCGGCGGCCGCCAGCTGCGGCTGCGCCGCGGCGAATCCGCCTACCTGCCCGCCACCGACACCAGCATCCAGGCCGCCGGGCCAGCCACCATCCTGCGCGCCACCGTCGGCGACTAACCGCCTCATCAGGCACACAGGGCGATAACGCGACGGGATTTGGCGCGCTATATGGCGCAAATCCTCCGCGCTAACCGGCATGCTGCCCGCGGGGGCAGGAGGGACGCCCGCGGCGCGCGGATCTGGCCGCTAGTGCGCCGGGCCCGGCAAGGGCTGGCCGGTACCGGGGGCGGTGGACTGGCCCGGGGCCGCCGGCCCGGCGGCCGGGGCCGCGTCGAGGCCGGCCTCCTTGCGCTGGGCGGCGGTGATCGGCGTCGGCGCGCCGGTCAGCGGGTCGTGCCCGGACGCGGCCTTGGGGAAGGCAATCACCTCGCGGATCGAGTCCCGGCTGGTGAGCAGCATCAGCACCCGGTCCCAGCCGAAGGCGATGCCGCCGTGCGGCGGCGGCCCGAACCGCAGCGCGTCCAGCAAGAACCCGAACTGCGACGTCGCCTGCTCGCGGGACAGCCCGATCACGTCGAAGACGCGCTGCTGCACGTCGGGACGGTGGATCCGGATGGAGCCGCCGCCGATCTCGGTGCCGTTGCAGACGATGTCGTAGGCGTCGGCGAGGGCCCCGCCGGGCTCGGCGTCGAACTTGTCGGCCCATTCCGGCAGCGGGGAGGTGAACGGGTGGTGCACCGGGGTCCAGCCGCCCTCGCCGTCGTCTTCGAACATCGGCGCGTCCACCACCCAGGTGAACGCCCACGCCGACGGGTCGATCAGGCCGCACCGGTGGCCGATCTCCAGCCGGGCCGCGCCGAGCAGCGTCCGGGCCGCGGCCGGCGGCCCGGCGGCGAAGAACACGCAGTCCCCCGCGGCCGCGCCGACCGCGGCAGGCAGCGCGGACCGCTCCGCCGCGCTCAGGTGCCGGGCCACCGGCCCGGCGTCCGACACCACGCCGGCCGCGTCGATCAGCACGTAGGCCAGCCCGCGGGCGCCGCGCGAGCGGGCCCAGTCCTGCCAGCCGTCCAGCTCCCGGCGGGTCTGCCCGGCACCGCCGGGCATGACCACCGCACCGACGTGAGAGGCCTGGAAGACCCGGAACTCGGTCTGGGCGAAATAGCCGGTCAGCTCGGTGAGCTCCTGGCCGAACCGCAGGTCCGGCTTGTCCGTTCCGAAGCGCGCCATCGCGTCCGCGTAGCTCAGCTGCGGTATCGGCCGCTGCACCTGGTAGCCGGCCAGCTCCGACCACAGCCGCGCCACCAGGTCCTCGGCCACCTCGACCACGTCTGCCCTGGTCACGAAGGACATTTCCAGGTCCACCTGGGTGAACTCGGGCTGCCGGTCGGCGCGGGAGTCCTCGTCCCTGAAGCACCGCACGAGCTGGTAGTACCGCTCCATCCCGGCCACCATCAGCAGCTGCTTGAACAGCTGCGGCGACTGCGGCAGCGCGTAGAAGGTGCCGGGCCGCAGCCGGACCGGGACCAGGAAGTCGCGCGCGCCCTCGGGCGTGGACCGGGTCAGGAACGGCGTCTCCACCTGCACGAACCTGTGGTCCCGCATCACGTCGCTGACCAGGTAGGCGGCGGCCGAGCGGGCCTTAAGCGCGGCGGCCATCTCGGGCCGCCGGATGTCGAGGTAGCGGTAGCGCAGCCGGACGTCCTCGTTCAGCTCGCCGCCGCCCTCCACCGGGAACGGCAGCGGGTCGGCCGCTGACAGCACCTCGAGGTCGCTCGCGGCGACCTCGATCTCGCCGGTGGGCAGCTCGGGGTTCTCGTTTCCCCCGGGCAGGCGCCGGACCTCGCCGGTCACCAGCACGCAGAACTCGGCCCGCAGCTCGTGCGCGACGTCCTCGGAGCGCAGTACGACCTGGACGACCCCGCTGGCGTCGCGCAGGTCGATGAACACCACGCCGCCGTGGTCCCGGCGCCGTGCCACCCAGCCGGCCAGCGTGACCGTGCGGCCGGCTTGCCCGGCGCGCAGCGTGCCCGCCTCGTGCGTGCGGATCATCGCAATCCCCGCCTTCCTGTTAACGATCAAAGCCAGTAAAGATCAGCAAATCAGCCGCTGAGCGGACCTCAGCCGACGTGACCCGGTCGGCGGCAACCCGGCTGCGGCGGCCGCGGCCTCACAGTCCCCGGGCTGGCCCGGATGACGGCGCGAGGCCGGTCAGGAACGGATTGGACCGCCGCTCAGCGCCGATCGTGGTCTGCGGCCCGTGCCCGGGCAGCACCACGGTCTGGTCGGGCAGCGCCAGGCACACCCGGGCCAGGCTGTCCAGGATGGCCGGGTAATCGCCGCCCGGCAGGTCGGTCCGCCCGATCGACCCGGCGAACAGCAGGTCGCCGCTGAACATGATGCCCGCGCCGCGGTCCCCGCCGGCCGTCCCGTTCGGACCCGCGGCCGGGCCGGCGCCTGCCGGGGCCGTCGCGCTGACATCGCCGCCGTCAGCCGCACCGGGGGGCAGCCCGAACGTGACCGAGCCCGGCGTGTGCCCGGGTGCGTGCTGCACCATGATGCTCACCCCGGCCAGCTCCAGGGTCATCCCGGCGGCCAGCTCCCGGACGTCATCAGGCTCGGTGAACTCCAGCCCGCCGAAGAGCTGCTGGCCGGCCATCAGGCCGAAGCCGCGGGCCGGGTCGGACAGCAGCTCCCGGTCGGCCGGGTGGATGAAGGCCGGGATGTCCCTGGCCCCGCATACCGGCGCCACCGACCAGATGTGGTCGATGTGCCCGTGGGTGAGCAGCACGGCGGCCGGCCGCAGCCGGTACCGGCTGATCAGCTCCTCGATGCCCGGCTGCGCGTCCTGGCCGGGATCGACGATGAGGCAGTCGGTGCCAGGACCGGAGGCGACGAGGTAGCAGTTCGCGGCGAACGAGCCTGCCGGGAACCCGGCAACGAGCACGGCTTCCTCCTCGCCGGCGAATCGCCAGCTTTCCCGGCCGCGCCGCTGCGGCGGCCACTGGATAATCCTGCGATGTGCGGTTACCAGGCTACCGAGGGCAGCGCATGGGACTGCCCAGGACCGGTCAGGTCGCGGCCGCCCGGCCGCGGGCGCACCGAACAGGTAACAGTGGCGTAATAATCTGCTGCACGCCGCTACGATTCGCGCAGTTTCGCTGATCATAAGCATCAAGACCGACACCAGGAGGGCGAAGAGGGTGGCCGGCAACAAAGAGCGCCAGCGCAAGCTCGCCAGGGAGCGCTACCAGCGCCAGGCGGTACGCCGCGCGCAGCGAGACCAGCAGACGCGCAAGTGGTCGATCGCCGCGCTGGCCGCCATCGTGGTGGTCGCGCTCGGCGTCGGCTCCGCCGCGCTCGCGGGCGCATTCTCCGGCGCCAGCACCACGGCCTCGGGCAGCTCGCCCGGCACGTCCGCCCCGGCCTCGGCGCCGGCCACCCCGAGCGCCAGCGCCCCGGCGGCCGCGCCGGTGAGCGAGCCGGCTCATCACTGCGCCTACACCGCGAGCGGGACAGCCGCCCGCAAGGTGAGCCTCCCGCCCGCCAGGCCGGACTACCAGGCCCGCTACACCGCGACGATCATGACCAATCGCGGCCCGATCACGATCGGCCTGCTGAACGGCAAGGCGACCTGCACCGTGAACTCGTTCGTCAGCCTGGCCCGGCAGAAGTACTTCAGCAGCACGCAGTGCCACCGGCTGGTGACCAGGGGCATCTACGTGCTGCAGTGCGGCGACCCGACCGGGACCGGCAGCGGCGGCCCTGGCTACAAGTTCGCCGACGAGAACCTGACCGGCGCGAAATACACCGCGGGCACGGTGGCCATGGCCAACTCCGGGCCGGGCACCAACGGCAGCCAGTTCTTCCTGGTCTACAAGAACTCGCTCACGCTGCCGGCCAGTTACACGCCGTTCGGCACGATCACGGGCGGACTCAATATCATCCAGAAAGTAGCCAGGGCGGGCAGCGACAACGCCAGCGGTTCCGGTGACGGGCATCCCAGGGAGAAGGTCGTCATCGATAGCGTGACCATCAAGAAGACCTGACCGGCGGCGCGCGGGTCAGGTCCCGAGCAGGAGGTGTGCGGTGAGCACCGCCAGCGATCCGTGGGGCCGGGTAGCCGAGGACGGCACGGTCTACGTCCGTACCGCCGAGGGCGAGCGGATGGTGGGCTCCTGGCAGGCCGGCAGTCCGGACGAGGCGATGGCCTTCTTCAAGCGCAAGTTCGCCGCGCTGGAGACTGAGGTCGGCCTGCTCGAGCAGCGGATTGCCACGACCGACCTGTCCGCGGGGCAGGCCACGGCCACCCTCACCCGGCTGCTGGCCACCGTCACCGACGCCCATGCCGTCGGCGACCTGGACGGCCTGCGCGCCCGGCTGGAGGCCATGACCGGCCTGGTCGACAAGCGGCGGGAAGAGCACCGGGCCGCCCGGGAGCACGCCCGCACCGAGGCGGTCGAGGTCAAGGAGCGGATCGTCGCCGAGGCCGAGCGGATCGCCGCCGAGGCCACGCACTGGAAGGCCGGCGGCGAGCGGATGCGCGAGCTGCTGGACGAGTGGAAGGCGGCGCCACGCGGCGACCGCGCGGTGGAGGCGGCGCTGTGGAAGCGGCTGTCCGCCGCGCGCAACGCCTTCACCAAGCGCCGCAAGGCCTACTTCGCGCGCCTGGAAGAGGAGCGTGAGGTCGTGCGGGCGCGCAAGGAAAAGCTGGTCAGCGAGGCTGAGACGCTGGCCCCGGCGACCGACTGGGGCCCGACGGCCGCGGCCTTCCGCGACCTGATGCGGTCCTGGAAGGAAGCCGGGCGGGCGGACCGGGCCAGCGAGGATGCCCTCTGGGAACGGTTCAAGAGCGCGCAGGACACCTTCTTCGCCGCGCGCGCGGAGGCGTTCTCGGCCAAGGACGCGACGCTGCGCGAGCACGCCGTGGTCAAGGATCAGCTGCTCGCCGAGGCGGAGAAGCTGGTGCCGGTCACCGACACCCGCGCCGCCCGCACCGCGCTGCGCGGCATTCAGGAGAAGTGGGAGCAGGCCGGCCCGGCGCCGCGTGACTCTCAGGAGCGCCTGGAGGGCGGGCTGCGCCGGATAGAAGAGGCGATCCGCAAGGCGGAGGACTCGCGCTGGAAGCGGACCAACCCCGAGGCGCTCTCGCGCGCGAAAGGCACGATCGACCAGCTTCGCAGCGCCATTACCCAGCTGGAGGGCCAGCTGGCCAAGGCGGCCGAGCGCGGCGACGAGAAGGCGGAACGGCAGGCCGAAGAGGCCCTGGACGCCCGCCGCTCCTGGCTCGCCGAAGCGGAAAGAACGCTGGCCGAACTCAGCGGCTAGTTCGTGACGCGGTAGACGTCGTAGACGCCGTCGATGGCGCGGACGGCGCGCAGCACGTGGCCAAGGTGCTTGGGATCGCCCATCTCGAAGGTGAACCGGCTGAACGCCACCCGGTCGCGGGTCGTGGTCACGGTGGCGGACAGGATGTTGACGTGCTGCTCGGACAGCGAGCGGGTTACGTCGGACAGCAGGCCGGTGCGGTCCAGCGCCTCAACCTGGATCGCGACCAGGAACAGCGAGCCCTCCCGGGGCGCCCAGCGGACGGCGACCTGGCGCTCGGGCTGTGATTCGAGCAGGTGCCCCAGGTTCACGCAGTCGGCGCGGTGCACCGATACCCCGTTGCCGCGGGTGACGAACCCGGTGATGGTATCCCCGGGCACCGGCGTGCAGCACCTGGACAGCCGGGCCCAGACGTCTGCCGATCCCTCGACCTCGACGCCCGAGTCGCCGACCGGCAGTGCCCTGGGCGGCCGGGACAGCAGCGTGGCCTCGGCCAGCTCCTCCTGCGCGCCGGCGATGCCGCCCGCCGACTTGACCAGCTTGGTGACGATCGACTGGGCGGATACGTGCCCCTCGCCGATGGCCGCGTACAGCGCGGACAGGTCGGCGTAGCGCAGCTCCCCGGCGATGGCCAGCAGCGCGTCGCCGGTGGCCAGCCGCTGCAGCGGCATGCCCTGCTTGCGGATGGCCCGCGCCATCATCATCTTGCCGGCCTCGGCGGCGGCCTCGCGGCGCTCCTTGGAGAACCAGTGCCTGATCTTGTTGCGGGCCCGGGCGCTCTGCACGAAGCCGAGCCAGTCCCGGCTGGGCGCCGCGTCCTGCGCCTTGGAGGTGAAGATCTCGACCGTGTCGCCATTGTTGAGCGCGCTCTCCAGCGGCACCAGCCGGCCGTTGACCCGCGCGCCGATGGTGCGGTGCCCGACCTCAGTGTGGATGGCGTAGGCAAAATCCACCGGGGTGGCGCCCTGCGGTAGCGCGATGACCTCGCCGCGCGGGGTGAACACATACACCTCGGCGGTGCCGAGGTCGAACCGCAGCGTCTCCAGGAACTCGGCCGGGTCGGCGGTCTCCCGCTGCCAGTCCACCAGCTGGCGCAGCCAGGCCATGTCCTCGTCGCCGCGGCCGCCGGCCATATCTTCCTTGTACTTCCAGTGCGCCGCCACGCCGTACTCGGCCCGGCGGTGCATGCCCCAGGTCCGGATCTGCAGCTCGACCGGCTTGCCCTCGGGGCCGATCACCGTGGTGTGCAGCGACTGGTACAGGTTGAACTTGGGCATCGCGATGTAGTCCTTGAACCGCCCGGCCACGGGGTTCCAGCGGGCGTGCACGATGCCGAGGGCCGCGTAGCAGTCCCGCACCGAGTCGACCAGCACGCGGATGCCGACCAGGTCGTAGATGTCGTCGAAGCCGACGTTCCTGGCGATCATCTTCTGGTAGACGGAGTAGTAGTGCTTGGGGCGGCCGGTGACCCAGCGCTTGACCTTGGCCTCGCGCAGGTCGGCGGAGACGTCCTCGATGACCTCCTGCAGGTAGGCCTCCCGGCGGGGCGAGCGCTCTGAGACCAGCCGGGCGATCTCGTCGTAGCGCTTGGGGAACAGGGTGGCGAACGCCAGGTCCTCGAGCTCCCACTTGACGGTGTTCATGCCGAGCCGGTGCGCGAGCGGCGCGAAGATCTCCAGTACCTCGCGCGACTTCTGCTCCTGCTTGGCCCGCGGCAGGTAGCGCAGCGTGCGCATGTTGTGCAGCCGGTCGGCCAGCTTGATGACCAGCACCCGGATGTCGCGGGACATCGCGACGACCATCTTGCGCACGGTCTCGGCCTGGGCGGCATCGCCGTACTTGACCTTGTCCAGCTTGGTCACGCCGTCGACGAGGGCGGCGACGTCCTCGCCGAATTCGCGGCGGAGCTCGGCCAGGGTGTAGTCGGTGTCCTCGACGGTGTCGTGCAGCAGTGCGGCGCAGATCGTCTCGTGGTTCATGCCCAGCTCGGCCAGGATCGTGGCCACGGCCAGCGGGTGGGTGATGTACGGATCGCCGCTCTTGCGGGACTGGCCGGCGTGCTTGTCCGCGGCCACATCGTAGGCGCGCTCGATCATCCGCACGTCGGCTTTCGGGTGGGTGCGGCGGACGGTCTTGATCAGCGGCTCGAGGACCGGGTTCATGGACGAGCCGCGCGGGGCGCCGAGCCGGGCGAGCCTGCGCCGCACGCCCGCGGTGCTGGAGGCCGTGTCGCTGCTCGTGCCGCCCGTCGCCGGGGCTTCACGCGCTCCGGAGTCGCGGCGCGGGGCACGGCCGGCGGCGCGGGCTGGCTTGGATCTCGCCCGGGCGGGCGCACCCGTCCCGGCGTCCTCGGCCGTGTCCGGGCGCACCCCATTGACCGGGGTCACCCCGCCATCCGCCGCGGGCAGTTGGGCGTCGGCCAGCTGCCGCTGCCCCGCGAGTGCCTGGGTGACGCCGGCTTCGGCCTCCTGAGCCGCTACCACGTCACCGGCCACATGCTCTCCTCACGTTACCGAGATAGCTCAGTCTATCGATTGCCGGTTCGCCATGAGCCCGGCTCGCGACGTTAGGGCAGCATATTGGCCCCTGAGATCGTTGTAACCGCTCACAGCACCCGGATGTTCCCCCGCCCGGGCGTGCGGGCGGTCACACCGCCAGCAGCGACTGGACCTTGATGCCGGGCAGCCGGGCCCGGCCGTCCAGGAAGCCGAGTTCGAGCAGCACGCAGACGGCACCGACCTCGGCACCGCATCGCCGGACCAGCTCGGCGGTCGCCCGGGCGGTACCGCCGGTGGCCAGCACATCGTCGATGATCAGGACCCGGTCCCCGGGGCCGAATGCGTCGGCGTGCACCTCAACGGTGGCCGTGCCGTACTCCAGCTCGTAGGACTGAGAGTGGGTGCGCGCGGGCAGCTTGCCCTGCTTGCGGACCGGCACGAACCCGGCGCCCAGCTCGCACGCCACAGGGGCGGCCAGGATGAAGCCCCTGGCTTCGATCCCGGCCACCTTGTCCGCCCCGGCGTGCCCGGATGCCAGCGCAGCGACCACGGCGCGCAGTCCCGGGCCGTCCCCGAGCAGCGGGGTTATGTCCTTGAACAGCACGCCAGGATGCGGGTAGTCGGGGACGTCGCGGACCTTCGACTTGATCAGCTCGGCCACGCCGGGTCCGGCCACCGCACGATTGCCGGCTGCCACCGGGACGGCTACCGCCGCTTCTTCTTGCCGCTGGGCCGGCGTTTCGCGGCGCTGGACCGGCGGGGCTGCTGCCGCGGTCCCGGCCGGGCCCCCGGCCGCGGCGCCGGGCTGCCGGAGGCCGTGCGCCCGACGGGTACCCGCTCGTCGTCCGCCGCGGCGCCCATCTCGCCGGCGCTCGTCTGGCCCGCGGCAGTCTCGTCCTGGCCTGCGGCGGTGGCGTCTCCGTCGTCGCGGCCGTCGTCCGCCAGCGTGCCCGCCGCGCCGGGCGCGGCCGCGCCGGCGTCCCCCGGGCCGGGGCCGGATGCGGCACCCGGCGTCCCGGCGGCGGCCTTGGCCTGGCGCCGCAGCGCCGCCCGGCCGCCCGCGGCGCGCAGCGCCACCTGCCTGGCCAGCTGCTGGTAGGCCGGCTCGCGCTCCTTCAGGTCGGCTAGCACCGGGGTGGCGATGCAGATCGAGGAGTAGGTGCCCGACAGCATGCCGACGAACAAGACCAGCGACAGGTCCTTCAGCTCGCCGTTGCCGAGCAGCCCGACCGCGACGACCAGGATCGAGACGACCGGCAGCAGCGCGATCAGCGAGGTGTTGATGGACCGCACCAGGGTCTGGTTCAGCGCCAGGTTCGCGGCCTGGCTGTAGGTGCTGCGCCGGGTGCCGAGCAGGCCGGCGGTGTTCTCCCGGACCTTGTCGAACACCACCACGGTGTCGTACAGCGAATAGCCGAGGATGGTCAGCAGGCCGATGACCGTGGCCGGGGATGACCTGGAATCCGGTCAGCGCGTAGACGCCGATCGTGATCACGATGTCGTGCAGCAGCGCGACCAGCGCGGCCGACGCCATCTTCCACTCGAACGCGATCGACAGGTAGGCGACGATCACGATCAGGAACGCGATCAGCGCCTCCAGCGCCTTCTGCGAGATCTGGCTGCCCCAGCTGGGCCCGATGAACTGCTCGCTGACGGTGGCGTGGAACTCGCTGGCCAGCTTGGACTGGATCACCGAGGTGCGCTGGTAGCCGAGCTTCTCGGTCTGGACCTGGAACCGGCGGGGCCTGCCGGGGCCGTGCACCACCTCGACAGTGAAGCCGGGCGGCGCGCCCGCACTGGCCGCCGCCGAGGTGACCTGGCTGGTCGTGGCGGTCGGCGAGGAGAACTGTGAAGACCGAGCCGCCCTTGAAGTCCACGCTGTAGTTCAGCCCGCGGAAGGCCAGCGCGGCGATGCAGATGACCAGGATGAGCCCGGAGATCGTGTACCAGAGCTTCTGCCGGCCGACGAAGTCGACCGAGACCTCGCCGCGGTACAGCCGGCCCGCCGATGGTGCCGAGGCTGGACATCACGCCTCCTTCGGCGTGGTCCTGGCCGGCGCCGCGGAGGCGGCGCTGGCCGCGCCGCCGGTGGCGGGCCGGGCCGGCGCGCGCCGGGACCCGCGCCACGGCGACCGGGCGCCGAGCCGGGCCGGATCCAGGCCGGACAATTTGTGCCCCTGGCCGTAGAACTTGGTCCGGGCCAGCAGCGTGATCATCGGCTTGGTGAACAGGAACACCACGACCACGTCGATCAGCGTGGTCAGCCCGAGCGTGAACGCGAAGCCCTTGACGTCGCCGATCGCGAAGATGTACAGCAGCACCGCGGCCAGGAACGACACGGTGTCCGAGACCAGGATGGTGCGCCTGGCCCGGCGCCAGCCGCGTTCCACCGCGGCACGCAGCGACCTGCCCTCGCGGACCTCGTCGCGCAGCCGCTCGAAGTACACGACGAACGAGTCGGCGGTGATGCCGATCGCCACGATCAGGCCGGCGATGCCCGCCAGGGTCAGCGTGAAGCCCTCGTACTTGCTGAGCAGCACGACCGCCAGGTACGACAGCGCGGCGGCGATGGCCAGGCTGGACACCGAGACCACGCCGAGTCCCCGGTAGTACAGGAACGAGTAGATGCACGACCAGGAGCAGGCCGATCGCCGCCGGCGAGCAGGCCCGCGCTCAGCTGGGCCGAGCCGAGCTGCGGCGGACACCGCTGGTGATCGCTGCTGGATGAACGTCAGCGGCAGCTGGCCGTACTTCAGCACGTTGGCCAGGTTGTCGACCTGCGTCTGGGTGAACGCTGCCGGCTGATCTGGGCCTGGCCGCCGGTGATCGCCTGCTGCGACCTGCGGCGCCGACACGACCTTGCCGTCCAGCACGATCGCGAACTGGTCGAGCGGGTTGCGTCTGGCCGCCGGCGTACTTGGTGTACATCTCGCGGTCAGGTCGCCGAACGCCTTGGTGCCCTGGCCGTTGAAGGTGAAGTTGACCACCCACTGGCCGCGGTCTGGTCCAGGCGGCCGCTGACCTTGGTCAGTTCGTGCCCGGTGACCGGGCCTTGTCGAGCACGTACTTGTCGCCCGCGCTGTCGCACGCGACGACCTGGCCCTTGGTGTTGTCCCACTTCGCGGGTCGTTGCCGTAGATCTGCTCCTGCCAGTTCTTGTCGCGCGCAGTTCAGCCGGTTGAACAGCGGCACGGCCTGGCTGCTGACCTTGCTGCGTCGCCGGGGCGTCCTGGTCGGTGGACAGCATGGGGGTGGCGCTCGCGCTGGACCAGGCTGAGGCGGAGCGCTCGCCGGGCGACCGGAACTGCGCCGATGACGGCGAGGCGGACGCACGGCGCCGCGGTGCGCCGGCGCGCCGACGCCGCTGGCGCTGCCCTGGCCCGAGCGATGACCTGGCGCTAGCCGACGCGCTCGAGCCGGCGGACGGCGGCGAGCTGGCCCTGGCCTTCGCGCTGCTGGACGGCGGACGGGGACGGGGTGGCGGAGGCCGACGGCGTCGTGGCACTGCTGGTCGGCGTAGTCCGGCGCCAGGAGGACCTGGCGGAACCGCAGCAGCGCCGTCCGCCGACCAGGCTGGCCGACCTTGCTCGGCGGTCCTGGCCGGGCACCGACACGTTGATGTACGTCGCTGCCCTGCTGCTGGACCTGCGCGCCGGCTGAAGCCGGCCCGTTGACCCGCGCTCAGCATGATCGAGCTGGCGACTTCATCGCGGCCTGCGGGGCGTGTGCCCTTCGGGCTCACCGCCTTGAGCGTGACCGGGTGCCGCTGGCCAGGTCCAGGCCGAGCCCGACCTTGAAGCTCTTGTGCCAGCTGCCCGGCGAGCAGCGCGTTCGCCCCGACGACCCCGGCCAGCATGACGATCAGTACGACAGCCAGCAGGGCCAGGTACGACCCGGCTGCGACGCCTGTGTCTTGAGGGAGCCACGTGTTGCCTGTCCTTTAAATCGAGCCCGCGCTGATCCGACCCCGCGGCGGATGCGGGTCTGAGGCCGGCGCAGTCCTCGGCCGCCCGCCGGGTTAACGTCCCAGTCCCGCGGCCGAGGCTTCCGTGCTGCCGTTCTCCGGCGCGGTGACCCGGTCGGTGCTGGAGGCGCCGGTGGTGCTGGCGCCGCCCTGGTCGTCCACGGGCACCACGTCCATGATGGCCCGGCGCAGCATCGTGACCTGCACGCCCGGCGCGATCTCGACGACGACGTCCCGGTCGTCCGCGGACACGATCGTGCCGTACATGCCGGCCGTGGTGCGGATCCGCTGACCCGGGCATGACCTGGTTCTGGGTCTGCGCGGCGTTCCGCTGGCGGTTGCGCTGCGGACGCAGGATCACCATGTAGAAAACGCCGAACAGGACGATGATGATCAGGAAGGGCAGGTAGCTGCCGCTGGAGGTCTTCGTGCTGGTAGCGGCGAGAATCATCGTCCCCATCGCGGGGCATCCTTCCGGTTGATCGCCGCAGCGGCCGTGGACCGGCCCTGGCGCGGTACCGGCGGGCCGGTACCGCGCCAGGCGGCTGTCGTGGACCAACTGCCGAAGTGTAGCGGCGCCCGGGCCGCGCACCAACAGGCTACGGCGTCTGGCGAGTGATCGTGACCAGGCTGCGACGAGCCGTGACACCCCTGATGCCGGTGGGGAACCCACCACCCGGCAGCCAGCCCGTGCCTCGGCGCCTCGCGGTCCGGCCGCGCCGCAGCCGCCGGGCCGCTGGGGCGGTGCATCCGGGAACGGCCGCGCCGCAGGCCAGCCGGGCCACGAGCTGGCGACTCCACGGCGGGGCGCGGCCCGGCTGACGGCGGCAGAGCTGGCGGCGCTACGGGGCGAACAGCTGCCGGTGCCGTCCGCGCTCCCGGGCGGGGGCGGCGCCAGGCCGAGGTGCGCCCAGGCGGCGGGGGTCGCCACCCGGCCGCGCGGGGTCCGCGCGATCAGCCCGGCCGCGCACCAGGAACGGCTCGGCCACCACCTCGACGGTCTCCGACTCCTCGCCCACCGCGACGGCGAGCGTGGACAGCCCCACCGGCCCCCCGCCGAACCGGCGGATCAGCGCCTCGAGCACGCGCGGTCGAGCCGGTCCAGGCCGCTCTCGTCGACCTCGTACAGTTCGAGCGCCGCCCGGGCCGCCGCCCGGGTGATCACCCCGTCGCCGCGGACCTCGGCGAAGTCACGGACCCGCCGCAGCAGCCGGTTGGCGATCCTGGGCGTGCCCCGGGACCGGCCGGCGATCTCGTCACGCGCCGTCGTCGCGCAGCTCGACGCCGAGCAGCCCGGCCGACCGCCGCACGATCACGCCCAGCTCGGCGGGCTCGTAGAAGTCCAGGTGGGCGGTGAAACCGAACCTGTCGCGCAGTGGCGCCGGCAGCAGCCCGGCCCGGGTAGTCGCGCCCGACCAGCGTGAACGGAGCGATGTCGAGCGGGATCGCAGTCGCGCCGGGGCCCTTGCCGACCATGACGTCGACCCGGAAGTCCTCCATGGCCAGGTACAGCATCTCCTCGGCCGGCCGGGCCACCCGGTGGATCTCGTCGATGAATATCACCTCGCCCTCGTTCAGGGTCGACAGCACGGCGGCCAGGTCACCGGCCCGCTCGATGGCCGGGCCGCTGGTGATCCGCAGCGGCGCGCCCAGCTCGGCGGCGATGATCATGGCGATGGTGGTCTTGCCCAGCCCGGGCGGCCCGGACAGCAGCACGTGGTCGGGCGCCCGGCCGCGGCCCATCGCGCCCTCCAGCACCAGCGACAGCTGCTCGCGGACCTCGGTCCTGGCCGACGAACTCGCTCAGCCGCCTGGGCCGCAGCGCGCCCTCGATGAGCCGCTCGTCCGCCTCGGCCAGCGGCGGAGACGACCCGGTCGGGCTCGCGTCGGTCATGTCCGCCCCAGCACCCGCAGCGCGGCGCGCAGCGCCACCGCCACGTCGACCGGGCTCGGCGCTGCTGCTGTCCGCCGTCCGCCGCCGCGGCCGCGCGGCCTGCCACCAGCTCAGGCTCGATGGCCGCGATGGCCTGGTCGGCGTCTCTGGCCTGCCAGCCGAGGCTGACCAGGCCGGACCGCACCTGCTCGCGCCACGGTCGGCGGCCGTGGCGGGGCCGGGTCCGGCCGGCCAGGCCACCGCACCGTCGCCAGGTCGCGCCGAGCCGGCCGGCCAGCTCCAGCACGATCCGCTGTGCGCCCTTGCGGCCGATGCCGGGCACGGTGGTGAGCGCGGCCAGGTCCTCGGCAGCCACCGCCCGGCGCAGCGCGTCCGGGGTGAAGACGGCCAGCATGGCCAGGGCCAGCCGGGGCCCGACCCCGCTGGCGGTCTGCAGCAGCTCGAAGGTGTTGCGCTCGTCGTCGTCGGCGAAGCCGTAGAGGGTCAGGGCGTCCTCGCGGACCACCAGCGAGGTGGCCACCCGGGCCGCGCTCGCCGGTCCGCAGCCGGGCCAGCGTGCCGGGCGCGCACTGCACGAGCAGCCCGACTCCGCCGACGTCGATCACGGCGCCGTCCGGCGCTACCGAGCCGACCGTACCGTTCAGGTGCGCGATCATCGTTCTGTCCTCTCCCGCTCGCCTGTCCGCTCCCGCTGGCCCGCGCGGCGGCCGCCGCCCCGGCGGCCGCGGCCGCCGCGGCCAGCCGGGCCTGGGCACCGCCCCGCCACAGATGGCAGATCGCCAGCGCCAGCGCGTCCGCGGCAGTCGGCGGGCCGGGGCGGGTCCGCCAGCCGCAGCAGCCGGCGTCACCATCAGCGTCACCTGGGCCTTGTCGGCCCGGCCGCTGCCGGTCACCGCCGCCTTGACCTCGCTGGGCGTGTGCAGCGCCACCGGCACGCCGCGCCGCGCGGCGCAGACGATCGCCACCGCCCCGGCCTGCGCGGTGCCCATCACCGTGCGCACGTTGTGCTGGCTGAATACCCGCTCCACCGCGACCGCGTCCGGCTGGTACTGCGTCGAGCCAGCGCTCGACGCGCTCCTCCACGGCCAGCAGCCGGGCGCCGATGTCGTCGGCTGCCGGGGTGCCGACCACCTCGGTGGCGACCAGCGTCAGCGGGCGGCCCGGCTCGCCCTCGATGACGCCGAGGCCGCAGCGGGTGAGGCCGGGATCGACCCCGAGCACGCGCATCGCACTTACCCACCGCCTCCCGGTCCGCTAGCGAACATGTGTTCGGCTGCGACACTACCCCGGCCAGCCCCGCCGCGCCCGGTCCCCGGCTCGGCGTGTCGCCCGGGCTGGCGTCCAGGGCCAGCGGTGAGCATGCTCATGCCCTCTGGGTGCGGCACCCACAGGGTCAGGTGCCTGCGGGTGCGGCACCCATAGGGCTGGCGAGGGGCGCGGATCGGCTCAGAAGTAGTCGGCCATGTGAGGGTCGGCGGCGAACGCGCTGTCCAGGGCGGCATCCGGGGCCGGGGCGCCGCCCGCGGCCAGGCCGGCGGTGCGCAGCGCCGCCATCGGGATGCCCGCGTACAGGGCCGCCAGGCCCCGGGCGCCGAGGCAGAACAGCCGGCTGCCCCGGCCCGGCGGCCCCGGCCGCGGCGGATCCGGTCCCGGCAGATCCGATCCCGGTAAATCCGGCCCCGGCAGGCTCGGCAGATCCGGCCGCGGCAGTCCTGGCGGGAGTCAGCGTCCCGCGGCCGCCGCTGACCGACAGGGTCCAGTCGCCGGAGTTGGCCAGCCGGTCCTCGTCCTGGGCCCGGAGCGCGACCCGCAGCGTCACGGCGGGCGGGAAGCCGCGGGCCGCGATCGCGGCCGGGGCGTCGACCAGCCGCAGCATCCACCGCTCCCGGTGCGCGAGGTCCAGCATCGGGCTCGCGGACCAGCCAGCTCAGCGGGTCGTTCGGAGCCAGACAGCCGCGGACGGTGTCGGCCATCGTGGCGTGCGTGGCCAGCAGCGACCAGACGGCCCGGGCGGTGCGCGGCCGAGCCGGCCACCGCCCGGTTGACCAGGATCTCCCGGTGGCCCTGCGCCCACCGGTAGGCGACGAAGCCGTCGGCGGCCAGGTAGGCGTAGCGGCCGGGGTCACCGAGCCAGCCGGCGAAGACCGAGGCGTCGCGGATGACCGGGCCGCAGTCGGCCGCGGCCGTGTGCACGGCCGCGAGCACCGCTACCACCTCGGCGGCATCGCCCGGCCCGGCCCGGCGCAGCTCGCCGGCGGCCGGCGGCGAGGTCTGCCGTCGGCCGGCCTGCCGGGGCCGGGCGTCGTCCCGCGGCCGGGCACGCTGGCGTCAGGGCCGGTCAGGCGCAGTAGCGACCGGGCGGGCAGCACGGTCTGGTACCGCGCGCCCGCCAGCTCCCAGCCCAGCGACCGGTAGACCGACGCGGTCGCCGGGTACAGCACCGAGATCGGGTAGCCGCGGCGGCCGACCTCGTCCAGCACGCGCCGCCATCAGCGCCCGGCCCACGCCGCCGCCCCGGTGCTCGGGCGCCACCTTGACCCCGGCCACCCCGGCCATCGGCACCGGGCGGCCATGCCACCACTGCCGCATGTCGAGGAACCGGGCGGTGCCGATCAGCCGCGGCCCATCGAACGCGCCGAGCAGCCTGCCCTCGCTGATCGCGGTCCGCAAGCTGGTCAGCCAGCCGTCCCGCCCGCCGGAGCCCATCGGCCCGAACGCGCGCTCCCGCAGGTCGAGTTCGGCTTCCAGGTCGTCACCGGGATGCAGCGGCCGGACCTGCGGACGGCCGGATGTCACCGGCGCGCGGGCGGGCGCCGCCTCATCCGAGCCGCTCGATGACATCGTCGGGCACCGAGTAGTTGGCGTACACGTCCTGCACGTCGTCGGAGTCCTCGATGGCCTCGATCAGCCGGAACACCTTGCGGGCGTGGTCCTCGTCCAGCGGGACCTCGACCGACGGCAGGAACGCGACCTCGGCCGACTCGTAGTCGATCCCGGCCTGCTGCAGCGCCGGTGCGCACGGCCACCAGGTCGGTGGCCTCGCTGACCACCTCGAACGACTCGCCCAGGTCGTTGACCTCCTCGGCGTCCGCGTCGAGCACCGCGCCCAGCACGTCGTCCTCGGTCACCCCGCCGGTCTTCGGCACGATGACCACTCCCTTGCGGTTGAACAGGTAGGACACCGAGCCTGCGTCGGCCATGGAGCCGCCGTTGCGGGTCAGCGCGGTCCGCACGTCGGCCGCCGCCCGGTTCCTGTTGTCGGTCAGGCACTCGACCAGCACCGCCACCCCGCCGGGGGCGTAGCCCTCGTAGGTGACCGACTCGTACGCGGCGCCCCCGGCTTCCAGGCCCGCGCCGCGGCGCACGGCGCGGTCGATGTTGTCGTTCGGCACCGAGCTGCGCTTGGCCTTCTGCACAGCGTCGTACAGCGTCGGGTTCCCCGCCGGGTCGGGGCCGCCGCTGCGCGCGGCGACCTCGACGTTCTTGATCAGCTTGGCGAACAGCTTGCCCCGCCGGGCGTCGACGACCGCCTTCTTGTGCTTGGTTGTCGCCCACTTGGAGTGGCCGCTCATGATCTTTCCCTTACCATCTCTACGAAAAGCCGGTGGATGCGCCGGTCCGGCGTCAGCTCGGGGTGGAACGCGGTGGCGAGTGCCGGGCCCTGGCGGACCGCGACGATCCTACCGGTGCGCGTCTCGGTGGCGAGGACCTCTACCTCCGGGCCCGCCCGCTCGACCCAGGGCGCGCGGATGAACACCGCGTGAAACGGCGGCCCCTGCCCGCCGTGCAGGGTCACCTCGCTCTCGAACGACTCGACCTGGCGGCCGAACGCGTTGCGCCGCACGGCCATGTCGATCGCGCCGAGCGTCTCCTGCTCGCTGGCCCGCTCGACCAGGCCGGTCGCCAGCAGGATCATGCCCGCGCAGGAGCCGAACACTGGCAGGCCGCCGCCGATCAGCTTGCGCAGCGGGTCGGCAAGCTCGAACGCGGCGAGCAGCTTCCACATCGTGGTGGACTCGCCGCCCGGGATCACCAGGCCGTCGACGGCCTCCAGCTCGGCCGCCCGGCGCACCGCGGCCGGCCGCGCCCCGGCCGCCGCCAGCGCGCGCAGGTGCTCGGCCACGTCTCCCTGCAGGGCGAGCACGCCAACCGCGGGCCCGGCCGTCCCGGCCGCGCCGGGCTCGGGCGCTGACTGCTCCAGCCGGCTCCGCCTACCAGCCGCGGTTGGCGTAGTGCTGCTCAGGCGGCAGCGTGTCCAGGTTGATGCCGACCATCGGCTCGCCTAGCCCGCGGGACACCTTGGCGATCACGTCCGGGTCGTCGTGGAACGTGGTCGCCTTGACGATGGCGGCCGCGCGCGCGGCCGGGTCGCCGGACTTGAAGATGCCCGAGCCCACGAATACGCCGTCCGCGCCCAGCTGCATCATCATCGCCGCGTCCGCGGGGGTGGCGATGCCGCCCGCGGTGAACAGCACGACCGGCAGCGTCCCGGCCGCGGCCACCTCGGCGACCAGCTCGTACGGCGCCTGCAGCTCCTTGGCCGCGGTGTAGAGCTCATCGGCCGCCAGGCCGGCCAGCTGCCGGATGCCGGACCGGATGCCGCGCATGTGCCGGGTGGCCTCAACCACGTTGCCGGTGCCGGCCTCGCCCTTGGACCTGATCATCGCGGCGCCCTCGGTGATCCGGCGCAGCGCCTCGCCCAGGTTCGTCGCGCCGCACACGAACGGCACCGTGAAGTCCCGCTTGCTCACGTGGTGCGCCTCGTCGGCGGGGGTCAGCACCTCGGACTCGTCGATGTAGTCGACCCCGATGGCCTGCAGCACCTGCGCCTCGGCAAAATGGCCGATCCGGCACTTGGCCATGACCGGGATGGACACCGCGGCGATGATGCCGTCGATCATGTCGGGGTCGCTCATCCTGGCCACCCCGCCCTGGGACCGGATGTCGGCCGGCACCCGCTCCAGCGCCATTACGGCCACCGCGCCGGCGTCCTCGGCGATCTTGGCCTGGTCCGGGGTGACCACGTCCATGATGACGCCGCCCTTGAGCATGTTGGCCATGCCCCGCTTGACGCGCTGCGTGCCAGTCTCGGCGGGGCTCGCGGTGGCGGCGGCTGGTGCGGGAGAGGTGGGCACAGACACGGGAACCTCACTCGATCGCGGTTGTGGCTTACCCCCATGGTAGGAGATGGGGCGCTAGCCCGGTGCGGGCGGCTGAACGACCGGTCAGTCGCCCGCGTCAGCCGAGCCCGTCAGCTAGTCAGGTGCGGCATGTCCGCGGCCTGGCCGTCGTCACCGGGGCTGATCAGCGAGTCGTCGATCTCGAAGAACTCCGGCAGCGCCGCGTTGCCGGCCAGCCGCAGCGCGCGGACCAGCCGCCGCCGCCGGGCGCCGCGGGTGACGGCGACGGCGTCGTTATAGAACTTGCGGGCCAGGAAGACCCGGTGGGCTGCCCCCTCCAGCTCCGTCAGCAGCTCCTCGGCACCCTCCCGGCCCGCCAGCAGGGCGCGGAAGTCGGGCTGGCCGAATGCGGCCCGCAGCGCCCTGGTCAGGTCGCTCTCAGCCAGCTCCCGGCCTTCGGTCGCGTCGGTCGCGGACCTGGCGTCATGGGCCGCGCCGGCCAGCAGCACGCTGGTCGCCGGGTCGAGCAGGCCGGACGAGGCCAGCTCGAGGGCAATCGAGCTGCGCCGCACCAGCGCCGCGTCCAGCGACGCGCGGGCGGTCTCCAGGCGCCCGTGCAGCCGGTCCAGCCGCCCGGCCCGCCAGGATACGTACACGCCGATGACCGCGATCACCATGATCATGATCAGGCCGGTCACCGGAGCCTCACAAGCCCACGGCCACGCGGCCGGCGGCGGGCGCGACCGTCTGGTACACCCGGACCACGTCCCTGGCCACCACGGGCCAGTCGTAGTCCCGCACGGCCGCGGACGCCGCGGCGGACACCTCGGCGCGCCGGGCCGGGTCGTCGAGCAGCCGGCCGGCGGCCGCCGCCAGGTCCGCGGCGTCACCGTTGCTGAACAGCTCGCCGGCCTTGCCGCCGCGCAGCACCCGCCGGAACGCGTCCAGGTCGCTGGCGACGATCGGGGCGCCCGCTGCCATCGCCTCGGCCAGCACGATGCCGAAGCTCTCGCCGCCGGTGTTGGGCGCGCAGAACACGTCGACGGAGTGCAGCACCCGCACCTTGTCGGTGTCGCTCACCTGGCCCAGGGTCACCACCCGCGGTCGCAGCGACCCGGGCAGCCGGGCGAGCATCTCGCTCGTGTCGCCGCGGCCGGCGATCAGCAGCCGCAGCCCCGGGCGGACCGCGCCGAGCAGCCCGAACGCCTCCAGCAGCACGGGCAGGCCCTTGCGCGTCTCGTCGAGCCGGCCGAGAAACCCCAGCGCGCCCCCCGGCCCGGGCCAGCCGGGCAGCGGGTCGGCCTTCTCGAACCGGCGCACCGAGACGCCGTTGGGGATGAGCACGGCGTCACCGCCCAGATGCTCGACCAGGGTTGTGCGGGCCGCCTCGGATACCGCGATCCGGCCGCCGATCTTCTCCAGTGCCGTGGCCAGGATCGGCTGCGCCGCGTGCAGCGCCCGGGACCGCGGGATGGCCGTGTGCACGGTCGCAACGATCGGCCCTTCGGCGACCCAGCAGGCCAGCAGGGACAGGCTCGGCGCGGTCGGCTCGTGCACGTGCAGGACGTCGAAGCCGCCCTCCTTGATCCACCGGCGCACCCGGCTGGCGGACAGGAAGCCGAACGCCAGCCGGGCCACCGAGCCGTTGTAGGGCACCGGCACGGCCCGGCCGGCCGGGACCACGTACCCGGGCAGCGCCTCGTCGTCGTCGGCCGGAGAGATCACGCTGACCTCATGGCCGAGCTCGATCAGCGCCTCGGCCAGGCCCCGGATGTGCTCCTGGACCCCGCCGGGCACGTCCCAGCTGTAGGGGCAGACCAGTCCGATCCTCACGGGCTTGCCTCCGCCGGGTGCGGATCCGCCGCTGCGCCCGCGGCACCCGCCGCCGCGGCCAGCCGCGCCGGATCCAGGTCGGCGACGAACACCTTCTGCAGCATATGCCAGTCCTGCGGATGGGCCCTGATGCCCTCCTCGAAGGCCCGGGCCACCTGCTGCATCATCTCCGCGGCCTTCTGCTTCTTGGCGCCGGCCGCCGGTACCGGCACCTCGGGGCCGACGTGCACGCCCCACTCGTCGCCTTCGAACCAGAGGACGGCCGGCATCAGTGCCGCCCCGGTCTGCACCGCGAGGGCGGCCGGGCCGGCCGCCATCCGTGCCTTCTCGCCGAAGAACTCAAGCTCGATGCCGGATCCGGTGATGTCCCGGTCGCACGGCAGGCACACCGCCTTGCCCGCCCGCAGCCGCTGCGCCAGCACCCCGAACGGATGACCGCCCCCGCTGGCCGGGAGCACCTCCATGCCCAGGCCTTCCCGGAAGGCGACAAACCGCTCGTAGACCGACTCGGGCTTGAGCCGCTCCTGCACGGTCGAGAACGAGCCTGCCCCCTTGGCGATGATCCATGCCCCGGCCTGGTCCCAGTTGCCCATGTGCGGCAGCGCGAAGACCACCCCGCGGCCGGCCGCCATGTACTCGAACGCCTCCGGCATGTGGCCGGAGTCGTGCATACCGCTGATCAGCCGGTCCAGTGGCATGACCGGGAGCCGGAATATTTCCAGCCAATAGCGCGCGTAGGACTCCATCGACTTGCGGGACAGAGCCCGCACCTGCGCGCCGGTGGCGCCGGGACCGAGGACCCGGCGCAGGTTGCCCTCCAGCACCTGCACCCGCGGCCCCTGGCGGCGCCAGGCAATGTCGGCGAAGGACCGGAAGGCCCGCCGCGCCCACGCTTCCGGCACCCGGCACACGACCGACCAGCCGAGGCTGTAGCCAAGATCAGTCAGCCTGTCTTTCAGCCCGGGCACCCCAGTACCTCCCTCAGCCGGATCGCTCGTTGTCTGCCGTCCCCTGCGGCCCCGCTGCCGCATGCGGGTCCGCTGCCGCCGGCCCGGCCGCGGCCCGGTCCGTGGCCGGCCCGGACGCCTGCGCCAGCGCACTGCGGCGCACGGCCAGCACCCGCTGGCCGAACGTGACCGCGCTGGCCGCGGCCAGCAGCCACAGCCCTGCCGGCAGGACATACGGCACACCCAGCCCGCTCAGGCCGGTGGCGACCAGGCCGATCAGCAGCCGCTCGGTCCGCTCGGCGATGCCGGCGTCGCAGCGCAGGCCGAGTCCTTCGGCCCGGGCCTTCGCGTAGGACACCAGCGTCCCGGCCACCAGGCAGAACATCGCCACGGCGGCTAGCACCCTATTGTGCCCCCCTAGCATGAACCACAGGGCCAGGCCGCCGAAGATCGACGCGTCGCCGATCCGGTCCAGGGTCGAGTCGAGGAAGGCGCCCCACGCGCCCGAGGTGCCCTTGACCCGGGCGAGCGCGCCGTCCAGCATGTCCGCGAGCACGAACACGGTGCAGACCACCGTGCCGGCGAACAGGTGTCCGGTCGGGAACAGGGCCAGCGCGCCCGCGCTGACGCCGAGCGTGCCGATGATCGTGATCGCGTTCGGGGTGATGGGCGTGCGAGCCAGCGCCTCGCCGGCCGGGGTAAGCAGCCGGGCGAGGGCAGGGCGCAGGTTGCTGAGCATGGCCGTCTGATCCTACTGGGGGCGGTGATTCCCGCCCTGAGGACTTGTGATCGCAGTACCGGCAGGTAAAGGCTGGACGTGCAGCACGCGAACGAATGACTTAGGAGGCTTGTGCGATGGCGGACAAAACTCATGCATCAGGAGCCACCAGCCGGGCTCGTCGGCCGGCCAGCCCGACAGCGTGCGCAATGTCGTGCTGGTCGGCCATTCCGGAGCGGGCAAGACGACCCTGATCGAGGCGCTGCTTGCGCACACCGGGACGATCCAGCGGACCGGGCGGGTAGAGGATGGCACCACGGTCAGCGACTTCGATGAGGTCGAGATCCGCCAGCAGCGCTCAGTCAACCTCACGCTCGCCCCGGTCGAGTTCGCCGGGGTGAAGGTGAACCTGCTGGACACGCCCGGCTACGCCGACTTCACCGGTGACCTGCGAGCGGGCCTGCGGGCCGCGGACGCGGCGCTGTTCGCCGTATCGGCGACCGACGGGGTGGACGGGCTGACCCGGATGCTCTGGGAGGAGTGCGCCGCGACCGGCACGCCGCGCGCCGTCGTGATCACCAAGATCGACCATCACCGCGGCGACTTCGAGGAGGCGCTGCAGGCGTGCCGGGATGCCTTCGGCGATTCCGTGGCCCCGCTGTATCTCCCGGTCGGCGACGGGCAGGCCGGCCTCCGCGGCCTGATCGGCCTGCTGTCGGAGCGCTTCTACGACTACACCGGCTCGTCCCGGCAGGAGAAGGACCCGGACCCTGCCGATACCGGCCGGCTCGGCGAGGCGCGCAGCGCGCTGATCGAGGCGATCATCCAGGAGAGCGAGGATGAGAGCCTCATGGACCGGTACCTGGCCGGCGAGGACATCGATCCCAAGGTGCTCATCGAGGACCTGGAGAAGGCGGTGGCGCGGGGCAGCTTCTACCCGGTGCTCGCCGCCGCGTCGCCGCTCGGCATCGGCCTGGACGAGCTGCTCGAGGTCATGACGCAGGCGTTCCCGGCCCCGGAAGAGCACCCGATGCCCGCCGTCACCACCGTGGACGGAAAGCCGGTATCCAGCCTCACCCCGGACCCGGCCGGACCGCTGCTGGCCGAGGTGGTCAAGACCACAGCCGACCCCTACGTGGGCCGTATCAGCCTGGTCCGCATCTTCTCCGGCACGCTGAGGCCGGACGCGACCGTGCACGTCTCCGGGCACGGCCAGGCCGAGCGCGGGCACGCCGACCACGACACCGACGAGCGGATCGGTGCGCTGACCTCGCCGCTGGGCAAGAACCAGCGCACGATCGCGCAGTGCGCGGCCGGCGACATCTGCGCGGTGGCCAAGCTCGGCACCGCTGAGACCGGCGACACCCTGTCGGACAAGGACCGGCCGCTGCTGATGGAGCCGTGGTCTAACCCCGAGCCGCTGCTGCCGGTGGCGATCAACGCCAAGTCCAAGGCCGACGAGGACAAGATGTCCCAGGCTCTCGGGCGGCTGGTGGCCGAGGACCCGACACTGCGGCTGGAGAACAACGCCGAGACCCGCCAGCTGGTGCTGTGGTGCATGGGCGAGGCTCACTCCGACTTGCTGCTGGATCGGCTGAAGAGCCGCTACGGCGTCGAGGTGGAGCAGGTGGGCCTGCGAGTCCCGTTGCGCGAGACGGTGGGCAGCAAGGCGGATGGCCTGGGCCGCAACGTCAAGCAGACCGGCGGGCACGGCGAGTTCGGCATCTGCCGCATCGAGGTCGAGCCGCTGCCGTCGGGCAGCGGGTTCGAGTTCGTCGACAAGATCGTCGGCGGAGTGGTGCCGCGCCAGTTCATCCCGTCGGTGGAGAAGGGCGTGCGGGCCCAGATGGAGCAGGGCGTGCTGGCCGGCTACCCGATGGTGAACATCAGGGTGACGCTGTTCGACGGCAAGGCGCACTCGGTGGACTCCTCGGACATGGCGTTCCAGAAGGCTGGTCGCGCAGCGCTGCGGGATGCGGCCGAGAAGGCGAAGGTGCTGCTGCTGGAGCCGGTGGACGAGGTCTCGGTGCTAGTCGCCGACGATTACGTCGGGGCGGTGATGTCGGACTTGTCGTCGCGCCGCGGCCGGGTGCTCGGCACCGAGGCGGTGCCCGGCGGCCGGACCCTGGTCAAGGCCGAGATCCCCGAGCTGGAGATCACCCGGTACGCGATCGAGCTGCGGTCGATGTCGCACGGAACCGGCTCGTTCACCCGCTCCTACCTGCGGCACGAGCCGCTGCCCCCGAACCTGGCCGAGAAGCAGGCCGCCGCGGCCAAGTCCGGCTAGCTGCCCGCGACGGCCGGCCAGGTCGACGCGAGCAGCTCGCGGGTGTCGGGCAGCAGCTGCGGAAGCACCTTGGTGCGGCCGACCACCGGCATGAAGTTGGCGTCGCCGCCCCACCGCGGCACCACGTGCTGGTGCAGGTGAGCGGCGATGCCCGCCCCGGCCACGCTGCCCATGTTCATGCCGATGTTGAAGCCGTGCGCGCCCGAGGCCGCCCGCAGCACCCGCATGGCCTGCTGGGTGAACGCGGCCAGCTCGGCGCTCTCGGGCTCGTCCAGCTCGGTGTAGTCGGCGATATGCCGGTACGGGCAGACCATCAGGTGGCCGCTGTTGTAGGGATACAGGTTGAGCACGGCGAAGACCAGCTTGCCGCGGGCGACGATCAGGCCGTCGGCGTCGGGCAGGGCAGGGATGCGGCAGAACGGGCAGTCCTCGCCGGCGCCCGGCCCGGACGGCTTGCCCTCCCCCTTGATGTAGGCCATCCGGTGCGGCATCCACAGCCGTTCCATGCCGTCGGGCTCGCCGACGCCGGCGCTCGGCTCATCTGTGCCGCCGCCCGGCTGACCGGTCCGGGGGCTGGCCAGCCGGGCTGGGTCCGGCTCCGGCATCAGACCTGGGCCCGCTGCACGACCGCAGCGACGATCTCGGCGATGGCATCATCCACTGGCACGCCGTTCTTCTGCTCGCCGCTGCGGTACCGGAACGAGACCGCGCCCGCCGCGATATCGTCATCGCCGGCCAGCAGCATGTACGGCACCTTCTGGCGCTGGGCAGTCCTGATCTTCTTCTGCATCCGGTCGTCTCCGGCGTCGACCTCCACCCGGATGCCGTGCTCGCGCAGCCTGGCCGCGACGTGCTCCAGGTAGGGCACGTGCGCGTCAGCGATCGGGATGCCGACCACCTGGACCGGAGCCAGCCAGGGCGGGAACGCCCCGGCGTAGTGCTCGGTGAGGATGCCGAAGAACCGCTCGATCGAGCCGAACAGCGCCCGGTGGATCATGATGGGCTGCTGCCTGGTCCCGTCCGCGGCCTGGTACTCCAGGCCGAACCGCTTCGGCTCGTTGTAGTCCAGCTGGATGGTCGACAGCTGCCAGGTGCGGCCGATGGCGTCCCTGGCCTGGACCGAGATTTTCGGGCCGTAGAACGCCGCGCCGCCGGGGTCGGCGGCCAGCTCCAGGCCCGACTCCTGCGCGGCCTCGCGCAGTTGCTCGGTAGCCAGCTCCCAGTCCTCGTCGCTGCCGACGAACTTCTCCTTCTCCTCCCCGCGGGTGGACAGCTCCAGGTAGAAATCGCTCAGCCCGTAGTCGCGCAGCAGGTCGAGCACGAACGACAGCAGCCGCTTGAGCTCCGCCCCGGCCTGCTCGCGCGCGCAGAAGATATGCGAGTCGTCCATGGTGAGGCCGCGCACTCGGGTCAGGCCATGCACGACCCCTGACTTCTCGTACCGGTACACGGTGCCGAACTCGAACAGCCGCAGCGGCAGCTCACGATAGGACCGGCCGCGCGCGGCGTAGACCAGGATATGGAACGGGCAGTTCATCGGCTTGAGGTAGTACCGCGCGCCCTCGAGCTCCATCGGCGGGTACATGCCCTCGGCGAACCAGCCGAGGTGCCCGGAGATCTCGAACAGCTCGGCCTTGGAGATGTGCGGGGTGTTGACGAACTCATACCCGGCCTGCTCGTGCCGGCGCCGCGAGTAATCCTCCATCACCCGGCGGATGGTCCCGCCCTTCGGATGGAAGACTGGCAGCCCGCTGCCGATAACGGACGGGAACGAGAACAGGTCGAGCTCGGCACCGAGCTTGCGGTGGTCGCGCTTCTCGGCCTCGGCCAGCATGGCCAGATGGCGGTCCTGCGCCTCGCGGGACGGCCAGGCGGTGCCGTAGATCCGCTGCAGCTGCGGATTGCGCTCGCTGCCCCGCCAGTAGGCGCCGCCGGACCGCATCAGCTTGAACGCCGGGATCCGCCCGGTGGTGGGCAGGTGCGGGCCGCGGCACAGGTCCTTCCACCGCAGCTCGCGGCTCTGCGCGTCGAGGTTGTCGTAGATGGTCAGCTCGGGGCCGCCCACCTCTACGGCTTCGTCGGTGCTGACCAGGGGGACGACCCCCCAGAGCCCTCCGCAGAGTCCGTGCCGCCGCCTTTCAGGCCGATGAGCTCCAGCTTGTACGGCTCGGCGGCCAGCTCGGCGCGGGCCTGCTCGTCGGTGACGACCCGGCGGGCGAACAGCTGGCCCTGCCTGACGATCTTGCGCATGCGCTGCTCGATCGACTTCAGGTCGCCCGGGCTGAACGGGTCGCGCACGTCGAAGTCGTAGTAGAAGCCGTTCTCGACCGGCGGCCCGATGCCCAGCCTGGCGTCCGGGAACAGCTCCTGCACGGCCTGGGCCATGACGTGCGCGGCCGAGTGCCGCAAGATGGCCAGGCCGTCCGGGGAATCGATGTCCACCGGCTCGATCTCGTCGCCGTCGGCGGCCGGCCAGGCCAGGTCGCGCAGCACGCCGTTGACCCGGGCGGCGACCGCGGCCGGATCGGAGATCGCATCGCCGGCCGTCGTGCCCGCTTCCACCACGTGCTCGCGTCCGGCGAGGGTGAGGTGAAGCTTGTCGGCAGGCACGGCTGGCTCCTGAAGATGCAGGCTGGATGCGAGGCGGACGCCTCAGGTCCCGATGCTATCGGGGCGCCCGGGGCGCCGCGCGCGAGTATTGGCCTGCGCCGCGGCCTCAGGCGCCGGCCACGATGATGCCGAGGCTGTCGGCGAGCGCGGGGGCGATCGCGGTGAGCTGGCCCGGGGTGATGATCGCGCCGCGCAGCGAGTCGGGCCCGGCGAGGATGTCCAGCTCGGAGCCGCGCAGGTCGACCTGGTCCAGGGCCGCCTTGGTGAAGTCGGCCCGCCTCAGGCGGCAGTCGGCGAATACGGTCCTGGTCAGCCTGGCCCCGCCGAAGTCGACCCCCCGCAGCAGGCAGTTCTCGAACCGCACGTCGGTGAGCGCCGCATCGCGGAAGTTCACGCCGTCGAGCTTGCAGCCGAGGAAAGCCACCCGGCGCAGCGCCGAGCCGAACATCTGCACGCCCGCCGCGACGCTGCGGTCGAGCGTCACGTCCTGCCAGCTGGTCCGGGCCAGGTCGGTACCGGTCAGCTGCACATCCTGCAGCCAGGCGCCGGTGAACCGGGCCTGCCGCAGCTGGCCGTCCCGGGCGGACACGCTGGTCAGCGCGCACTCGATGAACACGGCGCTGCGGCCGTCCGGATCGTCCCAGGCCGCGTGGTCGAAGTGAGCCGAATCGTACTCGCCATCGGGCTCGATCCCGCCGGGGTGCGGGCGCAGCGCGGCCGCCCAGGGCAGGTCGGCAAGCTGTCGCGGCGGCTCTGGCGGCTGCATCCGCCGACCCTATCCCGCGCTGTCGCGCGGTGCTGCTACAGCGGAGTGACTGTGACCAGGGTGCCGTAGGTCAGGTACGGCCAGATCCTCTTGGCCGGCCTCCAGGGCAGCTCTACGCAGCCGAGGCTCTGCTGCGAGCCGTAGGAGTAGCGCGGGAAGTAGTGCACCGCGTCGCCGCCGTTGAAGTATGCAACCCAGGCCACCGGGTCGGCGTACGTGCTGCCGTCCGGGTTGGTGCCGCGCATGATCTGGTTCTGGTAGCGCAGGTAGACCGGGAAGGTGCCGACCCCGGTCGGCGACACCGGGATGCCGGTGTTGGCCAGCTGGCGGAAGATCAGGCGGCCGTTGTGCCACACGGCCAGCGTCTCCGGCGCGGCCTTCTGGTCGGCCACCGCGTAGGTGTAGCCATGCCGGTTGGACTGCCCCTTGACGGCCGCGGTGAACAGGGCTCGCCAGACCGCCGACCCGGCCACGCCGTCCATGATCATCCCGTGGTCGGCCTCGAACGCCCGCACGGCGCCGTGGATGATCAGGCTGCTCGGCCGCCCGCCATGCCACATCCTGTGCAGGCGAGACGGATAGCCCGGCTTCCAGGCAAACGTGCCGGCCGGCGGGGCGAAGGCGGCAATGCGCTGGGCGGTGACCGCCGCGGCGGTATCGCCGGCCGCGGCGCCTGCGGTCGCGGTGCTGGCGGCCGACGCCGCGCTGGTCCCGGTGCTCCCCGCCGCGGTCCAGCGCAGCGGCAGGTAGCCGAGCTGGGCCAGCAGCTCGGCGAGCCGGACGCCGGAATAGGCGCCGGTCCGGAAGGCCACGGTCACCGGCTGGGCCAGGTGGCGGCCGCCCGGCGCCTGGACCCCGGCTGGCCCGCCGGGAATGCCCAGCCGGACGTGCACATGCTCTCCGAAGCCCTTTTGCGGAATGAATTCGACGACATTGCCGGCCACCTGCTTCCAGCTGCCGGCGATGGCCGGCCGGAGCCGGGGCATCGGCGAGCCGGCGGCGAGGGCGGTGGAGAACTTGACGCGCACCGGGGCGGCGCCGTCGGCGGCGGTCGAGCCGTCCGCCGGAGTGACCGAGAGAACCCGCAGCGGTCCGGACTTCGACTTGCGGACGGCCGCGGCCTGCGCTTGCTTGCCGTCCTGGTGGGCTCCGGTAGCCTGCGCCGTGGAATGCGTCAGTGCGATGGCCGTTCCGGCCGCCACCAGACAGGCGATGATCGCGCCGAGGGCAACCATCCGGCCACGGCGCGCTCCCGATCCGGACAACCTGGGACTCCTCTGCCTTTTCGCCATTGTTCGGGTGCTGCCGCCGCCGCGCCCCGTTAACCGATGTATACCCAATGATCGGTATCTGTGACTCTAGTGGGTGGCGGAAGGTTGCAAGCGCAAGCTGATATCAAGACTTTGCCGAGGAACGGACACAATTTCATGACAGTCCGGCGGGTTCATGACAGTCCGGCGGGACTGTGACCGGTCACCGCGACCGCTCGCGCAAACATCGCGCCGGGATCATCGACCACCAGCAGGGTCCGGCCCGTCGCGCCGCCGATCGCCTCCGGACAGAAAACGCGGGCCTTCCGGTCCGCCAGGCGAGACCCAGAACGCGGCGTCCTCGATCGCCAGCTGCGCGACGATCTCATCCCTCTCGCCGACCCGGTACAGGACCCTGGCGCCGAAAGCCGCCTCGTAGAACCCGACAGCCGCAGCAGCACGATCAATCCACAGTTCCGGCTGGATACCCGCCATGCTGGACCAGCGTAATCACCTGGCCTGACAGTAAGCCACCTGGCCTGACAGTAAGCGCGGCCAGCGGCGATCTTGTGCCTGGGAATCGACCAGCATTACCGCGCTCATCCTGCTCGCCGTCAGGCCTGTTCACTGCTGGCGGGGTCAGCCAGGCCTGTTCCGCGTACTGCGCGCTGCGTGAAATGATCTGAACCGCATTTGGGACAGTGCCGGAACTCCGCGGATGGCTGGTTCCCCGCCGAGATCGAGTTGACCTGTCTCGCCAATTCAGAGCGGCTGACGGCCCCTGTCGCGCGCGCCGTCGAGAACGTGGTGATCGAACTGACTCGCCGCCTCGCTGCCGGTCTGGGCACTCGCCAGGTGTAACGGCACTCGGCGCAGGCTCTTGCATACTCCTGTGCCTGCCACGGCAACCGCATGCAGTGATCCTCACCTTCTGGCGATGCCTGGTCAAGGAACGCCGGGCCCTGAGCCGGCAAGATGGCCGGACTTGACTGCCTTGGGCGCGGCGGGCCGGTGCCGGTTCTCGGGCCGGGTGAGCAGGTATGCGGCGGCGAGGGCCGCGCCCGTGGCCATGGCGGTGAGCATGGGCCGGTATCCGGTCAGGCTGATGAGCGCGGCCCCGGTGGCGATGGAGATCGTCTGCGGGGTGGTGACCAGGGTGGTGGCGGCGGAGTAGGCGCGTCCCTGGAGCGGGGCCGGGGTGCGCCGCTGTACCAGGCTGATGAAGCCGACGAACATCCAGGGCAGCGCGGCGCCGAAGAGCATGAATCCGGCGACGACCGACGGCAGGTCCGGCGGTATCTCCAGGACGGCGGCGGCGGCGGCGAGCACCAGTGAGATGCCAACCAGGCGTGCTTCGCCGATGCGCCGGACGAGCGGCGCCGCGGTCGGTCCCCCGATGACCGCCCCGGCCCCCTGGATCGCGATGAGGATCCCGACAAACGCCGCTGGCTTGCGCAGGCCGTCGCTGGCGATCGCGTATACGACGGTCTCGTCGAAGCCCAGGACCGCGAACGCGCACGCACAGGCGATGATCATGTGGCGGAGCTCGGCGGTCCGCATCACATGCTGGGTGCCCGCGGTGATTTCTTTTCGCCAGTGCTGTGCCATCGGATGGGGAACAGGCTCGGTAACCCGCAGCGCCAGCAGGGAGATCACCGGCACGGCGAAGGTGGCAGCGTCGATGATCGCGATGACATGGCCGCCCACCGCGACGAACAGCCCGGCCCCGGCGAGCGGACCGACCAGGCGCAAGGCCTCTTGCGCTGTCCGCAGCCAGCCGTTGGCGTCGGGGAGCAGCTCGGCAGGCACCATCACCGTCAGCAGTGCCGACTGAGCCGAGCTGAGGACTGAATGCGACAGCCCGTACAGTGCCATCACGGCATAGATGAGCCAGACCTGTCCCGCGCCCTGGACAGCCAGAAGAAGCAGCACGACGCCGCCGGTCACAGCGTTGACGGCGATCAGCAGCGGCCGGCGGCGCAGCCGGTCCACCACCAGGCTCGCGGCGGGCGCCAGCAGGCTCGGCGCGGTGAAGAAGAAGAAGGTCAGCCCCGCGGCGGCGTTGCTGTGGGTGAGAGTCTTGACCCAGATGCCCATGGCGAGCCACAAGCACGAGTCGCCGAATAGCGAGAAGACCTGGCCGGTCAGGTAGATGCGGGCGTTGCGGTGGCCGAGGATTCCGCGCATTGACCGGCTACTGGCCTGGCAGGCGCACGGGATAGCTGAACAGCAGCATCTCGATCGGCAGCGAATCGTCAGGGCGCAGCGCCGGATCTGTCAGCCTGTCCCGGTAGCGGTCGACAATCGCTGTTATCTCTGCGTTCACCACTCGCAGCTCATCGGGGGACACGTGCAGGATGAATTCTCTTCCTCTGGTGACCTCCTGCCATTCCTCTGGGTAGTCGGTGCGGGAGTCGTAAAACGCCTGCAGCCGGGCAAAGTACAGTTCCCGCAGCATCCGGCTCAGGCCGCGCGCCGCCAGCTTGGTCTCCGGATCGCCGTGCAGGTCGCCGAAATGCATGCCGAGATGGCTCAGCCGCCACGGCCTGTTGCGGCCCGGACCGCCGCCCGCCTCCTCCGCAAAGCCGTACTTCGCGAGCTGGCGCAGGTGAAACGAGCATGCATTGGGAGGCTCGCCGATGAGTTCCCCGGCCCGGGTCGCGGTGAGCGGCCCCTCCAGCGCCAGGGCGTCCAGCAAGGCCAGGCGAATAGGGTGCGTGATAGCCCGGATCGCCCGGGGATCGGTCAGCTCCCGGCTCTCGGTCGTCGCCGCGACAGCCCTCTGACCAGGTTCAGAACTATCACTAGACACATTGCGATAGTAACCTTGCGATAGATTCCTGGCAACCAGGCTGACGCGGTGCCCCCGGAGGCGCCACGCTGGGCAGCATCCATCGGGTCAGCGGCCAGCTCGCCGCAGATGCAGGTTATCGGGTGCGTGACGGGCTAGAGCGGCTCGCTGAAGTACCAGCGGTGTCCTTCCGGGTCATCCACCGTGTAGCTGTGCGCCTGGTTGGCTCGGATCGAGATTTCGGATACGTCGGCGCCCGCAGCCAGCGCGCGCTCCCGGTGCGCCGGGAGATCGGTGATCGTGATGCATTGAAGCTGGGTTACCTCGCCCAGCTTGGCAGGTCCCCGGAAGCCTGTTCCCGGGGAGCCCAGCATGATCACACCGCCGCTGCCGAGCAGCAGCTCGCCGTGCCGCACGGTCCCCCCGCTGTGCTGATCGCGTACCCGCTCGGCGAAACCGAAGACTCTGATCAGCCAGTCCATCGCCGCGCCTGCATCTTCATACAGCAGGTACGGAACGACCTGCGGGTCTGGATTGTAATCCGGCATCGGCAGCCAAGCTACCGCCTGCTCGGCCAGGACCACAAGATCAGATCCCCCGGCGGCAGGGCCGAAGGGCATCTGCCCGCTGCGTAGCTGCGCCGCTGGCGCCATGTGCAGAGTGCCGCCCGCCGCCCCATAGCGGTTGCGCCGTCGATCGGTAATCAGGCCGGCGATCTGGTTTGCGCGGCCTGGCGGCACGACATCGGTATGCGCCCACGACGGCCGCACCCGGCTGACCTAAACCGGCGCCCGCGGGCACGGCCTGGCGGCTACGCTCCCCCGTCGGCTTCCTGCCGGCCCGTCCACGCCGCCCGGTTCCCCGCGCGGGATACCGGTCGGCTCCTGTCAGTCGGTCTCCACGAAGGTGACCTTGGCCAGCGGGCTGCGCTCCGCCCACTCATCGAGCACGGCCTCCGGCCACGGACTGTCCGGGCCGTGGCGGCGGTTGAAGTCCTCGACGAAGACGGCGAGGACGCGCCGGCGCTCCGCCGGGTCGACGATGACCATGGCCGTCGCCGGCAGGTCGGCGACGACGCCGTGCTTGAGGTGGACGGTGAACTGCGGTTGGGCGGCCAGGTTGGCCAGCCAGTTGCGGGTCTTGGGCCCAGGGATCCCGCTCAGGTAGATGTCGTCGCCCAGCCGGTAGAAAGCGATCTCGATCCGCCGCTGCTCGCCGGAACGCCGGCCCGTGGTGGTGATGTCGATCGTGCGATCCTCGATCGTCGAGGAGGCATCGATGGCCAGCGCATGGCGTACATCCCCCCTCATCGGACGTCGCTGCCGGCCCCGGCATCCGCCGTCATCGGTCTCTGCCGCGCCGATCTCCGCCGCCCAGAGCCGGTGGCGGGAGTGCTGTTGGTGGACATGGACTCATCCTCTCCTTCGGGTCAGCTGTCGGAAGCTAGCCGCCCTCTCCCCTAACTCGCCGAGGCGGCGGGGGTTGGCTGAGCGTGATCACTCGAGGAAGGAAGCCCTCACCTGTCAGCAACCTCCCCGGAATTACGCCTGGCGGTAGTAGTGGTCCTGCTCGAGGTCCTCGAGCAGGCTGGGCCCGGTCGGCTCCCATCCGAGCAGTTCCCGGGTTATGGCGGCGGTGGCGGGGCTGTCCAGGGCCACGAAGTGGCCCAGGTGGGCGAAGTGCTCGACCGGCGTCGGCGGGGGCCACCGACGCCGTCGGGATGCCGAGGTGACGGCCCATCGCCTGGGCGATCTCGCGGAAGGGGACGCCCTCGTCGCCGACCGCGTGCAAGACCGAGCCGGCGGGGGCGGCCTCGACGGCCAGGCGGGCCAGGCGGGCGGCGTCGGAGCGGTGCACGGCCGGCCAGCGGTTGGTGCCGTCACCCACGTATCCGGCCACGCCCCGCTGGCGGGCGATGCCGACGAGGGTGGCCACGAACCCGTTGTCGCCGTCGCCGTGGACCGTCGGGGGGAAGCGCAGCACCGACGAGCGGACGCCCGTGCCGGCCAGCGACAGCGTGAGCAGGGCGGTGGCCGACCGGCGCCCGGCGGGGTTGGCCCGAACCTCGGCGCTGGGCACCAGCCCGTCGTCCTCGGTGGCCACCCGACCGGCCTTCAGCCCGAGCATGCCCGAGGCGAGCACCAGGGGCCGGTCGGAGTCGGCCAGGGCCGCGCCCATGGCCTCCACGGCCCGCCGGTCGGCCGCCGCGGCGGCGGCGAAGTTGCCGCTGAAGGCCACCTCGTGCTGGAACGCCAGGTGGATCACCCCGTCGGAGTCGGCGGCCGCCTTGGCCGAGGCCGTCGGGGTCGTCGACGTCGCCCCGCTGAACGATGGCGCCGGCCGCTTCCAGGCGCTGCGCCGAGGCCTCGGAGCGGGCCAGGCCGACCACCTCGTGGCCGGCCCCGAGCAGCTCGGGAACGACGGCCGAGCCGATCCAGCCCGATGCGCCGGTGACAAAGATTCTCATGATGGTACCTCCGGGAACACCTTGATGTCAGTAACTGCCATCACGATAGACTGGATGTCAGTGACTGTCAACGCTAGGATCGAGATCATGGGTCGATGGCAGCCGGACAGTCGCGGGCGGCTACAGGAAGCGGCTCTCGCTCTGTACTCAGAGCGGGGATTCGACCAGACCACGGCCGCCCAGATCGCCGACCGAGCCGGGGTGACCGAGCGCACCTTCTTCCGGCACTTCGCAGACAAGCGAGAAGTGCTCTTCGGCGGGTCTGCCGTCCTCCAGGAGCGGATCGTGGCCGGCGTGGCCAGCGCGCCAGGAGCCGACGGCCCCCTCGACGCCGTCTCCCGCGGCCTCGACGCCGCCGCCACCATGCTCGGCGAGTTTCGCCGGGACCTGTCCCGCCAGCGCCAAGCCGTGATCGCCGCCAACCCCGAACTGCGCGAGCGCGAACTCGCCAAGCTGGCCGACTACGCCGCCGCGGTCGCCGCCGCCCTGCGCCAGCGGGGCGTGACCGAGCTGCAGGCGACCTTGGCCGCCGAGGCCGGCATGACGGTGCTGCGCGTGGCCATGCAGCGGTGGGCCAGCGGAGACGACGGCCGGGACCTCGCCGCCATCATGCGCGATTCCGTCGCCGACCTGCGGGCGGTGGCGGCCAGCGGATCGCCGCAGCAGCGGATACCCGGCTTGTCGGCATCGCGCTAACTCGTACGGTGCGCGATCTCCTGCCGGTTCCCGACCGGCGGCTAAGCAGGGGGCCGCGACCGTACGAGTGATCGTCATCGATGAGCGCAGCCCCGCCGCGGGGCGCCCGAGCCCCGCCGCGGGGCGCCCGAGCCCCGCCGCGGGGCGCCCGGGACGCTGTTCATCCGGTGCCTGCCGCACTTGGTCGACCTGGTCGCTAGTTAACTGGCGGTGGGTGATCCGGGGCCAGCGTGCTGGACCTGCTTGACGGCCGGGAGCTGGTCGCGGGCTTTGAAGTACTCCTCGCCTTCGATGCTGATGTGAGGCAGGAGCCGGCCGAGCCAGCGGGGCAGGTACCAGTTGATCTTGCCGAGGCTGACCATGCGCGCGGGCACCAGCAGGCAGCGGACGACGGTGGCGTCGAGGATCACCGCGACGGCCAGGCCGATGCCGAACTGCTTGACGGTCGGGTCGCCGTTGAGGACGAAGCTGCCGAACACGAACACCATGATCGTCGCGGCGGCGGTGATCACGCGCCCGCTGGTGACCAGCCCGGAAATGACCGAGCGCTTGTTGTCCTGGCCTTCCTGGACGTGCTCTTGGATCTGGCTGACCAGGAACACCTCGTAGTCCATCGACAGCCCGAACAGCACGGCGAACATGAACAGCGGCACGTAGGAGACGATCGGCACCGAGCCGTCCAGGCCGATCAGGTTGTGCAGCCAGCCGAACTGGAACATCGCGGTCAGCACGCCGTAGGCGGCGCCGATCGACAGCAGGTTCATCACAGCGGCTTGCACCGGGATCGCGACCGTGCGGAATGCGAGCATCAGCAGCAGGAAGCTCAGCGCGATCACCACCAGGATCTGGAGCAGGAGCTTGCTGGAGATCTCCGAGGCCAGATCCACGTTGCTGGCGGTGCTCCCGCCCACGTACGCGTGCATGTCCGTGCCTTTCTCGGCATCGGGTATCGCGCTCGAGCGCAGCTTGCTGACCAGGTTCGCGGTGGCCTGGTCGGCCGGGGCGGTGGTGGCGATCGCGTTGAAGAACGCCGTAGTGCCGGCCTTGTCGATCTGGACCGGGGTGACCGCCGCGATTCCCGCGGTCTGCGAGACGTCCTTTTCCAGCGTCTGCAGCCGCGGGTCGGTGGCGCGCGGGTCGCTGCTCGCCGAACTGGAGGAGCCCGATGGGCTGCCCGAGCCGCCGCCGCCGAGGAGGAGGAGGAGGAGGAGGAGGAGGCTTGCGCGGGGCTGCCGAGCGTAACTGCCACCAGGAGCGGCCCGTTCACCCCTGACCCGAAGTTCTTCGAGATCAGGTCGTACGCCCGGCGGCCGGTGGTCGAGGTGGACAGCGCGGCGACGTCCTTTTGCCCCAGGTTCAGTGATAGCAGCGGGATCGCCAGCGGGACCAGGATCGCCAGGGCCGCCAGGCCCGCGATCACCGGATGATTGGCGACGCCCGTCGCCCACCGGGCCCACAGGCCCTGCTTCGGGCGCGCCGCGTGCCCGCGATCGGGGCGGCGACCGCGGACCCGCAGCGCGTTGATGTGCAGGCCGGTGATCGACAGCATCGCGGGCAGCAGGGTCAGCGCGGCGAGGACCGCGATGACGACCGCGATGGCCGCCATCAGGCCCATCGTAGTGACCAGCGGGATCCCGGCCACCGCCAGCGATACCAGGGCGATGGTCACCGTCCCGCCGGCAAACGACACCGCCCCGCCGGAGGTCGCGACCGCCCGGGCGATCGATTCCCGCAGTTCCAGGCCGTCTTTCAGGCCGCGGAAGTGCCGCGTCACGATGAACAGCGCGTAGTCGATCCCGACGCCGAGGCCGATCATCGTGGCCAGGGTCGGCGCGACCGTGGACACCGTCGTCACGTGGCTGAACATCTGAATGATCGACAGGGCCGAGGCCAGCGCGAGGATCGCGGTCAGGATGGGCAGCAGCATCGCCACCACCGTCCCGAACGTGAACGTGAGGATGAACATCGCCGCGATGATCCCGATCAGGTCGCTGGACCCGGTGGCCGCTTGGACACCTTCTGGCCGAGCTGGCCGCCGGTCTCCACCTGGATCCCGGCCGCCTGGGCGGGCCTGGCCGCCGCGTTGATGATCGTCTGAGCATCATCGGCGGACAGCGCTCCTGGACTGACCGACAAGGTCACCGACAGGTACCCGGTCTTCTGGTCCTTGCTCAGCGCGGAGGCGCCCTGCGAGGTGAGCGGGCTGACCACCGAGGCCACGTCCGGCGCCTTGGCCACGTCGGCCGCCGCCTGGCTGACCGCGCCGGAGTATCTGGAGTCGGTCAGCTTCCCGCTCGTGACATGCAGCACGATCGGGCTGGACCCGTTGGCCTGATCGGGAAACGGCTTGTTCAGCGCGTCAGTGGCGCGCTGGCTGTTGGTTCCCGGCAGGGTGAGATTGTCGTTGGTGTTGTCGCCGAGGCGCTGCGAGACGGCGACCAGCGCGACCGCCACCACGAGCCAGGCGGCGAGGACCGCGAAGCGATGCCGGACACAGAACCGCGCCAGCCGGTAGAGCACACCTGTCATGACCGGGCTTCCTTCTCTTCGTCGGCGGTATCACCGCCGTTTGACCGGGCCTGACGCCAACGTGCCGAATGGCCGTGACTGGTCACAAGCGGGGAACCCCGCGGGTTTCCCCTACTGTTTTCGGGACAGGGCCGGCCGGTTCATGGGGACGGAGCGGCCGGGAGGCTACGCGCCGATGGCCGCCGTCAGCTGGAAGCGAGAGCGGATCCCGAGCTTTTGGTAGGCGCTGCTGAGGTGGCGCTCGACCGTCTTCTCGGTCACGAACAGCGCTTGCGCGACCTCGCGGTTGGTCTGTCCCTCGGCCGCCTGACGGCACACCCGCCACTCCGCCGCGGTCAGTGCGCTCGGCCCGGTCAGCTCGAGCCGGGCGCGGCGCCCGGGCCCGGCGTGCAGCTCGGCCGTCGCGCTTTGCGCCAGCGCGACGGCACCGCACTGGCCGGCCAGGCTGATCGCCCGGCGCTGGGCGTCCCGGCCCTCCGTTCGCCGGCCGGAGCGGCTCAGTTCCGCGCCGAGACCGGCGAGCGCATGGGCCAGCTCGAGCCGCGCGGAACTGCGCTCGAGGACCGCGACCGCCTCGCGGAGCAGCTCCAGCCCTTCGTTCCCGCCGATCGCCAGGGCCGCGGTGCGCAGTGACATTCCCAGCGCCCCGGGTGCGCCGACCCGCCGGGCCGCGGCCAGCTGCTCGCGAGCGAGCCTGGCGGCCAGCTGCTTGTCGCCCAGTGCGGCCACCGCCGGGGCCGCGTGCGCCTTCCAGCCGCTTGGCCAGCGCAGCCCTCGCGCCTCGCGCCGCTGGCCGCACCACAGCAGATCCGCGACACCTTCTTCAAGGCGGCCCTGGGCGATCCGCAGCCGGCCGCGGGCGGTCAGGAAGTCGCTGACGTGGGCGCGGTTGGCAATCCCGAGCGCCTCGCCGGTTTGGGCCAGGTCGGCCGCGGCATCCAGCGCTCCGCGCTCGACGTGCACGGTGATCGCCACCGCGACGAGCAGCAGCGTGATGAAATGCGACTTCTCCACCAGCAGCAGCCCGGTCTCGGCCTCGGCCTGCGCATCGTGCAGTGAGCCCTGCGCCAGCGCGATCGCGGCGCGCTGCGCGTGCAGGATGCCCTGCCTGGTCGCGTGGCCCTCCTGGCGGGCCTGTTGCAGCGCGGCGTCCAGCAGCCGGTCAGCCAGCTCATACCGCTCGCCGAGCCGCAGCGCCAGCAGCGCCAGCAGCGCAGCGTTGGACTGCGCGCTGCGCGGAAGGCCAGTCGCGAGCGCCTGCTGCACTTCTTCCGTCGCGGCCGCGGCTGGCTCTCCCCGCAAAAGCTGCTCATAGGCGCTGTGGATTCTCGCTACGGCCTCGAATCCTGGGTGGCCCCGGGCCTGGTCCCGGAAGCGCTGCAGTTGCACGGCGAGGCCGACGCGCAGCTGCGAGAAAGCCGTTGTGACCGCCAGCAGCTCAGAGCCGAGCTCGAGCGAGCGCTCGGGATCGCCCGGCCAGAACTCCCCGGCCAGCGACGCCAGCGCGTCGGCCGCGGCCCGTGCCGAGTGGCCGCCCGACACGATCGCGCACCGCCCCAGCCAGGACGCTGCGACGGCCCGCGTGGTCAGCGTGGCGCCCGAAGCCAGCGCCGCTCGCAGGTGTTCCTCGGCCGCCCCGAACTGCATCGTGGCCACCTCGCATCGGCCCAGTTCGGCCAGGACCTCCGCCCGCTCCTGCTCGGCGGGGGACTCGGCGAGCGCCCGCCGCAGGTAGGTGGCAGCCGCCCGCGGAGCGCCACGGTGCACCGCGCTGGCCGCGGCCGACCTCAGCGTGTCCACCCTGCGCTGATCCCCCGCCGGGCCGGTCAGCAGCAGATGGGCGGTAACCCGCTCAGCCGAAGCACCTTCTCGTGCCAGCGCCTCAGCCGCCGCGGCGTGCCGCGCCTGGCGCTCACCGGGAGCGAGATCCTCATAGAGCGCCGCTCGCACGATCGGGTGCACGAACCCCAGGCGCTCAGCGGGGATGAAGATGTCCGCCCGGACAAGGTCGTCGGCCGCGCGCCGGACGGCGCCCTCGCCCAGCCCCGACACCCGGCCGGCCAGCCGCGGCTCGCTGTCATCTCCGAGCACGGCGACCGCTCGCGCCAGCTCGGTCGCGGCCGAGCCGAGCATGGCCAGCCGGTGCAGCACGAAACGGCTCACCGCGGCCGGTCCCACGGCCTGCACCGCGTCCGCGGCAGCAGCCGACGGCACCACCGCCGCGGCGCTGAGAGCTCTGAGCAGCTCCCGCAGGAAGAGCGGGTTACCGCCGGTGGCCGTGTGACATGCGCGGCAGAACTCCGCCGCCGCCTCCGCGCCCAGGCGTTCGCGCGCCAGCGCCACCGCGGCCGGCTCGCTCAGCGGTCGCGGATAGATCGCGGCCGCGGAGGAACGCGAGGCCAGCTGCGCCCACACCGTCCCCGGCTCGTCGCCCGCAGCATCCGGCGGGCGCCCGGCGAGCAGCATCGCCACCGGAAGCCCCTCGATGCGCTGCGCCAGGTAGGCCAGGAACCGCAGCGAGTCCCGGTCGGCCCATTGGCAATCGTCGACCAGCACGAGCACCGGGGCCTGGTCGGCGATGTTCACCACCAGCCAGTACAGACTGTGCAAGGCTTCGAAGCCGACGTCAGTAACCGCCGACCGCCGCTCGTCCGGCTCGAACAGGCGCGCCGCGGGACCAGCACCCCCCGCGAACAGGCCGGCGTGCCCGGGCTCCTTGCTGACCACCGGCTCCAGCAGCTGGCGCACAATGCCGAACGCGAATGGCTGCTCAAGCTCGGAGCCCCTCGCTTCGAGCAGGGTCATACGCGCCTGCCCGGCCGCCGCGCGCGCCGCGCGCGCCAGCACCGTCTTGCCCACGCCGGGCGGCCCCTCGATCAGGAGCAGCGTCCCCTCCCCGGCGCACGCACGATCAAGTCCTGCGCGCAGCGCCTCAAGCTCGGGCTCGCGCTCCAGCAGAACCCCCGTCATGACAAACGCCACAACCTGACGCTACCCGGCGCCCCGACGTCTGACGAGGCAAAACCTGCGGGGAAACCCTCGGGGATCCTCCCTTGTGACAGCGACAGCGCGGCCGGGATCCTGACGCAGGTGAACAGCGTCAGCGAGCTCAATAAGCTCAAAGTCAGGCTGTTCGTCGAGGCAGTCCTGAACGAAGGACGGCTAGAACTCATCGACGAGCTGATAGCCGCTGACTACGCGGGCCACATTCCGTGCGCCGGGATAACGGTTCGCGGGCCCGAGGGCATGCGGCGGCTCGTGTCAAGCCACCGCCGTACCCGGCCTGGTCTGTGCATCAAGATCGAAGACCAGATCGCCGAGGACGACCGGGTCGTGACCCGCTGGCAAGCAACGACCATAACGCCGCACGCCCCAGTCACCAGCTGCGCTCCATGCTACGCAGGGATCTCGGTCATCCGGCTTCTGGCCGGAAAGCAAGTCGACTCGTATACCGAATGCGCGCACCTCACCTCCGGCCCGGCCAGCCAAGCCGGCCAAGAACACTAACGCCACGCCGGGAGGATCCCCTGAGTGCCATCTCGCCACCCATCAGGAGTGATTTGCCTGATCGACTAAAACGGAACCAGGCAGCATGAACAAAGACCTAGTGATCATCTTCGTCACCTCGGTGGTGGCGGCTTTCAACCCCACGCTGCTCGCCGCGGCGGTTGTCATGATTTACCTCCCGCATCCCAGGCGGCTCATGCTCGGCTACCTGGCCGGCGCCTACGCCAGTAGCATTACCGCTGGCCTGGCCATCGCCTTTTCGTTGCGGGAGTCAACCGCCGTCGAAACCTCAGGGCACATTCTCGGCCCGGGTGGCGACATCGCCGTCGGCGTGATCGCTATGGTGATCGCCTTGACGCTGGCGACCGGGTACAACGGGCCGCTCCAGAAGTGGCATGTCCGGCGAAAGGCGGCCAAGGCGAGCGCCGGGCCAGCCAGGCCGCCCTGGCAACAGCGAATGCTCGAGAAGGGCTCCGCAGTAATCACGTGCGTGGTCGGTGCCGTGATGAGCTTCCCCGGCGTCAGCTATCTCAATGCGCTTCATCACCTCGTGGAACTCAACCCGCCGGCCGTGCCCACTGTGCTGCTGGTCATTTACTTCTGCCTCATGCAGCAAATTCTGCTTGAGCTGGCGCTCCTGGCCTACCTGCTCATCCCGGCCGGGACGCAAGCCGCCGTGGTCCGGTTCAGGGCCTGGCTCGCACGCCACGTCCGCCGGATCGCCGAGATCGGACTGGCGGGTATCGGGATCCTCCTCCTCACGCTCGGCGTCATCATGATCGCCTGATTCCCCGCTGCGCGAGCGCCGTTAGCCCGGCAGACCGTCTTCCGCGCCGCCGGCCCGACTTGGCTCGCGATCATGGGCCTTCGGCGGTCTCAGATCGCTGACCTGCGGATATCGCTTGTCGTGAGCAAATCTGCGCACTCGCCGCGGCCGCGGCGCTTGCCAGCCACGGTCTTGCTCCCCGGCAGTCCCCCGGCTAGTCCCCCGCTGCCATCCTGGCTAAAGATCAACATATGCTCTGACTCGGTGGGCGATACTGGGATCGAACCAGTGACCTCCTCGGTGTGAACGAGGCGCTCTCCCGCTGAGCCAATCGCCCGATGCCCGCTGCCAAGGCGGCAGGCGCTCACAGGCTAGCGCATTCGCTCGCCTCGCGCCCGGCTGCGGGCCCGCATCCGGGTCCGGTGACCGCCGTCAGGCTCGCACCAGGACCGCGCACGCTGACGGTTCGCTGAGCGCGTCTGGTGACTGACCAGCTTGGCGGGGGTAGGTCGCTAATGCGGACTTTGTGGCGATTTAATTCCGGTCTTAGGTTTCCGTTTTCAGTTCATTCGAAATTACGGCAAATATCGCCGGGAGGTCACTGTACGTAACTTTGAGGGCGCGGAACGCAACATGGCTGCCCGGTGAGACAGTGACCGAGGTTACAAGAGCAAGAATCGCGGAATCTGAAGTCCGCGGCGAATTACTCGCGGGGACTTGCGGTATATAACCCAAGCGGAAACTGCGTGCTTACGGGAAGCCCGGCTTTCGGGACACGACTAGGTAAGGGCCTAAATCGACGATGAACAGCGCTACTGTCTCCGCTGAGGTCGGGCTCAGCCTCGTAGTTCCTGAGCACGGGGCCGTGCCGCTGGCCGCCAGCCTGTACTACCGCGCGGACGACCCGTTCGCCATCCGGATGGCGTTCCACGTCGGCTCGGCCGAGCCGGTGGAATGGATCTTCGCCCGCGACCTGCTCGCCGTGGGGATGCAAGGCTCGGCCGGCGAAGGCGACGTGCAGGTGTGGCCCAGCGACAAGCGCGGCGCCGCAGTGCTGAACCTCGCGCTGTCGTCCCCGTCCGGCGAGGCGCATTTCGAGGTTCCGCTGAGCGAGACCGCAGCGTTCCTGCAGCGCACCTTCGACCTGATCACGGCGGGCGGGGAGGCCGGTTACATGGACCTGGACGGCGAGCTGGACGAGCTGCTCTGGCGCGCCTAGGGATCGGGGGCCTCGGCGGCCCTGCGCGCGAAGGTACGCACCGCCTCGCGGGTGACCGGGCCGGGCGCTGCCGCCAGGACCGTCCCGTCCACCGCCCGGATCGGCTGCACATCCCGGGTTGACCCGGTCAGGAACGCCTCGTCCGCGTCGGCCAGCGCGCCTGCAGGAAGCTCTTCCTCGGCTGCGCCGCACCATTCGATGACCAGGGCCCTGGTCACTCCGGCCAGGCAGCCGGAGCTCAGCGGCGGCGTCACCAGCCGCCCGCCGACCACCGCGAACACGTTCGTGCCGGTTCCCTCGCACAGCTGGCCCGCGGTGTTGGCGAAAATGGCCTCGCTCCCGCCATACTGCGCGGCGTAGGCCAGCGCGCGCACGTTCTCCGCGTAGGACGTGGTCTTCAGGCCGGTGACCGCGCCGTGCTCGTTGCGCCGCCACGGCACCGTCACCACGTCCGCGGTCGGAGCCGGCCCGCGCGCCGCGGCGAGCGCGATGATCGCCGTCGGTGCGGCTGCTCCCCGCTCCGAGCCGAGCGGGGAGATGCCGCCCGTCAACGTGATCCGCAGCCGGGCCAGCTCGGAGCGGTCCGAGGCGCCGATCACAGCCAGCGTGCCAGCGCGGAGCGCGTCCTGGTCCGGCACGGCCAGGTCCAGCCCGGAAGCCGAGCGGGCCAGCCGGGCCAGGTGCCGGGTGAGCGCGAACGGGACGCCGTCGGCGACCTTGACCGTCTCGAACACGCCGTCCCCGGTGACCAGCCCGTGGTCGAAGACCGAGATCGTGGCCTCGTCGTCGGGCCGCAGCTCCCCGTTGATCCAGACCGCCATGGCACAAACCTAGCCCGCCGCCGGCTGGCAGGCCTCGGCTGCCGCGCACAGCTCGGGCAGCAGCTGGTCAACGGCGGCGATCTGCGCGGCCACCTCCCGGTCGGTGTCCATCCGCGGTATCTGCCGCCGGACGGCCGCATGCACCGCCGCGAGCGGCTCGCTCGGCCCGGCGATGTCCGCCCGCAGGTCGATGCCCTGCGCCGCGCATAGGATCTCCACCGCCAGGCAGGCCCGCACGTTGGCGACGACCTCGCGCAGCTTGCGGACGGCAGTCCAGCCCATCGAGACGTGATCTTCCTGCTTGCCGGACGTCGGGATCGTGTCCACGCTCGCCGGGTGCGCCAGCACCTTGTTCTCGCTGACCAGCGAGGCCGCGGTGTACTGGGCCAGCATGAAGCCGGAGTTGGTGCCGGCGGCCGGGGCCAGGAACGGCGGCAGGCCGCGGGAGAACGCCGGATCGAGCATCCGGTCCACCCGCCGCTCGCTGATGCTGGCCAGCTCGGACAGCGCCATCGCCAGCATGTCCGCGGCGAAGGCCAGCGGCTCGCCGTGGAAGTTGCCGGTCGTCATCACCTCGCCGTCCGGCACGATCACCGGGTTGTCCACGATGGCGCCGAGCTCGGTGTTAATGATCTGCCCGGCAAACCCGAGGACGTCGCGCACCGCGCCGTGCACCTGCGGCGCGCAGCGCAGGCAGTAGGCGTCCTGCACCGCGTGCCGGCTCTCCCGGTGGCTGGCCACCAGGCCCGACCCGGCCAGCAGTGCGCGCAGGTTCGCGGCGCTGGCCAGCTGGCCAGGGTGCGGCCTGATCACCTGGACCCGCTCGTCGTAGGGCCGGTCGGTGCCGAGCAGCGCCTCGATCGACATCGCGCAGGCGACATCCGCTGCCTGGACCAGCATGCCGGCGTCGTAGATCGAGAACGCCAGCAGCGCCTGCATCGGCTCGGTGCCGTTGACCAGCGACAGGCCTTCCTTGGGAGCCAGCGTCAGCGGCTCCAGGCCGTGCTCGGCGAGCACCTCGGCGGCCGGCCTGCCCTGCGGGCCGCCGCCGGGTACGCGCAGCCGTCCGGCTCCGATCAGCGGCTGGGCCAGGTGCGCGAGCTGGGCCAGGTCGCCGGAGGCGCCGACCGACCCCTTGCCCGGGATGACCGGCAGCAGGCCAAGATCGAGCATCTCCAGCAGCCGCCGGGGCAGTAGATCCCGCACTCCGGAGTAGCCCGCCGCCAGGGTCCGCGCCCGCAGCAGCAAGATCGCGCGAACGGTCCTGTCGTCGAGCGGCTCGCCGGTAGCGGCCGAGTGCGAGACCACGATGGCCGCCTGCAGCCGGGCAAGGTCCTGCTCCTCCACACGGGTGTCAGCCAGCGCGCCGAAGCCGGTATTCACCCCGTACACCGGGGCATCGCCGATGATGGCGGCGGCCACCACCTCGCGGCTGGCCCGCATCCGGCCGGGGACGTCGGGTCCCAGCTCAGCCCGCGCGGCGCCGAGCGAGACGTCGATCACATCCTGGACACTGAGCGCGTCGCCGTTGACGATCACAGTTCGCATGGGGCCAGCCTGCCATCCCGCCGCCTGATCGGCACCTATTCGATGCGCACGGGGCCCGCGGAGCGCGGTTTTGCGGGAAGGCAAGTTTGCCGGCGGGGCCGGATCGGCTACAGTTCTGAACGCACGCCGGTCTAGGCTAGCGTGCAGCGCCCGTTCCGGCGGGGGCGTGCGGACGTGGCTCAGTTGGTAGAGCATCACCTTGCCAAGGTGAGGGTCGCGGGTTCGAATCCCGTCGTCCGCTCGGAGGTGCCGGGTGCGGCTGCGATCCGGCGGTCCGTAGTTCTTCGGTACCAGTCGAGGTTCGCGCAGGATCTCGGTCTCTGGCGGAATGGCCGAGTGGTTTAGGCAAGGGCCTGCAAAGCCCTCTACGCGGGTTCGATTCCCGCTTCCGCCTCGGGCGGTTAGCTCAGCGGGAGAGCGCTTCCCTGACACGGAAGAGGTCACAGGTTCAAATCCTGTACCGCCCACCCAGGTCAGAGCGATTTTGGCCCCAGGAAGCTCAGCGCGTGGCCCTGCGACCTGCAGGGCCACGCTTGGCTGCGAGCCTGGTCAGGCAGCCGCATCTTCGGCGGTTTCCGGCTTCTCGTTGGCGTGCAGGCGGCGGCTGACGGCCTGGTTCATGGCGTCCAGGATGGCGGTCTGATCCGAGGCGAATAGGTGGCCGTAGATGTTCCTGGTCGTCTCGAACTTGCTGTGTCCCATCTGGTGCGCGACCTGCACCTCTGAGGCTCCGGAGGCGATCAGCATGGACGCGCACACGTGCCGCAGCTCGTGCGCGGTGTAGCGGACTATCCCGTCCGGGTGCGCGGCGGTATAGCCGCGGGCGAGCTTGAGATACTTCCGCAGGTGGCATAGCCCAGGTAGCCGCCCCGGTCACCGTTGACCAGCCGCCCGTACCGCCTGCCGTCGCTGCGCTCACGTCCTGGCCTGCCCCGCTCGGCGAGGCGGCGCACCGCGGGCATGGCGATGTCGGGGATCATGAGCGGACGGCAGCGCATGCTGTACGGTCCGCCTCGTTGGCTGACCGGAACCTGCCATCACGGCCCGGCGGGGAGTGCTTGAGCCCGGGGCTCATCCGGCGGGGACGGGAGCACAGTACCGCCGCTGCGCCAGTACTGGCCATCGGAGCGGGACAGGAACTCCTCGTCGACGAGATAGCGGCGCAGCGCCGCATAGTCGGCGTGCAGGGTACCGAGGAACAGGCTGACCCGGCGCTCTGAGTAGCGCACGCCCGGCTCGAAGGCCTGCGCGATCTTGTCCAGCAGCAGATGCCGCCGCGCCTGCCGGGCCGGCAGGGTCTCGATCCTGCCGTGGCCGGTGAACGCCCGCAGCCGGGGGTCGCGGGCCACCGCCTCGATGACAGCGGCCGGGTCAAGCTCGGGCATGTCTACATCATGATCCGCCAGGCCGCCCGCCGTAAGTATCTTTCGCTGAAATCAGCGACAAGCGCCGATCCGGCGTTCGGCGCGGCTTTGATCTGGCTTTGCTCGTCGAGGAGATTCCTGCATCACAGCAACCGTCGGATAGCAGTCCCGTGCCTGGCCAGGGACGCGGGTAGGCATGTCAGGCATCGAGGGCGGCGCGGACAAGGTCGCTGAGTTCGTCGTCGGGGATTGCGGCTGCGTCATCGGGTCGTAGCTGAATGGTTCCCTTGCTCGTCTTGAGCGTCGGGTGGCGGGATGTGAAGGCGTCGGCGCGGCCTTGCTGCCAGCCGTAGATCGACAGGCCGTGCTTCCAGGCCCCCACGTGCAGGCGCCGGTTGCCGAGCGTGTAGGTGGGGATCTTGTAGGACAGGACCACACTTGCGTCGGGGTGCGCCGCCAGGATCAGCCGGTGCAGCCGGTCGAACAGGGGGCGGTGCTCGGGTGCGATGCAGTCTATGTAGCGCTGCACTGCTTCATCCATAACAAGGATCTCCTATCATCTCTTGCTGCCCCGGTGGAGGCACTGCGGTCAGCGCTGCTGGGTGGTGGGCAGTTACTCGGTTGGAGCGTCCAACCGCGCTGCTTGGGCGTGTAGGTAGCGTTGCTGTTGGAGGTTTGTCGCTCGCCGAGCGGCGGCTTCGTAGGATGCGTGTGCCCCGTCGCGGTCTCCGCTCATCTCCAGCAGGTGTGCACGTACGGCGTGGAAGCGGCGGTCGTCGTTGACCCTGCTGTCGGAGCCGAGCGCGGCGAGCAGTTCGAGTCCGGCCTCGGGGCCTTGAGCCATAGCGACGGCCACGGCGTGATTGAGCGCGACCATGGGGTTGTGGTCGAGGCGGAGCAGCACGTCATACAGCGCGGCGATCTGCGGCCAGTCGGTGGCCGCGGCGTTCGGAGCTTCGTCGTGGATGGCGGCGATCGCTGCTTGGAGTTGGTAGACCCCCGTGGGACCAACGGGGAGGGCGCTGGTGATGAGGGCGACACCTTCGGCAATGGACCGCGCGTCCCAGAGGCTGCGGTCCTGTTCGGCCATCGGGATCAGCGTGCCGTCAGGCCCGGTGCGGGCTCGGTGGCGGGCGTGGATGAGCACCATCAGCGCGAGCAGTCCGGCGACTTCGCTGTCGGCGGGCAGCGCCGCGTGGACCATGCGGGTCAGCCGGATCGCTTCGACGGTCAGCTCGGTGCGCTGTAGGTCGGGGCCGGCGGTGCTGGCGTAGCCTTCGTTGAAGATCAGGTACAGCACGCGAAGGACCGCGTCGAAGCGCCCAACTGCTTCGGCAGCTGCCGGCATCGCGAACGGAAGACCGCTTTCCTTGATTGAGCGCTTGGCCCGGGTTATCCGACGGGTCACCGTTGCCTCGGCCACCAGCAGGGCTCGGGCGATCTCGGCGGTGCTCAGACCGCCTACTGCGCGCAGGGTCAGCGCGATCTGGGATGTGACTGACAGCGCTGGGTGGCAGCACAGGAACAGCAGGGTCAGAGTGTCGTCGGAGTCGGCGGGACTGCGTTCACCAGGGTGAGCGGGTTGCGCGTCGGTCAGTATCCACTGCCCGACGGTGTCCTCTCGCCGTCGTCGCGCCTGCTCGGAGCGCAGCAGGTCGGTCAGCTGCCGCCCGGCGACGGTGATCAGCCACCCTGCCGGGTTGTCCGGCCGGCCGTCGCGTGGCCACTGGAGGGCGGCGGCCAGCAGCGCTTCTTGGACGGCGTCCTCGGCGGCGTCGAAATGGCCGAAGCGGCGCACGAGCGCGCCGAGGACCTGCGGCGCCAGCTGACGCAGCAGGTCCTCGAGCTCGCCGTCGGGCATGGGACGCTCAGCCCTCGAAGTCGGGCTGATGCTCGTCGATCGGTCGCACGTCGGCGTATGCCCGGGCCCGGACCTGGTCCGGCGCCGGGCACCTCGACAGGCGGCCGGCGATCTCGGTGGCCCGGTCGAAGCTGTCACACTCGACGATCCAGTAGCCGGCAAGCACCTCCTCGGACTCGGCGTAGGGCCCGTCGGTCGCCACCGGCACCCCGTCCCGCAGCCGGATTCGGCGGGCGTGCACCGGCGCGCTCAGCCCGCGGGTCTCCACCAGTTCACCCGAGTCGACCAGCTCCTGGTTGAACGCCTTCATGAACTCGCCCAGCGCGGCGAAGTCCTCGCCGGTCCACGCCGGCGCTGCGGCACGCGTTTCCGGCCATGCCGTCGTAGTCCTGCTGCGACCCGAAGGTCAAGATCATGTATTTCATCGACGCATCCTTTCCTGCCGGCCCGGTCGGCGCCGCTTATCAACAACGTCGGAGCCGACCAGCCGAACCGGACATCAAACTGGCCACCGATGCGCGGGCCCGGCCGGCCTGACGCCTTGGGCTCACGCTTGCGCTCGCTCGTGGACGCTGATGTGGCGCGGGCTGGCCGCGGTGAAGGGTCGCCGTCCCAGCCGCCCCACCGCTTGCGCAGCCGCAGGTCGGCGATGCGGCCATCAGGTCGAACTCCGGCGGGGTGGGCCAGACGCAGCCGGATCGGGCTGGAAACCGATGCCGTCGGCGCCGATCCGGACGTGGTTCTCGTCGAGGATCTACGTGATCGGATCGTAGCGGCAGACGTCCTGCACGACCTGGTCGACGTCGATGCGCACCTCCATCGCCTGCCCGCCGGGCTCCTCCCGCATACGGTCGGCCATGTGCTGGACAGCTCGATGCCCTCGACGGACACACCGGCAGCGGCCAGAGAAGGACGATGCGGCCCTCGGCGAGCAATGGAACGGCCAGTCACGCTAAGCCGCTGACCTTTACGACCCCCGAATGCCGCGCGCGTTCGGGGCGAACTGCTGAGGCCGAGCGCCGACGTCCGTGAGCCCCCCGCCGCAGCATCTTGGCGATGTTGATGGTGTTGCGGGCGATCGGCTCCAGCGGCCCCGTAGCCGCCGATCGTCGCCTGCTCAGCGGACAGTTCGACACCGGGTGGCCGCGGCTCGGGTAGCGGCGCGTGCCAGTAGCGCTGGCCGGGCAGATCGGCGAAGCGCGGTGCGACGTCACATTCCTCTGGGCAGCCAATAGCGGAGCGGTTTCCGGGTTTCTCGCTCAGGTAATCCCTAATCCTGGCGGTCGTAACTGGTCACGAGATTGTCCAGGACCTTGGCGAGCTCATGCAGCCGGTCCAGATGGGCAGGGGTCAGCTGCTGGACGATCCGGTCACCCTGCCGGGTAAGCCGGACCCGAACGATCCGGCCGTCGGCCGGGTCGGTTACCCGCTCGACGAGCCCGGCCGACTCGGCTCGGTCCACCAGTTCGACAGCGCTGTGCGGCCGCAGCTGCAGGTAGCCGGCGAGGTCGCCGACGGTGGGCGGCTCGGCAGCAGGGTGCCCCTTGATCGCGACCAGCAGCTGATGCTGAACGTGAGTCAGGCCGGCGGCCTGTGCCTGGTCCTCACTCCACCGCTGGAAGCCGCGCAAGCTGACCCGGAATGCCAGTAGCCTCTCAAAGTCCGGGCTGGTCAGCTGGGCCATGTCGTCATTCTCCGGTTCTTCCCTGGCAGCGGCTGCCTGCCGCCTGGCGGGGCTCGGCGTAGCTCTTCGAAGCAACCGCTGCACCGCTCGGTATCGTACCGCGACAGGAAAAAGCTCCCCGGCGGGAACTCGTCGGCAGCAGCCAGCACGAGGCCGGGCGAGCGATCCCAGCCCAGGACGTTTAGCACTGTCTTAAGCTGCGGGGGGTGTGGTATGACCGAGGCAGCCAAAGCTGATTCATGTGCTGAACGCCGTGCGGATGATGGCGCTCAGCTGGCCGGCGAGGTCCTCTGCGGGTGGCAGCCCACCGAGGCTCAGCAGGTAGTTGACGCGTTCGAGCATCAGAAGGCACGCCAGCGCGGTGATCTTGCCTGGCCGCGGCGAGCGGGGCGTGGCCGCCGCGTTCCGCGGGCGGCCACTGCCGTCATGTCCTGGCTGATCATCTCGGCCAGCCGGAACAGCAGCCTGAGCCCGTCCCTCCATGCCTCTTCGGAGACGGCGCCGGCCTGGCTGAGTATCCCGATCGCGGTGCAGTACGGACATGAGCCGATCGCATGGATGAGCATGCTGGCCCCGCACTCTGGCTGGCGCAGAATCGAGCCCCAGGGCGCCTAGGGGGACGTGGGGCGGGTGGCTGAGGGGGCTGGCGTCACTGCTGATGACGGCGATGTGGCCGGAACCGCGGTCGGGTGCGGCGTCCTGGCCAGATGCGGCGTACTGATCTTGGGGGTCGGGCTCGCTGGCGTGATTCGCGTAGTCGGCGTTGGCGTGGTCGCTGGCCGCGATGTGGAGGGCGATGTCCCGGGCGAGGCTGTGGGCTGCGACGGCGGGGAGACGGTCACGGCCGGTTGAGGCCTGAAGTGCACGTAGGCCGCCAAGGCAACCAGGAAGACAGCGGTCAGGACCCAGGTGGAGATCCGCACCCGTCGCATCAGTCGGTCCCGGCCGGCCCTGCGGTTTCCAGAGCGGGCGGCAGGTTGATGCCCTCGCGCCGCAGTCCCGCCGCGATCCGGACCCGCAGCATCCGGCCGACGTCGAACTGCTTACCCGGCAGCGTCCTGGCCACCAGGCGGACCTGGAAGTGGCCCACGTCGATGTTCTGCACACCCATGACGGCCGGGGCGTCCAGCAGCAGCGGGCGCATTTCCAGTTCCTCGTACGACTCCTCGCCGATCCGCCGGAGCAGGTCACTGACCCGATTGACGTCCGCGGCAGCAGGCACGGGCACGTCCACCACGGCACGGGCCCAGTCGCGCGACAGGTTAGTCACCTGGGTGATCTGGCCGTTTGGGGTGATGACCACCTCGCCGTCGGCGGTGCGCACCGTAGTCACCCGGAGGGTGACGTCCTCGACGGTCCCGATCGCAGGATCAGGCAGGCTGGGCACCGAAAGGCGGATGAGGTCCCCGAAGCCGTACTGGCGCTCGGTGATGATGAAGAAGCCGGCCAGGATGTCCTGGACGATCCTCTGAGCACCGAACCCCAGTGCTACAGCTGCCACGGCGGCAGGGGCCACGAGGCTCGTCACGGGGATACCAAATCGCGCCAGGACAGCCACGCCGGTCGCGCAGTAGATGACCACCAAGGCGACCCAGGTGATCACCGACGCCAGCGCGTGCCGGTGCTTGGCCGCCTCCGAGCGGACAAGCGCGTCCGTTTCCCGAGCACTGGCGTCGATCCGGTCGGTGATCCTCCCGCCCAGCCAAGTAGCGAAACGTGTCAGCAGTATCGCGCCGGTCACGAGCAGCACGATCTCCAGCCCGCTGCCGCGCGCCCACAGACCGATGTCGGGCAGAGGTGCCCGCTCGAGGACATAGCTTTTTATCATGGCCGAACCGCCGCCGACAAGTACAGCCATACCGTGGAGCGGGTGGTGTGCACCGGACCCGGCCCCGATCCCTGAGCGGCCGGGTCGCGGATCAGCTCAGAACGAAGGAGCTGTACTCGATGGGCGATCGCGCATGCCCCCAAACAGGCAGCGCGTCGCAGTTGATGCCCCGCTGCTCGCCGATCCGCCGGCACGCGCCCGTGACGCTCCCGGCATCCTCGGCGATATCGGACCAGGCTCACCGCTCGCTCACGCATCTCATCCGGGTACTTCCTCGGTGCTGACATGACTCCACCCTCTCGTGGGTTCGGAGTCTCTCATGCCAGTGGAACGATCCGGCTCGTCCACGATGCCTGGCGGCCTTGATCATGGCAAATCCGCGGCCAAGCGGCACAGGTCGATAGCGTTTGGGCAGGTCATAGCTCTAGAGTCGCAGGTCCGTAAAACCGTGGGTTCCGGAGCGACCACGGCAGCAGGTGAATCGCTCTGCACGCCCCTGGTTTCTACGGGATCCAGGGAAGGTAATCGATGAACACCAGGCCTCTGCGAGCTGCATCCAGCCGGTGCACGGCACGCTCCTAAGAGCTAAAGACGCGTACCCTTGAGGACGCGCAGAGCAGCGCCCAGGGTGCAGGAGGCTGCGATGAGATGGCGAGCGCATCGGCGGAACCTCGTGGTGTGGAGCTCGTCCGCAGCCCCAGCCGAGAGGTACGGTGCCCCGCGGTTCACGCCGCTTCCACGCACTAGACGGATTCAGAGGTTTATCCGTACGGGGGCGCTCCTGACAGTCATGGGCCTGATGCGGCTAGCCCGCGCCGAGCGGGCCAGCAAGTCGGGCTCTGAGCTAGAACGCGAGCTGGCCGCATTCTCAACTCCGGCTCAGCGGCGCGATCTTGAAGCGACTCTTGACCGTTATCCAGACAACATCACTTATGAGCTACGTAACATCCTCGCCCGCCAAGCCGTGGCCACCTGAAACTCACCGCGCCTTCCGGTGCGCTCCGCAGGTTGCCGGTAACGATGCTCTTGCCTATCTTGCGCATGCCTGACCTGATCGCGCGGAGCTCGCATTGCCACGATCTGGGTGATGAACAGCTGCCCGGCGACGTTCACGCCGAAGACGCATCCTCAGCGGCCAGCCTGCAGACCCAGCAACAACTCGCCGACACGATGGGCATCCACCGCAACGTCATGGTCGAGCTCGTCGACGACCTCGAAGACCGGGGACTGGTGCAGCGGCGATGCCACCCCGCCGACCGGTGTGCCCACCGCGGTTCACCTCACCGGAGCGGCCCGCGACCTACCCGCCCGAGCCCAGCACGCCGCCGACGAACACGACGCCGAACTGCTCGCCGCACTGGACGACACCGAGCAGGCCCGGCTCGTCGCGCTGCTGCAACGCATCGCCGCACCCGCCTGGCTCCCGGCCGGCGTTCACCTCCGCCTGCGACAAAGACCCTCCGCCGCCCGGACGCCTGCCGGCCTGCGGCGATGTGACCATGACGAACGGCGCCGCGACCTGGGCACGGTCAGGGCTGGTGCGCCGGCTCGATCGCGTGCGCCGACTGCGTTAGCCCATCGCCTCGTCCGCGGGGTAACGCAGCGGGGGTGCGCCGATGGGGCAGCACATTGCGGCCTGGCTGGGCTGCGGGACCGGTGCCAGCGGGCGGCGGATCAGCGCGAGAGACAACAGGCCGCCCGCGGCGCACAATCCAGCTGCGACCAATACCGCGGTCCGGAACCCGGCGGAGAATGCAGCCGGAGTGAGCACGGCGGCCCCGGAGATGCCTGCCAACGCGGGCAGGACGGCCACGGCCAGGAGGCCGCCGACCCGCGCAACCTCGTTGTTGACCGCCGAGGCGACGCCTGCGTGGTCCTGTCCTGCTGCGGCGAGCACGGTCGAGGTGAGCGGCGCGACGGTGAGCGCGAGGCCGAGGGCGAAGACGAGCACGGCAGGCAGGACTCCGGACAAGTAGGTGGTGCCCGGCCCGATGCGCGCGAGAAGCGCGAGGCCGGCCGCGGCGATCAGGGGGCCGAGCGTCATGGGCAGCCGCGGGCCGGTGCGCTGCGCGAGCCGCCCGGCCCGGGCGGATAGCAGGAGCATGACGATCGTCAGGGGCGCGAGGGCAGCGCCGGCGGCCAGCGGCGAAAACCTGAGCACGCGCTGCAGTTGGATGGGCAGCAGGAACAGGCCTCCGCTGAGGGCGGCATAGATGACGAATGTCACCACGTTCGCTGCGCTGAACTGCCGGGAGGCGAAGATCTGCAGCGGCAGCATCGGCTGCGCGGCGGACCGCTCTGCCAGCAGCAGGCCGCCCAGCGCGGCGATTCCGGCGATGCCGGGAACCAGGACGCCCGGCACGCTCCAGCCAAGGGAAGATCCCTCGGTCAGCGCCCAGGTCAGGCCCCCCAGGCCCGCCGCCGCCAGCACCGGGCCGATCACATCCAGCCGCCCGGTCACCGTGCGGTCTTTGGACTCCGGCACGTGCCGGATCGCGACCCACACCACGACCGCCGCCAGCGGCAGGTTGATCAGGAACACATACCGCCACGAGAATCCGACCAGCCAGCCACCCAGCAGCGGGCCGATCGCCGCGGCCACGCCGCCGAGCCCCGACCACGCCCCGACAGCCGGGGCACGGTCCTCGGAGCGGAAAGTGGCTTCGATGATGGCCAGGCTGCCCGGCACCAGCAAAGCGCCGCCGACTCCCTGCAGCGCCCGCGCCGCGATCAGGATCCCCCCCGTCGGCGCCAGGCCGCACAGCGCTGACGCCACGGCAAACCACGTCACTCCGACGACGAACACCCGCCGCCGTCCCAGCCGGTCTCCCAGTGAGCCGCCCAGCAGCAAGAACCCCGCCAGCGTCAGCGTGTACGCGTTGACGGTCCACTGCAGTCCGGCGAACCGCTCATGCAGCTCACGGCCGATCGTCGGCAGCGCGATATTGACGACCGTGCCATCCAGCATCGCGATGCCCGAGCCCAGCACCACCGCGAGCAGAACCCACCGACCCGCCGGCGAGGCGTACGGTACCGCACCCGCAGCCTCCGCCGGCCGTGCCACTGGCTGCATGCCCCACTCCCCTTGCGATCGCATCGCCTGCCCGGGATGCCTCCGGTCCCGGCCCGCCCGAGCTTCCGACGCTCTGAGCCGCGCGCCCCAGGCCACGGTAACTCGCCAGATCGCCCGGGGGCGCTCCTTCGAGCCGGTCCTCACGAGCTGGCGCTCCGGCTCCAGACGACGAGGCAGTCCTCCGCCTGACCGCTTGGCGGCATGCCGGGTCGAGCAGTACGGGCAGCAGTCCAGTCGCGTCAGCCGGCTGACCACCGCCACCGCCCTGGAGCACCTGCCGAGCCCTGCATCCTGGCCTGCGGCTAGGCCTGCCCGCCCTTGCCCGGGCAAGTGTTCCTGGCTCCGAGCGCCAGCGCTGAACGACCCGCCAGGCCGGTCCCTGGAAAGAACTTCCCGCCGAGGGGAACAGCTTCCTAGTGCGCACCTCAGCCGACGGTCAGCGCGGCCCGAGCCCGGTCTGGCCGTCGATCAGTTCCCTGGCGATGTCGAGGTGACCGGCATGTCGCGCGGTCTCCTCGATCATGTGCAGCACGACCCAGCGCACGTTCGGCGGTTCGTCCATCGCCTGGTCGCCGTGGCTGCGGCGTGGCGGTGCCGACAATGATGTCACCGCCAGCACCGCATCCGAGCGCGCGCACTGGTCACGGTAGAAGCCGATGATCTCCGCTGAGGGCAGGTCACTGACGAACGCTGCCTTCGGGTCATAGGGCGGCAGGTCCTCATCCCCAGGCGGCGGCTCGGGATCTGCGCCTGGCCACGACCCCCTGGAACCAGTGCCACTCGGCGCCCCCCAGGTGCTCGACCAGCCCGGCCGGCGTCCAGCCCGACGGCACGACCGAGCGGTGCCACGCCTCCTCGTCCAGCCCTGCCACGATGGACAGCACGGCGTCGCGCTGGGCGGCGAGGAAGGCCAGCAGGGCCTGGTCCTCCGTGTCCTCAATCCGATTGGCGGTCATGTCTATTCTCCGGGTACTTGTCGTGGTGGCGCAGCTCGACGTCCTCGTCCTGCCGGCCCAGCGGCGTCAGGTCCAGGAGGATGTCGGTCCCGCACAGCAAGTAGGTGACTGGGCCGTAGCCCGACCAGGTATGCAGTACGGTGTCGCCGTCCCGGAAGAAGACGCTGACGCCGCCCTGCTCGCCGGGCCGCGCGAAGTAGGGCTCGCCCATGTCGACCAGCTCTTGCGCGGTCCGGAAGTTGTATTCGATGGGCGTGACGCTCTCGTCGTGCGTCACGTGGAAGTCGTAGTTGAAGTCGCTTCCGTGCGACGAGTACCACGGAAAGCTCCAGCCCATCCGCTGCCGGAACGGCTCGATCTTGCTGATCGGCGCCCGGGACACCGCCGCGAACGAGGTGTTGCGGGCATGCAGGTGGGCCAGGTGACCGACGCTATCGGCCTGGTAGGAGCAGACCGGACAGCCCTCGTCCCAGGCCGGGTCGAACATGAAGTGCTGCACGATGAGCTGAGTCCGGCCCTCGAACAGATCCAGCAGGCTGGCTCTGCCGTCCGGGCCCTCGAAGACGTAATTCTTCTCGACCTTGACGGCCGGCATCTCGCAGCGCCGGCTCGCGATCTGCTCGAGAGAACGTACGGCCTCCTCCTCGGCGGCCTGCAGCTCCCTGCGTGCGGCCGCCCACTCGGCGGCCGAGACGACTCGCGGACTCAATGCAACCTCCTTCGGGCTTCCCTACGCCACCAAGTGGTTGGACGGACAAGGTCCCCGGAACTAATCGCCCAGCCCGAGCATCGTGACAAAGCGACAGGGAAGCCAACGTTACGTGCACGGCCGCCCAAGACGTCGGCTAGTGCGCAGATTTCGCGCCGCACGAGACAAACACTGCAGGTCAATAGGTCACATCTGGCGAACCTCCGTGATCGTGATAAAAGTCGGGACCCGCCAGGCCCGGTCCCTGGAAAGAACTTCCCGCCGAGGGGAATAGCTTCTCCTCGCGGTGAGTTAACGATATATCGTCGATAGTCGGCGACAGTACTACAAGGAGCGAATCATGAACCAGCATCACATCACTTCCCGATCATCCGGCCGCCGCCGCGCATGGCACGCAGCCGCTCATCACGGCGGCCGCCGGCCGCCGTGGGCGGCCCGGGCCGGAGCTGACAAGAGCGCGCAGCGCCCTCACCCTGGTGGCCGGCCGCGTCATACTGGCGGTTACTCAGCCAGTCCCGGCGGCACGTCACCCCGCAAGCGATCCTGCGGACATGTCCGTACCCGGCGCCCGGCCGATCACTGAGCCGGTGCGCGGCGCCCACCGATCACGCGACCGCCGCGGGACCGGTGGGTCTGACGCTGGCTCGGAACCGATAATCACCATGACGGCCATTCAGACTGGGTGCTCTGTGTGCCCGCGTGCCACGGTTGCAGGCATGATCCGGGCCTAGCGCCGGGACTGGTCGCCGGTAGCGATCATTACCGGGCCGCTGTCCCCCATCCCGCCGGACTCCCCGGCTGGCTCGAGCGTGATGACGTGGCCGTCGGAGAGGCGCACGCCGTCGGCGCACTTCGCCTCGACGATCCCGTCGCTGAACTGCTCTTTATAAAGGTGTGCGTAGACGCCGTCGATGGCCAGCAGCTCAGCGTGGGTGCCCGACTCGACGACCCGGCCATGGTCCATGGCGAAGATGATGTCCGCGGCACGGATGGTGGACAGCCGGTGCGCGATGGCAATGGTCGTCCGCCCGGCCATAAGCGGTACCAGGGCGGCCTGGACCAGCCGCTCGCTGACGGTGTCGAGCGCGGACGTGGCTTCGTCCAGGACCAGGATCCGCGGGTCTTTGAGCAGCACGCGGGCGATCGCCAGGCGCTGTTTCTCCCCGCCGGACAGGCGGTAGCCGCGCTCGCCGACGACCGTGTCGTAACTGGTCTCGAACTCCATGACCCTGTCGTGAATGTTGGCGGCCCGGGCTGCGGCCTCGACTTGATCGGGCGTGGCGTCCGGGCGGCCGAAGGCGATGTTGTCCCGGATCGTGGCGTGGAACAGATAGCTTTCCTGGGTCACCATGCCGACCGCGGCCGCGATGCTGTCCTGCGTTAGATCGCGCAGGTCAGCGCCGTCCAGGCTGACCAGCCCCCGGGTCGGGTCGTACAGGCGCGGCACGAGGTAGCTGATGGTCGTCTTGCCTGCGCCGCTCGCCCCGACGATGGCGGCGAGCTGGCCCGGATGCACGAAGAGGTCGATGCCCCGCAGGGCCCAGGTGTCGGCGGGGTCGCCGGCCCGGTCAGGCTCGTAGGTGAACCAGACATCTCGCAGGCGGACCTCGCCGCGGACCTCGCCGATGGCGAGCGGCTGGGCTCCCGGCCGGTCGGTGATATCCGCCTTCAGGTCGAGATAGTCGAAGACGCGGTTGAACAGCGCAACCGAGCCGGACACCTCCGTGGCGGTCGTCAGCGTCTGGGCGATGGGCTGGAACAGCCGCGACTGCAGCGTCGTGACCGCGACGACCGTCCCGGCGGTGAGGCCGCGGTCACCGTGGGCGAGCTCCAGCCCGGCCAGCAGGTAGACCAGCACCGGGGTGATCGAGAAGAACGTCGACACGACGGCGAAGAACGCGCGGCTGACCAGCTGCTGACGGATCGAGAGGCTCGCCAGCCGCTCGTTCTCCTCGGCGTAACTCGCCGCCGCGCGCTGCTGGCCGCTGAACAGCTTGGACAGCAGAGCCCCGGATACGGACAGCGTCTCCTCGGTCAGCGCGCTCATGTCCGACAGCGCGCCCTGGGTTTCCCCGGAGATCCTCCGGCGGGTCCGGCCGACGCGCCCGGTGAGCCAGACGAACAGCGGGGTCAGGGCCAGCGACAGCACGGTCAGCTGCCACGACAGCAAGAGCAGCGCGATCACGGTGCTGATCAGAGTCACGGCGTTCGACAAGATCGTGCTGGCCGTGTCGGTGATGACAGACTGCAGGCCGCCGACATCATTGGCGAGCCGGGCTCTGGATGTCGCCGGTCCGCGTGGCAGTGAAGAAGCGCAGCGACAGGGTCTGGAGGTGGGTGTAGAGCCGCGTCCGCAGATCGCGGAGCACCCGCTGCCCCACCGCGGTGGTCAGGTAGCTCTGCCAGATACCCACCAGCGCCCCCACCACCGTGGCCGCGACCATCAGCGCCAGCAGCACGTACAGCAGGCCAAGCCGGGGGCCGCCCGGGACGAACAGCGCACGGTCGAAGACCACCTTGAGCAGGAGCGGGGAGACCACCCCGAGGCTGCTGGTTACCACGATGAGACCGGCAATGACCCACAGCTCTCGCCGGTAGGGGCGGAACAGCCGGCCTATCCGGCGCAGCAGCCGCCGGTCGCGCAGCGCTGACTCCACGCCCGCCCTGGCATCCGACAGGCTCGCACCAGCCCCGCCGCCACGGGGACCCCCGCCACCGGAGAATGTCACGCGCCGAACACGGCCCCTATCATGGGCCGATCGTATCGACTGAGCCGGGCCTGGTCACGGTGGTCCATGCGGCGTCGGAAACGGTATCGCCGGTGACGTTAAGGTGCCAGTGCTGCTCTCCGCAGGCCGAAGCCGCCCGCGGCGCGGGTCTGGGTTCGTCGCCGATCTCGGCAAGCTGACCACGGTTTCGGGTGTCACCTCTGCCGAAATCCAGCCAGCGAGCCGCTTCGGCTACCAGATCGGCGACGGCAGCCCCGGATCCAGAAACAGGTCATCGCCAGCCGCCTGCCATCCGCGGTCATCCGACGCGCGCTGTCACCGCTCCATGGTGGCTAGCACGCGCCCGGCAGAGACGGCTTCGAGCAGGCGCTGGTAATCCTGGTCATTCTGGTTGGCGTAGGCCATTGCGAAATCCGCGATGGCATGGTCGAAGACCTCGCCAGTGCCCAGGTAGCCGGAGATCACGCTTGCCCGCCCGGTGCGGGCGTGCGCCCGGGCGAGCGCCCAGCCGCAGAGCCTGCCGTAGTAGTCGAGCTGGAGGGGGTCCATCAGGGGGACGCTCATGCTGCCCTTCATGTCGCGGAGCTGACGGACGTAGTAATGCTTGCCGGCCGTGCCGTTGATCCCGATGCCGCTCGTCCAGCCGAGGAACGGGTCGGCGGCGGCCTGGGTCAGCCGCTGGCCCATGACCACCCGCTTACCCTGGTGGTCGTGCTCGCTCGGGCCAGCGAACGGGGCCAGCACCGACTCTTGTGCCTCCTTGAGCTGCAAAAACAAGGGCTCGTCAGCACGGTCGCCGAGCAGCAGCATGACGAACGCCTCGGTACCGACCGACCCGACGCCGACGACCTTGCGCGCGAAGTCACCGAAAAAGTAGCGGCGGAGCACCTCACGCCGGTCTGCCTGCAGCGTCTGCTGGTATCCCGCTACGGCGTTCCGCAGCTCCTCAAGGATGCCCGGGTAGCGTTCGATGGGGAAGCGGACGATGACTGGATGAGCCTGGCCGGATCCGGTATTGCCCCTCGACCTGATCGCACATCCTCAGGAAGGCCTTCAGGCTGGTGCGGCGGTGTGCCTTGGCTATATCACGGTGGCGGCGGCGCACGGCCGCCTTCGGCTGGAGCACGTCGAACAGCCTGCTCACCTCATCGATATCGATCCTGGAATACCAGACCTTGAGGAAGCGCATCGCGGCGTAGTTCGCCATCTCGGTGCGATAGCTGCGCACGGTCAGACGGGCGGCGGTATGGGCCTCGCGGTCGTGGAAGCCGTTCTCCCGCGCAGCGACGGCGAAGCTGGCCGCCAGCCGCTTGACGTCCCAGTCAAACGGCGCCGGAAGCGTCTCATCGAAGTCGTTGACGTCGAAGACCAGGCGCCGGTCAGGGGCTGCGTACATGCCGAAATTAAGCAGGTGCGCATCACCGCAGGCCTGGACCCGGATGTCAGTCGTGGAGGTATGCGCGAGATCCCATGCCATCGGCGCCGCCGCACCGCGGAAGTAGGCAAACGGCGAGGCAGCCATCCGCCCGTAACGGAGCGGTATCAGCTCCGGCACCCGCGACTTGGCTTGCTCTTCTAGGATCGCGATCGGGTCCGGCCGGTCCTCTGGCGGTGCCCACTGCGCGTGACTCGACCGGGTCGCCAGCCTGCGCCCCTCGCGGCCCCTGGCCCGCCACTCATCAGGCGTGAGCACCTCATGCGGCGGGGCCAGCACGCCCGGGCTCATCTTGCCCATGAGTCCCCCATACCCAATCCTTGACCGCGACAGCGGCCGCCGCAACATTCAATTTTGCAACCACGGCAGCTCAAGGCCATCAGGCTTACGTTGTCGAAAGCCGCCACGCTGGAACCGTACTGCCTGCAGCTAAGTCGGGACTGCCTGCAGCTAAGTCGAGCAATGTCGGCTTCTAGCGCAATGAGGCGTCGCCTGCAATTGCAGCGATGATCAGTTTGCCCGCCGAGACGGCGGGTAGCTGTGATATCTGTCACAACAAAGGAGGGGCCATATGACCGAGCAGGCGAATGCCCAGCAGTCTTCCGGCGAGCAGAGCGCGCCGGGGCAGGTAGCGCAAGACGGCGAGCACGGGTTCGGCGTGGATGAGGACAACCACGGCTGGGCGCCCGATTCGGGTGGTGCCAGCGAGTCTGTCCGGCAGGGACACCAGAAGGCGTGGGAGGCCAACGACACCCAGCCAGAGGCCCGAGGCGACGGCGACGCCTCCCCGGACCCCGATGACCCGCGACTGCCGTCGGAGAACGTCGGCCAGAGCATAAACCGCCGCGGCGAGGACGTCGCCGGGCAAGACGGGAAAGAGGCCGGCCGTCAGGACACCGGGCCGGCGGGGGCGAGCCAGCGCCCGACCGGGACATCCACGGTTCACGACCAGACCAGCGTCGACCCCCAGGATCCCATCGAGCCGTAGCCGCCGGCGGGGCAGGGAGGCCGTTGGAACCGGAAGCCGGCTGCGTCGGTGCCGCGCTCGACCTCCGGAAGGCCCGTTGGCTTCGCACCGCTGTGATGATCCGGTGATCTTCAGGCCGGTGCACACTGATCACAAGGCCCGGCGCAGGACGCGGAGAAGGTGATCATCATAAGCGAACAGGATGTCACGCCCCTCGGCACGCTGACTGACAGCTCCCGCACGCGGCCGGCGGGTGCCTTCGATCAGTTCTCTCCGTACCCGCCGATCGCGGACTACGGGTTCCTTTCCGACTGCGAGGTGACAGCGCTGGTCGCGCCGAGCGGGGCCGTTGAGTGGATGTGCCTGCCCGCCATGGACGGCCCGAGCGTGTTCGGCGCCGTGCTGGACCGGGACGCGGGATGGTTCCGGCTTGGCCCCGATGAGGTGATGGTGCCTGCCGACCGGCGCTACCTGCCGGGAACGATGGTGCTGGAGACCAGCTGGGACTGCGGCAGCGGCTGGGTGATCGTGCGGGACTGCCTGGTGATGGGCCCCTGGCGGCACGAGCACCCGGAGCGCAGCTCGCACGTCAGGCCGCCGACCGACTATGACGCCGAGCACATGCTGCTGCGGACGGTGCGCTGCGTGGACGGCCAGGCCCAGATCACCATGGACTGCGAGCCGGTGTTCGACTACGGCCGTCAGCACGGGCGCTGGCAGCACACCGACCGCGGGTACACCCAGGCGGCCATCCAGCCCCCGGGCGGCGACCTGGCGCTGACCCTGACCTCCGACATGCGCCTGGGCCTGGAAGGGTCGAGCGTACGGGCCCGCACCATGCTGAAGGAGGGTGAGACCCGGTTCTGTGCGCTGTCCTGGGGCGGCCGCGTGCCGCAGGACTATCAGGACGCCTACGCCCGGATGGTCTGGACGGCCCATCACTGGCAGCACTGGCTGGCACGCGGCCGCTTCCCCGACCATCGCTGGCGCGGCTACCTGGCGCGCAGCGCGCTGACGCTCAAGGGCCTGACGTTCGCGCCTACCGGCGCCATTGCCGCGGCGGCAACGACCTCGCTGCCCGAGACCCCGGGCGGGGAGCGGAACTGGGATTACCGGTTCACCTGGATCCGGGACGCGACCTTCGCCCTGTGGGGGCTGCACACGCTCGGCTTCGAGTGGGAGGCCAGCGACTATATCGCGTTCATCTGCGACCTGGTCGAGCGCGACCGCGGCAGCCTGCAGATCGTCTACGGCATCGACGGCAGGCGAGATCTGGACGAGAGCGTGCTCGAGCACCTGGACGGCTACCAGGGCGCCCGCCCGGTGCGCATCGGCAACGCCGCCTACGAGCAGGCCCAGCACGATGTGTGGGGCGTGGTCCTTGACTCGCTGTACCTGCACGCCAAGTCACGGGACCGGCTCGATGAACGAGTCTGGAACATGGCCCGCCAGCAGGTGGAACGCGCCCTGGAGCAATGGCGCGACCCCGACCGCGGCATCTGGGAGGTCCGCGGCGACCCTAAGCACTTCACGTCCTCCAAGATGATGTGCTGGGTCGCCGCCGACCGGGGGGCCCGGCTGGCCACCATCCGCGGGGACCGGGATCTGGCCCGCCAGTGGCGCAAGGCCGCCGACGAGATTCACGCCGATATCTGCGCCAATGCGCTGGATGAGCGCGGTGTGTTCTGCCAGCACTATGAGACCACCGCGCTGGACGCGTCGCTGCTGCTGATGCCGCTGCTGCGATTCCTGCCGGCCGACGACCCCCGGATCCGGGCCACGGTGACGGCGATCGCCGACGAGCTGACCGTCGACGGTCTCGTGCTGCGCTACCAGGTCGACCAGACCGACGACGGAGCATCCGGCGAGGAGGGCACCTTCACCATCTGCTCGTTCTGGCTCATATCGGCCCTGGCCGAGATCGGCGAGCACCAGCGCGCGCGTGACGTCTGCGAGAAGGTCCTGTCCTACGCCAGCCCCCTGCTGCTGTACGCCGAGGAGATCGACCCGCGGTCCGGACGGCATCTGGGCAACTTCCCGCAGGCGTTCACCCACCTGGCCCTGATCAACGCGGTGATGCACGTCGTCCGCGACGAGCAGGCCGCCGAGCAGGCAGCACTCGGCCGCGACGCCACCCATGGCCGCTAAGCGGAGCGCCCGCCCGTCGCGCCAGAGCAGCTTGCGCCTGCGGGCCGCATGATCACGGGCCTGGCCCGCCGCGGCGCCCGGGCCACGGCCGGGCAACGCTGGCGGCAGGCGGGTTAGCGGGGCGGCGGAGGGACCGTGGCGCCGTCGGCGACCGTGAAGCCGTCCCGCGCCGAGTTGGGCAGCGACGGGCTGGCGATCACAGCGGTGTCGGCATTGTTGGTCATGAAGAGCCGGTACACGGTCTCACCGGACACGGGCGCTTCCATGGCCTTCCAGGCCGGCGCCGCGCCGGGCGCGGCCTCGGAGTAATCACCGGGACTGAAGGTGACATTGCCGGTCCTGGCCAGCCTGGCCAGGCTGCCGCCGACCTCGGGGCGCTCGTGGATGACCTCGGCTGACGCCTCGGGAGTGGAGTAGCTCACCGTCTTGGTGTAGCTCTTGCCCGTGGTCAGGTTCTTGACGGTCATCGCCCACTTGTTCCTGGCCGTCTCCTGGACAATGCCCTCCATCTTGTTGCCGGCCGTAACCGTCAGCGGGGCGACGACTTCCGCGGCGGGCAGGGTCTCGGTCCAGGCATCGTAGTGCGCCTTGCCGCCCGCCCAGTCCGCCTCGGTGCCGTCCTGCACCAGCTTGGAGTTGCTGAAGCCGTCGACGCCCACCCAGTCCGACGAATACGACGGGTTTCCTCCGGCGGAGGTGACTTTGGTGATGGTCCAGTAGCCCCGCACCGCGGTGAACACGCCGCTCCTGGCCCCGCTGGTCTTGCCCTGCGCGTAACCGGACCAGTTGGACGAGTACAGCGCCGTCGGGCCGTTGGTGGCGGCGCGCACGCCAGGCGGCCCGGCCGCCCGGATGAAACGGCCGCCGCCCGGAGTGCCCGCGGCAACCGCCGGCCCGGCTACCGCGGCCAGAGCAGTCGCGGCACCGAGCGTGCCGACGCCGAGCGCACGTCCGATCAGGCGCACGAGACCTCCCCTCGGTGCGGGCACCGGCCCCGCGATTTGTGGCGCAAGGCTACGCCTGCGCAATTAGCGCGGACAAGACCAGGATGCGGCCCGTTTTCCAGCCGCATTCGTGCCATGACGAAAACCGCGGCAGCAGCCGCCCTACCGGACTCCCCAGAAGACCCGGCGCCAGAACGCCCGCGTGCGCAGCAGGGCCAGCCGCTGGCCGGCCGTCAGGCTCATCGCCGACCGGTGAATGCACGCCCGCTCGCTGCCCGGCATCAGGCAGTCGCCAGCGCAGGCGCCTGCGCAATGACGGCAGTGACGAATGACGGTCATGCCCGTCCCCTCACGGCGGCGCCCGGAGACGCTCGGTCGCCGGCAATCTCCCCGGCTGGCCGCTAGCGCTGCGCGGTCCTATCGTAGTCCTGCCGCGCGGCCAGGACGGCGGGCATCTGCGCCTCCAGGTGAGCGAAGAGGGCGACCAGCCGCTCCGCGACGGAGCGGCCCAGCGGAGTCAGCGAGTACTCCACCCGCAACGGAAATGTGCTGATCAGCTTGCGGTGCACGAAGCCGTCCCGCTCCAGCGCCTGCAGGGCCTGAGTCAGGATCTTCTGGCTGACGCCGTCGACCCGCCGGCGCAGCTCGTTGAACCGCAGCGGACCGTCCGCCAGGCCGCCCAGCACCAGGCTGCCCCAGCGGCCGGTGATGTGCTCAAGCGCCGCCCGGGACGGGCAGGCCCGGCCGAAGACGTCAAAGATCCCCCGGTCGCTGTCGTGATCTGCCCGCGCCATCCGCTTACGATACCCACGGATACCACTCTCCGCGAGATTGCGGTATCTGATAGATACTAGGATGCTGACAGTGACCAGAGGCCTGCCGCCCGGCCCGCACGGAGGAATCATGACCGAGACCCCAGCGGCACCGGCCGGGCAGGCCGACGGCCCGATGCCGGTTCTCTACCTCAGCCACGGCGCGCCGCCGCTGGCTGATGACGTCCGCTGGACGCGCGAGCTTCGCCGCTGGTCAGCTGATCTGCCCCGGCCGCGGTCGATTCTGATGATCTCGGCGCACTGGGAGCATGCGCCGATGGCCGTGAGCGCCACCGAGACCGTCCCATTGCTGCACGACTTCTGGGGCTTCCCGCAGCGGTACTACGAGGTGACCTACCTGGCTCCGGGCGCTCCTGAGCTGGCCCGCTCGGTCACGTCGCTGCTGGCCGCCCCGGGCCAGCCGGTGCACGCCGACCCGCGGCGGGGCCTGGATCACGGCGCCTATGTCCCGCTGGCGGAGATGTACCCGGATGCCGAGATCCCGGTCCTCCAGCTGTCAATGCCCACGCTGGACCCGGAACGGCTGCTCGGCATCGGCCAGCGGCTCCGCCCGCTGCGCGATGAGGGTGTCCTGATCATCGGCAGCGGGTTCACCACCCATAACCTGGCCGCGTTCAAGCCGCACCTCGCGCCCGACTACGAGCCGCCCGCCTGGTCGGCCGAGTTCGACGCCTGGGCGGCCGAGACGATGGCGCACCATGACGTCGACTCGCTGGCCGACTTCCTGCGCAAGGCGCCAGCGGGCCGGATCGCGCACCCGCGTACCGAGCACTTCGCGCCGCTGTTCGTGTCCCTCGGCGCGGCCGGCGCGGCGGAGTCACGCTCGGTCATCGACGGGTTCTGGTACGGCCTGTCCAAGCGGAGCTGGCAGCTCAGCTGACAGCGGCTCCGCACCCCCGGGCGTACCGCGCGATATGGGCGCCCGGCGCGGTGGGCCGGGCGCCCATATCGCGTCCTGTCCGCGTCCGGCGAGCAGGGCCCGCAGCAGGGACAGCGCCAGGGCCCGCCCGGGTTGCGGCGGGCCCTGGCGCCCGCAGATCGCGGTCTGCGGCCGGGCGTCAGTACCTGAGCCGGTAGTAGGCGGTCGGGTACCAGTACGGGTACGCCCAGTGGATCGGCCCCACGGCGCTGCCCGGGCTGTGCGCGCCGAAGGTCCAGTCGTACTTCCACCGGTAGACCAGCTCGACATGCCCCGAGCCGAAGAACGCCAGGTCGCCGCGGCGCGGCTTGCTGGTGGCCACCAGCTCATGGCTGGCCAGCATGTCGCCGGTGGTGCGGCCGATGTTGACTCCGGCGGCCTTCCGGTAGGCCTCGTACACCAGGCCCGAGCAGTCGTACCCGGACCAGTAGGGGCCGGTGCCGCCGTACACGTACGGCGCGCCTGCCTGGGTCTCGGCCCAGTCCAGGGCCTTGATCCGGCGCTTGGTGTGGGCGCTCGCGGCGGCGCTGCCGAGCAGCAGCAGCGTGGCTGCCGCCAGCAGGACCGCGGCCAGGCGCTTCGCGTTACCGGCCATTGCGGCGCCTCCGGGGCGAGGCGCCTGCGGCGGCTCTGCGCCCGCCGCCGGGCGGGGCGGCCGCGCCAGCCTGCGGGGGCAGGCATCTGGCGAGCCTGACTGCTGTTTGTTCACCTCCTGACTGCCGCGCGCGGACGGGTGCAGGGAAGCCGCCGAATGCGCCATTGTGACGGGCCCGGATCGAGGCGGGCTCGCTGGCCGAGATAGCGGGCACGCAGGTGGCGGGCAGCGGCCTGCGGCCGCCGTCACCGGTCCTGTGGTGCTGCCTCTGTTTCGACTTCGGGAACTTCGCTGCTGCTGCGTGCTGTCCTGTCATGCCACTCCAGTGCCGGTCCAAGCGCCCTCTCAGTGGCTGTCCGCCGATCGGATACCGACGGAGCGCCACTACGACGCCGATCGCGGAGGAAGCTAGCAGGTATAGGCATTCTGCGTGGCAAAACGTACGAATTACATGAATGTCACGGGACGTGCCGTAACGGTGATGATCACCCCGTAATCCCCCAGGCGGCGACAGCCAGTGCCCCGCGCCCGCACCGCGAGCGGGACCGCCCGGTCCCGGCGCCCACGTCGCCGGGGATCATGCCCGCGGCCCGCGGGCCGGTCCGCCGCCGCCGCCGCGGGCGCCCCGGTACCCCGGTCCGGCCAGCCCCCGGCGCCCTTTGCCGACATAAAAGCAAAGCCAATTTAACCAACATTTTACTTTCATGAATTACCCGGTCCCGGCCAGGGGAATGCCGGGCAGCCGAGCAGGCCGGCAGCCTCCTGGCCGGGCTCACGAAACCACCGGGGGTATATGTAAACGAGACTTGAATTATCCGGCCTCTTACCCGCAGAATTAGACATCTCGGATTTACCCGCGCTAAGCCGGCGCCGGCTCGCACCGGGACTGAAATCCTATTAACCTGGGGGACATTAGATGACGGCGGCCCGCACCACCGAGGCTTCGTCCGCGCACATCACCACGACCCTGCCGCTGCCCCGCCTGGTCCCGCTGTGCGAGCAGGCTGCCGCCGCGCTCAGCATCCGCACCGGCCAGCGGCGCGGCATCCGGGTCCGGCTGGAACGGGTGGGTGCCTACCGGCTGGACTACGCCGTCTCGGCCGGCCGCGGTGTTCCCGGGCACGTCTCGGTCTGCTTCACCGAGGAGAACGGGCAGACCGTCCTGTGGCTGGAGGGATCCTTCGCCGCGCCGATGCACCAGGAGCTTGCCGCCAGGGTCCGGGCCGCCGACGCGTCGGCCGAGGGCACGGCAGACCGGGCGCAGCAGACGGCGTTAGCCCGGGCGGACGTCAGGCCTGGCGCGGACCGGGATGCGGCCGGGCGGGCCGCTGCACGGCCCGCCGCGATAGGGTGGCCGCGGCCGGGGGCGAAACCCGGGCCGGGGACAATCAGGAACTCGCCGTGGCCGCCGAGCGGGCTGCCGCGTAATCGCCGCACATCGGATTCCTCCCCGATTGAACCCCCTCGGGCGGCACGCTTAAATCATTTTGGAGCACGGATATTACGGCCGTTTTGGCCAGTCTCCGGTCTTATTTCTGGCAGCCAGAACGACCAGCGGGCAAACTGGCCGTACCGGCCGGGGCGGGAGTGGTGCCAGTCCCGGTGCCGGTGCTCCGCTAATGTGACGGCGCCGCCGTACCGGTGACGGCCACGACCAGAGTGTGGGTGCCCTGGAGGTCCTTCCACGTGAGCCGGTACCGAGCGGTGAAGGTGCCCGCTCTCACCGGGGTGAACGTCACCGGGAGCCACAGGTCATAGCTCGGGTTGAACGGCAGGTTGGTCTCCGCCCTGAGCGGCTCGGTGAATGGCGCGGGCAACGCCGACGTCCTGGTCACCGTGGCCGCCGTGTTGCCGCTGTTGGTGACGTGAATGTAGGCGGTGGCCTTCTTGCCTACCTTGACCGTGCCGAAGTTCGCGGTCGGCCTGGCCGTGGTCAGCTTGCTCACTGCGCTAGTGCCGATGCCGGACAGGGTAACCGTGCTGGCCGGGCCGTTGGTGCCAGCGATCGTGAGCGAGCCGCTGGCTGGGCCGGCTGCCTTCGGCGCGAACGTGACCTGCACCGGGATTGACGCGCCGGGCTTGATCTGGGTACCGGCCGCGGGCAGCCCGGCCGCGGTGAACGGGCCGGACGGGGGCGTCACCGAGGTGATGGTGTCGGTGCTGGTGCCGTAGTTGGTGAGGTCCACGATCTGCGGGGAGGCGATCCCGACGGGCACATCGGTGACCCCCTGGTCGGGCGCCAGCGGGAAGGTGACCGCGGCGGGCTGGGCGGTCAGCCCGGGCAGTGTGCCGTCCCCGGCCAGCGGGACGCCGACCGCCGGGGATGCCGCGGACCTGGTGGCGAAGGACAGGGTGCCGTCCGTGCCGCCGGCCGCCGACGGCGTGAAGGTCACGGCCGCGCTTAGCTTGTCACCCCTGGTCAGCGTGACCGGGAACGTCACCGGGACCGGGGGCTTGCCGCCTGCGCCGGTCTTTGTCACCCGGCCGACGGTGAACTGGCTGCCCGCCGTCCCGGCGTTGGACGCGCCGGTCTGCGCGGTCACGCCGGTCACCGTGACGGTCTTCGCCGCGGTGATGCTGACCGGCTTGCTGACCGCGGAGCCGACCCTGGCCTGGCCGAAGGCGGTCGCGGTGCCGGCGGCCGGCGCTCCGGTCGCCGCGCCGAACCCGTAGACGTGACCGTCCCTGGTGCCGACGTAGACCCGCCCGTTGTCGGTGGCGGGGGTAGTGAACTTGGCGGCCGTCCCGATCGGCGCGCTGAAGATCGGCGTCAGCGAGCACGGGGCGCCGGACGAGCATCCGGCCAGTGCCGTCGACGACACGTTGTAGGCCTCGAGCACGCCGCCCGCGCCGGTCCCGCCGGAGGTGTAGACCTCCCAGGCCACCGGGGTGCTGGCATCGGTGCCGTTCGAGGTCACAACCGGCGACCCGGAGGTATAGCCGAACGTCAGCGAGGTGTTGGCCACGTCAGCCAGCGTGGGCTTGCCGGCACTGCCGACCCCCAACTTGAAGACCCGCAGCGGGCTGTTCTTGCCCACGTAGTACAGGTAGTCATTGGCGGTGCCCGCGTTCGCCGTGGTCAGCGGGCTGGTGTCGGCGAAGGCCGCCGGGTGCCCCCACTCGCCGCCGTAGCTGGTCGTGGTGGCCAGCGCCCCGCCCTTGTTGCGGCCGCCGAGGTTGTCGCGGCTGAGCAGGAAGATCCGGCCGTCCTTCCCCGCCTGCGCCAGCAGGTGCGGGTAGCTGCTGGTGCCGAACGGCAGCCCGACGGGGCCGCCGGCGCCGTAGTCGCGATCTGCCGCGTCCAGGCTGGGCGCGTTGCTCGGGCTGTAGAAGTCCTGGGCGGACAGCGACCCGTTGCCCGAGTTGACCGACAGCCGGATCACCGACTCGGCCAGCTGGCCAGGCGGCGAGGTGCCCTTGCCGGTAGGCGGCGAGATGCCGTTGCCGGAGGTGACGAAGATCCTGCCGGACCCGTCGGACATCACGCCGCCGCCGCCCTGCCAGATGCCTGCCTGGTCGTTGCTGACCCCGGACTCGTCGGTCCACAAGGTCGTCGCCCTGGTGGCCAGGTTGACCCCGGCGATATAGCCGGCGTAGGGCTGGTTGTCGCAGTGCGAGCCGAAGGCCGCGTACACCCAGCCGTTCATCAGCAGCAGGCCGGTGCGCTCCAGCTGCTGGTCGGGGCTGAAGGTGATGTTCGGGTCATTCGTCGGCTGGCCGCCAATCGGCTGGTCCTCGGTGATCGCCCCGGTCACCGGGTCGACCCCGTACAGCGCCCAGCCCGCGGTGGTCTGGGCGAACATGTACACGGTGCCATTTCCGCCGGTTCCCGGGTCGTAGACCGGGGTCCCGGTCACCCCGATGTCCGGGCTGAGATCGGTGCAGCTGGTGATGTGGTACGGCGTGCCGAGCGAGGTCTGCCACTTGATCGCCCCGGTCGAGGCGTCCAGCCCGTAGACCTGATCGGTCTCAGTCGCGACGACAACGGTGGAGCCGATCACCAGCGGCTGGGCGTAGACCTGGCCGCTGACCGCCGTCTTGAACAGCTGGGTGAACGACGGCACGGCGGACGGGGACATGGCCGGCTCGGACGGGTCCCAGCCGGTCCGCAGCTCATCCTGCGACACGGTGACCTCGTCGGCGCGGGCCGCCGGAGTCCGGCCGCCGGGCTGCATGCCGGTGACAGCGGCCAGGACGGCCAGCGCGATCCCCAGCCCGATGGCCGCCGAGCCAGTCGCGCGCCGGCCCGTTCCGGTGCGCGGGAACCTCCGGTAACCCATGTGAACCCCCAGGGCCTCGCGCCGCGGCACGCCGCAGTCCTGACCAGAACGCGCAAATCGCTGAACGCGAGTGCACTGTCCCTATGACGGCTATCCCCCGCATTAGGATGACACGCCGCACGATCAGTATTTCGGTAATCTGCCAGCTCAGCAGCGTTGTCCGCGGCAGCTGCGGGGTCAGGGGGCCTGCAGGCTGAGGCAGTCCGCCAGGAAACTCTGGCTTGAGCCAGCCAGATTAGTGGCGTACAGGGAATACCGGATCGAATTGCCGGTTGCCTTCGCCGTGTACGCCGAGCTGAGCTGATGCCACTGAGTATCGGCAAGCGTGACCGTGCTGGCGTGGGAGCTGACCGAGGTGCCCCCCGGCGTGGTCTCCCGTATCAGCAGGGTCACGTTCTCCCCCGGCGCGCTCGCCTGCACGAAGGCGCTGCCGGTGTACACGTGGCCGGCCATTGTCGCGGTGCCCGGAGTGCCCGGCACCCAGACCGGGCTGGCATTGTTCACGCCTGCCGTGCCCGACGACCCGGACTTCGGGGCTACCTTCAGCGCCCAGCTGCCGTCGTAGCTGCCGCCGGCCGGCTCGACCCGGCTCACAGCCGAGATCGAGTTGTAGACCCCTGTCCAGCCGGCCTGGCTCGATTCCAGGCTGACGTTGCCCGATAGCTCGGTGACGCCGGCCCCGGTACCGGGCAGGACGCACCGACCGGGGAATTGCTCACGTCCACTGTCACCGAGGCTGTCCCGGTGTTACCGTTCGCGTCGGTCGCCTGCGCGGTAATCGTATGCGGGCCGTTGGCCAGCGTGGTGGTGTCGAGGCCGGCGGTCCAGTTCGCGGTCCCGGTGGCGGCCTGAGGCGCGCCGCCGTCCACGCTGACGGTGACGCCGGTGATGCCGGCGCTGTCGGCCGCCGTGCCGGAGACCGTGACGGTCCCGGGACACGGCGGCGCCGCTGGCCGGCTGGCTGATGCTGACCACGGGGGCCGGGCTGGCGGCGGCCGCCGGGATCCCGAAGTGATTGACCAGGCTGGCGGTCTGGGCGTCGCCGGCGTGCGCCAGGTACGGCAGGCCGAACAGGTCCTCGACCGTCTTGGTGACCGAGTAGTGGTCGAAGAACGCCGGGTCGCTGGTGCCGGCCGGGGTGAAGGGATAGACCACGAACAGCGGTACGTGGCAGGAGTCCTGGTGCGCGCTGATGCCGCCGGTCACGGGCAGGTCCAGACTCTGGTTTGTGCAGTCCTCGCCGTTCACCTTGTCGGCGCCGGTGCCCTCGTCGTAGGTCACCAGCACCAGGGTGTTGCCGGCCTGGTAGCTGCCGGACTGCTGCACCAGGCCGATGAACTTCTGCAGCCAGGCGTCGGCCGTCTGCTCATTCTGGGCATTGGTGCCCGGCCCCTCGCCGTCGTCGACCGTGTTCGGGGTAACCCAGCTGAAGGACGGCAGGGTCTGGTTCTGCAGGTCGTTCCAGAACGCGCCGGACTGGGCCGTGAGGCTGGGCACCCCGACATCGTCCGCCTGGCACAGCACGGCGCTGATGCCGGTGTAGAAGACGGCCGGATTGTGGCCGACCGAATAAAGATCATGAGCTTGGGTGTTGCTGCCGCTGCTGGTGGGATCGCAGGCCGACGGCATGGACTCGGCGAAGACGCCCCAGCTCAGCCCGGCCGATGCCAGCTGGCTGTACAGGCTGGCCGAGGGGTCGGCGCACGCCTTAGCCGTGCCGCATCCGGGGATGCTGGCGGAGGGGAATTCCCCGGCCGACATGGCCAGGTAGTTGGCCGCTGACGTGTGCGTCGCGCCGAAGTAGTCCGGTGCGCTGCCGCACTGGCTCGCGAGGCTGTTCTGATACGGCGCGTCGGCGCTGCCGATCACCTGGTGATAGCTCAGGTTCTCGAGCATGACCACGATCACGTGCTGGACGGGCGCCGGGGCCGGCCCCGGGTTCCCGCAGAGCGTCAGGGCCGGTCCGGCGGCGGCAAGACCGGCCGACGCCGGCGACTGCGGAACAGAAAAGATGTATAAGGCAGCCACCCCAGCTGCCATGGCTACCAGGAATCTCCTGCTTGGCGCGGGTCCAAGACGGCGGCCAAGCCATTTTGCGCCAGCATGATGAAGGCCCACCTGATTCCCCCCCGTGGATCATCTGGACGCGAACGCACAGCCCCGCCGCAAGCTCCCGCCCCAGGCTCCGGGCAGGCAGTGTTACTGCCTGCAGCCCCTTGGCGACTATTAGTCCGGCATGCCGGAATGAACAACGGATAGCGGTAAATCAAACGGCAGGTTAACGGCACTGCGCGGCGAAGTGCCCCGACACAATGACGGCGGCGGGCGGCGGGCGCCGCTTAGCATGTGGCTGGGCCTGCTCCCGCCGCCCCGGGCTCCGGGATCCCGCAGGCGCGGCGACCGAGCAGAGCGGCAGGTGGCACATGACCGGAATCGCATGGCGTCCGCAGAACGGGCGGGGGCGGCGGCGGGCCGCAGCGATCGCAGCGCTGGCCGTGGCCGGGGTCCTCGGCACCACTGTCGCCGCGGGCGTGGCCGCAGCCAGCCCCGTCGCGCGCTCTCACCCGGCGGCTGGTCTCAGCATCGCCGGCGATACGCCGCCCGGGTTCTGGTACGGCACTGACAGCAATTACGTGGCCATTCCCGGCTCCGGGCCCTACCGGGAGCCGGTGCTCGGCGGCGCCTACGGCGGTTACCTCGGGATGACGGGAAGCTGGGCGCAATGGCAGGGATGCAAGGGCGACCACATCGTCTGGTCGGCGACCGACACCGCCGCCGCGAATGCCGAGCTGAAGACCTACCACAAGGGGATCGGCACCGGAGCCTACTGGTTCATGGCCGGCCCCGGCGTGGACCCGCATTACAACGGCACGACCAGCGAGGCGTACGCGTGGGGCGAGGCGCAGGCGGCGCGCGCCGTCGCCGATGCCCGCGGCGGCGGCAATAGCACCGTGACCTACCCGGTGCTGTTCATGGACGTCGAAATCCCGGGCAACGCGCCCGGCTACACCCCCGCGCCCGACAACGGCTGGAACAGCGTCTACACCACGCCGTGCAGCGGCACGGTGTCCTCCTCGTTCGTCGCCGCGAACGTCGACCGGGCCGACTTCAACGGGTTCGCCGCCTACACGGTCGCGCACTCGTCCTACAAAGTGGGCGTGTACTCCGAGCCCGGCATCTGGGCCGGCATTTTCGGCACCGGCTCGTCGGCGTCGGTATCGAACATCTACGAATGGACCTACACCGACGACACCAGCAGCCTGTCCCACCCGCCGTCGGGCTGGTGCCTGCGCAGCACCAGCACCTGCGCGCGGTTCTTCGGCGGCATCACCAGCAGCAGCAAATACGCCCTCATGTGGCAGTGGTCAGGCGGCGGCGGGACCTACAACGGCTACGGCGACTTCGACCAGATCGACGGCGCCCGCACGCCCTAGCCATGGCCGGCCGCCCTGTCGCTCGCGCTGATCCTGGTCTGGCGGCGCTGGCGATCCTGGCGTTGCTGATCGATCATCCCGGGCAGTCGGCCGCCCCGTCCCGGGCCGGCTGCACGGTCACGTACCTGCACCCCGGCTGCCGGGCCGCTCCCGCCGCCCGGAGCCGATGACGGCCGGCCCGGCGCCGGGCCACGCCGTTACTATGTGCCGGTGCCGCGTGCTATTGACTTTCACGTTCACCTGCCCACCCCGGACTGGCTGGACGGCAGCATGGCGGGCTATGTCGAGGCCGCCGAGGCCTACTTCCGCTCGTCCGCGCAGCGCGAATCGCTGGACCAGCTGGCTGACCGCTACCGGCAGCTGGACGTACGGGCGGTGCTGCTGGCCTGGGACGCTGAGACGGCGACCGGCCGGCCGCGGGTGCCGAACGAGACCGTGGCCGCGGCCTGCCGCGCCTGCCCGGATGTCTTCACCGGCCTTGGCTCGGTCGACCCGCACAAGGGCGAGGCCGCCGTGGCCGAGGTCGGCCGCATCGCCGAGCTGGGGCTCAAGGGCGTTAAGTTCCATCCGTCACTGCAGGCTTTCGCGCCTGACGATCCTGCTTACTGGCCGATCTTCGCCGCCTGCCAGGAGCATGGCCTGCTGGCCCTCTTCCACACCGGTACCAGCGGGATCGGGGCGCGCCAGCCCGGCGGCCAGGGCATCAGGCTCGACTACGCTCACCCGCTCAAGCTGGACCCGGTGGCGGCTGCACATCCGAGCCTCACCGTGGTGGCAGCCCATTTCGGCTGGCCCTGGCACGCCGACCTGGCCGCCATCGCCCTGCACAAGACCAACGTCTACATCGACATCTCGGGCTGGTCGCCGCGTCGGGTCCCGGCCGAGGTGCTCAGGGAGCTGACCGGGCGGCTGTCCGGCCAGTTCCTGTGGGGCAGCGACTTCCCGTTCTTCACCCCCGAGCGCTGCCTGGCGGAAGTGGACGCACTCGGCTGGCCGCCAGAGGTAGCCGAGCAGGTGCTGGCCGGCAACGCCAGCCAGATCCTCGGCCTCGGCTAACTGTGCCGGGCTGAACTGGCCGGGGCCGCCCCGGCCGCTGGCTCACTCGGGGATGTAGTCGAACGAGTCTGGATCCGGGCCGGTGCGCTCGTCCCGGTTCAGCGCGCTGATCGCCTCCACGTCCGCGCCGGACAGCTCGAAGTCGAAGATGTCGATGTTCTCCCGGATCCGCTCCGGCGTGACGGACTTGGGGAACACGATGTGGCCGAGCTCAATGTGCCAGCGCAGCACCACCTGAGCCGCGGTCTTGCCTGCCGCCTTGGCGATGGCGTTGATCGTCGGGTCGTCCAGGACCTGGCCCTGCGCGATCGGGGACCACGCCTCGATGGCGATCTGGTGATCGGCGCAGAACCGGCGCACCTCATCCTGGGTGAAGTAGGGGTGGATCTCGATCTGGTTCACCGCCGGGACAACTTGGGCCTCGCTGTGCAGCCGCCGCAGATGATGTGGCTGGAAGTTGGACGTGCCGATGGAGCGCGCCTGGCCGTCGCGGTAGAACTCTTCCAGCGTCTTCCAGGTGGAGACGTAGTCGCCGCCGTACCGGGTCGGCAGCGGCCAGTGGATGAGGAACAGGTCCATGTAATCCGTGCCGAGCGCGGCCAGTGTCGCGTCGAACGCCCGCCGGGCGTCGTCGGGTTCGTGACTGCCGTTGCTCAGCTTGCTGGTGATGAAAATCTCGCCGCGGTCCAGCCCGGACTTGCGTATTGCCTCGCCGACCTCGCGCTCGTTGCCGTACATCTCCGCGGTGTCGATGTGCCGGTAGCCGGCCTCAAGGGCCGTCGTGACTGCCCGGACCGTGTCGGCCGGCTTGACCTGGAAGACGCCGAAGCCGAACTGCGGGATCTGCTGGCCGTTGTTCAGCATGAGGTCAGGTACTGCGCTCACCACGAGTTTCTCCTCCGGAGATGGGTCAGGTCGGATGGCTGCCGACGTCACCCTGCCCGCTGCCGGCGGCTTCATTCCACCCGCCTGCCGCCCGGTCAGGTCGGAGGGCGGGCCGCGGCCGTCTGACCGGCCCGCCGTCTGACCGGCCCGGCCACCGTTTAACTTGCGCTGACGCGGAAAACTCAAACCGTGGGTTACCGGAAAGGAGCCTGCGATGTTCCTCATCCTCGCAGTCTTGCTGATCGCGATCATCCTGGCTGGCATCGGTTTCGCGGTGCACGTCCTGTGGTGGATCGCCCTGGTGGTCCTGGTGCTGTGGCTGCTGGGATTCCTGTTCCGGGCGGCGGAGGGCACCGGCTCGCGGCACCGCTGGTATAGGTGGTAGCACGGCGCGCCGCGGGACAGCCAGGGGGACGGGGCGCCGGCACCGAGGGAGGGACGCCGTGGACATAACCGAGCTGATCCTCGACGATCACTACGAGCAGCGGCGGCTGTTCGCGATCATCGAGCAGGTCGATCGCGCTGACACGGCCAGCCTGAGCGCCGTCTGGGGACGGCTGGCGGCCTTCCTCGAGGTGCACGCGGCCGCGGAGGAGAAGGTCTTTTATCCCGAGCTGCTGCGGGCCGGGCAGGCGGCAGGCCGCCTCGGCACGGCCGAGGAGGAGACCCTCGACGCGATTAAGGATCACAATGAGATCCGGGACGCGGTCACCGCGGTGGCCGGGCACGAGGTCGGCAGCGACGAGTGGCTCGCTGCCGTCGCGGCCGCCAATCTCGCGAACAGCGATCACATGGCCGAGGAGGAACGGGAGGGCCTGACCGACTTCCGCCGCGAGGCCAGCCTGCGGCAGCGCCACGAGCTGGCCGTCGAGTTCGCCGTTTTCGAGGCCGACCACATCGCCGGAGTGCAGGCGGTCGACACCGACCCGGCGGAGTACGTCCGCTCGGCCGAGCAGCAGTCCGGGCTAGTCGGCGGCGGGACTGCCGCCGACAGCTCGCTCGGGATTGGCAGCCTGAACCCGCGCTGATCGCAGGTGGTCGGGTACCCGGACGGCGCGTGCTTCACACGGCCCGATACGTCACCGCGGCTCGTCGCCGCCCTCGGCTGTGCTGCCCGGCACGGCGGGCAAGGCGTCCTCCGCCTCGGTCCGCGGCTCACCAGGCTTCGGCGGGGGCGGCGTCGGCGGGCTGTCGAACGACACAGCGGGAGTCTCGTAGGAGACCGTAACCTGCTGGTCCTGTCGGCGCTGGTTCTGCAGCGCCTGGTCGGCCAGGACGACCAGGTCGGCGTCGGTCAGGGGGGGCTGCACGATGGACCGCGGCCACAGCCGCCGGGCCAGCACCACGTTCAGCTCGGCCGCGTACACGACGATCTCGACGCTGATGTACACCCAGGCCAGCAGCCCGAGCACGGTCGCGAAAACACCGTAGACCGAGTAGGTGCTCAGATAGTGGTGCAGCAGCAGCGTGCCCAGGTACTGCAGCAGCGTCCAGGCGACCCCGCCGGCGATGGCCCCCGGGAGCAGCTTCCGGGTCCCGACGCCCTTGGGCGTCAGCACCCGGAAGCCGATGAAGAACATCCCGCTGTTCGCCGCCGCCGCCAGCAGTTCGAACAGCACGAACAACCCGGGCCCGCTGTTCCGGTAGGTGTTGAGCCCGGCCAGCAGCGTGGTGACGATCACGCCGATGCCCAGCACGCCCAGGAACAGCAGGGCCCGGAGCAGGCGCGGGAAATAGCCGATGCGGGCCGGCCCGGGCAGGTTCCAGACCTGCGCCATGGTGAACAGGCCGGCCTGAGCCAGCCCGGTCGCGCCCCAGATCAGGGCCAGGATGCCGACGATAAGGCCGATGAGGCTGGACCGGCGCAGTTCCTTCACGCTGCCGGACAGCTGCTTGCTGAGTACCGGAACCTGATTGGCGACATCGGTGATGACCCGCTGCCGCAGGGCCGGATCCCCGGCGGCCAGCAGCCCGAGGATCGTCGACAAGATCAGCAGCAGCGGGAACATCGACGCGAATGCCGAGTGGGCCAGGTTGGCGACCAGCACGCCGCCGTTGTCGTCCCCGTACTTCTTGACGACCCCGAAGACGAATGCGGACGGCTTGTGCCGCTGCTGCGCCGCGTCGACCCGGCGGATGACGCGCTCAACCGGATTCATCTCGTGCTCACCGTCCTGGATTAGCTCTCCGCATCAGCGGGTGCCCGATCCGCGGGCAGGCAAACTGCCGCGTTCGCGGCAAGCCGCACAGGTGTACGGCGCGCCACTGCGGGCAGTCAACCCGCGGCCGTGGTGGCGGCTGTGAGTAACGCCACACGCAGTCAGCTATTTCCTAGGAATGAGAGCGGTATAGTTACAATCCAGGTCGTCCTGGCCATGCGGAGGTTACGGTGTCATTGCCCGACTTCCTGGTGATCGGTGCCCCGAAAGCGGGCACGACAGCACTGCACGCGGCGCTGGCAGGTCACCCTCAGCTGCATATGTCCCAGGTTAAGGAGCCGAAGTTCTTCCTGACCGACGGCCCCCCGCCGCGCCGCGGCGGCGGACCGGGTGATGTGCTGACCTGGCGGGAGCACGTCTGGGAGCGCGACAAGTACGAGGAGCTGTTTAGCGGGTGCCCGGCTGGCGGCCTGGCAGGCGAGTCGACGCCGTTCTACCTGCACAACGCGGACGCGCAGCGCCGGATCAAGGCGCTGATCCCGCAGGCGAAGCTGATCGTGACGATCCGCGACCCGGTCGAACGCGCGCACTCCAACTGGACCCACCTGTGGTCGGCGGGACTGGAGCCGATTCACGACCTGGTGCGGGCGTGCGAGGCGGAGCCGCGCCGGGCCGCGGCGGGCTGGAGCGAATTCTGGTCCTACGTCGGCCTGGGCAGGTACGGCGAGCAGCTCCAGCATCTGTACACCCTGTTCCCGCGCGATCAGGTCCTGGTGCTCCGCTACCGCGACATCGTGGACTCGCCGGCCCAGTCACTCGACCAGGTCTGCGCGTTCCTGGACGTCAAGCAGGGCGTCCTGACCGAGCTGCCGCGGGAAAACGTGACCGCACATCCCGAGCGGACGCTGACCCACCGCACCGTGTCCCGCATGCTGCGGGCTGGCACCACGGCCGGGCGGCACCTGCCCGGCGCTCTCGGTACCGGCATCACCACCCCCCTGGAACGGCTGCTGCAGCAGAAGGGGCAGCAGCGCCAGCCGGTCACCTGGGAAGAGCGCCAGCGGCTCATCCCGTTTTTCGAGGATGATGTCCGGCTCCTGGAATCGATGCTTGACGCCGACTTCAGTGCCTGGCTGCAGCCGCGCGACCGGTCCGGCGGCCTGGTCGGCGCCCGGCCGGCCGGGCAGCGCCAGGCCCGCAACGGCCAGGTCCGGCCGGACTGACCGCGGCCGGGCCGGAGTTCAGCCGGTACGGCGAGCGCGACCCGGGAGGTCAGCGCAGCTCAGTGCGCAGCTCGTGCGCGCCGTCCGCGCGGGTCATCTCGTAGTACAGCCGGGTGCCGCCGCCGGGCAGCTCGAGGAGGTCAAGGTAGCGCAGGCCGCCGCCGCGGAACGGCGACACGGCCAGCGGCTCCGAGCCGGTCTGGGTCAGGGCCGCGGGCTCGGCCCCGGTCGCGATCCCGGTCCGCTCCTCGTAATTCTCCGCCGCCGTGGCCCGGCCATCGTAGGCGGCCACAATCTTGTCATCGACGAAACAGACCGCGCTGGCGCGTGTCCCACGGGCGTCCCAGTGGCCTGGCCGCCCCGACAGCGCCGTGCCGTGCCAGGTCCAGTCGATGCCGTCGGCGCTGGTCGCGTAATCGGTGGTCATCTGGTCAGTCTCGTGCGGGTCGGTCAGCAGGTGCACGGAGGCCCATAGGTGCCACATGGAATCGTGGTAGCGGATCACCGGGTCCTTGACCGCGGTCTTGGGATCACCGGGCAGCACCACCCGCCTGCTGCGCGAGGTGAACTGGCTGGGGTGATCGGCTTCGAGCAGCTCGACCTGCCAGTGCTTGGTTCCCGCGGTCGCGCAGCTCACATACAGCCGCCAGGCGCCGTCTGGCGTGCGCACCAGAGCGGGCCGCTCCAGCGACTCGGTACCGAACTCGTCCTTATGCAAGGTGGTGACGGTCTCAAAGCTCACGCCATCGGCTGATCTCGCCACCACGTTGGCGTAGCCGCGGCCCAGGCCGACCGGGCGGCGCAGCCGGTAAGCCAGGTAGATCTCGCCGTCAGCGGCCACCGAGCTGGGTCCCCCGGCCCAGTTGCCAGGACCCTCACCCGGCGGCGGCAGGACGATGACGGATCGGTCGGGATCAGGAAAGGGCACGCCCACGTTCGTATCCACTCCATTCATGTAGGAACAATAGACAATATAGCGGTTCGCCCGTCACAGCACCCTCACCTGTGGCTTAAGCTGCCCGGACTGCGGCGTGATCAGGATCACATCCGGCAGCCGACGCTGGCAGGTTACCGCGATCAAGCTCATCTAGGTGCCGGGAGCGGGCGGGTACATCGCGAGATCACGGGCAGATACGGCACAGCCTGATTAGGTGCCGGAGCATGGCATACAAGCTCGCCACTGAAACAATCCCCGCCGCTTAACATTTCATGCGGAGTGCTTGATATAGTTTGCTAAGGCTGAAGAGGAGGGCCCATGATCGACGCTCGCGCTATCGGCCAGGAGCTGCAGGATCAGTTCCTGGAGCGGGTCCGCAAGAGCCAGGAGCAGTTCACGGCGGCCGTCAGGATGTGGGCGCACGTCGCCGAGAACGTGCGGAGCCAGCTCCCGGGCCTGCCGGCTCCCGCTGACCGCCTGGCCGCCCTGCCGGCAGCGATGCCCAGCCCGAAGATCCTGGTCATCAGCGCCTACGACCTCGCCGGGCAGGTGCTCGCGGCTCAGCGGCAGCTTGCCGAGCAGGCCGTCCGCGCGGCTACGCCCGCCTTCCTGCGCGACGAGATCCGCGGGCATCTGCCCGGGCCGTCGTCCGCGCCGGCTGCCGTCGCGCTTCCGGCGGCGCCCGAGGCCACCGCCAGGCCGGACCCCGCCCGGGCCGCCTCAGCGGGCTTCGCGCCCGCGGCCCCGGGACCTGCCGCCACGGCGGCCGCCCAGTCTGCCGCGCCCAGGGCGCCCGCCAGTTCCGCCACATCACCGGCCGCAACCCCGGCTGCCGCTGCTGCCAGGGCCGCGGCCGGCCCGCGGCGCAGGAGCACCACGGCCGCGAAGGCGGCCCCGGCGGCCAAGCCCGGCTCGGCCAGGAAGACGGCCACGGCGGGCCGCAGCACCTCAGCGGCCAAGGCTGCTCCGGCTGCGCAGCGGAACGCGGACTCGCCCGCCAGCACGACGCCTGCGCCCGGCCGCGCCCGGACCGGCACCGCGGCTGAGGATGACCCAGCCAGGGCTGACCCAGACAAGCCTGGCGCCCCGGCTCATACCCGCACCGCCGCCAGGACCGGACACAGCAGGCCCGCGGGCGCAGCCGCCAAGCGGGCTGCGGGATCCGGCGGGAGCAAGTCCGGCGACAGCCCGAGGTCCGGCGACAGCTCGAAGTAGGGCACGGCAGCTGACTCTGCGTTACCCGGCGTGAACCATGCCCGGGGCAGCAGATAGCCTGCATGCAGGCCCGCAAGCTACCAGGCGGCCGCGAACTGTCAGCGAAGCGGCACGAAACGGCAACACCAGTAGCTATCGGGGTGAACATCGCAGAAGGAGGATCGCTGCGGTTGAATCCCGATTACGATACGTCAACGTGAGTGATCCGAGCCAGGACGCCGAGTCGCAGCCTGACCGCGAGTCGCAGCCTGACCGCGAGCCGCTTCTCGATCGCGAGCCGGGATCGCGACGGGAGGCGGATTCCTGGTTCCGCGAAACGGACCCCGAGATCGGCGATCAGCCGCCCGGCCGCCCTGTCCGCGGTCCGCAGTCGGGGCCGCCCGGTGCGGCCGGGCTGCCCGCCGAGCGGGCCAATTTGCTGCCCTATGTCAGGGATGCGCTGCGCCGGCTGGGTGACAGGCCGTCCGGTTCGGGCGACTCACCGCGGCAGCCTGCGGATGAGCTGGCCGCCAGTGAAGCGGACGGTCTGACGCCGCGCAGCGACGTGTGGACAGCGCGCCCCGCGCCGCCCGCACCAGGTAGCCCGCCTGCACCAGGTACGGGATCTGCGACCGCCATCGGACGTGAGCCCGGCCGACTGTGGCAGCAGCGCCGCGAGCCGGCGCCCGGCCCGGCCGCGGGTGCCCCGCCGCCTGCGGGCTCCCCGGCACCGGCTCAGCCCGGGCCGGACACCGCACGGTTGCCGGGCGGCTTCTCGCCGCCTCGCGAGGACTCGCAGCGCCGGGCTGATCCGCTGCGGCACACCGATTCGCCGGGTGAATCACCGACGCCAGCGCCAGCAGTGCCAGGCCGGGCCGAGGACGGTGGCCGAGCCGCGGCGGCGGCTGTCCCGCCACCGCTCGGCGGCCCCACGGGAGCGGACGCTGTCCTGCCGTATCGCGGCGGAGCGGCCGGCCAGCCCGCCGGGCCGCTGTCCAGCCGCAGCGAGCCGTCCGGCCGGGACACCACGGCGTCTCCGTCGGCGATACCCCCGGCCAGAGGGTTCCCGGAGGACGGCGGGGAACCGACCGCACCGCTGGCCAGGACGCAGCCGGCGCAGGCATCCGGGCCTGCTCCCGCGGCCGGGCCGGCCTCGGGAGCAGGGCAGGCGGAATGGACGGACCGCTTTCCCCGCCCAGCCCAGAAATCCGCACCGGCACGGGAAACCGCGGCCCGTCCGGATGCGGCGCCCGGCGAAGCCGCTGCGGGCGAGCGACCTGGCCTCCCGCGCCAGCAGCCAGCGCGTGCTGCCGGGAGGGCGGCGCGCCGCACTACATCTGGACCCGCCGACGAGCCGATGCCGCGCCGCGGCGACCAGCCGGCCACGGCCAGTCAGTCATCCGGCTCCCCGGCCTCGCCTTCGGCGCCGGCCGGGGAGCCGCTGCCAGCGCGCGACCAGGGCTGGCCGTCACCTGCCGCTGCCGGGAACCGGCCGCCCGCGGCCCCGGCGGCCCCGCGGCCGGCCGGTCCGGCCGAGCCGGCCGAGCCGCTGCCGCAGCGCGGTTCGCTCCCGCGCCGGACGGGCCGGAGCAGGCCCGCCGGACGGCATCGCAGTCCGCACCGGCTGACGGTGCCGTCGGACGCCCCGGCACTGATCATCGCCATCCCCGGCACCGCCTCCGCGACCCCGGCCGGGCTGGCTGACGAGATCGCCGCCTCGGCGCGGCTGTCCTGCCCCGGCGTGGACGTCCGAGCCGGTTACCTGGCCGGAAACGCGGAGCGGCTTGAGGACGCCGTGACCTTCCCGGCCGGGCCGGGCGGGGAATTCGAGCTGCGGGCTGTCATCGTCCCGGCCTTGCTCGGACCGCACCCGGCGCACGACGCGGCCATCGCCGCAGCGGCCAGGCGCGCAACGGCCCCGGTGATGGTGGCGGCCCATCTCGGACCGCATCCGCTGCTCGCCGAGGCGCTGCACGCTCGCCTGGCCGACGTCGGGCTGGCCCGCAGCAGCCGGGCCCGGGGCATGTCTATCGTCAGCGGCATCAGCGGCGTGCTGGTCCTGGCCGACCGGGGCGAGGAAGCCGTCCAGGCGGCCGGGGTGTCGGCCGTGCTGCTCGCGGCCCGGCTGGCCATCCCCGCCACGCCCGCCTCGCTCGGTGACCAGGAAAGCCTGCAGTCGGCGCTGGCACGGCTGCGGGAGGCCGGCGCTCCCCGGCCGGCCATCTCGCCGTGCGTGATCGGCCCGGAGACGCGGCCGGAGGAGATCGAGGCCATCCAGGCCATGCTCGGCGCGGCGGCTGCGCCGCCGCTCGGCGCGCACCCGGCCGTCGGGCAGCTGGTGTCGATCCGCTATGGCGCCGCGCTCACCCGCGTGGCCATGGCCAGCTCGGCCGGCTGATCCCGCCGGGCAGGAGCGACCGTCGCTCTAGACCCGGGTGATAGGGGCCAGACTGTGATCGGGCCTGCCAGGCCGGGTCGCGGCGCGCCTCAGGGTGCCCGCGCGCGAGCGCGGTTCAGCCCGGGGCGCGATGCAGTTCGGTATGGCTGTCGTAGTGCTTGTCCGGGCCGGACACTCGCCAGTGCTCGGTGAGCAGCACGTCGCCGAGGACCCGGAAGGTGACCAGGTAGCGGTCGGGGCCGCAGTCGTGCCTGGCCTGCCAGTGCCCGGTCCGCAGGTCCAGCCGGTAGAACGGGCGGCCATCGGCGAAGCGGACGTCCGCGGCGCCGTCGGCCTGGCGCACGAACTGAAGGAAGCGACGAGCAGGCCCGGCATAATCCCCGAAGCGCAGCTGGCCGCTCTCGCGGTAGGTCAGGCCCGCGGCCCGCGCCGCTCCCGTCCCGTCCGCGGGCGCCGGCATGAACTCGGCGGTGCCGGTGAACCGGCCGCTGATTCCCGCCCGGTGGTCGGTCAGCCGCCGGTCCAGCCGCCACCGGCCGAGCAGGAACGTCAGCGCGTCGGGGACGCCGAGGTCGCCGCCCGATGAGCCGGCCGGGTTCTCCGCCAGGATCATGCCCGTAGCTGCCGTCTGGGACGGCTGGCGACGGCCTTGGTAATGTCCGGGATGATCAGCTGCATCACAGTCCCATCCTGAGGGAGACCCAGCCTCATGTCGCAATCAGTCGCGCTGCGAAGGCCGCGCCCGCTTGTGCTCGCCGACCTGCTGCCCGGCACGGTGGTACGTGACGTTCTCCTGGTCGTGGGCGCCGCCTGCTTCGTGGGCGCACTGGCCCAGATCTCGATCCACCTGTCGTTCACCCCGGTCCCGATCACCGGCCAGACGCTCGGCGTGCTGCTGGCGGGCGCGGCGCTCGGCTGGCGCCGCGGCGCGGCGGCCATGGCGCTGTACGCGGTGGCCGGGGTCGCGGGCGTGCCGTGGTTCGCCGACCACACCAGCGGCTACGCCGGCGCCTCGTTCGGGTACGTGATCGGCTTCTTCCTGGCCGCCGCGCTGTGCGGCCGCCTCGCAGAGCGGGGCGCCGACCGGTCCGTGCTCAGCGCGCTGCCGGCCATGCTGGCCGGCGAGGTGGTCATCTACGCAGCCGGCCTGACCTGGCTTGCTGTCTACGCGCACCTGGGCCCGTCCGCCACGATCGCCGAGGGCCTGACCCCGTTCCTGGCCGGCGACGCCATCAAGGCGCTGCTCGCGGCCTGCCTGCTGCCCGCTGCCTGGCGGCTGGCGGGCCGCCGATCCTGACCCGCCGAGCCCGGCGCGGTCAGTGCGGGACGGGCGGCCGGGCCGGGATGACTTCCTGCACGGGCATCGAGTTGGCCGCCGGGACCGGGTAGGGAATGCCGACGTCGAGGGTCCCGGCCAGGGCGTTGAGCACGGCCTGCTCGGCCACTGACGTGTCGCCGAGGCTGGCCTCGGGCAGCGCGGGTACCTCGCTGACCGGCGGGCGCGCCAGTGCGAGCGCGCTGGTCAGGTCCCCGGTGACGCCGCGCCGCCAGGCCGACAGGCTGGGCACCTCGACGCCGAACCTGGTCTCGATGAAGCGCAGCAGCGAGGTGTGGTCGAACACGTCGGAGCACCGGTAGCCACCGCGGCTGAACGGCGAGATCACCAGGCACGGGACGCGGAAGCCCAGGCCGACCGGGCCGCGGATGGCCGCCGCGGCGACCGGCAGCGTGGCCGCCGTCAGCCACTCGCCCGCGGTGCCCTCCGGCGCGGTGACCGGCGGCACGTGGTCGAAGAACCCGCCGTTCTCGTCGTAGACGACGAACAGCGCGGTCCGCTCCCATACGTCCGGCCTGGCCGTCAGCGTGGCCAGCGTCTGCTGGACAAAGTTCTCGCCGTACTCCGGGGGCGCGGCGGGATGCTCGCACTGCGCCAGCGGCGGGATGATCCACGACACCGCGGGCAGCCGCCCGGCGGCCGCGTCGTCGGCGAAGCCGTCCAGGCCAGGCGCGAGAGCGCGGCTGGCCAGCTCGATGCCGGTGACCGAGAACGGGTCGGTGAACGACTTGAAATACGGCAGCGGGCTGAGGGCCAGCTCGGCCAGCGGATGGTTGTAGACCTTCCAGCTCACCCCGGCCGCCTGCAGCCGCTCGGGCATCGTCTCCCAGCGCAGCTGGCCGTAGTGAGCGACCCGATCGGTGTAGGTCTCCAGCACCGGTCCCCCGGCCTCGCCATCCGGGTCGATCGTCGCCGACATGGCCATGATCCGGTTCGGGTCGGTCGGCCCGATCACGCTGGCGTGGTAGCCGTCGCAGATCGTGAACGCGTCGGCAAGCGCATAGTAGAACGGCAGGTCCTGCCGGGTGAAGTGACCCATCGTCAGCGGGCCATTCCGCGTTCCGTCGGCCGCCAGGTGCGCGTGCACGAAGCCGTCGAGCTTCCCCCGGTTCCAGCTGCGATGCTGGGTGCCCCAGGTGTGGGAGATGTCATTGGTGGCCTGGCCGTCCCTCAGCGGCGGGTCACTGAGCAGCCGGAACGGCTGCAGGTACCCGTTCGGCTCGGGCCCGGTCCCCGGCTGGTAGCCGAACTGATCAAAGATCGGGTACTGCCGGCCGCCGATGTCGCGCCGCACCGCGGCGGGGTCGCTGAACCCCCGCACCCCGGACAGGGTGCCGAAGTAGTGGTCGAACGAGCGGTTCTCCTGCATCAGGATCACCACGTGCTCGATGTCCGACAGCCGGGCCGAGCCGGGCGCCGTGGCCGCCGCGGCGCGCTCGATGAGCGCGTGCTGCTCCCGGCTCAGCCAGGCCCGTGCCCGGCCGAGCCAGCTCTGGTGGCGAACAGTCATGCACGGCTCCCGATGCGCGTCCGGGTGCGGATCATGGGTAATGATGCTCCGGTAGATCCAGTTACGGGGGGGGGAATCCGATGAGCGTGCCGAGCGCTGCGCAGCAGCTACTGCTGCTGGCCGACTGGCGGCGGCAGGTCAGAGAGCTGTATGCGGCCGTCCGCGCCCAGGATAAGCCCGAGCAGGGGCACGCCCTGTGGCGCGCCCGCCGGGACGAGCTGTTCACCGCGCACCCGTGCAGCCCGCTGCCGGCCCGCGATCCGCTGCGCGCCGCCGGGCTGCCGTACTGGCCATACGATCCGGGCCTGCGCTACGAGGTGCCGGTGCTGCCCGCATCCGCTCCGGCCGAGCTGTCGGTCCCGGCCGGCGATGACGGCAGCACGGCGCTGCGGCTCATCGGCCGGGTGCAGCTGCCCGCCCCGATCGACGCCACCCTGGATGTCTGGTGGCTGCAGCAGTACGCGGGCGGACTGTTCCTGCCGCTGCGCGACGGCACGGCAGGCGCGGGGACCTACGGCGGCGGCCGCTACATCCTGGACACCGCGAAGGGCGCCGACCTCGGCGGCGGCGCGACCCGGCTGGTGGTCGACCTGAACTTCCTCTACCACCCGTCCTGCCGCTACAGCGACCAGTGGCAGTGCCCGCTGGCGCCCGACGGCAACACGGTAGCCACCCCGGTGCAGGCCGGCGAGCGGCTGTAAACCAGCGATAGCGTGCTGCCCATGGATCTGGGACTGCGCGACAGCCGGATACTCATCACCGGCGGCAGCCGTGGCATCGGCCTGGCCATCGCCGAGGCGCTGGCGGCCGAGGGGGCGGCGGTGGGCGTCGTGGCCAGGGACCGGGCGGCCCTGGACGCGGCCGCACGCCGGCTGGCCGGGCAGGGCGGGCAGGTCACTACCGCGGCAGCCGACGTTACCGACACCGGGCAGCTGGCCGCGGCCGTCGCCGAGGTAGCCGGCACGCTGAACGGCCTGGACCACCTGGTCGCCAACGCCGGCGGGACCGTGGGCGGCAACCTCTCCGACTCCGGCCCCGGCGACATGCTCGCCACGTTGGCGCTGAACGCCGGGCATGCGGCCGAGCTGATCCGGGCGGGACTGCCGCATCTGCGCGCCGCGGGCGGCGGCGCCGTGGTCATCGTCTCCTCCATCACCGGGATGCGCCCCGCGCCGCGGACGAACTACGCGGTCGCGAAGGCCGCCGAGATCCACCTGGCCGCGACCGCAGCGGCCGAGCTCGCGCCCGACAATATCCGGGTCAACGCGGTCAGCCCCGGCTCGATCATGTTCCCCGGCGGCGGCTGGGACTCCTTCCGGAGGAACAATCCTGAGGGCTTCGCCGCCTTCCTCGGCACCCAGTTTCCGTTCGGCCGCCTCGGGCGGCCCGAGGAGGTGGCCGACGTAGTCGCGTTCCTGCTGTCCGACCGGGCCTCCTGGATCACCGGAGCCAACGTCGTGGTGGACGGCGCGCAGCGCTACCCCAGCGCCCGCACCTTCCCCGCCACTCCGGCCTCCGGCCAGGCCTGACCAGCCTGCTATCCCTGGCTTGCTGACCGCGCTCATCATGGGCGCTTCGACCGGGCCAGGGTCAAATCGGCCTATCCGGGCGCTGCGCCGCGGCGCGGACGGATGCTCAGGTAGCTTCGGGGCGTGATGACTCCCGAGGACGACGTGCTGGTGGTGGGCGCGGGCATCTGCGGCCTCACGTCGGCGCTGGCCCTGGCCGAGACCGGGCTGCGGGTCACCGTCGAGGCGGCCGCGCCACCCGAGCTCACCACCTCCGCGGTCGCCGGGGCCATCTGGGGACCGCACCTGGTGGGCCTGGATCACCGCGGCGCCGGGTGGGCGCAGCGGACGCTGGCCAGGCTGCGGGAGCTAGCCGCCGCGCCGGACGCGAAGATCCGCATGCTCGCCGGTACCGACGCCTACACCCGCGAGCAGCCGGAGCCGCCCGACTGGACCGACGGCGTCGGCGAGCGGGTGCCGTGCGACCCGGCCACGCTGCCGGCCGGGTACCGCGCCGGGTGGCGCTTCACCGCGCCGGTGGCGTGGATGCCCGGATACCTGGCCTACCTCACCAGCCAGCTGCGGCAGGCCGGCGTGCCGGTCATCGCCGATCGGCCGTACGCGTCACTGGCCGAAGCCGCCCGGCAGGCGGCCGCGCCGGTCATCGTGAACTGCACCGGGATCGGCGCCTGCGACCTGGTCCCCGACCCGGCCATGACACCGGTGCGCGGGCAGGTCATCGTGGCCACCAATCCTGGCATCACCGAGTTCTTCGTCGGCCACGGCCCGCAGCCCGATGACGTCACCTACCTGTTCCCGCACCAGGACACCATCGTTCTCGGCGGGACGGGGCAGCCGGGTGACTGGAGCCAGGAACCCGACCCGGACACCGCCAAGGACATCCTGGACCGGTGCGTCGCGGTAGATCCGCGGCTGCTCGGCGTCACGGTGCTGGCGCACCGGGTCGGGCTGCGCCCGCTGCGCCCGATGGTGCGACTGGAGGGCGAGCCGATGGGCGACCGGTACGTGGTGCATAACTACGGCCACGGCGGCGCTGGCGTCACGCTCGCCTGGGGCTGCGCCGAGGAAGTCGCCGAGCTGGTGCGCCGCCAGCTGAGCTGACGCTTCCACCGGCTGTCATGCTTGCGAACTGGTCGGACCGGACCTCATGACCTGCCCGGTCGCCAGGGCACAGTGAGCCCATGAACGAACGAGGGCTGGAACCCGACGGGACGATTGCGCGCGAAGGTGCCCTGGACCGAGTTCCGGCCGCGTTCGTTCCCGTCGTTGCCGCTGCCCGCGCTCACATCACGAGGACGTTCGGCAGCGCGCGGCTGCACAGCGCCTATCTGTACGGCAGCATCCCGCGCGGCGCCGCCACTCCGGGAGTCTCCGATCTTGACCTGCTGCTCGTCCTGCACGATGAGCCCACTGACACCGACCGCACCGACGCGAAGACCAGTGAGGCCGCGCTCGACGGCTCATTTCCTCAGATCGACGGCGCAGGCATCCTGCTGTCCAGCGCGCGCAGCCTGCTCAGCGACCTTGAACGCTACGACGGCGGCTTCTTCGTCGCCTGCCTGTGCACTCCGCTGTCCGGCCCCGACCTTGCCGGGCAGCTACCCCGCTACCGTCCTACCAGGCTGCTCGCCCGCGAGACAAACGGCGACCTCCCCCTCGTGCTCCCGCGCTGGCGTACCCGAGCCGCCGAATCGGTCACCGATGCCGATCGCAAGGCCCTCAGCCGGAGCGCCGCCCGTCGGCTGGTCCGCACGGGATTCACCCTGGTCATGCCCCGCTGGGGCGGCTGGACCAGCGACCTCGACAGGTCCTCCGAGATCTTCGGCCACTACTATCCCGAGCGCGCTGAGCAGGTGCGCGCAGCCGCGGCCACGGGCCGCGTGCCCTCGGCCGATCCGGCAGTCCTCCGCATGCTCATCAACGACCTGGGCCCCTGGCTCGCTGCTGAGTACACCGCCGTTCATGGCGAGAAAACACCGCGTCCCTCCGCCCCCAGCCTGCCGATCCGCGGGCCTGCCGGGCCGCGCGCCGCAGGCGGCGAAGCCGCCAAACGCCGCCGCTGTTAGCCTGCGAAGCCGGCGGCTAGAAGCCGGGAAACACCGTGCGCAGCCGATCCAGGACCTCGGCGCTGCCGGTGAGCTCCGCCGGGGTATGGCCGGGGTCTGCAGCCGGCCGTAGGCCAGCCGCAGCAGCGCCTCGGCCGGGCATGCTGAGCTCGGCGGCGCCGCCGTCCGCGCCCGTTCCCGGCCAGTCGGTCATCGTGACCGCCTCCGCGGCGACCAGCAGGTAGTCCCGCTGCGGGTCGCTGGTCGTGATCCGTGCCCGCACCGCCGGGTCCTGCGGCTTGCCCAGCCGCGGCGCCAGGAACTGCGGCACGTTGTCGATCAGCAGCGCCACCGCCGCCGGATCCACGGTCGCCGCGTGGTCGAAGTGAACCGCGAGGTCCCAGGTATGCAGCGCGTGCTCGCCGAGCCGCAGCCGGATGAACCCCACGGCGTCCAGCTTCATCCCGAAGAACGGCATGGACAGGCCGGCCAGCGCCTCGTCGCTGAGCTGCTCCAGCGCATGCACGTACTGTCCGTCGGCGGCGAGCGCGTCCGCGGCCTGCTCGTCCGGGCCCTTGGCGTTCCACTTGTCCCAGACCGGCTGGAACGCGCCCTGATCCAGCTCCCCGGCCCGGCCGAGCGCCACCGGCAGCATCATCAGCGAGATCTCGGCGCCGCTGCCGATATGCGAGAGCACCTGGGCGTTCGTCCACTCGGTGTCATACGACCGGGCGCGCAGCTGCTCGGGCGTCAGCCGCGCGACCAGTCCGGCCAGCCGCTCGTGCGAGTCCCGCAGGGTGGCGATCCACTTCCTGGGTTCGGACTCCATCAGGTCCTCCCGTTCTGCTGGTGGGTGAAACGTGCCGTCAGCGGGCACCGGGGGGCCGTCGGCACGGACTCCCGCCCGTCATTACAGCAGCCCCGTCGGCCGGCCCGCGGGCAGCCCCGGGCACGCATCTGATCCGATCATGACGGCCGGCCGGGCCGGGCTTAGGGTGGGTCAGGTGAAAATCGGTTTCGGCGCGCCAGTCTCCGGCGCCTGGGCGACGCCCGAGAATCTGGCCGGGTTCGCGACCAGGGCGGAGCAGGCTGGCTATGCGTCCTTGTGGAGCTTCCAGCGGCTGCTCATCCCGGCCGGCTCGGACATGGACGGGGTCTACCAGAGCGTGCTCGACCCGATGGCGGCGCTTTCCTTCGCGGCCGCGGTGACCTCCCGGATCCGGCTCGGCGTCGCCATCGTCAATGCGCCGTTCGTCTCGCCCGGTTACCTCGCCAAGCAGGCCGCGTCGCTGGACGTGCTCAGCGCCGGCCGGCACGACCTGGGCCTGGGCATCGGCTGGATGCCAGAGGAATTCACGCTCACCGGCGCTGCCATGGCCCGCCGGGGGGCCAGGATCGCCGAGTACGTGGCCGTGCTGCGGACGCTGTGGGCGCCCGGGCAGGCCGAGTTCGGCGGCGAGTTCTACCAGGTGCCGCGCGGCACCATGGCACCCAAGCCAGTCCAGCCCGGCGGCCCGCCTGTGCTGCTCGGCGGGATGGTCAAGCCGGCCCTGCAGCGGATCGGCCAGACTGCCGACGGCTGGATCACCGCGAGCCGCACCGACCTGTCCAAAATCGGCGCGGCTATCGCCGTCATCCGCGAGTCGGCGCAGGCGGCGGGCCGGGACCCGGACGGGCTGCGGGTCATCTGCCGCGGCGTGGTACGGGCAGGCGCGCAGGCGACCGGGCCGGACGGCCAGCGGCGGCTGCTGTCGGGCAGCTGGGACCAGATCCGGGCGGACACGGACTGGCTGGCCGGGCAGGGCGTCACCGAGGTTTTCTATGACCTGAACTGGGACCCGCAGGTGGGCTCGCCGGACGCCGACCCGGCCGCGGCCACCGCGCGGGCGGCCGAGATCCTCGACGCGCTCGCCCCTTCCGGCTGACCCGCGCTCAGCCGGACGTCAGCGGCGGGCTGGCCCCGGCCTGGCCCGGCCTGGCCGGGGCCAGCCTGCGGTTCAGCCACTCCAGGCTCTGCGGCAGCTCACGGCTCCAGGTGTGATAGTTGTGACCGCCCTGCGCCAGGATCAGCGAGTAGGCGCGCATGGGCGGCCGGACCGCGCGCAGGAACGCCTGGGTGCCGGCATAGATCCCCTCGGTCCGGGTCGCGGTGACCAGGATCGGCACCGGCGGGGCCGGCAGGTGGCGCAGCCGCCAGATCAGGCTGTTCTCGTTCCGGTAGGCCCGGCTGCCGCCGTACAGGCTGCCGGTGGTGCTGTCCTGCACCGCGGTGTAGTAGCCCGACATCGCCACGGCGCCGGAGAACTGGCCGGGATTCATCATGGCCAGCTTGGCTGCGCAGTACCCGCCGGTGGAATAGCCGAGCACCGCCCAGCCGGACCGGCCGGTCTGCACCCGGAAGGCCCGCTCGATGGCGAGCGGCACGTCCTGCCCGAAAAACGACCCGACCTGCGGGCCGGCCGGGATGTTGGTGCACTCGGTGTCGCGCGGCAGCTCCGGCGACACGTTCATCATTACCTCGACGGCCGGGGAGATCCTCCCGCTCGCGCTGAGCCGGGCCGTGGTGGCCGGCAGGGCCAGGAACTTGACGATGGACCAGGACACGTTGGGATACCCGGTCAGGGCGAGCACCACCGGGAAGCGGGCCCGGGCGTAGGCCTCCTGGAAGTACTGCGGCGGCAGGTAGACGTACGCGCTGGTGCTGCGGATGCCGGTGTGCTGGCCGTTGATCGTGACCTGGAGCACCTCGCCGACCGACCGGGCCGCCCGGCTCACCCCGCCAGCCAGGTCCAGGCCGCCAGCCAGGCCGGGCCGGGGCCTGGTGTGGTGGCGGGCGTAATACCGGGGCGGCCGGGGAGCGAGCTGGCCGCTGGCCGCCTCAGGCAGCACGGAGGTGCCGCCGGGGACCGGCCCGAGATCGGTTCCGGTCACCACGACCGGCCGGGCGGTCGCGGCAGCGCGGGCCATAGCCGGGGTGGCCGTGCCGCTAGTGCCCAGCAGCGCCGACCAGGAACCGTAGAACACGAAGTAGCCGTTCACGTAGGCCAGCAGCGCGATGATCGCAAAGGCCTGGCTGACGGTGATCAGGCCCAGCCGCGCGGCCAGGTGCGCAAGACCGCGGCCGGCGGCGCGCGGCCACAGCCAGACCGTGACGGTGATCGCGCCGATCGCCGCCGCGACCGCCAGGGCGGTGAACCAGGCACTGGTCAGGGGCACGGCTAGCTCCGCGCTGCGGTAGCCGAGGCCAGCTGGCCGCCCAGCCAGTCCAGGACCGGGCCGAGCGGGTAGGCGCCGGGCGCCAGCCCGCGGGCGACTGCCTGCATGGGCGAGCGCATCAGGGCCATCAGCGGTGCCGCGCCGTGGCCGGTGAACATCACCGCCACCGGCTGCGGCGGCCGGTTGCGCAGCACCCAGGCCAGGTCGTCCTGGGTGCGCAGCTGACGGCTGCCGCCGGTTACGGCACCGCCCGGCGCGGCGTAGCGCCCGTCCGGCACCGCCGCCGCAGTGAACGTCGCCGAGCTGGTCAAGGCCAGCTGCAGCGCGCAGTACCCGCCGGACGCATCGCCGAGCAGCGCCCACCGGCGCGACAGCGGGCTGGCCGCGGGATAGCCGGAGCCGACGGCCTGCGGCAGGTCCTGGGCCATGAACGTGGCGGCCTGCGCCCCGCCCGGCACGTTCAGGCAGGCCCGCTCGGAGCCTATCTGGGCCGGCAGCACGACCAGGATCTGCGGCCGCAGCCTCCCGGCGCGGATCTGAAGCGCCGCGGTGATCGCCAGCCGGGCCGCGCCGTAGGGCGCGGCCCGGCTGGCAGCCCGGGCGGAGACCACGACCGTCACCGGCAGGCTGGCCCGGCGCGCCCGGGCCGCGCCGGGCGGCAGGTACAGGTACCCGGGTGCCGTCAGCCCGGACAACTGCCCGTGCAGGCGCACGGTCAGCAGCCGGCCGGACGGTACCGGCGCTCCATGGCGGCCGGGAATCCGCACGGCCGAGCTGCCCGTCACGGCCAGCGAAGCGCCAGCGGATCCGGCGGCCGGACGCGGGCCGCCGACCGCCGTGGCCCCGGCCGGGATGGCGGTAATGGCCGCGCTGCCGGTGTCGGTGCCGAACAGGTCCGACCAGGACGAGAAGTAGCCGCCCGACCGGTTGACCAGGACGAAGATCAGGGCGAGCACGGTCAGCTCGAAGACACCGAGGGCTACGGCCCGGGCGGCCAGCACCGCGGCGCCGCGACCGGCCAGCTTCGGCCAGCGCCACACCAGCAAGGCCAGCAGGACGGCGGCCACTGCGGCCAGAACGGCAATTAGGGCAGGACCTGTCAGTCCCACCCCGGCGCCTCCGCAAGCGTCATGGCCCTGACATTAATCGACCGTCATGACGAGACCGTGACACCGCGGCGCGGCATGTGCCGGCTATCTGACGGTCTGCTCAGGCGACGGCGGCGGCGGCGCTCAGAACGCCGGCCGCCGGGCCGCGACCGTACTGCGCCCGGGCGGGTCCCGCGGCGCGGCAGGCCGCGGCCGGTCACGGCGGGTTCAGGCCCGCCCGGTGCGCGATCGCCGCGGCCTGAGTGCGGCTCGATGCCCCGAGCTTGGCCAGGATCCTGGACACGTGCACGCTGGCGGTCTTCGGCGCGATGTACAGCCGGGTCGCGATCTCCTTGTTGCTCTGCCCGGCGGCCAGCAGCACCAGCACCTCCCGCTCCCGCTCGGTGAGCCCGGCCAGCGGCGACAGCCCGCCGTCACTGCGGCCGCGGGCCGATACGGCGGCACCGGGCCTGGTCACGGCGTCAGCCGGGACCAGGCGGGCCCGCCGGCCCAGATCGGCCAGCCCCGCGCGCAGTGGCTCCGCCTTCAGCGTGCCGGCGGCGGCGCAAGCAAGCCGCCATTCCCGCTCCGCGCCGTCCCGGTCGCCAGCCTCGGCGAGCGCCTCGGCCAGCCGCCACCGGGATCTGGCCGTCTCGTAGACGAACGCCGGCCCGAAGGTGTCCACCGCCGCCTGCCAGCCGCCGGGCTGATTCGCGCCGCTGGCCCGGGAGAACTCGGCCTCGGCCCGGGCCAGCCAGCCCCGGCCCTCTACTCCCAGCGCGAAGCCGGGCCGGCGCTGGTGCGCGGCACCCTCGCGGGCGATCGCGACAAGCGCGGACGCCGCTGCGGCCGCAGCTTCCGCCGCGGACAGGTCGCCGCCGGCCCGGGCCGCGGCGGCCTGCTCGGCCAGCGCCCCCAGGCCGACGGCGGCGGCCCTGATCACCTGCGGGCCCCGGTAGCCGCCGTCCCAGGCCTCGACGGCGGCGATCGTCGCCCGGGCCTGGGTCAGCGCCTGCTCGGTGTCGCCCTGCCACAGCGCGTGCTCGGCCAGCAGCCCGCGGCCGATGAACTCGGCCGTCTGATCGACGCTGAACATGGGCTCCAGCCAGGCCCGCCGCTCGTCGACCTCGGCGCTGCCGCGGGCCACGGCCACGAACAGCGCCATCGCCGACAGCCGCGCCTCGGCGATATTGGTGACCCGGATGGTGAAACCGTCGGCGATCTGCTGCGCGTGATCCCACGAGCCGTCGCAGAAATGCGTGAGATAGTGCATGTACTGCAGGTCAAGGCCGTAGGGCGCCAGGCCGACCCCGGCCTCGCGGACCCGCTGAACGCCCTGGTGGGCCACGGCCGCGGCGCTGGCCAGGTCGCCGCGCTCCTGGTGTACCCGGGCCAGCTGATAGGCCGCGCGCAGCTCTACTCCGAGCACCCCGGCTGCCGCGGCCTGCCCGTGGGCGGTGGTGAACATATCGATCGCTTCGGCGATCTGGCCGGCGTGCTCGCTGACCAGGCCGAGCGTCACCAGCGCGTCGGCCTGCACCCATGGCGCTCCGGCCGCGGTGGCGGCGGCGAGCGCCTGCTGGGCCCGGGCCCGGGCGGCCTCGGGATCGGCCAGCGACAGTATCGCCCGGGCGTGGGTGGCCAGGGCCCGGGCTCGCTGCCATCGCGGCGGCTCCTCCGGCAGCGCGTCCACGGCGGCCTGGGCCGCGGCGCGCGCGGCATCCTCCTCGTCGATGTCCAGCAGCAGGTAGCCCAGCCGCTCGCTGGCCTGGCACCGCAGCGCCGGGTCGGCGCCGGAGTCCAGCGAGCTGAGCAGCCTGCGCAGCATGGCCACCGCACGGGTCACGTCGCCGCCGTCGGCTGCGGCCAGCGCGGCCTGGAACGCCAGCTCGCTGCGCGGGAGCCCGGCCCGCTGCTCGGCATCGGGAACCCGGTCCCACAGGGCCAGCGCCTGGTCGTAGTGCCGGTGCGCCTCGGCGGGCGCGGCCAGCCGCTCCGCTTCCTGGCCGGCCAGCACCGACGCCGCGAATGCGCCGGGAATGTCGTGACTGGCCAGGCAGTGGTACGCGAGCTCGGCGGCCGTGCCGGGGAGCCCGGCCAGGTGCTCGTCGGCGGCGAGCAGCTCGGCCAGCCGGGCGTGCAGCCGGGTCCGCTCGCCGGGCAGCAGGTCGGCGTATACGGCCTCGCGCAGCAGCGCATGCCGGAACGCGTAGCCCTGTGCCCCGTCGGGCACCAGCAGCTGCTGAGCTACCGCCTCTCTGACCGCCTCGTCGTACTGCGGCGCGTCCAGTCCCGAGGCGCGCATGATCAGCTCGTCGTCAGCGCGCCGCCCGGCCACCGCCGCGGTCCTGACCACCTGCCTGGCCTTGTCCGGCAGCCGCTCGAGCCGGGCCAGCAGCAGCTCGGCCAGGCCAGCGGGCAGCTCGGAGCCCGCGGACGAGGCAGCCAGCAGCTCCTCGGCGTAGTAGGCGTTGCCCTCGGCCCGGCTGATGATCTGGCCGAGGGCGACCGCCGTCAGCGGCGCGCGGGCCAGCGCGGTCAGGTGCTCAGCCATGTCCGAGGCGGCCAGCGGGCTCAGCTCGATGGCGGCCACGCTGGGCAGCCGCAGCAGCTCGGCCACGACCGCCCGCAGCGGATGCCGCCGGTGCAGGTCGTCGCTGCGGTAGGTCACCACGACGGCCAGCCGCTCGGTGTGCAGCACCCGGCTCAGGAACGTCAGCAGGTCGCGGGTGGACTGGTCAGCCCAGTGCACGTCCTCGAGGATCAGCAGCACCGGCGCCGCGGCCGCCAGCTCGGTGAGCATTCCGAGCACCGCGCCGAACAGCTGCTGCTGGGCCAGCCCGGGCACGTCGGCGCTGGCGACCGGCCGGCCGCCGGTATCGGGCAGCAGCTGGGAGAGCACCGGGCGGGCCGCGAGCGCGTCGCGCAGCACGCCGTCCGGCGCAGCGGCGGCCGCATCCCGCAGCGCGTCGGCCAGCGGCAGGTATGGGACGGTATCGGCCAGCTCGGCGCATCGGCCGGACAGCACCGTCCAGCCCGTCCTGCGCGCCGCCCCGGCCAGCTCGGTGACCAGCCTGGTCTTCCCCACGCCGGCGTCACCGCTGATCAGCGTGACCACCGGCTGGCCGGCCGCGGCCTGCGCGAGCAGGTCAGTCAGCCGGGACAGTTCCCCGGCCCGGCCGACCAGCGGTCCCCGCGATGTTTCGAGCACATGCCGATTATGGCCGGGAGCTGCGACAGTCGCGCCCGGCTGTGCCGTGGCGGCGGGCGGAGTGCCCGGGCGGGCGGCGTTTGCGTGGACGGCGGGGGCGCGGGCACAGCGGCGGGCGGGGTGCCCGCGCTGGCGGCGTTTGCGTGTGCCGTCAGCGCGGAGGGCCCTGCCCGGCGCCCGGGTCAGCGCCTGCGCATCGAAGCGTCAGTGAGGGACGGCGGCTCGTAGCCGCGGTCGGGCGGGTTCAGGTTCGTCCCGGGCGGGACGATCTCGTCGATCGCGTCCAGCACGTCGGCAGGCAGCATCACATCGCCCGCGCCCAGCTGGTCCTCCAGGTGCTCCATCGTGCGCGGACCGACGATGGCCGCGGTCACCGCCGGGTGGCTGAGCACGAAGGCCAGCGCCAGGTGGATCAGCGACAGGCCGGACTTCTCGGCTAGCTCGGCTAGCTTGTCGGCCGCTTCCAGCTTGGCCTGGTTGCCCGGCAGGTCCATGTCGAACCGCTGCGGGAGCCGCTGGGCCCGGGTGCTGGCCGGCAGCTCGCTGCCCTTGCGGTAGCGGCCGGACAGCCAGCCGCCCGCCAGCGGGCTCCACGGGATGACGCCCATCCCGTACTGCTGGCAGACCGGCAGCACCTCGGTCTCCACGCCCCGGACCAGGATCGAGTACGGCGGCTGCTCGCAGACGAATCGCTCCCGGGCGCGCTGCTGCGCGGTCCACTGCGCCTGCACGATCTGTGACGGCGGGAACGTCGAGCTGCCCGCGTAGCGGATCTTCCCCGCGCGGATCAGGTCAGTCAGCGCGCCGAGCGTCTCGTCGATGGCGGCCGTGGGATCTGGCCGGTGGATCTGGTACAGGTCGATGTAGTCGGTGCCGAGCCGGCGCAGGCTGTTCTCGCACTCGCTGATCAGCCAGCGGCGCGAGTTGCCCTGCTGGTTCGCATCATCGCCCATGGCGACGTGTGCCTTGGTGGCGAGCACGACGTGCTCGCGCTTGCCGTCGGCCAGCGCCTTGCCGACGATCTCCTCGGACTCGCCGCGGGAGTACACGTCGGCGGTGTCGATGAAGTTGATCCCGGCGTCCAGCGCCCGGTCGATGATCCTGATCGACTCGGCATGGTCGGGATTGCCCCAGGCGCCGAACATCATCGCGCCCAGGCACAGCGGGCTTACTTTCACTCCGGTGCTGCCCAGTACTCGCATTTCCATGATTCAACCCTAGGCCGAGTCGTCCGACGGCCAGACACCGCCTGCAGCCGACCATGCGACCGGCCGGGAAACTGTCAGACTCCGGTACTAGCGTTTCGGAGTGATACGACAGCTTCGGAGGGCGGACGTAATGACTACTGGCCAGGCCGGACCCAGTCAAGCAACCGCGAGCCAGACGGACACGAGCCAGACGGACACGAGCCAGACGGACACGAGCCAGGCGAGCACGAGCCAGGCGAGCACGAGCCAGGCGGCGGGCGAGACCGGGGAGCGCGCCGACCTGCTGGCGATGCTGGCCAAGCACCGGCACTTCCTGCGCTACCCGGCTCGCGGACTGACCGACGAGCAGGCCGCGGCCCGGAGCACGGCGAGCGAGCTGTGCATCGGCGGCCTGATCAAGCACGTAACGGCCGTCGAGCGGCAGTGGGCCCGGTTCATCGTCGAGGGCCCGGTCGCGATGAGCGGCAACTTCGACCCCGAGGCCTACACGAACGGGTTCCGGATGCTGCCCGGCGAGACGCTGGCCGGCCTGCTGGAGGATTACGCCGCCGCCGCGGCGGCGACCGACGAGCTGGCGCGCACGGTGCCCGCCCTGGACGCTGCTCAGCCGCTGCCGCCCGCGCCGTGGTTCGAGCCGGGTGCGTCCTGGTCGGCGCGCCGGGTGCTCATGCACATCATCGCCGAAACGGCACAGCACGCCGGGCACGCCGACATCCTGCGGGAGAGCATCGACGGGGCCAAGTCGATGGGCTGACGGACCGTCTGGCCAGTAACAGGAGACAGAAGCACAGGCAGGTGGCGCCGGAGACGAACGCGCAGGAAGCGCAGTGGTTTGCCGGCGGCGCGCCAAGGTCATCCTGGAGGTCAGCGGCCGACCCGCCGGGCCGCTCGCGGGGCCGTCCGGCGGCGGTTTGGGCGAAGCTCCGCCGGGCAGAGGGTGACGCCGCGCCCGCGGCGCCGCGGGCGCGGCGTCACCCGGACCGAGGAGGCACGTTGTGAGTCATAACCTGCCAGAACACGACCCGCGCTCGCGGCTGGAAGACGAGGGAATTCCCGACCTGCAGGCTGGCACGCCGGAGCAGCAGTGGGCGGTGGACCCGGAGGAAATGCCGGTGCCGGGCGACGAGCCGACCGCGCTCGACGACTACGGCACGACCGCCGACGAGCAGCGCGACGGCGAGCCGCTGGACGCGCGGCTGCGCCGGGAGGCCCCAGAAGACCAGCCCATCCTGGACGCCGGCCAGGGCGCCCCCGTGACGGCCGACGCCGTCGCCGGGGATTATGTCGCCGGCGCGCCGCCGGCCGGCGGGAGCGCTATGCACCAGCCTGAGAGCGAGAGCGCCGAGGATGTGGCCTCGACCAGCGTGGCCGGGATGGACGACACCACCCCAGATAGCGGCCTCGGCATCGGCTCAGACCTGAACACCGACCGGGAGCTGGACCCCGGCATCGACCCGCAGTGGCCGGGCCAGCCCGAGGCGCCGACCGGCCAGATCTGGGACGACGCCGATGACCGGCCTGCCGGGCGGCTGGTCGCCCCGGACGAGGGGGCCCACGAAGACGCCGAGGCCGACGAGGTCGCCTGGGAGGCCGGGCCGGACAGCGGCGGCTACTCGGCCGAGGAAGCCGCCATGCGGGTCGAGCCGGAGTAGCGCCCAGATGGCAGCGCCGCCCGGGCGGCCTGCCGACACGACAGGAGGAAGCACATGACCAGCCCATTGCAGCAGCACCCGCCGCCCGGCCAGCAGCAGGAGTATCCGGGATCCACCGGGGAGATGACCCCGCCGCCGCGGGACGAGATGTCCGGCTACGAGGGCCGTGGCCTGCTGGCGGGCAAGCGCGCCCTGGTCACCGGCGGGGACTCGGGGATCGGCCGGGCGGTCGCGGCCGCGTTCGCCAAGGAGGGCGCGGACGTCGCGATCGCCTACCTGTCGGACGCCGAGGACCAGGACGCCGACCACACCGCGGGCCTGATCGAGAAGGCGGGGCAGCGATGCCTGCGGATCCGCGGTGACCTGGCGCAGGAGCGCAACTGCGTCCAGGCCGTCGAGCACACCGCCGCCGAGCTTGGCGGCCTGGACGTGCTGGTCAACAACATCGCGACGCAAGCGCCGGTCGAGGATCTGGCCGAGCTGAGCAGCGAGCAGTGGGACCGGACGTTCCGGGTCAACGTGTTCAGCTATTTCTGGACGACCAAGGCCGCGCTTGGCCACCTCCCCGACGGCGGGGCGATCATCAACACCGCGTCGGTGAACGGCCTGCGCGGCAACAAGACCCTGATCGACTACTCGGCGACCAAGGGCGCCGTGCTGGCGCTCACCTACTCGCTGGCGCAGGCACTCCAGGACCGGGGCATCCGGGTTAACTGTGTCGCGCCAGGCCCGGTGTGGACGCCGCTAATCCCGGCCACCATGGATCCGGAGAAGGTCAGCTCGTTCGGGGAGCAGGTGCCGAGCGGCCGGGCCGCCCACCCGGACGAGATAGCACCGTCCTACGTGTTCTTCGCTGCGCCACGGATGTCGAGCTATTACACCGGCGAGGTGCTGGCGCCGGTCGGCGGCGAGACCATGCCGGGCTGACCAGCGCTGCGCGGCGAAGGCGCCGCTCGGTGCCCTGTTCGCCGGTCGTGAACATCCGCAGCCACACCGCAGAGGCCGGCATGACCCCGAGCGCGCCATCGACCGTTCGTACCCTCGATCGCGCCGGTCACCGCATCGGCGTCGGCGGGCATCGTCAGCATGACGTCCACACCGTCCGCTGCCCGGCGGGCGAGCCGGCGATCGAGGTGCCGTCGGCCGCCAGTGGCTCGGCCTTGCCCGGCGACGGTTCCAGGCCGGACGGCCAGGCCGACCTTACCCGGGTTGCGGCCCATCGGCCGGCCCATGATGCTGCCCGCGCCGAGCACCGCTACCGTCTGCGCGGCGGCTATCAGGCGGCTCCCGGTCAGAGCGCATGCCGTTCCTCGTGGTGTTCTGCTCGGTCGTCGCTCGCGTATCCGCCAGCGGCTACCCGGCGCTCCTGGCGTTACCCGCAAGGGGGCTGGGGCGACTGCGGCCAGGTCAGCGCGGGCGGGGGACCGATCCGTTGCTGGCGGCCAGCCCGCCCCGGTGCCGGCCGCCGGGGACCAGGACCGCGGAGAAGTTGATGTCGGGGGTATCCATGATGTCGTGGTCGGGGGTGCCGCGGTCGAAGAAGAACGGCCTGGCGGCCAGCGTGACCGTATCCACCGCGTAACTGGACGCCAGCGCCCCGGCCAGTAGCCGGCGACCGCCCGGCAGCCACAGCAGCCAGCCCGCGTCCTCCGTGGTCACCAGCCGGGCAGCCCGGTCCAGCCGGAGCCTGCCGGTGCCGGTGCGGATGAGCGCGAGCTCGCTGTCGTTAGCCCCGGCCGAGCTCAGGCTGGCCCGGCGGGCGAACGCGGCCAGCTGGGTTCCGTCCGGCGAGAACCGCGCATCCGCTGCGGTGAAGCCATGGCCGAGCGGACTGCGGACCGGCACCGCCTGCCTGGCCGCCGTGTTGGTGATCATCAGCTGGCAGTCGCCGGCCGCGCAGGCCGCCGGCTGCCAGGCGATCAGGCTGAACCGGCCGCCTTTTGCCGTATATATGTCGTTGATCAGGTAGTCCGTGCCCAGCGCCCGTACCCGGCCGGTGCGCGGATTCCAGATCCCGGCCCGGACCGCGCGGCCCGGGGCGCCGCTGTAGACGATGATCCCGCCGGCCGCGGTTCCCTCCCACGACGTCGCGGACACCGACCAGCCTGCGGGCACCCGCAGCACGCGCGCCGGGCCGGACGGCTCAGCGCTGCGCTCCAGCAGCCGGGTGGCGGCCTGCCGGACGTAGAGGTATCGGCCGCCGGCTGAGGTGAAGGCGCTCTGGCCGGGCACCGGGCGCAGCAGCCGCCGGGCCGCGAGGTCGTATCCGAGTATCCGGGCAGGCCCGCTGGAACTGGGCCAGTAGAGATCACCGCCCGCCCGGATCAGCCATCCGTCGCCTTCGGCGGGGAGCGTCGCCATGACCCGCTGCGCCCCGCTGGCGATATTGCCGACGTGCAGCCGGTTCTGGTAGTCGACCCAGGACACCCGCGCCGCGGGCAGCGTCAGCGCTGGCGCGTGCCCAGCCCCCGGCACTGGCCGGTGCCGGGCCGCTGCCGGTCTGGGCGGATCCGAGCGGCCGCCGCCAGCGAGCATGCCGGCCACGATGCCGCCGACGGCCGCCAGCGACACCGCGGCGGCCGCCAGCCGCCGCCTGCGCCGGCGCCGGCGCGCCTCGGCGAAGAGCACCTGCAGTTCGGGTGCCCGGTCTGGTACCGGGCGGACGGGTGCGATCATCGTTTCCTCGGCTCCGCGTCCGAGACTCTTGCTCGGCTCATACAATGAAACTACTATCACTAGTACCATGCTGGATGTCAACGTCAATCGCTCCGCGCCGGGCGCGCTGCACGACCAGGTCGCGGCGCAGATCCGGCGCGCCCTAGCGGACGGCGAGGCGGGTCCCGGTGAGCGGCTGCCGCTGGCCGCGGACCTGGCCGCGGTGCTCGGCGTGAACAAGAACACCGTGCTGCGGGCTCTGCGCCTGCTGCGGGACGAGGGACTGCTGGAGTTCCGCCGCGGTCGCGGCATCACGGTGGCCGGGACGCCGCAGCGCGGCGCGGTGCTCGACCGCGCCCGGGACCTGGTCGAGTTCGCCCGCCGGCAGGGCTACGGCCGGGCCGAGCTGATCCAGATGATCGAGGGCCTGCCCGGTGACGGCTGACCCGGCGGGCCCGCCAGGTGGCCAGCCGCCAGCGGAGTCAGCCGCGGCGCGGCCGCAGCTGGGCCTGCCGCGGCGGGCCAGCCGGGCCGCCTGGCTGGCGCGCCCGCCGCCTCGATAACCCTGTGGATGTCACATCGGGGTTGCAGCAGCCCGCGCGGCGCGGCCGGCACAGACGCGCTACCATTCGGGCATGACCGGTCACTTTTACTCCAGCCTCACCGCGGCAGGCCAGCTCCCGGGCGGCGTGCCGGACAAGCCCACCCTCGACGGCCTTGAGGACAAGTGGGCGCGGCAGTGGGACCGTGCTGCGTGTAGTACAAGTTTGACCGGACCAAGAGCCGCGCAGGACGTCTACTCGATCGACACTCCCCCGCTGACCGCCAGCGGGTCGGTGCACCTCGGGCACGTCTTCTCCTACACCCAGACCGACACGGTCGCGCGCTTCCAGCGGATGCGCGGCAAGGAGGTCTTCTACCCGGTCGGCTGGGACGACAACGGCCTGCCGACCGAACGGCGGGTGCAGAACTACTTCGGCGTGACCTGCGATCCCGGGCTGCCCTACGAGCCGGGGCTGGTGCTGCCGGCCGCGGCGGCACGGGCGTGACCGGGCCGGCGGGCCAGGCGGGCCCGGGCGGGCGGCGGGCGGTGTCCCGGCGCAACTTCGTCGAGCTGTGCCGCCAGCTCACCGAGATCGACGAGCGCGCATACGAGCTCGCCTGGCGGCGGCTCGGCCTGTCGGTGGACTGGGCGCTGAGCTACCGGACGATCGATGATCGCGCGGCGGCGATCTCGCAGCGCGCGTTCCTGCGCAACCTGGCCCGGGGCGAGGCATACGCGGCCGCAGGCCCGGTGCTGTGGGACGTGACCTTCGGCACCGCGGTGGCGCAGGCCGAGATCGAGGACCGGGAGGTGCCCGGCACCTACTGGCGGCTGGCGTTCGCCGCGGCCGCTGGTGAGCCCGGGAGCGCAGACCGGGAGCTCGTCATCGCGACCACCAGGCCCGAGCTGCTGGCGGCCTGCGTGGCGCTGGTCGCGCATCCCGACGACGAGCGGTACGCGGGGCTGTTCGGGAGCGACCGCCACCACCCCGCTGTTCGGCGTCCGCGGTGCCGATGCTGGCGCACCGGCTGGCCGACCCGGCCAAGGGCACCGGCATCGCCATGGTGTGCACGTTCGGCGACATGACCGACGTGACCTGGTGGCGTGACCTGCAGCTGGACACCCGCCCGGTGATCGGGCCGGACGGGCGGCTGGCCGCGCAGCCGCCGCCGGGCATCGTCGGCCCGGCCGCGACCGCCGCCTACGCGGCAGCTGGCCGGGCTGACCGGTCAAGGCGGCCCGGCAGCGGATGATCGGGCTGCTGGACGCCGCGGGCGCGCTGCGCGGCGAGCCGAGCCGGTGCGGCACGCGGTGAAGTTCTACGAGAAGGGCGATGCAGCCGCTGGAGATCCTCACCACCCGGCAGTGGTACATCACGAACGGCGCCAGGGACCCGGCGCTGCGCACGGCGCTGCTGGCCGCGCGGGCGGGAACTGTGCTGGCATCCCCGAGCACATGCGCAGCCGGTACGAGAACTGGGTCGCCGGGCTGACCGGCGACTGGCTGGTCAGCCGCCAGCGCTACTTCGGCGTGCCGATCCCGGTCTGGTACCCGCTCGACGGCGCAGGGGCGGCCCCGCTACGACGCTCCGCTGCTGCCCGCCGACGCGAGCCTGCCCGTCGATCCCGCCGCGGACGCGCCGCCCGGCTACACGCGCGGACCAGCGTGACGCGCCAGACGGGTTCACCGCCGATCCCGACATCATGGACACCTGGGCGACGTCCTCGCTGACGCCGCAGATCGCGGGCGGCTGGGGCACCGACGACGACCTGTTGGCACCGGGTGTTCCCGATGGACCTGCGGCCGCAGGCGCACGAGATCATCCGGACCTGGCTGTTCTACACGCGTGCTGCGCGTCGCAGGCCGAGGCGGGCGTGCTGCCATGGCGGCATGCGGCCATCTCCGGCTGGATCCTCGATCCCGACCGCAAGAAGATGTCCAAGTCGGTCGGCAACGTGCTCACGCCGACGGACCTGCTGCGGGACTACGGGTCCGACGCGGTGCGCTACTGGGCGGCCAGCGCCCGGCTCGGCGTGGACACCGCGTTCGACCAGGCCCAGCTCAAGATCGGCCGGCGGCTGGCGGTCAAGATCCTCAACGCGAGCCGGTTCGTGCTCGGCATGCCGCTGCCGGATGCCGCGCCGCCGCTGCCGGACGAGGCCGGGCGCGGCACCGGGCCGATCACCGAGCCGCTGGACCGCGCGCTGCTGCACCGGCTGGCCGACGTGGCTGGCACACTGCACGGCGGCGCTCGACGGCTACGACCACGCCCGGGCGCTGGAGCTGGCCGAGCAGTTCTTCTGGCTGTTCTGCGACGACTACCTGGAACTGGTCAAGGCCGCGTGCCTACGGCGAGCGCGGCCCGGCGGCCGCGGCGTCGGCGATCGCCACGCTGCGGCTGGCGCTGTCGGCCGTGCTGCGGCTGTTCGCGCCGTTCCTGCCGTTCGTGACCGAGGAAGTGTGGTCCTGGTGGCCGGACAGTCGGGCCGATGCGGGCCGCCCGGCTTCCATCCACCGGGCGCCCTGGCCTGCACCGGCCGGCCTGCTCGCAGCCGCCGCAGGCGCTGGGCCGCGCCGTGAGCATTCTGACGGGGCGCCGGATACGCAGCTGGACGCCGCGTCGCGGCCGATCGCCGCGATCAGGAAGGCCAAGTCGCAGGCCAGGCTGCCGATGAAGGCGCCGGTCGGGCAGCTGACCGTCACCGGGCCGCCCAGCTGGCTGGAGGCGCTGGCCGCGGTGCTGGCCGACGTTCAGGCGGCCGGCCGGGTGGCCCGGGTGCGGCTAGCGGCGGCTGACGGCCCGGCGGCCGGGCCGGATACGACCGCGGACGGCACGGCGGAGGCCGCCGACGGCGCGGCGCTCCCGGCCACGAGCGCCAGGGCACGGGCAGCGGCGGCCGGTGCGGCGGAACCGGCCGACGGCGAGCCGCCGGGCTGGCGGTGCAGGTCGTGCTCTGAGCCAGCCGCCGCGGCCGGGTAGTCTCAGCGCATGGACAAGGTGCAGCTTTCCGAGGACGAATGGCGGCGAGCGGCTCACCCCGGCGGAGTACCGGGTGCTGCGCCAGGCCGGCACCGAGGCCCCGTTCCGGGGCGAGTACACCGATACCAAGACCGAGGGCGTGTACCGGTGCCGGGCCTGCGGGGCAGAGCTGTTCCGGTCGGATGCCAAGTTCGACTCGCACTGCGGCTGGCCGAGTTTCTACCAGCCCACCGAGAATGATGCAGTGATCTTGCTGAAGGACCGGTCGCTCGGCGCGGTGCGGACCGAGGTCCGGTGCGCGCGCTGCAACTCGCATCTGGGCCATGTGTTCGAGGGCGAGGGCTACCAGGTGCCGACCGGCCAGCGCTGGTGTATCAACTCGGTGTCGCTGACGCTCGAGCCGGCCGGGAGCGCCCGGGACGGCAGCGGCCGGGACGGCAGCGGCGGCCCGGCGGGCGCCGACCAGCAGGCCTAATGCGGCGGCCGGCGTGACCAGCGGCGCATCGCCCGGCGGCAGCCAGCAAGCACCCCTGCGGCTGATCAAGCCGGACGGGCTGTCCCGCGACACCGCGCAGACTTCCGGCATGGCCAGGGCCGCCGCGATCTCGGGCGCCCAGGTGGGTGCCCGGTCGCTGTTCATGGGCCGGACCGTGCTGCCGCCCGGCGTGTCATCGGGCGACCATCATCACGGCGACTCCGAGACCGGGATCTTCGTGGTGGCCGGCCATCCGGTCTTCGTGTTCCGCGATGCTGGGACCGGCGATGTGGCCCGGCTGGAGGCAGAGCCCGGCGATTTCGTCTGGGTGCCCCCGCAGGCGCCGCACCGGGAAGAAAATCCCTCCTCCGGCGAGCCCGCTGTCATCGTCGTCGCCCGGTCCACGCAGGAAGCGATCGTGGTCAACGTCAGCGGGCTGTGACGCCGTGGCGGGTGGCAGTGACGCAGCCGCCGCGCTGTTGCGCGAGTACGCCGAGCTGCTGGTCATCCTCGGCCGGGACCGGTTTCGGGCGCGCAACTACGACAACGCGGCGCGGGCCGTCGCCGGGCACGGCGCCGACGTCACGACGCTGAGCGAGGCGGAGCTGCGGCAGATCCCCGGCGTCGGCGCGTCCATTGCCGCGAAGATCAGCGAGTTCGCGGCCACCGGGACCATCGGCGCCGTCGAGGAACTGCGCGCCGAGGTCCCAGCCGGCGTGCAGGAACTGATGCGAATCCCGGCTCTCGGGCCGAAGCGGGCGATGCAGCTGCATCGCGAGCTGCAGATCGGCTCGGCCGCCGAGCTCGCCGCGGCAATCACGGCCGGGCGGCTGGCCGGGCTGAAGGGATTCGGGCCGAAAAGCGAGGAGCGGCTGCTGCGCGGCATCGAGCTGGTCGCCCGCGCGGGCGAGCGGACCCTGCTCAACGTGGCCGCGGAGCTGGCCGACCGGGTGGTGGCTGCGGTCAGCGCCGCACCAGGCTGCCTGCGCTGCGAGCCCGCCGGGTCGCTGCGCCGGTTCGCCGAGACGGTCAAGGACGTGGACGTGCTCGCGGCCGCGCATGATTCGGCGCCGCTGATGGCCGCGCTGACCGGACTGCCCGGCGTGGCCGAGGTGATCGGCAGCGGGCCTACGAAGACCTCGGTGCTGATGGCTGGCGGCCTGCAGGTGGACCTGCGGGTGATCCCGCCGGACTCGTGGGGCGCAGCGCTGCAGTACTTCACCGGGTCGCAGGCCCACAACGTGCGGATCCGCGAGATCGCCGTGCGGGCCAAGCTCAAGCTGTCCGAGTACGGCCTGTTCGACGCGGTCACCGGCGAGCTGATCGTGTCGGCCACCGAGGAGGAGGTCTACCAGCGGCTGGGAATGGACTGGGTGCCGCCGCCGCTGCGGGAGGACACTGGCGAGGTAGCGGCGGCGCTGCACGGCGAGCTGCCGGATCTGGTCAGCGCGGCCGAAATCCGCGGCGACCTGCACACGCACACCAACCTCACGGACGGCGTGGCGTCGCTGGCCGACATGGTGGCGGCGGCACGGGCCAGGGGCTACGCGTATTACGCGGTCACCGACCACGCGCCGGACCTGGTCATGCAGCAGATGACGACCGAGAAGATGCTGGCGCAGCGGGACCAGGTGGGTCGGCTGGCGGCACGGCTGGCCGGCGACGGCGGGCCGCCGCTGGCGCTGCTGCACGGCACCGAGCTGAACATTGCCCCGGATGGAACGGTGGACTGGCCGGGTGACTTCCTGGCCGGGTTCGACATGTGCGTGGCCTCGGTGCACTCGCATTTCGACATGCCCAGGGCGGAGATGACCCGGCGCCTGCTCCGCGCCTGCGAGAACCCGCACGTCAACGTCATCGGCCATCCCACCGCCCGGCGGATCGGCAAGCGGCCGCCGGTCGACGTGGACTTCCCCGAGCTGTTCGGGGCCTGCGCCCGTACCGGGACCGCGCTGGAGGTGAACTCGCACCCTGAGCGGCTCGACCTGCCCGCCGGCCATATCCGCGCGGCCCGCGACGCCGGGGTGAAGTTCGCGATCGACAGCGATGCGCACTCGGTGCCGCACCTGGATTACCTGCGCTATGGAATCGGCCAGGGGCAGCGCGGCTGGCTGAGACCAGACGACGTGATCAACACCTGGCCGCTGCCGCGGCTGCGCGAGTTCCTGCGCAAGGGCCGCTGATCGGCGGCCCGATCCCGGCGGTGCGAGGATGGCCGGGGGGCAACGATCGTTGCTTTCCACGCCCATCCCGACGACGAGGTGCTGCTGACCGGCGGCACACTGGCCCGGCTGGCCGCCGAGGAGCACCGGGTGATCATCGTCATGGCCACCGACGGCTTCATGGGAGCGGCCGCCGACCCGGGTGCCCAGACCCGGCTGGACGAGCTGCGGGCGAGCGCGGCGGTGCTGGGCGCGGCCCGGGTGATACACCTGGGCTACGCCGACAGCGGGCACGGGCCGGGTCCTGTATCCCGACCCGCCCGGCCGGGTTCGGTTCGCCCGTGCGGACCCGGCGCAGGCGGCCGGCAAGCTGGCCGGGATCATCCGCGCCGAACGCGCTGACCTGCTGCTCAGCTACCATCCGCAGGGCGGCTGCGGGCACCGCGACCACATCCAGGTACACGAGGTCGGGGCCCGCGCCGCCGCCCTGACCGGTACCAGGGTGCTGGAGGCGAGGATCCCCCGCCAGCTCGCCGCCTGGCTGGTGCGCGCGAGGCGGCCGCTCAGGCAGGCGCGTGGCGGCCCAGCGCGCCGGGGCCCGTCTACTCGCCGCGGGCGGCCATCACCCGCCGGGTGGACGTGCGCAGATACGCGGCGCGCAAACGGGCCGCGCTGTCCAAGCACCGGTCCTTGGTGCTGGCCCGGGGGCGGCTGGCGCCGCTGGCCAGGACGGCAGCGGCGCTGCCTGCGCCGCTCTTAGGACTGCTGCTCGGGCACAAGTGGTTCACCGAGCCGGGTGCGGCGCCCGGACCGGTCAGCGCCGACATTCTCCGGGTCCCGTCGTCGCGGTCTGCGAGGATGACGGAATGAGCCGGGCAGCGAAGATCCGGGTGCGGCCCGCCGAGCAGGCCGATGACGGCGCGCTGGCGGCCCTGGAGGCGGTGGCGTGGTCACCGGAGTCGGGTTTCCCGTCGGTGATCGCCCGCACCGCCGGGCGGGCCGGCACGTTCTTCGATGTCGCCAACCCGCCGCAGGCGCACCTGGTGGCCGAAACCGCCAACGGCCCGGCCGGCTATATCCGGCTCAAGCCGGCCACCCAGCTGCCGGAGAACGCGCACGTGCTGCAGGTGCAGGGCCTGGCGGTGCACCCGGCCGCCCGCGGCCGCGGCATCGCTGAAGCGCTGCTGACCGCGGCTGAGCGCCAGGCCCGTGCAGCCGGGGCGCGCAAGCTCACCCTGCGCGTCCTGGGCAGCAACCAGCCCGCCATCCGGCTGTATGAGAGGCTTGGCTTCACCCGCGAGGGCGTGCTGCTCGGCGAGTTCTACATCAACGGCAGCTACGTCGACGACATCCTGATGGCGCGCTATCTGCGCCAGCCGGCCGGGCGGCGGGGGAAGGGTGAGCGCGGCGGCCGTGTTAGCTAGCGTTGGATGTCCCGAGCAACCGCGCCGCGGCGACTGGCCGCCGCGGCGGTAACCGACCTGAAGTGAGGCTGACGTGGCGCTGCCCAACGATCCCGCGCCGAAGTTCGGCGAGTATGCCCGCCCGGAGATGCTGGTCTCGACCGCCTGGCTGGCCGATCACCTGGACGACCCGGGCCTGGTCGTGGCCGAGTCCGACGAGGACGTGCTGCTGTACGAGACCGGCCATATCCCCGGCGCGGTCAAGCTTGACTGGCATACCGAGCTCAACGACCCGGTGACCCGCGACTACCTGGACGGGGCCGGGTTCGCGCGGCTGATGTCGGCGAAGGGAATCGCCCGCGACACCACGCTGGTCCTGTACGGCGATCGCAACAACTGGTGGGCGGCGTACGCCCTGTGGGTGTGCACCCTGTTCGGTCACCCGGATGTGCGGCTACTCGACGGCGGCCGGGCCAAGTGGATCGCCGAGAGCCGGCCGGTGACCACCGACGTCCCGCAGCGGCCGCACGCCGACTACCCGGTGACCACCCGCGATGACAGCACGTTCCGGGCGTTCCGCGACCAGGTCGCCGGTCACCTGGGCGAGCCGATGATCGACGTGCGCTCCCCCGGCGAGTACACCGGCGAGCTGCTGCACATGCCGGACTACCCGCAGGAGGGCGCGCTGCGCGGCGGCCACATCCCGGGGGCGAGGAACGTCCCGTGGGCCCGCGCGGCCGCCGAGGACGCCACGTTCCGCGGCCGAAAGGAACTCGAGGCGATCTACGCCGACGAGGCCGGCCTGGGCCCGGGCGACGATGTGGTGGTGTATTGCCGGATCGGCGAGCGGTCCAGCCACACCTGGTTCGTGCTGCACCACCTGCTCGGCTACCCGCGCGTGCGCAACTACGACGGATCATGGACCGAGTGGGGCAACTCGGTGCGAGCGCCCATCCGCCGGGGCGAGAACCCGTGACCTCCGGGGCCGGCACGCTCAGCCCCCGGCTGCGGGAGATCGCCGAGGACTTCACCGCTGTCGAAGGCCAGGACCGGCTGCAGCTGCTGCTGGAGTTCGCGACGGAACTGCCGGACCTGCCGGACCGGTACGCCGGCCATCAGGATCTGCTGGAGCAGGTGCCGGAGTGCCAGACCCCGCTGTTCCTGGCCGTCGAGGTAGAGGGCGGCACCGTGCACCTGTTCTTCGAGGCGCCGCGGGAGGCGCCGACCACCCGCGGCTTCGCCGGCATCCTGCATGCGGGGCTGGACGGGCTGAGCGCCGACGAGGTACTGGCCACGCCCGGGGAGTTCTCCAGCCAGCTCGGGCTGGCCGACCTGGTCAGCCCGCTGAGGCTGCGCGGCATGGCGGCGATGCTGGCCCGGATCAAGCGTCAGGTGCGCGAGCGGCGCAGCTGACGGCACCGCCGCGGGCGGATCAGGCTGCGGGGACCGAGTCCAGCAGGCGGCGGATCTCCGCCGTCTCATCATCGCTGTGCCGCGCCAGGGTGGCGTCCAGGTCGTCGCGGTCGGACGGCGTGGTGTAGCTGGCCAGCTCGCGCCGCAGCCTCTCGCGCGAGGCCCGCTGGGGCCGCCTGGCCGCGCGCCCGGCCCGGCGGCTGCCAGGCCCCGAAGCGCGGACGGCGCGCATGCCGCGGTATCCGTCGCGGATCTCCTCCAGCAGCGGGCGCAGTTCGTGGATCGTGTCCTTCATCTGCCCTCCTGGGCGTTGATGTTCCGTGCGTCATCCAGTTTGCCGGCCGCACGAGCGCGCGCCTGCCGGCGCGGGCGGGAGCCGCCGGTGACTGACCGCCTGTACCTGCGGGAATACGCGGGTGAGCTAGCCTGCCGGGTGTGAGTGACCTGCACGCGGCCAGGAAGTTCGCGCTGTCGCTGCCCGGGACCACCGAGGAGCCACACCACGAGATGACCTCGTTCCGGGTGCGGGGCAAGATCTTCGCGACCGCGCCCCCCGGCGGAGAGTACCTGCACGCGTTCGTGGACGAGGCGGCCGTCAGCGCGTGGGCTGCGCAGGACCCCGCCGCGTTCGCCCCGCTGCGATGGGGCCAGCGGATCCGCGGCGTGCGCGTCACGCTCTCAGTCGCCCCGGCTGACCGGCTGGCCGAGCTACTGGAGGAATCCTGGCGCCGCCGGGCTCCCCGGCGGCTGGCGGCCGAGTTCGACGCCGGTCAGCGGCCATCGCGATGACATGGCCGTGATTGTGCCCGGCCGGCCCGGGCACCTGGATTTCCGGCTGGGGGCCACGCCGAGCGCGTTCCGGGCCGGCTGACGCTCAGCCGCTGGCGTCGAGGCGGCCGTAGGACGTCAGCGTGCGCAGCGCCTGCAGGGTCACGATCCCGCGCCATTCCAGCAGGGCGGCCGCGCTCGGCGGCTCCCAGCTGATCGGCCAGCCCCCGTCGTCCTGCTGGGCCCTGGCCAGCCGGTCCAGGTGGGCGCTGATCACGTCCGCGCTGAACAGCTGGCGCCACCGGGAGTCCGCGGCCGGGGCCAGCGCCAGCGGGGTCAGGCCGTAGCCGGTCGCCGCAGGGTCGAGCTGGAGCATGGGGATCTCGGCCAGCTGGCCGGCCATCCGGGCAGCGCAGCGCTCGGCCCGGTCGCGGTCCGGCACGTGCTCGAGGAAGATCAGCGCTTCCGACAGGGCGTGCGCGTCGCCGGGCAGCTCGCCGGACTCCAGCTGCTGCCAGCAGTAGCCGGTGGCGTCGGCCCGCCACCGATGGTCGGCGCCGAGCTGGTAGAGCAGCCCGGCCAGGCCGGCCGTCGGGTTGAGCCCCGGCTGGTAGGTCCACTCGGTCCAGTGCGCCGCCCGCGGAAAGGACTCGATGACGGGAAAGGCCAGCGGGACCGCGCCGCCCGCGCCGGCCTGCTCGGCGGTGGCAGCCAGGAAGTCGCAGGCCCGGCCGATCATCACCGGGTCGGCGGCGCCGGCTGCGGCCATCACCTGCAGCGCGGTCTCGACATCGACGGGCAGGCTGCGCGGGCAGCGCTTGTCGGGCTCCAGGCCGTGCCCGAAGCCGCCGTCGTCGTTCTGGTAGCCGCGCAGCGCGTCGGTTACCCCGGCGGCCGGTGCGCCGAGGAAGCAGGTGGCGAACAGCCGCCGTTCCAGCAGCCGGGCCTGCCGCAGCAGGAACTCATCGCCGGCGGTGAATGCGTCGTCCATGCCCGGCACGCTATCCGCGGTTGCTCCGGGCGGTCTTGAACAGATCGGACGGGGCGCGCCCGGACAGCCGGCGGCACTCGCGGGTCAGGTGCGCCTGGTCCGCGTAGCCGGCCCCGGCCGCGGCGGCGGCCAGCGCCCGATCCGGCCAGTTGCTGGGCCCGGCGGAAGCGCAGCACTCGCTCCAGCATCTTGGGCCCGTAGCCGGCCGCCGACCGGCAGCGGCGGTGCAGCTGGCGCTCGCCCGCGCCGAGCGCCTGGCCAGCCGGGCGGGCAGCGGCGCGGCATCTGCGCCCCACAGGTCAGTCAGCCGGACTCGCTGATCGGCCAGCGCGGCCGCGGGCATGCCGAGGAATCCGGGCGCGCGGCCGGGCCGGAACCGCAGGCCAGCAAAGTAGCCGCCCGGGGCCGGACGGAGCCAGCACCGGCCCGGTGTCCGGGCCCGCGACGAACAGCTCGGCGCCGTCCCAGACGATGTCGATGCACGTGTCCGGCAGCACCAGGGTCTCGCCGGCCGGGCGGCTCGCCCACAAGCAGGACACGTCGGCGGACAACATCTGCTCCGCCGCCCACTCCCGATAGGCCCCCAGCTCCACCGTCCCAGTATGGCCCTGCGGCGCAAGGTTCCATGATCTTGGAGATCTGGGCCGCCGGACGGGGCCGGGCTAGCCGGCGGCTAGCCGACCTGGGCCCGGCAGAACGGGGGCTCGTTGACGGCCCAGCGCGGGACGGCGCCAGAGGCCCAGCGGTCCAGGTTGGCCGCGAACACCTCGCCGGTGCAGCGGAACATCATCTCGGTCAGCCCGCCGACGTGCGGGGTCACGATCACCCGCGGATGGGCCAGCAGGGCCGAGCGCGGGTCGGCGGGCTCGACGGCCAGCACGTCCAGCCCGGCCCCGCCGACCTGCCCGGACTCCAGCGCCGCGAGCAGCGCCGCCTCGTCCAGCAGGCCGCCGCGCGCGACGTTGACGAACAGGGCGCCGGGCCGCATCGCGGCGAACTCGGCCGCTCCGAACATGCTCCGGGTGCTGGCGTCCAGCATCGCGCAGCAGACCACGGCATCGGCCTGCGCCAGCAGGGCAGGCAGCTGTGACGGCCCGGCGACCTGGTCCACGCCTGCCGGGGCGCCGAGCCCGGGGTGCGCCCGGACGCCGGCCAGCCGGGCCCCGAACGGAGCCAGCCGCTGCGCCACGGCCGCGCCGATCGCACCCAGGCCGACGATCAGCACGCTCGCGCCGACCAGCGAGCCGCCGGTCGGCCTGGCCTCCCAGGACCCGGCGGCCAGCGCCGCCTGCGCCTCGGGCAGCCGCCGGACCAGGGCCAGCAGGTGCAGCACCGCGATCTCGGCCACGCTGTCGGCGTTGCCGCCGGCGTCACCGGGGATCCGGCACACCCACACGCCGAGCTTGGTGGCCCGGTCCACGTCAACCTTCTCCAGGCCGACGCCGTACTGGTGCACCAGGCCGAACTGGCCGACCGCGAGGATCTCAGCATCGACCGAGGCGCCAAAGGGACATATCGCGTCGATGCCGTCCAGGTGGCGGGCCACCTCGCCCGGCGCGCAGCAGGAGATCTCCCAGCCGGGCATCAGCGGCGCGAGGTCAGCCCAGTCCAGCCCGGCAGTGAAGCGCTCGCGGCCGAACAGGATCCGCCGCCCGGTCATCGCGGTGACCGGCAGGCAGGTGCCGTCACGGCAGGGCGTGCAGCAGCTCGCCGACCGGCTTGCGGCGACCGGTGTAGAACGGGATCTCCACCCGGGTGTGCCGCCGGGCCCTGGCCCCGCGCAGGGTGCGCATCAGGTCCACGATCCGGTGCAGCTCGTCGGCCTCGAACGCGAGCATCCACTCGTAGTCGTTCAGCGCGAAGCAGGACACCGTGTTGGCCCGCACGTCGGGGTAGTCACGGGCCATCTTGCCGTGCTCGGCGAGCAGCTCACGCCGCTCTCGCTCGTCGAGCAGGTACCACTCGTAGGACCGCACGAACGGGTACACGCACAGGTAGGCGCGCGGCTCCTCGCCGCCCAGGAAGGCCGGGACGTGGCTCTTGTTGAACTCGGCGGGGCGATGCAGCGCCAGCACCGACCAGACCGGCTCGCTGGCCCGGCCGAGGCCGGTGCGGCGAAACCTGGCGTACATCTCCTGCAGGTCGTCGGGTCCTGGCGCGATCCACCAGAACATGTAGTCCGCGTCGGCGCGCAGTCCCTGCAGGTCGTAGCAGCCGCGGGTAACCACGTCCTTGCCGGCCTGCTGCTGGCACAGCTCGCTCACCTCGGCGGCCAGGCCGGCCCGGCCGGAGCCGTCCTGCCCGCCGGCCGCGTCCAGCGCGCCGGGGCCGGTCAGCCGGAAAACCGACCACATCGTGTACCGGATCAGCTCGTTGAGCTCGCGCGCCTTCGGCCGCTGCCCGCCTTCGGCGGCCTGCGCCGCCCGGGCCTGGCGCGGGGCGCTGTTGTCGTCGGTCATGGCCTCATTCTCCCGCATCGGCGCCGATGCCAGCCGCGCAGATGCTGATCGCCTCCCCGTACAGCAGCTGCTTGTGCGCGATCAGCGCCCGGCGGTCCTTGCCGGCCAGCGCCTTGGCCAGCATGACCGCGTCGCCGATCACCTGGTCCGGTGGCGCCGTGCGATGCACGATGCCGGCGGCCAGTGCATCTTCGGCCGGGTACTGGCGGCCGGTGAGGATCGCTTCCTGGGCGGTGCGCCGGGGCAGCTTGGTCGCGATGACCGCGTACATCGCGGGCGTCAGCGGCAGGCCGAGCTCGGCCTCGGGCAGGCACCACCAGCCGCGGTCCTCGCGCATGATCACGAAGTCGTGCGCGGTAGCGAGCATGGCCCCGGCGGCGAACGCGTGCCCGGTCACGGCCGCGACCGTGACCGCCGGGAACCCGAGCAGCCGGCCGAACAGCCGGTGCACCCCGGCCAGGAACTCCGGGCCCGCGTCGCCCGCGGTCCGCAGCCAGTCCAGGTCGAGCCCGTTGGAGTAGAACTTGCCGGTCCCTGTGGTAACCAGGGCGCGGGCGCCGTCCTTCGCCTCCACCTTGTCGAGCGCGGCGCTGAACTCCTCCAGCCACGCCTGGGTGAAACGATTCTCGCCGTCGCGCATGGTGAGCACCCAGACGTCACCGTCCCGGCCCAGATCGATCATGGATCGCCTCCTGCTCGTCTCATCCCGGCAGCGTGCTACCGGGCCTGGCTGGGCGCCCGCGGTAAACCCGGCCGGGCCGGCGCTGGCCTCAACGTAAGCCAGGACCCGATCGGCCGCCAGCCGCGCGGTGGCGATGCAGGCCGGGATGCCCAGCCCGTCATAGGCAGCGCCGCAGACGGCCAGCCCGGGCAGGGCGGCCACCCCGGCCCGGATCCTGGCCACCCGGTCGAGGTGCCCGACGGTGTACTGCGGCAGCCCGCCGCCCCACCGGGTGACCAGGTAGTCACCGGGCCTGGCGGGGGCGCCGGTAGCCTCGGCCAGCTCGGCGGCGGCCAGCTCGGCCAGCTCCCGGTCATCGCGCTGCAGTACCGCTTCATCGCCGATCCGGCCGACCGAGCAGCGGACCAGGTGCGGCCCCCCGCCACCCGGCCGCAGGTGCGGCCACTTGACGGTGCTGAACGTCGCGGCCTTGACCGTCCGCCCGTCGACCGCAGGCACCAGGAAGCCGCTGCCCGCCAGCGCGCCGTCGTGAGCGCCGAACGCTCCGGCCGGGTAGGCCAGCGTGACCACGGCCATGGACGCGTACTCGATCTCGGCCAGCGCCGCGGCGGCTCCGGCCGCGCCGGGCACCCCGGCCAGCAGCCGGCTGGCGGGCCGGGCCGGCAGGGCCAGGATGACCGCGTCGGCGTGCAGCTGCCGCGGGGCGTGCGCCGAGCCGACGGTCAGCCGCCAGCCGTCCGGCGTGCGGGCCAGCTCGCGCACCGCTGCCCGGGTCTGCACGTCCGCGCCGGACGCCGCGGCCAGCGCCGGCGGCAGGGTGCCAAGGCCGCCCGCCAGCGTGGTGAAGACCGGCGCGGGCCGGGCCGGCGCGGCATCCCCGGGCGGGGGCGGCAGCAGCGCCGCGGCCGCCTCGGTCAGCGACCGGTGCTCGCGGGACTTGGCGGCCAGGCCGGACAGCGTCGCCTCGAACGACAGCTGGTCTGACCGCCCGGCGTACACCCCGCCGAGCAGCGGGTCCACCAGCCGGTCCACGACCTCCGGGCCGAGCCTGGCCCCGACGTGGCTGGCCACCGGCACGTCCCCGGGCCGGTCGGTGGGCGGCAGGTCCGCATCCTCGCGGGCCCGGGCCGCGCCCGCCTCCGAGACGATCCCGGTGGCGGCCAGCTCGTCGAGATCGGCTGGCACGCCCATGTACTGCCGCCGGGGCAGCGGCCGGAGCCCGCCCCTGGTCCAGATCGCAGCCGCGGTCGTGCCCGGGCTGACCAGCTGGCCGGCCAGGCCGGCCTGGCGGGCCAGCCCGACGCCCTCCGGCCGCCGCGCGAGCAGCGCCTCCGCGCCGACGTCGACGCTGACCCCGCCGACCTCGGCCACCGCCAGCTTGCCGCCGAGCCGCGGCGATCCTTCCAGCACGGTGACACCGAGGCCGTGACCGCGCAGGAAGTAAGCGGCGGCCAGGCCGGCGATGCCGCCGCCGATGACCGCGACTGAGGCAGGCTGCGCAGCAGTGCTACTCATGCCCCCAGCCTGCCGTAGACCAGGTGCAGCAGCGCAGCCACCCGGCGGTAAGGATCACGCCGTCCGGCCTGCGCCTCGGCGGCCAGCAGCGGGGCCAGCTCAGCGGCGCCCGGGACCGGCTCGTCCCGGTGGTCGGTGAACACCCGCACCCCGAACCAGCCGGTGCGCCGCCAGCCGAGCGGGACCAGCACGGCGTCGATGTCGGCCGGGGTGTGCGCGCGGGCAGCCAGGCCAAGCCGGTTGACGTAACCGGCGGTGTCGAACGCGGCCAGCGCGCCCGGCCCGTCGCCGAGCAGGCCGGGCCGCATCGCCATAGCCAGCCCGTTGCGGACCAGCAGCGAGATCGCCGCGCCGGGCGCAGCCACCGCGGCCAGTGCGGCGAGCAGCGGCGCGATGTGGTTGGCGTACATGAGCACGCCGTGGCAGGCAACCAGGTCGAACGGCCCGGGGGCGAGCTCGGCGGCGCGCTCCCCCTGCCCCTGCCTCAGCGTGACCCGGCTGGCCACGTCGGGCGGCTCGGCAGCCAGGGCGGCACCGAAGGCGGCCAGCAGCTCAGCCGAGGGATCCAGGCCGGTGACCTGGTGCCCGGCCCGGGCCAGGTGCATCGCCTGGGTGCCCTGGCCGCAGCCGACGTCGAGGACCCGGGCCGGCCGGGCCAGCTGGGGCAGTTCGGCCAGCTGCCCGCGCAGCACCTCCTGGCGCACCACGTCGCGCAGCCGGCCAAGACCGGCCAGCCAGCCCGCCACGCCGGGACCGAAGGCCGCGCCCGGGCCGCCGCGGCCGGCGGGCTGGCTCATCGGCCGGCTCCTTTGCTGATGATGTTCCGCTGTTGCGCACCGGCCGCGCCCGTGCCTGCCGCCGCCGCGATCGCGGATTTCGCGCAAGTTGCCGATCACCGGGAACCGGGCCGGGCCGGGGCGCGTCCCAGCAGCATGAACAGTACCGGGGCTGGCCGCGCGGACCGCGGGCCGCTGCGCGCCACCCTCGCGGCTGGCACCGCCCTCGGCGCCGGCCTGATCCTGCTGCTCGCCGCGGGATGCTCCGCCGGCGGCACGGCCGCTACCTCATCGGGATCAGCAAAATCAGCCACCGGGGGCGTCGCAGGCGCGGGGGCGGCCGGGCCGGCCCAGGCCGGCCGGCGTTCGGTGCCCGGCAGCCAGGGCCGGGCACGCAGCTGACCGTGGCCAGCCCGAGCCTGATCTACACCGCCGGCCTTTCCGTCCGGGCCCGCGACGTCACCTCGGCCGCCGCCAGGGCGGCCGCCATCGCGACCAGCGCGGGCGGGTACGTGTCCGCTGAGCACGCGGTCTCCGGCCGGGGACCGGATCACCCGCCCGCGGTCACCGTCACGCTGAAGATCCCGGTACCGCGTTATCAGGCCGCCCTCGGCCAGCTTGACGCCCTCGGCCGGCCGGTGAGCCTGGACCAGCACGTCACCGACGTGACCCAGCAGGTCGCCGACGTGGCCAGCCGGGTCACCTCCGAGCGCGCCGCCATCGCGCAGCTCAGGCTGCTGCTGCGGCGAGCCGGCTCGGTCGGCGCGCTGCTCGGGGTGCAGGACCAGATCAACGGCGACGAGTCGGCGCTGGAGGCGCTGCAGGCCCAGCAGCGGTCGCTGGGCCACGAGGTCAGCTACGCGACCGTATCGCTGACGCTGCTGAGCCAGCACCAGCCCGCGCACCGGCACCGCAAGCACGCGGCCGGCGGCTTCCTGGCCGGGCTGTCGGGCGGCTGGCGCGCGTTCCGGCTGGCCGTCGGCTGGCTGCTCACCGCCCTCGGCACGGTGCTGCCGTTCGCCGTGCTGGCCGCCATCCTCGCCGCCCTCGGCTACGCCTTCCGCGGCCGGCTGCGGCGGCTGGCCCGGCTGCGGCACCGCGGGGCCCGGCCCACCGTCACCTGACCCCTACGCTGCAGCGGCCCCGCCAGAGGAGTTCTATGTGATCGCGGAGACTTTTCAGCTCTAATTGCGGAGATGTCTCCCGATCAGGAACGTCGGCCCGCGGGCGGCCGGTCCTAGCCGGGGACGCGGGCGGACTCGGCATGTACCAGGTCGGCGAGGCGGGCAAGCTGGTCGGGGTTGGTGGCCGGGAGCACGCCGTGGCCGAGGTTGAAGATGTGTGCCTCCGCGGTCCGGCCGCGGGTCACCACGTCCCTGGCCCGCTGCTCGATGACCTCCCAGGGGGCCAGCAGGACGGCCGGGTCCAGATTTCCCTGCAGCGCCTTGCCCGGCTCGACCCGGCGCACTGCCTCGTCCAGCGGTACCCGCCAGTCCACCCCGACCACCTCAGCGCCGGCCTCACCCATCAGCTCGAGCAGCTCGCCCGTGCCCACGCCGAAGTGGATTCTCGGCACGCCGGTATCCGCCAGCGACTCGAAGATGCGCCGTGAGTGCGGCAGCACCGCCTGGCGGTAATCATCGGGGCAGACCGCGCCGGCCCAGGAGTCGAACAGCTGGATCGCGGACGCGCCGGCCGCGATCTGCGCGCGCAGGAACGCGATCGTGATGTCAGCCAGCCGGGACATCAGCTCATGCCACAGCGCCGGGTTGCCGTACATCAGCGACTTGGTCACATCGAAGCTCTTGGACGGGCCGCCCTCAATCAGGTACGAGGCGAGTGTGAACGGCCCTCCGGCGAACCCGATCAGCGGCGTCGCGCCCAGCTCGGCCACCAGCATGCTGATGGCCTCGGTGACGAACGGGATATCGCCGGGCTCCAGTGGCCGCAGCCGCTGCAGGTCCTGCGCTGAGCGGATCGGCTGCCCGATCACCGGCCCGACACCGGGCCTGATGTCCACGCCGACGCCGACCGCGCGCAGCGGCACCACGATGTCGCTGAACAGGATCGCCGCGTCTATGTGGTAGCGGCGCAGCGGCTGCAGCGTCAGCTCGGTGATGAGATCAGGGCTGAAGCACGCTTCGAGCATGCCGACGCCCGCCCGGGCCGCCCGGTATTCGGGCAGCGACCTGCCCGCCTGGCGCATGTACCACACCGGCGTGTAGGGCACCGGCTGGCGGCGGCAGGCGCGCAGGAACGGCGATTCGCCAGTCTGCGGATTCACATAACGGATCTTCTCATAGGAAGGCGCCGCTGCCGTCGGATCAGGTGACAGTCCTGCCCGCGGCACGGCATCCGGCGGCGCCGTTGCGCAATCGTCACGGTGACACGCCGTCGCAGATCCGCCAACACCGGATAGCGGCATGCCAGCATCGATGCTGAGTCTCCGGGCGCGCTCGGAGAGACAGCCCCGCAGGGAGGTAGCAGATGATCGAGCTGATCCGGCCCTGCCCCGACTGCGCCAGTGATCAGCCTTTCGCGCTCGGCCATGCCGAGCCGGGCAGCTGCCCGGACGCGCCGGACGGCGAGTGTCCGGAGTTCTGGTGCACCGCATGCGGGGCAGCCCTGCTGATCGGCCTGCTCCCCGCTCCGGTCGCCGCGGCCGCGGACGCCGGCCCGCACCGCCGGGTGGCGTGAGACCGATGACCGGGTGCGGCCCGCGCCAGCGCCGGACATGAGACTGGCCGCGGGCCGCACGGAACCAGCTGCCGTGGACTCCGAGGTCACGTTCGGCGCGGTCGCAGCCGAGCTCGCCGGCGCGGCCGGCCAGCTTGCCGCCGCCCGGCCGGAGCTGACGTTCGAGGCCGAGCCGCCGCCCCGGCGGCTGGCGCCGCACGCGGCCGCCATTGGCGCGACGGTGCTGCAGGGGGACACTGAGCTCGGCTGGGGCCGCTTTGTGCTGCTGCATGACCCTGCAGGGCAGGCGGCCTGGTCGGGGCAGTACCGGGTCATCGGCTATATCCGGGCCGAGCTGGAGCCGGAGATCGCCGCCGACCAGCTCATCGGCGAGGTCGGCTGGAGCTGGCTGACCGAGGCGCTGGATGCCAGGACATCGGGTTATGACAGCATCAGCGGTACGGTCACCACGGTGGTGACGGAGGGGTTCGGCACGAAACGAGGCGAGCCGGTGTCGACCGGGTTCGAGCTGCGGGCCTCCTGGACACCTGCCGTCCGGGCCGACGGGCAGCCGGACATAGCCGGTCATGTCGCCGGGTGGTCCGATGCGCTGTGCACCGCGTCCGGGCTGCCGCCGGCCGCCCCGGGCGTTGCCGCGCTGAAGCCGCCGCGGCGGCCGCGGCAGTGACCGGCGCCGCTGACCGGGAGGGCGTCCCGGCGGTCGGCAGCTGACCGGGAGGGCGCCGGCGGCGGCACTGCCGGAGGGGTCCCGGCGGACGGCACTGACCGGGAGGGCGTCCCGGCGGACGGCACTGACCTGGCCGATGCGCCGCCCGAGGCCGTCCCGCTGCTCGAACCGCGCGACGGCCTGCCGCCGCTGGTCGTGACGGCCGAGGCGCTGGCCGAGGCGACCCGGGCGCTGGCCGAGGGCGACGGGCCGGTGGCGCTGGACGCCGAGCGCGCCTCCGGCTTCCGGTACGGGCACCGGGCCTTCCTGGTGCAGTTCCGCCGTCACGGCAGCGGGACCGTGCTGATCGACCCGGTCACCTGTCCCGACCTTTCTGCCATCGATACCGCCCTGGCTGATGCCGAGACCGTGCTGCACGCGGCCTCGCAGGACCTGCCCTGCCTGGCCGAGCTCGGCTACCGGCCGCGGCGGCTGTTCGACACCGAGCTGGCGGGCCGCTGCTCGGGTTACCCGCGGGTCGGCCTCGGCACCCTGGTGGAGGCCGTGCTGGGCTTCCGGCTGGAGAAAAGCCACTCCGCGGCGGACTGGTCGACCCGGCCGCTGCCCGCCGAATGGCTGCGCTATGCGGCCCTCGACGTCGAGGTCCTGGTCGAGCTGCGGGACGCGCTCGGCCAGCAGCTTGTCGACCAGGGGAAGGATGAATGGGCCCGGCAGGAGTTCGCCGCGCTCCTCGCCGCAAGGGCGGCCGAGCCCCGCCGGGAGCCGTGGCGCCGTACCTCGGGGATCCACCGGGTACGCAGCCGCCGCGGCCTGGCCGCCGTCCGCGAGCTGTGGGCCGAGCGCGACGCGGTCGCGCAGCGGCGTGATCTATCACCGGCCAGGCTGCTGCCGGATGCGGCCGTCATCACCGCCGCGCGGGCGATGCCAGGCAGCGCCCATGAGCTGGCGGAACTGCAGGGCTTCTCCGGCCGCGGCGCACGCCGGCATGCGCCGGAATGGCTGCGGGCCATCGGCCGGGCCCGGGCTCTGCCCGACCGCGAGCTGCCGGATTCCTCCGCCCCGCCCGGCGACGGACCGCCGCCCGCGCACCGCTGGCCAGAGCGCGATCCGGCCGCCGCCCGGCGGCTGACCGCCGCGCGCGCCGCCGTCGCGGCGCTCGCCGACTCGGCCGGGATGCCCGCCGAGAACCTGCTGTCCCCCGATGCCGTGCGCCGCCTGGCCTGGCAGCCGCCGGAACCGCTCAGCGCCGAGGCGGTGGCCGAGTGTCTTTCCGGTTACGGCGCGCGCCCCTGGCAGGTCGCGCTCGCCGCCCTGCCCATCGCCCGGGCGCTGCTGCGGATTTTGGAGAAAGAGCCGGACGGCGCCGGCCCGGACCGCCCGGCGGCCTGATCAGGCGCTCTTGCGCAGGCCCTGGCGGCCGCAGGGCAGCGCGGAGCCGGGGCGGATGACGCCCGCGCAAGGCCAGTCCTGGTCGAACAGCGGGTAGTCGGGGTACACGTTGAGCACGATCTCGCAATCGCAGCAGATGCCGCCCCGATCCTGCAGCCGGCCGACCAGCCCGCGGGCCCGGGGCGCCCGCAGGTCACGCCACCTGATCGTCCACCGGTGCGTTCCGTCGCAGCCGAAATCCCTGATCATGCGCAGCAGATAACAGCGCAGGCACTCCCGTTCCCCCGGCTCAGTCAGGTGCCTGGACAGCTCGGCCAGCTCGGTCTCGACGGCAGCGGCCCGGTCATCATCCATAGTGCGCTCCTTCCCGCGTGATGCGTGCAGCCGAGTCATACCGCGGGATGCCGACACTTCAGTCGCGGCGGCCTGTCACGGCTTCCCCGGCAATCACCACGGCAGCGGGGCGACCATGCTGCGAGTAGCGTCTGCGGGTCCGGCGAACACGGCACTGCAGGACGCCGGCTTGCTGTGCCGTCTGCTGAGCGAGGCCGCGACCGAGACGGCACCGGGAGCTCACACCCGGGAAGCCGCCGGGCTGATCGCGGCCATCGGCGGCTACGAGGCCCAGATGCGCCAGTACGGCTACGCGGCGGTCATGGCCTCGCGACAGGCGGAGGCGGGCATGAACCGCCGGGGCAGCGCGGTCTCCTGGCTTACCCGTCAGCTGCCCGCGCGCGCCCGCCCGGCCAGCTGACCGGCGGCGGCCCGCCGGACAGGCGCACAATAGCCCTGGGCAGTGGCCAGCAGCACGACAGGGAGAGCAGTGGTCGGCACCACGGCGGATCTGGTTCTCATCGGCGGGAAGATACGCACGCCCGAGTATCCGTCCGGCTTCGTTCAGGCCCTCGCGGCCAGCCGTGGCGTGATCTCGGCGCTCGGCACCGATGCCGACATCCGGGAGCTGATCGGCCCGGCCACCCGGGTGGTGGACCTGCGCGGCCGCCTGGCCCTGCCCGCGTTCGGCGACGCGCACGTGCACGCGGTCATCGGCGGCCTGGAGAGCCTGCGCTGCAACCTGCTCGGCTTGCGCACCAGGCACGAGTGCCTGGCCGCCATCGCCGCCTACGGTTCCCGGCTCCCGCCGGATGCCTGGGTGCTGGGCGGCGGCTGGGCCCTGGAGGCATTTCCCGGCGGCACGCCGGCCGCGGCGGACCTGGACGCGGTCACCGGCGGCTGGCCCGCCTTCCTGCCGAACCGGGATCATCACAGTGCCTGGGTGAGCACCGCCGCACTGCGCATCGCGGGCGTCGGCGCGAGTACGCCGGACCCGTCCGACGGGCGCATCGAGCGCGACGGCACCGGCGGCCCGGCAGGCACCCTGCATGACGGAGCGATGCGGCTGGTTGCGGCGCATGTCCCGGCCGCCACCACAGCCGACCTCACCGACGGGCTGCTGGCCGGCCAGGCGTACCTGCACTCGCTGGGAATCACCCGGTTCCAGGACGCCTGCGTGGGCACGGCCGGGGAGCTCGGCATCAGCGATGCCTTCGATGCCTACCGGCAGGCCGCCGCTGACGGCCTGCTAACCTGCCGGGTCGCCGCCGCCCTGTGGTGGGACCGCAGCCGGGGCCTGGATCAGGTCGATGAGCTGCTGGCCCGGCGCGAGCTGGTCTCGAACGGCCAGGGCGACGGTCAGTTCCGGGCCGGGACGGTCAAGCTGATGCTCGACGGCGTATGCGAGACGTTCACCGCCGCCATGTCGGCTCCTTACCTGGACCGCCACGGCCGCTCCGCCGGCCATAGCGGGAAGCTGTTCATCGAGCCTGAGGCGCTCACGGCCGCGGTGCGGCGCCTGGCCGGGGAGGGGTTCCAGCTGCACTTCCATGCGCTGGGCGACCGTGCGGTCAGCACCGCTCTCGACGCCCTGGCCGCCATTCCCGCGCCCCAGCGGGCCAGCGGCCGCCATCACCTGGCGCATCTGCAGTTCATCCGCCCGCAAGACCTCCGGCGGTTCGCCGCGCTCGACGCGGTGGCCAACTTCCAGCCGCTGTGGGCCTGCGCAGAGCCGCAGATGGAGCAGCTGACGCTGCCCTTCGTCGGACCCGAGCGGGCCGCCTGGCAGTACCAGATCGGCTCGCTCGCCCGCCTCGGCACCCGGATCGCCTTCGGCAGCGACTGGCCGGTCTCGTGCGCGGACCCGCTGCAGGAGATCCACGTCGCGGTGAACCGGGTCCTGTCACCGGTCCTCGGCCGCGCGGGCGAGCCGGAGTGCGAGACCCCCTTTATGCCCGAGCAGGCCGTCACCCTGGATACCGCGCTCGATGCCTTCACCGCGGGGGTCGCCTACGTCAACCACGACGAGGACGTTACCGGGCGGCTGGCGGCCGGCCTGCGGGCCGACGTCGCCGTCCTGGATCAGGACCTATACGCCATCCCGGCCAGCGGCATCGGCGCTACCTCGGTAGCGATGACCGTGGCCGGCGGCAGGGTGGTGCACGGCGACGAGTGATGGCGGCCCTGGGGCGGCCTGGGGTGGCGGCGGCTCCGGCGGGCACTCGGATTGTCGGACCTGGCGGGCAGAATGGGGGCATGAAGCCGCTCGCCTGGAGCACATTGCGGACGCCGGCCGGGCCGCTGTCCGTCGGCTGCAGCCAAACGGACGTGGCGCGCGTCCGGTTCGGCCCGGCTGGGGCCGCCAGCCAGGCCGGGACCAGCGGGGAGCCGGGCGCCGCCCTGGCCCGGCTGGCCCGTGATCAGCTCGCGGAGTACCTGACCGGACGGCGCCGTGCGTTCGAGCTGCCGCTGGACTGGGGCGACGTGCCGGACGCCAGTCGCCGGGTGCTCGGCACGCTGCTGGAATCCGTCGGCTATGGCCAGACCATCACCTACGGCGAGCTGGCCAGGTGCAGCGGGCTGTCCGGCATAGATCTGCCGGCCCGCGTAGTCGGGCAGATCATGGGGGCGAACCGGCTGCCGCTGCTGATCCCCTGCCACCGGGTGGTGGCCAGTGACGGGATCGGCGGCTACAGCGGTGGCACCGGCATCGAGGCCAAGCGCTGGCTGCTGATCCTGGAGGGAGTACTGCCGCCCACGCTGGACTGGGAGCCGGCGCTGGCCCGCTGCTGACCACCGCACCGGCGCAGCCATCACCGCCGCGACGATCGCAGCGGTCCGGCGGCTCCGGCCGGCGGGGCGGGCTCACCGGCCTGCCGGGCGGGGCACACCGGGGCCGTCGGGCGGGGCTTACCGGCCGCCGGGCGGGGCGGCGATAGCGGGTACCGGTCGCTGCGAGTTGTCGCCCCGTTCGGTCGCTGCCAGCTGCCCGCGGGCGGTGTGCAGGACCCAGAATCCGCCCTTGCGCAGCTCGACGCCTCCCGGCGGCGGTGATCCCAGCTCGCCGCAGATGACCCCGAGCAGCACGGGCAGGTTCTCGCGGTGCGCGCAGATGACGGCCGGGCGTCCCCCGACCGCGACAGCGGCCGCCACCTCCGCCGGCCGGCTGGACGGCGCCGGCCTGACGGCCGGAGGGGGCTGGCCGGTGGCGAGCGACGGCACGATCTCGACCGGCAGGCCGCCCCGCGCCGCGTACGGGGCGACGGTGGCGGTGCAGCGCAGCGCGGGCGAGCTGAGAACGCGCGCCTCGGTGGCGTAACAGGCCAGCAGCGCGGCCAGCGCGGCCGCGTCGGCCGTGCCCTCCGCATCGAGCGGCCGGCCCAGGTCATCGTCGGGCCGGTCGCTCTTGCGGCCCGCGGACGCGTGCCGGACCAGGATCAGCGGCACCGTCTCGGCCGCCTCGCCCGGAACCTGGTCAGCGTCGTGACATCGTGGGCGTAGGTCAGCCGGCCGAGGGCCGTCGCGACCGGCAGCCACTCCAGCGCGTCGACCTCCTGGTTCGGCACGAACGGCTGGTCCGATGAGCCGGACGGCGTGGCCGACCAGTAATCGACCAGCTTGGGCCGGGCGGCCGGTGCGGTAGGCAACCTGGCGCAGCGGCCTGCCCAGCGTCACCGGCAGACCGGTTTCCTCGCCGACCTCCCGCACCGCCGTCTCGAGCAGGTGCTCCCCCGGCTCGCATTTCCCCTTCGGGAACGTCCAGTCGCCGTAGCGCTGCCGGTGGATGAGCGCCACCTCGATCCCCGCCGGTACCGGCCGCCACACCACCGCGCCCGCCGCCCGGACCGGAGCTGGCGCCGGGTCCTCACCTGCCGCGGCCTGCGCCCCCCCGGCGGCCGCTGCGCAGGCAGGCCCGCCCAACAGGGGCTCAGGCATCGGCAGCCCGGCCCTTCCGGGCCTGGACCAGCAGCTCCTGGATGTCGTCCAGCGGCGCGCCCGACTCGTCCAGGTGTGCCGGGTCCAGGTGCCGTCGCCGCCCAGCCACCAGGACGCGGTAGCCGGAGTCCATGGCCAGGTCGATGAGCCCGCGCAGCTCGGCCCGCTGTGCCGGGTTGGTGACCCGGATCAGCACCTCGACCCGCCGGTCCAGGTTCCGGTGCATGAGGTCGGCGCTGCCCATCCAGACCTCGCCCGGGGAGTCCGGCTCGCCGGTGCCGAACGCGTAGATCCGCGAATGCTCGAGGAACCGGCCGACGACGCTGCGCACCCTGATCGTCTCCGACATGCCGGGCACGCCCGGCCGCAGCGCGCAGATCCCGCGGACCCACAAGTCGACCGGCACGCCGACCTGCGACGCGCGGTACAGCGAGTCGATCGTCACCTCGTCGATGATGGCGTTGCACTTCATCTGGATGCGGGACGGCAGGCCCGTCCTGGCCCGCTCGGCCTGCTCCTCGATCTGCTCGGATGAGGCCTGCCCGCACCCCCTCCGGCGCGACCAGCAGCCGCCGGTAGTCGGTCTTGCGGCTGTAGCCGGTGAGGTGGTTGAACAGGTCGGTGACGTCCTCGCCGACGGTCGTGGTCGGAGGTCAGCAGGCCGAAGTCCTCATACAGCCGGGCCGTCTTGGGGTGGTAGTTGCCGGTGCCGATGTGGCAGAACCGGCGCAGCGAGCCCGTCGGCCTCCTCGCGCACCACCAGCGCCATCTTGCAGTGCGTCTTCAGCCCGACGAAGCCGTAAACCACATGGCAGCCGGCTTCCTCCAGCTTGCGCGACCAGGCGATGTTGGCCTGCTCGTCGCCGCGGGCCTTGATCTCCACCACCACCACGACCTGCTTGCCGCTCTCGGCCGCGTCGATCAGCGCGTCCACGATCTCGGAGTCGCCGCTGGTCCGGTACAGCGTGTGCTTGATGGCCAGCACCCGCGGGTCCGCGGCGGCCGATACCACCAGCCGCTGCGTGCTCGCGGTGAACGAGTCGTAAGGGTGGTGGACCAGCACGTCGCGGGCGGACAGGGTCGCGAACACGCTCTGGTCCTGCGGCAGCGCCGACTCCGACGGCACGAACGCCGGGTACTTCAGCCGCCGGATGTCCAGGTCGGCGATCGCCGACAGGCCGGACAGGTCGAGCGGGCCTGATACCCGGTACACCGCGCGGGGGTGCACGTCGAGCTCGCGCACCAGCTTGTCGAGCACATCGGCCGAGATCGAGTCCTCCACCTCCAGCCGGACCGCGGGCTCGAACCGGCGCCGCATCAGCTCGCGCTCCAGCGACTGGAGCAGGTTCTCGGTGACGTCCTCGTCGATCTCCAGGTCGCGGATCCTGGTGACCCGGAACCCGTAGTGCTCGATCACGTCCAAGCCGACGAACAGCTCGCCAAGGTGGGCGGCGATGACGTCTTCCAGCGGCACGAACCGGCCCCGGGCCGACACTGAGGAACCGCGGCAGCAGCGGGGGCACCTTGACCCGGGCGAAGATCGTCGCCCCGGTGTTCGGGTCCGCGATCGTCACGGCCAGGCTCAGTGACAGGCCCGAGATGAACGGGAACGGGTGCGCCGGGTCGACCGCCAGCGGCGTGAGCACGGGGTAGATCCGCTCCCGGAACAGCGTCTGCATCTCGGCCTGCTCGGCCGGCGTCAGCTCCTTCCACCGCAGCAGCTCGATGCCCGCGCCGGCCAGTGCGGGCACGATCGATTCGCTGAAGCACTTGGCGTGCCGGACCGACAGCTCGCGGGCCACTTCCATGGTGTTCTCGAGCACCTCGCGGGAGGTCCGGCCGGTAGCATTCTCGACCGGCAGGCCGGCCGCCATCCGGCGGATCCGGCCCGCCACCCGGACCATGAAGAACTCGTCCAGGCCGCTGGCGAAGATCGAGGCGAAGCGGACCCGCTCGAGCAGCGGCACCCGGTCGTCTTCGGCCAGCTCAAGCACCCGCTCGCTGAAGCGCAGCGAGCTTTCCTCCCGGTCCAGGTAGCGGTCGGGCGGCAGCCCGCGCCCGGCCGTCCCGGCGTCGGCCTGCGAGCGGCCGCGGTCCGCCCGGCCTGCCGGGGCCAGCCGCCGGGCGGCGGCCTGACGGTGCAGCTCGGCCTCCCGGGCCGGCCCCGTGCCGGGCCGGGCGGCCCCGTCAGCCTGCGGGTCAGTCGCGGCGGTACCAAGGTCCTGCTCGGCACCAAGGTCCTGCTCGGCCTGATGCAGGTCCCGCCCGGCGGCCCGCAGCTCGCGCGCAGCCTCCCGGGCTCGGGCCCGCTCGGCGGCCCGCTGGTGCGCCGCCCGCCGCTTGGCGGCCTCGCGCTCGGTCTCGCCGCGGCGACGGCCGTCCTTCACCTGGCCTTCGGCCGGCTGATCCTGCCTGGGCATGCCGCGTCCTTTCTGCACTGTCCCCAGCTGCCACCGGACGGACCGGAGGCCGCGACACAGTTGTGCCCAGTGTTACCGCTTTCCAAGACTGCGGCTAGGCCGATTCCCTAGATGACCCGGCAAAACTCCGGCCAGTTGCGCCGATGCCGGTCCGGTGGGCATCATCGGACGCCGGGTGGCGGGGTGACGCTGCCGGGCACGGCCACGTCAGGCGGAAACGGAGATCTCCATGCGCATCGGCATCTCTCTCGCAGATCCGGCCGGGCCGGATGCCCTGGCCGGCCTGCGCGATCAGCTGGGCCAGGCCGCGCAGGACGGGTTCGCGTCAGCCTGGATGTCCAACATCTTCGGTCTCGACGCCCTGACCGCACTCGCGGTCGCGGGCAGCGGCGTGGCGGGTATCGAGCTGGGCACCGCCGTCGTGCCGACCTACCCGCGCCATCCGGCGGTGCTGGCGCAGCAGGCACTGACGGTGACCGCCGCGGTCGGGCCGCGGCTCGCTCTCGGCATCGGGCTCTCGCACAAGATCGTCATAAACGACATGCTCGGTTACAGCTTCGACCGGCCCGCCCGGCACATGCGCGAGTACCTGTCCATCCTGCTGCCGCTGCTGGACGGCCACCGGGCCGAGTTCCGGGGCGAGACCATGCAGGCCGCGGTCGAGCTGTCCACGCCGCGGGCAGGCCGGATCCCGGTGCTGCTAGCCGCGCTCGGGCCGCAGATGCTGCGGCTGGCCGGCCAGCGGGCCGACGGGACGGTGCTGTGGATGACCGGGCCGGCGACCGTGCGGGATTACATCGTCCCGGCGATCACGGCGGCGGCCCGGGAGGCTGGGCGCCCCGGCCCGCGGGTGGTCTGCATCCTGCCCGTCTGCGTCACCGACGAGCCGGTGGCCGCCAGGGAGCGGGCCAGCCGGGTCTTCGCGATCTACGGGCAGCTGCCCTCCTACCGGGCGATGCTCGACCGGGAGGGCGCGGGCCAGCCTGGCGACGTCGCCATCGTCGGCGACGAGGGCGCCGTGACCGCGCAGGTCAGGGCGCTGGAAGCGGCGGGGGTGACCGACTTCGTGGCGGGCGAGTTCGGCCGCGGCGAGGAGCAGCGCCGGACCCGCCAGCTGCTCAGGACGCTGACCACCCGGCGCGCTGAGCCGGCCGGCTAGCCCGAGGCCAGCCGCCCCTCCGGTCGCGGGCGGCATGCTCTGGCCGGTCGGCGTGACGATGGCCGGCTACGCGCTCGGCGCCACGATCCCCGGCATCGATACCTACCTGCTGCCGATCACCGCGGTAATCGTGATCGTCTCGCTCGTCCCGCTCGCGCTGGAAGTGCGCCGCGCCCGGCGGGCCGCCCGGGCGGCCGGTGATGAGGACGCGGCCGCCCCCGCCAGCCGATTCGCTGAGCACCGGTCAGCTGATCACGACGCCCGGGCTGGCATCCCAGCCGACCACGGCCATTATCCGGTGCAGCCAGGGCGGCAGGTCGTGCAGCACGACCTGCCGCGGCGCGCCCTCCGGCCCGGCAGCGCCGAGCCCGAGGAGGGTGCGCAGGCCGGCGAGATCGCAGTAGATGATCCCGGCCAGGTACAGGTGAATCTGGCTCGCTCCGGTGAGCCGGCCGAGCTCCGCGACCAGCGCCGTCCGGGTATCGTCGTCGATTTCACCGGCCAGGATCAGGCCCGGCCGGCTGGCCAGGCGGGTTATGCGCAGCCCTCCGTCACCCTGCGGGAGGGGGCCAGAAGCGGCCACCGAGCCTCCTGATCAGCGATGCTATGAGCCTCGCCGACCGCTGTCAGAAGGGACTGCCTGGGATAGCCGGGAGGACCGGCCGCTGGCAGTGCGGTGAGCAGCGCCGACGTTACAACGGCCGCAGGTCGCTGGGCGGCGTCGTGACGACTCCTCCAGTATGGGGCATCGCAGCCGGGCGCGGTACCGGTCGCGCCAGCAGGGCATCGACGGGAGCCCCGTCAGCACTCCGCGGTCACGAGGATGGACGATCTAGGAGGAAGGGGCCGGCGGGGCTGCAGGCTGGTACCCGGCGGCGGTGTGGAGGGCCTCGCGGCTGGCCAGCTTGACCCGGGTGCCGCGGCCGAGCGAGGCAGCCAGCTCCCGCTCGGCCGCCTCGATCTTCAGCCAGTCGGCGTAGCTGACCGGCTGGATGCCGCGCTCGGCGAGCAGGCGGCTGAAGCGCGACGGCGCCTCCCCGCCGCCTGACTGGGCATCAGGGAACCTGAGCAGCCCGGCCCGGGGCAGCGGCATGTCCGCCGGGCCCGGGCCGCCGGCCAGGTCGGCGAGCAGCACGCGGACGGTCTGCGCCGCGTCAGACTTGTTGGTGCCGATCACCCCGGTCGGCCCGCGCTTGAGCCAGCCCGCCACGTACTCCCCCGGCAGCGGCTGGCCATCCGGCCCGGTCACGCGGCCCTCGGCGTTCGGCACCGTGCTGGTGGCCTGGTCGAACGGGACGCCCGGCAAGGGCACGCTCTGGTAGCCCACCGAGCGCAGCACCATCTGCACCGGCAGGGTCTCGTACTCGCCGGTCCCGGCCAGCCGGCCCTGCGCATCCAGTCTGGTGCGCTCGAGGGTAAGCCCGGATACCTTTTGCTGACCCAGGATTTCGGCCGGCCGCAGCCAGAACCGGACGGTCAGCGTGCGCGCCCCGCCCGCCGCGGACCGGGCCGCCCAGCCCGCGATGACCGTGTAGTTGCCGCGCACATGCCGGTCGGCCTCGGCCAGCCGGGTGCTCTCGCCGGTCGGATCGTAGGCATCCAGGTCGTGCTCGCCCGCGCCGACGATGATGTCCACCCCGGCCAGCTCGCCGAGCTCGCGCAGCTCCTTGGTGGTGAACTTGGCCTGGGCCGGGCCGCGCCGCCCGATCATGTGCACCTCGCGGACCTTGCTGGCCTCCAGCGCGGCCAGCACCGGCTCCGAGATGTCGGTCTCGCGCAGGTCGGCCGGGTCGCGGGCCAGGATGCGGGCTACGTCGACCGCGACGTTGCCGACCCCGATCACCGCCACCGACTCGGCGTCCAGGCTGAACTGGGCCGGGTCGATGTCGGGGTGCCCGCAGTACCAGTTCACGAAGTCGGTCGCGGCGAAACTGCCGGGCAGGTCCTCACCGGGAATGCCGAGCCGCCGGTCGCGCATCGCCCCGGTCGCGTACACCACAGCGTCGTAGCTGGCCAGCAGGTCGGCCCGGGTGACGTCCTCGCCGAGGTGGATGCCACCGAGGAACGTGACGCCGTCGTGCTCGAGCACCCGGCGCAGGTAGTCGGCGATCGACTTGATCGACTTGTGGTCGGGCGCCACCCCGTACCTGACCAGGCCGTAGGGCGTGGGCAGCCGGTCCAGCACGTCCACCCGGATCGGCTGCGGCTCGGCCAGCGCGGCAGCCTGCTTGATCAGCGCCTCGGCGGTGTAGAGCCCGGCCGGCCCTGAGCCGACGACCGCGACCTCAAGTGCCTTCATAGCTGCCGATTCTGCCACCGAGGCCGGGGCCGCCGGGCCCGGGCCGCTCACTCCCGGACTGCCGCCCGGCCCCTGCAGCGGGCTCAGGCCTGCTGCTCGTGCGCGAGCTCGGGCGTGCGCCGCGCGACCGCCTCGGTGATGCCCCGGGCCAGCGCCTGCGCGCTCAGGCCCAGGTCCTCGAGCAGCTCGGCGCGCTCGCCGTGCTCGAGGAACTGCTGGGATATCCCGAACGACTGCACCGGGGTGTCCACGCCGCGCTCGCGCATCAGCCGGGCCACGGCGTCGCCGAAGCCGCCGACCACGCCGTTGTCCTCGGCGGTAACCACCAGCCGGTGCCGGGCCGCCGCATCCGCGATCGCCGGGTCGACCGGCTTGGTCCAGCGGGGGTCGACCACGGTCACGCCGATGCCGTGATCGGCGAGCCGGGTGGCGGCCTGCACGCAGGTCACCGCCATCGGCCCGGCCCCGATCAGCAGCACGTCCTCCCCGGCTCCGGCGGCGGGCCGGCCCAGCAGGTCCGCGCCGCCGACCTTGCCGACCGCCTCGACCTCGGCGCCGACGCTGCCCTTGGGGAAGCGCAGCACGGTAGGGCCGTCGCTGACCGCGACGGCCTCGTTCAGCAGCTCGGCGATCCGGCTGGCGTCCCGCGGGGCGGCGATCTTCAGCCCCGGCACCACCTGCAGGATCGAGCCGTCCCACATCCCGTGATGGCTGGCACCGTCCGGCCCGGTCACCCCAGCCCGGTCTAGCACCACCGTCACCGGCAGCCGGTGCAGCGCCACGTCCATCAGCAGCTGGTCGAACGCGCGGCTGGCGAACGTCGCGTAGATGGCCACCACCGGGTGCATGCCGCCCATGGCCAGCCCGGCCGCGCTGGTCATCGCGTGCTGCTCGGCGATGCCCACATCGAATACCCGGTCGGGGAAGGCGGCCGCGAAGGCGGCCAGGCCGGTCGGGTGCAGCATCGCCGCGGTGATCGCCACCACGTCGGAGCGGCGGCTGCCGATCGCGAGCAGCTCGTCGCCGAACGCCTGCGACCAGGTCCGCGCCGGACCGGCCGGGCTCGCGCCGGCGACCGCGGCTGCGCTGGCCGGGGCGACCTGGTGCAGGCAGTCCTCGTCGTTCTCCTCGGCCAGCGGGTAGCCGAAGCCCTTGCGGGTGATCACGTGCACCAGCACCGGGCCGCCGAAATCGCGGGCCCGCCGCAGCGCGAACTCGACGGCCTGCTCGTCGTGGCCGTCCACCGGGCCGAGGTACTTCAGGCCCAGGTCCTCGAACAGCACCTGCGGCTGCAGCACGTCCTTGAGGCCCTTCTTGATGCCGTGCAGGGTCTCGAACAGCGGCGGCCCGACCAGCGGCGTGCGCGACAGCGAGGTCTTGATGTAGTCGAGCACCTGCTCGTAGCGCTGCGAGACGCGGATCGAGGCCAGATGGTCGGCCAGCCCGCCGATGGTCGGCTGGTAGGACCGGCCGTTGTCGTTGACCACGATGATCAGGCGGCGGCCGGAGGCCGAGGCGATGTTGTTCAGCGCCTCCCAGGCCATCCCGCCGGTCAGCGCGCCGTCGCCGATGACCGCGATCACGGTGCGGTCCTCGCCGCGCAGCTGGTAGGCCTTGGCCAGGCCGTCGGCGTAGGACAGGCTGGTGGAGGCGTGCGAGTTCTCGATCACGTCGTGCTCGGACTCGGCCCGGTTGGGGTAGCCGGAGATGCCGCCGCGCTGGCGCAGCCGGCCGAACGCGGCCTGCCGGCCGGTCAGCAGCTTGTGCACGTACGACTGGTGGCCGGTGTCGAACAAGATCCGGTCCACCGGCGAGTCGAAGACCCGGTGCAGGGCGATGGTGAGTTCCACCACACCGAGGTTCGGCCCGAGATGACCGCCGTTTCTCGAGACGGCGCGGATCAGGAAGTCACGGATCTCGGCGGCCAGCGCAGGCAGCTGGTCGGGGCTGAGATCCTTCACGTCACGCGGACTACAGATGCTCTCCAGCACTGTCACCTGGGCACTCCTCGAGAAGATCGGGCAGCCGCCGGGCACTGCGCCCCGGGCACTGCGCCCCGGCTGCGGTGCCCCCTGGCCGGGCAGCGGGCGTGACGCGAGGGACTGCTGCAGCTGAGTCTATTTCCGTGCCGGACCGGGCCCGACCGGTGGCTGCTCCTCAGGGCCGCCCGCGGCCAAGCAGGCCCCGCCCGCCTCCCGGACCGTGCATGACCATCAGCCGCCCGGACCCTCGCCCCTCGGAAGGCGAAGCGACCGGCTGACGGGCACCGGGACCATGCGGGGGCGGGCGGCCAGCCAGCCGGTGACCAGCTGGCCGCCCGCGATGAGCAGCAGTACCCAGATCGGGATGGCCCAGCCCCCGGTCACGGCGTGCAGGTAGCCGGTCAGCAGCGGGCCGGTCGCGGCGATGAGGTAGCCGATACCCTGGGCGAACGCCGACAGCGACGCCGCGGTGGCCGGGTCCGGCGCGCGCGCCATCGTGAAGAAGATGGCCAGCCCGAGCGTCGCCCCCTGGCCGAGACCGAGGATGAAGACAAAGGGCACGGCGCCGGCCGCCGGGCCGAAGGCCGCGCCGGCCAGGCCCGCCCCGGTGGCAGCCATCGAGAGCGCGACCAGCAGCCGCTGGTCACGGGCCCGGTGCGCCAGCACGGGCGCGGCCAGCGCGGTGACCGCGTTGCCCAGGTTCATCAGTGCCATCAGGTCGCCCGCGTGCACGGCGCTGGTGCCATGACTGCGGAACAGGGTCGGCAGCCAGGACAGCGCCGAGTAGTACGTCAGGCTCTGCAGCCCCATGAACAGGGTGACCTGCCAGGCCAGCGGGTAGCGGGCCAGCGCCAGCGCTCCCGCGGGCCGGTCGGACCCGGCTGCGGGCCCGGTGCGGTAGCGCAGCTGGGGCAGCCAGGCCACCGCGGCCAGCAGCGCGGGCAGCGCCCACAGCCCGAGCGTCACCGAGGCGGCCCGGGTGGCGCCGCCCGCGGCCGTGTAGACCGGCACGGCGATCAGCGACCCGATGATCGCCCCGGCCGACAGCGACATCAGGTACAGCCCGATCAGCACCCCGGCCCGCTCCGGGCGGCGGCGCTTGATCAGGCTCGGCAGCAGCACGTTCATCAGCGCGATCGCGGCGCTGGCTGCGACCGTGCCGGGGAACAGTGCCGCGCCGGGGACCGCGCCGCGCAGCAGCAGGCCGCCCGCCAGCAGCACCAGGGCCGCGCCGAGTACCCGTTCCTCGCCGAACGCGCGGCTCAGCGGCGCCCCGAGCCCGGAGAACAGGCCGAAGCACAGCACCGGCACCGCCGCGAGGCCAGCCTCGGCCGCGACGGAGATGTGCAGCGTGGCGTGCAGCTCGGGGAACACCGGGGGCAGACTGGTGATCGCGGCGCGTAGATTGAACGCCAGCGCGAGAATGCCGGCGATCAGCAGGCCGGCCGCCCGACTGCGCGGCCGCTGCCGCTGGCCTGGGGAAAGCCGACTGGTCATCTGCCGCACCCGGCCGACGTTACCCGCTGGCCGGCGGCGGGCCGCCGCGCTCACCGGCACCGCCCGACCTGGAGGCAGGACACCGTGACCCAGCAGCAGCCCGACATCACCGGCTTGCGGGACAGCCTGGACGAGCTGGACGCCGGGATCGTGCGGCTGATCGCCCAGCGGGCCGACCTGATCGCGGTCATGGCCCGGGCCAAGGGGCAGGGCACCGGCTCGATCCAGGACGCCGGCCGGGAGCGCCGGGTCCTGGACGGCGTCGCGGCCCAGGCCGCCGGGCTCGGCGTGTCCGCCAGCCTGGTGCGCCGCATCTTCCGCGAGCTGATCAGCGACTCGGTGGCGCAGCAGGCCCGGCACCTGGACGGGGAGCCCGGCGGCCGGGTCAAGGTGGCGTTCCAGGGTGCCGCGCACGCCTACAGCGACGCCGCCGCCCGCAAGTACCTGGCCGGGCGCGGGCTGTCCGGGGAGCTGACCGGCTACCGCACCTTCGCGGCAGCCGGCGCGGCGCTGCTGGCCGGTGACGTCGACCTCGCGGTGCTGCCGATCGAGAACACCACGGCCGGCAGCATCAACGAGGTCTATGCGCTGCTGCGCGAGCACCAGCTGTTCATCGTGGGCGAGGAGACCTGGCAGGTCGACCACTGCCTGGCCGCGGCGGGCGACGTGCCGCTGTCGGCGCTGCGCACGATCGTGTCGCACCCGCAGGGCCTGGAGCAGTGCGCGCAGTTTCTCCAGTCGCTGCCGGACGCGGCGCCCACGCCGTGGTTCGACACCGCGGGCGCGATGCAGGCGGTGGCCGACGCCGACGATCCCGGCATGGCCGCGATCGGCTCGCCGGACGCCGCAGCCGCGCACGGCCTGACCGTGCTGCGGCACGGCATCTGTGACCGGCAGGACAACTACACCCGGTTCGTGGTGCTGGCCACTACCCCGGCCGAGGTGGACCTGCGGATCCCCTGCAAGACCAGCCTGATCCTGGTGACCCGGCACGAGGAAGGCGCGCTGCTGCGCTGCCTGGAGGTGCTGGCGGGCAGCGGCCACTCGATGACCAAGCTGGAGTCCCGGCCCCGGCCGGGGCAGCCGTGGGAGTACCTGTTCTTCCTCGATTTCGAGGGCAACGCGGCCGATCCGCGCACCTTCGCCGCGCTGGACGAGCTTCGCTCGGCTGCCCTGTTCACCAAGGTGCTGGGCAGCTACCCGGCGAAGGCGCTGCGCGAGCGGCCGAGGGCCGGCGACGTGCCGGGCCCGGAGGGCGCAATGTCCCTGGCGGAGGCGCCCGAGCCGGCCGAGACGCTGGAGGCGGTCGCCGCCGCGCCGCCCCCGCCCGCGCGCCGGTCCCGGCAGTACAAGCTGGTGGACCGGGCCGCCCGGCAGCAGGACACGGTGGTCCGGGTGGGCACCGACCTGCTGGTCGGCGGGGACGGCTTCGTGGTAATGGCCGGCCCGTGCTCGGTGGAGAGCGCCGGGCAGATCGGCGCCACCGCACGGTTCGTCCGCGACCACGGCGCGCACGTGCTGCGCGGCGGGGTGTTCAAGCCGCGCACCTCGCCGTACGCGTTCCAGGGCATGCGCTGGGAGGGCCTGGACCTGCTGGTCGAGGCCGGCCGGGAGACCGGGATGCCGGTGATCACCGAGGTCATGGCCGTCGATCAGGTGCCGCGGCTGGCCAAGGCGGCCGACATCCTGCAGGTCGGCGCGCGCAACATGCAGAACTTCGACCTGCTGCGCGAGCTGGGCAAGATCGACCGGCCGGTGCTGCTCAAGCGCGGCCTGTCGTCCACGATCGAGGAGTGGCTGGCGGCGGCCGAATACGTGGTGGCACAGGGCAACCAGCAGGTGATCTTGTGCGAGCGGGGTATCCGCACGTTCGAGAGCGCCACCCGCAACACCCTGGACCTGTCCGCGGTGGTGGTCGTCCGCGAGCGCTCGCACCTGCCGGTCATCGTGGACCCCAGCCACGGCACCGGGCTGCGCGCCTACGTCGCGCCGATGGCCTGGGCCGCCCGCGCGGCCGGCGCGCACGGGCTGCTCATCGAGGTGCACCCGGCTCCGGAGCAGGCACTGTCCGACGCGGACCAGAGCTTGTCGTTCGCCGAGTTCGACACGCTGATGCGGCGGCTGTCCGCGGTGCCCGGCGGCCGGGCGGACGGGCCGGGCAGCTAGCCGCCCGGGCCGCCCCGATCGTGCCCACCGGCCTGGCCGGCGGGGTGACCACGGTCAGCAGCCCGGTCACCGCCAGCACGGCGGCCAGCACGGCCAGCTCAGCCCGGGTGACCCGGGCGGGCCCGGCGCCCGGCTGCGGCTGCCTGCGCAGCCAGGCCCGGCCGGCCACGGCCAGCCCCGCCGCCACCGCGACCAGCGCGGACTTGCCGATCAGGATCCGCCCGTAGCCGGTGGTCAGCAGCGACCCAAGCGGCGTGACCAGCAGGACCGTCAGCAGGCCGGTGACCACCACGGCGCCGAACAGCCAGGCCGCCGCGGCCGAGTACAGCCGGATCAGGCCCTGCATGGCCGCCGGGTCAGCCCGCCAGGCCGCCGCGGCCCGCAGCGTGTAGGCCAGCATGCCCGCCCACAGCACCCCCGGGGTCAGGTGGCAGTAGGTGAGCATCGCCCCGGCCGCCGGGATCAGCCCCTCGGGATGGGCACGCACGCCCTCGGCCGCGATCACGCCGAGCAGCGCGGTCACGGCCAGGCCCTGCTGACGCAGCCGCAGCGCCGCGGCCGCGAGCGCGAAGCAGGCCAGCTCGGCCAGCGCGGTCCACTCGGTGGCATGGCCGCGCAGGCCGGCCACCGGCGGCCGGGCCAGCCTGGCCGCGAGCGAGGCGTCCGCCAGGGCGGTCACCGCCAGCGCCGCGCTCGCCGCCGCGCCGAGCAGGCTGCCGCGCAGTGCCCACGGCCCCGGCAGCGGGGCGGGCGGGACAGTCTCGGGGTGCCGGGCCAGGTACTGCCGGCCGAGGCCCCGGCCGGCCAGGCCGCCGAGGGCCAGCGCCAGCCCGGCCAGCAGCAGCCACCGCTCGGCGGCAGTCAGCCATAGCCCGGCGTCAGTCAGCGGAACCGATCTCACCCGCCTGACGCTAGCGGGCGCGGGCGGGCCGGCCGGTCAGGCTTTGCCGAGCAGCGACCTGAGCACGTACTGCATGATGCCCCCGTGCCGGTAGTACTCGGCCTCGCCGGGGGTGTCGATCCGCACCACGGCGCGGAACTCCCGGCCGTCGGCGCGCACTGTCACCTCACGCGGCGTCGGCCCGGAGTTCATCGCCTCGATGCCGGTCACGTCGAACACCTCACGGCCGGTCAGCCCCAGCGACTCGGCACTTTCGCCCGGCTGGAACTGCAGCGGCAGCACCCCCATGCCGATCAGGTTGGACCGGTGGATCCGCTCAAACGACTCCACCAGCACCGCCCGGACGCCGAGCAGCACAGTGCCCTTGGCCGCCCAGTCCCGTGACGACCCGGACCCGTACTCCTTGCCGCCGAGCACCAGCAGCGGGGTGCCCTCGGCCAGGTAGCCCCGGGACGCCTCATAGATCGAGGTCTGGGTCTCCTCCGGCAGCTTGACCGTGACGCCGCCCTCGGTGCCGGGGGCGAGCTGGTTGCGCAGCCGGATGTTGGCGAACGTGCCGCGAATCATCACCTCGTGGTTGCCGCGCCGTGAGCCGTAGGAGTTGAAGTCCCGCCGCTGGACACCGCGGGAGGTCAGGTACTGGCCCGCCGGGCTGTCGGTCTTGATCGCCCCGGCCGGCGAGATGTGGTCGGTGGTGACCGAGTCGCCCAGCCTGGCCAGTACCCGGGCACCGTGGATGTCGCTGACCGGCTCGGGCTCGGCCGGCATCCCGTCGAAGTACGGCGGCCGCCGCACGTAGGTGGAGTTCTCGTCCCAGGCGAACACCTCACCCGGCGGCACGTCCAGCTCCTGCCACAGCTCGTCCCCGGCAAAGACGTCGGCGTAGTCGCGGGTGAACATCTCCGCGGCCACGGCGGTCCGCACGATCGACCCGATCTCGTCCGGGGCCGGCCACAGGTCCCGCAGGTACACCGGCTGGCCGTCCGATCCGGTGCCGAGCGGCTCATGCTCGAAGTCGATGTCCATCGTGCCGGCCAGCGCGTAGGCCACCACCAGAGGCGGGGAGGCCAGGTAGTTCATCTTCACGTCCGGGTTGATCCGGCCCTCGAAGTTCCGGTTGCCCGACAGCACCGACACCACGGCCAGGTCGTGGTCGGACACCGCGGCGCTAACCGCCTCGGGCAGCGGGCCGGAGTTGCCGATGCAGGTGGTGCAACCGTAGCCGACCAGGTTGAAGCCGAGCTTGTCCAGGTACGGGGTGAGGCCGGCCCGCTCGTAGTAGTCCATCACCACCTTGGATCCGGGCGCGAGCGTGGTCTTCACCCACGGCTTGCGCTCCAGGCCCGCCTCGACGGCCTTGCGGGCCAGCAGCGCGGCGCCGATCATGACCGAGGGGTTGGAGGTGTTGGTGCACGAGGTGATGGCGGCGATCACCACCGAGCCGTGGCCGATCGAGGTCTTGGTGCCGTCGTCCATGATGACCTCGACCGGAGCGGACAGGCGGCTGTCGCCGGCACCGGCGGCCTCAGCCCGGTCGGCTGGCCGGCCCGGCCGCCTCGTCCCCGGCCTGCGTCGACCCCGGCCGCGGCGTCGAACGGATCGGATGCCGGGAACGTGCTGGCGATGTCGTCATCCAGGCTGTCGAGCTGCACGTACGACCCGAGCGCCGCCCGGAACGCGGCCTTCGCGTCGGCCAGCGCGACCCGGTCCTGCGGCCGCTTCGGCCCGGCCAGTGACGGCACCACGGTGGACAGGTCGAGCTCGACCTCCTCGGAGTAGCGCGCGCGGGCGGCCGGGTCGTGCCACAGGCCGAGTTCCTTGGCGTACGCCTCGACCAGCGCGACCTGCTCGTCGGGCCGGCCGGTGAGCCGCAGGTAGGAGATGGTCTCGGCGTCGATCGGGAAGATCGCGCAGGTAGAGCCGAATTCCGGCGACATATTGCCGATCGTGGCCCGGTTGGCCACCGGGACCGCGGCCACGCCCTCGCCGTAGAACTCGACGAACTTGCCGACCACGCCGCGGCGCCGCAGCAGTTCGGTGATGGTGAGCACCAGGTCAGTGGCGGTCGCGCCGGCAGGCAGCTCGCCGGTCAGCCGGAAGCCGACCACGCTGGGAATCAGCATCGACACCGGCTGGCCCAGCATGGCCGCCTCGGCCTCAATGCCGCCGACGCCCCAGCCCAGCACGCCGAGTCCGTTCTGCATCGTGGTGTGCGAGTCGGTGCCGACGCAGGTGTCCGGGTAGGCGGCCACCCCGTCATCGCCGGGCTGAGCCATGACCACCCGGGCCAGGTGCTCGATGTTGACCTGATGCACGATCCCGGTGCCGGGCGGCACCACCTTGAACTGGTCGAACGCCTCCTGGCCCCAGCGCAGGAACGCGAACCGCTCTTTGTTGCGCTCGAATTCCAGCGCCACGTTGCGATCGAATGCATCCGGCCGGCCGAAGACGTCGGCGATCACCGAGTGGTCGATGACCAGCTCCGCCGGTACCAGCGGGTTGATCTTCGCCGCGTCACCGCCGAGCTCGCGCATCGCCTCCCGCATGCTGGCCAGGTCGACCACCGCGGGCACCCCGGTCAGGTCCTGCATGATCACCCGGGCCGGGCTGAACTGGATCTCGGTGTCCGGCTCGGCCGCCGGGTCCCAGCCGGCCAGCGCGGTGATGTGGTCGGCGGTGACGTTCACGCCGTCCTCGGCGCGCAGCAGGTTCTCCAGCAAGATCTTCAGGCTGAACGGGAGATCGCCGGCTCCGGTCACGCCGTCCAGCCGGTATACCTGGTAGCTGGCGCCGCCTGCCGTGAGCGTCCCCCTGGTGGCGAAGCTGTTCGCGGTCATTGCCTGGCCTTCCTGCCCTCTGGCTGTAATTGCATCTTGCCGCAGACCCGGATGCCGGGACGGGCCAGGGCCCGATCAAGCTATCTTGACGTCAAGATAGTATGCTCAGCATAGTTTGCACGGGGGTCAGTGCGCAAGGCAGCGGCACCGCGCTTTCACGGTGACACGATCTACGGGCAGCCCCGGCGTAATATCCGGAAGCTGACCGGCACGGCACGAGGACCCCGCGCTGCGGGGCCAGAACGGGAGGTGGGCCATGGCCCGGACGCAGGCCGCCGCGTGGCTGGGCATCGACGCCGCCGACCCGCTGGGCCTGCAGACGCTGCCCTACGGGTCGTATTCCGCCCCGCACCATGCGGCGCAGCGCCGGGTCGGCGTCGCGGTCGGCGACCGGATTCTCGACCTCACCACTGCCTCGCAGCGGCTGCTGCCCGCCCGCGCGCACCTGTTCGCGGCGGGCACGCTGGATGCGTTCCTGGCCGAGGGCCACCGGGCCTGGGCGCAGGTCCGGGCCGACCTCACCGCCTGGCTGTCGCAGCGACCCCTACCGGGAGGCGGTCGAGGACCTGCTGGTCCCGGCGGCCGAGGCGCGAGCTGCACCTGCCGTTCACCGTGTCCGACTACGCGGACTTCTACGCCTCGGAGCAGCATGCCGCCAACGTCGGCCGGATCTTCCGGCCGGACGGCCGGGCCGCTGGCACCCGAACTGGCGGCACCTGCCGGTCGGCTACCACGGCCGGTCGGCCACGGTGGTGCCGTCCGGCACGCCGATCCGCCGGCCGTGCGGGCAGTTCCGGCCGCCGGACGCCGACGGGCCGGTGTACGGGCCGTCGGAGCGGCTGGATTTCGAGGCCGAGCTCGGCTTCGTGGTCGGCGTGCGAGACCATGCTGGGCGAGCCGGTGCCGGTGGACCGGTTCGCCGAGCACGTGTTCGGCGTGTGCCTGGTCAATGACTGGTCGGCCCGCGACCTGCAGGCGCTGGGAGTCGACACCGCTCGGCCCGTTTTGCGGCAAGTCATTCGGCACCTCGGTCTCGCCGTGGATCGTGCCGCTGGCCGCGCTGGAGACCGCCCGGCTGGCCCCGCCGTCGCGCGGCACCCCGCTGCTGCCCTATCTCACCGAGGCGGCGGACTGGGGCCTGGACATCGGCTTCGAGGTCGCGATCAACGGCCAGGTGGTATCCCGGCCGCGGTATGCGGGGATGCACTGGTCGCCCGCGCAGATGCTCGCGCACCTGACCGTCAACGGCGCGGCCTTGCGGCCCGGCGACCTGTACGCCTCGGGCACGGTCAGCGGGCCCGACCGGGACCAGCGCGGCTGCCTGCTCGAGCTGGCCTGGAACGGGACCGAGCCGCTGAAGCTGCCGGACGGCGGCAGCCGCAGCTGGCTGCTGGACGGCGACGTGGTGCGGATCAGCGCGATCGCGCCCGGGCCGGACGGCAGCCGGGTCGGCCTCGGCGAGGTGCACGGCCAGATCATCCCCGCCTGGCCGTCCTGACCAGCACCGGGACCGTCGCCCCGGAGGCGCAGGCCGGGGCCGGGACCGCCGCGCGCTCGCCGGGGCCCGGGGGCAGAGAGAAATCCGCACCGCAAGCGCGCCGGAGGGCGCGCGCCGATACGATGACCGGATCGCCGACGTGCCGGGGGGAGCGCGATGCAAGGGCCACAGGACCGCTGGGACTCGCCAGAGGACCCGCGGCAGAACACTGTGGACCTGCCGCGGCTCACTATTGCACCCGGAAGATACCGCACGGAGAACACCACTGCCATGACCGGCAACGGCGCGTCGGCATTGCCGCAGCGCCAGCCCGGCGGCGCGCGGGCGGGCAGCCCGGCGGACGGCAGCAACCCCCCGCGGCTCGGCCTGGCCAGCCGGGATCGCGCCGAGCTGGCCGTCAGGGCGGCCGTGCTGCCGCCGCCCGGGGCGGCCGAATTGGCGTCCCAGCCCGCGCCGGCGTCCCCGTGGCCCGGGCCGGCGCTGGCGCCGCTGGCTGCGCCGGTGCCCGGCGCGGACGCCGCGCCGCCGGTTGCCGGGTCGCGGCCAGCGCAGCAGGACGGATCGCTCGCCCCGCCGGCTGCCGCGTCACCGGCTCCCGCGGATCGAGGCCGCCTGGGCCGGCCCGGGCACGGGCCGGCCGCGCCCTTTCGAGCCGGGCCCGGGTGGTACGGGGCCGCCGAGCGGCCCGCGCGCGGCTCGGCTGCTGACCTGAGGCGGCGGCTGGAGCTGCTGCCGTTCGGGCACCCGTCATCTCCGTACCACGACGACGGCTCGCGCAAGCCGCCCATTCACGCGCTGAAGCATCTCGAGCTTCCGCTGACCGGGAACGATCGTGACGCGGACAGCGGCCGCACCAGCCAGTGCCGGAGCAGTGCGAACGGGACTGGTCCCGGTTCCGGCCAGTTCGCCGAGCTGCTGAGCCGGGCGGCCGGCTCCTCGGCGGCCGGCGCCGCGCGGGAGCGCGGCAGCAGCGGGCCAGACAGCCTGCCGGAGGTCCCGGCCGCTGCGGCCGGCGACTTCGAGACCCAGGCCAACGGCCAGGCCACCGCGCCGGCCGGGACCGTCAGGCGGTCGCCAGGGCCACCGCCCGCGCCGCCGCCGGGGCCAGCCGGGGCGGACGAGCCGCGCACCAGCGCACAGGGCTCGTGGGAGTGGCGCGGGGCCCGGCTCGCCCCGCAGCAGAGCCGCATCGCGGATCACGTTTACTCCCAGTACCAGGCGGCCGAGGGCAGGAACGTCTTCGGCGGCTACGGCCGCAGCGGGCTCACCCCGGCGATGCGCAGGCTCGAATCGCAGCTTGAGCACGGCCGCCTCGCCCCCGACACCGAGCGCTACGCGCTGCGGGACAGCAACCTGTTCCGGTTCCAGCTGGCCCGGCTGGTGTCGCGCCATCCCGACGTTCAGCCGCAGGAACTGGCCTACCTGATCCCGGACGTGATCCGCTACGCCTTTGTGTTCGCCGCCGGCCAGTACGCCGCCGGCACCTGGGAGGTGCACCGCAGGCTGAAGGCGCAGGGCTTCGAGCTTGCGGAGCGGCGCAACGGCTGGGCCGGCGCTGAGTACCCGGGCGTCCGGAGCCGCTGGCTGGATCCCTCGCACCACCTGGCGTTCGCGGTCCAGTTCCACACCCCGGAGAGCCTGACCGCGCAGATGCGCGGCGCGAAGGGCGGCCTGACCGCGCCGCCGGGGTGCGCGGAGATCAGCGACTACCGCGCGGAGGAGAGCTGACGCCGGCCTGCGGCAGCGGGAGCTGCGGCCGGCTTTCGGAAAGATCGCGGAACACCGGCAGCAAATACGGCTGACGATCCTCCGTCATGACGAGCGCGAAGGCCCGGATGCTAGCCGGGCTGGCGGGCGCCGTCGCGCTCGGTGCCTGCGGGCGCGGCGGCCTGGTCGCCCGCCTCCGTGGCCGGGACCACGTAACCGCGGATCAGCCGCCGCTGCCGCCTGGGCACCTCGCGCGCCCGCCGGGCCCGGCTGGCTGCGCCCGGCACCGCCGCCAGCGGGGCGGCGCCCGGCCCGGGCGGGGCCTCCGGCGGCTGCTCCTCCGGGTACGGCGGCACGGGATGAGTGGCGTTACCGGACTGCGGGCCGGCGGCATGCGCCTGGGCGCCCTGGCAGGCGGGCAGCGGGCCGCTGAGGAAGTCGGGGTTCCAGCCGTCGTCGGAGTAGCCCGGCGCCGCGGGCTGGTGCGGGTGACCGGAGTGCGCAGCGGGCGCCGGGGCACCGGGCTGCCGCGGCTCATCGCGCAACGGGCCGAGCCAGTCCCCGGTGGCGATGTCATCGTCCGGCCGGGGGCGCCCCGGCGCGGACCGCGAGGGGCCGGGCCGCGCGCCAGCACGCCGGGCGCCCGCACGCCGGGCGCTAGCAGGCCGCGAGCCAGCAGGCCGAGCCGCAAAGGACCGGGCCGCAGACGGCCGCGCTGCGCCGGGCTGCGCCGCAGCGACCCGGGCCGCGGCGCGCCGGGCCGGGACCGGCAGGCCGGCCACGATCATGACCAGCGCGGCCAGCCCCAGCGCGAGGCCGGCCGCGGCCAGGATGACCGCAACGGCGACGGTCGCGGGCAGCCCAGCCGTCCCGCCCGCCGGCTGGCGGGACGGCTGGCGGGTCGTCACGTGCGCGATTTCCGCGACCGAGCCCGTGATCAGGCCGGTCATGAACAAGACCGCGCCGACGATGATCAGGGCCACTGTGCCGCGCAGGCTACGGGCCGCCGGCCCCGGACTCCCTGCCGCCGCAGACCCCGGATTCACGGCCCCACCCTGGCATGCGGCCTGGGCACCCGCAACCGATTCGTCCCATTCCGGCCGGTGTATCCGCTCGCCCGTCGCGACCCGCCGGAGATGCCCAGCTGCTGTACCTGCGCCTCGTTCCATCTTCGCCGGCGGCCCCGGCTCCGCTACGGTGTGCCTAGCCAGCCACCGTGATAAACCGGGAGGCACCATGGAACGCCAGGTTAAATACGTGCTGCAGGAGTCGGAGATGCCGCGGCACTGGTACAACGTCGTGGCCGACCTGCCCTCGCCGCCGCCTCCCCCGCTGCATCCCGGCACCCGTCAGCCGGTGGGCCCGGACGACCTGGCGCCGCTGTTCCCGGCCGCGCTGATCGCGCAGGAGGTGTCGGCGGAACGGCACATCGCCATCCCCGAGGACGTCCTGGACGTCTACCGGCTGTGGCGGCCCACGCCGCTGTACCGGGCCCGGCGGCTGGAGCAGGACCTGGGCACCCCGGCCCGCATCTACTACAAGTACGAGGGCGGCAGCCCGGCGGGCTCGCACAAGCCCAATACGGCCGTGCCGCAGGCCTATTACAACGCGGCCGAGGGCGTCCGCAAGCTGACGACCGAGACCGGGGCAGGCCAGTGGGGCAGTGCCCTGTCGTTCGCCGCCGCGGTCTTCGGCCTCGAGCTCGAGGTGTGGATGGTGCGCGCCTCCTACGACCAGAAGCCGTACCGCAAGCTGCTGATGGAGATCTACGGGGCGACCGTTCACCCGAGCCCGTCGGATCTCACCGCGGCAGGCCGCGCTGTCCTCGCCCGGCAGCCGGACTCGACCGGCAGCCTCGGCATCGCGATCAGCGAGGCGGTCGAGGTGGCGGCCAGCGACCCAGCGGCCCGGTACGCCCTCGGCAGCGTGCTGAACCACGTGCTACTGCACCAGACGGTGATCGGCGAGGAGGCGATCGCGCAGCTGGCCCAGGCCGGTGACACCCCGGACGTGATCGTCGGGTGCACCGGCGGCGGGTCGAACTTCGGCGGCCTGGCCTTCCCGTTCCTGCGCGAGAAGCTGGCCGGCAACGATCAACCCGGTGATCCGGGCGGTGGAGCCCGAGGCGTGCCCGTCGTTCACCAAGGGCATCTACGCCTACGACTTCGGCGACACGGCCGGGATGACGCCGCTGCTGAAGATGCACACCCTCGGGCACGATTTCATCCCCGACCCCATCCACGCCGGCGGGCTGCGCTATCACGGCATGTCACCGCTGCTGTCGCACATCTACGAGCTGGGCCTGATCGAGGCGGTGGCCAAGCCGCAGTCGGAGTGCTTCGCGGCGGGCCTGCGCTTCGCCCGCACCGAGGGGATCGTCCCGGCGCCTGAGCCCACCCATGCGGTGGCGGCCTGCATCGAGGAGGCGCTGCGGTGCAAGCAGACCGGCGAGGAGAAGGTCATCCTGACCGCGCTGTGCGGGCACGGCCTGCTCGACCTCACCGCCTACGGCGAGCACGCTGCCGGGCAGCTGCGCGATCAGGAGGTATCCGCCCAGGTGATCGAGGCGGCGCTGGCCGCGCTGCCAGCGGGCGCGTGACCAGCGGGCCGGGGACCGCCTGACCACCTCGCCACCGCCGAGCCGCTGCCGCGGCGGCTGCTGACGGCTTATCGCCGCAGCTTTGATGGCCTATTGCTGGTGATCGAGTTGCTGGTGCTCGAGACGCCCTGGGTCATCGGGACGGCTGAGCCGGCTGACGACCGCCCGCAATGACGGCGTCGCGGCGATAGCCGCCGCGCCGACCAGGCCGCCGAGGTTGATGTAGTCGCTGAGCGAGCCGGTCCAGGCCTCGTTGCTGAGCATCTGCGCGTTAATGACCGAATCGCGGTGGCCAGCACGGCGATCCGCAGAGCCAGATTGGCGGAGAACGGCTCATTCCTGTAGAAGGACAGATCCCGGTCGGCCACCCGCACCAGCCGCCCCAGACCAATCCGGCGTAGGCCAGCAGCAGGCCGCAGATGGCGATGCGGTTGATGAAGGGATACTGAACATCGATTCTGACGGGAACGCTGGCGCCCGCGGCCCGGGAATCATTCAGGCTGATGGTGCCGGAGTAGCTGCCGAATCCGCTTAACTGCTCGTATCGCGGTGCTACCCAGATTCGCATCGTCACGGCCTGGCCGTCGTTGCTGACGACGGCCTGGCTGGATATCTGCGTCGCGGGCAGCACGATGCCGTCGGTGCGGACGAAATCACTGGCCTGGGTGCACAGTATGGTGCCGGCCGCCAGCGGCACTTTCCCGCTGGTAGTGATGGCCAGCGGAGCGGCGATGACCAGGGTCGCGATCACCAGGTCGGAGCACAGTTCCCTGTTCCGGCCGGCTGGCCGCCATAGCCGCTGCCACCAGCCGCTGCCGCCGGGCGGCGCGGCACCGGCCCCGGCACCTCGGGCGCGGCCGCACTGACCGCCATGACCATGGACCTCCCGGAACGGCCGGCCCGGCCGCGGGCCCTTGTCCGGCCACCAGCTCCCGAGGCGGATAAGAAGCCCTGCCGCGGGCGGCTTTCCGGGAACCGCGGCTGGCTACTGGCGAATGATAGCGCGATCATGACCAGCGCTGCCGACCGAGACCTACCTGCGGCTGCTGGCCCGGGCCGAGGCCGAGCTGTGCCGGGCTGAATGGCCGGACGAGCCGCCGTGGGCCAGGGCGGTCCGGGTGCTGACGGCCTGAGCCGCGCTCGCGGTGATCCGGCGAGCCCGGCCCCGGGAGCCGCCCTGAGATGCTGTCCTGGCGGGCGGGACCGCCCGGCGGGCAGACGAGGGGAGCGCCATGGCCGGGCGGCGGGCGGCGGGACGGGCGGGCATCGGCGCCGGGCGGCTGGCCAGGCTGATCAGCCGGGAACGGGATGAGTGCGCCGACTTCTGCCTGGGCGACACCGGCGCGATGGCCGGGCACTCCCCCGCCGCGGTCGTAGCCGCGGTGGCCCGGCGGTACGGCGAGCTGGGCGGCGCGACGACCATGCTGCCGACGCCCGACACCGCCTGGGTCGGCACTGAGCTGGCCCGCCGGCTCGGGCCGCAGTACTGGAGTTTCGCGCTGACCGCCACCGCCAATCGCTGGGCCACCCGGATCGCCCGGCACCTGACCGGGCGGCCGCGGATCTGCGTGCTGAGCTACTGCTACCACGGGCCCGGTGCCTGCACCCGGGCCCGGGGACTGGATCCTGACGTCGTCACGATCGGCAAGTCCATCGCCGGCGGCATCCCGGCCGGTGCCTACGGCCTGTCCGGTCCGCTGGCGCAGCGGATCCTGGCCGGCCCGGAGGCGGATATCGAGGACACCGGCGGAGTGGGCGGGACACTGGCGGGCAGCGCCCTGTCGGTGGCCGCGATGCGGGCCACGCTGGCATTCGCCGCGGCCGTCGCCGAGCTGGCGGCATGATGGTGCCGCCGGCTCCCGGTGACCCGCGCCGGCGCGACTGGGAGCGGCCGGGCGCCTTTGGTGTCGCCGACGGCGTGCACCGGATCCCGCTGCCGCTGCCGAACGACGGCCTGCGCGCGGTCAACGTCTACGCAATCGAGGACGCGGGCGCGCTGGTCCTGATCGACTCCGGCTGGGCCCTGGCGGAGGCGCGCAAGCGGCTTGAGGCTGCGCTGGCCGGGCTCGGCTACGACCTGCGCGACGTGCGCCAGTTCCTGGTCACGCACGCGCACCGGGATCACTACACCCTCGGCATGGTGGTGCGGCGGCTGCTGGGCACCCGGGTGGCCGTCGGGGCCGGCGAGGCGGCGGCGCTCGGCACGGTCCGCGCGGCCCGGCCCGGTCACTTCAGCGGCCCGCTGCTGGCCCGGCTGCGGGCCGGCGGCGCGGGCGCCGTGGTGGACCGGCTGGAGCGCGCCGGGGATGCGGAGGGGAGGGAGCGGGTCGACCCGCAGATGTGGGACGACCCGGACGAGTGGCTGCACGACGGCGCGAAGCTGGAGCTGGCGGGCCGGACGCTGCGCGTCATCGCCACGCCCGGGCACACCAGGGGCCACGTGGTGTTCCACGACCCTGGCGCCGGCCTGCTGTTCTCCGGCGATCACGTGCTGCCGCACATCACCCCGTCGATCGGGTTCGAGCCGATGCCCTCGTCCCGGGCGCTGGCGGAGTACCTGGAGTCGCTGGCGGCGGTCGAGGCGCTGGCCGACTGCCGGCTGCTGCCCGCTCACGGCCCGGCGCAGCCCGCCGCCGGCCCCCGGATCGCCGCCCTGGTCGAGCACCACCGGGTGCGGCTGGACGCGACGCTGCGGGCAGTGGCGGACGGGGCGGTCACGGCGATGGAAACGGCCGCGGTGCTGCCGTGGACCAGCCGCGGCCGGGCGTTCGCCGACCTGGATCCCTTCAACCAGATGCTGGCCGTGAACGAGACGATCGCGCATCTGGAGGTGCTGGCCGAGCGGGGCGCGCTGCGCGTTACCCGGCAGGACGGCGTGCAGTGCTACGCGGCGTGAACTCGGATGAGCCGGCGGTGTCGGGCCAGCCGGCGGCAGGCGGGCCGGCGGTGGCAGGCGGGCGGGCGGCGATCGAGCCGATGACCGCCGCGGACGCCGGCCGCGTGCTGGCCATCTACCAGGCGGGCATCGACGAGGGCGACGCCACCTTCGAGACCGCCGCCCCGGACTGGGCCGACTTCAGCGCGGCCCGGCTGGCCGGCCACCGGTTCGTGGCGGTGGACGAGCCGGGAACGGTGCTCGGCTGGGTCGCCGCGTCAGCGGTCTCGAGCCGGTGTGCCTACGCGGGGGTGGTCGAGCACTCGGTGTACGTCGACCCGGCGGCACGCGGCCGTGGCATCGGCAGGCGGCTGGTGCAGGTCCTCATCGGCTCCACCGAGGCGGCGGGCATCTGGACCATTCAGTCCGGGATCTTCCCGGAGAACACCGCCAGCATCGCGCTGCATCAGGCGCTGGGGTTCCGCGTCGTGGGCACCCGCGAGCGGCTGGGCCGCCAGCACGGCCGGTGGCGCGACGTGGTGCTGCTTGAGCGTCGCAGCCCGGTCGTCTGAGGGCCGGCCGCGATCAGGCGCCGGGCTGGGCCCGGGCGGGCTTGCGCTTCTTCGCGGTCTTCGGCGGCAGCATGCGGACGTGGGCCAGGGCGGCCTCGAGCCACGGGGCGGCCGCGGCCGGGTCGGCGCGCCAGGCCGCCGGGAGGCTGAGGTAGCCGCCCATCGGCCGCTCGGCCGGCCCGAACGGGCCGGTCCCCTCGACTTCGGCCAGCTCAGCCTGCGCTGCGCCGGCCAGCCGGACGCCCACGGCCGGGCCGAACAGCCCCGCGAACATGTTGCCGTGCACGAACGCGCCGAGGTTGCCGAACATCGGCTTGATCTCGACCTCAGGGTCGGCGGGGATCAGTGACCGGAAGAACGCCTTGTCGTCTTCGCTGGGCTTGGGTATCTGCATAACGGGATCGTAGTCAGCGCGGCCGGGTCAGCTCGCCGAGCAGGCCGGCCAGCTCGGCCAGGCCCGGCTCGAACGCGTGCCCGGCCGGGGTGGCGTAGCCGATGACCAGGCCAGGCGGATGATCACCACCGCGGATCCAGTACTCCCCCAGCGGCTCGACGGCAATACCGCGCGCCCAGGCCCGCGCGGTCACCTCGGCTTCGCCGGGCCCGCCCGCCGGCAGCCCGGCGAGCGCGTGCAGCCCGGCCGCGATACCGCGCAGGGCCACCGCAGGCGCCTGCCGGGCCAGCTCGGCGGCCAGCCGGTCGCGCCGCGCCCGGTACCGGCTGCGGGCCTGGCGGATGTGGCGGTCGTAGCCGCCGCTGCCGATCAGGTCGGCGAGCACCAGCTGGCCGAGCACGTCGGCGCTGGAGCCGGCGCACCCGAGCTGGACGCTGACCTCGGCGGTCAGCGCCGGCGGCAGCGCCAGCCAGGCGAGCCGCAGGCCCGGCGCGAGGGTCTTGCTGGCCGTGCCAGCGTAGATCACGTGCTCCGGGGCCAGGCCCTGCATCGCGCCGACCGGCTGGCGGTCGTAGCGGAACTCGCCGTCGTAGTCGTCCTCGATGATCAGGCCGTCACCGGCCCTCGCCCAGTCGGACAGGCTGGCCCGCCGGGCCGGGTTCAGCGTCACGCCGGTCGGGTACTGATGCGCCGGGGTGACCACCACCGCCGGCCCGCGGATCTGGTCGACGCGGATGCCGTGCTGGTCGACCGGGACGCCCTCGATGGCGAGCCCGGCCCGGGCGGCGACGTCGCGGTGCCGGGCCAGCGATGGATCCTCGAAGGCGAGCCGGGCCGCCCCCCGGGCGCGCAGCACCGCGGCGAGCAGGCCGAGCGCGTGCGCGTACCCGGAGCAGACCACGATCTGGTCCGGGCTGGTCAGCACGCCGCGGGCGCGGCCGAGGTATCCGGCCAGGGCCTGCCGCAGGGCCGGGGTGCCGCGCGCGTCCCCGTAGCCGAGCGCCGCGGCGGGTGTCGCAGCAAGCACCCGCCGGGCCGCGACCAGCCAGGCAGACCGCGGAAACGCCGACAGGTCCGGCGTGCCGGGGAAGAAGTCCCAGCGCGCGGCCGGTCGCGGCCCGGCCGCGCCCGCGGTCAGCCCGCCGCCGGCCGGGCCGGCCGCCCCGGTACCAGCCGCGCCGGCCGCCGGGCGGACCGGGACCGCGGCGCTGACCAGGGCGGCGACCCTGGTGCCCGAGCCCTGCCGCGCGGTCAGGTATCCCTCGGCCACCAGCTGCTCGTAGGCCTGCGTCACCGTCCCCCGCGCCACTCCCAGATCGGCAGCGAGGACGCGGGTGGAGGGCAGCCGGGTACCGGCCGGGAGCCGGCCGGCCTGGACTGCGTTTCGCAGGACCGTCTCCACGCTGCGCCGCAGATCACTGCGATCGATGTTGACGTGCAGGTCCAGGCCCGCCCAAGTGGACCACTTATCTGGCACGGTAGTGGACTCTATCGTTAAGCCACTATCGGCCTAGGCTCGACTCATGACCGAAACACTGCAGCACACTCCGGCCGCACGGGTCTCGCTCAGCGAGCAGGCCCCCGACGTCTACCGCGCCATGTGCCGACTGGATCAGGCCGCCGCCGACACGCCGCTGGAGCGGCCGCTGAAGGAGCTAGTGCGGATCCGCGCCTCCCAGATCAACGGGTGCGCGTACTGCCTCGACATGCACACTCTGGACGCCCGTTCGACCGGCGAGTCCGAGCAGCGCATCTATGCGCTGTCCGCCTGGCGCGAGGCGCCGTTCTTCACGGCTCGGGAGCGGGCCGCGCTGGCGCTGACCGAGGCGATCACGCTGGTGCACGACGGGCATGTACCCGACGACGTCTACGCACAGGCGGCGGCCGAGTTCAGGGCGGCCGAGCTGGCCCAGCTGGTGTGGCTGATCGTGGTGATCAATGCGTGGAACCGGGTCGGCATCACCGGCCGCCTGGCCGCCGGCGAATACGACCCGGCCGGCTGACCCGGCCGGCCAGCTGACCGGGGGCGGCATCACTGGCCGCCGAGGACCGCCGCCAGGATCTGGATGGCGTGCCCCAGCGCGGGCGGGTCCGCGGCCGCGTAGGACAACCGCAGGTACGGGCCGGGCGCCTCGGCCGGGAATGAGGCCCGGCCGGGGGTGATGGCCAGGCCGCGGGCGGTTGCCGCCGCGGCCACGTCAGCGTCGGAGCAGCGGTCGGGCAGCCGCAGCCACACGTGCACCCCGCCGGCCGGGATCGTCTCCAGGATGCAGCCGGGCAGCAGCCGCTCGATCGCCGCGGCCAGCGCGTCGCGCCGCTCCCGCAGCGTGCGCCGGACGCTGCCCAGGTGCCGCGGCCAGCCCGGCGCGGTGAGCACGTCCACCGCGATCTGCTGCAGGATCGGGGCGACGAACAGGTCGTCGCTGATCCGGCCGCGGCGCAGCCGGGCGAGCACCGGGCCCCGCGCGGCCAAGCCCGCCACCCGCAGGCCGGCCGCGACCGGCTTGGTCAGCGATCGCAGGTAGATCACATGCCCGTCCTGGTCGGCGCTGGCCAGCGGCGGCGGCGGCGCAGGCCCGAGATCCAGGTCGCGCATCCAGTCGTCCTCGACCAGGAACGCGCCGCGGTCAGCAACCGCGGCCAGTACCTCGTCGCGGCGGCCGGCAGCCAGCACGGTCCCGGCCGGGTTGCCGTACCGCGGCTGCAGGTAGGCCAGCCGGGCCCCGGTCCGGGCCAGCGCATCGGCGAGCGCGTCAGGGAGCACCCCGTCCCGGTCGCCGGGTACCGGGACCAGCGTCAGGCCGGCCGCGCGGGCGGCCGCGAGCGCGCCGACGTAGGTGGGCGACTCCACGATCAGCGGGTCGCCGGGCGCGCACAGGTGCCGGAACACCGCCGACAGGGCGGCCTGGCCGCCGGAGGTGATGAGCACGTGCTGCTCGGTGAGCGAGCCGCCGATCTCAGCGGCGAGGTGACCGCGCAGCTCGGGCAGTCCCTGCGGCGGCAGCCTGCTCCAGCCCCGGGGCCGGCGGGCGGCTCGCGACGCCGCCGCGGCCAGCAAGCCGAGCGGTTGCAGCCGCTCGTCGAGGAAGCCGCTGGCCAGCGCCAGCGCCCCGGGGGGCGCCGGGTCGATGAGCCGTTCCAGGTCCGGGCTGAGCCCGGCCCGGCTGCCCAGGGCGAGCGTCTGCCAGGACACGTCGGCGGGAGCGGCCGCCACGCGGCGAGGCGCGGTGTAGGTACCGCTTCCCGGCCGCGTCACGATCAGCCCGCGGCGGGCCAGGTCGGCGAGCATCCGCTGCACGGTGGCCGGGGCGAGCCGGTATTGCTGCTGCAGCTCACGGTAGGAGGGCAGCCTGCTCTGGGCCGGCAGCGAGGTAACGAGCCGCTCGACCTGGGCCAGCGCCGAGGCGAAAGTGCTATCGTCTGACATGAGACTTAATGAAAGCACTTCTCTGGCCGGAGCGGAAGCGGTCCCGGCCGCAGGGACGGCCGTCGCCGGGACAGCCGTCGCCGGGAGGGCACTCGCCGCAGCGGCGATCACCGGGAAGACAGGCACGAGGAATACGGTCACCGGACGGGCCGTCCCGCTGCTGCTCGGCGCGCTTGGCGTGGTGTGCTTCAGCCTGACCTTCCCGGCGACCACGGCAGCCGAGACCGCGTTCAGCCCGGTGGTCGTCGGCGTCGGCCGGTCGGTGATCGCCGCAGCGGCGGCGGCGATCCTCCTGACCGCGCGGCGCCAGCCGATGCTGCCGCCGCGCGCCGCGCTGCCCGGGCTGCTGATCGTCGCGGCTACGGTCGGCATCGGGTTCGGGCTGCTGTCCGCGCTGGCTTTGCATCAGGTCGACAGCGTGCACGGCGCGGTGCTGACCGGCCTGATCCCGGCGGCCACGGCCGGGATGGCCGTGCTGCGGGCGGGCGAGCGACCGCGCCGGGCTTACTGGGCGGCGCTGGCCCTGGGCCTGGCCGTGGTGATCACCTTTGCCGCGGTGCAGGGCGGCGGCCGGCTCCGCGCGGGCGACGTGCTGCTGCTCGCCGCCATCGCGGTGGCCGGGCTCGGCTACGCCGAGGGCGGCGTGCTGGCCCGCGAGTACGGTGGCTGGCGGGTGATCTGCTGGGCGGTGATCCTGGCCCTGCCGGTGACCGGCGCGGTGACCGCGGCGGCGATCGTCACCGGGCCTCCGCCGGGCCGGATCAGCGCCGGCGCCGTCGCGGGCCTCGGCTACGTGGGGCTGGTGTCGATGTGCCTCGGTTTCTTCGCCTGGTACCAGGGGCTGGCCCGCGGCGGCGTGGCGCGGGTGGGCAAGCTCCAGCTCGCCCAGCCCGCGCTGACGCTGGGCTGGTCAGCGCTGCTGCTCGGCGAGCACGTCGGCTGGCTCAGCGCCGTCGCCTCGGCCGGCGTCATCGCCGCCGCCGCCGTCGGCCGCAACGCCCGCGTCGACACCGGGACGGCCACTGGCGGCCAGCGCACGATGAGTGGACCACCGAGCGTGCCGGGTGCCGATGGGTAAGCCGTTCAGCGGGCTGGGGGCCGTCCGGCGCAGCTGCGCGGGCGCGGGCGCCGGCCGGTGCGCTTAGCCGCCCGCTATCGTGCTGTCATGGCTGATCGCAAGGAGGTCTTGCAGGTGGCCGGGCGCCAGGTGCCGGTCAGCAACCCTGACAAGATCTTCTTCCCGCAGGCCGGCCACACCAAGCTGGACCTGGTCCGCTACTACCTCAGCGTCGCCGACGGCGCGCTGCGCGGCGTCGCAGGGCGGCCCATGGTGCTCAAGCGGTTCGTGCACGGCGCGGAGGGCGAAGCGTTCTTCCAGAAGCGCGCCCCGTCCGCCCGGCCGGGCTGGATCGACACCGTGACCCTGAGCTTCCCGTCCGGGCGCACCGCCGAGGAGGTGGTGGTCGGCGACGAGGCCCAGCTGGCCTGGGTGCTGAACCTCGGCTGCATCGACCTCAACCCGCACCCGGTGCGCGCGGCCGATCTCGACCACCCGGACGAGCTGCGGGTGGACCTCGATCCCGTGCCCGGCGTGGAGTGGGCGCAGATCGTGCGGGTGGCGCTGGCCGCGCGCGAGGTCCTGGCCGATTACGGCCTGACCGGCTGGCCCAAGACCTCAGGCTCGCGGGGCATCCATGTCTACTGCCGGATCGAGCCGCGGTGGACCTTCCCGCAGGTGCGCGGCGCGGCGGTCGCGCTGGCCCGGGAGATCGAGCGGCGCGCGCCCGCCGACGCGACCTCGCGATGGTGGAAGGAGGAGCGCCATGGAGTGTTCGTGGATTACAACCAGAACGCCAAGGACCGGACCGTGGCCTCCGCCTACTCGGTGCGCCCGACCGCCGACGCCCGGGTGTCGGCGCCGCTGGACTGGGCCGAGATCGCCGACTGCCGGCCGGAGGCATTTACCCTGGCCACGATGCCTGCCCGGTTCGCCGCGGTGGGCGACCCGTGGGCGCAGATGGATGCCCGTGCCGGGTCACTGGAGCCGCTGCTGGAGCTGGCCGAGCGGGATCAGGCCGCCGGGCTGCCCGACGCGCCCTGGCCGCCGCACTTCGGCAAGCAGCCCGGCGAGGCGCCCAGGGTCCAGCCGTCCAAGCGGCGGGCCGGGGAGACGGCGACAGGCACGGGGACCAGCGGGCCGACGGGCCGGCGCCGCAGCACGATGCCGCTGATCGAGGTGGCGCGGGCGGCCGGCCGGGATGAGGCGATGGCCGGCCTGGACCGCTGGAAGCAGCGCCATCCGGACGCCTGGGCCCGGCTTCGTCCCGCTGACGTCCTGGTCGACGCGATGCGCGGCCGGTTCACCACGTGGACGCGGATCCGGCTGAACCTGCGCAACGTCCCGGCCGAGCAGCGGCCGCCGCAGGAGGCCCTGGAGGTTGACTACGACCCGTGGGCCGGGCAGCCGGGCGCCGGAGCGCGCACCGATGCCAGCCGCCCCGGCGACGGCCGCCGTGGCGCGGGCCGCCCCGGACCCGCGGCGCCCGGATCTGGCCGCTAGCCCGCGGCGTCGCTCATCGCGATGACCTTGGCCGGGCGCAGCCGCACCAGCAGGTCGCCCGGCACGCCGTTGCGCGCGCCGAACTCCTGCGCCCGGTCCGTGCCCATGTACCGGCCGCCGGTCATCGCGGCCCGCCGGCGCAGCTCCGCGAGGTCAGCGGCCAGCGGGCCTGTCAGCTCTGAGCCGGCAGCGGGCTAGCGGACCTGGGGCAGCACCTGAGCGGCGAGCAGCTCCAGGTGGTCGAGGTCATGCAGGTCGAGTACCTGAAGATAGGCGGTAGCGGCGCCGGCCGCGGCGAACTGGCCGAGCTTCTCGGTCACCTCGGCGGGCGACCCGGCCAGGCCCTCGGTGCGCAGCTCGTCCGGCGGCTTGCCGATCGCGGCGGCCCGCCGCTCCAGCCCGGCAGGGCTGGTCGCGCAGCACACGACCTGCGCGGCTGAGTACCGGAGCGAATCCGCGGCCCGCCCGGCTGCCGCGCAGGCGTCGCGCACCCGGCCGAAGGCGGCCGCGGTGCCGGCGCACGCTGCGGAACGGGACGTTGAACTCATCGGCGAAGGCCGCGGCCAGCCGCGGCGTGCGGCGCGGGCCTGAGCCGCCGATCAGCACCGGCGGCCGGGGCCGCTGGGCCGGCTTGGGCAGGCCCGGCGAGTCCGTCACCGTGTAGTACTTACCCTGGTAGGAGAACGGCTGGCCGGCGGGGCTCTGCCACAGGCCGGTAACGACCGCCAGCTGCTCGGCGTAGCGGTCGAACCGCTCGGCCAGAGCCGGGAACGGGATCGCGTAGGCGGCGTGCTCCTGCTCGTACCAGCCCGCCCCGAGGCCGAAGCTCTACCCGGCCGCCGCTCATCTGGTCGACCTGGGCCACCGAGATGGCCAGCGGCCCGGGGTGCCGGAAGGTGGCCGCCGTCATCAGCGTCCCGAGCCTGATCCGGCTGGTCTGGACGGCCAGGCCAGCCAGCGTGATCCAGGCGTCGGTCGGTCCTGGCTCGCCGCTGACCGGTCCCATCTTCAGGTAATGATCGGACCGGAAGAACGCGTCGAAACCGAGGTCCTCCGCGGCCCTGGCGACGCGCAGCAGCATGGCGTAATCGGCGCCCTGCTGCGGCTCGGTGAAGATGCGCAGTTTCATGGACCCATCCTGCCCGGCCGGGACAGTGCTCATCCGGCCGAATCGGGCCGTCCGGCCGGGACCGGGCGGGCTACCGGGTCAGCCGCGCTCCAGGGTGGCGAGGCACTCCACATGATGGGTCATCGGGAAGGCGTCGAAGGCGCGCAGGGCCGCCAGCCGCCAGCCCGCGGCACAGAGGATCTTCAGGTCGCGGGCCAGGGTGGCCGGATCGCAGGACACGTAGCCGATCTGCCGCAGGCCGGCCCCGGCCGGGCCGCGCGGCGGCGCGCACAGCAGATCAACGACCTGCCGCGCCGCGCCCGTCCTGGGCGGATCCAGCACGGCGAGCGACGCGCCGTCCAGGCCGCCGCGGCCGAGTACCGCGCCGACGTCGCCCCGGCGGACCAGCGCCCACGGCGTGTCCCGCAGGTTGTGCCGGGCGTCGGCCACCGCGCCGGGCTGCTCCTCGATCCCGGTCACCCGCCCGGCCGGGCCGACCGCCCGGGCCAGCACGCCGGTGAACAGGCCAGCGCCGCAGTACAGGTCAACCGCCGCCTCCCCGGGCTGCGGGCGCAGCGCGTCCAGGACCGCTGCGCACAGGGCATCCGCCGCTGCCGGATGCACCTGCCAGAACGTCGCGGCTCCCACCCGCCAGGACCGCCCGGCCGCATGCTCGGTCAGGTACCTGTCGCCCTGCGGCGCCCGGGGCGGCCGGCCCCGCGGCCGCATCTGCGTGACCGCCCGCTGGCCGGACGCGGCCGCCGCCGCCACCGCTACCGACTGGGCGCCCGGCCACCGCTGCCGGGTCACCCCCGCCTCGTTCACCAGCGGATGAGCGATCGGGCAGTCGCCGACGTCGACGACCTCGTGCGACCGGTGCCGCCGCAAGCCGGCCAGCCCGTCCGGGCGCACCGCGTACCGCACCCGCGTCCGCCAGCCCAGCCCGCCCGGATCTCCCGGCAGCGGCTCCACCGTGATGTCGTGGTCGAGCCCGGCGATGCGGTGCAACTGCTGGCGGATGACCGCCGCCTTCAGCGCCCGCTGGGCCGGCGGGCTGGCATGCTGCCAGTCGCAGCCGCCGCAGCCGCCGGGACGCGCATGCGGGCAGGGGGGCCGCACCCGGTCGGCCGCCGGAGCGCTGATCCGCACCGCGTCCGCCCGGGCGAGCCGGGACGTGACCTGGGTGATAACGGCGGTGACCTGCTCGCCGGGCAGCGCGTGCCGGACGAAGATCACCGGTCCGGACGGCTGCGCACGGGCCACGCACCAGCCGCCGTGGACCGCCTCGCCCACGGTGAGATCGACCACATCACCGGCCTTGAGGGCGGCCGCGGCGGGCATGCTCACACCGTCCATGCTGCCCTGCCCGGCCGGCGGCCCGGCGGCCGGGTTACCCGGCGGCTAGCTCGCTGCGAATGAGGGCATACCGTGATCGGGCACAGTTCTCGCGGAAGGAAACCCGGTGCACATCGTGATCATGGGCTGTGGGCGGGTCGGCTCGCTGATCGCCCACATTCTCGAAGATCAGGGCCATTCGGTGGCGATCATCGACCAGGACCCGGAGGCGTTCCGCAAGCTGCGGTCCGGCTTCAAGGGCAGCAAGATCACCGGGGTCGGCTTCGACCGGACGGTCCTGGCCGAGGCGGAGATCGAGCGCGCGGACGCCTTCGCGGCGGTCAGCAGCGGGGACAATTCCAATGTGATCGCCGCCCGGGTGGTGCGCGAGTCGTTCGGAGTGCAGCGCGTGGTGGCCCGGATCTACGACCCGCGCCGGGCCGAGGTCTACCAGCGGCTCGGCATTCCCACGGTGGCCACCGTCCGGTGGACGGCCGACCAGATGCTCCGCAGGCTGCTGCCCGAGGGCGCGGAGCCGCTATGGCGTGACCCGAGCGGCAAGATTGTGCTGGCCGAGGTCGCGACCTCCGACGACTGGTTCGGCGAGAAGGTGTCTGCGCTGGAGGAGAAGGCGCACGCCCGGGTGGGGTTCATCACCCGGCTCGGCGAGTCGATGCTGGCCGGCCCGGGCACCGTGCTGCAGGAAGGAGACGTGCTGCACGTGCTGGCCGAGGAATCCGACCTGGCCAGGATCGCGAGCATCTGCGCTCGCCCGCTCTCGCCGGGACGGGGGGCACGCTGATGCGGGTCGCCATCGCCGGGGCCGGCGCGGTGGGCCGGTCCATCGCCAAGGAGCTGCTCGAGGCGGGTCATGAGGTCCTGCTGATCGACAAGAATCCCCGGTCCATCAAGGTGCACAGCGTGCCGCGGGCCGAATGGCTGCTGGCTGACGCCTGCGAGATCAGCGCCCTGGACGACGCCTCGCTGGAGCGCTGCCACGCGGTGATCGCCGCCACCGGCGACGACAAGGTCAACCTGGTCATGTCCCTGCTGGCCAAAACCGAGTACGGCGTGCCCAGGGTCGTCGCCCGGATCAACCACCCGAACAACGAGTGGCTGTTCAACGAGTCGTGGGGGGTGGACGTCGCGGTGTCCACCCCGCGCCTGCTGTCGGCGCTGGTCGAGGAGGCGGTCAGCGTCGGCGACCTGGTCCGGCTGATGACGTTCCGGCAGAGCCAGGCGAGCCTGGTGGAGATGACCATGCCGGCCGACGCGCCGCTGGCAGGCCGGCGGATCGGCGACATCGACTGGCCGGCCGACACCGCGCTGGTCGCGATCTTGCGCGACGGCCGGGTGATCGTGCCGAACAACGACGACCCGCTGGAGGCCGGGGACGAGCTGCTGTTCGTGACCAGCGAGGACGTGGAGGACGAGCTAGGGCAATTGCTAGCCGCAAGCCGCTAGCGAGTCTCGGTGATCTCCGGGCCGCGCTCGAACGGGCTGGGTATCCCGTCGCCCGCGTCCTCCGCCATCTGAGCCTCCAGTGCCTCGCGGGCCTGCTCGGGCAGCTGGATTTCCAGCAGGTCGCGCGGCGGCGCCGGATGGTCGCCGCGCACCACGACCACGTCGGCAAAGATCTCCTCGAACGGCGCGGCCAGCTCGGGCCGGGCGGCGGCGGGGCCGCTGAGAACGCCGCGGAGGAACCAGCGCGGGCCGTCGACGCCGAGGAACCGCACCGGCTGGGCCTGCGGCCGCTGCCGGGGCGGTTGCGGGCCCTCCGGCGCCGGGATCAGCATGGCGTGCAGTTCCGCGCCGAACGGCCCGTCCGCTTCCGAGCTCGTCCCGCCGGCCTTGACGATCTCCTCGGCGATCTCCTGCCGATCCTCATCCCACAGCCCGCTGGTCTTGGGGGCCGCGAATCCCTGCAGCTGCAGGCCGCTGTCGCCGCGCACGACGGCGATCCAGACGCCCTGCTCCTCGGCCATGTTGATCTGGATGTCGAAGCCTTCCCTGGCCGGGACCTGCAGGCTGCCGAAGTCGATGCGCTCGGCTTCGGGGAAGGTCCCCGCGCCGTCCCACGGGCCGGACTCCGCGCCCGGCCCGGCTCTCCGCCGCGGGCTCCCGCTGCAGCCGGGACCAGGTTTCCGGATCACCCAGGTCGATATGGCCGCGGCCGGGACGGCCAGACTGCGGTGACTCCTGCGCGTCCTCGGCAAAGCCCGGGTCGTCCTGGGCGGCCAGCTGGTCCTCGCCGGCCAGCTGATCCTCATCGGCTAGCTGATCCTCGCCGGCCAGCCCCGCCACCTCGTCGTCGTCCGCCAGCTCGTCGCCGCCGGCCGGGTAGCTGTCGCCGGTCAGCCGATGCCGCCCCGGCCGCGGCCCGGCCGCAGCCTCCTCCGCCGCCGGGTTACCGGATCCCGCCTCGTCAACGCGCTTGCGGCGCCGTCGGAACACCCCGCACGCTCCTCACTTGCTGATCATGCCTGCTGCACTCATGCCCGCACGGTGCCGCTGCCCGCCGGGGCGCCGGCGTCCGCCTCCGGAGCGCGGTGGCCGCCGGTGGACCCGAAGCCGCCCTCACCCCTGGCCGATCCCGGCAGCACCTCGACCTCGCAGAACACCGGGTACTCCACCCGCTGCACGACGAGCTGGGCGATCCGGTCGCCGCGGCGGAGCCGCACCGAGTCGCGGGCGTCAGTGTTGAGCAGCGTCACCCTGATCTCGCCACGGTACCCGGCATCGACAGTGCCCGGCGCATTCACGAGCGTGACCCCGCACCTGGCGGCGAGCCCGGACCGGGGATGCACGAAGCCGGCATAGCCGTCGGGCAGCGCGATGGCGATGCCAGTGGGCACGACGGCCCGCTCGCCGGGGGCCAGGTCCACGTCGCAGGCCGCGTGCAGGTCGGCGCCTGCGTCGCCGTGATGGGCCCGGGCAGGCAGCGGGAGGCCGGCGTCCAGCCGCCTGATCAGCACCTCGACTCGGTCGGTCGGACCGCTCGCCCCCGGCATCCGGTACCCCCTTGCTCGTTCATGCTGACCAGATCCCGAACGTGACCCTACCGCGGCGAGGCCGCCGGCCGCCGATCCGGGCGCAACCCATTACCGTGGACGCATGCGCGCGTATCACGAACGGCTGCACCTGCCCGTGTCCTGGTGGGTGCTGGGAATGATCATGGCCGTCACGCTCGCGACGTTCATCTGGGCCGGCTTCAGCCTCCTCGTGGCCGTCGCGAGCTACGTGATCATCGTCGGGGGCCTGGCCGCGATCATGCTGATGATGGGCATGACGACGGTCGAGGTCGGCGGCGGCGAGCTGCGGGCGGGCCGTCAGCGGCTGCCGCTGAGCGCGGCCGGAGAGGTTGCGGCCCTGGATGCCGATCAGGCCCGGGCCCTGCGCGGCCCGCGCGCGGACCCGGCCGCGATGATGCTGTTCCGGCCCTATCTGCCGTCCGGCGTGTACATCCAGGTTGTCGGCGGGGCGGGGAATCCGCCGTACTGGCTGGTCGGCAGCCGGACGCCGGACGCCCTGGCCGCCGCGATCGAGCAGGCCCGCCCGCCAGCTCATCAGCAACACACGGCGCAACCGGAAGACAGGGCGCACCCGGAGGACACCGCCGTGGGATGATGCCGCACGGACCGCTGCCGGGCGATGACAGACATTCAGGAGGACTTTCCTATGGCCGATAAAAGCGGGAATCTCGCCGGTAAGGCGGTATCCGGGCTGGCAGGCGCAGGCGCGGCGTTCGGCGCGCGCAAGGCGGCGTCGCTCGCCTGGACGAAACTGCGCGGCAAGGAGCCGCCGGAGGGGCCCGAGGACCCGACCGTCTCGCTACTGGAGGCGCTGGCCTGGGCGATGCTGGTGGGAGCCCTGGTGAACACGGCCAGGATGCTGGCCGCGCGGGCCACCAGCCGCGCCGCAGCCGCGCCGGGCCGCAGACCCAGACCGGCCGGTAGCAACCCCGGCGGCCGGCCCGGCCGCTGGCTACTCTTGTCGCGTGCACGCCAAGGACCGCTCCCGGATCTCGTTCAAGGTTGCCTACGCGCTGCGTCATCCGGGCCGGATCGCCGGCTACGCGCGCAGGCACGGCCGCGATGCCTGGCTGCGGCTGCACGCCCGCGACCACGTCAGCTACTACCGGGCGGTGATGCGCCTCCGACGCGGCGCGCAGCCGGGAGGGCGCAGTCGGCAGCAAGACGCACGAGTCCTGGCTCAGGCTGGGACAGCTGCAGTTCGACTACCTGATGGGGCACGGGCTCAAGCCGGGCAGCCGGATGCTGGAGATCGGCTGCGGGAACCTGCGGGCCGGCCGGCTGTTCATCGACTACCTGGAGCCCGGCAACTACTACGGCATCGACATCTCGCCCGACATCCTGGTGGCCGCCGCTGAAACGGTCGCCGAGTTCGGCCTGCAGGGCAAGCTCCCGCACCTGACCATGGTCAGGAACCTGAAGCTGGACTTCCTGCCCGCCGGGCACTTTGACGTGGTGCACGCGCACAGCGTGTTCTCGCACTCGCCTGTCGAGGTGATCGACGAGTGCCTCGCCCACGTCGGCCGGGTGATGGCGGCAGGCGGCTTCTTCGACTTCACCTTCGACAAGACCGAGGGCGCCGAGCACCATGTGCTGCATGAGGATTTCTACTACCGGACGCAGACGCTGATCACCCTGGCCGCCAGGCACGGGCTTGACGCGCAGTATCTGCCGGACTGGGACGCCACCGGGCACGAGCAGTCCAGGATCCGGGTCACGCACCGCGGCTGACGCCCGCCCCGGCGAGGGATGTATTCAGCCGCCGGACGCATGCCAGTACTGCATTTCGGTGCAGAACCGGTCGACGCTGGTAGGTACGGGCACAGCGGGGCAGGATGATCGCCGGGAGGCGGGCATGAGCGAGAAACGGATCCTGGGCATCGTTCTGGCCGGCGGGGCAGGCAAGCGCCTGGCCCCGCTGACGGCGGACCGGGCCAAACCGGCGGTGCCGTTCGGCGGCCTCTACCGGCTCGTCGATTTCGCGCTGTCCAACCTGGTCAACGGCGGATGCCGGCGGATCTGCGTGCTGACCCAGTACAAGAGCCACAGCCTGGACCGGCATGTCACCACAACCTGGCGGCTGAGCAGCCTGCTCGGCAACTACGTCACGCCGGTCCCGGCCCAGCAGCGGCTCGGCCCGCACTGGTACACCGGCTCGGCGGACGCGATCTTCCAGTCGCTGAATCTCATCTACGACGACGAGCCGGACGTGGTGATCGTGGTCGGCGCCGACCACGTCTACCGGATGGACCCGATGCAGCTCATCGATCAGCATCAGGCCTGGGGCGCCGGCGCGACCGTCGCGGCCATCCGGGTACCGCGGACGGAGGCGACCGCGTTCGGGGTGGTGCAGACCGCGGCCGACGGGCACAGCATCGATGCGTTCCTGGAGAAGCCCGCCGACCCGCCGGGCCTGCCCGGCTCCCCGGACGAGACGTTCGCCTCGATGGGCAACTACGTCTTCAACACCAGTGTCCTGGTCGATGCGCTGCGCAAGGACGCGGCCGACGACGGCAGCCGGCATGACATGGGCGGCGACATCATCCCGATGCTGGTCCGCGAGCGCACGGCGCACGTCTATGACTTCATGCAGAACCAGGTGCCCGGCGCCGAGCCGCGCGACGCCGGCTACTGGCGGGACGTGGGGACCCTTGACTCCTTCTTCGACGCGCACATGGACCTGTGCGCGGTGCATCCGGTGTTCAACCTCTACAACGACCGCTGGCCGATCCTGACCCACGTGCCGTCGCAGCCGCCGGCCAAGTTCGTGCACGACGCCGGCGACCGGGTCGGCCGGGCGATCAACAGCGTGATCAGCAACGGAGTGATCGTGTCCGGCAGCCTGGTGCGCGACTCGGTGCTGTCGCCGGGCGTGCGGGTGGACAGCTGGGCCCGGGTCGAGCGGGCGGTGCTGCTGCACAACACCCGGGTCAGCCGGCACGCGGTGGTGCAGAACGCCATCCTGGACAAGAACGTCGTCGTACCCGAGGGCGTCAGCGTCGGGGTCGACAAGGATCATGACCGGGCCCGCGGGTTCGTGGTGTCCGAGGGCGGGATCACCGTGGTGGGGAAGGGACAGGTGGTGCCGGCGTGACCGGGGCCGCCGCGACTGAGGCCGCAGCCGGCCGGCTCCGGGTGGCGCTGCTGACCCGGGAGTACCCGCCCGAGGTCTACGGCGGCGCCGGCGTGCACGTGGAGTACCTGGCCCGCGAGCTCAGCAAGCTGGTCGACCTGACCGTGCACTGCCAGGGCGCCGACCGGGCCGGCGCCGTGGCGCACCGGCCCTGGCCGGCGCTGGCGGGCGCGAACCCGGCACTGCGGACGATCTCGGCGGACCTGTCCATGACGGCGGCCGTCGCCGGGGCGCAGCTCGTGCACTCCCACACCTGGTACGCCAACCTGGCCGGGCACCTGGCCGCCCTGCTGTACGGGGTGCCGCACGTGCTGACCGCGCACTCGCTCGAGCCGCTGCGGCCGTGGAAGGCCGAGCAGCTCGGCGGCGGCTACGCGCTGTCGTCGTGGTGCGAGCGGGTCGCGATGGAATCGGCCGCGGCGGTCATCGCGGTCTCCGATGGCATGCGCGCCGACATCCTGGCGGCCTATCCCGCGGTCGCGCCGGAGCGCGTGCACGTGATCCGCAACGGCATCGACACCGCCCAGTACCAGCCTGATCAGGGCACCACCGTGCTCGACAGCTACGGCATCGACCCGGCCCGGCCGTCGGCGGTATTCGTGGGCCGGGTCACCCGGCAAAAGGGGCTGCCGGTGCTGCTGCGGGCCGCCGCTGCGCTCGACCCGGCGGCGCAGCTGGTGCTGTGCGCGGGCCAGGCCGATACCCCCGAGCTGGCGGCCGAGGTCAGCAGCCTGGTTACGCAGCTGCGGCAGACCAGGTCCGGGGTGTTCTGGATCGAGAAGATGCTGGCTAAGGACGAGGTCATCCAGATCCTCAGCCACGCCACCACATTCGCCTGCCCGTCCACCTACGAGCCGCTCGGAATCGTGAACCTGGAGGCCATGGCCTGCGGCACCGCGGTGGTGGCCTCCCGCGTCGGCGGCATCCCCGAGGTCGTCGAGGACGGCGAGACCGGGCTGCTGGTGCCGCCCGGCGATCCGGAGGCGCTTGCCCAGGCCATCAACGTGCTGATCCGCGATCCGGCCCGCGCGGCCGCCATGGGCGAGCGCGGCCGCCACCGGGCCGCGGCCGAGTTCAGCTGGGCCATCATCGCCGGGCAGACGGCGCAGCTCTACGCCGGGCTCACCCGCGCGCAGCTCAGGTGACGGGCCGCCCCCGGCGAGGTTAAGATACATCTCGATTCACGGCCGGGCCAGATGGCCGGCGGAGGCCCATGCTGGCGCATGACCTTCAGATGCATCGACCAAGGGAGGCCGTCATGGAGCCGTCAGGACTGCAGCAGCCCGAGTCTTCGCCTCCGGCCGGGGCCGCCCCGCCCGCCGGGCCCGTCCCGGTGCGGGTCTCGGACGCTGACCGGGACGCGGTGGCGCACCGGCTGCAGGGCGCATTCGCCGAGGGCAGGCTCGACGATGCCGAGTTCGACCAGCGGATGCGGACCGCGCTGACCGCCAGGACCAGCTCGGATCTTGCGGTCATCACCGCCGACCTGCCCGCGGCCGGTCCCGGCGCGGCGCCGGTCCCGGCGGCCGGCGCGAGGCCGGGCCGGTTCGCCATCGCGCTGAAGAGCCCGGTCCGGCGGGCCGGCCGGTGGCGCGTGCCCGCGCGCTTCATGCCGCTGGTCTACAAGGGCAGCGGCTGGCTGGACCTGCGCGCGGCCGAGCTCACCGCGCCGGTCACCACGCTGGTCGCCGTGGCCTACAAATCGCGGATCGACGTACTGGTCCCGCCCGGCGTGCGCGTCGAGATGGACGGCTTCGGCGTCTCGAAGGCCTGGTCAGAGCGCGAGGAGCTAGAAGCGCCGCTGCCGGCCGGCGCGCCCGTGGTGCGGGTGCGCGGCGTGGCCTACAAGGGCACGATCGAGGTCGCCACCCGGCCGGACCGGCCAGAGCCAGCGCCCGCCAGCCCTTAACCCGGGCCGGTTCCATGATCCGGGAGTCTTGGCCGCAAAAACGCCGCAGGATACTCTCCGCGATCATGGCCTGGGCCTGGCCGCGGCCGGGGATCAGGTGACCGAGCCGGCCGCCGCGCCGGTGGCCTGGCCGCCCCAGCGGGCCAGCTCCGCATCCAGGTCCAGCGGCCGGATCATGTCGCCGCTGCTCATCTCGTGCTCCCACTCCTGCGCCGGCACCCGCCACATGACCTCGAACTCGATGCCGCTCGGGTCCTTGGCGTACAGCGACTTGGACACCCGGTGGTCGCTGGCTCCGACCAGGGCGCCGAGCCGCGTCAGCCGGTCGCGGGCCTCGGCCAGCTCGGCCAGCGTGCCGACCTCCCAGGCCAGGTGATACAGGCCAAGGTAGGGGCCCTGCGGCGCGGTCGCGCCCGGGACTGCGAACAGGCCCAGGTCATGATCATTGGCCGAGCCAGGCGCGCGCAGGAACGCGGCCCGGCCCGGGATCTGCATCCGGACCTCGAAGCCGAGCGCGTCGCAGTAGAAGGCCACCGCGGCGGCCAGATCCTGTTCGTACAGCACAGCGTGATTCAGTCGGCGTACGGCCATCTTGCTCTCCCAGATCGCGGTCCTGGTAGGAGAATGCGCCGGCGCTGCAGCTGATTCCCGCCGTCCCGGCGATCACGGCGCGGCCGCCCCCGGCCGCCCGGTCATGGCCGCCCCGGCGCAGCCGCGGTGACCGGCAGCCCGGATCCCGCCGCCCGGTCAAACTCGTCGTTGACCTGAGTCACCGGCCGGCCGGCCGCGGCCAGCAGCGACGCCGCGGTGGAGGAGCGGTAGCCGGACTGGCAGTGCACCCACACCGGCCCGGCGGGTATCTCGCCGATGCGCCCGGGCAGCTCCGGCAGCGGGATGTGCACCGCGCCGTCAATGTGCCCGGCGTCCCACTCGCCGCGCTGCCGGACGTCGACCAGCACGAGCGGGCCATGCGCGCGGGCCCGGGCCAGCGCGGCGAAATCGGCGGCCGGGTAAGACTCGAGCGGCTCAGCACCTGCCCAGTCCGCGGCCGGCCCGGTGGCCGCGCCCGCCAGCCGGTCGATGCCGATGCGCACCAGGTCCCGCTGCGCCTGCGCCACATCCCGCGGCGTCTCCCCGATCAGCGTGAGCGGCGCCTGCCACGGGATCAGCCAGCCCAGGTAGGTTGCGAAGCTGTCGCCGAGCTCGAAGTGCAGTGCGCCGCGCAGGTGCCCGGCGGCGAACGCCGTCCGCGTCCGCAGGTCGACAACCCACTCCCCCGCGTCGATCCGGTGGCGCAGCTCGGCGGCATCCGCCCGCCGCGGTGGCGACAGGTCGGGCGCGGCCGGGCCCGCCGCGTTGGCCGCCCCCATGTGCGCGTAGTAGGCGGGATAGGCGTCGAGGCTGGCCAGCAGATCGCGCACGTAGCTCGCCTCGTCGCTGGTCAGCACCGGGTTCGCCCGCTTCTGCGCGCCGATCGTGGTGTCGCCGCTGGCGGGCGGCCCGGCCGCGCAGAAGCTGCCGAAGCCGTGCGTCGGGCACAGCGCCGCGGCGTCCGGCAGCTCGCCGGCCAGCCGCCGGGCCGATCGGTACTGGGCGTGAGCGAGCCGCTCGGAATGCTGTGCGCCGAGCAGGTCGGTACGGCCGGTCGAGCCGCTCAGCAGGCAGCCCCCGGTGAACGCCGCGATCACCCGGTCACCGTCGGACAGGGCGTAGGACAGGTGCGAGAAAGTGTGACCGGGGGTTTCCAGCACCCGGACGGTCATGGTGCCCGCCTTGACCACGTCACCATCGGCCACCGGCACGCGGTCGAACGACACCTGGTCGGCTGCGCTGACGTGATAGCCGGCGCCGACGCTGCGCGCCAGGGCCAGGCCGCCGGTCAGGTAATCGTTGTGAATGTGCGTCTCGAACACGTGGGTGATGGTCACGCCATGGTCGGCGGCCGCGTCCAGCACCCGGTCGAAGTCCCGCTGCGCGTCGATGACCAGGGCGGCGGTGCCGTCGGTAGCCAGGTACCCCCGGTCGCCGAGCGACTGGGTGTCGATGGTCACAATCTCTATCATCGCGACCCGTTCCTTCCCGTTCGTCCAGCTGGCTGGACCCTACACCGCGCAGCACACCGCGCAGCTGGCTCAGCGCTGCGGCGGCTGCGGGCCGGTGTAGACGCCGCGTGGCCTTATCGGGGTGTCCCTGGCGTACTCCTCCATCGCGTGCGCGAGCCACCCCGCGGTCCTGGCCACCGCGAAGACCGCCTCGGCCGCCCCGGGAATCATGCCGGCCACGCCGGTCAGCGCGGCCAGGGCGAAATCGATGTTCGGCTCGGGCAGTGCCCGGCGGCGCGCCTCGGCGGCCACCGCCTGCGCCACGGCCAGCCGCGGTGACCGCGGCGCCGCCTGCTCGGTGATCCGCAGCAGCAGCATGGCGCGCGGGTCGCCGGTCCGGTAGACGAAGTGGCCGAAGCCGGGGATCCGCTCGCCGCGGCGCAGCAAGTCGCCGACCACCTGCGGCGCGTCGTCCGGGCCGGCGGCCGAGGCGAGCATCATCTCGGCCCCGAGGGACGCGCCGCCGTGCAGCGCGCCGCCCACCGCGCCGAGCCCGGTGCCGACGACCGCGTAGGGGTCGGCACGCATGGACGCCGCCACCCGGGCGGCGAGCGTGGAGGCGGCCAGCTCATGGTCGGCCAGCAGGACCAGCCCGGCGCGCAGCGCGTCGGTCAGGGCCGCCCCCAGCGGCCGCGGGCTCAGCCGGGTGGCCAGCCGCCGCGCGATCGTGGCCGGCCCGCTGCCGCTGGCACCGGAGCTCTGGGTGCTGTCGCCGGGCACCGGGTCGCCGCCAGTGACGCTGTCGCCGGGCACCGGGTCGCCGCCAGTGGCGCTGTCGCCAGTAGCGCTGTCGCCAGGCTGGCGCACTCGGCCGCGGTCAGCCGCCGGCAGGCTGTCCACCATCCCGGCGATCATGCTGCGGGCCGCGGCGATCACGGCGGGCTGGTCCAGGTGCAGGCGCAGCCGGTCGGTGGCGGCCATCGCGGGCACGATGACCTGGAGCCGCTCCAGCGGGAAGGTGGCTGCGGGCAGCGCGGCCTGCGCCGCCCGCGCCGCGCCGACCGCCTCGGCCGTGGCCTGCCAGGCGGAAGCCGGGCCCGTGGTCCCCAGCGCGCCGGTCCACAGCAGCGCGGCCACGTCCTCGAAGGAGCGGCCTGCGGCCAGCTCCAGGGCGTCCAGCCCCCGGTAGCGCAGCTGGTCATCGGCGATCTCGGTCAGCGCCGACTCGATGACCAGCTCGGTGCTGGCGACTGCGCGCCGGGGCCTGCCGCGCCGGGCCAGGCTCTCGACCTCGCCGGCGTCGAACAGGCTGCCGCGCCCGTTCTGGCCCCGCCGCCGGGTCAGCACGCCCCGGCTGACGTAGGAGTAGAGGCTGGCCTGCTTGATGCCCAGGCGCTCGGCGGCCTCGGCGGCCCCGATCCAGGTTGGCATGCGCCTCCTTCACCCGGCTTCAGCACCCGGCCCGGCCTGCCCCCGGCCCGCCCTGGCCGGGACCCGGCGCCCCGGCCAGGTGGCGGCCGGCAACGGCTTACACCCGCGGATCTCCGGCACGATGTTGATCTTAATCAACGTTGACGACTTTGCATATCCCCGCTTGATAATAGAGACAGCCGGCCGCGGCCCGGCTCGCATGATGAGGAGGCCGATATGAGCGACACCGCTCCCGCAGGCACCGCCTCTGACGGCACCGCCCCTGATGGGGCCGCCCGGCTGCGCACCGCGGCGGGAACCGTACTTTCGCTCCCGCAGGTGGCAGCCACCTCGGGCACCCCGGGAGCGGACATCAGCAAGCTGCTGTCCTCGGCAAAGATGATCACCTACGACCCCGGCTTCCGCAACACCGGCGCCTGCAGGTCGGAGATCACCTACATCGACGGCGACGCCGGCATCCTGCGCTACCGCGGTTACCCGATCGAGCAGCTCGCGGAGAAGTCGGCCTTCACCGAGGTGACATACCTGCTCATCCACGGCGGGCTGCCCACCACTGAGCAGCTGGCGCACTTTGACCAGCAGCTGCGCCGCCATGCCCCGCTGCCGGCGGCTACGCCCGGCTGTTTGACGGCTTCCGTCCCGGCGCGCACCCGATGACGGTGCTGTCCGCGGCGGTCACGGCCTTGTCGGCCTGCTACCAGGACTCGCTGGACCCGCTGGACCCCGGCCAGGTCGAGAAGGTAACGGTCGCGCTGCTGGCACAGATGCCGACCATCGCCGCGTTCTCCTACCGCAAGTCCCAGGGCCTGCCGTACATCGAGCCGGACAACTCGGCCGGCCTGGTGCCGAACTTCCTGGCCATGATGTTCGGGCAGCCGGGCCGGGCCTACTCGCCCGATCCCGCCATCGCACATGCCCTGGACATGCTGTTCGTGCTGCATGGCGACCACGAGCAGAACTGCTCGACGTCCACGGTGCGGCTGGTCGGGTCGGCCCGGGCGGACTTGTTCGCCTCAGTCGCCGCGGGCATCAGCGCGCTGATCGGGCCGCTGCACGGCGGCGCCAACGCCGCGGTCATGCGCATGCTGGAGGGCATCAGGGCCGACGGCGGGAACGTCGGCCGGTTCGTCGAGCGGGTCAAGGCCAGGGAGGCCGGCGCCCGGCTGATGGGTTTCGGGCACGCGGTCTATCACCACTACGACCCCCGGGCCGCAATCATCAAGAAGACGGCCGATGAGGTCATCTCGGGCCCGGGCGGCCGCGACGATCTGCTCGACATCGCGATGGAGCTAGAGGCCTGCGCGCTGTCGGACGACTACTTCATCAGCCGCAGCCTGTACCCGAATGTGGACTTCTACACCGGCCTTATCTACCGCGCCATGGGCTTTCCCACCAGCATGTTCACCGTGCTATTCGCCCTCGGCAGGCTGCCCGGGTGGATCGCCCAGTGGCGCGAGATGATCAGCGACCCGGATACCAAGATCGGGCGCCCGCGGCAGGTGTACACCGGCCGGGGCGAGCGAGACTACGTGCCGATCGCATCCCGCTGACCGCCGCGCCGGTGATCCGGCCGCCTGGCGCGAGGCCTACCGGCCGATCTGGTCGCGGCTGCGCATGTGCTTGATCCGCTGGCGCTGAGCCGGGTCGAGCGCCCGCCAGGCGATCACCGGGATCGCGATGGCCGCGACGATGACGGCCAGTCCCAGCCACGGGCTGATCCACAGCAGGATGAGCCCGACAATGACACCGGCGATGCCGTACTTCACGTGTGGCGCCATTTCGGACTCCCTCCGGGGGAGCACCGCTCCCCGCCGTCGGCGCCGGTCCGTTTCGATGAGCCGGCCGCCCCACACTGTAACGCGGGGGCGGCCGCAGACGTTCCGCGGCACGCGATAGTGGATGATGGCCTGCGATACCCGGAGGATAGAGATGACGCTGTCCCTGCCGATCGAGGCCGAGGCCAACCAGCTGCTGGCCCGCAGCCCGCTGGCGCTGCTGCTCGCCCTGATGCTGGACCAGCAGGTTCCGCTGGAGAAAGCGTTCGGCTCGCCGCAGGAGCTGGTGCGCCGGCTCGGGCACGAGCCGACGGCCGCCGAGCTCGCCGACTACGATCCCGGCGAGCTGGCCGCCGTGTTCGGGCAGCGGCCGGCCCTGCACCGGTTCCCGCGCGCGATGGCCGCCCGGGCGCAGGACCTGGCCCGGCTGATCGCCGATCGCTACGACGGCGACGCGGCAGCGGTCTGGACGGGCGCGGCTGATGGCGCCGAGCTGCGCCGCCGGCTGGCCGAGCTGCCCGGCTTCGGCACCTACAAGGCGCAGATCACGATCGCGCTGCTGGGCAAGCAGCTCGGCATCCGGCCGCCGGGCTGGCGCCAGGCGGCCGGCCACTTCGGCACCGAAGGCGCCCACTACTCGGTCGCCGACATCACGGACGACGCCTCGCTCACCGCGGTCCGGGCCTACAAGAAACAGCAGAAAGCGGCCGCCAGGGCCGGCTGACGCTGTCCGATCCCCGATGGATCCGGATAGCCCCGACGGATCCGGATAGCACAGCAGCGCCGGCAGTGAAATCAGGGTGCGGACGGTCCGCGTCCCGGCCGGGCCTGCCCGGTAAAATTCCGGCAAGGCCCGGCTGGGGCCAGGGCCGGTGTCGCCCCGATGGCGAGAGGCTGGACAGGATGACGCAGCAGGCCGGCGTGCGCGGCCCCGGGTCCGCCGCGCCCGGCGGCTCAGGCGGCGCTGCGCCTGGCTCCGGCGCTGGCCAGCCCGGCAGCTCCGGTACCGGCACGCCCGGCACCGGCAGGCCCGGCGGCGCCAGCCGGGCCCGCGTCGCGGTGGCGGTCGCCCTGCTCCTGATCGTCATCGTCGGCGTCCGCGGCGCGACCCCGTCAGGGAGCTCAGCCGTCCCGTGGCGTGGCTACTGGGTGCTGGTCGGCGTCGGGATCGAGGCCGCGTTTGCCGCCCTGCTGGTCGCACTGAGCGCGGCGGCCCGCCGGGACGGCGGCGAGCTCGTGACGGCGGTCCGGATGCGCCGGTGGCTGCGCCGGATACTGACCGTCGCCCTGCTCGCGATGCCCATCCTGCTGGCCGCGACCTACCTGCCCGGGGTGCACCGGGCCGCCCGTCGGCGTTTGCCGCCGGGCTCGACCACGCCGCTGCGGCCGCTCCAGCACTCCCGGCCGCCGCAGGGCGGCGGCCAGATCGAGCTCATGGTCATCTACGCACTGCTCGCCGCCGCGGTGCTGGCCGGCGTAATCGCCTGCCTCGCCGTGCTACGGCGCCGGCGCCCGGCTGGACCGGTACCGCAGGCGGACCCCGAGCTGGCGGACTGGCAGTCCGGCGATCAGGCCGACCTGGGCCGGGCGGTGGAATCCGGCCAGGCCGCGCTGCGCCAGGTCGATGACGCGCGGGCGGCCATCATCGCGTGCTACGTCGCCATGGAGCGCACACTGGCACAGGCCGGCACGTCCCGTGCTGATGCCGACACCCCGGACGAGCTACTCGCCCGCGCGGCCGCGGACGGCCTGCTGCACGGCGGCGCCGGGCCGGCCCTGACCGAAGTGTTCTACGAGGCACGCTACTCCAGCCATCCGGTACCCCCCGGCCGCAAGGAAGCCGCCGAGGATGCCCTGGGTGAGCTGGCGGCCGAGCTGGCCCGCCCGCCGGACGGCGCACTCCGGTGAGCGGCGCCGGTCGTGGCTGGGCGGCCTGCTGGCCGGAGCTGACGATCGCCGCGCTGCTGGTCGCCGTGGTCAGCGTGGGCGGATACGCCATCGCCGGCGCCGGCGGCGCCGCCGGAGTCGTGATCATCGCAGCTCTCGCCGCGCTGCTCGGCCTGCGCGCCGTGCCGCCGCCGGATCCGGGCGCGCCCCCGGCTGAGCAGGCCACCGAGATGACAACCACCTGGTCGACGGTCAACGGATTCTGGCGCAAGCGGTCAGACCTGGCCAATGCCACCCGCTCGCTGGCCTCCTATGACCTGCAGGTGCGCGGCTCATTGCAGAACCTGCTGGCGGCCCGGCTGGCGGAGCGGCACGACATCAGCCTGTACGCCGACCCGGATGCCGCCCGGCGGCAGCTGCTGGGTGACGGGCCGCACCGCGGGCTGTGGTTCTGGCTCGACCCGCAGCGGCCGGCCGCCGCCCCGGACGACAACCGGCCGGGCATCCGGCCGCGGACGCTGACTGCACTCATCGACCGACTGGAGCGACTGTGACCGAGCCGGCCAGCAACCCGGGCGCGACCGCTGAGCGCGCCACCACGGTGCTCGACGAGATCGAGCGGGCGGTCGTCGGCCACCGCCGGGCTCTGGAGCTGGTCCTGATCGGGATCCTGGCCGGCGGTCATGTCCTGCTCGAGGACCTGCCGGGGCTGGGCAAGACCCTCACGGCACGTTCGTTCGCCCGGGTGCTCGGCCTGGACTTCGCCCGCATCCAGTTCACTCCCGACCTGCTGCCCTCCGACGTGGTCGGGGCGCCGCTCTACGACCAGCGCAGCGGCGAGATGGTCTTCCGGCCCGGGCCGGTATTCACTCAGCTGCTGCTCGCGGACGAGATCAACCGCACGCCGCCGAAGACGCAGGCAGCGCTGCTCGAGGCCATGGGCGAGGGCCAGGTCAGCATGGACAGCGTCACCCGGCCGCTGCCGCAGCCGTTCATCGTGCTGGCCACCGACAACCCGATCGAGTACGAGGGAACCTACGAGCTGCCCGAGGCGCAGCTGGACCGGTTCATCATGCGGCTGCGGCTGGGTTACCTGGCCAGCACCGACGAGGTGGCCATGCTGCAGCGCCGCATCGACCGCCGGGCCGATACGGCCGGCCTGCGCCAGGTCACCACCGCCGCCGAGCTGATCGCCATGCGCGCCTCGCTGGAGCAGGTCGAGGTGTCCCCCGACATCATCGAGTACGCGGTGGCGATCGTGCGCGCCACCCGGCAGGACAGCCAGATCCAGGTGGGCGCCAGCCCGCGCGGCTCGCTCGCGCTGATCCAGCTGGCCCGCGGCCGGGCCCTGCTGGCTCAGCGCGACTACGTCATCCCGGACGACGTCAAGGACATCGCGGTGCCCGCCCTGGCGCACCGGATCACGCTGCGCCCCGAGCTGTGGGTACGCCAGCTGAGCGCGGACGACATCATCGGGCGCCTGCTGGGAGCGGTGCCCACCCCGCGCACCGATCCGGCCGCCGCGGCCAGGCGCTGACCGGCCGTGCGCCAGGTCCACTGGGCGCTGTCCCGGCACGCCCGGCGGCTGCTCACGCTCGCCCTGGCCGGGCTGCTCACCGCGGTCATCACCCGGCGCCCCGAGTTCGCCGGGGCGGCCGCGCCCGCCGTGCTGCTGCTGGCCGCGCTGCGGCCGGGCAGGCCCGGCGAGATCAGGGTGGATTTGCGGCTCACCGCCAACCGCCTGGTGGAACAGGATGAGGCCGCGGTGGTAGCCGTGCTGAACGGGCAGGGCGGGTATATCCCCGAGTTCCGGCTGTCCGGCAGCGAGGGGGTAACGCCAGGTGAGCCGCGCCGCGAGGGCAGCGCCACCTGGGTGCCGTTCCGTGTCGGCCGGTGGGGGCGGCGGCCGCTCGGCACCCTGGAGATCGTGCTGCGCGATCGCTGGCGGCTGGCCGAGGGCACGGTCACGCTGGCGCTGCCGCTGATCGAGTGCAGCCCCCGCCCGGCCCGGGTGGACCGCGGGATCCTGCTGCGCAGGCTGCCCAGCCTGCTCGGCGAGCACACCTCCCGGCGGCCCGGCGAGGGCATCGAGTTCACCGGGGTCCGGGAGTTCGTGCCCGGCGACCGCCAGCGGCGGATCAACTGGCCGGCCACGACCCGGCGGGGGTCGCTGCAGCTGAACACCTTCACCGCCGAGCGGGGCCAGAACGTCGTAGTGATCGCGGACGCGTCCGCTGACGTGGGCGAGGCGGGCTCCAGTTCCGTCGACCTGGCCTTCCGGGCCGCGGCCGGGCTGGCCAGGACTTCCCTGGCCGCCCGGGACCGGGTCGGGCTGATCCTGTTCGGCAGGAGGCTGGCCTGGCTGGCGCCCGGCACCGGCGAGCGGCAGTTCCGCCGGATGATGGCTCTGCTGGTGGCCGGCCCCAGCGGCCCCGAGCGGGCGGGCGCGCTGGCCCGGCTGCCCCGGGCCGCGCTGCCGCCGGGCGCGCTGATCCTGGTGTTCAGCGCGCTGCTTGACCACCAGCTGGTCGAGGCCCTGCGCGACCTGCGCGAGCGCGGCTTCACCGTGCTGGTGGTGGACGTGCTCAACGTGCAGCCGTCCCGGCAGGGCCGGATCTCGGATCTCACCTGGCGGATCTGGCGGCTGGAGCAGGACGCGATCAGGTTCTCGCTCCGCCAGCTCGGCATCCCGACGGCGCACTGGGATGGTCACGAGCCGCTGGACACGGTCCTGGCCGGTTACACCCGCCGGCCGGTCGGAGGGCCGAGCTGATGGCGGGCCGGGCCGCCGTGACTCCCGGCCGGGACCGGGCCGAGTCGCCGGCGGGGGCGGAATCCCGGCCGCGGCCCTGGCGCCCAGCCTGGGCCCTGGCGGCGGCCGGGCTGCTGGCCGCCGGGATCATCGTGTGGTCGGCGGCCCCGCTGCGGGGCGGCGCGCCCGGCACCCGGGCGGCCCTGCTGATCGCGGCGGCCTGCGCCGTCCTCACGGTCGGCCAGCTCGCGCTGGCCCGGGCGCACCTGGGCAGCAGCCAGTTCGCCCCGGACGCCGAGCGAGCCGCCCGCCGGATAGCCCTGGCCGTCCGGTCCGCGAGCTGGCCGGAGGGCCTGGTCATCGCCGCCCTGGCGCTGGAGGCGCTGCACCGGTCCCGGCCCTGGCACACCGTGGTGCTCACGGCAGCACTCGTGGCCTTCCTGCTGGCGGTGCACTGCGCAGAGACCACGGCGCCGGCCGGGGTGCTGGCGCCGCAGCTGCCGCTGCTCGCGGCGGCCTTCGGCCTGGCCGTGCTGGCCGGCGGCGCGACCGCGCTGCCCGCGCTCGGGACCGGACCCGGGTCGGTGCTGCTGCGGGTGCTGGCGGCCGTCGCGGCCGTGCTCGCGGGACTGCTGGCGGTGCCGGCGTAACTCCGCGGCCGGGCGCGGGCCGGCCAGCAGGCGCCGGGCCGCCTGGTCAGCGGCCGGCCGCGTATCCCTGCATGCCGCGCGGGTTCGCGGCGGCGTAGAGCATTCCGCCGGACCGGCTGACGGCGCAGATCCGGCCGAGCGACCACGGCGGCCGGACGTCCACCCGATGGCCGCGGCGGCGCAGCTCGGCGATCACCGGCTCGCCGGCCCGCGACTCGACCGACAGCGTCCGCGGCGCCGACCCGCGCGGGTAGAACGAGGACGGGAAATGGTCGGTGTGGAAGGCCGGCGCGTCGATGGCCTGCTGCAGGTTCATCCCGAAGAGCACGTGGTTGAGGAAGAAGCCCATCGTCCACTGGTCCTGCTGATCCCCGCCGGGCGTGCCGAAGGCCAGGTACGGCGCGCCGTCACGCAGCACCAGCCCGGGCGACAAGGTGGTCCGCGGCCGCCGGCCCGGCGCCAGCGAGGCAGCCAGGCCCGGGGTCAGCGTGAACATCTGCGCCCGGGTCCCCAGGCAGAACCCGAGCCCCGGCACCACCGGCGAGCTTTGCAGCCAGCCACCGCTCGGCGTGGCCGACACCAGATTGCCGAACCGGTCGGCCACGTCGAGATGACAGGTGTCCCCCGGGCCGAGCTCCGGCGAGCTCACGCCGGTCAGCCCCGCGACGGTCGGCTCCCCCGCGCCCGGGCCGCCGCCCGCCGCGGCGGGTCCGGCGAAGCCGGCCAGCGCATAGTCCGGCAGCCGGGGCGGCACGCCGCCCGGCGCGCCCGGCCGCAGCTCCGCCGAGGACTGCGGCCCGGCCAGGGCCCGCCGCGGCGCGGCATACCGCTCCGACAGCAGCTCCTGCACCGGTACCTGGGTGCCGCGCGGGTCGCCGTACCAGGCTTCCCGGTCGGCGAACGCCAGCTTGGCGCACTCGGTGACGGTGTGGATGAGGTCGGCGCTGCCGGCCCCCATCGAGATCAGGTCGAAGCCGCCCAGCAGGGCCAGCTGCTGCAAGAACACCGGGCCCTGGCCCCACGGGCCGGTCTTGCACACCGTCAGCCCGCGGTATCCGAGGCTGACCGGCGGCTCCGCGGACGCCCGCCAGGCCGCCAGGTCCGCGGCGGACAGCAGGCCGCGGTGGCGGCGGCCGGTGACGTCCATCACCTCGGCCCGCTCCAGGTACCTGGCGATAGCCTCGGCGACGAACCCCTGGTAGAACGCGCGCCTGGCCCCCTCGATCTCGGCTTCGCGGCCCGGGCCGGCCGCCTTTGCCTCCGTCAGAATGCGCTCATAGACATCGGCCAGGACCGGATTGGCAAAGCGGGCTCCGCCAGCCGGGACGCCGCCCGCCAGGTAGACCTGCGCCGAGGTCGGCCAGTGCGCCCGGAAGACCGGCGCGACGGCCTCGATCGCGGCGCTGGCGGACGGCAGCAGGGGGTAGCCGTCCCGGGCGTAGCCGATCGCGTACTTCATCACCTCGGCCAGCCGCAGCGTGCCGTACCGCTCGAGCAGCAGCATCCAGGTGCCGAACGCGGCCGGCACGCAGGCCGCCAGCAGGCCCGTCCCCGGCACCAGGTCCAGCCCGAGGCCGGCGAACGCGGCAATGGTCGCCGCGGCCGGGGCGGTGCCCTGCCCGTCGAGCACGAACGGCTCCCCGCTGCGCGCGTCGAAGCCGATGACCGGCACCTCGCCGCCCGGGCCGTTCAGGTGCGGCTCGACGACCTGCAGCACCAGTCCCGCGGCCACGGCCGCGTCGAACGCGTTGCCGCCCTGCTCCAGCACCGCCTGGCCGGCCGCCGAGGCGAGCCAGTGCGTGGAGGCCACCATGCCGAAGGTGCCGGCCAGCTCGGGGCCGGGTGGTGAACGGCGGGCTGGCAGCCACGGGCGCCTCCCTGAGTCGGTATGCGGCGTTTCCTCGACGCTATCCGCAGCGTCTGCGGCGCGGCACCGCCGGCTAGCCCGGTCCCCGGCCCTGGCTCATGATCCCGGAGAGCTTACGGCGGAACCCGCAGCGAGGACCCCGCGATCATGAACCGGGCCAGCGGCCCGGCCGGGTGTGACGGAATGCGTGCTTCCAGCGAAGAAGGGACCGACGGGCCGGGCGCCGGGCCGCCCTTGCCGCGCGGCAGCATGCCGCCGCCGCCGGGGCCGCCGACGGGCGGTAGCGTTCGGACGGTGGACGAGATGACCGACCGGCTGCGCGCCGTCTGCGACATGGCCGTGGCCGAGATGCGCGAGTACAGCGGCCGGCACGAATACGACGGCACGATCCAGGATCTGTCCCCGGCCGGGGTGCGGGCCGGGCTCGCCGTGCTGGCGGCCGAGCAGGCCGGCGGCGGGCCGCTGCCCGACCCGCATGACGAGGCGCACCTGGCCGTCTTCGAGCAGCGCGCGCAGGTCGCCTTCGGCGAGCTCGAGCTGCACCGGCGCAACCCGATGGCGCATCTGAGCGCCCTGGACCTGTCCTGCTACGACCGCGAGTACGCGCCGGCGGCCGACCGCGCGGCCGCGCGCCGCGACCACCTGGCGCGCTGGCCGCAGGCCGTCGACAACGCCGTGACAGCACTGGATCAGGTTCCCGCGCCGGTCGCCGAGGCGCTGGCCGCGGCGGCTGCCGGGCTCGCGGCGGCCGTGCCGGCCGACGCCGACCCGGGCGTCGCCGCCGCCGCGCTGGCCGCGCACGAGCGGCTGGTCGCGCACCTGCGGCAGGCGGCCGCGCACGGAAGCCCGGACGCGGCCCTCGGAACGCGCGGGCTCACCGCGCTGATGAGCAACTCGGAGGGCATGCCCCTGGACCTGGGACGGCTTGCCGAGCGCGCGGACGCCGAGCGGGACCGGCTGGCCGGGCGGCTGGCCGAGGACTGCGCCAGGCTGGATCCCGGCCGGCCGCCGATGGAGGTCGCGCGCGAGCTGGTCCGGGCCCATCCCGACGCCGACGGCGTCATCGAGGCAGCCCGCCGCTGGACCCGGCGGGCGATCGAGTTCACCACCGAGCGCGACCTGGTCCCCTATAACGACGGCGAGTGCCTGGTGGGACTGGCGCCGCCGTCGCGGCGCTGGGCGATGGCGATGATGTCAGCCGCCGCGCCGGGCGAGGCGGACGCGCCGTCGTGGTACCACATCACCCCGCCGGAGAAGTCCTGGCCGCCGGCCGAGGCCGAGGCGTGGCTGGAGGTGTTCAGCGACGCCACGCTGCCCGCCATCACCGTGCACGAGGTCGCGCCCGGCCACTTCTCGCATGCCCGGGCGATGCGCCGGGCGCCCACGGTGGTGCGCCAGATCCTGCCCTCGGAAACGTTCATCGAGGGCTGGGCGCACTACGCCGAGGAACTGTGCGTCGAGCAGGATTTCGGGGCCGGCGACCCGCGGTTCGCGATCGGCGTCTGGCTGGAGGCCCTGATCCGGGTCACCCGGCTGGCCTGCGCGATCGGCGTGCACACCGCCGGGATGACGGTCACCGAGGCGGCCGGGCTGTTCGCCGCGCAGACGCACATCTTTGGCGAGGCAGCGCTGTCTGAGGCGCGCCGGGCGACCTTCGACCCGACGTACGGCCGCTATACCTGGGGCAAGCTCGAGATCATGGCCCTGCGCGAGCGGGCCGGGAGGCAGTGGGGCGCGGACTTCACCCTCAAGCGCTTCCACACCGCGATGCTCGACCTCGGGTCGCCGCCGATCGGCCTGCTCGGCACGGCCGTGGAGCGCGGCTGACGGCGGCCGCGCCGTGGGCATCTCGCCCGCGGTCAGTGCTGGCCGGGCACCACCATGCCGGTCTCATAGGCCAGGATCGCCGCCTGCACCCGGTCGCGCAGGCCGAGCTTGGCCAGCAGGTGCCCGACGTGGGTCTTCACCGTCGCCTCGCTGACGAACAAGTCGGCGGCGATCTCGGCGTTCGTCCGGCCGCGGGCGAGCTGCAGCAGAATGTCGCGCTCCCGGGCGGTCAGCGAGGCCAGCCGGGACGGGGCCGGTGCCGCCTGAGGCGGCCTGCGGGCGAACGCCTCGATCAGCCGCCGTGTCACCGACGGCGCGAGCATGGCCTCCCCGGCCGCGACGCAGCGGACGGCGGCGATGAGATCCTGCCGCGGCGCGTCCTTGAGCAGGAATCCGCTCGCGCCGGCCCGGAGCGCCTCGTACACGTAGTCATCGAGATCGAAGGTGGTCAGCATCACTACCTTCGGCGCGGGGCCGCCGCCGGCGGTGATCTTCCGCGCCGCCTCGATGCCGTTCATCTCGGGCATCCGCACGTCCATCAGCACGACGTCCGGCGCGCAGGCGGCCGCGGTGGCGACCGCCTGCGCGCCCGTGGCCGCCTCGCCGGCCACGGTGATGCCGCCGGCCGCCTCCAGGATGACGCAGAACCCGGCCCGGACGAGCTCCTGGTCGTCCACGACGAGCACCCGGATGGGCTCTGGCTGCGGCTTGCCGCTCGCCGGCTCGCCGGTCATCGGGCGGGCAGCCGGGCGGTGACGGCGAAGCCGCCCGCCGGGGTCGGGCCTACGGTAAGGCTGCCGCCGCAGGACGCGACCCGCTCGGCGATCCCGGCCAGGCCGAAGCCGGCCGAGACCGGAACCGGGTGGCCGGATGGCTGGTCGGCCGCGGGCCGCCGGGCAGCGCCGCCGGCCGGCCCGGAATCGGCGACCGAGATGGTGATGAACGCGCGCTCGTATGTCAGCGTTACGTCGGCCCGGGCCGTCCGGGCGTGCCGCACCGCGTTGGTCAGGGCTTCCTGCACGATCCGGAAGGCGGTGAGATCGACCCCGGGCGATAGCAGGCCCGGGGTGCCCTGCAGATGCAGCTCGACCGGCAGCCCGGCTGCGCGCACCTGGTCGATGACCTCGCCAAGGTCACTAAGCGAGGCCGCCGGCCCAGTCTGCGGCTGCTCGGCGGGGCCCCGCAGCACGCCGAGCAGCCGCCGCAGTTCGGTCAGGGCCTGCCGGGCGGTCTGGCCGATGATGTCTGCCGACCGGCGCGCCTGGGGCGGCCCGTCCGGCAGCAGCGAGGCCACCGCTTCGGCCTGCACGGCGATCAGGCTGACATGGTGGGCGACCACGTCATGCAGCTCCCGGGCAATCCGGACCCGCTCGTGCGCGGCCGCGCGGGCGGCCTGGCGGTCCAGCTCGGCCTCGGCACGTTCAGCGCGGCTGCGGGCGGCCCGCAGCGAGGCCCGGGTGCTGCGGCTGATCGTGCCCGCCGCCCCGGCGGCCAGGAAGATCAGCGCCTGGAAGATGGCCTCGTACGGCTCGCTGCGGCTGCCTGACGAGGTCAGCGAGATCGTGATCCCGGTGGCCGCCAGTACCACGGTGGCCCATCGCCAGGGCCGGGAGCAGCAGTCGATGACCGTGTAGAAGGCGATGGCCGGGCCGAGCGGGAACGGCGCGAAACCGAAGCCGATCCGGTCATAGGCCACCCGGGCCGCGCCGACCGCGATCATCACGGCGACCGGGCTACGGCGGCGCCAGATGAGCGGCACGCCCTGAGCCGCGACCAGGGCCAGCGCGAGCCAAGCCGGATGGAGCTGGTGCCGGTAGGCCAGCAGCGATACGACGTTGACGGCGGCCAGCATGATGCCCAGGCCTGCGTCGCCGAGCCGTTCCCGCCGGGAAACGGCCAGCCCGGTAAACCGGTCCGACAGACTCTGCCGGACCGGCGTACCCGCCAGGGCAAGCCTCGTCACGCCCCGATGCTAAGGCCCGACAGCCGCAGCCGGCATCGTCCGCGCGGCCGAGGCCGCAGCTCATACCGCGGGCGGACAATCCGCGGCGCCAGCACCGCTCAATCGGGCGGGCGGAGGAGCCGGCGAATGGACCCGGCGCCCGATGCGGCGGCCTGGTGCCTGCGGCGACGATGCTCAGCATGGACTACATCGCATCCTGCCCCGTTCCGTCCCCGTCCGGGGCGCCCGCTCCGGCTGCGGAGAGCGCCCGGGCTCCGGCGGCCCGCGCGGGCCGCGCCCCCCGGCTCGGCGTGATCCTGATCGCGATCGGCGCCTTCGGCGCCGAGATGGCCATGAGCACCCGCTACGGCTACAGCCGTGACGAGCTGTACTTCCTGGCCGCCGGCCGGCATCCCGCCTGGGGCTACGTCGACCAGCCGCCGCTGACGCCGCTGCTGGCCCGGGCCAGCGCCCTGGCGACCGGCGACAGCCTCGCCGGGCTCCGCCTGATACCGGCCCTCGCGCTCGCGGTGCTGGTCATGCTCACCGCCGCCATCAGCCGCCAGCTGGGCGCGGGCCGCACCGGTCAGCTGCTGGCCGCACTGGCCACCGCGACCTGCGCCGAATATCTCGGCGCCATGCACCTGCTGACCACGACGACACCGGATTTCGTGTTCTGGGCAGCCACTCTGCTGCTGGTGACGCGGCTGCTGGCCAGCCGCGATCCGCGCTGGTGGGTGGCGGTCGGCGGCTGCGCCGGCCTGGCGTCCGAGGCCAAGTGGAATATCGGCTTTCTCGCCGCGGCGATCGTGGCCGGCCTCGCGGTGACCCCTGCGCGCGGGCTGCTGGCCAGCCGCTGGCTGCTGGGTGGTGCCCTGCTGGCGGCCGTGCTCGCGGCACCCGACCTCGTCTGGCAGGCGGCGCACGGATGGCCGGACCTCGCGGTCTATCACGCGCTGCGGCAGGCCGCGGGGCACAACCGCATGACGTACTGGCCGGCGCAGGTGCTGTTCACCGGCGTGGCGCTGACGCCGCTGTGGGCGAGCGGGCTGATCTGGACGCTGCGCAGCACTCAGGCCAGCCGGTTCCGCCCGCTCGCCATCGCGTGCGTGATCGTGATCGGGCTCCAGTTCGTGCTGGGCGGCAAGCCCTATTACCCAGGCGCGGCCTACGTGTTCCTGTTCGCGGCGGGATCGGTGCCGGCCGAGCGGTGGCTGACCGCGCGGCGGCCGCGGCTGCGGATGGCACCGGCGATGCTGGCGGCAGCCGTCATGCTGATCTCGGCAGGGGTGGCCGCTCCGATAGCCCTGCCGGTGCTGCCCGCACGGGTGCTGGCCACAGTTCCGCTGCAGAAGATCAACTACGATCTGGGCGAGATGATCGGCTGGCCGAGACTGACCGCGCTGGTGAGCCGCGAGTACCGGCTGCTGCCCGCGGCGCAGCGCGCCCATACCACGATCTTGACCGGGAACTACGGCGAGGCGGGCGCGATCGACCGCTACGGCCCCGCCCGCGGACTGCCGCCGGTCTTCAGCGGCGCCAACAACTTCTGGCTCTGGGGACCGCCGCCCGCCGCTGACACCTCGGCCATCGCCATCAATGTGGACCCGGTGCTGCTGCACCGTGAATTCGCCCGTGTCCGCCAGGTGGCCACGTTCGAGAACGGCCTCGGTGTCAGCGACGACGAGGAAGGCGTGCCGGTCTATCTCGCCTCCGGACTGCGGTCGGCCTGGCAGCACGCCTGGCCGGCCTTCCGTGACTACTCCTGACCTGCCGTATCCGCTACGGGCCCGGTCCCGGCCAGGCTCCTACCGGATACGGCCGCGCGGCAGGGCGTGAGACGATAGCCCGAGCAATCAGGACGCGAGAATCAGACCGGAAAGCCGGACAATAACCATGCGCGAAGACGCCCGGCCTGCGGCCCGGGGCCACCTGACCGCCAGCCGCCCCGGACCCGCCGGCCGCCCCGGACCCGCCAGCCGCCCCGGACCTAGCCGCCGCGGACTGAGGATCCCCCGCGCGGCCGGGGCCATCGGCGCCGCCGCGGCGACCGCGCTGCTGGCGGGCTGCGCGCAGGCGGCCAGGGCGGCGACGCCGATCCAGATCGGGCCCGCCTACGTCACGCAGCCGGGCCCGGCCAGGTCGACCAGCGCCTTCCTGATCATCCAGAACAACACCAGCACCTCCGACCGGCTGCTATCGGCCCGGACCAGCGTGGGCGGCCGGGTAGAACTGCTCGGGCCCGGCTCAGGCGGCTCCGGTATCCGGGTGGTCGCGGCTATCCCGATCCCGGCGGATCGGATGGTCCGGCTGCGGCCCAACAGCTACCAGCTGCTCATCATCGGTCCGGGCCGGATGAAGTCCGGCCACCAGATCATGCTCACGCTGATCTTCGCCCGCGCGGGAGCGATCCGGGTCGCCGCCAGCGTCACCGACCCGCAGAGCGGCGGCAGCAGCTACTTCCTCAGCTGATCAGGCCGAGGGGCCACAGGTCGGTCCCGGCCGGGTCTCTCCGGCCAACCCGCCAAGGAGATCCGCATATCCCGCCGGCCCGGTCGAGCAGCCGGGCCGGCCAGACCGATCAGCCCGCCACGTCAGATCGAGCGGGCCCGGCCGTCAGGTCAGGGTCAAGCGACTGGCCGACGCGGACTTGCCGCTCCGAGATTCGCGATATATCTTCTTTCTGTCGGCCGCCGCGGGATGCGGCGGCCTGGCGCCGGGCAGGATGCGGAGGACGAGTGATGGCGACCAGACCGGACCTGCGCATCGGAGACGCCGAACGGGAAGCGGCGGCGGCCGAGCTGCGCGAGCATTACGCCCAGGGCAGGCTGTCGCTGGCGGAGTTCAACCAGCGGATCGACGCGGTCTTCGGCGCCGTCACCCGCGCCGACCTGAGCCGCGTGACCAGCGATCTCCCGCACGTCATGCCCCGGCCTGCTCTGCTGCCGGCCGGGACGCGGCAGCAATCGTGGCAGGACGCAGGCCCGGGCTCGGGCAGCTCGCGCAGGCTGCGCCTCCCGGCCGTCGCGGCGATGCTGCTCGCCTGGCTGCTGCTCGTCGGCGCGCTGCTGCCCGAGCTGCGGTTCTGGCCGATGCCGGGCAAGGTCGGGCTGCTGCTGGCGGTCCTGGCCAGCGCCCGCTGGCTGATGCGGCTGATCTTCGGCCGGCGCGGTGGCAGGGCGCCCCGCCGTGGCGGGGTGTATCGCCGCCGCTAGAGATAGCCGGGCTGCCCGGCGGCCGCCGCTCAGGACCGTACCGGTGCCCGCAGCGGCACAACCAGGTAGCGGAACAAGGCTCGTTCCCTGCCACCCTGGCCCGCAGCCCGATCGGCCGGGCTTCCCCCCGCCGGAGCGTCGCCGCCGGTCGCGCCGTCGCCTGGCGCCTCGATGCCGGCTGGCGCCTCGCCGTCGGCTGGCGCCTTCCTGCCAGCCGGTGTGCCAGCCTGAGCGCCGCCCGCCGTCACGTGAACGTCCGCGGCTGACGACCGCTCCCCCGCCCAGGTGATCAGTGCGGGCTTGGTCGGGCTGGTGAACTCCAGCCGGATCCGGCCGGAACCTGCCGATGGCACCGCGTCGCCCTCCGCCGGAGCGGCTGACTTGCGGCCGCCGCCGGGCGGAACAGCGGGCAGTGCTGCGGCGGCCAGGCCGTCGAGCAGATAATGCGGGTTGAAGGAGATCACCGGCTCGGCGCCGGAGAACTCGGCGGGCACGGCCTCCACCGCGCGTGCCCGGCCCTCGGCATGCGCCTCGATCACAACCTGGCCGGGCCGGAAGGTCAGCTGGACCGGGCTAGCCCGTTCGGCGACCAGGGACACCCGGCGCACTGCCTCGGTGAAGGGAACGACGGGCAGCTCGGCCGTGCAGCCGAAGTCGGACGGGAACCGAGACTGGTACCGGATAAACTCACCGGCGATCAGCCGGGCCGACAGCCGCCGCCCACCGCCCGCGAACGTGATCATGCCGTCGCCGGGCCCGGCGTTCCCCCGGGACGGCTCCGGAGCGCCGCTTGCGCCGAACGACAGCTCGACCGTGACTCCGGGCGCCATCGTCCTGGCCACGTCGGCGAGGGTCCTGGCCGGGACCAGCAGCGAGGCCTGGATGCCGCGATCGGAGGGCGCCCAGCGCATCTCGCTGACGGCGAGCCGGTACCGGTCGGTGGCGGCCAGCGTGATCGTCTCGCCGGCGACGTCCAGGCACACCGCGGTCAGCATTGGCAGCGTGTCGTCCCTGCTCGCCGACGGCACGACCTGGCTGGCCGCCACGGCGAGGACGCCGCCGTCGATCGTCCCGGCGGGCTGCGGCGGCTCGGGCAGCGCCGGGTACTCCCCGGCGGGCAGCGAGACCAGCGCGAATTCGGCACTGCCGCAGGTCAGGCTGACCATATCGGGCGTGGCGGAAGCGAAGTCACGCCGGCGCGGCGGGCAGGCTGCGGGTGATTTCGGCCAGCAGCCTGCCCGGGACCAGCACGGTGCCGGGCTCGGCGACCTCGGCCGCGATCGTGATCCGCGCCGACACCTCGTAGTCGAAGCAGGACAGCGTCAGCCCGTCTTGTCCGGCCTGCACCAGCAGGCCGGACAAGACGGGCACCACCGGCCGCGTGGGCAGCGCCCGTGCTACCCATGCCACTGCCTCGCCTAGCGCATCCCGCTCGACTCTGATCTTCACTGCCGCCTCCGCCTGACCCGCGTACTGAGCTCGATCCTGGCACGCGCGGCTGACATTCCGGGCCGCGAGCCGGGCAGCATGGTCTTCATCGCGCCAGGCCCGCGCCGCCGGGACACGCAGGACCAGCGCGCGGACCTGACCCGGCTACCCTTGCGGGCTGGCCGGGGCGCTGGCCAGTGCCACGTCGATGGCCCTGGCCAGCTGCCGCGCGGACGCCGCGGTCAGCTCGACCGCCACCCGGGCCGACGGGCCCTTGGCCGGGTTGAGGAAATCGATGTTCAGCGTGTGCTCGGCCGGGGCGTGCACCGGATGGTCGAAGTAGACCGTGGCGTCGCTGAGCGCGAACCAGCCGGCCGCCCCTTTGCCGCTCCCGGTTATCTCGATTTTCTCCGTCTGGTACGTGCACATGCCAGCCCCTCAGCTCGCCAGGTAGCGGCCGAAGAAGTCCCAGATCTTCTCCCAGCCGTCGTTCGCCGCCTCGACCCGGTATGCCGGCCGGTTCACCGAGAAGAACGCGTGCCCGGCGCCGTCGTAGGTATGGAACTCGTGCGGCTTGCCGAGCTCGTCGAGTACCTTGCTGAGCTCGGCTGTCTCGTCCGGCGAGGGGCGCTCGTCGTCGGCGCCGAACAGGCCGAGCAGCGGGCAGGACAACTCGCCGGCCAGGCCCACGACCGGCGTCATCTTCAGCGGCATGCCCGCCGGCGGCGGATTGACCACGCCGGCGCCGTAGCAGTCGACCGCCGCGTCGAACGGCAGGCTGCAGGCCGCGAGGAACGACTGGCGGCCGCCGGAGCAGTACCCGATCACGCCGGCCTTGCCGTTCGAGCCGTCCAGGCCGCGCAGGTAATCGGCCGCGCCCTTGACGTCGCCGACCAGGCGCTCGTCCGGGACCCCGCCCTTGGCCCGCGCGGTGGCGGCCGCGTCGTCCGGGCTGGCTCCGGGCGCGTCCCGGTGGTACAGGTTCGGCATCAGCGCCGGGTAGCCGCAGGCGGCGAACTTCCTGGCGATCTCCTTGGTGGCCGAGTCATAGCCGGGCATGTGATGGATCACCACCACGCTGCCGAACGGCCCGGCCCCGGCGGGCTGGGCCAGGTACGCCTCGATCTCGTCGCCGCCATGCCCGGTGATGCTGATGGTCTTCGCGGCCAGCGCCTCATCCATGCGCGCGCTCATCCTCTCCGTCGTCTGTCCTGAACAGCAACAAGCTGCCGTCCATCCTGCCAGCAGCATTGGACGGCGTTTTGGCTGGAGCCAACGGCAGTAATGGGAGAGGATCGAAAGCGAGGCCGACACGACTGCGAGAGGCGGGACATGACCAGGGCCGCCATCGTCATCGTGGTGCTCTTCTTGATCGTGGGCTGCTTCCTGGGCTGGCACTCCAACCGCGCTTACTCGGCGCATGGTGACATCAGGGCCACCAAGCGGGGCCGTCTGCCCGTGTACCGCAGGACCAGGGTGCGCAGCGCGCTGATTGCCCTGGTCACGTTCGTCATCATCGCGCTGGCCCTGAGCGCGCTGATCCACTGATCCGCCGCTGGCCGCCCGGCGCGGGGCTGAGGGCCGCGCTGGCCCCGGCCGCTGATCTGGCTGTCCCCCGGATACTTGAGCCCATAAACGATTGACAAGCCCCAGCGCTTGCCCCTAAGGTTGAGGTACTCAATAATTGAGCAGCTCAGCCGTCAGCGGGCCTGATACCCGGGGTGAGGCAGCGGACCCGCCGGCGGCGAGCAGAATTAGGAGCCAGCAGTGAACGGCCAGCCGCACGGCAGCCAGGTCGAGGAGGAGATCCTCGACGCGGTTGCCGAACTCATCGGGCGCATTCTCGCGCTCGGCGAGAACATCGCCCAGCGGCTGAACGTTCCCGGCCCCTTCATCAAGGCGCTGCACATGCTCGAGTGCCCGATGGCGATGAAGGATCTCGGCAAGAAGATGCACTGCGATCCGTCGTTCGTCACCGTCGTCGCCGACATGCTGGAAAAGCGCGGGCTGGCCCGGCGGGAGGCACACACAGGTGACCGGCGGATCAAGAACATCGTGCTCACCGACGAGGGACTCGACCTGAAGCACCGCATCGAGAGCGAGATGGCGGCCCGGATGCCGTGGAGTTCCGCGCTCACGCCGGAAGAGCGGGCCCAGCTGCTGAGCCTGATCCGCAAGATGCTCCGGGCCGACAGCCTGCCCGCCACGGCGCCGCCTGCTTCGCCACTTCAGGAGGTACCGGACAGCCAGCGCATACCGGAACCGACCGGTTAGCGCCCCGGGTGCGCTGTCCGCGCGCCTGTCAGTACCCGGCGATTGAATAGCTGCCGTGACACATACGGCCCGTACGCCAGATCCGTACGGTCGCAGCCCCCCATCGGGACTGGGCCGCATATCAAGCACCAACTGAGGAGAGACACCCATGTCTGCCAACACGCCCGCTACCAGGGTGGGGGGCTCGCCGGGCAGCACGACCGTCCTGGACGGCCAGTCCGGCCAGATCGGCCGCCCAGCGCGCCGGAACCTCGGCCTGGCTCTGGTGGTCATCGCCACCGCGCAGTTGATGGTGGTGCTCGACGCGACGATCGTGAACGTGGCCCTGCCGCACATCCAGCACGCGCTCGGCTTTTCCGGGACCGGCCTGGAGTGGGTGGTGAACGCCTACGCGCTGACCTTCGGCGGGCTGCTGCTGCTCGGCGGCCGGGCCGGGGACATCCTCGGCCGCAAGCGGGTATTCATCGCCGGGATCATCTTGTTCTCGGCGGCCTCGCTGCTGGGCGGGTTCGCCACCAGCCAGGCGTGGCTGCTGGGTGCCCGCGCCCTGCAGGGCGTCGGCGGCGCGATCGTCGCGCCGACCGCCCTGGCGCTGGTCGCCACCAATTTCCCCGAGGGGCGGCCGCGGAACCGGGCGATGGGCGTGTACGCGGCCATGAGCATCGGCGGCGCGGCGGTCGGCCTGCTGGCCGGCGGCGTGCTCACCAGCTACCTGTCCTGGCGCTGGGTGTTCTTCGTCAACGTCCCGATCGGCATCATCGTCGCGCTGCTGGCGCCGCGGGCGCTGGCCGAGTCGCAGCGCCGTCCGGGCCGGTTCGACCTGCCCGGCGCGATCACCGGCACGCTCGGGCTGGTGGCCCTGGTGTACGGCCTGACCAGCGCGGCCACGTCCCAGAACGGCGTCTCCCACTGGGGTGACACCAAGGTTCTGGCCTCGCTCGGCGCGGCCGTCGTGCTGCTCGCCAGCTTCCTGCTCATCGAGGCGCGCAGCGAGCACGCGCTGATGCCGCTGCGGATCTTCCGCAACCGCAACCGGTCCGGCGCTTACCTGATCATGCTGTGCATCGGCATGGCCATGTTCGGGATGTTCTTCTTCCTGACCATCTTCGTGCAGACCGTCTGGGGCTACACGGCGCTCAAGTCCGGGTTCGCGTTCCTGCCCATGGTGGGCGGCATCATGGCCATGGCCGGGCTCAGCTCGACGCTGGTGCCCCGGATCGGCGCCCGGCCGCTGCTGCTGGCCGGATCGGGGATCACCGCGGGCGGCATGTTCTGGCTGTCGCGGATCACCGAGCACTCCTCCTACGCCGCCGGGCTGCTCGGCCCGATGCTGGTCACCGCGGCCGGGCTGGGCCTGCTGTTCATGCCCGCCACCCTGGTCGCCCTGTCGAAGGTCGAGGACCGCGACGCCGGCCTGGCGTCCAGCCTGCTCAACACCGGCCAGCAGATCGGCGGCTCCATCGGCCTGGCCGTCCTCGGCACGGTCGCCTGGTCCGCCGTCGCCGACAACGCCCGGCACGCTGCCGCCAGCGCGCAGGCAGCCGCCAGCGCCGCCGCCAAGGCAGGGCACGCGGTGCACCTGAGCCAGGCTCAAGTTGGCGCGGCCAGGCTCGCGATCGAGCGGCACGCCCTGGCGATCGGGTTCTCCCGCGGCTTCGAGGTCTCCGCCGGGATCGCGGTGCTCGCCCTGCTGGTGACCATCGTCGCCATTCGGGTCAAGCGCGCCGACCTGGCCGGCGTCCAGGGCCCGGTGCCCGGATAACACCGGGATGCGCAAATAATCGCCGCGGCGTAGTCCCGCCGTAAATGGCGAAGCCCCGGCCGGGCGCCGCCCGGCCGGGGCGTTTGGCGTCAGCTGGTCCTGGTCCTGCGCAACTACCCTGAACCCCGGTGAATCACTATTCGGTGCTGGCCGGGATTGAGGACGCCTACGGTCTGCCCCGGCTGGGCAACGCGGCAACAGCTGCGCCGATTTCCCTGCCCTGACACTGGCGCGCCGGGCGTGGCATGACAGATGACATGATCGTTCCCATGGCGCCATCGCCGGTCGAGCCTGAACAACACTGCTCGATGTATTCGCGCTCGCGATATTTTCGCGCCCGCCGCCAAGGACTGACGCGGCGTCCCCGGCTGCCCCGACATTCGCTCAGGTGCTCACGGCAAGGGTGCGCTATCGAAACAAGCCTTCTACCTGCATAGACACACTGATACGATGGCTCCCGCGATAGGACTCGAACCTATAACCTGCCGGTTAACAGCCGGACGCTCTGCCGATTGAGCTACGCGGGATGGCACGACACTGCCGCGCGGAACCTTCGGTCCGGGCGCAACCGCGTCGCGGACACCAGATTAGCGCACCTGCGGCCGTGCGCGGCCCAAGCCTGGCTGGTGCGCACGGCGCGGGCGTCTGCCGCCATCCGGGCCGCCGGGCGGCGCATAACGCGCGGCCAGCCGGGCATGACCGGAAGGTCAGCGCCGCCAGGCCCGGCGTGCCCGGCCGCGTCCGGGCGTCCGGGGCTGCGGCGGCGCGAAACGATGACGGCGACAGGCTAGAGAGGATCTCATGCACGGCTATCGGGTCACTTTCCTGACCGGTCTGGCTACCGGGTACGTGCTCGGCGCGCGCGCGGGCCGGGAACGCTACGAGCAGATCAAGAAGCTTTCCCGTGCCACGGCCGAGCATCCGGCGGTGCAGCAGGCGGCCGGGGCGCTGCAGGCCCAGGCCGCCGGGGCAGCGAACACGGCAAAATCCAAGATCAGCGACGGGCTGCAGCAGCGGGCGGCCGGCGCCCGGCAGAAGGTCACTGACCGGCTGCCGGGCCGGCGCGGGAGCGGCACGGACAGTCCGAAAGACGGCAGCCGCCCTTTCGCGGCAGCTAACGGCCACGCCGACCGTAGCGGGATTCACTGACCCTGGCCGGTGCCGCGGGCCGCGCTGACGTTCAGGCCAGGCTGACGTTCGGGCCAGATAGCTGACGGTCAGGCGAGGTACTCGCGCAGCATCTGGGCCCGGCTGGGGTGCCGCAGCTTGGCCAGGGTCTTGGACTCGATCTGGCGGATGCGCTCGCGGGTCACCCCGAACTCCCTGCCGACCTCCTCCAGCGTCCGCGGGTGACCATCGGTCAGCCCGAACCGGAGCTGGATGATGCGCTGCTCGCGCACGGACAGGTTGTCGAGCACCTGCTCCAGCTGGTCCTGGAGCATGATGAACGCCGCTGCCTCCATCGGGACCACGGCGTCCGCGTCCTCGATGAAGTCGCCGAGGTCGGAGTCTTCCTCGCCGATCGGCGATTGCAGCGAGACCGGCTCCTGCGCGACCCGCTGGATCTCCGTCACCCGCTCGGGACTCAGCCCCATCTCCGTGCCGATCTCGTCCGGGGTCGGCTCACGGCCGAGGTCCTGGTGCAGCTGCCGCTGGATCCTGGCCATCTTGTTGATGGTCTCGACCATGTGCACCGGGATGCGGATGGTCCGGGCCTGGTCGGCGATGGCCCGGGTGATGGCCTGGCGGATCCACCAGGTCGCGTAGGTGGAGAACTTGTAGCCCTTGGTGTAGTCGAACTTCTCCACCGCGCGGATCAGGCCCAGGTTGCCCTCCTGGATCAGGTCCAGGAACACCAGGCCGCGCCCGATGTAGCGCTTGGCGATCGACACCACCAGCCGCAGGTTCGCCTCGATCAGCCGCTGCTTGGCCCGCAGCCCGTCGGAGGCGAGCATCGCCAGCTCGGCGATCTGCGCGCCGCTCGGGCCATGGGCGCAGCCGTTGCCGTTGATGCGCAGGCTGCCCTGCATCTTCTCCTCGGCGAACAGCCCGGCCTCGATCGCCTTGGCCAGGTCCACCTCGTCCTGGGCCGTCAGCAGCGGCACCCGGCCGATCTCGCGCAGGTAGATACGGACCAGATCGCCGGTCGCGGCGCGACGGCCGGTATCGGCGACGGTGCGCGGTGACTCCTCCGGCTCGTCGGACGCCGTCTCGACGATCTCCACGCCCTCGTCGGCGAGCAACCGCAGCACGCCGTCAATCGCCTCGGCGGGCAGATCGGCACTGTCGAAGGCGGCGGCAAGCTCGGCCATCGCGACGGTCCCGTGCGCCCGGGCCCGGGCGACAAGATCGGTTACCTGGTCTACGGGCGGCAGAACCGTGAGACTCATGCAGACAGTCTGCGTCAGGAACCGGACGTTAAAGGGACCTAATTTTGTCACCTTGCCGCTAGTGACGCTGCGAGCGCCTGGTGTGCATCTCGCTACAGAGAGCCCGCTGCCCGGTCCGCCAGCACCTTGCGCCGCTGCTCGAGCCCGACCAGGTCACCGAACATCCGGTTGTACTCGCTTTGCTGGTCAACCGGGCTGAGCCGCTGCAGCCGGGACTTGGTCACCGCGATCCGCCGGCTGACCGCAAGCTCCTCGACCCGGACCAGGACGGCCTCGGCGTAGCGCGCGTCCGGCTCGGCATCTGTGCCGGGCGCGTGCACCGGGTCGACGGCCAGCTGAGTCAGCATGGTGGTGACCCGGTCGTCGGGCGCCGACGCGCGCAGCCGCTCGGCCCACTCCCGGCCGCCCGCCGCTCCCCCGGTGCCCCCGCAGGCGGCGATGACCGCGAATACCGCGCTGTGCACCGGCGCGGTAAACGACTCGGCGCCGAGCGCGTCGAACCCGGGGCCGCATAGCACGGGCCGCTGCACCGCCAGCTTGAGCGCCTCCCGCTCCACCTGGATGACCGGGTCGCGCACGTCGTACGGCGGCTCGGCCGGCTGCGGCCGGGGGGGCGCGGCGCCGCTTGCGTCGGCGCGCTGCGACCCCAGCACGCTGCCGCGCTCCGGGCGCCCGGCCTGCCTTCGGCCCGTCCGGATGTGCTCGCCAATCCGGGACAGCACGAGTTCCTCGTCCATCAGCCCGAGCCAGCGATCGACCAATCCTGCGTATACCTTGCGCCTGGCATGATCCTTGATCCGGGCGATGAGCGCAGCGGCAGCGTCCAGGCCTGCCAAGCGCCCCTCGACAGTCTCGGGGTCATGCGGTGCCATCGCGCTTCTGATTGCGAACTCATAGAGCGGCACACGGCTGGCGATCAGGTCCCCAACTGCGGGGTTACCCTGCTTAAGACGCAGGTCACACGGGTCCAATCCATCGGGCTGGATCGCGACGAACGTCTGGGTGACGAACTTCTCCTCCATCGCAAAGGCACGCAGTGCTGCGCGCTTTCCGGCGGCGTCACCGTCGAAAGTGAAGATTACTTCTCCACGCTCCCAATCAGCATCGCTGAGCAGCCGACGGATTATCGCGATGTGACCCTCTCCAAACGATGTGCCGCTCGTCGCCACCGCGGTGGTGACGCCAGCCAAATGGCAGGCCATGACGTCGGTGTAGCCCTCCACGATGACCGCCTGGTGGCGCCGACCAATGTCGCGCTTGGCCAGGTCCGCGCCGTAAAGCACGCTGCTCTTCTTAAACAGCAGGCTCTCGGGCGAGTTCAGGTACTTCGGCCCGTCGTCGTCGGGGCGCAGCTTGCGGGCCCCGAAAGCGATCACGTCACCGGACAGGTCCTGGATCGGCCACATCAGCCGGCCGCGGAACCGGTCGATCAGGCCCCGCCGACCCTGGCTGGCCAGGCCGCCTTTGAGCAACTCGGCCTCGGTGAAGCCCAGGTCGCGCAGATGCCGGGTCAGCGCGTCCCATTCGGCGGGCGCGTAGCCGACGCCGAACTTCTGCGCATCCTCCAGCGTGAAGTCCCGTCCAGACAGGAAATCGCGGCCTGAGACAGCATCGGCGCCGAGTAGCCGTTCTGCATAAAAATCACTGGCGGCCCGGTGCGCGGCCAGGAACCGGCGGCGCTGGCTCTGTTCTTGGCCGGGGACATAGCCGCCCTGCTCGTACCGCAGCTCGATCCCGGCCCGGGCGGCCAGCCGCTCGATGGCCTCGGTGAAGCTGAGGCTGTCGATCTTCTGCACAAACCGGATGACGTCGCCGCCCTCGGCGCAGGAGAAGCAATACCACAGGCCGCGGGCCGGGGTCACGTTGAACGAGGGGGTCTTCTCGTCGTGGAACGGGCACAACCCCTTGAGCGAGCCACCGCCGGCGCTGCGCAGCTGCAGGTACTCCCCCACAACCTCCTCGACCGCCGAGCGCTCGCGCACCAGCGCGAGGTCCTCGTCGCGGATCCGGCCTGGCATCCACCGCCTCCGCTCTGCTCACCACGGCGCGCCGCGGTAGCTCACCGACTGCCGGGCGGGCGCCGCCGCCCGCGCACACCCGGTCGCGGCGAGTCTAGTGGGGATGCCGGGCTCGACGCGCCCGCGACTAGCCGGCCGGGGGCCGACGGCGCGGCCGGATGCCGACCGTCGGGAATGTCGGGCGGTTTGGTGCCAGCCGGCGGCTGGTAGCCTCCGGCCGTGGCCAGCCTGCTCGTGCTCTGGGACGTCGATTACACCCTGATCGACGCGGCGGCGGCCGGCCGTCGGCTGTACGAGATCACGTTCGCGGACATATTCGGCGGCAGACCGCTGCCGCCGCTGCCCCCGATGGCCGGGCGAACCGACCGGGCCATCGCGCTGGAGGTGCTGACTCGGTCCGGGGTGGCCGATCCGCGAGCGCAGGTCGGCGCCTGGGAGGCGGCGATGGCCGCGCACGCGCCGGAAGTCGGTGAGCTGGTCCGCGCGCGCGGCCGTGCCCTGCCCGGCGCGGTCGCCGCCCTATCCGCGATAGCCGCGCTGGGCCGGCTCGGCGGTCGGCCCGCGGACGGGATCACGGCCGCCCCGGACGCCCCCGCAGCCACCCCGGGCCGCCCCGCAGCCACCCCGGACGCCCCCGCAGCCACCCCGGGCCGCCCCGCAGCCACCCCGGACGGCGCCGCAGCCACCCCGGACGGCGCCGCGGCCACGCCAGGTGGCGCCATGACCACGCCAGGTGGCGCCGCGCGCACCCCGGACGGGATCGCGGCCATGGCCGCCGCGGCGTTGGGCCGGGCCGCAGCCGATCAGGCCTGCGATCCACCCGGCGCTCACTCTGGCGGCGGTAGCGTCGCGCTTGCCGCGGCACGCCGTAGCGCCGCGGGCCGCGACGGGACTCAGCCCCCGTCCGGACTCGTGGTGCAGTCGGTGCTCACCGGCAACATCCGCGCGCTTGCGGGCGTGAAGCTCGGCGCGCTCGGACTGGCCCGCTACCTTGACCTGGATGCCGGCGCGTACGGCAGCGTCAGCGATGTCCGCGCCGACCTGGTCCAGGTTGCGCGGCGCAACGCCGCCGCCCGCTACGGCCCGGACTTCGGCGGGCTCGCCACCGTGCTGGTCGGGGACACCCCGCTCGACGTCCAGGCCGCCCTGGCCACCGGCGCGCGCGCAGTCGGCGTGGCATCCGGCAGCTTCACCGCCGCCGAGCTCGCCGCGGCGGGCGCGCACGCGGTGCTGCCCGATCTGACCGACACTGCAGCTGCCCTTGCCGCCATCCTCGGCACCTCCGCGCCTGCATTTCGTGATCACGGTAATCCACCGGCAGAGAGAGCTGACGAATTACCGTGATCATGGAAGTATTCGGGTTACCCACAGGGCGGCGGCGCTTATCCACAGGCGGCGATAAAGCCGGTGCGGCGGACGGCCGGCGGGGCCAGGCTCGGCGGCATGGCCATCGTCATCCCTGACCAGCTCGATGATCTGCTCGCCTTGCAGGGCGGCATCGTCTCCCGGTCGCAGGCCGTCCAGCTCGGGGTCTCCCGGCAGCTGATCGACAGCCAACTCCGGGCCGGACGCTGGCGCCAGGTCCAGTTCGGCGTATACGCGACCTTCACCGGCGAGCTGTCACGCCGAGCCGTCCTGTGGGCCGCCGTGCTGCGGGCCGGCCCGGGGGCAGCGCTCAGCCATCAGAGCGCGGCCGAGCTGTACCGGATCAGCCCGCCAGCCGATCCGGTTCATGTGACCATCCCGACGCGGCGCAAGCTCGTGCCAGTCACTGGTCTGGTGATCCACCGCTCTGGTGCCCTGGACCGGTCCCGGCACCCGGCGCTGGCACCGCCCCGGACGCGGATCGAGGACACTCTGCTCGATCTCGCCGAGGCGGCCCGGAGCCTGGACGAGGCGATCAGCTGGCTGAGCCGGGGCTGCGGCGCGCGGCTCACGACTGCCTTCCGGCTCGCGGCTGCCGCCCGGGGCCGTCCGCGGCTGCGGCTGCGGCCCGAGATGCGGCTAGCACTCGGCGATACCGGCAACGGCGCGCAGTCGATCCTCGAGCATCGCTACGTCCGCAGCGTCGAGCGGCCGCACGGCCTGCCCTCGGCTGAGCGCCAGGTCCAGTCGGCGCAGCTGAGCCTGCCCGTGTACCGGGACAATCTCTACGCCGACTTCGGAGTCTGCGTCGAGCTGGACGGTCTCGCCGCGCACCCGGTGCACGACCGATGGCGGGATCAGCGCCGGGACAATGCCGCCGCGGCGCAGGGCCTCATCACGCTGCGCTACAACTGGGCTGACGTCCATGACCGGCCGTGCGAGACGGCCACCGAGGTAGCGGCGGTGCTACGCAGCCGAGGCTGGCGCGGCTCCGTGCGACCCTGCAGCGCCGCCTGCACGGCAGCCGCCCTGGGCCGAGTCTCATGATCACGGTAATCCGCCAGTTCCCGGTGCAGACGGATTACCGTGATCATGGAAGTAACCTCCGCAGCACACGGGCAGGCGGGCGGGTGCCCGCGACGGGCACGGGCCGCGGCCGACGGCAACGGGCCGCGGCCGGTACGGTCAGCCGAGCAGGTCGGGCAGCGGGACGTCGGGATTGGTGAGCCTGGCCACCTCGACTGCGGTCTTGGCCCGGATCAGATCCTGGATGTCGTCGCTGACGTCCCAGACGTTGACGTTCATGCCGGCCACCACGGCGCCTTTGCTGAGCCAGAACGCGATGAACTCGCCGGAGTCCTTGTCGCCCCGGTAGACCACCTCGTCGTAGTGACCCGGCTCGGGCAGCCCGGCCGTCTCCATGCCGAGGTCGTACTGGTCGCTGTAGAAGTACGGCACCCAATCGTAGGACACCTGCTGACCGAGCATGGACCGCGCGGCGGCCGGGCCGCCGGTCAGGGCGTTGGCCCAGTGCTCGACCCGGATCCGGCGGCCGGCCACCGGGCTGTCGAAGTTCGCCACGTCGCCGGCGGCGAAAATGTCCGGATCGGAGCTGCGCAGCGCCGCGTCGACACAGACGCCGTTGTCGGCCTCCAGGCCGGCCTGGGCGGCGAGATCTGCGTTCGGCACCACACCGACGCCGACGATGACCAGGTCGGCGGGCAGCCGGGTGCCCGCCGAGGTCACCACCGTGTCGACCTTCTCATCGGTGCCGTTCAGCTCGGTGACGCCCTCGCCGAAGCGGAAGCTGACGCCGTGGCGGCGGTGCAGGTCGGCGAACACCGCGCCGACCTCGGGCCCGACCGACCGCTGCAGCGCGCCCGCCTCCGGCTCGACCACCGTCACCTCGCAGCCGTAATGCCGGGCCGCCGCCGCAGTCTCCAGGCCGATCCAGCCCGCGCCGACGATCACCACCTGCCCGCCGGCCTGCAGCGCGGCCCGCAGCCGCTCGCTGTCGCCCACAGTGCGCAGATACAGCACGCCCGGCATGTCGGCGCCGGGTACGCTGAGCCGCCGCGGTGCGGCGCCGGTGGTGATCAGCAGCTTGTCGTAGCTGACCGAGCCGCCGTCGGCCAGCCCGACCGTGCGGGCGGCCCGGTCCAGCGACCGGACGGCCGTGCCGAGCCGCAGGTCGACATGATGCTCGGCGTACCAGCCCGGTTCGTGCACGAAGACCGAGTCGCGCTCGTCGTTGCCCAGCAGGAAGCCCTTGGACAGCGGCGGCCGCTCGTACGGCCGCTCGTCCTCGGCGCCGATCAGCACGATGCTCCCGCCGAAGCCCTCCTCCCGCAGCGTTTCCGCAGCCTTGGCACCGGCCAGGCTCGCACCGGCGATCACGTAGGTTTGCTCGGGCATCATGCGCTCCTTCCGGCGACCAGCGCCGGCCGCCGTGGCCCGCGCAAGGCCATGCGGCCCGCCTGGCCCGGGCCGCCCGCGGCCGCGCCGCTAGCCTGGCCCGGCCTGCCGAGCCTGGCCTCCCGGCACAGCCGGGCATGCCATGCGGCCGCTGACACGTCCGTGAGCGAAGCTATCTGGTCCACGACCACCCGCAGCCGGGCAGGGTCGGCCTCCGCCGCGGCGAACGCGGGCCGCGAACATCGGGTCCAGCGTGGCCGGCGCCCCGGCCAGCACCGCCGCGGCAAGCTCGGCGATGATCTCGCGTTCCCTGGCCTGCGCCGCCGCCGCACCCGCGCGGGTCATCACGTAATGCGCGGTGACCGCCCTTGAGCAGGGCGCACTCCATTCGCTGCCGGGCCGGCACGACCAGGCCGGCGGCGTAGCGGGTCAGCGGCGGGGCCCCGGCGGGCCGGGTGGCCCGCTGCGCGGCGCGGCAGAACCGGCCGATCAGCTCGCTGGTCAGGTTCTTCAGCGCCGCCGCAGCGGCCGGCCGCCGTCGAACCGGCCCGGCCAGCAGTCCAGCTCCAGCAGGTCGGTCGAAAACCGCAGCCAGCTCGGCCAGGCTGGCGGTGCCCGGGCCGAGTAGTGAGCCTGCGCCAGCTCGGCCACCGCGGCGCGCTCGGCCTGGTCGCGCAGCCGGGCCATCGTGATCAGCCCGGCGTGCAGCCCGTCCTCCAGGTCGTGCACGGAGTAGGCCACGTCGTCGGCCCAGTCCATGACCTGGGCTTCGAGGCAGGGCCGCCGGGCGGCGCGCCGTCCCTGATCCAGCCGAAGACCTCAGCGTCCTCGGCGTAGGCCCCGTACTTGGCCGACCCTGGCCGGCGGGCCAGGGATATTTGAGGGTGGCGTCAAGGACGGCCCTGGTCAGGTTGAGGCCCGCGCCGAGGACCTTGGCCTCCAGCCGGGTGAGCAGCCGCAGGCTCTGGGCGTTGCCCTCGAACCCGCCGCAGCCTGCCGCCAGCTGCGCCAGCGCGGTCTCGCCGTTGTGGCCGAACGGCGGATGGCCGAGGTCGTGGGCCAGGCAGGCGGCGTCGACGAGATCGGGGTCGCAGCCGAGGGCGGCGCCCAGCTCGCGGCCGATTTGCGAGCACTCCAGGGAATGGGTGAGCCGGGTCCGCGGGAAGTCACCTGACCCGACCTCGACGACCTGGGTCTTGGCCGCCAGCCGCCGCAGCGCGGCGCTGTGCAGCACCCGGGCGCGGTCCCGTTCGAAGGGACCGCGCCCGGTGCTGCGGCGCCAGCTTCGGCGGCTCGGCGGCCCACCGTGCCGTCGCGTGACCGTCGTAGCCGACGGTCAACGGCTGTCGCTGCCCCCGGCGGCCGCCTCGATCACCGCGGCCCGCCCGGCCTCCAGCCGGGCGACCGGCACCCGGAACGGCGAGCAGGACACGTAGTCCAGGCCCGCGCCGTGGAAGAAGTGCACCGAGTCCGGGTCGCCGCCGTGCTCGCCGCAGACGCCGATCTTGAGGTCGGGCCGGGTCTCACGGCCCTCCTTGACCGCGATCTTGACCATCCGGCCGATGCCGTCAGAGTCCAGGGTCTCGAACGGCGAGACGCCGAAAACGCCGAGGTCGATGTAGCGGCTGAAGAACGCGCCCTCGACGTCGTCGCGGGAGAAGCCCCAGCCCATCTGGGTCAGGTCGTTGGTGCCGAACGAGAAGAACTGGGCGGCCTGCGCGATCTGGCCTGCGGTCAGCGCCGCGCGGGGCACCTCGATCATCGTGCCGATCAGGGTATGCACCTCGGCGCCGGTCTCGGCCCATACCTCGGCCAGCACCTTCTCGATCTCCTCCCGGGCCGCCTCCAGTTCCTGCACCGCGCCGACCAGCGGGACCATGATCTCCGGGCGCGGGTCGCCGCCCGCCTTGACCCGGTCCGCCGCGGCGTGCGCGATGGCCCGGACCTGCATCGCGAACAGGCCCGGGATGACCAGGCCGAGGCGCACGCCGCGCAGCCCCAGCATCGGGTTCTGCTCGTGCAGGCGGCGCACCGCCTCCAGCAGCCTGCGGTCCTTCTCGGTGGCCTCGTCGCCGGCCAGCGCGACCTTCACGCTCAGCTCGGTCAGGTCGGGCAGGAACTCGTGCAGCGGCGGGTCAATCAGCCGGATGGTGACCGGCAGCCCGTCCATGGCCTCCAGGATCTCCACGAAGTCGCCGCGCTGCAGCGGCTCCAGGGCGTCCAGGGCCTGCTGCCGCTCCTTGTCGTCGGTCGGCCAGGATCAGCCGCTCGACCAGCTGCCGCCGCTCGCCCAGGAACATGTGCTCGGTGCGGGTCAGCCCGATGCCCTCTGCGCCGAACCGGACCGCTCGGGCCGAGTCCTCGCCGGTGTCGGAGTTGGCCCGGACGCCGAGGCGCCGCTTGGCATCGGCGTGGTTCATCAGCTTGTCGACCGCGGCGACCAGCTCGTCAGCATCGTCAGTCAGCCCGCGCTCGAAGTACTCGACCACCGGCGAGGCCACCACCGGCACCTCGCCCAGGTACACCACGCCGGAGGTGCCGTCGATCGAGATCACGTCACCCTCGCTCACGGTGACCCCGCCGGGAGCGGTGAACGTGCGGCCGGCCAGGTCGACCTCGAGCTCGTCGGCGCCGCACACGCAGGTCTTGCCCATGCCGCGGGCCACCACGGCGGCGTGGCTGGTCTTGCCGCCGCGGCTGGTCAGGATGCCCTGCGCGGCGATCATGCCGTGCAGGTCGTCGGGGTTGGTCTCCCGCCGGACCAGGATGACCCGCTCGCCGGCCGCGGCCTGCTCGACCGCGCGGCCGGAGTCGAACACGGCCTTGCCGACCGCCGCTCCAGGGGAGGCGCTGACGGCCTTGGCGATCTTCTTCGTGCCGGACTCGGCGTCGAACCGGGGGAACATCAGCTGCGCGAGCTGGCTGCCGGTGACCCGGGTCAGCGCCTCGTCCATGTCGATCAGGCCCTGATCGACCAGCTGGATCGCGATCCGGAAGGCAGCCCCCGCGGTCCGCTTGCCCACCCGGGTCTGCAGCATCCACAGCTTGCCGTTCTCGATCGTGAACTCGATGTCGCAGAGGTCCTTGTAGTGGTTCTCCAGCGTCTGCATGATGTCCATCAGCTCGGCGTAGGACTTGCCGTCGATCTGCTCCAGGTCCTGCAGCGGCACCGTGTTGCGGATGCCGGCGACCACGTCCTCGCCCTGCGCGTTCTGCAGGTAGTCGCCGTACACGCCCTGCTGGCCGCTGCCCGGGTCGCGGGTGAACGCGACGCCGGTGCCGGAGTCAGCCCCGAGGTTGCCGAACACCATGGCCACGACGTTGACCGCGGTGCCGAGATCGGCCGGGATGCGCTCCTGGCGCCGGTACAAGATGGCGCGGTCGGCGTTCCACGAGTTGAAGACCGCGGCCACCGCCATGTCCATCTGCTCGCGCGGGTCCTGCGGGAAGTCGCGGCCGGCCTGGTCTCTGATGATGCCCTTGAAGGTGTCGACCAGGCTCGCGCATGTCACCGGCGTCCAGGTCGAGGTCGTTCTTGGTGCCCTTGGCCTGCTTGGCGGAGTCGATGGCGTGCTCGAACGCCTCGCCCTCGATGTCCAGCACGGTCTTGCCGAACATCTGCAGCAGCCGCCGGTAGGCGTCCCAGGCGAACCGCTCGTTGCTGGCCTGCTTGGCCAGGCCCTGCACCGACTTGTCGGACAGGCCGATGTTCAGCACCGTCTCCATCATGCCCGGCATCGAGAACTTGGCCCCGGACCGCACGCTGACCAGCAGCGGGTCGGCGTGGTCGCCGAGCCGCTTGCCCATCTTCTGCTCCAGCTGGGACAGGTGCTCGACGACCTCCTCGGCCAGGCCGTCCGGCACCGACCCCTGCTCCAGGTAGTGACGGCAGGCCTCGGTGGTGATGATGAACCCCGGCGGGACGGGCAGGCCCAGGTTGGTCATCTCGGCCAGGTTGGCGCCCTTGCCGCCCAGCAGGTCCTTGAGGTCCTTGTTTCCCTCGGTGAAGTCATAGACAAGCTTCGGCACTGCAAATTCTCCTCGGGGATGGTGCCGGCCGGGCTCGGCCCGGCTGCCCGCCGGCTGGGTGGGCGAGATTCGGGGCTAGATCGGAATGGTGGGTGCGGCCTTGCGGCCGTCAGCACCGACTCTACCGAGAGTGGCGCGTACGCTGCCCCCGCGTGCGACGCCGATCGGCGGCCAGGCGGCCCCGGCCGCGAAAGTGAGCAGCTCCGGGAAGCAGCGAAATGGCCGCTTGCGACTGGGGCTCATCCGGCTGGCCCACATCATGCTCGGCGACCGCGCCGCCGCCGAGGACGTGGTGCAGGACGCATTCTGCAACCTGTACCGGCACTGGGGCAGCTGCGCACCGACCCGGGCCAGGTCGGTGCGCAGGCCACCGTGCGCAGCACGGCCACCGGTGCGGTGCTAGCGAGAATCAGGGCGCCGCGGCCGGATAACACCTTCACCGCCGTGTCCGCCGCTGATGACGACAGGACTTTCGCGCAGGCGGCCACGCACGCCACCGGGCGCGGCTATCGCCGGGGCACGTTCCTGCACTCGGCAGTGACGCTGTGCCTGCTGAAGCTGAGCCAGGACGGCGGCGGCCGGGCGGCCTTCACCCGGCTGCCCCTCCCGCAGCTGGCCCAGCCGTGGACGCTGAACGGGCTGAAGATCTCACCGGACGGTCAGCCAGCTGCGCGGCGGCCGGCTCACCGCGCTGCCGATACCCCGCACGCCCGATCCGGCGGTCTTCCCCGACCCTGGTAACCCTGGGCGTGCCTGGTGAGGCAGCGGGCCCGGCCACGGCCCAGGACAGATTGCCGGGATGGGACACCACTGGGCCAGTGTCCCGCCCGCTGAGCAACGGGCGGGACGGGCCCTGATCGACGCCCTATTCCGTGCCCGGTGCTCGGTGACTTCGGCCCGGACAGCGGCGCGGACTACACCCTCGGCACGCTGCTGGAAGGGACCATCGTAGCCCGGGCGAGCGTCACCGAGTCCGGTGCATGGCCCGGGCCAGGTTCGGGCTGCCGCCGGTGCCGACGGCCAGCGCGGCCGCCGGGATCTTGGACAACACCCAGTTCCCGACCTGGGCCGGATAGCCCGCGAGCATTCGGTGGGCGGGCAGGCCTCCACCGGCCGGAGCAGCCTACGATACGGCTCTGTGCACAGCAGGTTCGGGAAGGCCTGCCAGCAATGCAGCTCCAGCGCCGCGGCGCCCTTCACGGTCTGGAACGGGCTGGCTGGCCGGGCCTGCGCTCCTGCGCGGCTGACCAGCCTGTCCCCGCCGGGCGGGTCGGCGACAATGGCGGGATGGATCTGCCCAGTTCTCCCGTCATCGGCCTGCTGCATCCCGGCGAGATGGGAGCCGCGGTGGGGCAATGCCTGACCGGGCGCGGCCTGCAGGTGCTGTGGGCTTCGGATGGACGCAGCCCGCAAACCGCGGACCGGGCCGCGGCGGCCGGGCTGACCGACGTGTCCACCGCGGCCAAAGTCGCGGCGCAGGCGGACGTGATCGTGTCGGTGTGCCCGCCGCACGCCGCGCTGGACACGGCCTGGGCGGTGCAGGGATTCGGCGGCGTCTACCTCGACGCGAATGCCATGTCCCCGGACACCGCGCGCGAGGTCGCGAGCCTGATCACCGGTGGCGGCGGCCGGTACGTGGACGGCGGGATCGTCGGGCCCCCGCGGGCCGAGGCCGGCAGCACCCGGCTGTACCTGTCCGGCGAGCATGCCGCAGCGGTAGCCGCGCTGTTCGCGGGCTCCCCGCTCGAGGCGAGGATCGCCCGCGGCGGGACGGTCGCCGCCTCGGCGGTGAAAATGGCCTATGCCGCCTGGACCAAGGGTACGGCGGCGCTGCTGCTCGCCGCCCGGGCGCTCGCCCAGGCGGAGGGTGTCGAGGACACGCTGGTCGCGGAATGGGCGCTGTCCCAGCCCGGCCTCGCCGCCCGGTCGCAGAGCGCCGCCACGGCGGCAGCGGCCAAGGGCTGGCGCTGGGTGGCGGAGCTGGAGGAGATCGCCGCCACGATGGCCGGCGCCGGCCTGCCGGACGGGTTCCACCAGGCCGCCGCCGAGATTTATCGCCGCTCGCCCCGCGTCCGGCCGGGCACGCTGGCCGCACAGGCGCCCCCGGACAGGCGGCTGACGGAAGTACTGGCCGCGCTGACCGGCACCGAGCCGGGCTGAGCCAGAGCGGAACTCAGCCGCCCGGCGGCTGGGCAGCGGGCCGCGTCCTGGAATGGAAAGCCGCCAGCCAGGACTCGAATTCGGTGGCGACGATCCGCTCGCCGGTCACGCCCTCGGCCTCGGCCGACGCCAGGAACACCGCGGGCGGCCCCATGATCTGCGCGGGCAGCAGCCGGGCCCGCGTCTCGTCCGGGACGTCGCCGGGGATCATCCCGGTGGCCGTGGCGCCGCCCGGCAGCAGCTGGTTGACGGTGACCCCGAACGGGCGCAGATCCTCGGTCATGATCAGGCTCAGCGCCTCGGCGCCGGCCCGGGACGGCCCGTAGGGCACGAAGCCGCGCCTGCGCATCGTCTCGTGGTTCATCGACACGTTGACGATCCGGCCCTGGCCCCGCTCCGCGAACCGGCGGGCGAAGGCCCGGGCCACCAGGAAGTAGCCGGTCAGGTTGGTGGCCACCACGTCGGCGAACCCGGCCGGGCTCACCTCGAAGAACGGCCGCGGCTCGGCCAGGAAGCGCGGGTTGACGGTCCGCATCCCGATCCCGGCGTTGTTCACCACCAGGTCGACTCCGCCCAGCCGGGCGTACGCGGCCGCCACCGCGGCCTCGACGTAGTCCGCGTCGCGCACGTCGACCGGCAGCGGCTCGGCGGCCAGGCCGCCCGCGCGGTGCCGCGCCACCAGCTCGGTCAGCCGCGGGGTGGGCCGGGCCGCGATCGCGGCGGCGGCGCCGGCCCGCAGCAGCGCGGCCGCCATGGCCGCGCCGATGCCGCTGGTCGCGCCGGTGACGACCGCGCGCACGCCCGCCAGCTGCGGCACGCCGGGCAGGCTCATCCCGGACAGGCTCATCTCGGACAGGCCCATCCCGGGCGAGCGGCCCGTCCCGGACAGCGGCTCACCGGACAGCGGGTCGGCACGGACAGCGGGCTCATCCCTGATGGCGGCTCAGCCGCCGGACAGGCGCCGGTCCAGGTAGGACTCGAGAGCGTCCAGGCCGACCCGCTCCTGGCGCATCGAGTCGCGCTCGCGGACCGTGACGGCCTGGTCGTCGAGGGAGTCGAAGTCGACCGTGACGCAGTACGGGGTGCCGATCTCGTCCTGGCGGCGGTAGCGGCGGCCGATCGCGCTGGCGTCGTCGAAGTCGGTGCTCCAGCGCTTGCGCAGCTGGGCGGCGAGATCCCTGGCCTTCGGCGACAGGTCCGCGTGCCGGGACAGCGGCAGCACCGCCACCTTCACCGGGGCGAGCCGGTGATCCAGCCGCAGCACGGTCCGCTTCTCCGGCTTGCCCTTGGCGTCCGGCGCCTCGTCCTCGGTGTAGGAGTCGAGCAGGAACATCAGCATCGAGCGGTCCACCCCGGCGGCTGGCTCGATCACGTACGGCGTGTACCGGCGGCCGGATTCCGCGTCCAGGTAGGACAGGTCCTGGCCGGATGCCCTGGCGTGGGTGCTGAGGTCGAAATCGGTCCGGTTGGCGATGCCCTCAAGCTCGCCCCACTCGCTGCCGGGGAAGTCGTAGCGGTACTCGATGTCGACCGTGCGCTTGGAGTAGTGCGACAGCTTCTCCTTCGGGTGCTCGTAGAGCCGCAGGTTCTCTTTGATCACCCCCAGGTCGTGGTACCAGCCCAGCCGGGTCTCGATCCACCGCTCGTGCCAGTCCTCGTCGGTGCCGGGCTCGACGAAGAACTCCATCTCCATCTGCTCGAACTCGCGGGTGCGGAAGATGAAGTTCCCCGGCGTAATCTCGTTGCGGAACGACTTGCCGATCTGCCCGATCCCGAACGGCACCTTCTTGCGCGAGGTCTGCAGCACGTTGCGGAAATTGATGAAAATTCCCTGGGCCGTCTCCGGCCGCAGGTAGGCGAGCCCGGACTCGTCCTCGGTCGCGCCCAGATAGGTGCGCAGCAGCCCGTTGAACATCCGCGGCTCGGTGAACGCGCCCCTGGTGCCGCAGTTCGGGCACGCGACCTGGGCCAGGCCGTTCTCCGGCGGGTGCCCGTGCTTCTCCTCGTAGGCCTCGATCAGGTGGTCGGCGCGGAACCGCCGGTGGCAGGACTGGCACTCGGTCAGCGGGTCGACGAACTGGGTGACGTGGCCGCTGGCCTGCCACACCTCGGTGGCGAGGATGACGCTGGAGTCCAGCCCGACGATGTCGTCGCGCTCGTGCACCATCGACTTCCACCACTGGCGCTTGACGTTGTTCTTGATCTCGACGCCGAGCGGGCCGTAGTCCCATGCCGCGCGCAGGCCGCCGTAGATCTCGCTGGAAGGGAACACGATCCCGCGGCGCTTACAGAGGCTGACGAGCGTATCCATGCGGTCACTGCGGCGGGCCATCGAAATCTCCATCCGGCTGGCGGTCGGCGGCTGGGCGATGCGCCGGCGCGCACACGCGCCGTGCACCAGACTGACGTGCGCAATTCCCGGTCAGGGGATGCGGTGCACACAGCTTAGCGGTGATGCCGGCCGCACCGCGCCGCTATTGTTGTGCGTGACCTGGGACGAAACGGGCCTCTGCGGGGGCGGCCGGAGGGACGAGGCGGATGAGCGGCACTAACCGGCCGGCCCGGTCCGGGGGGCGCCCGGCGCGGCCCGGAGCGGGCGGCCGGCCGCGACCGACCGGAGCGCCGGGCCCGGCGCGATCAGGCCGCCGGGCCGGCGGCAGCGGCCGATGCCCGCGGGCTCCTCGATGTATACCCCCGGCGCCCCGCCCCGGCGCCAGTCCGTCGAGCGGCGCAGCGCCGCCGTGCTGGTGTACCTGCACCAACTGCCGGGGTGGGTGCTGCCGGTGGTCATGGCCGTGCTGCTGGTGGCGGGCCTGGCCGTGCGCGGGGCCGCCGGCACCGTGCTGCTGTGCGGGGTGGCGGCCGTGCTCGGGCTGCTCGCGTTCATGTCGTGGCCGCAGGCCGCCGGCCGCGGCCGGGCCGGCCGGATCCTGGCCATCGCCTGCATTCTCGGGCTCGCCGCCTGGCAGGCAGCGCGCTGATCCGCGCGTCCAGGTCCTGCGCCGCTGGACGCCGGGCCCGGCCGCCCGTCCCCGGCGGGCGTGCAGGTGATCCCCGCGGCCAGAGCGGGGGGCCGCCCGCGGCTGCCCGTCACTCGCTTGCTGTCACCGGCGGCTGCCGCCGCCGGCCGAGTACGGTTGCGGCCTCCACCGCGCGCCGGCGGCCGTGCCCAGCAGCACCGCGAACGCGGCCATGGCCAGCGGGACGGCACCGTGGTTGTCGAACCAGCTCACGACAGGCTGGGACCGTCCGCCCCGGCGGGGCGATAGTACCGGCCCAGCTGACGATGGCCTCGACGGCGCCCGCCCCGGCCCGCTGCTGACGCCACGCCATCCAGGTCATCGTCAGCTCGCCTCCGCCACCGCCCCGGCGGGCTCATCCCGGGCCGCGCCGCGCAAGTACCCGAGCACGATGTCCTCCAGCCTGGCCTGCCGGGAGGCCACATCCGGCCGCCAGCCGCGCTCCGGCGCGGATCAGCAGGCCGCCGCGGCCAGTGAGCGAAGCGCGTCTGGCGGCCCGGTCAGCACCTGGTACTGCGTGCACAGTTGTGGCACCGGCCCCCACAGCAGCACCTCGCCCATGCCGAGCACGAGGGGGTGGTCACAGACATCGGTCAGGTCGTCGAGCAGGTGGGTGGAGAACAGCAGCGTTGCGCCGCGCTCAGCCACGTCGGCGAGCAGCAGCGCGAGCACGTCGTGCCGGGCCAGCGGATCAAGATCGGCCAGAGAGGTAGCTGACCCGGGCCAGGGCCGCCGCGAGCCGAACCGCCGGCCAAGGCCATCCGCTGCCAGCGCCGCAGTCATCGCGGCACCCCCGCCGCTGCCAGCCGGGACCGCAGCACCGCGTCGAACACCGCGCGCAGGTCGGGCTCAGCGGGGCCGCGGGCTCAGCGGGGCGGCGGGGGCACCGGGTTCGGCTGGGCGCCGCCGTAGCGGCGGTCCCGGCGCGCGTAGAGCTCGCAGGCGTGCCACAGGTGACGCCGGTCGAAGTCGGGGAACAGCGTGTCGAGGAACACCAATTCGGCGTAGGCGGACTGCCAGAGCAGGAAATTTGAGGTCCGCTGCTCCCCCGACGAGCGGATGAACAGGTCCACGTCCGGGAGGCCAGGCTCGTCGAGGTAGCGGGCGAAAATCTTCTCGTCGACCTTGTCCGCCCGCAGCTTCCCGGCCGCCACCTCGGCTGCGATGGCCGCGGCGGCATCCGCGATCTCGGCCCGGCCGCCGTAGTTCACGCAGAACTGCAGGGTCAGGACCGTGTTCCCCGCGGTCATCTGCTCGGCGTCCTCCAGCTCGGAGATCACGCTGCGCCACAGCCGCTGGCGGCGGCCGGCCCAGCGGACGCGCACACCCATCTCGTTGAGCTGATCGCGGCGGCGGCGGATGACGTCGCGGTTGAAGCCCATCAGGAACCGGACCTCGTCCGGCGAGCGACGCCAGTTCTCGGTCGAGAACGCGTACGCCGACAGGTACGGGATGCCGAGCTCGATCGCGCCCATGATCACGTCGAACAGCGAGTACTCGCCGGCCTTATGGCCCTCGGTGCGGGGCAGGCCGCGCTCCTTGGCCCACCGGCCGTTGCCGTCCATCACCAGGGCGACGTGCCGGGGCAGCAGGTGCGCCGGGATGGCGGGCGGGCGGGCGCCCCCGGCGTGCGGGTCCGGGGGGCGGACTGGCCGGCGCACCGGCGCTGCCGGCGGCCGGGAGCCGGGCCGGTCACGCGTGCTCCACGTGCCGCAGCGACCGGATGGAGTGCTCCAGGTGCCATTGCACGTAGGCGGCGACCAGACCGCTGCACTCGGCCTGGTGCCGGCGGTCGCTGGCGTCGGCGCGGGCCCAGTCGCCGCGCAGCAGCGCGCGCATCAGCGCGATCGTCTGCGGCGGCGGGGTGGCCGACCCCGGCGCCCGGCAGGCCTGGCAGGTCAGGCCGCCCGCCGCGATGCCGAACGCGCGCAGGGCCTGCCGCTGCGGCGCGCCTGCCCCGGCCAGGCCCGGCTGGTTCAGCAGATCGTCGGGGTCCGCGGCGGCCGCGGCCTGGGTGCCGCAGACCGCGCATTCATCCAGCGCCGGGGCGTAGCCGGCCACCGCCAGCGAGCGGAGCAGGAAGGCGTCCAGCACCAGCCGCGGGTCGTGCTCGGCCTCGCCGAGCGCCCGCAGGCCGCCGACCAGCAGCAGGAACTGGCGCAGGCTCGGCTCCTTCTCCACCGGGGTGAATCGCTCCGCGGTCTCCAGCATCGCGGTGCCGGTCGTGTAGCGGGGATAGTCGCTCGCCAGCGGCTTGCCGTAGGCCCTCAGCGTCTCCGCCTGAGTGATGATGTCCAGCGACCGGCCGGTGTACAGCAGCAGGTCGACGTGGGTGAACGGCTCGAGCCGGCCGCCGAACCGGGACTTGGTGCGGCGGACGCCCTTGGCCACGGCGCGGATCCGGCCGGTCTTGCGGGCGAGCAGCGTGACGATTCGGTCGGCCTCGCCCAGCTTCTGGGTCCGCAGCACGATGCCGTCATCGCGATAGATGCCCACGCCGCCTATTGTCCCGCATCTGGCGCTGGTCCAGGTGCCCGCCATGCGGGCGCTCCCCGCCGGCCGCGGCGAGCCGGGTGCCGGGCTACTCGGCGGGCGCGCTCTCCTCGGTCATCGCGATCACGCCGTAAGCCTGGGCCGGCGTCATCCCCAGCTGGGCTGCCACCTGGTGGGCCGCATCCCGCTCCTCGTCGGTGAGCGACCCGTCGGCCAGGCCGATCCGCACCACGCCGGCCAGGAACCACTCCCGGGCTGGCACGGCGAGCTGGATGGCCAGCGGGTTCAGGGCAAAGGCCAGGTCGTGATCGGGCCGCTGCGGCGCGACCAGGTCGGCGGACAGCGCCGCGTCGCCGTACCCGGCCAGCCCGGCGCCGCGGATCGACTCGATCGCCCGGCGGCGGGCCGGGACGGCGCGCCCATCGCCGGCCAGCAGCATGGCGAGGGCAGCCGCCCGCATCCCGGCCGGCAGCGCGGCCTGCATCTGGGCCGAGGTGGGCAGAGACAGCACCTCAGGGCGGTACCCGGCCCGGCAGTGCTCGCACTGCACGTGCTCGCCGACGTGGCCGAGCGGGATCAGCGGAATGAAGAAGATGTGGAACCAGCGCCGCCCGGCCCGCAGCCGGTAGGGCCGGTCGCCACCGCAGCGCTGGCAGTGAAAGGTTCCCTGCCCGATGGCGCGGTAGTAGACACGCAACCCGAAGATGAGGAACAACGCCGCTCCTTCCTGCCCCCCGCGGCCGCATCGCCGCCGGCCGACTAACCGCCCAGGCCGCAGCGCCAGCCCGCCGATCATCACACGCGCAGTCGGGTGGCCGCGGCGGAATCTGGCAAATGACGCCTGGCCCCCGGCCGGCAGCCAGTTCGGCCCGGACCACCCTGGCCGCGCAGGGTAGCGGCCTGCCGGGCCGGGCCGCCCCGGCCGCCGGGTAACCGCTGCGCCGGTACGGCGGTACCGCCCGGGCGGGGTCAGTCGTAGAAGCCCAGCCGGCGCAGCTGCTTGGGGTCCCGCTGCCAGTCTTTGGCGATCTTGATGTGCAGGTCGAGGTAGACCTTGGTGCCGAGCAGCGCCTCGATCTGCTGTCGCGCGGCCGCGCCGGCGTCCCGCAGCCGGGAGCCGCGGGAGCCGAGCACGATGGCCTTCTGGCTGTCCCGCTCGAGGTAGACCACCGCGTGCACGTCGACCAGGTCGTCGCGGCCCTCCCGCAGACCCATCTCCTCGACGACCACCGCCACCGAGTGCGGCAGCTCGTCCCACACGTTCTCCAGGATCGACTCCCGGATCAGCTCGGCGACGAGCTGCTGCTCGGGCTCGTCGGTCAGGTCGCCGTCCGGGTACAGCGGCCGGCCGGACGGCAGGTGCGAGATCAGGACATCGCCCAGCACGCCGAGCCCGAAGCCGCTTGCCGCCGACACCGGCACGATGTCCGCCCAGTCGCCGAGCGCGGCCACCGCCGTGAGCTGGGCGGCGATCTGGTCACGCCGGGTCTCGTCGGTCTTGGTGACGATGGCGACGACTGGCGTCTCGCCGATACCGGCCAGCTCGGCGGCCAGGTACTTGTCCCCGGGCCCGATCCTGTCCTTGGCCGGGATGCACAGGCCGATCACGTCCACCTCGGTCAAGGTGGAGCGCACCAGGCTGTCCAGCCGCTCGCCGAGCAGCGTCCTCGGCCGGTGCAGGCCGGGCGTGTCCACGATGATCAGCTGCGCGTCCGGCCGGTGCACGATGCCGCGGATGGCCCGCCGGGTCGTCTGCGGCCGGCTGCTGGTAATCGCGACCTTCGTGCCGACCAGGGCGTTCATCAGGGTGGACTTGCCGACATTCGGCCGCCCGGCGAAGCAAGCGAAGCCGGACCGGAAAGCGGCATCAGCTCGTGACGGCAGACGAGCTGGTGTCGGCACTGGCGGCGCTCCCATTTTCGTAATTCTTCCCTACTGCGGCCCGGCCGCACAGCCACCTTCCCGCTGGCGGGAGCACGCGGGAGCAACAAAGGAGGATTTCCGCCCATGACGACCGGAGTTTTCTCCCTCCCGCCCGCGTCGGCGCGGGCGGGCAGAGCGCAGGGGGCGTCGGCGCGGGCGGGCAGATCACCTAAGACGTCAGAGAGGCTGCCAGATGGTGGTGGGTTTCACCGCGGCGTCTTCGAGGCCGGGCCAGGACCGGACGTCATAGCTCGCTACCGGCTCGAAGCCGGTGGGCGGCAGGTAGGCCCGGCCGGGGTCGCCGAGCAGCACGCTGGCGCCCGCGTCGCGGGCGCGGTGCAGAAACGCCGCCAGCCGCTGCGCCAGGGCCAGCTCGTAGCACGCGTCACCGACCACAACGAGGCTCGCCCCGCACGGGCCGCCGCCGAGCAGGTCGCCGGGAGCCAGGCTGAGAGTGACGCCGTTCGCGTCGGCGTTCAGCGCGATGGCGGCCAGCGCCAGCGGGTCCACCTCGTTGGCCGTCACCGCGGCGGCTCCGGCCAGCGCGGCAGCGATCGCCACCAGGCCCGAACCGGCTGCCACGTCGAGCACCGCCTGTCCTGCGACGCGCTCGGGATGGTCAAGCAGGAAGCGAGCGAGCGCGGTGCCGCCTGCCCAGGGGAACGCCCAGTACGGCACCGGCAGCGGAGACTGGCCCATCTCGGCCTCGATCCGCTCCCACAACTCGAACGGCTCGTTCGCCAGGCGCAGCGTGAGCTCCGGCAGCAGCGGCGGCGCAGCGGGCAGCGTGCAGGCCGCGATGAAGGCCGCCGCTGACCTCACGGTCGCCGCTGATCTCAGGGCCGCAGCGCCTGGCGGACAGAGCCGTCGGCCCCCGCGTAGAAGATCACCGCGGCCGGGCCGATATCCCGTACCGCGGCCACGTCGGCCGGATCCGGCTCGGCCGCGTCGGTGACCAGCGCGGCCGCCTCCAGGCTGGCCGCTCCGCTGGACACCGCCATTGCCACCGCGAGGCGCAGCGCCGACAGGCGCAATGACGGAAGGGCCACGGCGGAGGCAGCGTAGCTGCGGCCGGTCTCGTCCCGGACCGCGGCCCCCTCGGCCGCCGCGACCCGCGCACGGGCCGATCGGGCCAGCGTGATGATCTTGATGTCTTCAGGTCCCGGCTCCGCGCCGCTCACCCGGCCGAGTCTAACGGGCGGCGGCGGTGCCTGGCCCGGTTCCGGCTGACCCGGTCTCAGGCGGAACGGGCTGGCCCGGCACGGGCCCATCCAGCGCGGGCGCACCAGGCACGGGCGCCTCGGCTGGCGCACCGTCGGCCGGGGCAGGATCGTCCGGAGCGGGCCGGTGGCCGTTGGCGCGCGGGCCGGTGGCGCCCGGCTCGAGGCGCTCGACCCGGACGGTGCCGATCCGGTTGCGCCTGCCCGCCAGGCTCTCGGCGGTCAGCCCGAGCCCGGCGACGATCGCTACCGAGCCGGCGATCGGCACCCGGCCGAGCAGCTGGGCGAGCAGCCCGCCGACGGTCTCCACGTCCTCCGCCTCGATCCGCACCCCGAACAGCTCCTCGAGCTCCTCCACCCCGAGCCGTGCGGTCACCCGGGCGCTGCCGTCGTCCAGCCATTCCACCGGCGGCAGTTCCTTGTCGTACTCGTCGGTGATCTCACCGACGATCTCCTCCAGGATGTCCTCGATCGTTACCAGCCCGGCCGTGCCGCCGTACTCGTCGATGACGATGGCCAGGTGGATCTGCTTCGCCTGCATCTCCCGCAGCAGCTCGTCCACCGGCTTGCTCTCGGGCACGAACGTGGCGGTCCGCATGATGGATGCCACCTCCGCCGATTCCGCCTCCCGGCGCTCGTAGCTGCGGGTGACGATATCCTTGAGGTAGGCGACGCCGATGACGTCGTCGAGGTTCTCGCCGACGACCGGGATCCGGGAGAACCCGCTGCGCAGCGCGAGCGACAACACCTGCCGCAGTGTCTTGTCATGCTCGACGAAGACCATCTCAGTGCGCGGCACCATGACCTCGCGGACGATGGTGTCGCCCAGCTCGAATACCGAGTGGATCATCTCGCGCTCGTCCGGCTCGATCACCCGCCGCCGGGCCAGCAGGTCAACCAGCCCGCGCAGGTCCTCCGCCGAGCCGGACGGGCCGCCGCGCTGCTCGCCGCCGGAGCCGAGCGCCGCTCCCGCCGCGACCAGCATCCGGGGCAGCGGGCCCAGCAGCCGGACCACCGGCCGCATCACGCCCGCCGCCATGCTGGCCACCCGGACCGCGCTGCGGCTGCTGAGCGAGCGGGGCAGCATCCCGACTACGAGGTAGATAGCCGCGATCATGATGCCGGCGGCGATGAGGAAGGCGCGCCAGTCCGACCCGAGCCAGTGCACCAGCACCGCGGTGACCAGCACGGTGGCTCCGACCACGGAACACACCCTGGCCAGCAGCAGCACGGTGACATAGCGGGGCACCTCGGCCAGCACGGCCTGCAGCGGCGCCGCCGACTCACCCGCGGACTGGCCCAGCTCCTTCGCGCCCGCACGGGACAGCCGCAGCAAGGCGGTCTCCGCGCTGGCGCACCAGCCCGCCAGTGCGATCAGCGCGGCCGCGGCCACGAGCAGCCAGCCCATCATGGCTAGCCCGGCCCTGGCTCGGCGGCGCGGCCGGGGTCAGCGCTGCGATCTGCCTGCGCGCCGCCGGCCTGGGCATCCGCGGGCGGCGCGGCCCCAGCACGGCCCGGGCCAGGCGGACTGCCCGAAGCCTGCCCGACGGGCGCGGCTGGGTGCTGATCCGCGCGCCAGGACGCCAGCAGCCGGTCCTGCAGGCCAAACATTGCCGCGTGCTCGCGCGCGTCCGCGTGGTCGTAGCCGAGCAGATGCAAAATGCCGTGCACCGCGAGCAGCTCAAGCTCGTCGGCCAGCTGCGCACCAGCCCGGGCCGCCTGCTCGGCCGCAACCTGCGGGCAGATCACGACGTCGCCGAGCAGCCCGGGAATGCCGGACGGCTCGCGGCCAGGCGGGTTGAGCCGGCCGCCGCCCGGCGGCGGCGGCCGGAGCTCGTCCATCGGGAAGGCCAGCACGTCCGTCGGGCCCGGCTCTCCCATCCAGCGGACGTGCAGCTCGGTCATGGCCGGCTCGTCCACCAGCAGCACCGACAGCTCGGCGAACGGGTGGATGCGCAGCTCGTCCAGCACGTGCCGGGCCAGCGCGGCGAGTGCCTCCGCGTCCGCCCCGACGCCCGACTCGTTCGCGACCTCGATGCTCACCGTCGTCCCCGCGCTCACCGGCGCGAGCGCCGGGCCGGCAGCCGCGGATCAGCGGTCGCCTTGCGGGCGTCGTACCGTTCGTAGGCGTCCACGATGTCGCCCACCAGCTTGTGCCGCACGACGTCATGACTGGTCAGGCGGCAGAAATGAATATCTTCGATGCTGTCGAGTATGTCCTGCACCAGGCGCAGCCCGGACACCTGGCCGGACGGCAGGTCGACCTGGGTCACATCCCCGGTGACCACGACACGGGAGCCGAACCCCAGCCGGGTCAGGAACATCTTCATCTGCTCGGGCGAGGTGTTCTGCGCCTCGTCCAGGATGATGAATGAGTCGTTCAGGGTGCGCCCGCGCATATATGCGAGCGGCGCGATCTCGATGGTACCGGCCGCGATCAGGCGCGGAATCGTGTCTGGGTCCACCATGTCGTGCAGCGCGTCATACAGCGGCCGCAGGTACGGGTCGATCTTCTCGTACAAGGTTCCGGGCAGGAAGCCGAGCCGCTCTCCCGCCTCGACCGCAGGCCGCGTCAGTATGATCCGGTTCACCTCCTTGGCCTGCAGCGCCTTGACCGCCTTAGCCATCGCAAGGTAGGTCTTGCCAGTCCCGGCCGGCCCGATCGCGAACACGATCGTGTTCTGGTCGATGGCGTCGACGTACCGCTTCTGGTTGAGCGTCTTCGGCCGGATGGTCCGGCCGCGCGCGGACAGGATGTCAAGCGTCAGGACGTCCGCGGGCCGCGGGCCGGTCTTGCGGCGCAGCATGCCGGCGGTCCGCTCGATCGAGTCGGCAGTCAGCTCCGCGCCGCCGGTGACCAGCTGGATCAGCTCGCCGATCAGCCGCTGTGCCGCCGCAGTCTCGGCGGGGACGCCGGTGATCGTGATCTCGTTGCCGCGGACGTGGATATCGGCGTCGAGCGCGTTCTCGATCACATGCAGCAGTTCGTCGCGCGAGCCGAGCAGGCTGAGCATGGAGTGGTCGTCCGGGATAACGATCTTCACCTGGCCGCCGTCTGCGGCCGCCTGGACGCTGCGCGGACCGGTGTCGCGATCGGCGCGCGAGTTGCTGGAATTGTCAGTCAAGGGCCCTTCCCCGTGGCGGCCGCCCGGCCGGGTGGCCCGTCGTGGTAGCTGATCCGGCCGCCATGCCGGCGCCGGCGAGGCACGTCATCCGGGCGGCCAGGTCATCTGGCGGCCGCCGATGACGTGGGCGTGCACGTGCTCGACAGTCTGGCCGCCGTGCGACCCGGTGTTGAACACCACCCGGTACCCGGTGTCCGCGATCATCTCCTGGCTCGCCACCTGGTGCGCCTGCGCGGCCACTTCCTCGACCAGGCCGTCGCCGGCTGCTGCCAGCGCCGGCAGGTCGGCGTAGTGATCACGCGTAATGACCAGGACGTGGACGGGGGCTTGCGGGTTTGTGTCGCGGAAGGAAATAGTTCGCGGGCTTTCGAGCACGCGAACAGCCGGGACCTCACCTGCAGCGATGCTGCAGAACAGGCAATCTGCCATGAGCCTGATCCTAACGTGCGCTACTCCAAGGCGGTTGCCGACATATATGGTTGCTCTACTGCGGACCCCCGGAGCACTGCCCCATGGTGCACCGTCGCCAAGCCCCGTTTCCCCCGGTGGCCTTGGGGTAGTGCCCACGGCGGTCGCCAGTATGCGACCTCAGGGCATCGGGGGGAAAGGCAGATCGTTGAGGCAGACTCGTCTGCAGACGGCGGCGGCGAAGATCAGACATGACGGCCGGTGAACCAGCAGAGGCCGCTTCGCGTCCAATGCACGTGACCGAAACGCTAGTGGCGGATAGTGCGGTTGGTGCGATCCCGGCTGACTGGGACGCCGGGCGGGCGGTGACCGCACTGTATTCCGCGCACTACCGGTCGCTGGTGCGGCTGGCGGCCCTGCTGGTCCGCGATATCGCGACCGCCGAGGAAGTCGTGCAGGAGTCGTTCGTCTCGATGCACGGCGGCTGGCGGCGGCTGCGCGACAGCGAGAAGGCCCTGTCCTACCTGCGCCAGTCGGTGGTCAACCGGTCCCGGTCGGTGCTGCGGCACCGGGTCGTGGTGGACAGGAACGCGCCCAAGCCCCCGCCGGACATGCCGAGCGCGGAGCAGGGCGCGATAGCGCTGCTCGAGCGCTCCGCCGTGGTGGCGGCGCTGCGCACCCTCCCGGCCCGGCAGCGCGAGGCGCTGGTGCTGCGCTACTACGGCGATCTGTCAGAGGCTCAGATCGCTGCGGCCATGGGCATCAGCCGCGGCGCCGTCAAGAGCCATACGGCCAGGGCCATGTCGGCGCTGCGGGTCGTGCTGGAGCGTGAGGCATGATCCAGCACGAGACATCCTACGAGCAGGTCCTGCGACGGGCGCTGCATGCGGCCGCCGACGGGATAGAACCGGAGGCGGACGGGCTGGAGCGCATCCGCGCCCGGATGACGATGCCAGCCCCGCTGCCGATCGCCTGGCTATACGCCGGGTGTGCCGACGTCTCTGGCGTGACGGTGGGCTGGATGCAGACGCTTTCCGAGTGGCTGCGCGCAGTCGCCGTCCGGCTGCGCGGCAGCCGCGGCGGGACCAGCACGCCGGCGCTGACCGCACGCCGGGAGGCCGGCCAGCGCCTGTCCGGATTGGGCAGGCCCGCACAGAGCCCGCGCCTGCCCGGCGGGAGGCTGCGCCTGATCGCGGATCCGATAACCGGCAAACGAACCGGGACGGCCCCGAGCGGAGGGCCGAAGAGCCGGTCGCGCGACGGCTGGTTGCGGCCGCTGGCGGCCGCCAGCGCGGTGGCCGTCGTCGTCACCGCCCTCGGCGCGTTCGCGCTGACCCGGCTGCCCGGACCGCTGCCCAGCACGTTCACCAGCGGCCTGCCGTTCTTCGGAAACTCAGACTCGTCCAGCGGGAGCCGGGGCGGGACAGACGGCAGCAACGACAACCCGCTGCTGAGCTCTGGACCAGGCGGCAGCCACCACGGCTTCATCAACCCCTTCGGCCCGGTGATCACGGCGGGCAGCACAGGCTGGCCGCCGTCGGCAGCACCCTCGTTGCCGCCCCGGGGCGCGATTCCCGCGCCAGGCAGCACCCCGACACCGGGCCCGAGCCCTAAGCCGACGCCGAGCCCGAAGCCAAAGCCAAAGCCGACGCCGACGCCGACGCCGACGACCACTTCGCCGTCACCGTCGCCGTCGCCGACGACCACCTCGCCGTCACCGTCCTCGTCGCCGACGGTCACGCCCTCGGGGACCACCGCGGCATCGCCCGGCATCAGCTCCGGCGTCACTGGTTAAGCCGCGGCCGCGCTGCGCACGGCGCGCACCACGGCGGGCGCTGCGGCCCTCAGTCCTAGCGGCCGGGCGCGGCGGCCTGTAGCTCAGTCCCAGCGGCCACTGCGGCTGAGCACGAGCGCAGCCGCCACTGCGCCCGCCGAGGACCCGCGCAGCACCGAGGGACCCAGCCGGGCGCGGCCCGCCCCCGCAGCCACCAGGGCCGCCACTTCGCCCGGGCTGATGCCGCCCTCGGGTCCGACGACCAGCATGATGTCTCCCGCCTCGGGCAGCGGGATCTCGGCCAGCGGCTGCGGCGCGGCCGGATCGAGCAGCACCGTGAGTTCCGCCGCGGCCGCGCGGCGGGCCAGCGCACTAGTATCGCCCAGTTCGGCGATCTCGGGGAACCATGCCCGGCGCGATTGCTTGGCCGCCTCGCGCGCCGTCGCCCGCCAGCGCTCCAGCGCCCGGCCGGCCCGGTCGGGCCGCCACCGGGCCACGCATCGCTCGGCCGCCCACGGCACCACCTGATCGACCCCGGCCTCGGTCATGATCTCGACGGCCATCTCGCTGCGGTCGCCCTTGAGCACGGCCTGCGCGACCACGACACGCGGCTGCGGAGCCGGCTCGGCGCGCCGGGCCCGGACTGTCAGCTCCAGCGTGCCCGGCCTGACGGCAGCCACCACGCACTCAGCCACCCGCCCGCAGCCGTCGGTGACGTCGGCCCGCTCGCCCGCCGTCAGCCTGCGCACCGTCGTCGCGTGCCGGCCTTCGGCGCCGGTGAGCACGATCGGATCGCGCTCCAGCTGGGCGCGGTCGGCGACGAATACCGGGGGCGTCAGCGCCGGGCCCCGGCGTCAGCGGCCGTTGAAGGCGTCGCGCAGGCGGGAGAAGAAGCCCTGCTGCCCGGGGGCGAACCGGCCGGGCGGCGACTCCTCGCCGCGCAGCCGGGCCAGCTCCCGCAGCAGGTTCTCCTGCTCGGGGTCGAGCTTGGCCGGCGTCTCTACGGTGACATGGATCAGCAGGTCGCCGCGGCCCTGCGCGTTCAGGTGCGCGGTGCCCTGCCCGTACAGCGGGATCGCCTGGCCGGACTGCGTCCCCGGCCTGATGTCGATCTCGGCCGGGCCGTCCAGGGTCTGCACCTTGAGCGTCGCGCCGAGCGCGGCCGCGACCATCGGGATCGTCACCGTGCAGTGCAGGTCATCGCCCTGCCGCTCGAAGGTCGAGTGCGGCCGCTGCACCACCTCGAGGAACAGGTCACCGGGCGGGCCGCCGCCGGGCCCGGTCTCTCCCTCGCCGGCCAGCTGGATGTGGGTGCCGTCCTCCACTCCCGCCGGGATCCTGACCTTGATCGTGCGCCGGGTCCTGACCCGGCCGTCGGCGTCGCACTCGGGGCACGGCCGGCGGATCACAGTGCCGTAGCCGCCGCAGCCCGGGCACGGCCGCGAGGTCATGACCTGGCCCAGGAACGACCTGGTGACCTGGTTGACCTCCCCACGGCCGTGGCAGATGTCGCAGGTGGTCGGGTGCGTGCCGGGCGCGGCGCCCTCGCCCGAGCACGTCGGGCATACCACCGCGGTGTCGATGGTCAGGTCCCTGGTCGTGCCGAACGCGCATTCGGACAGGTCGAGCTCGACCCGCAGAGTCGCGTTCCGGCCCCGCCGGGCCCGGCTGCGCGGCCCGCGCGCGGCCGCGCCGCCGCCGAAGAACGCGTCCATGATGTCGCTGAACGGGAAGCCAGGTCCGAACCCGCCGGGCCGGCCCCGCCGGGCGCGTACGGATCAGTGCCCAGGTCATACATCTGCCGCTTCTCCGGGTCGGAGAGCACCTCGTAGGCCTGGTTGATCTCCTTGAACCGCTCCTGAGTCTGCGGATCCGGGTTGACGTCCGGGTGCAGCTCCCTGGCCAGCCTGCGGTAGGCCTTCTTGATCTCGTCGCCGTCGGCGTCCTGGCGGACGCCAAGGGTCCCGTAGTAGTCGTTTGCCACGCCGTCCCCTACGACTCCGCCAGGATCTGGCCCACGTACCGTGCCACCGCGCGCACCGCTCCCATCGCCGTCGGGTAGTCCATCCTGGTCGGCCCGAGCACGCCCAGCTTGGCCAGCTGCTGCTCGCCCGAGCCGTAGCCGGCCGCGACCAGCGAGGTGCTGCGCAGGCCCTGGACATCGTTCTCCGCGCCGATCCGGACGGTGATCGCGTCCTCATCGGTCGACTCGCCCAGCAGCCTGATCAGCACGACCTGCTCCTCCAGTGCCTCCAGCACCTCATGCAGGCCGCGGGAGAAATCGGTGGCGGTGAGGTTAGCAGCGCCACCGACGATCACACGTTCCTCGTGCCGCTCGACCAGGGTCTCCAGGATGACCGAGAAGATGGCGGCCGCGTTCGCGCGTTCGGCCGGCATAACCCGGTCCGGCAGGCCGGCCACGATCGAGGCCACCTCGGCCAGTTTCTGCCCGTCCAGGCAGGCGTTAAGCACCGCGCGCAGCTGGGTGATCGACTCATCGCCGATGCTGGCCGGCAGGTCGACTGACCGCTGCTCGACCCGGCCGGTATCGGTGATCAGCACCAGCAGCAGCCGCCGGTCGGCCAGCGGGACCAGCTCGACGTGCCGCACCGAGGACCTGGTCAGCGACGGGTACTGGACCACGGCCACCTGCCGGGTGAGCTGGGCCAGCAGGCGCACGGTACGCATCACCACGTCGTCGAGGTCGTAGGCGCCGGCCAGGAACGTCTCGACCGCCCGGCGCTCGGCCGGGGTGAAGGGCCTGACCCCGGACAGCCGGTCAACGAACAGCCGGTAGCCCTTGTCGGTCGGGACCCGGCCGGCACTGGTGTGCGGCTGGACGATGTAGCCCTGTTCCTCCAGCACGGCCATATCGTTGCGGATCGTCGCCGGGGAGACATCCAGGCTGCGCCGGTCCACCAGGGACTTCGAGCCGACCGGCTCCTGGGTGGAGACGTAATCTTCCACGATGGCGCGCAGGACCGCTAGCTTCCTCTCATCGAGCATGCAGCCCTCCCTGGCACTCACGTCTTACGAGTGCCAAGTCTAGGGGGCGAACCGCACTGACGGCACGCCGCCGGAGTGAGCGGCGGATTCGTCAGGGCCGGCCAGACCGTTTAGCGTGGATTCACCAGCACGACAGACGAGGGACGATGACGGGCTATCCATGGCAGCCGGCAGGCCCCGGACGGCGGGCGCGCCGCCGGAGGATGCCCGGCCCGCAGGCAGCCCGCCGGCCAGGCCGCAGCCCTTTTTGCACCCTGACCCGGCCACCGGACCGCGGCCCGCGGCCGCGGTAGGCGCCGGATCGCGACCGGTATCCGCGCCCGGTGGCGGCGAGCCTGGCCCCGGCCGGGCGGCCGAGACGGTCAGGGCGGGCGGCGCGGCCCGCGGCCCGGTGGCGGGCCGGGAAGAGTGGCGCTGGGCGGCGCTCAGCTACCTCGGCATCCCGTTCCTCAGTGCACTGCCCCCGCTGGCGGTGTACCTGGCCACGCCGAACATGCCGTTCGCCCGGCGGCACGCCACCCAGGGGCTGAACCTGGCCGTCACGGTGCTGCTCTACAACGTCTGCGCGCTCATCATCGGCGCGGTGCTGGCGCTGGACTCGCTGCGGGTGGCCCTGGCGATCGTGAGCCCGGTCACGGCCGCCTTGTGGCTGGTAGCGCTGAACCACCTGGTCCGCTGCGCGCTGGCGGCCGGCCGGGGCGAGTTCCGCCCGATTCCCGCGTGGCTGTGCGCCACGATCGTGCTCTGACGTTAATACCGGTCCTAGTCGGTCAGGCCGCGGATCACCGCGTCGGCGAGCAGCCGCCCCCGGCGGGTCAGCACCACCCGGCCCGCCGTGAGGTCGGCGGCCCGGGCCAGGCCGTCGGTCACCGCCGCGGCGGCCGCGGTCCGGCCGGCCGCGGTCAGCTTGCCCGCCGGGCAGCCACCCGCCAGCCGGGTACGCAGCATGATGTCCTCGGTCCGCCGCTCGGCCGGGCTCAGGATCTCGCGGGCGTGGCCCGGGCTGGCCCCGGCGGCGAGCCGCTGAGCGTAGGCAGCGGGGTGCCGCACGTTCCACCACCGGGTGCCGCCGACGTGGCTGTGCGCGCCGGGGCCGGCTCCCCACCAGTCGCCGCCGGTCCAGTAGAGCAGGTTGTGGCGGCAGCGGGCAGCCGGCCCTGCCGCCCAGTTGGAGATCTCGTACCAGTGCAGGCCCCGGCCGGCCAGCAGCTCGTCCGCGGCCAGGTAACGGTCGGCCAGCGCGTCCTCGTCGGGGGCGGCCAGCTCGCCCCGGCGGATCCGTGCCGCCAGCCGGGTGCCGTCCTCCACGATCAGCGCGTAGGCCGAGATATGGTCCGGCCCGGCGTCGGCGGCGGCCTGCACGGAGGCGATCCAGTCGGCGTCGCTCTCGCCCGGCGTGCCGTAGATGAGATCCAGGCTGACGTGCTCGAAACCCGCGGCGCGGGCCCATCGGGCACAAGCCTGCGGCCGCCCTGGCTGATGCACCCGGTCCAGCACCGCCAGCACGTGCGCGGCAGCGCTTTGCATACCAAGTGAAATCCGGGTGAAGCCGGCGGCGCGCAACCGGGCCAGGGATGCCTCGTCCACGGTTTCCGGATTGGCCTCGGCGGTTACCTCGGCGTCTGCGGCCAGCCCGAACTCGGCGCCGATGGCCCGCAGGATCGCGCCGAGGTCAGCGGGCGGCAGCAGCGTGGGCGTCCCCCCGCCGAAGAACACCGAGGTCACCGGCAGTTCCGCGGTGCCCAGCACCTGCCGGGCCAGCCGGATCTCGGCGATGGCCTGGGCGGCGTAGGCGGCGCGGGACGCACCGCCCCCCAGCTCGGCGGCGGTGTAGGTGTTGAAGTCGCAGTAACCGCACCGGGTCGCGCAGAACGGCACGTGCACGTAGATGCCGAACGGCCGGGTGCCAAGCCCGGCCAGCGCGCTGGCGGGCAGCCGCCCGTCCGCGGGCACCGGCGACCCGGCCGGCGGCAGTCCGGGCACCCGGTCCTCCCCCTCCTCTGCTGGTTCCTCTGCGGGGGCTAGACGCCGGCCCGGCTCAGCACGCTCGCGCCGATCTGGTCCCATTTGCCGCCCCGGCCTGGCACGTCGAGCAGCTTGCGCATCAGGTCGGCGTCGCCGTAGAAGGCCCGCATCGACTCGGCCACCGTCACGTGAATGTCCGGCCGGTGCAGCAGCCTGACCTCGTCGCCCGCGCCGATCGTGCCGGAAGTCAGCACGCGCAGGTAAGCACCGGGGCGGCCGGCGTCGGCGAACCGCCGCACCCAGCGCGGCTCGTTCAGCCACGCCTTGAACGTGGCACACGGGATGCGGGGGCTGGTGACCTGCACGATCGCTGTGCCCAGCCGCCAGGCGTCACCGATCATCGACCCGCTGACGTCCAGCCGGGCGGTGGTGATGTTCTCGCCGAACACGCCGTCGCACAGCTCGTGGTCCAGCTGCTCCGCCCACCAGTCCAGGTCCTCGCGGGCGTAGACGTAGAGGGCCTGCTCGGGGCCGCCGTGGTTGGCGGTATCCGCGCACTCGTCGCCGTCTAGCCCGAGCGGGCCGACCGCGACCCGGCCCGGGCGCGGCTGCTTGTCGATCGCGCTGCGGCGGAGGCGGGGGCCTATCGGCATGTCCTGCGCGGTGCCGGTGCTGACGGACAGGACGCGCCCGGCGATCTCCGCGTCGTCCTGGGCAGATCTCGTCCCGGTACTCATGCCTGGCGTGCGCGCGTCCCCCATGGGCCGCAGGGTATCTGACCTTGCGTGGCCAGGTGTATTCGGTTTCCGGCCGGCCGCCGCTGGCTCCGCCCGGCATCGTGACGGCGGGGGGTAAGCGGACCGGCAGCGGGTTACCCTGGTTTCAGTGACCGGCGAGGCCTAGGCGGGACGGCGGGGCGAGCGGATGACAGCGGGGAGCTTCGGCCAGATGAGAGCATCTGACTCCGACCGGGATGCCGCCACCGGCCTGCTCCAGAGCGCCTACGCCGAGGGCCGGCTGAACGGCGAAGAATACGAGGAGCGGATAGGCCAGGCGCTCACCGCGCGTACCTACGCCGATCTCGATTCGCTCACCGCCGACCTGCCCCGGCGCTATCCGCTGGTGCCCCGGCCGTTTCCCGTGCCGATCGCGCCGCGGCGCACCAATCCGCTGGCCGTCGCGGCCCTGGTGTGCGGTGCCGCGCAGCCGTTCACCGGGATGCTCACCACCATCCCGGCCATCGTGCTGGGGCATGTGGCCCGGCACCAGATCCGGCGCAGCGGCGAGGACGGGGCCGCGCTGGCCGCCTGGGGCCTGGCCCTGGGCTGGGCCGGTGTCGCGATCCCGCTGCTGATCCTGGTCATCGTAGGAGTGGCGCTCGCGCAGGCCCTGCGGTGACGGCCCGCCGGCCCGCGGGCGGCTGGCGCAGCCGGGTGCCGCGCCTGGCCGCGGCGGAGGCTGGCGAGTAACTGGCGGACCGGGTAAGCGCTCAGGGCATATCGTGGAATGCGGGCCGGCCCGGGTGGTCCGGTCGTACCAAGCATCCAGGGGATCTAGCAGATGAGCTCAGGTAACTACGGGGACAGCGGCGACCAGCCCGGACCGGCAGGCCAGGGCGGCCAGTATCCGCAGCACGGCCAGGAGCAGTCCGGGCAGGACTACGGTGAGGGGCAGCAGGATCCGTACGGTCAGGGGCAGCAGGATCCGTACGGTCAGGGGCAGCAGGGTTCGTACGGCCAGGGGCAGTACGGGACCGGCCAGCAGTATCTCCCGCAGGGCTCGTACGGCCAGCCTGGGTACGGGCAGGGCCAGCCTGGCCAGCCCGGGCCGTACGGCCAGCAGGACCAATACGGGCAGGGCCAGTACGGCCAGCAGCCGGGGCAGTACCCGCAATACAGCCAGTACCCGCAGCAGCAGGGCTCCTACTCCCCCTACGGCCCGGGCCAGTACGGCCAGCCCGCAAAGACCAGCGGCGTGTCGATCGCGGCGCTCGTTCTCGGCCTGGCGGGCCTGATCTTCCCGCTGGCGTCCATCGGAGCGGTGATCTGCGGGCCGATCGCGCTCAAGCAGACCCGCGCGCGCGGCGAGCGGGGCCGCGGCATGGCGATCGCCGGAACGGTCCTCGGCGTGGTGGTGCTCCTGTTCTACGTGATCCTGATCATCGTCGCCGTCTCGAGCACGAGTAACAGCTAGCGGCGCTTGTCGCCAGTCTGGTCGGCGGACAGGGCGGCGACGAATGCCTCCTGCGGCACCTCCACCCGGCCGATGACCTTCATCCGCCGCTTGCCCTCTTTCTGCCTCTCCAGCAGCTTGCGCTTGCGGGTGATGTCGCCGCCGTAGCACTTGGCCAGCACGTCCTTGCGCATCGCCCGGATGTTCTCCCTGGCGATGATCCGCGAGCCGATCGCGGCCTGGATCGGCACCTCGAACTGCTGACGCGGGATCAGCTCCCTCAGCCGTGCCGTCATCGACAGGCCGTAATCCCGCGCCTTGCCGGAGTGCACGATCTGGCTGAACGCGTCGACTGGCTGGCCCTGCAGCAGGATGTCGACCTTGACCAGGTCCGCCTCCTGCTCCCCGGCCGGCTCGTAGTCCAGCGACGCATAGCCCCGGGTGCGTGACTTCAGCTGGTCGAAGAAATCGAAGATGATCTCCGCGAGCGGCATCGTGTACCGGATCTCCACCCGGTCCGCCGACAGGTAATCCATGCCGAGCAGCGTGCCCCGGCGGCCCTGGCACAGCTCCATGATCGCCCCGATGTGGTCGCTCGGCGCGAGCACCGTGGCCCGGACGACGGGCTCGTAGATGCGGGCGATCTTGCCGTCGGGGAACTCGCTCGGGTTGGTGACCACCAGCTCGCCGCCCGACTCCGGAATCACCCGGTAGACGACGTTGGGGGCGGTGGAGATCAGCGACAGGTCGAACTCGCGCTCCAGCCGCTCGCGGACGATCTCCATGTGCAGCAGGCCGAGGAACCCGCACCGGAACCCGAAGCCGAGCGCGGTGGACGTCTCCGGCTCGTACACCAGCGAGGCGTCGTTGAGCTGCAGCTTGTCCAGCGCGTCGCGCAGCTCCGGGTAGTCGTCGCCGTCGACCGGGTACAGGCCGGAGAACACCATCGGCCTCGGGTGGGCGTAGCCGGACAGCGGCTCGCTGGCCGGGCGGGCCGTGGTCGTCACGGTGTCGCCGACCCGGGCCTGCCGGACGTTCTTGACCCCGGTGATCAGGTAGCCGACCTCGCCGGCCGCTAGTCCCTCGGACGGGACGGGGTCCGGGGAGATCACCCCGACCTCCAGCGTCTCGTGCACTGACTTGGTGGACAGCATGAGGACCTTCTCGCGCCGCGACAGCCGGCCGTCCATGACCCGGACGTAGGTCACCACGCCGCGGTAGGTGTCATAGACGGAATCGAAGATCAGCGCCCGGGCCGGCGCATCCGGGTCGCCGCTGGGCGCCGGCACCTGGCGGACGACCTCGTGCAGCAGCTCGGTGACGCCGTCCCCGGTCTTGGCCGAAACCCGCAGCACGTCGGCGGGGTCGCACCCGATTATCCCGGCCAGCTCGGCGGCACGGGCGTCCGGCTGCGCCGCGGGCAGGTCGATCTTGTTGATCACCGGGATGATCTGCAGGTCGGCAGCCAGCGCCAGGTACAGGTTGGCCAGCGTCTGGGCCTCAATCCCCTGCGCCGCGTCGACCAGCAGGATCGCGCCCTCGCAGGCGGCCAGCGACCGGGACACCTCGTAGCTGAAGTCGACGTGCCCGGGAGTGTCGATGAGATTCAGCACGTACTGGGTGCCGTCCTCACCGCGCCACGGAAGCCGCACCGCCTGGCTCTTGATGGTGATGCCGCGCTCGCGCTCGATGTCCATCCGGTCCAGGTACTGAGCGCGCATCTGCCGGTCGGTGACCACGCCGGTGAGCTGGAGCATCCGGTCGGCCAGCGTGGACTTGCCGTGGTCGATGTGCGCGATGATGCAGAAGTTGCGCAGCACGGACTGGTCCGTCCTGGACGGGACCGGCGTCGCTGCGGCGGCGTGAGCCGGCGGGCCGGCCGCGGCCGGCGTCATGGCGGCTGGCAGGCGGGGCGGGGCTTGCTCGGGCGGTGGTGGCACAGACATCCGTCGGTAGTCGTTAGGTGGCGTCGGTGCGGGCCCGCGGCGGCCGGGACGTGCTGTCCCGCCCCGCCGCTGCCCGCGTCTGGCCGGCTGCCGCGCGGAACGGCGCCCGGCAGCCGCGGCGCGGGGAGCGCGCCGGCCACTGTCGCGTCTATGGTTGCATGCCGGGACTGATGCCCATGCCGGGCAGGCAGCGGGTAACGGAATCCGCGCTCAGTTTGAGCGGCCGGCGTGATCTCGGATAGTCTGTGCTGTCGGCTGCCCCATGCCCGCTTAATTCCCGGGTGCGCAGTGCTTCGGGTGCGCCGCCGCGCCCGTCGCCGGGCACGACCTGACCCATCTGACAGACGTAGAACGAGGCACTCGCGTGGCGAACATCAAGTCCCAGATCAAGCGCAACAAGCAGAACGAGCAGGCGCGCCAGCGCAACAAGGCCGTCAAGTCCGCGCTCAAGTCCTCCGTGCGCCACTTCCGCGAGGCGGCCGACGCGGGCGACGTCGAGGCGGCCACCACCGCGATGCGGGCCGCGTCGGCCAAGCTGGACAAGGCAGTCAGCAAGGGCGTCATCCATGGCAACCAGGCCGCCAACCGCAAGTCGGCCATCGCCCGCCGCCTGGAGCAGGTCGAGCAGTCCTGAGCTTGCGGGCCTGAAGCCGGCCCGGGTGCCGGTCCGGGGCCGGGTGCCGGTCCGGGGCTGGGAGTGCGAGCGACGGGTGCGGGTCAGGGGCGGCTGCGGCAGGCGACGATCGTGGTGATGGCCCGCTCCAGCGCGTAGGCCGCGCTAGCACCCTCCCCCTTGACCTGGGCGTCGGCCGCGGCGACGGCGCTGTGCGCGCGCGCCACGCCCTCCGGCGTCCAGCCGCGGAGCTGCTGTCGTACCCGGTCGATCTTCCAGGGCGGCATGCCGAGCTCGGCGGCCAGCGCCTCGCCTGCCCGGCCGCGCGGCGCGCTGCCCACCCGGCCCAGGGCCCGGACGCCCTGCGCGAGCGCACTGCTGATCAGAACGGGCGAGGTCCCGACGGCCAGGGCCCATCGCAGCTGCTCGAGCGAGTCGGCGAGCTTGCCCTCGAAGGCCCGGTCGGCGACGGTGAAGCCGCTGGCTTCCGCACGGCCGCGGTAGTACTGGCCGACGGCCGACGCGGTGACGGAGCCGGTAATGTCGGCGGACAGCTGGCTGCAGGCGGCCGCCAGGTCGCGCAGGTCCGTGCCGACGGCGTCCAGCAGGGCCCGCAGGCCACCCTCGTCGGCCTTGCGGCCGTGCCGGCGGAACTCGCCGCGCAGGAAGTCCATCCGCTCGCCGAACCTGCGGATGGACGGGCAGTCGACGCGGCTGGCGCCGGCCGAGAGCAGCCCGGCCAGCAGCGCTTTCCCCTTGGCGCCGCCCGCGTGGGTCGCGACCAGTATCACATCGGGAACCGGGGCCATTGCGTAGCGGAGTATCTCGGCTGCGAGGTCCTTGCCCGCGTCCTGGGCCGACCGGATGATCAGCACGCAGCCGCCGCCGAACAGCGACGGCGCGGTCAGCGTGGCCAGCTCGCCCGGGGCCAGGCCGACGGCGCGCACGTCGTGCACGTCGGGGCCGCCGACGCCAGGCGCCCGGTCCGCAGCCGGCGATCCGGACGGGTCGCTGGCCGCCGCCCCGGCGGCGGCCAGGATCCTCACGATGGCCCGTTCCTGCAGGAATTCCTCATCGCCGACGATGACCGTGACGGCCGCCGCCGGGGCCGCAGGCGGGGCGGCGAGAGCGGCCGCGCGGGACCGGACTGGGGGCATGCTCGCAGCATGCCACGGCAGGTGCTACGCCGCGACCGGCTCGCCGCCCTGCCAGACCCGGATCGGCTTGAGACCGTACGCCCAGGCGAAGGCGCCCTCGTGGTCGGCGTCCCACGCCACGATGTCCGCCACCCGGCCGCGAACCATCGCGCCCCGGTCGGGGGCCCGCAGCGCATGCGCGCCGCCCAGCGTCGCGGCGCGCAGCGCCTCGCTGACGCTCATCCCGTAGTTCGCGATGGCCAGGGTGATCACCAGCGACATGGAGGTGATGCCATTGCCGCCCGGCGAGTGGTCGGAGCCGAGCGCCACTGGCACGCCCTTGTCGAGCAGCGCCCGGACCGGCGGGTGCCCGCCCGTCTCAGAAGCGGTCGGCGGGCAGACCACGGCGGCCACGCCCGCCCGCGCCAGCGCGGCCACGTCGTCGTCGTCGACCCCGTGCAGCAGGTCGGCGGACACGCAGCCGACCTCCGCGGCGAGCTGGGCGGCCCCGAACCGGGAATCGCCGCTGGCGTGCAGCCGTGGCAGCAGTCCCGCGGACCGGCCGGCCGCGAGCACCCAGCGGGCCTCCCGGCCGGAGAACCGGCCCTCGTCGCAGTAGACGTCGACGCTGTCGGCACCCGCCGCAGCCGCATCGGCGCACCAGGAGCCCACCGCGTCCACGTAGTCGTGACGGCGGCCGAAGTACTCCGGCGGCACCGCATGCGCGGCCAGGAAGGTGACATGCACCCGCGGCATCCCGGCCTCGCCCTCCAGTGACCGCAGCAGCCGGACGTCGGCGAGCTCGCCGTCGCGGGTCAGATGGTAGCCGGTCTTGGCCTCGATCGTCGTGGTCCCGTTCAGCACCCAGCGCCGCAGCCGCTCGCGCACCGCGTTGCACAGGGTCCAGGGGTCGGTGCCGCGGGTTATGGTCACGGTCGAGGCAAGGCCGCCGCCGGCCGCGGCGATCTCGGTGGAGGACGAGCCGCCCGATCGCATCGCCAGCTCGGCCCACCTGTTGCCCGTGTAGACCGGGTGGGTATGGGCATCGACCAGGCCAGGCGTCACCAGCCCGCCGCCCAGGTTATCGACGTGGTCGACGTCGACGATGTCCTCGATGACGCCGGGAATTCCGGTCGGCAGCTCGACCGCCGGGCCGACCCAGGCGATCCGGTCGTTATGGCACAAGATGGCCGCGTTGCTCCACACCTCAGAACCGGTCCATAGCCGGCCGATGTTGGTCAGAAGGCGAACGGTCACCTTAACGATCTCCGTAGTTGCAGTAAACCTCGTCGCGCGCCGTCTCCAGGCCCGCGGTTCCCGATCACCATGAGCGGTCACCTGCCCTGAGCCGGCCCGATCGCCCTGCACCGGCAAGAGCCTGTGGAGCAGGCGAGGGGAGACCTTACGCGTGGGAACTCCGCGATGGGGACACTAACATATCGGTCAGCTGTGCTATTACACCAGTGATCCGGCTAAAGAAGCTATGCAAGTTCAGCCGCGATCAATGCTCAGAGGCTATCGCCTCCTCCGCTCCTTCTGGCGAAGGGACAGCTCCGGAGTATCACGCCAGGGGCCCCGGCGGGCAATCTGCCGTTCCGGCTTCTACCATGCGCGCGGTAATTGCCCGTCTTCCGCCGGGAGCCGGGCGGCCGCGATCGGCCGGGGATACCAGGCCGCCCAGCTGAGGGCGCGCCTTCGCCGGTGACAGATGTACGTCGTCATTGGCCTCCTGCAGCACGCGCCCGACCGTTTTCGCGGCCCGGTTCCGCAATTCGTGAAGCACGCATCCGCGGAATTCTTTGCGCAATAGGGGCTGCAATCGTGTGCAGGGGTACTATTCAGGCCGGACGCTTATGGAAGCTAACGCCTAGCGGCAATCCTGCGGTACGGCAAGTCCGTCACGCAATTGCGCCAGGCGCGCGGCGGCCCGCGGCCGCCGGGACCGGGGAGGCAGGCGGCGCCTGCTGGCCGTTCCCCGTGGCGGGGGCGGCGAACTGGCTCAGCTCGGCGGCCAGCCCCGGCGGGACCCGGGCCGCCAGCAGCGTGCCGTGCTCGCCGTGCTGCTCGCTGAGCACCTCCCCCTCGGCGTGCGCGCGCGCTACCAGGTCACCGCGGTCATAAGGCACCACGACGCCGACCTCGCGGTCGCGCCGCGGCAGCAGCCGCTCGATCTCGGCGAGCAGCTCGCCGAGGCCGTCCCCGGTGCGGGCCGACACCACCAGGCACGGCCGCTCGGTCAGCCGCAGTCCCTCGACCGTGACCGGGTCAGCCGCGTCGGCCTTGTTCACCACGACCAGCTCCGGCACGTCTCCCGCGCCGATCTGGCCGAGCACCTCGCGGACCGCGGCCAGCTGGGCCTGCGGGTCGGCGTCGGATCCGTCCACCACGTGCAGGATCAGGTCGGCCTCGGCGACCTCTTCCAGAGTTGACCGGAACGCGTCGACGAGCTGGTGCGGCAGATGCCGGACGAAACCGACGGTGTCAGTCAGCGTGAACGGCAGGCCGGCCGGGGTGCGGGCCCGGCGGACGGCCGGGTCGAGCGTGGCGAACAGCGAATCGTCGACCAGGACCCCTGCGCCGGTGAGCCGGTTCAGCAGGCTGGACTTGCCCGCGTTGGTATAGCCGGCGATGGCCACCGACGGCACCGCACGGCGGCGGCGGCGGCCGCGCTGCACCTGGCGGTCGACCGACATAGCGGCGATCTCGCGGCGCAGCCTGGTCACCCGCGCCCGGATCCGGCGCCGGTCGGTCTCGATCTTGGTCTCGCCGGGGCCGCGGGTGCCGATCCCGCCGCCGCCCGCGACCCGGCCGCCGGCCTGCCGTGACATCGACTCGCCCCAGCCGCGCAGCCGCGGCAGCAGGTACTGCAGCTGGGCCAGCTCGACCTGCGCCTTGCCTTCCTTGCTGCGGGCGTGCTGGGCGAAGATATCCAGGATCAGCGCAGTCCGGTCGATCACCTTGACCTTGACGATGCCCTCAAGCTTGCGCAGCTGGCCGGGCGTCAGCTCGCCGTCGCAGATCACGGTGTCCGCGCCAGACGACACCACCAGGTCAGCCAGCTCGGCGGCCTTGCCCGCGCCGACGTAAGTGGCGGCGTCGGGCTTGCCGCGGCGCTGGATCAGTCCGTCGAGCACCTGCGACCCGGCCGTCTCGGCCAGCCGGGACAGTTCGCGCAGCGAGTTCTCCGCGGTGGCCGGCGTGCCGTCGGTCCAGACCCCCATCAGCACGACGCGCTCCAGCCGCAGTGCCCGGTACTCGACCTCGCTGACGTCTTGCAGCTCGGTCGACAAGCCGGCGACCCGGCGCAGCGCGTGCCGCTCCTCCAGGTCAAGCTGGCCCGCGTCGGGCTGACCGGCCTCGAGGTGATCGTCCTGGCTGTCATGCGGAAGTACAGTCATTCGCCATCCAAGGCCGCGCGGCGGCCGCCGTCTTCGTCAGTTGCCGCCTGCCGGGCGGCAGGCGGTGTGTCGATGGTGCCATGACCGGCGACCATCCACATCTCATTAACATCCGGGACGTCCCGGATGTGCCCGGCCCGGCCAGGGGCCGCCCCGGAAGTGCCCGGCGGCCGTGGGGTCCCGGGCCCGGACAGCCCCCGGTGTCCCGCCTGCGCGGACCAGCAGCCGCTGGCGCGGCGGCGGGTGGGCTGGCAGGCTGAGGCTGCTGGCTGGCTGGCAGGCTGAGGCTGCTGGCTGGCACGCTGAGGCTGGAGGAGTGAGGTACGTGGGCGAGATGGACAGCGTGCAGGTTACCGGTCCGATGGGGAACCGGTATGAGGAGATCCTGACCCCGCAGGCGCTTGAGCTGATCGCCGCGCTGCAGCGCGAGCTGGGGCCGCGCCGGGCCGAGCTGCTCGCGACCCGGGGCCGCCGCCAGCAGGAACTGTCGGCCGGGGGCACGCTGGACTTCGGTGACCCGACCGCCTCGATCCGCTCGGACCCCAGCTGGCGGGTGGCACCGCCCGCGCCGGGCCTGGAGGACCGCCGGGTCGAGATCACCGGGCCTACCGACCAGAAGATGACGATCAACGCGCTGAACTCCGGCGCGAAGGTGTGGCTGGCCGACTTTGAGGACGCCAACACCCCGCTGTGGGACAACATGATCACTGGCCAGCTCAACCTGAAGGACGCGCTGGACCGCAAGCTGGACTTCACCACCGAGGACGGCAAGGCCTACGGGCTGCGGCCGGACGCCGAGCTGGCCACGATCGTGGTCCGGCCCCGCGGCTGGCACCTGACCGAGAAGCACCTGCTGGTCGACGGGGAGCGGGTTTCGGGCAGCCTGTTCGACTTCGCGCTGTACTTCTCCCATTGTGCGCAGCGCCAGCTCGACAAGGGCAAGGGCCCGTACTTCTACCTGGCCAAGATGGAGAGCCACCTGGAGGCGCGGCTGTGGAACGACGCCTTCCTCCTGGCCCAGGACCGGCTCGGCATCCCGCGCGGCACGATCCGGGCCACCGTGCTGATCGAGACCATCCCGGCGGCGTTCGAGATGGAGGAGATCCTGTGGGAGCTGCGCGAGCACAGCGCCGGGCTGAACGCGGGCCGGTGGGACTACCTGTTCAGCATCATCAAAAAGTTCCGCACCCGGGGCCGCGATTTCGTGCTGCCCGAGCGCAACGCCGTCACGATGACCGCGCCGTTTATGCGCGCCTACGCCGAGCTGCTGGTCAAGACCTGCCACGCCCGGGGCGCGCACGCGATCGGCGGGATGGCCGCGTTCATCCCGAGCCGGCGTGATCCCGAGGTCAACGCCACGGCGCTGGCCAAGGTGCGCGAGGACAAGACCCGCGAGTCCGGGGCCGGCTACGACGGCTCCTGGGTAGCGCACCCGGACCTGGTGCCGATCTGCCGCGAGGTGTTCGACGGAGTGCTCGGCAGCGCGCCCAACCAGCTGTCCAGGCAGCGTGACGACGTCAGCGTGACCGCGGCCGACCTGCTGGCGATCAGCAAGACGCCCGGCGAGATCACCGAGGCCGGGCTGCGCAACAACATCAGCGTGGGCCTGCAGTACCTGGCCAGCTGGCTCGGCGGTTCCGGCGCGGTGGGCATCTTCAACCTGATGGAGGACGCCGCCACGGCCGAGATCTCCCGGTCGCAGGTGTGGCAGTGGCTGCACAACGACATCAGGCTGGCCGAGGGGCCGCTGATCACGCCCGAGCTGGTGCAGCAGCTGACCGGCGAGGAGCTGGCGAAGATCCGCGGGCTGTACGGCGAGGCGTTCGACGCGGCCCGGTTCGAGCAAGCCACCGCGCTGTTCACCGAGGTGGCGCTGGCCGACGACTACGTCGAGTTCCTCACCATCCCGGCCTACGAGCGGATGCCGTAGCCGCTAGCCGCTGATCGAGGGCCCGCGTGGTCCGAGGAAGCGGCTGACCGGGGGTTCCGGGGGTCGCCCCCCGGGTAAACAGGGCCCGCGTGGTCCGAGGAAGCGGCTGACCGGGGGTTCCGGGGGTCGCCCCCGGGTAAACAGGGCCCGCTCGGCCGCGACCGGCACGAGCGCCGCGGCGGCCAGCGGGAACAGTGCGACGACGGCGAACGAAGTGCCGTACCCGGCGGCCCCGATGGCCAGGGCCAGGACCGGCGGAGTGGCCGCGGCCAGGGCGTTCTGCCCGGTGTTCTGGATGCCCAGCGCCCGCCCGGCCCAGGCCGGCCCGGCGTGCTCGGCCACGGCCGTGAACGCCAGGCCGTTGGTGGACACCGCCACCACGCCGGCGACCAGCAGCGCCGCGACCGCGGCGGGCGAGCGGGCCAGCGTCCCGGCGGCCAGGGCGCCCAGCACCACGGCGGTGATCACCGCGAGCACGCGCATCGGCCGCATCCGGCTGCCGGCCCGGTCCGACCAGTAGCCAGCGGCCAGCCGGGAGGCCGCTCCCAGCAGCAGGGAGAACGCCAGCAGCCGGCCCGCCGGGGCTGGGGCCCAGCCCCGGGCGTCGACCAGGAACACCAGCGCGAACGTGGCCACCGCGAACTGGGGCACGACCAGCAGTGCACTGGCCGCGTGGATCCGCCACAGGATGGGCGTCCGGTACGGCGAGCCCGCCGGCCCGGCCGCCGGGCGCGGCGGCCGGGCCGGATCGCGCACCACGGCGGCCACCAGCGCCGCGCCGGCCAGGCAGAACGCGCCGAGGAAGACCAGCGCGCCGGACCGCCCGTACCCGCCAAGGGCGGGCAGCGTCGCCGCGGCGACGGCAACGCCGAGCGGCTGCGCGCTCTGCCGGATGCCCATGGCCAGGCCGCGCTCGCGCCGGGCGAACCAGCCCAGGATGAGCCGCCCGCTCGCCGCGTACACGGACGCGCCCGCCGCGCCGGCCAGCAGCAGGCAGCCGCCGAGGGCAACCGTTCCGTGCACCCGCGCCGCCGCCAGCAACGTCAGCCCGGCCAGCAGCAGCCCTGCGCCCAGCACGATCCGCTCGCCGTACCGGTCGGCCGCGGCACCCCACGCGATCAGGGTCAGCAGCAGACCGGCGGTCGGGCAGGCGACCAGCAGCCCGGCCTGGGCCAGCGACACCCCCTCGTGCCGTAGCGCGGGGATGAGGTAGGCCAGGCCGTACTGGAACGTGCAGCCCGCCGTCATCGCGAACAGCCCGGCGAACAGGATCAGCCACCGCCGCCCCGCCCCGGCCTCGCCCGCGCCGTCCCACCCGGCGCCGCCCGCGCCTGACTGATCCTCGGTCCCGGCCTCCCCCCCGCCCGGCCGGCCGTCCGTCCCGACGGCCCCGTCGGCTCGGCTCCGCGGCACGGCCCCGTCGGCGCCTTCCGCGCCCCCGGCCTCATCGCCCATATCGTGATACTAGCTGTCCGCATAATGAGACATCGACGCGACCGACAGCCGCGCGGGCCGGCTCGGTTAGGGCCGCGGGCCGCGGAGGCTGCGGTGCGGGTTTGCGCAGCGAGGTGGGACGGCTGGCGCGGGAGCTTCGGCGAGCGCCGCGTGGTGCCCGTCGGCCCTGACGCCGGCATCTTCGGCCGGGGGCGCGGGTGGCGGAGCGGCGGGCGGCGAGAGATGCTGAGGGGACGGATGCACGAGAGGGACGAGGCGCCATGACGCAGACGCAGCACACCGCGGACGGCACCGGCCCGCTGGTGGCCGGCGCGGATGGCGTCCCGGCCAGGCACGGTGCCGCCCCGTCCGGGCCTGATGGCCGCCCGGCGGGGTCGTCCAGCAGTCAGGCCGGCCAGCACGGCAGCCAGCCCGGCAACCAGGCCGGGCTGGACGCGACCGGCGCCGGCTCGGCCGCCGGCATCGGCCCGGATCCCGTCGCGGCAGCCGCGCTGGCCGGGCTGATCCCCGGGCTGACCGAGATCTGCGGGACCGGCAACGTCATCACCGACCCGCTGGAGCTGCGCACCTACGAGTGCGACGGGCTGACCGCCCATCGCTGCTCCCCCGGCCTGGCCGTACTGCCCGGCAGCGCCGAGCAGGTGGCCGCGGTGGTGCGGACGTGCGCCGCGGCGGGCATCCCGTTCGTGGCCCGCGGCTCGGGCACCGGCCTGTCCGGCGGCGCGCTGCCGCGAGCCGACGGCGTGCTGATCGTGCTGTCCCGGATGCGCCGGGTCCTCTCCGTCGACCCGGCCAGCCGCCGCGCCATCGTGGAGCCCGGCGTGACCAACCTGGCCGTGTCCAAGGCTGCCGAGCCGCACGGCCTGTTCTACGCGCCCGACCCGTCCAGCCAGGTCGTGTGCTCGGTGGGCGGCAACGTGGCGGAGAACTCGGGCGGCGCGCACTGCCTTAAGCACGGCTTCACCGTGCACCACGTCACCGGCCTGGAGGTCGTCACCCCGGCTGGCGAGATGGTCTGGCTGGGTGACGGCACCGGCGCGTCGCCCGGCTACGACCTGCTCGGCACGTTCATCGGCTCGGAGGGCACGCTCGGCATCGTCACAAAGATCATCGTGAGGCTGCTGCGCATCCCGGAGGCGGTCACCACGCTGCTGGCCGCGTTCGCCACCATGGGCGCGGGCGGCGCGGCGGTGTCGGCGATCATCAGCGCGGGCATCCTTCCCGGCGCGATCGAGATGATGGACGCGCTGGCCATCGAGGCGGCCGAGGCGGCGGTGGCGTGCCGCTATCCCGAGGGGGCCGCTGCGGTGCTGATCGTGGAGCTGGACGGGCCTGAGGCCGACGTGGAGCGGGAGACCGCCGCGGTCCGGCAGATCTGCGAGCAGGCGGGCGCGTACGAGATCAGGGCCGCCCGGGACGCCGCCGAGCGGACCGCGATCTGGACCGGCCGCAAGTCCGCGTTCGCCGCGGTCGGCCGGATCAGCCCGGCCTACATCGTGCAGGACGGCGTCGTGCCCCGCACCGCGCTGCCCGAGGTGCTGGAGGAGATCGCCAGGCTGTCGGCTGAGTCCGGCGTCCGGGTGGCGAACGTGTTCCATGCCGGAGACGGCAACCTGCACCCGCTGGTGCTGTTCGACGACGGGCAGCCGGACGCCTGCGAGGCCGCCGAGGTGGTGTCGGGCCAGATCCTGGACCTGTGCATCACCCACGGCGGGTCGATCACCGGCGAGCACGGCGTCGGGGTGGACAAGGCGAAGTACCTGCCGAAGATGTTCAGCGCCGACGACCTGGACACCATGCAGCTGGTCCGCTGCGCGTTCGACCCCGCCGGCCTGTGCAATCCGGGCAAGGTGTTCCCGACCCCGCGGCTGTGCGGCGAGGTGCCCCGGATCCAGCGCGAGCCGCATCCGCTGGTCGCCGCCGGGAAGCTGGAGCAATTTTAGGATGCAAAAAGGGCCGCTGCGCGCGGGCGCGGCATGACCGCGCCGCCGATCCCCGCGGAACTCGCCGGCGCCTGCCCGGACGTGCGGGCCGCCGGGCAGGCAGATTCCGTCGCCGGGTGCCAGCCGTCGTTCGTCGCCGCCCCGGCCAGTACCGAGCAGGCCAGTGCCGTACTGGCCGCCGCGGCCAGGCTCGGCCTGGCCGCGGCACCCCGCGGGGCGGCCTCCCGGCTGCACTGGGGCGCGCCGCCGGAGCGCTGCGAGCTGGTGATCGACACGCGGCGGCTGAACGCCGTGCTCGAGCACGCGGCCGGCGATCTGGTGGTCAGGGTCCAGGCCGGGGTAGCGCTGGCGGACCTGGGGCAGGTGCTCGCTGCGGCCGGCCAGCGACTGGCACTGGACCCGCCGCCCGGCGGCACGGTCGGAGGGCTGATCGCGACCGGGGTGGCCGGCCCGCTGCGGCTGCGCTACGGGCTGCCGCGGGACCTGCTCATCGGGGTAACCGTGGTGCTGGCCGGCGGCACCGTGGCGCACTCAGGCGGCAAGGTGGTCAAGAATGTGGCCGGCTACGACCTGGGCAAGCTGTTCGCCGGCTCGTACGGGACGCTCGGCCTGGTCACCGAGGCCGCGTTCCGGTTGCATCCGCTGCCGCAGGCGGTGGCGTATGTGACGGTGCCGTGCGCGGACGCCACGGCGGCGCAGGAGGTGATGACGACCGCGGCGGCGTCGGTGCTGGCCCCGTCGGCGGCCGAGATCGACTGGCCCGGCCGGGACGCGCCGATCAGCGCCGGGATCTTGCTGGAGGGCGACAGGGACGGAGTCGCCGAGCGGGCGAGGCGGCTGCGCGCGCTGCTGAGTGGCTCCGCGCTGGCCAGCTCGGCAGGCGAGGCGGCGGTGGCGGCGCAGCCGCCGCCCTGGTGGGGCGGGGGCGCGGCGGCCGCGACCGACGGGACGATGCTGCGGATCGCGTTCTGGGCCGGCCAGGCGGCGGCCGTGCTGGAGACGATCGCAGCGGCGGGCGTCGCCGCCGGCCTCGACCCGGCGGTGAGCGGGTCAGCCGCCGCCGGGGTGCTGCACGCGGCGCTGCCGGCCAGCGCAGATCCGGCCGCGGTGACCGATTTCGTGCGCGACGTGCGGGCCACGGTCAGCCGTCCGCGTGCCCCGGCTCCGGTGACGGCCGGGCCCGCAGGCGGCCGGGGCCGCGCGGCCGGGAACGCGGGCGCGGGCCTGATGACCAGTGGCGCGCCGCTCCCGCCGCCGGGTGGCAGTGTGGTGGTGCTGCACGCGCCGGCCGCCGTCCGGGATGCCACGGACCCGTGGGGCCCGGTGCCCGCCATCGGGCTGATGCGGGCGGTCAAGGAGCAGTTTGATCCCGCGCACCTGATGGCGCCGGGCCGATTCGCCGGAGGCATCTGATGACCGTCAACCCGGTAAAGCGCCCCGCCGCGGAGGCAGGACCTGGTGACGGGACCCGGCAAGGGAATGAGGCCGGCCACGGCCGCGATCCGTCCGGCGGCCTGGACCCCGGGCACGAGCTGCGGACGCTGGCCGGGGACTGCGTGCACTGCGGGTTCTGCCTGCCAGCCTGCCCGACCTACCAGCTGTGGGGCGAGGAGATGGACTCGCCGCGCGGGCGCATCCACCTGATCACCCAGCTGCTGGACGGCGGGCAGGCCGGCCCGGCGGCCGCGGCGCACATCGACCGCTGCCTGGGCTGCATGGCCTGCGTGCCCGCCTGCCCGTCCGGCGTCCGGTACGACCGGCTGATCGAGGCCGCCCGCAGCTGGGCCGAGGAGCCGCCGGCCGGAACCAGGCCGCTGCCGCCGCGGTCGCTGCGCGACCGGGTCATCCGTACGGCAATCTTCGAGACGTTCCCCTATCCGCGGCGGATGCGGCGGCTGCTCGGCCCGCTACGGGCGGCGCAGCGGGCCGGCCTGGACCGGCTGCTCACCAGCGGGCGCGGGCCGCGCCAGGAGGGCCCTGGCCAGGCGGTGGCGCGCGCGGTACGGGCTGCTGCCGGCCGGCTGCCGTCCGAGCTGACGGCGGCGCTGCGGGTGGCGCCGCGGCCGCGGCCGGGCAGCCGCGGCGTGCTGCCGGAGCTGGTGGCCGCCCGCGGGCCCCGGCGGGCCGTCGTCGGCATGCTCACCGGCTGCGTGCAGCAGGTGTTCTTCCCTGAGGTCAATGCGGCCACCGCCCGGATCCTCGCGCTCGAGGGCTGCGACGTGGTGATCCCGCGCGGCCAGGGCTGCTGCGGTGCGCTGTCGTTGCATGCCGGGCGGCGCAGCGAGGCGGCCGGGTTCGCCCGCCGCGGCATCATCGAGTTCGAGTCGGCCGGGGTGGACGCCATTGTGGTCAACTCGGCCGGCTGCGGGTCGGCGATGAAGGACTACGCCGAGCTGATGGCGGGCGACGACAGCTGGGCGCGGCGCGCTGCGGCCCTCAGCGCCAGGGTCCGAGACCTTTCGGAGTTCCTGGCCGAGCTCGGCCCGGCCGCGCCGCGGCACCCGCTCGCCGTCACCGTGGCTTATCACGACGCCTGCCACCTGGGTCACGCGCAGCGGATCACCCGGCCGCCGCGTGACCTGCTCACCGGAATCCCTGACCTGCGGCTGACCGAGATCGCAGACGGCGGGACCTGCTGCGGCTCGGCGGGCATCTACAACCTCGTCCAGCCGGAGGCGGCGGCCGGCCTCGGCGCCCGCAAGGCCAGCACCGTGCTGGCCACCGGCGCGGACCTGCTGGTGTCGGCGAACCCGGGCTGCGCGCTGCAGATCTCCGCCGCGCTGGCCGCCCGGGGCGCGGCCCTGCCGATGGCGCACATCGCCGAGGTACTCGACGCCTCGCTGCGCGGCAGGCAGGCCGGCGCGCTGCTGCGCTGAGGCAGGTTCTGGCCTGCGGCCGCCTACTGGCGGACTTCAGCGCGAGCCGGTCCGTGAGCTCAGAACAGCGTGCCGGCCGGGCACTGCCGGGCCGACGGCCGGCTGACCGATGTCCACGACCACGCCCAGTTCTGGCACCAGTACAGCACCGGCAACCGGGCGAGCAGGTTGTGGTCGTAGACCCAGACCGTCCAGTTACCGAGCCGGTAAGCCTGCTGCGGGCCGCCGAACTGAGCCAGCACGTCATGGCCGGACAGGCACACGTTCCGGCAGCTGTGCGGGGGGGCCAGCAGCACGTAGCGGGCGTCGTGGCGGCCGGCGTCGTACCACCTCAGGTCGGACTCCGAGGGGGTGGTGACCAGCCGGCCGGCGTACATCCGTACCGGCCTGACCCTGACGGCACCGCCGCTGTCCACGGTGATGCTGCCGGCGTCCCAGTACCCGGCCAGGCCGTAATCGAGATGATGGGCCTTCAGCCACCTCGCCGCGACCTGATTCGTGCTCGGCGGAGCCGGGCGCCTGACCTGGCTGAGATTGTGGCCGAATCCCGCGACAATGCAGGCCACCAGGACAGCAAAGGCCGGCACCAGGCCGGCCCGCAGCATCCGGGCGCCCAGCACCCGGCCCGCCAGCACTGCGCCGACCGGCACCGCCGCGACGATCTCGTTCGCGTCGTCCTTGTTGGCCAGCAGATACGCGACCAGCACGGTGACGAAGCCCACGACCAGCACCTGGGTGACCAGATCGCTGTCGCGGTTGAATCTCCGCAGCGCCGTGGCGACGGCCACGATCACGCCGATGAGGCAGGCGAAGTGGACCAGCGTGAAGAACGCGATCAGCCTGAGCGGCAGCCCGAGGAAGTTCGCGCCGAACATCTCCAGCATGAGGACGGTCTTGTACCACAGCGTCGCGGGCAGGGCGGTAGCGCTGGTGAAGGCCGCGGACGGCGCCGTAACCAGGAACCCGCCCGCGGAGTGAATCGCGTCCAGCACGCTGTGCGAGATGAGCAGCCCGGCCCCGGCGGAGGCGACCAGGCCCAGCTCGTACCAGCGACGCGCCCGCGGCTCGCGCCTGCGGTACAGCCGCACCGCGCACACTGCCAGCAGCGGCAGCACGCCCTCGTACACCGACAGCGCATCGCCGATCAGCACCCAGCTGAACAGCAGCGTGGTCGCGATCGGCACCCACCACCGGGCCCGGGCGCGATCCAGGACCAGCCAGATCAGGAACAGCGGTGCCTGAGTTCCGAGATGGTCGGGGCCGGCCAGCAGCCACCGGGTGCCGAAAGTAAGCGGCGGGGCGAGCATGATCGTCACCGCGATCGCCCCCCTGACCAGTGCTTCGCGGCCGGTCGACCGGCCTTTCGCGAGTACCGCCCCGAGTACGAGCACCAGCGTGTAGGTCAGCGCCGCGGCGACATGCACGGTGTCGCTGTTCAGCCCGCGCGCCATCTCCACCAGCGCGTATTCGGGCAGCTCGGTGCTCCAGTACGACACGTCCGACAGCGTCCAGCCGCGCAGCAGGATGTTGCCGTGCCACATGGCCCAGGCCTGGAGCGCCTGGCAGGCGCTGGACGACAAGGCCGGCAGCGACCGGGCCTGCATCAGGTAGGCGGCAAAAAGGACTGCCCCCAGCAGCAGGAAGCCGAGCAGCCAGAGCCCGCTCCGGTACCGATTGGCCAGCCAGGACAGGGCAAGGCGGCCGGCCGGCTCGGCGGCGATCTCGGGACCGGCGCTCTGGGCGGCGTCCGCCGCCGGCACGGCGTCCTCGGCGTCCGGGGGGGCGCCCTGGACGGCGCTCTCAGCGTCCGGGCTCTGGGCGGTGCCCTCGGCGGCACTCGCGGCGTCCGGGCTCTGCGGCCCTCGGCGGCACTCGCGGCGTCCGGGCTCGCAGGGACGCTCTCGGCGTCCGGGCTCGCGGCGCCGGCGTTCTCCGCGTCCGTGCGCTGGGCGGTGCTCGCGGCGGTTTCCCCGGCAACACTCTCGACGGCTGCGCCTTCGGCAACGCTCCGGGCGGCGGCGCTCTCGATGTCCGGGCTCTCGATGTCCGGGCTCTCGATGTCCGGGCTCTCGATGTCCGGGCTCGCGGCGTCCGGGCCCGCGGCGTCCGGGCCCGCGTCGTCAGCGTCCGGGTACTCGGTGTCGGTGCTCTCGAGATCCGTGCTCCCGGCGCCCGGGCTGCCGGCTGCGTGTGCGCGCGGCGCCGTATTCGCAGCCAGGCGGACCGCAGGTCGTCGCAACGTCGTTCCCTTTCTAGACGGGCCAGCCTGCCGGCGCGGCGGCAGGGGACTCGCGGCTGACAAAACCCGTCCCAGCGAAGCAGCTCACACCGGGCACCGGCGTCCAAAGTAGTGATGATTGCTCGTTGTAGTAACGCGCTCGCGCGGCCGAAGCTGCGCCTTTTGCCATATCGATGCTTTCGCCCGGCCGTCGGCCCTCTCGGTCCTGCCGCGCGATGACATTGACTTGACGTCACTATTTGTCTCTCTGCCGTCTCTCTTGACTTGACTGACGTCAGAAGTGGTGTCATTATGACGTCATGGAGCTGTCAGGGTATGTGAGCGTACTGCGCGGCGAGCTGTCGTCGCTGACCCGGTTCGCCGGCGAGGACGTGACCCGGATCGCGGAGATGCTCGCCGAGTCGCTGGATGCCGCGGTGCGGCTGACGCTGCTCGACGTGATCTCCGCGGCGGCTGCAGAGATCACGGCGCGGCTGGACGGAGCCGTCATCGACGTCCGGCTCTCCTCCGGTGAGCCCGAGTTCGTCATCACGCTCGCCCCCGAGGACGAGCCGCGCCCCGAGCCGCCCGCAGCCGGCGCCGAGGCGGGCGACGACGCCGGGACCAGCCGGGTGACCCTGCGCATCTCTGAGGCGCTCAAGTCCCGGATGGAGGCCGCCGCGGCCGCCTCCGGGGTGTCGGTCAACTCCTGGCTGGTCCGCACGGCCGCAGAGGCACTGGACGGCCCCGCACCGTCCGGCCGGGGCCGGCAGCGCGGTGTCGTAGGCCAGCGCCTCACCGGCTACCACCGCAGCTGACCGCGGACCCACCCGATTTCCTGACCACGAAAGGACCAGACCATGGCTACCTGGGAGTTCCCCGGATCCGCCCCCATCGAGATGTACATCAGCATCGCCGAGGGCAACGTCGAGGTGTCGGCCGAGCCGACCGACGTGACCACGGTCAGGCTGGAGCCCAGCCGAGCCGGACGGCGCGGCGAGGAGATTATCGACCAGTTCCACGTCGCCTTCGCCGACGGGCGACTGGAGATCACCGGGCCGAAGCACTTCGGCCTGCGCCGCGGCAGCGGGGTCGACGTCACCGTCGCAGCCCCGGCTCGGTCGCAGTGCACCCTCAGCACGGCCTCGGCCGACGCCACCTGCCTCGGCGAGCTTGGCGAGCTCAGCGCCCGCACCGCCAGCGGGGACTTCCGGGCGGCGGCGGTCAGCGGGCCGGCCGTCGTGAAGACGGCCTCCGGGGACGTATGGCTGGACGAGGTGACCCAGGACGCCCGGCTGGACACGGCCTCCGGTGACATCCGGCTCGAGCGCGCCGGATCGGACGTGGTCGCCAGCACGGCCAGCGGCGACCTCATGGTCGGCACTGCGGCCGGCTCGGTCACCGCGCGGACCGCCAGCGGCGACGTCCGGATCGACAGCGTCGCCGTCGGCGAGACCTCGGTGACCACCGTGTCCGGGGACATCACCGTGGGGGTGGCGGCCGGGACCGGTGTCTACCTCAACCTGTCCGCCCTCACCGGGCGGATCAGCAGCCAGCTGGAGGAGGCCGACGAGGACGGGGCCGGCGCGCTGACCCTGCAGTGCAAGACCGTCAGCGGCGACGTCAGCGTCGTCCGCGCCGCACCGGTCCCGGCGGCCTGACCCGCCTGCCGCGTGCCACCGATAAGCGCAAAGGAGCACTCACCATGCATGCCTCGATCCTCGGCCAGCTGGCCAGCCAGCGCGCCGACGAGCTTCGCAACGCAGCCCGCCGCTACACCGCCCCGCGCGGCCCGCGAGCCACCGTCCGGCACCGGGCCGGCTGGACCCTGGTCGAGCTGGGCCTGCGGCTGGCCGGTCCCGGCTCACGCCAATGATGCCGCGGCGCCCGGACCGGCGAGCTGGCTCCCCCCCAGCCAGCGGCCGTCCAGCTCGCCCTCGGCGACGATGACCGCGGGACCGGCCAGCAGGCTGGCCGACACGCTCGGCGTGACGGCCAGCCTGCCGCCAGGTACGGCCACGATCCACGGCTCGCCCGGCTCCCCCGGCTCCCGCGGGCCGGCGGGCCACTGGCCAGCCGCCGCGCTGGCCGCGACCGCGGCGGCCACGGCGCCGGTGCCGCACGACAGCGTGCCCCCCGACCCTCGCTCATACACCCGCATCTCGGCCTGCCGCGCGCCGGTGATCCGGACCAGCTCGACGTTCGCTCCGTCCGGAAACTGGGCGTTGTCCAGCAGCGGCGCCGACGACAGGTCGAAGCCGGCCACCGGCTCATCGACCACGCAGGCCAGATGCGGGTTGCCGACGGTGATGGCCAGGCCGGCGCAGGGACGGCCGCCCACCACGGCCTTGCCGCCGCCGAGCACCGCGGCCGGGCCCATATCCGCCGTCAGCTGGCCGTCCGCGGCCAGCCGCACGGCCCTGACCCCGGCCCTGGTCAGCACCGGGACGACCGGGCCGGCCGCGAGATCATGGTCGAGCAGGTAGCGGACGAACACCCGGATCCCGTTGCCGCACATCTCAGCGACGCTGCCGTCGGCATTGCGGTAGTCCATGAACCACTCGGCCGGGCCGGGCCCGTCCTGGCCAGCTGCTGGCCGGCCCGGCCCGTCCTGGCCAGCTGCGTGCCCCAGGGTCTCGTCCGGCCCGGCGGCGGTCGCGCGCACCATCCGCAGCACCCCGTCGGCGCCGAGACCGGCGTGCCGGTCGCAGATCGCCGCGATCAGCCGGGGGGTCAGGTCCAGGCGGCCGCCGGCGTCGGGCAGGATCACGAAGTCGTTGCCGGTGCCGTGGCCCTTGGCGAAGCGCATGCCCCGATGCTAGCCAGTCTCGCCGGGCGGGCCGCCGGCTCCGCCGCAGCGGGCGGCCAGCGCCCGGGCCAGCAGGTCCGGGGCCGTGCCGTCCAGCCAGCGGATGCGCGGATCGCGGCGGAACCATGATTCCTGCCGCCGGGCGAACCGGCGGGTGGCCTTGACCGTCTCATCCATCGCCTCGGCTGGCGTCAGCGTGCCATCGAGGAAGCGCAGCACCTGCGCGTAGCCGAGCGCCCGGCTGGCCGTCCGGCCCTCGCGCAGCCCGGCCCGCTCCAGCTCCCGTACCTCGTCCGCCAGGCCGAGCTCCCACATCCGGGTCACCCGGGCGGCGATGCGCTGATCCAGCTCCGGGCGCGGCACCGCGATCCCGATCAGCACGGTGTCGTAGATCGACTCGTACCGCGGCAGCCCGGCGGTGAACGGGCCGCCGGACAGCTCGATGACCTCCAGCGCGCGCACGATCCGCCGCCCGTTGCCGGGCAGGATCACCGCCGCGGCCGCCGGATCTTGCCCGGCCAGCCTGCGGTGCAGGGCCTCGGCGCCGACCTGGCTGAGTTCGTCCTCCAGCCGCGACCGCAGATGCGGGTCAGTGCCGGGGAACTCCAGCGGGTCAATCACGGCGCGCACGTAAAGCCCCGAGCCGCCGACCAGGACCGGCACGCGGCCCCGGCCGCGGACGCCGGCGATTACCGCCCGGGCCAGCCGCTGGTACTCCGACACGCTGGCCGCGGTGGTGACCTCCCAGATGTCCAGCAAGTGATGCGGTATCCCGGCTCGCTGGCCCGGCGCCAGCTTGGCGGTACCGATGTCCATACCGCGGTACAGCTGCATCGAGTCCGCGTTGATGATCTCGCCGTCCAGCTCGGTGGCAAGGCGCAGTGACAGCTCGGTCTTGCCCGCGGCCGTCGGCCCCACGACCGCGATCACTGGCTGCGGCATCCGACCAGTAAACCAGCCGACTGGCCGCTGCCCGCCGCACAGCTCTGAGGGACTATCTGGTCCAGGCCGCGACCAGGTAGCCGACGCCGAGCGGCGCGGCGGTGAAGGTGACCCGGCCGCGCCACCGGCCCGCCTGGGCCGCACCGGCCAGCACCTGCCAGGCGGCCCGGCCCGCCACCAGCAGCTCGGCATCCAGCGCCGGGTCAAGCCGGGCCAGGGCGTCGGTGTCCGCCGCGGCGAGCGCCGCAGCGACCTGCGCGTCGTACGCCTCGGCCTGCGGGTCGGCCCCCCGGGGCACGCCGGTCGCGCGGCGGGCGGTGCCATCCCCCATCGCCAGCAGCGCCACCCGCGGCGCCAGGTCCGCCAGGTTCGCGCCGAGGCGGAGGCAGGCGGCAGCAGGCAGCGCCTGGCCGACCGCCTGCAGGGACACCCGCGGCTGGGACCGACGCGGCTGGTAAGCCGGGCCGACGCCTTCGGGGCGGTGCGGGACAGGGGAAATACTGGCGGCTACGGGCCGGGAGGGCAGGGCCGGCCTGGTGCGGACTAGCCACGCGCCGACGGCCAGGGACAGCGGCAGCACCGGCGGGCCGTTGCCGGTGGCGAAGGGAATGCCCAGCCGGTGCAGGCCGCCGCAGGCCGATTCTGGGTAGGCGGCAGTTTCCGGCGCGCCGCCGACGACCGCGATCAGGTCGGGCCGGGCGACGTCCAGGGCCGCGACGGCGTCCCGGCAGGCGGCGCGCAGCGCCCGGATCTGGCCGTCCGCCGCCAGCTCGACGGCGTACGGCCGGCCCGGGCTGCCCGTTGCCTCCGGTATCAGCAGCGGCGGATGCGGGCAGACGGCGGCCGCGACCAGCACGCTCAGCCGGGAGCGCGGCGCACGGGCATGCCGAGCGGCACGGCCGCCAGCGGTGCCGCGCCCGCGGCCGGAGCGCCCGGAGCACCGGCCCGGTAGGAGCCGCCCTGCTGCCGCGCCTCCCAGGCATCGCCGCCGCGGGTGCGCCGGACGGCGAGCGGCGGGTCATCAGCGATCAGGTAATGCGGCGCGCCCCTGGTGACGACCGTGGTGACCAGGTCGCCCGGCCGCGGCGCGCTGCCCGCCGGGGCGAAGTGGATCAGCCGGTTGTCCCGCGCCCGGCCCGACATCCGGTGAGTGGCCTCGTCCTTGCGCCCCTCCCCGTCAGCGACCAGCACCTCGACGGTGGCCCCGGCCAGCTTCGCGTTCTGCTCCCAGGCGACCTCGGCGACCAGGGCGGCCAGCCGGTCGTAGCGCTCGGCCACCACCTCGGCCGGCACCTGGCCGTCCATCCGCGCGGCCGGCGTTCCCGGCCGGATCGAGTACTTGAACGTGAACGCGCCGGCGAACCGAGCCTGGCGGACCAGGTCGAGGGTGTCAGCGAAGTCCTGCTCGGTCTCGCCGGGGAAGCCGACGATGATGTCGGTGGTAATGGCCGCGCCGGGCATGGCGGCGCGCACCCGGTCCAGGATGGCCAGGTACTTGTCCCGGCGGTAGGCGCGGCGCATGGCGCGCAGCACGGCGTCGGACCCGGACTGCAGGGGCATGTGCAGCTGCGGCATCACGTTCGGCGTGGCGGCCATCGCCTCGATGACGTCATCGGTGAAGTCGCGCGGATGCGGCGAGGTGAACCGGACCCGTTCCAGCCCCTCGATCGCGCCGCAGGCGCGCAGCAGCCTGCCGAACGCCAGCCGGTCGCCGAACCCGACCCCGTAGGAGTTGACGTTCTGACCGAGCAGGGTCACCTCGACCACGCCCTCGGCAGCCAGCGCGGTGATCTCGGCCAGCACGTCGCCGGGCCGGCGGTCCTCCTCCCGGCCGCGCAGGCTCGGCACGATGCAGAACGTGCAGGTGTTGTTGCAGCCAACCGAGATCGCCACCCAGGCCGAATACGGCGATTCCCGGCTGACCGGGAGCACCGACGGGAATCGCTGCAGCGATTCGGCGATCTCCACCTGGGCCTGCTGCGCCACCCTGGCCCGCTCGAGCAGCACTGGCAGCGAGCCGATGTTATGCGTGCCGAACACCACGTCCACCCAGGGCGCCCGCCGGGTGATCGCCGCCTGGTCCTTCTGCGCCAGGCAGCCGCCGACGGCGATCTGCATGCCGGGATGGGCATTCTTGACCGGCAGCAGATGGCCCAGGTTGCCGTACAGCCGGTTGTCGGCGTTCTCCCGCACCGCGCAGGTGTTGAACACGATCACGTCCGGCTCGGTCCCGCCGGCCGCGCGCTGGTATCCGGCGGCTTCGAGCAGGCCCGCGAGCCGCTCGGAATCGTGCATGTTCATCTGGCACCCGTAGGTGCGGATCTCGAAACTGCGCAGCCCGCTGCCAGCCATCCCCCCAGGGTAAACGCCCCGGCGACCGCCGGCCGCCGGGACCACCGCGCAGCGGCCCCGGCGAGGTCCGGAATCTCCGGCAGGTCGACCCGTCGGGTAGGGCACGATATGGCTATGACAGAAAGCGTGCTGGGGACGGCGGGCGAGACAGCGATCACGGCGGCGGACGGCCAGGTTCCGGCCGCGGTCCCGGCGATCGCGTTCGGCGCGTGGCCGTCTCCCATCACGGCGGCCGATGTGGCGTCCGAGCGGCTCAGGCTCTCGTTCCCGATCGTGATCGGCGGCGACACCTGGTGGCAGGAGGGGCGCGCGGCCGAAGGGGGCAGGACCACGGTCATGCACCGGGGGCCCGGGGGCAGGCTGACCGAGCTGCTGCCGCAGCCCTGGAATGCCCGCACCCGGGTGCACGAGTACGGCGGGCTGTCCTACCTGCCGGTCCCGCGAGCTGGGCGCCCTGCGCCCGGCCGCGGCCGGGCGCAGGGCGGCTGCGAGATCGTGTTCGCCAATTACTCCGACCAGCGGCTGTACCTGGCGGCCCCGGAGACCGCGGACGGCAGGCAGGCCCCGGTGCCGCTGACCCCCGACCCGGGGGCGGCCAGCGCCGCGGGCGGCCCTGGCGCGCTGCGGTACGCGGATTTCGTGCTGTCGCCGGACCGCAGCGAGGTCTGGTGCGTGCAGGAGCGGCACGCCGGCAGCGGCGACGCCAAGGTGAGCCGGGCGATCGTCGCCGTCCCGCTCGACGGATCAGCTGCGGACCGGCCGGAGGCCATCAGGGAGCTGGTGGCCGGGGCGGACTTCTTCGCCTACCCCACGCCGTCGCCCGATGGCAGCAGGCTGGCCTGGATCAGCTGGAATCACCCGCATATGCCCTGGGACGGCACCGAGCTGCGGGTCGCGCCGATCGAGGACGGGCTGCCCGGCCGGGGCAGGCTGGTCAAGGGCAGTCTGCGCGAGTCGGTGCTGGCCCCCGTCTGGCGCGACAACACCAGCCTCTACGTCGTCACGGACTGGCCCGGCTGGTGGAACATCTACCAGATCGGGCTGGCCGGTGAGCCGCCGCAGGCGCTGTACCCGGCCGACGAGGAGTTCGGCGGCCCGCTATGGCAGCTCGGCGCCCGGCCGTTCGCGATGCTGGGCGACGGCCGGCTGGCCGTGCTGCACGGCCAGGGCAGCATGCGGCTGGGCATCCTGGACCCGGAGACGGTCGAGCTGACCGACCTGGACCTGCCGCTGGCCGAGTTCGCGCCCGCGCTGTCCGCCGACGGAACCGCGGTCGCAGGCATCGCCGGTGATCCCGAGCAGGCGCTGGCCGTGGTGCGGGTGGACGTCGGCACCGGCAGGCAGGAGGTGCTGCGGCAGGAGATGGACGAGCTGCCGAACGTCCGGTACCTGCCGCTGCCGCGGCAGGTCAAGCTGGAGGGGCCGTACGGGCGGGTGGTGCACGCGCTGGTGTACCCGCCGGCCAATCCGGCCGCGAAGGGCCGGCCGGGCAACGGCCGCCATATGTGGTGTGGGTGCACGGCGGCCCGACCGCGCACGTCGCGCCGCTGCTGGATCTGGAGAAGGCGTACTTCACCAGCCGCGGCATCGGCATCGTCGACGTCAACTACGGCGGGTCGACCGGGTACGGCAGGCTCTACCGGGAGCGGCTGCGCCGCAAGTGGGGCGTGGTCGATGTGGAGGACGTCATCGCGGCGGCCAGGTCGCTGGCCAGCTCGGGCGAGGCGGACCCGGCGCGGCTGGCGATCCGGGGCGGCTCGGCCGGCGGCTGGACCACCCTCGCGGCGGTGACGACCGGCGCCGGTGCCGGGCGAGTGTTCAGCGCGGCCGTGTCGTACTACGGCGTCGCCAACCTGAGCGACTTCGCGGCGACCACGCACGACTTCGAGTCGCGCTACCTCGACGGCCTGATCGGGCCGCTGCCCGGGTTCGAGATCATCTATTCCGAGCGCGCGCCGGTCGGGCACGTGACCGAGGCCACCTGCCCGGTGCTGCTGCTGCAGGGCCTGGACGACCCGGTGGTGCCGCCCGAGCAGTCGGCGTCGATCGCCCGTGACCTGGCTGCGCACGGCATCCGGCACGCCTGCATTACCTTCGAGGGCGAGTCGCACGGATTCCGCCGGGCCGACACGATCACCGCGGCGCTGCAGGCCGAGCTCTCTTTTTACGGGCAGATCCTGGGCTTCACCCCGCCGGGCGTCCCGGAAATCAAGCTCACCGGCTGAGCCGGGCCGTCACCGGGCTCAGCGGGCGAACTCGGTGGCGCGCGACTCGCGGACCACGGTGACCCGGATCTGGCCGGGGTACGTCAGCTCCTCCTCGACCTGCTTGGCGACGTCGCGGGCGATTACCTGCGCCTGGATGTCGTCGACGCTGTCGGGCTTGACCATGACCCGGATCTCCCGCCCGGCCTGCATGGCGAACACCTTCTCGACACCGCCCTGGGCCAGGGCAATCTGCTCCAGCCGCTCCAGCCGCTTGACGTAGGCCTCCAGTGACTCGCGGCGGGCGCCGGGGCGGCCGCCGCTGATCGCGTCGGCGGCCTGGGTGAGAACGGCCTCCACGGTGCGGACCTCCACCTCGTTGTGGTGCGCCTCGATGGCATGCACCACGTCCTCGGACTCCCCGTAGCGGCGGGCGATCTCCGCGCCAATCAGCGCGTGGCTGCCCTGCACCTCATGGGTCAGCGCCTTGCCGATGTCGTGCAGCAGCGTGCCGCGCTTCATCAGCACCGGGTCCAGGCCCAGCTCGCTGGCCATCATGCCGGCGATGTGCGCCGACTCGATCAGGTGCTTGAGCACGTTCTGGCCGTAGGAGGTGCGGTAGCGCAGCCGCCCGAGCAGGTTGGTGAGCTCCGGGTGCATCTCGGTGATGCCCACGTCCACCAGGGCGTCCTCACCGGCCCGGACGCACAGCTGCTCGATCTCCGTCCGGCTGCGCTCGTAGGCCTCCTCGATGCGCTGCGGGTGGATCCGGCCGTCGAGCACCAGCCGCTCCAGCGTCAGCCGCCCGACCTCGCGGCGCACCGGGTCGAAACAGGACAGCAGCACAGCCTCGGGCGTATCGTCGATGATCAGGTTCACGCCGGTGACGGTTTCGAAGGCGCGGATGTTACGGCCCTCGCGGCCGATGATCCGGCCCTTCATCTCGTCGCCGGGCAGGTGCAGCACCGAGACGACCGACTCGCTGGTCTGCTCACTGGCCAGCCGCTGGATGGCGAGAGTGATGATCTGGCGGGCCCGGCGCTGGCCGTTCTTGCTGGCCTCGGCCTCGATGTCCCGGACGATCAGCGCGGCCTCGCGCTTGGCCTGGTTCTCGATCGCGCTGACGAGCTCGGCCTTGGCCTGGTCGGACGTCAGGGCCGCCACCCGTTCCAGCACCTCGCGCCGCTCGGCATCGAGCCGCTCCAGCTGCTCCTGCCGCCGGTCCAGTCCGTCCCGGGTGGCATCCAGGCCGATGGCGCGCTCGTCCAGCTTGCGTGCCTCGGCGTCGATCCGCTGCTCACGCTCGGCCAGCCGGTTCTCCCTGCGCTCCAGGTCGCCGCGCAGCTGCCGGATCTCGTCCTTGACCGTCCGGATCTCCGCCTCGACCTCCTGCCGTGACCTGGCCGCCTGCTCGGCCGCCAGCTCGGCCTGCCGGAGGATGGCGGCCGCCTCGGCCTCCGCGCTGGCCCGCAGGGCGTCGGTGCCCGCCCGCACCCGCGCTAGCTCGGCGGCCGACGGGCCTGGTCCTGGTCCCCCGCCGGCCGTCTCATGGCCTGCGGCCTGGCCCGGCCCTGCGGCCGGGCCGCCGGCCGCCGTCCTCGGCCCGGCTGCCTGGTCGGCCGATCGGTCTCCCGGCCGGGTCACGGCGCCAGAAAGGACAGACCCGGCGGAGCCGGGCGCGCCGGTAACGGTTCCGGTGAGGCCCGCGGCCGGGCTGGCGCCAGGCCTGCTGGCTGGCGTGGCGGCCGGAGCCGACCCGGTGGCTGGCGTGGCGGCGGCCGGCGGCAGCCCGGAGGCTGATGTGGCGGCGGCCGGCGGCGGCTCGGTGGCTGACGTGGACGGCACGGCCGCGGGCGCTGCGGCTGACCTGGCCGGGCCGGTCACTGATCCGGCTTGCGGTGATCCGGCTTGCGGTGATCCGGCTGCCGTGCCGGGCGACCGGCGCGAGCCGGACCGGATGACATAGACCAAAACCGCCAGCGCGGCCAGCGCGGCGACACATCCGACGATCGCCACCATGAGCGCAATCGCGTTACTCACGGCCTGCCCCTTCCGCTCGCTGGCTCCCGCGGCACCGAATGAACCGGTACCAGGGGATATATGCCCGGTAGCGAGGGGTACTCCGCGCAATGCTGTCGGCGCAATGCTGTCGGCTCGGCCCCGGCCGGGCCAGGCGGCCAGGCCGTCACGACCTGCCAGCCAGATCGGCCGGAATCGGGGCGCCAGCCGCGCCACGACGTCAGCTTGCCGGGGCCATCCGGATACTGGCCCTGCCAAAGCCAGGCTGGCCGGCCCTGCCGACCAGGCGCCGTCGACTGGACGCTCCGCATCCCCGCCCCCAGCACCGTCATCGGCAGGTTCTGCGCAGACCGCTTGGCGTATCCGGCCGCTTGGCGTATCCGGCCGCTTGGCGTATCCGGCCGTAGACCGGCGGAACGCTGCCCGGCGAACTGGTCACCAGGACGGGATTCCGCTCCGGCAGCTGGCCGTCTCGCCTCGCGCGCTCCTTTCTGCTGCCTGCCGGTCTGCCCGTCAGTCCGCCACGCTGCCGGCCAGTCCGGGTGCCATCACTGACCGGACGTTACAACTGCAGCCACCGGACCAGCCGGGAGCTGCCTGCGCTCCGCCCACCCGGTGGACATATCTGCTCTTCGGTACTGCGTCGCTCCGCCTGCACGGAGTAATCCTCACTGCCGTGAGGTTAAGCCGAGATAACGTTTTGGGCAAGAGGCGGCTGACGCCATGACCGTGTGGAACTGTGCGCAGCCGCGTCAGCTGGCCGTTATGTCCAGCTCCTGATCGTCGGGCTCGTCCGCCAGCTCAACCCCGGCTGCCGCCGGATCGGCGCCTTCCTGTTCCAGCGCTTCGCGGACCACCCGGTAGGCCAGCGACTGCGAGTAACCCTTCCTGGCCAGCACGCCCATCAGCCGCCGGATCCGGGCTTGCAGCGGCTGGCCCCGCGTGGCCGCGAGCCTGCGCGCGACCAGCGCCCGGGCCGTGGCGGCCTCTTGACCGGGATCCAGCTGGCCGAGGGCCGCCTTGATGTCACCATCAGCGACACCGCGCTGCCGCAGTTCGGCGGCCAGCGCCCGCCCGGCCAGCCCCCGGCCGTGGTGGCGGGACTCGACCCAGGCGCTCGCGAACATCGCGTCGTCGATCAGCCCTACCTCGGTGTATCGGCCGAGCACCGCCTGCGCGGCGTCCTCAGGCACGCCGCGCCGGGCCAGCGCATCCGCTAGCTGCGCCCGGGTCCGCGGCGCGGCCGCCAGCAGCCGCAGGCAGATCTGCCGCGCGACGGCCTCAGGATCGGCATCCGGCCCATCCAGCTGCGGCCCGTGTGGTGACGGCCCGTGCGGTGACGAGCTGCCCGGCGCCGGCCCGGGCGAGGCCGGGCTGGCGCCGGTCCGGGCCGGCCTTGTCCGGCTGGCTGATGTTCTCCTGGTCATTGCTCTAGCCGGCACCTGCTCTAGTCGGCACCGCCGCGCAGATTTCTGATGTTGCCCAGACCTGCGCCGTTGGTCAGGGCCGGGCCGACCGCCGGAGCGGTGCCGCCCGGGGCCCCGGCGCCCCCCGGGGCCGTGGTGGCGTCCGCGTCCAGCCGCGGGCCCACCCCCAGCTTCTCCTTGATCTTCTTCTCGATCTCGTTGGCGATGTCGGGATTCTCGCGCAGGAATGTCCGGGCGTTCTCTTTGCCCTGGCCGAGCTGCTCGCCCTCGTAGGTGTACCAGGCCCCGGCTTTGCGCACGATCGACTGCTCCACGCCCAGGTCGATCAGGCTGCCCTCGCGGCTGATCCCGATGCCATACAGGATGTCGAACTCGGCGACCTTGAATGGAGGACTGACCTTGTTCTTGACCACCTTGGCCCGGGTCCGGTTGCCGACCGCGTCGGTCCCGTCCTTGAGCGTCTCGATCCGCCGCACGTCCAGCCGCACCGACGCGTAGAACTTCAGCGCCTTTCCGCCCGTCGTCGTCTCCGGCGAGCCGAACATCACGCCGATCTTCTCGCGGAGCTGGTTGATGAAAATGGCGGTGGTCTTGGTCTGGCTCAGGGCGCCAGCCACCTTGCGCAGGGCCTGAGACATCAGCCGGGCCTGCAGGCCGACGTGGCTGTCGCCCATCTCGCCCTCGATCTCCGCCCGGGGCACCAGCGCGGCCACGGAGTCGATGACCACGACGTCGATGGCACCGGAGCGAATCAGCATGTCAGCGATCTCCAGCGCCTGCTCGCCGGTGTCGGGCTGGGAGACCAGCAGCGCGTCGGTGTCGACGCCGAGCTTCTTGGCGTACTCGGGGTCGAGGGCGTGCTCCGCGTCGATGAAAGCCGCGATCCCGCCTGCCCGCTGCGCGTTGGCTACGGCGTGCAGCGCAACCGTGGTCTTCCCGCTGCTCTCCGGTCCGTAGATCTCCACGATCCGGCCGCGCGGGAAGCCGCCGATACCGAGCGCCACGTCTAGCGCGATCGAGCCGGACGGGATCACCTCGATCGGCTGGCGGGTTTCCTCGCCGAGGCGCATGACTGCGCCCTTGCCGAACTGTCGCTCGATCTGGGCCAGCGCGGTCTCAAGAGACTTCTCCCGGTCGCCGCCCCTGCCGCCGGGCTTGTCGTTCGGTGCCATGTGAGCTCCTGTCGGAATCGACGGCTTCGCCGAGCCGTTCGCTGCACGCAAACCGCGCGGCAGGTCATCGTCATCTGATACCGGCGCTGACGCTACGCGCTGCCACCGACAATTCCCGTGCGGCGGCATTCCGGCCGCCGCAAAGGCCGTACCGGAACCGCCAGAGGACCACCCTAACGAACAACTGTTCGATCATGCAGCGGACACGCCGGAATGGCCGGAACGGCGTCGCCGCCGCGTTAACCGGGCCGTGCTCGCGGCCCGGCGAGTGATCGCTGATAGACCGGCAGCGCTGGCGCGGGACCGGGCGGGGGCCATAACCACGATCACGACCGGGGCTTCTCGCCGGGCGGCCGCAGGCAAGCGCGCACCTGGCCAGCCAGCGCCCGGACGTCAATCGGCGCGGTCGTGTTCACGGTGATCACCTTGCCGAGCCCGACGGGCCGGCCGAACTGCGCCAGGAAGTCCGGCGTCAGGCTGGTCACCACGTGCACCGGGTGGCAGGTTGCGGCCCGCTCAGCGTATCTGCGGGCCGCCTCACCGGGCGGGCACCAGCAGTAGACCTCAACCGGGTGCGCCGCCAGCGCGGTGATCCGGCCCCGCTCGTACTCGCTGTGCGGCCGGAAGTTCGCCTCGAGCACGAGGGCGGCCGCGTCGGCGGCCAGCGCCCACAGCAGATCCATGGCCGCAGCGCCCAGTTTCCTCGACCAGACCAGGTCCGGCTCAGGCGCGCCCAGCCCGTCGTGCAGCGTTTCCTTGATCCGGTCCTTGCTGAGCAGCATGAAGCCCAGCTCGGCAGCCAGCGGCCGGGCCAGCGCTGTCTTCCCCGCGCCGGGCGCGCCCGACACCAGCACCAGCCGCCGGGCGGGCGGCCCGGGTGCAGGTGCCGGCTGCGGCGCCGTCATCGGCTGTGGCTCAGGATCGGCTGCTTGATAACGGCTGCCGCGCGGTCAGCGCAGCCGCTCGGGGACGGGGAAGACCTCGCAGACCGCGCGCCAGACCGTCTTGGCATCCTCACCGTCGGCCAGGGCCTCGTTGACGGTGCGGTCGCCGAGCGGGCCGAGGACGTGGTCCTTGGCCACGCTCTCGGCGTAGCTCTCGCCGAACTGCTCGCGCATCCGGTCCCAGAAGGCAGTCAGCCGCACCGCGCCACCCTACCCGGCCAAAATCGCGCCGCGCCTCGCCCGCGGCGAACCGGGCGTGGCACCCACAGGTACCTGACCCCATGGGTGTGGCAACCCATAGGGTTCGGCGGCCGGCTGGCACGGCCGGCTGGCACGGCCGGCGCGGGCGGCCGGCTGGCGCGGGCGGCTGGCGGCGAGGCCGGGACGGCGGCCGCTGAGCCGTGACGCCTCCGGCTCAGCCAGGGCACGGGTATTCCCTAGTCGTCGCTGGGTTGCACGGCGGGGTCATGGCCGGTAATCCTCTAAGGGACGCCCGCGCCGAATTCCCGGAGGCCCCGCCGTGACCAGCTTCGCCGGCCAGCCCGGTCACGTTGGCAAGTACGGGCTCATGCTGTCCTGCCGTCGGCACGTCGATTTCCTGCGCGTATCCAGCGCGATGTGTCGGTCCTGCTGCTAATCAAGCCCCACCCCCGCTGACCGCCCGGCCCGGCCGCCGCCCAGGCGCCCGGGATCCGGCTCACGCGCGGGTCCGACTCTGCAGCAGAAGGACAAATTCCTGTGTCACCGGCATCCCAGCGCGGCCAGGGCCAGTGGGCCCTGGGCCATCGCGAGCCGCTCAACGCGGCCGAGCGCTTCAAGAAAGACGACGACGGGCTGAACGTCCGCGACCGCATCATGAACCGGTACGCCGCGGCCGGGTTCGACTCCATCGACCCGGCCGACCTGCGCGGCCGGTTCCGCTGGTGGGGCCTGTACACCCAGCGGCGGCCCGGCATCGGCGGCGGCAAGACCGGCGCACTGGAGGACGCCGAGATCGAAGACCGCTACTTCATGATGCGGACCCGCATCCCGGGCGGGCAGCTGACCGCGCATCAGCTGCGCACGGTGGCGGGCATCGCCAAGGAGTACGGCCGCGACCTGGCCGACGTCACCGACCGGCAGAACGTGCAGTACCACTGGATCCGGATCGAGGACGTGCCCGCGATCTGGCAGCGGCTGGAGGAAGCGGGCCTGTCCAGCCTGGAGGCCTGCGGTGACGTGCCGCGCAACATCCTCGGCTGCCCGGTCGCCGGGATCGACGACCGGGAGATCATCGACGCCAGCGCGGTGCTGGCCGCCACCGAGGCGGTCGTGGCGGGCAACCCCGAGTTCACCAACCTGCCGCGCAAGTTCAAGTCCGCGATCTCCGGCTGCTCGTCCCAGTGCACCGCGCACGAGGTCAATGACATCTCGTTCGTGGGCGTGCCCGGCCCGGACGGCGAGCCCGGCTTTGACCTGTGGGTCGGCGGCGGGCTGTCCACCAACCCGATGATCGCCCAGCGGCTCGGCGTGTTCGTCACCCCGGACCTGGTCCCGGAGGTCTGGGCCGGGGTCGCAGCGGTCTTCCGCGACTACGGCTACCGGCGGCTGCGCAGCCGGGCCCGGCTGAAGTTCCTGGTCGCCGACTGGGGCGCGGAGCGGTTCCGCGAGGTGCTGGAGAAGGAGTACCTCGGCTACGCGCTGCCCGCCGGGGCGGCGCCGGAGCCGCTGGCCGGCCCGCGCGACCACGTCGGCGTGCACCGGCAGCGCGACGGCCGCTACTACGTCGGCGTCTCGCTGCCGACCGGCCGGTCGTCGGGCAGCCAGCTGTGGCAGGTGGCTGACCTGGCCGAGGCGTTCGGCTCGGGCCGGGTGCGGACCACCACCGAGCAGAAGCTGCTCATCCTGGACGTGCCCGACGGCCGGGTGGAGGAACTGGTCGCCGAGCTGGCTGCCCTGGACCTGCAGGCCCGCCCGTCGGCCTTCCGGCGCGGGATGATGGCCTGCACCGGGATCGAGTTCTGCAAGCTGGCGATCGTCGAGACCAAGCAGCGGGCCCAGGACCTGTACGCCGAACTGGACCGGCGGCTGCCCGAATTCGACACCCCGATCACGATCAACGTCAACGGCTGCCCCAACTCCTGCGCCCGGTTCCAGATCGCCGACATCGGGCTCAAGGGCTCGATGGTGGACGGCGGCGAGGGCTTCCAGGTGCACCTGGGCGGGTCCCTCGGCATCGATCCGTCGTTCGGCCGCAAGCTGCGCGGCCTGAAGGTCACCGCGGCCGGGCTGCCCGACTACGTCGAGCGGCTGCTGCGCAATTACCTGGCGGACCGGTCCGCGGCCGAGCCGTTCGCGCACTGGGTCCGCCGCGCCGACGAGGGGCTGCTGACATGACCGCGGGCGCCGGCGGTGCGGCCGGCGGCACCGGCGAGCGGCAGGTGCCGTTCTTCTGCCCGTACTGCGGCGAGGAGGCGCTGGCGCCGGGCGGCCCGGACGCCGGAGAGTGGCAGTGCGGGGCCTGCGCGCGGGCCTTCCAGCTGCGGTTCCGCGCGGTGGTGCGGTCATGACCAGCACGCAGCAGGCCAGGAGCCCGGAGAATGTCAGACCCGCCGGGCACGATGATGCACGGGCCGCAGCGGTGCGCCCGCCGGATGCCGGGGAAGCGCGCGAAGCGGGCCCGGCGGGCGACCCGTTGGCCGACTACCCGCTGAGCCTGGGGCTCGCGGGCAAGCGGGTGGTGGTGATCGGCGGCAGTGCGGTCGCGCTGCGCCGGACCCGCTCGCTGCTGGCCGCGGGCGCGCGGGTGCACGTGATAGCCCCGCAGATCAGCCAGGAACTGGCCGGGCTGGGCGTGATCCGCGAGCAGCGCCGCTACCGGGATGGGGACCTGGCCGGGGCGTGGCTGGCGCACGCCGCGACCGACGACCCGGCGGTGAACGCCGCCGTGTGCGCGGAGGCCGAGCGGAGCCGGGTCTGGTGCGTACGCGCCGACGACGGCGCGGCCTCGCCCGCCCGGACCCCGGCGGTGACCCGGCACGGGGACGTCACCGTGGCGGTCACGGCGGGCGGCGACCCCCGCCGGTCGCAGCGGCTGCGGGCGGCGATCTCGGCCGCGCTGGCCGCTGGCCGGCTGCCGGTGCGCCGCCAGCGTCCGGCCGGCCCGGCCGGACCGGGCACGTCGCGCTGGTCGGCGGCGGTCCTGGCGACGCCGGGCTGATCACCGTGCACGGCCGCCTGCTGCTCGCCGAAGCCGACGTGGTCGTGGCCGATAAGCTCGCGCCGCGCGAGCTGCTGGCCGAGCTGGACCCGGGCACCGAGGTCATCGACGCCGGCAAGGCACCGCACGCGCACAACCTGACCCAGGCGCAGATCAACGAGGAGATCGTCAGCCGGGCCCGGGCCGGGCAGCGGGTGGTGCGGCTGAAGGGCGGCGACCCGTTCGTGTTCGGCCGCGGCGGCGAGGAGGCGCTGGCCTGCGTCGCGGCCGGGGTGCCGTTCACCGTCGTGCCCGGCGTGACCAGCGCGGTCGCGGTCCCGGCCTACGCCGGGATCCCGGTCACCCACCGGGGCGTCACGCAGGACTTCGCGGTGGTCTCGGCGCACCTGGACCCGTCGCATCCGGGCGCCAGCGTGGACTGGGCGGCCCTCGCCACCGGACCGGGCACGCTGGTGCTGCTGATGGCCGTGGCGCACCTGGAGCAGATCGCGGCCGAGCTGGTCAAGCGGGGCCGCCCTGAGCACACGCCGGTCGCGGTGATCTGCGACGGCACCACGCCGCGGCAGCGGGTGCTGACCTCGACGCTGGGCGAGGTGGCGGCCGACGCGGCGGCGCAGGGCATCGCGCCGCCGGCGGTGGTGGTCGTGGGCGAGGTGGTCGGGCTGCGGGCGCGGCTCGGCGACTGGCAGGCCGGCCCGGCGGACGACGGCCGGCCAGCCGCCACGGCGGGGACGGCCGGCCCGGCGGGGCCGCGGTGACCGGGCCGGCCCTGGTCGGGGTGGCGCACGGCAGCAGGAATCCGGCCGCTCAGCAAACTACCAGGGCGCTGGCCCGGCAGGTCAGCCGCCTGGCACCGAACCTGGACGTGCGGGTGGCGTTTCTGCAGCACGGCGAGGTGCCGCTGGCCGACGAGCTGAGCGCGGCCGGGCCGGAGCCGGTGCTGGTGCCGCTGCTGCTGTCCACCGGCTATCACGTGACCGCCGACATCGCCGCTGCGGCCCGGGCGGCCGGCGCGCTGGTGGCGCCGCCGCTCGGGCCGGATCAGCTGCTGGTCACCGCGCTGACCGCACGGCTGGCCGCGGCGGGGGTGCCGGCCGGAACGCCGGTGGTGCTGGCGGCGGCCGGATCCAGCGACCCGCAGGCGGCCCGGGACGTGGCGCGGCAGGCGGAGCTGCTCGCCGCGGAGCTGGGCGTCCCGGTCGAGCCCGCGTTCGCGTCGGCCGCCGAGCCGTCGGTCGAGACGGCGATCGACGCGCTGGCGGCCCGGGCTGGCGGCCCGGTGGCAGTCGCGACATACCTGATGGCACCGGGCGACTTTTACGATCAGCTGCAAAAGTCCGCCGCGGGCTGGGTCACCGCGCCGCTGGGCGACCATCCGGCGGTGGGCGGCCTGGTGGTGGACCGCTACCGGGTGGCGGTCCGGGCGCCGGCTAATCAGCTGCGGCCGGGCTGCGGCCGGGCTGCGGCCGGGCTGCGGCCGGGCTGCGGCCGGGCTGCGGCCGGGCTGCGGCCGGGCTGCGGCCGGGGCTGATCAGCCCGGTCTCGTAGGCCAGGACCACGGCCTGGACCCGGTCCCGCAGGCCGAGCTTGATCAAGATCCTGGCCCCATGGGTCTTCACCGTGGCCTCGCTGAGCGTCAGCTCGGCAGCCAGCTCGGCGTTGCTCAGGCCGCTCGACCAGCCGCCGGGTGATGGACGGGGCCAGCAGGGCGTCGCCGCAGCGGACCAGCCGGACCGCGGCGACCAGCTGCTCCGGGGTGACGTCCTTGAGCAGGAAGCCGCTGGCTCCCGCGACCAGCGCGGCGTAGACGTACTGGTCCAGATCGAACGTGGTCAAGATGATGATCCGGCAGCCGCGGCGCGCGGGCGCGGCGAGGATGTGGCGGGTGGCCTCCAGGCCGTCCATCTCCGGCATCCGGATGTCCATCAGCACGACATCGGGCTGGTGCTTCAGCACCGCCGTCACGGCCTGCTGGCCGTCCGCCGCCTCGGCCACCACGGGGATGCCGGCATCCAGCTCGCCGCCGTACAGGGCCATCCGCTGGCGCAAGCCGAGCAGGCCGCGCCCGGCGCCCGGCGGGACGGCCGGGGCGGCCGACCGCCCTGAGTCGGCGACCTCCAGAACCAGACCGCCCGGCTGGTAGTCGACCCGGACGCTGGTCCGCGGCTTGCCAGCGTGATTGAGCACGTTGGTCAGCGCCTCCTGGATACCGGCGCGGCCATCGGGGACACCGTCACGATCGGCATGGCCGGCCATCAGGCCTCCGTGCGCATCGTCGGCGAGGTCTTCGATACCGAGAACAACGGGCTGGCCATGTTCACTGACTGGCCGACCCTGGCCCACATCGATCACGGACTGGCCCCCGGCCAGTACGACGTCGCGCTGCGGCCGGGAACTTCGGCGGCGGCCTACGTGCAGGCCCTCGGCCGCAGGCTCGGCCCCGCCTACTTCGTCGCGCAGAACAGCCGGAGGTCGCAGGAGCTGGACCTGATGATCGCCCTGATCGGCGCCCTGACCTTGCTGCTGGCCGTGGTGGCCGGGCTTGGCGTGCCCAACACGGTCGTCCTGTACACCCGGGAGAAGGTGCACGACCTGGGCGTGTTCAAGGCGGTCGGGATGACCCGGCCGAGATGGCCGGGCTGGCGCTGGCCGGGCTGGTCATCGCGGTGGCCGGGGCGCTGCTGCCGGCCAGCTGGGCCGCGGGCACCCGGACCGCGACCGCGCTGCGCGCCGAGCAGGACGGACAGTCTGATCACGGAGGATCGTCAGCAGTCAGGTAGGACGATCCTCCGTGATCACCGGCCCGGCGGTCAGATGAAGGCGCCGGTGCCGGTGATCGCGCGCCCGACGATCAGGGTGTTGATCTCCCGGGTGCCCTCGTAGGAGTAGATCGCCTCGGCATCGGCGACGAACCGGCCGACCTGGTTCTCCAGCAGGATGCCGTTGCCGCCGAGCAGCTCCCTGGCGTAGCCGACCGTCTCGCGCATCCGCACCGTGCAGAACGCCTTGGCCAGCGCGGAGTGATGGTCGGCCGCGGTGCCGGCCTGCTGCAGCTGCGCGAGCCGGACGCACAGGCAGGCGGACGCCGTCACGTTCGACAGCATCTTGACCAGCAGGTCCTGGACCAGCTGGAAGCTGCCGATGGTGCGGCCGAACTGCTCGCGCTGGCCGGCGTAGGCCAGGGCATGCTCGTACGCACCGCGGGCGCAGCCGACCGCCTGCCAGGCCACCCCGGCCCGGGTCAGCCGCAGCACCGTCGCGGTATCGGCGAACGAGTTCGCCCGCTGCAGCCGGTTCGCCTCGGGCACCCGCACCCCGTCCAGCGAGATGTGGGCGTTCTCCACCGCCCGCAGCGCGATCTTGTCCCGCTGCTTGGTGGCCGCGAAGCCCGGCGCGGGCGGCTCCACCAGGAAGCCCTTGACCTCGCCGTCCGCCACGTCACGGGCCCAGATGATGACGTAGTCGGCGAACGTGGCGTTGCCGATCCACTTCTTCTGACCGGTCAGTACCCACTCGTCGCCGTCCCGCTGCGCGGTGGTGGTCAGGCCGCGGGCCACGCCGGAGCCCACGTCCGGCTCGGTCAGCCCGAAGGCGCCGATCTTCTCCATCCGCGCCATCTCGGGCAGCCAGCGCTGCTTCTGCTCCTCCGAGCCGCACAGGTAGACCGACCCCATGGCCAGCCCGGAGTGCACGCCGAGGAAGGTGGCGACGGACGCGTCCACCCGGGCCAGCTCGACCGCCAGCATGCCGTCCAGCAGGTTGCCGCCGCCGGGGCAGCCGTAGCCGTCGTATAGCAGCCCGGCGACGCCGAGCTCGGCGATAGCCGGGATCAGCTCGCGCGGGAATTCCTCGCGTGTCCAGTATTTGCCGATAATCGGCTGAACGGTTTTTTCCATGAACTCCCGGACCCGGGCCAGCAGTTCGCGGCCGGGCTCATCGAGCAGCAATTCGAGTGCGTAAAAGTCGGCGTCGGGTGCCGTGGTCATGGCGTCCTTCCTGTCACGCGGGCTGCGATAAGGCGGCTGGCGCGCGAAGCGGGGCCTCGGCGCCGAGGAAATTGCTGATCACCGGCGCGAGCTGCGCCGCCTCGGTGACCAGGCCGAGGTGGCCGCCGCGGAAGATGTGCAGCTGCGAGCGCGGGATCAGCGCGTTCAGCAGATAGGCGTTGAGCAGCGGGATGATCGGGTCGTCGGTGCCGGACATGACTAGCGTGGGCTGCCGCACGAACGGCAGGTACGGCAGGCTGGTCCAGCCGAAGGCCGCGGCGAGCTGGTAGCAGGTCCCGCGGTTGGATCCGGTCCGGCTGGCCGCGCGCATTGCCGCGACCACCGCCGCCGGGTCGGTACGCGCGGAGCCGCCGTACAGGCCCGGCGCGATCCGCTCGGCGACGCCGGCATCGAGCATCCGCAGCGGGGCCAGCAGCCACGTCAGCACGAGCGGATTGGCGGGCACCATCGTCCAGCCGGTGCCGGTGCTGGCCAGGATCAGGCGGCGGCACCGGGCGGGCAGGAGACCGGCGAAATGCTGCGCCACCCCGCCGCCCCAGGACACGCCGAGCACGTCGGCGCGGTCGTGCCCGAGCTCGGTCAGCAGCCCGGCGATCGTCTGGCACAGCCCGGAGAACCGGTACATGCCGCGGGGCACGGGCGAGCCGCCGATGCCGGGAACGTCGAACCGGATAACGCCGAGCGAGGGATCCAGCGCGTCGACCAGCGGCTGCAGCAGCTCCAGGCCGGCGCCCAGGCCGTTGATCATGAGCAGGGGCGCCCGGCCCGGCTGCCCGGCCCGGATGGCGACGCGCAGCCGCTGGCCGCCGATCCGGATGCTGCGCACGGCCTGCTCCCCCGGTGCCGGCGGCCCGCCCGGCACCAGGATGCGGCTGCCATCCAGCATCAGCTCACCCGCTCCCGCGCAGCCTGGCGCCCGGGGCCGCGGGCACCGCGCCGCCTGCCGGCAGCGTCACCGGGCGTCCTGCGGGGGATGCACCTCGCGGCGCAGGATCTTCCCGCTCGGCCCCTTGGGCAGCTCCGGTACCAGCCAGACCCGGCGCGGGTACTTGTACGCGGCGACCCGCTCGCGGGCGAAGTCGCGCAGTTCATCGGGTGAGGCCTTGGCACCCGGCCTGAGCGCCACGGCCGCGCCGACCTCCTCGCCGAGGTCGTCATGGGGCATACCGACCACGGCGGCCTCGGCTACGGCCGGGTGCTCGTACAAGACCTCTTCCACCTCGCGGGGGTAGACGTTGTAACCGCCGCGGATGATCAGGTCCTTCTTCCTGTCGACGATGAAGAAGTACCCGTCCTCATCGACCCTGGCCAGGTCACCGGAGCGGAACCAGCCTTCGGAGATCGACTCGGCCGTCGCGTCCGGCTTGCCCCAGTAGCCCTTCATGACGTTATGGCCGCGGATCGCGATCTCGCCGACCTCCCCGGCGGGCAGCGGCTGGCCGGCATCGTCGATGACCTGCATCTCGACGCCCTCGATCGGCGTGCCGATCGAACCGGGCTTGCGGACCTGGCCCGGCTGGTTGAACGACGCGACCGGGGAGGTCTCGGATAGCCCGTAGCCCTCCAGGATGACGCAGCCGAACTTCTCCTCGAAGCCGCGCATGATCTCCACCGGCATCGCCGAGCCACCGGAGATGCATAGCCGCAGCGACGATACGTCGGCGTCGGCCGCGGCCGGGCTGTGCAGCATGGCGGCGTACATCGTGGGCACGCCCTCGAAGATCGTCACCTTGTCGCGCCCGATGACCTCCAGCGCCCTGGCCGGCTCGAATCTCGGCAGCAGGGTCAGGCAGGCCCCGCTGACCAGCGACGCGTTCAGTGCGCAGGTCAGCCCGAACACGTGGAACAGCGGCAGGCAGCCCATCTTCACGTCGCCTGGCCGGCTTTCCAGCAGCGTGCGGGCGACCAGCTCGGCATTGCGGGCCAGGCTGGCGTGGGTGAGCTCGGCGCCCTTGGGCTGGCCGGTGGTGCCCGAGGTGTAGAGGATCACCGCGTCGTCACCGTCAGCCTGGCCGCCCCACTGCCCGGCCGGGTCATGGCCGTCGAGCAGTTCGCGCAGGTCGGGCGCGGTGACCTCGATGACCCTGGCTCCGGTGTCCGCGGCGCCCTTGGCCGCCTCGGCCGCCACCGGATGCCAGGCGAACAGCACTTTCGCGCCGGAGTCCGCCAGGTAGTAGGCCACCTCGCGGCTCTTGAGCAGCGGGTTCATCGGGACGATGACGGCGCCCGCGCCGAGCGCGCCGTAGAGCGCGATCGGGAAGGCCGGGACGTTCGGCAGCATGACGGCGACCCGGTCCCCCGGCTCGACCCCGGCGGAGACCAGCAGCGAGGTCGCGCGGCGGGCGGCATCCCGCAGCTGCGCGTAGCTCAGTGCCAGGTCATCCAGGCGCACCGCCGGGGCATCGCCATGGTGCGCTGCCGCCTGATCCAGCACCGCGGTCAGATTCGCCATCTCGCCTCCGGTGTTCCGGTGGAGCTGATGTCCTCTTGTTGTGCATCATGCCCGCTGGGCGAGGGCGCGGACAGGGCCGGGTGCTACTTGCATGAGCAAGGCCGCGGAGTGCGGCAGCGGCGGCGGGGTAGGGCGAGATCATGAGTCTCTCCGGCGAAGACAGCGCGCCAGCTGCGGACCACGCGGACCCGGGCCCCGGGGTCGGGGCTATGCGGTCTGGGCCGCTGGTCGGCGCCGCGCGCCGGGGCGGGCAGATCAGCGCGCTCGGAGCGCGGGCCGCGGGCCGGGGCGCGACAGCCGCCAGCCGGGGCGCACAGGCGGCAGGCCGCCGGGCGCGGTCGGCCGGCCAGGCGGTGCAGGAGGGCACGCAGGCCGGTGCCCGGGCCGCCGGGACCGCCATCCAGGCAGGCGCGCGGCCCGGAGCGCGGCGCCCCGGGGCAAGCGGCCGGGCAGGCGTGCCTGTCGCCGGCCCGTACCCGCGCGGGTCGCCGGCGGGCGCGGGAGCCGACGGGCCGCCAGCCGGCTCGGAAGCTGACTGGTCGCATCCGGGCTGGCCAGGCCGGCGGCGCGCAACCGCGGGCGGCCAGCCGCGGCGCTGTCGCGCGGAGCGCGCAGGCGGTCGGAGCGCGCGGCGCGCAAGCAGCCAGCCGCGGTGCCCGGGTGGCCGGCCGCGGGGTCCATGTGGCTGGTCGCGGCGCGCAAGCTGCCGGGCGCGGGGCTCGCTGGACCGCGGCCCGCCTCGCTGATCAGGTGCTCGCGGCCGCGCCGCGGCTGCCGGCGCGCAGTCAGGCCACGCTGCGAGCCCAGTTCCCCGGCCGGTCGCCGGAGGAAGTCGCGGAGGCGCTGATCGAAGGGGCCGCCAAGATGGCTGCCGCCGTAGGCGCCGCGGCCGGCACCTGGGCGGCGGTCCCGTTCATGCCCGGATACCCGGCCGAGGTTGCCGCCGAGACCCTGGTGGTGGTCAGCATCGAGATCAAGCTGATCGCCGAGCTGCACGAGGTGTTCGGGCTGCGGGTACCCGGCTCCACGGTGAGCCGCATGACGGCCTACGTGGGGGGCTGGGCCGAGCGCCGCGGCGTCGTGATCGCCCCGACCGGGGTGATATTCGCGCTCGGCTCGCCGCTGCGGCGCCGTCTGCAGCGGCGGCTGGCGGCCAGGGTCGGGCAGAGCGCGGTGGCGCTCGGGCCGCTGATGACGGGGGCCGCGGCGGGCGCGCTGATCAACCGCCGGGAAACCAGACGGCTCGGCCAGCAGATCCGCGACGACTTGCGCGACCGCTCGGCGAGCCCCGCAGCGTGGCCGGCCTGATCCGCGGGCCGTGGCCGGCCACGCAGGTGGCCTGACTGTCGGCGGCACAAGGCAGGATAGGGGCATGCCCTCTGTCCATCCGGCTGCAGGTCAGGCCCTGGAGAGCTTCAGCGATGCCACCAGGGCCTGGTTCACTGCGGCCTTCGCCGAGCCGACGCCGGCGCAGGCACAGGCCTGGACCGCCATCGCCAGGGGCGAGAACACGCTCGTGGTGGCGCCGACCGGGTCGGGCAAGACGCTGGCCGCGTTCTTGTGGGCAATCGACAAGCTGATCACCGAGCCGGCGCCTGACGACCCGCAGGCGCGGTGCCGGGTGCTCTACATCTCCCCGCTCAAGGCGCTGGCCGTGGACATCGAGCGGAACCTGCGCTCGCCGCTCATCGGTGTCGGGCACGCGCTGCGCAGGCTCGGCCGGGCGGAGCCGACGGTCAGGGTGGGCGTCCGCACCGGGGACACGGCCGCTGACGAGCGGCGCAAGCTGGCGACCAGGCCGCCGGACATCCTCATCACCACGCCGGAATCGCTGTTCCTGCTGCTCACCTCCCGGGCCAGGGAGACCCTGCGCGGAGTGCAGACCGTCATCGTCGACGAGGTGCACGCGCTGGCCGGCAGCAAGCGCGGCGCGCACCTGGCGATGTCGCTGGAGCGACTGGACGCATTGCGCCGGGGCGCGGACGTGACCGCTCCGGCCGGCCAGGCCGGACCCGGTCAGGGCCCGGCGGCCGGTACCGGGAAAGCAGCCCGGCCGCCCGGCCGGACCGGGTCAGGGTCGCCCGGCCGCGGCGCAGGCCGCCCGGCGGCCGGTACAGCGGATCGGCCTGTCGGCCACGGTGCGGCCGCCGGAGGAGGTGGCCGCGTTCCTCGGCGGCGCGAATCCGGTCACGATCGTGCAGCCGCCGAGCGATAAGCTCATCGACCTGCAGATCGTCGTGCCGGTCGAGGACATGGCGGACCTGGAGTCGGCTGGGCCGCCGGGCTCGCGTCCGGGAAGCGCGGACAGTACCCCGAACAGCGCGGAGAGGGGGCCGGACGGCGCGGCCAGCACGCCGGACAGCGCGGAGACGGGGCCGCCCCGGCCGCCGGAACCTGAACCGGAATTCTTCGATCCGGTCCCGGATCCGGCGCCGCGGCATTCGATCTGGCCGCACGTCGAGGAGCGGGTGCTCGACCTGATCGAGGACCACAAATCCACGATCGTCTTCGCCAACTCGCGCCGGCTGTCGGAACGGCTGTGCGCCCGGCTGAATGAGCTGGCCGCCGAGCGGGCGGAGAGTGCTGACGACGGCACGGGCGAGTGGGCGGACCCGGCCGCGGCGGGCGGCAAACCGGACGCCGCGGCGCGGCGGTCCCCGGCCGAGACGATGGCCCAGGCCGGCGCGGCGGCTGGTGCCCCGGCCGAGGTGGCGCGGGCGCACCATGGGTCGGTGTCCCGCCAGGAGCGGACCGGCATCGAGGAAGCCCTGAAGGCCGGCCGGCTGCCCGCGGTCGTCGCGACCTCCAGCCTGGAGCTGGGCATCGACATGGGCGCCGTGGACCTGGTCGTCCAGGTCGAGTCACCGCCGTCGGTAGCCAGCGGGCTGCAGCGGACCGGCCGGGCCGGGCACAACGTCGGCGATGTCTCCCGGGGGGTGATCTTCCCCAAGTACCAGGGGGACCTGGTGCAGGCCACGGTGGTGGCGCAGCGGATGCGGGCCGGGCAGATCGAGGAACTGCGCATGCCGCGCAACCCGCTCGACGTGCTCGCGCAGCAGATCGTGGCCATGACCGCGGTCGATGACTGGGAGATCGGCGAGCTGGAGCGGACGGTGCGGCGGGCCGCGCCGTTCAGCGGGCTGACCCGGCCGGTGCTCGAAGCCGTGCTCGACATGCTGGCCGGCCGTTATCCGAGTGAGGATTTCGCCGGCCTGCGGCCCCGGCTGGTCTGGGACCGGACGACCGGCATGCTGCACGGCCGGCCGGGCAGCCAGCGGCTTGCCGTCATCGACGGAGGAACCATTCCCGACCGGGGCATGTTCGGCGTGTTCCTGGCAGGCGGCGAGCGGGACCGGACCGGCCGCCACTCGCGCCGGGTCGGCGAGCTGGACGAGGAGATGGTCTACGAGTCCCGGGTCGGCGACATCTTCGTGCTGGGCGCCAGCTCGTGGCGGATCGAGGACATCACCGCGGACCAGGTGCTGGTCTCGCCGGCGCCGGGGCAGCCAGGGAAGCTGCCGTTCTGGCACGGGGACGCGCCGGGCCTGGCCGAGCTGGGCGCCGCTATCGGGGCATACCTGCGCGAGCTGGGCAGCTATGACGAGCAGGATGCCACGGCCAGGCTGCGCGACGCCGGCCTCGACGAGCTGGCCGCCAGGAACCTGATCTCCTACCTGTCCGCCCAGCGCGAGGCGACCGGGTACGTGCCCGACGACCGGACCCTGGTGCTTGAGCGGTTCCGCGACGAGCTGGGTGACTGGCGGCTGGTGCTGCACAGCCCCTACGGCGCCCAGGTGCACGCGCCGTGGGCGCTGGCCATCGCGGCCCGGCTGCGGGAACGCTACGGCGACATGGACGTGCAGGCCCTGCACACCGACGACGGCATCGTGATCCGGGTGCCGGACGCGGACGAGCCGCCGCCTGCTTCCGTCGCGCTGCTCGACCCGGACGAGGTCGAGCAGCTGGTGACGGCCGAGGTCGGCGCGTCCGCGCTGTTCGCGGCCCGGTTCCGGGAATGCGCGGCGCGCGCCCTGCTGCTGCCGCGGCGCCAGCCCGGGCGGCGCGCTCCGCTGTGGCAGCAGCGGCAGCGGTCGGCCCAGCTGCTCGCGGTGGCCAGCCAGTTCGCGACCTTCCCGATCGTGCTGGAGACCGTCCGCGAATGCCTGCAGGACGTGTTCGACGTGCCGAGCCTGACCCGGCTGATGCGCGACCTGGCCGGCCGCCGGGTCCGCCTGGTCGAGGTCGAGACTCCCGCGCCGTCGCCCTTTGGCCGCTCTCTGCTCTTCCGGTACGTCGGCGCGTTCATGTACGAGGGCGACGCGCCGCTGGCCGAGCGGCGCGCCCAGGCGCTGGCCCTGGACTCGGCGCTGCTCGCCGAGCTGCTCGGCCAGGCAGACGCCAGGGAGCTGCTCGATCCGGTGGTAGTCCGCGACACCGAGCGGGACCTGCAGCTGCTCTCCCCCGACCGGGCCGCGGCCAGCGCGGAGCGGGTGGCGGACATGCTGCGGACCATCGGCCCGCTGTCGGCGGACGAGGTGGCCGGGCGCAGCACCGAGCCGGGCGCGGCGGCCGGGTGGCTGGCCGACCTGGCCGGGCAGCGCCGGGCGATCGAGGTCCGGGTCGCAGGCGAGCCGCGCTGGGCCGCGATCGAGGACGCCGGCCGGCTGCGCGACGCGCTCGGCGTGGCCCTGCCGACCGGGATCCCCGAGGCCTTCACCGAGCCGCTGCCCGATCCGCTCGGTGACCTTGTCGCCCGTTACGCCCGGGCGCACGGGCCGTTCCCGGCCGCAGCGGTAGCGCACCGGTACGGGCTCGGGGTGGCGGTGCTGGCCGGCACGCTGCGGCGGCTGACCGCCGAGGGCAGGCTGGCCGAAGGCGACTTCCTGCCCGGCGGCAAGGGCACCGAATGGTGCGATGCCGGAGTGCTGCGGCTGCTGCGCCGCCGCTGCCTGGCCAGGCTGCGCAAGGAAGTCGAGCCGGCGCCGCGGCGAGCGCTGGCCGCTTTCCTGCCCAGCTGGCAGCACGCCAGCGGGCGCGGGCAGCGCGGGCGGCCCGGCCCGGACCTGGTCTACGACGTCATCGAGCAGCTGGCCGGCGCGCCGCTGCCGGCATCAGCGCTGGAAACGCTGGTATTGCCGGGACGGCTGGCGGGTTACTCCCCGGCGATGCTCGACGAACTTACCGCGGCCGGCGAGGTCGTATGGTCGGGGGCGGGCGGGCTGCCCGGTGGCGACGGCTGGGTGGTCCTGGCCCCCGCGGGCAGCGCGCCGCTGCTGTTCCCCGAGCCAGGCGAGATCACCATGACGCCCGTGCACGAGGCCGTGCTGGCCGCGCTGGATGGCGGCGGGGCGCTGTTCTTCCGGGCACTGGCCGACCGGGCCGCCGCCGCGGTCCAGGGCACCGATCAGGCCGTGGCCGCGGCGATCTGGGACCTGGTATGGGCGGGCCGGCTCACCAACGACACGCTCGCGCCGCTGCGGACCGTGCTCGGCGGCGCCCGGCCCGGGCCGGCTCGCGCGCGCAGCGCGGCGCCGGCCCGAAGCGGCCTGGCACCGCACGGCGTGCCGGGCGGGACCGACGTCCGGGTTCAGCTCTCCGGGCTGCGGCGGCCCGGCCGGGCGGGCGCCCGCCGCCCCGGTTACGGCAGGCCGGCGCTGCCCAGCCGGAGCGGGCCGCCGACGGTGAGCGGGCGGTGGTCGCTGGTGCCGCCGCCCGAGCCGGACCGCACCCGGCGCCTGCACGCGCTCGCGCTGAGCCTGCTGGAACGGCATGGCATCGTGCTGCGCGGCGCCGTCTCGGCCGAGCGGGTACCCGGCGGTTTCGGCGCCCTGTACCCGGTGCTGCGCGCCATGGAGGAGTCCGGTCAGTGCCGCCGCGGATATTTCGTCGAGGGCCTCGGCGCGGCGCAGTTCGCGCTGCCCGGCGCCGTGGACCGGATGCGGTCGATGGCCGGCGACCAGCTCGGCGGCGATCCGGCGGGCGGCGACCAGGCGAGCAGCAGCCAGGCGAGCAGCAGCCAGGCAGGCGGGGAATGGACGGGCGGCGCATGGACTGGCGGCAACGGGACCGGCCTCGAGGGCATGGGCGGCGACGGAGCCGGCTACGGCCGGGGCGGCCGTCCGGGCCGCGACCAGCCAGATTCCGGCGGGGCGCTGGTGCTGGCCGCCGCCGACCCGGCTAACGCCTACGGCGCGGCGCTGGCCTGGCCGCCGCGGCCCGACGAGACACCAGGCGGCCACCGGCCGGGCCGCAAGGCCGGGGCACTGGTCGTGCAGGCCCGCGGCGAGCTGGTGCTTTACGTGGAGCGGGGCGGCAAGTCGCTGCTGTCCTGGACCAGCGACCCCAGGGTACTGGCCCCGGCCGCGGCGGCGCTGGCCGCCGCGGTACGGGCCGGCGCCCTCGGACGGCTGACCGTGGAGCGGGCCGACGGAAACGGCGTCTACGAGTCACCGCTGGCGCAGGCCCTGGAAGCGGCCGGGTTCCGGCCCACTCCGCGCGGGCTGCGGCTGCGCGGCAGCTAGCCCATACTGCCTGGTGCGAGCAGCCCGAGCGCCAGCGCCGATCCGCCGGCCGGCCCGGGCATGCCGCCAGCGATCAGGTGCCTGCCGAGCGCGCCGCGGGCTTACCCGGTTCCGGGATAATCGCATCCGGGCACTTTACATCACGGCCGGCCCAGGGCCTCGGCCAGCCGGGCGGGCATGGACGGTACTTCGGCGCGGTCTTGGGCTGTCGTTTCACGCGTCGCGGATCCGGAGCAGCAGCCCGCCGGCCAGGAGCGCCGTAGCGGCCCAGGCGGCGAGGACGTCGAGGCCTGCCCAGGGGCTGATGGGCAGGCTGCGCAGGCCGGTGGTGGCCTGGACCGCGAGCCCGGCGGTACTCGGCGGTCATGAACATCGCCGCGACCACGATCACCGCGATCAGCCCGCCGACCGCGCCCAGCAGGGTACGTTCGATGGGGAAGCCGCCCCCGCCGGCAGCTGCTGCGGGCACGTCAGGCGCGATGTCACCGGACCCGGTCACCGTGAACGTGCCGCCGGCCGGGTGAAACCCGGTACCTGGTGAGCCGCCATTACCGGCGCTGCCTCCTGCATTATCGCCGGTCCACGCGTCGCTGGGCCGCTGGGCCCGGAGGCTGACGTGATCGAAGCGGGCGGTGATCGAGGTGGTGCCTCCGGTGCCGCTCGACCCGCCGATGGACTGTGATGTGGACTGCGCAGAGCCAGGGGAGGCGGCGAACAGCCCGGCCTGCGCCGTTGCCGAGCGAGTACCCGCCTGCCCTCCGCCGGGCCGCCGGCTCCTGGCCGACCTGCCCGATCACCGCATCGACCCGTTTCGCGGTTAGCCCCTGGGAGTGGGCCAGCCACAGCAGGTGATTGCGGGCAGTCCGGCTGGGCTGCAGCGCGCCGGCGTCCAGCAGCGACCCGACGTGGCTCAGCGGGTGCCGCAGGCTCCAGTAGGGCCGCCCGCCGACCAGCGCGCGGCCCTCATCGGCCGCGTCCAGGCCGAGAATAACGCGCATCGTGGTCGACTTGCCCGCGCCGTTCGGCCCGACGAACCCGGTGACCTGACCCGGCGCGACGGTGAACGACATCCCGTCCAGCGCCAGCGCCGGCCCGAACCGCTTGCGCAGCCCGCCGACTCCGATAGTTGCCTCGCTCATCTGGTCGCCTTCCCGGTCGGTGGGCGTTTCGCTTACGAAGGCGGTTCTACGCCCAGGCCGGTGCCGGCACGGTGTCGGCAGCTGACACCGTGCCGACACCGGTGACCTGGCATCGTCGGCCTGGTGCAGGTCACGTAGCCTCGCCCTGCCGGGCGGGCCCCCGCTGCAGAGAAGGATCATAAACAGATCATGAGAGTGCTGGTAGTTGAAGACTTCGAAGTCCTGGCCGCGGCGATCGGGACCGGGCTTCGCCGGGAAGGCATGGCGGTGGACGTCGTTCTCGACGGGAACGCCGCGCTCGACCACCTGGCCGTCACCCGCTATGACGTGGTGGTGCTGGACCGGGACCTGCCCGGAACCCACGGCGACGAGATCTGCCGCAAGCTTGTCGCCGAGCAGTCCCCGAGCCGGATCCTGATGCTAACCGCGGCCAGCACGGTTACCGAGCGGGTGACCGGCCTCGGACTGGGAGCCGACGACTATCTGCCTAAGCCGTTTGATTTCGCCGAGCTGGTAGCACGCATTCGTGCCCTTGGCCGTCGCCCCGCGACGTCGCTGCCCCCGGTGCTCGAGCGCGGTGACCTCACGCTCGACCCGAATCGGCGGGTGGCGTTCCGGGCCGGGCGGCGTCTTGATCTGAGCCCGAAGGAGTTCGGGCTGCTCGAGTGCCTGCTGGCGTCCGGGGACACGGTGGTCTCCGCCGAGGAACTGCTGGAACGGGTCTGGGACGAAGCAGCCGACCCATTCACCACCACGGTCAAGACGACCATCCGCCGCCTCCGGGCCAAGCTCGGCGATCCGGCCGTAATCCAGACCGTTCGTGAGGGCGGCTACCGGATCGGAGAGCGGTAATGAACCTGATCCGCAAAGCGTCCGCAGCGATCCGCCTGCACTGGCGTACGCTCCGGCTGCAGCTCGCCCTGCTCTACGCCGGAGTCTTCGTAGCGCTGGGTGCCGCGCTGCTCGCCGTCTCAGGCCTGCTCGTGCGCAGCGGGTCCGTCAGCGTGAGCGGGAGCAGCAGCTCGCAGAATGCGCTTATCGGCCGCCACTTCAACGTCGGCCCCGCGCTCGTTTTCGCGGGCACGGTGCTTGTCGCGCTCGCGCTCGGCTGGCTGATTGCCGGCCGGTTCCTGCGGCCGCTGCGCACGATCACCGCAACCGCACGGGACATCTCGGCCAGCAACCTGAGCCGGCGCCTTAGCCTGGCCAGTCGCGACTACGAGTTCACCGAGCTGGGAGAGACCCTCGACGACCTGTTCGCGCGGCTGGAGGCATCATTCCAGGCGCAGCGGCACTTCGTGGCCAACGCCTCCCACGAACTGCGCACCCCGCTCACCGCGGAACGAACCCTGCTCCAGCTCGCACTCGCCGATCCAGACGCCACCGCGGAGACGCTGCGGGCAACCTGCCAGCAGCTGCTCGAGCTTGGCGATCAGCAGGAACGCCTGATCGATGCGCTGCTCACCCTGGCCAGCAGTGAGCGCGGAATCGAGCAACAGGAACCCTTTGACCTCGCCGAAATCGCCAGGAAAGTAGTCCTGGTCCGCCGCCACGAAGCCGTCCGCCGCGGCATCCACGTCGAGACAACGCTCGCCGCGGCCCCGGCCACGGGTGACCCAAGCCTGGCAGAAAGCCTGGTGGCAAACCTGGTGGACAACGCCATACGCCACAACCAGGACGCAGGCCGGGTCGAGATCTCGACCGCCACAACTGACGGACTGGCGATCATATCGATCGGCAACACCGGAACACCGATCCCTCCCGGCGAGGTGGACCGCCTCTTCCAGCCGTTCCAGCGACTCGGCGCAGAGCGGACCCGCCACGCCAGCGGGCCCGGGCTCGGCCTCGCCATCGTCCGCGCCATCGCCAGCGTCCACGGCGCCACAATCACAGCAAACACCCGCCCCGAAGGCGGCCTCGACATCAGGGTGAGCTTCCCCACGGCACCCGCAACCGTGCCTGCGGCAGACCATGCGCCGTCAGCAAACCGGTAAGCCCGCCACGCCCTGGCTCAGCTGAGGGCGCCAGCCGGTGAAGGCCGGCTCGACCAGCGTGCCCAGCCGCGCCGCCGACAGCACGGCGGTCTGGAACAGCGCGGCACTCCCTGGTTGATGCAGTCGGCCAGCGCATCGAGAACGCCGGGATGCACCCCGGAGCCGCCGACCGCGATCTGGTTGGCCCGCACGACCAGCGCAGCCAGGCCGAGCTCGGGGCGGTCAGGGTGCCGCTGCCGCCTGCGTGGCTGCGCAGCAGCCGCAGACCGTGATCGGCGTCCGCAGCCGGGACGAGCCGGTCGCGGTTGGCGCCCACGCCAGTGGTACGGCCGTATACCTGCTGCCGGACGGCCAGCCGGTCTGCCACCTGGGCGGCCGCGCGGGCCCGCTCCCGGCCGCGCTCGCCAATCCGGACCCGGATCAGCCGCCGGGCCGCGAGTGCGACCCGCGCGCAGCTCAACGACGTCCCGTCGAGTGTCAGCACGGCCTGGTCCACCGGTACGCCTCCTTCGCTGGCCCGATCCGCGCCCCGCTCGCGGCCATGGTTAAGGCTGGCCAGGAGGGGACAGGCGCCTGCCATGCGCCGATCGGCGGCACGGACCCGGGCCGGGCGCCGGGCGGTCCCACTCGATAGCCGAGAGCCCGGCCCCGGGCCGCCAGGCCCGGGAACGCGCAGGTCCAGCGGGCGCCCGCAGGCGCCATTGGGTGCGGCGATAGCACTTCGTCAGCCGATTACCTGCATAATGCTTGACATGCGTTTGTCCGCCCGTGCTGATTATGCGCTGCGCGCCGCGATCGAGCTTGCCGCCTCCGGCGGCGGGCATGTCACGGCCGATCAGCTCGCCCGGACTCAGCACATCCCGGGTAAGTTCCTCGAAGCGATTCTGACCCAGCTGCGCAGGGCGGGCCTGGTCCGCAGCCAGCGCGGACCTGACGGCGGGTTCTGGCTAGCCCGCCCGGCGAGCGAGATCTCGCTCGCCGACATCATCCGGGCTATCGACGGACCGCTGGTGGGCGTGCGCGGTGAGCGGCCGGAGAATCTCGGCTACATTGGCGCGGCCGAGCCGCTGCAGACCGTCTGGATCGCGCTGCGCGCGAACGAACGGGCCATCCTGGAGGATGTGACCCTCGATCACATCGTCTCGGGCGCGCTGCCCGACCGGGTGCGCGTCCTCGCCGACGATCCGCGGGCCTGGGCGTAGCGCACGGCGCATCCGAGGAAACCGCCGAGGAAAACCGCACTGAGGATAACCCGCGCCGAGAAGACCGCGCTGAACAAGACCGCGCTGAACAAAGTCACGCGGCGCCGCGACTGCGCCGGGTCGGTATTCTAGACCGGCACCATGTTCGTGATGTCGTGGGCCGAGCGCTCGACCCGCTCGAACGCCGGCTCGGCCAGCGGGAGCGACGCCGGGTCGAGCACCTGATCGGCGCCGGGCACCAGCTGCTCGCCGCGCGCGGCCAGGCTGCGGGCGCCGACGGGCATGACCAGCCGCTTCGCGGACGTCACCGGCAGACCGGGCCGGGCCGGCGCCGCGGAGCGCTGAGCCGCCGACGGCGCCGACGCCTGCGGCCGGGTGCCGCCCCTGGCGGCCACGGCGCGGACGTCCAGCGCGGGCTCGCGGACCCCGCTGAACACCGGCTCGTTCTGCAGCTCGGCCAGGGCGAATGTGTCGGATACCTCGCGCAGGACCTGGGACAGCGGGGCGCCCAGGGCACCGCAGATGGAAGCCAGCAGCTCGGAGGACGCTTCCTTCTGGCCGCGCTCTACCTCGGAGAGGTAGCCGAGCGACACGCGGGCCGCCGCTGACACCTCACGGAGGGTGCGACCCTGCCGGAGTCGCAACCGCCGCAGTGCATCACCGAGCAAGTGACGAAGCAACACCATCGTCGCCCTCCCTTCGGTCATCAGACCCGACTCTCCCACGGTACCTGGCCGCTCAGACAGCACGGGAACGGCCCCGGTCGCGTGTCGCCTGGCGTAACACTGTAATCATAGTAGTTCTTCCCGCACCGTGCCGATTAGCAGCACCAGCACGTGCTGCACGGTGGCGAGCCGGATGGCCGCCCGGTCGCCGGTCAGCGACAGCGCCCGGACCGCGGGGCGGCCGGCCCCGTGCACGGCGATGTAGACCGTGCCGACCGGCTGGCCGTCGGCGGGATCTGGTCCGGCGACCCCGGTGGTTGCCATCCCGATGGTGGCGGCCAGCCGCCGCCGGACGCCCGCCGCCATCTCGGCCGCGACATCCGGGTCCACGGCACCACGGGCGGCCAGCAAGCCCGCCGGGACGCCCAGCAGCTCGGCCTTGAGGTCAGTGGCGTAGGAGACGACGCCGCCGCGGAACGCGGCGGATGAGCCGACCACGCTGGTCAGCGTGGCGGCCACCAGCCCGCCGGTGAGCGATTCGGCAGTGGCGACGGTAGCCCTCCTGGCCACCAGCAGCCCGACCGCCTCGGCAGCCAGCGCGTCCACGGACGGCTGGCCCGCGATCATCGTCTGCCCCCGCGGCTCCGCCGCACCCGCGAAGGCCGGCTGACCCGGGACGGCCGGCTGACCGCCGGGCGACGGCGCGCCGCCCCGGCCCGGACTAGCGCCCGGCCCGCTCAACGCGTACCTGTGCCGCTGGCCCGGCTGCCCCGGCTGGCCCCGATCGCGGCCGCCGTCAGGTCTACTCCGGCACTGGTCAGGACCCGGGCCGCCACCAGGTCCCCGGCCGCCAGCGGGAAGCTGGCCGTGACCTCCACCGAGCCGTCCACCTCGGGGGCCTGATGCGCCGCCCGGCCGCCGTACCGGCCGCCGCCGAGATCCTCCTCGATCAGTACCTCGGCGACCTCGCCGCACCGCTCCGCGGCGCGCTGGTCCATCAGCTCGTCGGCCAGCCCGGCGAGCTCGGAGACCCGGGCGGCGATCTCGTCGGCGGGCAGCTGCCCGGGCAGGCCTGCCGCCTCGGTGCCGTCCTCGTCGGAGTACCCGAAGATCCCGACGGCGTCGAGCCGGGCCTCGGTGAGGAACCGCCCGAGCTCCTCGACGTCGGCTTCCGTCTCGCCGGGGAAGCCGACGATGAAGTTGGACCGGATCCCGGCCGCCGGGGCCAGCTGCCGGATCTGGCCGATCAGCGTAGTGAAGCGGTCCCGGTCACCGAAACGCCGCATGGTGCGCAGCACGGGCCCGCTGGCGTGCTGGAACGACAGGTCGAAGTACGGCGCGACGCCCGGCGTGGACGCGATCACCTCGATCAGCCCCGGCCGCAGCTCGGCCGGCTGCAGGTAGCTGACCCGGACCCGGCTGATGCCCGGCACCGCGGCCAGCTCGGGCAGCAGTTTCTCCAGCAGCCGCAGGTCGCCCAGGTCCTTGCCGTAGGAAGTGGAGTTCTCACTGACCAGCAGCAGCTCGCGGGCACCATGCCCGGCCAGCCAGCCCGCTTCCGCCACCAGGTCCGCCGCCGGGCGGGACACGAACGCGCCGCGGAACGCGGGAATGGCGCAGAAGCTGCACCGACGGTCGCAGCCAGAGGCGATCTTGAGCGGCGCGACCACGCCGCCGCCCAGGCGGCGGCGCAGCACCCGCGGCCCGGAGGCCGGCGCCACGCCGTCGGGCAGGTCCGGGATGACGGCACTGGCCGGCGAGGCCGGATCCCCGCCGCTGGCCGCCACCGTGCCGGTCGTGATCGTGCCGTGCCCCGGCTGGGCCGCGGCGGCCGCCGTCCGGCTGGCCGGGGCCAGTGGCAGCAGCTGCCGCCGGTCCCGCGGCTGGTGCGCCTGCCAGCGCCGGCCCGCCACGACCGCGTCCAGCCGGTCGGCGATGGCGCCGTAGTCGTCGAAGCTGAGCACCTGTGCCTCGGGCAGCGCGTCGGCCAGCTCGGCGCCGTACCGCTCGGCCAGGCAGCCGGCCGCGACCACGGGCGCGCCGTCCGCGGCGGCGCCGAGCAGTTCGTCGATGGATTCCTGCTTGGCGGCCTGGATGAAGCCGCAGGTGTTGACGAGCACGACATCAGCGTCCGGGCCGTCGGCGAGCGTCCAGCCCCCGGCCTCGAGCCGGGCGGCCAGCTCCTCGGAATCGACCTCGTTGCGGGCGCAGCCCAGGGTGACCAGGCTGACGCTCCGCCGGGCGGGAGCAGTGGAAGGGGCATCGGGGCGCGGCACATCCGCAGACTACGGTAAGCCGGCGGCCGCCAGGACCGGCGCGCACCGGAGCCGGCCCTGGCGTGGTCAGCGGTGAGCCCGCTTGCCGGGCCCGAACGTCAGCGTGACTGGCACGCTGGAGCCGGACCGGGCTTTCCTGCGTCCGTTGACCCGCAGCAGCACCCCCGGCGGGTTGCCCAGCCGCAGCTGCACGGACCGGTGCTCAGTCCACTTCTCGGCCGTGCCGGCCGGGACCGTGCCGATGAAGATGACCCGTCCCGATGCGGTGGTCAGCCGCACCCAGCAATCGCTCGTCGCGGTCAGCTCGATGACCACGGCGCGATGCCGGTGGCGCCGCTTGTGATGCGCGTCATGGTGCGCCGGAATGGTCTTGCGGACCTGGGCCGCGTGCCGGGCCGAGCTCGGGGCAAGCACGTAGTGATCGACGGCCAGGTACACGCCGAAGCTGACGGCCGCCAGCAGAGCCAGGGACAGCACCATGCTCCAGTTCAGCCGGGACCGCTCGCGCATCCGGAGCGGCGCGGCCGGCCTGAATGCCTCGGCCGCGCTGACCGGCTGCACCGCGCCCCGCGCTGCGTCGTACTCGCGGATGAGCGGCTCCGGATCGGCGCCGGCGGCCCGGGCGATGCTGCGGATGTGGCCGCGGGCGTAGAAATCCCCGCCGCAGGCCGTGAAATCATCACGCTCCATCCCGCGGATTAGCGTCTCCCTGATGCAGGTCCGCTGGCTGACCTGCGCGATGGTGAGACCGGCCTGGCCGCGTGCCTGCGCCAGGTCGCCGCCGATGCTCACGCGGTGCCTCCGCTGCTCTGCCCCCGCCCCGCGGGCGCCGCCCGCAGGGCGAGCGCGGAAGCGGTGGCCATTCCCCCGGCATGGCGATCCCCCGCCGGAGGCCGGTAACGAAGTGTAGTCAGGTGACGACAAGCCGCCGATGACCCCTGCGGGTCGATTCCCGCCCGCCGAGCGGGCCGAAGGTGCCGCATGCGGTAAGTGTGCCGCGGCCGCCGCGCGGCCAAACCGGCCCGCAGGTGAATGTCCGCTGCGCGCCGCCCGGCCAGCTGCCCGGGCCGCCGGCTGCCGCGGTCAGTCCGCCGTCCCACCGCGCAGCGACTCGATCAGCCCGGCCAGGCCGTCCGGCCTGACCAGCACGTCCCGCGCCTTCGAGCCCTCGCTCGGGCCGACAACCTCACGGCTTTCCAGCAGGTCCATCAGCCAGGCCTTGGCGAAGCCGACCCGCAGCTTGCGCTGCAGCATCGAGGTGGAGCCGAACTGCGTCGACACGATGAGCTCGGCCGCCTGGATCAGCAGTTCCAGGTCGTCCCCGATGTCGGCGTCGATCTCGCGCTTGGCGCTGGCCGGCGCGGTCACGTCCTGCCGGTACTCCGGCTCCGCCTGCTTGGTGCAGTGCGCGACGATCTCGCGGATCTCCTTCTCCGCCACGTAGGCGCTCTGCAGCCGGATCGGCTTGCTGGCGCCCATCGGCAGGAATAGCGAGTCACCCTGGCCGACCAGCTTCTCGGCCCCGGGCTGGTCCAGGATGACCCGGCTGTCGGTCAGGCTGGAGGTGGCGAACGCCAGCCGGGACGGCACGTTCGCCTTGATCAGCCCGGTGACCACGTCCACGCTGGGCCGCTGGGTGGCGAGCACGAGGTGGATGCCGGCCGCCCGGGCCAGCTGGGTGATCCGCACCACCGCGTCCTCGACGTCGCGCGGGGCGATCATCATCAGGTCGGCCAGCTCGTCCACGATCACCAGCAGGTACGGATACGGCACGTAGACGCGCTCGCTGCCGGGCGGCGCGGCCAGCTTGCCCGCACGGACCGCCTTGTTGAAGTCGTCCACGTGCCGGAACCCCGAGGCGGCCAGGTCGTCGTAGCGGCGGTCCATCTCGCCCACCACCCACTCCAGCGCCTCGGCGGCCTTCTTGGGGCTGGTGATGATCTGCGTGATCAGGTGCGGGATCCCGGCGTAAGCGGCCAGCTCGACCCGCTTGGGGTCGACGAGGATCAGCCGCACCTGCTCCGGCGTCGCCCGCATCATGACCGAGGTGATCAGCGCATTTATGCACGTCGACTTGCCGGCGCCGGTGGCTCCGGCAATAAGCATGTGCGGCATCTTGGCGAGGTTCGCCACCACGGTGCGGCCCTCGACGTCCTTGCCGAGGCCGACCACCATCGGGTGGTGGTCGGCGGTCGCCGCCGGCGAGCGGAGCACGTCGCCGAGGCTGACGATCTCCCGGTCGGTATTGGGGATCTCCACCCCGATCGCTGACTTGCCGGGAATTGGCGACAAAATGCGCACGTCAGCGCTCTTGACCGCGTAGGCAATGTTCTTCGACAGCGCGGTGACCCGCTCGACCTTCACTGCGGGGGCCAGCTCGATCTCATACCGGGTCACCGTCGGCCCTCGGGTGAAGCCAGTGACCTCCGCGTCCACCTCGAACTGGTCCAGCACCGCTGACAGGGCCTCGACCATTGCATCGTTCGCGCGGGTCCGCGCCCTGGGCGCGGTGCCGGGCCTCAGCATGGTCGGCGGCGGCAGCGTGTAGCTGGCGTCGCTGGAGGCGGCCAGCGTGAGCTGCTCCGGCCGGACCGCCTTCGCGGTGGCCCCGGCCGCGCTGGCACCGGCCGCGCCGGCACCGTCGCCGGGCAGGTGGCCGTCACCGGCGGCGCGGCCGTCCCCGGCCCCGTCACTGCCGAACCAGGACTGCCGCCACGCCTCGGTCGCGCCTGCGTCCGGTCCGGGCTGCGGCCCGGGTCCGTGGCCGGACGGGCCGAACATCAGCGAGTCCGGCACCGGCTCCGGCGGCGCCGCAGTCTGCCCGGGGCCGCCGGACGCGCCGGCCGCGCGGCCGGCGGCCCCGGGCTCCCCGCCGCTGGTCACCGACTTGCGGGACAGGGTCCCGCCCAGCAGCGGGCTGTCGTAGGGACGGTCGTGCTCGCCGCCGCCGATCGCGGCCTGGCCGCTTGCGGCCGCGCAGCGGCCGGCCGGGGATGAACTCGGCGGCGGGGTCGGCCGCGTCCTGCGCACCGGAGTCCCGGCGGCGCAGCCGAGTCAGCTTGGCGAACTGCCCCGGCACCCGGTGCAGCGGCGTGCCGGTGACCACCAGCAGTCCGAAGCAGGCCACCAGCGCCAGCAGCGGCGCCGTGGCCCAGTAGGTGAGCACCGAGACCAGCGGCGCCGACGCCGCGTAGCCGATCAGGCCGCCGCGGCCTGGCCCTGGTGCGGCCGGGGCGTGCCGTTAGCGATGTTCACCAGGCCGAGAATCCCGATGATCAGCGCGGTCCAGCCAATCACCATCCGCGCGGTGTCGGCGTTCTTGCCCGGGTGCCGCAGGAACCGCCAGCTCAGCAGGACGCACAGCACCGGCACGGCCCAGGCCTCCGACCCGAACGCGCCCAGCACGACGGCCGACAGCAGCCGGCCTACGGCGCCGGGCAGGTGCCACCAGGCGACGCTGGCCGCGACGACCCCGGCGGCCAGCGCGGCCAGGCCTATGCCGTCCCGCCGGTGCGCCGGATCCAGGTCACGCGCGCTGCGACCGAACGCGCGGGCCGCCACGCCGATCGTGTGCGCGATCAGCATCCAGGTCGCGCCGACGGCCCCGGTCAACCAGCTGAGCAGGACAGAGACCGGATTGGCGGAGGCGCTGCGGCGGGCGGTCTTCCGGCCGCGGACCCGGCCGTAGGAGGAGCCGGCCCGGCCGCCGCGGGCGGCGGCCCCGGCGGGACGGCGCCCCGCGCTCCCCGGCCGGCCGGTGCCAGCCGACCGACCGGAACCCGATGTCCGGCCGGCCGCGGGCGGCCGGTCCCGGCCCGCGGCCGGCCGGGACCGGGGCTGGCCTGTTGTTCCGGCCCGCGGGCGCGCTCCGCCCTTAGGCGCACGTGCCGCCATGGTTCCCACGGTAACGAGCATCTCGGCCCCGGCAAAGGATCATGCTTCCCAGGCGTGTCGGCCGGCGGGCGGGGGGCTGCGGCCGGCGGCGCGGGGAGGCGGGAGGGCGGGGGCGCCGCGGCGTGCGACGGCGACGGCGGCCGGGCGCGCCGCGGCGTGCCGGCGGCGGGAGCGCCGCGGCTGGGCGTGCCGCGGCCAGGTGCGCCGGGGCGCCACCCGTCGCGCTTGCATGCCTGCCGTCGTAGATTCGTCTTGCTGACGTTCTGTCCGGCGAGGACCAGGAGGCCGCGTGCGCATCGCCGTCGCCGGCGGCGGCCCCGGCGGGCTTTACTTCGCCGCGCTGGCCCGCCAGCTCCACCCCCGGGCCGAGATTGCCGTGTGGGAGCGCAACGCCCCGGACGACACGTTCGGCTTCGGGGTGGTGTTCTCGGACGAGACCCTCGGCGGCATCGAGAATGCCGACCCGGTCATCTACCAGGCCATGGAGCGCGAGTTCGCGCGCTGGGATGACATCGACGTGCACTACCGCGGCCAGGTGATCACCAGCGGCGGCCATGGCTTCGCGGCGATGAACCGCCAGCGGCTGCTGCAGATCCTGCAGCAGCGCTGCGCCGAGCTGGGCGTCGCGATCCGGTACCGGACGCCGGCACCGCCGGCGGCCGCGCTGGCCGCCGACTTCGACCTGGTCGTCGCAGCCGACGGGGCCAGCTCGGCGGTGCGGGCCGCACTCGGCGAGTATTTGCGGCCAACTATTGATCACCGGCGGTGCCGGTACATGTGGCTGGGCACCGACCTGGTATTCGACGCCTTCAAATTCTTCATCGAGCAGACCCCGCACGGGATCATGCAGGTGCACGGCTACCCCTACGACGCCGGTGGCAGCACGTTCATCGTGGAGATGCACGACTCGGTGTGGCAGGCTGCCGGGTTCGCCGCGATCGCCGCGCGGGACCTCGCGCCGGGCGAGTCCGACCACGCCTCGATCGCCCGGATCGGCGAGCTGCTCGCCGGACCGCTGCGCGGGCACAAGCCGCTGGCCAACAACTCCCGCTGGATCAGCTTCGGCACGCTGCGCTGCGCGAGCTGGCAGCACGGCAACGTGGTGCTGATCGGCGACGCGGCGCACACCGCGCACTTCTCCATCGGCTCGGGCACCAAGCTGGCCATGGAGGACGCGCTGGCCCTCGCCGCGTGCCTGCACGAGCAGCGGGCCGGCCCGCCGGGCAGCGCGGCCGACCCGGCCGCGACGGTGCAGGCCGCGCTGGCGGCATACGAGGCCGAGCGCCGCCCCGTCGTCGCCTCCACCCAGCGGGCCGCGCAGGCCAGCCTGGAATGGTTCGAGAACCTGGGCCAGTACGCCGGCCAGGAGCCGGAGCAGTTCGCGTTCAACATCATCACCCGCAGCCGCCGGGTCACGCACGGCAACCTGCGGCTGCGCGATCCGCAGTTCACGGACCGGATCGACGCCTGGTTCGCCCGGCACGAGCAGCAGCGCGGGAACGGGGCCGGCGCGGCCGGGCCGCCGATGTTCACCCCGCTACGGCTGCGGGAGCTGGAGCTGGCCAACCGGGTGGTGGTGTCGGCGATGGACATGTACAGCGCCGCGGACGGCACTCCGTCGGACTTTCACCTGGTGCACCTGGGCGGCAAGGCGCTCGGCGGCGCCGGGCTGGTGCTGACCGAGATGGTGTGCGTGAGCCCGGGCGGGCGGATCACGCCGGGCTGTGCCGGGATGTACGCGCCCGGGCACGAGGCGGCATGGTCCAGGATCTGCCGGTTCGTGCACTCATCGTCCGGGGCGAAGATCGGGCTGCAGCTCGGCCACTCCGGCCGCAAGGGCTCCACGAAGCTGATGTGGGAGGGCATCGACCAGCCGCTCGCCGACGAGAACTGGGACGTGTGCGCGCCGTCACCGCTGCCCTACCGGGATGGCGTGAACCAGGTACCGCGCGAGCTCGGCCTGGCCGAGATGGAGCAGATCAAGGGGCAGTTCGTGGCGGCCGTGCGGGCGGCACGGCGGTGCGGCTTCGATCTGGTGGAGCTGCACTGCGCGCACGGCTACCTGCTGTCGTCGTTCATCTCGCCGCTGACCAACCAGCGCACCGACCGCTACGGCGGCTCGCTGGCGGGGCGGCTGGCATACCCGCTCGAGGTGTTCGGCGCCATGCGGGCGGCGTGGCCTGCCGAGCTGCCGATGACCGTGCGCATCTCGGCGACGGACTGGCATCCCGGCGGGATCACCGGCGCGGACGCGGTCGAGATCGCGCGGGCATTCGCGGCGGCGGGCGCGGACGCCGTGGATACCTCGACCGGGCAGGTCGTGGCCGGCGAGCAGCCGGCCTTCGGCCGGTCGTACCAGACGCCGTTTGCCGATGCCATCCGCAACCAGGTGCCGATCGCCACGATCGCGGTCGGGGTGATCTCCTCGTGGGACGACGTGAACACGATCATCGCGGCCGGGCGGGCTGACCTGTGCGCGCTCGGCCGGGCTCACCTGTACGACCCGAACTGGACGCTGCACGCGGCCGCGGAGCAGGGCTACCACGGGCCTGGCGCGGTCTGGCCGGTCCCGTGGCGGCCCGGGGCGGCGGCGCCGCAGACCGGGCGCGCCGACGGGCCGCGGCCGCGGCTGCAGCTGATCCGCGCGGGCGAGCCGCGGACCGGGCACCGCCGCTGGCGGCCTGGCGGCCGCCCCGGGACGATGACGGACAGGTGAGGCGATGATCGAGCGGGTGAATCCGCCGTCGCTGGCGGCGCCGTCAGGGTTCGCGCATGCGGTGCGGGCGGCCGGCACGCTGGTGTTCCTGGCCGGGCAGACGGCGCAGGCGCCGGGCGGGGCGATCACCGGCCAGACGGTGGCCGGGCAGTTCGAGGTAGCGCTGCAAAACCTGCTGACGGCGCTGCGGGCCGCGGGCGGCGAGCCCGCGCACCTGGCCAGCATGACGATCTACGCCGTGGACCTGGATGACTACCGGGCGCACGGCCGCGAGATAGGCGCCGTATGGCGGCGGCTGGCCGGCCGGGACTATCCGGCGATGGCCGCGGTGCAGGTGAGCCGGCTGTGGGACCAGGCGGCGCTCGTCGAGATCCAGGGCTGGGCAGTCATCGGCTGACCCGGCCGGGCAGGGCGGGACAGCCGGTTTCGTTGACTACGGCCCCGCAGGCGGCATACTGAGGACGTCCGGAGGCCCCGCAGACGTCACAGGGAAGGTCCGGCCATGGAGCTGTCGCCTTCTGCCCACGCCGACACCTTCTGCCGGGACAGCCTGCCGCCCCGGCAGCAATGGCCGGAGCTGGAGTTCACGCTTCCGGCCCTGCGCTATCCCGGACGGCTGAACTGCGCCGGCGAGCTGCTGGACACCACGATAGCGGCGCACGGCGCCGACCGGCCGTGCCTGCTGGCCCCGGGCGAGACTTGGAGCTACCGCGAGACGGCCCGCCGGGCCAGGCAGATCGCCCGGGTGCTGACCGAGGACCTGGGCCTGGTACCCGGCAACCGGGTGCTGCTTCGCGGCCCCAACCATCCCTGGCTGGCCGCCTGCTGGCTCGGCGTGGTCATGGCCGGCGGCGTGGCGGTTACCACGATGACGATGCTGCGGGCCGGCGAGCTGGCGAAGGTCTGTGACATCGGCCAGGTCACCCTGGCCCTGTGCGACCACCGGTTCCAGGCCGACCTGGCCGCCGCCGAGGTCCCCGGCCTGCGGATCGTCAGCTACGGCGGGGCCGGCGGCCTTACCGCCCTGGCGGCGGCCAAGCCGGGCGTATTCGCGCCCGTCCCGACCGCGGCCGACGATGTCGCCATGATCGCGTTCACCTCCGGCACCACCGGCCGGCCGAAGGCGACGCTGCACTTCCACCGGGACCTGCTCGCCATCGCCGATACCTTCTCGGCGCACGTGCTCAGGCCGGTCCCCGGCGACCTGTTCACCGGCACCCCGCCGCTGGCGTTCACGTTCGGCCTGGGCGGTTTGCTGATCTTCCCGCTGCGGGCGGGCGCGGCCACGCTGCTGCTGGAGCGGGCCACCCCGGCCCAGCTGGCCGACCAGATCGCCGCGCATGGCGTCACCGTCTGCTGCACCGCGCCAACCGGCTACCGGGCGATGCTCGCGGCCGGGAAAGCCGGCCAGCTGCGCTCGCTGCGCCGGCCGGTGTCGGCGGGCGAGCACCTGCCCGCCTCGACCTGGCGGGCCTTCAGGGACGCGACCGGCACCGCGATCATCGACGGCATCGGCAGCACCGAGCTGCTGCACATTTTCATTTCCGCGGCCGGCGACGACATCCGGCCGGGATCCACCGGCAGGCCGGTGCCGGGCTACCGGGCCGTGGTTCTCGGCGACGACGGCCGCCCGGTGCCGGACGGGACGCCGGGCCGGCTGGCCGTCCGCGGCCCGACCGGCTGCCGTTACCTGGCCGGCGACCGCCAGCTCAGCTACGTGCAGGACGGCTGGAACATCACCGGCGACACCTACCTGCGGGACGGCGACGGCTACTTCTGGTATCAGGCCCGCTCCGACGACATCATCGTGTCGGCCGGCTACAACATCGCCGGGCCGGAAGTCGAGGAAGCGCTGCTGGCGCACCCGGCGGTGGCCGAGTGCGGCGTCGTCGGCGTCCCCGATGACGCGCGCGGCCAGCTGGTCGCGGCGTTCGTCGTGCCGGCCGGGGCGGCCGGCCCGGCGCTGGCCCGCGAGCTGCAGGACTTCGTCAAGCAGCGGATCGCGCCGTATAAGTACCCGCGGGTGGTCGAGTTCCTCGACTCGCTGCCGCGCACCAGCACCGGCAAGCTGCAGCGCTACCAGCTGCGCGAGGTGGCGGCGAGGGCCCGCGGGGCCCGAGCGGCCAGCTGCGCGGGGGGAACCCCGGGGGGCCGCCCCACCGGGGGCAGCACAGCGCTCAGACCTCGACGACCACCGGGATGATCATCGGGCGGCGCCGGTAGTTCTCGTTGACCCAGCGGCCCACGGTGCGGCGCACCAGCTGGCGGAGCTGGTGGGCGTCGTTGATGCCCTCCAGCGCGGCCGCGGCCAGCGCCTCCTCCAGCCGGGGCCGCACCTTGTCGAAGGCCGGCTCGTCGATGCCAGAGCCGCGGGCGTGAATCTCCGGGCCGGCCGACCACCTTGCCGGTGTTGGAGTCGACCACGATGATCACCGAGACGAAGCCCTCGTCGCCGAGGATCAGCCGGTCCTTCAGCGACGCCTCGGTGATCTCGCCGACCGAGCTGCCGTCCACGTAGACGTAGCCGCACTGGACCCGGCCGGTGACGCGGGCCCGCCCGCCGATCAGGTCGACGACGAAGCCGTCCTCGGCGATCACGATGGAACCGGCGGGCACGCCGGTCTGCGCGGCCAGGTCGGCGTGCGCCTTCAGGTGCCGCCATTCGCCGTGCACCGGCATGAAGTTGCTCGGCCGCACCAGGTTGAGCACGTACAGCAGCTCGCCGGCCGGGGCGTGCCCGGACACGTGCACCAGCGCGTTGCCCTTGTGCACCACCCGGGCGCCGAGCCGGGTCAGCTCGTTGATGATCCGCGACACCGCGGTCTCGTTGCCGGGCACCAGCGAGGACGCCAGGATGACGGTGTCGCCGTCGGCGATCCGGATGGGGTGATCGCGCCCGGCCATCCGCGACAGCGCCGACATCGGCTCGCCCTGCGACCCGGTGGAGACCAGCACGATCTGCTCGGGCGGCAGCTCCTCCGCCTCGCGCAGGTCCACCAGCAGCCCGCCGGGCACTGACGGGACCCGCAGGTAGCCGAGCTCGCGGGCCACGCCCATGTTGCGGACCATGGACCGGCCGACCAGCGCGACCTTACGGCCGTGCGCGGCCGCGGCGTCCATCACCTGCTGCACCCGGTGCACGTGGCTGGCGAAGCAGGACACGATGATGCGCTGCTGCGCGCCGGCGAACACCTCGGCCAGCACCGGGCCGATGGCGCGCTCGGTCGTGACGATGCCCGGGATCTCGGCGTTGGTGGAGTCGGCCATCAGCAGGTCCACGCCGTCGCCGCCGAGCCGCGCGAAGCCGCCCAGGTCGGTCAGCCTGCCATCCAGCGGCAGCTGGTCCATCTTGAAGTCGCCGGTGTGCAGCACCAGCCCGGCGGCGGTGCGAATGCCGACCGCCAGCGCATCCGGGATCGAGTGGTTGACCGCGAAGAACTCAAGATCAAAAGGACCGAACGGGAGCCGCGAGCCGGAATCGACCTCGCGCAGCTCCGGCTTGATCCGGTGCTCGGTGAGCTTGCTCGCGACCAGCGCGAGCGTGAGCCTGGATCCGATCAGCGGGATATCAGGCCGCTGCCGGAGCAGGTAGGGCACGGCCCCGATATGGTCCTCGTGCGCGTGGGTGAGCACCAGGGCCTCGATCCGGTCCAGCCGGCCCGCCAGCGCGGAGAAATCCGGCAGGATCAGGTCGATGCCCGGCTGGTCATCCTCGGGGAACAGCACGCCGCAGTCGACGATGAGCAGCCGGCCGGCGTGCTCGAACACCGTCATGTTGCGGCCGATCTCGCCGAGGCCGCCGAGGGCGATGACGCGCAGTCCGCCGGCCGCCAGCGGTGGCGGCGGCCCGAGCTCGGGATGCGGATGGCTCACCGGAGCTTCACGCCTCCGGCCACCAGGTCGGTGCGCAGCTGCTCGATCTCCGCGGCGGTGGCGTCGATCATCGGCGGGCGGACCGGGCCGCCGGGCAGCCCGAGCATGGCCAGCGCGGCCTTGGTGGTGATCACACCCTGGGTGCGCGTCATGCCCCGGTAGACCGGCTGCAGCTCGCGGTGGATGGTGAGCGCGCCGGCCACGTCACCGGACCGGTAGGCGTCGATCATCTCGTGCAGCCGGTCGCCCACGAGGTGCCCGTGCACGCTGACGAACCCGGCGGCGCCGATCGACAGGAACGGCAAATTCAGCGGGTCGTCACCGCAGTAGTACACAAGATCGGTGGCGGCCAGCACGACCGAGCTGGCCGGAAGGTCGCCCTTGGCGTCCTTCACCGCGACGATCCGCGGATGGGCGGCCAGCTGGATCAGCGTAGGGGTGGCGATCGGCGTGCCGGTCCGGCCGGGGATGTCATACAGCATGACCGGCAGCCCGGCGGCGTCGGCGACCTTGCTGAAGTGCGCGGCCAGGCCGCCTGCGGCGGCTTGCTGTAATAGGGGGTTACGCAAAGGAGCCCGGCGGCGCCCGCGCGCTCCGCGGCGCGGGCGAGCTCGCAGCTATGCGCGGTGTCGCTGGTGCCGACCCCGGCTACGACCGCCGCGCGGTCGCCCACCGCCTCGATCACGGCGCGCAGCAGCCGGTCCTTCTCGGCGTCGGTGGTGGTCGGCGACTCGCCGGTGGTGCCGCTGATCACCAGGCCGTCGTTGCGCATGTCGGTGACCAGGTACTGAGCCAGCCGCGCCGCGCCATCGTAGTCCACCGAGCCGTCCGGAGCGAGCGGCGTGATCATGGCGGTCAGCATGCGGCCGAACGGGGCGTCGGGCCCTCGGGCGGCCGTCCCGGCCGCCGACGTTGGCATCTGAGTCATGTACCGAACGGTACCGGGCCGGGCCGCGGCCCGGGGCCGCGCCCGGTAGCGCACCCGCGGAGGAGGCCGAAGACGCGGCGACGTGAGCTCGGGGGTACCCACGTCGCCGGCGTCTGTCTCATTATTATCCGCCGTGGCCCGCCGCGTTACCCGCCCGGCGCAACTGATTCCAGCCGCCCTTATCGCGGCCTTCGTGGCTTCGTGGCCCGCGGCGCGGGCCTGCGCTGCGGTAGGGTACCGGTGTCCTGGCCCTGACCAGGACGATGCAGTGCCCAGCGAAGCCGGTGAGATCCCGGCGCTGTCCCGCAACGGTGATGCCCCGCGACGAGGGGACGAGCCCGGACGCCTGGCCTGCGTCAGCGATTTGTCCTCGGAGGAAGGGCGGATTGCTTCGGTGCCTCGGCATCGCAGCGGACGCGCTTCGTCCTCCACGATCCTACGGAGGATGATCATGCGAATCCTGTCTCGCCGCCGGGCGGCCGCGCTGGCGCTGACGGCGACCCTGGCGGTGGCCTGTGCCGCCTGCGGCGGCTCATCAGGCGGCAGCTCCAGTTCAGGCGGCGGCCAGTTCAGGCGGGGCCGGTCCCGCCGCGGCCGGCACGTTCCCGGTCACGTTCACGGCGGCGAACGGGACCGTGCACGTGCCGTCCCGGCCGCGGGCCATCGTCTCGCTGTCGCCGACCGCGACCGAGATGCTGTACGCGATCGGGGCCGGGCCGCAGGTCAAGGCGGTCGACGACGACTCGGACTACCCGCCGCAGGCACCGCGCACCAAGCTGTCGTATCTGACCCCTAACGTCGAGGCAATCGTCTCCTACCGGCCCGACCTGGTCGTCATCGCCGACAACACCAACAGCCTGGCCAGACGGCTGACGGCCTTCGGCATCCCGGTGCTGGAGCTGCCCGCTCGCCCGAACCCGGCCGGCGTCTACACCGAGCTCGACCAGCTCGGCCGGGCCACGGGCCACCTGGCGCAGGCCCGGCACGAGGACGCCAGCATCCGCGGGCAGATCCAGCGGATCATCAACTCGGCGCCGCACCGCGGGCACAAGCTGACCTACTACTACGAGCTGGACCAGACCTACTACTCGCTGACCTCGGACACCTTCGTCGGCAAGCTGCTCGGGCTGCTGGGCATGAAGAGCATCGCGGACGCGGCCAAGGGCGCGGCCGCGGCCGGCGGGTACCCGCAGCTGTCGGCCGAGTACATCCTCAAGGCCCAGCCGGACTACATCATCCTGGCCGACACGCTGTGCTGCCGTCAGAGCGCCGCGACGGTGGTCAAGCGGCCCGGCTGGGCGGTTCTCCGCGCGGTCAGCCAGCACCGCATCATCGCGCTCAACGACGACATCGCGTCCCGGTGGGGGCCGCGGATCGTCGACTTGCTGCGGGATGTGGCCGACGGCATCGCGCAACACGGCACGAAGTGAAATCGACCGTTCCCGGCGGGGCCGCAGGTCCCGCCGGCCCCGCCCCGCAGACCGACGCGGCCAGCCCGGCCGGCCCGGCCCCCGGGACCGACGCGGCCGCCAGGCCCGCGGCCGGGCGCCTGATCCGGCCTGGCCCGGCCGCGGCCGGGGCGACCGCGCTGCTGATGGCCGCCGTCATCGTCGGGCTCATGGTCGGCCCGGCCGGGCTCAGCGTCCGGATGGTGCTGGACGCGCTGCTGGCCGGGCCGTCACGGCGCCCGGCCTGGCGCGCGGGGGTTCGACGCGGCGATCGTGTGGCAGCTGCGGCTGCCGCGGGTGGTGCTCGGCGTGCTGGTCGGCTCGATGCTGGCCGGCGGCGGCGCCGCCTACCAGGGCGTGTTCCGTAACCCGCTGGCCGACCCGTACCTCCTCGGGGTGGCGGCGGGAGCGGGCCTGGGCGCCACGATCGTCATCGTCACCGGCGGCAGCCCGGCGCTGCTGCCGCCGGCCGCGTTCGCCGGGGCGGTCGTCGCGGTGCTCCTGACCTACCTGCTCGGCTCCGGTGCCGGCCGGGCCGGGAGGCAGCCGGTCCCGGCGGCAGCACCGGCTCGATCCTGCTGGCCGGGATCGCGGTCGCCGCGCTGCTCACCGCGCTGCAGACCTACCTGCAGCAGCAGCACTCGCAGACTCTGCAGAACGTCTACTCGTGGATACTCGGCGGCCTGTCCGGGGCAACCTGGCCGGACGTGACGCTGATCCTGCCCTATGCGGCGGTGTGCGCGGCGGCCCTCCTCGCCCACCGGCGGCTGCTCGACGTGCTGCGGGTCGGCGAGACCGAGGCCAGCAGCCTCGGCGTGAACGTGGCCCGGCTGCGGCTGACCGTGGTGATCGCCGCCACCCTCGGCTGCGCGGCGGCGGTGTCGGTGAGCGGGCTGATCGGCTTCGTGGGGATCATCGTCCCGCACGCGATCCGGCTGACCGCCGGGGCGAGCTACCGGATCGTGCTGCCGGTCTCGATGATCGGCGGGGCGGCTTTCCTGGTCCTGGCCGACGTGGCCGCCCGGACCGTGCAGTCTCCCGCCGAGGTGCCGATCGGCGTGATCACCGCGATCGCCGGGGCGCCGTTCTTCCTGCTGGTGCTGCGGTCCCGGCGGGCCCGGCAGGACCTGGCATGATCACCATGACCGGGCTGCGGGTCCGGTACGGGGCGGCCACCGCGCTGGCCGGGGTTACCGCGGCCGCAGCGCGCGGCGAGTGGCTGGCCCTGATCGGGCCGAACGGCGCGGGCAAGACCACGCTGCTGCGGGCGGCGGCCAGGCTGGTCCGCTGCGAAGGCCAGATCACCGTCGGCGGGGCCCCGCTGCGCAAGATGAGCCGCCGCCAGCTAGCCCGGCTGGTGGCCTATGTGCCGCAGCATCCGGTGTTCCCGCCGGAGATGACGGTCAGCGACTACGTCCTGCTCGGCCGCACCTGCCACATCGGCTACCTGCGCATGGAGACCGCCGCCGACCGGCGGGTCTGCGCCGGGCTGCTGGGCCGCCTGGCGCTGACGGCGATGGCCGATCGGGCGCTGGTCACCTTGTCCGGCGGCGAGCTGCAGCGCGCCGTGCTGGCCCGTGCCCTGGCCCAGGAAGCGCCGGTGCTGCTGCTGGACGAGCCGACCAGCGCGCTGGACCTCGGCCGCCGGGTGGATGCGCTGGAACTGGTCGACGAGCTGCGGCGGGAACGGTCCCTGACCGTGCTGTCAGCGGTGCACGACCTGACCCTGGCCGGCCAGTTCGCCGACCGGCTGCTGTTGCTGGCCGATGGCGCGGTCGCGGCCGACGGCCGCCCGGAGGCGATCCTGCGTACTGACGTGCTGGCCGGTCATTTCGGCCCCGGCGTCGAGGTCCTGCGCAGCCCCGCCGGCCAGCTAGCCGTTATTTCCCGCCGCACCAGCCGCGACTGAGCCGCTTGCGCTGTCCCCGGGGCCGGCGCCTGCCGCTGGCCAGTGTCTCACCGGCCCACGGCGCCGCCGGATTCATGATCACGGTAACTTGCCAGCTCTATTTGCTGATGACTTACCACGATCACGGGATGACGCTGCCATCCGCCACGTAGCACACCGGGCCGCTGCGCGCGTACCGAGCAGGCTGCGGCCGGCCGGGCCGGGCCGGCCACCGGAACGCCGTCCCCTGTCCCGGATCCATCGCCTTCCGAGGCGGCCGCCGTGCTGACTCCGGCTGGGGAGCCCGGTTAGGGTGTCGGAATGGCTGGCATCCCGGGCCCGGCCGCGCCTCTCCCGCCGCGCCGACCCGCACCTGCCGAGCTAGCCGCGGCCGCGGGCGGGGTGATTCCCGACGTCATCGGCCCCGGCCTGCAGGTGCTGTTCGCGGGCATCAATCCCGGCCTGTACTCGGCCGCTACCGGGCACCATTTCGCCCGGCCCGGTAACCGGTTCTGGCCCGCGCTGCACGCGTCCGGGTTTACCAGCCGCCAGCTGCGTCCCGACGAGCAGGATCAGCTACTCGCGCTGGGCCTCGGCATCACCAACGTGGCGGCGCGGGCCACCGCCCGCGCGGACGAGCTCACGCCGGGCGAGCTGCGGGCGGGCGGCGCGATCCTGGCCGCGAAAACGGCCCGGCTGCGCCCGCGCTGGCTGGCCGTCCTCGGGGTGACCGCGTACCGGGTTGCATTCGGCCGCGCCGGCGCGGCGGTCGGCCCGCAGGATGGGGCCATCGGCGGTGTCCCTGTCTGGGTGCTGCCGAATCCGAGCGGTCTCAACGCGCTGTGGACTGCACCTAAGCTCGCTGAGGCGTTCCGGGATTTGAGGCTGCACGTTGAGGGCCGAGCAAGGTCGAGAAGTGAGTAGGTCCTGCTCAGCCGGCCAGTTCCGCTTCGGCGATCTTCTGCCGCAGCGTATCCAGGTCGTGCGCCACGATGGTATGAAGCGCTGGTGGGCTTGGATGCTCGGTCGCGATCCACACTGCCCCGTCACGCTCGATCTGCCAGCGCTGGCCATCCTCGGCCTGGATCCGCTCAGGCCAGCTACCTGCCGGGAGCCGGATCACCGAAGCAGAGATCACCGAGACCTACGAGGTGGCACGTTCGACCGCACGCCGCACGTTGGCAGTACTCAGAGCAGAGGGCCTAATCTTCACGGTGCCCAGCGCGGGAGCTACGCCCGCTGACTTAATCATCGCGCTGCCCGTTCCGCCTTCGCCGGGCTTGGTGCGTCGGCTGTGACTATGGCGGCCCCTCGATGCGAACTCATGGCGTCAAGGTCGTTCGAGGTCGTTGGGGCAGGTCACTGTCTGATGGCAAGTTGTCGGAGGCGTTCCCGACGACATCGCGTTGCTGTATTCGGCTGCTGTACAGATTCAGGCCTGGTCGGCGGAGCCACGCGGCCTCAGCTTCTGATTTCTGGAGGCTGCGCAGGTCCAGGCCGGTCCATCACAGGCCGTCTGACCGGGCCAGATGACGCGCTAGCCCACGTTGGGGTCCATGATCAACCCCACGTTTCCACCGTTGTTGTTAGCAGAGCGTTAGCAAGATCCGCCGGGCGTCAGCCGGTACGGCAGATAGACCTACCACGGCAGCGCCCAGAGCGCGAGCGGATGCTCGGTCCTGCGCAGCGACCATGCTCTTGACAGCGATCGTCCTATTTGGTCGACTGACTTAGTCGTATGACTAGTTTGTGACTGAGCACTCGGCGGGCAGCAGGGAGGTGTGATGGCCGCGGTAAGCCAGACCGCGCAGAAGACTGCAGCGCGAACCGCCGCCGAGGAGACACTGCTCGACGCTGCGGAGCGGCTGCTGGCTGGTGCCGGTTATGCGGGCGTCACGACTCGGCGGCTTGCAGAGGAGGCGGGCATCAACCACGGCCTTGTCCATTATTACTTCGGCTCGAACGAGAACCTGCTCGTGCACGCGCTCGAACGGTTCACCGGGCGGCTGATCACCCGGCAGCGGGACTTGTACGCAGCCGATCTGCCGTTCGCGGAGAAGTGGCGGACGGCGATGCGCTACCTGGTGAGCGAGGATGCCAGCTACGAGAAGATCTGGCTCGAGCTGCAGGCACTTGCCTGGAACAACGCTGACATCAGGGCGCGCCTGGCCAGGGTGAATGCCGAGTGGCGGGCGGTGCTGACCGAAGCGTTCGAGCAGCCGCGCCGCGAGCTGGGGATCGAGCTGCCGCTGGAGGCGCTCGTCTCGCTAGTGATGACGTTCAATCTCGGCATCATCGTCGAGCGGCTGGGTGGCATCGAAACCGGGCACCGCCAGCTAATCGAATGGATCGACCAGTGGATATCCAGATGACAGAGCCCGGCCAGGAGCAGACCCGGGCACGTTACCCGGACGAGTCGGGCTATGCCAAGCGTGATGGGGTGCGGATCTACTACGAGGCCTACGGCAAGGGCGAGCCCACCATCTTGTTCCTCCCAACCTGGGAAATCGTCCACTCCCGGATATGGAAGTGCCAGATTCCTTACTTCGCCCGCCATGGCCGGGTGGTGACGTTCGACCGGCGCGGTAACGGGCGTTCCGACCGCCCCCACGACGTGCGTGCCTACGACCGGCGCGCAACCGCGGGCGACGCGCTTGCAGTGCTGGAACAAACTGGCGCTGGACGCGTGGTCGTCGTGTCGTGGTGCGGCGCCGGAGACGACCTGATTCTCGCCGCCGAGCATTCCGAGCAGGTCGCGGGCCTGGTGCTGATCGCGCCCGACTTGCTGCTGACCGACGATCCTGCCGAGGAGGCAGGCCCATACCCATTCGATGAGGAGCCGACCACGCTGGAGGGCTGGGCAAAGTGGAATCGCCACTACTGGCTTCGCGACTGGCCCGGGTTCCTGGAGTTCTTCTTTACGGAGACGTTCACCGAGCCGCACTCGACCAAGCAGATCGAAGACGCGATCGGGTGGGGCCTGCAGACCGACCCGCAGACCATCCTTCGCGGCATCGACGCGGAGTGGGCCAATGACCGGGAACACACACTGCGGCTCTGCGCGCAAGTGCGGTGCCCGACTCTGGTCATCCAGGGATCGGAGGACGCGATCGTCGGACCTGCGCGCGGGGCCGCTGTGGCAGCGGCCATCCCGGACGCGCAGCTGATCACATTCGAGGGCTGCGGCCACGCGCCGCACCTGCGTGATCCGGTCAAGTTCAACCTGCTCCTGTGCGAGTTCGCCGTCGCCGCGTCCGCGCCCCCGCACTGGGTGCGCGGCAAGGCGCGCCGCAAGCGCGCGCTGTACATCTCCTCGCCGATCGGCCTGGGCCACGCCCAGCGTGACGTGGCGATCGCCGACGAGCTGCGCAAGCTACACCCCGGCCTGGAGATCGACTGGCTCGCCCAGCATCCGGTCACTAGAGTGCTGGAGGCGCGCGGCGAGCGCGTCCACCCGGCCAGCGCCTACCTGGCCAGCGAGTCCGGCCACATCGAGTCTGAGTCGGCCGGGCACGACCTGCATGCCTTCCAGGCCATCCGGCGGATGGATGAGATCCTGCTCGCCAACTTCATGGTCTTCCACGACCTCACCCGGGAGGAGGACTACGACCTGTGGATTGGCGACGAATCGTGGGAGCTCGATTACTACCTGCACGAGAACCCTGAGCAGAAGCGCGCCGCCTACGCCTGGTTCACCGACTTCGTCGGCTGGCTGCCAATGGCCGACGGCGGCGAGCGGGAGGCGTTGCTGACCGCCGACTACAACGCCGAGATGATCGAGCACATCGCCCGCTACCCGCGCGTGCGTGACCGCGCCATCTTCGTCGGCGATCCCGACGACATCGTCCCGCACGCCTTCGGCCCCGGCCTGCCACTGATCCGCGACTGGACCGAGCAGCACTACGACTTTGCCGGATACATCACCGGCTTCGACCCACGCCAGCTTGAGGACCGCGAAGCGCTCGGGTACCGCCAGGACGAGTGCGTGTGCATCGTGACCGTCGGCGGGTCAGGAGTCGGCGCCCACCTGTTGCGGCGGGTGATCGCCGCCTTCCCCGAAGCTAAGGAGCGCGTGCCCGGCCTCCGGATGATCGTCGTCACCGGGCCGCGGATCGATCCCGGCAGCCTGCCGCGGCATGACGGGCTGGAAGTCCGGCCCTACGTGCACGAGCTCTACCGTCACCTGGCCACCTGTGATCTCGCAGTCGTCCAGGGCGGGCTGACGACCGCGATGGAGCTGACCGCCAGCCGACGGCCGTTCCTGTACTTCCCGCTCCGCCACCACTTCGAGCAGAACCTTCACGTGCGCCACCGGCTCGACCGCTACCGCGCCGGGCGGTGCATGGACTACGAGACCGCGGGCCCTGCCGACATCGCCACCGCGATCGCCAGCCAGATCGGCCGCGAAACCGACTACCACCCGGTCGCCACCGACGGCGCCGCCCGCGCTGCATCGCTGCTCGCCGACCTCCTCTAACAAGAGACGAGCCGCCTGCCGCACAACAAGATCAAGGATGCGCGGCCTGGCTGGTCGAAGGACAGTGAGCAAGATCAGTGTCAGGGGCAAGCGGAGCGAGTCACGTGTGACGGCGCCGCAAGCGCCCCCCTTGCGGTGTTCTTGCTCGGCTCAAGACTGAAGCGCCGGAAGGATGGCACTACCCCCCGCAGACGCGATCGGCGGCGTGACGGTGGCAAGCCGGTGCCGGGTGGTGCCTGGGTAACGACGGTCGGCAGCCCGCCATATGCCGCAGGTGCAAAGGCGGAGCTGCCAGCCAGGTGACGTGAGATTCCCGCGGGTGCATCGCGCCCGGCCCGCCGAGCGTGGCCCCCTGTCACTTCGCCCGCCAGGGCGCGCGCTTCCTCGCGCGGGATCACGCGCCAGACGGCGCGCGGCGCGCTCCGCGCGCCCTTGAAACCTGACTTGTGACAAATTAGTGCGGACCTGAGTAACCGTAGATGCGGTCGACGGCGTTGCGGAGGTCGTCGGGCAGTAGGTCGGCGGCGGTGATGACACGGGGCAGGCCTGGATCTCGACTGTGCAGTAGCGGCGGGCGGTGCGGGCGAACTTGCGTTGACCAGCCGGTCTGCTTTTCGATCCAGCGGCTGACCGCGAGCGCGGCGAACACGATGGTCCGGCGTGCTTCGATCGAGTCCCTGGTCCGGTGGTAGATCGGCGGCATGCGGGTCGCTGTTCGGATTCCCGTGCACGCCCAATCCGCCGGCCTGTACGCGGGGGGATGAGCAGCACGTAAGCGCGCGGCAGGCCGTGGTGGCCGCCCGCGAGCGAGTCGCGATGCTCAGCGTCCGAGGGCCCACGCCACCATCAGCGGGGCGCCCGCGCGGTTGCTCGGCCGGGTCATGAGCCTGGTGATGCTGGCCTCGATGGGCAGCTTCCCGGTCTCGGTGGCTGTGTCCGGCGTGCTGGTGCGAAGCCTCGGCCCGGCGCCGTTCTTCCCGATCGCCGCGGCCACGCTGGCGGCGGCGACACTCGGCTCGCTGGCCTGGCGCGAGATCCGGAGCTTCGGGACCGCCAGTCAGGCGGCGCTGGTCTCCGCCAGGTAGGTCGCCCACTGCGGGTCGCCGTCGTGGGCGGCGCCGATCAGCCGCCAGTGCGCGCCGCGCGGGACGGCCGGGGCGCACCGCAGTACCCAGCCGAGTTCCTCGATCAGCCGGTCAGCCTTGCGGTGGTTGCATTTGTTGCAGGAGGCGACGCAGTTCTCCCAGGTGTGCGAGCCGCCCCGGCTGCGCGGGATCACGTGATCGATGGTGTCGGCCTTGGTGCCGCAGTAGGCGCACAGGTAGTTGTCGCGGCGCATCAGCGCGGCCCGGGTCAGCGGCACCCGGCTGCGGTGCGGCACGCGCACGTACCGGCGCAGCCTGATCACCGAGGGGGCGATGACCGAGAGCGAGGTCGAGTGCAGCACGGCGCCGCCGGAGTCATGGTGCACCACGTCGGCCTTGCCGCCGAGCACGAGGCAGACGGCGCGGCGCAGCCCGATTGTGGTGAGCGGCTCATACGTGATGTTGAGCAGCAGTACCCGGCGCACTCGCACCTCCCCGCGGATGCGCCGGTGACATTACCGGGCACCCGTGACCAGTGTGACGGAAGGCCGCCCCTCCGCCAACAGCTATAGCGTAACCGGGCCGTCGCGGCGCGCTGCGAGGGCCGCGCCGGCCTGCGGGCGGGCCACCGTGCCGGGCACCTTAGGGTCGGAGCATGACGGAGCATCCGGGGACATCCGCCCGCCCGCCCGCCCAGCCGCCCACGGAGCCAGGCCGGGCCATACCCATCAGCCCGGCGGGAGGGCAGCCCCGAGGAACTGCACGGTCACCTGGTTGCCGACCCGTACCGCTGGCTGGAGGATGCCGACAGCGACGAGACGAGGGCCTGGCTGGCCGCGCAGGACGTGCTGTACCAGGCGCAGGCCGCCGCGCTGCCCGGCCGGGAGGCACTGGCCGCGCGGATCGGGGACCTGCTCGGCGCGGGCGAGGCGGGCGTCCCGGTGTGGCGGGGCGAGCGGTGCTTCTTCACCCGGCGGGCCGGCGGCCAGGAGCACGCGGTGCTCTACAGCCGGGCGCCGGACGAGGGCGAGCAGGTGCTGATCGACCCGATAGCGGTCGACCCGGGCGGCACCACGACGCTGGACGCCTGGCAGCCGGACAAGGAAGGACGCCTGCTGGCCTACCAGCTGTCAGAGGGCGGCTCGGAAGAATCGGTGCTTCGGATCATGGACGTGGCTACCGGGACAGACGTCGACGGGCCGATCGACCGGTGCCGGTACACCCCGGTGGCCTGGCTGCCGGGCGGCAAGGCGTTCTACTACGCCCGGCGGCTGGCGCCCGACCAGGTCCCGGCCGGGGAGGAGCAGTTCCACCGCCGGGTGTACCTGCACCAGGTGGGCAGCCCCGCTGACAGCGACACGCTGATCTTCGGCGAGGGCCTGGACAAGACCAACTACTACATGGTGTCGGTCAGCCGGGACGGCCGCTGGCTGGCGATCGCCGCGGCGGCCGGGACCGCCCCGCGCAACGACCTGTGGCTGGCTGACCTCGCGGCCGGAAGCCAGTCCGCGCCGGCGCTGACCGTGGTGCAGCAGGGAGTGGACGCGCAGGCGGCCTGCCGGGTCGGCAATGACGGGCGGCTGTACATCTTCACCGACCGGGACGCGCCGCGCGGGCGGCTGGCCGTGGCCGACCCGGCCCGCCCTGGCTACCCGGGCTGGCGCGACCTCATCGGGCCCGACCCTGAGGCGGTGCTGACCGGATACGCGATCTGCGACGGCGCGGAACTGGACCGGCCGGTGCTGCTGGCCTGCTGGACCCGGCACGCGCTCGGCGAGGTAACGGTGCACGATCTGGCCACCGGCGAGCGGATCGCCACGGTGCCGCTGCCCGGACTCGGCACCGTGGCCGGGATCACCGAGCGGCCCGAGGGCGGGCATGAGGCCTGGATCGGATACACCGACTACAGCACGCCCGCGCTGGTGCTGCGCTACGACGCGCGGGCCGGCGCGACCGCGACCTGGGAGCGGGCGCCGGGCACCGCCGATGTCCCGGCCATCGCCGCGCGCCAGGTCAGCTACGCGTCTGCGGACGGGACCACGGTCCGGATGGTGGTCATCACCGCGCGCGGGCAGGCCGGGGCGCCCGCCAGGCCGCGCCCGGCCGTCTTGTACGGGTACGGGGGGTTCAACATCAGCCTGACGCCGGCCTACTCGGCGGCGATCCTGGCCTGGGTGGAGGCGGGCGGGGTATACGCGATCGCCGGGCTGCGCGGCGGCAGCGAGGAGGGCGAGGACTGGCACCGGGCCGGCATGCGCGAGGCCAAGCAGCATGTCTTCGACGACTTCCACGCGGCGGCCGAGAAGCTCACCGCCGACGGCTGGACGACCCGCGGCCAGCTCGCCATCTCCGGCGGGTCCAACGGCGGCCTGCTGGTGGGCGCCGCGCTCACCCAGCGGCCCGAACTGTACGCCGCGGTGATCTGCTCAGCGCCGCTGCTGGACATGATCCGGTACGAGCGGTTCGGGCTCGGCGAGACCTGGAACGACGAGTACGGCACGGCCGCCGACCCGCAGGAGCTCGGCTGGCTGCTGTCCTACTCGCCGTACCATCACGTGCGCGAGGGCACCGCCTACCCGGCGGTGCTGTTCACGGTCTTCGACAGCGACAGCCGGGTGGATCCGCTGCACGCCCGCAAGATGTGCGCGGCGCTGCAGCACGCCACCTCGGCGCCGTTCGCGCAGCGGCCGGTCTTGCTGCGGCGCGAGTCGGATGTGGGCCACGGCGCGCGGGCGGTCAGCCGCTCGGTGAGCCTGTCCGCGGAGACCCTGGGCTTCGCCGGCTGGCACACGGGCCTCTTCCGGTAGCCGGGCCGGCTCGCCGAGCCAACTCGGGCTGCGCTGCGCCCAGATCTCGGCGGCGATGCCGGGCGCAGGCGTCCCGGCCGATCGGCCCTCCTTACGGCCCGGTCTTCGGCAACTATGGGCAAGCCCGGCAGCCTGCCGAAGAGACTGGCACGGAAAGGATTCTGCGTCGTGATCCCCCAAGTGCTGGCCGCCAATGCCGTGACGGCCCCTCGCCGGCCACCCTGACCGGATCGTGCGGTAAGGCACCCGGCGTCCTGTGGCCGGGGTCTTCATGCTGCTGGAGGATCAGTACGGCGTCGGCGGCGTGGTGGCGATCGGCACTGTCAGCGGAACGGTGGAGGGCGTGAGCCTGCCGATAACCCGGCTGCGCGACGTGAACGGCGTGGCCTGGCATATCCGCAACGGCACGATCCAGCAGGCCGGCAACGAATACCCCGCCGCTGACGGCCCGGCCGCGGCGCCGTGCCCGGCCAGGTTCCGGCGAGCCCGCGGCCGATCAGCCAGGCACCCGCCAGCCCGGCGGGGAATACCGCGCGGCTGGCCCGGGTACCAGCGCGGCCGGCCCCCGCACCACTGAACCCGATACGGCCGGACCCAGCACCGCCGGGCCGGGCACTGCCGAGACTGGCTCCGGCGCTGATTCCGGCAATGCGGTGAAGCCGAAATCGGGAAGGCGGCGGCGCGGAAGGCCGCCGCCGTCAAGGCCGCGGTCCGCAGGCCGGCCGCCAGAAAGACCGCCGCTCGGGCGCCCGGCAGCCAGGAGCCGCCCGAGGGCCGGGAAGGCCCGGACGGCAGTCCCCGGCGTGAGCCGGGATGACCTAACCTGGAGCCGCCATGAACGAGATGCCCGCGCAGACCATGTACGACGCAGTCGGCGGCGAGGAGGCGTTCCGCCGCCTGACGCACCGCTTCTACGCCGGAGTCGCCGAGGACCCGCTGCTGCGGCCCGTCTATCCGAGCCGGGATCTGGCCCTGGCCGAAGAGCATTTGCGGCTGTTCCTGATGCAGTACTGGGGCGGTCCCGCCACCTACAACGAGCTGCGCGGTCATCCCCGGCTGCGGATGCGGCACGCGCGGTTCGTGATCGGCGAGGCCGAGCGGGACGCGTGGCTGCGGCACATGCGCACCGCCCTGGACGAGCTGGCACTCCCGCCCGGCCTGGACGCCCAGTTCTGGGAATACCTGGTGATGGCCGCGAACAGCCTGGTGAACCAGCCCCGGCACGACGGCGGCCTCGACCTCGGCCTGACCCCGGCGTAGCGGCCGAAGCCGACCCCGGCCCGAGCGGGCGTTACCGGTTCGAGTAGACCCGGTCCGGGGTGATCAGGACCGCGGTCCGGCGCTCGCTGGCCATCGCGCGGTCGTAGGCCTCCCAGTCGTCGTGCGTGCCGCCGGCCGCGGTGAAGATCTCCCGCAGCAGCAACCGCAGTCGCTCGGCGTCGATCCCGCCGAGCGGATCCCCCGGCCCGGCTAGCTGCGCCGGTCCCTCGGCGGCCGCCCACTGCCAGCCGGCCCGCAGCACCACCGTCGCCCGGCCGGACGCGCGCAGGTAGCCGAGTTTGCGCGCGTCACCGCGGGCCACCAGGCCGACGCACGGCTGCCCGGTGAGCGGGTGGGCGAGCACCCCGGCGTTGACCACCGAGGACGCCACGGTGCCGTCAGGGCGCGCCGCCGACACCACCGCGAGCCCGTGATCTCCGCCCACCAGGGCGGCGAATTTCTCCAGGTCAGCCACGGCGCGGCCGCTCAGTTCCTGGTCAGCTTGCGGTAGGTGACCCGGTGCGGCCTGGCCGCCTCGGCGCCCAGCCTCTCGATCTTGTTCTTCTCATAGGCCTCGAAGTTGCCCTCGAACCAGAACCAGTCGCAGCCGCCCTCCCAGGCCAGGATGTGCGTCGCGATCCGGTCCAGGAACCATCGGTCGTGGCTGGTGATCACCGCGCAGCCGGGGAATTCCAGCAGCGCGTTCTCCAGCGACGACAGCGTCTCGACATCCAGGTCGTTGGTCGGCTCGTCCAGCAGCAGCAGGTTGCCGCCCTGCTTGAGGGTGAGCGCCAGGTTGACCCGGTTGCGCTCGCCGCCAGACAGCACCCCGGCCGGCTTTTGCTGATCGGAGCCCTTGAACCCGAACGCGGCCACGTAGGCGCGGCTGGGGATCTCAGTCCGGCCCGCCCGCACCGAGGTCTCGCCGTCGGAGATCACCTGCCAGACGTTCTTGTCCGGGTCGATCCGGGCGCGGGACTGATCCACGTAGGCGATCTGCACGGTCTCGCCGACCCGGATCGTGCCGGCGTCCGGCTTCTCCTCGCCCATGATCATCTTGAACAGCGTGGTCTTCCCGACGCCGTTGGGGCCGATGACGCCGACGATCCCGTTCGGCGGCAGGTGAAAGCTCAGGTGCTCGAACAGCTCCCGGTCCTCGAACCCCTTGGCCAGATCGCCGACCTCGACCACCAGGCCGCCCAGCCGCGGGCCCGGCGGGATCTGGATCTCCTCGAAGTCCAGCTTCCGGTTGGCGTCGGCCTCGGCGGCCATCTCCTCGTACCGCGCCAGCCGGGCCCGGCTCTTGGCCTGGCGGGCGCGCGGACTGGAGCGCACCCACTCCAGCTCGTCGGTCAGCCGCTTGCGGCGCTTGACGTCCTTCTGGCCCTCGACCTTGATCCGGGCGGCCTTGGTTTCCAGGTAGGTCGAGTAGTTGCCCTCGTACGGGTAGGCGCGGCCGCGGTCCAGCTCGAGGATCCAGCCGGCCACGTTGTCGAGGAAGTACCGGTCGTGGGTGACCGCCACCACGGTGCCCGGGTACTTCTCCAGGTGCTGCTCGAGCCACAGCACGCTCTCGGCGTCCAGGTGGTTGGTCGGCTCGTCGAGCAGCAGCAGGTCCGGCTGGGCCAGCAGCAGCCGGCACAGCGCGACCCGGCGCCGCTCGCCACCGGACAGCATTGAGACGCCGGCGTCCGGCGGCGGGCAGCGCAGCGCGTCCATGGCCTGCTCGAGCTGGCTGTCCAGGTCCCAGGCGTCGCGGTGGTCAAGCTGCTCCTGCAGCTTGCCCATCTCCTCCAGCAGCGCGTCGGAGTAGTCGGTGGCCATCTGCTCGGCGATCTCGTTGTAGCGGGCCAGCAGGGCCTTGGTCTCGGCGACGCCGTCCTCGACGTTGCCGAGGACGGTCTTGGATTCGTCCAGCTCGGGTTCCTGGTCCAGCAGGCCGACCGTGAAGCCGGGCATCAGCCGCGCCTCGCCGTTCGACGGCTGCTCGACCCCGGCCATCATCCGCAGCAGCGTGGACTTGCCGGTGCCGTTGGGCCCGAGAACGCCGATCTTCGCGCCGGGCAGGAAAGCCAGGGTCACATTGTCGAGGATGACCTTGTCGCCGTGGGCTTTCCGCACAGCCTGCATCTGGTAAATGAACTCGGGCATGACACCAAGAGTAGGGGCTGGCGCACCGCGCCCGAGCCGCCACGGGCGCGGCCGCGCCCTGCGCCGGCCGGACCGGGCCGGCCGTCCAGCTGACCAGCCCTATGCGGGCGTCAGGCTGAACCGCCGGCCCCAGCGCGGGATGAGAACGGCCCGGTCAGAACGGGGTCGGCACGCTCTCCTGGTCCGCGGCGAGGTCGTCGATCGCCGCCGCGTCGAACATCTCCCCCGGCGGCCGGGCGCCTTCTGGCCCGTCCAGCTCGTCCGGCCGGTCCAGAACCGCAGTGTCCAGGCCGGCGCCGTCCGGGGCGTCCTCGCCGTCGCCGGCGGCGAGCTCATCGGCGGTCTTCCCGGCCACCGGCCGGATGCGCGCGAACTGGGCCACGCCGCGGTTGAGGTCGTGGCCGAGGGCGGTCGCGGCCACTTCGACCTCGGTGCGCGGCGTGCCGTCCTTGGCCGTGTACTCCCGGACCGACAGGCGGCCCCTGACCACTACCGGGTCGCCTTTGCGCAGGCAGGTGGCGGCGTTATCGGCCAGCTTGCGCCAGCAGTACACCGAGGCGTACGAGGTGTGCCCGTCGGTCCACTCGCCGGTCGCCCGGTCCAGCCGCCGGGGCGTCCAGGCCACCCGCATGGTCAGGTTCGGGTACTGGGTATCGCGGCCCCGCCACCGGGGCTGGGTGGCCACATAGCCGGACAGGCTGATGTGCGCTTCGTTGACCATGGTGATCCTCCTGAGCTGCACGGCCGGCGCTGAGCTGGCACGGGGCGGGCACGGCGCCCGGTCTGGCTCGCGCGAAGGGCGGCACGGTGCCGCCGCGGCGTGGCTCAAAGATTCGCGGAGCCTGCGACCGCCCGCAGCCCGCTGCCGCTTCGCTGTGGACAGGCGACGGGAACGGCGCGGGGCTGTGGACAGCAGGTGGCAGCCGGCCGCGGAATGTGGCATCATGCCCGCCGCCCGGCGCGTCCCGCCGACTGCCGCCCGGGGCGGCCACGCCTGAATGTCACAACCATGGGGACCCGCGCCGCTGGCTGTCACAACCACCGGGCTGGCGGACAGCCGGGGGGCTGGCATGGCGGGGCAAAGGACGGCCCGGGAGGCCGGACCTGCGGTCAGGCTGCGACCAGCTCGGACGGCTCGGCGATGACGTCGACCAGGGCCCCGTTGCGCATCACGGTGATGGCCAGCGGCTTGCCGATGGCCTCGCCGAACATCAGCCGCTGCAGGTCCTGTGCCGACCGCACCGGGTCGCCCCCGGCGCTGACCAGCAGGTCCCCCGCCCGCAGCCCGGCTTGCGCGGCCGGCCCGCCGGCCACCACTTCGGCGACCCGCAGGCCGCCGCGGCGGCCGAGCCGCCCGGCGAGCCATTCGGGCATCGGGGCGGGCACGCTCACGATGCCGAGGTAGGCCCGCCGCACCCGGCCCGAGGCCATCAGCGCAGCGATAATCTTGCGGCTGGTGGCGTTGACCGGGACCGCGAGACCCAGGCCGACCCCGGCCACCGCGGTGTTGATCCCCACCACCCGCGAGCGGGCGTCGGCCAGCGCGCCGCCGGAGTTGCCGGGGTTCAGCGCAGCGTCGGTCTGGATCACGTCCTCTACCAGCCGGGCCGCGTTGCCGCTGCGGACCGGGAACGACCGGCCGAGCGCACTGACCACGCCCGCGGTTACCGAACCGGCCAGCCCGAGCGGGCTGCCCATGGCCACGACCAGCTGGCCGACCACGAGGTCGTCCGCCTCGCCCAGCTCGGCCGGCCCGGGTGTCGCGCCGAGGGCACGGACCACGGCCAGATCGGACAGCGGGTCGGCGCCCACCACGGTGAACGGCGCGCTGCTGCCGTCGGCGAACAGCGCAGTGCCGCGCGGCGCCTGCCCCACGACATGAGCATTGGTCAGCAAGAAGCCGTCGGAGGTATAGACGACAGCCGAGCCCAGGCTCTCACCCCCGCGCCCGCCCGACCGCGGCACGCGCAGCGAGGCGACGGTGGGCGTGAGCTGCGCAGCCACGCCCGCGACGACGGCGGAGTACGCATCAAGCGGCGAATCGGCTGTCATGTCTCCTCCTCGACTTGAGAATTACAACATTACAGCGCCAGCAAAGAGATTCCGAACCGTGCATCGCCCCGACCGTTCCCGGTCCGGGCGCCGACTCGCAGGGTTCAGGATCGCGGCGGATATTTCCCAGGTAGCGTGCACAATCGGCCACGGTCATGGACTGGGCCGACCGGCCGGATGGGCGGGTTCAGGCCGCCTGGGTTCGTGGCCTTCGGTCAGCCTGATCGGCCTGGCTGACGGCCGGGTTCGGCAGGCCAGGTTCGGTCAGGCTGGCCGGCCGGCCGCGATCCGCAGCTGGTCACGGAAACGGCTGAACTCGGCGAGCTCGGCCTGCGCGGGCGCGATCACCAGGTCGCCGGCGACCCGGCCAATCTGCTCCCGCATCGCCGCGCTGAACGCTGCGCCCTCGCGCTCGGCCGCGGACCGGACCAGGTTCATGCTGACGGTGGCGGTCAGCCAGCCCAGCAGCAGGATCGCCACGACGATCGCCGCGATCCCGGCCAGCAGGATGACATCGGTGAACATCCGTGGCGCGCTGCGGTCGGTGTGGAATACCCCGATCACCACGATCGCCACCATCCAGGCCAGGCCCACGATCACCGAGCCTAGGAGCAGCCCCTGCCAGGCTCCGATCAGCCGCCACCAGGCGGCCACCTTGTTCTCGGCGGGCAGCGCCTCGCCCATCCCGGTGCCGAGGGCGGCGGGGATGTCCTGCGCCTGGGAGCGGATCGCGGCGCGGACGGTATGCGACCACGGCTCCGGGAGCGGCTGGCCGACCTCGTCAGCGAGCTGGGTGAGCGCGTTGTCGATCTCCGCCTGCTGCGCGCCGGCCGGGCCCGCCGTCACGTTGCGCAGTTCCTCCCACAGCCGGCCGAGCCGGATCTTGCGGATCGGGTCGCGGCCGGACAACCGCTCAGCTAGCCAGGCGACCGGCCAGCCCACATAGTCCACCGCCCGCAGCTCGCGGGCGCTGCGCAGCGCGTCGCCCACGGCGGGCACGCCGGCCGCGGCGGAGAACGACTCGACCAGCTGCTCAACGTCGGCGGCCGGGATGGTCACCGGGGTGTCCTGGTCACCGGCATGAGTGGCGAACTGAGCCGCCACGGCGTCCACGTCCGCGGAGATCCGCGTGCTCGCCGCCCGCCGGGCCGAGACCGTGTCGGCCAGCAGCCCGCGCAGTTCGTCCAGGCCGGCACCGGAAGCCGCGGAAGTGACCAGGATCTGCGTGTCGTGCAGGTTCTCGGCGGCAAGCAGCCGGCGCAAGTCGCCGACGCAGTCGTCGACTTCCTCCTGGCTCAGCAGGTCCGACTGGTTGAGCACGACCGAGACGACTTCGGAATGACCGGCCAGCGGCACCAGGAACTGCCGGTGCACCGCAGCGTCGGCGTACTTCTGCGGGTCAAGCACCCAGATCATCAGGTCGGCCATCTCGGCCAGCCCGTCCACCACGCCCGAGGCGTGCGTCATCACCGTGTCGTGGTCGGGCAGATCGAGCAGGACCAGCCCGGCCAGCGAGCGCTCGCCGCGATCCAGCGCACTGGACCTGGCGTAGCGGTATCGGCGCGGGACTCCGAGCCACTCGAGCAGCGGGCCGGAGCCGCGGATTCCCCAGACGCAGGCGTGCACGTCCTCGGTGACCGGGCGGGTGACGCCGACCGTCGAGAGGCCCGCCCCGGCCAGCGCGTTGAACAGTGACGACTTGCCGCTGCCCGTTCCGCCCGCCAGGGCTACGACGGTGTGCTCGGAGGACAGCCGCAGCCGCTGGCCCGCCCGGGCCAGCAGGTGCTGGGCCGTGGCCAGCAACTTGCGGGCGAAGCCGCCTTCGGTTCGCTCCGCGCCGATCTGGATCAGCGCGGCCAGGGCGCTCAGCCGTTCCGGCAGCGCCGGCCCGGGCAGGACGGCCGCTTCGGTGCTCTCGCCGTCAGCCAGCTCCCACGGCGGACGACCGGACACCACGGCCCGGCCCGCATCGGCGGCATGCCCGGCCGCAGCCGGTTCCGCCGGAGCTTGCGGCGCGTCCGGCCCGGGAGCCGCCGGTGCCGCGGCGGATCCGGCTGCCGGAAAGACCGCTGTGCTCGCTGGCCGACTGGCCGGCTGCGCACCAGGCTCCGCGACGTGCGCGGCTGAACCGGCGGCCCAGGTGGCCATGCCGGACTTGGCCGGACTTGGGCTGACTGAGCCCGGTCGCGGCGTGGTGCGCTCGGGCAGCGCCGGGCCAGGGGCACGGTGACCGCGGGCAGCCGGCCTGACGTCAGCCGGGCCGCCGTCAGCCGACCCGATGTCAGCTCGGCCGCTGTCAGCTCGGCCGCGGTCAGCTCGGGGGCCGTCAGCCGGGCCGAGGTCAGCCGGGGGGCCGTCAGCCGGGCCGCTGCCGCTCCCACCGACCCCGGTCTGGGCACCGCCGGGACGGGCACTGTCATCCGGGCCGGCGCTTGGTGCGTTCGTACCGGCCGCGTGGGCCGGGCGGCCCGAACCAGATCTGCTACCGCGGCCCGGAGCCGCAGAATCCGTGCCGTGGTGACCATGGGCCGCCACGTGCCGGTGCCCGGCGGCGTGCCGGGGCCCGGAGGTGCTGCCTGGCTGGGCTCCCGCTCTGGCGGGTCCCGCCCCAGCCGTACCGGGGCCGGCCGAGCTCGGGCCGGCTGTGCTAGCGGCCGTATCAGGCGCGACATCGTCCAGTGGAGCGGTGCCCTGCGCAGCGGTATCCTGCGCAGCGGTGTCCTGCGGGGGCGTGTCCGGCCTAGCGCCGGGGGGGTCGGCCGCAGCCCCGGTCCCGGTCCCGGGCTCGGCTGCCGGGCGGTCTGCCTCCTGGCCGGTCGTCATCTGCTTGCCTCCAGCGCATAACTGGCCTGGTGCATTTCCGCGATCACCGACTCGTCAGGGCAGCCGGCCGAGTCAAGTATCGCGGTGAATCGCAGCATTTCCTGGTCAAGGAGCTGGCTGATCCGGTCGTGCAGGTCCTGCCGGACCCTGGCGGCGATATCGCGCAGCAATCCGGCACCGAACAGCGAGGTGAGCAGCGCCTGCGGCCCCGCTCCCGCCTCCTGAGCCGGCTGCAGCATCGCTGGCCCCGTAGCCGAGGACGCCGACGATCAGCACCAGCGCCAGCGACTCGTCGTCGAATGACACCACCCGCGCGATAGACCTCTTGGTCACGTTCTCCGCCTGCACCAGCTGTGTTACGTGCTCCTGCCAGGCCCTGACTACCTGGGCGGCCTGCTCGGCACGGTCGGGCGACGAGCGGGCCAGGGCCGTCGCGGCTGAGGGCGCGGGGCGGAGTGCTGGCGGCTTGCGGTCCGCGGCCGGGCGCCTGCCGGCGGCGGGCACGCTGCCCGCCGCCGGGACACTCGCCGCCGGGACATTGCCGGCCGGAACACTGCCCGCCGGAACACTGCCCGCGGAAGCACTGCCCGCCGGTCCGGTTGGCACCGGAGGGTGATCGCCGCGCCGGTCGGTGAACGGCCATCCGTCCGGCTCGATCTCCGGCTCCGGCTCCGGCAGCTCGCCGAGCAGCGCCCGGCCCGCCGGATGCCGGTTCCAGCTGATCACGGTTTGCTCAGCGGCGCGATCGGCGATGGCGGCGACCAGCGCCTCCAGGCTGGCGCAGATGGCGTCCTTCAACGCGCGGGCCCGCTGCGGCAGGGCCCGGTTCCGCGGCTTGCCGCCGCCCCGGCTGCGGCGCACCTGGAGAGCCCTGAGCAGGTCGCCGGTGCCCGCGAAGTCCTGCCAGCGGGCGAGGACCTCACCGCGCACCAGGGATCCGCTGACAGTCGCCTCATTCAGATCGGCCAGCCCGGCCGCGTACGCCTCCGTCACCATTGAGCCCAGCTCGGCGCGCACCGCGATCTGGCGTTCCACTTGCTCGGCTAGCACCGGGACCCGGTGACGGAAGGTGTCGAGCATGCCCGCCATCGTCTGAGTGAGCACCGCAACCCGGCGGTCTTCCTGCGCGGCGATCTGGGCCAGCCACTCCTGGACCGGAGCGGCAACCTCGGCAGGCAGCTGGGCGTTGCTGACGTTCGTCTCGAGGATAATGAAGCGCCGGGTGCGGCTGAGGCCGTTGGCGGCAAGCATCGCCTCGAAATGCTCGGTCAGCTGCGGTGCGGACACTGCGGGCACCCGGGACAGCACGATGGACAGCGCCGCCCCCTGGTCGCGTCCCTGCTGCAGCAGCTCCCAGACGGCCGCGTCGGCGTACCGGCGCGCCGAGGTCATGAACAGCCACAGGTCCGATGCGTCCAGGAACTGATGGGCGAACTCCCGGTGCGCCTGCACGACCGAGTCGATATCCGGCGTGTCCAGCAGGGCCGCCCCCCTGGGCATCCCCTCGCTGGCGGCCAGCACCAGCAGGCCGTCCCGGCCCGGCATCGCCAGCCCCTGCTGGCGGACCCGCGGCAACGTGGGCAGGAACACGTTCTCGGCGAACCAGTGCATGTCGGCGGGATGGCAGGCCAGCACCGGGCTGTTGGTCGTCGGGCGGCGGATGCCGGTTGCGCTTACCTGCCGGCCGACCAGGCTGTTCATCAGCGTCGACTTGCCCGCGCCGGTCGATCCGACCAGCGCCACCAGAAGGGGCGCGCCAGACTGGCGCAGCCGCGGCAGCAGGTAGTCGTCGATCTGGCTGAGCAGCTTGCGGCGCTCGGCCCGGGCGGAATCGGCGCCGGACGCGGCCAGTGCCAGCGGCGCGCCCACGATCGGATGACGCAGGGCGAGCAGCGCTGACTCCAGCTTGCGGGCATCGACTCGGACGTAGGGTTCCTGCGGCGCGGTACCGGCCGAATCAGGGCCGCCCGGCTTGGCGGCACCCGCCGGCTCCGCGCCGGGGCCGGGCGGGCCCCCGCCGGGCGGTACCGGGCCGGCGGCGTCCGCGCCAAGCGGGCCGACGTCAGCGGCGGCCTGGCCCGGCAGCTGCTGGCCGCGCACAGGCGGCAGCTCCGCCTCGGCGTTCCGCGGCGCCGAGGCGGCAGTCTGGCCCTGTCCTTCGGTCATCGTTCCTCAGTCGTACGTCCGGGCCTACCGTCGAGAGCCGACCGTCTGGCTGCCCGCCGCCACGGCCGCGCTTTGGGTCAGTCTGGTACCCCTCGGGCGAGTCAGCCAGACCACGACGCCGGCCTGCCCCATCGGCGCGAGCGCACCAAGGCGCATCCCTGGCCCGGGGCCGGAGGCCCAGAGCGCGCCCGGCAGGCGGCACCGCGGGCGCTGCTCTGCGCCCGTGAGCTAATTGTGCGCTGCCAGGGCAGGGTACCCTCCGCCAGGGCGGAAACGGGAGTGGCACGCGAACCTGTTACCGTCGCGCTGCCGGGCGGCCGGCCCGGGCCCTCGCTACGATCCCGCGCCGTCGTCCATGATCATGTTTTCCGCCCCGGGCCGGGCCAGGATGGCTCGCAGCAGCGCCTCGAACGCGGCGACGGCCACCCCGGCGCCGCCCTTCTCCGACACGTTCGTCACCGATCGCAGCCCGCTGGCGCGCAGCGCGTCCTTGGCCTCGGCCGCGCCGACGAACCCGGCCGGCAGGCCGATCACGAAGGCGGGCTCCACCTCGCGGGTCAGCAGCTCCTCCAGGGCAGTCGCCGTTCCCCCGATCACCCACACCGCGCCTGGGCCGGCCTCCCCGAACGCCAGCCGCACCGCCGCCGCGGCGGGCCGGATGCCAGCCGTGCGGGCCAGCCGTGCCGTCAGCGGCTCCGCTGCCTTGCAGATCACCGGGCAGCCGCTGATCCCGGCCGCGACCATCAGCGAGTCGGCGATCACCGGTGCGCCGTCCGCCAGCGCGGCAACGGCGGCGGCCAGCGTCTCCTCGTCGCAGACCAGGTCGGTGGCGTAGTCGAAGTCCCCGCTCACGTGAATGACCCGCTCGGTCACGTCGCGGCTATACCGGGGCAGCCGGGACAGGTCGATCCGGGAGCGCAGGATCCGGTAGGACTGCTCCTCCAGGGCCTGGTCCGGGGCGGGCGCGTCACCGGGCCAGCTCACCAATGACATCACCCCCGGTAGCCTCGGTTACCCTCCGGCCGCCGCCCCGGCCCGCGGGCCGGGGCGGCGGCACGGCAGGCGGCACGCGGCGCGAGGCCCGCCGCACCGCGGCCGCGCGGGTCCGCCGGGTTCCCAGCATGGCATACCGGGCCTGCGGCAGTCCGGTATGCCCGAGCCGGGCAGGAGCCGCCCGGCCGGCGCCCGCGCTGCCCCTGGCGGCAGCCCGCTTACATACGCATTCTGGCCAGGGCATCGGCCCGCGTCGATACACTGGCCAGGCGCGACCGGGCCTGGCCCTGGGGCAGGCGGCGGCCGCGCACGGCGCAGCGCGGAACTGGGCGTCAGCCCCCTGCTGGCGGCTCCGGCCATGTCAGGGGGCGACAGGAGCCGGAACGCGCAGCCCAGGCAGGGCACCGCCTGGTGACATCGGTACTTGCCTGCGGCAGACGCCGGACAACAGCGTGAGCCTGCTGCGGGCAAGAAAAGATCAACAGCAGGCAAAGTTTTCATGCGAACGGAGCATGCATGCCCCAGCACACCCTCACACCAGCGGCGGCCTCCGGCCGGCCGGAGCACCCGGAGGCAGCACTGTGACTCCCCACCAGGTCGACGGCCAGGCCATCGACGCCGCGGCCGTCCGCGCTTTCACCGACCAGTACGGCGCCCGCGCCTCCGCGCTGCCGCCGGTGGCCATCGTGATCGCCGCCTACAACGAGGAAGGCGCGATCGGGCCGGTGGTCGAGGGGCTGCCGGATGCGTACTGCGGGCTGCAAGCCTCGATCATCGTTGTGTCCGACGGCTCGGCCGACGGCACCGTGAAGGAGGCCGAGGCGGCCGGCGCGCTCGTCTGCGATGTGCCGGTCAACCGGGGCCAGGGCGCCGCGCTGCGGCTGGGCTACCGGCTGGCCCGCGAGGGCGGGGCGCAGTACATCGTCACCACCGACGCCGACGGCCAGTACAACCCGGCCGAGATCGAGTCGCTGCTGCAGCCGATCCTGGACGGCCAGGCCGATTTCGTCACCGGCTCGCGGCGGCTCGGCAGCGAGGAGACCAAGGACCCGGTGCGCAAGCTCGGCGTGCGGGTCTTCGCCCTGGCCATCAGCGTGCTCACCGGCCAGCGGATCAGTGACACCACCTTCGGCCTGCGCGCGATGCGGGCCGGGGTCACCGGCTCAGTGCTGCTCGAGCAGCCTCAGTACCAGGCGTCCGAGCTGCTCATCGGCGTGATCACGCACGGCTACCGGGTGGCTGAGCGGCCTGCGACGATCCACAAGCGCCAGGTCGGCAGGAGCAAGAAGGGCAACAACGCGTTCTACGCGCTGCAGTTCGCCAGGGTCGTCGGCGGGACCTGGTGGCGCGAGCGTCAGCGCCGCTCGGCGGGCTCCCCCGCCGGGCGGATCGAGCCGGGCTCCTCAGCTTCCCGGGCCAGCGCGACGGCCACCGAGTCGGCGGCATCGACCGGGTCGACCGAGACCAGCCGGGCCGCGGACCCGCGGTCCGCGAACAGCACGTAGTGGAAGATCGCGAACCGCGCGACGAACGTCACGCAGTTGGCGGCGAAGAATGCCCCGTTCACCACGGCGATCCGCTGCAGGCTGTCGAGGTGCATCGAGTTCGCCCAGATGTGGGCGTAGTGGGTGACCAGGCCCAGGAACAGCCAGGCGCCCACCGAGACGGCCCAGAACGGCAGCGTCTCGCGCAGCACGCTGGGCCGGCCCTTGCGGTGCCAGGCCCAGCGGCTCAGCACGTAGCTGACGGCCGCGCCGGACATCGCGGCCACGATGCCTGACGTGCCCGCGGTCACGCCCAGCACCTCAATCATGAGGACCAGCACGACCTGGCTGGTGATCACGGCCGCAACTGACACCGGGACAAAACGCATGAACTGGGTGCCCGTCTTGCCGCGCAGCCAGCCGCGGAGCGGCCCGGGCAGCAGGCGCCAGGCAGATTTCGCGAATTTGGGCGCTACCAGTGTCATGTTTGTCCTCAGCTGGGCGAAACTATCAAGGCTAGAAGGTCACATCGACTGATCTACAGTACGGGACCCCTGCCGGACTTGGTCCCAAGTTGGTCCTACCCGCGATTCGCGCCGCGGGTAAGACCGGCCGTGGCGGGAAATTTGCCTAGTTAGCGAGTAGACAGCGGCCGGAGGCCGGCCCGGCCTCCCCGGTATAGATTAGCAATAAGTGTAGTAGGAAAGGGCAGGAGCAAGATCATGAAGATCTTGGTGTTGGGCGGGGACGGCTATCTCGGCTGGCCAACGGCGCTGCACCTATCGGAGGCCGGGCACGACATCGCCGTCGCGGACAACTTCACCCGGCGCGGCTACGACTTCGAGATGGGCGTCGACAGCCTGGTGCCGATCGAGACGCTGCAGACCCGGATCAGGACCTGGCACGAGCTGACCGGCCGGCAGATCGGCTGCTACATCGGCGACCTGTGCGACGCCGACTTCACCTATCACATGGTGCGCGATTTCGAGCCCGAGGCGATCATCCACTTCGCCGAGCAGCGCGCCGCCCCGTACTCCATGGTGGATCGCAAGCACGCCGTCTACACCCAGGTCAACAACGTTGTCGGCAACCTGAACGTGCTGTACGCGATTGCCGAGCTCAACCCGGACATCCACCTGGTCAAGCTGGGCACGATGGGCGAGTACGGCACGCCCAATATCGACATCGAGGAAGGCTGGCTGGAGGTCGAGCACAAGGGCCGCAAGGACCGGGTGCTGTTCCCCAAGCGGCCGGGCTCCTTCTATCACCTGTCCAAGGTGCACGACAGCCACAACATCGAGTTCGCCTGCCGCATCTGGGACCTGCGCGCCACCGACCTCAACCAGGGCGTCGTATACGGCCAGCAGACCCCCGAGACCGCCCGGGACGACCGGCTGGCCACCCGGTACGACTACGACGCGGTGTTCGGCACCGTGCTGAACCGGTTCGTCATCCAGGCCGTGCTCGGCGAGTCGCTGACCGTCTACGGCGGCGGCTCCCAGACCCGGGGCATCATCGAGATCCGCGACACTGTCCGCTGCCTGCAGCTGGCCTGCGAGAACCCGGCCGACCGGGGAGAGTTCCGGGTGTTCAACCAGATGACCGAGTCGCTGTCGATCACCGAGATGGCCGACATCATCGCCCGGGTGAACCCGGACCCGGTGCGGGTCGAGCACCTCGAGAACCCGCGGGTGGAGGAGGAGAACCACCACTACAACGTGGTGCACTCGGGGCTGGTCGAGCTCGGGCTCGAGCCGCACCTGCTGTCCGACACGCTGCTCGAGTCGCTGCTGCACATCACCAAGCGGTACGCCTACCGGGTCCGGCCCGAGGCGATGATCCCGACCATCGAGTGGCGCAGCCCGGCCAGCAAGATCAGCAACTGAGGGCGCCCGGCGGCCGCGGGCAGGCCGGGCGCACCGTCCACAGTCCGCCGTGCCAGATGCGCCAGGCGGCCGCGTCTTGGCAGGCCGCGCTGGGCGGGCCGGCCGGCGGGATTGGGTCAGGCCGGCTCGGACCAGCCAGCCATCGGGAAGCCGGACAGCAGGTCGCGGACCTCGCCCGCGATCTTGCCGATCGACTCCTCGTCCTCCTTGAGCGCGGCGTTTATCACGCCGTCCATCCAGGCCGCGATCTGGCCCATATGCTGCTCAGTCAGCCCGCGGGTGGTGATGGCCGGCGTGCCGATCCTGATCCCGGACGGGTCGAACGGCTTGCGCGGGTCGAACGGCACCGTGTTGTAGTTGACCTCGATCCCGGCCCGGTCCAGCGCTTTGGCGGCGGGCTTGCCCGCGATGCCCTGCGGGGTGAGGTCGACCAGGATCAGGTGGTTGTCAGTGCCGCCGGACACCAGGCTGAAGCCCCGCTCGGTCAGGGCGGCGGCGAGTGCCTTGGCGTTGGCCACGATCTGGTGCGCGTACTGCCGGAACTGCGGCTGCGCCGCCTCCTGCAGCGCCACCGCCACGGCGGCCGTGGTGTGGTTGTGCGGGCCGCCCTGCAGGCCGGGGAATACCGCCCGGTCCAGCGCCCTGGCGTGCTCCTCGGTCGACATGATCATGGCGCCGCGCGGGCCGCGCAGCGTCTTGTGCGTGGTGGTCGTGATCACCGGGGCGTGCCCCACCGGGCTCGGGTGCGCACCGCCGGCCACCAGGCCGGAGATATGCGCGATGTCCGCGACCAGCACCGCGCCGGCCTCGGCGGCGATCTGGGCGAACGCCGGGAAGTCAATCGTCCGCGGGATCGCGGTGCCGCCGCAGAAGATGATCTTCGGCCGCTCGCGCAGCGCCAGGTCGCGGACCTCGTCCAGGTCGACGCGGCCGGTGTCGGCGCGCACCCCGTACTGCACGGCGCGGAACCACTTGCCGGTGGCCGACACCGACCAGCCGTGTGTCAGGTGGCCGCCCATCGGCAGCGCCATCCCCATCACGGTCTCGCCGGGCTGCAGGAAGGCCAGGAAGACGGCCAGGTTCGCGGGCGAGCCTGAATACGGCTGCACGTTGGCGTGATCCACGCCGAACAGGTCCCGCGCCCGCTGGATCGCGATCTGCTCGATCGGGTCGATGAACTGCTGGCCCTCGTAGTAGCGGCGGCCGGCATACCCTTCCGAGTACTTGTTCGTCAGGACCGTGCCGCAGGCCTCCAGCACGGCCTGCGACACGTAGTTCTCCGACGGGATCAGCCGGGCCTTGGAAAACTGCCGGCGGCCCTCGCCCTCGATCAGCTCGGCGATCTGCGGGTCGGTGCTGGCGATGTGCGGGATGGGAGGCTGGTGCATGCCTCCCATCATGCCGAACCGCCGGTGCCTGGGCCAGCAGCGGGGCAGCTCAGGCGGGCGGCGCCGGGTCAGGCCGCGGCACGGCGGTCCGGGCGGTCACGGCGCGGCGCAGCAACCGCCGCTCCGCCGCCGTCCACGCCGCACTGGTCAGCAGGTAAAGGCCCGCGGCGAGCGGCACGAAAGCGGCGATGACGACCGTCGAGTAGGGCATAACCCGGGACATCCAGAGGGCGGCGTGCGCCGGCGGCGACCCGGTGGCCTGGGCCAGACCGGCGCCGGCCGGCCGTGCAGCCGCCCAGCCGACCAGCGCGAGCAGCGCGAACAGCCCGGCGAACACCAGGCCGTGGCCGCTCAGCGGCCCGGCGGCCAGCCAGTGGGCGCTGAGTGGCGCGCCGAACAGGGTGTGGGCAAGCAGGCCGTTGCGGGTCCCGGCGACAGTCGGCGACCGGAACAGCCGGTACATGACCGCGAAGAACGGCAACTGGAGCAGCAGCGGCAGGCAGCCGGCCGTCAGCCCGCTCCGCTCCCGCCGGTACAGCTCGGCCAGCTCGCGCTGCAGCCGGTCCGGCTGGGCGGCGTGACGCCTCTTGAGCTCGGCGACCTGGGGCAGCAGCCGGGCCTGGGCGGCCTGGCCGCGCATCGCGTAGAAGCTGAGCGGCAGCAAGAGCAGCCGCACGGCGGCGGTGAAAAGGACGATCGCAGCCGCGGCGGCGAAGCCGCCGGGCAGCGGGGCGAGCAGGCGGGCGAGCGCAGCGACGACGTGATATGCGGCGCCGGTACCGGCGCCGAGAGCGGAAAGCATGACAAACCCCTCCAGCGGGTCAGACGACAGTTGTCAGCTGGAGACGGCCGCGTGGTCATCCGAGCAGACCAGGCCATGGCGCGGACCGGGCCATCGCGCAGACCGGCCATCGCGCAGACCGGCCATCGCTCAGGGCTTGCCATCGCGCGGACTAGGCCACGCACCGTGAGGCGCCCCGGAATCCCGGGCGACACGGCATCACCCAACCCGGTGGTTGCCACACCAACGGGCACCGGTGCCGGTGATGGTCACAACCATGGGGTAGGGCCCGGATCCGGGGAGTGTGCCGGAGCACGCTCCTGGATCCGGCGCCGCGGCCGGCAGCCAGGACCGGGGCATTCCCCGGAGCGGCGCGGATGGTCAGGCGGCCGCCAGGGCGGGAGACGGGGCTCTGGGCCGGACCCGGCCGGGGGCATCTGGATTGAGCTGGCGCTGGAACGCCGCGCTCAGCGACTTGCGCCGCTGAGCGCGGGTCCGGCCGGTCAGCGGCCGGTCCATGAGCAGCACGGCGGCCCGGCCGCCGCGGGCCAGGGCGGCCACGATCACGGCGGCTACGGCGACGGCCGCGATGATGACCAGGCCGGTGGGGGTGGCCGATCCGGCGGGCGGCGCCGTCCCGGCGGCCCCCGTCAGCAGCTGGCCGGCGACATGCCACAAGCCACTGATCTGCGCCACCAGGACGGCGAGCCAGGCGACCATCGATCCTCCGGCCTGCGCGTCCGGCCTGAGACAGGGCGCGCGGCGTGCGGCGGGAATGCCTCGCCTGAATCCTGGTCTCGCGGCCCCGGCGATGTCAAACCCCCGCTGCCGCGACGGCCGGGACGGACACCAGGATGGACGCACGAGGCAGCGGTGTATCCCCGTGTCCCGGCCGAGGTCGGACAGTCCTCATCGGGATGATCGCCGGCCAGCTGGCCGGCGATCCGGCAGCCGCAGCGCGCGGCGCGGCCCCGGCCGGCTGATCGGCCCGGTCGGCCGTCGCGGGCATCCGTTTTGCCGATAACCATGCTGGCCGGCCCGGCGGCTGTCCTGGCCGGGCGATAACCTGCGGATGCGGCCCGGTCGGCTGGCCGCTGGCCTCACCTCACGGAGCGGGATGCGCGTCGGGCAGATTGCCGTCGATGTCACCCCGCTGCGGGCCAGCCGCGATTTCCGGTGGATGTTCGCCGGGCGGTTCGCCTCGATGACCGGGACCGCGGTGGCGACAGCGTCGGCCAACTGGCAGGTCTACACGCTGACCCGGTCGCCGCTCGCGGTCGGGCTGCTCAACCTGACCTCTGGGGCCGGCCTGCTGACCAGCGTGACCGCGGGCGGGATGCTGGCCGACCGATACGACCGGCGCGCGCTGCTGCGGGCAGTGCAGCTGCCCGCGGCCTTGCTGGCGGCGCTGCTGGCGGGCAACAGCCTGCTGGGCCGGCCGTTCCTGTGGGCCATCTACGCGATCACGCTCGGGCTGGGCCTGCTGTCGGGCATCAGCTCCCCGGCCTCGACCGCGGCGACCCCGGCGCTGGTCGGCACCCGGTACCTGGCGGCTGCCGCCGCGCTGAACGGGATCGGCAATCAGCTCGGCCAGCTCGGCGGCCCGGCCCTGGCCGGCTGGCTGATCGCCGGGCCCGGGCTGGCGGTCTGCTACGGGCTGGACGCGGCCTGCTTCGCGGCGTTCGGCATCGCGCTGATATTCGTCCGGCCGCTGCCGCCGGCCGCCGGGGCGCCGCGGCCCGGCCTGCGATCGCTGGCCGAGGGGCTGCGCTACGTGCGCTGCAGCGGCGTGCTCGGCGGAATGCTGCTCATCGACACCAATGCGATGGTCTTCGGAATGCCGCAGGCGCTGTTCCCGGCCCTGGCCCGGGCGCACTTCCACGGCGGTTCCGCGACGTTCGGGCTGCTGGCGGCGGCGCCCGGGCTGGGCGCAATGGTCGGTGCCGCGACCAGCGGGTGGACCGGCCGACTGCGCCGTCCGGGCCTGGTCATCATCGGCGCGGGCATCGTGTGGGGCGCGGCGATCGTCGGTTTCGGGCTGACCCGCAGCCTGCCAGTGGCGCTGGCGTTCCTGGCGCTGGCCGGCGCGGGCGACCTGATCTCGGAGGTGCTGCGCAACGCACTGCTGCAGATCTACGCCCCGGACCGGCTGCGGGGCAGGCTGAGCAGCCTGTACCTGGCCCAGGTGACCACCGCCCCGGCCCTCGGCAACGCCGAGGCCGGCGTCGTTGCGCAGCTGTTCTCGCTGACGGGCTCGGTCGTGAGCGGCGGCCTGGCCTGCGTCGGCGGTGCGCTGGTGCTCGGGGCGCTGATCCCGGCGCTGCGGCGGGCGACGTTTGCCGGGCCGTCGCAGGAGGAACTGGACGGCTTGGAAGCAGCCTCAGGCGGCAGCACCGCGGCGGACGCGGTCGGCTCGACGGCACGGCCGGGCTGATCGGGAGGTTACGGCCATGGCGCTGACCTGCTGGGCTAGCGGGCGCCGCCGGGCCACTCCATCCACCGCTGCGGCCTGGCCAGGCCGCCGAACCCGTGGCGACGGTAGATGCTGCGGCTTGGCTCGGCCATGAGGATCTGGCGTACCTCGCGGACACCCGGGTGCTCGACCGCAGTCTGCACCAGGAAGCTGCCGAGGCCGCGGCCCCGGTGCTCCTGGCTGACGAACACGTCGCACAGCCACGCAAAGGTGGTGTAGTCGGTGACGAACCGGGCGAAGCCCGCCTGGCTGCCGTCGGCCGCGAAGAGCCCGATGACCAGCGAGTTCTCGTTCGCCCGGGCTGTGGCCCCGGCGGGCCGCCCGGCTGCCCAGTAGCTTTCCTCGCTCATCCAGTGGTGCACGGTGGCCTCGTCCAGCAGCGATCTATCGTCGCTGATCCAGTAGCCGTCCGGCCCCGGCCATCTCATTCGCTGCTCCTTCCGGTCAGGTTGCCGGTCCTCCCGGTCAGGTTTCCGCGCCCGCGTTAGCGCCGGGACACCGACTGCCCCCGGCGGGCGACGGCGGCGCATCGCCGCTTCGCCGGGCGGCCGCTCAGGCCGCTGCCGGCCACTTCATGATCGCGGAAGCTTGTCAGCAGGGGAAGCTGATGATCCTCCGCGATCATACGAAGTGTCGCTTGGCGCAGTCTCGGCCAGCGTGCCCGTCCCGGTGGCCGGATGGGCGCGATCCCCGTAAGCTGCGTTGCCTGCGTGTGACCTTTGCCGGGCACAATGACATCCGGGCGCCTGTAGCTCAGCTGGATAGAGCAGCTGCCTTCTAAGCAGCCGGTCGCAGGTTCGAATCCTGCCAGGCGCGCCAGCCAAAACCCCAGCTCATGGCCCTGATTCTTCCTCGCGCTCTTGATCGTCGGCGCCGGGCCGGGCCGGGCGTGCCACATCCGTGCCACACGCGCATGTTTCTTGCAGCTCGGCTAGCGCCTTTCTTGCAGCTCGGCTAGCGCCCGGTCGGCCATCGCGGCCGCCTGCGTGCCGACGACAAACTACCGGCAGCATCCAAATCTGCGGTGACTGGGCCCTTCCGGGCTGGGGCCGCGTAATCCTGCCGCCCGCTCTGCGCGTCTTTGAAGGTGCATCGCGCTGCGATGCAAGCAGAGGTGGCAGCTTAAGGAGATCAAGTGAAGGCACGTGCCGCGAGAGAGGCGCTGGCCGCCTTAGCGGTGTTTCCGGTGGCCGCTCATTTGTTAGGGCGCCCAGCGACGAGCCCGCTAGCATGACGGGCTATCCACCACCTGGCTGGCCGCCGCCGCAGCAGCCCCGCAAGAGTTGGCCTGCCCGCCACAAGGTGTGGACCGTGATCATCGGCGCCGTCGGCCTTTTTGTGCTCTTAGTCGTGATCGGGGCGGCAGTCGGGCCACCGAAATCCAAACCGGGCGCCGGCGCAGGCACAAGTCCCGCACCCACCTCAAGCTCCGCGAGACCATCACCAACACCGACCACATCGCCACCGCCCCCGCTTTCCAGCACCGCAGCGGTAACCCGGCTGCATCCTCGTACCGGCGCTAAGGTGGGCGTCTCGGTTATCACTACACCGGGCACGAGGATTGTCGTTGTAGCGCACTTCGAAACTGGTGACCGCGAGAAGAAGGCCCGTGCCGACTCAACCGGCTGGCATATGTTCTGGTTCCATGTCGGCAGCGCTCTGCCCGGAGTCCGGGTCTTCGTGAATGTCCGGGTGTCCGCGCACGGTCAGAGGCGCTTCAACCGGGTATGGTTCACGCCGCGCCAGCCTCCACCTCCGCCTGCTCCTTCAGCCACCACGGCTCCCGCACCTCCAGTCGCTACAACCCAACCTGCGCCACCTAGCGGCTGCTCCCCCAAGACCAGCAGCGGCCATTGCTACGAGCCCGGCGAGTTCTGCCCGGAAGCCGACGCCGGCATGAGAGGTGTAGCTGGAAACGGCGAGGCCATTATCTGCGAAAACAACAACGGCTTGCGCTGGGAACCAGCCTGACCTGCCTCCCGCTAGGAGCGCGTGTTAGCGGTGATTTCCTCCAGGCCTGCGCCAGCCGAAACCGCACGTCAGTGGCCTGTTTCTGCCTTACGCTATTGATCGCTGGCAGCGGAGCTGCCCGGGCGTGCTTCTTGCAGCTCAGCCAGAGCCCGATCCGCCACCGCGGCGGCTAGGGCGCGCTGCCGGTCGTCGCTCGAATGAAGGTAGATGAGCGCGGCCCGGCTGCTGGAGTGACCCATGCGCTCCATCAGCTCGCGCAGGTTCGCCCCGGCCGAGGCGATGAACAGATTCCCGGCGTGGCGCAGGTCGTGGAAGTGGATGCCGGTCAGGCCAGTAGCAGTGAGGGCTGGCAGCCATACCCGGCTGCGGAAGTTGCTGTGCCGCAGGGGCGTACCGGCCGGGCTGGCGAACACCAGGGCGTCCGGTCCAGGCGCTACGTAGCTGGCCAGGTGACCGCGAACGTCGGGCAGCAGCATCAGCGGGACGATGACGGTGCGCTTGCCGGCATCGGTCTTGGGCGGGCCGAACGTCAAGACCTGGCCGTTGACTTCGGTGAGCTGGCGGCCCATCCGGATGGTGCTCGCGTCGGTGTCGATGTCGCGGCGGCGGAGCGCGGCCAGCTCGCCCCAGCGCAGGCCGCAGAAGCAGGCCCGCAGGAAGGTCACAGGCCGGACCAAGTCCGAAGTCCGGGACAAGCTCAGGGAACTGCATCTGCAGGTTGAGAGCGGACTGCGGCCTAGGCGAGGCAACACCGTGAAGGACGCCCTCGATGACTGGCTGGCCCAGGGTCTCGACGGCGCATCCGCTCGGACCGTTACCCTGTACCAGGGAACGATCGCTAAGGCATTGAGAGAGCAGCTGGGCACCGTCAAGCTGACGGGTCTCACGGCTGGCGATGTCCAGGCCGGGCTCAAGGTCATCGCATTCCGGCTGTCCACGCGATCAGTTCAGATTTGCCATAACGTGCTGGTCCGCGCGATCCGGCATGCTGGGCCCACGATCTGGTGACCAGGAACGTGGCCGCGCTGGTGAAGCCGCCGCGAGGCCAGTCTGGGCGGCCATCGAAGTCACTCAACCTGCAGCAGGCAACGGTGCTGATGGAGGCTGCCAAGGGCACACGGCTCGACGCCTACGTCGTGCTTTCCCTCCTGTCCGGCGTTAGGACGGAGGAGGCTCGCGCCCTGCGCTGGGATCATGTTGTCGCCTGGACGGGAGACCAGTGGCTGCCGGCCACCGAGGCTGGCTTTGACCATGAACAGTTCGCAATCTACGTGTGGCGCGCAGACCGGGCCGGAGGTGACACCGAACACCGAGGTCCCGCAGAACGCTAGCGCTCCCGCGGAGGTGCATTGACGCCCTCCGCGACCAGAGGATCCGGCAGGCGCATGACCGCCTCGCCGCTGGGCCATTGTGGGAGGATCACAACCTCGTCTTCGCCAGCACAATCGGCACACCGCTGGACGACAACAACGTCAGACGGGAATTCCGCAAGATCACGGAAGCGGCCGGGCTAGGCACGGACTGGTGCCACGAGAACTGCGGCACACGTTCGTCTCGCTGCTATCCGCCATGGCGTGCCAGCCGAGGCGATTGCCTTGCTAGCCGGGCACAATCAGACCTCGACAACCGAGCTGGTCTACCGGCACCAGATCGTGCCGGCACTCACCCGCGGCGCCGAGATAATGGACAGCATCTTCGACTGACTCACGACATGCCGTCTGATCAGCCTGCGCCCACCTACTGTAGATCGAACTTGCCAGCGCGTAGCAACGCTTGTAAGGCGCGTTCCGGGGCATGTCCGGAGGTTGCTGGACGTCGGTCAATGTGGCATCTAGCCTCGGGCTTTCGCGTGGACATGCGCTTGAGGGCGAGGCCCGCGCCGGGCCGCCTGCCCGCCTTGGGATACGCCTCCAGCCCTGCGATCTTGCCCCGTTGGGGGCACTGTGGCATTCCCGCTGTACTCGCGCGAGCCAGGTCCGCGGTCACAGGCCAGCCGGGACCGCCCGCACCTATGCCTGTTCCGCCCTTCCAGCAGCCCGGACCGATCGGGAGAGCACCAGGGCGCGCCACATGTTCGCCCTGCGGCTACTTAGCGCGCATTGCGTCAGGTGAGCTCGGATCGGTGGGTACCCGCCGGCCGGACCCGGTCGGCAGGCTGACGGGACTGCAGCGCGGTCCGGCGCGGCGGCTGTCCGCCGGTGCCCGGGTGAGATGCCGGGTCCAGGTTGCCGGGATCACGTATTGCGGGGGCGCTGGCCTGGGCGTGGTCGGATGGGTCGCGAGCCCGGGCTGCCCGGCGAGGTTCGCGGGAGCGCCCGGACCGCTTCGGCGGCGGCGGCCCGGGCGGAATGGCTCGGTGCCGGGTCCTGTTCGGGCCTGGTTCAGGTGAGGAGCAGTGCTATCGCGGCGTACTGGCACGCCGCGGCGGCGCAGACGTAGGCGTGGAAGACCTCGTGGTATCCGAACACCGACGGGCAGGGGTCGGGCCGGCGACGATGGTAGGAAATCGCTCCGGCCGTGTAGAGCAGGCCGCCGGCGAGCATCAGCAGGGCCGGCGCGACACCGGCGTGGATCCACACCCCCGGCAGCGCAAGACCGGCGGCCCAGCCCAGCCCGACGAACGCCGCGCCGGCCACCACCTCGGGCGCGTGCATCCACGCCATGCGGACGGCGGCCGCGGTGAGTGTCAGTGCCCATATCACGATCAGGCAGGCCCGGCCGAAGACGCCGCGGGTGGCGAGGAGGAAAGCGGGAGTTGCCGTGCCGGCGATGAGGAAGAAGATCATCGCGTGGTCCAGGCGCTGCAGCCGCCGCCGCCACGCAGCGCTCCAGCTGCCGCGGTGGTACAGCGCGCTGATCCCGAATAGCGCGCTCACGCTGGCTGCATAGACAGCGGCCGCGGTGACCTGCGCGGCTCCGTGCGCGCGGGCCAGCAGCAGCGTGCCGCCCGCCAGCGATGCCCCGAACCACAGCAGGTGCAGCCAGCCGCGCAGGACCGGCTTGGTGTAGTAGACACCCCGTCGGGCGTCGTAAAGCGCATCCGCCGCCGGCGGCGGCGGTGGCGGTGCCGTGGAGTCCGTCATCGTCGCCGTCGACCCCCTTCGTGCCGGGACCCGCGACCTGGGATGTCGTCGGCGTTCGCCCGCTCAGTGTCTCCCATGGGTGGTCATCCGCCAGCCGCCGGCCTGGGCGGCCCGCCGGCATGACAGCCGGCCGCACGACCAGGACGTCCTGCCAGCAGCGTTCACCGGCGAGATCGCCCCCGGCCCGGCGCGCACCCGCAGCGGCATCAACGCGCTGATCATGGGCGCCGTATCCCGCCGTCTGCCACCAGACGCAGTCAGGCGGCGACCGCTACGGCGTCCGGTCCGCTGGCGCCCCTGACCGGCTGGCCAGCGGCATCTGACCGGCGTAACGAAGCCCGGGCTGCCGCTGACGATGCAGGCGGTCCTGCCGCCGGGAATGATCGCGATGGCGAGCGGAGTGGCCCCGGCCTTGATCGCGGGCCCGGCGGTGCCGGCGGCGATCCGGATCGGCGTGACGGTGAATGACGCGACGCAGGCGGTCGTGCCGTCCGGGCTGACCGCGATGGCGGAGCCGGACGCGCAGGCCGCCGCTCTGATCTTGAACTGAGCCGCGGGAACATCTCAAGTAGACTTGGTAACACCCACTCCGAGTCACCACAGGCCGCCCGCAGGTACGCACCAGCACCGGGCCTGGAACTCTCAGGGACTCGCGTGCTCGTCCTCAGCTCATACGGGCTCATACGGTCAGCGGCGGGCAGCACCGCAGGGGAAAGAAGGATCATGAACAAGGTAACGAAGACCACGCCCCGCGAGCGCACCTCACCACAAAACGGCATGCCTGAGCCCGTGCCCTATGTGTACCGTCAGCACAAGCGCCGCAATGACTGGGCCGCACGAATAGCCCGGCGGAACGCCCAGGGATGGTGGCAGCCGCCCGCCGTTCCGGCCCCCTGAGCCGAAGCCCAATGCTCACAGGCGCCCGCACATCGGCTACCGGTCGGACCGATCCACTCGGAGCGGCAGGCCGACACGCCGAACGACCTGATCTGGGCGCCGCCGCGGCGGCCCAGGACCTGGCGGGTGACCCGCTGCCGGACCCGGGTCACGGCCTGGCTGGCCAGGCGCACCAGGTGGAAGTGATCGACGACGATGACCGCGTCTGGCAGCGCCCGCGTGATCGCCGAGCGGTAGACGGCGCACGGGTCGATGGCCACGAACGCGACCTGGTCCTTCCAGCCCTGGCCGCGCGCCTCGAGCCAGCCGGTGACGGCCTGGCCGGTCCGCCCGGCAACCTGGCCGAGCAGCCCCCTGGCCGGACAGGTCGGTGAAGCTGGTCTCGAACCGCTCGGTCGGTTCCCACCTGCCCGTGCCAGCGTCCCGGATCCATTTCGGCTTCCCGCGCCGGGTCTCATCGATGCCCAGCACCACCGGCGGTTCCGGCTCGGTCAGCAGCCCGTCGCCGTGCGCGGCGTAGCGCCAGTGCGCGACCGGCCGGGCGCCCGCCGCGGGCGCGTTGTTACGGGCCATTGACACCAGCAGATCACGCTGTGCTGGGTTCTACTGCCGCAGGTCGGCGACGACGGCGAAATGATCCGATGGCCAGACATTGTCCACCAGTGCGGTGCCGGCCAGCCCGGCTGACCACACCTTGCCCCGGCCTTGCCGGGGCAAGCCGGCCAGGACGTAGTCGATCCGCGAATCGGGGAGCACGCTGCCCGGCCTGATAACCGTTGCGGTGGCCCAGGTGAACCCGGGATCGCCGGGATCGGCGTACCGCCAGGCGTCGATGAGCACCAGTCCCGGCACCGCCGGGGCGGTGAGCAGCCCGCCCAGCAGCCGCAGTTCATCCGAGCCGGGCTCGGCGCAGAGATCCCCGGTGACCACCGGCGGGTAGCCACAATCGACGGCATGCCCGGCGACGAACTCGGCCAGCCTGCGGACCTGTGCCATGCGCAGCTGCGAGCGACCCGGGCCGTAAGTCAGGTGGGTAGTGAACACCGGCAGCGAGCCGCCGGGCGCCTCGATCCGGGCATGCGCCGCTACCCTGCCCTCCTCCGCCAGGTCACCAGCCGGCAGGTGCATCTCAGCGTGCGGGCAATCGGCCAGCGGCTGAGAATCGCGTTGCCGATAGACAGTTCCTGGTCTCCCTGGCCGCGGCCCGTCGCAGCTGCCGCCCAGCACCAGTGCATACCCAGCCGCCCGGCAAGCTCAGCGGCCGAGTTGTCCCCCGGCGCACCCCATACCTCCTGCAGCCCGCACAGGTCGGGCCTGACCTCAGCCAGGGTCGCCGCGATCGCCTCCCGGCGCCGCTCCCAGGGCCCATACCGCCACCACAAGTTCCAGGTAAGAATCCGCATTGCCGTGCCGCCCTCCCTCGCACGGGCCGCCGCCCGCCGGGCCTGGCCAAGACGCTCACCATCGTGCGCCTGGGCATCAGCCTCTGCCCAACATGTTCGTCGCCGCGGCCAGGCGCTCTGCGCTCGATCAGCCAGCTGCTGCCGAGCATGGTGAGGAGCCCATGCAGCCAGCCGATCATCTCTGGGGCCTTCTGGTCACCGCCAGTTATGTGGCCAGCTGGCTGAACACACGCCAGCACGTGGCCAGCTGGCTGAAAAAGCGCGAAGTCGAGACGTCAGCTTTTGGCCGGGTTTATTGTCATCTGCAATGGATCAGAGCTACCCCTGACTCGTACCTCGGCATGGGCCGAAAGGTCTCGTGGACGGGACGCTCTGAGAGGCTCTCCGCGAGAACTCAGGTGAGCAACTGTGGGATTCTGGTTTCCCGGGCGTCTTCGATCCGCCGGCCGCAGTGCCCTGGCGCTTGGTGGTGCTACTGCCCTGCTCTGCCTGTTCGTCACCGCGCTGGGCGCCACGCCGGCAGCGGCGGACTCCTCGCCGGTGACCACGATGGCTTCGGGGACGAGCCGGTCGATTGCCCTGCTGGCGGCCGGCGGCACGGAGACAGCTTTTCAGGGTGCTGACAGCGACTTGTTCACGACTGGCCCTGATGGCCTGAACGACACCCACCTGGGCATGATGGCTGGCACCAGCCCGTCGATCACGGCGCTTTCGGGCGGCGGCTACGAGGTGGCGTTCCAGGCCAACACCGGCGAGTTGTGGACCGTCGGCGCGGCCGGTGACCAGGACTGGCATCTGGGCATGATGGCCGGGACCAGCCCGGCGATCACGGCGCTGCCGGGTGGTAGTTTCGAGGTGGCGTTCCAGGCCAATACCTCGGAGTTGTGGACCGTCGGCGCGGCCGGTGACCAGGACTGGCATCTGGGCATGATGGCCGGGACCAGCCCGTCGATCACGGACCTCCCGGGTATGTCCAATCCGGACGCCTACGAGGTGGCGTTCCAGGCCAATACCTCGGAGTTGTGGACCGTCGGCGCGGCCGGTGACCAGGACTGGCATCTGGGCATGATGGCCGGGACCAGCCCGTCGATCACGGCGCTGAGCGGCTCGCACCTGGCCTCAGGCGGGTTCGAGGCGGCATTCCAGGCCAACAACTCCGAGTTGTGGACCGTCGGCGCGGCCGGCAACCAGGACTGGCATCTGGGCATGATGGCCGGGACCAGCCCCTCGGTCAGCGGCACCCGGGACGGCGGGTTCGAGACGGCGTTCCAGGCCAACACCGGGCAGCTGTGGACGGTCGGCGGCGCGAGCGGGGCAGATTCCGGCAACTGGGGCGTCCCGCTCATGGCGGGTGATAGCCCGGCCATCGCGGTCCAGCCCGATGACCAGCTCGAGGTCACCATGGGCGGCCCCGGCGGGCAGCTCCTCGACGTGCGCCACGCGATGGCCCCCGCCGCGACCTACGTCGCGGTCGGCGACTCCTACAGTTCGGGCGAGGGAGCCGGCAGCTACGACTCCTCTTCCGGCGGTTGCGACCGGTCGCCCAATTCCTGGCCCGCGCAGCTGGCCAGCTCGCTGCAAGGCCCCAGCCAGCTCACCTTTTACCTCCAGGCCTGTTCCGGCGCGAAGATCGGTGACGTCACCGCCCAGGAGCAATCGACCGTCAACAACGGCGACGACCTGATCACGGTAACCGCCGGGGGCAACGACGCTAACTTCGGGTCCGCGCTGACCGCGTGCATCGCGGTGGGAGCGTGCGGGGGACTTACCCTGACCAACGCCCAGGCCAGTATCATCTCGCAGCAGGCCTTCAACCTCTACCGGGACATCGCCCAGCGGGCCATCCACTCCACAATCGTCGTGGTCGGCTACCCCGACATCTTCCCGCCCGCCAGCAGCGGATGCGGCGACCAGTCCGGCAACCTCAGCCCGAGCCAGCTGACGGCCATTCACTCCTCGATCCAGCTGCTCAATCTCAACCTGCGCGAGGCAGTCAGCGCGGTGGACAACGCGGCAGGGACCAGCCGACAGGGATACCTGGCCTTCTTCGATCCGAACGCCGACGGCAGCTGGGCCGGTCACGACATCTGCTCCAGTCAGAGTCAGCGGTGGGGCAATGGGGTTACCGACGCCGACCACACAGCGGGCATCTTCCACCCGAACCTGGCCGGCAACACCCACCTGTGCCAGCAGGTGCACAACTACCTCTTCGGCACCCCCAGCTGCACTCCTCCCAGCACCCCGGCCCAGCAAGCAGGATGCACCCCGCTGCCCCAGCCCGCCGAGGGCTTCGCCCCCGACCCGCAGTCCACCGACACCACCCAGCCGGAGGTCTGCGACTGGCAGCCCTCGCTGGATGATCCCTCGCAGCCGTCCGAAGACGAGCCCGCCCCCGACGTCAGCAGCACCATCAGCTATGACACCTGCAGCACCGATCCGAGCGCGGCCGGCTGCGGCCAGGCGAGCAGCACCATCACCTACGACATCTGCACGCAGTACCCCACGGCCGCCAACTGCCCGGGCCAGCCAGACCAGGCAGGCGACGCTCCCCCCGGCTCACCAGATGACCCCTGCGTGATCGACCCCACCGCCCCCGGCTGCCCCTTCGCCCTCCCCGACGACCCCGCCCCGCCGGATCCCGAACAACCCGACACCGGCGGCGTCACCGATAACGGCGGAGGCGGCGGAGGCGGCGGAGCCCCGTTCCAAGGCGACCCGCTGATGTTCTACGAGGACTAACAGCACCCGGCAATAGGCGTTCACTTCAGCCCTTTGGTGGTCGGGCTCGAAGGTCACCCGGCCGACATTGCGTTCGATCCTTCGAACATTAGCTGCGCTAACGAGATTACGGGGAGCCAATTGGGGAGCCAGCGACGGCAGACATCGGGGCTATCCCAGGCCACTCCCGCCCTCGATCACGAGCAAAACCTGCACTTCAGGCTCCACCTGGCGTCCATCAGCGACTGTTCAGCCGTGCCTTCTAAGCAGCCGGTCGCAGGTTCGAGTCCTGCCAGGCGCGCCAGCCAACCCGCAGCTCACAGACCATATACATCCCATGATCGCTGATCACTCAGTAGTGTCCGTGCCCGTTCGTGCCACACTCGTGCCACGCGCAGCAGAGCCACCATCCGGGGCTGCCTGGCCTCGCCAAGCTCACTCGCCGCGTTCGCCCGCCTGATGAGCATCAGGTCCGGGTCCAGGGGCGTCGCCAGCTTCAGTGGCGCCGACGGCCTCGGCAGCAGCAAAGCCGTCCGGGCCTGGCGGACCGGCCGGGTGGCCGATGAGCACGGCAATCGAGGCAACAATGCCCGTGTCCACGCCACCGACGAGTTCCCAAGCCCGCGCAATTCCCACGAGCAGCGACGCAACCAGGGCATAGCCGATCAGCTGCACCGGTTCACTACGGCGAGGGCCCACGATGACGGCAATGCCGCAGGCAAGCTCGACGCCGAAGATCAGCAGAAGCAGGGTGACCAGTCCGAGCTGCCCCCACCGCTGCTGGTGCAGCGTCGCCGGGCTGGTCAGGATGGATCGCATCCCCGCGGCGGTGAACAAGATCCCGATGATACCCAGCGCCGCGGCCGGATACCCGACGTTGGTGCCGGGCACCAGGCCGAACAGCGAGACCGCCAGCGCATTAGTGAACGCCAGCAGGGCGGCGGCGGCCCGGACCTGCTGGATGACAGGCAGGACGGAAACCGGGCCCCGGCGCGGCGCAACGGATATGGCGACGAACAACAAGCCTGTCAGCGCACCCGCAGAGGCGGCAATCGCCGCGAAGAGCTCCCGGTACGTCCCAGATGTCACCGCGCCACAGTACCCCCGCAAACCCGGACGCTGGGCTCAGCGATGTCCACGCCAGGCTGCTGCATCGCCTACCACACGCCCAGATCGCCAGGCCGATCGAGAAGCTGACGAGCATCCGACCGCCGCCGAGGGCACAGTCAGCCAGACCTTCATGCCCGTCCTTGCCGGGATGACCTAGCAACCGATTCTCGCTAAGAGCGCAGCAAGCGCGTCCGGACCCTACGCCATCTGTTACGCAGCGTGGAGCCGCGCATCCGGTGCCCGTAACACCTCAAGCGGAGGCCCCATGTCGCACATCAAGCGGAACCGGGCAACCATCGCACCATCTGTCGTGTGCCAGGTAAGGCTGCCCGATTTGGTGCCCGGTGATGGTTGACGATGGCCCTGGAAACTGTGGGGACCGTCCGCGGCCGGTCGGCTTTGATGCTACGGACTGGCGTGGTGGTGGAGGATCACTCGCGCTCGATCCTTCGCAGCCCGTGCGCGGGCGTCCACCACTCGACGACGAGCATCGTGGCCTCCTCGTTGAGGTGGGTGTGCACAACTTCGGCGATGTCGGCGTGGAAGCGGTCGCCGTCCGGTCCTTCGGTGATCGGTCCGGCAGCGATCGCCCGGCCGGCGATCTTCGCCTCGCCCGGCCACTGCGCCTCGGAGCCCTCGACCGGGTCCACCGTGGCGCTGTGCAGGGCGAACCGCGGATCCCGGCGGAGATCCGCGCCCTTGCGCGCGTTCGGCATCGAGCCAAAAACCAGTTCGCCGTCCTCGAAGACCGTCTCGATCCCGGAGATTCGCGGCGACCCGTCGGCTCGCAAGGTGGCAAGTGTCTTGTGTCTGTGAGCGTCGAACAGCGCCCGCACGCGCTGCGCGAACTCCGGCTCTGCTTGTTCGACATCCTGCCACGCCGTCACGCACCCATGATCGCACCGCTGACCGGCAGGGGTGATGGTTGACACTGACCCTAGGAAACTAAGGGGACCGTCCGCGGCCGGTCGGCTTTGTTGTTACGGACTGGCGTGGTGGTGGTGCGGGCACGACCCGGGTTTCCTGGTCGTCGAATTCGATGGCCAGGGTGGTGTCGGAGACGGTCACGGCGACGGTGAGCCCGGCTGGGTGCGGCCCAGGGCGATCTTCTGGCCGCAGACGGCGATGACGCCGGCGGCGCTGGCGCGGCGCTGCACCCGGATCGGCTCGGCTGGCGGCTGGGGCGGGGCCCCGGCGGGCCCCCTGCTGTGAAGTATCCGTTCCATGGGGTGGACCGCACCGGACGTGCAACGAGCTGACCCGCCGTGCATCGCCGACGAACGGAGCAGCCTCGACGGCTGGCTGGATTATCACCGACCGACCCGGCTGCTGCCGAGGCCGACTTCGCGACATACGCGGCTGAGGCCGAGGAAGCCCGCAGGGTCATCAGCAGCAGATCCCTTGATGAGACCTTCGGAGACGAGACCCACCGCCTGGACTGCGCTGGCTGTACGCGCACATGATCAGGGAGTACTCGCGCCAAAGCGGTCATGCTGACCTGATCCGCGAGCTGATCGACGGAACCACCGGGGCATGAGGGCAGGCAATCGCCCTCGGGCATCCGAGTATCCACCTGAGTAACAATCCGGCCAGCCGCCAGGGTATGCCGGCGGACGTTGGCGGACGTTGGCGGATAGTTGCACCAAGGTCAGGCGCCAAATGCCGCCCGAGGCGAGACGGCCGTTTCGATCAGCCCTGACCGTGTCTGCCGGGAGAGGCAGGGCCGCGCAGGCCGGCGGCCATATGCTCCAGTTCATCAACGGCGAGGTTGTCGTCGCGTTCGGCAGCCAGCCGGGTCGCCATTCGCCTGGCAGCGGCACGATAACGGGGATCTTCGATCACCTGGGCGGTGGCCGCACACAAAGCGCTGACGCTGGCCCGTTTCCGCAGCCGAGTGCCCGCGCCGGCGTGCACCACCCGGGCAGCGTTGTCTGGCTGGTCTCGGCCGAGTGGCACCACGACCAGCGGTACCCCGGCAATCAAGGCCTTCATTACGGTGCCATGGCCGCCGTGAGTGATGACGGCCGAACAGTACGGCAGGACATCGGCGTGGCGCACCCACCGCGTGACAGTCACATTCGGCGGAGCCACGATCACCGCCGGGTCCACGGCCGGGCCCGTGGTGATGAGCCCCCGCACCTGAAGCTGCCCGACGGCGTCGGCGGCCCGCTGCAGCAGACCCTCCTGCAGCATGACGGTGCTGCTCAGGCCCACGAGCACCAGCGGCCGGCCGGGCGGTCCGGCCCACGGATCGCCGGAGGCCGCGCTGGCTGCGTCGTCGAGCTGAGGCCCGACATAGCAGACGTTGGCCGGGACCGAGCCGGGTGCGAAGTCGTAGCTCGGGCTGGTGCAGACCAGTATCTGGTCAGCCTTGCTCACCAGGTCGAGCCCGTCCCGCAGCGGCGCCAGCCCAAACTCGGCGCGGGCCTGATTGAGGGCGGGCAGCCCGGTCCGGAACACCGCGAGTGCGAGCGCGGCTGCGGACCTGTCACGCAGGCGGCCAGGGCTCCCCCGGGCGGGCATGAAACCCGTCCCCAGCGGCGGCACCTCAGCGCGGGGAACCATATAAGGGCCGTGCATCACAATGACCGCAGGGACCCCGGCCACCTCCGCTCCAAACCGCGCCGAAGGAATCAGGGTGTCGACAACCACGACATCGGCCGCCTCCCGGTGCAGTTCCTCGACCACATCACGGCAGAACTCGCGCGCGGGCCCGCACAGCAGCCGGTCCCGGACCCGGGCCCACAAGCTCAGCGGATTGCGCGCCTCCCAGTCCTTAACCAGGTCGGTCTCAGGCTGCCGCAGATCGTTGTCGGGAGCGTACTTATACGGGAGGAACACCGCGCCCGCCGACTCGAACCTGGATCGCAGCCCTTCGGTGCCAAGAACCCGCACGTGATGACCGCGCGCGACCGCCCGCCGCACCACAGTCTGAACAGCTTCCACCCCCCCGCCGCTATCCCAGCCGGCCACCAAGATCTTCACCGGGCTACTCCACGTCAGCTACGGCAGCCGCCCTCTGCGAGCAACCTGTTCACCTGCCAGTCTCCAAGACACGCCCGCGGCAGCCAAGATGGCTAGCCCGCACGGCGCAGCGGGGGTTAGCACGACCCCCCCGGGAGGCAGCCCTTCGAGGCCCCCGGCCGCCGAGCTCCCCGCCCGGCTGCGGCGCCGCTGGTCGTAGCTCCGCCTGGAGGGGCGGCTACGCTGACCGAGTGGCGGGGGTGTTCATGTGATTACCTCGCGGGCAGGATCGGCCCTGGAACCGGCACGCCTTACCCCGCAGTGAGAGGAGCAGACCTGGGATCAGTGCCCGGGTTCGTATTTGAATGAGAGCTGAAGCTTGGTGCGGTAGGTGATAGCCCCGCTCTCGTCCAGGTGGATGTCCTGTTTGACGACCTCAGCCACTCGAAGATCACGGATTGTCCCGGCTGCAGTCCTGACTGCTTCCGCTGCTGCATCTTCCCATGAAGTGCCGCTTGTCCCGATGACCTCGGTCACCCTGTATACGCTCACAACGCTCTCCTTTGATGACGTGCGGCCCAGCGCCGCGGCGCATTGGGCGGTTCGTTGGCGGCGGCCATCCGGCCGGGGGCTGGCTCGGATCGGCAGACGCAACGCCCGCCCCAGACTTGAGCCTGGCACTCGGCACTGGCGGCGTCCAGGACTGCTGCCCGGCAGATCCGCGAGCGATACTGGTCGTGGCGGCGCGATCCGCCGCGAGCGTGCCCGCGGGTAGCGCGGGAACGCGGGTAAGGAGGCGGACAGATGCAGGCAGTCGTCGGGGACCGGTTTCACGTGCGCGGCAAGGTGGTGGGGCAGCTGGAGCGGGCGGGCGAGATCGTCGAGGTCCGCGGAGCGGGCGGGGAGCCGCCGTACCTGGTGCGTTTCGACGACGGTCACACCAGCCTGGTGTTCCCTGGCCCGGATGTGATCATCGAGCATCCGCGCAGGAAGGGCAAGAAGAGCCGCCCGGCCGACTGAGCGGCCTCCCTGCGAAAGGAGCCCGGACCGGCTCGTGGCAGTGCGGGCTCATGCCGCACTGTGTACTTATCGCCAGGTTGGCGCACGCTGATCAGGCATGATGCCGGTCAGTGCGCTGAGTTCTCGGGCGGCTGTCGAGCCAGAGCGCCCAGGACTCTATCGCGCCGATCTGGAGCAGTCCGGCTGAAGCCCAGGGATCTGCGGCAAGACGTGCCCTGATTTCTCTGTCGTCCGCGGCCTCGACGACGTGCAAGGTCTGCGCACCGTCGCCGACCGGGCCGCCAAGGATGACAAACCCGTCATCGACGAGCCCGTCCATGAATGCTGCGTGCTCATCCCAGGCCTCCTGGTCCCGGATCTGACGAGAGTGGTCCCAGCGTGGCCCGTGGACCAGTCTCACCGCGAAATTGGCCATGGCCGGAGCGTACTGGCCGCCACCGACAACCCGCCCCGCCTCTGCCTGGCACCACGTTTGACCATCTGAGCGCCCAGTGCCCGCTCGTGGCCGTTTCACTGCCGGTTACCTGCAGGAACGTCGTCTAGCAGCCGCAGCATCGGCCTGAGCGCTCAGTTCGCATCAAGGTGGTCAGCGGGTCGCTTTTTGTTCGGCCTCAATCCTTCGGCACCACGGCCATGCCGAATACATGCCGAGCTTGGCTTTTCCGCGCAGCAAGTGACCAGCTCAAAGCCTCTTCGATTCCCTACTGCGGCAGCGGCAGCCGCTTCCTAGCCTCCTCGTAGCCTCCTCGTAGAGGCCGGCCGGGAGCGGGCCGCGGCCGGCCGCGGCCAGGTTCCCCAGCAGGTGGTCGACCTTGGACGTGCCCACGATTGCGCACGAGACACCGGGATGACTGAGCGCGAAGCGCAGCATGAACTCGATCCGGCTCATGTCCCCGAGCAGGTCATCCATCCCGGCAGCCTCCCAGCGGCGGCGGCCCTCACCCTCGGCCATCCCCAGCGGCCCCTGCTGCCAGGCCTTGTCCTCGGCCGGGCCGCCCCGGGCGGTACCGCCGCGGATAAGCGTCCCGGCCCCGGCGCCCGCCGCGGCGGTGATCAGATCCTCATGCTCGCGCTGGACTGCCGAGTACGGGATCTGGAACACGTCGAACACGCCCATGGCAATGTGATCGGGCAGATTCGGCAGGACGCCTGACATGCCGAGGAAGCGGATCTTCCCCTCGTCGCGGAGGCGGTGCAGCATCTCGACCGTGCCCTCGGCCGCCATCTGGGCACGGCTGGGCGACAAGTGCACCTGCACCAGGTCCAGCCGGTCGGTACCTAGCCGGCGCAGGCTCTGCTCCACACCAGCCCGTACGTTGGCCGCGCTGTAGTCGTGCGGGTAGGGCGGCCTGGCGCCGGCGGGCGGCGGGCCGAGCAGGCACCCGCACTTGGAGGCGAGGAAGTACTCGTCCCGGCGATGGGCGAGATAGCGGCCGATCAGCTCCTCGCTGCGGCCATAGTCGATCGAGGTGTCAATCAGGTTGATGCCGCCTTCGAGTACCGCGTTCAGCAGCCGCCCGGCTTCGTCATCGCTGACCGACGGTTCCCGCGGCAGGCCGCTCAGCTCCATCGCCCCGTAGCCGAGGACCGCAACGTCATGCCCGGTACGGCCCAGCGGCCGCGTCTGCATCACCATGGCCGCAGGCTACTGCGCGGCGGTCTGCGGGCTCGGACGGAGCGGCGCCCGGGGTTTGTCACGTTCCGCGTCGCTGCCGCCGCGCGTCAGGCGTGCGTCAGAAACGCGAGCTGCGATAACTTGCGGGCGTTGCAGCTCCCGCTGCGGCGTTGCCGGGATGGCCGCACAGGCTGCAGAAGAGCGGATGCACAATCATCGGCAGACCGTCACGCCTGTGGTGCGGGGTCGTAGTAGTGCGCGTACTGCCAGATGCCCTTCTGAATCAGGGCATCGTCGGTCTGAGGGCCGAGCCGGGCGGGAGAGAGACTGGCCGCGCCCGGGGGCGGCCGCCCCTCGCCGATCCAGCTGGCGAGCATCTCGCCGATAGCCGGTGAGGAGGAGAACCCTGATCCGTTGCAGCCGCTGGCTACCCACAAGCCAGGTATGCCGGGCACCGGCCCGGCCAGGAAGCGGCCGTCCGGGCTCATCGTGAACAGCCCGCCGCGGCACTCGGCCACCGGCGAGCTGACGGCCAGCGGGATCTGCGCGCAGACCTGGCCGGCGAGCTTCCGCAGCCGGCCGGCGTCGAGAGGGACATCGTCGGTGCTGAAGGCGGGGGGCTGGTGCCGCGGATCGAGGGGCAGCGGATCGGGTTCGAACGCCCCCACCATCAATCCGCCGCGGGCAGGCCGGAAGTAGGCCGCGGCGTCGACCACCCGCACGATCGGGTCTGCCGGGCGTATGCCGGCAGATGGCTCGGTGATGAGCAGCTGATGGCGGACCGGAGCGACAGCGACCGCCGCTCCGGCGAGCTCACCGACCTGGCGCGCCCAGGCACCCGCTGCATCAACCACGATCTTGGCATCGATACGGCGGGCGGCCGTTTCCAGCCCGGCGACCTGCCCGCCCGGCGCCAGGATCGCCACGGCACCCTCGGATTCCAGAATCGTCACCCCGTGCCGCCGGCACGCGGACAGGTAGGCCTGCACCAGGCTGCCTGGCTCGGCGATGTACACATCCTCCGGGCACCACAGGGCCAGCTCTCCCCCGGACGGACGGTAATAGGAGACGTGCTCGGCGAGCTCGCCAACCCCGGCCTGGCGCAGATCGACGCCCCAGCGGCGCGACTGCGCCAGCTCAGCACGCAGGTAGGCGTGGTGCCTGGCGGTGCGCGCGACCAGAAAGCTCCCAGAGCGGCTGACATCCAGCGGCACGCCAGCCCACTCCTCGAAGCGAGCCACCTTGGCGATGCTGCGCCGCGCGAGCCAGGTACGCAGCTCATCCGGCTGCACGGACTTGAACAAGCCAGCCGCGCGGCCCGACGCCTGCGAGCCAGCTGTCATCCGCTCGACTACGATCACCGACAGGCCGCGCAACGCGCAATGCAAAGCAGTGCTGAGCCCGAACGCGCCCGCCCCGATCACCGTCACGTCCGCCTTCACCAGCCCAGTGTTGCGCGGGCCGCCAGCCGCAACAACAGTGACTGGCAACTGGGGAAACGCTGGCCGGATCACTCCTGCTCCGTGGGCGCCCCTCCCCGAGCCGGCGATCCTGCGCGCGGGCGTGACCGCGCTGATATCACCCGGTCGCGGTTGTCTGTCCCGTTCCGGCCCGCCGCTGGCCGGGGCGTTTCCCGGCCATGGCATAGACCTGGGCAATGCTCAGAACCGGACGTTCCGGTGACCTCTTCTGACCGGCGTGGTGCCCGCCAGCGCGGACCCAGCGAACACGGACGCGGCGATTGCCGCATCGGGACTGCGCATCGACCAGTACATTGCGCTCGGGACCGAATGGGGTGAGCGGGCGGAGGAGCGCAGCGGCAAGGGCAGCCGGAAAACTGCTCCATGCGTCACGGTTGCTGCGGGGCCGGGATGGCTACGTCGAGCGGTTCGGCCAGGCTGCTTACGACATGATGCTCGGCGACTGCCTCTGGCACGTCTACGGCATGATCGGCAAGCTGACCCGTTGCGCGGATCTGCTGTCAGCACCCGACGCGGCCTGAAACGAGCAGCGGCCCTCGGGCAGCGCTCAAGTAGCGGCCTGAGAGCCGTGGCCGTGGCGGATGGCGTGCCAGCAAAGCGGTACCAGTCACGGCCTGCGCTCAGCAGATGGGGAATCACCGGGGGTTGCGGTGCGGAACTCGGCCTCGAGCATATCCATGGCCTTGAGGAACGCGGCGCGCTCATCGGCGTCCAGCCTGCCGAGCACCCTCGCCAGCGGAGCCGCGGCGCCATCCAGCCACTCGTGCACTGCGGGCCGGGCACCGGGCTTAATCCGGGCAATCGTGCGCCGGCGGTCTGCCAGGTCAGCTGATCGGTTTACGAACCCCGCCCGCTCCAGGTCGGCAAGGACGCCGCTCACAGTGGACAGGGTCAGGCCGAGCCGGTCAGCGAGCGCGCCGACGCTCAGCGGGCTGTCGCGCAGGTGCTCCAGCGCGGCGACATGCCGGGGCCCCAGGGGCGCGTCCGTGTGCGGGACGGCCTGGTCCTGGTAGCGCCGCATTCCGCGCACTACCCGCGGGAAAATGCGCATGAGGCGCAGGCACACTGCCGAATGCCCCGCCGCGTCCGGTTCCGCTGACACTTCGCCGTCCCTTTGACCTCGTCTGCGCTAGTCTATATTGTTAGCACATCCAAACAATTCGGATCCTCAACCTATCTGCAGGAGGACGGCCATGACCGCACCCTCTCAAGAAACAGCCTGGCAGGCCCAGCTGGCGGATGGCTCGCTGGCCGGGAACTGGCGACTTGACCCGGCCCAGTCCACCGCCACGCTGCAGAGCAAGAGCATGTGGGGCCTGGTCCCGGTCAAGGGAGTCTTCCGGGAGCTCGACGGCAGCGGGACAATCTCCGCGACGGGCGAAGTCACCGGCCGCATAACGCTGGCGACCGGATCGCTGGATACCAGGAACGCCAGACGCGACAAGCACCTGCGCTCCGATGACTTCTTCCGCAGCGAGAAGTTCCCCGTCATCACCTTCACTCTGGACAAGCTGGCGCCCGCCAGCACCGGCGCAATCATCTCCGGCACCCTCACTGTCCGGGACCACAGCCGCCCGATTACCTTCAACGCCGACGCCTCCCCCGCCGGGGACGGCGACGTGGTGCTCGACGCCACCATTCAGGTCGACCGGTCCGACTACGGGCTCACCTGGAACCAGCTGGGCATGGCATCGATGAACAACGCCATCGCCATCCACGCCGTCTTCACCAGAGGCTGACCAGCAGCCAAGATCCGGCCGGCGGAGGCAACTGCCGAGCCAGCGGCCGCTGCGGGGGCCATGCGGCCGGGCTCACCTGGGCGCCGAGTCGGCGCCGGCGCCCGCCCCCGGTCTTCGCTGCTGGCCACGGCGCACGGCCCCCAGCAGTATCCGCGCGCCGACGCCTATCAGCGCGAGGTCGCCGAGCATCTGGACGATGAGCACTACCCGGGCAGCCTCGGACCTGGGAGCGATGTCCCCGAAGCCCACCGTTGAGAATACGGTCACGCTGAAGTACAGGGCGTCGGTGCGGGTCAGCGGCTGGGTGAAGCTTGCCGCGGACGCTCGTTCCATCACGAAGTACGTTGAGGCGAACAGCAGCAGATAGAACGGAACGATCAAACTCAGCGCCTCGAACGCCTTAATGCCCGGATAGCGCGAGCTAATGATGGTCCTGACCTGCCAGACCGTGATTCCTGCGAAGATCAGCAGGCCAATCAGAATACGGACCGCTGCGTCGCCATTCAACGGCTGATCCAGCGGAAGCACGTAATACAGAACGACCAGTACCGTCGTGATCAGGACGCCGCGCAGGGTCGCCCAGGCAACGAGGCGTCTTCGCCTGACCGCTGGAAGTTCCTGGTAGGGCAGGTCAGTCATGTTCTCCCCAAGACCTAGTGAGGACGTCAACGCTAGCTTCCTGACGAGCCGCTAACGGAGAATTCCTTGTCAGGGCGGCGTCTCGGTCTCCAGCGCGCTAGCCGAGGCCCGGCGGATTGTCCCCGCGCCGCTGATCAGAGCCCGCCGCCACGGCGCAACGCCCTCGATCTCGGTTTCCAGCGAGAAGCTCAGGAACGTCCTGATCACCACGATCAGCCCGAGAACCAGGACATTGTCCAGGGTAGGCGCGACCGCCACGGTGCGAACCAGGTCGGCGGCGACCAGGACTTCCAGCCCGAGCAGCAGGGTCCCGCCGAATGCCTGGCGCAGCACCAGGTACGCCCTCGCCAGGCCGGCCGGACCGCCGCCACGCCACCCCCGCGAGCACGAACGACAAAATCACGCCGGCGACCAGGATCGCGGCGCCCAGGGCCTCGAAACCCTGGGCAACATGATCCATCACCCCGGTGAACGTCTCAGCCGGCGCCCCGGCGGCAACCGCAGCGAGGATCATCTGCCCCTGCTCCGCATGCCGTCCCCTCAGCTAACCCCGCGAGCCGTCAAGCAGTCTCTCACCCGCCGGACAGCTCCGGAGCCTCTACTGCGCTGCCTTTGCTGCAGTCACCCGCTGGGGAGGATGCCCGGCCATCCCGCAGGGGGGAAGTGCACTGCCGGTGGATCGGGGCGGCCGGGAGGCGCGGCGGCCGAACCTGACCGGGCGCTTAGGTCAGGTTTTGCGGAGGTACCGGGTGAGTCAGCGGACACGCCGGTCCAGGATGTTCGGGTGGGACCACAACCCGTTGCGGAGACTCACTGACCGGCTTGAGGCAGCCATGTTCGCCGGGTTGATCGTGCTCTTCTTGATCGCCGCGCCGGTCCTGGCGGCTGTTGCCGGTCACGTGGCCAGCACCGCGGGCATGCGTGAGCAACAGCGGGAGGCAGCCTGGCGGCAGGTGCCAGCCGTCGTGCAGCGAAGCGCGCCTAGCCAGCGGGCTGATGCTCCAGACCAGACGGGTGTTGTGTGGATGCGGGTGCGCTGGACCGCGCAGAATGGGCGCGCGCACAGGGGCTGGGCTCCGGTTGGCCCAGGAGCCGCGGTCGGGAGCAGCACGCGTGTGCGGGTTAACCGCTCGGGCTGGCCCACCGGATCGCCGCTGACGCGCAGTCAGCTGAACGGGTCGATTCTGATGGCCGAGGTGCTGACGGCGTGCGGGGTGGCGCTCTTGCTCTGCCTGGCCGGCCGTGAGGGGCGACTCGTCTTTGACCGGCGCCGTCTCGCTGGCTGGGACAGAGAATGGCGCGCAGCAGGCCCGCAATGGATCCGGGGACCCCGGCGCGGAATCTGATCCGTTAGCGACGTTCGAGAACAGACCCACTTCTCGTTAGCGTCGCTGATAATTAGAATCGATCGAGAGGGCTGCGCGACCTCCGCACTGCGTCTTATCCGGCCCGGCGACGACCTGGGCTGAACATCGGGCACCCTTGCCTCGGCAGTCCCATGATCCGCCTGGCGGCTCAGCCGGAACTCACCCTCGCGGGGTGAGGCGCCCCCTGGTTAGGTTCGACACAGTGAGTTGACAAGGCGTCGGGCGGAATCCGGCGAGAACGCACGGCGGCACGACTGACGCCGTGCCGCTGGACTCGGCGGAGGTGACCATGTCCGATATTGGCAGCGAGCCAGTACCGGCTGCCGAGGACACGGAAACCAGCGAGGCCGAACGAGCTGAGGTGGAACGCCTGCGCGCCGAAGCGGCTGAGGTGGAACGCCTGCGCGCCGAGGTGGCCGAGTTGCGCAGCCAGCGGACTGGCCGGGCGCGCCGCCGCCGGCTCGGCTGGAGACTTCCGGTCGCCACACTGCTCATCGTGATCGGCTGCCTGCTCGCCCCGGTGTCGCTGCTGGCGGTCTGGTCCGCCAATCAGGTCTCTGACACCAGCCGTTACGTGGCGAACATCGAGCCGCTGATCCACGATCCGGCGATCCAGAACGCCCTGGCTGACAAGCTGACGGCCCAGGTCACCAGCCACCTCAACGTAGCGCGGCTGACCAACCAGGCCGCGGGCCTGCTGTCGGCCCGGGGGCTTCCTCGCGTGGCCGCGCTGCTGAAGACCTTCAGCCCGACAATCGCCAGCTCGGTCGCCGGATTCATCCACGGCCAGATACACAAGATCGTTACCAGCGCGCGGTTCGCCCGCGCGTGGCTCCAGGTCAACACCGTGGCTCATCAGGAACTGGTAACGGCGCTCTCCGGGAAGGGCGGCGGCGCTATCGGCGTCAGCAACGGTCAGGTCACTATCGACCTCGCCCCCTTCATCAATATCGTCAAGCAGGATCTCAGTTCCCGCGGGTTCACGCTGGTGAACAGCCTCCCGCCCATCCACCCGGCGCTGGCCCTGTTCTCGGCGCGAGACCTAGTCAAGGCGCAGACCGGCTACCGGCTGATCAATGACCTGAAGTTCGTGCTGCCGATCTTGTCGCTCCTTTTGCTGGCCCTCGGCGTGTACGTCGCTCGGGGGCACCGGCGCGCCCTGGTCGGCGCGGGGCTCGGTCTCGCCGCCAGCATGCTCGTGCTCGGCGCCGGCCTGGCGTTCTTCCGCAGCATCTACCTGAACAGCGTGCCCGCCAGCGTACTGCCGAGCGACGCCGCCGCCGCCATGTTCGACACGCTGGTCCGCTTCATCAAGGAAGGTCTGCGCCTGCTCCTGGTCGTCGGCCTCATCGTGGCGCTCGCCGGCTTTTTCACCGGGCGGTCAGCGACGGCGGTCCAGACTCGTGCGGCGTTCCGGTCAGGACTGGGCTGGCTGCGCCAGAGCGGTGAGCACGCAGGAGTGCGGACCGGCCCGGTCGGCTCCTGGACCTACGCGCACCGTTCCGCACTCCGGATCAGTGTCACCGCGCTTGCGGCCCTGATATTCGTTTTCTGGGGTCGCCCCACCGCTCTGGTCGCCGTCTTGCTCGTCGTATTGCTGCTGCTCGTTCTCGGGCTGATCGAGCTGATCGGCAGACCACCCGCCCAGTCGGCGACCGCAGACCACGTATGAACGGCGATGAGCATGCAGGCACGGCATCGCCTCCCCCGCGCCCGGTCGCAGTGCAGCACCGCATCCGGCGTTACCGGACGGGCCGTGGCCTGACCTCATCCATCACGGGTGAGGCAGCGCGCGCGGATAGCCACGATCGTTGACAAGTAATGCGGCCGTCCTCAGCGACTCGACCCGCCGCAGCAACGGAAAGGACCTGATCATGAATATGCCAACCAAGGCTGGCGTTGACGACGGTATGCAGGAGGCACTAGCTGAGCTGGCCCTCGGCGATCCGGAGCTGCTCGGCAAGGCCCTCGGGCTGCGCGCAGACTGGCAGGTGGAGAGCGGTCTGGACCCGCGCAGCTTCGCGCTCGTCAAGATCGCCGCCCTCATCGCGCTCGATGCTCCCCCGGCCTCCTACCTGTGGCAGGTAGGTAACGCGCTGGATGCCGGAGTCACGGCCGAAGACCTCATCGGCGTGCTGCGCGCGATCATGCCGCAGGTCGGCCTGCCGAAGATAGTGGCAGCCGCTCCTGAGCTCATGGTCGCGCTGGGCCTGACGCTGCCGGATGGCCAGTAATGTTCCGGCGGCGACGCCCGTTGCTGCGCGCGGCCGCGGTGGGCGGCGGCGCCTACATCGCAGGCCGCCACAAGGCGAATAAGTCAGCGGCGCAGGCACAGCAGGAGGACGAGCAGAACGAGCGCATCAGCGATCTCGAGCAGCAAGCGCCAGCCCAGCAGGCGCCAGCCCAGCAGGCGCCAGCCCAGCAGGCGCCGGCCGCGGCACCGACGTCGTCGATGCTCGACCAGCTGAACCAGCTCGCCACCTTGCATCAGCAAGGCGCCCTGACGGATGCCGAATTCACCGCGGCCAAGGCCAAGCTGCTCGGAACCTGACTTCCTCGGGATTCGCAAGGCGCGCCCGGCAGCAGTGACATTGAGCATTCGGTAACCGCGGCGGCTCTGGGGCTGACGACGTCAGCGGTTCCTGTGCAGGCCATGCCGCAGGCGAGACCCGTCCTGTGCCCATCGGGCGCAAGAGCAGTGAAATGAGCGAGGAGCAGTGAAATGAGCGAGCCGTTCAAGGGCACGATCAACGTTGATATCCGGGACTCCACGCCCGACTGGGAGCCGTTCAAGCCGCCGAGGGCACCCGACGGGGCACCGAACGTGGTCTACATCGTGCTGGACGATGTCGGCTTCTCGGCGATGAGCAGCTACGGCGGCCCGATCGAGACGCCGAACATCGACCGGATCGCCGCCGACGGGGTGCGCTTCACGCAGTGGCATACCACCGCGCTCTGCTCCCCGACTCGCTCCTGCCTGCTGACCGGCCGCAATCACACCCGCAACTCCATGGCGTGCATCACTGAGGCAGCTGTCGGATACCCGAACGCGAGCGGGACCATCCCGCCGGAGAACGGCATGCTGCCGGAGATCCTCGGCGAGACCGGCTGGAATACCTACATGGTGGGCAAGTGGCATCTGTGCCCGACCGTGGAGATGAACGTCGGGTCAACGCGGCGGAACTGGCCGTCGGGGCGGGGGTTCGAGCGCTGGTATGGGTTCCTGGGCGCGGAGACCAACCAGTGGTATCCGGACCTGGTGTATGACAACCACCCGGTGGACCAGCCGAAGTCCCCGGCCGAGGGCTATCACCTGACCGAGGACCTGACCGATAAGGCGCTGGAGTTCATCAAGGACGCCAAGGCGGTCGCGCCGGACAAACCGTTCTTCCTGTACTACGCGCCAGGCGCCGCCCACGCGCCGCACCATGTCTCGAAGGAATGGGCCGACAAGTTCAAGGGCCGTTTTGACATGGGGTATGAGGCGATCCGGGAGCAGACGCTGGCCCGGCAGAAGCAGATGGGGATCGTCCCGGCCGACACCGAGCTTCCGCCGGTCAACCCGATCGGCACTCCCGAGACCCGCAAGGGACCCAAGGGGCAGCCGTTCCCGCCGCTGGACTATACCAAGCCGTGGGACTCACTGTCGGCGGAGGAGAAGCGGCTGTTCGGCCGGATGGCCGAGGTGTATGCGGGGTTCCTGGCGCACGCCGACCATCACATCGGCCGGCTGCTGGACTACCTGGAGGAGTCCGGGCAGCGGGAGAAAACGCTGGTGATTCTGGTGTCCGATAACGGGGCCAGCGGCGAGGGTGGCCCCGACGGGTCGATCAATGAGATGTTGTTCGCGAATGGCATTCCCGACAACATGCAGGCCAACCTGGCGATGATCGACGAGCTGGGCGGGACGAAGACCTACAACCATTATCCGAACGGCTGGGCGATGGCCTTCAACACGCCGTTCAAGATGTGGAAGCGGTATGAGTTCAACGGCGGCACGGCCGACCCGTGCATCATCTCCTGGCCATCGGCCACGGCGGGCAGGGGCGAGCTGCGCCACCAGTACCACCACGCCATCGACATCGTGCCGACCATCCTGGACACCCTCGGGGTGCAGGCGCCGGCCACGATCAAGGGCCACGTGCAGAGCCGCTTCGACGGAGTCAGCATGCGTTACAGTGTGAATGACCCGTCAGCGCCGTCGGCGCGAAAGACGCAGTTCTACTCCATGCTCGGCTCCCGGGGAATCTGGCACGAGGGCTGGAAGGCCATCACCACCCACCCGACGCTCAGCGGCTGGAGCAACTTCAACGACGACACCTGGGAGCTGTACCACACCGACACTGACCGCGCCGAGCTGCACGACCTGGCCGCCGAGCACCCCGACAAGCTGCGGGAGCTGGTAAACCTGTGGTTCGCTGAGGCCGGCGACAACGGAGGCTTCCCGCTCGATGACCGGTCCGCGCTGGAGATCATAAGCACGCCGCGGCCGCAGCTGGCCCCGCCCCGCGACCGCTACGTCTACTTCCCTGACACCGCGGAGGTGCCCGAGGCGCAGGCGGTGAACGTCCGCAACCGTTCCTACTCGATCGGGGCGCTGGTGGACATCCCGGCCCTGGGCGCTGAGGGTGTGCTGTTCGCGCATGGGTCGCGGTTCGGCGGCCACGCCCTCTACGTGAAGGACAACCGGCTGCACTACGCCTACAATTTCGTCGGCATGATGGAGCAGAAGATCGACGGGACAGAGGACCTGCCCACCGGCGAGAACCTGATCCTTTCGGCCTCCTTCGACAAGGACGGTGAGGAGCCCCCCGGCGTGGCCACCGGGATCCTGTCCCTGTACCACGGCGACAGAAAGGTCGGCGAAGGCCGCATCAAGACCCAGCCCGGGATGTTCTCCCTCGCAGGCGAGGGCCTGTGCGTGGGCCGCGACAGCGGGGAACCCGTCACCGGCGACTACCCGGGGCCCCACCCGCACTCATTCACCGGAGGCAGCATCAAGCGCGTCGCCGTCGATGTCAGCGGCGACCCCTATGTCGACCTCGAGCGCGAGGCCCAGGCCATGCTCGCCCGGGAGTAAGCAAGCCTGCAGCTCAGTCCAGACCTTGCGAGAGACGAGGGCTCTCGCAAGGTCCCGGATGTGTTTGCCGCACAACCGGATCTAATCCGGTCGCGCCCTTGATTGCGCACCCGGTCTGCTCAGAGCCTCCCGGTTTACTCAGAGACGGGCGAGCCGTCACGGCTGACGCACCGGAAGCCGAGATGGCAGGCAGCGCTGTCAACGGTCTCGCCCTGCCGGGCGGCCGGCCGGTAGCGCAGGCAATAGCTGGGCGCGCAGAGATGCGAGCCGCCCTTGATGACCTTGCGCGGCAGGTGCGCTCCTGGCTCACCAGCGACCCTGCTGGGCCCGGGCGCGGTGACCCGCGGGTTGCGCGGTGCGCAGCAGGTACCGGCGGCATCAGCCGGATGCCGCGGGGTGAAGTAGTCGCAGGTCCATTCCCAGACATTGCCGGTCATGTCGTCGAGCCCGTAGCCGTTGGCGGGGAATGACCCGACCGGCGAGGTGCCCTCGTATCCGTCAGTGAGCAGGTTCTGCCAGGGAAACTCGCCCTGCCAGGTGTTGGCCATCGGCAGCCCTCCGGGCGCGAGCTCATCGCCCCAGGCGTAGACGGCGCCGTCGAGGCGGCCGCGGGCCGCGTACTCCCACTCAGCCTCCGTGGGCAGGCTCTTGCCTGCCCACGCGGCGTAAGCCTCGGCGTCCTCATAGGCGACATGGGTCACCGGGTGCCGCCCTTTGCCGCGGCAGCCGCTGCCGGGTCCCTCCGGGCGGCGCCAGCTTGCGCCGGGGACGTACGCCCACCAGTTGCGGTAGTCACGCAGGTCGACCGGGCCTTGCGTGCGCTGAAAGACAAGTGATCCCGGCACCAGGAGGGCGGGATCGGCATCTGGGTAATCAGCGGCTGCCAGCGGCCGCTCGGCGACGGTAACGTAGCCCGTCGCGGTCACGAAACGCCGGAAATCGGTCACCGTCACCGGATGGCGGTCCATCCAGAAGCCGTCCACGGTAACCCGGTGCACCGGCCGCTCCTCCGGATAGAAATCCGCGGAGCCCATCCGGAACGTCCCGCCGGGAACCCACGCCATGCTCGCGGGCTGATCCGGTGCCCCGTTCCCTGCCTGCACCAGCCGGGCTGAATGATCTTTCGCGGCGGGCGGTGCGGAAGAACTCGTCGTGGACATGCCGTCCGTGCTCCCGATTCTCGCGACTGTGCACCGAGACTATTGGGTACTCCCGCGGCGGGGCACCACCCCCGGTGGGTGAGGCCGGACAGGCCGCGATCACAGATCATCGAGATGGCATCGGCGGACAACTCCCGGTAGTCCGGCATGGTGCAGCCGGACGGAGCAAAGGATGATGCACGCAGCCCGCTCTGCTGTGGCCGGAGCCGGCCGCTGGCTGCGCTCGATCCGGCCGGAGCGGGCTCACCTGCGCGCGGACCTCCTGGCCGGGCTGCCGGGCGCGATCAGCAGCGTTCCCGATGGGATGGCGGCGGCGGTCCTGGCCGGGGTCAACCCGGTGCAGGGCCTGTACGCGAGTTTCTCCGGGCGGATCGCGGGCGGGCTCAGCTCGAATACGCGGATGATGGTCATCACCACCACGTCCGCCGCCGCCCTCGCGGCGGGCTCGGCGCTGCAGGCCATCGCCCCGGCCCGGCGGCCGGAGGCGGTCCCGCTGCTGGCGCTGCTGGTCGGCGTTGCGCTGGCCGTGGCCGGGGTCCTGCGCCTCGGCCGGTACACGCGGTTCGTCTCCTACTCGGTGATGATCGGGTTCCTCAGCGGGATCGCGGTCAACATCGCGTGCGGCCAGCTTGCCGATCTGACCGGCGCTCCGGCGCATGGCGCCTTCCCGCTGGCCAAGGCCGTGGACGTGCTCGCTCACCCGGGCCGGATGAACCTGGCATCTGTGCTCGCCGGCCTGGCTGCCCTGGCGATTCTCGTCGTGCTGGCGCGGACTCGCCTGGCGGTAGCGAGCGCTGTGGTCGCTTTGGTGATCCCGACGATCGTGGTCGTGCTGGCCGGGGCTGACAGCGTCGCCCGGGTCGGAGACCAGGGTGACATTCCGAGCGGCGTCCCGCTCCCGCACTTCCCTGACTTCAGGCTGATGTCGTTCAGCCTCGTGACGGGAGCGCTGGCCATCGCGGCCATCGTCCTCGTCCAGGGCGCCGGGGTGGCCGAGGCCGCGCCGAATCCCGGCGGCGCCAAGCCGAATCCGAACCAGGACATCATCGCCCAGGGCGTCGGCAACCTGGTCTCAGGTTTGTTCCGGGGCATCGCGGTGGGGGGCTCGGTCGGTCAGACCGCGCTCAATGTGAGCGTCGGCGGCCGGACCCGGTGGGCCGCAATCTGGTCCGGCGTGTGGATGATCATCATCCTGGTCATCTTCTCCGGACTGGTCCAGAAGATCGCGGTTCCGACGCTCGGGGCAATTCTCATCTTCGCTGCCGTCAGCTCGCTGCGGCCCGGCGAGATTGCCACCATCCTGCGCACTGGGCGCACTTCACAAGTTGCGGTCATCACTACATTCGGTGCCACGTTGTTCCTGCCGGTCGCGGCGGCTGTCGGCCTCGGAGTGGCCTTGTCGCTGCTGCTGCAGCTGAACCAGGAAGCCATGGATCTCACCGTGGTGGAGCTCATTCCCCGCGACGACGGACGCTTCGAGGAACGCCCGCCTCCGCCGGCACTGACTGGTCAGCACGTGACGATCCTTGATGTGCACGGCAGCTTGCTGTACGCGGGTGCCCGGACCCTGGCGGCTCATTTGCCCGATCCAGGCGGGGCGCCCGCGCCCGTGGTCGTCCTGCGGCTGAGGGGCCGCACCTCGCTCGGGGCGACATTTGTCAAGGTGGCCGGAGACTACGCGGGCCGCCTCGCGGCCTGTGGCGGCCGGCTTTACCTGAGCGGCCTTGAGCCTAGTCTCACCGAGCGGCTCCGCCGTACCGGGCATGTTGACGGACCGGTGCGCACTTTCGACGCGACACCGGTGATCGGCGAGTCGACCCAGGCCGCCTACCTGGACGCCATGGCCTGGCTGGTCAAGGTGCACGACGAATAGGCCGACGCTCAGGCAGCGGTACCGCGCCCGGGCTCACCGGCTGACGGCAGGTGCCTGAGTGCCGGCGACTTGGCCGGGGCCGCCCGAGCAGTTACCTGCGCCGGGAGACCCGCCGGGCTGTGCGCCGTCCAGTGCGCCGGGCTACTCTGCGTCCTCCGAACATCGGTCCTCCTGAGGTGATGGCAGCTGTGGGCAGTCAGCCTGCCGCAGCTGCCGTTTCCAGGTCGTGCAGTTCCCTGGCTTCCTCGGCGGAGACGAGCCCGATGGTCACCAGGTCGAGCGGGCTGATGAAGCCGTCGCTGATGCGGAAGCCCCCGGCCCGGAAAATCGCGTCGCGAAGCGGTACGGCCCAGTGATGCTCGAGCAGGACGAGGGCTGCCGCGGAGTTGTTCGGGATGTCCTCGAGCACATCCCAGCCCTCTTGCTCGGTGAACACGTTCACGCCGTCGGCGGCTGCCTCCTCGGCACCTGCGGCCGCGCCTGCCTCCATTCCTTCCTCGCCCGCAACGCCGAGGCCGATCAGCGCGCCGATCTTGCTCCCGAGCTCGATCGCCTCCTGCTCAGAAATATTGCTGAGGTGTTCCATCTCCAGCTCGCCATCAGCGTCTTTGTAGACGGCGAGTGCGTCGATCACTCGCACCAGATCGCTTTGGTGCAGCCGCTCCAGCTCGGCGATGATCTCACCGTGAAAATCCGGCTGACTGAATCCCAGTACGAGGAGCTGCACAGGGCCAATTGCCATGTTCTTGACCTCTTTCACGCGATTTGGGCGGTTCACCCCGACCGACCCTTGCATGAGGCGCCAGGAAACCGGCCGCGGCTATGACCACGTCTTCTGCCCCTTCAGGGTCGGGGCCGCAGGTAACTGCCGCATCACCCCGCGCGGGTGATCCCCAGGGACCGGGCCTCGCGGCAAGCCGGCCGGATCGCCAGCCCTAGGCGGCGCCTCCGCCGGTTCGCGCCGCGCTTATTCCATCCGGCGTGCCGAGATCAGATCAGCTTGAGCTGCTTGGCGCGGCGGACTGCCTCACCGCGGTGATCAGCCGAAAGCTTGCGGTAGATGCTCTTGAGGTGGGTCTTGACCGTGTTCACCGAGATGTACATCTCGGAGGCGATCTCCGCAGTGCTCAGCATTCCGGACAACCGCTGGAGGACCTCGTGCTCGCGCTCGCTGAGCCGGTCCACGACCAGCGGCGCCGGGCCTATCACCGGCGGACTGGCCAGGGACCGGCCGGGGCTTATCAGATCGGGTTCCAGCAGTCGCCGATACGTGCGGGCCAGACCGGGATCGTGCAGCAGTACAGGTCGAAGCCAAGTCCGCTCCATGGCGAAGGGCCGCCTGATCTGCTCTGGCTTCCCCAGCTGCAGTGCGCGCTCAAGTGATCGACGGCCGCGCCTGGCGTCACTGCTGCCGTAGCTGAGCCGGGCCTCGATCAGCCACCGCTCCAGGCTGACCTGCTCGCGCACGTCACGAGAGCCTGCCGCCGCAATTGGCAATGCCCTCCTGGCCGCCTGACGATCACCGGCGGCGAGCCACGCATGCGCCAGCGCAACAGGCGCATCGACCGCAGACTGCGACGCGGCCCGCCCCGCCGCGTCAACGGCGGCCTTGACGTCCCCCGCCGACGCGCAGGCCCGTGATTCGAGCAGCGTCAGTCTGCGTTCGAGCCAGCGTGGTGGCGACCAGCCCTGCCGTGCGCGGCTGACCAGCTCCAGAGCCTCCCCGGCGTGGCCTTCGGCCAGGTGGCAGTGCGCTGCGATCAGATTCGCCACAGCGCACATGAGGCTGTCCGGCCGCACTCGGAGCGCGGCATCGGCCAGCATCAGCTCGCCGCGTGCCTGCCGCAGCTCGTTTCGTTCCAGATGCACGCAGGCCAGGGCAATGCTTGCCGCGGGCGTGGCACACTCCGCATGCCTCTTATCGTCGTCTGGCCCGCCGGCTTCGCTGGCGAGCTGGACAGCGCGGCTCAGCCGTCCTCGCAAGGCCTCCACGAGTGAGAGCAGCCCGAGGCACTCTGTTCTTTCGTGCCAGCTGTCCGGAGCGAGCGCAGTGGCCAGGCCGGCCCCGAAGGTTCCATATGCCTTATCAGCGTCGCCCGCCCACAGCTCCACCGTTCCGCGTCCCAGCAGAACCTGAGCACGGATCGCGGGGTGCAGCGCGAGAAGGCTTTCCGAGATCTGCCCGAGCGCAGCCTCCGCCATGGCGCTCGCGGCGATCGCTGAATCGAGATCCCCGGCCTGGCGGCACAAGGCCGTCCTGATAAGTGCGGCAGCGAGCCGCGCTGGAACCTCCTCATCAGCAGGAAGGCGCTCGAGGATGCTTTCGGCCGCGCCGAGCGCGGCACTGCCGGTGCCGTCTGCTCCGCTGGATAGCTCCATCGCGGCGGCAACGAGCAGGAGATGCGGTTGCGTCCCGGCCGGGTCCTCCGGCATGTGACGGAATTCATCGGCCAGCGATTGACTGGCCCGCGGCTGGATGAGCTGGCTTATGGCCAGCTCATCCAGGACCATGCGGCCTGCGAGCGGCCAGTCTCCGGCCGCCCCGGCGTGCCGCACGGCTTCGGTGAGGAACCCGTTTCCCCGGTACCAGGCAGCCGCACGCCGGTGCAGGTCAGGTAGCCGGCGCGGGGACTCACGCCGGAGCTTCAGGCGCAATATCTCGGCGAAGAGCGAGTGGTAGCGGTACCACCCGTGCCCCAACGGCAGCACGAAAGCGTTCGCCTCCGCCAGGGTCGCCAGTACGTCTGCTGCTCGGCTGCCATCGCTCAGTTCAGTGGCGATGTCCGCATTGACGCGCTTGAGAATACTCGTCCGGAGGAGAAAATCCCGGACAGAAGCGGGCTGCGCGTTCAGAACCTCCTCCACCAGATAGCCCGTCACCGCACTGTCCTCGGCACCAAGCTCCTTGACGAACTGCTCAGGGTCGGGGTGGCCGTTCAGGGAGATGGCGGCCAGGCGTATTCCCGCCGCCCAGCCCTCGGTTCGCTCGGTGAGGCACTCAAGGGCTTCCGCTGACAGCCGGACGCCAAGCTGCGCCATGAGCAAGCTGGATTCGGCAGCGCTGAAGGCGAGGTCCTCAGCCCGGATCTCGGTCAGCTCCCCGTTCAGCCGGTACCGGTGCAGGGGCAGCAGCGGCTGAACCCGCGAGGAGACCACGAGGTGCAGGCCCGGTGCCGCGTTCCTCAGCACGTAGGCCAGACCATCCAGGGTGCCGGCATCGGTCAGCAGATGGAAATCGTCGATGACCATCATCACCGGCTGCTCAAGCGAGGCTAGCGCGGACGCGAGCCGCAGCAGGAACTCGTGGCTCACGGCGTTTCCGCGGGCTGCGGCCGGCCAGATCCGGGGAACGGTGATGCCTGCCCGCCGGAGGGCCGCTACAACGTAGGACCAGAAGACCTGCGGCCGGTTGTCGTATTCGTCGAGAGCGATCCAGGCCAGGGCGCCAGAGTCGGTACTGCCAGCGGCCCACGAGGTGATGGCCATCGTCTTGCCTGCGCCGGGCGGCCCGGTCACGATGGTCAGCGGACCGCGCGTGCCGCCAGCGATGAGCCTGTCGATCCGCGGACGCGGAACGGTCCAGCCCGGCAGGCCGGGCACAGTGATCTTGGACATCAGGACGGGGTCCTCAGCTCCGGCTCCCGGCCTTCCGGCGCGCGTCGCCCCCCGCGCATGGGCACTGGTCACCTCAGTACTCCTCCTCCGGCCGGCCACCTGCCGCGCCGCCCCGTCCGTGCGGCAGGTGGCCGTGCGTGCCCGGGATGCCGTGCGAGCTAGCCCGTCCCCGTTACCAGCAGTTATCGCGCACCTTCGGGTGAGCCGTCCTCACCCTCCGCACGATCTCACCGAGGTGACCGAATCACCCGCCATGAGTGGAGCGTTCTGCCTCCAGAGGGGGGACCGTGGGGATTCAGCGACGTCTATTCGATCTGCCGGGAGCCGCGGTGCGACCGTTCTACTACGAGATCCGCATAGCGGGGGTCGTGCCGCCCGAAGCGCTGCTTGACTTTGACCGGCTCACGGCCTCGGTGGAGCCGGTCGAGACGGTCCTGCAGGGCCCGCTTCTTGATCAGGCGGCACTCCACGGGCTCCTCGCCAGACTCGAGATCTTCGGCGTGCAGGTCCTGGAGGTACGCCGTGTCCGTGACCGATATCCGCCCGTGACAGGCACTGCGGACGAGTAGCGGCGTGCGCGAGGCCTCATCGAGCACGGGAAGTATGCCAGGGCATAAGGAGGCAACGGGGGGGAGGCCAGGTTACGGTGACGAAATTCGCACTGGCGGCAGCTGAGCTCACCCGCCCGGGGTGATCCCGTAACGCTCATCCGGTCGTTATCTTTCACGGTGTCCGTCAGTGCCGGACAGGCATCTTCCGGGAGGTCACGCCCAGTGAGCGAATTTCCGCCAATAGCCGATTACGGGTTCCTGTCCAATTGCGAGCAGAGCTGCCTGGTCGCGCCGGACGGGTCGGTCGAATGGCTGTGCCTGCCGCGCCCGGATTCCCCCAGTGTGTTCGGGGCGCTGCTGGACCGGTCCGCCGGGTTGTTCCGGTTCGGTCCCGGCACCACCCGCGTGCCTCAGCACCGCCGGTACGTGCCGGGGACGATGGTGCTGGAAACGACCTGGCAGACCCCTACGGGATGGATGACCGTTCATGACTTCCTGGCCGTCGGCCCGGTCCAGCACGAGGGGCGGCGGCCGGATTACCACCGGGCCCCGGCTGATTTCGGCGCCGTAGGCGCGCTGGTGCGGATCGCGACGTGCATCAGCGGCCGGGTCGAGGCCGTCGTGAACTGCGCCCCGCTGTTCGATTACGGATCCACCGGCGGCACGTGGACCTATACAGGGCGACGGCTACGAGGCGATGACCGTCGCCCCCGCGGAGGGAGACGTGCAGCTCGAGCTGGCGGGCACCATCCCGCTCGGCGTCCTCGGTGCCCGCTGCTACGGCCGCACGACGCTCACTCAGGGCCAGTCGGCCTTCGTCGCCCTGTCCTGGGGAGGCGCAAACGCTCCGGCTAGCCAGGACGAGGCATTCAGCGCGCTGGACACCACGGTCGATTTCTGGCGCGACTGGCTGAGCTCGGCCAAGATCCCCGACCATCCGTGGAAGACCTACCTCGACCGCAGCGCCCTGACCCTCAAAGGGCTCAGCTACGCTCCCACCGGCGCCATCATGGCCGCGCCGACGACCTCGCTGCCGGAGACGCCGGGCGGGGCGCGCAACTGGGACTACCGGTTCACCTGGATCAGGGACTCGGCGTTCATGCTCCGCTCGCTGTACCGCCTGGGCTTCGACTGGGAAGCGATCGAGTACTGGGGCTTCGTCATCGACGCGGTCAGCGGGGGTGACCTCAACCGCCGGTTCGAGCTGCAGATCATGTACGGCATCGGCGGGGAACGCGACCTGACCGAGCGGACCCTCGACCACCTGTCCGGATAGCGCGGGGCACGCCCGGTCCGGGTCGGCAACGGGGCCTGGAACCAACAGCAGCACGACGTGTGGGGGATGATCCTGGACGCCCTGGACGTCCAGTTCCAGCTGGGCCGCCAGCCAGATCGTGGGGCCGGTGTGGGAAGGGCTCGCCGGATTCGTGGACGCCGCGCTGGAGCACTGGCAGGAGCCTGACCAGGGCATCTGGGAAGTCCGCGGCGACCCGAAGCACTTCACCGCGTCCAAGGTGATGTGCTGGGTGGCGGCCTCGCGCGGCGCCGACCTCGCCGCCGAGCGGGGCAACGACGACCGCGCCAGGCGGTGGCGGGCGGGCGCCGACGAGATCAAGGCCGAGATACTGGACAAGGGCGTATCCGAGCGCGGGGCGTTCCGGCAGCACTACCAGACCGATGATCTCGACGCTTCCCTGCTGCTGCTGCCGATCATGAGATTCCTGCCCCCCGACGACAAGCGCGTCAAGGCGACCGTCCTGGCCATCGCCGACGAGCTGACGCAGGACGGCCTGGTCCTGCGCTACAAGGTCGAGGGCACTGACACCGGGTTCGACGGCGCGGAGGGAACCTTCACCATCTGCTCGTTCTGGCTGGTTACCGCGCTGGCCATGATCGGCGAAACCGACCGCGCGCACGCCCTCTGCCAGAAACTGCTGTCGTTCGCCGGACCGCTGCAGCTGTACGCGGAAGAGATCGACACCACAACGGGCCAGCACCTCGGCAATTTCCCGCAGGCCTTCACCCACCTCGCCCTGATCGAGGCAGTATCGCTGCTGATCGAATCCGAGCAAAAAGGCAGCGCCGCCTCCTTCGGGTAAACGGGCGGGAGACAGAATTCGAGATGAGCGCCGCGACCGAGCCGGGGCCGGGGCTCGGGAGGACGCCAGTGACGACGCCGCCCGATCCGGCTGCGCTGCTGCGGTCCCGGAGCTATGTGGCGCTGCTGGTGCTGGCCGCCCTTATCGGCGCGCCGGTCTCGGCGGCGGCCTACTTTTTTCTCGCGCTGGTCAGCAAGCTGCAGCACTGGATATTCACCAGCCTGCCCGCCGGCCTGGGCTTCCATACCGAGCCGCTGTGGTGGCCGATCCCGCCGCTGGTGCTGGCCGGGGTGCTGGTCAGCCTCACCATCCAGTACCTGCCCGGCACGGGCGGCCACTCGCCAGCCGACGGGTTCAAGATGGGCGCAGGCCCGCCATCCCCGGCCGAGCTTCCCGGCATCATTCTCGCGGCATTTGCGACCCTGAGCCTGGGCGTGGTGCTCGGGCCCGAGGCGCCCATGATCGCCCTCGGCGGCGGGCTCGGCGTCCTCGCGGTCCGCCTGGTCAAGCGGGACGCTCCGCCCAGAACCAGCACCGTGGTGGCCGCTGCGGGGAGTTTCGCCGCCATCAGCACCCTGTTCGGCTCGCCCCTGCTCGGGGCGTTCCTGCTGATGGAGGCCTCGGGACTGGGCGGGGCCATGCTGGACCTGGTGCTGGTGCCCGGCCTGGTGGCCGCAGGCGTCGGCTCGCTGATCTTCATCGGCCTTGACCACCTGACCGGGCTCGGCACGTTCTCGCTGGCGATTCCCCATCTTCCCCACGCCGGGTCGCCCACGGGCGCTGAATTCCTGTGGGCGCTGGCGATCGGCCTGATAGCTGTCCCGCTCGGCTCCGGGATCCGGTGGCTCGGGCTGTTCCTGCGGCTCCGGGTCGAGCGGCGGATGCTGATCGCCACGCCGGTGATCGGCCTGGCCGTCGCGGGACTGGCGATCGCGTTCGCCGCCGGCACCGGCAAGGGCTCCTCCGAGGTGCTGTTCTCCGGGCAGTCCGCCCTCGGCCCGTTCATCGGCAGCAGCGCCAGCTATACCGTGGGCGCGCTGCTGCTCCTCCTGGTCTGCAAGGGGATCGCCTATGGCGCGTCGCTGAGCAGCTTCCGCGGCGGCCCCACCTTCCCGGCCATGTTCCTCGGGGCGGCGGGCGGGGTGGCGCTGTCGCACTTGCCGGGGCTGCCGCTGATTTACGGCGTCGCCATGGGCATCGGTGCGATGACCGTGGTGATGCTCAGGCTCCCGCTGACCTCCGTCTTGCTGGCTACCCTGCTGCTGTCGTCGGACGGCCTGCAGGTCATGCCGCTGGTTATCGTGGCGGTCGCGGTGGCCTATGTGGCCTCCGCCCGGCTCACCCCGAGCCCGGCTCCGGCTGCGGCTCCGGTCGCTGCTTCGGATCAGCCCGCTCGCGAGGCGGCCTCGGTCGTGCCCAGTCCGCCCCCGGGCCGGCCAGCGGCGTCATAGCCCTCTCAGCGGACCGGCCCGGCGGCGCAGGCCAGAATGAGGGCGCCTCGACCAGCTGCCGGTACTGGCCGCCGGCCCGGATCAGCTGCTCATGCGTGCCCCGCTGGGCGACCGTGCCGTGCTCCAGGACGATGATCTCGTCGACCTGGTCGAGTCCCGCTAGCTCGTGCGTAATGAGCAGGGTGGCCCGGCCCGCGGTGAGCGCGAGCAGATCGGCGGTCAGGGCCGCCCGGGCTTCGGGGTCCAGATGAGCAGTGGGCTCGTCCAGGATCAGCACGGCCGGATCCGCTAGCAGCGCCCTGGCCAGCGCGAGCCGCTGCCGTTCACCGCCGGACATGGCTGCCCCGTGCGCGCCGACCGGAGTGTCCCAGCCCCGGGGCAGCGAATCGATCCAGGGCAGCAGCCGGGCCCGCGCGGCGGCAGCCGCCAGCTCCTCGTCGGTAGCGCCCGGCCGGGCCAGCCGCAGGTTGTCACGGATGCTGGCGTCGAAGATGTGCGGATCCTGCGGACACCCGCCGATCACCGTCCGGACCGTATCGGCGGCGTAGCTGGCCAGGTCGGCGCCGTCCAGGGTGACAGTGCCGCCGGCCGGCTCGCGGAAGCGGAGCAAAACCGCGGCCACGGTGGACTTGCCCGCACCGCTCGGGCCAATGAGCGCGACGCGCCGGCCCGGCGGCAGGTCAAGGTCGAGCCCGTCCAGCGCGAGCGGCCCGTCTGGCTCGTACCGGACCTGCACCCCGGACAGCCGCACGTGCACGGGCCCGGGCGGCAGCGGCCGCGGCGCCGCCGGCTCGGCGACCGGGACCGGCGCGTCCAGGACCGCACCGATCCGGCTGGCCGAGGCGCGTGCCGACCCGAGCTGGAGCGCGGCCGCCGGCATGACCGTGACCGCCTCGAAGGAAGCCAGCGCCGTGAGGGTCAGCACGGCCAGCGGCACCCTGGTGAGCGTGCCATGGCCCACCGCCGCCACCCCGAGGACGAGCACCGCCCACAGGCTCACACCGGCCAGCCCGGTGATCAGCCCGCTGCCCAGGCCCGCTGCGACGGCAAAGCGCCTGGCCAGCGCGGTCAGCTTCCGGTCCGCCTCGCCGGCCGCGGCGAGCGCGGCGTCCTGGGCGCCGAACGCATGCAGGTCCGCCGCGCCCGACAGCAAGTCAGTGACTGTCGCGCCGAGCTCGCCGCGGGCCGCTGCGGTCGCCCTGGCCGCCTGGCGGGCGGCCGCGACGGCCAGCGGCGGCGCCCCCGCCCCGGCGGCCAGCAGGCCGAGAGCCAGCACGCCGCCGGCCGGCGCGAGGATCAGCAGGCAGACGGTCACCGCGCCCGCGCCGACCAGTCCCGCGGCCAGCGGCGGCCCGATGCCGCGGATGAACAGGTCCTGAGTAGCGTCCACGTCACTGATCAGGGTGGCCAGCAGATCACCGGACCGGAACGCGGCCAGCCCGGCTGGCGCAAGCCGCTCCAGCCGGCGGTAGATGGCCACCCGGATGTCGGCCAGCACCCGGAACGCGACATCGTGGGACGTCAGCCGCTCAAGGTAACGTGATACGCCGCGGCCGATGCTGAAGGCGCGGACCGCCACGACGGCCACCGAGATGGCCAGGATGCTCGGGTGCTGCGAGGCGCGGGCGAGCAGGAACCCCGAGGTGGCCAGGAGCGCCACGCCGCAGCCGGTGGCCGCCGCGCCGGCCAGGACCGAGAGCGCTAGCCGGCCGCGCACCGGCCGGGCCAGCCAGATGAGCCGCAGCAGCGGCCGGCGCCCGGGCCGCACGCCCGCAGGCCTGGTGCCGGCCGCAGCGGCGGTTCCGGCCGCCGGGCCGCCGGCGGCCCCGGTCACAGTCGCTGGCCCGCTACTCACGGGGGCACCGCCGCCGCGGTGCGGCTGGATGGCCGGGTGGCAGGAGCCGCCGGCAGCAGCTTCCCCTGGTCCAGGCGGACGAGCCGGGAGCCGCCGCCAGCCCAGCCCTGGCCGTGGCTGACCAGGATGACGGTGCGATCAGCCAGGGCAGTGTCGATGGCTGTCCCGATCAGCCGGGCGCCGGCCGCATCCAGGTGAGCGGCGGGCTCGTCCAGGAGCAGCAGGGGCGCCTCCCGCAGGAATGCGCGGGCCAGCGCGATCCGCTGCCGCTGGCCTGCGGACAGCCGCAGGCCGCGCTCGCCGAGGGGAGTGTCGTATCCGGCCGGCAGCTCCTCGATGAATTCGGCGGCTCCGGCCAGCCGGGCGGCCCGCCAGAGGGCGCTGCGGCTCGCGCCAGGCTGGCCGAGGGCGATATTGTCCGCCACGGTGCCGGTGAACAGGAAGGGCTGCTGCGGCACCCAGGCGATCTGCGCGCGCCACCGCGGCACATCCATGGCCGCCAGGTCACTGCCGGTCCCGCCTCCCCCTACCTCGATGATCCCGCTGGCCGGCGCGATGAAGCGGAGCAGCAGGGCGAGCAGCGTGCTCTTGCCCGCACCGCTCGGGCCGGTGAGCACGATCCGGTCCCCCGGCGCGATCGTGAGGCTGACCCCATCCAGGGCCGGGCCAGGCCGGCCGGGATAAGCCGCGGTGACCCCGGTTAGCCTGACGTCCTGCGTGCGCAGGTCGGCGCCTGCACTGCGCCGGGCCGTTGCCGCGGGCCTGGCCTGGGGCCCGTCCGGAATCGCGGTGTCCAGGATCTGGAAAACGCGCCCGGCCGCGGCGGCGCCTTCCATGCTCGCGTGGAACTGCGCGCCGACCGCTCGCAGCGGCAGGAAAGCCTCGGGGGTGAGCAGCAGCACCAGCAGTGCCGTCTGGTAGCCGAGGTGGCCGTACAGCAGCCGGAGCCCGACCTCTACCGCGACGAGGGCGGTCGCTACCGCCGCGGATAGCTCCAGCACCAGCGCGGACAGGAACGCCACCCGCAGGGTGGACATGGTGGCGGCCCGGTAATCCTCGGTAACCTTCGCGATCACCTGTTCCTGCGCCCTGGCGCGGCCGAACACCTTGAGGGTCGGCAGCCCCTCGACCACGTCGAGGAAGTGGCCGCCGAGAGTGGCCAGCAGCCGCCACTGGCGGCGCGTCTGCGCCTTGGTATGCCAGCCGGTCAGCACCGCGAACACCGGAATGAGCGGCAGCGCCACGGCGATGATCGCCGCGGAGAGCCAGTCGGCGACCGCCACCCTGGCCAGCACCGCGACGGGCACCACGACCGCGAGAACGAGCTGCGGCAGGTAGCGGGCGAAATACGAATCCAGGCCGTCCAGGCCTCTGGTGCTCAGGGTGGCCAGCTCTCCCGCCCGCTGCCCGCCGAGCCACACCGGGCCCAGCCGCAGCGAGCGGGCGGTGAGCGCGCGGCGCAGCTGCGACTTCACGGTCGCGGCCGCGCGCAGCGCAGCCACCTCCCCGCCGTAGCTCACGGCCGTCCGGGTCGCGACCACGACCAGCAGTGCCGCCAGTGTGCCCGTCAGGCCAGCCGCGACATCGCCGCGGGCGGCCCCTGCGAGGGCGCGGGCCAGCAGGCCAGCCTGGGTCAGGATCAGCCCGGTTGCGACCACTCCGAGCGCGACGGTAACCACTAGGTGAGCGCGCGCCGCCCCGGCGTAGCGCAGCAGCCGCGGATCAACCACCCTGGCGCTGATCTGCGTCGGATTCACGGCCGCTTCAATGCGGTGCTCCCGCAGACGCCCATGCGCCAGAGCATGCCGCCAGACGGTGGCGATTGACTCACCCCGGCCGGGTGAACAGGCGGGGAAGCGGGCCGGCGGCAGCAGAAATGGCCAAGGCGGGCCGCTGCGGAGTCACCCGCCGAGGGTGATCCGTGACCCGGTGCGCCAGGCAGAGCCTCATGGGTACACGCGCGGCGACTCCCCCGGCCGCACGGCACGCCACCGGCCGGCGGCCTGACTGAGTAAGCGGCTGTCCTGACTCAGTAAGCGGCCAGTCCCTACCTGAAAGCGCCCGATCCTCGCCGCGGCCGCCGACCATAAGTGGACCGTGATCGACATGGCCGCCGACTGGGCCACTGTGCACGCCGCCAGCTGAGATCGCGGGCCGCGCGGTGATCGTAGTGATGACCGGCGGCGACCGGCGGCTAGCCGGCTTCCGGCGCATTCCGCGATGACTCGGCCCGTTCGCGGGCACCCCAGATGATCCGCTGCACGCGCAGGACCAGGGCGCCCATCGCGATCAGCACGGTCACGTTGAGAAGGAGCTGAAACGCCGCCCCCCTGGCCTGGCTCCAGCTGGAGTATGCGAGCGACAGGGCGATGTCCGCGGCCGCCGGAACGGTCGTCACCGAGATGAAGACGCCGATCAGGGCGCTGGCCCGGGCTTCGGTCAGCGACACCACGCCGACGATACCGGCCAGGATGGCGACGATGAGCGAGAACAAGTTCGGGGTGTCGATCAGGTCAGAGACCGGTCGCACTCCGATCGAGTACAGCTTCGGCGTTTGGCCGGACCAGCGGATCGCCAGGCTGAAGAGCAGGGTGACGGCGATTGCCGCTGAGAATCCAACGAGCAGGGAGAGAGCGCCGCGGAGTATCGGCTGCTTGCTTCGCTTGTCGATGCCGAGCGCAACTCCCATGATCGCGTTATATTCCGGCCCTACGACCATGGCGCCGACGATAAGGATCTGAGAGTTGGTGAGGATGCCGACCGCGCCAATGAGACCGGCGATGATCAGGAGGATATAGAAACTGGGTGCGTAGATGGCGTCCGAGCGGATCTTGGCCTCGACGACCTCCCACACGGGTGCGATATCCCGCTGCATAAAAAAGTGCTTCGAGGCCGGAGCCGTCTCCCCCCCGAGAGCCGCATCCACGTAGTCGATGACGACAGCGCCGCTACCGTCGTCCTGGAAGGTCTGCAGCTGCCGGAACAGGGAGTTCGCGGAACGGGGCGCCACATCGAACTGCACCGCGTCCCCGCCTGGCCGCTGGGCAGCTCCGGCTAGTACCACCAGGTGCGCTACGCCGGCGTGGGCAGTGAGCAGTTCGACCAGGCCTTCTGTCCGGGCAGCAGGGCTGATCAGCCGTACATGAAAGGTCATCACCGCTCCGCTCTAGGGCACCGGCAGCAGGCACACCATGGTGTCACCAGCCGCCGGCGTCGGCGGCGCGCTCTGAGTGACGGCAACGAGCTGACCGTCCGCGCGCACGAGGAACAGCAGGTCCTGCCCCGCGGGCAGCGCGCCCCCGGCCCGGCGGGCGGCGATCCGCGCGCCGTCCCGATGCCGCCGCGGCCGGTAGCCGCCGCGAGCAGCTCACCCCGGTCAGGATCTGGTTTGTCGTCACGCCAGCCTCCGATAACACAGAGACGGTAATTCATTTGGCAATCGTTCATGTGTCGATGAGCACTCCAGCTCGGTCGAGGTAAATAGCCGATCCAGCGGGCGTTTTGTCCGCCCGCCAAAGGTGACTGAGCGTGAAGCGGGAATCATCACCCGCCTTAGGTGATGAGCTGGTGCTGTCCGGCCATATAAAAAGGCACGGAGGCCCGGCTGTTAACGTCGCGATCATGTCGGACCAGGGTCGGCACGGCACACGGACACATTTCGGTACGTCGAAAACGCGACAGGGGCTGGCAGTGGGTGCTGAGCGGGATCGGGTGGCTGGGTTCGGGCGGCTGGAGGACGGGCTGCAGCAGGCCGGTGAATGGTACCGGTGGGGGCCGTACGTGAGCGAGCGCCAGTGGGGGACGGTGCGGGAGGACTACAGCGCCGACGGCGAGGCGTGGGACTACCTGCCGCACGATCACGCCAGGTCCCGTGCTTACCGCTGGGGCGAGGACGGCCTGGCCGGGTTCTGCGACATCGAGCAGCGGCTGTGCCTGAGCCTGGCGCTCTGGAACGGCAAGGATCCGATCCTGAAGGAACGGGCCTTCGGGCTGACCGGCTCGCAGGGCAATCACGGCGAGGATGTCAAGGAGTACTGGTGGTATCTCGACGCCACCCCCAGCCACGCATGGAACCGATGGCGGTACCACTATCCGCAAGCCGCGTTCCCCTATCAGGACCTCATCGACCAGAACGGATCACGTAGCCGCGAGGAGCCCGAGTACGAGCTGCTCGACACCGGCGCGTTCGACGGCGACCGGTACTGGATCGCCGAGGTGCTCTACGCCAAGGCCAGCGCCGACGATCTGCTGATGGCCGTACAGGTAACCAACGCGGGACCTGAGACCGCGAGGTTGCACGTGCTGCCGACCGCCTGGTTCCGCAACACCTGGTCCTGGGACACCGGCGCGCCGAAGCCGGCCATGCGGGCGGTGGGTGACTCGGCGGTGGGCCTCGATCACCCGGTTCTGGGACCGATGGAGGTGATCGCCGGGCCGGCGCCGGACGGGACGCTGCCGACGGTGGTGTTCTGCGAGAACGAGACCAACGACCAGCGGCTGTTCGGCGCCGCGCCGGTCACGCCGTACCCCAAGGACGGCATCAACGACCACGTGGTGAGCGGGGCGGCCGCTGTCAATCCCGAGCGCACGGGGACTAAGTGCTCGTTCTGGTACCAGCTGACGGTCCAGCCCGGCGAGACCGCGGAGCTGCGGCTGCGGCTGCGACCACCGCCTGCGAAGGCCGCGGGGGGAAAGGCGGCCGACCCGCTCGGCGTCCTGTTCGGCGAGGTCATCGCCCAGCGGCGGGCCGAGGCCGACGAGTTTTACGCCGAGCTCACGCCGGCCGGGGCGACCGCCGACGAGGCCATGGTGATGCGGCAGGCGTTCGCCGGGATGCTGTGGAGCAAGCAGTTGTTCTACTACAACGTGGCCCGCTGGCTGGACGGGGACCCGGCTCAGCCGGCCGCCCCGGCGCAGCGGCTCACGGGCCGCAACTCCCGGTGGCGCAACTTCGACTCGTTCGACATCATGTCGATGCCCGACAAGTGGGAATACCCGTGGTACGCGGCGTGGGACTTGGCGTTCCACTGCGTCGCGCTGGCGCATGTGGATCCGGCGTTCGCCAAGTACCAGCTGATCTTGCTGTGCCGGGAATGGTTCCAGCATCCCAGCGGGGCGCTCCCCGCCTATGAGTGGGACTTCGGCGACGTGAACCCGCCGGTGCAGGCGTGGGCCGCGGTGGAGGTTTTCGCGATCGACGGTGCCCGCGATATCGACTTCGTCAGCCGGATCTTCGACAAGCTGCTGGTCAACTTCACCTGGTGGGTCAACAGGGAAGACGCCGAGGGCAACAACCTGTTCGAGGGCGGTTTCCTGGGCCTGGACAACATCGGCCCGATCGACCGCTCGCACCTGCCGGTCGGCGGCATCCTGGAGCAATCGGATGCCACCGGATGGATGGGGTTCTACGCGATCGCCATGGCCTCCATGGCCGTCATCCTGAACCGGTCCGGCCAGCGGCCTGGCCTGGATCTCGTGCTCAAGTTCCTCGAGCATTTCGCCGCCATCACCGATGCGCTCGAAGGTCTCGGGTTGTGGGACGAGACCGACGGGCTCTACTACGACAGGCTCATGACCCCGAGCGGGGAAGCCATCTCGGTGAAGGTCCGGTCGATGGTGGGAATCATCCCGATCCTGGCGGCCGCGGTCGTCGACGAGAATGATCTCCAGGTCTCGCTCACGGTCGGCAAGCAGTTTGCTGACTCCCTGGCCCGCCGGGGCCTGACCGGCCAAAAGCTCAGTGAGACCGGGCTGCTGCGGGGAGAGGACGGCCAGCAGCGGCTATTGCTCAGCCTGGCCGACGTGGGCAGGCTCGAGAAACTGTTCGCGAAGCTTTTCGACGAGCGCGAGTTCCTGTCCCCGCATGGCCTGCGGGCGCTGTCGGCTTACCACCGTGAGCATCCCTACGTGCTCGATATCGAGGGCATCCAGGCGAGCATCGACTACGAGCCGGCCGAGTCCACCACCGCCATGTTCGGGGGGAACTCCAACTGGCGCGGCCCACTCTGGTTCCCGCTCAACTACCTGGTTATCGCTGCGCTGGAGCGCTACTACCGGTTCTTCGGCGACGAGTTCACCATCGAGTACCCGACCGGATCGGGCGTGCAGCTCACCCTGGACAGGGTCGCTGCCGACCTCCAGGACCGGCTCATCTCGATCTTCACGCGCGGTCCCGACGGCCGGCGCGCATGCTTCGGCGGGACCGAGCGGCTGCAGCACGATCCGGCCTGGCACGACAACCTGATCTTCAGCGAGTATTTCCACGGTGACAACGGCGCCGCCATCGGCGCCTTCCACCAGACCGGCTGGACCGGGCTGATCGCCGACGTGATCCGCCGCCGGCATGGCGGCGTCGATCCCGCTGGAGATGTCATCCGGCGCATCGGCCTGGAGACCGGGCAGTGACCGCCCCAGCCGGGAACTCCGTGGCCGCGCTGCCCGGCAGCCAGTTCCCGCTGGGCGCCACCGCTGTTGATGGCGGCACGAACTTCGCGGTGTCCTCCGCCGTCGCCGACGGGATCACGCTGGGCCTGTTCGACGAGAGCGGTGCGGAGACGCAGATCCCGCTGCGGGACTACGACACCGGCGTATGGCATGCCGTCGGCAACCCCGATGCCGGAGCGCTGCCGACTCCTCCGCCAGCATCCCCCGGCCCCTGGTGGTCACCGTCAGCCCCCGGTCCATCCTGGTGCTCCGCGACCCGATTCGGGACTGACCAGCCCCGGCCGGCCAGTAAATGGCCGGGACGTCTAGGTCTTGCAGTTCGCTTTCGCGGTCGCCTCCAGCTTGCTGCCCGCGGTCACGACTTTGCTGGCTTCCGTCTTGACCTCGGAAATCGCGCTGACGCTCGGTGTCTTGGTCAGTTTGGTCACGGCGCCCTGCAGCCCCTGCAGCGCGGATTTCAGGTCGCTGGTCTGCGCATGCCACTGGCTGCCGGCGTTGCTGTTCAGGGCGGTCACCGAGTTCTTGACGTTCTGCAGGTCGGCGGTCAGCCTGCTGACGGAACTGGTGCTGACGCTGAGGTGCTCGAGCTTCTTCAATGATGTGATGACGCTGGATGCCTCGCCGCATATCGACGGCACACTCGCGGAGCTGCTGGCCGCAGCAGAACTGGCGGGACCGGACGCAGATGTCGAGCTGCCCGACGAGCTGCATCCGGCGGCCAGGAGCGCGGCGCCGATTCCGCCGATGACGGCGAGCTGGCCGGCGCGGTTCATGCCATCCGGGTGACCAGGTGCTCGCCGACGCGGATCGCGTTGGCCATGACGGTGAGGGCCGGGTTCACGGCTCCGATGCTCGGGAAAAAGCTGGTGTCCACGACGTACAGGTTGTCGAGTTCGTGGGCCTTGCAGTTGGCATCGAGTACCGAGCGGGCCGGATCGGTGCCGAACCGGCAGGTGCCGGCCTGGTGGGCGACGCCGGCGATGGGCACGTCCATACTCGCGTAGAAGTTCTTGGCCAGTACGTGGTGGGCGGCGATCCCGATGTGGTTGAGCACTTTCCTGAGCTCGTGGTAGAGACCGTCCGCCTCGCTGTCGTTGGTCTGCTGGTAGGCGAGGTGCACGTGCCCGTCGCGGTCGACGGTGACCCGGTTGCCCAGCTTGGGGACGTCCTCGGTGGTCAGCCAGAAGTCGACCGCGTGCTTGGCGACTTCCTCCAGGCTCCACCGGGGGGCCAGTTTGGTGAGCTTGGGTTCCTCGCCCTTCATCGCCATCGCGTTCGACTTCCCGAGCATCTGGATGTTCCCCAGCGGCCATTCCCGGCCGTTTCCCGCGAAGTAGAAGTCGTTCAGGCCGAGGGTCTTCTGGAACACCGTGTCGTTGCGCTCCTTGTCGAGCGCCACGATGGCCTTGCTGTTGTGGTACATGTAGTTGCGGCCGACCTGGTCCGATCCGTTGGCCAGGCCGGCCGGGTGCTGGTCGGAGGCCGACCGGAGCAGGATCCTGGCGCTGTTGGCCGCGCCGGCCGAGACCACCACGATGTCGCCCTCGTAGAACTCCTGGCTGCCCTCGCGGCTGACCTGCACCCGGCTGACTGTCCGGCCGGACGGATCGGTTTCGAGGCGCTCCACTTCCGCGTTGACCAGCAGGGTCACGTTCGGCTGGTCCAGCAGCGGGCGCACGGCGATGATGTCGGCGTCTGCCTTGGCGTGCACCAGGCACGGGTAGCCGTCACATGTGGCGCAGCGGACACACGCGCTGAGCGGCCGGTCGGCCTCGTTCAGCAAGATGCCGACCGGCGCGTGGAACGGATGGTAGCCGCCGTCAGCCAGCGCGTCGGAGATCTGCTGGACCCGCGGCTCATGCGAGACCGGCGGCCACGGGTAGTCCTTCGAGCAGCGGCCCTCGGTAGGGTCTTCGCCGTGAATGCCGTGCACCTGGTACAGCCATTCGGCCCTGGTGTACCAGGGCTCGAACTCGTCATAGCTCACCGGCCACGCCGGGGACGGCCCGTCCGCATGCCTGATCTCGCCGAAGTCGCCGGGGCGCAGCCGGTACAGCGCAGCCCCGTACAGCTTGGTGGCGCCCCCGACGTAGTAGTGCACCTGCGGCTGGAACGGCTTGCCGTCGGCGTCGAACCACTGGTCCGGCGACATGTACTTCCCGTCCACGAAGACCGAGCCGGGATCCCAGTTGTCGGTCTCGCGCGGCAGGAAATTGCCTCGCTCCAGCAGTAGTATCCGCTTGCCCGACGGAGCCAGGGTGTGCGCTAGCGTGCCCCCGCCCGCGCCGCTGCCGATGATTATCACGTCATAGTGCTCAGTCACACGCCCAAGCCTGGCGGCGGCGGCTCGCGGTCGCCTCACCCACGCTGGGTGATCCGCGCGCCGGGCGGACCGCGGGCGAGATAATCATCCCGGGGGGGTGATGCCCGGTTGCCTCCAGGCGGCGAAAGTGATGATCAACGACCATAGCCGGAACGACCATAGCTGGGATGGTGCACATGTCTAACACCACGAAGCGAAGCAGTAACTTGCCGGAAGTACGACCCGCCCCGCTCATCACCGGCGCCGGCCTTGTCGGAGTCGGCATGATGTTCGCCCTGGCGGGCCTGGCCGTCGGCGGCTTCCATCTGATCTCGGCCACGCGCCAGTGGATCCAGCAGATGGAGGTACCGCCCAGCGAGCTGGCGAAGACCAAGTGGGCGCAGGCCAGGACCGCCGCCGCCGCCGGCACGGCCGCGTGGCAGAACGGCGTCCAGGCCCGGCAGACCTCCGGCTCCTGAACCTCCCGGCTGCGGGGTCGCGGGCCGGCCAGCCGCTCCGCGGGCTTTCGTAACCAGGAGAGCAGATGACGAGCGTCGACCTTGCGCGGTGGCAGTTCGCATTCGTGACGATTAACCACTTCCTGTTCGTCCCGATCACGATCGGGCTGGCGTTCCTCACCGCGCTGCTGCAGACGGCGTGGTATCGCAGCAAGCGCGATGAGTACCTGCGGCTGACCAGGTTCTTCGGCACCCTGCTGGTGATCAATGTCGCGATCGGCGTGGTGACCGGCCTGGTGCAGGAGTTCCAGTTCGGCATGAACTGGTCGGCGTACTCGCGGCTGGTCGGCAACGTCTTCGGCGCCCCGCTGGCGATGGAGGGGCTGGCCGCGTTCTTCCTCGAGTCGACGTTCCTGGGGCTGTGGCTGTTCGGCTGGGACAAGCTGCCGCGCCGGGTCCACCTGGCGACGATCTGGCTGGTCTCGCTGGGCAGCGTCCTGTCGGCGGCATTCATCATGGCGGCCAACTCGTGGATGCAGCATCCCGTCGGCTACACGATGAACAAGGCCCATCAGCCGCAGCTCAACGACATCTGGGCGCTGCTGACCAACCCGGTGTTCGTCTGGGGATACTCGAAGGTCCTGCTGGCGTCGCTGGTCACCGGCGCGGCGGTGATGCTGGCCGTCTCCGCGTGGCAGCTGCGGCACGGCGGGGACCGGCAGGTGTTCACCCGGTCGGCCCGGCTCGCGCTCATCGTCCTGGTCCCGGCGATCCTGTTCACCATGCTGGTCGGCGATGAGCTCGGGGTGATCGAGGCCAGATACCAGCCGATGAAGATCGCGGCTGCGGAGGCGCAGTGGACCACCTGCCAGCCGTGCTCGTTCTCGCTGTTCCAGATCGGCGGCGGCAACAACGACCACACCCCCACCCAGATCCTCGAGATCCCGCACCTGCTGTCGCTGCTGGCCACTAACCACTGGAACGGCAAGGTAGTCGGCCTCAGCCCGCTGCAGTCGCAATACACCAGCAAGTACGGGCCTGGCTACTACGTGCCGAACGTTTTCATCCAGTACTGGTCCATGCGGGTGATGGCCTACGCCGGGGTCGCCGTGTTCCTGCTGGGGCTGTGGGGACTGTGGCTGATCCGGCGCAAGAAACTGGCGACCTCCCGGCTGTTCCTGTGGGTGGCGGTATGGGCCGCGGTGCTGCCGTTCCTGCTGAACACCGCGGGCTGGTTGCTCACCGAGAGCGGCAGGCAGCCGTGGATCGTGCAGGGCATCATGCTGACCAAGAACGGGATTTCGCCGTCGGTCAGTACCACCATGCTCGTCATCAGCCTCACGGCTTTCGTCCTGCTGTACGCCGTACTGGCCACCGTCGACCTGCTGCTGATGCTGAAGTACGCACGCGAGCAGCTCCCGCCCGCTCGCGCGGAGACCGACGCGGACGCGCCGGTACCGGCCGTCCAGTATTGAGGTCACGATGAAACTCGTCCCGTTCTGGTTCATCGTCATCACGATCTTGTGGACCGGCTTTTTCATCCTCGAGGGGTTCGACTTCGGCGTCGGCATGCTGCACAGTGCGGTCGGCAGGGATGAGGCGGGCCGCAGGGCGGCGATCAACACGATCGGGCCGCTGTGGGATGGCAATGAGGTCTGGCTGATCGTGGCCGCGGCCGCCATGTTCGCCGCGTTTCCCGGCTGGTACGCGACGATGTTCTCGGGCTTTTACCTCGCGATGGTGCTGCTGCTGGCGTCGCTGATCGTCCGCGGCGTGTCGTTTGAGTACCGGGGCAAGCGCGACGCGCTGCGCTGGCGCCGCACCTGGGACCTCTTGCTGACCGCGGGCAGCCTGCTGGCCCCGCTGCTGATCGGCATCGCCCTGGGCGACCTGCTGCACGGCCTGCCCATCAGCTCCAGCCAGCAGTACACCGGGTCATTCTGGAACCTGCTGCAGCCGTATGCGCTGCTCACGGGGGTCACTCTGGTCCTGGTCTGCCTGCTGCACGGCGCGACGTTCCTGTCCCTGAAGACCACCGGCGACATGCGCGACCGGGCCGGGCGCCTGGCCCGCCGCGCGGCCCCGCTGACGGCCGCCGCCGTCGTGGCCTTCGCCATCTGGACGCACGTGACGTCCCGCAGCACCTTCTTCCTCAACCCGGTCGAGCTGCTCGCCGTGCTCGCCGTCATCGCGGCCGCCTGGCTGGTCTACGAGCACCGCGACGGCGCCGCGTTCGCCGCGACCACGGTCACGATCGCGGCCTGCATCGTGTCGATCTTCACCGGCCTGTACCCGAACGTGATGGTCTCCAGTACCAATCCGGCGTACAACCTGACCGTGCACAACACGGCGTCCGGGGCGTACTCGCTCAAGGCGATGACGGTCGTGGTCGTCATCTTCCTGCCGTTCGTGCTGGTCTACCAGACCTGGACCTATTACGTGTTCCGGCGGCGCGTCAGCCGGCGCGAGTTCGTGCCCCGCGCCCAGCCGAGCACGCCGGACGGAACCCCGTCAGGGCCAGCAACTCCCGACCTCGGAGCTCCGCCAGCCAGAAGCGGCCACTGACCGGGCAGGCTGCCACCCGCGGCCGTCCTCACCCGCCCGGAGTGATGCCAGCAGCACTGGGCTGCGATCTGATGAGTACAGCGACCGAGTAAATCGGCGAAGGAGCTGACATGGCAACTAACGAAGTTGACGCCCTGGTGATTTTCGGCGCGACCGGTGACCTGGCAAAAATAGAGACCTTCCCGGCGCTGGTGGGGCTGGTCCAGCGCGGCGTGCTCAACGTGCCGGTCATCGGGGTAGCGAAGAGCGGCTGGGAGCTAGCGCAGTTCCGCGACTACGCGACGGCGTCGCTGCGACTCAACAACATGGACCCCAGCAGTGCGGCCGCGCAGAAGATGCTCGGGCTGCTGCGGTACGTCGACGGAGATCTCGACGACGATGGCACCTACAAGGCGATGTCGGACGCCATCGGCTCCGGCACCAAGGTCCTGTTCTACCTCGAGGTGCCGCCACCGCTATTCGGGCGCATCGCGCATGGGATCGCAACGGCCGGCCGCGCCGACGGCGCGCGGGTGATGGTGGAGAAGCCGTTCGGGACCGACCTGGCCAGTTCGCGGCAGCTCAACGACACCATGCACCGGTACTTCCCGGAAGAGGCAATCTTCCGGGTCGACGACTGGCTGGCCTTTGATCCGGTGGAGAACGTGCTTTTCGTCCGGTTTGCTAACTCGATGCTGGAGCCGCTGCTCAACCGGACCTACGTGGAGCGCATCCAGATCACCATGGCCGAGGCGTTCGACGTCGCCGACCGCGGCCGGTTCTACGACCGGACCGGCGCGATCAGGGACGTGGTCCAGAACCACATGCTCCAGGTGCTGGCCACCGTGCTGGCCGACCCGCCGGACGGGCAGGGCCTGGGGTCCTGGCGGGACGCCAAGTCGCGGGTCGTGGCCGCGCTGCGGCCGCTGACCCCCGAGGACACGGTGCGGGGTCAGTACGAGGGCTATCACGAGGTGGACGGGGTCGACCCGAAGTCGACGACGGAGAGCTATGTAGCGGTCCGGCTCGCCGCTGACACCTGGCGCTGGGCAGACGTGCCGATCCTGATCCGGGCCGGCAAGTGCATGCCGGTCACCGCCACCGAGGTCGACATCCGCTTCAAGCGGCCCCCGCACGACGTGTTCGGTATCGAGCCGTTCGCCGTGGCCAACTCGCTGCGGTTCCGGGTCTGGCCGGAAACAGCCGTCGGCCTTGACCTGGCCGGCAAGAAGCCGGGCGCCGGGCTGGAGCCGCTGCTGGAGGAACTGACGTTCGCCGGGCAGCCGGGCTCGGACATGCGCGCCTACGACCGGCTGATCGGCGCGGCCCTGGACGGGGACCGCTGGCTGTTCGCCCGGCAGGACACCGTAGAGGCCGCATGGAAGGTGGTTGAGCCGGTCCTGGATGACGTCACGCCTCTGCATCCTTACGCCAGGGGCAGCTGGGGCCCGGCGGAAGCCGACCGGCTGCTGGCCAACAGAGACACCTGGCATGACCCGGCCGGCTGAGCGACGAACCGGAGCATCCAATGACCGACCAATCTGGGCAGCGCCGCGTAGTCATCGTGGGCGGCGGCTTCGCCGGCCTGTTCGCGGCGCGGACACTGAGACGCAGCAACGTCTCGGTGACCATGATCGACCGGGCCCAGCACCATGTATTCCAGCCGCTGCTCTACCAGTGCTCGACCGGCATCCTGTCCGAGGGGAAGATCGCCACTCCGCTGCGTGACCTGCTCAAGAACTACAAGAACGTCGACTGCGTGATGGCCGAGGTCGTTGATTTCGATACCGCCGGACGCCGGGTTATCGCCAGGCGGGTCGGCGGCGACCGCCTTGAGTACGGCTACGACGACCTCATCGTGGCCGCCGGGGTCCGCCAGTCCTATTTCGGCCACGATGAGTTCGCCCGGTGGGCGCCAGGCATGAAGACGATCTCGGACGCGCTGGCCATCCGCCGCCGGATCTACGGCGCGTTCGAGATGGCCCAGACCGCGGCGACCCCGGAGGAACGCCGCGCGTGGCTGACATTCGTGCTCGTGGGGGGCGGCCCGACCGGCGTGGAGCTGGCGGGCCAGCTCCGGGAGGTCGCCACCAAGACGCTCCACGCCGAGTTCCGGACGATCGAGCCGGAGGATGCGCGGGTACTGCTCTTCGACGGCGGCAGCGCCCCGCTGGCGATGTTCGGCCCGAAACTGTCGCAGAAGGCCGCCAGCAGCCTGGAGAAGCTGGGGGTCGAGCAGCACATGGGCTCGATCGTCACCCACGTCGACCAGGGCGGGGTGCTCGTCCGCGACCACGCCGGCGAAGAAACCCGTTATGACGCCAACACGGTCCTGTGGACCGCCGGGGTGGAGGCGCCCCCCGTCGCCGCGGCCCTCGCCGCCGCCACCGGTGCCAAGTGCGACCGGACCGGGCGCATCATGGTCGAGAAGAACCTCACCATCCCCGGGCACCCCGAGATCTCCGTGCTCGGCGACATGATGAGCCTGGACAAGCTGCCCGGGGTCGCCGAGGTGGCGATGCAGTCCGGGCTCTACGCCGGGCACCGAATCCGGCGCCGGACCTCGGGAAATGTCGAGGAGAAGCCGTTCCGCTACCGCGACCTCGGCTCGGCGGCCTACATCTCCCGGGGCCGTGCCGTGGTCTCAGCCGGGCCGCTGCAGGTCGGCGGATTCCTGGGCTGGTGCATCTGGCTGTTCATCCACATCGCGTTCCTGACCGGCTACCGCAACCGCATCGGCGCCCTGCTGACCTGGTGGCTGGCCTTCACTCGCGATGTGCGCCGTGAGCGCACGTTCACCACCCAGCAGATCGAGACCCTGCGCGACGTCTACTCCCTCCCCCTGGGCCCCGACACAGGAACCGCAGCGGCAGTACCGGCGCCGGATAACTCCGGCGTGGCTACGCAGACGTGACGGCCCTGCCGCCTGGGCGATCCAGCGCACCGCCTCGGGTCACCCGGCGGGGGTGATGCCGCGCCGGGCGCCACTGGTCAGGCTTGCGGCAGAAGCGTGAATTCTGCTTCGTGCTCGCCAGATGGCGAAGCGGGCGGCGTTGTGGTAGCTCGGGAGGAGAGGGCAGCGATGGCGGAGGCGATGCGGTTCACGATCGGGGCCAGGGCAAGCTGCTCGGATGGTTTCTGCGGCGAGGTGAGCCGCCTGATCATCGACCCGGCCGCCCGGACGGTCACTCATCTCGTCATCGAACCGAAGCACAGGCGGGAGCCGGGCCGGCTTGTTCCGCTGGATCTGGCAGACACTGCGGCCGGCGATATCAGGCTGCGCTGTACCATCGCGGAGTTCGACCAGCTCGATCTGGCCGAAGAGACCGACTTCGTGGAAGATCCCGGATATCTGGGCGGGTACGGCCAGGCAGAGTCGGTCCAGGGCTACGGCAATACAGGCGGCATGGGGGTCGGCGGTTCTGTCTCCGGTATGGGAATCGGCATGAGCCTGGGACATCATCCCCAGTCCTTCACCCGCGACGTGGTCCCGCTGGGCGATACCGATGTGCACCACGGTGACCAGGTCCATGCTCTGGACGGTGAGATCGGGCGGGTGCAGGGCTTTCTCGTCGATCCGGGCGACCACCATGTCACCCACGTGCTGCTGCAGGAAGGACATATCTGGGGGCGCAAGGAAGTCACCATCCCGGTCAGCGCCGTGACCGGAGCCGACGACGGAATCCGGCTCAACATCACCAAGAAGCAGGTGGAAGACCTGCCGCCAGCTGACTGAGCGGTCCGTACCCCCTTTCCGCGCGATAGCGGCCAGGGTCAGGCGCTCGGGCCGGCTTGCTCGCCCGGACCCGCTCTCCGCCGCCGCCCGCGCCGCACGGCTCCCAGCAGTATCCGCGCGCCAGCGCCGATCCCCGGCGCCCGGCAACTGGCTGAGCAATTGCCGGGTCGGGCATGGCATGCGATAATTCCTATCTGGCAACAAAGAGCGCTGCTCTGGACCATGGCAGCAGGGCTGGCCGAGGAGGCTAGTGAACTGCGCCGGGTCCGTGCCGTCAGCAATGCTTCTGCAGCTGGCGACGTGAGTGCCGTCTTTGTACCGCGTCCAGATGACCCTGGGCGTGATGGGGAGGCGAACGCCCGCGTGGCCAGTCAGAGGCTGCCGTCCGGCCGCCATGACCGCGCTGTACCCCGGCCGACCAGCCGAGTGGAATCTCTGCGGCCCGCGCGCGCCGTCGCCGGGCCGCCGTGGGTCAGTCCCGGCGTGCCGCTCGAGACTAAGCTTCATCCCCCCACCGCACGCAAGGAGTGGGTGGAGCGGCAAGAGCTCATCGGCTATCTGACGGCCGTTACCGCCAAGCTCGTGCTGGTCGACGCTCCTGCGGGCTCCGGCAAGACCACTCTGGTGGCGCAGTGGCTGTCCAGCACGGCCGAGGCGCGGCCGTCCGCCTGGATCTCGCTCGATCCGGACGACAATGACCCGGCCCGGCTGTGGTGGCAGGTCGTGTGCGCACTGCAGCGAGCCTGCCCGAAGCTCGATGCCGGTGACATCCTGCTCGCGTTGCGGGCCCCGGCCCCTGATCTCCCGGGCACGCTGCTTCCGATACTGGTCAACGAGCTATCAAGGCTCCCGGAGCCGGTTGTCCTGGTGCTGGACGACTATCACGCGATCCGGGATCGCCGCTGTCATGACCAGGTCGCGTTCCTGCTGTTGCACCTTCCCCCGGCCGTCCAGCTGGTGCTGATCACCCGGGCCGATCCGCCGCTGCCGCTGGCGCGGTTGCGTGCGGCTGGCCAGCTGGCCGAGATCCGGGCGAGGGATCTGCGATTCGGGCCCCGGCAGGTGGCTGAGCTTGTCGCGGCTGCGGCCGGCATCGAGGTCAGTGAGGCTGATCTGGCCGATCTGACCCGCCGGACCGAGGGCTGGCCCGCGGGGGTCTACCTGGCCAGTCTCGCGCTGCGCGGGCATCCGTCGCCGAGCGCCTTCATCAGGCAGTTCACCGGTAACAGCCGGTTTGTCGTTGACTTCCTGGCCGAAGAGGTGCTCAGCCACCAGCCGGCCGCAATCCGGCAGTTCCTCGCGCGGACCTCGATCCTGAACCGATTCTGCGCGCCGCTGTGCGACACCGTCGTCGGCTCGGCCAGCGCGGCCGAGATCATGGACATACTCGAGCGGGAAAACCTTTTCGTCGTCCCGCTTGATGACACCCGGCAGTGGTTCCGGTATCACCGTCTCTTCGCCCAGGTGCTCCGCAGCGAGCTTGCGAGGACCGAGCCGGAAATCGTGCCCGCACTGCACGAGCGCGCGAGCGACTGGCTGCGCCGTTCCGGCAGCGCGGACGAGGCTTTCAGCCACGCCCGCAGTGCCGGTAACATCGCCGGGGCCATCAGCCTCATCGCCGGAAACTGGTATGCCTACGTCGATTCCGGCCAGGTTGCGACGGTTCGCGGCTGGCTGAGCTCGCTCGGCGACGAGACGGTCACCGCTGATCCTGTTGCGGCGCACTGCGGGGCATGGGCCGCAGCGCTTTCCGGTGACCGCGAGTCCCTGCGGCGCTGGCTGCCGATTCTTGAGGCAGCTGGGCATGACGGGCCGCTTCCGGACGGCATCCGGTCCCTGCAGTCGTCCGCTGCGCTGCTCAAGGGCACCTTCGGGTTCCTGGGCATCGGCCCCATGCGGGACGCGGCTGCCCAGGCCGTCACTCTGGAAACCGATCCGGCATCGCCGTGGCACGCACTGGCCCGGGCCTCTTACGCGGGCGCCCTCTACTGGTCCGGCGATGTCGACGAGGCCGCCGCGCAGGCGCGAACGGCCGTGTCCGGCACCGGGTCGATCGCGGTTGTCCGGATGCTGGGCTTCGCCCTCCTGGCATTGATCGCCGTCGACCAGGGGCACCTGGATGAGGCAGAGCAGCTTGCGCGCACGGCCCGCGAGATCGTGGCCGACCCTGACTCCGGTCTCGGCGCAGCCCCGCAGAGCTCTCTCGCCTTCACCGCTGTCGGCGCGGTGTCCGCCAGCCGCGGGCGGCTCGCAGAGGCTCGCCGGGAGTTCGAGCGCGCGCTCGGGATCCGGCGCAGCCAGCCCGGCATCAGCCCGTGGCCGACTCTGGAGATCCTGGTCAGGCTCGTGCCGGTGCTGTCCGCCGCCGGTGACCGGCCCGGAGCCGTGGCGCTGGCCGAGGAGGCCAGACTGCTGCTGGTCTCGGCGCCGGACGGCGCTGGCACTCAGCTGGACCGGCTGGACCGGCTCGAACGACGGCTCGCGGGTCGGCCGCGGGAAGTGCCGCCTGGCGGGTCCCTCACCGAGCGCGAGGCGGCGGTGCTGCGGCTGCTGCGCGGCACCTTGTCGGTGCGCGAGATCGGCGAACAGCTTTACGTGTCGCAGAACACGATCAAGACCCACGTCAGTGCTATTTACCGGAAACTCGGCGTCTCCACCCGCCAGGAGGCCATCACCCAGGGCCGGAACATCAACATCCTGTAGTGCCACGCCGGGTGAATCGCTAGTTTCACCAGGGTGAACATTCGGGATGGGTGATGATAAGTCACCCCTGCGCCGGCGACAAAGGTAGGGAGCATCGGTGCTGCTCCCGAGGACGCGAGGCGGCGAGGGACAGCGGACCGGGCCCGGCCGGACGGAGGAACGCCCTATCAGGACCATGGTAAGCACTGGCTACCGGTACCGGATCATCCTGCGCGGCGAGTGCGGACCGCTGCTGGCAGGCTCGTTCGGTGATGTGGTGATCGAGTCCAGCCGCGGCCGCACGAGCATCATCGCCGTAGTCCGCGATGACTCCGCCCTGTACGGCCTGCTGGACCGGATCCAGGATCTCGCGCTGCACCTGGTCAGCATCAACGAGCTCGGCACTGGCGCCGCGGACCCCCCCGCTGAGTGCCCGGCGCCCCCGGCTCTCGGAGCTACCGCAATGCGCCGGGATTCACAGCGGCTTGCCTGAGGTCTGGCCGGGCCGGCCGGCTGGCCCGGCGGTAGCCGGTGTCACGCTGAATCGGCGCCTGCGCGTTTCGTGCCCGCAAACCAGGTCCGGTCTTCGCTGTCGTCGACGAGGCTGCCGTCACTGTCGATTACCCTGATACTTGAGAATCCTTCACTCAGTGCTTTCCGTATGCTGTCTCGCGGGAATGACGCCGTCCTGATTACTCCGGTAAGGGGCGCGCGCCGATCGTCGCGCTGTCCCTCGAATACCTCGACGTTCCAGTCGAATACTCCGGCATCCTGCGCTCGCACTCTTATCACTAGATAGTTCTCGCCGTACTGCTGCACTACCTCCGGTATCCTCGTCATCGCCTTGAGATTGTCAAGGGTAAGGACGTCGAAGAGCAGCATCCCGCCTTCGTTCAGATGCCTGTAAGCGCAGCTGAAGAAGCCTTCCCAGGCCGTGAAGTCAAGCAAGTGGTTTATGCCGTGGTAGACGCAGATGATGGCATCGAACGTGGCGTCTAGCTCAAAATTTCCCATATCGGCCAGGTACAGTGGGGTTCCCTCTGGCATCTTCCTGCGGGCAATAGCTAGCATGCCTGGCGATATGTCCAGGCCGCTCACCTGGTATCTGGCTGTGAGCGGCGCAATGATATTGCCGGTTCCGCAGGCAACCTCAAGTAGCGTCTCAACTCGGCCGTGAGCTTGGATGAGATCGTCAACAAAAGCCGTCTCGGTCGAGGAATCACCCGTAACGGCGTCGTAGTGCGTAGCAAGCAAATCGTAAATTGCCATGGCTCTCGAAGCCTATCCTGGCCCGCCCGATTCCGACTCGCCGGGCGAGGCGAGCCGCGTGACGAGCGAGGCAGGCGCTTGCGGCGGCGGCGTGATCCAGATGGCAGATTGCCCCCGGACCCATGCGGCTCACCCGCAGTGGGTGACGACAGGCCGGTCGCTGGCTGCCAGATTCGTGGCAAGTGCTGCCTTCCGCCGAGGAACGGTGCCAGGCCTGGGTGATCCTCAAGCGGGAGCGGGCCCGATTAAGGAGTTGCTGATCATGCCGTTGCATGAGCGTGAGACCGTCCGTGAGCAGCTGGAGGACTCGGTGTTCGCCGGGCATGACCTGACGAATCCTGTCCCTAAGTACCGGTTCCCCCGGGATGAGACTGAGTCGGGGGAGGCGTTCCAGGTGGTGTCGGATGAGCTGATGCTCGATGGCAACGCCCGGCAGAACCTGGCCACGTTCTGCCAGACCTGGACCGAGCCGGAGGTCCTGGCCCTGATGGCGCTGTCGGTCAACAAGAACATGATCGACAAGGACGAGTATCCGCAGACCGCGGAAGTCGAGCGGCGCTGCGTCCATATGCTGGCCGACCTGTGGCACGCGCCCGAGGCCGCCAACACCGTCGGCGCGTCGGCCATCGGCTCCTCGGAGGCCTGCATGCTGGCGGGGATGGCCGCCAAGTGGCGGTGGCGGGCCCGGCGGCAGGCCGAGGGCAAGCCGGCGGACAAGCCGAACATGGTGTGCGGGCCGGTACAGGTGGTGTGGCACAAGTTCGCCCGTTACTGGGACGTCGAAATGCGCGAGGTGCCGATGTCCCCGGGCCACTACGCCATGGACCCGGCCTCGATGCTCGACCGTGTCGATGAGAACACGATCATGGTCGTCCCGACCCTCGGCGTCACCTACACCGGCGCCTATGAGCCGGTGCAGGCCATGGCCAGCGCGCTCGACCAGCTGCAGGCCGACACCGGCCTCGACATCGACATCCACGTGGACGGCGCCAGCGGCGCCTTCCTCGCCCCGTTCTGCGCGCCCGACGTCGTCTTCGACTTCCGGCTCCCCCGGGTCAAGTCGATCAGCACCTCGGGCCACAAATTCGGGCTGGCTCCCCTCGGGGTCGGCTGGGTGCTGTGGCGAGACCGTGGCGAGCTCCCCGACGACCTGGTGTTCCACGTCAACTACCTGGGCGGCGACATGCCCGTCTTCCAGATCAACTTCTCCCGCCCGGCCGGCCAGATCATCGCCCAGTACTACAACTTCCTGCGCCTGGGCTTCGAGGGCTACCAGCGCATCCACAACGCGTCCTACGCAATCGGCCAGTACCTCGCCGCGGAGATCGCCAAAATCGGCCCGTTCGAGATCCTCTGCGACAGCAACCCCGCCACCGGGATTCCCACCGTCACCTGGCGGATCCGGGACGGCGAGGACCCCGGCTACACCCTGTTCGACCTGGCCGACCGGCTGCGCGCACGAGGCTGGCAGGTACCCGCCTACACTCTCACCGGCACCGCCGCCGACATAGCCGTCCAGCGCATCCTGGTCCGTCTCGGCGTCAGCCAGGACATGGCCTCACTGCTCCTGGACGACTTCCGCGACTCCATCGCCCACTTCTCCAGGCACCCGGTCACCGTACCCATGTCCAAAGAAGAGTCCGGCGGATTCAGCCACATGTAGCACGACTCCGGCCGACAAATCCCCGTCAGCCCGGACAGGCACAACTACTTTTTCTGAGAGGGTCGAAATGGTGTGGATCGTCGGGGGCGGTATCATCTACCTGATACTCGTCATCACTCTTGGCGTAATGTCGATCAGGAAGGGCCATTGGATGATGTTTATCATCGGGTTCTTCTTGCCGTTTTTCTGGCTCATCGGCGCGCTGATGCCATCTCGGAGGGTCGCATATTAGGCGGGCAAGCGGTTCGTAGGAGCGTTTGCTGCTGAGCGGTCACCACTTTATAACCTCGTAGGGCCTCATTCACCTAGTGGACTGCGCCCCTCTGCCAGGCCAGCGCGCCAGGTTCTGGCCGGAACCGCCTTCGAATCTCGCGCGAGCCGACGAGCTCGAGGCACTGCTGCGCCTTTTCGCTCGGCGGCCTTGGGTCCCCCGCCGGCCTGGCTGGCGGCCTGCCCGCTGCCCGGCGCGGCCTGCTGCTGGCCCGCGTCGCGCTCACCGCCGGCGATCACGAAGCTGCGCTCGGGCACCTGGACGCACTGCCGCTGGCGGAATTGCCGCCGCGGCGGGCGCTGCTCCGTCAGTACTGCTCGCCGCCGCCGCCATCCAGCGCGGCGATCCCAGGGCGGCGGGCATGATGGGCGATGTGCTGGAGACTGCCCGCCATCAGGGCTACCTCAACACGATCGTCACCACCGCTCCCGAGGTGACGCGCTACCTAGTCGAGCACTCGTCCCAGGTGCAGCCGGACGCGCATAACACGGTGAAGACCCACCTCAAGCCGATCTACCAGAAGCTGGGAGTGTCGTCGCGCGCGGAGGCGATTGAGCGAGCCGTGGATCTCCAGCTGATCTGAGATCTTTCTGCGCGCCACCTAAGCGGGGTGGCCCGGGTGTCCGGCGGTTTGTTGCTCGCTGCCTTCCTCGGTGCGTTCGGGCAGGAGCAGCAGCGCGCCCGCGAAGAAGCACACCGCACCGATAAGGGTGCCCAGGTTCGACCGCTCGGCGTTGTGCAGCTGACCGGTCGCCGGGTTGATGTAGCCGGCGACAGCGGATACGCCGAAGGCGACGGACCCGGCCAGGTTGACCAGGGTGATCCACCATGACCAGGACTGCGGACGCCACCCGGTCCAGCCATGGCAGACCTCGAACCAGGCCAGCGCGCTGGCGATCAGGAAGCAGATCGAGCCAACCGCATCGGGGCGCCACACGTGCTGGTGCGCCGCCTGGGCGGTGAGGTCCGCCCGCACCGCGTTCCCGGTGCTGACGTTGAAGTAGAGGGTCCCGGCCAGCTGCACCGCGGTCGCCCACCAGTCGATCCTGCGGGGCTGGAAGACGAGGAAGCGCCGCCGGGCGGCATCCGGCCGCCGCGGGCCGGCGTCCACGGCTTCCCGGTAGGTCAGGAACCCGGCCGCGGTGAAGAACAGTGAGCCGATGAAGAAGGTCACTGCGTCCCACCGGGCCCCGACAGCGCTGGCGTAGCCGGGGATGGCGCCGAGGGCGAATAGCAGCGAGCCCACCGCGAACAGGACGGCGATCCACCATCCGCGGGCCCTCGGTGCCCACCACGTCGAGCCGCCAGCGAAGGCGCCTCGCAGGTGCTTGCGGTGGCGGCGTGAGCCCCAGCGAGCTACGGCACCGTCCGGGCGGACGTGATCGACGAAGGTCACGAGGGGACCAACGCGGCCTTCGCGGTCCTGCACGGACATGAATGCGTCCTAACTGTTCGTTCGATCCCTCAGATCTCATTGAAGACTGCGCGGATATTTACGGACCCACCCTTGACGGGTGACGACGTCCCCCGCCCCCAGGACCTCAGCATCGAGGTATTGCCGCCCCAGCGATGCGCCGGCCCAGCGAGGTGCTGGTAGTGCCCTGCTGCCCTGCTGCCCTGCTCTGCCAGGGGGCACGGGTGAAAGCCGCCGACACGCGAGGCTGCCGGGGCGAGTATCCTTGACGTGCTGTTCCTGTCCGGTCCCCGCAGTGACGGCACGCCGATTGCCGGGCGCGATGAGATTGATGATGGGGCCGGATGACCAGCAACCCGATAGTAGACGGCGGCAGCGGGCGGCTAGACCTGACGGCGGCGGAGACTGCTCTCGCCGTCTTGCGCAAGGCATCCGCCAGGGCAGTGGACGAGCTGGGCGGCGCAGTGCCAGCAGACCAGCAGCGCGCGCTCCTGATTATCGACGAGGCCGGCGGGAGCCTGGATCTGCGGCGGTTTGCCACCGAACTGACCTCCTCGCTCTCGGCCGCAGGCAAGCTGTGCGGCCGTATGGAGGCCGCGGGATTGCTGGTGGCGGGGCGGGCCGCCGAAGGCCTCCCTGAGATGGTGCTTTCTGTTACCGGCTCCGGGCGGCGGCTGGCCAGCTGGATACGCGACCGGCAGCGCATGGCGCTGGGCCGCGTCCTGGGCTCCATGCGCACGCAGGCCCGCGACGCGCTGATGTATGGCCTGAGCGAACTGGCCGCCACCGCTCAGAAGCCGGACTGATCCGCGAAATGCCGCGTCACTCGACGATCACGCCGGGAGCGGAATCCCAGCCGAGGATCTGCAGCACGCGTTTCAGGTACGGCGAGAGGTTGCGCAAGACAACTTGCCTGCTGCGACGTCCGTCGTAGTATCCGGCGGCCAGGAGCAAGAAGGCCCGCAGCCCGGCCAGATCGCAGTAGCTCACGGCGGCCAGGTCGATGCGGACCTCGCCGGAACTTTCGGCAACATCCGCTAGCGCACCAAGCAGGCCGTCATAGCTGGACTGGTCGATCTCTCCGGCAACCGTCAGCCAGGGCCGCCCGCCGGCGCGGGTGATGCGCAGCCGCCCATCATCGAGCAGCGTGCGGCCACTGCCGGGCTCACCGGAGCTGGGCGCACTGCCATGATCATGCGGCTGGCGATGATCGCAGGTGTCCACGACTGACCTCGGCATAGAGGAAGAAGTGGCGAGCCGCGCATCAGGACTCTGCCCGCCGGAACACGGGCTGCCCGAGAGTATGACCGATGACGCCGCGGTCCGCCAAACCGCCCGGCACAGCCGGGGTCCCGCACCTGGGCAGCCAGGGTCCTCCCGGCGCCCGGTTAGCTGCAGGTTTGAACCGCCGTTTCACAGGTAGGTAAGCAGCTGCCTTCGTGGCATCTCGAGCTCGCCATCCAGGCGGACCGTCCCGGAGCGCGGGGCACTACGACAGCCTGGCTGGCCAGGCCGCCGGGGGACGGGCCGTGGGTAATGGTGGAACAGTCCGCCGTGTTCGGCGCGAGCATCGCCGAGCTGCAGGCGGTGCTGCTGGGCACCGAGAGCATCGACGGGTTCCTGCGGGAACTGGCCGCACTCGCGGCCCGGGAGCTGGGTCAGGGCCTGTCGTGCGGGATCACCCTGCAGCCCAACGGCCGGCCCCTGACTGTCGCTAGCTCCGATACCAACGCCGCTCAGGTCGACGAGCTGCAGTACGGCCTGGATCAGGGGCCGTGCCTGACCTCGCTGCATACCGGCCAGCGGATCCGCATCGATGACCTCGCCACCGAGCAGCGGTGGCCCGACTACGGCGTGCGCGCGCTGGCGCAAGGGGTACGGTCGTCCCTGTCCCTGCCGCTGATCGCCCGCGACCGCTCGGTCGGCGCGCTCAACCTTTACTCCAGCCAGTCGCGGTTCTTCGGCCTGGCCGAAACGCAGCTGGCCGAGCGGTTCGCCGCCGAGGCGACCGTGGCGGTGGGCATCGCGGCCCGGCTGGCCGCCCAGGCGGTGCTGACCGACCAGCTGCGCGCCTCGCTGGCCTCCCGGTCAGTGATCGACCAGGCCATCGGCGTGCTCATGGCTCAGCAGCGATGCACCGCGGCCGAGGCCTTTGACATCCTGCGCGCCGCCTCTCAGCACCGCAATCTCAAGGTCCGCCAGATCGCCGAGCAGATAGTGACCGATCTCACCGGCAGCCCGCCGGAGCCGCCGCCCTTCAGACCGCCCGGTTGACCACCGGGACCCGGCAGTTCACTGCCGGACTAATCCTGGGCGGCGGAAAACCGGTAGCGGATCCGGGGCGGAATCGTCAATGCTTGTGGCCATGCCGGAAACCGCAGGCCCGGGCCGGAACGCGCCCGCCACAGGCCCGCCGCCCGAGCCGCCGGCCCGGCAGTTCGGCTGGTGGGACATGTTCGTGCCACCCGAGGAGGACCCGCGCGAGGAACCCGCTGAGGTGACGGACGAGCGCGGCACGCTGGTCCGGTACCTGCGCGACCAGCGCCTGACGCTCGAGCTGAAATGCGCGGGCCTGGACGCCGCCGCGATGGCCCGCCGCTCGGTCGAGCCGTCCAATCTGTCATTGCTGGGCCTGGTCCGCCATCTCACCCGGGTGGAGCAGACCTGGTTCCGGCGGGTGCTGGCCGGTCAGGCCGTTCCGCGGCTCTACCCGGACGGCACGGACTTCGACGGTGCGGTGCCCGACCCCGCGGCGGTCGCCCAGGCGTGGGACGGCTGGCGGGCTGAGGTCGCCTTCGCCGAGCAGTTCGTGGCCGGCGCGCCCGACCTGGACGTCACCGGCACCTGCGACAACGGCACCGGCGGCCAGAGCGCGATCTCGCTCCGCTCGGTACTGGCCCACATGATCGAGGAGTACGCCCGGCACAACGGCCACGCGGACTTCCTGCGCGAGCGGATCGACGGCCGGGTAGGCCAGTAGGCCGGGGCAGCCTCGGTTACGGCCAGGCTCAAGGGCCGGCCTGCGGCCCGGACCGGGCGGCCGGGAGCCGCCCGCGCACGCACCAGCCGCCGCGAGCGCCCGGCCTGGTGCCCGGTGTCGTGGCGGCTGGATGGGACGGCTGACCGACGGTCAGTTGCTCTCCTCCACGGCGTTGACGATCGTGATCGGAGTTGATTCGGCGAATCCGAACATCTCGGAGATCTTGGCCGGGTCCCCCGTGGGCGAGTGGTTGATCGTCGCCGTCAGCTTGTACAAGCCGACCTGCGGCCTGGGCGGGGGCACCTTGAAGGTGTGCTGGAACTTCAGCGGAGTGATGCCGGGCGTGTTCGGGATGGCGGTGGGCCCGGAGAGCCGGCCCGTCATCGTGCCGACGCCGTCCATGTCGTCGCTGTAGAGCGCGACGACCCAGAACCCGCCCACGACGGGTGTCGCGGCGCCGGTCAGCTCCCAGCTGACCTGAACATCGAACTCGTCGTCCACCTCGAGCAGCACGGTCTTCTCGTTCCCCTCGGTCGGATCGAGCACGTCCATGCCCGTGACCTGGCCGTCCAGGATGCCGGGGACACCGAAGTCGGTGACCGGGGTCTGCAGTGAGCCTGACTGGAGTGACATGATGCTTCCTCCTGCGAGAGCGGGCCGCGCGGCCCTTGCCGCACGGGCTTGTATCCAGAGCCATGGGGCTCCGGCTGGTTGCCTACACAGAGCCCGACATCGCCGGACAGATACACCTTTCCGGCAAATCCGGGCATGATGTAACCGCCGCCCGGTGTATTCGCCCGCACGGGCGGTGGTCCGCAGCCGGCCAGTTTCACCGGGGCCGCGAGGGGCGGTCATGTGCCGCCGGGCCGGGCCAGGAGGCTGCCGGAGATCGGAGCTTGGTTGTCCATCCCACACCAGATGACGCGGACGAGCACAGCGGAGCGCGGCGTCGAGGAATGGTCGTGCACCCAGTGCAGCAGGAGGCTGCTGTTCCGGTTGCCCCCGGCATTCGAGAAGCTCGTGCTCGACCATGGGGACGAGCAGGCCGCCCACGTGGGGGGCGGCCTGAGGGCGGCGGCGATGGCACGGCCCGCGGACACCGCCAGCCTGCCGAGCGCGGAACGCCGCTGGCTTAGCGAGCAGGGCATCACCTGGGAGCCCGGCGAGACGCCGTGATGGGAGCCCGGCGAGACGGCCGGAGTAAAGTGCTGGCCATCAGGGACCCGGTCGGCAATGCGGAGGTGTCGTGGTGGCCAGCAGGCGATGGGCGGCCGGCAGGAAGCAGTGGAACGCCTTGAGCCAGCGGAACCGAAGGCTGCTCATCGGCGCAGCGGCAGCCGATAGCGGCCTCAAGATCGCGGCCCTGATCGACATCAAGCGCCGCCCTGCCAGTGAGATCCGCGGTCCCAAGTGGCTGTGGGCCGTGGTGGTGACGCTGGTCAACTCGGCGGGCCTCGTGCCCATCTCGTATTTCGCCTACGGGCGGCGGCGGTAGAGCATCAGGCCTTCGCGCTGATGCGGGTGCCCAGATCGGCGCCGGTGCAGATCTGGCGCATCGCGCCGACGGCGGCGACGTCGAAGACGTGCATCGTCAGGTTCTGCTCGTTGGCCAGCACGAACGCGCTGGTGTCCATCACCCGGACGCCGACCGACAGCGCCTCATCGTAGGTGAGGTTCGCGTAGCGTACGGCGTCCGGGTTCAGGTTCGGGTCGCTGTCGTAGACCCCGTCGACGCCGCGCTTGGCGACGAGCAGCGCGTCGGCGTCGAGTTCCAGCGCCCGCTGCACGCCCGGGTAGTCGGTGGTGACGTAGGGCTGGCCGATACCCCCGGCCAGCAGGACGATCAGGCCGAGTTCCAGGTGCCGGACGGCCCGCAGCCGGATGAACGGCTCGGCCACGCTCTGGATCGGTATCGCGGTCATCACCCGCACGTCGGTCTCGGTCCGCGCGGTGAGCGCGCCCCGCAGCATCAGGGCGTTCATCACCGTGCCGAGCATCCCGATGTTGTCCGCCTCGGCCCGGCTGATGCCCCAGCCCTCGGCCATCCGCCCGCGGAAGTAATTCCCGCCGCCGATCACCACGGCGACCTGCACGCCGAGGTCGTGCAGGGACAGCACCTCGCCGGCGACCTGGGCCAGACTGGCCGGGTCCACCCCCGAGCCGGCCGCGCCGGCCAGCGCCTCACCGCTGAGCTTGACCACCACCCTGCGATAGCGCGGCACGGTCGGGCCCCCTTTCCCGGCCGCTCGCACTGGCGACCGCGCAAACGGTATCGCATGCCCGCAGGGCGCGGCCCGGCGCCGCCGGGTCAGTGGCCGCTGAGCCAGGCGAAACTCCAGGGCTCCAGCTCGATCCGGCCTGCCGTGATAGTGACTTTCCCCGCCGTGGAGTGCGCGTGCCGGGGCTCGCGCAGCCCGGCGCGGCCGACGACGCCGGCCTCGACCGACTGAGTGACGTCACTGAAGTTCGTCAGCGACAGGAACGGGGCGCTGCGCGGATGCGCGCGGCGGTAGGCCAGCACGCTGCGGTTCTCGGTTGGCAGGATCTCGGTCTGGCCGCCGGACCGCAGCGCGAGCAGCCCGCGCCGCGCCCGGGCCAGGCCCGCCAGCGCGGTGAACGCCCGGCCCTCGGCCGAGCCGGGATCGCCGCGGCGCGCCGCGGCGGCCCAGTCCATCGGCGGCCGGTGCATCCACCGGTTGTCGCGGGAGTGCCCGGGATCGTGGTCCCAGCGCGGATCGTTGCCCGTGGCGAGCTCGTCGCCGGAATAGATCAGCGGAATGCCGCCAAAGGAGAACACGACGGCATACATCGATTCCAGCCGCCTGATCGCCGCCGTGAGCTGATCAGCGCTGGCGGCCGCCTGCGCACTGGAGATCCCGCACAGCGCGGCCGCGCTGCCGCTGATCCGGGCGTCACCGGTGGCCGGGTTGTACTGGAAGATCTCACCGCGGGCGAACGAACCGGGGAACCGGCCAGCGTAGAAGTCGTTGAGGAACCGGCGGTGGGCGAAGCCGTCGAGGCCGACGGCCCAGGCGTCGGCCTCGGATACCGCCCAGCCGATGTCGTCGTGGCACCGGATATAGGAGACCCAGGCGGTCGGCGCCGGGGCCGGGCGGCGGCGGGCCAGCGCGTGCTCGGCGAGGCGGACATCCCGGGTGGCCAGGGTGGACCAGAGCATGACCATGAGCTGGTTGTCGTAGGCGAGGTCGCACTCAGGCCGGTACTGGTCATGACCGCCGAGATACTGCACCAGCTGCTCGGGGGCGACGACCGCCTCGGCCTTGAGCACCAGGCCGGGCGCGGCGAGCCGGGTCAGCGCGCGGAACGCCTGCACCAGCAGGTGGGCCTCCGGCTGGTTCTGGCAGCTGGTGCCCTTGCGCTTCCACAAGAACGGCGCCGCGTCCAGCCGCAGCGCGTCGATGCCCCGGTTGGCCAGCGCCAGCATCGTGGCCAGCATGGCGCGGAACACCGCGGGATTGGCGTAGTTCAGGTCCCACTGATAGTCGTGGAACGTGGTCCAGACCCAGCCCACGCCCGGCACCTGGGTGAAGCTGCCCGGCGCGACGTCGGGAAATACCTCGGGCAGCGTGGCCTCATAGCTGTCCGGCTCGGTGCGGTCGGGGTAGATCAGGTACATGTCGCGGTAGCCGGGCTCCCCCGCGGCCGCTTGGCGGGCCCACTCGTGCTCCCGGGCCGTGTGGTTGAGCACCAGGTCGATGCACAGGGCGATGCCGCGCTCGCGCAGGCCGGCCGCGAGCGTCTCCAGGTCGGCCATCGTGCCCAGGCGCGGGTCCACGGCGCCGTAGTCCTCGACGGCGTAGCCGCCGTCGCTCGGCCCGGGCCGGGGCCGCAGCAGCGGCATCAGGTGCAGGTAGGTGACGCCCAGTTCCGCCAGGTAGTCCAGATGCCGCCGGACGCCCGCCAGGGAGCCGGCGAAGCGGTCGGCGTAGCAGACGTAGCCGATCATCCGGGACCGCTGGAACCAGGCGGGGTCGATCTCGCGGCGGCGGTCGAGCCGCCGCAGTGCGGGCGGCCGGGCCACGGCCGCGTCCAGCGCGTCAGCCACCAGCTCGGCGACCAGGCCGGTCACATCCGTGCTGCCGCCGTAGACCTGCTCCAGCGGCTCGACGATGTCAAAGGACAGCTGCTCAAGCCGGGCCAGGAAGGCGTCCGCCTCGTCCGGGCCGAGCCGCTGCCGCGCGTCCTGCTCCGCCGCCGGGTCTAGCCTGAACATGCGTGCCGCACGGTCGCGGCCCGGGCTTCGCCGATGGCCATGGCACTATGATGCGGCACCGCTCCCCGGGCAGGTCACCGGCATCCGGTTATATGCCGGGGCCGGCGGACGCCTGCGTATAGCATCGCGGAGGGCATCGCGCACTCGCTCCAGTGCGGGCGATGCGGGACGAGATCATCCGCGCGGACCAGGATATCCGCCTCGGGTAAAGTTGCGGGGCAGCTGCCCGGCAGGGCGCAGACCGGGGCATTCCTTACCGCGGCCAGCCGGGTCATCCAGTGGCGCGGCCGTGAGGCCGGCCGCAACCGGGAGGACGAAACCGTGACGAGCCGGCCCGATGGCGCGGAACCGCCCCCCGGGCACCGCTCAGCCGGCGAGACGACCGCGCGGCCCGGCGGGTGACCAGGACCGGCGCGGTGCCCGCCTGCTGCCGGGCGGAGATCATCGCCCGGCTCCGCGGGGCCGGCTGCGTGTTCGCCGAGGACGAGGCGGACCTTCTGATATCCGCGGCGGCGACCCCGGCGGAGCTGACCGCGATGGCGGACCGGCGGGTCGGCGGCCTGCCGCTTGAGCAGGTCGTGGGCTGGGCAGAATTCTGCGGCCTGCGGATCGCCGTCGAGCCCGGCGTGTTCGTGCCGCGCCGTCGCACCGAGTTCCTGGTGCGGCAGGCCGCCTCGCTGGCCCGCACGCCGGGCACAGTGGTGGTGGACCTGTGCTGCGGCGCGGGGGCGATCGGCGCTGCGCTGGCCGCAGCGCTGGGCGAAGTGGAACTGCACGCCGCCGACGCCGATCCGGTCGCGGTGGCGTGCGCACGGCGCAATCTGGCCGGCCTCGGCCAGGTGCACCAGGGCGACCTGTTCGCGCCGCTGCCCGGCTCGCTGCGGCGCCGCATCGACGTGCTGGCCGCGAACGTGCCCTACGTGCCGACCGGCGAGATCGCGCTGCTGCCGGCCGAGTCGCGCCTGCACGAGCCGCCGCTTGCGGTGGACGGCGGGGCGGACGGCCTGGACGTGGCCAGGCGGGTCGCGGCCGCGGCGCTGGACTGGCTGGCGCCCGGCGGCGTGCTGCTGATCGAGACCAGCGAGCGCCAGGCTCCGGTCGCGGCCGCCTTCTTCGCCGCGGCGGGGCTGAGCCCGCGGGTGACCCGGTCCGGGCAGATGGCCGCCACCGTGGTCTGCGGAGCCCGGCCGCTGCGCGCCGCTGGCGGCCATGCCCAGGATCTCGATCGCGCCGAGGCTGGCGGAGATGAAGGCCAGCCCGGTCACCCAGGCCGGCAGCGAGCGGCCGGAGAGCAGGAAATCCTCGCTGGTGGCGGCGGCCCGGCGGGCGATTACGCCAATGGCCACGGCCACGGCGAAGTAAATTCCCGGAATCGTGTAATCAAAAACTTACGTGCAGCCGGACCGAGCAGCATCACCTCCGCGCGAGCGCACGCCAGGCCGCGAGGGGCGGCACCGGGACCGCGGACGCGATCATCCCGTCCGGCTCGGTACCCGTGATCAATCAGATCATGTTCGGGCCGGGCCGGCTTCCGGCGCGTCGGCAGGTCAGCCTGCTGGACGGCGCGAGCGCCGGGGCCGCCTTCCCCGGCGCCGCAGGCCGGCATCCAGGCCGGGTCACCCGGATCACATAACCTCGTCAGTTGTCCGCGCACCGGCCGGAGCGCTGCACGCGGGAAGGGGGCGGCCGTGTTGCTCGCCAGCCTTTCCCCGCGCCGGAAGGCCTTCGCCGCCGGGCTTGCGCTGCTGGCCGTGGTAGCCGCTTCGCGGCCGCCTTCGTGATTGTGAACCAGCAGGCCAGCGTGCCGCCGGGAGCTTACCCAGCGCAGAGCCGGCCAGGACCGGTACTGCTGGTTCCCGGCTATGGCGGGAGCACCGGCGCGCTGTCCGTGCTGGCCGGCCGGATCCGGGCTACCGGGCGCGCGGCAACCGTAGTGCGCCTGCCCGGCAACGGCACCGGCAGCCTGATCACCGATGCCGGGGTGCTCAATGCAGCGGTCTCCCGCGCGCTCGGCGCCGGCGCCTCGTCCGTCGACGTGATCGGCTACTCGGCCGGCGGCGTCACCGCCCTGGTGTGGGCACGCGACGATGGCGGGGATCGCAAGGCAAGACGGGTGATCACCCTCGGCTCGCCGTTCCACGGGACGTCCATCGCCGCCGCGGCAGCGGCACTCGCGCCAGATGCCTGCCCGGCCGCCTGCCAGCAGCTCGTGCCCGGGAGCAGCCTGCTCGCCGCGCTGGCCGCCAGGGCGCCCGGCCGGCTGCGCTGGCTGTCGCTCTGGTCCACCGGTGACACGACAGTCATGCCGCCGGACTCGGCCCGGCTGGCGGGCGCCATCGACGTACCGGTTCAGGCGGTCTGCCCGCAGCTGCGGATCAGCCACTCCCAGCTGCCCACCAGTCCCGTGGTGCAGGCCATCGTCTTGCGCGCGATCGGCCCCGGCCTGCTCCGGCGCCCGGTACCGGGCGACTGCCGGGCCTGATGCCGCCCGGCCGTCGGCCGCGGGCTCAGCCAGGCCGGCCGTCAGCTCGTGATGTCCTTGGTCGCGAAATGCGCCCAGGCCGCGGCGAGGAATACCGCGACGTAAACGCCCTGCACGGCGAACCCGCGGTCGATGTTGCGCCATAGCACCGGCTGCCGGAAGAAGTCGATCCAGGCCAGCCAGTACCGGGTCGGCAGGTAGGGGCTGATCGCCGAGGTGGAGTTCAGCGTCACCAGCACCTCGCTGGCGATCAGCACGGCTAGTGCGCCGAGGGCCGCGCCGAGGGAAGAATCGGTGACCGTGGACAGGAACAGCGCGATCGCGCCGACGCCCAGCATCGACACGCCGATGAACGCCACCGCGCCGGCAATGCGCAGCAGCAGCTGGACGGGCGTCAGCGCGGATCCTGACAGCGAGCTAGTCGCGACGCTGGCGGCCGTGAGGCCGCCGGGAGTGGCCGCAACCGGTTTCGAGCCGAAGAGCAGGGTTCCGGTGGCGTAGGCGGTGAGCGCGACGAGGATGACGGCAGCCAGCACATACGCGATCAGGGCGGCGAGCTTGGCCACCAGCAGCCGGGTCCGGCCGACCGGCCTGGCCAGCAGATATCGCAGCATGCCGGCGCTGGCCTCGCCGGCAATGGAATCCCCGCCCACGACCGCGACGGCAATCGGCAGGAAGATCGGCAGCACGATCGCGAGGGCCGCCGCAGGATACAGCGATCCGCTGGCGAGCACGGCCGACAGCAGCGGGGGCCCCTGGCCCGGCGGCGGGGCGAGGTGCGTGACCGCGACGAACACGGCGACGATCACCGGCAGGCCGCAGAGCAGGCCGACGCTGACCCAGCTCCTCGGCCGGCGCACCAGCTTGACGAGCTCCACCCTGATCACTTCGGGCCACCGCCTTCTGCCGGGCTGACGTCCCGGCCGCCGCGGCCGGGGCCTGCCTGGCCGCCGCGCCGCCCGGCCAGGTCAACCCGATCTGACCCGGAGCTGGTCACGGCGAGCATCAGGTCCTCGAGCGAACGGCGCTCGGGGCCGATCTCGGTGACCCGCACGCCCGCGCCGACCAGCCGCGCGTTCAGCTCGGCGGGGTCGGCCGCCACGATCAGCTGATCACCGTCCCGGCGCTCGACGCTGCCGTCCAGCGCCGCCGCCGCACGATCCGCGTCCGGGCTGCGGACGATCACCCGGCCGGTGGGCGCCCGCAGTACGTCAAGATCCTCTTGCAGAACGAGGCGCCCGCGATCGACGATGCCCACCCGGGAGCACAGCAGGTCCACTTCGGCGAGCTGATGACTGGACAGGAAGATCGTGGTCCCGGCCCGGTTGAGCCCGGCGAGCAGGTCGCGCATCTCCACGATGCCCTGCGGGTCGAGCCCGTTGCCCGGCTCGTCGAGGATCAGCAGCCGCGGCGCGCGCAGCATGGCCGCGGCGAGTCCCAGCCGCTGGCGCATCCCGAGCGAGTACTTCTTGACCGCGCGGTTGTCGATCCCGGCCAGGCCGACCTGCTCCAGCGCATCGCCGATCCGGCGCCGCCGGGTGCGGCGGCTGCCCGCCCGGCCCGAAGCGTCCAGCAGGGAGAGATTCGCCCGCCCGGACAGGTGCCCGTAAGAGGACGGCCCCTCCACCAGGGAGCCGATGGCGGGCAGCAGCTCCGCAGCCCGGGCAGGCATGGGCTTGCCCATGATCTCGATCGTCCCGCTGGTCGCGTAGACCAGGCCGAGCAGCAGCCGGATCACCGTGGTCTTGCCGGAGCCGTTCGGGCCGAGGAAGCCATACCTGTCCCCCTCGCGCACGTCCAGGTCAATCTGGTCGACGGCCAGAACCTTCCCGAACCGCTTGCTGAGCGACCGGGTGACGATCATGGCGGCCCGCTGGTGAACCGGGCCAGCACACCAGTGGCCGCGCTCTCCAGCAGGGCCGGGCTCACCGCGCCGGTGAGCAGGAAAGTCCGGCTTCGGAACTGGGAGGTGGCCAGCAGGGCCGTCAGCAGCGGAGTGCGGACCAGTATCCCGGAGCCGCCGGCCAGCGTGACCGCGGGGGCACCGGCCCGGGTCGCGGCGCTGACTGCCTGCCGGCCCACCCGCCCCGGCAGCGGCGCCAGGACGAGCTGGGAGAAGCCCGGCTCCGTACGTGGCCAGGCCGTAGAGACCGGCCTGGGCGGTAGTGCGGCTGAGCCCGGCCAGCTGTGCGGGAAACGGGGTGTCGTCATGGTCGCCGTCGCCGTCGCCGTTCAGGATGCCGCGGAGGGCCGGCAGCCGGGCCGTGGCGATGTCGGTACCCGGTGCCGGATGCGGGAGCACGGCGGCCAGGGCGGGACGGCGCTGGCTCAGCTGCAGGAAGCTGGTCGTCAGGGCGGCCTGCCGTGCGCCGCGGCCGATGACCCTGACTTCCACGGGCAGGCCGGTGGCCGGGTCGGCCCAGATCTCGATCGCGCCGATGGTGGTCGCCGCGCCGGCCGGCACCAGCCGCAGTCCGGCCGCGTCTACTCCGGCCACCCGCAGGGAAGGCAGCCGCGACAGGTGATCTGCCGCAGTGGCCAGTCCCAGCAGCCGGCGGCCGAGCGGCGGGGGCAGCAGGTCCGCCGCCCGCGGCAGCCGGACAGGCTGGCTACCGGTCACGCGCGACAGCAGGCGGTAGGCGAAGCTCCACAGGTAGGTCATCCGGCCGACCTGGTAGACGTCATTCTCGCCCGCCGTGGTGAGCTCGTCCGCGCGCCAGTGACCCGGTGAGCGGTACCACGCGTACTGGTCGATGGTCCCGTCCAGCAGCCTGCTCACGTCCTGGAGATACGGCAGGGACGGCAGCCCGAGATCAGCCGTGCTCTCGGCGTAGCCCTGGTAGGGCAGCGCGGCGGAGGCCAGGATCTTGCCGCGCAGCGCGGCCGGGCTGATGCCCGACCCCGGGACCGGCACCGCCGCGACGACTGCGGGAAGCGCGGCCAGCACGGCAGTCCCTGCTGCCACCACCGCCCAGCGCCAGCGCGCCCGGAGGCTCATGCCGCGCACCCGGCGCCGTCCATCGCCTGCCTGCCCACCACTTCACAGTACGGCGGTCCCACGCTAAACACCCCGCCCGCTCCGGGGCGCGCATCACGGGGCCCGGAGCCTGACGGCATCGCTGACCGGAGCTCGGCTTCGCCGGCGGCGTGATTTACAAGACGATGTCCGGCCCCAGGCGCAAGCTGCGGGCTGCTCGCGGTGGTGCGAGATGCTTGGATACTGCCGTGAGCCAGCGGTCTGCGCCCTGGCCGGCCGTCGTCGGCCGGCGCCGGTAGCGACCGCGGAGCCGGTTCCGCCTGCCGAACGGAGACCCCGTGCCGAGCACCACCGCGAGCGCCCAGCCGCTGGCGCTGATCGACCATCACGTGCACGGCGTCGTCACCGGCGAACTGGACCGCGCCGGTCTTGAGGAGCTGCTGACCGAGAGCCCCTGGCCGCCGCCGCCCGGCACCACGATGTTCGACAGCCCGCTCGGGTTCGCGGTGCGCCGCTGGTGCGCGCCGGTGCTTGACCTGGAGGCGTCGGCATCGGCCGGCCGTTATGTCCAGCGCCGCGCCGAGCTGGGGACGGCCGAGGTGAGCCGCCGGCTGCTGCGGGGGGCCGGGATAACAGCCTGGCTGGTGGACACCGGCTACCAGGCCGCCGAGGTGTGCGGCCCCGGCGCGCTCGGCGCCGCCAGCGGAGCGCCCGCGCACGAGATCATCCGGCTGGAGGCCGTGGCCGAAAGGATCGGCCGGGCCGGGACCCTGGCCGCGGAGTTCGCGGACCGGTTCACCGCGGAGCTGGCGGCCGCCGCCGCCGGGGCGGTCGGGCTCAAGTCCATCGCCGCCTACCGGCACGGGCTGGACTTCGACCCGGGGCGCCCCAGCGCGGCCGAGGTGAGCAGCGCGGCAGGCCGCTGGCTGCGGCGGCTGGCGGCCGGCCATGCGGCCCGGCTCGATGACCCGGTGCTGCTGCGGCACCTGATCTGGACCGCCGTGGACACCGGGCTGCCGCTGCAGTTCCACGTCGGACTCGGCGACCCCGACGTCCGGCTGCACCGGGCCGACCCGTCCCTGCTGCACGACTTCCTGCTCGCCACCCAGCCGGCTGGCACGCCGGTCATGCTGCTGCACTGCTATCCGTTCCATCGCCAGGCCAGCGCGCTGGCGAACATCTTCCCGCACGTGTACCTGGACGTGGGCGAGGCACTGAACCACGTCGGCGCGCGCTCCGCGGCGGTGCTGGCCGAGGCGCTCGAGCTGGCCCCGTTCCATAAGATGCTGTACTCATCCGACGCGTTCGGCCTGCCCGAGCTGCACTATCTCGCGGCGATCGGGTTCCGCCGCGACCTGGCCGCCGTCACCGGCGGCTTTGTCGCCGACGGAGCCTGGACGGCTGCCGACGCCGCCCGGGTGGCCGAGCTGATCGGCTCGGAAAATGCCCGCCGCGTGTACCGGCTGAGCTAGCGGGCGGACTGGGTTGGGCCCAGTCCCGGAGCTGGGCGGCGGCGGCCAGGGGTCTCGCGCGTCCACGGCAGCCAGTACTCCCGGGCGCGGCCTGCGGTTGGTGGCGACCGGCCTGCGGGTGAAGCGCGCTGCCCCGGGCGGCCCAGGCCGGGGTTACGCCACTTCGGAATCTGGCGGCAGCGGGGATTTTTTGTTTAGTCAGATTTAGTGATATTATAGTAGGCGGCCGGGGCGCCTCGTCGGCCAGCGTAGTGCGGGGCGCCCCGGCTGCCAGCCCGGGAGCCGGGCAGGCGCGCCGGGGCGGATGACGCGCGCCTGCGCCGAGCTGATCACCCCGGCCGTTCCGGCTGACAAGCAGCAGCTGGAGCACGGTATCGCCGCTCAGGCTGCGGCCAGCCGGATCTCTGCACCCGGCCGGATATATACGTTGACAGATATATATCTGATGCTGCATATTATCGGGCGTGAACTCGCTGTTCGAGGTGCTGGTCGAGCCGCGGCGGCGGCGCATCCTGGATCTGGTCCGCGACGGAGAGCGCTCCGTCGGCGAGCTGGTCGCCGAGCTGTCCGTGAGCCAGCCTGCGGTGTCCAAGCACCTGCGGGTGCTGCGGGACGCCGGGCTGGTCAGCGTCCGAATCGACGAGCAGCGGCGGCTTTACCGGCTGCGCCCGGGGCCGCTGCGAGAGCTCGACGCATGGCTCGCCCCGTACCGGCGGCTGTGGAACGAGCGCCTCGACTCGCTCGAGCAGCAACTGGGCCAGATGGCCGGCGAAGAACGGAGAGACAGCCGATGAGGGGCACGCTGGAGGAAGCCGGGGCAAGGTGGCGGCTGCGGTTCGCCCGGGAGCTGGCGCACCCGCCGGAGCGGGTGTGGCGGGCGCTCACCGAGCCCGAGCACCTGAGGGCCTGGTTCCCGCAGCACATCAGGGGCGAGTGGCGAGCTGGCGCAGCCCTGACCTTCGAGCACCAAGAGCCCGGTCTCGGGCCGGCGTTCGGCGGCGAGGTGCTGGCCTGCGAGCCGCCGCGGCTGCTGGAGTTCCGCTGGGGCACCGAGGTGCTCCGCTTCGAGATCGAGCCGCGCGGCGGCGGTTGCACGCTGACCCTGCTGGACACGCTGGCTGAGCTGGGCACGGCGGCCAGGGATGCGGCCGGCTGGCATGCGTGCCTTGACCTGCTGGCCGCGGACCTCGACGGGGCGGGACCCGGCCCGGATGCCGGGGCGCGGTGGGCGCAGGTGCACCCCGGCTACGTCGAGGCGTTCGGCCCGGCGGCGTCGGCGGTCGGCCCGCCGCCAGGGAACGACCCCGCCCGCGCCGCCGGCGACGCTGCCACCGCCCGGTAGCGGCGCGGCCCGGCTGGCTGCGCGGGCCCCAGTCCGGCGCTGTCCCCGGGCGCCAGGGTGGCCATTCCTGCCGCCACTGCAGGCACATCCGGCGCTCGCGTCCCGACCTCGGACGGGGCCGCCATGGCCGGTGCACGGCCCTGTTAAGTTGAGGCGGGGCCGGCATAAGGCCAGATCGGAGGGGGCCCGATGGGTCTGCGAGGCAAGCAGCGCCGGATGCTGGAAGCCACCGAGCACGCCCTGCATGCCTCCGACCCGCATCTCGCCGCGCTGTTCGCGTTCTTCGCCCGGCTGAACCGCAATGAGGAGATGCCGCGGATCGAGCAGATCCGCTACCGGCTCGCGGACGCGCTCGCGGCCGTGTGGGCTGCGCTCGGCACGCTGGCGGCCCGATTGCGGCTGGGGATCGGGCCGCGGGTCCGGACTGCGCTGTTCCTGCCACTGGCACTGGCGCTCATCGCGGCGTCGTTCGCGCTCAGCCCGCGCCAGGCGAGCGCGGGCCGCTGCGGCCGTCGCCCGGCCGCGACCGAGCCCGCGCGGATCCGCGCGGCGCAGGCCGGCTGCCAGCCGGACCTGCGCTCGCTGCCGGTCGGCAAGTAACGAGCCGGGTCAGTGGCCGACGGCCACCAGATCCGGGTGCAGGCACGGCTGGGCTGACCCGCTGGCAGGACCGCTGCCCAGGCCCGCGCAGGAGGTCAGCAGCACGATCCCGGTAGCCGGATCGGTCCCGCCGGGCAGGCCGGACAGGCCGACGAAGTAGTGCGGCCAGGGCAGGGACCGGGTGGTCCAGATGACCCGATGCCGCGCCACCGAGTACCCCCAGGCATCGCCGAGGGAGCCCAGGTCCAGGCCGAGCGCCACCCCGTTCCTGACCGCGTAGACCGCGGATGCCCCCGGAACCCTCGCGCCGTCGACCTTGGCGCCCGTCTCGGGGTCCAGGCCGATCAGCGCCGCGGCGCTGGTGACGTACAGCACCCGCCGTGGCGCGTCGAGAGCAGCCGGCACGACCCCGGCCCGGAACCACAGCCGCCTGCCCGTCGCCGTGCTGTAGGCCGTCAGGCCGCCGGGCGCGGAGAACAGCACCGCGCCGGCCGCCGTCCCGCTGAGGGTGCCGGCGAACGTCCGCCCGGCCGGGCGGAGGATCTGCTGCGCGCCGGTCTGCAGGCTGATCCGCCGCAGCGCCGTCACCGGGCCGGCCTGCGCCGCCCGGCCCGCCGTGACCGTGACGTAGAGATCGCCGCCGCTGACCTGCCAGGCCTGGGCGCCCGGGCCGGCCGGGCGGGTCCAGACCGGCTGGCCCGTGGCGTTGCGGTAGCAGGTGACGGCACCGGACCTGATCACCACCGTGCGCGCGGCGTCGGCGGACACCGTGCCGCCGTACTGCGCGGCGCGGAACCGCCGCAGCACCGCGCCGCTGCGCGCGGAGAGCACCAGCTCCGTCCGGGACGCCGGCCGGGCGGCGGTGGCGGGGACTTGTATACCGGCTGTGACGACTCCGGGCCACGCCCGCACCGACACCACGGCGGCGCCCGCCGGGAAGAACGGCAGCATAGCCGCACCGGTGGTCCACAGCGGCTGCCCCGAGCGCAGGCCGAAGGCCTGTACGTGCAGGCCGTACCCGAGCACGGCCAGGCCGTCGCCGGCCGACGCGTAAGCCTCGCCCGCAGCGGGCGCCGTGCCCGCGTAGCCGGCCTGCGCGGTCCATGAGCCGGGCAGCGCGCGGATCCAGCGGACCCTGGCCGTGCTGGCCGGATGGCAGCGCTGCCCGCGGCAGCCCGGTGATGCCACGCTGGCCACGCGGCCGGGAATCAGCACCGCGCCTGCGAGCACGGCGGCCAGCATGGCCCGGCGCCCGCGCCGGGCCCACGCCGGTGACACGCGCATCCTTGCTATCCACCGCCTCCCGGCTCCTGCCGCCGCCCGGGCCGCCCGCTGTCCCGCGGCCGGGATCCCTCCGGGTCTCCCACCGTAATCTGCCGCGCGGGCCGCCGCCCGCGGTCGCCGCCGGCCTGCCCATCTCGTGCCCGGCGCGAACCGGCCGGGGCAGGATCGGTAGCGTGTCCATCGCCAGGAACGCTCCCGATCTTCACGAGGAGAAGACGATGACCGAGCGGCCGCCGCTGCCCTATGACTTCATGCCGAAGGTTCCGTCGTTCACGGTGGAAAGCGACGACGTTACCCACGACGCGCCGATGAGCAGCAACCATGTGTTTAACGGCATGGGCCTGGACGGGCAGAACACCTCGCCGCACCTGCGCTGGCACGGCTTCCCCGCCGAGACCCGCAGCTTCGCCGTCACCTGCTACGACCCGGACGCGCCCACCGGGTCCGGTTTCTGGCACTGGCTGGTCGTCGACATCCCGGCTGACGTCACCGAGCTTCCGGCCGGGGCGGGGACGGCCGGGGGCGGCGGGCTGCCGGCCGGCGCGTTCTCGGTGCGCAACGACTACGGGAGTAAGGACTTCGGCGGCGCGGCCCCGCCGGAGGGCGACCCGCCGCACCGCTACGTCTTCGCGGTGCACGCGCTCGATCTCGACAAGCTGGGCGTGGACTCCGACGTCTCGCCCGCGTTCGCCGGCTTCAACCTCCGGTTCCACACCATTGCCCGCGCGGTACTCATCCCGGTCTTCGGCCTGAGCTAGCGGGCCGGCCCGGGCCGGATGTCACAGGCCGGCCGCCGGGCACAGACAGTCATCATCCGCCACCGCTCAGAAGGGAAAAACACACATGCCGCTCGACGAGGACGCGGTGCGCCTGGCCCGCGGGAAGAACCTGGCCACGGTCGTCACGCTGATGCCCGATGGCCAGCCGCAGGCCCTGCTCACCTGGGTGGACAGCGACGGAGAATATGTGCTGGTTAATACCGAGCCGCACCGCCAGCGTGTGCGCAACGTGCGCCGCGACCCGCGCATCACGGTGCTGATCCACGCCTCCGACAACCCGTGGGACTGGGCCGAGGTGCGCGGGCACGTCGCCGGGACCGTGGACGGGCCGCAGGCGCGCGAGCACATCGACGAGCTGTCCCGCAAGTACGTCGGCACCGAGTACCGCAACCCGATCGGCCCGCAGGGCCGCATCATCCTCAAGGTGGCCGCCGACAAGGTGAACACGCCCAAGTCCCTGGGCATGGGCCGCTGACGGCGGCCGGTCCGGCGCCGGGCCGCGTCAGCCGCGGGCCCAGCGCGGGGCGGTGGCCAGCCAGGCCGTTTCCCAGGCGGCCAGGCACCGCCGGTCCAGCAGCCACCGGCCCAGCCGGGCCAGGCTGCCGAGTGCCACCGCGAGCACGGTCAGGGCGATGAGCGCGGCGACCGCGACCCGGTCGGCAACCTGGCCCGGGGTCAGCGCAGGGACCTGGACATTCCCGGAACGGTCCAGCCAGACGACGACCGGCCGGCCCGCCCTGGTGCCGGCGGCGGCCGGGACCCAGCCGGTGTGCCGCCGGCCGCTGGCCGCCCACCGGGCCGGGGCCCACGTGGTCCAGGAGTTCGCGCCGCCCGCGGTGAACATCGGGCCCGGCGTGCTCCGCAGCAGGACCGCGGGCACCGGGCGCCACGAGCGCTGAGCTTGCTGCACCGCCGCGTTGTCGGCATGGATCCACATGCTCGCCGCTCCGGTCGCCAGCGTCCCCAGCACCAGGAAAGCGGCGAGAGCGGCAGGCGCTAGCCAGGCCTGGATCAGATCGGAGCGACGGCGCAGCGGATTGTGATCTGACCCTAGCCTGCGGGTCAGCCGCGTCCACGTCATTGTGGGCGTTGTCATGGTGGTCACCTCGCCAGCGACGCGGCCGCCCCGTTGCGGCCAGGTCGCCGACCCGATTCTCTCTCTGGCGGCCGGCCGGCGCCATACTCGCTGGCCAGCCAGAATCTCGTTTTTGCCGCCTATTCCGCGGTTACGGGCCGCTGCCGCCCGCCTGCTCAGACCTGGCGGCGCCGGTCAGCGGCGCAGCGTATCCAGGACCTGGCGCTCCCGGGCCGGATCGAGCCCGTGGACGAGCCGCCCGGCGGGAGCCTCTGGGTATCCCTCATCCTGCAGCCACCGCCAGGTGTCGGTGACGGTCTCGGTCACCGGGCGGCACCGCAGTCCCGCGGCGCAGGCGGCGGACACGTCGCCGGTGTGCAGGCCGGCCAGCTCACCGCCGGGCGGTGCCCAGATCGGCAGCTCGGTCCACGGCTTGATCCCGGCCGACATGATGACGTCCGGATCGGCCCAGACCAGCCGCGCGTCCGAGCCGGTGGCTTGCTGCGCGGCCTGCAGCAGGCTCTTCATGGTCGCGTGGCCGGGCCGGCTCACCGTGTTGAAGAACCCGGTTATGCCCTCCCGGGCGGCGTGCAGCAGCCACTGGGCCAGGTCCCGGCAGTCGATGTACTGCAGCGGCAGGTCCGGCGGCCCGGGGACGAGCACGTCGCCGCCTCGCTCGATCCGCTGCAGCCACCACGGCATCCGGCCGGTGATCTCGTACGGCCCGAGGATCAGCCCGGCCCTGGCGATGAGCGCCTGGTCGCCGAACGCGGCGAGCGCGGCGAGCTCGCCGCCCCGCTTGGCCGCCGCATAGTCGTCGCTGTCGGTGGCGGTCGGGCTCCCGTCCACCACCGGGGCGCTCTCGTCGGCACCGGGCGGGATCGGCCACCGGTACACCGACCTGCTCGACACATAGCCGTAATGGCCGGCCCGCCCGGCCAGCACCCAGGCGGCGTCGCCGACCGCGCTAGGCGCCCCGCTCCAGGTATCGATTACCGCGTCCCAGGTCGCGTCGGCGAGCACCGCGCGCAGCGCGTCCGGGTTGGTCCGGTCGGCGTGCAGCGCCAGTGCCCCGGTCGCTGACATCCCGCTGACGCCGCGGGTCAGGGTGGTCACCGAGTCACCGTCGGCGAGAGCCGACTCCACCACCGCTCGGCCGACATGATGGGTGCCGCCCAGCACCAGAAGTCTCATCCCGTCATAGTGCCCGGCCACAGCCAGTTACGCATGGCTAGGTCTGGCCCAGCTCATCGCGGACCGGTTTGGGTATCGCGCCGATGGGACCTACGCCCTTGGGGCTGAGGATCCGGAATCCGCCCTGATAATGCAATTCCAGACCGCCCGAGGACAGCACGAACGCGACGAATGACGTCGCGGCCGGGCTGGGCTTGCCGATCGTGGTGATGTTGACCCACAGCGGCTGCCCGCGGATGATCGTGCCGTTCGCCAGCCGGACGGACACCGTGCTGTACAGGCGCTCCCGGGACGGGAGACCCAGGTCGATGCCGGAGCTGAGCGGGATGTAGCGCAGGTGCAGCTGCACGGCCTCGGACCGGTAGGCGCTGATCGCGTCGAGCCGCCCGGCCCGCAGCCGCCGCACCAGCGCGGCCGGGCTGAAGATCTGCGGCGAGGCGGTCGCCGACGCCGGGCCGCGCAGGATCTTGGTGACGATGCCGGGCGTCAGGTGGAACGCCTTCTGCGCCAGTTCCAGCATCTGGATGAAGGCCGCGCCCTGGGGATCGGAGCCGGGCGCGGGCCTGCCCAGCCGCAGCCCGGGCTGGGCGAGCAGCGGGAACAGGCTGGGCAGCGGCCGCTGACGGCGGGCGATGGCGGCGAGCTGCGCGCCGTACCTGGTATCCGGGTTGTAGGCAATCACCATGGAGGTCGCCGCGTACTGCACGTACCACCGGCTGAGGCTGTGGCCGTGCACCTGGAACGGCTGCGTGCCGATGCTCTCGACTACATTTGGCGGATGCTTGCCGGTGACCCCGGAGACCGCGAGGGCATCTGCCGAGCGGCCCCGGTAGCCCCAGCCGGTGGACTTGGTGAAGGCCCGGCCCAGCGTGGTGTCGTTCAGGTACTGCAGCGAGCCTACGGTCGCGACCACGGCGGTGCCCGGCTTAGGGCGGCTGCCCGCGACGGGAAGCCGGGCGGCGCTGCCGCATCCGGCCACGGCCAGGCCGGTACAGGCCATCGTCAGCAGCGCGGCCAGGCGCATGCCGTTTCGTCCGCTGGTGGCGACCATGCTCAGAAGATAGCCAGTTTCCGGCAGTCGGGTGGCACCCCCGGTCATCCCGGGAACAACGGCGCGGCACGTCAGCCGCGGTGCGTTCAGCCGAGCAAGAGCAGTGATTCAGCCGCCCTTCAGCATGCCCGGCTTGGATCGGAAGGCACCGGAACCGCGCGGCTGGCCTTAACATTGTCTGCGGTGCGCAGCCGTCACTGTGCGCAAGCACTGTCTGACTCGCCGGCGCAGGCCACGGTGAGCAGCTGGCGCGCTGCCGCCGCCGGCGGCTGCCGGGCCGGGCGGGCGCAGGCCCCGGCCGGGTGAACGCGCGCCGGCCGGGTGACGTTGTCACATCAGGACACTTGACAGGCAGGAAGACAGGCGGGGCATGAGCAAGGCGCAGCGGATCCGGCAGCAGAACGCCCGGGAGAAGATCGCAGCCCAGCAGGCCGCGGCCCGGCGGGCCGAGCGGCGGCGGCAGCTGCTGATCGTGGGGGGCGCCGTGGTAGCGGTACTGGCGGTCGTCATCGTGCTCGTCGTGATCAAGCTGTCCAGCTCGCCGGCCAAGTCAGGCTCGGCCACCGGGTCGGCGCACCCCAGCGTGGTGAGCAAGGTGACGAGCGTGCCCGCCGCGACGCTGAACAGCGTGGGCACGGGAACGACCTACCCGCATGCGATCCAGGCGATCCGCGGCAACGTCACCCCGCCGGCTAAGAACGGCAAGCCGGTCATGGTCTACGTCGGCGGAGAGTACTGCCCGTACTGCGCGGCCGAGCGATGGGCGATGGCCATCGCCCTCAGCCGGTTCGGCACGCTCAGCGGCCTGGGCTTCATTCACTCGTCCAGCACCGACACGAACCCGAACACCCCCACGCTGACGTTCTACAAGGCCACGTACAGCAGCAAATACCTGGTGTTCGAGCCGACCGAGGCGCGCAACCAGACCAACACCGCGAACCTGGCCCCGATGACCACGCTGGACAAGCAGCTGATAGCCAAGTACGACGTGCCGCCCTACGTGCCGAGCAGCCAGTACGACGGCTCGTACCCCTTCGTTGACTTCGGCAACAAGTACGTGATCGACGGGGCCAGCTACAGCCCCTCGGTGCTCGCGGGCAAGACCTGGTCGCAGGTCGCGGCGGCGCTGTCGGATCCCAGCAGCCCGATCGCCAAGGGCGCCGACGGCGCGGCGAACCTGATCACCGCGGCGATCTGCAAGATGACGGGCGGCCAGCCGGGCAACGTCTGCACCTCGCCGGCGGTCACCACGGCGAGCGGATCACTGTGATGGCGGGCCAGAAGCAGGCGCGGAATCCGGGCTCGGCCACAGCCCAGGGGCGCAAGCCCGGCGATTCTGCCCCGGCCCAGAGCCGCAAGCGGGGCGCTTCCCCGGCCCAGGGCAGCAAGCCCGGCACATCGCCGGCCCAGGGCAGCAAGCCCGGCACATCGCCGGCCAGGGCAGCAAGCCCGGCACATCGCCGCCCAGGGCAGCAAGCCCGGCACATCGCCGGCCCAGGGCAGCAAGCCCGGCACATCGCCGGCCCAGGGCAGCAAGCCCGGCCCGGCTGGCCCCCAGGGCGGCGGCAAGGGCCGCCAGCCGGGCGGCTCCGGCGGGCGGGCCCGTCCGCCGGGCCAGGCGGCCAGCGGGCAGCCAGCGGCCGCGGGGCGGGCGTCGTCCGCAGGCCGCGCAGTTCCCGCTGGAGCGGACGGCCAGGACTCGCCCCGGCCCGGCTTCTGGCGGCAGTTCAGCCCCCGGGCGATGGGCGCGCTGCCGTTCAGCACGCTGGTGCTGTCCCTGCTCGGCCTGGTGGCGGCCTCGTACCTGACCTACACCCACGTCGCTGAGGTCGCCCCGACCTTCTGCCCGACCCACGGGATCGAGAACTGCGCCGCGGTCACCACCAGCCCGGAGTCGGAGGTCTTCGGGGTGCTGCCGGTCGCCGAGCTCGGCCTGGCGTTCTATATCTTCCTGGTCGCGATCAACTCGCCCTGGGCCTGGCGGTCCACCCGGCGGGAGGTTCACTGGGCCCGGCTGGCGTCGCTGATCGCCGGCATCGTCTTCGTGCTGTACCTGGTCTACACCGAGATCATCACGCTGGGCCAGATCTGCCTGTACTGCACGAGCGTGCACATCATCACGTTCCTGCTCTTCGGCCTGATCGTGTACCAGGCGACCTCGCGCAACTCCCCGCTGACCGCACGCCGCTAACCGGGCGCCGCGGATCTCACCGGCCCGGCGCAGGCGCCCGAGGGCAGGTATCCGCGGGACGAGCACTTGCGCTGTCGCGGGCCGGCGTGGCGTCTGCCCATACGGGCGCGGTCATGGTTGACAGCCGGCCCGCCGCGGTCTAAGACCTAGATCGTGTTCAGAAATTCCTGAGCAAGATCACGGCTGGCCTGCAGGCTCGGGTGTTAGACGCGGTCCGGATCCAGCAGGCACGTCGGCCCGTCGTGGTGCGATCTTCTTTCTGCGAAAGGATCAGGATGAGAAGTCGGTGGGCGCGCTGGTGCGCGCTGGCGGGGTCGTTCATGGTCATCATCGGCACGGCAGCGGCCAGCAGCCTGCCGGCCTCTGCCGCGGCGGCCCATCCGGCCCGGGCCGCCAGCGGGAGCGCGCGGCACCTGCGGTGGATCAAGCCGCATCACGCTGGCAACATGGACTGCAACGGGGTGAGCCCGAAGTACCGAACGCTCCTCGCGGCCAAGGCCTGCACCGACATCCGGGGGGCGCTCGGCGTCGACAACAAGAACACCTGGGGCGGCCGCTTCTACGACAACGGCCGTTACATCGGGCATGACGAGCCGGACGTGCGGTTCCTGTCCGCACGGCACGGCGCGGGGAACAACATCACCTGGAACGAGACGCTCAGCGTGGAGCCGAAGGGGGCGCCGACCGTCAAGTCCCCCGGCCACGACCGGACGCACTCGGTCGAGCTGACCATTGCACCATGGTTCTCGATGGCGCTGTGCAACCAGTTCTCCTACCCGCTGCTGCCCTGCAAGCCGAACAGCGACGCCAACACCCCGGCCACGGTCAACTCGCCGGTCCCGGCCGGCGTGTACCCCGGCGGGGGCAGCTCGTTCCTCGAGATGCAGTTCTATCCGCCGGGAATGGCGCCGTTCATCGACAACGTCAGCTGCAACAACACCGACTGGTGCGCGTCGCTGCACATCAACGACCTGGAGTGCAGCGTTAACTTCGGCAGCTGCAACACCAAGTGCGAGGAGCCGACCAACTTCGCGTTCATCCAGACCGACGGCGTGCCGACCGGCCCGCCCAGTCCCCAGCTGGCCGACATCGCCACCAGCACGCCCAACACGCACACGCTGCTGATGCGGCCCGGAGATCACCTCAAGATCCACATCTGGGACGCGGCGGTGCCTGGAGATCCCGGCCAGAGAGCGCTGGAGACGTCGATCCGCGACCTGTCCACCGGCCAGTCCGGATTCATGCAGGCATCGGCGGCCAACGGCTTCATGGCCACGAACATCAACGACTGCAGCGGTACCCCGTTCAATTACCAGCCGGAGTACAACACGGCCGGGCCGCGGAGCGTCGTGCCGTGGGCAGCGGACCTGGTGGACGTAAGCACCCAGTTCGAGATCGGCCACTTCGAGGCCTGCTCGCGCCTCACCCAGCCGTTCAGCGTCAGCCAGGTCATCCCCGGCTTCACCGACACGTCCTGGAACAAGTGCCACGGCCCGTACGAGAGCTCCGCGCCCCCGTCGGCGGAGTCGGCCGAGCCGGGTGATGCGTTCTGCTACCCGAAGGGCGATACCCACTTCGGCCAGGCCCCGCCGAACATCGTGACCGGATGCCTGGACGATGTGTTGCAGAACGGCGACCTGGACTTCGACGGGAACCCGTACTGGCCTGACTGGCCAACCTCGACCGTGCCGAACCGGTTCCCGTCGACGTTCCGGCAGCTGCCGCCCACGACGGCCGGGGCCGGATACTCCCGGTTCCAGATCCAGACCGACACGGCCCTGTCTGAGTCCACCTGCAAGTTCCCGAGCGCGGCCGGCTGCACGGTACCGCCCCCGAACGCGCCGGGGAAGTTCTTCCCGTACTGGACGCTCACGTCCTCCTGCACCTGGGAATTCGGCAACCTCACGAACGGCAACACCTTCGGCAAGCAGGCCCAGTACGGCTCGATCCGGCCCAAGCTCGGATATCCCCAGCTCCTCGGGCCCATCCAGAGAAACCACTGCAGATGACCGCGCGGCTGAGCCGGAGGTGCGGCGGAAGGCTTACCGCGGGCAGCAGGCCCTAGCACCGCAGGAGCAAGCGGAGCCCCGGCCGTCTGGCGGCCGGGGCTCCGCCATGTCCGCCAGGGCGCCGCCGGCGGACTGCGGGAACACGACCGCAGCAGATTTTGTTAGCCTGGCGAACTATAAGACTTACGTACCAAACAGGGGGCACGCTGGATACCGCACGGCACAAGCCCGCGGCTGCGGCCCCGGCCGGCCCGGCGGCGGAGCACCGATCAGCAGCAGAGCCCCCCGGGCACATACCGGGCCCGGCAGCCCGCAGCCGGGCCCGCGGGCTGGGCCAGGGCTGGCTGCGGCGGCTGATCGGCTATTGCTGGCGGCATCCGCGGCTGGTCATCATGGCGCTCGGCGGCTCGCTGGTCGCCACCGCGGTCCAGGCCGCCATCCCGCTGATCATGGCCTGGATCGTGGACAGCGCGATCATCGCCAGGCGCGAGCCGATCTGGCTGGGAGCCGGGCTGCTCATCGCGGCCGGCCTGATCAGTTTCGCGGGGGTCTACACCCGGCGCTACCGGGGTGGCCAGCTGTCGCTCGACGTCCAGCATGATCTGCGCACCGATCTGTTCGGGGCACTGTCCCGGCTCGACGGCGCGCGCCAGGACCAGCTGCACACCGGCCAGGTCGTCAGCCGCTCGATCTCCGACCTCAACCTGGTGCAGGGCCTGCTCGGCATGGTGCCGATGCTGCTCGGCAACGCGGTGCTGTTCGTGGCCTCCCTGGTGATCATGGCGGTGCTGTCGCCGATGCTCACGCTGGTCGCGCTCGCGGTCGGGCCCGCACTCTGGCTGATCGCGATCGCGTCCCGGCGCAGGCTGTTCCCGGCAAGCTGGGACGCCCAGCAAAAGGAGGCCGACCTCGCCGGGGTGGTGGACGGCGCGGTGGCCGGCGTGCGCGTCGTCAAGGGCTTCGGCCAGGAGGAGCAGGAGACCAGCCGGCTTGAGCAGGTCGCCACCCGGCTGTACTCGGCCCGGGTCAGGGTGGTCCGGCTGACCGCGCGCTACACCCCGGCGCTCGGTGCCGTCCCGATGTTCGGCCAGGTCGGAGTGCTGGCCCTGGGCGGCTGGCTGGCGCTGCACGGCTCGATCAAAATCGGCGTCTTTCTCGCCTTCTCCCTGTACATCGGCCAGCTGGTGGCCCCGGTCCGCGCGCTGTCCAGCCTGATCACGGTCGGCCAGGAGGGCCGGGCCAGCGTGATCCGGGTCTATGAGGTAATCGACTCCCGGCCGGTGATCACGCAGCGGCCGGGGGCGCAGCCGCTGCCGCCGACCGCCCGGGAGGTCGAGCTGGACGACGTCAGCTTCGGCTACCTGCCCTCCGAGCCGGTGCTGCGCGGCCTGTCGCTGCGGGTACGGCCGGGCGAGACACTGGCCCTGGTCGGCATGTCAGGGTCGGGCAAGTCCACAATCTCGCTGCTGCTGCCCCGGTTTTATGACGTCTCCGGCGGCGCGATCCGGCTCGGCGGGCAGGACGTGCGCGACGTCACCCCGGACTCGCTGCGGGCCTCGATCGGCCTGGTGATGGAAGACAGCTTCCTGTTCTCCGACACGATCAGGGCCAACATCGCTTTCGGACGGCCCGGGGCGACCACCGAGCAGGTCGAGGCCGCGGCCCGCGCCGCCGAGGCCGACGATTTCATCGCCAGCCTGGCCGACGGCTACGACACCGTCATCGGCGAGCAGGGCCTGACCCTGTCCGGCGGCCAGCGCCAGCGCGTGTCGCTGGCCCGCGCGCTGCTGACCGATCCGGCCATCCTGGTGCTCGACGACGCCACCTCAGCGATCGACGCGCGGATCGAGGCGCAGATCCACGCCACCCTGCGCCAGGTCATGGCCGGGCGGACCACGCTGCTCATCGCGCACCGCCGCTCCACCCTCCAGCTGGCTGACCGGATCGCCGTGCTGGCCGCGGGCCGCCTGGTCGATGAGGGCACGCACGAGCAGCTGATGCTCCGGTGCCCGCTGTACCGGCTGCTGCTGGCCGGGCCGGGTGACGATGCCGAGGGCGTAGACGCTGGCGAGCTGGCCTGCTACGCCGACGGTCAGCAGCATGCCGGTGCCCTGCGCGACGCGGAGCCGGGCACCGGGGGGATAACCCCCGCGCTGTGGCCGGACGAGCCAGCCGGGCCGCCCTCCGGATCCGCGGCGGACGGGACGGGCGGTCAGCCAGCCGGCGCGGCGATAGGCCGGGGCCTGGGCGCGGCCGCCCGCGGCAGCCGCAGCGCCGCCGGCAGCAGCATGCTGGCCGGGGTGCCGCCGACGCCCGAGCTGCTGGCCAAGGTGGCCGCGCTGCCGCCAGCCCGGGAGCAGCCGGGGATCAGCCAGGCGGACGCCCGCGCCGCCGACCCGCATTTCACCTTGCGCAGGCTACTGCGGCCCATCATGCTCGCGCTGACTGTCGGCCTGGTCCTGGACGGCCTGGACGCGCTGGCCAGCATCTTCATGCCGATCCTGGTCCGTGGCGGGGTTGACCACGGCATCCTGGCCGGGCAGTTCCGCCCCATCGTCGTGGTGTCGCTGATCGGGACGGCGATCGTGGCCGGTGACTGGCTCATCAACGCGCTCCAGACCAACGTGGTGGGCCGCAACGGCGAGCGGATGCTGTATACGCTGCGGGTGAAGATCTTCTCTCAGCTGCAGCGGCTCGGCCTGGACTTCTACGAGCGCGAGATGTCCGGCCGGATCATGACCAGGATGACCACGGACGTGGACGCGCTGGACACGTTCCTGCAGACCGGGCTGATCACCATGGTCAACGCGGTGCTGACATTCGCGGGCGTGCTGGTCGCGCTGCTGCTCATCAACCTGCGGCTGGGCCTCACGCTGCTGGCCATCATCCCGGTCCTGCTGGCCGCCACGGTGGTGTTCAGGGCCAGGTCATCGAAGGCATACGCGGAGGCCCGCGAGCGGGTCAGCGTGGTCAACGCCGACCTGCAGGAGAACGTCGCCGGACTGCGCACCACGCAGGCCTTCCGGCGCGAGGAGCACAACGCCGAGCACTTCGCCGCCCTGAGCGACCGCTACCGCCGGTCCCGGCTGCGGGCACAGCGCTACATCGCGCTGTACTTCCCGTTTGTTCAGCTGCTGTCGACTGTGGCCGGCGCGCTGATCTTGTTCGTGGCGGCGGGCGAGGTGCACAGCGGGGCGCTGACCGCCGGCGGCTGATTGCCTACCTGCTCTACATCGACCTGCTGTTCTCGCCGGTGCAGCAGCTCTCCCAGGTCTTTGACGGCTACAACCAGGCCGCGGTCGGCCTGCGCCGGATCTCCGGCCTGCTGCGACGCCAGACCAGCACCCCGCAGGCACCGGCGCCGCGCGCGCCGGGCCGGCTGACCGGGCGGATCGAGTTCCGCGACGTGCGGTTCCGCTACCCCGGCCAGCCGCAGGACGCGCTGACCGGGGTGAGCCTGCGGGTGGCGCCGGGCGAGACCGTGGCGCTGGTCGGCCAGACCGGCGCCGGCAAGTCCACGATGATCAAGCTGGTGGCCCGGTACTACGACGTGACCTCGGGCGGCCTGCTGCTCGACGGCACCGACGTGCGTGACCTTGACCTGGCCGGATACCGCCACCAGCTCGGCGTGGTGCCGCAAGAGCCGTATCTGTCCGCGGGTACGGTCCGGGACGCGATCGCCTACGGGCGCCCGGATGCGACCGACGCTGAGGTCGAGGCGGCGGCCCGCGGGGTGGGCGCGATCGACATGATCGCGCGGCTGCCCGGCGGCTTCCGGCACGAGGTGGCCGAGCGCGGCCGCAACCTGTCCGCGGGGCAGCGCCAGCTGATCGCGCTGGCCCGGGCCTACCTGGTGGACCCGGCGATCCTGCTGCTGGACGAGGCGACCGCCGCGCTCGATCTGGCGTCCGAAGCCGCGGTGAACCAGGCGACTGAGCGGCTGGCCGCGCCGCGCACCACCCTGGTCGTGGCGCACCGGCTGACCACCGCCGCCCGGGCCGACCGCATCGTGGTGATGGAGGCCGGCCGGGTGGCGGAGGTCGGCCGCCACGACGAGCTGCTGCGCCGGGACGGCCGGTACGCGGCGCTGTGGGCCGCGTTCACCGGAGACGCCGAGCTGGTCGCCTGAGCCGGGATCAGCGCACCACGTCGGCGAGCTCGTCGGCCAGCAGGCCGGCCTCCCCGTCTCTGGCCGCCGGCGCCTGGCCGGACCGCAGGCGGCGGACATCACGCGGGATGAGCGCCAGCGCGGTCGCGGCCAGGATCAGCGCGGCCGCGCCGTACTCGGTTTTCGGCACCCCGATCGCCGCCGCCACCGGTCCCGCGATCAGCGCCCCGGCTGGCATGGCCATCACCGAGCCGAGCGCGTCGTAGGCCGACACCCGGGCCAGCTTCTGCGCCGGGATGTGGCGGGCCATGACGACCGTCCACTGCACCATCATGATCTCCAGCGTCACGCCCAGCGCGAACGACGTCAGGCAGATCACCGCCAGCGGCCAGGGCATGGCCAGCGACAGCGGCGAGAACGCCACGGCGCCGCCGATGAGCACGACGAACAGCACCGGCCTGCGCGGGGTGAACCGCAGCGATGCCAGGCCGCCGGCGATGAGGCCGACTGACTCGGCGGCGGTGATCAGGCCCCAGGCTTGCGGGCCGCCCAGCTGGGTGCGGGCCACCACCGGGCCGAGCACCTGGAAGCCGCCGTACCAGGCCATCAGGATGACCGCGAACTGCAGCGTGGTGGCCCACAGCCAGACGTGCGAGCGGAACTCCGACCAGCCGGCCCGCAGGTCGGCGAGCATGCTGGAATGCCCCGGGCCGGCGCTGAAGCCGGCGACCCGGATGCGCAGCATCATCGGGAGGGTGCCCAGCAGCCCGGCGCCGCAAGCCACCAGGGCCCAGCCGGGCCCGAACGCCGCGACGCAGAAGCCCGCCAGCACCGCGCCGCCCATCTGGCCGCCGTTCATGGCCAGCCTGCTCACCGCGCTGGCCTGTAGCATGTGGTCGCCGGGCACCAGCCGCGGCAGCAGTGCCTGCGAGGCCGGGTAGAAGATGGCCATGCCGGTGCCGGTCACCGCTTCCAGCGCGATCATCTGGCCCAGGTGCGGGTGGCCGAGCAGCACCAGCAGCCCGAAGGTGCCCTCGCCCAGCGCGATCATCGCGTTGCCGGCCAGGATCACCCACTGCGGCGGGATCCGGTCGGCGACGACACCGCCGATGACCGTGAAGATTAGCGACGGCGCGATCTGCGCGGCCAGCACGTAAGACAGCTCCGACGTCGAGTGGTGTGTCGAGTCCAGCACCGCGAACGAGACGCCGACCAGGGAGAAGGCAAACGCGGCCGGCGCGAGCAGCCGCTCGGCGAGCAGCAGCCGGAAATCGCGGAAGGCGAGCAGGGGAAAGCGGCGCACGAGCGCACGCGCGAACATGACGGACGTCCGATCTGATGTGGTAGCGAGCTGGCCTCGATGCTAACCAGGCACCGGGCCGGCCGGAAACTGCTTTTCGCCCCGCTGCCAGCGGCATACCAGGTCAGCGGGCTGCTCAGGCAACAACGCCGGACCCGCACGGGGCCATTCCCGGGCAGCTGCCTGGCGCCGCGCGGCCGCGGATAGAGTCGCCGTACGGGCGGCGGCCCGCCAGCAGCCGGGAACCCGCGGCCGGACCGGAGGGAGACAGCGGTAGTGAGCATCCTGGGCACCAGGGTCCTGCGGACCGAGGATCCGCGCTTCCTGACCACCGGCGGGATTTATACCGAGGACATCCGCAGCGATCAGCTGACCGGCGCCTGCCACGTGTTCTTCGTGCGATCGCCGGTAGCGCACGCCGAGATCCGCGGCATTGACGTCAGCGGGGCACTCGCGGCACCGGGCGCGATCGCCGCCTATACCGGTGCCGACCTGGCCGGCCTGCCGGAGATCAAGCCGATGATGCCGCAGCTGCTCAACCAGCAGATGCGCCAGCGGCTGCTAGCTACTGACCGGGTCCGCTACGTCGGCGAGCCGGTCGCCGTCATCGTCACCGAGCAGCCGTACCAGGGCGAGGACGCGGTCGAGCTGGTCGACGTCGACTACGACCTGCTTCCCGCCGTGGTCACCATGACGCAGGCGATGGCCGAGGAAGCCCTGCTGTTCCCGGCGGCCGGAACCAATACCGCGGCGGTGTTCGGCGACTCCGCCGCACTCAGGGCCGATCTGTTCGACGGCTGCGCCGCGGTCGTCACGCAGACGATCGCCAACCAGCGGGTCGCCCCGGCCCCGATGGAGAGCCGTGCGGCCGCCGCCGCCTGGGGCGAGGACGGGAGGCTCACCGCCTGGATACCCAACCAGGGGGCGCAGGCCTCGCGCGGGGCGCTGGCCCGCCTGCTCGGGATCGACGCGGCGAGGATCCGGGTCGTCACCCCCGATGTCGGCGGGGCGTTCGGCGCCAGATTCGGCGCCGACCCCGAGCACGCGATTGTGGCCTGGGTAGCGCAGCAGCTCGGCCGGCCGGCCCGGTGGGCCGAGAGCCGGTACGAGAACCTCATCGCGATGACGCACGGCCGGGCCCAGCAGCAGACGGTCACGATCGGCGGCCGCCGGGACGGGACGATCCTCGCCTACCGGCTGGAGGTCGTGCAGGACGCCGGGGCCTACCTTCGGATCGGCGCGATTCTGCCGTCCCTGACGATCATGATGGCGCCGGGGCCGTACGAGATCCCGCAGGCCGAGGCAGTCGCGCGGACGGTGGTCACGAACACCACCCCGGTGGGCGCCTACCGAGGCGCCGGCCGGCCGGAGGCGACCGCTGCGCTGGAGCGGGCCATCGACTTGTTCGCGGCCGAGATCGGCGCCGACCCGGCGGACGTCCGGCGGGCGAACCTGCTGCCGCCGTTCACGGAGCCGCACCAGACCGCGTTCGGCGCGCTGTACGACAGCGGCGACTACGCCGCCGCGCTGGACACGGCACTGGCCGCAGCCGGCTACTCCGAGCTGCGGGCCGAGCAAGCGCAGCGACGGGCCGCCGGGGACGTGCTGCAGCTCGGCGTCGGGCTAGCGTGCTACGTGGAGATCACCGGCGGCGGGGACGAGGCCGGCGCGCCGAACGAGAACGCCACCGTCGAGGTGCATGCGGACGGCAGCGCGACCATCCTGACCGGCACGTCACCGCACGGGCAGGGCCATGCGACCGCGTGGGCCATGCTGGCCAGTGACAAGCTCGGCATCCCCGTGGACAAGATCACGCTGAAGTGGGGAGATACCGACCTGATCCCCGAGGGCGGCGGCACCGGCGGCTCGCGCAGCCTGCAGCAGGGCGGCGCCGCGGTATCGCAGGCCGCCGACGAGCTGATCGAGATCGCCCGCGACCGGGCCGCCGGCAAGCTCGAGGCCAGCGCGGCTGACCTGGTCTTCGACGCCGGGCGCAGCGCGTTCACGGTGGCCGGCGACCCGGACGCCGCGGTGCCGCTGGCGGCATTGGCGGAGGGCGAGCGGCTGATGGTGCGCACGGTCTTCACCGCGCCGGGCGCGACGTTCCCGTTCGGGGCGCATGTGGCCGTCGTCGAGGTGGACACCGAGACCGGAAAGGTGTTCCTGCGCCGGGTGGTGACCGTGGACGACGCGGGCTTCGTGCTCAACCCGCTGCTGGCCGAGGGCCAGCGGCACGGCGGCATCGCTCAGGGCGCGGCGCAGGCAATGCTGGAGGAGGTGGTCTACGACGACGGCGGCAACCCGCTGACCGCCAGCTTCGCCGACTACCCGATCCTGTCCGCGCCCGAGGTGCCCAGCTTCGAGCTCGCCGACATGGCCACGCTGACCAATTACAACCCGCTCGGCGCCAAGGGCATCGGTGAGGCCGGCACGATCGGCGCGACGCCTGCGGTGCAGAACGCTGTCGTCGACGCGCTCGCGCACCTCGGTGTCCGGCATATCGACATGCCCACCTCCCCGCACCGGGTCTTCCAGGCCCTGCAGGCCGCCGGGGCCATCACGCAGAAAGGGGCCTAGATGCAGGTCGAGCTGACCGTCAACGGCGGGGAGCGGTCGGACGAGGTCGAGCCGCGGTTGCTGCTCGTGCACTACCTGCGCGAGATCTGCGGCCTGCGCGCAGCCAACGTCGGCTGTGACACGACCTCGTGCGGCGCGTGCACGGTGCTGCTGGACGGCGCGTCGGTGAAGTCCTGCACGGTGCTGACCGCGCAGGCGAGCGGGCATGAGGTCACCACGGCCGAAGGCCTGGCCCCGGACGGCCGGCTGCACCCGGTCCAGGCCGCATTCCAGCGCGAGCACGGGCTGCAATGCGGCTTCTGCACGCCCGGCATGGTGATGGCGGCGGTCGGGCTGCTGGCCGAGAACCCGGATCCGACCGAGCAGCAGGTGCGCGAGGGGCTGGAAGGCAATCTGTGCCGCTGCACCGGCTACCACAACATCGTGCGCGCGGTGCTCGCCGCCGCACGGGCGGGCGACGGCCAGGCTGAGGCAGGCCGGGCCGGCGCCGAGCCTGGTGATCTGGGTCAGGCCGCCGAGGCTGACGCCGGGCCACAGCCGGCTGTGACGGCATGATCCCCTCGCCGTTCGACTACATCGCCGCCCAGTCGGCCGCGCACGCGATCGGGCTGCTGGCTGAGCACGGCGAGGACGCCAAGCTGCTGGCCGGAGGTCATTCGCTGCTGCCGATGATGAAGCTGCGGCTGGCCGCGCCGTCGGTGCTCATCGATATCGGCGGCCTAAGCGAGCTGGCCGGGGTCACCGCCGACGGCGATGAGCTGGTCATCGGCGCGACGACCCGGCACGCCGACCTGGCTGCCGCCAGCCTGGTCCGGGCGGCCGCGCCGCTACTCGCGCACGCTGCCGCCCAGGTCGGCGATCCCCAGATCAGGCACCGGGGCACGATCGGTGGCTCGCTGGCGCATGCCGACCCGGCGGCCGACCTGCCGATGGCCGTGCTCGCCCTGGGCGGGTCGGTCGAGCTGGCCGGCCCGGGCGGTACCCGGCTGGTCGCCGCCGAGGACTTCTTCGCCGGCTACTTCGAGACCAGCATGGCCGGGAACGAGCTGATCACCGCGATGCGCGTACCGGCCAGGCCCGGCCAGCCGTGGGGCTACCAGAAGTTCACCCGGCGGGCCAACGACTGGGCCATCGTCGGGGCGGCCGCGGCCGGCGGCCGGATCGCGCTGGCCAATATGGGGCCGACGCCGCTGCGCGCCCGGGCCGCAGAGCAGGCCCTGGCCGGCGGGGCGAGCGTGACCGAGGCCGCCGCCCTTGCCGCCGCGGACACCGAGCCGGGCGAGGACATGCACGCCGACCGCGGTTACCGCCAGCACCTGGCCCGGGTGCTGACCCGCCGGGCACTGCAGCATCAGGCCTGACGCCAGCGGGCCGCCAGCCGGGTCGGCCCGCCAGCCCGGCTCGGCCCGCAAGCTCCGGGCGGTCGGTCAGGCGGACAGCTCGAGCTCGGTCGGGGTGCGGAACCGGGGGACGACCCGGACGCCGGCCAGCCAGGTGCCGAGCCGGCCCGCCTCGGCCTCGACTCTCGCGGCCCCCTCCGCGCCGACGTCGGCCAGCAGCCGGACCGCGATCTCGCCAGCGGGGCGCTGGGCCCAGCCCCCCACGATGCGCCCGTCCTGCCAGATCGTCGGGCCAGCGTTGCCGGACCGGTCGAACAGCGCGGGGCCGTGCCGCCCGAGGAACCAGGACCGGTCGGCCCACCCCATCACCGTCGGGTCGAGCGCAGGCAGCAGCGCGGTCCACGGGCCGGGATCGGGGGTGGCCGCCTGGTCATCGGGCAGGATAACGCCGGTCCCGCCGCCGAGCTCGATGTCCACCGCACCGGCGTCCCTGACCGCCCGGCGAACGTCGGTCACCGGCCAGCCGGTCCACCACCTCAAGTCGTCCAGTGGCGCCGGACCGTAGGCGGCCAGCCAGTGCCGGGCCAGCTCCGCTCGTGCCTCGTCCGGAGCGAGCAGCGCGCCGGGCGCCGGCCGGGCTCCCAGCATCCACCGGTACTGCTGCGACAGCCAGGAGCCGGCCGGCCCCGGATGATGCGGCCCTGCGCGCCGAGTCCGAGCAGCACCCGGCTGGTGATGTTCTGCCGGGCCTGGTACGGCTTGCCCGGCGCGACCAGCAGCGCGGTCCGCAGTCTCGGCTCGTCGGCGGCCAGCTCGGCGGCCATCGCCGTGCCGCCGCGGGCGGCCAGGGCGCGCAGCACCGACGCCTCGACGTCAGCCAGCCAGGGCTCCGGGTCGGCGACGCCCGCATCGCCGAGGAGCTTCAGCAGCCGGGCCCGCTGGGTGGCGGCGACCCGCGGCATGGTCGAGGCGTGCACCACCGGCACCAGCCCGGCGGGCACGACGTACACGGTCCGCCGCATGCCGAGCATCCGGACCAGCTCGCGCCGCTCGTACAGCGCGTCCTCGATGGCGGCGGGCGTCACGGCCGGGGCCGTCCTGGTCTGGATGGCGAGGAACACCGACGCTGGGTCGGTGGCGTGCAGCGCCACCAGGCGGCTGGCCACCGCGGCCGTCCCGGCGGCCTTGGCCGCCGGGACCAGCGCGTGCCGCACAGCCAGGCGGCGCCGGCGCTCCGCCGTGTCGAAGACCATCATGCCGCCATGATCCCGTACCCGGAAGGCGCCGCGCACCAGCCGGAAGGACCGGCCAGCCCGTGCGGCGCCCGGCGCGCAGCCCGGTGAACGGGCCGATCACCGGCGGGGTGCCGATGAACGTGCCGGGCAGCGGGTTAGGAATTTGCCGCTCAGGCGGCGCGCGGGGCGGCGGGTAAGGCGGCGAAGGGGACGGTCAGGCGGCGCGCGGAACGGATGAGGTGGTCGCGGCCGGGGGCGCCGGGTCTTCGGCGGCCGGGTCTTCGGCCGCGGGTTCAGCCGCTGCCCGCCCGGCTTCGGCCTGCTGGCCCTGGCCTCGGTCCTGACCATGTTCTCGATCGGGCCCGCGATCGGGCTGCCGGCGATCGCGGCGACGGCGATCGCGGCGCCGGTCATCACGGTGGACAGCCACACCATGGTGCTGACCGGCAGGGCGAAGGCGCCGATCAGCCGGGCGAGGCAGTAGATGCCCAGCGGGGCGGTGACACTGGCTCAGGTGGCCGAGGCCGCCGGGGTGGCGCGGATGACGGTCACGAACTACTTCCCGCGCAAGGAGGACCTGATCCTGGACCGGGCCGACGCGATCGTGGCCGCGCTGGCCGCGGCCGTGACCGCACGGCGGTCCGGCGAGAGCCTGCTCGCCGCGGTGCGGCGCGGCTACGCGGAGGCCGTAGCTAGGGGGAGCCGACCCTCGGGCTATCGGGACCCGAGTTCGCCGCGATGGTCGAGGACAGCCCGGTGCTCGCGGGACGGCTGCGGGAATTGCTGGCCCGGCGCGAGCTGGCGCTCGGCGATGCCATTGCCGCCGAGACCGGCGCTGACCACGTGCAGCAGCGCATCGTCGCGGCACAGCTGGCCTGCGTGCACCGGGTGCTATACGCCGAGGCCAGCCGCCGCAGCCGGCCGGCCGGCCGCGCGAGCAGACCCAGGCCGTGCTGGCCGCGCAGGCTGAGCGCACGTTCGACCTGCTGGAGCCCTCGCTCGGCAAGTACCTGATCCGCCGCCCGGAGACCTGATCCGCCCGGCCCGATCCGGGCCCGATCGGCCACCCCGGCTGCACGGTCTGCTACCGGCTGCCGCTGCCCGGGGCGTCGCCGCTGCCGCGAACCAGACTTGCGCAGCCCTCTCCTGCCGCCGTTCGCTGGCGCGCGCCCGGTCATCCGGACTACGATTCCAGCAGGCCAGGCAGGTCGGCGACCGAGTCGATAACGTGATCGGGGGAGGCCGGGGCACGGTCGAGCGCCTCCGGGAGGTACTTGCCGGTGCGGACCAGCACGCCGGTGATCCCGGCGCGCTGCGCGGCGAGCACATCCGACTCGATATCGTCGCCGACCATCACGGCCTGCGCGGCGGGCACGCCGAGCGCGCTGAGTGCGGTGGCGAAGAAGGCCTCGGACGGCTTGCCGGTGACTTCGGCCTCGATCCCCGCGGCCCGCTCCAGCCCGGCCAGGAACGCCCCGGTGTCGAGCTGCAGTCCGTCGTCGGTGCGCCAGAACAGGCCGCGGCTCATGGCGATGAGCGCGGCGCCTCCCTCGACGTATCCGAATATCCGATTCAGCGCCGCGTAGCTGAACTCAGGTCCGGCGCCGCCGAGGATGACGACATCGGGCTGAGCCGGATCGTCGTCGGCGAGCAGCGTCACGCCAGTCAGGTCCGCACCGATATCACCGCTGTTCAGCAGGGCACAGCGGGCGCCCGGATAGTGCTGCTCCAGATATCCGGCAGTGATCACGGGCGCGGTGAGCACATCGCCGGGATTCACCGGGAAGCCGTCCTGCGCCAGCGTGCCAGCGATCCAGGCGCGGGTCTTCGAGGTGGTGTTGGTTACCAGGGCCAGCGGGTAGCCAGCGTCGCGCAGCGCGGAGACGGCCTGGACCGCGCCGGAGATCGGCCGCCAGGACTGGGTCAGCACGCCGTCGATGTCCAGCAGCGCCGCACGGATACCGGCCATGCCTCACGGTAGCGCCCGCAGGTGCCGCCCGGCGGAGAGCCTCCAGCGAGAAACGCAGCCACTGCCTGAGCGGCAGCAGCACCGCCGACACGACGATGTCAGCGACCTGCCCGCTACTGTGCCGTATGGCCCGGACGGTCAACGGGCACAGCCCAGAGCGTCCGGGCGGCACCAGCCCGGCGGGTGACGGCTACGGCGAAAGGGGCTCTGATGACCAGGACGCTCTGGCAGGACGGGCGGCTGGTGCGCGGACCGGCACAGCCGGGCGCGGGCCAGCCAGCCGCGGCACAGCCGGGCGCGGGCCGGCCGGGGGCGATACAGCCGGCCCGGAGCCACGCGTGACCGGGCGGGCGGTGCTGGTGACCGGGGCGTCACGCGGCATCGGCCGGGCGGTCGCGCAGGCCTTCGCGGCGCAAGGCGACCAGGTCGCCGTGCATCACGGTAGCTCTGCCGATCTCGCCGCGCAGGTGGTGCACGGGCTGCCGGGCAGCGGGCACACGCTGGTGCAGGCCGACTTGGCCGATCCCGCGGCCGTGCGCGGCATGGTGGACGCGGCGGCCGCGGCACTGGGCGGCCTCGACGTGCTGGTCAACAACGCGGGCATCTTCGAGCGGCACCCCATCGCCGAGACGTCCTACCAGCAATGGCAGGACGCCTGGGCGCGGACGATCGCGGTCAACCTGACCGGGGCGGCCAACGTGACCTGGTGCGCGGTGCAGCACATGATCGCCGGCGGCGGCGGCCGGATCGTGAACGTGTCCTCCCGCGGCGCGTTCCGGGGCGAGCCCCGCCAGCCCGCCTACGGCGCCACCAAGGCCGGGCTGAACGCGCTCGGGCAGTCGCTGGCCCGCTCCCTCGGCCCGCACGGCATCGCGGTCGCGACCGTTGCGCCGGGGTTCGTGGAGACCGACATGGCCGCCGGGCCGCTGGCCGGGCCGGACGGCGACCGGATCCGGGCGGAGAGCCCGTTCGGCCGGGTGGCCAGCCCGGACGAGGTCGCCGCGGCGGTGCTGTACCTGGCGTCGCCGCAGGCGGAGTGGGCCAGCGGCGCGGTCCTGGACCTGAACGGCGCCTCCTACCTGCGCACCTAGTCGCTCTTCATGATCACGGAAAAGTGCCAGCAGCTGGAGCTGATGATTTACCGTGATCATGGAGCCGGCACGCGGCGGAGCCTGCGGGACGAGGGCGCGGTCAGCCGGCGAACGTGGCCGCCAGCAGCCAGATGTTCAGCGTGATGATCAGGCCGGCTACGCCGCCTGCCGCCGCCGTGGTGGCCCGCCGGTTGGCCAGCGCGCCCATCACATCGGCGCGGCGGGTCAGCACGACCAGCGGCACCAGCGCGAACGGGATGCCGAAGGACAGCACGACCTGGGAGACCACCAGGCTGTCGGTGGGCGGCAGCCCGGCCCCGAGCACGATCAGCGCGGGCAGCATGGTGGCCGCCCGGCGGGCGAACAGCGGGATGCGGCGGCCGATGAAGCCCTGCATGACCACCTGGCCGGCGTAGGTGCCGACGCTGGAGGACGACAGCCCGGACGCGAGCAGCGCGACGGCGAACGCCAGCGCCGCACCGCCGCCGACCAGCCGGCCAAGGCCGGCATGCACGGCCATGATCGCGTCGGTCGGATGCGTCCCGGTGCGGCCGAACAGCGACGCCCCGACGAACAGCATGGCGAGGTTGATGGCGCCAGCCGCGCCGAGCGCGACGAGCACGTCCAGCCGCTGGAATTGCATCAGCTCGCGGCGCTCGGCGTCGTCCCGGCAGGTGACGCGGGACTTGGTCAGCGCGGAGTGCAGGTAGACCACATGCGGCATCACGGTGGCCCCGATGATCCCAGCCACCAGCAGCAGGCCGTCCGAGCGGCCCAGGCTCGGCACCAGCCCGGCGGCGATCTCGCCTGGCTGTGCGCCGGCCAGGGCCAGGTCGTAGGCGAAGCCGAGGAAGACCAGGCCCAGCAGCGCGGCGATGGCCAGCTCGAACCGCCGGTAGCCGCGCTGGTCCAGGGCCAGGAGCGCGAACGCGACCACCGCGGTGATCAGCCCGGCCGCCAGCAGCGGCACCCCGAACAGCAGGTTGAGCCCGATCGCGGCGCCGACGAACTCGGCCAGGTCGGTGGCCATCGCGACCAGCTCGGCCTGCGCCCACAGCATCGCCGGCACCGGTCTGGGCAGGTAGGTGCGGCACAGCTCGGGCAGATCACAGCCGGTGGCGACGCCCAGCTTGGCCGACAGGTACTGCACCAGCATGGCCATCAGGTTGGCCGCCACGATGGCCCACGCCAGCGCGTACCCGGACGCGGCAGCGGCCGCCAGGTTGGTGCCGAAGTTGCCGGGATCGACGTAGGCGACGGCAGCCACGAACGCCGGGCCCAGCAGCGCCACCAGGCCGCGGGCTCGCCCCCGCGAGCGCAGCTCGCGCAAGGTCGCGGGCTGGCCCTGGAGTACGGGCCCGGAGAGCGACTCGGCCGCTAGCGACACGGCGGTCCGGCCCGGCGGGGCACCGGCCGCGGCGTCGCTGGCGGCCGCCGGATCCGGCGGTGCTGCCGGATCCGGCGTCATCGCCCGTGCCTGCGCCGACCCGTGCTCAGCCGACCCGCGCCTCAGCCGACCGACGGGCCGAGCCCCAGCGACTGCGGCGTGCTGGAGTCAGGCGACGGCTGGTTCAGGCCCTCGTCCAGCGGGCCGAACTCGGTCATGAGCGCACGGCTGCCGCCCCACGGCGTCTGTTCCTCGGCGATCAGGGTGTTGGTAGTGAGCAGCAGCCCGGCTACCGACGCGCCGTTCTGCAGCGCCGCGCGGGCCACCCGCAGCGGGTCGATGATGCCCATCTCGATCATGTTCCCGAACCGGCCGACCAGGGCGTCGAACCCCTCATCCTGGCCCATCTGGGACATGCGCGCGACTACCTCCTGGCCTGAGTAGCCGGCGTTGGCCGCGATCAGGTAGGCGGGCTCGGTCAGCACCCTGCGGACGATCTCCACGCCGGTGGCGTAGTCGTCCTTGACCTCCAGCTCGTCCAGGGCCGGCGTCGGCGTGCATCAGCGCCGCCCCGCCGCCCGCCACGATGCCCTCGGCCATCGCGGCCCTGGTTGCCGACAGTGCGTCCTCGACCCGGTGCTGCAGCTCCTTCAGCTCGGCGTTGGTCGGCGCCCCGACCTTGATCACCGCCACCTTGCCGGTCAGCGCGCCGATCCGCTCGGACAGCACATCCTCGTCCACCCCGAACGTGGCCCGCTCCAGCTCCGCGCGCAGCTGGTTGACCCGGAAGTCGACGCCGGCCTGCGCGCCGGCGCCGCCGACGATCGCGGTCCGGTCGGCGATCACCCGGACCTGGCTGGCCCGGCCGAGCTGGTCCAGCGTCATCGTCTCCAGGGTGAACCCCGAATGCCTGCTGAACACCGCGCCGCCGGTGATCGAGGCGATGTCCTCCAGCTTGTGCAGCCGCCGGTCGCCGAAGCCGGGCGCCCGCACCGCGACGCACTGGAAGATCCCGTTGACGTGGTTATGCACCAGCATGGACAGCGCGGTGCCCTCGACCGTCTCGGCGATGATCACCAGCGGCCGGGGCGCCCGCATGATCTTGTCCAGGATCGGCATCAGCTGCTGCACCTTGCTGATCTTCTCGCTGCACAGCAGGATGTACGGGTCGTTGACCACCGCTTCCAGGCTGGCCGGGTTGGTCACCATGTACGGCGAGACGTAGCCGTTGTCGAACTCGAAGCCCTCGATGAAGTCGACGCTCATCCCGTGCGCGGCCGACTCCTCGACCGTGACAATGCCGGCGTCGCCGACCGTGTGCAGCGCCCTGGCGATCACCGCACCGACCATGTCGTCGTCGTTAGCGGAGATCGCCGCTACCCGGCGGTAGTCCTCCTCGGTCTGCACCGGATAGGCAACCTGCTGCAGCCGCTCGACCAGCTTGCCGACGGCCACGTCGATACCCCGCTTGACCAGCACCGGGTTGGCGCCCTCGCCGATAGCCTTGATGCCTTCCCTGATGATGCCCTGCGCGATCACGGTCGCGGTGGTGGTGCCGTCGCCGACGATGTCGTTGGTCTTGATCGCGGCTTCCTTGACCAGCTGCGCGCCCATGTTCTCGAACTGGTCCTTCAGGTAGATCTCGCGCGCGATCGTCACGCCGTCGTTGGTCACCACCGGCGAGCCGGTGATCTTCTCCAGGATGACGTTGCGGCCCTTGGGCCCGAGCGTCGACTTGACGGCCTCGGCTAGCTGGTCGACTCCGGCCATCAGCAAGTTGCGGGCTTCCTCGCTGAATCGCAGTTCCTTGGCCATGGGTCCTCTCCTGCGCGAAACGGTGACCGGAGCATCCGGTGAATGGGTAAATCATCAGGGCTATGCCACAAAGGCCGTCCGGCAAAACCGGGTGCCGCTCGCCCGCCACCCGGTTCCGGCGGCTAGCCGGCGCCCTCCGGCACGAGGATGGCGCGGCCGCGTACCTTGCCCGCGTCCAGGTCGGCGAGCGCCTCGGGCGCGGCGTCCAGCGGGTAGGCCCTGGTGTGCAGGGTGACCCTGCCCGTCTGGGCCAGCACCATCAGCTCGGCCAGCTCGTTGTAGGTGCCGACGATGTTGCCGATGATGTTGCGCTCGGTCGAGATGATGTCCAGCGTCGGGATATTGAGCGTGCCGCCGTAGCCGATGACGTAATACGAGCCGGCTGCCCTGGTCATCGCGAACCCGTCGTTCTCGGCGCCCTGCTCGGCGACGAAGTCGAGCACCACGTCCGCGCCCTCGCCATTGGTCAGGTCCTGCACCGCCTTGACCTGGCCGCCGTCGGTGACCACGGTGTGGTGCGCGCCGAGCTGCTCGGCCAGCTTGAGCGCGTCCGGGTTGCGGTCGACCACGATGATGCTGGTCGCGGTGAGCGCGGCCAGGCACTGGATGCCGATGTGGCCGAGCCCGCCTGCGCCGGTCACCACGCAGGTCGTGCCGGGGTACAGCAGCGGCAGCGCCTTGCGCACCGCGTGGTAGGCAGTGATGCCGGCGTCCGCGAGCGCCGCCACGTCCTGCGGCCGGGTCTGCGGGTCGAGCTTTACGCAGGCCCGGGCCGAGGTGAGCAGGTACTCCGCCATCCCGCCGTCCCGGCTCAGGCCGGGGAACTCACTGTTCGAGCAGTGCATGTCGTCGCCCGCCCGGCAGGCGTGGCACAGCCCGCAGGTGGGGGTGGGATGCAGGATCACCGTGTCGCCGACCGCCACGTTGCTGACCGCCGAGCCGACCTCATGCACCCAGCCGGCGTTCTCGTGGCCGATGATGTAGGGCAGCGGGGTGCCCATCGCGGCGTCCCACTGGCCCTCCATGATGTGCAGGTCGGTCCGGCAGACCCCGGCCCCGCCGATCTTGACGATGACGTCGAACGGCCCGCTGATCTTGGGCTCGGGCACCTCATCGACCACCGGCATCTGGTGGAACTCATGCAAGCGGACGGCCTTCACTGGTCTTCCTCCTCGCCTAGCCCTGACGTGTGGTTGTACCGGTGCCGCAGCATGCCGCGGCAGATGCCCGCGTTCGCCTCCAGGTTGACCCGGGTGGTCTTCGCCTTGCGCAGGTGCAGCGGCACGCCTTCCGGTGCCAGCGGCTCGCCGGTGGCGGGGTCGATCAGCAGCGGCGCGTCGTCGCCATCCGGCAGGCCCAGCTCGGCCCGGCGCTGGCGCAGCCGGTCCAGGGCCGCCGACGGCGGGACCTGGCCGAGGGTGAGCTGCGCCAGCGCCTGCGGCCCGGTCCCGGCCGCAGCCAGCGGCCGGCACACCTGGTCGGTGCCGGCCATCACGGCCTTGCGCAGGAAGCTGGCGCGCAGCTCCCCCAGCTCGCTGACGGCCTCGCCGTCGAACGTCTGCATGAACCCGGCCCGGGCCGCGACGCCGTCGTTGATCACGTCGGAGGCGAAGTGGTCCTCCAGCACGATGGTCGCCGACCGGACGTCAGGCACCGCGGTGACCGCGTCGTAGGCGTCCGCGACCATCAGGAACGCGAAGTTGGGAGCGCAGAAATAGGTCGGCAGCCGGAGCCGGACCTCGGCTTCGCCGTCCGGGCCGAGGCTGGCCGCGGTGACGAAGCCGAGCGTGGTGATCGGCTCGTCGAGCTCGGGATCACGCACCGCGCCGAGCGCCGCCAGCACGGCGCTCGACGCAGTGCGTTCAGCTCGGCGGTCATGCCCCCTGAGCCACGCGACCGTCTTCGACCAGCTGGGCGTCCTCTTTGCTGGCAGGCGCAGTCTCGTCCTTGAGCTGGTACTCGGCCGGGACCTCGATCCCGTACAGCCTCGCCGCGTTGAGGCCGAGGATCTTCTTCTTGCCCTCGGTGCCGAGGCGCGGGTAGTCGGCGAACTCCTCGCGGTCGGGCATCTTCCAGTCCACCAGACCCTCGACCTGCCACTTCGGCTCCCAGATGCCGTAGTCGCTGCCGAAGGTCATCTTGTCCTCGCCGACCCAGAACAGCAGCTCGCCCATGACCTTGGCGAAGAACTTCGGCCGGGCGTGCATCAGGCCGCCGATGACCACCGACAGGCCCGCGTACACGTTGGGCTCCTGCGTCGCCATGAAGCAGAAGTCCTCGATCCGGGGCAGGCCGACGTGCTCGACGATGAAGTTGAGCTCGGGGAAGTCGGTCGCGCAGTGGTCGATGTCGGACACGTCGAACGCGTCCTTGTCCAGCGGCCAGATCGTCGGGCCCTTGTGCACGTGCACGTTCTTGATGCCGATCTCCTGGGCCTCCTCGAGGAACCGGTAGGCCGCCGGGTCGCTCAGCTTGTAGCCGCGCGAGCCGTTGTTCCACTCGGCGGTGTAGAGCTTGACGCCCTTGGCAGCCGTACCGCCGCGACGTTCTCCTTGAGCTCGGCCAGGCCGGCGTCGCCGTCCCGCGGGTCGAACCGGGTGTTGACGATGAACTTGCCCGGGTGCTTCTCGAACAGGGAACGCGTTCGTCTCGGTGGTGTTGAAGCCGCTCGCTGTACCACTCCTTCAGGTACGTCGGCTGGAAGATCGCCTTGTCGACGTGCCCGTCCTCGAAGACGTCCTTCATCAGGTCGTCCTCGGAGTACTTCTGGAAGTGCTCGATCGTCCAGTGCGTCTCCGGCGGGCCGAGGCCCTGGTAGGCGTGGAAGCACTCGATCCAGCCCTTGGCGTACTGCTCGGCTCCCTGCACCCAGTTCTCCGGGCTGGCGTCCCAGTAGTGCATGTGGCTGTCGACAACGAAGTACTTTTCGCCGTCCTTTTCGTACACGGTTCCTCCTTGTAGGCCGAGGGGTGCGGCCGGTCACTGCGGCCGGCTGCGGACGGCTCGGGCCCGGCGGCCGCTAGGTACTAGCAGAACCGCTGGGACCGCGGCCGCAAGATCTAGCGGGCCTTGAGATCGAAGCCGAGGTACTCGGCGGCGTCCTCGGGGTTGGCGAACATGATCGTCCGGTCGTCCAGGTGGATCATGCGGCCGTAGTGGGTGGACATGTTCTCCTCGAACTCGGCGGCGTCGAAGAAGCCCTCTTCCTCGCCGAGCGCCTCGGAGATCTCGTTGTAGTCGAACATCCACCGTGCCGATGGCGTCGACCCGGATCATCGACGGCAGGGAGCCGTCACGGTGACGTTCTGCTTTTCCGCCATGACCTTCGGCGACGACCGCGCCGACCTGGTTGTTCATCAGCGTGACGCCGCACTGTTGGATGCGGTGTTGTCAGACTTGAACGGGCTCTCGGCCGGGCTTGAGCGGTGGTCACTGGGCCAGCTCCTTCGGGGTCTCCAGGCTCAGGTCGGACAGGATGCCGGCGAACCGGCTCTTGACGGCGTCCAGGCCGTCCTCGAACCGCGGCGGCTTGGCGTCCGGCTGCGACCAGAGCGGCTGCAGGTCCCGGGCGGCGGACGATGGCCCGCGGCACCCAGGCCGACAGCCATTGCTGCAGGATGCCCTTGTTGTGGTCGGCGAACTCGCGGTCGCTGGTGAGCAGCTCGAACATCGCCCGGGTGTAGCGCAGGTCGCGCTCGGCGAAGTCGTACTCCTCCGCGCCGACCACCGTCGGGGTGACGAAGTCGCCGTTGCGCGGCGCGGCCTGCTGCACCAGGCTGGCTGCGGAACAGCTCGCCGACCAGCGGCTCGAACACCACGTTGGCGGCGAAGATGGCCTCGCACCAGTCGTCGATCGCGGTGAGCTGCTCGGCGATCTCGCGCACGCCCTGCCAGGCCGGGTCCTCGTTCCAGGTCTCCAGGTGCGCGGTGCCGTCGAAGCCCTCGATCTCCTCGCTCAGCGTCAGGTTGTACAGCGCCAGGTCCTGGGCGGAGCGGATCCGGTGCATGCTGTTCACCGAGATCGCGTTGTTGTGCATGTTGGTCGGCGCCCGCCGGTTGGCGTTGGCGAACAGGTACAGGCCGAGGCCGTGGTCCACGTGCATCCAGGCGCCGACGTGCCGCTCGACGAAGCGGCACCCAGTTGCGTGTTCCACTGCTCGAACGCCTTGGCCTGCCGGGCGGCGTCGACGTTCTGGTTGAGCTGCCGGACGACGTTGGCGTTGTACCGGTAGAGGGTGAGCTCCCACTCCTCGTTCGGGTCGCGGAACTCGTGCCAGCCGTGGGCCGGCCAGTCGTAGCCCTTGCCGCCCGAGCCGGGGAAGCGCTCGGGCTCGGGCCGGTCCGAGCCCCACGCCTTGAGCGCGGTCCAGTCCAGCGGGTAGCCGCCGCGGCCGTCGGAGAAGCCGTACAGCCAGCCCTGCGCGAGGTAGTGCCGCGGGTCGGGCTGGACCTCGACGGTCACGTCCTCGTAGTGGGTCTGCTTGCGCTTGGCCGGGGTGTAGTAGTTGTACCTGCGGCGACGTCGGAGTCCGGGAATTCCTTGGCGCCCGCCTCGGCGTCGGTGAATACGGGCCTCGGCGATGCGCGTTCCGTACCGGTTGTCATGGTCGTTCCTTCACCTTTCTTCTGGCAGGATTACTACCGGTGCCAGCGGTGCTGCGGTGTGATCGAGCGCCTTTCACTGCTTTCCGGGATCACCGGTGGTGGTGAACTTGTCGTAGTAGATGCGCTTTTCTGTCGACCCCGAGCGCGGCTCAGCAGCGGCATGGCCGCCTCGACCATCGGCGGCGGCCCGCAGACGTAGGCGTGCGCGCTCCGGAGGTCGGTCTCGTGCCGCTTGACCACGTCGGTGATCAGTCCCGACCTCGCCGTCCCACTCGTCGTCCTCGGCCGGCTCGGACAGCGCCGGGCACGTACCGGAAGCCGGGCAGCGCCTCCTCCAGCGCGCGCAGCTCCTCCTCGAAGCACAGGTCCCGCTGGCGTCCGGGCGCCGTAGTAGTAGGTCGCCTTGCGGGTGCTGCCCCGCTCGGCCATCGCCCGCAGCAGCGACAGGATCGGCGCCATCCCCGCGCCGCCGCCGACGAAGACCAGGTCGAGTCGTCGCCCGTCGCGCAGGGTGAACACCCCGAACGGGCCGATGATGTCCAGCCGGTCGCCGACCTGCGAGCCGGTCGGTCCAGGAACTCGGAGAACAGGCCGTCCGGGTACACCTTGATGACGAACTCCAGCTGGCCGCTCTCCTGGCTGGAGGTGTTGGCCATCGAGAACGAGCGGATCTCGTCGGTGCCGGGGACCGTGATGTCGACGTACTGGCCGGGGAAGAACGCGATCTCCTCCGGCTCGATCAGCCTGAGCACCAGGTGGCGCATGTCGTGCGTGACCGGCTCGTTGGACACCACCTCGGCGATCGCCTGCTGGATCGGCAGGCCCGAGCGGATCATCTCCTCGTCGTAGTTGAGCAGCTCGATCGTGACGTCCTCGTAGGCGTGCGCCCGGCACAGCAGCGTGTAGCCCTCCTCCAGCTCGAAGTCGGGCAGCGCGAAGGTGGAGTACCGGTCCAGCTCGATGTCCTCGCCGTCGAGGACGAACGACTTGCAGGCGGCGCACTGCCCCTCCTTGCAGCCGTGCATGAGCATGATGCCCTGCTCGGAAGCGGCGCGCAGGATGGTCTGCTCCTCCTCGACCTCGATCTCGATGCCGACGGGCTCGAACCGCACGGTGTGCTTGTCGTCTCATGGGCTCCCTCGCGGACGCCAGTGCGGTCGGGCACGGCCTGGGGGCGGACCAGGGAGGAGGCCACAGGACGGCCTGCGGTCCTCCTCCCTGGGCGCTACGGCTTACGGCTAGCGGCGGCCAGGCCGGTCCGGAAGCGGCAGCCCGGCCTGGCTGGCGCTCAGTCAGCCGCCGGGGCCGGACGGCCCGCGGGCCCTGCCGGATGTAGTCCGCGTGGAAGGCCTCGCGCTGCTCCGGCGTCATCTCGTTGAGCAGGACGTTCGGGCTCTGCAGCGGCGGCATCCGGCGCAGGTGGTCCAGCGTCCACATCTTCTTCGGGTCCGAGGTCCAGGTGCGGCTGCGCGACCATCGTCTTGCCGTCGTCGCGCACGTAGCCCATGTCGGAGACCACGTCGGCCCAGTTCCAGCCGTGGTACAGGGTCTCCCACTCGCGGTGGCCGATCAGCTGGCCCATGTTCGGGGTGCTCGCGGCCCTGGTAGGTCGGACGGAACGCGCTCGACGTCGGTCCAGCGGCACGCCTCGTGGCAGTAGGTACGCACCACGCCGTCGACCTCGGCCATGACCATGTCCTCGCGGACCAGGCACGGCACCATGCAGGTCCAGCACCGGTTCGGGTACACGTAGTCGACGTCCTCGGCCACGATCGGGTGGTGCCCGTTCGGGGTCGACAGGCGGTTGTAGTTCTCCCACCACTTGCCGTACCGGTCGTACCAGCCCGGGTACTTGTACTCGAACCACTCGAAGTCCTTGTCGGTCATCGGGTCGATCCGCCAGTAGTTCGCCAGCCAGCCGGTGGCGAAGAACTGGGCTACCTCGTGCACGTAGCCCTTGTTCCAGATCTGGTTCCACGCCTCCTCGATGAGGTCGTGCGGGATGACCAGGCCGTACTTCTCCAGCGGCACCAGGTAGCTGCGGTAGTAGTCGTCGTAGATCCACCGCCGCCACATCTCGGCGTAGGACTCGCGGTCCTTGCGCCGGTCCTTGGTGCCGTACTCGATGAACGTGCCGATGGCCGCGTCCACCACCCGGTGGTTGTTCCACCACGCGTACCGCAGGTCGCGCTCGAGCAGCTGGTGGTTGCTCTCGTCGGCCAGCGCCATCAGCAAGCGTGGCGTAGCCGTTGCTGATGTGCCGCGACTCGTCCGACTGCACCGAGTGGAACACCGTCGGCAGCAGGTAGTCGCCGTTGGCGGCGGCCTCGGCCGGCATGGCCACGAACAGCGTGTTGGTGAACGCCGTCTCGGCCACGATCGTCAGGTAGATGCTCGCCGCGGTGATGGCGTCACCGGTGATGAAGCCCTCGGCGAACTGCCGGCCGATCGTCCCGCAGTAGTCGTTCTGGAAGTTGCGGAGGCTGTTGTTGAAGCCGGCCGGGTCGATGTAGTTGTTCATGTACAGGCGCTTGAGGTTCTGCTGGATCGTCGAGTGCCGTACCTCGTCGATCATCTGGATCGCCTGGCCGTTGTGCAGCTCCGGGTTCGGCACCGTGCGGAACAGCAGCGGCATCGCCCGCGCGGCGGAGATCTCCGGCAGCGGGATGATCGACAGGAACAGCTTCTGCCATTCCAGCCAGCGCTCCTGCACCTGGCGGAACATGTTGCCGCGGATCGCGCCGTCCTGGGCGCCGTAGACGCGGTGGTCCTTCTCCTCCTGCATCGGGAAGTAGGACCGCAGGACCTGCTTGAGCGGGTCCTTCTTCTGTGCCTTGGCGAACGTGTAGTCCGTTCCGTACTGCGACACCGGCTCGTGGTACTGCGGTTCCCAGGACAGTTCCTGGATCTTCTCGTGGGCCCTTGCCACACTCTGGCGACTCATGTCACCTCGCCCTTCCGAGCGCGCGGCTGCGACGCCGTGCCTGCAGCCGTTTCGCCGGCATCCGCGCGCGCCGCGCCCTGCCAGCGGCACAGCTGTGACGGATGCCCGCAACGCTCTATGAGCCAGATCACAACCCGCCGCAAGGAGCTATGGGTTCTCATCATGAGACACGGCCCCGCAGGCAGTGCGCCGGAGGGCCGCATCAACCCAGTTCAGAGGGGATATGACGGGAACCTCTGAGCCAGCTCAGAGTTTGCGGCCGACGGATTCTAAGGGCCCATGACGGCCGCTGCAGGCCGGTGCGCGACGACCGCACGGCACCGGAGTCGCGGGCAGGCCGGTCAGGAGTCGCCGAACATGGCGGACCGGAGCTCCGCGAGCCGGTCCTGCTTGGCCTGCTGAACCTGCCGGTTGCCCTCGGCGGCCGGCGTGATGCCCAGGGCCCGCAGCAGCGCCGCCGCGGGCGGACCCGGGTCCCCGGCCTCGCCAAGCACAGGCCGCAGTCCCTCGGCAGCCAGATGCTCGAACACCAGGTTGACGATGCTCCAGGGGTTGTAGGTCTGCGCGGGCTCGCCGCTCCACCTGGGGTGCTGGGCCGGCGCAGGCTCCGGGGCCGGTTGATCCATTCGAGCGGCTCCTCGCGGCATCGACCAGCGTAGTTGCGGCCATCTGACGGCACCGAGCAGGAATTCGGGGTCTCAACTTGAGACAGGGGCCTTCCGGCCTGGGCTTACTGTGGAGGTAATGACGCAATCCTTCTAGTGCCATGCGGTGCTGGCCGAGCCCGCTTGCTGGTCATGGCGGACGGGAGGCGGCATGTCGCACGGCTCGGTGATCCGGCCGGAAACGCCGGATCAGGCCCGGCTGGCCACCGCCAGAGAGCGCTTCCTGACGCAGGACCAGGTGGAAGCCGAGCACGTGCGCGACTCGATCCTCGCGTCGTGGTGGCGTTCCCGCCGGTTCAACGTGGCCGCGGATCACATCGACCTGTCCTACGTCCGCGATCCCGACACCGACACGCCGCTGACCCGCGGTGCCACCGAGGTCTTGCTGAAGCTGCGGGAGAACCTGGACGGGCAGCCGATCAGCATCATTCTCACCGACGCGCACGGAGTCGTGCTGTCCCGGATGACCGCCGACCATGACCTGGAGCGGCACCTGGACGGTGTGCAGCTGGCCCCGGGGTTCAGTTACGCCGAGGAGTATGTCGGCACCAACGGCATCGGCACTGCCCTGGAGGGCGGCCAGCCGATGCACGTCTTCGGCCACGAGCACTATGCCGAGCACCTGGAGGCCCTGGCCTGCGCGGGGGTGCCGGTCCGCCACCCCATCTCCGGCAAGATCGTCGGCGCGGTGGACCTCACCTGCTGGCGCAAGGACGCCGATGCGCTGCTCATCGCGCTGGCCAAGACCACCGCCGACCAGATCACCCAGTCGCTGCTGGCGACCACCGGGGCCCAGGAGTACGAGCTGCTGCAGGAGTACCTGCGCGCCTGCCGGCGAACCGCCGGCATCGTGCTCGCGCTCAACAACGACATGGTCATGATGAATGATTACGCCCGGCATGTGCTCGACCCCGGTGACCAGGTCGCGCTGCTCGGGCACGCGGCTGAGGCGCTGGCCGGCGACCATGCCGGGCCGATCGACGTGGAGCTCCCCACCGGAGCCAGGGCGCGGATGTACTGCCGTCCGCTGCACGGCAAGGGCCAGCGGCGGCTCAGCGGCGGCGTGGCGCACGTGAAGCTGATGGAGCTGGCCAGCAGGCTCATGCCCGAGCAGAGCCAGTCCCCCGGGCCCGGCCAGCGCCGGCTGCTGGCCGGGCTGGTCGGCTCCGGGCCGCTGTGGCTGCGCGGCTGCCATCAGGTCGACGTCGCGTTCAGCACCGGCGAGTGGCTCGCGCTCGAGGGCGAGCCGGGGGTCGGCAAGCTGGCGCTGCTGCGCGCGGTGCACCGGCGCCGGAACCCGAAGGGCACCTTCCACGTGCTGGACGGCGCCGAGGCGGGCGGCCCCGACTGGCTGGCCCGGGCCCGCAGCGAGCTGCTTGAGGGCGAGGGGACCCTGGCCATCCGGCACGTCGACCGGCTCAGCAACCGCAGGCTCGCCGCCCTCGCGCCGATACTGCACGAGGCGCTGACGGCCAGCCGGCCGCAGGTGCTGTGGGCCGCCGCGACGGTCAGCGCGCCGCCGGAGCCGCCGAGCGCCGAGCTGGCCGAGGTGCTGCACTACTTCCCGACCACGGTGGAGCTGCCGCCGCTGCGCCACCACGTGGAGGACCTGAACGAGCTGGTGCCGTTCTTCTTGTCCAAGCTGAACCGCACCGGGCCGCTCACCTGCTCGACGGAGGCCATGCAGCTGCTGCTGCGGTCGAACTGGCCGGGCAACGTCGAGCAGCTCTGGCAGGTACTCAAGCGGGTAGTGCACCGCAGGCGCAGCGGCACCATCCAGCCGAACGACCTGCCGCCGGAGTGCTGGACGGTGCAGCCGGCGGCTGCTCAGCCCGCTGGAGTCGATGGAGCGCGACGCGATCGTGCAGAGCCTGCTCGACAGCGACGGCAACAAGGTGAAGGCCGCCGAGTCGCTCGGCATGTCACGGGCCACCATCTACCGCAAGATCCACGAATACGGAATCGTCACGCACGCAGTCTGACCGGGGCGGCCCGGCCGCCCGCCTTTTTTCATGATCACGGAGGATCATCAGCGGATACGGCCGACAATCCTCCGTGATCATGAAAGGTGACGTTGTTGGAGACGACGACATTCCCGGTCCAGACCGGGGACCGCGAGCGGGTCAGTGACATTACCGGCCAGTGCGCCGACTTCGCCCGGGCGGCCTCCGGCGGCGGCGACGGCCTGCTGCACGTGTTCGTGCCGCACGCGACCGCCGGGATTGCGATCATCGAACTCGGCGCGGGCAGCGACGCCGACCTGCTGGCCGCGCTCGGGGACCTGCTGCCGGCCGACGACCGCTGGCGGCACAAGCACGGCGCGCGCGGCCACGGGCGCTCGCACGTGCTGCCCGCGCTGGTGCCGCCGTACGCCACGCTGCCGGTCATCGGCGGCTCGCTGGCCCTCGGGACCTGGCAGTCGGTGGCGCTGGTGGACCTCAACACCGACAACCCCGACCGCCAGGTGCGGCTGTCGTTCCTGTCCTGACCGGCCGCAGCGTCTGCGGCACCGCGACGCCGCGCTGGCAGGTAGGGTCGCCTGGGTGGACGATGCAGCGGGCACGACAGGCACGCCGGGCACGGCGGCGGCGCAGCCCGCCGCCGGGTCGCAGGCCCCGGACATCAGACGGCGCGGCACGGCGCGGCGGCCGGGCCGCCCGGGTCTGCTGCGGCGGCGGCCGTGGCTGGTGCCGGCGCTGCTGCTAGCGATCTTGGTGTTCATGACCGTTCAGGTGCGCACCGGCGGCCCGCTGGTCAGCCTGGACGAGCGGATTCGCACCGCGGTGCAGGCGGTGGCGCAGTCGCAGCGATGGCACTGGGTGCAGTACCGCAAGCACAGCATCGCGAACACGCTGGTGGGCCTGGGCGAGACTGAGGAGGCGGTCCCGGTGCTGGTGCTGGCGGCGGTCGCGGCGGCGGTGCGGCAGCGCAGCGCCCGGCCGCTGCTGGCCGCGGCGGCCGGGCTGGCCCTGCTGATCGCCACCGTGATCCCGGCGAAGATCCTCATTGGCCGGACCGGTCCCGGGCTGCCGCCGCTGCCGCCGGGCCAGCTGGGCTCGTTTCCCTCCGGGCACACCGCCACCGCCGCCCTGTGCTACATCCTGGCCGCCATGCTGCTGGCCCCGCTGCTGCCGCGATGGCTGGGCCGGGCGATTCAGGCGGCCGCCGTCACGGTGACCGTGATCGTCGGCGCCGCCCTGATCTGGTGTGACGACCACTGGGTTACTGACGTGCTGGCGAGCCTGGCGCTGGTCGCGATCATCCTCTGGCTGACCCGCTGGCTGACTCGCCAGCGGCCCGGGTGGCTGGCCCGGGCGAGGATCTTCCACCGGCGGGCGGGCCGCCCTGAGCCGGGCTCGCCGGGCCGGGAGCAGGCCGGGCTGGCGCAGCCGCGCTGAGGCCGCGCCGCCCGCCCGGTGGGTCCGCCTCGGCCGGCCCCGCCTTCGGCCGTCTCCCGATTCCGGGATGGGCCGCAGCCGCAGGGCCCGGCTAGAATCCGCGCTACCCCCGATCCGGACCGGTTCTGCCGTACTCCGGCCTGACCGTGCTCGGATTCTCCGCCGATGGCAACCTGTCCGGGGTTACGGCCGTGACACGGGTGCCTGTCTCAGTGCCCTTCGGCACGCGGGCGATCCGCGGCAGGCCCGCGGCCGCAGCGCGGCCCGGTCTGCCGACGGCTACTGCTGGGCGGCGATAGAGCGCAGCACGCTGATGGTCTTGGTGTCGCCGGCCTCCCACTGGACCGGGCCGCCATAGCCGGGGGGAGTGAAGAACGGGTAATAGATCTGGTAGCCCGCGCCCTTGGCCAGGGCCCAGGTGTCGCTGAACCAGCCGGGGCGCCCGGATACCACCCAGGAATTGCATTCGGCGATGCCCAGCGGCTTGCCGGTGGCCGACCGGATTGCGCTGGCGCACGGCTGCACAAAGTTAGCTACGGTCCGGCCTGAGCTCGTTCCGTGGTAAGCGTCCATGTAAATAGCGTCCACCTCGTGGGAGAGGTAGGAGTCGAACCCGCCCTTGCGGGACACGAGCGAATAGCAGGTGACCGTCTGCACGACCTTGCAGGACGGCGAGTATGCCTTGATGATCTTGTAGCAGTGGTCGATCGTCCCGGTCACCTGTGCGGCGGTATGCCCCAGGTTCGTGCGCTCTCCCTCCAGCAGCGGGCAGACCACGCCGCCGGCCGGGATCGTCCTCGCGTAGGCGGCCAGGGCCGCGTCCAGCTTCCCGCTCAGCACATCGCTGATGCTCGGGTTGAAGTTCTGGATGACCTGGCTCACACCGCCAGGCCGGGGGAAGGACCTGGGCACGCCGTTGCCGGTGTACCGGCGGCCATGCACGCCCGCGACCGACCGGGTGAACGCGTCCCAGTTGATGTCGTCGGTACCGAACAGCGGCGCCTTCGATGCGGCTTGCGCCGCGGGCGCCCACGGCTGCCCGGCAGCGGCAAGGGCGCCGACCGCGGCGGCACCGCCCAGGAAGCCTCGCCGGCTAACCACCATCGCTCCCCCATTCACCGGTTGTGGACCGGCGCCTTCTGAGCGCACATCCGCATGCATAGTCACAGAAAGTCACCGGTCTGGCGATCGGGGGGAAGTTAGCATGACCCGGGCATTACTTGCGGATAAACGGGGAAATACGGCGCGCCCTGGCCGACCGCTACGGCGCATGACCCGGCACGGCCCCCCGGTCCCGGCGGCCCAGACGGCCAGGGGCGACCACGATCGCGCTGCCGCAAAACGGCGTCCGGTGCCCCGGCCACGGGGGTGATCGCTCGCTACCCCGGCCACCGGGTGATCGCTCGCCACGATGCGCCGGCGGCCGCCGGGGGGAAGCAGGAGCGGGGCAAAAGCGTTAGCCCATCCGGGGCCAACGCGGCCATCATGGGCATTTGCGCGTGCCCTGACCGCCGACCGCTTTCCCGTCAGCCAGGAGACTGCCGCCGTGACGCACGCTCTGGCCGACCTGCGCGTCCGCCTGCCCGAGGTGATGCTGCGCGACCAGGCCCGGCTGGGCCGCCAGCTCGACCGGGCCGCGGGACTGCACGACCGCGCGGCCCGCCAGCGCGCGCTGGGCGGGCTGGCCGGCGAGCTGGACGCCGCGGCGGCCCGGGTGGAGGCACGCAGGCGAGCCCGGCCCGTGATCAGCTACCCGCCGGGGCTGCCGGTCAGCGCCCGCGCCGGCGATATCGGCGCGGCGATCCGCGACCACCAGGTAGTGATCGTGGCGGGCGAGACCGGCTCGGGGAAGACTACCCAGCTGCCGAAGATCTGCCTGGAACTGGGCCGCGGCGTGACCGGGCAGATCGGCCATACCCAGCCGCGCCGGATCGCGGCCAGGACGGTGGCGGAGCGGATCTCCGCCGAGCTCGGCACCGGGCTGGGCGCCGCGGTCGGCTACACGGTGCGGTTCGCCGACACCGGCAGCGAGAACACGCTGGTCCGGATCATGACCGACGGCATCTTGCTGGCCGAGCTGCAGCGCGACAAGCAGCTGCTGCGCTACGACACACTGATCATCGACGAGGCGCACGAACGCAGCCTGAACGTCGATTTCATCCTCGGCTACCTCAAGCGGCTGCTGCCCAGCCGTCCGGACCTGAAGGTCATCATCACCTCGGCCACCATCGACCCGGACCGGTTCAGCGCGGCGTTCGGGAACGCGCCGGTGATCGAGGTCTCCGGGCGCACCTACCCGGTCGAGGTGCGCTACCGGCCGCTGGACGGGCCCGGCCCGGACGGCGACAGCAGCGCTGCCGATGAGCCGCGCGACCAGGTGCAGGGCATCTGCGACGCGGTGGCCGAACTGCGGGCCGAGGGGCCGTCCGGGGACATCCTGGTCTTCCTCAGCGGCGAGCGGGAGATCCGCGACGCCGCGGATGCGCTTGCCGACCAGCCCGGCCTGAGCGACCTGGAGGTGCTGCCGCTGTACTCCCGGCTGCCCGCGGCGCAGCAGCACCGGATCTTCGCGCCGCATCAGCGGCGCCGGGTGGTACTGGCCACCAACGTCGCCGAGACCTCGCTTACCGTCCCCGGCATCAAGTACGTGATCGACCCGGGCACCGCGCGGATCTCCCGCTACAGCCGCCGGACCAAGGTGCAGCGGCTGCCCATCGAGCCGGTATCGCGGGCCTCGGCGGATCAGCGCAAGGGGCGGTGCGGCCGCACCAGCGACGGGGTGTGCATCCGGCTTTACAGCGAGGAGGACTTCGCCGCCCGGCCGGAGTTCACCGACCCGGAGATCCTGCGGACCAGCCTGGCGTCAGTGATCTTGCAGATGGCGGCGCTGGAGCTGGGCGAGGTCGCGGCGTTCCCGTTCCTCGACCCGCCAGACTCGCGCCAGGTTACCGACGGCGTCCGGCTGCTGGCCGAGCTCGGCGCGGTGACCAGCACGCGCGGCAGCACCCGGCTGACCGCCGTCGGCCGCAAGCTGGCCCGGCTGCCCGCCGACCCGCGGCTGGCCCGGATGATCCTCGCCGCCGACGGCCAGGACTGCCTGCGCGAGGTGCTGATCATCACCGCGGCGCTGTCCATCGTCGACCCGCGGGAACGGCCGCCCGACGCCCGTGAGGCAGCCGACGCGCAGCACGCGCGGTTCGCCGAGCCGGGCTCGGACTTCCTGTCGCTGGTGAACCTGTGGGACTACCTGCGCGAGCAGCAGCGCGAGCTGTCGGCGTCGGCGTTGCGCCGGATGTGCCGCCGCGAGTACCTGCACTACCTGCGGGTGCGGGAATGGCAGGATGTGCACGGCCAGCTCCGGCAGGCGGCCCGCGACGTGGGCATCGCTGTCGGCCGGGACCGGGCCGCTGACGAGGAACGGCCCGGCCGGGACCGGGCCGCCGGGCTGGCCGACCGGGTGCACTGCGCGCTGCTGGCCGGGCTGCTCTCGCAGATCGGCATGCTGGACGCCGACCGCGGGGCGCGAGGCGGCCCGCAGGCCGGGAACGCGCGCAGGCGCGGGCCGGCCGAGTTCGCCGGGGCACGCGGCGCGCGGTTCGCCATCTTCCCCGACTCGGCCCTGGCCAGGAAGCCGCCGCCCTGGGTGATGGCGGCCGAGCTGGTGGAGACCTCGCGGCTGTGGGCCAGGACAGTGGCGCGGATCGAGCCAGAATGGGCCGAGCGGCTGTCCGGGCACCTGGTGGCGCGCAGTTACCCGGATCCGCACTGGGACGCCCGCCGCGGCGCGGTCATGGCCGCCGAGAAGGTGACCCTCTACGGGCTGCCGCTGGTGGCGGCCCGGCCGGTCAACTACGGGCAGATCGACCCGGCCGCGGCCCGGGAGCTGTTCATCCAGCGCGCCCTGGTCGAGGGCGACTGGCAGGCGCACCACGAGTTCCTGGCGCAGAACCGGCGGCTGCTCGACGAGGCCGCGGACCTGGAACGGCGGGCCCGGCGGCGCGGCCTGGTGGCCGACGACGCCGCGCTGTTCGGCTTCTACGACCAGCGCATCCCGGCCAGCGTGACGTCGGCCCGGCATTTCGACAGCTGGTGGAAGAAGGCGCGGGCCGCCGGCCCCGGCCTGCTGACCTTCGACCTGGCCGACCTGGTCAGCCCGGCCGCGGCGCCGATCGAGGCGGCTGATTATCCGGTCGCCTGGACGACGCAGAGCCCGGGCCTCGGTGCTGCCGGGGACGCTTCACCCGCCGGGGCTGCTACATCCGCCGGCGACGCAGCCGCGCCCGGCGGCGGGTCAGCGGCCGGGCCTGGCCGGCTGCCGCTGTCCTACGAGTTCGCCCCTGGGTCGGCCGCCGACGGGGTGACCGTGGACATCCCGCTCAGCCAGCTCAACCGGGTGGAACCGGCCCAGTTCAGCTGGCAGATCCCGGGCCTGCGGCACGAGCTGGTCACCGAGCTGATCCGGTCGCTGCCCAAGCACCTGCGCACGGCGCTGGTACCCGCGCCGCAGACGGCGCGGGCGGTGCTGGAGCGGCTCGGCGAGCCGCACGGCGACCTGCGGGACGCGGTCGCCGAGCAGGTGCGCCGCCTCGGCGGCCCGGAGATCCCGCGCGAGGCCTTCGATCTGTCCCGGCTGCCGGCCTACCTGGCGATCTCGTTCCGGGTCACCGGCGAATCCGGCCAGGTACTTGCGGCCGGCAAGGACCTGGACGCGCTGCGCGAGCAGCTGGCGCCCCGGCTGACGGCGGCGCTGGCCCGGGCGGCCGGCGGAATCGCCCGCACCGGCCTGCGGACCTGGGACATCGGCACGCTGCCCGAGGTGGTCGACGACGGGCAGGTTCGCGGCTACCCCGCGCTGGCCGATGCGGGCGGGGCGGTCGACGTGCGGCTGTTCGAGACGCCGGCGGCCGCGGCGGCCGCGATGCGGGACGGCACCCGCCGGCTGATCCTGCTGAATGTGCCCTCAGGAGGCCGCACGGTCGCCGCCGCGCTGCCGGTCAGCGCCAAGCTGGCGCTGAGCCGGGCGCCCTATCCGGGCGCGGGCGCGCTGGTGGACGACTGCGCAGCCTGCGCGGCCGACCAGATCATCGCCGCCGCGGGCGGTCCGGCCCGGGACGGCGACGGCTTCGGGCGGCTGCTCGCCGCCGCCCGCGTCGGCCTGGCCCCGGCCACCGCCAAGGTGATCGGAACCGTCAGTCGGGTCATGACCGAGGCGCACGAGGTGGAGGTCGGGCTGGACCGCGCGGCGGACCGCCCGGCACTGCGCCCGATGGCCGCCGACATGCGCACGCAGCTAGCCGCGCTGGTCTATCCCGGGTTCATCTCGGCGACCGGGCCGCAGCGGCTGCCCGACCTGGTCCGCTACCTGCGCGCGATGTCCCGGCGGCTGGACAAGGCACCCGAGGACGTCGGCCGCGATGCGACCCGGATGGCGACCGCGCACCGGGTCACCGCTGACTACCAGCGCACGCTGGCCCGGCTGGCCGCGGCCGACCGGGACGGCCCGGACGCGCGGGCGGTCCGGTGGCTGATCGAGGAGCTGCGGGTCAGCCTGTTCGCACAGGTCCTGGGCACGGCGGTGCCGGTCTCCGAGCAGCGGATCGCCGCCGCCCTGGACCGGCTCGCCGCCTGAGTCGCGCTCGCGGCCGCCTACTCGAACCTGCTGAGCGGACCATTTGCGCGGGCTTGGCGGCCGCGGGGCGGTCAGTAGCGGGCGCCTACGACCTGGTCGCCGAGGCGGTCGAGCACGGCCAGCTCGTCGGCGGTGAGGGCAAGGTCGGCGGCGGCGACGTTCTGCTCCAGCCACTTGCGCCGCTTGGTGCCGGGGATCGGGACCACGCCGACGCCCACGCCCAGCCGCTCGCCCTGGCCAAGCACCCAGGCCAGATGCCCGGCGGGATCCGGACCCGGCTGCAGCGCTACGTCACCGAGGCGGAACTGGACCGGATGCGGGCCGCGGCCGGCGGCGGCGGGCCGTCCTGGAAGAACGCTGGGCAGGGCGCGGCCACCTCGGTGCTGGCCGCGGCCTCGCCGCTGCTGGACGGGGTCGGCGGCCGGTACTTCGAGGACGGCCAGGAGGCCGGGCTGACCCAGCCGGGCACCAGGACCGGGGTGGCCGCTTACGCGCTGGACACCACCGCCGCCGCTATGGCAGGTGTCAGAGCAGCTGCTGGCCCGGTGAGGCAGGCCCGGTGATGCGGGCCTGATGATGCGCCGAGCCGCGCGGCTCGCCTCTCCCTGCGGCGGCTGCGAACTGAGCGGCTACGCCGGGCCGGGGCGGCCCGGGGCGCGCGCGGCCGAGGTGTTGTGCGCGGCCGACAGCCGCAGCGCGGCCTGGCCGTCCCGGCGGGCGATCGCGTCGACCAGGTCGCGGTGCAGCCGGTACCGCTCTTGCAGGTAGTCCGGCATCGGCTGCTCGGGCACCGGCAGCACCGACACCGTGTGCGACTCGATCACCTCCAGCAGGCTGAGGTAGATCGAGCGCAGCATCGCGTTCGGGCTGACCGCCGCGATGTGCGCGTGCAGCCGCCAGTTGGCCCGGACGAACTCGGTCGCATCGGCGGCCCGCGCCGCGTCCGCCATCTGCGCCAGCTGATCGGTCATCGCCGCGATAGCGGCGGGCGAGGCGTGCCACAGCGCGTCCTCGACCAGCAGGGCGTCCAGCGCGTCCCGGATCCGCACCGCGTCCGCGACCGACGCCTCCTCGGCGTCCAGGGCCAGCACGGAATTGCCCAGCCGGACCAGCGCGGACTGCTCAGCGGCGAACAGGCCGCCGCCCGGGCCGGGACGGACCATCACCAGCCCGCGGCTCTGCAGCAGGCGCACGGCCTCGTTGAACGTACCGACCGCGACGCCGCAGCGCAGCCGCAGCTCCGCTTTGGTGCCCAGGCGGGCGCCGGGATCGGCGGCCTGGGCTAGCCTGCCGATAAGCTCGGCGGCGACCTCCACCCGGGACGGCGCGGTGATCCGGTCGGGCGCGAGCACAGCCCATTCAGCCGATTTCATAATGATAGATTATCATGATTGCCTTGACACTCGGCAGCCGCACAGAGCAGGATCTGGCTAGCTAACAGACTGCGGCGGCGGGAGCAAACAAACGTGCGCATGGCCAACATCGCCGGGCGCCTGGCCGTACTGGCCGGCGACGGACATGCGGTGGACGTCGAGCAGGCCAGCGGGGGCCGGTTCGGCCCGGGTGTGCAGCCGGTGTACGAGCAATGGCAGGAGTTCAGCGACTGGGCTGCCACCGCGGACCTGTCCGCCGCCGAGCCGTATAAGGCCGAGGACCTGGGCTCGCCCGCGCCAGCCCCGCGCCAGGTCTTCGGGATCGGGCTGAACTACTCCGCGCACGCGGCCGAGTCGGGATTCGGGGTGCCGGGCAAGCTTCCGCCCACCTTTACCAAATGGCCGAGCTGCATCACCGGCCCGTACGGTCAGATCACGCTGCCGCCGGACGGGCACACCGACTGGGAAGTCGAGCTGGTCGTCATCATCGGCCGGACCTGTCAGAACGTGGCCGAGACCGGCGCCTGGGCGCGGGTCGCCGGGCTGGCGGTGGGCCAGGACCTGTCCGAGCGGATCAGCCAGCTGGCCGGACCCGCGCCGCAGTTCTGCCTGGGCAAGTCGTTCCCCGGGTTCGGGCCCGTCGGCCCCTGGCTGGTCACGCCGGACGACATCGCCGACCCCGATGACCTCGAGCTGGGCTGCAGCATCAACGGCGAGCTGCTGCAGCGTGACCGCACCCGGTCGCTGATCTTCGGCGTGCCCGCGCTGATCGCCCGGCTGTCCGGGGTCGTGACGCTGTGGCCGGGCGACATCATCTTCACCGGGACGCCCGCCGGCGTGGGCATGGGCCGTGACCCGCAGCGCTGGATCGCGCCCGGGGACGAGCTCGTGAGCTGGATCGAGGGCATCGGCGAGCTCCGGCACCGCTTCGTATCGCATTCCACCGCCTGAGCAAGGAGCCCGGCCATGGCACTGCACCGGCTGACGTCCGTGACGATCGGCGTTCCCAACGTCGAGCAGACCGCCGCCTACTACGCCGAATTCGGCCTGACCCCGGCGGGCGACGGCTCGTTCACGACCGTGGACGGCGGCCAGCAGCTCAAGCTGGTGCACACGCCGCTGCGGCAGCTAGTGGAGGTGGTCGTCGGCGCGGACGACCCGGACGACATCGAGCGGGTCGCCGCCGCGCTGCGCGGCCTGGGCGTCGCGGCGGCCACCGGCGACGGCGCCGTGACCGCGGAGGAGCCGGTGGCCGGCTTCACCGCGCGGGTGCAGGTGGCGCCGCGGCTGGAGCAGCCGGAGATCCCGGCGACGCCCTACAACGGCCCGGGGCGGATCGAGCGCACCTCCGGCCGCGCGCCGGGCGTGCTGCGGGACGGGCCGGTGCGGCCGCGCAAACTCGGCCATGTTGTGGTCGGCACCACCGGCCTGGACGCGACCCGCCGGTTCTTCACCGACGGCCTGGGGTTCAAGACCAGCGACCACATCGGCGACATCGGCTCATTCCTGCGCTGCTCGACCGACCACCACAACCTGCTGGTGCTCGCGGCGCCGGTGAACTTCCTGCACCACACCTCGTGGCAGGTCGACGACATCGACGAGGTCGGCCGGGGCGCAAGCGCCATGCTGGCGGGCCACCCTGACCGGCACATCTGGGGGCTGGGCCGTCACCACGCCGGGTCCAACTTCTTCTGGTACCTGAAGGACCCGGCGGGCAACTTCAGCGAGTACTACTCCGATATGGACTGCATCATCGACGACCAGCTGTGGACGCCGGAGACGATGGTCGGCGCGCAGGGCCTGTTCAGCTGGGGACCCCCGCCGCCGGCATCGTTCCTGGCACCCGACGACCTGGCCGCGCTGATGACCGGCGCGCACGCCGGGTCGTGAGACGTGGATCGCGAGCAGCGCCGCCAGTTCGTCCGCGAGCACCGGACCTGCGTGTTCGGCTACGCCAGGCGTGAGGGCGGGCCGGCGATGACCGTCGTGTACTACGTGATGGACGGCGACGACATCCTGATCTCGACCATGGCCGCGCGCAGCAAGGCCCGGGCTGCGCAGCGCAACCCGCAGGTCAGCGTGTGCGTGCTGGACGAGCATTTCCCGATGACCTACGTGCAGGTCTACGGGAACGCGAAGGTGGAGACCGACGCGGATGCCGCGGCGGACCTGCTGCTCCGGATCGTCGAGCTGATGGCCGGCGAGCGGGTACCGGCGGAGCGGCATGGTCAGATAGCGAAGATGGCGCGCGACGAGGAGCGAGTCGTGCTGCGGGTCACCCCGTACGCGACGTTCGTCACCCCGCCCCGGCACGTCAGCAAGATGGAAGACATCGACACCCTCACGCACTGGACCAGTGCTAGCCAGCCCTGGTGAGCCCAGGCCTGGCTCGCACTGGTCTGGTCAGCACAGCGCGGCGCCGGGCCGGCCGCTCGGCATGAAGCACGGCTGGTGCGGGATCGCGCGATGCGGCCCCGCCGTCTAGAGGAGACCGCATGAGCAGTCCGCGCACCCAGGCCACGATCGAGCAGCTCGGTCAGGGGCGGCCAGTGGTTTTCCGGCACGCCACGGTGCTGACCATGGACCCGGCGCAGCCAGTGGTCGAGAACGGGGACGTGCTGGTCACCGGCCAGCGCATCGCGGCGGTCGGGCCGTCGCTGGCCGCGCCGGACGGGGCGGTCGAGATCGACGCCGCGGGCGGGATCCTGATGCCGGGGATGATTGACACGCACCGGCACATGTGGCAGACGGCGCAGCGCGGGCTCGGCGCCGACTGGTCGCTGACGAACTACTTCTACTTCTATTACGTGAACTGGGGCCACGTCATGCGGCCCGCCGACGTGTACGCGGGCAACCTGCTCGCCGCGATCGAGTCGGTGGACGCCGGGGTGACGACGACGCTGGACTGGTCGCACGGGCTGCGGACGGTCGATCACGGCGAGGCGGCGCTGGACGCGCTGCAGGCCGTGCCCGGCCGGTTCGTGCTCGCCTACGGCAACCTCGCGCAGGCGCCGTGGGAATGGACCGCGAGCCCGGAGTTCCGCAGCTTCGCCGACCGGCGGCTGGCCGGGCTCAGCGGCCGGGACGGCCTGGTCAGCTGGATGCTGGCGTTCGACGTGCCCGGCGACCCGGCGTTCCCCGAGGCTGCCGCGTTCGCGGTGGCCCGCGAGCTGGACGCCGTTGTGACCACGCACAGCGGGGTGTGGGCCGTGACGGGCGACGACAGCATCCGGCTGATCGCCGAGCACGGCTACCTCACCGACAAGATCAGGCACGTGCACTCCTCGTCGCTGTCCGCCGACTCGTACCTGCGGATCGCGGCGTCCGGCGGCCAGGCCTCGGTGGCGACCGAGAGTGAGTGCAGTGCCGGGCAGGGCTTCCCGTCCAGCTTCGAGCTGCGCAAGTACGGCATCCCGATCTCGCTGTCGGTGGACACCAGCGTGTGGTGGAGCGCCGACATGTTCGCGGCCATGCGCGCCACCCTGAACGCCGACCGGACCCGCGAGCATCAGCTCGCGCACGAGCGCGGGGACACGGTGACGAACTTGCAGTTGCGGGCCGACGAGGTGGTCCGCTATGCGACTCAGGGCGGCGCCGACCACATCGGCCTCGGCGACCAGATCGGCAGCGTCACCGTCGGCAAGCAGGCCGACCTGGTGCTGGTCCGCAGCGACTCATCGCCGGCGATGTTCCCGGTGCTGCATCCGGCCGGGCATGTGGTATTCCAGGCCCAGCGGGCTGATGTGCACACGGTGATGGTGGACGGGCGGGTGCTGAAGTACGACCACCGGCTGCTGCTGGAGGACCGGCTCGCCGAGGCGCGGCGGGTCATCGCCGAGAGCGTCGAGCACGTCCGGTCCGCGGTCGGGCCGGAGGGCTGGCACGGTGCCATGCACCCGGACAAGCTCACGTCTGAGCCGGTGGACAACCCCTACCAGTACAGTGACTTCCACCACGACGGGTCCTGAGCACGCTGACCGGCTAGCTTGCGGCGTAGGGATCGGCGAAGACGGCGGTACCGTCGGTCCCCAGGGAGTACACCTCACGGCCGTTGATCAGCGCCCGCTGGACGCGGCTGAGCATGTCCAGCGGATCGCCGGACCAGATAGCCAGGTCGGCGTCCTTGCCTGTCTCGATGGAGCCCAGCCGGCCCGCGATGCCCGCGATGCGGGCCGGGTTGATGGTGAGGGCTCGCAGCGCGGCCTCGGGGTCCAGGCCCTCCTTGACCGCCAGCGCCGCCTGGTGCGCGAGGTAGTGGATCGGCACTACCGGGTGGTCGGTGGTAATCGCGATTGTGACGCCGGCCCGGGCCAGCCGGCCCGGGTTGGCCATCGACCGGCTCCGCAGCTCCACCTTGGACCGGCTGGTCAGCAGTGGCCCGATGATCACCGGGATGCCCCGGGCCGCGATGATGTCGGCCAGCAGGTGCGCCTCGGTGCCGTGGTCGATCACCAGGTCGTAGCCGAACTCGGCGGCGATGCGCATGGCCGTGGCGATGTCGTCGGCGCGGTGGCAGTGCTGCCGCCACGGGATCTCCCGGCGCAGCACCAGGCCGAGGGCCTCCAGCTTGAGGTCGCGGTCGACCGGCTTGCGCTCGGCTTCGGGCTTGCGCTGCTCGTCCTCAATCCGCCGCAGGTAGTTGGCCGCGTCGACGAAGGCGCCGCGGATCACCGCGGCGGTCCCCAGCCGGGTGCTCGGGGTCTTGTGCTGCTCGCCGTAGACGCGCTTGGGGTTCTCGCCCAGAGCCGACTTCAGCCCGGACGGCTCGCGCAGCACCATCTCGTCGACTGACCGGCCCCAGGCCTTCAGCGCGACCGTCTGGCCGCCGATGGGGTTGCCGGAGCCGGGATTGACGTTGACGGCCAGGACGCCGCCGCCGATCGCGTCCCGGAAGCCGAGGTCGGCGGGGTTGATCGCGTCCAGTGCCCGCACCTGGGCGGTCACCGGGTCGGTCATCTCGTTGGTGTCGCGCCCGGCCCAGCCTTCGGCCTCCTCGCTGACGCCGACGTGCCCGTGCGCCTCGATGAATCCCGGCAGCACCCACGAGCCGGCCGCGTCGATCACCTGCGCGCCCGGCGGCACGGTCACGTCGCTGCCGACGGCCGCGATCTTGCCGTCCTCGATCAGCACGATCCCGCCCTCGATCGGATCGCCGACCACCGGCACGACCTGCCCCCCGGTGACCGCCACCGCCTGCGCCATCTGACCTCCTCGTCACCAGCACCGCCAGAGAACACAGTAACGGGGCCGCCCGGCAGCCGGCCGGGCGCGGCGCGGACGGCCGGGACGGGCAGGGTGACCTGCGGCCACGACGGGCGGCGACGGGCGCGGGCGCCGGCGGCGGCCATTAAGCTGCCGGATAGGCCGCCTGCGGCCAGCGAGGCCGCCGCCGTACCCGCGGCGGGCTGGCGCCTTCGGAGGGCTTGGCCGCTTGACCGCACCGACTTGACCGCACCGACTTGACCGCACAGAAGGGTGCCGACCCTGCACACCGCGAACGGGGCCGTGCGCGCCCTGCTGCTTGAGAACATCCATCCGGACGCCGCAAGCCGCCTGGGCAAGGCCGGGTACCTGGTCGAGACGGCGGCGCGCGCGCTGGAGGAGGACGAGCTGATCGGCTCGCTCCCCGGGGTGCAGCTGCTGGGCATCAGGTCCGGCACGCAGGTCACCGACCGGGTGCTCGACGCCGCGCCCGACCTGCTGGCCGTCGGGGCGTTCTGCATCGGGATCAACCAGATCGACCTCGCCGCAGCGTCCCGGCGCGGCATCGCGGTGTTCAACGCGCCGTTCTCCAACACCCGCAGCGTGGTCGAGCTGGCCCTGGCCGAGATCGTCGCGCTGACCCGGCGGCTCACCGACAAGAACGCGCAGATGCACGAGGGCCGGTGGGACAAGTCAGCGGCCGGCAGCCACGAGGTCCGCGGCCGGCGGCTCGGGATCGTCGGCTACGGCAACATCGGCGGCCAGCTCTCGGTGCTGGCGGAAAGCCTGGGCATGTCGGTGTTCTTCTACGACACCGCCGACAAGCTCGCGCTCGGCAACGCGCGGCGCTGTGGCTCGCTGACCGAGCTGCTCGAGCAGTGCGATGTGATCACGCTGCACGTGGACGGACGGCCCGGCAACAGCGGCCTGTTCGGCGCGGCCGAGTTCGCCGCCATGCGGCCGGGCAGCCTGTTCCTGAACCTGTCCCGCGGCTTCGTCGTCGACCACGCGGCGCTGCGGCAGCATATCGAGTCCGGGCACCTGGCCGGAGCCGCCGTGGACGTCTTCCCGGCCGAGCCGCGCAGCCGTGACGAGGAATTCACCTCCCAGCTGCGGGGCCTGCCGAACGTCATCCTCACCCCGCATGTGGGCGGCTCGACCGAGGAGGCGCAGCAGGACATCGGCGAGTTCGTGGCCGGCAAGCTGCGCGACTACATGACGGCCGGCGCGACCACGCTGAGCGTGAACCTGCCCGGGGTGGCGCTGCCGCACACGCCGGGCACCCACCGGCTGGTGCACCTGCACCGCAACGTCCCGGGCGTGCTCGCCACCATCAACCGGCTGCTGGCCGGGCACAAGGCCAACATCGAGGGGCAGCTGCTCGGCACCCGCGACGAGCTCGGCTACGTCCTCACCGACATCGGCACCGAGTACTCCCCCGACATCCTGGACCGGCTGCGCGAGCTGGACGTGACGATCCGGCTGCGCACCACGCACCCCGCCTGACGGCCGGGCGGCCCCGGGCTGTCCAGCCCGGGCCCGGGCCGGGCGCGAGCCACAGTTAACATTGAACAGTTATATAGTATGGTGATATATTTTGCTCATGCAGAACGGGCAGGCCGGACCGCCCTTAGACACCGCGGCCGCGGACAGCGACGAGGCGATCAGCCTCGTGCTCGAACGGCTCGGCAGCTGGCTGCGCCGGGCCGCGCCCCCGGTCGAGTGGAACGCCGTGGCGCTCTCCACGCTGACCGAGCTGAGCCGGCGCGGCCCGCTGCGCGTATGCGACCTGGTGGCCGCGGAGCGGATCACCCAGCCCGGGATGACCAGCCTGATCGGCCGGATGACCGCGGCCGGGCTGGTCACCCGGGAGGACGACCCCGCCGACGGGCGGGCCACGCTGGTCTGCCTCACCGCGGCAGGCGCCGCGTACCTGGACCAGATCCATCGCCTTCGCGCGGGCGTCATCGCCGAGCAGCTGCGCGGCCTGCCGCCTGCCCGCCGGCGGGCCCTGGCCGCCGCGCTCGACGCCATGGACGCCCTCGCGGCCCTGCCGCTCAACCGCGGAGCCGAGCACACATGACGTCAGCAGCCCGGGCCTCTGCTCAGCTCACCGCCCCCGCCGCCGCTGACCCCGGCGGGGAGGTGGCCGCGGCCAGGCCCAGCCCGTTCCGCCAGCCCAAGGCCGTGTTCGCGGTCGCGTTCGCGTGCGTCGTGTCGTTCATGGGCATCGGGCTGGCCGACCCGATCCTGCCCGCGCTCGCGAGCCAGCTGCGGGCCACCCCGGCCCAGGTCGAGCTGCTGTTCACCAGCTACCTGGTAGTCACCGCGGTGGCCATGCTGGTCACCGGCTGGGTATCCAGCCGGATTGGCGCCAAGCGCACGCTGGTCTTCGCCGAGCAGGCGCTGCGCAAGGACCTGCGCTAGCCATGGCCGCCCAGCTGCCCGAGCCCGTCCCGCCGCCGGAACGCTCCGAGCGGACGGCGCTGTTCGAGCTGGGCACCGACGGGCCCACCGCGATCCTGGTGGGCTTCGACGACTCCGACTCGTCCTGGCGGGCGCTGCACTACGCCATCGGGCTGGCCCGGCGGCAGCACAGCAAGATCGTCGCGGTATACGCCAGCCAGCTGCCCGGGCTGTGCTACGGAGCGACCGTGGTCCCGGCCGCCGCCGAATTCCTGCGCCCGGAACTAGCGGGCGTGGTCGAGCGGATCGGCCGCGAGCACGACGTCGAGATCTCGTACGTGTCCGCGGCCGGCGACCCTGCGGCGGTTCTCACCGCGGCCGCGGCTGACTACCGCGCCGACCTCATCGTGGTCGGCGCCAGCACCAAGACCGGGCACCGCATTTTCGGGTCGATCGCGCTGCGCACCGTGCGGGCCCGGCGCTTCCCGGTCACCGTCGTGCCCTGATCTTGCGGGTCGGCGGCTTAGGGTGGGCGGTCTATGGCGACGTGGATCGGGACGTCTGGGTGGAGTTATGACCACTGGGGGCCCGAGCTGTACCCGCCGGGCCTGCCGGCCGGGGACCGGCTCGGGCGGTACGCGGCCGAGTTCCGGACCGTGGAGCTGAACGCCAGCTTCTACCGGTGGCCGCGACCGGCCGCGTTCGGCAGCTGGCAGCGCCGGCTGCCGGGCGGATTCGAGCTGTCGGTCAAGGCGCCGCGCGGGCTGACGCACGCCCGCAGGCTGGCCGAGCCGGAGGCCTGGGTGCAGCGGATCACCGGCGGCCTGCACGAGCTTGGCGACAAGCGGGGCGTGCTGCTGATCCAGCTCGCGCCCGGCCAGGCCCGCGACGATGCCCGGCTAGCCTGTTTCCTGGCGGCGCTGCCGCCGTGGGTGCGAGCCGCGGTGGAGTTCCGGCATCCGAGCTGGCTGGACGAGGACGTATTCGCGCTGCTCGAGCGCAGCGGCGCCGCCTATTGCGTGATGAGCGGCGCCCGGCTGCCGTGCGTGCTGCGCGCGACCGCGCCCTTCGTGTACGTTCGGCTGCACGGCCCCGACCACGACCAGCTGTACGCCGGTTCCTACCCCGACGCCGACCTAGCCTGGTGGGCGGCGCGGATCACCGAATGGGAGCAGGCCGGCCGGGACGTGTTCGCGTACTTCAACAACGACGGCGAGGCTAACGCCGTCCGCAACGCGCGGACGCTGCGCGCCCTGCTCGGCCGCTAGCTGGATGTGACCCGTGCGCGGCCGCCGCAGGTTAGCCCAGAGCCATCTCTGCAGCTACCACCAGATCAGCAGACGCCAGATGCCATATGGGGACGGATGAACCTGCGCGAAAACTGGCCGGCCCCGGCGCGGAGGAGCCGGCCGTGACCGGCTCAGCCTGGTCCGGCATGGGCTGGACGGTCGCCGCAGCCGTGCTGCGCTGCGCCGCGTAGGCCCTGACCGGGTTCGTGCTGGCCCAGGTGCTGCGCCGCGACAACATCGTCGACACGCTGTGGGGACTCGGCCCGTGCCTGATCGCGGTCACCTGCGCCGGCGTGGCCATCGGCTACGGCAGCGGCGATCCGGTGCGCCGGGGGCTGCTGCTGTTCTGCGTGCTGGTCTGGGGCCTGCGGCTGTCGTGGCACGTCGGCGGCGCAGCGCGGGCAAGGGCGAGGACCCCAGATACGCCGACCTGATGGCCAAGGGCACCGGCAGCCCGCTGCTGCGGGCTATGGTGTTCATCTTCGCGGCCCAGGCCGTCACGCTGTTCATCATCTCGCTGCCGGTGCAGTTCGGCATGGCCGAGCATGGCAGCGTCGGCTGGCTGGCTGGCTGGCTGGCTGGCTGGCTGGCTGGCTGGGCTGGGCTGGGCTGGGCCGGGCTGGCCTATGGCTGGTCGGATCCGGATTCGAGGCCGTCGGCGATGCGCAGATGAAGCGGTTCAAGGCCGATCCCGCGCACCAGGGCCAGATCGCCGACATCGGGCTGTGGCGCTACACCCGGCATCCGAATTACTTCGGCGACGCAACCGTATGGTCCGGCATCTTTCTCATTACCGCTGAGCGCTGGCCCGGCGTCATCGCGATCATCGGGCCGCTGGTCATGACCTACCTGCTGGACCGGGGTACCGGCAGGCGGCTGCTCGAGCGATCCGTGGCCGAGCGGCCCGGCGACCGCGAGTACATGCGCCGTACCAGCGGGTTCTTCCCGCTGCCGCCGGGGCTGCGGCAGCGCTTCAGCCGCTGACCGGCGGCCCGGCCCGCGGCCGGCCGCGGCTGACAGTCCGGAGCGCCGGCCAGGACGCTGAGGCCCAGCTTCGCGAGCCGTCCTGGAGTCCCCGGCGGCCTGGCGATTTGCGGCCGGGCCTGTGGTGTTTGCGGCCCGGTGCCGCGGGCAGATCCGGCGGGTCCGCGGGAGCGCCAGCCTCCCGCGGATAGGAACATGCCCGCGAGGGCCGTGCTGCCAACCTCGGGACAGCACGGCGAGGAGGATCAATGGCCGAGTCGGACGGCGAGGCAATTCCCCCGCAGAATGAGGTTTCCGGCGGCCCCGACTCACCGCTGGAACTCGGCGAGACGGGGTGGCGAAACACGCTGAAGCGCAGCGGCAAGAAATTCACCCGGGACCGCTGCACGATGACCGCGGCCGCCCTGGCTTACCACTTCTTCCTGTCGCTGTTTCCGGCCATCATCGCCGCGCTCGGCCTGGTGACCTTGCTGCATATCAATACCAGTCTGGTGAAGCGCCTGGTGAAGGGCCTGAACACGGCCCTGCCGCCGGGGTCGTCCACGGTGCTGGACCAGGCCCTGAAGTCGGCGACCGCCAAGGCCGCCGCGGGCGGCACGGCGCTGATCATCGGCGTGGTGGTGGCGGTCTGGGCCGCTTCCAGCGGCATCGCCGCGCTGGAGACCGCCCTGGACGTCGCCTACGAGGTGCCGGTGGACCGCAAGTTCGTCGGCAAGCGGCTGCACGCGATCCCGCTGATGCTGGTCACCGTGATCTTCGGGGGCGCCGCCGCCGCGCTGATCGTCTTCGGCGCGCCGCTCGGCAAGGGCATCGAGGGTCACGTGCCGCTCGGCGGGACCGCGTTCGTCATCATCTGGACGGTCGTGCGCTGGCTGGTGACGATCGTGCTGCTGTCGCTGCTGTTCTCCAGCCTTTACTACCTCGGCCCCAACCGGGAGTCACCGAAGTGGCAGTGGGTCAGCGCGGGCGGCCTGATCGGCACCGTGATCTTCCTGCTGGCCTCGGTCGGGTTCTCGTTCTATGTCTCCAAATTCGGCTCGTACGGCAAGACCTACGGCGCGCTGGCCGGGGTGGTGGTGCTGATCTTCTGGCTGTACCTGGCCGGGATCGCCATCCTGCTGGGCGGCGAGATCAACGCCGAGACCGAGCGGGAGGCGGCGGCCCAGGCCGGCCACCCGGCGGCCCAGCGCAGCGCCGCCGAGCTGCACCAGAGCTAGCGGGCCGCACCGCAGCCAGCCGCCGCCCCGTTACAAGCTGAGGTCGACGACGACGGGTGCGTGGTCGCTCGGGCCCTTGCCCTTGCGGGCCTCCCGGTCGATCCACGCGTCCGACACCGCGCCGGCCAGGGCGGCGTTGGCGTACACCAGGTCGATCCGCATGCCCATGCCCTTGTGGAACGCCCCGGCCCGGTAGTCCCAGTAGGTGAACGGCTCGCCCTTGGCGATGCGCGGCCGCACATCGGCGAGCCCGGTCTCGCGCAGTGCGGCCAGTTCCGCCCGCTCGGCCGCGGTGACATGGGTGGAGCCGGTGAACGCGGCCGGATCGAAGACGTCACGGTCGGCCGGGGCGATGTTGAAGTCCCCCATCAGCGCGAACGGCCGGCCGGCCGCCACGTCGGCGCGCACCGCGTCGCGCAGCGCCGCCAGCCAGCGCAGCTTGTAGGCATAGTGCGGGTCGTCCGGAGTGCGCCCGTTCGGCACGTAGACCGAGCACACCCGGACCGGGCCGCAGGTCGCGGCCAGCGCGCGGGCCTCCCGGGTGGCCGGGTCAGGATATCCGGGGTCGGCGGGCAGGCCGCGGGCGACGTCGTCCAGCCCGAGCCGGGACAGCACCGCCACCCCGTTCCAGCGTCCCTCGCCGTGATGGGCCACCTGGTAGCCGAGTGCCGTGACCGGCTCGCCCGGGAAGGCGGCGGAGCCGACCTTCGTCTCCTGCAGGCACACCACGTCCGGGGCGGTCTGCTCCAGCCACTCCACCAGCCGGGGCAGCCGGGCCAGCACCGAGTTCACATTCCAGGTAGCAATGCGCACCACGCCATCCAACCAGCCCGCTCCGACACCCGCAGGGCCATAACGGTGGGCGGGTGGAGGGGTACCCGCGGCGGCGGCGTTCGGGTGTGCCGCCGACGCGGGTACCTGGTCCGTCGCCCCCCGGCTACGTACCCGGCAGCACTGGAAGCTACGAGCCCTGCGGGCTGATGCCCGCGCGGCGGAGCTGGGCGCTGATCAGGCTCAGGTGCTCGTCGGCCTCGATGGACCGCAGCAGCCTGATGGCCTCCTGCTCCTGCGCCACTTCCTGCTGGTGGGTGCCGCCGGTGCCGGCCCGCCAGGTGATCACGGCGATGCTGCCGCTGTCCCCCCAGCCTGCGATCTGCGGGCGGTCCTGGTCACCGGTTATCTCGATCATGGTTTCCGGTCCCTGCATGGCACCAGGATCGGACTGCTCCGTCATCGCGGCACTCCTGTCTGGTCGGGAACCCCGGCTACCCGCCCCGCGGGCCGGCAAACGGCCGCACCACCCGGGCCCGTTCGGGTCGCGGCTGAGGACGGAGGACAGGGCAGCCAGCAGCGGCAGCGGGCCAGGCCGGGCCCGGGCCGACGCGGCGGCCGCGGCGGCGGCATCCCGGCCGTCGGCCGACAGGCACCAGTTCCAGCGGGCGTCCAGCAGCCGGGGGTCAGCGGCCTGCTCCGCGGACAGCACCGCCGGCCAGCGCCAGGCCGCGGCCTGCGCGGCGACCTTGCCGCCGCCTGCCACCGGGTCGACCGCGAGCGCCGGCACGCCGGCCAGCAGGGCCAGCACCAGGCCGTGCAGCCGGGTGGTGACCACCACGTCCATGCGGGCCACGAGCGCGCTGACCGCCTCGGCGGTCGAGCACAGCCGCCAGTCACGCGAGTCGAGCCGGGTCTCCAGCATGACCGGAGCGCAGTCCCTGACCGCCAGCCACCGGCCGAGGCTGCCGGTCACCCGCTCGTGGCGGCGCCGCTCGCCGTACTCGCCCTGCCCGGACGCCAGCACGACGCCCGTCACCGGCACCGGCCCGGCCGGCGCCGGTGACAGTCGAAGCACCGCCGGCGGCGCGGCCACGGCCAGGTCGAGTTCCGGCGCTGCGCCGCCACCGTCCCGGGCCAGGATGAGATCGAACCCGGCGGCGGCCGGATCGCCGGGATCGACCACCGAGACGCCGACCGCGATCCGGCGGCACCGGGCGTAACGCTTGTGCAGCCCGGCGACCTGCCAGCCGCTCACCGGGCCGCAGGCGAAGACCAGGGCGCTGTAGCGCTCAGGCTGCGCATCCGCCAGCGTCAGTGCGCCAGGCCGGAACACCGGCGACCAAGCGGTTTCGTGGGCCACGCCGGCCGCCTGCAGCGTCTCGCTGACCGCGGCCGCCGCCAGCACGTCGCCGGCCGTGGCCTCGCCGTGCCGGAAGCTGAACCAGCCCGTGACCAGGACCCGGCCGGTCACGAAGCCCCGGCGCCGGCCTGGGCCGCGAACCAGCCGATCGCACGGCGCAGGCCGTCCTCGGCGCTCACCTCCGGCTGCCAGCCCAGCCGCCGCCGGGCCAGCGAGATGTCCGGGCACCGCCGGGCCGGATCGTCGGCGGGGCGGGCGATGAACGTGATGTCGCTGACCGCGCCGGTCAGCTCCCTGATGGTCTGCGCGAGCCGCAGGACCGTCATCTCCTCCGGGTTGCCGATATTCACCGGGCCGGCGAAGTCGGCGCGGGCCAGGGCCAGGATCCCGGCGACCGTGTCGGTCACGTAGCACAGCGACCGGGTCTGGCTGCCGGTCCCGGTAACGGTCAGCGGCCGTCCCGCCAGTGCCTGGGTAATGAAGGCCGGCACGGCGCGGCCGTCATCGGCGCGCATCCGCGGGCCGTAGCTGTTGAAGATCCGGGCGATGCCGGTGTCGACGCCGAAGCGGCCCCGGTAGGCGGTGGTCAGCGCCTCGGCGTACCGCTTGGCCTCGTCATAGACGCTGCGCGGGCCGATCGGGTTGACGTTGCCCCAGTAGTCCTCGGGCTGCGGATGGACCAGTGGGTCACCGTAGACCTCGCTGGTCGAGGCGAGGATGAAGCGCGCCTGCTTGGCCCGGGCCAGCTCCAGCGCATGCCGGGTGCCGTCCGCGCCCGCGCGCAGCGTCTCCACGCCGAGCCTGAGGTAATCGGGCGGCGACGCCGCCGACGCCAGGTGCGCGACCAGGTCCACCTCGCCGGGCACGTCGAGCCCCTCGGACACGTCCTGCTCGAGCAGGGTAAGCGCCGCGCCGCCGCCCGCCTGGAGCAGATGACGCCGCGAGCCGGTGGCGAAATTGTCCGCGCAGATCACCTGCGCGCCCTCGGCGATGAGCCGCTCGCACAGGTGCGTGCCGAGAAACCCGGCGCCGCCGGTGACGACGGCCCGGCGCACCGGCCGGGCCGGCGTCACAGCTGCTCCCCCCGCGCGGCCGCGACGATCTTGCTGGTGGAATGCCGGCCGACGTAGGGCAGCAGCACCACCTGCCCGCCGTGCCGCCGCACCACCGCCGCCTCGGCCAGCTCGCCGTGCGCGTAGTCGCCGCCCTTGACCCACACATCGGGCCGCAGCCGGTCCAGCACCGCGGACGGCGTGGGCTCGTCGAAGACCAGCACGGCGTCCACGCTATCGAGCCCGAGCAGCACCCTGGCGCGATCCGCGGCGCCGACCAGCGGGCGGCCGGGGCCCTTCAGCGCGCTGACCGAGGAGTCGGAGTTAAGGCAGACGACCAGGCAGTCACCTAGCCTGCGCGCTTCGCGCAGTATCTCCACGTGGCCGGCGTGCAGCAGGTCGAAGCAGCCGCCGGTAGCCACTACCGTGCCGCCGCGGCCCGCACCCGGGCGACCGCATCCCAGTCGCCCTCGGGGTCCGCCGGCGCCCCCCGGCCGGGGGGCGCCGGGGACGGGCCTGGCGGGTACGGCCGCGCTGGCCGGCACGGTGATCCCGGGGGCCGCCGACGCGGCCCCGGCCCGCACGAAGCCGGTCGCAGCCCGCACGGCTGCCTCCACCGCTTCGGACAGCAGCGCGCCGTCGCGCAGCGCCAGCGCCGCCGCGGCGGCGAAACAGTCACCGGCGCCGCAGGTGTCACTGGCCTGCTGGACGCCGGGACCGGCGGGCACCACCACGGGAGTGGCCTCGCCGACCGACAGCAGCGCGCCGCCCTCACCCAGGGTTACCGCCACGGCGGCCCCCCAGGCCCGAGCCAGCTCAGCGGCGTCCCTGGCCGCCTGAGCCAGCGCGCTGCTGGCCGTTCCGGCCGGGCCGGCGTCCGGGCGCACATCCGCCGGACCGGCGCGCCCGAGCGCGGCCGCGAGGCCGCCTGCCTCAGCCCGGTTCGGAGTCACCAGCCGGACCCCCCGGACCGGCGCCGGGCCGCACGGATGCGGGTCCCAGACCACGGGCACGTCCCGGCGCAGCCGGGTCAGCGCAGCGGCCAGCGCCGGATGCGCCGCCACGCCGCGCCCGTAGTCGGCGACCAGTACCGCGCCGGCGACGGCCAGCGCCTGCCGGGCCGCGGGCGGCAGCGGCCCCGGCGCCAGCCTGCCGTCGCCGGCGTCCAGCCGGACCAGCGGCTGGCCGCCGGCCCGCACCCGGACCTTGCTGGGGGTGCCGCCCTGCAGCGGCAGGGCGATAACCCGCACCCGCTGGTGCAAGATGGCGCGCAGCTGCTCGCTCTGCCGGTCCTGGCCCAGCGCGGTGATCAGTACCACCTCGCCGCCGGTCATCGCGGCGGCGAGCACCGCGGCCAGCCCGGCGCCGCCGGCCCGGTGCCGCTCGGTGCGGCAGTCCACGACCGGCACCGGGGCGTCCGGCGCGAGCCGGCTGGCCGCACCGTCGAGGTCGACGTCGAGCAGCGTGTCCCCGACCACGACCAGCGGGCCGCCCCTCATAGCGGCGACCGCGCGGGCACCGGAGCGGCCAGCTGGGCGAGCCCGGCCTGCTCGCCCAGAGCGGCGTCGATGGCCCCGCACAGGATATGGATCGCGGCGAGGTGCACTTCCTGGATCGTGCACGTCGCGGCGGCGTTCACCGCGACCACGTCAGCGCAGGCGCCGGCCAGCGGATTGGGCAGCGGGCCGGTCAGCGCCCAGGTGGTCATGCCAAGCTCAGCCGCGGCCCGCGCCGCGGCGACCACGTTGGCGCTCGAGCCGCTGGTGGACAGGCACACCAGGAGGTCACCGGCCCGGCCGTGCGCGCGGACCTGCCGGGCAAAGACCTCGTGATGACCGTAGTCGTTGCCGATCGCGGTGAACGCGGCGACGTCGGCGTGCAGCGGCAGGGCCGAGAACGCCCGGCGGTCACAGGCGTAGCGGCCGACCAGCTCGGCGGTGAGGTGCTGAGCCTGCTCCGCGCTGCCCCCGTTGCCGCAGGCGAGCAGCCGGCCGCCGCCGGCCAGCACGGGGGCGGCGGCCGTGCCCCAGGCTCGCAGCCGCGGTACCGCGGGCTCGAACCCGCGCAGGGCGGCGATCAGCAGCGACAGGTGCGAGTCGGTCATGCGCGTGCTCCGTTCTGGACGCGGGCCGCCCGGAGGCCGGCCCGGAGGCGGTCGTAGACCGTCTCGGTCTCGGCCGCGATCTGCTCCCACCGGTAGCGCGCCCGCGCCCGGCGGGCGCCCGTCGCGGCGAGCGAGCGCCGCCAGTCCGGCCAGGCCTGCAGGTCACGCAGCCTGGCCGCCAGCGCCGCCGGGTCGCGCGGCGGGACGAGCAGGCCGGTCGTCCCGTCGGCCACCGTGTCCAGGTGGCCGCCGACAGCCGAGGCCACGACGGTGGTGCCGCACGCCATCGCCTCCAGCGGCGACGATGCCGAACGGCTCGTACCACGGGTCGCAGACGACCACATCGGCGGACCGCAGCAGCGCCGGGACGTCCGCGTGCGGGATCTGGCCGGCGAAGCCACCCGGTCCGGCGACGCCCGCGGCGGCCGCGGCCGCCGCAGCCTGCGCGACCTCCGGGTCGTCGTCTAGCCGGTCCGCGGCCGGGCCGCCGGCCATCGACCAGTTCCGCGGCCGGCACCCTGGCCAGCGCCGCGATGACGGTGTCGATGCCCTTGCGCGGCACCAGGCGTCCGATCGTCAGCGCGCAGCGGGCTGGCCGCGCGCGCCGCCCGAGCGGCGGGGTGGCCGGCGCGCCGCTCGGCCAGGGCCCCGCGGCGGGGCCGCCGGCCGGAAATGGGTGCAGTCCACGCCGCAGGGCACCACGTAGGTCCGCTCCGGCGCGATGCCGTAACCGGCCAGCTCGCGCACCTCGTCGGTGCAGGTGGCGATGATCGCGCTGGCCCGGCGGCCCGACCTCGGCCTCCGCCGCGACGCGCTCGGGCGGGCTGGTGTCCGCCTGGGCCTGATAGCGGCGCTTGACCCGGCCGAGCGCGTGGTAGGTCTGCACCACCGGCACAGCGCCCGCCGGCCGCCCTGACCGCGGCCAGCCCGCTCATCCAGAAGTGCGCATGCGCCACCTCCGGCGGCGCCGCGGTCCAGCGGGCGCCCAGCCAGTCCGCGAACCGCGGCATGCAGGCAGGCAGGTCGTCCTTCGGCACGTACCGGGCCGGCCCGGCCAGGACGTGCTCAACCGTCACGCCAGGCGCGAGCGGCACCGTGTCAGGCAGGCCCGCGGCGTCCCGCCGGGTGAAGACCGTCACCTCGTGCCCGCGCCGGGCCAGCCCGGTGGCGAGCGCTGCGACGTGCACGTTCTGGCCGCCCGCGTCTGCGCCGCCGAGCGCCGCCAGCGGGCTGGCATGCTCGGAAATCATGTGGATCCGCACGAGACTCCCTGGGCTGATGTGCTGGGTGGTCCCTTCCACTAACCCTGTGTGAGTAACTAAAACATGGGGGCAAAAGGTGCAAAAGGTGAAGCGCGGCCGATCAGAGGCCTGGGCTCAGCGCGCGGCCAGCGACGCGTCAAGCTGCCCGAATGCCCGCACCGGGCCAGCCACGCGGCCGTCGTGCGCCAGCTCGCCCGCGGCGGCCGGCGGCCGCGGGCCGCTACGGGGCGTGCTGCGGGCCGCCGGGCAGTCTGGAGGCCGGTCCCTGGCGCGGCCGCGATGTTTGCCGCCCGGGCGGCAGGGCAGTCGCTGGGCTCTCGCGAGGAGGTGACGCCGCTTGCGCGTGCTCGGAATCAATTCGGTGTTCCATGACCCGGCCGCCGCGCTGGTCATCGACGGCCAGGTGGTCGCGGCGGCCGAGGAAGAGCGCTTCAGCCGCCGCAAGCACGGCAAGCGCCCGGTGCCGTTCTCCGCCTGGGAGCAGCCGGGGCAGGCCGCGCGCGTGGTGCCTGGCGCACGCCGGGCTGCGCCCGGACGAGGTAGACCTGATCGGCTTCTCCTACGACCCGGCACTGGCCCGCCCGGCCGCCGAGCTGGGACTCGACGATCCCTGGGACCATCTGCGCATCACCTACGCCGAGCAGGCGCCCGGCTTCCTGGCCGACGCGCTGCCGGGCCTGGATCCGCAGCCGGGCCCGGTTCGTGCCGCACCACGTCGCGCACGCCGCCTCCGCCGGCCTGGCCGCGCCGCGGCGCGGCGGCAGCGTGCTGGTCTGCGACGGCCGCGGCGAGCGGGACTCGCACCTGGCCGGCTCGTACCGGGACGGCAGGCTGGAGGTGCTGTCTACCCAGCCGCTGCCGCACTCGCTGGGCCTGATGTACGAGGAGCTCACCACGCACCTGGGCTTCCTGCGCTCCAGCGACGAGTACAAGGTGATGGCGCTGGCCTCCTACGGCAAGCCACGGTTCCTGGACCAGATCCGGGCCAGCGTGGCCATCGACCGACAGCGGCTTCCGCACCGAGCCGGTCAACTGGGCCGAGCTGGCGCCGCCGCGGCCGCCGGCCGAGGACCTGGCCGCCGCGCACGCCGACCTGGCGGCCAGCGCCCAGCGCGGCCTGGAGGAAGTGCTGCTCGGCCCTGGCCGGCGGCTGCACGAGCAGACCGGCGACACGACCCTGGCCATGGCCGGCGGCACCGCGCTGAACTGCGTGGCCAACACCGTCCTGGCCGAGCGCGGGCCGTTCGAGCACGGTGTGGGTGCAGCCCGCCGCCGGCGACGCGGGCACCGCGCTCGGCGCCGCGCTGCACCTGGCGGCGGCCGCGGCGAGCCGGCGCTGGTCGATGCACGGGCGCCGACCTGGGCCGCGGTTTCACCGACGAGCAGATCGAGGCCGCGCTGCAGCACCGCGCGGGTGCCGCTACGAGCGGCCGCCGGACCTCGCCGGCGGCCGTCGCCGACGCGTCGCTGGCCGACGATGCGCTGGTGGCCTGGTTCCAGGGCCGCAGCGAGTACGGCCCGCGGGCGCTCGGCCAGCGGTCGCTGCTGGCCCACCCGGGCCGGCGCGCCAACCTGGCCCGGCTCAACGACGTCAAGGGCCGCGAGCAGTTCCGGCCGGTCGCGCCCATGGTGCTGGCCGACCGGGCGGCAGAGATCTTCGACCGCGGCCCGCTGCCGAGCCCGTACATGCTGTTCGTGCACGACGTCGCCGCCGGCCTGGCAGGACCGGATCGCCGGCGGTGGTGCACGTCGACGGCACCGCGCGGGTGCAGACCGTCGACCCGGCCGGCCAGCCGCTGCTGGCGCAGCTGCTCACCGAGTTCGAGCGGCGCACCGGGCTGCCGGTGCTGGTCAACACCAGCCTGAACACGGCCGGCCGGCCGATGGTCGACGACATCAGGGACGCGCTGGAGTGCTTCGGCTCCACGCCGGTCGACCTGCTGGCGATCGGGCCGTTCGTGCTCCGCCGCCCGCCTGCGGGGACCCGGTGACCAGCTACTCGGTGGTCATTCCCGACCCTCGGCCGCCCGTGCCTGGCCCGGTGCCTGGACGCTGCTCGCCGCGGCCGAGGGCCCGGCGCCCGGAGCGGATCGTGCTGGTCGACGACCGGCCCAGGCCGGACGGGCCGCTGCGCGCACGGCAGCGGCCCGGCCGGGCCGCCAGTGCAGGTCGTCGCGACCGCCGGGGCCGGGCCGGCGGCGGCCAGGAACGCCGGCTGGCGCGCGGCCGGCGACGCCGTGGGTGGCGTTCCTCGACGACGACGTGCACGTCGGCCCGGACTGGCAGCAGCGTGCTCGCCGACGACCTGGCCGGCCTGCCCGACCGGGTAGGCGGCGTGCAGGGCCGGATCAGCGTGCCCGGTCCCGGCCGGGCGGCCGCCGACCGACTGGGAGCGCGCCACCATGGGCCTGGCCGGCGCCCGCTGGATCACCGCGGACATGGCCTACCGGCGCGCCGCGCTGGCCGACTGCGGCGGATTCGACGAGCGGTTCCCGCGGGCCTTCCGGGAGGACGCCGACCTGGCGCTGCGGCTGCTGGCCGACGGCTGGGAGCTGCGTGACGGGCGCCGCCAGACCGTGCACCCGGTCCGGGCCGCCCCGGCCTGGGTCAGCGTCCGGGCGCAGGCGCGGCAACGCCGACGACGCGCTGATGCGGGCGCTGCACGGGCCGCGGCTGGCACGGCCGGGCCGGGGCGCCGGCGCGGCCGCCGGCGGCGGCACGCCGCGATCACCGCCGCGGCGGCCGCCGCGGCCGGCCTGGCGCTGGCGCGGCGGCCGCGGGCAGCCGCGGCGGCCGCGGCGCGCTGGCCGCCGCCGGAACGGCCGAGTTCGCCGCGGCGCGCATCGCCGCCCGGCCCGCGCACCGCGCGGGAGATCGCCACGATGGCCGCCGACCAGCCTGGTCATTCCCGAACTGGCCGTGCTGGCACTGGCTGCGCGGCACGCTGGCGGCGCCGCGGCGCGGCGGCCCTGGCCGCCGCCCGCCCGGGCTGTGCTGTTCGACCGGGACGGCACGCTGATCCGCGACGTGCCCTACAACGGCGACCCGGCGCTGGTCGGCCGGCTGCCGCGGCGCGCCGCGGCGATCGCGGCTGGCACGCCGCGCAGGGCGCGGCCGTGGGGATGATCACCAACCAGTCCGGGATCGCCCGCGGGCTGCTGACCGCCGCCGACGCCGCGCGCGGTCAACGCCCGCGTCGCCGAGCTGCTCGGCCCGTTCGACGTGATCGAGGTGTGCCCGCACGGGCCTGCTGACGGATGCGGCTGCCGCAAGCCGGCGCCGGGCATGGTGAGCGCGGCGGCCGCCGCGCTCGGCGTGGCGCCGCACGAGTGCGCGGTCATCGGCGACATCGGCGCGGACGTCGCCGCCGCCCGCGCGGCCGGCGCGCGCGGCGTGCTGGTGCCCGACGCCTGGCACCCGAGGTTCGGGACGCGGCAGGTGCGCGCGACGGCACCTGACCTGCTCACCGCGGTCCGCATGGTCACCGCCGAGCAGGCCCCCGCGCCAGTCTGGCCGCAGACGGCGGCATGACCGGCCGGCATGGGCTGGTTGTCCGCCTCGACAACGCGGGCGACGTGCTGCTGGCCGGCCCGGCGGTCCGCGCCGTGGCCGCGCACTGCGACCGGGTGACCGTCCTGGCCGGCCCGCGCGGCGCGGCCGCAGCCCGGCTGCTGCCCGGCGCCGACGATGTGCTGACCTGGCGGGCGCCGTGGGTGGACCTGGACCCGCCGCCGGTGCGGCCGGACGCAGATCGACCGCGCTGGCCGGGCGGCTGGCCGTGCTCGGCTGCACTGACGCGCTCATCCTGACCTCGTTCCACCAGTCCCCGCTGCCGACCGCGCTGCTGCTGCGGCTGGCCGGGATCAGCCGGATCGCCGCGATCAGCACCGACTATCCGGGCGCGCTGCTCGACGTGCGGCACCGGATTCGCCGATGACCTGCCCGAGGCCGAGCGCGGGCTGTCGCTGGCGCGGGCCGCCGGGTTCATGCTGCCGCCGGGCGACGACGGCCGCCTGGCCGTACGCCAGCCGCTGCCGGACGTGACTGCGCTCACCGGCCCTGGCCGCTACGTGGTCGCGCATCCCGGCGCCACCGCGCCGGCCCGGCGCTGGCCGCTGCGGAACTGGCAGTCAGCCGCAGCCGAACTGGCCCGGCGCGGGCGCCGGGTGGTGGTGACCGGCGGCCCGGACGAGCGGGAGCTGACCGCCGCGACGGCCGAGGCCGCCAGCGGCGGGCGGCCCGGCGGCGCTGACCCGGGTCCCGCGGCCGACCTCGGCGGCCAGACCGACCTGGCGCAGCTCGCCGCCGTGCTGGCCGGGGCGGACGCGGTGCTGGTCGCCAATACCGGCGCCGCCCACCTGGCCGCGGCGGTCGGCACCCCGGTGGTGTCGCTGTTCGCGCCGGTCGTCCCGGCGGTGCGGTGGGCACCGTACCGGGTGCCGCACATCCTGCTCGGCGACCAGCAGGCAGCGTGCCGCGACAGCCGGGCGGTGATCTGCCCGGTGGCCGGGCACCCGTGCCTGGCGGGCGTGTCCGCGTCGCAGGCCTGCGACGCGGTCGACCAGCTCACGCCCGCCCCGGCGGGCCGTGGCCGCCCGGCCGGCCGGAGGAGCCAGTGACGGAGGCAGCGTCGTGAGAATCCTGCTGTGGCACGTGCACGGCTCCTGGACGACCGCCTTCGTCCAGGGCCGCGCACACCTACCTGCTGCCGGTGACGCCGGACCGCGGACCGGACGGCCGCGGCCGGGCCCGCACCTGGAACTGGCCCGCCGCGCGCGGTCGAGGTGGCCACGGCCGGGCTGCGCGACGCGCACATCGACGTGGTGATCCTGCAGCGCCCGCACGAGGAGGAGCTGACCGCGCAGCTGACCGGGCGGCCGGCCGGGCGGCGACCTGCCCGCCGTCTACCTCGAGCACGACGCCCCCTCCGGCGACGGTGCCGCTGACCCGGCACCCGCATGGCCGACCGGCCGGAGCTGCGCCTGGTGCACGTGACCCACTTCAACGAGCTGTTCTGGGACTGCGGTGCGACGCCGGCCACCGTCATCGAGCACGGCGTCGTCGATCCTGGCGCGCGGTGGACCGGCGAGATCGCGCGGGCCGCCGTGGTGGTGAACGAGCCGCTGCGCCGCGGCCGGTACGTCGGCACCGACCTGCTGCCGTTCTTCGCCGAGCAGTCCGGCCTGGACGTCTTCGGCATGGGCGTGCACGACATCGGTGCCCGGCTCGGCGCCCCTGGCATCCGCGGGTACGAGGACCTGCCGCAGGAGCAGATGCACGCGGCGCTGGCCCGCCGCGGGGTGTACCTGCACCCGGTCCGGTGGACCTCGCTCGGGCTGGCGCTGATCGAGGCCATGCACCTGGGCATGCCGGTCGTCGCCGTCGCCGCCACCGAGGCCGTGACCGCGATCCCGCCGGGAGCGGGCATCATGTCCACCAGCCGGCAAGTGCTGCGCGACGCGGTGCGGCGGCTGCTGGCCGACCCGGCCGAGGCGGCGGAGCTGGGCCGGGGCGCCCGCGAGGCCGCGCTGGCCCGGTACGGTCTCAAGCCGGTTCCTGGCCGACTGGGACAGGCTGCTGGACGGCATCGCGTCAGCGGGGACCGGGTGACGCCGCGCCGCCCGGCAGTGCTGGTACTGCGCGCGCTTGGGCTCGGCGACTTCCTGGCTGGCGTGCCGGCCTACCGCGGGCTGCGCGCCGCCTACCCCCGGCACGAGCTGGTCCTCGCCGCGCCGGGCGTGCTGGCGCCGCTGGCCGCGCTGACCGGCGCCATCGACCGGGTGCTGCCGACCGCGGAGCTGGCGCCGGTCCGCTGGGCGGGACCGCCGCCGCAGGTCGCCGTCGACCTGCACGGCAGCGGGCCGCCCAGCCACCGGCTGGTGGAGGCACTGGGCGCGGCCGCCGCGATGATGTACGCCTCGCCCGCCGCGCCGGACGTGGACGGCCCCTGGTGGGACGACACCGAGCATGAGGTCGCGCGCTGGTGCCGCCTGCTGTGGTGGCGGGGCATCGGCGCGGACCCCGCGGCCCTGCGGCTGGCGGCACCGCGGCCGGCCACGACGGCGGCAGCGCTGGCCCGCGGGGCCGTCGTGCTGCATCCGGGGGCGGCCAGCGGGAGCCGCCGGTGGCCGGCCGGCCGGTTCGCCGCGGTCGCCAGGGAGCTGGCCGACCGCGGCCACCGGGTGGTGCTGACCGGGTCGGACGGCGAGCGGCCGCTGGCCGACGGGATCGCGGCGGCGGCCGGCCTGCGCCCGGCGGCGGTGTTCGCCGGACGCACCAGCCTGGCCGAGCTGGCCGGGCTGATCGCCGGGGCCGCGCTGGTGATCAGCAACGACACCGGCACGGCGCACCTGGCCACCGCCTTCGGGACGCCCTCGGTGACCTTGTTCGGCCCGGTGTCGCCCGCACTGTGGGGACCCCCGCCCGGATCGGGACGGCACATTGCCCTGTGGAAGGGGACCGGCTGCCGCCCCGGCGACTCGCACGGCACGCGGCCCGACCCGCGGCTGCTGCGCATCAGCGCGGCCGAGGTACTTGACGCCGCCGCCGCGATCATTCCAGGACGCTCGCAGCCGGTCCCCGCACGTATCGGTCAGCCCACGTAGCGGCGGGCCGGAGAGCTGCGCTGGGAAACCTCGAGCAGCCGCAGTCCGGATTCGACCTGCGGCGGGACGACCCGCCGCTGCGATATCACCCACGGCAGGCCGGCGACGGCGCGGGCGACCGCGGTCGCGCTGGCCTGATCGCGCGGCGCCGAGCGCAGCACGTGCGCGGTGTGCCGCAGCGCGCCAGGAAGCGGGCGGCGCAGCCAGGCCGTCCACAGCGTGTTGCGGATGCCGAGCATGCGGCGCTCTCGCGGGTCGCGGGCCGTCGAGGCGGCGTGGTGCACCGTCACGTCGGCCGCGTAGCACATCCACCAGCCCGCCGCAGCCAGGTCCAGGCCGAGCAGCTCCTCTTCGCCGCCGAGCCACAGCCGGGCGGAGAAGCCGCCGGCCGCGCGGAACGCGGATACCCGCAGCATGGAGGCGCCCGCCAGGATGGACAGCAAGGCAGGCCCGGGCAGCCACGGCGGGGCCGGGACCGGCGAGCCGGCCAGCTCGGGGATGATGGGGTCGGGCGTGCCGCCCGGCTCCACGACGATGCGGCCGGTCACCGACGCCAGCCGCGGGCAGGCATCGAGCAGGTCCGCGGCCCTGGCCAGGGCACCCGGATCCCACCAGGTGTCGTCATCGCAGAACGCCACGTACGGGGTGGTGACCCGGCGGACCGCCCAGTTGCGTCCGGGCGCGCCCAGGTTGCAGCCCGCCGGCAGCACCTGCACGCCGTCAAATGCAGCGGCGGCATCCGCCGACCCGTCGGCCGAGCCGTTGTCCACCACGTAGATCGGCGGCTGCTCGGGCAGCGCGGTCATCAGCTCCAGCGTGCGGATCAGCTCAGCGCGCCGGTCCCGGGTGATGATCACCACTGACACCCGCGGGTCGGGCGTCACCTGCCTCACCGCTGACCGGCGGCGTGCGGGCGGCCCGGCGCCCGGTAGTCCCAGCCCGCCGCCTGCCACCGGGCCGGATCCAGCACGTGCCGGCCATCGATGACGGCACGGCTGGCCACCGCCTTGCCGAGTACTTCCGGGTCGGCGTCGCGGAACTCCGCCCAGTCGGTCAGCACCAGCAGCACCCGCGCCTCCGTCGCCGCGCCCACCGCCGAGGCGGCGAAGCTCAGCTCCGGGTGCGCGCGGGCGGCCCGGTCCATGGCGGCCGGGTCGTAGACGGTGACCCGGGCCCCGAGCCGGTGCAGCGCAGCGGCCACCGCGAGCGCCGGCGACTCGCGGATGTCGTCGGAGTCGGCCTTGAATGCGGCACCCAGCACGCCGACCGCGTGGCCCGCCACCGACCCGCCGGCCAGCTCGGCGGTCAGCTCGACAACGCGGGCGCGGGCCCGGCTGTTGATCGCGTCGACTTCCCGCAGGAACGACAGCGACTCCCCGGCGCCCAGCTCGCTGGCCCGGGCCAGGAACGCCTGCAGATCCTTGGGCAGGCAGCCGCCGCCGAAGCCGATCCCCGGGCGCAGGCTGCCGCCGCCGATCCGCTCGTCCCGGCCCAGCACGTCGGCGAGGGTCAGCACGTCGGCGCCCGCGGCCTGGCAGACCTCGGCCATCGCGTTGATGAACGAGATCTTCGTGGCCAGGAACGCATTCGCGGCCACCTTGGCCAGCTCGGCCGTGGCGAAGTCGGTGACCAGGAACGGGACGCCCGCGGCCAGCGAGCGAGCGTAGACGGCGCGCAGTACCCCCTCGGCGCGGGCGCTGCGGACCCCGGCCACGATGCGGTCGGGGCGCAGCGTGTCCGCCACCGCGTGGCCTTCCCGCAGGAACTCGGGGTTCCAGGCCAGCTCGGCCTGCTCCCCCGCGGGCGCAGCGGCGGCGATGCGGCAGGCCAGCATGGCGGCCATCCCAACCGGCCCGGTCGATTTGCCCACCACCAGGCACGGCCTGCGCAGCCGCGGCGCCAGCTCGTCGACGCAGCGCAGCAGCTGGGACACGTCCGCCCCGGCCTGGCCGGGCTGCGGGGGGGTGCCGACGCAGATGAAATGCACGTCACCAAATTCCGCGGCCTCGGCATAGGAGGTGCTGAACCGCAGCCGGCCCGCCCGCAGTCCGCGGTGCACCAGCTGGTCGAGGTCGGGCTCCCAGAACGGCGGCTGCCCGGCGGACAGGCCGGCGATCCTGCCCGCGTCGGTGTCAACTCCGAGCACATCGAAACCAAGCTCCGCCAGGCACGCGGCGTGCACGGCACCGAGGTAGCCGGTACCGAGGACAGTGACGCGGCGCACCGCGGACAGCCCGGTCAGCGTGGTTCTCCCGGCTGCGGCCCGGCGGCGGCCCGGCTCGTCCCGGCCGGGCGGCTCCGCCGTCCCATGTCAGCTACGTCTGCCACAGCCGTCCTCTCGCCGGTACCCGATTGTCCACGCGCCGGTGCGCGACCGCCACCCTCGCTCCATGCGAGCCACCTCGCTACCCGGCTTGGGGCTAGCTCAACCGGCCGGTCACGGGCGGCTGCGGGCCTTGCTCCGCCGGCGGCCGGACCGCCGTCAGGACCGCCACCGGGACCGCCAGCAGGACGCTCACACTTCAGCAGCCGGACCTGCGCCTCCACTTCCGGGGGAAGGGCCCGGCGGCCCCGCAGGGCCTGCGGCAGCGCAGGCACCAGGCTGGCCAGTGCCCCGGCGGCCGTACGGTCATAGGGCAGCCGGGCGGCCAGGCCGGTGACAGCCGTCAGCGCGACATCCGGCGGGCGGCGCAGCAGCGCGATGAGAACCTCGTTGCGCGCGGCCAGTCGCCGTCGGCTGGCCGGATTCCGCTGAGATGACGGCCAGTGCGAGGCCACGACCTGGTCCAGGTAGGCCGCGGCCCAGCCGGCCGCGGCCAGGTCCATGGCGAGCAGCTCCTCCTCGCCGCCGAGCAGCAGCAGCCTGCTGAACCCGCCGACCGACAAGAAGGCCGAGCGGCGCACGACCGCAGCGCAAGCCAGGAAGCCGAGCACGCGCGGGCCGGGCAGCGAGCCAGCGGGCAGCGGGCTGGCGGCGAGCTGCCCGTTGATCGGATCGTCGGCCTGCTGCGGACCGACCAGGGTCCGCGCCGCCACCAGCCCTAGCCGCGGCGAGGCGTCCAGCGCCGCGACGGCCCGGGTCAGTGATCCGTGTTCCCACCAGGAGTCGTCGTCGCTGAAGGCTACGTGCCGGGTCGCGGCACGGGCGGCCCCGATGTTACGGGCCCATGCGCCGCGGTTGCGGGCCAGCCGCACCACCTGCACGGCGGGAAACCGGGCGGCGACGGCGGCCGGGGTGCCGTCGGCAGAAGCATTATCAACGACGATCACGGGCGGGCGCTCGGGCAGCGCGGCAAGCTCGCCCAGGGTCCGGCACAGCTCGCCAGACCGATTCCGGGTGGCAATAACCACGGTGACGGCGGGCTGAGGCACATTATGGCGGGCGGGCATGAGCGGGCCTCTGCCCGCAGGCCAGAACCGGAAACGGCAAATATGGCCGGCCTGAGAGACCGGCCATGGGCAGGCGCCGGTCCGCGGCCTGCATGAAATGGCCAGAACAGGTTAGTGCTCAGGTGTTGCCTGCATCACCGAGCCTGACGCGGAGCTTTCCGATGGAACGCGATCCGACCCGGTTCGCCGGCGCGTCAGCTGACGAGGCTGCCGCTGTCACCGACCGGGGACTAACGGTCCTGATCGAAGTATGGGACAGGGCCGTCGAGCAGCTGGGCTCAGTGCTGCCCGAAGCGCAGCTGCGGGCACTGCTGGTCATCGAGCGCTCGGGCCACCTCAGCCTGGGCGGGCTGGCGCGCGCGCTCGGCACGTCCGCATCGGCCGCCAGCAGGCTGTGCGACCGCCTGGTGCTCGCCGATCTGGTGACGCGGGAGCGGGCGGAGACCAGCCGGCGCGAGATAGCGCTGCAGATGACCGAATCCGGGCGGCGCCTGGTGACCTGGATCCGAGGCCAGCGGCAGACCGCCATCTCGGTGCTGCTTGAGTCCATGAGCCCGCAGGGCCGGGACGCGCTACTGCGCGGACTGCACGAGCTGGCCGCGGGCATGTAATGGCCTCGCCGCCCGTCCATACGGCCGGCGGCCCGCGCGGCTGTCATCTCCGGCTGCATCATTGCGGTTCGCATTGCCAGCCAACCGCCGCGCCGCGATAATTTCCCGGCCGGGACCCGGCGGGTCAGCACAGTTCTGAGAGACCGGGTCACGGGCCGAGGCGGCCCGCCAGGCGCGGGCTCGCCAGCTGCTTCTCGGGATCGCGGAGACAGATGTGGGCGGTGCATCCGGCGGCGACGGTCGCGATGCTGCCTACGACGATGGCATGCTGCGCATCACCCGGCTCTGGGACGCGGGTGCCGTCGCCCTGGCCGGCGAGGTCGATGAGGACAACTGTCCCGGCGTGGCGGCGGCGCTCGAAGAACTCGCCGCCGGGGCGCCCGAAGTGCACATTGACCTGGCTGGGCTGGCCTTCTGCGACCTGGCGGGATTGCGGGTGCTGGTCCGCCTGACGGCCCCGGGGCTCGATCCCGGCGGGGCCGGGCCTGGGGCCGACGGGTTCGGCGGCGAACGCCGGGTCGTGCTGCATCGGGTGCCGCGCCGGCTTCTCACGCTGCTGTCCATCCTCGGCTGGGACGGGACACCTGGCCTGCGCGTCATCGCCGCTGACGAGCCACGGTGAGCCGGTAACAGGTCAGGGCCAGGGGACCGGGCGGCCGCCGGCCGCATGACGGCGGGCGAGCTGCCGGTAGATCTCGGGATTGGTCCGCACCCACTGCAGCGCCCGGCCGGTGACCGGGCCGGTGACCCGGGCCTGGCACGCCGACCGCGAGCATCCCGTCCGGGACCGTCAGGCCCGGCGGTACCGTGGTGCCCGCCGCGACGAGCGCACGCGCGCCGACCCTCGCCCCGTCCAGCACGGTCGCGCCGTTGCCGATCAGCGCCTCGGCGCCGAGCACGGCGCCGTGCACGACGCACAAGTGCCCGACGGTGGCGCCCTCGCCCACCTCGGTTACCACGTCACGGTCACCGTGCAGGATCGATCCGTCCTGCACGTTGGCGCCGCGGCGGACCACGATCGGGCTGAAGTCGGCGCGCAGCACGGCTCCGTACCAGACGGACGCGCCCGCCTCGACGTGCACGTCCCCGACCAGGGTGGCGGTCGGTGCGATCCAGGCGTCCGGGCTGACGGCCGGCTCGCGGCCCTCGAAGGCAAACAGCGGCATCGGTCCATGATGCACCCCCCGGACCGGGCCGGCCGCGCGTCCCGGGCAGCAGTGTCCCGGGCAGCAGCGTGCCGGGCACGGACCTGCCGGGCCGGGCGAGCCGGCAGCGGGCGCGAGGTTTCGCCCTCGGCTCATGAGGTAGTCGAGGCAGACACTCCAAGGCCAGGAGGCAACCGTGAGCCAGGGGCGACCGTGAGCCAGCAGCGTCCGGGCGTCAGCCGTGAGCACCGGGGCGCCGGCTCCTACGTGCCCCGCGCCGCGGTCACGCTCACCGGCCTGGCCGCCGCGGCACAGCACTGCCGCGGCTGCGACCTGTACGAGCGCGCCACCCAGACGGTCTTCGGCCAGGGCCGCAAGCAGGCGCCGATGATGCTGATCGGCGAGCAGCCCGGGGACGCCGAGGACCGGCAGGGCACGCCGTTTGTCGGCCCGGCGGGCAAGCTGCTCGACCGTGCGCTCGCGGCAGCGGGCATCGAGCCGGGCACCGCTTACAAGACCAACGCGGTCAAGCACTTCCGGTGGAAGCCCGACTCGCGCGGCGGCAAGCGGCGGATCCACGAGCGGCCGGACACCGGGCAGGTGCGGGCGTGCCGCCCCTGGCTCGACGCCGAGCTGGCCGCCCTGCGCCCGTCGGTGGTGGTGACGCTCGGCGCGACCGCCGGGCAGGCGCTGTTCGGCGGGTCGTTCCGGGTGAATGCGCAGCGCGGCGTCCCGCTGCCCTGGCCGCGGGCGGACGGTTCGGCGGAACACGGAGCCGGGGAGCACAAGGTCACCGTGGTCTCGACCATCCACCCCTCGGCGGTGCTGCGGGCCGGCGACCGGGACGCCCTGTTCGACGGCCTGGTAGCGGACCTGCGGGTGGCGGCCGCGGAGCTGGCTGCCTGACCGCGCATCAAAGCTGGCGTCGGCCCGCGGCACGGCCGGGCCGCGTAACGGAAGGACGGAGCACAGTATGCGGGCGCTGACGTGGCAGGGTAATGAGGATGTGCAGGTCACTGACGTCCCTGATCCGCGGATCGAGGAGCCGACCGATGCGGTTATCCGGGTTACGTCCACCGCGATCTGCGGCTCCGACCTGCACCTGTACGGTGTGCTCGGGCCGTTCCTGACGCCGGGTGACGTGCTCGGTCACGAGGCCATGGGCGTCGTCGAGGAAGTCGGCGGCGAGGTCGCGAACCTGCGGCCAGGGGACAGGGTCGTCATCCCGTTCAACATCTCGTGCGGCAGCTGCTGGATGTGCAGCCGCGGCCTGTTCGCCCAGTGCGAGACCACCCAGGTGCGCGGCCAGGGCAAAGGCGCGGCGCTGTTCGGCTACACCTCGCTGTACGGCTCGGTACCAGGCGGCCAGGCGCAGTTCCTGCGGGTGCCGCAGGCACAGTTCGGCCCGGTCAAGATCCCGGCCGGACCGCCGGACGAGCAGTTCCTCTACCTGTCCGACATCCTGCCGACCGCCTACCAGGCCGTGGCCTATGCCGATGTCCCGCCGGGCGGGACGCTGGCCGTGCTGGGCCTCGGGCCGGTCGGCCAGTTCTGCGCCCGGATCGCCCGGCACCTGGGCGTGACGCGAGTCATCGGGGTGGACCCGGTGCCGGAGCGGCGGGCCGCGGCGGAGCGATCCGGGGCCGAGACGCTGGACCCGGACGCGCTCGGCGACACCGCCGCGACGCTGATCGAGATGGCGGACGACCGCGGCCCTGACGCCGTGATCGACGCCGTCGGCATGGAGGCGCACGGCTACGGCCAGGCGCGCAGCAGCAAGCTCACCGAGGTGGCGCAGAAGGCCACCGGCCTGCTGCCGGATGCGGTGGCGGCGCGGGTGACCGACAAGGCGGCCCTGGACCGGCTTGATGCCCTGCACACGGCGGTCAAGGCCGTGCGCCGCGGCGGCACGGTCTCGGTCAGCGGCGTCTACGGCGGCGAGATCGACCCGATGCCGCTGATGGAGATGTTCGACCGGGGGGTGCAGCTGCGCATGGGACAGGCGCATGTGCGCCGCTGGACCGACGCCCTGCTGCCGATCGTGAGCGATGAGCGTGACCCGCTCGGCGTGCGGCAGTTCGCCACCCATCACCTGCCGCTGGAGGAAGCCCCGCGCGGCTATCAGGTCTTCCGGGACAAGACCGAGGGCTGCCTGAAGGTCGTCCTGCAGCCCTGAGCGGCCTGCCGGGGCGAGGCACCGGGCCGCGGCGAGACCCGGCCGGCCATTTCGGCTGTCGATGGCGCCGGCACCGGGCCGGCTGTCTTACGCTCGGGAGGCCGGGTCCGGTGTCACGAGCTTCTGGTTCACGCCAGCTTCACGATCGTCAGACAGACTGAGCGAGATGAGGAACAAGCACTGATGCACGGTGACGGCCAGCTGCCACCGCGGCGCACCAGCGTGTACCCGCAGCGGCCAGCCGGGCGTGACCCCGCCAGGCGCTCCGGCCCGCCTGGCGCGGCGCGGTCTGGCCGGGAGCAGGCGGACCCCCGTCAGGGCGCGCCGCCGCAGGCCGCCACAGGCGCGCCAGGCCCGGAAGCCGCCGCAGGCGCGAGGGGGGCGCAGCGTGCGCCGCGGCGCCGTCGGTCAGGCCGGGCTCGCCGCAAGCAGATCCGGGCTGCGCGGCGGACGATCGTCGGGCGGCATCCGTTCCTTTCGGCCGTCTGCGCGGTCATCCTGGTACTCACCCCGGTGTGGATATCGCTGGGCAGCGCGCTGACCGACCCGGGGCTCGGCACCTCGGCCGGCGCCCGCGGTGCCGAATGGCTGCGCACCCACGGTTTCAGCTCCGTGGTCAACTGGGCCGAGAATCAGTGGTACTCCCACCACCCGCCCCCGGTGGGCGGGAAGCCGGCTGAGTCGGCGATCCCGAAGCTGGGCGCGGAGGGCTCCGCGGTCACCCGCACCACCATCCTGCACCTGCCCGCCCCGCACCGGATGACCTCACCCGCCGGGCACCGGCTGCCCGGCGAGGGCGTCTGGCACCCCGCCGGACGGCGGGTGGCCGGGCTCCCGGCGGTCTATGAGACCTGGGTTCGCCCCGATGCCGTCCACACCAGCCTGGTCATCGGCGTGGCCTGGATGGACACCAGGCTGCTGGCGCCCACGCTGTACTCGGGCAGCACGATCCCCGGCGGCGGCCCGTTCAAGCACAGCGCGCCGGTGCGGCCGAAGGCGGCCAGGAGCCTGGTCGCGGCGTTCAACGCCGGCTTCCTGATGGCCAACGCCAGCGGCGGCTATTACACCGACGGCAGGAAGATCCTGCCGCTGCGCCGCGGCGCCGCCTCGTTCGTGATCTACCGCAACGGCACGGCCAACATCGTGGCCTGGGGCCACGGGGCGGGCGCCACCCTCGGACCGAACGTCGTATCGGTCCGGCAGAACCTCGACCTGCTGGTCAAGAACGGCAAGCCGATACCGGGCCTGAACCCCAACGACACCACTCAGTGGGGCTTCACCCTCGGTAACGCGGTCGACGTGTGGCGATCAGGCCTGGGTATCACCCGCAACGGGGCCCTGGTGTACGCCGGCGGCCCCGGCCTCAACATCACCACCCTGGCCGACATCCTGGCCCGGGCTGGTGCCGTCCGCGCGATGGAACTCGACATCAACACCGACTGGGTGAACTACTCGACGTTCCGCCCGCACGGCGCGGCCGCCGCGGCCACGGCGGCCAGCGGCACCGACCTGCTGCCGGACATGTTCGGCGGGCCGGACCGGTACTTCGCCTCGTGGTGGTCACGCGACTTCATCACCATGTCGGCCAAGACCCCGGTGCGCGTCACCCGGCGCGGGGCGGACCGCGCTCATGGCGGCGCCTCGCGCCGCCGCGCAGCTGGCTGACCGCGCCGCCCGGAGCCCTGATTACGCTGGCCCAGGGCCTCGATTACGCTCGCCAGGGGCCCGGTTTGCCGGGCCATGGGGCCGGGAAAGGCCACTTAACTCGCGCGCCGGGGCGGCCGCCGCGAACTGCGAGCCGCGGCCGGCCGCCAGCCGCCGGGGTGCGCCGCCGGCGGCTGCCGTCGGGAGGATGCCCGGTTGACTGGCTGGGGCAAGCGCCACGACATGGTCGTGCACGAGCAGGACCCGTACAACGCCGAGCCACCGCCGTCGGCGCTGGCTGGCCACCCGCTGACTCCGCTGGACGCGTTCTACAGCCGCAACCACGGGCCGATCCAGGAACTGGACGCTGCTGCCTGGCGGCTGACGGTGGACGGCCTGGTCGAGCGCCCGCTGGAGCTCACGCTGGCGGCCCTGCAGGCGGCGGGCGAGGTCCGCACGCTGGCGGTGACCCTGCAATGCGCGGGCAACCGGCGGGCCGGGCTCATCGCCGTGCGGGATATCCCCGGCGAGGACCCGTGGCGCGACGGTGCGACCTCCACCGCACGGTGGAGCGGAGTCCGGCTGGCGGACGTGCTCGCCGCGGCGGGCCTGGACCCGGCGGCGCGGGCACATCGGCTTTGAGGCGCCGGACGTCTCCCAGCTGGCTGACCCGCCGCAGCGCTACGGCGGGTCAGTCCCGGCCGGCAAGGCTATGCGGCCGGAGGTGCTGCTGGCGTGGGAGATGAACGGCGCGCCGTTGCCGGCCGTGCACGGCGGCCCGGTGCGGGTGCTGGTGCCCGGATACGTCGGCGCCCGCAGCGTCAAGTGGCTACAGCGGATTACCGCCCTGGCCGGGCCATCGGACAACTACTTCCAGGCCACCGCTTACCGGCTGCTACCCCCCGGGGCAGACCCGTCCGCAGCCGGGCCAGGTGACGGCATCTCACTCGGCCCGATCGCGCTGAATTCGGCGATCTTGTCACCGGCCGACGGCGACTCGGTTCCCCCGGGGCCGGCCACGGTGCGCGGCTACGCCCTGGCCGGCGAGGACCGCAGTGTGGCCAGGATCGACGTGTCCGCAGACGGCGGCCGGAGCTGGCAGCTGGCCGAGCTCGGCGAGCACCCCGGCGAGTACGCATGGCGGCTGTGGCGGGCCGCCGTTACCATCCCGGCGAGCGGGCCGGCCGAGATCGTCGCGCGGGCCTGGGACAGCACGGGCGCGCTCCAGCCGGAGTCGGCGCAGGCGCTGTGGAACCCGAAGGGATACGCGAATAACTCCTGGCCGCGCGTCCGGCTGCACGTTCAGGCGAGCTAGCCGATGGCCGCCGCCCCGGCCGGCCCGCGAGCGCCGCCGCCCTAGCGGCGCGGTCCGGATTGACATGCTGGCGGCGCGGGCGAGATAATTACCGAACGTTCGTTTAGTAATGGGAGGCCGCTTGTACGGCAGCTACGAGACCGACGGCGAACGCGGCGCGGGCGACCCGGGCGAGGCGGTGGCCCTGAAGCGGGGCCAGGAGCAGTTCGATGCCCTGCTGGCCGGGGATCAGCGGATCGAGCCGCGGGACTGGATGCCCGACGGCTATCGCAAGACGCTGATCCGGCAGATCGCCCAGCACGCGCACTCCGAGATCATCGGGATGCAGCCCGAGGGCAACTGGCTCACCCGGGCGCCGAGCCTGCGGCGCAAGTGCATCCTGCTGGCGAAGGTGCAAGATGAGGCCGGCCATGGCCTGTACCTGTACTCCGCCGCCGAGACGCTCGGCGCGGACCGCGACGAGCTGATCGACATGCTGCACACCGGACGGCAGAAGTACTCCAGCATCTTCAACTACCCCACGCTGACCTGGGCTGACGTGGGCGCGATCGGCTGGCTGGTAGACGGCGCGGCGATCATGAACCAGGTGCCGCTTTGCCGCTGCTCGTATGGCCCGTACGCGCGGGCGATGGTGCGGATCTGCAAGGAGGAGTCGTTCCACCAGCGGCAGGGATTCGAGATCTTGTACACGCTGTCGCACGGCACGGCGGCGCAGCACGCGATGGCCCAGGATGCGGTCGACCGGTTCTGGTGGCCGTCCCTGATGATGTTCGGGCCGCCGGACGAGAAATCGTCGCACTCGGCCCAGTCGGCGGCCTGGGGCATCAAGCGGTTCAGCAACGACGAGCTGCGCCAGCGGTTCGTCGACATGACGGTGCCGCAGGCCGAGGTGCTCGGGCTGACGCCGCCCGACGAGCAGCTGCGCTGGAACGCCGAGCGGGGCCACTTTGACTTCGGGCCGATCGACTGGGACGAGCTCGCCCGCGTGATCAGCGGCGACGGACCGTGCAACGCCGAGCGGGTCGAGCGGCGGCGGCGAGCGCACGAGGACGGCGCCTGGGTGCGCGAGGCGGCGCAGGCGTACGCGGCCAGGCACCAGCCGGCCGTGCCCGCCCGGGCCGCGGGATGAGCGAGACGGCGGGCAGTGACCTGACCCCGGCGGGCAGTGACCTGACCCCGGCGGGCGGCCACGGGGCCGTGCCGGCGGCGGGCGTACCGGTGCCCGGCACCGCAGCGGCCGCGCCGCGGCACGGCTGGCCGCTGTGGGAGGTGTTCGTGCGCGCCCGGCGCGGGCTGGCGCACCAGCACGTCGGCAGCCTGCGCGCCCCGGACGCGGCGATGGCGCTGCGCAACGCCCGGGACGTCTACACTCGCCGCGGCGAGGGCGTGTCGATCTGGGTGGTGCCGTCCGCGGCGATCACCGCGTCGAGCCCGGACGAGAAGGACTCGTTCTTCGATCCCGCGGCGGACAAGGTCTACCGCCATCCGACCTTCTACGACGTGCCGGAGGGGGCCAAGCACCTGTGAGCGTGCCCGCAGCCGTCCGGCCACCGCTGGCGGAGTACGCCCTCGGCCTCGCGGATGACGCCCTGGTGCTCGGCCAGCGGCTCACCGAATGGATCGCCCGCGCCCCGCAGATCGAGGAGGACGTGGCGCTGGCCAACATCGCGCTCGACCTGATCGGGCAGTCCCGCGTGCTGCTGACCTGCGCCGGCCAGGCGGAGGGCCGCGGCCGCGACGAGGACGACCTGGCCTACGCCAGGGACGAGCGGGAGTTCCGCAACGTGCAGCTGGTCGAGATCCCGGGCGGGGACTTCGCGGTCACGATGGCCCGCCAGCTGGTGTTCGCGGCTTACCAGCACGAGCTGTACAGCGCGCTGCTCGGATCCTCCGATGACACGCTGGCCGGGCTGGCCGGCAAGGCGGTCAAGGAGGTGAGCTACCACCGCGATCATGCCGCCCAGTGGGTGCTGCGGCTGGGCGACGGGACCGAGCTGTCACATGAGCGCATGCAGGCCGGCCTGATACGGGTCTGGCCGTACGTCGACGAGCTGTTCGAGGCCGGCGGGCTGGCGGCGGCGCTGCCGGGCATCGCCGCGGACCCGGCCGCGCTGCGCCCCGGCTGGCAGCGCTACGTCGGCGAGGTGGTCACCGCGGCCACGCTGGATCAGCCCGACCCGCGCTGGCATGCGCGCGGCGGCCGCCAGGGCCTGCACTCCGAGCACCTGGGGCACCTGCTGGCGGAAATGCAGCACCTGCACCGCTCGCACCCGGGGGCGACGTGGTGACCGGGCCGGCCCGGAGCGCTGCGGCGGGGACCAGGACGCAACGGCCCCGGCCGGAGCTGGCCGCGCTGCGCGCGGCGGCCGGCACAGTCGCCGACCCGGAGATCCCGGTGCTGACCCTCGATGACCTCGGCGTGATCCGCGAAGTCCGGATCGCCGCCGACGGCACCGCCGAGGCGGATATCACCCCTACCTACACCGGCTGCCCGGCGACGGAGGTGATCGCAGCCGCGGTCGCGGCGGCGCTGGAGGCCGCGGGCGCTCCGCGTGCGACCGTGCGCACGGTCTTGTCCCCGGCCTGGACCACCGACTGGATGACCGAGGACGGGCGGCGCAAGCTGCGCGAGTTCGGCATCGCCCCACCGGGGCGGGCCGGGGCAGCCGGACCGGGCGGGCCGCCGCTCGGGCGGCATTGGACTATCTCAGGGAAGGATTGTCGGGCTGACCCTGGCGGCGCGCTGCCCGCGCTGCGGCTCGGCCGACACCCGGGAAGTGAGCCGGTTCGGCTCCACCCCGTGCAAGGCGCTGTGGAGCTGCCGTGCGTGCGGCGAGCCGTTCGACTCGTTCAAGGCGATCTGATGGCGAACGCGGCCGCGCCGGGCGACGCGCCGGCTGCCGGGGCGGCCGCCGGGCCGGAGGCCCCGGCTGGCCGCAGGCACTCGGTGTTCCATCCGCTGCGGGTGGCCTCGATCGAGCGGCTCACCGACGACGCGGTCGCGCTCACCTTCGAGGTGCCGCCCGAGCTGCGCGCGGACTTCGCGTTCCGGGCCGGCCAGCACGTGTCGGTGCGCGCGCCGCAGCTGGACGACGGCGTCCGCCGTAACTACTCGATCTGCGCCCCCGCCACCTCCGGGGTGCTGCGGATCGGGGTGAAGCGGATTCCCGGCGGGGTGTTCTCCGGCTTCGCCGCCGAGCGGCTGTGCCCCGGTGACGTGCTGGACGTGATGACCCCGACGGGCAGCTTCTGCACCGCCCTCGATCCGGCCCAGGCCAGGTGCTACGCCGCGATCGCGGCCGGCTCGGGGATCACGCCGGTGCTGTCCATCCTGGCGACCGCGCTGCAGGTGGAGCCGGCCAGCAGCGCCGTGCTGATCTACGTCAACCGCAGCACGCAGAGCATCATGTTCCTCGAAGACCTGGCGGACCTGAAGAACCGCTACCCCGACCGGTTTCAGCTGGTGCACGTCCTGGACGAAGAGCGGCGGAGACCGAGATCTTGTCGGGCCGGCTGGACGCGGAGCGGCTGGGCCGGATCCTCGATTCACTGGTGCCCGCCGACGACGTCGACGACTGGTTCCTCTGCGGCCCGCTGCCGATGACCGACGCCGCCCGCGAGGTGCTGCTGGCCCGCGGCACCGGGCCGGCCCGCATCCACCGCGAGCTGTTCTTCGTCGGCCCGCCGCCCGCCGCGCTGCGGCCCGCCGCCCCCGCCGGCGGCGGGCCGCAGCGCGGCACCTCGGTCACGGTGCTGCTCGACGGCAGGTCACAGACGTTCACGCTGCCGCAGGACGGGCCCTCGATCCTGGAGGCGACGCTGCGCTCCCGCCCGGACGCGCCCTACGCCTGCAAGAACGGGGTCTGCGGCACCTGCCGGGCCAGGCTCGTGGAGGGAGAGGTCCGGCTGGACGCCAACTATGCCCTGGATCCCGGCGAGCTGGCGGCTGGCTTCGTGCTCACCTGCCAGGCCCACCCGGTTACCAGCCGGGTCACCGTCGACTTCGATCAGTAGCCGCAAGGAGGCAGGCGCGGACATGGCGGCAGTGCGCACGCAGCAGCGCGGCCCGGCGTATTTCGTCGGCCTGAACCGGCCAGACCAGCGCAACGCGCTGAACCAGGTGATGGCGGCCGAGCTCGGCTCGGCCCTGGCGCAGGCCGCGGCCCAGCCCTGCGTGCTGGTCGTGCACTCGACCACCCCGGGGATCTTCGCAGCCGGCGCTGACGCCGCCGAGCGGGCCGGCCCGGGTGCAGCCGCGGACCTGCGCGCGGTCAGCGCCGGGCTGCTCGACCGGCTTGAGGCACACCGGTGGCCGACCGTCGCGCTGGTCGACGGGGCCGCCTACGGCAGCGGCTGCGAGCTGGCGCTGGCCTGCGACCTGCGGCTGGCCTCGCCCGCCGCGCGGTTCGCCCAGCCCGAGCCGGACCTCGGGATCCTGGCCGGGGCGGGCGGCAGCTGGCGGCTGACGCAGCTGGCCGGGCTGGCCGTGGCGCGGCGCATGCTGTACGTCGGCGCGGAGCTCGACGCCGACGCCGCGCTCGCCGCGGGGCTGGTCGACGCCGTGCACCCGGCGGACGGGCTCATGGACGCGGCCGCGGAGCTGGCCGGCCGGATCGCGGCGCGGTCGTGGCGGGCCGTGGAGCTGACCAAGCTGGCGCTGCGGCTGCCCCGGCCGGCCACCACGACATTCGACCTGACCGCGCAGGCGCTGCTGTCCGGCGGCGCGGACCAGCACGAGCGGACAGGGCGGTTCCCGGCGGAGCAGCCCCGCCGGCGCCGCACGCCGGCGGAGCAGCCCGGCCGCGCCGCACGCCGGCGGAGCAGCCGGCCCGGCGGGTGCCCGCGCCGCCGTTCCGCATCCGGCAGCTCACGATCGAGGACGGTCTCGACCTGGCGATGTCGCCGCAGCCGGGCGCCTGGCAGGTGCATGACGCCCTGCAGCCCTTCCCGCCGGACGAGGGCTACTGGGCGGTCGCCGACCGCGGCGGCCTGCTGCTCGGTTACTGCTGCCTGGGCGAGGCCGCCCGGGTGGCCGGGGCGGCCGGCAGCCCGGCGCTGCTGGACGTGACGATCGGCATCCGCCCCGACCTGGCCGGCCGGGGCTGGGGCGCGGAGCTGGGCCGGGCTGCGGTCGAGTACGCCCGCACGGTGGCGCTGGATCGCAGGTTGCGCACGACGGTCGCGGACTGGAATACCAGCGGCCTGAACGTGGCCGAGCAGTCGGGCTTCGTCCGCGTCGGCACAGTCAGCCACGATCGCCAGCAGTACGTAATCCTCGAGCAGCCAGCCAGCTGACCGGCCGGCCCGCGGTGCCCTGCCCGGCGAGTTCAGCCGGAGGCGGTCAGCGCGGCCACTGCTTGGCCACCAGGGTCAGCACGTCATACCTGGCCACCGACTCGCCATTCTGGTTCACCACGTCGGCGTCCCAGCGCACCTCGCCGTAGTCGGCGTCCTGCCGGGGGGTAATGTGCTTGGCCGTCAGCGTCACCGACAGCTCGTCGCCGGGCTTGACCGGGGTCAGGAAGCGCAGGTTCTCCAGGCCGTAGTTGGCCAGCACCGGGCCCGGCTCGGGCGCGACGAACAGCCCGGCGGCCAGCGACACGACCAGGTAGCCGTGCGCGACGATGCCGCCGAACAGCTCGTTCGCCCGGGCCGCCTCCTCGTCAGTGTGGGCGTAGAAGGTATCGCCGGTGAACTCGGCGAAATGGTCGATGTCCGCGCGCGACACCCGCCGCGGCCCGGCCGTCACCGTATCCCCGGCGCGCAGCTGCGCCAGCGGCTTGCGGAACGGGTGCATGCCCTCCGACCGCGGGGCGCCGGCCACCCAGCAGCCGGTCACCGCGGCCAGCACCGCCGGGCTGGCCTGCACGGCGGTGCGCTGCATGTAGTGCAGCACGCCCCGGATGCCGCCCATCTCCTCGCCGCCGCCGGCCCGGCCCGGGCCGCCATGCACCAGGGCAGGCAGCGGCGAGCCGTGACCGGTAGATTCGGCGGCGTCGGCGGCGTCCAGCACCAGCAGCCGCCCGTGCCACGGCGCCAGGCCGAGCACGATCTCGCGGGCGAACTGCGGGTCGCCGGTCACCACCGAGCCGACCAGGCTGCCCTGACCGCGGGCGGCCAGCTCGATCACCTGCTCGGCCGAGGTGTAGGGCAGCAGGGTCGATACCGGGCCGAACGCCTCCACCTCGTGCGGCTCGGCCCGGTCCGGGTCGTCGGCGCGCAGCAGCACCGGGGACATGAACGCGCCGCGCTCGGCGTCGGCGTCGATGACCTCGACGTGCCCGGGATCGCCGAACACCACGGCCCCGGCCGCGCCGAGGGCCTTGAGCGAACGGCGCACCTCCTCCCGCTGCTCCAGGCTGGCCAGCGCGCCCATCTGCACCTGCGGGCTGGCCGGGTTGCCGACGCTGACGCCGGCCAGCCGGTCCGCCACCGCGGCGCTCACCTCGTCGACCAGCGCCGCCGGGACGAAGGCCCGGCGGATGGCGGTGCATTTCTGCCCGGCCTTGACCGTCATCTCGGTCACCAGCTGTGCCGTGAACAGATCGAACTCCGCCGTGGCCGGCGCCGCGTCCGGCCCCAGGATCGAGCAGTTCAGCGAATCGGCCTCGGCGTTGAACCGCACCGCGTTCCGCACCAGCACCGGATGCGCCCGCAGCCGCCGTGCGGTGGCGGCCGAGCCGGTGAACGAGACCAGGTCCTGGCCGGTCAGGTGGTCCAGCAGGTCACCCGCGCTACCGCAGATGAGCTGCAGGACCCCGTCCGGCAGCAGGCCGGAGCCGACCGCCAGCTCGACGAGCCTGCTGGTCAGGTAGGCGGTCTGGCTGGCTGGCTTGACCAGGCTCGGCACGCCGGCCAGGAACGCCGGGGCGAACTTCTCCAGCGGCCCCCAGAACGGGAAGTTGAACGCGTTGATCTGCACCGCGACGCCGCGCAGCGGGACCGCGATGTGCTGGCCGACGAACGTGCCGCCCCGGCTCAGCCGCTCCACGCCGCCGTCCACGTAGACGGTACCGCCCGGCAGCTCGCGCGCGCCCTTGCTGGCGTAGGCCGCCAGCACGCCGATGCCGCCGTCAACGTCGAATTTCGAGTCGCCGAGCGTGGCCCCGGTGCGCGCAGACAGCGCGTAAAGCTCGTCCCGGTGCTCGCGCAGGTGCCCGGCCAGCGCCTTCAGCAGCGCCGCCCGCTGATGGAAGGTCAGCTCGCGCAGCGCCGGGCCGCCGACCCGGCGGCCGTAGCCGAGCGCCGCGTCCATGTCCACGCCGACCGCGGAGATCCGCGCGACCTCCGCGCCGGTCACCGCGTCCCGCAGCGGCGTGCCCTCGCCGCCGCCGGCCTGCCACTGTCCGCCCACATAACTGCGCAGCATCGGCGCGTGCTCGGCCATCTGGCGCTCCTCCCGGCTCAATTACTAACCGAACGTTCGGGAATTCGATGGTATCGTTCCCGCATGGCAGACCAAAGCCCAGGCGGGGTGCTGGCGCTCCGGCGCGAGGACGGCGTCGCCACCGTGACGCTGAACCGCCCGGACCGCGGGAACGGACTGACCACCGGGCTGAAGACCGCGCTGCGCGACGCGCTGGCGCAGGTCGGCGCCGATGACGGCGTGCGCGCGGTAATCCTGACCGGCGCGGGCAGGCACTTCTGCGTGGGACAGGACCTCGGCGAGCACGCCGACGCCCTGCGGGCGGGCAGCTCCACCGCCTTTGCCACCATCGACGAGCACTACAGCCCGATCGTGACCGCGCTGGCCGGGATGGGCAAGCCGGTCATCGCCGCGGTCAACGGCACCTGCGCCGGCGCCGCGCTCGGCTTCGCGCTCGCCTGCGACCTGCGGGTCACCGCCGACACGGCCCGGTTCGCCACCGCCTTCACCGGCATCGGGCTCAGCTGCGACTCCGGGCTGTCGGCCACACTGGCCCGGGCGGTGGGCATGGCCCGCGCCAGCGAGCTGATCATGCTGGGCGAGCCGTTCACCGCGGCCGAGGCGGCGCAGTGGGGCATCGCGGGCCAGCTGGTCCCGGCCGACGAGGTCGGGCCTGCCGCGGCCCGGCTCGCGGCCCGGCTGGCCGCCGGCCCGACCCGCGCCTACGCCGAGGTCAAGCAGGCCCTGGCCGCCGCCTGGCCGCTGCCGCTGGCCGATGTGCTGCGCGCCGAGGGGGCGGCGCAGGCCCGGCTGGGCGTGACCGCTGATCACCAGCAGGCCGTGGCCGCCTTCCTGGCCAAGAAGACGCCCAGCTTCACCGGCCGGTGAGACCGGTGACCACCGCGCCCGCCCGGCCCGCTCGCCGCGGGCGGCCAGGCCACGACCTGGAGTCACTGCTGCAGACCGCGGTGCGGCTGTTCAACAAGCACGGCTATGACGGCACCAGCATGAGTGACATCTCCCGCGAGCTCGGTATCACCAAGTCCGCGATCTACCACCACGTGCCGGGCAAGGAGGAACTGCTGCGGCTGGCCATCGGCCGCGCGCTGGACGGGCTGCTCGCGGTCGCCGACGAGGTGGCCGCGACCCCCGGGCCGGCCATTGACCGGCTGGAGCAGCTGGTGCGCGGCAGCGTGATGCTGCTCGCCGGCCGGGTGGAGTTCGTCACGCTGCTGCTGCGGGTGCACGGCAACACCAGGACCGAGCGGGATGCGCTGGCCCGGCGGCGCGAGTTCGACCGGTTCGCCGCCGACCTGGTGAAGCAGGCCGTGGCCGAAGGCGACATGCGCGCCGACATCGACCCCGCCACCACGGCGAAACTGCTGTTCGGCCTGGTCAACTCGCTGGTCGAGTGGTACAGGCCGGGCCGGGGCGGCAGCGGCGCGGAGCTGGCCGACGCGGTCTGCAAGATGGCCCTTACCGGCCTGCGGGTACGCACCGGCCCAGCCGGCGGCTAGCGGCCGCCCCGCGTCCCTGAGCGGCCGCCCCGGGGATTGTCATCCCGCTCCGGGACACGGCCGATCGGGGCCGTGTCCCGGAGCGGAATGCTCAGCCAGACTGGCTGTCGGTCACATTCTGGCGAGCCGTTTGCGCCTGGTCCCGGACGTCCTGGGCCGAGCTGGCGGCCTCGTCCTTGACCGTGGCGGCGGCGTCGGCCGTCGTGGTCTTGACCGACTGGGCCGCTTCCTGGGCGGAATCCCGCAAGCCGGACGCGACCTCCTTGGCCGCGTCGGTGACCACGGGCGCAGCGGCCTCCTTGACCTTGACCGCCGCCTGCTCCTCGGCATCGCTGGCGGGCAGCAGCGAGCCGAGCAGCCAGCCGGCGCCCAGCGCCATCAGCCCGACCGCCAGCGGATTGCCCGATGCCTGGCGGCGCAGCTGGCCCTGCGCCGCCGACACCCGGGAGCCGACCCCGGCCTGGGCACCAGTGGCGGAGTCCGCCGCGCCCATGACCTTAGTCTTGGCCTCCCCCACGGCCGACCGGGCGCTGGCGACCGTCCGCCTGGCGGCCTGCGCGGGGTTGACCGTGTCGGCCAGCGTATTGACGTCCTCGCTGAGACTGCCGCGCGTCTGCTCGATCTCCGCGCGGATCTGGTCCGGGTCGCTGCTCATGACCTGCCCTCATTTCCTCGTACTGCGTCCGGGATCTTCTTGACCGTCTGCGCCGTCTGCGGCACGCCGGGCACCGCCGAGATCTGCCGGCGGCCCAGCAGCCCGAGAACCGCGGCGATCACCAGCCAGATGCCCCCGACGATCAGTGCCGACCAGCCATGGCCGGTGGCGTCGCCGATTCCCCACCAGGCCGCCACCGATATGAAGAGAAGAACCATGTGGCCGGCGACGCCTGCGCCTGCCAGCATCCCGGCGCCCTTGCCCGCCCGGCTGGCTGACTGGCGCAGCTCGGCCTTGGCCAGCTCGATCTCCTGGCGCATCAGCGTGCTCAGGTCGGCGGCGACATCGGTGACTATCTCACCGACCGACGGCCGGGAGGCGGACGTCCCGGCCGGGTCCACCGGGCTGCTCACAGCGTGCCCTCATCGGACAGCGGGCCACCGGTGGCCAGCGGACCGGCCTCACCGGCGGCCGGCCCGGCGTCCCACGCCGGGGCGGCGGCGGGCAGGCCGCTGGCCGGGTCGGTTACATCTCCGGGATAGCCATAACCCGCCGGCTCGCCGGGCACCCCGGCCGCCGGCTCGTCCAGGGGGTGGCGAGCTCGGGCCGCGCCGCGGCCGAGGGGGCCGGTGCCGATTCCTGGTCGTCTGCCGCGGCGTCCTTCATCCCGCGGGTGAGCCGGCCGGCGGCCAGGCCCGCTCCCAGCGCCAGGGCGATGAAGGCCCCGGGCCTGCGGCGGGCGAACGACTCGACCTCGGCGGTCACGTCGGCGGGCTTACGCTCGCCCAGCCAGCCTCCCGCCTGGCGGAGCCTGCCCGCCGTCTGCCGGGCCAGATCAGCGGCCATGCCATCCTGGCCGGAGCCATCGGCCATGGAGGCCAGCTCCTCGCCGAGCGAGCGCAGCTGATCCGCCAGCCGCCGTTGTCCGTCGGCCGCCTGCTGCTCCAGCTCATCCTGGGCCTGGCGCAGCAGGCTGCGGGCCTGGCGGCTGGTTTCCGCCGCTATCTCGGCCGCCTGCTGCCTGGCCACCTCGGCTGTCTGCCGGCCAGCCTGGACGCCGGTCTGCCCTACGCTCGCGGCCTGGTCCTTGACCACGTCGGTGGTGCTCTGCGGTGCGCCTGCCAGATCCCCGGGTCCCGGCGGCGGGTATTCCGGCGGCGGCAGCGGCTCCACTGCGGCGGGCGGCAGAGGTTCGGCCATCGGGACGGGCGGGGTGCCCCCCGCCGGGTAATCCGCCTCTGCTCCGGCCGGGAGGTCCGCCGTCCCTTCCCGCGGGTAATCTGGTGTGTCCTCAGGCGGATAGCTGGTGCTCATCCGGGTCAACTCCCGTCGTTAGCGCGAACATGGGCCCCTGGCTCGCGTGGAACTGATCCAGGGAGCCGCTGGCTACCCGGCACATGGCCGCGCAAACGGGCGGTTAGGGCCGGAGGGAGCCGCCTGCGGCGAAGGCGGTGAGCAGCTCGTAGGCGGCGTGCGCGGCGGCGATGCCGGTGATCTGGGCGTGGTCGTAGGCGGGCGCCACCTCGACGATGTCGGCGCCGACCACGTTGCGGCCCGCGAAGGAGCGCAGCGCGGCCAGCAGCTCCCGGCTGGTCAGGCCGCCCGCCTCGGGCGTGCCGGTGCCCGGCGCGTGCGCCGGGTCGAGCACGTCGATGTCCACCGATACGTACACCGGCCGGTCTGCGACCCGGGCCGCGATGCGATCGACGATGCCGTCCACGCCGAGATGGTCCGCCTCGGGCGCGGACACGACCTGGAAGCCGAGCCCGGCGTCCTGCGACAGGTCAGCCGCGGTATACAGCGGGCCGCGGATGCCGATGTGCAGGCACCCGGAGGGGTCGAGCAGCCCCTCCTCGGCGGCGCGGCGGAACGGCGTGCCGTGAGTGTACTCGGCGCCGAAGTAGGTATCCCAGGTGTCGAGGTGGGCATCGAAGTGCACCACCGCCACCGGGCCGTGCGCCGCAGCCACCGCGCGCAGCAGCGGCAGCGCCACGGTGTGGTCCCCGCCCAGGGTCAGCAGCCGGCCGGCCTGCCCGAGCAGCTCGCGCGCGCCGCGCTCGATGGCGGTGATGGCCTCGCCGATGCTGAACGGGCTGACCGCCAGGTCGCCGGCGTCGGCGACCTGCTGGCCGGCGAACGGCGAGGCTTGCAGGGCCGGGTTGTAGGGGCGCAGCAGCCGTGACGACTCGCGGATGTGGGCCGGGCCGAACCGGGCGCCCGGCCGGTAGCTGACCCCGCTGTCGAACGGCACGCCGACGATGGCCACGTCCGCGCGGTCCACCTCGGCAAGGCGCGGCAGCCGGGCGAATGTGGCCTCTCCCGCGTACCGGGGCACCTGGCTGGCATCGACCGGCCCGAGGTAGCCGCCGTCGCGCACCCGCGGCAGGGGCCCGGTCACCGGCGGGCGGCGGCGTCGATGGCCCGCAGCTGCTGCTCGCTGGCGGCGATGGCCGAGCGCTCGGCGGCCACGTCCAGCGAGCGGGAGGCCAGCAGGTAGACCAGGCCGGAGACCGCCAGCCCGACCAGCCAGGAGTAGTCGACCCCGCCGGTGACATGGCCGGGGAACCAGCCGGTGTAGGAGAAGCCGGCGATCGGCGGCAGCACCATGAACGGGATCTCCGCGGCGAAGCCGGCCGCGTAGGCGAGCAGGCCGCGCCAGCCCCACGAGCCGTACACCCCGTCCGGGCGGAAGATGTCGGTGATCGCGTAGTGGCCGTGCCGGACGAAGAAGAAGTCGACCAGGTTCAGCGCCGTCCACGGCACCAGCAGGTAGAGCATGAGGGTGAGCGAGTTCAGCACCGCGCTGACCGCGGTGGCCGAGCCGCTGGTGGAGATGGTGGCGCCGATGGCGTACCAGATGGCGGCGAGCACCAGGACCGTCACCGCCCGCCACAGGCGGCTGGTGCGGATCTTGCGGAACGAGTCGATGCCGGTGAGCACGGTCAGCATCCCGCCGTAGGCGTTCATGCCCATGGTGGCCAGCAGCGCGGTCGCGGACAGGAATGCGGTGACCGACCCGAGCGGTGCGGCGATCTTGTCCCCGACGAGCTGCAGTCCGACCAGCCCGTCGGTTACGCCGAGCCGGGTCGCCAGCCAGGCGCCGAGCGCGATCAGCCAGACCGCCGAGCCGGAGGCGCCGAAGAACACGGCGGTGACGATGCCGCGCGGCGAGGTGTCGCGGGGCATGTAGCGCGAGTAGTCCGACACATACGGCGCATAGGTGATGTTGTAGGCGGCCGCCACCGAGAACTGCGCCATGAAGGCGGCAAAAATGAAGCCGCCCGGGTGATGGGGAGCCGCACCGCCGGCCTGCCCGGCGAGGATCGCCACCGAGATGATCGCGTAGCACGGCAGCGAGATCACCAGCAGGAAGCGGAACACCCGGTGCACCCAGTCGTAGCCGAAGATGGCCAGCGCCGCGGCGAGTACGGCGGTGCCGATCGCCACCGCGCCCGCGCTCCAGCCGAACGCGCCGTTCAGGCCGCTGGCCAGCAGCACCTGGTCGGCCACGTTGAAGGCCATGTAAGTGAACAGCACGGCGAACAGCGCGACGACCACGCCGCGGTAGCCGAGCTGGGCCCGGGTCTGGATCATCTGGGGCAGCCCGAACACCGGGCCCTGGGTGGCGTGGAACGCCATGAACAGCGTGCCGACCGCGATGCCGAGCACGCCGGCCAGGATCGACCAGCCCAGGGACAGGCCGAGCAGGGGGCCGACGAAGCCGATCGGGATAGTGAAGTACTGGAAGTTGCCGAGGAACCACAGCATGCTCTGCTGCCAGGTCTTGCCGTGCCGCTCGGGGTCGGGAATCCAGTCGATCGAGTGCACCTCGATCTGGCCGCGCAGGCCGCGGCCGGCCTTGGCGGCCGGGGCCGTGGTCGGGGACTCGGTGGCCATGTCGCCTCCTGAAGGTGACCTCCTCACCCGGTAGGATCACCACATGTTGCCTTTGTGTCAACAGGGGTTTCATGAGCGTTGTCGCTGACCGGCCGGACGGCGTGCGCATCGGCGCGCAGCTGCGCGCCGCCCGGCTCGCCGCCCGCAAGAGCATGGCCGAGGTGGCCGGCGAGGCCGGGCTGACCAAGGGATTCGTGTCCAAGCTGGAGCGCGATCTGGCCAACGTGTCGGTGGCGTCGCTGATCCGGCTGTGCGCGGCGCTCGGCATCTCCGTCGGCTCATTGTTCGAGCCGTCGAAGGGCGAGGTGGTCCGCCGCGGCGCCCGGCCGCCGATCAACTTCGGCGGCACGGGGGTCACCGAGTACCTGCTCACGCCAGCTGGCGAGAAGCGGATGCAGGCCATCTTGTCCGACATCGAGCCGGGCGGCGGCAGCGGCGACGAGCCCTACGGCCTGCCGGCCGACGTCGAGCTGGTCTTCGTACTGGCCGGGGAGCTGGAGCTGACCGTGGCCGGGGAGCTGATCACGCTCGGACCGGGCGACGCGTTCACGTTCGGCGCCAGCACCGAGCACGCGTTCGGCGTGGCCGCCGGGGGCCGCCCGGCGCAGGTGCTGTGGGTCTTCTCCCCCGCCCTGCCCGACTCCGGCCGGCTTGCGGCCGACCCGGCGGCGGCCGGGAAGCGACGCGATGAGCGGCGCGGGCGGCCTGGCCTGGCCGGCCCCGGCGCAGGTTAGCTTCCGGCGCTGCCGGGTAGCCCGGGCGGGGCAGATCGATACTCACCGCCGGGAGCGCGGCCGTGCGATGGCCGCGCCGAAGTAGGAGACCACCGTGCAGATTGGCTACAAGCTCGCCACCGAGGCCTTCGACCCGAAGGAGATCATCCGCCAGGCCGTGCTGGCCGAGCAGGCGGGCTTCGACTTCGTGGAGATGAGCGACCACTACCACCCCTGGCATGACGCCCAAGGGCACAGCGGCTTCACCTGGAGCATGCTGGCCGCCATCGCCGCCAAGACCGAGCGGATCGGGCTGGCCACCGGCGTGACCTGCCCGTCGGTGCGCTACCACCCGGCGATCATCGCCCAGGCCGCGGCCACCATGGCGATCATCTCGGACGGCCGGTTCACCCTCGGCGTGGGCGCCGGCGAGCGGCTCAACGAGCACGTGGTCGGCACCGGGTTCCCCGGCGCGCACGTGCGGCACGAGCGGTTCCGCGAGGCGCTGGAGATCATCCGGCTGCTGTGGCAGGGCGGCTACCGCTCCTACCAGGGCAAGTACCTGCAGCTGGAGGACGCCCGCGTGTTCGACCTGCCGGACGAGCAGCCGGTTATCGCGGTGGCGGCCAGCGGGCCGGAGTCGGCACGGCTGGCCGCGGACCTCGGCGACGGGCTGTTCGCCACTGAGCCCGACGCGGACCTGGTCAGCACCTGGCAGCAGCTGGGCGGCCGCGGGCCGGCTTACGCCGAGGTGCCGCTGGCGTGGGCGAGCGACGAGGACACCGCGGCCAAGGCGGTACTGGAGAAGACCAGGTTCGCGCTGACCGGCTGGAAGGTCATGGCCGAGCTGCCCAACCCGGTCAACTTCGACGCCGCGACCGCCAGCTTCACCGCGAGCCAGGTGAAGGAGCAGTTCGCCTGCGGGCCGGATGCAAGGCGGCATCTGGAGGTGGCGCGGCCGTACGCCGACGCGGGCTTTGATCACCTCGTGACCATGAACGCCGGGCCTGACCCGGACGGCTTCATGGATTTCTTCGCCCGCGAGCTGGCCGAGCCGCTGCGGGCGCTGTCCCCGGCCCGCTGAGCCACGTCACGGCGGCCGCCTGCTGGCCGAGGGCTGCTTTGGCGGCGCGGCGAAGGCGTGTAATGCTGAACTGGTGAGAACGGACACGATTCGGGCCGCCGGGTCGCGGCCGACCGAGCCGCGCGAGGTGCCGCCGGGCCCTGGCCGCGGGAGCGAGGCAGGCCGCGGGCGCGGCGGCCGCAAACCAGGGTGGTGGCGCCGGGTGTGGCAGCGGCTGATGCCGGCCCCGAGCGCGGAGTTGGTCCTAGGCCAGCTGAACCGGCAGCTGACGGTGCTAGAGGGAGCACGTAGCGAGCTGGAGGCCGGCTGGGTGCAAGGCGGCTGGTGGACGGTCAGCTCGAGTGACGGTAGCCCTAGGCTGGTCGCTGGCTTCGCGACCGCGGGCGGCAGCCCGGATCACGTCGACGGTGTCTGCCTGGTCGGTGCCCTGGTACGGGCCGGATCGCAGCTACCCGATGCGCGTCCTGACGTCGGCCGGGCGGTCGACGCGGTATACGAAGCGCTGTGGGCCCGCCGCGGCCAGCCAGGCGCGCCGCTGCCCGGCGGACTGCCGCCAGTGCCGCCGTCTGAGGTCCGGCTGGCCCGGGTTCGCACGCTCACCCAGTGGAACGATCGGGCCGAGCGGACCCGAGCGGAGGTCCTGGCGGTGGTCGATCGCGCGATCAGCGCCGCGATCATGGATCTGATGTCAGCTTCGCCTTCGGTTCCGGCTCCGGCTGACCCGGTCGGCGCGGCTCCGGGCACCCGCACCGGCTGACCGGCCGGGGGATTCTCGGCCGCTCCGTTCGCGCGCAGACCGCGCTCAGTGGCCGCCGGGGCCCTGGGTTCCGAACTCCTCGCGGGCCTTGCGGGTTGCCTCGGCCTCGGCGGCGGTGATGGGGGCGGGCGGCTTGAGCAGCACCCAGGCCAGAAACAGCAGGCCCATGGCCAGCATGATGAGGCCCACCCACAGCGCGAGGTTGATGCCGGCGGCCTTGTCGATCGCGGCCCGGCTCGCTGCGAGGCCGGGGATGGTGACCAGGATCCCGAATATCACAAACAGCGAGCCGATGAACGAGCGGAGATCGAACAGCTTCGCCAGCCGCCAGTTGCGGGCTTCCTCGGGAGTTAGTTCTGCTTTGGCTGCCACGTGACGTGCTCCCTGTTCTGCCGCACACGGCGGGGCGCCGGCCAGATCATACGACGGCGATGTAGAGGTAGAGAAGAGCGCAAAGGACCAGGGCGCCGGTCCCGATCAGCACGGGCGACTTGAACCAGGGGACCCGAGCCGTCGTCTGTACGTCTTGCTCCTGAAGCCCGAGGACCAGGCCGTTGAGCTCGGCCAGCGGTTTGGGGGTGCTGAATCTGGTGGCGATCAGCATCGCGATCAGGCCCGCGGTGAACCCGACGATGGCACCCCACTGGGTCTCGGCGAGGTCACTGCGGAACGACAGGACGCCCTGTTTGTAAAGCAGCCAGGTGCCAAAGGCAGACAGTGTGCCGACGATCATGCCCCAGAACCCGGAACCACGTCCCGCCTTGCGCCAGATCATGCCCACTATGAAGGCGAGAAAGATGGGCACGTTGAAGAATGAGAAAAGCGTCTGGAGGTAGTTGGCTATGTTGCTGTATCCCGCCGCGATGAATGCGGTGAGGATGCCGATGAATACGCCCACCACGGTGGTGATGCGGCCGACCCGCAGGTAGTAGCTGTCCGGACGGCCGGGCCGGATGTAGTTCTGCCAGATGTCGTAAGTCCATACCGCGTTGAAGGAGGAGACGTTCGCCGCCATGCCCGCCATGAACGCGGCGAGCAGGCCGGTGATCGCGACTCCGAGCACGCCGGTCGGCAGGTACTTGTTCATCAGCGCCGGGATCGCGTCGTTGAAGGGGAGGCCGCCGCCCTCGCCCAGGCCGGGTATCAGCAGGACCGCGGCCATCCCGGGGATGACGATGCCGAGCGGGATGAGGGCCTTGGGGTAGGCGCCGATGATGGGCGTGAGCCGGGCCGAGTTGTCGTCCTTGGCGGACATCGCCCGCTGAACCTCGGCGAAGTTGGTGGTCCAGTAGCCGAAAGACAGGCAGAAGGACAGCCCGAAGACGAGCGAGATCCAGTCGCCGATCGGGTTGTGGCCACCGAGCCCGACTCCGGCCCAGGCCGAGGTGAAGTCGTGGCCGCTGGTGCTGAGCTTGGCGAACAGGCCGCCGATGCCGCCAGTTTCCTTCAGGGCGACGATGACCACTGGGACAAGACCGGCCACGATGACGAAGAACTGCATGACCTCGTTGTAGATGGCGCTCGACAGGCCGCCCAGCATGATGTAGGACAGCACGAACAGCGCCGAAACGACAATGGCCACGGCCAGCGGGATGCCGAGCAGGGCCTGCAGCACGGCGGACAGGGCGTACAGGTTCACGCCTGCGATGAGGACCGCAGCCAGCACGAAGATGATGGCGTTGACCAGGTGGGTCTTGCGGTCGTAACGGCGCAGCAGGTATTCCGGGACGCTCCGGACCCGTGAACCGTAGTAGAACGGCATCATCACGACACCGAGGAACACCATCGCGGGTACAGCGCCGATCCAGTAGTAGTGCACGATGCTGATGCCGTACTGGGCGCCGCTGGCGGACATTCCGAGAATCTCGATGGCGCCGAGATTGGCCGAGATGAAAGCAATTCCGGTGATCCAGGCGGGCAGCGAGCGGCCGGACAGGAAGAAGTCGGTCGAGGTCGTTACCAGCCGGCGCAACGCAAAGCCGATGCCGATCACGAACACGAAATAGATGACGATGAGGGTCAGGTCCAGCGGGCTGAGCACTAGCTTGAGTGTGCCAGCTGCCTCAATGTGCGGGGCGACCGCCGCAAGTGTCATCGTCATCTCCGGGTGTCATGCGGTACCGGGTCGCGGATAACCGCTGTCGGTCCAGCGCCAGCCAGCAGCTCATTGCGGGTAACCGCCCTGGAACAACGAGACTCCGGTGTTCTTGTACAGCTGCGCGATCTTGGCCGCGTTGGCCTTGGTGACGAAGCTCGGTCCCGTATAGATCGGCTGATAAGGGTGCTGCCCGTAGCGGACGTCGAACGCTGCGACCTGGACCGCCGCGTAGCCTTCCAGGAAAGGCTGCTGATCGATCACGAACTGCAACTGGCCGTTCTGCACCGCGGTCAGGTCGGCGGAGGAGACGTCGAACGTGCCGAATTTGACCCGCCTGAAGTCGTTCAGGGCCTGAAGGGCGCCGCCCGCGGCCTCGAAGCCGATGATGCCCGTCGCGAGTACCCCATTGATGCTGTGATCCCGCTGGAGCGCCTGCTCAATGGCGCTCTGCGCCTGGTGCAGTTGGGCGCCGTTGACGTGCAGGGTCTGCACCGAGCCGCCGCTGGCGCTGAGCTGCTTGCTGAATCCGGCGCACCGGTCGGTGAGCGCGGTGTTCTGCGCTTCGTGTATGACGCACAGCGCCTTGCGGACGCCGGCCCCCGCCATCACCTTGCCCGCCTGCACCCCGGCCTGGTAGTCGGGCTGGCCGACGAAGGTCAGCGCGCCGACGTTCCGGTACACGCCGTCGCCGACATTGACCACCACGACCGGTATGCCAGCGGACGAGACGTGCCGGACGGGACCCGCCAGTACTGCGGCGTCGGGAATGGTCACCACCATGGCGGCGGGCTTGTGTGCCGCTGCCCGCGTGATCATTGCCGCCTGTGCCTGCGGATCGGTGGTATTCGGCGACTCATACTCGAGCTTGACGTTGAACTGCGCCGCCGCCGTCTGCGCACCCTTTCGCACTAGCGCCCAGAATGGGTCAAACGCCTGCCCGTGGGTTACCATCGCCACGGTAATCCGCGAGCCCGCCAGCGAATTCGTCGGGGAAGTCCCTGCCGTGCCCTGGCTCGAACAGGCCGCCAGTGAGCATAGAATCAGCAGCAGCACTGCCGGCACCGCAAGTCTTCTCGGCCCCATGACGGTGCCTCCTACTCGGGGAGACTTAACTCACGGCCCTCCTGATGGAACGATCAGCTTCGAGGATTGTCCCGGGTTTCGCTTCTGTCAATACCTGTCCCGCCTCTAGCGTCCTCCAGATCAGCCGCCCAGGAGTTCGCGACAAACTCTTCCGGATCGCCGCCACCTCGCCCGTCTCGGCATGCCCCAATGGCCTTGCTTTTAGGTGATCTGAAGATTGGAGCAGGTGGAACTCCATGAGCCGGGTGACAGTCGTCGGGCAGCACCTTGACCAGTGAGCCGGATGCGCCTCGAGCGGGCAGGGCGGGCTACCGGCCGGGGAACGTCACGACCGCCGCGAAGTCCTGCGAGTCCGGATGGCGTCTCTTGCTGACCGCGCTGCCCCAGCTGACGTTCACCCGCTCGCCGCCGGCCCGCGCGGGCTGGGCCGAGATCCCGAAGGTGTCCCCCGGCCAGACCGCCGGGTTCCCGAACCTGGGTGACACCCGGACCGGCCCGGACAGCCAGCCCCGGGTAGTCGAGAACGGCCGGAGGTAGAGCGCGTAGCCGTGCGGCGAGCTGTCGGCGAGCCAGCCGACGTAGGCCGTGCCGGGCCGGCCGCCGGCGACCTGCACGATGTGCGTTGCGTTGTCGGTATCGGGCGTGACCCGCCGCAGCGAAGACCAGGTCCGGCCATGGTCGGTCGAGTAGGACAGCCAGCCGATATCCCGTCCGGCGTGCTGGGTGTCGTAGGTCGCGTACAGGTTCCCGGCCGCGTCGGCGGCGATGTCGCCGTCGATCCACCATTCGGCCAGCGACATCGTGAGCCTGGCGGGGCCGACGCGCACCGGGGCCGACCACTTCGCTCCCCCGTCCGCGGACGAGGTGAAGTAACTGTGCGCCGGGCTCATCGTGTACTTGGCCCGGCTGGTGATGTGGTAGCCCTGGTACAGCGTGTCGACCCGGCCGCCCGGCTCGACCAGCAGCGGCGCGCTGTCCCCGCCGCTGGCCGGGAACCCGGGGCTGACTGGCACGATCGGGCCCCAGGTCTGGCCGCCGTCGGTCGATTTCTGCACCACGGCGTTGAGGTCGCCGGTGGCGAAGGCGCAGCTGCCGCCCTTGCTGCAGATGTAGGTCACGGCCTTGGCGCTCGGCCCGTAGTCCCAGGTCAGGTACAAGGTGCCGTGCGGGCCGGCGGCGATGAAGTCCCGGTCCCCCCAGTTGTCCCGCCGCTTGGGAACGATCTTCCGCACCTGCGGGAACGTCCGGCCGTGGTTGAACGAGGCCTCGACCACCGGGAACGTGTGATGCCGCGTCGAGTTCATGAAGGCCGCGTACACGGTCCCGCCCGGCCCGACGGTGACCGCCGGGTCCCAGGCCCCGGACGATCCGGCGAGCACGACCGGCCGGCCGAATGCCGGCCGCCGTCGGCGGAGGCGGCGAACCCGATCTGGTTCTGGCAGCCCATCCACTCTTCGTATACGTAGCCGCGCGCCGGGTCGGTGGCCTGCTCGACTTCGGCGTTCTGCCCGGCGCAGCCGCGGCTGAACTCGGTGACCGGGCTGATCGCCGGCCGGACTGGTCCGGCCGCGGTCCTGGCCGCCGCCGCGGCCGGCGTCGCGCTCAGCGCGAGCAGGCCGATCACCGGTGCCGCCCACATCCGCCGTCCGGTCCAGCTGACCGCCATCACATCGCCTCCGGATCGTCGCGGCGCCGCGGCGGCCGGCCGAGCACGGCCCCGCGGGTTATGACCGCGACGAGCGTATCCCGGCCGGGGCCGGCCGCGATAGCCGCCAGCCGCCGTCAAGGTGCGGATTTCATGAGGCCGGCGGCTGGCGCTGATCGGCGCGGCGGGCTGCCTGATGCCGGCGCTCAGGCCCGCCGCCATCATGGGAGGATGACCCGGCCGCTGCCCCGCAGGACGAGGGAGCCCTTTCCGATCCGTACAGCGGCCGTGCCGTGCTGCGTCACCGAGCACGGGTCGCGCATGGTCCTGGTCTGGGCAATGCGTCCCGGCCTGATCCTGGAGCGTGACCGGTGCAGCTGACTGACTTCGAGGCGCTGAGCCTTGACTGTTACGGCACGCTGATCGACTGGGAGGCCGGCCTGTCGGCGGTGCTCGTCCCGTGGGCCCGCCAGCGCGGGCTGGACCTGACCGGCGAGCAGCTGCTGGCCGCCTACTCCGGGTGCGAGGCGGCGCAGGAGGTGCAGAGCCCCGCCGCGCGGTACCCGGACGTGCTGGCGGCCAGCATGCGACGGCTTGGCGGCACGCTCGGCGCCGAGGTCACCGAGCAGGATGCGGCCGCTCTCGCGGGCTCGGTGCCGGACTGGCCAGCGTTCCCCGACTCGGCCGGCGCGCTGGCCGCCCTGGCCCGGCGTTACCGGCTGATCATCTTGTCCAACGTCGACCGGGCCTCGTTTGCCGGATCGGCCCGGCGGCTCGGCGCGCAGTTCGCCGGGGTCATCACCGCGCAGGACGTCGGGGCGTACAAGCCGTCGCTGCGGAACTTCGACGCTCTGGCCGCCGAGGCCGCCCGGCTGGGCGTCAGGCCGGGCGGGCTGCTGCACGTGGCGCAGAGCCTGTTCCACGACCACGTGCCCGCCAGGCGGGCCGGGCTGCCGACGGTGTGGATCAACCGGCGGCATGCCCGGCCCGGCTGGGGCGCCACCCCGGAGCCGGCGGCGCCGGTGACCCCGGACTGGGAGTTCGGCTCGATGGCGGCATTCGCCGCCGCGGCCGGGCCGGCCTAGGTTCAGGTCACGGCCCGAGGTCGGCGATGGCCGCTACCGGCCCTCCGCCGTCGGGACCCTGGTGCGCGGCCGAGACCGAGACGAACACGGCCGGGTCCCCGGTGACGGCCGCGGCGACGCCGCCCACACAGGCCTTGATCTGACGGTGCCAGTGCACGTCAGAGTCATCGAGCATGGCGTTGCGCCGCCCCCGGACCGTGCCGTCCTGGCTGGCCTCGCACTTGATGAAGACGTTGACCAGCCGTCCGTCCAGGTCGCTCGGGTGCGGCCGGTCCGGCAGCGCCAGGCCGGCGTTCCTGATCGCCGCCCAGATGCCGTCGGCGTCCAGCGCGTCGCGCATCACCGAATGCCCGATCCGGTACCGCCCGCCGATCCCCCGCACATTGCCGGCCACGACCACCTGCGCGCGGTCCAGCTCCACCCCGGACGAGCAGGAGGCGACCGACGAGCACAGGTCACGGTCGCGCATGACGTCGGAGTCCGCGGGCATGGCGATCTCGCCGAGCGCCACCGCGATGCCCAGGGCGGCGCAGCCGTTGGACACGTCCATGGAATCGCCAGTGCTCTCGGTACACACGCTGTGCCCGCGGCTCTTGGCGTCGCTGATGGTGCGGATCGTGAGCAGCGGGGTCTTGGTCTGAACATAATGCACGTCCGCGGGGTCGCTGATGCCCGCCCGCGTCATGGCCGCGCGGACGGCGGCGGCGACCTTGGTGATCATGGCTGCGCGGCCGATGTCCTCGGGCAGCAGCGGCTCGCTCATGGCGAATCCGACCGACAGCCGCGGCTCGCCGGTTACCGCCGCCTGGTCAGCCGGAACGGTGGCGAAGACCGTGGCGTGCGGGCTGATCACGCCGTCGGTGCCGCCGGACCAGACGATCGGCACCTGCGCGACGGCCTCCGGGCCGCGCCGGCCCCTGGCGGCCAGCACCTCACGGAAGGCCCGGTCGGCGAGGATGCGGGTGTAGTCGTTCACTCCCCCGTTGCCCTCGGTCTTGCCGACGACGGCGACGACGCGGTCGGCGTCCAGCACCCCGGCGTCGATAAGCCGGGCCAGCTCACTGGCGTCGGACACATGGTGCAGCGGTACCTTGCGGACCTCGATCGGCTCCGGCACTGACTTGCTCCTTCGGCTAGAGAACCTCGCTGCGCGGCGACAGGACCCGCGGCCCGGGCACCGGCGACGCTGTCACAGCCAGTCCACATCGGCGGCGGCCCGGCCGCCCGACAAGGTGGCGTAGCCCGGGCCCCGGTCGAAGAACGGCGGCCGCGCGCCCCGCGCGGCCGCCAGCCGGTCACGCCGGGCCCGGGTCGCGCCGGCAGCGGGCACCGGATCGTCGGCCGGGCCGGCCAGCACCACGCCGTAGTCCGCGGCGGCGGCCGCGGGGGACACCTTGCCGCACCGGACGTCGGCGGCCACCGCGGCCGGATCGCGGTCCAGCGGGTCGCCCCAGCCGCCGCCGCCGGTGGTGCGGATCCTGATCACCGTCCCGGCGGCCACGAACTCGCCGTCAGCCAGCGCGTCCACCTCGCGCTCGCGCGGGCCGCCCGGGTCGATCGTGACCCGGAACGGCCGCCCGGCCCGGCCGCCGTTCACGCCCCAGCAGGACAGGATCGAGCGGTCGGCGATCGACATGAAGTACCCGTCCGCGCGCATCCGGATGACCTTCTCGTAGCCCAGGCCGCCGCGGAACTGCCCGGGGCCGCCGGAGTCCACGGCCAGCCCGAGCCGCTCCACCACCAGGGGGAACCGGGCCTCCGCGAACTCAGCCGGCAGGTTGCGCGAGTCGGGCACCACGTGGACGGTGTCCTCCCCGTCGGCGTAGTACCGCCCGCCCGACCCGCCGCCCAGCACCTCGCGCATCAGGTAGGGCTCGCCGTCCGCGGTGCGCCCGTAGACGCCGGTGTAGCGGATCGTCTCCTGGTCGGCGGGCATCCGGCCGCCGGCCGCCTTGGCCAGGACGCCCGCGAACACGCCGAGCAGCCGGAGGATGACGAACGTGCGGGCGTTCGTGGGCGCGGGGAAGACCGGGGTGAGCAGCGTGCCCGGCGGCGGGAAGCGCATCTCGATCAGGTCCACGATGCCCTCGTTCACGTCCAGCTCGGCCATCCGCTCAGGCGTGTCCGCGAGGTTGCGCAGGATCGGCCCCAGCCACTTGGCCAGGAAGTTGCCGTCGGCGTAGTCGGCCGCGTGATTGATCGGGCCCTTGGCCTGGGGGGCTGTCCCGGTGAAATCCAGAATCAGCCGGCCGCCGCCCGGCTGGTCGTCGGAAGTCCTGGTCAGGGTGATCCGCTGGGTGTGCAGCCGCGGCTCGTCCACCCCGTCGTGCTCGGCGTAGTCCTCCCACACCCAGGTCCCGGGCGGAATCTTGGCCAGGATCTCCCGCCGGTAGGTCCGCGCCGTCCTGGCCACGATCTCGTCGAAGCAGGCCTGGACCGCGGCGCGCCCGTAGCGGCGCAGCAGCCCGGCCAGCCGCCGCGCGCCGAGCTGGCAGGCGGCGCACTCCGCGTCCAGGTCCGCGGCGAGGGAGTCGGGCATCCGCGAGTTGCGGGTCATGATGGCCAGCGCGGCGCGGTTCGGGACGCCGGCGTCCCATAGCTTGATCGGCGGCACCATCAGGCCCTCCTCGAAGACGCTGGTGGCGTGACTCGGCATAGAGCCGGGAACCGCGCCGCCGATGTCGTCGTGGTGGCCGAAGGCCTGCACGAACGCGACCACGTCAGGCTCGCCGGCGGCGTCGTCGAAGACCGGCACCGTGACGCACAGGTCCGGCAGGTGACCGATGCCGCCCTCGGAGGAGTACACGTCGTTGTGGAAGAACACGTCTCCTGGCCGCATGGTGGCCGGCGGGAAGTCCCGCGCGACGGGGTGCACAAGCGCGCTGTAGGAGCGCCCGGTCAGCTTGCGCAGCAGCCGGTCGTGGATGCCGGCCCGGAAGTCATGCGCGTCCCTGATCATCGGCGACCGCGCTGTCCTGGCGATCGCGGTCTCCACCTCCTTCTCGATCGAGGCCAGGCTGCCGGCCACGATCTCCACCAGCACCGGGTCCGCCGGGCCGGGCTGCCCCGATCCGGCCGCGCCCGTCATGCCAGCCCCCGTCCTGCCAGCGCCCGTCCTGCCAGCGCCGTCATGCGGGTTCCGTTCCCGCGGTGACCAGCAGGCTGCCGAACCGGTCGACACGGGCCTCGAATCCGGGATGCAGCGGCACGGTCGCACCGTACTCCTCGATGATCGCCGGGCCGGCCAGCACGTCGCCGGCGCCCAGCCGCGGCCGCCAGTACGCCGGGGCGCAGACGGCAGCGGCGGCGCGGTCGAAGACGACGGGCCGGCTTCCCGTCCTGGCCCGATCCGGGCCGCCGGCCGCGGGCGCGAGCTCGGCCAGCGCCGGCCGCGGCAGCGGGCCGATGCCGGTGACGCGCAGATTCACCCATTCCACCTGCTGGCGGGGATCGGCACGGAAGTCGTAGCCGTACAGCGCGCGGTGCGCGTCATGGAAGGCGGCGGCAGCGGCAGCGGCGAGCTCGCGGCTGAACCGGCCGGCCGGGACCGGGACGCGCACCTCGAACGCCTGCCCGTAGTACCGCAGGTCCGCGGACCGGCTCAGCCGCTGACGATCAGGCGCGAAGCCCTGGGCGGTCAGGGCCCGGCGCGCCTGGCCGGCCAGCCCGGCGAAGACCGACTCGACGGCGCCGTGATCGAGGTCGGGGTGCCGGGCCACGGCCGTGCGGACGAAGTCACTGCGGACATCGACGGTCAGCAGCCCGAACGCTGACACGTTGCCGGGGTTCGGCGGCACCAGGGCACGGCGTGCCCCGAGGGCGTCGATCAGCGGGCAGAGCAGCAGCGATCCGGACCCGCCGAAGGTGACCAGGGTGAAGTCCCTGATGTCCAGCCCGCGCCGGACGGTGACCTGGCGCACGGCGTTGGCCTGGTTCCAGGCCGAGATCTCCAGGATGCCCGCGGCGCATTCGGCGGCAGGCAGCCCCAGCCGGGCCGCGAGGCCGGCCAGCCCCGCCTGCGCTGCCTGCTCATCGAGCGGGACCTCGCCCCCGAGCAGGTGCGGCGGGATCCGGCCGAGCGCCAGGTGCGCGTCGGTGACGGTGACCTCATGGCCGCCCCTGGCGTAGCACAGGGGCCCGGGGTCGGCGCCCGCGGACCGCGGGCCGACCTTGAGCGCGCCCTCGGGCGAGATCCAGGCGACGGATCCGCCGCCCGCGCCCACGGTGATCACGTCGACCATCGGGATCTTGGCCGGGTACGCGCCGATCGTTCCCTCCGTGGTCAGCGCGGGCTCACCGCCCACCACCACGGCGATGTCGGTGGAGGTCCCGCCGCCGTCACAGGTGAGTACCTGGTCAAAACCCGCCTGCCGGGCGATGACCGCCGCGCCGGCGGCCCCGGCGGCGGGTCCGCTCAGGACGGTGCTGATCGGGCGGCTGATCACTTCCGCGGCGCTGGCCACGCCGCCGCTCGAGGTCATGATGCGCAGCGGCGGGCCGCCGGGGCCGACGCCGGCGATCTGCTCAAGCCGCCCGGCGATCGAGGCCAGGTACCGTGACATCCGCGGCTTGACCGCGGCGTCGACCAGAGTGGTCATCGACCGCTCGTACTCGCGGTACTCGGGCAGCACCGCCGACGACAGTGACACCACCGCCCGCGGGTGCTCGCGGGCGAGCACCCGCGCCATCTGCTCCTCGTGCTCGGAGCTGGCGTAAGAATGCAGGAAGCACACGCCGAGCGTGTCGATGCCGCGGTCGCGGAACCAGCGGGCCACCCGGGCGGCTCCGGCCTCGTCGAACGGCCGCAACTGCGCGCCGGTGTGGTCCAGCCGTCCGCCAACCGTCTTGACCAGGTCGGGCGGCACGATCCGCGCTGGCTTGACCCAGAAATAGGAGTTGCCGTAACCGTCAGGAACCGACTGGCGTGCGATCTCTAGCACGAACTCGTAGCCCTCGGTGGTGATGAACCCGAGGCCGCCGATGTCGCCCTCCAGCAGCTGGTTGGTCGCGATCGTGGTGCCATGGCTGATCGCCGCGATGGCGTCCGCGCCGATACCGAGCAGGCCGAGCACCTTCTCCAGCCCGGCCAGGAAGCCCAGGGCCGGGTCCGCGGGCGTGGACGGAGTCTTGGTGACCGTCAGCTCCCCGGTCCTCGCGTCCAGCGCCACCACGTCGGTGAACGTTCCGCCGGTATCGATGCCGATCATGACCAGCGGCGCCGTCGCACGCGCCGGGTCAGCCGGCATCGGCCGCCGCCGTGACCAGGTGCATCAGCGGGCTCTCCGCCCCAGCAAGCTGCCCACGGCCACCCCGGCCAGCGCGATGGCGGCACCGACCAGGACGCCGCGGCCGAAGCCGGGGCCGGCTGCCGCCGCGGCGGGCCGGCCTGGCGGGAGGTAGCCGCCTGGCGGCGCGGCAGCTTCCTGCTGGCCCGGACCGGCCCGCGCTGCCTGCGGTCGCGCCACGCCTGCCCGGCCGGCCAGCACGTCGTCCACGGATCCGAAGAACTCGCCGGCCATCCGCTTCGCGACGCTGGCGAGCATCCGCTGACCCACCCCGGCGATCAGGCCGCCGATCACGGCGTCGGCGTCGTAGCTGAGCTCGGTGTGCCCGGCTGCGGTGTCGGCCAGCCGGACCTGAACGGTGGTGCTGACGGTGCCGGGGCCGCCGGACCCGCTGGCCGTCAGCAGGAACGAGGTGGGCTCCTGCTGCTGCGACAGCGAGACCTGGCCGGCGTAGGTCCCCTGGATGGACGCCACTCCGGCGGTGAGGGTCAGGTCGTAGCTGTCCGGCCCGGTCGGATCCAGCCGCTCGCAGCCGGGGATGGTGGCTGCCAGCACGGCCGGGTCGGTCAGCGCCGCCCACACCTGGCGGGCCGGCGCGTGCATGGTCGCGGCGCCACTGATCTTCATGACGGGTTCTCCTGGCTATGGGCGCGGCGGAGCTCGAACAGGTCCGACGGCGACAGCGGCATGGACGTGATGCCGATGCCCTCGGCATCCTCGATGGCGGCGGCGAGGACGGCAGCGCCCGGGATGACGCCGGCCTCGCCGGCTCCCTTGATCCCGAGCGGGTTCAGCGGGGACGGCGTCTCCAGGTGGTCGATCTCGATCCGCTCCGGCACCTCGCTGACGTAGGGCATCAGGAAATCCATGAAGGATGCGTTGAGCAGCTGCCCGGCCTCGTCGTAGGCCATCCGCTCGTACAGGGCCCCGCCCACGCCCTGGGCGACCCCGCCGTGGATCTGCCCTTCCACGATCTGCGGGTTGATCAGGCGGCCGCAGTCGTGGACCACGCAGTAGCGCAGGATCGTGACCTCGGCTGTGTCCGGGTCGGTCTCCACGATCGCCGCGTGCATGCCGCTGGCGAACGTGGAGCGCACCGGGGAGAAATAGGCGCGCCCCTCGATGCCCGGCTCGTCGTCCGCTGCTACCGGGGGCTGGCTGACGTCCCCGCCGGCGAACTGGGTGGCCGCCTGGGCGGCGTCGTCGAAGGCGTACCGCAGCGGGTTGGACAGCACCGCGACGGTGCCGAGCCCGATCCCGCTCGCCGGGTCGCCCTTGACCTGGACCATCCCATCGACGATCTCCAGGTCGTCGGCCGAGACCTCCAGCGCCGCCGCTGCCACCCGCAGCGCCTTGGCCCTGGCCTTCCTGGCGGCCAGCGCGACCGCGGAGCCGCTCATGACGGCGGTCCGGGAGGCAAACGTGCCCACCGCGTAGCCGAACCTCCTGGTGTCCCCGGTCACCACCTCGACGTCGGCGAGGGGCACGCCCAGCTCGTCGGCGACCACCTGGCCCAGCACGGTCTGGTGTCCCTGCCCCTGCGTGGTCAGCCCGGTGGCCACCTTCACCTTGCCGGACGTCTCCACCACCACGTGGCCGCCCTCGTAGGGCCCCACCCCGGTGCCCTCGACGTAGCACGCCAGCCCGATGCCGACTCGCCGGCCCTCGGCGCGGGCGGCCTGCGCGAATGCGGGGAACTCCGCCCAGCCGATCAGGTCCTTGAGCTTCACCAGCAGGGCCGGGTAGTCGCCGGAGTCGTAGATGAGCGGCCGCCCGTCCTGGAAGATCAGTCCCTGGTCGTAGGGCATCTCGCCGGGCTGGATGAAGTTGCGCTCGCGGACCAGCGCCCGGTCCAGTGCCAGTGCCGCCGCGATCGCGTCCATGGTCCGCTCCATGACGAAGGCGCCCTGCGGGCGCCCGGCGCCCCGGTAGGGGGTGACCAGCACAGTGTTGGTGTAGAGCGAGTCGAACTCGACCCGGTAGGCGCCCGGCTTGTAGGGGCCGAGCAGCTGGGTCGAGGTAACGATGGGGACGATCAGTCCGTAGGGGATGTAGGCGCCGTTGTCATGCCAGAACCGGACGTCGAGGCCGAGGATCCGGCCTTCGTCGTCGAAACCGGCCCGGACGTGATGCTGCTGAGCGCGCTCGTGCGCGCTGGCGATGAAGTGCTCCCGCCGGTCCTCGGTGAACTTGACGGGCTGGCCGAGCAGCCGCGCCGCCCAGGGCACGAGCACTTCCTCCGGCCACGGGTGCATGATCTTGACCCCGAAGCCGCCACCGATGTCCGGGGCGGTCACGTCGACATCGGTCAGCGCCAGGCCCAGCTTGGCCGCCACGGCGGCCCGCACGCCCGTCGAGGTCTGGGTGGAGGTCCAGATCCGCAGCCGGCCTGCCTGCGCGTCCCACCGGGCCAGCACGCCCCGTCCTTCCAGCGGTGTCGACGCCGAGCGCTCGATCGCGAAGTCAAGCTCGAGCACGTGCGGTGCGGCGGCGATCGCCGCCGCCGCGTCGCCACTGGCCTGGACGGCGTGGCCGGCCACGTTGCCGGGAACGTCGGCGTGCACCAGATGCTGCGCCGCGCGGGCCGCGTCCAGGCCAACGACGGGGGGCAGCGGCTGATAGCTCACCATGATCCGGGCGGCCGCGTCCTCGGCCAGGTACCGGTCGCGGGCGACCACCATCACCACCGGCTCGCCGACGTGGTTCACCTCGTCGCGGGCCAGCGGGTGGGGCGTCCGGCCGTGGGTGAGCGACGGATGCGGGATCAGCAGCGGCAGCGGCTCGGCGACACGGTCCGGCAGGTCCTCGTAGGTGTAGATCGCCACCAGCCCGGGGACGTCGAGCGCGCCGCCGACATCGACATCAGCCACCCGCGCGTGCGCGTGCGGGCTGCGCACGAACGCGCACGCCAGGGCGTCCGCGCCCAGGTCGTCGAGGTAGGCGCCACGACCACGGACCAGCCTGTCGTCCTCGACCCGCTGGACGCTGGCACCGAACAGCGAGCTCATCCGCGCCCCGTTTCCCGCTCGCGCCGGATCTGCGCGGCCCGGAGCACCGACGCGACGATGTTCTGGTATCCGGTGCACCGGCACAGGTTCCCGCCGATCATCTCCCTGGCCTGCTGCTCGCCCGGGTCGGGGTCCGCCCGCAGCCCGGCCGTGACGGTGGTGAGGAAGCCGGGCGTGCAGAAGCCGCACTGCAGGCCATGGCAGTCGGCGAAGGCCTGCTGCACCGGGGACAGCGTGCCGTCCGCGTCGGCCAGCCCTTCCACGGTGGTGATCTGCGCGCCGTCCGCGGAGACCGCGAGCAGCAGGCACGAGCGGACCGGGAGGCCGTCGAGCAGGATGGTGCACGCGCCGCAGACGCCGTGCTCGCACCCCACGTGGGTCCCGGTCAGCCGCAGATCATGGCGGATGCAGTCCGACAGCAGCCGCCGGGCCGGAACCCGGACCAGGTGCGCAGCGCCGTTAATGGTCAGCCGCACCTCGTGCAGCTCCTCCTCAGCACTGGTCATGAGCCATCGGCTTCCCGTTTCGCGGCCTCATCGAAGGCCTGCGCCAGCACCCGCTCGGTGAGGACCCCGGCCAGGTGCCTCCGGTAGCCGGCGGTGGCGTGCACGTCGGGCTCGGGATCGACCCGGCGGCGGGCCAGCTCCGCGGCGGCGCGGAAGCGGGGGCCGCCGGCCGGGCCGCCGGCGACCGCATCGGTGAGATCGAGGACCACCGGGCTCGGCCCGACCGACAGGTACGAAGCGCGCGCCGCGGTAACCCGGCCGCCGGCGGCCAGCTGGACGACGGCCGCCACGCCGCACACCGCGTAATCGCCGCGCCTCCTGCTCACCTCGGCGAAGCCGGTGCCCGCGGCCCGCGGCAGCACGGGGAAGATGGCCTCGGTGGCCAGCTCCCCGGATCGCACCGCCGATTCCAGCGGCCCGAGGAAGAACTCGCCCGCCGGGATCACCCGCTCGCCGCTGGCCCGTGCCACCCGCACCGACCCGCCCAGCAGCGCCAGCACCGCGGGCAGCTCCGCGGCCGGGTCGGCGTGCACGATACTGCCGACCGTCGTGCCCCGGTTGCGGATGGCCGCGTGGGCGACGAACCGGAGCGCCTGCGCCAGCAACGGCTGGGCGGCGAGCGCGGCCGGGCTGGCCAGCACCTCGGCGTGCCGCGCCAGCGCTCCCACCCGCACCTGGCCATCCTCGACCCGGATGTAGCGGAGCTCGGTCAGGCGGTTGATGTCCACCAGCCGGCCCGGCTCAGCCAGCCGCATGGACAGCAGGGGCACCAGCGACTGGCCGCCCGCGAGCACCTTCCCGCCTGGGCCGGCCGACGCCAGGGTAGTCAGCGCCTCAGCCACCGATCCGGGCCGCGAGTAACGCAGCGGGGCCGGCTTCACCGGCTGCTGCCGCCCGCGATTTCCATAGGGCGACGGTACGCCGCCCCGACGGCCACCGCGCAGCAGCCCGGCCATGTTCACCTGGCCGGTAACCCCATGGGTGCCGCGCCCATGGGGTCTGGTGCCTATGGGTGCCGCAACCACCGGGTGCGCGCAGCCGGACGGGCGGCCGGCGGCCGGGCCCGCGTGGGGCGGCCGGCCCGGCGGCGGGCGGATCTTGGCATGCGGGACAGCTCTCACTAGGGTTCTGGTGTCATGAGACGGTACGGGCAGCGGGGCGGGGCCGGCCGGGGCGATCGGCGTGAGCGCGGAGCATGTCGAGGCCCGGCCGGGCGCGTATGCCGACTCGGTGACCCTGATGCAGGTCAGCGCGGATGTGCAGAAGGTCGCCGGCGTGCAGGCTGCGCTGGTCGCCATGGCTACCGAGCTGAACCTCGGGCTGCTGGCCGAGATGGGCTTCCGCGCGCCGGCGCAGGCGGGCCACAACGACCTGATCGTCGCCGTCCGCGCCAGCGATGACCCCGCGCTGGCGGACGCGCTGGCCGCTGTCGAGGCTGCCCTGACAGCGCGTCCATCGCCAGCTGGTGGCGCGGTCGCGCCGTCGGCGCCGCGCACGACCGCAACGGCGGTCCGGGCGAGCGGGCCTGGGCTGACGCTGGTCTCGGTGCCGGGACGGCACGCGTTCGCCGAGGCGATGGACGCGCTCGAGGCCGGCTGTGACGTCATGATCTTTTCCGACAACGTGCCGGTGCAGCAGGAGATCCTGCTGAAAGAGGTCGCGGCGCGGCGCGGTCTGCTGGTGATGGGGCCGGACTGCGGCACGGCCATCGTCGGCGGTGTCGGCCTCGGCTTCTCGCATACGCTCCGCACCGGGACGGCCGGGCTGGTCGCCGCCTCCGGCACGGGCGCACAGCAGGTGCTGTGCCTGCTGGACGCGGCCGGCGTCGGAGTGAGCGCCGCGCTCGGCGTCGGCGGCCGGGACCTGTCCGCGGCCGTGGGCGGCAGGTCGGCCCGGGCCGCGCTCGCCGCGCTGGACGGCGACCCGGCGACCGAGCTCATCGTGGTCGTGTCCAAGCCGCCGGACCCGCAAGTCGCCGCGGACCTGCGCAAGTTCGCGGCGGCCCTGGCCACGCCCGTGCTCTTCGCCCTCGTCGGCCCGGGCGAGCCCGACCTCACCGCCGCGACCGAGGCGGCGCTGGGCAGGCTGGGCAGGCCGGTCCCGCCGTGGCCGCAGTGGCCGGCGGCCGCGAGCGCGCCGCGGGCGGGCGAGGCCGCGGGCCGGCCGGCCCGCCGATGTCCCCGGCACCGCGGCCCGGGGTGCTGCGCGGCCTGTTCGCCGGCGGCACGCTGTGCGAGGAGGCGATGATCATCGCCAGCGAGCGGCTGGGCCCGATCCGGTCAAACGTGCCACTGCGGCCGGACTGGCACCTCGGCCCGCGCGCCGTGGCCGACGGCCATGTGATGATCGACTTTGGCGACGACGAGCTCACCGCCGCCCGCCCGCACCCGATGATCGACCAGTCGCTGCGGCTGGAGCGCCTCGCCGCCGAAGCGGAGGATCCCGCTACCGCCGTCATCCTGCTGGACGTGGTGCTCGGCCACGCCGCGCATCCCGACCCGGCCGCCGAGCTAGGCCCGGCGATCGCCGCCGCCCGCGCGCGCCGCGGGGTGCCGGTGGCGGTGACCCTGATCGGGGCCGCCGCCGACCCGCAGGGGCTGGCCCGGCAGGCGCAGGCCCTGCAGGGCGCGGGGGCCGATGTCTTCGCGTCCAACGCGGCGGCCGTCCGGTTCGCGTGCACGGCCATCGCCGGCCCAGCCAATGCTGGCCCAGCCAGTGGCCGCCCGGCATGACCGGGCTGCTGCGCGGCGAGCCGCACCTGATCACCGCCGGGATCAGCCTGCTCGCCGACGCCGCCGAGCAGCAGGGCGCGCGGGTTACCAGGGTCGACTGGGCACCCCCGATGCCCGGGGTCGGCGCGGGCCTGGTCACTGTCCTGGCCGACCCGCGCCGGACGCAGGCCAACGCGCAGGCCGCGGCCCGGATGCTGGCGGTCCGGGCGCAGCTGGTCGATGTGCTGCCCGCGAGCGCGGCGCTCCGCCTGCGGCCTGGCGAGTTCCTGCACGCCGGGCCGCCGGTCAGCTGGGACCGGGCCTCCGGCCCGCTGCGCGGCGCGCTGATGGGTGCCGCGGTGCTCGAGGGCCTGGCGGCCGACCCGGATGCCGCGGCCGGCCTGGCCGGGCGGGGCGGGCTCGAGCTGTCGCCCTGCCATGCCCGCGGCGCGGTGGGCCCGATGGCCGGCGTGGTCTCGCCGTCCATGTGGGTCTTCGTCCTCGAAGACCCCGTTACGGGGAAGCGGGCGTACTGCCCGCTGAACGAGGGCCTCGGCAAGGTGCTGCGCTACGGCGCCTACTCCCCTGAGGTGATCGCCCGGTTGCGCTGGATGTCCGCCGGGCTCGCGCCGCTGCTGCAAGCAGGCCTGCGCGCGCGCGGGCCGGTGGACATAACCGCGATCCTGGCTCAGATGGTGCAGATGGGCGATGAGGCGCACAACCGCAACCGGACCGGCACGCTGATGTTCCTGCGCGACCTGCTGCCGGCCCTGATCGAGTCTGGCTTCCCGGCCGCGGAAGTGGCCAGGGCGGCCGCTTTCATCGGCGGCAACGACCACTTCTTCCTCAATCTGGCGATGCCGGCCTGCAAGCTGGCCCTCGACGCCGCCCGTGACATCCCCGGCTCGACGATGGTGGTGGCGATGGCCAGGAACGGCACCGATTTCGGCATCCAGGTGTCGGGCACGGGCAGCCAGTGGTTCACCGCGCCGGCCCGGACGCCGGACGGCCTGTTCCTGGGCGGTTATGGTCCCGGCGACGCGAATCCCGACATCGGGGACTCGGCGATCACCGAAACGGCGGGCCTGGGCGGCTTCGCCATGGCCGCGGCCCCGGCCATCGCGGCGTTCGTCGGCGGCACCGTCGCCGACGCGATGGCCACCACCCGGCGCATGTACGAGATCACGCTGGCCGAGCACCCGCAGTTCAGCATTCCGGCCCTGGACTTCCGTGGCACCCCGGCCGGGATCGACGTGACCCGGGTGGCCCGCACCGGAATCCTGCCGCAGATCAACACCGGCATGGCGGGCAAGGTGGCCGGGACCGGGCAGGTCGGCGCCGGGCTGGTTACTCCCCCGGCCGAGATCTTCCCGGCGGCGCTGCACGAGCTCGCGCGGTCGGCGGCCGCAGCCGGCCCGCCCGGCTAGGCCCGACCGCCCCCGGGCAGGCCGGCGGGCGTCCACGGCCGGGCGGGCCGGGATATCGGGCGGGCCGGGGTATCGGGCGGGCCGGGGTATCGGGCGGGCCGGGGTATCGGGCGGGCGGGCCGGGGTATCGGGCGGGCCGGGGTATCGAGCGGGCCTGGATTGCCGGCCGCTTTGCCGGGGATTTATCGTCAGGGCGTAACGCTGGCCCGCTGAGGAGGCATCCCGATGACGATCACTGCCGGCCGGGCGCCGGTCACCGAGCTGCTGATGCTGATCGACGGCTCCTCCCGGGCCGCCCAGTCGGGGCAGACCTACGACTCGGTCGACCCGTTCACCGGGCAGCCGTGGGCGCGGGTGCCGGACGCGGGCGCCGCGGACGTCGATGCCGCGGTGGCCGCCGCGCGGGCGGCGCTGAGCGGCCAGTGGGGCCAGCTCACCGCGACCCAGCGCGGCAAGCTGCTGCACCGGCTCGGCGAGCTGATCGCCCGCGACGCCGCCAAGCTGGCCGAGCTGGAGACGCGCGACAACGGCAAGCTGCTGCGCGAGATGGCGGGCCAGATGGCCGGGCTGCCGGAGTGGTACTACTACTTCGCCGGGCTGGCTGACAAGGTCGAGGGCAGCGTGATCCCGTCGGACAAGCCCAGCTACCTGGTGTACACGCTGCACGAGCCGGTCGGCGTGGTGGCCGCGATCGTGCCGTGGAACTCGCCGCTCCTTTTGCTGACCTGGAAGCTGGCTCCGGCGCTGGCCGCCGGCTGCACGGTCGTGGTCAAGCCGAGCGACTACACCCCGGTCAGCACGCTCGCGTTCGCCGGCCTGGTCGCTGAGGCCGGCTTCCCGCCCGGCGTGGTCAACGTGGTGACCGGCTGGGGTGCTGAGGTCGGCAAGGCACTGGCCGCCCACCCCGGCATCGACAAGATCGCCTTCACCGGGTCGACGACGGTCGGCAAGCTCATCGCCAGGGCCGCCGCGGACAACCTGACCCGGGTGACCCTGGAACTCGGCGGCAAGTCCGCGCAGGTCGTGTTCCCCGATGCGGATCTGGACGCGGCGGCCAACGGGGTCATCGCCGGCGTGTTCGCGGCCACCGGCCAGACCTGCATGGCGGGCTCGCGGGTTGTCGTGCACGAGGATGTCAAGGACGCGCTGATCGAGCGGATCGTGAACCGGGCCAAGACGATAAAGATCGGCAATCCGCTGGACGCGGACACCGAGATGGGCCCGATGGCCACGGATAAGCAGTACGACACCGTGCTCAGCCACTTTGAGTCGGCGCGCTTGGACGGCGCGACGATCGCCTGCGGCGGCAAGCCGGTAGCGAGCCTGGGCGGGTGGTTCGTCGAGCCGACGGTGCTGGTCGACACCACCGCGCAGATGCGGGCCGTCCGGGAGGAGATCTTCGGGCCGGTCGTCGCGGTCGCCACGTTCGGCACCGAGGACGAGGCGGTCACGCTGGCCAATGGCACCGAGTTCGGGCTGGCCGGCTCGGTCTGGACCAAGGACGTGCACCGCGCGCACCGGGTCGCGGCCCGGCTGCGGGCCGGGACCGTCTGGATCAACGCCTACCGGGTGGTCAGCCCGCATGTCCCGTTCGGCGGCTACGGCGCCAGCGGCATCGGCCGCGAGAACGGCGCGGACGCCATCCGCGAGTACACCGAGACCAAGTCGGTGTGGGTAGAGCTGACCGGTGCCACTCGTGATCCGTTCACGCTGGGATGACCAGGCCGCGCCCGGCAGCGGCGAGGGGCCGGAGTACCCGAGAGAGGCTTCCCAATGAGCACTGAAATCGTCGCCGCGCTCGCCCGGGCCGCTGCGGACACCGACGCCGCGCTGGCCCGGCTGCAGGACATCGTCCGCCACATCGGCGACGGTGACTTGCACCGATCCCGCTGCTCGCGCCGGTGATCGCGACGACCTTGCCGTCAATTCCGGGCATCAGGCTTTCCTCTCCGGGACGCGGTGCTTAGCCGCAGGCCGACTGCCTGCCGACCTGCATGCCGGGTCACGACGCGACGCGACGCGAGCTAACCGGACATGTGTCCGCTATGCCTTCTGACTCTAACGGACACATGTCCGGTTAGCAAAGCGCGAGTACGATGGAGAGCGATGACCGGACGGGAGCAAGTGACCGAGGACCGGCCGGGGCCGCGCCGCTCAGACGCCGAGCAGAACCGGGTGCGGATCCTGGCGGCTGCGCGTAACGCCCTGGCCGCATCGAGCGACGCGACGCTGAATTCGATCGCCAGGCAGGCCGACGTCGGCCAGGGAACCATGTACCGGCACTTCCCGAGCCGGGAAGCGCTGCTGCTCGCCGTGTACCGCCACGATGTGCGGGCGGTGATTGACGCCGCCCCCGCCCTGCTGGCCGAGAATCCGCCGCTGCAGGCGCTCCGCCTGTGGTTCGACCGGCTAGCCTCCTACGGGCGGATCAAGCACGGCCTCGCGCAGGCAGTGGAGGCCGCCACCCGGGCTGACCTTTCCGGCGAGTACTACGGCGAGATGGCCGCCGCGATCACCTTGCTGCTGGAGGCGGGCCAGGCGGCTGGCGTGGTGCGGCCGGACGTGGACGCGGATGAGGTGCTGCTGCTCGTCGGCTTCCTGTGGCGCATCGACAACGCCGGCTGGGAGGCCCGGTCCCGGCACATGCTCGACCTGGTCATGGACAGCCTGCGCCCCCCGCCAGCGCCGGCCAGCGCTGGATGATCACGCAGGATCGGGCATTTCTGAGCATGGCTTGCTGGTCACGACGAGGGTCGCCGGTCAGCGGTTGCGCAGGGAGATCTCGTCGGACCTGGCGATACTGTCGGCCCCGACGGCCCGCAAGCCTTCGCCCAGCCGCTCGCGGGCCTGCCGCAGGAGCTTGAGCGAGTTGGAGAAGGTGCTGTGGGCGGCGGCACGATCCGGATCAGCCCCGTGCTCCTCAACCAGGTGCGCCTGAATGGCGGCAGCGACTTCGTCGACGGCCTTGAGCGCGTGGTAGATGGCCCGGTCCCGTGCGGTGTCGTCAACCATGCGGTCCAGTATCTCGCATGGCTGCCCGCAGCCGGAATGAGCCGTCAGCGTGGAGGGGGGATACTGGTCGTGGCGGCGCGATCCGCCGCGAGCGTGCCCGCGGGTAGCGCGGGAACGCGGGTAAGGAGGCGGACAGATGCAGGCAGTCGTCGGGGACCGGTTTCACGTGCGCGGCAAGGTGGTGGGGCAGCTGGAGCGGGCGGGCGAGATCGTCGAGGTCCGCGGAGCGGGCGGGGAGCCGCCGTACCTGGTGCGTTTCGACGACGGTCACACCAGCCTGGTGTTCCCTGGCCCGGATGTGATCATCGAGCATCCGCGCAGGAAGGGCAAGAAGGGCAGCCAGGACCGCCCCGCTGGCTGAGTTGAGCCAGGCCGGGACGGCCGCCGTCAGGCGCTCAGGCGCACCAGCGCCATGGTGATGTTGTCCGGGCCGCCGCCCTCGATCGCCGCCTTCCACAGCTCGAACACCGCCTCGCCGTCCTGGCGCGTGCCCAGCACCTCGTCGAGCAGGCCGGCCGGGAGCGGGTCGGTCAGGCCGTCGGTGCAGACTAGGTAGCTCGTGCCGTCGGTCAGCGGCGTGACCTCAAGGTGCGGTGCGGCCGCGGGCAGTCCGCCGGTACCGCCGAGCGTCTGGGTCACGATGCCCGACGGCAGCGCCTCGTCCGGCGGACGGTCATCGGTGCTCAGCTGGCGCACCCCGGCGGGACCGGCCAGGTACACCCGGCTGTCCCCCACGTTGAAGGCCAGTACCTGATCGGGGATGACGACGACGCCGGCCACCGTGGTCGCCATCCCGGTCCGGCCCGGGCGGCCGGACGCCGCGGCGCGAACCGCCCGGTCGCACAGGTCCATGGCATCCCGGACGCTCTGCTCGCTGTCCAGCGACGGGCCGAGGCGCGCCAGCTCGCGGGCCACCAGCGCACTGGCCACCTCACCAGCCGGGTGACCGCCGAGGCCGTCTGCGACCGCGGCGACGAGCGGGGTGCCGACCGGGAAGAATAGCGTCTGCGGGCTCTCGGTGACGGTTGCGCACAGCGTCCATGGCCCCGCCGCCAGGCTGTCCTCGTTATGGTCCCGCACCGCTCCGGGGTGGCTCAGGGCCGTCACGGCAATGTAGGTCACCAGCTACCTCCGTCCGGAGCCGCTGCCGCGGATGAACCGCTGCCCCGGGATAACCGCCTAGAGCAGCGGCCACAGCGAGTGGACCTGCACGGTGTCGCCGGCGTTACCGAGCAGCGGCAGGCCGAAGTTCTGCTCGATGGTCTGGAGCAGCGAGTAATGGTCGGCGCGGACGGCGTCGACCCGGTGCCCGACACCCTTGGCGACCACGATCATCGGGGCCCGGCCGCCACCGTAGACGGTGCCGCCGTACAGGTCGCCGCCGCTGCCGGTGGCGGGGTCGGCGGGAGTGGCGGGCAGGACGGGTGAGTCCGGGCCGCCGCGGTTGTCCAGGGGCCCGTACGGGCTGACGTCGGAGTAGCCGCCCTCGTCCCAGGTGATGAAGATGGCCGAGTGCCCGGTCCAGGCCCGGCTATGGGTGATGAGCCCGACCCACTTGCGCAAGAACGCGTCACCGTCGCGGTACAGCCGGGCCTGGTTGGCGTCTGACGGCGACGAGGGGTAGGGGCACGCGGCCGCCCCGCCGTGCATGTCGTCGCAGATGTTCGGGCTGATCCAGGAGAACTGCGGCACCCGGCCGGCCGACAGGTCCGTGCTCAGCTGCGTCAGCGGCACCACGCGGTCGGCGCGGGCCGGGTTGGTGTAGACGTCGGGGTATAGCAGGAACGGGTCGTGCTTGCGGACGTACAGCCCGTCCGGCGTCGCGCTCACCGTGTCGCCGGGATAGGGCAGCGACTGCATGTAGGCCTTCCAGCTCAGGTGCGCGGCCGCGAACTGGTCGACCAGGTTCTCGTGGTTGAAGTACGGGGCCTGGCTGAGGTCGTCGTTATTGGAGCCCCAGGTCTGCCCGCTGGTCGCGGCGATGTAGTTGGGCAGGCTGGTGTGCGTGACACCGAAGTAATTGGTGGCCAGCCCGCGCGTCGCGGCCAGCTGCTGAATGAACTTGGTGTTCTGATTGGCGGGCGAGAGCAGGTCCTTGTACGACGTGTTCTCCATCATGATCACGAACACGTGGTCCAGCCGGGGCGCGTGCCCCCCGGCCACGCTGGCAGGCCGGGCGCTGCTGCCCTGGCTCGCGCTCACCGCGACGGGGCCCGCGATGGCTCCGGCCGCGAACGCCGCGGCCAGCGCAGCCGCCCAGGCCGGCATCCGGAGCAGGCGCCGCGCCGACACCTGTGACCATTTCTGCTGCGCCACCTCGCACCTCCCGGTCGCACCAGGCGAGGGCTGCGGCTCAGCCGTCACCAGAGCGCTCACCGTATACCCCGACCAGCTGATCCGGAACATGATGTACCTGCCGTACCAGAAAGACCTGACGGATGCGGCCTGGCCGATCCGCCGCGGATGCGGCGGGTGCGCGCGGCAGGTTCCGTCCGCACCGAGGTCGATCCGCGATCTGCTGGCCGCAGGGCCGGCGTGACCTGCTTGCGTCGGGCAATAATGTGATCCGGGCCGGGCCGCAGGCGGCGGGAGGCCGCCGGCCGCGTGCCGGCAGGCCCGGTCGCGGGAGGGCGGCATGGCGGAGCCGGATTACCGTGCCTGCGCGGCAGCGGGGATCACCGCGCTGCAGCGCTGGTATCGCCCGGCGACCGGGCGGTGGCGGACCGCCGGCTGGTGGAACTGCGCCAACGCGCTGACGGCGGTGATCGGCTATGCCCAGCAGACCGGCGACCCCGGCTACGCGGGCGTGATCGAGACGACCTTCAGGCGGGCGCAGTGGCGGCATGCGGATTTCATCAATAGCTATTACGACGACAACGGGTGGTGGGCGCTAGCCTGGGTCGCCGCCTTCGACCTGACCGGGGACCGCCGTTTTCTCCAGGCGGCGCTGGCCATCTTCGCCCAGATGACGACCGGCTGGGATGACACCTGCCGCGGCGGCCTGTGGTGGAGCACCGGCAGGCGCTACAAGAACGCCATCACCAATGAGCTGTTCTTCACGCTCGCGGCCCGCCTGCATCAGCGCGCGCAGGACACGGACCACCGCCACCTGGCCTGGGCGCTGCGGGAATGGGAATGGCTGCGCTCCAGCGGCCTAATCGGCCCTCGCGGCCTGGTCAACGATGGTCTCACCCCGGCGTGCCAGAACAACGGCGGGATTACCTGGACTTACAACCAGGGCGTCATCCTCGGCGGTCTTGCCGCCATGTACGAGATCACCGGCGATGGCGGCTATCTCGCTCAGGGAGAGTCGATCGCCGACGCCGCGCTGAGCGCGCTGACCAGCCCGCCGTCAGCCAGCCCGCCGGGCATCCTCACCGAGCCGCGGGAAGCGGACACCGCAGGAAATGACGGGGACCGGCCCCAGTTCAAGGGGATCTTCGTCCGTTACCTGTGCGACTTCTGCCGGCACAGCCGCCGCCCGGCCTACCGTGCCTTCATCCTCAGGAACGCCCAGTCCATCTGGGCTAACGCCAGGAACGCCGACAACGAGTTCGGGCTGCGCTGGGCCGGGCCTTTCGACCGGGCAGATGCCAGCCGCCAGAGCTCGGCCCTCGACGCGCTCAACGCGGCGGTCTGGGTGCGCGCCTGGTCCCGCGAGCCGTAGTTCCCGCCAGGGACACGGGTACCCGGTCCGGGCGGGGCCGGCAGGCTAGCCGGATTCTGACCGCCCCGGGCGCCGTGACCTGATGCGCCGGGCGGCCTCGATCAGGCCGCTGATGGCCAGGGTGATGGCGAACGCAGTGAGCAGCCCAGCCCACGGCTTGTCCTCGAAGGCCTTGCCGCCGAGACGGCCGAGAAAGAACGAGTAAACGGCCCGGATAACGGCGGCGACCGCGGTCGCCGCGATGAACCGGCGGCGGGAGTAGCCGGTCAGCCCGCAGCTGAGGGTGACCGCGGTGCGGCCGCCGGGGATGAACCGGCAGACGATGATGAGCGGCATGCCGAAGCGGCGCAGGGACCGCTCGGCCCAGGCGCGCTGCCGCGCGCCCCGCCCGGTGGCGAAGAACCTGCGCTCGGCCCAGGGACCGAAGCGGCGGCCGATCAGGTAGCACAGGTTGTCGCCGAGGAACGCGCCGGCCGCGGCGCTGGTTACGGTCCGGCGGGCTCGCCGCGCCCTGGTCACCTTTCATGCCTGCTCCTGTGATTCGCGGCCGTCGGGCTGGGCCGCTACCGCAGCCAGCCCGGCCGGTCTGCAGCCGCCATGCCAGGCCGGAGATGGTGTGAAGGAATGCCGTCCCCGGGCCCGGAGGCATGCCGTGAGGTCACCGGATGCAGCCGTGGCGCGGCCGGCGGCCGCCCGGATCGGCCGGGTCAGCGCTGGTCGGGGGCGGGGAAGGTGCGCTCGGAGTGGTCGAGCTCACGTTCGAGGATGCGCAGGCTGGCGTCAGGCAGGCGGCCGGCGTCGCGCCAGCGCAGCAGTTCCTCGCGCTGGGCATCGATGATGGCCCGGCGGGCGCGCAGCAGCGCCTGGCGCGGCGGGTCCGGCGGCGCCACATCCTGGGCCGATTCCTCCGGTCCGCTCTGGCGGTAGCGGCGCGCCTGGTGCTTCAGGCCGGCCCGCAGTGCCTCCACGGCCTGGCCGGTCAGCTCGGGGTCGGCGGCGAGCTGGTCCAGCCGGGACAGGGCGGCCCGCGCCGTGGCGGCCCTGGCCTGGCGGCGTATCAAAGCGGCCTCCGCCGGGTCGGCGCGCACGCCGAGCGCCCGGGCGAGCGGCGCGAACGTGCCGCCCTGGCCGATCAGAGTGACCACCACCACCAGGTAGGTACAGAACAGCAGCAAATCCCGGCCGGGGAAAGGCCTGCCGTCCGTGGTTGCCAGCGGCAGGGTGAAGATGGCCGCCAGGCTGATCACGCCCCGGGTACCGGCCCAGCTCAGCACGATCGTCTCCCGGCCGGTCAGGCGCTGCTCGCTGCGCGGCGCGGGGCCGCCCAGGCGCGCGTGCAGGGCCCGGGGCAGGAGCTGACTGCAGGCCAGCCACGCCGGGCGCACGGCCAGCACCATGCCGAGGCTGAGGGCTGCCGCCTCGGCGATGGTAGCGGCGGGATAGGCCCGCAGGCCGTGCACCACCGGCAGGATCTGCTGGCCGATCAGCAAGAACACGAACCCCTGCAGCAGGAAGTCGGCCAGCCGCCAGACCGCGCTGGCCTGAAGGCGGCTGGCGCCGGAGGTGAACCGGGGCGTGTCGTGGCCGATCATCAGGCCCGCGACGGCCACGGCCAGCACGCCGGAGACGTGCAGTTCCTCGCCCAGCAGGTAGGCGCCGAAGGGGGTAGCCAGCGAAATGCAGTTCACCAGCACTGGATCGCTGACCGCCGAGCGCAGCAACCGCACCACGATCGCGACCGCGATACCGGACAGCAGGCCGCCCGCGGATGCCAGCAGGAACCGGAGCACTGCGCCGCCCGGCGAGAAACCGCCGCTGGTAGCGGCGGTCACCGCGACCGTCAGGATGGTCAGGGCGGTGGCGTCGTTGAGCAGGCCCTCGCCCTCGATGAGAGTAGTGAGCCGGGCCTGGAGTCCGACCCGGCCGCCGACCGCCAGCGCCGCCACCGGATCGGTAGGAGCCACCGCGGCGCCGAGCGCCACCCCGGCGGCCAGGCCCACCCCGGGCACGAGCACCGCGACGCTGGCGCCGACGGCGAGGGCGGTGGCTAGTACCAGCCCGATGGACAGGCTGATGACCGCCCGCAGGTTCTGCCTGATCGCCAGCAATGACGAGTTCAGCGCGGCGCTGTAGATCAGCGGCGGGATGACGAACGTCAAGATCACGTCAGGGTGCAGGGTGAGGTTAGGGCCAGGCAGCAGCGCATAGACCAGGCCGGCCAGCGTCAGCAGCGCTGCCGCCGGCAGCCCGGTTCTGTCTGCCAGCAGCTGGATCCCGACGATGACAGCCACGCCGGCCAGCACAAGCAGCAGCAATTCGGCCACGGCCGCCTCCTAGTCCAGCCGCCCGGGCCGACCGGCGAGCGGAAAAGTGAGCGTCAGCCGCGTGCCATGGCCCTCGGTGCTGGCGGCGGCCAGCTCGCCGCTGTGGGCGCGGGCCAGTCCGGCGGCCATCGCGAGGCCGATGCCGCTGCCTGAGGTGCGCGCTGCCTGCCTGCCGCGCCAGAACCGGTCGAAGATGCGCGGCAGCTCGTCGGCGGGGATGCCGGAGCCGGTGTCGGTGACCCGCAGCACGGCCCGGCCGTCAGCGGGCCCGGTGCTGATGGTGACCCGGCCTCCGGCGGGCGTGAACTTCAGCGCGTTGGTGAGCAGGTTGATGATGATCTGGTGCACTCGCCCGGCGTCGGCCAGGACCTGGACGGTGGTCAGCTGCTGTTCCAGGGTTATCCCGGCGGCCTCGAACCGAGCGGCCAGGCGGCCGGCGGCGGCGGCGGCGATGCCGGCCAGATCGGCGGGGCGCAGTGTCAGGTGCAAGGCGGCGGCATCGGCCTCGGCAAGCGTCTGCAGGTCGCTGACCATCCGGGCCAGCCGCAGCACCTCATCGCGCAGGGAGGTGAGATAGGCCGGGGTGGGCTCGGCCACGCCGTCCAGCAGCGCCTCGTGGCCGGCCTGCAGGACCGCGACCGGGGTGCGCAGTTCGTGCGCGACATCAGCGACCATGTCGCGGCGCAGCTGTTCCTGGCGTTCCAGTGCGGCGGCCATCTGGTCGAACGCGGCGGCCAGCTCGGTCAGCTCGGCCGGCGCCGCGACCGGCCCGACCCGGGCGTTCCGATCCCCTGCTCCCATCGCCCGGGCCGTGATGATCAGCCGCCCGACCGGCCGGGTGATCCGCCGGGCGGCAGCGAGCCCGGCCGCCAGCGCGAGCAGTGCGGCCAGCCCGGCGGCCCCGGCGATGGCCCGCAGCAGCGCGGTCTGCAGGGCCTGGTCGGCACCGGACAGGCCCTGCCCGGTGAACCTGGCCTCGGCCACCCCGGCCCGGCCGCCGCCGACCACGATCGGCGTGGTGAAACGGGGGTCTGCCGCCTGCGCGGCGAAGCCCGGCGAGGACGCCACCAATTGCCCGGTCCGGTCCCGGATCTGCACGTCGGCACCCGCCCGCGCGGCCAGATCCAGGACCGGTGACAGGTCGGCGCCTGCCCAGCGGTGATTGCGCTCCCAGACGGCGCCGGCCGCCACCGCGATGGCCCTGGTGAGCTGGGCGCGCTGCGAGCTGGCCAGGTGCGAGACATCGGCCGCGGCGAAGGCGGCGGTCAGCCCGGCGAGCAGGGCAACGGCGGCCAGGGCGACGGTGACGAACGCCAGCGCCAGCCGCAGCGCGAGCGACCCGGCCTGCATGCCGGACGTGGCCGGGCCGGACGGGCCGGGAGGCGTCCCGGCCCGGTCAGTCATCGCGGGCCAGGTCGAGCCGGTACCCGCCGCCGAGGACGGTCTGGATGATCCGCGGGCGTCGCGGATCTTCCTCCAGCTTGCGGCGCAGGTTCTTGACGTGCGAGTCCACGGTGCGCTCATAACCCTCGAACTCATACCCTCGCACCCGGTTGATCAGCTCGAACCGCGAGTAGACCCGGCCCGGCACGGCTGCTAGCGCCACCAGGATCCCCCACTCGGTCGGGGTGAGATCGGCCGCGGCGCCGCGGACCGTCACCTGCCGCCGCGGCTGGTCGATCACCAGCACGCCGCCGCCGTAGCCCGCCGGGCCCGGCCCGGCGGGCGGCGCGCCGCGGCGCAGGATCGCCTGCACCCGGAGGACCAGTTCGCGCGGGCTGAACGGCTTGGTCACGTAGTCGTCGGCGCCCAGCTCCAGTCCGGCGATCCGATCTTCCTCGCTGCTCCTGGCGGTCAGCATCAAGATCGGCACCGGCCCGGCGGCGCGCAGCTCGCGGGCGACCGTCTCGCCGGGCACGTCGGGCAGGCCCAGATCCAGCACCACGAGGTCCACCGCTACCGAGGCCGCCAGCGTGATCGCCTCGGCGCCCGATCCGGTGGACAGCACCGCGAAGCCGGCCCGCTCCAGGTAGGCGCGCACCAGCTCCCGCAGCTTGCGCTCGTCTTCTACCAGCAGCACCGTCGCTGCCAACGGTCCACCCGCCCTCCCCGCGCCCGGCGGCCGGCCCCGGCCGCCGCATCCCAGGCCCATGATCCCCGCGCTCGGGCCGGCCCGCCAGCGCGGCGCGAGCGCGCAGCGCGCCGGGCCGGCCCGGGCGGACCGTTTCGGCCGCTCGGGCGGAGGGTCAGCGCGACATGGGATCAGGACTGATCGCGGACCGGGGCCGACGGTCACTTCCTGAGGGCATCGGTGACCTTCTGGCCGGGCTGCTTCAGCTCTGCGCTGACCTGATCGGCGCGGCCCTCGGCCGTCCTCTCCCGGTGACCGGCGGCCCGGCCGATCGCCGCTTTGAGCTTGCCGGCCAGATCCTCGGCGGCGTTCCTTGCCTGGTCCAGGTCAGCCCCGCGGCCGGTCGCGGGATCAGTCCCGGCGGCTGGCCGCCCGGGCTCGCTGCGGACTGCGGGTTCCGAGGATGGCGCCGTGTCTCCTGCCGTCGCCAGCGCGAGCGACCAGCAGCTGGTGCTGCACGTAAGTCAGGCCCCCGATCCTCCGGTCATTTCCGGCCGCCCGCCACCTGGCAGCCTGCCGGGCAAGCCGGCCAGGTCCCCGGGCTGATCCGCCCGGCAGCTTACATTACATCGTGACACGACAAAGTAACGCCCGGCAGCCCGGGCGCTGGCACTGCTCGCGGTGGCTGCCCCGGGCGCACGGACCGCCAGAAAAGCGCCTAAGATCGTGTTACGATATAACTCGCTTCGGGGGGCCGCGGCGCCGAAAGCACCGCCGTTCGCGGCCTCCCCGGCCAGGAACGCGGGAGCACGGACGATGGAGCAATACAAATTCCAGGCTCTGCTGAAGCTCGGCCCGGCCGACGAGCACGACACCTCGGCGGTCGCCACGGGCCGCACGCAGCGCGCCCTGGTCCGGGCCGTGCAGCACGACAGTGAAGGGTCGATCTTCTTCCCCGCCCTGGTCACCAGTTATGGTGACGGCTCGGAATGGCTGCCAGCAACCGACCTGGTGGTGACCATCGTGGTCCGCGGCGAGCACCCCCGCGACTACCTCGATGTCGGCGAGAGCTTCAGTCTGTGGCGCGGGCGGGACATAGCCAGCGGAGTCGTCACCCGGCATCTGTACGTTTGAGCGCGCCGCCCTGGCCAGGGTTCCGCGCCCGCATGGCACCCGAGCTCATCCGCAAGCGCGCGCCCTGGCGGCAGTCCGGGTGACCGCCACCCGGAGGTCGACCGCCACGGACCGCGAATGCGAGAATCGGACCGCCATGAGCGCAATCAACCGCGGATTTCACCGGCGGCGCCGCAGCCGGGCCGAAGACCCGGGCCGGGTGCCGCCCGGCCAGTACGTGACGGAGGACTTTCCGGTGCTGTCGGCCGGCCCGACACCGCGCCGCAGGCTCGATGACTGGTCCTTCTCCATCCGGCAGGGCGGTCAGACGCGCAAGTCGTGGACCTGGCAGGAGATGCGCGCGCTCCCAGCCGAGCAGGTCACCGCGGACATTCACTGCGTGACCCGCTGGTCGAAGCTGGACACCGTCTGGGAGGCGGTGCCAGTGGATACGCTGCTGGGCCAGGTACAGCATGACGCCGGGTACGTGCTGGCGTTCTGCGACGGCGGCTATACGACCAATTTGCCGCTGGCGGACGTCACCGGCGGCCGGGCCTGGCTGGCGTTCGGCTACGGCGGCGCACCGCTGGATCCCGAGCACGGCGGCCCGGCCCGGCTGCTGGTGCCGCACCTGTACTTCTGGAAGAGCGCCAAGTGGGTCCGCGGCCTGGAACTGCTGGACGCCGACGAGCCGGGCTTCTGGGAGACCTACGGCTATCACATGTACGGGGATCCGTGGCGCGAGCAGCGGTATGCCGGCGACTGAGCCGATGGCCGGCGGCGCGGACCTGGCGCTGACGTCGCAGCCGGTGCGGGAGCTGCTGGCCGCCGCGGCGATCTTCCTGGTGATGACGGTGAATCCCGGCGGCGAGAGCGCGGTGCGGGAGCTGCTGGCCGACCTGGCGGGGCTGCAGCGCTCGGTCGGGTTCCGGATCCCGGAGGGAAGGCCGGCCTGCGTGGCCGGGATCGGGTCGGCCGCGTGGGACCGCCTGTCCGGCGGCCCGCGCCCGGCCGAGCTGCATCCGTTCCCCGAGCTGTCAGGTGACCGGCATCGTGCCGTGGCCACGCCCGGCGACCTGCTGTTCCACATCAAGGCCAGCCGGCTGGACCTGTGCTTCGAGTTCGCCGCCCAGGTGCTGAACAGGCTGGCCGGCCTGGTCACTGTGCGCGACGAGGCGCAGGGATTCCGGTACTTCGATCAGCGTGACCTGATGGGCTTCGTCGACGGGACCGAGAATCCCGACGGCCTGGCGGCGATCGCGGCGGCGCTGGTAGGGGACGCCGATCCCGGCGGCGGGCAGCAGCAGATCCTGCGGGCCAACATGCCCTTCGGCGCGCCCGGCCGGGGCGAGTACGGCACCTACTACATCGCCTACGCGGCGACTCCCGCGGTGACCGAGCAGATGCTGGCCAATATGTTCATCGGCAGCCCGCCGGGCAACTACGACCGGATCCTGGACTTCTCCACCGCCGTCACCGGCGGGCTGTTCTTCGCCCCCGCCGCCGGGTTCCTCGACGACCTGCCGGATCCGCCGAAGGCGAGCAGCTCGCCATTCAGCGCGCGCGACGGCTCGCTCGGGATCGGCGGGCTGAAAGGCAGCACCGGACCATGAGCGGGTCCGCTCGCCCGGCACCGGCCCGGCCCGCACCAGCGTCGCCGCCCGGCGGGGCCGGCCAGCCGCCTGGGCACGGCCGCCTGGGCTGGCAGACCGTCACCGTCGGCCCGGTGACCGACGAGACTCCCTCGGTCCGCACGATTGCGCTGTCGGTGCCGCACTGGGCCGGTCACCGCGCCGGGCAGCACCTGGACGTCCGGCTGACCGCCGAGGACGGCTATACCGCGGAGCGGTCCTACTCGATCGCCTCGGCGCCCGGCGAGCCGGTCGCGATTACCGTGGAGCGGCTGGCGGACGGCGAGGTCTCGCCGTACCTGACCGAGGAGCTGCGGCCGGGTGACCAGCTGGCGCTGCGCGGCCCGATCGGCGGATACTTCGTCTGGGATGCCGGTGACGACAGCCCGCTGCTGCTGATAGCGGGCGGATCGGGGATCGTCCCGCTCCGGTCGATCTTGCGGCACCGAGAGCGCAGCGGCGCCGCAGGGGCCGCCCGGCTGCTGTACTCAGCCAGATCCCTGGCTGAGCTGATCTACCGCGCGGAGCTCGACCGCTATGGCGATGGCGGCGTGACGGTGCGCTATGCGCTGACCCGGCAGCAGCCGCCCGGCTGGACTGGTCACGCCGGGCGGGTGGACGCCGCGCTGCTCGCCGACGTCGCCTGGCCTGCCGGCCGCGGCCCGCTGGCGTTCGTCTGCGGGCCGACCAGCTTCGTGGAGATCATCGCGGCCGGGCTGGTCCGGCTGGGCTATCCGGCCGCCCGGGTGAAGACCGAGCGCTTCGGCGGAACCGGAGGGCCATGATGGACGCACTGGACGGCAACGCGATCGGCGGTCTGCTCCGCGAGGTCTTCGGAACCGAGATGACCACCGCCGTCGGCACCTGCGCCGGCTGCGGAGTGCGCGCCCAGGTGGCCGAGTACGCCGTCTACCGGCAGGCTCCCGGTGCCGTGGTCCGGTGCCGCCAGTGCGGCGCGACGCTGATGGTCATCATCACGCGGCGCGGCATGAACTGCGTCGACCTGCGCGGGCTGGCCGCGCTGAGAGGCCGGCTGAGCAGTGCTGCGGCGCAGGTGCTCAGCAGCCTGCGCCCTGGTCACCGTCGCTGCCGTGGCCGCGGGTCACCCGCCAGCGGCGCGGCGTTCCATTGCTCCCCGGCCGTCCCGGTGCACGAGCCGGGCGGATGCCGGGCGAGTCCCTCGCCCAGGCCCAGGTAGCGCAGCACGCGCGTTCCGTTGGCGGCCAGGGCGACGGCGGCGCCGACCTCGCGCAGCCCGGGCGACTGCTCCAGGACCTCCGGGGATGCCCCGGCGGCGCAGCAGCAGGGCCAGCGTGAACCCGCCCGCCCCGGCCCCGATGATCACCACCGGCAGGTCGCGGGATGACATCGTGCCTCCTTCCGGCACGGCGCACCGCGGGTGCCACGGCGCCGTCCTACCACATCCGAGCGCAGTCACCCAGAGCCGTGGTCACCCAGCGCCGTGGTCACCGGCGTCGCGCGGCGCGGGCGCGGGCTGGCCGGCCAGATACTGCGCCCATACCTTCTGCGGCACGCACATCCGCCAGCCGCCCACGATGAGTTCGGCCAGCTCGTCGTGGTCGATCGCGGCTAGCCACACGCGCACCCAGTTGTAGCGCAGGTCGGAAGGGACCGGCAGGTGGAACTTGCCCGGCTCGCTCGCGATGAGCGCCGCCCGCTCCTCCTTCGGGTATCCGAATCCCATCACGGTCTCGTCCTGCGACAGCGCGACGAAGACGATCCGCCCGACCCGGAACTTGACCCGGTCGCGCACCAGCGCCTCATAGGCGCGGGGCAGTGACAGGGCAATCGCGCGCACGTCATCGGCGGTGACCATGGCGTCATTCTGCCCGCGCGCGGGCAGGCGGTCATCCGGTCAGAACGTCCGGGATAGCGATCTCGGCCGGCGCGGCGAGCAGTTCGGTGATCCCGGGGGCCATGCCCGCTCCTTGCGGCGTGTGCCATGGCGGCTAGGCCATCCAGCCAGTATGCCCCGCCGGGCGGGACGCTGGCCGCGGCAGGCCCGGGCTCATGCCTGCACGGCGGCGCCGGAGGCCACCAGCTCGGCCGCATCGGCCAGGCCCCACTCGGTGAGCGCGCTGACCGTGTGCGCACCCGGCTCGGAAGGGGGCAGCCTGAGCTGGCCGGGGGTCCGCGAGAACCGCGGGGCCGGCCCGGGCTGCAGCACGCCATCGGCCTGCAGGTAGGTCTGGCGGGCGGTCAGATGCGGGTCCGCCGCGGCCTCGGCGAGGGATAGCACCGGCTCGGCGCACGCCTCGCGGCCGGCGAACGCCGCCGCCCACTCGTCCCGGGTCCGCTCGGCGAATCTGGCCGTGAACAGTTCCCGCAGCCGCGGCCAGCCGGCCGGGTCGGCCCGGTCGGGGGCGTCCGGCAGGCCCAGGACGTCCAGCAGCGCGGCGTAGAACTGCGGTTCCAGCGCCCCGACGGCCATCCACTTACCGTCCGCGGTCTGGTACACGTCGTACCAGGGCACGCCGCCGTCGAGCAGGTTCACCCCTCGCTCGTCCCGCCACCGCCCCTGCCCCAGCAGCATCAGCGGCATGGCCAGCAGCGAGGCCGTGCCGTCCACGATCGCCGCGTCCACCACCTGCCCCCGCCCGGAAGAGGCCCGCTCGACCAGTGCCGCGCAGATGCCGAAGGCCATCAGCATCCCGCCGCCGCCGAAATCGCCGAGCAGGTTGGCCGGGAACTGCGGCGGCCCGCCGGCCCGGCCGAGCGCGTGCAGCGCTCCGGTCCTGGCGATGTAGCCGATGTCGTGCCCGGCCGTGGCGGCCAGCGGCCCGTCCTGGCCCCAGCCGGTCATCCGGGCGTAGACCAGCCGCGGGTTGCGGTCCAGGCAGACCTTCGGCCCGACTCCGAGGCGCTCGGTTACCCCTGGCCGCAGCCCCTCCAGCAGCACGTCCGCGGTGTCGGCCAGGCGCAGCAGCGCGTCGACGGCGAGCGGGCTCTTCAGGTCCAGCACCGCGGACTGGCGCCCCCGGTTCATCAGGCCGGGCAGGCCCGGGCCGTCCCCGGGCCGGTCGATCCGCAGCACGCTGGCCCCCTGGTCGGCGAGCATCATGGCGCAGAACGGGGCCGGGCCGATGCCCGCCAGCTCGATCACCCGGACGCCGGCCAGCGGCCCGTGCTTCGGCTGTTGTCCGGCTGCTCGCTCGCTCATCCAGCTCCTCGCAGTGGGCCGCCCGTCGGCCGCGGGCCCCAAGGTCGGGCGCCTGAAGGCAGTTCGGCTCCTGCGCACATTATTCGCCGCGGCATGCGCCGGTCACGGCAGCCTGCGCGGCGGCTGCGGATATCCGGGTCGCTGTCGTTGAGGCCGCTGGCGGCGGCCAGGTCGCGGCGCAGCATGCCGTGCACCCCATTGCAGGTCAGCGAGCAGCAAGTAGTCCCCGTCATCGGCCGGGCGCCCGGACCGGAGCCCGGTGCCGCCGCGTCCGGATGCGAGGCAGCCGGCCCGGGCTGGTGTACTGGCAGGGTGGTCGTGCCACTGATCTTCCGGCATGGCGCCGCCGAGACGGCGTTTATCATCGCGGTGGCGGCATGGGCGGTGTTCGAAACCGTGATGAGAGTGCGCCAGCGCCTGCGCCTGCAGGCCGGCGGGCCGACGAGCCGTGACCCCACCTTGTTCGTCCTGGTCCCCTGCCTCGCGGCCGCGGTCATCGCGGCGGAGGCACTCGGCCGCCGTGGCCTGCTGGCGTGGCCAGGGGGCCTGGTCTGGCCGGTCGTGGCGGGCATCGTCCTGATCGCGGCCGGCATCGGGCTGCGCGCCTGGTCGATTGCCGCTCTGGGACGCTTCTTCCAGTACCAGATCAGGGTCCAGCCCGGGCACCGGGTGGTGACCGACGGGCCCTACCGGTACGTGCGCCATCCCTCCTACAGCGGGATCGCGCTGGTGCTGGCCGGGATCGCGCTGGCCTGTGATGACGTGTGGAGTCTGGTGGCCGTCGCGGTGCTCGGCGGAGCGGGCCTGGCGGTGCGCATCCGCGCCGAGGAGCGGCAGCTGGCCCGGGCACTGGGCGCTGACTACGAGCACTTCGCGGCGGCCCGCAAGCGGCTCGTGCCCGGGGTGTGGTGAGGCCCGTCGCAGCGGCCGTCCGCGGAGCCTGCGGGTCCGGTAACCGTCAGCCGCGGTGCCATCTGCGGCTGGCCCGCCGTATTGAGCTGAGGGACGCGAATACGACGGTGGAGCTGAGGTAATGATGGGTGGCGTAGTCGAAAGTGCCGCCGCACGTTATCAGGCGCAGGGCCGCGAAGCCGGCCGCGTCGTAAATGATGCTCGCCGGGAAGCGGGATTTGCGGTACTGGCGCACGCCGGTGACGTGGAATATGGCGGTGATCCCGTCGGCCAGCCTTATCTCCACGCCGTCGCCTGGGCGCAGGGCGCCCAGGCGGTAGAAGACCGCGGGCCCGGCGTAGCTGTCGAGGTGCCCCTCGATGACCGACGCCCCGATCTGGCCTGGCGTCGCCGAGTACTTGTACCACGCCGCCTGGCCGGCCATCGCGGGCAGCGACGGGACCTGCATCGCGCCGCGGGCGTTAACGCCCAGGTGCAGCAGCTTCGAGTTCACCGCGATGGCCGGGATCTCGACTGACACCGGCACCGAGCGCCGCAGTGTCAGCCCTGTGAACCTGCCCGGCCCGAGCGTGCCCGCGGCCCCCGCGGAGGGCCGGGGGGCATGCTGGCTGGCGATGACCGCCACGCCGACAGCGACAGCCCCGCCCATGATCAGCAGGACGCCGACCACTCCCGCGATGCGGGCACGGAGGTTTCCTCGCGCGCTGGGCAGGGGGGCAAACCCGCCCTCCGGCCAGTACATGACCACCCGGAGCCCGGCGGTCCGCCGCCACCGCACATCTCCCAATACCTTGTCCCTCCCTCCGTCTTCCCCCGGATGCCGGGCCCGCGTAGCCTAATATTCCGGTGGTGAACAGGCCATGGCATGTTCGTGCGCGCTTTGCGGGCTCCTGGTCCTTTCGGGAGCGGCCTGGTGGCGGAGCGGGCGGCAATCAGGCCGGCCATTTGCTTTCACTTCCGGTGCCGACTCGCAATACGGGACCACAAAATGGGACCGCCGTCTGCCGGACGCATGAGGAGGCTCCATGAAGGTGCGCGCCACCGCTGCGCAGGCAGGGTTCACCGCCAGGCTGACGGCCGTCCGCTGGGGCGCCATCGCCATGCTCGCCTCCGCGGCAGTTGCGGCCTGCACGACGTCCTCGCCGTCCGTGACACTGCCCTCATCGTCACCCGCGCGGAGTTCTTCGGCAACACCGACCGCCCGGCCCAGCCGCGCGACCAGTACCGCTACGCCGAGCGCGAGCCCCTCGACCCGGCCGCCGGCATCGGAGTCGGCATCGCCGTCGCCGTCGGCGACACCGCGCCATTCGGCCAGCCCGTTCCCCACTGTGGCCCCGGCCACGGGCGGTGGCGGAACGGCCGGATCCCACGACACCCTGCTCCTGGGCCTGGGCGCGGCGGCGATGCTGGCCGGCGCCGTGAGCATCGTCTACCGCAGGAAGGTCCTCAGGAACCGCTGACGCTTGCCGGTCCAGTGCGGCGAGCGCAGGCGCCGGGCGACCTGGCGGGCGGTGGCGAAGTGCCTACCCAGATGCCGCCCTAGCCCTTCCGCCGCCGGACGGCGGCCGCGGCCAGCAGGCAGGCGCTGACCGCGGCGGCTCCGCCGAGCCGGGCATAGTCGGCCGCCGTAGGTGACGCCGGGCGGGAGGGCTGGGCGGGCTGGCCCCGCAGGCCGGCGGCGAGCACTTCGGCGAGATGCACCGGCATCCGGCCGGTGCCTGCCTGCTCGATCTGGGTGCGGCAGCTGAAGCCGTCGGCCAGCACCAGGGCACCGGGCGGGGCTGCCCGGACGGCAGGCAGCAGCACCCGCTCGCCGCAGGCCACGGACACGTCGTAGTGACCGGCCTCGAAGCCGAAATTGCCCGCCAGCCCGCAGCACCCGGCGTCAAGCACCTCGACGTCGATCCCGGCCGCGCGAAGCAGCGCCCGGTCGGAGTCGTAGCCCATGATCGCGTGCTGATGACAGTGGGTCTGCGCAATCGCCGTGCCGCCGACCTGCGGTGGCTGCCATCCGTCGGTGTGGCGGCCCAGCAGCTCGGCCAGGGTGACGGTCTGGGCGCGCAGCCGCTGCACATCCGCGTTCCCCGGCAGCAGCTCCCCGGCGTCGGCGCGGAACACCGCGGTGCAGCTCGGCTCCAGTCCGACCACCCGCACGCCGCGGCGCAGGTACGGCGCCAGGGCAGCGACGGTCCGCCGCAGCACCCGCCGGGCGGTGCGCAACTGGCCGGTGGAGATCCAGGTCAGGCCGCAGCACAGCGGCTGGCGCGGCACGATCACCCGCCACCCGGCCGACTCCAGCACCTCGACGGCGGCCTGCCCGATCGCCGGAGCGAGGTGATTGGTGAACGTGTCCGGCCACAGCACCACCTCGCCGCGCAGCCCGGTAAGCCCGGGATCGCGCCGGGCCGCCCACGCCTGCAGCGTCTGGCCAGCGAACAGCGGCACCCGGCGGCGCCGGTCGATGCCGCCGGCTGCGGTCACCGCGTCGCGCAGCACCGGCGCCTGAGCGATGGCGTTGACCAGGCCGGGGGCCCGCGCGGCGAGCCGCGCCGCGGCGGGCAGCCAGCCCATCGAGTAGTGCGACCGCGGGCGCAGCCGGCCCTGGTAATGGTGAGCCAGGAACTCGGCCTTCATCGTGGCCATGTCGACCTCGACCGGGCAGTCCCGCTTGCAGCCCTTGCAGGCCAGGCACAGGTCTAGCGCGTCGCGGACCTCGGGCGACCGCCAGCCCGCGGTGACCGGCGAGTCAGCGTGCCCTTGCAGCATCTCGAACAGCAGCCGGCTGCGGCCCCGGGTGGAATGCTCCTCATCCCGGGTGACCATGTAGGAGGGGCACATGACGCCGCCGTGATCGTGCCGGCACTTGCCGACCCCGACGCAGCGCATGACCGCCCGCTCGAACTGGCCGTCGTCGTCGGGATATTTGAAGAAGGTGCCGTAGTCTCTGGGCGCCCAGGACGTCCCGAGCCGCAGGTTCTCATCGATCCGGTACGGCGCGACCACCTTGCCGGGGTTCATCTGGTTGCCGGGGTCGAAGATCGCCTTGAACCGGCCGAACGCCTCGACCAGCTCGCCGCCGAACATCTTGCCCAGCAGCTCGCCGCGCGACTGCCCGTCGCCGTGCTCGCCGGAGAAGGACCCCCCGTAGGACACCACCAGGTCCGCAGCCCGCTCGATGAACAGGCGGAATGCGGCGATGCCATCCGCGGTGACCAGGTCGAACGGGATCCGGGTGTGCACGCAGCCCTGGCCGAAATGACCATACAGCGCCGAGCCGGAGTAGCCGAACTCGCCGTAGAGCCTGATCAGGTCCCGCAGGTAGTCACCCAGCCGCTCCGGCGGGACGGCCGAGTCCTCCCAGCCCTCCCAGGTCGGGGGCATGCCCGGCACCCGGGCCGTCGCGCCCAGGGCCACCTCGCGGACGTCGGCCAGTTCCTTCTCGTGCTCAGGGTCGTCGTAGAACCTCACGGCGGGCTCGTGCTCAGTGCCCTCCAGCTCGCTGAGCAGGGCCCTGGCCCGGGCGTCAGCGTCGCCCTGCGAGTCGCCCTTGAAGATCACCATCAGCCAGGCGCCCCCGTCGGGAAGCAGGTCAAGGGCCTCGGTATTCAGCCGCCGCTCGCGCTCGATGGTGATCAGCCGGCCGTCGACCCCCTCCAGCTGCTCGGGCTCGTGCGGCGCGATGCGCGGCACCGCGTCGGCCGCGGCGGCGATGTCGGGATAGCCGAGCACGACCAGCGTGCGCGCGGCCGGCACCGGCACCAGCTGCAGCTCGGCGTGCAAGATGGTGACCAGCGTGCTCTCGCTGCCGACCAGCGCCCGCGCCAGGCTGGCGCCGTGCTCGGGCAGCAGCGAGTCCAGGTTGTAGCCAGAGACCCGGCGCGGGATCTGCGGATAGCGCTCGCGGACCAGGTCACCGTAACGAGCCGCCAGCTCGCGCAGCGCCCGGTAGATCTCCGCCCGCCCGCCGCCCGCCGCCTCGATCGCCGCGTACTCCTCGTCGCTGACCGGGCCCGCCCAGAACCGCTCGCCGTCATAGGTCAGCACCTCCAGCCGCAGCACGTTGTCGACCGTCTTGCCGTAGGCCTGCGCTGTCGCCCCGCACGAGTTGTTGCCGATCATGCCGCCCAGGGTGCAGTGATCATGCGTGGCCGGCCGCGGGCCGAACATCAGCCCGCGGCCCGCCAGCTCGCCGTTCAGCGCGTCCAGCACGATGCCCGGCTCGACCACGCAGGTCCGTGCCGCCGCGTCCACCGAGACAACGCGGTTGCAGTACTTGGACCAGTCGATGACCACGGCCACGTTGCAGCCCTGCCCGGCCAGGCTGGTCCCCCCGCCGCGGGAGACGACCGGCGCGCCGTGCTCGCGGCAGACGGCCACGGCCTGCGCGGCCGCGTCGACCGAGCGCGGCACGACCACGCCCAGCGGCACCTGCCGGTAATTCGACGCATCGGTACTGTAGGCGCCGCGGCTGCCCGGATCGAACCGCACCTCGCCGTCGACGCGGCCGCGCAGGTCGCGTTCCAGCGCCCGCATGTCCAGCTGCGACAGCTCCGGTATGCGGACAACCGGATCGGGCAGCGGCAGGCCGGTCATCGGCGGGCGGGCGGCGGACGGAAGATGGTGCCGGCTCCCCCGTCGGCCAGCTGCCCGAGGACCAGCTCTGCGGCGATCTTCGGCATCTGCGCTCCCTCGCGATCGTCTAGCCTGCGTCCGGCAGGCACACCTGGATAGTCCCGGCCACCTCGCGGGTGCTGAACACCGGCTGCGGCGCGGTGGCGGGCCCGCGGGCCACCGATCCGTCCGTCAGGCGGAACACGCTGCCGTGCCACGGGCACGTCAGGCAGCCGCCGACCAGGTCGCCGCCGGACAGCGGCCCGGACATGTGGCTGCACCGGTCCGCCAGCACGTGCACCTGGCCGTCGGCGCGGACCGCGACCACCGGAACCTCGCCGATCATCGCGCGGACGGGCTCGCCTTCTGGCAAGTCCGCTGCCGCCATCAGCTGATGCCAGCCGGGCTCGACCAGGTGCGGGACGGCCTCGGCATGGTTCACGGCGGCGGCCAGGCGGAATGACAGGTGACCGCCGAGGAAGCTGCCCGCGGCCAGCGCGCTCAGCCCGCTCAGCCGCAGCCAGCGAGCCGTCGACGGGCGGCTGGCGAGCAGCGAGCTGCCATAGCACCCCAGCGCGATGGCATTGGCCAGAGCGTGCACGACCCCGACCCGCATCTGCTGCTCATGCTGCTCGGACCAGTCGGCCGCCCCGCTCGCCACCGCGGGCGCCGATGCGGCCAGGCCGATCGCAGTGAGCCGCCGCACCGACGCCTGGTCGCCGCCGGAAAGATCCAGAATGCTCGCCGACAGCAGCGCTCCGGCCGCCCCCTGCACCACCATGGGGTGCAGGGGGTGCCCGAGCCACGTGCCGTGCAGGCCGTCCCGCAGCGGGCCGGGACGGATCAGGCGGACGGCTCGCTGGCCGGCCGCTACTGCCTTGTCGAGGCCGCCAGCCTGCTCCAGCCGGGAGAGTACGCGCATGCCGATCCCGCTTTCCCGGAGCCGGAGTGCTAAACCGGCGGCATAAGACGTGCTGATCAGGGAAGCCCTGCACCCGGCAGCACAAGCAAAGGAGATCACGGGTGGTCATGTACACAGTGCCAGGGATGAAGACCGACAGCGCCGAGACGGTCACTGCCTTGCTGCAGGATCGGCTCAACTCGCTCAGCGATCTCGCGCTGACGCTCAAGCACGTGCACTGGAACGTGATCGGGCCGAACTTCATCGCCGTTCACACCATGCTCGACCCGCAGGTGGAGGCGGTGCGCGCGATGGTCGACGAGACGGCCGAGCGGATCGCGACGCTGGGCGGCTCACCGTGCGGTACTCCCGGCGCCCTGGTGGCCCAGCGTGACTGGGATGATTACTCCATCGGCCGCAGTGACACGATCGAGCATCTCGCCGCTCTGGACGTGGTGTTCACCGGCATCATCGAGGCGCACCGGGCGGCGATCGAGGCAACCGAGCAGCTTGACCCCGTCACGCAGGACATGCTGATCAGGCAGTCCGGCGAGCTGGAGCAGTTCCACTGGTTCATCCGGGCGCACCTGGAGCGGTCCGACGGCTCGCTGCCGACCGCAGCTGCCTCGTCAGAGCGGTCAGCGGCCCAGCGTGCCCACCGGAGCTGACCAGCTGGGACTGCCGGACTGGGCGCACCCGCTGGTAGCGGCGTGCCGCCGCTCAGGGGAGGACGCCGGCGCCGCTGTGGCGCAGGCACTGCAGTACGGCCGGCTGCTGCCGCAGCCCGGCGCGCGGCCAGACCGCGCAGCGCTGGGCGGTACTGGCGGCGGTCGGCCGAGCATAACCTCACGGTCGCCCGGGTCCTGGAGGCGCACAGTGACGCCCTGGCCATCCTGGCTGAGGCGGGCGCGCCGATGCCGGAGGGCAGCTGGGGCGTCTTCGCCGCCGAGGCCGCGCCGCACCGGCTCGAAGCCCGCCAGCTCGGCGGCCAGGTAACCCTGACCGGCGTCAAGCCATGGTGCTCGCTGGCCGGCCGCGCTGGACGCGGCGCTGGTCACCGCGCACGCCGGCTCCGCGCAGGCCAGCACCGAGCGGCGGCTCTACCGGGTCAGCCTGCGGCATCCGTCGGTGACAGCGGATCCGCCCGGCACGTGGATGGCCCGCGGCCTGCGCACGGTCACCAGCGCGGCCGTCCGCTTCGACGCCGCCCCGGCCGAGCCCGGTCGGGCGCGCCTGGCTGGTACCTGACCAGGCCCGGCTTCGCCTGGGGCGGAATGGGCGTGGCCGCGTGCTGGCACGGGGGCGCCCGCGGCCTGCAAGCGGCACTGCTGCGCGCGTCAGCCGAGCGCTCGGGTGAGCTATCTGACCTGCATGTCGGTATCGTCGATGCCGCTCTGCACGCCTCGCAGGCCGTCCTGGCCAGCGCCGCGGCCCTCATCGACGCGGGCCAGGCCGAGGGCAGCGCCGGGGAGATCCTGGGCCTGCGGGTGCGGGCCGTCGTCGCTGACGCGGCAGAGCGCGACGATCCGCCAGGTGGGGCACGCGCTCGGCCCGGCACCGCTGGCGTTCGACGAGGATCACGCTCGGCGGGTGGCCGACCTGGAGCTGTACGTGCGCCAGCATCATGCGGAGCGTGACCTGGCCCGGCTCGGCATGCGCAGTGCTCGCCGGGCAGCCGGGACGGGATGCCGGGTTGATCCGCCGCGTCGCGGTGATCGTCCCGGCCGCCAACGAGGAAGCGGCGCATCGGCCGCTGCCTGGCCAGCATCCGCGTCGCGCGCAGCTACCTGTGCCGCAGCCACGCGCGAGCGTCCAGGTCCAGACCATCGTCGTCCTGGATAGCTGCCATGATCGGACGGCGGCGATAGCCGCCGGCGTACGGCGACGTCCGGCCGGTCAGCGATCACCGCCGGGAACGTGGGCGCGGCCCGGCGGGCCGGCGCCAGCGCCGCGCTGGCCGGCGCGGGCCCGCCCGGCGAGATGTGGCTGGCCAGCACCGACGCCGACTCGCGAGGTGCCGGCGGACTGGCTGACCTCAGATGGTGGCCGAGGCCCGGCGGGGCGCGCATCTGGTCCTGGGTACGGTCCTGCCCGGCCCTGGATCTGTGCCCGGCGACCCGGGCCGAGTGGCTGAGCCGGCATCACCTGCGCGACGGTCATCCGCACGTGCACGGGGCCAACCTCGGCATCCGCGGCGACGCCTACCTGGCGCTCGGCGGCTGGCAGCCGCTGGCCAGCGGCGAGGACGCGGACCTGGCCAGGCGGGCGGCGCTGACCGGGCACCTGCGGATCGCGCGCACCGCTGCGATCCCCGTGGTGACCAGCGCGCGCTCCGATGGCCGGGCGCCGCGCGGTTTCTCCAGCTACCTGCGCGCCCTCGGCGCCGCCGCGCGTGCCGGGACCGCGCCCCCGGCGCGCCGTGCCTGCGGCAAGAAACCCGTGGCAGGCGCGGCAGTGATGAGCCGGGACGGCCCAGCCCGATCGACGCGCCGGGCACCAGCGAGGCGGCCTGGCGGGCCTGGCCGCAGCTGCTGGCGGCTTCCCGGTCCTGGAGCTGACGGCTGCTGGACCAGCGTCGTCGATCCTGGCCGCTCATCCCGATGATGAGGTGCTCGGCGCGGGCGGGACCATCGCCCTGCTCGCCGCCGCCGGCGCCCGGCTGCGGCTGATCGCGGTGACCGACGGGGAGGCCTCCCATCCTGGCCACGCGCGACCAGGCCGGACTGGCGCGCCGCCGGGCGGCGGAGCGAGCCGAGCGCCCTGGCAGCGCTCGGGGCAGCGCGCCGTCGAAGTGGTCCGGCTGGGGCTGCCCGACACCGGCCTGGCCGGCCGGGAAGCCGACCTCGCGGCCGCGGTCGCGGGACGGTGACCGGCCGGCTTCGGCGTCTGCCTGGCGCCCTGGGAAGGTGATGTGCACGCTGACCACGAGGCTGTGGGCCGGGCCGCCCGGCAGGTCAGCAGCGGGCTGCTTTCTACCCGGTCTGGATGTGGCACTGGGCCCGCCCGGCCGACCCGCGCGTGCCATGGCACCAGGCCGTCCGGGTGCCGCTTGCCGCGCGCCGTGGCTGACCGCAAGCGCGCCGCGATCGGCTGCTTCGCCAGCCAGCTGGAGCCCAGGCCGCACGGCGCCGGGCCCGGTGCTGACCGCCGAGTTCGTGCGCTCATTTCACCCGCGACGATGAGGTCCTGTTCCCGGTGGCGCGATCATGATCCTGGAGCCTGCCTACTTCGACCAGATGTACGCCGCCTCCGCCGATCCGTGGGGGTTTACCAGCCGCTGGTACGAGAAGCGCAAGTACGCCCTCACCCTGGCGATGCTGCCGCGCGAGCGCTACGCCGACGCGTTCGAGCCAGGCTGCTCTATCGGCGTCTGACCGAGCAGCTGGCCCGGCGCTGCGACCGGCTGCTGGCCTGCGACGTGGCCGCCGCCGCGGTATCGCGCGGCCGCGCGGCGCACCGCTGGCCTGCCCGGCGTCCGGGTGGAGCAGCGCGCTCTTGCCCCGCGACTGGCCTGCCGGGGACTTCGACCTGATCGTCTTCTCCGAGTCCTTGTACTACTTCGGCGGCGATGACCTGCAGCGCATCCTGGACCTGGCGCTGGCCGCGCTGCGCCCGGGCGGCACCCTGCTCGCCGTGCACTGGCGGCATCCGGTGCCGGAGTACCCGCGCAGCGGCGACAGCGTGCACAGACGCTCGCCGCGCAGGCCGCGCTCAGCCGGCTCGCCGAGCACCGCGAAGCTGACTTCATCGCGGAGGTCTACCAGCACGGGCCCGCGGTCTCCGTGGCCCAGGCCACCGGCCTCGTCTGACCTCGTCGTCGGCCTGCGCCAGGCCCCGGCGGACCGGACTTAGGCCGCGGCGCGCCCGGGCCTTCAGCTCTGCGGCGAGCCGGGACGCATGACCGGGGCCGGTAAGATCACCTGGTGATGGCGTCCCCTGCCCCGCAGGCCGGCGATTCCGGTCCCACCCTGTCCCGCCGGCACGCGGCGGGAGGACAGAGCGCGCGCGGGCTGTTGTTCACCGTCCTCGGTGAGTTCGTGCTGCCGGCCGGGGAGTCAGCATGGACGTCGGCTTTCATCGAGATTTTCGGCCGGCTGGGGGTGGAAGAGAAGGCCATCCGCCAGGCGCTGGCGCGGACGGCTGCCGATGGCTGGATCCGGCCCGAGCGGCTCGGACGGCGCACCCGATGGTGGCTGACGCCCGACGGCAACAGGTTGCTCACCGAGGGGACAGAGCGGATCTACGCCTTCGCCGGCTCTCAGCGCAGCTGGGATGGCAGCTGGCTGCTGGTCCTGGCGCGGGTACCGGAGACCGATAGGTCGGCACGCCATGTGCTCCGCACCCGGCTGAGCTGGGCCGGCCTCGGCAGCCCCGCCCCCGGCACCTGGATCACGACCCGCACCGAGCGCAGGGCGGAGGTGGAGCGGGTACTGCAGCAGGCGGCCGTTACCGGCGGGCAGATCTTCGTCGCCGAGCACCGGGGCGGCGGCAGGCTCTCGGATCTGGTCGGCCAGTCGTGGGACCTGCCCGCGATCGAGCAGCTGTACGAGGAATTCCTCGCCGACTTCGCCTCCGCATCCGCGCCCGACCCGCTGGTCCGGCTGACCGAGCTCGTCCACGCCTGGCGCCGCTTCGCGTCAGTCGATCCGGGGCTGCCGCCCCAGCTGCTGCCGGCCAGGTGGAGTGGCGCGCGGGCGGCCCGGCTGTTCGCGGCGCGGCACGCCAAGTGGTCGCCTGATGCGGTGACGCAGTGGATAGGGCTCAATCGGGAGTCCGGCTGAGCACGGCCGCGGCGGCTCAGGTGCGGTCGGGCCGCGCGAGCGCGCTTGCGGCCTGCACCTGGCGGCGAAGGTCACCGGTTCCGGGGAAGAAACCGCGCAGGGCCAGCCAGTGCCGCATCCACCCGGGGTCGGGATGAGTGCCGGGTATGACGTTGTAGACGTAGTTCACGCCGCGGTCGGCGGCTTCCGCCTCCAGACGTCCGAGGATGTATTCGCCGATGCCGGCTCCCCGGCGAGACGGCGCGACGAAGAAGGTGATCTGGGCGTCGCCCCACTCGGTATCCAGCCAGCCATAGCCGACGGTCGCGCCGTCGTCGTCAGTGACCCGCCACCATTCGTCGGCGATCGCCTCGCCCGGCTCCGGCGCGGCCAGGCCGACGGAGGCGAGTTCAGCGCGGCCGAAGAGGCGCCGCTTCTCGGTGTCCCAGCGCGGAGTGTCTTCCTTGATCCACTGCAGTGCCATCGTGCTGCTTCCTCCCAGCTCACCAGGCGCGTTCCAGCAGCACGGCGATGCCCTGGCCGACGCCGATGCACATGGTCGCGATGCCGCGGCGCGCGCCCCGGAGCTCGAGCTCACGGGCAGTGGTCAGCACCAGGCGCGCTCCGCTCATGCCGAGGGGATGGCCGAGCGCGATGGCGCCGCCGTTCGGGTTGACGTGGTCGGCGTCGTCCGGCAGGCCGAGCTCGCGCAGCACCGCGAGGGCCTGCGCGGCGAACGCCTCGTTGAGCTCGATCAGGTCGATGTCCGCCAGGGCCAGCCCGGCCCGGTCGAGCAGCTTGCGGGTGGCCGGGGCCGGGCCGATGCCCATCACCCGTGGTGCCACACCGACCGTGGCGGCGCAGACGATGCTGGCCAGCGGAGCCAGCCCGTACCGCTCGACGGCGCGCTCGGACGCGATGAGCAGGGCGGCGGCCCCGTCGTTCACCCCGGCGGAATTGCCGGCCGTCACCGAGCCGCCGTCGCGGAACGCGGGCCGGAGCTTCGCCAGCGCCGGGAGGTCAGTATCACGAGGGTGCTCGTCCCGGTCAGCCAGGACCGGTTCGCCCCGGCGCTGCGGAACCGGCACGGGGGTGATTTCGGTGTCGAAGCGCCCGCCGGCCTGAGCTTTGGCCGTGCGCTGCTGCGAGCGCAGCGCGAAGGCGTCCTGGTCCGGCCGGGAGATACCTCGCTCGGCCGCGACGTTCTCCGCGGTCTGGCCCATCGAGTCGGTGCCATACGCGGCGTCGAGTGCCTGGTTGACGAACCGCCAGCCGAGGGTGGTGTCGTATATCTCGGCCGCCCGCGCGAACGCCGATCCGGATTTGGGGATGACGAACGGGGCGCGGCTCATGCTTTCCGCGCCGCCCGCCAGCACGAGGTCCGCCTGGCCGGCCTGGATCGCGCGCGCGGCCGTGGCCACGGCATCCGCGCCCGATCCGCACAGCCGGTTGACGGTGGTCCCGGAGACGGTTTCCGGCAGCCCGGCGAGCAGCAGGGCCATCCTGGCCACGTTGCGGTTGTCCTCGCCGGCCTGGTTGGCGCAGCCCATCACGACGTCGTCGACGCCGGCCCAGTCGATGCCGGCGTGGCGGCCGCACAACTCGCGCAGCACGTGCGCGGCCAGGTCGTCGGGGCGTACCGGTGACAGCGCGCCGGCGTAGCGTCCGATCGGGGTGCGAACACCGTCCACGACATAGGCGCGGGTCATATGCGGAACCTCCCGGAAATATGTGGCGGCGGCCGCCTCAGGCCAGGTGAACGTAGTCGTAGCCGAACGGCTGGCCGTTGATACCGGCACGGGGCGGCGCCAGCCACGCGGCGATCTTGCCGCGCTGGTAGACGGGCTGCATCAGCGACCGGACATAGGTCTTGTCGACGTCGGTCGGCAGCCATCCGCCCTTGCGCCGCTCCCATTCGCCGGGAGCCAGCCTGGAGCCGTCCGGTGCCGTCTCGATGCCCGAGAAGGCCCCGACCTTGCGGTTGAACGCGACATGCGGAAGCCGGAGCCTGGTCTGCAGGCCTGCGCCATCCAGGGTCCGGTTCCACCGGTTCACCCCGTTCTGGCAGTCGGCGATGTACTCGCGGCGCAGGTCGGTGTTGAGGCCGGCGAGCGCGGCTACCTCGGTCTGCCCGATCTCCCCGTCGTTGATCGAGTCGACCATGATCGAATCGCCGGTGAGCTTATGGTCATCCTTGCGGCGCTCTTCCGACCAGCGGCCCTTCAGGCCGGCCGTGTAGTAGTTGGCCACGTTGGTCGAGGTCTCCGACCCGAACAGGTCGAGCGACACCGAGTAGTGGAAGTTCAGGTACTTCTGGATCACGTTCAGCGGGATCGCGCCGTGCGCCACGACGTCATCGGTGTTGTTCTCGATCATCACCTGCACGGTGCGCTCGACGACCCGGTCGATGCCCGTCGTGCCGACGAACATGTGGTGCGCCTCTTCCTTGAGCATGAACTCAGCCGTGCGCGACAGCGGGTCGAACGCCGACTCCTTCAGCGTGCCGAGCTGGTACTTGCCGTCCCGGTCGGTGAAGTAGGTGAACATGAAGAACGACAGCCAGTCCGGCGTCTCCTCGTTGAATGCGCCCAGGATCCGCGGGCTGTCCTCGCTGCCGGAGTTGCGGTGCAGCAGCTCCTCGGCCTCCTCGCGGCCGTCGCGGCCGAAGTAGGCGTGCAGCAGGTACACCATCGCCCACAGGTGGCGGCCCTCTTCGACGTTGACCTGGAACAGGTTGCGCAGGTCGTACAGGCTCGGCGCGGTGGCGCCGAGGTTACGCTGCTGCTCCACCGAGGCAGGCTCGGTGTCGCCCTGGATGACGATCAGCCGCTGCAGCTCGGAGCGGTACTCACCGGGCACTTTCTGCCAGGCTGGCTCGCTCTTGTGCTGTCCGAAGGCGATGCGCCGGCCAGAGTCGTGCTCGGCCAGGAAGATGCCCCAGCGGTAGTCCTTCATGGCCACGTGACCGAAGTGGGCCCAGCCCTGGCGGCCCACGTTGACCGCGGTGCGCAGGTAGACGTCCTCGGTCGGCAGGGTCGGGCCCATGGTCTGCCACCAGGACAGGAAGTTCGGCTGCCAGGACTCCAGCGCCCGCTGCAGCCGCCGGTCGTCGCGCAGGCTGACGTTGTTGGGGATCTTGTCGGTGTAGTCGGCAGTCGTCACGTCAGACTCGCTTCCGGTCGAAGTCAGCACGCTGTCCGGTGCCGAACTTGCGCAGTGCGCCATCGGGCCCGGATGCGTTGGGGCGGTAGAAGATCCAGTTCTGCCAGGCCGTCAGCCGGCCGAAGATTTTTGTCTCCAGAGTTTCCGGGCCTGCGAACCGGTAGTTGGCTTCCAGGCCGGTCAGCGCGTCCGGGCTGAAGCTGGAGCGCTCCTCGATCGAGATCCGGACCTCCTCGTCCCAGTCAATGTCGTCGGGCGCGAACGTCACCAGGCCCAGCTGCTCGGCATCCTCGGCCGCTAGCGGCTGGCCGGTTCGCTCCTGCGCCACGGCGTGCGCCGCATCGTCGCCGAGGAAGCGCGTCTGCAGGCGCGTCAGCGCGTTGCTCATCGGCAGCGGGCCGAAGTTCATCGGCCCGGGGATGATCACGGCGGGCGCCGCGCCGGGGTCGGAATCCTCGAAGACACCGGACAGCTGGAACGAGCGGTCTGCGGCGAGGGCGATCTCGAGCAGCGACCCGGCGAAGCAGCTGCCCGGCTCGATCAGGGCGATCAGGCTGCGGCTGGTGACGTCGAGCCGCTTGAGCGTGCGCTTGAGGTACAGCACGATCTCGCGGGCCAGCCAGTCGCCGGCGTTGTCGAGCAGCAGCTGGTCGTAGCCGAGCACCCGCCGCGGCTCGCCGCGGGTGCGGAATACCCAGGTGCCCAGTTCAGTCTCGTTGGTGCGCAGGTCGAGAATCAGGTCGTCGAGCTCGCGGGCCAGGCGCAGCGGGTAGAACCCGTCGCCTTGCGCGTGAACCGCGGCAATGTCCGCCGGCGCATCGCCGTCAGGCCCGAGCACCGTGATGCTGACGGCGCGGGCGGCACGGTCGAGCCTGGCGAAGGCGCAGGTGTACTCGATCGTGTCGTCGGCCCGGGTCTTGCGCAGCGGCGTGAGCGCGATACCTTCCGCGTCTGCCGGCCGGGCCGATGCGGCCGCCAGCTCGGCGGCGCGGGCGGCGACCGTCTCGTCCCACCTCGCCCGGGGCACCGCCTCGTCGACGAGGCGCCATTGCACCGCTTTCCTGCCGCCGACGCCCTCGGTCCTGGTCGAGAAGTAGTCGGCGAGGTCGCGGCGCACGTGCCTTTTGTCGACGACCCGGGTCAGCCCGCCGGTGCCGGGCAGCACGCCCAGCAGCGGCAGCTCGGGCAGCGATACCGCCGACGACCGGTCATCGACCAGCATGATGTGCTCGCACGCGAGCGCGAGCTCGTAGCCGCCGCCCGACGCCGTGCCGTTGAGCGCCGCCAGGTATGTCTGGCCGGAGTTCGCGGTCGCGTCCTCCATGCCGTTGCGCGTCTCGTTGGTGAACTTGCAGAAGTTCACCTTCCACGAGTGCGGCGACGCGGCGAGCATGCGGATGTTCGCCCCGGCGCAGAAGATCTTCTCCTTGCCGCTCGTGACGATCACGCTGCGCACCTCGGGATGCTCGAACCGCAGCCGCTGTACCGCGTCGTAGAGCTCGATATCGACGCCGAGGTCGTAGGAGTTCAGCTTGAGCTCATACCCGGGTACCAGCCCGGCGTCCTCGGCGACGTCCATCGTCAGCGTGGCGACCGCGGCGTCGACGGCCAGCCGCCAGTGCCGGTACCGCTCGGGCGACACCCGGAACTCCACCCTCGGCTGGTTACCCGCGTCGGCGGCCGCGACCGCGTCGGCGGGATCGGGACCGCGAGTGATCACGCTCGCCATACTGGCCCTCCGGATCTGCCTGGGGGATCTCCTCAATGTTCTACGGTTTTTACCGCTGACGTCAAGAGTATGTAGCAGGTGCGGGACATGCGGCCGGCCGCCAGCCGCGGCCGCGGGCGGTCAGATGGGCTCGAGCTTCGGGTACACGGGTATCCACATCGCCCCGGCCACCTGCTTGGCCGGGCTGTCGAGTGGTACCCGGGCGAGCCCTTCGGCTTGTGCTGTTTCGGCCACGGCGGCGGCGACGGCGGCGGATACGCCGCGGAGGCTGGTGACGGGCGGCAGCACGGGCGCGCCGGGCGCAGTGGCGTCGGACAGGCCGGCCAGGGCGTCTGCCGCGGCAGCCAGCATCCCGTCGCTGACCCGGCGGGCCTGGGAGACGGTGACGCCGAGCCCGACGCCGGGGAAGATGAGCGCGTTGTTGGCCTGGGCGATCTGGTACCGGACACCGTCATGGTCCACCGGCGGGAACGGGCTGCCGGTCGCGACAAGCGCCCGCCCCCCGGTCCAGGTGATGAGGTCGGCCGGCCGTGCCTCCGAGCGCGAGGTCGGGTTGGACAGCGGCATGATGATCGGCCGGGCGGTATGCGCCGCCATCTCGGTAACGATCTGCTCAGTGAAGGCTCCGGCCTGGGCCGAGGTGCCGATCAGCATGGTGGGATGGGTGCGGGCCACGACCTCGGCCAGGCCGATGCGGCCCGCGCTGTCGTGCTGCCAGCCGCTGACCTCGCCGGCCGGGCGGGCGTAGGGAACCTGGAAATCGCGCAGCGTCCCGGGGTAGTCGCTGGTGAGCAGCCCCTTGCTGCCCAGGGCGTAGCAGCGGCTCGCGGCCTGGCCGGGGGTGAGGCCGTGGGAGATCATGACCTGGCGCAGCGCGTCCGCGATGCCGATCCCGGCCGTTCCGGCGCCGTGGATCACCACCACCTGATCGGCCACCGAGGCGCGGCCGGCGCGGATCGCCGACAGCGCGGCGGCCAGTACGACGGCGGCGGTGCCCTGCATGTCGTCGTTGAACGTGCAGCAGGCATCGGCGTACCTGGTGAGGATGCGGCGGGCGTTGGCGGCGCCGAAGTCCTCCCAGTGCAGCATGGCCGCCGGGAACAGCCGGGTGGCCGTGGTGACGTAAGTGTCGATCAGCTCGTCATACCGGTCGCCGCGGACCCGCCGGTGCCGGTGGCCCAGGTACATCTCATCGGCCAGCAGGGCCTGGTTGTCGGTGCCGGTGTCCAGGACCACCGGGATGACCCGGCGCGGGTGCAGGCCGGCCGCGGCAATGTAGACGGCGAGCTTGCCGATCGCGATCTGGATGCCGCCGACCCCCCAGTCGCCGATGCCCAGGATCCCCTCCGAGTCGGTGGCGACGATCAGGTCGACATCGCCAGGTCCCAGCCCGTAGTTCCGGAACGCCGTCTCGACCTGGCCGGGATGATTCACCGACAGGTACACGCCGCGGGGACGGCCGAACTCGTGGCTGAACCGCTCGATCGCCGTCCCGATCGTCGGGGTGTACACGATCGGGAGCATCTCGGAGATGTGATCGGTCAGCAGCCGGTAGAACAGCACTTCGTTGCGGTCGCGCAGGCTAGCCAGGTACAGGTTCCTGGCCAGGTCGCCGGGCTGCCGCTGATACTGCGCGTATACCCGCGCCAGCTGCCCCTCGATGGCCGACACGCTTTCTGGCAGCAGCCCGGTCAGCCCCAGCGCCTCCCGCTCCGCCAGCGTGAACGCGGTACCCCGGTTCAGCAGCGGCGACGCCAGCACCGAGCCGCCCCGCACCCGGACCCGCGCCACCATCGCGCCGCCATCCGACACCAGCTCATACGGACGCTCCACCATCGCACCCACCTGTCTAGCACTGCTCAGGACAATTGCCGACGGGCCGGCACCGGCCGGGGCAGACCGCCAGGCCAGCCCGCCGGGCGACCCGCTCGCACGCTAGCCCCGCTGCCCGGGCGGCAGCAGCTTCCGGTGACATCACCCTCCCTGACCAGCGGCCAGAAGGAAAGCATCCGGAGCCCTGCTGCCAGGTCGTCTTGACTCCCGCAAGGGCTGCCGTGATCATGGCTGAGCGTCACCCTCAGAGGTCCGCGAATCTGCTGGAGAGCTGATGCTGGAGCGTAGCGCTTTGATCGGGTTTGCCGGGGTGTCCAGCCTTGACAGCGCCAGGCAGTTACGGGGGGACACTCGGGCTGCCCATAATCGACGAGAGCCCGTTCGCGCTCGTGGCGAACGCCAGCGGGACGATGCTGCGGCTGACCGCGGTCGAGAAGCCAGCGGCTGCCCCCTGCACGATCCTGGGGTGGAACGTCGTGAACATGGCGGCAATGGTTGACCAGCTCACCGCACAGGGTGCTTTTCTACCGGGACACTAGCTAGGGGGATCATTGACATCGCAGTGGCCGAGGGGATCAGATAACTGGGCTGTCCTGGCGATCGGAGCGATCATTGTGGCCGGGCTTATCCTGATTGCCGCAGTCGCGGCCTTCCGGGCGTATGACCGAGCCCATCAATCAGGCGCGCCTACCGCCGCCCGCTATGCCCTGGCCATCCGGACATCCCCGGCGGCCGCCCGCGCGGGCCAGGGGCTCAGCTAAGACTGCTATCGCCGCGGTTTCGCGCCTGCTGCCCCGCGTAGCCTTCGCCGCCGGTTTCCGCGGGCTGCAGGTGCTCTGGGAGATGCTCGTGCCATCTGCCCGGATCTCCGGGGATCTGCAATCGCACGAGCCAGGTGACGCGCCGGCCGCTGTCGCCGCTCACGTAGCCGGTCCCGGGCAGCCGGGCCCACGCCAGTACCGCGCATCGCCGCCACGCGCCATCGGCGCACAGCACCATCGCAGCGCCTTGATGCGCTTGCCGGACGCGGCTAGGCGGCGGCGCGGCGGCGAGCGGCAGGACAGGCCCAATCCCAGAGTCAGAAGGCGGGCAGGCCACGCTGAGCGGCTACCCCCTCGGGCATGTTCAAACATCTGGTTTTCCCGCGGCGGAGCACCGCTGCCGGTCCAGCAGGCCCCGCAGCACGCATCGCCGCGGGAGCACGCTCTAACCTGCCGGTCGGCGGTGCTCGCCCAACGCGATTTCCGGTCGCCATCCTCAGCCGCCGGGATGCTCCACCGCGGCCAGGAAGGCCGTTATCGCATCGGCGACGGCATCAGGGGCGCACCTGGGCAGGTGATGACCCGCGCGCTCGACGAGCTGCAGCCGGGCGTCCGGCAGGGCCCGGGCGAGCCGGCGCCCGGTATCGACGGGAACCAGGGTGTCCTGGGGGTCGGCGAGCAGCAGCACCGGCGCCCGGACGGAGGCGATGGCAGACTCCAGCTCACCGAGCTCGCGCAGCAGGGCGCGCTGCTCGGCCAGGAAGGTGCGCCATAGCGGGCCGTTCTCGCCGCCCGCTTGGGCCCAGACTTGCCAGTTGGCGTACTCGTCCGGACGCAGCGGGCTGCCGCGCCGCCTTTCGAGCCGGGCGAGCCGGGCACGGGCGACCCATGGGGTCAGCCGCCACGCCACCAGCGCGCACAGCGGCCCTGCGCCGGGTGCGGCCAGCAGCCTGTCCCATGCTTTCACGCAGCCCGGGCCTACGCTCGCGAGCAGGACCACCGCCTCTATCCGGTGCGGCGCCAGGGCCGCCGCCGACAATGCCACCCCGCCGCCGTAGGAGTGCCCCACCAGCACCGCGCGCCTGATGCCCCGCGAGTCCAGGTCATCGAGCACGGCTTGCGCGTTCGCGGCGAAGCCGCCGGCGGGAAGCTGGCTGGAGCCGTATCCCGGCCGGTCAGCCGCGACGGCATGGAGCTGGGCTGGCAGCAGGCCGGCCACCGGCAGCCAGTCGGCGGCCGAGCCTGGCTGCCCGTGCAGCAGCACCAGCTCGTGCGCACCCGGCGTGGCTGAAAGATCAGTGACCACGGCATCAGCGGCCATCGCGTGTCCTGTCCCAGAGCCAGCACGACCTGGCAGCATTATCTCCCCCGCCGGCTGCCGTCCTGATGCCGGCGGCCGCCGGACGGGACGGCTCGCTTGGTCAGGGGATGGCACCGTTCGCGCGGTGCCGGTGCCGGTGTCGCGCCGAGCCCGGCGCAGCCAGAGCAGGACCAGCCATCCGGCGAATGCCACCAGCCAGAAACTGACCAGGCGGTAGAGCAGCACCGCGGTCAGTGCCTGGCCGGCGTGCAGCCCGGTGGCTACCAGGGCCAGGCTAAGGGTTCCCTCGGTGACCCCGAGCCCGCCGGGGGTAATGTTCAGGCTTTGCGCGGCGATTCCCGAGCCGTAGACCAGCAGCAGGCCGTGCCAGGGCACAGCGGCGCCGGCGGCGTGGATGCTCACCGCGAGGACCGCCGCGTCCGCCAGCCAGTTGGCCAGCGCCAGGCCGGTCACCCTCATCCAGCCCGACGGGGAAAGCTGGAGTGAGCCCAGCCGCTCGGCCCAGGCCCGGATGATCCGGCGAGGGTCACCGGCGGGCCGGCGCAGCAGCCGGGATCCGTGCCACAGCGTCCACGCCGCGGGCCGTTCGAGCGCGCCGCGCAGCCGTGGCCTGCGCACGGCCGCGGCCACTACGACCAGGGCCGCTATGGCCAGCACACCGCCCGGAACGGCGACTACCGCGACCACGATGTTCCCGGACGCCAGCCCGCCGCCGACCGCGACCAGGGCCGCGGCGGCCGAGGAGGCCGCCCCGCCGGCCAGCAGCGCCCAGCCGGCCAGCGGGGCATCCGCCCCCTGCCCGGTAAAGCGGCGGAAGGTGAACGCCGCGGCCAGGCCGGGTCCGGCCAGCGGCACCGAGACCGACACCGCGTTGGCCGCATAGGCGGTGGCCAGCATCGGCCGGATGCCGACGCTGGAGCCGCAGGCCGCGAGCAGCCGGCCCAGCATGATCGCGAAGGCGCCCATGGACGCCGATTCGAGCACGATGCCAGCCAGGAGCCAGGTCCAGTGCAGATGACCAAGCACGGCAAAGGATGCGGCCAGCGGGGCTCGCTCAGTCACCGCAGCAGCCGCCAGCACCGCCGCCCCGACGGCGGCGGCCGTGATGCGCCCGATCCGCTTGCCGCCGGGGCGCTGAGCCGCCGCCGCGATGTACGGGGCGGCCGCGGCGCCGAGGGGGGACGGCGGTACCGGCCGCAGCCAGGTCCGGCGGCCGTCGGCTGATGCGGGTCTTGTGACTGTCATGTCTGCCTTGTCTGAGGCCACGCGGGTCCTGCGGAAGCGCCCGCATGGTGCGGGGATGGCCGGGCGATTTACCGCGGCGATGGAGGTGGCTGGAGGCCGGGCAAGGTCCCGGCGGGCAAGGTCCCGGCCGGCAGGGGCGCGGGGGCCCGGGCGGCGCGTGCTTCCGCCTTCATCAGCAGGGCGGCGACTTCCTGGTCGAGCAGCCACTGGGTGTGCTCGGAGTAGCCGGGGGACGCGGCGAGCCCGGGGAGCCCGGCGGCCGGGCCGCTGTAGCTGGCTGGCCCGAGCTTGTCGCTGAGGCCGAACTCGCGGACCATCTGGGTGGCCAGGGCGGTGGCGGAGGCCAGGTCGTCGGTGGCGCCGGTGGATGCCTCGCCGCAGATCAGGCGCTCGGCGGCCCGGCCGCCGAGGCGGACGGCGAGAGTGTCGGCCAGATAGCTTTCCCCGTATAGCCGCCGGTCGTCGGCGGGGAGCATCTCGGTCAGCCCGAGGGCCTGGCCAGCGCCCAGCACGGTCACCCGGCTGACCGGGTCGGCGTGCGGGGACAGGACTGCGACCAGGGCGTGGCCGGCCTCATGGACGGCGACCGTGGCCAGCTCGCCGGGGGCCAGCGGGCTGGTGCGCCGGGTGCCGAGCAGCACGCGGTCGCGGGCGCTGGCGAAGTCGGCGGTGGTGAGGCTGGTGCGGCGGGCCCGGACCGCAGTCAGGGCGGCCTCGTTGACCAGGTTGGCCAGGTCCGCGCCGGAGAATCCGGGGGTGGCGGCGGCGACCTCGTCGACATCGGCGTCTGGGGCGAGGTTCTTGCCGCGGGCGTGGGTGGCCAGGATCGCGCGCCGCTCAGGCCGGTCGGGCAGCGGGACGATGACCTCGCGGTCGAATCGGCCGGGGCGGCGCAGCGCCGGGTCCAGGGCGTCCGGCCGGTTGGTGGCGGCCAGCACTACCACCCCGTCGGCCTGATCGAATCCGTCCATCTCGGCGAGCAGCTGGTTGAGGGTCTGCTCGCGCTCGTCACTGCCCACCATGCTGCCGTGGTGGCGGCGGGCGCCGAGGGCATCGATCTCGTCGATGAACACGATCGCCGGCGCGCGCGTGCGGGCCTGCTCGAACAGGTCCCGGACCCGGGCCGCCCCGACCCCGGCGAACATCTCCACGAAGCCGGAGCCCGAGACCGAGAAGAAGGGGACGCGGGCCTCGCCGGCGACCGCGCGGGCGAGCAGGGTCTTGCCCGTGCCGGGCGGCCCGGCCATCAGCACGCCGCGCGGTCCGCGGCGCCCGGCCCGGTGGTAGCGGCCGGGGTCGCGCAGGTAGTCGACGACCTCGCTGATCTCCGTCTTCACCGCGGGGTAGCCGGCCACGTCGGCGAACCGGGTGGCCGGCCGCTCGGTGTCGATCACGCGCGCCTTCGCCTTCGTCAGGCCGCCCAGCCCGCCGGCCTGCGCCGGCGGACGGTGCGGATGCCCAGGCAGAGCAGGCCGCCGATCAGCAGCAGCGGCAGCAGCCCGATCAGCACCGAGGAGGGCACGGCGGTAGTGGCGGTGACCTGAACGTGGTGCGCGGCCAGGTCACCGCCCAGGCCGCTGCCGCCGAGCGCGACCGGGATGGTGGTGGTGAACGGCTGGCCGCCGGTGAGGCTGCCAGTCACCTGGCCGGCCGGGCCGATGGTCACCGCGCGGACCGTCCCGGCGCCGACATCGGTCAGGAACCGGGTGTAGCTCAGCGCCACGCCCGGGGCTGCCCGGTGCGGCAGGACCAGCAGCGTCACCCACCCGGCCGCGACAGCCGCCGGCAGCAGCCACCGCCGCCATGGGGCTGCGTTTGCGTGACCGCGCGGCTCGGGCTGGGATATGCGCATTTCAGTGCTCCTTTCAGGGCCCGGCGGCAGGCCGGGCGGGGGATCTGACGGGCTAGCGCACCCCCGGCCCCTGGCCGGCGTGCGCACCGGGGGCAGGCTCAGCGGGGCTGGCTGTAGTCGGTCGTGCGCTGCGCGGCAGCCCGGGGTGCCGCAGCGGTGCTCGCGGCGCGGGCCTGTGCCTGCCAGCCGACGAGCACGACGAGCAAGATGACCAGCGTCTCCACGCTGAGCGCGGTGATGCCCAGCGGGCAGCGCCAGTTACCGACATCGCCGTGATCACCCAGGAAGCCCCCAGGCAGGGCGCGGGTCAGCAGGTAACCGCCCATGGCAGAAACGGCCACGGCCCCGGCCGCCGCCCATGCCAGCCAGTGCGACCGTGTGATCATCGTCCCGGCCGCCAGGACCGCCGCCGCGATGATCCCGACATACCCGAGGCCGACCAGCGGAGTCGGTCCCAGCGTTCCCGGCAGGTCAACCACGTGGATCACCGCCAGCGCGGCCAGCGCCAGCGCGCCCACGGCGCGCGCGACCACATCGGTGCCTTCCGGCTGCGCCGGACCAGTACGAGCAGACATTGGTTTCCTTCCGTAGTGCAAGATGTTCCCGCGGGCCTGGCGCCGCGACGGGCAGCGGTAGTACCGCTCTTGTCTACTAAGACGGATAGTAGAGTTGGAGAGTTCAGCAGGAGGGAGCCGGCCGGGTGCGACATACGTCACACTGCCCAGGCGGCCGGCTGCCCGCCATCCGGACGGGACCCGGGCCAGCAGCTCGGACCGGAAGCTGATCTCCGGGCAGGTCCCGGAGTGGCGTAGCCGGGGAAGTCACGCCGCGATCGGCTGGCGCCGCGCCTGCCAGGCGGCCTCGGCTTCTCCCATCGGGGTGGAGGCGGCCCCCGGGTGAAGGGCCAGATCTCCTCGGCGATGGCGCGCCAGTCCGCGGTGGCTGATAGCTCGCCGAGTACCGCGAACAGCCCAAGGTTGATGCGCTGAAGGATCACGTATGACCGCGGCACCCTGATGTAGTCGGTCACCGGGCTGCGCACGTCGAAGAAACGGCGCACGACTGAGGAGGCGTAGTCGCTGGTGATGGTGAGGGGCCCGGGTTCGCGGATGGTGTCGTAGAAGACAGCCAGGTGCTCGACGATGGCCCGGGTGCTGAGCGGCGCGCCCGGGCGCAGGAATCCGGCGTTCTCCAGGCTGCGGCGGAAGGCCTCGTCATCGTGCTCGACGCATACGTTGCGGGCCATCTGCAGGAGCGGCTGCAGTTCGGCGGGGGTGAAGTGCTTGACCAGCCCGAAATCGAGGAAGGTGACCCGGCCGCCCCGGTGGAACAGGTAGTTGCCCGGATGCGGGTCGCCGTTGAATGCGCGGACCTCGTAGAGGCTGCGGAAGACGAAGCGGTAGATCGTCTCGGCCGCCAGGTCCCGTTCGTGCTGCGGCCAGCCGGCAAGGTCGGCGAAGCGGGCTCCGCCGGATAGCTCGCTGGTCACCATCCTGCGAGTGGACAGCTCGCTGATGACCCCGGGGACGTGGATGGTGGGATGGCCGTCATAGTAGGCGGCCAGCAGGCGCTGATTGCCGGCCTCGCGGCGGTAGTCGAGTTCCTCCACGACCCGGTCCCGCAGCTCGGTCAGCAGCGCGTCGACGTCCTGGGCCGGGGCGGCGATCCGCAGCATCCGGCGCAGCAGGGCGACGTTGCGCAGGTCGGCTGCGATGGTCTCGGCGATGCCCGGGTACTGCACCTTGACGGCGACCGCCCGGCCGTCGCGCGTGACCGCGCGGTGCACCTGCCCGATCGAGGCGGCGGCTATGGGCTGCGGATCCCAGCGGGCGAACACCTGTTCCGGCGGGGCGCCGAGTTCTTCCTGCACGACCGCCGCGGCCAGCTGCGGGCTCATCGGCGGGACGCTGTCCTGCAGGCGCCCCAGGGTGCGGCGGACAGCCGGGGGCAGGCCGCCGTCGACGTAACTGGCCATCTGGCCGATCTTCATCATGACGCCCTTCATCGCTCCCAGGGTGTCGGCGACATCCTCGGCGGTCTGCAGGGCCAGGTCCGCTCGCAGCAGCTGGCGTTGCTCGCCCGCGGCCGCGAACAGCCGAGGCGCACTTCCCGCATAGCGGCCCCCGCCGCGCACGAAGAGCCTGAGCGCCGCAAGCCCGCGGCCATACCGCAGCCGTCCGGGCCGCCGGCGCAGCAGGACCAGGCTCAGGGCCGCGGCCGCGCCGCCGGCCATTACCGCGGCGCGGAGCCTCCAGGCGTTCATGCGGACCTCGCTGCGCGCATCTGGCGGGTGATCCGCTGCCGCGCCTCGAGCACGCCGGGCTCGCCGAGGAACAGGGCGTCAAGGACGCCCAGCGACTGCCGGATCTCCATCCGGCGGCCGGGTGTCAGGGGCTGCGGCGCGCCGTACCCGTACATCTCCCGCGCCCACTCCGGGAGCAAGGCGATCGCGCCGTCGCGCACGTCCTGCCAGTACCCGGCGGCCTCCTCGTCCAGGCCCGGCGGGTTGAGCAGGCAGGCCATGGACTCGGCGGCCGCTGGCGTGCAGCGCAACTCAGGCCGGACCGACGCGACGTACCGTTCGAGTTCAGCGACCCCGGCGGGAACCAGCGGCCGGGGCACGCCGGCGAGCTCGGCCGAAACCGTCATCTCCGCGACGTAGCGATCACTGTCCTGCGCCGACAGCGGCGTCCCGAACGCCTGGCCGGCCGCCAGGCCGGACTGGACCAGGGCAGCGTGCACCCACAGCAGCAGCGCGGGATCGGCCGCCGCGTACGGGCGGCCGGTCACCGCGTCCGCGCCGTGGACGTGATCATGGATGCGCCGTACCCGGGCTGCGGCCTGCACGGCGGCTGCCCGGTCGGCGAAGGTGACCGTGGCGAGGTAGGACGAGATGGCGGCGAGCCTGCCGACAGGATCCCGGCGCCAGCCACTGTGCTGATCGACACCGGCCATCGCCAGCGGATGCAGCGCCTGCATCAGCAAGGACCGCAGCCCGGCAACCGGCGAGGACAGGTCAGCGCTCACCCGCCACGTGACGCTGGCAGGCCCGAAAAAGCCATCGTCCGCGGCGTCTTGCGGCACACCGGATACATAGGCAGCTGCCGAGCGCTCGATAAGACCGGTCGTACTGAATGTCATGCCCGCCAAAACTAACCAGCTCCTCAGGGTCCGCGGCGGCGGAGCCGCCGGCCTGGCTGAGCAGGCCCGGGGTTGTCCGGCGATGCTCGGCCGACCTGTCTACTAACACGGGTAGCAGACAGCAGCTGTTCATCGCGGCCAGCTGGCGAGCAGGTACGCGGAGGCCGGCCCGGGTGCCCGGCGCTGATGATTCCCGGGCTGGGCCGGCCCCGGTGCGCTAACCGGCGGAAGGTGTCCCTCTCCGGCGCTGCGCCACGATCGCGAGCCGTTGCAGGATGGCTTCTGGCGGCTCGCCCGTCGCCTGGTGCAGCTCGCGGAGCAGCAGCTCGGAGACCACATGCAAGCCGGCCATGAAGTTGCCCAGGCCGTCTACGTCATGGGGAGTGAGGGCCTCTACCGCCCAGGCCTCCAGCTCGGGTGAGTCCAGGCTGGCGGTGAGGAGCCCGATCGCCAGCTGCATGGCGGCGGCCATAGCCTCGCCGGGCGGAGCCGGGACTGCCGCCGTCTCGCTGGCCGTGAGCTGGCCCCCGACGGCGCCTGGGCCTGGCGTGCGCCGGGCTGCCGCGCGGTCCCTGCGGCGACGTGGCCGCCAGCGGTGGCGCTGGGCCGCAGTGCCCGCCGGGTAGCCCTCCTGCCCGGCGGCCGCGCCGGGCAGGCCGTTCTGGCGATGGATCCTCATACCTGGCAACACGAGGCAGGCCGCGTGGTTGTTCACCGCCGGCTGCCGGGCTGCCGATGACGGCGGCCGTCCGGCCGCGAGACAGGACCGGCTGGACAGCGGCTGCGGCCCCTGGCCATGCGGTCGCGCTGGGCTGCTAGGCGGCTGGAAGCCGGCCGAGTGCGAGTGCGAGGACGGCTGGGATCAGGGCCAGCACGACCGGGATCAGGGCGAGCGCCGCGACCGTAGTGCGAAGCAGCAGCCGTCGTGCGCGGCTCAGGGGCTCGGCGGGACCCAGCAGCCGGTGTATCCGCTGAACCGCGTCGGTGGCCGCCGCGGCGAGGGCCGGAGCGGGATTGCCGGCCGTGGCGAGAACGACCAGGGCGGTGGCGAGCGACCGTGGATCACTGGCCCGGGTGGCCGTATCGTCGGCGTGCAGCTCAGCCAGCCGCGCCACCTGCGCCTCCGCGTCTCGCATCAGCGGCAGGAACGGAAGCACCTGGCGGCCGATCCGCGCCATGGCTATCAGCCGGTGATGGCGCCCGGCCAGGTGCGCCCGTTCGTGCGCCAGGACCGCGTCCAGCTGGGCGGGATCCAGCGCCTGCAGCGCACCGGTGGTCAGGATCACCGTCGGGTGCCGGCCGGCGACGCAGTAGGCGGCCGGCTGGGGATGCTCCACCAGCACGGCCCCCAGGGCCGGCTCGGGATGGCCGACCAGCCGCGCGGTCTGCGCGTGCCGCAGCGCCTGCCGCCCGGCCGCGCGGAGGTGAGTCGTCGCGGTGAGCGCGGCGCGGGCCGCGACACCGCCCGCCAGGGTGAGGCCGAGCCCGGCCACCGTGGCGCCCCCCGGCGTTCCGTAGGTGGCGCGGAGCCGCAGCACGCAGGCTCCGATGAGGTGACTCAGGCCTCCGCCGAGGGCGGTCGCATGAACCGCCAGCGTCAGGCCGGCCAGCCCGAGCGCGGCAACGACCGACCATCCGGCGGTCAGGTAGGTGACGATGGCCAGCAGCGGCGCCCGGGCCGTCCACCTGGCCCCGGCCAGCATCCTGGAGCCCAGCGTGCCGACGCAGGCTGCGTACGCCACCAGCACCGCCGCGATGGTCACCGGGTGCCGCCGGCCTCAGGCTCGCGGCCCGCCTGGTCAAGCGCCTCCCGCAGCAGCGCGGCGTCGTGCGGGCTCATCTGGAACGCGAAATGCGCGAGCGCAGTGCGCCGGTCCGCGCTGGTGGCCAGCGCGTCGTTCATCAGCGCCGCGGTATAGCCGGACCGCGAGCCGGTGGGCTCGTAGCGCCACGCACGGCCGTCCCGTTCCCGCCGCAGCCACCCCTTGCGAAACAGATTGTCCATCACCGTCATCACGGTGGTGTAGGCGAGCGCCCGATCCTCGCGCAGATCGTCGACCATCTCGCGGACCAGCGCCGGGCGGCCCCGCTCCCACAGCCGGTCCATGATCACGGCTTCCAGCTCACCGAATCGTCGCATCCCTCACTCCCGGACATGGCCATACCGGCGGCGCCCCGCCCGCTATCTACTATCACGCATAGATTAAGCCAGCGGTTCATGCAGCCTGCGGGTTTCTCCCGGCCAGGCTCCGCACCTGGCAGTGCCCGCAGCCGCCGGAGCGGCCGCCATGAACCAACCATATCTACTATGCGTACTAGTAGACATGTCCGCTATCACGAACGCTCCCCCCGGCCAGCTACCCGGCGACGCCGATGCCGCGATCCGCCAGCTGTACTCCCATCACGCCAGGGCCCTGCACGGCTACGTCGGGCGGTTCTGCCCTGACCGGGCGAGCGCAGATGACATCGTGCAGGAAACCTTCATCCGGGCCTGGCGTCACCTGCCGCAGCTGAGCGCCGATGACCGGCCAATCCGGCCATGGCTATTCCGGGTCGCGCGCAACTTGCTGATCGACGCTGACCGGGCGGTACGGTCACGGCCGATGACTGTCCGCGATCAGGCGGCCGATGATGCGGAAACTGATCCGGGACTGGACCAGGTCCTGAACCGGCAGCTCGTATCCGCCGCACTCCAGCGCCTGTCGCCCGCACACCGGGCCGTGCTGGTGGAGACCTTCTACCACGGGGGCAGCCTGGCGACGGTCGCCCGTCAGCTGGGCATACCGCACGGCACGGCCAGATCACGGCTGCACTACGCACTGCATGCACTGCGCCAGCAGATGCAAGAGCACGACGCGATCGCGTGCTGATGAACAGCCGCTGGTGTGAGGATGGCCATCATGGGCCGCGGCCGGGTTGCATCGAGGTCGGCAGCGAGCGGCACTCCGGTGATGACTTCGATAGCGGGTCGCCGGCGAAGTACACCGCCTCCGAGCCCGACCGGAGCACGAACGTGACCTCGGGCACGCCGTGCTTGGCCGGTGCCGCCGTGATTGCCACCCCGCCGACCTCGACGTCCTGCCACGGCTCTAGCGAAGTGACATTGCCGAAGCCGTGCTTACGGGCCTCGCCGGCGACTGTCGACGCGACGAAGAGCGGCAGGTCGCGGTCGCGGTAGGCCGCGGAGGCGGGTTATGGCGGTCGCAGGCATGGCTGGTCGTCTTCGCTTGTCTGCGCGGTCACCGGCGCGCTGGCAATGCTGGGGCTGGTCGGCGGGTTCCGTCCAGGGTCCTCGCGTCGCTACGGCCGGGTGCCTTCGACGAGGGCCTGCTGCAGGCGGTTGGCAGCGGCGACGTCCGGCTGCCGCGCGGCGAGCACGTCCGCGTACAGGAACGACTCCCCCAGTCTCACTAGCGCGTAAGCGAGGGCCCCCGGGTCGGTGAGCGGGACCAGGCCGAACTCAGCCATGTCACGGCGCAGGAGTTCCTCGACGAAGGTCACGATCCCGGTCTGCACCCGGCCGCGCGGGTCGGTGAGCACCCGCAGAGTCAGGGCCGGCTCATCGTCAAGCAGCCGCCGCAAGCCTCGTGAGCTCGACACGATCGCGTTGATGTGCCGGCCGGTTCCTGGCGTGTGCAGCGCCCCGGCCGGCCGCTCAGCCTCCCATCGCCGTGCGGCCGTGGTGAGCGTGCGCTCGGTGAGCATCCACAGGGCGCTGCCGAGCAGCGCTTCGCGGCTGCCCGCATGACGAAACAAGGTGGCGCGTGACACGCCAAGCTCATCGGCGACGCCCTGCATGTCCAGGCGCCTGCCGTCATGAATCCACCGGGCCGAGACGGCCGCGAAGCGAGCGGGGCGCATGCCGGCCCCGCTGGCTGGACGCGAGATGCGGGTCAGGCCTGCGGGCGGCACGGCATCCCGCGCTCAGGCGCTGCCCGGCGCGGCGGCGCCGGGGGGCACGGGGCTGCCGAACGCGCTGTCCGCGATGGCCCGCGCCACCGGACCGTAGGGCGGCAGGAACGCATCGGCCAGATCGCCTGTCCCGCGCACGACCACGCCCCGGGGGGTGGAGAACTCGCGGAAGCCCTCGATCCCGTGGCGCCGGCCGCTGCCGCTCTGTCCCGCCCCCGCCGAAGCCCCGTGATGGCAGCGCACCCTGAACGCGCAGATGCTGATGCACGGTCCGCCCGATGTCGTCGGGGTCATGGGTCTCCTCAGAGGTCAGCCCGCGTGATACATCTGCCGAGAGTGTTGCATAGCCGGCCTGCCAATGCCATCCTCAACGCAGTCGTCAAATGCCGCGGACAATGACAGGGGCCACCATGAGTGCGGTATCCGCCCATTCCGGCGACGCGATCACGCCTGAGCACGTCGACGTGCTCATCGTCGGCGCCGGCCTGTCCGGCATCGGCGCTGCCTGTCACCTGCAGACCGAGGCCCCCAGCGCCTCGTACGCCATCCTCGAGGCGCGCGGAGCCAGCGGCGGCACCTGGGACCTTTTCCGGTTTCCCGGCGTCCGCTCGGATTCCGACATGTTCACCCTTGGCTACCCGTTCCGGCCATGGAGGCAGGCCAAGGCCATCGCCGGCGGCGAGGAGATTCTCCGCTACGTCCGGGACACGGCAGCGGCCTACGGCGTCGACAAGCAGCATTGGCTATCACTGCCGCGTCGTGCGAGCCGAATGGTCCGGTGACCACGCCCGCTGGACGGTGACCGTCGAGAACACCGGCAGCGGAGCGCGCACCGAGCGCACCTGCGGATTCCTCTTCCTGTGCTCCGGCTACTACCGGTACGACCGGGGCTACACCCCGGCCTGGACCGGCCAGGAGAACTTCCCCGGCCGGGTGGTGCACCCGCAGCACTGGCCAGCGGACCTTGACCTGACCGGCAAGCGGGTCGTCATCATCGGCAGCGGCGCGACTGCCGTCACGATGGTCCCGGCGATCGCCGGGACAGCCGCGCACGTGACCATGCTGCAGCGCTCGCCGTCGTTCGTCCTGTCGCTGCCCGGCGCGGATCCCATCGCCGACTTGCTGCGCAAGGTGCTGCCCGAGCGCCTGGCCTATGCGGCGGTGCGCTGGAAGAACGCGCGGATCGGGACTGCGGTGTACAACTTCTGCCGCAGGCATCCGGCGCGGGCCCGGGCGGTCCTGCAGAAGGGGGCAGCCAGGCGCCTCCCGGCCGGCTACGACATCGGCACGCATTTCACCCCGGCCTACGAGCCCTGGGACCAGCGCATGTGCCTGGTGCCCGACGGGGACTTCTTCGCGGCCATCAGGTCCGGCCAGGCCGACGTCGTCACCGACCACATCGAGGAGTTCACCGAGACCGGCCTCAAGCTGCGCTCGGGCGCGCAGCTTGAGGCCGATGTGATCGTGACCGCCACGGGGCTGAACCTGCTCCCTTTCGGCGGGATCGAGCTGACCGTGGACGGCGCGGCTGTCGACGTCCCGCAGCGCGTCGCCTACCAGGGCATGATGCTCGAGGGAGTGCCGAACATGGCGTTCGCCATCGGCTACACCAACGCATCGTGGACGCTGAAGGTCGACCTCGTCGCCGCGTACGTGAGCCGCATGCTGCGCTTCATGACGGAAAAAGGCTACGCGATCGTCACTCCCCGGCTCCCGCCAGAGCGGATCGCCACTGTGCCGTTCATCGACATGACGTCCGGCTACTTCGAGCGGGGACGGGCCACCTTGCCGCTGCAGGGCGACCGGGCGCCCTGGCGCCTGCGCCAGCACTACTTCAAGGACGCGGCGCTGTTCCGCGGGCCCATCGACGAGAAGGAGCTGGAATTCCGCGCGGCGGCGGTCATGCAGCAGGCCAGCTAGCCGCGCCGGGAGGACGCTGATGAAATCGCCCTGTGACCGGCGGCATCGTGCTGCTGACCACTGCGGCGGGGCGGCCGGGGCCGCGGTGCGGTACAGCCTGGCCGGGCCGCGCATTGACACCAGCCACCTCGCCGGTCTGCGACGAAGGCCGCCGTTGCCGGCCTGGCGATCTGAGAAGTCAGGACACACGAAAGCCGTACTGGGCGGGCGCCGGTTTGCCGCCTCAGGATGGCTCACGCCAGGGCGAGACCGGCAAGGATGCTGGCCGACATGATGGCCGCCCCCAGCAGGACATTGCGCCGCACCAGCCGGAGTACGGGCAGGCCCGTCAGCCAGGCGGCGAACCAGCCGGTAAGGGCGAGGGCGATGAGAACGGCGACAAAAGTCAGCACCATCCGCTCATCCCCAGGCAGCCACTTTATCCCTGCGAGCGGAACAGCGGCGCCGATTCCGTAGCAGAAGCCCGCAGTCACAGCGGCAGATACAGCCCCGCTCGCAGGCCCCAGTTCCTCAAGCCGCAGTTCCGCGTCGGCGTGGGCGGCCAGCGGATCACGCTCGGTCAGCGCTTCGGCGACTTGGCGCGCGAGCCGCGGGTTCAGGCCCTTGGCCTCGTAGATTCCGGTGAGTTCCTCGAACTCACCGGCGGGATCTGCCTCAATGCTCGCCCGCTCGGCTTCAAGCAGCGCGTGGTTCATCTCCCATTCGGTCCGCACCTCGGTGTAGCGGGCCCCTGCCGCCGCGGATCCGCCGGCCAGGATGACCGCCGTTCCAGCGAACAGCAAGGTCCTGAGCGACGCGCCGGCGCTGGTAAAGCCCTCCGCGATGCCCGCAGCTGAGGTGATGCCGTCGTTCACGTCCAGGATCGACGCCCGGGCGTGACCGCGGAGGATATCCAGATTGTCCCTGCCCAGGCCGCCACGCAGCCAGCTCACGACTGTCATTGAACCATCCCGGCCCGCGGCACGCTGCCGCGGCGCGTCGGTAGTCAAGGCCGGCCCCGCGACGTCCGCACGTCGCCCCCGTTGCCGCACCGTGTTTGTGCTCGATGCGGCGGTCTTCGCCGGTAGCCTGCCGACCATGCCGGCCATCACGATCCCCGAGATCAGGATCCGCACGACGTCCGATGCTGCCGGGCACCGCACCGGGTGGTCGCCGGAGCCGGCGAGACTCCGAAGGACGCCCTGGAGAACCTGGCGGCCGAGGCGAAGGCCGGGGCGCGGCAGCTAGCGGCGCCCTTTGCGGGACCCGGCCGTCCGGAGCCGGACGCGAGCTGGAGGTTCGAGGTGGTGGACGTGCGCCTGATCATGGGAAACCCGTCCACCCCACGGACCTGGGCGGCTTACGGCACGCTCTGCTCACAGGGCGCCGATCCCTGGGAAGCACAGCACCGGCCCAGGGCATAGACATCCACCGCCGGAAGGCCGTAGCAGCCCGTCAGCGCGGTCGATCAGTGCGGGGAGCGGGCCACCCAGACCAGCCTTCCACGAAAGCCGCTCACCTGCCGCCCACCGGGACCGGCTGCTGTGCGACAGTGGAGATCATCAGTCCGTGCCGCTTCGGCGCCGCACTAGTGATCTTCGTGAGGCCGGCCCGGTGACTGCTTGATGTTATAGGCGGTCACCGCCGGGGTTTCCCGGCAGGCTGGCCGCACGAGGGCATCCCCGGTGAGAAGAGCAGCTATGAACGATCCTGGCGTCACCCGTGTCGCCGTCTATGTCGACTTCGACAACATCGTGATCTCCCGTTACGACCAGGTTCATGGCCGGGGCCAGTTCCAGCGTGACAAGGGGCGCGGGTTCACCAGTGCCGGGCGATCGGCCGATCCCGACATGGCGGACAGGCTGCGGCGCGCCACCGTGGACGTCGGCGCGGTGATCGACTTCGCCTCATCGTTCGGCACCCTCGTCCTGACCCGCGCCTATGCGGACTGGTCAGCTCCCGTGAACGCCGACTACCGCGGGCAGCTCGTCAGCCGCGCAGTGGACCTGGTGCAGCTCTTTCCCGCCGCCGCCTACGCCAAGAATGGCGCCGACATCAGGCTGGCCGTGGATGCGGTGGAGGACATGTTCCGCCTGCCCGACCTGACCCACGTGGTGATCGTGGCCGGGGACTCCGATTACATTGCCCTCGCCCAGCGGTGCCGGCGCCTGGGCCGTTACGTCGTGGGCGTCGGGGTCGCCGGATCGACCAGCAGGTCACTCGCCGCGGCGTGTGACGAACTGGTGACCTATGACGCCCTTCCGGGGATTACCCCCGCCGACGCCTCCCCGCTGCCCGCCGCACCGACGGCCGGCGCCGAGGCGGAACAGGAGGAGGCCGGCAGCGCGCCGCCCGCCCGGGCCTCGCGGCGTACCAGGCGGCCAGCGGCCGCGGTGACCGACGAGACCGATCCCGATCCCGAAGACCCGCAAGAGCTGGCGACCAGGCTCCTTGAGCGGGCACTGCGACTCGGCCAGGAAAAGGATGACGCGGACTGGCTGCATAGCTCCGCGGTGAAGAGCCAGATGAGGCGCATGGACCCGTCGTTCAGCGAGAGGGCTCTGGGCTATCGCTCATTCTCAGACTTCGTGAAGTCACGAGAAGCCGTCGCCGAACTCGACGAGACAGACCCCGTGCGGCTCGTACGGCTCAACCCGGCCATCACCGCACAGTAGGGCGACGGCATTCCAGCAATCAGGCCAGGCCCACTCTCGCGCCGCGCTGAGCCTTTGCATCGCATGATGCGCGCCCGCCGCGTTGCGAAGGTAGCCGAGATGAGGGCATTCGACCTGGTCGCCCTGAGGTGGGGATGGCAGGCGCAGCCGCTCTTGCCTCCCCGGCCCGGCGCCTCCACGGGTGATCTTTATGACAGGCGCGGGATTCGGTCATGCTGGGTAGGGCTGTCCGCCTCGATTGCCCGACAAGGGGGTCCCCGAGATGATCATTGATTGTGCTCTCTACCAGGACGGCCGCAGGCAGGGTGAGGGCGCGGTGCCGCTGGAGGAGGCTGCGGCCAGATGCAGGCAGGGCGGCTTCGTGTGGCTTGGGCTGTTCGAGCCGGGAATGGAGGAGCTGGCCCAGGTCCGTGACGCCTTCGGCCTGCATGAGCTGGCGGTAGAGGACGCCCAGACCTTTCATATGCGGCCCAAGGCCGAAAGCTATGACGGAGACGTGCAGCTGATCATCTTGCGTACCGCGCGCTACGACGACGAAACCGAGGAAGTCGAGTTCGGCGAGATCAGCGTCTTCCTTGCGCCGACCTTCGTGATCACGGTGCGGCAGGGCGTGGCGAGCGATCTGCGCGAGGCCAGGCGGCGGCTGGAGCAGCGGCCGGAGCTGCTGGCCGCGAGCAGCGGATCCGCGCTCTGGGCGATTCTGGATCAGGTGGTAGACGGGTACGCGCCTGTCATCGCCGGGCTCGAACGCGACATCGACCAGATCGAGGCCACCGTGTTCTCCGGCGCCGTGGCGCCGACCGAGCGCATTTACTCGCTGCGCCGCGAGGCCACCGACTTCTACCGTGCTGTCCATCCGCTGCTCGGCGTGGTGGCCACCATCGAGCGCGCCGCCGCAGTACCGGAGCTGCAGCCGTATCTGCGTGACGTCCAGGACCACCTGCTCCTGGTCAACGAGGAGGTCGCCGCGCAACGTGACCTTCTCGGCACCGTGCTGGAGGCCAACATGGCGGTGATCTCGGTCGAACAGACGAAGGTCAGCGTCCGGCAGAACGCCACCATCGAACAGCTCACGATCCTGGCCACCGTGTTCCTGCCGCTGACCTTCGTCACCGGCTTCTTCGGCCAGAACTTCGCCTGGCTAGTCGAGCGCATCCACGGCCTCGGCGCGTTTCTCATCTACGGCATCGGCGGCCTCGTCCTGCCGTTGATGCTGCTGTTCGCGTGGCTGAGACTCCGCAGGCCTCCCACGAGCACCGGCGCCGCGCTCCAGGACCACCGACCTTGACCGCCGGCAGCGCGGGAGTGCTGGCTAGCGGCGGCCGCTGCCGGCTGCCGGACGGCCGCCACGGCGATGGACCGGCCGGGGTTAGCCAGGGGCCGTGACCTGGTGCACGGCGGGAGGCTGTGCGCCCGGCGCAGTGCCGGGATGGAGTATCGAGGCGATGGCCTCGACGCCGTCGATCAGGCGGGGCCCCGGGCGGACCACGATGCCATCGGCGTCGATCGCCCAGACCGGCACGCCCGGGAGCGCCCGGGCCGCGGATTGCGCCTGATCGATCGCGCCGGACAGGTGGTAGCCGCAAGGCGCGACGATGACGACATCGGGCGCTTCCGCGGCGATGGCCGCCCAGCTGGTCGCGACCGACGGCGCACCGGGGCGGCCCGCAACCGGCTGGCCGCCCGCCGCGCAGACGAGGTCGGGTATCCAGTGCCCCGCGGTGAACGGCGGATCTACCCACTCGATCACCGCGACCCTGGGGCAGGCCCGTCCCGCGACACCCGCCGCGATGCGGCTCAGGCGGCCCCGCAGGTCACCCACCAGTTGCGCGGCGCGCTCTGGCACGCCGGCCCGCAGCCCGATCGCCAGAATCGAGTCCAGCACGTCATCGAGGGTGTGCGGGTCAAGTGACAGCACATCCGCCCGGCATCCCAGGTAGCCCAGGGCGTCATCGACGTGACCGGACGGCAGCGCGCACACCCGGCACAGGTCCTGGGTCAAGATCAGATCCGGCCGCAGGTCGGCCAGGGCCCGCGCGTGCAAGGTATAAAGATCTGCCCCCGAAGCCAGCTGCGAGCGGACATAGCTATCGATCTCGCCAGCGGTCATCCCGCGGGTATCCCGGCCGCCCACGACAACCGTCTTCTCCGAGCGGGCAGCCGGCGGCTCGTCACACTCGAACGTGACCCCGACCAGTTCCCCGCCGAGGCCGAGGGAGTACACGATCTCGGTCGCCGAGGGCAGCAGCGAAACCAGGCGCACCAGGCAAGGATACGGCGCACGGCAGAGATCGCCGCGACCGCCTCAACCGGGTGACAGCGGCCGCTGCGCGAAAGCAAAGCCGACGCACTCGGATACCGGCAGTCGTGGGTATTTAGCCAATCGGCAATCCCATGCTGCCCGCGTGCAGCGCAAGTAGGCAGTACCCCGGCGCGTTGTCTTTACCGACGCGTACTGACAGCAGCCGCAAATTCCAGCTTCGACAGGGAGATCAGGTCGCTTGCGGTCACCGCTGCTCTCTGGTTCTTTCAACGAAATCAGCCACATTCCCCGGTTCACGAGGTTGTCGGCAATGTCCCGTGCACTGGGGGATCTGAGCGGGAACGGCTGCGAGGCGGCAGCCGGTCCATGAGGGCGGCCACGGCCTGCCCAGCACCCGCGCCGATCAGCGAGCCCGCTACGGCGTCGGCTGGGTAATGCACTCCCGTGTGCACCCGGGAGTACGCGACAGCCGCGGCCAGGAACCGCAGCGGAAGGCCGAGCCCGGGGTGGTCCCGGCCGATGGCCGAGGCGAAGGCGAACCCCGACGCCGCGTGGCCGGACGGGAACGACGTGGAGTCCGGCATCCGCACGTTCCGCTGGCCCGGGACTCCAGCGCCGGCCCGGTCGGGCCGCTGCCGGGACCAGGCGGATTTAACGACGAGATTTACCAGCGCGGAGGTGACGCCGATGGCCAGTGTTCCCTGTACTGCGGCACGTCGGCCGGGCCGGCCCCCCGCCACGGCGAGCCCGGCCGCGATGGCCAGCCAGAGGCGGGAGTTGTTGGCGGCGTTGGAGAGCTGGCGCAGCGGCTCGTCGAGGGATGGGGTGGGAGCGGACGCTATTGCCGAGTAGACCGCCCGGTCCACGGCACCCACCTCGCGCAGCCCTTCGGCAACCTGCTGGCGAACCGGCCCGCCAAGTTGCGCGAGTCTGTCAGCTAGCTGCTCCGCGACCGCCTCGGCGGCGCCAGCGGACGGCTCGCGGGCGGCGCTCCGTCTTGCCATCGGCGTATGCTAACACCCAGGCCGAACGGGAACGCGCGGGCGTCCTGGCCAGTCAGGGGGAGCACGTGCCTGGCCAGGACGCGGCGGTGCGTGCGCCGCTCCGGCCGGGCGCGGGACGGCGGCTGGCGGCCGTTACCGCCATGGCGGCACTGGTGGCAGCGGCCGCCCTCCTCCTCATCGGCATCGCTATCCACCTGGCTGCCGTGGTCCTGGCCTTCATCTCCCTGCTGATCTGGGCCACCGGCGGCTGGTACGCGGTGTCAAGGCGCGGCCTGGTGCGGGTCATCGCCATGGCCGTCATGGTGGCGGCTCTCGCGGCATTCGGCACCGGCCTGTTCTTCGCCGACATCAGCGTCTGGCGGCTGATCCTCACCGTGGTCCTGGGCGGCGTGTCCGTGCTGGCCGCGCAGTACGCGCTCCGGCGGACTCGCAGGCAGCTGCGCGCCGGCTCGGCGTACCTCGTTCAGGCGGAGCGCCCGGCGCATCCCGTCCTGATCATGAATCCGAAGTCAGGGGGCGGCAAGACGGAGCGGTTTCACCTGACCGAGGAATGCCGGAAGCGGGGCATCGAGCCGGTCGTCCTGCGGCCCGGCGATGACCTGCTCCAGCTGGCCGAGGACGCCATCGCGCAGGGCGCTGACGTGATTGGCATGGCAGGCGGCGACGGTTCCCAGGCGCTGGTCGCTTCGGTCGCCGCGCGGCACGATGTCCCGCACGTGTGCGTGCCCGCCGGCACCCGGAACCATTTCGCGCTTGATCTCGGGCTGGATCGCGGTGACGTGGTGGGCGCGCTTGACGCATTCGCGGACGGCGTCGAGCGCCGGATTGACCTGGCCGCCGTCAACGGGCGGACGTTCGTGAACAACGCCTCGCTCGGGATTTACGCCGAGGTTGTCCAGTCGCCCGATTACCGGGATGCGAAGCTGAAGACCGCCGCCTCGATTCTGCCTGACCTGCTCGGCCCGGACGCGGCCCGGCTCGACCTGCGCTACATCGGGCTGGACGGCGAGACGCGCCGAACGGCACACCTGATCCTGGTGTCGAACAACCCGTATCAGCTCAACCGCCCAGGTGGCCGGGGAACCCGCGCGGGGATTGACCGTGGCGTGCTCGGGATCGTGGCGGTCACGATCGCCGATGCGGCTGATGCCAGGAAGTTCATGGCGCTTGAAGCCGTGGGCCAGCTCCGCCGGTTCTCTGGGTGGGTCGAGTGGAGCGCGCCCCGATTCGAGGTCCGCTCTGGCGGCCCGGTGCAGATCGGCGTCGACGGTGAGGCACTGACGATGGAGCCGCCCGTGGTCTTCGTGTCCCGGCCGGGCGCGCTGCGGGTACGGCTGCCGCGCCACGCCCTGCAGCTCTCCCCCGCGGCGAGGACGGTGCAGCTGCTGTCCGGCTCGACCATCGCGGAACTCGGCCGGGTCGCCGCGGGCCACGCCGGCACGGGCTAGCCGCATCAGCATGCGCATGCGGGCTTACATGTGGGCGGGCATCGCGTGTAAGCGACCACGTCCACGGTCTTGACCGGGTCGGCGGGATCGTCGCTTTCGATAACAAGCTCGCAGCACTCGGGATCGCAGCTCGACTCGTACTGGATGACGACCCCCAGGCACGATCCAGGATGGACGACGGCAGGGAAGGGGTTCTCGATGAGCTTGAAATGCCGACGCTTCCGGCGGAAGTCGACGCTGCTGACGTGCAGTGCACACTGGCCAACATTGCAGATGGTGATGGTCTTCTCCGCGATCCCGCAGTCGACCTCCCCGAAGCAGGCCGAGCCGGTGATGGCGATTTTGCCCGAAAGCGCCCGGCCGGAGACGGCGACGAGGTGAGGCCCGGCTGGGTCTGTGCTGTCGACTGAGATCGTGGCCGAGTAGGCGCCGGATCCGGCTGGCTGGAAGCGGATCGGGACGGCCAGCGAGTTACCGCTGCCGATGACGAGCGGGTAGGAAAGGACGCCCGGAACCAGGAATCCGGCGGACGACGAGCTAAGGGCCGTCACGGTGAGGGGACAGTGCCCGGAGTTGCACAGTGTCAGCGGTTGATCGGAGAAGTGGCCAGGGCAGACGTCGCCGAAATCACCCTGGTCGGCTATGACCGTGCTGAGGGACCCGGCGCCAGAGCCGGCGGTAACCCCGAGGTTGAGGGTCGCCGTGACCGGGTCGTTGCTGCTGATGCGTATGGTCGCCGTCTCGGTAGCGCCGGGAGTGGTGGGGGAGAACTTGATCGTGAAGTCGGCCTGGTCTCCGGGGCCGATCGTGACGGGCGTCGACGGTGCAGGCAGGACGCTGAAGTCGCCCGTGCTGGGGAGCGCCTGGAGCTGGTCGACAATGAGGTCGAGACCGCCGGCATTGAAGATCTGAAGGGAAAGATAGGCAGGACCGCAGACGGCGCCGAAGTCGCCGCCATCCTGCAGGTTGGCGGAGATGGCCGGGAGGGCCGACGCGATCGTCACCGGAACCGGATCCGATGGGATGCCGTTGGCCACGACGACAAGCCCGTAGCTGCCGGGTGGCACAGTCGGCGGGACCGACACGATGGTGCTCACGACGGCACCGCCGGTTGCCACCCCCATGGTGGAATGATGGGCAGTCCGGCAGTAGATCACCGTAGTGCCCTGCTCCAGCCGGATGACCGGATAGTTGGTCGCCATCGTGGCGTCGTCGCCGTAGTAGCAGGCCTGCGACAGCCCGTTGAACTGGAGGCCCGAGACCAGGTAGTCATGGCCGACCGCCATTTCAGACGGAACCGCCGTGATGACGGGCTTCCACGCCGCTTGAGGAGCACCGCCGGGTGTGTAGATCGTCACTGTCGACGACTGGTTGGTGAACAGCACCTGCCCGTTCGGCAGGAGCAAGAATCGTCCCTTAAAGCACGGACTGCCAGCATTGCTGGGCGATGATGCCGGGCTGAGGATGTCTGTCGCCGGGTCATACTCGAAAAAATGCGTCGGCCCTGGAAACGAGCAGGGCGGCGCAGGGCTGGCCGTCAACAGCACCCGGCCGTTGGGCAGAAGGACAGCCGGCGCGTCAATCGGGTGGAGCGTCCCGGAAGCGTCCGTGATTGCCGGGCTCACTGCCCAGGTACCCGGATCCGCCGGATCGGCTGGCGGGATGTAGGTTGCCATATCGCCGCTGGCGCCGATAACCAGTGCCCGGCCGTTGGGCAGCAGAACGGTCGGCCCGATCTCAGGCACAATGTTTGGGCACGTCTGCGGCAGCGCTGAGGGCGTCGACCCGGCCGGCACCCAGCTATTCGATGACGGTACGTATTTCTCGGCGTTGGGGATAGAGGTGCAGTCGACTACCAGCACCGTGTCATCGGGGAGCAAGACGAACGACTCTTCGGCACATCGGTCGCCCTTGGCCGGACCAGGGGTGAACGTCGCAGCGACCGGATCGAAGAACGCGGTCTCCGAGCTATTGATATTGCCGATCAGAACGCGCCCGTCCGCGAGAACGCACAGCGGAACGTCACCTACCTGGGCCCATCCGCTCGGTGTTGCGACATTAGTCCACAGAGACGTCACCGGATTGAACCGGGTAGCCGCTGCCGCATCGACGTTGAGCCCGAGGTTGTACTCACCGCCGATAACGAGCATGGTGCCGTCGCCGAGGACGGCTGACCCGAAGAAGCGCGGACCATATGCGGGACCATTCTCACTGGCCGGGATCGCGCTGTTCGGTGGCATCGCTGGCATGGCCGACCAGGTGCCGGTCGAGTAGTTCCCCTTCGCGTCCGGTGTGAGCCGGTGCCACTCGGGCGAGTCGGACTCGTGCGCCATCACGCTGCCGTCGGTCAGCAGCAGCATCGTGTCGATGCTGGCTCCCGGCTGTTTGGTGAGATCCGCCCAAGAACCTGCCATGGCTGGGACTCCTGTCTCCCGGCCGACGAGCCGGTGTGTCGCCGGTCCTGTGAGAACAGAGGCACAACCAGCCTCCCGGATACACAGAATCTGCCGCCCGGCGGTCCAGTTGCCCGCACGCCTTAGCCGTTATCAGCGGCCACGGACAGCGAAAGCGCACGACTCCAGGACATGGCCAGCACCAGAACTGGCTGATCTGCGCTGGAGGACCCATGTTCTGGCAGAATCGTCCGGCCGCTCCGAATCGGCACCTGCTCGACATAAGCCAGGCGAGGCTCGACCCCTTGCGTCTTGGTAACGCATAGGTTACGGTAGCTGGACTGTTACCGAGTGCGGGGTGTAACGATCATGCGATCTTACGAGGCCAGTTCGATGATCGCGTCGAGCCCACAGGCGGTGTGGGCGGTGCTGACGGACGGGCCGGCTTGGCCGTCGTGGGACTCGGGCGTCGACGGCGTCGACGGCCGGATCGCGCCCGGTGCGAAGATCACGATCCGGTCCCAGGGGGCGCCAGGCCGGGCCTTCCCGGTCACGGTGACGGACTTCGAGCCGCCGGGCCGGCTGCGGTTCAGCGGCGGCATGCCGCTGGGCCTGTTCCGAGGGGTGCGCACTTTCGACGTGTCGCCGGACGGCACTGGGGGGACGGCATTTCACGTACGCGAGGAGTACACCGGGCCGTTGCTCGGGTTGATCTGGCGGTCGATGCCGGATCTCGGACCGTCGTTCGACCGGTTCGCCCAGGGGCTCAAGCGCCGGGTCGAGGCGGCCCTCTGATCCCGATGCCGCACGCCGAGGCTTCCGGGGATCCGTTCGAAGCGCTGGGTGACGCCAACCGGCGCGCAATCCTGCGCCTGCTGAGCGGCGGCGACAAGCCGGTGCACGAGATTGCGGCGGCGCTCCCGATCAGCCGTCCGGCCGTGTCGCGGCACCTGCGGCTGCTGAAGGACGCCGGGATGGTGGCCGAGCAAGCGCACGGCACTCGCCGCATCTACCACCTGCAGGAGGAGGGGATGCGGGCCGTCCAGGCCTATCTCGAGGGCGTGTGGGGGCAAGCCGCCGCCCGGTTCCGGTTGCTGGCTGAGAACTCCGAGCCGGGGACCCCGCAGTGACCTCCCCGCTGCGCATCAGCTTCGACGTGGCCTGCTCGGCCGCCTCGGCCAGCACATCCACCGGCACCAGACGGCCGGCATGCCCCAGCTCCTGCCGGGAGAGGTGCGGATGCACCAGCTGGCGGTGACGCCGCTCGGTGATACGGTCGGGCGACATTACGGGCCGGAATAAGGAGGGCAGCGATGACCGCACCGCTCCAGGTGATCGCCTTGAGCTTCAGTCACGGCGCCGGTTCCGAGGATCGGATCCTGGCCGAGGTGGATCGTCTCCGCGGGCGGGGAGTTCTTCGCCTGCTCGACATGCTGCTCGTGGCCAAAAGCCAGGACGGCGCCATTGAACGGCTGGCCGTCGGTAATGACGAGGACTTCGGATCGCTGCTAGCGGCGGTCGTTCCCGTTGCGAACGGCGGCCCGGCCAGGCCGGCGCCAGCTGGCGCCCCGGCGGCCTTTGACCCGGCCGATGCGCTGGCTCTGGCCGATTCTCTCCAGCCGGGGACCGCTCTGGCCTTCCTGCTCGTCGAGCACCACTGGGCCGCCCCGCTGTTCGACGCAATCGCCGACACCGGCGGCGCGCTGATCGGCGAGGGCTTCCTGACCTCCGAGACCGGGCTGGTGGTGGGAGCCGAGGTCGCCGCCATGGAGGAGGCGTCGGAGGTGATCGCCCAGGCCCAGGCCGATGAGGCCGACGCCTTGCTCGCGGCGGTGGCAGCCAGAGCCGGAGCGGCCGAGGCGGTGGCCGAGTCAGAGCAGATCCAGTCTGCCGCCGCCGCTGCCGCCGTCCGGGCGCTGATCACTGCCGGGCTGGTGGAGGAGGCGGCCGCGCACGAGGCTGTCACCGCGCTGACCACAGCTGGACTGATCGTGGCCGCCGCCGACCGGGCCACCGCTGATGCCGTAGCCGAGGACGCCGCCACCGTGGAAGCAGCCGACGAGGTGGCCGCCGCGTCGCTGGCGGGGTCCCTCGCCACCATCGCCGCCGCCGACGAGGTAGCCGTCGAAGCCACCGGCGAAGCCGGGGAACGGGTCAAGGCGGCGTCGATCACCACGGCAGAGGCCCAGGTTCTCCGCTACCTCCCCAAACCACTACCCTTCTCCGTCATCGCCGACAAGCTCGGCATCTCCCGGTCGGCAGCCAAAGAGCGAGCGGCACGCCTGTATAAGAGGCTCGGCGTCCACACCCGGGACGAGGCGGTCAGCAGGGCCCGCTTCCTGGGCCTCATCCGCGGCTGATAGCTACTGGTCGCGGATACTACGGTCCGGGATGGCTTTGCGGGCCGGCGTGCGGTTCGGCTGGGTGGCGGGTGGGTGGTCGTGTGCAGGGAGCTGAGGTTGGGTGGCTGCGCTAGTCGGCGCGGCTGGGGCCTGCCGGCGGCAGGTAGCCGTCCTGGATGAGGCGCTGCGCTCCGGCGGCGTAGAGCGCCGGGTCGCGGGGGGTAGTGGTGGCCAGTCCGTCAACGTACCGGTTGAACATGCAGAACACGGCCGCGATCAGGACCGTGTCGTGGATCTCCAGGTCTGTCGCGCCCGCAGCGCGGGCCGCGGCCACGTCGCGTGCGCGGACGTCCAGCCCGCTGCGCCGGACCGCCGACGCGATCGCGAGCAGGACCCTGAGCTTTTCTGACACCGGGGCGCTTGCAGGGTCGGCGCGGACCTGCTCCACCAGCGCCATGCCGCCCGGCAGCTGGGCCGCGGCGCAGGCCCCGTGCGAGGAAGCGCAGTACTGACAGTCGTTCAGCCCGGACACATACGCCGCGATCAGCTCCCGCTCGCCTCTGGTCAGGGTGCCCGGCCCGCGCATCAAGACCTCCGCCAGGTCGCTCAGCGGGCGGCCTGTCTCCGGGCGGAACCGGAGCAGGCCGCGGATCCCCGGCTCATCGGAATTCAGCGTGATGTGCGGCACGGACACTCCTCAGGATGAGAACAACCGCCTACAGGACGCAGCATCGGCGGCCCGCACGCCTTGGTCAACAATCCCGGCACCGCCGTTCATGCCTGCCCGCCAAATGCACGCGGCATCCGCCAGACGCCCCGCCATGCCGCTACGAGCGCGCACGTCTCACACTGCGATCACGGGGCGGCCCGGATGCAGGCCGGCGGCCAGGACGGTGGAGAGTGCGCTCACGGGAGATGGCAGACGTCGTTAATACACCGAACGGCGGCGAACTCGTGATCATGCCACTGGATCTCATTTATGCAGGCAGAGCCCAGATACATCCGGTATAGCGCGGTCAGGGGGACGTCGAGGGCCCGGCACAGCAGGATCTTTATCGGCGTGATGTGGCTGACGACCAGGACCGTCTGCCCGAGGTGGTCTCGCAGGAGCCGATTGCAGGCGCGGCGGACGCGGTCGGCGACATCGGCGAAGCTCTCGCCGCCCGGAGGTGCCTGCCCGGGATCGTGCTGCCATGCGGCGGCGAGCGCGGGCCACCGCTGCTGGATCTCGGCCAGGGTGTAGCCCTCCCATTCGCCGAAGTCGGTCTCGCGCAGATCGTCATCGGTGAAGATGGCCATGCCCAGCTCGGCGGCCACTATGGCGGCGGTGGCGGCAGCGCGCCGCAACGGCGAGCTGACTATGGCGTCGATCGGCACGCCGGCGGCCAGCCGGCAGGCAGCAGCTCTGGCCTGCGAGACCCCGTCAGCGCTGAGGGGCTCGTCGCGCTGACCGCTGAACCGGTGTTCCGGTGACAGGCGGGTGTCACCGTGCCGCAGCAAGATCGTGATGGTGGGCAGCTCGGACGGCTCGCTCCAGCCGAGTGTCATGGCCGCCCCGCGAGGACAGCAAAAAACTGCTGGGCAGACTGCTCCCAGGTGGGCAGGCTCAGTGCCCTGCGGGCCGCCGCGGCTCCCATGCGGCAGCGCGCGGGACCGTCTTCGGCCAGGACACGCATGGCGGCCGCAAGCCCTCCGATATCTCCGGGCGTGACCACGAAGCCTTCTTTCCCGTTGTCCACGAGGTACGGAAGGTTCCCGGTGCGCCAGCCGATCACCGGAAGGCCGGCGTCCATGGCCTCGGCATAGGCGGTCCCGTACGTCTCCCAGCGAGACGGCAGCACGAACAGGTCGGCGGAGTGGTACAGCTGGCCGATCTCGGCGTCGTCGCAGCGCCCGTGCCTTACCACCCGGCCGGGCAGATCACCGAGCCGGCGGAGCACGCGCCGCCCGTACGGGGTGTCCGGCCGCTCCTCGCCCGCGAGGTGCAGCCGCAGCGCGCCGGCCGGCAACAGGGCGGCCGCGTCCAGGAGCTCCAGGATGCCCTTATTGGGCAGCCAGTTCGCCACGCACAGCGCAGCAGCCCGTGCCCCGGCTCGCAGGTCGCTGACCTTAGCTACTGCTTGCTGATCCCGGCCGGGAGGGACTACGACGGCGCGATCAACCTGATCGGCGAGGAGCGAGCTGGCAACGATCACTTTCTCGCAGCGGCGGTACAGGCACCGGTCCAGCCGCGCCTGCACCCATCGGCGAGGCGGCGCGTGGTCAATGCCGCCCGGTGGCTGGTGAACGACGGCGCTCAGCCGTCGCGGATGGCGCAAGAACATCCACGGGGCCAGGAACGCGGCCACGATGCTGTCGACCAGCACGACGTCGGCCTCCTCAGCGGCGCGCAGCACCCGAGGGCCGTGAACGAAGGACAGCCGCGACGGCAGTGACTCAAATCTCAGCTGTGCGTCGTTCCGCGCCGCGAGTTCGGCCATCCGCCGGTGATAGCGGTACCCCCCGGAGAGGGTCGCCGGATCTCCCAGGGTAATGAGGCAGACGGTCAGCATCGCGCTCGGTATCCGCCAAACGCGACGGTGGTTTCCCACACGCGGACCGCCAGGCTGTTACCACCTTCTCCGGAGATCACGGGTGAGAGAGTGTCGTGGACCCAGCGGGCGAGCACCTCGACCGTGACCGCCTCAGCCTCGGCGGGGCGAATTTCCTCCAGGTTCCGGCCGTCGATCCGGCCGGCCAGCTCGGTCATGGCCGCCCCCAGCACGTCGAGGTCGCAGACCATCCCCCGGTCGTCCAGCTGCTCACGGCTCACCACCACCTCGATCCGGTAGTCGTGATCATGCAGCTGTCCTTCCGGGCCGGGCAGTCCTGGCATGACGTGAAAAGCGCGGACGGTCCGGGTTAGCCCGACTTCATAGGTCACTGAACGGTTCTCCTGCCGTAATCAAGAACGGCGTGCATCAGGCCGGGCGTGCTCTCATCCACAGTGCGGAACGCCTCGGCAGCGTCTGCAAACGGGAAAACGTGCGTGGACAGCTCGGCCAGCGGAAGCTCAGGTAGCAGCGCGGCCGCCTCCGCACGGCGCCGCGGTAGCCCCCATGCTGCCGACAGCCGGGCCGGAACCGTGGAGACCTGAGTGCTGCGGATTGTCAGCCGGCGGCGGTGAAAGGCCCCGCCAAGCGGCAGCACTACCGGCTTGGTGCCGAACCAGGACGCCACGAGCAAGGTCCCTTCGTGAGCGAGCATGTTCAGCGCCATGGATGGCGCGTCCGGATTACCGCTGGCGTCGATGACGAGGGGAACTTCTTCCCTGGCCAGTTCCTCGGGCGCGACAGCTATGATGCCGAGGCTGCCGGCCAGCGCGCGGCGCCACGCCTGCGGCTCTGCGCAGAGCGGCCGCTGCCCTGAGCGCTGCAGCAAGAGGGCGGTCAGCAGGCCGAGTACGCCGGCGCCGAGCACGATGACGCGGTCGCGATAGCCCGTCCCGGCGTCCAGTGTCACCTGCAGAGCCGTCTCCACCAGCGGGAACAAGGTCGCCGAGGCCGGATCGACCGCAGGCAGCTGGATCAGGTCAGCGGCACGCACCGCGAATGCGTCTTGGTGGGGGTGAAAGGCGAAAACCGGCCGTTCCCAGTCCTCCACCTCGCCGACGCAGGCATAGCCGTACGGGAAGGGATAGCGGAACGTGCCGCTCAGCGCCTCAATCGTGTTGTCGAGAGCAAGGTCCTCAGGCACTTCGCCGCGGTAGACCAGCCGTTCGGTGCCGCCGCTGATGCCGGAGAAAAGGGTACTGACGATGACCTCGCCCGCCCTCGGCGCAGGCGTGGGCAGTTCCCTGACATCCACGCAGCGCGGGGCGGTGTGAAATAGTGCGCGAGCGGGCACGCCGCCCATCTACCCCCTGGCCAGGGCGGCAAACGACGCGATTGATCTCCACGGTCGCGGGTAGCGAGCATTCATGGGCGAGCTTCGCGAAGCTGCGCGGGTCCAGCTGCCTACTGTCTCCGGGGAGTTCGACATGCGGGCCTTCAGGCTCGGGTCGGGATTTGTCTACCTGGCGCTCATCAAGGGCGACATCGGCGACGGCCAGTCCGTGCTGACCAGGGTGCACTCCGAGTGCCTGACCGGGGATGCGCTTGGCTCGCTGCGCTGCGACTGCGGCGCTCAGCTCGAACTGGGACTTCGGATGCTCGCCGCCGAGGGCCGCGGCGTCCTGGTCTACGCGACCGGTCATGAAGGACGCGGCATCGGCCTGCTCGACAAGCTCCGCGCGTACATGGAGCAGGAGGCCGGAGCCGACACAGTAGATGCGAACCTGCGTCTCGGGCTGGCCGCCGACAGCAGGCGCTACGACGATGCCGCGGCGGTGCTGCAGGCCGTGGGTGTCCGGTCTGTCCGCCTGACTACCAACAACCCGGGCAAGGTCGAGGGACTACAGGCGGCGGGCATAATTGTGGAGCAGGTCATTCCGACACCCGCCTTTCCGCATCTGCGCAATCAGCGCTACCTGCGCACGAAACAGGAGAGGTTCGGCCACGTCACCCTCATCGGGGCTCCCCTTCCAGCCGAGGGCGCTGCACAGCCCATGGATGTCGGCAGCCTGCTGGGAACCGCCAGTCCCCCGGACGGACGCCCGCTCGTGGTGCTCAAGTACACCCAGACGCTCGACGGCCGCGTCCCCGCTGGCCGCTTCGGCCGGGGCGGCGAGGCCGAAACCCTCATTTCACACGCTCTGCGCGCCGCCTGCGATGCTGTGCTGGTGGGAGTGGACACCGTGCTGTCCGATGATCCCCGGCTCACCGTGCGGGCGATTCCCGGCCGGTCTCCGGCCAGGGTGATCCTCGACCCCGACCTCCGCTCGCCCCTGACCGCCGCAGTGTTCACTCCCGATGCGCTGACCTACGTGATGACTACCGGCGCCCACGTCGACCGGGCCAAGCGGCAAGCTCTGGCCGCACGTCACGTCGCAGTCCGCGCGATCCAGGCCGGCCCCGGGGGCCTGGACATCCGCGCAGTCCTGCAACAGCTTTATGCCGAGGGCATCCGCTCGGTCATTGCCGAGGGCGGACCGCACGTCATCACTTCCATGCTGGCCGCCGGAGTAGCCGACCGCGTCATTGTCTCGATCGCACCGCAGATCCTGAGCCGCGGCCCCGGTGCTGTCGGCGAGCTACCCGATGACCGGATTGCCGACGCCCTCCAGCTGGACAGTCACACTGTCCACCTTGTCGGCAGTACGGTCATCGTCGCGGCCGACATCGGCGCGTCCTTCGCGTCTTCGCCGGGCGGCAAGCCGACCGCTGACGCGGGGCCCCGCTAATCCTGTGCCGCCCCGGTACTCGATTGAGGGCACCCGGCCCGCAGGCGGAAGCGATGAGAACAGGCTTCTGGCCGGGCAGCTGTGATTGGAGGGCGACGGGCACGTCATGCTTCGAGGGCGCCGCGCCGGAGGGCGCGAAGATGCTGGTGATCGTCCCGCCTTGCTGCGGACCGCTCTGGGGTGTACTCAGCGGCCGCTGGTGCTGTGCTACACAAGAATCCGAGCAAGGGAGCGCGCGTGGATCAGCTCAGCCTGGGAGTCATATCGCGGTCCCGGAAGGAGAGCGAGCGCCGGCTCGCGATCCACCCGCTTCACGTCGAGCGGATCGAAGCCGGCCTGCGGGAGCGGATGTACCTTGAGCGCGGCTACGGCGAGCGCTTTGGTGTGCCCGATGAGCGGCTGGCGCCTTGCGTCGCCGGGCTTCGCCCCCGTGAGCAGCTCCTCGCGGAATGCGATGTCATCTTGCTCCCCAAGCCGCAGACTCAGGACCTCGCGGAACTGCGGGCGGGACAGGTCCTCTGGGGCTGGCCACATTGTGTCCAGGACGAAGAGATCACCCAGCTGAGCATCGACCGGCGGCTCACGCTGATCGCCTTCGAGGCGATGAATTACTGGTCGGCCGACGGTTCGTTCAGCCTGCACGTCTTTCATAAGAACAACGAGCTGGCCGGTTACTGCTCAGTCCTGCACGCCCTGGAGCTCATCGGGACGACGGGCGACTATGGCCGGCGGCTGCGGGCGGCCGTCATCGGCTTCGGGGCTGCCGGCCGGGGCGCGGTGACGGCCCTGAACGCCCACGGGGTGAACGACGTGGACGTGGTGACCCATCGCGACGTCAACGCGGTCGCCTCGCCGATCCACTCGGCGCGCATAGTGCGCTTCGAGCAGGACCCCGGCCAACCGGGCCGCTGCCAGGTGCTGCGCGAAAGCGGCCGGGTGCCGCTGGCCGCGTTCCTCGCCGAGCACGACATCGTGGTCAACTGCGTGCTTCAGGACACCGACGCCCCGCTGATGTTCGTCACCGGCGGCGACCTGGACTCCTTCGCCTCCGGCAGCCTTATCGTCGACGTGTCATGCGACGAGGGCATGGGCTTCAGCTGGGCGCGCCCCACATCCTTCGCCGAGCCGATGCTCACGGTCGGCAATAACATCCACTATTACGGCGTGGACCACAGCCCCTCGCACCTGTGGGACTCCGCCACCTGGGAGATCAGCGAGGCCCTGCTGCCGCTCCTGCGCCCGGTACTCGACGGGCCGCCGGCATGGAAGGCAAACCAGACCGTCCAGCGGGCCATCGAGATCCGAGACGGAGTCATCCAGAACCCGCGCATCCTCTCCTTCCAGCACCGCACCCCGGACTATCCGCACCTGCGGGCAACCGGCTCCCCTGGCCAGTGACCTGCCGCTGAACGCTTCTAGCAGCCGGGCCTCGTCCGGCTTGCCGCCCCGCCCGGGACGGGTGGCCGGCTGCCTTCTGGTTCGGGTTCGGGCGGCCGGGTCAGCCGGAGGTGCCGCTGGAGATCCACCGCTGGAACGTCTCCACCTTCTCTGTCGGCCAGGCGCTGTCACACGGCATGGTGCCGTTGCGGACTCGGTCCAGGATCGCCTCGGCGTGGGCACGGACATCGTCGTAGGACCACAGGTCAAAGGCGAAGCGCATCGATTGGCGGTCCTGGGCGCGAAACAGCGGCTTGATGTGCTTTTCGTAGCGGACCGGTTCGTCGGCAGCGGGCGGCACCACCGGCGGCTCCTGCTCTGCCTCGGCGGGCGCGAGGGCGGAGACCCGGCTGCCCGGTGGGCCGGCCGCGGTGGACCAGTCCCAGCTCGGCATCGGCATGTGCTCGGGCGGGCGGGCGGTGGTCTGGGAGTTCTCTACCGCCAGCCGCGAGCCCCATTCGATGTAGGAGCTGAACGCGGAGCGGAACTCTGCGTCATTCGGCAGGCCCGCTTCAGCCGCGGACTGCACGAGCAGGCTCACCCAGCGGGCACGTTGCTGCTCGGTCAGGCACTTGCCCACGTGCTGGGAGATCATCCGGGGGTAGCCGCCGTATTCGTCGCTGTAGCAGGCCGGGCCGCCGAACACCTCGCCGAGCCACTTGGCGACCCGCTGCGGGTGATCAGCGGACATGTCCGCGAACAGCGGTGCCAGCAGCGGATCGGCCGGCACGTGCTTCTCATAGAACAGCCTGGTCATCCGTTCCAGCCCGCCCAGGCCGCCGGCCCACTCGAACAGGCTCGGCGTCCGTTCCGGGTCCGGCACCGGATCGGTGAAGTTGGCATACCAGTGCATGCCCGAGCAGAACGGCTTGTTCTGTGAATGCCCGCACCGGCACAGCGCATAGTGCTCCCGGGAGGCGCCCTGGCTACGAGGGACGTCGGTGCCCTCACCGTCGACGAGCGGCAGGGTGCCGGTCACCCGGTACGGACCGTCCCTGGACACCACCACCGCCGGCTCGCGGTGGCCGGCGTGATCGACCTGGGCGCGCGCCTCGACGTCGTCCAGCGCGTAGGACAGCGCCCCGGACGGGCAGTCCCGCACCGCGCGGATGATCTCGTCCATCCGCCCGCCGCTGGGGGTGACGAACGGCTCCTGCCCGAGGCGGAACACCCCCGCCAACCGGTCGGTGCAGTAGCCCGAATGCTGGCAGATCCCGCGATTGTCCAGCACCGTCACCTGTTGCCCGGCGTAGCTATCGCGCCGGTCGGCCACGCGGGCGGGGTCCTTGTCGTCGGCGAATCCGGTCCGATGGCAGGCCCCATCGCAGGTCGGCTTGATGGCGGATTGTCCGCAGCGGCACAACGCCATCAACGGCCGGGTCTCGATCAGGCCGCCGAGGTAGTCGTACACGCTGCGCGGGTTGGTCAGCAGGTAAGGGCCGTTCGGCACCGTCTGAATCCGTGCGGCCAACTGCGCCTGCACCGCCGCCAGCTCGGCAAGGCAGCTGGGCCTGACGGACTCCTGAGCCAGGCCCAGCGCGATGTCTTGCAGCGCCGCGGCCGCCTCCGCGACCTCGGCGGGAGCACCATGCTGGCAGCATAGGCCGGTGGCGGCACGGGCGAGCTCCCACAGCCGATCCGCTACCGGCGCGGCCGCCGGCTCGGCGGCCGCCGAGCCGGCGGGTGCTCCGCCCGGCGGCTGGCCCGTCCGGTCGCCCTTATCTGCGCTACCTTTACCGGCTGCCAGTCGGGTCCGCTGCCGCAGCGGACCGACCACGCTGTCCCGCAGCCGCGCGGCGAACGCCCTCAAGCGGTCGTCATCAGCTGGCTCAAGATCGGCGAGAACGCGCTCAGCGGCATCCGTCAGAGAGCGCGCGGTGCTCTCGATGCCGGTCGTCATCGTTCCTCCTCACCGGCCATGCTGTGCGGCGTTCACCCGGCTGGCAGACGGCCGTGGGCCGCCCACCGCAGGCACCACACAGCCCGCCACTCCAGGTCGCTGCACTGCGCCCCGCGAGGCGCAGCTGGTAGTTCTTCATCACTTACAATACAATGCAGTATTGTATTGGTATGTCCGGAAGCCCGTCAAACTCCGCTCACCGGTACGGCCGAGCCCGCGATCCCGGCATCGACGCTCGTGTCCTGGCCGTCGCGAATCAGCACCTGTCCCGCCACGGCTACGAAGCGATGTCGCTCACCGCCGTCGCACACGAGGCGCGCACCACCCGCCAAGCGCTCTACCGTCGCTGGCCGACCAAGGCCAGCCTCGCTGCAGCCGCCCTTGCCGCCGCCATCGACGCCCCTACCGCCGCGATCCTGGAAGATCCACTGGCGGATCTGACCGCAGAACTCGCCAGCTTCCAGCGCGGTGTCTCCCGACCAGGACGACTCTCTCTGGTCGGCACCATGCTGCAAGCCAGCACCGCCCCCGAGGCGCTCGCCCGCTACCGAGCCGACGTCGTCGCCCCCCGGCGAAGCCGCATCCGCACCATTCTCGAGCAAGCGCGGCACCTCGGCCTGATCGATCCCGACGCCGACCTCGACGTCGCCGTCACCATGTGCACCGGCTCCTGGTACGCCCGCGCACTCGCCGGATCACCACCGCTCCCGAACTGGCCAGCCCGCACCGCCACTCTCGTCTGGCGCGCCGTCGGAGGCAGTCCATCAGCTCCCCAGACCGCGCCCCGGTAGAGGATCCTCCACCGGCCGCTCACATCACCGCCCGCCGGTTTACTGGCCCAGCCCCGCTGCCGCGGCCAGCCCCTCCTGGCCACCGGCGCCGGCCGCGGGATCTACGTGTGCGAGCCCTGCCAGCCGCACCCGCGCGCGGCGGCGCCCTCAGCCCGTCGCCGCCGCCCGGTAGGGGCGGAAGACCGCGCGCAGCTCCTCCGCGTAGAGCTCGGGCTCCTCGAACGGCGCGAAGTGCCCGCCGCGCGCGGGCTCGGTCACACGGACGACGTTCGCCGTGCGCTCGAGCCACGCCCGCGGCGGGCGGACGATGTCGCCGGGGAAGAGCGAGAAGCCGGACGGCACCTCTACCCGGCGGGCGTGATGCGCAGGCGGGATCGCGGCGTTCGCACGGTACATGCGCATCGACGAGCCGATCGTCCCCGTGAGCCAGTAGAGCGTGACGTTCGTGAGGATCTCGTCCTTCGTGAAGCGCCGCTCGACGTCGCCGTCGCAGTCGCTCCACGCCCGGAGCTTCTCGACGATCCACGCGGCGAGCCCGGCTGGCGAGTCGGTGAGCCCGAAGGCGGTGGTCTGGGGCTTCGTGCGGTGCATGGCGGCGTAGGCGCCCTCGGTCGCGCCCCAGGCCGCGGCGCCCTCAAGCCAGGCGCGCTCCTCGGGCGCGAGATCCGCCGGGTCGCCGGTGAAGACGGGCAGGCCCGCATCGGTGCGGTGGACGGCCACGACCCGGTCGGGGTGGTCGAGCCCGAGGTAGCGGCTCACGTGGCTGCCGATGTCCCCGCCCGCCGCGCCGAACCGCGCGTAGCCGAGGACGCCCATGAGCTCGGCCCACAGGCCGGCGACGGCGATGGCGTCGAGGGGCGGGCCGGTGGGGCGGTCGGAGTACCCGTAGCCCGGCATGTCGGGCACGACCACGTCGAACGCGTCGGCGGGGTCGGCGCCGTGCGCGCCGGGGTCGGTGAGGAGCGGGATGACCTTCGCGTAGCGCCAAAACGAGTCCGGCCAGCCGTGGCTGAGGACCAGCGGCAGGACGGGCAGGGCCGGCGCGGCGGCCCGGACGTGCACGAAGTGGATCCCGAGGCCGCCGAGCGGGACGCGGAAGCGGGGAAGCCGGGCGAGCGCGGCCTCCTGCGCCGGCCAGTCGAACCCGTCCGCCCAGTAGGCGACGAGCTCGCGGAGGTAGGCGAGGTCGGTCCCGAGCGACCACCCGGCGTCCTCAGGCGTGTCAGGCCAGCGCGTCGCGCGCAGCCGCGCGCGGAGGTCCTCGAGCGCCGCGGGGGCGGTCTGCGGGGTGAACGGCTCGGGCCGGGGCGGGGCGTCCGGCATGGGACGCATCCTACGGGCAGGGCCCAGAGGCACTACCCACGTCCTCCATGCCGAATATTGCGCGGGCTCGTGCGGGTCGGTGTCAAAGCGACGGCATGCAGATCGCCCGGTTATGAGTAGGCAAGTAGGCCCACGGTTCAGATAGGTCTCGGGGGCGCTTTCGCGGGGTTCACGGACGTTCGGGCGTGCGGCGCGGGCGGGAGCAGCGCGGCGATCACCGCGTCGGCTATGAGTCGCCGTAGTGCTCTGCTGGCCAGCCGCCGGCCCGGACGAGCATTTCGTAAAGCTCGGGTGGGGTGTACCGCGAGCACCCTGCGGTGATCCTCCGCACCGGGGGCAGGCCGAGCTCGGCGAACATGCTCCCGACATGGGTCTCCACGGTCTTGGGCGACATGTACAGCCGGGCCGCGATCGCGTGATTGGACTTGCCCTCGGCCATCAGGGCCAGCACCGCCAGCTCACGCTCGGTGAGTATCTCCAGCGGGCTGTCCCGCCTCGGTCTGGCCGCCAGACGGGCGACGACTTCCGGGTCGATCACCGACTCGCCGCGCGCAACCCCGGCCGATCGCGTCGGTGAACTGCGCGACGTCAGCCACGTGGTCGTTGAGCACATAGCCCACCCGCGCGGGTCATCGGAAAGCAGCTCGAACAGGTGCTCGGTCTCAACATGCTGCGACAGAACGACCACCGCCGTGCCCGGCCCTGGCGGCGGATCGCCACCGCCGCCTCAAAGGCCTTCTGTCGTCTGGGTGGGCGGCATCCGGATGTCGGCGAGCACCACATCGGGCCGCAGCGCGCCGGCGAGCCGCAGCAGCTGCGCCGGGGCACCGGCTGGCCGCCACGTCCAGGCCGGCCACTGCCGCTGTTACGCAGATGCCGATGATCGAGATCAGTATGTCGACGACGTTCTCCAGCCGACTGGAGTTATCGACCAAGAGCAGGTTGGCCGGGCAGACGGCGCCGCAGCCGTTCGTCCGGGATTCCACCGCTCCAGTGTCCCGCCTGGCGCGCCTCGCATCAGGGCTGGCCCTGACGACTATCAGGGCTGGCCCGCCGGCCGAAAGGGGGGCCGCCCCGATGACCGCCGCCCTCCGGCGTTCCTAGCGTCTTTCTTAGACGAGCGCGCGGCACCGCGAGTTCGCGAAGGAAGGAATGCAGATGAACGCTAACGGAAGGCGCTGGACATCACCTCTGCTCACCGCCACCCTGGCCGCGTCCGCCGTGGCCGCCGCGGCATGCGGAAGCGGAGCAGCCCCCGCGGTCGGCGCGCCGCCCGGGCCGCAGCACACCACGGCGGAACGGGCGGCCACGCTGAACTGGCTGGCCAAGACGAACCAGATGTGGGAGAAAGACGACTTCTCCGCGCTGAACAAGGTGACGACGGGCGAGGCGCGAAGCGCCTACCTGGCGCAGATAAGTGCCACGAGGGCTGATCCCGGCCCGTCCGGTCGGGGCAAGTTGTTCCAGCTCACCAGCGTGTCGATCACGGTGCCGTGCCACACCGGCGCCGAATCCACGTTCGTTGCCTATGGCGAAACCGACGTCTTCACCCTGGGACTGTCCATGCAGCCCGTTGCTCTGCTGTTCCAGCGCGACGGCGGGACCTGGAAGCTCGCGACTGTGGTGAATCACTCAGACAGCGGCGCCCCCTCATGGCCGGCGCTGTGCCGAACCGGGACGGGCGCAACCGCCCCGGTGGTCCTGGCGCCAGCGGACTACGACGCAACCCTGACCCGAGCGCTGAACCACGCCGCGACCGGCACCCCAGAGACAGCCGCGGCGGCGGCACCTTTTGCCGTGAATTCGTTCTTCTCCGGCTCGGGCTCGTTCAACGTCCAGTCCGCCAACCAGATCAGGCAGGACCGGGCTGGCGGAGTCACCGTGGCCAACCGATTCACCGCAGCCACCGGCCTCCCGCTTGCCCTGCCGCTGGCAGGCGGACGCGGATACTGGCTGGTCGGCGTCCTCGTCCAGACCTGCACCTACGGCTCAGCCGCCGGCTTCAGCAACGCCACCTGGCCCGACGGCTCCTCCGTCGCCTCAGCCAGGCCGGCCGTCGTGCACCACCAGACCGATACGTTCATCACCACCTACACGGCCACCGATCCGCTGCGCTCCGCGGGCGGCAGGGTCGCGCTCGACGGGTTCTTCGGCTGGCCCCTGGCGGCCACCGCCAGCTAACGCCAGCCAAGGTGCTCAACCTAGCGTCTGGCGGCGGCCGTTCGCGGCTGCGACAGCCATAACGGGCCCGGAGAGGGACGTTCTTCCTGGCCAGGGGCCTCGAGGCTGCTCGCAGCGTCTGGGCCATGGTGGCGAGGCCAGCAGCCGTTCTTGGGCAGGGAGCCCGATGTGAACGGATGCGCGACACCTCATAAGTTTGCCGTTGCGGTACTTTGCGGCTGCACTCGCCCCTAAACCTCGGGCTCAGGATTTCGAATATGACTCTGGCCAGTGGAGCTACGGGGATTCGAACCCCGGACCTCTTGGATGCCATGCGGCTGCGAGGTAGGTCCGGGCGGGTCTGGATGAAGCCAAACTGGCGCTGCAGATGCTCAGCTGGCCCGGGCAGTGAGCTGTGAGACACGCTGAGGGCTGATCCCCAGCAGCGCGGCTATGTCGCGGACCGACAGGCCGCGCGCGGCGAGCTGGGCGGCGGCTTGGCCGGTGCGGGCCGCCGCGGCAGCGGCGAGCTCGTCGGCCTGCAGGCGCAGCCGCCGTACCTCCAGGGCGGTGGTATCCAGTTCCGGGTCGCCCGTGTGGTAGTCGTAGTCCAGCGAAAGATCCGGCATGGCGTCATCGGGCAGTCCTGCAGCCAGAACGACGACCTCGCGGACCGCCTGGTCCAGGGCGGGCAGGCTGCGGGCATAGGTGTGAGCGCCCTCCAGCACGGGCACGTCTGCGAGCCAGTGCCCGTTCTCCCGCCTTACGACCACCCGGTAGAAGTGCTCACTCATCGCAGCCACCCCTTTCCCAGCCCAGACTCCAGGTCACGCTCGATCGCGCGCAGCGTCCCGGCCGGGACATCACCCGCATGCTGTGCCACAGTGGTTGCCACCGTCGCCTGGACTCCGGAGGCATCGGTATAAGTGACAACGTATCGGCGGTGCGAACCGACCTGACGGACCATCACACCGCCCAGTCGCTCGATACGCCGGTTCACCTCCCGCGCCCTCACCACGTTATATCTAGCGGCTAGACAGAACAACTGTCAAGTCGATAGACACCTACCAGGGCTGGCGACGGCCCGGCCAATTCTCAGCTCGCAAGAACATGATGCTCCGCCAGGCGCAGGTCACCGCGGCCACGGGGTATCCCGGCATGTGTTTCCCGGATCGAGCACGGCAAAAACCGAGCTGATCGCGACCGCGCCTATATCGAGATGCTCGGCGGGTCCGTCGATGTCATGCCCCGCCAATTGGGTTTCTCTTAGCTGGCTAAGCGGGTCGTCGGTGCCACTCCGGGGCTATGACTGTTACCATGCCCTTCGGGCCTCATGCATGCTAATCCGCGGCAACGCCCATTCCCATAGCTGCAGCAGAAGGTGCGAGCGTATCGTGCGCATGCAGAGCGGGAAAGCCGGTGCCGGTTACTATCACGAGAATGTCGTAGAGTCCTCAGCCTGCCCGTTCTCCTGACGGCCATAGCAGCTATGCGCGCCAGCAATGAGGATACCGCGAGAGAATGTTTGATATGACGACGCGGCCCGGTCCCGGAGGTGTTGGCGTGGAGCAGGGTAACGGCCTGGACGCTGAGCTGGCAGCGCTGCAAACGCAGGCAGCGCAGTTGCGAGCGGAGAACGCCCGGCTGCTGCGCCTGCTGGATCTGACACCGCAGCAGGCCCGTCCGCCGGCTTCGGCGCAGGCCGGGATCTTCGACGCCGCCCCTGGCACGATTCACGCCGGGTCACCGCCAGCGGTGAAAGTCGCGTTCTTCAGGGCCCTGTTCGCGCGCGGACTGATGTCTACGCCATCCGATGGGAGAACGCTCGGTCGGGCAGGGCGGGTTCGTTGCCTGCGGTTCGCGGTGGCTGGCGCAAGGGAGTCCCGGCCGCGGACCGTCAGTACGCGCTCGCCTACCTGAAGGCTGCACGCGCTGCCGGTGGCCGGTCACGAGCTCGGTGTGCTGGTCGCGCCGCCCGGTGCCGGCAAGACGGTCATCGCCTGCTCCCTGATCGCCACTCACGGCGTGTCCACCCTCGTAGTGGTCGACCGCAAGACACTCGCCGACCAGTGGCGGCCCCGCATCCACGACCTGCTTGGCATCAAACCTGGTCAGCGCGGCGGCGGCCGCGCCAAAATGCGCGGCATCATCGACATCGCCACATTGCAGACCGTGTCGCGTGCGGATGACATCGGCGCCCTGACCGCCGGCTACGGACTAGTCGTGGTAGATGAACGCCACCACGTTCCTGCCGCCGCATTCGAGCACGCGGTGCGGCAGATCCCGGCACGCCGCTGGCTCGGCCTGACCGCCACGCCCTACCGCCGCGACCAGCTCGACGACCTCATCGCCCTGCAACTCGGCCCGATCCGTCACACCATAAGCCGGACAGGATCCGGAACCCTTTCCTTGCGGCCAGAACAAGGTGCAGCGCCCTAGCCAGTCCTGCACCTCCGTCCAACGACATTCCGGTACACCGGCAGCGCAGAGGCCGCCTCGCCAGGCGGCATGGCCGCCATCTACCGTGATCTCGTGGCTGATGACACCCGTACCCGGCAAGTCACCGCCGATGTCCTCGCCGCCCCCGAGCGAGGACGCCACTGCCTCGTGCTGACCCAGTGGACCAGCCACGTCGACCGGCTCGCAGCCTCACTGCGCGGCCGCGGGCACGAACCCGTGGTACTGCGCGGCGGCCTGGGCGCCAAGGCCCGCACGCCTCATCCCCGGCCAAACGCGCCCCCGGCTACACCGCCCTCGGATTCCCCGACCCCCGCCAGCTCCTAGGCACAAGACCAGCGCCGGAACCTGACTACCCCGCCCCGGCCCTGCGGCAGCTATCAGGCACCGACTCCAGGTAGAACGCGCCCGTTGCTATCTCGCCACACGCGAATACGACTCGGTCGTCTCGGGATGCGGTCAGGACAATTTGTCCCGCACCCGCCTCGCCGGAGCCCAGCTAACACCTCGATCTGCTAGCCCGTGCCGCGGTCCTCCGCTCCAGGAACTGCGCCCGTCGCCGGGGCAAGCGCTAAAGGCCATCGACGCGGGGCGACCAAGTCCAGATCACCGCTGCGCGCGGCCTGATCATGCCCCGGGATCCGAGGGCGCCAACCATATCCGGGTGGCTACCAAAGTTGATCACTTCAAGATCTCAATGTGCCCTTGACCTGTGGAGCTACGGGGATTCGAACCCGGACCTCTTGCGTGCCATGCGGCTGCGAGGCAGCATAGGCGCGCCGGGCGTCCAGGCAGGGCCGGGCGGGCCGGATGAAGCCGTACCGGATCCGGCCATGTCCCACAACACCTTGGTTACCCTGCGTTGCTGAGCAATGGATTTCCCGGCCAGGCCGGAAACATGCTGGATGTGCTCTCTTCGTCATCGGCCATGGGCGGAATCCCCGGGTGCGCCGTGCAGTCGCCTGATGTCCGGCTTGACGAGCTTCCCGGAGGCGGTGTGCGGGAGCGCGTCGGCGAAGACGATGCTCCTAGGGATCTTGTACCGGGCTATCCGCCCGTCGAGGTACGCGATCAGCTCCGCCTCGGTGGCCTCCTGCCCGCCGCGCAATACGACGACCGCGCGGCCGACCTCTCCCCACCGGGCGTCGGGGACGCCGATGACGGCGCACTCGGCGACAGCCGGATGGCAGTACAGGGCCTGCTCCACCTCCGCGGGATAAACGTTCTCGCCACCTGAGATGATCATGTCCTTGACGCGGTCGACGATGTACAGGTAGCCCTCGTCGTCCACCTGCGCGAGGTCGCCAGTGCGCAGCCAGCCGCCCTCGACGAACGCGGCCCGGCTGGCGGCTGGCTGCTGCCAGTAGCCGGGAGTCACGTTGGGGCCCTGCACCAGCACTTCCCCCGGCTGGCCGGCGGGCACGTCCGCGAGGTCCGGCATGACCACGCGGACATCGGTGAAGAAGCAGGCGGTCCCAGCCGACCCGATCTTGCGGACGCCGTCCGCGGCGCGCAGCATCGTCGCGCCCGGCGAGGCCTCGGTCAGCCCGTAACCCTGGACGATCATCAAGCCGCGGTCCAGGTAGGCCCGGAGCAGCGAGACAGGCAGCGGCGCGCCTCCGCTCAGGGCGCTGCGCAGCGTAGACATCGTGGCTTGCGGCCAGAGCGCCGACTGCGTCAGGGCCAGATACATTGAGGTGACGCCGAAAAGCATGGTCACGCCATGCTCCTCGATCAGCCCGAGCACGCGGTCCGGGTCGAACTTTGCCTCGATCAGCGCGGTTCCGCCCTTGAGCAGGGTCGGGAACAGGACCTGGTTCAGCGCCGCGGTATGGAACAGCGGGGCGGTCACCAGGGCCACCTCGTCACTGCGGACATCGACGTCCACGAGCAGGTTGTAGACGTTCCAGATGATGTTCCCGTGCGTGAGCATGACGCCCTTGGGATGCCCCGTCGTGCCGGAGGTGTACTGGATCATGAACAGGTTATCGTGACCGATCGGCTCGTCGAATGGCGCCGTGCGCTCCGACCGCAGCCCCCCGGGGCTGTCCCGGCGCACCGCTTCCACCGGCACGATATCGACAGGCAGCCGATCAACCTCCGGCGCGCCGGTGACGTTGTCGAAGCCGGGTGCCGAGATCAGCAGCTTTGCGCCGCTGTCGCCCAGGATGTACGCCGTCTCCGGGGGCGCCAGCCGCGTATTCAGCGGGATGAACACGGCCCCCAGTTTCGCCGTCGCGAACATCGTCTCAACCAGCTCGATCGAGTTCAGCCCGAGGAAGGCCACCCGGTCACCGCGGGTGATGCCGCGGGCCGCCAGGCCGTGTGCCAGCCGCGTGGTGTTCTCGGCCAGCTCCGCGTAGCTCCTGACCTCACCGGCCTGGATCAGGGCTGCCTTGCCCGGTGTCATCCGCGCGCGCCTGGCTGGCCACGAGCCGAGTCCCTGATCCCGCACGGTCGCGTCTCCGTCGCTGCTAATTCGGTCCGGGCCGGGTCATTCCTCCAGCGATTCCTCGGTGACCAGCGGCGTGTGCGCGCGTCCGTGCAGCACGGTCAGGGCGAGCAGGGACGCCACGAGCGCAGCCACGCCGCAGATGATATAGCCGATGGAGTAGGCGTGACCGAGCGCGTGGAACGCGACGTCCTTAAGCGGGTTGAAGGGCACCGGCTTGCCGTTCGGTCCTGGCACTGTGGCCGGGACGGCGTTCGCCCCGAGCGGGCCGGAGTCGACCGCATGCACCGCAGCCGAGGCTGAGGCGCGCTGGGCGGGCGGGACATGCGCCGGCGCCTGGTTGAACGCGGCCAGGCCAGTGCGCAGCGCCGGGCTCGCGGCGATCTTGCTGCGGATGGCCGCGGCAGCCGTGCTCAGCGCGATCGCGCCGATCACTGCAGGCCCGAGGGTGAACCCGAAGTCGCGGAGCTGGCTGGTGGTACCCGAGGCCATGCCTGCCAGGTGATTCGGCACCGTGTCGACGGCGACGGCGGTGACCGAGGACAGGGCGAACGCGAAGCCGATGCCGACCAGCGCCAGCGGGGCAATGATCGGCGCAAGTGACAAGCTGTCGACCGACTGGGTCGCGATCCACAGGTTCCCCGCGGCGATGAGCAGGAACCCGCCGGCGAGCGGCCAGCGCGGGTTGTACTCGCGGATGACCCGCGCTGTCACCGGCATCAGCACCAGCGCGAAGCCCTGCAGCAGCACGAAGGCGATCGAGGTCTTCAGCGGCGTGAAGCCCTGGATCGCTGACAGCCGGATGCTGGTCGAGTACGCGGTGCCGAGGAACGCGAACATGCCGATGACCGTGATCATCGAGTTTACCGAGAACGCCCGGTTGCGGAATATGTCCAGGCGCAGCAGCGGCGCCGGCGAGCGGTGCTCGGCCGCGATGAACAGCCCGAGGAAGATCGCGGCGATGATGAATCCGGAGATCACCACCGGGTCCGTCCAGCCGATGGTGGCCGCTTCGATCACTGCGTACAGCAGGGCGAACAGCGAGATGGCGATCGTGATCTGGCCTGGCCAGTCGAGCGAGCGTCCCTCCGGTGCCGAGGAGTTCTGCGCGGTGAAGGCCACCGCGGTGCTGATCAGCGCCAGGATGCCCACTGTCACGAAGGCCCAGCGCCACTGCCCGTACGGATCCGAGCCCCAGGGAATCTTGGTGACGAGGCCGCCCAGGACCGGGGAGAGGAAGCCGCCCGACGACAGCGCCGCGGCCCAGATGGCGATCCCGCGGGCGCGGGCGCGCACGGTGTGGGTTCCGGCTGCCACCATCGCCAGCGAGGTGGGGAACAGCACGGCCGCACCGATGCCCGCGAGTATCTGACCTATCCACAGGACTGCCACCCGGGTGCCCGTAGAGGTGCCCGCGCCCGGGGTCAGGACGCTGACGGCCTCGCCCACCGCCAGCAGGGCGCTGCCGCCGATCAGCAGCCGCTTACGGCCGAACAGGTCGCCGGCCACTCCCCACGTCAGTTCCAGCAGGCTGACCGGGACCAGGAACGCGTCGGAGATCCAGGTCAGCTGGGACGATGTCGTGCCCAGGTCCTGCTGGAACAGGCCGTTGAGCACGGCCGGGATCGCGAGCCCAATCTGGCCGACGCACGCCGCGATGCACGTGGCGATGATGGTTGCGGCGGTGAGATTCGGCGTGTGCACGGCAACGCGGGGCCGGCTTCGGGTTGTGGCCACGGGCTCCTCCAACGGTGACGGTGCCGACCGGTTTCAGCCGTAGACAGAGACCATTGTCAGCGGCCCGGCGAAGCAGGCTACCCCGCTTCCGTCTGGCGGAAACACAGTGGCCGAATCCGGGCAGACGGCGGATCTTTGCTAGCCCGTTCGGCCGCAAGTTACTGGGCGGAAGACGGGATGGCTGCGACTGGACGGCCGGTCAATAATGGACGGGTGAGCAAGCAACGTCACCAGAATTCCGCGACTGAGGACTGACATGACAACGTCCCACCCTCCGACCAGTGCGAACTGGCTAGATGAGATCTCGGTCGAGCAACTGGAGATCGATCCGTACCCGGTGTTCGAACGGCTCCGCCGGGAGGCTCCGATCGCGTGGATCCCGTCGGTGCAGGCCAACATCGCCAGCACGTGGAAGGAATGCTGGGAGATCGCCAGCGACTTCGATAACTTCGGCGGTACGACCGACCCGGCCAATGAGCACGTTTTCGGTCAGCCCAACATTCTCAGCGTCGATGGCGACCTGCACGCCGGCCTGCGCACGATGATCGACCCGCAGCTTCGCCCCCGCGCCGTCAAGCAGTACATCGAAGATCTGGCCCGGCCCATCGCCCGTAGGTATGTGGCCGGGCTGCCCGAGACCGGCCCGGCGGAGCTGATGGCCCAGTACTTCGAGCCGATCAGCGTCCGCGCCCTTGGCGACCTGCTGGGCTTCGAGGAGATCGGCTCCGACACCCTGCGGCACTGGTTCCATGACCTGAGCACCGGCTTCGCCAACAAGGGGCTGCATCCGGAGGGATTCGCCGTCTCGGACGCCGTCAGCGAGGAGATCAGGGCGGTCGTCGACCCGAAGCTCGCGCGCCTGAGCCGCGAGCCAGATGACAGCAGCCTGTCGCACTGGTTGCACGACGGCATGCCCGAAGGCCAGGCCCGCCCGTCCGAGTACATTTACCCGACGCTTTTCGTCATCCTCCTCGGCGGCCAGCAGGAGCCGGGGCACGGGGCGGGCTCCACCCTGCTGGGCCTGCTGTCCAATCCGGACCAGTTCCGGCGCGTCGCCGAGGACAAGAACCTGATTCCCCGTGCTGTTAACGAAGGACTCAGGTGGTGCACCCCGATCTGGACCACGCTGGGCCGTAGCCCCTACCGTGAGGTCGAGCGGGCCGGCCTGAAGATCGCCGCGGGCAGCCACATCCTGCTGGCTTACGGCTCGGCCAACCGGGACGAGGCCGAATTCGAGCGCCCCGACGTGTTCGACATCGACCGCACTCAGCATCCCCATATGGCGTTCGGCACCGGCAAGCATGCCTGTGCGGGCAGTTCCTTCGCCCCGAACGTGGTGCGCATCGCGCTCGAGGAGCTGCTCGAGGCCTATCCTTCGATCGAGCCTGACCCCGACCAGGAGTCACCGCTCGGGGGATGGATCTTCCGCGGTCCGCGTGCGCTGCACGTCAGGCTGTCCGGCCGGGGCTGACCCGCAAAGGAGCTGGCTGATGTCCGGTGCGGATGATGCGCTGACCGCGGAGCACGCCGGCGGGCTGGGCCCGGGTTCTGGCCCGCCGACGGTCTACCGGGAACACCAGATGGACCTGGTGGTGGCGCGCCGGGAAACGGCGGCCTCGGACGTGGTTACCCTGACCCTGGCCGATCCGGCCAGCGGCACGCTGCCGGGCTGGACGCCCGGCGCGCACATCGACCTGGTACTCGACAAGGGGCTGACGCGGCAATACTCGCTGTGCGGCCCGCTGCGAGATCGCACCAGCTTCCGCATCGGGGTGCTGCGGGCGCCCGGCAGCAGCGGCGGGTCACGGTTCGTCCACGATGGGCTGAAGGAGGGCTCGCCGGTGCGAGTGCGCGGCCCCCGCAACCACTTCGCGCTGGTCGAGGCTCCCCGCTATATCTTCGTGGCCGGCGGCATCGGCATTACCCCGCTACTGCCGATGATCGAGTCGGTGCAGCAGCGCGGGACGCCGTGGACCCTCGCCTACGGGGGCCGACAGCGCAGCTCGATGGCGTTCCTGGATGAGCTGGCCCGGTATGGCAGCCGGGTGCGGGTGTGGCCGCAAGACGAGGAAGGCCTGCTGGGCCTGCCGGAGATACTAGGCGAGCCGCGGCCGGACACCCTGATTTACTGCTGCGGCCCCGAACAGTTGCTGTCCGCGGTGGAGAGCCAGTGCGCGGCGTGGCGGCCGGGGTCCTTGCACGTGGAGCGTTTCGCGCCCAAGGCCGCCGAGCCGGGTACCGCGGCCGACCAGCCGTTCGAGCTGGTGCTGCAGCGCTCAGGCATCACCACCGTGGTCCCCGCGGACCAGACGATCCTGGAGGTGGTCGACCGGGCCGGGATCAGCGTGCTGTCCTCTTGCCGGGTCGGCACCTGCGGCACCTGCGAACAGGAGGTGATCGCGGGCGACATCGACCACCGCGACTCGGTGCTGTCCGAGGACGACCGCGAAGCCGGCGAGTACATGATGATCTGCGTGTCCCGCTGCCGGTCCGAGCGGCTCGTGCTCGACCTGTGACCGCGTGAGGATTGGAGCTCCCGGTGTCCCCTCTGGCAGGAATCCCGGTGATCGATACGGCGAACTACCCGGTCAACTGCTGGTATGTGGCGGCCACCAGCGACCAGATCGGCCGCGGGCTGGTCGCCGCGAACGTGCTCGGCCAGCCGGTGCTGCTCTACCGGCTCGGTTCCGGCGCGGTCGCCGCGCTGGAAGACCGCTGTCCGCACCGGTCGCTGCCGCTGTCTTACGGCACGCTGTCGGGCGATGAGGTGGTATGCGGATATCACGGCATGGTGTTCGGGCCCGACGGGCGCTGCGTGCGGGTGCCCTCCCAGCAGAACGTGCCGTACGGAGCGCGAGCCAGGTCCCTCCCGGTCCGCGACGAGCCACCGTTCGTGTGGATCTGGCTGGGTCATCCCGCCACCGCCACGCTCTCCGACCCGCCGGCCCTGCCGTGGCTGCGGGATCCGGCCTGGGCCACGTTCGGCGAGACGCTGCAGGTAGCGGCGAACTACCTGCTGCTGCACGAGAACGCACTCGACTTGACGCACTTCCCGCACGTGCACCCGGGGCTGTCACCAGTCCCCTACCTGGAGGTCCCTCCGCCGCTGGAGATAGAGGTGACGGAGACGACCGTGTCTTACTACCGCGACTTTCCCCCGTCCGGGCTAGTGGACTGGCAGGCGCGGACTACCGGCCTGCCGCAGGACCGCGACTACGCGCAGCGGGAATCGGGGGAATTCGTCTCCCCTGGCTTGCACGTCGACCGGATGCACGTGTTCACCGCGGACGGCGGGTCCTACGACAAGATCCTTACCCGCGCGTTCACCCCGCTCGGCCCGCGCAGCACGATCGTGCACTGGCAGGTGTCCCGCAACTACCTGACCGGCCAGCCCGAGGTATCCGGTCAGCTTCGTGACGTGCACCGCGCGACGCTCACCGCCGACAAGCGCCTGCTGGAGGCCATCCAGGCCCGGGCCGACAGTTTCGGCGCCGGCGAGGAGTTCAACGTATCTGCCGACGTGGCCGCGCTGCGCATGCACCGCATCATCGAGGACATGCTCGCCGCCGAACGCGGCTGGCAGCCGGCCCGGGCCGGGAAGCCCGCCGTCCGGTAACGGGACCGCACCACTGTGGCACTCACTTTGGAGGAGCAATGCGAACTCAGGTGGGGATTGTCGGTGCCGGGCCGGCGGGCCTGATGCTGTCGCACCTGCTGCAGCTGCGGGGTATCGAGTCGGTGGTGATCGACCTGAGAACCAGGGACGACATCGAGGAGACCATCAAGGCAGGAGTGCTGGAACAGGGCACCACTGACCTGATGAAGCAGGCCGGGGTCGGCGAGCGGATGATGCGTGAAGGGTTCGTCCACCACGGCATCAACCTCGCCTTCTCCGGCGCGATCCACCGGGTCGACCTGCATGAACTGTCCTCCGGCCGGGCGGTGACCGTGTATCCGCAGCACGAGGTGCTCAAGGACCTGATCGCCAGGCGACTGGCAGACGGCGGCGACGTCCGTTTCGGGATCACAGGCACCACCGTGACAGGCCTCAACGGCGACCGGCCCACGATCCGCTTCGTGCAGGCCGGGCAGGACCAGGAACTCGAGTGCGACTTCGTCGCCGGGTGCGACGGGTCGCAGACCTACTGCCGGTTCCTCATCCCCGAGGGCGCGATCCGCACCGACTTCTTCCGCCAGTACCCCTTCGCCTGGTTCGGCATCCTCGCCGAGGCCCCGCCATCATCCGATGAGCTGATCTACGCCCACTCCGAGCGCGGGTTCGCCCTGATCTCCACCCGGTCGCCCAGCGTGCAGCGGCTGTACTTCCAATGTGACCCGGCGACCAGCCCGGCCGACTGGTCCGATGATCAGGTCTGGGACGAGATTCAGGCCCGGGTAGCTGGCGCGGGCGCCACGATCAAGACCGGCAAGATCTTCCAGAAGGGGATCCTGCAATTCCGCAGCTTCGTCTGCGAGCCGATGCAGTACGGCCGGCTCTTCCTGGCCGGCGACGCCGCCCACACCGTGCCGCCGACCGGTGCGAAGGGGCTAAACCTGGCAGTCGCCGACGTGCACGTTCTCGACCGGGCGCTGGGTGCATTCTATGAGGCCGGCGACACGGGGCTGCTGGAGTCCTACACCGACACGGTACTGCGGCGGGTCTGGCGGGCCCAGCACTTCTCCTGGTGGATGACCTCCATGCTGCACCGCTTCTCCGGCGCAACCGACTTCGACCTGCGCCGCCAGATCGCCGAACTCGAGATGATCACCAGCTCGCCGTCGGCCTCGAGGGTCCTCGCGGAGAACTACGTCGGGCTGCCGCTGACCTGAGGCCGGGCCCCGTTTGGGGGTCGCCAAGAACGCCTGGTCAGGCCCTATGCGGTGCCGGTCCGGAGGCCGAGCATCCGCGCGGCATTGTCCTTGAGGATCAGCGGGCGCACGTCGGGCTTGATGTCGAGCTTCCCGAAGTCCTCCATCCACCGGTCCGGAGTCAGAAGGGGAAAGTCGGAGCCGAACATGACCTTGCCCCTGAGCATCGTGTTGGCCGCGCGGATCAGCTGGGGCGGGAAATACTTCGGTGACCATCCGGATAGGTCGATGTAGACGTTGGCCTTATGCGTGGCAATCGAGATCGCCTCGTCCTGCCAGGGCACCGAGGGATGCGCCAGCACGATGGTCAGCTGCGGGAAGTCGGCGGCCACGTCATCCAGCAGCATAGGCGCCGAGTATCGCAGCTTGATCCCGCGGCCGCCCGGCAATCCCGCGCCGATCCCGGTCTGGCCGGTGTGGAAGAGCGCTGGCACGCCCAGTTCCTGCAGCGTGTCATACAGCGGGTAGTACCGGCGGTCGTTGGGCTCGAAGGCCTGGAGGCTGGGGTGGAACTTGAAGCCGCGGACACCTTGGTCGGTCACCAGCCGGCGAGCCTGCCGTACCGCCATCGCGCCGCTGTGGGGATCAACCGAACCGAACGGGATCAGCACATCGGCGTGCTCCGCGGCGAGATCGGCGATCTCCTCGCTGGACAGGGCCGGGTGGCCGGTCGCGGCCGTGGCGTCGACCGTGAATACGACGGCCCCGATCCGGCGCTCGCGGTAATACGCGGCGATCTGGGCCAGCGTCGGAGTCCGGTGCTCGCTCGACTTGAAATAGCCGGCCGAGGCATCCAGCAATTCCTGGTCGAGGGCCAAGCGGCCGTGGCTGTCCTGTTCGACGTGAACGTGGACGTCGATCGCGACCAGCGTCTCGGGGTTCAGCATGGCGAGGCGTCCTTTGCGGTCAGGGCAGTGAGCTGTCTGACTTGGCCGTCAGCAGCATGTTCAGCAGCCGGTCGCGGTCCGCGACGAGCTGGGCCTGATCGACGCCGGCCAGTTCCTCCTCCACACCCGCTACCAGCAACCGCGCCAGCTCGGGGGTCAGCTGCGGGTTCCCCAGGTCCTGCCACCACTCGACCATAGGCGGCCCGAGGTGCTCAAGCACGTGGGCCAGACCGCCCGCGCCGCCGGACAGGTGCTGGTTGACAAACGGCCCCAGCACCGCCCAGCGCAGGCCAGGCCCCTGGGAGATCGCGGTGTCGATGTCCCTCACGCTCGCGACTCCCCGCTCGACCAGCGAGTAGGCCTCTTTCCAGAGCGCGGCCTGGAGCCGGTTGGCCACGTGCCCGGGCAGTTCCCGGCGCAGTAGGATCGGCCGCTTGCCGACCGTCGCGTAGAAGGCCATCGCGGCATCGGCGGCCTCCGCCGTCGTCTTCTCCCCCGGCACCACCTCGACCAGCGGGATCAGGTGCGGCGGGTTGAACGGGTGCCCGATCAGTACCCGCTCGGGGTGCCGCGAGCAGCCGCGGGCGATGGCGCTGGGCAGCAGCCCTGACGAGCTGCTGGCCAGGACGACGCTCGGGGGGGCGGCACCATCCAGGATGTCGAACAGCCGGTGCTTGACATCCTCGCGTTCTGGCCCGTTCTCCTGGACGAAGTCAGCGTCGGCCACGGCTGCGGCGGGATCGGGTGTGAACGCGAGCCGATCCGGGGATGCGCCGACGGCCAGTCCGAGCTGCCCGAGCAGCGGCCAGTACTCGTGCACCAGCGCGCGGAGCCGGCTCTCGGCGCCAGGCGCCGGATCAGTGGCGACCACGTCGAGCCCGTGCGCCAGGAAGTGCGCCGCCCAGCTGGCCCCGATGACGCCGGTGCCGACGATCGTGACCCGCTGCACGGGTGATCCGTTCATTGGCGATCCGTTCATGCCGGCCTCCGACCGGCGGCGTGCGCGACGTAGGCATCGAGCGAGGCGGGATCCGCGAGGACGTCCCGGCTCGCCACATCATCGGGCTGGGCGCCCTGCAGGATCTTCTTGACCGGCAGCTCGAGCTTCTTGCCGGTGCGGTTGCGCGGGATGGCCGGGACGGCGGTGATGCTGTCCGGGATATGCCGGGGAGACAGGGAGGTACGCAGGCGCGTCGCTATGGTGCGCCGGAGTGCGTCGTCGAGGTCCGATTCCTCCTGAAGCTGGACGAACAGCAGCAGCTCTCCGTTGCCGCCCGATGGGTCCTCGAGGTGTACGACAAGACTGTCCACGACCTCGGGCAATTCCTCCACCACCTGGTAGAACTCTGCGGTGCCCAGCCGTACCCCGCCTCGGTTCAGCGTGGCATCAGAGCGTCCCGCGATGATGCAGCTGCCGACCTCGGAGAACCGGATCCAGTCTCCGTGCCGCCACACGCCAGGGAAGTCCTCGAAGTAGGTGGACCGGTACCGGGAACCATCCGCATCGCCCCAGAATCCGACCGGCATCGACGGCATCGGCGAGGCGATGACGAGCTCACCGAGCTGACCGGCCACGCGCCGGCCCTTCTCGTCGAAGGCCATGGCGTCCACGCCCAGGCAAGCGCCTGAGATCTCCCCCGCCCATACTGGCAGCAGCGGGCTGCCCTGCACGATCCCGGTGCAGACATCGGTGCCCCCGCTGCCCACGTTGAGCAGCACCCGGGAGCCGAACTGCTCGGACACCCAGCGGTATCCCTCGACCGGGAGCGGGCTGCCGGCCGCGCCCAGCTGCCGCAGCCGGGACAGCCCAAAGCTTTTCGCCGGCTGCACGCCAGCCTTGCGGCAGGCCATGAGATATCCCGGACTGGCTCCCATGAGCGTCGCGCCGGTCTCCTCGGCCAGCCGCCACTGCCAGTTGATGTCAGGATAGAGCGGATTGCCGTCGATCATCACGATCGATGACCCGTTGAGCAGCGCGGAAACCAGGGCGTTCCACATCATCCAGGCGGTCGTCGAGAACCAGAGCATCCGGTCGCCGGTCGATAGATCCCAGCTCAGTGCGTTGTTCTTAAGGTGCTCGAGCAGAATGCCGCCGTGTCCGTGGATGATGGCCTTCGGCTTGCCCGTGGTGCCCGATGAGAACAGCACGCAGAGCGGATGATCGAAGGCAACCGGCTCGAAGGAGAGCCCGGCCTCGTCGGCGATCAGCCCGTCCCAGGCGAGAGCATCTGGTAGCTCGCCAGATCCGTAGGGGACGTGCACAACGTTCTCGACCGTCGGCAATCCCTTCCTGATGGCGGCCACATCCGCCCTCCGGTCGATCTGCTTCTCGCCGTAGCCGTAGCCGGTGATCGCGAACAGGACCTTCGGCTCGATCTGCCCGAAGCGGTCGACAACGCTCGGCGCGCCGAACTCGGGGGCGCAGCTGGCCCAGGTCGCGCCGAGGCTCGCGGCGGCCAGGAAGGCAACCAGCGTCTCCGGTATGTTCGGCAGGTAGCCCACCACCCGATCTCCCGGGCCAACGCCCAGGCGGCGTAGCCCGGCGCGCGCGGCGGCGACCTGGTGGCGGAGCTCGCCAAACGTGACCTGAACGGGAGGCCGGGTCTGCGAATGCGCGATCACGGCCACCGCATCGTCGCCCTGACCGGGACTGGACAGGGCATGCTCGGCGTAATTCAGCCGCGCTCCGGGAAACCACCTAGCTCCCGGCATCTGGCGGCTCGCCAGGACGGCCTGGTATGGCGCATGGGCATGAACGCCGAAGAACTCCCAGATCGAGGACCAGAACCCGGCCAGATCCGTGACCGACCAGCGGTGCAGCTCGTCGTAGGCGGTGAAGTGCACGCTCCGCACCTCCGCCAGCCAGCGCAGGTAACGACCGATCTCGGTGTGCTCCAGGACGTCCGGTGCCGGCGGCCGCAGCAGCTCCAGCGCGCCGCCGGTGCCCGTGCCGGCGCTCATGAGCGAGACTCCTGGCGTTGCACCTTGCCCGCCCGCCCTTCCAGGAAGGCCCGCATCCGCGCCTTCGCCTCCGCGCTGCCGCCTGCGACGGCCGCCATTAGTGACTCCAGCAGGTAGCCCTCCGCAGGGTTCGCCTGAGCGATCCGCGGAAGCGCCTGCAGCACGGCGAAGTTGGTCACCGGCGAGTTGGCCGCTATCCGTGCCGCCAGCTCCATTGCCTGGGGGGACCCCGCTCCCGGGCCGGTCAGGTAGTGGGACAAGCCGGCCTCGTGGCCCTCGTGCGCGTCCAGGACCCGCCCGGTGAGCATCATGTCCGCCATCCGATGCGCGCCGATCAGCCGCGGCACCCGGACGGATCCGCCGCCTCCCACGAACAGCCCGTGCTGCCCCTCGGGCAGGGCGTAGAACGCCGTGGCCTCCGCAACCCGGATGTGCGCGGCGCAGGCGAGCTCAAGTCCGCCGCCCACGACCGCGCCCCGGAGCACGGCAATCACCGGCAGCCGGCCAGACTCGATCCGGTCGAAAGCCCGGTGCCACATCATCGAGTGCTCGAGGCCTGCGAAGACATCTCGCTCGGTCAGCTCGGACAGATCCAGGCCGGCGGAGAAATGCTCGCCCTCGCTGTCGAGGACAACCGCGCGTGCCTGCTGCGGTGGCGCGGAGAAGAACTCTTCAATGCCCAGAACGGTGTCGTCATCCAGAGCGTTTCGCTTCGCCACCCGGCACAAGCGAAGGACGGCGACGTCATCGTTCAGCTCGACGCGCAGCGAGGAAGGCAGCACCGGCCACCCCTTTCGTGAGAAGCCATGATCCCTGTCCAGCCCGTGCGGCGCCCCAGCGGCTTGAGGAAGGCCTGCGGCTGACCTGGACCATGGGGCATGCCGAGTGCGTCAGCCGGCCGAAGCTGAAGCGCAGCTTCATCAGGCGTCATCCGCACCGTCATGTCAGCCTCCTTGAGCCTTGCCCAGCTGTCATGACAACTCCCACCGCTCTTAGGCCGGCGCGGTGAACCAGTACGATATCCGCCGGATGATCCGTTCAGGGCCTTCCTTCCGTCCGGCGGAAGGGCACAGAAGAGGCCCACGAGGACTCGCCCGTGGCTGGCCCGGGCCGGCCCTGAGTGGCTGCGCTACCACGCGATGCCAGCGCATCCGAGATGCCGCAGCTGACGAAGGTGACCGCCGCCACTAATGCCGGGCGGCTAGCTCGGCGCCTGGTAACGAGGACCGACACGGCGGCCACCACGGCGCCGGAAGCGTCCCGGACCGGAGCAGCGACGCAGGTGTGACCTAGCGGCTGCGGAGGCCGCACCGCCACGCCAGTGCGCCGTACCTCGGCAAGCAGGCGCCGAAGGTCCAGGGGCCAGCAGGCTGCACTGGCCGATCCGGCGATGACGGGCGGGCATGGGCCGGCTGGTGCGTCCGCTCGCGCGTGGGCGAGCAGGACGTGTCCCTCGGCGGTCGCGCACGCCGGCAGCCGGTCCCCTACGTGTGCCTGCCCGCATGGCCGACCGCCGGTGGCGATCTGCTCGAGAATCACTACGTCCGTGCGGTCGAGGATGGACAGCCGCGCCGTTCCCTGGGTGGCCTCATGCAAGCTGGCCAGGAACGGCAACGCGATCTCCCGCACCAGCGCGCTGCGAGGGCTTCGCACTGCCATCTCCCACAGCTGCAAGCCGATCGTGTATCGATGGCCCTCATCGCGCTCCAGCGCCCCCCACCGGGCCAGTACGCCGACCAGCCTGTGCACCGTCGTCAGCGGCAGCCCCGTGCGCCGGCTGATGTCCGACAGGCTCAGCCGCGACCGCTCGTCACTGAAGGCGTGCAGGATCTCGAAGGCGCGATCGACCGCGCGCAAGGAGTACGGCGAGTGGTCGTCCACGTCCGTTCACCTCCGGGCAATGGGGAGCTGGGTCAGCCATTTATCAAGATTCCTTATATCAAGTAATCTTATATCAGGTAGCCTGACACAGGTCAAGACGCAACCGGGCGCGCAGCGTGTACACGTCCGGCAGCGCTCATCCGGTAACCGATCAGGCGCACGGCGGCAGCTCCAGCAGCGTTGTCAGGGACCTTGTTGAAGACTTGCTGAACGCTTTCTGCTAGGCTGCGGTCTGTGGATCTTGCCACTGGGCGGCGGAGGGCGGCGGACGGCCCCCGGCTGACCTACCTGATCAAGCGGCTGGAGATGGCCGAGCGGGCGCGAATGGAGGAGCTGCTCAGTCCGCAGGGCGTGACCCTGCATCAGTACACGGTGCTGAGCATCCTCGAACGCCGCCAGGGACTTTCGTCGGCGCAGCTGGCGCGCCGCCATTTCGTCACGCCGCAGTCCATGAACCAGCTGATAGCGGTTCTGGAGCGGGACGGCCTGATTGAGCGGCGCGCGGATCCCTGGAACAGGAAGATTCTCCGGGCCTGGATGACGGACCGGGGCCAGGTGGTGCTCGACGCATGCCACCGGGCAGTGGATAAGCTCGAGAAACGCATGCTGTCGGCACTCAGCACCACGCAGATCCGCGAGTTCCGCCGGACGCTGGAGAGCACCCTGACCGCGCTCAGCGAGTTCGACGGCTAGCAGCGGGTGTCAGTCAGGGCTCACGACAGACGTCCTCGAATAGCCAGGTGCGGGTCTTCCGCCGATTGGGTACCGTCCACCAGCGGCACCGCGATCAGCTGCTGCAGGCGCCTGACGTCGGTGCCGAAGGTTTCCCTTACCACCACGCCTCGATGGTCGATCAGGAAGAGGGCCAGGTCGGTATAAACGCGGCTGACACACGCCAGGCCGGTGAGCGGGTAGCTGCACTGCGGAGCGATCTTCGCAGTGCCGTCACGGGAAAGCAGGTACATCATCACGAACGTCTGTTTGGCGCCGAGGGCGAGGTCCATCGCGCCGCCCACGGCGGGGATGTCATCGGGGCGCCCGGTGTGCCAGTTGGCGAGATCCCCGCGAGCGGACACCTGGTAGGCGCCGAGTACGCAGATGTCCAGGTGCCCACCGCGCATCATGGCGAAGGAGTCCGCGTGGTGAAAGTAGGACGCCCCGGGCAGTTCGGTCACCGGGATCTTGCCGGCGTTGATGAGGTCCTGGTCTACCTGGCCGCTGCGCGCTTCGGGGCCCATGCCCAGCATGCCGTTCTCGGTGTGCAACGTGACATTCTGCTCCGGCAGCAGGTGGTTGGCGACCTTGGTGGGCAGCCCGATCCCCAGATTGACGAATGACCCGGCCGGGATGTCGCGGGCCACCAGTGCGGCCATCTGGTCCGCGGCAAGTCTGTCGGTGCTCACTGTCCTGGCTCCTCAACCTCCGTGACACTGCGCTCGACGCGCACGACACGGTCGACGTAGATACACGGGGTGACGATGTTCTCCGGGTCGAGGCCGCCGGCCGGCACGATTTCAGAGACCTGTACCACGGTGGTCGCGGCGGCGGCCGCCATGATCGGGCCGAAGTTCCGCGCTGTCTTGCGGTAGACCAGGTTGCCCAGTCTGTCCGCCACGCGGGCGGCGATCAGCGCGAAATCCGCCCTGATGGGGTACTCGAGCACGTACCCGCGGCCGTCGATGGCTCGTTGCTCTTTGCCCTCGGCAAGCGCGGTGCCGTAGCCGGTGGGGGTGTAAAAGGCGCCGATGCCCGCCCCGGCGGCGCGAATCCGCTCGGCGAGGTTGCCTTGAGCCACCAGTTCCAGCTCAATCTGCCCGGCCCGGTACTTAGCGTCGAAGTGCCATGAGTCCGACTGCCGGGGGAACGAGCAGATGATCTTCCGTACCCGGCCGGCTCTCGATCAGGGCGGCAAGGCCGCGGTCTCCGTTCCCGGCGTTGTTGTTGACGACGACCAGGCCGGTGGCGCCACCGTCCAGCAGTGCCTCGATCAGCTCTACCGGCTGGCCGGCGGCGCCGAACCCGCCGATCATTACGGTTGCGCCGTCGGGAATTCCCGCGACTGCCGCCGCTGGGCTGTCGAAAAGCTCGGCCATGCTCAGCGCCCGGCATTCTCGAGCACCACGGCCAGCCCCTGACCGACGCCGATGCAGATCGCTGCGACGCCCCAGCGCTGGCCTGACGCAGTCAGCGACCGCGCGAGAGTACCCAGGATCCGGGTGCCCGAGGCACCCAGCGGGTGGCCGATCGCTATGGCGCCGCCGTGGGCGTTGACGATGGCGGGGTCGACGTCCCACGCCCGGATGCACGCCAGTGACTGGGCGGCGAAGGCCTCGTTGAGCTCGACCGCGCCTACGTCGCCCCAGCCGATACCCGCCCTGGCGAGCGCGGTGTTAGCCGCCGCGACCGGGGCGAACCCGAAGTATTGCGGCTCGCCTGCGGCGGCGCCGCGGCCCGCTATACGGGCGAGTGGTGTCAGGCCCAGGGTCTCCGCTGCAGCGGCGCTGCCGAGCAGCGCGGCGGAGGCGCCGTCGGTGAGCGGGGACGCGTTCCCGGCCGTGACCGTGCCGTCCTCCCGGAAGACAGGCTTGAGCCTGGCCAGCCGTTCCAGGCTGGTGTCGCTGCGGATGGATTCGTCCCGGTCCAGGTCGGCCCCAGGCACCTTGACGGCCTGGCTGTCGTAGAAGCCGGCATCCCAGGCTGCGGCCGCGGCCTGGTGGGACCGCAAGGCAAAGGCATCCTGATCCTCCCGGGTCACTCCTTCGCGTTCTCGCAGCTGCTCTGTGGCCTCACCCAGGGACACTGTCCAGGCGGCAGGCATCAGGGGGTTGACCAGACGCCAGCCCAGCGTGGTGGAAACGAGGGTGGCATCGCCGGGCGGGAACAATTTCTCGGTTTTCGGCAGCACCCATGGCGCCCGGCTCATCGACTCGACGCCGCCAGCGACGACGACGTCGGCCTCGCCTAGGGCGATCTGGCGTGATGCCATGATCGCCGCGTCGAGGCTGGAGCCGCACAGCCGGTTGACCGTCGTGGCCGGCACCGTGGGCGGCAAGCCGGCCAGCAGCCCGGCCATGCGGGCGACGTTTCGGTTGTCCTCGCCCGCGCCATTGGCGTTGCCGAGCAAGATCTCGTCGACGCGCCCTGGGTCGAGCGCGGGCGCCCGATCGATCAGGGTCCGGATCACGTGCGCGGCGAGATCGTCTGGCCGGCAGCGGCCCAGGGCGCCAGCGTACCGGCCGAAAGGCGTCCGTACGGCGTCGTAGAGGTAGACCTCAGCCATCACCTGTCAGCCTCTCTGCGAGAACGCCGTCGGCGGCGGCGAGGGGGCGTTCCGAGTCATCGTTTCTCCTCAGAAGGGAAAGAACTGAGCCAGCGCACTGGCGACGGCACCTGGGGCCTCGGCCGGTGGCAGATGCCCGCAACCAGCGAACGTCACCAGCCGGGCGCTGGGGATTGCGCTGGCGTCCTGGCCGGCCTGGCCCGGTGGCACGACGCCGTCATGCTCGCCTGGCCCGAGCAGGAAGGGCAGGGCTATCCGGGGTAGGTCCCGTCGGCGGTCAAAGGCTGCCAGTGCCTCGCACGCCAGGGCATAGGACTCGTCGGCGGCGGCAGACAGCGTGTCCAGCAGCCGCTGAGCGGTGGCGGGATCGCGCTCGGCGAAGCCTGGGGCGAACCAGCGCGCCACCGAAGCAGCCGCTAGCGCCGACGTGCCGGACTCCCGTACGGTCTGGGCACGTTCCGCCCACGCCTCCTGGACGCCGATCCGGGACGCTGATGCGAGGGCGGCTGCCGCCCCGAATGGGCCAGGCTCCAGGCCGATCTCGAACGCGACCGCGCCGCCGAGGGAGACCCCGGCATACACCACCGTCCGGCCGGCCGCGGCTGTCCTGGCCAGAGTCCGCACTGCGGCGGCCAGTTCCTGCACAGTGAAGCAGCCGGCCGCCGGGGGGCTGGCCCCGTGCCCCGGCAGGTCCCATCCGACCACTTCCAGGCCGGCCAGCCGTCCAGCACATTCGCCCCACAACGCCGCGACGCCGGTACCGAGCGATGGGCCGACGACGAGCAGCAGACCATCGCGGGGGGTGCCCGCCAGCCGGGTCGCCGCGAGCACCGGCTCAGTCATCGGAGGTCTCCCGCGCGCCGTACCGGGCAAGAACCCTGTCGACGAGGACGCCGGCCAGCCCTAGGTAGCTCGCGGGGTCGTCGTCGGCGCCGGCGCCCTGGCCATCCCGCTCGGCCAGCAGCACCGCGGACGCCTCGCGGGCCCGGCTGGCCATCAGGCCGGCATTCACCTCCAAGCCAGCGGTGAGTTCACGCGCCTGTGACGCCGCCGTCAATGCGACTACCAGCAGCCGGTGCAGCGCAGGCCATTCGGCGTGCCAGGCACCGTCGGGCCGTTCGTCCACGGTCAGGGACGCGGCCAGGTGCAGCTGCGCGCCCAGTAGAGGCGCTTGCATCGCCGCGGCGCGAACCAGCACGGTCAGCACCGGGTTGCGCTTGCCTGGCATGGTGGACGACGAGCCGCGCCCCTTGTCCGAGCGCTCGCGGACCTCCGCCACCTCGGGGCGGCCCAGCAGCGGCGATGTCGGCTGCGAGCACGCCGAGAGCGTCGACGGCCTGCACGAGGGCGTCGCCGGTGCGGGTTATCGGCGACCTTGTCGTGTGCCAGGGGATGACGGGCGAGACCAGGCCCAACTCGCGGGCGAAGACACGGACGGTCCCGGCCGGGTCAGGGACCAGCTGAGCCAGCAGCGCCAGCGTTCCCGCGGCGCCCCCGCACTGCACCGGCAGGGACGCGCGCACCGGCGCGATCGCGTCCGCTGCGTCCAGCACGCCCGACAGCCAGTGAGCTGCCTTGAGCCCGAAGGTGATCGGCACCGCGTGCTGGGTGAGGGTGCGTCCCGCCATGACAGCATCCCGGTACTCCAGCGCCAGATCAGCCAGCGCCGATGCCGTCATGTCCAGATCGCCGGCTACCCGGGCCAGCGCCCGGCGCGCGAGCAGTACCAGAGCCGTGTCGACAACATCCTGGCTCGTCAGCCCCCGGTGGATGAGCCGGGCCGCGTCACGGTCGGTTACCTGCTCGCGCAACCCGGCCACGAGCGGTACTACTGGGTTGCCGGCGTCCTCGGCGGCAGCGGCCAGGGCCGCCGTGTTGACGTGCCACGACGATGCGGCTTTGGCGACCGCCTCCGCCTGGTCTGCGGTGGCGGCACCGCTCCGTGCCAGCGCCTGCATCCAAGCCACCTCGACCCGCAGCATGGCCGCGACGAGATCAGCGGGCTCGAGGCCCGTGGCACGGTGGGCACCTGGCGCGAGGAGGCCGTCATGCTGTCACGAGGATCCGCCCTCCCGGCGGAAGAACGTAAGGAAGACGGTCTCGTTCTCGCCTTGCAAGTGGATGTCGAAGCGCAGGCTGCCGTCCGGCTCGCGCCCCGCCATCAGGGTGTCCCGGCGTGCATGGTCAAGCCTGGATAGCAGCGCATCGGCCGCCAGCGTGCCGGGGTCCCCGGGCAGATAGGCGCGAGTAAACAGGCGATCCAGCAGGCCGCGGGCAAAGACAGCCACGGCGAAGAACGGGGCCGCGCCGACACGGCTCGGCCCGGGCTCGAGCGTGGTGAACGTGTAGCGGCCGCCGGCATCGGTTGCGGAGCGGCCCCATCCAGTGAACAGCGTCCCGTCCCGGCGCAGAGAACCCTCGGCAGCCGGGACGGCGCCTGAGCTATCCGCCTGGCGGATCTCCACCATGGCATCGGGCACCGGCGCGCCGTGGCCGTCGTAAACCGTGCCGTGCAGGCGGATCGCCTGGGGGCGTGCAGGCGGGATGAGCTCATGGCCACGACCGTAGGGAAGCGCGTAGCCGAAGAATGGTCCGATGGTCTGCCCCGGCGTGGCGGCCAGCCGCTCAGTCACCGGATCCCCCGGGAAGCAGCGGGGTGGGGTGGCTTCCGGTCAGCACGATGTCCCACCGGTAGCCCATCGACCACTCGTGCACCGACAGGTCATGGTCGTATGCGGCCACGAGGCGGGCGCGGGCGTTGCCATCGGTGACCGACTGGTAGATCGGGTCGAATGCGAACAGCGGATCACCGGGGAAGTACATCTGGGTGATCAGCCGCTGCGTGAACTGGGTCCCGAAGAGCGAGAAGTGGATGTGCGCAGGACGCCACGCATTAAGGTGGTTCCGCCACGGGTAGGGGCCCGGCCTAATGGTGGTGAACCGATAGCAGCCCTGGTCGTCGGTCAGGCATCGCCCGACCCCGGTGAAGTGCGGATCCAGCGGCGCCGGGTGCTGATCACGCTTATGAACATACCGGCCCGCAGCGTTTGCCTGCCAGATCTCGACTAGCTGGCCGCGGACCGGGCGGCCATCACCGTCGAGGACCTGGCCCTGAACGGTGATTCGCTCGCCGAGCGGCTGCCCGCCATCATGCAAGGTGAGGTCCGCCTCCAGCGGATCCAGATCTGAGTGCCCGAAAACCGGTCCGAGCAGCTCGCACTCCTCGGGGTCAGCGTAATGCAGCGCCTTGGCCGGATAGCGCAGCAGTGAACTGCGGTAGGGCGGGAAATCAAGCCGCGGCTGGGCAGTGCCCGATGCGTCCGCGTGAATCTTGGCCATTTCTTTGCTGATATCTTCCTGGGCGTCCATGTCTTCAGCCTCGTCCGCTCGCGATGGGTTCCAACATATATCACCGGCCGTTGACCGGTTAGTACTCCAGCAGCACTTTGATACTCCAGCAGCACTTTGTGATAGCTGGGGTAATATCCCTGTTTCATGACTGATGATGATCTTGCTGTGTGGGTGTCCGGGCTGGATGACCTGTTCGCGTTAGCGGCTGGCCGGTTCTTCCGGGCGGAGCCGCGGCGGCGGGCACGGGCGATGTGCGGGGCTTGTTAGCGCCGCTGGCCAGCAAGAACGGGTGGACCCTGGCCGAGGCGGCCGGGGATGCGACACCGGATGGGATGCAGCGGCTGCTGAACGCCGCGGCCTGAGACGCCGGCGGGGTCCGGGATGGTGTCCGCGCCTACGTGGCCGGACACCTGGGGTCCGTTGACGGCGTGCTGGTCGTCGATGAGACCGGGTTCCTCAAGAAGGGCGCCAAGTCCGCCGGGATGCAGCGGCAGCACTCCGGCACCGCTGGGGCCACCCCCGCCACCGCCTGCGCCGCCCGGCCCAAGGCTGTCCCCGGCGACCGGCCCGCCGACACCCGCGACCGCGTCCGCCGCGACCGCATCGGCACCAATGGCAAAGTCACCCTCCGCCACGGCGGCAAGCTCTACCACATCGGCATCGGCCGGACTCACGCCAGAACCCACATCATCATGCTCGTCCAGGACCTGCACATCCGCATCATCGACGCCGCCACCGGCGAACTGCTCCGCGAGCTGATCCTCGACCCGAGCCGCAGCTACCAGCCCGCCGGCCGGCCACCCGGGCCTCCGCCCGGAACGCCACGCCGACGGAAACCCCGGACCCTGACGTGGGTTCGGGGTCATTCCGATGTCCTGAGACATCACACCAGTGGAGCTACGGGGACTCGAACCCCAGACCTCTTGCATGCCATGCGGATCCGATAAGTCGGTCTACGTCCGGCGACGTCGAACGGGGAGCCTCCTGCCTGCACCAATGCTCTGATGCCGTCGGGCACAGTCTGGGCCAGCCTGAACACGGTGGCTCCCCAAACTGGCTCCTGGCACCAGGGACGGCAGAGGAGCCTCCCATGACACCGAACACAATAGCGACCCCAATATCCTGCGTGCCGAGCCTCCGGAGGCTGGCGTGACAGGCGGCTGATCAGGATCACCACCGCCTTGGCCGTGGCCTTCGTCACCGCGGTCGCCGCGGTCGCCGGCGCTGCCCTGTCATTGGTTCGCGCACGTCAACTGCGGGAACCTGACCGATCTGTATACCCCTCCCTGTACTGTGCCTCGGCCCCAGCCCAGCGCCGATGTCATCAGGCGCGGTCTAGGCCCTCGTGAGCCTCCCGTGTAACTGGCGATCCGGGTGTCACCAGGCCGGTCTGGTAGGCGAGAACGACGGCCTGCACCCGGCCGCGCAGGTCCAGCTTGGTCAGAATCCTGGCCACGTGGGTCTTCACCGTCGCCTCGCTGAGCGTCAGCGCGGCGGCGATCTCGGCGTTGCTCATGCCGCGCGCGATCAGCCCGAGCACCTCGAACTCGCGTGGCGTCAGGGCGGACAGGTCACGGCCCGGCAGCCCGGGCGATCCGGGTGCGCCGGCCGGCCGGGGGCCCGGCGCGAAGCGCTCGACCAGGCGGCGGGTGATCGACGGGGCCAGCAGCGCGTCCCCGGTCTGCACTAGCTGGACGGCGGCGACCAGGTGTTCCGGCGTGACGTCCTTGAGCAGGAAGCCGCTGGCGCCCGCGGCGAGCGCCGCGTACACGTACTGGTCCAGGTCGAACGTCGTCAGGATGATGATCCGCACTCCGGCCGCGGCCGGCCCGGCGGCCAGGATGCGCCGGGTCGCCTCGATGCCGTCCAGTTCCGGCATCCGGATGTCCATCAGCACCACGTCTGGCCGGTGCTTGAGCACGGCCGTGACGGCTTGCGCGCCATCGGCCGCCTCCGCGGCGACCTCGATGCCGGCTGCCCTCAGGATCAGCCGGAACCCGCCGCGCACCAGTGCCTGATCGTCGGCGATCACCACTTTCATGGTGCGGGGCCCAGTGGCATGACCGCCCGAAGCTGCCAGCCACCGCCCGGCCGGGGGCCGGCGTCCAGTTCCCCGCTGTAGATCGACAGCCGCTCCCGCAGCCCGAGCAATCCCCGTCCGGAAGGCCCGCCGCTGGTACCGGTCCCGTCGTCGCTGACCGTGATCACCAGCTGCTCTCCCCATTTAATCCGGACGGACGCCACCGGCTCCCCAGCATGACGAAGCACGTTAGTGAGGGCTTCCTGCACCACACGGTAGGCGGTCAGGTCAGCGCCGGGTGGCAACGGCCGGGGCGCGCCGCTGACCCGGAGCTCGACAGGCAGCCCGGCTGCCGATACCCGCGCGATCAGGGCGTCGAGCCCGGCGAGCCCGGGCTGCGGACGCAGCGCCCCCTCACCGGGGCCGCCCGCAGGCGGGCTGAGCAGCCCGAGCAGGTTCCGCAGTTCGGCCATCGCGGCCCGGCCGCTGGCCTCGACGGCGAGCAGCGCGTCTTCAGCGTCGCCAGGTGAGCTGGCCAGCACCTTGCGCGCCGCGCCCGCCTGCACCACCATCACGCTCACGTTGTGCGTCACGACGTCATGCATTTCGCTGGCGATGCGGGCGCGCTCGGCGTCGACGGCGCGGTGGGTGGCGGCCTGGTGCTCCTGCGTGGAGCGGCGCAGCTGCGCCCTGGAGTCCAGCAGCCGCCCGCGCAGTTCCCTGATGCCGAGCCCGGCGGCGATCGCGGCGGCGAGGGTGAGGATCGCGGTGCCCCGGGCGGGCAGGAGCGGCAGCAGGTCGCCGAACGTGGAGGTCACGATGGCGGCGACGGCCAGGACCGCCGCGATGGCGAGGTTCCGGTACCGGCTGTGCAGGACCGCGCTGTAGGCGGCGAAGACGGCGGTCCCGGACGCGACCGGCGGTATCGCGGCATGGGGGGAGAATGCGATCGCCGTGATCGCGGCGGCGATCACGAGCCAGGCCATGATCGGGTACAGCCGCCGGACCGCCAGCGGCAGCGCGGTCAGCGCGGCGGCGGCGAGCGCTGCGGCGGGCGTGTGGACCGTGACCGGCTGGGTCATGATGGCGCCGCCGGGGCCGACGAACAGGTTCTGCAGAGTGCGGTCGGCCACCTCCATGACCGCGCCGACCGCTGCGGCCACCGCGATCGCGGCGTCAAGCGCCAGCGCCCAGCCGGACGGCGGGCGGCGCGGCTCGGCCTTCCCGAGGAAGGCGACCAGCCTGTGCGCGCGTCCGGTCATGAGGCCATTGTCGCCGGCCGAGGCTGCTGGGCCATCGCCCGCCGTGTGTAGTTCGCGTACATCCAGCGGATGACGGCGGCCTCGCGGTCAGCCGGATACGGTACCCGGATTGCATACCACGGGCGACGCGGCGGCACGGGCACCGGACCTACGGTCCTGGCATGGACGCACTGGTTCACCTGGACAAGGTGTCAAAGCAGTATGACAGCGGCGCGCCGGCGGCGGTCGCGGAAGTCACCGTGACGATCGCGCCCGGCGACGCCGTCGCCATCATGGGGCAGTCGGGCAGCGGCAAGTCGACGCTGCTCAATCTCATCGCCGCGCTGGACCGGCCGACAGCAGGCGCCGTCTGGGTCGGAGGCGAGCGGGTGGACAAGCTCAGCGAGACCGCGGCCGCCCGGTTCCGCCGGCGGCAGGTCGGCATGATCTTCCAGTTCTTCAACCTGCTCGACGACATGACCGCCCTCGACAACATCCTGCTGCCAGCCCAGCTGGCCGGTACGCGGGCGGCGGCGGCCCGCGAACGCGCCGATGAGCTGCTGGTCAGCCTGCGCATCGAACACCAGCGCGACGCCTATCCCGCCCGGCTGTCCGGTGGGCAGCGGCAGCGGGTGGCGATCGCCCGGGCACTGATCAACAACCCCGCGGTGCTGCTGGCCGACGAGCCCACCGGCGCGGTGGACACCGCGACCGGGGAGGAGATCGGCGCGCTGCTCACGGAGCTGAACGCCGCCGGGCAGACGCTGGTCCTGGTCACCCACAACCCGGACCTGGCCGCCCGGCACACGCACCGGACCATCGCGATCGCCGACGGGCGCATCACATCAGGAACTTCAGCAACAGCACGAGACAGGGCACTGTCATGAAGGCGATCATCCGGGCGGCGCGCGGCGGGCTGGGCGGCCGCAGGCTCCACGCCGTCATCATCGGCCTGGTCGCGCTCGCCTCCACCGCCGCCTCCACCCTGGCCCTGGGCATGCTGGCCGACTCCAGCAGCCCGTTCGACCGCGCGTTCGCGACGCAGCACGGCGCCAACGTCACCGCCACCGTGGACACCACCGTGGCCACGGTGCCGCAACTCGCGGCGACCGCGCACGCGCATGGAGTGACCGCGGCGGCCGGGCCGTTCTCTGAGATCCCGCTCACCGCACAGGTCACTCTGCCTGGCATAGCCGGCTCCAGCGCCCAGCAGCTCACGATCACCGGCCGGTCCTCCCCGGGCGGCCCGGTAGATGACCTCTACCTGAGCCAGGGCCACTGGCCGCACAGCGACAGCCAGGTCGTCATGGCAGGCAGCGGCACCCCCGGGTCCACGATCACGGTGGGCTCGCAGAAGCTGGTTGTGGTCGGCGTCGCGACCTCGATCACCAGCACCTCGGATGCGTGGGTGCTGCCGTCGGAGATCCCGGCGCTCGCCACCGCGGCGGGCGCCAGGACCGGCGGCTCCGGGCAGGCGCAGATGCTGTACCAGTTCTCCGGCGCCGGCACGGCTGCCGCGATCAGCGCCGACGTCGCCACACTGCGCGCTGCGCTGCCGGCCGGGGCGCTGGCCGGCACCGCGTCCTGGCTGGACGCGCGGCAATCCGAGCAGAGCGCCATCGCGCCGTGGGTGCCGTTCATCATCGCGTTCGGCCTGCTAACGCTGGTGATCTCGGTGCTCATCGTGGTCAACGTGGTCACCGGCGCCGTAATCGCCGGGACCACCAGGATCGGCGTGCTGAAGTCGGTCGGATTCACCCCCGCTCAGGTGGTGGCCTGCTACGTGCTCATGGTGGCGGTGCCCGCGCTGTCCGGCTGCGTGGCCGGGGTTGTGGGCGGGAACCTGCTGGCAATCCCGCTGCTCGGCCAGAACGCGCAGGTCTACCAGGTCGGCGTGCTCGGCGTCCCGCTCTGGGCCGATGCGGCTGTGCCGCTGGCGGTCCTGCTGCTGACCGCAGCCGGCGCGGTGCTCCCGGCGCTGCGCGCGGGACGGCTGAGCGCGGTCGCGGCGATCGCGACCGGGCGTGCCCCGCGGCCAGCCCACGGGTACCTCGCGCAGCGGGCGCTGGCCCGGCTGATCATGCTGCCCCGGGCGGTCACGCTCGGGCTCGCGGCACCGTCCGCCCGTCCCGGCCGGACGCTGGTGACCGGGCTCGCGGTGCTGTTCGGCGTGGTGGCGGTGACGTTCGGTGTGGGACTGGGCGCCTCGCTGGACCGGGCGATCACCGATAGTTCGCGGCACGCTGCCCTCCCGGTCTCGGTCACGGCCGTGCCGCCGGGCTCGGTGGCTCCCGGAGCCCTGAACGGCCCCGGCGACGGCGCGAGCTCCAGTGGCACCAGCCATGACGTGGTCGTCGGGCGGGCGCTGACCGCCGTGCAGCAGCAGGCCGCCGCGGCGGCGCTGGCCGCCCAGCCCGGCACGCTGCAGGACCTCGCCATCACAGAGGACCACCTGAGGCTGCCCGCGGTGCCCGCCGGCGTGGAGGTCACCGCCTATGGCGGCGGCCCGGCCTGGGCAGGACTCGCGCCAGTCTCGGGGCACCTGTACTCCGGGCCTGATCAGGTGGACGTGAACACGCTGTTCCTCACCGACACCGGGACCAAGGTGGGCTCCACGTACACGCTGGCCTCTGGCGGCCGCCATCTCACCGTGACGATCGCCGGCGAGGTGTTCCAGCCGGGTAACCAGCCCGACATGTTCCTGAGCGCCGCGACCCTGCATGAGGTGGACCCGGCCGCCGGCCCGTCGCAGTACGGCGTGGCACTCAAACCGGGCACCGATGCGCAGGCCTACGCCAACATGCTGTCAGCGGCCCTTGGCAGCTCGCTCGCGGTCACCGTCAACACCGGCGGCACTCATCTCGTCGCGGTGGTCACCCTTGTCACCATGCTGACCATCGTGATCATCATCGTCGCCGGGCTCGGCGTGCTGAACATCGTGGCACTCCAGATCAGGGAGCGGGCACACGCTATCGGCGTGTTCAAGGCGGTCGGGATGGTCCCGCTGCAGACCCTGGTGATGATCATCTGCTCGGTCGCCGTCACCGGCCTGCTCGCCGGGGTCGTGGCGGTGCCCGCCGGGGTGGCCCTGCACCACGGCCTGGTCCCGGTCATGGCGAGCGCGGCGAACTCCGGCATCCCACCGTCACTGCTGTCGGTGTACCAGCCGTGGGAGTTCATCCTGCTCGCCCTGGCCGGCCTGCTGATCGCGGTCGCCGGCGCGCTCGGCCCGGCCAGCTGGGCTGCCCGCGCCCGCACCGCCTTCGCACTCCGCGCCGAATAACGGACCGGGCGGGGCAGCCCGTCCCGCCCGGAACCCGGCCGCGCAGGGAGGTACGACTTCCGCCCCTGGCGCGCGGGGCTCGGTCAGAGCTGGTAGGCGCTCGCGATGGTCTTTCTGGCGGGGGCTGACCGCCGGCCTTCGTCGGGGCCTAGCGGTCAGCGGCCTGGCCACGGCTCTGACTGCCCCGAAGACCGGGCGCACGGACGCCGTGGGCGTTCCGACCATCATGGACGTCCACGGCATGATGGCGACACGGCCTGCATATTAATGCACGCCATCGTGTCCCCGGAACGCGCGCTCATGGCTCATAACCGCCCTGCGTGCGGTCGAAGGCGCACGATGTGCCGCGATGAGAGTCCAGTCAGCACGGACTCTGGCCGGGGACGGTCGCGGCCCGCACGACGGGGGTAGTAGCTCAGCCCCTCAAAGTGTCACGTCCACGCGAGTCATAGCTTCGGATCGCCCATGGTCCGTTCCGGTCGCGTCAGCTTGGGGCGTGCAGCCACGGATCCCTGAGGTCGAAGAAGACGGGTTCGCCGATGGTGAACGCGTCCATCTCCTTCATCATCTCCAGCATCTGCGGCGGTGGTTCCTTCTGTTCACCTTCGCGAGCCGACTCCTCGGAGGTGAAGTAGATCGCCATCGTCCAGGCGCCACCGTCGTGACCCACCGAGACGGTGCCGAGAATGTCAGGCCGGAACTCCCGCCAGTCGGCTGGATCATTCGCCATCAACTCGCGCGCGCGGTCCGGATCGCTCGAACGACCCTGCATGACCTGCACGAAGCCGGCCTGCGAAGGATCACCGGCAGTGTCGGCCTCGACCGACGTGCTGTTGTGGAACACCGGCTCGTCGGTGAACAGCGCCGCCGTCTGCTCCCACCACGCCGCCTGCTCCGGCCGATCACTGTTCTGCCGCGCCGCCTCGTCCGACTCGAAACGTGCGAGGGCAATCAGTATTCCGTCGTCGGTAACCCCGGATATGCTGCCAAGCCATCCCACGGCTCCAGGGGCCACCTCCTGGACCCATCTGTCAAGCTGCGCGCGCACCTGCGCGGCGTCGGACACATGGCCCTAGATCATCTGCACAAACATGTTGACCTTCCTTTTGCCCATCCCCCGGGCGGGTGCCGATCGGTCGCTTCGACGCTACTGCCGTCCGCGTACACCGGGAAGGCTCCGCCAGCCAAGGCTCTTCGTTCGCGTGAAACGCGGATTCCCCCACTACCCCGCACCGCGAAGGCATCTCCAAGCGAACGCCCGGATCTGCCGCTGGTCGGCTGCTCTCCCGGTCCGGCTGGTTCCCTGGCGGCGGGCCTATGAGGTGGATGAGCGGCGGGCGAACCAGACCTCCTCGGCCGGCCAGCGTCTGGCCCAGTCGTCGGGAAGCTCGGGGAAGTCGTGGTTGGCAGCGCCTGGCGGCACCTGAACTTCGATCATGTCCTCTACCATCAGGCCGCACCTGCCCAGCAGCCGGATCCATTCCCCGTGTGGCAGCGTGAACAGCTGGTACTCGCTGCCTGAGGTGCCACGCTGGACTATGCGGTGCAGCCCGAACAGGTCACGTACCAGCGGGCCGGTGGCCGGCCCTTGCTCCGGGATGCACATGCGCCAGCGTGGACTGGGCCATGAACACCAGCCGGCCACCAGGCCGTAGCAGCCGGGCCGCTTCCGGGATCCACCGGTACGGATCGCACCAGACCGACGCACCGTACTCGCTGATCACCAGGTCGGCGCAGCCGGCATCCAGCGGCACCCGCTCGGCATCTGCCTGGACCAGCGGAAAACGCAAGCCGAACTCGGCCTGCAGGCGGTGCGCGACAGCCAGCTGCCGGGCCGAGATGTCCACCCCGGCCGGGCGCGCGCCGCGGCGGGCCAGCCACGCCGAGACGTACCCGCTGCCGCAGCCCAGTTCCACCGCCGTCACGCCTGCCAGGCCGTCCGGCAGGACCGGCAACCGCGACTGGGGGATGCACCACATCCCCCAGTACGGCTCCGCGGCCGCCCACCGGGAGCGCGCGTACCGCTCGAACCAGGCCGACATGTGCTCATCCCACAGCCGCCGGGTCACCGCCACATGTCCACCAGCCGAATCCGCCATGCCGTGATCATAAGAACGCCGTCAGCGTGATCCGGCGATGACTCCTGTTCTGGCTCCCACACGGCTTCCTGCGGAGCAGCCTGCCTCCCGCAATCCCCCTCCGGGCACGCTGAGCAGCGCAAACACCTACATGCAGAGGACCAGCAGCAGAAAACCCAGTTGCGAGACACGCAAGCACTCACTATCCGAGCGGCGCAGAGCCTTCACCTGCAGTAATAGCGCTGGTGTACGTCCGGGGCAGTGCCGCTGGTCGACCAGCGTGCCGTGGCCACCCCCACGCTCAGCAAGACTCTGAGCTGCGAAAATACCGTGAAGTGGAGCTAAGCGGGCTCGAACCGCTGACCTCTTGCATGCCATATCTGGCCAAGCTGTCCAGGGCGGTGGCTGACCTCGCTAGGTATCTTGGTGGCGTCCGCTGGACGCCGCAGAGGACCGAGCTTGTTGGTGTCGGCCGCAGGTGTCACCCTCGCGCGATCTTCGCCCCTGAAGGACCCTTCGTTTGTAAGGTGCGCCTGGACTGTCGGAAACAGTCGCTCACCTGGGCATCTGCTGCTGCCATGGCCGAAATCGGCCTGGATATCTCCCGCGAGTTCCCCAAGTCCCTCACCACCGGCAAGGTGCAAGGCGCCGACATCGTCATCACCATGGGCTGCGGCGACGCCTGCCCCGTCTACCCCGGCAAGCGCTACCTCGACTGGGACCTCCCCGACCCCGCAGGACTCGGCCTCCCCGCCATCCGCCCGATCCGCGACGAAATCGCACAGCGAAGCCACGACCTGCTTGGAACGCTCGCCACCGCCGAGTGAACCGCGTCAACGGCTACCTGCACCTGCCGAAGCTCCGCGCCGCGCTTGACGCGCACTTCGCCAGGAATGTCGGCGCCGACTGTGATGATGAGACCGTGAACCCAGCCCTGACGGCTCCGGAGGCCGCCACCAAAGTTCCACGGACTCGGGACAACCTCCATGACTAGGGGTTTGATCGGCGGGTAAGGCACGGTAGCCGAGGGGTTATCAGCAACGTCGGGAGGACGCATGGGCAAGACCAGACCAGCGCGGCGCTTGTCGCGCACAGCCAGGACAGGCCTGAGGGACCTCCCTAGTAACGTTGCGTGGCTGGTGTCGAGGGCTGTGGAACCAGCCGTATCTGCTGCGGCGGGGGCGTCCAGCGCGGCGTCATCGGTCGCTGAGAACGTGTCCGACACGGCGTCCTCCGTATCGGAAACTGCCGGGTCGGTGACTTCTGGTGTGCGGCGGACGGCCAGGATGGCCAGGCAGTCGGTGGTGGAGGTGGTGCCGGGCATCGGCAATGACTCGGTGGCCTCCTTGATGCGGCAGGCCGATGCTGCGGCCGAGCAGGCGCGTGAGGAAGAGGCACGCGCGCTGGCGCTGGCCGAAGAGGCCAAGGGCAGCGCCGATGAGGCGGCCCGCGTGGCCCGCGAGTCAGAACAGTCTGTGCAAGAGGCCCACCGGGAGACCGGGCGGGAAGTCGCCGCCCGGACGGAGGAGGCCGAGGAACGCGCTAAGCGTGAACGCCTGGCGGCGGAGGCCGAGGCGCGCAAGACGATCGAGAAGGTCGAGGCGCAGGCCGCCGCTCGCACCCAGGACTCGGCGCAGAACGCTGAACGCGCCCAGACGCGGGCCCGTGAGGCCATCGAGCAGGCTAATCAAGCGCTGGCCCGCGCCAGAGATCTGGCGGCACAGGCCGCGAAGGCAGCTCAGGAAGTCGCCGCGCAAGCCAGCCGGGAAGCCAATCGCCTGGCCAAGCAGGCGCAGGGACACGCGGACGAGGCGCAGCGACGGGTAACCGAAGCCGAGCAGGCAAGGCAGTCAGCGGATAGCGCAGCCGAGACGGCTCAGGCACGTCTGGCTGGCCCGTCCCCCGACGTGACGGTGCAGGAATCCAGGCATCTGGAGGCCCTGACCAAAGAGGAAATTGTTGCGGCTGACGGCAAACCTTGAGTTCGAGGACCAGTCATCGATGAGCAAGCTGGAACTCATCGAGGCCATCGCCCACGAAGGCGGCATCTGCGCCGTAAAGAGTAGTGACTGGCAGAGAGGATGAAAACGATGGGACTGTTCACGCGTAAGAGCAAATGGGATCATCTGCGGGAGGCCGTGGTGGCGGCCGCGGGCAATGTCGGCCTTCGCCAGGTGGCCAAGGTGACGCTCGGCGTGGTGAGCGGGGTCGTCGGTGTTACGGCTGTAAGCGCCGCGGTTTCCTCCGTCCGCCATCAGGACGAGACGTGAAACTGGTCGCCGTGACCATGTTCGGGATCGGCTACGTGCTGGGGTCGAAAGCCGGACGCGCCCGGTATGAGCAGATCCGCGGGCTGGCGCGTAGCGCATCGGAAAACCTCGAAGCACGGCAACGGATCGAGCAATACGGTGCCCGCCTAGGAGCATACACTTCCCGGGCGCAGCCCGAGCGAACACCGACAGCGTAGAACAGCTGCGCCCGGACCACGTCGGGAGGCCGGTGCCTCCTCGCCTAACCCCCGGGAGGACAGAGTGCTCACGCCGCGCTCCGCCGGACTTCGAAGACGTCCTGACCGCGACCCGCAGCAAGGCGCTATGGTCATTCGGGCTCTGGTGCGGGCGAGGCTGCTCGGGATGCAGATCCTGACGCTCGAAGCCCAGGTAGTGGTCGGACATGAGAACGGCGCCCGGCCCGTCGTCTCCTCTCCGCTTATTACCCCCGCTCCAGGGCCGGACAGTTCGAGTTCCCGACCACCGGTGCCGCGGCTAACGTCCCAAAGTCACTCCGCGGGATCCGCGTACACCCGTGCAGTGGAGCTGCTCCAGCAGAGCACTAACACACTCGAAAATAGCCGGGTCAGATCTCCGACTTCTTCCTTATCAGCCGCTGATATCCCCTATGGTGACGCCCGTTCCGGGCGGGAAAATGGGGGTGGCTGCTGTCTGCTAACACCGTCTAGATCTTGATCTTCGAGGTCGTTTGTCAGCCGAGTGCTGGAGCCAGTCCAGGGCCCTTCAGCGTCGCTGCGAGCGCGAGGATCAGATTCCTTCACTCCGCCCATGGCTCCCGCGGGCAGCAGCCGCCCATGATCGGTCGGCCGGCTTCCTCCCTGCACCTGGCCTGCGGCTGGAAGGCAACCATGTCGCCGTGCTGTTGCGCAGCGACTCGCTGAGCAACATCACCGCCGTCTGGCGGCCTGGCGCATCAACCTGCCAGTTCCGGGTAGCGAGACTGAACTTCGCCGCCGTTTCGCCAAGACATGGGAGGAACTCCATGACCACCCCGCAGGACGCCCAGCAGTTCGTCGGCCGCACGGCGGTCGACGCCGAAGGCAGCAAGGTCGGCAAGATCGGCCAGGTGTACCTCGACGACCAGACCGGCCAGCCGCTGTGGGTGACCGTGGCCACCGGCATGTTCGGCACCCGGCAGAGCTTCGCGCCGATCTACGGATCCCGGTCTGACGGCGACCAGGTCGTGCTGGCCGTCACCAAGAACCAGATCAAGGACGCCCCGAACATCAACGACGACCAGCACATCAGCGAAAGCGAGCAGGACGCTCTCTACCAGCATTACAGCGGCTACCTCGGCACCGGACAGAACGCGGACAGCGGCCAGGCCGGCTACGCGGACAGCGGCCAGGCCGGCTACGCGGACAGCGGCCAGGCCGATTATGCCGACGCCGGTGAGCTGGCCGGTGACACCACCGGCGTGCGGGGACGGGACACCTCCGGCCCGGCCACCGATGACGCGATGACCCGGTCGGAGGAGCAGCTGCACGTCGGGACCGAGCAGGTGCAGGCGGGCCGGGCGCGGCTGCGCAAGTACGTGGTGACCGAGAACGTCACCCAGACGGTTCCGGTCAGCCACGAGGAAGTCCGCGTCGAGCGGGAGCCGGTCACCGACGCCAACCGGGACGCCTCGCTGTCCGGCGAGCCGATCAGCGAGGAAGAGCACGAGGTGACCCTGCAGGCCGAGCGGCCGGTGGTGGAAAAGGAAGCCGTCCCGGTCGAGCGGGTCCGGCTGGGCACCGAGACCGTCACCGAGGAGCAGCAAGTCACCGAGCAGGTCCGCAAGGAGCAGATCGAAGAACCCGGCGTCGACACCACCCGCCGTGACGAGCGTCCCTGACGCTAACCGATTCGGCACATCCCCAAGGTGGAGGGTGGCGCGGCCCCTGACTGAATGCGCCACCTCCACCGGCACGAGCGATCTTTCGGAGTGCTGTCTGGCATTATCGGGTGCTGGTTTGGATTTTGAAGCTTCATTGCGCCTCTTCCGCGACCGCTGAAGGGGGCATCAGGAACGTCGGGAGGATCCATGGGAAAGAACAAACCAGCGCGCCGCCTGTCGCGCACAGCCAGGACCGCCCTCAGGGATCTTCCTGCCAACGCTGCGTGGCTTGCGTCACGGTCTGTGGGACCGGCCATATCTGCTGCGGCGGGGGCGTCCAGCGTGGCGTCGTCGGTCGCCGGCACCGTGTCCGACACGGCGTCGTCAGCGGCGGAAACTGCCGGGTCGGCGGGCTCTGGTGTGCGGCGGACGGCCAGGATGGCCAGGCAGTCGGTGGTGGAGGTGGTGCCGGGCATCGGTCACGACTCGGTGGCTTCATTGATGCGGCAGGCCGATGCTGCGGCCGAGCGGGCGCGTGAGGAAGAGGCCCGTGCTTTGTCGCTGGCTGAGGAGGCCAAGGGCAGCGCGGATGCGGCGGCCCGCGTGGCCCGCGAATCGGAACAGTCTGTGCGGGAGGTCCACCGGGAGACTGGGCGGCAAGTCGCCGTCCGGGTGAACGAGATCGAGGAACGCGCTGAGCGTGAGCGCCTGGCGGTGGAGGCCGAGGCCCGGCAGGCGATCGAGAAGGTCGAGGCGCAGGCCGCCGCTCGCACCCGGGACTCGGCGCAGAACGCTGAACGGGCCCAGACGCGGGCCCGTGAGGCCATCGAGCAGGCTAATCAAGCGCTGGCCCGCGCCAGGGACCTGGCGAGCCAGGCCGCCGAGGCAGCTCAGGAAGTCGCCGCGCAGGCCAGCCGGGAAGCCAATCGCCTGGCCAAGCAAGCGCAGGGACACGCGGACGAGGCGCAGCGACGGGTGACCGAGGCCGAGCAGGTAAGGCAGCCTGAGCAGGTTAGGCAGTCCGAGCAGGTTAGGCAGCCAGCCAATAGCGGGGCCCATACGGCCAAGACGGTTAGGCAGTCTGAGCAGGTGAGGCAGTCCGAGCAGCCTGAGCAGGTTAGGCAGTCTGAGCAGGTTAGGCAGCCTGAGCAGGTTAAGCAGCCTGAGCAGGTTAAGCAGCCTGAGCAGGTTAAGCAGTCCGAGCAGGTTAGGCAGCCAGCCAATAGCGGGGCCCATACGGTCAAGACGGCTCAGTCGCCCCCGGCTGGGCCATCGCCCGACGTGATGGTGCGGGAAGCCAGGCATCTTGAGGCCCTCACCAAGGAGGAATTGCTGCGGCTGGCGGGAAACCTTGAGGTCGAGGGCCAGTCGTCGATGAACAAGCCGGAACTCGTCGAGGCCATCGCCCGCCAGGGCGGCGTTCCTCTTAGCGCGCTGACCAAGGAGGAATTGGTGCGGCTGGGCCGGAGCACCGGCTCCGACGTCCGGCCGTCGATGACCAAGGATGAGCTTATCGCCGGGATCAACGTATCCGCGGCGTCTGCGGTTAGGCAGCCAGCCAATAGCGGGGCCCATACGGTCAAGACGGCTCAGTCGCCCCCGGCTGGGCCATCGCCCGACGTGATGGTGCGGGAAGCCAGGCATCTTGAGGCCCTCACCAAGGAGGAATTGCTGCGGCTGGCGGGAAACCTTGAGGTCGAGGGCCAGTCGTCGATGAACAAGCCGGAACTCGTCGAGGCCATCGCCCGCCAGGGCGGCGTTCCTCTTAGCGCGCTGACCAAGGAGGAATTGGTGCGGCTCGGCCGGAGCACCGGCTCCGACGTCCGGCCGTCGATGACCAAGGATGAGCTTATCGCCGGGATCAACGTATCCGCGGCGTCTCGCCGTAGCGGTAGTCACTAGCAGAAAGGATGAGAACGATGGGATTGTTCACGCGTAAGAGCAAGTGGGAACGCTTGCAGGACGCCGTGGCGGCGGCCGCGGGTAACGTCGGCCTTCGCCAGATGGCCAAGGTGACGCTCGGTGTGGTGGGCGGGGCCGTCGCTGCCACGGCCGCGAGCGCCGCGGTCTCCTCCGTCCGCCATCAAGACGAGACGTGAAACTGGTCGCCGTGGCCATGTTCGGGACCGGCTACATGCTGGGGTCAAAGGCAGGACGCGCCCGGTATGAGCAGAGCCGCGAGCTGGCGCGCCACGCGTCGGAAAGCCTCCAGGCCCGGGGCCGGACAGTTCGAGTCCCCCCGATCGCGGATGAGGCGGCTGACGTCCCAAGTCACCCCGCGGGATCAGCGCTCGCCCGTGCAGTGGAGCTCCTCGAGCAGGGCACCAACACTCTCGAGAACAGCGGCCAGATTTTTGACCTCTTCCTCCGAGTGCAGACCGCCAAACCTACCGCGCCGACACCTACCAGCTCATCCGCGCCGGCCTCACCGAGTTCCAGAAACGCGGCCTAGTCCACTTCCACGCCATCTACCGGCTCGACGCCACCGGCCCCGGCGGCCAGCCCGTCCCGCCCGCGCTCACCACCGGCGACCTGCTCGACGCCACCGCTGCCGCGGCTCGGACCCGGTTCATCACCGCCGCCCACCCCGACCAGCCCCGCGGCTGGAGCATCGGCTGGGGCAGCCAGCTCGACCCCCGCCCGTCCAGCTCCCCGCCCCGGGCGAGAACCCGAACATCGCCGTCGCCGCCTACCTGGCCAAATACGCCACCAATTCCACCGAAGCCGTCGGCACCCTCGCCTGCCGCATCACCGCTGCTAACCTGCCGTATTACGGCAACCCGCGCACCCATCGGGGCAGGCTGATCCGCGCCGCCTGGCACCTTGGCAGCCATACGCACCCCGACTTCGCCGCCTTGCGCCGCTGGGCTCAGATGCTCGGCCACCGCGGCCACTTCGCCACCAAAAGCCACCGCTACTCCACCACCCTGCGCGCCCTCCGCCAGGCACGGTCCGACTACAAACGCCGCCGCCACCCCGCCACCTGCGGATACGCCGAACGCGGCCAGGCCATCATCAGCATCACCCAGCTCGACTGGGCCGGACGCGGCTGGCGCACCACCGGCGACGCCCTGCTCGCCCTCTCCGCCGCCGCTCGTACGCGTGATCACCACCACGCCAGCCGTGACCACGCCAACGCCGCCTGACCCGAGGACGATCACTATGGACAAGCTGCTGACCGGCCGAAGGAGGCCGCTCAGGTGCTCGGTATCGGCCGGCCACCCTGTATGACCTGATGCACGCCGGGAAAATCCGTTCCGTCAAGGACGGCAGCATGCGGTTCATCACTCTTGATGCGCTGCGTGACTATGTCCGTCAGCTTGAGGACCAGGCGGATGAGGTCGCCTGATGAACCGGCCCCGCCGTCGTGTTAACGGCGACGGCTCCATCACCCGTTGCGCTGACGGCCGGTGGATGGCTCGCTATTACGCCTGGACCAGCGCAGGCACCCGCACGCGAGTCACCCTCTACGCCAGGACGCGGCAGGAGGCCGCTGAGAAGCTACGCGAGGCCCAGGAGCGCACCGTCGGGGCATCCCGGTGCCTGATCGCGCCTGGAAACTTGGTGACTGGCTCGATTACTGGCTGGAGAACGTCATCGCGGCGAACCGGCGACCTGCCACTCACGCGCTCTATGAGACGACGGTCCGGCTTTATCTGAAACCAGCCCTGGGCGGTTATCCGCTCGCTCGCCTGTCGGCCGCGCGCGTGCAGGCGTTCCTGACCGGCCAGCTGGCGGCCGGGCATTCCGTCCGCAAGGTCCAGGTCATGAAGACGGTCCTGTCCTCGGCACTTGCTCGTGCCATGCGCGAGGAGCTGGTCATGCGTAACCTCGTGCGCCTGGCCGAGCTGCCCGCGTGGGAACGGCAGCCGATCATGCCCTGGACTGCGGATGACGCCCGCGCCTTTCTTCATGCCGCCAGCAGCGATCCCCTGTACCCAGCGTTCGTGCTGCTGCTGTTGTACGGGCTCCGCCGCGGTGAGGTCTTGGGCCTGCGCTGGCGGGTCGTTGACGACCAGGATCACGAATTGCGGGTGCGCCAGCAGATCCAGCGAGTTCACGGTGAGCTGCGCATGGTCCCAGTCAAGACAACGGCGGGTCGCCGTGATCTCCCGCTGCTGGACCTAGCCGCCGAGGTGCTGGATACCCGCCGCGAGGTCCAGGCTGCTGACCGTCTGGAGCTGGGTCGCGCCTGGGTCGATAACGGCCTGGTTTTCACCACTAGAACCGGCCGGCCTGTTGAGCCTCGGAACCTGGCCCGGTCCTTCCGCCGAATATGTGACAGCCACGGCCTACGGCCGATCAAAGTTCATCACGTGCGGCATACCACCGCGACGTTGCTCAAGAACCTGGGCGTCCCGGCTCACGACGCTCAGCTGATCCTCGGCCACTCGCGGCTCGCAGTCACCTTGGAGATCTACACCCACGAAGACCGGCAGGCGCACCGCGATGCCCTGGGCAAGATCAGTGACGTACTGCGGAACCGCAATGCCGAATCATCGTGAACTGGTGTCACCAGCGGGTGTCACCGCGCAGTTCTGGATCTTCACCTGTGGCTTTTTGCCTAGTGGAGCTATGGGGATTCGAACCCCAGACCTCTTGCATGCCATGCAAGCGCTCTACCAACTGAGCTATAGCCCCGCGCGCACCGCCGTTTGCGGGAGTCTCCCGCCTGGCCGCAGCGCCACGCCAGTGTACTAGAAAACGGTCAGGCTACGTCGCCTGCCTCGGGCAGCGAGACCGGCCCGGGCAGCATCCCGATGTTATGCGCCAGCAGCCGCCAGCTGCCCCGGCGGCGGCCGATCACCGACCAGCTGCAGTTGCCCAGCGGGCCGAGTATCCGCAGGCCCGGCGGGACACCCAGCAACTGGCCCATGCCCATGCCCAGGGCGGCCCCGTGGCTGACCACCACCGCCAGCGCCCCGCCGGCCTGACCGTCGGCGATGCGCTCCAGCGCGGCCGACGCGCGGTCGGCGACCGCCTGCGCGGACTCACCGTCTGGCGGCTGCCAGCGGGCGTATGTGTCGGGGAACTGCTCGCGGATCTGCGTGTCGGTCAGGCCCTCCCAGGAGCCGCCGGATCGCTCCCGCAAGTCCTTGTCGTGCTGCACCGGCAGGCCGGTCAGCCGGGCCAGCGGCGCCGCCGTCGCGGTCGCGCGGGACAGGTCGGAGGAGACGATCGCGTCCGGCCGCAGCGCCGCGATGTGCCGGGCGGCGCGCTGCGCCTGGCGGCGTCCCTCGGCGTTGAGCGGCACGTCACTCTGGCCCTGGAACCGGCGCTCGATGTTGTAGTCGGTCTGGCCGTGCCGCCATAGCAGCAGCCGGACGATCTCGTCCGGGCCAGAACCCGGCCAGTGCGCGGGCCCGGACACGACTGGGGGTCCGGTCAGCGCGGCCCCCGGTCGCCTCGCGGGGCCGGACCAGCGCCGCCGCCGGCGGCCACGGCCGGCTCGGGCAGCGGGATCACCGGGCAGTCCTTCCACAGCCGCTCGAGGGCGTAGTACACCCGCTCCTCGGAGTGCTGGACGTGGACGACGATGTCTATGTAGTCGAGCAGCACCCAGCGGCCCTCTCGCTCGCCCTCGCGCCGCACCGGCCTGGCTGCGGCCTTGCGCAGCCGGTCCTCGATCTCATCGACGATGGACCTGACCTGGCGGTCGTTCGACGCCGAGCACAGCACGAACGCGTCAGTGATGACCAGCTGGTCGCTGACGTCGTAGGCGATGATGTCGGAAGCGAGCTTGTCAGCTGCTGCGGCGGCTGCGATCTCCACGAGCTCGACGGCTCTGTCAGTGGCAGTCACGTGGGCTGGCAATCCTCCTTCGGCAGGAGTCCGTGTCCTGCCTCGTTACGCCCGGCCGGCCGCACCGATCGGGCCAGTTCAGCGTACCGCGACGTCCCCGCCCCCGGCGACCGCGCCTTTTCGCCTGCCTGACCACAGTTCCGGCGGCCGCACGGAGCAGCTGAGCCCGGGCACCCCGCGCTGGCTCAGTCGCTGCCGCCGGTGTACAGGCCGTTCTTGCTGATGTACTGGACGATGCCGTCGGGCACCAGGTACCAGATCGGCTCGCCGGCCCGGACCCGCTCCCGGCACTCGGTGGAGGAGATCGCCAGCGCCGGGATCTCGACCAGGCTGACCCGCTCGTCTGGCAGGCCATCCCCCGACAGCCGGTGCCCGGGCCGGGTGCAGCCGACGAAGCGCGCCAGCGCGAACAGCTCCTCGGCGTCCCGCCAGGACATCATCCGCGTCAGCGCGTCCGCGCCGGTGATGAAGAAGAACTCCGCGTCCGGCCGCTGCGCCCGCAGGTCGCGCAGTGTGTCGATGGTGAACGTCTCCCCCGGCCGGTCGATGTCGACCCGGCTGACCGAGAACTGCGGGTTGGACGCGGTCGCGATCACCGTCATCAGGTAGCGGTCCTCGGCGGCCGAGACCGACCGGGCGGCCTTCTGCCAGGGCTGGCCGGTCGGCACGAACAGCACCTCGTCCAGGGCGAACGCGTGCGCGACCTCGCTGGCTGCCACCAGGTGGCCGTTGTGGATGGGATCGAACGTGCCGCCCATCACCCCGATGCGCTTGCCCGCGCCGGGCGCCGTCACCGGCAGGCCCTAGATCGTGAACGTGACACCGGTGAGCTTCTCCGATTCGGTCCACAACCGGTGCGCCGCGCCCGCGTCATGCGACCGGGCGCTGGAGCGCACCTTCACCGGCGGTCCGGTCTGCTCCATCGGCCCGGACGGCCCGAAGTAGTCGTACCCGGCGGCCGCCGGGTCGGTCGCGGCGCGCAGCGTCGGCAGCGCGCCAGCCTCGGCGCTCTGCAGCCACCACGAGGTCAGCACGCTGGACCGCGGGCTCATGAACGGCGCCGTCCAGGACGGCATGAACCGGGTCAGCTCGGTGCGCGCGGTGCCCGGATGCGCGGCCAGCGCGATCGTGGGCGCCGAGGCGGCGGCCAGCCGCCGCTGCAGCTCGTAGGTGAACAGCAGGTTGGCCAGCTTGGACTGCCCGTACGCAGCCATCTTGCGGTAGCCACGGGAGAAGCTCAGGTCGTCGAAGCGGATCCGGCCGACCTTGTGCCCGTTGCTGCTGACGGTGATTACCCGCGATCCCGCGGCCTCGAGCAGCGACGGCAGCACCAGCCCGGTGAGCGCGAAGTGACCCAGGTGGTTGATGCCGAACTGCAGCTCGAAACCGTCCTCGGTCAGCCCGTAGGGCGGCATCATCACGCCGGCGTTGTTGATCAGCAGGTCCAGCGAGGGGAACCGGGCGTTGATCTCGGCGGCAGCGGTGCGCACCGAGCTGAGCGCCGACAGGTCGAGCGGCACGGTCTGCACCCGGCCGTCGGGCAGCCCGGTGCCGATGGCCTGCGCGGCGGCCCGGGCGCGGCCGGCATCCCGGCAGGCCAGCACCACGGTCGCGCCGTGCCCGGCGAGCACCTGCGCTGCCGCCCGGCCGATGCCGGAGTTCCCGCCGGTGATGACCGCGACGCGGCCGGACTGATCGCCGACGTCGGACGCGGTCCAGCGCTGCCTGCTCGCGCGTGTCTGCGTCATCCCGGCTGCCTCCGCTTCGCGCCGGCCCGGGGGTGGCCGGGCCTGCCCGGTTAACCGCCGGGCGTGATCAATCAATACCAGGCAGCGGCGGCTCGCCGTCAGTCCAGCGCACGATCCGCTTGGCCTTGCCGGCGTCGCTGCGCGGCACGGTGCCTGGCGGCACCACCCGCACCTGGACGCTCAGCCCGAGGGCTCGCGCCAGCCTGGCCTGCAGCTCGCTGGCCAGGGGCAGCTTGAACTGCCATCCGGCCCTGACCTCGCAGCAGGCGATGAGCCGCCGGTGCGCGGCCCGCTCGTCAACCACCAGCAGGTAGTCCATGGCCAGCGCACTGTCGTCCAGCAGCACCCGCTCGACCTCGCTGGGATAGACGTTCACTCCCCTGATCACCAGCATGTCGTCGATCCGCCCGGTGACCTTGGTCATCTTCACCAGCGTCCGGCCGCACTCGCAGTGGCCGTGGCGCAGCGCCGCGACGTCGCCGGTGCGGTAGCGCAGCAGCGGCAGCGCCTCCTTAGTCACGGTGGTGAACGTCAGCTCTCCCTCGGTGCCGTCGTCCACCGGCTGGCCAGTCTCGGCGTCCAGCACCTCGACCAGGAAATGGTCCTCGTTGACGTGCAGCCCGTCGGCCGCGGCCACGCACTCGCTGGCCACCCCGGGCCCGATGACCTCCGACAGCCCGTAGATGTCCAGGGCGCGCAGGCCGAGCAGCTCGTTCAGCCGGGTCCGCATCGCCTCGCTCCACGGCTCGGCGCCGAAGATCCCGGCCCGCAGCGCGAGTCCGTGGCCGGGCGTGACGCCCGCCTGGGCCAGCGCCTCGCCGAGCCGGATCGCGTATGACGGGGTGCAGGTGAGGATGTCGGGCTTCAGGTCGGTCACCAGCGTGACCTGCCGGTCGATCATGCCGCTCGACATCGGCACCACGGTCGCGCCGAGCTCGATCGCACCCTGGTGGATGCCGACGCCCCCGGTGAAGAGGCCGTAGCCGTAGGCGTTGTGCACGATGCTGTCGCGGGTCGCGCCCGCGGCCGCCAGCGAGCGGGCGCACATCCGCGACCACAGCCTCAGGTCGCCGCGCGTGTAGCCGACCAGCGTCGGCCGCCCCCCGGTTCCGCTCGAGCCGTGCACGGCGACCAGCTGCGACCGGTCCACGGCCAGCATGCCCAGCGGGTAGGACTCCCACAGGTCGCCCTTGCGGGTCGCCGGCAGCCGCGCCAGGTCGGCGAGCGTCACGTCACCGCCGCCGGTCACCCCGGCCTCCTTCAGCCGGTCGGCCTGGACGCCGCCGACGGTGAGCAGCCGGTCGACCAGTCCCTGCAGCCGCCGGGCCTGAAGGGCGGCGAGCGGCTCGGCCGGCATGGACTCCGCGTCGGGCTCGAACATGGTCGGCGCAGCCTCAGCTGCCATCTGGATCCACCTCCGGCTCGCGGCACCTACGATGACGGTATGACAACTGTGCCCGATCGCTCCCGGGTGCGTCTGCCCGGCATCAGCTCACGTGCTTACGAGCACCCCGCCGACCGCTCAGCGCTGTCTGCCCTGCGCAAGCTCACCGGCTTCGACACCATCCTGAAGAACCTCGCCGGGCTGTTCAATGACCGTAGCCTGCGGCTGATGTTCCTGGCCAGCGCGGTCCGGGCATCCGAGGATCAGTTCCCCGACCTGTACCACGCGATGCTCGACGGCTGCTACATCCTCGATCTGCCCCAGGTTCCCGAGCTGTATATCAGCCAGAATCCGCTGGTCAATGCGATGGCGATCGGCACCGACAAGCCGTTCATCGTGATTAACACCGGCATGGTCGACCTGATGGACGCCGAGGAAATCCGATTCGTCATCGGGCACGAGCTCGGGCACGTGCTGTCCGGCCACGCGGTCTACCGCACGATGCTCTACTACCTGATCAACCTGGCTAACCGGCTGGCGCTGGTGCCGTTCGCCTGGATCGGGCTGAAGGGCGTGATCTGGGGCCTGGAGGAGTGGTACCGCAAGTCCGAGCTGTCGAGTGACCGGGCCGGGCTGCTGGCCGGGCAGGACGTCGACGCGGCCCGCCGCTCGCTGATGAAGACCGCGGGCGGTTCCCGGCTCGGCGAGCTGTCCAGCGACGCCTTCCACCGGCAGGCGCACGAGTACGACGCCGTCCCCGACGTGCGCGAGGGACTGCTCAAGCTGCTGCAGCTGCAGGGCAGCACCCACCCGTTCGCGGTCGTGCGGTTCGCCGAGCTGGACCGGTGGGCCGCGGGCAACGAGTACCGCGACATCCTGGCCGGCCACTACCCGCGGCGCGAGGACGATCCGGACGCCTCAGTCGGCGAGGAGTTCCGCGCGGCCGCCAAGTCCTACCAGGACTCGTGGAACCGCAGCTCCGACCCGCTGATCGGAGCGGTGCGCGGCGCGGCCGGGTCGGCGGTGGACGCGGGCAGCCGGCTCATCAACATCTTCGGCAACCGCCCCCCGAGCGACGACAACTGAACCGCCCGGTCAGCGGACCTCGGCCCGGCTGGCCTCGGCGAGCCCGGACAGCACCTCCGGCAGCGGCCCGGCGTGCACCACGCCGAGCTGCTGGGTGGCCCTGGTCAGCGCCACGTACAGGTCGGACAGCCCGCGCCGTGACTCGGCGACGATCTCTCCCGGCTCGGCGATCAGCACGACGTCGAACTCCAGGCCCTTGGCCTGGTGCACGCTGAGCACTACGACCGGGCGCTCCAGGTCGGGCGACTCGCCCGCCGCCGCGGCCGGGACCGCGGCGCTGACCGCCGCCCCGAGTTCGGCCAGCCGCCCGGCTGGCACGATCACCGCGGTCTTGCCGTCCCCGGCCAGCTCCGCCGCCCGTCGCGCCGCGTCCGCCACCGCCGCCGCCAGCCCCGTCGGCCCCTCCCGCCCGGCCGGCCCCTCACGCCCGGCCGGCACAGCCTCCCGCCACGGCACCCACCCCGACTCGCGGACCGAGCGGGGCGGTTCAAGCGCCGGGTCGATGGCGGCCAGCACGCCCGCCGCGACCGCCATGATCTCGGCCGGGGTGCGGTAGTTGATCGTCAGCGGCGCCAGCCGCCACCGGTCCCCCGCGTGCGGGCCGAGGGCCGCGGGCCACGAGCCCGGCCCGGCCAGATCGCCGGTCTGCGCCACGTCCCCGACGATGGTCATCGACTTGACCGGGCAGCGGCGCATCAGCATCCGCCACGCCATCGGCGACAGCTCCTGCGCCTCGTCCACGATCACGTGGCCGAACGCCCAGCTCCGGTCGGCGGCGGCCCGGTCGGCCGCGGTGAGCCCCAGATCGGAGTCCTGACGGGCCGCGAGCCGGGTCGCGTCCACCAGGTCGGCGCCCATCAGGATTTCCTCGTCGTCGTCGGCGACGTCGCGGGCCATGATGTCCAGCACGCCCTGCGCGTAGGCCTCCCGGATCCGCCGCTCCCGCTCCCGCCGCCGCTGCTCCGCCCGGTCGTCCTCGCCGAGCAGCTCGGCCGCCTCGTCCAGCAGCGGCACGTCGGCCGGGGTCCACGGCGCGTCCGGCGCACGCAGCAGCGCCGCGCGCTCGGCCTCGGTCAGCCGGGGCGCGGCCGACGCCAGCAGGCCGGCCGAGGACAGCAGCCCGGCCACCAGCTGCTGCGGCGTGGTCGCCGGCCACAGCCGGCCGATGGCCGCCCGCACCGCGGGATCGCCGGCCAGCTCGCGCCGCAGGTCGTCCACCTCGTCGGCGCCAAGCAGGTTGCCGCCGCCGAGCACGTCGGCGCCGAGCTGGTCGGCGGCCACCTTGGTCAGCGCGCTGATGATCTCCCGGGCGAAAACCTGCCGGGCCTGGTTGTGCGGCCGCCGCGACCGCCGGGCCCGCTCGCGGGCCTGGGCGACCGCCCGCCGGGGCAGCCGCAGCGCCTGCTTGTCGACCACGACTTCCAGCCCGTCAGGCGGCACCCGCTGCCGGTGCCTGACCGCAGCGGCGATCACGTCCGCCAGACCGGCCCGGCCCTTGACCTCCGCGGTCCTGGCCGGCTCGGCGGCGGTCGCGCGGATACCGGGCAACAGGTCGCCGATGGTGGACAGCAGCACGCTGGTCTCGCCCAGGGACGGCAGCACCTGGCCGATGTAGCGCAGGAACGTGGCGTTCGGGCCGACCACCAGCACGCCGCGCTTCTCCAGCTGGCGCCGGTGGGTGTAGAGCAGGTACGCGGCCCGGTGCAGGGCGACGGCGGTCTTGCCGGTGCCCGGACCGCCCTGCACGACCAGGATTCCGGGCAGCGGCGACCGGATGATCGCGTCCTGCTCGGCCTGGATGGTCTCGACAATGTCGCCCATCCGCCCGGTCCGGCTCGCACCGATCGCGGCCAGCAGCGCGGACTCACCGGTCAGCCCGTCATGCCCGGACGGGTCGGCCACGGTCAGGTCGAGCACCTCGTCATCGAGGCTGAGCACTTTCCGGCTGCGCGTCTTGATGTGCCGCCGGACCTTCACGCCGTCCGGTGAGGCCGCCGTCGCCAGGTAGAACGGCCGCGCCGCGTCCGCGCGCCAGTCCATCAGCAGCTGCTGGTAAGAATCACCGTCGGAATGAATTCCCAGTCGCCCGACATACCGCAGCGTCCCGTCGTCGAATTCCAGCCGCCCGAAGCACAGCCCCTGCTCGGCCGCGTCGAACTGGGCGAGCTGGCGCGCGTACAGCGCCAGGAACGCCTCTCGCTCGGTCCGTGCCTGGTGCGTGCCGCCGGACTGGCGGAGCACCGCCGCCAGCCGCCCCGAAGCCCGCTCCCGCAGATCGTCCAGCCGGTCGTAGAGCCTGGACACGTAATTCTGCTCACGGGACCTTTCCGGGTTTGACAAATGAGCTCCTTTTCGGGTATCATTTGCAGCAAATTACTCGGTCATTAAGTAACGCGCTATATAATGTAGCGCGTTTTATTGTGCCCGGCGAATGCCGGAACTCGGGGCAGCCGAGACTTGAGCTGACCCGGCGGCCTGCGGCCCGGACCCTGCGGGCGGCGGGTGCGTGTTCCCCCGTGATCACGGTAATCCGTCAGCAGCCGGCACTGATGATCATGGAATCGGAGCCGGCTACGGCGGGAGGCGGCGGTCGGTGCCGCGAGGGCCGAGGCCCGCGCTGGCCGGCACGACCGGATCCCAGTCGAACACGACCGCGTTGTCGTCGTCGCCGATCAGGACCTCGGCCCCGGCCTGCGCGCCGGCCTGCCGCCAGCGCCTCCTCCACGCCCAGCCGAGCCAGCCGGTCGGCCAGGTAACCGACCGCCTCATCGTTGCTGAAGTCGGTCTGCACGATCCACCGGCGCGGTTTCTCACCGCGGATCCAGAACCGGTTCTCCCCGGCGGCCGCGAGCTCGAAGTCGGCGCCGCCGCCGGCTCGGGCCGCAGCACGATCCGGGTCGGCTCGGGCGCCGGGGCCGCGGCCCGGGCCTGCGCGATCACCCCGGCCAGTGCGAACGCCAGCTCGCGCAGGCCCTCGGTGGTCGCTGCCGACACCTGGCAGACGGGCAGCCCGCGGGCCGCCAGGTCCGGCTCGACCAGCTCGGCGAGCTCGCGCGCCGCGGGCACGTCGATCTTGTTGAGCACGGCGATCCGTGGCCGGCTGGCCAGCTCGGCGCCGGTCAGCTCCTCGTAGGCGGTCAGCTCGGCCTCCATCGCGTCCAGGTCGGAGATCGGGTCCCGGCCCGGTTCCTCGGTCGCGCAGTCGAGCACGTGCACCAGCACGGTGCACCGTTCCAGGTGCCGCAGGAAGTCCAGCCCGAGTCCCTTGCCGCGGCTGGCGCCCGGGATCAGGCCGGGCACGTCGGCGACGACGAACTGCACCTCGCCGGCCTCGACCACGCCCAGGTGCGGGGTCAGGGTGGTGAACGGGTAATTCGCGATCTTGGGCCGGGCCGCGGACAGCGCGGCGATGAGCGAGGACTTGCCGGCGTTGGGGAACCCGACCAGCCCGGCGTCGGCCACCGTCTTCAGCTCGAGCAGCAGATCGCGCTGCTCGCCGGGCTCGCCCCGCAGCGCGAACCCGGGTGCCTTGCGCTTGGCCGAGGCCAGCGCGGCGTTGCCGAGGCCGCCCCGGCCGCCGCCGCGCGGCCACGAACCGGGTGCCGGCTCCGGTCAGGTCGGCCAGCACCTCGCCGTCGCCGGTTTTCACCACGGTGCCCTCGGGCACCCGCAGGACCAGATCCGCGCCGTTGGCGCCGCTGCGGTGGGAGCCGGATCCCGGCTTGGCGTTCCCGGCCCGGCGCACCGGCCGCCGGTGGAAGTCGAGCAGCGTGGTCGTGCCCGGGTCGACTTCGATGATCACGTCCCCACCACGGCCGCCGTTGCCGCCGTCCGGGCCGCCCAGCGGCTTGAACTTCTCCCGGTGGATGGAGGCGCAGCCGTGACCGCCGTTACCCGCCCGGATGCGCAGATCGGCCTGATCAGCGAACTCTGCCACGGTTATGCCTCCGGTCGGCCCGGCAGGCGGATCCGTCTCGTGGGACTAGCCGGCCTTGGCGGGCTCGGCCTCGACGACGCTCACGGCCCGCCTGCCGCGCCGGGTACCGAACTGGACGTGGCCGGCTACCAGCGCGAACAGCGTGTCGTCCCCGCCGCGACCGACGCCGACACCGGGGTGGAAGTGCGTGCCGTGCTGGCGCACGATGATCTCGCCCGCATTGACCAGCTGGCCGCCGAACCGCTTGACGCCGAGCCGCTGGGCGTTGGAGTCACGGCCGTTGCGGCTGGAAGAGGCGCCCTTCTTGTGTGCCATCTCAGCCCTTCTGCCCGGCGCCGGCGCGCGCCTTGCCCGCGCTGATGCCGGTGATCTTGACCTGGGTGTACTTCTGCCGGTGGCCGACCCGGCGACGGTACCCGGTCTTGTTCTTGTAGTGGATCATGTTGATCTTCGGGCCGCTGGCCGGCCCGACGATCTCCGCGGTGATCCGGTAACGGTCCAGCTCCGCCGGGTCGCTGACGACGTTGTCGTCGTCGACGACCAGCACGGCGGGCAGCGTCACGCTGGAACCGATCTCGCCGGCGAGCTTGTCCACCGTCAGGACGTCATCCACCGACGCCTTCTCCTGCCTGCCGCCGCAGCGCACGATCGCGTACACCGAGAACTCTCTCTCCGTTGGGGCAGCCGCCGCTTTCCCGGCGGGATCGCCAGGCCTGATCCGCAGGCGCGGGGCCGACTGCGGTGCGCACGGCCAGTCCGGCGGCGAGCCCGCCGGATTCATCCATGCGCCGACCTCAAAGAGTATCAGACCGCGCCGGTCCTGGCGGGTCCGCGGCCAGCGCCACATCGGCCGCCGGGACCGCATCGGCGGCATCGGCCGGTGGCGGCGACCGGGTCCGCGGGACCGGCCGGCCGGGTAGCAGCGCGGGACCGGCCGGAGCGGGACCGGCCCGGCCGGGGCCGGGACGGCGTCGGCCGACCCGGTCCCGGCTGCGGCGGTGCCGGCTGCGGCGGTGCCGGCTCGGCGGTGCCGGCTGCGGCGCGCCGGCTGCGGCGGAGCCGGCCGGGGCGGTACCGGCTGCGGCAGTGCCGGCCGGGGCGGTGTCCGCTGCGCCGGCGCCGGCCGTGGTCGCCTCGGCCGGGGTGCTGTCCGGCATCGCCGCTTCAGCCGGGTCCGCTGCTGCTGCTGTCCCGTCTGCCGGAGTCGCCTCGGCCGCAGTCGCCTCGGCTGGGTTCGCGCCGCCGCGCTTGCCGCGGCCGGACCGGCCGGAGCCGGATTTGCGCCCGGGCCGCTCGCCGCCGCGGTCGCCGTCGCCGGACCGGGCCGGAGCGTGGTCCACCGGCTCCAGCGACATCAGCACGCCGCGGCCGTTGCAGTGCTCGCACGGCACCGAGAACGCCTCGAGCAGGCCGGAGCCGACTCGCTTGCGGGTCATCTGCACCAGGCCGAGCGAGGTGACCTCGGCGACCTGGTGCTTGGTCCGGTCCCTGGCCAGGCATTCGAGCAGCCGCCGCAGCACCAGCTCGCGGTTGCTCTCCAGCACCATGTCGATGAAGTCGATGACGATGATGCCGCCCACGTCCCGCAGCCGCAGCTGGCGGACGACTTCCTCGGCCGCCTCCAGGTTGTTGCGGGTGACGGTCTGCTCGAGGTTGCCGCCCTGGCCGGTGAACTTGCCGGTGTTGACGTCGATGACCGTCATGGCCTCGGTGTTGTCGATGACCAGCGAGCCGCCACTGGGCAGCCACACCTTGCGCTCCAGGGCCTTGGCCAGCTGCTCGTCGATCCGGTAGGCGGCGAAGACGTCCTCGTCACCGTCCCACCGCTCCATCCGCTCGGCCAGGCCCGGGGCCACGTAGCGGACGTAGGAGTCCACCATGTCCCACTCGCTGTCGCCGGCCACGACCAGCTTGCTGAAGTCCTCGTTGAAGATGTCGCGGACCACCCGGATGGTCAGGTCGGGCTCGCTGTAGAGCAGCTCAGGGGCGGTGGCGGTCTTCGCCTTCTGCTCGATGGCCTCCCACTGGGCCGCCAGCCTGGCCACGTCCTCCGACAGCTCCTCCTCGGAGGCGCCCTCGGCCGCGGTCCGCACGATCACGCCGGCGTGCTCGGGCATGACCTTCTTGAGTATCTGCTTAAGCCGCGACCGCTCGCTGTCGGGCAGCTTGCGGCTGATGCCGGTCATCGAGTTGCCCGGCACGTACACCAGGTACCGGCCCGGCAGGCTGACCTGGCTGGTCAGCCGCGCGCCCTTGTGCCCGATCGGGTCCTTGGTGACCTGTACCACGACGGACTGGCCGGACTTCAGCGCGGACTCGATCCGCTTCGACTCGCCCTCCAGGCCGGAGGCTTCGAAATTGACCTCGCCGGCGTACAGCACGGCGTTGCGGCCTTTGCCAATATCGACGAAGGCGGCCTCCATCGAGGGCAGTACGTTCTGCACTTTGCCGAGGTAGACGTTGCCGACGTAGGACTGGTGGCTGGCCTTGTCGACGTAGTGCTCGACCAGCACGCCGTCCTCGAGCACGGCGATCTGGGTCCGCTCGCCGGTCTGCCGGACGGCCATGACCCGCTCGACCGCCTCGCGCCGGGCCAGGAACTCGGACTCGGTAATGATCGGCGGCCGGCGGCGGCCGGAGTCCCGGCCCTCGCGGCGGCGCTGGCGCTTGGCCTCCAGCCGGGTCGACCCCTTGATCGAGCGGACGTCGTCGGTCTCCGCGCCGCCCCGCGGCGCGCGGACGTGCGTCACCGTGTCCGGCGGGTCGTCCGGCGCGACTGCCTCGCCCTCGGTGCCCGCGCTGCTGCGCCGACGGCGCCGACGGCGCCGGCCCGAGCGTGAGGATCCGTCGCCCGCGTCCGAGTCGTCCGCATCGCCGTCCGTGTCCGCGCCGGCCTTGTTCGCCGGGGCGGTGTCCGCCGCCTGGCTGGCGTCACCGGGCTGCTCGGCGGGCCCGCTGGCCCCCTCGGCCCTGGCGCCCTGGCCGCGGCCGCCCCGGCGCCGCCGCCTGCTGCCGCCCGCGGGGGTGCCGTCGCCGTCATGATCGACGGCGCCCGGCTGGTCCTGGCCGGTCCCGGCCGCCACGTCCTGGCCGTCCTGGCCGTCGGCGGAATCGTCCTCGCGGGCGGCGGCCTGGCCGCCGCCGCGTGAGCCGCGCCGCCGTGGCGACCGCGCCGGGGCGTCGTCGCCGGTGCCGCGGCTGGACCGGCCCCGGTCGGCTGTCCCCTGGTCAGTGCCGTCTCGGTCAGTGCCTTCTTCCGTTCTGGCATCGCCGCGGCCGGCCTCACCGTCAGCCCGGCCGCCGGCCGGGCCTGCGGGGCTGATGTCCGGCGGCTGGAAGATCACTACCGGCGGCTGGAACGCGACCGGCGGCACGCCAGGCGCGGACCTGGCCGAGCCGCCAGCGGACCGCGGGGCCGCCGGCCCGGCGGGCACCGGCGTCACCGGACCGGCCTCGGCGGCGTTCGCGGCGGGGCCGCCCGCGCCGCCCTGGGCGGCGCCAGGCTCCCCTGGCGGGCCAGCCGGGCGGGTCACGGCGCGGCGCACCCGCCCCAGCAGCCCGCGGCGCTGGCCGGCGGCTTCGTTGTTGTCCTGGCCGGCCGATGTCGGGCCATCAGGTTCTGATCCTGTGTTGTGTCGCTCGGTCTCGAGCATCCGGGTAATCTCTTCCGTCAGGCTCCCGGGCGCTCAGGTCCTGAGCAGGACCTTCCGCGCCGCGCGGGAGGAACTCGTACGTGCCCGCGGGCGCGGCTGGCGCCGGTCCGGCGTTCTCCGCTCCCGGGCACGCTGTTTTTGCGTGCTCTGTGGCCGCACTCCGGCCATGTTCATGGGCCGCAGTGCGGCCGTGCTCGCTGGCCGCGCCGCGGCCAGCCTCGTCAATGCCGCCGGTCATCGCGACGGCGGCTACCTCGTCCAGCGGCCCTTGCGCTAGTCGCGTCACCAGCGGCGGTGACGACGGCGCCAGGGCCGACACGGCGCCCAGGGCAGCCAGGATGTCATCGGGCCGGACGGCAGGTGTCAGCTGCCGAACAACCATTCGAAGTATCGCACATCCGGCGGGGCGGCCAGTCTCGGCACGCCGGTCAGCGGCCAGGGTGACCACCGCAGCCCGGGCGTCCATGCGCCGGACGCCCTTGCTGGTCAGCCGCTCCACTTCCACCACGGGCGCGGCGAGGAAGGCCTCGGCCGCAGCCGCGGCGGTGGCCGGCGTCACCCCCGGCAGGATCACCTGCCATGCGGAAGCATCCAGCCTCGGCCCGGCCTGGCCTGCGCCGAGCTCGGTCACCTCGATCACGTCGATCCCGTCTGGCAGCGCGGCATCCAGCCGCTCGCGCACGTCGGACGGATCCCGCCAGCCGGTCAGAGCGATCTGCAGGTACTCGGCCTCGCTCGCCACGCCGGTCGGGGCACCGCCCGGGTAAGAAATCTTCGGATGCGGCGAGAAGCCCGCTGAGAAGGCGACCGGCAGGCCCGCCTTGCGCACTCCCCGCTCGATCGCCCGGGCAATGTCCCGGTGGCTCGCGAAGCGCATCCGTCCGCGCTTAGCGTACCGGACGGTCAGCCGCTGAACTACCGGCGGACCTGGCGGGGTGGCGGGACCGGGCCGTGGCATGGGCTACCGTCCGCGCGCCGCGGTACCGCCCGCCGCGGTACCGCCGGTCACGGGACCGACCGGGGTCAGCGGCAGCAGCCGGGCTCCGGTGGGACCGGTCTCGATCTGGGTGCCCATGGCCGGGCACACCCCGCACTCGAAGCACGGGGTCCAGCGGCAGTCCTCAAGCTCGGCCGCCCCGGCCGGGTCGATCGCATCCAGCCAGTCCTGCCACAGCCAGTCGCGGTCCAGCCCGGCGTCGAGATGATCCCACGGCAGTACCTCGTCGTAGCGCCGTTCCCTGGTCGTGTACCAGGCCAGGTCCACGTCGTCAGCGGCCAGCGCGGTGGCGGCGGCGCGCTCCCATCGGTCGAACGAGAAGCCCTCGCTCCAGCCGTCGAACCGGGCCCCGTCGGCCCAGGCCGCGCGGATCACCTTGGCGACACGCCGGTCACCGCGCGACAGCAGGCCCTCGATCACCGACGGCTTGCCGTCGTGGTAGCGCAGTCCGATCGACCGCCCGCAGGAGCGGTCGGCCCGCAGCGCCGCGGCCAGCGCACGCAGCCGCGCGTCGACGGTCTGGTGGTCGCACTGCGCGGCCCACTGGAACGGGGTGTGCGGCTTGGGCACGAACCCGCCGATCGAGACCGTGCAGCGGATGTCCCGGCGGCCGGACGCGGCCCGGCCCGCCTCGATCACCCGCCGGGCCAGGCCGGCGATGGCCAGCACGTCGTCGTCGGTCTCGGTCGGCAGGCCGCACATGAAGTACAGCTTCACCTGCCGCCAGCCGCTGGCGTACGCGGTGCTGACCGTCCTGATCAGGTCCTCCTCGGAAACCATCTTGTTGATCACCTTGCGGATCCGGTCGCTGCCTCCCTCGGGCGCGAACGTGAGCCCGGACCGGCGGCCGTTACGGCTCAGCTCGTCGGCGAGGGTGACGTTGAACGCATCCACTCTGGTCGAGGGCAGCGACAGGCTGGTGTTGGTGCCCTCGTACCGGTCGGCCAGGTCAACAGCGATCTCATTGATCTCGCTATGATCGGCGCTGGACAGCGACAGCAGGCCCACCTCGGTGAAGCCGCTGGCGGCCAGGCCGGTCTCCACCATCGCGCCGATGGTGGAGATTGAGCGCTCCCGGACCGGCCGGGTGATCATCCCGGCCTGGCAGAAGCGGCAGCCCCGGGTGCAGCCGCGGAAGATCTCCACACTGAACCGCTCGTGCACCGTCTCGGCTACCGGCACGAGCGGCTTGGCCGGATACGGCCATGAATCGAGGTCGGTCACGGTGTGCTTGGCGACGGTCCTGGGCACGTCCGGGCGGGCCGGGCGCACCTGGCTGATCGCACCCCCGGCTCCATACTCCACTTGATAGAACCGCGGCACGTAGACGCCGCATTCCCGGGCCAGCCGCAGCAGCAGGCCGTCCCGGCCGCCCGGCCGCCCGGACCGCTTCCAGTCCCGGATGGCCACGGTGATGTCCAGCACCGCCTGCTCGCCGTCGCCGAGCACCGCGCCGTCGATGAACTCGGCAATCGGCTCGGGGTTGAAGGCGGCGTGCCCGCCGGCCAGCACCAGCGGGTGGCTGCCGTCCCGGTCGGCCGCGGACAGCGGGATGCCGGCCAGGTCCAGCGCGGTCAGCAGGTTGGTGTAGCCGAGTTCGGTGGCGAAGCTGACCCCGAGCACATCGAACGCCCCGACGGGCCGGTGCGCGTCGACGGTGAACTGCGGAAGCTGATGCTCGCGCATCAGCGCTTCCAGATCCGGCCAGACGCTGTAGGTGCGCTCGGCGAGCACTCCGTCGCAGCCGTTGAGCACCTCATAGAGGATCTGCACGCCCTGGTTGGGCAGGCCCACCTCGTACGCGTCCGGGTACATCAGCGCCCACCGGACCAGCGCGGCGTCCCAGTCCTTGACCACGGAGTTGAGCTCACCGCCGACGTACTGCACAGGCTTGCGCACCTGCGGCAGCAGCGGCTCGAGCTGAGCATAGACAGACCGGACTGGCATCACACCAGCCTACCGAGCGCTGGCCGGCCTGCGGTCAGGCCCACGGCCGACGGCACCCGGAGGGGGCAGGCGCAGGCGAGGCCGGGCGCAGGCGCAGGCGGACGGGCACCCGCGCAGGCGGCTGCCCGGAGGCGGATATTTGTCGGCAAAACTGCTATGGAAAACCGTCTTGATATAGACGATCGATCTTATAGCCTAAGCGGGTCGGTCTGTCCTGGCCGCGACTCTTCCGGTGCCGGGCGGCGTTTTCCATGTATGCCGGAGGTGGCCGTGCACGTGGACCCTTACATTGTGCTGGGCAGCGCCGTGATCGGGCTGCTCGTGGGGCTGACCGGGGCCGGCGGGGGCGCCCTGATGACCCCGATGCTCATCCTGCTGTTCCGGGTCACGCCATCGACCGCGATCTCCAGCGACCTGGTGGCCGCGGTGCTGATGCGCCCGTTCGGCGCGGCTGTGCACCTGACCAAGCGCACGGTGAACCTGCGGCTGGTCGGCTGGATGACGCTCGGATCGGTGCCGATGGCGTTCCTCGGCGCCTACCTGCTGCACCAGATGGGCGGCGCGAGCGCCGACCAGAAGAGAATCGAGGTCTGGCTCGGCGTGGCGCTGCTGGTCGGGGCGGCCGCCATGGTGCTGCGCTACTTCCTGGACCGGCGTAGCGGGAACAGCCGGACGGCCATCGTGCACGAGGTGGTCTGCAAGCCAGCACCGACCGTGCTCATCGGCATGATCGGCGGCGTAATCGTCGGCATGACCTCGGTCGGCTCCGGCTCGCTGATGATCGTGCTGCTGCTGTTCCTGTACCCGATGCTCAGCGCGGGCCAGCTGGTCGGCACGGACCTGACCCAGGCCGTGCCGCTGACGCTGGCGGCGGCGTGCGGCGCGCTGGTGTTCGGGCACGTCGAGTTCGCGGTCACTACATCGATCGTGCTGGGCAGCGTGCCGGCCGTCCTGGTCGGCTCGTTCCTGTCCTCGCGCGCGCCGGATCGCTACATCCGGCCGATCATCACCTTCGTGATCTTCGCCTCGGGCCTGAAGTACGTGGGCGTCGGCACCACCGCGCTCGGCTGGATCCTGTGTGCGGTGCTGCTGGCCGCGGGCGCTTGCTGGCTGGCCGTGGCCCAGCCCTGGCAGGCCGCGGCCCCGGGGTGCCCAGCCGGCCGGGGCCAGCGAGAACGGGGCGGCCAGCACGAACGGGGCGGCCGCGGTGGCCGCGAGCCCGGCCGCCGATCCCGCCAGGTCGGCGCCGCCCGGCCCGGCCGCCTCGGCGGGCGGCACGCCGAACGGCAGCGCCCGCCCCCCGGGCGCCTGACACCGGCCGCGCCCGGGGCAGGCCCGCGCCTTCTGCCCGGACGCGCGCTAATCCCCGCGGGCGTGCGCGCGCAGGATCTGCGCCCAGCTCCGGCGCACGGGCCCGGGCGGGCAGCGTCGCGAACAGCGCGCCATCGCGGCTGACCACCGGATACCGGCGCAGCGCGTAGCCCCCACGGACGGCATCGGCCGGTCGGCAGGTCGAAGCTGTACCAGTGCCACGGGCAGGTGACCGTCGAGCCGCGCACCAGCCCTTCTGACCTGACTTCGGCCACGATCTGCTCTTGATCACTTCTGCGGGTCGTTGACCTGCGGGTTCGCTGTTCGTGATTGCTGAAGTTGCGCACTAGGCGTGGCCGTATTCTAGGCTGGCGTCCCCGTTTCTGCGGACGGTGAAGACGGCCTCGGGTGCGACGGCTGTGCAGATCGTGCATTCGTCGCGGCGCGGGTCGCGGGATATCGAGCACCTCGGCTCGGCTCATGACGAGAGCCGAGCTGGAGGTGCTGAAGGCCGCGGCGCGGCAGCGGCTGGCGGCCGGGCAGGGCGAGCTTGACCTGGGCCTGGAGGCCACGGACCGGCCAGGCGAGGCGCGGGCGGCGGGCCGCTGCCGATCACCTCGACGCGGATGGGCTGCCTGCTGGACTGCCCTGGAGCACGCCTGCCGGGTGCTGGGGTTCGAGCCGATGCCGCCGGCGGGGACGAGGTGTTTGGCCAGCTGGTGCTGGCGCGGATCATCGAGCCGGTCAGCAAGCTCGACAGCGCTGCGGGTGCTGGAGGAAGCCGGGTGCCGCGGCGCCTTCGTACCGCGACCGCTCACGCGCCGGCTGCCGGGCTATGCGCAGGAGTCGTGGCGGCAGCAGATATCCGCTGCGTGCGCCGCCCACGCCGGGCTGGGCCCGGCGAGCCTGGTGCTCTACGACGTGTCCACGCTGTATTTCGAGACCGACGCGGGCGACGGGTTCCGCGAGAGCGGGTTCTCCAGGGAGCGGCGGCTGGAGCCGCAGATCACCATCGGCCTGCTGACCGATCAGGCCGGGTTCCCGCTCATGGTCTCGCGCGTTCGAGGGCAACAAGGCCGAGACCAAGACGATGCTGCCGGTAATCGAGGCGTTTCATGACCGCGCACCAGCTGCCCGGACGTCACCGTCGTCGCCGACGCGGGGATGGTCTCCGAGGCGAACCAGAAGCAGATCGAGGCCGCCGGGCCTGTCGTTCATCCTCGGCATGAAGATCCCGCACGTCCCGTATGTCGTCGCCGCAGTGGCGGCGCGCGCATCCCGGCGAGGAGATCCCCGACGGGCACGTCTTCACCCAGCCGTGGCCGGCCGGGCCGGACGGCGGCCGCCGTGACCAGGTGATCTACTACCAGTACCGGCACGACCGGGCCCGCAGGACGCTGCGCGGGATCGATGAGCAGGTCGCCAAGGCCGAGCAAGCCGTCGCCGGGCAAGGCCCCGGTGAAGCGGAACCGGTTCGTCCAGCTGGCCGGCGGCACCAGAGTCGGTGAACCGCGAGCTCGAAGCCAAGGCCAGGGCCCTGGCCGGGATCAAGGGCTACGTCACCAACCTGCGGGCCTGCCCCGACGGCACGCCCGGTCACCGCGGAGTTCGTGATCGGCGCTTACCACCGGCTCTTCCAGATCGAGAAGATCGTTCCGCATGGCCAAGAGCGACCTGCAGGCCCGGCCCGTCTACCACCGCAAGCGCGACTCCATCGAAGCCCACCTCACGATCGTGTTCGCCGCTCTGGCCGTCAGCCGCTGGATCGAGCACCGCGACCGGCTGGTCGATCCGCAAGTTCGTCAAGACAGCCCGCCGCTACCGCACCATCCAGATCCAGGCCGGTCCCCACGTCATCACCGCCGCCGACCCCCTGCCCGGCGACCTCCGCCAGGCCCTCGAAGCGATCAACGGCACCAGCTGACCTGCGCACTAGCGTGGCCGAGCTCAGGAAGCTGTACCAGTGCCACGGGCAGGTGACCGTCGAGCCGCGCACCAGCCCTTCTGACAGCGGACCGCCGTTGTGCGGACAGTGGTCGTCGGCGACGTGCAGCTCGCCGCCGGCGGCGAATACCGCGTACCGCAGGCCGGCGTGCTCGACCGTCCACTGCGTCCGCCCCGCAGGCTGGCCGAGCGGGGACGAGCGTTACCTCAGGCTCGCCGGTCACTGGCTCGCCGGTCACTGGCTCGCCGGTCGGCGGCGGTGACGATGCGGTCGCCGGCCTGAATCTGGATGGGTGCGGTAACGCCGGGCTGTCTTCACGAACTTGCGGATTGACCAGCCGGTCTGGCGCTCGATCGGCCTGCTGATGGCGAGCGCGGCGAAGACGATGGTCAGGCGGGCTGCGATGGAGTCGCGGCTGCGATGGCAGATCGGCCGGGCTTGCAGACCGCTCCTGGCCATCCGGAATGTAGCGTCTTGTGGTCAGCTGCCTGTGTCATTGCTGTCCTTTGGCTCCGGCCGGGTCAGCGCGGCGCCGCGCCGTGGCGAGAACCGCGATCGTGCTGGCGCGTACCGGCCGCCCGAATCGCTGATAGATCGCCTCATGCTCGCGGTCCAGGGCCTGGCGCTGGTCTGGTGAGAGCCTGGCGTAAAACGACATCGTGCGAACGAGAGCACCGAGTTCGTCCGGCGTGTGCTCGATGAGCTTGGGCATGACCGCCGCCTGAACATCGCCGAACAGACGGCCGGCGTACTCTCGCCCTATGTCGTAGCTGCCGAGCCAGGACCAGGCCTTGGAGATATTGTCGCGGCGTCGCTCGATCCCGGCGAGCGTCGCGCCGAGATCCCGGTAGGCCGGCCAGCTGGCGGCGATGTCCGGGGCGACCTTTCTGATGGCCGCAAGTGCCGCCTCCTGATCTTGCCTGGTGCGCGCTTCCTCCATACCGAAGTACTGCACCAGGGCGAGCGTTCCGCCGGGAACAAGCACGTCAGCGGCCCGCTGCCAGCTGGCCTCAGGGTCAGCCCAGTGAAACGCGGACGCGGAGAACACGGCCCGGAACCGCTCGCGGGGAAGCTGCGCGTCCTCGAACTGAGCATTCACGAACTCCACCTCTCCGGCGCCTTCCAGGTTCTGCCTGGCCAGCGAAATGAGGCTGGTGCCCGGTTCCAGTGCCGTCACCCGCAGTCCCCGGCCGGCCAGGGAACCCGTGAGCTGGCCGCTTCCGCACCCGACCTCCAGCACACGATCACCGCTCCCGATCCCGGCGACCCGGCAGGCCAGATCGATGAGCTCGTCCGGATATGCCGGACGGTGGCGGTCGTACTCGGCCGCGATCTCGTCAAAGAACCTGCCGTAACGACGCGCGGCAGATTCCGGCGGCGGCGTCATTCACTGGCCTCCGTTCATGATCGGTATCGTGATCGTCACGTCACACTACGGTCAGGCACCCCGGGCTAGTGCGCAGATCCCGCACCTTACTGGATCAAACCCGCAGGTCACGAAGCCGCAGCCCGCCAGACTCCCCGGCGCTGATAAAAATTGGGTCAGGCTCGCCGGTCACTGGCTCGCTGGTCACTGGCTCTCCGGTTACTTCCTCTCCGGGTTACTGACAGGCGAGCTCGATGCTGCCGAGCCGGTCGACCGTCACGGTCACGACGTCGCCGGCCCGCACCGGGACGGCGGCGGTCAGCCCGCCCGACAGCACGATGTCCCCGGCCCGCAGGCCGAGCCCCTCGGCGGCCAGCGAGCGGACCAGCCAGGCCACGGCAGCGGCGGGGTGGCCGAGCGCGGCCGCGCCGGCCGCGGTGCCGACGGCTTCGCCGCGGTGCTCCAGCACCACCCCGGCCAGCCGCAGGTCGATGCCTGCGGGCGGGACCGGCGGCCCGATCAGGTAGCGGCCGGCCGAGGCGTTGTCGGCCACCACGTCAGGCATGGTGAACTTGTAGTCCAGGAACCGGGAGCCGAGCACCTCGATGCCGGGTGCGACCCCGGCCGTGACGGTCAGCACGTCCGCGGCGGTGATCGCGGGGCCGGCCAGGTCCGCGCCGAGCACGAAGACGATCTCCGGCTCGGCCCGCGGCTGGATGTGATCGCCGGTGCGCAGCGGCTCGCCCAGGTCCAGCGGCCAGGTCGGCCGGGAGGAAGCCGCGCACCGGCTCGTGCACACCCACCTGGGCCTGCTTGGCCCGTGAGGTGACCCCGAGCTTCCAGCCAGCCAGCGGCCCGGCCTCGGTGCGCAGCTGCCGCTGTAGCGCGTAGCCGTCCGCCAGGCTGAATCCGGGCACGTCCGCGGAAATCTGGCTGATCGCGGCGCGGTCAGCTCTGGCCTTGGCCAGCCGGGCGGCGATATCGACGATGTCGGCCTCTGTAGTCATGGTGGCAGCCCTATTCGGTGACGCGGACGGTGACCGGCCCGAGCCGGTCGAACTCGGCGCGGAACACGTCGCCCGCGCGCATCGGGACCGCACCGTGCAGTGCCCCGGTCATGATCAGGTGCCCGGCCTGAAGGCCCACATCGTGCGCGGCCAGGGTGTTCGCCAGCCAGGCCAGCACCGCGGCCGGATCACCGAGCACCGCGGCGCCCGCGCCGGTGCCGATCAGCTCGCCCTGCCGGGTCAGCGCCATGCCCAGGTAGCGCAGATCGATGTCACCGGGCGGTACCATCCGGCCCGAGATCGCCACCGCGCCGTTGGAGGCGAGGTCGGCGACCGTGTCGGCGAGCTTGATCCGCCAGTCGGCGAACCGCGAGTCGACGATCTCCACCGCGGCGACCAGCCCGGCGATCGCCGCCCTGGCCCTGGTCACGGTGACGCCTGGGCCGCGCAGGTCCGCGCCGAGCACGAACGCGATCTCGGCCTCGATCCTGGGCTGGATGAAGCCGGCCAGCGAGACCGCATCCCCGTCGGAGTAGACGGCGGAGGCCAGCACCGGGCCATAGTCGGGCTGGTCAACGCCGATCATCTGCTGCATCGGCCGCGAGGTCAGCCCCACCTTGTAGCCGACGATCCCGTCACCGTCCGCCAGCAGCATCCTGGTCAGCTCGGCCTGGACCTGGTACCCATCGGCCATCTGCAGGTCGGGGTCGGCGTCGGTGAACGGCTCGATCGCCAGCCGGTCCCGCCTGGCCTCGTACAGCGCCCTGGCCTTGCCCGGCACGTCGGTCAGTGGCATGTCAGCCCTCCCTGCGCTGGCGCTGCTGCAATTCCCCGGACCAGCCCAGCCGCCCGCGAGGCGCTCTCGGTTTGAGATTCCCTCCGGCCAGGCCATGGCACTGGTCTATGACATCACCAAGACCGGCGGCCTGCTGGGCAAGCACAACCCCGCCCCGGTGCCGCCGCCCGACATGCCCGGCATAGCCCCGCCCCGAATCGACCACATGCTGATCAACGCCGAGGAGGTCGCCGAGGCCGCGGCGTTCTTCCGCAACGTGCTCAGCTTCCGGATGACCGAGCAGGTCCTGGACGCCAACGGCCACCAGCTTGGGTCTGGCTGGAGTGCTCGCACTCGCCGCACGACATCGCGGTAGTCAACGGCCCGGACGGGGCGCTGCACCACTTCGCGTTCTGGGCTGGACGACTGGGACAAGGCCCGCAAGGCCGCCGACGTGCTGGCCTTCAACGGCGTGCAGATCGACCAGGGACCCACCCGGCACGGGGTCACCCGCGTCAGCACCATCTACTTCTTCGACCCGCTGGGATCCGCAACGAGGTATTCACCGGCGGCTACCGGGCCGACCCGGACCTCCCGGCCATCACCTGGACCAAGGACCAGTTCGGCCGCAGCCGACGCACTGGTCATCGGCGACCCGCGGGATTCCGCGACCCAGCTCGAGCCGCGGCGGCCCACCGTGGTGACCGGGGCGCCGCCGTCCGCGCGGGTGTGCCGGGGAAGGGTTCGGCCCGGTCGTGACCGTCGCCTCGTTCGGCACCGAGCCCGAGGCGGTCACTGTCGCCAACAACACCCGGTACGGGCTCAACGCGATGGTGTTCACGCAGAACCTGTCCCGGGCGCACCGGGTATCGGCGGCGCTGCGGGCCGGCACGGTATGGGTGAATTGCTTTTCATCAGGGACTTGCGGGCGCCGTTCGGCGGGTCGGCGATTCCGGTGTCGGCAGGGCGGCACGTTCAGCCGTGAGTTCTTCACAGAGCCGAAGGCCTTTCAGCAGCTCTGACCCTGGTCCAGACAGATCCGCCTGGCCAGCGCGTTCGCGCCGGCCCGCGGGCAGTTCACGCGACTCGGGCCCTTATCGACCACGAAGGCGCGGCGGTGAGCCGCCTGGCGCCCTGGCTGGCATCTGGCGGGCTATGACAGCAGGAACTTTACGCGGCCGGCCGGTTTTCCGCCATTGCCCTGAGGGCCGGGCCGATTCTCATGAGATCCTGCGGCCGCCAGAAGGCGTATCGGACGTTGCCGCCGATTTGCTCCAGCCGGGCGCGCCAGTTGTCTTGCGGATAGGTCGGCCCCCTGTCCCACCGCTTTAGTTCGGCGAACAGCACGGCAGAACTTCCAGCGATGATGAGATCGGGCAGTCCCCGGCCGCCCTTACAGAGCCTGCCTGCGCCGCAGTGGTGGGCGAGCAGGCCGGCGGCCATGGCCATGCCCATGACGAGCTCGGTGAAATCGGCTTCGGCCATCTCGAGAATGACATTGAGAAACTGCATCCGCGTTACGCCCAGCCGGCCCTTCACGTCGGCGTCCTTGAGATGCAGCAGCCACGAGCCGTCTTTCATGTCCAGAAAGGCCCGCAGCCAGTCGGGATTGAAGCTCTCATTGAGACTCTCAGCCCACGCCCGGCCGGTCGGGTCGCGGCTGGCGCGCCGCTGAATGTATTCGGGCAACGATGCCGGATAATGGTACTCGCCCACAAGGGTGATTTTAACCCATGGTGTTTGATATAAACACAGGCCGGTCACCGGCCGATAAAGGCCTGTTACCGTGTCTCATTCAGGCGGGGCCTGGTTGCGCGGGCGGCGGGGTCAGTCAGCGTAATCGCGGACCTGGGCTAGTTTGCCGCACGGCGATGATTCTGCCCGGCGGCGGCAGTCAGTCCTACGAGCGAGCAGCTGCCGGCCAGCGCGCTCGGCCTGCAGCCCACGACCTTCCCTGGCGGCCACATTGGCTTCGCCGAGGACTCCGGCGCGTTCGCCAGCCGGCTGCGCGAGGTTCTGGCCGAGGGTGAGCGCGGACGGCAAGGGCGGTCAGCTACGGACGGAAGCAGCCGCAACGGCGAAGCGGCTGGGTGACCCCACGCGAGCAGGCCGCGAGCGGGCGGCAGGCCAGGCGGCACCGCTGGAACCAGAATGTCGGTGGGCGCCGGTAAAGTCGAACATGAAATCGATTAGTTACTTCTGAGTGGGGGAGGACTTTGGTCGTGTGCGTTCCCGGCTTAACTGATGACCGGGCACCGGATCCTCCTGGTACCCCGCCGGGCAGCCCGGCCTGCGCGGCGGATGCAGTCGCGATGGCGCGGTCCGGGCTGGCCTGGCTGACGTCCGCCCGGGCCGCCGAACTGACCACGGCCGAGCAGGCGGACGTGCTGCGCGAGCTGGAGCAGGTCGAGTCGGTGCAGACATCGGCGCGGGCCCGTGTGCTGGCCGCGTTCACGGCTTCGCGCGGCTACGAAGAAGACGGACACGGGTCGCCGCGGACCTGGCTGCGCTGGCAGGCCCGGATTACCAGCGGCGCGGCCGCCGGGGCCATCGGCTGGATGCGCCGCCTGTCGGCCCATCCCGCCGGGGCCGACGCGCTGGCCGCGGGAGAGATGTCCGCTCCTGGGCACGCCAGCTCTGCGACTGGACCGACACGCTGCCCGCCGCGCTGCGGCCGGACGCGGACGCGATCTTGCTGGCCGCGGCGGCGGGGGCGGAACTCGCGGATCTGGCTGCGCTGGCGGAAGAGATGCGCCGCCGGACCGCCGGACCTGATGGCGGCGATGACGGGGCCGCCGACCGGGCGCTGCACCTGGCTACGACGTTCCGGGGCGCCGGGCGGCTGGAGGGCGACCTGACGCCGCAGTGCGCGGCCGCGCTGCGCGCCGTGCTGGATGCCCTGGCCAAGAAGGCGGGGCCGGAGGACACCCGGACGTTGCGCCAGCGCGGGCATGACGCGCTCGAGGAAGCGTGCCGCCGGCTGATCGCGGCCGGTGGCCTGCTCGACCGGGCCGGCCAGCCCACCCAGATCCAGCTGTTCATGACCCTGGACCAGCTCCGCCGCCTGGCCGCGGACGGGGCGGGTGACGACGCCCCCGGCGCGCCTGCGGCGGCTGGCCCGGCCAGGCCGACTGATGCTGGCCTGCCTGCCGATGCTGGCGTGCTGCCCGGACCGGGCGCGCCGGCAGGCCCGGGCGCCGATTGTGATGCGACGATCGTCCCGATCGTGACCGGGAACGTCGACACTGAGGTACTTGGCAGGCTGGCTCGTGCCCTGTTCCGCCCGCCCGCCGATGCCAGCGGCCGGAACGGCGGACGCCGGGACCGGGCCGAGCTGAGCGCTGTCCCGCACCGCAACGCTGCCCGCGGGCTCATCCTCCGGTACGCTGCCGACCTCCTGTCCGGACCCGCCGGGCTGGCCGCTTACCTGCGCACCGGATACCTGGACGGACCCGCGGCCTCGGTCAGCCTGCCGCTCGACACCGGCGCCGCCACCGACAGCATCCCCGCGCACCTGCGCCGGCTGGTGATCACCAAGGACGGGCACTGCCGCTTCCCCCGCTGTCGTCAGCCGCCCGCGGCCTGCCAGCCGCACCATCTCATCCCCCGGGCCGCCGGCGGACGGCACAAGCTGGCCAACCTGCTGCTGATGTGCAGCTTCCACCACCTGATCGCCGTGCACCGCTGGGGCTGGGAGCTCATCCTGCATGCCGATGGCGTGGTCACCGCCATCAGTCCGGACCGGCAGCGTACCCTCAGCAGCCACGACCCGCCGCCCGCCACTGCCGCCTGAAGATCGCCCCGTCCTGGCCGCGTCCGCGGCAATGGCCGAGGGCCCGGTCCGTGACCTAGCCGCTGGTCAGGAGTCGAGGCGGATGGTGAGGAGGGCAGGGTCGCAACCGTCACTGGTAGGTCAGCAGATCGACCCGGTCGAATTGCAGCAGGCCGGTGAGCAGATTCGCGGGCAGCGGCGCGGCGTTCTCGGGCCGGACATAGGGCACTATCCGCAGGGTGAAGCTCTCGCCCTGGGGGGCCAGCGTCCGCAGCTTTCCGGTGATCACCACCCGCTTGGTCAGGCGGGTCAGCTGGTGCTCTGGCCGGAAGTCAAAGGGCCGGCGGTCCGGGGGCGGCTCGCAGTGCCCCTCGTCGCCGGCGCACCCGCCATGGCCGAAGATCCAGAACGAGCCGGCGTAGCTCGGGTCGCCGGTCGAGGTCTGCGGGCCGGCCTGCGGATTGTTGATGAACAGCCGGGCCTCGAAACTGGCCTTCGAATGATCCACTCCGTGGAACTCCAGGTCAGCCCGGCGGAACGGTTCGGCAGGTGCCGTCAGCGTCACCGTGACAGGATTCGAGACGAACGTGGCCATCCCCGCCCCCTCACCCGGGCGGCACGGCCGAGCTGGTGGCCGCCGCGTACTGGTAGCCGAGCGCCGTGATGCTCAGCACCTGGCCGACGTTCAGCGTGGGAAACGGGCCGAGCGGGTGATCCCTGGGCACCGGGCCTGCTCCTGCCCCCGGATGAGCCTGCTGCCACAGTGCCCACAGCCGGTCGATCATGGCGTGATGGGCCCAGAACAGCGGATCGAAGGCAGCGACCGGGATCTCGCTCATGGTCCCGCCGACCCACACATGAACCTGGTTGTGCAGGTCCTCCAGCTGGATGGAGAAGTCCTCGAAGTCCCGCAGAGCCAGGATGGCAGAAACTTCGCCCGCGCTCGGCAGCCCGGCGGAGCCGTGATGCGGGCCCGCCGGCCCGGGCCTGCGGAAGGTCCGCCCGACTTTCGGCACATTCTCGCCGGTGAACTGGCGATCAGGGATCCCCGACACCGGGGCCGCCGCGAGCGGATTCGGCGTCCCGTCAGGAAGGGCCGCATCGGCATAGCCCGGCGCGATCCCGGCCTGGGTGGACCAGTCCCACCAGGGCAGGCTCACCGGTGCGCCAGCTGGCATGACGTCGAGAAGGTACTGCTCGAAGTAGTACAGGTAGGCACGATGCCAGGGCAGGAAGAGCAGGCTTCCGTGCCAGCACGAGATGGGAAGCGGCAGCCCGTGAATGCCAGCCCAGTACTCGAACCCCCGGTCGTCGGACAGGCTGAGCATGTCCGAGATGGCCGACCGCAGGGCGGCGAGCTCAGCCGCGGTCAGCGACGTCACGCTCTTGCGGTATCGCAGCACTGATGAGGTGGTCTTACCGACCGGCTGCCCGTCAGCTGGGGGTGCCGCCGGCGAGCTGCTCAACGCCGTCACGACCGGGATGATACGCCCCTGGGGCCGGGTGGCAATGGCCTGAGCAGCCCGGCCCGCGGACGCGGATGAGACGGCCGGAGGGCGCCGGCGCCGCGCAGGCGCCAGCACCCAGCCGGGTGCGAGCTGGTCAGCGGGCCAGGGTGAAGATGAAGTCGTACTGTGAGCCGACCGGGCTGCCCGTAGCGTGCAGCAGCATGGACCCCCGGGCGCCGGTGTACTTGCCGGTGCCGCCGGTGATGGTCAGCGTGGTGATGGTGCCGTCGTCGTAGTAGGGGCCCTCCACGGTGAGGTGGCCGCCGGGAAGCAGCGTGGTCCAGGTGCACTCCCATTCGGTCTTGCCGGTCGCGACGGTGCGGATGCAGTAGCCGTTGTCGGTTGCGATCCGCCGCGTATTGGCTGCGTTGTAGACCGGGTTATGGAAGCCGAGCACGTCACCCAGGCTTTCCCTGGGCGGGTGGAACTGCTGCACGGTGTCGGTGATCGCGTGCTCGACGACATGAATGACCACGGGCCGAGGTGCGGTGGCCGGCGAGCTGGTGCTCGCGAGGGCTGCGACGGGCGCGAGCACCACAGTGGCCGCGGCGGCGGCGGCCGTCAGTAGCTTCTTGTTCATCCCTGCCTCCATGAGAAGTAACCGGGCTCAGCTGATCATCTCGCGACTCCGGGTGTTGTCACACCTCCGCCCGGGGCAGACGGGAACGGCAGCGGTCAGCCCGCCGGTAATGACCAGGGCGCCGGCGGCCAGGGTGCGCCCGGTCGCGGCCAGCGAGCCGGCCAGCCAGGCCAGCCCCTGCGCCGGCTGGCCGCCGGCGGCGGCGCCGGTGCAGGCAGGCGGCCCGTCGGCAGGTCGGCGGTGTTGGGATCGCGTTCGCATCGCCCGTGTTGCACGCGGCGAAGTAGCCGCGAATGACCTGCTCCATCCGAGCCGCCCTGGCGGCCAGCCCGCTCGCCCCGTCGCTCACCGGCCGCAGCCTAGCTGACGAAGACGCTGCGGCGGCGGCGGTGGATCGACTGCAGCACGCCCATCGCGATCATGTCCGCGAACATGGCCGAGCCGCCGTAGGAGACAAAGGGCAGCGGCAGCCCGGTCACCGGCATGATGCCCACGGTCATGCCGATGTTGATGAACGCCTGCACGGCGAACCAGATCGCGATGCCGGAGGCCACCAGCATGCCGAACTGGTCGTCGGCCCTGGCCGCGATCCGCAGCGCGCGGACCAGGACGAGCGCGAGCAGGCCGAGGATGACCAGCGCGCCGATGAAGCCGAGCTCCTCCCCCGCCACGGCGAAGATGAAGTCGGTCTGCTGCTCGGGCACGAAGTTGCCTGCGATCAGCTGGCCGTGGAACAGGCCCTGGCCGGACAGCCCGCCCGAGCCGATGGCGATCTTGGCCTGGGCGGCGCTGTACCCGGTGCCGCGCGGGTCGGCTGACGGATTCAGGAATGAGGTCAGCCGGCTGACCTGATAGGCCTTGAGCAGGTGCAGGTTGATCACGGCGATGACGGCCAGCACGCCGGCCGCCGCCATCGCCGCCAGCCAGCGCAGCCGGATCCCGGACAGCGCGATCATGCCCAGGACCAGCGCCACCATCAGCATCGTGACGCCGAGGTCGGGCTCGGCGGCGACCAGCACGATCGGCACGGCCGCGGCGGCGAGGCCGAGGCCCGCGCTGCGCAGGCCCGGCCGGGGCTCGCCGAGCCGCAGCTCGCCGAGGGTCACGCCCAGCATCAAGATGATCGCCAGCTTGGCGAACTCGGACGGCTCGACCTGGAAGCCGCCGGACAGCGAGATCCACGAGCGGGCGCCGTTGACCACGCTGCCGAGCGGGGTGAGGACGGCCAGCAGGCCGAGCAGGGACGCCGCATACAGTACCGGGGTGTAGATGCGCAGCCTGCGCTGGTCGAGCAGGCTGACCGCGACCATGAAGATCAGCCCGAGGACGATGTTGAGCAGCTGCTTGCGCAGGTAGGGGTCGGCACCAGCGTGCGCCGACGAGGACGCGGTCGCCGACCAGACCAGCATGGTGCCGATCAGGCTGAGCGCGAGGACTGCGATCATCAGCAGCCAGTCGAAGTGGCGCAGCGCGGACTGCCGGGCAGTGGCCCGCCGCAGCAGGCCGCGCCAGCGCCCGCGGCGCGGGCCGGCGCTGAGCCGGATCGGGGCCAGCGAACGGTAGGACGCGCCCCGGCGCCCGCCCGCCCGCCCGGCCGGCCGCTTGTCGCGTCCCGGCGGCCGGGGCAGCAAGGTCCGGGCGCTCACTTGCGTGCCCTCTTCGTCCTGGCCCGGCCCGGCGCGGTGCGGGCGGAGTGCGGCAGGCCGGGCAGCCGGCCACCGGGCAGGGCCGCCTGGTGACCCTCAAGGCCGTAGATGTCGTCCCAGATCTGCCGGACGGCGGGGCCAGAGACATCGGCGCCGTAGCCGGCGTCCGGGATCATCATGACCACCACGTACCTAGGATGCCGGCACGGGGCGAACGAGGCGAACACTGAGGTGGCCGCCCGGCCGTAGGCCTGGGCGGTGCCGGTCTTGCCCGCTACGCAGACCCGGCTGAGCGGGAAGCCGGCGAAGGTGCCCGCCGCGGTTCCCGAGGTAACCACGCCCGCCAGTGCGGACCTGATATAGGCCAGTGTCGACCTGGCCACCGGCAGGTGCCGCAGTACCGGCGGCCTGATCCGCCGCGCCACCTTGCCGTCCGGCCCGAGCAGCGCCTCGCCGATCCGCGGGCTGTACAGCCTGCCGCCGTTGGCCAGCGCGGCGTAGGCGTCGGCGAGCTGCAGCGGGGTAACGGTGACGTAGCCCTGCCCGATCGCGGCGATGACCGACTGGCCGGGCGTCCAGACGTTCCCCGAGTGGCAGTCCTCGTACTCGATCCGCTGGATGTAAGTCCCGGCGGCCCGGCCGTACTTGCACCAGTGCTGCCCGCGGTGCGCGTTCTGCTTCCAGAAGTAGTACAGCCACTCGCGGGTCGGGACGCTGCCCGTGCTCTGCTGCGGCAGGTCAATGCCGGTGTACCGGCCGAAGCCCCAGCCGAGCTCCATCCTCTGCATCTCCTGGACTGGCGCGCGCGGCGAGGTGACGTCGTTCGCGCCCCGGTGGTCCTTCAGCCAGATGTCGTAGGCCAGCTGGTAGAACACCGTGTCGCAGGACTGGATCAGCGCCGTGGAGAAGCTCATGGCGCCCTCGCCGGGGTTCCCGTCGTTGGCGTAGCTGTGGCCGTCGATAGTGACCGCCGCCGGGCAGTTGTACAGGCCGCCGAGCGGGTAGCCGGCCGCCACGGCGGCGGCAGCGGACGTCACTTTCCAGGTCGAGCCGGGCGAGTACTGGCCCTGCGTGACCCGGTTCAGGATGGGCTCGGAGTGGCGGCTGCCGAACAGCCTGCGGAATTCGCCCGTGGTGATGCCGTCCCTGGTCCAGATTTCCGGGTTGTAGGTCGGATAGCTGGCCAGGGCGACGACCCGGCCGGTGGTGGTCAGCACCACGGCCGCGCCGCTGGTCGCGGCGGTGTTGCCCTCGGCCTGGGTCTTGCGGACCGCCGCCGCCAGCACGTTCTCGGTGTCCGTCTGCAGCTTGGCGTTGATGCTGGTGACCAGGGTGTCGCCCGGCTTGGGCTGGACTTTCCTGATGGTCTGGGTGACCTGGCCGCCGGCGTTGACCGCTACCTCCTGCTGGCCGTACCGGCCGCGCAGCTGCTTGTCGTACTGCTGCTCTAGGCCGGCCTGTCCGACCAGGTCGTCACCGGAGAACCCGGTCACCGGGGTGCCGATCTGCTTGATCTCCTGCGCGGTGATCGGCTGCAGGTACCCCAGCAGCTGCGAGGCGGCGGTCGCGATCGGCTGGACGTAGCGCGTGACCTGCTGCACCTGGGCAGTCACGCCGGGAAAGTCCCGCCTGCTCTCCAGTACCTGCAGGGCCACCCGGCTGCTGACGCCCTCGGCGACCGGGATGGGCTGGTAGGGCGAGCCGGGCCAGCAGGGCTGGCCCACGCCGGCGGTGCAGATCCGCGTCTTGTCGGTCAGGGTCGCATCCGGCATCCGGAGCAGCCGGCCCAGGCGGCGCAGCTCGGCGGCACCGCCGTCGGGCTGCAGGGACAGCCTGGCCATGTCGACCGAGACGACCATCGAGGAGGTGTTGCTGACCATCGGCGCGCCGGTGTCGTCCAGGATCTCGCCCCGCGAGGACGGCGAGATCACGTTCCTGATCCGGTCGGAGTTGGCCAGCGCCAGGTAGGTGCCGCGGTGCACCACCTGCAGGTCCCAGATCCGGAGGCCGAGCCCGGCCAGCAGCGCGAACACCACCAGGTAGAGCACGGCGAGCCGCCGCCGTGACGCCGGGATCACCGGGGCCCTCGCCGGCCGGCCATTCGCTGGTCCATCCGCTGGCCCGGTCCCGGCGCAGCCGGCCGACCCAGCGGGGCAGCAGCGGCCTGCGGCTGCCGCGGAGCCGGGCGACCGCGTCCCGCCGGAAGCGCGGCCGGCCGGGACCGGGGCCGCGCACCCCGCCGATCGCGCCGTGCGGCCGGCGGCGGAACCGCGGTACCGCCGGGCCAGCCGAGCCAGCCGGGCCGAACACCCGCCCGCGCCTCGGCCGTGCGCGGCCGGCTGCGAAGCCGCCCCGGGCGGGCCGCGGCCACCGGCCGTGCGCCACGGCGACCTGGGCCGGCAGCATCCGGTGCGCCTGCCCGGAGGCCGCGAAGCCGCCGGGCGCCGACCCGCCCGCGCCGGTCGGGCGCAGCGCAGAGCCACCACGGTAGCCGCCCGGCGGCAGGGCCTGGCCCCGAGCCCGGCGCGGTCCGGCCCCGGACACTGCGGCCCTGGACACGGCGCCCCTGGACAGCGCGGCCCTGGACAGCGCGGCCCTGGACAGCGCGGCCTGAGCAGGCCGGCCGCGCAGCCGCCGACCCGCGCCGAACCGGGGCGCCCGCGACCGGGCCGTCGCGGGCCTGGCTGTCCCGGCGGCGCCCGGCCCGCGGCGGGGGCGCACGGTAAACGGGATCCGGGGCAGGCCGGAGCGGCTTGCCGGACGGCGGCCCGGCACCGGGCCGCCGCGACGGCGGCCTCCGGCGAGCCGCAGCCGGGGCTGGCGCAGTGACCTCGGGGCGCCCGGCCGCTCCCGAGCCGGGCGGGCGCGCGGTCCTGCGCCTGGCGCTGGCCGCCCGCAGCCACGGCGCGCCGGCCGGCGCCCGGGACGCGGGAGCGCGCCGGGCCCGCTCCGCGCGGCCTATCCAGCCGTCGCCAAGCAGCCCGGCCCCGCCTGCCCGCAGGCGCCGCGCAGCCTTACGGGCCTGCTGCTCGCGGATCGCCGACGGGGCGGGCTTCGCCGCCTCGGGCACTGGCGCCGGGCCGTCGGCCAGCCGGCCGAGGAGAAGCACGACCGGGAGCACGACCAGGCTCAGCGCCGCGTCGGCGAAGATCGTGGCGGGCAGTACCTGGCGTACTACCGGCAGGCTGGCCTGGCCGGGGCTGAGCGCCAGGCTGAGACCGGCCGCCAGCGCCTCCCCGGCGGCCGCCGCGATGATGCCGCTGGCCAGCGCGACCGGGCTGACTCGGACCGGCCGGCCGAGCACGCCGCGCAGCAGCCCGCAGCCGTACCCGATCACGCACAGCACGAGCGCATACTCCCCGATCAGCGGGCTGCCGGGCGGGGCCAGGTCGAGGCAGAGGCCGGCCAGGAACCCGGTCAGGGTGCCCGCCGCCGGGCCGCCCGACATCGCCAGCCCGATCACCACCAGGAGCACCACATCGGGCGGCCCGCTGCTGGCCAGCGCCAGCCGGTTGACCAGCGTGAGCTGGATCATGACGGCGGCGATGACCAGCACGGCCGACAGGATCGCGCGCCGCATGTCAGCCACCCGGGGACGGGCTGGCGCCCGGAGTGACGGTCACGGTCACGGTCGGCGCCGGCCGGGCCGACGGGCTCGCCGGCAGCACGGCGAAGCGCGGGTTGCGGCGCGGCGGGCTGACCACGATCCCCACCACGGACAGCGCGCTGAAGTCGGCGTAGGGCCGGACCAGAGCGACCGGGGCCTGTCCCGCGCCGCTGCTCACCACCTTGGCGATCGTCCCAACCGGGACGCCGGGCACGTACGGGCGGTCGTTGACCGACGCGGAGGTGACCAGCTGCTCACCCGGGCGCAGCACCGCGGAGGAGCTCAGCACCTGCAGCCGGAGCAGGCCAGGGCCCGAGCTGCCCTGGCCACTGACCCAGCCGACATCGCCGCTCGGCGCCAGCCGCACCCCGACGACCGAGCCCGAGCCGGTGCCCAGCTGCACTGTGGCGGTCTGCGCGCTGACCGAGACGACCTCGCCGACCAGTCCCTGGCCATCCAGCACCGTCTCGCGCGCCGCCACGCCGTCCGCCGAGCCCGCGTCCAGCGTGATCGTCTGCTGGTAGCCCTGCCCGGCGGCGATGACGTTCGCTGCCACGATCTTGTAACCGCCCTGGCCGGAGAGCTGCAGCAGCTTGCGGAGCCGGGCGTCGTCAGACCGGCTGAGCCGGGCCTGGCTGAGCTGGGCGCGCAGCCGGACCACCTGGCGCCGCAGCGCGCCGGCCTGGCCGCCGGAGCCATCCGGGCCGGTGACCGCGCTGGCCGCACGCTCCAGGCCGCCGAACACCGTGCCGGCCGCGGTCCTGGCGCCGCGCACGATCGAGGAGGAGCCATCGGAATAATTCACCGCGATCAGCCCGAGCGCGATGACCAGCAGCACGCCGAGCAGCATGCGGGTCCGCCGCGTGTCGTGCACTGTGCTCACCTCGGCTCACCTCGTCCGCGCCGGATGGCCACCGGGCACCCGCGCTGTCGTGCCGTTACCGTTGTGGCGCTCGCCGTTGCTGCCGGCAGGCCGGGGCTAGCGCCGGTACTCGGGCACCAGGACCTGGTGCAGCGTGTCGAAGTCCTCGACGCACTTGCCGGTGCCGAGTGCGACCGAGTCGAGCGGATTGTCGGCGATCTGGATCGGCATGCCCGTCTCCTCGCGCAGCCGCTCATCCAGCCCCCGCAGCAGTGCGCCGCCGCCGGTCAGCGCAATGCCCCGGTCCATCACGTCGCCGGCCAGCTCTGGCGGGCACTTGTCCAGCGTGCTGGTCACCGCCTCGACGATAACCGACAGCGGCTCCTGGATCGCCCGCCGGATCTCCTCAGCGGAGATCACGATGGTCTTGGGCAGGCCGCTGACCAGATCCCGGCCCCTGATCTCGGCGTTCGGCTCGTCCGCCTGCGGATACGCCGATCCGAGCGCGATCTTGATCTCCTCGGCGGTGCGCTCGCCGAGCGCCAGGGAGTATTCCTTCTTGCCGAAATGAATGATGGCCTGATCGAGCTCGTCACCGCCGACGCGGATCGACTGGGAGGTGACGATCCCGCCCAGAGAGATCACCGCGACCTCGGTGGTCCCGCCGCCGATGTCCACTACCATGTTGCCGGTCGGCTCGTTGACCGGCAGGCCAGCGCCGATCGCGGCCGCCATCGGCTCCTCGATGATGTAGACGCGACGGGCGCCCGCCTGATGCCCGGCTTCCTTCACCGCGCTCTGCTCGACGCCGGTGATGCCGCTGGGCACCGCCACGACCAGCCGCGGCTTGGCCAGGTACGCGCGCCGGTGCACCTTCTGGATGAAGTACCGCAGCATCCGCTCGGTCACGTCGAAGTCCGCGATGACCCCGTCCTTGAGCGGCCGGACCGCGACGATGTGGCCCGGCGTCCGGCCGATCATGCGCTTGGCCTCGGCGCCCACCGCGACGATGTGCCCGGTGTTGGTGTTCAGCGCCACGACCGACGGCTCGTTCAGCACGATTCCCCGGCCGCGGACGTAAACCAGAGTGTTGGCCGTACCCAGATCGACGGCCATGTCTCGGCCGAGAAAGGCCAGCGCATTGCTCATAGGGACGTCAACCTTCCGCAGATCGCCCAGCTCAGTGGTCCGCGCTTTCTCACTGTGTGCAATCAGTTACTCGCCGTCAGTAGCCGGACGGGCGGGCACCAATCCGCTCGTTCAAGCCTACAGGCAGCCGGGCCGGCCCAGCCCGGGCGGCGCGCCGCCGCCAGCCCGCCATTCCGAGCCGGGCGGGACGGCTCGCAACGCTGATCTGCCTGCTAGGAGGCGCGCTCGACGCGGTAGCCGAGCCAGATGCCGATGATCCACAGCCCGGCGAAAATCGTCCCGAGGAAATACATCGCCGGCACGATGGCCCCGGCCGCGATGGCCAGCAGCTGGAGCAGGCTGCCGCCGACGAGCGTCCAGCTGAGCCTGACCCGGGCCAGCACGGCCAGCAGCACCGCGAGGACTGCCGCGGCGCCGCCGGTGATCCCGGCATCCCGGGCCGGCGCATGGCCGATCTGCACGGCCACCGGGATCGCGAGCGCGAGCACGATCGCCTCCATCACCAGCGTGGTGGCGCACAGCCGCTTCACCGCCGGTCAGCCGGCTCGCCCGGCGCGCCTGCCGCGCCGCCGGCCAGCAGCAGCCGGGCATCCCCCACGGTGACCACCGACCCGGTGATCAGCACCGCGGCGCCGCCGGACAGGGCGGGATCGCCGTCCGTGCTCACGGTCGCCTCGTCAGCCAGGGTCACGCCGATCTCGATCGCGTCGTCCAGCCGCGTGGCCGCCCGCACCCGGTCAGGGCCGAACACCGCCTCGGCCAGTTCGGCCAGCTTGGCGGCCTGCATCGACCGGGGCGACGAGCTCTGGGTGACCACCAGCTGGCTGACCAGTGGCTCCATCTCGTCCAGGATGCCGGGCACGTCCTTGTCCTCGCTGACCGCCAGGATCGCGATCAGCTCGGAGAACGAGAACCCCTCGGTCAGCGCTGCGGCGGTGGCGGCCATCCCGGCCGGGTTGTGGGCGGCGTCCAGGATCACCACCGGGCTGCGGCGGACGATCTCCAGCCGGCCCGGCGACGACATCATGGCAAACGCCTTCCGGACCAGGCCGGGGTCAAGCGGGCCGAGCCGCTGGCCGCCGTCCCCGGCCGGGCCGGGCTCCTGGCCAGGTGCGGCGCCGGGCGGCCCGGGCGCGGCGCCGGCGAAGGCCTCCACGGCCGCAAGCGCGGTGGCGGCATTGCCCGCCTGGTGCGCGCCGAACAACGGCAGGAACAGGTCCTCGTAGTCGCCGAGCAGCCCGCGGATGGCCAGCTGCTGGCCGCCCACGGCCAGCTCCCGGCTCAGCACGCCGAACTCCAGGCCCTCCCGGGCGACGCTCGCGCCGACCTGCGCCGCGCGGTGCAGCAGTGCCTCGGCGGCGCCGACCGGCTGCTGGGCCAGCACGGCGACCGCGCCCGGCTTGATGATGCCGGCCTTGTCCGCGGCGATCTGCTCGACCGTGCTGCCCAGGTACCGGGCATGGTCGATGGAGATCGGGGTGATCACGGCCACGGCGCCGTCTGCGACGTTGGTGTTATCCCAGGTGCCGCCCATCCCGACCTCGATCACTGCGACGTCGACCGGGGCGTCCGCGAAGACCGCGAATGCCATGCCGACGAACACCTCGAAGAACGACAACCGCACCGGCTGGCTGTCGTCGACCAGCCGCAGGTAGGGCTCGATCTCGTCGTAGGCCTCGATGAACCGCTCGGCGGACAGCGGCTGGCCGTCCACGCAGATCCGCTCCCGCATGCTGGTCAGGTGCGGGCTGGTGAACAGGCCGGTGCGCAGGCCGCGCGCCCGCAGCAGCGTGTCGGCCATCCGCGCGGTGGAGGTCTTGCCATTGGTGCCGGTGATATGGACGACCGGGTAGGCGCGCTGCGGGTCACCGAGCAGGTTCACCAGCGCCCTGATCCGGTCCAGCGATGGCTCGATAGCGTGCTCGGGGCGCCGGGACAAGATCGCGCGCTCGATCTCGCGGAGCCGGTCCTGGACGTCGGCGGTCATGGCATCGGGCAGGTCACGGCGGTCACTGTCGCAGCCTACCGGCCCGCGCGGGCCGGACCGGCTAGCCGGGCGGCCGGGCGGCCAGGCGGCTGGTGAGGCGGCTGACCTCGGCCCGGGCGGCGGCCAGCCGGTCGCGGTTCCTGGCCACCACGGCCGCCGGGGCCTTCTCGACGAAGGATGGGTTGGCGAGCTTGCGCTCGGCGGCCTGCACGTCGGCCCGGGCGGCGGCGAGATCCTTCTCCAGCCGCCGCCGCTCGGCCGCGACGTCGATGCCTGCCGCGGTGTCCAGCTCGACGGTGACCCCCTCGGCCTGGACCGAGGCGGTCGGCGCGAACCGCTCGCCGGGCGGGGCCAGCCGCAGCAGCGCCCGGATCCGGCCCTCATGCGCCGCCAGCACCGTGCCGCCGATCGACGTCAGCATCGCGGGCACCGGCTGCGACGGCCGCAGCCCCTGGTCGGAGCGGAACCGCCGGACCTCGGTGACCAGCCGCATCAGCGCGCCGATCTCGGTCTCGGCGGCCGGGTCGGCCGCCGGCCGCGGCGCGCGCTGCCCGTCGGCTCCGGCGCCCGGCCAGCGGGCGATGACCGCCGACTCACCGCCGGTCAGCGCGGTCCACAGCTCCTCGGTGACGAACGGCATCACCGGGTGCAGCAGCCGCAGCAGGGTGTCGAGCACATACCCGAGCACCGACCGGGCCGCGTCCGCGGCCTGGTCGTCCGGGCCGGTCAGCGCGGACTTGGCCAGCTCCAGATACCAGTCGCATAGCTCGTCCCAGGCGAAGTGGTAGAGCGTCTCGCACAGCTTGGCGAACTCGAACTGCTCGAACAGCTCGTCCACCTCGGCAGTGACCGCGGCGAGCCGGGACAAGATCCACCGGTCGGGCACCGACAGCCGGTCCGGGTCCGGGAGATCCGGCTGTGCCCGCCCTGCTCCGTTCATGAGGGCGAACCGGGTGGCGTTCCACAGCTTGTTGCAGAAGTTGCGTGACCCGGCGACCCAGTCCTCGCTGACCGCTACATCGCCGCCGGGGCTGGCCCCGCGGGCCAGGGTGAACCGGGTGGCGTCCGCGCCGAACCGCTCGATCCAGTCCAGCGGGTCGGCGGTGTTGCCGCGCGACTTGGACATCTTCTTGCCGAACCGGTCGCGGACCAGTCCGTGCAGCGCGATGCGGCGGAACGGCACCGACTGCTGCGGGCCGGCCCCGCCATCGCGTACAGGCCGAACATCATCATCCGGGCGACCCAGAAAAACAGGATGTCGTAGCCGGTGACCAGAACGCTGGTCGGGTAGAAGGCAAGCAGGTCCGGCGTGTCGCCGGGCCAGCCGAGGGTGGAGAACGGCCACAGGGCCGAGGAGAACCACGTGTCGAGCACGTCCGGGTCCTGGGTCCAGCCCTCCCCCGGCGGCTGCTCGCCGGGGCCGGCGCACATCACCTCGCCGTCGGCTGAGTACCAGACCGGGATGCGGTGGCCCCACCACAGCTGGCGGCTGATGCACCAGTCGTGCATGTCGTCGACCCAGTCGAAGTAGCGGCCGGCCATCTCGCCGGGGTGGATGGTGACCCGGCCGTCCCTGACCGCGTCGCCGGCCGCCTTGGCCAGCGGGCCGACCTTGACGAACCACTGCAGCGACAGCCGCGGCTCGACCGTGGTGCCGCACCGGCCGCAATGGCCCACCGCGTGCAGGTACGGGCGGATCTCGGTGATCACCCGGCCGTCCTCGCGCAGCGCGGCCAGCACGGCCGGCCGCGCCTCGAACCGGTCAAGTCCCTCGAACGGCCCGGCCGCAGTGATCACGCCGCGCTCGTCCATGATGATCATGCTGGGCAGCTCGTGCCGGCGGCCGATCTCGAAGTCGTCCGGGTCGTGCGCGGGCGTGACCTTGACCGCGCCGGTGCCGAACTCCGGGTCCACGTGCGGGTCGGCCAGCACCGGGATCTTCCGGCCGGTCAGCGGCAGCTCCAGCTCGCGGCCGACCAGTCCCGCGTAGCGCGGATCGCCGGGGTGCACCGCGACGGCGGTGTCGCCCAGCATGGTCTCCACCCGGGTGGTCGCCACCACGACGCTGGCATCTCCGTCGCCGTAGCGGACCGAGACCAGCTCGCCCTCGTCGTCGGAGTGGTCGACCTCGATGTCCGACAGCGCCGTCAGGCACCGCGGGCACCAGTTGATGATCCGCTGCGCCCGGTAGATGAGGCCGTCGTCGAACAGCCGTTTGAAGATCGTCTGCACGGCCCGCGACAGGCCCTCGTCCATCGTGAAGCGCTCGCGGGTCCAGTCCACGCCGTCGCCAAGGCGGCGCATCTGGCCGAGTATCTTGCCGCCGGACTCGGCCTTCCACCGCCAGACCCGCTCGACGAAGGCCTCCCGGCCGAGGTCGTGCCGGGACAGCCCGTCCCTGGCCAGCTCGCGCTCGACCACGTTCTGGGTGGCGATGCCGGCGTGGTCCATGCCCGGCAGCCACAGGGCGTTGTAGCCCTGCATGCGGCGGCGGCGGACCAGCGCGTCGATCAGCGTGTGGTCGAGGGCGTGGCCGATGTGCAGCGAGCCGGTCACGTTCGGCGGCGGGATGACGATCGCGTACGGCGGCGCGGCCGAGCCGGGATCGGGGGTGAAGTACCCGGCCGCCACCCAGCCCTCGTAGCGGCGCGTCTCGGTATCGGCGGGCGAGTACTGGGCGGGCAGGGTCAGGCCCGGGTGCTGATCGGCAGTCACGTCAGCCGAGTCTAGAAGAGCCAGGCCAGTGCGCGGGCGGTAACCAACGACCGACGATTCCATAACAAACCGTTGCCGGCCCCCGGCGGGCAGGCGCCGTCGTGCCAGTGCCCGCGGCTGGAGGCCGGACATGACCGCCAGGACCATCCGGCGCGGGCTCCGGGTCGCGGCCGGCCAGGCGGGGCTCTGGCCGGGCATCGCACTGGCCATGATCGCGCTGCTGACCGCGTTCGTGGCATTCGCCGGGCCGCGGCAGCAGGCGGCGTCCGGCAACCGCGCGCTGGCCCGGGTGCTGGCCGACCTGCCGTCGTCCGCCAGCACCATCACGGTCACCTCGCAGTGGCAGGCCGGCCCGGGCAAGGCCGGCGGGCGCCACCACCCGCAGCGCGAGCAATCCGCCCTGGCCCGGTTCCTGCGCCGGTTCCGGCCGCCGCTCGCGGCCGCAGCCGGCCGGTCCTGGGCCGGCGGCTCGAGTTCCGCTCAGATCGTGCACAACCCGGGCGCGGCCGTCTTGAACTACTTCCTCCGACTCTGACCGTGGACTGGCGCCCCGGCCTGGCCGGGCACGCCCGGGTGCTCGCCGGAACCATGCCACGGACCGCGGTCGTCACGCCGCGCGCGCTGACCCTGCAGGTCGCGGTGACGCCGCCGGTCGCCCGCAAGTACGGCCTGCAGCTGGGCTCGGTGGCCAGGCTCAGCCCGGCCCAGGGCGGCCGCCGCGCCTTCAGCCTGCGGGTCACCGCCATCGTCGCCGCCCTCGGGCCGGCCGCCTGGTACTGGCAGGCCGACCCGCTGGCGCTGGCACCGGACCTCGAGCGCCAGGACCGGCAGTGGTTCGGCGCGGTCCCCGGCAGCAGGAAGCCAGGTGAGGGGCCCGCCACGGCGACCGGGCGGCCCGGCCGGCGGTAACCAACGGCCGACGATTGCATAACAACCGCTGCCGGCCCCTCGGCCAATGCCGCGCCGGTATGTAAGCCTGCTGGCAGCGGCGCCGAGCGCCGTCCGGAAGGAGGCGCGGTGCGGCGCAGCTCACCGGCGGTGGTCCGGCATCTGGCCGCGCACCGGCTCGGCTACGCGGCGGTCGCGGTCACCGTGCTGTTCACCACCGCCTGCACCGCGGCCGTCACCTCGTTCGCCTCCACCGTGGCCGGCACGGCGGTGCGCCGGTCGCTGACCGGCAACAGCAGCGCCGTGATCAGCGTCACCGCCCCGGCCTCCGCGGCCGCCGCGGGCCGGGACGCGACGGTGATCGCCGGCACGATCAGCAAGAGCCTCGGCGGGCTGCCGGTCCGGCTGACGGCCAGCCTGCGCTCGCAGTACCTGGACCTGCCGCCCGGGCCTGGCGGCAAGCACGCACAGACCCAGGTCATCACGCTGCCCGGGCTGGCCGGGCACGCGGGGCTGGTGCACGGCCGCTGGCCGAGGCAGGCGGCGGCCGACCCGGTGAGCGTCTGCATCGGCGCCCAGCCGGCCCGCAGCACCGGGCTGGCCGTCGGCGACGTGCTCACCCTGCGGGACAGCGTCGGCGGCCCGCCGGTGACCGTCCGGGTGGCGTGCGTGTACCAGCCGGTCCAGCCGACCAGCAGCTACTGGTCGCTCAGCCCGGTGGGCAGCTCGGGCACCGCCGACACCGGCGGTTTCCGGATTTACGGCCCGCTGATCGCCAACCCGGCGGCCGCGGCGCGGCTGCCGGTCGGGTCGGCCTCGTGGCTGGCCGTGCCCGCCTTCGGCCAGCTGCGCAGCGCCGCCCTGGGCGCGCTCAGCAACCGGGTCAGCGCTGCCACCAGCACGCTGACCAACGCCGCCGCGCTGCAGGGCGCCGCGGTCAGCACCGGGCTGCCCGCCTTGCTGGCCACCTTGTCCACCTCGCTGCTGGTGGCCCGCTCCCAGCTGCTCATCGGCGTGCTGATCCTGCTGGTCATCGCCGGCGCGGCCCTGGCCGCGACCGTCCGGCTGCTCAGCCAGCAGCTCGAGGGCGAGGCCGCGCTGCTGGCCGCGCGCGGCGCGTCCCGGCGCCAGCTGGCCGCCCAGGGCGCCGCCCGGGCCGGGCTGATCGCGGCCGCGGCGGTGATCCTCGGGCCGCTGCTCGCCAGCAGGCTGGTGCCGGTGCTCGGCCGCACCGGAGCGCTGGCGGCGGCCCGGCTGCAGCTCAGCCCGAGCCTGACCGGCACCGCCTGGCTGGCGTCGGCAGCGGTCGCGATCGGCTGCGGGCTGATCATCACCGTGCCGTGGCTGCGGCCGCTGGCCTCGCCGGGCCAGCAGCGGGCCCGCACCGGCCGCGAGCGTGCGCTGGCCGGCGCGGCTTCGGCGGGCGCCGACCTCGCGCTGATCGTGCTCGCCGGGCTGGCCGGCTGGCAGCTGGCCCGGTACCACGCCCCGGTGTCGACCGGGCTGGCCGGGACGCTCGGGGTGGATCCGATTCTGGTCACCGCGCCGGTGCTGGCGCTGGCGGCCGGAACGGTGATCTTGCTGCGGCTGCTGCCGCCGGCTGCCAGGCTCGCCGACCGGGGCGCCGCCCGGGGCCGCGGGCTGTCGGTCGCGGTCGCGTCCTGGCAGCTGAGCCGCCGACCGCTGCGGCAGGCCGGCCCGGGGCTGCTGGCCGTGCTGGCGGTGGCGACCGCGGTCATCGCCCTGGCCGAGCACAGCAGCTGGCAGCACTCCGCGCAGGACCAGGCCGCCTTCGCGGTCGGTGCCGACGAGCGGGTTACGCTGCCCCCGGCGGCGCCACTGGGCCTCGGCCAGGTGGCCGCGATTACCGCGGCTCCCGGAGTGACCGTGAGCACGCCGGTGCTGGCCGAGCCCGCCACGCTCGCAGGCAGCCAGCAGGTGAACGTGCTGGCCATGAACGCCAGGGCCGCGGCCGGCATTGTCCCGCTGCGCCGCGACCTGTCCGCCGCCCCGCCTGCCGCGCTGCTGCGCAGCCTGGCGCCGGCCCGCAGCCCCGGCGCGGCGCTGCCCGGCCGGCCGGACCGGCTGCGGGTGACCGCGCAGCTCAGCCGGGCCCCGGCCGAGCCGGCCAGACTGGAGTTCCAGCTGTCCGACGCGGCTGGGCTCAGCTACCAGGTGCTCACCGGAAGCCTGCCCGCCGACGGGCGGCCGCACCAGCTCACCGCGGTGCTCTCCGGGCGGCAGATCGACTACCCGCTGCGGCTGACCGGCTTCGCGCTGAATTACACGGTGCCGGGCAGCTCGGCCAGGCCGCAGACCGTAACCCTGTCGGTCGGGCCGGTGCAGGCCGGGACGGCCCGGGGCCCGCTGGCCGCCGCGGTGCCCGCGGCCGGGCCGGGAACGACCGGGCCGCCGGTGACGATGGCCGAGACCGCCATCCCGCTCGACACCACGGTGGCGCCGCGGATCGAGTCGGCCCGTCGCACCTCGCGCGGCGACGTGCTGGTGAGCTTCCAGGCGGGAGTCACGCAGCCGGGCGGCACTGCCATCCTCGGATTTCAAGGGCGCTCGCCGGCCAGCGTCACGGTGACCGCGGGCCCGCGCCCGGGGCCGCTGTCAGCCCTGGTCACCGCCAGCTTCCTGGCCGCCACCAGCCAGCGCCTCGGCGCCGTTATCCCGGTGATCGTGGACGGCGCCAACATCCGGGTGGCGCTACGGCACGAGATCAGCCGGTTCCCCACGGCCGGCGCCGGGCTGGTCGTCGACCAGTCGGCCCTGCAGGACGTGCTGCGCGCCGCCGCCGCCCCGCCGCTGCCCGCCGCGCAGTGGTGGCTGCGCACCTCCCGGCCCGCCGTGCTGCGCGGCCTGCCGCCGGGCAGCACGGTGCTGCGGCGCGCGGCGGTCACCCGGGCCCTGCTCACCCAGCCGCTGGCCACCGCACCGCAGCAGGCGCTGCTGGCCATCGCGGTCGCCGCCGTGCTGCTGGCCGCAGCCGGGTTCGTGGTGGGCATCGCCGCCAGCCGGGAACGAGCCCACGACGTGCTGCTGCTGGACGCGCTCGGCACACCGCCCGCCCTCATCATCCGGCTGCTGTGCCTGGAGCAGGCGCTGCTGGCGGTGCCCACCGCCGCCGCGGGACTGCTGCTCGGCGCACTGCTCAGCCGGCTGATCGTGCCCGCGGTGAACCTGACCGCGCAGGCGGCGGCGCCGATCCCGCCGGTGCTCGTGCACGTGCCCTGGGCGGCCTGCGCCGCGGTGGCCGGGGTGATCGCGGCCACGCCCACGCTGGCGACGGCGCTGGCCGGGCTGCGGCGACCGCAGGCCGCAGTCCGGCTGCGGCTGGAGGCCGAGACATGACCGCCGCGGCGGCCGCCAGGCCCGGCCGGTCCCGGCCGGGCCGCGGCCGGGCGGCCCGGCTGGCGGCGGGCCAGGCCGGGCTCGGCCCGGCGCTGGCGCTGGCGCTGGTCGCGCTGCTTACCGCGTTCGTGGCCGCGGCCGGACCGCGGCAGCGGGCCGGTGCCGAGGATCGCGCGCTGGCCCAGGTGCTGGCCGGGCTGCCCGCGTCCGCGGCCAGCATCTCGGTGACCTCCCAGTGGCAGGCAGAGCCCGCGGCGGCGGGCGGGATCACCAACTCCAGGCTGGAACACTACGGCCTGACCGCGTTCCTGCGGCACTTCCGGGCGCCGCTGGCCGCGGCGCGGGGACAGTCGTGGACCGGCGCCGCCACCCCCGCGCGCACCGTGCTCAACCCGGCCCCGCGCGCCGTGCTGCGGTTCCCGCCCGGGCTGGACGTCAGCTGGCGCTCCGGGCTGGCCGCGCACAGCCGGCTGCTCGCCGGGACCATGCCGCGGACCGCGACTGCGACCCGGCGCGCGGTGACGCTGCAGGCCGCGGCGACCCCGGCGGTCGCCGCCCGGTTCGGGCTCACGCCCGGGTCGACCGTGAACCTGGGGCCGGGGGCACCGGGCGATCCCGGAGTACTGCTGCGGATCACCGGCATCATCGTGCCCCGCGCGCCCGCCGCCTTGTACTGGCAGGCCAACCCGTTGATGCTGGCCCCGGAGCTGGAGCAGCAGGGCAACGAGTGGGCGGGCGGCATCCTGGTCGGCAGCAGCGAGCTCACCGCGCTGCAGGCAGCCCAGCCGGGCCTGGAGTTCACCGGCACCTGGGGAATCCCGCTGGACCTGCACGGCCTCACCACCGGCCAGCTGGGGACCGTGCTGAGCCAGGTCACCGGGCTGATCTCGGGCGGCGCTGCGGCCCGGGTGGCGGGCCAGCTGGGCGGCCTCGCCAGGACCCTGCCGACGACCAGCACCGCCCTGGCCGACGAGCTGACCGGATACCTGGCCGCCGCGCAGGCCAGCGAGGCGATCGAGTCGCTGCTGCTGACCGGCCTGGTAGTGGCGGGCCTGCTGCTCGTGCTGGCCTGCTCCGCCCTGGTGGCCGGCGCGCACGAGGCCGAGCTGGCGCTGGTGCGGGCGCGCGGCGGAGCGACCCGGCAGGTGGCCGCCCGGATGCTGGCCAGGACTGCGGTGATCACGGTGCCGGCGGTGGCCGCCGGGTCGCTGCTGGCGGCCGTGGTCACGCCGGCCGGCGGGACCGCGGCCGCGGCGAGGCTGGACGTCCTCACCCTCGCGGTCACGCTGGCCGGGCCGACCGCGATCGCGGCCTGGGCGCACCGGCGGACTCGCGCTCAGCCCGGCCGGGCCGACCTGGCCGCCGCCCGCAGCTCGCCGCGGCGCATCGTCGCCGAGGTCACCTTCCTGATCGTCGCGGCCGGCTCGCTGGTCGCGCTGCGCCAGCGCGGGGCGGCCACCGGGGCCGATATCTACACGGACGCCAGCCCGGTGCTGGCCGCCGGGGTGGCGGCCCTGGTGGTGGCCCGCCTCTACCCGCTGGCGGTGCGCCCGCTGGTGGCGGCCGGCTCGGCGACGGCCGGGCCGGTCGGATTTATCGGCCTGGCCCGGGCCGCCCGGTCCCGGCTGGCCGCGATCGTGCCGGCCCTGGTGCTGGTGCTGAGCCTGAGCCTGGCCGCGTTCGGCGCCATGGTCAGCCATTCGGTCGCAGCGGGCCAGGCGGCCACGGCCTGGCAGCAGACGGGCGCCGACGCGATGATCAGGGCGCCCGGGAATAACACGATCAGCGCCGCGGTGATGCGCCGGATCCGCGCGGTGCCCGGCGTCCAGCAGGTGGCCCCGGCCCTCGTGGCCGACCCCAACTCGGTGTTCGACGCGACCCTGCCGGCCCGGGGCGGCCCGCGGCGGGTCGGGCTGGTGGTGGCCGACCCGGCCAGCTACGCCGCGGTGGCCCGAGGAACCCCGTGGCCGGGCTTCCCGCCCGCGGCGCTGGGCGGGCGGCTCGGGCCGCCGGGCCAGCCGATCCCGGTGCTGGCCTCGGCGGCGCTCGGCCCGGTCCGGGCCGGCCAGGTGCTGACGCTGGCCGTCGGCGGCATCCGGCAGCCGGTCCGGGTGGCCGGCACCATCGGCGCCACCCCGGCCAGCCCGGCCGGCGGCCCGTTCGTGCTGCTGCCGAGCTGGTCGGTTTCCCGGTTCCCTGAGCTGCCGTGGCCGCAGACGCTGCTGCTCAGCGGGCCGGCCATCAGCGCTCCCGCGCTGCGCACGGCCGTCGCCCGCCAGGTGCCGGGCGGCCAGCTAACGCTCCGGGCGCAGGTGCTGCGTCAGCTGGCCGACTCGCCGGTGCAGCATGCCGCCGCCGGGCTGTACCTGCTCGGGGTGGTGGTGGCGATCCTGTTCGGCGCGGTGGCGATCGTGCTGGCGCTGGCCGCGTCGGCGCGCAGCCGGGGCCAGCTGGTCACCCGGCTGAACGCGCTCGGCATGGCCAGCCGCCAGTCCCGGGCGCTGGCCCTGACCGAGGCCGGGCCGCAGCTGCTGGTGGGGGTGGCCGGCATGGTGCTGGCCGGGTACGTGCTAGCCGCGGTGACCGGCCCGGCGCTTAACCTGACGGTGTTCACCGGCTCGGCGCTGCCGGTGCCGGTGCGCGCCTGGCTGCCGGGCATGCTGCTGCCCGCGGCCGTGGTCATCGTGGTGGCGGCGATCATCGCCGCCGCCGAGAATGTCGTCTCGGGCCGGCGTGCACTGGCCGCCGAACTCCGGCAGGAGGAAGCCAGGTGAAGATGTCCGCCATTGACAACCTGATCGCCGCGGGCGGCCAGCCGGACGGGGGCCGTGCCGCAGCCGGGCCCGGCCGCGGCACGGCGATGATCTTCTGCGACCGGGTGGTGCGGATCTACCAGGTCGCCGGGATCGAAGTGCAGGCCCTGCAGGGGCTGGACCTGGTCATCGAGCCCGGCGAGCTGACCGCCCTGATCGGGGCCTCGGGCAGCGGCAAGTCCACGCTGCTCGGCATCCTGGCCGGACTGGACCGGCCGACCGGCGGCCGGGCCTACGTGGCCGGGCACGACCTGCTGGCGATGGGCGGCCGGGAGCGGCTGGCCTACCGGCGCCAGACGGTCGGGTTCTTGTGGCAGCAGACCAGCCGGAACCTGCTGAGCCACCTCACCGCCGCGGAGAACGTGGCGCTGCCGATGCGGCTGGCCGGGGTGCGCGGGCCCGCCCGCCGCCGCCGGGCCGGGGAGCTGCTGGACATGCTGGGCGTCGCGGACTGCGGCGGGATGCTGGTCCCGCAGCTGTCCGGCGGCCAGCAGCAGCGGGTCGCGGTCGGGGTGGCGCTGGCCAACCAGCCCAAGGTACTGCTGGCCGACGAGCCGACCGGCGAGCTGGACACCGAGACCGCGCAGGAGGTCTTCGCCGCGCTGCGCACCGCCAACGCGCAGGCGGAAGTCACCGTGCTGATCGTGACCCACGACGCGAGCGTGTCCGAGCACGTGGGCCGCACGATCGCGATCAGGGACGGCCGGATCGCCGCCGAGGTGCTGCGGCACACCCAGACCGACGAGCACGGCAACACCGCCCAGGTGGCGCAGGAGTACGCGGTGCTGGACCGGGCCGGGCGGCTGCAGCTGCCCGGCGACTACGTCGACGCGCTGGAGCTGCGCGACCGGGTCCGGCTGGCGCTGGAGGCCGACCACGTCGGCGTCTGGCCGGACCGGCCGGCCACGGCCGGGCGCGGCCCGCAGGAGGCGGGCCGGTGAGCGGGGGGCGGCATCAGCGGTCGGCGGCGCTGGCGACGGCGCCCGGCGGCGGCGAGGCGGTCCGGGTGCAGCAGCTGACCCGTACGTTCGGTGCCGGGCTCAACGCGGTGCACGCGCTGCGCGGCGTCTCGTTCGCCGCCGCGGCCGGCGGCCTGATCGCGCTGTGCGGCCGGTCGGGTTCCGGCAAGACCACGCTGCTCAACATGATCGCCGGGCTGGACCGGCCGACCAGCGGCCGGGTGTGGGTCGGCGGGCAGGAGGTCACCGGCCTGTCCCGGGACGAGCTGCTGCGGCTGCGCCGGGAGCGGGTGGGCCTGGTGTTCCAGACCTTCGCGCTGCTGCCGATCCTGTCCGCCGCCGAGAACGTGGGGGTGCCGATGCGGCTGGCCGGCGTGCCGTCGGCCCGGCGCGAGCAGCGGGCCAGGGACCTGCTGCGGCTGGTCGGGCTGGCCGGGCACGAGCAGCAGCGGCCCTACGAGCTGTCCGGCGGGGAGCAGCAGCGGGTCGCGATCGCCCGGGCGCTGGCCAACAACGCGGGCCTGCTGCTGGCCGACGAGCCGACCGGGCAGCTGGACTCGGTGTCCGGGGATCAGATCATGAAACTGCTGCAGGCGGTCGTCCGCAGCGGCGAGGTGACGGTGATCGTGGCCACCCACGACCGGGCGCTGATCGACGTCGCCGACCGGGTGCTGCAGATCAGCAACGGGGAATTGCAGGAGTAACGGTCAGGCCGACTTCTCGCGCGGAGTGCGGCGGGCCACGTCCCGCGGGACCAGGGTCGGGTTCACGTTCTCCAGCACCGCCTCGGCGCTGATCACTACCCGCTCCACGTCCTTGCGGCTCGGCACCTCGTACATCACCGACAGCAGGACCTCTTCCAGGATCGCGCGCAGCCCGCGTGCGCCGGTGCCCCGCAGGACGGCCTGGTCGGCCACCGCCTCCAGCGCGTCGGAGCTGAACTCCAGGTCGACCCCGTCCAGCTCGAACAGCCGCCGGTACTGGCGCACCAGCGCGTTGCGCGGCTCCGTGAGGATCTGGATCAGGGCCTCCCGGTCCAGGTTGTGCACGCTGGTGATGACCGGCAGGCGGCCGACAAACTCGGGGATCATGCCGAACTTGAGCAGATCCTCCGGCATGACGTCGGCGAACGGATCGGGCAAGGACTTGTCGGTCTTGACTCGCAGCACCGCGCCGAAGCCCATCCCGCTGCGGCCGACCCGCGACTCGATGATCTTCTCCAGGCCGGCGAACGCCCCGCCGCAGATGAACAGCACGTTGGTGGTGTCGATCTGGATGAACTCCTGGTGCGGGTGCTTGCGGCCGCCCTGCGGCGGCACCGAGGCTGTGGTGCCCTCCAGGATCTTCAGCAAGGCCTGCTGGACGCCCTCGCCGGACACATCCCTGGTGATCGACGGGTTCTCGCTCTTGCGGGCGATCTTGTCGATCTCGTCGATGTAGATGATGCCGGTCTCGGCCTTCTTGACGTCGTAGTCAGCGGCCTGGATCAGCTTGAGCAGGATGTTCTCGACATCCTCACCGACGTAGCCGGCCTCGGTCAGCGCCGTCGCGTCGGCGATCGCGAACGGCACGTTGAGCAGCCGGGCCAGGGTCTGCGCCAGCAGGGTCTTGCCCGACCCGGTCGGGCCGAGCAGCAGGATGTTGGACTTGGCCAGCTCGACGCCGTCCTCGCCGGCCCGCTCGCCGCCGGACTGGATGCGCTTGTAATGGTTGTAGACCGCGACCGACAGGCCCTTCTTGGCCTTTTCCTGGCCGATGACATAGGAGTCGAGGAACTCGTAGATCTCGCGCGGCTTGGGCAGGCTGTCCCACTTGAGCTCCGGCGGGTCAGCGAGCTCTTCCTCGATGATCTCGTTGCACAGGTCGATGCACTCGTCGCAGATGTACACGCCGGGACCGGCAATCAGCTTCTTGACTTGCTTCTGGCTCTTTCCGCAGAACGAGCATTTCAGCAGGTCACCGCCATCACCGATGCGTGCCACCCAGATACTCCTTCTGCCGGTGCTGAACTTCTGCCGTGCTGTGAACCTATTCTGCCGCTGCCGTGACCTAGACGGTACCGCGTCGGCGGCCCTCGTAGTGGCCAGCGACTCCCCGCAACCGCCGTGGCGCCGGGCCCGGGTAAGTTCCGTTAAGACGACACTACCTCGGACTTGCGCTTCAGCATCGTGAGAACTTCATCCACGAGGCCGTACTCCTTCGCCTCGTGCGCGGTCAGGAACTTGTCCCGCTCGATGTCCCGCCGGATGCTCTCCTCGTCCCGGCCGGTGTGGGTGGCCAGCACGTGCTCCATCGCCGACCGCATCCGCTGGATCTCCCGCGCCTGGATCTCCAGGTCACTGGACTGCCCGTAGCCGCTCTCGATGGCCGGCTGGTGGATCAGGATGCGCGAGTTCGGCAGCGCCATCCGCTTGCCCTGGGTGCCGGCGGCGAGCAGCACCGCCGCCGCCGACGCGGCCTGGCCCAGGCAGAACGTCTGGATCTCGGGCTGGATGTACTGCATCGTGTCGTAGATCGCCATCATCGAGGTCATCGACCCGCCGGGCGAGTTGATGTACATCAGGATGTCACGGTCCGGGTCGATCGACTCCAGCGTGATCAGCTGGGCCATGACGTCGTTGGCGGACGCGTCGTCGATCTGCACGCCGAGGAAGATGATCCGCTCCTCGAACAGCTTGTTGTACGGGTTCATCTCCTTGATCCCGTACGAGGTCCGCTCCACGAACGACGGCAGCACGTACCTGGCCTCCGCGGGGCGGATGGCTGGCGTCATTATGCCCTCCTGACTGGCGCGCGGCGTCGTCACGAGACCGGCCCCGCGGAGGGCACCTCGGTGGCGCTGCGCACGACATGGTCGACGAATCCGTAGTCCTTGGCCTCATCGGCGGTGAACCAGCGGTCCCGGTCGGAATCGGCCTCGATCTGCTCCACCGTCTGGCCCGTGTGCAGGGCCGTCCGCTCGGCGAGAATGCGCTTGAGGTAGAGGATCTGCTCGGCCTGAATCCTGATGTCGGTGGCCGTGCCGCCGATGCCGCCGTGGGGCTGGTGCAGCAGCACCTGCGCGTGCGGCATGGCGTACCGCTTGCCCGGCGCGCCGGCGCACAGCAGGAACTGGCCCATCGAGGCGGCCATGCCCATCGCGTAGGTGGCCACGTCGTTGGGCACGTACTGCATCATGTCGTAGATCGCCAGGCCGGCGCTGACCGAGCCGCCGGGGGAGTTGATGTACAGGCTGATGTCGCGGTGGCTGTCCTCGGCGGCCAGCAGCACCAGCTCGGCGCACATCCGGTTGGCGAGATCGTCGTCGACCTGCTGGCCGAGGAAGATGATCCGGTGCCGCAGCAGGCGCTGGAACAGCTGCTCCCCGAGCGGCATCTGCTCAGCCGTGCGGGCGAGGATCCGCTGTGCCTCCTCGTCACGGGGCTGGTCTGGCGACGGCGTGGTCACGGTGCCCTCCTGTTTGCTCAGTCCGGATCGGCGCGTCATCGGCTGCCTGGCCCTGATGCGAACGTCCTGTCAGTGACCTTAACCCGCGGTCACCGCCGGACAGTCCGCCCGTGCCGCCTGTTCGCTCTGGGCGCAGCCGGCCGGGACGGGTCAGCCGGCCGCGCCGCTGTCGACGTCCGCGGCCGGCTCGGCGTCGCCCTCGGCGGCCTCGTGCTCGGCAGCCTCGCCCTCACCGGCCTCGCCCTCGGCAGCCTCGTTCTCATCGGGGCCGGCCGCCGGGCTCACATCGACGGTACGGCCGGTCGTGTCGGTGACCGTGGCCCGCTCGGCGATCAGCGTCAGCGCCTTGGATCGCAGCACGTCGGCGATCACCGCGCTCAGCTGGCTGCGGTCAGCCAGCTGCTCGGCCAGCCGGTCCGGCGGCACGCCGAGACGGTAGGCCTGCTCGGTGACGTACTGGCCCAGGTCCGATTCGGCGACGCCGATCTCCTCCTGGGCGGCCAGCTTGTCCAGGATGAAGCCGGCCTTGACCGAGCGGCGGGCGTCTTCGGCGAGCTCGGCGTCGAATTCCCCGGCCGACTTGCCGACCGCCTGCAGGTAGTCGCCGAGAGTCGAGCCGGACTGATCCAGCCGGTCGGCCAGCGACTGCCGCCGTTGCTCGATTTCTGCCTCCACGATCCGCTCGGGCAGCGGCATGTCGATCTGGCCGAGCAGCGCCTCCAGGGCGCGCTCCCTGGCCTGCCCGGCCTGCCCGGCCCGGCGCATGGTTTCCAGCTGCCGGCGCGTCCCGGCCCGCAGCTCGCCGATCGTGTCGAATTCGCTGGCGGACTGCGCGAACTCGTCGTCCAGCTCGGGCAGCTCCTTGACCTTGACGCTGCCGACGGTGACGGTGATGTCGGCGGTCTCGCCCGCGTGCTCGCCGCCGGCCAGCTTGGCGCTGAACGTCTTGGCCTCCCCGGCCGACATCCCGGTCAGGGCCTCGTCCAGGCCGTCCAGCATGTTGCCGCTGCCGACCTGGTAGGAGATGCCGCTGGCCTCCGCGTCTTCCACCGGCTCGCCGGCGGCCGTCGCGGCCAGGTCGACCGAGACGAAGTCGCCGTCCTCGGCCGGCCGGTCGGCGCCCTTGAGCGAGGCGAACCGCTCGGCCAGCGAGCTCAGGTACTCCTCCACGTCATCCGGGCTCACGTCGGCGTCGTCGACCGTGACTGGCAGGCCGTCCAGCTGGGGCAGCTCGAAGCTGGGCCGGACGTCCACCTCGGCGGTGAACGCGAGCTCCTTGCCGTCATCGAGCTTGGTGATCTCCAGCTCCGGCTGGCCCAGCGCGAACACCTCATGCTCAGCCAGCGCCTTGCCGTACAGCTCGGGCACGGCCTCGTTGACGGCCTGCTCGAGCACCGGTCCGCGCCCGATCCGCTGGTCGATCACCCGCGGCGGGACCCGTCCCGGCCGGAAGCCGGGGATCCTGACCTGCCTGCCGACCTCGCGGTAGGCATGGTCGAGGTTCGGCTTGAGCTCTTCGAACGGCACCTCGACGGTGAGCCGCACACGGGTCGGGCTGAGCTCTTCGACGTCGGTCTTCACGGACGATCTCCTCGGGGGTTCCCGGCCGGAGGGTGGGCTTACCCGCCTGAGGGCGCGGGTTAATCACTCGCGGCTACGGCCGCCAAGTCTAGGGCAGTCCCGGCGTGCTCACCCGCCGCAAGTGATGATCAAGGCGAGTGGCCGGGCGGCCATCGCGGCCAGCGGCCGCACCGAAGATCACCAGCGCCTGCGTCTGCCGGGCGGGTCATCGTCTGCTCGATCCCGGGGGTAGCTCACAAGATGGCGATCGGGTTGACCGGGGAGCCGGTCCCCCGGGCCAGCCGCAGCGGTGCGATCACGCACAGGAACGACCAGCGGCCTGCGGCCTCGCACAACGGGACGAGGTCGTCGAACTGAAGGTAGTCGAGCAGGTACAGGCCCATCCCGTTGATCGCCAGCACGTGCACGGGAAATTCAACCTCGGCGACGATGCTGGGCGCGGTGTCGTTGTTGCCGTCACTGCCGAGGGCGCCGATGTGCGCCGGCCAGCAGCTCCAGCGCCGCCGGGTGCAGCCCGGCCCGGGCGTGCGCGGCGTCCCACGGCCCGAGCTCGCGGCGGCGACGCCGGTGCCCGACCTGGACGAACACCAGGTCGCCCGGCCCGGCGCTGACGTGCTGGGCCTGCTCGGCGGCGGCCAGGTCGGCGGCTGTGACGTGATCGCCCGGCTCCAGCCAGTCCACCCCGCGCAGCCGCGGGATGTCGAGCAGCACGCCGCGTCCGATGATCCCGTCCCTGGCCGTGTCGACCGACAGCTCGGTGGCGCCAGACCTGGTCACCGCCCCCGCGGCGATGCCATTGTAGAGCCTGCCGTCGAAGCTGATGTGGCACAGCGCGTCCAGGTGCGAGTCGCAGTCGCCGTGCACGTTCATGCAGAACTGGTCGTAGTTGAAGGCCAGGCCCGGCTCGGTCTCGGTGATCACCGGGCTGGTGATGCGATGCTGGGCCGGCTCGGGGTTGTCCGCGGTGACCTGCTGGCCGACCGGCGCCGCCAGCGACACCGAGCGGCCGAGCGTGACGCTCGCGGCCGCCGCGGCGACCTGCGCCGGGGTGATGTTGTTCAGCGTGCCGCGGCGGTCAGCCGGGCCGAAGTCCGCGGCCGCGCTCAGCCGCCTGTACAGCGCCCGGAACTCCGCGCCGGTCAGGCCCGGCTGGCTCACTGCGGGCGCCCGGCGAGGTGCTGGCCCGCCCGGGCCGGGCCGGTGCCGGTGACGATCACGTCGCAGCCGTCTGACATGCGCTTCCTCTCGGTTCGGGGCCGTCCGGCCGGGCCGTCGGTCAGCCCGGCTGCAGGCCGAGCCTGGCGATGATCTCGTCGACCAGCTCGGCCGGGGTCCCCCCGGCCGTCAGCACCAGCGCGCGCTCGTCCGGCCGCGGCGGCTCCAGGGCGTCATACTGGCTGGCCAGCAGCCGGGCCGGGAAGAAGTGCCCGCGCCGTGCCGCCAGCCGCAGCGTGTCGACGTCGTGGCTGACGTCCAGGAACACCAGCCGCGCCCGCGGCCTGCCGTCCAGCAGGGCCTGCCGGTAGCCGAGCTTGAGCGCCGAGCAGGCCACCACCCCCGAGCCGCCGCCGCGGCCCTGCTGGTCCATCCAGGCCCCGATCGCCGCCAGCCACGGCCAGCGGTCGTCGTCGGTCAGCGCCACCCCGGCGGCCATCTTGGCCACGCTGGCGGCCGGGTGGAACGAGTCCCCGTCGGCGAACGGCCAGCCCATCCGCCCGGCCAGCAGGCTGCCGACGGTCGTCTTGCCGCTGCCGGACACCCCGGCCACTATCACGATCATCGCGGGGCCGAGCCTACCGGAGCCGGCCCCGGGATCACCGAGGTCCCGGTCCGCCGCGGGCGGCCGCCCGGACCTTCACCCGGCGGCCGTTGACCGCTGGTTACCTGGCCAGGTAGTCGACGGTGCGCTCGAGCAGGTCACTGGCCCGGCGCAGGTCGGCCGAGCACGGTCCGGCCTCCTCCGCGAGGCGGCTCGCCAGCTGCCCGGGCAGCCCAGGGACCGCCGCGCCGGCCAGGCTCGCGCCGATCCGGGCGGCGCTGCGGACCACCTGCGGGTCCACTGACCAGAGCACCTCGAAGATCCGCTCCGAGTCCGGGCTCTCGTCCTGCCCCGGCCGCTCCCATCCGGCCACGCAGGCGGGCAGGTCGGGCGCGTCGCAGACCAGCATCCACTCGCGCTGCTGCGGGGAATCGGCGGGAACCGGGATCTCCGCCAGCGGGCCGGGCCGCTGGCAGACCCGCGGGAAGTCGGCGAAGACCACGGTGTGCTCCGCGCTGCGCGCCAGGTCGGCCCAGCGCCGCCGTGATGCGGCGTAATGGCGCTGGCGCTGGAAGGACCCGAACAGGATGGGCTGCTGCGCGGCGGCGCAGCACTCGTCTTCGATAGCGCGGGTCATGGCGAGCAGGACCCGCTTGCCCAGCACGTGCACGCGCAGGCCAGGGTACCGGCGCCGCAGGCCGGCGAAGATTGACGTCTCGTTTCCCCGGGCGGCCGCCCGCGCGCTGGCAATCGCCGCGGTCAGCGACAGTCCGCCGGCCCGGCGGCGCAGCACGTCGGCGAGCAGGGCGCAGTCGGCCTCGGTGTAACGCCGCTGCCCGCTGGGCGAGCGCACGGGCCGGAGCACGCCGTAGCGCTGCTCCCAGTTGCGCAGCCCGGCGACCGGGATCCCGGTCCGGCGGGACACCTCGCTGATCGGCAGCAGCGCGGGCTCGGGGAACTGGCCGGGCACGTCCTTCGTCATTATGATGACTTTCGTTTAGTCAGCTTGATGAAAGGGTAGCAAGATTCATCGTCCGGCGGCACACGGGCAGCCGGACAGCATCGTTTCCACCACCGGAAGGATTGTCCATGATCAAGCTAGTGCGCGGCCTCGGCATCACCAGCGACGTCGCCTATATGGCGGGGGTCTTGTCGATCGGCGCGAGCGTCGCCGCGTGGACGCTGTCGCGGCGGATGGAGGACGCGCCGGGCGAGAAGGCGGACCGCTGGGGCATCTACGTCGGGCTGTGGGCGCCGACGTTCATGGCGCTGGGCAACGCCATCAAGATCGACGAGACCAACTGAGCAACGGCGGGGGCGCCCGCCGCGGGCCTGCCGGGCCGCAGGGCGCGAGGAGGAACGTTGACCACTACCGAAGTCCGCGGGCCTGCCGCAGCGGGCCAGGGCCCGGCCTGGGCCCGGCCGCCCCGCGACGGCAAGGTCTCGTGGCGCGAATCGGCGGCCTGCCGTGACATCGAGACCGAGATGTTCTTCCCCATCGGCAAGGGCGGGCTGGCCGCTGCGGACGCCGAGTGGGCCAAGGGCATCTGCGCCCGCTGCCCGGTGCGCAAGCCCTGCCTGACCTACTCGCTGGCCACCGGCCAGCAGTACGGCATCTGGGGCGGCCTCGACGAGGAGGAGCGGCGCGGGCTGCGCCGGCAATGGCAGCAGGCGCATGCGGTGCCCGACAGCCGCTAGCGCACCAGGCGAGCCCGGCCGCGTCCTGCACCCTCGGGGGCCATGGCACGGCTGGCTAGCCCGCGTGCCGCGGGCTGCGGGGCTAGCCAGCCGGGACCGGGCCGCCGCGCCAGCCGGGCGGCCGGCGCTGGCCGTCGGCTACCTGGTAGGCGGCACGGGCCAGCAGCCGGGCCGAGTCGAGTGTCGGCAGCGGGGAGTCGGCCGGGCTGATCAGCACCGGCAGCTCGGTGCAGGCCAGCGCGACCGCGTCGCAGCCGCGGGCCGCCAGCCGCCCGATGACGGCGGCACAGGCGGCGCGGGAGGAGCCGGTGCACACGCCGTTCACCAGCTCGGCGAAGATGATCTCATCGACCATCCGGCGGTCGGCGGCGGACGGCATCTCGGCGGTGATGCCGCGTGCCGCCAGCGCCCGCGGGTACAGCGGGCTGCTGGCCAGGAACCGGGTCCCGAGAATGCCGACCCGCCGCCGTCCCTCGCGGGCCGCCTGGCCGGCGACCTCGGCCGCGATGTGCAGGCCGGGCAGCGCCAGGTTCGGGCCCGGGTGCTCCAGGGCCAGGTGCGCGGTGTTGTCGGGGCAGGCGAAGAAGTCGGCGCCCGCGTCGGCGAGCCGCTGGGCGCTGACCGCCAGGATGGCCCGGACCGCGGCGTAGTCCGCGGCGTCCCAGGCGGCCATGCTGTAGCCGAAGGCGATGTAATCGAGGGTCACGTCGGGGTGCTCGTTGCGGCCCCGCTGGCGGTATCCCTCCTGGCAGAAGGCCAGGAAGCACAGCGCCGCCCCCTCCGTGCTGTGCGCCAGGATGCCGAGGTGGCTCATGAGTGCTTAATTTCCTCAAATCCCGGCCGGGAACACTCATGTTCTGGCCAGCACGCCCCGTGTTCCAGCCAGCACGCCCGGCGCTCCCGCGGCCGGGGCGTCAGCACGGCGGCGCGCGGCCGGGGGTCAGGGGGCCGGCGGCAGCGGCGGGACCGGGGGCGGGGGTACCAGCAGCGGCGGCCCGGGCGGCTGCCACCGGGAGAGCCGGCTGACGGCAGAGCTGCCGCGGAACACCGGCGGGGTGCCAGGCCAGCCGGGCGCTCCGGCGGGCTCGTGGCCCGCGGGCCGATCGGCTGCGAGCCGGTCAAGCACGCAGGCGGCCTCCTCGCGCAGGTTGATGTCGAGTCCGGGATCGGCGGCCAGGATGCCGAAGGCCGCCCGCGCGGCCGGCTCGTCGATGCCCTCCAGGTGCCCGGCCGCCTCCAGCCGGAGATCGTCAGCTACGCCCGCGTCCGCCGCGATCTGATGGAATGCCGCGACGGCCAGCCCGAGGTGCAGCTCGGCGAGCCGGTCGGCGGCCACCAGCCGGATGTCGCCCTCGACGCCGGCGTTGGCCGCGATGCCGGCCAGAGCCCGCGCGGCGGATCCGCGGTCGAGCAGGCCGAGCCGCTCGGCAATCTCGACGCGCAGGTCAGCTTCGATATCGGTGTCGTCGGCGATAGCGCGGAATGCTTCGGCGGCCGCGCGCGGATCGCGCCGGGCTAGCATCCCGGCGGCCTCGATGCGGACGTCAGGGTCGTCGTCATCCATGGCGCAGCCGGCTTTCTCAGAGGGCGTGTCAACACGATACATCTCGATTGAGGCCCTCGTCCACGGCCTTGTCGGCCGCGTCTTCTCCGGTGTTCAGCCGATGCCCGCCCCGCCCGCGGCGGACCGGCGGCGGGCCGGCGGCTCAGCGCAGGGCCGGCGGCCATGACCGGGCGCCGCCGGGCCCGTAGTCCGGGGTCGGTCCCGGCGGCGAGAGCGCCTAGTCACCCGTCCGGCCCGGGCCACCGGCTGATATAGCGCAGCTGCCCGCGGGTCTCGATGGCACGCGGACCGTAGTGCTCCCGCACGAACGCGGCGGCGTTGCCGCTGGGCACTCCGTCCAGGATGACCAGGCAGGCCAGGGCGGTGCCGGTCCGGCCGTGGCCGCCCGCGCAGGCGATCTCGACCCGGCTCGTCGCAGCGCGCTGCCAGCCTTCGGTCAGTATTTGCCGCGCTTGATCCTGGTCGGCGGGCAGCCGGAAATCCGGCCAGCGGATCCAGCGCGCTTCCCAGGGCACGGCGGGCGGGCGGCGGCCCAGCAGGTAGATGCCGAGCTCAGGCCGGGCGCCCCCCGGCAGCGGGCGGCTCAGCCCGCGGCCGCGCACCAGGCGGCCCGAGGGCAGCCGCAGCACGCCCGGCGCGGCCGGATCCCAGCGGATGCCGGCCGCCGGATCGTCGTCAGGCGCGCCGGTCACGGCGTCCAGCATGGCCGACGGCCTGGGCTAGGCCGGCCGGAGGAAGGCCTGCATCGCGGCGATCATCATCTCGGCGTCGGCCGTCCCGGACAGCTCGCGCGCGGAATGCATGGCGAGCATCGGGTTGCCGACATCGACGGTGGGCATGGCCAGGCCCGCGGCGACAATCGGCCCGATCGTCGATCCGGCGCGCACGCCGCTGCGGTTGACGAAGTACTGGACGGGCACTCCGGCCTGCTCGGCGGCAAGCAGGAACGCCGCCTGCGTCGGCGCCGTCGTGCTGTAGTAGACGTTCGCGCTCAGCTTCACCACCGGACCGCCGCCGAGCGCGATCCAGTGCCCGGGCTCGTGCCGGTCGGCGTAGCTGGGGTGCGTGGCGTGGGCCATGTCGGCGGAGACGTGCAGCGAGCCCGCCACCGCCCGCAGGAAATCGTCGCGCCCGCCACCGCGGGCGAGCACGCTGCGTTCCAGCTGCCTGCCCAGCCAGGCGCCGCGGGCACCGGTCGCCGACTCGCTGCCGGTCTCCTCGTTGTCGAAGAGCACGACCGCGCTGACGTGCTGCGGGGCAGGCTGCCGCGCTATCGCGCCCAGCGCGGTCACGCAGGCATGCGAGCAGTCGAGGTCATCCTGGCGGCCCGAGCTCACGAACTCCTCGCCGGCGCCCGCCAGCGTGCCGCCGGCGAGGTCGTAGGTCACGATGTCGTGGCTCATGACGTCGCCGGGCGGCACGGCCAGCTCAGCGGCGAGGAAGCGGGCGAAGCCGCCCGGATCCGGGTCGCCCAGCGACCAGATCGGCACCACGTGCTGCTGGGCGTCCAGCTTCAGGCCGTCCGCGCGCACGCCCGGGTCGAGATGAATGGCCAGCTGCGGCACCCGCAGCACCGGCCGGTGGACCCGCACCAGCCGGGCCTGGGGCCCGCCGGGCGCGCGCACCACCACCCGGCCGGCCAGGCCCAGGTCGCGATCGAGCCAGGAATTGAGCAGCGCGCCGCCGTAGACCTCCACGCCGAGCTGCCTGATGCCGGCCCGGCTGGCGTCCGGCCGGGGCTTCACCCGCAGCGTCGGGCTGTCGGTATGAGCGCCCAGCAGCCGGAACCGTGCGTCAGCGGCGGCGTCCTGCGGCACCACCCAGGCGAACAGCGAGCCGCCGTCGACCACGACGTAGCGGCCCGGCCCCGACGGCCACGCCCCGGCCTGCGCGACCTCGGTGAAACCGGCCGCAGCCAGCCGGCGCCGGGCCTCGGCGGCGGCGTGATACGGCGATGGTGACGCATCAAGGAACTCGATCAGGTCCAGTGCTGTCTCGCGGGTGCTGCCCATCGGTCCATCCTCGCGCGCGCTGACGGGGCGCCCACCGCGGGGCCGCCCGGGCCGGGGCGCCCGTCAGCTAGGCTTCGAGCTTCATACCGGCCCGGAGCCGATGCCGGCGCCCTGGCGGGAGCACATCACGGCGGCGGGCCAGCGTACCGGAGAGGCCAGCGTTCGTGACATCGCCAGCAGAGGTTCCGCGCCCGGCCGGGGCGGCGGACTACGTGCTCACGCTGTCCGTCAAGGATCAGCCGGGAATCGTGTACGCCGTCGCCAGGTTCCTGTTCGAGCGTGGCTGCAACATCGTGGAAAGCCACCAGTTCAACGACCGCGAAGCGGGCATGTTCTTCATGCGGCTGCAGTTCGAGGCGGTGGCCGGGTCCTTCGCGGGCCTGGACCGGCTGCGCAGCGAGTTCCATGAGGTGGCGGACAGCCTGCGCATGTCGTGGCGGTTCATCGCCGCCGCGCAAAAGCAGCGCGTGCTGATCATGGTGAGCACGGTCGGTCACTGTCTCAACGACCTGCTGTACCGGGCGAGCATCGGCGGCCTGAACATCGAGATCGCCGCCGTGGTCTCCAACCACCGGGACCTGGCGCACCTGGCGGCCAAGTACGACATCCCCTTCCACCACATCCCGGTGACCGCCGCCACCAAGCCTGCCGCCGAGCGGCAGCTGCTGACGCTGATCGACGAGCTGGCGGCCGATCTGGTGGTGCTGGCCCGGTACATGCAGATCCTGTCCGATGACCTGTGCGACCGGCTGCAGGGCCAGGCGATCAACATTCACCACTCGATGCTGCCGAGCTTCAAGGGCGCGCGCCCCTACCACCAGGCCCACCAGCGGGGCGTGAAGCTGATCGGCGCCACGGCGCATTACGTGACGACCGACCTCGACGAGGGCCCGATCATCGAGCAGGAGGTGGCGCGGGTCGATCACACGATGACCGCGGATGACGTTATGGCGCTGGGCCGCGACACCGAATGCCTCGCACTGGCCCGGGCCGTCCGCTGGCACACCGAGAACCGGGTCGTGCTCGACGGCCGCCGCACCCTCGTGTTCCGCTGACCCGGCGCTGTCCGGAAGGATCGTGATGGATTGCGACGCCGAGGATCACTAGGCCGATGCCAGCGAGATCCCGCAGGGTCGGGACCTGGCGGAGCACGATCAGGCCGATGACGGTCGCGGTGGCCGGGAGCAGCGCGAGCATGAGGGCGAAGGTGGCGCGGGGCAGGCGCGCCATCGCCAGCTGGTCGGTGACGTAGGGGATCACCGAGGAGCAGAGTCCCACGCCGATACCCCAGCCAAGCCACACCGGGTGCGTGAAGGAGACCGCGGCCTGGACGATCCCGGATGGCGTGGCAGCGACGGCGGCGATGAGCATGGACAGGCCGAGCTGGTCGATTCCGCTCATCGACGATGCAGCGGAGCCGCGGCCGCCGGCTGCAGTGCTGGCGATGCGGTGCCCAAGGATCACGTAGAGCATGAAGCCAATGCAGTTAGCAAACGCGAACACCAGGCCCAGCGGCTGGCTGGACAGCCGGACCGCGGTCAGGACGCCCACCCCGGTGACGGCCAGGACCAGGGCAAGCACGTTCCGCCGCGTCCGCGCGCCAACGCCAGCCAGGATGACCGTGCCCAGGAACTCAATCGCCCCGGCCGTCGACAGCGGCAGGCGGTCGACGGCCAGGTAGAAAAACGTGTTCATCGCCGCGAGGACGATGCCCAGCGCGAGGAACACCAGGCGCTGGAGGCCGGCTTGCTGCCGTCAGGATGCGCCAGGGGCGGCGCCATAGGGCGAACACCACAGCGGCCGAGGCGATCCGCAGCCACGCCACCCCCAGCACCGCGATGTGGGCGAACAGCAGCACCGCAAATGACGGGCCGAGGTAATGGAATACAGCGCTAGTCAAGAAGAACGAGGCGGGCGGCATCCGGCCCGCCGTCCGCGCGATCCGTCCTGAGGTGCTGGCCGGTCCGGTACGGGTGGCGCTGCTCGGCATGCTCGCTATCCTTGCAAGAAGCAAGCCGCATTGGCATGGCCACTTGAACGTATAGGCGGCGATTAGCCTGTGAATTGCAGGAAGGAGGCCTCGTTGACCTCGAATAGCCTCTCGACCCTGCTTGACGGCGTAAACCGCAGGCTGCTGCGTGAACTACATGCCGATCCGCGGATAACCATGTCTGCGCTGGCTCGCCGGGCCGGCCTGTCGGCCCCGGCCGTGACCGAGCGCGTTCAGCGCATGGAACGAGCCGGTGTGATCACCGGATACCGGATGGAAGTTAACCCAGCCGCACTGGGATTGCCAGTGACCGCATTCGCCCGCATCCGCCCCGCCCCCGGGCAGCTTCCCAGGATTGCCGAGCTGGCCGCCGCCCTGCCCGAGGTCTCCGAATGTCACCGGGTGACCGGCGAAGACTGCTTCCTGGTCAAAGTCCACGCAGCCAGGATCGAGGACCTTGAAGCCATCCTCGACCGCTTCCTGCTCTACGGCCAGACGGTCACCTCGATCGTCGTGTCCACCCCGGTACCACCCCGAGACCTCCCCATTGCTGACTGACGGCAGCCACCTCCGCCCTGACCCAGACGCGGGCAGCCGCACCCGCTTCTTTCCTCAGTCGGGCGCCTAGCGATCGGATGGAGGAGGCATTCCGGGGCCTTTGACCAGGGTAGCTAACTGCGTGCGATGCTGGGCTCAGCGGCGCAGCCGCGCCGGGCGGCACTAATCAGGAGCTGGCGGCTGCTGCGGGTCAGAGCGAAAGGCCATACCAGATGAGCAGCGCGGGTCATGACATCAGGGTTCCCGGGCGCCCGGTGATGCAGGAGGTGTCTGCGGGGATCTTCGCCTATGTGCAGCCTGACGGCACCTGGTGGATCAACAACACGGGTTTCCTGGCCGGGCCGCAGGGAGTGATCAGCATCGACACCTGCTCCACCTGGCGCCGGACGCGGGCCTACCAGGACGCTATCGCGGCGGTCACCTCAGCGCCGGTGCGCACGGTCATCAACACTCATCATCATGGCGATCACACGTTCGGCAACTGCCTGTTCCCCGGCGCGGCGATCGTCGCGCACGAGCGCGCGCGCACCGAGGCCATCGCGTTCGGGCCACCGCGGGAACTGCCGTTCTGGGACGGCCCCGACTGGGGCGACCTGGCCCTCGACCCGCCGTTCGTCACCTTCACCGACGAGATAGCCGTGCACAGCGGCGACCTGCGCGCCCAGGTCCGGCACGTTGGTACCGCCGCGCACACGACCAATGACTCGATCGTCTGGATCGCCGAGCGCTCAGTCCTGTTCTGCGGCGACCTGATCTTCAACGGCGGCACGCCATTCCTGCTGATGGGCTCGGTCTCGGGCGCCATCGAGGTGCTGGAGCAGATCGTGCGACCGCTCGGCGCGCAGACCACCGTGCCCGGTCACGGCCCGGTCTTCGAGGGCCAGGCGCCACTCGACGCCACGCTGGACTACCTCAGATTCGTGCAGGACGCCGCCGCCCGCGGTCACCGCACTGGCCTGTCCCCGCTGGAGGCAGGCCGGCAGACCGACCTGGGCCGGTTCGCCGGCTGGGCCGACCCCGAGCGGATCGTCGGCAACCTGCACCGCGCCTACGCCGAGATCAGCGGGGCCCCGCCCGGCGCCCCCATCGACATCCCCGCCGCGCTCGCCGACATGGTCACCTACAACGGCGCGCCCCTCACCTGCCTGGCCTAACCCAGCCCCCGCGCCATATTGTGATCTGCGGTGCGCGTGCTGCAGCATTCACCAGCTGAGCACGTCCGGCGCCCGGCGGGCATTCTCACTGCGGCCACTCAGCGTTCTCGGCTTCGGTGACCGGATCGCCGGTCAGCAGCCGAGCCCCTGCGGCGGCTGCGATCTGCGGCGTGGCGCCGGCTCCGGCCAGGACCAGCGGAGCGCGCCGGGCGAGCGCGGTGAGCTGTGCAGTGAAGGGCTGAAGGCTTTCCGGCAGGGTGGCGGCCAGGACGACGAGGTCCGGTCGCCTCTCGTCGACCGCCCGCGCCAGCTCCTCGACCGGGGTGCTCATCCCGAGATAGTCGATCCTCCACCCGTTGCGGTTGAGCATGATGCCGAAGACCATCAGCGCGAGGTCGTGAAGCTCCCCGGGCGGGCAGGCGAGGATGGCGCTGGGACCATGCCCGCTCCCCCAGCCCCGGGCCAGCCCGGCGAGCCGCCCACGGATGACATTGCTGGCGAAGTGCTCCTGGGCGACGCTGGCCGTTCCCCGCTCCCAGCGCTCCCCCAGCTCAGTGAGATACGGCAGCACCACATCACGGAGCACCGTTGTCAGGGAAAGGTCGGACACGAGCCGGTCAAGTACGGCCTGTGCGGCTGGCTCGTCGAAGGCGTCGAGGGCCTGCCGGAGCGCGCCGGGCAGCTCACTCCCCGCCGCCGGGATGCGGTCAGGCTCAGCGGCCCGGCCAGGACCAGCCTCGTCGCCCTCCCCAAGCACCGCTCGCGCCGCCTCGGCGGCCGATAGCCCCCGGGCGAGGTGGTCCTGCATCCGGCGGACCCGCAGTTCATCCGCCTCGGAGTACAACCGGAAGCCGCCCGCCGAGCGCACCGGCCGCAGCAGGCCGTAGCGGCTCTCCCACGCCCGCAGGACGTGGTCGCTCACGGCGGCGCGCCGGCTCAGCTCGCCGATTCGCAGCAGCGGCGAGCCATCGGGAGTATCCATGCGAACACTCTACAGTTCCTAGACAGACATTTGACAAGTTCACGGGGCCGGGCTAGCGTCAACTCTAGACAAACCTTTGACGAAAGCTGCCATCATGGATTCCCGCACCACCGATTCGGTGACCGCCACCAGGTCTCTCGGCCAGGAGCAGAGCACAGCCGCGGGCGAGCGGCGGAGGTCGGTGGCGGTCATCGGGGCAGGAATCTCCGGCCTGACTGCTGCCTATCTCCTGTCCCGCAGCCACGACGTCACTGTCTTCGAGGCGGAGAACCGGCTCGGCGGCCACGCGCACACCCACGAGGTCCCCGGCCCGGCCGGGGCACGTCACGCCGTCGACAGCGGGTTCATCGTTCACAACGACGTGACGTACCCCTGGCTGCGCAAGCTCTTCGGCGAGCTTGGCGTCCAGGTGCATCCCGCCGAGATGAGCATGAGCGTGCGGTGTGAGGAGTGCGGGCTTGAGTATGCCGGCGGTCGCGGGCTGCGCGGGATAGCCGCCCAGCCGCGCCGCCTCCTCGACCCGCAGTTCATCCGCATGCTGTTTCAGGTCAGGCGATTCCACCGACGAGCCACTGCCTTCCTGCGGACGGCGGATAACGGAGACCTGACGACCTACGGCGAGTTCCTCCGGCACGAACGGTTCAGTGACTACTTCATCGCCCACTATGCCGTGCCGGTCGTATCGTGCGTGTGGTCCGCGGGACGCGAGACATCACTCCGCTACCCGGCGCGGTACCTGTTCACGTTCCTCAGCCAGCACGGGATGCTGCGCGTGAGCGGCTCGCCGCAGTGGTACACCGTCGCCGGCGGCTCCCGCACCTACGTCGACCATGTCGCCGGGCTGCTGCCGGATGTCCGTGCGTCCCATGCGGTCACGGACGTCACCCGCGGTGCGGGGGGCGTCGAGATCCGGGACGTCACCGGTCACGTTACCCGCGTGGACCGTGTCGTCATCGCGACCCACGCCGATCAGGCCCTTGGCCTGCTCACGGACCCGAGCGACGAGGAGCTCACGACCCTCAAGGAGTTCGGCTACTCGCGCAACGTCACCGTGCTGCACACCGACAGGTCGGCCCTGCCGGACGCCGCGCGGGCCCGGGCGTCGTGGAATTACCGGATGAGATCCTGCCACCGGCCGGACCAGCCCGCCGTGGTGACGTACTGGATGAACCGGCTGCAGGGACACCGTGCCGCGCAGGACTTCCTCGTCACGCTTAACGACCGCGACCGGCTCGACCCCGAGTCCATCGTGGCGACAATGGACTACGAGCACCCGATCTACACCCCCGAAGCGGTCCGGGCGCAGTCTCGGCTGAGCAGCCTGGCCACCGCCAGCACCGTGTATGCCGGCGCCTACCACGGATGGGGATTCCATGAGGACGGGTGCCGCTCGGGCATGGAGGCGGCACGGCACTTCGGAGTCGCCTGGTGAGCGCGGTCTCGCCCGTGCGAGCGTCCGCGCGCACGCGCCCGCAGCTGCCCCAGCTTCCCGCCCTCGTCGTCGGCCAGGTCACGCACCGGCGCCCCCGGCCGGTCCGGCACGCCTTCCGGCACGAGGTCTACCAGTGGCTGGTCGACCTCGACGCGCTCCCCCGGCAGCCCTGGCCCCTCAGGGCCTTCGCGCACTTCAGCAGCGCTGATCATCTCGGCGACCCCGGCCTGCCGATCAAGCGGAACATCGAGAATTACCTGGCGCTCCGCGGCATCCGGCTCGGTGACCGGGGACAAGTGCTCATGCTGGCCGGCGCCCGGGTCCTGGGCCACGTGTTCAACCCGCTGTCGGTCTTCTGGTGCTATGACCGCGACGGCGTCCTCGTGTGTGTCGTCGCGGAGGTCCACAACACCTACGGCGAGCGGCACGCCTACCTACTGCGGCCGGATGCGGCCGGGGTCGCCGTGACGGACAAGGACTTCTTCGTCTCCCCGTTCTTCGAGGTCAGCGGCAGCTACGAACTGCGGTTCACGCTGAGGCCGGACCTTGTCTCCACGACTGTGACGCTGCGACAGCAGGATGCCGTGGCGTTCAGCGCGACGTTCCGGGGGTGCCCGGAACCCGCCACGGCCCCGGCTGTGGCCCGCCGGCTCATCAGCCAGCCCTTCATGCCCCAGCGGATCTCGGCCCTGATCCGCGTGCACGGCATCTGGCTCTGGCTCCGTCGGCTGCCCCTCCGCTCCCGGCCACATCACCCCCAACAGGAAGGGGTCTGACCATGACCGTCTCCACCACCAGGTGGGCCGCCGCTACAACGCCAAGGGCGCCGCTGCGAGGCGCCATCGCGCGGGTGATCTTCGAGCATGCCGCACAGCGAACCCCTGTCCGCGTGACCTACCCCGACGGGCAGGTGCTCGGCGGCGGCTCGCAGACCTCGCCCCACTTCGAGCTCCTCCGCCCCAATGCATTCTTCGCCCGGCTCGGCCGGGACGCCAAGGTCGGATTCGGTGAGGCCTACATGGCCGGCGACTGGCGACCCGGGCCTGGCACCGACCTGGCCGACCTGCTGACGCCCTTTGCCGCGCGGATGGCCACGTTGGTGCCCGCGCCGCTGCAGAAGCTAAGGGTGCTCGCGGAGAAGCGCGTCCCGTCCGGCTACGCGAACACCCCTGCCAGCGCGCGCAGAAACATCGCTGCCCACTACGACCTGAGCAACGACCTCTTCGCCTCCTTCCTGGACCAGACGATGACCTACTCCTCGGCGTGGTTCGACGAGAGCGAGCCGGTGCAGACCGCAATCCGGCTCGAGCAGGCGCAGCTGCGCAAGATCGACGGGATTCTCGACCTCGCCGGCGTAGCCAGCGGCACCCGGCTGCTGGAGATCGGCACCGGATGGGGCACGCTTGCCATCCGCGCAGCGCAACGAGGAGCCCAGGTCACCACGGTCACCCTGTCCCGAGAGCAGCTGGAGCTCACCCGCGAGCGGGCCAGCACAGCCGGCCTGGCCGACCGGGTGGAGGTGCGACTGCAGGACTACCGCGAGGTCGAAGGCGAGTACGACGCCATCGTCAGCGTCGAGATGATCGAGGCAGTGGGCGAAGCCTACTGGGCCACCTACTTCGCGACGCTGGACCGCCTTCTGGCGCCCGGCGGGAAGGTGAGCATCCAGACAATCACCATGGCCCACGAACGGGTCCTCGCCACCCGGCGAAGCCTCGGCTGGATCCAGAAGTACATCTTCCCCGGCGGGATCATCCCGTCCTTGCAGGCGATCGATGACACCCTGGCGGCGCACACCACCCTGCGGGTCACGGGACGGCGGGAGCTCCGGGCGCACTACGCCCGCACCCTGCACCTGTGGCGGGAGCGCTTCACTGACCAGTGGCCGCACATCCATGCCCAGGGGTTCGCCGGGACCTTCCGCCGGATGTGGGAGTTCTACCTCGCATACTCCGAGGCAGGCTTCCGCAGCGGTTACCTCGGCGTGAGCCAGCTCCAGATGACCCGGGAGCCGGCGTGGAGCTAAACGGCAAGGTCGCCTGGATTATCGGCGCATCAGCCGGCATCGGCGCAGCGGTCGCCCGGGAACTCGCCAGCCGCGGAGCCACCGTGGCGATCTCGGCTCGCCGCGGCGAGCAGCTCCGGGAGGTATCGGGAGGGGACATGCTCGTGGTGCCGTTCGATGTCACTGACGCCGCGGCGGCCGCGGCCGCCGCGGCGCGGATACATGAAGAACTCGGGCCCATCGACCTTGCCGTGCTGTCGGCCGGCTACTGGAAGCAGATCAACCCGGCAGACTGGGACACCGAGGTATTCGACCAGCACATGCGGGTCAACCTCACCGGGATGAGCAACTCCATCGCGGCCGTGCTGCCCGAGATGCTGCGGCGACACCGCGGCGTCATCGCCGGCATCGCGTCCGTGGCCGGATACCGCGGGCTGGCCGGCTCCGAAGCCTACGGCGCGACCAAGGCGGCGCAGATCAACCTGCTCGAGTCCCTCCGCGTCCACATCGCCCGGACCGGGGTGCATGTGACGACGATCTGCCCGGGCTTCGTCCGCACCGACCTCACGGCCGGCAATCCCTTCCCCATGCCCTTCATCATCGATGCCGACGAGGCCGCACGATCGATCTGCGACGGGCTAGAGCGTGAGCGCACCGTGATCGTCTTCCCCACCCGGATGGCGCTGCTGATGAAGACCGCGCGCCTCGTCCCCGCCCGGGCATGGACGGCCCTGTGGGCTCGCACCTCACTCAGCTGACCCGCTCCGGCCACTGGCCCGCGACCGAGAAACCGAAGGACACGCCATGAGATTGCAGAAGACCGTCGTCGTCGCCAAGCCGCGGGACGCGGTGTTCGACTACCTTTCCGACTTCACCACTACCACCGACTGGGATCCGGGCACCGTGGTCACCGTGAAGCACCATGGCGACGGAGGGGTCGGCACCACCTATCTCAATACCTCCGCGTTCCTGGGCCGGGAGACCAAGCTGACCTACATCGTTCGCGAGCTCGTCCCCGGTGAGCGCATCCGGCTCCGCGGCGAGAACAAGACCGTCACCGCCGTCGACACCTTGACCTTCCGCAGCATCGAGGCCGGCACCGAGGTGACCTACACCGCCGAGTTCACCTTCAAAGGCCCGGCCCGTCTCCTCGCCCCGCTGCTCAGGCCCGCCTTGGAGCGGCTCGGCACCAAGGCGCAGGCCGGCATGCGCACCGCGCTCAGCAAGCTCTGACGCAACCGGCCGGCCAGGCATGAGCCAACGCCGGGCTTTCTGGCGGATGCCCCGCCATAAGGCACTAACGGCGGCCGGACGACCCGCGCAGCTGCCCGGAGGGGTTGCTTCCAGCAGATCCGGGCCTTACCATCCAAGTGGATGGCAAGGAGATGGTTCTGAGATGGCTCCAGGGGACGGTGAGAAGACCGAGAAAATCACTATCAACCTCGCGCTGGTAGATCTGGGGCAGATCGATCTGCTGGTCCAGGAAGGCTTCTACACCAACCGCACCGATTTCATCCGCACCGCCATCCGCACCCAGCTCGCCGCCCGGGCCGCGGCGCTGGACCAGACCGCGGCCCGGCGCACGCTGACCCTGGGCAGCTGTCACTACACCCGCCGCGACCTGGAGGAGATCCGCGTCACCGGGCAGATGATCCACCTGCGGGTGCTGGGACTGGCCAGCATCGCCGCCGACGTCTCCCCCCAGCTCGCCCTGGCCACGATTGCCTCGGTCGAGGTGCTCGGCGCCTTTCGCGCCCCGGCCGCGGTCAAGGCCGCCCTGGCGCCCCGGACCGTCTGAGCCGCCGCGACCATCCCCCCGGAGCCGGGGGACCAGCCCGGACACTGGACCAGAAGGGATACCGCCATGGATGCACGCCAGATGACGGCGATGGCCGAGGCCACCCGGCTGACCCGCCAGGGCCGTCTCGCCGAGGCCACCGCGCTGATCCAGCGCACCCTGGCCAGCCCGGCCACGGCCCGGCGCGGGCCGGGCGCGCCAGCTGCCGGAACCGGCAGCGGCAGCGCGCCCGACCGCCGCCCGGCCGTCCCGGCGGGGCCGGCCCGCCAGGGCAAGCCGCCAGCGCTGGTCCCCGCGGGCCAGCCGCGCCGGCCGCGCGCCTTCCCCGGCCGGCGAGCCTCCGGTGCTCGCCGGGCTCCGGCTCCGGCGGCGAAACGGCCGCCGGGCCGGTTTGACGCCCTCTCCTACGCCAACGCCGCCGGAACCCGCGCCTACCGGCTCTACCTTCCCGCCGGGCGCACCAGCGGGCCACTGCCCTTGCTGGTGATGCTGCACGGCGGCACCCAGGACGCCACCGCCTTCGCCGCCGCCACCGCCATGAACGACCTCGCCGAGCGTCACGGGCTCCTCGTCGCCTACCCCGAACAGGCCCGCTCGGCCAACCCCGGCCGGTACTGGAACTGGTTCCACCCCGGCCACCAGCACCACGGCGCGGGCGAGCCATCGCTGATCGCCGGGATCACCCGCCACGTCCTGGACCGCTACGGGGCAGATCCCGGCCGGGTATATATTGCCGGGTTCTCCGCCGGAGGCGCCATGGCCGCCGTGATGGCCGCGGCCTACCCCGACCTTTACACCGCCGCCGGCGTGCACTCGGGGCTGCCCTACGCCGCCGCCAGTGACCTGCCCTCCGCGCTCGCGGCCATGAAGCACGGCCCAGCACAACCTGCCCGGCCTGCTGCAGCACACCGCGTGCCGCTGATCGTCTTCCACGGTGACCGGGACCCGGTCGTGGCCCCCGTCAACGCCGCCGGCCTCATCGACCGCGCCCTGGCCGCAGGCAGCCCGGCTGCCGCGCCCACCGCCGCGACCACCCGCGGCCAGGTACCCGGCGGTCATGCCTACACCCGCACCGCCTACCAGCACACCGCCGGGACCGCCATGGCCGAGCGGTGGACCATCCACCACGCCGGGCACGCCTGGTCCGGCGGCATCCCGCACGGCTCCTACACCGATCCCCGGGGACCCAGCGCCAGCGCCGAGTTCATCCGGTTCTTCGGCAGCCACCGCGGCCTCCGGCCAGCGCACTGATGCCGGGCTGGTGCACGCGGGATGCGAAGCAGGCGCCGCGCTAGCCGGGCAGCCGCCCGGCGACCTCGGCCGCGCGGCGGTAGCCGCTTTGCAGCGCGCCCTCCATGTAGCCCTGGAAGTTCACCGATGTGTGCTCGCCGCCAAAGTGGAGGTTCCCGTGCCGCCTGCCCTGGATGCCGTTGAAAGCGGTGTACTGGCCGACTTTGAGGTAGGAGTACGCGCCGCGCCGGCGGCACCGCCGGGCAGGGCGACCAAGATGGCTGGCTTGCCGGGCTGGCCGACTGTTGTCTCCCAGCCGCCCTGGACGATCCGGTCGGTATACAGGCCGTACTCATCAAGCAAGACGGCCACGCAAAGTCGGCCGAAATCGGACTGCAGTCCGCCCGGATGTTCTCCTCGATCCCACTGGGTTGCGGGCATGTGGCCCCACCGCCACGTCCAGGCGGTATGCCGATCATGCAGCGTTGGCCAGGGTGCCTTCCTATTGGCCGCATCGAAGAACAGCTCGAAGGCCCAGTCCCGCCACTCCCGGTTCAGCGACGCCTGCCGCCAGAAACGGCCACCGAACCGCAGCCGCTCATCACGGGGGTGGGTATGCGGCGGGTACCTGCTGACGTTGTCCAGTGTCAGCCCGAAACTCGCGGCGAGCCGCCGGGTGGCCGTGTGCTCGCTGGAGATGAACTCGCCGTGCTGCTCGGCGAACTGGACAGCCCGCCGCGACACCACGCTGCTCACGGCGGGCGATCCCCCGGCTCCCGCATCCGGCACCCGCGCTGCGGGCGAGAACCTGGCTGTCATCGCGACGCCCGGTCAGCCGGCAGCAATTCCGCGAGCACCCCCCGCCGGGCCGCACAGCGCCGCCCGGCTCCCGGTCTGCTTCCCGACGCAGACGCGTCCGTCGTTCACTACCGGTCCCGCCTTGCCCGGAAGGTCGGCTGCCTAGCTGTCGAGCCCCAGAGTAAAGGTGGGCTTCGGCGAGGTTTCGGGGAGCCGGTGCTCATCGCCGAGGCGTCGGATGGCGGTTCCGGTGGCGAGGAACTCGGTAGCGTGCTCGCCCCAGACGTGATTGTTGACCTCGACGGTTACCCCGACGATTCCCGAGGACCCCGCCTGCGCTGCCTCCGCCTGCATCCTGGCGAGCGCGAGCTCGCGGGCCTCGTAAATGCCCTGGGTGAAGACCACCATCTCCTGGTTCCGGCCCGCCTGGCGCAGCGACTGCATCGCCGACTGATGGGCGATGTGGTAAACGCAGACACCGAGCACGAACGCCACCGGCACCGCGCCGGCCGCCAGCAGCCGGAAGAAGTCCTGAGCCGACAGGTCCGAGGTGAACGCCCGGCCGTCCGGGGCCCGATGAGCGCCCGCAGTGCCGGTACCGCCGCTGCCCAGCGCACGCACCGCAGTCCCGGTGGCGATGAATTCCAGGACGCCCTGTCCCCATACGTAGCTTTGCATCCGCAGCTGAACGCCGACGATGCCATCAGCCCCCAGATGGTCGGCCTCGGCCCGCATCCTGGCCATGGCAAGTTCCCTGGCGTTATACATCGCCTGAGTCAGGACCTGCAGTTCCTGGTTCTGTGACCATCTTCCGACCTGCAGGCCAATGTGATAAATCGACGATCCGACCACGAAGCCAAGCGGCTCGAACCCGGCCTCGCCGAGCAGCACGTACTCGGAGACCGACAAGTCGGAGGTGAAAACGCCCGACGGATCAGCGCCGGCCGTGTGGGCCAGCCTGCCCTCAGCAGCCTGCGGCTCCCAGGCGGCCGCATCGCCGGCCGGCTTGTTGGCGAAAAGTGGCATATGACTCGCCTCCGGCCAGATTCGCTGGGTACGCGGGGTAGCACGCGCAGCCTACCTGCCGGGCGCCCTCACTGTACGCAACCAGATCAGGTCTCCGGGTGCTACTTCTTCGGAGCCTGTGCGCCGTCGCCGCGACCCCGGGCATCCGATCAGCGCAGGGTCGGGCACCGCAAGATGGTAGTGCTCAGGGTGATCATCTTCGCCGGCTCATCGGCGCTGTGCGGCCTGACGCCCCGCGGCGGGTGCGGCGGAGGCGTGGCTGATGGCGTCGTCGCCGGCGTCGGCCTGATCAGCGTGCCCACCTTCACGAACCGCGCGTTCACCGTGGAGAACGTCATACTCCGGAATCGCCGTGGTCTGCGCGCAGATCGCGGCCGGATGCTGGACCGGAGCGATCTTCAGATGAGATTCACCGGTCACTCATCGCTTCTGCATCGTCGCCTCAGCTATGATCACGGCTGCCATGTCCCGGGCCGATCCGCGACCGAACGTCCATCCCAGGTGCTACGGCTCCAGCGCGAGACGCAAGCCGAAGCCGATCAGCACCACGCCGGTGCAGCGGTCCATCCGGCGGCGTATGTGCGAGGTCGCCATCCACCGGGTGACCGGCCCGGAGGCCGTCATCAAGATGGCGAAGTAGGTGGCCGTGAGGATCACGAAGATCGCCCCGAACAGCAGTGACGTCCACCCCACCGGGTACCCGTGCGGCACGAAGCCGGGAAGGAACGTCACGAAGAACACGCCGACCTTCGGATTGAGCAGGTCGGTGAGCAGGCCGGCTGTGTAGCCCGTGCCGATGAAGGCGCGCCGCTGAGTGGCGGCCTGGCCGCGCGCGTGCAGAGACCTCGTGCCGAGGTAGATCAGGTAGGCGGCGCCGGCGATCCGCAGGCCGAGGTAGGCGTCGTGGCTGGCTCGGAGCACGGCCGAGAGCCCGAGGGCGGCCGTGACGACCCACACGGTGAGGCCGGACAGAACGCCGAGCACGGTGCGGACGGCCACCCGGCGTCCGCCTTGGAGCAGGTTCCGGACAACCACCAGCGTGTCGGGCCCGGGCAATAGGACGATCAGCGTGGCGGCCAGAGCGAACGTAGCCAAGCTCACCAGCATCGCGGGAGCCCGCCAGGTGACCGGTCCGGGACCGACAAAGGCGAGGCGAGCTGCCTGACGTTCATCATGGTTGTTCCCTAAGCGTCGCGGTCGTGCTCACCCGGCCAGGCTGGTGCCGGTGAGCTGGCCCGGGCCGTGAATCCGGCCACCTTCTGCGGGTCGAGGTAGCGCCGGCAGGGACTCTGCGCTGCCGGTTCGCACGCCAGTTCCGTGCAGTCTACGGGACCAGCCCGTACCGGCATTCGCTGATGCGGCGCCGCCGGAGCAGATCGCCCGGATGCGGGCGGCCACCGAGCAGTTCCTCGCGCACCTGATCCGCCCGACCACCAGCTACCGGCCCGGCATCCGGGCGCTGCAGGCGGCGTCTCCGGCGGTGTCCCGTATCACGCCCTTCGCGGGAGGGGTGCCGGTGAGGTGGCCTGCTGGGTCACCAAGGAGGCGGCGGCGCGTTCAGGGAACCCGAGACGTGGGCCATCTGCAGGTCGAACAGAGCGGCGGGCTGGAGCTGAGGGGGGATCCGCCCGACTAGCTCCAGGGTAATGGCGCCGTGGAGCTGGGCGTATCCGATCAGGCAGGCGACCAGGGCGCCATCGGGAAGGCCAGCCGTCTCCTCGGTGGTTTCGCGCCAATCGGCGAGCTGCTGGCGAAGGGGTGCTGGCGTCACTGCTCGCAGCTTTTCGGTGTCGATCTCCCCGGCGGCGAGGGCGTCGCGCATCATCGTGAACAGCACGGCCATGACCTTCGACATGGCCGTGTGGACGCTGCGGTCTGCGCCGGGCGTGACGCGGAGTCCGGTGTGACCATAGAGCAGCAGGTACTCCGAAGGGTGCGCAAGGGCCCATGTCCGGTGGGCGCGGGTAACGGCAATCCACCGCTGGTGCGCCGGCAGCGGCCGGGCCCGCTGGTAGCGGGCTCGCAAAGCCGTGGCTAGCGAGCCCCATCCGTCGACGATGAGGGCGTCGAGTAGTGCCTCCCGGCCCGGGAAGTAGTAGTGCACGGCAGAGGGCGTCATGCCCAGCTGGCGGGCGATGGCCCGCAGGGAGATCCCGGCTGGGCCGCCCAGGGCGAGCTGCGCCCGTGCGGCTGCCTTGATGTCAGTGATCGTCTCTTGCCGGCGCCGGTCGCGCCGACTCGGAAGAGCTGAAGGTGAAGATCGGCTGGTCACGCGAGCAGCGTGCCGGCGTATTTGAACAGTGTCAAGTTTTTGCCCACTTGCCACCAGTCCTGGTAGCCAGCAGACTTGGCCGGGATGCCGGCCCAGTGACCGTGGCGGCTGAGGTAACCCGGGCCGGATTCTAGTTCGCGTTCAGCTACCGAGAAGGACCGCGATCGTGACAGTACGTCCTCCACTAGATGGCGGCACTGCCCTGATAACCGGTGCTTCTTCGGGCATCGGCCGTCAGTTTGCCGCTCAGCTTGCCGCCCGGGCAGGGACCCTGGTCGTTGTGGCCCGCCGGGCCGGGCTGCTCGAAGGGCTGCGGGCCGAGCTGGCGGCGGCGCATCCACGGCTGCAGGTGGTGGCTCTCCCCGTCGACCTGTCCGAGGAGCGCGACGTGGATCGGGGCATGGCCGCTGTGCGCGAGCAGGTCGGTGCCGTGGACGTACTGATCAACAACGCTGGCCTCGGCGACCAGGCGTTGTTCGACGCCGCGGACTGGACCCGCACCCGCCAGGTACTGCGCACCAACGTGGTCGCCGTCGCCCAGCTGACCGCACGCCTGGTGCCGTCCATGGTGGAACGCGGCCGGGGCGGCGTGCTCAATATGGGCTCGGGAGCAGGGCTGACGATAATGCCCGCGGCCGCGGCGTATTCGGCCAGCAAGTATTTCGTTGACGGGTTCAGCGAGGCCTTGCGTGCCGATCTGGCCGGTACCGGGGTGGTCGTCACGCAGGTTTGCCCGGGTCCCGTGGACAGCGACTTCGACACCGTTGCCGGCACAGCCGGGGGAATGACCGGAGGCCCGCCCCAGTTCCTGCGCATCAGCGCGGCGCGCTGCGCCCGCGAAGCGCTCGCCGGCTTCGATGCCGGCAAGCCCCTGGTCTTTCCGGGACGGGCCTACCGGATTGCGATGCGAACGCTTCCGCTGCTACCCCGCTCGATACAACGCCGCCAGGCGGCCTCCGCCGCCGCCCGCCTTCGCAGGGAGGCGCCGCGCGCAGCGGCGGGGCCCCGCTCAGTGCACACGGACATATCGGGGAGGGAGACACCGACATGAGGATCAGCCGTCTGGTGCTCAGCGGGGCGGCTGCCGGCACGCTCGCCGGCACCGGGTACGCCGACCTCAACCGCAGCCACGTGTTCAACCCCGGCTGGCCGCCCCATGCCCGGTTCCATAGCATGGCGGGCTGGGGCAGCATTGCCGGCTCGCAGCTACTCGCCCTGTGGCTGCTGTGGCGACCCGGCCAGGGCACAGACGAAGGCGAAACGGCAATCAAGATCGCCGCGGTGCTTCCCGCCATCGCCTGGGCACCGTTCTTCCTCGCTCTCGCAACGCCCGGTACCGCGGTTGAGGACGAGCCAGGACATCTCGCCCGCGTCGCCGGAGTGCCCGCGAACCTCGTGCCAGCCACGCTGATACCCTTCATCTCCGCGCTCGGCTACACCATGCACCGCCACGGGCGATAGGGCGTCCCTGCTGACCCCCCCCAATCGCGCCGAGCGTCCGCAGAGTTGCGGGCCCCCGAATTCGACCTGCTCCTCTGGCTCACGCTGCCCACCGAATCCGCACCGGACACACCGCGACGCCAGATTGCCGGCTCACTGAGCGGGCTTGGGACGCCAGATCCCGAATCGGTTTCCCAGCGGGTCAGTGAGATGGGCGAACTCGATCCCCCCGTTGTCGACGAACGGGACGACCACACCCGCGCCGAGCTCCTGTGCCCGCTCGATTGCGGTGCGCACGTCCTCGACCTGGACATAGAAGATCGCCCAGTTCCCCGCGCCCATCGCGGAAGTGTCCCACAGGCCACCGCGGTCCTCATTGACCATGCTGTACCGAGCTGGCATCGAAGGCTCCCCGACATTCCAGCCGAACAGCGCGCTGTAGAACGCCTTGGATGCCTCAGGGTCCGGGGATCCGATCTCGAAATAATTTACCTCGCTCGTCATGCCGGCAACCTCCCAGGGCCAGATGCTTCCGATGCCTTCACAGGATAGATACCGGATCTGACAACGCCGACGCCCGCAGACCAGGCTGGCTCAATGCCGCACGTGCGTTCTTCCGCCACGCGGCCTACATGGGCATCCGCTGGATACCGCCTCAGCTTCCAGCAGCGAGCCGGTATCCAAACGCCCCGCACAATCGACATGGCCTCGTGCGTACTTCGCCGCAACGGAATCCTGCAACGCGACGCGTCGGTCCGCTGAGGATGTCATGCCCGTGTGGTGTGCTGGCTGGCAGCTGGGTCGCGGACGAACGTCGAGCGCAGGAGCACGGCGAGCGGTGTCGGCTCGCACCGCCAGGCATCGACCTCGGCCCTCAACACCGGCGGAAGTGCGGAGATCAGGTCGGTGTCGTTCGCCTCGGCGGGCAACTGCAGCGCCGGCGGGTTTTACTCCGGCCACTCCGGCAACTGCCCGACGACCGGCCTTTCTGCCAGCTGCCAGGCGTTTATCGTCAGCAAGAAGCACGGCACCTGGGGCAGGGCGAAGAAGGTGCCCGGTGCCGCGGCCCTGAACGGCGGCGGAGACGCCGAGATCAGGTCGGTGTCGTGCGGCTCGGCGGGCAGCTGCAGCGCGGGCGGGTACTACACCGACCGCTCCGGCCACTCTCAGGCGTTCGTCGTCAGCCAGAAGCACGGCATCTGGCGCAGGGCGCGGCAAGTCCCCGGCACTGCGGCCCTGAACACAGGCGGGACTGCCCAGATCACATCGGTGTCGTGCGCTCCGGCGGCCCGCTGCAGCGCCGTTGGGTTCTATGCCGAGAGCTCGTACCGTACTCAGGCCTTCGTGGTCAGCCAGGCACGATAACCCGCGAACCCGCCGCACCCGCGACGACCGATCGCGGGTGCGCCCTGGCCGGGCTAACATCCCTGCCGTGCGCGCGCTCGAAGGCGGCCACGCTCACCACAGCCGGGCGGAATCCTCGTTGCTGGTTGAGTGACCCCGCCCGTCCTGGCGCCGCAGATGACACTGCCGTCGTTCTCAGCCGCGAGAATGGCCGACCAGCTGGCCTGGAAGCAAGGGGCGGGCTCGCGTGACAGTGACGCGCTGGCTGTGCACGCCCCGTTGGGCGCTATTGCCGCGCTGAGGACGACGGCACGGGCGCCTATCCTGGGCGAGTGGACTATGCAGTCTGCCTGGACGACGGCACCCATCTCAGGAGAGCAGGAGACCGGCCCGCTCCGGCCCAGCCGCTGCTACTGACGTGCCCGGCCTGCGGGAAGAAGTTCATGCTGGCGGACGGCGGGCTCACCGAGATTCCCGGAGGCGGCGGCGAGACCTGAGCCTCGGCCGCACGCCCTGACCGGCCGGGCGCTCGCGGACTGGTCACGGACAGCAGCTAAGCCGCCCGCTGTGAGAGCGTGCAGTGCGCCTGATCTGCACGACAACCTGGTTGCCAGCGTGGCCGCCTGTGCCGGGCCCGAGCGGGATGTTCGGCGCGCAGTGCCTGCGTTGCTGTTCATGCGATCTGGCTTGATGTCGCAGCGGTCACAGGCTGAAATTGCGGTAGACGTCCCGGCGCGGGGTGTCACGGCTGGCATCCGATCAGGCGCTCACCCGAGGCGCTTATCGCTGAGGGCGGCTCGGTGCCGGTCGCGCAGCTCGATGATCCGTTTCCTGCGGGCGGAGACCAGCAGGCTGGGCGAGCCCAGGCGAACCGCCGGGTAGGCGCTGGCGGGCTGGATTCCGGCTGCCCGCATGACCGTGTAGCCGCGTTCTGCGACGCTCGACTGGCCCAGGCCGAAGTAGCTCATGAGGTCCTTGACCCGCAGCTCGCCGGTCCCTTGGCCCAGGCGCTGGTTGCCCTTGCCGATCACCCAGCACACCGCGGCCGCGATCCCCTCGGGCTTGACTGTCCCGCGCAGCAAGCTGGACAGGCCAGGCCCGGACCGGGCCAGCAGGCGCCGGCCCGCCGTCCGGTACTCGGCGCCGAGCATGTCGTCGCAGCACCGGTCGCAGGCGGCCAGCACATCTGCGACCCGGTCGCACAGATCTGCGGGTATCTGGCCCCAGGCGAACTCCTCGTCCGGCAGGGGTGTGCCGTCCAGCGAGTCAAGCGCAGCCTGGCCGCCAACCTCCTCAGCGAGCTGGTCAAGAAGGTGCCGGTGGAAACCGAACGGCTCGTCTTCCCACGGCTCCTCGTCGCCGAGCACCCCTAGCTGGGCGAGCAGCGCCATCGGCCCCTGCGGCCGCGGGGAGCGGATCACCCTCTGATACTCCGGCTCGTGCTCATCGACCGCGGCGAGTGTCCGGCCGGTCAGCTCCGGCCGGATCTTGCGCTCGGCGTGGCAGAACCGGATGAACGCGCGCAGCAGTCCGGGGGCCTGGCTGAGGTAGGAGGCGTCGGCGACGATCTTGCGCGGGATCCAGTCGGCCAGCAGGATCTCCACCGCCACTGGGCTCCACCGCAGCGGGTCGCCCGGCCCGTAGTCGGTGCCGAACCAAAGGAATTGGTCCAACAGATCCCGGTGGTCGGCGTCGTCGAGCGGCGTGCCGAAACTGGAGCGGAAGAAACGGTCCGCGAGCTTCTTCTGCCTGGTCTTGCCCCACTTTGGCTGGACGTAGCCGGTCCCGCCCTCGGGCATCAACCGCAGCAGCCACTCGGTCAGCGGCCGCGAGGCGGGCCAGGTCTCGGTCTCAAACGGCGGGAACGTCATCGCTCCGACCTCGATCGCCTGGGCCACCCGGGCCCGTGCGTCGGCGAGGCCGAGGCCGCGGTGGCTGATGTCCGGGTCATCCGCCGCCTCCCGCAGACGCCCCACCACGTCGCTGACCGGACCGGGGGCAGGGAAGGCGTCCTTCACCACTGTGCCCAGGTTGTGGTCGATGTAAATGCACGCCGTCAGCTCATGCCCCGGCAGCCGCGCACCTAGCAGCACGTTGTCCCCGTCGCCGAGCACATGCGTGCTCTCCACCGCGCGATAGACAGACACCTCACCGAGCCGGGCGAGCCAGTCCGGCAACGGATGCTCACGAGCCGCGAGGGCCCGCCGCGCCCGGGCACGGGTCAGCTCGTCCGGGCCGAGCTCGGCCAGCGCGGCCAGCAGCGCGGTGGTCTCTGGCAGCCCGACCTCGGCCAAGGACTCGGTGAGCGTCGGCATTGTGGCGCGCTCGAGTCCGTCGCGATCACGCTCGAATGGGTTCTCCCCACGCGTGTCCACGGCGGCCAGCAGCGTGCTCACGTAGGCGAGGAAGACCAGCGGCTCGCCGCTGGCCAGCTGCTGGCGGACATCCGTTAGCAGATCGCCCGGGCCGTGCCGATGCCGTGCCGCGGGACGCGTCTGCCGCTTGTGCTTGCCCTGCTTGCCCCGCCGCCCATGGCTGTGCGGGCGCCGTCCGCGCTTGGCCATAGACGGCAACCTACCGACACCTGTGCGATCAGCGCGCGCTCCCTGCCAATCAGCGGCGGCGCCACGGGCCGGACATCCCCGTACGTATGCCTGGCTTCACGCGTTCGCCGCGTGCCGGCAGGCTGCTCCACTGCCCGTCGGGGGCGTCAACCAGCTCCAGACCGCCTGCATGATCGGTCCGGTAGTAGCTGGTGAACCGGTCCAGCTTGCCGGCCGGCACCTCGAACCCGGTATCGGCCATGCCGAGCGGCTCGAACAGCCTCTCAGTCAGGAACTCGGCCAGCGAGCGGTCCGAGACCCGGGCAATCAGCACGCCCTTGGATGTCGGAGCAGGCGTTGTACAGCCACGCCTCGCCCGGCTGGTGCAGCAGCGGAATGCGCGAAAGCGCCGCCATCCATTCGTCCGGCGTCGCGACCAGTTGCGGCTGCGGCGGTCCTTGTTTCAGCTCGCTGAACAACAATCCGACCACCGGCAGCGAGAAGTCCGACGGGAAGCCGTACCCAGCACGGAATGTGAGCAGATCGGCCACAGTGATCGGCCTGACGGCCGGTACCACATCGTCGACCGGACCGGCCGGCGAGCGGACGACCGCCGGGAAGGCCAGCTCCGGCAGCCAATGCCCGACCGGGTCCTCCAGCGCGGTCCGGCTGTCCTCGACCAGCATCATGACCGCCGCGGCGGTTATGGGCTCGGTGATCGAAGCAATGCGGAAGATCGAATCCCTGGCCATGGGCGAGGTGCCGTCCACGTCGGCGAAGCCGGCGGCCTGCACCTCGACCCGGCCACCGCGAGCCACCAGGCCCACCGCACCCGGCACCAATCCGTCGCTGACGTAGGTCTGCAGGATGTCGTGTAGGTTGCTCATCGGTCCCTCTTCACTAGGGTGTACCCGCAAAGAAGACGATCGGCAGGGCGGACCATCGGGCCGCGCCGCCGAATCCGACCCGAACACCCGCCGCTCACCATGTGACGGTATCCAGCGGCGCCCATACAGTGGCCGCGATGAGGTGCATCGAGACCGGCGAACGCCGACCGGTTGCTTTGCCGTCGGCTCAGTGACCTGATCAAACGTTGCTGTGGCGGGTGGCTCTCCTGCCGAGACAATGATTACCTAGCGTGATCGGCATTCGTCTCGGCGGGGTGCGATTGCTCGCCGATATGGGCGGCAACCTAGTCGCCCGTGATTGCTTGTGCTGCACCAAGCCGGTGGGCGCGAACCAGGGCGTGTCATGATCGGGGCGGAGCGAAGGGAGCGCTGTGAAGTATGAGATCGTCGCCGAGGCCTACCGTGACCTGGAGCAGGCCAGTGGCCGGCTGGCGCTGATCGAGCGTCTCGCCGCGCTGCTAGCGGCGGCCCCGGCCGGGTTGCTGCCCGCGGTCTGCTACCTGTGCCAGGGCCTGATCGCGCCGGAGTTCGCTGGGGTGGACCTCGGCCTGGCCGAGAAGCTCGCCGTCCGCGCGGTCGCCACCGCTACTGGCACTGGCCCTGAGCAGGTGGCCGCCCGTGTGCGGGAGACCGGCGACCTCGGCCTGGCCGCCGAGCAGATGCTGACCGTGACCGCCGCCGACCGGCCGGCCAGCCTGGAGGTCACGGTCGTAGTCGACACCCTGCACCAGATCGCCGGCGCGGAGGGGCCGGGTTCGCAAGGACGCAAGCTGGACCTGCTGGCCGGCTTGCTCGGCCAGGCCACCCCGCTGGAGACCCGCTACCTGCTGCGCCTGGTCACCGGAGGGCTGCGGCTGGGCATCGGCACGCCCACCATCTTGGACGCGCTCGCGCAGGTGCACGCCGGCGGCCGGGCCGCCCGGCCGGTGCTGGAGCGCGCCTACAACATCTGCTGCGACCTGGGCCAGGTCGCAGCCGCTTTGGCCGGCAGCGGGGTGGCGGCGGTTGAGCAGATCCAGGTGCGCCCGGGTAACCCGGTGCGGGCCATGCTCGCCCAGCGGCTGTCCGACGCTGCCGAGATCCTCGCCAAGCTGGGCGGGCAGTGCGCGGCCGAGTACAAGTACGACGGCGTCCGGGTCCAGGCGCACCGGACCGCCGACGGCCGGATCGAACTGTTCACGCGGCGGCTGGAACGCGTCAGCGCCCAGTTCCCCGACGTCGTCGAGGTCCTTGGGCGAGGACTAGGCCCGGCCGAGGCGATCGTCGAGGGGGAAGTCGTCGCCTTCGACCCGTCTGCCGGGGAGCTGCGCCCATTCCAGGAGGTCATGTTCCGGCGGCGCAAGCACGGCATCGCCGACGCTGTGCGGGATGTGCCGGTGGGGCTGTTCTGCTTCGAGCTGCTCTATGCCGACGGCCAGGACCTCACCCGACTGTCCTACCCGCAGCGGCGGGCAAGGCTGGCCGAGGCGATCACCGTCTCGTCCCAGCTGCGGCTCACCACCGCGGTGGAGGTCGCTGCTCCTGCTGCCCTGGAGACGGCGTTCGCGCAGGCAGTCACCGACGGCTGCGAGGGACTGGTGTGCAAGTCGCTCAGCCCGGCTGCCGGCTACCAGGCCGGCGCCCGCGGCTGGCTGTGGATCAAGCTCAAGCGGGACTACCGCACCGAGCTATCCGACACCGCCGACCTGGTCGTCGTCGGTGCGTTCGCCGGGCGTGGCCGCCGCCGCGGCGTCTACGGCGCCCTGCTGCTAGCCGCCTTCGACCCGGACGCCGACGTCTTCCGCACGGTGACCAAGTGCGGCACCGGGTTCTCCGACGCCGAACTGGCCGCGCTGCCCGCCAGGCTAGCGCCGCTGGCCCGCACCGAGCGGCCCGCCCGGGTCGACGCACGCCAGCAGCCCGACGTGTGGTTCGAGCCCGGGATCGTGCTGGAGATCCTCAGCGCCGAGCTGACCCTCTCGCCGAACTACACCGCCGCCTGGGGACAGATCAAGGAACAGACCGGCCTGGCGATGCGGTTTCCCCGATTCACCGGACGATGGCGCGACGACAAGGCCCCGCAAGACACCACCACCACCGGCGAACTGATCAGCCTCTACAGCACCGCACAGCGAAAACCAGCAAGCACCTGAGCGCCGCCCTCAAGAGCAACCAGCTGCTGGCCGGGCGTTACCGTCACCTTCCGTCGCTTGCACGTTGCTGCCGGCTGGTATCCGGCCGGTTCCGGCTCGGCGGGCGGCTGGCGGCCAGCCATGCGCCCAGGGCGATCAGGACCAGGCCGGCTAGCGCAGCTGCGGTGAGCGGCTCTGCGAGCAGTGCGACGCCCAGGGCCAGCGCCACGACTGGCATCACGTAGGTGATCAATGATGCCGTGGCGGCGCCAGCATCATCGATCAGCGCGTAGAACAGCCAGTAGGCCAGGCCGGTGTTCACCAGTCCCAGGACTGCCAGGGCAAGGACGCTGCTGGCGGGCGGGATCTGGCGTGGCAGGTCAGCGGCGGCGGGCGCTGCGAAGGCAGCGCTGCTGAGCAGGGTCATGAGCGCGGTCACGCCGAGTGCCGGGGCATCTGTCAGCCACCGCCGGTAGACCAGGGCCGCGGCCGCATAGCCGAGCGCGCTGAGCAATACCGCCGCGGCGCCGAGCAGTTCGCCGGCGTGGCCCCGGAAGTCGAGCCCCAGCAGGGCGATCACGCCTGCGAAGCCGATCACCAGGCCGGCCAGCTGCCTGCGGTTGACGGCTTCGGACCGTATGAGCCACAGGGCGAGCAGCGCGGTGAACAGGGGATCGGTAGCGGTGAGGATGCCTGCCCATGAGGAGCTGATGCGTTGTTCTCCCCAGGCGGTCAGGAAGGCGGGCAGGGCCATGTCCAGCAAGGTCACCATGACCACCGCCAGCATGCTGCTGCGCAGACCGCGGAATGCCCTGGCCCTGAGGGCCAGCGGTACCAGGAACGCGGCTCCGAGCAGGGTACGGCCGAAGACGACTGCGGAGGGCGGCATGTGCTCGACGGCCACGCGGATGAACAGGAATGAGCTGCCCCAGATGACCGACGTGCTGCTAAACAGAAGCAGTGTCTTCTTGCTCACGGTCGCCGCCTTCCGCCTGCCCGGCGGGTCCGCGGGCGCAGCTTGCCGCGGCCGGCCGCAAAAGCGATCAGGATCGCGGCGCCGACCGCAACTTGTATCCCCGCCATGAGCAGCGGCGCCGCTCCGTGCTCCAGCGCGACTTTGATCAGGGAATACCGCACGCCCGCAGCACCGCGACCGCGGCCGCCGGGACGCCGGCCCTCACCGGGGAGCGGCCTCATCGACGGGGCACCGGCGGTGGTTCTCGCAGCGGGACTCCTCGCAGAGCCGGCAGGTCCGCCACCGGCTGTCCGCGTCAGCCGCGCTGGCCGCCAGCAGGCGCTCCAGCAGCGGCTCGAGCCGGGCCACCTCGGGGCCGGACAGCGCAGTGACGAGAGCGTCGAGCGCGGCGGCCCGGGACAGCCGCACGGCTCCCGCCGCGGCCGCGCCGGCCCAGGTAAGCGCCAGCGCGACAGACCGGGCGTCACCAGCGCGCTGTCGCTCGGTCAGTTCGTCCCGCTCCAGACCATCGACCAGTCGTACCGTCGCTGAATGTGAGCGGCCCAGCGCGCGGCTGAGCTGCGTCACGCTCTGGCCCGGGTGATTGTCCAGCGCCACCAGCGCGGCCTCGCGAGTCCCGGCCGCCACACTGTCGCCGACGGCCACCGCCAGACCGCCGAGCATGTTCGCCACCCGCCGTCGCTGCGCAGTCTGCATATGTGCAGACTACACACACGATCATGATGGCCAGACGGCTTGTCATGATGGCCGTCACCGGGGACTTGAGCAGCAACCGGACAGCCAGAGATGTCAGCGGCAGCGCGGGCCGGGGTTCCCGCCGTTCACCATTCCGACACAGCCGGGCCGCCCTGGTGCGCAACGGGGATCCGCTACCGGATCAGGCGGACGCGGATGGGCAGGTTCAGCTCGGCCAGGCGTTATCGGCGGTCAGCACCTCGGCTGGGGTGCTTCGGACGGCGTCGGCGGCGGTGAGCGGTTCGATGGTGACGCCGGCCGCGCTGAGCAGCTCGCGCAGCCGGGCCACGTCGACCATAGCGTCCATCAGCTTGCCGACGACCTCGGCCAGGTTCGCCGCACCGAGGCAGCTCCGGCGATCTCCGCGGCGACGATGTCACTTCCGGGTTCATCGTGCATCAGTGCGAGCACGGCGGAGGCGTCGAGCCGCCGCTCGAAGCGACGCTGTCGGAGCAGGGTGCGACGATCGGCGGACCAGTCGAGTTCAATGACGGAAGGTGACATCGTGGATGTGAGGTTCATCACCAGCGTCGCAGTGATCACCCCTGACCTGAGCGTCAGCCGAGGGTTGTACGTGGACGCGCTTGGCTTGCCGCTGACCGCGGAAGGTGACGGCTACCTGCACAGCGAAGACATCGACGGTTGCAAGTCTTTCGGAGTCTGGCCGCTGACTCAGGCTGCGCAGGCGTGCTTCGGCACGCCTGACTGGCCAGTGCAGCGGCCGGTGCCGCAGGCGAGCGTCGAGTTCGAGCTCGCGGACACTGACGCCGTCCAGGTCGCTGCGGACGAGTTGAAGGAGAGGGGCTTCACGCTGCTGCACGAGGCACGTACCGAGCCGTGGGGACAGACCGTCGCTCGACTGCAGTCAAGCGAGGGTGCGATCATCGGCCTCTCGTACGCGCCCTCGATGCATCCGTAGTGAGAAGGAACATGTGCCCGAAGCCGATCGTTCAGCGCTCTGGCCGGGTGGCGGCTGGCCGGGCACGGTGTGGGGATAGGCGGGGGCGCCGATCCGGCATGCCGCGGTGAAGATCAGGTCGATCGGTAACAGTCCCGGGCGGCCGGTCGCGGGTGCGGTGATCGCGTCGAGGATCTGGATGAGCGCGGTGAGGATCATCAGGCCGGCCAGGGCCAGCTAGGCCCGCAGGGCCAGCATGATCAGGAGCATGGCGGCCATGGCGAGGTTGCGGGTCGCGTAGTACTCGGCGTAGTCCTGGCCCGCTGTGCTGAGCTGCCCGCTGGCGGGCAGAAAGGCCAGCACGCCGCCGGTGGCGGTGAGCAGCGCCCCGAGCACGACGAGGGTGACCAGCCTCCACGACCACGGCGATGTGCTGGCTGACTCGGGGCCGCGCGGCGGCTCCGTGGTGGATGGCGGTGCCGGTTCGCCGGTCATGATCACATCTGCTGTTTCCGGGGGGCCCGGCGCGGTGGCGGCCAGGCGGGCGTCGTGGGTAAGCAGCCGGGTGACCAGGCCGGCGCTGAAGATCAGGGCGGTGATCGAGACGAGTTTCTCGAACAGGCCACCGAGGTCGCCGTGGTCTGCGCCGCTGCCGAACGCGGCCAGGAACACGATCATGGCGCCGATGGTGACCAGGGCATAGCTGCCCAGCCGCGCTAGCGCGGCTGGCGGCGCAGCCGACGGCCCAGCACGAGCACTCCGGCGATCGTGGCGCCCAGGCTCGCCGCCGCGGCCACGTTGCGGATCTGCGCGTGCAGGGTGGCGCTGGCCGGGACGGGCACGCCCGGCGGCAACCCCAGCCCGGGATCCGCAAGCCGGCGCCACCCACGACAACGCCGATCCGGCCCGGCTCGCCGCCCTGCTCTGGCCGGCACTGCACGCCAGGTCACAATACGGCTCGACCGGCCCGAATTCGCCCGGCCGCCCCAGCACGAGGTGATCACCGAAACCGTCCAGCGCCTCATCGGCCTCCGGCACACCGATACGAGCTGAGCACATACCGGATGGGTAACCTCAGCGGGACGGATCGATCCCTGCTCGCCGTCGTTCATAATCGGCGCGGTCTTCGTGCGGCGACCAAGACGCGCCCACCCGTGGATGTCAGGTCCGCGCTGTGCAGACGGCGACGACCACGAGGCCGGTATCGCCGGCCCGGACCTGCCGTGCAGACTCCGGCGTCACTGCGATGAAGTGTCCGGGTTCTGCCGGCACCTCTTCGTCGTCGACAACGACGACGCCGGCGCCACGGACGACGGCTTGCATATCCTCGGCTCTGTCGTCGAGATGGTCGTGACGCACGGTCTCTGCACCGGGCGGAAGCTCAGCCTGATAGATCCCGAAAGCACCAATATCCAGTGCTTGGCCGAGGTCCTTATCGAAACGACTGGCCGCCGGATGCGGGCCGGCGGACGGATTGATCTCGGCAGCGTCGATCTTGGTGTGCGCCATTCAGCTAATTCTGCCCGGGTCTTCGCAAAGTGAGCACCAGGGGTCGTATGGCCGGGGCAAACTTCGAGCTCGCCCTCGCTTTGAACAGATCAGGGCATTCCGCAACGTCGCGACGCAACTGCGACCTGGCGGCTATTTCGTCGTCGAGAATTACATCCCGAGCTTCAACGCCTTCCCCCTGGTGAGCGCCACGGCGAGCCCTGCTCGCACCATTCCGGAGGGGCACCCATGGCTACCGACCTGACCACCCGCCCTGCAACGGCTCCCGCACGGCGACGTGTCCTACATCAGTCACGGGCTGCCCGACCTCGCCCGAAGCCGGGCGTTCTACGGCGCCGTACTGGGTTGGCTGTTCAGCCCGGGCAGCAGCGAGTATGGCGCCAAGTGGAGGACATCGTCCCGATGACGGGTCTGCGGGACGGCGAGCCGCCGGGCGGCGGCCGGGTGCACGGAGCGGTGCTCGGCTTCCGAGTCGACGATATCGCCGCCGCCGTGGCGGCCACGCGAGCGCACGGCGGCACCGTCAGCGCCCCCCAGCGGGAGCCGTACGCGCTGGCCGCCGAGGGGCCACGACGATCAAGGTGTCCCGTTCTACCTGCACCAGCTCTGAAGCCGCCTGCCAGTGGCTGTGAGCCACTCGGCGCCTGGCCAGATGAGTGCCCCGGCTGGAACGGTGGGTAGTCGAGTCCGCTGTGAGGACCCAGATAGCGTCGACGTGCCATGGGGCAATACCGCGATGCTCGATCAATCAGGCGGCGTGGCGACGTTTAGTCGGAGCCCGCAGGCAGTTCAGCCTCGGGCAGAAGGAGATTGCCTCTGCCATGGGGGTGAGCGTGGCTCGCGTGTCCCAGATCGAGCACGGCGAAGTGGCCTCTTTTTAAGGTCATCGCCCGGTACGTCGAAGCCCTGGGGGCCGGCTGGATCTCGTCGGCGGCTTGGGCGACCGAACCGTCCGGCTGCCGTCAGCAACGCTGCCAGGGCTGCATAGGAGGGCACGTGCTCGCGGCGCCCTCGCCTTCCCCCGAGCGTCGTCGTGCGACCCGAGAGTTGGGCATCTGGTGTGACGAAGGCCAGCGTCGGATCACCCGTGATGCTCTGCGCAGTAGCGGGTGGCTCCTCCCCCGTCGTCCCGCGGATGATCTCTGCCAAGATCGGCATGCCCTCTGAGCTGGGCAATTGGTCGGGATGCCGGGATTTGAACCCGGGACCTCCTGCTCCCAAAGCAGGCGCGCTAACCAAGCTGCGCTACATCCCGCTAAACCAGCCGAATCCTACCTGGTCGAGCGCCAGTTCCGCAGTTCACGGCAGGCGCCGTCTGCCGCGGGCGCAGTGCGCGCAGACCATTGGCCAAGTCAGCTGATGCGCCACGGCGGCACGGACCCGGTACGCTACCGTGTGGCGGTGCATCCGCCGTGCGGGCGTAGCTCAATGGCAGAGCCCCAGCCTTCCAAGCTGGTCATGAGGGTTCGATTCCCTTCGCCCGCTCCAACCCGAAAGCCCAGGCCAACGAGTCTCATCGGGCCACAGTGCAGACCTTGTATCAGACCGACAACCGGCAGCAGCACCTGCCAGCGCCAACTGCCGAATTGTCCGTATTTAGATCAAGCGGCGCCGCTGCGCGGCGCCGGGTCCGGCGCTCCCCGCGCCGGGCTCTGCGCTTTGGGGCGCCCGCCCGGCGCGCCCGCGCCGTCCCAGCCGCACTGAGCCTCTGAACCTACGATGGCTGTCCGGCGCGCAGAACTGCCATACCGCAGGGGCCGTCTTCCTCGCGCCCGATTGTCCCAGTCGCGACAGCCGGGTAAAGGGCGCGCTTCGCGCGTCGCTGCGCGATCAGCGTTCCGCTGACCCTGGACCCGGCAGCCGCTCACAAGGGGCCGGGCAGCGATCGGGAAGATGGCACCAGACCAGGACTGCTGCTCAGGCCAGGTCCGTACCCTGATTCAGTGATCTGCGGAGAAGATTTCCCCTACTTCACGGGCGGCGTAGTACACCAGCACGTACCCGGCGGCAGGGTCAGCCCACCACCAGGCGAGGGCGGCATTCAGCACTAGGCCCGCCAGTACCGCGGCAGCCAGGATCCCGTCAATCATCGTGACCCGGCCCTCGGTGCGCAGCAGGGGGTTATCCAGCGCCCGGCCCGTCCGGGCCTTGCCGGCTGCCAGCATGAACATCACCGCCGCGGTCATCGTCGTCCAGATGATCCCGAGCACGGAGTGCCGCGGGTGATAGCCAGTGGCCAGCACCACCGTGGACTGCGCCAGCAGATAAAGTGCCAGGGCGGCAAATGCGTAGCCGATCAGCCGCAGGCCGCGGCGCTGGCGTTCCTCGCCAGTGCCCGACAGTCCCCAGATGACTATCGTGGATGCACCGATCTCGATCAGCGAGTCCAGGCCGAACCCGGCCAGCGCCACCGACCGGGCCGAGATCGCCGCGACAGCCAGTACCACGATCCCGGCCACGTTCCAGGCCAGCGTCACGTACTCCAGGGCAAACCCCCGGCGCAAAAGGGCCTTCCGTGTCAGGTCGTCCGCAGTTGCCACGGCCTGAGTGTGCCAGGGAGCTCCAGCGCACGTACCGGTCCTGCGGGGACCTGGCCGGACAACCGGTCCGGAGGGCGATGATCTAAGATCAACGGCGGCGAGCCGGGAGCCTGGCCGGTGCATCGTCTTTCGCGCAGGGAGCTGAAATGAGCGTGCCGCCAGAAAGCGCCGCAGAACACGGGGCAGCAGGCGAGGCCCCGCCACGATACGGGCCCTGATCAGGATGCCTGCTGCGCTCGCGGTGCCTGCGTTCGCCGTCGGAACGATTGTCAGCCTGCTGACTAGCCTGGTCCTGGTCACGCGGCTGGAGCGCGTCGGCGAGCGGCTGGGACTGTCGGAAGCGCTGCTGGGCATGGTGGCGGCGCTGGCCGCGGATGCGCCGGAGGTGACCAGCGCCCTGACGGCGGTGGCCCGTCATGAGCAGCGCATCGGCGCCGGGGTGATCCTCGGGTCGAATGTGTTCAACCTCGCTGCGCTGCTGGGCCTGGGTGCGGTCGTTGCCGGGCGGATCGGCCTGCACCGCAAGGCGGTAGTCCTGGGCGGAACGGTTGCCATGTGGGTAGCGGCCGTGTGCCTGGCCGTGGTGCTCGGCTGGCTGCCGCCAGTGGCGGGCCTGGTGCTGGCCCTAGCCGTCCTGATTGCCTATGCGGTCTTCCTGGGCACCGAGGGCCGCGGCCCTGAACGGCTGCGCATCCCGGCCAGGTGGAGCGCGTGGCTGCGGTCGGCTGTTGCGGAGGAGGAACTGGAGCTGGAAGAAGCCATCCGGCCCCGGCGGGGCCGGTGGCCGGACGCGGTGGCGGCCGTGGTGGCGCTGATCGTGGTCGTCGCGGCCAGCGTGATCATGGAGCGGGCGGCGTCGGTGCTGGGCAGCCGCTGGGCCGTCCCGCAGATCGTCGTCGGCGGCCTGGTCCTGGCCGCGGTGACGAGCCTGCCTAATGCGGTAGCTGCCGTGTACCTGGCGGCCCGCGGGCGCGGCGCTGCTACCTTCAGCACGGCGCTTAACAGCAACACGCTTAACGTGGCCGCAGGCCTGCTGCTGCCCGCGGCCGTGATCGGGCTGGGCGGACCGTCCGGCCAGGCCGTGCTGGTCACCGTGTGGTACGTCGGCCTCAGCCTGGCCGTGCTGGCACTCGCCTACACTGGCCGGGGCCTGCGCCGCGGGCCTGGTGCCCTGGTGATCGCCGCCTACGCCGCCTTCACCGTCTCGGTGCTCGCCAGCGGGTACGCGGCAGCGTCCAGTACCACGCTGATAACCGCATTCGGAATCGGCACCGCGCTCGCCCTGGCCCTGGCAGTCGGCCGGGCACACTTCCGGCGCGAGAACGTTCCAGAGACCGGGCAGGCGCCATCCTTCCCGCGCGACCGCGCGGCCGATTATCTGGCCCCGGGCAATCCAGCCTCGCCGCCGGGCTCCGCACACCACTCCGCGAACGGCTGTTCCCCGGCGTCTGTGACGCCCGTATCACTGCGGAACCGCGAGTCCCTGCTGCCAGGCCGGTCGGTCGGGCGCATCTGGGCATTCAGCCTGGCCGCATCGGCTCTCATCGCCAGCGTGGACGCCGCGATCGGTCACGTCACGCTCATCGGCCTGCTCGTCATCGGGCCGTGCAGTGCCCTGTTCACCGGCAGATGGGTACCGACAGCGCTCACCGGCCTGTGGGTCACCGCCCTCGCCGTCGTCCTCGGCCTGCCGGACGGCATCTGGGCTACCACCACCCACCTGGCCTTCCTGGCCGCAGTTGCCCTGGCCGCCGTCGCCGCAACCGTTGCCGCCGCGGTGATCAACCAGGCCAGGAACGAGCAGCAGCGCCATCCATAATGAAACGGATCGGCAGCAAGACCTTGGCGCGCCCGGGGCAGTTAGCGATCTTGAGAACGCCACCGGGTCGGCCCAGGGCGGGAGGGCCGGTACGCGATCGCAGGCCGCCTGTGCGGCCCGGGTGGTTACTGGCGGGGCATGTAGCCCGATTGATGGGTGGTGCGCTCCCACCGCCAGACAATATAGGTGCCCACCCCGATGGGAGGAACCTCGATGCCGTACGGGATGACCGCGACAATGTGGTAATGGTGATTACGGCGCAGGTCAGCGGCAAGGTGATGGTCGAGCGCGGTGGTGTCGGCGAAGTTCAGCGCGACGAGAGAGAAATACCCGGCGGTGATGAACTCGGCGTAGGAGCCGGGGTTACCGGCGAGGACGGCGCTGGCGGTGGGCGGGGCGCCGCCGGTGGAGGCGCCGGAGGGCAGGATGATATTGCGGGTGCTAGACCATCGCTGCCAGTGACGGCCAGAGGGCAGGTAGTACTCGGCGACGGCGGGATCCTCGACCAGAAGGCGGCCGCTGCCGTGGTCGGCCAGCGGGCCGAAGACCGCGACGAAGCTGGACGCGTTGGGCCAGCTGGCGGCCAGGCTCCGGGACTGGGTGGCGCCCAGGCCGAGGGGAAAGATCAGCGCCATAATGCAGGATCCGCAGGTCACGGCCCGCATCCGGCCGGGCAGGGCGGCCGCAATGAACCGGTCCACCGCGTAACCCGCGGCCAGGGCGGCGAACCAGGCGCCCAGGCCCACGTGCTTGTTCAGCGCGGCCTCGGTGTGCAGCCGCGCCTGCTCCAGCGGCCCGATCACCACGGCGGCGGTCAGGACCGCGAGCAGCCATGTCCGGGCGGCTGGTTGCCGGCTGACCCCGCTGATGATCACCCCGCCTGCGGCCAGCAGGACGAGCAGACCGGCCCAGTACCAGGAACTGGCGAGCACCGACAGGGGTGAGGCCGAGCCGGGCACCCGGGCCAGGGTCGTGCTCTCGAATCCGGTCAGATAGCTGCTGCCGCCGAGCTGCCATCCCGCCGCGAGCAGCGCCGCAGTGACGGCCAGCACGGTCGCGGCGCGGCAGGCGGCGCGCACCCAGCCACAGGACTGCAGTCCGGTGAGCAGCGCGACCGCGGCCACGAACAAGTCGAACAAGACCGACGAGTACGCCGTGGCGTTGGCCAGCGCCAGCGCGGTGCCCGCCGCGACCATCCACCCGGCCGCCGGTTTCCGGTTCCCGGCGCGGACCGCGCACCAGGCCGCCAGCGCGACCAGGAACAGCGCCATGGCGTCATAGGCCGCGAACGCTCCCAGGTGCAGCGTCGGGCCCAGCACGGCGAACAGCGCGGCGGCGAAGAACGAGGCCCGCCGCCCGAACAGCCGGGCACCAGCGCCCCACAGCAACACGGTGGCCCCGAGCATAAACACCAGCGACAGCACCCGGGCGCCCGCCAACCCCCCGATACTGTCCGCCGCCGCGCCGATCGGCGGATAGAGAACCGGCGCGCCGGAAAAGTACGACGCGAACGGCGGGATCACGGTGCCATGCAGCCAGTGCGCCCACTCCAGGTGCCCGGCATTCAGGGCAGAGGCCTCCCCCACATACGCGGTATCGGCCCGGACCAGCCGCAGCGACAATGCCGCCTGAACCGCCAGCACCACCAGCAGCGGCCAGGCAGGAAAAACCCGCCACCGCTGGAACCAGTCCTCACGACGCGGGTCCTGGCGACCGGACGACACGCCAGCGGCCGCAGATACCGGCAACACCACAGCCGGGCCGCCAGACGCCACGTCGACGGACCAGCCGGTCCCGGTGTCGCCAGCCCGCCGCGAGACCGAGGACTTGCCGGAGTCCATGTCAGTAGTCATCTGGCCCGGGCTCCGTTCTGCGCCGACGTCAAAACCAACGCCGACCAGACTTCCCGGCACACCGCAGGCCACGTTAGCCGGACCCGGACCCATCTCGCAGCAAGTACCGGCATAACGACAAAGAATCGTCCGATCGCCCGCAGCCACGCGCAGATCTCAGCCCTCACAGGCGTTCCCCGTGATCATTCAGGCCCTGTCGGCCCCCTCCAACGTGAAGCTGGTCCTGCCACACACGTGCCACACGCCAGGGCCACGAGCGGTCACCAGCGGTCAGTCCGCGTACAAGATCCCGTCCCGCCAGCACGAACGTCGGCCCTGCTCACGCGCAGGCCGCCCTACCGATCTTCCAAGCTGGTGCTTGCCCGGGCGACCGAGCAGCAACCGGAGCAGCAACGCCATCGGACGGCACCGGATCTCCGCGCGCCGGGCCGAGCGCAGACACCCAGGCCAAGCCGAACGCCCGGACGGACTCGAACTGCTTGCGTCAGGGACGAGCCTGTCCCTTAATCTGCGGGTCCCCTCTCAAGATCACCGTGCCATTGGTGTGCCATTAGCCAGGGTCAGCACCGGTCGATAAGGGGTACCTCCGGTAACCGAAATTCGCAGGTCAGAGACCGTGACCGCCCGGTGCGGTACACCTTCCAAGCTGGTCATGAGGGTTCGATTCCCTTCGCCCGCTCCAACCCGAAAGCCCAGGCCAACGAGTCTCATCGGGCCACAGTGCAGACCTTGTATCAGACCGACAACCGGCAGCAGCACCTGCCAGCGCCAACTGCCGAATTGTCCGTATTTAGATCAAGGCGGCGCCGCTGCGCGGCGCCGCTGGCGCGCCCGCCGCCGGGCTCTGCGCTTGGGGCGCCCGCTCGGCATGAGCGGGCCGACGCGGCCAGCTGGACCGGCAGATCAATCACGCTCATTCAACAAGACGGCCGGACACTGCGCGGAGCCGTCTTCCTCGCTCTCAATTGTCCGGCTCGTGGCCACCGCGTCTAGGCCGCCCTGGCGGGCGTCGCTTCGCGATGGCTGCGCCGGCCTAGACCAGGCGGCCACTCACTCGGGATTCGGCACCTGCGAGAGGACGGGGCAGGATCAGGACCCACGTCAACTCGGGCCTCAGGCGGCGCGGCGGCGGACTAGCCAAATGGTCGCGGCGATGAGGAGCAGGGAGAGCGCGAGCAGCCAGCCGCCTTCGATCCACTGGAATGGCCAGAACCGGCTGTCGGGCTGATAGGTCGTCAGCTGAGTGTAGCCGTGCTGGATGAGGTACTGCGCGGGGTCGGTGTTGGCCGGGGTTGCCGGGCCGGGTTGCCACAGTCCGGGCGTCACGGCCGTTATGTCCACCGCGTGAAACGTCTGGTTGATCATGGACAGGCTGGCTGGCATGCCGCCCCGGGTCCACACCTGGCTGATCACCCACGCGCGAATATGAAAGTTGGCGTTAGGGCTGATCAGCGGCGCCGTGTAGTGTCGGCGCAGGAACGCCCCGGTCACGAAGGCGAGGCCGCCCCATGCGGCGAAGGTGGCGAACATCGCCGGGATGACCCGGCGGATCAGGATGCCGGCCAGGGCGCCGATCGCGAACGCAGCCAGCGTCCAGGCGGCGAGCGCTACCCCGCGCAAGTCGAAGATGGTGGGATACAGGGGGCCGTTGTTGTCTCCTGTGCCCCAGAGCGGCTGGACGTACCAGGATACGAGCACGCTGAACGCCCCTGCCGCGGCCGTGACCGCGACCGCCAGCGGTGCAAGCTTGGCGACCGCCCACCGTGCCCGCCCGAAGCCCTGGGTCCAGGCGTAGCGGAAGGTGCCGGTCTCCAGTTCCCTGGCCAGCACCGTCGCGCCTGCGAACGCTCCGATCAGCGGCGGGATCACTTGCAGCAGGCCGAGGACCGGCCCCACGCCGGGCGCGTAGGTATTCAGGAAGTTATCGGCTAGCTGCTGGCATATACCTTTGCCCGACGGGTGGCAGGCGGCCACGAGCCCATAGGCGTGGTGCATCTGCAAGCCCGTGATCAGCAGGTAGACGGCCGCCACGCCGAACAGCGCCGCCACGCCGAACAGCGCGTAACGGTGCTGCCGCCAGGTGACCCAGGCCATGTTTCGCCACGGGATCGGCCGCACGTCCTGGCCCCGTGGCGGCCGTGCGTGCATGCTCAGAGTAGTCACTGCGTTATCTCCGTCTGTTCGGCGTGCCTGGCGCGGGCCGGGCCGGGCCGGGCAGCGCCGCGGCGCCGGGCTGGCGCAGGTAGGCCAGGGCGAGTTCTTCCAGGCCGACCGGGTGCGCCTCCCACCCCGGCGGCACCAGGTCGGTCACTCCGCTGATCCTGACTAGCAGGTGAGCCTGCGCAGCGCCGTGCCTGGCGTCCACCACCATCAGCTGTCCGGCGTACCGGTCGGCTTCGGCGGCCGGACCGGTCAGCACGCGGTGGGACGCGAGGAGGTCCTCGACCTCGCCAGCCACCTGGACGCTGCCCTGCGACATCAGGATGAGGTAGTCGGCCACCCGCTCCAGCTCGGCCAGGACATGCGAGGACAGCATGACCGACACGCCGTCGTCGGCCACTGCGGTCATCACCGTGGCCATGAAGTCGTGCCGGGCAATCGGGTCCAGCATCGCCATCGGCTCATCCAGCACCAGCAGCCGCGGCCGCCGGGCCAGCGCCAGGGTCAGCGCGAGCTGCGCCTGCTGGCCACCGGACAGCTTCCCAGCCTTCTGAACCAGCGGAATGTCCAGCTCGCCCAGCCGGGCTTCGGCATACCCTTGGTCAAAGCGCCGGTTCAGGTTGCGGGTCAGGTGCAGCATGTCGGCCGCGGACAGGTTTTTGTACAGCGGCGTGTTCTGGGCGACGAACGCGATGCCGTCCAGCGCGGCGGGCGACCCGGCGGGCTTGCCGCCGAGCACGGTGACGAGGCCCGCGGTCGGCGCCGCCAGGCCGACCGCCAGGTTCAGCAGCGTGGTCTTGCCGGCGCCGTTCGGGCCGACCAGCGCGGCCACGTGCCCGGCGGGAATCGCCAGCGTGCACTCGCGCAGCGCCCACGTACTGCCGTACCGCTTGCCCAGGCCGCTGGTCTCGATGACGTTCATGCCACTCCCTCCGACTCGCCGCCTGCTGTGTCGGCGCGGACAGGCTGGCCGCCGCGGCGCTCATGGAAATCCCGCAGCACGCTGGTGAACAGCGCCACGATCCCGTCCTCGTCTAGCCCGGCCGCGGCGGCGGCGGTCAGCCAGCCAAGCAGGGAACGGCGCAGGCCGGTCAGCTCAGGAAGCGCGACCTGGTTCAGCGTGGCCTTGATGAACGTGCCCTGGCCGGGCCGCCCGGTTGCCAGGCCCTTGGTCTCCAGCTCGCGGTAGGCCTTGAGCACCGTGTTCGGGTTGATCGCCAGCGAGGCGACCGCATCCCTGATCTTGGGCAGCTGGTCACCCGGCTTGAGGTAGCCGAGCCGCAGCGCGTGCTCGACCTGATGCACGAGCTGCAGGTAGGTCGGCACGCCAGAGGCGGGGTCGAGCCGGAACTCGATCGGTGACGCCGGTCCGCGGCCGTCCGCCGCCGACGTGCTGGCGCCGCTGCCCGCGCCGCGCGAGGACACATCGGCCTGCCCGCCCGCCAGGCTGACCCTTTTATCTATAGTCATAGTACAAGCGTATAGATCATAAGATCGTTGTCAATCGGGACTCACGCCAGGCCAGGTCAGAGGCTGCCGTCAACGATCTTTGCAAGCAGGGGTCAGACCGGCCGTACAGCAGCGGAGTACAGCAACGGCCCCTCACAACCGCGAACCTGAACGACCATCAGCGCCCGGCGCTAGCTGCGATGACAGCCAAGCGCCCAGCACCGCCGCTAGTTCGAGACGAAGAGGCACCCTAGGGATGGCCTTACACGAGCCCTACGGGATGCAGGACAGCAGGGGTAGACGAAGGTCAGCAAGGGCCGAGCACCAAGGTCGCACCCTATCCGCAGGTCACACGCCTGGAGGCACCACCTGAGACGTCACGCCGACACTCTGATAACGAACCGGTCAGCTCCCAGGGTGCCAGCCGAGACAGCAAAGCAGCATCCCCAGCTTGAGTGTCAGACGGTGAATGCTGTCATCCGGATCGAGACGAGCAATCCGGGCAGCTCGACGCCGAGCTTGGCGACATAGCGGGTCGGTGGCTCGGCCGGGAACCACCGCACGTATTCCTCGTTTAGGCCGGCGAAGTCGGCCGGGTTGGTGAGAAGCACCCCGACCTCGGTGACATCGTCCAGGCTGGCGCCGCCGGCCTGGAGAATGGCCTCGCAGTTCGTCAGCGCCTGCCGTGTCTGATCTTGGATCGTATCTCCGGCCAGGCTGCCGGTGCTCGGGTCGATGCCGACGATGCCCGAGACGAGCACGTGCGGCCCGGCCTTGACTCCCTGGCTGTATAGAGGCGAACTCGGCGCGTTCACGGTCGTGATGACCTGCCGTGGCATGACGGCCTCCCTGGCTTTATCCGCGTCCGTGCGCAACGACAGCTCGCCCTCGACGCAAGAGTGATCTTAAACCCCGCAATCGTGCCCGCCGCATGCCCGTTGGCAGAGCCGATCACGGTAACTAGCGGCTAGTCACGGCCAGGCCAGATCAATGTTGACCTGGACAGAAGCAGCTCAACAGGTCAGCGCCACAACCTTTGCAAGCAGGGGCCAGGGCCTACGCGGATACGGGATCCAGAAGCCCAGCGGTCGCCGGTGTCCCGGCGCTGGTTCAATAGCTACGGGGACAGGACTGGGGCGGGAAAATCCCGGGTGTGATGGGCCTCGGTCGCATTGGGCAGGCTCGGCCCCTGGCCCTCGGCGACAAGGCGGCTGTAGCCGTCCTGCCAGTCCGGCAGATCCGAACCCGCTTGCTCCCACTCGACGAAGGTCGCCTCATCGCACCAGTCGTCAATGCGGCTCATCGTATGCAGATGCGGTTCGCCTCCCGCGAACGCGTTCATCAGGTCGCGCTCCTGCCAGGCCGTCCGGGTCCAGTAGGTATTGTTCGCCTCGGCCAGCACGTCCGCGCCGAGGTTGCCTTCGGAGTTCTGTGCCTGCTCAACCACAGCCACGGCGTCGGCGAAGAAATCGCCGAAGAATGCCGGGTCCTTAAGCCGAAGCCTGGTAACCACGATGAACCAGGATGAAAAAGACTCAATGAAGCAATCCGCCGGTCGCCAGTCTGCCCCACGGCGCAGCTGCTCAGGCTCCGCCATACCGGCCAGAAGGGGGCGGCCTAGGAGTGACGCCAAGCGGCCATATTAGCGGCCACCCTGCGGCGCATGGCTGCCCTTGCCGCGGCCCCTTTTGTCTGGGCAGCGCTCGCTACCACAACGGCCACGAGTATCACCGCGACCTTGTTCCGTACGAGGGCTTTCGCCGCAGTGATCCCGAGCACCAGCATCATCACTTGCTGATTGCGTGCGGCATCCTCCGCAGAGACAGTCATCTTGGACCCCTTCCACCCACATCAGCCCGCGGCCCGGCTGGCGTTCCTCCCTTTATCGCTCACGAAGGGGTGGCTTGTCGTCACCTCGTCGGCTGCTCACCCAGGTGACGCCTGACGCCTGACGCTGTCGGGATTGATGCCGCGTGTCCGGTCACCCGGCGCGGATCACCCTCGGCGGGTGACTGTTCCGCGCCGCGAATTGCGTACGTTTACCGTGATGAGCCCACTGGCCCCCGGATGCGGCGGGTTACGGCTGGCAGAGGCACGCTCGGGCGAGTGATGAGGGGTCTCGGATGGCCGGTCGGAGCAGGGATAGCGCGCTGGATCACGTGGTCGTGGTGGTGTTCGAGAACCGGTCGCTGGATAACGTGCTGGGCCGCCTGTACGGCCCGGGGGAACGGCAAGACGTTCGAGGGCGTGATCGGCAAGGACCTCACCAACCCGATCCCGGAGTGGGCCGAACACGACGCCGACCGCAAGGCAGTGCCGTACACGGTGGCCACGGAGATGGACAGCCCCACCCCCGACACCGGGGAAGAATTTCCGCACACCAACACCCAGCTGTTCAACATCCTCAGCGAGCAGAACCGGTTCAAGCTCGGCGCCGAGATCTCCGTGCCGTACAACGCGCCCCAACCCGGCCAGGCGCCGACGATGGACGGCTTCGTCACCGACTACATCAGCACGCTGACTTCCAGGTCGATATTCTCCCGCCGCAACCCGGCCAGCTCACCCCCACCGCGGGCCCGCGAAGGTCGCCAGCAGCACCATGGCCCGGCACCGGACCGATAGCGCGTCAGCGACCGCGAACACGACCGGCAGGGAAGCGAGCCTGATACCGGCCAGAGTCCCGCTGACGAACATTGCCTAAATACCGACGCCCGGCTGCCATCACGCGGCCCCCGATCACCACGGCAGCGCAGCATCACCGGTCGACAACGCCAGCGGCGACGAGATCGCGCGGCGCAGATTCAGGAATCCGCCGCCGGTCCTTGCCGACCAGCTCACGCAGTGTCTTCAGCTTCGCGTTCCTGCGGGCTACCCCCCGGCTAACTGGACGCTTACCCTGGCGCACGCCATCCTCCTCGGTCTCGGGTCAGGAACGGCAACCCACACCCTGCTGAGGGATGTCGCAACCTCAACCGCTACCGGGAGTTATTAGGACGACGGAGGGGACCAGGACTAGCCTCAGACGGCTGCCAGCGGCGCCGGCCCTCCCACACTCTCAAATTTTCTAGACGATCTTGGATCCGGGTCAGCGCCTTACGGTCCTGCTCCAGGTCATCGGTGCTCTCGTGAAGCCGAGATCTTCTTTCCCGGCGTGTCCTGCAGGTAGGCCTCCACGACTCCGCCGCCTGCCGGAACATCCATCGCTACGAACTCGGGTGCCCGGTCAGGAACGATTCGACCAGGGATGCGAAGGGCGTTTCGTCCTGGAACAGGAACCCATGCCCGGCATCGGGGTAGAGCACCAGTCTTGCGCTGGGGATGAGGCGGGCGAGGGCGTGGTCATTGGCGACCGGGTCGAGCTGGTCGTCGGTGCCGCCGGCGATAAGCGCGGGCACTGAGATCCTGCCGATCTTGCGCCCGGCTGCGTCGGTGCCGTCCCACCAATTGCTGACGGCGCCCGCCTGAGCCACTTTCGTAAGGGCCGACGGCGCGGGGGCGGCCGGTATTCGGAGATCGCTGCTGTGAACGCGTCGTAGGCGCTGGCCTGATTAGCAGGGAAAAGGCTGCCGGCCTGGCGTGCCGCCTGCGAGGGCACCGCGACCGCGCCGGTGCCGGGGTAGGTGGCGCACAGCACCAGGCGGCGCACCTGGGCAGGGTGCAGGACCGCCAGGGCCTGGGCGATCATGCCGCCCATCGACCAGCCCAGCACGTCGGGCCTGCCGAGGCCGAGGGTGTCGATGAGCGCACTGGTCTGGTCGGCCATGGCGTCGATGGTGAGGGCCGCGGTCCGTTCCCCGGGCAGCGGCTGCGTACGGCCCACCCCGGAGTTGTCGAACATCACCACCCGGTTGTGCCGGGCGAGGGCGTGAACCAGCCGCGGATCCCAGACCTCCATGGTCCCGGCGTAGCCCATGATCAAGACCAGCGGGGGGCCGCTCCCCACGACCCGGTACCCGATCGCGCCGAGCCTGGTATGAGCGATTCGCACTGGCGCCGACACGACTGAGGCCGTGCCCGGTGCCTTCCCCGGTGCGGAGCTGCATGCGGCCAGCGCAAAGGACACCGGCACCGCGGCCAGGCCCAAGGCGATTCCTCGCCGCAACGCCCGCCCGCCGTCGGCAGCCCGCATCCGCGCAGGCACGTTCGTGGCCGTGAGGCCAGATACCACCTCGGCGACCGCGGGCCGCTGAGCTATACATCCCACGTAGCTCATCTCCTGCCTCGCGGAAACCGGACTGGGCGTGGTATTCAAGATCGGCCGCGGACACCGCTTCAAGCAGCCTGCCCTCCCGGGCAGCCGGCCACTGATGCGAAGCAGCAGCATGAGCAGCAACGCCGATGAGGTTGCTGACCCTCCACCGGACGGGCCTGGACATAAAGCACCAGGTCACTCGAAGGTCCGGACGACCTCGAACGGTTTCCGGGACTCACCGAGCCTGTCTGTTAATCCGGGTTCAGGAGTTCCAGGGCTGCCCTCGGATGGCGCACCGGCTTCGCGGCCTTCCTGCTGGCCCTGCGGTCGACAACTGTCTAGACAGGCACCAGATACCTGCCCACGGTGGCGGCGGCCCGCTATCCCAGCGGCATTCTGTCCCGGCGGAGCGCGCGTGACTAGAGAGACGCTTTCATTCCAGATTGTGCCACTCGCCGCCGTGCTCCCGGGCATACCGGTGCTGCTTGCGCAGGGAGTCCGCGTGCTCCGGGTACACGTCTTCGGCGGTCTTGTAAGTTCTGCGGGTAACCCATCGCGTCTCAACACCGACGAGCGCAAGGAAACCCTTGATCGCCAACACCACAGCCAGCGCGAAGAGTATGTATCCCCACCACGGCATCGGGATCACCTCCATCTGCGCCTATTAGGGGTACCCGGTACGGCCCGGAGCAAACTACAGCCGGAGCTCTGGGGGAAAGCAAACGGGTCAGAGCCCTCCAGTTTGCAAGCAGGGAATCAGCGCCGGAACGCACAGCAGCGAAGTACAGCAACGACCCCTTACAGCCGCGAACCCAAGCCATCACCAACAGCCTGCGCTAGCTGGGATCCACAAACAGCTCCCGGGACCGAGAAGGACGGGCGAGACAGGCAATCAGCCAGGCACCTGAGCCGCGCTCTGCCGAATTCTTCCGTAGTTAGGGTCAAGCGGCACCGCTGCGCGGCGCCGGTCCGGCGCTCCCCGCGGCGTCCTCCGGAGCGGCATCACTGGTCTTGCAGGCATATCGGTCAGGTCGGCCCGGAGAAGTCAGGGCTCACCTTGCAGGCAGTCCGGCCGTTCCTGTCGATACTGGTCTGATGACCCATCAGTACCGGCGGGAGGACGACGTGCCGCTTTCGGGCGGGCGCATGACCAGCGGGATCGTGCGCCGCGGTGATCGGCTGCTGCGTCCGATGGGTCCGTGGTCGCCTGCCGTGCACGAGTATCTGCGCCATCTGGAGGCAGCCGGGTTCGAGGGCTCGCCCCGGGTGCTGGGCATCGAGGACAACCGGGAGGTGCTTACCTTTATCGACGGCGATGTCGCGGTGGACCCGCAGTGGCAGCCCGGGCATGGGCACCGGCTCTCCCCGTATGCCCGAACGGATCTCGCCGTGCGCGGCGCGGCGGACCTGCTGCGAAAACTGCACTCGGCGGCTACCGGCTTCCAGCCCGCCCTCACCAGCTACCGCTTCCACCCGCATCCACCCCGGGCCGGGGAGATCATCTCCCATGGCGATCTCGGCCCGTGGAACGCCGTCTACCGCGACGGGATACCGGTAGCGTTCATCGACTGGGACAGCGCCCAGCCCGTCAATCCGCTGGCCGATCTCGCCGATGCGGCGTGGAGTTTCTTGCCTCTCGCACCCCCCGAGCAGCTGGTCGAAGCGGGATTCGACCCGCTCCCTGACCTGCCCGCTCGGCTGCGCTTGTTCGTGGACGCCTATGGTCTAACCGACCGGAAGGCGATCTTGCCAGCACTGGTGCGCAGCAAGCTGGCCGGGGCAGCAGACCGGCCGGTTAACGCCGTCGATGCCGCCTTGCTGCGCTGGCTCCAAGGCATCTCGATGGACTTCGCCCGAGCACTGTGACTCGCATCAGGTGTGTACGTGGGCCAACAAGCAGCAACGCCTCATGTACCGGACGGAGGTCGTGCCCGCAGCGTGCCCGATCAGGTGGTCGGCAGTGGCCTCACGGTCACTCGCGGACAACCCCGCAGGCATCGCGGCCTGGTTCGACGCATGTGGTAGTGATCATTGAGAAGATCTGACACGGAAGAGGTCACTGGGTCAAATTCCAGTACGGCCCCCCAGCTCCGCAACGGCTTAGACCGGCGGCACGGCCCCGAGTCCGCGAAGGTCAGCTGGGCTGCTGCTCAGCGGCGGGCGACGAAGACGTATTCCCGGCTGTCGTCGCCGAACGGCTCTCCGGAGAAGCCGCCGTACAGTGCCTCCAGTTCGAGGCCAGCGACGTCGAGGAGGCCGAGCCACTCGTTCTTCGTGGCCCACCACAGGGAACTCGTCGCGCCGTCACCGAGGGTGATGTCGATCCGGTTGTCGCCCACCGCGTACCGGTTGGTGTGCGGTACCGGCTCGTCCTGGTGCTCGCCGTCGAGGCGCGCGGCGATCTGGTGATCGAAGGCAAAGGCGTTCCAGGCAAACCGCCCTCCCGGCCGGAGCGAGGCGGCAACGCGCTCGAAGGTGCGGCGTCGGTCAGCCCAGGTCGGCAGGTGCAGCAGTGCGCGGAACGGGCAGTAGACCAGCCCCGCCAGCTCGTCGAGGGCGAGGTCGCGCATGTCACCCTCGCGCAAGTCAAGCTCCGCACCAGCCGCGACCGCCCGGGCCCGGGCTTGCTCAAGCATCGCCGGGGAAGAGTCGATGCCGATAATCCGCTGGCCGGTTACCTGGGCGACCGGGATCGCGACCCGCCCGTTCCCGATCGCAAGTTCGACCAGCGGGCCGTCCGCTGTGCGTGCAAGCTCGACGTAGAAGGCCACGTCGGCCGTCATATCAGCCGACCATTCCTCGTAGCGGTTCGCGAAGGCCTCGTCCCAGCTCACCAGCGCATCCTACGGCTAGCCGACGTTGCCGCGCCGGTCAGCGCCTGCACTTCGGCACTGCCCCGCCTCAGGATCGCAAGGACGCCAGGATCACGCGCGATAGCTGATCTTGCTAACGCGAATGAAGAAGGCTGAGGCCGGCGTCAAGAACAAGGCTCTCTACAAGCGGCTCCGTAATCTGGGCGTGTCGACCAAGGAATCGGCGCGGGTCGCGAACAGCAGCGCCAAGACTTCCCGCAAGAAGGCCAGCCAGCGCGGCGGCCAGCAAGCCCGGGGAAGTCGCGCAGGCTGCGATCCGGCTGGCCAGGACCATCACCGGGGGCATCGGCACTGAGATGCGCGTCTCGGTGTTGCACCTGGTGTTCGCCGGGCTCGGCGCGCAGTATGCGGTTTTCTTGGCGTTACGGACAGTGTCGCGTCGCTGGCAGTATCGCGTAATCTCGGTTACGACGATGACGGGATAGCGCGGCAGGCCAGTCGCGGGCAGGCGGCGACGATTCAGCGGCTCCAGATCGACCTGGCGACCAGGCAGGTTACTCACACCGTGCCCGTCACGATCCACGAGCTGGAACCGGGCCTGCAGATGTTCGGGCTCATCGCAGAGCAGGACGATGCCCGATAACCGGGACAGTGCGCCTCCGCCCGGCGACCTGCACATCACCACGGCCAGCGACCTGGATCCCGCGCAGCTCGGCCGCCTCCAGGAGGTCTACGAGCAAGCATTCCCGCGGCATCTCCGGGTCCCGCTGGCCGAGCTAGCCGAACCCAGCTCGCGCGATTTGCTACTCGTCGCGCTCGACCATGGTGACCCAGTGGGGTTCGCGTCGCTGCGGCTGCTGGCTGCGGCCGGCTGGGTCCTGCTGCGGTATTACGGTGTCGCCGCCGACCGGCGCCGCCAGCGCCTCGGTTTCCGGCTCTGGCAGCAGCTCAGGCCGGCGGTCGTTAGCCTCGGCTGGCCTGGCCGGATCGCGCTCGAGGTCGAAGATCCAGCCGGGGCGAGCGACGATCCCGCCGAACTGGCCATCCGCCGCGGCCGGCTTGAGTTCTGGCGAAATTGCGGAGCTCGCGTGCTGCCGATTCCTCGCTACGCCATGCCCGCGATCACCGAACTTGCGGAGCCGGAGCCTATGGTGCTGATGGCAGCCGAGCCGCAGGGCAGCGACGGGCTGACCGCAGCCGAGCTGACCGCCCTGGCGCAGGCGATGTTCACACAACATTACGGTCTCGCGCTGAGCGACCCGCTGGTCGCGGCGGCGCTTGCCTCGATCGGGTCCACAGCGGACGCTAGGCCCGCGAGTGGCTGACGGCATCTGGCTCGTTATCGGCGCGCAGATGGGTTGAGGAATCCTGCACATCATTCATGCCCCGGTAAGGAAAGCGCTCAGCCCGATGAGTCCGGGCAGGCCACACACGGGGCCAGATCGGACAGCGCACGACGGTCCATGAGCTGGGACCAGCGTGGGGTCAGCCGGCTCAGCTTCGAGCGTTACCTGCCAGCTGATCACGCGGCAGTCGTGCTGCTGCCGATCCTGTGGCAGGCCGCGCAGCGGTTGTGACTTATAGGTGATGCCGTCGGTCCGCCAGCCGCAGGACTGCTCGTGCCGGTAGCTATCCGCAAGCCGCTTGAGCCGTGGCCAGGCCGTGCACTGGGGAACATCATCAGCGCACAGGTGATACCGGCCATTATCGCCCGGAAAAGCCAGCTCCTGCCCGACGATGGGCGGCGGCCCGCTGTCCCAGCGGCATCTGTCCGGGGATCGCTCCCTTACGAGGTCGTCCACTCCGTGGTAACCGAGTTCGCGCGTAGCGGCCGAGCCACTCCTCACGACGTTCTACTAGGCGCTGGTCCCGGCCGACGCTATGCCGCGTTTATGCTGCTTAACCTGCTACTTAGTGTGTTCAGTGACCGGTAGTTAGGTGGATCACACCGACGTCGGACAGTCCGTTGAGCACCAGTTGCACCCCGAGCGCGGCCAGCAGGAAACCGAACACCTTCTCGGTGACCAGCATCCGGCTCGCGTCCAGCTTGCTGCTGACCTGCACCGCCCAGCGGAAGATTACGGCGTCTAGCGCGAGCACCGCGACGAGCACACCGACGGCGACAGCGAGCACCGCGATCGAGCTCGCCTCGGCCGACAGCGTGACCAGGACCACGATCCCGGCCGGGTTGAGCAGGTAGGGCACGGCCAGCGGGAAGACGGCGACCTGCATCGGGTCCCGGTCTCCGACCGGGTGATCGCTGCCACTGCCACTCTGATGGCCGAGCACCATGGTGACCGCAATGATCAGCAGAATGATGCCGCTGGCGACACCCAGCGCACCCGGGGAGAAATGCAGCAGCCTGGTCAGCAAGCCGCCGAGGATCAGCAAGAGCGCGGCAACAGTGGCGACGATGATCAGCATCTTGCGCAGGACGAGGCGCTTGGTGGGCTCCGGCATATCCACGGTCGCGTCCAGAAAGGGCACCAGCGCGATCTTAGGTCCGATCCCGATCAGCAGCAGCAGGAAAGTGTCGACGACAAAGGCTGCATCCAGCGATTCGAGATCTTTCATCCCGGCTCCGTCCAGCGTGCCTCGGGATCCACGCCGATACTGGTTGCGCTGACCACTGGAGCCCGCTCGAACCTGCGAGAATTGCGGCCGACTCGCCGATAGTCGCATGCGTGGTCAGAACTCTAGATCACCAAGGTCCGCCAACAGAACGGAACGCGTCAAACGCGCCAGAAGAGGATGACCAGCAGTGCTCACGACGAGGGCTGAAGATGGGTGCGCTGTCCGTCGTGGTCGAAGATGCACAGCATCTCTGCCGGGCCGTTGTGGGCACCGAAGGCATGGGGAATCATGGTGGAGAACTCAGCCGCCTGGCCAGCCTCGACCAGGATGGTCCGATCGCCCAGCGACAGCACAACGGTTCCCGACAGGACAGTGAACCAGTCCTGGCCGGGATGGACCCTCAACTCGTCGGTGCCGCGCCGGGGTTCCGGCCGGGTGACACGCATCTTGGCCACCGACATGCCATGCGGCCCGGGCTCCCGGCTCAGCATCCAGGTGGTCATTCCCCGCACCGCATCGCGCTGCGGCCTGATCACCACATCGTCGTCATCGACGGACTCCACCAGCTGGTCGAGGGTGGTCCCCAGGGCCCGGGCGATGGGGGCCAGCTGGTCGAGGGCGATCCGCCGGTGGCCGGTCTCAATACGGCTGAGGGTGGAAGCGCTCAGGTAGCTGCGGGCAGCCAGGTCCTCAAGCGACCAGCCCTGGGCCACACGCAGTCCCCTGATCCGCTTACGGACCAGACCGTCGAGATCACCGTCTTGCGTCATACGCAAGAGGCTATGCCATTGCCGCAATCGCTACATAAGGTCGGGACATGAAAAACTCTCACCACCAGCACGATCCCGCAGCCGAGACCGACTGGGCGGCCATGGCCGAGCTTCTCGACCTGGACGCTGACGTACTGCACTCCTACCTATCGGAGGTGACCGCCTGGGTTTGCGAGCTGGCCGCTGAGCTGCCCCGCCGCCGGATCCTCGACCTGGGTAGCGGAACCGGCACTGGCGCCCTCGCCATGGTCCAGTGCTTCGAGGGAGCCGATGTGATCGCCCTGGACAAGTCCGCGCCACTGCTGGCCCGCTGCCAGGCCAAGGCCCGTGAACTCGGCGTGGCAGACCGGATCCGCACCGTCCAGGCTGACCTGGACGCGGCGTGGCCGGTCATTGACACCGTTGACCTGGTCTGGGCATCCAGTTCCCTCCACCATTTGGCAGATCCAGATCGCGTCCTCACCGAGGTCTTCACCACGATCTGCCCTGGCGGGTTCCTGGCTGTGGCCGAAATGGACTCCTTCCCGCGCTTCCTGCCCGCCGACGTCGGTCTCGGCCGCCCCGGACTCGAAGCGCGCTGCCATGCCGCCCTGGCCGAAGGAATGGCCCACCAGGTACCGAATCTCGGCTCCGACTGGAGCTCACGCCTGCGGCAAGCCGGATTCGCCATCGAGGCCGAACGGACTTTCGCAATTGATCTCAAGCCCCCGCTTCCCGTCTCGGCCGGCCGCTACGCCCAGGTTTCCTTGCAACGCATCCGGTCCGGCCTGGACGGCCGGATGAGCGCCGACGATCTGCTCGCGCTCGACACCCTTATCGACAGCAAAGGGCCCGACGGCGTCCTGTACCGCGGCGACCTCGTTATCCGCACTACGAGGACCGTATGGATGGCCAAGCGGCCAGGGCAGCAGCGGCGGCGCGCCTCAGGCCACGGCGGCCCCGGCCGCGAGTTCCACCGCCGTACCCGCGATCAAGAGGACGCCGCTGGCCGGGCAGCGCCCGGGGGAACCGACCCTGCGATTCCGGATCGGCGACGCCGGGCCGCGCCTCAAGGCAGGGCGCGGAAAGCTCATTCGACGCTTTTTGGGCAGGGTTGATGGATCCTCGACCGCATTGCCGCTTACGCCAGGATCTTGGCCTTCTCGCGCTCGAACTCGTCCGCGGAGATGACTCCCCGATCGCGCAGGTCAGCGAGCTTGACTAGCTGGTCCGCCGAGTTCTGTGCGCCGCCGGCCTGCTGGGCGTAGCTGCGGAACGCTTCATCCTGGCGCTGGGCCTGCTGCATTGACCGCTCGTGCATCTTGCCGCCGCGGATGACCAGGTAGGCCAGGACTCCGATCAGCGGGATGAACAATACGAACACGAACCACAGTGCCTTGCCCCCGCCGGACAGGTCATGACTGCGGAAGATGTCGATGAATACCGTGATCAGGACCCAGATCCAGATCACCCATAGGAACACTTCAAAGATCGTCCAGAACACTGCCAGCAACGGGTAGGAGTAGGAACTCGAGGCGAGCGGCATTGCGTCTCCTTGGCGCACAGATGCATGCCAGCCGCCGGGTGCGCGGGGCAGCGGTGAATGAGGTGAATGAAGAGTGCGATGATTCTACTGGGGCCTGCGCTGCGCGTCCATCCCGAAACTCTGGAATCGCAGACTATCTGGAATCGCAGACTATCGAGTGCCACGTCCGAGGGATCAGAGCCCGGGGGATGCTGGAACGACCTCGCGACGGCCGTCCGGCCCCGTTCCGGCGTGGACGAGCGGGCCTGTCCGCCTGCGCCGGTAACGGCAGAACGAGCTTAGCTCGCCCGCTGCCGGGCCGCCGGATGCGGTACCGCCGTCGGTCCATAGCGGAGGCTGGCTGACCGGCTTGAGCGCGCGGTCCAGCGCTCGGTGCACGCGCGTGTGTCCCGGCAATACCACCGGACGTCGGCGCAGGCGCTGCCCCCGTCGGCCACCAGCTGGTCGGCCGGCAGCCGGGTGCCGCACATCCAGCATGACTCGATCGTCGCCGGGTGCGCCGGTGCAGCGATCAGGTAATCCTCTTCGACCATGGTCAGGTCCCCCTTCGGGCCATCGTCGCGGCGACTCGGCGGACCTCCGAACGGCCGGAGGCCAGCTAGGCGTCAGGCTGGCTCTGCGGCCGTGCCCGGCAATCTGACACGGTAGCAGCCAGCAGCCCAACGCCCCGCCTATAGCCCAGCCGCTCCGCTGACGCTATTCGCCACGCCGAATCAGCATAAACAAGTCGCCCCGTGCGGCGCAGGCTATCTCGTGCGCAGGCTATCCCGTGCGGGCGCAGGCTACAGTTGCGCAAAGCTGCCAGACCAGCCGCGGCCGCGGGCCGTGGCCAGCGGCGAGCCGGAGGCGCGGCCGGTAGTCTGCGGGGATGGACGACCCGGTGACGCTGCGGCCGGCGGCCGAGCCCGACCTGGCGCTGCTGTACCGGCTGACCAGCGATCCGGCAGCGACCGGCGAGGACGAGTGGTACGGCTGGCAGGACCCCACCACGTTCCGGCGGCAGTGGACCGAGAACGGTCTGCTCGGCGAGGACCGCGGGATGCTGATCATCGCCGCGGACGGGGACAGTGTCGGGTTCGTGTCCTGGTACAAGGTGCGGGGCGGCCGGGCTCTCGTTCTTCTGGAGCATGGGCGTCGCGATCGCACCGGAAGCGCGCGGCCGCGGGTACGGCACGGCGGCGCAGCGGCAGCTAGCGCGGTACCTGTTCGCGCACACCCAGGCCAACCGGATCCAGGCCACCACCGAGGTGACGAACTTCGCCGAGCAGCGGGCCCTGGAGAAGGCCGGTTTCACCCGCGAGGGGGTGCTGCGCGGTGCCGGATTCCAGGGCGGCCGGTGGCACGACGGACTGCTGTACAGCGTGCTGCGCACCGAAGTGGACCCCGGCGACCCGCCCGGCTGACCCGCCCGCCGACAGGCGGCGGCGCACCGCAGGTCAGCCGCGCCGCGCCGTGCCGGGCCATCGGGGCCCGCTCTGGCGCCACCGACGGCGGCTCCGGCCCTGACCACAGCTCCCCCTTCCGGGGGCAGCACGGCCGGGTCGCGGCTGCCCGCCGCCCGCGGCCGCTAGCGGGCCAGCAGCGCGGCCTGGCCGAGCAGCCGCTGGCCGAGCCGGATCAGCCGCCTCGCCTGCGCCGCCGGGACGGGCCGGCCGTGGAACGCCGCCCCGTCCAGCTCCGCGAGCATCGCCGCGGCGAGCGCGTTGCGAGCCCGGCCGAGGCGGCTGAGCTGGCGCTCGGTCCGGGCGTAGACGGCGTCGCCGGCCGAGGCGCTGGCCAGGCCCCGGGTCGAGGCGCGCAGCGTGTCCAGGCCGAACGCGCCGACCGGCGAGTTGATCTGCGCGTACACCCGGCCGAGCCGCAGCACCGCGGGCAGGCTGGCCCGCATCGCCGGCGGCAGTGCCGACGGGGTAATGACCTCGGCGTCCACCCGGCCGTCCGGGACGTAGTCGTCGCGCAGCCCGAGCAGCTCCATCATGGTCGGCTGGATGTTGACGTGGTCGGTCCACGCGGAGTTGTCGATGCCCAGGTGCGCCACCCCCGGTCCGGCCATGCCTAGCCAGGTGGTGTTGATCTGCGGGCTGACGTCGCCGTGGTTCCACGCGTCAGTGCCCTTCGGCTCGGTTACGCAAGACGCGCCGCAGCTGGCGCTGCCGGACGAAAGCCAGAAGTCGGTGTTGGCGAACAGCACCGTGGACGGCGTCCGTTTCGGATCCGAGGTGACCATGTGCAGCAGCCGCAGCTCGACCGGGTCGGCCAGGTAGTTGGTCAGCCGCACCGTCTGGCGGGTCGCCAGGTCCCGCGCGGTCAGCCGGGCCGCGGCCCGCTCCAGCGCGCGCCGCGGGCGGCCGTGCGGGCAGGCTGGCCGTGCAGGTACAGCACGGGCGCGGAGTCGGCCTCCACGTCGAACGGGGTAGTGATGCCCTTTCGCGCCAGCATCCCGGTGAGGTTGCCGTTCACCTCGCCGATCCGGGCGTAGTGGCAGGTCACGGTGACCCCGTTGCAGCCAGCTGGGGTGGCGGGGCTGCCGACGAAGTGGTCGCCCTCGTCCGCGGTGATCACGAACAGGGTGTTGGCCCGGCTGATGCCGTGCGCGGCCAGCCGGGAGAAGAACGTGCCGAAGGCCGCGTTCTCGGTGCGCAGCTGCGCCTCGTATCCGGCCTGACCCGGACCGAACGGGGTGCCAGTGGCCCACGAGTCGTGCAGGTCGGACAGGTAGGTGAAGGTGACAGGGACGCCGTGGGTCTGCATGTCCAGGGTGTAGGCCAGCGCGTTCGGCCCGGTCATGCCGTCGTAGCCGGGGAAGCCGATGTCGCCGCTCGAGTTCTTCATGACCTGGCCGTCTAGGTTACGCACCGGGCCCGACGGGCTGATCAGGGGCTGGACGAACTTGCTGCCGTACAGGGCGCGATAACCGTGATAGCCGCCGGGCTCGTCGGGCAGCACGTCGGGCCTGCTGCCGTCAGCGCAGGCCGCCGCGCCGAGGGCGCAGTGCACGGACAGGCCCTCGAAGTCGGCGGCAGCCTTGTTCTGCAGGCTGGGGTTCTCCGCCTCCCTGGCCTCCGGCGAGTGCGCTCCGAAGACCAGCGGGACGTCAGGGACGGTGTTCTCCAGCTCGGTGTTCGCAGCCGCGACGCTGCCGAAGCTGCAGCCCGCGCGGGTGTAGGGCGCCCACGGCGCGGGGGTGTTGCGGCCCGCGGCGTCGGTCAGGTTGTAGGTGTGGTCCCCGACCGGCGTGCTGTTGGAGGTGGAGTAGTCGACGATCGGATCGGTCCAGTACGCGAACGACCCAGCCAGGTCGGTTGCCCCGCCCGGGGTGTAATAGCGGAACTCGTTCGAGATCGGCATGCCCTGGCCGGCGCCGTACAGGCCGCTCTCTGAGGTGACGATGTCGTCGGCGGTGTGCGCGATCAGCGGGGTGTGCTCGCGGGTGACCAGCGTGCCGCCGCCGGTGATGAAGTGCAGCAGATTCGGCATCTGCTGCAGGTCGCTGGGGACGTTCGGGTTGTCCCGGGTGTAGTGCGTGTTGTCAAACTGCAGGTAGATCACGTGCTTGATCCGGCCGCTACCGCCGAGGGCGCAGGCGGCCTGGCTGCCGGGCGGGACGCCGGCCCGGGCGGCCCGGGCCGCGGGGGCGGCCGAGGCTGCGGTCGCGGTCAGGCCGACAGCCAGCGCGGACGCGGCGCCAGCGGCCACCATCCGCGCGATTCCCGTGCGGCTCCGGGCGGTCAGTGCGGGCATCATCGGGCCACCTCCGGTACGTGCTCCGACGTAGCAGACTGCCGCCCCGCCAGTGCAGGCCGGCCAGAGCTGACTATAGGCACGCCAAAGGGCGCCGGGAAGACCCCTCGCCGTCCAGCCGGCCGGTGTTAGGCGGACGTTCGCCCGCAAACGGCCAAGGGCCGCCGCCGCCGCAGACCCGCCCGACAGCGAGCTAGTGCCGGGACGGCGGCCCGCTGTTCGCGCCGGGCCCGGGCCCGGCATCGGCGCCGTCGCCGGGCGCCAGCTCGAACGAGGTGGCCGCCTGGCTGGCCGGGCCGGTCAGGTTCTTCTTGACCGAGTCCAGGATCGCCAGGCCCTGCCCGACCAGCCCGGCCGCCAGCTCGCTCATCCCCTCCGACCCGTTCAGGATGCTGACATTGGCCCCGGCCAGGCCGGCCGCCGCCTCCTTGACGATCTGCGGCAGCTGGTCGATGAGCATCCGGTCCAGCGCGACCCGGTTGTTGGACGCGGCCGCCTCGGCCTGGATCCTGATCCGCTCCGCGTCAGCCTGCGCCAGCACCCGGACCTTCTGCGCCTCCGCCTCGGCCGGCTTGATCACCTCGGCGAGCAGCTGGCGCTGGCGCAGCTCGGCCTGGCGCTGCGCCAGCTCGGCCTGCGCGGACAGCACCTCCATCTGCGCCTGGGCCTGCGCCAGCGGCCCGGACTGGGCGGCCTGCGCCTGCGCTTTGTCGACTTCGGCCTTGTACTGGGCCTGCACGACCGAGGTCTGCCGGGCATACTCGGCCTGCCTGCGCTGCGACTCCTGCTGGGCCTCGGCCGCCGCCTGATTCGCCTGGGCCTGGGCGATCTGCGCCTGGCGCTGGATCGCGGCGTTGTGCGGGGCGGCCATCGCGTCGATGTAGCCGGTGTTCATGTCGTCGATGGACTGGATCTGCAGCGAGTCGACGGTCAGGCCGATCTTGACCATCTCCGCCTTTGACCCGTCCAGCACCTCGCTGGCCAGCTTCTGCCGCTCGGTGACAATCTCCTCGACGGTCATCGAGCCGATGATCGAGCGCAGGTGCCCGGCGAAGATCCGGCCGGTCAGCGTGGACATCTGATCCTGGTCGGACAGGAACCGCTGGCCGGCGTTGACGATGGACTCCTCGTCGTTCCCCACCTTGAAGGCGATCACCGCCCGGACGTTCAGCGAGATGCCCTGCCTGGTGACGCAGGTCTCCGACACCTCGGACTCGTACATGGACAGGTTCAGGAAGCTGGCCTTGCGCATGAACGGCAGGACGAAGGCGCCGTGGCCGGTGACGACCCGGAACGGCGCGCCGTCGCGCCCGTACCGGCCGCCCGCGATCAGCATCGCCTCGTCGGGCGCCGGGACACGATAGCCGAGCATGAATCTCATCTCCAGTCAGTGAAAGCGGCCAGCGCCAGAGCGGGCGTCCGGCAGCGGCGCCGGGAGCGGGCCGCGGGCCGGGCTGGCCGCGCACCCGGGGCCGGCAGCCGTCCACGGCGCCGGGCTTTCTGATCAGGTGTCGTCGCGCCGAGCGTGCTCGCCCGGCTCCCGCCGGTATCGTCCCACTCATCGGCCCATCGGCGAAACGCCACCAAGCGGGTCGTTCCATGCGCTGACGTCGACTGCGCGCAAGCCGCGCGACTCGATGACCAGGACCGTGGCGCCGCGCGGCAGCGGAGTCGGCGACCAGGCTATATACGCCTCGGACCCGCCGCGGATCTTGACCAGCACCTCGCCCGGCCCGGCTTCGCCCCTGGTCGCGACGGTGAGCACGCCGATCGTTCCGATCAGCGAGTCCTCGCGCGCCACCGGCCCTCACTCCCCTCGCGGCAGCCCGGCGCTGCCGCCCTGCTGCCATTATCGCGCCTGTGCCGGCCTTCATGATCGCGGAGGATCGTCAGCACAGGGCACCGGTCATCCTCGATGATCATGGGTCTGAATGGCATTGCCGGCCGAGCCCGGCGGCCGGGAATAGCCATGCGGGCAGGGGCGTTCCTAGCTTCCGTCGGTGCGCTGTGTCCCCCGGGCTCAACTAGAAATGCCTTCGCGGAATACCGTTCGGCTGGAGCCGCGTTGTGCCACTCGCCGAGAGGCGACCTCGCACCGGCCCAGGCACGCCCTCGCGAGCAGCTGCTCGCGAGGGCGCTGTCATGTCCCAGCCCGGCAACGGGCGAGCGCAGGAAGGAAGGCGGTCTGGTGGCTGAGGCACTCCCGCAGGACGTCCGCGCTGGGCTGAACGACCCGTTCAGCCAGCTGACCGGCCCGCTGGCGGATGCCAGGCAGCTGCACTTCGAGGTGGCGGAATCGGCCCGCATCAGCCCGCATCATGCAGCGGTTGCGGCTGACCGCTCCCGAGCTGGCCGGCTTCGCCTTCGCTCCCGGTCAGGACGTGATGCTGCTGGTGGCGGCGGACGGCGACCGGCCGGTCCGGCGCCGCTACACGATCCGCGCGCTAGATCCGCGCGACGGCGGCTGAGCCTGGAGGTGGTGCTGCACGGCGACGGGCCCCGGCGAGAGGTGGGTGACCGCCGCGCAGCCGGGTGACCGGATCGAGGGCATCGGCCCGCGCGGGAAGATCACTACGTCGCCGGGGGCGGACTGGCACCTGTTCATGGGGGATGAGTCGGCGATGCCCGCGATCTTCGCGATGACCGAGGCGCTGCCCGGCGACTCGGTGGCCACCATCGTGCTCGAGGTCCCCGAGCTGGCCGACGAGCAGGAACTGCTCGCGCCGGCCCGGACCCGGCTGACCTGGCTGCACCGGCTGGGCCGCCCGCCCGGCGATCCTGCGGCGCTGGCCGCCGAGGCCCGCGGAGGTGGAGCTGCCAGCTGGCGCCGGCCAGGCGTACGTGTTCGGCGAGGCCACGATGGTACTGGCGGCTGCGCGAGGTGCTGGCCGCCCGCGGGCTGGCGGAACACCAGGTCGCGCCAAGGCGTACTGGGGCCGAGGCCGGGCCAACGCCGGCCACGGCGAGCCCGCCAGGGATTGCCTGACCGTCGGTCCCATTGCCGGTCAATCGGTCCCCGGCCGGTAAGGCGGAGGATTGCGGGGCCGTATTCGGCAAAGGTCCTCCGCGTTGCCGGATCGCAGCCGAACGGCAGCTGTCACGTATCCTCCTGTCGGGCGGCTTGCGGCCGCGGGAGCACACGCTGCGTCACCGGCCGTTCGCTCTCAATACCGGGAAAGATGGCCCATAATCAAAAAGGCATGTCCCCTGCATCTCATGCCGGAGGGAGCGCGCCCAGTGGCATCCGCGGTCGCGGCCGACGTCTCCGCGCTCTTGTCCAGCACCTCGGCGCGGACCCTGACTCTCGGGATCGATAAAGGCGGCCGCATCCTGCACCACGACCGGGCCGCGGATGACGTGCTGGCGGATGCGCCGGGCGCGCTGCTCGGCTCCGAGCTCGGCGCCCTGATCGCCGGCCCGGCGGCGCATACGCCGCACGCTGCAGGCCCTCATCGACGGAGCCTGCTCCGACCGCGAGGGCACCGCGGTGCTGACGATCAGGACGGCCAGGGGATCCACCGCCGACGCCGTCGTGACCGTGCAGCCGATCCGCTCGGCCGACCCCACCCTGGTGGCGCAGGTGATCCTGCGCATCCCGCCGCCGCTGGAGGAGCGCTTCCTGGATCCGGCGGTGATGCGGCACGCCCTGCTGGACGGGGCGTTCCGGCAGATCAGCGACGCGCTCGACATCGACCAGATGGCCCGGGAGCTCACCAACATCGTGGTGCCGCATTTCTGCAACTCGGCCGGCCTGCTGCTCCTGGAGAGCCTGGTCGGCGACGACGAGCTGCCCGCGCTCACGGCGGACGGCTCGCAGCCGGTACGCCGCCTCGCGGTCGCCTACGACGACGCCGACACCGGCTGGGACGCGGCGTTCCCGACCGGCGAGATCCTGCACTATCCAGCCGACACCCCTTACACCCGGTGCCTGGAGTCCGGCCAGCCGGTGCGCGAGGTGATGGGCGACGAGGACGGCCGGCCGCATCGCCGCCCTGTGGCGCCGCTCGCCGGTGGCGCGGCTGCTGTCCGGGGTGTCGATGCTGCTGCTGCCGCTGGTCGCCCGGGACGCCCTGCTCGGCTTCTTCGTCTGCATCCGCGAGGTCGGCTACCGCCGGTTCGACGCCTACGACACCGAGATCGGGATGGAGTTCGCCAGCCGGGCCGCGATCTTCATGGACAGCGCGCGGCGGTACAGCCGCGAGCGCGCCACTGCGCTCACGCTGCAGCGCAGCATGCTGCCCACCGGGCTGTCCGCGCCCTCGTCGGTTGAGGTCAAGCACCGCTACCTGCCGGGCAGCAAGCTGATCGAGGTCGGCGGCGACTGGTATGAGTCCATCGCGCTGCCCGGCGGCCGGGTGGCGCTGGTGGTCGGCGACGTGGCCGGGCACGGGGTGCGCGCCGCGGTCACCATGGGCCGGCTGCGGACCGCGATCCACACCCTGGCCATGCTGGAGCTGCCGCCGGCTGAGACGCTGCAGCAGCTGGACGAGCTGATGCAAGAACTCGGTGCGCGCGAGCCGCACTTCGCCACCTGCGTGTACGCGATCTTCGACGCGGTGACCGGCAGCTGCGAGCTGGCCTCGGCCGGGCACCTGCCGCCGCTGCTGGTCCGGCCGGACGGCACCAACGAGCTGCTGGACGTGCTGCCCGTCCCCGCCGCTGGGCATCGGCACCGGGCCGATCCAGAGCCGGGTGATGCAGCATTGACGACGGCAGCCTGCTGGTGCTCTACACTGACGGGCTGGTCGAGAAGCGCACGGCCGACATCGACGAGGGGCTGGACCGGCTGCGCGGGATCTTCGGTCCCGGCTCAGCCGACCGGCCGCTCGAGGAGCTGTGCAAGGCCGCCCTGGACGGGGTGTACGCCGACGACCAGCGAGACGACATCGCGCTGCTGATCGCCCGGCTGCGCCGGATCCCGGCCGACCGGCACGTGACCTGGCGGCTGCCCGCCGAGCTGACCTCGGCCGCGGCGCGCCCGGACCCTGGTCCGGCGGCCGCTGCGCCGCTGGGATCTGACCGAGCTGATCCCCGTCACCGAGCTGCTGGTGTCCGAGCTGGTCACCAACGCGGTCCGGTACGCGCAGGGCCGGATCGGGCTGCGCCTGGTGCTCGAGGGCGGCCTGGTCTGCGAGGTGCTCGACGACTCGGCGGCGCTGCCGCGGCTGCGCCACCCGGACGACGAGGACGAGCGCGGCCGCGGCCTGCAGATCGTCAGCCAGATCGCCCAGCGCTGGGGGACGCGGCGGACCACCTCAGGCAAGGTCGTCTGGTGCGAGCTGGCGCTCCCGCACGACTGACGCCACGGCCGGCAGCCTGCCGCTGCGCATGATCGCGCTGTGCCGGGCCTGGCGCGCGCCGGCGCGATTACCGTCCGCTCAGCGGCCGGCCGCGGCGGAGCGGACGTACAACCGCAGCCAGATGTCGGAGGCCCGGTAGGTCTGCACCAGCTGGTAGTGCAGGCCATGGAGCAGCGGCACGGGGATCTGATTGGTGTTGATGTTCACCACCCACACCCGGGACACGTGCGCCAGCCGGTTGCGCACGACGATCTCCGGGGCATTGGTGCCGCCCAGCGTCGCGGACGGGACGGGCCGGCGGGCCAGCTGGATGTTGCGCAGCTTGTCCAGGCCGTAGGGGTAGGCGGCGGGGAAGCTCTCCGCGTTCGGGTTGGTGTACAGGACCACGTCGCCGGGGCGGCTCAGCCGGGCGATGATCCTATCGGCGTGCCGCAGGTCGTCCTTGTGCCCGCTAACCCTGCGCACCAGCAGCTGCGCGTGCAGGCCGAGCGCCGCGACGATGATGAGCACCGCCGCGGCCGCGATCCGCCCGAGCACCGCAGGGCCGAGAGAGCCGATCGCCGCCAGCGCGGTGCCGACGATCAGCGCGGCCGCCGGAGTGCAGAACAGGATGTACCGGAACGTGTACACCGGCGTGATCAGGGAGCCAGCCAGCAGCAGCGCCGGCGGCAGGATCAGCCAGGGCAGGGCCAGCTGGTCCAGCCCGGCCGGCCAGCAGGCCCGCAGCCGGGCCCGGCCGCCCGCCGCGCTGATGGCCAGCCCCGCGGCGACCGCCAGCAGCGCCCCGGCCAGCATGGTCATCGGCCCGATCAGCTGATTCACGCCGTTCAGCCAGTCCGGGGTCTTCAGCCAGCTGACCTGGCCCTTCTGCGTAAAGCCCAGGTACAGCAGCGGGCTGGCCAGCACGGCGCCGACGACGGCAGCCGCCAGCCAGCGCAGCGCCAGCCCCCGGCGCGACTGCCCGGCCGGGGGCCGCCAGCAGCGCAGCGCCACCGTGACGGCGTGCGCCGGGATCAGCAGCAGCGCGAAGATGTTGAGGATGCCGAGCAGGCCAACGGAGATCGCGTAGCCGATCCACCACCGGCCGGCCCTGGTGCTGTCCTCCGGCCCGGCCGCGGCCGTCGGCAGCACCCGGACCAGCAGGTAGCTGGCGATGGCGGCCATCGCGGTCACGAACGCGTACGACCTGGCGTCCTGACCGTAGAAGCTGACCTGCGGCAGGACGGCGAACGTCAGCCCGGCGAGCAGGCCGGCCAGCGGCGAGACCAGCCGCAGGCCCAGCGCAGCGACGAAGCCGGCGGCCACGCACATCGCGAGCGCGGACGGCACCCGCATGGCCAGCTCGCCGTGACCCAGAACCCGGTAGTCCGCCCACGCGAGCACGTAGTACGCCCCGTGCACCGCGTCAACGTGGCCCAGCATGGCGAGCATGGCCGTGAACGGCCGCTGCACGGCGGCCAGCGTGGCCGCCTCGTCGCGCCAGAACGACGGCCTGGTGATGTCGGCCAGCGCGATGGCCAGCATGACGACGGGCGGCAGCACCCGCATCCACCATGGGCCCGGGTCGAACGGCCGGGGCTGCCCGGCGGCGGCCGCCGGGCCGGGCCGATGGCTCTTCCCGGCCGCCCCGCCCATGACGGAGGGACCACCATGAGGGCTCATCGCTTCGCTTCCTCCGGACGATCGGCGCGGGCGCCGGTCATGACGGCATCCCGCCCGCGGGTGCATGCGGGCTATTCCTGTATATCCCGGCATGCCGCTGCGCTCTTCATCCGGCCGGACGACCGTCATGCGCCCGGTCCCCTGGACCGGCGGCGATGGCCAGTGCCCTCAGACCCCGCGCATCGCCCGGATCGACTCCCGCAGTGACCCCATGGTAGCGAGCACAGCGGACGGTTCGTACCCGCAATGTGCCATGCAGTTAGCGCACCGCGGGTCCTTGCCCCGGCCGAAGGCGTCCCAGTCCGTGGTCTCGAGCAGCTCGTGATAGGTCTTGGCGTAGCCGTCGGCCATCAGGTAGCACGGCCGCTGCCAGCCCAGCAGCGAGTACGACGGGATGCCCCACGCGGTACAGGCGAACTCCTGCTTGCCCTCAAGGAAGTCCAGGAACAGCGGCGTGTGATTGAGCCGCCAGCGCTTGCGGTTCCCGTCGCCGAAGGCCTTGCGGAACAGCTCCCTGGTCTCGGTCACGCCGAGGAAATGGTCCTGATCCGGCGCCTTCTCATAGGCGTAGGCCGGCGAGATCTGCATCTCATCGATGCCAAGATCGTCGTTGAGGTAGCTGAGCACGTCGATGACGGTCTGCGCGGTATCGGTGTTGAAGAAGGTCGTGTTGGTGTTGACCTTGAAGCCCCGCGCCTTGGCCATCTTGATGGCCGCCACGGCCTCGTCGAACACGCCCTCCTTGCACACCGACTCGTCGTGCCGCTCGCGCAGCCCGTCGATGTGCACCACCCAGGCGAAGTACGGCGACGGCGTGAACTTGTCCAGCTTTTTCGGCAGCAGCAGCGCGTTGGTGCACAGGAAGACGAACTTCTTGCGCTTGATCAGCTCGCTGACGATGACGTCGATCTGCGGGTGCATCAACGGCTCGCCGCCGGCGATCGAGACCATCGGCGCGCCGCACTCCTCGATCGCGGCCAGCGCCTGCTCCACCGGCATCCGCTGCTTGAGCAGGGTGTGCGGCTGCTGGATCTTGCCGCACCCCGCGCACTTGAGGTTGCAGGCGAACAGCGGCTCCAGCTCGACGATCAGCGGGAACTTGTCCCGGCGTGCGAGCTTCTGGCCGATCAGGTAGCCCCCGATGCGCAGGCTCTGGCGCAAGGGCATGCTCATGACTGCCGTACCTCCTTGGGTAGGCCGAACTTGATGGATTCAGTGGCAATGACGCGCTCGGACTGCTCAACCGGCCCCAGGCCGGACAGCGCGGTAACGATCTCGCTGATCATGGACGGCGGTGCGGACGCCCCCGCGGTGATCCCGATCGTGCCCGCGCCAGCCAGCCAGCCGAGCTCGATGTCGGAGACGTCGTCGATCAGGTGCGCGGGCGTGCCCATCTGCTCGACGGTCTCCACCAGGCGCAGCGAGTTGGACGAATTCGCCGACCCGGCCACCAGCACCAGGTCGGACTCGGCGGCGATGGCCTTCACGGCCAGCTGCCGGTTGGTGGTCGCGTAGCAGATGTCATCGCTGCCCGGCCCGCGCGCGGCGGGGAACCGGGCGCGCAGCGCCGCGACGATGTCGGCGGCTTCGTCGGCCGACAGCGTGGTCTGCATCAGGTAGGCGACCCTGGCCGGGTCGGCGGGCTGCAGCGCGGCCACGTCGGCGGTGTTCTGGACCAGCACCATGGAGCCGGGCGCCTCGCCGATCGTGCCCTCGACCTCCTCGTGCCCGGCGTGGCCGATCAGCACGACCAGGTATCCCTCGGCGGCGAACCGGCGCGCCTCGGCATGTACCTTCGCCACCAGCGGGCAGGTCGCATCGATAGTGTCCAGGCCGCGGCCGGCCGCCTGGGCCCGTACCGCCGGGGAGACCCCGTGCGCGGAGAACACCACCCGGGCGCCGTCGGGAACCTCCTCCAGCTCGTCCACGAACACTACGCCGCGGTCTTGCAGCCTGGTCACCACCCGCCGGTTGTGCACGATCTGCTTGCGCACGTAGACGGGCTGGGCGGGCTGGTCGAGCGCGCGCTCGACGATCTCGATCGCGCGCTCCACGCCCGCGCAGAACGACCGCGGCCCGGCCAGCAGCACCCGGCGCGACCCGCAGGCCGCCGCCCAGCGGGCCAGCGCGGGCGCCGCGGCGCGCAGCGACCGCAGCGCGGCCAGGCCGCCGGACACCGCCCGCGGGCTCAGCAGCGGCAGGCCGGCGCTATCGGAGATGGCCCGCACCACTACGGCCGGCCGCCGGCTGCCCCGGCCAGCAGCAGCGCGGACTCCAGGTCGGCCGCGGCCGCGCCGGCGGCGGCGAGCTCAGTCCGCTCCCGGCCGTGCACGATGTGGTCCACGGTGGCGATCCGCCCGGCACTGGCCCGCAGCCCGGCCCGGCGCAGCTCGCCGGCCAGCAGCGTCGCCGACGGGCAGCTGATCGTGCCGGCCGGGCCGCTGACCTCGGTGCCCACGACCAGGTCGCCGGGGGCCAGCCCGGCAGCCAGGCCGCCGCCGGTGCCGGCCACCGCGAGCATTCCGAAGTCATTATCGCGCAGCAGCTCGGCCTGGCGTGCGGACCTGGCCGGGCCGTAGCCGGTGCGCCGCACCCGCGGCGGCCCGGGCGTCCCGGCGGTCCCGGCGCCGCTGGCGGCACCGCGCCGGACGGCCCGGGCCTCCACGCCGAGCGGGGCGCACACCAGCAGCCTGGCCTGGCTCATGGCGCCGCCTGGCGCAGGTAACGGCCGAGCGCGCTGACCGGGAATATCAGCCGGTAGAGGTGATAGTTGATGGCGAAATCGCCGGGGAACCCGGTGCCGGTGAACTGCGGCTCGTCCCAGGTCCCGTCCGGGCACTGCGTCCCGGCCAGCCATCCGATGCCGCGCTCGATGCCCTGCTGTGCCTCCTCGCCGCCCGCGGCCAGCAGCGCCAGGAGCGCCCAGGCCGTCTGCGACGCGGTGGACTCGCCCCGCCCGGCGAAGACCGGGTTCTCGTAGGAGCGCATGTCCTCGCCCCAGCCGCCGTCGCCGTTCTGGTGCGCGAGCAGCCAGGCCACGGCCCGGCGGACGGGCGGCTTGCCGGGCCGCACCCCCGCCGCGATGAGGGCGGGCACCACCGCGCCGGTGCCGTACACGTAGTTGGAGCCCCACCGGCCGAACCAGGATCCGTCCTGCTCCTGCGCCCGCAGCAGCCAGATGACCCCGCGCCGGCCGCCTGGCTGTCCGCCATCCCGGCTGCGGCGAGTGCCTCGACCACGTGGGCCGTGACGTCGGCCGACGGCGGATCGGTGACCTCGCCGAAGTCACAGAACGGCAGCCTGGCCACCAGCCGGGAGGTGTTGTCGGCGTCGAACGCGCCCCAGCCGCCGTCGCGTGACTGCATCCCTATCAGCCAGCGGATGGCCCTGGCCATCGCGGCCTCGGCACCCGGCCAGGCCCGCAGCTGCGTCCGGCCCAGCGCGAGCACCGCCTCGGCGGTGTCGTCGATGTCGGGATAGCCGTCGTTGTCGAACTCGAACGCCCACCCCCCGGGCTCCAGGCCCGGACGCCGCACCTGCCAGTCACCAGGCCCGCGGATCTCCTCGGACAGCACCCAGCGGGCCGCGGACATCATCACCGGGTGGCTGCGCGGCAGCCCGGCGTCGGCCAGCGCCGTCATGGCCAGCACGGTGTCCCAGACCGGTGACTGGCAGGCCTCCATCCGGCGCACCGGGCCGTCCGGGCCCTCCTCCCACACCGTGAACCGGTCCAGGCCGGCCAGGCCGTGCTTGATGACCGGATGGTCGAGGCCGTAGCCCAGCAGGTGCAGCGCGAGCAGCGAGTAGACCCAGGGCGGCTGGATCCCGCCCCAGCAGCCGTCCTGCTCCTGCCGCGCGATGATCCACTCGGCGCAACGGCGCAGCGCCGCGGTCCGGCCCGCCCGGGCCGGCGCGGCCCGCAGGCCGTGCCGCTCATAGACGCGCAGTGCCCGGTCCAGCTCGCCGAACAGCCGCGACACCGGGTCAGCAGCCCGGGCCGGGCCAGCCGGCCCGGGCGCGGGGCGGAGCTCGTCCAGGCCGAATGGCAGCGGCCGCACCGGCTGCAGCGAGCCGACGACGGTCAGCGGCACGATTGTCTGCCGGGCCCAGCAGGCCCAGTCGTAGACGTTGAGCGGGAACCAGGACGGCAGGTAGATCAGCTCCGGCGGCATGGCCGGGAGGTCCTGCCACGGCCATTCGCCGAACAGCGCCAGCCAGATCCGGGTGAAGACCCGGCTGGCACCGATGCCGCCCGCGGCGCGGACCCAGCGGGCCGCGCTGTCCATGTGCGGCGCTCCCGGCTCGTCGCCGGCCAGCCGCAGCGCGATGTAAGCCTCGATGGTGGTCGACAGGTCCGGCCTGCCGCCGTACCAGTTAGACCAGGTGCCGTCGGCGCGCTGGCGGGACCGGATCCAGCGCGCGGCGGCCGCGGTCTGCCCGGCCGTCCGGATGCCGAGAAACTCGCGCAGCAGCAGATCCTCGGCGTCCATCGTGACGTTGGTTTCCAGCTCGCCGCGCCACCAGCCAGCGGCGTCCTGCAGCCCGGTCAGGTGGCCGACCGCCCGCTCCGTGGCGGCCTGCGCCAGCGCGCGGACGTCGGTGTCCGCGCCCGCGCCGGCCTGTGTGATCGTCATGACAGCACCCCATCGGGACATATGTGCCGGGCAGCTCAGCACTGCCGGGCGGTGATGAATTCGGCGATCCCGGCCAGCTCGGACCGGACCTCACTGGGCATCTCGGTCTCCGCCAGGCACGTGGCCGCCAGGGCCAGCTGCGCGTCGGCCTCGGCCTCGGCCCACTGCCTGCCGCCGCCCTCCTCGACCAGGCCGGCGGCTCGCAGCAGGTCGGCCTCGCCGATCGGCTCGGTGCCCGACAGGCACTCGCGCAGCCCGCGGCCGGCCTCGCCCCCGCTGGCCAGGGCGGCCACCACCGGCAGCGACTTCTTCCTGGCCCGCAGGTCGGAGTGCACCGGCTTGCCGGTTACCTCCGGCGTGCCCCAGATGCCCAGCAGGTCGTCGGTGAGCTGGAACGCCAGCCCGGCGTGCGCGCCAAACCCGGCCAGGCCCATCGCCAGGCTGGCCGGGGCACCGACATGGATGGCGCCGATGCTGCAGGCGCAGGCCATCAGCGCCGCGGTCTTGTCCCCGGCCATCTCGATGCACTCAGCCAGCGTGACGTCGTCGCGCCGCTCGAACGCCAGGTCGGCGCCCTGTCCGGCGATCAGCCGCTGCACCGCGGCGGACAGGCAGCGGGCGGCCCACGGGCTCTGCGGCGCGGCGTCCTCCAGCAGCGCGTCCTGGGCCAGGGCGAGCAGCGCGTCACCGGCCAGGATCGCGCTCCCTACGCCGAAGACGGTCCACGCGGTAGGCCGGTGCCTGCGCTCCTTGTCACCGTCCATGATGTCGTCGTGCAGCAGCGAGAAATTGTGCACGAGCTCCACCGCCGCGGCCGAGGTCACGCCACGCTCGGGCGCCGCGCCCGCGGCGCGCGCGGACAGCAGCGCCAGGGCCGGCCGCAGCGCCTTGCCGCTGCCGCTGCCGCGCCCGGGCGGCCGGCCGGCGGCGTCCGCCAGCCCCAGGTGGTAGGCGGCGACAATGCGGACCTCCGGGCTGAGCCGCTCGACCAGTGCCGCGATCACGGGCTCTACCAGGTCCCGGGCAGCGGCAACGCCGGTCGGCATGACGGCGGTCATGACGCCGCCCCGGCGGTCCGCACCGTCTGGCCCGCCTGGCCGGGCCCGCCAGCCCGCTGGCCGGAGCCGCCGGGCGGGACCCGCCCAGCCAGCTCGAGCTTGATCTGCCGTGCCGCGTTCAGGCCGCTTCGCACCGCGCCCTCCATCGTGTCTGGCCAGCCGGTATCGGTCCACGCCCCGGCGAGCGCCAATCCGCTCAGCGAGGTAGCCGGTCCGGGCCGCAGCGCGCCGCTCCCGGCCGCCTGCCGGAATGTCGCCTGGCGCTCTCGGGTCACGAAGAAATCCCGTACCTGCGCCTGCCGGGCGGCCGGGTACAGCCGGGCCAGCTCCGGCAGGAACTGCTCCCGCAACCGGGCCGTCGGCGTGTCCACGTACTCGTCGGCCGCCGACATCGACACGGCCAGGTACTGGCCGGACGCCAGGCCGGACTGCCTGGTCTTGTCGAAGACCCACTGCACCGGCGAGCCCACGGCGGCGGCGAACGGCAGCCGGGTGACCCGCCGGTCGTAGATCACGTGCATGTTAACGATCGGCGACGGCTCGAGCTGGGCCCAGCCGGCCGTCGCGGCCTGGGCCGGCACCAGCCGGGCCGCGGTCCAGGCCGGCACCGCGAGCACCACGCCGTCGGCGGGCAGCACCTCCCCGGCCGTCTCCACGGCGAGGCCGCCGCCAGGGGCCCGCGCCAGGGCCGTCGCCTTCGCGCCGAGGAGAACCTGCGCGCCCAGCCGCTGCAGCAGGCTCAGCGCGGCCTGCCCGTGCAACTGACCCAGCGGGATGTCGGCGATCCCGATGTCCGCGGCGTCGTTGGCGGTCAGCAGCCCGGCCTTGATGACCGTCGTGGCCAGGGCGGTGCTGGCCTCGTCCCCGGCAATGTTCAGCGACGAGATGATGAACAGGTCCCACAGCCTGCGCCTGGCCGCCGGGCGCTGCCCGCGCGCGGCCAGCCAGCCGCCGAGGGCCACGGCGTCCAGCCCCGGGCCGGGGCGGGCCAGCCGCAGCGCGGCCACGGCGCGGCCGGCCCGCAGCCGGTCGCTCAGCGGCAGCAGCGAGTACCGGGCCAGCGCGCCGGCCAGGTGCAGCGGGGCGGGCAGAGCGCTGCGGCGCAGCCGGGCCTGCCCGTCGGGGGACAGCACCGTGATGTCAAACCGGTCCTGGATCGTCACCGATCCGGTCATGCCGAGCCGGGCCAGCAGTTCCTGATAGCACGTGCAGCAGCGCAGGAAGACATGCTGGCCGGTGTCGACTTCCAGGCCGGCCCGGGAGAACGAGCTGGTGGCGCCGCCCAGCCAGGGCCTGGCCTCGAGCAGGGTCACCGCCAGGCCGGCATCGCGCAGGTCGACCGCCGCGGTGATACCGGCCAGTCCGCCGCCGATCACCACCACCCGGCGGCCGCTCACGCCTGGCCCCCGCTCGCGGCCAGCGGGCCGCGCGGCGCCCGCTGGGTCAGGCCGGCCAGCGCCCGGGCTGCCACCATCGCCTTGGTGCGCGGCGGCAGCGACATCCGGTGCGCCAGCGCCTGCTGCGGCGCGGCCGCGATGTGCTCGAGCAGCCGCAGGTAGATGCCGGCCATCGCGCCGGTGCAGGCCGCGCTGCGCCGGTCCAGCATCGGCATCAGCCGCAGCCCGGTGGCATACCAGCCGGCGGCCCGGCGCGACTCGAACCGCACCAGGTCGGCAAGGGCCGGGGCGTCAAGCGCGGTGGCACCGTCCTGGCCTGGCCGGCCGCCCGGCCCGGCCGCCCGGCCGGGCGCCGGCACCAGCGTACAGCCGAACTGCTTCAGATCGTCGGCGGGCAGGTAGATCCGGCCGTTGCCGAGATCCTCGCGGACGTCGCGCAGGATGTTGGTCAGCTGCAGGGCGATGCCGAGCGCATCCGCCAGCGGCTCGGCCACCGCCGGGTCGCGGCTGCCGAACACCCCCAGCGACAGCCTGCCGATCGAGCCCGCCACGCACCGGCAGTAGTGCTCAAGCTCGGCGAACGTGCCGTAGCGGGTGCCGCGCACGTCCGCCTCGCACCCGTCGATCAGCTCGCCGAACGCGCCGAGCGGGATCGGGAACCGGCGCGCCGCGTCGCCCAGCGCGACCAGTACCGGATCGGCTGCCGTTCCATCCGCAGCACCCGGCCCGGCGGATCCGCCCGCCGCGGCCAGCGGACCGCCAATCGCAGCGAGCGCCTCCCGGGCCTGCTCCAGGGCGGCGAGCTTGTCGGCGGCGGGCAGCGGGCCGTCGCCGATGTCGTCGATCCGGCGGGCGAACGCGTACACCGCCGACAATGCCCGGCGCTTGGCGCCGGGCAGCAATGCGATGCCGTAGGAGAAGTTGCGCGCCTGCTGGCGGGTGATCTGCTCGCAGCGCCGGTAGGCAGAACTCACCTCCGCCGCCGCGGGCGCCATGGCGGTCATCGGCCCCTCGCGAACGCCGCCGCCAGCTCGCCGGCGGTCCTGGCCCGGCCCGGCCTGGGTGTCCGGGCCAGCACGTCGTACCCGGCCGCGGCGATGGCGGCCAGCGCCGCCCGGCCGCCTGCCACGTCAGCCGGCCACGGCCAGCCGGGCCGCGCCGCGCAGCGTGCCGACGAGCGGAGCACCGGAATCCAGCAGGGCGCGGGTGCGGTCCACTTCGGCGGCAAGCAGCGCGCGGACATGCGGCCCCGCGTGCGCGGCGGCCAGATCGGCCTCGGTGCACCCGTGCGCGGCCAGGTCGTCGGCGGGCAGGTAAATGCGGCCCATGCGCAGATCCTCGGCCACGTCCTGCCAGTGCTCGGCCAGCTGCAGCGCGGTACAGATGCGATCCGACAGCTCGGCGCGGTCCGCACTGAAGCGGCCGAAGACGTGCAGCACCATCCGGCCGACCGGGTTAGCGGATAGCCGGCAGTAGCCGAGCAGGTCGTCGAAGCTCTGGTAGCGGGTTACCTGCTGGTCCTGCCGGTTCGCCTGGATCAGGTCCAGCAGCGCAGCGGCGTCGATGCCGCACTGGGTCACGGTCGGCGCGAGCCCGCGGACCGCCGCCAGCTCGGCCCGTCCGCCGGCCGCGTACAGCAGGCCGACATCGGCTTCGAGTTCGTCGAGCAGCCGCAGGCGGTCAGCCGCCGGTGCCTCGTCTCCGGCATCGTCGACGGTCCGGGCAAAAACGTAGACGGCCATCAGGTGCCGCCGGTAGGCGGCAGGCAGCAATCGGAGGGCGACCGGGAAGTTCTCCGCACCCGCTAGCGCGGCCACGGACTCGTCCGCCACGCTATCGCCGCGCCCGGTACCGCCCGGCTCAGAGACGCTTACCCGCGGCCGTATGACATCGGGCCGCTCGCCGTCCGGGCACGCAGGGTCGGCCAGGCCCGCCTGGCAGCAGGCGGGCCCCGGCCTTCGGCTCATCGGGCGTCACGGTCACTATTTCTGCACAGTTTCCTTTTGAAGGCAAATAAATGACGTCGCCGTCACCTGACGCCGCCGTCGCCTTTTCCGTTTGGCTCGCACCGACGCCGATCGGCCGGGCTGGAAGTATTATCCATTGACTGTGGCGGCCCAGCGCAAGCTGTCCAGGGTTCTTTATTCGGCGACCGCATCATGACCTGGCCCCGGCGCCACAGCCGGCGACTGGGCGTACCGCAGCCAGGGCCGGGCGGACTGTAGCCAGGTAGCCGCACCGCGACCAGGGGCGTGCGCTGCGCAACCGGGTAGCCGCACGCCGCCGGGCGGGCTCGCCTGGCCAAGGCTGGGTGTAGCCAGGCTGAGCGCATTGCATCTAGGCCGGCGACCCGCACATCACTCCCCCCGTGGGCGAACACGCCAGCCAGACCGGTACGAAATAGCCGGATAACCAGATCGGCACTATGCATTCGGGACCGTGCATTAGGCTTCGCTGCGTGACTATGGGCCTGACCAGCTTGACATGCTCTCACCCGAAGTTGCCGTATTCTTGCCGGTGATCCGGGTAACGGACTGTAACGATCATAGACCCTCCGCCGGCTGTGCCCAGAACAACGGCGCGGTCCGCTGCTCACTCTTTTCATCTCAAGGTCATCGTCCTAGGTTTGCTCGCCGGTCTGCCCGCATCGGATCTTGCTGCTCGTCCTGGTGCCCGTGCTCTGGCCGGCCTCTGGGTCTTCGCGGCGACCATCGCCAGCGGCGACGCCCTGCGGCCGGCCTCCGCGCGCACCGTGCCGGAGAGCCGCGGACACCCCAGCGGTCCGTGATAAATGCGTACCGAAACCTGATCGCCGCCGTCGGCTCAGTCCTCAGTCCGGCAATTCTGCAGCAGACCAATTGTCCCGCTCGCGACCCAGGCCCTGGCATTCGTCCGGCTGGGGAAGTCAGAGGAATATCTGCTCCAGAAAGGACGCGCTGCTGACCGGGGATATAGTCGCCCGGAATTTCCGCCCCGGACCGGGACACCGGAGTGCGGCCGGCGGGCATGACCTCTCCCCCACGATCAGGTCCGCCAGATCAGCACCAGCGCGCAGTCGTCGCTCAGCCGGCAGGCGCTGCCGCCCAGGGTTTGCACCAGCCGTTCCGCGCCCGGCCCGAAGCCCGAGGTCACCAGCCGGTCGGCCGCGCCGAGCAGCCGGTCGATGCCGGCGTCAATGTCCCGGCCGGGCGCTTCTACCAGCCCGTCGGTGTAGAGCATGAGGGCGTCACCGGGCCGCAGCGTCCCGCGCTCAGGGATCATCCGCAGGTCGGGAACGACGCCGAGCACGATGCCGCGGGCCTGGGTGAGCCGCCAGGTGCCGCTGCCCGCGGCAAAGTGCGCGGCCGGCGGATGACCAGCCGATGAGACCACGTAGTCGCCGGTGGTCAGGTCCACGGCCAGGTGCACGGCGGTCACGAAGCCCTCGCCGGGCACGCCGCGCCGCAGATAGGAGTTGCAGGCGCCGAGGAACTCCTCGCGCGGCACTGAGCCGAGCAGCCCGCCGAACGCGCCGGAGAGCAGCAGCGCCCTGGTGCCGGCGTCGATCCCTTTGCCGGAGACGTCGACCAGCGCGACCTCAAGGTTCTTGCCGTCGGTGGCGGATACCAGGAAGTCGCCGCCGAATGACGAGCCCCCGGCGGGCCGCAGCACTGAGACCGATCCCCAGCCCTCCCCCAGGACCGGCAGCGTGCTCTGCGTGCGCAGGCGGCCGGCCAGCTCGATCAGCATCTGGTCGCCGCGCAGGCCCTGCACGCCGAGCTTGGCCCGGGTGCGGGCCAGCACGTCAGCGAACACCGCGGTGATCACGATCGTGGCGATGATGCCAGGGCCCGCCCGGTCGTCCAGCACGTCGTAGCAGATCATCGCGGCCACGACGACGAACAGGATGCGCAGCGCGCGCGGCATCAGCAGCAGGCCGCCGGCCAGGATCGGCAAGATCATGGCGCCAGGCGAGAACCACCACTCGGAGATGTGCACGGCCGCCACGCCGATGACCACGGCCACCGCGGCCAGCGCGAAGGCAATCCGGCGGTTCCTGGTGAGGAACTGGCGGCGGGCCAGCCCGCGCAGCCGCGGCCCGGCTGCCTGCGCAGCCCGGGGCCATCGGTACGGGTCGCGGGGAGCCATGATGGCGAACTGTACCCGCCGGCGGCAGTTAACCGTTGGCGGCACAGGCCCCGGGTGAGGTACGAATACGGTCATGGCGGAGCCCTTCGCGATGCGGCCGGTGGCCGACGACGAATTCGGCGCCTTTCTCGCCGTCATCGAGAGCGCGTTCAATTCCGTGTGGCCGAGTCAGGGGCTGCTAGAGCACGAGCGCATTACCTTTGAGCCCGACCGCAGCCTGGCGGCGTTCGACGGTGTCAGGCCAGTCGGCACCGCCGCGGCCTACAGCTTCGAGCTGACCGTCCCGGGCGGGACCGCAGCCGCAGCTGGGGTCACCGGGGTGGCGGTGCTGCCCGAGTACCGCAGGCGCGGGATCTTGTCCGCGCTGATGCGCCGCCAGCTGGCCGACGTCCATGAGCGGGGCGAGACGATCGCCGCGCTGTTCGCGTCCGAGTCAGGGATCTACGGCCGGTTCGGTTACGGGTGCGCGGCTGAGCAGCTGGACCTGAGGTTCCGCCGGGGAGAGGGCGCACAGCTGCGCGCCGAGGCGGAAGCCTGTATTTCAGCGGGCCCGATCCGGCTGCTGCCCGTCGAGCCGGCCCAGGCTAAGGCCGAGCTGGCGGCGGTCTACGACGCGGTGCGGCCTGGCCGGCCGGGGATGTGGGCCCGCGACGACCGCTGGTGGACGGTCGCAGTGGCCGACCCGGACTTCGCCAGGGACGGGCAGACCGCGCTGCGCGCGGTGGTGGCCGTGAACGACCGCGAGCCGCGCGGGTACGCACTGTACCGGGCCAAGCCCGACTGGGGAGAGGACGGCATGCCCGCGGGCGTGCTGACCATCTCGGAGCTGGTCTGCGCCGGGCCGGATGCGGCTGCCGCGTTGTGGGCGGACTTGCTGTCCAGGGACCTGATCGGGGAAGTGCGGGCGCGGCAGCGGCCGGTCGACGATGCCGTGCTGTACCTGCTGGCCGACCGGCGCCGGGCCCGGGCCGGGCTGGATGACGGGCTCTGGATCCGGATCATCGACGTGGCCGGGGCACTGTCCCGGCGGCGCTACGCCAGCGCGGTGGACGTGGTGATCGAGGTCGCCGACGAGCTGCTGCCGGACAACTGCGGACGGTGGCGGCTGGAGTCGGGGGGGCCGGACGACCCGGTGCCTGCCCGGTGCACGCGGACTAGTGCGCCGGCCGACATCGGGCTGACCGTGCGGGCGCTGGGTGCTGCCTATCTCGGCGGCACCAGGCTGGGCGCGCTCGCCGCGGCCGGTCACGTCGCGGAGCTGCGCCCGGGCGCGGTAGCCCGGCTGTCGGCCGCCATCTTCTGGGATCCGGCCCCGTGGTGCCCGATCAACTTCTGACCGGCTCGGCCCGGGGCGGCGGACAGGGCACGCCGGGGACGCGCGGCGACCTGCGGCGGCTTGCCGCGGCTAGCTGAAGCGGCGCGGCAGGCGGCCGGGCAGTACGCCGCGGGACGCCCGCCGGGCCCAGATGCGAGACTGGGCGGCAGGGAGGACGACGATGGCCGGGATGAAGATCAGCGTCGACGCCGCCATGCGCGCGCGGGACGTCTCGCCGTCCCGCCCGGCCGACGAGGCGGCGGCCGCAGCCGCTGACGCGCGCGATGCGGCCGCCAGCCCGCGGCGCCCGCTGGCCGGGCGGCCCGCCGGATCGCGGCCTGCCGCCCCAGCCGCGGCCGGACGGGCAGAGCGGCGCGACCAGCCAGGTTCGCGGCCGGGCTGGGCGGGCCGCTCAGCCCGGGCCGCAGCTGACGGCCCGGACGCGACGGAGGCTCAGCCAGCGGCCGGCCCGGAGCTCAGGCGGGGAACCCGGCCGGGGCGGCTGGAACTCAGGCGGCCGGAGCCCAGGCGGGCAGGCCGCCCGGAATTGCCAGACCACAAGCGGACCGCCCGCCTGGAACGGCCGGATCGCAGGCGGGCAGGCCGGCCGGAGCAACCGGAGCCCGGGCGGCCGGTCCGGATGGGGCCCAGGCGGCGACGCCAGCCCGGCCGGGGGCGCCCCGGCACCGGGACCATGATGGCAGCGGCCGGGACAAGCCCGCGGGCAGGGAGCCTGCGCCGCTTCCCGGCCCGGGCAGGGACGTGGCCAGCCAGCCGGCGGATCGCCGGCCCGCAGACGATGGCCCGGGCCGCGGCGCCGCAGACGGCGGCAGGCCGTCAGCCGGGCACCGGCGGCCGCGGCGACGGACGCGGCGCATGTTAGCCGGGCCGCCATCCGGCTTCTCCGGGGCGCCCTCCGAGAGCCAGCCGCAGAGCGCTGTCCCCGGCGCGGCGCCGCCGGCTGGCCCGCTCGGGCCAGAGCCCGACCGGCGGCCGCCAGCTGAACCGCGGCCGGAGCCCGGCGTTCCCCCGTAGACCCCGGCGTTACCGGAAGCTCAGCCCGCGCCGGCACCGGCAGCGTCCCGCCGATAAACAGCGTCCCGCCGATAAACAGCTTCCCGCGTTACCGCCGGCCCGGCCCGGCCTGGCCGCCGACGACATCGGAACGGAGAAGCCTGGTCTGTGCTCGTTTCCACGTACATATCACCAAAGGCCGCCAAGGGTCAGCCGAGCCGGATCGCCGGACGCGGCTTGCATGCGGTGACACCGATCAGCCGGGGCGAGATCGTGGCGATCAAGGGCGGCCATGTCGTGGACACCGCCACGCTGCAGGCCCTGCCCCAGCCGATGCGCGGCTCCGACGTCCAGATCGCCGACGGCTTCTTCCTCGCCGCCCTGGAGGAGGCCGAATACGAGCCGGTGATGCTGTTCATCAACCATTCGTGCGAGCCCAGCGTGGGCTTCGCCGGCAACATTGTGCTCGTGGCGATGCGCGATATCGCGGCCGGCCAGGAGCTGACCACCGATTACGCGCTGTTCGACGACTACGACGGCGCCATGACGTGCCGGTGCGGCACCGCCTCGTGCCGCGGCACCATCGGCGGCCGGGACTGGCAGCGACCCGAGCTGCAGCGGCGGTACGGCCAGTATTTCTCCTGGTACCTGCTCCGCAAGATCACCGGCGGCCAGCCCCGGCCAGGTCCGTGATGGCGGCCGACGCTGGGAACGCGGCGAGAGCTGCCGTACGGCGAGAGGTACGGGGCGTGAGTAGCAATGCTGCAGGATCCGCTGTTGAGCAGGCCCGTGAGGAAGGGGCAGCAGCCACCGTGGATCGTCTCGGACGGGTTATGGGCGCGGATTGAGACTGCGGTGCCGCTAGAACTGCAGGGACTTGATCTCGAGGTACTCCTCCAGGCCGTGCACGCCAAGCTCGCGGCCGTACCCGGACTGGCCGAATCCGCCGAACGGGGCCACCACGTTGTACGCGCCTCCGTTGATCTCGACCTGGCCGGCCCGCAGCTGCCGGCCGACTGCGACCGCGTGGTCCTGGTCGGCCGACCACACGGCCGAGGCCAGGCCGTAGGGCGTGCCGTTGGCGATCGACACTGCCTCGGCCTCGTCGCGGTAGGCCATGACGGACAGCACCGGGCCGAAGATCTCCTCCCGCGCGATCGTCATCTCCGGCGTCACGTCGGCGAAGACCGTGGGCTGCACGAAGGCCCCGGTCGCCAGCCCGTCCGGGCGGTCCGGGCCGCCGGTGACCAGCCGGGCGCCCTCATCGATGCCGCGCTGGATGTAGCTGGTCACCCGGTCGCGCTGCGCCGCGGACGCCAGCGGCCCCATCCGGGTGTCCTCGGCGAGCGGGTCGCCGGGCCGATAGCGCTCGGCGTTCTTCGCCGCCAGGCCGACCGCCTCGTCGTAGACGTCGGAGTGCACGAGCATCCGGGTCAGCGCGTTGCAGCTCTGGCCGGCGTTGATGAACGCCTTCGCCACTCCGACCTTGACCGCAGTCTGCAGATCGGCGTCGGGCAGGATCACGTTGGCCGACTTCCCGCCCAGCTCCAGCGTCACCCGCTTGACCGTCGCGGCGGCCACCTCGGCTACCCGCCTGCCCGCCCGGCCGGAACCGGTGAAGGACACGACGTCGATGCCGGGGTGCCCGGCAATGGCCTCCCCGGTCACCGGGCCGGTGCCGCTGACCAGGTTGAACACCCCGCCGGGCAGCCCGGTCCCGGCAAGGATGGCGGCCAGCTCGTAGGCGGCCAGCGGTGCCACCTCGCTCGGCTTGAGCACGATCGTGCAGCCGGCCGCCAACGCGGCCGAGACCTTGATGACGATCTGGTAGAGCGGGTAATTCCACGGTGTGATGGCGCCGGCCACCCCGGCGGCCTCCCGCACGACCAGCGAGTTGCCGACCCGCTCCCCGGCGAAGTCGTAGCTGCCCAGCAGCTCGACATAACTAGCCAGCACCGAGAGCGGCGTACCGACCTGGACGGCGCGGGCAAACGCCAGCGGCGCGCCCATGTCGGCGCTGATCGCGGCCGCGACGGAATCAGCACGCTCGGTCAGCAGCTCGCGGGCGGCATCCAGGTACCGCGCGCGCTCGGCGGGCGTAGTGGCCGACCAGCCCCCGAAGGCGCCCCTGGCCGCGGTGACGGCTGCGTCCACGTCCGCCGGATGCCCGGCGGGCACCTGGTCGATAACCACCCCGGTGGCGGGGTTGACCACGTCAACTCCGGCCGCTCCCGCCGAGGCGGCCCAGGCGCCGTCGATGTAATTGCTGCGCATGACGTCCATCCTCGCCTACCGCCGGCCGCCGTGCTAGCACGGGCAGGGAGACCGGCATCGTCACGCTTTGGATGATCACCGAATGTAAGCAGGCATTCCGCCGAGTTCAGTGAGGGCGGCCAGGGCCGGGCGGGCGCGGCTCAGTCGAAGATCGGGTCGCGGGTCCGGCTGCGCTTGAGCTCGAAGAAGCCGTCCGTGCCCGCCACCAGCAGCACCCCGTCCCAGAGCCTGGCCGCGGCCTCGCCGCGCGGGATCGGCGTCACCACCGGGCCGAAGAACGCGGTCCCGTCCACCGAGATGACGGGCGTGCCGACCTCATAGCCGACCCGGTCTATGCCGTCCGCGTGCGAGGCGCGCACAGCCTCGTCGTACTCGGTCGAGTCGGCCGCGTCGGCAAGCTCGGCCGGCAGGCCCGCGTCGGCCAGCGCGGCCTCGATCGTCGCCAGGTCCCGCTCGGCGTGGCCATGGTGGAACCGGGTCCCGAGCGCGGTATACAGCGGCAGCAGCACCTCGGGGCCGAACTTCTGCTCGGCCGCGATGCACACCCGGACCGGGCCCCAGGCCTTGCGCATCAGCTCCTGATAGCCCTCGGACATGTCGGCCTTGCCCTCGTTCAGCACCGCCAGGCTCATCACGTGCCAGCGCACCGTCACCGGGCGGACCTTCGCCACCTCGAGCATCCACCGCGAGGTCATCCACGCCCACGGGCACAGCGGGTCGAACCAAAAATCGACTTGGGTAGGCTCCTGATTCGTCACCATGTCTCCTCGGGATCGGCTTCCGTAAGCCGACAACCGACAGCAGCTGCCCGGCATTCCAGGCAGCCGATCACGCCGGCCAGCCCGGCCGGGAAGGGGTACCGCATCGTGCACGCCATCACTGACCCGCGCTCCGCCGGGAAGGCCGGCTCCGGGCCGAGCAACCTGACGCGGGCCGAGGCGGAGGACCGGGCCCGGCTGCTCAGCGTCGCTTCTTATCGGGTCGCGCTGGACCTGACGGGGGGCGACACCACGTTCGGCTCGGTGACCACGGTCAGCTTCCGGTGCGCCAGCCCCGGGTCAGGTACGTTCATCGACCTCACGGCGCCGCGAGTCAGCGAGATCACCCTGAACGGCGAGCCGGTACCGGTGTCGGCGTTCGACGGCAACCGGATCGCGCTGCTCGGGCTGGCCGCCCGCAACGAGCTGCGGGTCACCGCGGACTGCGCCTACTCGCGCAGCGGTGAGGGACTGCACCGGTTCACCGACCCGGCCGACCAGGCCGTGTACATGTACTCGGACCTTGAGACCTTTGACGCGCACCGGATCTACGCCTGCTTCGACCAGCCGGACCTGAAGGCGGCCTTCGAACTCACCGTCACCGCGCCATCGCAGTGGCAGGTGGTCTCCAATATGGCGCCGCACGCCATCACCACGGCGGCCCAGGCGGGCACCACCGTCTGGCAGTTCCCGCCCACCCCGGTGCTGCCTACCTACGTCACCGCTGTGGCGGCCGGGCCGTATCACGTCGTCAGGGACAGTCACGACGGTATTCCCCTCGGCATCTTCTGCCGCCGGTCGCTGGCCGGCTACCTCGATCCCGACGAGATCTTCGAGGTCACCCGGCAGGGTTTCGACTACTTCCACGCGGCGTTCGAGCTGCGGTACCCGTTCGGCAAGTACGACCAGCTCTTCGTGCCCGAGTTCAAGGCGGGCGCGATGGAGAACGCCGGCTGCGTCACCTTCCTTGAGGACTACATCTTCCGGTCGCGGGTGACCGAGTCGGCCCGGGAATCGCGCGCCGAGACGATCCTGCACGAGATGGCGCACATGTGGTTCGGCGACCTGGTCACCATGCGCTGGTGGGACGACTTGTGGCTGAACGAGTCCTTCGCGACCTGGGCCGGGACGATCGCGCAGGCCGAGGCCACCCGGTGGACCGGGGCGTGGACGACGTTCGCCCAGGCCTGGAAGGCGTGGGCGTACCGGCAGGACCAGCTGCCGTCCACCCATCCGATCGCCGCCGACATCGGCGACATCGAGGCGGTGGAGGTCAACTTCGACGGCATCACCTACGCCAAGGGCGCGGCGGTGCTCAAGCAGCTGGTCGCCTACGTGGGCCGCGACAACTTCCTGGCCGCGGTCCGCGCCTACTTCGGCGAGCACGCCTACGCCAACGCGTCCCTGGCCGACCTGCTCACCGCGCTGGAGCAGGCATCGGGCCGGGACCTGTCGGCGTGGTCGAAGGCGTGGCTGGAAACCGCCGGGGTCAACACGCTGCGCCCCGAGTTCCAGACCGGCTCGGACGGCGCGCTGACTGGCTTCGCGGTGCTGCAGGAGGCACCGGCCAGCCAGCCGGTGCTGCGCCCGCACCGCATCGGCGTCGGGCTCTACTCGCGCACCGGCGCGGGGCTGGTCAGGACCCGCCGGGTCGAGGTGGACATCGCCGGAGAGCGGACCGAGGTGCCCGGGCTGGAAGGCGAGCGGCTGCCCGACCTCGTGCTGATCAACGACGACGATCTCACTTTCGCCAAGATCCGGCTGGACGAGCATTCGATGGGCACGCTGATCGGCTCGATCGGCGACTTCGCGCAGGCGCTGCCGGCCGCGCTGTGCTGGGCCGCGGCCTGGGACATGACCCGCGACGGCGAGCTGCCGGCCCGCGACTACGTCAGCCTGGTGATCTCGGGGGCGGAGTCGATCGCCGACGTCTCGGTGCTGCAGACCGTGCTGCGGCAGGCCGCCGCGGCCGCCCGCCGGTTCGCCGACCCGGGATGGCGGCCAGCCGGGCTGGCCCAGCTCGCGGCCAGGATGCGCGAGCTGCTGATGCGGGCCATTCCGGGGTCGGACCACCAGCTGTGCTATGCGATCGCGCTGACCGGCGTGGCCACCCGCGAGGATGACCTTGGCCTGCTGGCCGCGCTGCTGGACGGCAGCACCACGATCGAGGGCCTGGACGTCGACACCGAGCTGCGCTGGCGGCTGCTGCACCGGCTGGTCAGCCGCGGCGCCGCCGGACCGGAGCAGATCGACGCCGAGCTGGCGCGCGATGCGACCGACGCGGGCGAGCGGCACGCCGCCAGCTGCCGGGCCGCCATCCCGCAGCCGCAGCCAAAGGAAGCCGTCTGGCAGCAGATCGTGTCCGGGGCGCTGCCGAGCGCCACGTTCCGGGCCGCGCTCGGCGGGTTCGCCGACCCGGATCAGGATGAACTGCTCGCCCCGTATGCGGCTCGGTACTTCGAGGTGGTGGCCGGCGTGTGGCGGGACTGGTCCATGGACATGGCGCTGCGATTCGCCGAGCAGGCCTACCCGGTCAGCGTGGTCAGCCAGCAGGCGATCGACGAGACCGGTGCCTACCTGGCCAGGACCAGCCCGCCGGCCGCGCTGCGCAGACTGATCGTCGAGGGCCGCGACGACACCGCCCGGGCGCTGCGCTGCCGTCAGCGGGACGCGGCGGCCGGCTGACTTCCGGGTCGGCAGCGGCGCGCCCGGCTCAGGGCCGGCGGGCTGACTCAGGGCCGGGCGGCTGCGGCGCGGGCCACGGCCCGGACCAGCGGGAGGCCCGGCAGGTCCTCCAGCAGCACGGGGCGGCCATCGGCGCCGCACAGCGGAATCCGCCAGTTCGGGTACTCGTCGTAGGTGCCCGGGACATTCTGGGCCCGAGCGTCGCCCACGGCATCCGCCAGCGAGACGCCGAGCAGCGCGGCCGGCGTGCGGGCCAGATATCCGTACAGTGCCACCGTGAACTCGGCGATGCCGGGCGGCGGCCCTGGTGCCAGCAGTCCCTCGCGAACCAGGGCCTCGTGCCAGCGGACGATCATCTGCTCTGCGTGCTTGCGTTCCGTGTCCTCCGGCTGCGTCAGCAGGCCAAGCCGGGCGCGCACGGTGACCTGCTCCCCGGTCAGGAAGCCCGCCACGGTGGGCAGGTCATGGCTGCCGACCGTGGCCATGGCGCCGCGGCGCCAGTGCCGCGACGCCAGCGGCGTCACCCCGTCCGGCTCGTAGCTGAACCAGAGCAGGCTGGTGCCGAGGATCCCGCTGTCGGCCAGGTACTCGGAGATCCATGGCTCGACCGTGCCGAGGTCCTCGCCGATCGCGACCGCGCCCGCCGGCGCCGCCGCGGCGGCCAGCGCCGCCACCGACGCGCGGTGGTCATAGCGGACGTAGGCGCCACGTTCGGGGGGCATGCCCTCGGGGATCCACCACAGCCGCATCAGGCCCATCACATGGTCCACCCGCAGGCCGCCGGCGTGCCTGAGCACCGCGTCGAACAGCTCGGCTAGCGGCCGGTACCCCGCCGCCGCCAGCCGCTGCGGGTGCCACGGCGGCTGCGCCCAGTCCTGACCAAGCTGGTTGAACGGATCCGGCGGGGCACCGACGCTGATGCCGCGGACCAGCAGATCCTGGTGCGCCCACGCGTCCGCGCCGCCAGGGTGCGCCCCCACGGCCAGGTCGCCGATGAGGCCGATGCGCATGCCCGCCGTCGCGGCCGCCTGCTGCGCCTGCGCCAGCTGCTCGTCCGCCAGCCATTGCAGCCAGGCGTGGAACTCGGCCCGCTCCGCCAGCGGTCCGCTGGCCGTGACCGCGGCCGCCTGCGCCGGGTCGGCCAGCTCGGCGGGCCAGTCCCGCCAGTCGGGTCCATGCTGCTCGGCCAGGGCGCACCAGCGGGCCCACCCGGCCAGCTCGCTGCCCTCCCGCTCGGCGAAGGCCGCGTAGCCGGCCTGGCGCCCGGGGCGGCGCGGAACGCGGTGGATGATCTCCAGGGCGGCGCGCTTGGCGGCCCAGACCGCGTTCCTGTCGATCAGGTCGGCGGTGGTGTTGCTGGCCCGCAGCGGGGCGGCCAGCGCCTCGATCACCGCCCGCTGGCCGTCGGCGAGCTGGCGGTACTCGGGGATGTCCTCGACTCGCAGGTACAGCGGGCTGAGGTAGCGCCGGGTCATCGGCAGGTACGGCGAGGCGCTGACGGGCACGGCTGGTTCCACCGCATGCAGCGGGTTGACCAGCACGAAGTCCGCACCGAGCCCGGCGGCGCTCCAGGCCGCCAGGTCGGCCAGGTCACGCAGGTCACCATGGCCCCAGGAACCGCGGGACCGGACCGAGTACAGCTGCACGGTGAAACCCCAGGACTGCCGGTCAGGAATCCGCGGCAGACCGGACCGGCTGACATCCGGCTGAGCGGCCGGTCCCGGCAGGCCGGGCCGGCTGACATCCGGCTGAGTCCGCGGCTGGTTGCCGTCACCGGCGGACGGCGGGTCCGGCGGCCGGTGAGCACCGCCGGGCACAGCCCGGATTACGGCGTCGTGGTGTACCGGGGCCCGGCCGGCCGCGGCATCGAGGGCCGCCAGGATCGCACGCAGGGTCTCGTCGCTCACCTCGACGATCTCCTGGCTGGCGTTCTCGTACGCCGGCGTGATCCCGGCCTGTTCCGCTCGGCGAACGAGCTCCGGATCGGTCATGCCCTCATGATTGCCCCCGTCGGCCGGCGCCACTCAGCCGACGGTGCCGCTCGGCCAGCAGGCGGTGCGTTCATGATGAGCGCGAAAGACCTGGAGCCGTCCGGCGGCCGGGAGCTGACCGAGCCGGCCCGTCATCCCTGCGAACGGGGCAGACTGCTGGCATGAGCGCGGAGTTCGTGCCGGGCCTGGAACTGGCCAGGCTGTTCTACGCCGAGCAGGTCGGGCCGCTGCTCGGGGCCGCCTTTCCCGGCCTGCCGTACTCGGCGGCGCTGGTCGGCTGGGGATCGGACGTGCTCGGCTTCGACTCGCCCCGGTCCACTGACCACAACTGGGGACCGCGGCTGCTGGTCTTCCTGGCCGACGACGCCGGCCCGGCACGCGCGGACGACGTCAGCGCGCTGCTGGACGGCCGGCTGCCCGCCGAGTTCCGCGGGTTCAGTGTGTTCTTCCCGGAGGCGGACGTGACCGGCGCGCGGCCCCGGCACTGGGTCACGGTGACCGGCCTCGGCCGGTGGCTGACCGGTGAGCTGGGCTTCGATCCGCGGCAGGGGGTCGGGCTGCTGGACTGGCTGGCCGCCCCGACCCAGCGCCTGGCTGAGGTTACCGGCGGGGCGGTATTCCACGACGGCCTGCCCGCGGCCGGGGCGCGGGCCGGCTGCGGGCCGCTTGGTCGGGCGCTGGCACCCGAGCCGGCCGGGGGGCCAGGGACTCTCGGGACGCTCGGGGCCGTGCGGGCGGCGCTGGGCTGGTATCCAGACGACGTGTGGCGGTATGTGCTGGCTTGCCAGTGGCGGCGGATCGGCCAGGAGGCAGCCTTCCCCGGCCGGTGCGCGGAGGCCGGGGATCACCTCGGATCGGCGGTGGTCGCCGCTCGGCTGGCCCGTGACCTCATGCGCCTGGCGCTGCTGATGCGCCGGCGCTACCCGCCCTACAGCAAGTGGCTCGGCACGGCAGTCGCCCGGCTGCCGGGCGCCGGGCCACTGACTGACGCGCTGACCGCTGCGGTGACGGCCGCCGGATGGACCGCGCGGGAGCACAGTCTCTGCGCGGCCTACGAGGCCGCCGCCCGCATGCACGACCAGCTGGGCCTGACCGAGCCCGTCGGAGCCGTAGTCGTGCCATTCCACAACCGGCCCAGCCGGGTGCCGGACGCCAGCCGGCTGGAGGCCGTGCTGCGCGCGTCGATCACCGATCCGGGCGTGCGGCGGCTGCCGCCGATCGGCGCGGCGGACCAGTTCATCGACAGCACGGACGCTGTGATGAGCATGGACGTGCTGAGGGCAGCAACCGCGGCGGAACTGGGGCTTGGTGCCCGGGACGGGGGCGGCCCGGATCGCGCGGCGACTTCATGACGGCGGCCGGGCCGACAGGTAACGGCGCCAGCGCCGCCGGCCCCGCCCTGATCCGGGCGGGCAGGGCTCAGCCAGTCAGCGGCGCGGCGGGCGGGGGGTCAGCGCGCGGCCCAGCCCGCAGCCGGCCAGGGCCTGGAGCACCGCCACCAGCAGCGCGGCGGCGAAGCCAACGGCCGCGCTGGCCGGCAGACCCGCCAGCGCGGCGATCGCCCGGGCCGTGGCGCCGGCCGGCTGGCCGCGCAGGGCGGGCCACCACAGCGGGATGCCCCAGCCGGCCACCGCCAGGCCGATGACGGCCGGGACGGCGGACCGCAGCCGCCAGCCGCCGCGCCTGGTCGCCACGCCGGCCAGCACGCCGGCGACGAACGGCGCGAACCACAGCCCGGCCATGGCGCCGAGCACCACCAGCAGCACCCCGGCCAGCCAGCCGCCCGCCCACACCCGGCGCGGGCCGCGGCGGCGCGGCCGGGCCAGTGACGGCCGGGCCAGTGACGGCCGGGAGCCGGTCATGGCCGCAGCTCCCAGCGGATCGGGCCGGCGCCGAGCCGGCCCGGGGCATCGGCAGGTACTTCCCGTCCCACCAGTCCGCGATCAGGTTGGCGTACCACGGCGAGGCCGGGTTCTCGCTCTGGCCGCCCGGGTAGATCCCCTCGGCGGCCGGGGCGCCCGGGGCCGGCCAGGCCACGATCATCCGCCAGCTCGGGCCCTGGCTGGCGGTCAGGCCGCCGTCGGCGGCGTCCACGGTGAACGGGTCACCGCCAGCCGGCCGGGGCCCGTAACCGAGCGGGGCCGCCTGGGTCAGCGACGGGAACTGCCTGCTGTGCAGGCGCCCCCAGGCCCAGCCGGCCGGTACCCCGCCCAGCCGGGTCCGCAGCTGGGCGACCGCGGCGGCGAACGCGGCCCGCATCGCGCCGGCTGCGTCCCTGGCCGGGCGGCCGGGCCGGGTGAAGGCGGGATTGCCCTGGTCGTGGCGGGTCCACGCCTCCAGCGCCTGGTCCAGGCTGGCCTGGTCGGTGCCGATCGACAGGCCGAGCCGGTCCTTGCTCACCGGCACGTGCCGGGCCGACCACCAGGGCCCGAACACGGTCTTGAGGTAATCACCCCAGAACGTCCACCAGATCGCGGCTGCCGCCGAGCTCGCCCGCATCGAGAAGTTCCACCCGGCCAGCAGCCGTGCCGCCCGCTGCTGGCCGGCGGTGAGCGGGCCGGCCCGCAGCGCGGCGGCCAGCCGGGGCACGATCCGGACGGCCAGCCGGTCGGTCAGGCTGGTCTGCAGCGCGGCGAAGGCCGGCGGCCGCATCGCCGACCGGGGCCGCAGGTAGGCGTATTCCTGGCTGGCCCGGTAGCCGGGGTCGAAGTCGTTGGCGGCGGTGCCGATGTAGTAGGGGTAGGCGGCGGTGACCGGGCGCTGGTTGGCGGTCGCCACCACGTGCCCGGGCGGGTCGTAGACCTGCGGGATCGCGGCATAGGGGATGACCCCGGCGACGTCGTCGGCACCGGTGCCCGGCATCGGCAGCCAGGGCCGGCCGCGGCGGACCAGCGGGTAGTAGCCGGCCGAGATCGCGCCGATATTGCCGCGGTCATCGGCGTAGACGAAGTTCTGGGTGGGGGCGCGCCAGCTGGCCAGGGCGGCGCGGAACTGGGCGAAGCTCGCGGCGGTATTGATGTCGTAGAGCACGGCCACGTCCGGCGAGGGCACGTTGCCCATCCAGTCGACTGACACGGTCTGCCCGGCCCGCGTCAGCACCGGCCCGTGCACGGTGACGTCGACGGCCAGGTACCGGGTGGCGCCGCCGCGCACCGCGATCGCGTACCGGTAGCCGCGCATGGCCCGCCACCGGCCGCGCCAGAAGTACTGCCCGGGACGGCGCGGGCTGGTGCGCTCGGTGTAGAAGAGCGTCGACTGGTTCTGCGTGTCGGTCAGCGACCAGGCGATATGGCGGTTGTGCCCGAGCAGCACGCCGGGCAGCCCCGGTACGCTCACGCCGGATACGGCCAGCCCGGGCGCCGAGATCGCCACCTGGTACCAGACCGACGGCAGCGTCTGCGGCAGGTGCGGGTCGCCGGCCAGCATGGCCGCGGGCCCGGCCACCTTCGGCCCATTTGCCGCCCAGGCATTGCTATCGGGGTAGCCGTGCAGCTGGCCGGGCGGCAGCGCCCCGGCCTGGCCCAGCAGGCTCGCCGCCGCCTGCGCCTCCGGCCGGGACACCGGGGCGGCGGTCGCCGCCGAGCGCGGGCCGGGGGATGCGGCGCTGGCCGGCACGGCGCTGGCGGCCCTGGCGCCGGCGGGCGCCGGGGCGGCCCGGGCCGCGGCCGGGATGACCGCGCCGCTGGTGACCAGGGGCGCGACGCCGAGCTTGCGGTACGGGCCGGGGTCGTAGGGGCTCTGCTGGTTGACCGGGTTCAGCGGGAACCACGCCATCGTGCGGGCCGCGCCGAGCGAGCGCTGCAGCAGCGCGTAGTCCAGCGGGGTGGTGGTGAAGTCCAGCTGCTGGGTGAGATCGCCCTGCACGGCCAGGCTGTCGACCGGCGTCCAGTCGCCCGGGTAGACCCCGGCCAGCGAGAACAGGGCCGGCCACTGGCCGCTCGCCCGGACCCGGGCCAGGTAGTCGTTGACCCCGCGCGCGTACCAGATCAGCGCGCGGGCGGCCGGGCTGGAGCGCGGCATGTCCGCCCACTCCTGGCGGGCCGTGCGCAGCAGGCCGAGTCTCAGTTCGAACTCGTCGGAGCTGACCGCGGCCGGCCCCGCGAGCTGCGCCAGCCGTCCCTCGGCCAGCCGCCGCTCCAGGTCCATCTCGCTCAGCCGGAACTCGGCGTGCACGTAGCCGAGCGCGGCGTAGGCGTCGTCGTCACTGGCTGCGGTGATCGAGGCCAGGCCCTGCTGGGTGAACGTGACCCGCACCGGATGCCGCAGCCCGGCCGCGGTGAGCGGCTGCGAGCCGGGCAGCATGCCGCCCGCCGCCGCGGCCCAGGCGCCGTGCCCCGGGTCGAGCGCAGGGCCGAGCGCCGGCACCGGGCCGTAGCCGACCGCGAGCAGTACGAGCAGCGCCGCGCCGGCGACGACCGCGAGCACCGTGCCGGTCACCCGCCGGACGCCGCGCCTCCGGCGGCGCCGCCCGCCCGGACCGGCCAGGCTGCCTGCCCGAAGCGCCATCCGACCACCTCCGACCCGGCCGCAGCCGTCTTCGCCCGCTCCGGCCATGGCGGCTACCGGCATGGTAGAGCCCGCAGCGCCCGCTCCGGCAGCCGGTCGCCCGCCCCGCCAGGGCGGCCGGCGCAACGGGAGATTTTGGCGCAAAAATGGCCGGGCGCTGATGAGTCCGCCCGGATGATCTGGCAGCCGGCGATGATTAGCCAGGCCCGCCGCGCCGCCAGGGCACGGAGGTGCACGAGCACGCACGAGATGACGCACGCACGAGATGACAAGGGAGCAGCGGTGCCGATGTCTGCCGGAGCGGCGCTGCGCGCCGTGGCGCTGACGGTAGCCGGGGCGGCGCTGGCCGCCGGGTGCGCGGCCGGCCCGGTCATAGCGCGGCCCGGGGCAGCACCCGGCGGCCGAGCGCCACGGCCAGGCCGCCGGGCACTCCGGCGGCTGCGTCGGGCCCGGCCGCGGCGCCGTCCCCGCGGCGCACCGGGCCGAGGGTGATCCCGGTGCCGCCGCCGGCCGCCCGGCTGCACCAGACGCAGAAGTTCCCGAGCGCGCGCGGCCGCGCGTTCCGCGGGGAGATGACGGATCTGTGGGCCGCCGTCGTGACCGGCCGCGCGCACCTGGCCCGGCAGGCCTTCTTCCCGGAGTTCGCCTACACCCAGATCAAGGCCATCTACGGCCCGGCGCTCGACTGGCGGGACCGGCTGTACGCCGATTTCCGGCTGGACGTGGCCGCCGCGCACCGCTACCTGGGCCGCGGCGCGCGGCACGCCCGGCTGATCCGGGTGATCGTCCCGGCTGCGGACGCCGCGTGGATCGTGCCCGGGGTGTGCGCCAACTCCGGCGGTTACTGGCATGTCGGCGGCGCGCGGCTGGTGTACCGGCAGCACGGCCAGCTGCGCTCGATCGGGATCGCGTCGCTGATCTCGTGGCGCGGCCGGTGGTACGTCGTCCACTTCGGCGCGGTGCTGCGCGGCGCTGGCTACGGCATCGTCGACGACCCGGCGACAGGGCCCGGCGTTCCCGGGCCGGCCGGCGGCTGCTGACCGGCACCGGACAGCGCGCCACCGCCGGGTCGCGGCCCCTAGGCGGCCGGCAGCGAACGGCTGGTTCAGGCGGACCAGATCGGGGGGTGGCGGTCCCGCCACGGGCGGGCCGCCTCGAGCTGGGCCGACAGCGAGATCAGGGTTGCCTCGGCGCCGACCCGGCCGGCCAGCATCACGCCGACCGGCAGCCCCGCCGCGTTCCAGTACAGCGGCAGCGTCACGGCGGGCTGGCCGGAGGAGTTGTACAGCGAGGTCCAAGGGGTGAACCGCTTCTGCCGCTCGAAGTTGTCGGCGGGCTCAACCTCGTCGAAGTAGCCGACCGGCACCGGGGGCTGGGCCAGCGTCGGGGTGAGCAGGGCGTCGTAGCCGGCCAGCGCGGCCAGCGCCGCCCGCATCACGCCCTGCAGGCAGGCCTGGGCCGCCAGCAGGTCGCTGGCGCGCAGCGCCAGCCCCCGGCCGCGCAGGTACCGGGTAAGCGGCTGCAGCTGGTCCTCCTGCCCGGCGCCGACCGGCGCCAGGGCCGCCTGCGCATACCACAATGTCTCGAACGCGGGCACCACGTCGGTGCCGAACGGCAGCTCGATGTCGGTGACCTCGTGCCCGAGGCAGGCCAGCAGCTCGCTGGCCTGCGTGTAGGCCGCGGTGCAGTCCGGATGCAGGTCCGCGCCGGGGATGACTGTCTGCAGCGTCCGGGCGATCTTGAGCCGCCCGGGCTCGCGGCCGGCGCTGGCCAGGAACGACTCGCCGGGCGGCAGCGGCGGCTGGGTGTACATGTCGCCGGGATGGTTGCCGGTCATCACGTCGAGCAGCAGCGCCGCGTCGGCGACCGTCCGGGTGATGGGGCCGCTGGTGGACAGCCCGCACAGGTCGGGCGCCAGCGGGCCGCCGGAGACCCGGCCGCGGCTCGGCTTGATCCCGAACAGGCCGCACGCGCTGGCCGGGATCCGGATGGAGCCGCCGCCGTCGCTGCCCTGCGCGGCCGGCGCAAGGCCAGCCGCGACCGCGGCCGCCGCGCCGCCGCTGGATCCCCCGGCGGACCGGGACAGGTCCCACGGGGTGCGGGCGGCCGGCCCGATCTGGGATTCGGTGTAGCAGGGCAGGCCGAACTCGGGAGTGGCCGTCTTGCCGGTGCAGACCGCGCCGGCCGCGCGGAGCGCGGCGACCACGTAGTCATCCTGCGCGGCCACGTTGTCGGCGTAGATCGCGCTGCCGAGCGTCATCCGCACGCCGGCCACCATGTTCAGGTCCTTGATCGGGACCGGCACCCCGGTCAGCGGCGGCAGCCCGGCCAGGCTGCGGGCGGCCCGGTGGCCGGCCACGGCCTGCTGCGCCGCTTGCGCCTGATCCCTGGCCAGCTCGCCGGTCACCGTGCAGAAGGCGCCGACCTCACCGCCGAGCCGGCCGATCCGGTCCAGGTAATAGTCGGTGAGCTCGACCGGGGACAGCTGCCCGGCGGCGATGGCTGCCGCCTGCTCGACCACGGTGAGATCATGAAGCGCAGTCACGTCTCCGAACAGTAGACGCCGGGCCGCCCCCGGTCACGGTCGGCCCGGTGCGCCCTGTCGCAGCAACTAGGGCGCAGCATCGGGCCGCGGCACTGGGGGTTTCCTGCCGGGCAGTTTCGGTTACGCTCAAAAAATGGACCGGGAAACTGGGCCGGACACGGAGATGGCGCCCGACGCGGCTCAGCAGACGGCGCAGCGGGTGCCCGGACAGCCAGCTGGCAGGCGGACGGACGGCGGGCCGGCCACGGGCCGCCCGGCCACGGACGGCCCGGCGACGCGGGCCGCCCCGGCCCGGCGGGCTTCCCCGGCGGGGCCCAGGCGCTCGCTGGTGGCCCGGCTGACCAGCGATCCGCGGACACCGCTGTGGGTCCGCCGGCTGGTCATCGCCGCCGCCATCGGGACCATCATCGGCATCTGGCGGGACTGGCGGCTCGGCGTCACCGCGGCCGCCCTGGTCGCCGTCGCGGACACGGTCTACCGATCGCGCACCATGTCGATCATCCCGGCCGCGGCGCGGGTGGCCGCGGCCCAGCGCCGTACCCGGCGGCGGGTGGCGCTGCTGCGCCCGGCCGGCTTCCTCGCGCTGCACGCGCGCCGGATTCCCGGCAGCCAGTCGGTGATCGACCACCTGATCATCGGGCCGCCCGGGGTGTTCGCGGTTGACTCGGAGTACTGGGACCGGCGGCTGGCGGTGCGGGTCTCCGCGGGCAATGCCCTCTACCACGGGCCGGCCAACAAGAAGGAACGGCTGGTGCATGCCCGCTGGGAGGCCGCGCAGGCCTCCCGCCTGGTCGGTACCGCGCTCGGCGAGCCGGTCGGAGTGCGGCCGGTGATGGTGATCTACGGGCCGAAGATCCCGTGGGCGGTGGCCAGCCTGCGCGGTGTCGACGTGTTCCCCGGCAGCTGGGCGCGCAAGTACTTCAAGCGGCGGGCCCGCGCCATCGGCCGTCAGCGACTGTCCTCGGCCCAGATCAGCCACATCTACGAGGCCGCGCAGAGGGCGCTCCCGCCGGTCGCGTGAGAGCCGCCGCACGGTTACCCTGTGTTCCGCGCGGGGCGTCGGCGGAAGGCGGGAAGTGGCGGCAGCACGGGACTGGGTCGCGGGAGCGCGGCCGCGGACGCTGCCGGCGGCCATCGTGCCGGTCGTCGTCGGCTCTGGAGTGGCCTTCGGCTATGGCCGGTTCTCGGCGTGGCGGGCAGTGCTCGCGCTGGTGGTCGCGCTCGCGCTGCAGGTCGGCGTGAACTACGCCAACGATTACAGCGACGGCGTCCGCGGCACCGACGAGCAGCGGATCGGCCCGGTGCGGCTGACCGCCTCCGGTCTCGCCCGGCCCCGTCAGGTTCTCGGCGCGGCGCTGGCCTGCTTCGCCGTGGCCGGGGCGGCCGGGCTGGTGCTGGCCGCGGTGACCTCGTGGTGGCTGCTGCTGCCGGGGGCGGCGGCCGTCGCCGCGGCCTGGTTCTACACCGGCGGCAGCCGGCCGTACGGGTACCGGGCGCTCGGCGAGGTCTCGGTGTTCTTGTTCTTCGGCCTGGCCGCGGTGGCGGGTACGGCGTACGTGCAGATGCGCTCGCTGACCCCCCTGACGGTGGCCGCGGCCGCCCCGATCGGGCTGCTGGCCTGCGCGCTGCTGGTCATCAACAACCTGCGGGACATCCCCACCGACCGGGTGACCGGCAAGCGGACCCTGGCCGTGGTGCTCGGGGACAAGCGGACCCGGCTGCTGTACGCGGCGTGCGTGCTGGTGCCGTTCGCCGTTGCCGTCGCCCTGGCCCCGGCCGCGCCGCTGGCCCTGGTCGCGCTCATCGCGGTGCCGTTCGCCGTGCCGCCGCTGCGGCGGGTGCGCGCGGGAGCCGCCGGCCCCGGCCTGATCGCCGCGCTCGGGCAGACCGGGCGGCTGCAGCTCGCGTTCGGCGCGCTGCTGACCGTCGGCCTGGCGATCCGGCTCTCGCCAGCCGGCTGATCAGGTGCGGCTGGCTGATCGGGTCCGGCTGGCTCGACCGGGCCGGGCTGGCCCGGGATCAGCGGCGTCGCCGGGCGGCCCTGCGACGGGCCGCCGTTGACGCCACCGCCGTTGGCCGCCCCGCCGTTGACCCCGTCGGCGGAGTCCGGCCCCGGCGCCGCCCCGGCCGGGCTGGCTAGCTGGCCAGGAACCCCCGGCAGGGGCACCTGCGCGAGCACGTCGGCGGCGGCCAGCTGGGCCCGGTGCGCGCCGCGATCGGCGTCCGTGCCGGAGCCAGCGGCAGGCCGCGCCGGGTCGCGCCCAGCCGCACCGCCTGCGGCCTGCCGCGTCCCTGATCCGGCTGCGGCCCCGGCCGAGCCGTCGAACGCGGAGCTGATCGCCTTCAGCGCGCTGGTCAGCTCGCTCGGGATCATCCACATCGTGCTGCCTGCGCCCTGGGCCAGCTGCGGCAGGGTCTGCAGGTACTGATAGGCCAGCAGTTTCGGGTCGGGGTCGCCGTCGTGGATGGACTGGAAAACCGTGCCGATCGCCGCGGCCTGACCCTCGGAGCGCAGGATCGCGCTCTGCTTGTCGCCCTCAGCCCGCAGGATCGTGCCCTGCTTGTCGCCCTCGGCGGTCAGGATCTGCGACTGGCGCAGGCCCTCGGCGGTGAGGATCGCGGCGCGCTTCTCCCGCTCGGCGCGCATCTGCTTCTCCATCGCGTCGATGACGCTCTTCGGCGGGTCGATCGCCTTGATCTCCACCCTGGTCACCCGGATCCCCCATTTGCCCGACGCGTCGTCCAGCACGCCGCGGAGCATGGTGTTGATCTTGTCACGGGAGGTCAGGGTCACCTCCAGGTCCATGGACCCGATGACACTGCGCAGCATCGTCGCGGTGAGCTGCTCGATCGCCTGGATGTAGTCGACAATCTCGTAGTCCGCCGCGCGCGGGTCTGTGACCTGGAAGAACAGGACGGTATCGATCCTCACGACCAAGTTGTCCTCGGTGATCACCGGCTGGCCGAGGAACGACACCACCTGCTCGCGCAGGTCGATCAGCGGCTTGACCCGGTCGATGAACGGGAGGATGAAGTTCATCCCCGGTTCGAGCGTCTTGCGGTACCGGCCCAGGCGCTCCACGTTGCGTGCCCTGGCCTGCGGCACGATCCGGACGGTGCGCATCGCGGTCAGCACGATGAGCACGATGACAACCGCCGCGGCGACGAAGGCAGCCTCTAGCATGGTCACTCCCTGGGATAGACGAGGGCGGTTGCGCCGTCGATCTTGAGCACGTCCACGGTGGCGCCGGCCGGGATCACCAGCGTCTCGTCGTAGGGCCGGGCCGACCATTCCTCGCCGCCGATCCGGACCCGGCCCGCGTACGTGCTGACGTCATCGAGCACCAAAGCGGTCTTGCCGACGAGCGCGGCGGTGCCGCTGCGCAGCAGCGGCGGCTGGCGCATGTGCCGGACGGCGATCGGCCGGATGATCCCGAGGCCCGCAGCCGCAGCCACGACGAAGGCTCCGAACTGGACCGGAAAGGGCGCCCCGGCGCCCCCGGCCATGGCGCCGACCAGCGAGGCCGCGGCGATCAGCCCGAACGCCAGCGTCGTGGTAGCGATCTCGGCCACGCCGAAGACGGCCGCCGCGATCAGCCAGAGGATCCACGTGCCCATTGCCGCTCCGGCCAGGACTGGTATGGCTAATGCTTCTCCCTCTGACAGTAACTCCGCCCCGGCACTGACCGCGCCCGGGCCGGCCGCCGGGCCGCGGATCTTCCCACCGCCGGCCCGGACGGGAATCATGGGGATGACCATAACCCGGCGGCACGCGGGCGGACCGGACGGCCGGCCCGCGCGCCGGGCGCCGGGCCAGGACGGCCAATGACGGACGGACACCTCATGACCAGCGCAGCCCAGTTGTCGTACAGCCACGGAACCTCACCGATCCCGCTGATCGGCGAGACGATCGGCGCTAACCTGCGGCGGATCGCCGCCGCTCACCCCGACCGCGAGGCACTAGTGGACGTGCCGACGGGCGCCCGGTGGAGCTACGCGACGCTCGACGCCGACACCGACACGCTGGCCCGCGGGCTGATCGCGGCAGGCGTCGCCGCGGGCGACCGGATCGGCATCTGGGCGCCGAACTGCCCGGAGTGGGTGCTGCTGCAGTACGCCACGGCCAAGATGGGCGCGATCCTGGTCAACATCAACCCGGCGTACCGCAGTCACGAGCTGGAGTTCGTGCTGCGCCAGTCCGGCGTCCGGCTGCTGGTCAGCGCGGTGAGCTTCAAGACCAGTGACTACCGCGGCATGGTCGAGGCGGTCCGCGGCGAGCTGCCCGCCCTGGAGCAGGTAATCTACCTCGGCTCCGACGGCTGGGGCGGGCTGCTCGCGGCCGGCGCCGCCGCCGAGACGGCCGAGCCCGCGGCCCTGGCCGGCCGGGAGGCCGAGCTGGCGTTCGACGACCCGATCAACATCCAGTACACCAGCGGAACCACCGGCTTCCCCAAGGGCGCGACGCTGTCGCACCACAACATCCTCAACAACGGGTTCTTCATCGGCGAGGGCTGCCGGTACACCGCCGCCGACCGGGTCTGCATACCGGTGCCGTTCTACCACTGCTTCGGGATGGTGCTCGGCAACCTGGCGGTCACCACGCACGGCGCGACGATTGTGATACCGGCCCCCGGGTTCGACCCGGCCGCGTCGCTGCAGGCGGTCCAGGCCGAACGGTGCACCTCGCTGTACGGGGTGCCGACGATGTTCATCGCCGAGCTCGCGCTGCCCGATTTTGGCACCTACGACCTGTCCAGCCTGCGCACCGGGATCATGGCCGGCTCGCCGTGCCCGGTGGAGGTGATGAAGCGGGTGGTCAGCGAGATGCACATGACCGAGGTGACGATCTGCTACGGGATGACCGAGACCTCGCCGGTGTCGGCCCAGACCACCGCCGACGACGAGCTGGACCGGCGGGTGTCGACGGTGGGCCGGGTGCACCCGCACATCGAGGTCAAGGTGGTCGACCCCGAGACCGGCCTGGTGCTGCCCCGCGGCACCGCCGGGGAGCTGTGCACCCGCGGCTACTCGGTGATGCTCGGGTACTGGGATGACCAGGAGCGCACCGCCGAGGTCATCGACGCCGGCCGGTGGATGCACACCGGCGACCTGGCCACCATCGACGAGGCGGGCTACCTGAACATCGTCGGGCGGATCAAGGACATGGTGATCCGGGGCGGCGAGAACGTGTACCCCCGGGAGATCGAGGAGTTCCTGTACTCGCACCCGGCGATCGAGGACGTCCAGGTCATCGGCGTGCCGGACGAGAAGTACGGCGAGGAGCTGTGCGCCTGGGTGAAGCTGCGGCCCGGTGCCGAGCTGGGCACCGAGGAGCTGCGCGCCTACTGCACCGGCAAGATCGCGCATTACAAGATCCCCCGGTACATGCGGCAGACGACCGAGTTCCCGATGACCGTCACCGGCAAGGTGCAGAAGTTCAAGATGCGCGAGACATCGATCGCCGAGCTGGGCCTGACCGCCGCGAATCAGGTCAGCACCGCCTGACGCGATGCAGACCGGCGAGCACATCACGGCGCTGGCGGCCGAGGGCGCCGCGCTGGCCGCTGCGGCCAGCGCGGCCGGGCTCGGCGCGGCCGTGCCGAGCTGTCCGGGCTGGCGGGTCCGCGAACTGCTCGGCCACCTGGGCTACGTGCACCGCTGGGCGGCCGGCTACGTCGAGGCCGCGCAGGTGGAGCGGACGCCGCGGCTCGATGAGGCGGCCGTGCTGGCCGCGACCCCGCCCGATCACGAGCTGCCCGGCTGGTTCGCTGCCGGGCTCGCCCGGCTGATCGGTGCGCTGCGCGCGGCGCCGCCCGGCCTGAAGTGCTGGAGCTTCCTGCCCGCGCCGTCCCCGCTGGCGTTCTGGGCCCGGCGCCAGGCGCACGAGACGGCCATCCACCGGGTCGACGCCGAGCTGGCCGCGGGCCGGGTCCCGGCGCCGGTCAGCCCGGCGTTCGCCGCCGACGGCATCGGCGAGCTGCTCGCCTTCTTCGGCCGGCCAGACCCCGGCGAAGCCCTGCGCTCCGCCGCCGCGGCCGTCGGGCTGGATCCAGCGGACCGGCCAGAGAGCTGGACCATGCGCTACCGCGACGGCCGGATCGTAGCCGCGCCCGGCCTGGACGGCTGCGCCGCGGTGCTGCGCGGCCCGGCGGCCGCGCTGTACTTCGCGCTCTGGAACCGGCAGCCGCTGGACGCCGTGGAGCTGACCGGCGAGGCGGAATGGCTCACGCAGTGGCGCGAGGCGTTCAGGATCACCTTCTCCTGACGGCCACAATGGACTCGATCGCCGAGGTCACCATGGACGCCGGGTGCTGGACTGGGCCGCGGGCCCGGGCTTCGACCGGCTACTGACCGACACGGTCGCCGCGACCTACCCCGCGGCCGAGCACGACTGGTTCATCGCCCATCTGCGCGGATGACCGGAATGTGGGTCAGCGACGAGGCGGCGCGGCAGGCGGGCGCCTGAACCTCTCGCATACTAGACCGGTCATGACCATCACCGACCGGCTGCCCGGCACCGCCGACCCCGACGCCCTGTTCGACGCGTTCGCCGACTGGGCGGCAGGCCAGGACCTGCCGCTGTACCCGCACCAGGAAGAGGCGCTGATCGAGGTCGTCTCGGGCGCCAACGTGATCGTGTCCACCCCGACCGGGTCGGGCAAGAGCCTGATCGCCGCGGGCGCGCATTTCGCCGCGCTGGCCCGCGGCGATCGCAGCTTCTATACCGCGCCGATCAAGGCCCTGGTATCGGAGAAGTTCTTCGCGCTGTGCGCGATGTTCGGTGCGGCCGACGTCGGGATGATGACCGGCGACGCGAGCGTCAACCCGACGGCGCCGATCATCTGCTGCACGGCGGAGGTGCTGGCCAGCATCGCGCTGCGCGAGGGGGCGCGGGCCGATATGGGCCAGGTGGTGATGGACGAGTTCCACTTCTACGCCGACCCGGCCCGGGGCTGGGCCTGGCAGGTGCCGCTGGTCGAACTGCCGCAGGCCCAGTTCGTGCTGATGTCAGCCACCCTCGGCGACGTCAGCTTCTTCGGCCGCGACCTGACCCGGCGCACCGGCCGGCCCACCGAGGTGATCGCCTCCGCGGAGCGGCCGGTCCCGCTGACGTTCTCCTACCTGCTCACGCCGCTGCACGAGACCGTCGCCGACCTGCTCACCGCCCGGCAGGCCCCGGTGTATATCGTGCACTTCACCCGGGCCGCGGCGATCGAGCAGGCCCAGGCGCTGATGAGCGTCAACGTCTGCACCCGGGCCGAGAAGGACGCGATCGCCGAGCTCATCGGCGCGTTCCGGTTCACCGCCGGTTTCGGCAAGACGCTGTCCCGGCTGGTCCGGCACGGCATCGGCGTGCACCACGCCGGGATGCTGCCCCGTTACCGGCGGCTGGTGGAGACGCTGGCGCAGGCTGGCCTGCTCAAGGTCATCTGCGGCACCGACACCCTCGGCGTCGGCATCAACGTGCCGATCCGGACGGTGCTGTTCACCGCGCTTGTCCAAGTACGACGGCAGCACCACCCGGGTGCTGCAGGCGCGTGAGTTCCACCAGATCGCCGGGCGGGCCGGCCGGGCCGGCTTCGACATCTTGGGATACGTGGTCGTGCAGGCCCCTGAGCACGTGATCGAGACCGAGCGGGCGCTGGCCAAGGCCGGGGAGGACCCCAAGAAGCGGCGCAAGGTGGTGCGCAAGAAACCGCCGCCCGGTTTCGTCTCCTGGGGCCGGCCGACCTTCGAACGGCTGGTCGCCGCCGAGCCCGAGCCGCTGAAGTCCAGCTTCACGGTCACCCACGCGATGCTGCTCGGGGTGATCAGCAGGCCCGGTGACGCGTTCGCGGCGATGAAGCATCTGCTCACCGACAACCACGAGGATCCGGCCGCACAGCGGCGGCATATCCGCCGGGCGTTCGCGATCTACCGGGCGCTGCTGGCCGGCGGCGTGGTGGAGCGGCTGGAGGTCCCCGACGAGCAGGGCCGCCGGTGGCGGCTGACCGTTGACTTGCAGGCCGACTTCGCGCTCAACCAGCCGCTGTCCCCGCTGGCGCTGGCCGCGATCGGGCTGCTGGACGCGGCGGCGCTCGAGTATCCGCTGGACGTGCTGTCGGTGATCGAGGCGGTGCTGGACAATCCGCGCGAGGTGCTGGCGGCGCAGCGGAACAAGGCGCGCGGCGAGGCGGTCGCGCAGATGAAGTCCGACGGCATCGAGTATGAGGAGCGGATGGAGCTGCTCGAGTCCGTGACCTATCCACGGCCGCTGGCCGAGGTCCTGGCCGCCGCGTACGAGATGTACCGCCGCGGTCACCCGTGGGTGGCTGACTACCAGCTGGAGCCCAAGTCGGTGGCCAGGGAGATGTACGAGCGGGCGATGACGTTCACCGAGTACATCGGCTACTACGGGCTGGCCCGCAGCGAGGGCACGGTGCTGCGCTACCTGGCCGACGCCTACAAGGCGCTGCGCCAGACCGTGCCGGACGACGCCAGGACCGAGGATCTGGCCGACCTGACCGAGTGGCTGGGCGAGCTGGTCCGCCAGACGGACTCCAGCCTGCTGGAGGAGTGGGAGCAGCTGCGCAGCCCGGGCGAGGCCGCCGCCGCGGTCGCGCCGCGGGACGAGCGGCCGCCCGCGGTGACCGGCAACCAGCGGGCGTTCCGGGTGCTGGTGCGCAACGCGCTGTTCCGCCGGGTCGAGCTGGCCGCCCTGCGCCGGTGGGACGCCCTCGGCGAGCTGGACTCCGGCCCGGGCTGGGACGCCGGCGCGTGGCAGGCGGCGCTCGAGCCGTACTTCGCCGAGCACGCCGAGATCTTGACCGGCGCGGATGCTCGCGGCCCTGGCCTGCTGATCCTCGATCAGCAGGCCGGGCGGTGGCAGGCACGGCAGATTTTCGACGACCCCGCCGGGGATCACGACTGGGGCTTCTCCGCGGTCATCGACCTGGCCGCGGCCGACGAGGCCGGCGAGGCCGTGGTGACCGTGACCGACGTCGGCCAGCTCTAGGCCGTGGTTCGCAGTGGTTCCGATGCCGCCCCGCGGGCCGGCAGCCGTGCCGTCATGCCTGTGAACAACGCCCAGGCGAACTGCATATGGATCTTCGGTAACGGGAAAGGGAGGGAGAAATACTTCACCCGGGGGGGTCATGTTACGAATTGCCCGGCGCCTCGGCGCCATGATCAGTGCTGCGCTCATCATGACGGGCATCGCCCAGGCACCGTCCTTCGCCGCCACCCGCTCGGCCGCCATCATCGGCGCGTGGGTTTCCGGCAACTCGACTGCGTGGCAGACAGCTAGCAGCTCTTTCGGCCCGCTGCAGGACGCGCGCATCTTCTACAACAAGGCGCTACCCGCCAGCTACGCCGGTTCCAATGGCAGCACCCTGCCTGCCGGCGTGACCCTGGTCGTCTCCTACAACACGCCCGGAACGAACGTCTCGTCGTATGTGTGCTCGATCCCGGCCACCCGGAACGTGATCTTGGTGTTCTACCACGAACCGGAAAACCAGCAGTCTCCGTTCGCCACCGGCGCGGCTTTCGCGGCGGAGTTCAATGTCCAGGCCGCGGAGATCCGCCAGGCGGCACAGTCGTGCGGAATCACCACGGTGAAGGTGGCGACGATTGCCATGACCTGGGCCTACGCCAGTTCCACCCGCCGCGGCTACGACTGCTCGTTCATCCCCCCGGCGGCCAGCGTGGACTACTACCTGGCGGACACCTACGAGAAGAACCAGGACACGCTGGCGAAGGACGCTGGCTTCCAGCGCTGGCTGTCGTGCACGTCAGCTGCCGGCGCATCCGGCCAGGTGCCGCGGGGGCTGGCCGAGTACGGGGTCGGGCTGGGCAATACGACCAGCACGGGATGCCAGTTCACCGACCAGCAGCGGGCAGCGGTGATGCAGGCCGATGCCGCCTACCTGACGGCGAGCTTCCCGGACTTCGTCATCTGGTCGTACTCCTGGGTGACCGGCAGCCAGTGCTGGGACTCCTGGCAGTTCCCCGTCGGCGGACCAGCCGCCACCACGTGGCAGAACATCGCGACCGGAGCCATTCCGTGACGGCCTGGCCCTGAGCGGGACCCGGCGGCCCCGGCTCGGCCAGCGGGCCCGTTGTCAGGCCGAGCGGACTTCCAGCTGGCTGAGCAGGGCCGCGGTAGCGGTGGCTACCGCGTCGACGGCCTGGTCGAAGGCCGCGGCGTTATGCCGGGCCGGGGCGCGGAAGCCACTGATCTTGCGCACGTACTGCAGCGCGGCCGCCCGGACGTCAGTGTCGGTCACGTCGTCGGTGTAGGGGGCCCGCAGGGTCTTGATACTCCGGCACATACCCCGAAGGTACCCGTTCGCGGTACCGGCGGCGCACCGCCCGGCAGAGTGAACCCCCTGGGTGCGGCACCCACAGGGTCAGGTGCCTATGGGTGCGGCACCCACAGGGTCAGGTGCCTATGGGTGCGGCACCCATAAGGTTCAGCGGAGCCACGGGCGCGGGAATCGGGGGGGATCACAGGCCGAGGAGGGGTTCCAGGCCGACCGTCAGGCCGGGCGGGAGGGCGGCGAGGCCGCGGACCGCCGTCAGTACCCCGGGCATGAACGAGGAGCGGTCCAGCGAGTCGTGCCGGATGGTGAGGATCTCGCCGTGCCCGCCCAGCAGCACTTCCTGGTGCGCGACCAGGCCGGACAGCCGGACCGAGTGCACATGCACGCCGTCGAGCACGGCGCCGCGCGCGCCCTCGGCGGCAGTCGCCGTCGCGTCCGGCTGCGGGCCCAGGTCCGCGGCCGTGCGGGCCGCGCTGAGGAGCGCGGCGGTGCGGGCCGCGGTGCCGGACGGCGCGTCGGCCTTGGCGGCATGGTGCAGCTCGATGACCTCGGCGGATTCGAAGAACCTGGCCGCCTGCTGGGCGAAGCGCATCATCAGCACCGCACCCACCGAGAAGTTGGGAACCACCAGCACGTGCACCCCGGGCGCCCGGCTCAGCCACTCGCCGGCGACGGCCAGCCGGTAGTCGTCGAACCCGGAGGTGCCCACGACGGCATCCAGCCCGTGCGCGACGCACCAGCGCAGGTTGTCCATGACCGCGCCGGGATGGGTGAAGTCGACCGCGACGTCACAGTCGATCAGCGGGTCGAGCGCATCGCCGAGATCGACCTGGGCGGCCAGCTGCATGTCCGCGGCATCCTGCACGGTCTGGCACACCTGCGAGCCCATCCGGCCCCTGGCGCCGAGCACCCCGACCTTGACCATTGGCTGTCTCCGCTCCCGCCGTGCGCCGCACTGCCTCTTGCGCATTGCTGTCTCGCGGAACGACCCTATCGGCATGCCGTTCGGCCCGGCTGATAACAACATGGCCACGGGAGCAACCTCCCTTCCCCCTGCCGGGTCAACGTTGCAGGAGGGACGGGTGCCCGAGACACGACCGGCCAGCGACAGCTTCGGTGAGTTTGCCGCCGCGGCTCTGCCTGCCCTGCTCCGGTTCGGGCACGTGCTGACCGGCGACCCCCGGCAGGCCGAGGACCTGGTGCAGGAGGCCCTGGCCAGAACGCTGCGCCGCTGGCGCACGGTGCGCCGGGAGAACGCCGCCGCCTACGTGCGCAAGGTCATGGTCAACATCAACATCAACCGGTGGCAGCGGTGGGAGTCGCGGGTGCAGCTCGGCGACGTGCCCGAGCTCATCGCCGACGACCTGACGCTGCGCCGCAGTGACGACTGGGACATGCTGCGCCGGGCCCTGTGCGAGCTGCCCGTCCGGCAGCGCACGGTGCTGGTGCTGCGGTATTTCGAGGACATGACCGAGGTGTCGATCGCCGAGCTGATGGGGTGCCGGCCCGGCACCGTGAAGAGCCTCGCGGCCCGCGGGCTGGCCGCGCTGCGGCCGCTGCTCGACCTGGAAGCGCTGGCGGGAGGCCGGATCGATGGCGGGTGAGGAGCGGCTGCGCGAGCTGCTGCGCGACCCGCGATGGTCACTGCCGCCCTGGCCGGACGCAGAGCTGCGAGTACGGCGGACGGCACGGCGCCAGCGGATGCGGTTCGCGCGGATCGGCGGCGCGGTGGCCGCCGTCGTCACCACCGCGGCCGTGCTGCCCGTGATGGCCCTGGCGAGGAACCCCGGCGGGCCGACCGCGTCCGGCGGGCCGGCGGCGCCGACCCCGGGCGTGCACCTGCTGGCGCTGCCGGCCCTCGGCGCGCCTGGCTTTCCCGTCGGCATCTACCCGGCAGCCCGCAGGGCCGTGCTGATGACCGCGGCCATGCCGCTGTGCCCGGCGAACTCCGGGCTGCAGGTCCCGAACCGGAACACGGCCGTGGTCGCGGTCATAGAGCTGCGTCAGCAGGGCCGCAGCTTCGCCGCCGACCTACGGGGATCCGACCGGGCGTACTGGCCCGGCCTGCTGCGCGGCTGGCGGCAGGATCCGGTGAAGATTGCCGCCCAGGCTGCGGACATGTCGGTGACGTACTCCGGGCCGCTGGCGGACTTCCAGGTCCCGGCCAGGCCCAGCCCGCCCGTCCGGGCCAGGACGCAGGCGGCGGCCAGCGCGCAGGTCCCGGTGGTAAGGCATGCCCTGGCCGGCGTGGCGGCACCGGTCAGCAGGCGGACCCTGACCAGCAGGCAGGCCCCGGTCAATGCGGCGGGCCGGGTCCAGACGCAGGCCGTGCGGCAGCCGCCCGCTGCCCTGCGGCTGCGGCTCAGAGCCGTCGCGGGCATCGTCGCCGCCGGGTGCGGCGCGCACCTGGTCCGGCACAGCTGGGTGGTCGTGTCCAGGCGGCCCAGGGCTCCAGCCAGCGGCCGCCTGGCGCCGGTGACACCCGCGCGTGAGGTCGCGAGCCTGTTCCTCAAGCGCCGCGGCCACCTGCTGCTGTACACCTCGCAATGACCATGGCCGAAGGCAGCGACAGCGTGCCCGAGAACCCGGGCTCCGGCGGCAGAGCCGGTTCTGGGCGGCTGCGCCGCCGGCGTTACCTGCTGATCGGCGTCGTCAGCCTGGCGGTCGCCGCCTCGGTCGGCGGCCTGCTGCTGGCGACCACGATCAAGTCGCCCGCCGAGCAGGCCGCGCAGGCCGCGCCGCCGTCCACCACCCAGCTGACCGTCCCGGTCACCCGGCAGACGATCACCAGCACCGTGCTGGCGCAGGGGGTCGTCAAGCCGCCCGCCGAGGTCGCCCAGCTGTCCGGGGCGGACAGCGGCGGGGGCGGCGGCAGCAACGGCGAGCTGCCCGTTGTCACGCGGGTCTTCCATCCCGTCGGCAGCATCGTGGAGCCGGGCCAGCCGATCGTGGAGGTGGCCGGCCGGCCGCTGTTCGCATTTGCGGGCAGCGTTCCGGCGTACCGCAACCTCGTCCCCGGCGAGTCCGGCACCGACGTCGCCCAGCTGCAGCAGGGCCTGGCGGCCCTCGGCTACTCGCTCGGCGGCGACACCCTCGGCGAGTTCGGCGCCGGCACCGGCGATGCGGTCAGCGCCTTCTATGCCGGCCTCGGGTACACAGTGCCGACGCAGCAGGTCAGCACACCCACGGCGAAGGGCGGCAAGAAGGCCGGCAGCGAGCCCATGGTCCCGCTGTCGGAGATCATGTTCGTGCCCCGGTTCCCGGCCCGGGTGGTGAAGGTGGCCGGACCGGTCGGGCAGGAGGCGAGCGGCTCGCTGGTCACGCTGTCCATGGGCAGCCCGTCCATCGCCGGCCAGCTGAGCCCCGGAGACGCCGCGCTGGTCAGATCCGGAATGCCGGTGAGGATTTCCGATACCGCGACCGGCCTGTCGCGCGCGGGTCGCGTAACCAGGGTGGGTCAGCGCACCCAGACGACCGGCAGCATCTCCGGCGGCGTCTACCTGCCGATGAAGATCGTCCCGAGCCGGGCGCTGCGCACCTCGCTGGCCGGGCACGATGTCACGCTGACCATCACCGCGGCGCACAGCGCCCGGCCGCTGCTCGCGGTGCCCGAGGCCGCGGTCTTCGCCCGGGCCGACGGCCGCATCTACGTGACCAGGGCCGGGCCGCACGGCAACGTGCAGGTACCGGTGCGCGTCGACGTGACCGGCAACGGCATCGTCGGGGTGACGCCGATCGACGGGGGGACGCTGGCCCCCGGTGACCGGGTGGTCATCGGCGCGAACTTCGCCCGCAATCTTCCGTGAGCAGCCGATGACCGCCGCGCCGCCGCCGCCGCCGGTCATCCGGCTGTCCGGGCTGGCCTACACCTATCCGGGGCCGCCCCCGGTGCGCGCTTTGAAGACCATGGACCTGGTCATCCGGCGCGGCGAGCACGTGGCCATCACCGGCCCGTCCGGCTCCGGCAAGTCCACCCTGCTCAACCTGGTGGGCCTGCTGGACCGGCCGACCGAGGGCGCGATCGAGATCGACGGCCTGGACGTCGGCCGGGCGCCAGAACGGCGCCGCGCCGCCGTCCGGGCCCGGCGGATCGGTTTCGTCTTCCAGTCCTTTCACCTGCTGCCGCACCGCACCGCGGCGGAGAACGTGATGCTCGCGCAGATCTACGCGGACGTGCCGCGACGGCACCGCCGCGGCACGGCCATGGCCGCCCTGGCCCAGGTCGGCCTGGATCACCGGGCCGATGCCCTGCCCACGGCGCTGTCCGGCGGCGAGCGGCAGCGGGTCGCCATCGCCCGCGCGCTGGTCAACCACCCGTCGCTGCTGCTCTGCGACGAGCCGACCGGGAACCTGGACACGGCTACCACCAGCGAGCTGTCCGGCCTGCTCGCCAGCCTGCATGCCGAGGGGGCCACGCTGCTGGTCATCACCCACAATCCCGCGGTGGCCGAGCGCGCGCAGCGCGCGATCACGATCCGCGACGGGAACCTGATCGAGCCGCCGGGGCCGGCGCCCGCCGGACAGGCCGGAGGCCAGCATGCGCAGTGAGCTGGCCGCGCCGCGGCCCGGCGGCTTGTCATCGGTGTTTCATCCCCGCGACCTGGCCAGCGAGGCGGTGGCGGGCCTGCTGCAGCGCCCGGGCCGGTCCGCGCTGACGATGCTCGGCACGGTCCTTGGCATCGGCGGCTTCGTCGCGATCGTGGGGCTGTCGCAGACGGCCGGAGGCCAGATCGGCAGCACCTTCAACCGCCTGGACGCGACCCAGGTGACGGTGGCGGACACGGCGGCGGGCAAGGCCAGCAAGCCGACGCTGGACTTCCCGCCCGACGCCGACGCGCTGACCGACCGGATCAACGGCGTGATCGCCGCCGGGGTGTGGTGGAACGTGGCGTTCAGCCAGGCGGCGGTAAGCTCCCGGCCGCCGTCGGGCCAGGCTGGCCAGGCCGGCCAGCTGAGCCTGACGGTGACCGCCACGACCCCCGGCGCGCTGCGGGCCAGCGGGGCGGTGCTGGCCTCCGGCGTGCTGTTCAGCCAGTTCCACGAATCGGCCGGCCAGCAGGTGGCCGTGATCGGCTCGGCGGCGGCCAGTCAGCTCGGGATCACCGACCTGGCCGACCAGCCGGCCATCTTCATTCAGGGCCAGCCGTTCACGGTCATCGGGATCATCTCCGGCGACCAGCGGATACCGCAGCTGAACTTCGGCGTGAGCGTGCCGGCCAGCACCGCGCTGCGGCTGTGGGGGAAACCGGCATCGAGCGCGGCCGCGCAGATGATCATCCATACCCGGCTCGGCGCCGCGCAGGTCGTGGCCCGCCAGGTCCCGATCGCGCTGCGGCCGGACAACCCGAAGCTGCTGACGGCCACCGCCCCGGCCAGCCCGTCACAGCTGGCGCACTCGGTGACGGCCAGCCTCAGCACCCTGTTCCTGGCTCTGGCCGGCATCGCCGTCATCATCGGCATGATCGGAATCGCCAACACCACCCTGGTCGCGGTGCTGGAGCGAGTCGGCGAAATAGGCCTGCGCCGGGCGCTCGGCGCCCGGCCCTTCCACGTCGCCGCCCAGTTCCTCGCCGAGTCCACCGCGCTCGGCTTGCTCGGCGGCCTGATCGGCTCCGGTCTCGGGGTCGTGACCGTGCTGGCGGTCACGATCTACCATCACTGGACCGCGCTGCTTGACCCGCGGCTGGTGCTGGCCGCGCCGCTGGCCGGCGCGATCACCGGGCTGCTGGCCGGCCTGTACCCGGCGCTGCGGGCCGGCACCGTCGAGCCCGCCGATGCGCTGCGCCGCTGACGGCCGGCCATGTCCGGAACGGAGCGCCAGATGACCGCCGGGCACCCGGCGGGACCGGCGACGGCCCGGCCACCACGCCGCGCCGCGCGGGCCCTGGCCGCCGGGCTCGGCTGCGCCTGCGCGGCGCTGCTGCTCGCCGCCTGCAGCGCGAGCCATCCCGGCCAGCCGGCGGCGGAACGGCCGGGCCCCGGCCCGCCGGGGCTCTCGGGCCGGGGAAGAGGAACTTCGCGCCTTTCCGGGCCGGCGGCCCGCGCAAGGTCGCGATCATCGGGGTAGCCGGCGGCCCCGGCGGCCACCCGGTGTTCTTTGCCGGCCCCGGCGGGTTCGGCGGGGCCATCGCCGTGCTGCCAGTCGGCGGCCCGGCGGGCGGCGGCGGCCGGCCGCGCATCGTGGTGGGCCCGATCCCCCCGGCCAGCTCGGCGCAGGGTGTCGCGCTGCCGCTGGACAGTTACGAGCAGGTGTCGGTGCAGCAGCAGCAGGCGCTGTCCGCGGCCGGCGATTTGCTGACCCAGCGGTGCATGGCGGCCAAGGGCTTCAGCTATCCGGTCGCGGCGCAGCCGGGCAGCGGGGCGGCAAACGTGCAGTCCGTCGAGGACAGCGGCTACGGGATCACCGGCCTCAGCCAGGCGCAGACCTACGGCTATAAGCGGCCGGCCAGGGTGGCGGATCGGGGCCGCTCGGCATCGTGCTCCCCGGGTTCCTCGCCGAGCAGAGCAAGCACGGGCCGGCCTGGACCAGCGCGCTGCTCGGGTTCGTGCCCGGCGCCCGGGCACGCTCCCCGCAGCCGCAGGGCTGCCTGCAGCAAGCGGATCTGCAGCTGTACGGCACGCTGAGCGGCAACCCCGACCCCGACCCTGTCCCCGGCATCGCCATCGAGGCGGCCCAGTGGACCCAGTCCGATCCCCGGGTGCTGCTGGCCGAGCGGCTGTGGTCGGCATGCATGGCGCGCAGCGGCTACACCTACAAGACGCCCGCGCAGGCGCAGCAGGGCAGCTGGCCGTCGCAGCCCTCCGCGGCCGAGATCGCCACCGCGGTGGCGGACGTGCGGTGCAAGGCGCAGACGGACTTCGTGAACACCTGGCTGGCCGTCGAGGCCGCCTACCAGCAGGCGCTGATCAGCCAGAACCTGACCGAGCTGGCGCGGCTGCAGGGCAACTTCGGCAAGCTGCTGCAACGCGCCGAGAACGTGCTGCGGCTGCCGGCCGGGCTGATCCTGCCGCTGCGCCGCGGGCGGCCGTAAGCGGCGTCAGGCGGAACCGGGTCAGCCGCAATCAGGTCAGCGGCAACCGGGTCAGCGGCACCGGCCGGTCAGCCGAGGGCGGCAGTGAAGCTGCCCGGGTCGTCAAACGGGCCGACCACGGCCAGCGCCTTGGGCTGGCCGAGCACGGCCGCGGCGATGGCGCGCACGTCTTCGTGCGTCACCGCATCGATCGCCGCCAGCATCTCCTCGACCGGCTCCAGCCGCGGGTACACCAGCTCGGCCTTGCCCAGCCGGCTCATCCGCGAGGACGGGTCCTCAAGGCCCAGCACGATCGAGCCGCGCAGCTGCCCCTTGCCCCGCTCCAGCTCCTCGTCGGTCAGTCCGCTGGCGGTGATCTTGGCGACCTCCTCCCGGCAGATGACCAGAACCTCGTCCGCCTTGGCCGGCAGGCAGCCCGCGTAGATGCCCCAGATCCCGGTGTCGGCGTGCTGGGAGCTGAAGCTGTAGACCGAGTAGGCCAGGCCGCGCTTCTCGCGCACCTCCTGGAACAGCCGCGACGACATGCCGCCGCCGAGGGCCGCGTTCAGCACGCCGAGCGCGAACCTGCGCTCGTCGGTCCGGGCCAGCCCGGCGCAGCCGAGGACCAGGTTCGCCTGCTCGATCGGCCGGGAGATCAGCGTCACGCCGGCTCCCTCGCCGACGGCGCCGGGGCCGTCAAGCCGCGGCGGCCGGGCCGGCACGTCGCCAGCCAGGACCCGCCCGAAGGCCTGCTGAGTCAGCTCGACGACCTGCTCGTGCGCCACGCTGCCCGTCGCGGCCACCACCAGGTTGTCCGGGGTGTAGCGGGCGGCGTAGTGCTCGGCGATCTGGGCGCGGGTGATCGCGTTGATCGAGTCGACCGTGCCGAGGATGGGCCGCCCGAGCGGGGTGTCGCCAAACAGCCGGGCGGTCAGCGCCTCGTGCGCGGTGTCCGCCGGGTCGTCATCGTTCATCGCGATCTCTTCGAGGATGACGCCCCGCTCGGCCTCGACGTCCCGGTCGGCCACCAGCGAGCTGTTGACCATGTCCGACAGCACGTCGATGGCGAGCGGCAGGTCGGCGTCGAGCACCCGCGCGTAGTAGCAGGTGTATTCCTTGGCGGTGAAGGCGTTCAGCTCGCCGCCAACCGCGTCCATCGCCGCGGAGATCTCCAGGGCGGTGCGCCGGGCGGTGCCCTTGAACAGCAGGTGCTCCAGGTAGTGCGTGGCGCCCGCGTGCCCGGCGTCCTCATCGCGCGATCCGACCCCGGCCCAGACGCCGAATGCGGCCGACCGCACGGCCGGGAGCGACTCGGTGACCACGCGCAGGCCGCCCGGCAGCACGGTGCGCACGACGGCCGAATCGCCGGCCACCGGCTGCCGGGTAACCGGCGTCATGAGTTCTGCGATCCGCGGGTCCGCTGCCTGCTGCGGAAGTGGCCGCGATCGCCGTCGCCGCGGTCGCCGCGGTGGTCACCCCGGTCGCCGCGGTCGCGGGGCCGCTGCTCGTCGGAGCCGCCGAGGTTCTCCCCGGCAGCCTCGCGCTCGACCACCTCGACCGGCACCAGCGACAGCTTGCCCCGGTCGTCGACCTCGCGGATCTCGACCTGGATCTTGTCCCCGACCTTGACCACGTCGTCGACATTCTCGATCCGCGCGCCGCCGTGCAGCTTGCGGATCTGGGTGATGTGCAGCAGGCCGTCCTTGCCCGGCAGCAGCGAGACGAAGGCCCCGAACGTCGTGGTCTTCACCACGGTGCCGAGGAACCGCTCGCCCACCTCGGGGATGTGCGGGTTGGCGATCGCGTTGATCGCCGACCGGGCCGCCTCGGCGGAGGTGCCATCGGTGGCGCCGATGTAGATGGTGCCGTCGTCCTCGATGGTGATCTCGGCGCCGGTGTCCTCCTGGATCGAGTTGATCATCTTGCCCTTCGGGCCGATGACCTCGCCGATCTTGTCGACCGGGACCTTCACGGTGATGATCCGCGGCGCATTCTCGCTCATCGGCGCGGGCGCGTCGATGGCCTCGCGCATGATCTCCAGGATCGTCAGCCGGGCCCCGCGGGCCTGCATGAGGGCGGCGGCCAGGACCGACGCCGGGATGCCGTCGAGCTTGGTGTCCAGCTGGAGCGCGGTGATGACGTCCTTGGTGCCGGCGACCTTGAAGTCCATGTCGCCGAACGCGTCCTCGGCGCCGAGGATGTCGGTCAGCGTGACGTACTGGCCGTCCTCGTGGATCAGGCCCATCGCGATGCCCGCCACCATGTCCTTCAGCGGCACGCCCGCGTCCAGCAGCGACATCGTGGCGGCGCAGACCGAGCCCATCGAGGTGGAGCCGTTGGACCCGATGGCCTCGGAGACCTGGCGGATCGCGTACGGGAATTCCTCCCGGGTGGGCAGCACCGGGAGCAGCGCCCGCTCGGCCAGCGCGCCATGGCCGATCTCCCGGCGCTTGGGCGAGCCGACCCGGCCGGTCTCGCCGGTCGAGTACGGCGGCATGTTGTAGTTGTGCATGTAGCGCTTGGTGCGCTCCGGATTGAGCGTGTCGATCATCTGCTCCATCCGCAGCATGTTCAGCGTGGTGACGCCCAGCACCTGGGTCTCGCCGCGCTCGAACAGGGCCGAGCCGTGCACCCGCGGCAGCACGTGCGCCTCAGCGGACAGCTGCCGGATGTCGGCCAGGCCGCGGCCGTCGATGCGCAGGCCCTCGCGGATGACCCGCTCGCGGACCAGCTTCTTGGTCAGCGACCGGAACGCCGCGCTGATCTCCTTCTCCCGGCCCTCGAACTTGGCCCCGAGCTGCTCCTTGGCCAGGGCCTTGACCCGGTCGGTCTCGGCGTCTCGCTCCTGCTTGCCGGCGATGGTCAGCGCCCTGGCCAGCTCGGCGGAGATCTCCTCGGCCAGCGCGTCGTAGACGTCCTCGCCGTAGTCGACGAACACCGGGTAATCGGCGGTCTCCCTGGCGGCGTGGGCGGCGATCTGTCCCTGGGCCTCGCACAGCGCCTTGATGAACGGCTTGGCCGCCTCCAGGCCCTGCGCCACGGTTTCCTCGGTCGGCCCGGCCGCCCCGCGGCCCGGGTCGGCGATCAGCCGCAGCGTGCTCGGCGTCGACTCGGCCTCGACCATCATGATCGCGACATCGCCGTCCTCGAGCACCCGGCCGGCCACCACCATGTCGAAGGTGGCGTCCGCCAGCTGCGGGTGAGTCGGGAACGCGACCCAGTGGCCCTGGATCAGCGCCACCCGGACACCGCCGATCGGGCCGGAGAACGGCAGCCCGGCGAGCTGCGTGGACAGCGAGGCCGCGTTGATGGCCACCACGTCGTACAGGTGCTCGGGGTGCAGGGCCATGATCGTCTCGACGATCTGGATCTCGTTGCGCAGGCCCTTGACGAATGACGGCCGTAGCGGCCGGTCGATCAGGCGGCAGGTGAGGATGGCGTCCTCGGACGGCCGGCCCTCACGGCGGAAGAACGAGCCGGGAATGCGCCCGGCGGCGTACATGCGCTCCTCGACGTCCACGGTGAGGGGGAAGAAATCGAGGTTGTCCCTGGGCTGCTTGGACGCCGTGGTGGCAGACAGCACCATGGTCTCCTCATCGAGGAAGACGACAGCCGAGCCGGCCGCCAGCTTGGCCAGCCTGCCGGTCTCGAAGCGGATCTTATGAACTCCGAACGGGCCGTTGTCGATGACGACTTCGGCGGTATAGGCACCCTCCACGGGTGAGACCTCCTTGACTGAGGTCCCGCGTCCGCCCGCCGCGAGCGGGGCGCTGTGCTGGGCACCGGGTGGGCCGGCCCGGCGGGCCGGCCCGCTGCCGACCGGTCTTCGATCGAAGCTCCCGGCCCGCGGCCCGCCACGGCTGCTGCCGCGCGGGATGCGGCCCGAGAACCACTACCGAGGACCGGCACTGGCTGGGCGCTTGAGCGCTCCGGACCGGGGGTCGCGGGACGTCGTTCGCTTTCGAATGTATTCAGTTGTCCGGCGCGCGGTGGTGCGCGCCTACCTGCGCAGGCCGAGTTTCTCGATGAGCGCGCGGTAGCGGGCGATGTCCTCGCGCTGCAGGTAGTGCAGCAGCCGCCGGCGGCGGCCCACCAGCAGCAGCAGCCCGTGGCGGCTGTGGTGGTCGTGCTTGTGCACCTTGAGGTGCTCGGTAAGGTCGCTGATCCGGCGGGTCAGCAGCGCAACCTGGACTTCCGGCGAGCCGGTGTCACCCTCGCTGGTCGCGTGCCCGTCGATGATCTCCTTCTTCACGGCTGTTTCCAGCGGCACGTGTCAGTCCCATCTTCGTGGTAGGTCGTCGGGCAGGGGCTCGCTGCAGACAGCGAGCTGAGTCGCCTCCCCTGGCCAGCCGTCTGAGGGTACAGCTGACCCGGCCGGTAAGCCCGGCCGCGTATAACGTTATCACGCGCGCGCGGCGCCCCCGGACGCGCCGCAGCCGGCCGGGTCTCTAGCCCGCCACGGCGGTCTCGCGCGCCGCGCCGGCGTCACGGTGCATCTGCTCGATCAGGTCGGCCACCGAGCCGAACCGTGTCATGCCGCGCAGCCAGGCTACGAAATCGACGGCCATATGCGCGCCGTACAGGTCCAGGTCGTCCCGGTCGAGTGCGTAGGCCTCCACGGTACGGTCCTGGCCGCCGAACGTCGGGTTGCTGCCCACGGAGATGGCGGCGGGCCAGCGGTCCTGATCCCCTCCGTCGGCGTCCAGCAGGGCCAGCCAGCCCGCGTAGACGCCGTCGGCGGGGATCGCGGTATGCGGCGGCGTTTCCAGGTTCGCGGTGGGAAAGCCCAGGGCCCGGCCGCGCTGCTGGCCGCGCACGACGACGCCCTCGACCCGGTGCGGGCGGCCGAGCAGGCGGGCGGCCGCGGCCACGTCCGCGGCCGCCAGCAGCTCGCGGATCTCGCTGGAGGACACGGTCACGTCCGCGCTGTCGCGCAGCAGCGGCACGCCCTCCGCGGTGAAGTCGTACTTCTCGCCCAGCTCGGCCAGCAGCGCCACGTCACCACGGGCCCGATAGCCGAACCGGAAGTTCTCGCCGACCACCACCGCCGCCGCGTGCAGCCGCTCCGCCAGCACGGCGCGGACGAATTCATCCGGTCCGAGCTGGGAGAACTCGCGGGTGAACGGCAGCACCAAGACCGCGTCCGCGCCGAGGCCGGCCAGCAGCTGGGCCCGGCGCCCGGCTGTGCTCAGGAACGGCGGATGCGAGCCGGGACGGATGACCTCGTCGGGATGCGGGTCGAAGGTCACCACCACGACCGGCAGGGCGCGGTCCGCCGCGACCTGGACGGCGCGGGCGACGATCCGCTGGTGGCCGCGGTGCACGCCGTCAAAGACACCGATGGTGACGACGCTGCGGCCCCAGGATCGGGGCACCTCGTCCAGGCCCTGCCACCGCTGCATGATGCGGATCCTCCTCCATCGGCACGACGTAACCGGCGGTCCTCCCTAGCCTGTCATGGCCGACAGCCGGCCATGGCCGACAGCCTGCCATGGCCGGCCAGCACCCCGGCACGGCGGACGCCCGGCGGGACGCTTTCATGATCGGTGAGACTTCGCCGCGGCTATCCGCAGTCAGCGCCAGGGTCCATGAAACTGACCATTGCTAGCTCACGAAAACGGCCAGCGAGCGGGCCGCGTCACCGTCCTTCGCCAGCAGCGCGATCAGAGTGCCGTCCGGCCCGAACGCGGCCACCGGGGGGGCGCCTTCGGCTCCGCGGCCGCTTTCGGCCTGGCTGTCCGCGGCGGGGCCGGCCAGGACAGCCGCCGGGAGACGGCGGCCGTGCGCTACTAGCCGGGTCTGGTCGGCGGTCAGGTCGAGCCGGGCGAAGGCCGCCGCGGCCGCGTCGGCCAGCGGGATCAGCCGCCACGACGCCGCCAGCTGGTCGAGGGTGCTGGCCGTGGCCAGCTGGTACGGCCCGACCCGGATGCGGCGCAGCGCGGTCAGATGGCCGCCCACGCCGAGCGCCGCCCCGAGGTCGCGGGCGATCGAGCGGATGTAGGTACCGCTTGAGCACTCGACCTCGACCTCCAGGTCGAGCAGGCTGCCGACCGGGCGGACGGCCCGGATCGCCAGCGAGCTTACGGTCACGGTCCGGGCCGCGAGCTTGGCGGGGCTGCCCTCGCGGGCCAGCCGGTAGGCCCGCTGGCCGCCCACCTTGATGGCACTGACCGCCGGCGGCACCTGGCTGATCTCCCCGGTCAGCGCGGCGGCCGCAGCCTGGATCCGGCCGGGATCCAGGCCGTCCGCCGGGTGCTGCGCGATCGTCTCCCCCTCGGCGTCGTCGGTGCTGGTGGCCTGGCCCAGCCGGATGGTCGCCTCGTACCGCTTGGTGGTCAGCGCCAGGTAGCCGAGCAGCCGGGTCGCCTTCTCCACGCCGACCACCAGGACACCGGTGGCCATGGGGTCGAGCGTCCCGGCGTGGCCGACCCGGCGGGTGCCCGCCAGCCGCCGGATCCTGGCCACCACGTCGTGCGAGGTCCACCCGCCCGGCTTGTCCACGATGACCAGGCCGCCGGTCCCGCTGGCCCCGGCGGCCTGGCTCACCACCGCTCCTGGGCCTGCCGGTCCAGCTGCCCGCGCAGCGCCGCGATCGCCTCGGCGGCCGTGCCGGTCCCGGTGAACCCGGCGGCCCTGGGGTGGCCGCCGCCGCCGAGGGCCACGCACGCGACGCCGACGTCCAGAGCGCCCTTCGACCGGGCCGAGACCTGCCACTGACCGTCGTCCGATTCCTTGAGCACGACGGCCACCTCGGCCTCGTCGGTACGGCGCACCACGTCGATGACCGGCTCGGCGACATCCATCGGCAGCTCGGCCGCCGCCCGGTCCCGGCGGGTCACCGTCGTCCAGACCAGCCCGCGACCGCCGATGGCGGCGGGCTCGAGCACGGCCCGGTGCAGCGCCGCCGACAGCATGCCCAGGTAGCCGAACGGGGCCCGGTCCCACAGTTCGTGCGCCACCCCTGCCGGGTCGACCCCGGTTTCGATCAGCCGGCCCGCCATCGCGTGCTCGCGGGCGGAGGTCGGCGCGTACCGGAACGAGCCGGTGTCGGTGGCCAGGCCGGCGTACAGGTTCACCGCGACCGGCGGGGTCAGCGCGACCCCGAGCCTGGTGATCAGCTCGTCGGCGAGCTCCGCGGTGGCAGCGGCCGAGGTGTCCACCAGGCCGACCGAGCCGAACCCGGTGTTGGAGGCATGATGATCGAGGACGATCAGCTCGGCAGCGCGAGACGCACTGGCCTCGAGCACCCCCAGCCGGTCGGCACTGGAGACGTCGAAGGTGACCATGACCTCCGGCCTGTCGGGATAGGCCAGCGGCGAGCTGAGCAGCTCCGCGCCGGGCAGGAAGCGCAAAATAGCAGGCACCTCGAACGGCACATCCCCGTACGACGCGATCACCCGCTGCGGGGCCGCTCCGGCCTGCGGCAGGCTCCGCAGCGCGAGCGCCACGGCGAGCATCGAGCCGAGCGCGTCGGCGTCGGGACGGACGTGGCAGGCCAGGCAGACCTCCGCTGCCTCATCCAGGGCCTTGACAGCCCGGGACCAGTCGGCCTCGGTTCCGGACAGAGGCTGCGCAGTCACGATCGCGAGTATCCCGCGCCCTCATCTCGGCCGACAGGCGTTTCGCCGACTAGGCCGCGGGCTGAGCGCGGCCGACTGGCGTCGGCCGCCATGTCGCCACTCTCGGCATCTGATCCATCACCATCCGGATCATCCGCAGCCCGCGGCGGGGCCTTGTACGGATCCGGGTCGCCGGCCGGCTGGGCGCCGGCCCTGGCCGCGGCCAGTGCGGCGTCCGCCTCGCGGGCCCTGGCCACCAGGTCCTCGATGTTCTTGGCGCTGTCCGGCAGCGTGTCTGGCTGGAAGCTGATCGACGGGGTGTGCCGCAGCCCGGTCTGCCGGCCGACCTCGGAGCGGATCAGGCCGGTGGCGCTGGCGAGCGCCGCCGCGGTCCCGGCCTGCTCTTCCGGCGTGCCGTAGACGGTGTAGAACACCGTGGCCTCGCGCAGGTCGCCGGTGACCCTGGCCTCGGTCACCGTGACGAAGCCGAGCCGGGGATCCTTGATCCGGCGCTCCAGCATCTCCGCGACGATCTGGGCGATGCGCTCGCCGAGCTTGCGCGCTCTGGCATGATCCATCTCCGCTCACTCCCCTTCGTCGGTGAACAGCCGCTGCCGGGCGGATACCAGCTCGATCTCCGGGCGGGACGCGACGAACCGCTCGCACGCCGTCAGCACCTCGACGGCGTGCGACGCGGTCGCGGACACCACGGCCACGCCGATCTCGGTCCTGCGGTGCAGGCCCAGATGACCGGTCTCGGCCACGGCGGCGGCGGGGAACTGCCGGTGCACCTGGGCGATCAGCGGGCGGACCGCCGACCGCTTCTGCTTCAGCGACCTGACGTCACCGAGCAGCACGTCCAGGGTCAGGGCGCCGACGTACATCCCCGCCCGCTCGCCTCCCCGCCAGTGATCAGGCGCGTGGCTTCTCCCGCATCTCGAACGTCTCGATCACGTCGCCGATCTTGATGTCGTTGTAGCCGATGCCGATACCGCACTCGAAGCCCTCGCGGACCTCGGTGACGTCATCCTTGAACCGGCGCAGCGACTCGACCGTGAGGTTGTCGGATACCACGACACCGTCGCGGACCAGCCGGGCCTTGCTGTTGCGGGTGATTGTGCCCGACCGCACGATCGATCCGGCCACGCTGCCGACCCGCGGCACCCGGAAGACCTCCCTGATCTCCGCCGTGCCGAGCTGGGCCTCCTCGAAGATCGGCTTGAGCATGCCCTTGAGCGCGGCTTCCACTTCCTCGATCGCCTGGTAGATGACCGAGTAGTAGCGGATGTCCACGCCCTCGCGCTGAGCCAGCTCGCCGGCCCGTCCGGCCGGCCGGACGTTGAAGCCGATGATCACGGCCTCGGAGGCGATCGCCAGGTTCACGTCGTCCTGGGTGATGGCGCCGACACCGCGGCCGATGACCCGCAGCGCGACCTCCTCGCCCACGTCGATCTTGAGCAGCGCGTCCTCCAGCGCCTCGACCGAGCCGGACACGTCGCCCTTGATAATGAGCAGCAGCTCTTCCCGCTCACCCGACTTCAGCGCCGACTCCAGGTCCTCCAGCGTGACCCTGGGCCGCCGCTGGGCGAACATCGCGCTGCGCTCGCGCGCCTCGCGCCGCTCGGCGATCTGCCGGGCCACCCGGTCGTCGTCGACGACCAGGAAGCTGTCGCCCGCGCCGGGAACGGCGGTGAGGCCGAGTACCTGCACCGGCCGCGACGGCGGCGCCTCCTCGACCGGGTCGCCGTTCTCGTCCAGCATGGCCCGCACCCGGCCGTGCGCCTCGCCGCAGACGATCGAGTCGCCGACGCGCAGCGTCCCGCGCTGCACCAGCACGGTGGCCACCGGGCCCCGGCCCTTGTCCAGATGCGCCTCGATCGCGACGCCCTGCGCCTGCTGAGTGGGGTTGGCGCGCAGATCGAGCTCGGCGTCCGCGGTGAGGATGACGGCCTCCAGCAGCGCGTCGATGCCGGTCCCGTTACGCGCCGACACGTCCACGAACAGCGCCTGCCCGCCGAACTCCTCGGCCACCAGGCCGTACTCGGTCAGCTGGGCGCGCACCCGCTGCGGGTCGGCGCCCTCCTTGTCCACCTTGTTCACCGCGACCACGATCGGCACGCCGGCCGCCTGGGCGTGGTTCAGCGCCTCGGTCGTCTGCGGCTTCACGCCGTCGTCGGCCGCGACCACCAGCACGACCAGGTCGGTCGTCTCCGCCCCGCGGGCCCGCATGGCCGTGAAGGCCTCGTGACCCGGGGTGTCGATGAAGGTGATCTTGCGCTCCTGGCCGTCCACCTCGGTGTCGACCTGGTAGGCACCGATGTGCTGGGTGATGCCGCCGGCTTCCTTCGCGACCAGGTTGGTGTGCCGGATCGCGTCCAGCAGCTTGGTCTTGCCGTGGTCGACGTGACCCATCACGGTCACCACCGGCGGCCGCGGCACCAGGTCGGCGTCCTCGCCCTCGTCCTCGCCGAACTCGATGTCGAACGTCTCCAGCAGCTCGCGGTCCTCTTCCTCCGGCGAGACCACCTGAACGGTGTAGTTCAGCTCAGCGCCGAGCAGCTGCAGCGTCTCGTCGTTGACCGACTGAGTCGCCGTCACCATCTCGCCGAGGTGGAACAGCACCTGCACCAGCGAGGCCGGGTTAACACCGATCTTGTCCGCGAAGTCGCTCAGCGAGGCTCCCCGGGACAGCCGGATGACCTGGCCGTTGCCGCGCGGGATGGACACGCCGCCGATCGCCGGCGCCTGCATGTTGTCGAACTCCTGGCGGCGCTGCTTCTTCGACTTCCGGCCGCGGGACGGCCGGCCGCCAGGCCGGCCGAATGCGCCCTGGGTGCCGCTGCGGCCACGGCCGCCGCCACCGGGACGGGGCGGGCCCATGCCGGGCCGCTGGCCACCGCCACCACCGCCGCGCGGGCCGCCGAAGCCGCCGCCGCCACCGGGACCGCCGCGGCCGCCGCCGGGCCGGGTGCCGGCCCCGGGACCGCCGCGCCCGGGCGCGCCGCCAGGACCGCCAGGACGGCCGCCGACCGGGCGCGGCGGCATGCTGCTCGGGCTGGGCCGCGGGCCGCCGGGGCGCGGGCCGCCAGGCCGGGCCAGGTCACCAGGCCGGCCGGCCGGGCGCGGGCCGCCGGGCGCGGCGGCCGGCCTGGGCTGGCCGGGGCGCTGCCGGAGGGCTGGCCGGGCCGCGGGCGCGGCGCCGAGCCCATCCCTGTCGGGGTGGAGCTGAACGGGTTGTTGCCCGGGCGCGGGCCCGGGCGCGGCGCCCCCGGACGCGAGCCGGCCGGGCCGGACGGCGATCCGGGCCGTGGCGCTGCGGACGGCCGCGGCGCCACCGGCCGCGCGGACGCGGCGGGGGCCTGCGGCGCGGCGTCAGGGAGAGTACCGAACGGCACCGAGGGGGCGGGCGGCTCGGCCGCGTCGCCCCGGCGGGGGCCGCCCGGCTGGCCCTCGGCCGGCCGGACTGGCGCGTCGGATGGTGCGGCCGGGCCGGGCGACGCCGGTGCCGACGGCCCCCGGGGGGCCGGGCCGGGCCGGGCCGCCGGCTGCTGGGCGGTCGCCGTCCCGTCGCCGGATGGCGTCCCGTCGCCGGATGGCGCGGCCACGGGCGCCACGGCCTGCCCGTTGGACCCGCGCCGCCCGGCCGCCTGCTGACCACCACCCGCGGCGGGTGCCTTGCCCTGCTGGCCGGAGAATTCTTCCTTGAGCTTGCGCACGACCGGCGCCTCAATCGTTGAGGACGCTGACCGCACGAACTCGCCCATTTCCTGGAGCCTGGCCATCACGGCCTTGCTCTCGACGCCGAACTCCTTCGCGAGTTCGTAAACCCGGACCTTCGCCACTGCGCTCCCTCTACTCGCCCCGGTGTCAACCGGGCCAGTCAGCCGGGACGAAGCAGCGCGTGCTCCGTCCGGCGTCAGCCTCCGCTATTCATCGCCGCATGCTCATCGGGCGCTCATTGCCATCTCAACCTGCTTTCTCTCGCCCGGGCTTGCGCCCCGGCCCTCATCCCGGCCCGTCTCATCCCGGCAGCACGCCACCCGGATTCGACTTCGCGAGATACTCAGCGAGCCCGCCGGTGCCGATAGATCCCGGCAGGCGCAGCGCCCGCCCGATCGCCCGGCGGCGCTGGGCCCGCTCCAAGCATCCCTGACTGGGATGCAAATATGCACCCCGGCCAGGCATCCGCGCCGCGGGATCGGGGACGATGCCGTCCCCGGCCGCCACTACGCGAAGCAAGTCGGACTTGGCCGCACGAGCGCCGCACCCCACACACGTCCTGATAACGGACGCGGGCACACCGGGCACCGCGGTTCGCGCAGCCACTTCCCGGACAGCTTACCGCGCCCGCGAGGTGATAGCCCAGTGGGAACGAATCGCCCCGCGAGGGGTATTCCGCGGCCGGCGGCTACCGGTCCGTGCCGGCGGGCCCGGCGTCGCCGGGGCCGGACTCGCCAATAGGGGTCGGGGCGGGCACTAATGATGCCACCGGGCCGGCCGCGGCGCCGCCCTCCTCCTCGGCGTCGGACCGGATGTCGATCTTCCAGCCGGTCAGCCGGGCGGCCAGCCGGACGTTCTGCCCGTCCTTGCCGATGGCCAGCGAGTACTGATAGTCAGGCACGATCACCCGGGCAATCCGGGCCCCGCCATCCACCACGATCACCCGCGTCACCCGGGCCGGCGACAGCGCGTGCGCCACGAATTCGGCCGGGTCGGGGGAGTAATCGACGATGTCGATCTTCTCGCCGTGCAGCTCGGTCATGACGTTGCGGACCCGGCTGCCCATCGGCCCGATGCAGGAGCCCTTGGGGTTCACCCCCGGCTGATGCGACGCCACCGCGATCTTGCTGCGATGACCCGCCTCGCGCGCGATTGCGGCGATCTCCACCGCCCCGGACGCGATCTCGGGGACCTCCAGCGCGAACAGCTTGCGCACCAGGTTCGGATGGGTGCGCGACAGCGTCACCGACGGCCCGCGGTAGCCCTTGCGGACGCTCAGCACGTAGCAGCGGAGCCGCTCGCCGTGTACGTACCGCTCACCTGGCACCTGCTCGGTCGGCGGCAGGATGGCTTCGATCTTGCCCAGGTCGACTAGGACCGCGCGCGGATCGCGGCCCTGCTGGATCACCCCGGCCACGATGTCGCCCTCCCGGCCCGCGTACTCGCCGAAGGTCAGCTCGTCCTCGGCGTCCCGCAGCCGCTGCAGGATGACCTGGCGGGCGGTGGTCGCGGCGACCCGGCCGAAACCCTCCGGCGTGTCGTCGTACTCGCCGGCCGGCTGCCCGTCCTCGCCGGCCTCGGTCACCCACACCGTCACGTGGCCGCTGCCGCGGTTGACATCCACCCTGGCCTGCGCAGTCGTGCCCGAGGATCGCCGGTAGGCCACCAGCAGCGCGTCCTCGATGGCCCTGACCGCCAGCTCCATCGAGATGTCCTTCTCCGACTCCAGGCTGCGCAGGACGCTCAGGTCAATGTCCATTTCTGTCCTCCTCGGCCGCGTCATCGCCCGCGTCGTCACCGACGTCGGCAAGCCTGCCGAACTCGACCTGGATCCGGCCGGGACCGAGCTCCGCGTAGCCATACTCGCGGTTAACGCCCGCGGTCTCGATCAGCACGCCGCGCTCGCCCGCGCCGAGGATCCGGCCCTCGACGGCATCGCTGGCTGGCCGGCCGGACAGCGGGACTCGGACCAGACGCCCGGCCGCGCGCCGCCACTGCCGGGGCTGGGTCAGCGGCCGGTCAACCCCGGGTGAAGAGACCTCCAGGGTGTAGGAGGCCTCGCCCATCACGCCCGCCGCATCCAGGGCAGCGGAGATCTCCCGGCTGACCAGCGCTATGTCGTCCAGGCTGACGCCACCGTCGGCGTCCACGACGACCCGCACCAGCCGCCGCCGGCCAGCCGCCGTGATGCGGACGTGCTCGGTATCCATGCCCACGGCGGCGACCACCGGCTCCAGCAGCCGGGCCAGCCGGTCCGGATCGACGTCGGCCGGGCGCACGCCACCGGGGCCGGCCTGGCGGTCAGCGGCCGGGCGGGCCTGCCGGTCAGCCGCAGCGCGGCGGGAGCTGGCGTTCATCACGACCTCCTCATCCGCGGCCCGTGCTGTTGTCGTGCGTCACCTAGCCTAACGGGGACGACCGGAAATCGTGCACAGGCGGTGACCGGCCGGCCCGGTCCGCCGGCCAGCGCAGCCCGGCGGCGAAGCGGGGCAGCCCGTGCCATGCTGGGGTGGCCGCGGGCAATCGCGGGCAGCGCCCGGCGGAAGGCCGCAGGCAGGCACGAAAGGTACGGTGACAGTGGCGGCAGGCCCGACGCGGCGGACGGCACTGACCGCAGCGGCAGCGCTGCCGCTGCTCGCGGCCGGCTGCAAGGGCGTCGGCGCGCTGGCCGCCCCGCCGCGGCCCGCTCCCGACGTGGCGCTGCTGCGAGCCGCGATCACCGCCGAGGAGCTGATGGTCGCCCGGTACCAGGCCGCCACCGCGCTCATGACCAGGTCCGCAGGCCCGGCCGCGGACCCGCGCCCAGGCGCGGGTAGCCTGAGCCCGCTGCTGACCGGGCTGCTCGGCGAGCACCGGGCGCACCTGGCGGGGCTGCGAGCCCGGCTCGCGGTGCCCGTCCCCGGCCCGTACGCCAGCGACCGGGCCGGTCCGCTGCCGCCTGCCGGGCGGCTGCCAACGGCAGCCGGGGACCTGCTCGCCTACCTGGCCGGCGCCGAGCTCGCCGCCGCCGACCGGCTCAGCCGCCAGCTGCTCGCCGCGCCGCCCGCGCTGGCCCAACTGATGGCCAGCATCGGCGCGGCCGAGGCCACGCACGGGGCGGCCCTGCAGGCGGCCGGGCGGCGGCGATGACGGCGCGCCGCGCGGGCACCGGGACCGCCACGGCCGCGCTGCGGCGGGCGCTCGCGGCCGAGCAGGCCGCTACGTACGGTTACGGGGTGCTGGGCGCGCACCTGTCCGGGCCGCAGCAGGCGGCGGCCACGGCGACCTGGACGGCGCACCAGGAGGCCGCCGGCCAGCTCGCCGCGCTGCTGACCGCCCGCGGCGTCGCGGCCGGGCCGGCCGGCGTCGCCTATCAGCTGCCTGAGCCGGTGGGCACGGCCGCGCAGGCCCGGGCGGTGGCCGCGCTGATCGAGGACCGGGTCTGCGCGGCCTATATCGGGATGGTGGGGCTCGCCGGGGTGGCGTTGCGGGAATTCGGAGCGCGCCAGCTGCGCGCCTCAGCGCTGCGCGCCGCCGCCTGGCGCGGCGCTACCGTGGCGTTCCCCGGCCTGGCCGGCCCGGGCCTGGCTAGCATGGGCACGCCCCGCGAGCCGAGCGCGGCCAGCCGCGGGCAGCTCAGCCGTGGGCAGCTCAGCCGCGGGCAGCAAGGACCCGGCTGACCTGCGACGAAGTTGCCGAGCACCTGGAGTGCTCAGCCTCGAAGATCAGCGAGCGCGGCGGCGGAGATCCGCAACTACGAGGTCAGCCTGATCCCGGCCCTGCTGCAGACCGAGGAGTATGCCCGCGCGGTGATCAGCGCCGACCTTGCTGGAGGTGTCCCGGCTGCCGACCGTGGCGGTGCAGATCATCCCGTTCGGCGGCGGCGCGCACCCGGCGATGGGCCACCTGCGTGCCACCGCGCTGTCGTTCGACAAGTCAGCGGCACTGATCGCCTCGGCGCTTAAGGACATGTAACGGCCCGGCTACTCGCCAGCCGGGTGCCGCACTGTCGCGTGTCGCGCGTTGCCGCCGGGGGCCGCCTCACTGAAGGGCGGCTGGCAGCCGATCGGCGTGCAGCACGGTGAGCCGGGACACCGCGCGGGTCAGGGCAACGTACAGCCGGTGCAGCCCGCGTGCCTCCGCGGCCGCGATCCGGCCCGGCTCCACCACGATCACCTCGTCGAACTCAAGCCCCTTGACCAGGGTGACCGGGGCCAGCGCGAGAGTGCCCCCGCCCGGCACCCCGTCGCTGCCCGGGCCGAGTACCAGGTGCGCGACCCCGGCCGCGGACAGCACCCGGGCCAGCGCGCTGACTTGGTCGTCGGCGGCGATCACCGCGGCCGAGCCGGGCCGGGCCAGCGCGGCGGAGCACACGCCGGCGAGCCGGCCAGGCAGCGAGCGCGCCGTGGCGGCGGTGACCTCGAGGGCGCCGGGATCCTGCCGCAGCGACCGCGGCGGGGCCAGGCCGGGGGCAATGTCGGCCAGCAGCCGGCTGGCGTAGTCCAGGATCTGCCGCGGCACCCGGTAGCCGGTATCGAGCACCTGCAGGCTCGCGTCGGTCTTGCCCAGGTGACCGAGCAGCTGCGGCCAGCTGGTGGCCGCCCAGGCCGTGGTGCCCTGGGCGATGTCGCCCAGCACTGTCGCCGACCCGGTCGTGCACCGGCGCCCGATGGCGCGGCATTCCATCGGCGACAGGTCCTGTGCCTCGTCCACCACCACGTGGGCCAGGCTCGGCGTCCGCTCGATCAGGTCCCGCGCCTCGTCGAGCAGTACTGCATCAGCGGCTGACCAGCGGGCCGAGCCGGGACCGCGCGGCGGAACCGGCCAGCAGATCGCCTCCTGCTCAGCCTCGTCGAGCAGCCCGTCAGCGGCCCGGGCCAGCAGCGCGCGGTCGGACAGCAGCGCCAGCACCAGCCGCGCCGGGTCAGCCTTCGGCCAGCACGCGTCCACGGCGGCGCGCACCTGCCGGGTCCGGCGCACGGCCTCGTGCGTCCGGTCGTCGCACGTTTCCCCGGCGGCCTCCATCCGGGTCAGGATCACGTGCGCGATGCGATGCCCGAGCATCTCCCGGCCGGTGCCGTAGCGCACCCCGCGGTGGCGCAGCTCCGCGGTCAGGTCAGCGACCTCGGCCGCCGATACCCGCCAGCGACGGCTGCCGCGCGGCAGCAGAATCGGCTCGGGCGGCTCGATGACCTGCTCCCACAGGGCGCGGTGCAGCACTTGCGCCATCCGTGCGCTGCCCTTGACCTGCGCCGTCCGGGCGCTGTCGGCGCCCAGGACCGGGACGCTGGCCAGCAGGTCGGCTACCGATACCTGGCTCACGTCCAGCTCACCGAGCGCGGGCAGCACGCCGCGGATGTAGCCGAGGAACGCCCGGTTCGGGCCGACGACCAGTACTCCGCCACGGCTCATCCGCTCCCGGTGCGCGTACAGCAGGTAGGCGACCCGGTGCAGGCCGACGGCTGTCTTCCCGGTGCCGGGCGCGCCCTGCACGCACACGCTGCGGTCGGCGTCGGCCCGGACGATATCGTCCTGGTCCGGCGCGATGGTCGCGACGATGTCGCGCATCGGGCCCGATCTAGGCCGCTCGATCTCCTCGATCAGGATCCGGCTGGCGCCCGGCTGGTTCTGCTGGCCGGACGGGCCGGCCGGACCAGGCGCGCCGGGCAGCCCGGCGGGGCCGGCGGCGAACGCCTCGTCCTCGTATGCGGTCAGCTCGCCGCCGGCGAATCCGAACCGGCGCCGCCGCGCCAGCCCGAGCGGCTCAGCCTGGCTGGCCCGGTAGAACGGGCGGGATACCGGGGCCCGCCAGTCGATCACCACCGGGTGGCCGTCCCGGTCGTGGACATGCCGCCTGCCGACGTGATATTGCTCCCCCGAGTAGGCGCCCCCAGCCATCCGGGCGTAGTCGAGGCGGCCGAAGAACAGCGGGGTGCCGGGCAGGTCGGCGAGCGCCTGGGCGCGGCGGTAGAGGTCGGCCTTGAGGAACTCCTCGGAAACCGGATCGCCGCCGAGGGCGCGCAGCGACAGGACGTCCTCGCGCATCAGCACGAGCAGCTCGCGGGACCGGCGCAGGTGCGCGCGCTCGGCGGCGAGCACCCGGCGGGCGGCCGGCGAGACGGCCCCGTCGGGCGCGGGGGGTGAGGCCGGGAAGGTGGCGGGCGGACGTGGCTTACCGGCCCCGCCGGGGGCCGGACGCGCCGAGGGCATGGGTGTGCTCCTGACGTCGGAGGGGAGGCGGGCACGGGCCAGCCGGGCCGCACCGGCTGGACGGGCACACGAGCCTAGCAAGCCGCCGCGCGCCGTCACCTGCATTTCCCCGGCTCGCAAATCACGGCCGACGGCCGGCCCCGGCCGGCCGCAGGCAGCCCGGCGGCCGCCGGGACGGCTCAGGCCAGCACCGAGGCATCAGAACAGCACGGAAGTGAAGATGCCGGTCTCGGCGAAGCCCACCCGCCGGTAGGCGCCGCGCGCAGGGGCGTTGAAGTCGTTCACGTACAGGCTGACCACCGGGGCCACCGACTGCAGCGCCGCCGCCGCCACCGCGGCCATGCCGTGCACTGCATACCCGCGCCCGCGCAGCTGCGGCGGAACCCAGACGCCCTGCACCTGGCACGCGAGCGGGGTGACCGCGCCGATCTCGGCCTTGAACACGACCGTGCCGTCCTCGATCCGGGCGAACGACCTGCGGGCCTTGATCAGCTCGATCACCCGGGCCCGGTAGGCCGCGCCGCCGTCCGGGCCGACCGGCGAAACGCCGACCTCCTCGGTGAACATCGCGATGCAGGCCGGCAGCAGCGCGTCTAGCTGGTCCGGGCGGGTCACCTGGACCAGCGGGTCAGGGTCGGCCAGCGGCGGCTGCGAGATCGACATGACCGGCTGGACGGCGCGGATCTCGCGCGGCTGGCTCCAGTACGGCGCGAGCAGCCGCCACAGCTCCCCGACGGCGTCTGCGGGTCCCACGATCGACGAGCACCGGCGGCCCTGCAGCCGGGCCCGCTCGGCGAACGCGGCGACGGCGGCCGGCCCCGCGGCGACCGGCACCAGGTTGGCCCCGGAATAGCACAGTGACACCAGCCGGCCGGCCTCGCAGTAGCCCCACACCTGGGCACCGAGACGGGCCGGGTCCAGGCCGGCGCTTCTGATCCTGGCGCTGACGAACACGTTCGTCACCGGCTCGCGATCGCAAATGGCCAGCACCTGGTCGCGATCGTGATCGGTTAGCAGCCGCAGCGACGAGGATCGCCGCGTCTTGGTGCGCAGCACTCCATCAGCGTAACGGCTGGCCGCCGGCCCCGTGCGGGCACGGGCCAGGCGCGGCAGGCCCGGTCCCGGCAACCGCCCCGGCCCGCGGGCCGCGCTTCAGCCGGCCGGACCCGGCGGCGGCAGTGCCGCGCAGGTGGCGTTGACCGGGCCGGGCGCCGGCGGCAGCGCGCCGGTGGCGAGATAGCGGGTGAGATAGCCGTCGACGCACGCGTTGGGCGGACTCGCGAGCGACTGACCGTGGTTGCCGCCGCCGGTGACCACCACTATCCGGGAGCTGGGCAGCAGCCGGTGCGCGGCCTGCGCACCGGCGTACGGGGTGGCCGGGTCGAGGGTGCCCTGCAGCATCAAGATCCCCGGCAGCCCGGCTCCGGAGACCTGCAGTGGCCGCGCGGGCCCGCGCACCGGCCAGAACGCGCACGCCGCGTTGAACCAGGCGTTGCCCCAGGCCTCGTACGGCGCGGTCGCGTACACCTTGCGGGTGGCCGAGTCCCACACCGGCCAGCTGCGCGGCCAGCTGACGTCGCTGCATTCCACCGCGTTGTAGACGGCGAACTCATTCTCGTTCTGCCGGCCCGCGCTGTCGAAGGCGGAGATCAGCTGGCCGGCCGAGCCGTGCCGGTAGGCCGCCAGAGCCGAGGCCAGCTCCGGCCAGAACGCGTTGCTGTAGCCGCCGGCCAGGAAGGTGTCGTCGAACTCGTCCGGGCCGACCGCCGGCCCGGATGGCCCGGCGGCCGGGCTGACCGCCAGCCGAGCCCGCGCGCCGTACCAGGACGCACTGACCTGGGCCGCGGTCGCGCCGAGGTGATACGTGCCGTGGTACCGCGCCGCCCAGGCGAAGAACGCCCTGAGCCGGCCCTCGAACGCGTAGTCCTGGCTGATGTTGTCGCCCCACCACACGCCCCTGGGGTCGACGATGCTGTCCAGCGCCATCCGCCGGACCCGGCGGGGGAACAGCGTCGAGTACACCTCGCCCAGGTAGGTGCCGTAGGAGTAGCCGAGATAACTGATCTTCTGCTGGCGCAGCGCCGCCCGGATCGAGTCCATATCCCTGGCCAGGTCGGCCGTGGTCATGTACGGCAGCATCCAGCCGAACTGGCGCTCGCAGGCGGCGGCGTACTGGCGCGCGCGACTGACCATCTGCCGCTCGGCGGCCGCGGTGGCCGGAATGTAGTCCGGCCGCACATGAGCAAAGAACTGCGGCTCGCAGTGCAGTGCGGGGACTGAGGCACCCACCCCGCGGGTGTCGAAGCCGACGATCGTGTACTCGCTCGCCACCGAGGGGCTCAGCGCCCCGGCGATCTGGACGGCGAAGCTGCGTCCCGGGCCGCCCGGGCCGCCCGGATTGACCAGCAGCACCCCCTGCCTCCTGCTCACCGGGGCGGTGGCCGGGACTTCCGACAGGGCCAGGGTGATCTTCCGGCCGCCCGGCCTGGCGTAGTCGAGGGGCACCGGCAGGCTGGCGCACCGCACCGACTGGCCGAGGGCCGGGCACGGCCGCCAGTTCGCCGTCGCCCGGCTGGCCTGCGCCGTGGCCGGCGAAGAGGCCGGCGGCGGCGCACCGGGACCGGCCGTGCAGCCCGTGATCGCGAGCGCCCCGGCCGCCGCGGCGAGCAGCGCTGTTCTCATCCGACTATCCTGCCTGAAATGGCGGCGGTGCCGGGCATTCCGGCGGGCCGACCCTGTCCGGGCAGGATTACCCGGCGGGCTCCATCGCAGCCGCGAGCTTCATGGCCTCCTCGATCAGGGTCTCGGCGATCTGGGACTCCGGCACGGTCTTGATCACCTCGCCGTGCACGAAGATCTGGCCCTTGCCGTTGCCCGAGGCCACGCCGAGGTCGGCCTCGCGCGCTTCGCCGGGGCCGTTGACCACGCAGCCCATGACGGCCACCCGCAGCGGGATGTCCATGCCCGACAGCGCGGCGGTCACCTCGTCGGCGAGCGAGTACACGTCCACCTGGGCCCGGCCGCAGGACGGGCAGGAGACGATCTCCAGGCCGCGGTCGCGCAGCCCGAGCGACTCCAGGATGGCGATGCCGACCTTGACCTCTTCCACCGGTGGCGCCGACAGCGACACCCGGATCGTGTCGCCGATGCCCTCGGCCAGCAGCGCGCCGAACGCGACCGCCGACTTCACTGTGCCCTGGAAAGCAGGGCCGGCCTCGGTCACGCCCAGGTGCAGCGGGTAGTCGCACCGCTGCGCCAGCAGCCGGTAGGCGTTGATCATGACCACCGGATCGTGGTGCTTCACCGAGATCTTGATGTCGGTGAAGCCGTGTTCCTCGAACAGCGAGCACTCCCACAGCGCGGACTCGACCAGCGCCTCGGGTGTCGCCCGCCCGTACTTGGCCAGCAGCCGCTTGTCCAGCGAGCCGGCGTTGACGCCGATCCTGATCGGGACCTGCGCGGCCGAGGCTGCCTTCGCGATCTCGGCCACCTTGTCGTCGAACGCCTTGATGTTCCCCGGATTGACCCGCACTGCCGCGCAGCCAGCGTCGATCGCCGCGAACACGTACCGCGGCTGGAAGTGGATGTCGGCGATAACCGGAATCTGCGACTTGCGCGCGATCTCGCCCAGCGCGTCCGCGTCGTCCTGTGAGGGGACCGCGACACGCACGATCTGGCAGCCTGTGGCAGTCAGCTCAGCGATCTGCTGCAGCGTCGCGTTCACGTCCGCGGTCAGCGTGGTGGTCATCGACTGCACCGAGACCGGCGCGCCGCCGCCGACCGGCACCGCGTGCTTGCCCTGGCCGACCATGATCTGCCGGGACTTGCGGCGGTGCGCCACCGGCTCTGACGGCAGCTGGGGCAGCCCTAGCTCTACTGGCATATCCGGAACACCTTCTGCTGTGAGTGAGGTGACTATTACTGGGTCAGGTGAATGGGATTGAAGATGTCGGCCGCGACCAGGATCAGGCCGAGGCCGACCAGCAGCGCGAACACGCCGACACTGACCGGGATCAGCCTGCGCATGTCGACCAGGCCCGGGTCGGGCCTGCCGCGCAGCCGGGCCAGCCAGGCCCGGACTCGCTCGTAGATGATGACGGCCATGTGACCGCCGTCCATCGGCAGCAGCGGCAGCAGGTTGAACAGCCCGACGAAGATGTTCAGCGAGATGACGATCAGCAGCAGCGAGTCGACCGTGGACTGCCAGCTGGTGCTCGCCGCGACCGCCTGGCCGGCGATGTCGGCGGCGCCCACCACGCTGGTCACCTGGCCTCCCGCCGTGTGCGCCCGGTTCCTGGCGAACAGCTCGGGCACGGCCGCGGGCAGCTTCTCGGCCGCCGCCACCGAGCCGGTCACCACCTGGCCGAACGTGGACCCGGCGAACGCCAGCGCCGACAGCGGGTTACTGCGCTGGAAGCTCAGCGAGTTCTCGACGCCGAAGTAGGACCCGGCCCGCTTGGGGATCGTCGCCGGGACGATCCTCAGCGTGAGCTCGGTGGCGCCCCGCCGGACCTTCACGATGGCCGGCTTCCCGGGCGGCAGCTTCTTAATCACCGTGCCCAGCTGGACCCAGCTGTGCACCGGCGTCCCGGCGATGGAGATCACCTGATCCCCCGCGCGCAGCCCGGCCTTGCGCGCGGGCGAGGCGCCCGTGCTGTGCGCGCAGGAGGCCTGGTCCAGCGCCTTGACGCTGGCCGGGACGCACGGATCCACCTGGCCGATCGTGGCCGTGTTGGCGTTGGCGAGGCCCACTCCGGCCGCGAGCACGAACAGCAGCGCGAAAGCCAGCGTGAAGTGCATGAACGACCCGGCGCCGAGGACGACCAGGCGCCGCCAGCCAGGCTGACGGCGGAACGAGCGCTCCTCGTCGGCCGGCTCGACCTCCTCCAGCGTGGTCATGCCGGTGATCTTGACGAACCCGCCGAACGGCAGCACCTTGATCCCGTACTCGGTCTCCCCCCGGGTCCGGGAGAACAGGGTCTGCCCGAACCCGACGAAAAACTGGGTGACCTTCATGCGGAACTTCTTGGCCGTCAGGAAGTGCCCGGCCTCGTGCAGCATGACCGAGATCAGCAGCGCGAGCACGAAGATGACCACCCCGAGCAGGAAGCTCATCTGGCCCGCTGCCCCCTTCCCACCCTCGCCGCCTGTTCGGCCCGGCGCCCGGCACGGGCGCTTACTGCGTCGTACCCGTCAGCTGATGGGCCCGCTGCCGAGCCCGCGAGTCCGCCGCCAGCACGTCGCCGATCCCGGCGACCCGGCGGCCGGAGTCATCAACCTCAGAGACTACCCGCGCCACCGTGTCCACGATTCCGGTGAACGGTATCCTGCCTGCCAGGAAGGCCGCGACGCACACCTCGTTGGCCGCGTTGTAGACGGCCGGGGCGGTGCCGCCCGCCTCGCCGGCCTGCCTGGCCAGCGTGACGGCGGGGAACGCCGCGGTGTCCAGCGGCTCGAAGGTCCAGGTCTGCGGGGTGCTCCAGTCGACCGGCCGGGCGGCGTCCGGCACCCGCCGCGGCCAGCTCAGCGCCAGCGCGATCGGGATCCGCATGTCCGGCGGGCTGGCCTGGGCGATGGTCGACCCGTCGGTGAACTCCACCATCGAGTGGATGACGGACTGCCGGTGCACCACCACCTCGATCCGGTCGAAGCCGACGCCGAACAGCAGGTGCGCCTCGATCAGCTCCAGGCCCTTGTTCACCAGGGTGGCGCTGTTCACGGTGATGACCGGGCCCATGTTCCAGGTCGGGTGGGCCAGCGCCTGCTCCGGGGTCACGTCGGCCAGCTCGCTCCGGCTGCGGTGCAGGAACGGCCCGCCGCTGGCGGTCAGCACCAGCCGCCGCACCTCGTCGGCCCCGCCGCCGCGCAGGCACTGGGCGATCGCGGAGTGCTCGGAGTCGACCGGGACGATCTGGCCGGGGGCGGCCCGGCCCGCCACCAGCGGGCCGCCCATGATCAGGGACTCCTTGTTGGCCAGGGCGAGAATGCGGCCGGCGTCCAGGGCGGCGAGCGTGGCGGCCAGTCCGACCGCCCCGCTGACCGCGTTCAGCACGATGTCAGCCGGCCAGGCCGCCACCTCGGCGACCGCGTCGGGGCCGGCCATGATCTTGGGCAGCCGCACCCCGGGCAGGCCGCCAGGACGCGCGGCGGCGAGCGCGCGCAGGGCGTCGCGCAGGGCGCCGACCGCGGTGTCGCTGGCCACCGCCACCACCTCGGCGCCGAACTCAAGCGCCTGCTCGGCCAGCAGCCCGGGGCTGCCGCCGCCGGCGGCCAGCGCGGCGACCCGGAACCGGCCGGGGTTGCGCCGGATGACGTCGGCGGCCTGGGTGCCGATGGACCCGGTCGACCCGAGCAGCACGATGTCCCGCCGCAGGCCCACCTCGCCGCCATCCACCCCCCCATTCTGCCGCCCCGCCGGCCCCGGTCCACGGTCGCGGCGGATATTGGACACGTGGCGGGCGGAATCCGTCACGATCATGGGCGCCGCTCCTGGCGGCCGGCGCAGCGGATAGCGTGAGAGCGTGATCATCACGACCTGGCCGCCGCGAGCGGCGTCATGACCGCGCCGGCGACCGTCGCCGGGCAGGCCAGCAGGCGGGGACAGCCGGCCGCCCAGCAGCCGGACTGGCCCGACCCGGCCGCTCTGGCGGCGGTTACCGCCGAGCTGGCGGCCCTGCCGCCGCTGGTGTTCGCCGGCGAGTGCGACCTGCTGCGCGAGCGGCTGGCGGGGGCGGCCCGCGGCGAGGCGTTCGTGCTGCAGGGCGGGGACTGCGCCGAGACCTTCGACGGTGCCACCGCAGAAGCGGTGCGGGCGAAGCTGCAGACGCTGCTGCAGATGGCCGTGGTGCTCACCTACGGGGCCAGCGTGCCGGTCATCAAGATCGGCCGGATGGCCGGCCAGTTCGCCAAGCCGCGCTCACGCCAGGCCGAGGTGCGCGACGGCGTCCAGCTGCCGGCCTACCGGGGCGACGCGGTCAACGGCTTCGAGTTCACCTCGCGATCCCGCACCCCCGACCCGGCCCGGCTGCTGCGCGCCTACTACTGCTCGGCGGTGACGCTGAACCTGTGCCGTGCTTTCGCCACCGGCGGCTACGCCGACCTGCACCAGCTGCACGCCTGGAACCAGGACTTCGTCCGGCGCAGCCCGGCGGGCCAGCGCTACGACCAGCTGGCCACCGAGATTGACCGGGCGCTGGCGTTCATGCGAGCCTGCGGCGCCGACCCCGACGAACTGCGGGCGGTGGAGTTTTTCTCCAGCCACGAGGCACTGCTGCTGGACTACGAGCAGGCGCTGACCAGGACCGGCACGCATACCGGCCGGCGCTATGACACCTCAGCGCATTTCCTGTGGGTGGGCGAGCGCACCCGCGCGCTGGACGGCGCGCACGTCGCGTTCGCCGCCGAGATCCGCAACCCGGTCGGGGTCAAGGTGGGCCCGGACGCGACCCCCGATGACGTGCTGGCGCTGCTGGCCCGGCTGAATCCGGACGGCGAGCCGGGCCGGGTCAGCCTGATCACCCGGATGGGCGCCGGCCGGATCCGGCAGGCGCTGCCCCCGCTGATCGAGGCGGTGACCGGCGCGGGGCTCGCGGTGCCGTGGATCTGCGACCCGATGCACGGCAACACGTTCGAGGCCCCCAGCGGGCACAAGACCCGCCGCCTCGACGACGTGCTGGCCGAGGTGGCGGGGTTCTTTGCCGTGCACCGCCGCCTGGGCACCCACCCGGGCGGCATCCACATCGAGTTCACCGGCGACGACGTGACCGAGTGCGTCGGCGGCAGTCACGCCATCGAGGCCGCCGACCTGCCCGCGCGGTACGAGACGGCGTGCGATCCCCGGCTCAACCGCAGCCAGGCCCTCGACCTGGCGTTCACCGTCGCCGACAGCTACCGCGGATCGCAGCCGCCCGGCCCGCCGGCGCCGGCGGCCTGAACGGCGATCAGCGGCGCCGGGCCGCCGGTCACGCGCGGCTAGGAGCCCCAGTCTGGGCGCAGCGGCATGCCTGACTTGCCGTGCTCGCCGAGCCGGACGCCGAGGACCTGGTGGAGCTGGATCTGGTTGCGCTCGAAGCCGAGCCGCGACCCGGCCATGTACAGCCGCCAGACCCGGGCAGTGCCCCGGCCGACCTCGCCGACCGCATCGGCCCAGTGCGCATCCAGGTTGGCGCACCACTGCGCCAGCGTCATCGCGTAGTGCTCGCGCAGGTTCTCGCTGTGCCGCACCTCGAACCCGGCGTCGTGCATGAGCGAGATAAGGTAGCCCGGCCCCTCAAGCTCGCCGTCGGGGAACACGTACCGGTAGATGAAGCCGTCGGGGACGCGGCCCGGCCCGGAGTTGTCCGGCCGGGTGATGCAGTGGTTGAGCAGCCTTCCCTGCGGCCGCAGCTTGCCGTACAGGAAGCCGAAGTAGGCCGGCAGCTGGCCCTTGCCGATGTGCTCGGTCAGTCCGATCGAGCTGACCGCGTCGAAGCCGGTCTCTGTGACGTCGCGGTAGTCCAGCCGCCGGACCTCGGCCAGGTCGGACAGCCCGGCCTCCTTGATCGCCCGCTGCGCCCACGAGGCCTGCTCGCGCGACAGCGTGACGCCAAGGGCCCTGACGCCGTACTCGCGGGCCGCGTGCATGACCATCCCGCCCCAGCCGCAGCCGACGTCCAGCAGCCGCATCCCCGGACGCAGCGCCAGCTTGCGGGCGACCAGGTCGAACTTGAACGCCTGCGCTTCCTCCAGCGTGGCGCCGGCGGCGGGGAAGCAGGCGCAGGTGTAGGCCATCGAGGGCCCGAGCACCCACTCGTAGAAGGCGTTGGACACGTCGTAGTGATGCGAGACCGCAGTGGCGTCCCGGCCCTTGGAATGCCGCCGGCCGGCCAGCCACTGGCGGCCGGGCCGCACCTCCTGCGGCGGCGGCGGCACCCGCGGCACCAGTACCCTGGTGCCGCCGAGCTCGCGGACCAGCCGCAGTCGCGCGGCCAGGTCCATCTCGAGCCGCTGGGCGGAGGCCATCCGGGCCAGCGCGGTGTACATGTCGCCGTCGACGTCGAGGTGACCTGAGATGTAGGCCCGGGCCAGGCCCAGCGCGCCTGGTGCCTGAGCCAGGTAGCTGATCGCGATCCGGTCCCGCACGGTGACCGTCACCGGGGCGTGTGGCGTGCCGGCCGTACTGCCGTCGAAAGCATGGAACGCAACCGGGGCGTCCGGCCCTGCCACCCGTTCGAATACATCGGCCAAACCCATTTTGCGTCCTCCCTTACTGCCGGCCCACGCACTTGTCGTACAAGCTCGTCAGCCGGCCGCCTGCGTCGTAGTCCTGCTTCAGCCCCGCGTAGGCCGCCCCGTTATAGCGGGCCGAGAAGTCCTCGCGGGAGTAGTACGAGGTCGAGTACAGGCCCTTGTGGCCGCCAAGCTCGCCGACGAGGAGCTCGATCCGCCGGTTGTAGTGCCCGTCAGCGGCGCCGGGCGGCAGCGGGACAGTCCCCCAGAAGCCGAAGTTGACGTAGACCTGGCCGGCCGTCATCGGGTACAGCGGCCAGGTGCGCTCGCCGCGCAGCCGCAGCGGGCACAGCCAGACCGGGCTCATCCCGACCTCGGCGGCGAAGGATCGCAGGAAATCGGCGCAGCGCCCGATCGGGATCTCGACGTCCTGGATGACATCCTCGCGCGGCGCGCCGCCGCGGCGGGCGTTGATGGCATCGCTGACGTGGTACCTGCGGTCGAGGGCGACCAGCCGCCGGTAGACGTCCGAGCGGCGGTAGCGGCGCGGCCACAGGGCGCGGACGACGGGCCGCTGAACCCCGAACGGCGTCGAGCACCAGAACCAGTCGGTGTCCCACCGCCACAGGTAGTCGCGGATGGTGAGGAAGTCCTCGCGCGGCCCGCGGATGGACTGGTAGTAGATGCGGGCGCGGGTGTAATCGGACAGCCACGGGGCCACCTCGCTGTAGGCCCCGACGGTGAGGTAGATCTCGTCCGGGCTGAACACGGTGCCGTCGACGAAGTCGGCCTGATGCCCGGCGTAGCTGCCGTCCGCAGCGATCCGGGTCACCGCCTCGAGCCAGTCCTCGGGGCTGGTGAAGGCGAAATGGCGCAGGTGCACGTACGGCGCGACCGGCTCGAGCTCGATGGTCAGCGACAGCGCGTAGCCGAGCGTCCCGTAGGAGTTGGGGAAGCCGCGGAACAGGCCGGCGTGCTCGTTGTCGTCGGTAGCCAGCACTACGCGGCCGTCGCCGGTCAGGATCTCCAGGTCGAGCACGGACTCGTGCGGCATGCCGTTGCGCAGCGAGGTCGACTCGATGCCCAGGCCGCTGACCGCGCCGCCGAGCGTGATCGTCTTCAGCTGCGGCACGACCAGCGGCATCAGCCCGTGCCGCAGCGTCGCGTCGGCTAGGTCCTCGTAGCTGGTCATGCCGCCGACGATGGCCGTGCGGCCGGCCGGGTCCACCCGGATTACCTGGCTGAACGCGGAGACGTCCAGTGTCGCGGCGGGGGCGGCACGGCCGAACCGGAACAGGTTCGAGGTGCGCTTGGCCAGCCGGACCGGCTGGCCGGCCGGGATCGCCGCGTAGGCCTGCTGCAGCCGGGTGACCGCGCCGTGGTGCTCGGCGGGCACCGGCCGCCGGGTGCGGACCGCGGCCGGCCCGGCCACCTGCCCGGGGTCGGTAACTCCGGTCACGCGGTCCTGCCTTCCGTTGCTGCGGGGCGACGCCGGCGGGGTCCGTGGCGTGCCGGAAAATGCCAGCAGGAGGGCAACGTGAGCAAGGTCTACCCAGAGCTGGACAAACGGCTGAGAGATTTTATCGTTAGGCAGCCTATGTACTTCGTGGCGACCGCCCCCTGCCTCACCCCGGCAGGGGAAGGCGGCCACGTCAACGTCTCCCCCAAGGGCTACCGCGACACGTTCGCGGTGCTCGGGCCGCGCAGCGTCGCCTACCTCGACCTGACCGGCAGCGGGGCCGAGACGATCGCGCACTTGCGGCAGAACGGCAGGATCACGATCATGTTCTGCTCCTTCGACCGGCAGCCGAAGATCTTGCGCCTGTACGGCGCGGGCCGCGCGGTGCTGCCCGGCGACCCGGACTGGGGTCAGTACGCCGCCTGCTTCCCGGCTGCGGACGGAACCGGTACCGACCGCGGCAACCAGCGGGCGATCATCGTGGTGGCTATCGACCGGATCGCCGACTCGTGCGGGTACGCGGTCCCGCTGATGGAGCTGCAGGCGGAGCGCGACGTGCTGACCAGGTGGAACGAGCGCCGGTCAGCCGATCAGCTCGACGAGTACCGGCACGGGCACAACACCGTCAGCATCGACGGCCTGCCGGCGCTGCGTTAGTCCAGGGGCGCTGCCCCTAGAGTTGGCGGATGCGGATCGCGCTGATCAACTCGGGGATCGGGCTGCTCGCCGCGGCCGCTGAGCTGCACCGGCGGCGGCCGGACGCCGATCTGGTGCTGGCCATGGACCCGGACGGGATGCCATGGGGTCCGCGGACCCCGGACGATATCGCCGGGCGAGCACTGGCGTGTGCGCGCGCCGCGGCCTGGTATGAGCCGGATGTGATGATCATGGCCTGCAACACCGGCTCGGTGCACGCGCTCGGCGCGCTGCGGGCCGAGTTCGAGCCCGCCATCCCGGTCATCGGCACCGTGCCCGCCGTCAAGCCCGCGGCGGCCGCGGCCCGGTCGGTGGCGATCTGGGCGACGGCGGCCACGACCAACAGTGCGTACCAGCGCAGGCTCATCGCTGATTTTGGCGGTGGCGCGCAGGTGACGCCGGTGGCCTGCCCCGGGCTGGCCGATGCCGTCGACCGCGGCGACGAGGCGGCCGCCGCGGCGGCCGCCGCCGTCGCGGCCGCCCGCAGTCCGGCCGACTGCGCCGCAGTCGTCCTCGGCTGCACGGAGTACGAGCTGGCCACGGAGCTGATTGCCGCCGCCGTGCCGGGCGCTGAGATGTTCGGCTCCGCCGCCGCGGTCGCGGCCCAGGCCCTGCGCCGGGCCGCCGGCGGCCGTTCAGCCCGCGCCGCGGCCGGCCGCGGCACCGTCCGTGTTCTGCTCAGCGGCAAGCCCGCCGCACTGCCGCCGGCCGCCGCGCCGCTATCCGGCGGGCCGCCTGCTGGCGCGCCTCGTCTCCCCGGCATCCCGGCTTCCGGGCGCGGACCTCCCCGGCCCGGGCTGCCCTGCGGCCGGGCCCGGCGGCGCGGACGAGCCGGACGCCGCCAGCTCAGAGCCGGGGTTGCCGGGCACTGGCCCGGCGCTGCGCGGGGTGCCGGCGTAGCTCTCCGCGACCTGCTCGGGCGTCATCGGCAGCCGTGCCGCGGACGGCGGCATCCCGGACTGGACCGCCTCGGCGATCAGCAGGGCCATCGAGTAGGCCGGGTCGGCGGCCAGCGCCCGCTCGGCCGCTACGAGGGCCAGTGCGCCGGATCCGGACTGCCAGGCGGTGAATGCCAGCAGGCTCGCGATGGCCGGCACGTACTCCGGCCGGGCGCGGCGGACCAGGTCCGTCCACAGCCGTTGATGTTCCGCGCGGAACTGCGCCTCCATCCGGGCCCACGCGTCGTCGCGGACCCGCAGGTCGGCGAGCACGACGCTGAGCCAGGCCAGCTGCTCTAGATCGGTGATGACGCCCCCGTCGCGGTAGCAGGTGATGGCGGCCAGGACAGCGGCCCGGCCGGCTTCGACCAGCAGCCTGCCCGCGCTGCCGCCGGCCGGCCGCATCCTTGATGAGCTGCCCGGCCCGCACCAGCGCCCGGTCGGTGGCCAGCCGCATCGGCCTGGCGACGCCGGACGGAGCGAGGGTCGCGGCTAGGGCGGCCCGGTCGGGCAAGGCCGCCAGGCCCGCGGCGCTCAGCGCCCGGCCGACCGGGTGCGCGCCGGCGTCGAAGGGCACGCCGTCGGCCGGGCAGCAGGCAGTCTCGGTGCACAGATACGACCAGTACCGGCCGGATTCGACCCGGAGCAGCTCGGTGATCGCCACCCCGGACTGGGGCAGGACGGTCCGCAGCAGGTCGGCGAGCGGCGTGACCAGCCGTCCGGGACCGTAGCCGACGATGATCGCCGCGGTGATGTGCTGGCGCCCCAGGACCTCGGTGGCATGCCCGGCGATGTCCCCGGCCAGGGCCGGGTCGGGCGGGTCGGGCAGGTCGTAGCGGAACGTGACCCGGACCTGGGGCCGGGGCCCGGCGATGCCGAGCACCACCAGGCTGCTGGCCGGATGGAATCCCAGCAGATGCGGGACCGCGGCCAGCACGTCGCCGGGCGAGCCGATCCGGACCCGGCTTCGCTGGCCGGCGGCCTGCTCCCGGGCGGTCGGCACGCGGACGGTGGGCTTGCGGGTGGTGGGCTTGTTTTCTGTCATGCGCCCAGGCTCGGCGGGCGGTCCTGCTCCCCGCGACCGTGCCGGATCCGGCCTGTGTACAAGGCCGGGTGATATGCACAGCCTCGGATACCCGGTTGACACCAGACCCGGACTGGACGTCTGCCCGAAGCTCGGGCCGCTCTGCGCGAGCGGTGGCACCCGTGCACGGCGTCCATGATCACCCGCCGGCAGCGCTAGCCGGGCGGGCGGGCGGTGACGCCGGCCGCTGCGACGGCCGGTGCTAGCCAGAGCCGGGCGGGCCGGGCAGGGACTTGGCGAAGAAGACCCGGCGGTAGCCGTCCTGCTCGGCCCGGTGCGTCTCGCGGTAACCGCGGCGGGCGTAGTAGCCGAGGTTCTCGGTCATCACCTCGTTGGTATAGAGCCGGATCTCGGCCAGCCCCAGCCCGATCGCCTGTTCCTGCGCCAGGGCCAGTAGCCGGGCGCCGACGCCGCGTCCCTGCTCGGCCGGGGCGACGGCAACGTTGTCCAGCAGCAGGTACCCGTCGCCGGGCAGCAGCGCGGCCAGGCCGAGGATGGCGCGGCCGCGCACCGCGACCCAGATCTCGCCCCGGCGCACCGCAGCGGCATAGTCGGCGGTCATCGGGGCCGGTGGCCGGTCCATCCGGGGCAGGTAGAGCGCGCAGGCGGCCGCGGCCACGGCCGTGATGCCGGGCAGATCCGCGGCCGTGGCGGGCCGCAGGACCGGCGGCTCACTCGTCATGACCGGCCAGCTGGCCCGTCACGGCACGGCCGCGGGGAACACTTCACAAGGCGACGCCGAGCAGCGCATCGACGGTGGCGCGCACGAGCCCGGCCGGCTCCCCCGCGCGGCCAGCGCCCGCGCCGCCCATGCTTGCGCCGCCCATACTCGCGCTACCTGGACCCGCGCCGCTGGGGCCCGCGCCGCCCGTACCCGCGATGACAGCGTCCGCCCAGCGGTCCACCGCGGCGAGCGCACCGGGCGCGTCGAGATCGCCGGCGAGCCGCTCCCTGACGGCCGACAAGACATCCGCCCCGGACGGCACGTCGCCGGGCCCGGACCCGGCCGCGGCCGCCAGGGCGGCGCGCCAGCGCGACAGCCGCTGCACCGCGGCGGCCAGCCCCTCGTCGGTCCAGTCCCAGTCGCCCCGGTAGTGGTGCGCCAGTATTGCCAGCCGGACCGCCATCGGGTCGGCGCCGTCGGCCACCAGCCTGGACACGAAGACCAGGTTGCCGAGGGACTTGGACATCTTCTCGCCGCCCAGGCGGACCATGCCCGCGTGCGCGTACCGGCGCGCGAAGGCCCCGCCATCGCCCAGCGCCACCCGCGCGTGCGACGCGCTCATCTCGTGGTGCGGGAAGATCAGGTCACTCCCGCCGGCCTGCACGTCGAACACCGGGCCGAGGTAATGGGTGGCGATCGCGGCGCACTCGACGTGCCAGCCGGGCCGGCCCGGGCCGAACTCGGAATCCCAGGACGGCTCCCCCGGCCGCCGCCCCAGCCAGACCAGCGGGTCCAGCGGGTCCTTCTTGCCCGGCCGGCCCGGGTCGCCGCCGCGGTCGGCGGACAGCTTGGTCATCTGCGCCGGGCTCAGGCCGGAGACCGTGCCGAACTGCGGATCAGCCGCCCGGGCGAAGTACACGTCGGAGTCCAGCTCGTACAGCGCGCCGTGGTCGGCCAGCCGGCGGCTGAATGCCTCGATCAGGCCGAGTGCCTCAACCGCGCCGATGTAGTGGGCGGGCGGCAGTACCCGCAGCGCCTCCATGTCGGAGCGGAACAGCGCGATCTGGCTGTCGGCCAGCTCGCGCCAGCCGGTTCCGGTGGCGTGCGCCCGCTCCAGCAGCGGGTCGTCCACGTCGGTGACATTCTGCACATAGCTGACATCGCTGCCCGCGTCGCGCCAGGACCTGATCAGCAGGTCCCAGGCCACGTAAGTGGCGGCGTGCCCCAGGTGAGTCGCATCGTAGGGAGTGATCCCGCACGCGTACAGCGACGCGGACGAGCCGGACGCGGCCACGGTCAGCTGCCCTGACGCGGTGTCCCGGATCTTCGCCTGCGGGCCCCGTCCTGGCAGCTCAGGAACGGCGGTATCGCGCCAGGAATCCATGGGCGCCAGGCTATCGCCCGCCGCCGGCAGGCCCGGGCGGGGCCGATTGCTCGAAGGCGTGGCTCAGCGCGACTAGGCGCGGCTCGCTCCAGGCCGGCCCCATGAACGTCAGGCCGACCGGCAGACCGCTCACCGCACCGGCCGGGACCGAGATCGCCGGGTACCCGGATACCGCCGCCGGGCTCGACGTCCCGAACACGTGCCGGTCGCCGAGCACGTGATCAGTCAGCCACGCCGGGGCGCCGGTCAGGCTGACGACCGCATCGACCTGGTTCGAGGTCAGCGCGCCGTCGAGCGCACTGCGGGCGAGCCGCTGCGCCTGCGCCCGCGCCGCCAGGTATTCGCTGTCGGTGAGGTCGCCGCCAGTGGCCTCGGCCCGCTCGAAAATGTCCTGGCCGAAGTGAGCGAGCACGCGCTCGGCGTTGCGGCTGTTGAAGCTGATCAGCTCGGCCAGGCTGGCCGGGTGGTCGCCGCCGAGGCCGGCCAGGTAGGCGTTCATGTCGTGCCGGAACTCGGTCAGCAGCGCGGTCCATTCAGCGTCGTCGATGTCCTTCACCCCGGCCAGCTCGACCGGGTCAATCACCTCGGCCCCCTGCGCGCGCAGCCGGCCCACCGCCGCGTCCAGCACCGCTTCGGTCGCCGGGCCCGCCGCGTCGCAGCTGTCGCGCCACACGCCGAGCCGGGAGCCGGCCAGCGCGCCCGGGTCGAGGAAGGCGGTGTAGTCGGCAGGCTGGCCGGCCGCGGGCTCGGTCGCGGGATCATCCGGGTCGGCCCCGGCCAGCGCGCCGAGCAGGGCCGCGGCGTCGGCGACCGTGCGCGCCATCGGCCCGGCAGTGTCCTGCGCCGCCGAGATCGGCACGACCCCGGCCCGGCTGATCAGCCCGAGCGTCGGCTTGATGCCGACGACGCCGCAGGCCCCGGCCGGGGAGATGATCGAGCCGTCGGTCTCGGTGCCCACTGCCAGCGGGACCAGGCCTGCGGCGACGGCGGCCGCCGAGCCTGAGCTCGACCCGGATGGGTTGCGGCCGGTGCCGTGCGGGTTCACCGTCTGGCCGCCGAGGGTAGACCAGCCGCTGCTGGACCGGGTGGACCGGAAGTTCGCCCACTCGGAGAGGTTGGCCTTGCCCAGGACCACCGCACCTGCCTGCCGCAGCCGGGTAACCAGGAAGGCGTCGGCGGCTGCGGCGCCCTGCAGCGCGGGCGAGCCGGCGGTAGCCGGCAGGCCGGCCACGGCCACGTTGTCCTTGATCAGCACCGGGATGCCCGCCAGCGGCCCGGCGGCTGTCCCGGCGGCCCGGGCCGCGTCGCAGGCAGCCGCCTGCCCGGCGGCGGCCTGGCTGACGGTGAGGACGGCCCGCAGGTCCGGGTTCAGACGGCCGATCCGGACGGCGCAGAAGGCGGTGAGGTCGGCCGAGGTCAGCGCGCCGGCCGCGAGCGCGGTGCGCAAGGCCGCGACGGTCGCGGCCGCGGTGAGGCCCGAGCTGCCAATCTGCTCGCCAAGCGAGTCTGGTCTCAGCATTCAGGAAGAATAAACGGCGGTTACGCAAAGGGCAGCGGAGGACGGCCCGGCCGCGCCAGAGGCGCGGCCACAGCGGCGCCGGGGCCGGGCTTCAGCGGCGAGCCGCGGAACAGGAGGCCGCTGAGCGGGCCGCCGCTCCGTAGACTCGCCGGGTGACGATGAGCATGGGCAGTCTTACCGCGGTCCCGGCCCTGGACCGGCCCGACCTGCTGGCCGCGCCGGTGGCCGCGGCGCTGGCCGGGCCCGGCGACAAGCTCCCGGCCACGGCGGTCGGCGTGGCCGAGATCGATCCCGGGCTCGCCGACACCGCAGAGTTCTGCGCGCGGTATGGCGTCGGCCTGGCCGAGTCGGCCAACTGCGTGGTGGTGGCAGGCCGGCGGGACGGGCGGGTCCGGTACGCGGGGTGCGTAGTGCTCGCGATCCTCTCGCCATTACTTCCATAATAGAGAAGAAATCGAACATGTCAATCCTCTTCATAGGATATTGGCGACCAACAACTCGCAGGCAGTGCTGAACCCATTTCAGAGCGGTGACGCGCCCAGGTTCGTCGGCAACCGGGAACTTTGGCGAATCTCGGACTTCTGAGTAGGTGACCGCCAATGGGGGCGTAACCCCAAAACGAGAAAACGGGGCTATTTCCGCATCGGCGACGACCCGGGAGCTTGAGCGCGAGTGATCCGACTGTAATCACTCTGACCTGAGTTCGAGAACCGGATTGACCAACGAGGCGCGCAGTGCAGGTCCAGCACAGGCAAGCATTGCCGCCGATATGAGGAGCACGATGACGCTGAGAAAAGTCATCGCATCGTAGGGCTTTACGTCATAGAGAAGATTCGACATAGAGGCGCGTAAGTCCGAGCGCCGCGACGAGACGGTGCCTGCACCGAGCAGAATGGTCTCGCCCCTTCGAGCGGTTTGCCATTCCGACGATGTGGCTGCGATCAGCTCCGACTGCCATGCGTATGCTGATCTCTTGAGTCCGCCGTGTGACCGAATAGGCAACTACTCCGTAAATACCGATTAAGGCCATGAGTAGGGCTACGGAAGCAAAGGCACCCATCAGGAACATGTTGAAGCGTCGTGGGGCTATTGAATCCGAAAGGGCTTGCTGTAGGGCCTGTACACCGTCGACGGGTTGAGTCGATCGAATGCTCGCTAGGACCTTTCTCATTCGTCGGCGTCTGGTGTAGATCTTCCATCTACCCCGGATGAAGAAACGCACCGTCATGGGCTCATAAGCGGCGCAAGTTCGTAGGAACGTTATACGTCGAACTGAGTTCGGCATCCATCTGCGAATATTTAAAGTCGGCTACCACGCCTACAATTCGTGCATCAAGGAACCCCCCTGTAACCTGTCGGCCTAGGAGCGTTCCCTTGCCAGAAAGGCTTCGAGCAAAGCTTTCATTGACGATCGCATCATCAAGCGCTCGATTATCCGATGGCCATTGTCCAGCAATCAAAGATTACGCCCATAGCTCGAAGATATCCCGGACAGACCCCACGTCGGCTGCGAATGTTCCGTTTGAAGTATCAGAGCCGAGCCCCTCAGATCTTCACCGTTGTATTCAGCGTCTCACTGTCTATGCCGGTAGCCTGCACTCCAGGAAAGGCTCGTAGCTTTATCGAGCGCTGTTTCGATATTAGGATTGCTGGGGAGTCCGAGTGGCATATTGCCCTCCGGGCCGGGGAGACACACATCGTTATAATGTTTTCCGGCTCGAGGGCCAGGAGCGTTCGCAATCATCCGGGCAAAGCTCTTGAGCATGAGTCCAGCGCCGGTCAACAAAACCATGGCAAGGGAGATTTCGACGGAAATCAAAACTTTTCTCAATTGTGTATGGTTCTTCCCGCTCGATGACGTCTGGGAATTATCTTTTAGGGCTCGTTGTGGTTCATTTCCCCGGGAGCAGCACTATCGGCACGAACCCAAAGAAGAGCCTTGTGAGGCAAGAGAGCACAATACTCAGCAGAACGACCGGGGCATTGAGTCGCGCCTCGTTCATTGTCTCGGAATGGCTTGAGGCCAGCTGTGGGATCATTACTGTAAGAGCCGGCTTCGGCTAACAATAGTCCTAGTGCTCCTCCGATGAGGGAGAGCAGCAGGCTTTCGGCAACTGCCGAAGTAACCCGTGATCGCCCTGTGCTTCCCCTTGGCAATGCGGACGGCGATTTCCTTTTTTCTGGCTGCTGACCGGGCGAGGATGAGATCTTGCGATATTCGCGCTCCCAATAAGCAATACGAAAATGACGGCGGCGGTGAGGACGAAAAGAGCGCGTCTTGTGCTGCCTTCCCGCTTTTCTTGCAGGAGCGACATGCGCCAGCCAGTGAACTCGTCATACACATGTTGGTAAGGAGAATGCCCACGAACGATTCTGCTATAAATCGAATTCATTTCCGACTGCGCCAACGAGAGTGTCACCCCAGAGCGAAGCCTGCCCAGAACACCGAGGGAAGTCGGTCCTGGTCCCACCTGCTTCGTCAGTTCATCCCATTCATGAGAGCCCATTAGCGGCGAATTCAGCATGGCTGTAGGGATTGGGATAGAGGCGTCGATGTCGCGTCCCTCATCTCCATGGAAGGCTTGCTGGGGAAGAACAAAGCGGAAGTGTTTGCTTAGAACGCCACAACGGTAAAGGGATAACCATTCACCGTTACAACCTGACCTATCGCCGAAGACTCCCCGTGAAAAGCCTTCTGATACATTGCGTCCGATATGACGATGGCGTGAGTCTCACCAGGTTGGAAGAGCCGCCCGACTCAGGCTCGGCTCCCGTCAAATCCCAAAAGTCTCCCGTCAGAGATAGGATTCGCTCCTGAGAGGGTTCTCCGTGGATCATCAGGGCCAGGTCCCTATTGCCGTATGCAGATGTTTTCTCGAATGCTCGAGTTTGCTTGCTCCAGGCCGTGTAATCGGCACGTTCGATCCAATTGTCATTCTCTGGCTGATAATCCCGATCAAAGGCCGCCAACCATGCAAGTCGATTCGCTTCTGGGTAAGGCACCGGTCGAATCAACACTGCTTCGACGACACTAAAAACAGCAGTGTTCATACCGATTGCAAGTGCAAGAGTAAAGATTACAGTTCCCGCGAATCTGCCCGGTTGCGAAACAAGGACCGGAATGCATATTTGGTGTCTTGCAGGAGTTGTTGTACCCAGACGGGGATGCCATACGTTGTAGGTCTCCTGATGAATGAGCGATATGTTTCCGAAAGGCCGCCGGGCTGCACGCATTGCCTCTTTTGGGTCCATGCCGCAATCTAAGATTTTCTTGCGTCATAGCGTCGAGATGATCTTGGATATCCTGGTCCAGATGGTCCAATGGTGTCTGCTTCCGCATCGCTTAACTCCTAATTGTTCGGCTGGAGAACTCGACCGATTGCGGGTGTTAACTTTTCCCATCGAGTCGTTTCCAGGGCAAGTTGCTTCTGGCCCTTTGATGTCAAACGATAGAACCTGGCTTTACGGTTGTTCTCCGAAACACCATCCTCAGCGGAGATAAAGTTTCTCATCAGTCGGTGAAGCGCCGGATAGAGGGAGCCTTGCTCAACTACGAGCACGTCGTCCGAGTTCCGCTCAATAGCTTTCGCAATCGCATGACCGTGTAACGGCCCCAAAATGAGAGTGCGCAAAATCAGCAAATCGAGAGTTCCCTGAAGGAGTTCAACTCGCCTGTTGTCGCTTCTGGTAGGCATGCAAGGGGAGCATACGCCGTCCACTAGTAGAATGAGGGTAGCGAACGACAGTCGCCTGCTATCTGCGATAGGGGTGCTTTGGAGAAGCGTTTATGCAGTGAAAAGGGCCAAGACCCGAACTCAGTACGGAGCCTTGTTTCCGATTCTTTGCGTTTTCTATCGGTGCGTGAATTAGCTGGCTTTAATAGCCGCCCCTCCTCCGGTTACCATGCATCATGAGCTACGATCCCACTGATGCATGGTATGAAGAAAGAGACGAGGCTGCTTACAGCCTGTTTGGCCCCCAGTGGGCCGAAGACCACGCTGATGAGCTTTTCGGGGAAGCGGTTGAAAGATTCACGAAGGAACGCCTTCTGTCCTACTACCTCGCGCACCCGGACCTCGCGGTTCCAGCACATGCTGCGCGCCAGTATTCAAGGTCACTGCTTGATCAGTACCCACGGGCTGCTGTCCTTTTCGCGGCTTCGGCCATCGAATTGACGGTTAAAGCTGTACTGCTTCAACCAATTGTGAATGGCCTAGTCCACGATGAAGCGCTTGCCGAGTTCATCACCAAGTTGGCCACGCGGCAAACACGGGGGATTGAGGCGTTTCAGGAGTTGCTGACTGCGATTCTTAAGCAGCATGGAGGCATCGACTTCAGGACATTTCAGCGAGGCGGTTCGACTGTAATCTTGTACCAAGAGATTAAAGAGATAGAGAATGCTCGCAATTCCATTGCTCATGCTGGAAGCGAGAAGTACGACGACTTGGCCCCCAAAAGCCTTAAACGTGGCAAACACATTGCTTGATGAAATATTCCCAAAAGTGCTTCAACAATTGGGACTGCATTTGCATGACCCTGTAACAATTTGCGATAAAAGCCACAGGTAAGAAAGCGCGACCTACTTTCTGTCGCTGGAACCCGATCCCTCACACTGAGAAGTAATCCATCAGCCCAAGTTCCCCAGCCATGAATGGGCAGGCCCATTTCGAGCTTTGACGCGAACCTAAACCACCATCGTGGTAAACCCAACACAGATTGTTGCGTGAAGCCGCAAAAATGGCGACCACGATAGCGGAGTCTTCAATCGAAATCGTGGTTTCAGTCTTGTTGCGGCCTTTCCAGACTGGACGGCGGCCTCTCATTGACTCGCCCACTGTCGCGTACCAGACGTCTCCATCATGCCGAAAGCTGATCGCGTAGATGCGCTTTCCGGGTTCGGGAACAGGCATCGCATCGGGTAAACCCTGGGCCATTGCCGCAAATGCCGTTTCCTGCTCTTCGGGGGTACAGCCTGGAACAAAAAATGCCGGAGGCTTGCCAATACTCATGCATATAGTATGCCCCCTAGGGCGAAGCTTAGGCGAACAAAACCTGCCAATTGGCACGAAATGTTCACTACTCAAAACGCCTCGAAAGGCGCCTGGAAAGCAAATGCAAACGCTACAGCAAATGAAGTCGGGATGGGTTCCAGATGGCGATTTCGGAGCAATTCTTCACACAAATTTGGCACGGTTAGTCCTCTGAAGTCTTAGTGTTGTGTTCAGCGATCCGGTAAGGGGCGCGTTTTGATAGCGAGTTCGTAGCCTACCCCCAACTCCGGAGCACTTTCCTGAGAACCCGCAGGATCACAGCAAAGGTCCCTCCCACGATCACCGTAAATAGGTATGCAAGCCAAAACATACATCTCCCCTTCTACCTTTGATGCCGTTCACCAATTTACCAATGTCTGCCTAGCCAGAATCCGCCCACAAGAAGGAGAGCGCCGGCCAGGACCCCGCCACCGATGCAGCCCCAGAGTAGCTGTCCCCATGCCCCTCCCAGCTTGACTCGAAAGTCCGTCGTCACCGACGCCAAGGACTTCTGAGCGTCACGAATGGAGTTGTCCAACGTCCCCTTCATCCACTCGTCCATGCGCTGTTGTGAAAGCGTGAGCGCCCTTACAAGGGTGTCCTCAATAATTTCCTTTATAACGGCGGCGAATTGCTGCCTTGTTTCATCGGTGTAGCTCTTGAGTATGGCTTCGCCTGAGATCGCATCATGAAGGCTGAGCTGCACATCCTCCAACAATTGACGAGTCTGTGAGGCAGCGCTTTCGATTGTCCCCCTGATCTGAGTCGATGCAAAGTCCGCCATCTCACGAGTGACGCCACGGAGCCTCGCTTGCTCTGTGGCAGCTTCGTTCAGCGCCCGCGCCATGTTCTCCATCGCTCTGCACTCTACAACGTTCAGTTTGTAGCGCAGCCATTCAGGGTCTTCCGGGTCCATCTTCGAGAACTGCTTGACCAGATCGAATAGAACGCGTTCTCTCGCCTCACCCTCTGGGAAGGCGAGATACACGAGGTCACGAATCCAGGCGGAATTGTCGATTGCTGTCACAGGCACAGTGCTCATGGGAGAAGCACCTTTCTCGCTTCCGTGAATTGGCTGAAAGCGCGAAAGCGGTATGTTCTTGCCCGCAGGGTCATGTCCGGCGCTCTCAACTCCGGAACATTGGTTTTGCGGTCGCCCACGTCGCCAAGGGTGACATTCATCGTCCGCATCATGCGCTGCAAGTCAGGCCGTCTGGCATCCATCCGTATCTCGACAGGCGAGAATGTCTCCCGAAAGGCCGTCACATCCGGCTCCAGCTTCGGGTTCTCCCAGGACGAAGCGACACCATCCTGAAAATGGTTGTGAACAATGACGTAGTCCACGGTGTTCTGCAACTCGCCGCCCCACTCGATCACCGACCGTGCGGAGGCAATGTCAGCATCCACGACGCCCAGAGCCGTCCATCGAAGATCAAGACCGGAGTCCTGCATCACCTTATAGAAGTCTCGAAACCACGGAATCATTCGATGGCCCTGTGCCGCGCCCAAATCAGCGAGAATCACGTCGGCGCTCGATTCCAGCGAGATTCCCAACAGCTTGTCGTATGTCCAGCTCTCCAGCGCCGGAAGTTTGTGCGCTTTGGCAAACAGTGCCTTGAAGCACCCCTCCGCTTTATTGTCTGGGTCCATATCAAACAGGTCAGCGGTGTAGGCAGTGGTTGCGTACCATTCCGCCAGTGTTGCCATGACGGTCGTCTTCCCCACGCCGCCCTTGCCGGCGATCGGAAAGACGACACGCTTGGGTTTCAATTCCAGGGCCGCGCTCAATCCTCGCTCCTCCCCACGAAGACGCTCGGCTTGAAGACCTTCGTCGGTTGCAATCGGGACTCTCTCTGGCGATTCACTTCCGCTTCGCGATCCAGCCTCGCCATTTCCTCTTCTCTCCGTACTTGCCATGCCGGTTTCTCCTTTTTCTCTGTGTTCTCGCTGCTCAGACCGCTCGCGCGGACCGTCTGTTGACGAACCTCTTTTTCCACCGCAGGGGGAGGGAGGTTCTCGCCATTACCTGCGGTAGGCGAACGGGCGCCTTCAATGACTCGGTTTGCCGCCTTACAAAACTGCTGGTATCCGCCGGGATACCCTTCATCTCGGAGCGTTCCCCAGATGACGCGCCAGGTCAATCCGCTGTCTTTTGCGGCTTGCAACTCGGAGCGCACTGACTTGAGAAGCCTAGCTTTGAGTTGAAATACGCCCCTGCGAAGCGTCAGTGCTTCAACCAACGCGACCAGTTCGGGAGGTCGTTCATGTTGTGAAATGCACATTGCAGTAGCAGAATGCCAGACCCACAGACAAGATTGCAAGCGCACAAGAACGATTCCGTGAGAGTAAAGGCGAACAACCACGACAAAGGACGAATTGCCACGAATAAAGCCGAACCACGGATCGGAGGCGCATCGATCGTGGATAGTCTGCCTTGTTCGTCTTTGTTCGTGCTTTTGTTGCAGCCGAAGGCTGCGCTTTCGGGGTCGCAGACCCACGGAGGTAGGCTGCGAAAAGCAGCCGTCTTTCTACGAAAATGCAGTAGTGGAACATAAAGCGCAGACGCACTTTGAAGGTTTGCTCTTTCTATCTGATTTGCGATCGTGCGTTTTAGGTTGACGCACCTATGTACTTTTAGAAGGCCTTGTGCGTCACGTTGCTATAGAAATGTACATTGCGTTATAGTGCATCCATGCCGCGACCGAAACCGCCCAACATCGTTCGGTACACAGTTCGCCTGAGCCGCGCTCAGGGAGAGCGCGTCGCCGCGCTAAGTAGCAGCTTCATGCTTCCAGCGACAACGAAGTATTCGACTACCTAGTCACGGTCGGGACCAACCAACGGGACGACCTTGAGCAACTTGTCTACTCCCTGTTTGGCAACCTGGCCGACTCCCTGGCTCACAGATTCCAGAGCCTGGAGACTGTCAGCCAGCTCCATCTCGCGTTAACTGACACGTACATCAAGTACGCCCTCACCGCCCTCCCAGAGGTTCCCGGCTCCCTGCTTGCCGCGGCGCGCATTCGTGCGACGAGGATCTACGAACAGGTCAATCTCACGGCTGCGCGGGAATTCCAACGTCGCCGCCAGTCGGATGCCTACAACGCTGCCCAACTTGGGATTGAAGACGAGCCCAGCTATTCACCCACACCGTCAGATGAGGTCTAAAGTCAGCCATGCCATCCTTCCGCGCGACAGCGACGAAATACTGGCGAAGAACGCGAGCGCTCGACAAAGGTTCGTCCTGGCCGGGTCCGACCCACAAATACATCTCCGCGCCGGGTGACAGGCACGGCAAAGAATCTCCTGCGGCTTGCGCGCCTAGTCAGTAGGTCATCCTCGCGATCGAGCCGGGCCGGTAACGTCAAGGGTTCGGGAAGCGGTTCCTCGAAGACATCTCCGTTCCAGCGCCGGGCTATTGTGAATGTTCGGTACTCCAACGCAAAGACCCCTGGAGGGTGGAAGGCTCACGGGACCTATGTCGAGCGCGAGAGCGCAAAGGGCCGGGACGTGGTCGACGGCAAGCAGTATGGCGTCAACGACGAGGTACAAACACCCAGCCCGGACCGTTTGGGTTTAGCCCAGGAGCACTCGCTGGATTCTCTGGCCGGCCAATGGCAGAAAGCCGGGGACGAGCGGATTTTCAAGATCATCATTTCCCCGGAAGATCCGACCGTCAATTTTCAGCGCACGGCAAGCGACATGATCGCTCGCATCGAGCAACACACCGGCGCTCCGGTCGAGTGGGCAGGAGTCGTCCATCGGAACACGGATCACCCGCATGCCCATTTAATCGTGCGAGGCAAGCTCCCGTCAGGAGAAGCCCTGAAACTCCCACCCATGCTCATCCGCAAGGGCCTTCGTGAAGCTGTCCAGACGTCTCTCACGCAGCAGCTCGGCCCTCGCACGATGGAAGACATTCAACGCCAGAAACAAATTGAACTCACCGCCAATCGAGTTACGCCACTGGATCGGCGAATTGCTGGACGCGCAAAGTTTCATTCCAACGACCAGGGGTACAGTGACGCCGGAATCGCAGCCAACCCCGGTGAGCTGGCTCGCTTTCGACACTTAAAGGAGCTGGGACTCGCGAAACGACACACAGCAGACAGTTGGCTCGTTCGCTCCGACTTCATCGGCCAGCTCCAGCAAATGAAGGACGTGCAGGACCGCGCAAGAACACTTTTCCGCAGCGGCGTTGCCATCAGCGACCCTCATGCGCCGATGGAGTTTTCTACCAGCTCCAAGAAGCTGATTGGGCGTGTGTTGCTCAATAGCGAAGACGAACGCACCGGCGCTCTGCAAACCATATTCGAGACGACCGAAGGGAAAATCGAGGTCATCCGACACGATGGAACCCTGCGGGCGGCTTGGCGGCGCGGAGACCTGGAGCCAGGCAACGTAGTGACCATCGACAGCCTGAGGAGCGATCCAAGCAAGCTCTATGCGACCTCCGTAGGCGCGGACAAAGACATCCTTGCGAATAAGCAGGCTCTTGATTCGGTGGCGCGGCGGATGCGAACAATGGGCCTCGTTTCCAGTGAGAGCGACAAAGGTTGGATGGGGCAATTCAACAACGCGCTCAGAACCCGCATTGCAGAGCGGACCCACGAGCGAGGGCTTTGATTTTCTTTCATCATTAGTGCAATGTACAGTTCACTATCGCAAGGAGGTCACGAATGAATAACGGAACCACCACACCCCCCGGATACGTTCTCCCCTCGCGCCCTCGCTGGCAGGGCGGGTGGAACGTTCGGGCTCTGTTGGGCGCTGTCGTCGCCTTCGTCATGGCAGCCAGCGCTGCGAGCCAATGGCTTGCAGCACAGCTCAACAATCCTGTCGAGATGGGCGACCCGATTGTGTGGTTTCACGGCGTTGCTGTGTTCCAACCATTTGCGGGCCTTGTGCTGTGGAAGCACTTTGCGGGCAGTCGCCTCATCAGTTCCGCCGTGCGGAAAGAGATCTGGATTGCGTTCGGCGCGACGATTCTGGGTGGACTCTTTCTCGCCTATCTTGCCTATTGGTTCCTCTCGCTCATACGCGATCGCAAGAGCACAGATAGTTTAATGAACCTTCACGGCTCTGCAACGTGGGCCAAACGAGATGACATTCAGAAGCTCGGTTTATTCGATGCGAACGATGGCGTCTATGTCGGCGGCTGGCGTGATCCAGATACGCAGGAGATTCACTACCTGCTCCACTCTGGCTCTGAGCCGGTTTTGCTATTTGCTCCCAGCCGAAGCGGTAAGGGCGTATCGGCGATCATCCCCACCCTGTGCCAGTGGCGGCAAAGCGCCTTCGTCTATGACCTGAAGGGTGAGAATTGGGACCGCACCGCCGGTTTCCGGCACGCTATCGGCCAGCGTGTTCTGAAGTTCGCTCCAACGCTGCCATTCGAGAGTTGCTGCTACAACCCGCTCTCAGAGATTCGGTGGGAAACCGACTACGAGGTCGCCGACGCACAGACCATCGCGAATGCAGTGATTCGCCACGGGAACGACGACAGTCTCTATAAGCACTTTGAGGATGCCGCAGTTGATCTCGTATCCGCTGGCATCATCCACTTGGGGTACGTTTTCAGGAACCTGGACGCCCCGCGCGAGCCAACGCTCCCCGATGTGCTCGCACTTTACTCCTCGCCGGGCATGGATTTCCAGGACGTGCTCAAAGAGATCCAGAACACAGTACACATGCCAGGCGGCAAATCGAATCCTCGCCTTGAGTGGTTCGACATCAACGGCAAGCCTACCTTTACCCATCCTTTCGTCAGCAAAGCCGTCCAGAGACAGCTCAATAGGGCCGACCGCGAGGCTTCAAGCATTCAGTCCAGCATCGTCACTCCGATGACAGTCTACGACGACCCAATAGTTCAGAGGACCGTTTCCCGCTCCGATTTCGTTGTCCGAGATCTGGTTTATGGAGAGGAGCCCATGAGCTTGTATTTCAAGGTTCCGCAGCCGGATCGAGAACGCCTGAGACCTCTGGTAAGGCTCATGCTCCAGCTCATCTTCAATCGGCTCATGGAACGGCTCGACCCCAACCGTCACCATCTGCTGCTCATGCTGGATGAGTTTCCAGAATTGAAGAAAATCCCGAACCTCGCAGGC
>CAVSUR010000013.1:0-15623 GCA_963731285.1 uncultured Actinomycetota bacterium | reverse complement strand
GGTGGCTGTTGGCTCGCGGCGGGCTGCGGGCGAATGCGAGCGGTGTTTCGTCGTATCCGGGCCAGGTCAGCGCCTGGAGGCGGGGAGCTTCGGTCCGCGCCTGTTGCGCGGCGCGAAGCTGGCCAAGGAACCGGTGTCAGAGGGGACGGCCTGGCTCGGGCAATCGAGTTCGAGCTCGGTCCTGATCGCGTGGGCCCGGGTGCGCTCGATCGCTGCCTGCCCGGCGTCGCCGGCCAGGTCGAGGGCGCGGGCCAGGCTGCTGCGCGCGCCGGCCTCCGCTCGGCGGAGTTCGAGTGCTCGACGAGGAATCCCGGCTGCTTGTTTCAGGGTCGCCACCGCGTCCGGAATTCTTGGCCGGGCAAGATCGACCTCGCCGCAGGCGTGGAGATCCGTGCCGCGGTGCGCTCGTCGCCGATTGCCCGGCCGGCCCGCAGGCCCTGGCGCGGCGTCGACTCGGCTTCATCCAGCTGGCCGCGGCGGTACGCGGTGGTGCCAAGGCCATACAGCGCATAGGCTTGCAGCGCTTGTAGCCGAGTTCGCGGGCGGCCGCCAGCGCCGCCCGCAGCTCGGCCGGCGCCTCGTCGAAGCGCCCCTGGTCGCGGCGGGCGTAGCCGAGGCCGTAGCGCAGGGCGCGGAAGTTGCGGTCGCCGGCTGCGCGGGCGAGGTTGTGGGCTGCCTGGTAGGCGGCGGCCGCCTCATCGGGGCGCCCGGCGTCCAGCAGCGCGGCGCCGAGCCCGTGGCGCGCGTACGCCTCGCCGCGTGTCTCTCCTGCCTGGTGGTAGCGCTCGATCGACGCCACGGCCAGCGCCTGGGCCTGGTTCAGCAGGCCCCGGCTGGTGTCGGCGAGCCCGAGCAGGTATAGCACCCACGCCTCCCGGGCGGGCTCCCCTATGCCGGTGAGCAGCTTGAGAGACTGTTGCAGGTAGGAGATCGCGGTCGCCGGCGTGCCGCGGCTCCAGTGCGCATCACCCAGTCCCGCCAGCGCGGCCGCCTGCTCGGCGCGGTCGGCGGTTCCGGCGGCTCGCGCAGCGCGGCCTCGAACCAGCCGATCGCCTCGGCGTGCGACGCCGCGTTCATTGTGCAGGTTCCCGAGGAGCCGGAGAGAGACCGCCGCGCCGCGGCCGTCGCTGTCCCGGCGGGCGGCCTCGAGCGCGTTTCCGCGGTCAGCCGCCAATCGTCCCAGCGCCTGTGAACCTCGCACAGCGGGGCGAGCTGCCCGGCGAGCTGCCACACCGCCAGTCCGGGGACCTGAGCTGCCCGCGCCGCCGCCCACACGAGGGTGTCCCGCTCGGCCTCGAACCATCCTAGCGCCGAGCGGTCGAGTGCCTGTAGTGCGCGGGGGTCGGGTGCCGGTGAATGCACGGCAGGGCGCTGTTGCGGGGGGGCCACGCCGCTGCTGACCTCCCGGGCGCAGCGCTCGGCTAGGGTCAGGCAGGCGCCGTAGGCGCGGGTGAGGGCCGCCGTCCGTGCCTGTGGCGTCTCCTCGGCGGCCAGCCGCTCGCGAGCGTAATCGCCCAGCAGGTCGTGGAACCGGTACCGGATTCGCCGCCCTGGCCGCGGCGGGCGACGTCGAGCAGCTGGTGTTCCACTAGGCGCTCGAGCATGTGCCCGGCGCTGCGCGGCGGGAGATCGAGCACCGCGGCGGCCAGCCAGCGGGCGAACGGCGGCCCGTCGAGCAGGCCGAGCAGCCGCACTCCGCGGGCATCCGCCGGAGCCAGCGCGCGGTAGCTGAGCGCCAGGTTGGCGCGGACCTCCAAGTCGCCGGCCGCCAGCTCGTCCAGCCGCCGGCTGGCGTCTTCGAGCCGCTCGGTCAGCAGCGCCAGTGACCAGTGATCGCGCGCCAGCAGCCGCGCGCCCGCGATCCGGACCGCCAGCGGAGCCGGCCGCAGCGCTCGGCGATCGCCCGCGCGGCGGCCGGTTCGGCCGCGGCGCGCCCGCTTCCTGCTACCCGGCCGAGCAGCTCGACCGCCTCGCTTTGCTCCAGCGGGGGCAGGGTGACGAAGCTCGCCGACTCTAGCCCGGCCAGGCGGCGGCGGCTGGTCACCAGCACGCTGCACCCGCCGGTTCCGGGCAGCAGCGGGCGCACCTGCGCCTCGTCGGCGGCGTCGTCGAGCAGCACCAGCACGCATCGGCCGGCCACCCGTCCCCGGTACATCCGGGCCCGGGCCTCGGCATCGGCCGGGATCGCCTCCGGCGGCACGCCCAGCACCCGCAGCCATTCCTCCAGCACCGCGGCGGGATCCAGGCGCCGCGCCTCGGTGCCGTGCAGGTTCACATACAGCTGGCCATCGGGAAAGCGCTCGCGCAGCAGGTGCCCGACATGGACGGCGGTCGCGGTCTTGCCCACCCCGGGCTTGCCCGAGATCGCCGCCACCGCCGGCGCGGTGCCGGCGTCGGACCCGCCGCCGCCGACGCGGTCGCACAGCTCGGCCAGCAGGGCCGCACGGCCGGTGAAGTCGGCCGCGCCAGGCGGAAGCTGGGCCGGAGCCCGGGGAACATGGGCAGGCGCATCGCGCGGCGCCGCCAGCGCCGGGTCGTCGAGCAGGATCGCCCGCTCCAGCTTGCGCAGCTCCTCGCCCGGCTCGAGGCCGAGCTGATCGACCAGCAGCGCCCGGGCGGCGCGGTAGCCGGCCAGCGCGTCGGCGCGCCGCCCGGCCCGGTGCAAGGCGATCATCTGCTGGCCGCGCAGCCGCTCCCGCAGCGGATGCCCGGCCACCAGGCTGGCCAGCTCCGGGACCAGTTCGGCATGCTGGCCCGCGGCCAGGTCGGCGTCGATCCGGTCCTCCAGTACGGCCAGGCGGCGTTCTTCCAGCCGGGCCCCCTCAGTGCGCAGCAGGCGGTCGGCGGTCACCCCACCCAGCGCCGGCCCGGACCACAGCGCGAGCGCGGCGCTGAAGTGGCCCGATGCTTCGGCCGGCAAGCCCGCGGACAGTGCCGAGCGGCCCAGGCCGGCGAGCCGCTCGAATTCGTCCAGGTCCAGCTGGCCGGGAGCGATCTCGATCAGGTAGCCGGGCGGCCGGGTCACGATCACCGGCCCGGCACCGCAGCCGCTAAGCCCGCGCCGCAGCTGGCAGACCAGCCCGTGCAACGCGGTCAGCGCCGTTTTCGGCGGGGCGTCATCCCACAAGATGTCAACCAGCCGGTCCACCGGGACCACGGTGTTCCGGCTGAGCAGCAGGGCGGCCAGCAGGTTCCGCTGCTTCGGGCTGCCCAGGGCAAGCGGCCTGCCGTCCTGGCAGGCGGTCAGCGGGCCAAGGATCCGGTAGTCCATCACGTGCGGCCCAGCCGACGGTGTCCCGGAGCCCCTGTCTGCCCGGGTGGCACACCATCACGAGGGGCTGCAGGGCCTGGGCCTGGAGCCAAGGATAACCGCAGTCGCTTGGTATTAGCGAGTTGTTATCCCCCCGGCAGCGGCACTGGGGATCGTGACCCGGGCGCGAACCTTTGAGCTCTCAAGAGATCCCGGACACCCCGAACCCTCGTTAGGTTTTGGTGGTTTGGGCCAGGTGGCTAGCCGGTGGGCTGGTAGTCCCTGCTGGAGTTGAGGGTGAGTTCGCGCAGCAGTTCGCCGGTGGAGGCGTTGATGATGCGGACGTGGAGATCCTGGATGAGGAGCAGGATGTGGGTTCGGCCGATGCCGATGTGGTGAAGCCGATCGGCGGAGCGCAGGGTGATCTTGCCGTCGGTATCGATGCGGTCGCGGCGGACCGGTCGTGGGTGTCGGCTGAGCGGTCCGCTGGGTGGCTTTGGGGGCAGGCGGTGTAGGCGGTGGCGGGGGTGGCCTGGTACGGCAGGGACCGGTGCAGCCGACGGGTGCTGTAGCAGGTGGTGAAGGCGTCGAGGAGAGCCTGCAATTCGCTGATCGTGCGGGCTGGGCGGCCAGCCCTTTCTTCATCGTCTGCTGGAAGCGTTCGACCTTGCCTTGGGTCTGCGCCGGGCCGACTGAAAATCGCTGTCATTCACTGGCCGACTCCGCGTCGCCTCATCGGCGCTAGTGACGAAGTAACCGCGCCCGTGCTCGCTGCGGATCATGCCCTCGGTCGCGAGTTTCATCAAGATGAGGCGGATTGTCGTGCGGCCCGCATCCAGTTGCTCGGCGAGCTGCCGCTCCGATGGCAAGCGCCCCCTGGCCCGAGCTGGCCAGACGCGATCAACTCTCTGATGGAGCGCTCCACGCGCTCGGTCTTGGCGCCCACTCCACCCCTCGCCCGACGGCGACCCTGGCGCGTCAGTCTACGACTCGCCCCGCGTCGAGGCGAGATTGATCGAATCAAGCACAGAAGGCAGTTTGGCCGACCGCCGGATCGACATCAGGCTTTATCCCTGTCCGCGCCTCGGCCGCCGAGTCGGCTAACCATCGGCCAAGGCCTGCTGGTCTGCGTCGCCTCGTCGCGAGGGACAACCGTGGACAGGTCAAGTGAGCGCGCCGGGTAGTGCCTGGGCGCGCCAGCCGGGGTCGTTGGCGGTCCACTGGTAGCCGCAGCTGATCCGGCAGGTCATGCCATCCTGGTCGTCGGTGCCGTTGACGTAGTCCCAGCCAGGGTCGCCGCAGAGCGGGCAGGCGCGCCGAATGTAGCGGCCCTCGCCGTGGCATTCGAGGCAGTCGCGGCCGGGAATGCCGTTGCAATCGGGGCACGGGACGATACGGCCCTTGCCTGGTGGGGTGATGGCCGTCACTGTCGTCACCTCGCTGGGCTCTGGTATTCCACCAGGATGCACTACTGCGGTGTCAGGCTTCAGCCTCGCGTTCGACTGCGCGATCAAGGATCGCGTCGGCTGCCGGGATCGGCGGTTGGGTGGCTGGATGACGGCGTCGCGCCGCCGTTCGGCGAGCTCGCTCCAGGCTTCGCCGAGGTCCATGTCGTCGGATTCCTCGGCCGGGACCCGGATGGACCGCCGCCCGTCGATCTCGGCCTGGAGCTTGCGGTTGTACTCGGCGACCTGGCTGACCTGGACGGGCGGTTCGGGCTGGTCGTGGCCGAAGATGAGGCCGAGGACTTCCAGGGCTCGTTCCTCCCGCTCGCCGGGGACTGAGCGGCTCGAGTTCGTAGGTGAGGGCAATGCTTCCGTCGAGCCGCGGCTGGACCCACACCTCGCGGCTCTGCTCGCGGGGGGGAGATGCACCCTTCGGGCTCGGCGGATTGTAGGTGAATGTCGCACCCGAGCACGCCGCGACGCTTCAGTTCGATGTCGGCTGCCCGGGCGAGCCGACGGGTCGCCTCGGTCATGGCCTCCCATCGGCACCGGGTGTCGTGGGCCTCGGCGAGCTTGCCTCGGACGAGGGTGGCTCGCTGGCCGAGGGCGGCCCAGGAGTCAGCTGCCTTCTCGTGCAAAGCTGCCGTCTCCACGTTGCCGTGGCGGCCCGCGGCGGCGGCCTCGTAGGTGTAGCGGGTGGCCTCGACCTTGCTGAATTGCTCTTGCTTGCGGGCGGCCCGCAGTTCCTCAGCGACGTGCTTGGGGGCCCAGGAGGTCTCGGCCTCGTAGGCCCGCCGCCGCGAGGAGCTGGCCGTCGGTGAGGTTGCGCACGTCAATGCCCTCGACCCGGGCCATGACCTCGAATGCCGCATGCCATTCGGCGCGGGGCTCCGGGAACGTGGCAGCAGGCCCGGGCCCGATCGCCTCGCCGGGATGGTTCCAGCCGAACACCTCGCGGTACGCGCCGAGCCGCCCGGCCCTGGCCTGCCACTCCGCGCGCGCCTCGGCACCGTCGGGAACCTGGCCGAGGGCCTGGGTGACCCACAGCGGGGCCTCGCACGCGGCGTGTTCGCCGATGCGGCGCTGCCGGTCGTCCATTGCCGCGGCGACCTCGGCCATGTACCGGGCCAGCTCGGCGTCTGCGAACCTGGGCAGGCTCGCTGTCCAGGAGTCCCGGATTCTGGGCGGCAGGTCGCCGGTCATTTGGCGGATCCGCGCGTCGAGGACCGCGGAGTGGGACCGCGCCCCGGTGAAGGGCCCGCCGGTGATGGCGGCCCGGATTACGTCGGCGCCGTCCAGCCCAGAACTGGCGGATATGGCTGTCGGCCACGGCTGGTCAGCCATCAGGCCACGCCGCGCCGATTCGGCGATCGGCGCGAGCAGCACATCGGAGGTGCCTGCCCCCTTGGTCACGCTCTGTGGCCGATCCCAATTTCCGCTTGCGGGCAGTATCTGCCTGATGGCTTTGAGCGGGCCGCGTGTTGCCGTGGCTGCATATGGGCCGTTCTGTCGCCCTTGGCGCGGCGCGGTTTGTCAACGACAACTGAAATCTGACCAGCTGGCGGCAGGCGGATTCCAGCGGTCGTCGCAACGCTGACAGTGTTCATGATGGCAGTGCAGCGGTGAATATCTCGGCAGGCGCGCGCCAGCCGAGGGTCTTGCGCGGCCGGTGCGGTGAACTGGCCGACACCCGGCAGCGTGGTCAAGATCTTGACCCGCGAGCCTGTTTCGCGTGCTGGCGCAGCTCGCCGTCAAGCCGCTCGATCGCCGGCGCCAGCGCGTCGATGAGCGCCAGGCAGTCGGTGACGATCTCCCGCGATACCGCGGGCAGGTCCAGCTCGGCGAGCCAGCCGCGGCCCGGACCGGTCCAGTACTGCCGGTCCGGTCATACCCGTGATCGGCGGCGACCGCGTGGATCCGGTTGCGCAGCTGGGTGCCCAGCCGGACCAGGCTGGCCCGGTGCCGCAGCAGGGCGCGGAGCTGGCGCACCTCCGGCGGGGCGATCCACACCTCCGGCAGCAGGTCCGCGCGCAGCAGCTGCGCCAGGATCGCCGCGTTAACCTTGTCGTTCTTCAGCCGCGCCGAGGCGATCAAACCGGTGGCTCGAACGATGGTGGGCCACCGGCGGCTGCGCGGGCGTGCAGCACCACCTGCGCATCCCTCAGCCTTCTCAACGGCCGGTTCTCCCGGGTGCACTCCGAGGGGTAAAACAGCAGCTGGTCCAGCGGATACCACAGCCCAACCCAGGTCAGCACCGCGCCGACCACGTCGGCGATGATCCCGGTCCGGAAGACAGCCACCAGAATTATCCCCACAGCCGCCACCGGAAGCCCCACCTTGAGGGAGCCGACGCCGCCAGCCAGCGCGGCACGCCGCTCGGAGCTGTTGTAGTGGATGCGCGCCTCACAGTAACGCCGGACGGCACGGGCCACCGTCTGCTCTCCGCCCGGTGCCACCTCGGCAGCCGGAACGCAGATTTCCAGGCGCACCGGACCCGGACGGAAAGGGCGCCCTCGCAGCTCGCTGAGCGCGAGGTCCATTCCAGACACGTAGTAGTTGCCGCGGCCCTCGCTGAACAGATCGGTCTCCGGCAGCTCGAACAGCTCGCTCAGCTGCTCCAGCGACAGGCAGATCACCTGCTGCCCGCCGGTGACCCCCCCGCTCCACGCCTCCGCCGCGTTGGGAACCGGCATCCCGCCTCCTGGCGGCTCCGCCGCCTTGCCAAGCGCTCCTCCTCCGGCCACGGACGTCCGCCCAGGCGAGATGCCCGCCGGCCTGCGGGCCACCCGGCGGCGCGGCCACCGGCCGCTCATCCCGGGACTTTCTCCGCCAGGAACATTGCCATCAATCGCACCCCCGGGATCACGCAGCTCGTCACAGAATGTATCTGCTCGCGAGGGCGCCTACCCGCCGTTCCGCACGCCGATCGGAGCGTGATGGCGTAGCCCGCGCCGCGTACAGATCTGGATGATCGGAGCGGCCGCCGACGCTCACTCATGCTGAGAAGCGGTCGTGGTCACCTTTGCTTGCCGGCGTGGAATAGGCCGATGGCTTTGTCGATGCGGCGTTGCCTGGTGTCGGCGCTCTTGGCGGCGGTGATGTTGTCGGCGTGGTACCGCTGCATGCTGTTGGAGAGGTTGCCAAAGAATGCGCTGGCTTGCTCGTCGGCCGCGAGCGCGGCGGCGAAGTCGGCCGGGATGGTCACCTCCTGCGGGGTGTCGGTGACGGTCAGGGTGACGTGGATGGGGTCTCCGCCGTGCAGCCCGGTGGCCTTGCGGACGGCGGCGCTGATGCTGACCATGTGCTTGCCGCCCATCACGCCAACGGTGTTGCGGTACTCGTACCCGTTGACGTTCACCAGCACGGGAGGGCGTTTCCCGGCTGCGAGCTGCTCGATGGCCTCCGCAGGTACCACGATCCCGGTGTTGTTGCCGGTGACGGCGACGGTTGTGTCAAACGTGACGCTGCCCGGCTCGGCTGCCATCGCCTCTTCCGCCTTTCACCTGCCCGATCGGCCTCGCCGTCTCGGTGGCAAGGATCAGGGCTGCAATAGCCTTCCTGATGCCCAGATAGACACCCCGGCAACCGGCAGGCTCCTCGGCGGCCCGGGCGCCAGCCCGCCGGGGTGGCGACGGCGCGTCCGCTCGGGGATCGAACCCCGCGACCGGCGGCGCCCTATTTGATCCACACGAGATGCCGGCGGAATGGACGGGGAAAGCCCGTCACGCCGTCCGCTTCTAGCCGCGGATGTTGCGGGTGCGGGCGTTTGGTGATCATCGTCCCGCCGCGGGGAGCGGGCCCCGCGGCCTGTGGCGGCTGCCGCCGAAGGCGTGCCGGGTGCATGCTGTCGCACCGGTGCGGGAGGAAGGAATCCAGCAGATCGTGTCGATTGGGGCCGGGCTGGTTCGTGAAGGAGGTAAGGAATCGGCACCGGCGCATTGGAGGAACGAGATGAGCAGGATCGTGGTGACCGAGTTCGTGTCGCTGGATGGCGTCATGGAGGAGCCCAGGTGGACGTTCCAGTTCGAGCGTGGCCCGGCGGGGGCAAGTTCAAATACGACGAGCTGTTCGGGGCTGCGGCGCTGCTGCTCGGGCGGGTCACCTACCAGGGGTTCGCGCAGGCCTGGCCGTCGATGGGCACCGATGAGTTCGGCCAGCGGATGAACAGCATCCCCAAGTACGTGGTGTCCTCGACGCTGGCCGACGACCAGGCAACCTGGGGCCAGACCACGGTGATCCGGGGCGACATCGTGGCCGAGATCGCCGAGCTCAGGGCTGCGCCCGGCGGTGACCTGCTGGTCGAGGGCAGTTGTCAGCTGGCCCAGGCGCTGACCCAGCACGGCTTGGTCGATGAGTACCGGCTGATGGTCTTCCCCATCATTCTCGGCGGCGGCAAGCGCCTGTTCCCCGGACAGATGGACGCGGCGGCTACGCTCACGCTCACTGATTCCACGACCGACCGCGATGGCGTGCTGCTGCTCACCTACCATCCCGCTGCCGCCGGGGCACCGGCCGGCCAGCCTGACCCAGCCGCCTGACCGATGCCGGATGCCGGGCCCGCCACCACGGTGCCCGAGATCCCATCGCTGAGCTTCAGGTCGTCCCACGCGATAAGCGTCAGGGCCACGGCGGCGAGCGCGGTCAGCAGCGTAGCGGCCCACAATGCGGCAGTGATGCGTCCCACCGGCCGGGCCTCGGTGGTGGCCTGCTCCGGCGGCCCGGCCGCTGCCTGGCCCTCCGCGCTCGCTGGCGCGGTGGTGCGTTTCACGCCCGCCGCCGTGACTGGCCCGGGCATTCAGACTGGGGCATTCTCGGTGGCGGCTGGCTCCGCTGTCGCTGCTGTCTTTGGTATCCGGTGCCCGGCTAGGAGGGCGACGGCGAAGATGGCCAGCGCGTTGAGGCCGTGCAGCACGCCGATGATGGCCGCGGAGTAGGCGGCGTAAGCGAGGATGAACTGCACCACGATCAGGGCGAGCGGGATCGCTGCCCAGCGCACGCCGTGGGTGACCTTGGCGCCGAACGAGACCGCGAGCAGGGCGACGGCGCACAGCAAGACCACGTAGGCGAAGGAGTGGTGCAGGGTCACCCCGGTGGTGTCGCCGTCGGAGACCGGGCCGTTGTCGATGTTGTTCTCCAGGGCGAAGGCGCCGAACGCGATCAGTGATGCCTGCACGGCGACGGACAACGCCAGCAGGTAGGCAAGCACCCGGTAGGTGGTTCTCATGGTCATGTTTCCTTTCGATGTGCCGAGGCGGCGGTTTCTGGGATCGAGAAGATGGCCCGCGATGGCACCAGGGCCCGGCCCAGGGCCAGGACCCAGAGGGGGATGGAAAGCCAGGCCAGGCAGCCGGCGATGAGCCCCACCCATATGACTGCGGCGACGCCGATGGCGAAGCCGGTCAGCGCCACAACTCCGGAGCACAGCATCGTGGCCGCGATCAGCCGGGCGGCGCGGGCCATGTGGGCGTGGCGCGGGCTGGGCAGCCGGGCGCCGCGGATGCCGATGGCCAGGAGCCACACCGTGGCGGCGAGTACGGCGCCGACCGCTACGGCACTGACGCCGGGCAGCAGGCCGGTCACCGTCAGCACGCCGCAGACCGCCGCGGCCGCGAACGCCATCGCGCCTGCGATCTGCAGGGCTTGGTCGGGTCGCTGCTGGCGGCTCAGGAAGCGGAACACTACGCCGGTGATCGATGGCCAGCAGCGCGTTCTGCGGGATGCCGGCGTAATCGGCGGCCGATCCCAGGATGGCCGCGACGCCGCGCGGCTCGGCGAACTGCTGAACTGCGAAGCTGGCGTAGAACGCGATGAACAGGGCGTTGGCTATCGCCCCGGCGGCCGCCGCCGCGTAGGCCCAGTTGCGTGCCTGGGTTTCGGTCATGCTGGCGACGCTAGGCCGCGGCGCCGTGCGGCTGAATCATGTACGCCGCAGCGCCGGGTGCGGTAAACCTCCAGGTGGGGTTGCGGCTGGCCACGTGGCGTTTCCCGCTGGCTGCTCCCACAATGGAATGCATGCGGGCTGCAATTGCCGCGCTGGCGGTGCTGGGCTATGGTGCGCTCGCCGCCGCCCTCGGCGTGTCACTGGCCACCGGCGACGGATCTCTGAAGTCGGCTGGATCCTGGTCGGGCCGCTGCCGTTTTGCGTGATCGGGGCGATTGGATTCCTGCGCCGCCCCGATAACCGGGTGGTCTGGTGGCTGGTCGGCGTCGGCGCCGCGTTCGGTGCCGAGACGGCGCTCGGTGACGTGTTTCTCCCGATGGCCGAACGGCACTGGGGCACCGGCGCATCGGTTACCGCGATGATCGCGCTGCTGTGCCAGTGGGCCGGCACCGGCAACGCGGTCGCCACCATCGGCATGATCGGCCTGTTCCCGTCCGGCCGCCCGGAGCGCGGCTACGAACGCGTCGTCATCTGGACGTCGGCCGTGGTCGCCGTGCTCCTGCCGTTGCTGGACGCGGTCAGCGCCGCGAACATCGCGCTGACCGGGGTGCCCGGCCAGGGGGTGCCCATCGTGCGCAGCGGCGTGTCCCTGGCCGCCCTGGCGCCGCTGCGCGGGACCTTCGTGGCGGTGTATAACTCCTATCCGTTCTGGACCATCGCTGGCGTCGCGTCCTGCTCGCGCTGCGCTACTGGCAGGGCAAAGCCGCCGAGCGGCGCCAGATCCGCTGGCTGCTGATCGGCGTGACGGGCTCGTTCAGCCTGTGGGTTCCGCTGTTCCTGCTCTGGCGGGAGGCCGACCCGGAAAGCGCGGTCACCAACGTCGTGGCCACCGTGCTGTCCGCGCTGGCCATAAGCACCGCGCTCGTGGCGATGCTCGTGGCGTTGTTCTACACCGGTGTCTTCGGTATCGACGAGCCCGGGCGTCGCGCGCTGGTGCACCGCGTCCTGCGGGTATCGATCGCCACCGCTGTCGCCATCGTCGCGGTCACCGCTGGCCTGCTCACCAGCCTGGCTGCCCCGGCCGCCGTGGCCGTAGTGGCCGGCGTGACGGCCGCCGCCTGCGGCCAGGAGATCCGGGGGCGCCTCGAGCATGCCGCCGACCGGTGGGTGCTCGGCTCGCGACTGGCCGGCTACGCGAACCTCAACCGGTTCGGACGGAGCCTGATCCAGGCTCCCGGCTCTGACGGGCTGCTCGGCGACCTGGCCGGGGAGGTCCGCCGCGGCCTCGACCTGACCTGGGCCCGGGTGTCGCTGGATGCGGCGGACGGGCCGCTGCGGGCGGTCACGGACGGCGCGCCGGCCGGCGAGCCGGCCGCGACTGTGCCCATCGAATATCGGCGGCACCATCCTGGGGCGCATCGAGTGCGGCCCGCGTTCCGACGGCCCGTTGCTGGCCGAGGACCGCAGGCTGCTGGCGTATTTCGCCGCCCAGGCCGCGGTGGGCGTGCACAACCTGCCACCTTGCCGCGGAACTCTCCCGGCGCATCGAGGAGGTCCGGGACCAGGCGGCCGAACTGGCGGCGTCCCGCGATCGCGTGGTGGCGGGCCAGGACGCCGAGCGCCGGCGGATTCAGCGGATCCTGCACGACGGGGTCCAGCAGGAGATCGTGGCGCTGTCGGCCAGGGCCGGGCTGGTGCGCCAGCAGCTGCTGCGGGGTGACCCGGCCGCGGCCGGCGGGCTGGCCGGCATGCAACGCGATCTGGCCACCACGCTGCAGGACGTCCGGGAGATCGCCTACGCGATCCATCCGCCGGTGCTGTCCGACCGCGGGCTGCTCGAGGCCATCGAGGCTCAGTCCAGCCGGCTGGCATTGCCGATGGCGGTCCGCGCCGACCCCCGGCTGCGCGGCGTGCGATTCGGCGAGCAGATCGAGGTGACCGCCTGGTACGTGCTGGCCGAGGCGCTGTCGAACGTGGTCAAGCACGCCGGGGCCAGCGAGGTCGAGGTGTCGCTGAGCCAGGAGGACGGCACGCTCGGGCTGGTGATCCGCGACGACGGATGCGGTTTCGATCTTGACGGGCCACGCGGGCTGGGGCTGACCGGCATGTCCGACCGCCTGGACACGGTCGGCGGCTCGCTGACCATCAACAGCGCCGCGGGACTCGGTACGTCGGTATGCGTGCACATCCCGGTCGGCCGGAACCACGTCGGCCCGGACCAGGAATCCGGACCCGAACAGGTAGCCGGCCGAGAGCGCGCGGATGCCTGAGCCGCTGCGGATCGTCATGGCCGACGACAACTACCTGGTGCGGGAGGGCGCGCGGCGGCTGCTCGAGGACTCCGGCGACGTCGTCGTGGCGGCCGCCGTCGGGTCTGCGCCGGAATTGCTCGATGCCGTGGAGAGGCTGCGGCCCGCGGCGGTGCTCACCGACATCCGGATGCCGTCCGGCCAGCGCGGCCCCGAGGGACGGCCCAGCATGGAGGGCATCGAGGCGGCGCACTCGATCAGGTCGGCGTACCCTCGCACCGGCGTGGTGGTCCTGTCCCAGTACGCCGACGAGAGCTATGCGTTCGAGCTGTTCCGGGACGGCACGGCCGGGCTGGCCTACCTGCTCAAGGACCGCATCGGCGAGGTGGGCCGCCTGCTGGAAGCGCTGCGTGAGGTCAGTGCCGGCGGGTCCCTGATCGACCCGCAGGTGGTCGAGGCGCTCGTCCGCGGCCGGGCCCGGGTGCGCGCCTCGGCGCTGAGGAACCTCACGCCGCGCGAACTCGACGTGCTCCGGGAGATGGCGCAGGGACGCGGCAACGCCGGCATCGCCGCGCACCTGCACCTGTCCGAGTCCTCGGTGGAAAAGCACGTCAACGCCATCTTCACCAAGCTCGGCCTGACCACCGAGGACCTGTCCCATCGCCGGGTCACCGCGGTGCTGACGTTCCTGCGCGACGCGGGCCTGCGCGGCTGAACACCTAGAAGCCACCCGGAACAGGCCCTGCGGACAGCCGCAACCATCTCGGCGGCTTACCTCGTTCTGCCCCGGCCGCCCGGCTCCTAGCGTCGATGGCACGTACCGAACTGAACTGGGAGAATGCCATGACCGCTACCCACGAGACGCTTGCCCGGCCCGCGTACCTCAGCAACGCCGCTACCGCCATCTTCGCCGTGCTCGGGCTCATCGACGTCGCGCTGACCGGCGTCATCGGGTCCTCGGACGCACCGCCGCTGATCGTGAGCCTAGGAGTAGCCGCACTAGGTCTCATCACGCTGCTGGCCCTGGTGCCCGCGCGGCGGGGCAGCCGCGGGGCGCTGATCGCGATCGTGGTGACCCGGGTCATCTCGGCCGTGCTCGCCGTGCCCGCGTTCTTCCTGAACGCGCCGGTGTGGGCCATGGTCGTCGAGGGATTCGTCATCGCCGGCACGATCACCGCCCTGGTGCTGGTGCACCAGCAGAGCCGGCGGCTCGCATGAGGACGGCAAGCCCGCGCCGTGCCCTGACGGCCACATGGCCGCGGCGCGCGGCGTCCGCGGCGCTGCCCCGGGCGGTCCGCACCGTCGACCGGTGGGGCCTTCTCGCCGGCGTGACCGGGTTCTTGGCCAACATCCTGCTCGTAATCCTGTTCACGACACCAACTGACGGCCCCTACGCGTGGACCGGGCCAGCCAACGACATCGTCGGCGTCGTGTCGACGCTGGCCATGATCCCGGTCGCGGCGGGCCTGCTCACCGTGTGCGGCAACCGTCCCGGGCTGGGGATGATAACCTCTCTCGCCATCGTCGCGATGGCGGTGATCGCGGCCGTGCCGGTGCTGTTCATACTCGGCCGGATGCCGTACACCGCCGATGCTGACAGCTTCTATATCGGCCTGACCATCATCTCTGGCTGGCTCCTCGCCGCCAACCGTGCGGGCCGGGCGTCCGGTCGGCTGCCCCGCCGGGTCGCTCACTGCGGCGTAGCGCTCGGTGCGGCCGGTCTGGCCGCAGCAGCGCTCGCCGCGGCGTCAGTGCCGATGCCGGCCTACTCGCTGATACACGACATCACCCGGGGCGCCGCATTGCTGGCAGCAGGTCTGGCAGTGCTGGCCTATCCGGTCTGGCTGATCGTCCTCTCTTACCGGCTGCCCGGTCACCTGGCTGACCGCCCCGGCTCCCCGATGAGACCATCGGAGGTGGCCTGAATGCGTTATCGCGTCATGGGCATCCTGTTCATCCTGTCCGGTGTGTTCTTCGTGGCCGGTGTCCTCGACCCGCCGATCCTGCCGACCTGGGGCGGTTCGGCCGCCGACGTCATGGCCACCGGCTCGGCGCACCGGGCGGCGTGGTTCGCCTCTACCTGGCTGATCACACTGTCCATCGTGGCCGGGCTGGCCGCGGTCGAGCTCCTCGCCCGGACCCTCGACACCGATCTGGCCTGGGTGGGGCGGTCGCTGTACCTGGCCGGCAGCGCGCTCGGCCTCGCCTCAACCACCTACGACCTGGCCGTGAGCAGCACACTCCTCGGCGCCCCTCGCCTGCCCGGCTGGTACTTCGGCATCCAGCACTGGGCCGACGGACTCGGCACCGCGTATTTCGCTCTGCTGGCACCAGCAGCGATGGGCTGCCTCGCCGCGGCGATCCTGCGCACCCGAGTGCTACCCAGATGGACGGGATACGTCTTCCTGGCCGCGACGGTCCTGCTGCTGGGCCAGTACGCCGCATTCCGTGGCGCATTGCCATTCCCGCAGTTCCTCGCGTTCATCGCCATCGGCATCGCGGCACTGGCCCCCCGCGCCCCGACAACGCTGCCACCACAGGCCACCGTGAGCATACCGGGCCCGGACAGGCTCCCCGCACGTCCCTACATCGGAGGCGCAGATGACCAGCCATCCCAACTTTGACCGGACCCAGACTGCCCTCAATGCGGCCCGGCAAGGCGACTATGCACCCGCCTTCGACGCCTTCACCGACGATGTCCTGATGGAAAACGGTCCCGGGGCCGGGCCCTGGCACCGCGCCCGCGGGAAGGACGACCTGGCGCTGCTGCTGCTGCTGCTGCTGCTGCTGGAGTTTAC
>CAVSUR010000012.1:0-6265 GCA_963731285.1 uncultured Actinomycetota bacterium | reverse complement strand
CACGGCACGCACTGGCCCACGCGGATCAGGCAGGGTCACCGTTTCGGCCGCAGCTTGCTCCGGGCTGGGGACGGGACCAGAATCGGGCTGATGCCAGGTGCCAGGATGCCTCTCGTGGGCCGCCGCGAGGAGATGGCGGTGCTGGAGGATGAGTTCGCCAGGGCTGCGGCGGGTGAGTTCCGCGTCGTCCTGTTGTCAGGCGAGGCTGGGGTAGGCAGAGCCGGCTGGGCCGGGAACTGCTCGCCCGTCACCCGGGCGCGGCCGGCATGTTCGCCCGTGCTCATCCGCTCGGGGTGACCGCGTTCGACGACATCGTCACCGACAGCCGCGTGACCCTGGCCGGGCTGGATCAGCACCCGAGCACCGTGGAGACCGCCGGCTACCTGCTCGGCCGCTACACCGCGCTCACCTCCGGCGGGTCGTCAGGTCAGCGAGGCGTGTTCGTCTACGGCTGGGATGCCTGGGCGGTGTTCTGGCTGACCTGCTTCCGCACCCTGCTGCGCGCCAGGAACTCCTACCCCGATCTCGCCTCCCGCCCGGCCGTGATGGCCAGCGTGACCGCGGCGCACTTCAGCCACGCGACCGCGGCCATGGCCCGCACGTTCAGCAACCCGCGCATGATCACTGTCCGGCTCCCGGTCACACTGCGCACCGAGGAGATCGTGGCCGGTCTGAATAAGATCCAGCCGGACTTCATGACCGTCTACCCCTCTGTCATGCACGCGCTCGCCCACGAGGCGGCGGCCGGCCGACTGCGGATAGGGCCGCGCCGGGTCCTGGCCGGTGCCGAGCCCCTGCTGCCCGAGATCCGGGCCGCCGCCGAGCGGGCCTGGGGGGTGAAGGTGATCAACATCTACGGCACGTCGGAAGGCGGCGGCACCGCGGTGGGCTGCGACCGCGGCGGTACGCACATCAGCGAGGACCAGCTCATCATCGAGCCAGTCGACCTGGCCGGACGGCCTGTTCCGCCCGGCGGGCGCGCGGCCAAGATCTACCTCACCAACCTCTACAACCCGGTCCTGCCGCTGATTCGCTACGAGATCACCGACGAGGTCACAGTGCTGCCCGAGCCGTGCCCGTGCGGGTCGGCACACCGGCGGATCGCCGATGTCCAGGGGCGGCTCGATGACGTATTCACTACCAGGGCCTGCGGGTTCATCCGCACCTGTTCCGGACCGCGCTCAGCCACGAGGCGGGCGTCGTGGAGTACCAGGTGCGGCAGACCCCGGTCGGCGCCGCGATCGCGGTCCGCTGCACCGCGCCGGTTAGCCTGGACGGGCTCCGGGACCGGGTAGCCGCTGCCCTGGCCCGCGCGGGGCTGGGCCGGCCCCAGGTCACCGTCGAGGTCGTGGACCGGTTCGAGCGGCCCGGCGGGCCGGCCAAGCTCAGGCGGTTCTTCCCGCTCGACCGAGGACCCGCGCCGCTGAACAGCGGGCGATGAGCCGGTCCCGGGCTGCCGCCGCGCGGGGGTCGGTGGCCGGCTACGTGCACGCGGCGTCGGGCTACGACGAGGAGCTGGCCCGGCTACATCTGCTGCAGGAGCGGTACGACGCCCGCACCTTCCGTCGCCTGACCGCGCTCGGCTCGCTGGCCGGGGCGGTCTGCCTCGAGGTGGGCGCCGGGGCTGGCTCGGTGGCCCGCTGGCTGGCCGCCCGGACCGGGCCGTCCGGCCTTGTCGTGGCCACCGATGCTGACCCCAGGTTCCTGGCTGGCACCGCGGCGGCCGGCGTCGAGGTCCGTCGCCACGACGTCCTGGCGGACCGGCTCGAACCGGCCCGGTACGACTTGGTCCACTGCCGCGCCCTGCTCTGCCATCTGCCCGATCCGGCCCGGGCAGTCGGCGTCATGGCGGCCGCCGTCCGGCCTGGCGGATGGCTGCTGGTCGAGGACGCCGACTACTGCTCGCTTGTGGCCGCCGACCCGGCCCATCCCCGTGCGCCGCGTTTCGACGCGGCCGTGGGCAAGCTCCTGGCCTTCATCGCGGCGGGCCGCGCCTTCGACCCGTTCTTCGGCCGGCGACTGCCCAGCCTGGTCGCATCGGCCGGCCTGGCCGATGCCGGCCACGAGGCGATCGCCTGCCATCGGCAGGGTGGCGGCTCCGCGGCCGAGGTGCTGGCCCGCTCGCTGGAGCGGACCCGCGACCGGACCCTCCGCCATGGCGCCGTCGGCCCCGGCGAGTTCGCCGCCGTGCTCTCTGCCCTGCGGGATCCGTCGTTCGACTTCGTCGATGCGCTGAGCGTCGCCGCCTGGGGACAGCCCTCGCGCCATGCAGGTCGACTCCCGGCTCCGCCCGTCCTCCACCCGCCTGGACACGGGATCACGCCGCAGGCCGACGCACCGGCCAGCTGCCGGTTCCTGCCCTGAGTCAGGTAACCGCTCGCAGAATAGTCAGGCTTCCTGGAGTAAACGATCGGATTATCTGCAGTTATTTTCCAGAAAACAATCAGCTTCATCGCCCATCATCTGACTGGCTCCCTCCGTTGCCATGCCCACTGGGCAGCACCGGGAATGCGCCCGAGAGCGCCCCGGCGGATCCCCCGTATCCGGCGGGGTGCCTCGCCAAGCTGCCGAGGGGCAGGACAGCACGCCGGAGCTCCTCACCGGGAGAGATGAGCGCATCATGACAGCCGCCGCCCTGCTGGCCCGCATCGGGCGGGCCGGCTGGAAGCTCGACTACGAGCAGCTCCGGACCTGGGTGGTGGGGCAGTCGGTCCGTAACGCGCTGCAGACGTTCCACGGCCGCCGGGCGTTCGACCCGGACAACCCTGGCAGCGAGGAAGGATTCATCAGCGACGGGCAGATGCGCGCGCTGAACCTCGCCGTCCGCCGTGCCGTGCACGAGGCGCTGCGGCAGGTGGACAAAGCCCGCAACGTCGCCGCGCAACCGTACCGCCGGGAGCTGTACCCCGCCGAGCAGGAAGCGCTGGACTTCTGCGCGTTCCAGCTCGGGACGATCCGTGACTACATGGAGCCGCCGGGCTCGCCCGACCTGGAAGAGGCCTACAAGCGCTACGTCAGCGAGCCGGACGCCAACCAATGAGCCCGGTACGCTCGCTCGGCTCGGGCCAGTCCTTGGTCACCTCGATGTCGAGCGTCGCCGTGTCACCCGCGCCGATGCCAGCAGCGTGTCGCGGGCGGTGAAGCGCAAGTCCGCGGCCCGCAGCTCGAGGAGCTCGCCGACGCCGGTCGCGCAGTCAGGCTGCTGGCCAGGAGACGGGGTGCTTACATCCCGGATGTTCCGGGGGGAAGCCCCACCAGGAACCGGCGGGTGGCACCATTGGCGCGGCCGGGCGTGGCTGACACGCTGAGGAGCATGATCGCGCGATGCGCTGTTAGCACGCCAGTGACGGAAGCAACTTCAGCTGCAGCCGCCGCGATGGTGACGAACGGCCTGACGCAGCGCTTCGGCCGGGGTCCGGCCCGCCGGAGCCCGGTAAGGCCTGTATCAGGGGTCGGCGGGTGCCTGCGTAATCCGGCTGGTTCGGTGGCCTGGCCTGCTGGAGGGGCGGGCTGATGGAGAAGGCGGTCTTGCTGGCGCTCGCGGCGAGCCTGTGCACCGCGACGGCGTTGGTGTGCCAGCGCGCCGGGGCCCGTAACACCGGCCCGTCGGCCGGGTTCGACGCCCGGCTCATCATCCGGCTGGCCCGCCAGCCGGTCTGGCTGCTGGGCATCGCCGCCATGATCGGCGGGTTCGTGTTCCAGCTGACCGCCCTGCGGTTCGGTGAACTGGCCCTGGTCCAGCCCATCTTGGCGGCCGAGCTGCTGTTCGTGTTCGGCTACCTGGCCGTGGCCGGGTCGCGGCGGCCGAAGCTGCGCGACTGGCTGGCCGCCGCGGCCATGTCCGCCGGGATCGGCGTGTTCCTCCGGCTGGCCGCCCCGTCCGGCGGGCGGCTGCACGCGCCCGGCTCCTCCTGGCTGCTGGCCGGCCTGGTCACGGCCGGCGTCGTGCTCGCCGCCCTGGCCGTGGCCTTCGGGCTGCGCGGCCGGCCCGGCGCGTCCCGGTCCCGCCGGGCCGCGGTGCTCGGCTCGGCCACCGGGATCTCGTGGGGATTCATGGCCGCGGTCATCAAGGAGCTCAGCTCGCACCTCGGTGACGGCATCGGCGCCATCGTCTCCGCCTGGTCGCTGTACCTGCTCCTGGCGGCCGGGGCGGCGACCATGCTGCTGGCCTCGCACGCGATGGCGGCCGGGCCGCTGGCCGCCTCCCAGCCCGGGTTCACCATCGTGGACCCGCTGGCGGCCAGCCTGCTCGGGGTGTTCTTGTTCGGCGAGCACATCCAGACCGGCCCGGCCGCCCTGGCCGGCGAGGCGCTGGCGCTGGCCGTGGTCATCGTCGGCGCCACCGCCCTGAGCCGCAGCTGCCTGCTCCACGGCGAAGACCCGCACCCGCCCCTCCCGGCGCCCCCCGCCCCGACCAGCGCCGTGCACCCACGCCACCGGCAGCCGGCCGCCGCGGGTCGGCCGTAATCCCCAGACCCGTTCGGAAATCAGGACCGTCAGACGGCAGCTTCGCGAAACATATAGTGACGGTCGGCCTGGGCGGCCCACGGGAAGCAACGCGCGCCTATTCGTTACCTGCGACCTCGTAATGGTGCACGGTCAGATCGCGCTCGATGAGGAACTGCTCGTCATCTGGATAGAAGACTGCCTTATCGATGTCTTGGCCGGCAAAGCCTTCAATCGCAGCCCGGGACTCCCAGAAGCTCACCGTGAGGAATTCGGCACGATCACCGTCGACCCGCCAGAGCAGCCAGGCTCCGCGATTGCCGGGCGTGCGCTTGTATCCCTCGATTCCGGTCTGCTGTACATAGGCGGCATAAGCAGGAGCGTCCTCAGCCCGGACCACCCCGCGCCAGGTTCTCGCGATCATCCCTGGATACTTTCATACCTACAGGCACCGCAGATGGTTGCGGCAGGTCAGGAGATCGCGGCCGTCACGAGCTCGGCGACCTTCTTCTCCACCGTGGGGCTCCACTTCTTCAGCGCGTACGACACCGGCCACACGTCGCCGTCGTCGAGGTTCGCCGCGTCCTGGAAGCCCAGCGTCGAGTAGCGGTAGCTGAACTTGCCCGCGTTCTGGAAGAAGACGACGACCTTGCCGTCCGCGTTCGCGTAAGCGGGCATCCCGTACCAGGTCTTCGGCGACAACTCGGGGGCGGTCGCGGTGACCGTCACATGCACGCGCTCGGCTAGCGCACGGTCCTCCGGTGCCATCTCCGCGATGCTGTCAAGGACCGCCTGCAGGCCGTCGGCCTTCTTGGCGCCCTTCTTTCCCTCGGCCCGCAGCTCGGCGGCGCGGTTCTTCATCGCGGCACGCTCTGCGGCGCTGAAGCCGCCGGACTCGGTCTTGGCATTGGTCGCGGGCATTGTCGGGCTTCCTTTCCTGACGCTCAGGGGTTCGGTGTCATGCTGGCCTTCCACCGAAAGGCTAGGCCCGGCCGCACCGTGGCGCTTCTCGATTCCTGACCGGATCGGGCTGGCAGATGCCTGGGTCTCGGTTACCGGAGAGCCGATTGACGACATCGCCTTGCTCGTGCACGAGGTTCCCGGATACCAGGTGATGGAGTACGGTCAGCTGCTGCCCGAGGCGGCGGAAGATCAGCAGTAGCCATCCTCCGCCGCTGTCCGGCGCGCGGCCGGTGACTGCCGCGTGATGGCTAGCCCACTTCCGTGACGACCTGGTAGAGCATCGGCGAGCTGGGGAACTCCTCCCAGCCGGGCTGGGTGACCACGCGCCGGAATTCGTCCGTGCCGTGCGCGGCCCGGAAGTGTGCCTCCGACTCCCAGTTCGCCACGTGAATTGGCTGGCAGTCCCAGCCGGACCTTCGCGGTCACAGCGTTCATGACACCCAGGCTGCCGTCGTCGCACGGCCGCGTCAGTGACCTCAGTCGCGCGCCAGGTGAATAAAGTCACAGGCCAGCGGGGCTCCCGGATTCGGCGTACAGCCGGGCCGGGTCGAGGATCACGACGTTGTCCGCCGCGGTGGCCACGATCCCGCGACACGCAGATCACGCAGTGCCCGGGCGACCACCTCGCGGACCGATCCGGCGGCATCCGCCAGCTCCTGCTGCGACACGTGCGCTACCAGGCGGCCACCAGGGCCCTGCCGGTCGGAGGCGAGATCGAGCAGGTGAGCGGCGACGCGCTGGCGCACCGATCCGAACGCGTTGACCGCGGTCTGCTCCAGCACCTCATACAGGCGCCGGTTCAGCTCCTCGGCGATGGCCCAGGAGACCAGGGGATCACGCCACGCCGCCTCGGTCA
>CAVSUR010000011.1:0-632071 GCA_963731285.1 uncultured Actinomycetota bacterium | reverse complement strand
GATATTCGATCTGCCGCTTGTCAGGGCCGCTGTGGACCCATGCTGCTGTGATCGCGGTCGTTTCCCGTCGTGCTCCGGCGGGGCCTGCGGCATGGCTGTTCGGGCCGATGCCCCCTTGCGGCGCCGGGGCCGGGTACGGGTTTGTCGGTATCGACGGTCATACCGACTTCAAGAAACCCGGCAATGGGCCCCAATAGCGAGGTCGGGTTACTCGGCCTGGACCTCGTCGCCTTACGCGGCTCGTAGATGCCCGCTGACCTGGGTGGTCTGGGGAAGTTGTCCGGGACGGAGGAGTACCGCCGGCCCGGTAATGCGTGTTCGCGACAATGACCGTGCTCTTGGTGAGCGGGTCCGCGGATGGCCGTCGCGTTGCTGTCTTCGACGGCTCGGGAACGCGCCGCCGGTGCATACCGGAAAGGCTCGCCGTGGTCATTCGCCGAGGGGCGAGGGGTTCTGGGCACACCTCGAACCCGGACGCAAACCTCGGTGCGGCACTGGGCATACGGCCTGGTCCGCAGTTTGCGTGCGGGCATTGACCTGCGGTTCTTTGCTCGGAGTCCTGTTCCGGGGGGCGTATGGGGGGTGCGGGCCTGATCTTCTTAGCGTTTCCGCAGGTCAATGCCCTGCATCCTAAAGGGAGAGACCTACGGTCGGACGCTCGAAAAACTTCGCTAGCAGCGCCCCCAGCAGTGTCCAGCCTCAAGACATTGAGGACAGGGTGTCTCAAGACATTGAGGACAGTAGCCCGGCGTGGCGGAGGGGCTAGCGGCCGACCAGCCAGAACGCTCGCCGGATGTCGAGAGCGCGCTTGGTCATCACTGCCGTCACTGTCGAGAAGCGCCCGGTCAGCGAGGTTGCCCGCAGTTACGGGGTTGCCCGGTCCTGGATCTACACCCTGCTTGCCCGGTACCGGGCTGAAGGGGACGCCGCGTTGGAGCCGCGGTCCCGCCGCCCGAGGACCTCGCCACGGGCGATCAGCGCGGACACGGCGGACCTGATCGTCCGGTTCCGCAAGGAGCTCACCGGTCAGGGCATGGACGCCGGTCCCGTGACCATCGCCTGGCACCTTGAGCACCATCACCAGGCCCGGGTATCACCAGCGACCATCAGCCGGCACCTGACCAGGCGCGGCCTGATCGCCCCTGAGCCGAAGAAGCGCCCGAAGTCCTCCTACCTCAGATTCCAGGCCGACCAGCCCAATGAGCGCTGGCAGGCCGACTTCACCCATTACCCGCTAGCAAACGGAGCCGGCACCGAGATCCTGACCTGGCTCGATGACCACTCCCGGTACGCCCTGTCGGTCACCGCACACCAGCGGATCACCGGCCCGATCGTGCTCACCGCCTTCCAGGCCGCCATCACCGCGCACGGCGCCCCCGCCTCCACTTTGACGGACAACGGCATGGTGTTCACCACCAGGCTGTCCGGCTGTAAAGGCGGCCGCAACGGCCTCGACGGGCCGGGGGGGAAGAGAAGAAGAGGAGAGGGAGGAAAGAGGGGGAAAGGGGCCCTGACTGCGCCGCCAGGCGTCCGCCACTGTCGCACCGTGACATGACCAGCGGGCTCCGCATTCTGCGGTCAGAGATTAGTGCACAGATTAGTGAAGAAATAGGGCGAAACATATCGTGAGTCGGGTAAAGGCGGCCGCAACGGCCTCGAGCACGAGCTGCGCCGCCTGGGCATCCGGCAGAAGAACGGCAAGCCGAACCACCCGCAGACCCAGGGCAAAGTAGAACGATTTCAGCAGACCATGAAGAAATGGCTCGCCGCCCAGCCCCGCCAGCCCGCCACCATCACCGAGCTGCAAGCACTGCTCGGCCAGTTCACCACCATCTACAACCACCAGCGGCCGCACCGCTCCCTGCCCCGCCGACAGACCCCCGCGGCCGCCTATGCCACCCGGCCCAAAGCCGCCCCCGGCAACCGCGACGCCGACACCCACGACCGCGTCCGCACCGACAGGATCTGGGCCGTCGGCACCGTCACCCTCCGCCACGCCGGCAAGCTCCACCACATCGGCGTCGGCCGCGCTCACGCCGGAACCGAGGTCCTCATCCTCACCCAGGACCTGCATATCCGGATCATCAGCAAGACAACCGGCGAGCTCCTCCGCGAGCTGACCCTCGACCCAGCCCGCGACTACCAGCCCACCGGACGGCCACCAGGCCCCAGACGACGCACGCCCTAACCCAATGTGGGTTCAGGGCGTCCTCGATGTCCTGCGACATCACAGCAGCGCCCCCAGCAGGATTCGAACCTGCGCACACGGCTCCGGAGAAGGTTGCCCTGTATGGCTCTGACCAGGGTGAACGTGCGCTAGCGAGGGCCGCTCGGGCACGCATAGGGCACAGTCTGGCTGGACCGTCGGGCACGCCGCGCGAGTGATCCCCGTGAGCGTGGAGGTGCCCGTCTGGCCCGGCGGTTGTTGCGCGCCTCGCAACTGTCCGGTGCTGCGGGCACGTGTAACCAGTTGGCAGGCGAGCCCAGCTGGTCGTGGTGACTGGCGCATCTGAGACTGACTGCATGATTGGCACGCGGCCGGGGCGACTTGAAGTGGCGCTGCCGTAGCTGAGGCCGGCGTGGTGAATGGCCGTACGGTGGGGTGGTGGAGGTCCGGCTGTTCGGCGAGCTCGAAGCGGTGCACGACGGTATGGCCGTGCCGGTCCGGGGCGCCAAGCAGCGGGCCCTGCTGGCCCTGCTGGCGCTGCACCACGGCGAGCCGGTCAGCGCCGACCGCCTGATCGACGTGCTGTGGCGTGACCGGCAGGCGGCGAACCCAGCCAACGCGCTGCAGGCCCAGATCAGCCAGCTGCGCCACGTTCTAGCGCCAGCGGCGATCGTCACCACCGAAGCCGGCTATGCCCTCACCATCGGTTCCGGGGACGTCGATGTCATCCGGTTCGAGCAGCTGGTGGCGAAGGGACCCCGCCTGGCCGAGGAGGGCGAGGCGGCTCTGGCGTCAGCTGCCCTGGGTGAGGCGCTTGGCCTGCGGCGTGGCGAGCCGCTGGCCGAGTTCGCTTATGCCGGCTTCGCCGACGCCGAGCGGGCGCATCTGGACGAGCTGGCCCTGGTGGCGGTCGAGGCCCGCGCGGCGGCCGACCTGGATCTGGGGCGGCAGGCCGACCTGGCCGGCGAGCTGGAGGCCGCGTGCCGCCAGCACCCGCTTCGCGAGCGCCTGTGGGAGCTGCTGATCGTTTCTCTGTACCGGTCCGGACGGCAAGCAGAAGCGTTGCGCGCCTGGCGCGGGCGCTGCGCTGAGCGACCATCAGTGCGCGGACCGCCTCGACAGTGCCATCCCGGCCCTTGGGCGCACCACGGGCCCGGCCGGACTGGGCGGCCCGGGCGGCGCTCACAGCGTCCAGCGGGTCTGATCTGCCCTGCCGGCGCCGGTCCTGGCGGTCCGATCGGTCCACCCCGGCGACCCGGACCCCGGGCGCGGCCAGGTGGCGGGCCAGGCCGGCGCCGTAGCTGCCGGTGCCCTCCACGCCGGCCAGGCATACGGTCCCGAACCCGCCGAGCCAGCCCAGCAGGCAGTCATAGCCAGCCGGGCTGACCGGGAACTCCCGGACGCCGGGTAAGCCGCCGACGGGATCAAGGGCCGCGGCGACGTGCACGTGTGCATGAGTGCCCGCGCCACCGGTGATGGCGCGGGTCTCTACGATGGCCATGCCATCTCTTTTCTCTGGTGGAGGGATGGCACGCACCCGCTCGCCGCCCGGCCCGTGAACCCTGGCCTCTTGCACAGGCCAGGCAGATCAGACCGGCAGCGGCGGCAGGTGCCATAAAGACCCGGGGCCCGGCCGACAGATCGTCTCGAAGGACAACCCGAGCGGCGTCAGCCGATTCGGAGGTCAGGCCGGGACCCAGGCTCCCGACGCTACGCTCCCACCCGGCAAAAGCCGGGGACGCGCTGGGCGGGGCGATGTAGCGTGGGCCTTCGTGGCGGTGAATGCGGAGCAGGCCGAGGACTGGAACGGGGCCAGCGGGCGGGAGTTCATCGAGCAGCGTGAGCGGCATGAGCGGGTGCTGGGCCGGCTGAGGGCGCGGTTGCTGGCCGCCGCGGCGATCCAGGACGGGGAGTACGTTCTCGATGTCGGGTGCGGCTGCGGTGAGACGACTATCCTGGCGGCGCGCGCCGCCGGTAGCGGGCATGCTCTGGGCGCGGACTTTTCCCGGATCCAGGTGGCCGAGGCGCGGCGGCTCGCGGCTGCTGCTGGCGTCGCTAATGCCAGGTTCGAGGTTGCCGACGCCCAGGTGCACCCGTTCGGGGCCGGGGTCTTCGACGTGGTGCTGAGCAGCTTCGGTGTGATGTTCTTCGATGACCCGGCGGCGGCGTTCGCCAACCTGCGGAGGGCGCTGCGGCGCGGCGGCAGGCTGGCGTTCGCCTGCTGGCGCACCCGCGCTGAGAACCCGGTCTTTACCACTGGGTTCGCCGAGGCCGCGGCGGTACTCGGCCTGCGCGAGATGCCGGGGCCGGGTGCTGCCTTTTCCCTCGCGAGTACCGGCCGGGTGGGCGCCTTGCTGAGCGGTGCGGGGTTCGGTGGCATCGAGTTCGTCAAGGCGGACGAGCCGATGCTCATCGGCCGCGATGTAGACGACGTGCTCGAATATGAGCGCACCTCCCCGACCGCCACCGAGATCCTGGCCGGGCTCAGTCCGGCACAAGCCGGCGAGCTGACCAGACTGGTCCGGGTCCGCCTGATGGCGTCCGCATCGCCAGATGGCGTGACTATGCCCGGCGCGGCCTGGCTAGTCACGGCGCAAGCTGCATGAACCGGCTCCTTCGCTGAACCGCACGGTCCTGCGGTCTTCCCGTTTGCGCCCTGCAGCGCTGCTGACCGACGCGACGCACCTTTTCGCGACTGGATCCGGACGATACCTCGGCAGAGAACGCAGCCGCTCACGGCGCTGCGGGTGTCGCTTGCTGGCATGAGCGTGGCAGGCGGCATGCGGGTCGCCGCATCGATCACGAATCGAGAAGCACCAGCGGTCGCGACAGGCCTAGCCTTTGTGCAACTGGCCGGTATCGGGCCGAGCCTATGGGGCCGAAAGAGAGGGTGGCAATGCCCGCGGAGAGTTCCCAGACCGGATCCGGCGGCTTCACTGCTGCCGAGCGTGCCGCGATGAAGCAGCGCGCCGCAGAGCTGCGCGCTGAGGGCAAGAAGGGGGCCAAGAAGGCCGACGAGCTGCAGGCGCTCCTCGACTCGATCGCAAAGATGGCGCCGGACGATCGTGCGCTCGCCGAGCGCGTCCATGCGACGGTGAGCGCTGCCGCCCCGCAGCTGTCGCCGAAGACCTGGTACGGGATGCCCGCCTACGCCAGCGCGGACGGCAAGATCGTCGTGAGCTTCAAGAACTCCGGCAAATTCAGCACCCGGTACTCGACACTGGAATTCCAGGACGCTGCGCACCTCGACGACGGGGACCTGTGGCCGGTGTCGTTCGCGCTGCAAAAGTGGACCCCTGCGGTAGAGCAGAAGGTTGCCGGGCTAGTGAAGGCTGCGGTCTCCTGACGGTTGTTGCGACCGCAGCACGGAGTCCTCGGCAGACGCTCAGCGCGGCAGAAGAGGGCGCTAGGGACTGTCCTGGCTTGGTGGAACCCCGTTACGGCATTCCCCGTTCAGCGGGCATGCCGACGGCCCGGGTAACCACGCGCTCGCGGCGCCGGACCTGGGATATCTCGCTAGCGCCTGGTGCATCCTCTTCGCCGCGGCCCATGTCTTCTGGGCGGTGGGCGCAATGACCGGGTTGGCTTCGTCGGCGGGAATGGAGCTTGCTCACCGCAGGCCACTGCCCTTCGTCATCTTCGGCCTATGGGGCACTGCCCTGCTCTCGCTGGCCGGGGCGGCGTTCTGCGCCGGGCTCGCGTGCTTGCGGCCGCATCGGGGGCCTGCGCCGGGGCATGGCGATTCTCGGATGGCTGGCCGGTGCGGTTCTGCTGGTGCGCGGGCTGCTGCTGGAGATCGTTCTGCTGAGCCGAGCCGCTGGGGTCGGGTCGTCGGCCGGGCCGCTGGAGCGATGCTGGAGCCTGATCTTGGCCCAGGAAGGCGTGCACAGTGAGGGGTTGTCGGCACGCAGACTGCCGGGTTCGGCATGCCCTTCTACGGCATGGTTGGCGTCTGCGGCAACGATGACCGTTGAAGCAGGCTTGCTTCTGCCTGTCATCCGGCGCCGTCGGGGACTGCAGGAGGTCTGCCGTGTCTCAGTGCCGTGGTTGCTGGGGAATGCCCCTGGCGCGGAGGGCGACCTGCGTCCGGTCGGCGGCCTGGAGCTTGTCGAGGATGCGGGACACGTGATTTTGCACGGTCTTCAAGGAGATGCCGAGGGATCGCGCGATCTGCTGATTGCTCGCGCCGTCGGAGAGCAGGTCGAGGACCTCGCGTTCCCGCACGGTAAGGTCATCTGGCCGGGCGGGGCTGGCTGGGCCGGGTGACCGCTGGGGGGTGCGGGCCAGGAGCCGGCTGGCGACTCCTGCGCCGAATACGGCGCCGCCCGCGGCGACGGTTTGCAGCGCTGCGGCGATCTCGGCGGCGGACGCGCCCTTGAGGACGTAACCGCGTGCACCTGCCGCTAGGGCGGCGAGGACGGTGTCGTCGTCGTCGACCATAGTGATAACCAGTACGGCGGCGGACGGAACAATCTGGGATGCACGTCGCGTCGCCTCGATGCCGGAGGCGCCGGGCAGGTTGACATCCATAAGCACCACATCAGGTGGGGTCTCGCTGATGGCCGCCAGCGCCTGATCGGCCGTGCCGACTGTGCCGGTCACTTCTACCCCGGGCAGTGTCGCGAGCAGCCCGGCGAGGCCGTCGCGGAACAAGGGATGGTCGTCGACGATAAGGACCCGGGTCACGCGGACACCGCCGGAATGCCGGGAACCTGGGCGGGCGTGATCACGGCCGGCAACTGTGCCTGTACGGTGACGCCGGGTGAGCCGTCCCGTATCGTGACGGTGCCGCCGAGTTCCTCGGCCCGCTCCCGCATGATGGCAAGGCCGTGGCCGTGATGACCTGCCGCGGCCAGCCCGGTGCCATTGTCGGTGACCTCGATGGCCAGGCCGACGGGGGTACGTGCCATCGACACCAGGCAGTGGCGGGCCTGGGCGTACCGGACGGTGTTGGTCACGGCCTCGACCACGATGCGGTACGCGGCGACCTCGACGGCAGCCGGCAGCGCAGGCAGGTCGGCACAGGCGTCCACGCGGGCCACCAGGCTAGACCCGGCGGTCAGCCGTTCGACGGCCTGGGCACACGCACCGGCCAGGCCGAGCTCATCTAGGGCGGGCGGCCGCAGCCCTTCGACTAGGCGGCGGACATCAGCCACGGTGCGGCGGATCTCCTCGCTGAGGTCGTATAGCTGGCGTGAGACGCCGTCGCTGCCCGGCGGGAGCAGGGCCCGGGCGGTCTCGGTTTTCAGCGTCAGCCCGGCCAGCGCGGGGCCGATGCCGTCGTGCAGGTCACGCCGCAGCCGCCGCCGCTCCTCCTCTCGGGCCAGGACCAGGCGCTCCCGGGCGCGCTGCAGGTCCTCGCGGAGGAGCCGTGCGTGCAGCGCGGTGCCGAGTTGCCGGGCCAGGTCGCGCAGCAGCCGTTCCTCGGCCGTGCTCAACGGGCGGCCTGGTGCCCGATAGGTCAAAGAGCCGACCGCAGTGCCGTAGGCCAGCAACGGGACGCTGGCGGCCTGCGGCCCGACGGCCGCGTGGATAGCGGCGGCAACGCCAGGGGCTGTGCTCGCCGTGCTGGCGGTGACGGTCCCGTCGAGATCGCGGACGCTGACATCGCGTAGGTCTAGCCCGGTGGCGAGCTCGGTGACGGCGGCGTCTAGCAGCCGGCCGATGTCGGCAGCGGCCTCCAGCCGCTTGCCGAGGCCGGCCAGGAGCTCGTAGGGCTCGTGCCAGCGGCCGTAGACGACGCGGGTCACGCCGCGCTGCAGCTTGGCGTGCAGCGGGATCAACAGCAGGGCGGCCACGGCGGCCGCCGCCGCGGAGACCCATCCCGCCCTGCGGCCAGGGATCAGCGCGGCGGCGGTGACCACCATCGCGTAGATGCCGACGACGACGCCGGACATGACCAGCCACAGCAAGGTGCGCTGGGCGGCACGGCGCAGGTCATACAGCCCGTGGCCGAGCACCGCGACCGCGATCGCGATGGGCAGCGGCACCAGCACAGCGCCGAAGACCCAGCCGGGAACGCCGTTGGTGATCAAGATAGTGAGGAAGACCAGAGCGGGCGGGCAGGCCGCCAGCGCCAGCAGCAGCAACTGCTGCCGGACCCGCGGTCCGCCGCGGCGCCATCGCACGACGAGCCCGGCGATCGCTCCGACGGCCGCGGCCACGGCGAGCATGATCCCGGCCGCGCTGAGAGTGTTCGCGACGCCCTGATACCGGCCGGGCAGGCCGAGCGGGCTGTGCCAGCGGGCAAGCCGGGTCTGCTGAGCGTGCGGGCTGAGCACGTTACCCAGGAACAGGAAAATCACCGTGGCAACGGCGGCCCAGGCCAGCCAGCGCCACCGCGGGCCGGGCAGGCGTCCGTCCGGGAAGAGCACAGGCACGCCGACGACGGCGATGGCCATGCCGGCCGCCTGCAGGCCCGGCCCCAGTGCCGCCAGATACCGGGCACCGGGCACCGAGCCCGGAGCGGTCACCACGCCGTGCACACCAGCCTCGGTGAACGCCACCCCAGCCCCCATGGCAGCGGCGGCGGCCAGCAACAGCCAGCCGACCCGGTTGCCGGGGACCGCGAGGGCGATCACGGCCCCGACCACGGCGACGGCGCTGACCGCGCAGGCGAACGACACCGTTTCGGCGAAGACGGCGGTGCCTGGCCGGTCAAAGCCGGTGCCGATCGCCGACCCGGCCACCGCGGCCAAGGCCGCGGCACCGGCCACGGCCGCGGTGAAATGGCCGCTGACCGGCGCCGACGGCGAGGCATCCACAGGCTCATGGTGCACCACGCGGGAATCTCCAGCCAGAGTCACCGGCAAGGGGCGCAGCGCGTCAGGCCGTGACCCGGTGCCGGCGGCGCTCAGCGAGCACCACGATGACACCCACCAGCCCGGCCAGCGACAAGACCGCGAACACGGTCTGATTCGCCCAGTCCAGGGTGCCATGCTTGTGCCAGCTCGGGTACTCGATGATCTCGAACAAGCACAGGACGCCGGTGAAAATGGCGCCTACCGTGACTTTCCCGCTGCGCAGCAGCCAGGCGGCCAGCAGGAAGAATCCGCCGAACAGGACGGAAAAGCCAGCGCCCCAGGGATCCTTCCCCAGGCCGATGGTGATCGCGCTGACGAACTCGCCGAGGGCGAGCAGCGCGGTGAGGACGGTCAGGACGGTGAGCGTGCGGCTTTTCATGACTACCTCCGGTAGGGAACTGCGGGTGAGGCCACGATGCCTCCGCACAGTTCCCGGCCAGAAGAGGCGCCTTCCCGGATCAGCCGGGAAAAACTCCCGGCAAGATCCCGGCCTGGTCAGCATGCGCAGCGCATGGGCGGCCACAGCTGTCAGCGTGGCCCGACCTGACCGGACAGGTGCGGGCGATCTGCCTGGCACTGCCGGAGGTGACGAGCGGCTCAGCCACGGCGCGCCGACCTGGTTCGTCCGGGGCAAGAGCGCGTTCGCGACGGTGTGGGCACACAGCCATCACGCCGATGACTTCGCGCATCTGTGGTGCGCAGGCTTGCCGGGGGCGCAGCAAGCTGATCGCTTCCGCGCCCGGCCGGTTCTTCCGTCCGCCCGATGTGGGCGGCCGGGGATAGATCGGCGTCCGCATCGATGGCGAGATGAACTGGGCGGAGATCGCTGAGCTTTGCCAAGACGCCCACTGCGCGATCGCCCCGCCAAGCTGATGGCCCGCCTCGACGGCTAAACCCAGCCAGAACACCCCGCCAGGCGGCCGCGACATCGCGCAGAACCGCCAGCTCGGTAACCTGCCGGATGGCACGGCCTCGACGGCTGAGCCGATCAGAACGGCGGCTCGCGAGCGGCCGATGGCGTTACTGCCGGTGATCCGCCTGGCCGAAGACCGGCCAGGCGGATGATGCCGGACACCTGGCGACTACCGAGCTGCTCCGGCGACGTAGGCGGCGACGATGTAGGTCGCGTGCCGGTCCAGGGATGTACGGGCCCGGTCGTACCTCATCGTGGTGCGCGGATCGGCGTGCGAGGCGGCTTCTTGCACGTCCCGCAGCGAGCACCCCGGCGTCCAGCGCCGCGGTGATGAACGCATGCCGCAGGGTGTGCGGGCCGACGGTCTTGACGATCCCGGCCCGGCGTCGGTGCGGCGGACGATCCGGGCTGCGCCGTGCCGGTCCAGCCGCCGGCCGCCGGCGGCCAGGAAGATCGGCCCTTCGGCGCGTTCGCCGATGGCCAGGTCAATCGCCCGGGCCGTGCGCGGGGCGAGCGGGATGGTGACGATCTTGCCGCCCTTCCTGGTAATCATCAGGGTGCGGTGGCCGCGCTCGATCCCCAGGGCCTCGATATCGGCGCCCGTGGCCTCGGAGACCCGCTGTCCGTTGAGAGCCAGCATCGAGATCAGCGCATGCTCGCCCGCCGGTCCGAGCCCGGCGGCGACCAGCAGCGCGCCGAGCTCGTTGCGGTCCAGCCCGGTGGCATGGGACTCATAGTCCAGCCGCGGCCGGCGCACGTGCGCGGCGGGTGAGTGATCGAGCAGCTCTTCCTCGACGGCGTGCCGGTAGAACCCGGCGACTGTGCACTGCCGCCGGGTGATGGTGGCCCGGGCCCGGCCGCGGGCTTCCAGGTCTCGGGCGAAGCACTCGATGTCGGCGCGGCGGGCGGCGAACAGGCGGACCTGGTGCTGGGAGCACCAGGTCGCGTACTGGCGCAGGTCCAGCTCATAAGCCTGCCGGGTCAGGCCGCTGTACCCGGCCAGGAACCCGGCTAACGCCAGCCGCTCGGTGTTGCTGAATACCGGTGTCACCGGGACAAGAGCAGCGGACGGAATCGTAGTGGCCATCAGGCACCTCCGGAGACTCAGGCTGAGACCCCAGAGCTGGGCCAGCCGAGGCCCCAGCAAGACGATGAGAACCCCACGTTAAGCCGGCCATGGCAGTCACGCCAGGTCACAGCCGTGGCGGCCGCCGAATTCGGTCAACAGCCCCCGACAGCCGACTCGGCGCTGGCCTGCGGAGTGCGGATATCGTTTCGTGCGGCGGCGCAGATCAACTCGTCCTGGGGCGGGGTCGGTGAGCCGAAGGTCGCCGGTACAAAGTTCGCTACTTCTGGTGGCGGTGGCGTTAGGTTGGCTGTGGAAGTTTCGATGCGAAGGGCCATCCCGCGGGGGCCGTCTGGCTGCTGCTGCCGTAGTGCTGGCCGTTCTCGGCACGGCTGGCGCCGCGTGCACTGCCCGGCAGGGCCAGCCGGTTCCGCGTCCGCCAGCCGCGCCTGTGCTCTCACGACACTAGATGGTGTGGATGTAGCCGAAGAATTCGTGGTCGGCGTTGTAGCCTCCGTAGCCTCCGGCGACTTCTCCGAAGTGGGCGACGAAGTCGATCCCGGCGATCCATTTGACTTGCTTGAAGCCGTGCTGGATTTCGTTGCGGAGCCGCAGCGGCGCGCCGTGGCCGTAGGAGAGGGGTTCGCCGTTCATGTTGTAGGCCAGCATGGTGAGGTGGTAGCGCATCTGCTCGATGGGGTGGGCGTCGTAGTAGAGGCCGCCGTCGGGGCCGTCTCCCAGTGAGTAGAAGACCACCCACCGGGCCTCCGGCTTGGGCTGGACGAGATCGAGGATAGCGGACATCGACACGCCGCCCCATTTGGCCACTCCCGACCATCCCTGGATGCAGTAGTGCTGGGTGATCTGTTCGTGGTAAGGCAGGGCCTGCAGGTCGTCGAGGCTAAGTTCAACGGGGTGTTCGACAAGCCCGCCGATCGTGAGCCGCCAGGAGGCGAAGCCCTCGTCGAAGAGCCGCTTATAGTCCTCTGCTCTCGGGAAGGCCCCGTTGTGCCAGAAGTAGGGGGAGATGTCCCTTTCGGTGTACTCGCCCGGGGTGGCGTCGAGATGCTGGAACAGTTTTTGCATCGGCCCGACCAGGGCGAATCCGGCCCGTTGCACGATCCGGGGATGGCACAGCGTGAACGGGGTGGCCGCCACCCACAGCACGGCCAGCACGACCATGGCCGCGCAGAACACGCCGAAGCCGAGCCAGCTTGAGTCGTTGCGGTCGGCGTAGATGTGGTTGAGGTTAGGCAGGAATCCTGTGTGAAGACCAGGGTGACGTGGATGACGATGAACAGCACAAACCAGGCCATCACCAGGAAGTGCAGCGACCTGGCCGCCTGAATGGACAGTACCCGGCTGACTGGCTTGATCCGGGTGGACAAGGCGGGGGACATGCCCAGCCCGGTGATCAGCGCGGCCGGGGCGGCGATGAACACGGTGATGAAGTAGGCAAGCAGCTGCAGGCCGTTGTAAGCGGTCCAGCCGCTCTGAGTGGGCCAGTGCAGCGACAGGTACTGGATCAGCACCGACGCGGCGCTGGGGAAGACCTTCCACGTGGTGGGCACGATCCGCTGCCACTGCCCGGTGGAGAACAACAGCACGTAGAAGATGACCCCGTTGGCCAGCCAGAGCATGTCGATACCCAGATGCCACCAGCGGGCCAGGCCGATCGAATGGCGCAGGCCGGGCAGCCCGAAATGTTTCGGCAGGCTCACCGAGTCCTGCTTAGCCGTCCACAGCGGGTCCTCGGGCACCGGTTTCTGGATGCGGAACCAGTCCCGGCCCGGGGTGGAATGCCGGGTCCAGTACAGCCGAGGATGGTCAGCCAGGATCTGGATGCCCGAGCGGATGATAAAAACCATGAACAACGCGATCGCGAAGTGCTGCAGGTCCACCCACCACGGCATCCCCGGATGGGCGCGGGCCGACGGGGAAGTGATCGTCCCCGGGTACCGGGCGATGAAATGCTGCACCGCGGGCATGTCCCGCAGCCCCTGGGCCACGGCCACGGCCACCAGCAGCACAACCAAGCCGATGGGCAGCAGCCACAAAAGGTTGAACCACTTCTCCCGGCCTACCCGTACCCGCGGCGCGATACCCGAGGAGGCGGGCAGGTGCCCGGCTCCCGGCCACCACCCTGCCACCCGCCCGGTCCTTCAGCCATGGCTGCTATCCACATGTTCATCACCGCGACCAGCTCACCCGCCGTCAAGATCGGGGACAGATTCGAAGGCCCGCATTCGACAGGACCTTGGTCCCGCGCCGCTACCGGCACCGGCTTTCTGCCGTGGCGTTTCTGCGTGCGCGGGAACGCCGCCGAGCTGCATGCGGACTCGCGCCGGTTGCTCAGGGAACAGACCCGGACAGCCGGGAGATGCTGAGCAGCTGCGGAGCTGCGCTTATGGACTGCCGCTGGGCCTGCAGGGTCTCGGCTGCGAGCCTGCCATGCAGGTGCTGCCCGATCCCGGTCAGCGCAGCCTCGTTGCCCGGATTCAGCCAGGCTGCCGCGCGCCTGCCATCCGGGATGAGCGCAAGCTTATCGTCGCCCTGCCGTCTCGGGCGCACCCACCGTGGCCTGTTCGGCCCGGCAGCCGTCTTGCGGGCTGAGATCGTCATAGACTCGCTTTACCCGGGCCGGCCGCATGGTCACCATTGTGCTCTTTGGAGCACGCTGACCCCCAGACCGGCCAGGGCGAGGACTTTCGCCACCTCGAACGCCACGTAGGACAGGTGGGCCCGCGAGCGGGGCAGGTCCGCCCCGGCGAGTACCTGGCCGGAATGCCGGCTCAGGCGGGGGCGGATCACCGCCAGCTGCACGGCCAGCAGCACGGCCGCGACCGCGGCGAGCACGGTGACATCCGCCGGAGCGCCTCCGGTGCTCACGGCGGTAAGCACCGTAACCGCCAGCACGGCCTCGGCTAGGTTCAGGGCCCGGAAGACGAGGCGGCCGATGCCCAACCCGATCGGGATGGTCACCCCCGGAGCGCGGAACTTCAGCGGCGCTTCGAGGAAGGAGATCGCCAGGACCATCCCGAGCCATACGAAGGTCGCCGCGACGGTCAGGGCGGCGGCAGTCGCGTTCACCTGGTTGCCCTTCTTCCTGCTGAGGGCGGCCGGAATCCGGGACACGGGCCGCGTCTGGTTTCTGCTCAGGCGGCGGGCCACTTCTCCAGCCGGGCGGCGAACTCCGGTGGTGATGCCACCACCATCAGGCAGGCCGGCCCGGATCCGGGATTGGCGAGGCTGACCCGCTCGCCCGCCGCGATGTGGGCGGCCATGCCGGGCACCAAGGTCCGGGCCTGGCCGGCATGGCGCAGCTCAGCCGATCCGGACAACGGGATCAGCAGGATCTCCGAAGCGCCGTGGTCGTGTTCGGGCATGCCGCCGCCGGCCGGGATCTCCACGTGGACCGCGGCGACCTGACCGGAGACACCGGCGGGAGTGAGGGCCGCCGCGACCGGGCCGCCCGGCATAGGGGCACGGCGGCGGGTCGCGGCGGCAACTTCGGTGATGATCATGCAATTCTCCTCGGGTTGATCCGGTCGTCCGGCGTGTCCGGCTATGCGGCACCAGCGTGCTCCAGGCGGGCAACGCAGGCGGCGGGCTCGGCGAAGGGTTCCAGCCGGGCGGCGGTCACCGGCGCGCCCATCTCGGCCAGCGCCCCTTGCATCAGGCCCAGGTGAACGCGGCATACGAGCTGGTCGTATCCCTCAGCCAGCTCAAGGAACGGGCAGTGTCGCAGCCGGATCACCTCCGGCACCGCGACATCCGTGCCGGTCTCCGGCGCGAAACCCAGGCTGTCCAGCAGAGCGGTCAGCCGGGCCGTGGCCTCCGCCGCCGTGAACTGCCGGAAGGGCGGCGGCGGACCGGCCAGGAAGCGGCCCCACGCCCGCCCGGCCGCCGTCGCGGCCTCCCCGGCCGCCCCGGCCGACGACAGGTGACTGAGCAGGATCTGGGCCAGCAGGCGATAACTGCGGACGCCGCCGCGATCCATCCCCGGCCGGGGGGAATAGACCGTACCCGGCCGCCCGGGCCCTGACGGCGGCGTCAGTGCCTGCACGACCGTGCCTTCCTCGATCAGGGCTTCCAGGTGGAAGCGCGCGGTGTTGACGTGGATACCAACCCGCCGGGCGATGTCGGCCGCACCCAGCGGCGCATCCGCCTGCCGCAGGGCATCCAGCACCTGTGCCCGCCGCGGGCGCTCCGCTGCCGCGCTCATGACGGTCAGCCTGCCCCGCCTTGCGGCGGCAAGGCGGAGATCAGCGGGTGGTCACCCGCGATAACGCCCAGCCTGGCGGCACCGCCCGGCGATCCGAGCTCGTCGAAGAACTCCGCGTTCGCCTGGGTGTAGTCCGTCCACTCCGCCGGCACGTCCTCCTCATAGAAGATCGCCTCCACCGGGCACACCGGCTCGCACGCGCCGCAGTCCACGCACTCGTCCGGGTGGATGTACAGCGACCGCTGCCCCTCATAGATGCAATCGACCGGGCACTCCTCGACACACGCCCGGTCCTTCACATCCACGCACGGCAACGCGATCACGTAGGTCACGACATGCTCCCTCACGCTGGCACTGCGGCCTCCGCATTTACACAAATACTACTTGTGTTAATAGTGCAAAGTATGCGGCGTGAAAAGGGAAGCATCGTGAGGCCATCCACCCAGGCCTGCATCCAGGCCACCGGCACCGAGCCGGCCAGCCACGCCCAGGAGATGATCCGCCAAGACCATCAGCGGCTGAGGTTACCGGCGCGGCCGTGCGCCAGTTACCCTACGTTGCTGTGTCGGGGAACCGGAGGAAGCCCAGACGGAGTGTGAGGGAAGGGCAGTGATGGGTGTGGCTGAGGCTTCTGACTGGTATGACCCGGCCGTCTACCCCGAACTGCGCAGTGCTGCTCCCTGGGTCATGGAAGACATGATCGAAGCGCAGGCGGCGCTGCCGGAGATGCTGGGCGAGTCTCTGGCCGGCTCAGCGCCGCGGCTGGCGGAGATGCTGCACGCCGCCGCGGGCGCCGGTGAGCCGGTCGTGGTGTCGGCGGTGGGCACGTCGGGACATAGTGCGCGCGCGGTGGCGCTGATCCTCAACGGCACCATGGGAGAGTCGCCGGTCGCGGCGGGGCCGGCCGAGGCGCGCGAGTCCGCCGATCAGGCTCTGGCCCCTCGCAAAAAGGGCCTGTGCATCGCGATCTCCCACGGCGGGCTGTCCGCCTCGACGGTGCGGGCCCTGGCTGCCGCTCGCGCGGCAGGCGCGAAGACCGCCTTGATCACGGCGGCCGGCGATACGCCCGCCCGCGACCTTGCCGATGTGGTGCTGGTGACCCCGCTGCGCGATAAGTCGTATTGTCACACGGTTGGTTACACCTCGCCGATGCTGGCCGGGTTTTACCTCGCCTCGGCCTACCGCCAGGAAGAGTTCCCGGCCGCTGGCCTGGCCGGGTACCTACGTGAGCTGCTGACGATGCACTCGGCTGCGCTGGAGATCGGCGGCGCGCTGGGTCACGCTGAGCGGCTCGTCGCCGCGGGAAGCCTCCTTGATGTTCCCACCGCGCGGGAACTGGCCTTGAAAGTCGCGGAGGGCGCATGGGTTCCCACCGCCGTACTGGGCGTGGAGGACACGCTGCACGGTCACCTGGTCGCGCATGACGCGAACAGCGCCCTGGTCGTCGTCGTCACCGGGGGCCCGGGCGCCGATCGCGCTGCGGAGGGGGCGCACCAGCTGCTGGCGGCGGCCCGGCGGATCGGGCTGCGCACAGCAGCGATCCTCAGCCCGGACCTGGAAGGCGCGATCTTGAGCGAGGACATCACCGCCGGCAAGCTGGTGATCCCGCATGCTGCGCTGCCTGAAATCGTGAGCTCACTCCTCGGCGGCGCCGTGGCCTTGCAGTTGCTGACCGTCGGCCTGGTGCACATGCGAGGAACGAACCCCGACCTGCTGAGAAGAGAGCAGGCGCCCTACCGCGAGGCGGTCGCGGCGGGCGGGGCCAAGCACCCACGCCGCTGAGACGCCCCGCGGCGCCAGCTCCTGGTGAGCCGCCGGCATCCGTCCGCCGCCGCCAGCGGCCACGGGGGACCAGGCGAGTAACCGCCCGGCTCATCACCGTCGTCATCAGCAACAGCCGGCGTGGCCGCAACAGCCACGCGTCTCAACTCCGTCTAACTGTGCGCCATGACCTCTGCTGTTCGACTCAAGCCGCTCCGAACGTCCCTATCTGCACGGCCGCACTCGGAGGCACCCTTGACGACAAAGCCGCCCCGAACGATGCCTCTTTGTGTCAAGTGAGCCGGGCGGCCTTTTTTCTGGCGGCTGAGGTGGTCTTCCGGGGCCGTGATCGTAGGGTGGTGGCAGGTCCGGGAGTGGCTTGGCCGAAGAGCTGGCGTTCGGGGTGTAGCCGGCCGCGCTGGCGACAGAGTCGTTCCCCGGTTGCCCTCCCGGACCCTGGGTACTGCGCGCGGCGGCGCGGGCGGCGTCGGCCTTGAGGTGCTTGTAGATGGCGTCGCTGATCTGTCGTTTGAGGGCGCGCAGGGCTTCCTTGCCGGTCTTGCCCTCGGCGATCTTCTTGTCGTAGTAGGCACGGCCAGGGCTGTGCCGGTAGCGGACCTGGGTGACCGCGGCCATGTGGATGGCGTGGTTCAGGCGCCGGTTCCCGCGCATCGACAGCCGGTGAACCTTGCGGTTGCCGGAGGACACCTCGATCGGTGCAGTGCCGTTATAGGCGGCGAAGCGGTCCCTGCCGCCGAATCGGGAAACGTCCCTGACATCGCCGATCACCGTGGCGGCGATGACCGGGCCGACTCCGAAGACCTCGGTCAGGGACGTGCCGGAGGCACGGACCGCCGTGGCCAGCTTCTTCTTCGTCTCCCGCAGCAGGGTATCGGCGCGGCGCAGGTCGGCCACGAGCTCGGCTGCCAGCTCGGCGCGGGCCTGGGCCACGGCGCCGCACGGCTCGGCCTCCTCCAGGATCGCAGCGGCGTGAGCTGCGTATATTTCCTTGCTGACACCGCCGGGGACCAGTTCGCACAGCGCGGCGTGCAGCCGGCAGGCGACCTGGTTCCGGGTCCGGCTCAGGTCGCGGTGCCGCTTGGCCCAGATCTTCAGCACCGCCGCGTGGTCATCGGGCCTGACCGGCAGGCACGACGGGGAGCGCAGCGCCGCGACGGCGACCGACCGGGCATCGTTCGGGTCGTTCTTGTTCACCGCTCCCGAGGCCAGCAGTCGCACCCGGGCGGCCAGCTTGGGCTGCACGTCCAGCACCTGCTCCCCGGCCGCCACCAGCTCCTGGGCCAGCAGATGTCCCAGGCCGCCGGCGCCCTCCACCGCCCAGGTCCGCCCCGGCCAGGACGTCGCCCAGGTCAGCAGCCGCTCCGCCTGCGCAGCGGAGGCCCGTACCCGCACCTGCCCCAGCACTGCTTCATCTGCGCCGAGCGCCACCGCCGTGTGCGACCCCTTGTGCGGGTCCACGCCGATCATCACCGCCACGACCTGCCCCTTTCCTCACCTTGCGCCAGATGGGACCGCAGCGGGCATGCCTTATTACGGATCGGTCAGCGTCGCACCTCTTATGAGCCACGCCACGGCAAGACCCGACAGGCTGGCACGTCGTTCGAAAGCCCCCAGCAAAGCGGCCGGCAGCGGATATGAGAGCCAAGCCCATCGGACCTCTAAACGCTACGACCCAGGCCGTAACGCCTACACCGAGTCTGCAATAAGGCGGATCTCGCGCGCAGGCCGCTGACCAGCCCGCTCACCTAACGTGACTCGGACTTCGAGCTTGGCGTCGTGGCGGATCGCCGAATCTGCACGCGGTCAAGTGCGTACGCGAGCTCCGACGCTCGCGGGAGTTGCTGCGCCTCTACCGGCACGTCGGGAAGCCTTCGGCAAGGTCGCCGGCCGTCGCATATGACGCTCGGCGTCGTCAACGGCCCCGCGGGTATTCGCTGCGCGCCGAGCAGGCCCGAACCTCAAAGCCCCTGAAGGGCAGCCCGCCGCAGCAGCACTTGACGCAACCCTAGGGTTGCCATACAGTAGCAACCAGCAGATTGCGATATTCACTTCAGCTAAAGGAGACCCCGTGACAACCAGCACCGACTACCGCACCACCGTCCGTGTCCACGCCCCGGCTGACGTCGTGTTCAACGCCGTCACTACGACCGAGGCGCTCACCGCCTGGTGGAGCCCGGTGACGGGCTCGGGTCTGACCGGTGGCGAGCTGCGGTTTCCGATGGTGGCGGCTCAGCCGCCTCTCCTCGTCCGCGTCGATGAGGCGACCCGCCCGACGACCGTCCGCTGGACGGTGACCGAGTGCACCTTCATGGAAGACTGGGTCGGCACCCAGCCGACGTTCACCATCACGCCGATCGACAACGGCTCCTGCGAGGTCAACTTCGAGCACCGCGGCCTGAACGACAAGCTCGAGTGCAAGGACATGTGCAGCCGCAGCTGGGATCACTTCGTCGGCACCAGCCTGCGCGAGCTGGTCGAGGGCGGCCCCGGCGCTCCCAACCGCAGCCCGCGGGATCTCGCCCGCCGCGCCGCCGAGGAGAACGGCTGATCCCGGTTTCCCCGGAGACTGCCCAGCGTGATCAGGCAGTCCCCGGGTCGGCGACCGTTGCTCGGCATCATCCACAGTCGCTCCCTAAAGGAGGAAGTCATGGCGTTCCCCGACCGCATCGAGCGCACTGTGACCCTGACCCGCGCGCCGCGAGAGGTGTGGCAGGCGCTCACCACGGCCGACGGTCTGAGCGCGTGGTTCGGCGAGCGGGCGAGCATCGACCTGCGCCCCGGCGGCGCGGCCACGATCACCTTCGCGGGCGGCATGACGGTCGACATGCGCGTCGAGCGTGTCGAGGAACTGACGGTCTTCGCATACACCTGGCGACTGCCTGACCTGCCCGAGGACGACCCCCGCCGCACATACGTCGAGTTCACCTTGGAGCCCGACGGCGACGGCACCCTGCTGCGTGTCGTCGAGACCGGCTTCGCCCAGCTTCCCGTCGACACCCGGCGCAAGACCTACGACTCCCACAGTGAGGGCTGGTCGCGAGAGCTGGCAGAGCTAGCAGAGCACGTCGATGGCGCCTGACATCGAGGCCGTCGCCGAGCAGGTCTTCGTCGCGCTTGCTGACCCGACCCGCCGCACCATCCTCGCCGCCCTCGCCACCGAGGGCCCGTCCACCGCCACCGATCTTGCCGCTCGGCTGCCGATCACCCGCCAGGCCATCGCCAAGCACCTCGCCCTCATGGCCGACGCCGGCCTGGTCACGCCCGAGCCTGGCGAGCGCCGGCGGGTGCGCTACCGGCTGCGGTCCGCGCCCGTGCAGCTCGCCCAGCAGTTTCTCGCCGCGCTCGCCCACGCCTGGGACGACCGGCTCGACGCCCTGCAGCACTATCTCACCGCGCCATGACGGCACCGACGCTGCAGCCAACAGCGATGCCGCCGACGACGAGGGCCGCTCGACGGCGTTAGCAGCCGATCGCCGCCGGCGCGTCGCGAGCCAGTCGAACGGCTTGCGCGCGCAAGACGTGGGGCTCCAGCACGTAGTGACATCGCCGCGTGGCTTGCAGCGGCAGATCGCCAGTTCACCTGCGACTCGCATTCCAGTCGCCAAAGAGGCGAGACGCCCCCGAACGCCGGCTGCGCGGCGCGGTCCGACGGCTTGATGAGCTCGGATCCGCTGCCTTGAGCAAGCGCGACGGATCGACGGCTACGCGTGAGGCTGTTTAAGAAGGCGAAGTCCTCGGGCGCATCTTCACCCACGCGGCCGTCCGCGGCTTCACGCAGGACATCGGCGTGGCCGGTGTGCCGCGCGTACTCCTCAATCATGTCCAAGAGCATGTCGCGGACCGTGGGCGTACGCCCGTCCGGCCAGGTGAACGACGCCGGGCCGTCGAGCCCGCGCTCCCTGATGACCTCGGCCACCAGCACGCGTGACCGATCGGCCGCGTCCCGCCACACCGCGCTAGACAGCTTCCGGAATGTCCAGCGCGCCGGTGCGCCATTCCCAAACAGGATCAGCATCGAAATCCACCGCGTCCCAGGGGGCTCCGTACGCCTTACCGGCGAGCTTGACAGCCAGCCAGTCTGCCTCGACCAGCGCCATATGCTTCACCAGGCCGCCAAGCGTCATCGCGCTGGCAGCCGCGGTCGCGCGCAGGCCCTCCTCGCCGAGATCCGAGGTCTTCCAGGCGAACGTCCGCCGGTTGCGCTCGAGAACCGACAGCACAGACTCCACCTCGCTGCGAGCCGCCGGCGTCTTGGACCTCGGAGCTGCCTCACTCATGGACGGAGCATAGCCAGCAGCGCGGCCACCGCTCATCGGCCGATCGGCGGCAGATTCGGCCGATGACCCAAGACCTTCAGCAGCAGAGCTCAGCACGCCAGATCGACCCGAACCGCACGGCGGTCACGCCACCAGAGCCGGACCCCGCAGCCACCCATATCGGCGGCTACCGCACGGCGCCTCCCTGGCCTGCGTCAGCCTGGGCTGCGCGGAGCTACGTTTCAGGCGGGGCTCGCGGGTCACAATCACCTCGACGCGTCCCGATAGTCCCAGAAGACGCACCCGGTGGAACGGTGCGCGAGCAGCTCCTGCATCTCGGCGGCGAAGTCGTCAAGGTGGTCACCGGCCAGTGCGGCACCAAGAACCCGCAGATGAGGGTAGCTGCCGCCGCTGCGTGCCGAGATAGTTTCCCTAACCTCCCGGCCATGCGCTGATCCGAGATTGGAAGGCAGCACAAGCCATGCACGAGCCACCCGCTACCCAGTCATTAGAAAATGCTCCGGTGCTGATCGCTCCCGATGGATCAGCGGTCCGGCCGCTGTGCCGTATTAGCGGTCTCGGCAGCTTTGCGCACTTCCAGCTTGAGCCCGGCGAAATCGCGGAAGCCGTCTCCCACGCCACCGTCCAGGAGATCTGGTACATCATCGGCGGCGAGGGACGAATGTGGCGCCGTCAAGAAGGTCAACAGCCAGCAACAGAGAACCTGCGGCCCGGCATCTGCCTCACGATTCCCCTCGGGACGACCTTCCAGTTCCGCGCCGACAGCCCGGATGAGCCGCTCCAGGTGGTCGCCGTGACCATGCCACCCTGGCCCGACCAGAGCGAAGAGGAGGCAAGATCAGAGCAAGGCTGCTGGACGCCCATGCTCCGGCACTGAACCCACCCAGGCCACGAGGCATATCTCACGGCGGCATAGAAAGACGTTCTGCGTGTCGGTTCTGACGTAGGAACGTCCCCCTGATGCGCTTCGGGCTTGGTGTCCCACGCAGCAGGAGGACGTTCATGGGTAACGGTAATGGCGTGTCCCGCGGTGACCGTAACCGCAACGCCCGGCTGGAGCGAGTGCGGGCTCTGGTGCCGGTGACGAACGCGATCGCCGGGATCGACCTGGCCGGCGTCAAGCAGATGGTCGTGGTCACTGATCACGACTCGAAGGTCATCGCGCGGCGGACGTTCCGGTGCCGGGCCTGGGATCTTGGCTCGGCGTTGGACTGGGCCGCGGACCGTGCCGCGGCGGCGGGCTGGGCGGGGGTGACGGTGTCGTGCGAGCCGACCGGGCACCGGTGGCGGGTGCTGGGTCAGCTGGCCGCGGACCGGTCGATGCCGTTCGTGTGCGTGCAGCCGCTGGTCACGTCGTGGTCGCGGCGCGCTGAGGATCTGACCTTCGATAAGGCTGATGATAAGGACGCGGTGCTGATCGCCCGGCTGACCGCGCAGCTGCGCTGTTACATCCCGGAGCCGGTCGATGAGACGTGGGGCCGGCTGCGGCATCTGGGCACCCGCCGGGAGCAGCTGATCACCAAGGCCGGCAGCCAGGTCCAGCAGATGCGGGCACTGCTGGAGTGCGCATGGCCGGCCAGCCTGAACACAGCCCGGCAGCCGTTCCGCTCAGCGACCTGGGCCGCCGCTATGTCGGTCATCGTGGACCGCGACGGCGGTGACCTGGGCCGGACCCGCCGGCTGGGCCTGGCCCGGCTCGAGACCGCGACCAGGCGGCTGGTCGTTGCGGGCGGCCGGCACAGGCCGTGCCTGCGGATCGTCCGCCAGCTGTTCGCAGCCCTGGCCGATCCAGGTGAGGTGATCGCCCACCGTTCCGGCGCGCTGGAGCGGGTCGCGCTGCTCCTGCAGGACTGGAACCATGCGCATCGGCGGCTGGCTGACACCGAGCAGCGCATGATGGGCGTCCTGAACGAGCTCGGCCTGACCGAGCTGGTCACCTCGATCACCGGCCTGTCCGCGATCGGCGCCGCCGCGATCCTGGCCGAGACCGGCGACCCTCGCAGGTTCGCGACCGCCCGCGCGCTGGCCAGGCACGCCGGGCTGGCACCGCGGGAGAAACTGTCCGGCACGTTCGCTGGCAGGACCAGGAAATACCGTGCGTCGCCGGCCAATCCGATCATCTTGATATGCGTACGCTGGGGGCCGACGCCGCTAAACTCCGCTTGCCGACCAGATCGGCGGCTCGCGAGCGGCCGATGGCGTTACTGCCGGTGATCCGCCTGGCCGAAGACCGGCCAGGCGGATGATGCCGGACACCTTGCGACTACCGAGCTGCTCCGGCGACGTAGGCGGCGACGATGTAGGTCGCGTGCCGGTCCAGGGATGTACGGGCCCGGTCATACCTCATCATGGTGCGCGGATCGGCGTGCGAGGCGGCTTCTTGGTCAACAGCGCCGGATCGCCGATTAGGGATTCCTGGTGAACGATAAAAATATATAGGCGCTGACGCGCAGAATATCCGGTTAGGCAGGCCAGGGCCTGGCTTACAGCCGGTGGTGTATCCACACCGCCGGCTCGACGTAGACCGCGTAGTCATGCGCGGCGCTGCACTGGACCGGCACGAGCGCGCCGGGCACCACGACTGGTCCCGACTTGTCGAACGGCAGGCCGGTCCAGGAACGCCACTCCTCCAGCGTGCCGGGGATGACCATCGCGCGCTTGCAGGTGCCTACGATCCGCCCGCCGACCCGGACATGAACACGCAGCCATGGATCGTGGGGCAGGCCGTCCTCGCGGACCAGTGCCGCGTACTCCTCGATGGACATGTCCGGGACCAGGTGCTTGCGGTTCGGCCGCACCGGGGCGACCAGATGCCCGAACCCGAGACGTGCCGCGTTGTCCCGCATCGCCGCCAGCATCCTCCCGGACAGGCCGGTGCCCTGCCGGTCGGTGGAAACGCTGATCTCCAGCGCCGAGACCAGGTTCGGCTTCCGCCCGATCTGGCGATCGCGCGCCGAGCGCCAGATCACGCCATCCCAGCCGTCTACCGGCAGCTCACCGAGAGCCGGGTCGCCATCCCAGGCGAAAGGCACGCAGAACGCCCGGGCGATCGCCTGGTCCGGGGCGCTGGCGTCATAGGCGATCAATCCGTATTCAGGGTGCGCGGTCCGGACGTCGCTGTAGTAGAGCAGGGAGATGGGGTCCTCTTCCATGAACGCGGGCCACGGCTCGGTCTCCTTGTTCACGAACCGAGACTTCATGGCGGGCCGCTCGGCGATGGTCACGAGACGCAGATCCATGCCCGCATCATAAGGAAGTCAGCGCGCCGGGAGGATTTGATTTTCTCGCCCGCAGCTGCGATAGAAAATCGCGATAGGCACCTCGGCAGATCGATGCTGGTGGTCGTCGAGCGCTCAGAAGGGCGGCGATGCGCGCCTTATCTGAGTCCAGGGTCGGTTACGCGCCGTGAGCATAAACGCCCGGTGATCCGCAGGTATGATGCTCAGCGGCCAGGCGCTGGCGATGACTTTGGGCCAGTGGATCGTCCTCACTGGCGGCGGCCCGCGGCAACCGGTCCCGGTCGCTGTGAAGCAGCCTGTCAGGAGGTCATCGTGTCGCAGGTCCGGGTGCACAACTTCTCGGTGTCGCTGGATGGGTTCGGCACCGGCGCGGGGCAAAGCCTGGATGCCCCGTTTGGGCATGCGGGAACCCGGCTGCACGAGTGGTTCTTCCCGACTCGTACCTTCCGCGCCATGCAGGGCCAGCCCGGCGGCAGCACCGGCATCGACGACGCTTTCGCCAGCGCCTGGGAACCGGGCATCGGCGCCGAGATCATGGGGCGGGGCAAGTTCGGCCCGCACCATGGACCCTGGCCGGACCTGGAGTGGAACGGATGGTGGGGAGACACCCCGCCGTTCCGCACCCCGGTCTTTGTTCTCACCCACCATCCCCGGCCCTCCGTCCAGATGAATGGCGGTACCACGTTTGACTTCCTCGACGCCAGCCCCTCCCAGGCGCTTGCGCAGGCGCGCCAGTCCGCCGCGGGCGGGGATGTCCGCATCGGCGGCGGCCCGTCCACCATCCGCGAGTTCCTGGCCGCCGGCCTGATCGACTACCTGCACATCGTCGTGGTGCCGATCGTGCTGGGCCGCGGGGAGCGGCTCTGGGACGGTCTGGAGGGGCTCGAAGACCGTTTCCAGATTGAGGCCGTGAACAGTCCCAGCGGCGTCACCCACGTCACCCTCAGCCGGCGGTAACGGCCGGCAGCATGGCAGGGCAGGAGGCAGGGCGCCGGCCAAAGCCGTTCAGCACCTCATGATCGTTCGCAGTGGGCGATCTGGGCGGCGGCGTGAAGGCGCGGGGCAGCGGCGATGCTGGCATGGCTGGCCATGGGCAAGCTGGTCAAACTAGCCAAGGCTTCCCCCCGGCGCGAGCCGAACAGCCGTTCCGGCACGGCAATGCCAGGCACCTTTGCGACCCACGTTGCCGACCATAACGGCGGGTACGGGCGCGCCTTGCCATGTGAGTGTCGCTGCTCTTTGTGATCAGCAAATCAGGCTGCGGCACTGCAGAATCGCCCGCCGCTTGGCAATCGTGCCCGGGCGGCCCTGTGGACTGCCCGACTGCCAGCCTGGGCTGGGGTTATTTCAGCAGGGGCAACGGTCTTTGGCCACGACAACGGTCTGCCGGCCGTTATCGTTGAATGCCACTGAGCAGCGCATTCGCTGCAGGAGGCTCCTCGCCCGGGCACTGGTCGGGCGCGGGATCGGGAGCGCTCCCGCCTTTCCGCAGGTCACCGGCTTGGCACTTGTTCGCTTCAAGATTATTACAGCGTTCGAATTAAGCCTTTGAGCAGCGCCCCCAGCAGGATTCGAACCTGCGCACACGGCTCCGGAGGCCGTTGCTCTATCCCCTGAGCTATGGGGGCTGGCGCACATGCCCGGCGCGCGAACGCGCGCAGAGCCGGAGCCAGAGTACCAAGCATCAAGTATCTCGGACACCAGACCATTCAGCCAGCATCGCCGCGGCCGAGCGGCTAGCCTCACGCGAGTGAGCCAGGTACTGGGCCGGGTGCTGGTCGTGGACGATGACGAGGTCATCCGGCAGCTCATCGCCGTCAACCTGACGCTCGAGGGGTTCGACGTGATCACGGCCGTGGACGGCCAGGACTGCCTGGACCGGGTCGCCGACCTCCAGCCCGACGTGATCACCCTGGACGTCATGATGCCGCGGCTGGACGGCTGGGTCACCGCCACCCACCTGCGCCGCAACCCCCAGACTGCCGAAATCAAGGTCGTGCTGATCACGGCTAGGGCACAAGAGGATGACCGGGGCCGGGGCCGGGAGATCGGCGTCGATGCCTATCTCACCAAGCCGTTCGACCCGGCCGAGATGATCCGCGTCGTCCGCGAGCTGGCCGGCGCCCCGGCCAGCACCTTCGACTGATCCCGGCCGCCCGCCTAGCCTAGGCCGGGTGATTCCCGGCGACATTTCCGCGCTGCTGGCCGTCGTGCTGCGGGAGGCCGCGGCGAACGGCACGCTGCCGGTGGCAGCCGCCGGGATGACCGCGGCCGGGACCTGGCGATCCGCGCCGGCGGCGGCCGGCGGCGGGCCGGGCACCTATTCGACCTTCCTGCCGTTCGCGCTGGCCCGGCTCGCCGACGGCACGCCCGCCGCCGCCGCTGCGCTGCTCGCGGCCAGGCTGGGCGCCGTGGCGGGGATCGCGACGGCTGAGGTGACCGGCAGCGGCTACCTGACCGTGACGGTCACCGAGGCGGCGCTGGCCGGGCTCGCGCCCCGGATCGTCCTGGCCGGGCCCGGCTGCGCCCGCAGCGGCGCGCTCGCGGACACGCGTCTGGCCGCCCCGCCGCGGCATGACCTGGCCGTGGCGGTGAGCTGGCCGCAGGCCTGGCGCTGGCAGGGCGAGGAGGCCATCGCACGGCTGGCCGCCGCCGCAGGGGCAGTGCTCACGCCATTACGCAAAAAGGCTGCCGACGCCCCGCCTTCCCGGCCGGCCGGCCCGGCCGGGGTGGCGGCTGCGATCGAGTACGCCGGAGCTGACGCGGTCCGCTACGCGCTGACCAGGACCGCGGCTGGCCGCCGGACCGCGCTGGAGCGGGCGGTCCGCGCCCGGCGTGATCTTTCCAATCCGCTGTTCGCCGTCTGCCTGGGGCACGCGGAGGCGGCGGCCGCGCTGCGCCGGGCCGCGGATCTCGGAGTGCGGCGCGCCGCCCCCGGGCAGCTCCGGCCCGGGCTGCTGGCCGACCCGCGCGAGCGTGAGCTCCTTGACGTGCTGTCCTGGCTGCCGGAACGAGTCGCCGGAGCCGGCCGCAGGGGCCGCCCGCACGAGCTCGCGGCCTATCTGGAGCAGCTGGCGGCCGGGTGGGCTGACTGCCGGGAAGGATGCCCGGCGCTCCCGTTCGGCGGCCAGCCCGCGGCCCGCACTGCCGAAATGATCAGCGCCCGGCTGTGGCTGGCCGATGCCGTCCGCACGGTGCTCGCGGCGGGCCTGCGCCTCATCGGGGTGACGGCGCCGCAGAGGCTGTGAAGGCCCGCGGCGGACGGCCGGGGCCGAACTTGTGAGAACCGTCCCGGTGCAGTACCTTCGCGGGCATCGGTGCAATTCCGCGATCAGGCCGCACTTGATCACTGTGGTTCAATTGCCGCCAGAGCGGGTAGTTGTCCGACGAAGTCCCTGGATGCCGACAGTTCAGGCGCGCCCCCACTTGCCTGCGCTGGCCGTCACCGGCCATGTACCTGCCGGTGCCTAACCCGCCCGCGCGGATCGTGAGACGCGCCTGCCTGGCAGCCACGCTGGCGGGCCCGCGCCAGTGCTGTCGGCTTCTTTCCGCGGTAACACGCTGGCTGAAGGAATGCCGTGGGCCCTGAGGGTGTTAGGCTAGGTGCTGCACCAGATGCCCCCGCTGGGGGACGGGGTGCTCATCCGCTTTCCGGCTGGCACGCTTTTCTGCCTCCCTCGGACTGCGGCCTTCGACGGTATCTACCCACCGCGGGAAGTCTTTGTCTGCCTGGTACCGCACCTGGCGCGCAGGACAGGCGATGGCTCTCGCCCGCGGATGTCGGCCATATGCGGGAAAGCGCGGAGATGGCAGAAGGTAGGACAACTGGCCACGCAGTTCTGCGTGGCAGCACAAGCGGTTAACACGCGACGGCGAGCTTCAGCGCGCTGCTTCGGCGGCGCAGGCTCGCACCCTGGGAAGGACCCCCTGTGAGCGAAACCATCGACCTGTTCTCGGCCACGCCTGACGTGCCAGAAGAGCGTTCCGCTGCGTCCGGTTCCGGTGCTGCGGGCACCGGCGCGGCGGGTGCGGCCGGGACTTCCGCGCCGGGTGCGGACGCGGTACGCTCCTGGCCTGACGCTGGTGACGGCGCGGCTGGGGCGGGCGCGACCGGGGCCGGCCGCCGATCCGGCGGCGGGCTGTCGGCGATGCTGCTGCCGGAGCTTCAGCGGCTCGCGCAGTCGATGGGCATCACCGGCACGGGCCGGATGCGCAAGGGCCAGCTGATCGCGGCGATTGACGAGCGCCGGGCCGGCTCCGGCGCCGCTGGCAGCAACACTGCCGCAGGCAGCGGCACCGCGGTCACTGGCGCAGCGGCCGACGGCGCAGGCCGCCCCGGCGCGGCGGACCAGGCGGCCGCAGCCATCCCGGTCCAGGAAACCGACAACTCAGCCCAGCGGGGCGCGCCTGCGGGAGCCGGCCCACCTCGCCAGCGTGAGCAGGACGCCATGGATACACAGACATCGACCGGATCGGGCGTGGGCAGCAGCCAGGCGGGCGGCATAGGCCAGGCGGGCGGCATAGGTGAGCCGCCGCGCCAGGACGGGGCTGCGATCGGCGCTGCCGCCCCGGCCGGGACCGCACCCGCCCAGCGGGACGATGTCCAGCAGGCCGGGGACGGCCAGCGCGGGGACCGGCGGCGGCGGAACGGCCGCCGGGACGGCGCGGGCGGCGGCCGCGGGAGCGACGCCAGCCGGGACGAGCAGCCCAGGGCCGCGAGCGACGGCGCCGAGGCGCACCGCGAGTCTCGCGACAACGGCCAGCGTGACGGCGGCCCTCGCGATAACGGCCAGCGCGACAACAGCCAGGGCGGCCGGGACCAGCGCGGTCAGAACGACCAGCGGGAGTCCCGCGGCGACGGCGGCCGCGACCAGCAGGGCGGCCGCGACCAGCAGGGCGCCCGTGACCAGGGCGGGCGCGACGACGACCGGGACAACGCGGGCAGCCGCCGCAGCCGGGACCGGTTCCGCAACCGGAACTCGGGCAACCGGCGGCGCGAGCGCGGCGGCGGCGGCGACGCCGAGCCGGTGATCTCCGAGGATGACGTGCTGATCCCGATCGCCGGCATCCTGGACGTGCTGGACAACTACGGGTTCGTCCGCACCACCGGCTACCTGCCGGGCTCCAACGACGTGTACGTCTCGCTGTCCCAGGTGCGCCGGTACGGCCTGCGCAAGGGCGACGTGATCGAGGGCGCGATCCGGCAGCCGCGCGAGGGCGAGCGGCGGGAGAAGTTCAACGCGCTGGTCCGGCTGGACAAGATCAACGGACTGGAGCCCGAGCAGGCCAGGAACCGGCCGGAATTCGCCAAGCTGGTCCCGCTGTACCCGCAGGAGCGGCTGCGGCTGGAGACTGACCCGTCGATCATGACGACCAGGATCATCGACCTGGTCGCCCCGATCGGCAAGGGCCAGCGCGGCCTGATCGTGTCGCCGTCCAAGGCCGGCAAGACGATGATCCTGCAGGCCATCGCCAACGCGATCACCAAGAACAACCCCGAGTGCCACCTCATGGTCGTGCTGGTCGACGAACGGCCCGAGGAAGTCACCGACATGCAGCGCACGGTGAAGGGCGAGGTCATCCACTCGACCTTCGACCGGCCCGCCGACGACCACACCACGGTGGCCGAGCTGGCCATCGAGCGGGCCAAGCGGCTGGTCGAGATGGGCCACGACGTGGTCGTGCTGCTCGACTCGATCACCCGGCTGGGCCGCGCCTACAACCTGGCCGCCCCGGCCAGCGGCCGGATCCTGTCCGGCGGTGTCGACTCGGCCGCGCTGTACCCGCCGAAGCGGTTCTTCGGCGCCGCCCGCAACATCGAGCACGGCGGGTCGCTGACCATCCTGGCGACGGCGCTGATCGAGACCGGGTCGCGGATGGAAGAGGTCATCTTCGAGGAGTTCAAGGGCACCGGCAACATGGAGCTGCGGCTGCGCCGGGAGCTGGCCGACAAGCGGATCTTCCCGGCGATCGACGTGGACGCCTCCGGCACCCGCAAGGAGGAGCTGCTGCTGGCGCCCGAGGAGCTGCGGATCGTCTGGCAGCTGCGCCGGGTGCTGCACGCGCTGGAGCCGCAGCAGGCCCTCGAGGTGCTGATGGAGCGGATGAAGGAAACCAAGAGCAACGCCGAGTTCCTGCTGCACGTGCAGAAGACCACGGTGGCCCAGTAAGGCAAGCGGCCCGGCAAGCAGAAGGCCGTGCGGCGGCGCCCGGAATTACCAGGCGCTGCCGCGCGTTGCAGGACCTGGCACACTACAAGGTGCCCACACCACAGTGCGGTACCGGTTCACGCCCGCCGCGACAGGCACGCGGCCCGGCGACCCGGCGACCGTCAGGAAACGGAGTCATCAATGAAGCCTGGAATCCACCCGGATTACGTGGAGACCACGGTGACCTGCACCTGCGGGAACACCTTCACCACCCGGTCCACCGCCAAGAACGGCGTGATCCACGCCGACATCTGCTCAAGCTGCCACCCGTTCTACACGGGCAAGCAGAAGATCATGGACACCGGCGGCCGGGTCGCCCGGTTCGAGCGCCGCTTCGGCAAGAAGACCGCCGACAGCAAGTAGCCTGCCCGGCCGTGGACATCGATCAGCCGTTCAGCTTGCTACCCCCGCTAGGGAAGGCACGCTGAACGGCTCACGCCGCGGCCCGGCGACCGGGCCGCGTTCATTTCAGGCTGGGGAGACAGGCAATGTTTGACCGGCTGGCCGGCCTGGCCGCCGAGCATGCCAGGCTGGAGCTCGATCTCGCCGGCCCGGCCGTGCATTCCGACCCCGAGCGGGCGGCCGAGATCGGCCGCCGCTACAGCGAGCTCAGCCCTGTCGCGCACGCCTACCGTGACTGGCAGCAGGTATCGGCCGACGAGGCGGCCGCCCGCGAGCTGGGTGCCGAGGATGCCGCGTTCGCGGCTGAGGCCCAGCAGCTGGCCGCGCGCCGGGCGGAGCTGGAAGAACAGCTACGCGAGCTGCTGCTGCCCAGGGACGCCAGCGACTCCCGCGACGTCATTCTCGAGGTGAAGGCGGGGGAGGGCGGTGAGGAGTCGGCCCTGTTCGCCGGCGATCTGCTGCGAATGTACCTGCGCTTCGCCGAGCGGCACGGCTGGAAGACCGAGGTGCTCGACTCCACCATGACCGGCCTGGGCGGCTATAAGGACGCCACGGTGGCAGTCAAGGCGTCGCGGCGCAGCGGCGGCGACGGCGCCTGGGCCCGGCTGAAGTACGAGGGCGGCGTGCACCGGGTGCAGCGGGTGCCGGTCACCGAGTCCCAGGGCCGGATCCATACCTCCGCGGCCGGCGTCCTGGTCATGCCCGAGGCCGATCCGGTCGAGGTGCACATCGATCCCGCCGACCTGCGGGTGGACGTGTTCCGCTCGTCCGGGCCCGGCGGCCAGAGCGTCAACACCACCGACTCGGCGGTGCGGATCACCCACGTCCCCACTCAGATCGTGGTCTCGTGCCAGAACGAGAAGAGCCAGCTGCAGAACAAGGAGCAGGCCATGCGCATCCTGCGCGCCCGGTTGCTCGCCATGGCCCAGGAGGAAGCCGAGGCCGCGGCGGCGGCCGAGCGGCGCAGCCAGGTCGCGACCGTGGACCGGTCCCAGCGGGTGCGCACCTACAACTTCCCCGAGAACCGGATCTCCGACCACCGGGTCGGCTACAAGGCCTACAACCTGGACCAGGTCATCGACGGCGACCTGGATGCGGTGATCGACGCGCTGGCAACGGCAGACCGGGCGAGCAGGCTGGCCGGCGCCGCAACCGGATGAGCATGCTGCTGGACGAGATCGCGGTCGCTACGGCGCGCCTCGCTGAGGCGGGCATCGAGTCGCCCCGCACCGACGCCGAGCTCATCGCCGCGCACCTGCACGGCGTCTCCCGCGGCGAGCTGCACCGGGTCGCCGACACGGACTTCGACCCGCGGTTCTGGGACGACATCGCCCGGCGCGCCTCCCGCGAGCCGCTGCAGCACATCACCGGCCTGGCCTACTTCCGCTACCTGGAGCTGGAGGTCGGGCCGGGCGTATTCGTGCCCCGGCCGGAGACTGAGGTGATGACCGGCTGGGCCATCGACGCCCTGACCGCGATGAACATCGCCGAGCCAGTGGCCGCCGACCTCGGCGCCGGCTCCGGGGCGATCGCGCTGGCCATCGCCCAGGAGGTGCCCCGCGCGCAGGTGCACGCAGTGGAGGCCGACCCGCTGGCCCGGCAGTGGACGGCGCGCAACATCACCCGGTGCGCCGCCGCCGCGCCGCACACCGCCGGCCGGGTGCACCTGCACGCGGCGGACTTCGCCGCCGCACTGCCCGATCTGAGCGGCGGGGCTGACCTGGTGATCAGCAACCCGCCCTACATCCCGGTCGGGGCCGGGGTGCCGCCCGAAGTGGGCGAGTACGACCCGGCGGCCGCGCTGTGGGGCGGCCCGGACGGGCTGGACGCAATCCGGGTCATCGAGTCGGCCGCGCGGCGGCTGCTTCGGCCCGGCGGCCAGCTCGCCGTCGAGCACGGGGCGCCGCAGGGGCCCGCGGTGTACTGGGTCTTTGCCGAGGAGAACGGCTGGCGGGATACCCGCAACCACCCGGACCTGGCCGGCCGGGACAGGTTCGTCACCGCGACGTGGCCAGGAGCATGACAGGATGACCGCTCATGAGCGCATCGTTTGACTGCGCGGACGAGACTGAGCGCGGCGCGGGAATCGCCGAGGCCGCCGCGGCGGTGCTGCGCGGCGAGCTCGTCGTGCTGCCCACCGACACCGTCTACGGGATCGGCGCCGACGCGTTCCGGCCGGAGGCGGTGGCGAGCCTGCTGGCCGCCAAGGGGCGCGGCCGTGAGGCGCCCCCGCCGGTGCTGGTCGGCTCGGTGCGGACCGCGGCGGCGCTGGTCGAGGACCTCGGCCCGTACGGGCAGGTGCTGATCGACGAGTTCTGGCCCGGCGGGCTGACTATCGTGTGCCGGGCCAGCGCGAGCCTGGTCTGGGACCTGGGTGAGACCAAGGGCACGGTGGCCGTGCGGATGCCGAGCAACCAGGTCGCCCTTGACCTGCTGGCGGAGACCGGGCCGATGGCCGTCAGCAGCGCTAACCTGACCGGCCGGCCGCCCGCGGTCACCGCGGCGCAGGCCCGCGACCAGCTCGGCGACTCGGTGGCGGTGTACCTGGACGACGGGGAGCGCGCCGCCGCGGCCCCCTCGACGATCGTGGACCTGACGGCGGGCATGCCGCGGCTGCTGCGCACCGGCGCGGTGCCCATCGGCCGCCTGCGCGAGGTGGCCGCGGTCGCCATGAACGACTGACGCCGGGCCGCGCTGTGACGGCAGTGGCGTGCGCGCTGCGGTGTTTGCTCTAGAGTTGGCGTGATGCCTGAACACGCTGCTGCGAGCCGGTGAACAGCGATGTCAGCCGCCATGCCGGTGTACGGGCTGACGCTGCTGATCAGCGCAGCCGTCACCTACCTGCTGACGCCGCTGGTGCGGGGCGTGGCCATCAAGACCGGCGCGCTGCATGAAGCGCGCGACCGGGACGTGCACGTGGTGCCGATCCCGCTGCTCGGGGGAGTGGCCATGTACGCCGGCCTGGCGGCCGGCCTGCTCGCGGCCACCCGGCTGACGCTGCTGCGCAGCGCCTTCACCGGCAGCCATACGGCGGGCGGCCTGCTGATGGCGGGCGGCCTGATCATCGTGGTGGGCTTCATCGACGACCGCTGGGGCATGAGCCCGCTGGCCAAGCTGGCCGGCCAGGTGGCGGCCGGGGTACTGGTCGTCTACAGCGGCGCGGAGATCGCGTGGCTGCCGTGGCCGGGCGGCGTGGCGCTGTACCTGAGCTCGAACCAGCAGATCGCGCTGACGATCCTGGTCGTGGTGGCGACCATTAACGCCGTCAACTTCATCGACGGCCTGGACGGCCTGGCCGCGGGCATCGTGGCCATCGCGGCCGCGGCGTTCTTTGTCTACTACTACACGCTGATCACGAACCTGCACCTGGCCACCTCGGCTGCGCCCACGCTGGTGTCGGCGCTGCTGGTCGGCATCTGCCTGGGCTTCCTGCCGCATAACTTCTACCCGGCCCGGATCTTCATGGGCGACACCGGCGCGATGCTGCTCGGCCTGCTGCTCGCCTACGCCGTGTGCTCCAGCATCAGCTCGATCGACCCGTCCGTGCTCACCAACCACGGCGCCTACTCAAGCGGCGGCACGGTAAACCGGTTCCCCGAAGTGCTGCCGCTGCTGCTGCCGGCCGCGTTCCTGGTCATCCCGTACGCGGACATGCTGTTCGCGGTGGTGCGCCGGACCCGGGCCGGGCAGTCACCGTTCGCGCCCGACCGCAAGCACCTGCACCACCGGCTGCTCGACATCGGTCACTCGCACCGCTCCAGCGTGCTGATCATGTACCTGTGGGCTTCGCTGTTCTGCGGCGCGGTGGTCTTGCAGTCAATTGTGCGGACCCGGCTGTTCGTGCTCGCCCTGACCACGGTGGCGGCGATCATCGTGCTGCTGCTGCTTTCCATGCCCCGGCTGCGCTGGTGGCGGCGGGACCGGCCCGCCGCGCTGCTGACCAGCGGCGGCATTCCCGCTGGGACCGCCCCGGTCAGGCCGAGTGCGGCCGCACCGGCCGCACCGGGTCCGCCGGAGATCAGCCGCCCGGCCGCCGCGCGGCCCGCGCCAGCCCAGCCCGTGGCGGCCCGCCGACGGGAGTAGCGGGCCGGTTCCTCACCGCTGAGGGGACCCCGCGCCGATCGGCCAGAGAGCTTGTGATATCTTTCACAAGCACCCAATCGAAGGGGGCCGGCGAGGCCGTGATACGTTTCGCTAACCTCACGGCGCGGCCTGGCCGCGCTGGCCAGGAAAGCTCGGTGTTACCTGGACACGCGAGCGTTTACGTGCGGTAATAACTGATCGAACAGCAACCGCCAAGTTTGCTCTGGAGCCATTGCTGATGCTGGCGCAGTACGCCCAGATCGTCCGCCGGTCAGCGGCCGTCACGGCCGTGGCCGCCGCGATCATGGTTGCCGTCAGCGCGACCGTCGGCGGGGCCAGGGGACTGACCGGCGCCCTGCTCGGCGTGGCTCTCGTGGCCGTTTTCTACGCGATCAGCGTGATCGTCGTCGGGCGCGCCGCCCGGCGCAGCCCGCAGGCCATGATGATCGCCGCGATCACCACCTATGTGGTGAAGATCCTGGTGCTGCTGTTTTTCGTGGTCCGGTACGCCAGCACCAGCGCGTTCAACACCCGGCTGTTCGGGCTGACCGCCCTGGCCTGCATCCTGGTCTGGAGCGCCGCGCAGGTCTACTGGTCGATGAAGATCAAGACGCTTAGTGTCGAGCCGATGAAAGATCAGGACTGGGCGGCAGCACGCCCCGGATCGTCCGGGGAAGGATGACCAGTGGCGACCGCTCAGGGGACGGACGGCGTAGCGCGGCCCGCGCGCCGGGCTGCCCGCCGCCGCCCCGGCGCACTGCTCACCGCGGCCGGCCGGCCTGATGGCGGATCCTGCCAGCCTGCCGCCGGACGGCGGCCAATCCGAGCCGGAGCAGCCGGAGCGCGGAGCATCCGAGCCGGAGTGGCGGGAGAGCAAGGTACCGCGCGGACCGGCCGGATCGGCATGGCGGTACGGGCGGCCGGCCGGGAAGCAGATCGAGGCAGACGGCCGCTCGCAGGAGAACGCCGGCTGGACCCTATTCGGGTACCTGCTGTCGGGCATGGCAGTGTACGGCGGCATCGGCTGGCTGGCCGGCCGCTGGACCGGAATCCCGCTGCTCTTCCCGGCGGGCCTGTTCGCCGGCCTCGGCGCGGCGATCCTGCTGATCGTGCTGAAGTACGGCCGGGCCTGACCCGCCCGGCCGCCGCGGGCATCCGGCCCGCTACTATCCGCCTGACGGAGCACCGGGCTGGCCGCGGGGCACAAGACATCGGCGTCGTGCCCGCTGGCGCTGCGCGCCGGGAAGCTGGAGGAAACCGTGCTGGCTGGTGATCTCAGGGTGCTCGCCGGAGGCGCATGCACCGAGTCCAACAGCCACGTCTCCGCCAGCAATCACTGCGGCTACCCGGCTCCCGGCTACCCGACTCCCACGTTCCTGTTCAAGCCGTTCTTCTCGATCGGGTCGTACCAGTTCACCAAGCCGATGCTGCTGGCGCTGGTCTGTGCCATCGCGGTGGTGGCCTTCTTCTGGGCGGCGTTCGCCAGGCCGAAGCTGGTACCGCGCGGCGCGCAGAACCTCGGCGAGATCGGCATCACGTTCGTCCGGGACCAGATCCTGCGGCCGATGATGGGCAAGCGCGGCGACAACTACCTGCCCTTCCTGGTCTCGCTGTTCTTCTTCATCTGGCTGATGAACCTGATGGAGATCATCCCGGTGGCGCAGTTCCCGCCGATGTCGATGATCGCGTTCCCGGGCGCGCTGATGCTCATGGTCTACGTCACCTACAACTACCAGGGCATCAAGAACCAGGGCCTGGGCGGCTACTTCAGGAACATGATCCCGAGGGACGTGCCCCCGTTCGTGCTGGGCATCCTCGCCCCGGTGGAGATCCTGCAGTACATCCTGATCCGGCCGTTCACCCTCGCGGTCCGGCTGTTCGCGAACATGTTCGCCGGGCACATCCTGCTGCTGATCTTCACCATTGCCACCTGGTACCTGTTCAGCCTGTCCATCGGCCTGCTTTTCTCGGTTACCTCGTTCATCCTCACCATCGCGCTGACCGCGTTCGAGATGCTGATCCAGGCGCTGCAGGCCTACATCTTCACCATCCTGACCGCCCAGTACATCGGCGGCGCGCTGGAAGCGGGTCACTGAGGTGGCCGGCCACCCCGAAAGTCCGCCAGTGCCGCTGAGCGCGCTGGCGGCCCACCCCACCACCCGCTGGCGGCGCGTATCCGCCGGCCTGAATGCAAGGGAACGCATATGCACCATGTGGTCGCCCTGAGCGTCCTGCACTATCTGGCCGCGAGCAGCACTCCCACCAGGCTGCAGATCAACTTCGGCGCGGTGGGCTACGGCCTGGCGGCCATCGGCCCGGGCGTCGGCATCGGGCTGATCTTCGGTCACGGGGTCGAGGCCATGGCCCGCCAGCCGGAGGCCCGCGGCCTGATCCAGTCCAACATGTACATCGGCTTCGCGCTGGCCGAGGCGCTGGCGCTGATCGGCCTGGTGGTCCCGTTCATCTTCGGCGCCACCTGATGCCGACGGACCACAAAAGCGATCCCGCTAGGCAGGAGGCCGTACCGTGATGCATCTCGCCGCGACGGTAGTTAACCCGCCGACCAACCCGCTCATCCCCGAGCTGCCCGAGCTGATCATCGGCGCGATCGCGTTCCTGATCGTGTTCGCCGTGCTGGGCCGGGTGCTGATGCCGCGGATCAGGCGGACCATGGCCGAGCGCACCGACGCGATCGAGGGCGGCATCAAGCGAGCCGAGGAGAGCCAGACTGAGGCCCGGCAGACGCTGGAGCGATACCAGGCACAGCTGGCCGAGGCCCGGCACGAGGCGGCCCGGATGCGCGAGGCGGCCAAGGAGGAGGCGGCGCAGATCGTCGCCCGGGCCCGCGAGGACGCGCAGGCCGAGGCGGCCCGGGTCAAGGAGGCGGCCCAGGGTCAGATCGCGGCCGACCGGCAGCAGGCGCTCCAGTCGCTGCGCACCGAGGTCGGAACGCTGTCGGTCCAGCTGGCCGGCAAGATCATCGACGAGTCGCTGGAGGACGAGGCGCGCCAGCGCCGAACCGTCGACCGGTTCCTCGAGGACCTGGAGAGCCGGGCCGGCGCCGGGACCTCGCGATGAGAGGCGCGAGCCGGGCCGCGCTGGCCACCTGCCGCGAGCAGCTGGCCGCCGCGATCGACAGTGGCGCGCAGGCCGACCAGCTCGGCGACGAGCTGTTCGCAGTGACGGATCTGCTGGACCGCCAGGCGGCGGTGCGCCGGGCGCTGTCCGACCCGTCGCGCCCGCAGCAGGCCCGGGCTGACCTGGCCCAGGCCCTGCTGGAGGGAAAGGTCAGCCAAGTTGCGGTCGAGCTGGTCACCGGGGCGGCCCGGCAGCGCTGGTCGGCGCCCGGTGACCTGTCCGACGCGACGGAGCAGCTCGGCGTGATCGCTCTGGTCACCGCGGCCGAGGCGGCGGGCAAGCTGGACGAGCTGGAGGACGAGCTGTTCCGCTTCGGCCGGGTCGTCGGCAGCGACCCCAGCCTGCGGCTGGCGCTGTCGAACCCGTTCCTCGCGGCCGAGCACAAGCAGGAGGTGCTCGATGCGCTGCTGAAGCGCCAGGCCACCAGGCAGACCGTGCGGCTGGTGAGCCAGGCGGCGGTTCACCCCCGAGGACGTAGCCTGGATGCAAGCCTCGAAGAATTCGCCCGGCTGGCCGCGCAGCGGCGCGAGCGCCTCGTCGCCGAGGTTCATGTCGCGACGGCCCTGACGGCGAAGCAGCGGGGCAGGCTGGCGGCCGCCCTGTCGGCGGCCTACGGCCACGATGTACACCTGAATATCGTGATCGACCCGCAGGTCCTGGGCGGCATGTCCATCCGGATCGGCGACGAGCTGATCGACGGCAGCACCGCGAGCAGGCTGGCTGAACTGCGGCGCCGGATGGCGGCCTGACGCCCGCGCCCACCGAGTACTGATTGAACGATCACCACGAGAGAGACGCGAGAACTATGGCGGAGCTGACAATCCGGCCCGACGAGATCCGGGACGCGCTGGCGCGGTTCGTCGAGGCGTATGAGCCGGACGCCGCTTCCACCGAGGAAGTCGGCACCGTCATCGAGTGCGGCGACGGCATCGCCCGGGTCGAGGGGCTGCCCTCGGCCATGGCCAACGAGCTGCTCGAGTTCGAGGACGGCACCCGCGGGCTGGCGCTGAACCTGGACGTGCGCGAGATCGGCGTGGTGGTCCTCGGTGATTTCAGCAAGATCGACGAGGGCCAGCGGGTACGCCGCACCGGCGAGGTGCTGGCCGCCCCGGTCGGCGACAGCTTCCTCGGCCGGGTGGTCGGCCCGCTGGGCGAGCCGCTGGACGGTAAGGGCCCGATCGAGGACACCGAGCTGCGGGCACTGGAGATCCAGGCGCCGTCGGTGGTGCAGCGCCAGCCGGTGAAGGAGCCGCTGCAGACCGGCATCAAGGCCATCGACGCGATGACGGCCATCGGCCGCGGCCAGCGCCAGCTGATCATCGGCGACCGGCAGACCGGCAAGACCGCGATCGCCATCGACACGATCATCAACCAGGTCGGCAACTGGAAGTCCGGCGACGAATCCCGCCAGGTCCGCTGCGTCTACGTGGCGATCGGCCAGAAGGCCACCACGATCGCGCAGGTGCGCGGGGCGCTGGAGGAGGCCGGCGCGATGGAGTACACCACGATCGTGGCCGCGCCGGCGTCCGACCCGGCCGGCTACAAGTACATCGCCCCCTACACCGGCTCGGCCATCGGCCAGCACTGGATGTACGACGGCAAGCATGCGCTGATCATCTTCGACGACCTGACCAAGCAGGCCGAGGCCTACCGCGCGGTGTCGCTGCTGCTGCGCCGCCCGCCGGGCCGCGAGGCCTACCCCGGTGACGTGTTCTACCTGCACTCCCGGCTGCTGGAGCGCTGCGCCAAGCTGTCTGACGACCTCGGTGGCGGTTCCCTGACCGGGCTGCCGATAATCGAGACCAAGGGTAACGACGTCTCCGCCTACATCCCGACCAACGTCATCTCGATCACCGACGGGCAGATCTTCCTGGAGACCGACCTGTTCAACTCCGGCGTCCGGCCGGCCATCAACGTCGGCATCTCGGTGTCCCGGGTCGGCGGCAACGCCCAGGTCAAGGCCATGAGGAAGGTCGCGGGCACGCTGCGCCTGTCGCTGTCGCAGTTCCGCGACCTGGAGGCGTTCGCGGCGTTCGCGTCCGACCTGGACGCGGCATCCCGGTCCCAGCTGGACCGCGGCTCGCGGCTGGTGGAGCTGCTCAAGCAGCCCCAGTACAGTCCGTTCCCGGTGGAGCGCGAGGTGGTCTCGATCTGGGTCGGCACCAGTGGCCAGCTCGATGACGTCCCGCTCGGCGACGTGCGCCGGTTCGAGACCGAGTTCTTCGAGTACCTGGAGCGCTCGCACGCGGGCATCTTCGACACGATCCGGGAGAGCGGCGACCTGTCCGACGACACGGTGACCGCCCTGAAGGACGCGGTCGCGGACTTCCGCAGTGGCTTCGAGCTGACCGGCGGTGAGCTGCTCGGCCGCGAGGAGCCGGCCGAGGCGGCCGACGAGGGCGACGTGGACCAGGAGAAGGTGCAGCGGCACGTGCCCGCGGACTCGCCCGCGGCCGAGGAGAGCCAGCCCGCCGGGCAGGACCAGCCGGCCGGGCGCGACCAGCCGGCCGGGGGCGACCAGCCGGCCGGGGGCGACCAGTCTGACGGGCAGGACCGGCCTGACGGGCAGGACCGGCCTGACGGGGGCGCCCACCCGGCCGGGCAGGATCAGCCGGCCGGGCGCGACCAGCCGACCCCGCAGGACGACGGCCCGGGCCCGCCTCCGGCAACAGCGCGCCGGCGGCGGAGAGGTAACGGTACCCCGGCATGGGAGCACAGCTTCGCGCGGTCCGGCGGCGGATCAGGACGGTCCAGTCCACCGCCAAGATCACCCGTGCCCAGGAGCTCATCGCCTCGTCCCGGATCATCCGGGCCCAGCAGCGGGTGCGCGACGCCGGGCCGTACGCCCGCGAGCTCACCCGGGCGGTATCGGCGGTGGTGAGCCGGTCGTCGGCGCAGATCGACCACCCGCTGACCACCCCGCCGAAGCAGCGGTCCCGGGCCGCGGTGCTGATCCTGACCAGCGACCGGGGTTTTTGCGGCGGCTATAACGCCAGCGTGCTGCGCGAGATGCAGGGACTGAAAGCGCTGCTGTCAGACAACGGCGTGGAAACGGTCCCGTTCGTTTCCGGCCGTAAGGGCATCACCTGGCACAATTTCCGCGAGCTGCCGATGGCCGCGGAATGGAGCGGGTTCTCGGAGATCCCCTCGCACGCTAACGCCACCGAGATCACCCGCGAGCTGCTCGATGCCTTCGACCGCAGCGCCGACGACGGCGGGGTCGACGAGATCCACATCGTCTACACCGAGTTCGTGTCCATGCTGACGCAGGCGCCGGCGGTCCGCAGGCTGCTGCCGCTGGAGATCGAGGAGACCACCGACGAGCCGCCCGGCGGCCCGCTGCCGGTCTACGAGTTCGAGCCGTCGCCGGAGTCGGTGCTGGACGCGCTGCTGCCGTGGTATGTGGAGAGCAGGGTCTATCACGCGCTGCTGGAGGCGTCCGCCGCGGAGATCGCCGCCCGCCGCAAGGCCATGAAGTCGGCCACCGACAACGCCAACGACCTGCTCGAGCAGCTGACCAGGGACGCCAACAAGGCACGCCAGGCCGAGATCACCCAGGAAATCAGCGAGATCGTCGGCGGCGCGAACGCGCTGGCCGAGTCCATCTCAGGGAGTAAGTGAGCATCAGCATGACCGCTACCGCCGAGAACTCCGCCGCCCCCGACGACCAGGCTGACGGCCCCGGCACCGGCCGCGTCGTCCGGGTCATCGGCCCGGTCGTCGATGTCGAGTTCCCCGCCGAGCAGCTGCCCGGCATCTACAACGCGCTGGAGGTGGAGGCCACGCTGGGCGGCGAGACCAAGACGCTGACCCTGGAGGTCGCGCAGGACATCGGCGACAACGTGGTCCGCACCATCTCCATGCAGCAGACCGACGGGCTGATCCGCGGCGCCGAGGTCGCCGACACCGGGGCGGCGATCTCCGTGCCGGTGGGTGACGTGACCAAGGGGCACGTGTTCAACGTGCTGGGCAAGACGCTAGATGTGGATGTGGCCTCGCTGGACGTCACCGAGCGCTGGCCGATCCACCGCGACGCGCCCGATTTCGACCAGCTCGAGCCCAGGACCGAGATGTTCGTGACCGGGATCAAGGTCATCGACCTGATGACCCCGTACGTGCGCGGCGGCAAGATCGGCCTGTTCGGCGGGGCCGGCGTGGGCAAGACCGTGCTGATCCAGGAGATGATCCGCCGGGTCGCCAAGAACTTCGGCGGCGTGTCGGTGTTCGCCGGCGTGGGGGAGCGCACCCGCGAGGGCAACGACCTGCTGCTGGAGATGACCGAGTCCGGCGTCCTCGAGGACACCGCGCTGGTCTTCGGCCAGATGGACGAGCCGCCGGGCACCCGGCTGCGGGTCGGCCTGGCCGCCCTGACCATGGCCGAGTACTTCCGCGACGAGCAGGGCCTGGACGTGCTGCTGTTCATCGACAACATCTTCCGGTTCACCCAGGCCGGCTCCGAGGTGTCGACGCTGCTCGGCCGGATGCCGTCCGCGGTGGGCTACCAGCCGACGCTGGCCGACGAGATGGGCCAGCTGCAGGAGCGGATCACCTCCACCCGCGGTCACTCGATCACCTCCATGCAGGCGATCTTCGTGCCCGCCGACGACATCACCGACCCGGCGCCGCACACCACGTTCGCGCACCTGGACGCCACTACCGTGCTGTCCCGGGCGATCACCGAGAAGGGCATCTACCCGGCGGTGGACCCGCTGGACTCCACCTCCCGGATCCTGAGCGCCGCCTACATCGGCCAGGAGCACTACGACGTGGCCCGCGAGGTGCAGCGGATCCTGCAGCGCTACAAGGAGCTGCAGGACATCATCGCCATCCTGGGCATCGACGAGCTGTCCGAAGAGGACAAGGTCACCGTCCAGCGGGCCCGCCGGATCGAGCGGTTCCTGTCGCACCCTATGTACGTGGCCGAGCAGTTCACCGGCCAGGAGGGCGCGTTCGTGGAGCTGGACGAGACGATCTCCTCGTTCAAGGCGATCGCCGCGGGCAAGTATGACTCGGTGCCCGAGCAGGCGTTCTTCATGTGCGGCGGGATCGAGGACGTCGAGAAGAAGGCAAAGGAGCTCGATCGGTCGTGACGGAGCCGGGCAAAGCCAGCGTCGTGACGGAGTCGCGCGAAGCAAGGAGCGCGCGAAGGCAGTGCGGGCGCCGAAGCAAGCACCGTGAGCGTGAACCGGTGACCCTGCAGGTAGAGCTGGTCGTCCCCGAGGGCGAGCTGTGGTCAGGGGCCGCCCAGCGGGTCATCGCCAAGACGCTGGAGGGGGATCTGGGCGTGCTGACCGGGCACACCCCGGTGCTCGGCATCCTGGCGGCCGGCAGCCTGGTGCGGATCCTGCCAGAGCACGACGGGTCCGCCGGCGACGAGATCCAGGCCGCGATCCTGGGCGGGTTCCTGTCGGTCGCCGGTGACCGGGTTTCCATCCTGGCCCGCCAGGCTCAGCTCGCCGGCGAGGTGGACCGGCCGCCGCCCGGTCGGCCCTGGACGAGGCTCTGGGGTCCGCGGAGGGGCAGGCATCCGGCAGCGAGGAGCCCGACGAGGTCCGTTACGCCCGGGCCCTGCTGCGAGCAGCCGGCGAACAGTCCTGACCAGGCCGGCACGGGCACGGAGCGCTGCGAGTGGCTGGGGGGCTGGCGTTCGACGCCGGATGGCTGCTCCTCGTCGTCCTGGTCGCCGGGCTGCTGGCGGCGATCGGCATCGCCACCCGGCGGACGCTGCTTGAGCACGGCGGCGGCTCGGTCGAGTGCGGGCTGCGCCGCGACCCCGACCAGAACTGGCAGCTCGGGCTGGCCGTCTACCAGCCGGACGAGCTGCGCTGGTACAACGCGTTCGGCGTCCGGATGCGGCCTGGCGAGGTATTCGCGCGGACCGCGCTGCTCATCGTGTCGCGCCGCCCGGCCGGCCCGGAAGAGGTCGCCCGGCTCGGCACGGACGTGGTCGTCATCGAGTGCAAGGTGGGCGGCTCGGTGAGCAGCGACCGGCTCGGCCGCAGGCCGCCGCCCGGCGACCTCGGCGCGGGCCGCGCCGACGGCATGATCGGCGGCGCGGCGGCCGCCGGTGCGGCCGGCCCGGTCAGGCCCAGCGGAGCAGACGAGGCCGGCGCGGACGGCACCCGTCCGGCCGGCAACGGCCCGGGCGGCCCGGACCTGGTCGAGCTGGCCATGAGCGAGGCGGCGCTGACCGGCTTCCTGGCCTGGCTGGAGGCGGCTCCCCCCAGCGACCTGCCGGGCTTCAACTATCCAGCCTGACCGGCTTCGGCTGATCGGCCCGGCTGGCCTGCGGTGGGCTCAGCGCTCGCCGCCTGGCTTCCACAGCAGCTCGCGGCCGGCTCCGGCGGCCCGGCGGGCCAGGATGAACAGCAGGTCGGAGAGCCGGTTGAGATACCGGGCCGTGAGCGGGCTCATCGTGTCGCCGTGCAGCGCCAGGGCGGCCCATGAGGTCCGCTCGGCGCGGCGGACAGCCGTGCGCGCGACGTGCAGCAGCGCGCATCCGGCGGTGCCGCCGGGCAGCACGAAGCTGCGCAGCGTCGGCAGGCCCGCGTTGTAGGCGTCGCACGCCTCTTCCAGCGCGGTGATGTAACTCTCCTCGATCCGCAGCGGGGGATAGGGCGGATCGGGGACGATCGGGTTGCACAGGTCGGCGCCGAGGTCGAACATCTCGTTCTGGATCCTGGTCAGCAGCCCGGCCACCTCGCCGTCGAGCTGGCCGAGCGTCACCGCTACCCCGATCGCGCAGTTCGCCTCGTCCACGTCGGCGTAGGCGGCCAGCCGCACGTCGGTCTTGGCGGTCCTGCCGCCATCGCCCAGGGCGGTGGTCCCGTCATCCCCGGCGCGGGTATAGATGCGGGACAGGACAACCGGGTTCTCGCTGGGGTCGCGGGTCATGACTACACCGTAGCGGCCGCGCTGATGCCAGGGCGGCGTGCGGGCACGGCCCGCACGCCGCCGTCACCCGCGGTCAGCCGCTGATCAGCTCCTCAGCGGGCACCCGGCCGGGCCGGGACCGGCTCGGCTGCCTGATGGCGGGCGGCCGGGCGGAGCTGGCCGGCACTCGCAGCAGCCGCGCGAGCGGGGCGGGGAGCCACCAGTTGGCCCGTCCGAACAGGGCGACCATGGCCGGGACCAGCAGGCAGCGGATCACGACGGCGTCGATGAGGATGCCCGCGCCCAGCCCGGTAGCCAGGATCTTCAGGTCGGTCTGGGGACCGGTGGACATGGACAGGAAGCTGAGCATGAGGATGGCCGCGGCGCTGGTGACCAGCCGCCCGGTGCGGCCCAGGCCCTGGGTAACGGCGTGGCGGGGGTCGCCGGTGGCGTCGTAGGCCTCGCGGATGCGGGTCAGGATGAACACCTCGTAGTCCATGGACAGGCCGAACAGGAACGCGAAGACCATCAGCGGCACCCACATGGTGATCGCGCCGGTGGCGGGAATGCCCCACAGGGCGTTCGAGCCGTGGCCGTCCTGCCAGACCCAGGTCAGCACGCCGTACGCGGCGGCGAGCGAGATCAGGTTAAACACCACGGCCTTGGCGGCCAGCAGCACCGACCGGAACGCGCGGGCCAGCAGCAGGAAAGTGGCGACCGCGATGAGCGCGAGCATCAGCGGGAAGTCCCCGTAGACGGCCCGGTCGAAGTCGATCAGCGACGCCCCGTCGCCACCCACCCCGAGGACATGCGGGGAGCCGAGCAGCGTGGTCTCCAGCCGGGAGATCGTGGCCTGCCCGGCGGGCAGGCTGCTCTCGGCGGCCGGGATGACCGTGACGATGGCCGTGCCGCCCTGCCGGTAGTCCGCTGTGGCCGGCGCGATGGCGGTGTAGACGCCGGGCACCCCGGCCGCCCGCGCCGCGACCGCGGCCGCCCCCCCGGGCGCGGCGGTGACCAGTACCTCGGCCGGGGTCAGCACGCCGGACGGCACGCCGTTCCGGGTCAGCGTGACCAGCGCGTTGTGCGCCGGGCCGGCCGTGGCCTCGGCGGAGCTGCCCGGCTCGCCCAGGTGCAGCGATACCGCGGGCAGCATCAGGGCAGCCAGCACGCCGAGCCCCCCGGCCGCGGCCAGCCAGCGATGCCGGCAGACTCCTCGAGCCCAGGCCGTGAACACCCGGCTGGCCGACCGCTCGGTCCGCAGCCGCGGCCAGTCCAGCCGCGGTCCCGCCGTGGCCAGGATGACCGGCAGCAGGGTCACGGCCACGACCACAGAAACCAGGGGCACCAGCACGCCGCCGTAGCCCACGCTGCGCAGCATCGGCACCGGCAGCACGATCATCGACACCAGGCCGATGGCCACGGTAAGCCCGGAGAACACCACCGCGCGCCCGGCGTGCTCCATGGCGCGGGTGACGGCGCCGGCATTGTCACGGCCGGCCGCCCGCTCCTCCCGCCACCGGCTGACGACCAGCAGCGAGTAGTCGATGGCCACGCCCAGGCCGATCAGCGCGATCAGGAACTCGACGATCTGGCTGACGCTGGTGATCTCAGTCAGCCCGCCGACCAGCAGGAACGTCGCCAGCACCGAGACGCCGCCGATCAGCAGCGGCAGGAACGCCAGGAAGCTGGCGAAGACCAGGATCAGGATGACCAGCGCGCCGATGCCGCCGATCATCGCCTCCGCCATCAGCCCGGTGCCCTTGGACTTGGTCGGGGCTCCGTTTGCGAGCAGATCCGACCCGGTCAGGCCGGCTGCCAGCCCGGCGGCGTGGCCGCGGCCAGCGTGCGGCCGATGGCCGTGGCCGCGCCCGGGCCGCCGAACCCCGTCGCCGGTGCGGTGTAGATGAGGGCGAAGGCCGACCGGCCATCCCTGGTCAGGAAGGCCCGGTTGCGAGTGGTGGCGTAGTCGGCGAGCCGCGCGTGCGGGACGGCCCGCGCGACTGCGGCGAAGGCCCGCGCGGCCGCGGCGGCGCGCGCCGGGCTGGCGGCCCGCTGGCCGGCCGGGGCCGTCAGCACGGGCACGTACGGGGTCTGCGACCCGCCGTTGCCGTACTGTCGCGCGATCTCGTTGTCGATCCGGAAGGCCTGGCCCGGCATCGAGAACGAATTGGTCATCCGGTGCGTGGTGCCGCCGACCGTGGCCACCCCGGCCACGGCCACGGCCAGCCAGAACAAGGCGATCATGGCCTTGTGGCGGAGCACGAATCTGGTCAGGGCGGCCATCGCTGCCTCCGAGGCGCTAGTCGCCGGCGGCCGGTCCGCCGACGCTCGTCCCAGCGTCCCGGCTGCCGGCCTGCCTCGTCGTCGTGCCCGGGGCGGCAGTTGCCGCTACCGCGCACGGCGTAACCGGCGCGGGCTTACTCCCCGGGAAGTAGGCAGCATGCCTGCCCCGGGAGGGCGACGGGGCGCCCGGTAATGCCTACGCTGCTGGCATGGAACCTGTCTGGGCGGCGTGGCGGCGCTGGCTCGGCTCGCCTGCCCGCGACGCGGTGCTGGCCGTGGTGACGGCCGTCGTCCTGGTCTGGGGATCCTACGGCGAGGGGCACCCGCACCAGGCTGCGGACCAGGTCCAGTTCGGGAAGCTGCCGGTGCCCCATCCGACGGCGCCCGCCCTCGGGCTGGTGGCGATCGCGTGCCTGGCGCTGGCCGGGCGGCGGCGCTGGCCGCTGGCGGTGCTCGCCGTGTCGACCGCCGCGGCCGCCGGGTACACGCTGCTCGGCTACGTCAACGGCGCGGTCCTGGTGGCCCCGGCCATGGCGCTGTACGCCGTGGCCGCCCAGCTCAGCGTCCGCCGGGCGGTGCTGGCCGCCGTCGCGACGCTGGCGGTGCTGCTGACCGTCACCAGCGCCGCGAACCCGTTCGGGACTATCACCAGCGGCGCGTTCGACGTACTGCCGGGGCTGATCGGCGCGGCCTTGTTCGGCGGGATCGCGGTCGCCAGCCGGCGCGCCTACATCGCCTCCATCGAGGCCAGGTCGGCGGACGAGGCGCGGCGGCGAGTCGACGAGGAGCGGCTGCGCATTGCCCGCGAGCTGCACGACATCGTCGCGCACACCATGGCCACCATCAACGTGCAGGCCGGGGCGGCCGCGCACGTGCTGCCAGAGCGCCCCGAGGCCGCCGCCGATGCGCTGCAGGCCATAAAGGCCGCCAGCAAGGACGGCCTGCGCGAGCTGCGGGCGATCCTCGGCCTGCTGCGGCAGGCCGACCAGGACGACCCCACGCAGCCGGCGCCCGGCCTCGGCCAGCTGGACGCCCTGATTGCCGGGACGTGCGGCGCGGGAGTGGCGACCACGCTGCACGTCGCGGGCTCGCCGCGGCCGCTGCCGCCGGCCGCGGACCTGGCCGCCTACCGGATCGTGCAGGAATCTCTGACTAACGTCATCCGGCACGCCGGGCCGGCGACGGCCTCGGTCTGGCTGCGCTACGGCGACCGCGACCTGCGGATCGACATCACCGACACCGGCCGCGGCCGGTCCGGCGCGCCGCAGGAAACCCGCGGGCACGGCCTGGCCGGCATGCGGGAGCGCGCCGCGGCGGTCGGCGGCGACCTGCAGACCGGGCCGGCCGGGCCATCCGGATTCCGGGTCAGCGCCCGGCTGCCGCTGGCCGGCCAGCCGGACCCGGCCGACCAGCCAGGCGCCGCAGGCCCGGCGCCCCGGCCGTCCGGGAGGCGGCCCAGAAGCCGGCCGGGGCCGGCGCCAGGCGCACCGGAGCGGACGGCCGCCGCAGCCGCCCCGGCTCCCGCACCGGGTGAGGCGGCCGCGCCGTGATCAGGGTCCTGCTGGCCGACGACCAGGCCCTGATCCGGGCCGGATTCCGGCTGCTGCTGGACGCCGCCGAGGACATCGAGGTCGTCGGCGAGGCCTGCGACGGAGCGCAGGCGGTCGACCTGGCCCGGCATGCGCGGGCCGACGTGGTGCTGATGGATATCCGGATGCCGGGCGTGGACGGACTGGCGGCCACCCGGGAGATCGCGGCCGACGACGACCTGTCCGGCGTCCGGGTCATCATCTTGACCACATTCGAGTCCGACGAGTACGTCTTTCAGGCGCTGCGGTCGGGCGCGAGCGGCTTCCTGGTCAAGGACACCGAGCCGGCCGAGCTGCTGCAGGCGGTCCGGGTGGTCACCCGCGGCGAGGCGCTGCTGTCCCCGAGCGTCACCCGGCGGCTCATCGACGACATCGCCAGCCGCCCGGAGCGGCCGCCGGCTGCCGCGGTCGGCCAGGCGCTGGCGCCGCTGACCGACCGGGAGCGTGAGGTCATGGCGCTAATCGGCGCCGGGCTGTCCAACGACGAGATCGCCGCCCGGCTGTTCCTCAGCCCGCTCACGGCCAAGACGCACGTCAGCCGCATCATGACCAAGCTCGGCGCCCGGGACCGGGTCCAGCTCGTCGTGCTGGCCTACGAGACCGGCCTGGTCGTCCCCGGCCAGCTCACCTAGCCATGCCGTCCGGTATCCCGGGCGGGCTGTGGCGAGCGGGCGGCGGTCAGGCGGACTTGCGGCCTGGCAGCGCGCGGCGCGCCTGGAGGCCGGCCGCGCGGGCCTGGGCCCCGGCCCTGCTGGCCCGCTGGCGCCAGCGGGCGGCGCGCTGGTCGGCGCGGATCTGGTGCACGACGTTGCGGCCGGGGATGCCGGTCACGCCGCCGCCGCCGTGGGTGGCCGACCCGGCCTGGTAGAGCCCGGCGACCGGGGTCCGCAGGTCGGCGTAGCCGGCCGCGGGGCGGGCGTGGAACATCTGGCCCAGGCTGAGCTCGCCGTGGAAGATGTTGCCGCCGACCAGGCCGTACTCCTGCTGCATCTGATGCGGGCCGATGACCTGGCGGTGCAGCACCGAGCTGGCGAAGCCCGGCGCGGCCGTCTCCATCCGGGCGATGACCCGGTCGGCGTAGGCGGCCAGCCGCTCGGCGTCCGGGGCGTCGGCGTAGGTGTGCGGGACCCACTGGGTGAACATCGACATGACGTGTTTCCCGGCCGGGGCCAGCGAGTCGTCGAACACGCTGGGGATGCAGATGTCGGCGAACGGCTTGGCCGACGGGTGCCCGGAGACCGCGTCCTGGAACGCGTTCTCGACGTCGTCCAGGCTCTCGGCCAGCACGATCGTGCCGCCGTGCACCTGCGGGTCGTAATCGGGGTGCGAGGCGAAGACCGGCAGCCGGTCCAGCGCCAGGTTGATCTTCACGGTGCCGCTGCGGGTCTGCCAGCCGCGGATCTCGGCCACGAACTCCGGCGGCAGCACCGCGGGGTCGAGCAGCCGCAGGAACGAGATCTGCGGATGCGCGGTAGTGATCACCGTGGCCGCGTCGATCTCCTCGCCGCCGGCCAGGCTCACCCCGGTCACCTGGCCGTCACGGGTGCGGATCTGCGCCACCTCCGCGCCGGTGCGGATCTCCGCCCCGAACGAGCGGGCCGCGCCCGCCAGCGCCGCGGTGACGCCTCCCATCCCGCCGCGCGGGAACCCCCACGCCCCGGCCTGGCCGTCGACGCCGCCGATGTGGTGGTGCAGCATCACGTACGCGGTGCCGGCCGACCGGGGACCCGCCCAGGTGCCGATCACGCCGGACACCGACAGCAGCCCGCGCACCGCGTCGCTGTCGAAGTACCGCTCGACCAGGTCAGCGATGCTGCCGGTGAGCAGCCTGGTCACGTCGACGGCCTGCCGGGTGTCGAGTTTGCGCAGGTGCCGCAGCAGCAGGCCCTGGCGCATCAGGTCGGCCGGGCGGCGCGACCCGAGGCGGGGCGGGATCTCCTCGAGCAGCGGCCCGAGTATCGCGCCGATCCGGGCCAGATGCGCCTCGTAGCCCGCATAGGCGGCCGCGTCGGCGGCGGAGAACTTGCCGAGCTCGGCCCGGCGGGCGGCCGGATCGCCGGGCAGCCGCAGGTACCGGCCGTCGGCCCGCGGCGCGAAATAGGGCCCCTGCGGGTACACGTGATAGCCGTGCCGGGCCAGCTGCAGATCGCTGACCAGGCCGGGCGGCAGCAGCGACACCACATAGGACAGCGACGTCACGGTGAAGTCCGGGCCGAACGGGTGCTCGCTCACCGCCGCGCCGCCGACCACATCCCGCCGCTCGCACACCAGCGTGTCCAGTCCGCTCTTGGCCAGGTAGGCTGCCGCAACCAGCCCGTTGTGCCCGCCGCCGACCACCACGACATCCCGGCTAGCCGTCATCTCGCGTGCTCCTTCCCGGCCCGGCGGGCCACGTCCACCACGGCATGAACGGATGAAGTATGCCAAGCCGGAGCCCCGCCGCCCAGACCGTCACCCGCGGGCACTGGCGTGGCCCCCGTCCTCCCGGCTGCCGTCAGCAGGTCCGGCGGCCGCCAGCCGGTCCCGGACATAGCGGGTGACGTCGGCGCTCGGCTCCTCCATCGGGCGCCAGGTACCCGGCCGTGAACGACCGGGACCGCATCCCGTCTTGCACCTGCTCGCAGATCTCCCAGTCCTGCCGGTTCACCAGGTCCCAGAAGCCGGCCGCGTCCGACGGGTCGAACCCCGGCCGGGCCATCTCAGCGGGCGCGAACAGCAAGTCGCACACCACGCTGGTGTGCTGCGCCGCCCGCGGCCACACCGTGAACGCCGTCACGTGGTCGGCGGACAGGCTGAGCATCAGGTTCGGCAGCAGCAGCTCGCCCTTGTGCCGGGTCCGCTCGGCCGGCGACAGGCCGGGGAACGGGGCCCGGTCGCTCACTCCCGACCGGGTGAAGGTAAAGGTGCCCGGCCGCTGCGGGACGCCGTCGTCCCAGTCCAGCGCGGCCCCCCCGCCCCGGCGGAAGGCGGGGACCAGCTCGCACAGCTCGGGGTGCACCGGGCCGCAGTGATAGCACTCGTTGTAGTTCTCCGCTATGACCTTCCAGTTCGCGGCGACCTGGTACACCAGCCGCAGGCCGGTGCGCAGCTGCGCCAGCGGATAGTTCGCCAGCCGGTCCGGGACTTCGCCCAGCCAGTGCGCGAGTGCCGGCTCCGTCGCCGGGCCGCTGCCGCCGTCAGCCGGCGGTGCTGGCCGGGGCGCCTCCGGCGGTGCTGGCCGGGCCGCCTCCGGCGGTGCTGGCCGGGCCGCCTCCGGCGGTGGGCCGAGCCGGACGAACACGAAGCCGCCCCATTCGCCGGTCCGCACCGGGTGCAGCGCCAGCCGCGGCCGGTGCGGCCGCAGGTCGGCCAGGAACGGCGCGGTCCGCAGCTGCCCGTCGAGCCCGTAGGTCCAGCCGTGGTACGGGCAGCGGATCGCCCGGTGAAAATGCCCGGTCGGGCCCGGGCTGGCAGCCGGCTGGCCCGGCGCGGGCGGCACCAGCCGGGACCCGCGATGGCGGCACACGTTGTACGAGGCCGCGAGGGCGCCCCGGGCGGTGCGCCGGACCAGGATGCTCTCGCCGGCCACATCAGCGGTGAGGTAATCACCCGGCTGCGGCAGGCTCTCGGCCCGCCCGACGCAGAACCAGTCGGCGAACAGGATCGCCTCCCGCTCGCGGCCGAATTCTGCCTCGTCGACGAAACTCGCCCGCGGCAGGCTCCGTGCCAGCGGCACCCCGGCCATCTCGTCCATCCGGTCCTCCCCGCGGCGGTCAGTCATCGGAATACGGGCAGCCGGCCCGGATCGGGCGGCCCTCGGCGAACCGGCCGGGCCGGAACGGCGCCAGGTCGACATGCCGGGCCCGGCCGCAGGTCACGATCTCGGCCACGCCCTCGCCGACCGCGGGCGAGATCTTGAATCCCATCCCGGAGAACCCGGCCGCCAGTACCAGCCCCGACACCCCCGGCACCGGGCCGAGCAGCGGGCGGGCGTCGGGGGTCATGTCGTACACCCCGATCGTGCCGCGGGCGATACCGGCGTCAGCCAGCGCAGGGACCCGGCGGGCGGCCCGGCCGGCCAGCGGCGCCAGCTGCTGCGCCGCGGTGGTGGTGGCCGGCTGATCCGGGGCGGCGCCGCGGGCGCCGGTGAACTCGCCCACCACCGTCATGGTCCCGCTCGCCTCCGGCCGGAAGTACGTGCCGGTGGTCGAGTCGATGCAGGCGACCGGCGCGCCACCGCCCGGCTGGTGCGCGAGCACCGCCACGTGATGCAGCTCGGTCTCGATCGGCAGGTCCAGCCCGGCCTCCCGCAGCAGCGGCGGCGACCACACCCCGGCAGCCAGCACGACCGTGCCGGCCAGCAGCAATCCAGCGTCGGTCCGTACCCCGGTGATCCGGTCCCCGCGGCGCTCCAGCGCCCGCACGCCGGTATGCGGCCGGTACCCGGCGCCGAGTGACCGGGCCGCGGCGAGCAGATCGCCTGCCACTACCGCGCCGTCACCGTAGCCGCCGTGCGGCTCCCACGCGGCACAGCCGATGTCGTCGGTGCGCAGCCCTGGCGCGAGGCTGGCCAGCTCGGTCCCGCTGATCACCTCGGTGCGCGCTCCGAGGGCCTGCTGCATGGCCACGTTGGCCCGCAGCCGGTCTTCCTCGCCGGGCCGCACGATCCGGGCGAATCCGGTCCGCCGCACGAATGCGGGCCGCCCGGTCAGCTCGGCCCAGTCGTCGAACATCGCGTCGCTGCGCACCGCGAGCTCGACTTCCGGGCCGAAGGTGTAGTGCATCCGGATCAGGGCCGACGACCGGCTGGACATGCCCGCGCCCGCGGTGTCGCGGTCCAGCACGGTCACCTGCCCGGCGCCGAGCCGGGCCAGGTGGAAGGCGGTCGCCGCGCCGATCACCCCGGCGCCCACCACCAGCACGTCGGCCGCCCGGCCCCCCGGGGCCGGTCACTGGGACCGCCCCCGTCGCACGTCGGCCAGCACCCGCCGGGCCGCGTTCCGGCCCGGCGCCCCGGTCACCCCGCCGCCCGGATGGGCGCCGGCCCCGCACAGGTACAGGCCGGGCACCGGCGTGGCGTACCGGGCCCAGCCCGGCACCGGCCGCATGTGGAACAGCTGGTCCGGGCGTACGTCACCGTGGAAGATGTTGCCCTCGGTCAGGCCGTAGGTCCGCTCCAGGTCCAGCGGCGTCAGCACCTGCCGGGCGACGACCGCGCCGGGCACGTTCGGCGCAAACCGGCCGATCCTGGCCACCACCCGGTCGCCGAGCCCGTCCCGCTGGGAGTCCCAGTCCGAGCCTGCCAGCCGGTACGGCACGTACTGCACGAAGCAGGTCATGACGTGGCGCCCCGCCGGGGCCAGCGAGCCGTCCACGGCGGAGGCCACCACGCAGTCCACGAACAGCTGGTCGGCTTCGGCCAGCTCGCCGCGCTTGGCCCGGTCGTAGCAGGCGTCGGCCACGGCCGCCTCCGGCGGCAGCGTGAACAGCGCCCGGCGGCCCGGCCCCGCGTCCGGCGGCATCCCGCGGACCCGCGGCTCGGCGTCCAGCACCAGGTTGACCTTGGCGCACGGGCCGTCCATCTTGATCGCGGCCACCGCGGCCAGGAAGTCGCCGGGCAGCTCGGCGCGGTCCACCAGCGACAGGAACGTCCGCTTCGGGTCGGCTCCCGACAGCACCACCGGCGCGGTCAGCTCCTCGCCGCCGGCCAGGACCACGCCCGCGGCCCGGCCGCCGCGCACGCTGATCCGCGTCACCTCCGCGCCGGTCCTGATGGCCATGCCGTGACCGCGCCCGGCCGCGGCGATCGCGTCGCTGATCGCGCCCATCCCGCCGAGCACGTGCCCGAAGAACCCCTGCACCTCCTGCTCGCCGCCGGACAGCAGGTGGAAGACCAGCCCGATCAGCGTGCCCGGCTGGTAAGGGCCGCCGTGCTTGCCGTACAGGTTATTGGCCAGCAGCAGCGCCCGTGCCTGCGGCGAGCTGAACCGCGCGTCGATGAACTCGCCCAGGCTGCCGGTCAGCAGCCGGGTCAGCCCGGGCACGTCGCGGCCGCGGATCCCGCGCAGCGCCCAGCCGACCCGGGCCAGGTCCGCCAGGCCGCGCCAGCCGCCCGCCGCGGTGTCCGGGGGCAGTTCGGTCAGCAGCGGCTGCAGCCGCGCGGCCAGCCGGCGCAGCTCGGCGCTGGCGGCGCGGAACGCCCGGGCGTCGGCGGGGGAGAAGCGGCCGATCTCGGCCGCGGTGCGCTCGGGGTCGTTCCAGTCCGCGAGCACCGTGCCGTCCTCCAGCGCGACCTGCACGCCCGGCTCGCAGGGCACCATCCGGAGGCCGTGCCGGGGCAGTTCCAGCTCGCGGATCACCTCGGGCCGCAGCATGCTCGCGATGTAGGAGGTGGTGGAAGCGCGGCAGCCGGGCGCGATCTCCTCAGTCACGCAGCAGCCGCCAATCACCTCCCGCCGCTCGGCCACCAGCACCGACATCCCGGCCCTCGCCAGCAGCGCGCCGGCGGTCAGCCCGTTGTGGCCGCCGCCGACGACGATCGCGTCGAAGGCGCGCCGCGTGGCCGGACCAGAGGCTGCTGCGGTCTCGCCCAGTTTCCTGACTCCTGGTCAGCTTGTGATGATGGTGATGCTGTGAAGTATGGTTATGACCGCTTTCTAAAGTCAATATGCCGCAAACGCGAAGGCGTAAGTACATGACCCACGGTCAGTTGCTGATCGGCGACGAGAGGTCCCGCGCCCCGGTACGGGCGCTGGGCCGGCAGCGGGCCCGGCAGGAGCGGATCGTGGCCGCCGCCATGGAGCAATTTGCCGCCCATGGTTTCCAGGGCGCCAGGATCGACCAGGTCGCCCGCCAGGCCGGGGTGGCCAAGGGCGCGGTGTTCGGTTACTTCACCAGCAAGGCCGGGCTGTTCCTGGCCGCCTACGCCGCCGCGGCCCGGTCCTTCCACCGGTACCTGGAGGCCCCGCCGGAAGTGGTCGCGCGCGGCTTCTTCGCCGTTATCGCGTACTGGCTGGAGCGCACCCCGCACCTGATCCGCGACGACCTGGTCGCCTACCGGGTCACCCTGCTCGGCAACTACTGCTCCGACCTGGCTCTCAAGCACGGCATCACCCAGTTCCTGGTGCGCGAGGACCCATACGGGATGCGGGAGTTCGTCGACTTCGGCATCGCCCGCGGTGAGGTCCGGGCCGACATCGACCTGCCGCTGGTCGTGTCGCTGGTCGGCTGGCTAGTGGACCGGTTCCAGGACGCGATCGTCACGGAGGAACTGGACCCGGGCCTGTTCGGGGCGGGCATGCAGCCCCCGCGCGTGCAGCAGCTGCGGGTCCGCCAGTTCGTCGAGCTGCTGCGCGGAGCTATCGGTACCAGTGGCACCGCCCCCGGGCCGGCCACCGGCCCCGGGACGGGGGCATCGTGATCACCCGGCAGGCGGTCATCCCGATGCCGGACGGAGTCGGGCTGGCCGCGACCCTCTACCTGCCCGACGGCGCTGGCGCCGATGACGCGGGCGCCGATGACGCGGGCACCGCAGCCGTCCCGGCGCTGCTGGAGTACCTGCCCTACCGCAAGGATGATGCGATGCTCGCCCGGGACAGCGCGCTGTACGCGGACATGACTGCCCGCGGCTACGCCGGCGCCCGGGTGGACATCCGCGGCACCGGCCGCAGCGGAGGCGAGCTGCCCGCCGGCGAGTACACCGAGGCCGAGCAGCGCGACGCCGAGACGGTGATCGCCTGGCTGGCCGCGCAGCCGTGGTGCACCGGCACGGTCGGAATGTGGGGGATCTCCTGGGGCGGCTTCAACGCGATCCAGGTCGCGCTGCGGCAGCCGCCGGCCCTGAGGGCCATCATCGCGGTGGACGCGTCCGACGACCTGTTCCACGACGACGTGCACTACATCGACGGGCTGCTGCACCTGGACGAGTACGCGCTGATGATCGACCACCTGAACGCGCTGCCGCCCGCCCCGGACTTCCCGCTGGACGAAGACACGCGGCGCCGGTTCGACGCCGAGCCATGGCTGATCAGCTGGCTGGGCCAGCCGCAGGACGGGCCGTACTGGCAGCGTGCCTCGCTGCGGCCGGACTACGCGCGGCTGCGGGTACCCGCGTTCCTGGTCGGCGGCTGGCTGGACGGCTACCGGGACTCCATCCCGCGGATGCTCGCCGCGGCGGCCGGCCCGGTGAAGGCCCTGATCGGGCCGTGGAACCACGCATTCCCGCACGACGCGACGCCCGGCCCGGCGATCGAGTGGCGGGACGAGGCGGCCCGCTGGTGGGATCACTGGCTCAAGGGGATCGACACCGGCATCATGGCCGAGCCGCCGGTCACCGTGTACGTGCGGCACTGGCACCGGCCGGACCCGGACCTGGCCGAAATACCCGGCCACTGGCGGGCCGAGAACGCGCTGCCGCCGGAGCGGACACAGTACGAGACCTGGTTCTGCGGGCCGGAGCGGGCGCTGTCGGCCAGCGCGCCGCCGCCGGGCGAGCAGCAGCTGCGCTATGTGCCGTCCGCCGGGGTGCAGGCGGGTCACTGGTGGGGCGAGCTCACCGCCGACCAGCGCGGCGCGGACGCGTTCAGCCTGGTCTTCGACTCGGCGCCGGTGAACCGCGAGATAGAGATCCTCGGTATGCCGCGGGTGCAGATCCACGGCGAGGCCGACGCCGCGCCGCTGCACTGGTTCGCGCGGCTGTCGGACGTGGCCCCGGATGGCACGGTGACGCTGGTGACCGGGGCCGGCCGGTCCGGGCGCCCGGACCCGCTGCGCGATGCGCCCGCGCCCGCGGCCGCCGGCGCCGCCCCGGACGAGGCCGGCGGGCGCTGGCCGGGGGAGGACGGCCTGCCGCTGGACCTGCACGTCACCTCCTGGGTGTTCGGCCGCGGGCACCGGGTCCGGCTGGCATTGTCGAACGCGATGTGGCCGATGATCTGGCCCACCCCCCACCCGGCCACCGCCCGGATCCGGCTCGGCACGGCCGGCACCCGGCTGATCCTGCCGGTCATCCCGGCAGGGCAGCAGCCGGCGGGGCAGCAGCCGGTGCCGCGGTTCCGGGCGCCCGCCCCCGCGCAGCCCGCGCCGGGGGTGCGCTCGTGGGGCGAGATCCTGCCGGTCCGCTGGACCATGCAGCGGGACGACTCCGGCCAGGCGGCGATCTGGTGGCGGGGCAGCTCGGGCACCGAATTCAGCTGGGGCCGGGTCGTCGACGAGGAGTATCTGCGCTACCAGGTGCACGACGACCGGCCCGCGCAGGCCGCCGCCCGGGGCGAGGCACGGACCGAGATTCACCTCGACGGACGGCTGCTGCTGGCCAGCTCGGTACTCGAGCTGGCCGGGGATCAGACGTCGCTGCGGTACCGGTTCCGCCGGGAACTGCGCTGCGACGGCGAGCTGGTCCGCGAGCGCAGCTGGGAGCGCCGTTTCCCGCGGCGCGGCCATTAGCCGGATCAGCCCGCGCCGGGCTGGCCGGCCTGGCCGCGGCCGGCCGCCTTGAGCCTGCGCCATCCGCCGGCCCGGTTGTTGGCGATGATCTGCCGGAACATCTCGGTCAGGGCCGGCCCGTTGATGACCTCACCGCGCCGGACGGCGACCGTGCGGGCGGTGGCGTTGTCGTGGCCGCCGGTGATGATTCCGTCCGGATCGGGCACGATCGCACCGTCGTAGAGGAACACGCTGACATGGTCCTCCGCCGCCAGCAGCGCGCAGACGTTGCCCTGCAGCACGAAGTACGGCTGCCTGGTCCGCTTGATGGTCTCGGTGACCGCCGGGTCGGCGGCGTGCACCAGCGCGCGGACCTCACGGCAGATGTCCTGCTGCCAGTCCGGCAGCCCGTCGATGTAGGCGTCCACGCGCGGATCTGCTGCGCCGGCCATGGCGCCCAGCCTAGCCCGGCTGCCTCCCATGATCTCGGTGACTTTCAGTTCCCGTTGCGGACAAGTCACCGAGATCATGGAAATGGCGCAGCGGGGCACCTTATCCAGGCCTGGCTCAGGTCGATGCGCACGATCGCCAGCAAGATCTCCAGCTGCGCGTCGGCGAGCGGCTTGCCGGCCTCGGCGTGCACCAGCTCGGCCGGCCCGCCCGCGTACCGGATGAGGTGCGATTTCCAGGCCAGCAGCCGCAGCCGGCTACCCGCCAGCCGACCCCCGGGCGGCAGCAAATCACCGGCTGCGGCGGCCCCGATACCGTTGAGGGCAGCCCTCGGCAGCCGTCAGGAAAGAACATTTATGCCGCAAAAGTCCGGCCCGCAGTGCACGCCGCCCGGTCGGCGGGGGGCCGACGCGTCCTGGCTGCGCCAGGCCATCGGGCTGTCGGAGCGCTGTCCGCCCTCGACCACTGCCTTCAGCGTCGGCGCGATCCTGGTCAGCAGCGCGGGCTCGGTCATCGCGACTGGCTACTCCCGTGAGCGCTCGCCTGCCGACCACGCCGAGGAGGTCGCACTGGCCAAGGCGGCCGCGGCGGGCACGCCCGGCGCCGTGCTGTCCGCCGCGACCCTCTACAGCTCGCTCGAGCCGTGCCTGCGCCGGGCGTCCCGGCCGCGGCCGTGCGCGGAGCTGATCATCGCCGCCGGGGTGCGCCGGGTCGTGCTGGCCTGGCTGGAGCCGCCGCTGTTCATGCCCGGCGGCGGTGCGGCCTGGCTGCGCGACTGTGGCGTGACCGTGGCCGAGATTCCCGAGCTGACTCCATCGGCCCGCGCCGTCAACGCCCACCTGCTGGGCCGCTGACCTGGCTGTCAGGCGTATCCGGCGGGCCGGGCCAGCCGGGTCAGGTCCGCGAGACTGCCGGCCATGTCACCCGGCCAGGGTGAGGCAGGCAGCCCGCTGGCACGGCAAAGTGGCTTGCGCGACGTTCAGCGGCTGCCCTCAATCGCTGTCGCTGTCGCGGAGGTCGGCCGCGCATGCCGGATTGCCCGGATGAGGCGCCGGGCAGCGCTAGAGAGGGGCCCGTGATGACTGTGCTGACGGCTGGGGCTCAGCCCAGGGAAAAGCTGCGGTATCAGCTAGATACGGCGCTCGGGCACCTGACCCCGGCGGAGCGCGCCCTTCGCGGCAAAGAGGCGCGCGCTGAAGTGCCGCGGGCCAGCCATGCCGTATTCGACCCGCCGGCGGACCGGCCAGACCCGATCGGGCTGCTGGCCAGGCAGGCAGAGCCGCGCGTACCGGAGCTGGTACCGGTCCGGTGGGGCCGGATGATGGTGTCGCCATTTACCTACTACCGCGGCGCGGCCCTGCCGATGGCCAGTGACCTGGCCAGCACGCCGGTGTCCGGGCTGGCCGTGCAGGCCTGCGGGGACGCGCACTTGTCGAACTTCGGCCTCTTCGGCTCAGCCGAGCGCCGTCTGGTCTTCGATGTCAACGACTTCGATGAGACGCTGCCCGGCCCGTGGGAATGGGACGTCAAGCGGCTCGCGGCCAGCCTGGAAGTGGCGGGACGCGACAACGGATTCCCGGCTAAGGACCGCCGTGCGATCGTCACGGCCGCCGTCGCCAGGTACCGCCAGGCAATGCGCAGTTTCGCCGGGATGACCAACCTGGATGTCTGGTACGCGCACGTCGATATGGACCAGATGAAGGCGCAGTTCGAGTCCCAGCTGAAGGCACGCCAGCGGAAGGTGGTGGCTAAGGGCCTGGCCAAGGCGCGGACCAGGGACAGCATGCAGGAAGTCGCCAAGCTGACTCATCTTGTGGACGGCCGGCCCAAGATCATCGCCGATCCGCCGCTGCTGGTACCGCTCGCGGACCTGCTGCCCGAGCAGGAAACTCTGGCTGGCTTCACTGAGCAGATGACTCACCTGCTCGGCATGTACCGGCGCACGCTGGAGACCGACCGCAGGTTCCTGATCGAGCAGTACGAGTTCTGCGACATAGCCCGCAAGGTTGTCGGCGTCGGCAGCGTGGGAACCCGGTGCTGGATCATCCTGCTGCTCGGCCGCGACAATTCAGATCCGCTGTTCCTGCAGGTCAAGGAGGCCGAGAAATCGGTGCTGGCGGCCTTCGTCGGCACCAGCAAGTACACCAATCAGGGCCAGCGGGTGGTGGCGGGCCAGCGGCTGATGCAGGCGTCCAGCGACATCTTCCTCGGCTGGCAGCGGATCGAGACAGGCCTGGACGGCCAGCAGCGCGACTTCTACGTCCGCCAGCTGCGCGACTGGAAATTCTCGGTCGACATCGAAAGCATGGTGCCGCGCGGCCTGCGGATGTACGGCGACCTGTGCGGGTGGACCCTGGCGCGGGCGCACGCCCGCTCAGGAGACCGGATCGCGATCGCCGCGTATCTCGGCAGCTCGGATGTATTCGAGAAGGCGATCGCCGAATTCGCGGTCACATACGCCGACCAGAACGAGCGTGATTACAAGTCCCTCGTCGACGCAGTCGCATCGGGACGGATAACCGCCGAGCGCGGCCTGTGAGATCCCGGCCGGCCTGAGCCGATGCCGGCGCTGATGACGGGAGTCGTGCCGGATGGCGGCTGACCTGCTGCTGATCGGGCTCGGGATCACTCTCGAGCCCTTCCCGCTGACGGCGTTCATCAGCTGTACGCGGTCTTCGCGCCCGCCGCGGCCGATGCCCGGCTCAAGCGGCTGCGGGCCTGGCTGGACACCCACCGGGACCAGGTGATCATCGTGGTCTCCCTGCTGCTGGGCTTCTGGCTGGCCGGCGAGAGCATCTACCTGCTGGCCGGGTGACCATGACCCCCCCGACCCCCCCAGCGCCCGCCAGCCCCGGGGAGCGCCCGCCCAGGGCAGGCGAGCGGCGCTGGCCGATGGCGCTGGCGGTGCTGGCGGCCGGCGGACTGCGCGTGATCCTGCCGCCTCAGCTCAGAACCGGAGAGGCCCGCTGGGTGCTCGTCCTGGTCCTGGTGGGGCTGCTCGGTGTCCTGGTCATCGGTGATCCCGGCCGCATCGATCGCGACTCCACCTGGCTGCGGGTAATGACAGGGACCCTGATAGGCGTGATCTCGCTGGTGAATGCCACCGCGGTTATACGCCTGGTAGCTGCCATCATCAGCGGGGCAAAGTTCACCAATGACGCCAATATTCTGCTGGCCAGCGGCTCCGCCGTGTGGCTCACCAACGTGATTGCGTTCGGCCTGTGGTACTGGGATCTGGACCGAGGCGGAGCGGCGGCCCGCGCGCGGGGGCCGGGCCGCCGCCCTGCCTTCGTCTTTCCCGAGATGACCAATCCTGAATACGCCGGGGCCGACTGGTATCCGAAGTTCATTGACTACCTGCATCTGTCGTTCACGACAGCCATGGCCTTCAGCCCCACGGACGTCTCGGCGATCAGGTCCTGGGCGAAGCTCATGATGATGGCCGAGGATGTGATCTCGCTGCTGGTCGCGCTGCTGGTAGTCGCCCGCGCCGTGAACATCCTGAAGTAGATACCACCCGCCCCAGGTGAGGTGCCAGGGACTAAAGACTCGGAGGATTCTAGAGTGACTCGGTCCGATCCCCTGGCGCCTTTGCGGTCCCGGAGCTATGCGGCGGCACTGCTGCTGCTCATCGCCTGCGGGGGCCTTGCCCACGGCCGTGTCACTGAGCGGCTTCCGCGGCGGTCCTGCCTGCCCGGCCCTGTTCCCGCGGGCGGCGGGCGGCCCGGTGCTGTCGCACCGGCGAGCAAGGCAGCTGAATCGTGAGCGGGCGCGGGGGGACGCCGCACCGCCCGCCTGACGTGCGGGCAGCCCGTCGCAGCAGGCCGAATGTGCTCTACGTGGTCTGGGATGATGTCGGAATCGCGGCCTGGGATGCGTTCGGCGGCCAGATCGACGCCCCGAATATGACCCGGCTCGCCACGCGGGGACTGCGCTATTCGCAATGGCACACGACCGGCCTTTCCAGGCCGGCGCGTTACAGCCTGCTGACGGGACGTGATACCGGCATGACTCGGCTGGGCCGGCCCGGACCAGGTGAACTCGGCTGGCGCAGCCAGAGCATGACCGTCCCGCCGGAGGCCGGTACCCTGGCCGAGATCCTGGCCGGGAGTGGCTATCGCAGCTACTGCGTCGGCCAGTGGAATCTCAGCCCGCCAGCCGCGGCCCTCGTGCCAGGCTCGCGCCGCACCTGGCCGCTTGAGCGCGGCTTCGATCGCTTCTACGGATTCCTGGGCGCACAGACCTGCCAGCTGTATCCCGACCTGATCTACGACAATCAGTATGTCGATCCGCCGTATCCGCCAGCGGACGGCTACCACCTCAACGCGGACCTGGCCGTCATGGCCATTGAGTTCATCCGCTCCGGGGCGCAGACCGCGCAGGGTAAACCCTGGTTCTGTTATCTATCCTTCGGCCCGAACAATGCCCCGCATGCCGCACCCGGCACCTGGACCGGCAAGTACCGCGGCCGGTTCGAAACGGGCTACGAGCGCTATCGCGAGATCGTAAATGACAAGATGAAGCGGCTCGGCCTGGTGCCTGAGAGCACAGACCCGGCCCCGGTCATGGCCGGGGCCTGCGGCGTGCGCCCGTGGCATTCGCTCAGCGACGAGCAGAAGAAGTGCTGTGCCGGCCTTGCCGAGGTCCATGCTGGCCTGTGCTCCTATACCGATCACCAGGTCGGGCGGCTGCTGGATTACCTGACAGAATCCGGGCAGCTTGATGACACCATCGTGGTGGTCTGTTCCGCGAACGCGAGCACAGGCGGCAGCCCGGATGCGCCGCCGGGCAGCAGCGGCATCTCTTCCTGCTGGCCTGCCTACACCTGGGCCTGGCCCCGGCCTGGCGGCCTGGCCGACCCAGGCCGGGATATCGGCTGGCCGGGATGGGCGTGGGCGCTCGGGACGCCCGGCAGCGGACTCGGTCCGCACCCGGCCGGCGGCAGCGCTGCCAGCCCGCTGATCATCAGCTGGCCTCGGGAGATGACGCAGGTAGCAGGTGAGGTGCGGGACCAGTACCATCATGCGGTCGATGTGATGCCCACGATTCTCGACTGTGCCGCCATCCCCTTGCCGCATGTTGTTAACGGGCATGCACAGGCGCCACTCGACGGCGTGAGCATGCGGCATACCTTTATGAAGGGTGATGCAGCCGAGCACGCGGCCTAGCCAGTTCTAAGGTGTCCGGGCACCCCGGCAAGATCGCCGAACTGGCTTCGCCATGGCGAGCGGCGGCCGGCCCGGAACAGGATGCTACGAGCCGGCCAGCAGCTTCCCGGAGCGTTACGACGCAGCAGCACCGCCGTGCAGGGCGTCCTGCAGCTCCTTCTCGCCGTCCTTGGACAAGGAGGTCTTCAGCACGGTGCCGCCGTACTTGCTCATCGCCTCGATGGCCTTGTCCGGGGTGACCTTCTCCACCATGAGGAACAGCGCCGAGGTGCCGGGCTTGAGCATGTCGCGGACCTGGTCCTGGAATTGCTTGTCGATGCCGGTCTTGGCGACCTTCCCCATCAGGGCGCCCAGCCCGGCCCCGATGGCAATCCCGAATACCGGAATGAAGAACAGCAAGCCGAACAGCAGTCCCCAGAACATTCCCCACGATGCACCTGAGCCGACCGGGTGGTGGCTGGTATGCACGTGGTACTTGCCCTCCGCATCCCGCTCGATCACCGCGATTGCGTCAGGCTCGATGATCAGATCCCGGGCCAGCCTGCGCGCCTCCGCTGCGGCTGCCTCAGCGGTGGCCTCGTCCGGGTATCCAATAGCGATCAGATCTGACATTGCGCCTTCTTTCTAATCGGCCAAGAAGCGATTCCCGCCAGTACATCAACCGGGCCGCAAGTCACGCTCCACCCTCAGCGGGTGATCCGGCACGTGACGGAGGCGCTCATGAGCTCACCCATGACGGGTGATGAGGCGGCACTGAGGTCAGATCCGGCTCGGGGAGCTCGACCTTCAGATCAATCGCATGGTCCGGCTGCTGGCACAGCCACTGCAGGTAGGACCTGGAGTCATCGGTGCCGGGTTCGAGATCACCGGGAAGGGCCTGGGCGAACACGAGCTCGGCGGCGGCCTGGAGCTCGCCGCGCAGCAGGCTGGCCGGGCCGGTCGCCTCCAGGCCCAGGGACCACCAGTCCAGGCCGCGGGTCCGGATCTCGGTGAGCTCTACCCCGCAGCCCGGCTGCTGGCCCGGCCCCGGGGCGCCTCCCGCGAGCTGGCCGCTGGTACCTGAGAACCGGCTGATGCGCCGCGTTTTGCGCACCGGCCTCCAGCCGGCCGGGTCACCGCGGTCCTGGCTGGCCGGACTGAGGGGAAAGGACCACTTCTGCCAGGACTCCATCCGTCCGCAGGCGCGGCCTGCCACCTCGAGGATTCCGGGGCTGCCGCGGTACACCTTCACCTCCAGCGCCCCGCCCCCGCGGACCTTCACCGACAGCCCGGGCAACCGCGGATCGATGAGATAGGTGTCCTGGCGTGTCTCCGTCCTGGCCGGGAATCGCCCGAACCATCGGGTTACCTCGGTGTCCAGCCGGCCGGGGAAGATCCAGCGCACCTCAAGACTGCGGACTGCCTCGCTCACCGGAATGCCGGGAAGTGCAGCCGTCATCGCTTTCTGCTCCTTACAGTGCTGGGTGCGGGGATACGCCGCGCTGATGACAGCCATGCCGGGATCCTCAGGACTTGCCGGATTCGTAGGTCTCGGTGAACAGGTCACCCTGGGCGGCCCCGGCGGCGGGCGTGTCGCCGCCCCGGCCGCGCAGCACGAAGGCAATGCCCACCGCGAGCACGGCGCCGGCGATCGGCCCCGCGACGTAGACCCAGTAGCTGGTGAAGGTGGTGCCGACCAGGTCGGGGCCGAAGGTGCGGGCCGGGTTCATCGAGGCGCCGGAGATGGGGCTGCCCCACAGGCCGGCCAGGGCGATGTAGCCGCCGACCCCGAAGGCGCCGATGATGCCGACGTTCTGGGCTCCGGAAGCGGTGCCCAGGATCACGCTGACCAGGCCCATGGTCAAGATGAGCTCCATCCAGAACGCCGCTGCGCCGGAGTAGCCGGCGGCCGGATAGTTGCTCCCGTACCTGGCCGAGACGCTGATGACGGCACGCAGGAACACCGCGGCGAGGGTTGCCCCGGCCAGCTGGGTGATGATGTAGCCAGGAACCCGCCGCCACGGGAAGTCACCGCGCAGCGCGAAGGCAATGCTGACGGCCGGGTTCAGGTGCGCGCCGGAGATCTTGCCCATGAACAAGATGATGGCCATGACCGTCAGCGCCGGGGCCACCACCGCGGCGCCGTGGCTGATCACCCCCGGGAAGGCGTGGCTCATCATCCCCCCGCCGGCCGCCGCCAGCACCAGGAAGAAGGTACCGAGCAGCTCGGAGAACAGCCGCCGCCACTCCTGCCGCGGGTCGTTGAAGTCGGTGATGCGGCCGATCAGGTCCCGCTCGTAACGAGCCAGCGGCCCCAGAGGGCTCGGCGTGGGTGCTTGCTCTTTCGTGGTCATGGGCTGCTGCCTTAAATAGGGCCAGGTTGGAAGGTCTCCCTGCTGGCACCGGTCCCTTACCTACCCGTCACGATGCATCTCCGGGCGCCTGACAGCATCGCCCCAGCAGGGTGAGAACGAAGAGACCTCGCCGCAGCGGCGCGCAGGCAGGCCTTTGCGGTCTGCCGCAGGAACTCCTGGTGCCGGTGCCGGGTTAGCAGGCGCCGGTGACCTCATCGGGGGTCCGGAAAAGCCTGGTGACGTCGCGGACCTTCGCCGCTGGTTTCGGATCGGCGGGCCGCCCGTGGGCTGCTGACTCACCCGTGGCGGGTGATGCCATTGATCGCTTCCGGCGGATGCTGACACCTGCTCAAGATCACGGCCCGGCTGGCGGCCCAACGGTACCCCTCCGTTCCTGAAGGTGTAAGGCATGTCACTGGCGGGTTCGGCTGGTACCCGCCGATCAGCTGGCGAAGCTGGCCGACCTCCGGGACCGGGAAGTGATCTCAGCGGCGGAGTTCGAGCGCGAGAAGGCAAAGGTTCTTGCCTGAGCTGAGCCGGAGCGGGGTCAGCTCAGGTGAATCACGGCGCTGATGGTGAGGTAGGCGCCCAGCAGGAGGGCGATGGCGGCCATGAGCTGGCGGGCGTGGCTCAGCAGCCATTCCTGGGTGTCCTTGAGCCGCGCCTTGGTGGCCTCGGGCCGCAGTTCCAGGAATGCGTACGGGACGATGATCAGCAAGAAGTCGATCACCACGAAGACGACGATGGCGGCGATCTGGGCACCGGTGGAGTAGTTCCCGGCGACCAGGTGATGCAGCGCGGCGACGTAGCTGGCGCCCGGGATGCCGATCAGCGCGCCGACGAGCATGGCGAGCCCGAGCCGGGGCTCGCTGAGCACCCGCTGCGCCCAGCTGTTCTTCTTCTCCTTCTTCTCCTTCTTCTCCGGCCGCCCGCCGCCGGCCGGCACTGATGTCTTCCGCCGGCCGTGCAGGCGGCCCGTCGCCACCAGTCCGCCGACGGCGAGCAGCAGCAGGCCGAGGGCCAGGTCGACTCCCGCGCCCACCGAGACCTGGGAGTGGATGGCATCGGCGTGGACGGCGAGCACGTCCAGCAGGCCGATCGTCAGGGCGACGGTCATGCCGCCGAGCAGGAGGCACAAGAACATCGCCCGCGGCCGCCGGTTCTCGATCAGCAGCAGGTCGAGGGCCAGCAGCTTAGGGTTCAGCGCCGCGGTGAACGCCAGCGCGAAGAACTCGGCGTTCATCGCCGGTCAGCCAGCAATCCGTATCCGATCGTCAGACGCCCTCGCGGGCTTCCAGCCGCCCGGACCGGACCGCTAGCACGAAGTCCTGGTAGTCGCGCTCGTTCTGGTCGGCGTAGCGCTCGCAGAAGCCGGTAACCGACCGGTCGAACGCGTCGCTGTCGCCGAGGTACCCGGCGATGGCGACCGGGTCACCGGACCGGGCGTGCGCCCGCGCCAGCGTCCACCCGCAGATCCGGGCGTAGAAGGTGAGCCCGAGCGGCGTCATCGACTCGACCAGCGCCGAGCCCTTCATGTCACGCAGCTGCCGCCAGTAGAAGTGCCGCTTCACGTCCAGCCCCTTGGTCCAGCCCAGGTAGATGTCGCTGGCGGCCTGCATCATCCGCTGCCCTTGCACCACCCGCTCACCGTGCTGCTTGTACCTGCTCTTACCCAGGTGTTCCTCCAGCACGGAGGCCGTCGCCTCCTTGATCTGCAGGAAAAGCGGGTCATGCGCGTCGCGTCCTTGCAGCAGCACGATGAACGCCCTGGTGCCGACACTGCCCACGCCTACGACCTTGCGGGCCATATCCACGACCTCGAAGCGCTCAAGCAGCTGACGGCGGTCGTCTGGCAAGGTGGCCCGGTAGGCGCGGAACTGATCGCGGATCGCGTGGGCGGCCTCGTCGGCCGACAGGCCGTAGGCGGCGGCCAGGTCACGCGCGGGGACCACGATCGGCGGATCGCTGACGATCCGGTATCGTCCATCGACCAGCTCGCCGAGCTTGGACAGCGCCTGCAGGCTGTCACGCGTGTGAGCCTTCTCCCGGGTCTTCTCCGCCGTCTTCGCGGCCTTTTCCGCCGTCTTCGCCTCCTTGGCCGCCTTCTTCTTCCCCTTTCCCTTCCTCTTCGCCTCCATCGCCGCCTGGGCCACCACGCCGCGGACCGCGATCATCAGCTCATCCTCGTCCATGTGCGCGTACCAGATGTCCATCGTGGGCATCCGCGCGAACTCCGCCATCGCCTCCCGGTAGGCCGTCACCGACGCCAGCGTCGCGGCGCGCGCGTCTGCCTTGGAGAACCCGTTGTTGCGGGCCGCGATCGTGAAACTCGCCGCCATCCGCTTTACGTCATACTCAAACGGCCCCGGAAGCGTCTCATCGAAGTCGTTCAGGTCGAACAGCAGCCGCCGTTCCGGCGAGGCGAACACGCCGAAGTTCGACAGATGAGCATCACCGCACAGCTGGGCATCCAGGCCAGCCACCGGGGTGTCCGCCAGGTCCGCAGCCATGATCTTGGCCGCGCCCCGGTAAAAGGTGAACGGCGAGACCATCATCCGGCCGTGGCGGACCGGCACCAGGTCCGGCTCGCGGGTGAGGTTCTGCCCCTCCAGCAGGGCAACCGGATCGGCGCGATCCGCCGCTGGCCTCCACCCCGAATGAACTGACACAGGCGCCCGCACCCGGGCCTCATCGCCCATGGCCTGGCGCTCGCTGATATCCAGATGCTCGACTGCCCTTACTGCCATCCCGCCCACCTCTCAGCTCGGACCCTGCGCGTATCCTGCGGCGCGCGGCGGGAGCGGGCATCACCCGGCGCGGATGATATCTGCTCCGATCGCGCGCCCTGGCAAGGAATTCCGCCGCCTGAGCCGGCCGCATCCCATTCCCGGCCTTAGCCTGACCGGGCCCTGGCTCTGCGCTGACCGGGCAGGTTCTGCCGGTTGTCCCAGGCGATCAGGCGGGCGAGGGCGCGAGCATGGTTTTCCCTGGCCAGAAGCATCAGCGCCGCCAGCCCGATGACGCCGATGATCACCTGCTCGTGGAAGCGGCGGCTTCGCAGCAGACCGCCCCCATGCCCAGCCCAATCCGGAACATGACCACGCGATGCTGACGGCCCGCGGCCCGTGACTGCCGCGCTGACGCGCTGGTGCCACCCGGGATCACTGCCGCCGGCGTTTCCCGCGACTGTGACATACCCATGCTCCTCACTGCCCGGGACAGATCGGCGGCGACCGGCTGCCGAGCCTGCACATTGATGCGGTGATGCGCCAGTCACCGGGGCGCCCGCCCTCACCTGCATCATTCACCGTGCTGGCGAAGGCGTCATCATCCGCTACGGGCGATAGCGGACGCCTGCCCGGGGTGCCAGGCAGCCGCAAGCGGGTCAGTATTGCTCCTCGCGGACGCCGGGCAGCGCCAGCCGGCGACTGAGCCGTCAGCACCGAGCCGGAGCTTTGAGTCAGAACAGCCGCATGGCGCTGTCATCCACGCCCCGCATGGTGTCGTAGTCCAGGGTGACGCAGCGAATGCCCCGGTCCTCGGCGAGAGTGCGGGCCTGCGGCCTGATCTCCTGGGCGGCGAAGATGCCCCGCACCGGGGCCAGTAGCGGGTCCCGGTTCAGCAGCTCGAGGTAGCGGGTGAGCTGCTCGACCCCGTCGATCTCGCCCCGGCGCTTGATCTCGACGGCGACGCTGACGCCGGCCGTGTCCCGGCACATCAGGTCGACCGGCCCGATCGGCGTCGGGTACTCCCGGCGCACCAGCCGCCATCCCGCGCCCAGGACGTCCAGCTGGGCCGCGAGCAGCTCCTGCAGGTGGGATTCCACGCCGTCCTTGATCAGGCCGGGGTCGACACCCAGGTCAAAGGAGGTATCGCTGAGGATCTCGGCGATCTCGATCGTCAGCGTCTCGCCGGCCTTGCCGGTCACCACCCAGCGGCCCGGCTCGTCGGCCAGCCCGGCATGGCGGCGACATCCAGTTCAGCGGCTTGTAGCTGCCCCCGTCGGAGTGCACCAGGACCGAGGAGTCCGCCTTGACGATGAGCAGGCGGGTGGCGAGCGGAAGATGAGCCGAGAGCCTGCCCGCGTAGTCCACGCTGCACCTGGCGATAACGATGCGCACCGCAGAACTGTAGCCCGGCCAGGACCCACTGGCGCGGCGCGGCTGATCGCGGTGACCGGGACAGCGGCGCCGACGTCAGGCACGCATAGCCCTCTCCGGCCGCTCCTGCGCCAGCCGGAATAAAGGCCGCGCGCACCGCGATTCTGGCTGCAGGAATCCCGGAGGAACGGACATCATGATCGGCGGTCGTTGATGTGAGCCCGCGTAGAGCCCGCCGCCTGCCCGCCGAAGTGCCGCGCCGGCCACGCGGCGGCGCCCGGCCGGCCGCGGGGCGCGGCCTGGCGGCGGACCGGGCTCAGGACGGCGAGGCGGCGACCCGGCTCGGGCCGCCGCTGATGCAGGTATGGCCGGACGGCGAGTGGGTGGTGCGGCAGGTACCGGGCGCGGCGGCAGCCAAGGCGTATCGCTGTCCCGGCTGTGATCAGGAGATCAGGCCGGGCACCGCGCATGTAGTGGCGTGGCCGGCGAAGACGCCAGGGCCGGCCGAGCGGCGGCACTGGCACAGCACCTGCTGGCAGCGCCGCCCCCGCAGGCCCGGGCCGGGGCCGCGCACGCACCGGTAAGGACTCGCGCTCCTCGCCGCCTGGGCGCGGTGTCCGGTCAGGGGTCAGCGCAGGCCGCCCTGGGTGCGGATCCGCACGCCGCGGCCGACCATGATCAGGCCGATGATCATCGGGCCATAGAGGACGACGTAACTGCCCCCGCTCGCTACAGTGACGAGCGCTAGATCCGCACCGGGCCGGGGCCGGGGAGGCTCTCGCGCCCGGCCGCCGCGCCGATGAGGAAACGATCATGAGCCCTTTTGACCTTACTGGCCAGGCTGCCTTCGTCACTGGCGCGTCCCGCGGGATCGGCCAGGCCATCGCCGTCGGCCTGGCCGAGGCGGGCGCCGACGTCGCACTGGTTGCGCGCAGCCGTGACGGGCTGGCCGAGACCGCCGCGCAGATTGCGGCGGTCGGCCGCAAGGCCGTCGTGCTCCCTGCCGACGTGACCGCCGAGCGGGAGGTCACCGACGCGGTGGCCGCGGCGATCGGGCAGCTCGGCCAGGTCGACATCGTGGTCAACAACGCGGGCGGGTCGAACTTCGTGGTCGGCTTCCGCGACCTGCGGCTGCCCGGCTGGGAGAAGCTGATGCGGCTGAACCTGGACTCGGCCGTGTACGTCTGCCACGCCTTCGCCGGCTACCTGCTCGAGCGCCGGGCCGGCTCGGTCATCAATGTCGCGTCGGTCGCCGGGGTGACGTCCTCGCCGCTGCTGGTGCCCTACGGGGCAGCCAAGGCCGGCCTGATCTCGCTGACGAAGTCCCTGGCCGTGGAGTGGGGTGCCGAGGGCGTCCGGGTCAACGCCCTGTGCCCGGGCTGGACCGCCACTGAGCTGAACCGCAATCTGTGGGAGGACCCGGCCGCGGGCCCGGCCACGATCGCGACGGTCCCGATGCGCCGGTGGGGGAGCGCCGTGGAGATGGCCGGCCCGGCGGTATTCCTGGCCAGCGGCGCGTCCTCGTTCATGACCGGCCAGGTCCTGATCGTGGACGGCGGCCAGACCGTGAGCCCGTGAGCAGCAGAGTGAGGGGGACGGCTAGGCCGTCCACCACTCCTCGTCATCGGCCTTGCCCGACTTCGCGCCGGCCGTCTGCCTGGCGCTGGCCCCGCCGTGCTGCCCGCCGTTCTCCGGCTGACCTGCGGCGGCCGGGCGGGCGGGCTCGGCCTGGCCGTCGTTGGCCGGAGCCGGAGCCGGAGCCGCGGTGACCGCCTTGGCGGTGGGGGCCGCGACGGCGCCGCCGCCCTGCTGCGGCTTGAGCGCATCGGCCAGGCCCGGCATCTGGGTTCCGAGCAGCTGGCTGATCTGGGCCAGGTGCGCGGCCACACTCTCCTTCTGCTTGTTCAGCTCGTCGACCTGCCGCTGGGCCAGCGTCCGGATCCGGTCGGACTCGGACTTGGTCTCGGCCAGCAGCTGGTCGGCCTGGGACTTGGCCTGCGCGACGATCTGGTCGGCGTTCTTCTTAGCGTTGCTGACCAGCTGGCGTGAGTGCTGGTCGGCCTCGCGGCGGGTCTGCTCGACCTGCGCGCTGGCCTTGGTGGCCCGCTGCTCGGCCGCGGCCGCGCGCTGCTCCGCCTCGGACACCATCTTCTGGGTAGCGGTCTGCGCGGCGGCGAGGCGCTCGGCCTCCTGGCGCTCGGCCTCCTCGCGGCGGGACGCGAGCTGGATCTCGAATTCCGCCTCGGCCTGCGCGCGCTGCGCCTCGCTCTCCTCCAGGATCCGCTGCGCCTGGCTGCGCATCTCGTCGGCCTGGCGCTTGGAGGTGGTGAGGATCTCGTCGCGCTCCCGCTTGGACGACGCCTTCAGCTGGGCGACCTCACGCTCGGTGGTGGTGCGCAGCTTGGCGATGTCGCGCTCGATGGACGCCCGCTTCTCGGCCACCTCGTGCTCGGCGGTGGCCCGCAGCTTGGCCGCCTCGCGCTCGCTGGTCGAGGTCAGCTCGTCGACCTCGCGCCGGGCCGTGGTGCGGATCCCGTCTGCCTCGCGCTCCGCGGACGAGCGCAGCTCGTCGGTCTCCCGCTTGGCGATGGCCCGCAGCTCGGCCGCCTCGTTCTCGGCCGCGGCCCGCAGCTCGGCCGCCTCGACCTTAGCCGTGGCGTTGAACTCGTTGGCCGCGGACCTGGCCTCCTGAAGGATCTCCGTTGCCTGCTCCTCGGCCAGCCGCAGCAGCTGCTCGATCCGCGAGCCCAGTCCGGAGTAGGTCGGCCGTTCCTGCTCCTGGAGCTGCCGGTGCGCGTCCGCGAGCTCTCGCTGCAGGGCCAGGACCTGCTCCCGGTGCTGGCGCAGATCACCGTCTACCTGCTTCAGGTGCTCATTGACCTGGTGCGGGTCGTATCCGCGCATGACCCGCGCGAAGTCACGAGGCTGCGGGGTCTCCTCGAAGAAGTTGCTGAGCTGAGCATCGATATCGGGCTGCATATCGCCTAATCCTGGGTAGACGTGGGGGAAACGCTCGCCGGGCGAGGGCCTCACGCGCCCGCGAGCCGGTCGGCAACTTGCCAGCGGTCATGGGGCCCCGGTCAGCACGCAAACTTGTTCGCTCCGGTGGGTGGCAGCGTACTCTCCCGGTCCGGACTTGGCGGGGCGTTCGCGCTCGCTGGTACTGGAGATACCTGTCTTTACTTACTGGTACTGGAGATACCTGTCTTTACTTATATGTGACGGCTCATGGCGGTCAAGACTGTTTCATACAGTACGCCGGGGCTTGCGGCGGCAGCCTGATGGGCGCCCGGTGCGCGGCGCCCGGACGCCGGTGATCAGCTGAGCGGGCGGCGGTCAGCCGCCCGGGGCCGCCTGCACCAGCTCGGTCAGCACGCCGCCGACGTCCGCCGGGTGCAGGAACGCGATGGCGGCGCCCATCGAGCCGTGCCGCGGCCTGGAGTCGAGCAGCCGGACCCCGGCGGCGCCGATCTCGGCCAGCGCCGCGGTGATGTCGGTGACCCCGTACCCGACGTGATGCAGCCCCTCGCCGCGGCGGGCCAGGAACTTGCCGACCGCGGTGCCCGGGCCGAGCGGCTCGAGCAGCTGCACGTAAGAAGTCCCGGCGGGCGCGTCGGCGACCTGCAGCAAGGCCTCCTTGACGCCCTGCTCGGAGTTCGTCTCCCGGCTCACCAGCTGCAGGCCGAACGTGGCGGCGTAGAAGGCGATCTTCTCCTCCAGGTCCCGGCAGGCGATCCCCACATGGTCGATCCGGGTCAGCATGGCCGTGCCTCTCTCCTGGTTCCATACGCCACTCCGGCGCGGGCAAGACCGGCGCTTTCCCGCGCTGCTGGCCCGGCGGCCCGCAGGTATCGTGGCACGTATGCGTGAAGCGGTCATCGTCGGCGGAGCAAGGACACCTACCGGGCGGCTGCTCGGCTCGCTGAAGGACTTCAGCGCGGCCGATCTGGGCGGCATTGCGATCAGGGCGGCCCTGGAGCGGGCCGGGATCCTGGGCGACCAGGTCGACTACGTGATCATGGGGCACGTGCTGCAGGCCGGTGCCGGCCAGATCCCGTCCCGGCAGGCCGCGGTGGCGGGCGGCATCCCGATGTCGGTTCCCTCGCTCACGATCAACAAGGTGTGCCTGTCCGGCCTGGACGCGATCGCGCTGGCCGCCCAGCTGGTCCGGGCCGGGGAGTTCGACGTCGTCGTGGCGGGCGGGATGGAGTCCATGACCCAGGCGCCGCACCTGCTGCCCGGATCCCGCCGCGGCTTCAAGTACGGTGCCGCCGGGCTGATCGACGCGTTGGAGCACGACGGCCTCACCGACCCGTTCGATCACGTGTCGATGGGCGAGTCAACCGAGCGGCACAACGCCCGCCTTGGCATCGGCCGCGCAGAGCAGGACGAGTTCGCCGCCCGGTCGCACCAGCTCGCCGCCCGCGCCATCAAGGACGGCCTGCTGGACGCCGAGATCATCGGCGTCCAGGTCCCGCAGCGGCGCGGCCAGCCGCCGGTGCTGTTCGACGCCGACGAGGGCGTGCGCCCCGAGACGACGGCCGAGTCGCTCAGCGCGCTGCGCCCGGCGTTCGCGCCCGGCGGCACGATCACGGCCGGGACCGCGTCCCAGATCTCCGATGGAGCGTGCGCGGTCGTGGTGATGTCCGCCGCGGCCGCCGCGGCCGCCGGGGCGCAGGTTATGGCCGAGGTCGGCGCGCACGGGGTGGTCGCCGGGCCGGACAACTCGCTGCATTCCCAGCCGTCGCGCGCCATCGAGCATGCGCTGCGCAAGGCGGCCCTGCAGGTATCCGACCTGGACCTGATCGAGATCAACGAGGCGTTCGCCGCGGTCGCGATCCAGTCGATGCGCGACCTGCACATCGGGGCCGACCGGGTGAATGTCAACGGCGGCGCGGTCGCCATCGGGCACCCGCTCGGCGCTTCCGGCGCCCGGATCGCCCTGCACCTGATCTGCGAGCTGAGCCGCCGGGGCGGCGGCCTCGGGGCGGCCGGCCTGTGCGGCGGCGGCGGCCAGGGTGACGCGCTGCTGTTCCGGGTGCCCGCGCCCGGCCGCCGCTGACCGGCCCGGCCGTGCGACCGCAGGATCCGGATACCCTCGTCACCGCCGCGCGCAAGGGCGACCCGCGCGCGCTGGCCCGGCTGATCTCGCTGGTCGAGAGCGGCTCAGCGCAGCTGCGGCCGATCATGAAGCTGGTCGCGCCGCTGACCGGCGGGGCCCGGGTCATCGGGCTGACCGGCGCGCCGGGAGTCGGCAAGTCCACCGTCACCGCGGCCCTGGTCCGGGCCTGCCGCGGCCGGGGCCAGCGAGTAGGCGTGCTGGCGGTCGATCCGACCTCGCCGTTCAGCGGCGGCGCCCTGCTCGGCGACCGGGTCCGGATGCAAGATCACGCGACCGACCCTGAGGTGTTCATCCGCTCGATGGCCAACCGCGGCCATCTGGGCGGCCTGTCCTGGGCCACGCCGCAGGCACTGCGGATCCTGGACGCGGCGGGGTTCGACGTGATCATGATCGAGACCGTCGGGGTCGGCCAGGCCGAGGTCGAGATCGCCGCGCTGGCGGACTCGACGCTGGTGGTGGTCGCGCCGGGGATGGGCGACTCGATCCAGGCGGCCAAGGCCGGCATCCTGGAGATCGCCGACATCTTCGTGGTCAACAAGGCCGACCGGCCCGGGGCGCAGGAGGCGATCAGGGACTTGCGCACGATGCTGGGGATGGCGCAGCGCGCCGAGGGGGGCTGGAAGCCGCCGATCGTCGCGACCACGGCCGCGACGGGCGAGGGCATCGACGACCTGGCCGCCAGGCTGGCCAAGCACGGCAGCTGGCTGGCGAAATCGGGTGAGCGGGACCGCAGGCGGCACGAGCGGGCCCGGGAGGAGATCTCGGCCATCGCCATCACCGGGCTGCGCCGCCGCCTCGGCGCGCTGCCGGGCGAGTCGCGGCTGGACGAGCTGGCCGGCCAGGTGGCCCGCGGCGAGCTCGACCCGTACGCGGCGGCGGATGACCTGATCGGCGGCCAGCTGCCGGGGGCCGTCAGCTAGCCAGCAGCGGTCAGGGAGCCGCGTCGCGGCCAGGGTCGGCCGGCGCGGCCGCGGCCGCGGTGGCCGACCGGCGGGCGGCGGCCTCGGCCGCGGCGGCCGCGGCGGCCGCCTCCAGCACCGACTCGCTGCGCAGCCGCGCCTCGTAGGCGGCCTTGCCGCCACGGGCGCCGAACAGCCGCTTGGTGATCACCAGGTACAGCACGAGCCCCAGGTTGACGCCGAAGAACAGTAGCTTGGTGACGCTGGCCCCGTTGCTCAGCTCGTAGATCTCATACGGCAGGCCGAGCGAGGTCGCCACCATCGCGAAGTACTCGCCCCAGCGCCGTTCCAGCCACAGGCCGACGCCCTCGACCAGCTCGACGACGGTGTAAAGAGTCAGGGCCGCCGCGATCAGCGTTATCGTGCCGCTGCTCAGCGTCAGCGCATGGTGGATCAGGCCCACCAGCTTGGAGTGATCGACGTTGTAGCCGAGCTGGCGGAACAGCGACCTGATGGCCGGCCGCTCGCGCTCGAACGCCTGCTCCACCGAATGCCGGGAGTTGCGGAACCGCCACACGACGTAGGCCAGCGCGCCGGCCAGCACTCCCCGCACGAACCGCTCGACCGCGAAGACGCGCAAGATGACCGAGCTACGGGCCTCCTTGCCGCGGCGGGGCGCCGGCGCCTGCTCCGCCGGGCCGGTGCGCTGCGGCGGGCCGGCGATGAACGTCCCGCAGCGCAGGCACTGCCACGCCTCGCCGTCCGGCGCCTGCGCGGTCAGCTGGTCGCGCAGCTCGGGCTCATCCGGCGCGTAGGTGACATGCCCGGACCGTCCGCAGCTGAGCAGCGACCAGTCCACACCGGAAAGCCTACGGCAGGCCAGCCGCCGGGCGAGCCGGCCAGCTGAGCCCGCTGCGCCCCGGCCAGCCGGGCCTGCGGCCGCCCAGGCCGGACAGGTACGTTGTGGCTGTGCGCAAGCCGCTGGCGCTGCCCTTCGACCCGATCGAGCGGGCGGCAGGGACCTGGGAGCGCAGGTTCGGTGACTCGCGGCCGATGGCCGCGGTCACCTCGATCATGCGGGTCCAGCAGATCCTGCTGGCCGAGCTGGACGAGCACCTCCGGCCGCACGGACTGACATTCGCCCGGTATGAGGCCCTGGTACTGCTCACCTTCGGCCGCACCGGCGCGCTGCCGCTGCGGCTGATCGGCGAGCGCCTGATGGTGCACCCGACCAGCGTCACCAACACGATCAACCGGCTGGAGCAGCAGCGGTTCGTCGCCCGCCGCCCCAATCCGCGTGACGGCCGCGGGACGCTGGCCGAGATCACCCCGGCGGGCCGTGCCGTGGTGAAGCAGGCCACCGCAGACCTGATGGCAGCGGGGTTCGGCATGGCCGGCTACGACTCCGCACAGCTGGCCGAGATGTTCGCCCTGCTGCGGGCGCGCCGCATGCAGGCCGGCGACTTCGGCAGCCCGCGATCAGCCGGGCCGGGCCCGGCCCGGGCCGGCTGACTAGGCCGCCTGACCGGGCGGGGCTGACGGGACTGGTCAGCGGCCCTCGACCGGCGAGGGCCGCCAGGCCCGGCCGCCGTCGCTGGTGACGAAGACCTCGCCGAGGCTGGCGTCGGCCGGCACGGCGATGCCGACGGCCGCTGACGTCATGCCCACATAGGCGAACCCCCCGGCCGGCGCCCTGACGACCTGGGCGCTGGCCCAGGTCCGGCCGCTGTCGGCCGAAACGCAGAGGCCGGAGCTGGTAGCCAGCACGGCCAGCCCGCCGGTCGCGGCCGCCAGCCACTCCGCCCGCCCGGTGCTGCTGGGGCGGCCGGCCTGCGTCCAGCTGGCGCCGGTCGCTGACGTGTATATCGTCTTGGTGGCCACGCCGCCGGCCTGCTGATCACAGCTGAGCAGCAGCTGCGAGCCGGCGGCCCGGTCCCCGCTGACCCGGTCGCCAGCTGGGCCGTGGCGGGCTGGCCGCTCGGCTGGGCCCGACCGGGCTGGCAGCCCGGCGGTATCTGCCCGGCCGTCGTCCACGGCGCCCCGGTCAGCGGTCCGGTGAGTACCGCGCCCGATGGCGCGAGCAGGAAGCCTGCCGGCGCGGCCGGACTGGCCCGGGTGGCGGACGCGAGCACCAGGCTGGCGGCGGCCGGCTGGCTGCCCGCGGCCGCCCGGAGATTCCGCACCGGGCCGGCTACCGGGGCCCAGCTGCCGGATCCGGCGACCGATGAGTACAGCGAGAAGCTGGTGCAGTCCGCTGCGTAGCCGGCCCCGAGCCCGAGCACTTGGCGAAGATCGCGAACGCCCGGTCGCCTGCCGCCTCCAGCGCAGTGATGCGCAGCCCATGCGTCTGCTGCCGCTGCCAGCTCCGCCCGCCGTCGGTGGTGGCCCACAGCTGCGGCCCGAAGGCCCAGCCGTCGGCCAGGCTGAGGAAGCGCAGCTGGCTCACGCCCCGCGCGCCGTCCGGGCCGGACGCGGGCGGCGCACTCACGCCGTACCAGGTGCCGAAGTCGGAGGTGCCCGCGAGCGACGTGCAATACCGGCTGGCGCAGTGACCGGAGGTGCCCGCCTGGCCGATGACCGCTCCGACCAGGCCGCCGGTGCCGGTCCCGACGATCGTGACCGAGGTCGGCCGGAAGCTGGCGGGCGCCGCCTCACCCGAGGTGGTCGCCGACAGGGCGGACGACGCCGGGATCCTGGTGGCCGACCTGGAGGCCGCGCTGCCCGGCACTGCCCGGCTGCTCGCATGGGCCGTTACCGCGGGCTCGGGGCTGACCGAGGCCGCGGCCGTGCGCTGCACGGCGCGGCTGGCCGGGTGCAGCCGCGCCACCAGGCCCGGCGCCGCAACCGCCCCGGCGATCACTACCACCACCGCCGCCGCCGCGGCAGCGGTCAGCGCCGCCCGCTGCGCCCGGCGGCGCCGCGCCCGGCGGCGGATGCGCTGGAACGTGCCCGGCGGCGGCGGCAGCGGCTGCACGGCGGCGTTCAGCAGCTCGTGAATGCGGTCGTGGTCGTCAGTCACCGGTGTCTCCCAGCACGGCCCGCAGCCGCCCCCGGGCATGGTGCAGGTCCGCCTTCACCGTGCCCTCCGGGCTGCCGAGCATGGCGGCGACTTCGCGGACCCCGAAGCCGCCGTAGTAGTGCAGCAGGAACGCGCTGCGCAGCCGCGGGGGCAGCTCCCCGATCAGCGCCCGCACGTCGACGTCCTGCGCCGGGTGGCAGGCCGGGTCGGACGGCGCGGCAGCGACCATGACCCGGATCGCGCGCCGCTCCCGGCCGGCCTTGCGCCAGTGGTCGCGGACCAGGTTGGTGGCGATCATGTACAGGTAGCTCTGCGGGTTGTCCAGGCCCGACCAGCGGGCCAGCAGCCTGGTGAAGGCCTCGGAGGCGATCTCGTGCGCGGTCTCGTCGTCGTCCACCAGCCGCCGGACCCAGCCGGCCAGCCTCGGGTAGCAGGCGCTGAACAGCTCCTCGGCAGCGTCCCGGTCGGCCGTGCGCAGCCTGGCCACAGAACTCCCCTGCCTGGTCGCACTCCCCTGCCTGGTCGCGCGGTTCGCCGACGCAGGCCACGGTGCCGAGACAGCCGCAACGTCCCCCATGACTGCCGTGCCGCCCACGTCATGTGCGCTGGATCGCATTCGTTGTACCACACATTCGGCGAGAGACCTGGGCGCTCGGGCCGCCCCGGGCGGGCCGGCTACCGGGAAAGACGACTCAGCAGACGGTTTGGTTGGCCTGCGCGGCCTGATGCCCTGCCGGGCTTGGCCGCGTACACTGGGAGAGAATAGTAGGACGTCCTACTATTCGGCTGCGGTGCCCGGTGCCGCCGGCGCGGCGTGACCCGGTCGGCCCGGCCGCGGGGCCCGAGAGGATGACCATGACAGCGCAGCAGTCCGCGGCCCGGCCGCAGCAGCCGGACGGCCAGCCTGCCGAGGCGAGGGCCCGCTGGCAGCGCAGGTACGACAGCTCGCGGCTGCGCGACGCCGACTTCACCACGCTGTCCGGCATGGCCGTCGACCCCGTCTACGGGCCGCCCGACGGCGCGGTGGTGCCGGGATTCGAGCGCATCGGCTGGCCGGGGGAGTTCCCCTTCACCCGCGGCCTCTACCCGGCCGGCTACCGCGGCCGGGCCTGGACGATCCGGCAGTTCTCCGGCTTCGGCAACGCCCAGGCGACCAACCAGCGGTACAAGATGCTGCTGCAGGCCGGCGGCGGCGGCCTGTCGGTGGCCTTTGACATGCCGACGCTGATGGGCCGCGACTCCGACGATCCGCGCTCGGCCGGCGAGGTCGGGCACTGCGGCGTGGCCATCGACTCGGCCGCCGACATGGACGTCCTGTTCGGCGGCATCCCGCTGGCCGACGTGACCACCTCGATGACGATCAGCGGCCCGGCCGTGCCGGTCTTCTGCATGTACCTCGCGGCCGCGCAGCGGCAGGGCGCGGACATCGGCAACCTCAACGGCACCCTGCAGACCGACATCTTCAAGGAGTACATCGCGCAGAAGGAGTGGCTGTTCCCGCCGCAGCCGCACCTGCGGCTGATCGGCGACCTGATGGAGTACTGCGCGGCGGACATCCCCGACTACAAGCCGATCTCGGTGTCCGGCTATCACATCAGGGAGGCCGGGGCCACCGCCGCGCAGGAGCTGGCGTTCACCCTGGCCGACGGGTTCGGCTATGTCGAGCTCGGCCTGTCCCGCGGCCTGGACCTGGACGCGTTCGTCCCGGGCCTGTCGTTCTTCTTCGACGCTCACATTGACTTCTTCGAGGAGATCGCCAAATTCCGGGCGGCCCGGCGGATCTGGGCCCGGTGGCTGCGCGACGTGTACGGCGCGACGTCGGAGCGGTCGCAGTGGCTGCGCTTCCACACCCAGACCGCCGGGGTGTCGCTGACCGCCCAGCAGCCCGACAACAACGTGGTCAGGACCGCGGTCGAGGCGCTGGCCGCGGTGCTGGGCGGGACGAACTCGCTGCATACCAACGCCCTAGACGAGGTGCTCGCGCTGCCGAGCGAGAAGGCCGCCGAGATCGCCGTGCGCACCCAGCAGGTGATCATGGAAGAGACCGGCGTGGCCAGCGTGGCCGACCCGCTGGGCGGCTCCTGGTATCTCGAGGCGCTCACCGACCGGCTGGAGGAAAAGGCGGAGGCCATCTTCGCCAGGATCAGGGCCATGTCGCCGGACGGCTCGATGACCGGCGGGATCCTGCACGGGATCGAGGAAGGCTGGTTCATGGCCGAGATTGCCGAGGCGTCCTTCGCCCACCAGCAGAAGATCGAGAAGGGCGACAAAAAGGTCGTGGGGGTGAACTGCCACACCCAGACCGTGGAGAAGCCGGTGGAGATCCTGCGGGTCAGCCACGAGGTCGAGGTCGCGCAGGCGGCCGACCTGCATCGGCGCCGGGCCGCCCGGGACCAGGCGGCCGTGGACGAGGCCCTCGCCGCCATGCTGGCGGCGGCCCGCTCGGGGCAGAACATGATTCCGCCGATGCTCGCCGCCGCGGCGGCCGAGGCAACCCTCGGGGAGATCTGCGGGACGCTGCGCGGCGAATGGGGCGGATACTTCGAGGTGCCCGCCTTCTAGCCGGCGGGCGGCGCCCTGGCCGCGGCCGGCTGAAGTGCAAGCTGCTGCGGGGATGCGGCAGGATGGAAGCATGTCTCAGCCGCCAAACTTCTCCCTCCGCGGTGCCGTCGACCTCGGCGCCCGCCAGACCGCCGCCAAGCGCAGGCAGCAGGCGCCGTCGGCCGCGCAGCCGGGCGCGGCCGACGGCGCCGGGCCGCCCGGGGACGGGTTCGTCATCGACGTCACCGACGAGACCTTCAACACCGAGGTGGTGGCCAGGTCCGCCGCGGTGCCGGTGGTCATGGACCTGTGGGCCGAGTGGTGCGAGCCGTGCAAGCAGCTCAGCCCGATCCTGGAGCAGCTCGCCGGGGAGGCCGCCGGTGCCTGGGTGCTGGCCAAGGTGGACGTCGACGCCAACCCGCAGCTGAGCGCGGCGCTCCAGGTACAGAGCATCCCCATGGTGGTGGCCGTGATCGCCGGGCAGATCGTGGACGGCTTCATGGGCGCGATGCCCGAGCAGCAGGTGGCGGAGTGGATCAGCCAGGTGCTGGCGGTCGCGGACCGGCTCGGGCTGACCGGCCCGCCCGGCGAGGCGGCCGGCGCTGCCGATGGCAGGCCCGCGGCTGCGGGCCAGCCCGGCCCGGGCGACCCGGGCGCCGCCGGCCAGCCCGGAGCCCAGGGCCGCCCCGGCCCGGCAGGACCGCCCGGCCCGGCTCCGGGCCGCGGTCCCGGCCCGGGCCAGCCTGCCGGCGACCCGCGCTCCGATCCCGCCCTGCTCGAGGCGCAGCAGGCGATGGAGCGCGGCGACCTGGATGCGGCGGCCGCCGCGTTCGACAAGCTGCTCGCCAGCATGCCCGGTCATCCGGTCGCTCGGATGGGGCTGGCCCAGGTCGAGCTGATCCGGCGGGTCAACTCCTATGACCAGGCGGCGGTCAGCCGGGAAGCCCAGCAGCGGCCCGGCGACGTGACCGCGCAGGCGCGGATGGCCGATGTCGACATCGCGCTCGGCCGGGTGGATGCCGGGTTCGGCCGCCTGCTGGACGCCGTGCGCACGACCACGGGCGATGACCGCAACGCGGCCAGGGTGCACCTGGTCGGCCTGTTCGACGTCTTCCCGCCCCGGGACCCGCGCGTCGGCCAGGCCCGCTCGACCCTCTCCAGCCTGCTGTTCTAGGCCTCGGCCAGCTGTTCCAGGGCGGGCAGCGCCGCCTCCAGCGCGGCCAGCTGGCCGGGGGATAGCGTGAGCAGCCCGTCGGCGAGCAGCGCGATGGTCTCGGTCCGGATCCGGGCCAGCACCGAGTGGCCCTGATCGGTGATCGTCACCTCGGCGGCCCGCGCATCGCCCGGCACCGCCTCGCGCTGCACGTACCCGCATGCCTCCAGCACGCTGACCAGCCGGGTCAGGGTCGAGGGCGCGATCCGCTCGGCGGCGGCGAGGTCACCGAGCCGGATGGGCCCGGAGTGCTCCACCGTCGCGAGCGCGGACAGCTGCGTGGGCGTCAGCCCGGCCAGCTCGTGCTTGCGCAGCCGCCGGGACATCCGCAGGATGGCGACCCGCAGCCGGGCGGCATCGACTTCCGGCGGGCGCTTGACGGTCCCGGCCGCGGGAGCCGCAGTCACTGGGCTGGACACACCCGAAGCCTACGTGCCCCCCGCCGTCGCGGGGCTCGCCGGCGATGACCTGGCTGCGGCCGCCCGCCCGTTGCCGCATCATGGTGGCATGGCGGAGGCATCTCTCACCGGGAAGCTGCTCGCGGCCACGCCGCTGCTGGGTGATTCCAACTTCCGGCGGACCGTCGTCCTGGTCGTCGAGGATGAGCCGGAGGAGGGCACGCTCGGGGTGGTGCTCAACCGGCCGACCGAGGTGGCCGTCGGCGCGGTGCTGGAGGCGTGGCAGTACCTGGTCAGCGGGCCGTCGGTGGTGTTCCGCGGCGGCCCGGTGTCGCCCAGCAGCGCGCTGGCCCTGGCCCGGGTCCGGGGCGAGCAGCAGCCGCCGGGGTGGCGGTCGCTCGAGGGTTCCCCGCTGATGGCCGGGATCGGCCTGGTCGATCTCGGCGGCTCGCCGGACCAGCTGATCGGCGAGGTCGTCGCGCTGCGGGTATTCGCCGGGTACGCCGGGTGGGGCTCGGGCCAGCTGCAGGCGGAGATCGCCGAGGGCGCCTGGTACGTGCTGGGCGGCGAGCCGGCCGACGCCTTTTTCGCCGAGCCCGAGCGGCTGTGGCCCGCGGTGCTTCGCCGCCAGGGCGGCGACCTCGCGCTGGTCGCCACCTACCCCGACGACCCCGCGCAGAACTGAGCGCGCCCCGGCGCGGCGGCCGGACAGCCCACGCCGCGGGGGCTGTCCGCGTAAACTGGGCCATTGTGAGCACCGAAGTCATCCCCGGCAGCCGCACCCGGGAGGAAACCGACGTCCGGCCGGACCTGTCCACCGGCGACGGCGACCACGAGCGGTTCGCGCATTACGTTCTCAAGGACAAGATCGTCGACAGCGCGGTGACCGGCACCCCGGTCCGGGCGCTGTGCGGCAAGGTCTGGGTGCCGAGCCGGGACCCGCAGAAGTACCCGGTGTGCCCCGAGTGCAAGGAGATCTACGAGTCGCTGCCCGCAGGGGGCGGCGAATAGCGGCCTAGCCGGGCCGCGCTAGCGCGGGTTTCCCGCCGGCGTACACGCTTGTGATGCTGGCCGCGCCGACGCCGGCTCCGGCACTAGCGGAGCGGGGCGTTGTCGTCTGGCGCGAAGACCGTCGGGATCGCCGGGTAGCCGCGGGACAGCTGGCACGCGTGCACTGGCAGCTCGGCGACCGCCTGCCGGTGCCGGTCGCGCGCGGCCGCCAGCGGCTCGCGGCCGACGATCTCGCCGTCGCGCACGAGCTGCCGCAGCAGGATCCGCGCGCCGGATCCGGGCTCCGGCGGCTGGTCCATGATCAGCTCAGCGGCGGCCGTCCCGTCGCCGGCCAGCTGCCGGACCGCCCATTTGCGCCCGCCGCGACCGGGCTTGCCGACCGAGCGCTTGGCCACCGGCTGCAGCTGGCCGGAGCTGTCGGTGCGTGCCACCAGCTTGTAGACCAGCGCTGCGGTCGGCGCGCCCGATCCGGTCACCAGCGAGGTGCCCACGCCGTAGCCGTCCACCGGGGTGGCGGCCAGCGCGGCGATCGAGTGCTCGTCCAGATCGCCGGTGAGCACGATCCGGGTCTTGCCGGCGCCGAGCGCGGCCAGCTGGGCCCGGACCTCGCGGGCGATGGCCGTCAGGTCGCCGCTGTCGACCCGGACCGCGCCGAGGTCCGGTCCGGCCAGCTCCACCGCCGTGCGCACGGCGGCGGCCACGTCGTAGGTGTCGACCAGCAGCGTGGTGGCGGGCCCGAGGGCGGCCAGCTGCGCGGCGAAGGCCGCCCGCTCGTTATCGTGCACCAGGGTGAAGGAGTGCGCGCTGGTGCCGCTGGTCGGGACGCCGTAGTCGCGCCCGGCGCGCAGGTTGGAGGTGGCGGCGAAGCCGGCCAGGTAGGCCGCGCGGGCGCTGGCCACGGCGGCCATCTCGTGCGTGCGGCGCGAGCCCATCTCGATCAGCGGCCTGCCCCCGGCCGCGGTGACCATCCGGGACGCGGCCGAGGCGATCGCGCAGTCGTGGTTGAGCACCGACAGCACCAGCGTCTCGAGCAGCACTGCCTCGGCGAACGTGCCCTCGACGACCAGGATCGGCGAGCCAGGAAAGTAGCAGTCGCCCTCGGCGTAGCCGAACATGTTCCCGGCGAACCGGTAGGACGCCAGGAACCGCAGCGTGGTGTCGTCGATGACCCCGGTGTCGCTCAGGAAGCCCAGGTCGGCGTCGCTGAAGGTGAACTCGGCCAGGGCGTCGAGCAGCCGCCCGGTGCCGGCCACCACCCCGTAGCGCCGGCCTGCCGGCAGGTAGCGGGCGAAGACCTCGAACACGCCCTGCCGGCGGGCGGCGCCACTAGCCAGCGCTGCCCGCAGCATGGTCAGCTCGTAATGGTCGGTCAGCAGGCCGGTTCCCCCGCCGGCCGGCCCGGCCGCGTCCTGATCCCTGGTCATATCCGAAGCCTACGGACCGCGGATCGGGCCAGAGTGGAACACTAGGGTCTGAGGGAGGTGACACCGGATGAGCACCGCGCCAGCTGAGGTAGAGCGGCCGGAGACGGGGCAGGAGGCTGCGGCCGACACGCCCTGGGTCACGATCGTGTGGAACGACCCTGTCAACCTCATGTCGTATGTGACCTACGTGTTCCAGGCCGTGTTCGGCTACTCGAAGGCCAGGGCCGAGAAGCTGATGCTCGACGTGCACCACAAGGGCAGGGCCGTGGTGTCCGCCGGGGCGCACGAGGCCATGGAACGGCACGCGGAAACCCTGCACGGCTACGGCCTGTGGGCCACCGTGAGCCACGACTCGTGAGCGGCGATCCGGCGGGGACGGGCGGAGACGATGGAGCTAGCGAGCACGCCGGCGGGACGGCGGACCTGATGGCGGGCTTCCGGTCGGCCGGCGACGGGGCGACCGCGCGGTTCGCGGCCGGCCAGGCCGGCATCATCCGCAACCTGGTCAGCCAGGTCGCCGACCTGATCGGCGGGGGCACACCGGACAGCGCCCCCGGGGAGAGCCTGACCGGGGGCAGCCTGACCGGGGGCAGCCTGACCGCAGAGGCGGCCGCCGGAACCGGCCCGGACAGTCCGGATGCGGCGCTGCTGGCCGGCAGCGCCGCGGCGCTCGCCGCCGAGCTGCAGCTCACCGACGCGGCCACGCCGCCGTCCGACCCGGCACTGGCCCGGCTGCTGCCGGACGCCTACCGCGACGACCCGCAGGCGGCGGCTGAGTTCCGCCGCTACACCGAGCACGGCCTGCGCTCGGCCAAGATCGCGGCCGCCCGGACCGTGCTGGCCACGCTGCCCGCCCGGGGCGGCCGGATCCGGCTGACCGCCGCGGACAGCCAGGCCTGGCTGCGCGCGCTCAACGACGTGCGGCTGGCCCTGTCGGTGCGCCTCGACGTGACCGAGGACTTCGACTCCGACGTGGCGCAGATGGACAGGGGCGATCCCCGCTTCGCGTACGTGTGGGTCTACCAGTGGCTGGCCTACCTGCAGGAGACCCTGGTCGAGGCGCTGAGCTGAGGCGGGACGTTACGCTCGCCAGCATGCTGACCATCTCGGCCCCGCTGCGGGACAAGATCGTGGCGCACGCGCGCGCCGACCATCCCGATGAGGCCTGCGGGGTGATCGCCGGCCCGGCCGGCCGCGACCGGCCCGAGCGGTTCATCCCGATGCAGAACGCGGAGCGGTCGCCGACCTTCTACCGGTTCGACTCGATGGAGCAGCTGGCCGTCTGGCGGGCGATGGACGACGCGGACGAGGAGCCGGTCGTGATCTACCACTCGCACACCGCCACCGGGGCCTACCCGTCCCGGACCGATATCACCTACGCCAGCGAGCCCGGCGCGCACTACGTGCTGGTGTCGACCGCCGATCCGGACGCGGCCGATTTCCGGTCCTTCCGGATCGTGGACGGGGTGGTGACCGAGGAGGAGGTCACGGTCACCGGCGCGGAATGATCCGGCCGGCAGGCCGGTTGACAACCGGCAGGGAGCCCGCGGGCTCAATACCACCCTGGGAGTATCAGCAATGGCCATCGAGGTCCGCATCCCGACGATCTTGCGCAGCTATACCGGCGGGGCCAAGTCGGTCGAGGGCAAGGGCGACACGCTCGGCGACCTGTTCGCCGACCTGGACACCCGGCACGGCGGCCTGCGCGACCGGCTGGTCGACGACTCGGGCCTGCGCCGGTTCGTCAACGTATACCTGAACGACGAGGACGTGCGCTTCCTGGGCGGCCTGGACGCCCCGGTCTCCGACGGCGACACGGTCACGGTGCTCCCCGCCGTCGCCGGCGGGGCGCGCTGACCCGCCTGCCCGGCCGCTGACCCGGCCTGGTTCAGGAGCCTGATGCGCTACGACTCGCTGCTCGACGCCGTGGGCGGCACCCCGCTGGTGGGGCTGCCGCACCTGGCGCCCGGCCCTGGCGTCCGGCTGTGGGCCAAGCTGGAGGACCGCAACCCGACCGGCTCAGTCAAGGACCGGGCCGCGTTCTACATGGTGGCGGCCGCGGAGAAGGCCGGCACGCTCACGCCCGGCGCCACGATCCTCGAGCCGACCTCCGGCAACACCGGCATCTCGCTGGCCATGGCAGCCAGGCTGCGGGGCTACCGGCTGATCTGCGTGATGCCGGAGAACACCTCGGCCGAGCGGCGCCAGCTGCTTGAGCTGTACGGCGCGTCGGTCATCTCGTCCCCGGCGGCCGGCGGGTCGAACGAGGCCGTCCGGGTGGCCAGGGAGCTGGCCGCGCAGAACCCGGACTGGGTCATGCTCTACCAGTACGGCAACGAGGCTAACGCGCGGGCGCACTATGAGACCACCGGCCCCGAGCTGCTGGCCGACTTGCCCGAGATCACCCATTTCGTAGCGGGCCTGGGCACTACCGGGACGCTGATGGGCACCGGACGGTATTTGCGGGAAAAAGTGCCCGGGGTACAGGTCGTCGCGGCCGAGCCGCGGTACGGCGAGCTGGTCTACGGGCTGCGCAACATGGATGAGGGCTTCGTCCCCGAGCTGTACGACGAATCCGTGCTGACCGGCCGGTACTCGGTCTCGTCGGCGGACGCGCTGCGGCGCACCCGGCAGCTGCTGGAGGCGGAGGGGCTGTTCGCCGGGATCTCCTCCGGCTGCGTGGCGCACGCGGGGCTGGGGATCGCCGCCCGGGCGCACGCGGCGGGCCAGCGCGCGGACATAGCCATGATCATCGCCGACGGCGGCTGGAAGTACCTGTCCACCGGCGCCTACGGCGGCACCCTGGAGGAGGCCGAGGCCCGGCTGGAGGGCCAGCTATGGGCCTGACCGCCTTCGACGAGGCCACGTCGGTGCGCCCGGCCGGCGACGGCAGGTACGAGGTGCTGCCCGATGAGCGGTTCGCGCTCGTCGCGCCCGGCCACACGGCCCCGCCTGCGGTCAACGGTGGAGTGCTGATCGCGACCGTGCTGCGCGCGGTGCTGGACCGTGCCCCGCACCCGCACCCCATCGCCACCAGCGCGCACTTCCTCCGGGTGGCCGCGCTCGCGCCCGCGCACGTGCAGGTCACCTGGCTGCGCCAGGGCCGGACCGCGGCCACCGCCCGGGCCACCCTGGTGCAAGACGACAAGCCGGTGCTGGAGGTCACCGTGACCACCGGCGCGCTGGCCGCCGGCGAGGCGGCGGTCAGGTCCGAATCCGCGGCGCTGAGCTGGACCGGCGCGCCGCCGGCGCTGCCGCCCGCGGGCGACTGCGTGGCCCTCGGCCCCTGGCCCGGCGCGGCCGAGGGTTACGCCGCGCAGGTATCGCTGCTGCTCGATCCGGCCGTGACCGGCTGGCGGCACGGTCAGCCGGCCGGGGTGCCGGAGATGCGGGGCTACTTCAGCCTGCGCGAGGACCGCGATGCCGACGCCTACCTGCTCGCCCTGGCCGTCGACGCGCTGCCTCCGGTGGTGTTCGGCCTGGGCGCGAGCGGCTGGTCGCCGACCGTGGAGCTGACCTGGTACATGCGGGCCGTCCCGGCGCCGGGGCCGTTGCGGGTGGCGGCCCGGTGCCGGCACGTCAGCGGCGGCTGGTTCGACGAGGAAGCCGAAGTCTGGGACACCGCGGGCGCGCTGGTCGCGCAGAGCCGGCAGATCGCCCGGGTGGGCCGCGGCCCGGCCGCGCCCGGCTAACGTGGTCGCCCATGCGGCTGACGGTGATCGGATGCGCGGGCAGTTTCCCCGGACCGGACGGCCCGGCCTCCTGCTATCTGGTGGAGGCGGAGGGCTTCCGGCTGGTCCTGGACCTCGGCACTGGCGCACTGGGCGCGCTGCAGCGGGTGGCCGGGCTCGCCGCCATCGACGCGGTCTGCCTGAGCCACCAGCACGCCGACCACTGCCTGGACATGTGCTCCTACGCGGTGGCCAGGCGCTATCACCCGGACGGCCCGATGCCGCGGATTCCGGTCTACGGGCCGGCCCGCACCGGCGAGCGGCTGGCCAGGGCCATGGGCCTGGACCCGGACACCACGATGGCCGCGGCGTTCGACTTCGTCACGCTGGAGCCGGGCACCATCACGATCGGGCCGCTGCGGGTGACCGCCGCGCGCATGAATCATCCGGTGGAGACGTTCGGCATCCGGCTCGAGCACGGCGGCGCCAGCGTCGCCTACTCCGCCGACACCGGCCCCGCCGACGCGCTGGTCGGCCTGGCCGCTGATGCCGACATGCTGCTGTGCGAGGCATCCTTCCGTGATCTTCCCGGGCTGCCGGGCAACCTGCACCTGACCGCCCGGCAGGCCGGGGAGCACGCGGCCAGGGCGGCCGCTGGCGGGCTCGTGCTGACCCACCTGGTTCCCGGCAACGATCCCGAGCGCAGCCGGGCGGAGGCGGCGGCCGCGTTCGCCGGCCCGCTGTCGCTGGCCGCGCCCGGCCGGGTACTGCTGGACGGCAGCTAGCTGGCTGGCCGGCCCCGCATACACTCACCGTCCATGCGCGTTCTCGTGACCGGCGGCGCCGGCTTCATTGGCTCACACCTGGCCGATGCGCTGCTGAGCCGGGGCGACGAAGTGACCGTGATCGACGACCTGTCGGCCGGCAGGCTGGCCCGGCTGGCCGAGCGTGCCGTGTTCCACCAGGTCAGCATCACCGACGCGGCCGCGCTGACCGAGGTTGTCGGGCGCGAGCGGCCCGAGCTCATCTGTCACCTGGCCGCGCAGATCGACGTGCGCGCCTCGGTCGCCAGGCCGGCCTTCGACGCCACCGCCAACGTGGTCGGCACGATCAACGTGCTCGAGGCGGCGCGCGCCGCGGGCGCCCGGGTGCTGATGTGCTCCAGCGGCGGCGCGCTGTACGGCCGGGACGCGCCGATCCCGTCGATGGAGGACGTCCTGCCGCTGCCCGAGTCGCCGTACGGAGTCGGCAAATACTGCGCCGAGCAGTACGTCGACCTGTACAACCGGCTGCACGGGTCCCGGCACAGCGTGCTCCGGCTGGCCAATGTGTACGGCCCGCGGCAGGACCCGGCCGGCGAGGCCGGGGTGGTCACGATCTTCTGCTCGCGGGTGCTCGCGGGCGCCCGGCCGACGATCTACGGCGACGGCAAGCAGACCCGCGACTACGTCTACGTCGGCGACACTGTCGCGGCGTTCCTCGCCTGCGCCGATCACGGCCAGCCCGGTACCTGGAACATCGGCACCGGGACCGAGATCGGCGTGCTGGAGCTGGCCGCGCTGGTCGGCGCCGCGGCCGGCCTGCCCGTGCATCCGCAGTTCGCCCCCGCGCGCCCCGGCGAGCTGCAGCGCAGCGCGCTCGCGGTGCAGCTCGCCGAGCGCGACCTGGGCTGGCGGCCGCGCACCGAGCTGGCCGGCGGGCTGGCCCGGGTGTACCAGTGGGTCTCCGACGGCGCACCCGACCGGGCAGGCTACTGAGCAGCCGCGGGGGGCGACCCCGGTGTCAGGCCGGGAGCGACCCCGGACCCCCGCGGCCGTCGGCTCGGCCACGGCGCACCCTCGCCGACGGCTAAGCTGGCCCGCATGTCCCGACCCGACGGGCGACGCCCGGATCAGCTGCGCGATGTCACCATCACCCGCGGATGGCTCGATCACGCCGAGGGATCGGTGCTGGTCAAGTTCGGCGCCACCCGCGTGCTGTGCGCGGCCAGCGTCGCCACGGAAGTGCCCCGCTGGCGGCGCGGCAGCGGCCTCGGCTGGGTGACCGCGGAGTACGCGATGCTGCCCCGCTCCACCAACACCCGCAGCGACCGGGAATCGGTCAAGGGCCGGCTGGGCGGCCGCACCCAGGAGATCTCCCGGCTGGTAGGCCGGTCGCTGCGGGCGTGCATCGACGCCAAGGCGCTGGGCGAGAACACGATAATCATCGACTGCGACGTGCTGCAGGCCGACGGGGGTACCCGCACGGCCGCGATCACCGGCGGGTACGTCGCGCTGGCCGATGCGGTCGGCTGGCTGCAGGACCGCAAGCGCTGCCGGGGCAACCCGCTGGCGGCCTCGGTCGCCGCGGTCAGCGTCGGTATCGTGGACGGGCAGCCCCGGCTGGACCTGTGCTACGAGGAAGACGTCAACGCCGAGACGGACATGAACGTCGTGTGCACCGGGGACGGCCGGTTCGTCGAGGTCCAGGGCACCGCCGAGCGCGAGCCGTTCAACCGGGAGCTGCTGGATGAGCTGCTGGGCCTGGCCGCCGCGGGCTGCGGCGAGCTCGCCAGCCTGCAGCAGCAGGCCCTGGCCGAGGCACTCCCTTGATGGACCGCACCGCGCCGGAGGCTGCCGCGCCGGCCCGGGCCCGGCTGATGGTCGCCACGACAAACCCCGGCAAGCTTGCCGAGCTGACCCGGATCCTGGCCGCCGGGCAGGTGGCCGTCGAGCTGGTCAGCCTGGCCGGGCGCGGCGCTCCGGCCGTCCGGGAGACCGGTGCCACCTTCGCGGCGAACGCGCTGCTGAAGGCGCACGCGATCGCCGAGTTCACCGGGCTGCCGACGGTGGCCGACGACTCCGGGCTGTGCGTGGACGCGCTCAACGGGATGCCCGGCGTGCTGTCGGCTCGCTGGTCCGGCCGCGGCGCCACCGACCAGGGCAACCTGCGGCTGGTGCTGGACCAGCTGGCTGACACGCCGCCCGGCCGCCGGGGGGCGCACTTCGCCTGCGCGGCGGCCCTGGCGCTGCCGTCCGGACGAGACCACGTGGCCGAGGGCACCGTGCACGGCCGCCTGCTCGCCGAGCCCAGGGGCGCGAACGGGTTCGGCTACGACCCGATCTTCGTGCCCGACTCATCGGAGCTGACCACGGCGCAGATGACCGCCGAGGCCAAGGACGCGATCAGCCACCGGGGCCGGGCGCTGCGGGCGCTGGTCCCGGTGATCGCCGCGGTGCTCGGCTAGCGGCCAGTGGCACCCGGCCAGCGGCCAGTGGCACCCGGCCAGCGGCCAGTACGGTAGGCATGACGACCACGCGGTGAGGGGAGCAGCAGTGTCCGACAAGCGGCTGGCGCCGGGTGACCCGGCCCCTGACTTCGACCTGGCCGACGCCGAGGGCAATCACGTCAGCCTGGCCTCGCTGCGCGGCCAGCGGGTCATCGTGTACTTTTACCCGGCGGCCATGACACCCGGCTGCACCAAGGAAGCCTGTGATTTCCGCGACAGCAAGAACGAGCTGGCCGACGCCGGCCTCACGGTGCTGGGGATATCCCCCGACAGCCCGGCCAAGCTGGCCAAGTTCACCACGCACGAGGGCCTGAGCTTCCCGCTGCTGTCCGATCCCGACCGCGCAGCGCTGACCGCCTACGGCGCCTACGGCGAGAAGGTGATGTACGGCAAGAAGACCACCGGCGTGATCAGGTCCACCTTCGTGATCGGCTCGGACGGGAAGATTGAGCACGCGTACTACGGGGTCAAGGCGGCCGGCCATGTCGCCCGGCTGCGCAAGGACCTGGGCGCCTGAGGCCGCCCGGCATGGCCGGGCCCTCCGGGGGGCCGTAGCCCAACGGCAGGAGGCACGCGGTTTAGGTCCGCGGCAGTGTGGGTTCGAATCCCACCGGCCCCACTACTGTGATGTCGCAGGACATCGAGGACGCCCTGAACCCACATTGGGTTAGGGCGTGCGTCGTCTGGGGCCTGGTGGCCGTCCGGTGGGCTGGTAGTCGCGGGCTGGGTCGAGGGTCAGCTCGCGGAGGAGCTCGCCGGTTGTCTTGCTGATGATCCGGATATGCAGGTCCTGGGTGAGGATGAGGACCTCGGTTCCGGCGTGAGCGCGGCCGACGCCGATGTGGTGGAGCTTGCCGGCGTGGCGGAGGGTGACGGTGCCGACGGCCCAGATCCTGTCGGTGCGGACGCGGTCGTGGGTGTCGGCGTCGCGGTTGCCGGGGGCGGCTTTGGGCCGGGTGGCATAGGCGGCCGCGGGGGTCTGTCGGCGGGGCAGGGAGCGGTGCGGCCGCTGGTGGTTGTAGATGGTGGTGAACTGGCCGAGCAGTGCTTGCAGCTCGGTGATGGTGGCGGGCTGGCGGGGCTGGGCGGCGAGCCATTTCTTCATGGTCTGCTGAAATCGTTCTACTTTGCCCTGGGTCTGCGGGTGGTTCGGCTTGCCGTTCTTCTGCCGGATGCCCAGGCGGCGCAGCTCGTGCTCGAGGCCGTTGCGGCCGCCTTTACCGCCGGACAGCCTGGTGGTGAACACCATGCCGTTGTCCGTCAAAGTGGAGGCGGGGGCGCCGTGCGCGGTGATGGCGGCCTGGAAGGCGGTGAGCACGATCGGGCCGGTGATCCGCTGGTGTGCGGTGACCGACAGGGCGTACCGGGAGTGGTCATCGAGCCAGGTCAGGATCTCGGTGCCGGCTCCGTTTGCTAGCGGGTAATGGGTGAAGTCGGCCTGCCAGCGCTCATTGGGCTGGTCGGCCTGGAATCTGAGGTAGGAGGACTTCGGGCGCTTCTTCGGCTCAGGGGCGATCAGGCCGCGCCTGGTCAGGTGCCGGCTGATGGTCGCTGGTGATACCCGGGCCTGGTGATGGTGCTCAAGGTGCCAGGCGATGGTCACGGGACCGGCGTCCATGCCCTGACCGGTGAGCTCCTTGCGGAACCGGACGATCAGGTCCGCCGTGTCCGCGCTGATCGCCCGTGGCGAGGTCCTCGGGCGGCGGGACCGCGGCTCCAACGCGGCGTCCCCTTCAGCCCGGTACCGGGCAAGCAGGGTGTAGATCCAGGACCGGGCAACCCCGTAACTGCGGGCAACCTCGCTGACCGGGCGCTTCTCGACAGTGACGGCAGTGATGACCAAGCGCGCTCTCGACATCCGGCGAGCGTTCTGGCTGGTCGGCCGCTAGCCCCTCCGCCACGCCGGGCTACTGTCCTCAATGTCTTGAGACACCCTGTCCTCAATGTCTTGAGGCTGGACACCACCGGCCCCACTAACAGCTTGGTCGTTGCGCAAGCCCTGGCTGACGGACGTTGCCCGGCGGTGATCAAACCTGCGTGTCCTGACGCTGGACCACGCGGGCCTGCCCGGCCGGCGACAATCGGAGGCATGAGCGCAGCCGGGCCGGTGGGATTCGACCTGGACCTGACGCTCATCGACTCCCGCCCGGCCATCATGGCCGCCTGGAAGGCGGTCGCGGCCGAGACCGGCGCCCGCATCGACCTCGCCGCCGTGGACACCCGGATGGGCATCAAGCTGGAGGACGAGGCGGCCTTCTGGTTTCCCGCCGCCCAGGTCGAGTGCGCGGCGCAGGCGTACCGGCGGCACTACGTGCGGCTCGCCCCGCAGCTGACCACCGCGCTGCCGGGGGCGCACGCGGCGATCGAGGCGGTCCGCGGAGCGGGGGAGCGCGCGGTCATCGTCACCGCCAAGCACCCGGTGTCGGTCGGGCCCAGCCTTGACGCGGCCGGGCTGGCGGCGGACGAGCTGTTCACGCACGTGCACGGGCCGGAGAAGGCCGCCGTGCTCGCGGGCATCGGCGCGGTCGTCTACGTCGGGGACACCCCGGCCGACATGGCTGCCGCCGCAGCCGCAGGCGCCTGCCCGGTCGGCGTGCCGACCGGCTCGTTCAGCGCCGCCGCGCTGGCCGCGGCCGGAGCCGGGGTCGTGCTCGGCTCACTGGCGCAGTTCCCGGCCTGGTTCGCGCGTTACCACGCGTCGATCAGTGGCTGAAGCTCCGACAGCCGGGAAATCACCGCGTCCGGCGCGGCATTCGCGTACGCGGGCACCTCGCTGTTGCCGATGAGCACCGCCCGCATGCCCGCGCGCTTGGCGCCGTGCACGTCGTCGAACGGCCGGTCGCCCACGAACACGCAGCTCGCCGGGTCGCTCACCCCGATCGCGGCCATCACCGCGCGGAATGCCTCCGGATGCGGCTTGGTCCACTCGATCTCGCTGGTGTAAACGGCCCCGTCGATCAGGTCCGCGACCCCGTCCCGGCGGAATACTTCCTCGTGCCAGCTGCGCGGCCACATGGTGTTCGAGAGCACGCCGATCTTGATCTGCCGGCCGCGGAGCGATCGCAGCACGTCCGCCGCCTCCGGATCGGTGAACGTGTGCGGCTCCCAGGCCTGCACGTAGCTGGCCAGGAACTCGTCGGTGACGGAAACCCCGGCCTGGTCGAGCACCTGGTAGATAGTCGCGCTGCGGTGCTCGGCCTCGGCGGCCCGCCACAGCTCCCGCTCGGCGGCGAAGATCGCCTGGGCGATGTCCGCATGCGTCCCGTCCGGGTAATGCTGCGCGCATATCCCGCTCCACAGCCCGGCGAGATCGACTGTATGCCAGGGGGTCAGCGTCCCGCCCCAGTCGAAGATCACCGCCCGCACCGCCATGCCCGCATCCTATGTACCAGGCCCGCGGCCGGCTTACGGGCGAGCCGGAGCCGGCCACGTCCGCAGCTGGGCCGGGCGGGGCCCGAGAGCGTCAAGCGGCCTGTCGGCTGTGCGGAACTCCCGGCCGCCTGGAACACTAGGCGCAGTTCGTGACGCCTGGGCGCGGCGGCACAGAAGGGAAGCGTGTGATGGCCGAGCAGGACCGCGCAGTGCAGCCAGGCCAGGACGGCGCGGTAGAAGGACGCGTGGTCCAGGCCGAGCCGGACGCGATCGTCGCCGAGATCGAGCGGACCCGGCAGGACCTGGCCGCCACCATCGATGTTCTGGCCGAGCGGCTCAGCCCCGCGCACAACGCCCTCAAGCTGCGCGAGCGCGCCCAGGAGCAGCTCCGCCGCCCCGAGGTGCAGCTGGGCGCCGCGGCGGTTGGCCTGGTCGTGGTCGCCGCGGTGATCTGGCGCATCTGGGGCAAGCGCCGCCGCTAGCACGGCGGCAGCCGGGCCCGCAGGCTGCCGATGGCAGTACTGGCTCGCCGTGTTCTCACTGCGCCCCGCGGTCTTACTCTCCGCTCTTGGTCAGCGCCGTGTACTCGGCGGCGGACAGCAGCCCGGGGGGATCCTCGTCGGCCACGCTGACCTTGAACAGCCAGCCCGCGCCGTACGGGTCGGAGTTGATCAGCCCCGGGTCGTCGTCGATCTCGCTGTTAACCTCGGCGACCTCGCCATCGACGGGCGCGTAGATGTCGCTGACCGATTTGGTGGATTCCACCTCGCCGCACGGCTCGCCCGCGGTGACCTTTGCGCCCGGGGTCGGCATGGAGACGTAGACCACGTCGCCCAGCGCGCTCTGGGCGTGGTCGGTGATGCCGACCGTCGCGGTGGAGCCGCTGATGGCCACCCACTCGTGCTCGGGGGTGTACTGCAGCTCATCGGGAACGCTCATGTCAGGGGGCCCTCCTATGGGCGACGGAACTATGAGTGATCAATTATGCGGGCGGGGGTCGAGCAGCCGCGGTAGAACGGCAGCGGCGTGAGAACTGCGGGCTCGGCGCCGGCCGCGCACGTCCACCGCGAGCCGCCCGGGCGAGCTGTCCGTGCCGTCCGCCCCGTCCGCCTGCTGCGCCACCTCGGGCCGCACGTAGGCCATCGCGATCGGCGCGCCCAGGGTGGGCGACGGCGCCCCGCTGGTGACCCGGCCGCAGGGCACGCCGTCCCATAGCACCGCGTAGTCATGCCGCGGCACCCGGCGCGACTGCCCGGTCAGGCCGACCAGGATGCGCTCGGGCTCGGCCACAGCGCGCCGGGCCAGCGCCGCCCGGCCGACGAAGTCGCCCGGCTTGTCCAGCTTGACGATCCGGCCGAGGCCGGCGTCGAACGGGGTGACGCCGCGGCTCAGCTCGCTGCCGTACAGGGGCATGCCGGCCTCAAGCCGCAGGGTGTCGCGGGCAGCGAGGCCGGCCGGGATCAGCCCGCTGTTCGCCCCGGCCCGCAGCAGCCCGGTCCAGATACGCTGCGCGTGCCCGGGCTCGGCGAAGATCTCGAACCCGTCTTCGCCGGTGTAGCCGGTGCGGGCGAGCAGCACCGGGCAGGCGGCCACGCTGCCCGGGTAGCTGGCGTAGTACCTGACCTCGTCGAGGCTGACGTCGGTGAGCGGGGCCAGGATGCGGGCCGCCCTCGGCCCCTGCACGGCGATCAGCGCGTAGTCGGCGGTCCGGTCGGTCACCTCCGCGTCCCGGCCGTCCGCGCGCTCGCGCAGCGCGCGGAACACCACGTCGGTGTTGGCCGCATTCGCGACCACCAGGAACTCGGTGCCGGCCAGCCGGTAGACGATCAGGTCGTCGAGCACGCCGCCGTCGTCCGCGCAGATCATCGTGTACCGGGCCCGGCCCGGGCGGAGCGCGGACAGCTGCCCGACCAGGGCATAGTCGAGCACCGCGGCTGCCTCCGGGCCGGCGACGGCCAGCTCGCCCATGTGCGACAGGTCGAACAGGCCGGCCGCGCCGCGGACCGCCTGGTGCTCCGCCGTCTCGCTGCCGTAACGCAGCGGCATCAGCCAGCCGGCAAAGTCGGTGAGGGTCGCGCCGAGCTCGGTGTGAATCGCGGTCAGGGGCGTGTGCCGCGGTTCCGAGGCTTGCGGATCTGTCACTGCCAGCACCTCCACGATGAGGTTTCGACCCCGGTCCGCAGCCAGCCTACCGACGCCGCCCGGGCGGCAGCGGGTCCCTTGCGGCGATCTTCCGGCCTCTCGCCGCGCTGCGCGGCGCGCGGCCGGCGCCTGGTGGCCGGGGCGCCGGCGGCTGTGATACCCCGGAGGCCATGGACCTGCTCTCCGCAGACGAGATCAGCACACGGCTGGCCGGCCTGCCCGGCTGGCAGCAGGCAGGCGACGCCATCACCGCCGCGGTCACCCGGCAGGACTTCCGCGACGCGCTGCTGTTCGTGGGCGCGGTGGCCTATCTCGCGGAAGCCGCCGGCCATCATCCGGACATCCTGATCGAGTGGAACAAGGTCACCCTGACCTTGTCGACGCACTCGGCGGGCGGGCTCACGGCTGCGGACTTCGCCCTGGCGGAGCGCATCAGCGCGCTGAGCTGAGCGCGGGCCCGGCGGGCGCGGACGGGACGCTTCGCCTGCGGGGGCGGCCGCAGGCAGGGGCTGTCCCCGGCTAACGCGCAGGCGCGCGAACCGGGCACGCGCCACCTGGCGTCCCTGCCGGCGGCACCGCGAGCCAGCCGACGTGATGGTCCCTGCCTCCGGGAGGTCCAGCCTAAGGAGGGTCGTCAGCCGGGTTGAGACAGGTGCCGTTCAGGTGAGGAAGCGGAGCAGTTCCCGGTTGAAGGCCGCCCACGGCGACCGGCCACCGCCGCCGGAATACTAGGGCCAAGGGCCCGGCAACGAGCAGGAGCCAGCCGGCCGCGTCCAGATAGCTGGCCGGAGCTGCGTTGCCCGTGATCCCGGTAATCTGTCAGGTCCAAGTGCGGACGGATTACCGCGATCATGAAGGTCGCAGCCTCCGGCCGCCGCTGGCCTGGTGGACGCGCAGGCCGGGGAGCCTGCTGGCCGGGAGACACGCTGGGCCGCGCAGAATCCAGCCGGCCGCCGTGGGTGCGGTGCCGGGGCACAGCCGGACGCCCGGCAGCTGCCGGGCGTCCGGATTTCAGCCGGCCGCATGATGAGTCCGGCTGCGCTATCCTGAGTACATGCGCTTTACCGGGCTGCTCCTTCCCTAGCCGCGCCGACTCTCCCGTCGTTGGCGCGGCTGCCCCTCGTGACCGAGGGGCATTTTGTTTGGGCAGGAACAGCCGTCCCGGGCAGAACCCCGGCCAAGTCAATCGCGAGGAATCATGACAGCCGCTCCAAGCGCCGACGCCGGGGCCGGCACGGGCGAAGCCGGGCAGCCGCGCGGCGCGCAGTCCGCTCAGGACCGCTGGGACCCGCGCCCGGCCCAGGAGAAGTGGCAGGCTCGCTGGGAGTCGATGGACCTGTTCCGGGCCAGCGACGATCCCGCCGATCCGCGGCCGCGCGCCTACGTGCTGGACATGTTCCCCTACCCGTCCGGCGACCTGCACATGGGCCACGCCGAGGCCTATGCCGTGGCCGACGCGATGGCGCGCTATTACTTCCAGCGCGGTTACAACGTGCTGCACCCGATCGGCTGGGACGCGTTCGGCCTGCCCGCTGAGAACGCGGCGATCAAGGAGAACGCGCACCCGGCCGACTGGACCTACCGCAACATCGAGACCCAGGCAGCCTCGTTCCGGCGGTATGCCCTGTCCTTCGACTGGTCCCGCCGGCTGCACACCTGCGATCCGGAGTACTACCGCTGGACCCAGTGGCTGTTCCTGCGCTTCTACGAGCGCGGGCTGGCCTACCGCGGCGACGGCTACGTGAACTGGTGCCCGCACGACCAGACCGTGCTGGCCAACGAGCAGGTGATCGAGGGCAAGTGCGAGCGGTGCGGGACCGAGGTCATCCGCCGTGTGCTGACCCAGTGGTACTTCAAGATCACCGAATATGCGGACCGGCTGCTGGCCGACATGGTCCCGCTGGAGGGCAGCTGGCCCGACCGGGTGCTGCTGATGCAGCGCAACTGGATCGGCCGCAGCGGCGGGGCCGAGGTCGAGTTCGCGATCGAGGGCCGGGACCAGCCGGTCACCGTGTTCACCACCCGGCCGGACACCCTGTACGGGGCTACGTTCTTCGTGGTCGCCGCTGACTCGCCGCTGGCGGCTGAGCTGTGCGCGCCGGAGCAGCCGCGACGAGCTGGACCAGTACCTGGCCGAGGTGCGCAAGCTGACCGACATCGAGCGGCAGTCCGCCGACCGAGAGAAGACCGGCGTCTTCCTGGGCCGGCACGCGATCAACCCGGTCAACGGCGAGCGCATCGGCGTCTGGGCCGCCGATTACGTGCTGCCCGACTACGGCACCGGCGCGATCATGGCGGTGCCCGCGCACGACCAGCGCGACCTGGATTTCGCCCGCAAGTTCGGGCTGCCGGTCCGGGTCGTCGTGCAGACCGGGCTGCCTGACCCGGCGGAGACGGGCATCGCGACGCCCGGGGACGGCGAGCTGGTCAACTCCGGGCCGCTGGACGGCCTGTCCAAGGCCGAGGCCATCGCCGGCCGTTCACCGAGCTGCTGGCGCAGCGCGGCCTGGGCCGGGCCGCAGTCAGCTACCGGCTGCGCGACTGGCTGGTGTCCCGGCAGCGGTTCTGGGGCGCGCCGATCCCGATCGTCTACTGCGCCGGCTGCGGCGAGGTGCCGGTGCCCGACGAGCAGCTGCCGGTGCTGCTGCCGGACCTGCGCGGCCAGGATCTGGCGCCGAAGGGCAGTCTCGCCGCTGGCGGCGTGCGCAGGACTGGGTCAGCACCGCAGTGCCCCAAGTGCGGCGGCCCGGCCAGCCGGGACACCGACACGATGGACACGTTCGTCGACTCCTCGTGGTACTTCCTGCGGTACTGCTCGCCGCATTTCGAGCACGGGCCGTTCGAGGTCGAGTCGGTCCGCCGGTGGTGCCCGGTCGACCTGTACGTCGGCGGCGTCGAGCACGCGATCCTGCACCTGCTGTACAGCCGGTTCTTCACCAAGGTGCTGTACGACATGGGCATGGTCGACTTCACCGAGCCGTTCACCCAGATGGTCAACCAGGGCCAGGTGATCAACCAGGGCAAGGCGATGTCGAAGTCGCTGGGCAACGGCGTCGATCTGGGTGTTCAGCTGGCCGAGCACGGCGTCGACGCCATCCGGCTGACGATGATCTTCGCCAGCCCGCCCGAGGACGACATCGACTGGGCCGACACCAATCCGGAGGCCGCGGTCAAGTTCCTGGGCCGGGTCGCGCGGATCGCCGCCGAGGCGGGCGGCGCGTCCCGGCCGGACCCGGCTGGCGCCGCAGTGCCGGGCGGCGACGTCGTGCTGCGCCGGTTTACGCACCACACCATCGACGAGGTGACCAGGCTGGTCGAGGCCACCCGGCTGAACGTCGCGGTGGCCCGGCTGATGGAGCTGGCCAGCGCGGCCCGCCGGAGCATCGACACCGGACCAGGGCCCGGTGACCCGGCGGTGCGCGAGGCCGCCGAGTCGCTGGCCATCATGCTGTCGCTGTTCGCGCCCTACACCGCCGAGGAGTGCTGGGAGCGGCTGGGCCGCGAGCCGTCGGTGGCCATGGCAGGCTGGCCGGCCGCCGACCCGGCGCTGCTGGTGCAGGACGAGGTGACGTGCGTGGTGCAGGTGGCGGGCAAGGTCCGCGACCGGCTGCAGGTGCCGCCCGGGATCACTGCCGACGATCTGCGCGAGCGGGCGCTGGCCGCGCCCGGTGCGGTGCGCGCCCTGGACGGGCGCGGCGTGCGGGCAGTTATCGTACGAGAGCCGAAGCTGGTAAACATCGTCCCGGCCTGAGACGGGCCGGGACATCCAGGCGCGGCCCTTAGCGCGGGCCAATCCCGCGGGCCCGACCGCGCGGTGCCAGTGTGCCCGCCGCGCGGCGGGATCGGCCCTGCGGCGGCCGGCTCGCCGCCCTGGTCAGCCTGGGTCAGACCTTGCGGAGCACGGCCACGACCTTGCCGAGTATCTCCGCTTCGTCACCGGGGATCGGAGTGTATGCCGGGTTGTGCGGCATCAGCCAGACGTGGCCGTTCGACCGGTTGAAGGTCTTCACCGTGGCCTCGCCGTCGATCATGGCCGCGACGATCTCGCCCTTCTCGGCCACCGGCTGCTGGCGTACCACAACCCAGTCGCCGTCCGAGATCGCGGCGTTGATCATGGAATCACCGGCGACCTTGAGCAGGAACAGATTGCCGTCGCCCACGAGCTGCTTAGGCAGCGGGAAGATCTCTTCGATGTGCTGCTCCGCGGTGATCGGGCCGCCAGCCGCAATCCGGCCGACGAGCGGGACGTAGACGGCTTCCTGCGAGGTGATGTCCATGGAGCCGCTGACCTCGTCCAGGGCCGGCTCTGGCCGGACCACGGGATGGCCGGGCAGGCGGACCTCAACGGTCCGCGGCCGGCCGGCGTCGCGGCGCAGGTATCCCTTGTTCTGCAACGTCGACAGCTGGTATGACACGCTGGACGTGCTGGTCAGGCCAACGGCCTCGCCTATCTCGCGCATCGAGGGCGGGTAGCCGCGCCGCTGCACCGACTCCCGGATCACCTGCAGGACTTTGCGCTGGCGCCAGGTGAGCACATGGTTGGGGTCTGGCTGTTCAGGCGAATCGGTGACCACGGCGGGAACACTGCCCTTCGGCTTGCGCCCTGGTTTCCCCCGTGGCCGCTGCTGCGCTGAACCATCGGCGGGCGCGGGCACATCGCCGGCCCGGCGGCCGGATTCGCTCGCGATCGAGGGCCCCCGTGCTCCTGTGCCTGCACTTGCGTCGTCCATCATCGGGCCCTCCGGCTCGGTGGTTGCCTGCAACGTTGACGGTAGCGGTTCCGGCCGCCGATCTCAAACAACTGTTCGACCAAATCTAAACTGTCCGACCCTCTCGATAGAACAGTACCGCATCTTCGTTCGATCGAATGTGTAGACGATAGAACAGAGATACGATCGAACTGTAATTCGACACGCGGGAGGTTGTGATGGGAATGATGGGCGCGGCGCAGGTTCTCGATCAGGCTGCGGGTGGCGCGGGCCGGCCATTCCCGGCGGACGGCGGCCAGGGCGGCACCGCGGATAAGCCCGGGGTAATTTTCCTCGCCGACCGTGTCCTGCGTCAGCGGGCCGGTCATCCTGGCTCATCGCGGCCGGGACCGGCCCAGCCGTCATCGCGGCCGCGGCTCCCGGCACGGCGAGCGGTCACGCTGCAGCCGGCCGCACAGCAGTCGGCCGGCCGTGATCGAGCCCGGGCGACCGCGGCCGGGGCTCCGGCCACCCGTCCCGAGGCCGGCCGACCCTGGGGCTGCCCGTCCCGCGGCTGCCCGTGCCGGGGCTGGTGAGGCCGGCCGTCTGGCTCAGGCAGGCGGCGCATCTCAGGCACGCCGCACGCGGTATGTCCGGGCTGCTCAGTCTGCCGAGCCGCAGTATCGGGGCCGGGCCGGCCGCTGCGAAGCGCCGCCCTTGCGGCTGACCCGGCGCGGCCGGGTGCTGCTGGGCATCATGACCGCGGTGCTCACGACGGTGCTTGTCGCGCTGCTGACTGCCGGGCCGGCCGGCGGCGCGCAGCGGACGGGCGGTCAGCCAGGCCGGGCCGGTTACCAGGGCATGACCCAGGTTGTGGTGCAGCCCGGCCAGACCCTGTGGTCGATCGCCTCGGCGGCCGAGCCGTCGGCCGATCCGTGGGCCGTGATTCAGCAGATCGTGGACACGAATGCGCTCGGCCGGGACACCGTTAGCGCCGGCCAGGTGCTCTGGGTGCCCCGGCACTGACCGGAGTGGAAGCGCGCCAGACCCGCCGGGTCACCGCGACACGCCGATGCGAGCGCCGCGACACGCCGGCGCAGCTGGCCGACATGCCGGCGCCCGTTGCGGTACGCCGCCGCGGGCCTTGCGACACGCCGGCGGCCAGCGCTGGGTGCGGGCCTTCTGCCGTGCCTGTTGGCCGGTTTTCACGCAGCCACCCGCTGGCATAAGCGAGCTACTTGCGTTCCGGGCCGACTGTGACCACAATATCTAGTAGTTACACCGCTGTAGTTCTGCTACAAGTTGTGGCTGTACGGTGCCGTCCGGATGGAAGAGGGTGATCGCATGTACTGCCCGTACTGCAAGCACTCCGACAGCAGGGTCATCGACAGCCGCACGGCAGAAGACGGAGCCGCGATCCGGCGGCGGCGGTCCTGCCAGCAGTGCGGGCGGCGGTTCACCACTCAGGAGATCGTGATCCTGATGGTGGGCAAGCGCAGCGGGGCTACCGAGCCGTTCAGCCGGGACAAGATCGTCCGCGGCGTCCGGCGCGCCTGCCAGGGACGACCGGTCACCGAGGACCAGCTGGCCATTCTGGCCCAGCAAGTCGAGGACACGATCAGATCCGGCGGCAGCGGGGAGGTTCCGTCGCACGAGGTGGGCCTGGCGATCCTGGGCCCGCTGCGCGCCCTGGATGAAGTGGCGTACCTGCGGTTCGCCTCGGTGTACCGGGGATTCGAGTCGCTGGCCGATTTTGAGGACGAGATCGCGGCCCTGCGGTCAGAGCGGCTGGCCGGGTGGCAGCCGACCGAGGCGGACCTGGAGCGGCTGTCCGGGCCCGGCCCGTCGCCTGCTGTCCCGGCCGCAGCCCTGCCCGCGGCCGGGCCGCAGCCGCCGGCCGCCGAGCCGGGCCCGGCGGCCGTGGACGCGCCGGGCGTCCGCCGCGAGCAGCATCTGTCCGCCCGGTAGCACCGGGCCGTCATGCACATCATCGGCAGAGGGCCTGGCCGGGCCCGCTATCGGATTCAGCAGGATCCGCGAAGGGGAAAGACATGACCGAAACGGCGAGCGGGTCAGCCTCCACGGGTGGCGAGAGTGCGAGCAAGGGGCTCTCCATGCGCCGTATCTACACCACCGCAGGCGTCCATCCTTACGACGAGGTGACCTGGGAGCGCCGCGACGTCGTGATGACGAACTGGCGGGACGGCTCGGTCAACTTCGAGCAGCACGGCGTGGAATTTCCCGACTTCTGGTCCGTCAATGCCGCCAACATTGTCACCACCAAGTACTTCCGTGGTGCCATCGGCTCGCCACAGCGGGAACACAGCCTCAAGCAGCTCGTCGACCGGGTAGTCGGCACCTACACCGCCGCGGGCACCAAGCACGGCTACTTCGCTACCGCCGCCGACGCCGAGATTTTCGAGCACGAGCTGACCCATGCGCTGATACATCAGGTCTTCAGCTTTAACTCGCCCGTGTGGTTCAACGTCGGCACCGCATCCCCCCAGCAGGTCTCCGCCTGCCAGCCCTACGATGCGCCGGTCAGTACGCCGGGCGGCCCGGTGCCGATCGGCCGCCTGGTCACTGAGTGCGCGGTCGGCGCCAAGGTTTACGACGCGCATGGCATCACTCGCATCCTGGCCGTCAAGGCCAACGGCGTGAAGGACGTGCTGCGCGTGCACACCAGCGCCGGCGCCGGGCTCGACGTCACCGCCGATCACCTGGTCTGGCGCGCGGCTGGCCCGGACATCGGCGAGTTCACGGTGGCCGGCTTCCTGCGGCCGGGCGACCACCTGCTGCTGGTGGACCCCGACGCCGGCGGGACCGACCGCAGGCTGCTCGACGTGACCAGGATCGAGCGCCTCGGCCCGATGGAGGTCTACGACATCCAGACCGAGAGCGGCGAGTACCTGTCGGCCGACGTGCGGGTACACAACTGCTTCATCCTGGCCGTGGACGACACGATGGACGCGATCCTCGACTGGTACCGGGAAGAGGGCCTGATCTTCAAGGGCGGCTCCGGGGCCGGGGTAAACCTGTCCCGGATCCGGTCCAGCAAGGAACTGCTGTCCTCCGGCGGCACCGCCAGCGGCCCGGTCTCCTTCATGCGCGGCGCGGACGCGTCCGCCGGGACGATCAAGTCGGGCGGCGCGACCCGGCGCGCGGCCAAGATGGTGGTCCTCGACGTCGACCACCCCGATATCGAGGAATTCATCGAGACCAAAGCGAACGAGGAAAAGAAAGTCCGCGTGCTGCGCGACGCCGGCTTCGATATGGACCTCGGCGGCAAGGACATCACCAGCGTCCAGTACCAGAACGCCAATAACTCGGTCCGGGTTTCCGACGAGTTCATGCGCGCGGTCGAGGACAGCCGCACGTTCGACCTGGCCGCACGGCAGACCGGCGAGCCGCTCGAGCAGGTCGACGCCAAGACCCTGTTCGCAAAGATGGCCCGGGCCGCCTGGGAATGCGCCGATCCGGGCATCCAGTACGACGGCACGATCAACGACTGGCACACCTGCCCGGAATCAGGCCGGATCACGGCGAGCAACCCCTGCTTCCCGGCCGATCAGCGGGTGGTCACCGACCAGGGGCTGATCCGGATCGGCGACCTGGTCGCGCGGGCGGCGGCGGGGGAAAGCTTCGCCGTCTACACCAATGACCTCACCGCTGCGGACAGTCCCGTGGCGCGGGTCGTGGCTACCCGTCCCACCCGGTATCTGGTGACCGGTACCAACGAGGTCGTCGAGCTGCGGTTCACGGACGGCTCGCGGCTGCGCTGCACGCCAGGCCACCGGCTGTGGACCGCCAGCCGGGGATGGGTCCATGCCGGGGAGATGACCGCTGACGACCAGGTCGTGCGCTCGCTCCAGTACGCCCCGCGTGCCGCGGCTGACCCGCGAATCCCCGAGGCAGCCCTGGCCGCGGCCCGGTCTGTGCGCTCGCGCGAGCCGATCGAGCTGCCGGTCAAGTGGGACGAGAACTTCGCGCACTACCTCGGCTGGCTAGTCGGCGACGGCTGCGTGACCGACCAGAACGCGGCCACGGTCTACGGCAGCGACGAGGATCGGGCCGAGATCCTGCCCCACCACCAGAGGCTGCTGGCCAGGATCACCGGCTTCGACGCCAAGCCGAGCATCCAGGCCAGCGGAACCCGGCAGCTGCGGGTCACCAGAGACGCCTTCACTGCCTTCGCCCGCGCGCTCGGCGTCTCGTCGGACCGCACCCAGGCCAAGCACGTGCCAGACGCGATTTTCGAGGCACCAGAAGAGGCGCTGACCGGTTTTCTACAGGGACTGTTCGATGCCGACGGCTGTGTTGTCAGTCAGTCGAACGGAACCCATTACGTCGGTCTGGGCAGCCACTCCGAGGAGCTTCTGCTCGGCGTGCAGGAGCTGCTCGGCTCGCTCGGCATCGCCAGCCGGATGTATCAGACCGGCACCAAGGCGCAAAATTTCAGCTGCACCGGCAAGGACGGCTCGACGGCCAGCTACGGCTCCGACGGGCCGGGCTTCGACCTGCGCATAACGGGGAGGTCGCTGCGGGAGTTCGGCGCCAGGATCGGCTTCCGCCTGACCTCCAAGACCCGCAGGCTACTCGCCATCGTCGCGTCTACTGCGGCGTACGACAAGGACGAGACCGTGCGCATGGTCTCCCGCGAGTCCTGCGGCTTCGAGACGACCTACAACCTGACCGAGCCGCGCAACCACTCCTACGTCGTCAGCGGGATCGTGGTGGCGAACTGCTCGGAGTATGTCCACCTGGACAATTCCTCGTGCAATCTGGCGAGTATTAACTTGCTCAAATTCCTGCGCGCCGACGACACGTTCGACGTGCAGCGGTTCGTCGACGTCACCGAGCTGGTCATCACGGCGATGGACATCTCGATCTGCTTCGCCGACTTCCCGACCGAGAAGATCACCGCCACGACCCGGGCGTACCGGCAGCTCGGCATCGGCTACGCGAACCTCGGCGCGCTGCTGATGGCCACCGGGCACGCGTACGACTCGGCGGGCGGCCGGGCGATCGCCGCCGCGATCACCTCGGTGATGACTGGCACTGCCTACCGCCGCAGCGCCGAGCTGGCCGCCGTCGTCGGGCCGTACGACGGGTACGCGCGCAACGAGACGGCGCACAAGCGGGTCATGGCCAAGCACGCGGCGGCCTGCCACGAGATCCGCGCCTGCGGCGGCATGGACGAGCAGATCCTGGCCGCGGCTAATCAGGCATGGCGCGACTGCCTGGCCCTGGGCGAGACAAATGGGTATAGAAACGCACAAAGTAGCCTATTGGCGCCCACTGGCACCATAGGCCTCATGATGGATTGCGATACCACCGGGGTCGAGCCGGACCTGGCGCTGGTCAAGTTCAAGAAGCTGGTCGGCGGCGGATCCATGCAGATCGTCAACCAGACCGTGCCGCGCGCGCTGAAGAACCTTGGCTACCAGCCCGAGCAGTCCGAGGCGATTATCGAGTACATCGCCGAGCACGGCCACGTCATCGACGCGCCGGGGCTGCGGGCCGAGCACTACGAGGTGTTCGACTGCGCGATGGGGGAACGGGCGATCAGCCCGATGGGCCACGTCCGGATGATGGCCGCGGTCCAGCCCTTCCTAGCCGGCGCGATCTCCAAGACCGTGAACCTGCCCGAGTCCGCGACCGTCGAGGACATCGAGAAGATCTACTTCGAGGGCTGGAAACTCGGCCTGAAGGCCCTGGCGATCTACCGGGACAACTGCAAGGTCGGCCAGCCGCTGTCGGTGGCCAAGGCCAGGCCAGCCGAGGCGGATGCCGCCCAGCCGGCCACGCCGCACGAGGTCAGGCCGGTCCGTCGGCGGCTGCCCAAGCAGCGGTCGGCCATGGTGACCCGGTTCTCGGTGGCAGGCGCGGAGGGCTACATGACCGCGTCCCGCTATCCCGACGACGGGGTCGGGGAGGTGTTCCTCAAGCTCGGCAAGCAGGGCTCGACCCTGGCCGGGGTGATGGACGCGTTCTCGATGGCGATCTCGGTGGGACTGCAGTACGGCATCCCGCTGGAATCCTACGTGGGCAAGTTCACCAATATGCGGTTCGAGCCAGCCGGCATCACCGACGACCCGGACATCAGGATGGCCAGCTCGGTGATGGACTACATCTTCCGCCGGCTGGCGCTCGATCACCTGCCCTACGACCAGCGGGCCGAGCTCGGGGCCCTGTCAGCGGCGGAGCGGTCGGCGCAGCTGGACGGCGGCGACCCCGCCGTGGCGGCCGACGAGATCGACACCGAGGAGATGGCCCAGTCAGTCCCGGTCGAGAAGCCACCCCCGGCGGCCGCCGGGGCCGAGTCCGCTGAGGCACTGAACCGGCCGTCCGGTCATCAGGACATGACCGAGTCGCATCAGCGCCGCAGCGCGGACGCGCCGCTGTGCCTCACCTGCGGCACCAAGATGCGCCCGGCCGGCAGCTGCTACGTCTGCGAGGGCTGCGGCTCGACCAGCGGCTGCAGCTGAGGGCTGATCTTGCGCTAGGAGCCCGCCGGGCCCGGGACGGAATCCTTTCGTCCCGGGCCCGCTGTGCCGTAGCCTCGCGCATCTCAGTAAGGAGGCCGAGCATGAGCGGATCGATCGCCGGAACGGCCGGACTGTGGTATGACCAGCGCGGGCACGGAGATCCGCTGGTCCTGCTGCATCCCGGCGGGGCGGGCGTAGACTCGCGGGCGCTGGCGCCGCAGGTCGATGCCCTAGCGGGCCAGTTTCACGTCTACACCCCGGAGCAGCGCGGGCACGGTCGCACTCCGGACGCCGATGGCCCGCTCAGCTACGAGGCCATGGCCGAGGACACGATCGCGTTCATCGAGAGCGTCGCCGCCGGCCCGGTGCACCTGCTGGGCTGCAGCGACGGCGCCGTCGTGGCGCTCACTGTGGCGCTGCGCCGCCCGGACCTGGTCCGCAGGCTCGTGCTCGTCGCCGGGATCTTCCACCACGACGGCTGGCTGGACGGCGTCCTGGACGGGGAGCCGCCCGACTTCCTGCGCCGCAGCTATGCCGAGCTGTCCCCGGACGGCTCGGAGCATTACCAGGCCGTGGTGGCGAAGCTGGCCGTCATGCATGCCCGTCTGCCGGCGTTTACGGCCGAGGATCTGCGCCAGATCGCGAGCCGGGCGCTGGTGATGGTCGGCGACGACGACGAGGTCCGGCTCGAGCACGCACTTGAGATGTACCGCAACCTGCCTGACGGCGAGCTCGCGATCGTCCCGGGCACATCGCACGGCCTGCTCGTGGAGAAACCGGACCTGTGCAACCTGATGATCGGCCAGTTCCTCAGCACCGACCCGGTCGCCACCTTCGCGCCGATCCGCCGCGGCAGGGGACAGTCGCCGTGGGACGGCTGATCGTGTCGGCGCAGCTGACCGTCGACGCCGTGCTGGATCAGGTCGAAGGCTGGTATGCCCCCGACGCTGAGACCGACGCCCGCGGGCTTGACCAGCTCAGGGCGGCTGACGCGCTGCTGCTGGGACGCCGGACATACGAGCACTTTGCCGCGGCCTGGCCGGGCATCACCGGGCCGCCGGGTTTTCCCGAGCTGATGAACGGCCTGCCCAAGTACGTCGCCTCCCGGACGCTCAGCGGGCCGCTGCGGTGGAACGCGACGCTGCTCGCGGGTGATGACGTCGCGGCGGAGGTCCGCAAGCTCAAGCAGCGGCTGGCGGGAGACCTGCTGTCCTACGGGTGCGGCGAGCTGGCCGCCGGGCTGGCCGCCGCGGGCCTGGTCGATGAGATCCGGTTCTGGGTCTACCCGGTGGTGTGGGGCGACGGCGTGCGCGCCTTCGACGGCGGCGATCCGCCGGTCCGGATGCGGCTGATCGGCGCCACGGCGTTCCGCGCGGGGGTCACGCTGCTGCGCTATCAGCCGGCCGTCGCGGGCGGCCAGGCGAAGAACTGACCGCCGCCGCCGGCTGCGGCATCGGCTCAGGCGCGGCGCAGCACGCCCAGCCCCCGGGAGCCGGCTGGCTGGGGCTAGCGTGCCGCGGCCTGGCCGCGGACGCGGCGCCCGGCGGTCCAGACGCCAGTGATGCGGGCGGGATCGGCCAGCAGGCCGATGTCGGCGAGCGGATCGCCGTCGAGGGTGATCACATCAGCGTCGAATCCCGCCTCCAGCCGCCCGCTGCGCGGCGCCTGCGGCCCGAGGGTCAGCGGGGCGGTCGCGGTGGCGGCCTCGATGGCCTGCAGCGGGGTCATGCCGAGCGCAACCAGGTGGACCAGCTCCGAGCCGTTGTGGCCCCACGAGTTCGGCAGGTCCATGCCGGTCAGCCCGATGTCGGTGCCCATCGCGATCGTGACGCCGCGCTCGATGGCCAGCGTGACCGCCCCGGCGTGCGCGTCGGCCAGCGCGGTCAGCTTGGCCGCCGCGTACCCGGGTACCTTGTCGAGGTGGGCGAGGATGTCGGCCACGATGCTGCGGGTCGGGACCAGTATCGCGCCGGTCTCGCGCATGGCGGCGCAGCACTCGGAGTCCAGGTAGCTGCCGTGCTCAATCGTGCGGGCGCCTGCCTGCAGTGCGGCCATGATGCCCGGCTTGCCGTGGCAGTGGGCGGCGACCACCCGGTCTGCCAGGCCGGCGACCTCGACGATCACCCGGAGCTCGGCGTCGGAGAACTGCTGGTGGACCGGGTCATCCACCTCCGACAGCACGCCGCCGGAGGCGCATACCTTGATCACCCTGGCGTTGCTGCGCAGCTGCTCGCGCACCGCGCGCATGCACTCGGCTGTGCCGTCGGCGAGCCGGAGCATCTCGCCCTGCCGGGCGAAGTCCTCGACCCAGGACAGCGGGTAGGCGTGCAGGTCGCCATGACCGCCGGTGACCGACAGGATCGACCCGGCAGCGTAGATGGCCGGCCCGTCGATGATGCCCTCGGCGACCGCACGGGCCAGGTAGATGCCCAGGCCCCCGACCTCGCGCACGGAAGTGATCCCGGCGCTCAGCGCGGCGGCCAGGTCCGCGACCGACCGCGCGGCCCGCAGCGGCAGTGCCTCGAGCGGCAGACGGCTCAGGTCCAGCTGCCGGGTACCGAGAAAGTGGCCGTGGCAGTCCCACATGCCGGGCATGACCGCGGCCGCCCGGTGGCAGCGCGCCCCTGGGGAGTCCGGCGCCCGGCCGGCCGGGCCGGCGTAGCTGATCGCCGCGCCGTCCATGATCACCGTGCCGTCGCGCACCGGCTCGCCTCGTCCCGGGATGAGCAGCTCCGCGTCGATCCGGTCCATCGGCCCTCCGGCAGCAGCGCCGCGGGTCTCGGCAAGGCGGCGGCTGGCCTTTATCCTGGCATGAAGCACTCGCCGCCATGGTCGGGGAGGAAATGGGCGGCGGAAGGGCGCCCGGCAGGCAAGCGAAATTTGGGCTGATGCCTGTATGCGTACTGCCGGATGCGGTCAGTAATGCGCTATACAGGTACCGGCATAAAGGAGCGAGATGCGGCAACCGGATACGCCTGCGCCTGCGTCGCCGCCGGGCCGGCGCAGCGCGCGTGACGTGATCGACCGCGCTCGCAGCACCTTTGGCGCAGCCCCGCTGCCGCTCAAGATTATCCTGGTGGCCGCGCTGGCCATCCTGGCGGCACCGCTGGCGGGACTGATCGCGCTGGCCGCGCTGATCTACGCGCCGTACGCAGTCGCAACCGGCCGCCGTACCGTGACCGCGTCGCTGTCCGTTGCCCTGTGGGGCGTCGCGGTGACGTCGGCGCTCGCGCACGGGCCTGATGTCCCGCGGTATACGCTGCTGGTCTTGCCGGTGGCCGTGGTCGCGGTGGCGCACCTAGGCACGCTCGGCCGCTTCCTCATCCCGTGCCGCACGGTGGCGTGGGCGCTGGGCTGGGCGCTGCCGATCGGCATCATCGTGTTCCGTGTCTGGCGCAGCCAGCCGTTCATCGGGCCGACGTTCGCGTGGATCATCGCGTTCGTCGCGGTGGGCTGGCGGTTCGCCAAATCGCTGCAGGAATCCCGGGCCTACGGCCCGCAGCAGGCCCGCTCCGGGACACCGGACCCGCGCGGCTGGTCACCGCCGCCACGGCCGTCGGGCGGTCGGCCCGCGCAGCCGGCGCAGCGCGGCGGCAGGCCGTCCGGGCCGCCGGATCGCAGGCAGTCCGCCGGACGGCCGCAGGACGGCCGGCTGGCGGTGGCCGCTGAGGCAGTGCGGGCCGCCCAGCCCGGCGATCCCGCCCGGGCCCGGGCGGCGCAGGACGCGGGCCGCGACCGGCAGGCCGCCGACTGGCCGGAGATCACGGTCGACGAGGCTATGGCCGAGCTGGACTCCATGATCGGCCTGACCGCGGTGAAGGAGCAGGTGCGCTCGATCGCGGCGTCCATCGAGGCCGCGCGCCGCCGCGCGCTTGCCGGGCACGGCTCGGAAAAGCCGATGCAGCACTTTGTGTTCCTCGGGCCGCCCGGCACGGGGAAGACCGCGGTGGCCCGCATCCTGGCCAAGATCTTCTACGCGTTCGGGCTGCTGGATACGCCGGTGGTGCGCGAGGCCCACCGTGCCGACCTGGTCGGCGAGTACCTCGGCGCGACCGCCATCAAGACCAACGAGCTGGTCGACTCGGCGCTGGGCGGGGTGCTGTTCATCGACGAGGCGTACAGCCTGATCAACGAGGGCGACGGGCAGGGCGACCGGTTCGGCAACGAGGCCGTCCAGACGCTGCTGAAGCGGGCTGAGGACGACCGCCAGGAGCTGGTGATCATCCTGGCCGGATACGAGCGCCAGATGGAGGCGTTTCTGGCCACCAACCCCGGCCTGGCCTCGCGCTTCGCCAACCGGATCAAGTTCCCCGGCTACACGCCGGCCGAGCTGCTGGCGCTGGCCGACCTGGCCCTGGAGCGGCGCGGCGAGGTGCTCGACCCGGATGCACGGCCCGCGCTGTGGCGGATGTTCGAGGACGTCGGCCGCCGCCGCATCGCCGACGACCTGGGCAACGGCCGTTTCGTGCGCAGCCTGCTGGACAGGGCGGGGCAGGCCAGGGACGTGCGGGTGATGTCCCTGCCCGACGAGCCCACCTCGGCCGAACTGGTCACGCTGCGCAGCGCGGACCTGGAGCAGGCCTTCGCCGGCCTGACCAGCCGGTTCCGCGGCTACGGGGCGACCCCCACGCTGGAGAGCGCGCTCGCCGAGCTGGACGCGCTGGTCGGGCTGGAGCCGGTCAAGCGGCAGGTGCGCGAGATCGCCGCCCAGCTGCGGGTGGCCCGGCTGCGCGACCGGCAGGGCCTGGCCAGCCAGCCGCCCGCACGGCACTTTGTCTTCACCGGGCCGCCCGGCACCGGCAAGACGACGGTCGCGCGCATCCTCGGCCGCATCTTCGCCGCTCAGGGGCTGCTGATCCGGCCCAGCGTGGTGGAAGCGCACCGCGCCGACCTGGTCGGCGAGCACCTGGGCTCCACCGCCATCAAGACCAACAAGCTGGTCGACTCCGCGCTCGGCGGGGTGCTGTTCGTCGACGAGGCCTACGCGCTGTACAACGAGGGGTATACCGGCGGCGACGCGTTCGGCGCCGAGGCGGTCGCCACGCTGCTCAAGCGGGCCGAGGATGACCGGGACCGGCTGGTGATCGTGCTGGCCGGCTACACCGCCGACATGGACAGATTCCTGCGCAGCAACCCGGGCATGGCGTCCCGGTTCAGCGTGCGGATCGGCTTCCCCAGCTACTCGGCGGAGCAGCTGACGCACATCGCCGCGGCCATCGCCGCGCAGGCGGGAGACAGTTTCGCCGAGGATGCGATCCCGGTGCTCGGGCGGATCTTCGCCGACGCGTGCGCGCTGGGCCGGATCGACGAGCTCGGCAACGGCCGCTTCGCCCGGTCCCTGTTCGAGCGGGCCTGCGCCTCGCGCGATCTGCGGGTGGCGCGACTGGGCGAGGCGGCCAGCACCGAGGACCTGACCACGATCGCCGCCGCCGATCTCGGCGCCGCGCACGCCGAGCTGGCCGGCTAACCGGCCGGCCAGGCGGCCGCTGAGCTGCCCGCCCGGACTGCCCTGAGCGGCCCGGGCCGCTCAGCCGACCGTGAAGCGCACCCGCTGGCCCGGCCGCAGCTGGGCCGCCAGCCCGATGTCGGCGCTGCGCGTTACCGCGATCACCGGATAGCCGCCGGTCACCGGGTGATCGGCGAGCATCAGGATCGGCAGGCCGTCGGGCGGGACCTGCAGCGCGCCGGTGGCGATGCCCTCGCTGGCCAGCTCGCCGTCGCGGGCCCGTGCCAGGACCGGGCCCCCGAGCCGCAGCCCCGCCCGGTTGCTGGCGGGCGTGACGGTGTACTCCGCCGCGGTCAGCACGCGGAGCGCCCCGGCACCGAACCAGTCGTCCCGCGGGCCCGCCAGCACGTGCAGCACCGCAGCGCCGCCGCCGGGCGGCACGCTGGCCCGGGCGGCTGCGCCCCGCACGGATACCACGCCAGCCGGGGCACGGCCCGCCCGCTCCGGCACCGTCCGGCCCGGCCCGGTCGGCTCCGGCCGGGCGCCGATCAGCACGTCGCCCGCCCGCAGCGGCGCGGGCCCGAGTCCGCTGAGCAGGTCGGACGACCGGCTGCCCAGCACGGCGGGACCGCCGACGCCGCCGCTTACCGCCAGGTAGCTGCGCAGGCCGGCCGGGGCGTCCCGATCCGCAGCACCGCTCCGGCGGGTATCGCGAACGGGGCGCCGAAGGGCACTGGCGCGCCGTCGCCCGCGCCCGCCGCGGCGCCACCGGCCGGGGTTGCCTTCATTAGGGTCAGGTCGGCCGGCGCGCCGGTCACGGCGGCGACCGCGTCGGCGAGGAACCGCAGCCGGGCCCGGCCGAGGGTGAGCTCAAGGCCGGCGGCACCCGGCTGGTTGCCGGCCAGCAGGTTGGCCAGCCGCAGGCTGGCCGGGTCGGCCGCGCCGCTGGCGGGCACGCCGAGATGGCCCAGGCCAGGCCGGCCGAGGTCCTGGATCGTCGCCAGCGGGCCCGGCCGTAGCACCTCGATGACGGCCCGCTCGCCAGCCTCGCGGGCATCACGCGGACCGGCATAGGGCTGAGCGGCGGGCGGCCCGGACAGCCGGTCCGCCGCCCGGAAGCGCACCCGCATACCGGGCGCCAGCAGCGCGGGCGGATCGCGCCGGGCGTCCCACAGCCGGGCGGAGGTGCGGCCGAGCAGCCGCCAGCCGCCCGGGGACGCCGCCGGGTAGACGGCGGCGAGCCCGCCCGCGATGGCGACCGCGCCCGCGGGTACCGACGGCCGGGGCCGGTCCAGCCGCGGCACGGCCGCGAGCACCGGGTTCAGGCCAGTGAGGTAGCCGAAGCCGGGGGAGAAGCCCATCCAGCCGACCGTGTACCGCGCCGCCTGGTGGGCGGCGATCACTCCGGCCACCGGCAGCCCGGCCAGCCGGGCCACGTCGGCCAGGTCCGCGCCATCGTAGACGACGGGTATCTGCGCCGTGGCGGCTGGCGCTGAATCCGGCCCGGCCAGTGGCAGCGCGCGGATCAGCGCGGCCAGCTCGCCGAGATCCCGGCGCCCCGGCTCGGTTGTGACCAGCACGGTGGCGGCGCCCGGTATCGCATCGCGCACCCCGGACAGGGCGGCACTGCGCACGGCCGCCGCCAGCCGCGCCGCGGTGTCACCGGCCTCCACCAGCAGCGCGGCGTCGCCCGCGGCCCTTACCTGCATTACCGGACGGCCATCAGGCGAACGGCGCTAGCCGCACGCTGGCCCTTTCCAGCGCCGCGCGGACTGCCTGCGCGAGGCGCACCGCGCCTGCGGTGTCCGAGTGGATGCACAGGGAGCGGGCGTCCAGCCGCACCTGCCGTCCCTGCACCGATTCCACCAGCCCGCGCGTCACTATCCGCACCGCGCGGGCGGCCACGGCGGCCGGATCGCTGAGCACGGCCCCCCGCTCGCCGCGCGGCACCAGCGTGCCGTCGGACTGGTAGGCGCGGTCGGCGAACGCCTCCCCGATGACGGTCAGGCCGGCCGCGGCGGCGGCCGCCGCGCCGGCACTGCCCGGCAGCAGCAGCAGCGGGAGCGCGGGATCGTAGGCGCGGATCGCGGCGATCAGCGCCGCCGCCTGCACCGGGTCCCTGGCCGCCCGGTTGTACAGCGCGCCGTGCGGCTTGACGTAGCTGACCCTGGTGCCCTCGGCCCTGGCGATCCCGTCCAGCGCGGCGATCTGGTAGAGCACCTCGGCGGCCAGCTCGTCGGATGGCACCTCCATCTCCCGCCGCCCGAAGCCCGGCAGGTCGCGGTAGGACACCTGGGCGCCGACGGCAACCTCGTGCGCGGCCGCGCCGCTGCAGGCCATCCGGATCGTGAGCGGGTCACCGCCGTGAAAGCCGCACGCGACGTTTGCGCTGGTGACCACGGACAGCAGGGCTGCGTCATCGCCGATTCGCCAGGCGCCGAAGCTCTCGCCGAGGTCAGCATTCAGGTCGATGACCGGCAGCCCGGTCGTCACCCTGGCTCCTCCGGGGGCAGGTCAGCCAGCGCCGCGGCGACCGCGTCCCGGCCGGTCCCGGCGGAGCGGACCGCAGCGATCAGGATGTGCAGCACCTCGTGCCGGTCCTCGCCCGAGTCCAGCAGCCGCTGGGCGGCCTCCCACAGCTCGGGCGGATCGCCGCGCCACAGCCGGTCGGCCAGCGCCAGGTGCTCGTCCAGGTGCTCCCTGGTGGCCCGCGGCCCCGGCGCGCCGTCGTGCTCGGCGGCCAGCAGCGCCTTGCGGTCCGCCGGGCTGGCCGGGTCGAGCGTCGCCAGGTCGAGGCCGGAGTAGGTGCCCTCGAGCACGCCGAACGCGAATGCCCGCCGGGGCAGCGCCTCCAGGTCCCGGTCGGGCAGCAGCCGGGCGACCAGCCGCGGCTCCAGGCCGAACGAAGCCGGGTCGTGGTACACCCGGCTGAAAGTGCCCATAGAGTCGTACACCGCGTCGAGCGTCATCCGGACCGCCGCGTCGTCCAGGCCGGACCGGCGGCCGGCCCAGCGCACCCAGGCGGCCAGTACGTGCGGCATCGCGTGCTGCTCGGCGGGCGACAGCATGACCTTCCTGGGCAGCCAGTCCAGCAAGATCGCCTCTGCCTTGGCCGGGCTGACTCGCAGCGGGCGCCCGAAGTCCAGGTCGCAGCCGTAGTCCACGATGTGATCCGCGCACCGGCTGGCCGCCTGGCGGTCGGAGAGATTCTCCGCCTCGTCGGAGGCGAGGAACTCGGCCACCAGCATGGCCCGCCGGTCCTTGCGCCAGGCGGGCCGGCGCCCGGCCGCGAGCGGAGAGCGCCCGGCCGGGCTGGCCGACAGCGGCAGCGCGACCTGCCCGGCCGGGCTGGCCGGCGGGGCCGCGGACGGCGGCAGGGTGTGCACCCGGGACCGGAGAAAGGCGTGGTAGGCCGGGAACGAGTCGCTCACCGGGGGAGTGGCCGCGCCGTCGGTCACCGCGAGGGCAGACTCCAGCAGCCGCCGGGCCTGCGGCGGCCCGACCTGGGAGAAAGTGGGCCGTCCCCGTGCCGCGGCCGGCTGCTCGGCGGCCGCCTGCTGGCCGGCCGCCGTGGCGCCGTCGCGCTGGCCGCTGCCGTCCCGGCAGTAGTCGAGCAGCTTGCCCACCTGAGAGGTGACCCAGCCGTCGCGGGCCGCACCGCCGGAGTTGTAGTCGACGATGACGACCAGCGCGTGCTGCTCCCGGCCGGCGTAGCTGAACACGCACACGACCTCGTCGCGGTCACCGAACGCGTCCGAGTTGACGTAGCACTCGGCCGCCTCCACCGCGCCCACGTGCTCGGCCCAGCCCGGCCGGGCCACCCCGCGCTCCATCAGCTCCAGCGCGGCCGACTCGGCCAGCGCAGCCTGCCGGGGCGTGCCGAGGCAGGCGATGCCCGACAGCAGCGCGAGGGCGGCCGGGCTGCCCTGCCCGGCCGCGTAGGCCACCAGTCCCTCGCCGACCAGCTCCTCGATGTCGGCCCGGCGCCTGCGCACATCCCGCGACCCGGGCCGGGCAGGCCGCTGGCCCCACCAGGTGCCCAGCATCTCGCTGACCATCAGCTCGGCGTCCAGCGGGCTGCGGATGGCCAGCAGCTCCCGCGCAGCCCTCAGCATCTCAGCGAACAGCGCATTCGGCGGCGGGCCGGACATGCCGCGAGAGCCGCCCGAATGCCTGGGCGGTCCGGAATGACCGGAATGACCGGGGCCGCCCGGGGGCTGTCTGCGTCGGCTTTGCGGGCTCACGCGGCTAGCTTTCCAGATGCGCGGCACGGGATGCTATGCGTAGCCGCGGCGAGCCGCCGGTTTCTCTTTGCACGCAGCCGCTTCTCCCTTCCCTGGCGGGCTTCCTGGCGGCCTGCGGCGGCCCGGGCGGGTCCTGGCCTGCCCCCGGCGACGCCGTCCGCTCGGCGCGATCAGCAGTTCGCTCATTATCCCGCGCCGCCTGGCCGCCCGGGACCGGTACGCGAAGCTGCCGCCGCCGCGGCGGCGCCTGCCGGATGCCGCCGTGTCGCCGAGTTACCGTTGCTGGCCTGCTTATCCGCGTTGTTGCCGCTAGCCTTCTTGTGTCCGCGGTAGGCAAGGAGGAGCGCATTGACAGCAGGCGCTCGCACGGGGCGGGGTGGAATCGGTGAGTGCCGGAACGTCCGTGCCCAGGCCGCGCGTACCCGGCATGGATGACTCGGACGCTGCGCTGCTGGCCACGGTGCTGGCCACGGCGCCGCTGGGTATCGCCTTCATCGGCCAGGACCTGGCCTTCGGGCGGGTCAACCCGGTCATGGCCCAGCTGGGCGGCGGGATCACCCCGGCCGGGCATCTGGGGCGGACCCCGGCCGAGGTCTGGCCGCGCGATCTGGCCGACTGGGTGGCCGCCGCGGTGCGGCGGGTGCTGTCGGGGCACCAGCCGCAGTTCGCGGCGGACTGGCCTGTCCCCGTCCCGTCCCCGGCTGCGCCGCCCGGGCCCGAGGACCAGGGCCAGGAAGGCGCCGTCTGGGTGCCGCCGGCCGAGCCCGGCCGCCGCTGGTCGCTGTCCTGCTACCCGGTGCCGGATCAGGACGGGTCCATCACGGGCGCCGTGCTGCTCGCCGAGGACGTGACCGATCAGCAGGCCGGGCAGGAGGCGGTCCGCCGCAGCGAAGAGCGGTACAAGTCGCTGGTCGAGGCCGGTGCCCAGGTCGTGTGGGTGACCACGCCGACCGGGCGGATCGCTGAGGACGCTCCCGAGTGGCGCTGGATTACCGGCCAGAGCGAGCAGGAGTACTCCGAGGGCGGCTGGCTGGCCGCGGTCCACCCCGAGGACGCCGAGCGGGTCGAGCGGGAGTGGCGGGCCTGCATCAAGGGTCACAAGGGCTTCGACGGGCGGTACCGGGTCCGCACGAAGACGGGCTCATACCGGCACTACGACGTGCGCGCGGTCCCGATCGAGCGGGACGGGACGGTCATCGAGTGGATCGGCGCGTGTACCGACGTCACGGCCCAGCGCGAGGCCGAGGAGATGCGCGGGCGGCTGACTGAGCAGCTGTCGGCGGCGGCGCTGCGCACGGCGCGGCTGCAGCAGGCCACCTCGATGCTGGCCGAGGCGCTGACCGTGGACAAGGTCGTCGAGGTGATCACCGAGGTGGGCCGGTCGGCGATCGGGGCTGAGCGGTCCGCGGTGGCGATGCTGGACGGCGATCGGCTGCGGCTGCGCACCATTAACCCCTCTGGCCTGCCCCAGGGACCCGGCACGCCCAGCGGCGACATGCCGCTGGATACGCCGAGCGTGATGACGGCGGCGATCACCGCACGCCGCCCGGTGCTGCTGGAAAGCCCGGACGCGATGCGCCGCCACTTCGAGGCCGAGGTGGACGTCAGCTTGTTCCTGGCGCACAGCGACGAGCAGGCCTGGGTCGGGCTGCCGCTGCTGTCGTCCGGGGCCGCGCTGGGCGCGCTGCGGTTCTCCTTCACCCGGCCGCGGATGATCACTGAGGAAGAGCGGGTGTTCCTGGAGGCGCTCGCGGGCCAGTGCGCGATGGCGCTGGAGCGGGCGTCGCTGTTTGAGCGCGAGCACACCACCGCCGAGACGCTGCAGCGCAGCCTGCTGCCAGACCGGCTGCCGACCGTGCCGGGCATTGTGCTGGAGGCCAGGTACCTGCCGGTGACCAGGAACATGGAGATCGGCGGGGACTGGTACGACGCGTTCCGGCTGCCGGACGGCAAGCTGGCGGTCGCGGCCGGCGACGTGATGGGCAAGGGCCTGACCGCCGCGGCCGGCATGGGCCGGGTGCGTAACGCGCTGCGCGCGCTGGCCCTGACCGACCCGCGGCCGGCTGCGGTGCTGGCCGGCCTGGACCGGCTGTTCATCGCCACCGAGCTTGAGGAGCAGGTCACCACGGTCGCGTACCTGGTCGTCGACCCCGAAACCGGCGAGGGCATGGCCGGGAACGCCGGCCACCTGCCGCCGCTGCTGCTGTCGTCTGGCGCGCCGCCGCGGCTGGACGAGACCGAGGCCGGCACCCCGCTGGGCTGGGCCAGCCCGCGCCAGCAGTACGCGTTCGCGCTGCCGCCCGGCAGCACCGCGGTGCTGTATTCCGATGGACTGGTGGAGAACCGCAGACGCGGCCTGGACGCCGGGCTGGACGAGCTGGTCGCGGTGGCGGCTCAGGCCAGTCCGGAGATGCTGGAAGATCCGGAGCGGCTGCTGGGTTATCTGGTTGACCGGATGCTGGCCGGGCACGAGCAGGACGACGACGTGACCGTGCTCGTGCTGCACATGCCGGACCGCGACGAGGACGGCCGCCCGCGGGCCGCCGGGACGCTGCGGGCCGGGACCGCGAGGAAGGGCTGAGCATGACGGACGCGGGTACGATTCTCCCGCACAGCAGAGCGCAAGCAGGAAATCTCCCCGTCAGCCGCCGCAGCGGTACGAGGAACCCGCATACTCCGCCTATGGTGGTGGGCGGGAGCGAAGCTGGACCGCAGGGGTTCCCTGTTGCAGTACCCCGATGTCGGGCTCGTCCGGTGCACCGGGTCCGCCACGGTAAGGTCCTTTTCTCGCTCAGGTACGCCGGAGGTGCTCGTGACGCCTGCTGGTTCGGCCGGCCGTCCGTCGGCACCGTGGCCTGATGCGCAGCAGTGGTCCGATGCACGGCAAAGGAAGGGGTGACCGCAGTGGCAGGCGCGGCAGGGTCTGCAGCGCGCAAGCCGCCGAGGCCGGCAGGCCGGGGCGCGCGCTCCTCGCAGCTGCGGGCTACCGAGACCCCCGAGACTTCAGTGGCGGAGGGTGGCAGCGTGCAGGGCAACGGCACAGGATCGGCACGCCGCGACGGTGCGGACAGCGGGCGCAAGTCAGCCGTCGCGGTGGAGCAGCGGACCGCGGGCGACAAGTCAGATTCCGAAATGCGGAGCGGGGGAATCGAGGGTGACTTCGGGCGGCCAGAAGTGAGCGCCGATCTTGACTTCGACGCCCCGGCGGTCAGCGATGCTGCCCAGCTTGACGACGAGCCGGATCTGGCTGCTGTCACCGAGCTGGAGGGTGTCGGCGAGGACGCTGACCTGGACTCGCTGGACGCGCTGGTAGTCGACGACGACAGCGAAGAGGCGGTCATCGAGCTGGACGAGACGGCGGCCGCCGCGGACGGCGACCCGGCCGAGGACCCGGCTGAGGACCCGGCCGGCGAGCCGATTCCGGTAGCCGCGGCGGCTACCGCTACGACGGCCGCCAAGCCGGAGACCGAGAGCGAGGACGAGGCCTTCGTCTACGGCGACGACGATGAGGACCTGCCGGCCGCCCAGGTGGCCGTGGCCGGCGCAACATCGGACCCGGTGAAGGACTACCTCAAGCAGATCGGCAAGGTTCCCCTGCTCAACGCCGAGCAGGAAGTCGAGCTGGCCAAGCGCATCGAGGCCGGCCTGTTCGCCGAGGAGAAGCTCGCCGACGGCAAGGGCCTGCGGCCCGAGCAGCGGCTGGACCTGGAGTGGATCGCCGACGACGGCCGCCGGGCCAAGAACCACCTGCTGGAGGCCAACCTGCGGCTGGTGGTGTCGCTAGCCAAGCGGTACACCGGCCGCGGCATGCTGTTCCTGGACCTGATCCAGGAGGGCAACCTGGGCCTGATCCGCGCGGTGGAGAAGTTCGACTACACCAAGGGCTACAAGTTCTCCACCTACGCGACCTGGTGGATCCGCCAGGCCATCACCCGGGCCATGGCCGACCAGGCCCGGACCATCCGCATCCCGGTGCATATGGTCGAGGTCATCAACAAGCTGGCCCGGGTGCAGCGCCAGATGCTACAGGATCTCGGCCGCGAGCCGACGCCCGAGGAGCTGGCCGCCGAGCTGGACATGACCCCGGAGAAGGTCATCGAGGTGCAGAAGTACGGCCGCGAGCCGATCTCGCTGCATACCCCGCTCGGCGAGGACGGCGACAGCGAGTTCGGTGACCTGATCGAGGACTCCGAGGCAATCCAGCCGGGCGAGGCGGTCAGCTTCACGCTGCTGCAGGAGCAGCTGCACTCGGTGCTCGACACGCTGTCCGAGCGCGAGGCGGGCGTGGTGTCGATGCGGTTCGGGCTCACCGACGGCCAGCCGAAGACACTGGACGAGATCGGCAAGGTCTACGGGGTCACCCGCGAGCGCATCAGGCAGATCGAGTCGAAGACGATGTCGAAGCTGCGCCACCCGTCCCGGTCCCAGGTACTGCGCGACTACCTCGACTGAGCACCACGCGGCTTCGGCTGAGCATCACCCAGCGCGGCGGTTTACCGGCGGCTGCCGTCGCGCGCTCAGGCGGGCGGAGAGGTCAGCTGCGGTAGGCGATGGTGGCATAGTCGTCTCTCCCGTTAGCCCCGGGGCTCTCCCCGGTCACGAGCACCCGGTCCCCGGTGTGGCTCACGGCCACCGAGAAGGCGACGTCGTTGCCGTTGCCCGGGCCGTTGTACCGCCTGACCCACAGCCGGGTGCCGGTGGCTGCGCGGTAGGCCACCGTCGCGTAGTCCCGTCCCGAGGTGGCGCCCGCGCTGCCCCCGGTCACGAACACCGTTCTCCCGCTGGGGCTCATAGCCACCGCGAAGGCGGCGGAGCTGCCGCGGGGTCCGCCGTAGGTTCGCACCCACTGCCGCGTGCCGGTACGCACGCGATAGGCAATCGTGACGTAGCTCCCCTGGCCAGTAGACCCCGCCAGGCTGGCAGCCCCCGTGACGAATACCGTGCTCCCGCTGGGGCTCACCGCCAGGGCGTAGGCCTCATCCGAGCTGCTGCCGGGACCGCGGTAGCGCCTGGCCCACAGCTGCGCACCGGTGGCGGCACTGTAGGCGACTGTGGCATAGTCCTCGCCCGGGCTGGATCCGGTGCTTTCGCCGGTCACGTACACCCGGCGGCCACCGGGGCTCACCGCCACCGAGGTGGCCTGATCGAAGTTGCTGCCAGGGCCGTCGTAGCGCCTGACCCACAGCCGGCTGCCGGTAGCGGCGCTATAGGCGACCGTGGCGTAGTCATCCGCTGAGGGATCACTCCCCGGGGCGCCCCCTGCGCTCACCCCGGTTACGAAAACTCTGGTCCGGCTGACGGCCACCGAAGCGGCGGCGGCGTTCTCGCCAGAGCCGGTATAGAGCCTGGCCCACAGTTGAGCGCCGGTGGCGGCGCTGTAGGCGACGGTAGCGTAGTCCGCCGAGCGCCCCTGGGTCAGCCCGGTGACGAACACCCTGCTCCCGTCGGGGCTGACGCCCAGCGAATTGGCGCCCGCGCTGTTGCCAGGGGGACCGCTGTAATTGCGTACCCACAGCCGGGTGCCGGTAGCGGCGCGGTAGGCGGCCGTAGCGAAGGTGCCCTGCGAGCTGATACCGGTCACGAACACCGTGGCCCCGCCGGGGCTTACCGCCACCACGGTGGCGAGACTGCCGTGGCGGCCGGTGCCGGCGTAGCGCCTGACCCACAGCTGCGCGCCGGGAACGGCTGAGGCTCGGGCCGCCCCGGCCCGCTGCGGGGCCTGGCCGGCCGCGGCCGGAACGGCGGCTCCCGTCACTCCGGCCGTGCTGAGCACAGCGACCACGGCCGTGGCGGCAGTCAGGGGGGTGAAGCGCGTGAGGTACGGACCCATCGGGAGGTTCCTCCCTGTCGACGGCCTGCCGTAAGAGGGCGTTACTCTACGCTGGCTGCGGTTGCGGACGGCCGGACGCGCCTGGAACTATTGAGGCCGGGCCCGATCGGGCCCGGCCTCAGATGTGTGGCAGCGATCAGCGGGCGTCCGAGGTCGGCCGCGCCGACAGCCGCTCGGTCTCGTCCTGGATGGTGACAGCGACCTTCGCCAGCGCGTCCGCGTGCTGGCGGTTGTGATGGGCGCAGAACAGCAGCTCGCCCGAGCCCGGCAGCACTACCCGCACGTAGGCAGGAGCACCGCACCGGTCACACAAGTCGCTGGCTTTGAGCGGCTTCGTTGGGGCCATAGCTCCGGTCATGTCGCCTCCCTCGCCTCGGGCCGTCCGGCAGCGCTGCCGTCGGCCTGCAACTTGTGCTCTTCACGCATCACAACACCTAGCCAGCCATCTGTCATCCCATGCAGGGCCCCGTCCGCCGTAAGCGAACAGCTAGCTGCGGTTCGTAACCAGGATTTAACTCGGCCGGCCGGCGCGCGCGTTGCCACCGCCTGGCCGGGTTAGGCCGGCGGCGTGGTGGCCGCGAGCTGTCGCGGCCGGCCGCTAGTCTGCCAGCAGGGCAGTTCCCGCCCGAGCGCCCAGAGTCCGCAGGAGAGCATGAGTGACCGCCCTGACCGCAGCCTCGGTACCCGCGCCGCCGCCGTCCGCGGCCCCCGGCGACGGCTACACCGCGCGCCACCTCACGGTCCTGGAGGGCCTGGAGGCGGTGCGCAAGCGACCGGGCATGTACATCGGCTCGACCGACGGCCGCGGGCTGCTGCACTGCCTGTGGGAGATCTTCGACAACGCCGTGGACGAGGCACTGGCTGGTGAGTGCACCCGGATCGAGGTCATCCTGCACGCCGATCATTCCGCTGAGGTCCGCGACAACGGCCGCGGCATCCCGGTCGACGTAGAACCGAAGACCGGCCTGACCGGCGTCGAGCTGGTCATGACCCGGCTGCACGCGGGCGGCAAGTTCGGCGGCGGTTCCTACACTGCGTCGGGCGGCCTGCACGGCGTCGGCGCTTCGGTCGTGAACGCGCTGTCCGGGCGGCTGGACGTGCAGGTGGACCGGCACGGCGGAGAGTGGTCCGCCAGCTTCCGCCGCGGCGTGGCCGGCGAGTTCGGCGGGACGGGGCCGGACGCGGCCTTCGAGCCCGGCAGCGGGCTGCGGAAGGTGCGCCGGGTGGCCAAGACGCTGACCGGCACCCGGATCCGGTTCTGGCCGGACCGGCAGGTGTTCGTGCCGGGCGCGGAATGGAGCTTCGACGCCCTGGCCCAGCGCGCCCGGCAGACCGCCTACCTGGTCCCTGGCCTGGTCATCCGGGTCGCGGACGAGCGTCCCGAGCAGCTCCGTCGCGCCGCCGACCCGGTCACGGGCGAGGCCGCCGAGCCCAGCTCAGGACCAGCCGCGCCGGTGGCCGCGGACCCGTCCGCCGGTCAGCGGCCGGCCGTGGCGAGGCAGCGGGAGGCGGAGTTCAGGTTCGCCGGCGGCATCAGCGAGTTCTGCGAGCACCTGTCGCCGGGGGCCCCGGTCACCGACGTGATCAGGCTGACCGGCTCCGGCACGTTCACCGAGACCATCCCGGTGCTCGACGACCTCGGCCACCTGACCCCGACCGAGGTCGAGCGCACCCTCGACGTCGACGTCGCGCTGCGCTGGGACGCCGGCTACGACACCGCCACCAGGTCGTTCGTCAACGTGATCGCCACCCCCAAGGGCGGCACTCACCTGGCCGGATTCGAGCGGTCCCTGGTCAGGACGCTGAACGAGCAGCTGCGCGCCGCCCGGCTGCTGCGGGGCGGCGACGAGGCGATCAGCAAGGAAGACGCCCTGGAGGGGCTGACCGCCGTGGTGGCGGTGCGGCTGCCGGAACCGCAGTTCGAGGGCCAGACCAAGGAAGTGCTCGGCACCCCGGCCGCATCGAAGATCGTGGGCCAGGTGGTCGCCGCCGAGCTGCGCGGCTTCCTGGAAGGCCGGGTCCGCGGCAGCAAGCAGCAGGCGCGCGCGGTGCTGGACAAGGTGGCCGCGGCGGCCAGGACGCGGATCGCGGCCCGCGAGCACCGGGAGAACCAGCGGCGCAAGTCAGCGCTGGCCACCTCGGCGCTGCCGGCCAAGCTGGTCGACTGCCGGTCCGCGGATGACCGCAGCGAGCTGTTCATCGTGGAGGGCGACTCGGCGCTCGGCACCGCCAAGCTGGCCAGGGACTCGGAGTTCCAGGCCCTGCTGCCGATCCGCGGCAAGATACTCAACGTGCAGAAGGCCTCCCTGGCCGACATGCTGAAGAACGCCGAATGCGCGGCGATCATCCAGGTCATCGGGGCCGGCTCGGGCAGCGCCTTCGACCTGGACTCGGCCCGCTACCAGCGGGTGATCTTCATGGCCGACGCGGACGTCGACGGCGCGCACATCCGCACCCTGCTGCTGACCCTCTTCCACCGCTACATGCGCCCGATGGTCGAGGCAGGCCGGGTGTTCGCCGCGGTGCCGCCGCTGCACCGGATCGAGCTGGTCAGCCCGCGCAAGGGCCAGCGCAAGTACATCTACACCTACTCCGACGCTGAGCTGCACCGGACGCTGCTGGAGCTGGAGCGCAAGGGCCAGCGCTGGAAGGAGCCGCCGCAGCGGTACAAGGGGCTGGGCGAGATGGACGCCGGGCAGCTGGCCGAGACGACCATGGATCCGCGGCAGCGGACCCTGCGCCGCATCAAGATCGACGACGCGGCCGCGGCCGGGGAGATATTCGGCCTGCTGATGGGCAGCGAGGTGGCCCCGCGCCGCGACTTCATCACCGCAGGCGCCGCCGAGCTCGACCCGGCCCGCATCGACGCGTAGCCATCCGCGATAACCCCGGCAGGCCGTACCGGCAGGGGTTTGCGACGGCGTGCCGGGCCTGCCGTGCTCCGTCGGCTTTGCCATTCAGAAGTATCTGGCAGCGGCCTGGCCAGCAGCTTTACGCCGCGCGAGAGGCCGCACCGTGAGCCGTCTGGTCATCCACCGTCCGAGCCCGCGGCTGACCGGTCCCGCGCCGTGAGCCGTCCGGTCATCCGCCGTCCCCGTCCGCGGCTGCCCCGCCGCGGCCTCCGCGGACGGACGGACGGCCAGCCACCTCGCGGCGGCTTACGGCACCGCGAGGTGGCCGTGTCACCCTAGCCGCCGCTCATGTTCGGGCAATGGTGCGTGCCCGACCGATGCGGTGCCGCTGACCCGGATCCGGGTGACGGTGCGGCCGAGGCCGACGACTCGGGCGACTTTGTCGTGGCCGTCGTCGCGGTGTGCGCGGCGTGCGCCGCCGTACCGCCGGTCGCGGCGACGGCTACGCCTGCCGCACCGGCGCCCACCCCGGCCGCGAGCGCCCCGGTGATGATCAGGCGGCGCAGCCGGCCACTGCTGGTGGCTGTCACTGGCTTCCTCCTTTCTGCCGTCGAAAGCCAGCGGGCCGGTCAGCCCGCCGCCGCCAGCATGCGGGCCGAACCCCGGCTGGAAGCCGAGCCGGTGCTCTCAGCATCCTCTGAACCGCCCGGCGCGGCCGCCCGTGGGCCCAGCGGCGGAGCCGGCCGGCTGCGGGCCCGACGGGCGGCCGCCTACCGCGCGGCGCCGCCCACCGCGGCCAGCGGATGGCGCACCCGCTCGCCCGAGCCATCACGGCGGCCGGTCGCCGGCGGCAGGTCCACCGGCGTGCCTGCGGCGGTGGCGCCGCGGGCCGGGCCGGGACCTGCCCACGCCAGCACCAGCGCGTCCTCGCCCTTGAGGAACCGGTGGCAGCGCACCCCGCCGGTGGCGCGGCCCTTCGCCGGGTATTCGGCGTAGCCGGTGACCTTGGCCGTGGCCGCAGTGGTGCCGGGCAGCGCGCCAGCGCTTCCGGCCGCGGTCACTACCACCGGCACGCCCGCCGGACCGGCGGCCGGGTCGGCCGCGCCGAACCAGATCACCGAGGCGCGCGGCGCGAGCCTGATGCCGGCCATGCCGCCGGCCGCCCGGCCCTGCGGCCGGACCTGAGCGGCGCCGAACCTCAGCAGCTGCGCGTCGCTGGTGATGAAGACCAGGTCGGTGTCCTCGCTGCCCAGCTGCACCGCGCCCACCACCTGGTCATCGTCCTTCAGCGTGATGACCTCAAAGTCGCCGGCCTGCTGTGGGTAATCCGGCGTGACCCGCTTCACCACGCCGGCCGCGGTGCCGAGAGCCAGGCCGGCGCCTGTGGCGTCAGCGGCGACGATGCCGACCACGCTCTCGCCGGGCTCGGTGCCGACGAACTCGCTGACCGGCGCGCCGCCGGACAGGCCGGGGGAGTGCGCGCTCGGCGGCAGCGCGGGCAGATCGAGCACCCCGAGGCGGATCAGCCGCCCCAGCGAGGTCACCACCCCGATCTCGCCGCGCGCCGTCGTCCGGACCGAGGCCATGATCACGTCGTGCGCGGCCCGCTGGCGCGGCTCGGCTTCGCCGGCGGGCCGCTGTGCCACGGTGGTCCGCGCCAGCAGGCCGGCCGAGGACAGCAGAACCGTGCACGGATCGTCGGTGACCTCCAGCGGCACCGTCGCTGTCCGCGGCGCGCCTGACCCTTCGAGCAGCACGGTGCGCCGCGGTGTCGCGAACCGCTTCGCCACGCTGGCCAGCTCCTGTGACACCACCTCGCGCAGCCGCTGCTCGGAGTCGATGATCTCCGTCAGCTCCGCGATCTCGGCCTGCAGCGTCTCCCGCTCGCGCTCCAGCTCCAGCCGGTCGAACCGGGTCAGCCTGCGCAGCGGGGTGTCCAGGATGTACTGGCCCTGCACCTGCGACAGGTCGAACACGGCGATCAGCCGCTCTTTCGCCGCCGCCGCGTCGTCGCTGGTGCGGATCACCTGGATGACCTCGTCGATGTTCAGCAGCGCGATGATCAGGCCGTCGATCAGGTGCAGCCGGTCCGCCCGCCTGGCCCGGCGGAACAGGCTGCGGCGGCGCACGACATCGAGCCGGTGCCTGACGTAGATCTCCAGCAGCTCGCGCAGGCCGAGCACCCGCGGCTGCCCGTCGACGAGGGCGACGTTGTTGATGCCGAACGTCTCTTCCATCGGAGTGAGCCGGTACAGCTCCTCCAGCACGGCCTCGGCGTGGAAGCCGCTGCGGAGCTCGATCAGCAGGTGCAGGCCGCGGTGCCGGTCGGTCAGGTCCTTGAGATCGGAGATCCCGGTCAGCTTCTTGGCGCCGATCAGGTCCTTGATCCGCGCGATCACCTTCTCCGGCCCGACGCCGAAGGGCAGCTCGGTGACGACGATCCCGGTGCGGCGGGGGGTGAGCTGCTCGATCCGGGCCGCGGCCCGGGTCCGGAACGTGCCCCGGCCGGTCTCGTAAGCTTCCCGGATCCCGTCCAGTCCCACGATCTTGCCGCCGGTCGGCAGGTCCGGGCCTGGCACGAACCGCATCAGCATGCCGGTGTCCGCGTCCGGGTGCGCGATCAGGTGCCGGGCCGCGGCCACCACCTCGCCGAGGTTGTGCGGTGCCATGTTGGTGGCCATCCCGACCGCGATCCCGGCCGCCCCGTTGACCAGCAGGTTGGGTATCGCCGCCGGGAGCACCTCGGGCTGGAGGATCTGGCCGTCGTAGTTCGGGATGAAGTCGACGGTGTCCTCGTCCAGCGAGGTGGTCATCTCCATCGCCGCGGCGGCCAGCCTGGCCTCGGTGTACCGGTACGCCGCCGGCGCGTCGTCGCCGCCGAGCGAGCCGAAGTTGCCGTGCCCGTCGATCAGCGGCAGCCGCATCGCCCACGGCTGCGCCATCCGCGCCAGCGCATCGTAGATGGCGGAGTCGCCGTGCGGATGCAGCCGCCCCATCACGTCGCCGACCACCCGGGCGCATTTGACGTGCGGGCGATCCGGCCGCAGCCCCATCTCGCTCATCTGGAACATGATGCGCCGCTGGACCGGCTTGAGCCCATCCCGGGCGTCGGGCAGGGCGCGCTGGTAGATCACCGAGTAGGCGTACTCGAGGAAACTGCTGCGCATCTCATCGGTGACGTCGATGTCAACGATGTTTTCCTCGAAGTCTTCGGGCGGCGGGGTTGTCGTGGTGCGTCTGGCCATGCCGTCATTGTGCCGTCCGCCAGCGTCAGGCGCCCGTCTCAGCGCCCGGCGTGCCGCTCAGCTCGCGGAGAAACCGCCGTCCACGCAGATGACCTGCCCGGTGACGTACTCGCTGGCCGGCCCGGCCAGGAACACGGCGGCGCCTGCGAAGTCGGCGGCGACGCCGTTGCGCCCGATCATGGTCCGGGCGGCCAGCGCGGCCGACCGGACCGGGTCGGCCGCGACCTCGGCGGTGAGCGGCGTGGCCACGAAGCCCGGCGCGATCGCGTTGCAGCACACCCCGCCGGCGCCCCACGCCTCGGCCTGCGACCGGGTGAGGGCGGCCAGGCCGCCCTTGGCGGCGCCGTATCCGCCGCTGTTGCCGAACGCGCGCAGGGCCTGCTGGGAGGCCACGTTCAGGATCCGGCCCCAGCCGCGCTCCGCCATCCCCGGCCCGAATCGCTGGCCGAGCAGGAACGGCGCGGTCAGGTTGACGGCCATCAGCTGATCCCACTGGCTGGCCGTCAGCTCGGCCAGCGGCGGCCTGATGTTCAGCGCGGCGCAGTTGACCAGGATGTCCGGCTCGCCGAACGCGGCCGCGGCCCGGGCGGCCCCGCGCTCGACTTCCGCCCGGTCACCCAGGTCGGTGCTGACCCACCGGGCCTGCGCGCCGGCCGCCGCCAGCTCGGCGGCAGCCCCGCGCAGCGCCTGCTCCCCCCGGGCGACCAGCACTACCCGGGCTCCGGCCCGGCCGAGGGCCAGCGCCATGCCGCGCCCGATGCCGGAGCTGCCCCCGGTCACGACGGCGGTGCGCCCGCGCAGCGAGAACAGCTCGTCCAGGTAGTCAGACATGACAACCCGAGTATGGCCTCGGCGGCGGTGCGCCGTCCCGCGGAATTGACTGGCCGGGCCAGCCCGCAGCCGGTAGGAAGGCAGCATGCAGCGGTTCACCGAGCTCGCGCCGGGCGTCCTGGTCGCCACCGCCGGGTACGCCACCACGACCAGCACCGTGGTGGCCGGGCCGGACGGCGGCTGCCTGGTCATCGACCCCGCGGTGACAGTGCCCGATCTCGCGGCGCTCGCGGCCGGCCTGGCGGCGGCGGGGCTGGCGCCGCGGGCCGGCTTCTCGACTCATCCGCACTGGGATCACCTGCTGTGGAGCCGCGAGCTCGGCGACGTGCCGCGGTACGCGACCGCGGCCGCGGTCGCTATCGCCCCGGTCATCCGGGCGGAGAACCTCAGCCAGCTCCAGCACTCCGCGCCCGGGCATGACCTGGAGCTGTTCGGGCAGCTGGTGCCGCTGCCGGCCCGGCCGGCCAGATCCCGTGGGACGGCCCGGCCGCGCGCGTCGTCGGGCACGACGGGCACGCGCCGGGGCACGGGGCGGTGTTCCTGCCGGACTCCGGGGTGCTGGTCGCGGGCGACATGCTGTCCGACCTCGAGATCCCGCTGCTGGACACGATGGCCGCAAACCCGCTCGGGGATTACCGGACCGGCCTGCAGCGGCTGGCGGCGGTGCCGGGCGTGCGCTGGCTGGTTCCCGGCCACGGCCACGTCTGCGATGCCGCCGGGTTCCGCCGCCGGATCGACGCCGACCGCCGCTACCTGGACCTGCTCGCGGCCGGCCAGCCGTTCGACGACCCGCGGTGCGCCACGGCGGAGTGGATCCGCCGCTGGCACTCCGATCAGCTCCGCGCCGTCCGCGAGACTAAGCCCGGCGGGGGCTGATGCCCGCAGGCGCGGATTACAGCGCCGGGCGGGCGCCGACCATGCTCAGCGCCCTGGCCGCCAGCCGGCTGCCGCTGACCAGCGCCTCGCCGGGCGGCTTCTTGTCCAGCCACGCGGGCATGAATCCGGCGCAGAACGCGTCGCCGGCCCCGGTGCCGTCGATGACCCGCTCGATCGGCGGCGCGGGCACCCGGATGGGATCGTGGCGGCCGTTGGCGTAGAACATCGAGCCATCGGGGCCGAGCTTCATCACCACCTGCGGGTACCAGGCGTTGAGCACCCGGGCGGCCTGCTCGGGCTCCTCCCGGCCGGTCAGCGAGCGGGCCTGGTCTGAGTTCGCGAACAGCAGGTGGGCCCCGTTGGTCATCTGCAGGAACGGCTCCGCGCCAAGCCGCTCGAGCGGTGCCGAGGATGCCCCGTCCACCGAGACCGACATCCCGGCCCGCCGGGCGAACTCGAAGGCGGCCAGGCCGGCCTGCCGGGATCCCTCGTTCAGCAGCGTGTACCCGGAGATATGCAGGTGGCTGCCCGGCGCGAACAGGTCCTTCGGCAGGTCGTCGGGCGACAGGGCGGCGTTGGCGCCGGGATCGGACATCATCGTGCGGTCGCCCCGGTGCGTCACCATCACCACGCACGTGCCGGTCGGCCGTTCCGGGTCCATCACGAGGCGGGCATCGACGCCGTAGCCCATCAGCTCCATGTCCCGGTTCCGCCCGGCGATGTCGGCGCCGCGCCGCCCGACGAACGCCACCTCGGCGCCGTCCGCGGCCAGCCAGGCGGCGATGTTCGCACCCGCGCCGCCGCCGTGCATGGTCACTGTGGCCGGGGTGTCACTGCCCCGGGCCAGCGGAAGGTGCGCGTGGGCGACGGTGTCCGTCATCAGATCACCGACGACGACAACACGCGTCAATGTGGTCACCACCTCGATCACGGGGGCCAGGCCCGCGGCACCGCCACTGGCCGTCACCCCTGGCGGCCAGCCCGCTGAGCTGGCGCCTGGAATTTAACAGTTTCGCTATGCTCCCTTGTGCCGGTCGGATCCCGAAACCTGATTGGTAACGATTATGGGTCAACTCGGCAAGGTCGTCACCTGCCCGGCCACTACCAGCACCGTCCGGTCGGATTCGGCGGCCAGCCGCTGATTCAGCCACCCGAGCTGATCGCGGAACAGCCCGCCGGAGCGGGTCGGCGGAACGACTCCCGACCCGACCTCATCGCTGACGGCCACCGCGTGCGCCGGGGTCTGCCGCCAGGCCGCGACGAGATCGTCTATCCGGCCGGCGGCCTTGTCCATCGCCCCGGCTAGCCCCGCCGCCCCGGCAGCCGGATCCGCGAGCTGGTCCCAGACCCCGCACTCGGCCAGCACGGCCGCGAGCCAGGTGCCGATCCCGTCGATCAGCAGAGAAGAACGAGCTTCCTTACCCAAAATGCCCGCCAGGTCGGTGCTCTCCACCGTCCGCCACCCGGCGCAGGCCTGCCCGGTGCGCCGCCACCCGGCTGGCCCAGTCCGGATCGCCGGCCCAGCCCGGGTGGCCAGCACCCTCCGCACCCCCCGCACCCCCCGCACCGCCGCAGTCACCCGCCCCGCTGCCGTCATCTGCGCCCTCCGGCGGGCTCGGCCACGGCCCCGCCGCCACGTAGGTGACCTGCGGCTCGGCGGCCAGCCGCAGCTCGGCCTCGCGCGACTTGCCCGACCGCGCCCCGCCGAGAACCAGGGTCCGGTCGCGCGGCGGCTGCGGCCGCGCCGCCTGGCCGTCCCGGCAGGTCAGGAGCAGGCCGTCTGCGGGCGCGGTCACCCCCCACAGCTGGCATCGCCTGGCCAGCTCCGCTGCGGAGCTGATCCGGTGGTCGGCGTACAGCGCGGCCGTGACCGCGCCCGGCGCGACCAGGCCGCGGCCGCGCAGCGCGCCGAGCTGGGCCGGGCTTTTCAGCAGGTCGAGCAGCACGATGTCGTAGCGGGCGGTAGCGGCGGGCGGCTCCGGCACGGCACCGGGCCGGCCGCGGTCAGCAGCCGCCGGCCGTCCGGGCCGGTGATGTCCCAGCCGCCCGGAATCGCGCTGACCGCGTGCGCCGCCCCGCGCTCTGGTGTCCCGGCCGTCGCGCCAGCCGGCGCCCGGGCGGTCAGCCCGGCTGCCCGCCGGGGCGGCTGCCCGGCGGCGATCTCCAGCGTCCCGTCCACCAGCACCAGCCCGGGGGCGCGGCCCGCGCCGCCCTGGCCGGCCCGGCGGCAGGACGCGCACCGGCAGCCGGGCTCGGGCCAGCCGCCACTGCCTCCGGTGCCCAGCAAGCGAATGTCCACTGCCAGTAAGCCCCGCCGTTTCCGGTCCCGGCCCAGCCGTTACGATGAGCCACCAGTTGAACCGGCGCAATCCTAACCACCGAGGCGGCGCATGAGCTGGAGCTGGCAGTTCGAGAAGGAAGACGGCACGGCAGCCCATTCGCGCGGCCTGCCGCGGGAAACCTTCGCCAGCCAGGGCGACGCCGAGAGCTGGCTTGGCGAGAACTGGCGCGTTCTGCTGGACTCCGGCGTCGACCAGGTCACCCTGCTGGATGATGAGCAGGCCGTCTACGGCCCGATGAGCTTGCACCCGGCGGCGGAATAGCGCCGGTGCGCGCCGCAGCGGTACCGCTCAGGGGCGGCGCGGCGGGCTCACCGTCTGAGCCGGGTCGCGGATGACCGCCGGGCCGAGGATGTCGTCGATGCGGCGCAGCAGGTCCGGCGTCCAGCCGCACCCCGGCCGCCTTGACGTTCTCCCGCGACCTGCTCCGGCCGGGTCGCGCCGATGATCGCGGCTGACACGTTCGGGTTCTGCAGCATCCACGCCACGGCCAGCTGGGCCAGGCGTCAGCCCGGCCTCGGCCGCCACCGGCTTAAGCTGCTGCACCCGGCCGAGCAGGTCGTCGGTCAGGTAGCTGGGAGATGAATCCGCGAGCCGGCCTCGTCGGTGGCGCGCGAGCCGGCCGGCGGCGCGGCGCCGGGCTGGTACTTGCCGGTCAGCACCCCCTGCGCGATGGGCGAGAAGACGATCTGGCCGATGCCCTCCTGCTCGCATAGCGGCACGACCTCGGCCTCGATGACCCGCCAGATCATGTTGTACTGCGGCTGGTTGGAGACGAGGCGGTCCAGGCCCAGCTGGCCGGCGATCCGCAGCGCAGCGGCGATCTGCTCGGCGCGCCACTCCGATACCCCGATGTAGAGGGCCTTGCCCTGCCGGACCAGGTCGTCGAAGGCGCGCATGGTCTCCTCGAGCGGAGTCTCGAGAGTCGTAGCGGTGCGCCTGATACAGGTCCACGTAGTCGGTCTGCAGCCGCCGCAGCGAGGCGTGCGCGGACTCCAGGATGTGCTTGCGGGACAGCCCCCGGTCGTTCGGGCCGCGCCCGGTCGGCCAGTAGACCTTGGTGCAGATCTCGATCGACTCCCGGCGCACGCCGCGCAGCGCCCGGCCCGAGCACCTCCTCAGCCCTGGTCCCGGCGTAGACGTCGGCCGTGTCGAAGGTGGTGATGCCCTCGTCCAGCGCAGCGGCGACGCATGCGGCCGCGGCCTCTTCCTCGACCTGCGATCCGTGCGTGATCCAGTTTCCGTACGCGATTTCACTGATCTTCAGGCCGCTGCGGCCGAGATGACGGTGCTTCATATGAGCCCACCCTAGCCAGCCCGCTGGCCGGCACCGGCACCGCACGGCAAGCCGCCCGCCGGCCCCGGACCGGCGCGGGCCGGATCTTGCCTCAGACCTTGTCGCCTAGGCTCGACCCGCGGCGGCGGCATCCGCATCTTGCGAATCTGGGTGCTGCGCATCGCGGCGTACAGCCGCACGCCGCGCGTGCTCTCGCCCGGATAGCGCTGCTCGACCAGCCGCAGCACCCGGCGCCCGGTGAACCAGCCCTCGATGAGCAGCACGGCCAGCACCCCGAGGATGACGTAGTCGACGATCAGCGTCTGCCGCAGGCCGGGGATGAACAGCAGCGCGATCAGGACTACCACCCCGAACAGGTAGTACTCGCTGAGCCGTGCGCCGGGAGTCGACGTAGTCCCGGGCCAGAGCCCGGACCTTCCCCTTGTCCTTACGCGGCAGCGCCCATTCCTCGCCGCGCCGCATCGCCTCGATCTCTGCCTGCCGCGCGGCGCGGTCGGACTCCCGGTCTTGCTGGGTGGCGGCCTTGCGGTCGGCCGGCGCGCTGTAGGGCTGCCGACGGCGCTTCTCCGCCTCGCTGCGCTTGGGCGTGGGCCTGCCCTTGGCCGCGGTCAGGCCGGGCCGCTGCGGGCCGGCCGCCTGCCCGCCGGGCTCGCCGTCGGCCGGTGCCGCGCTGGCACCAGAATCGAGCACGTCAGGGGCGCCGCTGGCACGTCGTCGGAACACGTGGATCAGCCTACCGGGACAAACCCCGGCGGTACCGCCTGCGCGCCGGCCGGGCATCGCGGCGGCGCGGGCCGCGCGCCACGGCGGGGGCGGGGCTGGCTGCTCGTGGTGACTGCACCGTCAGCCCGTCGTAGGCTGGAGCCCAGCACCTGCCGGCTTTGGTCCGGTGCCGCCCCCGCCGGGCCGGCCGGGGTGCTGCCGGTGCTGACAGCCGCGCTGCTGCGCAGCGGCGCGGTGAGGTACATGATGAGGGGATGGTCGCGCCTATGGGCGTCATGAAGCGGGTTTCGCTGATCTTCCAGTCCAAGGCCAACAAGGCCCTGGACCGGATGGAAGACCCGCGGGAGACCCTGGATTACTCCTACCAGCGTCAGCTGGACATGCTGCAGAAGGTCCGCCGGGGCGTGGCCGACGTGGCCACCTCGCGCAAGCGGCTCGAGCTGCAGATGAACCAGCTGCAGCAGAATTCCGACAAGCTCGAGCGGCAGGCGCGTGACTCGCTCGCGGCCGGCCGTGAGGACCTTGCCCGCGAGGCGCTGGGGCGCAGGTCAGGAATCACCTCGCAGCTGAGCGACCTGCAGACGCAGTACGCGTCGCTGCAGGGCGAGGAGGAGAAGCTCACCGCGGCGTCGCAGCGGCTGCAGACCAAGGTGGACGCCTTCCGCACCAAGAAGGAGACCATCAAGGCCACCTACACCGCCGCCGAGGCGCAGACCAGGATCAACGAGGCCTTCACCGGCATCTCCGAGGAGATGGGCGACGTCGGCATGGCGATCCAGCGAGCCGAGGACAAGACCGAGCAGATGAAGGCCAGGGCGGGCGCGATCGATGAGCTGATGGCCTCGGGCGCGCTAGACGACGTGGTCGGCGGCCCGCGCGACGACATCCAGGCCGAGCTGGACCGGATGGGCGCGACCAACGGGGTGGACGCCGAGCTGGAGGCGATGAAGCGCGAGATCGGACAGAGCGCGCCGAAGGAGCTTGAGGGCGCGGACGGCCCGGCTCCGGCCGCTGCCGCAGGCCAGCCCACCGAGGCGGTCCGGTCCCAGGCAGCACAGTCCCAGGCGGCGCAGCCGGCTGACCAGCCGCAGGCAGGTGATCGGGAATGATTGTCCGGATTCTGGGGGAAGGCCAGTTCGAGCTCGAGGACTCGGCCGCGGCCGAGCTCAATGTGCTGGACTCGGCCCTGGAGGCGGCCGTCGAGCAGGGGGACGAGACCGCCTTCCGGTCCGCGCTCGACGCGCTGCTCGGCCGGGTCCGGGCGGTCGGCACGGTGCTCAAGGCCGACGTGCTCGAGCCGTCCGGCCTGATCCTGCCCGGCGCCGAGGCGAGCATGGCCGACGTGCGCAAGCTGCTGGCCGACGACGGGCTGATCCCCGGCTGACCAGCCCGCGAGACGACCCCGGGCCGCACCAGGCGCCCCAGGGACCCGGCCCGCGCGGGCCGGGAACGAGCGCGGACCGCGCAGCGTTAATCAGGTCAGCCGGCGAGCCAGGCCGGCCGCTGGTTGCAGGCTGCTTCGCAGCCGGGATGGCCCGGGTGCGCACCACTCCAGCCTCTTGGTGTAATTAAAGTAAGACGGCTCGCAGGTGAGCCGCAACGAAAGGGAGGCGCCGCAGATGGCGCGCACTCGATACGCGTCCGACCCCGGGCTGATCGCCCGGATGGGCGCGACGATGTTCCTGCTCGGGCTGGTCTTCACGGCCTTCGGGATCGCCTTGTTCTACGTGCTGGACATTTACTCCCGCCACCGCAACGGCGGCAGCGGCAGCGGCGTGGGCTTCATCGTGCTCGCCGTGCTGTTCGGCGGCGGCATGGCGTTCGCGTCGTACTACTGGTCGGACAAGATCGCGCTGCGGACCGCGGGCGCCCAGCTGGTCAGCCCGCGGCAGGCGGCCGGAGCTGCACGGGATCATCGACCGGATCTGCGCGCTGGCCGACATGCCCAAGCCGCGGGTGGCCATCGCGCGCTCGCCGATGCCGAACGCGTTCGCGACCGGCCGCAACAGCAAGGTCGCCGTGATCTGCGTCACCGATGGCCTGCTGCACAGGCTGGACGCCAGGGAGCTGGAGGGCGTGCTCGCGCACGAGATGTCGCACGTGGCGCACAAGGACGTCGCGGTCATGACGGTGGCCTCGTTCCTCGGCATCATCGCCGCGCTGCTGGTCCGGTTCGCTTTCTACTCCGAGCTGTTCGGCGGCGGCGGCCGCGGCCGCGGCGGCAACAACAACAACGGGGGCGCGCTGCCCGTCATGCTCATCGTCATGATCGTGGGCATTGTCACCTACGCGATCAGCTTCCTGCTGATCCGGCTGCTGTCGCGGTACCGGGAGCTGTCCGCCGACCGTTCCGGCGCGCTGCTGACCGGCCAGCCGTCGGCGCTGGCCAGCGCGCTGGTCAAGGTGACCGGCGACATGGCGAAGATCCCGACCAGGGACCTGCGCGCGGCCGAGCCGCTCAACGCGTTCTACTTCGCCCCCGCGCTGTCCGCCCGGGGCCAGTGAGCCTGTCCAGCCTGTTCTCCACCCACCCGTCGCTGGAGAAGCGGCTGGCGCAGCTGGACAAGATCTCCAAGCAGCTCAGCAGCTAGGCCCGGCGGCTGAGCCGGGCCCGACAGCCGCCCGGCGGCAGCGCCGGGCACGGGAGGTAGCAGGTGGGTTTCCTGGACACGCTGCTCGGCCGGACCAAGCCGGTGCCGCCCAACCTGGACGCGCTGTTCGCGCTGCCGTCGGCCGCCTGACGCTGCAGGCGGCCACCGACTTCAGCCCGACCGGCACCGGCTCCGTCTGCTTCCGCCCGGTTCGAGGGCCGGGCGTTCAGCGACATCGAGAAGGACGTCCAGGACCTGCTCAGCATGGGCGAGGCCAGGCACCCAGGTCGAGGTGTCGGCTGACTCCTATGGCTTCACCTGGCTGATCTGCCGCCACCCGGCGGACGACATGGCGGGTCTGGTCACCGACCTGCACGCGGTGAACTCCTCGCTGGAGGCCGGGGGGTTCGGGCCGCAGCTGCTGTGCACGATCCTCAGCTGCCGCGACGGGGGCGGCCGGCCGCTCGGACTGGTGTACCTGTACAAGCGGGGCTCGTTCTACCCGTTCGCGCCGCAGTCGGGGGAGCGCCGGGACAACGCGCTTGAGCTGGAGATACGCGGCGTGCTGGGGGAGGACCTGAAGATCGAGCCCGACCTGTCGCGCTGGTTCCCGGTCTGGGGCGCGCCCGGCCTGTAGCTTGCCCAGGAATGCCACCCGGTTTATCCGGGCTGGCGGCCGGCCGCCGGAATGCCGGCGGGGGGCTTATGGTTGACAGTGCATGTGACGGGCCGCGCCGACCGGGCGCGGCCAGCTGAACGCGGGAGCTAACGCTGATGACAGTTCAGGACCAGACGACCACCACCCAGGGCGTCATCCTCACCGAAGCTGCTGCGGTTAAGGTGAGTAGCCTGCTGGAGCAGGAGGGCCGCGATGACCTGCGGCTGCGGATCGCCGTGCAGCCGGGCGGCTGCTCCGGGCTGCGCTACCAGCTGTACTTCGACGAGCGCGAGATCGACGGCGACATCGTCGCCACCTTCGGTGCAGTGCAGGTCGTGATGGACAAGATGAGCGCTCCCTACCTGGGCGGCGCGACCATCGACTTCGTCGACACGATCGAGAAGCAGGGCTTCACGATCGAAAACCCCAACGCCACCGGGTCCTGCGCCTGCGGCGACTCATTCCACTGACGGTTCAGGCCGACCGCAGGGCTTAGTCGGTCACCGGACCTCCCGGCAGCGCCGGCGCCAGCCGGCGCTGCCGGTTTTGGCGCCAGGGTGGCCCGCCATAGGGCCCGTAGGTGCTCAGCCGTTAAGGACAGGCCCGTGCGCATTGCCGTGACCGGATCGATCGCGACCGACCACCTGATGACGTTTCCGGGCAAGTTCACCGACCAGCTCATGCCCGACAAGCTGGATAAGGTGGCGCTGTCCTTCCTGGTCGACACGCTGGAGATCCGCCGTGGCGGGGTGGCGGCGAACATCGCGTTCGGCCTGGCCTGCCTCGGCCTGCGGCCGCTGCTGATCGGCACGGCTGGCACCGACTTCGCCGAGTACCGGGGCTGGCTTGAGGGTCACGGGGTGGACTGCAGCGGCGTGCGCCGGTCGGCGCTGCACCACACCGCCCGGTTCGTCGGCACCACCGACGCCGCCATGAACCAGATCGCCTCGTTCTACCCCGGGGCGATGAGCGAGGACGCCGACATCGACCTCGGCGAGCGGGCCGGCCAGCTCGACCTGGTGCTCATCGGTGCCGGGGACCCGGCGGCGATGCTGGCCTTTACCGAGCAGTGCCGGCAGTCACCGCATCCCGTTCGCCGCCGACACCTCCCAGCAGCTGGCCCGTCTCGACGGCCCGCAGGTCCGCGACCTGCTCCGCGGCGCTGCCTGCCAGTTCAGCAACGAATATGAGGCCACGCTCAGCGAGCGCAAGACTGGCTGGAGCGCTGACGAGCTGGTCGAGCAGGTCAGCGTCCGGGTCACCACCCTCGGCTCGGCCGGAGCCCGGGTCGACCGGCCTGGCCAGCCGCCGATCATGGTCCCGCCGGTACCGGACGTGCACCCGAAAGAGCCCACCGGCGCGGGTGACGCGTTCCGGGCCGGATTCCTGGCCGGGCTGGGCTGGGATCTCGGCCTGGAGCGAGCGACCCAGCTGGGCAACCTGATGGCGGTGCAGGCGCTGGAGACCACCGGGCCGCAGGAGTACTCGCTGAAGCCCGGCCCGTTCGCCGACCGGTTTGAGGCCGCCTACGGATCCGGCGCTGCGCAGGAGATCACTGAGCACTATCGCTGATCTCGGCCGCCGGGGCGAGCCAGCGCAGGAACCGAGCCAGCGCAGGAACTGGGCGCCGGGATGACCGCATCCGGCCGGCCGGCGCCAGCCTTCCCGTCAGCGGCCTATCTGGCCGGCTACCTCGATGTAGTGCCGCGGCGAGCCCACCCCGGTGGCGTCGTCGTAGCCTGCCGTGGCGTGCAGTGCGGCCGCTCCCTCGCCGTCGATGCCGAGCGTCCGCAGCTCGTACTGCAGCGGGCCCTTCCCGGTGGCCGGATTGCTGTAGTCAGACCGGGCCAGGGCCAGCCGACTCGCTCCGGGCGGGGGGTCGGTCACGTCGTGGAACGCGCCGCCGCCAGCCGCGTAGGCCTGGTAGATCAGCGGGTTGGCGAACCCGAGCGCGCCGCCTGCCGCCTGCTGGGCGTCAGCCTCGATCCCGGCGAATACCGGGCTGGATACGCTGGTCCCGCCGATCCGGCTGATCTGGAAGCCGTAGGTCTTGCCGTTCGGTTCCAGCAGCGTCTCGCCGAACGCGAATCCGGTATCAGGCGCGGCGACAGCCGCCACGTCTGGCACCTCGCGCATCGGCACCGGGCTGGTCTTGCCGGTGGGCAGCCGCCGCGACAGCGACGCCGGCACCGCGCCCTTCTGGTACCACGGCCGGGTGAACACGGTGCTGGTACCGCCGCCGCTGCCGCCCTCGAAGCCGGACGGGTAGGGGCCGGGCGGCGCGTACCGCCACTTCCTGCCGCGCTTGCCCAGCGGGTCGATGATGGTGCCCCAGGACGTCTCGAACTTGTAGTTACGGCTCGCCCCGACGGCCAGGCTGGTGCCGCCGACCGAGGTGACGAAGGGGTCGGAGGTCGGGTACTCGACCTGCGTCTTATCCGAGTAGCCAGGTGCCTCGCCCGGCGAGTCGTAGCCGCTGTCACCGGAAGAGAACTCAAAGCCGATGCCCTCGGCGGTGCCCGCGATGAAGATCAGGTGATAGATCTCCCTGGTGGCGGTCCCGGCGTCAGTGGGATCGCCGTAGGAATTAGTCACGATGCTGGCCAGATGGTGGTTGACGATACGGGCCAGCGCGTCGGCCAGGTCGGGGTCCTGGCAGGTGGCGGCGGCCACGAACCGGACGCTGGCGGCCGGCGCCATACCGTGCACTGCCTCGACGTCCAGGCTCTCCTCCCCGTACCAGCCCGCGGCGTCGCACTTACTGGGTCCGGCCTGGCGGAATGCGGATGGCAGGTACTGCCGGTACTGGCCGGGCCGGAAGGGCCGGTCCCCGGCGGCTCGGGCGTAGGCGTTCGCGTCGGCCAGCATCGTCGGTGAGGCGTAGGCGTCCACGACGGCGACGGTCTGCCCGGCGCCGGTCTCGCCGGACGCGGTGACGCCGTATGCGCTGCGGAGCTGGCGCGGGGTGTAGCCGCACAGCACCCAGGGCTGGTGCGCGCCGTAGGCCTTCGGCTTGCTGACCGCGACCTTCTGGCCGTAGTAAGACGAGCACGGGCGGCCGATCTTGTAGCCCGCGCCGGGGGGCGGCAGCTTGCCGGGCCGGGCGGTCATCGGCCGCATCTGCTCCCGGGCGGAGCTCAGCCCGGTGATGGTCAGCACGTAGCGCGCCACGCCGGCGGGTGCGGTCGCGGCCTGCTCCGGGGCCCGCACGACGCCCTGGCCGGCCAGCTTGTACCGACCGAAGGTCACGTCGAAGGCCCTGGCCGCGGCCGCGGCCGGGCCGCGGACCTCGACGTAGCCGCCGGCCACGTGGTTGCTCACCCCGGCGATCCTCAGGCCCGCAGCGCGCAGCCAGCTCTCGATCTTGGCCAGCTGCCCGGGCCTGGTGCCGAACCTCGCCTGCAGGGCGGCCGGGGACAGGAAGTGCCGGTACTGGCGGGTACCCGGGGTGGAGACCGCGGTGGCGAAGGCGGTCAGCCCGGCGGTGTTGCCCGCGAGGTAGACGCGGGCGGTGACCGTGCCGGGGGTCACCGGCTGAGCGCGGAGCCGGGCCGACGCGACCGCCCAGGACGGGAGGGTGCCGGCAATCGCGGACCTGGCTGACGCGTGGGCCGGGACGGCCAGGGCGAAGCTGCCGATGGCCAGCGCTCCTGAGGCGACTGCCGCGCTGGCGGCCCGCCGCGAAGCAATGTGCGGCATGCGCAATTCCCCTCCGATGGTCCTGCCGGCAGCGCTGAACCCAGCCGGTAGCACAGCGCTTAATTCAAGCGGATCAGCGGCGTGAGCGCAGCACGACGGACCGTAGGGGCACGCGCTTTCTGATAACGATCAGTGCTGGCCCCGCCCTGCCGCGCCTGGCGCTGGCCCGGCCCGCAGGCCGGGTCCGCAGGGCCGGCCTGCAGGCCGGGACTCGCCCCGGGCCGCGCGGTAGCGTGAGGCGCATGGTGCCCGCGCTCGCATCCGGATACGCCGGGCCGCCGCAGCTGACGATCTCGCGCGCGTTCACGCAATGGACGCTTGATCCGTGGGTCCTGGCGGCGCTGATCGTGCTGGGCGCGGCCTACGCCGCAGGCGTGCGGCGGGTCCGGCGTACGGACCGCTGGCCCGTCGGCCGGGTCATCGCATTCTGCGGGCTCGGGCTCGGCTTCGGCGTCATCGCCACGATGTCCTGGGTGGGCGTCTACCAGCCGGTGCTGTTCTACGCCCGGGCCGTGCAGACGGTCTTGCTGCTGCTGGTAGTGCCGCTGTTCCTGGCCCTCGGGCGGCCGCTGTCGCTGCTGATCGCCGTGCTGCCCGGGCCGGGTGCGCGGCTGCAGCACCTCATCGGCAGCCGGGCAGCCCGGGTGCTGACGTTCCCGGCCATCACCACCGGGGTGCTGGTCATCACCCCATTTGTGGTCTACTTCACCGGCTGGTACGCGGCGAGCTTTCACCTCGCCATCGTCCGCGAGCTGACCTATCTGGCCCTGCTGGTGCCCGGCTTCGTGTTCTTCTGGACATTGCTGCGCGTCGACCCGGTGCCGAAGGCGTACCCATACCTGGTCTCGCTGTGGATCACTGGTGCCGAGGTGATCGGCGACGCGGTACTCGGGCTTGCCGTGATCGCGCACACCGGCCTGATCGCCGGCGGCTATTACCACGCGCTGGCCCGGCCCTGGGGGCCGAGCCTGGCCACCGACCAGGTGCTCGGCGGCGGCGCGCTGTGGATACTCGGTGACCTGGTCGGCCTGCCGTTCTTCGCCGCCCAGCTCATCCAGATGATCAGGGAGGACGAGGACGAGGCCAGCAGGTATCGACGCCGAGCTTGACGCCCGCGATCAGGGCCAGGCCGCCGGGCCGCCCCCCGGCGGGGCCGTCCCGGCGGCCCAGCGGCCATGGTGGGAGTCCGATCCTCGGTTCTCCGGGCGGTTCCGGGCCGTAGACGAGGACCGCGACCAGGGCGCGCCGGAGCGCGGTCCGGGCTAGTACGAGCGCTGGATCAGGAAGGACCAGCCGGCCGGCAGCTCGGTCATCGCGACGAAGCTGTGCGACTTGATCGCGCACCAGGCGGGCAGATCGGACTTGGCCGCCGGGTCATCGGCCAGCACCTCGACCAGCCTGCCTACCGGGACCTCGCGGATCCGCTCGGCCAGCATGATGATCGGGATGGGGCATTTCTTGCCCAGCGCGTCGATGCTGAGCGCGGGCCGCTGCCCGCCAGCCGGGGGCGCGAGGCCGCCAGACCCTTCTGATGGCAGGCTGCCCGTCGCGCTGGCCGCACGGGAGCCGGATCCTGAAGGCGGCGGGGCGGGCAAGGGGGGCAAGCGATGACCTCCGCGCGGGTCTGGCCGTCGGCGTAAATCTTTGTGGCTCAGTCTTCTGTCTCCGGTCTTTCTGTCTCCGGCAGCGACACTCTTCTGCGCCCGGCAGTGACGCCTTGTCTTCGACAGTGCCACGCTACCGGGCGGTCGGCCAGACCGGACGGCCCGGAACCGCCGGGCGGGCCGCAAATCTGGCGGGGGCAGCGGGACCTGGCCGGGTCCGGCGTTGTACTGTTTCCACGACAGGCTGTAGGACGGGCTGTTCCTGCTGCCGAGTGACAGGACGGGCAATCACCGGCCAGTGGAGCCGGGCGTCATCCGCTGGGAAGGCTAGCTGTGAGTCCCATCCGCAGGATCCCGCATCGCGGGGAGGATGCCCCGAGCCCGGGGAATCGAGGTTCGCGCCGCGAGCACCCTGGCCGCCCGGCCCGGCGCTGGGGGCCACGCGCCGTCCTGCTGGCTGCCCTGGCGCTGCTCGCTACGGGCTGCCAGTCCAACGCCTTCACCCGGATGGGGATGCTGCCCCCCGTCACCAAGCAAGGCCAGCTGACCCTGCACCTGTGGCAGGGGTCCTGGGTGGCCGCCTGGATCGTCGGGATCATCGTCTGGTTCCTGATCGTCTGCACGGTGACCTTCCACCGCAAGCGCTCGGACCGGCTGCCGGACCAGGTGCGCTACAACCTCCCGATCGAGGTCATGTACACGGTCCTGCCGTTCATCATGATCGGCGTGCTGTTCTACTTCACCGCACGGGACGAGAACAAGATCGACGCCCTGTCCGCTCACCCGGACGTCATCGTCAACGTCACCGGGCTTCCGGTGGAGCTGGGAGTTCCAGTACCCGCAGTATCCGGTGCGCAGCGACGTTGCCTATCCGTACCTGACCGACGTCGGCAACCAGTGGAGGCCGGGCCTGCCCAGCAGCCAGCAGGCCCTGCCGCTGCTGGTGATCCCGACCAACGAGACCGTGCGGTTCAACCTGGTGTCCGATGACGTGGATCACGCGTTCTGGATCCCGCCGTTCAATTTCAAGCGGGACCTGCTTCCCGGCCACCCGAACCACTTCGAGGTGACGCCGATCGCCACGGGCACCTTCATCGGGCGCTGCTCGGAGCTGTGCGGCCTCTACCACAGCCGCATGCTCTTTACCGTCAAGATCGTCACGCCGGGCCAGTTCAGGCAGTGGGTGCAAACGCAGCGGGCCAGGCAGAGCAAATCCGGGGGTGCCGCATGACCACCATCGACAAGCCCGCGATCACCGACACGGGCGGCGTCCCCGGCCCGGGCAGCTATCACAAGGGCTCCATCCTGGCCGACTGGCTGTCGTCCACCGACCACAAGATCATCGGTCACCTGTACCTGATCACGTCGTTCGCGTTCTTCCTGATCGGCGGCCTGATGGCCATGATCATGCGGGTACAGCTCTACGCGCCGGACAATCACATCGTGTCCGACCAGGTGTACAACGAGCTGTTCACCATGCACGGCACGATCATGCTGCTGCTGTTCGCGACGCCGCTGTTCGTCGGCTTCACCAACGAGATCATGCCGCTGCAGATCGGCGCGCCGGACGTGGCCTTCCCGCGGCTGAACCTGCTCAGCTATTACATGTTCGCGTTCGGCGGCCTGATCCTGCTGCTCAGCTTCCTCACCCCGGGCGGCGCGGCGGCATTCGGCTGGTATGCGTATTCCCCGCTGACCAGCTCTCTGTACTCGCCGGGCGTCGGTGCCGACATGTGGATCATGGGCCTGACGCTCAGCGGGCTCGGCACCATCCTGTCCGGGGTCAACTTCATCACCACGGTCTTCTGCATGCGGGCGCCCGGCATGACCATGTTCCGGATGCCGATCTTCACCTGGAACATCCTGCTGACCTCCATCCTGGTGCTGCTGGCTTTCCCGGTGCTGGCCGCCGCGCTGCTGGTGCTGGAGATCGACAGGAAGCTGGGCGCGCAGGTGTTCACCGCATCCAGCGGGGGCGCCATCTTGTGGCAGCACCTGTTCTGGTTCTTCGGCCATCCCGAGGTGTATATCGTGGCGCTGCCGTTCTTCGGGATCGCGACCGAGGTGCTGCCGGTATTCAGCCACAAGCCCCTGTTCGGTTACAAGGGCCTGGTCGGGGCGACCATCGCGATCGCCGGCCTGTCGGCCACAGTGTGGGCGCACCACATGTTCACCACCGGCGCGGTGCTGCTGCCGTTCTTCTCGTTCATGACGTTCCTGATCGCGGTGCCCACCGGAGTGAAGTTCTTCAACTGGATAGGCACGATCTGGCGCGGCCAGCTCATCCTCAACAGCGCGATGCTGTTCATTATCGGCTTCCTGGTGGTGTTCCTGTTCGGGGGCCTGACCGGGGTCATCCTGGCCTCGCCGCCCCTGGACTTCGCCGTCAGCGACTCTTACTTCGTGGTGGCGCACTTCCATTACGTGCTGTTCGGCACCGTGGTGTTCTGCATGTTCGGCGGTTTCTACTTCTGGTGGCCGAAGTGGACCGGCAAGATGCTAGACGAGCGCCTCGGTAAGCTGCATTTCTGGTCGGTGTTCCTCGGCTTCAACGGCACCTTCCTGGTGCAGCACTGGATCGGCCTGGAGGGCATGCCGCGAAGGGTGGCCAACTACCCGGACCTGCCCGGCAACGTCACGACGCTGAACCAGATATCGACGATCAGCGCGCTGTTCCTCGGCGCCTCGACGTTCATCTTCCTCTACAACGTCTACAAGACCTGGAAGCACGGCGAGCAGGTCACGGCCGACGACCCGTGGGGCTTCGGCAACTCGCTGGAGTGGGCGACGTCCTGCCCGCCGCCACGGCACAACTTCACCTCAATCCCCCGGATCCGGTCCGAGCGTCCCGCGTTCGACCTGCACTACCCGCACATCAAGGCGGGACGGCCGCGTGAGGCGCGCCCAGGGCGGCCGATCGAGGCAGGAAAGTGAGCCTGGCCGGGCACGGCCGCGAGCACGGCAGAGGTGGCATATGAAGGTTGAGGGTTACCTGTTCCTCGGCTGCGCCGTGTTCTTCGGCGTGGCTGACCTGGTCTACTGGAACCTCTCGCACGACCCGACCGGGACCACCGCCCTGGCCCTGTCGGTCGCCCTGGCCTTCCTGATCGGCTTCTACGTCACCTTCACCGGGCGGCGGCTGCCGCCGCGGCCCGAAGACAGCAAGGCAGGCGAGATCTACCAGGGCACCGGCGAGCTCGGCTTCTTCAGCCCGCATAGCTGGTGGCCGCTGTTCGTGGCCCTGGCCGCCGCGGTGGCGGCGCTGGGCGTCGCCATCGGCTGGTGGCTGTTCTTCATCGGCGGTCCTATGCTGATGCTCGCCGCGATCGGCTTCGTGTTCGAGTACTACCGCGGTCACTACGCCCACTAGAACCTGACCGGTAATGGTAATCCGGCGGGCGCGGTGGGATGCCGCGGCATGCCACCGCAGAATCCGTGATGCACCCTTCCGGTTCGGTTAGCAGCGCTTCTCGACCCGGGTGCATGCCTGAGTGAAGCAGCGGGTCCGTGACATCCCGGCCGGCGGTGATGTGGTCGAGGTGGTGGTCAGGAAGCCCCGCATGGTGTGCGCCGAGGACCGATGCGCCACCCCGTAGCTGGCCGCGACTTCCTCCACGGCGCGGCCCGAGTCCAGCACCGCATCGGCCAGGTGTTCCCGCAGCCGGGCCAGGCACCGCGCCCAGGCCGGGAGCTGCCCGGTGGCCTGGGTGAACGTCTTCCTCCAGTGGTGGACCGTGCAGGACGCGGTCGATGCCGCGGTGGTCGAGCTGCCCGAAATCGACACCCTGCGGGTACGGCATCTGGGGTGGATGAGCACCGGTCGCTCGTGCCCGGTTCTTCCGCGACGACACCGATGGCTGGCAGCGGGCCGAGCCGTGGATGAGCACGTTCGTCAACACCGACACCCGGACAGGTCCTCGGCATCGTGGACGGCCGCAACAGCACCGGCATCCAGGGCTGGCTCGACGCCCGCACCCGAGATCGAGACCTTCATCGAAACCAGAGTCACGAACGCCCGGACCGAGGCCGCGAACACCGGCATCAAGCACATCAAGCGCAGCGGACGTGGCTACCGCAACCACCACCACTACCAGCGCCGTATCCCGCTACGCAGCCACCGGCAGACACGCCGGCGGCGCACACGCCTGAATCAGCAGGCCACCACGGCCAACTGCGAATAGCCCGGTTAGTGGCCGCAAAGGACCAGGCGCTTTATCGCCGGGCCCTCCGCCCGCTAGCCCTGAGCCTGCGGCTCCTCGACGGAGGCGGATTCTTCGCCAGCCTGCCCGTCCGCGCCCGCTGCTGCGTCCCCCTCGACGGCCTGGTGCCCGTTGCCGTGGCCGTTCCCGTGCCCGTTGACGGCGAGCTCGGTGAGCGGCACGCTCTCGGCCAGCACCTTGTGCGCGCGCGCATGGAGCTTGCCCGTGATGCCGCGCATGCCCGGCGCCGGGACGTCCTCGTCACCGGTGCCGCCGGACGGCAGCGCCGGCATGCCCGGCCGGGGCAGGATGACCCCGCGCTCGTCCTCGGTGAGCGGCCTGGTCTCCTCGACGAACTCGCCGGTGGGCAGCTGCCGGATCAGGCCGGTCTCCACGCCGTGCTCGAGCAGGTGCAGGTCCTTGCGCTGCAGGCCCAGGCAGATCCGCTTGGTGAGGATGTAGGCGACCGCCGGGCCGATGAAGATGAGATACCGCGTGATGATCGTGATCGTGTAGAGCGGTATGTCGAAGTGCTCAGCGAACAGGTCGTTCGCGCCCTCGATCCACAGCACGCCGTAGAAGGTGATGACGGCGATGCCGATCGCGGTCCTGGTCGGCGCGTTGCGCGGCCGGTCGTTGACGTGATGCTCGCGTTTGTCCCCGGTGATCCACTGCTCGAGGAACGGCCACAGCGCCGCACCGGTGAACACCAGCCCGAGCGGCAGCAGCGCCGGGATGAGCACGTTCCAGGCGATCGTGTGCCCCCACAGCACCGTCTGCCAGGCAGGCATCACCCGCAGCGCGCCCTCGAGCATGCCCATGTAGAAGTCGGGCTGGGTGCCGGCCGAGATGGAGACCGAGTTGAACGGCCCGTACAGCCAGATCGGGTTGATCTGCGCGAACGTGGCGCCGAGCGCGAGTACCGCGAACACGAAGAAAAAGAACGCGCCGGTCTTGGCCATGAAGTACGGGTACAGCGGCGCGCCGACCACGTTGCGGTCGGTCCGGCCCTTCTCCGGCATCTGGGTGTGCTTCTGGTGGAACATGATGAACAGGTGCGCGGTGATCAGCGCCAGGAACAGCCCGGGCAACAGCAGCACGTGCAGGATGTACATCCGCGGGATGATGTCGTGCCCGGGGAACGGGCCGCCGAACAAGAAGAACGCCAGATAGGTGCCGACGAGCGGAATCGTCTGCATAACGCCCTCAAGGATGCGCAGGCCCGCGCCGGACAGCAGGTCGTCGGGCAGCGAGTAGCCGAACAGCCCCTCGAGCAGGCTGAGGGTCAGCAGCACGATGCCGATCAGCCAGTTCACCTCGCGCGGCTTGCGGTAGGCGCCGGTGAAGAAGATGCGCAGCATGTGCGCCATGATCGCGGCCACGAACAGGTCGGCGGCCCAGTGGTGGATCTGGCGCATCAGCAGGCCGCCCCGCACGTCGAAGCTGATGTTCAGCGTCGAGGCGTAGGCCTGGCTCATGTGCACGCCGTCGAGGTGGGAGTAGCTGCCGTGGTAGATCACGTCGGTCATGCTCGGCTGGAAGAAGAACGTCAGGAAGGTGCCAGTCAGCAGCAAGATGACGAACGAGTAGAGCGCGATCTCGCCGAGCATGAACGTCCAGTGATCGGGAAAGATCTTCCGGAGCAGGTGGCGGGTGCCCTTCGCGCCGTGGAACCGGTCGTCGAGGAAGACCCCGACGGCGGCCAGCGGGTTGGTGCTCATGATCGCTCCCAGAAGCTCGGCCCCACGGCCTCATGGAAATCGCTCTTCGCGGCCAGATAACCCTGTGCATCCACCATAAGCGGTAGCTGCGGCAACGGCCGCGTCGCGGGTCCGAAAAGGACCCGGGCGCCCCTCGGCGCATCGAAGGTGGACTGATGGCACGGGCACAGGATGTGCTGCGTCGTCTGCTCGTACAGCGCGGCCGGGCAGCCGAGGTGGGTGCAGATCTTGGAATAGGCGACGATGCTGCCGTCGATGGTCCAGTTCATCACCGTGGGCGGCTGCAGCTCGCCCGGCGCGAACTTGATCAGGATGACCGCGGCCTTGGCCAGCACGTCCTGGTTCTCCTGGGAGCCGGGCGGCACCACCGTGATCATTGAGCCGGGCTGGTCGAACTGGGCCGGGGTCAGCGGCCGGTTGCTGGCGTAGGTGAGCAGCCGCATCCCGCGGCGCCAGACGGTGTGGTCCAGCGAGGTGCCCGGCAGCGGGCCCATGTCGCGCAGCAGGAACAGCGGGGCTGCCGCCACCGGGACGGTGGCCGCCAGCAGGGTGCGGCGCACCAGCGGCCGCCTGGTGAACTGGCTGGCCTCGGCGCCCTCGGTGAAGGTCTTGGCGAAGTCCTCCCGATCCTGCTGGCTCGAGGCCAGCGGCGTGCGCTGCTCGACGAGCTCCACGTGCGGCATCAGGTGCCGCACCCAGATCGTGGCGCCGATCCCGAGGAACAGGAATGTCAGTCCCATGCTCAGGCCCAGGGCCAGGTTGGAGTGCAGCACGCCGGCGACCGAGTGCACCTGGAAGACCGCGTAGAACACCAGGAAGGCCAGGCCCGCCAGCAGCGCGATCATGAAGCAGGCGGCGACGACCCGCTCCGCCCGCCTGGCCCGGTCCGGGTCTTGCGGCTCGGCCGGCAGCTCGCGGGGCGCGGCCTCCGACTCGCCGTGCCCGGGCGCCAGCATCGTCCTGGCCTCGGCTGGCGGCGGCGTGCCGATCACCCGGTGCGGGACCGCAGGGCCGCCGTCCTGCGCCGGTCCCTCGCCCGGCAGGCCGGCCGGGTGGCCAGCTGCGCGGTCAGCCGCGCGGCGGCTCTCCTCGTCGCCGTGGCCGCTAGCCTGCGTGTCGCTCATGCGCCCTTCCCCGTCTCCCCGGTCTGGCCGGTGACCCCCGGCCGTGGCTTGCCCTGCTTGGCAGTGATCCACAGCGCGGCCAGCACCAGGAACAGCAGCAGGCCGAGGAACGCCACCAGGCCCTCGGTCACCGGCCCGACCCGGCCCAGGCTGAAGCCGCCCGGGTTGGCCACCGATCGCTCGCCGGTGACGTAGGCGATCACATCCCGCTTCTCGGCCGGGGTGATGGTGCCATCGCTGAAAACCGGCATCGATTCCGGGCCGGTCAGCATGGCCTCGTAGATCTGGGCTGGCGTCGACTTGGTGAGCGGCGGCGCGTACTTGCCGTAGGTGAGGGCGCCGCCGGCTCCGGAGAAGTTGTGGCACTGGGCGCAGTTGGCGACGAACAGCTGCTGGCCCAGGCCGAAGTTCCCCTTCCCGGGGTTGACCATGGCCGCCGTCGGGGCCTCCGGGCCGCCGCCCAGCGACTCGACGTAGGCCGCTAGCGCGCGCGTCTGCCGGGGCGTGAACGCCGGTGGCTTGCGCGGTGCCTCCGCGTCGGACTCAGCCAGCGGCATCCGGCCGGTGCTGACCTGGAACTCCACCGCGGCGGCGCCGACGCCGATCAGGCTGGGGGCCACCCCGCTCTTGCCCTGCGCGTCGAAGCCATGGCAGGACGCGCAGTTCGCGTTGAACAGCTGCTCGCCCTGATTGATCTGGGCCTGCTGGGCGGCCGACGGGGCGGAGGCCGAGGCCGGGCTGCCGGTGCCCGTGACTGCGGCGTAGCCGGTGCCGACGAGAGCCAGGCTCAGAACCACGAGCGCGTACCTGGCCGCGACGCGCCGCCGCCTGAGTGTGGTCGCTGTCACTGCTCTCCCCAGTTCGGTGTCAGTGGATCAGGTAGATGGTCGTGAACAGGCCGATCCACACGACATCCACGAAATGCCAGTAGTAGGAGACGACAATGGCGCTGACCTGCTGCTCCTGGGTGAACCGCTTGGCCGCGTAGGTCCGGCCCAGCAGGAACAAGAACGCCACCAGGCCGCCGGCGACGTGCAGGCCGTGGAATCCCTCCGTCAGGTAGAACACCGAGCCGTAGTTGCTGGATGCGACCGTGAGGTGCTGGTGCTTGACCAGGTCGAGCCACTCATAGCCCTGGCCGAGGTCGAAGTACAGCCCCATGAAGAACGTCAGCACGTACCACTCGCGCAGCCCCCAGCGGGCCGGGTTGAAGATCGTGGCCGAGCGCCGGATCTGGCCGCGCTCCACCGCGAACACCCCGAGCTGGCAGGTGACGCTGGACAGCAGCAGTACCAGCGTGTTGATCGTCGCCAGCCCCAGGTCCAGGTGCGCCATGGGCCAGGGCTGGCCCTTGCCCCTGTCGACTGAGCGGATCGTGAAGTACATCGCGAACAGGGCCGCGAAGAACATGAGCTCAGAGGACAGCCACACGATCGTCCCGACGCTGACGAGGTTCGGCCTGCTCGCCGGGGAGCGCGGGACCACCTCGGTTGCTGCTGTCGCCACACGCTCATTATTACGACACCGCGTAGGGGGAGGCGGCCCGACCCCCCAGCTCGGTACGATCGGTTTTCATGAAGGTTGTTGTGTACAGCCACGATGCCGACACGCGCGCGATGATCAGGCTCGCGATCGGCCGCCGGCCCGCCCCTGACGTGCCCGAAGCCGAGATCATCGAGGTGGCCACGCACCCGGCCCTGATCCGCCTGCTGGACGCCGGCGGCACGGAGGTGATGGTCCTGGACGGCGAAGCCCAGCCCGCTGGCGGGATGGGCGTTTGCCGCCAGGCGAAGGATGAGATCTACGACTGCCCGCCGGTCCTGCTGGTCGTCGGGCGGCCCGACGATGGCTGGCTCGCCACCTGGTCGCGGGCCGACGCGGTGGTCAGCCATCCGATCGACCCGGCGGTGCTCGCCCAGGCGCTGGCAGGCCTGATGCGCCAGCGCGCGGCGGGCACCGCGGTCAGCCCCGCCTGAGCGGCCTGATGGACACGCGCGCCACCTGGCCCGCGCTGATCGGGGCGCTGATCAGAGGCGACACACTGACGCCCGGTGAGGCTAGCTGGGCGATGAACGAGATCATGGACGGGGCGGCAACGCCCGCGCAGATCGCCGGGTTCGGCATCGCGCTGCGGATGAAGGGCGAGACCGCCGCCGAGCTCGGCGGCATGGCCGAGGCGATGCTGGCGCATGCGTCGGCGATCTGCATCCCCGGCCGGACCGTGGACCTGGTCGGGACCGGCGGCGACCGGTCCCGGACCGTGAACATCTCCACCATGGGCACGATCGTGGCAGCGGCGGCCGGCGCGACGATGGTCAAGCACGGCAACCGGGCCGCGTCGTCCGCCTGCGGCGCCGCCGACGTGCTCGAGGCACTCGGCGTCGTCATCGACCTGCCGCCGGCCGCGACCGAGGAGCTGGCCGCCGAGACCGGGATCGTGTTCCTGTTCGCGCCGCTCTATCACCCGGCGCTGCGGCACACCGCGGTGCCGCGCCGCGAGCTGGGCGTGCCGACAGTGTTCAACTTCCTCGGCCCGGTCGCCAATCCGGCCCGGCCGCGGGCGCAGGCGGTCGGCGTGGCTGACCCGCGGATGGGCCCGGTTCTGGCCGGCGTGCTGGCCGAGCGCGGCTGCTCGGCGCTGGTGTTCCACGGCGAGCGACGGGCTGGACGAGCTGACCACGACAGGCCCGTCGGCGGTGTGGGTGGTGCACGAGGGGCAGCTCAGCCAGACCCTGTTCGACCCGGCCCAGCTGGGCATCGAGCGCACCGCGCCGGAGGACCTGCGCGGCGGCGACGCCGCCCAGAACGCTGCCGTGGCGCGCGCGCTGCTCGGCGGCCGGCGCGGGCCGGTGCGCGACACCGTGCTGCTGAACGCGGCCGCGGCGCTGGCCGCTGACGCTGGCGTGCCCGATCCGGCGGCGCTGGTGCCGGCGCTGGCGCAGGGCCGTGACCCGGGCCGCCGTGGCGGTCGATTCCGGCGCGGCCGGCGACCTGCTGGCCCGCTGGGCGGCCGCCAGCAGGCGGCTGGCGGCAGGCGGCAGCTGATTCGCGGACACTGGCCCGTGTCCGTCGGCGCGGTGAAGCGTCAGGCCGGCTCGGTGAAGCCGAGCGCGAAGGCGGCCTCCAGGTCGTGCCGTGAGTAGGTGCGGAACGCGATGTGCGTCTCGGTGTGCGTGACGCCGTCCACCTTGTTCAGCGTGCCGGGGATGACGTCGCCAAGCTCGTCGTGGCTGCGCACCCGGACCATGGCGACCAGGTCGAACTCGCCGGTCACCGAGTACACCTCGCTGACCGCGGCAATCTGCGCGATTGTCTCCGCCGTCTCCGGGATCCGCGCCACATCGGCCTTGATCAGGACAATTGCGGTGACCACAGCCGCCTCCTCCGCCTGGTAGCGACCCGGGGCCCGCGCCGCGACCGCGGCAGTAGCGTACAGCGCCGGCGGTGCGGCGCTTATCCTCCGGGCTGCGCGCCGCCGGCTGATGGCGCAGCGGGCGCGGCGCGCCTGCTGACGGCACGGGGCGGCGGGGCGGCGGCCGCAGCCCGAGCAGCCCGAGCAGCACGTCGGCCGTGGCGCTGGCATCGGGCAGCGCGCGGTGGCACGGCGCGATTCTGGTCCCGAAGTAGCCAGCCAGTGTGCTGAGCTTGCGGTCCGGCACGTCGGGCGCGCCGAGGACCAGCCGGGCCAGCACTGCGGTGTCGATGACCGCGAAGGCAGGCCAGGGGAGCCCGCAGCAGCGCGCGGCGGCGGCGAGGAAGGCAAGGTCGAAGGGCGCGTTGTGCGCTGCGAGCACGCAGCCGTCGGCGAAGGCCAGGAAGCCGGGCAGCACGGTCGTGATGACCGGCGCCCGGCTGACCATGGCATCGGTGATCCCGGTCAGCGCGGTGATGTCCGGCGGGATCGCGATGCCGGGGTTGACTAGCGAGCAGAACTCGGCGGCGAGCGCACCGCCGTGCAGCCGCACGGCACCTATATCGGTGATGGCATCCTGCCCGGGCTGGCAACCGGTCGTCTCCACGTCCACGACGACCACGTCGAGGCCCGCCAGCGCGTCGGCGCGGGCCGCCGGGCCGCCAGCCGCCTGCCGCTGGCCATGGGGCGCTGAGGCAAGAGGCGCTAGGACAGGAGGCGGCTCCCGGCCGGTCAGCCGGGAGATCGGCGGCGCCGGAAGGGCCATGGGGCTATGCACATGATCACGCTAGAGCGTGGCTCTGACACTATTGCCGCGGCACGCCGTCCGTCCGCCCGCGGGCGGCCGCCGAACCGCCGTTCCGGCCCGTGCGAAGCGTCACACGGTCAGGCTGACGGTGCTGCGTCCCGTGAGTCAGACCCCTCGTGATGGCCTTGTTATTTCGGTGTGCGGTCCGACACGCACTGCGAGAGTGGCCGAAGCGGTTGAATCCGGCCGGCCACTATCACTAGTGTCAGGCTCCGAGCCGGCTCGCTTAGCAGTCGCCATGGTGGCGGCGGCGGCCGGACACGCCGAATTTCCTTGCTGACCTCGCGTCCAGCAGGAGAGCCGGGGACCCACCGGAGCAGGTCTGGACGGCTGCGTTCAGACCTGGGTCCAGGGGTGAATCGGCCGGGCCGCAGTTAGCGGCCGGGCCGTAGGGCGTCCTTCCACAGCCCGAACCCGTCAGCTCACCCGGCAGGCGGATCGTGGGAGAATGGAGGGTCGCGCACGTGCATACGCGGCCATCAGTTCGCGCATTCGTGAAAAGGCGTGGCGCAGCAGCCGGGATCAGCCTGGTGGCAACGGTCGCGGTGGTGGCTGCAGGCGGGATCGCCGCGGCGGCCCCCCAGCCCACCATCGGTCAGGTCCAGGCCCGGCTTACCAGGCTGAACACCGAGGCCAACCAGCTCGGCCAGCAGTTCGACCAGGCGAAGCAGAACCTGGCGGCCGCGCACCAGCGGCTCACCCTGCTGAACCGCCAGGAGGCCAGGTACCGGGCCCGGTTCACCGCGATGCGCGCCGAGGTCGGCAGGATCGCCGCGATCGCGTACGAGCAGGGCAGCCTGACGTCGTCGACGGCGCTGCTGACCACCGGCCAGCCGCAGCAGATCCTGAATCAGTCGTCGATCCTGGGCGAGCTGTCGTCCAGCAACAGCGCGCAGATCCACCAGTTCGTCACCGCGGCGCGCCAGCTCACCGGCGCCCAGCAGGCGGCGAAGCGCACCGAAGAGGGCGTCGCGCAGCTCAAGAAGAGCCTCGGCGCCCGGCAGCAGAAGCTCGACAACCTCATCGGCCAGCAGAAGACACTGCTCGCGAAGCTCACCCCGGCGCAGCGGCAGGTGGCCGTTCCCGGTGGCGGCAGCACCGGCAGCCCCGCGCCGTCGCAGCCGAAGCCGAAGCCGAGCAATCCGGTCCCGGTCAGCGGGCAGGCGGGCGCCGCGGTGGCGTATGCCTACGCGCACATCGGCGACCCGTACGTCTGGGGCGCGTCCGGCCCGAGCTCGTTCGACTGCTCGGGGCTGACGATGGCCGCGTGGGCCTCGGCTGGGGTGTCGATTCCGCGCGTCAGCTATGCGCAGATGAGCAGCCTGCCCTCGGTCCCGCTCAACGACCTGCAGCCGGGCGACATCCTCGGGTTCGCCGGGAATTCGCACGTCGGCATCTACGTGGGCAACAATTACCTGATCGATGCGCCGACCACGGGTGCCTACGTCGAGAAGATCCCGCTGAGCGGCTGGTACGCGCAGGAACTGGACGGAGCCGTCCGGCCCTAGCAGGAGCGCAAGTGCCGACGCCCGGGGCTGCCAGGCCGCCGCCTGCCGTTAGGATCGGCTAGTCCTCATCCGCCGGTGCCCGGCGTGCGGCCAGCCGGACCTGATCCGGCCCGCGGCTGCCGGGTGGCACGGGGAACAGATGCCCAGAACCCTTATCGTCACCAACGACTTCCCCCCGCGCCGCGGCGGGATCCAGTCGTTCGTGCACGCGCTGGCGACCCGGCTGCCGCCGGGCTCCGTCACCGTGTACGCGCCGTCCTGGGCCGGCGCGCCCGCGTTCGACGCGGCGCAGCGATTCCCCGTGGTGCGGCACCCCACCTCGCTGATGCTGCCGGTGCCCTCGGTGGCCCGCCGGGCGGCCCGCATCCTGCGCGAGCACGACTGCGACACCGTGCTGTTCGGGGCCGCGGCCCCGCTCGGCCTGCTGGCTCCTGCACTGTGCCGGGCCGGCGCCCGGCGCACGGTCGGGCTGACGCACGGCCATGAGGCGGGCTGGGCGGCGCTGCCCGGGGCCCGGCTGCTGCTGCACCGGATCGGCGAGGAGGTCGACGTGCTGACCTACCTGGGCGACTACTTCCGGGCGCGGCTCGGCGGCGCGCTCTCGCCGCAGGCGGCAGCGCGGATGGTGCGCCTGGCACCAGGCGTGGACGCAGGCGCGTTCCGGCCTGGTGCCGGCGGCCCGGCGATCCGGGAGCGCTTCGGCATCGGCCGCGATCAGCGGGTGGTGCTGTGCGTATCCCGGATGGTGCCGCGTAAGGGGCAGGACACGCTGATCCGGGTCTGGCCGCAGGTGCTGCGGCGGGCCGTCGGCGCGCCGTTGCTGCTGCTGGTGGGCGACGGGCCGTACCGGGCCGAGCTGAGCCGGATGGCGCAGCGCAGCGGCGTCGCGGACTCGATCCGGTTCACCGGTCCCGTGCCGGACGTGGACCTGCCCGCCTGCTATCACGCAAGCGACATTTTCGCGATGCCATGCCGCACCCGGCGCAAGGGCCTGGACGTGGAAGGTCTCGGCATCGTGTACCTGGAGGCGTCGGCCGCCGGCCTGCCGGTGATCGGCGGTGACTCGGGCGGGGCGCCGGACGCGATCGTGCCCGGCGAGACCGGGTACGTGGTGCCGGGACGCGGTCAAGCGGTCCTGGCCGACCGGCTGGTCCATCTTGTCATCCCCAGACTCCAGGTACTGCTTCAATGCCTTGGTGGCGTTCACGGCTTTTCTCCCTTCCAGAGAATTTGGTGCCCGCAGCATAAGACATCACCGGGACGCCCTTTGTCCTATGCAACCCATCCACGCGCCGTGCGCGGGACAGTGACATCGCCTTCCTCGTTGAGCAGACGTTCCCAGGTAGCGAAGCTCATATAGAAGCGACCACCTTTGCCGAACACCGTGCCCCAGGAGTTCCAGAAGCCCACCAGCTCGTTAGCCAAATCAATCTCAGTAGCCACAACCTCATGCCCACCGCGCACCGTCGCACGCGGGGAGACGGTCACAACACCGTTCTCGTCCGGCGTATCCATGCTTGTGTACCAGTTGATGCCGGTAATCACGGGCCGGATGACGAGTGCTAGGAGCGCGTTGTTGATCCCCACGGCATGCTGATAGAACGCAAGCCAGCCGAGCTGCTTAGCAGCCTGACAGACGGCCAAACCGGAGCCACCGTCGTCATTGGGCGGGTAAGGACCGTAGCCGAGGATTTGTTCCTCCAGGCTGTAGACCTTGAGCGCGTCCGACTCGCCGAACGTCGGGTTACCAGACTTCCAGTGCGGAACGGTATTCAGCGCACCCACAAGCGCGTTCCCGGTACAGGAGCCAGTCTGGCCCTGATCGAGGGGAAGTCCCGGACCAGACGCATGCAGGACACTCGTAAGGGTCGCCGCTGTCTTGGCGGGGTAGCTTGCGAACGGCTGTCGTAGTGAACATGGCGGCCAAGGCGCTTACCCTCAACAACCATTTCCTCGATGTGTTTATAGACGCGAAGCATTACTCCCCCTTCACGCCGCGATACCGACGCATCAGCTCTTGGTAACGCCAGCCCGTCCAATACTTCCGGTGAGCCAGCCCGTAAGAAATGTCATGTTGCGGAAACTCGTCTTGTGAGAGCTTCACTAGGCGCAAGGCCATAAACAGGAGCCTCGCCTTGACATCAGCCGAATGCTCGCCTTCGTCATACCGCTTGACGAGATGTTGCTCAATGATTTGCTGTTTGCCTTTGTAGGCAACGGGCTTATCTAGAAAACGCTCATAGTGGTGAACGTCGATCGGCTTACCACTCGGCAGCACAAGGCCCAACGGACCGGTCAAGGTTCTCGCCGTTAGCGCCGTGGTCATCCCACTGCGTCCACTGAGCACCACCGCCGTGACCGTCAATGTCGAACCCACAAGTACCCGGAGCGCAGATGTGCGGTCCGTGGCCATAGTGAGCGCTCCACCGGATCACCTTGCGATTGCCAATGAACGGATTGACCGCAGACCAGTTGCTAGCGCTCGTGTAAATCCAAGGCAGCAGCCCATCCTCTTTGATAGCAACGTTGTCGTACCAGTGAGGAATGTCGGAGGGAACCATCGCCCCCGGCTCAACGTCAGCACAGCGAGCCCTCCCACCGAAGATCGTGATCGAAATCAGCAGAGCGGTTGTGTGACCGAACCGCGCCACAAGCTGATCCCAGCCACCAAAGTTGTCCACATAGCTCATGTAGACGCTGTCGTTAGCCGGAAGGTCAACGATGAATCCCGTCAGCGCATCAGAGCCCTGATAAACTTTGGCGGACGTATCCACGACGCTGGAGGGCGACGTGTTCGGGTTCACCCACGGGTCGTAACCCCACTTAGGGTCGCGAAAGGTGGTAAGAGTCAAGGGTGCTCCTCCTATGGGGAGGTGTTGTGGAAGTGAGTAGCCTCGTAGGCGAGGAACTGGCAGTTTTGTGTTGGCTCGATACGGTCGATCAGCAGCGCCGTGTATGTCTTGCTGTTTGCGATCTGTTGCCGTTGGGCCAGCGTCACGTGGGGCCTCTCAGCCGCCTTCGTAAGCTCCGTGCTCAGCTCCTTGATGGTCGCGGTGTGTCGAGAGTTCTGGTCCTGACACTCCTGGGTGATTGTCTGGACGCGAAGGTTCTCGATCTTCTGCGTCAAGCTGCTTGTGTTGAGAATGACTCTCACCGCAAGCGTGATCACCAGGCAGGTAAGAATCATTGTTGCCGGGAGAGCCCAGCGTTGGATAAACGGTTTCACGAGTTATGCACCACAATCAATGCGACGTTGGCGAGAAGCAGAAAAAAGCTGATGAGGATGGCGGGAAGGTGAACACGGCGGTACTCCCCGGAGTTGGATGCCGCTTCGTCTCGCGCTTCCTCGATCGCGTCAATGCGTGCTTCCTGAGCGGCTGCGTGCTTCTCCTGGGCGTCCTGCCTAGCCTCCAGCTTGGTTACAGCGACAGGCAGGCCAGCAACATCATCAAGCTGGCGCTGTATGTTTGTGAACCCCGCCTCTGTGAGGTCGCGAAGGCTTCTTACCTGCTCGCTCACAACCGCGACGGTGGCGCGCTGTTCATCGGCCACTAGACCCCCTAAGCAACAGCGTAACTAAGGCCGTCTAGGTTGATGAAGCTGCTAGTCGCGCTCTGTACATTGAGTACATGAGCGACGCCGGTGCTGGAGTTGACAGTCATCAAATCCGCCAACCACGCCCCGTCGTACACACCCTGGACGTTCCACTCTACGATTCCAAACGACCTGTTGACGTTCGGAATACAAAGGGACGGGACGGAAAGAGCGTCATTACCGGAGGTCCACGGTCCACTTACTTGTCCCGCCAGATAGGCCATGTTGTTGATCCTGCGAGCTGAAACGGTCCCGCTCATACCGGACCCATAGCTGACGCTCATCCATCCGGTATCAATCACTCCTACGGCCGTGAGCCAGTTGGTTCCGTCACACACGAGCGTAAGAGGCTGAAACGCGGCGCCCAAGGTAACGCTCGTCACACCCTGGAAGGACGGTCCATAGATCGTCGCACTGCCCGCGCGCTGAACCGTGACTTGCGCACCACCATTGACCCCGAATCCCGGCCAGATACACACGATGGAGCCGGCCGTAGCAGCGGGCAGCGTAACGGTGATGCTTGGACCAGCATTGATCAACTGCCCAGAGACAGCAGTAATGTTGGATAAAGCCGCAATGGGTAGAAGGCGCTGTTGGTTGATTGCCTGCCAAACCGATCCGTCGTAGGCAAACTCAAGCCCGTTATTAGCTGCGATAGAGTCTCCAGTCACCAAATAGCGATCGCCGGCCGTCATCCCGCTAGAAGGCTTGGATGCAAGGGTGCCCTTTGAAGTCTTGCCGACAACGTCAAGGCCAAGGGCGAGGGAGTGCATGTCGGCGGCCACGTCGGGCGTATCTGTTTCAAGCGGGTAGGGCCATGCCTTGACCGGCGTGGTTCCTGATGCCATTTCTAAGCTCCTGGGTTGGCGCGGACATCTGAGTACGTAGTGTGCATTGCCTCCATCAAGGTGTAAGAGGCATGCGAAGCAGCCAGCTCCGCGTAGGTGCCAGCAGTAATCGTGCTGTACGTGAACTGCATCCACGCTGGCATTTGAGACTGGATAGCGAGTAGGGTGAGCTGGGCGTTGGGCGTCTCCGACGTGAACGTAGCTATTGTCATCGAGAACGGGTTGCCGCCAGCACGGATGTTGAAGAACACCGTCTTGGTGCCAGTCAGTGTGGCTTGGATGGCTATCTCAATGGCAGCCGGACTCCCCCGGTTGAACCCCACCGGATGCTGCACCAGGGTGGTCATCCCAGCATCGTTGATGCCCACCGGCCGGATCACGCCTACGAACTGTCCCATCCAGTCCAACCATTCGGGACTGTTGACGGGATCGAAGATCGGAGCCCAGCCGGGAAGGTCGCCATCCTGGTTATCGCTGACCGCGTAGACGATCTTGTCCAACATGGTTCCGAGCGCGCCGCAAAGGTAAGCACCCGCGTAGCCGTTGGCAGCGTCTGTAACCATCAAGGGCGATAGAGAGTCGTACAGGCGTTCGCCTGCTGTGGTGAGCGTCGGCTCAGCCATAGGTCACCCCGTATTGACAGTGATGGTCATCGTGCCCGGTAGGGGAAGCGCGACAACCCCCGCGAGCGACAAATCGGCTGACGTGCCGTTGATGAGAATGCTGGCGTCCGAAGTGTAGTGAACGCCGGCCACGCTCATGATCACGAACTCGACTTGTGACAGGCGAATAGTTGGGTCCGCGAGCCATTGGGCAACACCAGGACCACCAGCCGCCTGCTGTCCCCAATTGAGGGGAGACAAATAAGTTGTCAGAGCCCCTTGGATAGCGGACTGAATCGCCGTGTTATCCTGACCAGCCCACGCATACACTGTAGCCGTTATGTTCACGGTAGTGTAGGTCGGTGGCTCAACGTAGTAGTTGACACCAATCAAGCACTGGGCCTGAATGTCCGCCTGAATCGTATTCATTGCGGGAGTGCTGAGCGCGGTACCGTCAAGCGCCGTTACCCAACTTGTCACTGAGCCGCCATTGTTCAGCGAGCCGCCCAGTGTGATTGTCTCAGTAGCCGTGCCCGTCGCATTCGCGGACATCACAGCCGAACTACCAGAAACGTTGACGCTCTTGATGAACGTATTCGACGGAATGTTGGTGCCCATGATACTGTCGCCAACCGCGATGGCTGACGGGTTACTCAGCGCCGTGACTGAGGCGCTACTGCTAGTCACCGTACCCGTCTGAGTTTTAGAGCCCGGCACGTAACCACCGATCGTAACCACACGTCCAACATCACCCTCGTTGAGCACGAGCTGGGAGAAGTCGCTGGTCGTGATGGGCTTGGGCGACAACGTCAAGAACGTGGCCGTCAGACGATTCAGGTAAGTTGTGTCGTCCTCATCGTCAGTACCATTGGCAGCAGCCGTGGTGGTCGTAACACCAGTGATGAACGCCAGGGGGACGTTCGCCGCCGCGCCCGACGACCCATTGGCGTCCGATCCAGGAACCGCCGCGTAGACAACCACGTTAGTCGCCACGCTCTGACCATTGGGAATCACCACGTTAGCGGTCGTCTCAAAGCCCTGCTGGTTGCCCGTAGGGTCCGTGAGGGTGAACTGCGTGAAGGCCGGAATCGTGTAGCCGGTCGTATCCTGCGCAGTCCATGTCGTGATTGCCACCGCAGGCTGAGCTGCGATAGGCGGAACGTTGACGATGTTGGCGCCAAAGTAGCGGTACACGCTCGTGGCTACGTCAGTGGAGATTTCAGTAAGCTGCGCCGCGATCCCAGAGAAGGCCCGCCCAAGCCAGTCGTCCAGCTCACCAGAGTACGGCTCCCATCCAGGGATGACCGTCTGCATGTACGTAACAAACCCCTGGTAGAGGTCGTCAGGATTGGAGTCCAGCGGCGGGACGATGTAGGTAGGAGTGCTCATGTAGACACCGTGATGTCAACCTCAACGTTGGCAATAGCAGAGTCAAATTGCGCCGGGGCCTGCTGGGCAAGAAGCTGAGCGCGAGGCTCCCAATTCGAAATCTGCTTCACCAGCGCAGACAGGGGCAGTGGCTGCTGTTGAAACGTGAGGTCCACGATTCCAAAGTCAGGTAGCTCGTCCCTGTCGCCGGGGTTAGTCAGACAGACGGCCTCAACACAGCTAGCAATGTCGTCCATTGAGTCCTGTTCATTTACTACCGCCGATCCCCCGACGTAACGAAGCGGAAGGGCGAAGTGGGGGATATCAGTTGCCATCGTCAAGACACTCCTAAATGTCAGCGTGATTGTGGATGGTGCGTAGCGGGTCGCCAAGCGCCCCTCACGACGGCATTTCCTCAAGGGTCAGGAACGCCCAATCGTTACCGTCCTGATTGAACGAGCCGCCGAAATGTTGATGTTCACGGCAACTCCGTGTGTCCCGGGACCCACCGGACCGATATAAGTCTCCCAGGCCCCCAATTGCCGATGGTCGGCCGCCGTATTGAAATAGTAGTGACCAACCTGGTTGCTGCTCACCAGCCATGTACCGCCATCTAGCTGCCAATACTGATCTACAGTCGTGCCCACCGACGAACAATAGCCAGACATCCCTCCCGATACGCGAATATACGCTCCGTTCGGGTTGCCAATAGTGATTGATGTACTGAGGACAGCTTGGACACCCGTGGCTCCGGTTAGGGTAGGTGGAGCGGCCGCCGTAGCAACACGTCCGCGTGCCGGTGCGTTGAACACATTGTTCAGCGTGAGCGAGCCCGCACCGTTCTGTACGCTCTTGATGCCACCCCAGAACGATCCGCCATTCACGTCAATGATAGGCGACTGGCTGCCGCCAGTGTTCGTCTGGACGTTCGTTACGCCACCGCCCGCAACACCCACGGACAGGTTACTGAACTGCCAACCAGGGATGTTCGTGCTGTTCGACACAACCCCGATGTTGACCGTGTCAAATCGCACGTTCGAGGCGTGCCCGTAACTATTCTCTGGAGAGATACCGCCGTTGCCGTCAGTGAACTCAATGCCAATGTTGCCGTACAGGTCAACGAGCCCGTCAATGACACCACCATCCATTCGTTGAATGATGATGCCGGTCCGATTGCTCTGAACCCACGTATCAATCGTCTGCGGATAGCCGACATTCGCGAAGATGTCCCACCATGGTTCGATACGGATATTCCCGATGAAGTCGTAGTCCGCGCAGAAATCAACCTGGATGCCGACCGCATATGCACCAAGGTTCAAATCTTGCGCACGGTGACGAGCCCCAGCCATGTACACGCACTGGTAGCCGTTGACGACCGTGCAACGCTCAATGCTGCACCCAACCGTGCTCTGTTGGGTGCAGATCGCGAACGGCAACACAGTCGGTGTCGATGCTGTCGGGGCTACCTGGTTGGGTAGTAGAACACCAGGTCGGAGATCGCACTGTTTTGCTGCATGTAGTACGCGGCGAAGTACGTCGGCCACGGGGTTGTGATACACACAGTCGGCAGCAGGCTCAAATCACCGTTATCAAACGGTCCCGTAAAATCCGACCCGTGAGTCACGCCCGGCGACGGCTGAATCTGGCCTGCAACCACGGTTTGACCGGGGGGATAAATGACCTTCCCGCCACCAGCAGCAGCAGCGGCAGCATCCGCAGCAATAATCGCTGCCGTGTCATCCGTCACACCATCGCTCTCAGCCCCATATGCACCGATCGGATACCGGCCTGGGGCCTGCGGAGCGTCCCGATTGATTATCACCCACAGGACGCGCTGATCATCAAATGCCACCAGTACGCTGTCACCAACGCTCCCGGTAAAACTCGGGTCGCACTGAGCCTCCATGGAGTGCGCACTATCGAGCCCAGGGACAACAACGTCACACGACCCACCGGCTGGCGCAGTATTCAGGGTGCCCTGATAGACACCGTCAAGCCCGTCGTCAGCCTGCCCAATGGCAGGACCATGACCCCGGCTAAGAATAGTCGGCTGGTTATATTGGCTCATGTACCGTCCTAAGTTCCAGGGTAATGAAAGGTCGGGAAATCGGAGAACGGTGACGGGCCACCGTACCCACCCAAGCCTGTCGCATTCCAATCAAAGAACTTGAAGCCCGGACCACGCCCATCGTTCACCGTGTTGCCCTGCATGTTGTCCAAACCGGGCGGTTGAATATGGATAAACACGTGGTTGTGCGGGAAGCTCGCGTAGATCGTCATGTAGCGCCCCGGGCCCGGTGCGAGAAACCCGGAGTAGTTGGCAGTCGGAGCCCAACCACCCCACGTCACGCCACCCGGCAACGCAAAACCAGCGGCGAGTAGCACCCACGCTACCGTCGCCGAACAATCACCCCACGTCTGACCCGGTGACAGGCTGCGCGTAAGCGTACGGTCGGCGGTGGTGTAGTGCAGGTTGAGGCTACTCAGATAGGTAGCCGCGTTGAAGGCAGCCTCTACGGAGCCGGGTGTGGCCCCAGAAATGACAGACGCAATAGCATCGGCCGGATCAATGTGGCTGGTTGCCGCCGTGCCACCAAACGCCCCAGCACCAGACTCACTTGTAGTAGTGGTCGGCGCAGGCTCCGAGCGCTTAGGCACAGGCTTCTGGACAATGATCTGCGCATCCTGACTCAGATCAAGCGGATGAGTTGTTACCGAACTCACCATCCACTTACCAGTAGCCGGACCGCGCTGGTTGATCTGTACGACCATGCCCGGTAGCGCAGCCCACAGGTCAGTGCGAGCATTGATCGTGCATTGCGCAATGGAGTCACGAGCGCCCATATCAAGGTCAAGGTCGATGGAATCAACCCCGCTCTTACCACGCACGACGGTCATCTGCGGGTCCTGCTGAAACAGGTAGTTACCCGAGACGTACCAAAGACGGTTCTGGCGCACGAAGGCATACCAAGCAACCTCGGACGCCAACCGCATGATGCAGTCGTAGGAGTCCTCGTTTGGACCGCGCGTAAAGTTGTAGGGGTTCGTCTTGGTGGTCAGGGCTTGAGCCTGACTCTCCCAAATACCAATCTTGGACCCCCCGCCATAAGCCAGCACAATCCTTGTGGCCTCGGGAGCCACCAGGTTGAATCCAGACTCACGCTCATACTGCGTACTGATGCCACGCGAGTCAAACGGAGTTGGAGCCTCGACCTGAGAGGCGATATACATCGGGTCATTAGACCGCTGGGAAACCTTGATTGCCCCACCAGAAGCCGTAAACCAAGTATCACCCTGAAAGAACGCTGTCGCCATCTCGGCCGTGCTCGCAGAGGGATTCGACAGGCTAGCCAATGTGTCGTTGGCGCTCAGACCACTCTCAAGGATGCCGGCACAGATGACAGCCTCCATGGCCGCCACGCCAGCTCCAAGCTGCAAGCCGACATCCAAAAGCGTGTTAGCGACCGCGCGCTGACCATCCGTCATGGGCGAACCCTTGACCGTCAAACCGGCCGTTGAAACAATCCCCTGACCCGTCACGCCACGTGGCTGGGACTTCGACAGGGGGCTGTTGCTCGCGTTCTGCTCAACAATAGGGGGCGTTTGACTCGACGTGGTTGTAGGTGGGGCGATAGGCTGCGTGACATTGATTTCTGGAATCCAGTAGTCCACGCCAGCTTCACGGCACAGCATGGCCACAAAGCCCGCTCGCGTCATCGTGCCACGGCGCACACTCTTGAACCCACTCTTGTCACGCAACAGGGAGGCCGTCCTGTCCTCAAAGGTGAGGGTGAGGGTGGTGTCCTGCGAGGAGATGCCACACAGCCGGTAGGTCACCCCACCAATCGTGTAGTCAATCGGACGCTGGCCGAGCACCCATTCCAGGTCGGAGTTGTCCCCTAGGTACTGGTTATTGGTGGAGTTCGTTAGGCGTGTCGTCTTGAACTTCTTAGATGTAGACAACGACACGTTTTCGATGTCGAAAGCCCAATGTGCAAACAGGGGGTCTTGTAACAGCACGTAGTCGGAGTCGTCAAGGTCAATCTCGATCGTGCTAGCCTGCATAGCGTCCGGCAGGTTCCGCAAGTCGATAACGTGAGTCTCGATGTTCCACGTGTACTGCTGCTGGCCTTTGAAGTTGTACGTCACCAGATCGAAACTGGGAGCGTAGTTGATGTCCTTGGGCTCTTGAACCTGAGTGACAGCCGCGAGCTTTTGTGCTGCTGATTTCGAGCCTGCGGGCGCCTTACTGCTCATGCTACCTCCGAGTGGTCTGCTTCCACTTCCTGAGTTCGTCTGGCGTCGGCAACTTCACTTGCTGCCCCGCACCCACTTGCGCCGAGCCGTCCCGGTGACCGTTGAGCTGGGCCAGACGATTAGCCCATCGGGCGCCACCGTCACTCTTGAGCTTCCGGGCAGCAATAGACTTATACGTGTCGCCCTGCTTAGCGGTATACACGTACTTCGTACTGACCTTCCTGGGCGTCGAGCGCGACAGGTCGTCCACTTGTGTGTAGGCCATAAACTTGACCGTCACGAGCTGACGAACGCGCTCACCCTTGACGCGGATCGACTCACCCCACACCGGCTCTTCTGGAATGATCCAGTTGAGCTGCGGGGAGTGAACATAGTCGTGCGGAAGCGCACCATTCGCGTCGATAATCAGCAACGGCGGACGGGTAAGCTCGAACATATCAACGCCAGCCAACTGTTCGAGGTTGCCCATCTGTGTCTCAAGCGACTGCCCGCTCTGCCAAGCATCAAAGATAAGCGGTATCTCGTGCTGAAAGCCATCCTGTGGACCACGCCAGGCAGTGATTACCTTGTTCTGTGGACGTGGAACGGCTACCCAGCCTGCGCCACCACCCGTAGTGTTGATAGTGCCGTCACCAAACCAAGCATTGAGCCTAATGTTGATATCGGCATCCAGGGGGTAGATGGACAACGTCTGGTAGCCGTGCATCGGCAGCGGACGAGTAGGCGGTGGGGGTGACGGATTGACTGAGCTGCCCTTGGGCTTGACAACATGACTTGTACCGTGAGTGCTACTGCGATGCGTCTCGGGCTCTGGCCTGACGCCAATCGGCACATGCGGGTTTGTCGCCATGCGCTACCGCCTGTTCTGTATCTTGCGGTTCGCGTTGTTGACGGCTTGCGCCACAACCTTACCGTCCAGCACAACCTGAGTAACAATCGTCTGGTTGTCGTTGAGCCCCTGGTTGAACAGGTTGCCTGGGAACGCGGTACTCATTAGGTCGGGACGAAACTGTGTCGGCAGTGGCTGAACCCTCGCTCCACGCGGGAGTGACATCAGCTCCGGGCCTGCCTCGCCGACAAGCGCAAGTCCGGCACCCGTGGTAAGCCCACCGGAGGCTAGTCCAGGGATGTGAATGTTCCCGATGAACGGAATATGAATTGTTCCAAGGCTATTGGTCGGCTGACCACCAAAACCAATAGTGCCCCCCCTAGCGGGTGTAGTGAAAGCCGATCGGACACCCTGCGACGGATGCTTGGCGTAGTCGAACGCTCGCGTAGCGGCATGCTTGACCTTGGGTGCTATTGCGAGCGCAGCAGTGAAGAGAGCGAGCGCGCCCACAGCCCTGGTGAGGCTCCCCGCAAGCCCCAGGAGGCCACCACTAGCCGTTTCACCCTCTGCTGCCTCGGCGGCGGTACCAAGGCCAAGGAACCTACTAGCAAGCCCCAGTGCTACCCCAGTAACCCTAGTAAGGCCGCCCAAGAACATGAGAATCGGTCCACCAACGGCAGCGGCCAAACCAAGTTCAACCGCGAACTCCTGGATCGGCTTAGGTAGCTTGGTAAACCAGTTCACCGCCATGGTGATGTACGGGATGAGCTTCACCAAGATCGGCAGCAGCCGGTTGTTGATCGCATCACCAAAACGAATCAGATCAGCGTCAAGCTCGGCCTGGAGGACATGGTACTTCTGCATATCGGTCTGCTGCTGCTGAGCAAAGTGCTTCTGGAGCAGTGCTGGTGTCGTGGACTGAAGATCACCGTAGATCGTCTTAGCTCGCCCAAGCACATTCAAAAGCGTGCCGATTGAAGCAATACCCCTCGACTTACCGAACATCTCAGCAATGAGATCGTTTGCCAAAATTGGGTTGTGTAGCGCTTCAGTGTGCTTTGCAATATCCTGTAGGGCAGTGATCAAACCATTCTTAGACCGAAGATCACCAGCCAAAGCAAACGGACTCAAGCCCATCTGAGCCATTGCCCCAATACCAGCCTGAGTGGGGGCCTGCATCGACGTAAGGGTCAGACGCATGCGGGTTGCTGCTATGGACGCCGGGATACCTGCCTCCGTCTCAGCGGAAAGAGCCGCCAAGAGCTGGGGGTAGCTCACGCCGGCACGCTTCGCGGGCGCTTCAAGCCCTGACTTCATAGCTTCGATGAGGTCGGGTAGGTGCGTTTTACCCAGACCAACGGCACGGTCCATGACGGCCATAATCTCAGCCGGACTTGCCCGCCCAGCGATACCTGACCGCATGATTGACGTAAGAGCGTCCGTCGTGTTCGAGACGGTGTCTCCACCAATGGCCGCGCCCATTGCAGCCGCTTTCCAGGTATTGAGCGCCTGAGCACCCTTCAGACCAATGGAAAAGATCGGGTACATGGACTGAGCCATAGCGGTTGCAGTCTGACCGAACTTGGGAGCGATCTTCAAAAACTCCCGGCTATACATGCTGAGCTGCTTATAAGGAAGGTTGGCCTGCGTTGACAGAATCAGCATCTGCTGGTTGTAGTTCGCCGCCGCCTTACCACCCTCATAGAACATCCCGATGATGGGAATGGAGGCTGCCGTTGCCGCACGGCCAACACTCGACAAGTGATCAGCGAGCTTCTTAGCGTGACCGTGAGCGCGACTCAGACCACCCACCATGCCAGAACTACTGGTACCAACCTGGGAGCTGGCACGCTTACCGGCCGCACCAATCTCATCAAGTGACCCAGCAGTCTCAGCGGCCTCTGTCTTGAACGCTGCGCCACCAAGAAGGCGAACGCGAACAGCAACTTCTGATGCTTCCAGCGCCATAATGTCTCCTGTGTAGCGCAGCCGACAGCTATTTCTTGCTCATTGCTTTGGCAAGCTCCGCGATGATGTAATACGCCAAGCGCTTCTGCTCAGCCTCACGTCGCTTTGCCACCGCTCGATTCACAGCCGCCGTTGCGATGAGAACGGTGTGATCCGTTTCTCGCAAGAGGGATTGAACGTCTCCAGTGCCGAACAAGGCGCATTCGGCAAGACCCTCAATGTCCTCGCTGCGCTCTATTCCCCCAGCGTCTGATCGTTGACAGACTTGGTAGTGTCGCTAAGCCACTCGGCCAGCTCACCCGCCACATCAATCAACGCATACGTGTTGTTGAACGTACGGATGACCATGTCACGCTGGTTGTTAGGTGCATCGAAGCCCAAGGCAAACGCCAGGCGCTTATCCCCAAACGTTACGGGAACGCCGTTGGTCGAAAGGGGCTTGACTACCTTGTGAGCAATCCCAGCTTTGTCCGTTTCCTCCACCCGCACCAGCACCTCGGTACATGCTGATGCAATCGCATCGGCTGATGCCGCCGTAGTACGCTGAGCCGGGTCCTTGATCTTCGCTATCTCAGGGCCAGTCTTGGCCATCTGATCCAAGTCCGTCCACACAAAGCGGAGGACGAGTTGGCCGTCATAACCAGGCACATCAACATCAAGCGGTTCGGCACCCTTACCAATGCGGGATCGCGTCGCGCGCAGGCGAGACAGGGTGGACGTGTCGAGAGTCTCGCCGGCATCGTCTTCCTCCACGGGAGGCGGGACGGCGCCAAAGGCGGGCTCAGGGATTTCGGACATAGCTGGGAATCGCTCCATTCGCTAGGTATGACGCTAGGCTTGTGGCCTAGCTGATGGGTGCAACAGTGCTGACTTCGACTTCAATCATCGAAGCCGCGTCCCCCTTATCGGAATCCGTATCCGGGGGAGTAACAGCGTTCAGGACGCCCTTGTAGTTCAAGGGGGTCCCAAAGTTCTTGCCGTTCTGATCGAGAGGCTGCTTGCTGACGGTCACGTTAGCCTTGCCGCACTGGTTCAAAAGCCAGTGGACCCAGCCATCAATGTCCGACTGATACAGCCGCCCGAGCGTAATGTTCCCGATGGAGACGGAGCCACCAAGGGTGACTTCATCCTCGGTCCCGTTAGCGGGACGATACTTCGTTTCTTTGGCAGTGGCCGCGCCCCCCTTGAAGGTGTCAAACACAAAGGACACCTTGCTGCCATCCGTACCAACAAAGGTCGCGGTGACATCGTAGAGGTCTTGGCGGACGCCGGGGCCTGTAAAGCTCATGCTATACCGCCTGCGTGATGCTCACGCGAACCAGGTTGAGGTTGACTTGTTCAGCCCCCGGCGAACGCCGGTAAGCCAGCGTGGCTGTTAGGTTACCCCCAGCCTCGCTCGTGGGCGTATTCACATCCGTGCCGGTATCGACCGAGAACGCATCCTGAGCGGTGTCGCCGTACAGAGCACCAATCGGGCTATACAGGTCGTTGAGCATCAGGTTCAGCGCATTGCCGTAGCGAGCCGCGTCGAGCCCCTGCCCGTCGATCTGGGAGCCAAAATACTCCTCCTCGATATTCTGCCCGTTCCACACGATATACATGTCCAAGCGCACGTTCGGGAGCTGCACATACAACGGGTCCGTCAGCGAGTTGACCGCCGTGCGGAAGCCGTATATACGGAAGCCGCCCCTCATCGCGCGAATCACGTTGACCCCAGCGCTGTTCAGCGTCTGACGGTCAGTATCAGCAAACGCCTGGCGCAAATCCACCGGAGTGGACAGCTCACCGTTGACGCCGGCAGCCGCGAGGTTCGGGTTACCAAGCTGATCGACAGCCGAGTAGGCAGCCGCAGCAAAAGCACTCGGAGGAACCTGACGCAAAGCGAACCCGCCAACCACCGGAGCGATATCCGCCCACGGAGCCCAGAGAGTCGCCTGGCGAGCAACCGTACCCAGCGCCGTGATCGGAGCCGCGTCGGAAGTCAGGGTTGACGTGGCGCTGCTCGAACTAGCGAAGGCAGTATCCGGCAGATCACAGAACGCGATCCGGTTATTGGTCGCCGCGTGGTTCGCCAGGGCCGTCTGCACGGCCGAGGTAGTAATCCCCGGTGCCGAGATGTGTCCCGGACCCAGGCTGTAGGTGAACTCATTGATCGAGTTCTGATACTGAGTCGTAGTAATGTTAGAGTTGTCGTCCGCACCACCAGCCAACGTGAACGTACCCGCAGCCGGGATGTTCGCGCCGTTCGCGGTGATCGTCACATAGTTACTGGTCTGCCCATAGGAGACAGCATCAGTGACAGTGGTGAGCGAGTTGGAAACTTCAAGAACGTTGCTGTTCGAGTCCTCGATGGTGATCGTGTACGGTCCAGTGCCAGTGACGACGACCTTATAGCCGTTCGCATAAACACCAGTGCCGATCGCGGTCACCAGGAGGTCGTTGCCAGCGCTCGCGTCCTTGAGCTGGACAAAAGCAGCAACGGCGGCCGGTCCCACGGTCCTAGCAACGACGCACTGTCCGCCACCCTCCTTGAAGAAGGTTTCGACGGAATCAGACATCAGCGCGGACGCCGTGTTACGAACACCGTAGACCGACTGGAACTGCTGGAAAGACAAAATGGTTTGAGGTGTCAGCGGTCCCTGCGCCGTGACTCCGATAATGAACCAAGTGCTAAGGCTCACGGGCGGGGTATTGGGTGGCGTCTGTGTCAGGACCGCGACATTAGTTCCGGGCCTCATTTATCCTCTGTGGTCGCGGTTTTGGGTTTGTCGGTGGACTGCTCCACCAGGTAATCACTCAGACGCTCGCAATCCTGCGCACTGAGCGAGTCAAGCTCGTCACCGAAATAAACCGGGCGTCCTGACTCAAGGTGCCGGGGCACAACCCCGACATACAAATGTTTCATGTAAGAGCCTCGGGCTCGATGGTGAACGTGACATTGGTAGCCGTTGGTGGATCTGGCGGCACCGTAACGGGACCCAGATCGGGGCCACCGAGGTAGCGGACGACATCGCGAACGTCCACAGAGAAATCGCAGCAGGCAGAGCCCAGCGTCCGTTTCGCACGGTCGCTCACTCGCGTGTCATAGTCCTCGCCCACCCAGGTAACGCCTGCCGCGATACCACCTAGGTCAGCTTTCTGCAAGATTAGAGCGCGGATAGCACCCGCGTAATACTTCGCCAGCTTCTCAGTGTTCATCCGATCGTTAGATGAGATGAAACAGTGAACCGACAACTGGAACTCAGCCCGATAGTAGAACCGGGTCTTATGAGGCAGCCGCTTAGGGCCGGTCGAAGTGACCACAATCGCCGGGAGCTGTTCCTCGGGCCAATGGTCAGGATCGTTCGAGACAACGTAGCTGCGTGGAGGCTGGAGCCAGCCAGTTGTCTGACCGATATGGCGCGTGACCATTTCCAGATACTGTGGAAGCCACGTCTGTAGTGTCGTAATGACTGCATCCTCAACATCGGTCGTGAGGACGAGTTGGCCAAAGACATTAGCATCGGTCATGTATTACTCACTTGCCCCAGGGGATATCCAGGATGTATCTAACCACGTGCTCCGTCATGGCAACCGCATATTCGGCCGGAATCGCAAGCAGCTTGCGCTTAGTGCCCTTAGTGTTTTGCACCATCCGGGCGTAGAACAAGTCACCCGTGTTACGGATGCCGAACGTAGCCGAAGCGCGTGTTGACGCCCTGTAGGAGCCAGCACCCCCGCTGAGGGCCGTCCAGAGTGCGTCTCCCTTGCGTGTAGGCGTACCCTTGATAGGACGCCACTCGTCGCGGAAGATGCCTGTATCCTCGCCCTGAGACGCCTTACGGGCAACCGTGCCCTCGGTCAGGGGTGCCCACGGAGAGCCCTGGTTACGGGCGCGAGCGGCAATCTCCAGGTCTTCAGTAAGCTCCTCCATCAAGAGGTACGTGTCGAAGGCCCGGTCACCAATCGCCTTGAGCATCGCCTCGGAAGTGTCAAGACCCGTAATCTCAACCACCGCGCCAAACTTAGAACGTGCCATTACGGCGTCCCGGTAGCATATCCAGGATAAAGCGTAGCTACTGGAAGGCTTGCGATATGAACAGCGTTAGGCTCGTCGCCCGTGGCCGTCTTATCCCAGTCCTTGAGGGTAATGTTGAAGTCAGCCATCAGGGCTGCGTACGGTGACGTTTCAGTGCTTACCTGCTCAGGGAAGTAGCTCAGCTCGACCCGAACAGCCGACTTGAGCGCGATGAGCGCGGCAGCCTGATCCTGCATGTCCTCGGGAACCTCGCCCAGACGAGGTAGAAGCTGTCTGGCAACCTGGTCAACGATGCCGTTCACTTGCTGGTCAGTGGGCTTGGTGTCAGACGAAAAGACGCCAAGCGTCTCACCGTTTGACCCCTCAGTCCTAGCAAGCAGAAGCAAAGCAACATCATTCGATGTGGGAACCCAATAAGGTAGGTCAGCAGCCATTAGGACAACCCCGGGACTCGAAAGTGGCGCGGTCCCATCGGAATACCAACGGGAGCGTCATCAATGTCCCCAATGTTGTAGGCCATCGTTTGACGCCACTCTGGATAGAAGCCGGACGTGTCAGCCGGCCGGTAGGTGGTGAAACCTATTGGAATGCCGTCTGACTGCAAAGCAGTGACTTGCATCCAATAGGCTTCCTCACCGGAAGGCTTGGCGGGCGTGACTACACCAGCCAGCCCTCCAAGCAATCCATACATACTACCCCCAGATGGGAACCACGGCGCGAGCGGCGTCGTGGATGAAGAACCCGAGGCGCGTCTCATAACGAACGGCCGTTAGGTTGTTCTGGAACAGTGACAGCGTTGAGCCACCACCCTGACCCTCATACGGGGGCGTACCACCGGGAATCGGCAGCGAAGCCTCGTTAGAGGTAGCAACACTCACGTCCGAACGAACGCGAACGTGCAGGTTCGGCTTGTGGACAACGATCGCCTTTGGCTGTCCAATGACATCCGAGGTAGTCGCCGTGCCACCACCAGAGAACGTCAGCACACCAGTGCCGGAGTTCACGGCCGTAATCGAACCACGGACCGTGCCGTTCGTCTCGATGATCGGGGCACCAGGGTACACCAGACCAGCGTTACCCGTAGCAACCGCAGCGGTACCAGACACACCACCAGTCGTCACGGCAACACCAGCGGTCGCCTGGTTCACAAGCGCGGTCGAATGCGCACGGTCAAGCCCGTACAGAGCGTCAACACTCTGGCCGGCGAAAGTACCACCGTCATAGATCGGACGACCGTAGGCGTCACGAGCGTCACGGAGGGTCTGCTGCCAACCGAAGCTGAGCAGCACGCCCATATTGGCGGGATCGCCATAGCCGTTACCTTCAAGCACGCCCATCGCGGCCGAGACAGCCCTCTGAAGGCGGTCGTCAACGTTAGCGATAGTGTCCGTACCAATGGTCACGCCAGTTCCACCCGAGCCCACCAGGCTCGAATCGAAGTTGCTGGCGACAGTTCCAACGGCATTCTGGTCGATGACCTTGCTGATGGCCTGACGGACACCGGCATCCACGAGGACGTTCAGGTCCCCATTCATCATGTCTTCAATTTGCTCGTCAGTGAAGACCACGATAGTCGCGACCTTCTTGACATTCAGGGTACCCTGCCCAAGCGCAGCACCAGTAAGGGGCTTCGCAGCAGCCTCGCCGACAAACGCGGCGTCAGGCTGTCCCAGCCAGATCGGGAAGTGAGTCCTGCGGGCACTAGTGGCACGAGCGTCCCCAGCAAGCTGGATCGCACCCGTCTCCACGAGAATCCCGTTGACCAGAATCTCTCCCTGCTCCGGAGGAAGCAGATACCCACCAGACTGGCCGTAGGTTGCGTCTTCGCTACCTACGCCACCCTGAAACGGGACGTAATTAGCCATGTTTGGCCTTGTCTCCTATGGGTGTAAATGGATATGGTAGAAACGACCCGGCGTCGCGCGAGGGGTCAGTAAGGGAGCCAGGATCGTTCCTACGCTCCGGTCTTCCGGCCCAGAATGCTGGCCAGGAATTGGGTGTGTGCCTGTGCGGGGTCCGCTTTGGTAGGCGGTGGCTGTTTGAAACCACCATCGGCGGGCACCGTAGGCGCCGGCCTATTGCCGAGCATCGTCGCGAGGTCATCGGCATCGGCCAAAAGCTCGTCCCTGGTAGCACCAGAGAGTCGCTTGGCAAGATTCATGGGCAGCCCCTTCTCAAGAGCCACCTCGTAGCGCAAAACCGTGGTGGCAGCGTCCTTGGCATGCTGTTCAGCGGCCTTCAGACGTTCCTCCAACGGCTTACCAGCCTCCTCTTTTTCCTGGAGCTGGCGTTCCAGTTCACGCCTGCGAGCATTAGCCTCACGGGCACGTTTACGTTCAGCGGCAATCAGGTTGCGAACCGCATCCGGATTCTCCGCGCCTTCCGGGACTTCAATCGTCTCATCGGACTCAGATTCGGGTGACTCATTCTCAGGTGCTGGGGCAGTTTCCCCCTGGGGATTAGTCGGGTCGGACTCCGGCGCGGGGGCCGATGTGTCATCCGATCCACTATCACGCTCAAAACCGAGAGCGCCCAGCATGTTGTCTGCCATCGCGGCAGCCTCCTATTCTTGCCTCGTCGCGAGGCTTAGTCGTGAACTCGTGCTACGCGAACCGATTGAGAGATGGCCTGTTCCTGCACCAAATTTCCCTCTGGTCCCTCATTCGGTGGTTTCTGACCGGGAATCGGCTTACCGTCAGGGCCAAGCACCTGTGCAGGCGCAGGCGGTGGCGGGATGGGCGCAAACTCGGGGCCATATTCAGCAAGCCCCATCGCCTTACGCATGTTGTGCCAACGCTTACGCTCGCCCGGTGACGCGCCAAGCTCCTCCCAAATACCATCTTGCGGGACGCCCAGTGTGGACATCTTCAACGCACCATCAATCCGGGCTGCGCGGATACGCTGCTCAGGATCAGACCAAACAGTCTCCATCGGCTGCAACGCGCGAGCGTCACCATTGGCTTTGAAGCCGAGACGCAACGCCTCCTCCCACGCCGGGGAGAAGTTCGTCATCTTGCGCTTACACTTGGCTACAAGGCCCGTCTCTGTTGCAGCAAGCGAGTCGCCAGAAGGAAACGCACCAGACTGCCCAAGCAGATAGTGAGGCGGGGTACGGGTAATAGCTGCAACGTGCTGAATCAGCATCTCGATCGCAACCACGTAATTCTTGAGTTCCGAGACTTGGAACTGACCAAACTTCGCCCCCTCATCCTCCACAGCCCATACACGAGCCACAGAAGCCAGAAAGCGGGGGTCAGAGATAGGCTGGCCCGTCTCGGGGTCCTTGGGAATCTCGATGCCTGTCGCCCAACGCTGCGGGAAGCCCGCGAACTCTGAGGCGATAATCATGTCCAGGACGACTTTGTTGATTGCGTCCTGAATCGGAATGATCGGCGCAATGTCGGAGCGGCCACCAGACTTGAGCGTCGGGTTGTTCTCCATCGGGATTAGCGGCACAACGCCCAGCGGATTCGGAACAATGAACGGCTGACCGTCCTGACGTGGAATCCAGTGGGCGTGCTCGCCAATGCACATCGCAGGCGGTCCGATGTAGTCCATCGGGAAAAGGTTTCCGTACAGACCGACGACACCGTTAGTCAGCGCGTTGTACTTGTCCTGCGAGTTGGAGACAACGTCAGTCTGGAAGCGATAGGTAGCGTCAGGGAAGTAGACGTTGGCGTAGACATAGCCTGAGTGGTCAAGCCACTCTTTGAGTCCAGCCTGACGCTGCATGCGATTGTCGGCAACGTGAGCTGTGACGCACTGGCCCGGATGCTCAACTGTGATAATCGGATTGCCCAAATCGGTTCTGTTGTGAGGATCGACAAGCAGGTAAGCCTTGCCGAGCTTCACAGCCTCGGTGTGCGCAATGTCCGAGCCCCAGTCAAGTCCGTTATCACGGAACATGGCCCAGGCATCCTGGTCCGTGTCATTGTCCCCATCGGTTCCAACCCGGAACCCCTCAATGTTGAGGCGCTCTACGGAGGCATCTACGATGAGTCCCATCCAGTTGTCAGCAAACTCGTGAAACAGGTTGCCGAACGTCTGCCGGAAACGGCTGGTAGCGAACTGGAGGCGGTGAATGCCTTCGTAGTAGCGCTCCCACAGCTCGAACTCGGGGGTTCGACGGCGCAGCTTGAGATCGAGCTGCTCCAGGTATGCGACGGCCATTCCAGGCGTCGAAGCGGGATTGACCGCCATCGAACCTCCATCTGGGTATTGAAACCGGGATCGGTCCTTCCAAGGGTTCGCCAAACGAACCGACCTGTCCCCTTTTGCGCGCGTGCGAACCGGGGGATTACAAGACCGACACTGGCGCTCGGGACGGCCTTCTGGCCGTCATCCCTGCCGCCACCGCGTCTCTATATGCTTCCCAAGAGAGACACCCAGCCATGGCCAGGTCGATCTTGAACAATGAGTCCGGGCGCTCCTTGCGCATAACAAAGAGATTCACGCCATCCTCATCGAGAATGTTCACGTCATACTTACGAGCGTTCGCTAAATGACTCGTGAACTTCGGATCACCGTCATAAGACCACTCACCGTGCCGCATAGCGTGCAGGTAAGCCTTGACCGACAGCGCCATCTTCTTATAGGTGTTCGTCGGCCATGAGAACACAGCGGGCACGCGCCCCTTACGGTCGCGAAAGGTATACTTACCCACCCAAGCCGCAACGTGCGAATCCCAGTAGTATGGGTCGGCATAGAGCCGCCACACGCTGTAACGCCGGAACAGTTCGTCAACCGCCTGGTCAACCTCATCCTCGGGCACTCGCCAGTTACGATCGGGCTCGCCCTTAGCGTTCGTGGGGCATTCCCACAGCGCGCCGACACACTGCCGTCCGGTCATAATGTCAGTAATGACAATCCCGGTCGAATCGCGGGTCATAGCGCCATCGAAGCCAGCCACCACCAGCGCACCCGGCGCCGGCTGCCACCCCTTGTGGGCATGTTCACCAATCAAATCCATGGGGAAAACCTGCGAGGCAGCCTGAACCGGCTTGTTTAGCCAGACACGCTCCCAATACGAGCGATCCGTCTGGGGGTCGAGAGCCAGTTCAACGATACCGTCCACGTCCGTCCAAGAGGCAGTGTCACCGCACGCCTCAAGGACAGCATTGCGCAGCCCTTCTGTCGTAGTGAGGTCGTGACTATCACCCGCTTGTCGGTGGTAGAAGAACAGGCGAGAATCTGGAACTTTCCCAGCTCTAACGAGACGCGCATAGTCCATTGTCCCTTCCGCCACGGACAGTTCACCGGGCTCATATGAGGTCGTAATCTCAAGGGACCATGCATCGGCCTTCTTACGCTTAGGCAAGTTGGCCATCATCGTCTGGTGAGCTTGCTTCAATCGCGGGAGGACGAGTCTGTGTGTTTTATTTCATTGTTATATCCCTCGCTAAACACAAACAAATTATCTTTTTAGTCCACCTCAATACAACTCACTTTAACACACTCCACTCGCTCGATAGCTACAATAGCTTGCCATGCGTTCGGCCTTGCGCCCCACTCGTGGCCGTTCGTCTTTCTAACTAGACGAGCCGCCCGAAAGTATGTACTAAAATATACTTTGACCATCACTCCAGTGCGCGAACGCTTATCCATCTGCTCACACATTGACGCCGTAACGCCCAGCGAGCGCACAAGGCGCTGAACCTGCTCGCATAGCAAGCGATGCTTCTGGACGAATGTAACGTGGTCGTTGAAAGACACGTATCCATCGGAGTCCACGAGGCCCTGGAGAAGCGCGATGCGCTGCTCCCTACTGGACCCCTTATAAACCTCGGGAATATGCTTATTCCCACGCAACCCAAGCGCCGTCAGTTGCGCTCGCAATCCGGTTGAAAGCCAGCGTACCAGCCCCAGCCTCGACGTTGAAACCGTATAAGGAATGCCTGCCGATAGTTCGAAGTAATCCTCCACGCTGGAGTGTATATACGCAGCATCCGTTGAGCCGTCTCCGAGCCAGAGGCCCAAAAGGTAGAGATCAATGGGAAGTTCGGCATATACTCCGTCGATACCGTTGCCACGGGCAAGCGCCACCGTGTACCATACGATGTATAAAGGCCACGATCGAACATCTCGCGTGTGGTAAGCGTTTGCTCACCCCTAGGCCGATTGTTCCACTCGATCGCCTTCCAGCGATGAGAGCCGTCAGTCACCACGTACGTACCGTCAGCAAACGTCACCCTAAAGCACTCTCGCCCCATATGTACCGGCGAGCCACCAAGCACGCGCACCGATCGCCCGTCGCGCCCGAAGACGTAATCCCCCTCTCGAATCTCGCCAGTAGCGCACGAGCCCACGGTGGTAGAACTATCGTGTCGAGCCTAGCGGCTCATCGAAGACCTGGAAGGTGGTTCTAGCTCCATCTCGTGAATCGGGGCTCGTAGCAAGAGCCACAGCTTTCCCCACTGCGCGTCCAGCCTCATCGAGGACAAGGATACGCTCCAAGCCGACGTCGAAGTAGTGCGCGAGCGGTCCTTCGCCAAGCATGACCATGAGCGCGCCATAGGCCAGTTCCTCGCTCTGCTCCTCGGTGTAGGCCACCATCGGGACATACGGGTCAAAAACGCCCGTCCCAACAGCCTCACCCTGCCTGTAACCATAGCGGTGGTCACAATTAGGATCACCACACGGGGTCACACCCTCGAAATACTCGCCCTCCTCAGCCCAATGGCTGAAGCGGACAGGTGCGGAAGGGTGAAGCTCGCCAGCCGTAATGGCTGCCGCCATCTCGGTTTTCGCCCAACCCTTACGCACAGAGACGCCAGCGCGCTTGAAACGGCGACGACCATGCCCATCCAGGGCGTAGAGCCCGAAAAGAACCTTGCGCTTCTCATCATCGAGCCGATAGGGCTCACCGCGCACGTCACCGGGACCGTGAACGAGCGCATGCTCCATCCAAAACGCGAGCTGTGGCCCGAGCGACGGTCCATCCTTGTAAGTACCGAGCGCAGGCACTCTTAGGACGGTCAACTGACAACCTCGCCGTCTGCTATCGAGCCGTCATCCTCGTCCTCGTCGGTCCAGGAGGGCGTGTAAGCGCCCGCAGACGACTTCTGAGGGCCAATATCGACGGTTTGGGCCTTCCGGCCGCGCTCAATAGCCTCCTCAGCCTCCTGAATAGTGATTTGGAGATGTCGGCGCGACTTCTCACCCACCCCCCACTGCTCACCCATCATCCGGACATCGCGAGCCGTCTCATTGATCGGCCTGCCAGCGTCCGCACGCTCCCAAAAGTCCTGTAAAAGCCGCGCATAGACGCGCAGTTGGTGCCGATCGACCGTTGGAGCCTCATAAACGAGCGGGTATTGCCACATTTCGGCCCACGCAACGACAACCTCGGGATGCCAGTCGGCAGCGACAAGCTGGCCGTCCACCTTCTTGCGCAGCTCCGGGAGGTCCGGGACGGGGCGAATCTCGCCGCTGAGGACGATTTCTCGGCTCGTGGATGTCTTATTCCGCCTCTGACGCGCAGAGGGATGCTTTGCAATCGGTCCTTGCATGGGCTTCGCGCTCTAACCGCATCGCGCGGCTTGACAGGACAATATAGGGGCTGCTATTGTCCCCTACATGACAAACCAAACACACAAACCAACCCGACTGGAACGCATCGAGATTCTCGCCGAACTGATGATGGCCATCGGCAAGTTCCTCATCATCCTGCCGTTCTTCATCTTCTTCTGCGTTCTGGGCTACTTCGTTCTCGCTTCTAGGTTAGCTGGGACGCCTGGGCTGAACCAGGAACCTTGCGAGTAACAGTCGCACGCGCTACCAATTGCGCCACATCCCACTTATAGGAAAATCTAGCCCCATATAGGGAAACGCTATACCACGGGCGGATAGAGCGGCAACGTGCCAGGCGTAGCCTGAAAAGTAAGGTTTCCCGCAGCCAATGTGATCTTGTCGCCATCAACCAGAGTAGCTGTCAGCATATACTGATACTGGTCGGGTGGCCACATATAGTGGTTGAGGAGTCGATGTAAAGCTGACGATCGAGGGCTGCGCTGGTGAGCTTGGCACCGTATCCGTCAACGTGATCGGGAAGCTGCCGTACAGGTCAAACTCGGTCTTGCCGATAACCATTGTGAGCGTAGCGCCCGCAAGGTCTGGCCATTCGCCGCTTTCCCACCACAATGCCCGATTGTCAGCGGCCTTGTAGTCGTCGCCAGCAACGATCGTCTGATGTGTAGTCAGGATGTCCATCGTTACCTCAGTCGGGATGGTGTGAGCTGTTCGTGAACGTCAGCCGTCGTGACCACCAGGCCATTGTCAAGGGTTCCCGTGCCACCGCCACTCCAGGTTCCCGGATGATCAGCCTGTACGGTGACCTGGCAGACCCACGTGGACACCTTAGCTACCTCCGCCTGGAAGGCAGAGTTTTCCTGTCCACCAGCCGGATCGAGCACCTTGATCGTGGTATCCGAGGACGGTCAACCGGCGCGCCAGTGAGTCCACGAGGGTCACCGTGAAATCCAGGGGGTTGTTGGCAGGGATCATCATGCCTCCGTGATAGTCAGGGTGGCGCTCGCCCCCGGAGTGATAGCCAGGTCGGCCGAAGGAGCCTGCGATATGTCAAGCGCCCCGCTCGACGCACACGGGATAGCGAGGGTGGCTGTGGCCGAAAGCGAAGGTACTCACCGAAAGCGAGCCCGACAAACGCGGGCTGAATAGTGAGGGTGGCTGTGGCCTGAGTGGGCCCAACCACTTATGCTACCCTGCACCACCCACGCTTCCGCCTCCGCAAGGGCCACGGAAGCGACATAGGAGGCTACACCAGCGACATTACATGTCTCGGTAGTGCTCGTGCTTGCCGAACCGGCGGCACGCAGTGCTGCCCGCGAGGACAAGGACTCCTGTTTCGAGAGTTGTACCGAAGCGGAGAACTCACGCCCACCAGCAGTCGTCAGAGTGGTAGTCGAATGCAAGCAGTCGCTGCACCAGACCGAATCACTCCAGCCGTCACCGTTAGGTTCTCGACCTTCGACATGGTGACGCTATTAGCGCCAGCCACGTTGCCAGTGACCGACAGTATCTCTGTCTTGCTGAGCGAAGCCGCGCCGGGACGCCGCACCCCACCCACGACCGAGATGGGACTCGGTCTTAGTGAGATTCGCCTGCCCGACGTGAGCTACCTTACCCGTCGATGACAGGGCTTCCTGTCTTGGTGAGCGCAACAACGCCAGTGTGGGCAAGGTCGCCCGCTGCCGACATAGGGTATCTGCTTTTGCTAGCGAAGACGCGCCAACGACCTTGTTCACAACACGCCCGAGACAGTCAGCGCCTGCGAGGTTAGCGAGGGTTGCGCTCCCCGTCTTGTCGATAGTGCCCTGTAGGGGACAGGGCTTCCGTCTTGGTAAGGCTGACAGAACCCTGACGCAGGAAACCGCCTAGCGCCGTCAGAGCCTCGGGGGTCCTTGGCGAAGCTCGCAGCTCCGATGACCTCATTTAGGACCGCACTCGCTGTCAGAGACTCAGTTTTTGAGAGAGAAGCCTGAGCACCTGCGCGTAAGGCTGGCCCTGAACTGTTAGAGACTCGGTCTTGGCAAGACTCGACGCCCCAACGACCTTATTCACAACACTCCCTGTGCCCGTAGTGAATACAAGATCCCGCTCCGAGAGACACCTGACCGTAGGCATGAGGTAAGCCCTGGACGGTCAGCGATTCAGTTTTAGCGAGGTTCGCTGCCCCAATAACCTTGTTCAGGACCGCCGCTGTGCCGCCAGAGCCTCGGTTTTCGTAAGGCTAGCCTGCCCAAACCCCTGACGGCTGGCCCTGGACCGTTAGGGATTCGGTTTCCCGCGCAGGGGTGGCTTACTCAGCTGAGTCGTGCCGGTTGGAGCAAGCTTGAAACTCGCCAGAGTACTGGCGCACCCCGTCTCTGACGTGGCGTCATGCGTTACCGATGCCTGGTCAGCCGACGAATTACCTGTAGTCTGAAGCGCGTACCCAAACAGGTAATGGTTCTTACCGCTGGTCGAGTTGTTGTTAGACTGACACCTTGCCGTACCGGCCTGTTATTCAGTGTTGCTGCCAGCGTGTCGGTAACGGAAGCACTGTGGTAGTTGCAGGCCGCAGAGCTCATCGGCTCGCCGTATGCTGTATCGGCAGCGCTGTTGGTAGCAACAGTCGGAAGCGGAAGTACCAGATGCCGTACCCGTCTTGTCCGTAGACCCCAGACGCGAGGCCAGCAAATTCACCCACGCGGCCCCAGAAAAAGGTACTAGCAATCCCCGCGCCACGGTGACTGGTACATCCCTCCTGACCGTCTGTGTCCCCATAAAAAGGATAGACGTAGAACAGGTAGTACCCGCCTTCTGGATGGCAACCGACCACCCGGAGGGTGCGCTAGGTAGTGTGGCAGACCCGTAGGGGGATGCCACCCACAGTAGGAGCTTATCGCCCGCCGTGCGACTCTCGCCCGTCCCAAACGCAGGGCTGATGGAACCGCCCGATGTGCTAGAAACATTCGCCCCAATTGTACCTACGAGCGTAGCAGCCATGGAGCCGCTCCTCTCGTTAGCTTAGGGCGTCCACAATGTCAGAGACAGGAATCTGGAACGTGTCGCCAGGCCAACAGTCTTGCTGGTCGTAAGAGCGCCAGCAACCAGCAGGTTGCCGGAAGTCAAAGCGTCAAATAGGCCAACGCCCGGAGGAGCCCGACGACGCCGTAGCCGTCGTAAAGTTGATAGCCGACCCGTTCGTCTTCGAGCCCGACGCAGCCGCCGACATCAAGCCAGACATAGCCACGCGAGCGTACGACCCACCAGACACTTCCGTGCCGCCCGTACCAGCAGGCATCGTCGGGTTGGTCGTATAAAGGCCCAGGTAGGTAGTGGGCTTGGTGTAGGACGTCGCCCCAGTAGTGATCAGGAGCTTGTCGGCCAAGTACGTCGAGACGTTAGCCACGAGAATCACCTTTCAGATGAAGTTGACTAAAAGCTGCCGAACAACAGCGGTATAGAGCGACCGGGCATAGAAAAGCCCCACACTTGGCGGGGCCTTTCCTGCGGAATTATGTGAGCTAGATTTACTGCCCGCAAACCACCGAGACAATCAGTGATGTCGGCATGATGGAGTTGGCCGGATCAGGATGCGCAATGACCACCCAACCAGTCCCGGACCATTGGGCGCGTCCGTCGTGACGATCAGCCCGTCAGTGGGCTCATCCTGGCCACCCGGGCCGGTGGTTTCGTAGCCGCCCCCAAGGGCGTAGAGCGTGCCCGGGCAGTCAGCCTCGACCGTGGTGTCGCCGTTGGCTGACACACCCCGGACTCACGCACCACGGTCGGCGCAGTCGGCGCAGTAGCTGGTCCAGCGGGACCAGTGGGACCAATGGGACCACGTAGGCCACGAGGGCCACGATGCCCACGCAGCTCCGCGCGAACGCTCGGCTTGATCTGATGGATAGAAATGATGGTGAACTGCGTAGCGGCAAACGCCCCACCGCCAACGAAAAGCATGGGCCATCACCGCGATGATTTTACTTGCCTTGACGTGCTTCATCTAGGCTCTCCCACTTGTAGGTTTTAGCGACTCAGAGAGCGTACCACACTAGGACGGCACTTGTCAAGGCAATGTCGCGACAAATTTTGAAACGTAGTCACACGCGCCGAGCAACAGCAAGAACGAGTGCCACGAGCAGGATGACCACCAGAATGGTGATGACAAGTCCAACCATTCGATCCCCCACTGTCGTGTCCCACTTAGGATGGTCAGATTTGGGACGGATTTCTGGAAAAATGGGACCTGCAAACTCGTACGCAGCAAAATCAACGGGCGAACAGGCGTAGTGGCGATTCGCTTTCTACCTACCCCCCCAGGGGCCTGGTACGTTCGAGAGGGCGTTCTGGGGACAGTTGTCTCAGTTGTCTCAGTGTGCTGGGAGTGCCCTGGTTGGGGGTCTGGTGTCCACGCCGGCTGTATCGCTGTGCTGCGTTATGACTCGGAAGTGACCTACTTCGCAGTAGGTGGTGGCCTGCTACTGCTCTGAGGATGGACGTGGGACCGCCTGGGCTATCAGGATAGACAGTCGTGGGCAGCGGTGCTCTGTGCTCTCGGTGAACGAGAGAAGCGCGCCGCAGTGCCCACAGGTGTAGTACTGGGATGTGATCTCATTGAACGTATCGGCGGCCATGTATCGGCGCTCCTAGGGTCGTGGTATGCCATGAGCGGCCAGCTTGCGGCGGGACATCAACCTGCTATAATGTGTCCTAACACGTCCCACACTAGGAGGATGCATGCGAACACTCACAGACGAGCACCCCGTCCCAGACTCCACGAGGGCGCGCGTCGGCAGCCGCAGAACGGCGTGCCAAGCAGCGGGGTGATGATTGAGGGTTCCGCACCGCTATGGCGCTGGAGCGCGACGCACGCCGCGTTGGTGCGAACGCAGCTAGAACACGGATATGAGAGCCCACAGGCCGTCGCGGCGGTAAGCGAGTGGCGAGCAGCATGGTCACTGGTCCCCGCAATGGATGAGCTGCCAAGCGACACCGTTTGGCGCGAATTGGACGGCCGGTGACACGGCTCGCTGTGTGAGATCCATCACGCAAGCCTTGACAGGACAACGTCCGGCTGTATCATGTCCGCACGGCAACCCACGAAAGGACCATCATGAAGCTCCAGGACCAGCAGACACCAGCCGCCTGTATCGCCGTGGCCATCAGCTCCGACGATAACGAGTATTCAGCATCCTCTATACCAACCACCACGATGAGGAGCCGTCACCCAAGGAGTGGGGTAGCCGAGCTGGATCACGCGCAACGAATTCAACGCGAAGTCGCTAGCGAAAGGGGCATGCAGCAAAGCGATGGCCGCTCAACGGTGCGCTTCCGAACCGTGGCTGCCATTTGGTGGCGAGCCGGCGCACTACAAGCATAGTCAGTACTAAAATCCATCTAAATCACGAAGGACACTCCAAATCCAAGCTCTTTACCGGCAGTTCTACTTCACCCGCAATGCTGGCCGTTTGCCATATGTGTGCAATCAGCTTCCGCAAATCTCAAAACCCTCGACCCGACGCAGCTCCCCACGGCGCGCTCACCCCGCCCGTTGTCTGGTGCAGGCCACTACACGGAGTCACCGTGGAGCTTGTCTGGACCTACGGCTTTTTCCTGAGTGGCCCAACCTGTTGAACGATGGTGTTCCCACCACCCACGACAGCCATAGAGCAGCATCGCCATCAAAACCATAAGACGGTCTGAAGAGCAGGGCCTCGCAGTGCATATAGACGAGGGGTAACCGCGTTGAGTCATCCAAGGCCCGCAGACGGGCGCAGGAAGGCTCACGGGGGTGATTGTAGTGTTCCGGCAAACAGGCTGGCCATGATCGGGGTGAACGTGGCCAGCTCGCCAACATTTGTGGACGTGACAATTATGATGCTTCCATAGCGCACCGATCGCGACCAGTATCGGACTACCGCTGCCGATACCCGAAAAGAAGTTGTACCCTCCATTCGGCCCCGTGTTCATCGGCCAGTCGAGCACGTGATACAGCGCGTGCGGCAAAATCGTCGCTATCACGACTCGTCATCTTCTCGTACGGCGAGAGCCCTCTGAATCATCGTCGCCGTCCAGATCGAAAACACGGACCGCTCAACCAGGTTACCGCTGCCAGCGAGCCCGTCTGACGCATCGAGTGGGAAGGCTCCTATGTGGGGGCGCCCATCGCGCAACACGAAAGCGGTCGCCAGGCCATGGTTGAGATATGCCAGCGCATCGGGGTAGAACGGACAATCGCACTGATTCGGGCAGTAGCAGATCGCGCCATCATGGCCGAACTAGACCGGTAGTCATCATCCTCATCCTCGTCCTCGTCCTCGTCGCGCTCGATTGCAGCGGCAACATTGCTCCGAATGCAATCAACGGCATGGTCAAGAAAGCCCTCATGCACCCAACGGCGATCGTCACTGCAATGCGAGAAGGTAAGGGCGTCGGTCCCGGTGTCTACCTCAATGACGATTGCAGCCGTGCGAATGAACGCCAGCTCGTCGCCCTCAAATCGCGCGTCCAAGACATCAAGCAGCTCCTCGACGATGCGACCCGCTGAGTGTCTGTCGAGCTGCATCACGTCCTCCTAGTTGTTGGACTGTCCTAGAACACGGTTGGCCCTAGCAACAATCCGATCGCGAGTAGCCTTGCTCATCGTGCCCTCGTGGTATGCACGCGAAGCCTGAATCTTGGCCTCCTTTAGCGTGATTGCTGTCGTTCACCGGATAGGTGCGACCAGGACCGGCGAAAGCGCTGTCAGGGAGACGCTTACGCGCCGCTGCGTTCGCTTCGCCATTCTAGTACCAGTACCCCACTGCCCAAGCAATTTACGGTCTGCGCTTCTTGTCGCCGTACGCCTCTCAGGTCCCTTCATCACGTGTTTCCGCCACTTCCATCCGGACGAACTCGCCCTTGCTCAGACGCGCCTGCACAGCCATAGCGCTGTACTGGTTCGGTCCGTTCACGTAATTGGGGTCAATAGGGGTTGAGATGCCATCTCGAGGCTCCTAGTTTCTTTGAGCGCCAGCGGGATTCGCCTTATTCGGAGTCCCGAGCGCTGAAGTTGCATTGATCAGAGAAAGTGCGCCATCCTGGACGCGGTTGCCGTTCGGCCCCAAGGTGGAGGCGTCATCACGGCGGGGCGACGTATCGCCAAGATATTGGTTCGGCCAGAGCCACGAAGCGTCGGTCAGACCCGGTAGCCTCAGTCAACTCAGCAATGCGATCAGTCAGCGAGCCGAATAGGGGCGCGCTGCTAGGTCTAGTGGTGGCCATCAGCCGCCTTTCTTTCATATCCAAATTCGGTCAAGACCATAAGAATGGAGAGGTCATTGCGCTCTAATGAGCGACGTAATGCAGCCGGTGATGCCCCGCGAGCACGCTGATTGGCGCGCTGCTGCGTCTTGGTAGCCCATCGGCAATTCTCGGGCCGAATATGGCCCGTCGTTGTCAATACGGTCAAGGGTATATTCAGGTCCCGGCTTCTCGCCCATATCAGCAAGGAATGTGACAAAGCTTTTCCAGCGCTCATCAACATAAATCCCGCGCCCACCGTAAAATCGATACTTGTATTGGTTTTGATTCCTACATCGATCATGCATTGCTGCCCACGTCGTCCAAAGGGGATGCCGGGCCCCAGGACGTGAATGACCGTCCTGCGTTGAGCGTGTCTCATGCCTCCAGCAGCCACAGGACACGATAGGGAACCGCTTGCGTGTTAGGTGACCTGACTGCACCGTCCGCCATTCTCCGCAATCACAACATACAAGCCAAGTGGCACCCCCACGGGGATACGACCCAGCGCGCTCAATCACACGAAGGCGGCCGAAGCGTTGGCCGGTAAGATCCCTTAGGGCTGGCATCATTCACCCCTTGCGGCGATTGCACGACTGGCACGCGGCCCGTAGGTTCCATTCCTCACTAGGCCCACCCGCACGTGCCGGGGCAACATGATCGACCGTGCCGGCCGGTCCCCCACACAGATAACACGTGTAGCCATCCCGTTCGAGCACTCGATAACGCATGGCTTTGAATCCAGGCTGCGAAGTGAGGCGAGAAGATGGGCTTCTCCGGGGAGGGTGAGCACTACATCTACCGTTGGGTCCGGCGATTTGAGGGCAACCGTCCACGGTACAGACTTTGGGCAGTCGCACACCTAGCGCCGCCTTGCTTGCCCTTACGACCGCGCTTAGCCTTCTCCTTGGAACGAGGCTGCCATTCACCACGAGCAGGATCACCAGTGCGATCGCGTAACAGCGGATGCTTGTAGTCGTAATACTTCACCGACATGGCTTGAGCCTCCGTCGCCGACGAGCTGTTTTCTGGTGACGAGCCTTACGCTTCATGCGCGCCAGTCCCGGGATGTACGTCATCGTGCCTCCGAGGTCTTGACCCGTACCGGCGGCAGGGGCTCAAGCTTGCCATTACAGACGCCACACCGGCCGGCATCGAACGCGCGCAGGGCAGCCTCAAGCTTTGTAGTCATAAACATGCAGGCTTGGCAGTAGAGGATCACGCGCCCTTTCTCGCCCTTCACTCTGGTTGCACGGGTGCCGCCTGAATGATTCAGAGTCGGCTCCCGCCTCATTGCGTAGCGTAGGGTGCGGAACGGATACCCCATCGGAAGAGAGATATCAGCAAGTCCCACCGAGTCCCTGTGTTGCAAAGTAGAACACAAAATGCCTCCTACGACGCCCGGTTTCCTATGGTCATAGGATCCGTGAGCAGTCGGGTCTAGCAGCACCACAAGCGGCGCAAACATGGCCCTGGCCATGGCTCAGAAGAAGGGCTTTTAAGGTGATCCTCGGGAGTCAATCCCGTGAGTAACGCCTCTCAAGACGCCAGCGACGGAGCAGCCCATCGAAGCCTCGTACGAGTTCGGATGGCGTTCGAGTGTATCGTCGTCCGCGATTCCTGGCACCCGCGCGTCCCGCTACACGACAGGCGTCACAGAGACGACGGTTGGGCGGTCAGGCAGCCTTCTAGCGACGCAGAACACGCGCGGCACTCCCTCATGCCTCTCGCGCCCCTTTTGGACGATATGGTCACGCGCGCCAATCGCGCCCCTTGGACGCGCATTCCCATCTTCAAACTCATACCATGCGCCCGACTTCCCGGCACCGGCCGTCCTCAACCCCATCTTATCTAGTCGTGGACCGGCGCGATCAAAACCCTCCCCAAATATAATCGTCGCCTCAGCCTCACGCAGTGGGGGCGCACACTTACTCTTGACGATCCTGAATCGAACTGTGTTTGAAACAGCCTCGCCGTCCTTCGCGAGGTTGGTCGCCTTGCGGCGAATATCAATCCGCTACTGAGGCGTAAAACTTGAGGGCGCGGCCACCAGGTTGGGTTTCATTAGACCACCGTAAAATGACGCCGACTTTCTCCCGAATCTGGTTCGTAAACACGAGCAGCGTCTTGGTGCGGCTTCACTTAGCCGTCAGCTTGCGCATCGCCTGCGACATCATGCGAGCCTGAACACCAACGCCAAGCTGGCCAATCTCACCATCAATCTCAGACTTGGGCGTCAAGGCGGCTACAGAGTCAATCGCGACCACTGCCAGCTCGCCGGAATCAATGAGCTGATCGGCAATGTTCAAAGCCTGCTCACCCCAGTCAGGCTGCGAGAAGACGAACTCATCCGGGTTGGCTCCTATCGCCTTCGCGTAGACGGGATCGAGCGCATGCTCCGCGTCAATGAAGGCCACCTTATGACCAAGCTTCTGAGCCTCAGCCAAGATGTGGAGGACGAGGGTGGATTTACCGATGACTCCGGGCCGAATATCTCGATGATGCGCCCACGGGCACGCCGCCGACGCCTAGGGCGATGTCCAGCGTAATGGCGCCTGTGGGTATGGCTTCGACTGGCACGACTGCCGAGGGATCACCCAGGAGCAGCACAGAGCCCTTGCCGAACTGACGCTCGATATCCTTGATGGCGGATTCGAGGGTCACTCGCAGCCCTCCCGACAAGGATGGGGACATTCCTTGGGGACGCACCCAAGTGCGTCGCACCCTTGGGGGTTCATGCAGTTGCAAAGACAACAACATGCCCTCGGGGCAGCGTCGACACACTCGTCAGTGTCCGCCTGGTGCCAGGGTACGTCGGGCACGCTGATTCCACGAAACTTGCCGCTCGCGTCAGGCATCGTCCCACTCCCACGGTTTCGGAGGCGGCGCAGCGTCATCCCAACGCTGGGAATCATCAAAGTTCGCACCAGCAGCAATCCCGAACTCGTCGGCATAAGCCAAGATGCGGTCATCAATCGTGGGCACTTCCCCCGGAGGCTTCCCGTCCCAGTAAAGGTTGGACATCACACAAACCTCGTCAAGGGCTGGGTATCTACGTAAACATAGAATACCACTCTGTGTGGACGCCCTTTATCCGCGCACATCATGCGGCCACCTCAGGTAGGATTCGAGTGGTAAGTGGTCTGGGTAGAGCCGCGCCGGTCACAGCGTCCAGCCGTGCTATCGAACGCACCTTGCGCACTAGCGCGACGGAGCTGCCTTCAACGAACGCGACGTATTCAGGGCTACGGCCCTCGTACTGGCGAATCACCTTGAGCAGATCGCCGGTGGTGTTGCGCGGTGCCTGGGGCTCCTCAACGCCAGCCTCACGCTCAAGAGCAAGAATCAGGCGCTCCGCCCGGTCTACCCAGGCGTCCAGCTCGGAGCCATAGCCACGCGGCTTGCGTGACGGGTCACTGCTGCCAGTGATGATGTCCCGCGTAAGGTCAACGGCCGGCCCGTGCGCCGCAAGCTGAAGCTTGAGCAGAGCGCCATCGAGGCGGCGGCCAAGGGTTATGTTTGCCACGCCCCACAGTCTAGACAGGGGCGGGACGCCCATTGTCCAGTCAACCGACGCGAGCGACACCGATTACCCGCGCGCTGGGTTTAGCTTACTAATGAAAGCTTGTAGTACAACTACACCCCTTATTCATGTATGTCCCCTACCTCACTCTCTAGCTTTTTAGCTAAGAAGGCTTGTCTGTAATAAGGCTTTAGGGAATCACACGGCGGGACGCCCTAATCCCCGTGCGGCCGGACAAACGGCGTCCCGGTGAGTCCTATCCTCCCAGCGATGTCCGACCAGGCCCACACACAGACCGTTTACCGCACGCCGGGCGGCACACTCCTGCTCTACGTGCGACAGGAGCGGCGCTCCGGCGACGGGCCTGACCACCTATTCGTGACGACACACGACGGCATCGTCTATGAGCGTTGGCTGAAAAAGATCCCGAGGAGGCCGAGGCGTTCATCGACGTTGCCGGCCGTCGTCCCTCAACGACATGTCCTGGCAGCTCGAAGTACGAAAACATGAGAACGGGATTCTGCTCGACCTTCTGCAATCGGCCTGCAACTGGTTGCCAACAGAACGCGCTAATGCTCTGCGCGAGCGCTATCGAGAGGCCATGCCATGAAGGCGTGGGTGCTGGTTGTGCAGTGCGGAACGTACGTGACCCTCGGATGCTTGCTGTTGCATGAGGGACTGTGGAAGCTCGGTGTGGCTTTGCTGCTCGCCGGGGTACAGGCCCTTGTCTTTTCCTAACACAACGTTGCGCAACGCTGCGATTGCGTATGCCGATGGGGGTGGAAACCCATCCCGATTTGGCCCCAGGGGAAGCGTCCACATCGCATCGTGCCTCACGGCTTGAACGAGGCTACGAACGATTTGGCCCAAGTTTTCCGCTGGTGGGAGTGCGAGCCGCTCGCCAACGTGGCCGTTGTTGCCCATCCGTCAGACCTATTGGTGCTCGATGTGGACGATTACGCTGGTGGTGCTGACACGCTAGCCGAACTAGAAGCTAGGCTTGGCGTGCTGCCTAGGACCGTCTCGGTGGTCACTGGTGGTGGTGGTGCTCACTACTACTTCAAGGCCCCTGGTATGCCGGTGCGTGGCGGCTTGGGACCGGGGCTCGATGTTAGGGACTTCGCCTATGTGGTGGCGCCACCGAGTGTCCATGAGAACGGCCGGCAGTACGCATGGGACGAGCATCCCGATGATTGCGCCGTGGCCGAGTTGCCTGATGCGTGGCTGAGCCAAGTGACTATTGCTACAAGTAGGCCGAGTTTTGCCGCGAGCCCGGACCAGGTTAGCTCTGATCCACTGCGTCGGATTCCGGCCGTCGAGTACGTCGCGCGGCTGACCGGACGGCAACCAACCCTGGACGGCAAGTTCACGTGTCCGTTTCATGGTGGTGGTGAGGAGTGGGAGCCCAGCTTGGTCACCAAGGGCACATGTGGGCCTGTCACGGCTGTCCGCCAGTGCTCGGTAAGCGTGCAATGGGCGGCAACATTTATGACCTGGGCGCCCTGATTGCTGGATACGCCATGCCTCCGCGTGGAGCGGAATACCTGGATGTCAGGGAACGACTGCGGCGGGTGTTTCAGACATGAGCAACCCTGCACGCGAGAAGGTGGATGCCGAGGGGCGCTGTCGTGTCTGCGGGAGTGTCAATTGGCTCGAAGCTGCCCACACCTGGGATCGGTCGTTGGGCGAGTCCGGCTTCATGCATGCTGATCTAATTGTGCCGCTCTGCAAGGGGTGCCACGCGGACTATGACGCCCACCGACTCGACCTTTTGCCACACCTGGCCGTAGCTGAACAGGTTGCGCTTGTCATGGCCGCCCGTGGTATCGAACGCGCCCGCAATCGCGCCATCGGACAGGGCGGCGTCCCGGTGATGTCTTATGCTGTCTGGCCATGGGTAGATCATCGGTAGATAAAGGGAAGCGTCTCGCGCGGGAGGTCATACGCATTGCGGTAGAGCATGACATTGTCGCCTACCGCACGGCCGTACTCCAGCCGGGACGCATTCCGGGCGCCAGCGATGTCACGCTGGTGCAGTACCCCGTCTGGCACGTTGAAGTCAAGCGCGACGAATGCATGTCGGTTGACCGGATGATGCGCCAGGCGGTTGCGGACAAGCTGGGGCACCAAATACCGATGGTGGCCTGGAAACGGAACGGCACCCCTTGGTATGCCGCCGTGCCACTGGGGGCAGCCTTCGACCTGATTAGGCAACGGGCATCGTTCGCCTCCGAGGGGTGGCGCGATGAGTGAGCAGATGCCAGTCACCCCGGGGCAGGCCAGGGAGCTTGCATATGTGGCCTACCGGCAGCGCACGCGCGCATTCCGTCGCGTCTTCGAGGGGTGATGAGCCGCCGCACGGCCGAGAGCCTTCTCCTGGTCAAACGGCAGGAGCTTACAAGGATCAGACACGAACAAGGGCGAATCGCTCGCGAACCCCAAGCAGGCCAGGAGGAGCATCGTGAAGGTGTATGTGGCGGCACCAATGTCGAACGTTCCCCAGTTCAACGTGCCGGCCATTGACGCGGCAGCGAACGCGCTACGCGCTCGTGGCTATGAAGTCGTGTCGCCGGCCGAGCTAGATGATCCCAAGGTACGGAAGCGGGAACTTGAGTCGCCCGATGGAAATTTGACACTCCTGGACGCCGCTCTGTCCGCAGTGGGCTTGGGGTAGGGGTACGTTTGGTGAGTTTCTCACCAGGGATGTCAAGGTCATCGCAGACGAAGGTATCGAGGCAATCGTTGTGCTCCCCGGATGGGAGAAGTCCAAGGGTGCGCGCCTGGAAACATTCGTTGGGCGTCTCTGCGGGCTACCCATCTTTGAGTACCACGAAGGTCGTACTCGCCTCGACCCGTGGCCCGCGCCACGCTTGAGGCGATACATGCCTACATTCCTTGAGGCAGTCGGATGTCAGCGAGCAATCCCCGATCCAGCACTCGGGGTGGCAGGATGAGCAATGAGGTTCGCGTTGTAGCCCGAACACTGGCGGGGCTAAAGGACAAAAGCTCGAAAGGTTCGACCTTCTACCGTGGGAGCAGGTCACGGAGGTTGCACGGCTCTACGGCAAGGGTGCAGAGAAGTATGAGGATCGCAATTGGGAACGAGGCTACGCCTGGTCGTTGAGCTTTGGTGCTCTACATCGCCACCTAGCAGCGTTCTGGGGTGGGGAGACAACAGACCCGGAGAGTGGCTGCCATCACCTTTCCAGTGTTGTGTTCCATGCTCTCGCTCTCATGCATTTTTCAGAGCACAAGACCGATCTTGATGACCGGCCAACGTATCCCGCCTCCGGAGGGTGACGGATGAGCCAGGGTGGACCGACACGTTTGTCCGGGATGCAGCTGCATCTTGGCGGCATGGGCATCCGACAGGCAGAGACCGCCACTGGCATGCCATCTGCTGGATCGTGGCTAGCGGGCGAGGACCTGGACCCGAAGTCGGGGCTTAGTCACTCTGGCGCACATCGGAGCCAACGTTCACGTCCTCCTCGCAGCAATCGAGAAGGGCACGTTCATCGACAATCGCGGTCCCGCAGAGCCTAAAGATTTAGATATTTCGGGGGTGACGGATGAGCCAGGGCGACGAAATGCAAGCACCGCCAGAGCATTTCGATTTGAACCTTGAGGGAGCGATTCGTTGGGGGCTGCGCGAATTCGCACCGGCCGAGTACTTCGAACCGGCGAATTCTGAGCGCGTGTTGAAGGCCATCGAGATCATTACCGAGGCCGTGCGCCGCATCTCTCGCGAACCTGCCTCCGGGGACGACGGATGAGCCAGCCTGAACACTTCAACCAGACTGAAACGGCGACTGCCGTTTACTGCTGTCTTCGATGCGGCCAACCGCTTGTATGGCGGACGGTTCTATTGGGCGTGCCCTGGCGATGCCCAAGGGGATGCGACCTTACGAGTCGGGGGCAAGATGTGCCTGCCGCCACCGAGGGCGCCGGATGAGCCAGAGCAGCTACTTCGCGGACTTCTGCCGTGAGTGCTGGCTGGCGCTCAAAAAGCGGACGCGGCCGGACGGCGACTCACACGGCCAAGTCTGCTCTGTGTGCGGCAAGCGGACCGCTGGGATTCGCGCAGAGGTTTGGGACGCCAGGGAGGACGACGGATGAGCCAGATCAAGCGCCCACCAACCCAGTACGATGACCCGTCACACACCTACACGCTAGATGATGAGGAGCTGCTTAGCGTCAGTACAGCATCAAAGGTCGGTGAGGCGCTCGAAGCCTTCCAGACAGGCTCAGCGTGGGGGTTCCGCTTGGGCTACGAAGGCGCACACGATGTCTACTCAGACGAACGCAACGGCCGATGGGTCGGGTCTAAGGATCAGCTTCGTGCCGAGCTGAGGCGGCTCAAGATGACGCCCTGGGACACGCGAGATAGCGCCGTTGACCGGGGTAACTGGGCTCACGACACGTTCGAACAGCTCGCCCAATACGGCACGGTAAGGACTCGAAGCGGCCACGCCAGAAATCCGGGGGCACATAACGGCCATCTTCAACTGGTACGTTGCGTACCGCCCGAGCTTCGTGGCGACTGAAACACAGGTCACGTCGAAGCAACACAAGTTCGCTGGACGCTATGACGCCCGCTGCATGGTGACGAACTACTCCCTATGGGTCAATGGCCAGGAAACGATCTACCCGTGCCAAGGCATCGACGCGGCCCTCCTGCTTGTGGACCTCAAAACGTCGAAGCGCGTCTATCCCAAGAGCCATTTCCCGCAGCTCGCTGGCTACGAGCTAGCGTCAGTCGAGATGGGCTTCCCGCCCACCGATGCGCAGTTCGTGCTCAACACACATCCGGACGGCACCTACGACTTCAAGCGGTCGTGGGCCACCCCGGACGACTTCATTGCCTTTTGCGATGCCATGCGAGCCATCAAGCGGCTTGAGGACAACGACCCCGAGGTGATCCGCAAACGAGAAGTCGAGAGTTCGATTCTGGCGAACCTACCCAACGCCTCAAGGACCATCTCAAACCTGCTTTACACCTGCGGCACTAGAATGGGCCCAGCGGAGGTAGGGCGTGCGCTCGGTCAGATGCGTAAGCGCGGGCTTGTCTACCAGGACGGGGCGAAGGTCTGGCACCGGGCCAAATAGGACGCCGATGCAGGCGTTATCCTGATGGGGCGAGGGGGACGCGGTTCTCAATCATCGGAAAGGTTTGCAAATGGTAGAAGGCATCATCATCGTCAGGGAGAAGGTGCGGGAGGAGCTGCTACTTGACCGTGAGCTGCTCCGTGCCGGCTGTCGGTGCCCGCATTTCACGCGGCGCGTCGTCCTCCTGCTTGAGCTTGCGACCCTGCTCATCGGGATGTCTAGAACCTAGGTCAAGTCTTGTCGGAGCTGCTCAAGCTCCTCTAAGACGCGATCAAGTTTGTCGGCAAGTTCCTCGGCCGTGGGGGCGTCGGTCAGGATGTTCTCGCCGCCAAGCAGCTCAGATTCGGTCGTGCCCAGGGCTCGGGCAATGTCGGCCAGGCGTCCGATGAAGCCGTAGCCCTCCAGGCGCTCCCACCGCGCATAGGTGCGCGACGTAACGCGAAGCTGGCGGGCAACGTCCTCCTGCGAGCGCCCGGTCCGCTCCCTAGTGGTTCTTATGCGGCCAGCGATCCTTTCTTCTGGCGTACTCATGTTCGGTTCCCTCTCTCACGCTGTCAAATCCTGTTGATGAGGACACTAGCTGACCACACCTGTCCCGTCAAGACCTGGGGCGACAAAATTTGTCAAACGGACAGACGGCGTCCCGGTAATGTCTTAGACTGCGTGGTATGACCCCATCGGAAAGGACCGAGTTGCCCGAGCTGAGTCTTGACGAGAAGCTTCACGCCATTGCTGAGGCGGTCGCGTTCGTGGAGAAGCGCGGCTACAACGCGCACCACAAATACAACTACGCTTCGGCCGTTGACGTTGTGAAGACCGTCCGGGACGAGCTGCTCAAGCACAAGCTTATCGTCATCCCCGGAGCCCACGGCGCAACCCATCTGCCCTACGGCTCCAAGGGCGGCCACCTGACGACCGTGGAGCTGACGTACACCGTGCGGGATGTCGAGTCGGGGGACCACGTCGAGATTCCCTGGGTTGGCGTTGGGGCTGACACGGGTGGCGACAAGGGCATCTACAAGGCATATACGGGCGGGTTCAAGTACGCCCTGCTGTCCCTGTTTATGATCCCGACGACCGACGACCCTGAGCATGACCAGCTCACCGAGCCGGAGCCCGCACCACAGCGGCCGGCTGCCCCGTTCATCCCGATGGACCGCGCTCGGAGCATCCTGACGCTCGCCATACAGGCGGGCTTGGCTTCGCTGGACATGGAGGCGCCCCCGGGCACGCCACCAGAGTTCTCCCCCGTCTTCAGGGCCAAGCTGGCCACCCACGGCGTGGACAAGATCGGCAACCTGAACGTTGACCAGGCCGAGGACGTTGAGCAGTGGCTGCATAAGGAGGCGAAGTCGTGAGGGTGTTCACCGACCCAGCCACTGGGGAGCTGGTTGAAGTCCTGGACACCCAGGTCGTGGGGCTCGAACCCTATGACTACCGGCAAGCCAAGGCTGCCGCGTTCCAAGTGTCGCTTCGCCGCCAGCACGCCGTTGAAAACTACAAGACCGCGATCGCATTGGTGGCTAAGGCTGAGGCCGAGTACCGCAAGCAGCTCGCGCTCGCCATCGTACGCCAGACCGGACCCGCCACCACGGCCGAGGTTCTCGCCAGAGGCGAGGAGCCCGTGCTTGAAGCGCTCAAAGCGTTCAGGGTCGCGGATGGCATGCGCTACGCCAGGCTTGAGGAGATTCGCGGTATTGATGGCGATCGGATTAGCGTGTCGCAGTTCACCGGCTGGAGCAAAGAGCAGGCCACCGGACCGTGGGGTGAGCGGTGAACATCCCATTTGTCATCCTTGTGGTTCTCACCATTATCATCCTTGTGGCCCTCTACTTTTTGCATAGGGCGGTGGACCGCCTGTGACCGGGGCGCTGTTCAACGCTGAGACTGGCGAGATTGTCCACCGGTAGTGCTGCGAGGGTTGCGCGCGCGGCGGCCGAAGCGCTAGATGCTGGCCGAGCGTGACTATCGCCTCCTCGATAACGAGCTAAGGAATGAGCGGCGCGAGGTAGCTCGGCTCAAGACCGAGCTGAAAAAGCAGCGTACAGCGCACGTTGACATGCACGCAGCCAAGGCAATCTTCCGCTATTGGGTGGCCCGTTTGGGTAAGCGGGAGAAGGTTGCGGTGTTTGGTGAGAAGCGCCAGAAGGCTGTTCTAGCGCGCCTGACTCAGTATGACGCTGAGTACATCGCGCGTGCGATCGACGGTCTGGCGGTGGGGCATTACGTCAGCCCGGACGGCAAGCATTATGACGACATCGAACTGTGCTGCCGGGATGAGGTCAACCTTGAGCGCTTCCACGAAATCGCGGAGCTGCGCAACGCGGCGACGATGATCGGGCCGGCGTGGCTGGCCGAATTTGCCACCAAGCCTCGGGCCATATCGTAACGGGACGCCCACGGGACAGCGGCTGTCCGCATGTGTGCTATTATCCCTGCTAATCGCCCGAAGTTCACAAACCCTGGAGAGGAAGCAATGTCTAACACTTCGGATGTATCTCAAGAAGATGATGAGCTGTGCGAACGGGAGGCGGCGATCCGTGCCCGAATCAAGGGGGTGTTGGCGGGGGCTAAACGGTTGAGTAACCGGGCCTCCATACTGCGCCGGTCAGAAAACACCAGCCCTGAGCAGGTTGAGGAGTTGGAGAACGAAACCAGTCAGGTCGCCTGGCAGCGTTATGAGATTATCGCGGAAGCATTGGGCGGGCAGTACACCCCCGCAGAGATAGCCGGCTGGTGGCGGATGGCCGAGCGCATGGGTGCCAGTCGCCCTGAGCTGGGGTTGTCAACCCTGATGAAGATCGTGACTTGCGAGATTGTGCCCACGGCTCCGTTCCGTGAGCGTCTGGCGGGCATGAAGGATCTCAGTCAGGTCGCAAGACGTTGCGGGTTCTCCGATCCCGGTCGGGGCGGCGCATCCCAGCTCAGGCGCCAGGTTGGGCTTGAGCCGCGCCCACCCGGTGGCGGCCGTCAGCAACCCACGGTCGCGCTGTTCATGCAGTACGACCAGGCCGTGACGCTCGCCGAGGCGCTCGGTATTCCACCCCATCAGGCTGGCGTGTAGTGCGCTCGACCTTGCGAAAACGAACCCTGGCTAAGACACTGCTCACAGAAGGCGGCTGTGTGTTGTGGACCGCAAGCCGATTTCGCAACGGCTACGGGCAAATGGGGGATGACCAGCGCAAGTTCCTGGCCCACCGGGTTGTCTACGAACTGCTTGTCGGACCCATACCCGAGGGGCTGGAAATAGACCATCTGTGTGGCAATCCGGCGTGTGTAGCACCAGCCCATTTGGAGGCGGTCACGCATCGCGAGAACCTCCTCAGGGGCAAGACGGTAACGGCTGCGCACCATGCCAAGACTCATTGCCCCTATGGGCATCAGTATACCGTTGCAAATACAACAATCTCCCAGGGTTCGCGCTACTGTCGCGCTTGCAATCGGGAGCGCTGTAGGCGTTATTACCACCAACGAAAGAACAGGTGATTATCATCGAGGATGTAAACAGCGTAATCCTAGTCGGCCGGCTCACCTCGGACCCCGAACTGCGGGCCCGGCCAGCGGCATGAGTGTTTGTAGCCTGCGTCTGCCTTCAACAGTAGTCGCAAAAATGGCGACGGGCAGTACGAGGACACCCCCAACTTGTTGATGTTTCGGTTTGGGGACGGAGGGCGAGACGGCAGCGCAGTACCTAACCAAGGGCAAGCGCGTGGTTGTCAAGGGGCGGTTGGTTGGCGCGAGTGGGAGTCGGAGCACGGTAAGCGCTCGGCCGTTGACGTCGTCGCCGATCGGGTGCAATTCCTTGACCGCCGCACAGCAGTCCACCCCAGTGGTCGAGCAGTCCACCAATGGGGTTTCACAGATCAGGCTGGAGGACGAGACATCCCGTTAGGGGGGGGGGGGGGGGGAGGGGGGCTGATGGTATTCCTGCTGATCTGCACGCTGATCGGCTACCTGTGTGGTTCGGCTCTGATTGGGTTGGGTGCCGGGTTGCTGACCCTCTGCTATTGGCGACGGTCAGTGATGCTTGTCCGGTTTCCGTACGTGATGGTGGTGACCATTCCCCGGCTGGCCGTAGGGGATGGTCGGCTGGGGGGGCTGGTGGCTGGTGCTGGCGACGAGGCTGCGCAGATTGACGGGCTCGCCTACCTGATCGGCGAGCTGTACCCGAAGGCTGTTGGGGCGATCGGCGGCCGGTTGACGGGACGCCCGACAGGACGTAGACTGTCCCTATGCGTGACTTGACGGGTATCCAGGTTCGGACCACCGAGGCCGGCGTCGAGAGATGCCGGCCTTACGTCAAGGATCACGGGCGCAAGGTCTGGGGTCCCTGGTCCACCTACGCCGACGCGCGGGCCTGGAGGCTCCGTGCCCAGGCTGACCTTGTGGAGGGCGGGAGCGTGGCCCCTGACGGCTCAGAGAAGCTCCAGACTGCCGCTGAGCGATTCCTAGTCGGGTCGAGTCGGGGGCTATCTTCTCGTCTAAGGACATTCCATACGCTGCCAGCACGGCTCGTGCGTATCGCTACGCCTTCCACGACTTCATCCTCCCCGAGCTGGGCACATCGCCGTCACGAAGCTCAGGCGCTCTCAGGTGCAGCGGTTCGTGGACTGGCCAGCGTCCCAGCAACGCGCCGGCACGACCCGCAACGTGTTCCACGCGCTGTGCGCGCTTTACACGCACCTCCTGCCTCGCCACGACAATCTGCTGAACCCGACCGATGGCGTCAAGATTCCTCGTCCAGGCCGGCCACGGGAGCGCTACGCGGAGCCGGATGAGATGGCCGCGCTGCTGGAGCCCCTACCACCCTATCTGGCGCTCCCGTACGCTCTGGCCTTCTACGCCGGCTTGCGGCGCGGTGAGATACGAGCCATCCGGGCAGAAGATGTAGAGGACGAGTGGGTGCACGTGCGTCGCTCGCTCGATCCCGTGGCAGGATTCGTGCTGCCGAAGACGGCCGGCCGCGACAGATTTCCTGCTTTGATGCCCTGCGTCCCCATTTGGCCCTAGCGCCACGAGGGGGGTTTCTTGTTCCTAGTCGCGCGCCCTCACATTGGGGCGCAATGGACCTGAGCCACGTTGCCGAGCGCTGTCGGCCTTCTGGAAGCCTGCGGGTCTGCACACCATCTGTCTGCACGAGGGGCGTCACAGCTTCGCTACGGCGCTTGTACGGGCTGGATACGACATTGCCCTAGTCAGCGAATGGGTCGGCCATGGCAACGCAGCGACGACGCTTAGCATCTACGTCAAGCCCCAGGGGCGGCGCGCTGGGCTTACCGAGAAGATGAACACCTACCTGGTTGAGGCGTAGGCCGTGGCACCCTCCGTGGAACCCACCCGGCTCCCGAAGGGACAGAAGGTGTCTCAGGCTTGTAGCGACATTGCCAGGACAGCACCTGTCACAAACCCCTGCATCTGTGCGCATTCGTCATGAACACCGGGCTCACGCGCACGTAGACTTGTAGTAGCACAGGAACTTTTCAAAAGCCCCCGATTTTGCAGGGTTATTCCGGTGCTCGTGCTTTCGTGGCACCCCGTATGGACCCCCTAGAACGGCAAAACCCCCCTGGCTTGTAGGACCGCGCGAGCGGAAGCCAGGGGGTAGCGCCAGCGTTGAGCTGGCATCCATCTATGTGAGTGCCGCCGACCCGCGAGGGGTCCTTGAGGAGCTAGCTCAAGGGTCTGACGTACAGGATCTTGTCGAAACGGTAGGCCGAGAGGCCAGCAGGCGTCAGACTTCGAGCCACGCGAGGCGTCAGCCTCATCCATGCCCCCTACGACACCGCTCGCTTAGCGGCCAACTTGAAGTCATCGCGCCAGTAGCGGACGACTACCTCATAGTCGTTCGGGTGGCTCACAGGGTGCCGCCAGCGAGGCCATGGTTGGTGTCCGGGGGCTTTTCGACATGCAGGTTATGGTTGGCGGGCAGGTGCTTGTGGAGGACCCTGCCGGGGGCGACGACGGAGGCGACGGGGTACCAGCTCCCCTTGAGGTTGACGGACAGCTGGCCCGTATCCACGCCGTCGATCGCGGCCACCCAAGACTTGAAGCTGAGGCCCTCGAAGGTGAACTCAACCTTGCGGGAGGCCCTTTCGATTGAAGTAATCTCGACTCGGCCTCATACGCGAGCACTCGGCGCAAGGTGTGCTCCATCCAACCGAGGGCCTCGTCACGGAGGGCTGCCTGCTCATCCAGGTAGGCGAACTGCGCGCGGACAAGAAGGGAGCCGGACTCGCTCATGGTGCTCTCCTAGGAGATTTCTACAACATCGGTGCCGTGTAGGCGCCTGGTTCCCGCGCCCACTTATGACATTCAGTGCAGACATAGCGCGGATAGGTGCCCGTGCGAAGCGAATACTGCCGTCCTCTCGGAGCGCGTCCGCGCCACAGCCGGGACAAACATGCTCGCCAGTGATAGCCGCGTAGCTTGGAGCACCCACAATCCACCCTTCCAGGCGGTCGTAAAGCTGCTCAAGCAACGCAACGTCCTGAATGTTGTAGGCCCGCATGCGCTCCCAGCGTCAGGGTCACCGTCCATGCAGCCCAGCCATAGACGATACCCCTCGTGCTTTACCTTGTCTTCAAGTCCGAGGGCGGGAGCAACGTAGGCCAGCTTGTTACTCGGGAAGGCGAACCGGCGCTTAGCGACCTTGAGAAGGTCGATCTGGTTGAAGGGGCTTGGCGCTGGCAGGCCAGCCTGGACGAACTCACGGTTGAGGTGGGGCACGTCGAAGCGCCGGCCGTTGTAGTGCATCACCGCGTCAGCCTCGTTGACAGGTCCCAGGCACGCGTACCATTACGTCGTGTCCGTCATGGAAGTCGAGCGGAACTCGCATCCGGGCTGCCCACCCACTTAGCCGCGAAGCACATACCGTCACGGACTCCATGAGAGCATCCAGGTTGATGTTCTGGTTCCAGAGGTCCCACACGTAAGCCAGGTTCGGCCGTGTCTCGATGTCAATGGCGAGGGTGTTGAAGACCTGACCCTCGGGTGCCCTGATCACATCTTGGAGCCAACGGCGGACCGTGCGCTCATCAACGCCTAGAATCGGTGCTGCTTTGCGGATCGAGCCGGCCGTGGCGACGGCCTGCTCAAGCTCGGTGGATGCTTGGACGCAATGCGGCTCCTTAGTGGCTTGAGTCAGGCGGCGCGTAGGCGTTTGATGGGACCAGGACGGGGGTTCTCCCATCCGTGACGCTCGCATGGCCTACAGCGGGCTTAGGTGAAGGCTCAGGGGCTACTGGGACCAAAGGGTGCTCCAGGAGTGGCAGCGACGCAAACAGCATCTTGTCGATGAACACGGGATCGCTGTCGAGCTTCTGCTGAACCACGCGCGAAAGAATCTCGCCCATGGTCCCGCCCGTTACGGGCTCCGGTTCGGGTTCGTGCGTGATAGGACTGACGGGGTCACCCTTCTGGGAGACGATCGCGGTCACCAGCAATCCGATCAGCGGGTTCAACGCCCCCTGAATCTGACCAGGCACAACATGCACGCCAGCGAAATGCTGAAGCACATAGGAGATGCCCGCTGCCAGCGCGCCGGCAATGATCGGTTTCGAGATGGTCGGGAACCACCGCGAGTCAAGAATCTGCTTGAAGGACATTCTGCTCCTTGCTGCTGAACGACCCGGCGGGCGCGGCGGCCATGGGCGAGAAGGGCCTGGCCTTCGTGGACCGCGAATGGCGCTGGGACCTGGTCGCGGAGCGGCTGGGCCAGATCCTGGCTGGCTAGTGACGCAGTCCTTAAAACGGGCCTCGTCAGCGGTAGAGGGCCTCGATTTCCTCCGCGTAGTCCTGGGCCACCTCGTGCCTGCGGACCTTGAGCGAGGGCGTCAGGTGCCCGCTGGCCTCGGTGAAGTCCGAGTGCAGGATCGCGAAGTTGCGAATCGATTCTGCACGTGAAACTGACGTGTTCGCCTCGTCCACGGCCGCCTGGATCTCGGCGTGCAGCTCCGGGTCATCGGCGAGGTCGGCCGCGGTGGCGCCGGCGCCCTTGCCGTGCTGCTGCTTCCAGAAATCCAGGGCCTCGGAGTCCAGCGTGATCAGGCAGCCGATGAAGGGCCGCCCGTCCCCGACCACCATGCACTGGCTGACCAGCGGATGCGCGCGGATCTGGTCCTCCAGCACGGCCGGCGCGACGTTCTTGCCGCCCGCGGTTACGATCAGCTCCTTCTTCCGGCCGGTGACCCGGAGGAAGCCCTCGTCATCCAGGGACCCGATGTCGCCGGTACGCAGCCATCCGGCCGCGTCCAGCGTCTCGGCGGTGGCCTTCTCGTTGTGCCAGTAGCCGCTGAAGACGCTCGCCCCCCGCAGCAGGATCTCGCCGTCTTCGGCGATCTTTACCGCCACGCCGGGCAGCGGCAGGCCCACGGTTCCGATCTTGTTGCGGACTGGCTTGTTCACCGTCGCGGCGGCCGAGGTCTCGGTCATGCCGAAGCCCTCAAGCACCTCCAGGCCGGCGCCGCGGAAGAAATGGCCGAGCCGCTCGCCCAGCGGCGCGCCGCCGGAGATGGCGTAGTGCACGCTGCCGCCGACGGCCGCCCGCAGCCGGGCGAACACCAGCCGGTCGAACAGCGCGTGCCGTGCCCGCAGCCCGGCCTGCGCCGCGCGGCCCGCCACCGATCCGTCGGCGGGGCTGTCGGCCGCCTTGCTCCACGCGATCGCGGTGTCCGCCGCGGCGGCGAAGATCGCGCGCTTCGCCCTGCTCGCCGCGGCCTGCTGCTCCGCCCGGGTGTAGACCTTCTCGAACACCCGCGGCACGGCCAGCAGGAACGTGGGCCGGAACTCGGGCAGTCCCTGCGCGACCGTGCCCGCATCCGGCCAGTGCCCGAGGATGGCGCCCGCCTCCAGGCAGGCGATCTCGATGATCCGCGCGAACACGTGCGCCAGCGGCAGGAACAGCAGCGTCGAGCTGCCGGGGATCTCGAAGAGCTGGGGCAGCACGCCCTCGACGGCGTTGCGGGTGACGGCGAGCAGGTTGCCGTGCGTCAGCTCGCAGCCCTTCGGCCGGCCGGTTGTGCCCGAGGTGTAGATGATGGTCGCGAGGTCGGCCGCGCCCCGCGTGCTCTGGCACTGCCGCAGCCGGCCGTCACTGACCTGCGCGCCGCTGGCGGTCAGCGCGCCGGGGTCGTCAACCGGCCACACCTGGGCCAGGCCGGGCAGCCTGTCGCGGATGCCCTTGACGAGCTGAGCGTGCTCAGGCGTCTCGGTGAAGATCGCCCGGGCGCCGCAGTCACTGAGAATCCATTCCACCTGCTGGGCCGAGGAGGTCTCGTACACCGGCACCGTAACGGCACCCGCGGACCAGATTGCGTAGTCGGCGAGCGTCCACTCGTACCGGGTCCGCGACATCAGCGCGACCCGGTCGCCCGGCTCGATGCCGGCGGCGATGATCACCTTGGCCAGCGCGGCCACCTCCGCGCCGAACTGGGCCGCGGTCACGTCCCGCCAGCGGCCATCGGCGTCGCGCCGGCGCAGCATGACCTGGTCCGGCTCTTCCCGCGCCCGGCGGGTGATCACGTCGGCCAGGCTGGCGGAACCTGGGATGTGCACCAGCGGGGGAATGCTGTACTCGCGCACGGAACCCTCCCGGCGGTCGGCGTTGCGGCCTGGCCCCTGGACCGTACAACGGTGGCCCACGGCGGCCCTAGCCGGGTTGTTGCGGTAGCTAGCGGGCCGCACGGCGGTACGCTCCGTCCATGGCGGACAAGACCACCTCGCGCCTCACCATCGCCGCGCCGAGGACTATGGTCATGGGCGTCATCGCGGATTTCGCGGCCTACCCGCAGTGGGCCAGCGGGGTGCGGGCCGCGGAGGTCGTCGCGCCTGGTTCCGGCGGCCGGGCCGCCCAGGTCCGGTTCACGCTGGACGCGGGCCTGATCAGGGACACGTATGTGCTCGGCTACGAGTGGGACGGCGACACCGGGGTGCGCTGGGGCCTCGCCGAGCCGGGCAGCACGATCTCCGAGATGTCCGGGGCCTATCTGCTGGCCGAGCACGGCACCGGAACGGACGTAACCTATGAGCTGGCGGTGAGCATCCGGGTGCCGATGCCCGGGATGCTGAAGCGGCGGGCCGAGAAGACCATCATCGGTACTGCGCTGAAAGGACTGAGGTCCCGTGCCGAACGGGCCGGAGCAAGCGGAACCGGAGCAAGCGGAACCGGAACGGGAGAAGCCGGTGACTGAGCAGGCCAGTGATGCCCCCGAGCAGGTCCCCGGCGCCCCTGAGCCGGACGCGGCCGCCGACGGCCCGGGCCAGTCCGAATCCGCCGCTGCCGTAGCTGCCGCCGCCGCAGCCGAATCCGCCGCTGCCGTAGCTGCCGCCGGATCCGCCGCGTCCGAGCCGGCTATCGAGGCCAGCGGGACCGGCTGGCCCGGGCCCGGCCGGCCAGCGGACGAGGCAGAGCCGGACCAGTCCGGCCCGGAGCGCGCCGCAGGCCGTGGCGCCCCGGGACGGTCTGCGCCGGGACCGGCCGCTCCGGGACGCACCGGCCCGGCGGGACGCAGCGGCCCGGGCCGGGGCGGAGCTCCCGGCGGCGACCTGCTGACCGGGCTGCAGCGGTGGCTGATCCGGTCCAGCGCCAGGAACCTGCGCCGGGAAGTCAGCGGCCAGGTCCGCAAGACACTCGGTGGCGGCCCGCAGGCCCCGGGCGATGTGTGGTCCACCGCGACCACCGAGCCGCCACCGAGCGAGACTGGCGAGGCACCGGAATGCGCCTGGTGCCCGGTCTGCCGGGCGGCCCGCCGGATGCGGGAGTCCCGGCCGGGTTCGGGTCTCGGCTCCCAGCTGGCCGGGGCCGGTGACGCCGTCGCGCAAGCGGTCAGTGACGCGCTGGAGGCCCTGGACGCGACGCTGTCCCGGACCGGGTCCGCCGCCGACCCGCGGAAGCGGCAGGATGAGCCTGACGATCGGGGTTGACGTCGGCGGCACCAAGGTGGCGGCCGGAGTCGTCGATATGCGCGGCAAGATCGTCGAGAAGCTGAAGCGGGCCACGCCCGCGGCCAGCCCGCTGCAGACCGCAGAGGTGATCAGCTCGGCGGTGACCGAGCTCATCAGCCGCCACCCGGTGACCGCGGTGGGCATCGGCGCGGCGGGGTTCGTGGACGAGGACCAGTCGGTGGTGCTGTTCGCGCCCAACCTGGCCTGGCGCGACGACCCGATCAAGCAGCAGGTCGAGAGCCGTGTCAGCGTCCCGGTGATGGTCGACAACGACGCCAACGCCGCCGCCTGGGCCGAGGTCGCGATGGGCGCTGCCCGCGGCATGGATCACGTCATGCTCATCACGGTCGGCACCGGCATCGGCGCGGGCATCGTCCTGGACGGCCGCGTGTACCGGGGCCGGTGGGGTGCGGCGGGAGAGCCCGGCCACTACCGGGTGGTCCCGGAGGGGCGCCTGTGCGGGTGCGGCAACCGCGGCTGCTGGGAGCAGTACGCCAGCGGCAGTGCGCTCGCCTTCGAGGCACGCGAGTTCGCCCGGCGGTCGCCGGGCGGCGCGGTCCGGCTGCTGCAGCTGGCAGGCGGCGACGCGGAGAGGATCACCGGGCCGGTGATCACCCAGGCCGCCCGCGAGGGCGACGCGGCCGCGCTGCGCTGCTTCGAGATCGTCGGCGGCTGGCTCGGCGCTGGCCTGGCCGACCTGGCCGCCATACTCGATCCCGGCTGCTTCGTGATCGGCGGCGGGGTGTCCGACGCCGGGGAGCTGCTGCTCGTCCCGGCGCGCGAGGCGTTCGGGCGCCAGCTGGCCGGCCGCCACTACCGCCAGCTCGCCGAGATCAAGCTCGCCCAGCTCGGCAGCGACGCGGGCCTGATCGGCGCGGCCTGCCTAGCCCGGCAGCATGAACCAGGGAAGACCCTTTTGACCTAGCAAATTTCCGTCAGCCCGGCCGCGGGCGTCCCGCCGTGCGGGCCGCCCGTCCAGTCGCCGGGCCGGCCGGCCGGCGGGGGCCCTGGCTACAGAACAGCGCCGTTGCCGGTGTCGTCGTCCCGTGACGACCCGTCCTCCATGCGCAAGATCACGGCCGCGAAGCCCCCGACAAACGCCGTCACGGCCAGCAACGCCGCCCAGCCGGGGATCTGCCAGCCGAGCAGCGTGGCCACCAGCAGGTAGGCGGGACCGCCGCACAAGGCGGCCCAGGCCGCCTTGGCCGCAGGGGGGAGCTTCGGCAGCGGCGGCGGCAGCGGCGGGATGTAGCTGGCGTCGTCATCGGCCGGACCTAGCCGCCCGCCGGCCTGCGCGAGGTCCCCGGAGCCCGCGGCTGATCCCGGCGGCGGGGCCGGCCGGCCCGGCGGCCCGGGCGCCGGCGGGCTGACTTCCGGCGGCCGGAGTTCCGGCGGAGTGCCGGCCGGCCGGATGATCCGCGCCCGGCCTGAGGCCGGCGCAGTCGTGCCGGTGCCGGTGCCGCTGCCGCGTATCTCGGCCGGGCCAGCCCCGGCGGGGCCGGCTCCCGTGCCCGGCCCGGCGTCCGGCCCGGCAGGCCCGGACGGCCCAGCCGGAGAGCCGGCCAGGTTCTCCGACTCCGGCCACGGCAGGTCGGCCTGATCGGTGTCGCAGGGCAGCTCGAACCGCGCGATCAGATCGCGCCACGCCGCCTCTTCGCCGCTCACTTCGCCGCTCACGTCACCGCCTGCGCTGTCCAACCCCGTGCCCTCCCAGCCTGCCGCGGGTCCGCCCGCCGCTCCCGCCGGCCCTAGCCCTTCGCCCGGCTGTGCGCCCGGATGAAGTCCAGGCTCCCAGTGAAGATGGACTGAGCGTCGTTGTCCAGGGTTGCGACGTGATAGCTGTCCGGGCAGGCCCTGATCTCCAGCACCTGCGCCGGCAGCGCGGCCTGCAGCAGCCGCAGGCTGGCCGGGCCGACGACGTGGTCGGTGGCACTGCGGAAGACCAGGACCGGCTGGGTTACCTCGTGCAGATGGTCCCGGGTGATCCGCCACAGCCCCGGCAGCGTCGCCGCTGCCTTGACCGGGATCCGGTCGTAGCCGAGTTCAGCGGTCTGCTCCTTCTTGATGTCGCTGGTCACTCCGGCCAGCGACGGCACCACCAGCTTGAGGACCGGAGCCAGGTAGAACAGCTTGGTGTCCGCCGTCAGCGACGGATTGACCAGCACCAGGCCGCTGACCGCGGGGCCGCGCAGCTCGGCCAGCCGCAGGGCCAGGCAGGCGCCCATCGACAGCCCGGCCAGGAAGATCTCCTCCGCCCGGGCCCGCAGCTCGTCGAAGGCGCGGTCCACCTCGGCGTACCAGTCCTCCCACCGGGTCCTGGACATCTCCCGCCAGGTCGTGCCGTGGCCGGGCAGCCGCGGCAGCGAGACGGTAAGCCCGGCACCGGCCAGGTGCTCGGCCCAGGCCCGCAGTGACTGCGGGCTGCCGGTGAAGCCGTGGCACAGCAGCACCCCGGTGGGACCGCCGTCGTGGCGGAACGGTTCTGCCCCAGGCAGCACAGGCATAGCGTGGTCCTCTCCCGGCCGGCCCGGCCGCCCGCCGAGCCGCCTTCGGGCCGGGCCGCCCGTGCCCAGAATCGTCGCACGCCGACGCGGGCTCCCCCGAGTTCCCATGGCACTAGTCTGTCGGGCGGAGGTGTGCGAGCGGCCGCCCCTGGGCATCGCGCCGAGCAACTGCGGAGGAAACTCATGCGAGTCGGAGTGCTGACCGGCGGTGGCGACTGCCCTGGCCTGAACGCGGTCATCCGGGGGGTCGTGCGGACTGGCGTGGCCGAGGAAGGACATGAGTTCATCGGATTCCGGGACGGCTGGCGCGGGCCGCTGGAGGGCGACACGATCCCGCTCGACGTACAGGCCGTGCGTGGCATCCTGCCCCGGGGTGGCACGATCCTGGGCTCGTCCCGGACCAACCCGCTGGCGCAGGCGGCCGCAGAGGGCGGCCTGCCCGGGATCGAGCGGATCAAGGACAATCTGGCCAGTCTGGGCGTGGACGCCCTGATCGCGATCGGCGGCGAGGACACCCTCGGAGTGGCCAGCCGGCTCTCCGCGGCCGGCGCCCGCGTGGTCGGGGTGCCCAAGACGATCGACAACGACCTGGGTGCCACCGATTACACCTTCGGCTTCGACACCGCGGTCAACATCGCGATGGAGGCCATCGACCGGCTGCACACCACGGCGGAGAGCCACCACCGGGCGCTGATCGTGGAGGTGATGGGCCGCCACGCGGGGTGGATCGCACTGCACGCGGGCATGGCAGGCGGGGCCAACGTCATCCTGATCCCGGAGAAGCCGTTCGACATCGAGAAGGTCTGCGCGTACGTCGAGCACCGCTTCCAGACCAGGTACGCGCCGATCGTGGTGGTGGCCGAGGGCTCGCACCCGGTGGCCTCCGGCGACGCGGTCACCGACGAGCGGCTGGACGCGTTCGGCCACGTGCGCCTCGGCGGCGTCGGCCAGCTGCTCGCCGACGAGATCGAGCGGCGCACCGGCAAGGAGGCACGGGTCGCTGTGCTCGGTCACATCCAGCGCGGTGGCACCCCGACCGCCTACGACCGGGTACTCGCCACCCGCTTCGGCGTGCATGCGATCAGGGCCGTCACGGCCGGTGATTTCGGCACCATGGTCGCGCTGCGCGGCACCGACATCGTCCGCGTCCCGCTGGCCGAGGCCACCCGCGAGCTGAAACTGGTGCCGTCCGAGCGGTATGCGGAGGCTGAGGTCTTCTTCGGCTGACATCCGGGTTAGCGCCGCAGTACGATCACTTTCCGCTACCGTGCGGGTATAAGGAGTGACGACCGACTCGTGATCCGTGCCGATCGCGCGACTCGCGGTGCGGATATGCGCCATGATCGCCCGAAGCTGGCGCATTGCGGGCTATTCTGAGCCCGCTTGCGCCGATCGTCGCTGTCCAGATCGCAGTCGGTGTGATGGGCCGCAGCAAGAAGAGGGGTAGCCGAATGCTGAGGGAGGCGGTCGGCCGTAATGCCGACGGCCCCGGCGCCGTGACGCCGGGGGGCGGGATCTCGTCCCTGCCGCGCCGGACCCTCGCGGTGGCGGACAGGCTGCCTGGCCTTGTCCGGCGCAACTGGCTGTTCTCCGCGGCGCTGGTGCTCTCCGTCGTGCCGCGAGTGGTTTCCATGCTCGGCTACCAGCCGGCGGTGCTGTTCAAGCTGGACAGCTTCGACTATCTCTGGAACGCCACGCACCTACAGCCCGATGCGGTCAACACCAGCGGATACTCGCTGTTCTTGCTGGCCTTGCGGCCGTTCCACTCGCTGGCGCTGGTGGCCGGGCTGCAGCACGCGCTGGGGCTAGGCGTGGCCATCGCGATATACGCGGTGCTGCGCCGCTGGCATGTCATCCGCTGGGTGGCCATGCTCGCGACCGTGCCCGTGCTCTTCGCCGTCTCCGAGATCTTCGCCGAGCAGCTGATCATGGCGGATTTCCTGGCGCTTGGGCTGATGGTCGCCAGCTTCGCCGTCCTGCTGTGGCAGCCCAGGCCGTCGGCCCCGCGGTGCGCGTGGGCTGGCGCGCTGATGGCCCTCTCGGTCCTCGTCCGGCCCACGACCCTCCCGCTGATCGCGCTCATGGCGGTCTACCTGCTGGTCCGGCGGGCCGGCTGGCGCGGTGTCAGCGCGGTGCTGGCGGCCGGGGCGGTGCCCATCGTGGCCTATATGGCCTGGTTCGCGTCCTCGTCGGGCTCGTTCAACCTGACCGACAGCAACGGCCTGTTCCTGTGGTCGCGCACCATGTCGTTCGCGAACTGCGCGGTGATCAAGCCGCCCGCCGACCTGGTGGCGCTGTGCCCGGACAGGCAGCCCGGCTTCCTGAACAAGCCGGTGGCTGAGCGCCCGCAGCCGAAGTACTACCTGTGGGACCACAGTGCGTGGCTGTGGAAGGGCAAGCCGATGACCGTGGCCGGGGTGGTGCCGGACAAGGCCGCGTTCACGCCGGCGGCCAACACCCGCGCCCAGCAGTTCGCGATCCAGGCGATCGAGGCCCAGCCGCTTGCCTACCTGCACGTCGTCGGCAGTCAGCTGATCCAGCCGTTCGTCTCCGACGACACGTTCCTATTCGAGCTCGGTCAGACTCACACCAGCAGCCTTGGCATCTACAACGGCCGGTACGCGCTCGCCGCGGTGCGCGACTACGACGGCAACCTCAACGGGATAGGCCCATACCTGGGCAGCCATCTGGGTGCCCGGCTGGTCAGTCCATGGGCCCATCTGACCCGCGGGTACCAGCGGGTCGCTAACCTGCCGGCCTGGCTGTTCGGCCTGATCGTGCTGGCCGGGCTGGCCGGGATCCTGCTGCCGCGGCGGCGGAACTGGCCGGCCGCGCTGCTGTGGGTGTCGGCCGTGGTCGCGCTCGTGGTGCCAGTCGCCGAGCATGACTACACCTACCGGTATGCGCTGCCCACGGTCCCGCTGTTCGCCATGGCCGTCGCCCTGTGCTTCGGCGTCGCCAGGGAGCAGGCTGCCCGCCCGGCTCAGCCGTCCGTGCTGACCCCGGCTGCGGCAACTCCGGCGGCGGCGGGCGGCACGACCGTCCCGGAGGCCGCGATGGCGCCGGAGACCGCAGCGGCTCCGGAAACCGCGCAGGCTGCAGCGAGGCCGGCCGCGAATGGCCCGGTCCCGCGGACCGGGCCAGCGACCCCGCCTGCGCCGCCGTCCCGGCGGGGCAGCGGGCCGGTGCCTAACGCCAGAAACGGGTCGCAGGCCCACGGCGCGGCGGCAGGTGCCGGCGAGCCGCGGACCAAGCACTGACCGAGCGGCGGACCAAGCAGTGACGCTGGCCCGCGCTGACCCGCTGACGCGCGCATTCCGGCCGCCGCGCCCGGGAGCGGGTTCTCTCTGCCGGCCGCCGGGCCTGCCGGAGCTGGGCCTGCCGGCTCGTCAGCCGCAGCGCCGGTAGGCCGCGTGGTAGGAGGCCGGCGGCGGCCTGATCAGATAGCCGGTCCCGGCGGGCACGAGGTAGAGCACGATGCGCCAGCGGGTGCAGTCGGCCTGCACCGGGCTGTTGGCGGCCTTTTGATGACTGGTGAATGTCACCTGCGCCGTCCGCTCCCGGCCCGGGCCGGGGCCGGGGGACAGGCGGCGCAGCGTGGCCCGCGAATCGGTGGTGGTTCCCCACCCGGACAGAAACGCCTGCCGGGTCAGCTGCCTGCGGCTGCCCGGCGTCAGCAGGCTGAGGTAGGCGGGGTAGTCGCGCCGGTTGATGGCCGTGAAGTAGCGGGTCACCAGCCTGGCCGCGGCGCGCGCGCCTGGCCGTGCCGCCGCGGCCGCCGTCACCTTGACCAGGGAGCGCCGCCCCGGCCGCGCGCCGGGCGCCGTCGCGCTGGTGGCCGCTCCTGACGGGAGCTGCTGCCCGCTCGCGGCCGTGGCGGACTGCTGCGCGCCACGCAGGTACAGCATCGTGGCCACGCCGGTGGCGGCCGCCAGCACCAGCACCGCCACGAGCAGTACTGGCCAGTGTCTGCTCCGGGACCCTGCGGCCGTCGCGGAGTCCGCCGTCGCACGGGACTTTGCCGCTGAATCGCCGCGCGCGTGCCCGGCCTGCGACCGGGGGCGGTGTCCGGCGGCGGCCGCGGGCGGCCACGCCCGGGTCGGCCCTGCCTGCCAGCCAGCATCCTGATCCTGCCAGCCAGCGGCGTCCTGAGCCTGCCATCCGGCCGGGTCATGATCCGGCCAGCCGGCCGCCGCGTCCGCGGCACGCCATTCCGGCGCCGGGCCTGCCGCCTGCCATTCTTCCGGCGGCCAGTCCTGCCATTCGGCCTGCCGCTGAGCTCGCGGCCGGTCCCGCCATCCGGCCTGCTCCTGCCGTTCCGCTGCTGGCCGCGGCTGCCATTCCGCCGACGGCCTGGCGTACAGATAATCGAATGGGTCGGGTTCCCGGCGGTCAGCGGCGGCCCCGCCTGATGCACCAGATCCGGCTGCGGCGGCCGGCATGCCACAATCGGTGCAGAACCGGGCCGCCGGCAAGATCTGGCGGCCGCATGAGGTGCAGAACTGCATGTTCCCCCTCAGCGTGCCCGGGCCGTCCGGTACACGGTAGTAACTCATCAGTATCCGCGTCCCGGTGCCGCGCCGGGCGGGTTGCGGGGCAATTGCCCCGTACCGCTCGGCCGGTGGCTGCGGGCAGCGGTCATCTCGCGGAGGAGGGCATGAATGCGACTGCGGCTGATCGCGGTCCTGGTGCTGGCCGCGTGCTGCGCGGCCGCCTGCGGCGGCTCCGCGTCGCCGGGCCGGGCCCGGCATTCCGCGGCCCGTTCCGGTCCGGCGACGCCGGCCCCGGCCCCGCCGCGCCCGACGGCCCCGCCGCCCGCCGCCCGCCGGGCCGCCGTAGTGCGGGCCAGGCTGGCGCAGATCTCGCTGCCAGATGGCGCCCGGGTCACGGTCGCGGTGTTCCGCGGCCCGGCCTATTACGTCCTGCACGCCGGCAGCGTGGATCCTGGGTCGGCGGCGCTCTCCGTGGTGCACGCCGGCCCGTCCATCGGGGCCACCGAGCGGCCGCGGGTGGTGGCCGCATTCAACGGCGGGTTCCTGCTGTCCGCCGGGGCCGGCGGCTACGAGCAGGAGGGGCATGTGATCAGCCCGCTGCGCCCGGGGCTGGCCAGCCTGGTGATCAGCCGCTCAGGGCACGCCAGGATCGCCGTCTGGCGCCGCGGAGCGATCCGCCCGGCCGCGGTGTTCAGCGTGCGGCAGAACCTCGGGCCGCTGGTCCGCCGGGGCCGGCCCAGCCCGGCGATTGCCGACTGGCAGGCCTGGGGCGCGACGCTCAGCGGCGGCGAGAGCGTGGCCCGCAGCGCGCTCGGCGAGAACCGGGCCGGCCAGCTCATCTACGCGGGCAGCATGTCGGCCTCGCCCGCCGACCTGGCCACGGCGCTGATCCGGGCGGGCGCGCGCATCGCGATGGAACTGGACATCAATCCCGAGTGGGTGCAGCTCGACATCAGCAGGCATCCCGGCTGGCGGCTGCGTGCCGCGATCCCGGGCCAGGTCCGCCCGGCGGGACAGTACCTGTCCGGCTGGACCCGCGACTTTGTCGCCGTGACCGCGCCGCGCCGCGGCCGGGCCTGAGATGACCGGCGCAGGCCCGCACGGGCCACTGCCGCCTGGGGCGGTCTACCAGTCCGACCCTGATCAGCAGCCCGATGCCGAATTCGTGCCCGGCGACCTCGCGCATCTGGTGGCTGGCAATGCCGGGCGGCTGCTCGACCCGCGGCGCACCCCGGTGCACATCGTCAGCGTGCTGCCCGAGCGCGGCTTCTTCGAGGTGGAGATCGACGCGTTCGAGGACGCGGGCGCCCGCTGGCTGGTGCCGGTCGAAGAAGCCGGGTCCTACCAGTTCCGGCCGGACGCCGCGCTGGCCGCCGGCCGGAACCTGGCGGACCTGCGGGCGGCGGCGGCCCGCGGCGACGTCCGCGTGTCGATGACGGCCGGCCCGGAAAGGCGCGCAGCTACCGGCAGGCAGCTGCGCGCCGAGCAGGCCAGGGCCGCCGCCTGGCTGGCCGGGCACGGTGCGCCGGCCAGCTTCGATCCGCGGCCGCTCATCACCGACGCGGACGGCTGGCCCGCCGCACGCAGCTGGCTGCGCGAATACCTGGCGGCGCGCCGAATGAGCAGCCTGGACCGGCAGTTCGCCCGGACGTGGGTGAGCAATCCGGGATCCGGCGAGCTGGTGCTCGGGCACCTGATCGTGATGGCGGAGCTGGGCCTGTGCTCATACGCCGGCCGGGCGCCCCGCGATCCGGCCACGTTCCGCGGCGGCCTGACCCGGCCGCGCCGCGCCGCGCACGTGCTGGCCCGGGCCGCCTTCACGCGCGCCCTGTGGGCGCTGGCTGACCCGGCTGACCCAATGCTGTACCGGGGGCTGCCGCTGGCCGGGGGCCGGGAGCAGCGGCCCGTCTCGCTGGTCTCGGCGACCTTTTCGCGCCGGGTCGCCGAGAGCCATTTCGACACTGCCATGTCCGGCGCCGCCGTCCTGTTCCGGCAGCGGCTGCCAGCCGCCCGTCTGTTCATGACGTTCCTGGAGACAGACGCCATGAGCCTGCCGTTCGCCGAGGCGGAAGCCGTGCTGTTCGCCGAGGGCACGCACGGGATCTGACCACGGCCGGCTCGGGCGCCCTCGCGGTGCGCGACTGCCCGCTAGCCGGTGCCGCTGGTGTAATCCTGGGCCCTGGCCGGCGTGACCGCCGCTACCTGGCGGCCGACCACCCTGCCGCCCTGGTCTTGCCCGTTCCGGCCGCCTAGCGCAGCGGATAGATCCTCGGCCCGGGCCGGCTAGCTGACGAGCGGCCGGCGTCCCGGCGGCGGCTGGCCCCAAGCCGGCGGGGGGCGCCCCGGACGGGCACCCGGCCATGGGCCCAGACCGCGGCGTCGCCGCTGGTTCCGCGCAGCAGCCCGCCGCTGGCCCACAGCGACCTGGTGCCGGGGATTAGCGCGAGGTCACCGACGCTGCTACCAGGGCCAGCGGCGAAGCTCGTGCGAGTCCAGCGCCCGGACGGGGACAGATGCAGCACCCATCTGGTGCTGGTCAGCGTCCCGGTCACGGTCGGTATCCAGATGCCGCCATGGCCGTCGGCGGCGAATCGCTCAGGCCGGACCGGCCACGGCGCGGTGAACCGGCGCCAGCGGCCGCCATCGCGGTGCGCGACGATCAGCCCGGATCCCGAAGCCGTGGTGCCGGACACCCAGACGCTGCTGCGGGACACGGCCAGTATGTCGGCCAGGGTCATCTTGGCCAGCGCCGCGCCGACCCGCACCCGGGTCCACCTGCCGTCGTCATAGCGCACGATCTCGCGGCCCCGCCGGCCCTGGGCGATCGCCCAGATGCTGTCCCGGCCGTGTGCGCTGGCCTGCACGACCGTCGCGGCCGGCCCGTGCCGCCTGCGCCAGGACGTGCCGTTGTACTGCCACGCCTGCGGCTTGCTCCCGGCTCCGAACGCCCACACGTCCGACCGGCTGATCGCGACCACCGATGTGGCCGTCTGGGACCCCCTCCAGCGGCGGCCCACCGTCCAGTGGCGGCCGTTCCAGTGCAGCAGGTAGCTGCCGAAGTAATTCACGGCCCAGATGCTGCGCGGCGAGGAGGCGCTCGCGGCCCTGATGAAGCCGGTCAGCCCCGGCGGCAGTGCCACGGCCCGCCAGCGCCGGCCATCCCAGTGTGCTGCGATGGGCGCGCTCGGGCCGCCCGGGTTGGTGCCGCCGAATGCCCATGCGTCGGACCTCGACAGGGCCAGCACCGATGTGTAGCCGGACAGGTTGCCCGCGGCGCCGGTGTGCACCACGGCGGCCAGCCGCCAGGGCGCCCGGCGATGACGGCCTGCGGCTGCCTGCGCTGGCGTGAGCTCCGCCGCCCGTTCCCGGGCCGCCGCATGTCCCTGGTGCGCCCCGCCCGCCGCGTCAGCGGGCATCCGCAGCGCAGCCGGGAAGGTGGCGGCCGCCAGCACGGCGGAGACCATCACGGCTGATCGGGGCGGATAGCGCACGCAGACCTCCACCTCGCGGGGATCCACTGACCGTCCGATGACTATCAGATGACCGGGGTGATCCCAGGCTAGTACCAATACCAGCCGGCTTTCGCCAGGGAAGGCCGTTGGCGGCCGGTTCCCCGGGCCGTCCACGCGCCCGGCGACCGGTGCGCGGCGCGTCACATCTGAGCAGTGCATCAGGCCCGCACCGCGCGGCGCGGCCTGGCCGCGGTATGAAAGGCTGCCCGGTGGCATACGACGGTGGCATACGGCAGTGACAGGCAGCCGCGGCCCACGGCCGAGAGATGGCATAGCGGAGGTGCACGTGCAGATCGGATTGCAGATCCCGGATTTCACCTCGCCCGGCGGGCCGGGCCGGCTGGGCGCCGACCTCGCGACAGTGGCGCGGACGGCTGACGACGCCGGTTTCGAGTTCCTCGCCGTGATGGACCACTTCTTCCAGATCCAGGCCATCGGGGCGCCCGAGCGGGAGATGCTCGAGGCCTATACCACGCTGGGCTACCTGGCGGCCTGCACCTCGCGCGCCAAGCTGCTCACGCTGGTCACCGGCATCGTCTACCGGCATCCCGGCATCCTGGCCAAGATCGTCACCACGCTGGACGTGCTGTCCGGCGGCCGGGCCTGGCTGGGCGTGGGCGCTGCCTGGAACGAGGAGGAGTCACGCGGGCTCGGCATCCCGTTCCCGCCGGTGGCCGAGCGGTTCGAGCGGCTGGAGGAAGCGCTGCAGATCTGCCTGCAGATGTGGGCGGGCGACGAGAAGCCCTACCGCGGCCGCCACTACTCGCTGGACCGGCTGCTGAACTCCCCGGCTGCGCTGGCCCGGCCGCACCCGCCGATCATGATCGGCGGGTCGGGGGAGCGCAAGACGCTGCGGCTGGTCGCCCGGTACGCGCAGGCGTGCAATCTGTTCCCCGGGCCCGACCTGGCGCACAAGCTCGACGTGCTGCGCGGCCACTGCGAGACCGAGGGCCGTGACTACCACGAGATCACCAAGACCTGCTATTACGTCTTCGACGTGGGGGAGCGCGGCGAGAAGGCCCAGCAGGTGGTGGACGATCTGGGACGGCTGGCGGAGCTGGGCTTCGGCGCCGCGATCGGCGGCGTGGCCAACGTGTGGGAGGTGCGGCCGCTGGAGATCATCGGCTCCGAGGTGATCCCGGCCGTCGCCGCGCTGTAGCTGCCATACGGGTAGGGCTGGCGGTGCCGGCCGGCCGGGCTGGCGGAGCAGCAGCGCGGTCTCAGGCGGCGGGTACCGGGCGCGGCGCGGGGGTGAGCCGCCGGCCGACGGCCGGCGGCAGGGCGGCCCCCATCTCGGCCAGCTCCCTGATGTCGGGGTCGGTCAGGGCCTGGTCGCCGTCGCACAGCGCCACGTCCGGCTGCGGGTGCACGTCGACGATCAGGCCGTCGGCGCCGACCGCGATCGCGGCCCGGCTCAGCGGCAGCACCAGGTCCCGGCGGCCGCCCGAGTGCGACGGGTCGATGATGACCGGCAGGTGCGACAGCCGCTGGGCGACCGGTACCGCGCTGATGTCGAGCGTGTTGCGGGTCGCGGTCTCGAACGTGCGGATGCCCCGCTCGCACAGCACGATGTCCAGGTTGCCGCGCTGGGCGATGTACTCGGCGGCCATCAGCCACTCCTCGATCGTGGCGTTCATGCCGCGCTTGAGCAGCACCGGCTTGCCGGCCGAGCCGACCGCCTGGAGCAGGGCGAAGTTCTGCATGCTGCGCGTGCCCACCTGGAGCATGTCCGCGTAGGAGCAGATCAGGTCCACGCTGGCCGGGTCGATCACCTCGGTCACGACCGGCAGCCCGGTCTCGGCCCGGACCTCGGCCAGGATCTTCAGCCCGGTCTCGCCGAGTCCCTGGAACGCGTACGGGGAGGTGCGCGGCTTGTACGCCCCGCCGCGCAGCATCGCCGCGCCCGCTGCCTGGGCCATCCGGGCGGAAGCCAGGGTCTGCTCGGGGTTCTCCACCGTGCACGGGCCGGCGATGAGCGTGACCGTGTCCGGCCCGATGGGCACCCCGGCGACGGTGATCACCGATCTGCTCGGATGGTGCTCCCTGCTGACCAGCTTGTACGGCACCGAGATGCGGACCACATCGCTGACCCCGGCCCGGCGGCGCAGGTTGAGCGTGCCGAACTGATCGACGTCCCCGACCAGGCCGACGATGGTGCGGGATACCCCCCGGCTGACGAACGCCTCGCCGCCCGCGGACTGGACCAGGCCGACGATCGCGTCAATATTCTCCTGGGTCGCCTCGGGGGCCATCACCACCACCATCTGAATCTCCCTGACTCCGTCATGACAAAAGCCCCGGGCCGATCGGCCCGGGGCTTGCTCGCTTCGCCTTGCGTCAGCGTATGCGCTGGCGGGCGACCGTCCCAGGGCCGGGTCGGTAGCCAGAAAACTGCCAGTACGTTCTGCGCACGGGCGAAGCCTAGCGCAGGCCGCGCAGGCACGCCACGTCGGCGGAATGCCCCCGCTCGCCACCGGGAGTCTCCACGATGAACGGCACGCCGGCCGTGACCGGATGACCCAGCAGGCGGAGTTCGGCAAGCTCGGGCGGCGGCAGCGCGGCAGCGGTGAGGTCGCCGGGACCCCGGGGACCGGTTACAGGCCGAAGCCGATGGTGATCGTGATCGCGGACCCGGGCGGCGCCTGCCCGGCCGGGCTGTAACTGGTCACCCGGCTGCCCAGCAGCCCGTGGTTCACGGTGACCCTGAATCCGGCCTTGGTCAGCACCTGGACGGCCTGCTGCACGAACATGCCCCGGGTGTCCGGCACGGCGACCATCGGCGGACCGGGAGAGACGTGCACGGTCACGACCTCATGCGGGCTGATCGGGCTGCCCGGTACTGGTGACTGGCGGACGATCGTGCCCTGCGGCTCGGTGCCGTTGGCGTCCTGCACGGGGTTGATCGTGTAGCCGCCCGCCTGGGCCGCGGCCTCGGCCGCCGCGACCTGCTGGCCGGTGAAGTTGGGCAACGGCGGCCCGGCGCTGCTGACTATTGTCACCGGCTTGGTGGCCGGCCAGCGGGTGCCGGCGACCGGCTGGGTGCTGATCACGATTCCGGCCTGGACCGTCGCGGAGGTCACCGCCGCGGCCGGAGCCGGGCGCAGGCCGACCTTGCGCAGTGCTGCTTCCGCGCTGGCCAGCGGCAGCCCGGTTACCCCCGGCACGGAAATCTGCACCGGGCCGAGCGAGACCACGAGCGTGATCGTGCCGCCCCGCCTGACCTGGGCCCCGGCGGCCGGCCTGGTCGCGATGACCTGGCCGCGCGGCACCGCCGAGTGCCGCCCGGTGCCGCGGCGCACCGCGTACCCCGCGTTGCGCAGGTCCGTCCTGGCCGCGGCGGCCGACGTGCCCTTGACCGACGGGACCGTGCCGTACTCACCCTTGGTCACCCACCAGATGGCCAGCCCGGCGATGACCGCGAGGACGATTGCCAGCGTCAGGTAGAGCAGCCTGCGGCTGAACAGCCAGCGCTGCAGGAAGGGCTCGCGCTCCCGGTCAGCTGCCCGGTAGTGCCGTTCTGCTACCGCGCTCCGGTGGTGCCGAGGACGCGCGCCATGCCCGGATGCCCGGCCCATCTCGCCGCCGCTGACGACAAGCGTGTGGTTGGACCCGCGGCCGGGTTCAGCCAGCCTCGCGGGCCGCCCTGGCTCGCTGAGCACCTCGGCGCCGGTCGCGCCCCGCGTTATCGCGGCCGGAGCAGGCGGCCATGAGTCCGCCTCGGACCGGAACCCCAGCGCGGCAAGCCCGCCGGGCGGGCAGGTATCGGCCAGCGAGGCCTCGACGTCACGCCCGGCCGGACGCGGGGCGGCAGACCCGGCCGCCGCGCTTGCCCGGGCGCCGCGGCGCACCGCGTCGATCGCGGCCAGGAAATGGCCGGCGTCGGCGGGACGCCGGCCGGGATCGCGGCTGGTCGCCAGCGCCACCAGGGCATCCAGCGCGGGCGGCAGGTCCGGCACCAGAGCCGATGGGGGCGGTACTGTCTCCTCGACGTGCTTGTAGGCCACCGCCAGCGGAGTCTCCCCGGTGTACGGCTGGCGGCCGGTCAGCAGCTCGAACAGCATGATCCCGGCCGCGTAGACGTCGGTGCGGGCATCCGAGCTGCTCGCCGTCACCTGCTCGGGCGCCAGGTAGGCAGCCGTGCCGATGATCACGCCGGTCTTGGTGTGGCCGGCCGCGGCGGCCGCCCGGGCCAGCCCGAAGTCCGCCACCTTGACCAGGCCGGACCGGGTTAGCAGCACGTTCTCCGGCTTGACGTCCCGGTGCACGATGCCCGCCTCGTGCGCGACGGCGAGGCCGGACAGCGCGCCCTCGGTGATGTCGAGCGCCTCTCCGGGGCTCAGCCTGCCGCGCTCGCTCAGCAGCTCGCGGAGGGTCTGCCCGGGCACGTACTCCATCACGATGAAGTGCACCGGTCCGTCCGACCCCTGGTCGTACACGGCGACCACGTGCGGGCTGGACAGCCGGGCCGCCGAGCGGGCCTCGCCGATGAACCGCCGGACGAACTCCGCGTCGGCCGCCAGGTCGGAATAGGCGATCTTCAGCGCTACCTTGCGGTCGAGCCGGGTGTCGGTGGCCAGGTAGACCGTCGCCATTCCGCCGCGCGCAAGCTGTGCTTCAGCCCGGTACCTGCCGTCAAGCAGCTGCCGGGGGCGCGACGAAAGGGTCGTGTCCATCCGGAGCAGTCTAGGCCGCGCCAACTGGTGCCCGCCCCGGTTATGACGCTGGGTAAGCGCAGGTAACTCTTCCGGCCACCCGGGGCTGCTCAGCCAGGACCAGCTGGCCAAGCTCGTCGATGCCATCCCCGCGGCCAGGGTTGCACCCGCAGCGCACCGCTGTCCGCGCTGCCCTGAGCCGCGCTGCCCTGCGCCATGTCGCCCCTGAGCCCGCGCTGGCCGGTCTACCCTTTCTCGCGTGACTGAGCTGGGGCAGCCGCGGCGCATCGTCGTTGTCGGCGCCGGCCTGGCCGGCCTGCGGACGGTCGAGGAGCTGCGCGCCGTCGGCTACCAGGGCTCGCTCACGCTGGTCGGCGCGGAGGCCAGGATGCCCTACGACCGGCCGCCGCTGACGAAGAAGGTCATGACCGGCGAGGTGGACGACACGACGCTGCGCCTGGACCTCGGGCCGCTCAACGCCGACGTGCGCCTAGGGGAGACCGCGACCGGCCTGGCCGGCCAGCTGCTGAGCACCGATCGCGGCGAGCATGCCTTCGACCGGCTGGTACTGGCAACCGGCGCGCGGCCGGTGATGCTGCCCGGTCCCGGCCCTCAGCGGCTGCTGCGCACCATCGACGACGCGCTGGCGCTGCGCACGGCACTGGTGCCGGGAGTCAGGCTGGCCATCGTGGGCGCCGGGTGGATCGGCGCCGAGCTGGCGACCACGGCCACCGCTCGCGGCTGCCGGGTGACCGTGGTCGAGGCGGCCGGCACGCCGCTCGCGGCGGCGGTCGGCCCGCAGGTGGGCGCGCTGACAGCGGGCTGGTACGGTGCCGCGGGCGTCGACCTGCGGCTCGGTACCGCGGTGGCGTCGGTGCAGGACGGCGGACTGGCACTGGCCGACGGCGGCGGGCTGGCCGCGGACGAGATCGTGACGGCCGTCGGCGTCCGGCCCGACGTGGGCTGGCTGGCTGGCAGCGGGCTGGCCCTGGACAACGGCGTCGCGGTCGATGACGCGCTGCGCGCCTCGGTCCCTGGCGTGTTCGCAGTCGGAGACTGCGCGGCGTTCTGGTCCCGGCGCTACCAGCGCCGGCTGCGGACCGAGCACTGGGATGGCGCACTGCGCGGCCCCGCGGCCCTGGCCCGCGTCCTGCTGGCGGGGACCGGCAGTTACGACCCCGTTCCGTACTTCTGGTCCGAGCAGTTCGGCCGGATGGTGCAGTACGCCGGCTTCCACGGCGGCGCGGACCGGATGGTGCTGCGGGGCAACCCGGCTGCCCGCCGGTGGGCGGCCTGCTGGCTGGCCGGCCCCCGGCTGGTGGCCCTGCTGACCGTCAGCTCGCCCCGCGACCTGGTGCAAGGACGCCGGATGATCGAGGCAGGCACCGAAGTGGACGCCGCCCGGCTGGCCGATCCGGAGGTGGCCATCCGGGATACGGCGGTGTCGTGATCACAGCCGGGTTTGGCTGGCCGGGCGGTGTGGGATGTTGGGAACGTGGCACAGATTGACCCACCGGCCGACGCTATCGTCGGTGACTGGCTGACCATCCCTGACGTTGCCGACCGGCTCGGGCTTCCCGCGAGCCGGGTCAGGCAACTGCTGCGCGACCGCAAGCTGCTCGCGGTGCAGCGCCCGAATGGCGTCTTTTCCGTCCCGGCGGCCTTCCTCGACGGCGACCAGGTCGTCAAGGGCCTGCACGGAACGCTCACGCTGCTGTTCGACTGCGGCTTCACCGACACCGAGGCGCTGCGCTGGCTGTTCACCTCCGACGACTCGCTGCCCGGCACGCCGATCCAGGCGATCGCCGAGCACCGCAGCACCGAGGTGAACCGGCGGGCGCAGGCGCTCGCGTTCTGACCGGGTGCACTGCCGCCCGGGCGCCCCGGCCGCCGGCGCGCTCGACATCCGCGCGGATGCGCGACAGTCCGCGGCCCTGGCCATGGTCGCGAGAGTAGTCCGGCGTGTCGGGACCGTGCTGCGCCGCGGCTAGCCTGGTCTGCATGCCTTACCGCCGAGCCGGGGAGTCACGCCTGGCGATCCGTGACCTGCTGGCGGCCGGGCGGCGAGTCATTCTCGTTCGAGTTCATGCCGCCCAAGACCCATGATGACGGCCGCAAGCTCTGGCGGGCGATCAGGGAGCTGGAGCCGCTGCAGCCGTCGTTCGTGTCGGTGACCTACGGCGCGGGCGGCTCGACCCGGGACCGCACCGTGCGCATCACCGGGCGGATCGCCGCTGAGACGACGCTCACCCCGGTCGGGCACCTGACCGCCGTCGACCATTCGGTAGCGGAGCTGCGCCACGTCATCGGCTCGTATGCGGCCGTCGGGGTGCGCAACCTGCTGGCCCTGCGCGGTGATCCGCCCGGCAGCCCGCGCGGGGAGTGGGTGCGTCATCCCGACGGCCTGGAGTACGCCGCCGAGCTGGTCTCGCTGATCCGGGCGTCCGGTGATTTCTGCATCGGGGTGGCTGCCTTCCCCGAAGGCCACATCAGGTCGGCGAGCCGGGAAGAGGACATCAGTCACTTCATTCGCAAATGCGCGGCCGGGGCGGACTTCGCGATCACGCAGATGTTCTTCAACCCCGACGATTACCTCCGGCTCCGCGACAACGTGGCGGCACGCGGCTGCGACGTGCCGATCATCGCCGGGATCATGCCGATCACCAGCTTGGCGATGATCGACCGGATGGCCGTGCTGTCCGGCGCCCGGATGCCGGCGGCGCTGACCAGCCAGCTGAGTGAGCATGCGGCCGATAAGGCAGCGGTGCGCAAGATCGGCGTGGAGTACGCCGCCGGGATGTGCGAGCGGCTGCTCGCCGCGGGCGTGCCGGGGCTGCACTTCTACACGCTGAACGGATCGCGCGCCACCCGGGAGGTCTACCAGCTGCTCGGACTGGGCGAGCGCTCCCCGGGCTAGCCCGGGGCTAGCGGTCCGGGTCCCGGCGCCGCTGACCCGCGCTCCAGGCGCAGCGGCAGCCGCGCCCCCATCACCGCGTACGGGATCCCGTTGCCGGGGAAGCTGTAGCCGGTCAGCAGGTCGGTAAAGCCCAGGCTGCGGTACAGCCGCCGGGCGGTGGAGTCGGAGTCTGCGGTGGACAGCACCGCGGTGTGCTCCGGGCGGCCCGCGGTCAGCGTCAGCAGCATGGTCCGGCCGATGCCGCGGTGCTGGTGCTCGGGACGCACGTGCACCTCGGCCACTTCCAGGGTCCGGCTCATCCACGCGGCCGCCGTCGCGGCGCCGCTGGCCGCGGTAATGCCGGCCATCACGACGTCATGCCACCACTGGCCGGCGGCGCCGCGAAATCCGTAGCAGAAGGCGATGACCGGACCGCCCGGCTGTGCCGACACAGTCAGGGCACGGAAGCCGGAGTAGACCGCGTGCCGCTCCATGATGGCGCGCCGGCCCGGCAGCTGAACCGGCTCGGGGTGCATCGCCGCCGCGTACACGGCCACGAACTGCTCCAGCTCGGCCCGGAAGCCGTCCGGGCCGAGCTCGCGGATCAGCGGCGCGGGGTGCACGCCGGTCAGCGTATGCGACCCGGCGTCGGCCGCCTCGGCCGCACTGTCCCCGGCGGCGGCGCGGTGGCGCCTGCCACGGGCCGACCCTGCGCACGCCGTTTTGTCAGACCCTCAAGCTAACTTCGAACGCAGCTGCAATCGACTAGACAGCGGGCCGAATCTCTGTTCGAATAGAGCAGGCAGGGCGGCCCGGCGCCGGCCCGGCCCGGCGGATGCGGAGGAGTGATGATGAGCACGATCGCGCGAGTGCACCCGGACAGGTCCCAGCACCCGGGGCGGCCCAGGGCCAGAGTCGCGCCGTCAGCGCTGGCGCTCCTCGAGTCGGCGCGGCACGGGCTGGCCGCGGCAGAATGCGAGGCCGAGGCGGGCGGCCGGTACGTCGCGGCTCACCTGGCTGCGCTGCGCGCTGCCGCGGCTGTGGTGGCGGCGAGGGCGGAGCCGGCGACCTCGGGGCGCAGGAAGCGGCCACAGAGCGTGTGGGAGCTGCTGCCACGCGTCGAGCCCGCGCTCAGCGAATGGGCCGCGTTCTTCGCCGCGGGGGCCGGCAAGCGTGCCGCGGCCGAGGCCGGCCTGCCGCGCGCGGTATCGGCGCGCGAGGCCGATGAGCTGCTGCGTGACGCCGGGACGTTCGTGTCGCTCGCCGAGGAAACGCTTGGCGCGGCGGCCCAGCCGCTGCTGCCCCTGCGCAGCGTTGGCTGAGGCCCAGGTCATGCTGGCTCAGGTCAGGCCGTGCCGCCGGCCGCCCGGCTGCCTCTTCAGAAGCCGCCGGGCTGCCTCCGGAGGCTGGGCGGCTGCCCCTCTGGAAGAATGACCGTCAGAGGTATGACCGTCAGAAGGACTCGATTGCTCCCCGGGCGTCGGAGTTCAGGATGCCCCAGCCGATCAGTTCCTCGGTGAGGTCGCCAGGTGCCTTGTCGTAGATGACGGCCAGCGAGCGCAGATCCTCCTGGCGGATGGACAGCACCCGGCCGTTGTAGTCGCCGCGCTGGCTCTGGATCGTGGCCACGTAGCGGGCCAGCGGGCCGCTCTGCTCCTTCGGCAGCTGGGCCATCCTCTCCAGGTCAATGACGAGCTTGGGGGACGGCGCAATCAGCGCGGGCATCACGTCGCCGGGCAGTAGCTCCGACACCGGCACCCCGTAGAACTCGGCCAGCTCGGCCAGCTTCTGCACGGTAACCGACCGGTCGCCGCGCTCGTAGGAGCCGACCACGACGGCCTTCCACCGGCCGCGGGACTTCTCCTCGACGCCATGCAGGGACAGCCCCTGCTGCGTGCGGATGGCCCGCAGCCGCGCGCCCAGGGTCTTGGCGTAGTCAGATGGCATAGGTTCGGCCCCCTGGCCTGGTTGCAGCTCAGTGTGGTGGTTACGCACAGTGACGGTAAGCCGCGAGGGCGGCAAGGTCAAGCCGAATGGCAAAAGCGGATGAAGTTACGCGCGGTGGCGCATCCCTGCACTGCAGCCGGGCGGCCGCCGCAAAGGCCCCGCGAGACGAGGAACCGCCGGCCTGCGCGGAGACCGCGCCGTGGCTTCGCCGCGGCGACTGGTTTACGAAACGGATGTTTCACAGCAAGGTGATATGCACCACCCTCCGTCACGCCATCTAAAGATCGCCGCTTCCAGTGCCGTCCGGCCTTTCCTGGGCCTGCCCGGCCTGGCCTGGGCCTGCCCGGCCTGACCTGAGCCTGCCCGGCCTGACCTGAGCCTGCCCGGCCCTGCCCTGGGCCCGCAGGGGCCGCTGAGCCCGCCGGACGCGGCCGCGTCCGGCGGACCTGACTCGCCTGCCTGCGCCCGGCTGCTACGGTTAAGCCGTCAGACGTCCTTTAAGACCCGTCCCGTGAGGCGGGAAAGGGGGTCCTTCTCGTGCCTGCCCCAAGGTCGGCCGGAGGCGGTCACCAGCTGGCTGCCGACCCCGGCCTGATGACCGGCGAGCACCGTCAGGCGGCCGGGCCGCATGGCCCGGTAACCGGCCCGCAGGGGCCGCCTTCGGCCGCGGGCGGCAAGACCGTCTGGGAGCCTGCCGAGATCGGCCGGGCGCTGACGCGCATCGCGCACGAGATCCTGGAGCGCACCGACGGCGCGGGCGATGTCGTGCTCATGGGCATCCCGACGCGCGGGGTACCGCTCGCGCACCGGCTGGCGGGACGGCTGGAGCAGGTTGAGGGGCGTGCCGTCCCGGCCGGCTCCCTCGACATCACCATGTACCGCGACGACCTGCGGCTGCGGCCGGCCCGGCCGCTCGGGCACACCGACCTTCCGGTGCAGGGCGTCGACGGCAAGGTCGTGGTGCTCGTCGACGACGTGCTCTACTCGGGCCGGACGGTGCGGGCGGCGCTCGACGCCCTCAGCGACCTCGGCAGGCCCCGCTCCGTGCAGCTGGCGGTGCTCGTCGACCGCGGGCACCGGGAGCTGCCCATCCGGCCCGACTACGTCGGCAAGAACCTGCCGACCTCGCAGCGCGAGCTGGTCCGGGTGCTGCTGTCAGAAACCGACGGCCGGGACGCCGTGGTGCTCAGCGCCGGCGACGCCAGGGACCCGGGTGACGCGTACGGCCCGGGCGGAGCGCGGACTCCAGGTGTCCCGCCGGGCGCGGGGGCGGGCGCGTGAACCGGCACCTGATCTCCGCGGCGGACCTGAGCCGCGACGACGCCATGCTGATCCTCGACACCGCCGAGGAGCTGGCCAGCGTGGCCGAGCGCCCGATCCGCAAGCTGCCCACGCTGCGCGGCCGGACCGTGGTCAACCTCTTCTACGAGGATTCCACCCGGACCCGGATCTCCTTCGAGGCCGCGGCCAAGCGGCTGTCCGCTGACGTGATCAACTTCTCCGCCAAGGGGTCTAGCGTCGCGAAGGGGGAGAGCCTGAAGGACACTGCGCTCACCCTGGAGGCGATGGGCGCGGACGCGGTCGTGATCCGGCACGGTGCCTCGGGTGCGCCGCACCGGCTGGCCGGCTGGGTGCGGGGCAGCGTGGTGAACGCTGGTGACGGCGCGCACGAGCACCCGACACAGGCCCTGCTCGATGCGTTCACGATGCGGCGGCGGCTCGGCAGGCTGGCGGGGCTGCGGGTGGCGATCGTCGGGGACGTGCTGCACAGCCGGGTCGCCCGGTCAAACGTGCTGCTGCTGCACACCCTCGGCGCGGAGATCACGCTGGTCGCCCCGCCGACCCTGCTGCCGGTGGCCGTGGGCAGCTGGCCGTGCGCGGTGTCCTACGACCTGACCGCCACGCTGCCCAAGTGCGACGTGGTGATGATGCTGCGGGTACAGCAGGAGCGGATGAACGCCGCCTACTTCCCGACGGTACGCGAGTACAGCCGCCGGTACGGGCTGGACGCCGACCGGATGGCGCTGCTGCCCGAGCACGCGATCGTGATGCACCCGGGGCCGATGAACCGCGGCGTGGAGATCGCTGCCGAGGTGGCCGACTCGCCGCGCTCTACCATCGTGGCGCAGGTCGCCAACGGGGTGAGCGTCCGGATGGCCGTGCTCTACCTGCTGCTCGGTGGATCGGAGGCCCGGCAATGACACCGGACGGCCCAGCGGCGGGCGGCGTAGCGGCAGACGGCACGGCGGGCGGCGCTCATCCGCAGCAGGAAATGCAGCCGTGGCTGATCACCGGGGCCGCGCTGGCCGGCGGCGAGGCGGCCGACATCCTCCTCAGCGGCGGGCTGATCGCCGAAACCGGCCCCGCGGCCCGGGCGGCCGCAAGGGGTGCCCGGATCCTGGCCGCGGCCGGCCTGGTCGCCCTGCCGGGCCTGGTAGACCTGCATACCCATCTGCGCGAGCCCGGCCGGGAGGACGCCGAGACCGTCGCGACCGGAACCGCATCTGCCGCCCTCGGCGGCTTCACCGCCGTGCACGCGATGGCCAACACCGACCCGGTCGCTGATACCGCCGGGGTGGTGGAGCAGATCTGGCGGCTCGGCCGCCAGGCCGGCCTTTGCGACGTGCGGCCGGTCGGCGCGGTCACCACCGGGCTGGCGGGGCGGCACCTGGCTGAGCTCGGCGCCATGGCCGACTCGGCGGCCCGGGTGCGGATGTTCTCCGACGACGGCACCTGCGTGGCCGACGCCGTGCTGATGCGCCGGGCCCTGGAGTACGTCAAGGCGTTCGACGGTGTGGTGGCCCAGCACGCCCAGGAGCCGCGGCTGACCGACGGGGCGCAGCTCAACGAGGGGGAGATGTCGGGCCGCCTGGGGCTGGCCGGCTGGCCGGCCGTGGCCGAGGAAGCGATCATCGCCCGGGACTGCCTGCTCGCGGCGCACGTCGACTCGGCGCTGCACATCTGCCACGTCTCGACGGCGGGCTCGGTGGAGATCATCCGCTGGGCGAAGTCCAAGGGCTGGCGGGTGACTGCCGAGGTGACGCCGCATCACCTGCTGCTCACCGAGGATCTCGCCGCCAGCTACGACCCGGTCTTTAAGGTCAACCCGCCGCTACGGACCGCGCAGGACGTGGCCGCGCTGCGCGCGGGCCTGGCCGACGGCACCATCGACTGCATCGCCACGGATCACGCGCCGCACCCGCTGGAGGACAAGGAGACCGAGTGGCCGGTCGCCGCGTTCGGAATGACCGGCCTGGAGACGGCGCTGCGGGTGGTGCACGCCGCGATGGTTCAGACCGGCCTGCTGGACTGGGACGGCGTCGCGGACCGGATGTCGGCCCGCCCGGCCGCCATCGCCCGGCTCGACGGGCGCGGCACGCACAGCGGTGCCGGCGCGCCGCCCGGTGGTGGCCAGGGACAGCCGCCCCGGCACGGCGCGCCGCTCGCGCCCGGATCCCCGGCCAACCTGGTGCTCTACGACCCGGCGGCGGGCGGCATTGTCGACCCGGCGCAGCACGCCTCCCGCAGCCGCAACTCACCGTTCGCCGGGCGCGAGCTGCCCGGCCAGGTGATCGCTACGTTCCTGCGCGGGGCGCCCACGGTGCTGGACGGGAAGCTGGCCCGGTGATCGGCCAGGCTGCCGCGCACCGCCCCGCGATGCTGGTCCTCGAGGACGGCACGGCATTCGGCGGGGCCGGCTTCGGCGCGGACGGCGAGACGTTCGGTGAGATGGTCTTCAACACCGGAATGACCGGTTACCAGGAGACCCTCACCGATCCGTCCTACTGCGGGCAGATCGTGGCCATGACCGCCCCGCACATCGGCAACACCGGCGTCAACGACACCGACTCCGAATCGCGCCGCATCTGGGTCAGCGGCTACGTGATCCGCGAGCCAGCGCGGATCAGCTCCAGCTGGCGGGCGAAGCGCAGCCTGGAAGCAGAGCTGCGGGCAGCGGGAATCACCGCGATTGCCATCACCGGCACCCGGGCCCTGACCCGCCACCTGCGCGAGCGCGGTGCGATGCGCGCGGCCGTCAGCACGCAGACCGCCGACCCGGCGGCGCTGCTGGAGCGCGTGCTGGCCAGCCCGCCGATGACCGGCGCGGACCTGGCCCGGGCAGTCACGACAGCGCAGCCGTACCTGGTGGCACCCTCCGGCGGCGCCCCGGTCCGGTACCGGGTGGCCGCCGTGGATCTCGGCATCAAGGCCTCGGCGCCGCGCTGCCTGGCCGCCCTGGGCTGCGAGGTGCGGGTGCTGCCGGCCACGGCTACGGCCGAGCAGATCCTCGCGCAGTCCCCGGACGGGGTGTTCTTCTCCAACGGGCCCGGCGACCCGGCCGCGGCCGGCTACGCGGTCGAGGCGATGCGCGGCGTGCTCGGCTCGGGCGTTCCGGTGTTCGGCATCTGCCTGGGCAGCCAGATCATGGGCCGCGCGCTCGGCCTGGCCACCTACAAGCTGCGCTTCGGGCACCGGGGCGTGAACCAGCCCGTGCAGGACCTGCGCACCGGGCGGGTCCAGATCACCAGCCACAACCACGGCTTCGCGGTCGCCATGCCCGGTGCGGCCCCGGATGGCGCGGCGGGCGGGGGGGCAGCGCCGGGGGCTGCCGGACCTGCTGGTGCCGGGCCCGCCAGCACGGGGCCGGCCTGGGCGCCGGGCAGCCTGCGGCGGCCGCGGCGCTTCGACACGGCATTCGGCCCGGCGGAGGTTACCCACGTCGATCTCAACGACGGCGTGGTGGAGGGACTCCGGCTGCTCAGCGCCCCCGCCGCCACGGTCCAGTACCACCCCGAGGCCGCGCCCGGACCGCACGACGCAGCGGGCGAGTTCGCGGCGTTCTGCGACCTGATGGAGCGCTCCCGGTGACGCGCTGTCCGGCCGGCCCCGGCTGCCTCATGATCGTGACGGATCCGGGCCGTTATCCGCGCCAGATCAGTCATGATCATGGAACTGACACGACTGAGGGGGCGGGGGGATCCGATGCCGAGGCGCGCTGAGCTGAGGTCGGTCCTGGTCATCGGGTCCGGGCCGATCGTGATCGGCCAGGCCTGCGAGTTCGACTACTCCGGCACCCAGGCCTGCCGGGTCCTGCGCCAGGAGGGCCTGCGGATCTGCCTGGTCAACTCCAACCCGGCGACGATCATGACCGATCCCGAGTTCGCAGACGCCACCTACGTCGAGCCGATCACGCTGGACGTGCTGGGGAAAGTGATCGCCAAGGAGCGCCCGGACGCGGTGCTGCCCACCCTCGGCGGCCAGACGGCGCTGAACGCCGCCGTGGCCCTGCACGACGCGGGCGTGCTGGCCCGCTACGGGGTGGAGCTGATCGGCGCCGACATCGACGCCATCCGGGCCGGGGAGGACCGCAGCCGGTTCAAGGAGATCGTCACCGGCCTCGGCGCGCAGGTGCCGGACAGCCGGATCTGTCACACCCTGGCCGAGTGCGAGCAGGCCGCGGCCGAGCTGGGCTACCCGCTGGTGGTGCGGCCCTCGTTCACCCTCGGCGGGTCCGGCTCGGGGATCGCTGCAGGCGCCGGGCAGCTGCGCCGGATGGCCGGGGCCGGCCTGGATGCCAGCCCGGTCACCGAGGTGCTGCTGGAGGAGTCCATCCTCGGCTGGAAGGAGTTCGAGCTCGAGCTGATGCGCGACCGCGCCGACAATGTGGTGGTGGTCTGCTCGATCGAGAACATCGACCCGATGGGCGTGCACACCGGCGACTCGGTGACCGTCGCCCCGGCGATGACGCTGACCGACCGGGAGTACCAGCACATGCGCGACACCGCGATCGCGGTGCTGCGCGCGGTCGGGGTGGACACCGGTGGCTGCAACATCCAGTTCGCCGTGCACCCGCGCACCGGCCGGATGGTCGTCATCGAGATGAACCCGCGGGTGTCCCGGTCCTCGGCGCTGGCCTCGAAGGCGACCGGCTTCCCGATCGCGAAGATCGCCGCGCGGCTGGCCATCGGCTACACCCTGGATGAGATCCGCAACGACATCACCGGGCAGACCCCGGCCAGCTTCGAGCCGGCCCTGGACTACGTCGTGGTCAAGGTGCCGCGGTTCGCGTTCGAGAAGTTCCCCGGCGCCGACAAGAAGCTGACCACGCACATGAAATCCGTGGGCGAGGCGATGGCCATCGGCCGCAGCTTCCCCGAGGCGCTGCAGAAGGCGCTGCGCTCGCTGGAGGACCGCGGCGCGCCGCTGAGCTGGGCCGGGCCGCCCGGCGAGGTGGCCGACCTGCTGGCCCGCTGCGCGGTGCCGCACGACGGCAGGCTGGCCGCCGCGCACCAGGCGATCCGGGCCGGCGCGACCGTCGGACAGGTCGCGCAGGCCACCGGCATCGACCCGTGGTTCATCGACCAGCTGGCCGGCATCGAAGACCGGGCCGCCAGCATTTCCGCGACCGGGCTCGGCGACGCAGGCTCGCTCCGGTCGGCCAAGGCCGCCGGGTTTTCCGACGCGCAGCTCGGCCAGCTCGCCGGCCTGGCCGAGGCGCAGGTGCGCCGCCGCCGCCGCGAGCTGGGCGTCGCGCCGGTGTACCTGACGGTGGACACCTGCGCCGCCGAGTTCGCCGCCACCACCCCGTACCTGTACTCCAGCTACGACGTGCAGTCCGAGGTTCCCTCCGGCGAGGTACCGAAGGTGATCATCCTCGGCAGCGGGCCGAACCGGATCGGCCAGGGCATCGAGTTCGACTACGCCTGCGTGCACGCCTCGTTCGCGCTGACGGCAGCGGGCTACGAGACCGTGATGGTCAACTGCAACCCCGAGACCGTCTCCACCGACTACGACACCTCCGGGCGGCTGTACTTCGAGCCGCTCACCCTGGAGGACGTGCTGGAGGTGGTCGCGGCCGAGCAGGCAGCCGGGCCGGTCGCCGGGGTGCTCGTGCAGCTCGGCGGCCAGACCCCGCTCGGCCTGGCCCGGGACCTGGAGGCCGAGGGGGTCCCCGTGGTGGGCACCCCGCCCGGCGCGATCCACCTGGCCGAGGACCGCGGCGAGTTCGGCGCGGTGCTGGCCGCGGCCGGGCTGCCCGCACCCCGGTTCGGCATGGCCTCCTCCGCCGCGCAGGCCCGGGCAGTCGCCGCCGAGGTCGGCTACCCGGTGCTGGTGCGGCCGTCCTACGTGCTGGGCGGGCGCGGCATGGAGATCGTCTACGACGAGGCCGACCTGGACGCCTACGTCGGCCGGGCCGTGCTGGCCGGGACCGGGCACCCGGTGCTGATCGACAGGTTCCTCGACGACGCGGTCGAGATCGACGTGGACGCCCTGTACGACGGTGCCGAGGTGTTCCTGGGCGGGGTGATGGAGCACATCGAGGAGGCCGGCATCCACTCCGGCGACTCGGCCTGCGCGCTGCCGCCGATCACGCTCGGCCGCGACTACATCGAGGAGATCCGCTCCTCCACCGAGGCGATCGCCCGCGGGGTCGGCGTGCGGGGCCTGCTGAACGTCCAGTACGCCCTGGCCGCGGGCGTGCTGTACGTGCTGGAGGCCAACCCGCGCGCGTCCCGCACGGTGCCGTTCGTGTCCAAGGCGACGGCCGTGCCGCTGGCCAAGGCCGCGGCCAGGATCATGCTCGGCGCCCCGATCGCGCAGCTGCGCGCCGAGGGGATGCTGCCGCCCGACGGCGACGGCGGAACGCTGCCGCTAGACGCGCCGATCGCAGTGAAGGAGGCGGTGCTGCCGTTCAGCCGGTTCGCCGACGACCGCGGCGAGGGCGTCGACACCCTGCTCGGCCCGGAGATGCGCTCAACCGGCGAGGTGATGGGCCTGGACCAGATGTTCGGCACCGCGTTCGCCAAGTCGCAGGCGGCCGCCTACGGCTCGCTGCCGGTCAAGGGCCGCGCGTTCGTCTCGGTGGCGAGCCGGGACAAGCGCTCGATGGTGTTCCCGGTCAAGCGCCTCGCCGACCTGGGGTTCGAGATCTGGGCCACCCGCGGCACCGGGGAGGTCCTGCGCCGCAACGGCGTACGTGCCACGATCGTGCGTAAGCACGGCGACGGCCGGGGCCCGGACGGCGAGCCGACGATCGTGGACCGGATCCTGGACGGCCAGGTCGACCTGATCGTGAACACGCCGTTCGGCGGCCCCGGCCAGTCCGGGCCGCGCCGGGACGGCTACGAGATCCGCACTGCCGCGGTCCGCCGCGGCGTGCCGTGCATCACCACGATCCAGGGCCTGGCGGCGGCGGTGCAGGGCATTGAGGCAATCAACAGGGATGAGGTGGGCGTGCGGTCGCTGCAGGAGCACGCTGTGCGCATTAATTCCGGGCGCATTAATTCTGGCCGCCTTGCTCCCGGGCAGCTGCGCGGAACGGATGCGCCGTGACCGGGCCAGGCAGCGAGCCGGGCGGCGGCATGGCAGGCCAGCACGACGGCGAGCCACCGGCCGGCCCGGTCCAGGTGCGCGGGACCGTGCTGAACGTCCGCCGGGTCGACGCCTACCATGCGATGACCGTGGTGGCACCGGGCGTGGCCACTCGCTTCCGGCCGGGTCAGTTCGTGGCCGTGGCGGTCGGCGGCCCGGACACCTCGATGCTGCTGCGGCGGGCGTTCTCGATCTACTCGGTCCGGCCCGATCACGGGGGGACCGTGGAGTTCGTGTTCGCGGTGGCCGGTCCGGGCACCCGTTGGCTGGCCGAGCGCCGGGTCCGTGACACGGTGGACATCACCGGGCCGCTCGGGCGGCCGTTCCCGGTGCCCCGCGAGCCGGCCAGCTGCCTGCTGGTGGGCGGCGGCTACGGCAGCGCGCCGCTGTTCGCGCTGGCCGACCGGCTGCGGGAGCGGCGATGCGGTGTCGACTTCCTGCTCGGCGCGGCCACCGGGGAGCGGGTGTTCGGCGCGCTGACGGCCCGGCGCACCGGCCGGACCGCGACGATCACCACCGAGGACGGCTCGCTCGGCAGCCGCGGGATGGTCACCGACGGGCTCGCCCAGCTCATCCACGAGACCAGGGCCGATGTGGTGTACGCATGCGGGCCGATGCCGATGCTGCGCCAGGTGAGCATGCTGGGCCCGCGCTACGGCATCCCGGTCCAGGTGGCCGTGGAGGAGGCGATGGCCTGCGGCATCGGCGTGTGCATGACGTGCGTGCTGCCGGTCGTCGGCAACGACGGGGTTACCCGGATGGTGCGCTCCTGCGTCGACGGGCCGGTGTTCCGCGGCGAGCAGGTGCGCTGGGAGGACATCGGCACGATCCCGTTCGACGCGTTCGGCGCGCCGGGCTGGGAACCGCAGGCGCACCCGGCCGCCAAGTCGTCCGCGCGCCCGGCGTCGCCGCTGCGCCCGGGGCGGGCCGCCTGGAGGTCTGGCCATGGCCGCTGACCTGCGCGCCCGGCTCGGCCATGTGGAGCTGCCGAACCCGATCCTGGCCGCGTCCGGCTGCGCCGGGCCGGCCGCGAGCTGGCCCAGTTCTTCGACATCTCGCGGATCGGCGCGGTGGTGACCAAGTCGGTCATGCTCGCCCCCCGGGCGGGCCGCCCCACGCCGCGGATGGCCGAGACGCCCAGCGGCATGCTCAACTCCATCGGCCTGCAGGGACCGGGCATTGACTCCTTCCTGCAGCGCGACCTGCCCTGGCTGCTGTCGCGCGGGGCGCGCGCCGTGGTCTCGATCGCCGGCGGCAGCGTCGATGAGTTCGCCGAGCTCGCGGGCCGCCTCTCGGACGCGGCCGGGGTGACCGCCATCGAGGTCAACATCTCCTGCCCGAACGTGGAGCACCGCGGCCAGGTTTTTGCCTGCGATCCGGCCGCGGCCGCGGCCGTCATCGAGGCCGTGCGCGGCCGGGCGCGGTACGACATCCCGGTATTTGCCAAGCTCTCGCCCGATGTGACGGACATCGTGGCTATCGCCCGCGCGTGCGTGGCCGCGGGGGCCGACGGGCTGTCGATGATCAACACGCTGCTCGGCATGGTGATCGACACTGACACCATGCGCCCGGTGCTGGCCGGGCTGGCAGGCGGGCTGTCCGGGCCGGCCATCCGGCCGGTCGCGGTGCGGTGCATCTGGCAGGTCCGCGCTGCCCTTCCCGAGGTGCCGATCATCGGGATGGGCGGGGTCAGGACCGGGCGGGACGCCCTGGAGCTGATCGCCGCCGGTGCCTCCATGGTCAGCATCGGCACGGCGATCTTCCATGACCCGTCGGCGTGCATGCGGATCCTGCGCGAGCTGGAGGATGAGCTCGGCCGCCGCGAGATCGACCGGCTGTCCGAGGTCATCGGGCTGGCTCATGAGCGTCCGGTCGCCGCGCGGCGCTCAGCGGCGAGTAACGTGCTGTAGGGGGAGTCCTAGTGACCATGCCGGCTCCGATCGCCGTCGCGCTCGATGCACCGAGCCTGGATACCGCCGCCCGCTGGGCCGGGCTGGTGACACCGCACGTCAGCACGGTCAAGATCGGCCTGGAGCTGTACCTGAGGTACGGGCCGAGCGCGGTCGCCTCGGTCCGCGGCGCCAGCGGCGTCCGGGTGTTCCTCGACCTGAAGCTGCACGACATCCCCGCCACCGTGGCCGGTGCCGCCCGCGCCGTGGCACGGCTGCGGCCGAGCATGCTCACCGTGCACGCCGCGGCCGGCGCGGCCGCGATCCGGGCGGCGGCCGATGCCGCCCCGGCGGTGATGATCGTGGGCGTCACCGTGCTGACCTCGCTCGGCGACGACGACCTGACTGCCGTCGGGCTGGCCGGGCCGGCCAGCGACGCTGCCCGCCGGCTGGCCATGCTGGCGGTGGGCGCCGGCGCCAGCGGGCTGGTGTGCTCGCCACGCGAGGCCGCCGCCGTCCGCGCCGAGGTCGGGCCGGATATCACGCTGATCACTCCGGGCGTGCGCCCGGCCGGCGCGGAGGCGCACGACCAGGCGCGGGTCGCGACGCCGGAGGAGGCGTTGCGGGCCGGGGCGGACCTGCTCGTCATCGGCCGCCCGATCACCGGTGCCGCCGATCCGGGCGCTGCAGCCGCGGCTCTCGCCGCCTCGCTCCGCCGCGCCGACCTGGCCCCCCGCTGATGCCCGGCTCCGCCGCGCCGATCCGGTCCCCGGCGCCGCCGCCGCGCGGATCCGGTCCCCGGCTGAGGTAAAGGCCCGGCCCCGAGCCGCCAGATCGACCTATCGCGATGGGTTCCCGCCGGCCTCAGAGCGGGGTAAGATGCTTACGTTAAGTATCTACCCTTATCCGTTCAGTAGTAATGGCTAAATTGTCGTGAAGCAAACGTGAGTTTTCGTTGCCGTCGCGACTCGAACTCGCTAGTTTCCCCTCGCGGAGCGACTTTTTCGATACGAAACCCGAGGTGACCTCGCGTGGCTCTTCCCCCTCTCACCCCCGATCAGCGGGCTGCGGCGCTCGAAAAGGCGGCCAAGGCGCGCAAAGACCGGGCGGAGGTCAAGAACCGGCTCAAGCACGGCTCGACGACCCTGCCCCAGGTCCTCAAGGAGGGCCAGACCGACGATGTCGTCGGCAAGATGAAGGTGTCGGCTCTGCTGGAATCGATGCCCGGCGTCGGCAAGGTTCGCGCCAAGCAGATCATGGAGCGGCTTGGCATCGCCGAGTCGCGGCGCGTACGCGGCCTCGGCGCTAACCAGCGCACCGCGCTGGAGAACGAGTTCGCAAGCGACATCTGACCGACGCGGCAGGCACCAGGGGCGGGGAGCAGACCGTGGCTGACCTTACGGCTCGCCGTGGTGCCCCCGGCCCGGACTCCGCTCCTGCCCCTGCCCGCCTGACCGTGCTCTCCGGGCCATCCGGGGTCGGCAAGAGCACGGTCGTGGCCAGGCTGCGCGGCAGCTGCCCGCAGATCTGGCCGTCGGTCTCGGTGACCACCCGGGCGCCGCGGCCCGGCGAAGTCAGCGGCCGTGAGTACCACTTCGTCAATAAGGCGGAGTTCGACCGGCTGGCGGCAGCTGGTGACCTGCTGGAGTGGGCCCAGTTCGCCGGGCATAAATACGGGACTCCGCGCGCGCCGGTAGCCGAGAAGCTGGCTGCCGGCGTCCCGGTGCTGCTGGAGATCGACGTCGAGGGCGCGCGGCAGGTGCGCCGCGCGGTCCCGGGGGCGCTGCTGGTGTTCCTCGCGCCACCGTCTTTCGAGGAGCTGGTCCGGCGGCTGACCGGCCGGGAGACCGAGCCGGCCGAGGTGATCGCCCGGCGGCTGGACGCCGCCAGGACCGAGCTGGCGGCCGGCAGTGAGTTCGACATCACCCTGGTCAACACGTCTGTCCGGGACGTCTGCCGCCAGCTGGTATCTTTGGTGCTGGCCCCGCAGGCTGGCCCGCAGGCCGGGCAAGCCTGGCACGGCACCGAAGTTTGCCGCACAGCGGCTGGCGGCACCCCAGCCTGAGCGCCGGGCCGTGATGTGCGGCAGCGCGGCGGGGGACTCCCGGCGCACCCAGGAATCCTGAAAGGCTCATACGTGGCAGCTAGCTCATCTGCAGAAGGCATCATCAGCCCGCCGATCGACGATCTGCTCGAGGTCGTGGACAGCAAGTACGGCCTGGTCATCATGGCCTCGAAGCGGGCACGCCAGATTAACGCGTACTACGCACAGCTTGGCGAGGGCCTGCTGGAGTATGTCGGTCCGCTGGTCGAGACGCGGGTGCAGGAGAAGCCGCTGTCGATCGCGCTGCGCGAGATCAGCGAGGGCATGATCATCGCTGAGGCGCCGGAGGCGACTGAGGAACCCGAGGGATCGCCGGCCTGACCGGCCCGCATCCGGCCGCAACCCGGTCATGCGCGTCATCCTCGGCGTCAGCGCTGGCATAGCCGCCTATAAGGCGTGCGAGCTGCTCCGGCTGCTGACCGAGTCCGGGTACGACGTCCGGGTCGTTCCGACCCCGGAAGCACTGAGTTTCGTCGGCGCGGCCACCTGGGCCGCCCTGTCCGGGCAGCCGGTGACGGCCAGCGTTCTCGACGACGTCGAGCAGGTGCCGCACGTGCGGCTTGGCCGGGAAGCCGAGCTGGTGCTGGTTGCGCCCGCCACTGCCGATCTGATGGCACGGGCCGCCGCGGGCCGGGCCGACGACCTGCTCACCGCGATCTTGCTCACCGCCCGCTGCCCCGTCGTGTTCGCCCCGGCCATGCATACCGAGATGTGGGAGCATCCGGCGACGCAGGCCAACGCGGCCATCCTGCGCAGCCGGGGCGTGCTGGTGCTCGAGCCGGCCTCAGGCCGCCTCACCGGCGCGGACAGCGGACCGGGCCGGCTGCCCGAGCCTGCCGAGATATTCGCAGTCGCGCTGCGGGTGCTGGCGCGGGGGAGCGCCGCGCTGCCCTCCGACCTGGCCGGGCGACGGGTGCTGATATCCGCGGGCGGGACCAGGGAGGAACTGGACCCGGTTCGGTTCCTGGGCAACTGGTCGTCGGGACGGCAGGGGTACGCGCTGGCGGCCACCGCGGCCGCCCGCGGGGCAGAGGTCACGCTGGTCGCGGCCAACACGGACCTGCCCGATCCGGCCGGAGCGCGGGTGCTGCGGGTGGTCTCGGCCCTGCAGCTGCGCGAGGCGATGCTGGCCGCCGCGCCCGGCGGCCGACGCGATCGTGATGACCGCCGCGGTGGCCGACTTCCGGCCGGCCGGACGGTCCGCGCGGAAGATCAAGAAGGCCGGTGCCGCGCCGGAGCCTATCGCGCTGGCCGAGAATCCCGACATCCTGCGTGAGCTGGTGGCGGCCCGGGCCCGGCCTGAGCAGGTCATCGTGGGATTTGCCGCCGAAACGCACGACGTTCTCGCGGCCGGGCAGGCCAAGCTGGCCGCCAAGGGCTGCGACCTGCTAGTGGTCAACCAGGTGGGCAACGGCCTGGCCTTCGGCGTCAGCACCAACGAGGCGGTCGTGCTCGCCGCCGATGGCTCGCAGACGCTGGTGCCGCACGGTCCGAAGGAGTCGCTCGCCGACGTGGTGTGGGATCTCGTGGCGGCCAGGCTGAAATAGGCGGCCTGCAGCGTGCCTCGCTATCCGGTCACGGCGGCCCGTTACACTGCGGCGTCAGCACTCGCCAGGAGAAGAGGATGGTCCGATGGCTCGTCGTCTGTTTACGTCCGAGTCTGTCACCGAGGGCCATCCCGACAAGATGGCCGATCAGATCAGCGACGCCATTCTCGACGCGATGCTGAAGGGCGATATGCGCAGCCGGGTCGCGGTGGAGACGCTCATCACCACGGGCCAGGTCCATGTGGCCGGCGAGGTCACCACCGAGACCTATGTCGACATCCCGGGCTCATCCGGGACAAGATCCTGGAGATCGGCTACGACTCGTCGGCCAAGGGCTTCGACGGCGCCTCGTGCGGCGTGTCGGTGTCCATCGGCTCGCAGTCACCAGACATCGCCCAGGGCGTGCACGAGGCGTTCGAGCACCGCGAGGGCGAGGGCGCCGACGACCTGGACCGGCAGGGCGCCGGCGACCAGGGCCTGATGTTCGGCTACGCCTGCCGTGACACCCCCGAGCTGATGCCGCTGCCGATCATGCTGGCGCACCGGCTCGCCCGGCGGCTCGCGGAGGTGCGCAGGGCCGGCGCCATCCCGTACATCCGGCCGGACGGCAAGACCCAGGTGACGATCGAGTACGCCGGGCACGGAGCCGGTCCGGCTGGACACGGTCGTCGTCTCCACCCAGCACGCGCCGGGCGATCGACCTGCGCGGGCTGCTCGGCCCCGGACATCCGCGAGCACGTGGTGGAGCCCGTGCTGACCGCGCTGAACCTGGACACCGCCAATTACCGGCTGCTGGTCAACCCCACCGGGCGGTTCGAGGTCGGCGGCCCGATGGGCGACGCCGGGCTGACCGGCCGCAAGATCATCATCGACACCTACGGCGGCATGGCCCGGCATGGCGGCGGCGCATTCTCCGGCAAGGACCCGTCCAAAGTCGACCGCAGCGCCGCCTACGCGATGCGCTGGGTGGCCAAGAACGTGGTCGCGGCCGGTCTCGCTGACCGGTGCGAGACCCAGGTGGCCTACGCGATCGGCAAGGCGAAGCCGCGTCGGCCTGTTCGTGGAGTGCTTCGGCACCGAGCAGGTGCCGGTCGAGCGCATCCAGGATGCGGTGCTCGAGGTTTTCGACCTGCGCCCGGCGGCCATCATCAGGGACCTGGACCTGCTGCGGCCGATCTACTCGCAGACCGCCGCCTACGGCCATTTCGGCCGCGAGGAGCCCGACTTCGCCTGGGAGCTGGCCGGGCGCGCGGAGGCGCTCCGAGCCGCCGCCGGCCTCTGACCGCCGGGGCTCGGGCACGGCCGGCCAGCGGGCGTCCCGCCCCGGTCGGCGGCCTCTGGTAGGACAGGATCATGGCAGCAGCGGTGTCCCGGCAGGACAGCAGGCGGCAGGGGCCGCGGCGCAGGTCCGCGGCCAGCCTGCCGGCAGCCGCGGCGGTCCTGCCAGTGGCCCGGGTGGCGGTCGACATCCCGCTGGCACACCTGGACCGGCCTTTCGATTACCTGGTACCCGGCAAGCTCGACGCGGCCGCGGTGCCCGGCTCCGGGTCCGGGTCCGGTTCGCGGGACGGCTGGTGGACGGATATCTGCTGGACCGGGCGGCGGCCAGCGACCATACCGGGCGGCTGGCGTTCCTGGAGCGGGTGGTCTCGCCCGAGCCGGTGCTCACCCCGGAGATCGCCGGGCTGGCCCGTGCGGTAGCCGACCGGTACGCCGGGACGCTGGCTGACGTGCTGCGGCTGGCCATCCCGCCGCGGCATGCCGCCGCCGAGGCCGCAGTGCCCGGGCCAGCCGGGGCCGGGCCGGAGCAGTCCGAGGTGCCAGGGCTGCCCGGCCAGGGCCCAGGCGCTGCGGCACGGCTGGGCCCGGTACCGGGCCGGCCCGTGCCTTCCTGGCCGCGCTCGCAGCCGGGCGGCCGCCGCGGGCCATCTGGTCGGCTCTGCCCGGTCCCGGCTGGCCCGCCGAGATCAGCCAGGCGGCGGCGGCCGCGGACGGCGCTGGCCGGGGCACCGTCATCGTCGTCCCTGACGGCAAGGACCTGCAGCTGGTCGACGCGGCGCTGACCGCCGCCTCGGGCCCGGGCCGGCATGTCAGCCTGTCGGCCGATCTCGGCCCGGCCGAGCGGTACCGCCGCTGGCTGGCCGTGCTGCGCGGCCAGGTGCGGGTGGTGTGCGGAACCCGGTCGGCGATGTTCGCGCCGGTGGCCAGGCCTGGCCTGGTGGTGCTCTGGGACGACGGCGATGACCTGCACGCCGAGCCGCGCGCACCGTACCCGCACGCCATGGAGGTGCTGGCGCTGCGCGCGCACCGCTGCGGTGCGGCCGCGCTGATCGGCGGCTTCGCCCGAACCGCCGAGACGCAGCAGCTGCTGGACGTCGGCTGGGCCAGGCCGCTGGCGGCCGACCGGGCCATGGTCCGCCGCTGTGCGCCGCTGGTCAGCGTCACCGGCGACGACGCGGAGCTGGCGCGCGACGAGGCGGCGCGGTCGGCGCGGCTGCCGAGCCTGGCGCTCCGCACCGCGCGCGACCGCCCTGGCCGGCGGGCCGGTGCTGTTCCAGGTGCCCAGGCGCGGCTACCTGGCCGCGGTCGCCTGCGAGCGGTGCCCGCGCGGCTGCCCGCTGCGACCGGTGCGGCGGCCCGGTGGCGCTGGCCGCCGCGGGCGCCAGGCCGCGCTGCGGCTGGTGCGGATCGGCGGCCACGGTGCCGTGCCCGCGCTGCGGGCACCGCGGGCTCCGGGCGCTGATCACCGGGGCCGGGCGGACCGCGGAGGAACTCGGCCGGGCCTTTCCGGCAGTTCCGGTGCGGACATCGGGCCGGGCCGGGGTCCTCAGCCGGGTGCCGGACTCGGCCGCCGTGGTGGTCGCCACGCCGGGCGCTGAGCCGCGCGCCGACGGTGGCTATGCGGCCGCGATCCTGCTCGACAGCTGGGCGCTGCTCGGCCGGGCCAGTCTGCGCGCCGCCGAGGAGGCGCTGCGGCGGTGGCTGAACGCGGCTGCCCTGGTCCGGGCCGGCCCCGATGGCGGGATCGTGGTGGCCGTGGCCGACCCCGGCCTGCCTGCCGTGCAGGCGCTCGTCCGCTGGGACCCGGCTGGGCACGCCCGCCGCGAGCTGGCCGAGCGGCAGGAGCTGCGGTTCCCGCCCGCGGTGCGGATGGCGGCGGTGACCGGGCAAGAAGACGCCGTGACGGACCTGATCGCGGCCGCGCAGCTGCCGCCCGGCGCCGAGGTGCTCGGGCCCATACCCGGGCCGGCGAGGCGCAGTCCGGCACCCGGCAGGCCGGCCTCAGGCCGCCTCAGCATGCGTCCGACGCCGCCGGCGGCACTCAGGGCGGCGCTGGGGGCAGCGCTGCGCCGGACGCAGCCATTGTGCGCTATCTGGTGCGCGTGCGCCGGCCGGAAGGCGCGGCGCTGGCGGCCGCGCTGCAGGCGGATCAGCGGCTGCGCAGCGCCCGCAAGGATCCGCGCCCGGTCCGGGTGCAGCTCGACCCGGCCGAGCTGATCTGACGGGCGCTGATCTGACTAGTCGGCCCCGAGGCCATAGGGTGCTGGGGTGGCTGGTTCACGGCAGAACCCGAGCTTCCGGCACAAGTCTGTCCGCCAGACGGCCGGTGACCTGGTCAGCGAGCCGACGGACGGTGTCAGCTCCCGGGTCGGGCGGGAGGCGGCCGCCGCGGGCTCTGCAGCGGGCGTCTCCGCTGCTGGCCCGGGGCCGGGCGGTGCTGGGCCGGGCGGAGCCGGCTGGCTGCGGATGCCGCCAGTCCGGCTCGCGCCCCGGGAGGAACTGGCCGCGGCCGCGCGGGTAGCGCCGCTGATGCGCGCAGCGCGCGACCTGGCCCGCTGGGCTGCGGCCCGGCGGGTGCCGCGGCCGCGGAGCCGCAGGGCGCCGGCGCACCGGACGGCGGTTCGCCGGACAGGGCATCAGCGGACGGGGCATCAGCAGCGGCGGGATCGGCGGCAGGCGCGGGCCGGGCTGACGGGCTCAAAGCTGCCAGGATGGCGCCTGCCGATGTCGGCGTCGCCGCCGAGGCACTCGACCTTGCCCCGCACGAGGTGGCCGCGGCGTGCCGGGTGGCGCTGGCCGCGGGCATGCTGCCGGGCCCGGATGCAGGCCCGGCAGGCCGCAGCCAGGGCGACGTGCTGGATGGAAGCACTGAGACGGTGCTGGCGGCATGGGACCGGGGCCTTGGGCGATCTTGACCGCCGAGGACCTGGACGGGCTCGCTACCGCGCTGTACACGGTGGGCGGCCCGGTGCGGATGGACGGCCTGTTCGAGGCCTATGCCGCCGCGGCCGGCACTGGTCAGTCCGGTGCGCGGCCACGGCGGCGGACGCGCCCGCGTCGGCGGGCCGGGGTGCGGCACCGCAGCCGCCCGGCGGCTGCGCCGCCAGGGGCCGCCGGGCCCGGGCCCGGTAAGCCCGGGCCCGATGAGCCTGAGCCCGACGAAGCTGCCGAGCTGTCCGCGGCGCTGGAGACGCTCGCCGACCTCGCGGTCGTCGAGCTGGCACCGACGAGTCCGCCGGCGGCCTGACCGTGGCGCTGTCCCCGCTGGGAGTCTGGGGAGTGCACCGCAGGCTGCGCGCGCAGGGCTGGCATGTGCCCGTGCTCGGCAGCTCCGACCGACCGGAGCGGCCGGGCTGCTGGCCATACTGGCCAGCTGCGACGCGGAGGATGGCGAGGCCGAGATCGGCGCATGGCTGGGCAGCGTAAGCCGGAGCAGGCTGCAGCCGAGCTGATCGATGCGGCCGCAGGCGGGTCGCCCGGGCTCCGCGGCGCGGCGTTTGCGGTGCTGGACCGGATCGGCGCGGTAGCTGCCGCCGCGGTCCGGGCTGCCCTGGCCGAGCCGGTGCTGCGGGCGCACGCCGCCGTCTGGCTGCACGAGCACGGCGAGGATGCCGAGCTGCGCCCCGAGGACCGCACCTGGCTGCTCGTCGACCTTGGTGCGGGCCTGCTGGAGGAAGCCGACCCGCGTGACGTGGTGGCCGAGCTGCTGCCCGAGCTGCCGCCTGACGCGCAGGCAGAGATCGTGGCCGGGCTGTGGGAGGTCAGCCATCCGGGCGTCACCGGCCTGCTGACCGCGCTGAGCGATCACCATCCCGATCCGGGCGTGGCCAGGGCCGCCCGGAAGGCCGCGTTCAAGGCCCGGTCGCCCGCCGCGGGGGAGGCGGCCTCCGCCTAGCGCACCGCCGGTCAGCCGGCGGCTGTGGCTGACCGCCTCCCGCGGCGCGGATTCCCGGCTGTGCGGGCCGGAGCGGGCGGCCCGGTTCCCTACACTGAAATCGCCCGCGCGCTGTCATCGACCGGAGGAACTGGGTGAGCATCAAGCCGATCCGCTTGTTCGGTGATCCCGTGCTGCGCACCCCCGCCGAGCCGGTCACTGATTTCGATGCCGAACTGCGCAGACTCGTCAAGGACCTGACCGAGACGATGATGGACGCCCCGGGGCTGGGCCTGGCCGCGCCGCAGATCGGCGTGGGGTTGCGCGTCTTCACCTACTACGTCGACGACGTGCTCGGGCATCTCATCAACCCCTCGCTCCGGCTATCGGCCGACGAGGATACCGACGACGAGGGGTGCCTGTCCTTCCCCGGCCTGGTCTACCCCACGCCGCGCGCCTACGGGGTCGTCGCCGCCGGGTTCAATCAGCACGGCGAACCGGTCACGCTGGAAGGGACCGGGCAGCTCGCCCGCTGCGTGCAGCACGAGACCGACCACCTGGACGGGGTACTGTTCATCGACCGGCTCGACCCGGCTCAGCACAAGCTGGCGATGAAGGAGATCCGGGCGGCAGAGTGGTGGGGCGAGCCGGCGCCCGTGGTCAAGGTCTCCCCGCATCCCACCGAGGGCAAGGCCTTCTAGCGCATGCGTGTGGTCTTCGCGGGCACGCCCGAGGCGGCGGTGCCCTCGCTGGACGCGCTGCTGGACTCCCGATCACGAGGTAGCGGCGGTCGTCACGCGGCCGGACGCTGCCGCCGGCCGCGGGCTGCGGACGGGGGAGAGCCCGGTGGCCCGGCGGGCCGCGGCGGCCGGGGTCGAGGTACTGAAGCCGCAGCGGCCGCGTGACCCGGACTTCCTGGCCCGGTTGGGGGACATCGGGCCGGACTGCTGCCCGGTCACGGCGTACGGGGCGCTGATCCCGGGCGCAGCGCTGGAGATCCCTGCGCGGGGCTGGATCAACCTGCATTTCTCTGTGCTGCCGGCCTGGCGCGGCGCGGCCCCGGTGCAGCACGCGATCCTGCACGGGGACGATATTACCGGCGCGACCACGTTCCGCCTGGTCGCCGAGCTCGATGCCGGGCCGGTCTTTGGCGTGCTGACCGAGCCCATCAGACCGTCCGACACGGCCGGCGACTTGCTCGCGCGGCTCAGCGCCGCAGGCGCGGGCCTGCTGGTGGCCACCCTGGACGGGGTGGCGGCGGGAACGCTGGAGAGCCGCCCGCAGCCGGCCGACGGCATCAGCCTGGCGCCGAAGATCACCCCGGCGGGCGCCCAGGTGAGCTGGGCGCACCCGGCAGCAGCAGTCGACCGGCTTATCCGCGCCTGCACGCCCGCGCCGGGCGCGTGGACAACCCTGAACGGAGCGCGCCTCAAGCTCGGACCGCTGGCCAGCGCCTCGCCGGTCAGCAACTCGGCCGACAGTCCCGCGGCCCTTGGCCCCGGCGTGCTGCGCGTGCTCCGCGACCGCGCAGCCGGTGACCGCGTGCTGGCCGGCACCGGGACCGTTCCGGTCGAGCTTGGCGAGGTACAGCCCGACGGCAAGCGCCGGATGCCGGCCGCGGCCTGGGCGCGCGGCCTGCGGCTCGACGGCCGCGATGCGGTCCTCGGCTGAGATGCGCGCGCCACCGCCGCGTGGCCCGCGGCGCGGCTTGCCGCCGCCGAGGACGCCAGCGGTACCAGGCCCGGGCGGCGCGGCAGGCCAGCCTGCGCGCGGGAACCGGAGCCGACCGGCCCGCGGCGGCCCGCGGGCTGATTCCGGCCCGCCGCGCCGCCTGCGATGTGCTGTGCGCGGTCAGCGAGCGGGGTGCCTACGCGAACCTGCTGCTGCCCGCGCTGCTCGCCGAGCGCGGCGTGACCGGCCGCGACGCTGCACTCGCCACCGAGCTGACCTACGGGACACTGCGCGGCCGGGGCAGCTACGACGCGATACTCGCCACCTGCTGCGACCGCGACCTGAGCGAGCTGGACACCGGCGTCCGCGAGGTGCTCAGGCTGGGCGCGCATCAGCTGCTCGCCACCCGGATCCAGCCGCACGCTGCCGTGGCTACCTCGGTCGACCTGGTTAGGTACGCGGCCGGACCGCGCCCGGCCGGCTTCGTCAACGCCGTGCTGCGCCGGGTGGCCCAGCACGATCTCCAGGCCTGGCTCGCGGCCGTGGCGCCGGACGCGGCCGAGGACCTGACCGGTCACCTGTCGATCTGCTACAGCCACCCCCGCTGGGTCGTCAGCGCGCTACGGGACTCACTGGGCGAGGCAGCGGCCGCCACAGCCGAGACGTCCCGGGCCGCCCAGCCAGGCCCAGACCGGGCACCAAATCCGGACCGCCCGCCGGCCGGGACCGGGCAGACTCAGACCGAGCAGGCACGGCAGACCGAGCAGGCGCTGGCTGCCGATCAGCTCGCACCGGTCCTGACGCTGTGCGCAGTCCCCGGCCTGGCCGACCTGGCGGAGCTGGCCGCAGCCGGCGCCCGCCCGGCGCGCTGGTCGCCGTATGGCGCCTACCTTGGCCGCGGTGACCCGGCCAGGATCGGCGCCGTAAACCAGCGGCGCGCAGGCGTGCAGGATGAGGCCAGCCAGCTCGCCGCGCTCGCGCTGGCCGCCGCGCCGGTCAGCGGCCCGGACCGCCGATGGCTGGACCTGTGCGCCGGCCCTGGCGGCAAGGCGCGGCTGCTGGCCGGACTGGCCGCCAGCCGCGAAGCCCGCCTGCTCGCTGCCGATCTGCACTACCACCGCGCTCAGCTAGTGGCCAAGGCGATCGGCAAGAGCGGCGCGGGCGCCGCCGCGGCGGCCGACGGCACCGCGCCGGCGTGGCGGCCAGGGACGTTCGATCGCGTCCTGGCTGATGTCCCGTGCACGGGGCTCGGCGCGCTCCGGCGGCGCCCGGACGCCCGCTGGCGGCACTCCCGGGGTGACGTGCCGGGCCTGGCCGCGCTGCAGCGGCGGCTGCTCGGCACGGCCCTGGACTCGGTTCGGCCCGGCGGGGTCGTGGCCTACGTCACCTGCTCGCCGCATCTGGCCGAGACCCGGGAGGTGGTGACGGCCGTGCTGGCCGGCCGGGACGAGGCGGTCCTGCTCGACGCGCCGGCCGTGCTGGGCCAGGCCGCGCTGGCGCAGATCCCGGATCTGCGCTGCCCGCGACCGCACGAGCGCTGCGCGCAGTTCTGGCCGCACCGGCATGGCACCGACGCGATCTTCCTGGCACTGCTGCGGCGGCAGCGTTAGCGTTAGCCCAGGGACAACCCCGGTGCTCCAGCCGTCTCCCCGACCGCACGGGCTCTCGTCAGCGGCTCTCGGCGCGCGCACAGCAGCCGTCCGCTCAGGGCGCCGCGGGCCGTGCTCGCCCGGAGGGCGCCCCGGAACCCAGCTCGGGGCCTCGCGGGCGGCTGCTAGCGGGCTGAGGTCAGCGCCCGGTCCCGGCCGGCGGTTACCCGGCGGCCGCCGATGTCAGCCCGCTGGCCCTGCGCGTAGCCCGCGCCATACCCGGAGCCGCTGTAGGTCACCCGCGCCCGGCGGGTGCGCGGATACGCCTGCTCCACGTTCCGGCGGATCACTAGCGCCCGGTCGGCGAGCACCAGCGCGGTGCGGGACCCGGCGCCGGGCCCGGGTCCGGCGGCCGCGCATTCCGCGTCGTGCTCGGCCACCCGGACGCGCGAGATCACGGCGGTAGCGAAGCCGAGCAGCCAGCTGCGCCGCCAGGCCCGCGGGCTGGCGCTCCACTCCGGGACCCGCGCCCCGGCCAGGCCGTGCCACATCTGCAGCAGCACCGACGTGTACAGCATGTCCGTGCGCTCGATGTCGGAGGCGTAGCCGAAGAGGTGCACCCGGCTGCCGCTGCCGCCGGGGCTGAGCAGGATGCACTGGCACCGTAGCGCGGAGCCGAGCCCGCACAGCAGGTGCGCCTTGACCCGCGCCCACGGATTGCTGATGTCCAGCATGCGGCTCGACGGCCGATCGGTCTCCGGGCGGTCCGCGGCCAGCAGCGCCCGGTCGATACCGTACTTGGCCATCAGCTCGGCGGCCTTCGCCGTCAGCGCCTGGGCCTCCGGCGGGGTCACCCCGTCGCCCTCGGCCTTGGCCAGCAGCTTGCGCACCCGGTCGAGCAGCCGGTCCGATGCTCCTGTATCCAACGAGCTCTCTCCCCTTAATGTGGATCGATTCGAAAGCAGGATCGAAGCTAGCCTGAGGGTGCGACAGTTCACCCGGCACGGAGCCTCGCCAGTGTCCCACGCCGGTCCTAGACTCAGCCGCGATGACGGTGCAAATTTCCCCGAGCATGCTCGCTGCCGATTTCGCCCGCCTGGCCGACGAGGCGGCGAGCGTGGCCGACGTCGCCGACTGGCTGCACATCGACGTCATGGACGGCCATTTTGTGCCGAACCTGACGCTCGGCCTGCCGGTCGTCGAGGCACTGCTCAAGCACGCCAGCCTGCCGCTCGACTGTCATCTGATGATCGAGGACCCGGACCGGTGGGCGCCGGGCTACGCCGAGGCCGGGGCGGGCAGCGTGACCATCCACGCCGAGGCAGCCGGCGCTCCGGTGCGGACGCTGCGCATGATCAGGGCGGCAGGCGCCCGGGCCGGGCTGGGCATCAACCCGGGCACTCCTGTCGAGCCCTATGCCGACCTGATGGGCGAGGTCGACATGCTGCTGCTGATGACGGTCGAGCCGGGATTCGGCGGCCAGCCGTTCCTGGACCTGGTGCTGCCCAAGATCCGGCGGGCCCGCCAGCTGATCGCCGCGCGCGGCGGGTCGGTGTGGCTGCAGGTCGACGGCGGCGTCAGCGAGCAGAACATCGGCCGGTGCGCGGAAGCCGGCGCCGACGTGTTCGTGGCGGGCTCTGCGGTCTTCGGAGCCGAGAACGCCGCCGCGGCAGTGACGTCATTGCGGGCCGCCGCGCAGGCCGCCGCGGCCGGCAGCTGACCGGCCAGCGGGCAGGATGACCACGATCAGGGCAAATTCTCGGCCGGGCGACCTGCTGCGGGAATCCGGCTGGCAGGCCGTTGGCGGCTGGCCGGGCGCTGTGACCACAATGTGCACATGACCACCCTCGCGCACCGCGACCAGCCGGCCTCGCCACCGCTGCTGTCGGTCACCGGCGTCGGCGTGCGGTTCGGCCATCTGATCGCGCTGGACGACGTCGACCTGCAGGTGCGGGAAGGCGAGATCATCGCGCTGGCCGGTGACAACGGGGCCGGCAAGACCACGCTGGTGCGCGTCATCTCCGGGGATATCGCGCCGTCGGCTGGCACGATCATCCTGGACGGCGCGCCGGTCGCCGCCGATCCTCCGGCGGCCAGGCGCCGCGGCATCGGCGTGGTCTGGCAGGACCTCGCGCTGTGCGACAACCTGGATATTGCCGCCAACCTCATGCTCGGCCGGGAGCGCCGCCGCCAGCTGTTCTCCGACATCCGTATGCACGGTGACGCCGGCCGCCTGCTGGCTCAGCTGGGCATCCCGCTGCCCGATACCAGCCGCAGCGTCCGTCAGCTGTCCGGCGGCCAGCGCCAGCTGGTGGCGGTCGCCCGGGCGATGGCGCACCGCCCGCGGCTGCTGCTGCTCGACGAGCCGACAGCCTCGCTCGGCGTGCGCGAGGGCAGGCTGGTCGAGGAATTGATCATCCGGCTGCGCGAGCAGGGCACCACGATCGTGCTGGCCTGCCACGACATCAGCCAGATGTTCCGGCTGGCCGACCGTATCGCGGTGCTGCGACACGGCCGCTTCGTCGCCGAGGTGGCGCCTAGCGAGGTCCACCCTGATGATGTGGTCGCGCTGCTGTCCGGCCAGCAGATCACCGCCTCCGCCCGTCATCAGCTGACCCGGCTGCACGGGCTTGCCGACCAGCTCGCCACGTCCGACGCCTCCTCCAGCCTGCCGCTGATCCTTTCTGCGCTCGGCACCGCGCTCGGCAGCGATCACCTGTGCATCCACCTGCTGGAAAACGGCTCGCTGAGCTGCGCGGCGTCGCTTGGCCTGCCTGCGCGGCTGCAGGCGGCGTGGTCCCGGCTGCCCTGCGGTCCGGCGGGCGGCCCGGCCGGGATGGCGGCTCGTACCGAGCAGCCGGTGGTGGCCGAGAACGCGCGCAGCGGTTCCGCCTGGGAGGTCTTCGGGAACCTGGCCCGCGACGCCAAGGTGGCGAGTTCCTGGTCGGTGCCGGTGCTGGGGCGCGACGGGCCGCTCGGCGTGATCACGGTACTGCGTGCCATCGCCGGCAAGCCGCAGCGTGACGACCTTGACCTCGCCACCCTGTACGCCGGCTACGCGGCCAGCGCGATCGAGCGGGACCGGCTGCTGGCGCAGGTCACCGCGCGCAACCGGGTACTAGAGACGATCCGCGAGGTGCTGCAGACCCTGGCCGGCCCGGTGCCGGTCGCCGACGGGCTCAGTATCGCGCTGCAGGCTCTGAGCCGGGGATTGCAGGCGGACGAGGCGGCCCTGGTTGTCCGACCGGCCGGCAATCCGGCGATATGCCGGGCCCATTCCGGTCTGGCCGAAGAGGCGCCTGGGCCTCGGATGGCGGGCGATAGGCGGCTGGGCGGGGATCTCCTGGCCGGGGAGCCGGTGCCACCCGCCGCGGCCCGGCGGGCCGTGACCGCCGCCCAGGCCGCGCTCGCGCTGGCGGATGGCGATGGCTCAGCCATGCATCATCAGATTGGTGCTGACGGCGGCCGACTGCTGTCTGTGACGTTCGGCGCTCCCGGCGGCCTGGCCGTCCTGGTGGCCCGCTGGTCGGCAGGCGCGCCACCCGGCGACGCCCCGGCGCTGCTGGAGGACGCAGCTCATTCGCTGCAGCTGGCGCTGGAGCGGGAGGAAGCCTGGTTCGCCCACCAGGAGGCCATGACGCTGCGGCGGTCCCAGGAGCTGCAGCGCGGCTTCCTGTCGAGGCTCAGCCACGAGCTGCGCACCCCGCTCACCGCGATCCGCGGTTACGCCTCCAGCCTGCTGCAGCCGGACGTTACCTGGGATGCCGACTCCCAGCAGCGGTTCATCGGCCGGATCGCGGCCGAGTCGACCCGGCTCGGCCGGCTGGTCGACGATTTGCTGGACTTCTCCGCGATCGAGTCCGGGATCCTGCGGCTGCAGCGTGACTGGTGCGACCTGCCGCTGGTCATCGATGCCGCTGTCGCCTGCCTGCCGCCGGCCAGCGCGCGGCTGGTGGCGGTGGACTGCGCGGCGGATCTGCCGGTCATCTGGGCCGACCACGACCGGCTGGAGCAGGTGTTCGTGAACCTGCTCGGCAACGCATTCGGCCACAACCCGCCCGGCACCCGGGTGCGGGTCAGCGTGACGGCGGACGGGCCGGCCGGAGTGGTGGTCAGCGTCACCGACGACGGCGCCGGAATGCCCGCCGAGGTGACGCTTGCGCCGTTCGAGCCGATGCGGCGGCACCGCACCGCCGGCGGCGGCTCCGGGCTCGGACTGTCGATCACGCGCGGGATCGTGGCCGCCCACGGCGGCCGGATCGAGCTGAGCCCGGCCGAGCCAGCCGGGCACGGCACCTGCGTCCGGATTCACCTGCCGGTGGAAGTGCTCTCTCCCGCCGTGGCGCCAGCCGACCTGGCCGGCCGATCCGGCGGCCAGGATCGCGGGGTACCGGGTCCGGTCCTGAAAGTGCTGCCCCGTGCCTGACCGGTGCTGGCCGGCCGAGGCCGCCCGCACCCGGGCGCTGGTGATCGAGGACGACCCGAACATCGTCGACCTGATCCGGTCCAACCTGGCCGTGCGCGGCTTCGACACCGTCGTGTCCACTGACGGCATGCGGGCGCTGAACCTGCTGGAAACCGAGTCCCCCGACATCGTGCTGCTGGACCTGATGCTGCCCGAGATCGACGGCTTCGAGCTGTGCCGGCTGATCCGGGAACGCTCGGGGGTCTCCATCATCGTGGTGTCCGCGCGGGGCGGCGAGCGGGACAAGGTGACGGCGCTGAACATGGGCGCCGACGACTATATGACCAAGCCGTTCAGCATTGAGGAGCTGCTGGCCCGGATCACCGCCACGCTGCGGCGGACTCGTCCGGCCGACCCTGCGGCCGAGCCCGGGCCGCCGGTCATCGTCCTCGGCGAGGTGGTCATCGACCTGGCCAGACAGCAGGTGACCAAGGGCGGCGCCGACGTGCACATGACCCCGACAGAATTCGCGCTGCTGCGCGAGCTGGCCACCAACCGGGGGAAGCTGCTGACCCACGCGCATCTGCTGCGGCGGGTCTGGGGCCGCGGCTACGAAACCGAGACCGAGTACGTGCGCGTCTACATCAGGCGGCTCCGGGCCAAGCTCGAGCCGAATGACGGTGTCTCGCTGATCCTCACCCAGCCCCGGGCCGGGTACCGGATCGCCGCAGAATAGCTCTCTCAGTTGCGCTGATCTCGTCGCGCGGCGGGCCTGTACAGGGTTGGGAGACGGCATTAACGTTTTTTTCACACAGTTACGGGGATGTTAACGGAGCTGTTCATCCTCGTGGTTCTACTGTTCTCGGTGGATAGGTTCCCGCCAGCGGCGATCGTGCAGCGGACCTGCGCTATGTCATGTCCCGGACACGTCCCGCTCACGAGCGAGGTGGTTTCGTTGTATTCAGTTCCCAAGAAAGCGGGGCTGACGGCCGTCGCCGGCAGCGCCGCCCTCATTCTGGCCGCGTGCGGCGGCAGTAGCGGCGGCAGCAGTAGCAGCTCGTCCGGTTCGTCCGGTTCAGGCAGTTCGGGCAGCGTCCCGCAGTTGTCAGTTACCCAGCTCAACAACAGCTTCTCGGCCATGGCGACGCTTAAGCCGCTGGCGGCCAAGGGCAAGGGCAACGTCGCCGTGATCCTGCCCGACACCGTGTCCTCGACCCGGTATGTCGAGTTCGACGCCCCCTACCTGAAGGAATCATTCGCCAAGGCTGGGCTCAAGTCCTCGCAGTTCACCGTGCAGAACGCCCTGGGCAGTGACTCGACGCAGTTCAGCGACGCGCAGACGGCCATCACCAAGGGCGCGAGCGTGCTGGTCGTGGACCCGCTCGATTCCGGTGTCGGCGCGCACATCGAGTCGTACGCCAAGGCGCACGGCGTCGCCGTGATCGACTACGACCGGCTGACCCTCGGCGGCACCCGCAAGTACTACGTCAGCTTCAACAACGTGCTGGTCGGCACCAAGATCGGCCAGGGCCTGGTGAACTGCGTGAGTGCCTGGCACGTCAAGAAGCCGCAGGTCATCGTGATGAAGGGCGCCCCGACCGACAACAACGCGACGCTGTTCGCGCAGGGCTACAACGCGGTGCTGGCCCCGTACTTCAAGAACAAGGGCTGGAAGAACGTCAGCAACCCCGCGGGCACCTGGGACCCGCCGACCGCGCTGAGTGAGTTCCAGCAGCAGTACACCGCGCACCCGAGCATCAACGCCGCGCTGATCCCCAACGACGAGAACGGCGCGCCGATCATCCACTACCTGCAGAACAAGGGCATCAAGGCCAAGACGTTCCCCACCACCGGCCAGGACGCCACGCTGACCGGGCTGCAGAACATCCTGGCCGGCTATCAGTGCGGCACCGCGTACAAGCCGATCTACCTGGAGGCCCAGGCCGCCGCAGCCCTGGCCCTGTACGCGCGGGCCAGCACCACCCCGCCGGCCAGCCTGGTCAACGGGAGCACCACTGACACGCAGAGCCACACCAAGGTGGCGTCGGTGCTGCTGACACCGGAATGGGTCACCACCGCCAACATGAACTCGACGGTGATCGCCGACAAGTTCGTGCCGGCATCCCAGCTGTGCTCGGGCAAGTACGCCTCGGCCTGCAAGGCCGCGGGAATCTCGGGGTGACCAGTGGAGCCCCATGACCAGCCGGGATGCCTGCAGTGACCAGTAGCCCGGCAGACGGAGCCCGGCCCGCGGACGCGGGCCGGGCTCCGTCGGGCGCCGGCCAGGACCCAGCCACCTTCGACGGGCCGCTGCTGCGGCTGCGCGGCATCGCCAAGAACTTCGGGCCGGTCCAGGCCCTCAGCGGTGTCGACCTTGAGATCCCGGCGGGTCAGGTCACCGCCCTGGTCGGCGACAACGGGGCCGGCAAGTCGACGCTGATCAAGACCATCTCCGGGATCTGGGAGCCGTCCGCGGGGGAGCTGACCTGGCTGGGAAAGCCGGTGCACTTCCGTACCCCCCGGGACGCCACCGACGCCGGGATCGCCACCGTGTATCAGGATCTTGCCCTGTGTGACAACCTGGACATCGTGCAGAACATGCTCCTCGGCCACGAGGTCCGGCGGCGCCTGCTGCTGGACGAGGTGGACATGGAGACGACGGCCAAGCAGACGCTCAGCGACCTGCGGGTCACCACGGTGCGCAACATCCGCCAGCCGGTCGGCTCGCTGTCCGGCGGCCAGCGCCAGTCCGTGGCGGTGGCCAAGGCGGTAATGCTGGACGCCAAGCTGGTGATCATGGACGAGCCGACGGCCGCGCTCGGGGTGTCGCAGACGGCGCTGATCCTCGAGCTCATCGGCCGCCTGGCCCGGCGCGGCATCGCCGTGCTGGTGATCTCGCATAACCTGTCCGACGTCTTCCAGGTCGCCGACCGGCTTGCGGTGCTGTACCTGGGGCGGCTGGTGTCGATAGGTCCGGCGTCGGACTACGACACCGCGTCCGCGGTCGACCTGATCACCACCGGTACCACGCAGCGGACGCGCAGCGCGCCCGGCCCGGCCCGCAGCCCTGACAGCGGCCGGGAGGCCTGAGATGGCAGAGAATCCAGGGACCGAGCCGGGCGCGGTTGGCACCGAGACCGTGCCGGAGAGCCCGGAAGCGGCGGAGGCGAGCGTGCTGGCGGCGCCGCCCGACCTGATGGCCGGGTCGGTCGGCGAATACGCGCGGCTCTGGCTCAAGCGGGTCCGCAGCGGCGAGAGCGGGGCGCTGCCGGTCATCCTCGGCGTGGTCGTGATCGTGCTGTTCTTCCAGATCAAGAACTCGCTGTTCCTGTCGGCGGGCAACCTGGTCAACCTGATGACCCAGGCCGCGTTCATCATCACCCTGGCCATGGCCGAGGTCTTCGTGCTGCTGCTCGGCGAGATCGACCTGGCGGCCGGCTTCACGGCGGCCTGCGGCGCGGTCATCGCGCTGTGGATGCTGGCGCTTAACTGGCCCTGGTGGATCGCGGTCCTGACCGCGCTGGCGGCGACCGGGGCCTACGGGGCGCTGCAGGGCTACATCATCACCCGGCTGCGATTGCCCTCGTTCGTCGTCACGCTGGCCGGCTTCCTGGGACTGTCCGGCGTGCTGCTGTACCTGATCGACGCCACCGGGAAGATCGGCGTCGGCGGCGTGATCCGGCTGAACAGTAATGTCATCAACGACATCGAGGCCGGTGCCCTCAGCCCGGCCGCCAGCTGGATCGTGATGGTCGCGATCGTCGCGCTGGCCGGCCTGATGATGTACCTGCGGGACCGCCGACGGCGGATCAACGGGCTGGTCGCCCCGCCGGTCAGCATCACCCTGCTGAAGATCGCCGTGATGGCGGTGGCGGGCATCGCGGTGGTGCTGGTGGGCAACGCCAACCGCGGCAGCGTCCTGCTCGCCGTGCGCGGGCTGCCCTACGTGGTGCTGGTCGTGCTGGCGGTCCTGGTGGTATACACCATCGCTGCTCGGCCGCACCCGGTTCGGCCGGTACATCTACGCGATCGGCGGCAATACCGAGGCGGCCCGGCGGGCCGGTGTCAACACCAACCGGATCCGGGTCGCGGCCTTCGCGCTCTGCGGGCTCACGGCCGGCATCACCGGGATCATCTACGCCTCCTACCTCGGCTCGATCTCCAGCGGCGTCAACGGCGGGCAGAACGTGCTGTACGCGGTGGCCGCCGCGGTCATCGGCGGCACCAGCCTGTTCGGCGGCCGCGGCAGGATGCTGCACGCCGTGCTCGGCGGCCTGGTCGTCGGCGTGATCGCCAACGGGCTGACGCTGCTCGGCCTGACCGCCGCCGCCCAGCTCATGTGGACGGCCCTGGTCCTGCTCGCCGCGGTCTCCATCGACGCGCTGACCCGCCGGGGCCGCACCCCCACCTGAGGCCAGCGGGTCAGGTTCGGCGCCGCAGCGGGTCACGCCGCCGCGGCGCCGAATTGCCGGTAGCCGCCGACCCGGGCCGCCAGCACGGCCGCGCCTGAGTTCTGGCCGTGGTCAGCCACGGCCGCCGCGACGCGGAATAGCCGGACATGGCAGACTAGTTAGCAGCAGTAACAGCGTGCTCCGGGGTCGGTGAAACTCCGAACCGGCGGTGATAGTCCGCGACCCGGCCGAAGCCATCGGCCGGCTGACCCGGCGAAATTCCGGGACCGACGGTCAAAGTCCGGATGGGAGGCAGCACGCGCACGGCGCGGCCCGCTGGGGCCGGTGTGCCGTGCTTGCGCCGTCTGCGCGGCATCCCCGGAGCGAGCAGCAGCATCAGCTCCGGAGGAGGAACCGGTGTTCACCGGAATCGTGGAAGAGCTCGGCGAGGTCATCGCGGTCGAGCGGGGCGGCCCCCGTTCAGGCCAGCCCGGTACCGGCCAGCCCGGTACCGGCCAGCACATACCGGCCAGCACGTACCGGCCAGCACAGCGCCAGGCTTACCGTGCGCGGCCCGCTGGTCACCGCCGACGCCGGGCGCGGCGGCTCGATCGCCGTCAACGGAGTGTGCCTGACCGTCACCAGCGTGGCCAGCGGCCAGTTCAGCGCGGATGTCATGGGCGAGACGCTGGACCGCACCAGCCTGGGCGAGCTGGTACCGGGCGCCCCCGTCAACCTGGAGCGCCCCGTGCGGCTGGCCGACCGGCTCGGCGGCCACCTGGTGCAGGGCCACGTGGACGGCACCGGCGTGATCATCAATCGGACCGCGGGCGGCGCCTCCGAGGTCGTCCGCATCTCGCTGGCCGCCGCCCTGGCTCGGTATGTGGTGGCAAAGGGCTCGGTCACGGTCGACGGCGTCAGCCTCACCGTGTCCGGAGCCGGCGGCACGGGCACCGGGGGCGCGGGGGGCGACGGCAGCTGGTTCGAGGTCAGCCTGATCCCCGAGACCCTGGCCCGGACCACCCTGGGCCGCAAGCAGGCCGGCGCCGCGGTCAACCTGGAAGTCGACATGATCGCCAAATATGTCGAGCGGCTGCTCCAGGCCGGAGGACAGCAGTCATGACGCAGCCCGCCGTGCTGGCCGACGTCCCGCTGGACGACGTGGACCGGGCCATCGCCGACATCGCGGCCGGCCGCGCCGTGGTCGTCGTCGATGACGCCAGCCGGGAGAACGAGGGCGACATCGTGTTCGCCGCGAGCAAGGCCACCCCCGGGCTGCTCGCGTTCACGATCCGCTACGTCCGCGGGCTGATCTGCGTGCCGATGGTCGGGGCCGACCTGGACCGGCTGCAGCTGCCCCAGATGACCAGCGACAATCGGGAGCACATGGGCACCGCGTTCACGATCAGCGTCGACGCGCGCGACGGCGTTACCACCGGGATCTCGGCCGCGGACCGGGCCAGGACCATCCGGGTGCTGGTTGACTCGGCCACCGAGCCGTACGAGATCGTCCGGCCCGGCCATATCTTCCCGCTGCGCTACGCCGAGGGCGGCGTGCTGCGGCGCCCCGGGCACACCGAGGCCGCCGTGGACCTGGCCCGGCTGGCCGGGCTGACCCCGGCCGGGGTGGTGGCCGAGATCTTCAACGACGACGGGACGATGGCCAGGCTGCCGCAGCTGCGGGCCTTCGCCGACGCGCACGGCCTGCCGCTGATCTCGATCGCGCAGCTGATCGAGTACCGCAGGCGGGCCGAGCGGATGATCCGCCGGGTGGCGCAGACCCGGGTGCCGAACGCCTACGGCGACTGGCGGGCCATCGGCTACCTGAACCTGGTGGACTCGACCGAGCACCTCGTCCTGGTCCTCGGCGATCTCGGCGAGCAGCCCGGCGACGTGCTGGTGCGGATGCACTCGGAATGCCTGACCGGTGACGTGTTCGGCTCCCGGCGCTGCGACTGCGGAGCCCAGCTGGACGCGGCTATGGCCGCGATCGCCGCGGAGGGCCGCGGCATCGTGCTGTATCTGCGCGGGCACGAAGGCCGCGGCATCGGGCTGCTGTCCAAGCTGCGCGCCTACCAGCTGCAGGACGCCGGGGCGGACACCGTGGACGCCAACACCGAGCTCGGCCTGCCAGTGGACGCGCGCGACTACTCGACCGGGGCGCAGATGCTCGCCGACCTCGGGGTCACCTCACTGCGGCTGCTGACCAACAACCCGGCCAAGGTGGCGGGGCTGGAGGGGTCCGGCATCAAGGTGACCGGCCGGGTGCCGCTGCCGGTCCAGCCGACGCCCGACAACATCCGGTATCTGCTCGCCAAAAGGGACCGGCTCGGGCACCAGATCGACAACCTCGGCGACCCGGCAGCGAATGGCGGCGGGCAGGCGCCCCCGGTCACGGCGCCGCCGGTCACGGTAGCGGCGGTCGCAGGGTCATCGGCGGCGGCCGGGCGATGAGCGGGACCGGCCGGCCTGGCGGCGGGGTGGTGGCCGCCTCCGGCATCAGCCTGGCCGTCGCGGCCACCCGGTGGCACGCCGAGATCACCGACACGCTGCTGGCCCGGGCACTGGCCGCGGCGGCCGCGTGCGGCACCGCCGAGCCGGTTGTCGTGCGGGTGCCGGGCGCGGTGGAGCTGCCGGTGGTGGCCGCCGAGCTGGCCCGCCGGCACGATGCGGTGGCCTGCCTGGGCGCCGTCATCAGGGGCGGCACCCCGCACTTCGACTACGTCTGCGACGCCGTCACCTACGGGCTGACCAGGGTGTCGCTCGATGCCGGCATCCCGGTGGGCAACGGCGTGCTCACCTGCGACACGCTCGAGCAGGCCATGGACCGGGCCGGCGGCGAGGGCAGCCGCGAGGACAAGGGCTGGGACGCGGTGACTGCGGCCCTGGAGACCGCCCTGGTCCTGCGCGGCCTCCGTCAGGAGAGCCGCTGACCGAGGGCCCGCGTGGTCCGGAAAGCGGCTTAGCGGAGGTCCGGGGGCCGCCCGCCGGGCAGACACGGCCACACCTCGTACCCTGGAGACAGGAGGGCATCACGCCCCTGGGAGGGAAGCAAGCCGTGCGCGACATCCTGGACCAGATCGTCAAGTGGTGGGACGCGGGTGAGACTTTCGGCCTGGCCACCGTGGTGAGCACTTACCACAGCGCGCCGCGCGAGCCGGGCGCGGCCATGGCGGTCTCCGCAGAGGGCGAGGTGGTCGGCAGCGTCTCTGGCGGCTGCGTCGAGGGCGCGGTCTACGAGCTGGCCGGTGAGGTTCACGCCAGCGGCCAGGCGGTGTCGCAGCGATACGGGGTCAGCGACGACGACGCGTTCGCGGTCGGCCTGACCTGCGGCGGGATCATCGACATCTTCGTCGAGCCGGTCAGCCGCGAGCTGTACCCCGAACTGGGCGAGATCGCCGCTGCGATCCGGGCCGGGCAGCCGGTCGCCGTCGCCACCGTCATTGACGGCCCCGGCACGATCGGTGCCCGCCGGGTCATCTGGGCCGGCGCCGATGCGGCCGACGCTGATGCGGAGCAGGCTGATGCTGAGCAGGCTGACGCGGACAGCGGGGAGCGCGGGCTGTCGGCACGCTCGGCGCAACCCGGCGGCTGGATGAGGCGGTCGACGACGACGCGCGGGGCATGCTCGCCCAGGGAGTCACCGGCACCCGCCGCTACGGCCCTGACGGCGAGCGGCGCCGGGACGAGCTGTCGGTGTTCGTGCAGTCCTTCGCGCCGCCGCCGCGGATGCTGGTGTTCGGTGCGATCGACTTCGCCGCCGCGGTCGCCCGGGTCGGCAAGTTCCTCGGCTACCGGGTCACGGTCTGCGACGCCCGCCCGGTGTTCGCGACCTCATCCCGCTTCCCCGAGGCAGACGAGGTGATCACCGACTGGCCGCACCGGTACCTGAGCCGGCAGCACCACCGACGACCGCACGGTGATCTGCGTGCTCACCCACGACCCCAAGTTCGACGTGCCGCTGCTAGAGGCAGCGCTGCGGATGCCCGCCGCCTACATCGGCGCGATGGGCAGCAGGCGGACCCACGACGACCGGCTGGCCCGGCTGCGCGAGGCCGGGATGACCGGCACCGAGCTGGCCCGGCTGCGCTCGCCGATCGGGCTGGACCTCGGGGCCCGCACCCCGGAGGAAACCGCGGTGGCGATCGCTGCCGAGCTCATCCAGCTGCGCTGGGGCGGCATCAGGCCAGCCGCTCACCGGCACGGCCGGCCGGATCCACCACCGCTAGCGGACGAAGATTATGCCCTTAGGCTGCAGATTCGTGCCGGTGACCGGCGCGATCGAGGCCAGCCTGCCGGCCCGGCGGAAGCGCAGCCGGCAGACCGCCGAGTACTACCGGCACCGCGTAGCGCTCCGGCGGCCGGAGTCTTACTGCACGGTGAACGCGGCTTCAAAGCCCGGCCAGGTTTCAGTCAGCCAGGCCTTAAGGTGGCTGCCGTGGTACAGCGCGTAGCGGGAATCCTGCTCGCCGCGGGCGGCGGGCAGCCGGCTCGGCCAGCCCAAGGCCCTGGTCGAGCTGGACGGCATCCGCTGGCCGTCCGCGGCGTGGGGATGCTGCGCGGCGGCGGCGCCGACCCGGTCATCGTGGTGACCGGCGCCGCATCAGTTGAGCTGGCCGACGTTATCACCGTGCCCAACCCGGCCTGGCGCACCGGCATGGGGTCCTCGCTTGCGGCCGGCCTCGCCGCGGTGCCTGACGATTGTGCCGCTGCCATCGTGGCGCTGGTCGACCAGCCGCTGATCGGCGCGCAGGCGGTTGCCCGGCTGATCAGCGCCCGCGCCGCGGGAGCCGCCGTGGCGGTGGCTGCTTACGGCGGGCGGTCGCGCAACCCGGTGCTGCTCGGCCGCGAGCACTGGCCGCAGGTGGCCGCGCTGGCGGTCGGGGACGCCGGGGCCCGCCGGTTCCTGCGCGCCCGGCCGGACCTGGTCACGGTGGTGGAGTGCGGCGATACCGGCCGGCCCGACGACATCGATACTCCGGCCGATCTGGCGCGGATCGCGGCGGAGCTGGCTGCGGGCGGTCGCTCAGGCCTGACGGACCGCGAGCCCCCAGGTGTGCGTCACGGCCGTGCCGGGTTCCAGTATCAGCAGGCCGGCTGCCGCTGGCGAAGGCGTTGGCCGGGCAGCTCATCGGCTCGACGGCGAGCGCCCGCCGGCGCCGGTCGGGCGGCAGCGCGTCCCCGGTGAATACCTGCAGCCAGTCGTAGCCCGGCCCAGCCCACAGCTCGACCTCCCGGCCGCCTGGCCGGCGCCGGCATCCGGGCCGGGCGACCCGGCCGCCGGGCGGAGCACGGCCCTGACCCGGCCGTCGGGGTCCCGGGCGAGCCCGGTCAGCGCGTGATCGAGGCTGACGCCGGCCAGCGGGCGGGGTGAGGTGAAGTCGTAGGGCGTGCCGGTCACCTCGCGCACCGGACCGGAGGGAATGCCCCGGTCATCGGTCGGCAGCCAGTGGCTGGCCGCTATCTCCAGCGTGCAGCCGTCGATGTCCGGTGTCCCCGCGGTCAGGTAAGGATGCTGGCCAGTGCCGTACGGTGCGGGCTGTGATCCGGCGTTGCGCGCGGTGATGCTGACCTGCAGGCCGCGGACCTGATCCAGCTGGTAGACCGCGGTCAGCTCCAGGCAGAACGGGTAGCCGGGCCTTCCGAGCAGCAGGTGCCGCAGCGTGACCGACTCCGCCGGGTGGTCCGTGATGTCCCAGCCGGTCCACCGGGTCAGCCCGTGGATGGCGTTGCCGTGGGCTGGCTCGCTGAGGTCCAGCTGGTAATTCTGGCCGCCGAAGGCATACCGGCCGCCGTCTATCCGGTTGGGCCAGGGCACGAGCAGCGCGCCTGCGCCGGCGGGCGGCAGCCCGGCCGCAGGGTAGCCGGCGAGGACCGGATCGCCCTGGTAGCTCAGCTGGCGCAGGCCCGCGCCGAGCTGGGTGACGGTAGCGGCGTAATCGCCCGCGCTGATGTGGTGCTGATGCCCGCTGAGCGGGATCGGATCAATCGGGTTGGCCATGCCGCCCATTGTCGCGCTAGCGGGCGCTCAGCGGCGGGCGGCCGGGCAAATGCGGCGAGCGGCGGGCGGCGGGGCAGCGGCAGCGGGCGCCAGAAGGGCTCGGCGGCAAATGCGCCGAGTGCCAGAAGGCAAGTGCCGGCGGGGCTGCTTGGGGAGCGGGGGACCTTCAGCCCCGCCGGCAGTTTGCACGATAGCCGTCGCGGCGGCACAGATGGGGGAACTTCGCCAACCCCGTCTCAGAAGGGGCCTGCGCGCCCATCTCACCGCTCCCGCCGGGCACGTCTACTCAGTGGCGTTCAGCCCGGCGGGCACGACCCCGGCCGCAGCTACGCCCTGCCGTGCGCCTGACGGCGCGGCAAGGCGGTGGCCGGCCCGCTAATACGTGCCTGGCCGGCGGGGGGCCAGCGCGCCGGTGCGCACCGCCTCCGCCGTGAGCACGCCGAACAGGTAGAAGTAGGCGGACTCCTCGTCGTCGAACAGCCGGGTCTCGTGCCGGGTTCCGGCGGTGAAGCTGAAAACCTCCCAGCCGCCAGTGCCCCGCATCAGGCACATCGCGCCGTCTTGCTCGGTGCCGAGGGCATAGGACGCGGCGGGGATGGCCGCCTGGCTCGCCAGCTCGGCGAAGGTCAGCTGCGCGCTCGCCCGGCTGCGGTCCCCGCGGTGCCGGCGCGGCGCGGCGGGCGCGGCGGGCGCGGGAGCCGACCCTGATGAGGGCGGGACAGCCGAGGGCGGCCCGGCGGGGCTCGGCACGGCCAGCGGCGGTACGGCCAGCGGCGGTACGGCAGGGTCCGGGCCAGCCGGGCCGGGCGTGCCGGCGCCTGCTCCCGCCCGGAGCGGCGGGCTCATGCCGGGCGCGAGCTCGCCCTGCCCCCGGTCGCGGGCCGCTGCCGTCGCGGCGCGCATCGCCGCGGCTTCCAGCGGCAGCGGCGTGCTCGCGGCGGGCGGCAGCAGTACCTCTGAGCCTGCCCGCGGCTGAGCGGAGCCGGGCGCGACGTCCGGCTGCCGCGTGCCCGGCCGGGTGCTCCCCGGCCCGGCATCTCCCGTGCCGTCGCGGCCAGCATCCGGCCCGGTCACGCCCCGGGCCGCCGCGGGCCGCGGGCCGGGGCGGGCCGACGGCATCGGGCCGGTCACGGGCACCCGCCCGATGGCGGGCAGCGGCCCGGTGACCGACCCCGGGCCGCTGCGGTACGGGTAGTGATACTCGCGCCGTTCCTCGACCACGCCGGAAACCTCGCCATGCGGCGTGATCAGCTCGAACACCCCCCGGTCCACCTGCCAGTAGCCGAGCTGCTCGGCCCGGTAGGCGTCATGCCCGAGGTAGGCGATATGCAGCCGGTCGCCCAGGTCGTCGAGCACCATGCAGCGCTCGCCGCGGAACATCCCGACCGGGCGCGATTCCCATACCGCCTGCACCTCCTCGACCCGTACCTGCTTGCGCCAGTAGCCAGGAGCCGGGTCAAAACCCAGCGCCTCCGGCGGCGGCAGCGCCGCGAACAGCACCACATCCCGGTCCGTCGGGCCGATGCCCGCCTCGTACGGCACACTGCGGTAGGACGCCATCAGCCGGAAGCGCATCGCCTAAGCCCCCTGCCGCAGCCACACCTGGCCGTCGAAGCGGGCCACGAAATCTGCCGTGCCCGCGGAGATCCGGTAGATCTCGGCGCTGACCGGCACCGGGACCGGGTCGGTGAAGAACTCTGAGATCGACCGGCCGGCCGGCGAGGTGTAGCCGGTGCCGGTGAACGGCGGCTTGTCGGTCCAGTCGCCGCCCCGCTCGGGAGAGTACGGCACCTGGTAGGCCTCGGTTCCGACCGCCGGCCACCGCAGGACGTAGATCTCGGTCATGTCCGAGCTGAATTCCGAGCCGTGATATCCCAGATCCAGGACCTCGTAAAAGTCCGCCGGGCTGGTGAACGAGCTATCAGCGGCCCGGTAGACGAATCCGGCGATCACTGACCGGCGGCCGGTCAGGTAGGGCTCGACCAGCCGCGGCGGGATGGCTTTGTGCATCAGCGTGCCCGGCGTGACCACCGTCGATGCCTGGTCAAGCTGACGCACGCGTATCCCCTGGGTCTGCCTCGCTGATCTAGCTCCCGAAGCGTCTCACATTGCGAAATGCGCGCTCAACTGCTTCGGCCCAGCCCGTCAGCACAGCCCGTCGGCCCAGCCCGGGGCTGCGCGGCACGGATGGCACTAAAGTGAGCCGGTGCCCAGGCTCAGCGGCCAGACCCGTTTCTCTGGTGACGACGGCTCGGCCGATCCCGGGGTGGCAGGGGCACTGGCCGCGTACGCCGCCGGGCGCGGCAGCGAGCACGCGGCGCTGATCGCGCTGGCCCGGTCCCGGCTGCTGGTCCCGGTCGTGCCCATGCCGCCGGGCCAGGACGCTCCGGCCCCGGGCAGTGGGGCCTGCGGCCACGAAGGCCCGGCCGGCCAGCACGGCGGCGCCACCGAGATGGCACTACCCCGGCTTGTCGGCCGCGACGGACGGTCAGCCATCCTCGCGTTCAGCTGCCTCGACGCGCTGACCCGCTGGCAGCCGGCGGCCCGCCCGGTGCCAGCCGAGGCGCCGGTCATCTGGCGCACCGCCGCCGAGGAGTCCTGCGCGGTGGTCATCGACGTGGCCGGGCCGGTGCCGCTGGCCGTCGAAGGGGCGCGGCTGACGGCCCTGGCCAGCGGCGCTTCCGTGCCGTCGCCATACGAGGACCCCGACGTCCGCGACGCCATCGGCGCGGCCGTCACCGCGCACGCCCCGGGCGCGGCATTCGTGCTGCGGCCCGCGGCGGCCGACGGCGACCTGGTGCTCGAACTGGCGCTGCCATCCGGCCTGACCAGCGCGCAAGCCGCCGAGACGGCCGGCCGCGCCGGCCAGGCCGCGATGGCCGCCCTGGGCGGCCGCCTGCGCCGCGGGATCGCGATAGCCCTGCGCTGAGCCCTTCCGCTGAGCCCCTCCAGGGGCGCCCGGCGCGGGTTCGCGTGCGGGTCACCGGCCCGGACATGGCAGGATCGGCAGCATGCTGCGCTGGCTGACCGCGGGTGAATCGCACGGGCGCGCGCTCGTGGCGATCTGCGAGGGCCTGCCCGCCGGAGTCGAGATCACCACCGCCGACGTGGCGGCGGCGCTGGCCCGGCGGCGGGCCGGATATGGCCGCGGCGCCCGGATGAAGTTCGAGCAGGACGAGGCAGAGCTCACCGCCGGGGTCCGGCACGGCCGCACGCTCGGCGGCCCGGTGGCCATCCGCATCGCGAACACCGAGTGGCCGAAGTGGGAAACCGTCATGGCGCCCGACCCGGTGCCGGCCGACGTCCTGGCCGGGCAGGCCAGGAACGCGCCGCTGACCCGGCCCCGGCCCGGACACGCCGACCTCGCGGGCATGCAGAAATACGGTCACGACGACGCCCGGCCGGTACTGGAGCGGGCCAGTGCCCGGGAGACCGCGGCCCGGGTCGCGCTCGGTGAGCTGGGCCGGTCCTACCTGCGCCAGGTACTCGGGGCCGAGATCGTCAGCCACGTGATCGCCCTCGGGCCGGTCAGCGCGCCGGCCGGCCTGGTGCCCGGGCCGCAGGATGCCGCCCGGGTAGACGCCGACCCGGTCCGCTGCCTGGACCCGCAGGCGAGCACGGCCATGCAGGCCGAGATCGACGCGGCGCACAGGGACGGCGACACTCTCGGCGGGGTGGTCGAGGTGGTCGTCCACGGGCTGCCGCCTGGCCTGGGCAGCCATGTGCACGCCGACCGGCGGCTCGACGGCCGGCTGGCCGGGGCGATGATGTCCATCCAGGCGATGAAGGGGGTGGAGATCGGCGACGGCTTCGCCACCGCCCGCCGCCGCGGCTCGCATGCGCATGACGAGATCGAGGGCGCCGACGGCCGGGTCCGGCGGGTCACCAACCGGGCCGGCGGCATCGAGGGCGGCATGTCGACCGGCGAGCCGGTCCGGATCCGGGTCGCGATGAAGCCGATCTCCACCGTGCCGCGCGCGCTGGCCACCGTGGATCTGGCCACCGGCGAGCCCGCCCGTGCCATCAACCAGCGCAGTGACGTCACCGCCGTGCCAGCCGCGGGCGTGGTAGCCGAGGCGATGGCCGCACTGGTGCTGGCCGACGCGGCGATCGAGAAGTTCGGCGGTGACTCGGTCGCCGAGGCCGCCCGCAACGCGGATGGCTACCTGAAGGCGATGGTGATCCGGTGATCGCGGCGACCGGGCCCGGCGCAGGCCCGCTGGCGATCCTGATCGGGCCGCCTGGCGCCGGCAAGACGACGGTCGGCGCGCTGCTCGCGGCCCTGCTGCGGGTGCGGTTCACCGACACCGACGCCGTGGTCGAGGCGATCGCGGGCAAGCCAGTCAGCGACATCTTCATCCAGGATGGCGAGCAGGCGTTCCGGGCCCTGGAGCGGGCCGCCGCCGCCACGGCCATCACCGGGAAGAACCAGGAGACGGGCAGCTCGGTCGACGCCAGCGCCGTCATCGGCCTTGGCGGCGGCGCCGTCATGGACGCGTCCACCCAGGCGCTGCTGGCCGGCCAGCCGGTCGTCTACCTGGAAACCGGCTTCCCGGCCGCGGCCAAGCGGATCGGCATGGACCGGCCCCGCCCGCTGCTGATCGGCGCCAGCCCGCGGGCTCAGCTCAAGGCCCTGCTGGACGAGCGGCTGCCGGTCTACGCCCGGCTGGCCGCGATCACTGTGCGGACTGACGACCGCGAGCCCGGCCGACATCGCTGCCGACGTCGCCGCGCAGCTGGGCCGATGAGCACTGTCCCGGCGGACGCGGCCGCGATGACCGCAGGACCGGCCAGCACCGGGTCGGCGGACATGACCAGGATCACCGTCCGCGGCGGGGAGCCCTACGATGTCGTGATCGGCACCGGGATCGGCGCCGAGCTGCCGTCCCTGATCGGCCCGCAGGCCCGCACCGTGGTGATCGTGCACGCCCGCGGCCTGACCGCGCTGGCCGGGGACGCCGCCGCCGCGCTCGCCGCCGCAGGCTACGCCGTGCACGCCGAGGAGCTGCCCGACGGGGAGGCGGCGAAGGACATCAGCGTGGTGGCCGGGCTGTGGTCGCGGCTGGCCGATCTGCGGGTCACCCGGTCCGACGCGATTGTCGGCCTCGGCGGGGGAGCGGCCACCGACGCGGCCGGATTCGCCGCGGCCACCTGGTTGCGCGGGGTCCGGGTGGTGCACGTGCCGACCACGCTGCTCGGGATCGTGGACGCGGCGATCGGCGGCAAGACCGCGGTCAACATCGAGGCGGGCAAGAACCTCGTCGGTGCCTTCCACCCGCCCGCCGGGGTCCTGGCCGACCTCGCCGCCCTGGCCACCCTGCCGCGGGATGAGTACGTCAGCGGGCTGGCCGAGGTGATCAAGGCCGGGTTCATCGCCGACCCGGTAATCCTGGACCTGATCGAAGTCGACCCGGCCGCAGCGGCCCGGCCCGGCGGCCCGCACGAGCGCGAGCTGGTCGAGCGCGCGGTCGCGGTGAAGGCAGCGGTGGTCGCTGCGGACCTGCGCGAGGCCGGCCAGCGCGAGATGCTCAATTACGGTCATACCCTCGGCCACGCGATCGAGCGGGCCGAGGGCTTCCGGCTGCGGCACGGCGAGGCTGTTGCGATCGGGATGACGTACGCCGCGGAGGTGGCCCGGCTGGCCGGACGGCTCGATGCCGCGACCGCGCGGCGGCACCACGCGGTGCTCACCTCGGTCGGGCTGCCGACCAGCTACCGGGCTGGCGCCTGGCCGTCGCTGCGCGAGACCATGACCGTGGACAAGAAGACCCGGCCCGCCGGGCTGCGGCTGGTGGTGCTGGACGGGCTGGCCAGGCCCGGCATCCTGGCCGGGCCGTCCGACGACCTGCTGGCCCGCGCCTACGCGGAGGTGAGCTAGCCGATGGGGCCCGCGAGTACCCGGCCCGTGCTCGGCCGCACCACGCTCAGCCGCACCGTGCTGGTGCTGTCCGGGCCGAATCTGTCCCGGCTCGGAGCGCGCGAGCCGGAGATCTACGGCACCGCCACGCTGGCCGACATCGCGGCCGCCTGTGCGCCGGACCGGCACCGAGCTCGGCCTGCAGGTGGACTTCCGGCAGACCGACGACGAGGCCGAGCTGGTCGGCTGGGTGCACGAGGCGGTCGATGGCCGGCTGCCGGTCGTGCTCAACCCGGCGGCGTTCACGCATTACTCCTACGCGCTGGCCGACGCCCTGGCCATGCGCACCGCGCCGCTGGTGGAGGTGCACCTGTCCAATCCGGCGGCCCGGGAGCGGTTCCGGCACAACTCGGTGATCGCTGCGGTCGCGGACGGCACCGTGGCCGGCTTCGGCATGCTGTCCTACGAGCTGGCCCTGCGAGCCATTGCCAGCCTGACGAACGAAGACCGTTTTACCGCAAAGGGCTCGTGAGCTGATGCGCATCGGGATGACACTCAACTACGCGGGCGGTTTCACCGAGACGGCCGACGAGCTGGCCGACTACGAGAAGGCCGGGCTGGACATCGTGTTCGTGCCCGAGGCCTACAGCTTCGATGCGGTCAGCCAGCTCGGCTACCTGGCGGCCACGACGCGAGCGCCTGCAGCTCGCCTCCGGGATCCTGCAGATCTACTCCCGCACCCCGACGCTGACCGCGATGACCGCGGCCGGGCTCGACTACGTCTCCGGCGGCCGGTTCGTGCTCGGCATCGGCGCGTCCGGCCCGCAGGTCATCGAGGGCTGGCACGGCGTGCCCTACGACGCGCCCGTCGGCCGGACCCGCGAGATCATCGAGATCTGCCGCGCGGTGTGGCGGCGGGAGCGGCTGGAGTACGCCGGCCGGCACTACACGATCCCGCTGCCGCCCGACCAGGGCACCGGCCTCGGCAAGCCGCTCAAGCTGATCAACCACCCGGTCCGCGACCGGATCCCGATCGTGGTCGCGGCCCTCGGGCCGAAGAACGTCGCCATGGCCGCCGAGCTGGCCGAGGGCTGGGAGCCGATCTTCTACCTCCCGGAGAAGGCCGCCGAGGTCTGGGCGGACTCGCTGGCCGCGGGAGCGGCCCGCCGCGACCCGTCGCTGCCGCCGCTGGACGTGATCGCCCAGGCGCAGCCTGGCCATCGGCGACGACGTGCTCGGGCTGCTGGAATTCGGCCGGCCGATGCTAGCCCTGTACATCGGCGGGATGGGCGCCCGAGGCCGCAACTTCTACAACGACCTGGCCTGCCGCTACGGCTACGAGCAAAGAGGCGGCCCAGATCCAGGACGCCTACCTCGCCGGGCGCAAGGACGAGGCCGCGGCCCTGGTCCCGGCCCCGCTGCTGGCGGGCACCTCGCTGATCGGCCCGCGCTCGGCTCGTCGCCGAGCGGGTGGCGGCCCTGCGCGAGTCCGGGGTGACCACGCTGAACGTGACCCCGGTCGCCGACACGCACGCCGAGCGGGTGGCCCTGATCGAGCAGATCCGCGCCCTGGCCGGCCTGACCGGCTGCCGGCCTGACCAGGCGGCTGCCTGACGACGGCGCTGGCTGGCCACGGCGTCTGGGGCGGCGCTGCCCGCCCGGTCAGCTGACGGGCTCGCCGGGCAGCTCTCGATAAGCCGCCAGCGTCTCCGCGCCGATCGCGCTCCCACGAGTACCGGGTCCGGACCCGGTCCGCGGCTGCGATCCCGAAGCCCTGCGAGCAGCATCGGGCTGGCCAGCAGCTGCCGGATCCGGCGGGCCAGCGCCGCCGGTCACGCGGCGGCACCAGCACGCCGGTCGCGCCGTCGACGACTGTGTCCTGGTGGCACCGCCCGGCGCGGCCACCACCGGCGGTGCCGCACGCCATCGCCTCCAGCGGCAGGATGCCCGAACGTCTCGTCGCAGCGCCACGTGCACGAACAGGTCGGCCGAGCGCAGCAGCGCCGGGATGCGGGCCCCGGTCACCCTGCCGGTGAACATCAGCCGGTCGCTGACGCTCAAGCCGCTGTCGGCCAGCCGGACCAGTCCTGCAGCACCGGATCGGCGGCCAGTTCCGGCCCGCGGCGGGCCGCCCGCGATCACCAGCTCGGCCCCGGCACGCGGGCCAGGGCCTCGACGGCGGTTCCAGCCCGTGGTCGGCGCTGAGCGGGGACGTGGCCAGCAGCCGGGGCCGTTTGCCGCGCCGGGCCACCGGGCCCGCCGGGCCGAGCGCCGCTCAGTATCCACGCCGCGGCGGGCACGAGCCGTGATCGAGGTCCGCGGCACGCCCATGCCGGGCCAGCGCGGACAGCTCGCGCGCCGAGCCGGCCAGCACGGTCCGGACGCTGCGGGCGATCAGCCGCCTCCATCCGGGAGCGGACCGACGGCCTGTCGGCCGCCCGGCCCGGGCTGGCCAGGTCCCGGCTGACCGGCTCGGGGCCGCTCAGCGAATGGAAGGTCTGCACCACCGGCACCGGCAGCTCGCGCGCGGCCGCCAGGGCCGCCAGGCCGCTGGTCCAGAAGTGCGCGTGCACGACGTCCGGCGGGCTCTGCCGCCAGCGCTGCGCCAGCCCGGCGCTGAAGCTGCCCATCTGGCGCAGCAGCTTGTCCTCCGGCAGCGGCGCGGCCGGGCCGGCCGGCAGATACTCGATCCTGACTCCGCCCGCTGTGGCGGCCGGGGCCGCGCAGGCGAATCCTTGCGCGCGTAGATAGTGACCTGGTGGCCCAGCCCGGCCAGCGTGCGTGCCAGGGCGGCCACCCGCAGGCCCTGGATCTGCTGGTCGGTGACGGCGGTCTCAGCGGATGTCCGGGAGGACGGAACGGCGTTTCCGGTCACGAGGGCGATCCTCATGATTACGCTGCCTCCTTCCTGAGATCGCCACCACGGTCACCAAGGGGTGCGGCTGAGATGCCAGAGCGAGGAGGGAACGCCGGGCTCTCGGGCTGCGGCAATTGCGCTGCAGGCAGGCCTCCGCACCACACCCTGACGGCATGGCGGCGTGCCTGCGCCGTAGACACGTTCCTGCACACTATCCCGGCCCCCGGCCGGGTAAACGCAAAGCCGCGTGCTTATCCGCGGGTGGTCAAACCGGCGGGGCGCCAGCCCCGGCAACCCCGCGGCCCCGCTGCGGGCGCCGGATGACAGGCGCCCTTCGGCCCGCGCCCGCTAGGTTGGGCGCATGGCGGTGACGGCGAGGCAGCGGGATAAGGGCGCAGCGTTCGCGGCGCTGCATGCGGGCGCGCCCTTCGTGATCCCGAATCCGTGGGATGCCGGGTCGGCCCGGGTGCTAGCGGCACTGGGATTCGCGGCTCTCGCCAGCACCAGCTCGGGGCTGGCCTTCACGCTCGGGCGGCTGGACGGCGGCGCCACGCTCGATGAGGTGGCGGAGCACGCCGCGGCCTGGACCGCGGCCACCGAGCTGCCGGTGTCCGCGGACCTGGAGAACGGCTACGGCCCGGATCCCGGCCACGCCGCCCGCGCCATCGAGCGCGTGGCGGCGGCCGGCGCGGTCGGCGGCTCGATCGAGGACTGGGACCCCGGATGGCTATGTCTACGAGCTGCCCAGGGCGGCCGAGCGGATCGCCGCGGCGGCGCGAGGCGGCGCGCCACCTGGACTTCCCGTTCATGCTGACGGCACGAGCCGAGAACCACATCCGCGGCAACCCCGACCTGGCCGACACGGTCGCCCGGCTGCACGCCTACGAGCAGGCGGGGGCCGATGTGCTATACGCCCCGGGACTGCGCAGCGCCGAGCGAGATCCGGCTGGTGTGCGAGGCAGTGACCAGGCCGGTGAACGTGCTGGCCGTGCCGGAGCTGTCGCTTCGCCGACATCACTGGCCGCCGGCGCCCGGCGGGTCAGCGTCGGGGGCGCGCTGACCTGGGTCGCCGCCCGGGCGATGGCCGACGCGGCCGTCGCGATCCGCGATCACGGCGACTTCTCCGCGCTCGCGGCGCGGCTGCCGCTCGGCGACTGGCTGGCGCCCGGGCCGGCGGCCCCGGCGAGCTGACCCGGGCTGGCCCGGGGCTCGCTGAGCCCCCCTGACGCCGACAGGAACGCCGGGCGGGAGGCCAGCGCCGGCGCCCCTGCTCAGACTGACCGGACCAGCAGCCGCCGTCACGGCCCGGCCCAGAGCGGGATCATGCTGCTGCGGTCGGTGCCGAGCCCGCCGAGGTGCTGCCTGGCGAGGTAACCCCGCCGGAGAGCTAGCCGGGACGGCCGCCGCGCTCGCCCTGCTCGGCGGCCGAGGGCCCGTCTGCCGTGCGCCCCTCGTTCGCGTGCCCGTCGCTCGCGTGCCCGGCGGGCCCGCCGCTCGGATGGCCGCCGGCCGCAGGCCCGTCTGCCGCATGCCCGTCACCCGGGTGCTGCTCCTGTGCCTGCCCGCGCGGTGCGTGCCCGGCTTCGTCATGCTCGTCGCGGCGGGCCATCTCGGCCAGCTGGGCGCTGCTGAGGACCTCGGCGGCCAGCACCGCTGGGTCCTCCACCAGGTAGGCCGGCGTCTGCTGGTCGTCACCGTGCTCAGGCTGCGGCCCGGGATCGGCAAAATTGCCGTGCAGCACCACCCGGCGCCGCAGCCAGCCGGTGGTGCGCGACCGCAGCAGCAGCCCGGCCACCCCGGTCAGGGCGATGATCAGCCCTACGATGTGCAGGTTGATTCCGGGCGTGCTGGCGTTGACGGCAAGGCCGAGGATGGCTCCGATGGCGATCAGGGTCAGCCCGGTAGCAGTTCTCATGGTCCTCCGATCAGCGTCGGCTGCTGCTCGCCGCCCAGCATCCGCTCGCGCAGGTAGGCCAGTGAGTGGGAGATCAGCCGGGATACGTGCATCTGCGACAGGCCGAGCTGCTCGCCGATCTGAGCCTGGGTCATGTTGCCGTAGTAACGCAGCAGCAGGATGCGCTGCTCGCGGGCGGGCAGCTCCGTCCAGTGCACGGCCAGCGCGGCCATGTCGAGCGTGTGCTCGACCTGCGGATCCTCCTCGCCGAGCAGATCGCCGAAGGTCGCCGTATCGTCCAGGTCGGACATCGGCGCGTCCAGCGACCAGGCGGCCAGGCCCAGGTCGGCCTGCCGGGCCTCGTCCAGCTCAGCCTCGGTCACCCGCAGGCAGCTGGCCAGCTCGCTGTCGCGCGGGGCCCGCTGCAGCTGCTGGGCCAGCTCGGCAGTGGCGGTGCGCATGGCCAGCAGCAGCTCCTGCGACGACCGCCGCACGTGCACCTGCCACCGCCGGTCCCGGAAGTGCCGCTTGATCTCCCCGCTGACGCAAGCCAGCGCGTACGGAGCCAGGCTGGACCCCAGCTCCGGGTCGAACCGGGTTATCGCCTTCATCAGCCCGACGTAGCCCACCTGCATCAGCTCGTCGACGGGCTCCGGGCTGCCGCGGTACTTGCGCGCGCAGGACCGCACCAGGGCCTGGTACCTGCTCACCAGCCGCTCGCAGGCCGCAGCCCGGCGCGCGCTGCCCGGGGGATAAGTGCGCACGATGCGCAGCAGCTCGCCATCGTCACACTCCGCCATATCGTCGGCTGCCGCTACTTCCGCCATGCCCCCAGCACCGGTTCGACCTGCGGCCGGGCCCTGCGCCGAGGTCTCAGCCAGCGTCGTCATCGTCGCCTCCGTTTGGCGCCGCACTTCTGGCGAGAAGCACTATGCCCGCCCGGCGCAAAATAAACCTTGGCGCAGCGTAAACCCCGGCGGCGCGCGGAAATAGCGGAAATAAAGGTCGGGCCGGGCACGCTGCCACCGGTGGGACGGGAAGAGCGAGGCGGCAGGAAGGGGCAGCGACGTTATGCGCAACCACGCACCCCGGGCCGTCGGCCGGGCCCGGCAGCCGGCTCCGGCGAGCGGTCCCCGGGTGGTGGTCGTCGGCGCCGGATTCGCCGGCCTGTCGGCCGTCCGGGCTCTGCGCGGCGCGCCGGTGCAGGTAACCCTGGTCGACGCCAACTCCTACAGCACGTTCCAGCCGCTGCTGTACCAGGTCGCCACGGCCGGCCTTACTTCCGCTGACGTCGCCTACCCGCTGTGGTCCGCTGCCCGGCGGACCACAGCGCACTTCTGCCGCGGCGATCTGGCCGGCCTGGATACCGGGCGACGGCAGGTGCAGCTGGCCGACGGGTTCACGCTGGATTACGACTACCTGATCCTGGCCACCGGGGTCACCGCGGCCTTCTACGGCGTGCCGGGCGCGGCCGAGAACGCGCTCAGCCTTTACACCCGCCGGGATGCCATTACCCTGCGGGACCGGCTGATGGCCGAGCTGGAGGGCCGCAGCAGGACCGGGGACGGCCGGGATCTCGCGGTGACCATCGTGGGCGGCGGCGCCACCGGCGTCGAGCTGGCCGGGACTATCGCCGAGCTGCGCAACATCTCGCTTCCTGTGTCGTTTCCCGACCTGGACCCGGCGCGGCTGCAGGTGCGGCTGATCGAGCAGGGCCGGGCCCTGCTCGCGCCGTTCGCGGCCGGGCTGCGCGACTACGCCCGTGCGCAGCTGCTGTCGCGCGGTGTCGACGTCCGGCTGGGCGCCACGATCAACCAGGTCAGGGCCGACTGCGTGGTGCTGGCCGACGGCACGGAGCTGCCCAGTGACCTCACAGTGTGGGCGGCGGGCATCGCGGGACCGGAATGGGTGGCCAAGCTGGGGCTGCCGATGGGAAAAGGCGGCCGGGTCCGCACCGGGGCCGATCTGCGGGTGATCGGCGAGGACCGGATCTTCGCGGCAGGCGACATCGCCAGGACTGACGGCAATCCGGCACCGCAGCTCGCCCAGCCCGCGATCCAGCACGGCAGGCATGCGGCCAGGCAGATACTGCGGCTGATGGCGCGCCAGCCGACCCAGCCATTCCGCTATCACGACAAGGGCATCATGGCCACGATCGGCCACCGCTCCGCGGTGGTCGAACTACCCAGGCACATCCGGGTGCGGGGCACCCTGGCCTGGCTGTCCTGGCTCGCGCTGCACCTGTTCTACCTGCTCGGCGGTCGCAACCGGATCGTTACCCTGGTCGACCTGTCCTGGCGGTACCTGACCTGGAGCCGGGGCGGCGGCGTCGTCCTCGGCGACGACCCGCCGGAAGGTCACTGAACGCAACCCCGGGACCTCGAGCCGGCCGCCCGGCCGTAACCTCGATGTCATGCCCGAAATGCACGCGGCCCGCCGGGCTCGCTGTCAGCAGCAGATCGCTGCGGCTGATGCCGACGCGGCCCTGATCACCACCGGGGTCAACGTCCGGTACCTCACCGGGCTGGCAAGCTCGAATGCCGCGCTGTTGCTGCCCGCCGACGGCGGTGACGGCGTGCTGGCCACCGACTCCCGGTACGCCCCGGCCGCGCAGGCGGCGTGCCCGGACCTGGACCAGGTCATCGAGCGGTGGATCGAGCCCTGGCCGCGCGGGCGGTCGCGGCCGGCTGGCGCACCGTGGCGTTCGAGGCCCAGGAGATGACGGTCGAGCGGCACGCCGGGCTGGCCGGCGCGGAGGCCGGCCTGGAGCTCGTTCCGCTCGGCCGCGCGGTCGAGGAATTGCGCATGGTCAAGGACGACGCGGAAATTGCGCTGCTCGCCCGGGCCTGCGAGATCACCTGCCAGGCCCTGGAGCAGGCCAGGCCGCTGCTGCGGCCGGGTACCACCGAGCGCCACTTCGCCGTGATGCTGGAGCGGGCGATGACCGACCTCGGCGCGCAGGGGCCGGCCTTTGACACCATCGTCGCGAGCGGACCCAACGGCGCGACACCGCATCACGCTCCCGGCGACCGCGAGTTCGCCGTCGGCGACCTGGTCACTGTCGACTGCGGAGCGCGGCTCGGTGGCTACCACGCCGATATGACGCGCACCTTCGCGATCGGGGCCCCGGCCGCCTGGCAGCGCGAGATCTACGAGCTGGTGGCGGCCGCGCAGGCCGCCGGGGTGCAGGCCGCGCGGGACGGCGTGCAGGCCGCCGACCTGGACGCCGTGGCCCGCGACATGATCGCCGGAGCGGGCTACGGCGAGTACTTCGGCCACGGTCTCGGGCATGGCATCGGGCTTGAGGTGCACGAGGCGCCGGTCATCGGATATGGCCGGCCGGGTAAACTAGCCGATCGGGTTCCCGTCACCGTCGAGCCCGGGATCTACCTGCCCGGCAGGGGCGGCGTGCGGATCGAGGACACCCTGGTGGTGCGGGCCGGCGCCGGGGCGGCGGGATCTGCCGAGCTACTCACCACGACCACCAGGGACCTGCTCGTCCTGTGACCTGCAACGAGCTGCGCCCGTCCGAACGCAGGAGAAACGACTCACGTGGCCACCACGAACGACCTCAAGAACGGCACGACCCTCAGCATTGACGGCCAGCTCTGGAACGTGGTGGATTTCCAGCACGTCAAGCCGGGCAAGGGCGGCGCGTTCGTGCGCACCAAGCTGAAGAACGTTATGTCGGGCAAGGTTGTCGACCGTACCTTCAACGCTGGCGTCAAGGTCGACGTCGCGAACGTGGACAAGCGGGAGATGCAGTACCTCTACCGCGAGGCCGAGGACTTCGTCTTCATGGATGTCCAGGACTACGACCAGCCGCACATCCCGGCCACCACGGTCGGGGACGCGGCCGATTACCTGCTGGAGCAGCAGACCGCCGTGGTCGCGTTCAACGACGGCGTGCCGCTGTACGTCGAATTGCCGGCCGCGGTGGAGCTGACGGTCAGCCAGACCGACCCGGGGCTGCAGGGGGACAGGTCCACCGGCGGCACCAAGCCCGCCACCCTGGAAACCGGGGCGCAGGTTCAGGTCCCGCTGTTCATCACCACCGGCGAGAAGATCCGGGTCGACACCCGCTCCGGCAGCTACCTCGGCCGGGCGTGAGGTCCGCCGGAGCTCTTCTGCAGCTGCAGGCGAGTCATGGCCGCGCGGACTAAGGCCCGCAAGCGGGCGCTGGACATCCTGTTCGAGGCGGAGATCAGGCGCGAGCCGGTGCTGGCCCTGCTCGAGGAGCGGACCCGCCTGGCCAGCCCGCCCGTCTCGGCCTATGCCGCCGAGCTGGTCCGCGGCGTGCAGGCGCACGTCGAGCGCATCGATGAGCTGATCGCCGAGCACGCCGCCGACTGGGCGCTGGAGCGGATGCCCGCCGTGGACCGCAATCTGCTGCGCATCGGCGCCTATGAGCTGCTGTTCGCGGCGGAGGTACCGGACGCGGTCGCGATCAGCGAGGCGGTGGCGCTGGCCCGCGAGCTGTCCACCGATGCCTCGCCGGGCTTCATCAACGGCCTGCTCGGCCGCCTGCACGAGCTGAAGCCGGAGCTGGACCTGCCGCCCGATCACCTCCCCGCCGAGTCGCAGGCCGCAGCGGAGCCGCCGGACGCCGCCGGACGCTAGCGGCCCGGGCGCCCTGGCCGCTGTCGCTGCCGTGCTCCGCCCGGCGGGATGGGGACCGCGGCTGCTGCCCCGGCGGCCCGGCCGGCGGTTCTCACGGCGCACGGCGGTGTCGGTCCCGGGCGTTACAGTCGGGCCAGGAGGTGCCGTGGCCGAGGCGGAGCGGGACAGCGCGGAGCAGGACAGTGCGGGCCGGCGAAGCGCGGAACAGGGGACGGGCGACGCCGGCTGCCACATCCTGCACGTCGACATGGATGCCTTCTACGCCAGCGTCGAAGTGCGGGACCGCCCCGATCTCGCGGGCAAGCCGGTGATCGTCGGCGCCACCGGCGGGCGCGGCGTGGTCCTGTCCGCGACCTACCCGGCGCGGACCTACGGGGTGCGGTCAGCCATGCCGGTCGCGCACGCCCGGCGGCTGTGCCCGCACGCGATCTTCATCCCGCCCCGGCCCCGCATGTACGGTGCGGTATCGAAGGAGGTCATGGCGATCTTCAGGAACGTCACCCCGGAGGTTGAGCCACTCTCGCTGGACGAGGCCTTCCTGGACGTCTCCGGCGCGTTGCGGCGTCTCGGGGCGCCGGCCGAGATCGCTGCGATGATCCGGCGGCAGGTGCGCGACCAGCAGCGGATCACCTGCTCGGTCGGCGTCGCCAGCACCAAGTTCGTGGCCAAGCTCGCCTCGGTGCACTGCAAGCCCGACGGGCTGCTGGTCATCCCGGCCGACGGCGTGCTTGACTTCCTGCACCCGCTGCCCGTGGCCGCGCTGTGGGGCGTGGGGGCCAGCACCGGCAAGCTCCTGGGCCGCCTCGGGCTGCGCACCGTCGGCGATCTTGCCCAGACCCCGGTGCCGACGCTGGAGCGGGAGCTGGGCAAGGCAACGGCCGCGCACCTGGCCGCCCTCGCCTGGGGGCGCGACGCGCGCCAGGTGACGCCGGGCGCCGCGGAAAAGAGCATCGGGGCAGAAGAGACCTTCGCCACCGACGTCGACGATCCGCAGGTCATCCGCCGGGAGCTGCTGCGGCTGTCCGGCCGGACCGCGCGCGGGCTGCGGACGGCCGGCTGCGCGGCCCGGACCGTGGTGGTCAAGCTGCGGCTAGCGGACTTCACCACGATCACCCGGTCCCGCACACTGCCCGAGCCCACCGACGTGGCCCAGCAGATCTACGCCACCGCCTGCGCCCTGTACGCCGGCGCCGGACTCGACGCGCGGTCCCGGCTCCGGCTGGTCGGCGTGCGGGCCGCCGGCCTGGTCCCGGTGGCGGCCGCGCAGACCCAGCTCGTGCTAGGCGAGGAGCCATCAGCCTGGCGGGAGGCGGAACGCGCTGTCGACCGGATTGCCGGGCGCTTCGGCACCGACACGATCCGCCCGGCCGCGCTGGTCGAAGGCCAGCCACCAGAGCAGTGAGGCCGAGCGCGGGCGGCAGCCCGCCGGGCAGGCGGAAGCGGCGAGCGCCCAGCGCCCGGCCGGCGCCCGGATGGTTCCGCGCGGCCTTCTGGCCGGACCTTCTCGTTCCGGCAGCCGGGTACCCTTTCCTGTGACGTGCTCACGCTCGTATTCTGGGCATAAGCCGGTTCGCTGGTGAAGCAAGCTCGTCCCTGCGTGGATGTCATTGGAGGCACCGTGCCGCTTTCTGAGCACGAGCAGCGCCAGCTCGAGCAGATCGAGCAGGCGCTATATGCCGATTACCCGCGGTTCGCGAACGCCGTGCGCGCTTCCGACCCGCGCGTGCACTACAAGCGGCGCGTCATCGAGGCGGCGCTCGGCTTCCTGATCGGCGTGGGCTTGCTGCTCACCGGCGTGGTGATAAACGTCATCCCCGTCGGCGTGGCCGGGTTCGTGGTCATGCTCGCGTGCAGCATGTGGGCGGTGACCAGTTACCGGCACATGACGGGGATCACGACCAGCCGCGGCCCGGCCGCAGGCAAGCGCGCGCCCGGTGGCCGCCGGGCCGCCCGGCCCCCCAGCCCGGGCATGATGGAGCGCCTGGAAGAACGCTGGCGGCGCCGGCAGGAGGGCGGTAACCGCTAAGCGGCCGCCCGCGGCGCTGAGTCTCAGCCCGCACTCGCTTTTAGCGTCTCAGCTCGTCCCCGCGCCGGTCGCGCGGTGGCCGGACGGCCGTCCCCGGCCGCGGATCCGGGCCATGTCGAGCCAGCCGAAAACATCGGGTGCTGATCGCAGCGCGACCTGGGCCGGGGCCAGCACCGAGGCCGGCAGCAGCCGGGCACGCCACGCGGCCCGCCGGGTCGCCTGCCGGGCCAGCGCCCGGCGCACCGTCGTGACATCGGCCCGCAGGTCGCCTGCCCGCTGCGGCACCGTCGCGTAACTCGCCTGCTCCTCTGCCGACGCGATCCGGCGCAGCGCCGCCGCGGCCGGCTCATCCAGGCTCCCGGCGGCGCTGATCCGGGTGGCTACCGCCCGCGGGGACTCGCTCGCGCGCGCCCCGAGGCCGTAGTCGGCCAGGCAGGCGCGCAGTTCCCGCCACGCCGCATGCGCCTGCCTGGCGTCGCCGCGTGCCGCGTGCCAGCGCCGCCTGCCGATCACCCAGCGGGACGCGGCCGGCGCGGCGCACGCCAGCGCCAGCAGGATCAGCACGGTCAGCACCACCGGCAGGACCGATCCGTGCTGGCGGCCTGCCGCCGCGCTGACCGGGCCGCCTCCGCTGCCGTCGGGATGCTTCAGCTTCGAGGAACCGCCGGGATTGGAACTCGCGCTACTGCGCGGCAGGGAGCCGGCCGGCGCCGTGGATGGGCCCGGGCCAGCCTGCTGCGCGGCTGTCTTCGGGCTGGCGTAAGAAGGCTGGACGGCGGTGCCCTGGCCGATGGATCCGCCGGGCGTCGGCTCGAACCGCAGCCAGCCGAGACCGTCGAAGTACAGCTCCGGCCAGGCGTGGTAATCCGACGTCGTGACCAGCCAGCTGCCGTCACGCTGGCGGGTACCGCCGGTGAACCCCACGGCCACCCGCGACGGAATGCCGGCCAGCCGGGCTAGATCCGCCATTGCCTGCGCGAACTGCTGGCAGAAGCCAGCGCGCTTCCTGGTCAGGAAGTCGAGCAGCCCGGCGGCGCCGTTCGGCAGTCCCGGGCGCAGGTCGTAGCGGAAGTGCCCCTTCGTCAGGAACCAGTTCTGCAGCGCGACGGCCTTGGCGAACGGGGTGACCGCGTGCGCCTTGTTGATGATTCCGTCCGCGACCTGAAGCAGCCGGGCCCGGTACGGGGTGGCGAAGCTGAGGTAGGACTTCTGGCCGGCCGGCGGGACCGAGAGCGCGGCGGATTCCTCCGACGTGGTCGGCTGGGGCTCCTTGCTGGTGACCGAGTAGGTCAGGCCGCTCAGCGACTGGCTGCTGGAGAACACCTGTCCGGTGTCGTCGTCCTCCTGCCAGGCGCCGGCTGCCTGCAGGCTGGCGGCCGGGTATGGCAGCGGCAGCAAGCTGGACCCGTAACCGTTGAGGCTGCGCAGCCGGATATGCAGGCGCACCGTCTCGGTCGTCACCCCCGGGCTCAGCGCGGGGGTGTGCAGCGGCATCGCCGGGGAGATGACCTGGCTGGGACCGTGCGGGCCGGCCGGCTCCCAGGACTGGCCAGAGCTGTCGTAGTTGAACACATAGACCTGCAGGTACTGGCCGGCGGACCGGTCGCCGCTGATCATCCGGTAGGACAGGACCGGCAGCGCGCGGCTCAGCCGCAGCTCGTCGTCCATCCGCAGCAGCGGGTTGGGCAGCAGGGAGCCCGTCCCCGGCCCGCCGTCGTGCGGGAACAGCCTGCGCACGTGCAGGCCAGGTACTAGCAGCGGGACGATGACGGCCACGCAGATGGCGGCCAGGCCCACCCGCCGGCCGGACGCGGACAGGGCCGTGGTGTTCGGCCCCTGACTCGGCTCGGGGGCCCCGGCGTCCCGCCATACGGTAACGAGCCGGCCCCAGATCCGCAGCCGGTCGCGGCTGTCCGCCGCGAGCAGCCTCAGGAAGCCGGTGACGCCCAGGCAGAACGTGATCACCTCGGGTATTCCCGAGCTCTTGGCGCTGGTCGTGACCGGGACGCTGAACAGGATGAGCAGCGGCAGGCCGGCGATGGCCGGGCTGCGCAGCCGAACGGCGATCAGGTCGGTGCAGGCGGCGATGATGCCGATACCGCCCGCGGTCACCAGCACGATTCCCGGCACCGGCGTCACCGGCGGTGCGAGGCGGCTTTCCGACATGGCCTGCCCGACCAGGACACCCAGATGCCGTGCCGACGCGGCCGTCGGCAGGATGCCGGCCGCCGAATAGGCGCTCGCGCTGATCAGGCTCAGGTACGCCAGCAAGGCGGCGGCGTAGGTGATCACGGTGGCGGCCGCCCGCAGCAGCCGCTGCCGGGTCGCGCTCAGCGCCGCGACGGCCAGGATTACCACCGCTCCGGCCTGGGCGTACCAGACGCCGCTGGTGATCAGCGGCAGGCTCGCCAGCAACCCCAGGCCAGTCGCGCCGGCCGCCGCCGGGATCGGCGCCAGCCGGGTGAGCGTGCCGGCCGCCGCCATCACGGCGACCGCGCCGATGCCCGCGTACAGCCACCCCGTGCCGCCGACCACCGCGAACAGCGAGATCGAGGCGAGGATGACCGCCAGGCCCGCGGCGGCGGTCAGGCGGTGGTTCATCCGACCGCCTCCGGCCTGCGCAGGGCACTCTCGGCCGACCCCGGGACCCCGGCAAAGCGGGGAATCCGCTGCCAGGCCACGGCCAGCGGGGTCGTGGCGTCGACCGAGGCCACCCGCCACCCGGCGGCTCGCAGGATGGCCGCCGTCGCGGCCGTCTCGTCCGGCCGCCGCGGGCCGGCGGCAGCCCGCGGCCAGGCCGGTCCGGGCCCGGCCGCGGCGCCCGGCCCGCCCGCGTCAGCACGGCCGGGGTCAGCACCCGGGTCAGCATTGCCCGGCTGGCTGTACAGCCCGGTTCGGGCGGCTTCCGCCCAGCTGGACACGGCGAGCAGGATGGCGAGCGCCGGGCCGCCATGGCGGCGGCTGGCGGCCAGCTGCCTGGCCTCGGCCGCCGTCAGCCGCCCGGCCACCGCGATGATGAGGCCGCCCTCGGCCATCCGCACCGCGCCGGTGCCAGCGCTCAGATCCCGGTTACCCGACAGGCCGATCACTGACAGCGTGTCGAGCAGGACATCCTCGAACCTGGCCGGGCTCGAGACGGCCCCGCTGTCGGTGATCAGCTGGCCGTCCAGGCCCTCGCGGGCCAGGTGCATGCCGATCGAGGCGGCCGCGCTCACGGCGGCCTCGAACGAGGACGCCGCGCCGCTGCCGGCGTGCGCGCCGCGCCGGGTGTCCAGCAGCAGCACCGCCCGGTTGCGCCACCGCTGCTCCTCGCGGCGCACCATCAGCTCTCCGTACCGGGCGGTGGAGCGCCAGTGCACCCGGCGCAGCTCGTCACCGTCGCGGTAGGCGCGCGGGATGACGTCATCCTCCCCGGCGGCGGCCGATGTCCGGGTCCGCCCCTCGCCCTCGCCGAGCCAGCTCCCGCTGACCACGGCGCGATCCAGCGGCACGATCTTCGGCGTGACCAGGAGGGTGGACCGGGCGGAAAAGGACCGGCCGAGCTCGACCAGGCCGAACGCGTCGGCGATCCGCACCTCGAGCGGCCCGATCTCGAATTTTCCCCGCAGGTCCGACCGCAGCGGGTAGCTCAGGACCCGCGTGCCGCCGCGCTCGATCCCGTCCAGCACGTACCGCGGCCGGGTGCCGAGTGCGTACGGGACCGAGTCCTCGGCGAGCATGAGCCCGCTGGGAAAGCGGGACACGTTCTCCAGCCGCAGCGTGACCCGGGCAGTGTGCCCGGGCGGCACCCGCTGCGGGCTGATGGTGCGCGCGCAGCTCAGCCGGTACCTCGCCCGGCTGGCGGACAGCCCGGCCAGCAGCGGCAGGATCACCAGCAGCGTGCCGATGCTGACCAGGGTGTGCTCGCCCAGCAGCAGGCCGGCGATGGCGGCGGCCGCCCCGGCGGCCAGGAACGACGTTCCCCTGGTCGTCAGCCCCGCCAACAGGGAGCGCATGTACTGGCCGCCTTTCTGCTGCTGCTATCAATGTACGGCGGTTCGCCAGCCCGGCGCGCCGGCGACCGGCAGCTAGCGGGCGGGCAGCGGCAGCCGGCTCGACGATCTTGGCCAGCACATCCTCGGGCAGCTCGCGGCCCACCAGCGCCTCCGGTGTCGGCAGCAGCCGGTGCGCCAGCACCGGCCCGGCCAGGCTCTGCACGTCATCGGGGATCACGAAGTCACGGCCGTCCAGCGCCGCCCACGCCCGGCTGGCCCGCAGCAGGTGCAGCGCGGCCCGCGGCGAGGCGCCCAGCCTCAGCTCGGGGGAGATGCGGGTGGCATGCACCAGGCTGATCACGTACTCGCGCAGCTGGGTGGCCACGTGGATCTGGCGCACGGCGGCGATCAGCGCGCGCACGTCCTGGGCATGCGCGGCCGGGCGCAGCGAGTCAAGCGGCGATGCCGAGCTGTGCGAGTCCAGCATGGCCAGCTCCGCATCGTGGTCGGGGTAGCCGATCGAGATCCGGGCCGTGAACCTGTCCCGCTGGGCCTCCGGCAGCGGGTAGGTGCCCTCCATCTCCACCGGGTTCTGGGTGGCGATGACCATGAACGGCTGCTCCAGCAGGTAGCTGGCGCCGTCCACCGTGACCTGGTGCTCTTCCATGCACTCCAGCAGCGCCGACTGCGTCTTGGGTGAGGCGCGGTTGATCTCGTCGCCGAGCACGAGGTTGGCGAAGATCGGGCCGGGCTTGAACTCGAACTCCCGCAGTTCCTGGTTGAAGGCGCTCACCCCGGTGATGTCGCTCGGCAGCAGGTCCGGGGTGAACTGGACGCGCCGCACCGAGCAGTCGATCGACCGGGCCAGTGCCTTGGCCAGCAGCGTCTTGCCGACGCCGGGCACGTCCTCGATCAGCACGTGCCCCTCGGCCAGCAGCACGGTCAGGGCGAGCCTGACCGCCTGCGGCTTGCCCGCGATGACGCTCTCCACGGCTGCGCTGATCCGCCTGGCCACCCCGACCAGGTCGCTAAGCTGCGGCTCTGCCTGCCCCGTGTCCACCGCCACGTGTCCTCCTCGCGTCGGCTGCGGCGCGATCGCCGGGCCCGCTGCCCGCCATGTGCATGCGCTCAGACAGTACGACGCCGCAGGCCTGCTGCGATCACGCGGGGATACCGACGCCGTAACTAAGTCCCACCTCATCATGCCCTGACTCCGCAACCGGTCCCGCGGTTGGCCTGGCGTGGTGCCGGCGGGTGCGGCCGCCAGGATCGGGCCGGGCCGCGCCCGCCTGATGCGCTCTCCCTGGCTCCGCCGGGTCCTCCACTGCGCTCCACCGCGGCCCGGGGCCGCCGTCCGGCTGGCCGCCGCGAGGCGAGGATTCGTACATATCTGCAAATTACTCCCGCTCAGGGCTCCAATTCGCAGATCGGTGCCGGTCACGCCCGGCCGTGGAGCGGAGTGGGGCCGGAGGGCTGCCCCATTCCGCTCCACCCTCTGACCAGTGCATTCGCCGCCGCGGTGTCCGGCTTGCCGGGCTGTGACCGTTGACCGTGGTGAATTGTGGAGTACAGTGGAGCACCGTGGGGCCAGGTAGAGCCTCGCGGCTGGCCGGGGTGAGGGACTTGGGAGGTGAGGCCGGTGTTCCTCGGCACTCACACGCCCCGCCTCGATGAGAAAGGCCGCCTGTTCCTGCCGGCCAAGTACCGCGAGGAGCTCTCCGCCGGGCTGGTGCTGACCAAAGGGCAGGAGCGCTGCCTGTCGGTCTATCCCATGTCCGAGTTCGAGCGGATCACCAAGGTGCTGGGCTCCCGGCCGATGCCCGATAAGGAAACGCGGGACTACATCCGCATCTTGTTCGCCAGCGCGTCGGACGAGCTGCCGGACAAGCAGGGCCGGATCACCGTTCCCGCTGCCTTGCGCCTGTACGCCGGACTGCAGCGTGACTGCGCGGTGATCGGTGCCGTCACCAAGCTGGAGATCTGGGACGCGCAGACCTGGGCCAGCTACTCAGACCAGCAGGAGGACACGTTCTCGGCCAGGTCAGAGGAGGTACTGCCAGGGGTGCTGTAGGGCGGGCGCTGTGCGCAGCGCCAGGTGCCCGGCGAGGTTCCCACCCGCGCTGGACGCCAGGCCGGCTGGCTCCACTTCCCCGGTGCCAGGCGGCAGCTGGCCGCCGGAAGCTGATATCCAGTGCAGCTGCGGTTGGGGACCTGGCCGGGCACCAGCGTCCTGCGGGCAACGGACGCAGGACGGCCGGGGCGGGCCGGCCGAGCCGGACCAGGAAGGGGCGAGCGAGCGTGGCGGGACACCAGCCGGTGATGGCCGACCGGGTGCTCGCGTTGCTCAGCCCCGCCCTCGAGCCGCCCGGCGCCGTCCTGGTGGACGCCACTCTCGGCCGGGCCGGGCACGCCGGGGCGCTGCTGCGCGAGCACCTCGGGGTGAGCCTCGTCGGCATCGATGCCGACGAGACCGCGATCGCCGAGTCCCGGGAGGTCCTGGCCGGGTACGCCGACCGGATCATCCTGGTGCACTCCGCGTACGCCGCGCTGCCCGAGATCCTCGACCACCTCGGCCACGACAGCGTGCAGGGCTTCCTGTTCGACCTGGGCGTGTCCTCTCCGCAGATCGATGACCCCGCCCGCGGCTTCAGCTACGCGCAGGACGCCCCGCTGGACATGCGCATGGACGCCTCCAGCCCGGTCACCGCGGCGCAGGTGCTCAACACCTATCCCGCGGCCCGGCTGGCCGCGGTGCTGCGCGACTACGGAGAAGAGCGGTTCGCCCGCCGGATCGCTGACGCCGTCGTCCGCGAGCGGGCCGCCGCGCCGCTGACCTCCACCCGCCGGCTGACCGAGATCGTGCGCGACGCCATCCCGGCGGCCGCCCGCCGCACGGGCGGCAACCCGGCCAAGCGGACCTTCCAGGCCCTGCGGATCGAGGTCAACGGCGAGCTTGACGCGCTGCGCCGGGCGCTCCCCGCCGCCCTTGACGCGCTGTGCGTCGGCGGCCGGATCATCGTGCTGGCCTACCACTCGCTCGAAGACCGGATCGTCAAGGCCGAATTCGCCGGCCGGGCCGCTGATACCACGCCGCCGGGCCTGCCGGTCCCGCTGCCGGAGTCCCGGCCCCGGTTCCGGCTGCTGACCAGGGGCGCCGAGCGGCCTTCCGAGCAGGAGGTGGCCGCGAACCCGCGAGCCGCGTCCGCCCGGCTGCGGGCCGCCGAGCGGATCAGGCCGGCGGCATGAGCCCGCGGGCCGCCGCGCCGGGATGCCACGCGACAAGGAGGAAGCGCCCATGGCTGTGAATACCGAGGCGGATGGCGGGAACGGGGCCGTGGCGCTCGGCCAGGCCGCGCGGCCGGTCACTGTCCGCCTGCGGCGCGCGAGCCCGGCGGACGGCCGGCCCGCCCGCCGCGCCGTGACGGCACCGGCCGGGCGGTCCGCAGCGGGGCAGCCGCCGCCGGCGGCACGGGCGCGCTACCTCGCGGCGGGACCGGACCGCACGGCGGAGCCGGACCGCACGGCGAACCCGCAGTTGCCGCGTCCGGCGGGCGGATCCAGGCACTGACGGCGGCGGCCGGCGCGACTCTGGCTCCCGAGCGCGCGGCGGCTCCCCAGCGCACGGCGGCTCCCCAGCGCGCGGCGGCTCCGGAGCGCGCGGCGGGCCCGGCCGGCCAGTCCGTCGCTGGCCGCGCCGGGCGCGCGCCGTTCGTGCTGCTGGTCGTCGCACTGCTCGGCGGCGCCATGATCTGCCTGCTGGTCATCAACACCACGCTGGCCGCGTCCTCGCTGCAGATCGACAACCTGCAGCAGGGCAATGCCGTCAGGCAGCAGCAGCTGCAGCAGTTGCAGCAGCAGGTGGCGAGCGAGAACACGCCGTCGGCGATCTACCACCACGCCTACCAGCTCGGCATGCGCCAGCAGCAGGTGCTGGACTTCCTGAACCTGCGCACTGGCCGCGCCTGGACTCAGCCTTCCACCGTGCCCGGCGTGCCGCTAGTGCCGGGATGGACTCCGTGACGGCGGGCAGCAACGGCGCCGGGCCGCGGGACCCGAGGGCAGCAGGCAAGCGCGGCGGGCGGCGCGGCCCGGCCGGCCCGGCCGGGCCCAGGCCCGGCGACGACCGGCGCGCGGCCCCGCGGGATCGCGGGCCGGGCCGGGACGGCCGGATTCCCGGTGACCGCGCTGACCGGCCGCCCCGTGCCGCCGCCCGGCCCGACGGGCGACGGCAGCCTGCTCGCGATGCCCGGGACCACCGGCGGCCTCCAGACCCCGGCGCTCCGGGCCGGGAGCGCGACCGGCCGGGCTCGGGCCGCCCGAAGCCGGGTCACCAAGGGCCGGGCCGGGGCCCAGGACCGCAGCGGCGCCGCCGGCCGGAGCCAGGCCGGCCCCGGTCCAGAGCAAAGCGTCGCCGGCTGCCGGGCACCAGCACCCTGGCCCGGCCGCTGCTGCGGCGGGGCAGGCCGCACCGGCGGCTCAACCTCGCGCTCACCTGCGTCATCTTGACGCTGTCGCTGTTCGCCGGGCGGCTGGTCCAGCTTCAGGGTCTCCAGGCCGGGCACTTCCGCCAGCTGGCGGCCGAGCGGCGGACGGTGCCGGTTTCGATCCCGGTAGCTCGCGGCTCGATCACCGCCAGTGACGGCACCCCGCTGGCCATGACCGTGCAGACGTACCAGGTGATCGCGGACCCGGCGCTGATCCCGGCCGGCCAGAAAGCCAGGGTCGCCGCTGCGCTGGCCGGGCCGCTGCAGATGCCGGCCGCGACCATCGAGACCACTCTGCTTCACCCGCCCGGGCCGCAGTATGCGCTGCTCAAGTCGAACGTCAGCCAGCCGGGCGGCGCGCGGATCAGCAAGCTCGCGCTGCCCGGTATCCAGCTCAACCCGACGTACGCGCGGTCCTATCCGGGCGGCGACCTGGCTGCGAACCTCGTCGGGTTCACCCAGTCAACCCCGACCACCTCGACCGAGCCTAACAAGATCACTGGCCAGGGCGGCCTGGAGCAGGAGTACAACTCGCTGCTGGCAGGCCGGACGGGCAGCGAGGAGGTCGAGGTCACCGCGGGCACCGGCCAGCAGATCCCGCTGTCGGACACCAAGGTCAAGCAGCCGGTGGCGGCCAGGAACCTGCGGCTGACCATCAACCCCGGCATCCAGTTCGAGGCCGAGCAGCAGTGTGAGCTGCGGGTCAAGCTGGACAAGGCGCTTAACTGCTCGATCGTGGTCATGCAGCCGGGCACCGGCCATATCCTCGCCATGGCCCAGTACCCGACCTTCAGCCCGGCGGCGCCGGCCAGCGTGGCCGCGACCACTGACATCCCGGTCGCCAACGAGTTCGCGCCCGGCAGCACGGCCAAGGTCATCACCGTGGCCGCCGCACTGGAACAGGGCCACAAGACGCCGATGTCGGCCTACACGGTGCCCGAGAACATCGTGGTCGACGGCTTCCCGTTCCGTGACGCCGAGATCCACCCCACCGCCCGGTACACGATCGCCGGGATCCTCGGCTACTCCAGCAACGTCGGCATGGTTCAGGTCGCGCAGAGCATCACCCCGATGCAGCAGTACGACTACTTCCGCAAGTTCGGCCTGGGGTCCTACACCGGGCTCGGCCTGCCGGGCGAGACCCCGGGAACGGTGAACAAGCCCGGCACCCTGCACTACTACGGCGACACTCGGTACACGATGGCGTTCGGCCAGGGCGTCGCGGTGAACGCGGTGCAGATGGCCAGCGTGTACGCGACCATCGCCAACGGCGGCGTGCGGGTCGCGCCCACCCTGGTGGCCGGCACCACCAGCGCGGCCGGCGCGTTCACGCCCGCGCCCGCCCCGGCCCGCCGCCGCGTCATCCAGGCCAGGACCGCGCACGACCTGATCCGCATCCTGCAGCAGGTGCCGGGAATCGACGCGGCAGGCGCCGCGCCGTGGGGCGAGATCCCCGGATACTCGATCGCCAGCAAGACCGGCACCGCGCAGGTGCCCGGCAACGGCTGCGCGCTGTGCCAGTACGGGTCGAGCTACATCGGCATCGCCCCGGCGTATAACCCGAGGCTGGTCGTCGCGGTTAACGTGCAGCACCCCAGCGTGCAGTACTACGGTGCTGACGTCGCCGGCCCGGTGTTCTACCACGTGATGAAGTTCGCGCTGCAAACGATGAAGATCCCGCCGGGCAACAGCAAGCCCCCGAAGATACGGCTCATCCTGCCGTGAACAGAGGTAACCTCGGCCCGTGCCAGCGGCTCTCCGACCTCGACGCGTCCCGGCGCGCCCGCTCGCGGGGCTTGCGGTGCTGCTCGGCCTGAAGACGTCGCCACCGCGCGGGGGCAGTGCTTCCCCCCGGCCGGGCAGCATGCCCGCTGTTACCGGCATTACCCACGACTCGCGCCGGGTACGGCCCGGTGACCTGTACGCGGCGCTGCCGGGGAGCCACTACCACGGGGGCAGGTTCTGCGCCGAGGCGGCGGCGGCGGGGGCGATCGCCGTGCTCACCGATCCGGCCGGGCGCCAGCAGGCGATTGACAGCGGGCTGCCGGTCTTCGTGGTGGCCGACCCGCGGGCGCGCCTGGGCGAGGTCGCGGCCTGGGTCTACGGCCATCCGTCCGATCAGCTGGTGCTCATCGGCGTCACCGGCACCAGCGGCAAGACCACCACGACCTACCTGCTGGAGTCCGGGTTGCGGGCCGGCGGCCACGTGACCGGCCTGATCGGCGGGGTGGAAACCAGGGTGGCCGGGGTGACGGAGCCCAGCGCGCTGACCACCCCCGAGGCACCCGACGTGCAGGCCCTGCTCGCGGTGATGGCCGAGCAGGGCGTCAGCGCCGCGGCGATGGAGGTCTCCAGCCACGCGCTGGCCCTCAGCCGGGTGGCCGGCACCTCCTACGACGTCGCGGTGTTCACCAACCTGTCCCAGGACCACCTGGATTTCCACGCCAGCCTGGATGACTACTTTGCGGCTAAGGCCCAGCTGTTCACGCCGCGCTACGCCCGGGCCGGAGTGGTGAACGTCGATGACGGGCACGGGCGGCTGCTCGCGGGCCAGGCGCAGATCCCGATTACCACATTCTCCGCTGCCGGACGGCCGGCCGCGGACTGGCGGGCCGCCGACGTGCGGGGCGGCGCCGACGGGTCCACGTTCCGGGTGGTCGGGCCAGGCGGGGTCGAGGCCGACGCCAGCGTCGCGCTGCCCGGCCCGTTCAACGTCGCCAACGCCCTCGGCGCGATCGTCGCGCTGGTCGAGGCCGGGGTCGGGCTGGCCGAGGCGGTCGCCGGGGTCGCGGCCTGCCCCGGCGTGCCCGGGCGGCTGGAGCGGGTCGAGGCCGGCCAGGACTTCACCGTGCTGGTCGACTACTCGCACAAGCCGGGCGCGGTCGAGGCCGTGCTGATCGCGCTGCGGCCGGTCACCCAGGGCAGCCTGGCGATCGTGCTGGGCTGCGGCGGCGACCGGGACTCCGCCAAGCGGCCGCTGATGGGCGCGGCCGCGGCCCGGCTCGCTGACGTTGCCATCTTCACCAGCGACAACCCGCGCAGTGAGGATCCGCTGGACATACTCGCGCAGATGCTGGCCGGGGCGGCGAGAGTGCCGCCGCGGGGCCGGGCGCACGTAGCGGTCGAGCCGGACCGGGCCGCGGCGATTGAGCTGGCGATCTCCGGCGCGGGCAAGGGGGACGTGGTGCTGATCGCCGGCAAGGGCCATGAGCGGGGGCAGCACGTCGGCGCCTCGGTGATTCCCTTCGACGACCGGGCGGTGGCGCACCAGGCCATTAGCCGCCGCAGCGCCCATTCTGACTCGATGACCGCAGCCGGCGCGATGACCGCCAGCCCGCTCGATGACCTCGGCCCCGGCCGGGCCGTCCCGGAGCGGCCGTGATCGCGCAGTCGCTGGCCCGGCTGGCCGAGCTGGCCGGCGCCCGGCTCGATCATGTGCCCGACCCTGCGGCGCTCGTCGCCGGGCCGGTCGTCATCGACTCGCGGGAGGCGGCCCCGGGCGGCCTGTTCGCGGCGCTGCCCGGCGAGCACGCCGACGGCCACGACTTCGCCGCGGCGGCGGTCGCGCGCGGGGCTGTGGCGGTGCTGGCCGCCCGCCCGGTCGGCGTCCCGGCGCTGGTCGTTCCCGACGTGCTGGCCGCGCTCGCACGGCTGGCCCGGGGTGCGGTGGCGGCCGCGCCGCAGCTGACCATCGTGGCGATCACCGGCTCGGCCGGCAAGACGACGGCCAAGGACCTCGCCGCCCAGCTGATCGAGACGCTCGGCCCGACGGTGGCTCCGCGTGCCTCGCTGAACAACCAGATCGGCGTGCCGCTGACCGTACTGCGGGTCACCGGTCAGACGCGCTACCTGGTGTGCGAGATGGCCGCGCGGGGACCAGGCCAGATCACCGCGCTGTGCCAGATCGCCCCGCCGTCCCTCGGCGCGGTGCTGTGCGTCGGGCACGCCCACGCCGGCGAGTTCGGCAGCCTCGAGGACGTTGCCCGGGCCAAGGGCGAGCTGCCCGCTGCCCTGCCGCCCGGCGGCGTGGCCGTGCTGAACGCCGATGACCCGCAGGTGCTGGCCATGGCCGGCCGCACCGCCGCGCGGGTGGTTACCTTCGGCCGGTCGGCCGCCGCCGACGTCCGGGCGACTGAGCTGCGGGTCGACGATCTCGGCCGGGCCGCATTCACGCTGCAGGCCGACGGCCGCGCGGCCGGAGTGCGGCTGCGGCTGCACGGCGAGCATCACGTCACCAACGCGCTGGCCGCAGCGGCGCTGGCCGGCCAGCTGGGCATGCCCACCGACGCGGTGGCCGCGGGACTGTCAGCCGCGGTGGCGCGCAGCCGGTGGCGGATGGAGGTCACCGAGCGCCGGGACGGGGTGACGATCGTCAACGACGCCTACAACGCCAACCCCGAGTCGATGTCCGCCGCGCTCCGCGCGCTGGCGGTCATGGCCCGCGGCCGGCGCGGCTTTGCCGTGCTCGGCGAGATGACCGAGCTGGGCGCGGACGGCGGCCGATTCCACCGGCAGGCCGGCGCGCAGGCCGCAGCGGCCGGGCTGGCGGGGCTCATCGTGGTCGGCGCCGGCGCGGCCCAGGTCGCGGCCGGGGCCAGGTCGGCGCGCGGCTGGCACGGCGAGCTGATCGAGGTTCCCGACGGCGGCGCCGCGGTGGCGGTGCTGGCCGGCCGGCTGCGGCCCGGCGACGTGGTCTTGGTCAAGGCCTCGCACTCGATCGGGCTGGAACAGGTTGCGCTGGAGCTGACCGGGGAGGTCACGGCCGCCGCGCAGGCGGCCGTGAGCGGGGCGCCCCGTTGAGGCCGATCCTGGCCTCGGCGGGCATATCGCTGCTGATCGCGCTGTTCGGCACCCCGCTGGCGATGAAGCTGTTCACCAGGCGCGGTTACGGCCAGCTGATCCGCGAGGACGGGCCGTCGGCGCACGCCACCAAGCGGGGTACGCCCACCATGGGCGGGACCGTGATCGTCATCGCCACCGTGGTCGGCTACCTGGTCGGCCACGTGCTCACCGGCTACGAGTTCAGCGCGTCCGGCTGGCTGGTGCTCGGGCTGATGGCTGGCCTGGGCCTGGTCGGGTTCGTCGATGACTTCATCAAGATCTACCGGCAGACCAGCCTCGGGCTGCGCAGCGGGGCCAAGCTGGCCGGGCAGGCCGTGGTCGGCGTGCTGTTCGCGCTGGCGGTGCTGCACTATCCCAACCACTTCGACATCACCCCGGCCGCGGCCTACATCTCGTTCCTGCGCGACATCGGCCCGGCCATCGGCGTGGTGCCGTTCGTGATCTGGGTCGTGCTGATGATCGCCGGCTGGTCCAACGCGGTGAACCTCACCGACGGCCTGGACGGCCTGGCCACCGGTTCGGCCATGCTGGTGCTGGCCGCCTACGTGCTGATCACCAACTGGCAGCTCAGGCACCCGTGCGCGGGCGGGGGATTGCCGAACTGCTATGCGGTGCGCGACCCGCTGGACCTGGCCGTGGTGGCGGCGGCCGCGCTCGGCGCGTGCTTCGGGTTCTTGTGGTGGAACGCGCCCCCGGCCCGGATCTTCATGGGCGACACCGGGTCGCTGGCCCTCGGCGGCGTGCTGGCCGGGCTCGCGGTGACCACCGAGACCCAGCTGCTGCTGGTCATCCTGGGCGGCCTGTTCGTGATCATCACCCTGTCGGTTATCATCCAGGTCGCCGGGTTCAAGACGACCGGCAAGCGGGTGTTCAGGATGGCGCCGCTGCAGCATCATTTCGAGCTGCTCGGCTGGGCCGAGACCACGATCGTGATCAGATTCTGGCTGGTCTGCGGCCTGTTCATCGCGGTTGGCCTGGGCATCTTCTACTTCGAATGGCTTCAGGTACCGACCTGATGACCGGCGGCTTCGCCGGCCGGCGGGTGTGCGTGGCCGGCCTCGGGGTGTCGGGGCCGCCCGCCGCCCGGCTGCTGGCGGCCCGCGGCGCCCTGGTCACGGCGGTAGACGCGCGCGACGACGCCGAGCGCCGCGAGGCCGCCGCCGCGCTGGCCGGGCTGGGCGTGAGCGTGCGGCTCGGCGACGGCCCGGCCCGGGCCGCGGCGCTGCCGGCCGGGACCGAGCTGGTGGTCACCTCGCCGGGCTGGCGGCCGGACGCGCCGCTGCTCGCCGCGGCCGCGGCGGCAGGCGTGCCGGTGATCGGCGACGTGGAGCTGGCCTGGCGGCTGCGGCCCGCGCGGCCCGACGGGACCCGCCAGCAGTGGCTCGCGGTGACCGGCACCAACGGCAAGACGACCACGGTCCGGATGCTGGCGGCCATGCTGGCCGCCGCCGGGCACCGGTCCGTGGCGGCCGGCAACGTCGGCCTGCCGGTCATCGACGCGGTGACCGAGCCCGAGCCCTACCCGGTGCTCGCGGTCGAGCTGTCCAGCTTCCAGCTGCACTGGAGCTCGACGATCGCCCCGCTGGCCGCCGCGGTGCTGAACATCACCGCGCACCATCTCGACTGGCACGGCGACCTCGAGTCCTACGCCCGGGACAAGGGCAAGATCTACGCCGCCGCCTCGGTGGCGATCTGCAACGCGGCCGATCCGCGCACGGTGGCCCTGGCCGCCGCCGCGCCGGCCGCCAGGACCGTCGCGTTCCGGCTCGGGCCGCCCGGTCCCGGCGAGATCGGCGTGGCGGGGGAGCAGATCGTCGACCGGGCGTTCGCCGGCGGCCCCCGCGGTGACGGCGCCCGGCTCGCGGCCGTCGCCGACGTGCATCCCGCCGCCCCGCACAACGTCGCCGATGCGCTCGCCGCGGCGGCGCTGGCCCGCGCCTACGGCTGCCCGCCCGGCGCGGTCGCGGCCGGGCTGGCGGCCTTCCGGCCCGGGCCGCACCGGATCACCCTGGTCGCGCGGATCGGCGGAGTCGACTACGTCGATGACTCCAAGGCCACCAACACCGCGGCCGCCGCGGCCTCGCTGACGGCCTATCCGTCCGTGGTATGGGTCGCGGGCGGGCTGTTCACGGGCACCGACGCCGAGCTGGACGAGCTGGTCGGCTCGGCCGCGGCGCGGCTGCGCGGGGCGGTGCTGATCGGCGCGGACCCAGCCAGGTTCGCCCGCGCGCTCGCGCGACACGCGCCAGATGTCCCGGTGGCGACGGCCGCCGCAGCCGACACTGGGGTCATGGATCTCGCGGTAGCGCAGGCCGCGCGGCTGGCCCGGCCCGGTGACACGGTGCTGCTCGCCCCGGCAGCGCAGTCCTTCGACCAGTTCCGTGACTACCCGGCGCGCGGCGACGCCTTCGCCGCGGCCGTCGGGCGGCTGGCGGGGCCGCGGTGAGCGCAGGCACCGCCGAGCGGGGGCAGTCCGGTCAGGCTGACGGCCCGCGGGCGGCCGGGCTGGCCGCCGCCCCCGGCCAGGCGATCGCGGCCGTGCGCGACCGCACGTCTACCGTGCGCAGCCTGCTGGACCGGCCGCTGACCTCCTACTACCTGGTTCTCGGCATCACCTTGCTGCTGCTGGCGCTCGGCCTGGTGATGGTGCTGTCCACTACTACCGCCTACGACCTGCTGTACCGGCTGCCGGAATACAGCGGGTTCGAGCATCAGCTGGCTGGTGCGGTGGGCGGCCTGCTGCTCATGTGGCTCGCGGCCAAGAGCCCGCCCCGGCTGTTTCGCAGGCTGGCCAGCCCGCTGCTGTTGCTGTCGGTCATCGGGCTGGCCGCGGTGCTGGTGATCGGCCAGTCCATCAACGGCGCGCAGCGGTGGATCCAGGTCGGGCCGCTGCAGGTGCAGCCGTCGGAGTTCGCCAAGCTGGCGTTCGCGCTGTGGGGCGCGGATCTGCTCGCCCGCCGGGAAGAACTCGGCCGGCTGACCGACTGGCGGTCGCTGCTGATCCCGCTGATGCCCGGCGCGGCCGTTATCTGCCTGCTGGTGATCGCCGGAGACGACCGGGGGACTACGTTCCTCATGCTGGTGATCATGATGGCCCTGCTGTGGGTGATCGGGACACCGGGCCGGCTGTTCCTCGGCCTGCTGGGGCTGATGATCTTCGCGATGGTCGCGCTGATCCTCGCGAAGGGGTACGCGATCGAGCGGGTGACCAGCTTTCTGAACTCGAAGTCCACCTCGTGCGCCAGCAGCACCTGCTGGCAGGCGACGGAGGGCAAGTACGCGATCGGGTCGGGCGGCCTGTTCGGCCAGGGCCTGGGCCAGGGCAGCAGCAAATGGGGCTGGGTGCCCGAGTCGACCACGGACTTCATCTTCGCGATCCTGGGCGAGGAACTCGGCCTGCTCGGCACCTTGTGCGTGGTGGTGCTGTACGGCGGCCTGGCGCTGGCGGGCCTGCGGATCGCCCGCCGGACCACCGACACGTTCATGCGGCTGGCCGCCACGGCCATCACGGCGTGGATTACCGTCCAGGCGCTGGTCAACATCGGGGCCGTGCTCGGCGTGCTGCCGATCACGGGGGTGCCGCTGCCGCTGATCTCGGCCGGGCTGTCCTCGCTGCTGGTGACCATGACCGGGCTCGGCATGCTGCTGGCCTTCGCCCGCCGCGAGCCCGGCGCGGCGGCGGCCCTGGCCGCGGCTGGCCCCGGCTTGCCCCGGCGGATCCTAAGCTGGCTAGGCCGCGGCGGCCGGCGGCGGTAAGGACAGCGCGGCCGGCGCTAGGTGGCGGTCCAGGCCGGATGGCGGGCGGGCCGGGTGGCGGGCTAGGGAAAAGGAGACCGACGATGAGCGTGGTGATCGCGGGCGGCGGCACCGGCGGCCACATCGAGCCGGCGCTGGCGCTCGCCGACGCGCTGCGCCGCGCCGCCCCGGACATCCCGATCGTGTTCGTGGGCACTGAGCGCGGGCTGGAGACCCGGCTGGTGCCGCGGCGCGGCTACCAGCTGGCGCTGATCCCCGCGGTCCCGCTGCCCAGGTCGGTGTCCCGGCCGCTGCTGTCGGTGCCGGGCCGGCTGGCCGCGGCCGTCAGCGCTGCGGCCGGAGTCCTTGACGAGGCCAGGGCACAGGTCCTGGTCGGCTTCGGCGGCTACGTGGCCACGCCCGGCTACCTCGCGGCCTGGCGGCGCGGGGTGCCGATCGTGGTGCACGAGGCGAACCCGCGGCCCGGCCTGGCCAACCGGATCGGGGCCCTGCTGACACCGCAGGTGTTCACCGGCCAGCGGGGCACCCGGCTGCGGCACGCACGCTACCTCGGCATCCCGATCCGGCGGGAGATCTCCGGGCTGGACCGGCTGGCGGCCTGCGACAAGGCCCGGGCCCATTTCGGCCTGCGGCCCGACCTGCCGGTGCTGCTGGTGACCGGCGGCTCGCAGGGCGCCGGGTCGATCAACCGGGCCGTGGCGGCCGCGGCAGGCTCGCTGCGCGCCGCCGGGGTACAGGTGCTGCACATCGTCGGTCCCTCCCATGCCGACGCTGCCACCGGCCGGGCCGGGCCCGGCGAGACGCCCTATGTCGCGCTGCCGTACTGCGACCGGATGGACCTGGCCTACGCGGCCGCGGATTTCGCGCTGTGCCGGGCCGGAGCCATGACCTGTGCCGAGCTCACCGCGGTGGGGCTGCCCGCCGCCTACGTCCCGCTCCCGCACGGCAACGGCGAGCAGCGGCTGAACGCGCTGCCGATCGAGCAGGCCGGCGGCGGACTGATCGTGGACGATGCCGGGCTGACGCCGGAGTGGATCAGCGGGACGCTGCTGCCGGTCGTGCTGGACGCCGAGCTGGTGGCAGCGATGTCGCGGGCTGCGGCGCAGGCGGGCAACTCAGGCGCCGACCGCGAGCTGGCCGACGAGGTGCTCCGGGCCGCCCGCGGCCGGCCCGGGAGGAGGGCGGCATGACCCTGGTCACGCCGGTGGACACGGTGCCGGTGGCCGACCTCGGCCGGGTGCACTTCGTCGGCATCGGCGGTGCGGGCATGTCCGGGATCGCCCGCATCCTGCTGGCCCGCGGCGTGCCGGTGACCGGCAGCGACGCCGCGGCGTCGCAGCAGCTGGACGAGCTCGCGGCGCTCGGCGCCCGGGTGCACGTCGGGCACGCGGCCGCCCATCTCGGCGACGCGGACACGCTCGTGGTGTCCACCGCGATCCGGCCCGGTAACCCCGAGCTGGCCGCGGCCCGGCAGCGGGGCATCAGGATCTTGCACCGGTCGGCCGCGCTGGCCGCGGTGATGGCTGACCGGCGCGGCGTCGCGATCGCCGGCACGCACGGCAAGACCACCACCACCTCGATGATCACCACGGTGCTGCGCGCCTGCGGTGCCGCGCCGTCCTACGTGATCGGCGGGATCCTGGCCGAGACCGGCCTGGGCGCCGAGGCGGGCAGCACCGAGATATTCGTCGCCGAGGCGGATGAGAGCGACGGGTCCTTCTTGAACCTGTCACCCGAGGCTGCGGTCGTCACCTGCGTCGAGGCTGACCACCTGGACAACTACGAGAGCCTGCCGCACATCGAGGCGGCCTTCGCCGCCTTCGCCGCCCGGATCCGGCCCGGCGGCCTGCTTGTGACCTGCGCGGACGATCCAGGCGCCAGCCGACTGGCCCGCGCGGCGACGGATATCGCGAGGGACTGCGGCCTGCGGCTGCTGACCTACGGTGAGTCCGCCGGCGCCGACTACCGGCTCGGCTCGGTCGTTCCCCGCGGCATGGCCACCGGCCTGCAGGTCAGCCCAGGCCCGCGGACAGCCGGCGGGAGCCAGCCGCCGGTGCCGGCCGAGATCGCGGTGCCCGGCCGGCACAACGCGCTCAACGCCGCCGCCGCCTTCGCGCTGACCGCCGAGCTTGGCTTCGCCCCGGCCGCCGTGGCCCGCGGCCTGGCCGCCTACCGCGGCGCCCGGCGGCGGATGGAGCCCAAGGGCGAGGGCGACGGGGTGCGGGTGCTGGACAGCTACGCCCACCATCCCACCGAGCTGGCCGCGGACCTGGCCGCGGCGCGGGACGTCGCGGCCGGCGGCCGGGTGATCGCGGTGTTCCAGCCGCACCTGTTCAGCCGGACCCGGCTGTTCGCGGCCGACTTCGGCGCCGCGCTCAGCCGCGCTGACGAGGTGATCGTGCTGGACGTCTACGCCGCCCGGGAGGATCCCGAGCCGGGGGTGACCGGGCGCCTGGTAGCCGATGCGGTTCCTGGCGGCGGCGCGCAGTTCCTGCCCGATCGGGCGGCCGTGCCCGCCGTGATCGCGGGCGTCGCCAAACCCGGTGACCTGGTGCTGACCATGGGAGCGGGTGACGTGACCGCGCTCGCCCCGCGCATCGTCGGCGCGCTGCGGGCGCGGGCCGGGACCGGCCAGTGACCCGGGACTCGGGTGTCCGCACCGGCCGGGCGGCTGACGCCAGCCGGGCCGGGCGCGCCGGCCGCCCGGCCGGCCCGGCCGGGGCCCGGCGCGCGGGCAGGCCGGGGCCGGCCGCCCCCGGCCGTGACGCCGCCGCCTCCCCGCCCGGGCCGCCCGCCGGCGACGGCACCAGGCGGCGCGGCGAGAGGCTGAAGCTCATCTTCTTTGCCGCCGCCTTTATGGCCATCGTGGCCGGAGCGGCCTGGGCCCTGCTCGGGCCGAGCCTGCTCGTCGTCCGCTCGGTCAAGGTCAGCGGGGCCAGCCAGGCGCTGCGGGCCCAGGTCGTCCGGGCCGCCGGGATCGCGGCAGGCACGCCGCTGATCCGGCTCGACACCGGACGCGCCCTCCGCCGGGTGGAGCGCCTCATCCTGGTTCAGTCGGCCCAGGTCAGCCGGGACTGGCCGGACACCGTCGTGATCACGGTGCGACCGCGCACCGCGGTGCTGGCGCTGGCCAGCGGCGGCCAGTATGAGCTGACGGACAGATTCGGGGTCGTGCTGAGGTCGGTCCCGTCCCGGCCGCGAGGCCTGCCCCTGCTGCAGGATCTGCCAGATGAGCCGCTGCGCGGCAGTGCTGAGGTCCGGGCGGCCGCGCTGGTGCAGCGCGAGCTGCCGGCCGGGGTGCGCCGCCGCGTCACCGCGATCCAGGCTCCCGCCGCCGGCCAGGTCTCGGTCATACTCCGCGGCGGCGTCACGATCGTCTGGGGAGCTCCCGGCCAGCGCGCCGGGAAAGCAGCCGAGCTGAGGATCCTGATGCGCCGCAAGGCCGTTAAGTACATCGATATCAGCGATCCGGGCAGCGCGATGACTTCCGTGCTGTCAGGCCCGGCTGCCGTCGCCCTGCCGCGCCCCTCGCCGACCGCCCGGCGACCGCGCACGCACCATCGGCAGCACGCCCGTTCCCCGCGTAAGCGGCGCCACCGCCCCGCGCCGGGACAGAGCCGGGCGCCGAGGCAGCCCCCGGCCCCGAAACAGGGCCCGGCACCAGCGCACAGCCCCGCACCGACGCAAAGCGTCGGGCCGCCGCACTAGCCGGCGCCTCGGCGGCCAGCACGCCCGGGTGACCGCGGGATGAGCAGCCGCACCGGAGCAGGCACCGCGCCGGTGGCAGGCGCAGTACCGCAGGCCGCAGTACCGCCGGCGTCCGCTCCGCCCGGGAAGGGGCCAGGGCAGCCCGCCGCGCTGGCCGGCCAGCCGCCCGGAACACCTGGCCGGGACGGCACCTGGCGCGACACGCCGGGGCGGTTGGGGCGGCGTTAGTTGACCGGGCCTGCCCGTATCCCTACTGTCCCTAACAGTCAGCAGCTTAACATAACTCTAAATCTCAACTTGAGGGTGAGAGTTGACGTGCTGAGATCACGGACCGGATCGGCCCGCCAGATGACGGGCACATCCCGGTGATCATCCTCGGCGGAGCGCTTCGGCATAGGGCAGCGCGGGCCAGTACGGCCCAGGACAGAGTGGCTCGGAGCCGGTCGGCTCACCACGGGCGGCTCCGAGCAGGACGGCTGAGGCCGGCGCGAGGTGGGCTGCAGCGCCACCCCGGCCGGCCGGCGGCCAGGTGCGGCGGATAGGCAGCCAGTAACGCGGCCGCAGCCCGCGGGCGTGCGGCACGGCAACCAAGCGAAAGGGTCCCTCCTCGTGGCAGCACCGCAGAACTATCTGGCGGTCATCAAGGTCGTCGGCATCGGCGGGGGCGGCGTCAACGCCGTGAACCGGATGATCGAAGAGGGCCTCAAGGGCGTTGAGTTCATCGCCATCAACACAGACGCGCAGGCCCTGCTGATGAGCGACGCCGATGTCAAGCTCGACGTCGGCCGCGAGCTCACCCGCGGTCTCGGCGCCGGGGCCAACCCGGATATCGGCGCGAAGGCCGCCGAGGACCACCGCGAGGAGATCGAGGAGGTCATCAAGGGCGCCGACATGGTCTTCGTCACCGCGGGCGAGGGCGGCGGGACGGGCACTGGCGGCGCCCCCGTGGTGGCCAGCATCGCCCGCTCGCTCGGCGCGCTGACGATCGGCGTGGTCACCCGCCCGTTCGGGTTCGAGGGCAAGCGCCGGGCCGGGCAGGCCGACAGCGGCATCGACCGGCTCCGCGACGAGGTCGATACCCTCATCGTGATCCCCAACGACCGGCTGCTGTCGATCTCCGACCGGCAGGTCAGCGTGCTGGACGCGTTCAAGGCGGCGGACCAGGTGCTGCTGTCCGGTGTCCAGGGCATCACCGACCTGATCACCACTCCCGGCCTGATCAACCTGGACTTCGCCGACGTGAAGTCGGTCATGTCGGGCGCGGGCTCGGCGCTGATGGGCATCGGCTCGGCCCGGGGCGACGACCGGTCCGTGGCCGCGGCGGAGATGGCAATTTCCAGCCCGCTGCTCGAGGCGAGCATCGACGGGGCGCACGGCGTGCTGCTGTCCATCCAGGGCGGCTCGGACCTCGGCCTGTTCGAGATCAACGAGGCGGCCCAGCTGGTGGCCAACTCGGCCGCCCCCGACGCGAACATCATTTTCGGCGCCGTCATCGATGACGCCCTGGGCGACGAGGTCCGGGTCACGGTGATCGCCGCCGGGTTCGATGACAACTCATCCGGCCGGTCCCGGCATGGCAGGCTGGCGGCCACGGCAGTGACCTCCAACGGCTACGGCTCGGGCAGCGGCTGGAAGCCGTACCCGCTGCCCGACCACTCCGGCGAGGCAGCGCGCTCCGCCCGGCCGCCGGCCGGCGACGCTTCGGCGGAGCCGGGGCAGGCCGGGCTGGCGCACGCAGGACCGGGAGCCGCGCGGTCAGCTCCGGCTGCTGATGACGCCGGGCCCGGGGCCGGCCTGGCAGCGCCGCCCGGGCCGGCAGGCGCAGGCCCGGGCGCCACGGGCCCGGCCGTCTCCGGCACGGCGGGATCCGCGTCACCCGGTGCCGGAACAGCCTCAGCCGGCGCGCCGGCCGCGGGGCCGGCCGTGGCCGGCCGAGGGCATCCCGTCCGGCGGAGGCCAGGGCGGCCTGGGGTCAGAGCAGCCGGCCCCGGTCACGGGCGACGATGCGGTGGCCGGCGTCCCGGCCGCGCGGCCGGTCGCGGACCGGCTCGCCGGGTTCGCGCGCGAGCCGGAGGCGGTGCGGTTGCCCGATACGTCCCGGCGCCGGTCGGTGGTGTTCGAGGAGGACGACGACCTCGACGTGCCCGACTTCCTGAAGTGAGCCAAGCGCCCGGGACGGGCGTCGGCAGCGTGCCGGAACCCGCTCAGCTGGGTCCGGGCGTGCGGGCGATGTTCACCGGGCGCCGGGGCGGCACGAGCGCGCCGCCGTTCGCCGAGCTGAACCTGAGCGCTTCGGTCGGCGACGATCCGGCCGCGGTGACCGCCAACCGGCAGGTCGTCGCGGGAGCCTGCGGGGTTGCCGGGCTGGCGTGGATGCACCAGGTGCACGGCGCGGCCGTCCGGTATGTGGCAGAGCCGGGCGATCCGGCAGGCCGGCCGCCGGAGGCGGACGCCATCTTCACCGACGCGCCCGGCCTGGCCCTGGGGGTGCTGGTGGCCGACTGTGCTCCCGTCCTGGTCGCCGACCCGGCCGCCGGGCTGGTGGGCGCCGCGCACGCCGGCCGGGAGGGAACGGCCCGCGGCGTGGTGCCGGCCCTGATCGCGGCGATGACCGCCGCGGGCGCCGATCCGGGCCGGATGCACGCGGTCATCGGCCCGGTCATCTGCGGTCGCTGCTACGAGGTGCCCGAAGGACTGCGAGACCGAGTGGCCGCGGCGGTGCCCGGCGCGGGCTGCGTCACCGCGGCGGGCACGCCGGGCATCGACATCCGGGCTGGCATCGAGCGGCAGCTGGCCCGCGCCGGGATTGCTCGCACCGGCGGGGACCGCCGGTGCACCGCGCAGACCCCGGAGCTGTTCTCTTATCGGCGCGACGGGCGCACCGGCAGGTTCGCCGGGCTGATCTGGCTGGCGCCGTGACCGGAACCGTGCCTGAGGATGCCGGGCCAGGCGGTGACCGCCTGGCCGAGCTGGGCGAGAACCTGGGCGCGCTGCGGGCCAGGATCGGCGCGGCGTGCGCCGCCGTCGGCCGGGACTCCGCCGGGATCACGCTGGTCGCGATCACCAAGACGTTCCCCGCCTCCGATGTCCGCCTGCTCAGCGAGCTCGGGATCCGGCATGTGGGGGAGAACCGGGATCAGGAGGCGGCGCCGAAGGCTGCCGAGTGCATGGCTCTCGGGCTGCCGCTGACCTGGCATTTCGTCGGTCAGCTCCAGGTCAACAAGTGCAAGAGCGTGGTCGGCTACGCGGACGTGATCCACTCGGTCGACCGGTCCCGGCTGATCACGGCGATCGGCTCCCGGGCCAGGGCCGCGGGCCGGGTCGCCACTTGCCTGATCCAGGTCAGCCTCGACGATGAGCCGGGCCGTGGCGGCGCGCTGCCCGCCGACGTGCCGGCGCTGGCCGACGCGGTAGCGGCGCAGGACGGCCTGGTGCTCGGCGGGGTCATGGCGGTCGCGCCGCTCGGCGTCCCGGCCGCCCCGGCGTTCTCCAGGCTGCGCGAGGTGGCGGATCAGGTCGGGGCGGCGCATCCGGCCGCGACGATCATCTCGGCGGGCATGAGCGGTGACCTGGAGGCGGCCATCGCGGTCGGCGCGACACACGTGCGGATCGGTACGGCGTTGCTCGGCGGCCGGCAGGCCTTCGTCAGGTAATGTCCCACGCGTGGCACGCCGCAGGTGGTTGCGGTGCCGCTCAGCAGGCACGACGGAGGGCAGCAGATGGCCAGCGCGATGCGCAAGATGGCGGTCTATCTCGGCCTGGTAGAGGACGACAACCGCTACGAGGGCCAGTACACCGACGAATACGGTGCCGACGATGAGTACGACGAGTACGGCGCCGATCTGCCCGATCAGGACGACAGGCAGGTGATCCGCGCTGCTGACTATCCGAGCGCGGAGAGCTTCGACGGCAGCCGCGCGGCGCGCGACGGCGCCAGCGCCCCGCAGCTGCAGACCACCGATTTGACCCGTATCACCACACTGCACCCGCGCACGTACAATGAGGCCCGTACGATCGGAGAGCATTTCCGTGATGGCACTCCGGTGATCATGAACTTGACGGAGATGGTCGACAGTGACGCAAGGCGCCTGGTCGATTTCGCCGCCGGGCTGATCTTCGGGCTGCACGGGAGCATCGACAGGGTGACCAACAAGGTCTTCCTGCTGTCCCCGGCTAACGTCGAGGTGGCGGCCGAGGACAAGGCCCGCATCGCGGAACGGGATTTCTTCAACCAGAGCTAGCAACTCGCGGGCGTCGGGCGCAGTGACAGCTGGGCACAGGGCAAGTCGGGCATGGGCAGCTGGGCGTGGCCTGGCAGCCGCGACGGCCATCCGGCACCGGCCGTGAGGGCAGGGCGGGGATGTGAACGTCGCAAAAATCGTGCTGACCTACGTGCTCGAGCTGTATCTGCTTGTCCTCATCGTCCGGCTGATTTTCAGCTGGATACAGGCCTATTCGCGAGACTGGCAGCCACACGGGTTCGTGCTGGTCATCGCGGAAAGTGTTTACACGGCTACGGATCCGCCGCTTAAAGTTCTAAGGCGCTACATTCCGACGCCCCGGCTGGGTAGGGTGGCCATTGACCTCAGCTTCATGGCCCTGTTCTTCTTGGTGCTGGTGTTGCTGACGGTCGTGGGACAGCTCTGATCGGGTACCGTCCACAGCGGACTACGCGCCATAGGAGACGACATGCCACTGACGCCCGCGGATGTGCGGAACAAGCAGTTCAGCACGACCAGGCTCAGGCCCGGCTACGACGAAGAGGAAGTAGATGCCTTCCTCGATGAGGTTGAGGCTGAACTCGACCGGCTGATCCAGGAGAACGAGGAACTCCGGGCCAAGCTGGCTGAGGTGATGCGCGGCGGCAGCAGCAAGACACCAGCGGCCGCTCTGAATGCCCCGCACATGGAGTCGGCTCAGGAGCTGATGGCGGCCGAGCCGCCGCGGCACGAGCCGGAGCGCCGCCCGGAGCCGGTCATGATGAGCTCGATGAAGCCGGTCGAGGACAACATGGACACCGCGGCCCGCGTGCTCGCGCTGGCTCAGCAGACCGCAGACCAGGCCATTGCCGACGCTCGCCGGGAGGCCGACGAGACGCTTGGCCGGGCCCGCCGCGAGGCTGACGATCTGCTGACCAAGGCCCGTCGGCAGTCCGAGCAGATCACCAGTGACGCCCGGGCGCGCGCCGAGAGCCTGGAGCGCGACGCGCAGGAGCGGCACCGTCAGGCGATGGGCTCGCTGGTCCAGTCGCGTGAGGAACTTGAGCGGCGCGTTGACGACCTGCGGGCGTTCGAGCGCGAGTACCGCAGCAGGCTCAAGGCCTACCTGGAAGGCCAGCTGCGCGACCTGGAGGCAGGCGCTGCGGATAGCGGCGTGTTCCCGGCGGTGGGCGGCCCGCAGTCCTCGGTGTCGGCCGGCATGGGCCGGATGGACCCGCGCAACGGTGGTCAGCCATCGGTTTCGGGTGCCTACGGCGCAGTGCCCGAGCCAGTTGCCCACAATGGCGGGTTCCACCCGGCCGACAGCGGTGGCCAGCACGACCGTCGGTAACCCGCGACCTGCCCGCCCCGCAGTCGGCAGCGGAGTCCGCCCGTGATCCGGTTCGGCGGCGTCCTGACGGTCGTCCTGGCAGCAATAGGGCTGCTAGTGGGAGGAATTCTCACTAGCAGCCTGCTGCTTGTCTACCTGGCGATCGGCGTGGCGGCGCTCGCGGGCGTGCTGCTGGTCGTGGGAGTGCTGACCAAGCGGGACGAGTTCTTCGGCCCGGCTGCCGAGCGGGCTCACGTGGTCGCTGCGCCGTCCGAGCCGGTGAGCTCGCTGGCCGGTGAGCCGGTCCCGGCCGCCAGCCCGGGTGAGCCGGTCCCGGCCGCCAGGCCGGCGGCGCTTCCTGTGGCTGGCTTGCCCCAGGAGCAGCCGGCCGCGCCTGAGCCGAGCCCGGCCGTGCTGGCTCCGGAACCGGGCCCGGCTGAGCCGGCACCAGAGCCGATCCGGGCCGAGCCGTCTTCCGAGCGGAGTCAGGTCGAGTCGGCGCCCGGGCAGACGCCGGCCGGGGCCGCCGCTGACCAGGCGGTCCAGGCCGCTGACGCGCCCGAGGTGGCCGGGGACGCTCCCGCTGCCGCGGCCATCGGGCCGCAGCCCGCCGCGTACGGCCCGGCCGAGTCCGGGGCGCACCCGGTCACGGCTGATATGGCCGGGCCCGCCTCACCTGGGTCGGCACCAGGCCAGCCTGAGCCAGGCCGGCCTGAGCCGGGACAGCGTGAGCCGGGGCAGCCTGAGCCGGGGCAGTCTGAGCCGGGGCAGTCTGAGCCGGGGCAGTCTGAGCCCGGACAGCCTGAGCCGGCCGCCGCCACGCCTGCGGCCCCGGTCCGCCCGCTCCCGATCCCGGCCACGCCCCCGGCCCCGGCGGTCACCCCCGACCCGGCCCCCGGCCGCCGCGCCGCCCTCGGCGCGGCCTCAGCACAGACAGCGGCCGACGGCGCGAATACCCCGCCGTCAGAGGTTCCCGCAGCTGACGGCGGGACGAAAACCGCGGAGGCTGTCGCAGCTGACGCTACGGTACAGCCCGCCGCGGTCCAGGCTGCGGACAGCGCGGGGCAGAGCACCTGGGCTTCAGCGGCGGACCGCGCGGTGCCGCACGCCGCGTCCGGAGCCCACGCCGTGACACCCGCCATAGCCGAACCCGATGCTCCGCTGGCCGGCGCCGCAGCCGCCAGGCCGGCCGGTGGAGACCGCGGCAGCCGCGGAGCCGCCGGATGACGCCGCCGGGCCGCCAGAGCCCGCAGCGCCCGCGCCCGCGGCCATGCCCGCTGCTGGGACGTCCATGCCCGCAGCCCAGACGTCCGGGTCCGCCGCCGCTGCGCCCGGGCCGGCCCCTACCGAGGGCGGTGAGCCTGTGGAGAGCCGCGAGCCCCGGGCGAGCACCTGGCCGGCCCGCGGTGGTGACCCCGCCGCGGGCGCACCGCAGCCGGCGCCCCCGGCGCCACCCCCTGAGGCCCGGGCGGCCGAACCCCCAGTGACGGAGTCGCCGCCCGGGCAGCAGCAGCCCGAGCAGCAGCAGCCGGACGAAGCTCAGCGCGGTCCCGCTGGAACAGGGTCAGCCGGTGGCCGCCGGGCCGCCGGCGACGAGGTGGCCGCGAACGGGCCGGTGACGGTGGTTCCCGGCATCGCCCGCTATCACCGGGCCGACTGCATGCTGATCAGGTTCCTCGGGCCCGACGACCTGGAGCTGATGTCCGGGGCGCAGGCTCTGGCCCGCAACCTTGCCCCGTGCCGGGCCTGCCAGCCGTGAGGCTAGCCTCAGGCTAAATCCAGCCCGCAGGCTCCGACCTCGCCGGCTTGCTGCGTGCGGCAACGTTGCGCCTGGGACCTGCAGCTTGCGCAGGTGAGGGGGCCGGCAGCCCATCCGCCGGCTGACCGGGGCGGGCCGGCCGCCCGGCGGATCCAGAATGTCAGGCCGAGATCGGCGTCCGCGTGCTCGGTCCCGGCGGACCCGGTCCCGGCCGGCCCGGTCCTGTCGCCCAGCGCGTTCTGGCTGTCCGCCGGGCCAAATTGGACCGCGAGCACTTCGGCCGCGATCAGGCTGGCGTGCTCGGACAGCGCCGCGGCGAGCTCGGGATCGGACGCGCGCCAGCGCAGCACGATCCGGTCGCTGACGTCCAGGCCGTCGCTGCGGCGCGCGTCCTGGATCAGCCGGACGGCCTCCCGGGCGAAGCCCTCCCGGCGCAGCTGCGGGGTGAGCGTCGCCTCCAGCGCCACGGTCTCGCCGCCCTCGGCGGCCACTGCCCAGTCCGACCGGGGCGTCTGGGTGATGATCACCTCGTCAGAGCCCAGCCGCACCGGCGTCCCGTCCACCATGACCGTCGCCGCCGCGTCCGGCCCGTCCAGGGCGGCCGCGAGCGCGGCGGCGTCGGCCGCCCCGATCGCCGCCGCCACGGCGGGCGTGCCCTTGCCGAACCGGCGGCCGAGCGCCCGGAAGTTCGGCTTCACCGCATAGTCGACCAGCTCGCCGGCCACGGCGGCCAGCGGTTCCAGCGCGTGCACGTTGAGCTCGTCGGCGATCTGCGCCCGCAGCGCGGCGGGCAGGTCGGCGAACCCGGCCGCGCCGACCAGGGCGCGGGCCAGCGGCTGGCGCACCCGCAGCACCGCCGCCGACCGGGCCGAGCGGCCCAGCTCGACCAGCCGCCGGGCCAGCGCCATCTGCGCCGACAGCCGTTCGTCGATCAGGCTCTCGTCCGCGACGGGCCAGCCGGCCAGGTGCACTGAGTCTGGGGCGTCCTGGCCGCGCAGCACGCCCCAGACATAGTCAGGCAGGAACGGCGCGACCGGCGCCATCAGCCGGGTCAGCGTCTCCAGGCACTCGTGCAGGGTGGCGAACGCCGCCGCGCCATCGGACCTGCCGGGGCCGTCCCAGAACCGGCGCCGGGACCGGCGGACGTACCAGTTGGAGACGTCGTCGATGAACGCCGCCATCCGCCGTCCGGCGGTGGCCGAGTCGAACGCCTCCAGCGCGGCCGTGACGTCGCGGACCAGCGCATTCAGCTCGCTGAGCAGCCACCGGTCCAGCACCGGCCGGTCCGCCGGCGCAGCCGCGGCCCGGTGCGCGTCCCAGGCCTGCCCGCTGCGCGCCGCCGCGTTGGCGTACAGGACCAGGAACGAGACGGTGTTCCAGTAGGTGAGCAGCACCTTGCGGACGATTTCCTCCAGCGCGCCCGCGCCGATCTTGCGGGTGGCCCACGGTGACCCAGCCGCGGCAAAGAACCAGCGCACCGCGTCTGCGCTGTGCGCATCCATCAGCGGGATCGGCTCGAGTACGTTGCCCAGATGCTTGCTCATCTTGCGGCCGCGCTCGTCCACGACCAGGCCGACGCAGACCACGTTCTGGTACGCGGACTGGCCGAACAGCAGCGTGCCCACCGTCATCATCGAGTAGAACCAGCCGCGGGTCTGGTCGATCGCCTCGCAGATGAACTGCGCCGGGTAGCCGCGGCGGAACTCGGCCTCACCCCGCAGCGGGGCGCCGTACTGCGCGAACGGCATCGCGCCCGAGTCGTACCAGACGTCGATGACCTCGCTCACCCGGCGGGCCGGCGCCGCACTGCGGGCAGCCGAACTCGACGTCGTCGACGTAGGGGCGGTGCGGGTCCAGTCCCGACAGGTCACGGCCGGCCAGCTGTGACAACTCGGCCAGCGAGCCGACGCAGGTCAGGTGCTCGTCGGCGCAGGTCCATACCGGCAGCGGGGTGCCCCAGTACCGGTTGCGCGACAGGGCCCAGTCCACGTTGTTGCGCAGCCATTCGCCGTACCGGCCGTGCTGGATGGTCGGCGGCTGCCAGTTGGTCTGCTCGTTTTGTGCCAGCAGCTCGTCCTTGATCGCGGTCGTCCGGATGAACCAGGACGGCAGCGCGTAGTACAGCAGTGGGGTGCCGCACCGCCAGCAATGCGGATAGCTATGCTCATGCAGCGCGGCGCGGAACATCAGCCCGCGGTCGGTCAGGTCGCTGATCAGCACCGGGTCGGCGTCTTTGAAGAACATGCCGCCCACCAGTGGCACGTCCGCCTCGAACCGGCCATCCGGCCGGACCGGGTTGACCACCGGCAGGCCGTGCTCCTTGCCGGTCGCCATGTCGGGCGCGCCGAACGCGGGCGCCAGGTGCACCAGGCCGGTGCCGTCCTCGGTGGTGACGAACGTGCCGGTCACCACCCGGTGCGCATCCGGCACGTCGATCAGCCGCAGCGGCGGCTCGTAGGTCGCGCCGGCCAGCTGCGCCCCGGGCAGCCGCGCGACCACCTCCCAGCCCTCGCCGAGCACCCGGTCGGCCAGCGCCTGCGCCACCACCACCCGGTCGCCGCCGCCGGGCCGGCGGGCCACCACGTAGGTCTCATCCGGGTGCACGGCGACCGCGGTGTTCGACACCAGCGTCCACGGGGTCGTGGTCCAGACCAGCAGGTCCGCGCCGGCCAGCTCCGGGCTCGCGCCCGCGGGCACCGTGCGCAGCGCGAACCGTACCGTCACCGACGGGTCGGCCACGGTCTGGTAGACGTCGGGCTGACCCATCTCGTGGTCGGACAGCGGGGTGCCGCAGCGCGGGCAGTACGGGCTGATCCGGAAATCGCGCACCAGCAGGCCGCGGTCGAAGACCTGCTTCAGCGACCACCACACCGACTCGATGTAGGCCGGGTCCATGGTCCGGTACGCCTGCGACAGGTCGATCCAGTAGCCCATCCGCTCGGTCATCTGCGCGAACGCGTCCACATGCCGCAGTACCGACTCGCGGCACCGGGCGTTGAACTCGGCGATGCCGTACGCCTCGATGTCCTTCTTCGCGGTCAGGCCGAGTTCCTTTTCCACCGCGACCTCGACCGGCAGGCCGTGGCAATCCCAGCCGCCGCGGCGGGGCACGTGGTAGCCCTGCATGGTCTTGAAGCGCGGGAACAGGTCCTTGAACACCCGCGCTTCGATGTGGTGCACCCCCGGCATCCCGTTGGCCGTGGGCGGCCCCTCATAGAACGTCCACAGCGGCCCGCCGGCGGTCTGGTCCAACGACCGGTCGAACACCTTGGCGTCGCGCCCACCGGGCCAGCACTTCGCGCTCGATCGCGGGCAGGTCAACGACGGCGGGCAGGTCGGGGAAAGGGGCCGCCCCGGGTCCGCCGGCCGGAGCCGTGCTGGCCGTCGGACGCCCGGCCGGGCCACGGCCGGCCGGGAAGGGGGTATCGTCTGCGCGCGTCATGCTGGCGGCCTCCCGCGGTCGGGCCCGGCGCCCCTTCGGGTCCGCCGGTCACGGCTTCACCGGAGGGACGAGGCGCGCCGGCGGCGGCCCCGCGGTACCACCCTCCTTGGCCGGGGCCGCTGTCGCGGCGGGCCGACCCGCTCTGGAGAAGGTCCTGCGGCCGGGTCTACTGGGCTTCGGCATCCGCGCGGCACGACCGCCGGGCGAGGCGGGCAGGAAGCAGACGCTGCCTGCAGCCAGGCCCGCGGCTGCTGCGCGGGGGAAGGCCGTTCTTCCGGCGGCTCCGGGGTGATCTGGTCCGCTGCGCGTGTCCCCGGGCTCGCACCAACCCCGGCTCGCTCCTGACCGCTGGCAGCGGCAGCTGTCCCCATCAGCACCGTGCAGGCCTTCAGGATAGCCGACCCCGCGGGGCCGGGCGCGCGCATTACCCGCAGCCGGCCCGGACGGGCACGCCATGTTTGCGGTGCCGGGCGGGAACATTTATCCTCCGGTGACTGCTCGCAGTCATGATCGTGCCCGGTCTTGCCGAGGGAGGCGGAAATGACCGCTGCCGCCGGTACCGGCGCCTGCGCCCTCCCCGTCCGGCCGGGTGAGCGGCGGTGGACCGAGGCCGAGCTGGCCAGGGTGCGTGACCAGCTCGCTGCCGAGGCGCACGAGCTGCGGGCGGACATCGGCCGGGCCGAGTCCGACATCGCCAGCCGGCTCGGCGACGCGGTCAGCAACGCCGGCGACGACCAGGCCGATGCCGGGGCAAAGACCTACGAGCGCGAGCACGAGCTGGCGCTGGCCAATAACGCGCGGGAACTGCTGGCCCAGGCCGAGCAGGCGCTGGAGCGCATCGCGGCCGGCACCTACGGCACGTGCGAATCCTGCGGCCAGCCAGTCGGCAAGGCGAGGCTGCAGGCCTTCCCGCGGGCTACTCTGTGCGTGTCATGCAAACAGCGCGAGGAACGTCGCTGACCGGCCCGGGCGGCTCCGGCCTGCCCGGCCAGGACGGCCGCCAGGAAGACAGCGACCTCGGCCCGGGCGCCCCGCGGCGGCTCGGCTTGCTGCTGGCCATCGCGGTCTGCGTGCTCGCCCTGGACATCGTCACCAAGCTCATCGTGGTGGCGACACTGTCGGACCGGCCGCCGGTCCGGCTGCTCGGCGGGTTCCTGGTGCTGCGGGAGGACCGCAATGCCGGTGCCGCGTTCAGCCTCGGCGGCCCGTCGACGACGATCATCTTTTCCGCGATCGCGATCACGGTGATCGTGTTCATCCTGCGCACATCCCGGCGGCTGCGGAGCCTGTCCTGGGCCCTTTCGCTGGGCTTGCTGCTCGGCGGCGCAACCGGCAACCTGACCGACCGGATCTTCCGGTCGCCAGGCCCGCTGCGCGGCTTTGTGGTGGACTGGATCCAGGTGCCGCACTGGCCGGTGTTCAACCTGGCCGACTCGGCCATCGTGTGCGGCGGCGCCCTGGCTGTGCTGCTGTCCGCCCGCGGCACCAGGATCGACGGCGCCCGGCCCGCGCCTGCGGGCGCTCTGGAGCCGGGCGGCCCCGAGCCGGGCGGCCCTGAGCCGGGCCTGCCCGGATCCGCGGCCGGTCCGGTCGGCGAGCCGGGCGAGGAGCAGCCGGGCGCGCCCGAGCCGGCCGCCGCTGAGCAGGCCGCCGCCGCCGCTCGCGAGGAGGCCGGCGGCGAGCCAGATGGTAAGGAAGCGGACGGCAGGCCCGGCGGCGGTGCGGACGGCGCAGCCGGATGACCCAGCAGGCCGCCCAGCGCCGGGTGCCGGTTCCCGACGGCCTGGACGGGGAGCGCCTCGACGCCGCGATCGCGCGGATGTTCGGCTTGTCCCGGGCCGCAGCCGCGGAGCTGATCAGTGCCGGTGACGTGCTGCTGGACGGCACGCCCGCGGTCAAGTCCGACCGGGTGCGCGGCGGCGGATGGCTGGATGTGACGCTGCCGCCGCCGCCGGGCCGGCCGTGCAGAACCCTGTGGCGGTCCCTGGCCTGACGGTGGTCTATGAAGACGACGACATCCTGGTCGTCGACAAGCCGGCCGGGGTGGCCGCGCACCCGACGCCCGGCTGGACCGGGCCGACCGTCTTGCAGGGCCTGCTGGCGGCCGGTCACACCATTGCCACCAGCGGTGCCGCCGAGCGGCAGGGCATCGTGCACCGGCTGGACGCGAACACCACCGGGCTGATGGCAGTGGCCAAGAGCGAGCGGGCCTACTCAGCGCTGAAGCAGGCGTTCCGCGACCGCGAGGTGGACAAGCGCTACCACGCGCTGGTCCAGGGGCATCCCGACCCGTTGCGCGGCACCATCGACGCGCCGATCGCCCGGCACCCGGCCGGCGACGGCCGGTTCGCGGTGGTGGCTGGCGGCCGGCCGTCGGTCACGCACTATGACACGCTGGAGGCGTTCCGGGCCGCCAGCCTGGCCGAGATCGTGCTGGAGACCGGACGCACCCACCAGATCCGGGTGCACATGGCCGCCGTTCGGCACCCGTGCGCAGGCGACCGGCTGTACGGGGCTGATCCGGTACTGGCCGCCCGGCTGGGCCTGTCCCGGCAGTGGCTGCACGCGGTGCAGCTGGCCTTCGCCCACCCCGCGGACGGGCGCCGGGTCGAATTCACCAGCGGCTACCCGGCCGACCTGGCGCACGCGCTGGAGCTGCTCGCCGCCGAGTCCTGACCGCCACTTTCATGATCACGGCGAGTTTCCCCGCGGCTTCCGCGGCGAACGCCCGGCGATCATGGAAACGCCTCCGCCCGGCGGCCCGCGGCGGCGTTTCGGGCCGGTGGCAGGTCCTGGCCGGCGTTAGAGTCGGTGCTCATGGCGGCGAGTTCGGCAAGGGGGCGCGACGGCTCGTTCGTGCACCTGCACGTGCACACTGAGTACTCGATGCTCGACGGCGCCGCCCGGCTGAAGGACCTGTTCGCCGCCTGCGCGGAGGCGCAGATGCCGGCCATCGCGATGACCGACCACGGCAATGTCTACGGCGCCTACGACTTCTACACCAAGGCCAGGGCAGCCGGGATCAAGCCGATCATCGGCATCGAGGCCTACGTCGCGCCCGAGCACCGGGCGCACAAGCAGCCAGTCCGCTGGGGCGTCCCGGCGCAGAAGGACGATGACGTCTCCGGCGCTGGCGCATACACCCACATGACGCTGCTGGCCGAGACGACCGAGGGGATGCACAACATCTTCCGGCTGTCGTCGCTGGCCTCGCTGGAGGGCTATTTCCGCAAGCCGAGGATGGACCGCGAGCTGCTCGCCGCCCACGCCAAGGGCATCATCGCCACCACCGGCTGTCCCAGCGGCGAGGTGCAGACCCGGCTGCGCCTCGGCCAGGACGGCCAGGCCATGGCCGCGGCCGCTGAGTTCCGCGACATCTTCGGCCCGGGCAACTTCTTCGTCGAGATCATGGATCACGGCCTGGGCCTGGAACAGCGCACCAGGGACGGCCTGCGGTCCATCGCCCGCGAGCTGTCACTGCCGTTCGTGGTGACCAACGACTCGCACTACACCAGGCCGGGTGACGCCACCGCGCACGAGGCGCTGCTGTGCGTGCAGACCGGCACCAATCTGGCCGATCCCAAGCGGCTCAAGTTCGAGGGCACCGGCTACTTCGTGCGCAGCCCGGCCGAGATGCGGGGGGCCAGCACCAGCGAGGACTGGCAGGCGGGCTGCGATGCCACGCTGCTGATCGCCGAGCGGGCCGATGTCGCCTTCGCCAAGCAGAACCTGATGCCGCGGTTCCCGCTCCCCGAGGGCGAGACCGACGAGGAGTGGCTGCGCCGGGAAGTCTGGGCGGGCATGGACCGCCGCTACCCCGGCGGATACGACACCGCGCGCCGCGGCCAGGCCGAGTTCGAGCTGGGCATCATCACCAAGATGGGGTTCTGCTCCTACTTCCTGGTCACCGCGGACTTCATCATGTGGGCCAAGCGGAACGGGATCCGGGTCGGCCCGGGACGCGGCTCGGCCGCCGGGTCGATCGTGGCGTACGCGCTCGGGATCACCGACCTGGACCCGCTGGCGCACGGGCTGGTGTTCGAGCGCTTCCTCAACCCCGAGCGCGTGTCCATGCCCGACATCGACATCGACTTCGACGAGCGCCGGCGCGGTGACGTCATCCGCTACGTCACCGAGCGCTACGGCGACGACCGGGTCGCGCAGATCATCACCTACGGCACGATCAAGGCCAAGGCCGCGGTGAAGGACGCCGCGCGGGTCCTCGGCCATCCCTACGCGCTCGGCGACCGGATCACCAAGGCGTTCCCGCCCGCGGTGATGGGGAAGGACATCCCGCTGTCCGGCGTGTTCGACACCGACCACCCGCGGTACGGCGAGGCGGGCGAGATCCGGGCGCTGTATGAGGCCGAGGCGGAAGTGCGCCAGGTCATCGACACCGCCCGCGGGCTGGAGGGGCTGATCCGCCAGGCCGGGGTGCACGCGGCCGGGGTGATCATGTCCATCGAGCCGCTGCTCGATCACATCCCGGTCTGGAGGCGCGAGGCCGACGGCGCGATCATCACGCAGTTCGACTACCCGAGCTGCGAGGATCTCGGCCTGCTGAAGATGGACTTCCTCGGCCTGCGCAACCTCACCGTGGTCGACGACGCGGTCAAGTCGATCCGGGCCAACCGCGGCATCGACGTCGACCTGGAGACCCTGCCGCTGGATGACCAGGCCACCTACGACCTGCTGGCCCGCGGCGACACCCTCGGGGTGTTCCAGTTCGACGGCGGCCCGATGCGCGCGCTGCTGCGCAGCATGCGGCCGGACAACTTCGAGGACATCTCCGCAGTCGGCGCGCTGTACCGGCCCGGCCCGATGGGCGCGAACGCGCACAACGACTACGCCGACCGCAAGAACGGGCGCAAGCCGGTGGTGCCCATCCACCCCGAGCTCGCCGATCCGCTCGCCGACATCCTGGGCGATACCTACGGCCTGATCGTCTACCAGGAGCAGGTCATGGCGATCGCACAGAAGCTGGCCGGATACTCGCCCGGCGCCGCGGACCTGCTGCGGCGGGCCATGGGCAAGAAGAAGAAGGAGATCCTGGACAAGGAGTACGCGCCGTTCGAGGCCGGCATGAAGGCCAACGGCTACTCCGCCGCGGCGGTCAAGACCCTGTGGGACATCCTGGTCCCGTTCTCCGACTACGCCTTCAACAAGGCGCACAGTGCCGCCTACGGCCTGGTCTCCTACTGGACCGCCTACCTCAAGGCCAACTACCCGGCCGAGTACATGGCCGCGCTGCTGACCTCGGTCGACCGGGACAAGGACAAGTCGGCGCTGTACCTCAACGAGTGCCGCCGGATGGGCATCCGGGTGCTGCCGCCGGACGTGAACGCCTCGACCGCGATGTTCACCGCGGTCGGCGACGACATCAGGTTCGGCATGGCCGCGGTCCGCAACGTCGGCGCCGCGGTGGTCGAGTCGATCGTGGCCGCGCGCACCAGCGAGGGGGCCTTCACCGGCTTCGCCGACTTCCTCCGCAAGGTGCCGGTCAACGTCTGCAACAAGCGGGTCATCGAGTCACTGATCAAGGCGGGCGCGTTCGACGAGTTCGGGCACGGGCGCAAGAGCCTGCTGCTCATCCACGAGCAGGCCATCGACACGGTGATCGACGTCAAGCGCAACGAGGCCATCGGGCAGGACTCGCTGTTCGGCGGCGACGACGAGGCCGCGGCCACCTTCGACGTGCCGATCCCCGGTGGCGAGTGGGACAAGACCACCCGGCTCGGCTTCGAGCGGGAGATGCTCGGCCTGTACGTCTCCGATCATCCGCTGCTCGGCCTGGAGCATATCCTGGCGGCCGGCACGGACTGCTCGGTCGCCGAACTGGTCGGCTCGGCCGAGGATGACGCCGGCCGGGGCGGCCGGGGCGACGGCCAGATGGTCACCGTGGGCGGTATCTTGTCCGGGGTACAGCGGAAGGTCACCAAGCAGGGCAGCACCTGGGCCGCCGCGACGCTGGAGGACCTCGAGGGCGCGATCGAGGTGCTGTTCTTCCCGGCCACCTACCAGCAGTTCATGACGCTGATCATCGACGACGCGATCGTCGCGGTGAAGGGCAGGCTGGACCGGCGCGAGGACCAGCCCAAGCTGATCGCGATGGAGGTGAGCACCCCGGAGCTGCCGGCCGGCGAGCTGGGCCCTTTCGTCGTGTCGCTGGCCGAGGCGCGCTGCGTGGTGCCGGTGGTGGAGCGGCTGCGCGAGGTGCTGCGCACCCACCCGGGACCGACCGAGGTGCACCTGCGGCTGTTCAACGGCTCCCGGACCCGGGTGATGCGGCTGGATGACAAGCTGCGGGTGCGGCCGTCGGCGTCCCTGCTGGCCGACCTCAAGCAGCTGCTCGGTCCCGCCTGCGTGGGCTGAGCCCCGCAGGCGTAACATCGGTGGCAGGTGTGCCGGGAAGCCTGGTCGGCAGTCGCTTCTGCTGCCACGGGAGGCTCGCCATGTCGACCGGCCCGCCGTCGGCCAGGCCAGGCCAGTGATCCGGCGGCTGGCGCGCGGCTCGGAATGGCGCCGGGACGTGCTTCGCACCAACCTCTGGCTCGTTCCGAGCCTTGAGGTGCTCGCCGCCGTCGTGCTGTTCGCGATCACTTACGCGGTGGACCGGCTTGCCTATGACGGTGCGATCACGCTGCCGGGATGGACGCTCAGCGGCTCCCCGGACGCCGCGCGGCAGATCCTCACTGCGATCGCGGCCGCGGTCATCACCGTGGTCGGCGTGGTGTTCTCGATCGTGATCGTGGCGCTGACCCTCACCTCAACCCAGTTCGGCCCGCGAATGCTGCGCAACTTCATCCGCGACCGCGGCACCCAGCTCACCCTCGGCACGTTCGTCGCCACCTTCGTGTACGCCGTGCTGGCCCTCGGGTCGATCGGGCAGGGCGGTCACGGGAACTTCGTGCCGCACCTGTCCATCACCATCACCCTGGGACTGATGGTCGCCGATCTCGCGGTGCTCATCTATTTCCTGCACCACATCGCCATCCAGATCCAGCTGCCCCAGGTGATCGCGGGCATTGCCGGTGACCTGGCTCAGGCGATCGAGCTGCAAGCCGGCGATCCGACGGTGAGCGCCGACGCGCAGTACTCGGCGCTGCTGACCGCGGCCCTGGACGGCCAGGGCGGTACGGTGGTGGCGCCGCGCAGCGGCTACCTGCAGTACATCCATCACCGGACGCTGATCCGGATAGCGGCGCAACAGGCCGCCGTGATCCACCTTCGCTACCGGCCCGGGCATTTCCTCGTCCAGGGACATGCCTACGCAACCGTCTGGCCGGCTGAGGCGGCCGTCCTGGTAGCCCGCGAGCTGGCCCGCGCGCATGTCACCGGGCCGTACCGGACGCTGGCGCAGGACGTCTCCTTCGGCATCGATCAGCTGGTGGAAATATGCATCCGGGCGCTTTCGCCGGCCGTCAACGACACATTCACGGCTTTGACGTGCATTGACTGGATCGGCGACAGCCTGTGCAAGGTGACCGGCCGGTGGCAGCCGACCCGCGTCTACCGGGACGCGGGCGGCGCAGTCCGGGTCATCGCGACGCAGACCACCTACCAGCGGCTGGTACAGCGGGCGTTCGAGAAGGTCCGCCAGGCCGGCCGCGGCATGCCGGCGGTGATGATCCGTCAGCTAGACGCGCTGGCCAAGATCGCCGAGCGGGCCGCGGAGCCGCAGGACCGTCAGGTACTACTCGACCAGGCAGCGATGATCCAGCGGCTCAGCGTGGCGTCGGTCGGCGAGGCCGCCGACCGGGCCGACATCCAGCGCGCCTACCAGCATGTCCTCGACGCCCACGCCGCTGCGCTGGGGCAGACGGGACAGGCGGCCGGTTCCCCCGCGCAGGCGCCGTGATCCGCCGTCAGCGCGGCTAGGCGTCCCGGCGCCGCAGCAGCCAGGCCGCCGCGGCGAGCAGCAGCACTGTCCAGGCGCACAGGATCCCGAATCCCTGCCAGGGAGACAGCAGGTCGCCGGACGCCTGGTGCGCGTGCGTGATCAGCGACCCGGCCTCTGCGGGCAGGTAGGCGTTGATATGCGCGCCCCAGCTGCCGGGCAGCAGCCCGGCCAGGATCGGCAGCACCAGCACGACGCCGATCACCGTGGAGACCGAGCCTGCGGTATGCCGCAGCATGGTCCCGATGGCCAGCGCGAGCAGACCGAGCACGGTGAGGTACAGCCCGGCGCCGGCCACCGCGCGGGCCGCCCCCGGGTCGCCCAGCGACACCGGCACCCGGCTGTGCAGGATGGCCGAGCCGATGAAGAACGAGGCGAACACGACGATCTCCGACAGCCCCAGTATCAGCGCCGCGAACACGATCGCCTTGGCCGCCAGCATCGGCAGCCTGCGCGGCACCGCCAGCAGTGAGGCGCGGATCACCCCGGTGGAGTACTCGGTGGTGATCAGCAGCGCGCCGAGCACGCAGATGGTCAGCTGGCCGAGGCCGATGCCCGCGCCCAGGATGAGGCTCACCGGGTCGGCCCGGACCGTCTGGTCGCGGGACGCCGCCTGCGGGCCGCTCCAGTTGGCCACGGTCAGCCACGTCAGCAGCGTGCTCAGGCCGACGGTGATCAGCACGAACAAGATCAGCGTCCAGGCGGTGGACCGGACTGAGCGGATCTTGGTCCATTCCGCGCGCAGCAGGCTGCCGAAGGAAACGCGGCGGCCGCGCGCGGCGCTGCCCGGACCGAGATCCGGCGCCACCGGTGCGGCGGCGGTCACCGGACGCTCCCGTCACTCGCCGCGGCGACCTGATCGGGCTGCGGCTCGCGGCGGCCGAATTCGACGCTCTCCGATGTCAGCTCCATGAACGCCTCCTCCAGCGAGGCCAGCGGGGTCAGCTCGTGCAGCACGATGGACGCGGACGCGGCCAGCTCGCCAACCTGGGCCGCTTCCATGCCGGTCACCGTAATAAAGTCAGCGCCGGCGGCCGTGCCCAGCTCGCCCGGGCCTGCGGGCACGGCCGCGCCGATGCCCCCTGGCGCGCCGATGCCCCCCGGCGAGGGAATGCCCTCCGGCGAGGGAATGCCGCCAGCCGCGCCGGCGCCACCTGCCGCGAGAGTGCTGCCGCCGAGCTCAGCCCGCCCGCCCTTGCTGGTGATCAGATCGGCGAGCCGGGCGGCGGCCGGCGTACGCACGCGGACCGACTTGGCGGCGCTGCGCGCGATCACGTCCGCGGTGCTGGCGGCGGTGATCAGCCGGCCCCGGCCGATGACGATGAGGTGATCGGCGGTTACCGCCATCTCGTTCATCAGGTGACTGGACACCAGGATGGTCCGGCCCTCACTGGCCAGCTGCTTCATCAGGTTCCTGATCCACAGCACCCCTTCAGGGTCCAGGCCGTTGACCGGCTCGTCCAGCAGCAGCACCGCCGGGTCGCCCAGCATGGCCGCGGCGATGCCCAGCCGCTGGCTCATGCCAAGCGAGAACCCGCCGGCCCGCTTGCCCGCCACATCCTGCAGCCCGGCCAGTGCCAGCACCTCGTCCACCCGGCGGCGCGGCAGGCCCTGGGTCTGGGCCAGGAACAGCAGGTGGTTGCCCGCGCTGCGGCCGGTGTGCACCGACTTGGCTTCCAGCAGCGCGCCGACGGTGCGCAGCGGGTCCCGCAGGTCCCGGTAGGCGCGGCCGTTGATCGTCGCGCTGCCGCCCTGCGGCCGGTCTAGGCCGAGTATTACCCGCATGGTGGTCGACTTGCCGGCGCCGTTGGGCCCGAGGAACCCCGTGACCTGGCCCGGCTCGACCGCGAAGCTGAGGTGGTCGACGGCCGTCTTCGTCCCGAACCGCTTCGTGAGATCGCGTACCTCGATCATCGGCATCCTTACCGGCGGGAGCCCCGCCTCCGGTTAGGGCACGGTTCCACGCTAGCAACACCAGCATGCCGCCCGCCCGGCGGCGCACCGGTGGCCGGGCGGCATGCGGGTCACGTACGCTGCTGCGAAGTATGGCCGATTCAACTCAGCTGCCAGCCCGCGCCCGGCGCCGCGGGGGAGCGCACGGGATCGCCGGGGCGCGCTCTAGCGGCGCGCGCGCCGGAAGCCTGGTTGCACTGGCCGCGATTCTGGCGGGCAGCGTGCTGCTCGGCCTAGCCGGCGGGGCGGCCTGGCTGGCCCTCGCGCCGCGCGCGGTCTTCGTCGTGCTCGGCCACGGCGCTGCCAACGTACTCAATCCCGAGACCCCGGCCTTCATCGCCGCCGACGGCTGGTTCTGCGCGGTGTGCGTGGCCGGCGGCGTCATCACCGGCCTGCTCGGATACCTCTTCGCGGTCCGCCGGCACGGCCCGCTGCCGATGGCCGGATTGCTCGCGGGCGGCCTGGCCGCCGCCTACACGGTCCTGTGGGTGGGCCAGCACTCCGGGCTGGCTGTTTTTAACGCCAGGCTGGCCACCGCCGGGAGCGGCGCGCTGCTGCGCGCGCCGCTGGTGCTCGGCGCGCACGGCTCGGTGGCGTTCTGGCCGCTGGCGGCCGGCCTGGTGGCGGGCGGCCTGGAGACCCGCGCGATGCTGCGCGCGCGGCGGGCCGGGCTGAACGCGCCCGGCACGGCCGCGCCCGGGACGGCCTCGCCCCGCGCGGCCGGGCCGCCGCGGCCTGGCCGGCCGCCGCTTCCCCGCCCGGCCCGCAGTACCCGCCGGGTCCGGAGTACCAGCCCGGGTCCCAGTACCTGCAGAATCCGCAATATCCGCAAGGTCCCTCGCACCATCCGCCGGGGCCGCCATTTCCGCCGTGAGCCCTGGATCGCCAGGGCCGCGCCCCGAGGTCCGCAGGGTGTCGTCCGGAACGTCGTGGGAGCCCGTCGTCGGCTACAGCCGGGCGGTGGCCGCGGGGGATTTCGTCTTCGTGTCCGGCTGCACCTCCGTGCGCGACGGCGTGCCGGTCCATCCCGGGGATGCCTACGCTCAAACGGCGCAGGCGATCGCGAACGCCGCCACCGCGCTGGAGCAGCTCGGGGCAGGGCTGGCCGACGTGGTCCGCACCCGGCTGTTCGTGACCGACATCAGCCGCTGGCAGGAATACGGCCGTGCGCACGCCGAGGCGTTCGGCGCCGCGCCCCCGGCCACCTCGATGCTGGAAGTATCCGGCCTGATCGACGCCAGGATGCTGGTGGAGGTCGAGGCCGTCGCCTACCGGGCGGTCGGCTGAGCGGCTGCCCCGGGCGCGGGCGGCCGGCCCGGCAGCTCGGTTACCGCCATGGCGGCGCCGACGATGCCCGCGTCGTTGTGCAGCGTGGCCGGCACCACCTGGGCGCGCAGGCCGGTCAGCAGGGGAAGGAACTTGTCCGACTTCCTGCTCACCCCGCCGCCGATGATGATCAGGCTCGGGGACAGCAGCATCTCCATGTGCGCCAGGTACTCGTCGATCCGCCCGGCCCATTTGCCCCAGCTGAGGTCGTGCTCCTCGCGGGCGTGCTCGGAAGCCCGCTTCTCGGCCTCGCGGCCTTTGATCTCGATGTGCCCGAACTCGGTGTTCGGCACCAGCACTCCGCCGGAGAACAGCGCGCTGCCGATGCCGGTGCCGAGCGTCAGCATCAGCACGGTGCCGAACTGGCCTGCGCCCGCGCCGAATCTCATCTCGGCCAGGCCGGCCGCGTCCGCGTCATTCAGCACGGTGACTGCCCCGCCCGCGGCGGCGCCGAACAGCGCGCTCGCGTCGGTGCCGATCCACTCCTTGTCCACATTCGCGGCGGTCCTGACCTCGCCGTCCACCACCACGCCGGGGAACGTGATGCCCACCGGGCCGGTCCACTGGAAGGCCGTCACCAGCTGCTTGACGACGTCGGCCACGGCGTCGGGCCTCGACGGCTGGGGGGTGGCGAGCTTCACCCGCTCGGCGCCCAGGGTCCCGGCCGTCACGTCGACCGGTGCCGCCTTGATACCCGAGCCGCCGATGTCGATGCCCAGTACCTGCGTCATATGGCCTCCGTGTGCGGGCTGGCGGTCCCATTCAGCGTAGGCCGAGCCGGCGCTCGGGTCACGCTGAAGGCCGGATATGCCCGGGACGCCCGGGCGCCGCCCGCCCCCCGGGAGGTGTGGCGCAGGTTCTCAGCCTCCGTGGGAGGTGAAGCGCCGCGGCCCGCCTCGCCGTCCGGCCATCAACCAGCCCCGGCCCGGCTGCCAGCCTGCCCGCGGGCAGGTCGGCCGGGTCGACGCCCACGCCGAGCAGGGTCGGGGTCACGGCCTGAGCCGTATCGAGCAGGTCATCCAGCGCCCCGAGCGCGACCGGGCACGCCCGCCAGCGCAGCCGTAGGTGCCGGCCTGACCGCAACGCAGTTTCTGGGCGCGGCAGGTCAGGCCGCGACGAGCGCATCGGGCCGGGAAAGCTGGCCAGCAGCTGGCCGCGTCATGGCCGGATTTCAGCGCGCAGGTGAATCGCGCTGGGCCGGGCGGCAAACTCTTGCCGCGCGCGCCCGGCCGTGACCACGGGGACTTGCCCCGACGCGGCGACTCATGCAAGGTGAGTCGTCGGTGCCGCGCAGGCGCCGCGGCGGCTGCCGAAGGCCGGCCCGAAGGCTGAGCAGGCTCCAGGCGGCAGGGGGATCAATGAGTACGGAGCCAGGCGCGACCGGCCGGCCGCCCGGTATCCGTGACGTCGCCCGGCTGGCCGGCGTGTCGGTAGCGACCGCAAGCCTGGCCATCAACGCACGGCCGGGCGTGGCCGAGGACACCAGGGTCCGGGTCCTCGCGGAGGCGAGCAAGCTCGGGTACCACGCGAACCCGCAAGCCCGGGCGCTGCGCCGGGGCACCACCACCACCTACGGCTTCGTGGTGCGCAACTTCGCCAATCCGTTCTTCCTCGGAGTGCTGAGCGGCGCCCAGCAGGTCGCGGCGCAGGCCGGCGCCGCGCTGGTGGTGCTGGACTCGCGCTACTCGGTTGAGGACGAACGGCGGCACGTGCAGGAGCTGGCCGGGCAGCGGGTCGCCGGGCTGGCCATCGCGCCGGTCGGGGCCGGGGAGTCGATCCGGCTGTGGCAGCAGCTGCGGCCCGGCGTGCCGGTGGCGGCGCTGAACGCCGCGGTGGCCGGCGTGCCGGGCGTCGTCCGGGTCAGCCCAGACAACACGGCGGCGGTCGAGCTGCCGATGCAGCGGCTGGCCGCGCTCGGCCATCGCCGGGTGGCGCTGCTGGTGGCGCCGCCGTCGCTGATGGCCGATCCGGACCGGCTGCACCACTTCCTCCGGCTGGCCGCCGAGCTGGCCATCGAGCCCTGTGTCATGAACTCGCCGCTGACGATCGCCGATGTGCAGCAGACGGCAGCGCGGCTACTGTCCGGCCCGGGCGCCCCGACCGCGGTCATCACGAACTCCGACTACACCGCGCACGGCATCTACAAGGCCGCGCGCGAGCTGGGCATCGGCGTCGGCCGGGGCGTCTCGGTCGTCGGTCACGACGACCTGCCCACCTCCGAGCTGCTGGCCCCGCCGCTGGCCACCATCCGGGTCGATCAACAGGCCATGGGCGAGGCGCTGATGCTGCAACTGCTCGAGCAGGGTCCGCGGGATGACTACCAGGCCCCGGTCGAGCTGATAGAGCGCGCCTCGCTGCAGGCCCCGCCGGGCTGGCGCTAACGCAGTGGCGGCCCGGCGATCCGGACGGCCGGGGGTTGCGCACATGCCGGTGCGCGAGTGGCCTCGCCGCCGCTGTCGGCGTCGATCCGGCTCGCTCACCTGCCGAGGTGAACGTCGGGTGGACGGCAGCTTCAACTGTGTAACGTCCCTTGACACCCGCGCGGCGGGTAGGCGAGCATACCGATGCTAAACGATTTAGGCGTTACCTGCCTAATGCGGTTTGGCGGGGGAGGGATCGCTGACCTCTGGCATTACTGTGCCGCGGCCAATCTGGCGGTCGCGATTAGGATGGGACGCTGACAGGAGGCATTCGGGTGAGAACGCCCTATCGATTTGCGCTGGCCGGGGTCTCGGCCCTCGCGCTGCTGGCGACCGGCTGTTCGGGCGGGACGTCGAGTTCCGGCACCAAATGGTCGACGGCGACCTCGGCCGCGAGCGGCGGCGGGATGACCGCGCTGGTCAAGGCGGCCAAGGCGGAAGGCAAGCTTAACGTCATCGCGCTGCCGCCGACGTGGGCCAACTACGGAAACATCATCAAGGCATTCCAGCAGAAATACGGGATCACCGTTAACTCGGCCAATCCGAACGGCAGCAGCCAGGATGAAGTCAACGCGGTGAAGTCCCAGAACGGCACCTCCAAGGCGCCCGATGTACTGGACGTCGGAATGGCCGTCGCCCTGGTCAGCACGAAACTCTTCGCGCCGTACAAGGTGAGTTCCTGGAGTTCAATTCCGGCCGCGCAGAAGGAGCCGAGCGGCCTGTGGACCCAGGACTACGGCGGCTACATGTCAATCGGCTACGACGCCAAGAAGTTCGGCACGATCACTTCGGTCAGCCAGCTGCTCGGGCCGAAGTTCCACAACGCCGTCGCGCTGAATGGCAACCCGACGCAGGCCAACGCCGCGCTGAACGGCGTGATGATGGTCAACCTCGCGCAAGGCGGCTCGCCGAACAGCATCGCCACGGGCGTCGCGTTCTTCCACAAGCTCAAGCAGGCCGGCAACTTCAACCCGGTGCAGGCCAGCGCCGCGACGATCAAGGCCGGCACCACCCCGGTCGTGCTCAACTGGGACTACCTCAACACCGCGGCCGTGGTCGGGCAGGGCTCGAACTGGAAGGTGTTCGTCCCCTCGAACGCCACCCTGGCCGGCTACTACGCCCAGGCCATCAACAAGAACGCGCCCGATCCGGCCGCGGCCCGGCTGTGGGAGGAGTTCCTGTACTCGCAGGCCGCAGCCGGCGGCCAGAACCTGTGGCTGAAGGGGGGTGCCCGGCCGGTCGAGGAAACGGCCATGACCTCTAACGGCTCGCTCGACAAGACCGCGGCCGCGGCCCTGCCCCCGGTCATAGGCAAGCCGGTGTTCCTGACCGCCACCCAGGCCACGAACGCCGCCACTTACCTGGCGTCGAACTGGGCCGCCGCCGTCAAGTAGCGAGGCCAGCGTGGCTGTCGCCGCTGCGACCACCGCGACCGGCGCCCGGCCCGTACGGGCCGGGCGCCGGCGCCTGCCGACAGCCTGGCTCGGCACCGTGCCGTTTCTCGCCTACACGGCGGTGTTCTTGCTGCTGCCGACCGGAATCGTCGTCTGGAACGCGCTCCGCAATCCGGCCGGCGGCTTCGCGCCGTCCAGTGTCAGGGTGCTCGGCAACCCCACCGTGCGCAGCTACTTCACCGGCTCGATCGAGCTATCGGTCGCCTCGGCGGCCATCGGGGCGGTGCTCGGCGCAATCCTGGCCTACGCGGTGGCGTCCGGGAATCCCGACGGCGCGGTGCGGCGCCTGTACCTGGCCGGGTCGGGCGTGCTGGCCCAGGTCGGCGGGGTCACTCTGGCCTTCGCCTTCCAGGCGCTGATCGGGCCGGCCGGGCTGCTGGTGCACGCCAGCTGGTACTTCGACTTCCCGCAGGGCATCTTGCTCATCTACGCCTACTTCCAGATCCCGTTGATGGTGCTGGTCTTCCTGCCGGCGATCGACGGGCTGAAGGTGCAGTGGCGGGAGGCTTCGGAGAGCCTCGGCGGCTCGACCTGGCAGTACTGGCGGCATGTCGGCGTCCCGCTGCTGACGCCGGCGTTCCTCGGCGCGCTGCTGCTGCTGTTCGCCAACGCGCTGTCGGCTTACGCGACGATCTTCGCCTGGGAAGACCAGATCGCCTACACCGTGCCGCAGGAGATTTACATCGCGATCAACAGCGAGGTCGGGCTGAGCAACGTCAACGCGGCCGACGTGCTGGCCCTCGGCATGGTGGTCCTGGTGGCGATCGTGATGACCGGGTACGCGCTGCTGCAGCGGAGGGCGGCGCGATGGCTGCGATAACCTCCCTCGGCGAGGCGCCGCTGGCTGCTCCGGCACCGGGCCGGCGCGGCCTGCAAGTCGGCCGCCGCAGGCGGCTGAACGCCTTCCGTTATGTTGTCTTCACCGTCTTTACCCTATTCTTCCTGGCGCCGCTGCTGGCGACGCTGCGGTACTCACTGGAGGGTAGCAAGCTCGGCACCTGGTCGCTGATCCCCTGGCGTCAGATCGCTTCCTACCCCGGCCTGCCCGGCGCGATCGCCATCCAGCTGGAGCTGGCCGCCCTCACCTGCGCGGGCGTGCTGCTGCTGCTGCTGCCGACGATGATCTGGGTGCGGCTGCGGGTACCGGGCTTCAGCCGGGTGCTGGAGTTCCTCTGCGTGCTGCCGCTCACCATCCCCGCCATCGTGCTGGTGGTCGGCCTCGGCCCGATCTACAACCGGATCGAGCACTACAACATCTCCCCGCTGATGCTGTTCTGGGCGTATATCGTCCTCGAGCTGCCCTACGCCTACCGGGCCCTGTCGGTGGGGATTGGCGCGATTGACGTCACCACCTTGTCCGAGGCCGCGCGCAGTCTCGGCGCCAGCTGGCTCACGGTGATGTTCCGGGTGATCGTGCCCAACATGAGCCAGGCGATCCTGAACGCGATGCTGCTGAGCTCAGCCCTGGTGCTCGGCGAGTTCACCCTCGCCGAGATCTTGAATTACACCACCCTGCCGGTCGCGCTGTTCAACATCAGCCGGGCCACCACCAACGCCGGCGTGCTGTTCTCCACCTCGCTGGCCGCGCTGTTGTTCGCTTTCGCGCTGCTGCTGATCCTGTCGTACGCCGCGGCGCCGCCGCCGCCGCCGGGGGATGAGGTAACCCGTGACATCGCCAGCCACCACCGCGCACGACGGCCACACCCGGACCGCGGTCGAGGTCCGGATGGAAGGGCTGCGCCGGGAATACGGCCCGGTGGTAGCCCTGGACGGGCTGGATCTGACCATGCAGCCGGGGGAGCTGGTCGCGCTGCTCGGGCCGTCGGGCTGCGGCAAGACCACCACCCTTCGGCTGCTGGGCGGGCTGGAGGACGCCGACGCCGGGCGGATCACCGTCGGCGGCCGGGACCTGACCCGCGTGCGCGCCAGCAAGCGCGACATGGGCATGGTGTTCCAGGCCTACTCGTTGTTCCCGCACATGACCGTGCGGCAGAACGTCGCATTCGGGCTGCGGCTGCGCAAGATCGACTCAGCTGCGCGGGACAGCCGGGTACTGGAGATGCTCGAGCTAGTCGCCCTGTCCGCGCAGGCCGGCCGCTACCCGCATCAGCTGTCCGGCGGCCAGCAGCAGCGCGTCGCGCTGGCCCGTGCCCTCGCCATCGAGCCGCAGGTGCTGCTGCTCGACGAGCCGCTGTCGGCGCTGGACGCCCAGGTCCGGGCCCAGCTGCGGGACCAGATCCGCCGGATCCAGCTGGAGGTGGGGATCACCACCCTGTTCGTGACCCACGACCAGGAGGAGGCCCTGGCCATCGCCGACCGGGTCGGCGTGATGAAGGACGGCAGGCTGGAACAGCTGGCCCCGCCCACCGAGGTCTACTCGCGCCCGGCGACCCCGTTCGTGGCCGAGTTCGTCGGCCTGAGCAACCGGCTGGCCGGCACGGTCAGCGGGTCGACGGTGACGGTCCGCGGCCGTGACCTGCCGCTGGTGGACGCCTCGACGCCGCCCGGGCCGGTGACCGCGCTGATCCGCCCGGAGGCCGTCACGGTGGCCCCGGACGACCCGGCCGGGGCCGGGCCGCTGGCCGGCACCGTGATCGCCACCACGTTCCTGGGCGCCACCAGCCGGATCACCGTCGACCTGGGTGACGCCACGATCATGGCGCAGCTGCCGACCTCGGAGGCGGCCGTACTGACGGCGGGCAGCCGGGTAGCGCTGTCCATCAGGCCCGATCCGGTACTGGTAGCGGCCGACGCTCAGGCCCTGGCCGGGCAGGCGCCGGGCGAGGTATGAGCCTGCGCCGTCCCCCGCTCACCACCGACCGGCGCCTCGGCCCGGGCCCGGTGCTGCGCCGGGGAACCGAGGCTGCCTACCACGCGGTGACGGTCATCGCGGGCGAGCCGCACCTGGTGCGCGCCGAGCTGGCCGGCCGATGCGGAGGCTCGCCGGGCCCCGGCGGCCGGCCTGCCGCTGCTGTGCCTGGCCCACGTCACCGACCTTCAGCTGGCGGACGTGCAGTCCCCGGCCCGGTTCGAGTTCCTCAACCGCTATTTCACCGACCCCCGGTACGCGGCGATCGTGCCGGTGCAGCGGCCGCACGAGGCGCTGACCGCGCACGCCGTCGACGCGACGGTGCGCACGCTCAACGCGGTCCGCGGCCCGGTGACCGGGATTGCGCCGCAGCTGGCCGTGACGACCGGCGACGCGATCGACAACGCGCAGTGGAACGAGGTGCAGGCGTTCCTCGCGCTGCTCGACGGCGGGCGGGTAAATCCGGGCTCAGGCGATCCGGGGTATCACGGCGTGCAGTCGGCGGACTGGCCGGATGACATCTTCTGGAAACCGGACGGGCCCGGACCGGGCGGTCACGACTACTTCCGCCGCGCGTTCGGGTTCCCGCATTACCCGCGGCTGCTGGACCGTGCCATGCGCGCGTTCACCGCCGCGGGCCTGCACATGCCCTGGCTGGCTTGCTTCGGCAATCACGAGGTTCTCAACCAGGGGGTGGGGCGGCAGACGCCGGGCCTGGCGCAGGCGCTGGCCGGCGGCCGCAAGCCGGTCGCGCTGCCGCCCGGGTTCGACCACGACAAGGCGCTCACGCTGTTCACCGACCAGCCCGAGGCATTCATGGCCGGCCCGGACCGGCAGATCACCCCCGACCCCGCCCGCCGTCCGGTGAGCCGGGCCGAATTCATCGAGGCTCATTTCCGGTCCGGCGCCCGGCCGCTCGGCCACGGATTCAGCGCGCAGAACCGGCAGGACGGCACCGCCTACTACGTGCACGACACCCCGGCCGCCCGGCTGATCGGGCTGGACACCACCTGCCTGGCGGGCGCGGCCGGCTGCCTGGACGCCGGCCAGGCCCGCTGGCTGGAGGACCGGCTGGCCGAGGTGCACGCCGGCTACACCGACCGGGCCGGACGCGAGGTGCGCACCGGGCGCGACGACCGGCTGGTGATCCTCTTTTCTCACCACGGCCTGGACACCCTCACCACCGCCCAGCACCGGGACCCAGGCGGCGAGCCGCTGCTCGGCCGCGATGACGTGCTGGCCCTGCTGCACCGGTTCGGCAACGTCGTGCTGTGGCTGAACGGGCACACCCACGCCAACACGGTGCGACCGCGCCCGGCGCCTGGCCGCCCGCGGCGCGGCTTCTGGGAGGTCACCACCTGCGCGGTCATCGACTGGCCGTGCCAGACCCGGATCGTCGAGCTCGTCGATCGCGGCGGCTATTTGTCGATCATCTGCACGATGGCCGACCACCACGCCCCGCCGGTGCCTGCGGAGGTGGCGAGCCCGGATGGGCTGGCATCGCTGCACCGCGAGCTGGCCGCCAATATCCCGCTGCGCGGCGCGCACCACACCGGCGGCACCGGGCTGCCCGCCGACCGCAACACCGACCTGCGGCTGCTGCCCCCGTTCCCGCTGAGCCAGCTCTAGCCGGCCGCAGTGAGCGCGGCGATGTCCTTATCGCTGCCGTCCAGGCGGACCTGGGCGGCCGGGCGGCGGCCGTAGGTCCACATGGTCAGCTCGGCGGGCGTGCCGGTGATGGTGACGACGGGAGTGCGGGCGCTGACGGTCAGCCGCAGGCTCGGCGGCTGCGGATGGTCCGCCGCGGGCCGGCCAGGCTCGTCCGGCTGGGCCGCGGCCGGCTCGTCCGCCCGGGCGAATTCCACCCCGACCGGCGCCTTGCGCAGCAGCAGCCTGGCTATCTTCAGCCGGCCCCACAGCAGCTCGGACAGGCCGGGGCGCAGAGCACGCGGAGTCCAGGACGGCTGGCCCCGCCGCACGTCCTCGTGATGGACGAAGAACTCCACGGCATTGGCCCGCTCGTCGACTCCGGGCAGGCCGAAGACCGAGAGCCGCGGCGGCCCCGTGCTGAGCAACTCGACCAGCTCGCCGAAATCCGTCCGGCGCACCAGCCGGTCCTGCAGCCGCCGGGTCCGGGCCGCCAGCGGACCGCCGGCCATGCCGAGCGCCGCGTCCGGCCGGTGCTCGCGCAGCACCAGGTGCCCGGCCAGGTCCGCCGTGCGCCACCCCGCGCACAGCGTCGGCTGGTCCGGGCCTAGGTCGTGCAGCAGCGCGCAGAGAGCCTGGCGCTCGTCCTGGGCAAAGGTCACCTGATGATCGTAGGTCACCGGCGGCCGCCCCGTCCGGCCGCCGGCAGGCTAGCCTGCTGAGGTACTGGCGGGCCGCCGGGTTTCGTGCCGTTTCCGGCCCCGCGGTTTCCGGCCGGAGGGAGGGATGCCGTGGCCACCAGCCGGGCAGCCCGCCGCGAGCTGCTGATCGTGCTGCTAACGGGCGCGGCCGGCGCCGCCCTGGTGCTGCTGGCGGTGCGGCAGGACTGGGCCCGGGTGGTCGTCGCCGAGCCGAAGCCGCTGCCGGCCAGCGTGACGCGGCTGACCGGGCAGGCCCTGGTCCCGGCCGCCACGCCGCTGGCGGTGGCCGCGCTGGCCGGTCTGGCCGCCGTGGTAGCCACCCGGCGGCTGCTGCGCCGTCTGGTCGGCATCTTGCTGGCGCTGTTCGGCGCGGCGGCGGCCGCCGGGCTGAGCGCCGGCATCACCGCCGCTGGCATGCTCGCCGCAGCGGCGGGGAGCGCCGGGCCGGCCACCGGAGCGGGGGCCAGCTCGGGCGCCGGGTCGACGACGTCCGGCGGCGGGTCCGGCGCGGCCGCGCCGATCGCCGGCTTCCCCTCGCATGCGGCCCTCACCGCGCTGCCGTGGCGCCCGGTCGCGATCGCCGGCGCGGTGCTGGTCGTGGCGGCCGGGCTGGTGGCGGCCTGGCGGGCCGAGCGGCTGCCGGTGATGTCGGCCAGGTATGACGCGCCGCAGCACGCGCCGGCCGGGCGCGGCGAGGACCGGGATCTGGCCGCCCCGCCGCCCGGCTCGCCGCGCGCCCGGCCGGACCCGGCCGCGGGCGGCGGCGCACCGCGCGGCGACAGCACGGCGGGCGCTGACCGCGCGGCAGACCGCGACAGCGCCTCCTTGTGGGAGTCGCTGAGCCGGGGCGAGGATCCGACCACGCCCGGCGAGGATACGCCGAGCCGGGCCGGGGCAGAACCTGAGCGGCGCTGAGCCGCCGCGGACTCCGACGGCCGCGCCGGGCCGCCGGTACGGCGCACCGGAAAGTGGCACCATGGTGATCGCGGCGGCCGGGCCGGGCGGGGTTAAGCTTGGCCGGTCGGCGCAGGAGTTGGCCCGAGGCGGGAGGCAGCCAGTGAGGGCAGCGCGGCATCCGAGCAGCGGTCGCAGCGCCGCCGGGACGCGGCCGCGCGAGCTGGTGAGCCTGGCCGCCCGGCTGATCTTCGCCCAGGCGGGAATGACCACCGCCATCGGACTGGCCTACAGCCGCCGCAACATCCCGTGGCTGGTCACTTTCATGCTGGCCATCTCCTTGTGCCTGGTTGCCCTCGCCGTCCGCTCCGGCACCCACGGCGCCTGGGTCACAGCCGTCGCGTTCGAGGGGTTCTTCGCGGTCATCGGCCTCTACCGGTTCATCTACGACCGGTACCTGGGCGGCACGCTGCTCGGGGTCGCGGCGTTCGCCTTCCTCATGCATCCCGCCGTGGGCCGGGCCTTCACGGCACTGCCCGGTCGCGGCCACGAGGCGCCAGCGTTCGGTGACGCTCGGTACGACGAGCTCGGGGAGTCCGAGCCGCTCGGCGAGCAGGCGGGCTGACCAGGGCGCACTGTGCGCCTCGCGCCGGGCGCCGCGGCGCCCGGGCCCGGTCATGCGGGACGCCGCCGGGGTCCGCGGCCGACGCCAGGGGCGGCTGCGGCCCCGCGGCGGCCTGCTCGTACCATCGGACGGCAAGGCAAACTCACCGCGAGGGGGCAGGCAGCCGCGTGACCGAGCTTGCGAGCCAACTTGTAAGCGCCGGGCGCCGGTCCCTGGCGCCCTCGAAGGGGGCGCTGCCATGAGCGTGCTCGACGACATCCTGGTGGGCGTGCGGGCCGACCTCGCGGCCCGGCAGCAGAGCCTGCCACTGGACCGGCTGAAGCTCATCGCGGGCTGCGCCGCCGCGCCCAGGGATGCGATGGGGGCGCTGCGCTGTGAGGACGTGGCCGTCATCGCCGAGGTGAAGCGGGAGAGCCCGTCCCGGGGCATGCTGGCCGCGATCGCCGATCCGGCCGCGCTGGCCCGCGACTACGAGGCGGGCGGCGCCCGCGTCATCAGCGTGCTCACCGAACAGCGCCGCTTCGGCGGCAGCCTCGCCGACCTGAAGGCGGTCCGCCAGGCGGTGCGGGTCCCGCTGCTGCGCAAGGACTTCGTCATCAGCTCCTACCAGCTCTGGGAGGCCCGGGCGCACGGCGCGGACCTGGCCCTGCTGATCGTGGCCGCGCTGGAGCAGAACGCCCTGGTCTCGCTGATCGACCGAGCCTGCTCGATCGGCCTGGTCCCGCTGGTGGAGGTGCACACCGGCGCGGAGCTGGACCGCGCGCTTGACGCCGGCGCCCAGGTCATCGGCGTCAACGCCCGTGACCTGAGCACTCTGGAGGTGGACAGGTCGGTCTTCGCCCGGCTGGTGCCCCGCATCCCGGCAGGTATCGTCAAGATCGCCGAATCGGGCGTACGCGGGCCGCACGACCTGCTCGCCTACGCCGCCGCGGGCGCCGACGCCGTGCTGGTCGGCGAGGCCCTCGTCACCGAGAAGGACCCCAGGTCGGCGGTGGCCGACCTGGTGACCGCCGGGTCGCACCCGGCGCTGCGCGGCGACCGGGGCAGCGCGCAGTCCGGCCGCGGCGCCCCCCGCCCGGGCCGGGACGGGCGCGGCAGGCGCGGGCCGGGCGGCCAGGCCGACTGACGCCGGCCGCGAGCCTGGAGCCGGCCGCATCAGGACCGGCCCGGGACGCCCGGCGCCGGCCGGGACGATCTGAGGATCACGGAGGAACGTCATGAGCACCGCACCGGCTGCCACCGTGCCCGACCTGGCCGGCCATTTCGGCCCGTTCGGCGGCAGGCTGGCCCCCGAGGCGCTGATGTCGGCGCTGGACGAGCTGACTGCCGCCTATACCGCGGCCAGCGCCGACCGCGGGTTCAATGCCGAGCTAGCAGCGCTGCTGCGCGACTACGCCGGGCGGCCCACGCTGCTGACCGAGGTGCCCAGGTTCGCGGCCCGGGCAGGCGGCGGCCGGGTGTTTCTCAAGCGCGAGGACATGGCCCACACTGGCTCGCACAAGATCAACAATGTGCTCGGGCAGGCGCTGCTGACCAAGCGCATGGGCAAGACCCGGGTGATCGCTGAGACCGGGGCCGGGCAGCACGGCGTGGCCACCGCCACCGCCTGCGCGCTGCTGGACATGGACTGCGCGGTCTACATGGGCGAGGAGGACACCCGGCGGCAGGCGCTGAACGTGGCGCGGATGCGGATGCTGGGCGCCGAGGTGATCCCGGTGACGACCGGCACCAGGACGCTCAAGGACGCCATGAATGAGGCGTTCCGCGACTGGGTGGCCACCGTGGCCGACACGCACTACTGCATCGGCTCGGTCGGCGGCCCGCATCCGTTCCCGATGATGGTCCGCGACTTCCAGCGGATCATCGGGGCGGAGGCCAGGCGGCAGATCCTGGATAAGGCCGGGCGGCTGCCGGATGCGGTCATCGCCTGCGTCGGCGGCGGCTCCAACGCGATCGGGATCTTCCACGAGTTCATACCCGACGAGGAGGTCGCGCTGATCGGCTGCGAGGCGGGCGGCGACGGGCTGTCCACCGGGCGGCACGCCGCCACCCTGACCGCCGGGTCACCTGGCGTGCTGCACGGTATGCGTACCTACCTGCTGCAGAACGCCGAGGGCCAGACGCTGTCCACGCACTCGGTGTCCGCCGGGCTTGACTACCCGGGGGTCGGCCCCGAGCACGCCTGGCTGCACGACACCGGCCGGGCCGCCTACCGGGCGGTGACCGACGAGCAGGCGATGGAGGCCTTCTCGGTGCTGTGCCGGACCGAGGGCATCATCCCGGCGATCGAGTCCGCGCACGCGCTGGCCGGGGCACTGCAGGTCGGTCCGCAGCTCGGCCCGGACGCCGTGCTGCTGGTCAGCCTGTCCGGCCGGGGCGATAAGGACGTCGACATCGCGGCCCGCTGGTTCGGCCATCTCGACGGCCCGGGCGGCCAGGGGACGGAGGTCCGGCCGTGAGCGCGGTCAGCCTGGCCTTCGAGAAGGCCGCGGCGCACCACCGGGCGGTCCTGATCGGGTACCTGCCGGCCGGGTTCCCCTCGGTCGACGGGGCGGCCGCCGCGGCCGTGGCGATCGCCCAGGCCGGGGCCGACATAATCGAGATCGGGTTGCCGTACTCCGACCCGCTGATGGACGGCCCGGTCATCCAGCAGGCCGTGCACGCCGCGCTGGCCGGCGGCGTCACCGTGCCCGATGTGCTGGCCACCGTCAGCGCGGTCGCCGCGGCCGGCGTTCCGGTGCTGGTGATGACCTACTGGAACCCGGTCGAGGCGTACGGGATCGCGGCGTTCGCGCGGGACCTGGCCGCGGCCGGGGCGAGCGGGATGATCACTCCGGACCTGACGCCGGAGGAGGCGGCCCCGTGGCTGGACGCCGCCGCCCGGCGGAACCTGGATCCGGTGTTCCTGGTCGCGCCCAGCTCGTCGGCGCAGCGGATCGCGCTGATCAGCTCGGCCTGCCGCGGGTTTGTCTACGCGGCATCGCTGATGGGCATCACCGGCCCCCGTGATCAGGTCGGCGGGGGGGCCGCCGGGCTGGTCGCACGGGTCCGCGAGTGCACGCAGCTGCCGGTGGCCGTCGGGCTCGGGGTGCGCGACGGCGACCAGGCCGCGCAGGTCGCGGGATTCGCCGACGGCGTGATCGTCGGCTCCGCGTTCGTACAGCGGCTGCTGGCCGCCCCGGACGCGCCCAGCGGGCTGGCCGGCGTCCGCGAGCTGGCCGCTGACCTCGCCGCGGGCGTGCGCCGCCGTCCCCGCCCGGACGGCTGACCGCACCGGCCCGGCCAGCGGCCCCGGTAACACGCCGGAAATCTTTCGCTGCCGGGCCTTCTCGATATACTGCTGGTCGTAGCGCTTTTCAGTAGCCCGGCCGACCGGGTACCGTGCGCTCACGGCTAGGGCCGACGTCGTCCCGAACATTTCACCCGCCGCTTGGCGGCGAGACGACGGGAGCGCGGATGAACTCTGCATCTAGCCTGCGGCCGCAGGGACTTTATGATCCCGGCTATGAGCACGACGCCTGCGGCGTCGGGTTCATAGCCGACCTGTCCGGCCACGCCCGCCATGCCACCATCAGCCAGGCTCTGACCGTGCTGCGCAACCTGGAGCACCGGGGCGCGCGGGGCAGTGATCCGGAAACCGGCGACGGGGCCGGAATCCTGACCCAGATCCCGGATGCGTTCTTCCGCGCCGTATGTGATTTCCCGCTGCCCCAGCCCGGCAGCTACGCCGCCGGGCTGGCCTTCCTGCCGGCCGACCCGGCCGGCCGTGCCGCCGCCGTGGCCGCCGTCGAGCAGCTCGCGGCGCTGGAGTTCCTGCAGGTGCTCGGGTGGCGCGACGTGCCGCACGTCGTGGCGCAGTGCGGCCGCGGAGCGCGCGGTGTGCTGCCGCACCTGGCCCAGCTGTTCGTGGCCCCCGCCTGCCGGGCCGGCCAGGCGCGGTCACCGGCCTTGCGCTGGACCGCCGGGCGTTCTGCCTGCGCAAGCGCGCCGAGGCCGAGGCCGGGGTCTACGCCGCGAGCCTGTCGTCGGCCACGATCGTCTACAAGGGCATGCTCACTGCGCTGCAGCTCGAGCCGTTCTTCCCCGACCTGTCCGACCCCCGGTATGTCTCGGCCCTGGCGCTGGTCCACTCCCGCTTCTCCACCAACACGTTCCCGTCCTGGCCGCTGGCCCACCCCTACCGGTACATCGCCCACAACGGCGAGATCAACACCGTGCGCGGCAACCGCAACTGGATGCGGGCCCGGGAGGCGCTGCTGGCCACCGACCTGATCGGGCCTGACGCGCAGGGACGCGGGATAGAGCGGCTGCTGCCGATCCTGGACGATGCCGCCAGCGACTCGGCCAGCTTCGACGCCTGCCTGGAGCTGCTCCACCTGGGCGGACGCTCGCTGCCGCACGCGCTGCTGATGATGATCCCAGAGCCGTGGGAGAACCACGCCGAGATGGACCCGCAGCTGCGCGCCTTCTACCGGTTCCACGCCACGCTGATGGAGCCGTGGGACGGCCCGGCGCTGATCGCGTTCACCGACGGGACCGTGATCGGCGCGGTGCTGGACCGCAACGGGCTGCGCCCGGGCCGGTACTGGGTCACTAGCGACGGGCTGGTCGTGCTGGCCAGCGAGGTGGGGGTGCTCGACATCGATCCCGCCACCGTGGTGCGCAAGGGCCGCCTGCAGCCGGGCCGGATCTTCCTGGCCGACACCGCGGCCGGCCGGATCGTCGAGGACGAGGAGGTCAAGACCGCGCTGGCCGCCGGGCAGCCGTACGCCGAATGGCTGCACGCCGGGCTGCTGCACCTCGATGACCTGCCCGGCCGGCGGGTGCTGCGCGACACCCGGGCCCTGGCCATCCAGCAGCAGCTGTTCGGGTTCACCGAGGAGGAGCTGCGGGTGCTGCTCGCCCCGATGGCCAAGACCGGCGCCGAGCCCATCGGCTCGATGGGCAACGACATGCCGCTGGCCGTGCTGTCGGAACGGCCGAGGCTCATCTACGACTACTTCACCCAGTTGTTCGCCCAGGTCACCAACCCGCCGCTGGACGCGATCCGGGAAGAGCTCGTCACCTCGCTGGCCTCGACCACTGGCCCGGAGGAGAACCTGTTCGAGACCGGCCCGGCGTCCTGCCGCCAGATTGTGCTGCCCTGCCCGGTCATCAGCGACGGCGACCTCGCCAAGATCATCAGCATTAACGAGGACGGCAACCTGCCCGGCTTCGCCGCGCACGTGGTCGACGGCCGGTACGAGGTGGCCGGCGGCGGCGCGGCGCTGCGCGCTCGGCTGGCCGAGATCCGGGCCGAGGTGTCCGAGGCGATCAGCCAGGGTGCCCGGCTCATCGTCCTGTCCGACCGCTGCGATGGGTCCGCGGCTACGGGAGGCGGCGCCTATGCCGATCGCGACGGCCAGCCTGCTGGCCCGAGCGAGCGGCAGCGGGGGGTTCGGGGGGTCGTCCCCCCGGATGATAGAGCGCCGATCCCGTCGCTGCTGCTGACCGGCGCGGTGCACCATCACCTGATCAGGGAGCGCACCCGGACCAGGGCCGGGCTGATCGTCGAGTCCGGCGACGCGCGCGAGTGCCACCACATCGCGCTGCTGATCGGCTACGGCGCCTCCTGCGTGTGCCCGTACCTGGCCATCGAGTCGGTGCAGGACATGGTGCGCCGCGGCCGGCTCGACCAGGTCACGCCCGAGCAGGCCGCCGCGAACCTGATCAAGGCCCTGGGCAAGGGCGTGCTGAAGATCATGTCCAAGATGGGCGTGTCCACGGTCGCGTCCTATACCGGGGCGCAGATCTTCGAGGCGGTCGGGCTCGGCCCCGAGGTGATGGGCGAGTGCTTTGCCGGCACGTCGTCCCGGCTGTCCGGCGTGTCGTTCGACCAGCTGGCCGCGGAGACCGCGCAGCGGCACATCCGGGCTTTCCCGGCCCGCGGCGACCGGCCGGCCCACCGCCAGCTGGAGACCGGCGGCGACTACCAGTGGCGGCGCGAGGGGGAGCCGCACCTGTTCAGCCCCGAGTCGGTGTTCAAGCTGCAGCACGCCACCCGCAGCCGCAGGCGGGAGGTCTTCGCCGAGTACACCAGGCTGGTCGACGACCAGGCCGCCCGGCTGATGACACTGCGCGGGCTGCTGCGTATCCGCGGCATCGACGAGCCCGGCGGCGCGGCCAGCGCCGGCCTCGCGGACGGCATCCGGGACCGTGCGCCGATCAGCGTTGACGAGGTCGAGCCGGTCGAGTCCATCGTGCGCCGGTTCTCCACCGGCGCGATGTCCTACGGCTCGATCTCGGCCGAGGCGCACCAGACCCTGGCCATCGCCATGAACCGGCTCGGCGGCCGGTCCAACACCGGGGAGGGCGGCGAGGACCCGGACCGGTTCGCCCCGGACGCCAACGGCGACCTGCGCCGGTCGGCGGTCAAGCAGGTGGCCAGCGGCCGGTTCGGCGTCACCAGCGAGTACCTGGTCAATGCCGACGACCTGCAGATCAAGATGGCCCAGGGCGCCAAGCCGGGCGAGGGCGGCCAGCTGCCGGGGCACAAGGTCTACCCGTGGATCGCCAAGACCAGGTACTCCACCCCCGGCGTCGGCCTCATCTCGCCGCCGCCGCACCACGACATCTACTCGATCGAGGACCTGGAACAGCTCATCCACGACCTGAAGAACGCCAACCCGGCGGCCCGGGTGCACGTCAAGCTGGTGGCCGAGGTCGGCGTCGGCACCGTCGCGGCCGGCGTCTCCAAGGCGCACGCCGACGTGGTGCTGATCTCCGGCCATGACGGCGGCACCGGCGCCTCGCCGCTGACGTCGATCAAGCACGCCGGCGCGCCGTGGGAGCTCGGGCTGGCGGAGACCCAGCAGACGCTGCTGCGCGGCGGGCTGCGGGACCGGATCGTGGTGCAGTGCGACGGCCAGCTCAAGACCGGCCGGGACGTGGTCATCGCGGCGCTGCTCGGCGCCGAGGAGTTCGGGTTCGCCACCGCCCCGCTGGTGGTGGCCGGCTGCGTGATGATGCGGGTGTGCCACCTGGACACCTGCCCGGTCGGCGTCGCCACCCAGAACCCGGAGCTGCGCCGCCGTTTCACCGGCAAGCCCGAGTTCGTGGTGACGTTCTTCGAGTTCCTGGCCCAGCAGGTGCGCGAGTACCTGGCCCAGCTGGGGCTGCGGCGCCTGGACGAGGCCATCGGCCGGGTAGACCTGCTCGACACCGCGCAGGCGGTGGACCACTGGAAGGCCGCGGGACTGGACCTGGCCCCGGTGCTGCACGTGCCCGAGCTGCCGCCCGCCGCCGCCCGGCGCTGCGTCACCGGCCAGGACCACGGCCTGGACAAGGCCCTGGACAATACGCTCATCCAGCTGGCTGAGGGCGCGCTGGGCGAGGGCAGGCCGGTCACCCTGGAGCTGCCGATCCGGAACGTGAACCGGACGGTCGGCACCATGCTCGGCTACGAAGTGACCCGGCGCTGGGGCGGCGAGGGCCTGCCGGCCGGCACCATCGACGTGCGGCTGCGCGGCTCGGCCGGCCAGTCGTTCGGCGCCTTCCTGCCCCGGGGCGTCACGCTCCGGCTGGCCGGGGACGCCAACGACTACGTCGGCAAGGGCCTGTCCGGCGGCAAGATCACCGTTGTGCCGGACCCGGCCGCGCCGTTCGCCGCCGAGAAGCAGATCATCGCCGGCAACGTGATCGGCTACGGCGCGACCGGCGGCGAGATCTTCCTGCGCGGCGTGGTCGGGGAGCGGTTCTGCGTCCGCAACTCGGGCGCTACCGCGGTGGCGGAGGGCACCGGCGATCACGGCTGCGAGTACATGACCGGCGGCCGGGTGGTGGTGCTCGGGCCGGTCGGCCGGAACTTCGCGGCCGGGATGTCCGGCGGGATCGCCTACCTGCTCGACCCGGACCGCCGCCGGGTGAATACCGAGATGGCCGAGCTCGAGCCGCTGAACGGGGCAGACGCCGCGTTCGTGCGCGAGCTGCTGCAGCGCTACCACGCCGACACCGGCTCGCCGGTCGCCGCCCGGCTGCTGGCCGACGGGGACGCCGTAACGGACCGGTTCGGCAAGGTCATGCCGCGCGACTACAAGCGGGTGCTCACCGCGGCCAGCCAGGCCGAGCAGGAAGGCCGGGATATCAACGAGGCCGTGATGGCCGCCGCCCAGGGCTGAGCCAGGGGAGAAGGAGAACACCAGACATGGCGGACCCGAAGGGGTTTCTCACCACGCCGCGCAGCACGCCGGGCCGGCGGCCGGTCGACATCCGGATCCAGGACTGGCACGAGGTCTACGAGGAATTCCCGGCCCCGGAGCTGGAGCGGCAGGCAGGCCGGTGCATGGACTGCGGAATCCCGTTCTGCCACAGCGGGTGCCCGCTCGGGAACCTCATCCCGGAGTGGAACGACCTCGTCTGGCGGCATGACTGGCGGGCCGCCATCGAGCGGCTGCACGCGACGAACAATTTCCCCGAGTTCACCGGCCGGCTCTGCCCCGCGCCGTGCGAGACGGCCTGCGTGCTCGGCATCAACTCCGACCCGGTCACGATCAAGCAGGTCGAGGTGGAGATCATCGACCGCGCCTGGGCCGAGGGCTGGGTGCCGCCCCGCCCGCCGTCCGCCGCCGCGCGGATGGCCGGGCGCCGGGTCGCGGTGATCGGCTCGGGCCCGGCGGGCCTGGCGGCCGCCCAGCAGCTCACCCGGGCCGGCCACGCGGTCACCGTGTACGAGCGCGACGACCGTCCCGGCGGGCTGCTGCGCTACGGGATCCCCGAGTTCAAGATGGAGAAGCGGCACCTGGACCGCCGGCTGGCGCAGATGCTGGCCGAGGGCACGGTGTTCCGCTGCGGGGCGGACGCGGGCACCGATGTGACTGCCCGGCAGCTGCGCGACGGCTACGACGCGATCGTGCTGGCCTGCGGGGCCCGGGTGCCCCGCGGGCTGCCGGTGCCCGGCAGCGACCTGGCCGGCATCCACCAGGCGATGGACTACCTGCCGCTGGCCAACCGGACGGTGGCGGCCGGGGCGATCGAGGAGCCGGCCATCTGCGCCGCCGGACGGCACGTGGTGATCATCGGCGGCGGTGACACCGGGGCCGACTGCCTGGGCACCGCGCACCGGCAGCGCGCCGCCTCGGTCACCCAGCTGGAAATCCTGCCGGAGCCCCCGGGGCAGCGGGCGGCGCACCAGCCGTGGCCGACGTACCCGGTGATCTACCGGGTATCCAGCGCGCACGAGGAGGGCGGCCAGCGGGTCTACGCGGTCTCGACCACCGAGTTCGCAGGCGACGCCGCGGGCCGGGTGCGGGCCCTGCGGCTGGTCGAAGCCGAGTTCTCCGGCGGCAAGTTCGTGCCGGTGCCTGGCAGCGAGCGGGAGCTGCCGTGCGACCTGGTGCTGCTGGCCATGGGCTTCACTGGTGCCGAGCCGGGCCCGCTGCTCGACGAGCTGGGCGTGCAGCTGACCCAGCGCGGCACCATCGCCAGGGACGCCTCGTACGCGACCACGGCGCCGGGGGTCTTCGTGGCCGGTGACGCAGGCCGCGGCCAGTCGCTGATCGTCTGGGCCATCGCCGAGGGCCGGTCGGCCGCGGCTGCCGCCGACAGGTACCTGGAAGGCCAGACGCTGCTGCCGTCGGCAATCCCGCCGACCGCGGCGCCGCTGCGGTGACGCCCGCGTTCCTGCGGTAGCGCCGGCCGCGCTGGTAGTGCCGGGCGGGGTAATGCCGGGCGGGCTCGCTGCGGCCGAGGCTCCGGCGGCAAACCGGCCAGCGGTCCTGAACCGGCGCATCGCGCCCGTCGCACGGGTAACGTCACACAACATGTCGGCTGCCTTCCTGCCGAGCCCGGCCCGCGGCTTGTGGCATCTTGGCCCGGTCCCGGTCCGCGCCTACGCGCTGTGCATCGTGGCCGGGGTCGTAGTCGGCCTGTGGCTGACGGCCATGCGGTACCGGGCCATTGGCGGCCGCGGCACCGTCGTGCTCGACATCGCGACCGTCGCCGTCCCGGCCGGGCTGATTCTCGGCCGGGTGTACAGCGTGCTCACCGACTCCTCCGCCTACTTCGGCGGGGGCCGGGACTGGGTCAACCTGTTCCGGGTGTGGAGCGGCGGGCTCGGCCTGCCCGGCGTGCTGGCCGGCGGTGCGGCCGGCAGCTGGCTGTACTGCCGCCGGAAGGGGATCGGGGTGAGCCCGCTGGCCGGGGCTGCGGCGCCCGCGCTGGCGTTCGCGCAGGCGATCGGGTGCTGGGGCAGCTGGTTCACCCAGAACCTCTACGGCCGGCCGTCGACCCTGCCGTGGGCCGTGAGCATCTCGCCGGTGCACCGGGCCAGCGGCTTCGAGAGCTACGCGACCTTCCAGCCGATCTTCCTCTACGAGTCGCTGTGGGCGGCCGCGGCCGGGATGGCGCTGATCCAGGCGGGGCGGCGCCTCGAGCTGGCCGGCGATCGGCTGTTCGCCTGCTACGTGGCGCTCTACGCCTGCGGCCGGCTGGTGACCGACTCGGTCCGCCTCGGCCGCTCTGAGCACCTGTTCGGCCTCCGGGTCAGCCAGCTGGTGATGATCGTCGTCCTGGCCGCCGCCCTGATCTACCTGCGGATGACCCGGGCCCGCCGCGGCCCGGACTACGTCGGGGACGGCCCCCGCCCGCCCGCGCGCCCGCCGAGCATGCGCGCCGTCAGCCGGTTTCCGTCCGCCCTGCCCGCGCCATCCGTCCTGCCCGCGCCGACTGTTCTGCCCGTGCCGTCCGCCCGCCCCGCGCCGCCCGGGTCGCGCGGGGAGGAGCCAGACGGCCAGGACGGCGATCAGACGGCGCATCCGTCCGCCCGCGGATTACCTCCGCCCCGCCCGGCCGGCTAGTGCTCTGCGAGATGCTCGCCGCCGCCCACCCCGACAGACCGTATTGGTGATCCGGCAGCCGTCGGAGTGAAATAGCCCGCGCGAAGTCAGGCTAAGCAGGTAGCTATATGCGGCCTGGTCGAGCGACGCTCCTGCACAAGGCGGGCAATAGCTGCTCCGGCCGGAGACAGCCGAGCGGCGGCGTCTCCCTCGGCGCCAGTGCCGTATGGACGCAATGGGAACACCGCAGATCGCTGCATTTTAACGGTCCGCGATGCCAAGGTCAGATAGCTGCTTACTAAGTGAGTGTTTGATAATTCGCGGAGTGGCATCGCGTGCGGGCGGGCGTGTCGGTCCGCTGGTGGCCGGGGCGCGGGCCCCATGATCCCGATGTGTGACGATCAAGAACCAGCTGGGGCCCGCGCGTGCCCAGGCTACGCGCCGGGCCCGCGGCTATCCCAGTGATCTGTCCGACGCGCGGCGGCGGCTCGATCGCCGCCGGCCTGCCCGAACGGGTGCCCGGCGGGCGGGGCCGACCGCCGGTGCACTCGCCCCGCCAGGTGGTGAACGCGATCTTGTACGTGGGCCGGGCCGGCTGCCCGTGGCGCTCCCTGCCCGCCGGCTATCCGCCCTGGCCCACCGTGTACGGTTACTTCGCCCGCTGGCGCGACGACGGCACCCTGGCCCGGCTGCATGCCCGGTTACGCGCCGCCGCCCGCGCCGCCGCCGGGCGCAGCACCCAGCCCACCGCCGCCGTCATCGACTCCCAGCCGGTGCGCGCCGCCGGCACCGTGCCCCGGGCCGCCCGGGGCCGGGATGCCGCCAAGAAGGCCAGCGGCCGTAAGCGGCACATCGCCGTGGACGCCACCGGCCTGCTGCTCGACGCGGTCATCACCGGCGCCTCGGTGCAAGACCGCGACGCCGCCCGCCCGCTGCTGCGGAACCTCCATCGCGCCTGCCCGCGTCCGCCTGGCCTGGGCCGACGCCGGCTACCACGCCGCCCGGCTCAGCCACAGCCCTGCGCATCACGCTGCAGGTCGTCCGCAGGCCCGATGACCTGCACACCTTCGCCGTCCTGCCCCGCCGCTGGGTGGTCGAACGCACCTTCGCCTGGATCAGCAAGCACCGCCGCACCGTCCGCGACTACGAACGCCTGCCCGCCAGCCACGAAGCCATGATCTTGCGGGCCACGACCGACATCATGACCAGGCGCGTGGCCCGCCACCCGCCCCCGTAACCCATTTACCAAACACTCACTAAGATCTACGACATCCTGTCTGTACATGGCCTGATTATTGCAGGAAGCACTGACGGGAGTGTTATTTTGTGATCGCTATAGTGGCTCTAAATCCGGTGCCGGAAGCGGGATTCGAACCCGCATGTCCTTTCGGACAGATGCTTTTGAGACATCCATGTCTGCCAATTCCATCATTCCGGCTCAAGACATAAAATCAGGTGACGCTCGGTGCGCTAGTAGCCAGTGTAGCCAAACGCGGTACGCTTCGGCTCGTGAGCGAGAACCCCCTGCGCGTCGTGATCGCCGAGGACGAGGCGCTGATCCGCATGGATCTGAAGGAGATGCTGGAGGAAGAGGGCTACGTCGTGGCGGGCGAAGCCGGCGACGGCGCGGCGGCGGTGAAGCTGGCCGAGGACCTCCGGCCCAACCTGGTGATCATGGACGTCAAGATGCCGGTCCTGGACGGGATCTCGGCCGCCGGCCAGATCACCAGCCAGCATCTGGCGCCGGTGGTCATCCTCACCGCGTTCTCCCAGCGTGACCTGGTCAAGCGCGCAGGCGACGCGGGCGCGATGGCGTTCCTGGTCAAGCCGTTCACCCGGGCCGAGCTGGTGCCCGCGATCGAGATCGCGGTCACCCGGTTCCAGGAGATCTCCGCGCTGGAGAAAGAGGTCGGCAGCCTGCGCGAGCGGCTCGAGGTGCGCAAGCTGCTCGACCGGGCCAAGGCGAAGCTGCAGGCCGAGCAGCAGCTGACCGAGGCGCAGGCGTTCCGTTTCATCCAGAAGTCGTCGATGGACCGGCGGATGACGATGCGGGCGGTCGCCGAGGAAGTCCTGGCCGCCGGCGAGCCGCCGTCGGGCCAGGCGGGCGAGCAGGCCGCGACGCGGCCGGCCAGGTCCAGGCGGGCGGCCCCCAGCCGGGCGTCTCGCCGCCGGAGGCCGGCGGCCCCGCCCGCTAGCCCCGCCCGTCTGCGAGCCCGCCTCGCCAACCGAGGCCAGCGACTCCGCTCGTCAGCTCTGGCCGCCCGCCTCGCCATCCGACGTCGGCGGCCCGTCGCGGGCCCTGGACGCCTGCCACGCTCACCGCCCATGACCTGGGCCGTCATGATGACGACGGATCTGGGCCTAGCCGTCCAAAATCCGCCGCGCTCCCGATTCGCAGCGCCAGAAACGTCTCCTCTTGACATGCAGCTATTTGGCTGCCTGCCTTGGGTTCATAAGAGCAGCCGTGCGGCTGCGTATCCATGAGGCGGCCACATCGAGGACCGCTTGATCAAGAGTCGAGGGAGCGAGACAGATGGCAGACATCTGGGAATCGCCGCGCCTCAGCAGCAGGCGTATGAGGCCCGACTGGCGGGAGCCGGTCGAGTTCATGGCCCATTGCAGCACTAAATGGGCATACTTCCTGCTCGGGCTCAAGGCCGGGCTGGAGGGCGGGGAGTACACCGCGTATCCCGACGATATGAAGATCAGCACCTGGGGCTGATTCCGGGCCGGGCGGACGGCCTGCGGGCGCGATCTCTCGCGGTCACCTGCGGGCGCGATCTCGCGGTCACCTGCTTCAGCGCAGGCAGGGCGGCCGAGCACAGCCTGCCCCCGGGCCCCGCCCGGTGCCCGCCCCCCTGCGGGCGCCCGCGACTGTGCGGTGGCGGCTAGAGCCCGAGGTACCTTTTGGTGCCATGCCGGCCTTCCCAGGGCCGGGATTTGCCTCCCGGCCCCCGGCTGGCCAGGCCGCCGGCCGCTGCACCGCCGCCCGGCCGGCCTGCAGTCAGCCCGGCTGCTGGCCGTCGCCGGCACTGCCCGGCACGGCGTCGCGCAGCAGGCAGGTCAGCCGGGAGGTGCAGACGCGGCGGTCCTGGTCGTCGGTGATGACGATCTCGTAGGTGGTCATCGTGCGGCCGCCGTGCAGCCGGGTGGCGATGCCGGTGACCTGGCCGGAGCGCACGCCCCGGTGATGAGTGGCGCTGATCTCGATGCCGACGGTGACCCGCTCGGGACCGGCGTGCAGCGCGGAGCCAAGCGAGCCCAGAGTCTCGGCTAGCACGCACGAGGCGCCGCCGTGCATCAGCCCGTAAGGCTGGGTGTTGCCGCTGACCGGCATCGTCCCGATCACCCGCTCGGCTGACGCTTCCACGATCGAGATGCCCATCCGGGCCGGAAGCGTGTCCGGGGGCGCCTCGAAGACCTGCCGGACCAGCTGGTCCCGGCTCAGCGCGGTCCGGTCGTCTGCCACCGGGGCCTCCTCGGGCTTGGTGCGGTGCGCCTTGGTGCGGGCGCGGGATGTGCCTAAGCAGCTTAGAAGGCGCCCGTCCGGCCCGGTTGCCCAGCTAGGGCGTAGTAGCGCGGTCCGGCGGAAGCCCGCCGCTGTCACCGGCGCGCACTAGACTTCGTGGGTGACTTCGCAAGTACCGTCCAAGCCGTCCGAGCCCGCTGCGGCCGCGGGCGGGCACGGCGGGCGGCTGCTGCTGCTCGACGGGCACTCGCTGGCCTACCGTGCCTTCTTCGCGCTGCCCGCGGAGAACTTCGCCACCACCACGGGGCAGCCCACCAACGCGGTCTACGGCTTCACCGCGATGCTCATCAACGTGCTGCGCGACGAGCAGCCCACGCACGTCGCGGTGGCCTTTGACCGCAGCGAGCCGACCTTCCGGCACGAGCAGTGGGTCGAGTACAAGGCCAATCGCCGGGAGACCCCGGCCGACTTCCGCGGCCAGCTCAGCCTGATCTTCGAAGTGCTGGATGCGCTCGGCATCACCCGGCTGTCCAAGGCCGGGTACGAGGCGGACGACATCATCGCCACGCTGGCGACCCGGGCCGAGGCCGACGGCATGAGCGTGCTGATCGTGACCGGCGACCGGGACGCGCTGCAGCTGGTTGACGACGACGTGACCGTGCTGATGACCCGGCGCGGGATCAGTGACATGACCCGGTTCACCCCGGCCGCGGTCATCGAGAAATACGGGCTGACGCCCGCGCAGTACCCCGATTTCGCCGCGCTGCGCGGCGACCCGAGCGACAACCTGCCGTCCATCCCCGGCGTCGGCGAGAAGACTGCGGCCAGGTGGGTGACGGAGTTCGCCTCGCTGGCCGCGCTTGCCGACCGGGTCGACGAGGTGAAGGGCCGGGCCGGGGATAACTTGCGCGAGCACCTGGCCGACGTGCTGCGCAACCGCCAGCTGACCGAACTGGCCCGCGACGTCCCGGTCGAAACCGCGCTGGACGACCTGCGGCCGGCGCCGTGGGACCGCGAGCAGATCCACCAGCTGTTCGACACGCTGCAGTTCCGGGTGCTGCGCGACCGCCTCTACAGCACGCTGCCGAACGGCATCGCCGCTCCGGTCAGCGCGGGCGGCGCCGCGGCGGCCACGGTGCAGGGCTTCGACCTCGACCTGACCCGACTGGGCTCTGGTGCGGTGGCGTCCTGGCTGGCGGCGCACGCCCGTCCAGAACAGGCACAGCCAGGACAGGCACAGCCGGAACAGGCACAGCCGGAACAGGCGCAGCCGGGGCAGGCCGCCGCCCCGGACGCCAAGGCGAGCCGGGCCGGGATTGCCGTCAGCGGTACCTGGGGCCGGGGCACCGGCGACGCGACCGGGATCGCGGTGGCCACCGCCGACGGGGCCGCCGCTTTCATCGACCCTGTCGCCCTGACCGAGCCGGACGAGCAGGCGCTGGCCGCCTGGCTGGCCGACCCGGCCGCGGCCAAGGCCATGCACGACGCAAAGGGCCCGATGCACGCCCTCGCCTCCCGCGGCCTGGAGCTGCTCGGGCTGACCAGCGACACGGCGCTGGCTGCCTACCTGGCGCTGCCCGGCCAGCGGTCCTTCGACCTGACCGACCTGTCGCTGCGCTACCTCGGCCGGGAGCTGACCGTGGCGGGCCCGGCCAGCGGTCAGCTGGCCCTGGAGCTGACCGACGCCGACGAGGCCGAGGGCGCTGGCCCAGCGCGCCGCCGCGACCGCCCAGCTCGCCGACGCGCTGGACGCCGACCTGGCCAGCCGCGGCGCTACCGGGCTGCTCGTCACCGTCGAGCTGCCGCTGGTCAGCGTGCTGGCGCAGATGGAGCACGCCGGGATCGCCGCTGACGTCGAGCACTTCGCTGACATGTCGGCCAGCCTCGGCGGCGAGGTCAAGGCGGCCGAGCAGGGTGCGTTCGCGGCCACCGGGCACGAGTTCAACCTCGGCTCGCCCAAGCAGCTGCAGGAGGTCCTGTTCACCGAGCTGGGCCTGCCGAAGACCAAGCGGATCAAGACCGGCTACACCACCGACTCCGAGGCGCTCACCAGCCTGCTGGCGCAGACCGAGCACCCGGTGCTCGTGCACTTGCTGCGGCACCGGGACGTGGCCAAGCTCAAGAGCATCGTGGACTCGCTGATCCCGATGGCCGGCGCCGACGGCCGGATCCACACCACCTACAACCAGATGATCGCCGCGACCGGGCGGCTGTCCTCGACCGACCCGAACCTGCAGAACATCCCGATCAGGACCGAAGAGGGCCGCCGTATCCGTCGCGGCTTCATCGTCGGCGAGGGCTACGAGTGCCTGCTGACCGCCGACTACAGCCAGATCGAGCTGCGGATCATGGCCGCACCTGTCCGGTGACGAGGCGCTGGCTTGCGGCGTTCAGCTCCGGGCACGACTTCCACGCCGAGACCGCGTCCCGGGTGTTCGGCGTGGCGCCGCAGGCGGTCACCGGCGACCTGCGCAGCAAGATCAAGGCGATGAACTACGGCCTGGCCTACGGGCTGTCGGTCTACGGGCTGTCCCAGCAGCTGCACGTGTCGGCCGACGAGGCGCGCGCGTTCATGGATGAGTACTTCCAGCCAGTTCGGCGGGGTGCGCGACTATCTGCAACGACATCGTCGCGCAGGCCCGCAAGGATGGCTACACCCAGACGATCATGGGCCGCCGCCGGTACCTGCCCGACCTGACCTCCGACAACCGGCAGCGCCGTGAGATGGCTGAGCGAATGGCGCTGAACGCGCCGATCCAGGGCTCGGCGGCCGACATCATCAAGGTGGCGATGCTGAACGTGCACGCCGAGATCGCCCGCCGCGAGCTGCGCTCGCGGATGCTGCTGCAGGTGCACGACGAGCTGCTGTTCGAGGTGGCGCCCGGCGAGCTTGATGAGCTGCGCGGCCTGGTCCGCGGCCAGATGTGCCTCGCGTACGAGCTGACCGTGCCGCTCGAGGTGTCCATGGGCACCGGCCGCAGCTGGCAGGACGCCGGTCACTGAGCCCGCCGCCGGGCGGCCGTGACGGCCGCCGCGGCCATGCCGCCGGGCGGTGCGCAGGCGGCCTGGTGCGCGGACGGTGCGGCCGGGTGGTGGCTGCGCTGGCATGGGTAATAACAGCTCCGGATTGACCGGGTGGCCGGGCTCTCATATCCTGATCGCTGCGCTGTGTTATTTCTGCAGTCCGCCATGGTCAGGCAGCCCGCGGGCCGTCTAACGGCCGGCCGCGGCCGGTTTACTGGCCAGGCAAGTCCAGATTTCTGGCCGCTCGTGGCGGATTCACCTGAACTCGGCGCGTGTCAACCCACCCGCAGCCATGTCCGTATCCGGAGCCCACCAACACATGACGAGCAGCACCGAGGCCACCTCGACCCCCAAAGTAGCGGTCAACGACATCGGTTCCGAGGAGGCCTTCCTCGCCGCGATCGACGAGACCATCAAGTATTTCAACGACGGCGACATCGTTGAGGGAACCGTCGTCAAGGTCGACCGGGACGAGGTCCTGCTCGACATCGGCTATAAGACCGAAGGCGTCATCCCGTCCCGCGAGCTGTCGATCAAGCATGACGTCGACCCGCATGACGTGGTCAAGAGCGGCGAGCACATCGAGGCCCTGGTCCTGCAGAAGGAGGACAAGGAGGGCCGGCTGATCCTGTCCAAGAAGCGCGCCCAGTACGAGCGCGCCTGGGGCACGATCGAGAAGATCAAGGACGAGGACGGCGTGGTCACCGGCACGGTGATCGAGGTGGTGAAGGGCGGCCTGATCCTGGACATCGGGCTGCGCGGCTTCCTGCCCGCGTCGCTGGTGGAAATGCGCCGGGTCCGCGATCTGCAGCCGTACGTGGGCAAGGAGATCGAGGCCAAGATCATCGAGCTGGACAAGAACCGCAACAACGTGGTGCTGTCCCGCCGGGCCTGGCTGGAGCAGACCCAGTCCGAGGTCCGCCAGAACTTCCTCAACACGCTGCAGAAGGGCCAGATCCGCAAGGGCGTCGTGTCCTCGATCGTCAACTTCGGCGCGTTCGTCGACCTGGGCGGCGTGGACGGCCTGGTGCACGTGTCCGAGCTGTCCTGGAAGCACATCGACCACCCCGGCGAGGTGGTCGAGGTCGGCCAGGAGGTCACGGTCGAGGTGCTGGACGTCGACATGGACCGCGAGCGGGTCTCGCTATCGCTGAAGTCGACCCAGGAAGACCCGTGGCAGCAGTTCGCCCGGATGCACCAGATCGGGCAGGTCGTGCCCGGCCGGGTCACCAAGCTGGTGCCGTTCGGCGCGTTCGTGCGGGTCGAGGAGGGCATCGAGGGCCTGGTGCACATCTCCGAGCTGGCGGACCGGCACGTGGAGATCCCCGAGCAGGTCGTGCAGGTCGGCGACGAGATCTTTGTCAAGATCATCGACATCGACCTGGACCGGCGCCGGATCAGCCTGTCGCTCAAGCAGGCCAATGAGGGCACTATCGGCGAGGCGCTCGGCGAGGACTTCGACCCGACCCTGTACGGCATGCCGGCCACCTACGACGACCAGGGCAATTACATCTACCCCGAGGGCTTCGACTCCGAGTCCGGCGAGTGGCTGGAGGGCTTCGACACCCAGCGCGAGGAGTGGGAGCGCCAGTACGCCGAGGCCCGGTCCCGGTACGAGGCGCACCACCAGCAGGTCGCTGACGCCCGGTCCAAGTCCGGCACCGCGGACGAGGCGGCCAGCGACGCGGCCGCCGCCGCCACCTCCTCCACCACCACCACGCCCCCGGCCTCGCCTTCCTCGCGCCGAAGCGAGGAGGCGACCGGTACGCTGGCCTCGGACGAGGCGCTCGCGGCCCTGCGCGAGAAGCTGTCCGGCGGCCAGAGCTGAGTCTGCGAGCGCCAGCACAGTCAGCCGTGGCGGCCAGCGGGGTACGCTAGCGCCTGACGATTCCGCAGCACGGGATTCGCAAGGTCAGCAGGTGTGCCGGTAGCAGGACCGGCACCGGGGGAGCGGGATGCGGCAGGGGTGAACACTGCAGGGCCGACCGCGCAGGGAGCAGGCCGGGGGACCGCCGCCACGGCCGCCGGCCCGGTAGCTGACGGCCAGCCCGCCCTGCCGGGCGCGGCAGCCGGCGATGCTGCCGTCAGCCCGCATCCGGGCGGCCCGCGGGGCCCGCGCCGCCGGGGGCGCGGCTGGCTGCGGCGCCGGCTGCCGCAAGTCCAGGCCGACCCGCAGCCCGGGGCGTCCCGGCCGCCGCTGCCGGCCGGGACCGTCCTGACGCCGGGAATCGACCTGGCCGCCGACGACCCGCTGGCCCGCTACCTGGCGGCGGCGGCCGGCCCGGTCGACATCCGCGGCCTGGATCTTGACTCACGCGCCCTGCGGGCGCTCAAAGAGACCGGTGCGGTGCTGGTCGTCCCGCTGATCTGGGCCGGCGCCCCGATCGGCGTGCTCAGCCTGGGGCCGAGGCTGTCAGAGCGGGACTACACCACAGACGACCGGCGGCTGCTGGCCGCGCTGGCCGGGCATGCGGCTCCCGCGATCCGGGTCGGCCAGCTGGTCCGCGACCAGCAGGCGCGGGCCCGGCGGCAGGAGCGGATCGACCAGCAGCTGAAGGTGGCCCAGCTCATCCAGCAGCAGTTCCTGCCCCAGTCACAGCCCGAGCTGCCCGGCTGGCAGATAGCCGCGTTCTACCGCCCGGCACTGACGGTTGGCGGAGACTTCTACGACTTCATTCCGCTGCCGGGCGGGCGGGTCATGGTTGTTGTCGGCGACGTTACCGGCAAGGGCGTCCCCGCGGCGCTGGTCATGGCCAGCGCGCACGCGCTGCTGCGGGCGGCCGCCCCGCGGCTGACCAGCCCGGGCGCTGTGCTCGCCCACGTGAACGACCTGCTGTACACGGACACGCCGGCGCAGATGTTCGTCACCTGCCTGGCCCTCGTGCTGCCTCCCGCAGGAGGCGAGGTGACGTTCGCCAACGCCGGGCACGACCTGCCCTACGTGCGCACGGCTGGCGGCGTGACCGAGCTGCGCGCCAAGGGCATGCCACTCGGCCTGATGCCCGGCTCGGCCTACCAGGAGCGGACCTTCGCCTTCCGGCCCGGCGACTGCGCGCTGCTGCACAGCGACGGCCTGTCCGAGGCGCACTCCGCCAGCCAGGAGATGTTCGGCTTCCACCGCGTTGCCGCACTGGCCGGCTCGGGGCCGGCGGCCAGGCACTGATCGAGCTGTGCCTGGCCGAGCTCGCGAGTTTCACCGGCGCCGGCTACGAGCAAGAGGACGACATCACCCTGCTCTGCGTCGAGCGGACCACGCCCGGAGGCGGCCGGGGAGAATCTCGGTGAGCCCGGTCGCACGCTCCGCGCCGCGGCGGCTGGCGTCGTTCGCGATCCCCAGCGTGCCAGGCAACGAGCGCCTGGCGCTGGCCAGGGTGGCCGACAGCGTGGCGGCCCTGGACTTGCCGCCGGCCCGGCTGGACAGGCTCAAGACTGCAGTGGCCGAGGCGACGATGAACGCGATCGAGCACGGCAACGACAGCCGCCCCGAGCTTGCCGTCGACATCGAGGTCATCCAGTCGGGCGCCGAGATCATTGTTACGATCAGCGACCGCGGCGGCCTGCGCCAGGCCGGCCGCGCCGAGAGCCTCGCCGAGGTTCCCGACCTGGCCCGCAAGCTGAGCGGCGAGCAGCGCCCTGGCGGCTGGGGCCTGTTCCTGATCCGCCACATGGTCGATGCCGTGGACGTGACCACCGAGGGAGAACGGCACGCAGTCCGGCTGACCATGCGGACCGGCGGGTCACCGCGCACCCCGGGGAGGGGATCAGATGGGTGAGCCAGCAGGCAGCATGGACGTGCGGCATCCCGGCGGCAGCATCGCGGTAATCGACATCACCGGCGATGTCACGGCCGCGTCCGAGCCCGCGCTGATGGCGGCCTACGAGCAGGCCGCCCGGCATGGCGCCGCCCGGGTGGTGCTCAACTTCGGCGGCCTCGCATACATGAACAGCGGCGGCATCGGCATGCTCGTGACCTTGCTGGTGCGCGCCAACCGGAGCCGCCGGGAGCTTGCCGCCTGCGGCCTGAGCGGCCATTACCGGGAGATCTTCGAGCTAACCCGGCTGGATGAGGCGATCACGATCTACGCCAGCGAGCAGGAGGCGCTCGCCGGGGTCGGCGGCTGAGGAGGCTGGTGATGACCGAGCGAGCCGGAAGCGACGCCGAACCGGCCGGGCCGCCGGCGCGGCGGCTAAGCGGGCCAGAGCGCTGCCGAGAAACGCCGCTAGCTGGGCGGCCAAGATCGACCGGCTGAGCGTGCGCGGCGGCTCCTCAGCCGGCGCCAATGTGGCCGGCCGCCGCCTCACCGGACCGATTCAGGGCTTCGGGAGAATGTGGCGGAAGACTTACCAGATGGAACTCGGCCCCGGTATCTCGCCGAAGGAGGCCATAGCGACATGGAAGGAGCACTTCGGCGAGTTCTGGCCGCACGGCAGCCGGTTCAGGGCGCCGCTGACCGGGCTCATGCCGGGCGACGTCGCGCTGCTGGATGTCAGCATCGGCGGCGGGGTACGTCTGTCCACCGGGGTGTTCGTGCTGTACGCGGACGAGGAGTCGTTCACGCTGATGACCCCGCAAGGGCATATGTTCGCTGGCTGGATCACGTTCTCAGCCCGGCGTGCTGAGCCCGCGCCGGGGGGCGCCGGACGGCCGGCCACCACCATCGTCCGGGTCGAGGTGCTGATGCGGGCCAATGACCCGCTGTACGAGCTGGGCATGAGCCTGGGCGGCCACCGCAGGGAGGACTGGTTCTGGGTCCAGACCCTCAACGCGCTGCGGCGGCGGCTGAGCGCGCCCGCTGCGCCGGTGCAGATGCGCAGCGTGTGCATCGATACCAGACGGCAGTGGCGCAATGCCGGCGCGCTCTGGCATAACGCCATGATCCGCACTGTGATGCATGCCGCGGCCGCGCCGTTCGCCGCGCTCGTGCGGCGCCGGCCGGGCGGCGGCTGACGCCGGTGAGCACGACCACAGGCCCGGCCGGCTGGCGGCGGCGCTGGCCGCCGGCCGCGGCGCTGGCCGGCTGTGGCCTGCTGCTGCTGCTGGTGGCCGCGCTGGTGGCGCTGTCCGTGCTCGCCCGGCGGCCGGGGTACCCGCTGCAGCCGATCATGATCGCGGTGCCTGCCGCCGCTGTCGGCCTGCTGGTGGCCCGGCGCCAGCCGCGCAACCCCAACGGCTGGCTGCTGCTGTCGATCGCGGCGGCGATCCTGCTGAGCACCGGCGCCGGGGCCTACTCACTGCTGGTGTACAAGTCCGGGCGGCAGCTCCCGTTCGGCTCGGTCGGGCTGGTGCTCTACCAGCTGTGGTCACCGGCCCTCGCGCTATTTTTGCTGCTGATCCTGCTTTTCCCCGATGGCCACCTGCCGTCGCCGCGGTGGCGCCGGGCGGTATGGGCCTACTGCCTGCTCAGCGGCGGCTATCTGGCGCTGCTGACTGGGGTGGCCGCCGACGCGATCAGCGGTCAGCGGGTCCGGGTCGACGCCTACGGCGGGCTGACCGTCGTCGACTACCCGGCGGGCCGGTTCGCCGTCGCCCAGGACGTCATCCTCGTCGTGCTGCTGGCGCTCGGGCTCAGTTTCGCCGGCCGTCAGCTGGTGAGCTGGCGGCGCTCGGCCGGGCTGCGGCGCCAGCAGCTGAAGTGGCTGATGTTCGGAGCCGCCGTCTGCATCGTCTGCGCCGGGCTCAGCGTGCCGGGCGCGACGGCGGCAGCCGGGATCTGGGCGGTGCTGAACGACGTGCTGAGCCTCGGCTTCGTCGCGCTGCCGGTCAGCATCGGGGTGGGCATCCTGCGGTACCGGCTGTACGAGATCGACCGGGTGATCTCCAGGACGCTGGGGTACGCCATCATCACCGGCCTGCTGCTCGGCGGGTACGCGGCACTGGTCACCCTGGCGCACGCCGTCGTGCCAGGGCGGTCACCTGCTGTCGTGGCGGCGGCGACGCTGGCTGCCGTCATGCTGTTCAACCCGGTGCGCCATCGCGTGCAGCGAGCGGTGGACAAGCGGTTCAACCGAGCCCGCTACGATGCCGAGGCGACGATAGCGGAGTTCGCCGCCCGCATGCGGGACGCCGCCGACCTGGATGAGATCCGCAGCGACCTGCTCGCCGTCGCCTGCGGGGCCCTGGAACCCGCGCATGTCTCGTTCTGGCTGCGCGGGGCCAGCACTGACCTGCCTTCCGGCAGCTGAGCCAGCCTGGCCGGGCCGAGTCCTCGCGCGGCGTGCCCGCGCCGCGGCGCAGAACTGGCGGCGGCTGGCGATACTGTGGGGTGCTGTGCTGCGCATCGGCCTGACCGGCGGAATCGGTGCCGGGAAGAGCGAGGTGTCCCGGCGGCTCGGCGCCCGTGGCGCGATCATCATTGACGCCGACGCGCTGGCCAGGGAGGCGGTCGCGCCGGGCAGCACCGGCCTGGCCGAGGTGACGGACCTGTTCGGCTCCGGCGTGCTGCTGCCCGACGGCACCCTGGACCGGTCCCGGCTCGGCGACATCGTTTTCGCCGACCCTGTCCTGCGCGGCAAGCTGAACGCGATCATCCATCCGCGGGTGGCGGAGCGGACAGGCCAGCTGGAACGGGCCGCCGGGCGTGCCGCGATCGTGGTGCATGACGTCCCGCTGATCGCCGAGAACGATCTGGCAGCCGGCTATGACCTGGTGGTGGTGGTCGACGCCCCGCCGAGCGTGCAGACCGGGCGGCTGGTCAGCAACCGGGGCATGACCCGCGAGCAGGCCCAGGCCCGGATGACCGCGCAGGCCACCCGGGAACAGCGGCTGGCCATCGCCGACATCGTGATCGACAACTCCGGATCGCTGACCGAGCTGGACCGCCAGGTCGGCGAGCTGTGGCCGGAACTGCAGCGCCGGGCGGCACGGCCGGGACGGCTGAGGCGCGGACCAAGAGCGGACCGTGCGGCCCCGAGCACGAGGGCGAGGTCCCGGCCGGAGCGGACCGCGCTGTCAGGCGCCCGGCCTACAGTGGAGCAATGAGCCAGGAGAATCCATGCGCCCGGTGACCGACTTGCAGCGCCGGGTCGCGCCGTTCGAGGTCGTCACCGACATGGTCCCGTCGGGCGACCAGCCGGCCGCGATCGCGGCGATGCATAAGCGGATCTCCGCCGGCGAGAAGGACACGGTCCTGCTCGGTGCCACCGGGACCGGGAAAACGGCGACCGTGGCCTGGCTGGCCGAGCAGCTGCAGCGGCCGACCCTGGTGATGCTGCCGAACAAGACGCTGGCCGCGCAGTTCGCCAACGAGCTGCGCGAGATGCTGCCGCGCAACGCCGTCGAGTACTTCGTCTCCTACTACGACTACTACCAGCCTGAGGCGTACGTTCCGCAGACCGACACCTACATCGAGAAGGACTCCTCGATCAACGACGAGGTCGACCGGCTGCGGCACTCGGCGACCAACTCGCTGCTCACCCGCCGGGACACCATCGTGGTCGCGTCGGTGTCATGCATCTACGGCCTCGGCACCCCGCAGGAATACGTCGACCGGATGGTGAAGCTCCGCATCGGCGGCACGATCGACCGGGACGCGCTGCTGCGCAAGCTCGTCGGCATGCAGTACGCCCGCAACGACCTGTCCTTCACCCGGGGCACGTTCCGGGTGCGGGGTGACACCATCGAGGTCATCCCGGTCTACGAGGAGCTGGCCGTCCGGATCGAGATGTTCGGCGACGAGGTGGAGCGGCTGATGACGCTGCACCCGCTGACCGGCGAGGTGATCAGCGAGGACGACGAGCTGTACATCTTCCCCGCGACCCACTACGTGGCGGGCCCGGAGCGGATGGAGCGCGCCATCGCCGGCATCGAGGCCGAGCTGGCCGGGCGGCTGGCCGAGCTGGAGCGGGGCGGCAAGCTGCTGGAGGCTCAGCGGCTGCGGATGCGCACCACCTACGACATCGAGATGATGCGCCAGGTGGGCAGCTGCTCGGGCATCGAGAACTACTCCCGGCACATCGACGGGCGCGAGCCGGGCAGCCCGCCCAACACCCTGCTGGACTACTTCCCCGAGGATTTCCTGCTGGTCGTCGACGAGTCGCATAACACCGTGCCGCAGATCGGCGCCATGTACGAGGGCGACGTGTCCCGCAAGCGGGTCCTGGTCGAGCACGGCTTCCGGCTGCCCAGTGCCATCGACAACCGGCCGCTGACCTGGGACGAGTTCGGCGAGCGGATCGGCCAGACGCTGTACCTGTCGGCTACCCCGGGACCGTACGAGCTGCAGCGGACCGGCGGCGACGTGGTCGAGCAGGTGATCAGGCCGACCGGGCTGGTGGACCCCGAGGTCGTCATCAAGCCGACCAAGGGCCAGATCGACGACCTGGTGCACCAGATCAGGGAGCGGGCCGAGCGCAGCGAGCGGGTCCTGGTCACCACGCTGACCAAGAAGATGGCCGAGGACCTGACCGACTACCTGCTTGAGCTGGGCATCCGGGCCCGGTACCTGCACAGCGAGGTGGACACGCTGCGCCGGGTCGAGCTGCTGCGGGAGCTGCGGGTCGGCGAGTACGACGTGCTCGTCGGCATCAACCTGCTGCGGGAGGGCCTGGACCTGCCCGAGGTCTCGCTGGTGGCGATCCTGGACGCGGATAAGGAGGGCTTCCTGCGCTCGGGCACGTCGCTGATCCAGACCATCGGCCGGGCCGCGCGGAACGTCTCCGGTCAGGTGCACATGTACGCTGACCGGGTCACGCCATCCATGCAGCGCGCCCTCGACGAGACCAACCGGCGCCGGGACCGGCAGATTTCCTTTAACCGCGAGCACGGGATCGACCCGCAGCCGCTGCGCAAGCGGATCGCCGACATCCTCGACCAGCTGGCCCGCGAGGACGCCGACACCGAGAAGCTGCTCGGCGGATCCGGCCGCCAGCAAAGCCGCGGCAAGGCCCCGGTACCCGGCGTCTCATCCCGGGCCCGGGCCGCGGCGGCGGGCGCGGGCTCGCGCCAGGCCGAGCAGGAGATCGCCGCGGGCGGCCCGGCCCGGGACGACCTGATCGCGCTGATCGGCGAGCTCACCGAGCAGATGCATACCGCCGCGGCCGAGCTGCAATTCGAGATCGCCGCCCGGTACCGGGATGAGATTAAGGAGCTCAAGCACGAGCTGCGCGGCATGCAGGCCGCGGGAGTCTGAGGGAACCGGGGACAGCCGTCCAGCCGTCCAAGGGTTAGCGCGCAGGCCAGGCCGGCTGCGGCACGCGGATGGTCGCGCATCTGGCGATGCGCCCGGCGCGGCGACATTGAGCGGCATCCCGCCGTCCGCCGCGCCCGGCTGCGCTGGCGGATGGGGACACTGCTGCTGCTCGGCCCGGTTGCGGTGGCCGCGTGCGGGAGCGCGCCCCCGCCGGGCGGCTCAGCCGGTCATTCCGGGATCACGCGATCCTCGTCCCCGGCCCCTGCCGCCCGGCCGTCCACGGCGGCCATCCCGGCCGGCCGGGTGCTGTGCGCGGACCCGGACGCAGTCACCAAGGTCATCATCGCGAGCAATTCGCTCGCCCAGCAGATCCGGCCGCTGCGGCCGCTGCCGGCGAGGTTCGTGACCGAGGCGTCCGGCGACCCCGCGCGCAGCCTGGCCCGCGCCCTGTGCGCCCTGCCGCGGATGCCCAGGGGCCTGGTGAACTGCCCGATGGAGCTGCCTGGCCAGTTCATGCTGCGGTTCTGGGCGGCCCTGCGGCAGCGGCCGGGAGTGCGGGTCACCCCGACCGGATGCGGGACCGTCACCGGCCTGCGGCCGGTCCGCCGGGTCCTGCTGGCCTCGCCGTTCTGGCAGGCCCTGGTCCGGGCCGCGGATCACGTCCAGCCGGTCGGCTCCCGTCACCCCGGTATCGTCGTAGACCCGGCCGGGTACTCGCGCCGCTCCGGCCCGCCGTCCGGCAAGCCCGCTAGCCTGGCCTTCCCTGGCCGAGAGGACCGCGATGACCTGGGTGCTGTTCGACTACGGCTGCGTTATCTCCGAGCCGCAGCCGGAGCCTGACCTGGCGGCGCTGGCGGCAGCAGCCGCAGGATCCGCGGCCGGCCTGCAGGAGCCGTACTGGCGGCGACGGCATGCCTACGACCTGAGTGAGCTGGACGCTCGCAGCTACTGGTCGGAGATCGGCGCGGCCCTCGGCGTCCGCTACAGCGACGCGGCGCTTGGCGAGCTCATCCGGCTGGACAGCCAGTCCTGGCTGCACCTGGCGCCCGGCACCGTCACGCTGATCGGGGAACTGGCCGGCGCGTCCCTGCGGCTCGCCCTGCTGTCCAACGCCCCGGTCGAGGTCGCCGCGGCCATCGCTGCCCTGCCGGTGCTGCGGTGCTTCGAGCATCTGCTGTTCAGCTGCCACCTTGGCGCGGCCAAGCCGGACCCGCGCTGCTACCACCTGACCCTGGACCGGCTCGGCGCCCGCCCGGACGAGGTGATCTTCCTCGACGACCGGCCCGGTAACGTCGCCGCCGCCGCCGGCCTTGGCATCAGGGCCGTTCACTTCACCGGCGCCGAGCAGGCTCGCAAGGACATCCTGGCCCGGCTGGGATCGCGGGATCCTGTCCGGCCTGCGCTGCTGCCTGATCGCGGAGGATCGCCCGCAGATACGGCTGAGCCCGCGTGATCATGAAGCTCGGTGGCTGACGCGGCCAGCGCCGGCCTGGGTGCCGGCCGCCCGCGGCCCGCGCAGCAACGGCTGTCGGCACGGAAGCGTAAGGTCGGAATCATGCTGGCGAGTCTGGTCGCCGCGCTGGTGTCGGCGCTGTGCTATGGCGTGGCTGCCGTCATGCAGGCCATAGCGGTCCGCGCGGCCAGCCGCCGGACCGTCAGCGCCGGGCCCGCGGACCACCATGCTGGCGGGGAATCCCGCACGCCCGTCAGCGCGAACGCCGACAGCCGCGACGGGGACGCCAGCGCTCAGGCTGGCGAGCATGCCAGCGGCCAGAACGGCGAGCATTCCAGCGGCCAGGCGGACGGCCATGCGGGCGGCCACGCGGACGGGCACGGCCCCCTCGCCGGCGTCGACCCCGGCCTGGTCGTCCGGATGCTGGGCCAGTGGCTGTTCCTGGTCAGCATCGTCATCGACCTGATCGGCTTCCTGGCCCAGCTGGTCGCGCTGTCCCGGCTGCCGTTGTTCGCGGTGCAGGCCATAATCGCGGCCAACCTGGCCGTGACCGCGGTGTTCGCGGCCTGGCTCATGCACATGCGGCTGACCGTGCGGGAGTGGCTCGCGGTCACCGGGGTCATCATCGGGGTCGGGCTGCTGGGCTCCTCGGCCGGTGCCCAGGGGGCAGCGCGGGTGGACGGCGCCTTCCAGCTGGCGCTGATCGTGACGGTCGCGGCCGTCGCGGTGGCCGGCCTGGCCGCCGCCCGGCTGCCCAGCCCGGCCCGCACCCCGGTGCTGGGCGCGGTGGCCGGCCTCGGCTACGCGGTACTGGCCGTGGCGGCCAGGATCCTGCCGGGCTTCGACTTCCACCAGCTGGTGCGCGACCCGGCCGCCTACACGCTGGCGGCGGCCGGGATCGTCTCGTTCATGCTCTACGCGTCCGCGCTCGAGGGCGGCAGCGTGACGGTCGCGACGGCGGCGGTGGTGCTCGCCGAGACGATGCCGCCGGCGGTGGTCGGCGTGGTGCTGCTCGGCGACCAGACCAGGCGCGGCCTCACCGGCGTCGCGATCGCCGGGTTCATCCTCGCGGTGGCGTGCGCGGTGGCACTGGCCAGGTTCGGCGAGGCCACCGAGCAGCGCCCGGCGCAGGAGCCCAGTGCCGCCCGCCCGTCCGTCCAGGTCGGCGCCGACCGGCCTGGCGGCGGCTGAGCCCGGCCAGGCCGGCTCGGGGATGCCCGCCGGGTCGGGGCGCCGGCAGCGCGGCGGCCGCCAAAGGAGACTACCGGCGGCAAAAACCCCCGGTCCCGGCCCCGCGGGCCGTCCGCAGCCCGGGCGGCGCTCGTGTCGGGCGCCCCAGGGCGGGCCGGCCTGATATTCTGAGATCCCGTGGACCGGCGGGGATGGCCGTCGGCGCTCACCACGGGAGCCTTGATTTGGCGACGCCACCGTTTGCATCACGGCCCGTTCTGACCAGGCATCTGTTCGTCACCGGGGGTGTTGCGTCCAGCCTGGGGAAGGGCCTGACCGCCTCCAGTCTGGGCCGCCTGCTCAAGCTGCGGGGACTGCGGGTCGCTATGCAGAAGCTGGACCCCTACCTGAACGTCGATCCCGGCACCATGAACCCGTTCCAGCACGGGGAGGTCTTCGTCACCGACGACGGGACCGAGACCGACCTGGACGTCGGCCACTACGAGCGGTTCCTGGACACCCGGCTGCCCGGCTCGTCGAACGTCACCACCGGCCAGGTGTACTCCAGCGTGATAGCCAAGGAGCGGCGCGGCGACTACCTCGGCGACACTGTGCAGGTGATCCCGCACATCACCAACGAGATCAAGACCCGGATCACGCAGCTGGCCGGTCCTGAAGTAGATGTGGTCATCACCGAGGTCGGCGGGACCGTCGGCGACATCGAGTCGCTGCCGTTCCTGGAGGCGATCCGGCAGATCCGGCACGAGATCGGCCGGGACCGGTGCTTCTTCCTGCACGTGTCGCTGCTGCCCTACATCGGGCCGTCGGGCGAGCTGAAGACCAAGCCGACGCAGCACTCGGTGGCCGCGCTGCGCAGCATCGGCATCCAGCCCGACGCGATCGTGTGCCGGTCCGACCGGCCGATCAGCGGCGGCCTCAAGCGCAAGATCAGCCTGATGTGCGACGTGGACACCGACGGCGTGGTGTCGGCGCCGGACGCGCCGTCTATCTACGACATCCCCAAGGTGCTGCACACCGAGGGCCTGGACGCCTACGTGGTGCGCAGGCTGGGCCTGCCGTTCCGCGACGTGGACTGGAGCGACTGGGACGAGCTGCTGCGCCGGGTCCACAGGCCCGCGCGCAGCGTGACGATCGCGCTGGTCGGCAAGTACGTCGACCTGCCCGACGCCTACCTGTCCCCGGCCGAGGCGCTGCGGGCCGGGGGCTTCGGCAACGACTCCCGGGTCAACATCCGGTGGGTGCCCAGCGATGACTGCCAGACCCCGGAGGGCGCGGCCCGCCAGCTGGACGGCGCCGACGGCGTGCTGGTGCCGGGCGGATTCGGGGTGCGCGGCATCGAGGGCAAGATCGGCGCGGTCCGGCACGCGCGGGAGAGCGGCATCCCGCTGCTCGGGCTGTGCCTGGGGCTGCAGTGCATGGCCATCGAGGTCGGCCGCGACCTGGCCGGGCTGGAGGACGCCAACAGTGCCGAGTTCGACCCTGGCACCGCGCACCCGGTGATCGCCACCATGGCGGACCAGCAGGACGTGGTGGCCGGCGAGCGGGACATGGGCGGCACGATGCGCCTGGGCCTGTACCCGGCGGTGCTGGCCGAGGGCAGCCTGGTGCGCGAGCTATACGGAGCCGAGGTGGTGGAGGAACGGCACCGGCACCGGTACGAGGTCAACAACGCCTACCGGCCCGCCCTGGAGGAAGCGGGCCTGGCCTGCTCCGGCCTGTCGCCAGACGGGCGGCTGGTGGAGTTCGTCGAGCTGCCGCGCGGCGTCCACCCGTTCTTCGTCGCCACCCAGGCCCACCCGGAATTCCTCTCCCGGCCGACGCGGCCGCACCCGTTGTTCAGCGGGCTCGTCGCGGCCGCCATCGAGCGATCGCGCCGGGTTCGCACGGCCAGCCCGGTATCTGCGGCCAGTGCCTGACGCCGGGGTGGGCCAGACGGCAGGCGGCACGCCAGCGCTGAGCGAGATGGCGGCCGGGCAGTTCCGCGACGTCGCCGGGCGCTGGCCGGTCAGTGCCTCGGCCGTCCAGGCCGCTGGCGCGATCATCGCTATGCGCCAGGATGCGGTGCAAATGCCGGACGGGCAGACCGCGAACCGCGAGTACATCGAGCATCCCGGGGCGGTGGCGGTGCTGGCGCTGGACGAGCGCGACCGGGTGCTGCTCATCCGGCAGTACCGGCATCCGGCCGGCTGGAAGCTGTGGGAGCTGCCGGCCGGGCTGCGCGATGTCGACGACGAGGCGCTGCTGCTCACCGGCCAGCGCGAGCTGGCCGAGGAGACGGGCTACCGGGCCACGGACTGGCGCATCCTGCTGGACGTCTTCACCACGCCGGGCAGCAGCACCGAGCGACTGCGCATCTATCTGGCTCGCGGCCTCACCCAGATCCCGGCCGCCGAGCACTCGTTCGTCCGTGAGCACGAGGAAGCCGACCTGGAACTCGGCTGGCTGGCGCTGGACGACGCGGTGCCCAGATTTCTGGCGGGTGATTTTCACAATGGCGTCACCGCTGTCGGTATCTTGGCGGCGTATGCCGCGCGCCCGGGCGGGTTCGCGGCGCTACGGGACGCTGACGCGCCGGATTTCTGACCGGCTCGCCTGCGGGCCCGCGCCGCTGCGGCATGCGGGCAGTAACCCGGCTGGCCTGGCAGTGAGGCCACGCGGCCGGCGGAGCAGAAAGGTCAGGCAGCCATGAAGGTCGGGGTTCCCAGGGAAGTCAAGAACCACGAGTACCGGGTGGCGATCACCCCGTCCGGGGTGCACGAGCTGGTCCGCCACGGCCATCAGGTGTACGTGCAGGAGAACGCCGGCACCGGCTCGGCGATCCCGGACGCTGACTTCGTGACGGCCGGGGCGCAGATCCTGCCCACCGCCGACGACGTCTGGCAGGCCGGCGACCTGATCCTCAAGGTCAAGGAGCCGGTGGCCGAGGAGTACCACCGCATGCGCAAGGACCAGGTGCTGTTCACCTACCTGCACCTGGCCGCCTCCCGGGTCTGCACGGACGCGCTGCTGGACTCGGGGATTACCGCGATCGCCTACGAGACCGTGCAGCTGCCGGACGGGTCGCTGCCGCTGCTCGCGCCCATGTCCGAGGTGGCCGGACGGATGGCGCCCCAGGTCGGCGCCCATCACCTGCAGCGCGACGGCGGCGGCCGGGGCGTGCTGATGGGCGGGGTCTCCGGCGTCTATGCGGCCAAGGTGGTGGTGCTCGGGGCGGGGGTATCGGGGATGAACGCCGCGGCGATCGCGCTCGGCATGCAGGCCGAGGTGCTGCTGGTGGACAAGAACGTCGGCCGGCTGCGCTCGGCCGATGCCATCTACCAGGGCCACTGCCAGACCGTCGCCTCGAATTCCTACGAGGTCGAGCGGGCGGTCATCGACGCCGACCTGGTCATCGGGGCGGTGCTGGTGCCCGGGGCCAAGGCGCCCAAGCTGGTCTCCAACGACCTGGTGGCACGGATGAAGCCGGGCTCAGTCCTCGTGGACATCTCGATCGACCAGGGCGGCTGCTTCGAGGACTCCCGCCCGACGACGCACGCCGAGCCCACCTACCCGGTGCACGGCTCGGTGTTCTACTGCGTGGCGAACATGCCCGGCGCGGTCCCGCACACCTCGACGTACGCGCTGACCAACGTGACGCTGCCGTACCTGCTGGAGATCGCCGGCCACGGCTGGCGGGAGGCACTGCGCGCCGACCCGTCGTTCGCCCCCGGCCTGAACGTGCACGACGGGGCGATCACCTGCGAGCCGGTGGCGCAGGCCCATGGCCTGCCTGCCACCCCGCTGGCGGAGGTTCTCAGCTGACCACGGTGGCCGGCGCCGTCCGCCGCTACCTCGACCACCTGGCGGTCGAGCGCGGCCTGGCCGTGCACACCCTGGCGGCCTACCGCCGGGACCTGCAGCGCTACACCGAAGTGCTGGCCGCCCGCGGCCGGTCCGAGCTCGGCGCGGTGACCACGCAGGACGTCGCCGACTATGTCGCCGCGCTGCGCGAGGGCGACGCCGAGCACCAGCCGCTGGCGGCCAGCTCGGCCGGCCGCGCGGTGGTGGCCGTCCGCGGCCTGCACGCGTTCGCGCTCGCCGACGGCCTGGCCTCGGCGGATCCGGCCCGCTCGGTCCGGCCGCCCGCTCCGCCCCGGCGGCTGCCGCGGGCGATCTCGGTGCCCGACATCGAGCGGCTGCTGGCCGCGGCCGGAGGCGGGCCGCCGCTGCCCGCGGCTGAGCCGCTGGCGGCCAGGCCCGCGTCCGCGCACATGGCCAGGGCCGTGACCGCAACCATGCCCGTGACCGCGACCATGCCCGTGACCGCGTCCGGGCCGGCCGGCCACGGTCCTGCCCCGGCGGCCGTGCCGCCGGACGGGACGGCTCCCGGCGCCTGGGCCGGGCAGACCCCGGCCCAGCTGCGCGACCGTGCCCTGCTCGAGCTGCTGTACGGGACCGGTGCGCGGATCTCCGAGGCCGTCGGACTGGACATCGACGACCTGGAGCTGGCGGCCGGCTCGGGCACGGTGCGGGTGCCAGCCGTCATCCGGCTGGCCGGCAAGGGCGGCAGGCAGCGGATGGTGCCTGTCGGCCGGTACGCGCGGGCCGCGATTGAGGCCTACCTGGTCCGGGCGCGGCCCGCGCTGGCCGCGGCCAGGCCGGCTACCCCGGCCGTTTTCCTCAACGCCCGCGGCGGCCGGCTGACCCGGCAGGGCGCCTGGGGGACGCTGCGGGCCGCCGCGCAGCGGGCCGGGCTGGCCGATATCTCGCCGCACACGCTGCGCCATTCCTTCGCCACCCACCTGCTGGACGGGGGGGCTGACGTCCGGGTGGTGCAGGAGCTGCTCGGGCACGCCTCGGTCACCACCACCCAGGTGTACACGCTGGTGACCGTGGACAAGCTGCGCGAGGTCTACGCCGCCGCGCATCCGCGCGCGCTGCGCTCCTGACTGGTGCGCTCCTGACTGGCGCGCCCTGGGCGCTTCGATTCGCGTGCCCTCGGCCGGCCCTATTTACCGGCAATACAGCCAGACAGTGCCGCGCATGCGGTGAGTCGGCTTGCCGCGCATACCGGCAGGCCCTAGAGTCCCGGTCTTAGCGGTGGTATTTCCTGCCTCACCTGGGGAGGTGCAGCAGTGGCAGCGCCCAGAACGCTGGAGGCCGGGCCCGGCGCGCTCGGCCCCACCGGCCGGCCGGTCCCCGTCTTTCCCGAGCCCGAGCCGCTGCTGGTGCACGGCCCGGCCCGGATCGCTGCCGTCTGTAACCAGAAGGGCGGCGTCGGCAAGACCACCACGACCATTAACCTGGGCGCGGCGCTGGCCGAGCTGGGCCGCCGGGTCCTGCTGGTGGACTTCGACCCGCAAGGCGCGCTGTCGGTCGGCCTGGGCATCCAGCCGCATGAACTCGACGCCACCGTCTACAACCTGCTCATGGACCCGCACGTCTCGGTCACTGACGTGGTGATGAAGACCAACGTGGACGGGATGGACCTGCTGCCCAGCAACATCGACCTGTCCGGGGCCGAGGTCCAGCTGGTGCATGAGGTGGGCCGGGAGTTCGTGCTCGGCCGCGCGCTGGCGCCGGTGCTGCCCGACTACGACGCGATCCTGATCGACTGCCAGCCATCCCTGGGACTGCTCACGGTCAACGCCCTGGCCTGCGCGGACGGCGTGATCGTGCCGCTGGAATGCGAGTACTTCGCGATGCGCGGCGTGGCGCTGCTGATGGAGACCATCGACAAGGTATCCAGCCGCATCAGCCCCAAGCTCGCCCTCGACGGCCTGCTCGCCACCATGTACGACTCGCGCACGCTGCACACCCGCGAGGTGCTGGCCGGGGTGGTCGAGGGATTCGGCGACAAGGTCTTCCACACCGTCATCAGCCGCACCGTCCGCTTCCCCGATGCCACCGTGGCCGGCGAGCCCATCACCCGCTTTGACTCGATGTCCAACGGGGCCGGCTCCTACCGCGAGCTGGCCAAGGAGGTACTGATCCGGTGGCGCCAGGGCGTCCCGGTGGCCCCCGTTCGCGGCGGGTAAGCCTGCCGGGAGTCGCCGAGCTGCTCCGGCAGGCCTCGTCCCCGTCCGCGAGCACCGCACCGGAAAGCGCAGCACCCGCAGGCAGCCGGCAGCGCCCGGCGAGCGGCCGGGAGCGCCACACCGAGAAGATCACCGTGTACTTGTCTGTCCCCGAGCTGCTGGACCTGGAGCGGGCCAGGCTGGCGCTGCGGTCGTACTTGATCCAGGCTGACCGGGGCAGGATCGTCCGCGAGGCCATCGCCGTGCTGCTGGCCGACCTCGACGCCGAGGGGCCGGACAGCGTGCTGGCGCGGCGGCTGCGCCAGGGTGGCTGAAAGGCCGCGGTGCGCGGCAGCATGGGCCAGCCATCGGATACCGTCTCAGATGCCGGGCGGCGAGCGCCGCCCGCGGCAGGCGGCTACGGGATCTGGATGACGAGAACGGCAATGGGCGAAGCGGCGGACGCGCCGCAGGCGCGCCCGCCTGGCGGGTTCGAGGTGCACCTTGACGTATTCGAGGGACCATTCGACCTGCTGCTGGCGCTGATCTCCAAGCACAAGCTGGATATCACCGAGATCGCGCTGTCGGTCGTCACCGACGAGTTCATCAGCCACATCCGCGCGCTCGCCGACGCCTGGGACCTGGACCAGGCCAGTTACTTCCTGGTTGTCGCGGCCACCTTGCTTGACCTCAAGGCCGCCCGGCTGCTGCCTGCCGGGGAAGTGGACGACGAGGAAGACCTGGAGCTGCTCGAGGCCAGGGACCTGCTATTTGCCCGGCTGCTGGCCTACCGCGCCTACAAGGAGGCGGCGGCGGTGCTCGCCAGCCAGATGACGATCCAGAGCCGACGGTATCCGCGCCGCGTGCCGATGGAACCGCGATTCGCCGAGCTGCTGCCCGAGGTGCTGCTCGGGCTCGGCCCCGGGCAGCTCGCGGCGATCGCCGCCCGGGCGCTGGCGCCCAAGAAGGCCCCGGTTGTGTCCACCGCGCACCTGCACGTGGCCAGGACCACGGTCCGCGAGCAGATCGAGATCCTGGCCGCGCGGCTGGCCCGGCTGCGCCGGGCCACGTTCCGGCACCTGATCGCGGACTGTGCCGACACCTACGAGGTGGTGACCCGCTTCCTGGCGGTGCTCGAGCTGTACCGGGACAGCCAGGTGAGGCTGGACCAGGTGGCGCCGCTCGGCGAACTGCACGTGTCCTGGTCGCCGTCCAGGCCGGCGGCCGGCCCGGACGACGGCGAGGCAGACAACAGCGAGGAAGGCAACTAGGCCATGCCGGACCAGACCTTCCGCGATCCCGAGGACCAGCCCGCCGCGGCAACGCCGGAGCCAGCCGGGCCCGCAGGCCCGGACGGACCGGACGGACCGGGCCTGCGGGCCAGCCTGGAGGCCATCTTGCTGGTGGCCGACGAGCCGGTGCCGGAGATCGTGCTGGCCCAGGTGCTGGAACGGCCGCGGGATGAAGTCGCGGCCGCGCTCGATGAGCTGTCCGGCGGCTATACCCGCCAGCAGCGCGGATTCGACCTGCGGCGGGTGGCCGGCGGCTGGCGCTACTACACCCGCGAAGAGTGCGCGCCGGTAGTCGAGCGGTTCGTCAGCGACGGCCAGGAAGTCCGGCTGACCCAGGCGGCGCTGGAGACGCTGGCCGTGGTCGCCTACCGCCAGCCGGTCAGCCGGGCGCGGGTGTCAGCGGTGCGCGGGGTCAACTGCGACGGAGTCATGCGCACGCTGGTGCTGCGCGGGCTGGTGGAGGAGGCGGGCGCCGATCCCGACACCGGCGCCGTGCTGTTTGCCACCTCTGGGTACTTCCTGGAGCGGCTGGGCCTGGACAGCCTGGGCGAGCTGCCCGATCTCGCCCCGTTCCTGCCGGATGACGTCGACGACGAGCAGGATGCCGCCGGTGAGCTCGCGCGCGGGTGAGCGCCGGCCCGGGCGGCCGCGCCGGTCCGGCCCGGCCGGGCGCCGCACCGCGGAGCCCGCGGAACCCTCCTGCGACCCTGGCGACCGGGACGCGCTGACGGACGTGCCGGGCGGCGTGCGGCTGCAGAAGGTGCTCGCGGCGGCCGGAGTGGGCAGCCGCCGGCACTGCGAGGAGATGATCGGCGCGGGCCGGGTCGAGGTGGATGGCGAGGTCGTGCGCAGGTTCGGGGCCCGGGTCGATCCCCGGCGCCAGGTGATCCGGGTGGACGGCAGGCGGATCCCGGCGAGCGAGGATCTCGTCTATGTCGCGCTCGACAAGCCGGCCCGCGTACTCACCACCATGTCGGACTCGCGCGGCCGCCAGACCGTAGCCGACTTCCTCGGCGACCGGGCTCAGCGGCTGTTCCACGTGGGCCGGCTGGACTACGACACCGAGGGCCTGATCCTGCTGATGAACGACGGGGAGCTGGCGCACCGGCTGTCTCATCCCCGGTTCGGTGTGCTCAAGACCTACCTGGCCGACATTCCCGGGCCGGTGCCGCGTGACCTCGGCCGCCAGCTGATCGCCGGCATCCGGCTGGCCGACGGGATGGCGAGCGCCGACCGGTTCCGGGTGCTGGAGCGGGCCGGGAACCGGGCGCTGGTGGAGATCACCCTGCACGAGGGGCGCAAGCACATCGTCCGGCGGATGCTCGCCGAGGCGGGCCACCCGGTGAGCCGCCTGGTCCGCACGCAGGTCGGCCCGGTGGCACTGGGATCACTGCGGCCGGGCGCCAGCCGCCGGCTGCAGTACCGCGGAGATCGGCGACCTGTACGCGGCCGTCGGGCTGTGACGGCCGCGGCGGCCAGCCCGGCCACCGGCCAGGTCCCGTAAGATCAGCGTGCTACGCCGCGCGCCGGCCAGGCGCTGCGGCTGACCGGAGCACGATCGGCCGGCCCGCTGCGCGGCTGGCGGCGGGGAGGAGCAGTCCATGGCCGTCCGGGCGATCCGCGGCGCGATCCAGGTGGACGCCGACGACCGGGCGGCGATCCTGACCGGGACGTCCGAGCTGGTCACGGAGGTCATGAACCGCAACAGCCTGACCACCGAGGCGGTGATCAGCGTGCTGTTCACCGCGACCACCGACCTGACCGCCGAGTTCCCGGCGCTGGCTGCGCGCCAGCTGGGCTTCGGCGAGGTGCCGCTGCTGTGCGCCGCCGAGATCGCGGTCCCCGGTGCCATGCCGCGGGTAGTGCGGCTGCTCATGCACGTCGAGACCGACGCGCCACGGTCAGCGGTGCAGCACGTGTACCTGCGCGGCGCAGCCGGGCTGCGGCTGGACATCGCCCAGTAGGCCCAGCCCAGAATACTCAGCCCCGTGAGATCAGTCCTGTGAAATCAGCCAGTGAGGTCACCCGATGAGGTCACCCGATGAGGTTAGCGCCATGAGCGCGGTGGTGCCGGACCGCGCCGTGGTGCTCGGCACCGGGCTGATCGGCACGTCCGTGGCGCTGGCGCTGCGCGAGCGAGGCACGGCGGTGTGGCTGGCCGACACCGACGATGCCTCGGCCCGGCTGGCCGCCGACATCGGCGCCGGGGAGATCCTCCCGGCCGCCGGGCCGCCGGGCGGCCCGGCTGACATCGCGGTGCTGGCCATGCCGCCCGCCGCGGTGGCGCCCGCGCTGGCCAGCGCCCAGCGGCGCGGGCTGGCCCGCTGGTACACCGATGTGGCCAGCGTCAAGGAGCTGCCGCTGGCCCGGGCCCGGGACCTGCACTGCGACCTGGCCAGCTACGTGCCGGGCCATCCGCTGTCCGGACGGGAGCGAGCGGGCCCCGCCGCGGCCCGCGCCGACTTGTTCCTCGGGCGGCCCTGGGTGATCTGCCCCGGGCCGCAGACGGCCGAGACCGCCGTGCTGGCCGCCGAGGACCTGGCCCGCGCGTGCGGGGCGCAACCGGTGCGGATGGATGCGGCCGAGCACGACGAGCACGTGGCCCTGGTGTCGCATGCGCCGCATCTGCTGGCCGCGGTCATGGCGCCGGCTGGAGCACGCCTCCGAGGCGGCCCTCGGCCTCACAGGCCAGGGGCTGCGCGATGTGACCAGGATCGCCGCCGGGGATCCTGGCCTGTGGACACAGATCCTGGCCGCGAACGCCGGGCGCGCCGCTGCGGTGCTGACCGCCGCGGCGGAGGACCTGGGCACGGCGGCGGCCGCGCTGGCGGCGGCGGCCGCAGGGGATGAGACCGCGATCAAGCGGGTCGCGCAGCTGCTGGAGCGCGGCGGGGCCGGGGTGGCCAGGATCCCGGGCAAGCACGGCAGGCCCGCGCCCGACTACACGGTGGTGCAGGTGGTCATCGGCGACCGGCCCGGCGAGCTGTACCGGCTGTTCGCCGCGGCCGGGGCGGCGAGCGTCAACATCGAGGACGTGTCCATCGAGCACTCGCCCGGCCTTCCGGCCGGCGTGGCCGAGCTATCGGTACGGCCGGAGGCGGCGCCGCGGCTGATTGAGTCACTGGCGGCCGGCGGGTGGCCGGTCCGCCGGTAACATCGGCGGGGTGACCCATTCGGCTGCGCGCTCGCAGCAAAACCGCCCCCCCTCAGCCGGGCTCGTCGTGGCCGTGGACGGCCCCGCCGGCTCGGGCAAGTCCAGCGCGGCCCGCGGCGTGGCCGCCTCGCTCGGGCTGCGCTACCTCGACACCGGCGCGATGTACCGGGCGCTGACCTGGTGGCTGCTGGCCCGCGGCGCCGGGGTGGCCAGCGCGGCGGCGGTGACGCAGCACATGCGCGCCCCGGTAATCGAGGTCGGCACCGACCCGCGGGCCCCGGCCATCGCCGTGGACCGCGCCGACGTGTCGGGGCCGATACGGACCCGGGAGGTTTCCAACGCGGTCAGCGCTGTGGCCTCGATCCCGCAGGTCCGGGCCTACCTGATCGGGCTGCAGCGAGAGATCATCGCGGCCGCGGTCGCGGCGGGCACCGGGATTGTGGCCGAGGGCCGCGACATCGGCACCGTGGTCGCCCCGGACGCCCCGGTCAAGGTCTTCCTCACCGCCAGCCAAGAGGCCCGGGCGCTGCGGCGCAGCGCGGACCTGGCCGCCGATCCCGCGGCCACCCCCGAGCAGACCCGCCACGAGCAAGCCCGCCGCGATCGCCGGGACGCGCCGCAGATGGCCAGGGCCGCGGACGCGGTGGAGATCAACGCCACCACGCTGACGCTGGACGAGGTCATCGGCCAGATACTCGGCCTGGTCCGGCAATGGCGCGAGTCGGCGGCCACGCCGCAGGCCGCAGGAGCGGTATGGGCAAGCTGAGCGTCACCGCGGACACCGGGCCCGAGCAGTCCGGTCCGGATGAGACCCGCACGGACGAGACCAGCCGGGAGAGCAGCGGTCAGGGTGAGCCGGGGGAGCCGGGCTCCGGGCAGGCTGCTCCGGTGCTGGCCGTCGTCGGGCGGCCCAACGTCGGCAAGTCCACCCTGGTGAACCGGATACTCGGCAGCCGCCAGGCGGTGGTCGAGGACACCCCGGGGGTTACCAGGGACCGGGTCGCCTACGACGCGACCTGGCGGGGGCGGACGTTCACGCTCGTCGATACCGGCGGCTGGGAGCCCGGCGCCGAAGGCTCAGCGGCGCTGGCCGCGCAGGTCGCGGCGCAGGCCCGCGTCGCCGTGGATGCGGCCGACGCGATTCTGTTCGTGGTTGACGCCGTCGTCGGGGTGACCGACGAGGACGCGGCGGTGGCCGCCGTGCTGCGCCGGTCCCGCAAGCCGGTGGTACTTGCCGCCAATAAGGTCGACGATGCCCCGGCCGAGCCGGGCGCGTCGTCGCTATGGTCGCTGGGGCTGGGCGAGCCGCTGCCGGTGAGCGCCCTGCACGGCCGCGGCAGCGGCGACCTGCTCGACGCCGTGCTCGGCGCGCTGCCACCGGCACCGCGCGAGGCATTCGACGCCGTGGCCGGCCCACGCCGGATCGCGCTGATCGGGCGCCCCAACGTCGGCAAGTCCAGCCTGCTCAACAAGCTGGCCGGCACCGAGCGGGTACTGGTGGACGCGACCGCGGGTACCACCCGTGATCCGGTGGACGAGCTCATCGAGCTGGGCGGCCGCAGCTACACGTTCATCGACACCGCGGGCATCAGGCGCCGGGTACACCAGACCAAGGGCGCCGATTATTTCGCCGCGCTGCGCACCGAGCGGGCGCTGGAGCGTGCCGAGGTGGCGGTGGTGCTGATCGACGCCAGCCAGCCGCTCGCCGAGCAGGACCTGCGGATCGTCTCGATGGTGATCGAGGCCGGCCGCGCCCTGGTGATCGCCTACAACAAGTGGGACCTGGTCGATTCCGACCGCCGGCACTTCCTGGACCGGGAGATCGACCGGCAGCTGCACACCGCCCGGTGGGCGCCGCGGGTGAACATCTCGGCGTCCACCGGCTGGCACACCGACCGGCTGGCCCCGGCGCTGGAGGCGGCGCTGGCCGGATGGGAGACCCGGGTGCCGACCGGCCGCCTGAACGCGTGGCTGACCGCGCTGGTCGCCGCGACGCCCCCGCCGGTGCGCGGCGGGCGTCAGCCAAAGATCATGTTCGCGACCCAGGCGGGGATCCGGCCGCCGCATTTCATCCTGTTCACCACCGGCTTCCTGCAGGCGGGCTACCGCCGGTTCATCGAGCGCAGGCTGCGCGAGGAGTTTGGCTTTGCCGGGTCGCCGGTGCACGTCACGATGCGGCTGCGGGACAAGCGCGGTGCCGGAGGCGGGGGCGGGGCCGCGCGCCGCGGCTGAGGGTCAGGCCGTGAGCGGCAGCCGCAGCCAGAACCAGACCGTGGTCCCGGCCTGGTCGCCCAGGTAGCCCCACCGGTCGGCGAGGCTCTGCACCAGGAACAGGCCGTGGCCGTCGGACGAGCACGCCTCCCCCTTGACCACGGGGGAGCTCAGATCAACAACTCCGCGTGCGTCCAGGTGGCCTGCCTGCCGGGCGGCCAGGTGGCGCTGCGCGACTCGAAGGACACCGCCAAGCCCATGTCTTCGACCGCGAGGAATGGAGCGCCTTCCTCGCTGGCGTGAAGGGCGGGGAGTTCGACCTGCCCTGATCCGGCCGCCGGGCCGTACGGAGCCGCCGGGTGCCGCGCCCGCGCCCGGCGGCCGCGTTGCGTGCGCAGCCACCCGGCTGGCCGTTATCCGAACTCGCCGTCCCGCGCGCCGCCCAGGAAGGCATCCCACTCGGCCTGGGTGAACACCAGCGACGGGCCGTCTGGCTGCCGCGAGTTGCGCATCGCGATGTTCCCGTCGGCCAGGAAGGCCACTTCGACGCAGTTCCCCCCGGTCGGCCCGCTGCGGCTGCTCTTGACCCAGCTCGCACCGCTCAGGCCGGCATGCTGGCTGCCATTTCCGGTGCTGCTCATACAGTTTCCTCCCCGTCCTCGAGCAACGAGCGGATCATCTGGCGGGATGTATCCGGGGTGGCGCTGATGCTGCTGAGGTTGTCCAGCGCCGCGCTATAGCGCTCGACGTCCAGCTTCTTGTCCAGGTACATGGCGCTGGTGAGCTGCTCGACGTAGACCACGTCCGGCAGGTCAGCGCTGGCGAACCGCAGGATGGAGAAGCTGCCCGGCGCGGTGTGGCCGCGGGCCGGGAACGGGGTGACCTGCAGGGTGAAGCCAGGCCGGTCGCAGACCGCGTCCAGGTACTCCAGCTGGGCGCGCCGGACCTCGGGGCTGCCGACCGGCCGCCGCAGTGCCACCTCGTCGATGATGGTCCACAGCCGCAGGCTGCCGGAGTTGAAGCGCCGCTGGCGCTCCTTGCGCAGGAACACCAGGCGCTCGGCGTCCTCGGACTCGAAGTCGCCGAGCGCCATGACCGCGGTCGCATACTCCTCGGTCTGCAATAGCCCGGGCACGAATTGCGCGTCGTAGCTGCGGATGTACTCGGCCGATTCCTCCAGGCCGATGTATGCCTGGAACCAGGCCGGGAGGATGTCCTGATAACGATGCCACCAGCCGGGCTGGTTGGCCTGGCTGGCCAGGGCCAGCAGCTGCTCGCGCTCGGCGGCGTCGGTGATTCCGTACAGGGTCAGCAGATCGGCGATATCCACCTCGCGGACCGCGTTGCGGCCGAGTTCGATGCGGCTGATCTTCGACTCAGACCCCCGGATGGCGCGGGCGGCCTGCTGCGCGGTGATGCCCCGCGCCTCGCGCAGGCGGCGCAGCTGGGTGCCGAGGAGAATGCGCAGGACAATCGGCCCGGCTGGTATTTCCGTCATGGGCGCCCGCCTGTCATGAGCCTGTGCAATGAGCATGAACACGCGCATCCCTGACGTCATGGTATCGCATATGCGATTTCATGCCAGGCCTGACGTGCCGGAAGGGAGGGCATGTCGCATGTCAACAAGTGTGGCGCAGAGTAGCAGTATGGCGCTGGCGTGGCTAGAGTTACGCGCGGGATACTTTGCTCGCGGCACTGCCGCGCCGCTCGCGCACCTGACCATCCGGGCGCCCGACCGCCGGCCAGCTGTCCGGCCCGGGGCCGGTACGATCGGCATCGGCAGCGCCGGGCGATCAGATGGCAGGTTCAATGCGGTACAAGGCACTGGGCAATTCCGGTCTTCTCGTCTCCGCCGTGGGGCTGGGCTGCAACAACTTCGGCCGCCGCCTAGACCTGCCGGGCACCAGGGCGGTAGTGGACGCGGCCATCGACGCCGGGATCACGCTGCTCGACACCTCCGACACCTACGGCGGCGCGGGAAAGTCGGAGGAGCTGCTCGGCCAGGTGCTGGCCGGGCGCAGGCACCAGGTGGTGCTGGCGACCAAGTTCGGGCACCAGGCCGCCGACATGGGCTACGGCCCGGCCGCGGGCGCCAAGGGCGGCCGGGCCTACATCCGGCGGGCCGTCGAGGAATCGCTGCGCCGGCTGCGGACCGAATACATCGATCTCTACCAGCTGCACACGCCCGATCCGCAGACGCCGGTCGTCGAGACCCTGACGGCGCTCGGGGAGCTGGTAGCGCAGGGCAAGGTCCGCTACATCGGCAGCTCGAACTTCTCCGGCTGGCAGATCGCGCATGCGGCCGCGGCCGCCCGCGAGCTCGGTACCCCGCCGTTCATCTCGGCGCAGAACCACTGGTCGCTGCTGGAGCGGGCGGCGGAGGCCGAAGTTGTGCCAGCGGCCGAGTTCTTCGGTGTCGGGGTGCTGCCGTTCTTCCCGCTGGCCAACGGCCTGCTGACCGGCAAGGTCCGGCGCGGCGAGCCGCCCGCCCCCGGCACCAGGCTGGCCGGCCGGAGTGAGTACGTGACGGCGGAGAAGCTGGACAAGGTCGAAGCGCTCGGCGAGTGGGCGCAAGCCAATGGCCGCAGCCTGCTCGATGTGGCGATCGGAGGCCTGGCCGCGCTGCCCGGCTGCACGTCGGTGATCGCCGGGGCGACGTCCGCCGCGCAGGTCAGGGCCAACGCAGAGGCCGGCGAGTGGATCCCCGCCGAGCAGGACCTCAGCGAGATCGACAAGATCGTCCCCCGCCCCTCGGGCAACGCTGGCTAGCTCCGGGCCGCGGTGTCGTAGAGGGCCTGGATCCGGCTGCCGAACTGGGGTGAGTAGGAGACGCTCGGGGTGTCGCCGCCCTCCTGGTAGCCGCCGATCACGCCAACCACCCGCCCGGTGCCGGTCTTCGCGTTCACGTGCACCAGGAACGGTCCGCCGCTGGTGCCGTTGGTGTAGTCGTCACAGTCGAACACCAGCTGATGCAGCCGGCCGGCATCGAAGGCGCGGGTGGGCGCCTGGCAGCGCAGCGGCCGCTGCCCGCTGTCCGGGTAGCCGATGACGCGCACGGCCAGCGGCGGGCGCTGGCCGACGGCCAGCGTCTCGGCCCCCGTCTGCGCCTCGAGGACGGCCGACCCAGAGCCGCGCACGGCCAGGAACGCGACGTCGTCGTTCGGGTCGCGGTTGAGTGACCACTGGCTGTCGACGTACTCGGCGGTGACCGGCCAGCTGCCGTAGGGGAACTCGCCGTCGTGGTACCCGGGAGCGAACATGATGCGGCCGGCTGGCCTCAGGCTCCGGCCGGTCAGGCAGTGCGCGGCCGTGATCAGCAGGTTTCCGCCCGGGCTGTGCACCACGCTGGCGGAGCAGAAGTGCTGGGCGGGGCTGCCTCCGGCCGCGGTGAACAATGCGCCGACGGCGGGCGTGCCGTTGAGCGGGACGCCCGCGCGCGCGGTGGCCGCCATGTCGGCAGAAAGCCGCGACGCGGGCAGCAGCAAGGCGCTGATCATGCCCGCTACCATCAGGACGGACATGGCCCGCGGCCTGTGCCTGACGGCGGCGCCGGGCAGCTTCACCTGGCTATCACTTGGCATCCTCTCTACCGGGTCATGCCCAGATTGCGGGCTTTTCATCCGTGCAGTGCCGGGCGGCCAAGATGCGAACATCGCCGGGCTGAGGCCGCGCTCAGCGAGGCGAAGTACACCGGACGGAACAAGGTTTTCGTCTCGCTCGATCCCAGCGGAAAGCGGTTCGCAGTTACCGGCGGGCAGGCCAGCTGAGGCCAGTGCCCGGCAGCCCTCGGCACCCTCCGGCGGCCGGAAGACCGGGTGAGAGGATCGGCATGGTGACTACGGGAACTACGCCGGAGGCGACCTGAGGATGAGAGCCGCGCTGCACGACTGCTACGGGGCAGCCCGCGAGGTGCTGCGAGTCGAGGAGATCGAGCGACCGGAGCCAGGCCCAGGCCAGGTCCGGGTCAGAATCGAGATGTCGGGGATCAATCCGACGGACTGGAAGTCGCGCAGCGGCGCGACGCCCCGGCCCATCACCGGATTCCAGATCCCGCATCACGACGGCGCGGGCGTCATCGACGCCGTGGGCGAGGGCGTCGATGACGCCCGGATCGGCCAGCGGGTATGGCTCTGGCTGGCGGCGACCAGCCCGTGGGGGACGGCCGCGCAGTGGAGCGTGGTCCCGGCCCGCCAGGCGGTGCCGCTGCCCGCGGGCGCCTCGGCAGAGCTGGGCGCGTGCCTGGGCGTGCCCGCCCTGACCGCGCACCGCTGCCTGTTCGCGGACGGGCCGGTCGAGGGTAAGACAGTGCTTGTTGCAGGGGGCGCCGGGGCAGTCGGGCACTACGCGATCGAGCTGGCCAAGCATGCCGGGGCGCGGGTGATCACCACCGTCAGCGGGCGGCGGAAGGCTGAGCTGGCCGCTAAGGCGGGCGCGGACCTGGTCGTCAACTATAAGGACAGCGACGCCGCGGAGCAGATCCGCTCGTTCGCCGCGCAGGTCGACCGCGTGGTCGAGCTGGCGCTGGGCGCCAACCTGAAGCTGGACCTGGCCGTGACCGCGCCGATGGCGCAGATCGTGACCTACGCCGCCGAGCCCAGCGACCCGGCTCTGCCCGTGCGTGCCTGCATGACCGCCAACGTCCTGCTGCGGTTCGTGCTGCTGTACGGGGTGCCGGCGGCAGCCCTCGAAGCGGGCGCGGCGGACGTGACCGCGGCGCTGGCGGCCGGCGCGCTGACCGAGCTGCCGGTCACCCGGTTCGGGCTAGCCGATGTCGCCGCCGCGCAGGACGCGGTCGAGGACGGTGCCGTCGGCAAGGTTCTGGTCGTCCCGGACTGACCGCTCAGCCGGGCGCGCCGGCTCCGTGCTGCTCCGGGCTGCCCCGGCCGGAAGCGTGCTTGCGCAGGTAGCCCAGGTACAGCGGCCGGAGCGACTCGGCGACGTCGCCCTCGCCGGACTCCAGCGCGTCCGAGATCAGCGCAGACAGATGCGCGGCGTCGGCGCCGGCCGCATCCGGGTGCCCGGCGGCTGCCTCGCCAGCCGGGAGCTCGCGCAGCAGCTGCCACAGGAAGCCGATATCGAGGTGACGCAGGGCCCGGTGGACGGCACGGTCGTGCAGCTCGCGTGATGACAGCGCCTCAAGGTCCTCCGCATCGGTCATGCCAGGAACCCTACCGGCCACGGCGGGCGCCGGCGCGGCGCGGGCGGCCCGGGCATGATGGGGTAGCGGTCATGAGAACTGTGGTGTTCGGCGCCACCGGCGCCATCGGCCGGGCCATCAGCGCCGAGCTGACCGCACGCGGGCACGAGGTGACCGGCGCGGCCAGGGACGGCCTGGCGGCGGCGGCCGACGCCGCCGATCCCGCGGCCGTGGCGGCCCTGGTCGCGGGCCAGGACGCCGTGGTCAGTGCCGTCGGCCCGCGGGCAGGCCGAGACGATCCCGGGCCGAGCCTGCTGGCCGCGATCAGCGGGCTCACCGAGGGGCTGCGCGCGGCCGGAGTGCGCCGCCTGGTGGTGGTAGGCGGGGCCGGCAGCCTGGAACTCGTCCCGGGCCAGCGGCTGGTCGATACCCCCGGGTTCCCGGCGGCCGCCCGGCCGGTGGCGCTGGCGCACGCTCAGGTGCTGGAGTTCCTGCGCTCCGTTGCCGACCTGGACTGGACGTACTGCAGCCCGGCAGCGGTGATCGAGCCGGGGGAGCGCACCGGGACCTTCCGGCTGGGCGGCGACCAGCTCCTGACCGGCACAGACGGCATCAGCCGGATCAGCATCCCGGATTTCGCCGTCGCGGTCGCCGACGAAATCGAGCTGGGCACCGCGATCCGCCGCCGCATTACCGTCGCCTACTGACGCACCGGGCCGCGTTAGGCTCGCGATAGCGGCTGCGCATAACCTGGTCGGGTGTATGTGCCCCCCCATTTCGCCGTCACCGACCTGACCGAGATCGCCGCGTTCGTGGACGCGGCGGAGGCCGCGGACCTGGTCACCTTCGACGGCGCCAAGCCCGTCGCCTCGCTGCTGCCGGTGATCTGGGACCGCCCGGACGACTTCGCCGCTGGCTCCGGGACCGCCGGGACGGATGGGGAGCCAGGAAGGTACGGCTGCCTGCTCGGCCACCTGGCGCGGGCGAACCCGCAGTGGCGGACCGCCCAGCCGGGTGCGCAGGCGCTGGCGATCGTGCGCGGGCCGCAGGCCTACGTCTCGCCGTCCTGGTATCCCAGCACGGCCGAGCACGGCCGGATGGTGCCCACCTGGAACTACCAGGCCGTGCACCTCACAGGCACGGCCACCTTCCGCCAGGAGCCCGAGTGGCTGCGGTACATGGTGACCCGGCTGACCCACCGGCACGAGGACTACCGCCCGGCCCCCTGGGCGGTGGCCGACGCCCCGGCCAAGTACATCGACGGCCAGCTGAAGGCGATCGTCGGGGTGGAGCTGACGATCACGGCCGTCGAGGCCACGTACAAGCTCAGCCAGAACCGCACCGCCGCCGACCAGGCCGGCGCAGCTGACGGGCTGCGCGGCGAGCCGGGAGCCGAACCGCAGGTGATCGCCGGGCTGATGGCGGCGCTGGCCGATGCGCGGGAAACGGGGCGCGCCGACTGACGATGCCGCCGGATCCGGGCCGCTAGTCGCGGCTGGCCGGCCCGCCGTCCTGGCCGCAGTCGTCCTGGCTGCCCAGGGCCATCGGGCAGCCGGCGCCGGAGTCGTCGGCGGCAGTCACGGCCGTGCTCCCGGCGTAGCCGCCGGCGACGATGGCGGCGCTGATCTGCCGCAGCTGGCTGACCTGCTCCGGGCTCAGCAGATCGATCAGGGATCGCCGCACCTGGTCGACGTGGCCAGGCGCCGCGGCGGCCAGCGCGGCCAGGCCGGCCTCGGTGAGCTGCGCGATCTGGCCGCGCCGGTCGGTGGGGCAGCTCAGCCTGGTCACCCATCCGCGCTCCTCCAGCCGGGCGATCGCATGCGACAGCCTGCTCTTGCTGGACGTGGAGGCCTCGGCGAGCTGGCTCATCCGCAGCGCTTGACCGGGCGCCTCGGATAGCCGCACCAGGATCTCGTAGTACCCATGCGGGATGGCCGAATCGCGCATTAGCTGCGCATCCACGGTGCTGAACAGCGTCTGGCAGGCAGCCAGGAACGTCCGCCAGGCGGATTGCTCGCCGGCGGACAGCCAGCGCGGCTGCGGATCGGTCACGGTGCTAAGATACCCGATGTTGTTGAGCGTTTGACAACAGGAGGCTCCCGTGATAATTATTGAGCATTCAATCAAATCTCCTCTACGCTGAACTTACGGGAGTGACCTATGACCACAGCAGACACCAGCACGAGCATCCCCGGATACGTGGCCGGCACGTGGGCGATCGACCCGGTGCACTCCGAGGTCGGCTTCTCGGTGCGCCACATGATGGTCAGCAAGGTGCGCGGGCGGTTCACCACGTTCTCCGGCCAGCTGGTCACCGGCGCCGACCCGCTGGGCTCGTCCGTGACCGCGGAGATCGATCTGGCCTCGATTAACACCGGCAACGAGCAGCGCGACGGGCACATCAGGTCGGCTGACTTCTTCGAGGTCGAGACCTACCCGACGATGACCTACCGGTCGACCGGCGTCCGGCTCGACGGCGGTGACTACGTCCTGGACGGCGAGCTCACCCTCAAGGGGGTGACCAGGAGCGTCCCGCTCAAGCTGGAGCTGAACGGCTTCGGCCCGGACCCCTTCGGCGGTACCCGGGCCAGCTTCACCGCGATCGGCGAGATCAACCGCCGTGACTTCAACGTCAACTTCAGCGCGCCGATGGAGACCGGCGGCGCCGTTGTCGCCGACAAGGTGACGCTGCACCTGGAGATCGAGGCCGTGCTCGAGGCCTGAGGATAACTGCCAGCGGCGGCGGCCGCGGCGGCGGGGCCATTGGCCTGCGCTGCCGCGGCCGCCGGCTTGCGCTAGCGTGGCTGTGCCCGCGGGCAGGAGGGCCCGCGGAAACAGGAGGGGCCCGCAGGCAGGGAGGGCCCCGCAGGCCAGGAAAGGCGGCCGGACTGATGACGCGGCAGCGGACCGGGCCCTGAACGGCAGCTGCCCGGGCCCGGCTCCCCTTCGGCTCCCGGCCTCTCCATCCGGGCCGCGGCGCCGGCCGAGCTGGCCGAGATCGGCCGGCTGCGCCTGGCTGCCTACCGCTCGGCCGGATTCTTGCGGCCGCCGTCGGTGTACGCGGACGAACTGGCGGCCCTGGGGGCCCGCGGCGAGGCCGATGTGCTGGTCGCCCTGGCCAGCGGCCGGATGCTCGGCACCGTAGCGGTGCAGTCGTGGCCGCAGCCGTGTGAGATCGCGACCAGCGCAGACGAGGCCGAGGTCCGGGCGCTGGCCGTCATCCCGGGCGGTCAGGGGCGCGGCATCGGCCGTGCGCTGTTGCGGGCCGTGATCGACCAGGCCCGCGCCCGCGGCCTCCGCCGCGTCATCTTGTGCACCCGGCCGGAGATGCTGGCCGCGCGGCACCTGTACGCAGAAGCCGGATTCCGGCGGCTGCCGGACCGGGACTGGGCCCCGGTCGCGGGCATCCTGCTGGTGGCTTACGGACTCGACCTGCCGGTCAGCGGTCCGCCTGCGGCCGGCCCTGCCAGCGGCTGAGCAGCTCGGCCTCGCGCTGCGGGGCCAGGCCCGTGCCGCCCGGCACCGGCGTGGGCGAGCGGAGCTCGTGCCGGCGGATATCGGCGATGCTGTCCCGCAGCGCGCGCGGGCGCAGCCCGGCCGCGAGCGCGGCCGCCGGATCCGCCATGTTCAGGCTGCGCTCCTCGGCGGTGTCGGGCCACAGCGGCAGGCTGGCGCCGGTCTCGCCGGCGGCCTGCAGGAAGCCGCCGGCAACCCAGCGCAGCTCGGTGCCCGGCGGCCCGACCTCGTCCGCGATGGCCGTCAGCATCTCCGCGAAGCTGAACGGCGGCGGCGGGCTGACCGCGTGAAACGTTCCCGGCACCAAGTTCTGGGCTAGCGTGACCGTCCAGGCGGCCAGGTCCCGGGCGTCGATCACCTGGATCGGGGCCGCCGGGTCGCCGGGCGCCAGCACGGTGCCGCCGCTGGCGATCCGCTGTACCCACCAGGTAAACCGGCAGGTGTAGTCGTGCGGGCCGATGACGTAGGCGGGACGGATGATCGTGACGCGGTCCGCGCCGTACTGCCCGGCGGCCGCGCGCTCGCAGGCGACTTTGAGGCCGCCGTAGGTCTGGGCCGTGACGGCCTGGCGCTCCGGGTCGTCCAGCTCGGCCAGCGGGGCGCTCTCGGTGAAGAAGGGCCGTGCCAGCGGCCGGTATACCGAGGTGCTGGAGATGAACAGGTACCGGCCGCCGCGGCCGTCCAGCGCCCGGGCCAGGGCGCGCACCTGGCCCGGGCGGTAGGCGCTGACGTCGATGGCCGCGTCCCACTCGCGGCCGTCCAGCGCGCCGAGATCGCCGTCTCGGTCGGCGGTCAGGTGCCGGGCGCCGGGGAACAAATCGGCGCCAGTGCGGCCGCGGTGCAGCAGCGTTACCTCGTGCCCGGCGTCGATGGCCGCCTGGGTGATGTGCCTGCCCACGAACGCGGTTCCGCCGATGATCAGGATTCGCATGTGATCAGTATCCGCGGGCCGGCATTCCCCGCCCTCCGGTCAGGCGGTATGCGCGCGGCCAGCCGGCTCTCGGCAGGCCGGCCGCGCGTGCGCGGCGGCTGGCTCGCGCGGCCCGCGGGCCGCGCGCGGCGGGGCCAAGGGCGGCGCCCCGGGCGCTGACACCCGCAGCCGCCGCAGCCGCAGGCTGTTCCACACCACGAACACGGACGACAAGGTCATGGCCGCCGCGGCGATGAGCGGGTTCAGGAACCCGGCGGCCGCCAGCGGGATGGCCGCGAAGTTATAGCCGAACGCCCAGCCCAGGTTCTGCCGGATCGTCCGGAACGTGCCGCGGGCCAGCCGGATCGATTCGGGTACTACCATCAGGTCGTCGCGGAGCAGGATCAGGTCGGCCGCGCTCATCGCCACATCGGTGCCCGAGCCGAGCGCCAGGCCCAGGTTGGCGGCGGCCAGTGCCGGGCCGTCGTTGACGCCGTCGCCGACCATCGCCACCGCCCGGCCGCCCGCCCGCAGCCGGCCGATGACCGCGGCCTTGTCGCCCGGCAGCGCTCCGGCGATCACCTCGTCCACCCCGGCGGCCGCGCCGACGGCGCGCGCCGTGGCCTCATTGTCGCCAGTCAGCAATATGGTGCGCAGACCGAGCCGGCGCAGCTCCGCGACCGCCGCGGCCGCCGAAGGCTTAATCGTGTCGGCCACCGCCAGCACGCCGCGGACCGTGCCGTCCCACCCGGCCAGCACCGTGGTCCAGCCGTCCCGCTCCCACCGCGCCGCCTGCCGAGCCAGCTCTGCCGGGACGGTGAGCCCGCTGTCGCGCAGCAGCCGCTCCCGCCCGATCGTCACCTCCCGGCCCGCCACGGTGCCGCGCGCGCCGAGGCCCGCCAGCGCGGTGAACCCGGCGGCGAGCGGCAGGCCCTCCGGGCTGCTGGCCCGGGCCGTGGCGGTGATCGCGGTCGCCACTGCGTGCTCGGACGCCTGCTCCACCGACCCAGCGCAGCGCAGCAGCTCGGCCCGGCTGACGCCGGCCGCGGGCAGCACGCTGGTCACCGTCATCTGGCCGGAGGTGACGGTGCCGGTCTTGTCCAGCACCACGGTGTCGATCGACCGGGATGACTCAAGCGCCGCATAGCCCTTGATGAAGATGCCCAGCCGCGCGCCGCGGCCGCATGCGACCACCAGGGCTGCCGGGGTCGCCAGCCCGAGCGCGCACGGGCAGGCGATGATCAGCACGGCCAGCGCGGCACTGAACGCGTGCTCCGCCGCGCTCCCCGCGATCAGCCAGCCGGCCAGCGTCAGCGCAGCCATCCCCAGCACTGCGGGGACGAAGACCCCGGAGATCCGGTCGGCCAGCCGCTGGATTGCGGCCTTCTGCGCCTGGGCCTGCTCGACCAGCCGGATCAGGTGCGCCAGCTGGGTGTCCGCGCCGACCTTGACCCCCCGCACGATCAGCCTGCCGGTGAGCACTACGGTGCCGCCGATCACGCCGTCGCCCGGGGACACGTCGGCCGGGACCGACTCGCCGGTCATCATGCTGCGGTCCACGGCCGAGTCGCCGAACAGCACCTCGCCGTCGGCGGCGATTGTCTCGCCTGGCCGGACGACGAACTCGTCGCCGGGCCGCAGCCGAACGGCTGGGATGCGCCGCTCGGTCCCGTCGGAGGACAGCACGCACGCCTCGCTGGCCGCTGTCGCGGCCAGCACCCGCATCTCCTCCCCGGCCGACCGCCGGGCCCGGGCCTCGAAGAACCGCCCGGCCAGCAGGAACGTGGTGACCGAGGCGGCCACCTCCAGGTAGATCCCGCCCCCGGAATGGTGCATGAGCTCGGTAAAGCCGCTGGCCCGGACCTGTCCCGCGTCCAGGAAGAACATCGCGTAGATCGACCAGCCGCAGGCGGCGGTGATGCCGAGGGACACCAGCGTGTCCATCATCAGCGTGCCGTGCCGCAGGCCGCGCAGCGCCGCGGCATGGAACGGCCACGCCGCCCAGAGCGCCACCGGCGCGGCCAGCGCGACGAGCAGCCACTGCCAGCCAGGGAACCGGAAGGCCGGGAACAGCGATAGCGCGACCGACACGTCGGACAGCGGGATGAAGAAAATCAGCGCCAGGATCAGCCGCCGGCGCAGGTAATCGGCCCGATCGCCATCCGCGCGGTCATCTTGCCCGCCCGCGGTGCCCGCACCGGCCCGAGCCGGGTCGCCTGCCGCCGGGCCGCCTGCCGCCAGGTCGCCTGCCGCCAGGTCGCCTGCCGCCGCGCCGGCTGAGGCTGGGTTGGCTGCGGTCGGCCCGCCTGCCGTCGCGGGCCGGATCTCGGCGGCGCCGTAACCAGTCCGCTCGACGACGGCAATCAGCATCTGCGGCGTCACGCCGGCCGGGGCGCTGACGCTTGCCCGCTCGGTCGCAAAGTTGACCACGGCGTGCACGTCACCCAGCCGGTTGAGCTTCTTCTCAATCCGCGCGGCGCACGCCGCGCAGGTCATCCCCTGCAGCGACAGCTCGATACGCCGGCCGTCAGGCGGTGCTCCCTCGGCGAGCGGTGCTCCCTCGGCGATCGGCGTCCGGGCGGATGGCTGTGCTCCGGCGGGGTGCTGTGTCCCGGCGGGGTGCTGTATCCCGGTCCCGGCGGGGTGCTGTGTCCCGTCGGATGGCCGTGATCCCTCGGATAGCTGGCCCGTTCCGGCAGGTTCTGACGGCCCGGACGACCCGCTGACCAGCGAAGCCGACGACATCCCGGGTCCCACCTCCCCATCCCGCCGACCGCTGGCGCTGACCGCTGGCGCTGATCACGGCTGGCGGCGTGCCGGATGGCACTGCCGCCCCTGGTGGGATGTTACTCGTTTGCCGCGCAGGCACGGTAGCTGCCAGCTGCGACGATAGGATGCCGCCATGGGTCAGAGATTGATCTTCGTGACCGGCATGAGCTGCGAGCACTGCGAGAAGGCGGTCCGGGCCGAGATCTCGGCCATCCCTGGTGTCAGCCAGGTCGACGTCGACGTCGCCTCGGGGCAGGTCAGCATCGTGGCTGATCCTTTCCCGGACGCAGCCGCCGTGCGGGCCGCAGTCGAGGAAGCCGGCTACGAGCTGGCCCAGCCCGGCTGACCCGGTCACCAGTCCGCGCCAGCGCCGGACCGGAAGCGGAGGCGTCGTCGCCAGGCGGTGATCTCCTGGCCGGCTTCATCCAGCACTGTCGCGAGAAAGAAGTGCCTCATGGCCACCGCTGAGTTTCCCGAGGGGAACCGTACTCACCTGCACGCACGAGGACTGCGGCTGCCGCCTGGTCGTGCAGCGCGCCTGCCATTGCCACAGCGAGGCCGGCGCGACCTACACATGCGCATGCGGCACGCCGATGGTCGTCGTCCCGCCGCAGGGCGCCTCAGCCGCTCCGCCTGGCTGAGTCAACCTCGCCAGGAAAGGCCGCTGGCCTGACGCACGTCTTCGGGCCGGTCGGCCGGGCCGCCCGTCAGAGCATCACGATCGGCGCTGTCGGCGCCGGGCAAGTGCCTGCGAACCGCTCGTGGGCTGGCCACATCCTGCGGGCTGATGCCCCAGACCTCCGCCCGAGCCCGGCCAGGCTCTCGAAGGCCGCCGTGTATGCGCACAGCTGCCGGGTGCAGACGGAGGTGTCGTCGCCGGGGTAGAAGGCCAGCACCAGGCAGGGTGAATCGGGCACCAGGATGCCGACGTCAGGGTCCGGGCCATCTGCTGTCCGTCCTTGATCCTTTACCCGGCTCGCCAGCGAACCTCGAGGATAGCTGACGCGGGACTTGAGTTCGGTGCCGAGATCATTGCAAATCACTGTGGCCAGTGCGATAGTCGCGCTGACGGCCGCTGCGCGGGATGCGCATGGGGCTTGCCGGCAGCGAGATCGCCTACGCCGAGGGCCAGGACGGCGCCGGGCCGAGGAGGAGAGCATGGCGGGAAAGTTCGTGATCAAGAAGGGCTCAAGCGGCAAGTACCACTTCAACCTGGTGGCCGGAAACGGGCAGGTCATCGCGACCAGCGAGAGTTACGAGCGGAAGAGTTCGGCGCTGGCCGGCATTGAGTCGGTCAAGAAGAACGCCCCCGACGCCGTGATCGACGACGAGACCGGCGAGTAGCCCACGCTGACGCGCGGGTCGATCCCCGATGGGACCGGACTCCCGCCCAGCTCGCACTGTGCGCTATGATTGTGCCGCCGATAGGGTAACGGGACGTGGCCCAGGTTGGTTAAGGCGCTTGTCTGGGGGACAAGAGATCGGCGGTTCAAATCCGCCCGTCCCGACACTTCAAAACGGCCGCCAGATAGCCTGGCGGCCGTTTTGTTGGTACCTGGTGATAGCTTTCCGATCATGGCAGGGCAAATAGCGAGCAGGCACACCTGGACCGATTCCCAGATGACGGACGCAGTCGTTGTATCTCATTCATGGCGTGGCGTTATGCGTGAACTTGGGCTTAGCGCCACCTCTGCGGGGAACATTCGGATCGTCAAGCGCCGGGCTCAGGAACTCGGCTTGGACTCATCGCACTTCACCGGCCAGCGGCGCTGGTCGGATGCGCGGTTGCGAAGAGCTATTGCCGAGGCGATGTCCTGGGACGAAGTCATTGAATCCCTGGGTGTGACCCCGGGCCGCGGAGACGGCCGGATCGTGGTAAAGGCCCACGCCAGGGCGGCCATGCCGCACGGAATAAAACGGATCCAGGTTAAGACTACTATCTACCGCGGAAAGACTGGCTGGATGGTATCGGTGGGCCGACGCCCATACACTATTGGAAATCGGGGTCCGCTTGTTCCCTACGACCCAGATGTCATTGATTATTTCTTCGTTCTCGATGGCGATCTGAATCTTTATCTGACTCCCAGCCGGGCTATTGCCGGGCGGGTGCAGATTCTGCTGCGTAACTACTCGAAGTATATTGTGGGCTCGTTGCAGTCCCTGCTGGCGGCTCCGCCGCCGCGGCGTGCTGCCGCCGACTGAGCGAGCGCTGCGAGGCTGACCGGACTCGGGTGCGGCTGGGTTGGCTGACTTGCGGTATGACGGTCGGCGGCCGGGGCTGGCAGAGACGGCGGCCGGATCCGGTCGGCGGCGGGGCGTTGCTGATGGTGGGAACCGCGGATGACTGGGCGCCCCGGACTGCCGCGCGGCGCGGCGCGAGCTGGATGGCTCAGGGGCGTAGTTTCGCTGGCAGGTGGCTGCCTGCGGTGGCTGCCCGCTGTGGCACCATGGCGGTCTGCCGGGCGTTGATCTGGCAGGGGCACTCGACCAGCACCCGATCGGGTCAGTGTTGACGCCCTGCGATGACATCGCACAGCCGGCACCACTCGGCATGCGGGGCCGCCCAGCCGGGCGTCCGATGGTCGCCAGGGCCGGTACGGCCCGGGCTCACGGGATCGGTCTGATCCCGGATCGGGCCGGCGCACGGCTGGCTGAGGTTCCTCGGGCTGCTCACCCTGCGGCCGCGATCAAGACGGCTGGCGGCGACACAGAACGGCGGAGCGCGAAGCGGTGCGGCAGTCAGCGGATGACGGCGGATGGAACGCCCAGGACCTTACCGTCCCCGTCCGGGGGCGGTTTCGCCCTAACAGCACGCTGCCGATGACCTCGCGCGGGGCCTGGCGGCCCGCGCCCGGCGGGCCGCGGCGGGTTCGCAGGCCGCGGTCACGGCGCCGCCGCCTGCTGCGCTCCCTGACGCTCCTGTTGGTGGTGGCCGCGCTGTTGGCCGGGGTCGCGTTCGGCGGCCTGCTGCTGATCACCCCATCGGTCGGCAACGCGCGGGCCCTGGTCCGCAGCCAGAACCGGGTGCATCATGCGGTCTACCCGGGGCCGCCTGCGCCGCCCCGGTTCGCCGCCGCGCTTGAGGCCACTGAGGATCACCGGTTCTCCTCCGAGCCCGGGGTTGATCCGCTGGCCATCGGCCGGGTGATCTGGGCCCGGCTGACCGGCGGCACCGACCAGGGCGGCGCGACGCTGTATCAGCAGCTCGCCAAGGTGCTGTATACCCCGGTCCGGGCCGGCACCCTGGCAGAGCTGGAGCAGGTGGCGCTGGCGGTCAAGCTGAAGTTCAGCTATACCGGCCCGCAGATTCTGCGGATGTACTCCAGCGTGGTCTACTTCGGGCACGGTTTCTACGGGATCAAGGCTGCCTCGTGCGGCTACTTCGGCGTCCGGCCGTCCCGGATGTCGTGGCCGCAGGCGGCGCTGCTCGCGGGGCTGGTACAGGGCCCGTCGGCCGACGATCCGCTGGATCATCCGAGCGCGGCCCGGGCGCGCGAGATGCACGTGCTCGGCAGGCTGGTGACGACCGGCGCGCTAAGCCAGCCGCTGGCCGGTGCCGCGCTCGCGATCCCGCTCTCGCGGCTGGACGCACAGGCCGGCCAGGGCTGCTCGCTGCGGTAACGCAGATCGGGGTCAGCTAAGTCTCGCGGGCGGCTATCAGCCGGACTGGGCCGACCGGACAGGTCGGGGCTGGCGGCCGGGACGGGCATGCTTGGGACCGGTCCAGCGGGCCGGCTCCGGCGGCGCGCTGGCCGGCATCGAAGCCGCCGACGGCGGGACAGCGGCAACCGCACCGTAATCCCGGCTGGCCGTGCAGCCGGACTCCTGGTTCGAGCCGGACTCCTGGTTCCAGCCGGACTCCTGGTTCCAGCCGCCGACCCGGTCCCAGTCGGATGGCCGGTCCCAGTCGGACGGCCCGCTCCAGGACGGCGCCGTGGCCTCACCCCAGGCAGGCGGCCGGGTCTCACCCCAGGGCGGTGGCTGGGCCTCGGCCCAGGGCGGCGGCCGGGCCTCACCCCAGGCCACGGGGGCCGCCGCCGGCCGCGCGGCCACCCGCTCGGCCGGGTAGTCAGCAGCGGGCGGGTCCCAGGCGGCCGCCGCAGCGGGATCCCAGACGGCAGGCGCAACGGCCGGGACATCCGACAGCCCGGCAGCGGCCGCCACCGCAACCGGCGGGGCGTGCCATACCCACTTGCGGTAAGACCAGAACCGGAACAGCGTGCCCAGCCCGATGCCCAGCACGACAGCCACCGAGTACCAGAGCTTGGTCTGCAGGCCGAAAGCGTCATCGATGACCCACAGCGTTGCGTACTGGATCAGCAGCGCGACCCCGTTCAAGGCGAAGAACATCACGGTCTCGTGCGTGGTGCCTCGGCTTTGCCGGCCGGCGAAGGTCCAGTACCGGTTGCCCAGGAAGTTGGCGATCATGGCCAGCACGGTCGCGATCGTGAGCGCGGTGTACTTGCCCATCCCGGCGTCATAGTGCAGCAGGTCGGCCCCGACCAGGTTGATGGCGAAGCCGACGGCGCCGACGACGCCGAACTTGGCCGCCTCGTGGATCAGCAGCCGGAACCTGAAGTACAGCCCGCGGGGCCCGGAGACCAGGCTCACCTCACGGCCTGCTGTCGGACGTCGTCAGGCACCGGCGCCGCTAGAGAGGCAGGCCGGCCTGGTCGGGCAGCGTCCCGCCGCGGCCGGGCGGTACGGTCTCCGGCTCGCGCTCCAGCGGCTCGGGCAGCGCGAGCGCCGCCGCCGGATCCGCCAGCCGCACGGTCTCCGGCTCGCCCGCTGCGAGCTGGCCACCCTGCGGCGCGGTCCACACGAACCGCCGGTAGGACCAGAACCGGAACAGCGTGCCGAGCATGATGCCGAGCAGCAGCGCGATATTGGCGGAGAGCTTATCGGTCAGGCCCAGCGCGTAGTTGGTGAAGCCCAGGCAGGCCAGCTGGATGCCGAGGCCGATCCCGTTGAGCACGAAGAACAGCGCGGTCTCGCGGCCCATGGTGTTCGTGCGCTCGCGGTGCCGGAACGTCCAGTACCGGCTGCCCAGGTAGGCGAAGGTGGTGGCGACGATGGTGGCGACGACATTCGCCTTGAGCCAGCCGCCCAGCGGGCCCTGCAGCAGGTTAGTGCCGCCGTCGGTGATGATCAGGCCGATGATGCCGACGACGCCGAACTTGGCCGCCTCGTGGATCAGATGCCGGAACCGCGCATACAGGTCGCGGACAATGATCACCGAGCAGCCTTCCTTCTCAGAAACCCCGGCGGCACCGCGCGTCCCGGTGCTGGCGCGCATCTGGCCTGTCGCGCTGGCGCACATCCGGCCTTTCGCCGAGCGTACCGTGCCCGCCGGCCAGACCGGGGCATCTGGGCCTAGCCCGGCCGCCGTTTGCCGTGCCCTTGATCCTTTCTTGACCTTGACCTTGACCCCGCGGCCGCGGGGTCAAGGTCGGCGGCGGCGGGGCGCAGCCAGCGCGGCGGCCGGAAATTCATTCGGTATCCCGGCCTGATCCGGGTAGGGTCGCGACGTGCCTGAGCCTGAAGTCCTGATCAGCGCCCGGGGCCTGACCAAGAAATTCGGCGAGTTCACTGCCGTCGGCGGAGTTGATTTCGAGCTGTGGCGCGGCGAGGCGTTCGGGTTTCTCGGCCCGAACGGGGCCGGCAAGTCCTCCACCATGCGGATGATCGGCTGCGTGTCCCCGCCGACGAGCGGGGAGCTGACCATCCTCGGCATGGACCCGGTGGCCGACGGCCCGGCGATCCGGGCCCGGCTGGGCGTGGTGCCGCAGGAGGACACGCTCGACCTGGAGATGACGGTCCGGGAGAACCTCCTCATCTACGGGCGCTACTTCGGCCTGCCCCGTTCCGTCATCGCCGCGCGGACGACCCGGCTGCTGGAATTCGTGCAGCTCACCGACCGGGCGGAAGACCAGGTCGAGCCGCTGTCCGGCGGCATGAAACGGCGGCTCACGATCGCCCGCTCGCTGATCAACGAGCCGGAGGTGCTGCTGCTGGACGAGCCGACCACCGGCCTGGACCCGCAGGCCAGGCACGTGGTCTGGGACCGGCTGTTCCGGCTCAAGCAAGACGGCGTGACCCTCATCCTTACCACGCACTACATGGACGAGGCCGAGCAGCTGTGCGACCGGCTCGTGGTCATGGACGGCGGCCTGATCGCAGCCGGCGGGTCACCGCGCGAGCTGATCTCGGCCTATGCCACGCCGGAGGTGCTGGAGCTGCGCTTCCGTCCGGCGGAGCATGACCAGGCCGCGGAGAAGGTAGCGGACGTCCCGGCCGAGCGGATCGAGGTGCTCGCCGACCGGATCCTGCTTTATGTGCCGAACGGCGATACCGCGCTGGCTGACGTCCGGGCGCACGGTCTTGAGCCGCAGACCACGCTGGTCCGCCGCAGCACGCTGGAGGACGTTTTCCTGCGGCTCACCGGCAGGCGGCTGGTGGACTGATGACGGTGGCAGCGGCGCCGCCGCAGCCACCCGCCGCGGGCCAGCCACCCGCCGCGGGCCAGCCACCCGCCGCGGGCCAGCCGGGCACCGCGGGCCAGCCGGGCGCGGGCCGCCCGGTCGCGGGCAGCTGGGTGCTGGCGGTTCGCGCCTTCCGCGCCTGGCTGACCAACTACCGGCGGACCTGGCGCGGCTCGATCTACTCCAGCGTGGCCAACCCGGTGCTGTACCTGGGCGCGATGGGCCTCGGCCTGGGCGCGCTGGTGGACAAGCACGGCGCCCCCCGCCTGGGCGGGCTCCAGTACCTGGTGTTCCTCGCCCCCGGCCTGCTCGCCGCCACCGGCATGCAGACCGCCATGGCCGAGTCGACTTACCCGGTGATGGCGTCGGTGAAGTGGGTGAAGACCTACCAGGCGGCAGCGGCCACCCCGATCAGGCCAACCGACATGTTCCACGGCCACCTGATGTTCACCGTACTGCGGCTGACCATGAACGCCAGCATCTTCCTGGCCGTGATGGCGGCGTTCGGGGCGGCGCCCTCGGCCTGGGCGGTGGCCACGATCCCGGTCGTCGTGCTCACCGGGCTGGCCTTCGCCACCCCGATCGAGGCGTTCGCGATCACCCGGGAGAAGGACGGGTCGTTCGCGATGCTGTTCCGGTTCGGCCTGATCCCGCTGTTCCTGTTCTCGGGCACGTTCTTCCCGCTGACCCAGCTGCCCGGCTGGCTGCAGAAGGTCGCCTGGGCCACCCCGCTGTGGCACGGCGTGGTGCTGTGCAGGTCACTGTCCCTCGGCCACCCCGACCTGCCCGGCACGCTCGCGCACGTCGGCTACCTGGCGGCGCTCGCCGCAGCCGGGCTGATCGCCGGGGACCGGATGTACCGGCGGCGCCTTTATGTCTGAGCACAGAAAGTGTGAGCCTGCACCGCGCGCCCCGAGGCCCGGCCCGACGCCGCAGCCCGGCTGGCCGGGGACGCCGGTGAGCGCCCGATGACCGCGCCGTCACTGCGCCGGCTGCCGCTGCGTATCCTGCCGGCGCCGATGCTGCTCGCCCGGCACGGCAGTCTCGGCGGCAAGGGTGCCGTGCACCTGATCGAGCGGCATGCCCGCGCCTACCGGCACACCTGGGTGATCCTGGTCTCCGGGCTGTTCGAGCCGCTGTTCTACCTGCTGTCGATCGGGGTGGGCCTGGGCACCCTGGTGGGCAGGGTGGCCGGGGTCAGCTACACCAGTTTTGTCGCGCCTGCGCTGCTCGCGACCTCGTCCATGAACGGGGCCGTATTCGACTCCACCTTCAACGTGTTCTTCCGGCTCAAGTACGCCAAGTTCTACGAGGCCGCACTATCCACCCCGATGCGCTCCGGCGACATCGCGCTCGGCGAGATTGGCTGGGCACTGCTCCGCGGCGGGCTGTACGCGGTCGCGTTCATGGCCGTCATGCTGGGGATGGGCCTGATCCACTCGGCCTGGGGGGTGGCGGCGGTGCCCGCTGCGCTGCTGATCGGCTTCGCGTTCGCCGGCGCCGGAATGGCCGCCACCACGTTCATGAGCAGCTGGCAGCACTTCGAGTTCGTGACCCTGGCCACCTTGCCGATGTTCCTGTTCTCCACCACCTTCTACCCGCTCGGCGTCTACCCGCGGCCGGTCCAGATCCTGGTCGAGTGCACGCCGCTGTTCCAGGGCGTGACGCTGATGCGCGCGCTGACGCTCGGCGGTGTCGGGCCCAGCCTGCTAGGGCCGGTGGCCTACCTGGCGGTGATGGGGGTCGGCGGGCTGCTGATCGCGGGCCGCCGGATCAGCGGCCTGCTGCTGACATAGCAGCGCACGGTGCCCCAGGCCGCACAATGGTCGCAGGCGTTACCGCGCCGCAGGCGGAAAGGGGAGCGAGCGTGCGGGCCCTGTTCATCGAGCACGACCACTGCTCGCCGCCGGGCGCGGTGGGCGAGCGGTTCAGCCAGCGCGGCTACCAGGTCACCGAGTTCATCGTGGTGCCGGAGAGCCGCTTCCGCCAGCCGGGCGTCGGCGCGGCCTTCCCCGACCCGGCGGGCTTCGACGCGATCGTGCCGCTCGGCGCCTGCTGGGCGGTCTACGACGACGCGCTGATCGGCCGCTGGCTGCGGCCCGAGCTTGAGCTGTTGCGCCGCGCGCACCAGCTAGGCATCCCGGTGCTCGGCATCTGCTTCGGCGGCCAGGCCCTGGCCGCGGCGCTCGGCGGCGCCGTGCAGCCCGCAACCGGGCCGGAGATCGGCTGGACCCGCCTGCGCACCGCGGACCCGGCCCTGATCGACGCCGGCCCCTGGTATGAGTACCACTACGACCGCTGGCAGCTGCCGCCCGGCGCCCGCGAGCTGGCCCGCACGGCGGTGTGCTCGCAGGCGTTCGTGACCGGCCGGTCGATGGGCCTGCAGTTCCACCCGGAGGTCACCGCAGCGGTGCTGGAGTCCTGGTTCGACGGCGGCGGCACCGCTGACCTCGAGAAGAACGGCCTGCGCCTGACCGAGGTGCTCGCCGAGGCCCGCGCCCGGGAACGGGCCGCCGCCCGCCGGGCCCGCCGTCTCGTGGATACCTTCCTCGACGTGATCGCCACCCGCGAGGCCCCGGCCCAAGCCCCGCCGGTCTCCTGAACCACAGCCGCCGATAAGACGAAGGATCAGGGGCCGCCGGCGGCACGAATCCTGCACGGTATCCCGGTCACGGCGCCTGCGCGCTTCCGGCGAGCCGCTCGACGCGGGCGTGCAGCGCCGGCACGTGCCGCTCGGCCTCCGGCTTCATGAGCACGCTGCGCAAAATCCGGGCGGTGCCGGCGTCCGCGACCGCGCCCGGCCACCGGCGCCTGAAGTCGTCCGCGCTGACCCGCAGCGTGGACAGGAACACCGGGTCCGCCGGGTCGGCCATCCCGTCGGCCAGCATCCGGGCGCCGGCCGCGTCGACAGCCGACAAGACGGGCTGGCCGCCGGCTGACCCGCCCGGGAAATAGCTGACGATGTCCAGCTCTGGCGGCTGGTACAGCTCGAGCCGGGACGAGGAGCTGATCAGCCCGGCCCAGTCCAGCGCGGCCCGGCGGCACGCGGCCAGCACCCGGCCCAGGCCATCCGGCTCGGGCGGCAGCAGCCGGAAGGTCAGCCACAGCGCCGCCGCGGCGGCCCCGGCCCGTGAGCACTCCAGGCTGATCTCGCCGAGGTGCAGATCACCGGAGGTGAAGTAGGTGTACGGCGAGTCGTGCCGGTAGACCCGGCCGACGGCGGGATCGGCGAACAGCACCGCGCCGCAGCCGTAGGGCTGCAGCCCGTGCTTATGCGGGTCCACCACCACCGAGTCGCACCGGGCGATGGCCCGCCACGGGGCCGGGTCCAGGCCGGCCCGGCCGCCCGCCCCGGCCAGCAGGGTGTAGAAGCCGCCGTAGGCGGCGTCCACGTGCACCCGCGCGCCGTGTGCGCGGGCCATGGCGAGGATCTCGCGTACCGGGTCGACCGCGCCCAGGCCGGTGCTGCCCGCCGTCGCGACCACCGTCCCGACCCGGCCGGTGGCCAGCACCGCGGCCAGCGCGCCGAGGTCCATCCGGCCCGCCGCGTCGGCCGGCACGCCGATCGCCTCGATGCCGAGCACCCCGCACATCCGGGCGTGGGTGTAGTGCGCCTCGGCGCTGCAGGCCACCGCGCGGCCCGGATGCAGCTCGCGCGCCACGTACAGCGCTTCCAGGTTCGCGATGGTGCCGCTGGTGGTCAGGTGCCCCAGGTGCTCGGGCAGCCCGAACATCGTGGCCAGCTGGGCCACCGCCTCCTTCTCCATCGCCGCGGTGGCCGGGCCGCCGTCGAGGGCATGGTTGTTCGGGTTGACGAGCATGGCCGTCAGGTAGCCGGCCACGGCGGCCGGATGCGGCGGCTTGAGCATCTGGCCGGCGTAAGACGGGTGGAAGAACGGGTAGTTGTCCCGCAGCCGGCCAGCGAACTCGGCGAACGCGGCGGCGAACCGCTCGTCGCTGACCCGCAGCGTCTCGTCCGGCTCGGCCGGGGCGAAGCCCGCCTGCCAGTCGCTGACCGCCGCCAGGCCGGCCCGCAGCCAGCGCTCCAGATCCATGTCGGCGCCTCCGCCCTGAGCCCGGGTTCCGCCGGAAGGCGGGGACCACACCGGGACCCTACGCAATCGGCGCAAGGTCTGGTGCCCGGCCGCCCCGCGGCCGCCCGGCCGGCGCGGCCCGGTCCGCGGCCAGCGCAACCGGCGGGCGCTTCACCCGTCAGGAGGCTGTGTGCGCTGGTCACCGTGGAGCCCGTACCGGCCGGTAGATAGTGTTGTCCGGACTTGCCAGGTGCCAGAACCGCCAGGAGGCTGCCGATGGACTTCGCGTTCGAGGCCAAGACCACCGAGCTCCGCGACCGGCTGCTGGCCTTCATGGCCGACCACGTATATCCGGCGGAGAAGATCTTCGCCGAGCAGACCGCGCAGGCGCCGGCCCAGGGCCGGGACTGGTCCCGGCCGCCGGTCATCGACGAGCTGACTGCCCGGGCCCGCAGCCTGGGCCTGTGGAATCTGTTCCTGGCCCACCACCCGGCCGGCGCCGGGCTGACCAACCTGCAGTACGCGCCGCTGGCCGAGATCACCGGGCACAGCCCGGCCATCGCCCCGGAAGCGCTCAACTGCGCGGCCCCCGACACCGGGAACATGGAGCTGCTCGCCGAGTTCGGCAGCCCGCAGCAGCAGGACCGCTGGCTGCGGCCGCTGCTCGGCGCCGAGATCAGGTCGGCGTTCTGCATGACCGAGCCGGACGTGGCCTCCTCCGACGCCACGAACATTGCGACGCTGATCGAGCGCGACGGCGACAGCTACGTCATCAACGGGCGCAAATGGTGGTCCTCGGGCGGGATGGACCAGCGCTGCCAGATCCTGATCGTGATGGGCAAGACGGCACCGGACGCGCCGCGGCACCGGCAGCAGTCCATGATCCTGGTGCCCCGGGACACCCCCGGCGTGACGGTGCGGCGCGGCATACATGTCTTCGGCTACACCGACGGCACCCACGGCGGGCACGCTGAGATCGCCTTCTCCGGCGTGCGGGTCCCGGCGGCCAGCCTGATCGGCGCCGAGGGCGACGGCTTCGCGATCGCCCAGGCGCGGCTCGGGCCGGGCCGGATCCACCACTGCATGCGACTGATCGGGATGGCCGAGCGGGCACTGGAGCTGACCTGCCGGCGGGTCACCAGCCGCACCGCGTTCGGCCGCCCGCTGGCTGAGCAGGGGGTCATCCAGGACTGGATCGCTGACGCCCGGGTGCGGATCGAGGCCGCCCGGCTGCTGGTGCTCAAGGCCGCGTGGCTGATGGACACCGTCGGCAACAAGGGCGCCCACACCGAGATCCAGGCCATCAAGATCGCTACCCCGGTGATGGCCGAATGGGTGATCGACAAGGCCATCCAGGCGCACGGCGCGGCCGGGGTAAGCCAGGACTTCCCGCTGGCCCAGCTGTGGGCGGCGGCAAGGACCCTGCGGCTGGCCGACGGGCCGGACGAGGTGCACAAGCGCTCACTCGCGCGGCGCGAGCTGAGCAAGTACAGCTAACCCAGCCGGGCAGGTACCGCTACCAGGAGGAAATAATGTCGCAGGCCGGACAACGGGTCGCCGTCGTTACCGGGGGAGCGCGGGGCATCGGCGCGGCGATCGCCCAGCGGCTGGCCGCAGACGGGCTGGCTGTTGCGGTGGTCGACCTGAAGGAGGCCGACTGCAGCGGCACCGTCGAGGCCATCGCCGCAGCCGGCGGCCGGGCCGTCGGCGTCGGCGCGGACGTGAGCGATGCCGGCCAGGTGGCCGCGGCGGTCGAGCGGGTCGCCAGCGACCTCGGGCCGCCCGTGGTCCTGGTCAACAACGCCGGCGTGCTGCGCGATAACCTGCTGTTCAAGATGAGCGTTGATGACTGGGACACGGTCATGGGAGTTCACCTGCGCGGCGCCTTTTTGATGAGCAGGGCCTGCCAGCAGCACATGGTGGACCAGCACTACGGCCGGATCGTCAACCTGTCGTCCACCTCGGCGCTGGGCAACCGCGGCCAGTCGAACTACTCCGCGGCCAAGGCGGGCCTGCAGGGGCTGACCAAGACGCTGGCGATCGAGCTGGGCAAGTTCGGTATCACCGCCAACGCGGTCGCTCCCGGCTTCATCGTCACCGAGATGACTGCGGCCACGGCCGTCCGGGTCGGGGTGCCGTTCGAGGATTTCCAGCGGGCGGTCGCCGGGCAGACGCCCGTCGGCCGCGTCGGCCAGCCCGAGGACGTCGCGCACACCGTCTCCTACCTGGTCAGCGAGGGTGCCGGCTACGTCTCCGGCCAGGTCATCTACGTCGCGGGAGGACCCAGGTGCTGAGGGCCCGGATGCTGGGGGCACGAATGCTGGGGGCACGGTGCTGAGCCCGGCAGGCTCATCGGCCGCCGGGACGCTGCTAGCCCAGGTGCGCGAGTTCCTGGACGCGCACGACCCGGCGGCCGCCAGCCGTCTCGACTTCCTGCGGGCCAGGTTCGACGCCGGCCTGGCCTGGGTGCACTACCCGGCGGGCCTCGGCGGCCAGGGCCTGTCCCGGGCGCTGCAGCCGGTAGCAGACGCCGAGTTCGCCGCCGCGGGGGCTCCCACGAACAGGCCCGAGCGTAATGGCATCGGCCTGGGCATGGCCGCGCCCACGATCCTGGCCTTCGGCAGCGACGAGCAAAAGCACCGCTGGCTGCGCCCGCTGTGGACCGGCGAGGACATCTGGTGCCAGCTTTTCTCCGAGCCGGGGGCCGGCTCCGACCTGGCCAGCCTGGCCACCAGGGCGGTGCGTGACGGCGACCGCTGGGTGGTCACCGGGCAGAAGGTCTGGACCTCCTCGGCGCATGTCGCCAAGCGCGCGCTGCTGGTCACCCGCACCGACCCGGCGGTCCCCAAGCACCAGGGCCTGACCTACTTCGCCGTGGACATGACCGGGCCGGGAGTTGAGGTCCGGCCGCTGCGCCAGCTCACCGGCGAGGCCGAGTTCAACGAGGTATTCCTGACCGATGTGATCATTCCCGACGCGGACCGGATCGGCGCCGTCGGCCAGGGCTGGCAGGTGTCCACGGCCACGCTGATGTCCGAGCGGGTCGCGATCGGCGGCGGGGACTCACCGCGCGAGGGCGGCATGATCGGCCCGGCCGCGGCGACCTGGCGGGCGCATCCGGAGCTGCGCACGGCCGGGCTGCACGACCGGCTGCTGCGGCTGTGGGCCGACGCCGAGATCGCGCGGCTGGCCGGAGCGCGGCTGCGGCAGCAGCTCGCAGCCGGCCAGCCGGGACCGGAGGGATCGGCGGCCAAGCTGGTCTACGCCCGGCTGAACCAGGACATCTCCGAGTTCGAGGTGGAACTGGCCGGAGCCGAGGGGCTGCGGTACGGCGACTGGACGATGCGCAGGCCGGAGCGGCCCGACTTCTACGGCCGGGACCCCGGCTACCGGTTCCTGCGGGCCAAGGGCAACTCGATCGAGGGCGGCACCTCAGAGATCTTGCGCAACATCGTCGCCGAGCGGGTGCTCGGGCTGCCGCCGGAGATCCGGGTCGACAAGGACGTGCCGTGGAAGGACCTGCCCCGGTGACCGCGGACACCAATCAGGGGGTGGCGCAAAAGCCGTCCGGGCTCCCCGACCTGCTGTACGGCGAGGCGGAAGAACGAGCTGCGGGCGGCAGTGCGGGAGCTGCTGGCCGACCGGGCGGCCTGGCCCGCGGTGCTGGCCAGGACCGAGACCGACCAGGCCTATGACACCGCGCTGTGGCGGGTGCTGGCCGCCGACATCGGCTGCGCCGGGCTGCTGGTGCCGCCGGAGCACGGCGGGGCCGGCGCGTCCTACCGCGAGGCCGCCGTCGTCGCCGAGGAAGCCGGCCGGGCCGTCGCGCCGGTGCCCTATCTGGGCAGTGCCGTGGTGGCCACCACCGCCCTGCTGGCGGCCGGCGCGGGCCACCTGCTGCCCGGCGTGGCGGCGGGCACTGTCACCGCCGCGCTGGCCATTCCCTTCGCGACGGGCCCGCTCGCCGCCGAGCCCGGCGGCCGCCCGGCCGTCACAGTCCGGGTCGGCGCGGCCCGGGCGGGCGACCCGGACGGCGGCTACCGGCTCGCCGGATCGGTGGCCGGGGTGGCCGACGCGCTGCCCGCCGACCTGCTGCTGGTGCCCGCGGACGGCGTGCCGTTCGGCCTGTACGCGGTGTCCGCTGCCGGGCCGGGCGCACGGCTCGCGCCGGTCGTCTCGCTGGACGCGACCCGGCAGCTCGCCGACCTGTCCCTGGACGGCGCGCCCGCCCGCCGGATCGCCGCCGGGCCCGCCGCCGCCGCGGCGATCGCCGCCGCACTGACCGCCGGCGCCGCCATGCTCGCGTCCGAGCAGCTCGGCCTGGCCGGCAGGTGCCTGGAGATGACCGTCGGCTACGTCAAGGAGCGCCGCCAGTTCGCCCGCCAGATCGGCTCGTTCCAGGCCGTCAAGCACCGGCTGGCGGACCTTTGGGTCAGCATCACCCAGGCCCGCGCCGCGGCCCGGTATGCGGCCGCCTGCCTGGCGGCGCATGATCCGGATGCCGCCGTCGCGGTCGCGCTGGCCAAGGCCGCGTGCTCGGACATCGCGCTCAAGGCCGGCCAGGAGACCGTGCAGCTGCACGGCGGGATCGGCTTCACCTGGGAGCACCCGGCGCACCTGTACCTGAAGCGGGCCAAGGCCGACTCGATCGGGTTCGGCACCGCCGACGCGCACCGCGCGGCGCTGGCCGGGCTGGCCGCCCTGCCCGCTCCTGGCGCCTGATGCGCGACGTCCGCGGAGCCGGCGTCGTCGTCACCGGCGCGGGCAGCGGCATCGGCGCCGCGCTGGCGGCCCGGCTCGCCGCCGCCGGGGCCCGGGTCGTGGTCAACGACATCGACGCCGGCGCGGCCGGCCGGGTCGCCGCGGCCTGCGGTGCGGCCAGCGCCCCGGGGGACGCCGCCAGTGAGGACGGCGCCGCGGCCCTGATCGCCGCCGCCCGGGCGCAGCTCGGCGAGATCGACCTGTTCTGCGCCAACGCGGGCATCGGCCGGGCCGGCGGCCCGGATGCGGCCGAGGCCGACTGGGACGCGTGCTGGCAGGTCAACGTGATGGCGCACGTGCGGGCCGCGCGGCTGCTGCTCGGCCCGTGGCTGGAGCGCGGCCGCGGGCACCTGATCTGCACCGTGTCAGCGGCCGGGCTGCTGGCCATGCTCGGCTCCGCGCCGTACACGGTGACCAAGCACGCGGCCCTGTCGTTCGCCGAGTGGCTGTCGATGACCTACGCCCACCGCGGCATCACCGTGCAGGCGATCTGCCCGCAAGGGGTGCGCACGCCGCTGCTGGCGGCCAGCGGCCCGGTGGCCGAGCAGCTGCTCGGTGATACGGCGATCACGCCGGAGGCCGCCGCCGGCTCGGTGCTGGCCGGCATCGCCGACGGCCGGTTCCTGATCCTGCCGCATCCGGAGGTGGCGCGGATGTACGCGGCCCGCGGCGCCGACCCCGACCGGTGGCTGGCCGGCATGAACAAGCTGCAGCGCCGCCTGGAGAGCTAGCGGCAGGTGAGCGAGGCCAGGGCACGCGGCGATTGTGCTGCTCGCGCCCGCGCCCCGCCGGCCTGCGTGAACACCCTTGGCGCGGCGGCCAGGAAACAGGTCGTTAACAGTAGGGTCCGCTGACCTGCGGGGTGTTGCCCGGGCTGTAACGACGGCGAAACAATCATGAAATGCGCGCGTGGGAGAACAGGTGCAGATCCTGACGGACACGAAGCGGCAGCCTGGGAGCGTGCTGGTCGGCGCTGCCTGGCTATCCCGGCATGCCCCTTCGCTTCAGTCTCTGGAGGCGGAGAGTGGTTCCCTACGCAAGCTGGCTCAGCTCAGGCGATAACGCCTGGCAGCTGACCGCAGCTACGCTCGTCGGCTTGATGAGCATCCCCGCCCTCGCGGTTCTGTACGGCGGAATCGTGCAGCGCAAGTGGGCGGTGAACACCATGCTGATGGTGTTCTGCACGTTCTGCCTGACCCTGATCGTATGGGTGCTCTGGGCATTCAAGATGGGCTTCGGGTCGGAGATGATCGGCTCGTTCGTCGGCAAGCCGGGCACGGTGGTCGGGCAGGCCGGGGAGCAGGGCCAGGCCAACATCCCGCTGCTCAACGGGCTGATGCCCAGGTTCAGGTTCCCGCAGGCATCGCTGGTCTACTTCCAGTTCGTGTTCGCCGCTATCACCCCGATCCTGTTCATCGGCAGCGTGCTCGGCCGGATCAAGTTCAGGGTCTGGCTGATCTTCGTGCCGCTGTGGATCACGTTCGCGTACGCGGTGAACGCGTTCATGCTGTGGGGCGGCGGCTTCTGGGCGCAGAAGGGCGCGCTGGACTTCAGCGGCGGCTACGTCATCCACCTGGCGGCGGGCGTCTCTGGCTTCGTGGCCGCGGCCATGGTGGGTCCGCGGCTGGCCCGGGACCGGCAGCGGGCGGTGCCCAGCAACCTGCTGATGGCGGCGGTCGGCGCGGGCATCCTGTGGCTCGGCTGGAACGGCTTCAATGGCGGTGACCCCTACTTCGCCGGAGCGGACGCGGCAGCTGCGGTGATCAACACCAACCTCGCCACGGCTGTGGCCATGATGACCTGGATCATCATGGATATGTCGTTCGGCAGGGAAAGGAAGGCGACCTTCCTCGGCGGCATCAACGGCATGATCTGCGGCCTGGTCGGCATCACCCCGGCGGCGGGGTACGTCAACGGCGTGGGCGCGATCGTTATCGGCCTGGTCTGCTCGGCGGTCGTCTGGGGCCTGTGGGCCTACCTGCCCAGGCACGTCTGGCCGTTCACCAAGGTGGACGACGCGCTCGGCGTGGTGTACACGCACGGCTTCGCCGGCCTGTTCGGCGGCCTGCTGGTCGGTCTGCTCGCCGATCCGCAGATGATCGTCTACCTGGGCCTGGGCAAGAACCCGAGCATCTCGGGGGCGGGCCTGTTCTACGGCCACGGCAAGCAGCTGCTGATCCAGGCGGGAGCGGCGCTGACCGTCATCATCTGGGACGGCCTGGTCACGTTCCTGATCCTCAAGGGCATCAGCCTGTTCACCAAGCTGCGGATGAGCAACGAGGAGCTGCTGGTGGGCGACCTGGCCGTGCACGGCGAGGTGGCCTACCCCGAGGAGGAGAAGGAGCTCGCGCTGGCCGAGGTCGGCGCCAGCGGAGCGGGGGACGGCTCGGCCATCCGCAGTGAGGACGAGCCGCTGGGTCCCTCGAAGGTCCTTACCGAGTAAGGCACCGTCGGTGCCGGTCCTAGACCGGACCTAGCCTCACCGGCACCATTCGTCAGGAAGAGGGCGCCCGCGGCCTCAGCAGCCGCGGGCGCCTCCTGGCTGCCCCGGGGACCAGCTCGCGCGGCGGGGCCGCCGCGCCGCGGTGTGCTTACTGGCATACCGGGACCCGCAGGCTGGCTGGCCTAATGGCCGCGGAAGGCCTCTTCCAGCCACCATGCGCCACGGTGGCTTGTGACTTTCGCGTCGATCAGCAGCGGCTGCGCGCGCGGGCCGCCAGCCAGTCCCGTACCGGGCCCAGGTCCGCGGCGGTGCGCACGGTCACGCCCGCGCAGCCGAACCCGCGCCCGATCGCGGCGATGTCCGCGGCCGGGAACTGGACCGTGCCCAGCGGGTGGCCGTCGGGGCCGAAATGGTGAACCTCGGCGCCGTAGGCCTCATCGTCATAGACCACGACCAGCATCGGCAGGCCGAGCCGGACCACGGTCTCCAGCTCGCTGACCGACATCAGCGCGCCGCCGTCGCCGAGCGCGGCGATCGTCAGCCGGTCCGGCCGGGCGATGGCGCTGCCGATCGCCGAGGCCAGCCCCAGGCCGACCGACTGGTAGGCCTGGGTGAAGCAGAAGCCGTCTGCGTCAGGCACTGACAGGTACATGCTCGGGTAGCCCATGAAGTTGCCGGAGTCGACCGCCACGACCCGCTCCGCGGGCAGCAGGTCATCGAGCGCGATCGTGAGCGTGCGCGGGTCGATGCGGCTGCCGCCGCTGTCGTCGTCGTAGGGCACGTCCCGCCAGCGGTGCTCAGCCGCGATCCGCTTCCGCAGCTCGTCGGACCGGTACCCGGGCCGCGGGCCGCCCAGCAGCTCCGCGGTCGCATCCGCGACCACCGTGACATCGCCCGGCACGCCGAGCTGCACCCGCTGGTGCGTCCCGATCGCCGCCGGATCACAGTCCACCTGGGCCACGACCGTACCCGGGCCGACCAGCCTGCCGTGCCGCAGCGTCCACGCATTCAGCGAGCAGCCCCAGCCGACGATCAGGTCGGCTGCTCCGATCAGCTCTGCCGCCAGCGGCGTCGCGAACCCGCCGCTGACGTCCAGGTCCCACGGGCTGCCCTGGAACAGGCCCCTGGCCGCCGCCGAGGTCGCTAGCAGTGCGCCGCACGCCTCGGCCAGCCGCTCGATCTGGCCGCGGGCCCCGGCGATGCGGGCCCCGCGGCCGCCGATGAACACCGGCCGCTCCGCCCGCGCCAGCGCCGCGGCCAGCTCCCCTGCCTGCAGCCCGGCTGCCTTCTGCCCCGCTGCCCGCACAGCCGGCGGGGCGGCCGGATCCGCGTCCGGTGTCCCGGGCCGGTACGGCAGCGCCGTGGCCCGCGCCGCCTCCGCGGCTGCGAGCCACGGCGGCGGCGCGCACTCGCCGGCCTGCACATCCAGCGGCATGGCCAGCACCACCGTGCGCCGCTCGCCCGCCGCGGTCCGGTAGGCGCGGACCACGTCGTCCACGGCGAGGGCGGGGGAGTGCAGCCGGGCCGGGGTGGCCCCGGTCCCGGCCACGATGGCCGCCATGCCGATCCGGAAGCTGGACGTCGCGGCCGCCGCGCTGACGTCCGCGGCCAGCACCAGCAGCGGCGTGCGGCTCTTGGCCGCCTCGGTGATTGCCGTCAGCGCGTTGGTCAGGCCCGGCCCCTGGTGCACGGTGGCGATCCCCGGCCGGCCGGCAGCCGGGCCCAGCCGTCGGCCATGCTGACCGCGCCGCATTCGTGCCGGGCCGCGTAGTACCGGGCGCCGCGCCCGGTCAGGGCGTTGGTGACATGGAAGTTGCCGCTGCCGACCACGCCGAATACGGTGTCGGCGCCGAGCGCCGTCAGGGCCGCGCCGACAGCGTCGCTGACTCGCATCAGGACCGCTCCACCAGCGCCAGGGCCCGGCACGGGCTGCCCGACCCGCCGGTGATCGGCAGCGGCCCGGCGATGACCACCGCGCCGGTGACCGGCAGCCGGGCCAGGCTCTGCAGCTGGGTGAGCCCGTATTTGCCTGCCCCCAGCAGCATCGAATGACAGGGGAACGGCGGGTCGAACGAGTGCGCGGCGCCCGCGTCGGTGCCCACCGTCTCCACTCCGAGGCCGAGTATCGGGGTTTCGGCCGCCAGCCAGCGCGCGCACTCGACCGAGATGCCCGGCGTGTGCGGGCCCGACTCGTCGGCGTTCAGGAACGCCTCCTGGCTGTGCGACCGGGCGTCCCAGCCGGTCCGGTACAGCAGCCAGCCCCCCTCGGGCAATGGCCCGTGCTCCGCCTCGAACGCCCGGACGTGGTCCACCTGGAGCAGGAAGTCGGGGTCGGCCGCAGCCTGGCCGGCGCAGTCGATCAGCACCGCGGGGGCGATCAGCCGGGCCGGCGGCACCTGGGCGATGTCCTCGCCGTCCCGGCCGGTCGCCCAGTGGACGGGCGCGTCGAAGTGGGTGCCGGTGTGCTCGCCGGTGCTGATGTCGTTCCAGTACCAGCCCGGGCCGCGCTCGTCGTACCGGCTGATTTCGCGCAGCGAGAACGACGCGGTGCTGCCGAAGGGCTCCGGCAGCCTGATCACCGGCGTGGCTGCCTCCAGCCGGGCGGTCAGGTCGATGATCTCGATCGTCGCCGAGCGCAGGCCGGTGAGCAGATCGCCGAGCACGCCCATGATGCGCCTCCTTTTGTCGGGGCCGGTGCTGTCCCTACCGTGCCGCAGCCGGCCGGCGGCTGAAAAGCCCCGCAAAGCCGGAGCGCCGCACCGGTCGGAGAGAATGGAAGCATGACCAAGCCGGTGACGAAAGGGACCACGCTGGTGACCGACGACGGGGTGCCGATCGATGCGGCGCACCTGTCCGGGGACAGTGACCTGGCCATCGTCGTGGCGCACGGCTTCACCCAGAGCTGGCAGCGGCCGTGGGTGTGGGGAGTGGCGACCCGGATGAACCGGGTCGGCGGGGTGGTGACGTTCGACTTCCGCGGCCACGGCCGGTCCGGCGGGGCATCGACGGTAGGGGATCTGGAGATCAAGGACGTGGACGTGGCCGTAACCTACGCGCGCGAGCTCGGTTACCGGCGGGTCGCCACCGTCGGCTTCTCCATGGGCGCGTCGGTCGTGCTGCGGCACGCGGCCCTGGTCGGCGACGTCGATGCGGTCGTCTCGGTCAGCGGGCCCGGCTGGTGGCACTACCGCGGCACCAGGGCAATGCGCCGGGTGCACTGGGCCATCGAGCACCGGGCCGGGCGGCTGATTTCCCGGCACTTGCTGAACACCAGGATCAGCGGCGGCCGCTGGGAGGTCGTGCCGATGCCGCCGGACGAGGCCGCCGCGCTGATCGCGCCGACGCCGCTGCTGATCGTGCACGGCGACCAGGACCTGTTCTTCCCGGTCGAGCACGCGCGGCAGATCTTCGCCGCAGCGGGCGAGCCCAGGGAACTGTGGATCGAGGAGGGCTTCGGCCACGCCGAGACTGCGGCCGAGCCCGCGCTGCTTGACCGCGTCGCGGCCTGGGCGCGGCGCGCCGCCGGCCCGGACGGGCCTGACGGCCCGGATGCGCCCGGCGGGGCGGGCCGTAGCCTGACCGCGGCGCCCTGACGCACTCAGCGGACTGGCGCGCTCAGCGCCGGCCGCTCTCTGGCCTAGCGGCCGGGGAAGCTGCCCGGGTTCCATGCCCCGGCCAGGTGCACCGTCAGCAGCGCCAGGATGATCCCGCCGGCCAGTGAGGCAGCCAGCAGCAGGTAGCGCGCCCTGGCCCCCGCCAGCACCCGCAGCGCCCGGCCGGCCGGGCGGGCGGCCAGCAGCCGTGGCAGCCGTGGCGCGTACCAGAGCACGTGGATGGTCATGGCACCGAACCACAGCACGAAAAAGGCCTTGTGCGCCAGCAGCCATGCCCCGTCGTGCTGCGGGCCGGTGAGCGCCAGCGCGACGCCGCTGCCGAGCACGCCGAGCGAGGTGCCGATCACTACCGGGCCGAGCAGCCGCAGCAGCGGAGCGGGGGGGCCCCTGCGGACGTAGGGCTCGGCGCGGGTGTAGTAGCGGACGAACCGGTACCCGGTCGAGCCGATCTTCAGCGCCACCGGGCCGAGGATCAGCATCCCGATGAAGAAGTGCAGGGTTATCAGCTGGTGCACCGACACGATGGTGATGCCCTCGGCGGCGAGCAGCAGCAGCAGCACCAGCCCGGTCATCGCGGTGAGCCGCTCGTTGCCTGCCGCGCCGCCGGTCTGTTCCGCGCCGCGGTGCCGCGGCCTGGTGGTCACGCTCACTGGTGCCTGGCTCCCTACTGTCCGCCGGCTCTCGCTAGCCGCAGTTCCGCCGCTGCCCGCCGGGCGCCGGCGCCGGGCGGGTCAGCGGATTACCAGCCTGCCCGGCGGGGTGCACGGGATCGGTTCAGGAAATGCTCAGAACTGGTAAACGTCTGTCCGCCGGAAGGATGAATTGCCGGGGCGGTCGCCAGCCGCTGGTCGTGTCCTCGCGGGTCAGCGCAGGTCAGCGCGCTTCGGGACGCGGCCGGGGCCTGCCGCTGGCTGCCGGGTCGCGCGGCGCGGCGGGCAGCTCGATGGTGACGGTCAGCCCGCCGCCGGGGGTGTCAGACAGGGCTGCCGAACCGCCCGCCGACGTGACCAGCCGATCCACGATCGCCAGCCCGAGGCCGGTGCCGCCCGGCGTGGCGGACGCGAACCGGCGGAACGCGGCGCGCTGCTGCGGCGCGCTCATGCCGGGCCCGTCGTCGGCGACGACGATCCGGGTGCGCTCGCCGGCGGCCTGCGCGAAAATCCGCACGGCGCCGCCGGCCGGAACCGCGTCCAGCGCGTTGGCCAGCAGGTTGTCGACGATCTGCTCTAGCTGGCCCTCACCCAGCCGGGCCGCGGCCGGTTCCAGGCCGGCGGCGGCCAGCGTCACTCCGCGCTCCTCGGCCGCCGGGCGCCAGGCGGACACCCGGTCCCGCAGCACCGCGTCCGCCGCGACCTGCACCGGCTGCGCGGTCACGTTCTCGGCCCGCGCCACCGCCAGCAGGCCGTTGACCATCCGGCCCAGCCGGGCGATCTCCTCCTGGGCACCCGCCAGCTCCTCGGCCGTGGCCGCGTCACTGTCTTGCGCCAGCACGTCCAGCCGCAGCCGCAGCGCGGCCAGCGGGGTCCTGAGCTGATGCGACACGTCGGCCATCATCGCCTGATGGCCGTGCACCAGCGCCTGCAGCCGGGCCGCCATCGTGTTGAAGTTCGCAGCCAGCCTGCGGACCTCGCTGGGGCCCGCACGGTCGGTCGCCCGGGTGTCCAGCGCGCCGTCGCCGAGGCGCCGGGCGGCGGTCTCCAGGGCGGCCAGCGGCCTGCTCACCCAGCGGGCCAGCGCGGTGCTGATTGCGGCCGCGGCCAGCAGGCCGCCGATCGCCGCGCTGGCCAGCCCGCCCCACAGCACGTCGAGCCGGTGGTCGAGCACCTCGGCGGGGCGGGACAGCACGATGGCGCCGAGCGTGCCCGGGCTGCCGTCCTGCCGGACCGCGCTGACCACGATCAGCCGGTCGGTCGCCGGGTAGATCCGCAGCGGCGCCCCGGCCAGGGCGCGGCGCAGTGCGCCGGCCGGCCCGGCAGGGACTCCCGCCGTCCCCGCCACCCGGGCCCCGGCGGCGTCGTAGATCGAGGTCAGGTCCCCGCCCCGGGCCAGCTCGCGGATCGACCGGGCCAGCGCCGGGCCGCGGGCATGGTCGCCGAGCTGCTCTTCCGCCACGCTGGCCAGCGTCGCCGCCGCCGCCTTGGCCTCGTCCAGGAAATCCCGGCGGTCCTGGCTGGCCGTGATCAGCCCGAGCGGGACGCCGGTGACAGCCAGCAGGACGGTGATCAGGACCAGGACGGTCAGGGCGATCCGCCGCGCCATCAGGCGTCGCCGAGGCGGAATCCGCGGCCGTAGACGGTCTCGATCAGGCCGGGCACGCCGAGCTTGCGCCGCAGCGCGGCCACGTGCACGTCCAGCACCTTCGTCGGGCCGTACCAGTGCGAGTCCCAGGCCGTCTCCAGCATCTCCTGCCGGGTGACGACCCGGCCCGGGTCGAGCGTCAGGCACTCCAGGATGTCGAACTCCTTCGGCGTCAGCGCCACCTCGGTCCCGGACACGCTGACCCGCCGGGTGCGCATGTCCACCGTCAGCGAGCCGTGCCTGATCACCTCGCCCTCCGGGCGGACCCGGCGCAGCACCGCGCGGATCCGGGCCTGCAGCTCGGCCAGCCCGAACGGCTTGACCAGGTAGTCGTCCGCGCCGGCGTCCAGGGCCGGACCCGGTCGGCTTCCTCGCCGTGCGCAGTCACCACGATGATCGCGGCCGTGGAGCGCTCCCGCAGCCGGCGGCAGACCTGCACGCCGTCGGCGTCCGGCAGTTCCAGGTCGAGCAGCACCACGTCGTGGTTGCCGCCGGCCAGCGCCTCGCCACCGGTGACCACATGGTCGACTCGGTAGCCGCCCCTGGTCAGCCCGCGCACCAGCTGGGTGGCGATGCCCGGGTCATCCTCGACGACCAGGACGCTCGGGCTGGCGGCAGCCAGCAGGCCGGCGCCTGGCGAGTCGCTCGGCGATGTCATGGCCTAAAAATAGGCCAGCGCGGCTCATGGCGCGGGCGCTGGCGCACGCCGGGCCCTGTCCGTCACCAGCCGGCGCAGCGGCATGCCCTCGGTGTACCCGGCCGCGCCCTGCACGCCGACCACCGCGCGCTCATGCAGCTCCTCCAGGCTGGCCGCGCCGGCGTAGGTGCAGGCGCTGCGCAGGCCGGCGGTGATCACGTCGATCAGGTCCTCGACCCCGGGCCGGTCCGGGTCCAGGTACATCCGGGACGTGGAGATACCCTCCTCGAACAGCTCCTTGCGGGCCCGCTCGAACGCAGAGTCGGCGGCCGCGCGCAGCCGCACGGCGCGCGCCGACGCCATGCCGAAGCTCTCCTTGTACCGGCGGCCTTCGGCGTCCCTGAACACGTCCCCCGGCGATTCGCAGGTGCCGGCGAACCACGAGCCGATCATCACGTTGGCCGCGCCCGCGGCCAGTGCCAGCGCAACGTCCCGGGGGTGCCGCACGCCGCCGTCGGCCCACACGTGCGCGCCCCGCTGCCGCGCGGCCGCCGCGCATTCGGCTACCGCGCTGAACTGCGGTCTGCCGACCCCGGTCATCATCCGGGTAGTGCACATGGCCCCGGGGCCGACGCCGACCTTGACGATGTCCGCCCCCGCCTCGATCAGGTCGGCCACCCCGGCCGCGGTGACTACATTCCCGGCTGCCACCGGCACCGCGGGCGACAGGCCCCTGATGGCCCTCAGCGCGTGCAGCATCTTGTCCTGGTGGCCGTGCGCGGTGTCCACCACCAGCAGGTCGGCGCCGGCGTCCAGCAGCTGCTTGGCGCGCCCGGCGACGTCCCCGTTGATGCCAAGGGCGGTGCCGATGCGCAGCCGCCCGCGGTCGTCGGTAGCCGGCTCGTACAAGGTCGCGCGCAGCGCCCCGGTGCGGGTCAGGATGCCCACGCACCGGCCGGCCGCGTCGACCACCGGGGCGACCCGGTGGCGGCCCTCGTGCAGCAGGCTGAACGCGTGCTCGGGGTCGGTGCCCGCCGGCAGCGTCAGCAGCTCGGCCGACATGACCTGGCGGAGCTGGGTGAACCGGTCCACGCCGTTGCAGTCGGACTCGGTGACCATCCCCACCGGCCGGCCGTTCTCGATCACCACGATCGCGCCGTGCGCCCGCTTGGGCAGCAGGCTCAGCGCGTGACCGGTGGTGGCCTCGGGGCCGAGCGTCAGCGGCGTGTCGTGCACCAGGTCACGGTTCTTCACCCAGCTGACGACCTCGGCGACCACGTCGACCGGGATGTCCTGCGGCAGCACGGCCAGGCCGCCGCGCCGGGCCACGGTCTCGGCCATCCGGCGCCCGGCCACGGCCGTCATGTTCGCCACGACCACCGGGATGGTGGTGCCGCTGCCGTCGCTGGTGGTGAGGCGGACGTCCAGCCGGGAGCTGACCGCGGACCTGCCCGGCACCAGGAACACGTCGCTGTAGGCCAGGTCCCAGGCGGGCTCGGTAAGGAATCTCACCGTCCGATTCTGCCCTGGCCGGCCGGGTGCCGCATCCCTCCCGGCGGCGACCTGGTGGCGGCCGCGCGGCCAGCGGTCCGGTCATCCCGTCATCCCGGTGGCCTATCCTGCTGCCGGTGGCGACGGGACGGACGCTGCGGCTGCGCGGGCACCAGTGGCCGCCGGGGTCGTTCGCGATCATGGCGGTGGTTAACCGGACCCCCGACTCGTTCTACGACCAGGGCTCCACCTTCCAGTTCGGCGCGGCCCTGGCCGCGGCCGGCCGGGCCGTTGCCGCCGGCGCGCAGATCGTGGACATCGGCGGGGTCAAGGCCGGGCCGGGTGCCGAGGTCAGCCCGGCTGAGGAGATCCGGCGGGTGGCCGGGCTGGTGGCCGCAGTCCGGGAACGATATCCGGACGTGGTGATCAGCGCGGACACCTGGCGGGCCGAGGTCGGCGCCGCGGCCGCCGCGGCCGGGGCGGACCTGCTGAACGATGCCTGGGGCGGCGTTGACCCGGGCCTGGCCGAGGTGGCCGCCAGCCACCGCATCGGGCTGGTCTGCGCCCACACCGGGGGCCTGGCGCCGCGCACCGGATCGCACCGCCCCGGCTACGACGACGTGGTCGCCGACGTCCTGGCGTCGGTCTGCGGGCAAGCAGACCGGGCCATGGCGGCGGGCGTGCCGCCCGACTCGATCCTGATCGACCCGGCCCACGATTTCGGCAAGACCACCTGGCACTCGCTGGCGGTTACCCGCCGCCTGGGGGAGCTGACCGCGACCGGCTGGCCGGTGCTCGTCGCCCTGTCTAACAAGGATTTCATCGGCGAGACCCTGGGCCTGCCCGTCGATGAGCGGGCCGAGGGCACGCTGGCCGCGCTGACGATCTCGGCCTGGCTCGGGGCCCGGGTGTTCCGGGTCCATGACCCGGCCGCGGCGCGAGATGCCCTGGCTGCGGTCACCCGGCTGCGCGCCCGGGAGGCCTGACGCCGGCCGCGGGCCGGCGCCATCCGCGATCGCCCGTGCGGGCAGGCGGCAGCCTGATCTCAGGCGGTGCGGAACGCGGCGAACATGATGGCGGTCAGCCGGTCCACCATCTCCTCCCGCGGCAGCCGCACCTCGACGCTCATCAGGTAGTTGACCCGCTCCAGCATCATCAGGCACGCCACCGCGGTGAGCTCGGCGTGTTCGGCCAGCTCACCGCGGCCGGGCCCGGCCATGCCCCTGGTGATCGCCTCGGCCAGCCGGAACAGCAGCTTGAGCCCGTCGCCGTACACCTCCTCGCCGACGATCTCGGCCTGGCTCAGGATCCGGATCACGGTCGCGTGCGCCGTATAGGTATCGCAGAAGCTGTGCACCCAGGTCCGCAGGGCCGCGCGCCCGGCGGCGTCGCCGGTTACCTCGGGGAACTCGTCAGTGATCACGGCCATGTCGTCGAGCGCATCCCGCAGCAGCGCCCGGAACAGGTCGTCCTTGTTGGCGAAGTACAGGTAGAACGTGCCGTGCGAGGTGTTGGCCCGGCGCACCACGTCGTCGACCCGGACGGCCGCGAACCCGCGCTCGTCGAACACGGCCAGGCCGGCATCCAGCAGCTTGCGCACGGTCTTACGGCCCTGGGCGCCGAGCGCGCGGCCCTGGGCTGGCGTGCCGCCGCCGAGTGAGGACCGCCGGCCGCGGGGCGCCTCGCGCGCGATGCCGCCGCGGCCGGCCTCGCGGGCCGGGCCGGGATGGCCGTCCCCGCCGCGGGGCGTGGCGCCATGGCCGGTGGTGTCGCGGGCCGAGCCGCCGTGACCAGCCACGTCGTGGCCTGGTCCGCCGCGCGGCCGCTGGCGGGCACTAGCTGGCGGGGGCGCGACGGCCGGCCGGCGGGCATCCAGCCCATCTCCAGCTTCGCCACTCATGAGGCGAGACTAGTCCGCTGTGCCATCCCCGGGGGCGACCCCCCGGGATCTCCCGCGATGCTGCCCGGGGGGCGATCCCGGGGCTCCCCCGCGATGCTGCCCGGGGGCGGCTCCCGGGATCCCGCGCGATGCTCCTCACGGGATTCCCCGCAATCGGCCACGGCCGGCCAGGCATACGGCGCAGGCGGCGACGCCGCACCCGGCGGCGAAGGCATAGCCTGCCCGGGCCCCGCCCGCGTCCACGATCCGGCCGGCCAGCGCCGAGCCGCCGGCCACGCCGATGGCGACCGCCGATGACAGCCAGGACAGCGCCTCGGTCCGGCGGCTCTCCGGCGCCTGGCGCTCGATCAGCCCGAAGGCGGCCATCAGCGTGGGCGCGATGCCCAGCCCGCAGATGAAGGCCAGCAGGGCCAGCAGCAGCAGGCCGGGCACGGCCCAGAACGTGGCCACGCCCGCCACCGCCCAGGCGAGCGTCAGGCCGAACCGCGTTTCCAGCGGCCGGCGCCACCACCGCGCACCGTACCACAGCCCGCCGGCGGCGCTGCCCAGCGCCAGGGTGCCGAGGATGACGCCGGCCAGTGGCCGGTGCCCGCGCTGGGTGGCGAAGGCCACCGTGGACAGGTCAATGGCGGAGAACATGGCGCCGAGGAACAGCAGCAGCGGGGCCAGCGTGACCAGCCCGCGGGTCGGCGGCCGCAGCCAGCCCGACCGGGCCGGCGAGCGCCGCCCGCCGGGACCAGGCAGGGCGGCCCCGCGCGGCCGCGGCGCTGGCTGAGTGCCGCGCTGCACCGCGAACAGCAGCGTTCCCGCCACGCACGCCGCGCTGGCCACGATCACCCCGGAGGCCGGGAAGACCTCAGTGGCTAGCAGCGTGACCAGCGCGGGTCCGATCACGAAGATCATCTCGTCGGCGACCGACTCCAGCGCATACGCGGTGTGCAGCCGCCCGGTGCCGGCCAGCAGGGTGCTCCACCTGGCCCGCACCATCGAGCCGAGCGAGGGCATGGTCGCCCCCGCTGCCCCGCCGCTGGCCAGCAGCGCCCACACAGGAGCGCGCAGCTCGGCTGCCAGCACGAACGCGGCCGCGCTGGCAGCGAAGATCATCGCCTGCGGTACCAGCACCCGGTACTGCCCGAACCGGTCGGCCAGCCGCGCCGCGAGCGGGGTGCACAAGGCGGAGCCGACGGACCCGGCGGCGGCGACTATGCCCGCCACCCCGTACCGGCCGGTGGCTGCCGCGATCAGCAGCACGGTGCCGAGCCCGATCATCGACATCGGCATCCGGCCGACGAATGCCGCCGCCGAGAACCGCAGCGCGCCGGGACTGCGCAGCAGGGTGAGGTAGGAGCCACCTGCGGGACTGACCGGCGGCGGCTGGCCTGGGTCCGGCGGAACGGCTTCGCCGCTGGCTCCCCGCCCTGACTGCTGCCCGCCGCCCCCGGCGCGCGCCTGCGTCATGATTGCGCTGACCTCCTCACCGCACGCTATCGGCACACCGCAGCTCATGTGCCTGCCGGTGCTCCAGCATTTACCGGGCGGAACTACCGGCCGCCGATCCGGGCAGATTTCCGATCCGGGCAGATATCATGGTGAACACGGGTGGTTACGAACTTGCGCACATGCGGTTAGAGTCCAGGGGGTGGGCATGGGCTGTCTTTTCCGGCGCGCGGCGGCGCGCGCCGGTACCGCCCGTGACGCCGATGACTCCCGCGGCCTGCGGCCTGCCCGCCGCGGCCTGGCGGCGCTCGGCGTGGTCGTCGTCCTCGGCGCCGCCGCGCAGGCCAGCGCCAGCCCGGCTAGCGCCGCCCCGGCTCTGGGCCGCCAGGCTTCCTCACATCAGGCCACGGCCACGGCCGTCGCCACGCTGGCGGATGGGCCGCAGCTGGTGCGGCCGGCCCAGGACGGCGCGGCGGCCCGGGCCGCCGCCGCCGCTTTCAGGGACGCCCGGCAGGCTTCGTCGTTCCGCCGCATCACGCTGCCGGACCTGCTCATCGTCGCTCCCGCCGGGCTGACCAGCGCTCAGGTCCGGGCGCTGCGCAAGGTCCCCGGCTTCCGCAGCATAATCGCGTTCGACGGTGCCCGGATCGAGGTGGGCGGCCATCCGGCCAACGTCATCGGCGTCGATCCCAGCCAGTTCCGGTCCTGGGTCCCGCTGCGAACCGCCTCGGACCAGCCCTTCTGGACCGCGTTGCGCAACGGCGACATGGTGACCTCGACCGCCGCCGCAGCCCGGCTGGGGCTGCGCCACGGCCGCCGCTACCTGCTGCGCGGTGCGACCAGCCAGCGGGTCGCGTTCGGCGGCTCGGCCCAGCTCGGCGTCGCGGGCGTGGATCTGCTGGTCAACCAGCGTCTTTCCGGTCAGCTCGGCCTGGTGCACATGGTCGCCGCGCTGATCAGCGCCCCCGGCGCCTGGCCTGACCGCGCTGACCAGGGCGGTCCGCAGCGTGCTCGGTCCGGCCGGCAAGATTGTCAGCCTGCGCTCCAGCCAGCTGCCGGTCGCCGGCGGCAGCCCGGCCGGCCGGCCGGGCAGTTACCTGCAGCTGTTCCGGGAATCCGCCGCGCGGTACTGCCCCCGACTGCCGTGGACGGTGCTCGCGGCGATCGGCCAGATCGAGAGCGGGGACGGTACCAACGTGGGCCCCTCCAGCGCCGGAGCGCTCGGCCCGATGCAGTTCCTGCCGTCCACCTGGGCGGTCTGGGGCACCGATGGCTTCGGCCAGACCGGGCCGCCCGACATCATGAATCCCTATGACGCCGTGCCGTCTGCCGCCCGGCTGCTGTGCGCCGACGGGGCGGCGGCCGGGGGAGCCGGCCTGCGGGCAGCCATTTTCGCCTATAACCACGCCCAGTGGTACGTCAACGAGGTGCTGGCGCTCGCCGCCGAGTACGCGGCCAGCTACCGCTGACCGAGCCAGCCGGGCGATCCTGGTCCGGCCTGTGCCGCGGGCCGGCGGCCCGCGGCGGCGATACGGGTCACGGGGCCTGCCGGGCCCGGCTGTGCGGGCTGATTGGATGGGATCGTGTCCGAGACGAGCGCGCCCCCGTACGACGCTTTCCTGCTGCTGTCCTTCGGCGGACCCGAGGGTCCCGACGATGTGATGCCGTTCCTGCGGAATGTCACTGCCGGGCGGGGCATCCCGCCGCAGCGGCTGGAGCAGGTGGCCGCGCATTATTACCAGTTCGGCGGCGTGAGCCCGATCAACCAGCAGTGCCGGGACCTGCTCGCGGCAGTGGAGAAGGACTTTGCCGTGCGCGGGATCGGCCTGCCGGTGTACTGGGGCAACCGCAACTGGCAGCCCTACCTGGCCGACACGCTGCGGGACATGGCCGCCGCCGGCGTCCGGTGCGCGCTGGCCCTGGCCACGTCGGCCTACAGCTCGTTCTCCGGCTGCCGTCAGTACCTTGGCGATATCGAGCTGGCCCGGGCCGCGGCCGGAGCCGGGGCCCCGCTGGTTGACAAGATCCGCCCGTATTTCGACCATCCGGGCTTCATCGATCCGCTGGCCAGCGCGGCTGCGGCCGCGGCTGGCCGGCTGCCGGTCACGCGGGCTGCCGGGGGCACCGGGCCAGGGGAGCAGCCAGCCGCCCCCGGCGGCTACTTCGACCTGGTCTGCACCGCACACAGCATCCCCGAGGCGATGTCGGCGGCGAGCGGCCCGGCCGGGAACGCTTACCCGGCGCAGCTCGCGGAGGTGGCGGGGCTGGTAGCCGAGCGGGTATCCGGTGTCCGGTCGGTGCGGCTGGCTTACTCCAGCCGCAGCGGGCCGCCGTCCGCGCCGTGGCTGGAGCCCGACATCAGCGACTGCCTGGCCGAGCTGGCGGGAGCGGGCTCGCCGGGCGTGGTCGTGCTGCCCATCGGCTTCGTCTCCGATCACATGGAGGTCAAGTTCGACCTGGACGTCGAGGCGGCGCAGACCGCTGAGCGGCTCGGGCTGCCGATGGCGCGCGCGGCCACCCCCGGGACCGACCCGCGCTTCGTCGCCATGGTCAGCGAGCTGGTCGCCGAGCGCACATCCGCCGCGCCGCGCCGCGCGCTGGGCAGCCGGCCCCCGCTGCCCGAGCCGTGCCTGACTGGCTGCTGCGCTCCGGCCCTTGGGCCGGCCGGGGCCAGCGGATGAACGGCCCCGCTGATAAGCGGGCCAGGCCGGTGGACGGCGCAGCCGCCGATGAGCTGCTTGAGCTGGCCTGCGCGACGGCGGTGGCGGCGGGGGAGCGGCTGGCCGAGCACTACGGCCGGCCCGCGGTCGTCCTGACCAAGACCAGCCCGACCGACGTAGTGACCGAGATGGACCGTGTGGCCGAGGAGCAGATCCGCGCCCAGATCCTGGCCGCCCGGCCGGGCGACGTGATCCTCGGCGAGGAGGGCGGCCAGCAGGGCGGCGCGGAAGCCGGGGCGCCCGGCCGGCCGGGCGGCGGCCGGCCCGGCCCGTGCCCCGGGGTCCGCTGGATCGTCGATCCGCTGGACGGCACCGTGAACTACCTCTACGGCCTGCCCGACTGGGCGGTCAGCATCGCCGCCGAGGTCGACGGCGGCGTAGTGGCCGGGGCGGTGTTCGCGCCGCGCCGCGGCGTCCTGTTCAGCGCGCGGCTCGGCGGGGGCGCCTGGGCACGGGGCGGCGCGCCGGCCACGCCGCCACGGCGGCTGGCCTGCAATTCCGGCGTGCCGCTGGAGCGGGCGCTGGTGGCGACCGGGTTCGGGTACGAGGCCCGCCGCCGTCAGGTTCAGGGTGAGGTGCTGGCTGCGGTGCTGCCACGGGTCCGTGACATCCGGCGCGGCGGGTCGTGCGCGGTTGACCTGTGCTCGCTGGCGGCCGGCCACGTCGATGCCTACTTCGAGCGGGGCGTGCAGGCCTGGGACATCGCGGCCGGGTCCCTGATCGCCCGGGAGGCCGGGGCCACGGTGGCCGGCCTGGCGGGCAAGCCCGCGGGACCTGACCTGACGGTCGCCGCCCCGCCCGGCCTGTTCGAGCAGCTCCAGGGCCTGCTCATCCCGCTCAGGCCCGAGCGGGACGGCGCTGCCTGAGAGGATGAGCGCCCGGGACCCCGTGCGGACGGCTATTGCCGGGTCAGGGTGCCGCGGGCGGCGGGGCCGGCCTTGCCGCGGAAGCTGAAGGTCAGCGCCCCGGCGGCCGGCCGCAGCGTCACCACCCCGTCGGCGCAGCTGCGGCGGCCCGCGGTGATCACCTGATCCAGGACGAGCGGGGCGCTGCGGGACGGGAGCGTGCGCAGCCGCCCGGCGCTGGCGAACGAGACGCCCGAGTAGTCGATGGTCCCCGACCGGGCACCGGCGGCCAGGCTGACCCGCACCGCGACCACGTCAGCCGGATTGTCCTGCCGCACCTGGCCGGCCCGCGTTCCGGCCACGGCCGCCGGGACCTGCAGCCCGCTGGTGCCCGGCCCGGCCGGAGTGCTCCCGGCCGCCACATACCCGACGGTCCTGGCCCAGGCCGCATGGCAGCCGCCGGAATGGCCGGGCCGTAGGGCGGGGGTGATGGCGTATCCGATGAGGCGCGGCCCGGCGCTGCCGAGTATCACGTGCCCGGGGCCGAAGCTACCGTGCACCAGCCCGGCCTGGTGGACGGCGGCCAGGCCGGTCGCGCACCCGATCGCCAGCGCCGCCAGGTCGGCCGCGGCCACCGGCCCGGCCGAGGTAACCAGCTCGGCCAGCGACGGTCCGGCCACATACTCGCTGACCAGGAATGGCCTTCCTGCGTCCGTGCCCGCGTCGAGCAGCCGCGCAGCGCAGAAGGGAGTGACCCGCCGGGCCGCGGCCGCCTCGGCCACGAAGCAGTCCAGGCCCGCGCCGCCCGGGTACGCCCCGGGCGGCAGCATGATGGCCACCTCGCTGCCGTCGGCCGTGGTAGCCAGGTACACCGGGCCCTCGCCGGACAGGCCATCCAGCTTCTCCCCGTCCTGGCAGGCACTGGCGCGATGCGCCGTTTGCACCCTGCGCAGTGCGCACAGCCGGCTTGGGGCTGATGAGGATATTACCGACTGCTGCCCGACTATGGCCGTAACCTGCGGAAATGGCGGGTCATGCGGCCGCGAGGGCGGCCCGTCCCTGTCCGCCGGGCACGGCTCGCCGCGACACGCGGGCCCGGGCGGGGAAGCTGCGTGTGCCGGACGGCGGAACGTGGCAGAATTCCCCGCCGGATTCGGGCACAACGAGAGCCTCCCGAGCGTTACATCCCGCGCGACAGGCTAGTGATTTGGAGGGGCAAGGGCCACCATGGCTACCGACTACGACAGCCCGAGGAAGACCGACGACGAGCTTACCGAAGACAGCTTGCAGGAATTGCAAGCGCGCAGGATGGACAAGTCAGCCACGGCGATTGACATCGATCCGGATGATGTGGCTGAGTCGCTGGAGCTGCCGGGTGCGGACCTGTCCAACGAGGAACTGTCGTTCCGCGTGATCCCGCGCCAGGCCGACGAGTTCACCTGCTCGAGCTGCTTCCTCGTGCACCACAGGAGCCAGCTCGCGGACACTCGCGGCGGCCAGCTCGTCTGCCGGGAGTGCGCGGCCTGAGGACTTAGGTCCGTTGCCAGGACCGCGCGCCGGGCCGCGGGCCGTGCCGGACGGCGCGGCCGGCGGCCGTATGCTCATGTCCCCGTCTGCTGGCCGCCGCGCCTGCCCGGCGGGCCGCTGGGCGGGACACCAGGGCCGGTTACTGTGATTGCCAGAAGCCTGCCAGGAACCGCCAGGTGATCACGCGCTGCTCCAGGTTCTGCGGGTAGGCCCAGCGCATCTGCGACCAGTACCGCGTGCCGTCGTGCAGCCGGGCCCCGCTCAGCGTGACGGTGACCGTGAAGTGCTGGTAGGGGCATTGGTAGCTCGGGCCGGTGCAGCCGGGCTTCTCCATGAACAGGCGCCCGGCGCCCTGCGCGCCTCCGCTCGTCCACTGGGACCAGGCCACGGGCCTGACCAGCGGCGCGCCGCCCTCGCCCAGGTAAATCGCGGCTGGGCGGATCCGGCCGCCGCGCCATCCCTGCGCCTGCGCGAACAGGGCCGGCCGCGCCCCGGTTGCGGCCGTGCTCCCGGCCAGGTCATTCGACCCGGGCACAGCCCGGGACCCGCCGCCGGTGACGGCGGCGGCGACCACCGCGATCAGCGCCAGCGCGCCAGCCGCGGCGGCAGCCAGCAGGCGCCGGCCCTGGCGCACCGGCCGCCGGTGCCGTCCGGCTGCGGTCTGGGCCTGGCGGGTCACGCTTACGGCGTGCCCCGAAGCAGCCGCGGCTACCCATCCTGGCCGGGCGGCATCCGGCCGCGCATCGCCCTGGCGGGTGAACAGGCCCGGGCCTGCAGCCGGTTTCCCGGCCAGCGGCCGCCGTACCCGGCCGCAGGACGGGCCGCGTCAGCGCGCTCCGGCCGCAGCGCGCCGCCCGGCTGGGCGCAGCTGGTGCAGCGTCCAGCCGCGCCCGGCCGGATCCAGCGGCCGGGTGTGCCCGGCGAAGATCTCCGCGGCGCGGCGGTAGGACAGCCGGGCCCGGCCGGTCACCGGGCACACGTCCCGCAGCGGCGTGCCCGCGGGCGCGCGCCGGCTGGTAATGAACACCGGCCCCTTCCTGCGCCCGGCCAGCAGCCACCTGAGCAGGTCTGATGTCGGCTCGCGCCAGGTCAGCGGAAGATCGCAGGCCGCCGGGCCGCGGGTACGGCAGCAATCCAGGTCGAGCTGGTCAGCGTCCAGGGCCAGCACGGCATCGGCCGCCCGTCCGCAGTCGTGCAGCAGCTGCCATAGCGCCTGCTCGCGCAGGGCAGCGGGGGTCCGCTGCAGCCGCGATATCTGCTCGGGCCGCAGCGCGCCAGGACCCGCCGCGGCGGGCAGCGGGCGGACCGCCTCGGGCGGCCGCAGCCAGGCGGTCGGATCGGTGCGGATCCAGTGCTGGTCCTGCCACCATCCGACCGCGCTGCGCAGTGCCGACAGCTCGCGGCTGATCGTGCGCGGATCGGCGGTCCTGGCCCGCTCGGCCAGGGCGGCGGCCAGCCGCGGGCGGGCGTGCTCGTCGTCCAGCAGGGCCAGCGGCACCACCGGCGGCAGCGCGCCGCGGCGCTGCCGGCCGGGCGGCGGCCGCCTGCCGACCAGCGGCCAGGCCCAGCTGGCCAGCGAGATCCGGTACACCCGGCGGGATGAGGCGCCGAGCGCCGCCGCCGCCAGGTACCGATCCACCGCCACCGCGTACTCCACCGGCGCGGGGGCCGCCTCGGCTGCGGCCAGGAGCGTGCCTGCTGTCGTCGCCGGCTCGCCGCCCTTGCTGCCCACGGCTGATTCCTTCTGCACGCGCCGCCCGTTCCCGGCGGGCCGCGGCTGCGGGACGCTGCGCCCGGCCTGCCGTGCCGCCTGCCCGGCGGACTGCCATCAGCCTAGCTGGCGCGCGTTCCGGCGTTTACTGCGGAAATCCGTCAGCAAAGCGCTCCCGGCAGGCCGCCCGCCCCGGGCGGGCGGCTTCAGGCTCGGCGCCCCATCCGGCGGAACGTCACGGCCCGGCCGCGCCTCCGCGCCCGGTTCCGGCATGATCACGGAGGATCGTCATATCTGCCTGCTGACGGTCCTCCGTTGATCACCGGATCCGGCGGAGCCGGTATCGTCGGGCGGGTGCCCGCTGAGCTCACGCCCCGCTCCGGGGTCATGCAGCGGCGGTTTGCCGCGCAGCTGCTGTCGGGCGGCCCAGCTCGCTCCGCGCTGGAAGTGGTCGAGCGGCTGCTGGCCGTGCAGGGCCAGGACCCGCGCGGGACGCGGCTGGCGATCCGGCCCCGGTCGGCCGGGCTGGCCGCCGCCGACGTGGATCAGGGGCTGACCGGCGACCGGACGCTGGTCATCTCCTGGCTGAACCGGGGCACACTGCACCTGGTCAGCGCCGGGGACTACTGGTGGCTGCACCCGCTGACCACACCGCAGCTGCGCGCGGGCAACGCCCGGCGCCTCGCCCAGGAACAGGTGACGCCCGCTGCTGCCGACCGGGCCGTCGGCGTGATCGAGGCAGCCCTGGCAGCCGACGGCCCGCTCACCCGCGCCCAGCTCAGGGACCGCGTCGACGCCACCGGGATCCGCACGCAGGGTCAGGCCATGGTGCACGAGCTGGTCCTCGCCACGTTGCGCGGGCTGATCATCCGCGGCCCGGTGACCGCAGCCGGCGAGCAGGCCTTCGTGCTGGTCAGGGACTGGCTGGGCGAACCGCCCCCGGCTCGCGAGGGGGACGCGGCGCTCGCCGAGCTGGCCCGCCGCTACCTGGCCGGCCACGGCCCGTCCAGCGAGCGGGACCTGGCGAAATGGGCGGGAGTGCCGCTGGGCGCGGCGCGCCGCGGGCTGGCGTCGATCGCGAGCCAGCTCGCCGACCGCGCTGACGGCCTGGCCGAGCTCCGCCGCCCGCCCGGCCAGCCGGCCGCGGCGGGCCAGGCCGTCCCGGTGCCCAGGCTGCTGGGCGCGTTTGACCCGCTGCTGCACGGCTGGGTGTCCCGGCGGCCGGTGCTGGGCACGCACCAGGGGATCGTCACGACCAACGGCATCTTCCGGCCGTTCGCGCTGGTCGGCGGCGAGGCCGCGGCGACCTGGACCATGCCGGGCGGCCGGGTCACGCTCGCGCCGCTGCGTCCGCTTACCCCGGCAGAGGAAGCAGCCCTGCACGCCGACGCCGGGGACGTCGAGCGGTTCCTGGCCGCCAGGCCAGTCCCAGCGGAGAGGCCGGCCACGGCGGACGGGTGACGGCCGGGAACGGTGCCGCGGGGCAGCGACGCTCCTGCTGAGCCGCCGCCGTCCGGCCCGGCGCGAGCTGAGCCCGGACGCTGCGACGGCCTGGTTTCCTGCGTATCGTCGCCAGCATGGACACCCTGGGCGAGGATCTGGTCCTGCTGTCGATCGAGCCGGGATCAGGCCGGGTCGTCACCTCGCAGCGGATCGGCTATGCGCTGATGGGCTCGGAGCTGGTGCGGCTGGCCGCGTACGGGCGCGTCTGCATCGACCGGGACCGGGTCGTCGTGCAAAGCGCCGCCCCGGGCGGCGATGCCGAGCTGGATGCGGCCCTGGCCAGCCTGGCGTCGGCATCCAGCCCGCCGCGGGCACGTTTGTGGGTCGGCCGCCCCCGGCGTCACATCCTCGACGCCTACCTCGACCGGCTGGCCCGGACGGGCGTGCTGCGCGGCGAGGGTCATGCGGGCCTGCTGGGCAGCTCAATGCGGTGGCGCGCGGTGGACACGCGACGGCAGGCCGACGCCTTCTCCCGGCTCGATGCGATCGCGCGCTCGGCCGGGCCGGTCGGTCAAGCCCAGGAGGCATTCGCGGGCCTCGCGTACGCCTGCGGCCTCGGCACCGTGCTGTATCCGGGGTGGGGCAACCGAGGCGTGCGGCGGCGCCTGGCCGAGATCGCGAAGGGACAATGGTCGGCACGGGCGATCGGCCGGGCGGTCGGAGCGGACGCGGTCCGCCGGACAGCGGCCGAGGCGGCCTCGGAATCCGTGAACGAGGCCGCCGTCAACGCGGCCGTGGCGGCAGCCACCGCCGCGGCGACAGCCGCCGCGGTCTCGGCCGCGCACACTGCGGGCCACTCGGGCGGCGGCTCGGGCGGCCACCACGGCGGTGCCGTCGGCCACCACTGACCAGCCTGGGCCCGCGCCCGGCCGGGGCCGGGGCGGAGCTCGGCCAGGCCGCCATGGGGCGCTGCCGGTAATCTCGGCGGTCACGGTGGAGGTCATGCCGGCGGGTGTGTGCGGGCGGTCATCACGAGGGCCGCCGCCCGCTCTCCCGCAACTGCACCACAGGAGGCGCCATGCGGTTCGCCGACAGCCCGTCAGCGCAGGCCGAGATCCGTATTGCCGCGTCGGCGGACCGGGTGTGGCCGCTGGTCAGCGACATCACCGTGCCGCCCCGCTTCTCTGACGAGCTGCAGGAAGTGCGGTGGGCCGGCGACCCGGGCCCGCGGGTGGGCGCGCGGTTCACCGGACGTAACCAGCATCCGGTCCGCGGTACCTGGGAGACGACGTCGGTGATCGCCGAGTGCGAGCCGGGCCGGTGCTTTGCCTGGAATGTCGAGACGGCCGACGGCTTCGCGGCCTCCTGGCGGTTCGACCTCGAGCGGGATGACGCCGGCACGCTGCTGCGGCAGCAAGGGCGGATGGGCCCTGGCCCGTCCGGTATCACCGAGGTGATCGCGGCCATGCCCGACAAGGAAGCGAAGATCATCGCCCGTCGGCTGGCCGAATGGCAGCGCAATATCGGCGCGACCCTCGCGGGCATCAAGCAGCTGGCCGAGCAGCCGGTTCCCTAGCCCGCCTGACCGCGCCCAGGGCGGTTAGCCCGCGCCGCCGTACGGGATGGCCAGCTCGCGCAGCCGGGCGTGCGCACCGTCCATGGCGTCCCAGGTCGGCAGGTAGGCCTTGGGCATCTTGGCGACCGAGGTGTAGTTCGGGTCGCAGACGTTGGCCAGCGGCGACTCGATGGCCTGGGTTACCAGCTGGTAGGCGTCGAGGACATCCAGGCCGCACTCGGCGGCCAGCCAGTGGCACATGTCGGCCTGCGCGATCCGGAACGCGTCCTCCAGCGGCCGCGCCGACCCGGCCGTCATCAGGTGGGTATCGGACTCCAGCCGCGGCCAGGGGCAGGCCACGCCGGGGATCAGGTCGACGATCATTACTGTGTTCATGGCCGTCTCCACGGCCACCCCGCAGGTCTCACCCTCGCCCTGGCGGGCATGCCCGTCGCCGAGCGACAGCAGCGCGCCCTCGACGTTGACGCCGAGATAGCAGGTGGTGCCCGCGCACATCTCCGGGGTGTCCATGTTGCCGCCGAATGCGTCCGGCACCAGCGCGCTGCGCACCTCCAGCATGGCCGGGGCCACGCCTACCGTGCCGTGCATCGGGTTCATCGGCAGGTCGACGGCGAAGTCGCCGCGGCGCGCGGTGAACCGGCAGGTCAGCTTGGCGGTGTCGAACTGCCATAGCCAGACCAGCTCTGGCAGCGGGTCGTTCAGCAGCGTGGTGACGTGCGTGCCGGTCAGCGCGCCGAACAGCGGGATCGTGGTGGACGCGCCCCAGTCCCTGGCCGGGGTGATGGAAATGAAGTGCACGGCCACGGTGTCGCCGGGCCGGGCGCCCTCGATCCAGAACGGGCCGGTCTGCGGGTTCACGTACGGGAACTCGCACACCTGCGAGACCAGGTCGTTCTCGCTGCGCACGTTGCCGCAGAACGCATCCTCGGTGAATACCTCAAGCACGGCCGGCGGCCGGATCCTGGCCACCGGGCCTGCGCCGCCGAACGTCCACGCGTACTGGTCGCGCTCGGGCCGGAACCTGATCACCTCAAGATCGCTCATCGGACCCTCCCTGGTCAGCCGGCCGCCCGGCCGCCGCTCTGACTACGGCTCCGCGTCCAGGTGCACCAGCCCTACCTCGGTCACCCGCCGAGGGTCCCGCCGGTACAGATAGAACAGGTACCCCACCCCAATGATCATCCAAACTGCGATGCCCGGCCCCATGTACGACAGCGGCGGGGACAGCGGCGCCACGAAGGAGAACACCTTGATCCCGGCCGAGGTCAGCCAGGCCGGCACGAACGCCGCCACGCCGAGCAGAGGCACGACGAAGTGCGAGACCCAGCTGAACCCGTGCTCCGCCGTGCCCGCGGCGGTCCGGGCCCGCCGGGCGAAGTACCCGAAGCAGGCCATGTTCATCAGGATGTAGATCGCCACCAGCAAGATCACGATGCCGGTCCCGACCATCGCGAACGCGGTGGTAGGGGTGTACTTCAGCCCGAGCGCCAGCGTGACTACCACGGTCACCACGAACGCGCCGATCACGGCGACTGCGGGGGAGCGGTGCCGGGGGCTGACCGCGGCCAGGAACCTCGGGAACGCGCCGATCCGGCCCATCGCGTAAGCAGTCCGGCTGGACACGGTCACGCCCGCGTTGGCGTTGGCGATCGTCGAGTTGACGATGGCCAGGAACACGAAGAACCAGAAGCTCCCGTACAGCGAACGGGCCAGCCCTTCCCAGGACGCGCTGCCGGTGCCGGTGGTGAAGCTGGCGAACCCCTTCGGCCCGAACGCGACGTCAACCGCGTAGGTGGTGAACACGTACAAGGCCCCGATCAGCAAGGTGGCCAGCAGCACCGCGCGCTGGATGGTGCGGCGGGGGTTGCGGGCCTCCTCGGCCAGCGGTGCGGCGCCCTCGAAGCCGCCGAAGGCCAGCAGCGTGAACACCGAGCCGCCGATCACGCCGGTCAGCCCGCGGAAGCCCGGCGGGGTGTACCTGGTGGTGAACACCGACAGCGTGTTGTGGCTGCCCGCATGCACGACCAGGAACACGGCCAGCACCAGGAACACGCCAATCTCGAACAGTCCGAGGACGGTGCCCAGCCGCGCGGATGTCCGCACCCCGTAGTAGCCGGCCGCCAGGATGATCAGCGCGCCGGCCAGCGCCCACGGCCACCACAAGGTCGCCGGATAGCCGGGGAACTCAGCGTTCAGCGTGGCCGCGGTGGTGAAGCCGAGCTGCAGCAGGACCAGCGGCGGGATGAGCAGCCCGACGAGCACGTAGCCCCACGCGACCAGGAAGCCGGCCGCCGGATGGATGCCGCGGGCCGCGTAAGTCGCCAGCGATCCGGCCGAGGGCAGTTCCCGGGCCAGCAGCCCGATGCACCAGGCACAGAACAGGCAGGCAATAAGCGCAAAAATGACCGACAGCGGCAGCGACCCGCCGGCGAAAGCCACCCCGGCGGGAATCGACGCGGCGATCGCGGCGCCGGGCGCCATGTCGGTAATGGACTGGAACAGAACCTCGCGCAGGCCGATCGCGTCCCGGCGCAGCCCGGTCGTCGTCTCGCGCTTTGCCGATGATGCCACTGGTACCTCCGCTGTCGGCGGTGGCGGCGCTACCGCGATGATCGCACGGCGGGAGGCGGCGAGCCTAGCGGCGCCGCCCGCCGGCCCGCTCGCCCGGCCCGCCACTTGCGCGCTGCAGCCAGGAGCAGCTGCACCGCGGCCAGCAGCAGTATGGCGACGATCCCGTCCAGCCAGAAGTGATTGGCGGTGACAACCACCGCAAGCGTGGTCATGACCGGGTAGGCCAGGGCCAGCCAGCGCCACCGGGTCCTGGTCGCGCCGATCACCGCGACCGCGACCAGCAGCGCCCAGCCGACGTGCACCGACGGCATGGCCGATAGCTGGTCAGGGTCAAACCCGGACGTGCTCGCGTACACCGACTGCCCGTACTGCGCGGCGGTGTCCGCCATTCCGGTGAGGGGCAGCATCCGGGGGGGCGCTACCGGGATCAGCTGGACGAGCAGGCAGCCGGCCGTCAGCATGACCAGCATGGAGCGGATCCGCCGGTAATGCTCCCGCCGGAACGCGAACAGCCAGATCAGGCAGCCGATCAGCACCGGGAAGTGCAGGATCGCGTAGTAGAGGTTGAAGACCTCGATCAGCAGCGGATGCGGCAGGAACAGCCGCTGCACCGAGGCCTCGCTGGGCAGGTGGAGCGCCCGCTCGAACCGCCAGATCCAGCGCGCCCGGGCCAGCGCACCGCCGGGCCCGAGCACCGAGAACGACCCGGCCAGCTGCCACAGCGCGTACAGGGCGAGAACCAGCGCCGTCTCGCCGGTGACCGCCGCTGCCGTGGCCGGGCGCAGTCGGCGCCGCGGCCCGGGCAGCACCGGGCCCGGCCCCGCGGGCCGCCTGACCAGCCGGGCCGCCGGACCTGCGGGCCGCCCGGCCAGCCGCAGCGCGCCGGCGCAGGCGCCGAGGGCCGCGGCGGCCACCGCCGCCTCGGGCCATGACAGCGCGAGGTCGATCACGTGGTTCAGCGTACGGCGGCCGGCGCCCGGCTCATCGCGGCTACCGCGTGAATGAACTCTGCGCGTGAATGAACTCTGCGCGCGGGCAGACCGGGCGGTAGCCGAGGGGGCAGAATCGGCCCATGCGATCTGACTTACCCGGTGCGCGGGATCGGGCGGACGAGCTGCCGGCCTGGCCGCGGGAGCGGCTGACGGAGTTGCGCGACCGGCTGGAGCGGCTGCCGCCCGGGCATCCGTCGTCGGCGGGATACCCGCTGCAGCCCGGCGGGTTCGGGGCCGAGGACGAGGCCGACGACGGAGCCGGGACTGAGGCCGACGACGGAGCCGGGCCTGACGCCGGAGCCGGGCCTGACCCCGGGACCGAGCCTGACCCCGAGACTGGCCACGAGACCGGGCCGGGCGCCGGAATCGAGGCGCAGGCCGAGGCGCCGGGGGCCCAGCCGGACTCCGGCCGCGAGCCGGACGGCCACGCGGATAGCCGGGCCGCGGCCGGGCGGCGCGGACCCGGGCACCAGGCCGCAGCGACGGCCGGCCGGTACGCCGGCCCATGGGGCTCGCTCCAGCCTTACCAGCCGTGGTTCAGCGACGCCTGCTGGGCGTCGCCCTGGTTCACGGGCGAGATGCCCTGAGCCGGCGCCTCGCGGAGCGGCTAGGCGGGCTCGGCCGGGGCATTGCGGGTCAGCATCGCGGGGTCGGTCTCCTGGCGGGGGAGCAGCACCTCAGCGGTGACGTCCCCGGCCAGCCGGACCAGGTCACCGTCGGCCAGCCGGACCGCGCCACCGGGCAGCACCCGGGCGCCGTTGACGAACGTGCCGTTGGTGGAGTTCTCGTCCCTGATGGTGGCGTGGCCGCCGTCATCCATCCGCACCGTCGCATGCCGCCGTGACACGTTCTCGTATCCCGCGAACGCGGCGGCGACCAGCGACTCGGCCGGGTCGCGACCGAGCAGCAGCGACGTGCCCGCCGGGACCTCGACGTTGCCGGTGGGGAAGGACAGCCGCAGCACCGCCGGGGAGATCGGGCCGCGCACATCATCTGGCTTCAGCGTCTCCTGCATGACTGTCGCGGGCGCGGGCGGATCCTCTTCCTGCCACTGCACGTGCGGCAGGTTCGCTCCGCAGGTGAAGCAGATGAGGTCGCCCGGCTTCACCTGGCTCTTGCAGGCGGGACAGGTCAGCGTCGCCATGACGTCCTCCTGGACGATTTCTCCGACCTCGGGTAGCACCGGCGGGCTAGAGCGTAACGTGCGAGCCGGGCGGCTTGTTCCCGCCCTGCCTCGGCTCACTCGCCGGGCTCCATTGTCGCATAGGCTTTTTGCGGTCGATGTCGGTTTTATCCGGGTAATGGTTCCGGTGACCGCCCGCCCGAGCCGGCGCCTACGGTAAAGAGCTACGGTAGCGAACCAGCGACGGCACGGAATGAGGAGCCTATGAGCGGGGGCGGGGCCGGGCAGCGCGGGCCGGTGCGGGACTTCGCCGGATATGGCCCCCGCCCGCCTGCCGTGCGCTGGCCGCGGGGAGCCCGGCTGGTCGTCAACATCGTCGTCAACTACGAATCCGGCGCCGAGTACTCGATGGCCGACGACGGGCGCAACGACAGCTGGGGCGAGTACTCCTACCAGATCGGCCCCCATGCCCGCGATCTCGGCACCGAGACGCACTTCGAGTTCGGCAGCCGGGCCGGGATCTGGCGGCTGGCCCGGCTGTTCGACCGCTACCAGGTGCCGGTCACCATCGGCGCGTGCGGCCAGGCGCTGGAGCGCAACCCGGCGGTGGCCGACTGGATCCGCCAGGCGGGCCACGACGTGGCCGCCCACGGCCACCGCTGGTCCGAGGTCAGCGAGCTGACCCGGGAGGCCGAGCGCGACGACCAGCTGCGCGCGATCGAGGCGATCACGCGGCTGACCGGTGAGCGGCCGGCCGGCTGGTATTGCCGCTCATTCCCCAGCGTGCACACCCGCGAGCTGCTGGTCGAGGAAGGCGGGTTCGTCTACGACTCGGACGCCTGCAATGACGAGCTGCCCTACTTCGCTGCCGCGGGCGCCGGGCGGATGCTGGTCGTGCCCTACTCCAAGGTCTACAACGACGTCCGCTACCTGCTGGCCCCCACCTACGCCACGCCGGCCGACTTCTTCGCCACGCTGCGGGCGGGGGTCGACTACCTCTGCGACGAGGCCGCAGCGGGGGACGGCGCGCGGATGATGACGGTGGGCCTGCACGAGCGGTGGAGCGGCCAGGCGGCCAGGGCCAGCGCCGTCCGGGACTTTGTGGAGTACGTCCAGTCCCGCCCCGATGTCGCCTTCATGCGGCGGCTGGACATCGCGCGGTGGTGGCTGGATCATCACGCCGAGTGGGAAACATCGCAACGCGCCACGGGCCAGCCCCGGCCCGTGGCGCTCCCGGCCGCGGGTCCGCCCGGCCGGTCACCGGAAAGGCCGACGAAGGGTGGCGCTGCGTGCGGGCAGTGACGTTCAAGGGTCCGGGCGGGAACGAGGTCGTGGAATTCGGCGAGCGGCCCGACCCGGCGCCCGGCACTCACGAGGTGGTCGTGGCGGCCCGGTTCGCGGGCCTGAACCAGGCGGACGTGGCGCAGCGCAACGGCTATTATCCGGCGCCGCCGGGCGCGCCTGCCGACATCCCCGGCCTGGAGGTGGCCGGGACGGTCATCGAGGTCGGCCCCGGGGTGCGGGCCTGGCAGCCCGGCGACCGGGTGTTCGGCCTGATCGGCGGGGGCGGGCTGGCCGACCGGGTGGCGGTGCACGAGCGTCACGTTGCCGCCGTGCCGGACAGGCTCAGCGAGCAGGAGGCCGCGGCGGTGCCCGAGGCGTACGCGACCGCGCACGACGCCGTGTTCACCCGGTGCGGGCTGATGATGGGGGAGGTCCTGCTGGTGACCGGCGCCAACGGCGGCGTCGGGTCGGCGGCCGTGCTGCTCGCCCTGGCCGCCGGGGCCCGCGCCGTGGCCAGCGTCCGGACTCCTGACTCGGCCCGGTGGCTGGAAGAACAGGGCGCGCTGATCGCCGGCCCGGAGACCGTGGCCGGCGTGCTCGGCGAGCTGGGGGGCGCCGACGTGGTGCTCGAACTGGTCGGGGCGCCCAACCTGGAGCTGGACTTCGGTGTGCTGGCGGCCCAGGGCCGGATCGTGATCGTCGGCACGTCCGGCGGGGAGGCTGGTGAGGTCTCACTGCGGCGGCTGATGTCTAAGCGCGCCAGCCTGTACGGCACGATGCTGCGGGCCCGGTCGGTGGAGCAGAAGGCGGCGGCGGTGCAGGCGTTCGCCCGCTCCGTCGTGCCGGTGCTGGCCGCCGGGCGGGCGCTGCCGCGAATCGACCGGGTCTTCCCCGCCAGCGATGCCGCCGCCGCGTTCGACTACCTGGGCCGGCCAGGGAAGTCGGGGAAGGTCCTGCTGGAGTTCGCCTGACATTAGCCAGCGCGCCGGCCGCCAACACTGCAAAGGGGCAGAGATGGTCAGTTACGGGCTGGATGAGGAGCACGAGGCGCTGCGCACGACCGTCGCCGAGTTCGCGCGCGAGGTGGTGGCGCCGGTCATCGGCGGTTTCTACGAGCGGCACGAGTTCCCGTACGGCATCGTGGCCGAGATGGGCAAGCTCGGGCTGTTCGGGCTGCCGTTCCCCGAGGAGTACGGCGGGATGGGCGGCGACATGCTCACCCTGTGCGTGGCGCTGCACGAGCTGGCCCGGGTGGACTCCTCAGTGGCGATCACGCTGGAGGCGGGGGTCGCGCTCGGGGCGATGCCGATCTTCCGCTTCGGTACCGGCCAGCAGCGCCAGAGCTGGCTGCCCGGCCTGTGCCGGGGTGAGAAGCTGGCCGCCTTCGGGCTGACCGAGCCCGGCGGCGGCTCGGATATCGCCGGCGGGATGCGGACCACGGCCCGGCTAGAAGGGAGCGGGAGCGGTAGAGGGGAGTGGGTGATCGACGGCTCGAAGGCGTTCATCACCAACGCGGGCACGTCGATCACCTCGGTGGTCTCGGTGCTGGCCGCCACCGGACCCGGCGGCGAAGACGGCCGCCGGGAGATCTCCGCGATCATGGTGCCGTCCGGCACCCCCGGCTTCACCGTCGCGCCGGCCTACTCCAAGGTCGGCTGGTGCGCCTCGGACACCAGGGAGCTGGCGTTCAGCTCATGCCGGGTCCCCGGGGCCAACCTGCTCGGCGAGCGCGGCCGGGGCTACGCCCAGTTCCTGCAGACGCTGGACGAGGGCCGGGTCGCGATCGCCGCGCTCGCGGCCGGCCTGCTCAGGGCTGCGTGGACGAGTGCCTGCGCTACGCTCCGCAGCGGTCGGCGTTCGGTCATCCGCTGGCTTACTACCAGGACATCCAGTTCAAGATTGCGACCATGGAGGCGCGGGCGCACACCGCCAGGCTGGCCTGGCTCGACGCGGCAGCCCGGCTGGTGGCCGGCCAGCCGGTCAAGCGCGAGGCGGCGATCGCCAAGCTCGTCGCCTCCGAGGCCGCCATGGACAATGCGCGCGACGCGACGCAGGTATTCGGCGGGTACGGGTTCATGAACGAGTTCCCGGTGGCCCGGTTCTACCGGGACGCCAAGGTGCTCGAGATTGGCGAGGGCACCTCCGAGGTGCAGCGGATGATCATCGCCAGGGAACTGGGCCTGGGCAGGCAGAAGCCGCGATAGGCGTTTCCATGCCTTTCGCCATGTGGTAGCGACGTCGCGGCGTCAGGCTGCGACAGTCACGGCAGCGATCGAACGGAGTTCAGATGAGTGCCTGAGTGCGCCCGCATAGATCATGTATGGGTGCCGATGTCTGACGGGACCTGGCTGGCAGTGCGAACCGGGCTTCCCACCCAGGTCCCGAGCCGGTTCCCGTCGTGTCCGAGTACATCCTGCACCACAAGAGCTGATCCGGGTAGCGCGACAGGTAGTTACTGCCGAGCGAGATTTTGCGAGTATCGCAGCGGCCCGCTCCAACCGTTCCGTGAAAGACAGCTCGCTGAAGTGGCATCTGATGATCTGTGCCCAAAGCGCACTCTACCTCCCCGCACAATTAATGATCGTTCTTTGTCATGAAAAGGCAAAATAATTGTTGTGAAAGGGCAAAGGAGCCGAGCTTCGTTTCTTCCGGCCCTGCTGTCCAGCCCACCGTGAACTGGCCCTCCCGCTGTCGGCCAGGCTGGCCATGACGCCGCCGAGCAGGCTATCCCCGACCCGACGCTACTATCCAAGCTGCCTCAAGCACCTATTCATCACCTTCGAGGCCACCGGGTTGGCTACGGCTGTGATCAAGGCATGGAGCATCGCCGGCCTGTCTTTGCTCTGGCGCCACGTGCTGGCTGGGCGGCGGAGCGGATCTAATCGTGACTCCACGTAACTGGCTCGGGGACTGACACAACTGACCTATGTCATACTGGCGACCGAGTTGTGGGCCATTGAGAACTAAGGCGCCTACCTACGGTATCGTGAGCGGGCCTTGGCTGCCGGTAGCGGCGCCCGGCCTTGCTCGTAGTTCTAGCGGGTAAGGCAGCACACCAGGGCAGCTTGCGCCGCCGCCCTGACATCGGAAGGAGTAACCGGGGATGAAGATTCAATCCGTCCGGTTCTTGTCTGCCGCCGCCGCTGTGGCGGTCACGGCAGCTGTGCTTGCTGGCTGCGGCAGCAGCAGCGCGGGAACTGGCGGGCAGGCAGCAGCAAGTCGCCCATACTCATCGGCGCCTCGCTCTCGCTGACCGGCGACTTCTCCGCAGACGGCCAGGCATTCGAGCGCGGCTACGAGCTGTGGCAGAGCGATGTCAACAGCCACGGTGGCCTGCTCGGCCGCAAGGTCAAGCTGATCATCCTCAATGATGCGAGCTCGCCGACCACTGTCGTCTCCAACTACCAGAAGCTGATCTCCGTCGATCATGTCGCCCTGACTTTCGGGCCGTTCTCGTCATTGCTCACCGCCCCGGCGTCCACTACTGCGGCCCGGTACGGCTACGCGATGATCCAGGGCGCGGGCAGTACCGATAACGTCTTCAACCTGGCCTCCAACGCGAAGGTTCACAACGTCTTCTCGCCCAGCCTGCCGGTAGACAACTATATGGTTCCGTTTGTCCAACTGGATCGCAGTCCCTTCCGCCCAGCCAGCGACCGAAGACTGCGGCCTACCCGAAGGCCAATGACCCGTTCGCCGCGCCCCCGGTGGTGACAGCGCAGAGGCTCCTCGAGGCCGTCGGCGTCAAAACCGTCTACAGCAAGACATTTCCCGAGGAAGTGTCCGCCTACAAGGCACCGGCCGACCAGGTAGCTGCGCTCCACCCCGACATGGTGGTCCTCGGCTCCGGCGACGTCCCCACAGTTAACGCGTTCATGCAGGCGTTCGAGCAGCAGCATTACAACCCCAAGGTTTTCATCGCTGCCTCCGGCCCGGATCAGGGCTCGGCGTTCCTCAACGCGGTGGGCAAGGCTAACGCCACCGGCATCATGGTGCCCAACGGCTGGTACGGCACCTATAACAACCCGCTGAGCAGCGTGATGGTCGAGGAGTACATCGCCAAGTACGGCGGCACGGCTTCCGACATCAATGCTGACGTGGCCGAGGCCTACTCGGTAGGCGAAGTCGCCGCCGCCGCCGTGAAGGCCACCAATAGCACGGACAATGCCAAGATCATTCGCTATCTGCACAGCGGAGTCACGCTGAATAGCGTGCAGGGGCCGGTCCAGTTCAGCAAGCTCGGCCAGAACCCCAAGCCGGCGGCGTTCATCTTCCAGTGGCAGAACGGCAACTACCAGCAGGTGCTGCCGGTGGGGGCTCCCGGATCCAAGCAGATCATCTTCCCCAAGCCCAACTGGGGCAGCTGACCGGCAGGAGCGGACAAGCAGGCAACCCAAGCAGGGCGGCCAGGAAAGCGCGAAGCCGGTATGGGACGTCAGATCTACGAGGCCGTTGTCGACGGCCTGCTCGTTGGTGCCGTGTACGGATTGATGGCGGTCGGGCTGACGCTGATCTTCGGCGTGCTTGACATCATCAATATCGCCCAGGGCATCCTGGTGATTGTCGGCGGCTATCTCAGCTACGTGCTTTCCGTGCACCTGCACATCAACCTGTTCCTTGGCCTGTTGGTCACAGTCCCGGCGATGTTCTGCCTGGGCGTGATCATTTACTGGGTGTTCATCCGGCCGCTGCGCGGTCCCGAGCGCACCTCGATGTCACTGCTAGCCAGCTATGCGGTGGCCCTCATTATTGAGGGGGTGCTCTACTGGATATTCAGCCCGGGCTACGTGCAGCTAAGCACACCGCTCATGACCAGCAGCGTGCGCCTCTACGGGTTCTACCTGCCGTACATGTACCTGTTCGCCGCGGTGCTCGCTGTCCTGCTGGTGCTGCTGCTCTACGCCGTCTTGTACCGGACCGCATTCGGACGTAGCATTCGCGCCACCATGCAGGATCAGACCGCCGCCAAGCTAATCGGCATCAACGTGAATCGCGTGGCGGCAATCACTTTCGGTATTGGCGTCGCAGTGACCGCGGTAGGAGGCATGGTATACGGCGCTACCAGCGGAGGGTTCAATCCCAATAGCGGATATGATCTGATCTCCCGCATGCTGGCCATCATCATCCTGGGCGGCCTTGGCAGTATCGCCGGAGCCCTGGTTGCGTCCGTTTTCATGATCACGATTGAGTCGGTCGTGGATATCTGGTCGCCCAACTGGGCCATAGTTGTCTTCTATGCCGCGCTCGTGATCGTGCTCATCGTCCGCCCGTCCGGCCTGCTCGGCCGCCCGGCCGTCAGGGAGCAGTAATGGCGCCACAAGGCGGGAAGGAATCAGGACTCAGTAAACTAAAGAGGCAACGGCCAAGCACCACATGGCGTGGCGGCGGGATACTTCTTCTGCTTGCTGTGGCCGCTGTCTTCCCGCTCGTATTCACCAACCCGCTGGTAACGACAATCGCTGTCGATACGATGATCTTTGTCGGGGCGGCGTCCGCGTGGAACATCTTTTCCGGATACTCCGGGTACATCTCACTGGCCCACGCCGTGTTCTTTGGCTGCGGTGCCTATACAGCCGCGATCGCGGCCAGGGACTGGCAGCTAAACGGCAATGCCATTTTCGCTACGCTGCCGATGGCTGGCCTGGTGGCAGCTGTCGTCGCAGTGCCTTTCGGCCTGATTGCGCTGCGGGTACGGCGGCACACGTTTCTGGTTGTGACGATCGCGGTCTTCTTTATCTTCCAGCTGATGGCATTCAACTTCTCCTTCACTGGGGGGACTACCGGCATCGCCGCGCCGTTCTTGCTCTGGCAGCCCGCGACTTACAATGATCCCTTTTACTACATGGCCCTGGCTATCGCTGTGGGAACGGTGGCCTTGTCCTGGCTTATCCGCGGATCGAGATTCGGCCTGCAGTTGCGCGCCGTCCGCGATGACGAAGGACGGGTCCGGAGCCTGGGCGTCCGGACCATGCGGGTTAAGCTGACGGCCCTAGTTATCTCCGCGTTCCCGGTCGGTATGCTTGGCGCGCTTTGGTTCTTCTTTATCACTCAGGTTCTGCCCGCGTCAGGTTTCGACCCTGCCTTCGATCTTGTCCTCGCGCTGATGGCCTTCCTCGGCGGACTCGGCACGGTATCCGGACCTGTGCTGGGGGCTGTGCTCATTGAACCGGTGCAGCAGTACATCACACAACAGTTTCCTAACGATTACCTTAGCCAGATATACCTGGGAGCGCTATTTCTCGCAGTGATCGTCTTGATGCCGCGAGGCCTGATTCCAACGATCGGCGAACGGATAACGTCGTGGCGGGCAAAACGACTCCGTCACCAGCCTTCGATGCGGTCTGAGGCCACAGCTGACCAGGCAACACTGGTCGGCGAGTCCGATCCTGCCGCTGACGCGACCACGCACGAGAGCCCGCGATGACAACGCTGTTGCGAATCGAGCACATCTCCAAGGCATTTGGCGGCGTGCAGGCTCTCGATAACTGCACCATCGAGGTGGAAGAGGGCACGATTACTGGCCTCATAGGGCCCAACGGGTCTGGAAAGACCACGTTGTTCAATATCATCACTGGTTACAACAGGGTGGATACCGGTGATGTGTACCTGGGGGACAAGAGGATTACCAACGCCCGGCCAGAATTGGTGTCTGTTCTGGGAGTTGGTCGGACGTTCCAGATCACCAGGATCTTCCCGCGGCTCACAGTCCTGGAAAATATGCTCGTTGCCGCCCAGCACCTCGACCTTATGCACAACCAGGCCCGCAAACGGATTCGTAATCCATTCGCCCGCGCAGGCGCAGCAGCGGCCGAACGGCGACACGCAATGGAGCTCCTCGAATTCACTGGAATTGCGGGGCATGCAACTGCGCTGGCCGGCACGCTGTCCTACGGACAGCGCAAGCTGCTTGAGCTTTCCTATGTGCTGAGCACCGAGCCCGGCATCGTGCTACTCGACGAGCCGGCCGGAGGAGTGAATCCCTCGCTCATAAACCACATTGCCAGCAGGATTCGCGAACTGAACCGGAAGGGCACCACATTCCTCATTGTGGAGCACAACATGGAATTCGTAATGGGCCTCTGCCACGCGGTAACAGTGTTGGATTATGGCACCGTGGTCGCCGCCGGGCCGCCGGAGATTATCCGGACTGATTCGCGTGTGCTCGATGCCTATCTCGGGACGGTGGAGGAAGATGATGAAGCCTCCTGGTAGTGACCAGGCACTTGTCATTGAGAACCTGGTATCTGGCTACGGTGGCGGCGATGTGCTGCACGATGTGTCGTTTACCGTGCCCCAGGGAGCCATTACCTGCCTCGTCGGGCCGAACGGTGCCGGCAAGTCCACTTTGCTGGCCACGATCAGTGGCCTACTGAAACCACGGCGCGGGACCATCACCCTACATGGCGAATCGCTGGCCGGCAAGAGTCCTCGTCAGGTCTTGGCCATGGGAGTCGTGCATGTCCCGCAGAATCACAGTCTGTTCCGAGATATGACGGTCCGGGAGAATGTCGAGCTTGGCGGCTATGTACTGGGCAACAGGAGCGCCGCCCAACGCAGGCGGAGACAGGTTGAGGAGATGTTCCCCCAGGTAGCTGGGTGGGCAAAACAGAAGGCCGGAAGTCTGTCGGGGGGCCAGCAGCGGCTGGTCGAGTTCGCCCGCTGTCTGATGCTTGATCCTGCGCTCGTCATCCTGGATGAGCCATCAATGGGTCTGGCGCCCAAAGTGCTCAAGACGGTGCTTGACGCCGTCCGGATGATCAATGCGGAAGGCAAAACGGTCTTGCTGGTCGAACAGAATGCGCGCGCAGGTTTGCGGCTCTCCAGCCATGGCGTGGTCATGGAAAATGGGCGAGTACGCCTCACCGGAAGCGGGCAGGAGGTTCTTGAGCATCCGGAAATCGCCACGCTATACCTCGGCGGCGCGGTGACGTCGCCGCATCACGCGGACGCGGAGAATAACGGTATTGACCGCGCGGCCGACGGCCCGGCACCGGGTGCGTTCTGACACAGCTGCTTATCCCTAACGACCAAGGATCGCCAGCCGTCAGGGGAAGAACATCGGCGCAACATACAGCGCGTGCTTGTTCAGTACTCCGAAGTTGAACATCAAGTTGGCAACGCGCTGCAAGGCAGGAGCATCCAGCGAGGTAGGATACGAACCCATCGTAATCAAGGATGCCGACTGCGGGCTCATGCCCTGCGCGCTGGCCAGGATATTTTTTATAGGACCGGGCATTACAGCCTGGGCTTGTGCTTGCTGAAGCGCGCTTCGGAAACCGCGCATCATGTCCGCATGCTGTGAGGCGTAATGCGTCACTGCAAAATAGCCGGACAGGGGCAAGCCTGCGGTAGCGCCGCTGGCGGAGTCGAGCACCTCTACAGTGCCAATCTGGGTCTGGGCAGCGAGGATGTAGGGCTCCTGCACGAGAATGGCATCCACCTGGTGATGAGCAAGCGCACTGATCAGATCACCCGACGGCATCGGCTTCCATTTTACTTTCCCCAGTTTAACGCCATCGCTCTGGAGCACTGACTGTGTCGCTAGGGTTGCCAGGCTATAGGGAACAGTCTTGCTCACCGGAATCAGCTCCGCTGGCGGGGTACCGATGGTCTTGCCGGCCAGATCCTGCGCCGTGCTGATCCCTGAATCGGAACGGCTCAGCACCTCCATGACGCCCGGGGCGGCGTGATAACCATCAGCAATGATGCGCAGGTCCGGCTTGGCTGCGGTGGCCTGAGCGTACAAGAAATCAGCGTAATCGCCTGCCGCGACATCCACGCGCCCGGCGTTCAGGGCCTGCAGTTCGCTACTGGTCGATCGGTAAGTGCGGATTTTGACATTGAGTCCGGCCCTGGTAAATGTCCCGTTCTTTACGGCCAGGTAAAGCGGTGCATTGTCGGGCCCGGGAATTGCCGCAACAGTCACGGCTCCCGTCCGGGCGGCCGTACTGCTAGGGCTGCCCTGGCATCCGGTCGCGAGCACTGCCATCGCAAGCGCGATGACTGCCGCGAAGACACGACGAGATGGCCGGACGGTCTTCCAGCGGTGCAGGGACGCAATGCTGGACCGTACCGTTCTCATGGCTCTCCTCCGCGCCGCCCTAGACGGGGCTGCTCTCACATGACACAACGAACAGCTCGGAACATGATGAGCCCAGAGCTGAAGCGAGTAACCTGCTCCTGTCGTGCGATGCGTACGCGTCACGCTACATGGACGAACATGATCGCGTCCCCTTTCTAGCACGTTAGTCCGGTTTCCGTGGCAGCTTCGGCTTGGTTACGCTACGCTCGCCGAGTCATCACCTGGGAACCCACCGAGTCATCACCTGGGAAGAGGTGCGCTCATGTTGCTCCCGCCAGCAGTCTCGGGCGCCCGGGGGCTCGCCTCGGTAGCTAAGGCCTCGGTAGCTAAGTGAGCGGTGCAGAGCTGTGAGCTTCACGACGAGAAGAAGCGGTACTACTGCAGAGGCCGAGCAACTTCTCCCTGCTGCGGATCAGCAACGGGACGGCTTGCCCGAAGGCCCGGCCCCGGAGTCGGCGGACGGCCGCAGTGTAGGCAGGGAAGGTCTGGCGGACGCTGACAGCGATGTCCGCCCGCCCCGTGGTGGCTCCCGCCCTTCACTCCGCAACTGGCGGCTGCGCTCACGACTGTTGCTTCTGGTCACGATCCCCACTCTGGCTGCGGTGATACTGGGCGGTTTTACCATTTCGTCGTCGCTGCTGAGTGCCCGTTCCTACCAGCAGGCCGAGACACTGGCCACGCTGGGACAGCGTGCTATCACCCTGGCGCAAGCTCTGGAGGAGGAGCGAGACCAGACCGTCTATTACATTGCGCTGGCCTCATCAGGTGGTCGGGCCGACGGCCTGTCCGGGAATCCGGCAGTGCGTTCCCAAGCGGCGCTTGCGCTGTCCGTCGTGCAACGGGCCGCCAGCGCGACGCAGCAGGCCGCTTCCGGAGTCCGTGCCCTGGCCAGCCAGATCGGAGGCTCGTACTCGGCGCAGGCACAGCAGGCGGCATCCACCGCGCTGACTGCCTTGCGTGACCTGCCCTACCTGCGCCAGGCGTCACTTAGCACTCAGCTGCCATCCTTGGCCGTCGTGCAGAAGTACACACAGGTAATCGACGACGTTCTGGGTGTTAATGATCAGGTTGCCCAGGGCGTTGGCGATCCGGCGCTGGCGCAGACTGTCCGCGTGCTCGGACTGGTTTCCGCTATGAAAGAAGAAGCCTCACAGCAGCGCGCGATTCTTGCCGCCGCGCTGCTGCAACATGGCTTCGGTGCCGGCCAGCTGGCAGCACTCAATGCGGCCCAGTCGGCTCAGCAAGGTAACCTTGCGGCCTTCAATATTTCCGCCAATGTCAGTCAGCGGCAACTCTGGAATCAGGCCGCAGACCGCTCTTATTCCTATCTGGCGAACTCCGACGAGCTGCAGGCACTCTCGCTGCAAAGCAGTACCGGTTCCTTGCGGACTGACCCCACGACTGCCGTGGACTGGTTCGGGGCCATGTCTAACACCATTGATTTTCAGATGGGCGGGGTTGAGCATCGTATTGCTGCACAGGCCGTTTCCCGGGCTGCGACGCTGCGCAGGGATGCGATTGTCACGGCTTTGGTTGTCGGCGCTGCGGTGCTCTTTGTCCTCCTGCTCGCCCTCATTTCCATCATCATTGTCGGCAGGTCCATGGTTCGGCCGTTGCGGCAACTGCGGGCCGGAGCGCTAGAAGTTGCTGGCGTGGGGCTGCCCGAGGCAGTTCGCCGTATGAACGAGCAGGATGCTGCGGTCGGCCCGCTGACCGTAGAACCCATCGGCGTGGACTCGACCGACGAGATCGGCGAAGTTGCGCGGGCCTTCGACCAGGTGCACCGCGAGGCGCTGCGGCTGGCCGCCAACGAGGCCGCGCTGCGCGGCAACGTCAACGCGATGTTCGTCAACCTGTCCCGGCGCAGCCAGTCGCTGGTCGAGCGGCAGATCCGGCTGATTGACACCCTGGAGCAGAGCGAGCAGGACGCCGAGCGGCTCGGCAGCCTGTTCCAGATGGACCATCTGGCTACCCGGATGCGCCGCAACTCCGAGAACCTGCTGGTCCTCGCCGGACATGACATTGTCAGGCGGTGGAACCAGCCGGTCGCCCTGGTGGACGTGCTGCGCGCCGCAGTGTCGGAGATCGAGCAGTACGAGCGCGTCTCGCTGAACGTGCAGCCAGGCATCTCGGTACGCGGGCAGGCAGTCAACGACATCGTGCACCTGACCGCTGAGCTGGTTGAGAACGCGACCGCGTTCTCGCCGGCTGACTCGCCGGTGAGTATCACTGGTCACCTGCTCGGCAGCGGGGGAGTGCTGCTGGAGATCACCGATCAGGGTGTCGGCGTGGGCGCCGACGAGATGGCGCACGCGAACTGGCGGCTGGATAACCCGCCAGTGGTGGATGTGGCTGTCTCCCGCCGGATGGGCTTGTTCGTTGTCGCCCGGCTGGCCGCCCGGCACGGCATCCGGGTCCGGCTGCGGTCCGCGCCCTCCGGTGGACTGACGGCGCTTGTCTGGTTGCCTGACGAGGTCATCGGCAACGAAGGCGCCTCGCCCGGCGATCGCTGGCACGACGCGGGTGACGCGACTGTGTCGCCGGCCGTGATCGGCGAGTGGGACGCTGCCGCCCGGTCGGCGGCCGAGCAGGAAGTCAACGCGGCTCGTACGCCCCGGTTTACGCCGTTGCGGGCCGACGCCTCCGCGGCTGACTCAGCTCAGGCTGATCCAGACCTCGACCGGGGGGTGCCCGGAGCTGAGCCGCGGCAGGGTGGCCGTGCCGCCGGGGACGACTGGTCAAGCAGTGGCAACTGGATCGGGTCGACCGGCCCGATGCCGGTGTTCCGGACCAGCCCTCAGCCAGCCCCGCGACCCGAGTCCGAGTTGCCCGCCGAGTCGGTGAACGGTGCGGCCGGCAACGGGACGGCGGCTAACGGCGCGGCCTCAACTGCGGCGCCATGGATCACCGGGCCGAACTCCGCGTTCGGCAGCGACATCGGCGATGACGATTCCGCCAGTCAGATGCCTGCCGACCCGGCCGACGCGTCGGCCCATCCTGATTCGCCTGCCGCGGCGGTCCCCCCGACGACCCCGGCCCCGGCCGCCCTGCCCAAACGGGACGCTCAGCGGGGCTGGACGCGGCCGGCCGACCAGATGACGCGGCCGTCCGTGGACATGTTCAGCAAGGGCGCCAGCAGTCCGGCGGCCGCCGACCCGGGAACGGACGGCTCGGCTGGTGCCGACGCAGATCAGGCGGACGGCGGTGGTTCCGCGCCGATGACCAGGTTTGCGTCCCGATTTACGGGCTTCGGCAGAAAGCCGGATACCACCGGCCCCGCGGACCCGGATGCGGCGGATGGCTCGGATGGCTCGGCCGCAACCAGCGAGGGCGATTCCGCAACCCCGGCCGACCTGGTGCCTTCGCCCGGCTCCGGGGGCGGCGAAGAGTCCGGACACTCGGGCCCGGCCGACGACCACCAGACGTCGGACGACCGCGCACCGGCCGAGGACGCACCAGTTGCTGGGCAGGATGACACCAGTGCCGGCGGGCCGCCCGGGCCGGACGGTGACGATGGCCAGCGTGATGGACAAGGCGACCGCGTGCGGCGTAATCCGCAGAACGGGGGGTCGTCGTTCGGCAGCGTGGTAATTCCGCCGGCCGCAGGCATGGCCGAGGAGACCCGGCTGCCCATCTTCGAGCAGGTCGAATCGGACTGGTTCCGTCGCGGGCGGCCATCGGTCACCTCGGCGAGCAGCCGATCCGAGGCAGCTGGTTTCGGCCGGACTAACGGCGGCAGCCTGCCGCCCGGCGATGCGGCCAGTGCGCCCGCGGCCCCCGCCGCCGAACAGGCCACTTCCGCAGCCAGCACCACAGCGAGCGTGGCTGAGCCCCCCCTATCTGCCGAAGGGCCAACGGCCGATACGTCTCTCGGCCACGAGGCCGTAGCCGACGGGCCCGAGGCGGAGGCCGGGACAGTGCCAGCCGGCGAGGGCGTTCCCGATGCAGCCGATGAGATCACGGCTGGCGGCGGCTGGACCTCGCCCGGCGACGAAGGATGGCGGGCCGCCGAGGCAGTGAGCGAGCCGACCTCGGGCGGGCTGACATCAGCCGGGCTGCCCAAGCGTGTGCCGCGGGCCAATCTGGTACCCGGTACCGTCGGGGCCGAGAGCGGGGCGCCCGCTCCAGCCAGGTCCGCCGCCGCGACGCGTGACCGGCTGACCAGCTTCCAGCGGGGAGTCCGGCAGGCTCGCGCGACCAGTGCTGAAGAACAACCAGGTTCCGGAGAGAGCGATGATGATTCCTAGTGATCCGTGACACCAGGCAACCGGGCCGGTCATGATGTGCGTGCGGCAGCCGGCCTGTACCGCCGAGGCTGATGTGGTTGCGCCTGCTGCCGTAACGGCGGCCGGGTCGCCTCCCCGTCACGATAGGAAGGAGCATCCTTGAGTCCGCTTGTGCGCCCGGCGCAGGATCTGAGCTGGCTTATCACCAACTTCGTTGAGCGAGTTCCGTCCGTCGCGCACGCGATCGTCGTCTCCTCTGATGGCCTTCCGATGGCGTTCTCACAGGGGTTTCCCACCGACCGTGTCGATCAGCTGGCCGCAGTCACCTCCGGGCTCACGTCCCTGACGCAGGGTGCCTCCCGGGTCTTCGAGGGCGGCGCGGTGACGCAGACTGTGGTTGAGATGCAGCGGGGGCTGCTGATCGTGATGGCGATCAGCGACGGCTCGAGCCTGGCCGCGCTGGCGGCCGCAGACTGCGACATGGGGCTTGTCGCATACGAGATGGCGCTGCTCGTCGAGCGGGTCGGGAGTGCGCTAACGCCTGAGGTGCGCGGGGGAATGCCTCCCGAGTGGCCAGAGGATGTCAGGACGTGACAGGAGATTCCGGTGCCTGGCGCTGGCCAGGGTAACTGGCGGCCCGCGGACGGCAGGTTCACTGCCGCGTGGCCAGGCCGTCCGCAGGGTCCGGGTCAGGGCGCACCTCCTGGCGTCCCCGTCGGCCCGCATGATGCGGGCCACGGTGACGCAGACCTGGCCGCGCTGGCCGCGCCCAGCGGACCGAGTTCGCTGGTCCGGCCGTATACGGTCACCGGAGGGCGGACCAAGCCGCGGTACCAGTTGCAGATCGAGGCTATGGTGGCCGCGTCTCACTATGAGGCGCGTGACCTGTCGGTTCTCAGTCCGGAATGTCAGGCAATACTCGGGTTCTGCCGGGACTGGCGGTCGGTGGCGGAAATCTCAGCGGTGCTCAGGATGCCCCTTGGTGTCGTGCGCGTGCTGATCGCCGACATGGCGATGGAAGGCCTGGTACGAGTCCACCAGACCGACCACGTGCAGGGCCGCCCGGATCTTAACCTGCTGGAAAGGGTGCTTAGTGGACTTCGCAAGCTCTAAGGCTGCGCCGCCGGTCGGGCAGGGCGCGCCGCCGACGGCTGCTCCGGTCGCCGAGACCGCGATGACCTCAGTGAAGATTGTCGTCGCGGGCGGGTTCGGCGTAGGCAAGACAACGTTTGTCGGCTCCGTCTCCGAGATCACCCCGCTCACCACCGAGGCCGTCATGACCTCCGCCAGCGACGGCCTGGACGATCTGTCGCACACCCCGGACAAGCGGACGACCACGGTCGCGATGGACTTCGGCCGCGTCACCCTCGACGCGGGCCTGATCCTGTATCTGTTCGGCACCCCGGGGCAGCACCGGTTCTGGTTCATGTGGGACGACCTGATCCAGGGCGCAATCGGTGCAGTGGTGCTCGTCGACACGCGCCGGCTCGCTGACTCCTTCCCCGCGGTCGACTACTTCGAGGCCGCCGGCCTGCCGTTCATCATCGCCATCAACGGTTTCCACGGCGACTTCCCGCACGCGATCTCCGATGTGCAGGAGGCCCTGTCGGTGTCCTCACACGTGCCGGTCGTGCAGTGTGACGCGCGCGGCCGAAACTCCACCAAGACAACGCTGATCGCGCTGGTCGAGCACGCGATGGCGATGCAGCTGTCGGCGCGATAGCCGCCGTTAGCCCGCGGCGGCCCAAGACCGAGCGGGCAGGTGACCTGCGGTAGTGTGCAGGCGGCCAGGGGCGGTAGCTCAGCCGGTCAGAGCAGCGGACTCATAATCCGCCGGTCGTGGGTTCGAGCCCCACCCGCCCCACCCGCTCAAAACGCCGGTCAAGGCCCTGTGGCCTGCGAATACGCTCGGCCTTCTCGATCTTGCCTCGCTGGCGCTTGTGCGGTTGTGCGCGGCTGGAGGCCGGTTTATGCGGGTCGCTGTGCCAAATGCGTGCCAAAATTCCAAGCTCATCAAAGGGCTGTCTGGATGGAGTCGCGCCGTGGGCAGGGGCCGCCGCCGGTGATGGGGGAGAGGCCGGGTCAGTCCTGGCGGAGCGCTTCGGCGATGCGGCGCCTGGCCAGCTCGTCCTGGCCGACGACGCACTTCGCGTAGATGCGCAGCAGGACATCGACGCTGTGCCCAGCCCACTCAGCGGCCTGCGTGGGGTAGACACCGCCGTTCAGCCACGTGGACAGGCAAGCGTGCCGCAGGTCGTAAGGCCGCCGGGCCAGCGGTGATGCTTGCTCGGTGGCGGTAAGGGCGTCCTGGCGGGCTTTGATCCAGGCCCGCCGGTAGGTCACGGTGGCCAGCTCGCCGCCCCGCACGCCGCTGAACAAGCGGCCATCGTCGGCCGCGCCGAACTTGGCAAGGTTCTCCCGGAGCAGCCGGGCCAGCTCGGGATGGACAGGCACGATCCGGATGTCGCCCTCGGCGCGGTGCTTGAGCTGCCGCCGCTCCCGCGCGCTGCCGTCATCGGTCCAGTCGCGGCCGGTGTCCGGTGTCGCGTTGCGGAGGTGCAGCTCGCCCCAGCCGTCGGCCTGCCCCGGGGGCGGCAGAGTTAGGCAGTCCGCGGTGAGGCTGACGGCCTCCTCCGGCCGGAGACCGGCGTAGTACAGCAGCCCGAAGAAGGCCACGAGCCGAGGCCCGCTCGGCTGCTGAGCCCGGACCGCTGCCAGGAGCGCCCGGGCCTGGCGCGGGTTCACCACGCTTCTCCGGTCCACCTGCCCGGAAGTGCGGGGCGCGGTCCACTTCAGAACCCGAATCGGATTGGAGTCGAGCAGACCCAGTTCGACCGCGTAGTCCATGGAGTTCGCCAGGATCGTGCGGTGGCGCCGGGCGGTGCTGGCGGCCGCGGTCTTGCCGTCCAGCCTGCCAGTGGCCTGCTCCAGCAGCCTGCGGGCAGTCGCGGCATCGGCCAGCGCCGATAGGGGAGTGCTGTTGTGCGCGACCCACGCGAGTACCTCGGCCACATCGGCGGGAGGCTCGGCGCGCTGCTTGGTATTGAAGCCCCACCGGCTCAGCGCGCGGCGGATGCTCAACTCGTCCGGACCGCCGCGTCCCTCGGTCAGCATCGCGGGTGTCGCCGCCGTCAGTGCGCGTGCGATGTCCTTCCGGTACTTGGCCGAGGCCTGCTTCCACTTCACGTCCACATAGGCGCAGGCAAACTCGTACCAGGTGGTGTCGTGCCGGTCCCGCTCCCAGGCCACCGGCCTGCCGGTTGCCAGGCTGAACGCCTCACCCTTGCGGGCGGCGGTCAGGATGGCGCTGCGGAAGCTGTCAGCCTGCGCAACGTTGCGGAAGCCCTCCTCGCAGAGCCGGGGGCCAACCTTCCACCGGACCCGGTAGGTCGTGACCTGGCGGCCCTTGTAGACCTCGGTCTGGTAGACCCGGACGTCGAAAGTCGTGCCATCGCTCATCAGGCGGCTTCCTCGCGTGAGGCCAGCCAGCGCTGGTACTCCGACCGGCGGACACGCAGGCTGCCGTTCGGCAGCGTGATGCACCGGGGCGCCCGGCTCTTCGCTCGCCACTCGTAGAAGGTCCGGCGGCTAATTCCGAGATCGGCGCACACCTCCACGATGGTGAGCTTGTCCCGCTCCCGGACGCCGCGCCCCTGCTCAGCGCCGGACATACCGAGACCTCCGCGCTGCAATGCCGCACCAAGCACCTGGCGCACACGGCCAGACTGACCGGCACAGCCGCTCGTCCATGGTGGTTCTCCTTCCGGTGATGAGCACCGGGAGCGCAACACCCCGCCTGGTTGCATGCGCCTCCGGATGCAAGCACTGGCCCGCCAAGGGGCTCCTCGAAATGGCCTAGCTCGATCCCGGCTGCATAGGGCTGGATGCCAGGCGTTCGCCATGGTGATCGGGGTGAAATCCCCGGAATGGTGCGGACCGCCTCCGCACAAAATGATCTTCTATATCTTGCCGGCGCCCTGGGCATTCAGCCCGGCGCCTTCGGCAACTCTTCGCCGCTCCGCCCACCACTGTGCAACAAGCACCGGAACCGTGCAAGTGCCGCCCGCTCGATACGCCGCGACCCTCAGCGACCGCCACCGTCCGCGGGCGTCCGCAGAAGACCGTTATCGTCCGATGCTGAGCTTCAAAACCAAAGACAAATGTGATGCAAATCACATCGGCGACTACATGTGCGGCCTCCAGGACAACCTTGTCGGTCCCAGCCCGCATGCTGGACTGGTGAGCAAATCGAGGCGCAAGCCGGTGCCGAGAGCCAGGAAGATTCAGCCGGATCGGTGCGATCAGGCACCTGCGAGTCAGCCCGGTCCTCTGCGCCGAGCCACCCGCCTGTCCGACGCCGAGCTCCTGGAGCAGATCAGGCAGATACGGATCGAGCGAGACGACGCCGAGGCGGAACTGGCGATGCTCATCGACGCTGCGGTCAGCCAGGGCCTCGGATGGCCGCATATCGCTTCACAGCTCGGCGTGACCAGGCAGGCGGCCCGCCAGCAATACCAGCGCCGCCATCACGGTGGTGCCAGCCACCATGGCCACGTGGCGTAGCTCAGAGGCCAGGTGTAAAGCATCACCTGGCACTCGTGAACATCCGTTGTCGAGGCCCGACCAGCATCAACAGCTGGCCAGATGCGGCTTGACCAGCCACAACCACGAAGATCACTCTTTCGACAACGCCCGTTGTCGAAACTGTGACGACTTTCTTTACGGTTTCAAGGGCACGCCCTCCGGGCGCGCCAGCGGTCCGGCCCGCGGCCGGAACCGGCCGGTGAAACGCGCGGTCAAGCGGGGATTGCGTGATGTGCGGGATCTCGGCGGATGCCCGGCCGGTGAGCGGGGCCACTGTCCGACCTCCGGGCGGCAGCAAGCCCGCCCTTCCGGCTGGGGAGCCTGCGGGCGGGCCACTGCCGCCGGTCAGGCCGCCCCGCATCCGCAGGCCACCAGTTCCCGCCGTCACGCACCCGGGGTGACCTGCGATCACGCCGATCTGGCCGGGCCGTCCTCCACGCGCCGGGCATCCTCTCGCCGGGAAAGCTCGCAGTAAAGTGCGCTCGCTCCGCTCGCGTCCTCTGGATAGCGCTGCGCGCCACACTTGACTGCGAGCTTTCCCGGCAAGACCGCGGCACCTATCAGAAGGACGAGGGCCTATTCGCGGTAGCTCTAGTCGACTCATGCGACCTAATCGCGGTCAGTGCATGTTTCGGCCTGATGGAAACGTCCTCGAAGAGATGCGTCCGTCGACGAAACCGGGGCATGGTCTTGGGAGTTACACTGCCCGTATGAGCACTTCGCCGCTGTCCCCGGAGGACATCCGCGCCGCCGCCGAGACGCATCGTGAGCTGGGGCCCGAGTACAGCGACGCGGTAGTGGCCTCATTCCTCGCTAAGGTCGACAAGGAGGTCACGGCACGCGTAGAAGCGCGCCTCGCGGCTGAGTGGCAGGCAAAGCCAGCGAAGCTTAAAAGGCGGCGCACGCTGCCGGTGAAGCGACGCCTGCTGCGTGACGCGCTGGCAGCGAGCGCAGGCGGGCTGGCAGTCGCGGGTGCCATCGGCCTTTACGGTGCTGTCGGCAGCCACGGCGGGCCGCAAAAGGTGATTCCTCACTCAGCGCGCGCAGAACAGGCTCCGGTTGCAGCCAAGTGCGATCCTCAACGAGGCATCCCGTGCCCGACCAAGCGATGATCTAGTAACCAATTGAGTAACGATCGCCATCGCCAGCTACCAACGCCAGCGGACGCTCACGGACGATTCCTTGCAGGCCAGACGAGCCGAGACCCTGGCAGGCCGCGCCGGTAATTGGCTTTGGGAGCAGGAGGCCTGCGGTGGATCCGGGTGCAGCAGAAAAGTGCAGCAGCCACACTGCACCGCTGCCGACTCTGCATGACCGTTACTATCCAGTTGACCAGCGCGGACACCAAAGATGACCCTCTGGCCGCGAGTTCGCATCGAGGGGATCATGGGTCACTCGATGCGTTGCCGAACCTGGCTCTAGCCGATCAAGACGGCGCGCTGCACGCGCCGCAGGCCGGGCGCCAGCGCCGACCTCTGGCCTTAGGGAGGCCCCGGCGGCGGGCGCCGGCCCTCACGACTGCCCTGGTCACCAGGCTCACTCGGTGGCGCAGCTGATGCTGCACGCTGCGGTCTTCCTCGGCGGTCCGATGTCCCGCTCCCGGCCGCCGCGTCTGGATCGCTCTCCCCGCCGGTCGCGTCGTACGCGATCGGCTGCGCTGAACGTAGACGCGGCGGGCCCCGGAACTCTTTCGCGGTTTCGACAAACAACGCCGCCGCGACACCGATCAACGCGCCGTCGATCAGCAACCAGAGGGCGACGTGCGAGTCCGCGCCTGGCACGCTGAACACGGCGACGCCGCCACACTTCGCGGCGCTGTACTGGGCGACTTGGGAAGGCGCCATGCTTGTGCAACGCCATTGAGGGATACGCGGGTCGGTTGGGGGTGGGATGCTGGTCTGCCAGTCGGCGAGGTCACCGGTTTTCGAGACAACGCTTACCTCACCCGGGCCAGCGGCGGGTGGCCAGGCGGCGGCGTTCGGTAGCTCCGTCGGGTCGTATAGCGGCGCCTGGAGGGTAGGAAAGCGTACGTAGCAGGTGCCGGTGCTGCGCGGCAGGACCCAGTTCTCCTGGAATCGGAGTTCCACCAGGACGGCGCGCTCGGTCGCTGCGGGAGCCATCCCGTACTGCACGACCGATGGATACCACTGCCGCAACGGCGCGCCGAACAGCAGCGTATGACGACCTGGGTGTTGGACGAACTCGTGCCGTGGCACGACCCAGCCGGAAAATGGGTCCTCCAGCAGCTTGATCTTGCCGGGCACACCAAGTGGATCGACCAGCTCGCCATGGGCATAGCCGGTCGGCGCCGTCGTCGGACCAGGGATCTGCGCCCCGTTGATGAGCGCGTCGAGTACCACGGTGACGGGGTTCTGGCAACGGCGGAAGCTCTCGACGACCTGGTATTCGCTAGTCTTGGCCCACGAGAGCCGCCGACCCGGGGAGAGGACAAGTGAAAGTACCGGCTCTGCTGAGACTGGCGGCGGGTCCTGCACGGTCAGTCGGTGGTCGGCGTGCCACACGGCAGCCGCGCCGATGAGCACCGCGATGAGCATGACGCCAACTTGGCGGCGGCTGTAGAGATTGGTGCGCTTCGGTGACTGCCTCGGCGTCGGCTCACCGCTGGAGTCGCCTAAGACTTTATCGGTCACGACGTCGCCAGTCCGAAATCCGCGCCTGCCCGCTTGCCAACGGATTGGTCGCCGACCGAGCAGTACGAGAGGTACTGTACGCCGAACCCGCCGGGGCAGGGCAGCTTGATGCGGTCGCGCACGAACGTCTCCTGTGCCAGACGGCTGTTAAGGCTGGGCAAATTGTATGTTCGGGGCCGACGGACGTGAACAGATAATTTGGGCCCATGACGCTTGGCCGTGACGTGACCATGGCATTCACGTGGGGATAGCTTCTAAGCCAGCGGCATGCCGTAAATGAGCGGACCACTTGGCGTCAATCTCCGAAAGAGAAGACCGGAGCAGCCGCCGCCTTCCAAGCTGGGGCTTCGCCCCGCGACGTACAGCATACGTTCGCGGTGGTCACGGCGCTGTTCGGGCTTGGTGGCTGGGGCCTTCCAAGACATGTACCCAGTTCCCGTTCGGGCGGCAGTTGCTCGGGTGCACGGACCGGGCGGCACGGTCAAGCTCAAGCTGAAGCCGGGATCAGGATCGGCGGGCCTGGCGGCGTGGCGCCCGGCGCTCCTGGCCGAACCGTCCACATCCGGCCGTCTGGCGGACCTGGTGTCCGCCAACCATCATGACCGTCGATCCCACCTGCGGGTGCCCAGTCAGGGTCCACGCGATCACCAAGGCGCAGTACCTATCGGCGAGCCAGCATGTGCCGCAAGCCGTGGAGCAGTCTCCTTCCTGGTCTCACTGGTGCACCATCCTTATGTCGGTAGCCGCGTGGCTGATGATGCACCCGAGGTGCCGCCGGGTCACCGCCTTTTTAGTCTCCGACGCATCGACGTCCAGAATGAGTTCTGCGGGACCTGGCGGTGTCCCGGGACGCGCTGACCGTCAACGGGGCTGTATGCGCGGTGAGCGCCGATCAGTGAGACCACTGGCAGCCGTGTCCCGGAACCGTGCACATGGGTGCCTTCCCGCTGGGTTGAGCAGCGAGGAGGCTGTGATGGAGTATGCCCGTGTTTCCCTGCCAGGCACCGCGCCTGGCGGGCTGACCGGCGGGATTGACTGGGCCAGCGCCGACCACGCCGTGTGTCTCGTCGGCGCCGGTGGCGAGGTGGTAAGCCGGTTCAGCGTGGAGCACACCGCCGGCGGGCTGAGGACCCTGGTGCAGCGGCTGGCCAGGGCCGGGGTGGCCGAGGCCGCGATCGAGCGCGGCGACGGGCCAGTGGCGGGCGCGCTGCTGGCGGCGGGCGTGACCGTGGTGGTGATCACCCCGCGGCAGGTGAAGAACCTGCGGTCCCGGTACGGGTCGGCAGGCAATAAGGACGACCGGCTCCGGCGCGTACGTGCTGGCCGACGTGCTGCGCACCGACCGGGCCCGGCTGCGGCCGCTGATCCCTGACAGCCCCGAGACGGTCACGCTGCGGCAGGCCTGCCGCGCCCGCAAGGACCTGGTCCGCCACCGGGTCGCGGTGGGCAACCAGCTGCGCGCCTGCCTGCTGTCGGTGTTCCCCGGGCCGGCGGCCCTGTTCGGCAGGCTCGACTCGGCGATCAGCCTGGCGTTCCTAGCCCGTTTCGGCTGCCAGGACCGGGCCGGCTGGCTGCCGGGGAAACGGCTGGCCGCCTGGCTGAAGGGCGCCGGGTACAGCGGCCGCACCAGCCCGGCCGTCTTGTATCGGCGGCTGAGGTCCGCGCAGGCGGGCGACCCCGCCCGGCGCCCGGGCTGCGCCCTCACCGCTGAAGTCCTCACCGGCCAGATCGCCCTGTGCCGACCGTGCGCCCGGGCCCGCTCCACTCTCGGCAAAGGCACCGTGCCCATGCCACTACCGCCAGGCCCGGCGTTCGACGTCCTGGACTGGTCGCCCCGGCCGACGCCGCTGTCCGCCAGGCCCAGCGCCACCTCGCCGCGACCGTCACCCGCGCCCGGCAAAGCGGCCGCTCCTGGGCCGAGATCGCAGGCCGGCTCGGCGTCACCCGGCAGGCCGCCCAGCAGCGCTTCGGAAGTGATCCTTGCTGAGAGGCTGACACGGGGCTACTCATACATGTTCGTGTACCTCGGTGCATCACGGGCCGCGGCGAGACTTTGAGCAGGGCAGGAGACCTACATGGCCAGCCCTGGATAGCCATCCCTAATCCTGAAAAGCGGAAGGTCAGCGTAAGCCGCTTTGGACCTCTCACGATGGCTGGAGTCCCTCCGAGACCCAGTCCACGTTATCGTTGTAGGTGAGACGTATAGCGATCATGGCGGGTCGAGAGCGTCTGCCGAGAGAACCGGCGGGTCATATGCGCGAATCTGATGGAAGCAGCACAGGGCACAATCCCGAGACAATAGGCCGAGCAAACGAGTCCCCCTTCACCAAGGGCCGCAGCCCGGTGGCGCCGCCGTTGACCGACCACACCAAGGGCCGCAGCCCGGTGGCGCCGCCGTTGACCGACCACACCAAGGGCCGCAGCCCGGTGGCGCCCCCGTTGACCGACCACACCAAGGGCCGCAGCCCGGTGCGCGCCCCCGTTGACCGACCACACCAAGGGCCGCAGCCCGCTACCGCCCCCGTTGACCGACCACACCAAGAGGCGCAGCCCGCTACCGCCCCCGTTGACCGACCACACCAAGAGGCGCAGCCCGATAGAGCCTCACCCTCCGGAGGGTGCATCGAAGACGAGGCAAATCGGGCCGGTCTCGCTGCCGGGCCGGGGTCCGCCAGCTGCCGGTCAGACGCGGCATAGGCGTGTGAGCTTAGCTGATAAGGAAGAGATCGCCGCGTTGCCTGCCTGGACCGTCCGTTGGCTACAACAACTCACCGGGCACTCAGAAAGCTCCACACTCTATGGAGTTGTCAAGTAGCCAGCGCCACAAGGGCAGAACGGCAACCGCCTAGGGCCACGCTGCGATGAACGAGCACATGGAGCTGCACACCGTCTCAGCGCATAGTGGATCACTCCTAGTTGCAGTTCGCTCTCGTACGCGCCCGTCCGCAGGAGTACGCGCAACCGACCTGACCGGCGCTGCGGCCTTCCGCGAACCGAGGCGAACTTGGCCCGGTCAAGCTTTTAATCCGCGGGTCCAGAGTTCGAGCCCTGGCCCGGCATCGGCCCAACATGGAGCCTTCACACAAAATCCGGACAGGCGGGTGCCCCGACGGGTGCCGATTCGCGACGAGGCCTACTCTGCGGCGAGCAGAGCGACGAGCTGCTGGGCGTTGATCTGACCGTAGCCGCGGTAGGTGTTGTTGAATACGACATGGGTGACCTCGGCCTGAGAGGCGAGGGCGCGGATCTGAGAGGCCCATTCGCTCAGCTCATCTGGGGAATAGCAATAGTCGAATCGCTCCTGGATGTCCTTGCTGGCCCATTTCTGCGAGTGGCCGTGCAAGCGGACGACGGCCAGATCGGCGGCGGTGGCCGCCAGCACGGGAGGAAGGGAACTGGGGTAGCCCTGAGGCATGTCGACGCACACGTAGGCCAGCTGATGAGCGGTCAGGAATCCAGCGTGTGCGTCTGGCTATCCGGCGTCATCCAGGTCTGGTTACGGAACTCCACGCATACGCGCCGCGGCGCGACCCGGCGGGCGCAGGCCAGGATGTAGTCCCGGCCTGCCCGTGAGGCGGGGAACCACGGCGGGAACTGGAGCAAGATCGCCCCCAGCTTGCCCGTCCTGGTTCAGCGGCTCCAGCGCGCTGAGAAACCGGTCCCAGGCCTGATCGACCGCGGCGGGATCGACGTCCTTGAGGTACACCCGGTCGCGGTCGGTCGGGACCCGCTGCGCGCAGGTCGGCGGGTAGCGAGGCGACCCGGGTGGGGTGCTGGGTGAACAGGCTGAACGCCTTGACGTTGAAGGTGAACCCGGCCGGGACTCGTGCGGCCCAGGCGGCGGCGGTCCGCTCGGAGGGCAGCGCGTAATAGGTGGCGTCTACTTCGACCAGCGGGAACTGGCTGGCGTAATAGCGCAGCCTTTTCTCCGGCGTGCTCGCCTCGCGCGGATACCAGCCTGACTCGATGAGTGCCCTATCTGTCCATGACGCCGTACCGACCCGGATCTGCCCCATCTCCGGAGCCTAGGGGTCCTTCGGATCGGCCACATCGGTGCGGTGCCTGCTTGGTGGCGGACCCGGTCAGCTCGCGTGACGCCGCAAGCGCCCAGGATCTTGACCTGGGATATTACAGGGAACCAAACGGCTATCGCCCCGGCCCGATCATGCCGTCTGAGGCCAAGCTCATGCAAGAGCATGGCCTGGCGCGTCGGCGTGGAAGTCGTCGCGGACCACCCTCCAGCCGCGGGATGAGCGCATCCGCGCCGAGGCCGTCGACCTGTGACGATCGGAGACGAAGCCGCCTGGCAAGATCTGACGCCACCGATTGGTCTAAAGATGGACTAATGAAGTCTATACTTCTGACTATGAACATCGCCGCGACGCCCGTGCCGCTGTCCGAGGCTAAGGCTCGCCTGTCCGAGCTGGCCAGGCGAGTGCGCCTGCAGCATGAGCGGATAACGCTGACCCGCAATGGAGAGGCCGAGGCGGTCCTGCTGTCGGTAGATGACCTTGAGGGCCTGGAGATGACGCTGGACATCCTAGGCGACAGCGAGGCTGTTGCGGGCATCTCAGAGAGTCTGGCTGCCCTGGAGCGTGGCGAGCCAGGTGCCGACATGGCCACCGTCCGCCGGGATCTGGCCCGCCGCCGAGCCTCTGGCGCGTGAGCGCCGAGCCTGCGGAACGGTACGAGATCCGGTTCCAGCCGGCCGCGCGGCGCGCGATCTCCCTGCGGCTTCCTGAAGCCGTTGCCGCGGCTGTGCTGGAGTTCTGCGATGCTGCGCTCGCGGTGAACCCGCAGCGGGTCGGCAAGCCCTTGTTCGGGCCGCTCACTGGCTGCCACGGCGCCCGGCGTGGTACCTACCGCATCGTCTACCGGATCGACGAGACCAGCCGCATTGTCCACGTCCTCGACGTTGATCACCGATCGGAGATCTACAACCGGCCGCGATAGCGACCGCAGATATCCGGCGGCAGAGACCTTGATCATGCCCAATACGTGCCGAAATCAATCTGAACAAGATCGTGGTCGTGAATGTCTGCGCAGGTCAGATGCCTTAACGAACTCAACTGGCCGCCCGGACTCATAATCCGCCGGTCGTGGGTTCGAGCCCCACTTCGTCGCACTTTATCTGAACTGCGGAAACTCAGCCTTTTTCGGCCGTCGAAGATCGTTTGTGTTTGCAGTTTCGTTCGGTGAGTCTCCCGGCCTGATCTGCCGCGCGGTTAACCCCAGAGGGCTTCGGACATGCGGTCGGCGGCATGCTGGCTGAGCGCGTGATGTAGGTGTGGTGCTCGGTCTGGCTGAGCTGGGAGTGACTGAATACTCCACGCCGTGCCGTTCCATTTCTAGACCAGAGTCTGCCAGGTGTGGTTAGCGGCAAAACAGTGCCTACGGCGAGGCAGTCTGATGCGCTGGAACACTCGGTCGCGCTAAGGCGCCCGTTCGTTGCGCCAGGTGGGTTCGGAACAGGCTTCGGTCCCAAGACTTTACAGACCCGGCGCTCACGAACAATATGGCCAGTTCGGAGGGCAGATTGAGGATGGTCGCGGATGCCGCCGGCTTGCCTGATAAGGAAGAGGTCAACGGCGCCGCGGTGCTGTTCGTCTGACCGCGCCCGGCCTGGGTCATGGTACCAGCCTGAAGGGCGGGTACCGGTCCGTAACCAAGGTGAACGCGTAGCCGACGACGCGGTTGTGCCAGCGGAAAACGCCTTCAACGAAGCTGAATATGCCACGGGGATAACGGCCGGTGAACAAGATGGCGAACCAGGTCACGATCACTGCGAAGAACGCCGCGATGTCCAGGAAGAACAGCACGATGTAGTGCGGGATAGCCAGCAGCCACTTGACCAGCGGCAGCCACCGGTTGAGGTCGGCGGCCGCGTCCGGGTAGGTATAGTCCAGCTCGACCCACTGATGGTCGTCAGTGGACGGGTAGCTGTCATTCATCAGGGCCAGGAAGGTTCCGACCCGGTTGCCGAACCGCTGCAGCTCGAGATTCCAGTCGAACCACCACCGGGGATACTTCTGCCTAAACAAGATCATCAGCAGCGGGCCGAGGAACAGCAGTCCTCCCGCGGCCACGCTCCCGTAGACCATGGTGGAGTGGCTTCCCGTCGACTGCCAGGTTCCGCCAGAAACGGTACCGAGCACGATCAAGATCGGGATGATCACGAAGATACGGAAGAATGACGTCAGCCGGTTAAGCGGCCTGTCCGGGTACTCGACGGCGAACTGAACCGGATACTCAGCTGGATACGGACCCTGATCCGCGGTCATGTTGCTCTCCTTCTGGCCAGTTCGGCACGTCACGCCGGGCAGTCCGCGCCTGGGCGGGTGCGCCAGGCTGGAGGTGTTTTCTTTGGTATATAAGCGGTGAATTCAGTGTGCCGTTGTTACAGCCGCATGCATACCCCTTGCCGGGTAGCTATTCACCAAGCGTCAGCGGCGTGATGTGACGTGTGCCGGGCGTTGCCTGTTATCCGGCGGGTTCAAGTCCGGGTGGTTTCCAGGCGTGGCCGTTGAACAGGTAGCGGAGGGTGTCGAGTTTGGTGATGCCCCATTTGGCGGCGGTGGATAGGTAGGACTCGACGATGGCGAAGTCAGCGAGCCCGTCGAGGGTGCGCCAGGCGCCGCCGGAGCCTCGCTGCTGGACCTTGACCGGCCGGATGGTCCGCTCCGCTTGGTTGTTCGTGAAGATGTCGAGGTCAGGACGGGTGGCGAAGCGGAGGATCAGGTCCTCGAAGATGCGGAACCTGCGGGCGAGGCGGCGGGCGTCTTTCGCGGTGGCGGTGCGCCGGTAGAGGTTCGCCGTGAGCCCGGCGCCGGTGAGTGCCCGTAGCGGGTGAGCAGGTCTTCCAGGACGGCCGGTTCCAGGGGGTGGCCGGCGAGGCGGGCAGCCGCAGCGGCGTCGCGGGCCTCGGTCAGCAGGGCGGCCATCCGGGAGGCCCATTCCTGCTTCTGCGGCTCGAAGCCGTAAAGCCCCTTCAGGTCGCGGAGCAGGTGGGCCCCGCACCAGGCGTGCAGGGCATCGGTGAGGTGCCCGTACCCGGCGTATCCGTCCCGCACGATGACGCCGGAGTAGCCGGGGAGGACCTGCCCGGCGTCGATCGCCTCCGCTGACCGGTCACCGGCGTGCATATGCGTGAGGCAGGTGGTGCAGGCCAGGTGCACGTACCTGGTCCCGCCAGCGGCGCGGGCCGGCGTCTCATCGGCGTGGACCGCCGGGGCGGCCCTTAGCAGCTCGCGGACCCGGTCCATGAACCCGCTGTCCCCGATCAGCGCGGCGGCCCTGGCCCGGATCCCGGCCATCCACCCGGTGGAGGCCGTGATCCCGGCGAGCTGGCACAACAGCACCGTGGCCCGGTGAACCGGGATGTAATGGCCGCAGGTCGGGCGGGGCCTGCGCGCAGGCCTCCGGCCCGTAGCTGGCCCGCGCCCGGACATGCGCCGGGAGCTCGCCCTCGGTCACCGTCCCGCAGCACGGGCACTCCTTCGCCTGCGCCACGTACTGGGTGACCTTCGGCTCCGGAGGCGGCTCGATATCGGTGACCTGATGCCGCCGCGACGCCGTCACCGGCTCCCCGGCCAAGCCCGCGCCGCAGCGGCGGCACGCCGCCGGCGGGCAGTCATAGCTCTCATCCGGGTCATCGAGCAGGCACATCGTCACCCCGGGATCACCCGGCTGCTTACCCGGCCGCCGCTTCCCCCGCTACCGCAGCGACCGATCCGTGGTCCTCTTCTCCTTCTTATGCGGGCCATCCGAGGAAGGCGGGCGTGAGGACGTGGACGAGTCCTGGCGCGCCCGTCGCTCAAGCTCATCAACCCGTGCCGAAAGCCGCTCGTTCAGCGCGGTCAGCCGCTCAACCTGCCCGGTCAGCTCAGCGATCAGCCGGTACGCCCCCGCCAGCCGCACCGCCAGCCCGGCGGCCGGCAGCGCGGACAGCTCCTCAGCCGAGGGCAGGCCAGGAACGGCGGACACAACTGGCAATGATCACCATTCCAGCCCGCCAATCAACAACGCGCCCCGGCGTGTCACCCCGCGGCGCCATGACCTTGCGGGCCATGATCGCCCTCGTGACCCGGCGCCTCGCTGCGACCGCGCATTAAGATCACTCACTCAGTGAGCCGGATTGACCTGCAGCAGCCCGGCCATCGCGGCGCGCCCGTGCCGGGCGGGCGCGCCTGAGCGCAGCCTAACCTGCGAGGAGGACGCCTCCACCAGCTAAAGGGCCGCTGTGGCAGGCTCTCTGCTACTGAATGTGCAGATGTTTGCCGGAAAGGCGCGTTGCATGAGTGAAGACGCACCGGAGCTAACCGCGGAGCTGGTGGTGGACGGGGCCGTGCCGTCGCAGCCGGTGATCTCGCCAGATGGGTGCTGGGTTGCGTATGTCGTCGCTCCGGTCGGCCGCGGGGGAGAGCGTTGTATGTGCGCGCTCTGGGTGGCCGCTGCTGACGGCAGCTCACCGCCGTGGAAGCTGACCGCGGGTATGGCGGCAGATTCTGATCCGCGCTGGGCGCCGGATTCGGCGTCGGTGTTTTTCTTGTCAGATCGCACCGGCTCCCGTCAGCTGTACCGGGTACGGGTCGGTGGCGGGGAGGCCGAGGTCCTGACGGACTGGCGCGGCGAGATCTCCGATGCCTGGCCGCTTGCGGATGCCCGGCTGGTCGCCGTGGTGGCCACGGACGAGCCGACCGAGGAGGACAAGCGCAGGCGCGCCGAGCGCGACGACGCGTTCGTCTGGGGACAGCAGCTGCGCTGCGGCAGGCTGCGGGTGCTTGACCTAGCCACAGGCGAGCTGCGTACGGTGGACGGCCTCGGCCACCGCCACGTCGTGGAGCTGGCGGCGCGGCCGGACGGGGGTGCGCTGGCGGCGATCAGCTGGGCGGGTCCGGAGAAGGATCCGGGCGTGACCACCAGCGAGTTGCATGTGGTCGATCTGGAGACAGGGACGGCCCGTGATCTGGGCCGGATCGGGACCGAGGCGCGGTCGCCGGTCTGGTGGCAGGCCGACGGCTGCTGGCACCTGGCCTACCTGGCAATGCCCGAGCCGTTCGGCGGCGACGCCGTCTACGATGTCGCCGTCTCCGCGGCTGCCGCTGTGCATCGTGACCTGACCGCGGGCATGGCTGTCTGCCCGACGGAGCTGGCGCAGGTCGCGGACGGCCCGCCGCTGGCCTTGTTCGCGGACGGGCTCGACACCGCGATCTACCGGCTCGACCCTGACCTGCTGCGGTTCGGGTGCGTGTCCGCCCGGGACGGCCTGGCCGACTCGCTCACCGCGTGTCGTTCCGGCGAGGTGATCGCGGCGCTGGCCAGCACCTCCTATGAGCCGGTGAACGTCCATGCCGGACCGCCCGGAGGCCAGCTCATCCGGCTCAGTGACACCCGGCCTGCCCTGCGCGCGATCAGATGGGGAAGTCAAGAACGCCTGTCCTATCGGGCATCGGACGGCCTCGGCCTCGACGGCCTGCTCGTCTTGCCGCCCGGCCGCAACCGCGCGGACGGCCCGTTCCCGCTCATCACATTGGTGCACGGCGGCCCTGATGCCCGGTACGCCGACCAGTTCATGCTCGCCCCGCATCCTACGGGACAGTGGCTCGCGACCGCGGGATACGCCGTGTTCCTGCCTAACCCGCGGGGCGGGGTGGGTCATGGCCGTGATTTCGCGGCGACGGTCGCGCGCTCGGTCGGCGGCAGCGAATGGAGCGACATCATCAGCGGGATCGACCTGCTGATTGCCGAGGGGGTCGCGGACCCGGACCGGCTCGGAATCGGCGGTGCCAGCCATGGCGGGTTCATGGCCGCCTGGGCGATCGGGCAGACCGACCGGTTCAAGGCCGCCATGATGGCCGCCGGGATCAGTGACTGGGGGATGCTCGTCGCGACCGGCGAAGGGGGAACCCTAGAAGCTGAGCTCAGCGGCAGTTGCGGCTGGGAGGGCACCGGCCCGCACCCCCACGACCAAGTCAGCCCGATCTCGTTTGCGTCGAAGATCCGCACCCCGGTGCTGATCGTGCACGGCGAGGACGACACCAACGTGCCGGTCAGCCAGGCGATCTACTTCCACCGTGCGCTCAGCTGGTACGGGGCCGAGCACGAACTCGTCATCTACCCGCGTGAGGGACACGGGTTCGCGGAGCGCAATCACCAGCTCGACCTGCTCCGGCGCACGCGTGCATGGTTCGACCGGTGGCTTCGCGATGAAGCGTCCGATGGCCGAGGATCACCGGCTTGACCAGCGGGCGCCCTGCCCTGCCCTCCTCACCCAGGACTCACGGCCTCGATCCATGGCCGCGGCTGCGAACGGCCACACCTGGAAACCACCCCGACTCGAACCCGCCGGATAACAGGCAACGCCCGGCACACGTCACATCACGCCGCTGACGCTTGGTGAATAGCTACCTTGCCGGGCGTAGCTACCCGGCCGGGGCCGGTGTGGCCGATTGTGCCTGGCCGTGGCCGGGGTTGTGATCGGCGCGGGGTTGCGGGTGTTGCGCTGGCCGACTTGCTGGCCATGAGGGCGTATGCGGTCTTCGCCGGGTTTGCCCGAGCCGCTGGGCTGCAGGCGGCCGAGCAACCAGCTGAGTAGCGATCCCACCGCCCGGGAGGGTACGCCGGTGAACCTTGGCGGACGGTTGCGCCAAGGTCAGGCGCCTAACGTTGCAGGGCGGCGAGGCCAGGACTTGGCTTCGGGACGAAGGGGCCGCCGTCCCCGATGGGTCAGTCGGATACGAAGATTCACGGTCACCGGAACTGGCCCGCTCTGTGCCGGACGCGGACATGCACCTTGTCACCACCGAGGTCACACCCGTAGTTCAGAGGCTGGTTGGGCATGGCTAAGCGGACTCCTGCCGTCAGCCTGGGTAAATACAGGATCACGGCGGAAGGCCGCGATTGGCTACTTGCCAGGAGCGCCTAGCGGACTGACATACGGGATGCATCTCACTACGTCGGGCGAACCGGTTTCAAGATCACAGGGCACATTCCGGGCATCGCACTGCTATCCGCCAGCAAACAACGAGAACCGCTGAGATCGCAGCCGCAGGTCACGGCAAATTCGGCTGCTAGCAGCAAGGCCACGAAGGACCAGGGATCTAGACCTGAGCTAGACCCGGCCTTCAGTTGAGATCCAGGCAGACCAGTCGACGCGGGGGTATCGGAGTTGCATGCCGCTGACGGTTTCGGGGGTCCAGAAAGGATGGCCCGGCGACGGCAGCCCGAAGAGTTGCAGTTGCTGCGGTGAGGCCTGTTCGACGAACTGATACCAGGCGGATTGGTGGCTGCGGTCGGCCCACGCGCCGCGCTGGGCCCATTCTGCTGCCGCTGGCCGGTAGCTGAGGTGCATGGTGTAGCGGGCACCCCGCGGCGCGGTCAGCTGTGTTCCCCGGTGCAGGGTGCCAGGGCTAAAGGCGACGACGGTCCCGGCGGGGCCTGCCGCCGATTCCTCCGCCTCATAGAGCCGCGGGCTGCCGGCAGCACAGACGAAGCCGCCCTCCTGGTCGGCTCCGTCCGCACAGGGATACCAGTTCGGCTTGACCGGCAGGCCGGCCGTCCGCATGCGGGAGACCAGATGCGGCGGCCCGAGTTCGTCGGGCACATCTGCCAGGTAGAGGAAGAGCTCTACCTGCTGGCAGCCCGGCACGCTTGCGGGTACCAGGACGGTGTGGTTGAGATAGTCGCGGTGCAGGCTCTGGTCGTAGTCCGCCGCGCCGGTGTACTTGGCCCAGGCTTCGGCCGAGTAGATCCTGATCTCCTCATCGGCCAGCAGCATCTGAGCCAGGCCGATCAGGCGATCATGCACGGCCAGCAAGCTCATCTGCACGCTGGCAAAAGGGAAGCTGTCGATCCCGGCGAATTCATCACCGAGGTACCTGCTGTGTCGAGGGTCACTGCGATCATGGAATCCTTCGGCAGAAGGAAACATAAGGCCCAGTTCGGCCACCGCCGGGGCAAGCTCGCTGGCCGTGAGAAAACCGGGCAGGACCGCGAACCCATGAGTGTGCCAGGCTGCGACGGCATCGTCAGCATTCATGACCGCAGCCTGCCTGGCCCTGAAGCTCAGCGCAGCCCATTTTCCCGGTACCTGGCCAGAGGGGACCTGCCATCGGCGAGCGTGCTTCTTGCTAACGCTGTGCTAACGACGGCTGTGGAAGCGCGGCGCTGATCCTGGACCTGAGAAGATCCAGCGGTTCGCATGGCCTGGCCGGGCGGCCCGTGGTGGGCTCATCTGGACCTGCAAGCCTCCTGAAAAAGTGGCAGGTCGGCAGTTCGATCTTGCCCCTGACCACGTCGACCTGGGTAACGTGAACTGTCAGTTGCTTGCGGGCGAGTTATCCCTCCTGGCCTATGGGCGCCGTGATGGCCAAAGTCATGGCTGCGGCTTCGTCGGTGCAGATGATCGGCCGCGGGCACCTACGCGCTGTAGCGGATCCGGAGGCCGGTAAGGGATCTTCGTCCGCAATGGCTGGCGCGTCGCACCTCCCTGCTCTAGCGGCGTCAGCGGCAGGGCCAGCAGGCTAAGTGCCGCGAGAATGCGATTGTGAGCCGGAAGGAGGAAGGCATGGACATGTCAGAGGTGTGGGTGGCCAACCACGATGGGACCGACATCGTCCGGGCACGGGATATCAGCGGCGTGGGACTCGATTATGACGGCAACGTCACGGCACGCCTGGTGGGGCGGGAGGGCACGGTAGTGACCCTCGTCGCGCACAGAGCGCATCACAACGAGCAGCAGCCCGGCGATCTTCACCGCCAGCTGATCCGGGCAGTCGCCGAGTTGTCCGATTCGTCGGGTGCTCATCTGGTGCGGGCCGTGCATGCGGAGTCGGGCGGCTGGCAGTGGGTCAGCGAGCCGCTGTAGGCGTTGCGCGGCGCTCGCTCTATTTGACCAGGTTTCCAGCGCACTGTTACGGCCCTCGGGCCCAGGACAAGGGTCTGTGGGACATCTATACGGGGTCTCATCCATCACGCTCAACCAGATCGGGCATCCAGGCGATCCCGACGGTCGTGCGCTAGCGGTGGGGACCGGAGGGGGCCTGCTACCGAGCGTCTCGCGGTCGCGGCCGCGCTTCGACAATGGTGCGGGCGGATACCAGGTGAACCGCCAGGGCGGCAACTCGTCGTACAGCCTGATCAGGCGACCTGTGATGGACTCGCCTGGAGCCGCAAAGCCTCCTGAAAGCGGAAGGTCGGCCGTTCGATCAACCCCTGACCACTCTCTCGCGCCTCGGCGCCTGCAGGCATGGCCACTACAAGGCAACCGCATTATGCTTTCCTTGCACCGGGGAGGCGCCGGTGACGGCAAAGCCGGGAGACGACATGACAGCAGTCACGGCTGGCCGCGGCCGCCTCCGCGCGTCTCATGCTGACCGCGAGCAGGTGCTCGATGTGCTCAAGACCGCGTTCGTGCAGGGTCTGCTGACCAAAGACGAGTTTGACATGCGAGTCGGCCAGACGTTCGCCTCGCGGACATATGCGGAACTGGCCGCGCTCACTGCCGACATCCCCGCCGGGCTGATCGCAGCCCAGTCGCTGCGAAAGCCCGCCCGGGCGCAGGCCCCGCACCCGGAGAACAAGGTGGTCAATTCATGCGCATGTGCGGCGCTTGCGGTAATCGGGCTGACGGCCGCTTTGTTCGCTGGTAATTCTGGATTGTTCTTCCTGGTCGTAGTCGCCATTTTGGGGGTCTTGTTCATAGCGGGGGGCCGGATAGTCTGCCCATCGCCTAAAAGGCGCTCCAGTAGACAGCAGTGGTAGAGGTCACTACTTCGCGCGGACGGTAAAAGTAGCCCGGGCTAACCCTGCCGTTCAGCGGGGCACGGCTCCCTCCGGAAGCGCCGCGCTGCTCTGAGCTTTCGGCTATCCGCCTGGGCGCAGGTCTGGGACCGCCTCCGGGTTCCGGCGTTGCCCAGCGATCTTGGGGTTTCCCGGTGACGAGGCCGGGCTTGTGCAGCCGAAGCACTGGTCGGGCCGGTTCAGCGCGATCAGGGAGTGGCGCAGCGTGACCGGAAGTTCTGTGAACAGCCCTCCGCCTTGCACCGTGATGCCAGGGCTGCCGGTTACCGAGTTGCGGGTCACTGCTGTGTGATCCAGCACAAGCCGAACGGGCGGCCCGGAGATATCGGTGCCGTTCCATATTCCGCCGCCCTGCGCCACACCCGACGGCCCGATGGCCTTCCCGGCATTGCCGCTGACCCGGACCCCGCGCAGCTCAACGAGGCTGTCGTTCAGGATTCCCGCGCCCTGGCTGGTGGCAGACCCCGTCGAGGTCTTCGCTATGGCGATGTTGCCGCTGATGACGCCGCCGCGGACAGTGACGAGCCGGGCGTCGTTGTTGAAGTTGAGCATCGCCAGGCCGGCCCGGCGTTCCCTGCGACGCCGCCCGGGCTCACGATCGTCGTGGCGTTACCGGTGATACGCGTATTGCTGATAATCCCGCCGCCGTCGAGTTCAAGCGCGCTGCCCGCGGCTCCGGTGTCGGCCGTGGTCGCCACTGCGGAGAACAGCTTGTTGCCGGAGATGATGCTATTGCGCATGGTGAGCGGGCTGTCGCCCACGATCATGGCCACGTCGATTCCGCCCGCCTCGCCGCGGGGATCCTTACTCGTCACCGAGTTACCTGTGATCGCGGTCTTGTCGGCCGTGGTCGGGACGTCGTCCCCGACATGGATGCCGCCGGAGTTCGCGCCCAGGCCGATGAGCTTCCCGGCGGCGAACTTGGGCAGGTTGCTGGTGAGGCTCACGCTGTTGCGGGTAACAATGCTGTCCCTGACCGTGAGCGAATCTCTCACGGCGAAGAAGGGAAAGCCAACAAAGGCCCCGGCGCCTTCGGCGAAGCGGCCATTCGGAATGGCCGCGGTGGCATGATTGCCCGCCACGAGCGTCTTGGTCATCGTCACGCTGCCCTGCGCACTGTAAATCCCTGCCCCATCCGAATCGCTCGGCACGGCCGGCAGCCCCGTCCCCGGGCTGGCGCGGTTGCCGATGACAGCCGTGTGCACCAGCATCAGGTACCCCCAGCTGTCGATGCCACCGCCTGCCGCCTGGGCGAACGGGCACTGGCCGGCCGGGAAACCACCCGGGCACGTGATACCCGAAGGAACGGCCCTCACCGGGTCGGCGCGGTTACCGGTGATCACGCTGTCCGAGATCGTCACCTTCGCGCCGCCGGTAGCGGTACTGCTCGTCGGTATGGCCTCCGGCGGGATCTCGACGCCACCGCCCGCCGCCACCACGCCATTCCGCCCGGCGAGAGGCTTTGATTCCGGGCTGGAGCGGGCCAGGCCGCCGGTGATCGTGACACCGGAGATCGACACGACCGGCTCGCTCGATGCGCCGAAGGCGCCGATCGTCAGCACATGCCCGCCGCCGCGGATGATCGTAGACCCCGGTCCCGCCCCGGCAAGCCGCAAGCTGACATCAATCGTGATGCCGCCACGGTAGGTACCAGGCCCGACCCTTATCGTGTCGCCGCTCTTAGCGGCCGCGACCGCGGGCGCGATCTGGCTATACGGGCAGCCGGCCGGGCACACGTTCAGCGTCGCCGCCGACGCCGCTCCGCCCCCCGCCAAGAACAGCGTCGTTACCGCGGGAACCAGCAGGACCAGCATCCCGGCGCCACGCCACACACGGCAGCGCTTCATCGCCAACCCCCTCTGCGGTGAGCCCGGACCGGGCCCCACACGGCATCCGCTGAATAAATGACTTAAGCTACTCTCTTTGCCTCTACCTGAACAAGAGACGACCGACTCGTTAACGTCGCCGACGCGCACCGGAACAAATGGCGGCATGGGCAGCAGGGCCGTCCTCCTCTTGCAGCGACGTGCGGTCGCAGCTGCAGTTCTAGTTGCAGTCCGCCTTGTGCACGCCTATCCGCATGAGTAAGCGGGCTCAGCCTGACCTGCGCAACGAGACCGTGCGAACCGCTATGGACGCCCTCCGATCAAGCTCTTAATCCGCGGCCGGGCGATCTCATCGGTGCTTCCGCCCCTTGACCGCCAGAACGGCAGGAGCTGGTTCACCGCCTTCTGCGAACTGTTCGAGTGTCAGGCCCGCGTCGAGGAAGGCGCGCAGCAGTTCAGGCAGCGGCCAGTGGGTGGCGCCGACTCTGGCGCGCACCCCCTGATCGGTCCATGATGCCCTCGTCCAGTGGCTGTCGAGATAGCCGGGGCGGATCACAACCCCGTCCCGGTCAGACCGGTCGGCGAACCCGCCGCAAAAGCAGGGATGAACGCCCACATGCACCAGCACGCCGCCCGGGCGCAGAACCCGGGCTGCCTCGCGCAGCACCGCCGGGTAGCCCGGCATGTCCGTATGGGCCATCACCGAGATGGCCGCGGGGACACTATTGTCACAGACCGGCAGCCGCTCAGCGTCGGCTCGCGCGACGGGCAGACGGCCGCTGGCGTGCCGGAGCATTCCTGCGGACAGGTCGACACCCACCGGGGTCCAGCCCAGCTGAGAAATCCGGGTGGCGCGCACGCCGGTGCCGCAGCCGATCTCCAGGCAGATGCCGCTGCCCCCGCCGAGGAGATCGCGTAGCGCCCGGTCGATCCCCAGGGGATCCCCGTCACCGCGCGCAGGATCACGTGATCCCTCGCCGAGGAACTCCTGCTCATACCAGTCCGCGATCTGGTCGTAAGCCGCCGTCGACCCCACGTGCGCTCCCACGTTGATCAGCCTCGGGACTCTCGATCTCTGCCGGCCAGCAACTCAGCTACGGCGGTCCCGGCGTGCCACGCCGGGTCGCGGCCGGTGCGGCCGAGCAGCCGGTCCAGCAGCGGCGCATCATCGGGGACTGGCACCGGCGGCCCGAACAGGCCGGGCGTGCCCTGCGGGTTCTGCGCGGCCGTGGGCTGCACGAAGCCATCTGCGGCCTCGGCCAGTTCCGGCTCGCAGCCGAAGCCCTGGCCGCTGGCGACGGCAATGTCCCAGCCGTGCACGATGACCTCGTTCAGCGCGATCACCCCGGCGAGCTCGCCCGGCACCTCCTGGCCGCCGGCCTGGGTCATGCCCGTCCAGGCTGCACCGTCGCGCCAGGCCGCTGCCAGCCCGGCGAGTCGCTCTGGGATCTGGGTGCGCCAGCCGGGTCCTAGCCGCGATGCGTCAGCTGAAGGCGCCTGACTGCCGGGAAGCGGATTCTTGACCGCGGCGGCTGTGAATGCCAGCGACAGCCCGTTCACATGATCGAGCAAATCCCCCAGTACTGCCCGGGTGCACGGCGTGGCGGCAGTCAGCTGGTCGTCGCGTACGCCCTGGATCAGGCTGGCCAGCGTACGGGTTGCGGGCTCAAAATTGATCATGTTGCTCCTTTGTCCGGGTGCCAGCTACGAATTAGACGTCCGAACGGGCGCTGCATCATCGCGGCACCGCAAGGAAATGGCGCGGCAGGCAATGCGCTCGTCCATTCCCGCGGATGTGCCGGACCCGGAAGCTTGGCAAGGACGCCCCGCCAGCCCGGGCAGGCGGGACGCCCTCTCAGGCTCTCCCGGCACGGCCTCGCGACCTGGCACCGGAAGGAGCCATCTGAAATATCGCCGATGAACCTGTAACTCTACTGAAGAGTAACTATAGATGTCCTGGAAGTTCGCTGACAAGATCACCTGCTCCCGGGGCTGCGGCACTCAGCGGTACCCCGGTCGTCGCACTGTGGGATCCCTGCCTTACCGAGCATCGGCCAGCCGGGCCGCCCGGGCGTTGAGGTAGCGCTGCTGCGCGAGGTTGGCGGCCTGCGAGGCGTAGGTCAAGATGATGTATCTCATGATCTCTCCTCTCGGTTGGCACCTCGTGCGGTGCCGCTCACCCGAGACGCCGGTGCCGCGGCCCCGGTCCGGACATCCGGCCGCCTGGACCAGGTCCGGGCTCGGGATCGTACTGTAGGAGGCGGTGAGATCACATGAAACCGCGTCGCCATGACGCAGCGTAAGCCGCCGGGCATGAGCTTCATGTCATGGATTGATCAGCAAATCACCGAGGCGCAGGAGCGGGGCGCCTTCGACGACCTGCCCGGCGCCGGCCTGCCGATCCCGGACCGCGGCGAGGCGGACGCGGGCGAGGCCTGGCTGCACAGTTACGTCCGGCGCGAGGGCGTGCCCACCGAGGAGATGCTGCCTACCCCGCTGCGCCTGCGCAAGGAGATCGAGCGGCTGACCGACGCGGCGCCGCTGCTGCGCACCGAGCAGGCCGTGCGGGAGCTCGCCGGGGAGCTCAATCAGCGGATCATCGACTGGCGCCGGATCCCCCTCGGGCCGCCCATCTTTGTGCCGCTGGTGGATGAGGAAGAGCTGGTCGGCCGGTGGCGAGAATCAAGGCCAGCTGCGACAGCGCCCGCGCCCCCGGCCGGGCCTGATGCTGATGAGATCGACAAGACCGGCGCGATCCGCCGCCCGTGGTGGCGGCGCCTCCGCCGGCCGCGGGAGGGAAGCGGGCCATGAGCCAGGCCGACGCCATTTTCGGGCAGCTCGCCGACGGGGCGCTAGTGATCATCGACGGCGGTACCGGCAGCCAGCTGCAGGCCGAGGGCGTGCCGATGGACGACATGGCGTGGAGCGCTCGCGCCAACCTCGAGTATCCGGACGTGGTGCAGCGCGTGCACGAGTCCTACATCCGGGCCGGCGCCGAGGTGATCATCGCAAATTCCTACGCGGCCAGCCGCGCGGCGCTGACGCCCGCCGGGCTCGGAGATCACGTCGCGCAGGCCAACCGCAGCGCCGTCCGCGCCGCGCTGCGGGCCCGCGAGGCCGCTGCCGCCGGCCCGGTGGCGGTGGCCGGCTCGATGTCGTCGTTCAGCCCGATCGACATGGACCCGCGGGCCCTGGGCGCGCCGCTGGGCGGCCCGTCCGGCGACGATCCCCGCTTCCCCCGGCTGGCCGATTTCGAGGAGCAGGCCCGGCTGCTGGCCGAGGCGGGCGTGGATCTCATCGCGCTGGAGATGATCAGCGCCCGCAGCTACGGCCGCGCTGCCCTGCAGGCCGCGGCCGCGACCGGGCTGCCCGTCTGGCTCGGCGTCAGCCCGGTCCGCTGTCCCGACGGCACCCTCGGCACCCTGCCTGAGCTGGGCGACGGCGACAGCTTCGAGGACCTGCTGATCGCCCTTGCTGACCCGGCGCCGGCCGTGGTGACCGTGATGCACGCCAAGCCAGAGGTCACCCTGGACGCGATCGAGGTCGTCCGCCGCCACTTCTCCGGGCCGGTCGGCGTCTACGCCGAGACCGGCGACTGGACGCCGCCCAACTGGGTCTTCGACGGGCTGTCGCCGCAGGAGTACCTCCGCGAGGCGATCACCTGGGCAGGCGCCGGAGCGCAGCTTATCGGCGGCTGCTGCGGCGTCGGGCCGGAGCACATCCGGGCGCTCGCCGACGGCCTGCCCCGGCGATGACCGCGGCGCCGCGGGGGAGGGCGGCGCCGCGCCGCGGCGGGTACTTCGCCCGGCCGGGATCCTGGCTCAGGCCGCGCCGCGGCCCAGCCGGCTGATCAGCTCCTCCAGCCGGTCGCCGGAATCCAGTACGCCGCGCTCCATGCCGGCCGCGACCATCGCGTCCCGGTCGGCGACCGACTGGAACGCCGAGACCGTCCGCATCAGCGTCCGGCCATCGTGCTCGGACAAGGTGGTGGTATCGAGCTTGACGTGACCGGGGGCGCCCTCGAACTCGAAGGTCTGCACGATGGCATCCGGTGACGGGGTGCCGTGGAAAACGCCGTGGAATCCGTACTCGCCGCCCTGGGCGTCGGTGTGCACGTACCGCCAGGTGCCGCCGTCGCGAGTGTCGTACCGGTCGATGGTCAGGGTCAGGTCGCGCGGGCCCAGCCACTGCACCAGCAGGCCGGGATCGGTGTGCGCGCGGAATACCAGCTCGCGCGGCGCGTCGAACTCGCGGGTGACGATGATCTGCGGCATGCCCGGCTCGGCGGTAATCGCCGTCTTACCCATGGTCTCCTCCGTCCGTCCCGGACGGCGGGCCGCCGCCAGGGTCAGCTGCCTGCCCGGACTGCAGCGCGGCGAGCAGATCATCCAGCCGCTCGTAGCTGGCATCCCAGAAGCGCTGGTAGCGTGCCAGCCAGGTGGTCACCTCGCGCAGCGGCTCGGCCTCCAGGTGGCTCAGCCGGGCGGTGGCACGGCGGGTGCGCGAGATGAGGCCCGCGTGCTCGAGCACCTTGAGGTGCCGGGAAACCGCCGGCTGCGAGATGCGGAACGGCTCCGCCAGCTCGGCCACGCTGGCCTCGCCCTCGGCCAGCCGGGTCAGGATAGCCCGCCGGGTCGGGTCGGCCAGCGCCCCGAACACCAGGCTGAGCCGGTCAGCTGCCATCTATAACCCGATTCTTCAATAAATACTTAGTTATAGATACCGGAGCCGGACGGCACCTGTCAAGCCGTCCGGTCTCAGGAACTCGCGCGGTGGCGCCCGGCTCCGGCACCATCAACCCGGGTCCGCACCGGAGCCGCCGAAGCGGCGGGGCGCCGGTCATGGGGATTGCCGCACCAGCAGTGGGCAGCCCGTCGGTGATCAGCAGACGGGATGTGATCCTGCCACCGGCAGCCGAATGCCGCCCCCGCCGATGTCGCGCACCGCTCCTGAGTTTCAGCCAGCACGGGCGCATCGCCCGGCGTGACCAGCCGGCCGGCTCTCGTCAGCTCGTGCGCTCAGAACGCAGGGGCCGCCAGGCTGCGGCCCCTGCTGCCGGCTGCGGGCGGCCCCTGCTGCCGGCTGCGGGCGCCCGGTGCCGCCGGATCCCGCCGCCGCGCCGGATTAGTATTCTGGGCCGCAAATCGCTCAGCGGAAAGCGGCGGAGGCACGCGTGATGGACGACCAGCACCGGATGCGGGCCTCGGACGCCGACCGCCAGCAGGTCGTCGAGCGGCTGAGGGCATCGCTGGCCGACGGCCGCCTGAAGATGGATGAGTACGTCGAGCGGATGGGCCTGGCCTACGAGGCCGTGACCTACGGGGACCTGGCCGCTCTGCAGACCGATCTGCCTGCCGTGCCCGCTGCGCGGCCAGAACCTGCGCCGCGGGCGGCGGCACCGCGCGAGCCGGTTTCCGAGCGTGGCGCGTTCGCCCGGCTGCCGACCGCGCTCAAGGTGTTCTGGACGATCTGGCTGACCATCGTGTCGACCAACGTGGTCGTCTGGGCCCTGGTCAGCGGAACCACTGGCCAGTTCATCTACCCCTGGCCGGTGTGGGTCGCGGGGCCGTCCGGGGCGGCCCTGCTCGCCATCTCGATCGGCGCTACCCAGATACGGCGTAACCGCCGGGCCGCACCAGGGCTGCAGAATCCGGTCGGCCATCCGGGCATTTCCGCCCCGGGGCACCCGGCCTTTCCCGGCTTCGACCGGGGTGTCCCCGGCCAGCAGTCCGGCCATCTGGCCTTTCCCGGATACGACCCGGGTGTCCCCGGCCAGGCCTTTTCCGCAATCCGGGAGTCCCCGACCACCGGGCCGTCCCGGGGCACCAGCCGACCCGGTCCTCAGCCCGCTCCCGGCCCCGGCCCCGGCCCGGAGCCCGGTCCCGGCCCCTGAGCCCGGCCGCCCGCCGCGGCAGTAGCCACCGCGACCGCGGTGTCCGGCCGGGTTTCACGGATCCGGCCGCGCGCCGCCCACCCGGCGGCATTTTGATGAATGCCGGAGCCTTTTGCTGCGGAAGACGCGGCAGATACGCCACGATCCTGGACCGGGCCGGCCGCCGGGTAGGCCTGGCGCGCCACCTCAGGCCCGGTCGGCGCCCTCTTGCCCCGGTCCTTCCCGGTCATCCCAGTCCTAATCGCGTAATAACTTGTCAATAGCGGCCGGCAGACGTAGGCTGTCGATATATCGTGATTGTATCGCGTGAGAGCGGACGGTGTAAGTGATGACGGCAGCGGCCTTCAGCGCAAGTGACTTCGACTGCGGCCTGTCCGGAGTTCTCCGGACCGCGGCCGGCCTGCTCGGCCAGATCCGGGGCGGCATCCTGGCCACGGCCAGCAGCGGCCGCAAGCGCGGCGCCCCCTGGGAGCACGGCTACGGGAGCCGCAAGGGACGCGGGCACTGGGGCGGCGGCTTCGGCGGGCAGTGGGGCGAGTGGTGGCCGGGACCACCCGGCGGCCCGGACCCAGGACGGACGCCGAAGGCGGGCCGCGGTGATGTGCGCGCCGCGATCCTGGCCCTGCTCCGCGAGGGCCCGCGCAATGGCTACCAGATCATGTCCGAGATCGAGGAGCGCAGTGGCGGCGCCTGGCGGCCGAGCCCCGGCGCGGTCTACCCCGCGCTGTCCCAGCTCGCCGACGAGGGCCTGATCGTGGGCGAGGAATCAGGCGGCCGGCGCACGTTCAGCCTGACCGACGCCGGCCGCGAGTACGTGGAGGGTAATCCCGACGCTGCACGCGGCGCCTGGGAGTCGACCGCCCAGCAGGAGGCCTGGCAGGTGCCCGGCCTGTTCAGCGAGGCGGCCAGGCTCGGCGGCGGGATCGTGCAGGTCGCCCGCGCTGGCACGCCCGAGCAGGTCCGGGCCGCGGAGCGGCTGCTCGAACAGACCCGGCGCAAGCTTTACCAGATCCTCGCCGACGATGGCGCTGACGAGGATTCCGACGACGAGCAGCACGGTTAGCCGGCGGGTCAGGCCCCAGATAAGGCAGGCAGGCAATGGACGATCGCATCCGCGCCTCAGAAGCGGACAGGGACGGGGTGGCCGCCAGGCTGCGCGAGCACTTCGCCGAGGGCCGGCTGTCCTCCGAGGAACTGGACGAGCGGATCACCGCGGCGCTTAGCGCGAAGACCCTCGGGGACCTGCGCCGGGTCATGGCCGACCTTCCCGAGCCGGCCCCGGTGCCGGTGCCGGCGACCGGGGGACAGGCTCCGTCCTGGGCGGCCTACCGCGGGCCGGCCTTTCCGCCGGGGACCCCGGCTCTTCCCGCTGGCGGTCATCGCGCTGCTCGCCGCGCTGGTGATCCCCGGCGCCGGCTGGGTATTCCTCGCGTTCGTCAAGGTCATGCTGCTGTTCTGGCTGGTGGCATGCCTGGCCGGGATATTCGCGGCTGCCCGTTTCCGGCGCCATGTGCGGCGCCACTGGCAGTCCGGATACGGCGACCAGTGGCGCCAGTACCGCTGGCATCACGACCACGGGCACCAGTACCAGGGGCGTGGCTGATCATCCGGCTCCTGGTCGAGGCGGCCCCGATGCCGTGATACGCGAGCTTCCCGGCATCGCGCAGTTCGACCCATCGGCTGCGAGGTCGTCCGCATCCGGCACTGCTGAGCAACCTCGCCCGGCTGGCGTCCGGCCGCCCAGCGTACCCCCGGCCGCAGCGGCCGCCGATGGCGAGAACCAGGCGCCGCTATTGGACGGCGTGCGGGCTAGTGGACGGGCCCGGGCGGCGGGTGCCAGCGCTGCCAGCCGGGATGGACCGGGAAGAACCGGGAGGGGCCAGGGGCGCGGGCCGCCAGTTCCGCGCGGAGCCGCAGCGTCAGCCCGGCCGGGACCGGCTCCCACCAGGGCTGGCGGCGGAGCAGCCGGCTGAACAGCTCGGACGCCCGGCCGCCGGGGCCGAGGATCATCTCGGCCGGCGCCGGGCAGTCCGGTGGCTGCCAGCGGAAATCGGCGGACAGCCGCAGCTGGTGCGCGAGGTTGGGCAGTGCCGCGTGCGGGGTCAGGCAATGAAGGATGATCACATCCCCGGTGCGGTAGCTCGTGGTGGCCCAGCCCCGCTCGGTGACGGCCAGCGGCCGCGGCCGCCGGGGCGGGTCCCGGTGCCCGCCGGGACGCAGCGCCAGGCCGCCCGCCGTGACCGGGACGTCAGCCAGCGGCAGCCAGGTGGTCAGCATGTCCTGCACCCCGGTGACCGAGTAGTCGCAATGCACATACCGGCCGCGAGTCCGGCCCGCGGCCGCCTCGGGCGGCACCGCGCGCAGGACCTTCGCCGGGTAGCAGAAGGCGGCCGGGTGAAGGGTGCGCCGGACCACGTCGCGCAGCGGCGCCAGGTAGGCCGGCTGGTGGAACGCGGGGATGATCACCGCCGCGCGGTAGGCCGGATCGGCCAGCGCCTCACGCGGCCCGGCGGCCGGGCCGAGACGCGGTGACCCCGCTGCCGTCCAGCCGCCCGCCCGCAGCCGCGCGGCGACCAGCTCGTCGGCCGTGCGGACTCGCCCGGCGGACAGCAGGCCGCGCAGGAACAGGTACCCGTCCGCGGCCAGCCGGGCGGCCAGCGCCTGCGGGTCACCAGCTATGCCGCGGGAGTCCGCCAGTTCGTCCACCCGGCCACGCTAGTCCCGCTATCCGGTGAACTTGCCCGGACCCGGCTGGGAAACGGCCGGGTATCGCCGCTCAGGGGGGACAGCAATCTAGACGGCTGCCGCCGGGGAGGCCGCTGGCTAGGATCGCCGCATGATCACTGGCGTGCATGCCATCGTGCTCTTACCGCAGGCGAGCAGGTGCGGGCCTTTTCGCCGGCACCCCTCGCCTGTGCAGCCCTGACCAGGGCCGCTCATCTCCTGCGGTTAAGGCGGTAAACCGGGACGATGTGCCCGCCGTCTAGTGACGTACGGCGCATCGCAGCTTGCGTGCGGGATCCGATGAGCCACCCCGCGACAAAGGAGAAGGACATACCCATGCCAGCGACGCTTGAGCAGATCCTGCTCGCACCGGACACCCGGCCCCAGGTGGTCTCCGACTGCTGCCTGCTGATCGAGCAGGAGGTCTCGGACAAGTCAGGGATGTCAGGAACGGCGGTCAAGTTCGCTTACAAGGCGGTGAACGCCGTCGCCCCGGGCCACGTCCGCCACGTGGTCGCATCTCTGCTGCCGGACATGGTGGGCAAGCTGGAGCCGTACTGGGCGGATTTCAGCACGTCCGGCGGCGCGGAGTTCGGCGACTACCTGGCCAAGCGCGGCGACGAGGTGGCGCAGGACCTGCTCTCGGTGACGGACGCCCGGGCGGCGGCCTCCAGCCGGGCCGCCGTCATCAAGGCCTACGGCAGCGTCCGCGGCAGCGCCGTCAAGCACGTCCAGGCGGCGCTTCCGGCCGTCGGCCAGCTGGTCCGCAAGTACGCCCTCTGACTAGGCGCCCGCCTGCCTCCCGGCCGCCGGGAATCCCGTACCAGGCGGCTGGCCGTGCTGGTGACCGAGCGGGTGCCCGGCCAGAGCCCGCCTGCCACGCTGGCTGCCTACCGCGCTCTCGGTGACCTGCTTGGCCGCCTGCACCCCCTGACCCCGCCGACCGGCCTGCGGGACCGCCCCGGTGGAACATGGCACCACCTCACCGCCGGCCCCCGCGCGCGGAGATCGATGCGGCGGTCGCGCTGCTGGACGCGGCGCGGCCGGGTGTCCCGGCCCCCCGCCGCGCCCAGTTCGGGGGCGCTCCGCGGCGAGCTGGCCCGGGCTGATGCCTGCGATGCCCTCCCGCCGCGCGATTTCATGGTCTACCTCGGCCGCGCCCTCAAGGTGGACAAGCCGGTCATCGCGGCGGTCAACGGCGTGGCCTACGCCGGCGGTTCCTGCTCGCCCAGCAGGTCGACCTGTGCATCGCCGCCGAGCACGCGGAGTTCGCGATCACCGAGGCCCGGGTGGGCCGCGGCTCGCCGTGGGCGGCACCGCTGCCGTGGCTGATCCCGCCGCGCGCGGCGATGGAGCTGCTGCTCACGGCCGAGCCAATCAGCGCGCAGCGCGCCTACGAGCTCGGCCTGGTCAACAAGGTCGTGCTCGCGGCCGGGCTGGCGGAGGCGGCGCAGCAGATGGCCGCGACGATCGCCGCCAACGCGCCGCTGTCGGTCCGGGCGGGCAAGGCCCTGGTCTACGCCTCGGCCGAGATGGGCTGGTCCGCCGCTCTGGACGTCGGTGACCGGCTCTACGAGCGGGTCTACCTCAGCGAGGATGGCCAGGAAGGCCCCCGCGCGTTCCGCGACAAGCGCGCCCCCCGGTGGAAGGGCCGCTGAGCGGCCGGCCCGGCCGGCCTCGTTAGGAGGCGCGGCCGGGGAGGCGCGGCAGGCCAGCCCGGCGCGGCCGGGCGCGCGGGCGCCGGGAGTGTCGGTGGCCGACTGGATACTCGGGCTCGTGTTCATCATCAGCGCGTCCTGGCCGGCCCGGGCGGGCGAGCGGGCCGGCTTGGTGCGCGGCGGCCATGGGCGGCGGTGATCCGCAGGAGCGGGCCGCGCTGATCGCGCTGCTGCGGACCCGGCCCGGCGGGCTGCGCTGGGCCGACGTGACCGCAAGCGTCCTGAAGGCCGGGAGCGCGCTGGCCGCGTGGCACCGGCTGGTGCGGCCGGCGCTGATGAGCGCGCCCGGCGAGCCTGACCCGCTGGATGCGGCGGCCGGCGAGATCAGCGGATGGGCCAAGCGGGGCTGGGAGCTCGTGACGACCCTGGATGAGGACTACCCGGCCCGGCTGCGCAGCATTCATCAGGCCCCGCCGATGCTGTTCGCCCGCGGCTCGCTGGTCCGGGACGACCCGGCGGTGTCGGTGGTCGGGTCCAGGGAGGCGTCGGACCGCGGGCTGGCCATCGCCGCGGACGTGGCCGCGGGACTGGCGTCGCGCGGGGTCACGGTGGCAGCCGGCCTGGCCGCGGGCATCGACACCGCGGCCCATGGCGCGGCGCTCGCCGCCCGCGGGCGCACGGTCGCGGTCATCGGGACCGGGATCAGCCGGGCCTACCCGGCCGGGAACGAAGGGCTGCAGCAACAGATCGCCGCGCGCGGCCTGGTGATCTCGCAGTTCTGGCCGGACGCGCCGCCGCAGCGGCACAACTCCTGATGCGCAACGCCACGATGTCCGGGTACGGGCTGGCCACGGTCGTGGTCGAGGCGGGCGAGCGCAGCGGCACGCGGCGCAGGCACGGCTGGCGGCGGAGCACGGCCGGCCGGTGATCCTGACCAGCCTGGTGGCAGAGCGCGCCGACTGGGCCCGCGCGCTGATCGGCCGGCCGGGCGTGCCCGTGGCGAGCGGCCTCGATGCGGTGCTCAGCATCGTGGCGCAGCTGGTCGCCCAGCCCGGCCCGGGCGGCCCCGGGCTGCACCGGCAGACCCCGGCCTGAGCCGGTGGCGAGCCAGGAAGCGGTGGCCAGCCAGGACCCGGTGGCCAGCCAGGATCCGGTGGCCAGCCAGGATCCGGTGGCCAGCCAGCAGGCGGTAGCGCGGCTCGGTGCCGCCCTGGTGGCGCGGGCGGGCGGGTATCTGCGCAACCCGGTCCGCCGCACGCTGGTCACCTGCGCGACCTGCGCGACGCCGGTGGCCGGCTACGAGCGCTGCCGCCGGTGCACCAGCGACCTGCGCCATAGCGGGGTCGCGGACGCGACGGCCTTCCTGACCTACGCGATCGCCGGCCAGCAGTCCGGCTGCCTCATGCGCGGCTACAAGGCGCGGCCGCCTGTCGGGGAGCACCGGCAGATAGTGACCTTGCTGCTCTCGCTGGGGCTGGCCCGGCACGCCAGCTGCGCTGGCACCCTGGCCCGGCGGCCGGTCACGCACTGGGCCACGGTGCCGTCCCTGCCGCCCAGGCCAGGGGAGCATCCGCTGCACGAGATCGTGGGCGCTCTGGCGCCGCGCTATGAGGTCCCGCTCGTGGCCGCCGCCCGCGCCACCTATCCGCGTGACCTGAGCCCGGACCACTTCGCCGCCGCGTCCCGGCTGAGAGCCGGACGCACGTGCTGCTGATCGACGACACCTGGGCCATGGGCGGCCACGCGCAGTCAGCGGTCCTGGCGCTGCGGAAGGCAGGCGCCGGGCGGGTCTCGGTGCTCGTGGTCGCCCGCTGGCTCAAGGAGGACTTCGGCGACAACGCGAGGGCCTTGCGCGACATCGCGGCCCGCGACTACGACCCGGCGATCTGCCCGTGGACCGGCGCCGGCTGCCCGCCGGGGTATTGCCGCGCTGGCTGAGCCCGTCACGGCGCTGGCCGCCGGGCTGCGCACACCAGGTCCATCGTGTCGCGCGCATAGCGCTCGGTGAACCGGCGCACGATCGCGGGCGGGTGGACGACGCCGGCGGTGCGGGCCTGCGCCCTGACCACCTCGGCCTGACTTGGGTGGAAGTAGCCGGAGTGCTTGTAGGCGTCAACCCGGACGCTCATCCCGTCGGCGTCCAGCTCCGGATGGAACTGGGTAGCGTAGACATGCGAGCCGATCCGGAAGGCCTGCACCGGGCAGGCCGCCGACTCGGCCAGCCGGACGGCGTGCCGGGGAAGGCGGCTGATCGCCTCCTTGTGGCCTACGAACGCCTCGAACGACGCGGGCAGGCCGCCCAGCAGCGCATCCCGGCGGCCGTCAGTGGTGAGGGTGATCGTGGTCGATCCGACCGGCTCGGGATACCTGCGGTCGACCACCCCGCCCTGGTGCAGCCCCAGTGTCCCGATTCCGTAGCAGGCGCCCAGGAACGGGAAGTCGGCCTGGACCACCCGGTCCAGCAGCCTGCCCAGCTCGGCCTCGACCCGCCGCTGCACGGCCGACTTTGCGTCCTCGGGATCCGTCGAGCAAAAAGGGCCGCCGCCCAGGAAGATCCCCGACCAGTCGGCCAGATCTACCGTCCCCAGCGGCCGCTGCTCTAGCCGGACTCGGCGCAGGTCACCCTCCGCCACCCCGGAGAAAGTCAAAAACGCCTCGTACTCGTTGTCCGCGGCGAGATCATCGGCCCGGGTGCCGAGCAGCAGGAACGGCTTCATGTGATCACCCTAGGGGGATCACGCCACCGGTTCAGGCCAGAAGGCGCAGACACCTGGCTCTGACCAGCCTGGAGCGCCCGATCCGGCGGCACATCACCCCACGGCGCGTCATCGACGCCAACGACAGCCGGCTGGCCCGCGCGAGCCGCGGAATCCTACCGGACCAGGAGCGAGCATTGCCGGCCTGCCGGGGCCGCGCTGGTCATGCGCGGCTGGCGGTCAGTACGGTCAGCACGGTGAGCGTTATCGCCGCCGCTACCGCCAGCCCGTGCAGGGCGGCCAGCCGGGGCGGGAAGGCCCAGGCGGTGCCCGCCGGGCGCCGCGCCGCCCGGCGGGTGCGCGTGAGCCAGGTCAGGCCGAGGACCATGGTGGCGACCAGAATCCCGAAGGCGACCCATGCCATCTGCTGATATCGCGTGAACACATACATCAGCCAGCAGGCCGAGCCGATGAGGGCCAGCGCCGGGTGGCTGAACTCCAGCAGCGGGTGCTCGCCCGGCGGCGCGGTCACCCGGGCGGGCGGGGGCCGCACCGGCTTCCCGTCTGCGGTGACGGGGAGCACTGCCGGCCGGGTGGTTGCCGCGGACGTAGTCACGGCCGCCGTGCGGGCGGCCTCCGCAGCGGCCGGCCCGGAGCTGACCGCAGCCCCCCGGGCCGCCCGCGCGGCTGCCCGCCGGGCGGCACCTCCGGTTTTCAGCAGGGACACGCCCGCGGCCGCGGCGAGCAGCCAGAGCACCATTGCCGCGATGGCCAAGACCGCCGCCTCCGCTCCGCCCTACCCGCAGGTCGCCGCCGCATCAGGCTAGCCGACCAGTCCGGCTACGGCGGACCGGCCGCGGGCCCGTCGCGGCGCTGGGGCTGACCGCCCCGGGACCGGCCGCCGGGCCGGCGGCGGTGGTACTGTCTGGGATCCAGCGGGCCCCGGACCGCCCGGGTCGCCCGCGGTGAGGCAGGTTCGGAGATGACTGACGACACGGCTATCTCGTACCAGGCGGCGTCCCGCGGAACGCCGGTGCTGAGCAGCACCGGTCACCAGATCGGCACGCTCGAGCACGTGCTGCAGGTACCCGATCTCGACCTCTTCGACGGCATCGTGATTGCCACCGCGGCCGGGCTGCGCTTCATTGACGCTGACCGGGTACAGCGGATCACCCGCAGCCACATCGACTGCGGGCTCGACGACGGGCAGGCGGCGGCGCTGCCGGCCCCATCCGGTCCGCCGGTATACCGGGTCGACGGGCTCGCGGACTCCGGGCACAACCTGCACGACGTCCTGAGCCGGTTCTTCGGCCGCCCGCACTGGAAGCGCGAGCATGACTAAGCCTGCGGCCGGAACAGCCAGGTTGCAACCGCAACGTTGCAGTTGAAGTGGCGCGGAGGCGGCCACGGCCGAGTTCGCCGAGCACGGCCGGACGGCACGACCATGTCCCGCATCGCCGCGCGAGCCGGCATCAGCAAGGAGCGCCTGTACAAGTACTTCGGTGACAAGCAGGCCCTGTTCGAGACCGTGCTCTCCGGCGAGCTCAAGAAGCTGGCCGCCTCGGTGGTCCGGCCCGAAGGGGGACTGGAAGAGATGGGCGAGTTCGCCGGGCGCACCTTTGACTACCACGCGGCGCATCCCCAGCTCGCCCGCCTGCTGCTCTGGGAGGGCCTGACCCGCGGGCCTGGCCGGCCCGCAATCGCGAGCCCGGCCCTGGCCGACGCACACGGCGACGGCCGTGGCGGCGAACGGCTACCGCTCAGCACCAGGTCCTGATCGCCGAGCACCAGCCGCAGCCGGCCGTCCAGGACCTCCCGCGGTTTACCCGCTGCTAGCCGAGGCGGCGGGAGCGGGCGCCGGGCGGGCGCTGTCCTGGCGGCGGTACCGGCTGAAGGCGGGGAGGGCCAGGGCGATCACGATGGCGCCCGCCACAGTGACCAGGCCGCCAGCTAGCGCACTGATCACCGGTGACGTCAGCGAGCCGAGCGCGCCGGACTCCAGGCTGCCGAGCTGGCCGCCGCCCGCGCCGACGACGTAGTCGGCGGCCATCACCCGGCCGCGGAGCCGGTCCGGGGTGACGGCCGCGACGATGGCGCCGCGGAAGACCACCGTGAAGGTGTCCGCCGCACCAGCCACGGCCAGCAGGCTGAGCGTCAGCCACAGGCTGGAGGCGACGGCGAATCCGGCGAACGCCGCGCCCCACACGACGACCGCGCCGAGCATGGCCCGGCCCGGCCGCGCTATGCGCCCGACCGGCCCGGACAGGGCCGCGCTAACCAGGCCGCCGACACCGATGGCCGCGGTGAACAGGCCGAGCGTGCGGGGACTTCCGCCGAACCGCTCGGCGTTGATCGCCGGGAACAGGGCTACCGGCAGGCCGAAGACGGTCGCGTTGAGGTCGGCGAGGAACGCCCCGGCCAGCACCTGGCTGCGGCGGATGAAGGCCGACCCCCTCGGCCACCGCGCGCGGGCTCGGCCGCGCCGCATCGTCCCGCGGGCGCATCGCGGGCAGCCGGGCCACCCCGTACAGCGCGGCGGCGAAGCTGGCCGCGTCAGCCAGGTAGCAGGCCCGCAGGCCCAGGTGCGGCGCGGCCGCGATAAGGCCGGCCAAGCGCCGGGCCCGCGGTCAGCGTGATCTGGAAGCTGAGCCGGTTCAGCGCCAGCCCGGCGGCGAGCTGGCCGGCGGCAGCAGGCTGGGCACGAACGTGCTGCGCGCCGGGCGGTCGATGGCACTGAGCGAGGACTGCACGGCGACCAGGGCGTACAGCAGCCAGGCCAGGCTGCAGCCCGGCGAACGCCTGGGCGGCGAGCGCCGCAGACACCGCGGCCAGGCAGCTGCTGGTGACCAGCACCAGCTTGCGCCGGTCGGTCGCGTCGGTGACCGCGCCGCCGGCCAGCCCGACGGTGAGCGTCGGCACCATCTGCGCCACGCCGACGGCGCCGACCGCGAGCGGCGAGCGGGTCAGGTCGTAGATCTGCAGAATGACGGCGAAGCTGGTCAGCGCGCTGCCCACCGAGGACGCGTGGTGCCGGCCCACAGCCGCCGGAACGCCGGGGACTCACGCAGCGGCGTCAGGTCGGCGAGCAGCCGGCGCCGGCCGGATCTGCCGCGGCGGCCGCCGGCCCCGGTGCGACAGTCAGCCACGTTCTTGTGCTCCCTGCGCCGGCCCGGGCCGAGCGAGGGCGGAACGCGAGCGCCCCGAGCCCATGGTCCGCAGCCAGAATTGTAACAGCACTTGTATAAGTGCTGTTATAATTACTCGGATGAGCAACGATCGGCCGCCCAGCTGATTTCCGACCCGACCGAGCAGAGCCGGTGGCGGCCGCTGCGGCTGCTGCAGGCGGCGATGGACGACGAGATCGCCCGGATCTACGCCGAGGCGCAGATCGACGGGCTGAAGCCGAGCTACGTGATGGAGATCCTGCGGCTGCACGCCCGCGGCCCGATGACGATCACTGAGCTGGCCCGGTCGGTGCAGCGGACGCACTCGGCGATCAGCCAGAAGGTGGCCGCGATGCGGGCGGCCGGGCTGGGTCCGTACCACGGCGGGCCCGGACGCCCGCACCAAGAAGGTAGCGCTCACCGCCAGGGCGGCCCGCGTCGTCGGCCGGCTGGCGGCCGAGTGGCGGGCCACCGAGGCGGCGTCGCCGAATCGAGGCGGAGATCCCCTACCCGCTGAGCCGGGTCGTCACCGACATCGAGGAAGCCCTGCGGCGCCGGAGTTTCCACGACCGCATCGCCGCCAGGCTGGCCCGCGACCCGGCCTGGTGAACAGCCCCGGGGGTCGGTGCTGCGCTGATGCAGACCTGCACCGATCTCGGCCCGGCCCGGCCGGGCACCGAGTCGGTAGGCTCGGCGCTGCAGAATGCGGAAAACCGACGCGAAGTACGTGCTCAGAACCAGCTGAAAGTGCGCCCCGGCTGTCACTGGCGGCTAGGTCCTGGCCGCATAATCAGCTGAAGCGCGGCACCGCCAGAGCCAGGCGCATCGGCAGATCGGAGGCCTGGATGATCGTCGGTGATGTCCGTACTGAGCCCGGCGGCTGGCGGGCGGACGGGCATGTAGCTGGCGTGCGTCCGCACGCCGAGGGCTGGTTCGGCCGGCCCGGCCTGTCCGGCCACCGCCCGGACAGCTCCGCTGGCGATCCGGCCGCCGGGCATGACTGGTCACCGCACTTCCGGCCGGCGGGGCTGGAGCACCACGGCAGGCGGGCGAGCATCGAGGCGGCGGACGCCGCCGCTGAGATCGGCCTGGCCATCCCGGCTCAGCGGGCTCTCACCGCCGCCGTCGTGCTCATCCAGGCGGTCTGAGTGATGGCCGGCCTGCCCGCCCAGGCGGGCGGTGAGGGACCAGCGCCGCGGGACCGCCCGCCGCCGCGGAAGACCACGATCAGGCTGGCGGACGGCCGGGCGCTGATGTACTTCGGTGCCATTCCCGAACGGCCGGACGACTATCCCGACCGACGGCAGCTGCCCGCCGTCCATGCCGAGTCGCAGGCTCGCTGGGACCAGCTGCTCAGCGAGTGGGTGGTGGTCGCCAGTCACCGCCAGGACCGGACCTTCCAGCCGGCGGCCGGGCAGTGCCCGCTGTGCCCCTCGACGGCGGATAGCTGGACCGAGATCCCGGCCCCGGAATACGAGGTCGTCGTCTTCGAGAACCGGTTTCCCGCGCTCGGGGCGGACGAGACTGAGGCCGGCCACGGCGATCCCGGCCACGAGGCCGGGCAGAGCCCGGGCCGCGTGCGGGTCAGCCGCCCGGCGGCCGGCCGGTGCGAGGTGGTCTGCTTCAGCCAGCACCATGACGCCTCCTTCGCCGACCTGAGCCCGGCTCAGGCCGCGACCGTCATGGCGGCCTGGGTGGACCGGTCCGCAGAGCTGTCACGGCTGCCCGGCGTGGAGCAGGTCTACTGTTTCGAGAACCGGGGCGAGGCGATCGGCGTGACGCTCTCGCACCCGCACGGGCAGATTTACGCCTACCCTTATGTCACTCCGCGGACGGACCGCATGCTGCAGTCGGTCGCCAGCTACCAGCGCGAGACCGGCCGTAACCTGTTCGACGACACGATCGCGGCCGAGCGCGCGGACTCCGCCAGGGTGGTGGCGGAGGGCAGCCACTGGATAGCGTTCGTGCCGTACGCCGCGCACTGGCCATACGAGGTTCACCTGTACCCGTCCCGCCGGGTACCCGACCTGGCCTCGCTGGATGAGGCGGCCAGCGCCGAGTTCTGCGAGCTCTACCTTGACCTGCTGCGCAGGTTCGACCGGCTTCTCGACGCTCCGGCGCCCTACATCTCGGCCTGGCACCAGGCGCCGGTCCGCCACGGCGCTGGCGACTTCGCCCTGCATCTGGAGTTGTTCACGGTCAGGCGCGCGCCGGGCAAGCTGAAGTACCTGGCCGGCTCGGAATCGGGCATGGGCGCGTTCGCCAACGACGTCAGCCCGGAGGCCGCTGCGAGCCAGGGCTGCGCCGGCTCGGCTGACGGGCCGCCGGGCCCTCAGCGCAGCCTGCGGGCGCCGGGTGAGGGCCGGGCCGGCGTGATCACCGGCGGCCGCCAGCCCTGCCGGGTGAACCTGGCCGCCACCCGGTCGGTCACCGCGGCGGCGGCCGCGGCCGGCGCCAGCGCGATCACCGATCCGCCGAAACCGCCCCCGGTCATCCGGGCTCCCTCCGCCCCGGCCTCAAGAGCCGCCTGCACCGCGGCGTCGGCCTCTGGCCACGACACCTCGAAGTCATCGCGCAGCGACTCGTGCGACGCGGTCAGCTGTGCGCCGACCCGGTCAAGCTGGCCGGCCCGCAGCAGCTCCGCTGTGTCCAGCACCCGCTGGTTCTCAGTGATGACATGCCGGGCCCGGCGGCGCAGCACCGGATCGCCGATCCGTTCCAGCGCGCTGACCTCGGTGACGTCGCGCAGCGACCGGGCGCCCAGGGCCTGTGCCGCCTGCTCGCACGCCATCCGGCGCGCACCGTACCCGCCATCGGTCAGCTCATGCTGCACCCGGGTGTCGATGACCAGTACCACCAGCCCGGCCGCCGCGGCGTCGAAGGGCACGGACCTCCCGGTCCCCGCCCGGCAGTCGAGCAGCAGCGCATGGCCGGCCTCGGACAGCAGGACAGCCAGCTGGTCCATCACCCCGGTAGGGGCGCCGGCAAAGTCGTTCTCTGCACGGCGGCCGATCACCGCCAGCTGTTCGCGTGGCACGGCCAGCTGGTAAAGCTCAGCCAGCGCGAGCCCGGCCGCGCACTCGACGGCGGCCGACGAGGACAGGCCGGCCCCGGCCGGCAGGTCAGCATCGATCGCCAGGCTCGCGCCGTGCACGCGATGACCGGCAGATATCAGCGCCCAGGCCACCCCGGCCGGGTAGACGGCCCAGCCGCTGAGCTGGCCCGGGGCCAGGGCGGCCACGGGCACGGTCACGACGGATCCGCCATGCTGGCGCGAGGACAGCGCGACCAGGCCGTCATCCCGGGTCGCGGCGGCCACGCACACCCCGGCGCTGATCGCGAACGGCAGCGCGAACCCGTCGTTGTAGTCGGTGTGCTCGCCGATGAGGTTCACCCGGCCCGGGCCATGCCAGACGCCCTCGGGCTTGCTTCCGTAACGCTCGGCGAACAGCCGTGCGGCTCCCGCTTCCGGGCCGGGCGCGGTCAACGGACGGCTGCCCGGCTCACCGGCTCACCGTCGCCTGCCGGGCAGCCGGGGTTTCATCCGCCGCCTGGTCCGGGAACACCGCACAGGTCGGCGAGCACCTGCCCGGCGGCGTGCACAGGCAGGGCCCAGGTCTGCAGGCCGACCACGCCATCCGCCTCGATGTGGCCCAGCCGCTGCGCCCCGGTGACCGCGGACGCGGTCTTCGGGCCGTAGCTGCCATCGACGGCGAGCACCGGATCGGAGCTGGGCGCGAAGTCGCCCCGGCCCTCGTTCAGCGCGGTCTGGAGCTTGCTCACGACCTGCCCGCTGGAGCCCTCGGTGAGCGTCGGCGGCTCCGGGCCGTCGCCGCCCAGCGCCGCCCAGGTGCGCGGGCCGACGATACCGTCGGCGGTGAGGTGGCTGTCCTGCTGGAAACGCCTGACCGCGGTCGCGGTCACCGGGCCGAAAATGCCGTCGATCTGGCCGTCGCTCAGGGTCCTGCGGACCAGGAGGTACTGCGCCCAGCGGACCACCGGGCCGGTCGCGCCTTCAGAGATAGTCGGGGGAGTGGTCATGGTCAGCTCCGATCGCCGCTTTTTCTCGCCATACATCCGGAACGGCCGGATGGCCTTCTGATACGGCGCGGACCGGAGGCTGCCGTGGCCGCGATCTCGCAAGGGCAGACGTGACCGTTTCCGCAGCGAAGATAGCATCGTCCATCGCTCGGCAGTCCTCCCGCAGATCCAGGCGTCCCGTTACGGCCCTCAGGCCGGCGGAACGAGCGGCGCAGCTGGTGCGTCCAATTCGTGTTGGCCCCGGCACGCAAGGAGACGCTATGAGCAGGCTGCGGATCATCATCGGCCTGGCGGCGGTGCCCCTGGTAGCGGCCTGCGCGGTCGGTTCCCGGCCAGCAGCGCCGCACGGCCAGGCCACCGTCCCCGCCGCCTCCGCGCACCGCACCTACCAGCAGGCCCGGTCGCAGGCCGTCAGGCGGCAGGCGTACGGAGGCCGCCTGGCATGCGGTCGCTCACTGTCCGGCGAGGCAGGCAACGGCACGCGCCCGGCCGGCCCGTGCACCCCGCTGCTGCCGGTCGTCCGGGTCTCGGGGCGTTCCCATCATGGGCACTCGCACATCACTTATCGCAGCAGGCCATGCTGGTGCGCCGGCTAGCACCGCAAGAGCCAGGTACCTGGACTGACATGACACCGCGGGCCGGTGCCGGCCTGGGACTTCTGGCCGGCACCGGCCCGCGGCGTGTGCCTGTGGGCCTCAGCCGGCCCGGCACGGCAGCGTAGCGAGGTTCCTCCGGAAGTCGTTGAAGCGCTTGGTGATGGTGCCGAACGGGCTCGTCGGGTAGCTGATCACCCGCAGCGGGCCGTATTCCGCGTGCGCGCTCCCGCCGAACTTGTTCGTGGTGCCCGGAATATAAGGGCCGCCCTCCTGCCACATGCAGCCCAGAGGCGTCTGCCGGGTGCTGTAGAAGGGGTAGAAGACCGAATTCGGCGGCGGGTTCACGCAGCCCGTCCCGGGATGCGGGTCGCTGGGATTGAGCAAGTGCCGCTGGCAGAAGGTGTCCACGCGGAACGCGGTGTCGTCCGACTCGCCTCGCGAGACGTTAGATTCGAACGCCATCGACGTGAAGTTCTTACCGCGCACTGTCGGGCTGGTGAACAGGAACGACTGCGGGTTCAGCAGATGATCGGCGACCGGGTTGGCGATCGAGCCCGGCCAGGTGAAGTTGTACGGCACGCCGTCGAAGTCCCCGTCCGTGTTTAGGCATCCGCCGATCTTCACGGCCAGCGAGGCTGACGCGGGCAGGCACATGACATCGTCGCCCGCCGGGTCAGGTCCTGCGTTGTCAGCGTCGTTGGTGTCGGCGCCGAGCGGTTTCAGGCACGTGCTGTTCGGGTCGGTGCCGACCTTGGCGCAGTACTCGAAGTGCCCGATCTCGTCGGCGAACGCGACGTTGTAGGTGTGGGCGGCGGCGACGTTGCGGGTCGCCGGGGTCGAGGTGCTGAACTCGGGATGGAAGTTGTACGGCCTGACCGTGCACTTGGTGGCGCTCGGGTTGAACACCACGTTGCCGAACCCGTTGGCGGCGCTCGCCGTCATCGAGCCGGTGGTGTGCGTGCTGTGGTCGCTGATCGCGATGTGCAGCCCGCTGGCGGTGTCAAACATGCGCACCGTGATGTTGTCGCCCGAGTTCATCAGGAAATCGCGCTTGGCATTCGGAATGAAGTGCTCGGGGTGCTGCGGGTTCGCGGGCGCCGTCGCCACGCCGTTCTTGGTGAGGAACGCGAAGTTCACCGGCTCCGGGCCGGGCGCCGTGTTCAGGCAGTCGGTGTTGTTGAACTGGCCGGTATTGACGTTCTCGGAGAACGTGTCGATGTTCAGGGCGGCGCACCATTGCCTGGCCGTGCAGCCTATGCCGGCCGGCCACGGCACCCAGCCCGGCGGGTAGAACTGCATCTCTTCGTAGGCCTGACCCGGGCCGAGGCCGAAGTACCGGGGGCTGCTGGGATTCTGGCTGTTGTAGATGTTCGAGTCGCTGTCCGGCTTGCAGGGCACGGTGGGATGGCCGTCGAGGGCCTGGCCGTCCGGGTTGGGTGATCCCTGGCTGTCGCACATCACCATGCCCAGCCAGAACGTCGGGGTGCAGCTGGAAGTTGTAGGTCCCGCCGCTGCCATTCTGGCGGGGCCTGGTCGGAGGATCCTTCGGCAGCACCATCTGGTAGGTGACGTTATTGCCCGAGCCGGGCCGGTTCGAGTAGAACAGCGTCGCCGGCTCGTCATGACCGATATAGGCACTGATGCGCGCGCCAGCCTTTTTGGCCTGGTTGTAGCCGGCGAACTCGTCCCAGTTGAGCGCGGGCTCCGTGCACTCGATGCCATTGGTCCCGCACCAATGCTGGCGGCCGGCGGCCTTGGTGGTCGCGTTCGCCGGGGGCGCCGCTGCGGGCGCTGAGGTGGACCCCTGGGCGGCATTGGCTGAAACCAGGCCAAACGACGCCACGACCATGGCAGTTGAAACAGCCACCCCGAGCATGTGCTTCATCGCATCTCCCTCGAAGAGCCTAGTTAGGCGCCTCTCTTATACTGCCGGGAAACCGGGCAGCGCAACGCTTGTTATAAATTCGCCGCCCAGGGCCCTCCGGCCAGTCCTCCGGTACGTGATTGCGAGGAGAGTCGGGCGGAAATGGCGGTGGCGCCGTGGTCGACACGGGGACCGGTTAAGGCGCCGCCCGGCGCGGCCAGCCCGGCCGCCGGGCGGCAGCGATGGCCGGCACTCGCGGCAGGCCGCCCCGGATGATTGGCTGTCGTGATAGTGGCTCGCCAGGCAGAGGAGTGCCGTGACCGACCTGAGGGAGCAGCGGCACCGCAGTCTGCGGGCCAGCCGGCCAGCGCTGGCGGCCAGGCTCGGCGGCCCGCCGCGCCGGGACCTGCGCTGACGTCATGGGCTCCCGGCGTCGGTCGGTGCCGCAGGCGGGGGTGCCGGCTGGCGCGCCCGGCGGCGTTCCCCGCGTCGAGCTGCTCGGTGATCTGGAGCGACCGCGGGCGTGGATGCTGCTGGTGGACGGCATCCCGCAGTCTCATGTTGATCTTGACGATCCGCGGCATCTCGACTTCGAGTACATGCAGCGGATCGGCCACCTGATCGACCTGGCCGCACCACCTGCGGAGCCGCTGCGGGTGCTGCACCTCGGCGGCGGGGGGCTGACGCTGGCGCGGTACGTGGCCGCGACCCGGCCCGGGTCCCGCCAGCTGGCGGCCGAGTCGGACGCGGAGGTGGCAGAACTGGTCCGGCGGCGGCTTCCGCTGGATCAGCCGAGCCGGTCCCGGGCCAGGACCAGGCGGATCGTGGTCCGGGTTGCCGACGCCCGCGCGGTGGCCGAGCAGGCCAGGCCCGGGTCGTTCGACGTGGTCGTCGCCGACGTGTTCGCCGGGGCGCGGACCCCGGCCCAGCTGGCGTCGGCTGAGTTCACTGCCGCCGTGGCCCGGGCTCTGGCGCCGTCCGGTAGCTACGTCGTCAACGTCGGTGACGGGCCGCCGCTCGAGCATGCCCGCGCCCGGGTCGCGGCGGTGCGGTCGGCGTTCCGGCACGTCTGCATCGTCGCGGAGAGCGCGGTGCTGCGCGGCCGCAGGTTCGGCAACCTGGTGGTTGCCGCAGCCGGCCACGAGCTCCCGGTCACCGAGCTGGCCAGGCGGGCCGCAGCCGGCCCGGCTCCGGCCCGGCTCGTGACCGGGGCCGAGCTCGACCGGTTCGTGGCGGGATCCCGGCCGGTCACCGACGCCCGGCCGGGGCCGCCCCCGGTTCTTCCGCCTGACCTGTTCGACTGACGCGAGCGCCGCTCGGCCCGACGCGGGCGCCGCAGTGCCAGCAAACCCGGCAAAAGCATCAGTCGGGCATGATCATCGCGTTTGACGTGCCTGCGTCCTATTACCCCGTTCACCTGCGCTTGCTGCCGCGGCTCCAGTAAGTTCCCCCGAGATAGGCGATCCCCGTGCCGTCTGACGCCGGTCCAGGCCAGCCGCCGGGTGAGCGCGAAACCTCGAGCAGAGGAGCGCGGTGGCCGCACCCCCCCGTCATGCGAAGCCCAGGAAAAGCGTCGCCAGGCGCTGGGCGCCTGGCGCGGCCGCGGTAACGCTCGCAGGCGCGGCGACGGCTTTCATGACCATTCCTGGCGGCCCCGCGACAGCAGGGTCCCGGCATGACGCGGCCGCACTGACCGGCGCGGGGGCGGTCACCGGCCCGGTGTCGGACGTCACCGTCGGTCAGATGAACGCCTCCGTGCACCGTAACGTCGCCGTCCTGCAGTCCCGCCGCATCCAGGAGGCCAACCGGGCCGCGCAGCGCAGGCGGGCGGCCGCCGCCCGGGCCGCGCGGGCGGCTGCTGCCCAGGCCGCGCGCCAGGCGGCCGCCGCCGCGCGCCAGGCCGCCAGCCAGCCGGCCTCGCCGTCACCGAGCGCGAGCCCGACCGCCGCGGCCACCCCGCCGCCCGTCAGCGGCGGGAACGCGGCCAGCTCGGCACTGGGAGTCTGCATCCGCAACGCCGAAGAAGGCGGCAGCTACGCCTGGGGGCCCGGCAACGGCGGCGGGGCCTACCAGTTCGTGCTGGGCACCTGGGAGACATACGGCGGCGCGGCCAGCGAGTACGGCGTGGCCTGCCCGGCGTACCAGGACCAGATTTTTGACAACGCCATTGCCGCGGGCGGGGCGTCGAACTGGACGAACTACGACGGCTGCTGACGGCACGAGGCCGCCCGGCGGCCTCTGACCGTACGGGGATGGCCGTCGTCCGCTGACCGCACGAACCCCGGCGGGTGCCGGCCTCTGACCGCACGGGGCCTTGCTGCCGGCTGCTGACGCCATCCGGCGCCGGCCAGCCGAAGCTGGCCAGCCACCCCAGGAGTAGCCGCCAGCCCGTTCCCACGCCGAGGCAGCCAGTAACGCGACAGCCCGCGGAAACCCGGCAGATTTGCCGTAGCCATGAAACCGCCGTGCGGGCCGCCCTGTCGTCCGTACGCCGGCTGCCGGTGCGCCCTCGCTTGACACTGCGCCCTCGGTTGACGCTGCGCCCGCACCTTTATACACTCTTCAGTTGTACAACTGATAAGTTGCAAAGAGGGAGCCGTGATGATGGATCTGATTGCCGCCGAGCGGCGGGAGCTGGCGAGCGCGCTGGACGGCATGAACCCGGCACAGTGGCAGGCGCCGTCACTGTGCGCGGGCTGGACGGCCGGGCACGTGCTGGCGCACCTGACGATGCCGTACCGGATCTCGCAGAGCGAGTTCGCGCTCGGCATGCAGCAGGCCGGCGGCCAGTTCACGGTGTACTCCGACGCCGTGGCGGACCGGGACAGCCAGCTGCCGCAGGCCGAGCTCGCCGCCGTGCTGCGCGACAACGCGGATAACCCCTGGAGCCCGCCAGGCGGCGGCCAGGCGGGCGCGCTCAGCCACGACCTCATCCACGGCCTCGACATCACCTGGCCGCGGTCGATCGAGTACCCCATCGCTGATCAGGCGCTGACCACGGTGCTCGACCTGGTGGTGAGCGGCGGCGAGAACAGCGTGTTCGGCTTTCCCCTGACGGGCCTGGAGTTCCGGGCCACGGACCTGGACTGGTCAGCGGGCACGGGCGAGCTGGTGGCGGGCCGCAGCCGCGACCTGCTGCTGCTGCTCGCCGGGCGGCCGGTACCACGCGAGCGGCTCAGCGGCCCCGGCGCGCAGCGGCTCCCGGATGCGGCCCGATGACCGCCGTCACGGCCGGCGACGAGCTGAGCGTTACGTTCGCCGCGCTGGCCGACCCGACCCGGCGCGCCATCGTGACCCGGCTGGCGGCCGGCGACGCGACGGCCTGCCAGCTGGCCGAGCCGTTCTCGCTCACTCAGCAGGCGATTTCCAAGCATCTCAAGGTCCTGGAGCGAGCCGGGCTCATCTCCAGGACCAGGGCCGCCCAGTCCCGGCCCTGCCGGCTCGAGCCGGGCAAGTTCGACAGCGCCGCCGAGTGGATAGGACGCCATCGGCAGATGTGGCAGGCTCGCTATGACCGGCTCGATGAGCACCTGTCGGCCGTGCGGTCCGGCCGGACGGAGCAGGCAACGTGACCGCGCCCGGCGAGTTCACTTACCGGCGCGTCCACCCGGCCAGCCGGGAGCTGCTCTTCGACTGCATGACCCAGCCTGAGCACCTGGCCCGCTTCTGGGGGCCGGCCGGGACCTCGGCCCCGCCCGGCGGCATCACTGTCGACCTGCGGCCGGGCGGCGCATTCGAGACCGTCATGATCAATGACTCCGATGGCAGCCAGTACACGATGCGGGCGGTCTACCTCGAGGTGCAGCGGCCGGAGAAGCTCGTGTGGACCGAGCCGGGCGTCGAGGGCGGCATGATCACCACCATCACCTTCACCCAGCTCGACGGCGAGCGCACCGAGGTGGTCACCCACCAGGCGAACGTGCCGGCGCCGCTGGCCGGCCCGCGGGCGAGGCAGGGCTTCGAGACCAGCCTGGCCCGCTTCGGCGCCTACGTCGCGGCCCTGGCCGGGGCGGCCGGCGGCTAATCGGCGGGACAGCTCGAATAGGGGACATGGCTCAGGTCGGCAAAGCCCGGCAGGCTGGCGGTGGCACGCCGGCCGAGCCGGGCGTAACCCACGGTGAACTGGACCGGGAGCGGGGCCGGGCACCTGACCAGCACCCGGAAGGTGATCGTGAACCAGGTGCTGGCCCCCGCGGGCAGGAGGTCGCCGGGCTCCGGGCTGGTCGGCGGCAGCACCCCACAGGGGTTCCAGGCCACCGATATGGCCCTGAGGCCGCCCAGCGGCAAGATCGCGCTGACCCGGCGGAGTGTCACGGCGGCTCCCGAGAAGTTGCTGACCTGCACGCCGAGCTGCAGCAGGCGCCCGATCTGCGCTGAGCACACGGCGGCTGACTGGCCGACAGCCGGGCCGTTCGCCGCCGGCGCGGCAGCCGCCGCCGAACGCGGCGGTCCCGTCCTGCCCGCGGCCTGCCGCCCGCCGATCGCGTACCCCGCGGCGAAGCCGGCGGCCAGCGCGGCGGCCGCCAGCAGCACGGCAAACCGCGGCGGCCATCGCCAGGCCGCCGCCGGCCACCAGGCCGCCGCCGGCCTGCTGCTGCCCTGTTCCACCACGTCGTCGGCGCCCCGGGACGATCCGAGGCCGCCGGGCGCCGCACCCGGCCCCCGGCCGCTGTCGTCTCGCTCGGCCACCCAGCCACGATAAGACGCCAGCCGCCGCGGTGCGCCTGCCGGTCCCGGCGGCTGCGAAGCCGGGTCAAGCCGGGGCCTTTTTCCCGCTGCGAGGTTTCGACCTGGCTGACCGGGAACGGTAGAGATACAAGACCGTCCGCCTGGTGCGGGCCCGCACCGACTACGACTTGAAGGGACGCAGGGACGGTCGTGAAGCGGCAGCGCGCGAGCGTACCGGGGGATGTCGCGGTAGCGGCTGCCGCCTGCGGTCCCGCGGGGAGGAGCCCTGTCATGCCGTCAGCCTCCGAGCGCATCGACCAGCTGCTGGACGCCGGGCCGTTCCCGCCGCCCGCGGATTTCGCTCGTCATGCCCGGGTCCGTGACGCGGCCGTCTACGAGCAGGCCGCAGCGGATGCGCCTGGCGGTGGGCCGAGCAGGCGCGGCAGCGGCTGGAATGGCAGACGCCGTTCAGCACCGTCCTCAACGACTCCGAGGCCCCGTTCTACAAGTGGTTCGAGGACGGCGCGCTGAACGCCTCGTACAACTGCCTGGACCGGCACGTGATGGCCGGGAACGGGGACCGGGTCGCGTTCCACTGGCACGGCGAGGAAGGCGAGCAGCGCACGCTCACCTACGCCGGCCTGCTCGCCGACACCCAGCGCCTCGCGAGCGCGCTGAAGGCCAACGGCGTGGGCAAGGGAGATGTGGTCGGCATCTTCCTGCCGATGATTCCCGAGGTCGTGGTGGCCATGCTGGCGTGCGCCCGGATCGGCGCGCCGCACAACGTGGTGTTCGGCGGATTCGCGCCGTCGGCCGTCCGCGAGCGGATGGAGGTATCGGACGCCAAGGCCCTCATCACCGCCGACGGGGCCCGCCGCCGCGGCAAGACCGCCCCGATCAAGGCCGAGGTCGACAAGGCCATCGCCGACCTGGACAGCCTCAAGACCGTGGTCGTGGTCCAGGCCACCGGCGCCGACTGCGAGATGCGCGAGGGCCGCGACCACTGGTACCACGAGCTGCTGGAGCAGGCCGACCCGGACTGCCCGGCCGAGCCGATGGAAGCCGAGCACCCGCTGTTCCTGCTGTACTCATCCGGGTCCACGGCCAAGCCCAAGGGGATCGTGCACACCACCGGCGGCTACCTGGCCGGCGTGACCACCACGACGGCGGACGTGTTCGACCTCGAGCCCGAGGAGGACATCTTCTGGTGCACCGCCGACGTCGGCTGGATCACCGGCCACTCCTACATCGTCTACGGCCCGATGTCCAACGGGGCCACCTCGGTCATGTACGAGGGCGCGCCCGACTACCCGGACAAGGATGCCTGGTGGGGCCTGATCGAGAAGTACCAGGTGTCGATCTTCTACACCGCGCCGACCGCGATCCGCAGCTGCATGAAGTGGGGCGAGGAGTACCCGGCCAAGCGCGACCTGTCGTCGCTGCGGCTGCTCGGCACGGTCGGCGAGCCCATCAACCCCAAGGCCTGGCTGTGGTATTACACGGTCATCGGCGGCGAGCGGTGCCCGATCGTCGACACCTGGTGGCAGACCGAGACCGGCGCGATCATGATCTCGCCGCTGCCGGGGCTGACCGAGACCAAGCCGGGCTCGGCGACCAGGCCGCTGCCCGGCGTGTCCGCCGCCCTGCTCGACGAGGAAGGCAAGGAGATGGACGAGGGCAGCGGCCTGCTCGCGCTGACCCAGCCCTGGCCGAGCATGCTGCGCACCCTGTACAACGACCCGGACCGGTACGTGGAGACCTACTTCTCCCGGTTCGGCCCGCATATCTACTTCGTCGGCGACGGCGCCCGCAGGGATGAGGACGGCTACTTCTGGATCACCGGCCGGGTGGACGACGTCATCAACGTCTCCGGGCACCGGCTGTCCACCGCGGAGATCGAGTCGGCGCTGGTCTCCCACCCCGCAGTGGCGGAGGCCGCGGTCATCGCGGTCACCGACGAGATGAGCGGCCAGTCCGTGGTGGCCTACGTCACCGTGGTCGGCGAGGTGGATACCACCCCCGACCTGATGACCGAGCTGCGCGAGCACGTCGGCACCCGGATCGGCAAGCTGGCCCGGCCCAAGCGGATCATCTGGGCCAAGGACCTGCCCAAGACCCGGTCCGGGAAGATCATGCGCCGGCTGCTGCGCGACATCGCCGCCCACCATGAGCTCGGCGACGTTACCACCCTGGCCGACCCGTCGGTGGTCCAGACCCTGCAGCAGGCTGCCGACAGCAGTGACGAAAAGTGAGATTCTCGTTATCCGAGGGACGAAGCCGGCAGATAAGGAGTCCCCAGTGACCGTGACCGATCAGCAGCAGACCCACGACGAGAACGGGATCGTCGCCCACCGGGTCGCCCTGGTAACCGGCGGCACCCGTGGCATCGGCGTCGCCATCAGCAAGTCCCTGGCCGGCGAGGGCGCGTCTGTCGCGGCCGGGTACTGGCACAATCACGAAGCCGCCGAGAAGTTCGCCGCCAGCATGGCCGATGAGCACCCGGCGAGCACGTTCACCGTGCACGAGGGCAACATCGGGCAGGCTGACGACTGCCGCCGGGTGGTTCGCGAGGTCATCGAGCAGCACGGCCGGCTCGACATCCTGGTCAACAACGCCGGCATCACGATCGACAAGACCTCGGCCAAGATGAACGACGAGGACTGGCACCGGGTCATCGCCATCAACCTGTCCGGCGCGTTCTTCATCGCGCAGGCCGCGCTTGAGCACATGATCGAGCGCGGCACCGGCCGGATCGTGAACGTGTCCTCGGTCATCGGCGAGACCGGGAACATCGGCCAGGTCAACTACGCGGCATCCAAGTCGGGCCTGTTCGGGCTGACCAAGTCGCTGGCCCGGGAGGCCATCTTCCTGCTCAACAAGGCGGGCCGTCCCCCGGGCGACGGCATGGGCGTGACCGTGAATGCAGTGACGCCGGGCTACATCGCCACCGACATGGTGGCCGCCATGCCGGAGAAGGCGCTGGACCGGGTCCGGGCCCAGATCCCGGTGGGCCGCCTGGGCACCCCCGAGGAGGTCGCCCGCGTGGTGGGCTTCCTGGCCGCCGACGAGTCCTCCTACATCACCGGCCAGCTCTGGGCCGTCAACGGCGGGATGGACATGTGAGGCGGCCGCGCCAGCCGGGACAGCCAGCCGAGCACGCGAGGGAGCACAGGGAAGCTTCATGACCAGCAGCGAGCAGCAAGATGTTCTCGTCCTGTCCGGCACCCGGACGGCGATCGGCAAATACGGCGGCGGCCTGAAGGATGTGCCGCCGTGTGACCTGGCCGCCACCGTGGTGCGCGAGGCGGTGCGCCGGGCCGGCGTCGAGCCCGCCGAGACGTCGGCCACGCGGTCTTCGGCAATGTGATCCACACCGAGATCCGGGACATGTACCTGGGCCGGGTCGCGGCCGTCAACGGCGGCCTGCCGGTGGAAACGCCGGCGTTCACGCTGAACCGGCTGTGCGGCAGCGGCCTGCAGGCGATCGTCTCGGCGGCGCAGACGATCATGCTCGGCGACGCCGACGTCGCGGTGGCCGGCGGCGCGGAGTCGATGAGCCGCGGCCAGTACTGGCTGCCCGGGCTGCGGTGGGGCCAGCGGATGGGCGACGGCGACGACCGTCGACGCCACGGTCGGCGCGCTGACCGACCCGTTCGACGCCTGCCACATGGGCGTCACCGCGGAGAACGTGGCGGAGGACTTCGGCGTCTCCCGGAACGACCAGGACGCGCTGGCCGTCGGAGAGCCACCGCCGGGCGGCCGCGGCCCGCAGCGGCGGGCTACTTCACCGAGCAGATCACGCCGGTCGAGGTGCCGGGCCGCAAGGGCACCACGACGTTCGACACCGACGAGCACATCCGGCGAGAACGTCGGCCGAGGACGACATGGCCAAGCTGCGGCCGGCGTTCGCCGAAGGACGGCACGGTGACCGCCGGGAACGCGTCGGGCATCAACGACGCGGCCGCGGCGGTCGTGCTGGCCAGCGCGCGTTCGCGGAGCAGCATAGCCTCGCCCCGCTCGGCCGGCTGGTCGCCTACAGCCACGCCGGGGTCGAGCCGCGGATCATGGGCATCGGGCCCGGTGCCCGCCACCCGCAAGGTGCTGGACCGGGCCGGCCTCAAGCTGGACGACATCGACGTGTTCGAGGTCAACGAGGCGTTCGCGGCGCAGGCACTCGCGGTCGGCCGCGAACTGGGGCTGCCGCCGGAGAAGACCAACCCGAACGGCAGTGGCATCTCGCTCGGGCATCCGATCGGCGCCACCGGGACCATCCTGGCCGTGAAGGCGCTCTACGAGCTGCGCCGCACCGGCGGCCGGTACGGCCTGGTCACGATGTGCATCGGCGGCGGCCAGGGCATCGCCGCCATCTTCGAGCGGACTCTGAACGGCATCGGCGAAGGGCAGGACTGCCGCCGTGCCGCCCGACACGACCACAAGCCGCGGCAACAGACGGAGCACGGAACCCGGACGGCCGGGACGGCGGCCGCGAGCGAGCGCCTGGCGCCCTCGGCCCGGACATGCGGCCGGTTCCTCGGCGCTCGACTGGCCGCTTCGTGCGCACCCGCGCGGCCGTGCAGCGCGGCGGCCGCGCGTCCCACCGCGGCCCGGCCGCCTTCCGGTTCGGGGCCAGCCTGGCGCAGGATCGGCCCGGCGGCTGTCGCGCGCTGGCTCGGCCGCCAGGCCCAGCCGCCGGTGCCCGCGCGACCCGAAGGACCGCCGGTTCGCCGACCCGGCCTGGGAGGACAACCCGGCCTTCTTCGCGCTGCGCCAGGGCTACCTGGCGGCCTGGCAGTACGGCGGCGACCTGCTGGCGGCCGGACAGCCCGACCCGGTGACCGGACGGGAAGGCGCGGATGGTCGGCGGCCTGGCTCGCGGATGCGCTCGCCCCGACGAACTATCCTGCTCACCAACCCGGCCGCGCTCAAGCGGGCGTTCGAGACCGGCGGCGCGAGCGTGGCTGGCCGGAGCCAGGAACTTCGCCGACGACCTGGCCCACAACCACGGCCGTCCGCAGCAGGTGGACCGCAGCTCGTTCGCGCTCGGCGAGAACCTGGCCGCGACGCCGGGGCAGGTCGTGTTCCGCAACGAGCTCGATGGAGCTGATCCAGTACGCGCCGCAGACCAAGAAGGTGCACGCGATCCCGCTGCTGGCCAGCCCGCCGTGGATCAACAAGTACTACATCATGGACCTGGCCCCCGGCCGCAGCTTCCTGGAGTGGGCCGTCCAGCACGAGCGCACTGTATTCACGATCTCCTACCGCAACCCCGGACCCGTCGATGCGCGGACGTGACTCCTGGAGGACTACCTCAACGACGGCCCGCGGACCGCGCTCGACGTCATCGCCGACATCACCGGCGCGGCGCAAGAAGACATCGTCGGGCTGTGCCTGGGCGGGGCGCTGGCCGCGATGCTCGCCGCGCACCTGGCCGCCACCGGCGAGACCGGCTCAGCTCCATCACGCTGCTCAACACGCTGCTCGACTACAGCAAGCCGGGCGTCCTCGGCGCCTTCACCGACGAGCAGACCGTGGCCCGGCTGGAACGGCAGATGGCAGCAGACGGGCGTGCTGGACGGGGCGCAGATGGCCAGCCACCTTCGACCTGCTGCGCGCCAACGACCTCATCTTCAGCTACGTGGTCTCCAACTGGCTGATGGGCCGAACCCCGCCGGCGTTCGACATCCTGGCCTGGAACGCCGACACACCCGGCTGCCTGCCGCCATGCACTCGTTCTACCTGCGGTCGCTGTACCTGCGCAACGAACTGGCCCGCGGCGAGCTGACCTTGGCCGGGCAGCGGCTGGCGCTGCCGGACATCCAGAACGACACCTACGTGGTCGGGGCGGTTAACGACCACATCGTGCCCTGGGAGGCGTCCTACCAGACCACCGGGCTGCTCGGCGGGGACGTGCGCTACGTGCTGTCCAGCGGCGGCCACATCGCCGGCATCGTGAACCCGCCAGGCCCCAAGGCCCGGTACGAATGCTGGCCGGCCGAGCACCCGGCCGACCCCGGCCGAGTGGCGGGCGGCGGCGAACACGGCCGCGGTCCTGGTGGGAGGACTGGGCCGGCTGGTCAGGCCAGCGGGCCGGGCCGCGGACCGCGCCGCCGCCGATGGGCAGCAAGCGGTATCCGCCGCCGCCGACGCGCCCGGCGATTACGTCCGCGGCTAGCCGCCGGGGCGGCAGCAGCCAGGCGGTGCCGCCTTCAGCTCGTGCTGGCCGGAACCGGGACGAGAGTCCGGCTATTGACGGACTCGCGAGACCGGCGTCACACTGAGTCCCACTTTGCCGGAACCGCTTCCAGCGGGCGTCACTCGGGCGCTCAGCCGGCTGCTCGCTCTCGCGTGACGCCCGGCCCTTGAGACCCGGGAGCGGCGGATGGCCCAGATCATGATGGATAACGTCGACAAGATTTACGGGGACGGCGTCAAAGCGGTCTCGGACCTGAACTTGCACATCATGGACGGCGAGTTCATGTGCCTGGCGGGCCCGTCGGGCCGCGGCAAGTCGACCGCGCTGCGGATGATCGCCGGCCTGGAGGAGATCACCGGCGGGTCGGTCCGGATCGGCGAGAACGTGGTGAACGGGCTTCCGCTCAAGGACCGCGACATCGCCATGGTATTCCAGAACTATGCGCTCTACCCGCACATGTCGGTGGGGGAGAACCTGGCCTACGGCCTGAAGATGCGCAAGGTCTCAAGGGAGGAATCGCCCGCCGGGTGGCCGGGGCCGCCAAGATCCTCGGCCTGGAGCCGTACCTGGACCGCAAGCCCGCGGCCCTGTCCGGCGGCCAGCGCCAGCGGGTCGCGATGGGCCGGGCCATCGTCCGCGAGCCGCAGGCATTCCTGATGGACGAGCCGCTGTCGAACCTGGACGCCAAGCTGCGCGTCGGCATGCGCGCCTCGCTGGCCCAGCTGCACGAGCGGCTCAAGGTGACGACCGTGCACGTCACCCACGACCAGGTCGAGGCGATGACACTCGGCGACCGGGTCTGCGTACTGCGTGATGGACTGCTGCAGCAGGTCGACACCCCGCAGAACCTCTTCGACCATCCGATCAACCTGTTCGTGGCCGGTTTCATCGGCTCGCCGGCCATGAACATGGTGACCGCCGGCTGTCGCCGACGATGAAAGGCCACCGTGAAGCTTCGGCGGCCAGCAGCTGCCTGCCCGGCGTCCATCGTCAGCTCCCGGCGCAGCTGGCCCAGTACACCGCCAGGACGTCATCCTGGGCATCCGCCCGTCCGACTTCGAGGATGCCCGGCTGGCCGACCCGGGCTGGGCCCGGATGCCGGCGGTCGCCGACGTGACCGAGGAACTCGGCAGCGAGATCCACGTGATCTTCACGGTGGATGCCCCGCCGGTTCAGCACAAGGATGCTGCCGACCTGGCCGCGGACGCCGAGGAAGACGAGGCCGTCATCCCGATCGGAGAGGGCAAGTCGATGTGGACGGCACGGACCAGCGCGCGCAGCAAGATCCGCGCCGTGCGACCGGGTCGAGCTGGCCATCGATGCCTCGAACATGGCACTTCTTCGACCCGGACAGCGGGCTGTCCGCTTGGCGGCTCGGCCGGCCGCCCGAACTAGCCGCCGCGGGCCCGGAGGCGGCCGCCCCCGGGCCTCAGGCAGGATGGTGCGGTGCGATTCGTCTTCAGCCCGTGGCCGACCAGGCCGCCGGCCTGCTCACGCTGCCGTTCCGCGAGCCGCTTGAGACCTGGCAGGACGACTCCGGCTGGTCCGAGATCCGCCAGCGCGGCATCTCCCGGCACGCTGGTCAGGTTCGTTGCTGACAGCGGTGAGCTGTACGCGCTGAAGTCGATCAGCGAGCGGCTGGCTCGGCGCGAGTACCGGCTGCTGCGGGCACTGGCCGAGCAGAACATACCGGCGGTCGAGGTCGTCGGGATCGTGGTGCACGGGGCCTGGACTGCGACGCAATCCTGGTCACGAGGTTTCTTGACTACTCGACCACCTACCGCGCGCTGTTCTCGAGCCCGCGCGGCGGCGGCCAGCCGCCGCCGAGCGGTACCGGATCGCCGACCGGCTGCGGCGGCTCAACGAGCTCGGCTTCGACGCCGACGAGGTGGAGCTGGTCAGCGCGCCGGAGGGCACCAGGCTGCGGGTGCGGACGAAGGTCGCCGAGTCCGGCCACCATGCGCGGCAGCTGTTCCGGCAGGCGGCATTATCGCGGACGAGAATCAGGCCCGGCGGCTGCTCAACGACATCGCCAGCTTCCGCGGCTACCTGGAGCAGCAGGAAGGCCACCCGGTCTCGGAGACCACGGCGGCGCACTGCTGGCTGGAGGAAGTCTACGACCCGGTGCTAGCCGCCATCCCTGAGCAGCTGCGCGGACGGCTCGCGCCGCCGGAGGTGTTCCACGAGATCCTCGAGCACCGCTGGTACCTGTCCGAGCAGGCCGGCCGCGACGTCGGCACGACCACGGCGACGCTGTCCTGACCTCGCAACCGTGCTGCCCGCGGGTACCCGAGCCGCTGGCCGTGGCGGGCGACGGCCTCGCCGATGACACCGGCGAGATGCCGCTGCCGGAGCCGGAGGCGCCAGAACTGCCTGGCTGAGAGGTCGCTTCCCGTTCGGCGCCTGGCAGCCGCAGGCGTGCCCGCGCGGCTCTCCGCGGGTGGCGCCTTCAGCCGGAGCTGCCGGACAGGGCGCTGCAGACCCCGCGGACCGCATCAGAAACCGGTTCCAGCGGGCCGTCTTCCGGCAGGCCGGAGCAGCTGGGCGGCCGCTGCCCGGGCCGGGCAGGGAGCGCCCGCAGCACCCGGGCTAGCTCCGCCACCTGGCCGGCCGGGGGCGGCGTGCCGTCGTCGATGACCACCGCCGTGGCGGTCACGGCGTCCATCAGCTGCTCGAGCGCGACGACGCCGGGCCACCAGGCGGTGGCGCGGCGGCTGATGAACCGGGGCTCGGACATCGTGCGCTGGAACTCGGTCCGCAGGTCGGACAGCGCCCGGTAGGCCTGCCTGCGCAGCCTGGCCCGTCCGCCGGGCCGCCCGAGTCGGCCGCCAGTGCCCGCTCGGTGTACCGGGCACCTGATCGATCGCGCTGTCCAGCTGCCGGGGCAGGTGCGCGTGCCAGGACATCGGCCACGGCGCATAGCCGATCAGCAGCGCGATCAGGCAGCCGAGCAGCGTGTCGTACAGCCGGACCTCGGCCAGCTGCCAGCCGGTCTTAGTCAGCAGGTCGATCAGCAGCACGACCAGCGGCGTCAGAAACGCGGACAGCAGGCCGTAGTTGCGGCTGCGGCCGAGCGGCAGCAGCGCGGCCAGCACCGCCAGCGGGAGCAGCAGCAGCGGGCCGCCCGGCACCGCGGCCAGGATCAGGGCGCCTGCCACGGCGCCGACGATCGTCCCGATGCCCCGCTGCAGCGCCCGCGCGAACACCGACCCGAAGTCGGGCTTGAGCACGATCGCGACGGTCAGGACGACCCAGTACGACCGCTGCAGCGGCAGCACCTCGCTGCATACGGCGGCGGCGCCGATGCACAGCATCAGCCGGATGGTGAACTGCCAGACCAGGCGGCCCTGGCGAATCTGCTGCAGCCGCCCGCCGACCCGCCCGCGGACCCGCGGCCGGGGCGGCCCGGGATGCCCCGGGGCCTGCCGCGGTGCCCGCCCGCCGCCCGCCAGCCGCACCGCTCCGGCCAGCCGGTCCCAGCAGGCTCGCTCGGCCGCGCTGCCGCCCGGCCGCCGCCCGGGCAGCCGCGGCGGGGAGGTCCCGTACTGGATGCTGTCGGCCACCGCCTCGATCGCGCCGGCCAGATCCGGGTCGGCCCGCTGCCCCGTCTGGGCCAGCGCGATGCAGGCCTCGGACAGCAGCGACGCCTGGTTAAGCAGCGCTGCCAGCCAGGTCAGGTGAGCGCTGTGGCCACCGAATACCGAGCGGTCGGTCAGCAGCTCGTCATACGCCGCGTTCAGCGCTCCGGTGACCGCCTGCCGGGCGGGGCCGAACGCGCCGGTGCCAGCCGACCGCAGCTCGGCGGCCACGCTGCGGTAGACGTCGGCGACCCGGCCGCGCTCGGGTGCCCGCGGATGCGCCAGCCAGCCGGGGATCAGCAGCAGGACCGCCCAGGTCACCCCGGCCAGGAACAGCAGCGGCGTCAGCCACACCGGCCGCAGTGCGCCCAGCGGCCCGGTGCCGAACGAGGCGTAGACCAGCAGCTGCAGCCCGACCAGCGAGGCGATGTCGCTGACCGCCGACAGCAGCGCTGAGATGCCCGCGACCAGCATCAGCGCGACGACCGAGATCCAGCCGCGCTGGTAGATCAGGGCACCGATCACCAGACCCGGCGCGCCCCCGAGCAGGCCGGCCGCGGCGATGCGGCGCAGCCGCAGTGCGTACGGGCCGCCCCGGTCGACTACCGAGGCCAGCAGGCCGCCGGTGGCCACCAGCAGGCCGGGGGCCCGCTGACCCAGGGCCAGGCCTGCGGCCAGCGGCACGGAGATCGCCAGCATGGCGCGGAGCATCTGCGCCCACGGCACCGGCTCCCTGGCGGGCTTGACGACCTCGATCAGCCAGCCGGGGACCGCGGTCTCGGCGAGCGCGAGCCCGGCGTCCCGCCCCGCCTCCGCACCACGGCGCAGCCGCCCGGGACCGCCGGAGTCACTGCTGGTCATCGGGAATCTGACTCTCCTCACGTGACCGTGCTGATCGTGATGGGCACCCTGGCCCTGGGCGTGCAGCGGGAATCTCCTGCCCGGCGGGCGGGCAGACGCCGCCTGCCGGTGACAGCCCCGCCCAGGCTCACTGTCTGTCCCCGGCTCGGGCGGCCCTATTCAGGCCTTATTCAGGCCCTTCCGGCCGCGCGTGGTCAGGGCTGACAGTCGCGGTAGCGTGGCCGGAACACGAGGCTGCCGGGGAGCAGCACTCCTGGGCCGCCGCCCGGAGCCGGCTGACTGCTGCCACATCCAGTTCGAGGAGACCAGGGTTTCGAGGAGACCAGGGTTTCGAGACCAGGGTCTGGCCGGGCCTGCTGCCGGCGCCATCGTCGGCTCCCGGCGCTACGGGCAGGATGGGCCGGGCCGTCGCGGCGCCGAAGATGCCGCTGCTGGCTACTCCTCGGTCCTGATTCCCATGGCCCGCACCACCTCGCCGGCCGTCGCGTACTGCCGCTCGTCCTTCAGCGCGGCCGCCGCTTCCAGCACCTCATCCGGTGCACCGTCATCGGCCAGCAGGCTGCGGATCTGCGCTCCGGTGGCCGGCAGCCGCCCTGGCCGCAAGTACCGGGCTACTTCTGAGCGGCGGTCGATGTCATCCGCGGTCATGCCCGCCGGCGCTCCCGGCTCATGGCCGGGCGGCCGGGTCATGTGCTCATCGTCGGCCGGCTCCGCCTGCCGCCATTCCTCTGAGTGCGCGACGTGACCCGGCTGGCGCAGCGGGCCGGTCTCGTGCTCGAGCTGCTCATCCAGCCGCGGGCTGTGCTTGCTGCTCCCGCGTTCCATGGTCCTCACCTCCGGCATACTGGTCGCTACCCCGGCCGGTGCGGCGAAACCGCTGGTGATCACGGCGCCCCGGGGCGGGGCAGCCAGCCGATCATGACCAGGACCGGAGGCCCGCGGCTATCCGCGGCCGTACCGGGTTGATCATAAGTTACGTCGCCGCGGTGCTGGCCGCGATGACCAACGCGACATCCAGCGTGCTGGCTCGACGTCCCGCTCCTTGTCTGAGCGCGGGTGTATCACCAGGTGCGGCGGGTTCAGCTCCAGGTGCGGCAGGTCCAGGTGCGGCAGGTCCAGGTGCGGCAGGTCCAGGTGCGGCAGATGCCGGATCCGCGCCAGGTCGGCGAAGGCCGGCGCGCGCTACCAGGATCACGCCCGCCAGCATGGCGACGATCCCGGCCGACTGCAGGCCCAGCCAGGTCGCAGACACCGGGAACCGGTCACCGAACACCACGACGCCGAGCGCCATGCCCGCGATCGGCTCGCCCGCGGTCATCGACGGGAGCGAGGCATGCAGCGGTCCCGAATTGAACGCGCTTTGCATCAGCCAGACGCGAGAATTCCGGCGGCCACCACCGAGTAGCCCGGCCAGCTGGTCAGCAGCGCCGTGAAGTGACGGCCGTCCAGCATCATCACGCTGCGCCGGGTGAGCGCATCAGAGATGCCGGAAACCAGGCCGGTCCGGCCCCGGCCAGAGTGGCCCGGCGGCTGTCGGCACGGCGTCTGCCGAGCTGCACGAAGCCGGCCGCGATGAGCGCGATCATCCCCGCGACCCACCAGTAGCGGGCGGAGCCGAACGACGCCACCGGGCCGGTGCCGTCGGTCTGAGCCAGGGCCAGCACGCCCACCCCGCCGCCGAGCAGCAGTGCCCCCGCGACCTCGGACTGGCGCAGCGCCTCACGGACAGCGGTACCGCCAGTACCAGGGCCAACAGCAGGCTGGTGGCCAGCAGGGGCTCGACTAGCGCCAGCCGGGCATGCCCCTCCGCCCACGACGACAGCAGCTCGCCCGCCACCATGGCGACCAGCCCGCCCAGCCAGCGCGGCTTGCGCAGCAGCTCGGCGATGAGGTGGGCGTGCAGGAAATGAACCCGCGGAACTTCCTCGGCGGCTCGCTGCTGGAGCACGAAGCCGGCCCCCAGCAGCACCGCCGAGATCAGGGTAACCGCGAGATACACTGATCCCCGCCTACCCGTCAGGGCGCGCTAATTACTGCGCGGGCCGGATGAGCTGCTGCTGCCAGGGTAGCGGCACTCGCGCATCTTGACCCGCAGCAGAAGGGACGCCGGGCATGACCCGCTACGGTTACTTCCTGTCCTCCGAGGAACACGAGCCATCCGAGCTCGTCCGGCAGGCCAGGATGGCGCAAGAAGCCGGATTCGAGGCTTTGTGGATCTCCGATCACTTCCACCCGTGGCTCGATGAGCAGGGCAGCAGCCCGTTCGTCTGGTCGGTGATCGGCGCCATCTCGCAGGCCACCTCGCTGCCGATCACCACCGCGGTGACCTGTCCGCTGCAGCGCATCCACCCAGCCGTGATCGCGCAGGCGACGGCGACATCCAGCCTGCTGACCGGCGGCCGGTTCGCCCTCGGAGTGGGCACCGGCGAGGCGCTGAACGAGCACATCACCGGGGCGGGCTGGCCGTCCGCCGAGGAACGCCTGGAGATGCTCGAAGAGGCCGTGCACGTGATCAGGGAGCTGCTCAGCGGAGCGCTGGTCAGCCTGTCCGGTCAGCACTACACGGTGCAGACGGCGCGGTTGTACTCGGTTCCTGACGTGCCGCCGCCGGTATACGTGTCCGGCTTCGGGGAGAAGGCGATCAAGCTCGCCGCCCGGATTGGTGACGGGTACATGTGCGTGCAGCCCAGCGCGGACTTCGTCCGGCTGTACCGGGACTCGGGCGGCGGCGACCGGCCGGTGCAGGGCGGCCTGAAGGTGTGCTGGGGCACTGACGCCGCGACGGCCCGTAAGACCATGCACCGGCTGTGGCGCAACGAGGAGATCCCCGGCGAGGCGGCGCAGCTGCTGCCGCTGCCGCGGCACTTCGGCCAGGTGGCCGAGCTGGTCTCCGAGGATCAGATCAGCGCGCCCTGCGGTCCCGACCCGCAGGTGCACCTGCAGGCCATCCGCGCCTACACCGGGGCAGGCTTCGATGAGGTGTACATCAACCAGGTCGGCGTCGAGCAGGAGGGCTTCTTCGAGTTCGCCGCCCGTGAACTGCTGCCCCGGCTGCGCGGAGCCTGAGCAGCGCGGCCTGAGTACTCTAGCCAGGCATGGCTGCCGACACGCCGACCATCCTGGCCACCTCGGGCGGGCTGCGCCCGGGCGCTGGCCGCACCGAGGTGGAATTCGCCCCGCTGGTGCTGTACGCCATCGAGCTGGCCGGGGTAACGGGCCGGGCGCCCCGGCTGGTGCACATCGGCACCGCCGGCGGCGACCAGCTGTGGTTCGCCGCCCGGCTCGACGAGGCCGGCCGGCGCCGCGGGCATCGAGGTCTCGCATCTGAGCCTGTTCTCGATGCCGAACGTCGACGACCCGGCCGCATTCTTGCTGACCCACGACGTCGCCTGGGTCAGCGGCGGCAGCGTCGCGAACCTGCTCGCGCTGTGGCGGCTGCACGGGCTGGACCAGGCGTTCCGCCGGGCCTGGGCGGCCGGGGTGGTGCTGGCCGGGGTGTCGGCAGGATCGATCTGCTGGCACGCCGGCGGGACCACTGACTCCTTCGGCCCGCGGCTGCGCCCGGTGACCAACGGGCTGGGCTTCCTGCCTGGCTCCAACGGCGTGCACTACGACGCCGAGCCGCAGCGCCGGCCGCTGTACCAGCGCCTGGTGGCGGACGGCACGCTGCCCGCCGGATACGCCACCGACGACGGAGTCGGCCTGCTCTACCGCGGCACCCGAGCTGACCGAGGCGCTGGCCGAGGTCCGCGGCAAGCTGGCCTTCCGGGTCTTCCGGGACGGTGACAGGGCGCGGGAGGAGCCAATCGAGCCCCGGCTGCTGCCGGGAGCCAGCTGACGTCAGGGCCGGCAGCAGGCCGGGGCGGCGCCTGGTTGAACCGCCTCGCGGCCGATCTGCCAAGCGCGGTGAGCCGGTCGAACAGCTCCCGGCTCATCGCCAGCCGCAGGGCCTGCCCGGGCTGGCTGGCCGTGCCGGTGCCGGCCGGATCCGGCAGCAGCTCGCTCATCAGGTGCATCAGCCCGCTGGTCAGCTCAGGGACGACCCCGGCACCGCGTGCGGCGAGCTGGCCGAGCGGGGTCAGGATGATTTCCGGCCGCCGCGCGCGCATCGCGGTCACGATCTGCCGGGCGGCGCGCTCGGCGTCCATGGACACCAGCGGCAGGCTGGCGCCAAGCGAGAACCAGGTGAACTCCTGGTCCCGGCGGCCGCCGAACCGGGCCTGCCGGTGCGAGCCGGTCCGCATCAGGCCCGGCACGACCGTGGTGACGCTGACCGGGCCAGCGCCGAGCTCGGCTCGCAGCCCCTCGGCGAAACCGACCGCGGCGAACTTGGCGGTGGAATAGGGCAGCAGGTGCGGCACGCTGACCTTGCCGCCGATCGAGGCGATGACGACGATCCGGCCGTGGCCCTGACGGCGCATCACCGGCAGCGCGGCCAGCGCGGCGCGCACCGGCGCCATGGCCATCACCGCCAGTGCCTCCTCGAAGTCGGCAGCGCCGGTGTTGTGCACCGGTGCTACCCGGATGACCCCGGCGTTGCTGATCAGGATGTCGAGCCGGCCGAACCGGTCCACCGCCGTGTCGACCAGCTGCTGAGCGCTGGCCGGGTCGGCCAGGTCACAGGCCACCGTGACGACGTCGGCAGCTCCGGCCGCGCGCAGCTGGTCGGCTGCGCGGTCCAGCTCGGCCGGATCACGCGCGCAGATAACCAGCAGGCCCGACTGGCGGGCCAGCTCACGGGCCAGCAGCAGGCCAAGCCCGCGGGAGGCGCCGGTGACCACCGCGACCTCCCCGGTGATGTCGTCGGGATCGCGCCGCCGGCTGGCTGCCGCAGCCGCCGCTGCGGCCGTGAACGCGGTGAGCAGCAGTGTTCTTTTCATCCGCGCTGTTCTTTTCATCCGCGCTATCTTCCCCGGCCGTTCCGGCTTATCCGGGCGGCGGTACGTTCGCCGCATGGAAATCTTCGACGTGGTGGTGATCGGGGCGGCTCGGCCGGGGAGTGGGTGGCGGGCGGAGCTGCCGACGCAGGCCGCAGCGTCGCGCTGGCCGAGCCCGGGCGGGTAGGCGGCGAGTGCCCGTATGTGGCCTGCATTCCGAGCAAGGCCATGCTGGCCAGCGCGCATGCGCGCGCCCAGGCGCGCCGCCTCGCCGAGCTGGGCGGCGCGTCATCGGCACCGGTTCTGGACGGTGACGAGACGGCGTTCGCGGCGGCGGCCGCGCGGCGCGATGAGCTGTCCCAGCGCCGCGATGACGCCGGCGCCGCCCGCAGCATCACCCGCCGCGGCGCCACGCTGATCCGCGGCGCAGCGACGATCACCCGGCCCGGTGTGGTGACGGTGGCGGGCCGCGAGATCGGCTACCGCGACCTGGTGCTGACCACCGGCTCCCGCCCGTCGGTCCCGCCGATCGAAGGGCTGACCGCGGCGCCGGTGTGGACGTCCGACCAGGCCCTCTCCGAGCCCGGCCGGCCGCGCTCGGTGCTCATTCTCGGCGGCGGCGCCGTCGGCTGCGAGCTGGCCCAGGCCTACGCCGGGTTCGGCGTCCAGGTCACGCTGGCCGAGCCTGCCGGGCAGCTGCTGCCCGCCGAGGACTGTGACATTGGCGCAGATATGGCCAGCGTACTGCGGGACTGGGGGATCACCGTCCGGCTCGGCGTCAGCGTCACCCGGCTGGCCGCGGCGCCGGGTGGCGGGGCCCGCGCGTGGCTGGCCGCCGGGCCCGGCGGCTCTGGCTCGCAGCTCGAGGCCGAGCGGGTCATCCTGGCCGCAGGGCGCGCCCCCGCCGCGGCCGGGCTGGGCCTGGAGGCCATCGGCGTCACCCTCACCGACTCGGGCGCGGTACCGGTCGACGGCCACTGCCGGGTGCCCGGCCCGCCGCGCGTGTGGGCGGCGGGCGATATCACCGGCATCGCGCCGTACACCCACGGCGCGAACTACCAGGCCCGGGTGGTGACCGAGAACCTGCTCGGCGGTAACCGCGCGGCCGACTACCGGGCCGTGCCGCGGGTGGTCTATACCGAGCCCGCCGCGGCTAGCGTGGGCATGACCGCGTCGGCGGCTCGCGAGGCAGGCATCGAGGTGCTGACCGCCACCGAGAACGTCGCCGATATGTCCCGGTCAGCGACCGACGGCATCGGCGCGGGGCGGCTGGTGCTGACCGCCGACGCCGCGCGCGGCGTGCTGATCGGGGCGGCCGCGGTGGCACCGCGCGCGGACGAGTGGATCAGCGAGGCGGCACTGGCAATCCGTGCCCGCGTGCCGCTGCCGGTGCTGGCGGACCTGGTCCATCCGTTCCCGACCTTCGCGGAGGCCATGGAGGTGCCGCTGCGCGAGCTGGCGGCGAAGGCCGCGCAGCGCGCAGGCTAGGCTTCCCCGCCGGTTTTCCCCGGCCAGGTTCCGGTCAGCCTGCGGGTGCCGGCCGCCGCGGACCGGCTGACAGCAGCGCGGACCGCAGCCGTGATTGCCCCCTGGACCGCCGCCGCCAGCACGATCTCCGGCCAGCCGCGGCTGGCGTCGTCGGCCTTCGGCGCCTCGTCCTGCCGGGCGGCGAGCTTCCAGGTCTTCTCGAAGATCTTTCCCGCCAGGATGCCGCCGACCACCCCGAACACCAGGCTCAGGACCCGGTAAACAATCTTGATCACTGGCGTCTCCTGCGAATGATGATCCAGCAGGCTAGCAGGGCCACGCCGATGGCGGCGGCGCCCTGAACCCGGCGCTGGCGGACGGCCGCCGGGGCCCGCTCGGCAGCCTGCTGGGCGGCGCGCTGCACGGCGGGCGGCGTGGCCTGCCAGGCCTTGGCCCGGGCCGTCGCGGCCTGGCTCGTCACCTGGTCGCGGACCGGGCCGAGCTGGCTCCTGACGCTCTGCGCCTGCTGGGAGGCCTTGCCGGCCAGTTGTGCCCGGGCCGTACCCGCCCGCGCTGCGAGCTGCTCCTTGGCCTGCCCGGCGCTGCCGGGCAGGCGACCGCGCAGCTCGGCCACCTTGTCCTTGGCCTGCGCCTTCACGTCCACCTTGGCCGCCAGCGCCTCGACGGTCTGGCCGAGTTCCTCGCGAGTCCGCTCGATGTCCGCGGCGATCGCCTGCGCGTCGTCCGGCGGAGCGTCCGGCTGCCGGTTGGCGCTCACGGCCGGGTCTGAGCTCGCGGCCGGCTGGGCGGCCGTGTCAGAAGCGCCGGTGATCTCCGCGGCAGTCTCGTCCGGAGTGGTGCCCGGCGGTGCGGTGATTTCCGCGTCCGCCTCGTCCGGCGCGGAGCCAATCCGGTGCTTCGGGGAATGCTTGGCGCCGTCCTCCGCACTCATCGGTGCACCCTCTTCCTGATTTCCTCAACGTCAGTCTTCACGCTGTCGACGGTCTGCGTCGGAACCGGTGGAGTAGACCGCTGCAGCTGCGACTTGCCGACCAGCGCCGCGATCCCCGCGACGGCGAGCAGAGCCACGCCGACGATCAGGGCCGCCAGCCATGCCGAGACGACCCCGGCGATTGCGACGATCGCCGCCCCCAGCAGGCAGGCCACACCGTACAGTGCGACCACTCCGCTGCTGCCCAGTATTCCGATTCCGGCCCCGGCCCGCTTGCCCTTATTGGTCATTTCCACCTGGGCGAGGCGCAGCTCGTCCTTAATCAGCCGGGACACCTGCTCAGACAGCTGCTTGACCAGCTCACTGGCTGAGGCGTCCTGGGGTGTGAGATTGGTATCTTCCGTCATTGAAACCGCCTTCCGTTCAGGCAGGTGCGTTACCCGTCGTTGTTCCGTCCAAACGGTCGCCGCGGCAGCGGCGCTAGGTATTCTCCTCCGCGTATTCTCCTCCGCTTCTCCTCCGCGCGCTCGTCGCCCAGCGTGCGGGACATGGCGAGCGTGCAGGCCAGCGCGGCCACGATGAACGGCACGCCGCCGCAAGATATGACGATCCGCCATATGACGATCCGCCGCGATCATTGGCGTCTGAGGCTTCGGTTGGCCGCGGCGCGGGCGGGTAGGCACAGCTGGTCTATCTCAGCCGGGCATTCCGGCCGACGTGAGCGGGCATGCCCGCGCGGGTATCAGGGAGGCATGATTGCCCCGGCTGCGCCGTAGCGACACCTCGAAGCCCGGGCTGCGGCGCAGGCGCCGCGGCAGCGGCTTCCAATACAGCACTGCGGACGGATGCCGGGCCGATCCCGCCGATGTGGAGCGGATAATGGCCCTGGCCATCCCGCCAGCCTGGACCGACGTATGGATCTGCCCGCAGCCCAACGGGCACCTGCAGGCGACCGGCGTCGACGCGGCCGGGCGGCGGCAGTACCAGTATCACCCGGACTGGCGCGCGCAGCGCGACAAGCTCAAGCACGATCACGTGCTCGACTTCGGCGCCCAGCTGCCGGCGGCCCGCAAGCAGGTCGGCGACCAGCTGGCCGGGCGCGGCCTGACCCGGTTCCGGGTGCTCGCGGCCGGGTTCACGCTGCTGGACGTCGGGCTGTTCCGGGTCGGCGGCGACCGGTATGCCGAGGAGAACGGCAGCTTCGGGCTGATGACGCTGCAGCGCGACCACGTTCACGTCACCAAGGACGGGCTGGTCTTCGAGTACCCGGCTAAGAGCGGCCAGGAGCGGCTGCACGTTGTTACCGTGCCCGAGGCGATCGCGGTCATCCGCGCGCTGCGCCGCGACCGGCCGCCGGGCTGCCGGCTGCTCGCGTTCCGGGAGCAGCACGGCTGGCACGAGCTGGACAGCGGGGACATGAACGACTATCTGCAGGACCTGTTCGGGCAGCAGGTCAGCGCCAAGGATTTCAGGACCTGGCACGCGACCGTGCTGGCCGCGGTGGGCCTGGCGGTGTCCGGGCACGCGGCGGTCTCGCCGACGGCCCGCAAGCGGGCGGTCGCCCGGGTGGTCAGGGAAGTCGCCGAGTATCTCGGCAACACCCCTGCGGTGTGCCGCGCTTCCTACATCGACCAACGGCTGATCGACCGTTACCTGGACGGCGAGACCATCCAGGTTCCGCTGGACTGGCTCGGCGCCGGAGTGCAGCCGGGCTGGCCCGCCACGCAGGGCGGCTTCGAGGCCGCGGTGGTCCAGCTGCTGCGCGAGTGACCCGCCGCGGTTTCGGCGGCATGCACGCCGGGCAGCGGGTGCGGATGACGAACAGGCTGATCTCCGGGATTACCGCGGGCGCGGCGGGCACCACGGCGCTGAACGCCGCGACCTACGTCGATATGGCCGTCCGGGCGCGCGGTTCAAGCAGCACGCCCGAGCAGGTCGTGGCGGAACTAGCCAGGCGGGCCGGCCAGGGCATCCCCGGCAACGACCAGGAGCGGGCCAACCGGCTGCAGGGCCTCGGCGCCCTGGCCGGCATCGCGACCGGGCTCGCGGTCGGCATCGCGGCCGGCCAGCTGCGCGGAATCGTGACCCGGCTTGGCCCGGTGCTCGGCCCGGTGCTGCTCGGCGGGGCCGCGATGGCCGCCACCGACCTGACCATGGCCCGGCTCGGCGTTACCGACCTGGCCAGCTGGGACGCCAGCTCGTGGCTGTCCGACGCGATCCCGCACCTGGCCTACGGCGTCACCGCGTACGCCGCGCTGGCCTCCGGCTGACCGGCTCGCGCAGGGCGGCTCAGCCCAGCTGGTCCAGGGCCTGCGCCAGGAAAGCATCACGACGGCGCAGCAAGGTGGCCTGGTCCTGGCCGGGCCGCCCCTGAGCGCCGATCGCAGTGGTGAACCAGCCCATGTCGGGCGGGGTGCACCAGGCCGCGACCGTGTCCCAGTAGGCCTCGGGCGGCTCTGCGGCGCCGGGCGGCCCGCTGGCCTGCGCACTCTTGGCCGCGGGCCGCTTCGGACGGCTGACCGGTCCAGTCCGCTGGCCCGGTCCCCGGCTATCCGCCCCGGGAGGCGGGGTCGGGGCGGTGCTCGCTGGCGGCGAAGCGGGCCTGGCCCGGGTCCACCAGCCCGAGCTGGGTGACCGGCCGCGGGGTGACCGCGCCGGACAGCCAGGCCGCGGCCACGCCGACCCGGTTGGCACCGCGCGGCAGCGCGGCGAGGTGATAGCCGCGGGTCACCGCCTTGGCGGCCAGCCCGGACAGCGATACCCCGAGCGGATTCGCCACCGAGTACCGCGGGCCGAGATCGACGACCAGGCCAAGGTCGCGGTGCCGGTACTCCCGGGGCTGCCCGTAGCCCAGGCTGGCGGCGATGTTGCCGGCCAGCACCCGGCCCTGGCGCAGGGCGTGCTGGGCCGTGGGCGCGGTCACCGGCGAGTCGTTCACCCGGTCGGGGACCGCGGCGGCGTCACCCGCCGAGTAGGCCAGCGGATGGCCGGGCACGGTCAGGTCGGCGTTGACCACCAGCCGCCCGTGGTCGAGCGGCAGCCCGAGCGATTCGACCACCGGGTGGGCCTGCACGCCCGCCACCCAGACGACGGTCCGGGTGCCGATCCGGCTGCCGTCGCTCAGCGTGACCGAGTCGGCGGTCCGCTCCGAGATCGTCGTGCCGAGCCTGACCTCGATGCCGCGCTGGCGCAGCACTTCGAGCACCCGGCGGCCGAGCACCGCGCCGACCTCGGGCATAACGGCATCGGCCACGTCGATGAGCACGAACCGCACGTCCTCGCGGCGGAAATGGTGCTGGTCGGCGGCTGCGTCGGCCAGCGCCCGCAGCTGGCTGACCAGCTCGGTCCCGGCGTAGGAAGCGCCGACGACGACCACCGTGCGGGCCGCCGCCCGGTCACCGCGATCGGACTTGTACTCCGACACCTCCAGCTGGCCGAGCAGATGGTCGCGCAGGTACAGCGCCTCGGCCAGTGACTTCAGGCCGAGGGAGTTCTCGGCCAGGCCGGGAATGTCCAGCAGCCGGGTGACCGACCCGGGCGTCAGCACCAGCCGGTCGAAGGCCAGCTCGGTGGCCCCCGGGCCGTCCACGGCCAGCGTCCGGGCGGGCAGGTCGGCCCGGATCGCGGTCCCCGGCACCAGCCGGATCCCGGGCAGGGCCTGGGCCAGCGACACCGCCACGTGGCGGGGGTCAAGCAAGCCGCCCGCCACGTCCGGCAGCAGCGGGGTGTACAGCAGGTAATCCTCCGGAGAGACCATGACTATCCGGGCGTGCAGCCGCCCGCGCCGCACCAGCGCCAGCAGGCGCCGGGCGCATTCGAACCCGGCAAAGCCCGCGCCGACGATGACCACCCGCGCCCGCTGATCCGCCACCGTACTGCTCCTGCCTGCTCGTCCTGGCCGGCCGCTGGGCCAAATGTCCACGCGGCTACCCCGGGGCGGCCCTTGTACTCGCCGGAACACGCGTGGCGTGCCGTGCACGTGGGTAAATCGTGTGACCATGGTGCGCCGGGATGAGCCGACTGAGGACCCGGTCCCGCCGGGTGCGGCCGCCGCGCCGCTGCCGGCCCGGATCGCCCCGATGCTCGCGGTGGCCGGAGACCTGCCGCTCACCGACGCGGGCTGGGCCTATGAGGTCAAGTGGGACGGCGTGCGCGCGATTGCCTACGCCGACCGCGGCCAGGTCCGCGCGCTCAGCCGCAACGACCGCGACCTGGCGGCTTCCTTTCCCGAACTGGCCGAGGCCGGCTCGCTCGGCGCCCGGCGGGCGGTGCTGGACGGAGAGGTGATCGCGCTGGATGTCGGCGGTCACCCCAGTTTCGGCCTGCTGCAGCAGCGGATGCACCTGACCGGCGCCGACCGGGTCGCGCGCCGGGCCCGCGAGATCCCGGCCGGGTACGTGGTGTTCGACCTGCTCCATCTCGACGGCCAGTCGCTGCTGCCGCTCAGCTACGACGAGCGGCGGGCCCGGCTGGAGGACCTGGCGCTGGCCGGGCGGTCGGTGATCACCGGTGACTCGTTCCGCGACATACCGGGGCGGCCCCTCGCCGCCTCGCTGCAGCGCGGCGGCTTCGAGGGCGTGCTGGCCAAGCGGCGGGATTCGCCCTACCGGCCCGGCCGGCGCAGCGGCGAGTGGCGCAAGGTGAAGAACTTCGCCACCCAGGAGGTCGTCATCGGCGGCTGGACCGAAGGGGAGGGACAGCGGGCCGGCTCGCTGGGCGCGCTGCTGATGGGGATACCGGGCGGGGCGAGCCTGCGCTATGCCGGCAAGGTGGGCACCGGCTTCACCGCGCAGGCTCGCGCCGACCTGCTGCGCAGGCTGGCCCCGCTGGCCAGCGTGATGAGCCCGTTCGCGCAGCCGCTGGACCGCGCCGAGGCGGCGGCCGCGCACTACGTCCGGCCGGTCATCGTGGGTGAGGTCCGCTACGGAGAGCGGACTGCCGACGGCAGGCTGCGGCACCCGTCCTGGCGCGGGCTGCGCCCGGACAAGGACCCGGCCGACGTTCGGGACGAGGACTGAGGGAAAGCTACGGCCAGGGAGAAGGGTGATCCATGAGCGCGCAGCGTGCTGAGACCGAGATCGACGGCCGGCAGCTGACCCTGTCGAACCCCGGCAAGGTGCTGTACCCGGGCGCCGGGTTCACCAAGGCCGACGCGCTCGGCTACTACCGCCAGATCGCCGGCGTGATGCTGCCGCACGTGCGCTACCGGCCGGTGACGTTCCGCCGGTTCCCCGACGGGGTCGGCGGCAAATCCTTCATCGAAAAGCACGTGCCCGCGCACGCGCCGGACTGGATCACCACCATGCTGGTGCCGCTGGCGGACTCTGGCGGCGAGGTGGAATACCCGGTCATGGCGGACCGGCCGGCGCTGGTGTGGGCGGCGAACCTGGCCGCGCTGGAGCTGCACGTGCCGCTATGGCATGCCCGCGGCCGCGGCCGGGTGCCTGGCCGCCCCGATCACCAGGTCTATGACCTCGACCCCGGGCCGGGCACCACGCTCGCCGACTGCTGCCGGGTCGCGCTGTGGATCGCCCGGCTGTCGGCGGCAGGCCGGGCCCCGGTGGCTAAGACCAGTGGGTCGAAGGGCCTGCAGGTGTACGCGCCGCTGCCGGCCCGGACCGGGTGGGACCGCGCCACCGAGCGCGCGCACGAGCTGGCCCGCGCTGTCGAGGCGGAACATCGCGAGCTGGTGGTCACGAACATGCGCAAGGACCTGCGCCGCGGCCGGGTGCTGATCGACTGGAGCCAGAACTCGCCGGCCAAGACGACCATCGCGGTGTACTCCCTGCGCGGCGTTCCGGAGCCATCCGTCTCCGCGCCAGTGACCTGGGACGAAGTCACCGAGTGCGCGGACAGCGGCGATCCGGCCCGGCTCCGCTTCGGCCCGGCGGAAGTCTTGCGCCGGGCCGAAGCACACGGCGACCTTTTTGCCGCGATGGGTCTGTAGCGCCGCTGCGTCAGCCGCGGACGCCGTACACGTGCTCCAGGCCCGCTGGGCGAGCCGCCTCAAGAGGCATGCACCGGGACCTCGTAGCCACCGGGCTTCAGCGCGCCTGCCCCACGTCGTTGGCGCGGAAGCTGACGCCATAGCTCCGGGATCATGAGGTGGTTTGACGGTCATCATTTAAATGGTTACCGTTTTCATTATCGTGAACGGCGGCCGATCGGCGGTGCCCGCGGCCGGGGCGCCGTACCACAGCGCCGTGATGTGCCAGCCCGACGGCGGAAGGACGGTCATGCCTCAGCGTGCGAGGGGGGCCAGCCCGCCCCGAGCCGGGCTGTGCGCCCGCTCCGCGCTGGCCCGCTCCGCGCCGGCCCGCTCCGCGCCGGCGGTGCTGGCCGCGCTGGTGCTGGCCGTGCTGGCCACCGGGTGCTCGGCCAGCTCAGCGGCCGTCACGGCGGATGCGCACGGGCGGATACTGGCGGTGGGCGCCGAGAACCAGTACGCCAGCGTGATCTCCCAGATCGGCGGCAAGTACGTCACGCGTCTCCGCGGTGATGAGCAATCCGAACACCGACCCGCACACGCTTCGAGGCCAGCGCGAGCGTCAGCGCAGACCGTCGGCTCGGCCCAGCTCGTCGTGCAGAACGGCCTGGGCTACGACTCCTTCATGAACACGATCGAGGCCGCCGTCGCCCAACCCCGCGCGCAAGGTCATCGACGTGCAGCACCTGCTGCGGCCTGCCGGACAGCACGCCGAACCCGCACCTGTGGTACGCCCCCGCCACCATGCCGGCGGTGGCAGGCGCGATCTGCGCCCGACCTGGCGGCGCTGCAGCCCGGCGCACGCCGGCTACTTCCGTGCCAGCCTGGCCGGTTCCGTCGCGTCGCTGCGGCCCTGGCTGCGGGCGATCGCGCAGTTCCGGGCCCGTTACGCGCGGCACGCCGGTGGCCACCACCGAGCCGGTGGGCGACTACCTGCTGCAGGCGGCCGGGACCGATGACCTGACCCCGCTCCGGCTGCAGGCCGACATCATGAACGGGGTCGACCTGCCCGCCCAGTACGTCTCCGCTCGAGGAGGACCTGTTCAGCAGGCACAAGGTCAGGGTCTTCGTCTACAACCAGCAGGTCGTGAACCCGGTGACCGCAGGCCTTCCTGGCCGCCGCCAGCCAGGCCGGCGTCCCGGTGGTGGGCGTCTACGAGACCATGCCACGCCGGGTTACACCTACCAGTCCTGGATGCTGGCCGAGGTGCACGCGCTGCAGCCGGCGCCGCGGCCAGCCGGTCTCCACCGAGAAGCTGTGACTGACCGCATCCCTGACCCGCGCCCGCGATCAGCCAGGCGCCGAGCCGACGCCGCCACGGCCGCCGGCCGAGGTGCTGGCCGTCGACGGTGTCAGCGTCCGGCTGGCCGGCCGGGAGATCCTGCATGACGTCGCCTTCACCATCCGCCGCGGTGAGTTCGTCGGCCTGATCGGGTCCAACGGCGCGGGCAAGACCACGCTGCTGCGGGTCATCCTGGGCCTGCAGGCCCCGACGGCGGGCAGGTCCGCATCGGCGGCCAGCGCCCGCCGGCCGGCGCGGCCGCGCGATCGGCTACGTGCCGCAGAAGATCCTGCTCGACCCTGACCTGCCGGTGCGGGCCCGCGACCTGGTCGGCCTCGGCCTGGACGGGCACCGGCTCGGCCTGCCGCTGCCCGTCGCGGCGGCCGCCGCGAGCAGGTCGACGAGATGCTGCACGCGGTCGACGCCTACCGGTTCGCCGACGAGCGGGTCGGCAACCTGTCCGGCGGCGAGCAGCAGCGGGTGCTGATCGCGCACGCCCTGATCAGCCGGCCCGCGGCTGCTGCTGCTGGACGAGCCGCTGGCCAACCTGGATATCCGCAGCGAGCAGGAGATCATCGACCTGCTGGCCCGGATCGCCGCGGCAGCAGCAGATCGCCGTGCTGATCTCCGCGCACGACATGAACCCGCTGCTGCCGGTGATGGACCGGATCATCTACCTGGCCGGCGGCCGGGCCGCGAGCGGCACGACCGACGAGGTGGTCCGCCCCGACGTGCTCAGCGCGCTGTACGGCCAGCACGTGGACGTGATCACGCGTGCACGACCGGATCCTGGTGGTGGCCGGCCGCGGCCGACGGACGAGCATCGCCGGACGAGACCACGCGTCGGTGCAGCACCGCCACCGGATCCGGCGTGACCAGGGACCTGGCGTGACCGGGGTGCTGCGGGCGGTCTTCGCGCCGGGCTTCTTCGGCAGCGCGCCGGTGCACGTCGCGCTGGTGATCGGCGGCCTGGCCGCGGTCGTCTCCGGCGTGGTCGGCACGTTCGCCGTGCTGCGCGGCCAGTCCTACGCCGGGCACGCGCTGGCCGACATCAGCGTGACCGGCGGCTCCGGCTCGTTCCTGCTCGGGATCAGCCCGCTGCTGGGGCTTCGCCGGCACCGGCGTGCTCGCCGCCGGGGTCATGGACATGATCGGGATCCGCAGGCCGCGCGGCCGCGACCTGGCCACCGGCATCGTGCGCGGCGCCGGGCTCGGCCTGGCCGCGCTGTTCCTGTACTGGGACACCACGTCGACTAACGCGACCGGGGCGACGATCACGTCCTGTTCGGCTCCATGTTCACGATCAGCCGGTCGGTCATCCCCGCTGTCGCGGCTCTCAGCGCGGTCGCCCTGGCGATCATCGCTGTCGGCTACCGGCCGCTGCTGCTCAGCTCGGTCAGCCCGGACCTGGCCGCCGCCCGCGGCGTCCCGGGTCCGGCTGGCCGGGGCTGGCCTGCCTGGTCGCGATCGCGCTGGCCGTGTCGCTGTCGGCGCTGACCATCGGCACGATCTTGTCCACGGCGCTGCTGGTCGGGCCGGCCGCGACCGCGCTGCGGCTGACCCGCCGGCCGGGCTCGGCCATGTGCTGGGCCGCCGCTGATCGGGCTGGCCGCCACCTGGCTGGGCGTGCTGCTGTCCTACGACAGCTTCACCTGGCCGCCGCAGCAGACGGGCTGGCCGGTGAGCTTCTTCGTGGTCGCGCTGGTCTTCGTCGGCTACCTGCTGACGCAGTCCGCGGCCCGCCTCGCCGGCGGCGGCCGGGCTCGTCCGGCCAGGACCGCCGGCATCGACGCCGCGGACGGCGCGGGCGACGACGCAGGCCGCGCCCGGGTTCAGGGGCTGACCATGTTCGCCGCCGTTCATGCTGAACGCCTGGATCGTGGCCACGATCGTGGCGGTGGTGGCCGGGGTGGTCGGCTTCTTCGTGGTCCTGCGCGGCGCGGCGTTCGTCGCCGACGCGGTGCCGCAAGGCGCCTTCGCCGGCGCGGCCGGCGCCAGCCTGATCGGCGTCAGCACGCTGCTCGGCCTGGGCGTGTTCGCGCTGGCCGGGGCGCTCGGCATCGGCTGGCTGAGCCGCCGCGGCCGCCAGCGACGTCGCCACCGCGCTGACCCTGGTCATGCTGCTCGGCCTCGGCGCGCTGTTCCTGAGCTTCACCACCGAGTACGCGCCGGAGATCTTCTCGCTGCTGTTCGGCGAGGTGCTCGGCATCAGCGCGAACGAGGTCGCTGCCGATCGCGGTCGGCGGCGCTGGTCTGCGTCGCTGGCGATCGGCGTCATCTTCCGGCCGCTGCTGCTGAACTCGCTGATGCCCGAAGCTGGGCGCGGCCCGCGGCGTCCGCGGCGGCCGGATGGAACTGCTGTTCCTGGTCATCGTGGCCCTGGCCACCAGCATGACGCTGCCGGTGGTCGGCGCGCTGCTGATCTTCAGCCTGATGATCGGCCCGCCCGCCGCGGCCCGGTCGCTGACCTGCCGCCCGCTGCTCGCGCTGGCCGCCTCCGGGTGATCGCGGTGGTGGTCGTGTGGGTCTCGATCGCGGCGTCCTTCGCCACCAGCTGGCCGGTCGGGTTCTTCGTCGGCGCGCTCGGCGCGGTCTGCTACGCGGCAGGCCGGGCCTGGAGCAGCCTGCGCGGCAGGCGCGTGCCGCGTCCCGCCGTGGCGTAGCCGCCGCTGCTCCCCTGACCGGAGGACCGCCCCGGCCGGGCGAGGCGGTCCGTGCCCGTGAGCCGGGTCAGCGGCCGAGCTCGCGGGCGGCCAGGGTGATGAGCGCGGGACGGCCCGCGGCGAGCGTCTGGCGGCCCAGCGCGGTGGCCTCCCCCCGGTAGCTGGCCAGCGCGGCCCTGATCGCCGGGCGGTGCTCGGCCCGCAGGTGCTCGAGCGCCCACGCCGCCGAGCCGGCCTTGGACTGTACGACGTCGTTGAGCGCCACGCTGTGGATGATCCGGCAGGCGTTCAGCACGGCGTAGGCGTCGCTGCTGTCGCGGGCCGCGAAGTCGAGCTCATAATTCAGCGCTGTGCGCAGCTCGCTCAGGCCGGGCGGCGGCACGATCTCGGCCGGTTCTGGCCCATGCAGGACCACGCACTGCCCGGCCAGCCAGTGCGCCCGGTGCAGCGCCCAGGCAAAATCGCGCAGCTCAGGATCGAGCAGGTGAGCGGGCGGGTCGGGCGGCGGGCGTCGGCCAGCAAGATGATCCAGCCGTCCAGGCCAGTACCGTAACGCGGGTGGCCGCGGGCCATGTCAGCCTCGTTCGCGGCCAGCGCGGCCTGCTGCCGCGGGCTCGGCCTGCCGGTCAGGATCGCGTGATAGTCCAGGTCGCCGACGGTGCCGGAAGCGTAGCGGGCCGCCGTCTCCGGGAACGTCACGGCCCCGTAGAGGTAGACCGCGCGCAGGCTAGCGCCGAGCGCGGCCGACAGGCCGTCGCGCAGGGTCCGCGCGGCCGAGCCCGCAGGCTCGGGCAGCGACGCCAGCGGCCGGGCCTGGCACCGGATGCTGCATCTAGCCAGTGTGACAGCCAGGCCGCGGGACGCAACCGGCTGCCGCCTGACCGGCCCGGATGGCGCCAGTGCAGCCCGGCGCCGGTCGGCGCACGGATGCCAGGCGGGCAGGGCGGCTCGGGTCAGGTCTTAGCCCGCTCGGCCTCGGCTATCGGCAGCCCGGCGATGGTGCGCAGCGCTGCCAGATGGCGGCCCAGGGCGTCTCGTCCGGCGGGGGTGAGGGCAAGCCAGGTGCGCGGTCTGCGGCCCACGCGGCCCTTTGTCACCTCGACGTAGCCGACGTTCTCCAGCAGGGCGCACTGCTTGGACAGTGCCGAATCGGTGATCTCCACGCTGTCCCTGACCAGGGCGAACTCGGCGCGTTGCACCCCCTGCAGTGCCGCGACTATCGAGAATCGCACGCCGTTGGACAGCGCGTCATCGAGATCATGGCGGGGGTGTCGGGCTTCGCTCATGCGCGGCGTTCCCGCCATCCGGCCGCGCAGAGCGGCAGGGCGACGATGACCGCGGCCGGCACCCAGTACGCCACCCGGCCCTCAAGGGCCGGCATCCCGGCGAGCAGGGCCGCGCCGTAGAGAAGGCCAGTGGCGACCCAGGCCCACAATCCCCGGAAGCGACCGCGCGGAGCGGCGCGCTGACCGCGCGACCACAGGACCATTCCGATCATCAGCGCTGGCCAGCATGCGGCGAAGATCGTCATTCGCAGGGCGAGCGGCTGGATCAGGCCGAGGATCAGCGTGACCGCACCGAAGCCGACACCGAACACTGTGAAGTAAGTAGCCATCCACCGGGCGCGGTAGCGGACCCGTCCTGCCGCCCTCCCGGCCCGGGCCAGGTCGGCGATGGCCTGCTCGCGCGTCAGGTCGTCAGTCATGATGTCATAGTAGACATTTGCTTGTCAGATCGGCAAGTAAATGCCTAGGCGAAAGTACAGACAGGGGCGGGCGGATAGCACCGCGTCAGCGCGGGCGAGCGGTTCGCCGGGCGGTCCCAGATCGGCGGCACGCACGATAACCGCGCCCGCAGGGTTCGGCCGCGTCTTGACGACGATCGAAACTTTGTTCGATAGTGGTACTCATGGGGGCCGGGATAGCGCAACTAACGTCTGAGGTTGCGCGGCTCACGCCGGGGGGGCACGACGACGGGATGCTGCCGGGGGAGAAGACCCTGCCGGTCCTGCCCGCCCTGAGCGAGCTGCTGCCGGGCGGCCTGCAGCGCGGCTCGGTGGTCGCGGCGGGCGGCTGGGGGCTGCTGTGCCTGGCGCTCATCGCCGCGGCCTCGGCCGGCGGAGCGTGGTGCGCGGTGGTAGGGCTGCCGCAGCTCGGCGTACGGGCAGCCGTCGACGCGGGAGTAGATCACGACCGGCTGCTGCTGATCGCCGATCCGGGTCCCGGCTGGTCGCAGGTCGTCGCCTCGCTGCTGGACGGCTGCGAGGTCGTGCTGCTGCGGCCGCCCGGCCGGACCCCGGCTCAGCTGCGGCGCAGAGTGGAGGCGGCGGCCTGGCGGCACGGCGGGGTCCTCGTGGTCGCGGGGGAGTGGGAGGGGGCGCAGTCCCGGCTGCGCGTGGTCCGGCAGGAGTGGACCGGGATCGGCCGCGGGCACGGCCGGCTGCGGGGCTGCCGAGCCCAGGTCGCGGCCGAGGGCCGCGGCGCCTGGTCCCGGCCGCAGGCGCGGTGGCTCTGGCTACCCGGCCCGGACGGGTCCGTGGTATCAGCGGAGATCCCGCGAACGGCAGGCGCCATGCAGGCCGCGGATGCGGTGGCCGTAGCCGGCCGTCAGGCGGTCGCGGGATGAGCGCGGCCGGCGGCGCTGGCCGCCCTTCTCAGGCCGGGCCGCGGCGGATCCTGGTCGTGCACTGCCCGGTCTGGGATGCGGCGGAGACGCAGGACTTCGCAGCAGTGATCCGGGCGGTCGAGGAATTCTGCCCTCAGGTGGAGCTCCTGCATCCGGGTACCTGCGCGATCGCGGCCCGCGGCCCGGGCCGGTACTTCGGCGGCGAGGAAAGACTGGCCGCGAAAATTACCGCTGCGGTGGCCCGGCAGGGGATCGATTGCCGGACGGGCGTAGCGGATGGGCTGTTCGCTGCGCTGCTCGCCGCCGGGGTCACCCGCTCCGGGGCGACGCTGATCCCGGCCGGAACGGTGACGATCGTCCCGCCGGGCGGCGCGGCCGATTTCCTCGCCCCGTTCGGTGTTGCCGTGCTGGAGATCCCCGAGCTCACCGCCCTGCTGCCCCGCCTCGGCCTGGACACGCTGGGGAAATTCGCCGCTCTGCCGGCCGCCGAGGCGGCGAGCCGGTTCGGAACTCAGGGCGCGCTCGCGCACCGCATGGCCCGCGGGCTGGATCCCCGGCCGCTGGCTCCCCGCCCGCCCCCCGCCGATCTCACCGCCGAATGCGAATTCGACCCGCCGGAGCAGCAGTCCGAGCCCGTGGTGTTCGCGGCCAAGGCGCTCGCCGGCCAGCTGCACGCCAGCCTCGCGGCCCGCGGATCGGCCTGCGTGCGAGTCAGGGTGCAGGCGGTGTGCGCGGACGGGCAGGAGATCACCCGACTGTGGCGGCACGACGGGCTGCTGTCCGCGCTGGCGGTGGCCGAGCGGGTGCGCTGGCAGCTGGATGGCTGGCGTCCCGGCCAGAGCGCGAAAGACGATGAGCCGGGGGCCCGGCTGGCCGGCGGGGTCATTTTGCTGCGCCTTATTCCTGACCAGGTGACCCGCGACCAAGGCCGGCAGCTCGGCCTGTGGGGCGACGCGGTGGCCAGCGACCGGGTGGCACGTGCCGCCGTGCGGATCCAGGCGATGCTCGGCCACGACGCGGTGACCCGGCCGGTGCTGACCGGCGGCCGCAGCCCGGGCCAGCAGGTGCTGCTGGTCCCCTTCGGCGACACCGCGGTGCCCCCGCTTCCAGCCGGCCGTCCCTGGCCGGGCCGGATCCCGGCGCCTGCGCCGGCCACCAGCCTGCCCGAGCCGCGCCCGGCCCTGGTCACCGATGACTCGGGAAACCTGGTGGAGGTCAGCGGCCGGGCACAGCTATCCGGCGTTCCGGCCCGGCTGTCCGCGGCCGGCGGGCCGCCCCTGGAGATCGTCTCCTGGGCCGGCCCGTGGCCGGTGACGGAGCGCTGGTGGGACCCGGATCGCGCGCGCCGGCAAGCCAGGTTTCAGTTCGTCACCGACGACGGCAACGCGCGGCTGGTGGTCGTGCGCGACGGTCACTGGCTGGTCGAGGCCTGCTACGACTGACCACTCCGGAGGTCACCAGGCAGGGGCGGGTTGGTCCGGCGGGCTGGATCGGCCGGGTTACGGCCAGGCGGTCAGCCGGAAGGTGCGCCGGCCATCGGGGTATAGGGGCTGGCCTGGTCAGTCATCCCAGCCCCCTAGGAAACCGGCCTGGCGTATCCGCAGGATAAGCCTCCGGTCGATGGCCGCCGGAATGCGTTTTCCGTTCAGCTCGGCCGCGTTTTGTCAGCGGGATCCGCTAGACTAATCGAAATTAGATTCGATAAATAAGGTGCGGCCGGGAACTCGGCTGACAGGCGCCGGCAGGCACGGGCAGAGGAGGATCGATGCCGGAGGATCAGGGCGGTGGGGGTGGTGGCGGTCCGGGCGAAGTCCTGGTACCGGAAGCCGCCGCGACCGCGCCTCCGGGCCTGGCCTGGTCCTGGGAAATCGATCTGGCTGAGCTGCTGACTGCCGTGGGCGACGAGGCCGGGCAGGGTGCCGCGCCGGGCCAGGCCGGTGATCCTGGCCAGGCCGGCGAGGCCGGGGGAGCCGACGAGGGAGGCGATCAGGAGGCCGAGTTCGAGGCCATGCTGGCCGCGATCGACTCTGGGGCGTCGCGAGTGCTGCCGGCCGAGGAACTGGCCGGACGGGTTGCCGGGCGGCTGGTGGCCGGGCCGGGGCTGGGCGCGCTGCGGGCCTCAGCGCCCGCGACCGACCTGCCCGACTACGCGCTGGCGGATGCCGCCGCCGACTACCGGCGGGTGGCGTCCTGGGCGCAGGCCAGGGAGCTGGCCTGTGTCGCGCAGATTGCCGTCCGCTCGGCGACCCGTGATCCGAAGGCCGGCACCGAAGCCGACGGCCGCCCCGCGCGGATCAGCCGGGATGCCTGCGCACAGGTATCTCTGGCCCTGATGCTGACCGGCGTCAGCGCGCAATGGTGGACTGACCTGGCCGTCACGCTGGGCTGGCGGTTGCGGGCGACCGGAATCGCGCTGGGCACCGGAGCCATCGACCTGGCCAGGGCCAAGCTGATCGCGGACGCGACCGCTCTGCTCGATGACGATACGGCCCGCGCGGTGGAAGCACAGACCCTGCCGGGTGCGGGCGACAAGACCACGGCCACGCTGCGTGCGGCCCTGCGGCGGGCGGTGATTGCCGCCGACCCGGAGGGTGCCGAACGGCGCCGGACCGAGGCCGAGCGGCGCGCGCGTGTCGTCCTGCTCCCGGAGGAGGAGACCACAGCCACCCTGGCCGGGCAGAGCCTGCCCGGAGTGCACGCCGCGGCGGCGATGGCCAGGATCAAGGCGACGGCCCGGGCGCTCAAGGCCGCCGGGGCCGCCGGGTCCATGGACTTGCTATGCGCCCAGGCGTTCCTCAGCATGCTGCTGGGCACCCCGCCGCCCGGCCCCGCCCGCCGGGGACGCCGGGGGAAATGACCCCGGAAGCCCGCCTGATGCGGGCCCTGGCGGCGGGAAGCCCCCCGGCAGCGGATCGCCGGGCGGGGGGCTGCCGGACGGTAAAGCTCCCGGCCGGGCCGGTGATGGCGGTCTGCCGTCTGGCGAGAACCCCGGCGACGACCAGGACGACTGGGACGGAGCCGATCCGGAACTGCCGCCGACCTGGCCTGAGCTGCCCACCGGAGCCCTGCCGGGCCTGACCCGGCCCGGTCCCGCCGGGCAGGGCAAGGGCGGAGCTGTCCCGTCCGGAGCTGTCCCGGACGTTGCCGCCGGCCAGATGCTCGATCTGCTGTTGCCCTGGCGGACCCTGGCCGGGATCTCTCCCGAGCCCGGCTGGCTCACCAGGCTCGGCCCGGTCACGCCGGATCAGGGCAGCCAGCTCGCCGAGCTGGCTGCCCGCGGCTCCGGTACCGAATGGCGAGTGATCCTGATCGGACCGGAGGGACATGCCCGGGCTGTCGCTCGTGTCCTGCGCCGATCCGGCTCCGCTGCCCGTGCTGGCCCAGGCGCCCGTGCTGGCCCAGGCGACCGTGCTGGCCCAGGCGTCCCGGCCGGTCCTGGCGGTCCTGTTAGTCCCGGCGGCCAGCCCGTTCCGGCCGGAGATGCCAGCGCCGGCGGGCTGGTCAGCAGGGTGACGCTCACAGTGGCGGAGAGCGGGCTGGACGAAGGGAGCCTGGACGAGAGGCTGCCCGCCGTAGCCGGCGAACTCGGCAAAGTCCTGGCCGCCGCGCTGCGCGCTGCCCGCCGGGCTCGGGCCCGGGCCGACGAGCGGGATGCCGACGACGCGGCGGCCGGAGGATGCGCGCACCATCTGGCCACGGCGGCCTACCGGCCGCCGCCCGCACTGCGGGACCACGTTGCGGCACGAGACCAGACCTGTCGCTATCCGTCCTGCCGCCGCCCGGCCTGGCGCGGCGACCTCGACCACACGGTCCCCTACGACCAGGGGGGAATGACCTGCGGCTGCAATCTCGGCGGCGGATGCCGAGGCCATCACCTCGTCAAGCACCTGCCCGGCTGGTCGCTCCGCCAGCCCCGGCCGGGATTCTTCGAGTGGACCACCCCGGCCGGCCGGACGTACCCGGCCGTGCCTGACACCTATCCGGTGTAAAACGCCGCACGGCCCGCGCCGCCGGGCCAGCGCAGAGAGGGCGTACGTGGGCTGGGACAACCCGCCGGTGCCATGGCGAGAGTTCGAGCGGCGCCTGTCCTGGCGCATCTCCGGCGACGATGACCGGCTCGGTAATGAGGACCAGCCCAGTGATGAGGATCGGCTGGACGGCTCGGTCATCCCGCTACCCGTCAGCCCCTCCGGCGTGCCCGGCCGCTCCGGCGAGCCCGGCCGCCGCCCCCGCCTGCCCAGGGGCCAGGACCCGCCATGGGCCGAGCTGCACTGCCATTCCTCGTTCAGCTTCCTCGACGGCGCTTCCAGCCCCGGCGCCCTGGTCACCGAGGCCGTAATACGCGGTCTGTCCGCGCTGGCCATCACCGATCACGACGGAATGTACGGCGTGCCTCAGTTCGCCCAGGCGGCGGCGCGGCTGCACCGGCAGCAGGGCATCCGGCTCGGCACGATCTTCGGGGCCGAGCTGGGCCTGAGCGAGCTGGGCCTGAGCGAGCTGAGCCCCCGCAGGCTGAGCCCGCCCAGGCTGAGCCCGAGGACGACGGGCTCAGGCGGCCCCTCTCATGTCGGCGCGACCCCGCGCGCGGGTGTGCCCGACCCGGCCGCGCGGCATCTGCTCGTGCTGGCCCGCGACCCCGAAGGCTACGCCCGGCTGTGCCGGGTGATCACCGACGCGCACCTGGCCGGCGGCGAGAAAGGCCGCCCGGTCTACGACGAGGCGAGATTGGCCGGCGCTCACGGCGGGCACTGGGTGGTCCTGACCGGCTGCCGCAAGGGAGCCGTGCCGGCGGCGCTCGCGGCTGGTGGCCCGGCGGCCGCTGAACGCGAGTTGCGCACGCTCATCGAGATGTTCGGCCGTGACCACGTCAGGGTCGAGCTATCCGGCCATGACCAGCCAGAAGACGATGAGCGCAACGACGCGCTGGTGGCGGTGGCCGCCGCAGCCGGGGTCGAGGTCATCGCCACCGGCAACGTGCACTACGCGAAGCCCTCGGACGCGCGGCTGGCCCAGGCCCTCGCCGCGGTCCGGGCCCGCAGCAGCCTGGACGACATGGACGGCTGGCTGGCCGCCTCCGGCGGCGCCTACATCCGCTCCGGGGCCGAGATGGCCGCCCGGCTGCGCCGGTACCCCGGCGTATTCGAGCGGACCGTGGAGCTGGCCGCCGCCTGCACTTTCGATTTCCAGGTGATCGCGCCCCGGCTGCCGGACTTCCCGACCCCGCGCGGCCAGTCGGAGGCGGACTGGCTGCGCGAGCTGGTTACCGAGAAGACGGCCGAGCGGTACGGGCCGCCGGGCGCTGAGCGCGTCCCCGGCGCGCACGACCAGGTGGCCCGCGAGCTGCAGGTCATCATCGACCTGGGCTTCCCCGGCTACTTCCTGATCGTGCGCGACATCGTCAGGTTCTGCGAGGAATCCGGAATCCTGTGCCAGGGCCGCGGCTCGGCCGCCAACTCGGCCGTCTGCTACGCCCTGGGCATCACCAGCGTGGATCCCGTCCAGCACGGGCTGCTGTTCGAGCGGTTCCTGTCGCCGGGCCGGGACGGCCCGCCGGACATCGACCTGGACATCGAGCACCGCCGCCGCGAGGAGGTGATCCAGTACGTCTACCGCACCTACGGCCGCCAGAAGGCCGCCCAGGTCGCGAACGTGATCTCTTACCGGCCGCGGATGGCGCTGCGGGACGCGGGCCGCGCTCTCGGCTACGCACCGGACCAGCAAGACACCTGGGCCAGGCAGGTTGGCCCGCGCTCGTACGGGCCCGGCCAGCCGATCCCGCCCGGCGCCGGAGTCCCCGGCCCGGTCGTGGCGCTCGCCGCGCAGATGCAAAAACTGCCCCGGCACCTGGGCATTCACTCCGGCGGGATGGTGATATGCGACCGGCCGGTGGGGGAGGTGTGCCCGGTGGAGTGGGCCCGGATGCCGGGCCGGACCGTGCTGCAGTGGGACAAGGATGACTGCGCTTACGCGGGCCTGGTCAAGTTTGACCTGCTCGGACTGGGCATGCTGTCGGCGCTGCGGGACTGCTTCGAGCTGATCGCCAGCTGTCACGGCCGGCACTGGAGCCTGCACGCGCTACCGCAGGAGGATCCTGGCGTCTACGCCATGCTCTGCGAGGCCGACACGATCGGGGTGTTCCAGGTCGAGTCACGCGCGCAGATGGCCACGCTGCCGCGGCTGCGCCCGGCCAAGTTCTACGACCTGGTCGTCGAGGTCGCGCTGATCCGTCCCGGCCCGATCCAGGGCGGCTCGGTGCATCCCTACATGCGCCGCAAGCGCGGGGACGAGGAGACGGTGCTGCCGCATCCGTCGATGCGGCGCGCGCTCGGCAAGACCCTTGGCGTGCCGCTGTTCCAGGAGCAGATGATGCAGATCGCCGTCGACTGCGCCGGGTTCACCGCCACCGGGGCAGACAAGCTGCGCCAGGCGATGAGCTCCAAGCGCGCCCCCGAGCGGATCGAGGAACTGCGCTCGGCGCTGCTGGAGGGGATGGCGGCCAGGGACATCCCGCCCGACGTCGCCGAGGACATCTACGCCAAGATCCTGGCGTTCTCCAGCTACGGCTTCCCCGAGTCGCACGCGATCAGCTTCGCCTACCTGGTCTACGCCAGCGCCTGGCTGAAGTGCTACTACCCGGCCGCGTTCACCGCCGCGCTGCTGCGCTGCCAGCCGATGGGCTTCTACGCGCCCGCCAGCCTGATCGGCGACGTGCGCCGGCACGGCGTCGAAGTCCGCGGCGTCGACATCAACGCCAGCGCCGCGCTGGCCACCCTGGAGGCCCGGGAAAACCCAGGACGCCATGAGCGGCCAGAACTCCCGGAACGGCCAGCGTCTCCGCAGCACACGCGGCCGCCCGCCGGGCCCGGCGGCCCGGCCGGTCAAGGGCCCGGCGGGTCAGCGGGGGATGGCGCTGTCGGCCCGGTCTTTGCCGCCGGCCAAGACCCTGCCGGGCCAGCAGCGGAGCGCGCCGCCGACACCGCCTCCGCGGCCAGCCATCCGGCCGGGGGCGTCCCGGTTCCCGGCCAGCCCGCCATCCGGCTCGGCCTGTCCGAGGTCCGCAACCTGGGCTCCGGTGCGGCCGCCGCCATCGTGGCCGGCCAGCCCTACTCCGGCCTGGAGGATTTCGCCCGCCGCACCGCGCTCCCGGCCCCGGCGCTGGAGACGCTGGCGCTGGCGGGCGCGTTCGGCTGCTTCGGGCTGAGCAGACGCGAGGCGCTGTGGGCCGCCGGGGCGGCCGCCACGATCCGGGCCGGCCAGCTGCCCGGCACCACCCTGGGCCTGGCGCCGCCGCCGCTCCCGGTGATGACCGCGGCGCAGGAGACGTTCGCCGACTTGTGGGCTACCGGGACCTACGGCACGCACCCGGTCGAGCACATCAGGGACCTGCTGACGGCCCGCGGCGTATGGCCTGCCGCCGCCCTGCGGACGGCGGCACCGGGCGCCATGGTCGCGGTGGGAGGGCTGGTCACCCACCGGCAGCAGCCGGGCACGGCCCGCGGGACGGTGTTCTTGTCCCTGGAGGACGAGAGCGGGATGGCCAATGTCATCTGCCCGCCGCGGGTCTGGGAGCGGTACCGGAAAATCGGCGTCGATGCCAGCGCGCTGGTGGTGCACGGCCGGATCGAGCGGCTGGACGGCGCGGTCAGCCTGCTCGCCACCCGGCTGCAACGGCTGCGCGTGGTCGCGGCCGCCCGCAGCCGCGACTTCCGCTGACGTGATACTTATCCGGTGAAGGTCAGGACCGGGATCTCCCCGGGCGGGGCGGGCACGCCGGACGGCCTCAGTGCCGCCACCCTCGCCGGGCTCGCGCCCGGCCGGGTGCTGCCGGTATTCGGCCTCAAGCCGGCCGGCCGCAGGAGCTGGCCGCCTTCCCGGTACCGCCCGGCCGCCGCGGCGATGTCTTCGACGAATCGCTACAGCTGCTGCGGCTGCTGCTGCAGCCCGGAGCCGGTCCGGTCAGCTTCGCCTGCCGGTTCTTCACGGTGCAGGAAGCCAGCGTCGGCCCGGCCCCGGCGAAGCCACTGGACTTGTGGCTGGGCGGCAGCGCGCCCGGTGCCCTGCGCCGGGTGGGGCGCCTCGGCGACGGCTGGCTGGGCAGTTTCCTGACCCCGCCCGAAGCCGAGACCGCGCGGCAGCTCATCCAGCAAGCGGCGACGGCGGCCGGCCGGGAGGTCGACCCCGAGCATTTCGGCATCAGCCTGGCCGTCGGCGCGAACGGCATTCCGGCCGAGCTCGCCCAGGCCGCGGCCGCGCGCCGTCCCGGCCTCGACTCGGCCCGGCTCGCGGCCGGCAGCTGGGCCGCCGCCCGCAAGCTGATCAGCGAGTACGTCGCGGCAGGCCTGACCAAGTTCGTGATCAGGCCCGCGGGCCAGCCAGCCAGCCTGGCCGGCTTCCTGGCCGGATTCGCCGACGAGCTGATGCCACTCCAGCCCTGAGCCGGATGCTGCGGCCGAGTCGAGCGGGACCTGAGCCGGGCGGCGGCTGGCCTGCGTATCGGCTGGTCCGCGCCGCCCGTCAGCGGCCGGCGTGCAGCGGGCCGCGCAGGGCCAGCGCGGTGACGAGAAGGGCGGCGCCTGCGGCCCCGATCGCAGGCCCGGCGCCGAGCAAGGCGGCCAGCGCGCCGGCCGCGGGCGGGATGAGCCCCTGCCCGCCCATGGCCCCGGTGGAATTCAGGCCGAAGCCCTGCCCGCGCAGACGCGGCGGCAGGCTGTCGAGGAAGGCCTGCTGGATTCCGAGCTGGTAGCCATAGCCGAGCCCGGACGCCAGCAGCGCGGCGGCGGCCAGCGGCAGCGGCGGCGAGAAGATCAGCGCTAGCAGCGGCATTCCCAGCAGCATCGCGAGCGGGAACGTCAGCCGCTGACGCGTCGCGGACCGGCAGAATCTGCCGATCAGCACGTCACCGATCAGCATCCCGATCGGCACGGCGGCGAGCAACGGGGCGGCCGCACTGGGCGGCAGGCCGAGCGACCCGGTATAAGGGACGATCAGGGACTCGGCTCCGGTGCCGAGCCAGGCCGGCAGCCACTGGGCCAGCAGCAGCCCCCGCACCTGCCGGTCGGCGAGCAGCTCGGCGTTGCCCGCCAGGGTGGCCCGGACGCTGCCCCGCACCCGGGCCGAGCCTGAGCGGGCGGCACGGGGCGGCAGGCCGAGGCGGTTGATGGCGGCGGCCGCGGCCAGGCAGCCGCCTGCCGCCACCAGCAGCCAGCGCGCGGGCAGCGCCGCCAGTGCCGCGCCGCCGATCCCCAGGCCGATGATCTGGGCACTCGCGGCGGTGAGGCTGAAGACCGAGCGGCCGAGAACGTACCGATCGTCGCCGAGCACCTCGGGAAGCAGGCCGGAGGTCGCGGCGCTGAACACCGGGGCGGCCGTCGCCGCGGCGCCGACCATGGCCAGCATCGCGGGGACCGGCAGGGCCGGCCACAGGCCGATCACCAGGCCCGGCGCGGAGCGGGTGAGCAAGCCCGCCGTGATGACGGCCCGGGATGGCAGCCGGTCGGCCAGGGAGGTGAACAGCGCGCCCCCGATAGCCTGCGGCGCGAAGCCGGCGCTGAAGGCGGCCGCGGTCAGGAACGCCGATCGGGTCTGGTCGTAGACCAGCACCGACAGGCCCAGGATCTCGAACTCGAAGCCCAGCACGTATGCGAGCATCCCGGTGAACAGCACCCGGAACTCCCGGGCTGCGAATACCGACCGGTACGTCGGGCGTGCCGCGGGCAGCGCGGTCGTCGCGGGAGTCATGAGCGCCATCGTCGGGAACGGCGCGCTCCGGTGGTACTTTTTCGTCACCGGGCGAAAGGTGCGGTCATGGTGCTGCGGATCGCGGTGGACAGCGAAGACCTGACGATGAGCCGGTTCGCCCTCTCCCCGCTCTGGGAGCTGATCCACGCGCTGCGGCTGCTCGCGGGCGATCCGAGGCACCACCAGGACGCCGCGCTGCGGCCCTGGCTGGCCCGGGCCAGGGACCGTTACCAGGAGCTGGTCCGCGAGGCGGACGTTGATGTGGTGCTCGCCTTGCACCCGCCGGGCTGGGGCGCCGATTTCCTGTCCCCGGTGCCGGCCGGGTATCCACCAGCATCGATGACCTGGTGGCCCAGGTCCGGTCCACGCCCATTGAGCAGGCCCGCCGGGAGGTCGCCGAGGTGCTGCGGCGCCAGCCGGCCGATCCGCGGGTACGGCGCATCCTGACCAGCGACCGGGTCACCGATTACGCTGCCGACGTGCTGTCCGCCGCCTGGCAGGCGCTGCTGGCACCCGAGTGGCCCACGCTGCGGGCCGTCCTCGAGCGCGACGTGGTGCACCGGGCGGGGCAGCTGGCCGCCCGGGGGTGGGGCGCCGCCCTGGCCGATCTGCATCCCAGCCTGAGCTGGCACCAGGGCCGGATCGAGGCCAGCCGCTGGTCGCAGGACGAAGACGCCGTCCTCGGCGGCCGCGGCCTGCTCTTCGTGCCGTCGGTCTTTGTCTGGCCCAGGCTGGCCATGACCCTCGACCCGCCATGGCCGCCGGCCCTGATCTATCCCGCCCGCGGCGTTGCGGCGCTGTGGCAGCAAGCCGATCGGCCAGCGCCCGGCGCGGCGCTCGACCGGCTTCTCGGCACCTCACGAGCCGCCATCCTGCGTGCGCTCGATGAGCCGGCCAGCACCACTCAGCTTGCTGTCGCCCTCGGGCAGTCGCTGGGCGGCATCGGTGATCACCTGGCCGTGCTGCGCGGCGCCGGGCTGGCGGACCGGGCCAGGTCGGGGCGATCGGTGCTTTACCGCCGCACCCCGGTCGGAGACGCCCTGACCGCTGCCTCCGGCCGCCTGGGCGGCTGGCATGACCCCGGGGGCCCGGGCCTGGTTTCCGGCCGGCCATCCGGTTTAAGATCCGTGCATTCCGTACCCAGAATCTGCTGACCTCAGCGCGGCCCGCGCCCAGCTGGTCAGCTACAGCGCGCGCCTGCTGGACGACGGGCTGGCCGTCGGCAGCGCAGGCAACATCAGCATGCGGGTCGGCGATATTGTCGCCATCACCCCGTCCGGGATCGGCTATCACGAGATGCGGCCTGCGGACGTGTGCCTGGTCGGACTGGATGGTACCGAGCTGGCCGCGGCCGAGACGCCGTCCTCCGAGCTGCCGGTGCACCTGGCGATCTATGCCTCCACCCCGGCGGCGGCGATCGTGCACACGCACTCGGCCGAGGTCATCGCCTTGTCGGCGGCCTGCGATGAGCTGCCCGCCATCCATTACGCGATCACCGGGCTGGGCGGCCCGGTCCGGGTGGCGCCCTACGTCAGATTCGGCTCCGGCGGTCTGGCCCAGGCGGTGGTCACCGCGCTGAAGGACCGCCACGCCGTCATCCTGCGCAACCATGGCGCGGTCAGCTACGGCAGCAGCCTCGTCGAGGCGTACGAGCGCGGCATGCTGCTGGAATGGCTGGCCCGGGTGTACCGGCTGGCGCGCTGTTACGGCGATCCCGGCATCCTTACCCACGCCGAGCTGACCGAGGTCACCGAGCAGACCCGCCGGATCGGCTACGGCATTCGCCGCGCGAACCGGCCCCGGTAGCCGGGCCGGCAAGCGGAACGGCGGCCAGCAAGCCGGACCAGGCGAGCCGGACCAGGCAAGCCGCCGAGGCCTCGCCGGGCATCGTCAGCACGGCGATTCGGCGGGCTTCGTCAGCGCGGCGATTCGGCGGGTTCGAGCACGAACACCGGGATCTGGCGGTCGGTCTTGCGCTGATAACCGGCGTAGGACGGGTAGGCCGCTACCGCGCGCTCCCACCACTGCTCCCGTTCCTCGCCGCTGACCTCGCGGGCGGTCATCTCCTGCTTGCGCGGACCGTCCTGCAGCTCGACCAGCGGGTTCGCGCGGAAGTTGTAGTACCAGTACGGATGCTCAGGCGCGCCGCCCTTGGACGCGACCGCGGCGTACCGGCCGTCGTGCTCGACCCGCATCACCGGGGTCTTGCGGATCTTCCCGCTGCGCGCGCCCTTGTTGGTGATGATCACCACAGGCAGTCCGGTGTCGGCGAGCGTGGTGCCCTTCGTCCCGCCTGAGCCCTCGTACAGCTCGACCTGGTCCCGGACCCACTGCTGCGGGCTCGGCTCGTATTCCCCTTCAACTGGCATACCGGATAGTCAACACCAGCGGGCGCGCCGGCTCCGGCCGGGGTGCCCGCGGCACGGCGGGCGGACCGCCGCGCGCGGCTGAGGCCGCCTCTGAGCAGGTCGCCGGCGCCGGGCTCGGTGACGAAGTCGATCAGCTCCTCGACCCGGCCGAGCAGCTCGGGCTCCAGGTCGGCGAATCCGCGCACGGCGCGCAGGATGCGCTGCCAGGCCGCGGCGGTGTCCTCCGGCCAGCCGATGGCGCGCAGCACGCCCTGCTTCCACGGCGTGCCCGGCGGCACCCGGGGCCAGCCGCTGATGCCGACGGCGGCGGGCCTGACCGCCGACCAGATGTCGATAAATGGATGACCGACGATGAGCACGTGCGGCGAGCTCACCTGCGCGGCGATCCTGGTCTCCTTGGACCCGGCCACCAGGTGATCGACCAGCACGCCCAGCCTGCGGCCGGGGCCGGGGGAGAAGCCGGACACGATCGCGGGCAGGTCGTCGATCCCGCCCAGGAACTCCACCACCACGCCGACATCGCGCAGGTCATCACCCCAGATCTGCTCCACCAGCTCGGCGTCGTGCCGCCCCTCGACGTAGATGCGGCTGGCCCGCGCCACCTTGGCCCGGCTGACCGGGGCGGCGATCGACCCGGACGCGGTCCGCCGCGGGCCGGCAGGCCGCTGTCCCTGCGCGGTACCCCCCTGGGCTGCGGCCTGGTCCGGTCCGACCGGACCGGATGCGGGGCGGGTCAGCGTGATCCGCTGGCCCTCCAGCAAGAAGGCGCCCGGGGCGAACGGGAAGACCCGGCGCCGGCCGTGCCGGTCCTCCAGCGTGACAGCATCCTTCTCCCAGCCGACCACCGCGCCGCAGAACTCGCCCGCCGAGTCCTCCACGACCATGCCCAGGCCGGCGGCGACGCGCGGTGCGTCGGCGAGGCCCGGCCGGCGCCGGGCTGCCGCGAGCACATCGGGTCCGTACTGCCTGCTCCGCACCGCCTGCCTCACCGACTCCCGCTGACGCCTGCCGCTGCCCGGACGCGCTGCCCGCTAGAACTGCCTGAACCAGGCAAATTACCGCAGCACGCGCGCCGCAGCGCGCCGCCACACCGGCGCGCTGCCGGGTCTGCCCGGGTCACGGGATGATAGGCCCATGTCGATCTAATCCTCCGCAATGCCCGGCTGGCCGGCCAGGACTCCCGCACCGAGCCACGTCGACGTGTGCGACCCGCAGCTGCGGGCGCTACGGGCGCTGATCGACCTGCGCGAGGAGGTGCGCGGCCTGGTCGACCTGCAGCTCGTCGCGTTCCCGCAGCAGGGCATCCTGGCCTTCGAGGGCGGCCGGGAGCTGATGCGCCAGGCCGCGGCCCTCGGCGCCGACGTCGTCGGCGGCATCCCGCACTATGAGCTGACCCGCGAGGACGGGGTGGAGTCCGTCCGGTTCGCGATGGCCCTCGCCGACGAGCACGGCCTGCGCGTGGATATCCACTGCGACGAGACCGACGACGACTACTCCCGGTTTGTCGAGGTGATGGCGGCCGAGACGATCCGGCGGGACATGAACAAGAACCCGTCCACCCGCCTGCCGCGCGCAGGAACTGGTCGGCGAAGAACACGCCCAGCCACGGGCCGATCCAGTAGGCGATGACGAGCAGGAAGTTGTTGTACTTGGTGCCCGCGTCGCTGAGCCCGGACAGGGCCAGGAAGAACCCGGCGATGCCGAACGCGATCGCGACGATGGCCCGGCGCAGCGACAGTGGCAGCCGGATGCCGAGCGCCCAGGAACGACATCGAGCCTGAGTACACGCTGAGCGCGTTGGCGCAGATCGCGCCGAGCGCGATCGCCAGCATCGTGACGTCCGCGATCCAGCCCGGCAGGTGGCTGGTGAAGCCAGCCGTCGGGTTCGCGGCGTACTTGCTGATCGCCCGGCTCGCTGGCCCCGTGCGCGCTCGGATGCGACTGGACACGATCACGGCCGAGGCGATGAGGAAGATGACCACCAGCACCGGGAACGCCCAGCGCTCGAACGCGTGCACCAGGTTATAGCCGAAGAACGCCACCGCGAGCTGCACCACCACGATGATCAGCAGGCAGATCTTCGAGTTCCAGCCGAGCAGCGCGTTGAGGGCGAACGCGCCGCTGACGCTGTTGACCGCGAACCAGCCCACGCCGGCCACCAGCGCGTTGATGCCGGCCGGCAGGGCGTTGCCCGCGAAGCCGAAGCCAACGCGGGACAGCACCATCTGCGGCACGCCGAACAGCGGGCCGCGGGCCGCGAGCGCGCGCATCGACAGCAATCCGAGCGCGCTGCCGAGTACGATCGCGAGCGTCGCCATCCAAAACGACTGGCCGAAGAACCAGACGCCGATGATGCCGACGAAGATGGTCGCGAACTCCGCCTATCCTGCGATCGCGGTGATCAAAGCCGCGCGCTGCCGGTGCAGCCACGCGGTGTCGGCCGCGGCCCGCTGCTCGCCGTCGGTGTCGGACCAGAGCTGAGTCCAGACCGGGCTGCCGGCCGCGATCTCATCCCGGACGTGGCGGAGGGAATGCGCGTACTCGGCCAGGATCACGTCCACCAGCTCGGGCGCTTCGGCCGGGGCGGCGCCGTAGGCGCGGGCCAGCAGCCCGGTGCGGCGGACGCCGTCGAGGTCGGGCGCATGATTCAGCCGTGTCGCTGGATCGTGCAGCGGGCCCCATTCCTGGGCGGCGATGGCCAGATCCCAGAACGCCCGCCCCGGCGCGGCCTCGGCGAAGTCGATCAGCGCGACGACGTGGCCGTCGCGGAACACCGTGTTCTCAGGGAACACGTCGTTGTGGCAGATCACCGGGCCGCCGGCCGGGTCGGCCCAGTCGGTCGGCCAGCCGGAGAACCCGGCCGGGTCGAAGGACGCGGTGGCGTCGTGCAGCCGCCGCAGCAGGCTGCCCAGCTCGGCGAGCGCGGCGTCGGTCAGCGACCAGGCCGGATAGGGCGGCAGCGGCACCTCGCCCTCGATGAAGGAAAGCACGTCGCGGCCCTCGCCGTCGGTGCCCAGGTAACGTGGCGCGCCGTCGAAGCCGGCCCGGTCCAGGTGCTGCAGCAGCGCGGCCACCGCCGCCGAGGACGGGGACACCGGGCGGCGGACGGTGTCCCCGATCCGCACCACGCCGGCCGCCGGGTTCATCCCGCCGGCCAGCGGCTGCCCGGTCCCGCCCGGCCAGGCCGCGGCCGGCAACGCCGGGGCCGGCCAGGCCGCGGCCGGATTCCGTCCCGGCGGCCCGTCCGGCCGCGGCGGTCCAGCCAGGCCAGCCGGGCCAGGCCAGCCCGGCGGCTGCGGCGAACCCAGCGGGATGGGCGTCACCGGGCTGCCGACGCGATGAGGTGATGGCTGAACCCGGTCAGCGACGGATCGGTTTCCACCGCCCGGACCGCATACAAGGTCTGCTCGCGGCGGCGCGGGTCCTGCCATTCCCGGCGCAGCGGCCAGCCCGGGCCCTCCACGCCGTAGACGGCCATGCCCGTCAGGCCGGTCTCCCGCACTTCGTCCGCCAGCTCATCCGGCGTGTGGAGGTAAGCGGTGGTGAAGAACTCAGGCCGGCCTGTCGGGTCGGGGCTGGGGTGCTGGCCATCGGCCAGGTCGCGGGCCACGATCGGCGCGAAGACCGGATCGTCCAGCGAGCCGTCGTACAGGCCGTCCAGCAGGCCGGCGAACCGGCTGATGGCAGCGGCCAGCAGCCGGCCGCCCGGCGGCAGCACCCGGCGGGCCAGCGGTACGGCGCAGATGCCGGGTCCGCCGCCCACGGTGATCGCCGGGTCGATCATGCCGCCCACCCTGCCGCAGTCCCGCTGCGGGCGCTACCGTTAACCAGGCCCCGGCCAGCCCATCAGCTGCTGCGCTGGGTCAGCGTCCTGATCCGGCGGCGGCACGAGCGGCCGGGCGGGTCTCGTCGCGGCGCAGGGCGGCGGGCAGGTAGGCGGCGCCCGGGCCGGACAGGCGGGCGGCGTCGGCCGGATTGGAGATCGCGCAGCGCTGCAGCGACAGGCAGCCGCAGCCGATGCAGGAATCAAGCCCGTCCCGCAGCGCCATCAGGCCGTTGATCTGGTCGTCCAGCCGCCGCCGCCAGCCACGGGACAGCCGGGTCCAGTCGGCCCGGGTCGGGGTCCGGCCGGCGGGCAGGGTCGCCAGCGCGGCAGCGATCTCGTCCAGGCTGAGCCCCACATTGCGAGCGGCGCGGATGAACGCCAGCCGGCGCAGCGCTGAGCGGGGGAACCGCCGCTGGCCGCCGGATGTGCGGCTGGCGGTAAGCAGGCCGAGCCGGTCGTAGTAGCGGATGGCGGACTCGGCGAAGCCGCTGCGCCGGGCGATCTCGCCAATGGCCAGCGGGTCGGTGCTCTGCACGGCGTCCTCCCGTCAGCTTGACATGAAGTTAACTTCAACTCTCAGTATGGCATGCAGCAGGACCCGGGCACGCAGCAAACCATGCGTGCCTCAGCCCGGAGGAGGAGCCATGCCATCAGCCCTGATCACCGGCGCGTCCAAGGGCCTGGGCCGGGCGACTGCCCGCGCCCTGGCGCAGCGCGGCTGGTCCCTGACCGTCGACGCGCGGTCGGCCGGGGACCTGGCCGCCGCGACCCGGGGGCTCGCGCTGACGGCCGAGATCACCGTCATTCCCGGGGACGTCACCGACCCCGCCCACCGCACGGCGCTGGCCGCCGCGGCCAGCCGGGATGGGCGCCTCGACGTCCTGATCTGCAACGCGAGCCCGGCTCGGCCCGAGCCCGCAGCCGCCGCTGCGCGATTACCCGCTCGGCGAGCTCGAGACTGTGTACCAGACGAACGTGCTCGCGCCGCTGGCCCTGTTCCAGCTGCTCTCCGGGCCGCTGGCCGCCGCCGGGGGAGCGGTGGTCAACATCAGCTCGGACGCGTCCGTCGAGGCCTATCCCGGCTGGGGCGGGTACGGCTCGGCGAAGGCCGCGCTGGACCAGCTGACCGCCGTGCTGGCCGCCGAGCACCCGGCCCTGCGGTGTTATGCCTTCGATCCGGGCGAAATGCGCACCGACCTGCACCAGCAGGCGTTTCCCGGCGAGGATATCTCCGACCGGCCCGAGCCGGAGACCGTCGTGCCCGTGCTGCTCGCGCTGCTCGCCGGGCGGCCGCCCAGCGGCCGGTACCGCGCCGCCGACCTGGCCGCCGCCGTCCCGGCCGCCGAGGCTCCGGCGGTGGCGTCATGATCCGGCCCGCCACCCGGCCGCCTGAGCAGCGCGGCCTGACCCGGGACGGCGTCCGGCTGCTGGCCGCGACCCCGGACGGCCTGGTCCACGCCCGGTTCGGTGACCTGCCCCGGTTCCTGTCGGCCGGCGATCTGCTGGTCGTCAACAACTCGGCCACCCTGCCCGCCGCCGTGCCCGGCCTGCGCGCGGACGGCCGTCCGGTGAGCGTGCACCTGTGCACCGTGCTCGACGATGGTGAATGGCTGGTTGAGCTGCGCGATCCCGCGGGGCGAAGCCGGGTGACCGATGCTGTCCCGGCCGAGGTCGTCGCGCTGCCCGGCCGGGCGTCCGTCCGCCTGCTGGCCCGGTACCCGGACCCCGCGGCCACCCGGCTGTGGACCGCGGCGGCCGGCGGGGCGGGGGACGCCGCCGCCTACCTCGGCCGTCATGGCGAGCCGATCAGATACTCTTACGTGCCCGGCGGGTGGCCGCTGGCCGCCTACCAGACGGTGTTCGCCCGGGTTCCCGGCAGCGCCGAAATGCCCAGCGCGGCGCGCCCGTTCACTGCCGGGCTCGTCACTAGCCTGGTGTCGGCCGGCGTCGTGATTGCGCCGATCACGCTGCACGCCGGGGTGGCCTCGCTGGAGGCCGGCGAGCCGCCGCTGCCGGAGCGGTTCGCGGTGCCCGAGCCCACTGCCGAGCTGGTCAATCTCACCAGGGCCGCGGGCCGGCGGGTCATCGCGGTGGGTACCACCTGCGTCCGGGCGCTGGAAAGCGCCGCCGGCCGCCTGGCGGCCGGCGGCGGCACAGCCGACGGCACGGACGCGAGCCCCGGCCACCCCGGCGGCGACATCGCGGTGCGGGCCAGTCACGGCTGGACCGAGCTGGTCCTCGGCCCGCAGCGCACCGCCCGGGTGGTGGACGGCCTGGTCACCGGCTGGCATGAGCCCGGCGCCTCGCACCTGGACCTGCTGCAGGCCGTCGCCGGGGAGCGCCTCGTCGGCGCTGCTTACGCCGAGGCCGAGCGGGCTGGCTACCTCTGGCACGAGTTCGGCGACAGCTGCTTGCTGCTGCCGCCGGGCCGGGTCCGGCGTGGCCGGGTACCAGCCAGCCGGTGACCGCAACCGGCCCGGCGGCCCGTCAGCGGATCGAGGCCCACATCATGAAGACTCAGCTGGCCCCATGAAGACTCAGCTGAGCGCCGATCCGCTGCCCGGCGATCCCGGCTTTCGCTGCCGCGGCGCAAGACGGCCGGGCGGTCCGTCCGGGTAGCGCGGCGCACTGTGACCCCTGCGATATCACGCTCAGCCTGGGTGAGATCCGCGGGCCGATATCGGTTCGCACCCTGCCCGCCCGGGGGCGGTGAGCCGGCCGCCGTGGTGACCGCGGACGGCGAGACGGTACGCGTCGCCACGGCGGCCGGGACCGACGCGATGCCCGCGGGGCCGGGCCGAGCCTGCGGCTGCGGCCAGCCTGTACGCGGGCACCGGTACCTGTTCGACCGCCAGGGCGGCAAGGTGGTGTTCCTCGGCCGGTTCGTCTCGGTGCTGCGTACCTACGTCGCGTTCCCGGCCGGGTCAACAAGATGCACTGGCGGCGGTTTCTGGTGTACAACGCGGCCGGCGGAATCTTCTGGGCGGCGCTGGTCTGCTCAGGGACGTATTTCCTCGGCGCTGGCATCCGCCAGGTCAGTACGGCCGTGACCTGCCCCGGTGCCGGGCTGGGCGTGGTCGCCGCCATCGCTCTGATCCTTTACCTGCGGCGGCACCTCAAGCGGCTGGAGAGGGTAACCGAGCGGGCCTACCCCGGACCGCCGGACGCCGAGCCGGCCGCCGCCAGCGGCCGGCTGTGACGGGCTGGCCGGAGCCGGCGTGCAGGGGAGCGGACGCCGGGATCATCGACGCTGCTGTGGTCAGCGCGGGATCATAGTTGGCACACCGCACCCGCAGCGTGCGCCCACCTCCTGAGGAGCAGCATGACCGACAGCGGCACCGGCCCGGCCATCACCGGCGTCCACCACTTCTCGCCCACCGTGGTGGACGTGGAGGCCAGCGCCCGCTGGTACGAGCGGGTCTTCGGCATGATCCGGCTGCCATCCACGTTCCCGCATCATTCTGCCGAAGCCACTGGCTACGCAGTCTGGCTCACCGACTCGCGGTCCGGCCTGGTCATCGCGCTGCACCACCACGAGTCCAACCCCGGCGAGCCATTCACCGAGAGCCGGACCGGCCTGGATCACATCTCGTTCGCGGTCGCCAAGCGCTCTGACCTTGACTCTTGGGCCGGCTGGCTGGACAAGCTCGGCGTCCGGCACTCCGGCGTGATCAGCGCGCAGAGCCCGGTGCCCTACGCGGTGGTTGTCTTCCGCGATCCCGACAACATCCAGCTCGAGCTGTTCCACATGGACAGCTGACCGGCGGCCGGAATCGGCCCGCATCAGCGTGCCGGATCTTCCGGTTCGCGCATTCGACGCGGTCGCGGACGCGGCGGGGGTGGCCGGGCCCGGTTTACCCGGCCCGGCCACCCCCGCCGTCCCGGCGGCAGCCGCGGTTACTTCGAGGCTGCCACCAGCTCGGGAACAAACTTCGCCCCGTTGACCGTGCCCACACCGGTGGCCAGGTCATACTCCTTGACGGCGTCGAAGCCGCGGACCGTGTGGACGCTGCCCGCCTGCGGGAAGGTCACCGTGTTGGTGCCAGCCGTCACGTCCACGATGCCCGGGGCGCCGGCCGCCTCCAGCCGGTACAGGGCGGGGTTCAGCAGGCCCAGGCCGTGCCCGGCGTACTGGTCGGCGATCGCGACGATGCCGGCGAACATCGGAGTGGCCTCGCTGGTGCCGCCGATCAGGTAGAAGCCGGCGGGGGCCTGCGCGGCTCCGGCGTCCAGGTACACCAGCGCCGCGCCGTCCACGGCCGCGCTCATCGAGATGTCCGGGATGCCGCGGGCCGGGCCGGTCACGCCGGCCACGCTGTTCTGGTACGCCGGCAGGCCGAAGACCACTGACCGGCCGCCGCCGCTGGCCGCGGGGGACCCGAACAGGTTGGTGTCGTTCCACACGGTGTCGGACTGGATGTGCGCGCCGGTGCTGGTCAGGTGCAGCTGGGTACCGCCCAGGGCGGTGACCAGCGGGTCGGTGGCCGGCCACTGGGCCACCCGGTGCAGGAAGAAGGTCGCGGCGAAACCCTGCGGGGTGAGGGTCCTCGCCCCCGACGGCCCGGCGTCGCCGCTGCCGGCCAGCACGCTCACGCCGTGGGCGGCCGCGTTCTTATACGCGCTGCGCAGGTTCAGGATCGACCGGGCGCTGGGGAAGGTCTGCTCCGGCGCGCCGAAGCTCTGCGAGATGACGTTGCCGAGGTGGTGGTTGACGACGTAGTTCTCCGCCTTCACGATCTGCGGGAAGCCGTGCACGCCCAGCGTCTCGGCCACCGGTGTCTCGACCAGCAGGATGTTGGCCCCCGGCGCGATGGCGTGCGAGTACTGGACGTCCAGCGAAGTCTCCTGCGCCCAGCCCGTCATCGCGGGCCGCTTTGCCGGGTTGTACGGCGGCACCGGGCCCGCCGGCCGGATGATCTTAAAGCTGGGGGGCGCCGGCAGCCCGAACGCCTTGTCAAAGACGGCCAGCTCGCTGCGGATGTTCTGGTAGCCGAACGAGTCGACGATCACGATCGTCTGGCCCGTGCCGGTCAGGCCCTTCTTGTACAGCGGAGCGAGATTGTAGGCCTTCTGGAACTGGAACGGGGCATAGCAGGCGAGGTGCAGCTGCGCCTGGCACTGGGCCGTGGTCGGCGGGGTCGCGAATGAGGTGTTGCTGAGCACTTTGACCTGCGGTACCGGAGTCGGGCCCGGAACCGCGGCCGCCGAGCTGGCGGCCGCCGTGCCCGCGGCGCTCAGGGTAGCCAGAGTCAGTGCTGATCCCGCTAGTAGGCCAGCGACGCGCCAGTGCATGAAGCCTCCACAACGACAATTCGAGTTTTCGGTGCCAACGTGGCCGAAGGCGATGGTGCGACCACCTTGGCGCATGCTGCTCTATTGCGCAAGGAAGCGCCGCAAGTGGCGGCCATATCCGCCGGGCAACGGGGCGTCGCTAGCCAGGGCCGAGAGCGAACACCCGGGCGGCATTGCCGCCCCACGCTGCCGCTACCTGGCCGGCGGTGCAGCCGGCGTCGAGCAGGACTTTCTCCAGTGCGCGGGCGTTGCGCTCGACGCCCGGCACGCCCGGCCAGTCGGTGCCGAAGATCATCTTATCGGCGAGCCGGCGCAGCACCGGGCCGTAGTAGTCGCCCAGCCGGTGCGGCGGCAGCCCGGACACCTCGATCCAGACGTTGGGCCGCATCAGCGCCACGAACGCGGCCTGGTCGTACCACCAGCCGCGGCCACCATGGGCCAGCACCACCGTCAGCCCGGGGAAGTCGCGGAACACGTCCTCGAGCAGCATCGGGTCGGCGTAGGAGTTCGACGAGCCCGCGAACGTCGAGGTGCCGCAGTGCACGATCACCGGCAGGCCGCGATCTTGCGCCCAGCCGTAGGCCGGGTAGAGCATCCGGTCCCTGGCCTCGAAGCCGCCGTGCACCGGGTGGATCTTCAGCGCGATGGCGCCGAGGCCGACCTGGCGGGCCAGCTCGGCGGTCACCGGGTAGTGCAGGTGCGGGTTGACGCAGGCCACCGGGCGGAACCGGGCCGGGTTGGCCTCGACCAGCGGCAGCACGTCCTCGATCGGCTGGATCCCGGTGGCCTTGGGGCTGTACTCGGAGAACAGCAGCACCCGGTCGGCGCCCTGCCGGGCGAAATGCTCGTCGATGGCGGCCGGGCGCGGCGTGCCGTCGGCGTCGTAAAGCTCGCCGAGCGGCACCCCGCTGCCGAACGCCTGCGCCCAGTCGTGCCAGTCCCCGGACAAGGTCGCGAGCCTGGCCACGTGCACGTGCGCGTCGACCAGCAGCCGGCCGTCGATCATGCGCGGTTCCCGGTGGCCGGGTCCGCGGCCGCCGCTTCCGCCGGGCTGCGCCGGTCCGCCAGCGCGGCCAGCGCCAGCTCGCGCAGCCGGAACCGCTGCACCTTGCCGGTAGCGGTCAGCGGCAGTCCGTCCAGGAACAGCACGTGCCGCGGGCGCTTGAACGCGGCCAGCCCGGCCCGGCAGAACGCGATCAGCTCATCGGCGGTCAGCGGCTCGCCGGGCCGCAAGACCACGCAGGCCACCGCGGTGTCCAGGCCGTCGGCGTCCGGGATGGCGACTACCACCGCCTGCTCCACACCGGGGTGCGCGCGCAGCCTGATCTCCACCTCCGCCGGGGACACCCACATCCCGCGGACTTTGAGCACGTCATCGCTGCGGCCCAGGCAGGAGTAGTACCCGTCGGCGTCGCGCGCGTAGATGTCGCCGGTGCGCAGCCACTCGCCGCGGAACACCCGGCGGGTGACCTCGCTGCGGCACCAGTAGCCGGTCGCGGTCGAATCACCCTTGACGTACAGGCCGCCCGGCTCGCCGTCGGCTACCGGCCGCCCTCGTCGTCCTCGATCAGCAGCTCGTAGCCGGGCACGGCCTCCCCGGTCGTACCCGGCCGTACCCGGCCGGGCCGGTTGGAGACGAATATGTGCAGCGCCTCGGTAGACCCGATGCCGTCGAGCACCTCGACCCCGAACCGGCTGGTGAAGCGCTTGTACAGGTCGGCGGGCAGCGATTCGCCTGCGCTGACGGCCAGCCGCACGCTGGCGAAGGCGTCGTCGGGCAGCCCGGCGGCGAGCATCGCCGCGTACGCGCTCGGCGCGGCGAAGAACAGGGTGGGCCGGACGGTGGTCAGCACGCTGGCCAGCCGGTCGGGGGTAGCCCGCGCCCGGTCGAGCACGGTGCGCGGCGCCGGCCGACAGCGGGAACGTCAGCGTGTTGCCCAGGCCGTAGGCGAAGAAGAACTTGGCCGCCGAGTAGCAGACGTCGTCGGGACCGACGCCGAGCACGCTGGCGGCGTAGGTGAACGCCGTGGTGCGCAGCGCGCCGTGCCGGTGCATGGCTGCCTTGGGCGTGCCGGTGGTGCCGGAGGTGTAGAGCCAGAACGCCGGGCTGTCGGCCAGCGTCGGCTCGGCGGCCCGGGCCGCCGCCTCATCGTCAGCCCCGGCGGCGGCCAGGAACGCGGGCAGCGTGCGCAGCCGCCGCCCGGCCCGATTGCGGCCGGGCACCAGCAGCGGGTCGAGATCGTCGCTGTCGCCGGCCACCACGATGTCGCGCAGCCCGGGCAGGCCCGCGGCGTCCCGGGCGCTGGGCAGGAACTCGGCGCTCACCGCGAGCAGCCGGGCACGGCTGTCGCGGACCAGGCCGGCCAGGTCCGCGGCGGTGGCCATGGTGCTGACCGGAACCGGTACGGCGCCGATGGACAGCGCGCCGAGGAACAGCGCGACCAGTTCGGGCGTGTCGGCCATGCACAGCAGCAGCCGCTCCTCGGCCCGGACACCCGCCGCGACCAGCGCGGCGGCCGCCTGCCAGGTGAGATCGTCCAGGTCGCGGTAGGTCAGGTCGGTCATCGAGCCGTCCAGGGCGACCGCCGTCGCGGCGATCCGGTCCGGCGCCGCCGTGTGCAGCAGCCACCCCGCCGCGTTGAACGCCTCGCCGAACGTACTCATCGCCGCTCCCGCCGGCCGGCCACGGGCCGCGGGGCCCTCAGGCTCCTCCTGGTTGTGCGCACTCCCGTAACTCCCTCGCCGGCCAGCCTGGTTCCCCGGTGACTGGCTGCCTGCCTGTGCCTGCCCGCCCGCCTGCCCGCCCGCCGCCCGCCTGCCTGTGACTGGGCCAAGAATCGCACGCGGCCAGGCCGCCTGGGTAGAGCGGCGGGCCATGAGGACTGTGGCACCCTGGCCATCGTGGACGTAGCGGCTGCGGTCGCGGCGCTGTTCACCGTGGCCCCCAGCTGACCTTCGTCGTGCCCGGCCTCGGGCTGAGCTGGGACGAGACCGTGTATGCCAGCCAGGTCAGCCTGCACGTGCCGGCCGCCTACTTCGACCCGGCCCGGGCCCGCGGGATTTCGCTGCTTACCGCGCCGGCGGCCGCCTTCACGACCTCGGCCACCACGCTGCATGCCTACCTGGCGGTGGCCTCCGGCCTGGCCCTGTTGGCGCGCTGCTGGTGTGGCGCGGGCTGGGTGCTCGCGCTCGCGGGCCTGGCGCTCACCGGGCTGTGGGTCACTCAGTACTACGGCCCGCAGGCCATGCCCGATCTGTGGGTGCGCTGTCCGGCCTGGCCGCGGTCGGCTTCTTCCTGCGCACCACCGGCCGTGGGCCGGCCGGGACCGGGCCGGGCGGCAGCGGGCTCGGCGGCAGCGGCCTCGGCGGCAGCCCGCTACGGCGGCTGCACCTGGCGGGCGCGGGGCAGGGCGGCTTCGGACTTCACCTCGGGTTCTGGGATGAGCTGCGGGCCGGCCAGCGGGCCGACGCTATGCCGGCCGTGCGTGGCCGGCTACCGCTATCCCGTGCTGATCCTGTGATGGCTGGCGCTGCCGGTGCTGGCCGGGCTCGGGGCCTGGGCGGCACGCCGGCACGGACAGCTGGGGTTCGCGCTGCTGCCGGCCGTCTGCGCAGCAAGCGCGCCGTTTCAGTACCTATTCGTGATCGGCTACGCGGCCCCGCGCTTCTTGCTGCCCGGCTATGCGCTGGCCGCGATCCCGGTCGCCGATGCGCTGCGCTGGCTGGTGAGCGCGGTGGCGGCCCGGTCGGCCGGGCGGCGCGCGCCGGGCGGGCGGCGGTGCTCGAATACCGTGGGGTGCCGCCGCCGTATGCCGGCACTGGCGCGAGCATATGCTGCCCGGCACCCGGGTGCTCCGGCTGGCCGGTTACCTGCCGCCTTCCGGCGGCGCTATCCCATAGAATGCGGGTTTCCGGGCAATCCTTTCTGGCAAGGCGAGGCATCGATTCATGCGCTGGTCCCAGCTGTACATACCGACACTGCGTGACGACCCGGCCGAGGCCGAGGCGGCCAGCCACCGGCTGCTGCTGCGGGCCGGGTTCATCCGCCAGCTCATGGCCGGCCATTACAGCCTGCTGCCGCTGGGCATCCGGGTCCGCGCCAAGGTGATAACGGTGATCCGGGAGGAGATGAACCGGATCGGCGCCCAGGAGTTCCTGCTGCCGTCCATGCAGCCCGCCCAGATCTGGCAGCAGACCGGGCGCCTCGCGGTGATGGGCGAGGAGATGTTCCGGCTCAAGGACCGCAAGGGCGCCGACATGGTCCTGGGCATGACGCACGAGGAGATCTTCACCACGGTCGCGGCTGAGCTGTCGTCCTACCGTGAGCTGCCGCAGGTCTGGTACCAATTCCAGATCAAGTTCCGGGACGAGCCCCGGCCGAAGAGCGGCCTGATCCGGGTCCGCGAGTTCACGATGAAGGATTCCTACAGTTTCGACACCGACGAGGCGGGGCTGGACGTCTCGTTCGAGGCGCACCGGGCCGCCTATGAGCGGATCTTCGAGCGGCTTGGGATTCCGGTGCTGGCGGCGGAGGCCTCGAACGGGACGATGGGCGGTAGCGACTCGGTCGAGTTCATGTGCCCGTCACAGGTCGGCGAGGACCTGGTGGCGTCCTGCCCGGACTGCGGGTATGCCGCCAACCTGGAGAAGGCCACCTCGGTGCTGGCGCCGGTGCACGATGAACCAGGGCCGGCCGTGCCGGCCCGGCTCGCCACCCCGGGCGTGCGCACGATCGACGACCTGGCCAACAAGCACGGCATCGCTGCCGACCGGCAGATTAAGACACTGGTGCAGGTCATCGACGGAAAGCTGGCGCTGGTGCTGCTGCGCGGCGATCATCCGCTAGCCGAGCAGAAGCTCATCGACGCCGTCGGCACTACGGACGTCAGGCCGGCCCGGGCGGAGGAGATCTTCGCCGCGCTCGGCGCATCGCCGGGCAGCCTCGGCGCCGTCGGTGTCACCCTGCCGGTCATCGCCGATGAGGGCCTGCGGGGCCGTACCGACATGGCGACCGGCGCGAACACCGACGATGTCCACCTCACCGGGGTGGACGTCAGCCGGGACATCACCGTGGGTGCCTGGGCCGACCTGCGCGAGGTGTCAGCGGGGGAGCCGTGCCCGCGCTGCGGGACGGCGCTGGAGCTGGTACGCGCCATCGAGGTCGGCCACATCTTCAAGCTGGGCCGCAAGTTCACCACCGCGCTCGGGGTTACGGTGCTCGGCCCGGATGGCGCGGCGATCACCCCGGTCATGGGCTGCTACGGGATCGGGGTGGAGCGGGCCATGGCCGCCATCGCCGAGGTGCATCACGACGACGCCGGGCTGGTGTGGCCGGTGCAGGTGGCCCCGGCCGAAGTCACGGTCATCTTGCTGTCGGTAAAGGACGAGGCGGCGCGGGAGGCGGCGCAGGAGCTGTACGCCGAGCTGATCGCCGCCGGGGTAGACGCCCTGATCGACGACCGGGACGAGCGGCTGGGCGTGAAGTACAAGGACGCCGAGCTGACCGGTATCCCGTGCCGGGTGACCGTCGGCAGCCGGGATCTGGCTGACGGCGTCGTGGAGTTCACCAGCCGTGCCACTGGCGAGAAAGAGCGGGTCCCGGTATCCGAAGCCGCCGCCCGCGTCCGCGAGTTCCTGGGCCGCTAGCCACCCGCGAGGGTGCGCTGCGGCCTGGGCGGATGATGGCTGATATTTCGCATATTTTCGCTGGTTACCGGGGGCCGTCCCCGGGTAACCACGGTTAGATCCGGGGCTTCGCCCCGGATCTAACCCGCCACCGGCGGGTGCGGGCGGTCAGCGAGCGTACCGTCCACGACCCGGTCTCGGCGTCCCCGTGCAGGGCATTGCTGCGGCTTATCGTCTCGCTCATCGCCGTGCCATGGGCGGCCGGAACGCCAGCGCCGGCCCGGCTGGAGGCCGGATGTGCCACGCCGGCCCGGGGCGCGGGGGCCGTGGCCGCCGCGCGGTGCAGGCCCGACAATTCCGCTGAATCGGCAACTCGCTCGTTCTCGCTGGTCAGATCTTCCCACTGGCTGTCGTCCAGCATCGTCGGCTCCTCCCGTGGGCCCCCGGCAATCCCCGCCGCAGCACCGCCACCAGTGCTCTACCCGCTAGACAGTTTCCGCCACCCGTTCGGACTATCTGCACTGGTCACAACTGCGTAACTTCTGCCCTTCGCCACCAGCGCCGGCCGCGGCCGGGAAACCGAGCCCGGCAGCGGCCGCTCCGCATGGTGATATCTGTAGTTATGACGCGGCTGGCGGCTGTTTAATCAGGCGCGAAGGGTAAAGAATTTGTGAATTATCCGTCTGGGCCCGGCCGGGGTCAGCTCAGATCCGCGACCAGGCCTGCGTCAGCACGCTGCGCAGGATTTGCTCAATCTCGTTGAAGTGCTCCTGGGTGCAGGTCAGCGGCGGGGACAGCTGGATGACCGGGTCACCGCGGTCGTCGGCACGGCAGATCAGGCCCGCGTCGAACAGCGCCTGGGACAGGAAGCCGCGCAGCAGCCGCTCGGACTCGTCGTCGTCGAAGGTCTCCCTGGTCGCTTTGTCCTTGACCATCTCGATCCCGTAGAAGTACCCGTCGCCGCGCACGTCGCCCACGATCGGCAGGTCGTGCAGCTTCTCCAGGGTGGCCCGGAACGCCGCCTCGTTCGCGCGGACATTGCCGAGCAGGTCCTCCTTCTCGAAGACGTCAAGATTGGCCAGCGCCACGGCGCACGACACCGGATGGCCGGCGAACGTAATGCCGTGCAGAAAGGTGTGCTGGCCGCTGCTGAACGGCTCCATCAGCGCATCGCTGGTCAGCATCCCGCCGAGCGGAGCGTACCCGGAGGTGGCGCCCTTGGCGAAGGTGATGATGTCCGGCTGGTAGCCATAGCGCTGGGCGCCGAAATAGTGCCCGAGCCGGCCGAACGCGCAGATCACCTCGTCGGAGACCATCAGCACGCCGTAGCGATCGCAGATCTGCCGCACCCGGGCGAAGTAGCCGGGCGGCGGCGGGAAGCAGCCGCCGGAGTTCTGCACCGGCTCGAGGAACACCGCGGCCACCGACTCCGGCCCCTCGCGCAGGATCGCCCGCTCGATCTCCTCGGCGGCCCAGCTGCCGAACTCGGCCCGGTCGTGGGCGACGAACTCCGGGGCCCGGTAGAAGTTCGTGTTCGGCACCCGCACGCCACCGGGCGGCAGCGGCTCGAACGGGTGCTTGATGCCGGGCAGGCCGGTGATCGCGAGCGCGCCCATCGACGTCCCGTGGTAGGCGATATCGCGGGACAGCACCTTGAACCGGTCCGGCTGGCCGATGGTCTTGAAGTACTGCTTGGCCAGCTTCCACGCTGATTCGACGGCCTCCGAGCCGCTGGTGGTGAAGAACACCCGGTTCAGCTCGCCGGGAGCCAGCGCCGCCAGCCGCTCGGCCAGCTCGATGGCGCGCGGGTGCGCGTATGACCACAGCGGGAAGTAGGCCAGCTGGCTGGCCTGCCGCGCGCCCGCCTCGGCCACCTCCGCGCGGCCATGCCCGATCTGCGTCACGAACAGCCCGGACAGGCCGTCCAGGTAGCGTTTGCCGTGCTGGTCGTAGACGTACTCCCCGGCGCCGCGGACGATCATCGGCACGTCGGAGTCGTGGTAGGAGGACATGCGGGTGAAGTGCAGCCACATGTTCCGCTTCGCGGCGGCCTGCAGCGCGTGGATGTCCAAGGTCTCGTCGCCGGTGCTCATCTGGTCCCCCAGCTGTAGGTCTGCTTGGCAAGTTTGAGATACACGAACGTTTCCGTGGTGGTGACGGTCGGGACCGAGCGCACCCGGCTGAGGATCTCGAGCAGCTGGTCGTCGTCCTCGCAGACGACCTCGATGAGCAGGTCGAACGATCCGGCGGTGATCACCACGTAGTCGATCTCGGGCATGCTGGCCAGCTGGGCCGCCACCCGCTCCAGGTCGCCGCTGCACCGCACGCCGATCATGGTCTGGCGCCGGAAGCCCAGCATCATCGGGTCGGTGACCGCCACGATCTGCATCGCGCCGCTGTCGGTCAGCCGCTGGACCCGCTGCCGGACAGCCGCCTCGGACAGGCCGACGGCCTTCCCGATCGCCGCGTAGGAGCGCCTGCCGTCTTGCTGCAACTGCTCGATGATCTGCTTGGCGACGTCGTCGAGCAACATGGGATAGCCCGGCTGATACCGGCCGCCCGCGTCGCCGCGCAGCCTGCTGCCCGCAGTCAGCGGGGTCGCCGGCGTGTGCGCCATTGGCCTCCTTCATGCCCTGAACGCCCATCGTGTCATGCGACCGGCGTCTGTCAACTGATTCAGTGGCGAAAAGGTCATGTAAGGACTGATTCACTTGTGTTACCCCACAATATCTGTCAAGGTCGTAGCCGCGGCCACGGCTGCCGTTCCGCGTGTCATCTGGAGGCCCGGCTTGTGCTCCCCGGCAGTGCAGTGACATCGCCCGCCGCCCCGGCCGGGGATCCGCCAGTCCTGCGGAACTTCGTCGGTGGCGCCAGCGTCGCGGTGCAGGACGGCCGCACCAGTGCCGTGACTGACCCGAGCACCGGCGAGGCGTACGCGCGGGCACCGGTCAGCGGGCCGGGCGACGTGGACGCCGCGCTGCGCGCGGCCGCGGCCGCGTTCGAGACCTGGCGTGACACCACTCCGGCGCAGCGGAGCCTCGCGCTGCTGCGCTTTGCCGCCGCGATCGAGGACCGGGCCGATGACCTGGTCGAGGCCGAGAGCCGCAACACCGGCAAGCCGGTGCAGATGTGCCGGGCCGACGAGGTGCCGCCGCTGGCCGATGAGCTCAGGTTCTTCGCCGGCGCCGCGCGGGTGCTCGGAGGCCGGTCGGCGGGGGAGTACCTGCGCGGGCATACGTCCCTGATCCGGCGCGAGCCGGTCGGGGTCTGCGCCCAGGTGACGCCGTGGAACTACCCGATGATGATGGCGGTGTGGAAGATCGCGCCCGCGCTGGCGGCCGGCAACACGGTCGTGCTCAAGCCGTCGGACACCACGCCGGTCTCCACCCTGCTGCTGGCCGAGATCGGCGCCGAGTTCCTGCCGCCGGGCGTGCTCAACGTGATCTGCGGCGACCGTGACACCGGCCGGGCGCTGGTCGCGCACGACATCCCGCAGATGGTCTCCATCACCGGGTCTGTCCGGGCCGGCCTGGAGGTCGCGCAGGCGGCCGCGGCAGGCCTCAAGCGGGTTCATCTCGAGCTCGGCGGCAAGGCGCCGGTCATCGTGTTCGACGACGTGGACGTGGCCAGGGCCGCGCCGGCGATCGCCGACGCCGCGTACTACAACGCGGGACAGGACTGCACCGCGGCGACCCGGGTGCTGGCCGCGCAAGGCGTGGCCGCCGACCTCGCGGACGCGCTAGCCGGCCAGGCGCTGGCCCGGACGGCGGGCGGCCTGGACACCCCCGGAGCCGACCTCGGCCCGCTGAACAGCGCGGCCCAGCTGGCCCGGGTCGAGGGCTTCGTGCACCGGGCCCCGGAGCACGCCGCTGTGCTGGCCGGCGGCCACCGGGTGGGCGAGCGCGGCTACTGCTACGCCCCGACGGTCGTGACCGGGCTGCGCCAGGACGACGAGATGATCCAGGACGAGGTGTTCGGCCCGGTGCTCACCGTGCAGCAGTTCAGCGCCGAGGGCGAGGCGCTGCGCTGGGCCAACGACGTGAGATACGGCCTGGCCGCCAGTGTGTGGAGCCGCGACCACGGCCGCGCGCTGCGGCTGGCCCGGCAGCTGGACTTCGGCGCGGTCTGGATCAATACCCACATCCCGTTCGCCTCGGAGATGCCGCACGGCGGCTTCAAGCAGTCCGGCTACGGCAAGGACCTGTCGGTGTACGGGTTCGAGGATTACACCAGGATCAAGCACGTGATGAGCAGTATTGACGGCTGAGCGGCGGGCCGGGCGGGCGGCACAGGCGGCCCGGGCCCTGGCCGGGGCCAGGCCGGCGCCGTACTGGCTCGACCAGCCCGCGGCGCCCGGGCCGCTGGCCCCGCTGGCCGGTTCCCAGCGGGCTGACCTCGCGGTGGTCGGCGGCGGGTTCACCGGGCTGTGGACCGCCCTGCTGGCCGCCGAGCGCGACCCCGGCCGCGATGTCGTCCTGCTCGAGGGGCGGCGGGCCGCCTGGGCCGGCTCGGGCCGCAACGGCGGGTTCTGCGCCGCCAGCATCACCCACGGGCTAGCCAACGGCCTGGACCGGTTCCCCGCCGAGATCGCGACCCTGGACCGGCTGGGCCGGGCCAACCTGGACCAGATCGGCGCCACCGTGGCCCGGCTCGGGATCGACTGTGATTTCGCCCGGACCGGCGAGCTGGCCGTGGCCACGCAGGACTGGCAGCTGGCCGGGCTGCGCGCGACCGCGACGGCCGCGCGCAGCCTCGGGACGCGGATCGACCTGCTGGACGCGGCCGCCGTGCGCGCCGAGGTGAACTCCCCGACCTACGCCGGCGGGCTGTGGGACCGCGACGGCTGCGCGCTGCTGGACCCGGCCCGGCTGGCCTGGGGGCTGCGCCGGGCCTGCCTGGCGGCGGGGGTGCGCATCTACGAGCACACGCCGGTCACCGCGATCGAGGCCGGCCGCGGCGCGGGCAGCCCGCTCATGCTGCGCACCCGCGGCGGCGCCCTGCAGGCCCGGCAGGCCGCGCTCGGCACCGGGGCGTTCGCCCCGCTGCTGCGCCGGCTGCGGCACTACCTGGTACCGGTCTACGACTACGTGCTGATGACCGAGCCGCTGTCGGCTGCCCAGCTGGCCAGCATCGGCTGGCGGCACCGGCAGGGCGTCGGCGATGCCGCCAACCAGTTCCACTACTACCGGCTCACCGCGGACAACCGGATCTTGTGGGGCGGCTACGACGCCGTCTATTACTACGGCGGCAAGATCTCGGCCGGGCTGGACCACCGCCCGGCCACCCTCGGCCTGCTGGCCGAGCACTTCTTCACGACGTTCCCGCAGCTAGAGGGAATCTCGTTCACGCACGCCTGGGGCGGGGTGATCGACACCTGCACCCGGTTCAGCGCGTTCTACGGCACCGCCCTCAGCGCCCGGCTCGCCTACGCGGCGGGGTACACCGGCCTCGGCGTCGGCGCCAGCCGGTTCGGGGCCCGGGTGATGCTGGACCTGCTGTCCGGCCAGCCCACCGAGCTGACCGAGCTGGACATGGTCCGCTCCCGGCCGGTCCCGTTCCCGCCCGAGCCGGCCCGCGCCGCCGGGATTGCCCTGACCCGGTGGTCCCTGGCCCGGGCCGATGCCCGCGGCGGCCGCCGCAACCTGTGGCTGCGCGCGCTCGACCGCCTCGGCCTCGGCTTCGACTCCTGACCCGGCCGCTCCGGCCGGGTGCCCGTCGAAGTCAGCGTCCGGGCATTACCGCGCTGGGCCAGCCGGGATAGCGCCATGGGGCGCAGCGGGCCCGGCCGGCGCCGGTCACCTGCGGGGTGGACGGCGCCGGCCGGATCGCGATCTCGACCTATCCCGAGCGGGCCAAAACCGCGAATGTCCGCCGAACCGGCACGGCCAGCGTCGTGATCCTCTCCGACGAGTTCAACGGCCCGTGGGTGCAGATCGACGGCGCCGCCGCCGTACTGGACATGCCCGCGGCGCTGGACGGGCTGGTGGGCTATTACCGGACTATCTCCGCGAGCATCCGGACTGGCAGGAATACCGCGACGCCGTGCGCCGCCAGGGCAAGTCCCTGATCCAGATCACGCCGCGCCGGTGGGGCCCGCTTGCCACCGGCGGTTTTCCCGCCCGCCTGGGTGCCTGAGCCGCTGCTCTGCCGGGCATGGTCTGGGTATCTGCGATCTGCTTGCCGCCTGCGCGGGCCGGGCAGCCACGGCAGGAATGATCACCGATCCGCAACGGCGGCGCCCGGGCGGGCGGTCTTCGCCCGTGACGGCCAGGTGGCGCTCACCGTCCCCCTGGCTGCGCCGTCGCCCGCGCCGATTGCGGGCCTGGCGCCGCTGCCGCGGCTCATGGCGTTCCTGGCCGGTTACCGTCCGCGAATGGCGCGGGTGCAGGTGACCGCCACCCGGTCCGGGGGCCGACGTGCTGGGGATCGGCGCCGGACCGGCGCAGCTGAGCCACACGGCTGACTCGTGGCCGGTGCACAAGACATCGGTGGGCGGCTGGGCGCAGGACAAGCATCAGCGCACCGCGCAGCGCGGCCGCGCCGAGGAAGTCTTCGTGCCGCGGCGGCCAGGCTCGGACGTTCCGGCATGGATCGGACCGGCCGGTACTGACCTGGCGCTGGCCGCCAGCGAGCTGCGCGAGCGCAGGGTGGCCGAGCCAGCGGGGACCGGGCCGATTCGGCCATCGCGCGGGCGGTGGCGAGCACCGATGCGGAGCTCAGGTTCCTGCCGGATGAGCTGTCCGGCCCGGTGCCGCAGGACGGCATCGGCGCCAGCTTGCGCTAGCGGGACCAGAATGCGCTCCCGGCGATGGCCGGCCTATCCGGTGGCGGCCTTGCGGGCCCGGTAGGCCGCGACGTGCTGGCGGTTGCCGCAGGTGCGGCTGTCGCAGTACCGGCGGGACCGGTTGCGGGAAGTGTCGATGAAGACATCCCGGCAGGCGGGCGAGGCGCAGCTGCGCAGGCGCTCGCTGTGGCCCGAGACCAGCAGCTCGGCCAGGCTCATCGCGAGGTGCGCGGCGATCCGGTCGGCCAGCGCCTGGGCCGGCCGGGAGACGTGGATGTGCGGCCCGCGGCCGCTGTGCGCGACGATCTGCGGGATCGCGCCCACGTCCGTCAGCAGCGCGTTCAGCAGCTCGATCGCGGCCGCTTGGTCACCCGCCTCGCAGGCCGAGGCGGCCGCGTCCAGCCGGCCGCGGTGGTCGTGCAGCCGGGGCACGTCGCGCGGCCCGGCCGCGCGACCGTAAAACGCGTAACGGTCGCCGAACGCCTGGGCGTCGGCCACCTCACGCAACTGCTCGCCGTCCTGAGACCGGCCGGTGTTGACCAGCTCGGCGCAGGCGGTCAGGCCCTCCAGCAGTTCAGTACCAAAAAGACTTTGACTACTGTCGGGACGCTCTCGTAGGGTAGCTCCCATGTCAGTACCGTACGTTAAGACGGTCATTACCAGCAACCACCGCGGCCGCGCGGCGCCGCGGGAGCGTCCCGTCCTGCGGGCCGGGCTGGGGGCAGCCTGCATCTCCGCCTCCGGGATCCTGGTCAAGCTGGCCGACACCGGGGCGGCCACGACGGCGCTGTTCCGGTGCGCGCTGGCTCTGCCGCTGCTGGTCGGGCTGACGGTGCGGGAACAGCGGCGGCTCGGGCCGCGGCCGCCGGCCGCTCGGTTCGGGGCAGCACTGGCCGGCCTGATGCTGGCGATCGACCTGGTGCTGTGGAACCACGCCATCGCCGCGGTCGGGGCCGGTGTCGCCACCGTGCTGGGGAACCTGCAGGTGCTGTTCGTCGCGCTGGCCGCCTGGCTGCTGTTCGGCGAGCGGCCGCACCGGCGGTTCGTGATCTTGCTGCCGGTCGTGATGGCGGGCGTGGTGCTGGTATCTGGCCTGGCCGGGCCGGCCGCGAGCGGTTTGCATCCGGTCGCGGGCGCCGGTTACGGGCTGAGCACGTCGATCGCCTACACGGCATTTCTGCTGATCTTGCGGCGCACGTCCAGCTCGGGGCCGCACGTGGCCGGCCCGCTCGCTGACGCCACCGCGGGCGCGGCGGCTGGGTCGCTGCTGCTGGGGCTGGCCTTCGGCAGCCTGCAGTTCGCCCCGGGCTGGCACGCGTTCTGGTGGCTGCTCGTGCTGGCCGTCAGCAGCCAGACGATCGGGTGGCTGCTGATCACCTCGTCGCTGCCGAGACTGCCGGCTGCCATCTCGTCGCTGCTCCTGCTGCTGCAGCCGGCCGCCGCGATGCTGCTGGCCGCGATCGTGCTGGCCGAGCGGCCGAGCCTGGCTCAGGTAGCCGGTGCGGTGATCGTGTGCGGCGGGGTCCTGGCTGCCAGCCGGGCGCCCGCAGGCCGGCCGATAGGCAGCACCACCCCGATGCCGCCCGCCGAGACGGTTTCGGCCGGGCCGAGCGAATTCCCCGGTCAGCAACGTGGCGGTGGCTCGCGCAGTCCAGTTGACTGAAACCGGCCCAACATGCCGGAAACCCTCATGCTCAGCAGTCCGGCGGGTGACACTGCTGGCTGGACCAGTGGCCTGCGGGCCAACGCGGGAGGAAGCCGGGGATGACCGAGGTAAACGTCATTTTCGAGGGCGCGCGCCGCAGCTTCCAGCCTGGGCAGACGGCACGGATCGGCCGCAGTCTGGACAACGAGGTCGTGATCAGCAATCCGGCCGTGTCCCGGCAGCACGCCCGCCTGGCCTGGGCGAGCGACCGGTGGGTATTCGAGAACATAGGCCGCGCCGCCACCTACCTGAACGGCGAGCCGGTAGTGCGGGTGCCGATCAGCGGGCCGGTCGACCTTACCCTCGCCGCGCCCGCCGGGCCGGCGCTGCGCATTGAGCCCGCCCCGGCGCCGAGCGCCCTGGCCGGCTCGCCCGGCGGCCTGCAGGGATTCGCGGCCGCCGGGCAGCCGCCGGGCTTCCCGCCCTCGGGCGGCGCCGGTATGCCCGCGGGGTACCAGCTCACCGAGGCGGCCGGGTCACCAGCGGGGAGCGGTGGCGAGTTCGCTGGCTGGCCACCCGCCGGAAGTGGCGATCCGGCTGCCGGATACCGCCTCGTCGGGGGCGACGGGCATTCCGCGCGCTCCTCGCCAGCCCACGCAGGCGGGCAATCATCTGGCCTCGGGGCCGATGCCGGCACCCCCCCTGACTACCGGCCCGATGCCGGCGATGCACGGCCCGCCGGGAGCGCGGGGACTGAGGCCCCGTACGCCGGAGCACCAGGCCAGACCGGCGCGGGCCCCGGCAACGGGACACCGACGCCAGGGTCGCCGTCGCCCGGCCCGGCCGTCTTCGTCCCTGAACCGGATGGATACGGCGCTGACCAGCCTGGATCTCCCGGCGCCTTCCCGGCCCAGCCGGGCGCCGGCCAGCCGGGCGGAACCCAGCGGATGCCGGCCGTGCCATCGACGGACACCGCGCCGCCGGGCCGCGGGCGGCACGGCCGCGGTTCCGCGGCCACCCCGCCGGGCGCCTACCTGTCCGGTGGTTACCCCGGTGGTTACCCGCCCGGCGCTCACGGGCCGGGCGGTTACGGGCCAGGCGGTTACGGGCCGCCCGGCCGGAGCCCGGCGGCGGCGTTCGGCCGCCGCAGGCCCCGGCCCGGCCAGCCCGGCGGTCCCGGCCGGGATGAACTGCTCACCGCGCTCAACATCCTGATCCCGATCAAGAGCTGGCTGACCGATCCGAGCTGGCGCCATGGCCTGCGCCTGCTGGTCATCCCCTACGCGCTGCTGCCTTTGCTGTTCCTGGCCCTGTTCGCCTCGTCGAGCAATCTGACCACGCCCGGCTGGGCGTACAGCCTCTACATCGCGCCGTTGTGGGTAATCGCGTTCTGGCTGCTCATCCGGCCCGGACCGGTGCGGCGGCCAGAAGCGCTGATCGGCCTGGGGATCGTCGTCTGGGTCGTGCTGTGGATGAAGATCGTCACGGTCCACGTCAACGGCGCCCTGGTGCCCAACCCCGGTCACGCGATTCACTTCGCTCAGGCGATCGGCATCGGGTTCAACGAGGAGATTACCAAGGCCCTCCCCATTCTGGTGGCGGCGTTCCTGCTGCTCAGACTGCGCTCGGCCAAGCTCGACGTCCGCATGTGGATGTTCTTCGGCACGATCGCCGGGCTGACGTTCGGCGTTGTCGAGCAGGCGGCTTACACCGTCATCGACATCCTCAGCATTCACCAGGCGCATGCCAGTAGCCAGGCGGTGGGCGCCGTCCTGGCCTTCTCTGAGCGCGTGTTCGTGGACGGATTCCAGCACGCGATCTGGGCCGGGGTGGCAGCGTTCTTCATCGGCATGGCGATCAACTACCCGCGGCGGCGGTGGCAACTGATCATCTTCGGCATCTCGATCCCGGCGGTGCTGCACGGACTGAACGACTGGAGCCTGGGCTACTTCAGCACGCCCTGGGTCTGGATCTTTATCCAGGCGATTTCAGTGGTGCTGTTCCTCGGCTACACGGGCTCGGCGGCCGCCATCGTCCGTCAGGTGAAGCACACGCCGATGTTCCGCGGCGAGTCGATGCTGATGGATGTGGTCCCGAGCAGCCAGAAGCCGGCGCGCGGTAGCGGCGGCCTGCCGCCGGGCGGTTAGCCGCAGCGCCGGGTTACTGTCGGACCCCGGTGCCAGCATGGTCATGCCGTCGATCAGCACCAGGAGCGATCATGCCAGCGTCCGCGCGAAAGCAGCCGGCGGATGACCCCGACTTCGCGATCACCCCCAGCGGCCCGTTCTCGCTGGCCGAGTCGGTGGCCTTCGGGTTCGGCCAGCGCGATGGTGCGCCCTTCGACGGGGTCATGCGGCTGGCTTTCTGCCTGGACGGATATCAGCGGCTGGTCGGCGTGGAGGTCCGCCAGGCGGATGCGATGCCCGGACCGGGCGGGACGAACCGGACGAGAGGTGCCGGCCGGGCGGCCAGGATGAGCCTGGCGGGCGGGGACGTCCTCGGCACGATCCGGGCGCCGCTGCCCGGCGGCACCACCGGTGATGCGCCCGACGTCGAGGCCGTCCGGCGGCAGGTGGCCCGGGTCCTGTCGCTCGACCACGACGGCGCGCAATTCCTGCTCGTCGGCGAGCGGGATCCGGTCATCGGCAGGCTGCAGGCGGCGGCCCCCGGGCTGCGGCCGCCGCTGTTCTACTCCCCGTACGAGGCCGCGGCGTGGGCCGTGCTGTCCACCCGACGGCAGCCCCGGCAGATGGCCCAGGTGCGCGAGCGCCTCAGCCGCGCCCACGGCGCGATCTTCGAGCTGGCCGGCCAGCAGCTCGCGGCGATGCCTGCGCCGGAGCAGCTGCTCGGCGTCACGTCGTTTCCCGGCATACCGGCCGACCGGGTGCAGCGGCTGCACGGTGTCGCACGAGCCGCGCTGGACGGCCAGCTGGACACCGGCCGGCTCGTCCAGCTCGGCCCTGAGCGCGCAATGGCCGCGCTGCAGTCGATCAGCGGCATCGGGCCGTTCTACAGCGCGCTGATCGTGATCCGGGCCGCCGGCTTTACCGACGTCCTGCCGGAAAACGAGCCGAGGGCGCTGGCGCTGGCTGCCCGGTTGTACGAGCTGCCCGCCCCGCCGACGATCGCGGAGTTCCGGGCCCTGGCCGAGCCGTGGCGGCCGTTCCGGACCTGGGCCGCCGTGCTCATCCGCGCCGTGACCGGCCGCGTCCTGGACGGGCAGCCCGGCCCGGAGCGGGCTGGCGGCTCGCGGCGCGGGTAACCCGTCGGCCCGGATGCCCGGCCGCGGCGCGGATAGCCAGTTCCCGGGCGCGCGCGGATAAGCGGATTTCCAGTTGGCCCGGGCGCGGCGCGGATAAGCGGATAACCAGTTGGCCCGGCCGCCGGGACCGCCTACAGTGGCCGCCATGAAGGTCAGCCTCCGCAGCATCATGAGTACCGCCGCCGCGCGAGCTATCAGCTCGCCGGCTGCCGCTGCCTGACCTTCGGCTTACCTCATCCGCCGCCGGCGACCGGGATCCGGCCCGCTGGGCGCGCGCCTCACCGAAGATCCTCGCGCCTGTCGTGCGCTCTCGCCCGTAGCCGCCGTTCCGGTGCCGCCCTCCCGCGAAAGCACCGCCCATGGACGTCAGCCGCACCCTCTCCGAGTTCACCGAGTTCTACCGCCAGCGCGGCCATCAGCTGATCGCCGGGAGCACCCTGATACCGCCACCCGGCGACCCGGTGCTGTTCACCACTTCAGGCATGCACCCGCTGACCCGCTACCTCGAGGGCAGGCCGCATCCGCTGGGCCGCAGGCTGGCCGGGCGGCAGCGCTGCCTGCGCACCACCGACCTTGACCAGGTCGGTGACATCTCGCACCTGACCATGTTCGAGATGCTGGGCAGCTGGTCGCTCGGCGACTACGGCGGCCCGCAGAGCCTGCGGTGGTGCCATGAGCTGGTCACCACCGGGTTCGGCCTCAGCGCGGGCCGGCTGCACGCGACCGTCTTCGGCGGCGACGACCAGGCCGGGCCGGACACCGAGCTGGCCCGGACATGGGCCGACCTCGGCGTCCCGGTCGAGCTGACCGCGACCGGCAACTGGTGGTCGAACGGCCCCACCGGCCTGTGCGGGCCGGACTCCGAGCTGTTCGTCTGGACCGGCGGCGGGCCGCCGCAGTCCGTCCCCACTCGCGACGGCCGCTGGCTGGAGCTGTGGAACCACGTAATGCTGCGCTACACCCGCCAGCCAGACGGCTGCCTGGTGCCGCTGGCCCAGCCGGCCATCGACACCGGCATGGGCCTGGAACGACTGCTGATGGTGCTGCAGGGCCGGGCCTCGGTCTTCGATTGTGATGTCTTCGCGCCGTGGCTGGGCACGCTGGCGGGGCTGTGGGGTCCCGACGAGCGGTCGCTGCGGCTGCTGGCCGATCACCTGCGCGCCAGCATCGCGGTGATCGGGGACGGTGTCCTGCCGTCGAACACCGGCCGTGGCTACGTGCTGCGCCGGCTGCTGCGCCGCGTGCTGACGGTGCTGTGGCGCGACGACAGCGCGCGCACGCTGGCCAGCCTGCCCGCGGACCTGATCGAGGATGCGCTCGGCCGGCTCGGCCAGCGGGGCAGCCCCGGGCCCGTCGGCCACGTCCTTGTGGCCGAGGAGCGCCGGTTTGCCGGGCTGCTGAGCCGGGGCCGGACGGTCCTCGCCGGGCTGGCCTCCCGCGGCCCGCTGACCGAGGCCGACCTGCGCTACCTGCACGAGACGCACGGCCTGCCGCCCGACCTCGTCACCATGCTGCGGTCCGAGCTTTCCTAGCGCGCGGGACCGTCAGGCGGACAGCCGGGCCGGACGGTCAGGCCGTGCTCAGGCGGCGATCAGGCCGTGCGGGTCGAGCACGAACTTGCGGGCCACTCCCTGGTCGAAGTCCTTATATCCCCCGGGCGCCTTGCTGAGCGGGATCACAGTGGCGTTCACCGCGTCGGCGATATGCGCCTTGTCGTGCAGGATCGCCATCATGAGCTGACGGTGATAGGACATCACCGGGCACTGGCCGGTGACGAAGTAATGCGACTTCGCCCAGCCCAGCCCGAGTCGCACCCGCAGCGACCCGACCCTGGCGTCCTCGTCGATTCCGCCCGGGTCGCCGGTCACGTACAGACCGGGGATGCCGAGGCCGGCGCCGGCCCTGGCTACGGTCATGATGGCGTTCAGCACGGTTGCGGGCGCCTCGCCCGCCCCCGCGCCGTGGCTACGCGCCTCGAACCCGACGCAGTCCACGGCCGCGTCGACCTCCGGCTCACCCAGGATCTCCGCGATCTGGTCGCCGAGCTCGGCGTCCTGGCTCACGTCCACGGTCTCGCAGCCGAAGCTGCGGGCCTGGGCGAGCCGGTCGGCATTCATGTCCCCGACGATCACCACGGCCGCGCCGAGCAGCTGAGCCGAGTGGGCGCAGGCCAGGCCGACCGGGCCCGCCCCGGCCACGTACACCGTCGAGCCTGTGGTCACGCCGGCCGTGCAGGCGCCGTGATAGCCGGTAGGGAAGATATCCGAGAGCATGGTCAGGTCGCGGATCTTCTCCATGGCCTGGTCCTTGTCGGGGAACTTCAGCAGGTTGAAGTCCGCGTACGGGACCATCACGTATTCGGCCTGGCCGCCGACCCAGCCGCCCATGTCCACGTAGCCGTAGGCCGAGCCGGGGCGGTCGGGGTTGACATTCAGGCAGATGCCGGTCTTGCGCTCCTTGCAGTTCCGGCACCGCCCGCAGGCAATGTTGAACGGCACGCTGACCAGGTCCCCGACCTTGATGAACTCGACATCAGGCCCTGCCTCGATCACCTCGCCGGTGATCTCGTGGCCGAGCACGAGGCCTGCGGGCGCCGTCGTGCGGCCGCGCACCATGTGCTGATCGCTGCCGCAGATGTTGGTGGAGACGACCTTGAGGATCACCCCGTGCGGGCACTTGCGGCCGACGTTGGCCGGGTTGACTCCCGGACCGTCCTGCAGCTCCAGCTTCGGGTAATCGATGTCGTGTACCTCCACCTTGCCGGGCTCGATGTAGGCAACCGCCTTGTTACCAGACATGCCCTCTCCTCTCCGCGTCGCGGTCCCACTCTCTTGTGCCTACCTATCCGGTTTCGGGCACTTAAATGCCTGCGCTCGGTATTTGACTATTTCTTGCGCTGACGGGTCTGCGCGCCGACTGGCTCCCCCGGCACGGCATTTTCCGCCCGGAACAGGCAGACTGGTGGTCATGGCTGAGCTCAACGGCGCGCACGGCGCGGGTAAGCACGGGACGGGCAGGCACTGCACGCACTGGATCGGGGGCAAGCCGTGGTCTGGCGAGGCCGCCCGCCGCGGTGACATCTACAACCCGGCCACCGGCCAGGTCACCGGCACGGTGGACTACGCCGGCCCGGACGAGGTGGAGCTGGCGGTCGCCACGGCGGCGGCGGCACTGCCCGGCTGGGCGGAGACGTCCCTGGTCAAGCGGGCCGGGGTGATGTTCGCCTTCCGCGAGCAGCTGCGCGCCCGGCAGGGCGAGCTGGCCGCCCTGATCAGCTCCGAGCACGGCAAGGTGACCGCCGACGCGGCCGGCGAGATAGCCCGCGGGCTGGAGGTGGTCGAGTTCGCCTGCGGCATCCCGCACCTGCTCAAGGGCGCGTTCTCGGAGAACGTCTCGGCCGGGGTCGACGCCTTCTCGATCCGGCAGCCGCTGGGCGTGGTGGCGGGCATCACCCCGTTCAACTTCCCGGCCATGGTGCCGATGTGGATGTTCCCGATCGCCATCGCCTGCGGCAACGCCTTCGTGCTCAAGCCCTCGGAGAAGGATCCGTCCGCGTCGCTGCTGCTCGCCGAGATGCTGGCCGAGGCCGGCCTGCCGGACGGGGTGTTCAACGTCGTGCACGGGGACAAGGCCGCCGTGGACGCCGTGTTGCACCATCCGGGGATCCGCGCGGTCAGCTTCGTGGGATCGACGCCGGTGGCCCGTTACGTGTCGGAGACCGGCACCGCGGCGGGCAAGCGGGTGCAGGCCCTTGGCGGCGCGAAGAACCACATGATCGTGCTGCCCGACGCCGACCTGGACCTGGCCGCCGACGCCGCGGTCTCGGCCGGGTTCGGGTCCGCGGGCGAGCGGTGCATGGCGATCTCCGTGGTCGTGGCCGTGGACCCGATCGGGGACGAGCTGGTGGCCAAGATCGCCGAGCGGATCGCGCCGCTGCGGGTCGGGCCCGGCGACGACCCGGCCGCCGAGATGGGCCCGCTGGTGACCGGCGCGCACCGGGACAAGGTCGCCGGGTATCTCGATTCCGGGGTTCGTGAGGGCGCGGCGCTGGCCGTCGATGGCCGGCGGCATCCGATCACGGGCGGGTCGCCGGAGGGGTTCTGGCTCGGCCCGAGCGTCCTCGATCACGTCACGCCGGGAATGGCCTGCTACCGCGACGAGATCTTCGGCCCGGTGCTGTCGGTCGTGCGGGCCGGTAGCTACGCCGAGGCGACCGCCGTGATCAGCGGCAATCCGTACGGCAACGGCACGGCGATCTTCACCAACGACGGGGGAGCGGCGCGCCGCTTCACCCACGAGGTCGAGGTCGGCATGATCGGCATCAACGTGCCGATCCCGGTGCCGATGGCGTTCTACTCGTTCGGCGGCTGGAAGGCGTCGCTGTTCGGTGACACGCACGTGCACGGAACCGAGGGCGTGCACTTCTATACCCGCGGCAAGGCAGTGACCTCGCGCTGGCTCGACCCCAGCCACGGCGGCGTCAACCTCGGCTTCCCGGTGAACGGGTAGGGCGAACGGGCAGGCCAGCGGGCGCCCCAGATTTCGCGGTCTCTCCCGGATCAGGGAAGGGGAACTGGGCCGCTAGGGCCGGCTGACTGTCGGCGGAGGGTGCGAGACTGGCGCCATGGCTGGCAGCGCGGAGACCGCCGAGCTGGAGCGGGTGTACCGGACGGAGGCGACCCGGATACGGGCCGGGCTGGCCGCGCGGCTAGGGGACGTCGGGCTGGCCGAGGAACTGGTCCAGGACGCATTCGTCGAGGCGCTGGAGCACTGGGGTGCCGACGGCGTCCCGGCTAACCCCGGTGGCTGGCTGGCCACCACGGCCCGGCGCAAGGCAGTGGACCGGTTCCGCCGCGAGGACGCCTGCCGGCGCAAGCTTGCCCTGCTTGCCCGGACTGAGCTGGTACTGACCGAGCCTGCGCTGGGGCCGCCCGCGGCGGGCGGCGGCCAGGACGGGTTTACCGCCGCCGGGCCGGCCGCTGAGCGGGACGCCGCCGACGACAGCCTGCTGAGCCTGGTCTTCGCGTGCAGCCACCCGGCGCTGTCGCGCGAGTCGCAGATAGCGCTCACCCTGCGTGCCGTCTGCGGCCTGACCACCCCCGAGATCGCGGCGGCGTTCCTGGCCACCCCCACAGCCATGGGCCAGCGGCTGAGCCGGGCCCGGGAAACGCTGCGTCAGGCCGGCGCGCCGGTCCGGGTGCCCGACCCGGACGAGCTGGCCGGCCGGCTCGACGAGGTGCTGGCCGTGGTGTACCTGATGTTCAACGAGGGATACCTGGCCAGCGCCGGCCGTGCGCCCGCCCGCCGGGACCTGGCGGTCCAGGCCATCGCGCTGAGCCGGCTACTGCACCGGCTGATGCCCCGCGAGCCGGAGGTGCTCGGCCTGCTGGCGCTGATGCTGCTGCACGAGTCCCGGGCCGCGACCCGCTTCGACGGCTGGGGGCGGATGGTGCGGCTGGCCGACCAGGACCGGTCGGCGTGGGACCGGGGGCTGATCGGCCAGGCCACCGGCCTGCTCGACCGCGCGCTCGCGCTGCGCCTGCCGGCCGGTACCAGGTGCAGGCGGCGATCGCCGCGCTGCACGCGCAGGCGGCTGATTATGCGCGCACCGACTGGCACCAGATCCGGCTGCTGTACGACCGGCTGGCGCAGCTGGAGCCCTCCCCGGTCGTGCGCCTCAACCGGGCCGTCGCGACCAGGTTCGCCGTAGGGCCGGCGGCCGCGCTGGCCGAGGTGGAGCCGCTGGCGGCCGAGCTGGACGGCTACCGGCTGCTGCACGCCGTCCGGGCCGAGCTGCTCACCGAGCTTGGCCGCGCCGGCGAGGCGCGCGCCGCCAACGAGCGAGCGCTCGCGCTGGCCGGCAACCCGGCCGAGCGCGAGCTGCTCACCCGCCGCCTGTCTGTCTAGCCCTTACATAGGCACCGTGGGCCGCACCTCGATCGTGACCCAGCCGCGGTCGACGCCGGGCCAGGTCCTGGCGATCGCGGCCGCGGCATCCATCGACTCCGCCTCCAGCACCGAGATGCCGCCGATGACCTCCTTGGCCTCGATGAACGGACCGTCGGTGGCCCCGGATGCCCGCAGCGTCCTGGCGGTCGACGGCGGCTGGAGCTGATGGCCGCCGTCCGCCAGCTCCCCCGAGGCGGTCTTCTGCTCGTACCAGGACATGATCTCCCCGTACCACTTGTCCCGGTCGTCGCCGGACTTGGCCAGGCCCTCGGGGGTGTCCATGATCAGGATGACGTACTTCATGGGATGTCTCCGTTCTCCGCGTCGGGGCCGCTGCCGGCGCCCGTTCACTGACTCCACGAACGGCGCGGCGCTGGTTTCGACATCACGGCCAGCTTAATTTGGCGGCGGCGGCACCACCTGCCTGCCGGGGCCGTCCCGGGTAGTCTCGGCGGGGACCAAGGAGACTTCATGACCGATTTCACCCCCGACCCGGCCCGCGGCGCCGAGGTCATCGCCGCCGACCACGCGCACGTGTTCCACTCCTGGTCGGCGCAGCGGGCGCTGGCGCCGATCGCCGTGGCCGGGGCATCGGGATCGTGGTTCTGGGACTACGGCGGCCGGCGGTACCTGGACTTCTCCAGCCAGCTGGTGAACGCCAACATCGGCCACCAGCACCCGCGGGTCACCGCGGCGATCGCCGCGCAGGCGGCGAGGCTGACCACGATCGCGCCGCAGCACGCCGTCGAGGTGCGGGGCGAGGCCGCGGCCCGGCTCGCGGCCCTGGCCCCGGCCGGGCACCAGAAGGTGTTCTTCACCAATGGCGGGGCGGACGCCAACGAGAACGCGATCCGGATGGCCCGGCTGCACACCGGCCGGGCCAAGGTGCTCAGCTTCTACCGCTCCTACCACGGCAACACCGGCGCGTCGATCAACTCGACCGGGGATCCGCGCCGCTGGCCCAACGAGTTCGCCACCGGGCACGTGCGCTTCTTCGGCCCGTACCTGTACCGGTCGTCGTTCTGGGCGCAGACGCAAGAACAGGAATGCGAGCGGGCGCTGGCGCACCTGGAGCAGGTCATCACGTTCGAGGGACCGTCCACCATCGCCGCGGTGCTGCTGGAGACCATTGTCGGCACCGCCGGGGTGCTGATCCCGCCGCCGGGCTACCTGGCCGGGGTGCGCGAGCTGTGTGACCGGCACGGGATCGTGTACATCGCCGACGAGGTGATGTGCGGCTTCGGCCGGGCCGGGCGCTGGTTCGCCTTCGACGAGCATGACGTCGGGCCCGACCTCATCACGTTCGCCAAGGGGGCCAACTCCGGCTACGTGCCGATCGGCGGCGTGATCATCTCCGACGAGATCGCCGCCACCTTCGACGACCGGGTCTTCCCGGGCGGGCTGACCTACTCGGGCCACCCGCTGGCGTGCGCGTCCGTGGTCGCCACGATCGACGTGATGAAGGACGAGCAGATCGTCGAGCATGCGGCGCAAATTGGCGCGGAGGTGCTCGGCCCCGGCCTGCATGACCTGGCCGGGCGGCATCCGGTGATCGGCGAGGTGCGCGGCCAGGGCGTCTTCTGGGCCCTGGACCTGGTCTCGAACCGGCAGACGCGGGCCATGCTCGCCCCCTACGCCGGCGCGTCGGAGGCGATGGGCGCGCTGTTCGCCGAGTGCAAGAACCGGGGGCTGATCCCGTTCGCGAACTACAACCGCCTGCACGTGGTGCCACCGTGCACGATCTCGGGGGAAGAGGCCAAGGAGGGCCTGGCGATCCTGGACGAGGCGCTGGCCGTCGCCGACCGCTACTACGAGGCCTGACCGTACTGCCAGCTGGTGATCAGCCCGGGCACGGTTGCGATGCCGTCACAACGCGGTGACGGCGTCCTCGAGGATTGACAGGCCCTCGTCCAGCAGGGCCTCGCCGATCACCAGCGGCGGCAGGAGGCGCAGCACGTTGCCGTACGTGCCGCAGGTCAGCACCAGCAGTCCCTGCGCATGGCAGGCCCTGGCGAGGGCCGCCGCCGCGGCGGAGTCAGGCTCGGTGCGGCCCGGCCGGACCAGCTCGATCGCGATCATGGCGCCGCGGCCGCGGACGTCGCCGATGACCGGGTGCTCGGCGGCCAGCTTGCGCAGCCGGGGCAGCATCGTCTCGCCGATCCGCCGGGCCGCGGCGGGCAGGTCCTCCTTGCGCATGGTCTCGATCGCGCCGAGGGCCGCCGCACAGGCCACCGGGTTGCCGCCGTAGGTGCCGCCGAGGCCACCCGGATGCACCGCGTCCATGATCTCGGCGCGCCCGGTGACCCCGGCCAGCGGCAGCCCGCCCGCGATGCCCTTGGCCGTGGTGACCAGGTCGGGCACGACGTTCTCCTGCTCGCAGGCGAACCAGTCGCCGGTGCGGCAGAACCCGGACTGGATCTCGTCGGCGATCAGCAGGATGTCGTGGGCGCGGCAGAACTCGGCCAGGCCCGGCAGGAACCCGCTCGGCGGCACGATGAAGCCGCCCTCGCCCTGGATCGGCTCGATCACCACCGCGGCGATGTTCTCCTCGCCGACCTGGGTGTGCATCAGCGAGATGACGGCGGGCAGGGCCTCGGCCGCACACCGGTCCGGGCCGCCCGGCCACCGGAAGGGATAGGCCATCGGCATCCGGTAGACCTCGCCGGCGAATGGCCCGAAGCCCTGCTTGTAGGGCATGTTCTTGGCGGTCATCGCCATCGTGAGGTTGGTGCGGCCGTGATAGGCGTGGTCGAACACCACCACCGCCTCGCGGCCGGTCGCGTGCCGTGCGATCTTGACCGCGTTCTCGACCGCCTCGGCGCCGGAGTTGAACAGCGCTGAGCGCTTCTCGTAGTCACCCGGCGTGAGCTTGTTGAGCTCCTCGCATACCTCGACGTAACCGGAGTACGGCGCCACCATGAAGCAGGTGTGGGTGAACAACTCGACCTGCTCGCTGACCCGCTGCGCGACCAGCTCGGCGCTGTTGCCGACCGAGGTCACCGCGATGCCCGAGCCGAAATCGATCAGCGAGTTGCCGTCCACGTCGACGAGTACGCCGCCCCCGGCCGCGGTGATGAAGACCGGCAGTACGTGGCTGAGCCCGCGGGCGACGCTGCGCTGCCTGCGCTCGAGCAGCTCGCGGGAAGCAGGGCCGGGGATCTCGGTGACAAGGCGGCGTTCCTGGGCCAGGGCCGGCCCGCCATGGGCATGCTCAGCGGTAGTCATGCCCTGACGATAGATCAGCCGCCGTGCCCGCAGGAACCCCCGGTCCCAGCGACCGGGGTTCTCCGGCCGCCCGGCCGGCCGCACATGTGCTGCGTGCTGATACAGGGAGTTCGAGGCCGCGACGGCAGCTGTTAAGGACCGGGCGAAAGAACCGGGGCCGGCCCGACACAGGACTAGGTGCGCACCAGCAGAGTCCGGCGGCCGTGCCGGTCACCCAGCCGGCCGCCGGCCGCGCCGCGGACGCTTCACCGCGCTCTATGACCGCCATTACCGCAGCGTGCTGCGATACGCCTGGCGCCGGGTCGGCGCCGGCCCGGCCGAGGACATCGCCAGCGAGATGTTCGCCGTGGCCTGGCGCAGGCTGACCGGGGTACCACAGCAGGCCGAGTCGCGGTCTGCAGGCCGCTTACGATCCGGCGCCCCCTGTATTCCGAGCAGCCGGTCCGCCCCCGCCCGTTATCTGATGATCTTCGATCCGGTCACCGGCCAGCTGCTGGATTCCGAGCAGATCCTCACCACCAGCGCGGGCCGGCTCAACGTCGCGATACCCGCCGTGATCAGCTACACGGTGTACCTGCAGGCCGGGTACCGGTCGCGGTGGTGATCAGCGCGAGCCGGCATCAAACCGGGGCGGCCCGGGCAGACAGGCAGGATGACCCGATGGGGCGCGCATACCTCCCGCCGCCGGCCGCTGGCCCGCCTGGCCCGGCCGGCCGGCGGATGGCTGGCTCTGGCGGAACCGGCGGGGCGGCCGGGACCAGCAGCGGATGGCTGCGTCAGGCGGGGACCTGGGCGGGCGCGGCAGCAGCCTACGGGGCGGCTCAGGGATTGTCGGCGTGGGCTGGCCAGCGGCTCGGCGGCCGCGGCACCCGGCCGCAGTACCAGCAGTTCGACCGCCCGGGCTTCTCTCCGCCGGGTGCGGTCTTCCCGGCGGTGTGGTCGGCGCTGAACCTGACGACGGCCACCTCCGCCTGGCGGGTCTGGCGGGCCGTCGCCGCGGCACCGGCCGGGAGCCCGGGCGCCTCGGCGGAAGCGGGCGGCCCAGCCCCGGGCCGGGCGGCGCTCGCCTGGTGGGCGGCGGCCATCGGGGTCCGCAGCGGCTACGTTCCGCTGGCGTTCGGCAGCCGGAGATTCTGGGCGGCCACAGCCGACTCCGCACTGCTGTGCGCGATGATGACCCGGTATGCGGTCCTGGCCCGGCGGGTCGACCGGGCCGCGGCCGGGCTGGCGGTGCCCGAGATCGCGTGGACTGCGTTCGCCACCGTGCTGTCGGCCGCGGTGGCGCGGCGGAACGGCTGATCCGGCGAGGCGGGAGCCCGCGGCCAGATTGGCGGCCAGGCAGGCCTCACGTTCCCGTGCTGCGGGGCGTCTACTGCACATGATGGGCAAGCCGCCGTTCGAGTCCGTGGTCGCCGCCCACGGCGCGACCATCCTGCGCGTGTGCCGGGCTCTGCTGGGGCCCGCGGACGCCGATGATGCCTGGTCAGAGACGTTCCTGGCCGCCCTGCGCCGATATCAGGACCTTCCTGCCGGCGCAAATCTCGAGGCGTGGCTGGTGACGATCGCGCACCGCAAGGCCATCGATGTCATCCGGGCCGCGGCGCGGCGCGCCGACCCGGTTGCCGAGGTCCCGGAAGCGCGCGGCCGGGGGGCACCGGCCGGCGCCGACGGTCGCGACCTGGACCTCGCCGCCGCGCTGGCCACCCTGCCGCCCCGGCAGAAGGCGGCGGTCGCCTACCACTACCTGGCCGGGCTGCCCTATGCCGAGGTCGCTGACGTCATCGGCGGCAGCGCCGACGCTGCCCGCCGGGCCGCCGCCGACGGCATTGCCCGGCTACGCCGGACCTACCCGGCCCTACCTGATCCAGAAGGAGCACGCCGATGATCGCCCCCGACGAGAAGGCCGAGCGCGACCTGCTCGCCGCGCTGCCCGCCGTCACCGACGCCGAACTGCGGTCCCTGCACGGCCGCCTGGCCGTCGCAGCCGACCAGGCCGGCTTGCTCGACGTGGCCTACCGCACGCTTGACACCCCGGTCGGCCCGCTGCTGCTGGCCGCGACGGCGGCCGGGCTGATCCGCGTCGCCTACGCCGCCGAAGGGCACGACGAGGTGCTGCAGGTCCTGGCGCAGCGGGTGTCTCCGCGCGTTATGTACGCCCCGGATCGCCTGGACCAGCCGGTACGCCAGCTTGAGGAGTACTTCGCGGGGCGCCGCCGGCGCTTCGACCTGCCGCTGGACCGCAGCCTGTCGGCCGGGTTCCGGCGCGCCGTGCTGGACCAGCTGACCACCATCGGCTACGGCGGGACCGCCAGTTATGCCGCGATTGCCGTGGCGGCGGGCCGCCCCCGGGCGGTCCGGGCCGTCGGCTCAGCGTGCGCGACCAACCCGCTGCCCGTGGTCATCCCGTGCCACCGGGTGGTGCGCTCCGACGGCACGGTGGGCGGTTACGCCGGCGGGCTGGCCGCCAAGCGGCGGCTGCTCGACCTGGAGGCAGCGTAACGCCCGCGCGGGCCGCGAGCCCGGCGCGGGGCCGGTCAGGAGACGTCGCGTCTGCTCGGCGTGAGCAGGTGCGGCTCGGTGTCGGGGTCGTCCAGGCCGAAGCTGATGACTCGCTGCGGATGGATGCGGATAATCGCCTGATCGCTGGTCCCGTCGCCGCCCGCGGGCGACGGGATCGCTTCCGCGGTGCCGCGGATTTCCAGGCAGCGGACCCGCCACGGCGAAACCGAGACGATGTCGTCCACCACGAACGCGACCCGGCCGTTGGCGGCCACGTTGCGGAACTTGCGGCTGGCCGACATCCGGAAGCCGCCGATGTCGATCGTGCCGGTGGCCTGGTTGTACCGGTAGCCGACCGGATTGTTCTGCAGGGTGCCGCCCGGCTGCGCGGTAGCCAGCCGCCCCAGCCGCTGGCTGCTCAGATAGTCAATCTCGGTCTGGGTCAGGGACATGCCAGCTCCGTTTCCTCCGGCGCTCGGATCCGCGCCGCCATGGATCAGCCCAACCTTAGAAGTTAAACGACAGTTCAAGTCAACTGAGCGCCAGCCACCGGCTGACCGCTTGCCGGTCCGCCACCTGCCCATCATTGCTCCTCCCGGCCGCCTGCCCTCCTCGCCTACCACGACCGGATGCTCATCTGTCCAGGGAATGGCGGCTGGACCACCTGGCGCCCTACCGTGACGCCCGTGACGGGCAGATCGCCGCCGCCGGCCTGGTGGTGGACACGACCGCGCTCACCCCGCCCGAGGTGGCCCGCCGCATCGCGGCCGCCCTGCCCGGGCCGCCTGCTTCAGCCAGGGCGCCGCACGCCCAGCCCGGTCGCGAGCCGCAGTTCTACCGCGGGGGCGTGCTCGCGGCCGTCGTCGACTGCGCTGACCTGGACCGCTCGGCGCGGTTCTGGGCCCAGGCGCTCGGCTACACGGCGCTGGCCACGGACGGCCGCTACCGATCGCTGATGCCGGCCGACGGCTCAGGCGCCGAGGTGCTGCTGCAGCAGGTGGGCGGCTAGAGCCAGCCGAGGTCGTTCAGCAGATCCCGGAACTCGCTCACCGCGTCGTCCTGGTCGGCGCCCAGCTCTTCGGCCATCACCATCTGTGTGCCGGTCCAGTAGGCACCCGCGTACTGCCCGGCCTCGTCCGGGCCGACCAGCAGCGGCCCGTGCGCGATCTTGATGTGGTCGCGGACGTCGTCCCAGGAGGCGCCGGACGGAACCAGGCCGATCGCGGGCTGCTCGCCGTCGTCGTACCTGATGTCCTCGATCATCGCCAGCTCCTAGCCCCGCGGTAAGCCCCAACGATAACCGCGCCGCTGCCGGAGTTAGCGCCGCCCTTGGCGGGTACCTGGTGGCTGAACCCGCTGCCCGGCGGGCTCAGCCGGCCGGAGGTGGAGGACGTGGAGATAAGAATGGTGCTGTTCTTGCCGCGCGACGCCGAGAGCGTGTCGGTCAGCCGCCAGGTCCTGACCGGCTGCCTGGAGACCCTCGGGGTGGCCGAGGACACCAGGACCGACATCGCGCTGGCTCTCACCGAGGCGTGCGCCAATGTCATCCAGCACGCCGGACCCGGCGACGAGTACGAGGTCATGGCCAGCACCCGGAACGGGCGGTGCGTGATCGAGGTGCTGAACGCCGGCCGACCCGGTCCCGGCGCAGGTGCCCGCCGGCGGCATGCCCTCGCCCGACGCCGAGCACGGCCGCGGTCTGCAGATCATCGACGCGGTAGCCGATGACCTGCGGCTGACCGGCAACGGCCGGGCCGGCACCACCGTCCACTTCGAGAAGGCCCTGCGATGGGAGCCGGGAGCAGCCGGCCAGCACCTGTTCAGCGCGGGCGCCTGAGTCAGCTCCGGCCGGAGCATCTCGTGGCGCATGGCATCGTGAAAGCGTGACTGGTGGCTATCCGCTCACCGCGGCGCTCCGGGTCCTGCCGGGCCACCTGGCCCTCGGCGGCGGTGGTTTCGCGCACTGGATCGTCCGGCTGTTCATCTGGCACGAGCTGTGGCGGCTCGGCCGCGCACTCTGGCGGATACCGGTGTTCGGGCCGCCCATCGTGATCGTCGTCGTGCTGGGGCTGGTCACCCTGGCGGTGCTGCGGCAGCGCAACGGCTACTGGTGGCCGCGCAGACGCCGGGGCGGCTCGATGGACACCGGGAGCGGACCCGGCCCTCGCGACTGGTAACGCGCTGGGCGGCAGCCCGCGCCCGGCTGCCGCCCAGCCGCCCGGCCTCAGCCGGGCGGTGTCACCGGCTGGGCCCTGGCCGCCTCCGGGCTGATCGCGGTGGCCTGCGACCACACCGCTTGCCAGTGCCCGGACCGCAGCTCGTAGCAGTCAGTGTGCCAGCAGGCGAGGTCGGCAGCCGGGCCGTCGCCGCTGCGCACCACGATCCGCGCCCGGTAGCGCAGCAGGGCGATCTGGCCGTCTTCCCGCACCGTAATCTCGCCGGCCGCTCGAAGGCCTCGTAGCGCAACTGCCCCGACCCGATCTGGCCGAGGTACTCCTGCTTGGTCAGCGCATACCCGGCCGGCGTGATCAGCTGGTAGTCGTCGGCGTGCAGGGGCGCCGCCGTGGCGAGGTCCGCCTCGGCCAGGGCGCGCAGCCGCCGGGCCTCGATCTCGCGCAGCACCGGCCCGGCTGGCGTCATCGGAGGTCCTCCCGCTGCTACAGCGTGATCCAGTACCGGCGGATGCCCGCGGTGACGTCGGCCAGGCTCCCGCCGTTGGCCTCGATGACCCGGCGCGAGCCGGCGTTGTCGTCGTCGCAGGTGACCAGCAGCTTCGTCATGCCGCGCTCGCGGCAGGTGACGCAGGCGGCCGCCAGCATCGCGGTCGCGTGCCCGCGGCGGCGGTGCGCGGGCACCACGTGATAGCCGATGTTGCCGCCCTCGCACTCCAGCGCCGCCGTCAGCTCATGCCGGATCATGATCGTGCCCAGGTAGCTCTGGCCGTCGACCCACCACAGCTCGGTCACCGGCACGCCCCAGACCTGCCGGCCGGCGCGGCGCCTGGCCACCAGCGAATCGAAGTCAGCCGCCGCGGCCCGCAGCCACAGTGGTGAGGTGCCTTCCTCGGCGCACACCGCGCCCTCGCCGTCCAGGAACGAGTCACGGACCGCGGCCGTCGGCGGCACCAGCTCAGGCACGAGGGAAGCTCCGCATCGCCCGGCCGCCCGGCGCCGGCTCGCGGGCCGCGGTCGCGCTCGTCATGCGGGTGCGCACGGCGCCATTCTGACCGCGCGTTGCAGTACCCGCAAACTTGCTGGTGGGAACGCTCGCACCGGGTCAGTGGCCGGCTGGCCGGGCCCGCGGCACCAGGGCCGGCCGGCGGGCCCGGCGGTACGCTGGCCGCGTGACGCCAGCCGCCGGGACCGCTTTCGTGCTGGCCTCGTCGTCCGCGGGGCGGCTGCGCGTGCTGCGCGACGCCGGGATAGATCCTGAGGTTGTGGTCAGCGGCGCGGACGAGACCAACGATGACGGGCTGGATACCGCCGCGCTGGTCGGCGTGCTGGCCGAGCGCAAGGCGGCCGCCGTCGCGGCCCGGCGCCCGGACGCGCTGGTGCTCGGCTGCGACTCGCTGCTGGAGCTGGACCGGGCCGCGGTCGGCAAGCCGGCCTCCGCAGCGCAGGCCCGTGCGGCGTGGCGGCGGCTGCCGGGGCGGGAGGGGACGCTGCATACGGGCCACTGCCTGATCGAGCCGGGGACCGGTCACCGGGCCCGCGGCGTGGCGCGCACGGTGGTGCGGTTCGGCACGCCGACCGACGCCGAGATCGCCGTCTACGTGGCTAGCGGCGAGCCGCTGGCGATGGCCGGGGCGTTCAGCATCGACGGGCTCGGCGGGCCGTTCGTCGACGGCATCGACGGTGATCCCAGCAACGTGATCGGGCTGTCGCTGCCGCTGCTGCGGCGGCTGCTCGCCGAGCTGGGCGTGGCCATCACCGATCTGTGGCGGCCGGGCATCACGCCCGCGGCGCGGCCGGCCGGGACGGGCTGAGCCGGTGCCGGCTAGGCGGCCCGGGCAGGCTGCCGGGACTGGCCGGTCATGATGAACCCGATGCCGAGCGCCAGCTCGCGCACCCGGACGTCCTCGACGAGCTGCTCCAGCTGCTGCCACGGCCGGCTGAACCCGGTGAAGCTGCGCACATAGGGACCGTGCATCAGCCGGGCCTGCAGGTTCAGCGCCCCCATCAGCGGCCCGGCGAACTTGCCGCCGCCGGCTGCCACCCGGGCTCCCGGCCGCAGCCTGTCCAGCACGTTACGCAGGGCCTGCGGCGACTGCAGGATGTCGTGCACCGCGCAGAACAAGGCCGCGTCCGCGGTCACCCCGATCTCGGCCTGCTCGGCCGGCGACTCCACCACCGTGACGTTCCGCCAGCCCTCGCGGGCGATGTGCTCGCGCGCCACCGCGGCCATCTCGGGTGACTCCTCGATGCCGACGACCCGGCCCTGCGGTCCGACTTTCCGGCGCAGCAGGCCGCAGCACAGCCCGGTCCCGCACCCGACGTCCAGCGCGACCTCGCCCGGGCGCAGCGGGAGCGCGTCCACCACGGCCTCGCGATAACCCTGGAAGGCGGCGGTATTGCGGTTATAGGAACGCGCGTGCTCGCGGTAGGCCGGCTGCCGTTCGGCCTGCCGGGCTGGCGAATTGCCGACGTTGCTCATATCCCGTGACCGCGCCGGACGGGCGCGGCTACCTCCCCTCATGGATCTGACCTCATCTGGGCGAGGTTTCACGCTAGCCAGGAATGGCTGACCCCGGTGTCAGGGAAATGTGAAATCTGCGTTTCGGCAGCGCCGCCGCGGCCCGTTCCTGGCATCCCGTGGGGCGAGGGTTGCTGCCGGGAAATACCTGGCGGCAAATTTCTCTGTTGCCCAAGGTATAACAGCATCTCGTTAGCGGAATCGCGGCTGCGGGCCAGGCGCGGGCCGGCCGGTACGGACCCGCCGGAGGCGGACCTGGCCGCGGGCTGGTGCTGACGGGGCGCGCAGCCGTCATGCCTGCGGCAGGCAGCTATCCCGGGGCGGATCCGGCCCAGATCTCCAGCCGCGGCGGATCAGCTCGGCCGGGGTCTGCGGCACCTGCCGGTGTCCGCCTGGCCGGCGACCGGCGTTGAGGCGCGCCTTGATGCGCCGTACCGGATTGCTCATCCCGCCATGTTCGCACCGGCGGCCATGATGGCAGGGCGCCGGCCGTGGTGGTGCCGGATCCTGGACCGCAAGAATGTCGATCGGGCCGCCAGCCGTTCGTATGAGGGGTGACAAGCCGGCCAGGGGCCGGCCGCCGCACAGAAGAGGAGCGCTCCATGCAGCAGTATCTGCTCAGCATCTACCAGCCCGACGGGGATCCGCCGCCGCCGGAGGTGCTCGGCCCGATCATGGAAAGGATCGGGCAGTGGGACACCGAGGTCAGGGCGGCCGGCGCATGGGTATTCACCGGCCGGCTGCACCCGGCCAGCACCGCCACCGTGGTGCGGCCCGGCGCCGCCGGGACCCTGCTCACCGACGGCCCGTTCACCGAGGGCAAAGAGCACCTGGGCGGTTTCACCATCATCGCCGCCGATGATCTCGACGCCGCGCTGGCCTGGGGCCGCAAGCTGGCCCAGGCCAGCACGCTGCCGATCGAGGTCCGGCCGGTCTTTGACCCCGCGGCCTGAGGCCGCCATGCCGTCCGTGCCCGCCCCCGAGATCGAGCGGGTGTTCCGGGCGGAGCACGGCCGCGCGGTCGCCGTGCTGGCCCGCGTCTTCGGCGACCTGGACATCGCCGAAGACGCGGTCCAGGACGCGTTCACCACGGCGGTGGCGCGCTGGCCTGCCGACGGCCTGCCGCCGAGGCCGGCCGGGTGGATCATCACCACCGCCCGCCACCGGGCCATCGACCGGCTGCGCCGTGAGGCGTCCCGCGGGGACGTGCACGCCCAGGCGGCCCTGCTGTTCGCCCGCGACGCCCCCGCCGGGGAGGATCCGGTGCGTGACGACCGGCTGCGGCTGATCTTCACCTGCTGCCATCCCGCGCTCGGCACCAGGGCCCAGGTGGCGCTGACGCTGCGGCTGCTGGGCGGCCTGAGCACAGCGGAGATCGCGCGCGCGTTCCTGGTGCCCGAGAGCACGATGGCCCAGCGGCTGGTCCGGGCCAAGGGAAAGATCCGGGCCGCCCGGATCCCCTACCGGGTGCCAGCCGAGGCCGAGCTGCCGGCCCGGCTGAGCGCCGTGCTCGCCGTGCTGTACCTCATCTTCAGCGAGGGTTACACGGCCAGCTCCGGAGAGCGGCTGACCAGGCCGGACCTGTCCGGCGAGGCAATCAGGCTGGGCCGGGTGCTGGCCGGGCTGATGCCGGACGAGGGAGAGGCCGCAGGCCTGCTCGCGCTCATGCTGCTGATCGAGTCCCGGCGGCGCGCCCGCACGACCGCCGCCGGCGCCCTGGTGCTGCTGGCCGACCAGGACCGCAGCCGCTGGGACCGCGGCCTCATGGCCGAGGGCCAGAGCCTGGTCCGGGAGTGCCTGCGCCGGGACCAGCCTGGTCCCTATCAGCTCCAGGCGGCGATCAACGCCGTGCACAGCGCCGCCGCGGCCGCGGCGGCGACCGACTGGCGGCAGATCCTGGCCCTGTACGACCTGCTGCTGGCGCTGACCCCGACCCCGGTCGTGGCGCTGCACCGGGCGGTCGCGGTCGCCGAGATTGACGGCCCGCAGGCGGCGCTCGCGCTGGCGGACCAGCTAGACCTGGACGGGTATTACGTGTTCCACGCCGTCCGCGCCGACCTGCTGCGGCGGCTCGGCCGCGCGGCGGAGGCCGCGGCGGCCTACGACGCCGCGATCGCCCGCACCGGCAACGCCGCCGAACAGGAATTCCTGCGCCGCCGCCGCGACGCGCTCGGTCCGGGCCGCGCGGGCCAGTGAGGCGCGGGCCAGTGAGGCGCGCTACCGCGGCCGGCGCTGCCACTCGGTCAGCCGCTCGTGCGCCTCGGCCGCCACCTGCTCGGTGGCGGCCGGCAGCTCCTGCCATGGCCCGAAGTCGCTGGCGGCCTTGGCCTGCGCGCCTTCGAACAGGGCGCCGTCCACCCGGACCGGTGCGCCGCTCACCACGGCGAGGTTGACCGCATCACTGGGCCGGGCGTCGACCTCGTGCCGGCCAGCCGGCCCGTCGATCACCACCGTCGCGTAGAAGACCTCGTCGGCCAGCCGGATGATCCTGATCTCGCTGACCCGGGCACCCGACGCGCCGACCAGGCTGGCGGCCAGCTGATAGGTGAGCGGGCGCGGCATCTCAACCGACTGGAGGCTGAGGGCCAGCGCGACGGCCTCGGCCGGGCCGATCCAGATGGGCAGCATGCGCGAGCCGTCGCGCTCGGCGAGCAACATCACGTGCACCGGCTCGTCATGCCCGTCGGCGTCACCGCGCCGGATTCCGATCACGGTGACGTCGAGGAAGCGCGTGCCGCTACCGGATTCGGTCATGACAGTTCCCTCCTGCGGAGTTGAGATCAGCGGGGCCAGGCTCGGCTTGAGCGCGGCGCGGGCCTGGTGCAGCCGGGCCTTCACCGCGCCGACCGAGATGCCCAGCTCGGCCCCGACCTCCCGGTGGGTCAGGCCCTGCAGGTAGAACAGCAGGACGGCCTGGCGCTGGCCGTCGGCCAGCTGGGCCACCGCGGCCCGGACGGCGGCGCCGAGTTCGGCCAGCTCGGCTTGCTCGTCCGGGCCGGCGCCGTCGGCGACCCGGTCGGCGAGCACCGCCGGATGCTCGGCCGCCAGCTGGCGCCGCCAGCGCCGGGCCACGTTCAGCGTGATGCCGCAGAACCAGGGCCCGAAGGCCTCAGGGGCGCGCAGCCGGCCGAGGCCGGTCAGCGCGGCGATGGTGGCCTCCTGCACGGCATCGCGCGCCAGCTCGGGCGACCCGAGCATCCGCGCGGCCAGGGTGACCGCCGTGTTCCAGTGCCGCGCGACCAGCCGGGCGAAGGCGTCCTTGTCACCCTGCGCGGCTGTGCGCACCAGGTCCGCATCCGGCGCCGGCCCGGCGCTCTTGGCCTCCACACCTCATAGTGCCGCCGGCCCGCGCCCGGGTTACGCCGGCTGCGGCAACTTTCCGCACCGATCCGCGCGCATCCGGGTCGCTGCGGACAATGGAGCGATGACTGAGGCTGATGATGCGACACCGGGGCCCGCCGATGCCGGGGCGGCCGCGGCGAGGACGCGGGGGATGACCGTGCGCCGGGAGGTGCTCGGCGACGAGCACGTGGACCGGGCGGTGGCCGGGACGACCGGGTTCACCGCGCCGTTCCAGGACCTGATCAGCCGATATGCCTGGGGCGAGATATGGTCCCGGCCCGGGCTGAGCCGGGCCGAGCGCAGCATGATCACGCTGACCGCGCTGGCCGCGCTGCGCCAGGAGGAGGAGCTTGCCCTGCACGTGCGGGCCGCGGTGCGCAACGGGCTGACGCAGGCGCAGATTTGCGAGGTCTTGCTGCAGGTCGCGGTGTACGCGGGCGTGCCCGCGGCGAACCGGGCGTTTGCGGTCGCACAGCGCGTCCTGGACGAGCCGGACGTGAGCCAGGACCGCCGGTAGCACGGGCGATACTTCGTTCTGCATACTTCGTTCTGCACACGTGTGCAGTTAGCGGCCGCCGCCGGATATCGTGCCGGTAAGCGGGCGGCGAGCGTGCGGGGGTGGCAGGGCGGCGGAGATCGTTCCGCTGGCGGCAGCCATCGGGGCCGCCGTGCACGACGGCGACGTGATCGCCATGGAAGGCTTCACCCACCTGATCCCGATGCCGCTGACCGAGGTGACCGGGCCGCTGCCGGCGCGGAACGGGTCATGGCGGCGGACGCTGACCTGACCGGGCGGCACGCGCACGAGCCGATCGGGGAGCGGATCATCGTCACCGGCCGGGTGCTGGACTCCGGCGGCCGGCCGGTCCCCGGCACGCTGGTGGAGATATGGCAGGCCAACGCGGCGGGGCGGTACGCGCATACCGTCGATGACCACCCGGCCCCGCTGGACGCCAACTTCGACGGCACGGGCCGCTGCATGACCGACTCCGAGGGGCGGTACCGGTTCGTCACGGTCAAGCCGGGCGCCTATCCCTGGCGCAACCACCTCAATGCCTGGCGGCCAGCCCATATTCACTTCTCCCTGCTCGGCCGGCCCTTCACCCAGCGCCTGGTCACCCAGATGTACTTCCCCGGCGATCCGCTGTTCGCCCAGGACCCGATCTTCAACTCGATCCCGGACCCGGCGGCGCGGCAGCGGCTGATCGCCCGGTTCGACCTGGACACCGACCCAGCCGGACTGGGCGCTCGGCTACCAGTGGGACATCGTGCTGCGCGGCCCGGGCGCGACCGCGTTCGAGGACGGGGAGCACCGGTGACGGCGCCTACCCGGCCCGGCCCGGGACGCCGCTCGGGCTGACGCCGTCGCAGACGGTCGGCCCCTTCCTCGGCATCGGGCTGACCTGGCCGGATGGGCCGTGGGTGGTGGACGCCGGCGCCGACGGCGCGATCACGATCACCGGGCAGGTGCTCGACGGCGCCGGGGAGCCGGTGCCTGACGCGCTGGTGGAGACCTGGCAGGCCGGGCCGGACGGGACCTTCGCCCACCCGGCCGACCCGCGCGGCGGCGATCCGCGGTTCCGCGGCTTCGGCCGGTGCCCGACCGACGCCGACGGGCGCTACCAGATCGTCACGCTGCGACCCGGCCCGGTGCCTGCTGCCGCCGGCGGATGCAGGCTCCGCACCTGGACGTCTCGGTCTTCGCGCGCGGGCTGCTGGACCGGGTTGTGACCCGGATCTACTTCGCCGACGAGCCAGCGGCGAACGCCGCCGACCCCGTGCTGGCCGCCGACCCCGGGCGGCGGGCCACCCTGATCGCCGGGCCGCCGCACGGCGGCGCGCCCGGCGAGTTCCGGTTCGACATCCAGCTGCAGGGCGGCCGCGAGACCGTCTTCTTCGATGTCTGAGCCGGTCTGGCTGGCCGCTGCGCTGGACGACGGTCCGGCCGGGGCGCCGGTGCTGGTCCTGGGCAACTCGCTCGGCACCAGCTGCGCGATCTGGGAACCGCAGCTGGCCGCGTTCCGCACCCGGTTCCGGGTACTGCGCTACGAGCACCGGGGGCACGGCCGCAGTGCCGGAGCGGGCGGCATCGGCCAGTCGCCCGCTCCGGCCGGGGCCTATACGGTCGCTGAGCTGGGCGCCGACGCGCTGCGGATGCTGGACTCCCGCGGTGTCGAGCGGGCTTTGTACTGCGGGGTCTCGCTCGGCGGCATGGTCGGGCTGTGGCTGGCCGCGAACGCGCCGGACCGGATCGCCGCGCTCGGCCTGTGCTGCACCTCGGCATTCCTGCCGCCCGCCGAGCTGTGGGCGCAGCGAGCCGCGATGGCCCGCGGCGGCGAGCTGGCCGCGGTAGCGCGCCAAGTCGTCGGGCGGTGGTTCACTCCTGCCTTCGCGGCCAGCGCGCGGGCCGTCCAGGCCGCGTTCCAGGCCGGGCTGGCGGCGACCGACCCGGCCGGGTACGCCGGGTGCTGCGATGCCATCGCCCGGATGGACCAGCGCCCGTCGCTGTCCTCCATCACCGCGCCGACGCTGGTTATCGCGGCGGCCGAGGACCCGGCGACGCCGCCGTGGCACGGCGCGGTGATCGCGTCAGGGATCCGCGGCTCGTCGCTGCGGGTGATCCGCGGCGCCGCGCACCTGGCCAACGTGTCCGCGCCCGGGCCGGTGACCGCGGCTCTGATGACGCACCTGACGGCCGTCAGCGCCGGGGCATGACCAGCCCCTGCACCAGCCCGTAATCGACGGCCTGGCCGGCAGTCAGCACCCGGCGCTGCCGGGTGTCGGCGCGGACCTCGTCTATCTCCCGGCCGGTCACCTCGGCCAGCCGGCGCAGCAGCGCATCGACCATCGCATCGACCTGCTGCTCCTGCGCGGTCAGCTCGGTCACGGTCCCGGCGAACTCGGCCCGCGGCTCGGCCAGCGCGAACACCGCGCTGGGGTAGGCGCGCCGCTCGCTGCAGCAGGCCAGCACGCCCAGGGCGGCCCCGCCGAGCTGCCCGCTGGCCAGCCCGCGCACCGGCACCCCGACGACATCGAGCACGCCCATGACAGTCAGCGCCGCCGGCAGCTCGCTGGACAGGCCCTGCAGCTCCAGCCGGATCGGGTCGTCGCCCTCGGCGTCCAGGGTGAGCAGCTGCGCGCACAACCGGGTCGCGGCCTCGCCGTCCAGCAGCCCGTGCGCGAGCACGATCCGCCGCAGCAGCAGCCGCTCGGTCACGCTGGGCAGCTCGGCCGGGGCCAGCCAGGCCCGGCTCGGATCGACCGGCGGATAGCTCTTCGGCGGCTGCGGCCGGCCGGGTGAAGGCGGCCCCGGCGGGACCGGCCCGGGTCGCGAAGGCCCTCCAGGCGGCCTGGGCCATCCCGGCGGGACCGGCTGCCTGCCGCCGGCCGGGCCGGGCTGGCTGCTGGCCATGGTCATGCGATGTCTCCTGTCTGCTCCGGGAGGGCGCTGTCTCGGGCCGGCGGGGCCTCCAGCCGCCAGGAGATCTGGCCGCCGATCGCGGCGGCATAGCGCTCCAGCGTCGAGGCGCGAACGTCGGCCTCGCCGGCTTCCAGCCGGGCCACCGCCGACTGCGACGTGCCCATCCGGGCGGCGATCTCGGTCTGGGACAGCCCGGCCGACTGCCGCTGCGCGGCCAGCTCGCCCACCAGCCGCCTGCGCTCGGCCTTCATCCGGCGCAGCGCCATTTCGCGGAAGCCCGGCAGCAACGGCAACCGTAGCTCGCCGGCGCCAGCGCGCAGCCCGGCGTCAGCGCGCAGCCCGGCGTCAGGCTCCGCGTGCCGCCCTGCCACCCGTGCCCGCTGCGCTGCGCCGCTCTGCCACCCGCCCCCCTGCGTTGCGCCCTTGACCCGCTCCTCGGCTTATGCCCTCCATTCTATCTCTTATTCGAGATCATCTGAACGATATGGTCACGCTAAGGCGGGCGATGCGCCCGGCCAGGCCGGCGTCGGCCAGGCCGGTGACAACCCCTCCGACACCCCGTGCGGGTCATGCGGTGAGACGGGGCGCCTCGCGCAGTGGTGTGATGGACGGGCTAGCCGAAACCGCGGGAGGGCCTATGCTGCCCTGGTCAGCCGACCTGGCCGGAACCATCGAAGAGCACGTTCTGACCAGCGAGCTGCTGCGCGGCAATCCGCTCGGCGATCCGCACGAGCGGCCGCTGTGGGTCTACCTGCCGCCCGGATACGACGACGGTACGCAGCGGTACTACCCGGCCGTCTACGTGATCCAGGGCTACACCGGCCACCTGGCCATGTGGCGCAACCGGTCCCCGTTCCGGCAGCCGTTCCCCGAGACCGCCGACGCGGTGTTCGCCTCCGGCGCTGCGCCGCCGGCGATCGTCGTCTACGTGGACGCCTGGACCGGGTACGGCGGCAGCCAGTTCGTCGACTCGCCGGGCACCGGCCGGTACCACTCCTACCTGTGCGAGGAAATCGTGCCGTGGGTAGACGGGCATTACCGTACGATGGCGGATCCCGCGCACCGGGCGATCATGGGGAAGTCCAGCGGCGGGTTCGGCGCGATGATCACGCCGATGCTGCGGCCTGACCTGTTCGGCGGCCTGGCCACGCACGCCGGCGACGCCCTGTACGAGCTGTGCTACCTGCCCGAGTTCGGCAACTGCGTGCGGCTGCTGCGCGGCTACGGCGGTGACATCTGGCGCTGGTGGGCGGACTTCTCCGCCCGCACGGCCTTCACCAAGGAGGCAGACGGATCGCTGCTCGGCGTGCTCGGGGTGGCGGCCTGCTTCTCCGCCCGCGAGGACGGGACGGTGGAGCTGCCGTTCGAGCCGGAAACCGGGGTGCTGCGGCCGGAGGTCTGGGAGCGCTGGCTGGACTGGGATCCGGTTCGGATGGCCCCCCGGTATGCCGGCGGGCTGCAGTCGCTGCATTCGGTGTGGATCGACGCTGGCACCCGGGACGACTATTACCTCGACATCGGCGCCGCCGCGTTCCGCGCCGCACTGCACGAGGCCGGCGTGGCCGACGAGGTGATCAGGTTCGAGCTGTTCGACGCGACCCATGCGGCGATCGACTACCGGTATCCGCTCTCCCTGGCCTGGCTGAGCCAGCGGATGGCCTGACCTGCGCGCCTGCACGTTCGTCGAGTCCTTCCTCGGCAGCCGCGGCCGAGCCCCGGTGACCGGTGACCGGCCGTGCGGCAACCAGCTGGCCGGCGACCAGCCCGCCGGAGCCGGCGACGGACGACCGGGCGGCCGCCGGGCTCGTCCCGGGAGGGGCGCGGCGCTGCCGCGATCCACTCGTGCAAGCGCGGATCAGGATCTCCCGTCCTATTCCCTCAGGCGCGTCCGGTTGCGGCAGCCGGCCGTACTCGCGATTCGGCGGGCTCGTTCCTGTCGATCGGGTCGGCGGCCAGCCTCGGTTCGGTCTTCTCGGCGCTGTCACGCTGGTCGGTCCTCGCCTGGCGGTCGGACGGGGGGCTGGGTTGCCGCGGGCACCAGGACGGTCAGCGCTGACGGGAGCGCCCGGATGCGCAGCGGTACGCCGGCCGCCAGCGGCGCCGCGCCGGGCAGCATCTCGCCGTCCGCCGCGGCCAGCACGTCACGGCTGCCGGTGACCGTGACCTCGGTCCCGCGGTCCATGCTGATCTGCGGGACCGACAGGTGCGACCCATCGCTGATCTTCAGCAGCACCCGGACGAACGCGAGCCTGGGGCCGTGTCGCATCATCACCACGTCGAGGATGCCGTCGTCTATCTCGGCCGGGGGAGCGACCCGCATCCCGGCGCCGAAGTAGGCCGAGTTGGCGACTACGACCGCGAAACCGGGAAAGTCATGCACGCGGTCCTGGGCGCAGCCGACCCGGAACGTCACCGGCCTCCAGCGAGCTAGCGCCCGCAGCGCCGCGACCGGGTACACCAGCGGCCCGGCACGCAGCCGGGCCGTGTTGGCGATCTGCCCGGCCAGCGCGGGCAGGCCCAGGTAGACGCTGCCGCCCACGATCGACTCGGGCTGGCCGCCCACCATGACACCGATGAGATCGACCCGGCGGCACGCACCGCCGGCCAGCACCGCTGCCGCGGCAGCAGGCTCGGCGGGGATGCCGAGCGCCCGGGCCAGGTCGTTGCCGCGCCCGGCCGGGACGATGCCGAAGACCCCGCCGCACCGGGACACCGTACCGGCCAGCGTGCCCGCGGTGCCGTCACCGCCCACCGCGACCACCGGGCCGCGCGCGGCGCCGTCCGCGGCGAGCTGCGCGGCATGCGCCAGGCTGGCGGACTCGCAAACCTCGTAGCGGGCACCTGCCGCGTCCAGCGCCGCCGTAATCTGCGGCAGCAGCGCGGCGCGGCCCCGGCCGGCCGCCGGGTTCACGATCAGACGCAGCTGACTGCTCACCGCGGCGCCTCCCGTCGCCGGCCTGCGCACCCGGCCGGGACGGCCAGCGTAGCGGCGCGGGCCGGCCGCGTATCGACGGTCAGGCCTTATCCCGCCGGCGCAATAACCCGCCGCGTCTGCGGGCCGGCCAGGCGTACGATCATGCCCATGGCGAGCCCGGAACCGGCAGCAGACACCCAGGCCAAGTTCCTGCAGGTGCAGACCACCACCGACTCCCGAGCGGAGGCGGTCGAGCTGGCGCACGCCGCCGTCGCCGCCCGGCTCGCGGCCTGCGCTCAGGTCGCCGGGCCCATCGCCAGCACCTACTGGTGGGACGAGAGCATCGAGCGGGCCGAGGAATGGCTGCTGATGCTCAAGCTGCCCGCCGATCGTTACGACGAGCTGGCCGAGTTCATCACCGAGCAGCACAGCTACGACGAGCCGGAGATCCTGGCGACGCCGATCGTGGCCGGAGCGCCCGGCTACCTCAGCTGGATGGAGGACGAGACCCGGCCGGACTGACGCCAGGCTGCCGCGCCGGGATCGAGGTGGACCAGTGATCGTCAGGCATGGCCTGCGCTCTGTGGACAGCGCCGAGCAGGCGGCCCTCGCGCGCCCGGACGGCGACGACTCACCGCCGCGCACCCACACCGCGGATACCCGGCTGATCGTGCGCGGCAGCAGCGAGATGGCACCCGGGCCTGCCATGGCAGGCCGGCGGTGAGCGCCGGAGCCGCAGTGACCGTCATCGGCGAGGCGCTCATTGATCTGGTGCCTGGCGACGAGCCGCTGTCGTTCCGGGCGCACCCGGGCGGCAGCCCTTACAACGTGGCACTCGGCCTGGCCCGGCTCGGGCAGGACACCGCGCTGATGGCCCGCCTGGCCGACAGCGCCTTCGGGGCCATCTTGCGCCAGCGCGCAGCCGCGGAGGGGATAAGCCTCGACGCCGCGCCGCTCGCGGCGGAGCCGACCACGCTCGCCGTGGTGTCGCTCGACGAGCGTGCCGGGGCGAGCTACGACTTCTACCTCGACGGCACGGCGGACTGGCAGTGGACCGCTGCCGAGATCGACCGCGTCCCGCCGGGCACCGCGGTGCTGCATTTCGGCTCGATCGCCTCGTGGACGCCGCCGGGAGACGCGCGCATCGGCGGGCTGGCCCGGCGGTGCCGGGACGGCGGCGTGCTGGTCAGCTACGATCCCAACATCCGGCCCAGGCTGCTGGCCGACCGTGGCCGCGCCCAGCGGATAGTCGAGCGCAGCGTCGCCCTGGCGCATCTGACCAAGGCCAGCGCCGAGGACATCGGCTGGCTGTATCCGGACCGCAGCACCGGCCAGGTCGCGGAATCCTGGCTTAAGCTCGGTGCCGCCGTCGTTGTCATCACCGACTCCGCGCGCGGTGCCGACGCGTTCACGGCGGCGGGGGCGTCGCTGCACCGCCCGGGCCGCGACGTGCCGGTGGCCGACACCGTCGGGGCCGGCGACTCGTTCACCGCCGGGCTGCTCGGCTCGCTTATCCGGCGGGGCCTGCACACCCCGGCCGGCCTGGCCGGATGCCCGCCCGACCAGCTCGCTCGCGCGCTGGCTGACGCGATCAGCGCGTCCGCGGTGACCTGTCAGCGGCCCGGCGCCGACCCGCCCAGGATCGCCGAGCTGGGCCCCGGCTGGGGGCACGGCTGAAGCGAGGGACTTGCCGATCCTGGCATGCCGTAGGCGAGCGGCTCGGCCCGGGCGCGGCAGGCCAGACCCGGCCGGCAGGTTATCGCTGGACGCGGGCACCGGCGCCTGCCGCCAGTGCCTCTGCTTCGCCCAGGCTGGCCATCGACGTGTCGCCCGGGGTCATCATGGCAAGCGCCCCGTGCGCGGGCGCCGTAACCTACGGCGTTCTGCGGATTTCCGGTCGTCAGGAGGCCATAGATCAGGCCGGATGCGAAGCTTGTCGCCGCCGCCCACTCGGTCGTAGATCTCCAGCGACGGCCGGTGCCTGGCTTCGACGAAGCCACTCTGGGAGGGACCACGCGATGGCCCCCCAGTGGTTGATCGATGCGCTGACGACAGCGCGCAGCGTAGTCGCAACGACGGAGAAGCCGAACTCGGCCGTGACCTGGCTAATCATGGCCTTGAAGTTCTCGGCTTCCAGCCCCGGCAAGTCCTCGCCGGTGTTCGGCACCTGGAAGCCGAGGCAGGCGGTGAAGTCCTCCTCGTTTCCGATCATGACGTCGACATGCTCGGCGAGCGCGCGGTTCGCCTTGGTTGAAGTAGGCCCCGAAGAACGACCTTCTCCAATGCGGCGTCGAAGTCGGCGTCAGATGGCCGCGGCACCCGACACCTCAGCGCGTTTCCGCGTATGACTTCTGCTGGCCGCTCATGCTCCGGGTTGACAGGTGCCTGGGATGAGCATCGTCAATAGATCGCTGCCCGGGGCGACACCTCCGGATCTCATCCGCCCGGGGCGGCAACGTCCGGCGGGAGATTCCAGGCGCTCATGACCGGGTAGCCGTGCTCCTCGCCGAGTGCAGACAGGGTTCCGGTCCCCAGCCGGAACAAGCGGCCCCCGGCCGGCTCCAGCCGCAGCCACCGCGCCGTCAGCACGCGCAGCGAGTGCCCGTGGGCCACCAGGACCACGTCACCGGTCGCCAGCAGCGGAGCCACCTCGGCCAGCACGGCGTCAGTGCGCGCGCCGACCTGGGCCACGGTCTCGCCGGGATGCGCGGCGTCGCCGGGGACCACTCCGTCCCGCCACAGGTACCAGCCGGGGCGCTGCTCGCGGATCTGCGGGGTGGTCAGCCCGTCGTAGCCGCCGTAGTCCCATTCCTGCAGGTTGTCGTCGATCTTGACGTTGGTCAGGCCGGCCAGCTCGGCGGTCCGCACCGCCCGGCTGGCCGGGCTGGTGAACGCCGCGCAGATGTCGCGCCTAGCCAGCGCGGGCGCCAGCGCCGCAGCGGCGGCCTCGCCCGCGGGGGTGAGCGGCACGTCGGTTCGGCCGGTGTGCCGCCCGGATGCGCTCCACTCGGTCTCGCCGTGCCGGATCAAGATGAGCTCTCCCATGTGCCCATCATCGCCGACGCACAGCCCGGCGGCGAGACCTCATGATCGGTGACCGGGCGGCCGGCCGAAGATCCTGCACCATGGCCGGCAAAGGTCCGGTACGTCGGCCCGGAGCGGGTCCGGGGCGCCTTGGCCGCGGCCGGCCCGCGCGGCTGGCCCGGACGCCGCGCGGCGCCGCGCTATCCCCGATACTGGTACATGCTGACGTGACGGCAGGCCGGGTCGGCGGCGCCGGCTCGTCCGGTCGGCGCCGCGAGGGGAGAGGCGTATGGCGAGGCTGCAGCGGGGGCTCGCCGTGCCAGGCTTTGCAGCGGAGCCGGCCCAGCTCATCGCCCTCGGGACCGCTGCGGAGCGGGCTGGCTTCGACGGGTTCTTCCGGTGGGATCACCTGGTCTACGCCGACGACGGCGCCGGGCCGCCGATCGTCGATCCGTGGCTGGTGCTGGCGGTCATCGCGGCGCGCACCACGACGATCAGGATCGGGACCCTGATCACGCCGCTGTCGCGGCGCCGGCCGTGGCAGCTGGCCAAGACCACCACGGCGCTGGACCGGCTGAGCGGCGGCCGGGTCACGCTCGGCGTCGGCATCGGCTCGCCCGCCCATGCCGACTTCGGCATCTTCCACGAGCCGGCCAGCGCCAGGGACCGGGCCGAGCTGCGACCGGATTGCGGGAGTCTGACCGATGGCGGCTGAGCCGACAGCGGGCGAACAAGAGCCGGCCGAGCGAGTGACGGCTGGTCCGGGGCAAGCCGAGGCGGACTATCTCTGGCCGGCCGAGCGCGAGCCGTCCTGGCTGTGGCCAGGCCTGGATCCGGCCGCGACGCTTAACGCCGTGCCGTCCACCGCCGTGACACCCGATGCCGGGACATACGACGCCCAGGCGGACGACATCTGGCCTGCTGAGCCGGAGCCGTCCTGGCTGTGGCCACGCTCGGGCTGGACCCCCGAGCCGATCGGCGAGCCCGTGCCGCTGCCCGCCGGACCAGCCGCCCAGCTGCCCGCCGGACCAGCCGCCCAGCTGCCCGCTGACCCGGCTGCCGCTGACCCTGCCGTCACCGGGCCGCCTGTCACCGGACCGGCGGACTCGGCTGGTGGCCCCGCGGCGAGACCAGCGCAGCCGGAGCCGGGCAACGGGCCGGGCCGGCGCGACAGGACCAGGCCCTCCCGCCTCGGTCGCACATCGGCTGCGTATGTCGGCCACGGCTATCCGGCGCGCCATGCGCCAGCCGGTGACCAGCCGGGCCAGCGACTGCATCCGCGCCCGGCCCGGGGACTCGCCGGGGCGGCACTGGCGGTGACCGCGGCCCTGGGCCTGGTCATCGCGATCGTCGCGGGCGCGGCCCTGCATGCGCGGCTGTCCGTGCGGACCGTGCCGCGGCCGCGGCCAGCCCCGGCCAGCGACACGGTGGCCCGCCGGTGGCAGACGTGGCCGGCCGGACGGATCTTCCCGGCCCGGCTGGCCTACACCACCGATCTGCTCGTGCCGCAGACCGCGAGCCGGATCGGCATCTCGCCCGCCGACAGCTGCGCGGCGGCACTGGCCCCCCGGCTGCGTGCCGCCGCCGCGCGGCTGCACTGCCAGGCGGGCCTGCGCGCCAGCTACGCCGACCAGCAGCAGGGCGTGGCTTACACGCTCGGGGTGCTCGCATTCCCCGGTCCGGAGCAGGCCCGGTCGTTCCTGGCCGGCCTGCCCGCAGGCGGCCGCGCCACCAGCCTGCAGGCCCTGGCGTTCCGCGCCACGGCCAGCGGGCGGTTCACCGATGCGGCCCGCCAGTTCGGCCGGGCCCGGCAGGCAGGCCCCTTCGTCGTGATCGCGGTGGCCGGATACGCCGATGGCCGGCCGGCCACGGCCGCGGCGCCGCAGTACCCGGCCTTCGCACCCGCCTCGCAGCTCGTGACCGGGATTCTCCGCCCGCTGGCCACCGGGTGCGCTCGCCAGGAGAAGGCATGCTGAGCTCATCCGGCCCGAGCTCATCCGGCCCCAGCTCATCTGGCCCGTGCTCATCTGGGCCAGGTCGCTCCGGGCCGCCGGCAGATCGGCTCCGGCCGGGCCTGCGCGCAGCGGCCTGCCTGCTCGCGGCCGGTCTCGGCGGCCTGTCGGTCCTGGCCGGCGGAACGGCCAGCGCGGCGCCCGCGGCGCCCCCGGCAGGCGGCAGCCAGGCCGAGCAGATCCGCCAGCAGTCGCTGGGCGAACTCCAGGCCATCAACGTGCCCGCTGCCTGGCGCATCAGTGTCGGCCGCGGGGTGGTCGTCGGCGTGCTGGACACTGGCGCCGACCCGGCGACGCCCGACCTGGCGGGGTCGGTTACCACCGGGCCGGACTTCACCGCGGGCGCCGACCCGGCCGGCTACCAGCCGCCGCTGCTGCACGGCACGTACATCTCCTCGATCATTGCCGCGCACGGCAGCGGGCCGGCCCGGGCGGCCGGGATGATCGGGGTCGCGCCGGCCGCGAGGATCTTGTCGGTCAGGGTCATACTCGACCGGAGTGAGCCAGGGTTCCGCGCCTACTCGGCGCAGGCGGGCTACTACGACGCGGTCGCCAAGGGGATCAGGTACGCGGTCCGGCACGGCGCCGGGGTGATCAACATGTCGCTCGGCTCGACCGGCCCGTCCGGCGAGGTCCAGCAGGCCATCGGCGACGCGATCGAGCACGGCGTGGTGGTGGTCGCCGCCGCGGGCAACAGCGGCTCGGCCCGGAGCGGCACGACGCCGCTGTCGTACCCGGCGGCCTTCCCTGGCGTGATCTCAGTCGCCGCGGTGGACTCCACCGGGCGGCGGGCGCAGTTCTCCGACCGGAATTCCTCGGTGGAGCTGTCCGCACCCGGCGTGAGCATCACCGGCGCCGGGCCCGGCGGCAGCTACCTGGGCGGCAGCGGCACCAGCCCGGCCGCGGCCTTCGTCTCCGGCGTGGTGGCGCTGATCAGGTCCGGGTACCCGTCGCTCAGTCCCGCCCTGGTCGCGCAGGCGCTGATCAGCTCGGCGCAGCACCGGCCGCCGGGCGGGTACAGCCCGGCGGTGGGCTTCGGCGAGGCCGACGCCGCGGCGGCGCTCACTGCCGCGGGCCGGCTGGCCCGCGACCATCGCCCGGCCGGACTGGCGGCTGCGGCGCGCTTCGCCGCCCCGGCCAGGCCGCGCGCCGCGCTGCCCCGCAACCCGGCCGGGGCCGGCGTGCTGGCCGCCGTGACCGCGACGGCGGCGCTGGCGTTCCTGCTGGCCTCGGCCGGTCTCGCGGTGCTGGGCCGCCGCGGCCGGCGAGCCAGGCGGGCCGGGAGTTCCGGCGGAAAATTACCTGGCGGAAAATGATGACGGAGACCGCGGACCCGCCATATCGGCATCGGCTGCTCAGAGCAGCGTCAGGATGTCCGCGCCGTCGGCGGTTACCGCCAGTGTGTGCTCAAACTGCGCGGTGCGCTTGCGATCCCTGGTGACCGCGGTCCAGCCGTCCGGCCAGACGTCATAGCTGACCGTGCCGAGCGTGAGCATCGGCTCGACGGTGAACGTCATGCCCGGCTCCAGCACCAGCGTCGCGTCCGGGTCGTCGAAGTGCGGCACGATCAGGCCGGAGTGGAACGTAGCGCCGATGCCATGGCCGGTGAAGTCGCGCACCACCCCGTAACCGAACCGGCGCGCGTAGGACTCGATGACCCGGCCGATCACGCTGAGCTGGCGCCCAGGAGCGACGGCCCGGATGCCGCGCATCATCGCCTCGCGGGTGCGCTCGACCAGCAGCCGGGACTCCTCGTCGACGGCCCCGGCGCAGAACGTCGCGTTGGTGTCCCCGTGCACGCCGCCGATGAACGCGGTGATGTCGATGTTGACGATGTCGCCGTCGGCGATGACGGTGTCGTCGGGGATCCCGTGGCAGATGACCTCGTTCAGCGACGTGCACAGCGACTTGGGGTAGCCGCGGTAGCCGAGCGTGCTGGGGTAGGCGCCGTGGTCGCAGAGGAACTCGTGACCGATCCGGTCCAGCTCGTCGGTGCTCACGCCGGGCTGCACGTTCCGGCCCAGCTCGGCCAGTGCCTGCGCGGCGAGTCGGCCCGCCGTCCGCATCCGCTCGATCGTCTCGGCGTCCTTGACGTCGGGCTCCCCGGTGCGGGGGAACTTGCGCCCCACGTACTCGGGCCGCGCGATGTGCCCGGGCACCGGCCGGAGCGGAGACACCCGGCCAGGCTGGAGGGTCGTGGCCATGTTCTGGAAGTGTAGTGCCCATGAGCGAGCAGCAGCACTGGTGGTTCTGCCTCAAGCACATGGCCGTGGAGCCGGATGCCGGGTGCCCGAACAAGGACCGGCTCGGCCCCTTTCCCACCCGGGAGGCGGCCGTGCACGCGCTAGAGACCGTGCACGAGCGCAACAAGGAATGGGACGCCCAGGACCAGGACTGACCGGCCCCGGCGCGCCGCCCGGTCTCGCCGTCGCCGGGCCCCGGCCGCGCCGGTATCGTGAGCAGCAGCGGGAACCGGCCGAAAGGGGCGTGGGCGTGCGGTGACCGAGCACAGCCCGGGCCGGGACCTGCCCCCGGCCGCGCAAGCGCGAATGGCCGAGATCGCGGCCAGCGGCACCTGGGGATCGGCGCTGTCCGCGGAGGAGTTCGCCGCGATCAGGAGCGCCGGCTTCGAGCCGGCCGGCCAGGTGCTCGGCGCTGCCGTCTACAACATCGGCTACACCGGAGGATTCCAGTGTCCCGGCGGCTGGGCCGGCTACGGCGGCTTCGCCGCGCCCTACCGTGGCGTCACCGCGGTGTCCGGATCCGGCGGGGCCAGCTCGTTCGGTCCGCTGGTGCAGACGCTGTACCAGGCCCGGCGCACGGCCCTGGGCCGGATGGAGGCCGAGTGCGCCGCGCTCGGCGGCCACGGGGTGGTCGGCGTGGCGCTGACCATCGGCGCGTTCCCGGCAGGCGGGCTCGAGTTCAAGGCCATCGGCACCGCGGTGCGCGCGCCCGGCGGGGTCCCGCTGGTCCGCCCGTTCACCTCGGACCTGACCGGCCAGGACTTCGCCAAGCTGATCATGGCCGGCTGGGTGCCGGTCGGGCTCGCGCTCGGGATCTCCGTCGGCGCCAGGCACGATGACTGGATGACCGTTACCCAGACCCGCTGGGGCAGCGGCAACACCGAGGTGACCGGCTACACCGAGCTGGTCAACCTGACCCGGCACGACGCCCGCATCCAGCTGGAGCGCGAGGTGGCCGGGATGGGCGCGGACGGAGTGGTCGTGCGGACGATGGAGATGCAGGTGCGGGAACGCGAGTGCACGATGCAAGAGAACCGCAGGGATCACATCGCCGAGGCCACGATCATCGGCACCGCCATCGCCCAGTTCGGGTCCGGGCAGCACTCAGCACCGCCCAGCCTGGCCATCATGTCCCTCGACCCGCAGCGCCGCCAGGCCGCGCGGGTCAGGCTCGGCGGTCCGAAGGACGCCGGGGCATCGATGCGCAGCGTGCCCGGGCTGGGGTCATGACCGCGCCCGGCGGCCGGACCGCCTTGTACCACACCTCACCCACCAGGCAGAACGCAGCCGAGGGAGCGCAATGACCGAGCAGCAGGGCGGCACCGGCCTTTCCGAGCAGCAGAGCCTCTCGCCGCAGCCGGGCACCGGGCTCGAGGCGGCCGGCGTGCCGCAGGACGCGATGCGCAGGCTGGCCGAGCTGCGGTCGGGACAGCCTGGCTCCATCTTCACCTCCGACCTGTCCGTCAACGAGTTCCTGCTGGTCCGGGAGGCCGGCTTCCGGCCGCTCGGACTGGTGCTCGGCAGCTCGATCTACCACGTCGGGCTGCAGATCGGCCGCTGGAGCAAGAACCAGGAGCTCGACGTGCTGTCCCAGGCGATGTACCACGCCCGCGAGCTGGCCATGACCCGGATGGAAGCCGAGGCGGACGCGGTCGGCGCCGACGGCGTGGTGGGGGTCCGGCTGGACGTGGAGCTGAAGGAATTCGGCGCGGACATCGCCGAGTTCATCGCCGTCGGCACCGCGGTGAAGGCCGAGCCGGACGCGGGCGGCGGCGGGGTCGCGCAGTGGCGCAACAACAAGGGCCTGCCGTTCACCTCTGACCTGTCCGGCCAGGACTTCTGGACGCTGATCCGGGCCGGGTACGCGCCGCTCGGCATGGTGATGGGGTCGTGCGTCTACCACATCGCGCATCAGAAGATCGGCGCGAAGATGGGCAACATCGGCCGCAACGTCGAGCTCGAGCAGTTCACCCAGGCGCTGTATGACGCACGGGAGCTGGCCATGGCCCGGATGCAGGCCGAGGCGGAGGCGCTGCACGCCGAGGGCATCGTCGGCGTGCAGCTGCGCCAGCACAGTCACACCTGGGGCTCGCATACCACCGAGTTCTTCGCGATCGGCACCGCGGTCCGGCCGCTGCGCGCCGACCACGTCATCGAGCGCCCCACGATGGTCCTCAGCCTGGATTAGCCGCCCGCAAGGGCCCGCGTGGCCCGCAGCGGTCGGCTGGTGGGGGATCCAGGGGGGCATCCCCCCGGGATTACAGACCCTGGCAAGATCTAGAGAATGTCAGCAGACGCAGTCACGACCGCGCCCGCCGGGCAGGCGGCGCAGCTCATCGTCGGGGTGCTGGGCGGCACCGGTGACCAGGGCCGCGGGCTGGCCCGCAGGCTCGCGCGGTCAGGCAACCGCATCATCATCGGCTCCCGGGACGCAGCCCGGGCGGTGACCGCCGCCGTGACCGTCGGCGATCCGCCGCTGGTCACCGGGGCATCGAACGCCGACGCCGCGCGCGAGGCGGACATCGTGATCGCGGCCATGCCCTACGAGGGGCACCAGCCGCTGCTGTCGTCGCTGGCCGGCCCGCTGGCCGGGAAGATCGTGGTGGACTGCGTGAACCCGATGGCCTTCGACAAGCGCGGCGCCTATCCGGTGCCGGTTCCCGAGGGCAGCGCCGCCGAGCAGGCCGCCGCCGCGCTGCCCGGCAGCACCGTGGTGGGCGCGTTTCACCACGTGTCGGCGGTCCAGCTGCTCGACGACAGCGTCACCGATCTCGGCCAGGACGTTTTGGTCCTCGGCGATGACCGGGCCGCGACCGACCTGGTCCAGGCGCTGGCCGACCGGCTGCCCGGGGTGCGCGGCGTGTACGCGGGCCGGCTGCGCAACTGCGGCCAGATCGAGGCCCTGACGGCTAACCTGGTGTCGGTCAACCGCCGCTACAAGGCACACGCGGGCCTGCGCATCACCGATATCAAGCCATAGCGGCGCCCGGCTCAGCGATAGGAGTACTCCGGGGCCGGGAAGCTGCCGGACAGCACGTCGGCGGCGAAGTCCCGCGCCGCCTGCGACAGCACGCCAGCGACGTCGGCGTACTTCTTCACGAACTTCGCCGTCCGCGGCGACAGCCCGGCCATGTCCTGCCAGACCAGCACCTGCGCGTCGCAGTCCGGGCCGCCCCCGATGCCGATGGTCGGGATGGTCAGGCTCTGCGTGATCCGGGCCGCCAGGTCGGCCGGCACGCACTCCAGCACGACGCTGAACGCCCCGGCCGCCTGCAGGGCCTTCGCGTCCTGCAGCAGCCGGTCGCCGTCCTCGCCGCGGCCCTGCACCCGGTACCCGCCGAAGGCGTTCACCGACTGCGGGGTGAGACCGAGATGCGCCATCACCGGGATGCCGGCGGCGGCCAGTTCCTCCACCTGGTGCACGACCCGGTAGCCGCCCTCCAGCTTGACCGCATGCGCGCCTGCTTCCTTCAGGAACCGGGTCGCCGCGGCCAGCGCGGCCTGCGGCGACGCCTGGTAGGACCCGAACGGCAGGTCGGCCACGATCAGGGCCCGGCTGGTGCCGCGGACGACGGCCGCGGTCAGCGGGACCAGGTCATCCACGGTCACCGGGATGGTTGTCTCGTGCCCGAAGACCACCATCCCGGCGGAATCGCCGACGAGCAGCACCGGGATACCGGCGCTGTCGAAGACCCGCGCGGTGAGCGCGTCATAGGCCGTGAGCATCGGCCATTTCTCGCCGCGCGCCTTGAAGCCGGCGATGTCCCGCACGGTGATCCGCTTTACCGGTGCCCGGCCGCCGTAGAGCGGGCCGGGAGATTGGGTCTGCGCTGGTGTCGCAGCCCGCTGACCAGCCAAATCTGAAGCCATGGACTCCTCCGGCGTCTCGAGTCGCCCCGCTGGCGTACCCGGACATCCGCATCATGACATGAACCCGGCCCGAAGCGACAGTAACCGAAGCCGCACCCGCCCGGCCTTGCGCCCGGCCCGCCGCTGCGGACGGCCGGGCCGCGGCCGGCTGGCGCTCGTAGCTTCGATACGGTATCGTCTCGTATTGTTATTACTCCGGCCGGCCCGGACCTGGTCAGCCGGCCTGGTCAGCACAAAGGACATCATGGACTCCGCCACGATTCAAAGCCGCCGCTGGATCATCCTCAGCGTGCTGATCATCAGCCTGACGGCCATCGTGCTGGACAACACGGTGCTCAACATCGCGCTCAAGACCATCTCCGAGCCGCGGGTGGGCCTCGGCGCCAGCCAGAGCGAGCTGGAATGGGCGATCAACTCCTACACGCTGGTGTTCGCCGGGCTGCTGTTCAGCTTCGGCGTCATCGGCGACCGGATCGGCCGCAAGCGGATGCTGATGATCGGCATGGCCCTGTTCGGCCTGTCGTCGCTGCTGTCGTCCTACGCGCAGACGCCGACCGAGCTGATCTGGGCCCGGGCCGCGATGGGCCTGGGCGGCGCCGCGGTCATGCCGCAGACGCTGTCGATCATCACCAACGTGTTCGAGCCGCAGGAGCGGCCGCGCGCGATCGGCATCTGGGCGGCCGCCGTCGGGGTGGCGATCGCCATCGGCCCGATCGCCGGCGGCCTGCTGCTGGACTACTTCTGGTGGGGCTCGGTCTTCCTGATCAACGTCCCGCTCACCGCGGCCGGCGTCGTCGCGATCGCGCTGCTGGTGCCTGAGTCCCGGTCCCCGGCACCGGGCAGGCTCGACTATCTCGGGGTGCTGCTGTCCATCGCCGGGCTGGTCCTGGTCGTGTACGGGATCATCCAGGGCGGCGACACCGGGTCCTGGCTGCGCGCTGACGTGCTCGGCCCGATCGCCGCGGGCCTGGCGGTGCTGGCCGTCTTCGGCTGGCAGGAGACCAGGACCGCGTATCCGTCGCTGGACGTCCGGCTGTTCCGCAATCCGCGGCTGTCGGCGGCGGCCACCGCTATCGCGCTGGTCTTCTTCGCCATGGCGGGCGTCTACTTCTTCATCAGCTTCTACCTGCAGGACGTGCGCGGCTACAGCCCGCTGCACGCGGGCCTGCTGACGATTCCGCTGGCGGCCGGGCAGCTGCTGTCCTCGACCCGCAGCGCCACGCTGGTGCGCCGGTTCGGGACCCGGGCAGTGTGCTGCGCCGGGCTGCTGATCGTCGCGGCCGCCCTGACCGGCTATCACTTCCTCGGCGCGACCACGCCGATCTGGGCCCTGGAGGTGATCTTCTTCGCGCAGGGCGCCGGGATGGGCAGCGTCATGCCGGCGGCCACCGAGGCCGTGATGTCGGTGGTGCCGCGCAGCCGGGGCGGCGCCGGATCGGCGATCACCAACACTTCACGGCAGGTGGCGGTGGCGCTTGGCGTGGCGGTGCTCGGCTCGGTGCTGGCCCAGGCCTACCGGAGCCAGCTGACCCCGCACCTGGCCGCACTGCCGGCCGGCGCGCGCGCCACCGCAACCGAGTCGATCGCCGCGGCCCAGGCCCTCGCCCAGCACCTTGGCCCGGCGGGCCCGGCGCTGCGGACCGCGGCGGACAGCTCGTTCGTGCACGCCATGCACGTGACCTCGCTGATCTCGGTGATCATCGCGGTGCTCGGCGCCGGGGTGATGGCGGTCTGGATGCCCGAGCCGGCGGGAGACCGGCCAGCCCGGTGGCCGCCACGGTGGCGTGCCCGGTCAGGATCCGGTGATCAGCCAGGCCCTGCCGACGGGCGGGGAGGCCGGGATGGCTGAGCGACGATGATCGCGACCACGCAGCACCAGGCGACTGCCGATAGCCGCGCACCGGCGGCCCGGCCGGCCGCGCAGCGAGCAGGCCGACAAGGCGATCATCGAGGCCGCGCTGAGCGTCTTCGCTGAGTCGGGACCCGATGGCCTGTGCATCGAGCAGGTCGCGGCCAAGGCCGGCGTGGGCAAGGCCACGATCTACCGCCGCTGGCCCGGCAAGGAAGACCTGCTGCTGGACGCGCTGGCCGCGCTCAAGGCGCCGCTGCCGCAGCCGCAGGGCAAGTCGGTGCGCGCGGACCTGACCGCGATCCTCGAGGCCATGCGCGCGGACTTCGTCGATCCGCGACGGCGGCGGCAGCAGCGCTGGCGCAGGGCGAGGGGGAGAAGTACCCGCGGCTGATGGCGCGATACGTGGAGACCGTCATCGAGCCACGCCGCGAGGTGGTGCGGTCGGTGCTGCGCCGCGGCGTCGCGACCGGTGAGCTGCGCGAGGACGCCGACATCGAGGCCGCGCTGTTCATGCTGGTCGGCGCGGCGCTGGTACGCGGGCCGGCTCGCGCCGCGGCAGGAGGCCGGCTATGCCAGGCGGATCGTCGAGGAACTGCTGCGCGGCCTGTCCGCCCGCTGAGCCGCCCGCCGCGGCCGATGCCGCCGGAGCCCGGGCGCGCCGCCAGTTCCGGTACGGGGCCGCCGCCCCATCCTGCCGCTGCGGAACCTGGCCGCCTCGCGTCGCGCGCTGCGGGTGTCCTATGGCCCGCCTAGAATCGCCGGGTGGCACTTCCCCTGCCCGGCCCGGATTTTGCTGGCGCGGACTTCCCCGGCGCCGACTCGGCCGATACGGATACCGCCGGAACGGACCCGGCGGTTCCCGGGCTGCCCGGTCCGGACCTGGCCGGTCCCGGGCGGGCGGTTCCCGGGCTGCCCGGTCCGGACCTGGCCGGTCCCGGACTGGACAGCGCCGGGCTGGCCGGCGGCGAGCCGACGGAGGTACTTCGCCGGGTTTTCGGCTACGACGCGTTCCGCGGCGACCAGCAGGAGATCATCGAGCACCTGACCGGCGGCGGCGACGCGCTGGTGCTGATGCCGACCGGCAGCGGCAAGTCGCTGTGCTATCAGATCCCCGGCCCTGATCCGGCCGGGCACCGGCGTCGTCATCTCGCCGCTGATCGCGCTCATGCAGGACCAGGTCGACGCGCTGCGGGCGCTCGGCGTGCGCGCCGGGTTCCTCAACTCATCCCAGCAGCCCGGGCAGCGGCGCGCGGTGGAGGCGGCGTTCCTGGCCGGGGAGCTGGACCTGCTCTACCTCGCGCCGGAACGCCTGCGCGCCGAGGGGACACTGCGGCTGCTGAACCGCGGCGCGATCGCGCTGTTCGCGATCGACGAGGCGCACTGCGTCGCCCAGTGGGGCCACGACTTCCGGCCCGACTACCTGGAGCTGTCCGCGCTGCACGAGCGGTGGCCGGACGTGCCCAGGATCGCGCTGACCGCGACTGCGACCCGGGCCACCCGGGCCGAGATCGCGGCTCGGCTGGACCTGGAAGCGGCGCCGGCATTTCGTGGCCAGCTTTGACCGGCCGAACATCCAGTACCGGATCGAGCCGAAGGCCGAGCCCGCCCGGCAGCTGCTGCGGCTGCTGCGCACCGAGCACGACGGCGACGCCGGGATCGTCTACTGCCTGTCCCGCGCGTCGGTCGACAAGACCGCCGAGATGCTGACCCGCAACGGCATCACCGCGCTGCCCTACCATGCGGGCCTGGACACGGCCACCCGCACCGCCCACCAGGCCACGGTTCCTGCGCGAGGACGGCCTGGTCATGGTGGCCACGATCGCATTCGGCATGGGCATCGACAAGCCGGATGTCCGGTTCGTCGCGCACCTGGACCTGCCCCGCTCGGTCGAGGGCTATTACCAGGAGACCGGCCGGGCCGGGCGGGACGGCCTGCCCGCGACCGCCTGGCTGGCCTACGGGCTGCAGGACGTGGTGCTGCAGCGGCGGCTGATTGACGGCTCCGAGGGCGATGCCGCGCACCGCCGCCGCCAGGCCGCGCACCTGGACGCCATGCTGGCCCTGTGCGAGACCGTCGAGTGCCGCCGGGCCCAGCTGCTCGGCTACTTCGGCGAGAGCGCGCCGTCGTGCGGCAACTGCGACACCTGCCTGACCCCGCCGCAGAGCTGGGATGGCACGGTTGCGGCCCAGAAGCTGCTGTCCGCGGTGTACCGGCTGCACCGGGAGCGTAACCAGAAGTTCGGCGCCGGGCACGTCATCGACATCCTGCTCGGCCGCAAGACCGCCCGGGTCAGCGATCATGACCATGCCGCCCTTACTGTCTTCGGCGTCGGTACCGAGCTGCGCGAGGCCGAGTGGCGCGGCGTGGTCCGCCAGCTGCTGGCCCAGGGCCTGCTGGGCGTCGAGGGGGACTATGGCACGCTGGCGCTGACCACGGCCAGCGGGGAGGTGCTGGCTGGGCGGCGCCAGGTCATGCTGCGGCGTGAGCCCGAGCCCGCGGCCCGCAGCCGCGGCCCGCGCCCGGCGAAGGCAGCGGCAGAGACCGCGGAGCTGCCGCCGGCCGCCGCCGGCGCGTTCGAGCAGCTGCGTGCCTGGCGGGCCACGGCCGCCAGGGAGCAGGGCGTGCCCGCATACGTGATCTTCCATGACGCGACGCTGCGCCAGATAGCGGCGCAGGCGCCGGCCGACCTGGCCGGCCTCGCCGAGGTCAACGGGGTCGGGGAGGCCAAGCTGGCCAGGTACGGCCAGCAGATCCTCGACCTGCTGGCCGCTCCCGGATAAACGGCGCCCGGCGGGTGACGCTGTCCCGGGAGAACGCGGTATGCGCCGTGCCTGACGTCGTTGCGATCTTCGGCGGTTTCCTGGTCCGCTGCCCGTGGTGTACTAGTCAAGACTGTCCTCGCAGTTTCCTGACGGCGCGGTCATCTCCTGGGTGGCCACGCACCGGCGGCACCACGCTTTTACCGACCGGCCGGGCGATCCGCACGCTCCTTACCCGTTCGGCGCCGGCTGGGCGATCGGCGGCAGCCCCGGGCCGCGCTGCTCGCGCTGCTGTGGGCGGGACTGGTCCGGGCCTGCCTGCTGCAGCACGTGACGTGGAGCGTGAACTCGCTATGCCACGTGCTGGGCAGCCGGCCCTTCACCACCCGCAAGTGCAACCGGGCCACCAACCTGTGGCCGCTCGCGCTGCTGTCGTTCGGCGAGAGCTGGCATACATGCACCACTCCGATCCGACCTGCGCCCGGCATGGCGTCGGCGGCGGCGAGATTGATCTTTCCGCGGCCATCATCAGGGCGCTCGAGCGCCTCGGCTGGGCCACGGACGTGCGCTGGCCCACGGCCGCCGCGGCCCGGGTGGCCGCCGCCGTCCTGCTCTACCGGGCCGTCACCTACCTGCTGCCGATACCTCTCGGCGGCGGCGCATACCTGTGCTGGAGGTATGCTCGCCGGCGCTCAGCCGACGGGCCGCCCGCGGCCGCGCCGCGGCCATCGGGCACGATCGGAGCTGCTGCGGTCACCGGGCCCGGCCGCGGCTGCCGTCCCGTCCGCCCGGCTGCCGGGACGTGCCCGCTGCCGGGCCGCGCCCGGGCGGGCGGCTCCAGACGCGAGGAGGATCATGCAGATCGGCGTCGTGTTCCCGCAGACCGAGATCGGTTCCGACACCGGCGCCGTGCGCGCCTATGCCCAGCAGGTGACCGAGCTGGGCTTCCGGCACATCCTCGCTTACGACCACGTGCTGGGCGCCGACCCGCAGGTGCACCATGGCTGGCGGGGGCCCTACGACATCGCGACCACGTTCCGCGAGCCGTTCGTGCTGTTCGGCTTCCTCGCCGCGCTCACGCCGGCTCGAGCTGGTCACCGGCATCATCATCCTGCCGCAGCGGCAGACCGCGCTGGTGGCCAAGCAGGCCGCCGAGGTGGACCTGCTCACCGGCGGCAGGTTCCGGCTCGGCATCGGCCTCGGCTGGAACGAGGTCGAGTACGAGGCGCTCGGCCAGGATTTCGCTACCCGGGGCCAGCGGGCGGACGAGCAGGCCGGGCTGCTGCGGCGGCTATGGACCGAGCCGTCGGTCACCCACGCAGGCCGGTTCGACCGGGTGACCGGTGCCGGGCTCGCCCCGCGACCGGTCCAGCGGCCGATCCCGGTCTGGTTCGGGGCCCAGTCGGCCCCGGCCTACCGGCGCGCGGGGCGGCTCGCCGACGGCTGGTTCCCGCAGGTCCGGCCAGGCCCGGAGCTGGAAGCGGCGCGGGCGCAGGTGGATCAGGCCGCGGCGCAGGCCGGCCGGGATCCGGCCGCCATCGGGATGGAGGGCCGGGTCAGCTGGCGCGGTGACCCCGGCCAGCTGGCCGGCCGCGGCCCGGCCGGTGGCGAGCAGGCCGGCGCCACCCACCTGTCGGTCAATACGATGGGCGCCGGCCTGGCCACCGTGGACGGCCACCTGGCCGCGCTGGCCGCGGCGGCCGCCGCGCTCGGCCTGGCCGCCGGGCTGACCCGGCCGGACAGCGATCAGCACGCCAGCAGCCACCGAGAGGACCAGCCCCGTGACAGACGCGTCCGTCGACCTGCGCTCGGACACGGTCACCAAGCCGTCGCCGGCCATGCGCCAGGCGATGGCGCAGGCCGAGGTCGGTGACGACTGGTACGGGGACGACCCGACCGTCAACCGGCTGCAGGACCTGGCCGCCGGGCTGACCGGCAAGCAGGCGGCCCTGTTCCTGCCGACCGGCACGATATGCAACCAGATCGCCGTGCACGCCTACGCCCGGTCCGGGCATTTCGTGGCTGTGCGAGCAGGCCGCTCATGTCGGCGGCATGGAGGCAGCCTCGGCCGCCGCGCTGTCTGGGATCGCGTTCCTGCGCATCCCGGCCGCGGCCCCGGGACGGCAGCTCACCGGCGCCGAGGTCGCCGCCGGGCTGCAGCCTGATCCCTATGATGTCGGAGTCGTCGACCTGGCCGCGGTCGAGAACACCCACCAGCTCGGCGGCGGGTCGGTCATGCCGGCCGCCGGGCTCGGCGCGATCGCGGCGGAGTGCGCGGGCCCGCGGCGTGCCGCTGTACCTGGACGGAGCGCGCATCTTCAACGCGTGCGCGGTGACCGGCGAGCCGGTCGCCGACTATGCGCGGCACGTCGACGCGCTGATGTTCTGCCTGTCCAAGGGGCTGGGCGCGCCGATCGGGTCGGTGCTGGCCGGCGAGCCGCGGCTTCATCGCTGAGGCGCGCCGGCTGAAGATCCTTTTCGGCGCGGCCTGGCGGCAGGCCGGCATGCATGGCCGCCGCGGGCCTGATCGCCCTGCGGGACGGGCCCGGGCGGCTGGCCGAGGACCACCGCAACGCGCGGCTGCTGGCCGAGGGCGTCGCCGAGCTGGTCCCCGGCAGCATCGACCCGGCGGCGGTGCCGACCAACATCCTGCTCGTCGACGTGTCCGGCACCGGCTCCGGCGAGCAGGCCTGGGCGGCCCGGCTGGCCGCCGAGGGCGTGCTGGTCACCACCGTGCACGGCCGGGTCCGGATGCTGACGCATGTGGGCATCGGCCCGGCCCGGTAAGCGCCGCGCTGGCCGGGTGGCAGCGGGCCGCCGCCGGATGAGGCCCGCCCGGGCGGCCCAGAGCGATCCGGTAGGTTCGCCTCGGAAGGCGCCCGGTGCCGAGGGAGGAGCAGATGCGGTTCACCAAGCTGGGACACGCCTGCGTCCGGCTGGAGAAGGACGGCGGGATCTGATCATCGACCCCGGTGTCTGGAGCGGCCAGGACGTGCTGACCGGGGCGCACGCGGTGCTGGTGACCCACGAGCACCCCGATCACCTTGACCTCGCAGCCGTCCGGGCGGCGCTGACGGGGGACCCGGACCTGCAGGCTGTGGGCCGGCTCCGCGGTCACCAGCCAGCTCGCCGATCTCGGTGCCCGGGTGCACGCGGTCGGGCACGGTGACGAGTTCGCCGCGGCCGGGTTCGACGTGGCCGTCTACGGCCGCGACCATGCTGTGATCCACGCCGATATCCCGGTCATCGCCAACACCGGGTTCCTGGTCGACGGGGAGGTGTTCCATCCGGGTGATGCGTTCACCGTGCCGGACCGGCGAGTTCCGACGCTGCTGCTGCCGGTCAGCGCGCCCTGGCTGAAGTTCGCCGAGGCCGTCGATTACCTGCGCGAGGTCGGCCGGATCGCGGTTACGCGATCCACGACGGCATCCTGAACGGCAACGGGACCGGGCTGGTCGAGAACCTGCTGGCGATGGCGCCGGGACCGGGCGGCGGGCCGGTGCGGCGGCTCGAGCCAGGTACCAGCATCGAGCTGTAGGCCGCGCCGGATGAAGCCAGCCCCGGGCTGGCCGGACCTGCTGCGGGCCGCGGCCCCCGGCTACGCCGAGGTGGCCCTGGCCAACGTCGGGCGCGAGTTCCCCGTCCTCGTCCGGCACCTGATGACCGGGCCGGACGACCTGCCCAGGCGGCCGCGGGACGTCACCCCGGTGTTCTACGGCAGCCTGGACTGGCATTCCTGCGTGGAGATGCACTGGGTGCTGGCCCGGCTGCTGCGCGTCCTGCCCGACGAGATTCCGGTCCCGGAGATCCGGGCCGCTCTGGACGCTCAGTTCACTTCGGCCGGGCTGGCCGCCGAGGCGGAGTTCGTAACCAGCCCGGCCGGCGCCTGGGAACGGCCATACGGCTGGGGCTGGGCGCTGGCGCTGGCGCACGAGATCGCCGCCTGCGGCGATCCGCACGCGGCCCGGTGGGCGGCAGCGATGCGGCCGCTGGCGCAGGCGGCGACGGCGCGGCTCGCGGGCTGGCTGGACACGGCCACCTATCCGGTACGGCACGGGCTGCATCCCAACAGCGCCTTCGGCATGTCCCGGGCCCTGCCGTACGCGCGGCAGCAGGCCGCGGCCGGGGATGGCGGCCTGGCCGACGCCATCACCGCCCGGGCCCTGCACTGGTTCGGCGCCGATACCGACTATCCCGGCCGGTACGAGCCGTCCGGGCACGACTTCCTGTCCCCGGCCCTGGCCGAGGCCGAGCTGATGGCCCAGGTGCTGGCCGCGGCGGACTTTGGCGACTGGATCGATGCCTTCCTGCCCGGCATCGCGGCGGGCCAGCCTGCCGCACTGTTCGTTCCGGCGGTGGTATCCGACGCCAGCGACGGGCAGATCGCGCACCTGCACGGGCTCAACGCCAGCCGCGCCTGGTGCTGGCGCCGGCTGGCGCAGGCACTGCCGGCCGGCGACCCGCGGGCCGCCGCCGCGCTCGCCGCCGCCCACCGGCACGCCCGGGCGGCGCTGCCGCATGTGGCCGGGGACGACTACATGGTCGGGCACTGGCTGGTCGCCTACGCGGTATTGCTGCTCAGCTGACCGGCCCCGGCTCCCCGGGCGCGCGGCCGGCCGGCCAGGACCTCGCTCCGGCCGACGGCCAGGACACCCGGCCAGGCCGGCCCGCAACCAGCCTGCCGGCGCTAGCCTGGCGCCCTTGCGGCGCGTTGATAATGAGGGAAACCAGACGAGGGAAGTGCGCATGGTGACGTCGGGTGATTGGGTCGTGGTCGGGCTGGACAATGGCGGTACCAGCAACAACGCCACGGTGCTGGACTCCAGCGGCCACTTCCTGGTGGCCGGCCTGGCGGAGACGCCGAGCGAGGTTCGCCGCGGCACCGAGGCGGCCGTGCAGGCGCTGTCCGCGGCCCTCGCGGGCATCGTCGCGCAGACGGGCGTGCCGAGGTCCGCGGTGCGCGCGGTCGGCCTGGACTCGCCCGGCCCGGCCAGCGCGGACGGCGTGTTCACGATCAAGGGGCCGCCCAACTTCGGCCCGGCGGAATGGCGCGGCTTCGACTTCCGCGGCGCGGTCGAGGCGCACCTGGGCATTCCGGTGATTTACGCCAACGACGGCAACGCGGCGGCCCTGTACGCGCACTTCCAGCACTACGGCGCGGCAGCGGCGCGGCGATCGTCGGTGGCGGCGATCGTCGGCACTGGCCTCGGCGGCGGGGTCATCGAGTCGGGCCACCCCGTCAGCGGCGCGGCCGGGATGGCGGGGGAGTTCGGCCACGTTCAGATCCCGCTGCGCGGGCTGCTCGGGCCGGCCAGCCGGAGCCGGTGTGCAACTGCGGCTTCAGCGGGGACGCGGAGAGCGTCGCCTCGCTCACCGGGATCGGCAAGAACCTGCTGCCGTACTGGCTGACCCGCTATCCCGGCCACGACCTGGCCGCGGTCGACTCCCCGGCCAAGGCCGCGCTGATGGTCCGCGGCTACGGCGAGGGCCGCGACCCGATGGCGCTGAAGATCTTCGAGCAGCAGGCCATGGCCCTGGGGCGCCTGTTCACGATCGCCGCGAACTTCACTGACCCGCATGCCTACTTCGTCGGCGGCGGCGTGGTCGAGGCTGCGCCGCAGTTCCGGGACTGGTTCCTCGCGACCGTGCGCGAGCACACGGTGCTGCGGGCCGAGCAGTCGGAGATCGCGGACTTCGCGCTGGTGCCCGACCGGGACATGGCCGGGGCCCGCGGCGCGGCGATCGCCGCGCTCGAGGCGGTGCGCGCCGGGCTCTAGCGTCCGGCAGGCCGGCGCATACCGGCTGGCGTTGCCGGCGGGCAGTCAAGTAAGGTATGCCTTACCTACACCCGAGTCGTGGAGGTGGCATGCTCGCCACGCTGGTGATCTTCCTGCGGGAGGGCGTCGAGGCCAGCATGATCGTCGCGATCTTGCTGGCCTATCTCAACCGCATCGGCCGGCGCGACCACTTCCGCGACGTGTTTATCGGCGTGGGCGCCGCCCTGCTGCTGGCGACCGCAGGCGGCGTGATCGCCTATGAGACCATCAGCAGCTACGACGGCTCCCGGGTGCAGACGATCTTCGAGACGGCTACGTACGTGGTGGCGGCAGCAGTGCTGACCTACATGACCTTCTGGATGCGCAGTCACGCCCGGTCGCTGTCCAGGGAGCTGCGCGCGCGCACGGACGCGGCACTGGACGGCCGGGCCCGGTGGGGCCTGGGCCTGCTCGCCTTCCAGGCCGTCGGGCGCGAGGGGCTGGAGACCGTGGTGTTCACGCTGGCGATCATCTTCTCCACCACCGCGGCTGCGGCGCTGGGCGGTGCGGTCATCGGCCTCGCGGCCGCGCTGGCGGTCGCGTTCGCGATCTACCGGCTCGGCCACCGGCTGAACCTCGGCCGGTTCTTCACCGTGATCGGCGTGCTGCTCATGGTCTTCGCCGCCGGGCTGGTCGCCGACGCGGTGCAGAACATGCAGGAGCTTGGCTGGCTGCCCGTGCTCACCACGCCCATGTGGCACACCACCAGCCTGCTGTCGCAAGACAGCGCCTTCGGCGACGTGCTGCACAGCTTCTTCGGCTACAGCGACTCACCCACGCCGCTGCAGCTGCTGCTGTACCTGGCCTACCTGGGGATCGTGGTCGCGGCCTTCCTCGGCCTGCGCACCCGCGCCGGATCCGGCCGCGGCAGCCAGCGCGCCCCGGGCCAGGGCGCGGCCGCGCACTGACCCCGCCGTCCGGCCGCCGCCGGGGCGGCCCGGCATCCTGTCCGGGAATTACTCCTCGCCGATGTCGGCCAGGCTCTCGCGCAGTTCCCTGATCAGCGGATCGTTCTCGGGCAGGATGCGCTCCATGCGGCTGACCGTGTCGCGCAGCAACGCGCGGGCGTCGCCATACCGTCCCAGCCGGCGGTACACCCGGGCCAGCTCCGCACGGCTGCGCAGCGTATCCGGATGACGGGGGCCGAGCACCCGCGTGAACCCGTCCAGGGCCTGCTCGCAGGCCTGCTCCGCCGCCGCCGTCTTGCCCGTCTGCTGATAGGCAGCGCCGAGACTGCTCCGCGCCGTAATCGTGTCCAGGTGATGGGGCCCAAGGACGCGCTCTCGGTCGGCCACCACCCGCTTGTAGGCCGATACTGCCTCTCTCGACCGGCCGCTGGCCAGGTAGGAGCCGGCCAGGCCCTGACGCGTGATCATCGCCTGCGGGTGGCGGGCTCCCTGCGCACGCTCCCGGTCGGCGAGCGTGCGCCGGTACAGGGTGATGGCGCTGGAGTGCCGGCCCGCAGCCAGGTAGGCGGCGGCGAGCTCGTCTCGCGCGCCGAGCGTGTCGGTGTGCCCAGGCCCGCGGACCTGCTCGAAATCGGGAACCACCCGCTCAAGGATGGTGATTGCGTCCTGGATCCGGTGCGCCGCCACGAGGGCGTGGCCCAGGCTGCGCCGCGTCTCGATCACATCGTGGTGATCCGGCCCGAGCTTGTGGACCTGGCTGTCGAGTACCCACTGGGACCACACAGCGGCGTCGGCTGGGCGCCCGGCCGCCAGGTAGGCGTCGGCCACCCGCTGGCCGACCAGCATCGTGTCCGGGTGCCCGGCACCGAGCAGCCGGTCGCTGGTCGTGGCCAGGTCGCGCCAATGGTCCACCGCGGGCCCGGTCAGGCGGGCACGGTCCAGGCTTTCTCCGGCCCGTACCAGCAGCGGATGGCATCCGCCGGCCCACAGCAGGTCTCCGGCGGTCTGCCGCAGGGTCGCCGCGCAGGAGCGCAGCCCGGAAGCAGGCCAGCCGGGCAGCTCCGGTTCCGGCCAGGCCTGAAGTAGCGCCTCCGCGGCGCACCGGGCCGCCTGACCCGGCATGTCTTGCGGCATGACGACCCGCAGCGCCGCCTGCAGCACTGGGTTGATCCGGATCGTCGGCGGTGCCGTCACCGGTTCGACGATCAGCAGGCCGGCCCGGTCCAGCGCCGCCAGCGCCGCGTGTGCGCGCTCGCTGCGCTGCGGGGTTTCGACGCCGCCCGCGAGGTAACCGCCTGCCGCCGGGGTGGCGAAGACGGTTCCTGGAATGCCGTGACCGTCCAGCAATGCGGCTAGGGCCAGCAGCAACTGGGCCGATCCGCCCGATGCGAGCTGGTCGGCATGCTCGAACGAGAACGTCCATGTTACGGCGGCAGCTGGCGGCAGTGCGCCGGACGAATCAGTCAGCTGCTCCCGCCTGCGGACAAAATAGTCGCGGTAGCCGTAGCATGACATCTCACAGCTGGCGATCACCGCGCTGGCCTGGGCCAGTGCGACCGGCTCGAAGCCCAGATCGCTGATCAGGTCAATCGCGCCGAGCCGCTGGCCCGAGTCGGCCGACAGCCGCCCCATCAGGTAGCTGAGGGCTTCGCGCGAGTTGAACGGCCCGACCGGCAGGACCGGCATGTCGCCGGGGACGGCCGCGGCGTCGGCGGAGGTCACCAGGACCCGGCCGGCCGGCCGCCGGCCACAGACCACCCAGATCCGCCGGGTCGGCCAGGTCATCGAGTACCACCAGCCACGAACGGCTGGTCTCGCCCAGCCAGCTGAGGAACTGGGCGGCGACCGACTCGCAGCTGCTCGCCTGGTCCCGGCCGGTCGCGGCGGTCATCGCCGCGGCGTAGCCGGACAGCACCGAGGCCCGGCTCGTGGCCTCGATCCATACCAGCAGGTCCACCCCGCGTGACTGCCACAGCGACTCGGCGAAGGCCGCGGCGAGCTGGGTCTTGCCAGATGATCTCAGCCAGTCCTGCGCCGCGGGAACCGCCGCTGGGCCGACCGCCGGGGCCGCCGCCCGATCTGGGACCAGCGCGACCGCGGCCCCGGCCGGCAGCGCAGCTGTCAGGCCGGAAGCCGTCGCCAGCCGGGCACTGAAACCGTCGGCCAGCGCCGGGGCAGTCCCGGACCGGACGGGCCAGGACGGCCCGCCGGGCACCGCACCCGCCCGGGCCGCAAGGGGCACTGCGCCGCTCATGGCGCGCTGCCCGCGGGCCGCGATACCCGGCCTGCGCGGCCTGGGCCCCCGCCTCCGCTGGCTGAGCAGGTCATGTCAGGGTTTCACCGTCCGTGCGTCCGCGGCGCCGCGGCCAGGGCCGACCGACGCGGGGCGCCAGGCCCGGCCACAGCTGCACCGACGCCCGCCCGCCCGCCCGCCCGGCTGTCCCCGGGCGAGGCTTCGCCTGCGCCGCGAAACCGGGACTCCTCAAGGCCAGACTGCACCATTTCGGGCCCTAGCGTGCCAAGGATCAGCCCGAATGAGCAAATCCGCATCCGGTGACCAGGCCGTTCTCCGGGTCGGCGGTAGCCGGGTGCGGCTGCCGGATCTGGCTGCACTGCCGCGCCACCCGGCTCACAGCTCCGGGTACGGGATCAGCAGGGGATTGGTCCTGGTCAGGGTCTGCTTGCGGAAGAAGGCGGGGGCGGTCACGCGCATGAAGACAAAGCCGATCACTCCGGCCAGCGCGGCCAGGAACGCGATGATGAAGATCCCGCCGATCTGCCAGTGCAGGCCAGGCACCGTCCACGTGGTGTAGCTGTTGGACGCCACCCAGTCGCTCTGCAGGCTGTAGAAGCCAGCCGCGTACATGATCAGGCCGCCGAGCACCGGCAGGATGCCGCGCATCCACAGGTTACGGGCACTGCTGGTCAGCGTGGCCCGGTAGTACCAGGCACAGGAGAAGGCGGTCAGCCCGTAGTAGAACGCGATGTACAGCCCGATAGCGGTGACGGCGTCGGCAATCGGATTACCGCCGGAGAGGAAGTTCATCGGGATGTACAGCGCGATCGAAACGGCCCCCATCACGATCGTGGACACCGTCGGGGTCAGGTACCTGGGATGGATCTTGGCGAACGACTCGGGCAGCGCCCCGTAGGCGGCCATCGACAGCGTGGTGCGGGCGGTTGGCAAGATCGTCGTCTGGGTGGAGGCGGCGGCCGAGCTGAGCACCATGAGGATCAGCAGCCGGGACAAGACCGTGCCGAGCCCGGAGGTGCCGAAGATGGCGCCGCCGGTTACCGACAGCACGTCGAACTGGTGCGCCGGGTTCGTCAGCCCGACGCCCCTGCCGCCGATCCCGGCGAACCCCTGCAACGCGATGATCACGATCACGTAGGTGACGAGCAGCAGGATCGTCGAGATGATCCCCGCCCGGCCCGGCGTCCGGGACTTGTCCGCGGTCTCCTCATTCACCGACAAGGCGGTGTCCCAGCCCCAGTAGATGAACAGCATCAAGATGATCCCGGACACGAAGGCCGAGAAGGGCAGGTGCGACGGCGACAGCCAGCTGAGGCTCGGGTGCAGCGACCCCGGCGGCGGGTGGCTGCCGAACACCTGGACCAGCGCCGTCACCGACATGACCATCAGCATGATGACCTCAATGGACAGCAGCGCCTTCTGGAAGCTGGCCGATACCTCGATGCCGCGGTAGCAGATGTAGGTCATCGTGACGATCCACAAAATGCCGACCAGCAGCACCCAGCCGCTGGAAGCGTTGGCTCCGATCGCGCTGTTCGGGCCCTGGACCAGGAAGAACACGTACTGCCCGGCCACCTGGGCCAGGCTGGCCATTACCAGGACATCGGCCGCCACGACGCCCCAGCCGCCGGCCCAGCCGGTCCTCGGGCCGAGCGCCCGGGCCGACCAGATGAACGTGGTCCCGCAGTCCGGGTCGGCCTTGTTCAGCTCGCTGAAGCCGATTGAGCACAGCAGCATCGGCACGAACGCCAGGACGGCGACCAGCGGGGACTTCAACCCGACGGCCGCCACCACGAAGAACAGCGTCGCGGCCAGACTGTAGGCGGGTGCCGTCGACGCAACCCCGATGACGACGCTGGACACCAGGCCGAGGGCGCCTGTCTTGAGGCCCTTGTCCCTGGCCTCCACAGGCTGCAGGCCGGGAGTAAGAGTGGCCATGGCCCGTCCTCCTGGGAGTCACCTGATCGTGCCGCGGGATACACTAACGCGGAATCGCCGCCGACGACATTGCAAGGTACTTCAGGTGGCTACCGGGCGCGCGGTGGCCGGCCCGGCCGGGCGGAGCCACCGGGCCCAGGTCCGTCATCCCGAGTTCGGCCTATCCGGCGCTCTCGGCTTCCTCGCGCCAGCGGCTGGTGATCGGCAGCCGGCGGTCGCGGCCGAAGTTCTTGGTGGTGATCTTCGGGCCGGGCGGGTACTGGCGGCGCTTGTACTCGGCCCGGTCGACTAGCGCGATGACCCGCTCGACCAGCCCCGGGTCATGCCCGGCGGCGATCAGGGCCGCCATGCCCATGTCCCGCTCGACGTAGTCGTCAAGCAGCGCGTCAAGCACGTCGTATTCGGGCAGCGAGTCGGTGTCAAGCTGGCCGGGCGACAGCTCGGCGCTCGGCGGCTTGGTGATCGAGCTGTCCGGGATCGGCGGTGTCTCGCCGCGGTCGCGCGCCTGCTGGTTGCGCCACCGGGCCAGGTCCCACACCAGGGTCTTGAGCACGTCCTTGATGGGCGCGAAGCCGCCCGCCGAGTCGCCGTAGAGGGTGGAGTAGCCGGCCGCCAGCTCGCTCTTGTTCCCGGTCGTCAGCACCAGGTGCCCCTCGGCGTTCGACAGCGACATCAGGATCATCCCGCGGATCCGCGCCTGCAGGTTCTCCGCGGCCAGCCCGTGCAGGTCCAGCTCGCCTTCGAAGGCGTCGAACATCGGCGCGATCGGCACCGTCCTTGCGTGCAGGCCCTGGCGCTTGGCCAGGTCCTCGGCGTCGGTGACCGAGTGCTCGGAGGAATAGCGGCTTGGCATCAGCACCACGTGCACCAGGCCCGGGCCCACCGCGTCGGCGGCGATGGTGGCGGTCAGCGCGGAGTCGATCCCGCCGGACAGGGCGAGGATCACCGAGGGAAACCGGTTCTTGCGGACGTAATCGCGCACGCCGGTGGCCAGGGCCGCATAGACCTCGGCCAGATCGGGCAGCCGCGCCGCGATCGGCTCCGCCGGCACCGGCAGCGGGCCGGCCGGCTCGCCAGGGCCGCCCGCCGCCGGGCGGTGGTCCTGCGCCGCCGCAGCCGGGATGGCCAGCGGGTCCAGCGCCACCCGGCGCACGGTCATGGCGGTGCCGTCACCCGGGTCGGCCGCCTCGCTGCCGGCCGGGCGGCTGAGATCCGCCGCAGGCAGGTCCAGGTCGGCGACCAGCAGCACCTCCTCGAACTGCGGGCCGCGGGCCAGCAGCTGCCCGGACGCGTCGACGACGATCGAGTCGCCGTCGAAGACCAGCTCGTCCTGGCCGCCCACCTGGTTGGCGTAGGCCAGCGCGGCGCCGGCCTCGCGGGCCCGGCGCTGGCATAGCTGCAGCCGGGTGTCGTCCTTGCCGCGCTCGTACGGCGAGGCATTGGGCACGACCAGCAGCCCTGCCCCGGCCTGCCGGGCCACGGTCACCGGGCCGCCGTCCTGCCACAGGTCCTCGCAGACGGCGATCGCCACGTCGACCGCGCCCGCGTCGCCGGCCGCGGGGTCAGCGGGCAGCCGGAACACCGGCAGCTCGTCACCGGGCACGAAATACCGGTACTCGTCGAACACGCCATAGTTCGGCAGGTGATGCTTGGCCGAGGTCACCGCCACCTTCCCGCCGTACAGCAGCGCCGCGGCGTCCAGCGGTGCGCCGGCCGGCAGGCCGAGCCGCGGCGCGAGCCCGCTGCGGCGGTCCAGGTACCCGGTCACCACGGCCAGGCCGGACAGGCCCGCGGCGGCCAGCCGCGCCGCCGTCTGGCCCAGCGCAGCGACCGAGGCGTCCACGAACGAGGCGCGCAGCGCGAGGTCCTCGACGGGGTAGCCGGTCAGCATCATCTCCGGGAACACCGCGATGCGAGCTCCCTGCCCGGCCGCCCGCCGGGCGGCGGACAGCAGCAGCCCGCAGTTGCCCCGGATATCGCCGACTACGGGGTTGACCTGGGCTAGCGCAATACGGATCCGGGGCATCCGTCCAGCTTAGTGAGCGCCGCAGAGCTCCCGGCCTGGTGTGCCGGCCTCCTGGCGGCGGGAGGCAGCCGGGGCCGGCCCCATGGCGGCCCCCCGTAACCTGGCGGTAACACGGACACGGCACACTGTCGGGGTGGACAGGCAGGAAGAGTTCGTACTGCGGACGCTGGAAGAACGGGACATCCGCTTCGTCCGATTGTGGTTCACCGACGTCCTGGGTTACCTGAAGTCCGTCGCGGTGGCACCCGCCGAGCTGGAGGGCGCGTTCGCGGAGGGCATCGGCTTCGACGGCTCGGCCGTCGAGGGATTCTCCCGGGTCTACGAGGCCGACATGATCGCCAAGCCGGATCCGGCCACCTTCCAGCTGATGCCGCTGGGCGACAGCACGGCCGGCGTCGGGCGGATGTTCTGCGACATCCTGATGCCGGACGGCTCGCCGTCCTACGCCGACCCGCGGCACGTACTGAAGCAGGCCCTGGCCAAGGCCGCCGGGCTCGGTTTCACCTTCTACACCCACCCCGAGATCGAGTTCTTCCTGCTGAAGGAGAAGCCCGAGCCGGGCAGCAAACCCGACCCGATCGACACCGGCGGGTACTTCGACCACACCCCGCACAGCATCGCGCACGACTTCCGCCGCAGCGCGATCATGATGCTGGAGAACATGGGCATCTCGGTGGAGTTCAGCCACCACGAGGGCGCGCCCGGGCAGCAGGAGATCGACCTGCGCTACGCGGATGCGCTGACCACCGCCGACAACATCATGGCGTTCCGGCTGGCGATGAAGGAAGTGGCGCTCGAGCAGGGCGTCTACGCCTCGTTCATGCCCAAGCCGTTCACCGAGCATCCCGGCTCGGGCATGCACACTCACATGTCCCTGTTCGAGGGCGACCGGAACGTTTTCCACGAGCCGGGCGCCGAGATGCAGCTGTCCAAGCTCGGCCGGGCCTTCATCGCCGGGCTGCTGCGGCATGCGGCCGAGATCACCGCGGTGTGCAACCAGTGGGTCAACTCCTACAAGCGCCTGTGGGGCGGAACCGAGCGGATCGCCGGGGCGGGCGGCGAGGCGCCGGCCTACATCTGCTGGGGCCACAACAACCGCTCGGCGCTGGTCCGCATCCCCATGTACAAGCCGCAGAAGCCGAACGCGACCAGGATCGAGTTCCGGTCGATCGACTCGGCCTGCAACCCTTACCTGGCGTTCGCGGTCATCCTGGCGGCCGGCCTGCGGGGGATCGAGGCGGACTACGAGCTGCCGGCCGGGGCTGAGGACGACGTCTGGGCGCTGACCTCAGCCGAGCGGCGCGCGCTCGGCATCGAGCCGCTGCCGCAGAATCTGTCCGAGGCCATCGACGTGATGCAGGGCAGCGAACTGGTCGCCGGGGCGCTCGGCGAGGGCGTGTTCGACTTCTTCTTGCGCAACAAGCGCGAGGAATGGCAGGAATACCGCCGGCACGTCAGCCAGTTCGAGCTGGACCGCTACCTAGGGACTCTGTAGCTTAACGGGCGGAGCAGCCGAAGCGGGCGTGCGCGTCGGCCGCCTGCTGCCAGCGCAGCTGGGCGGCCAGCCCGGCGGCGTTGGCCGCGTGCACGTAAAGGCAGGCGCGCCGAAATGGTAGCTCTGCAGCGGTATCACTGAGCCCGGACCGGAGCGGGTATGGGTACCGTGCAGGGGTGAGCACGCTGCGCGGGACGCTGGCCGGGCAGCTGGCTGCCGTGGGATTTGCCGACACCGGCCGGGCCCAGCAGCTGCTAGGCGAGCTGGATCTGCACCCCGAGGATACCGACGCCGCCCTGATCGCGGCGCTCGCCGCCGCCGCTGACCCCGATCTGGCTCTGGCCGGGCTGGCGCGCATGCGCCCGGCGCCGGAGCTGGTCGCGGCGCTGCGGGACGACCCGGGACTGCGGGACAGGCTGTGCCGTGTGCTGGGAGCTAGCGCCGGGCTCGCCGAGCACCTGGCCCGTCATCCCGGCGACTGGCGGCTGCTGTGCGCGCCCAGCGCGCTGCGGCGCCCCGGTGAGCAGGATGTCCGCGCCGCGCTGCTGACCGCGGTAGGTACCGACCCGTCCGACGCCGAGCCGCGCGCCCGGCTGCCCGGGGCCGACCCGGCCGCGATGCTGCGAATCGCCTACCGGCGCGGCCTGCTGCAGCTTGCCGCCCGCGACCTGACCGGCGCTGACCCGCTGGACCGCGTGATGGCCGAGCTGGCCGCGCTGGCCTGCGGCACGCTCGAAGCGGCGCTCGCCATCGCCCGGGACCGGCTGCCCGCCGGAGCCACGCCGGCCCGGCTCGCGGTGATCGCGATGGGCAAGTGCGGCGCCCGCGAGCTGAACTACGCCAGCGACATAGACGTGATCTTCGTGGCCGAGCCGGCCCTCGGCGCGGACGAGGCCGCGGCGCTGCGCACCGCGACCCAGCTGGCCCGGGTCCTGATCAGGGTGTGCAGCGAGAGCAGCACGGAGGGCGCGCTGTTCCCGGTCGACCCGAACCTGCGCCCCGAGGGCCGGAACGGGCCGCTGGTCCGCACCCTGGCCAGTCATCGTGCTTACTACCAGCGCTGGGCCAAGACCTGGGAGTTCCAGGCGCTGCTCAAGGCCAGGCACGCGGCCGGCGACGCCAGGCTGTCCGCGGCCTACCTGGCCGCGCTGAACCCGCTGGTCTGGCAGGCCGCGCAGCGGGACGGCTTCGTCGCCGACGTGCGCTCGATGCGCCGCCGGGTCGTCGGCAGCCTGCGCGCCGACGAGGCCGGCCGCGAGCTCAAGCTGGGCCCGGGCGGCTTGCGTGACATCGAGTTCGCCGTCCAGCTGCTGCAGCTCGTGCACGGCCGCGCCGATCCGGGCCTGCGCGCGCCCGCCACCCTGGACGGCCTGGACGCCCTGGCCCGCGGCAGCTACGTCGGCAGGCAGGACGCCGCCGAGCTGGCCGCGGCGTACCGGTTCCTGCGCGCGGTCGAGCACCTGCTGCAGCTGCGCAGGCTGCGACGCACCCACATGCTGCCGGAGGACCCGGCGGTGCTGCGGGCCATCGGCCGGGCGCTGCGGACGATGTGGCTGGACCCGGCGGCAGGCGGCCCGCGGCCCGGGACGGACGATCCGAGACCCGAGCCGGACGGCGCGGGCGGCCTGACGGCGGCCGCGGGAGTGCTCCGAGCCCCTGAGGCCGCAAATGGGCTGGCCGGCGGCTGGACCGTGCCGGGAAGCCTGGCCCGGGCCGCGGCAGCAATCCAGGCGGCGGCTGGCCCGACCCGGCCGTGGTGCTGATGGCTCAGTGGCGGCGGCACGCGAGCAGCGTGCGGCGGCTGCACGAGAAGCTGTTCTACCGGCCGCTGCTGGACGCGGTCGCGGGGCTGCCCGGCGCCATGGCCCGGCTCACGCCCAAGGCGGCACGGGAGCGGCTGGAGGCACTCGGCTACATCGACCCGGCGAGCGCGCTGCGCCACATCGAGGCGCTGACCGCGGGCGTATCCCGGCGGGCCTCGATCCAGCGCACGCTACTGCCCGTGCTGCTCGGCTGGTTCGCCGACGCGCCCGAGCCCGACGCCGGGCTGCTTGCGTTCCGCCAGGTCAGCGAGGCGCTCGGGAACTCGCCGTGGTACCTGCGGCTGCTCAGGGACAACACCGTGGTGGCCCAGCGGATGGCCCGGCTGCTGGCATCCAGCCGGTACGCCACCGGACTGCTGCTGCGCGCGCCCGAGGCGGTGGCGATGCTCGGCGACGACGCGGAGCTGGCGCCGCGCCCGGCGGCGGCCTTGCACGCCGAGGCAGCCGCGGCAGTGCGCCGGCATCCCGGGCCGGCACAGGCCGCGGCGGCCGTGCTAGGGCTGCGCCGCCGCGAGCTGCTGCGCACGGCGGCCGGCAGCGTGCTGGGCCTGATCGATGTGGCGGCCGAAGGCGCGGCCCTGACCACCGTGGCCGCGGTGACCATCGGCGCGGGCCTGCAGGCGGCCATCAGCAACGCCGAGCGCGCCGCTGGGCCGCTGCCGACCCGGATCGCCGTCGTGGCGATGGGCAGGCTCGGCGGCCGGGAAATGGGCTACGCCAGCGACGCCGATGTGCTGTTCGTGCACGACCCGCTGGACGGCGCGGACGAGGAGAGTGCGGCCAGAGCCGCGCATGCGGTCGCGGAGGAGCTGCGCGCCCTGCTGGCCCGGCCGGGTCCCGGCCCGGCCCTGCTCATGGATGCGGGCCTGCGCCCCGAAGGACGCCAGGGCCCGCTGGTGCGCACCCTGGCGTCCTACCGCACCTACTACCGGCGCTGGTCGGCACCGTGGGAGGCGCAGGCGCTGCTGCGGGCCGAGCCGATCGCCGGCGATCCGGGCCTGGGCGCGGTTTTCATCGCGATGGCCGACGAGTTCCGGTACCCGGCCGGCGGAGTCTCCGACAGCGCGCTGCGGGAGATCCGGCGCCTGAAGGCCAGGATGGAGGCAGAGCGGATGCCGCGCGGGGCTGACCCGGCGCTGCACCTTAAGCTCGGGCCGGGCGGCCTGACGGACGTGGAATGGGTGGCCCAGCTGGTGCAGCTGCGCCACGCCCGCTCCGTGCCCGCATTGCGGACTACGCAGACGCTGGCCGCGCTGGCCGCCGCCGAGCAGGCCGGGCTGATCAGCTCCGCCGACGTGGCGGCGCTGTCCTCCGCCTGGGTGCTCGCGGCCCGGATCCGCAACGCCGTCATGCTGGTCCGCGGCCGCGGCACGGACAGCGTCCCCACGTCGCCGCGCGACCTGCCCGGCGTGGCCTGGCTGCTCGGGTACGGCACCGACTCGCCGCAGGACCTGGTTCAGGACTACCGCCGCAGCGCACGCCAGGCCAGGACCGTAATGGAGCGCTTGTTCTACGGCTGACTGGCCTGCTACCGCAGTAGGGGGCCGGGTAGGCCGCAGGTCGCTCGCCGCCCGCCGGCGGCTGGCCATGCTGGTGGTATGAGTGCTCCCGTATCGCGGCGACTGGTTATCCCCGGCCCGGCCGCCGCTCCCCGCGCGGCCGCCCAGGTACCGGCTGGTCCCGGCCCGGTCGCCCCCGGCCCGGCTGGCCCCGGGCCGGCCGCAGCCACCTCCTGGCCGGGCGCACTGGTAGAGCGGGCGGTGGTGCTGCTGAGCGCGGATTTCCGGCGGCCGCCCGGACCGGTGCTGATGGCCACCGCGCTCGCGCTGGCCGCGCTGGTCAGGGGAGGCGCTGCCACCGGGCCGTTCAATCCCGTGACGGGTACCGTGCTCGGCCTGCTCGCGACCGCGCCGATCATCGTGATCCGCCGGTTCCCGGCCGCCGCGATCGCCACCGTGCTGACCGCGAGCGCGGCATTCGTGGTGCTCGGCCGCATGTCATGGTCGGTCGCGGCGGTCGTCGGCTGGCTGGCCGCGCTGGCCGCCGCCCCGGTGCTGCTGCCGCGGTGGCAGGCCGTCGCCGCCGTGGCCGGGACCGAGGCCGCGGTCCTGCTCGGGGCGGCCGGACTGCATGGCAACGTGACGCCGTGGGACGCGACCGCGGCCGAGGCGCTCGCCGTGCTGACCGCCTGGGGCGCGGGGGAGATGCTCCGGGCCCGGCGGCAGTCGGCCCGCAGCCAGGCGGCCGCGCAGCAGCAGGTCCGGTATCTGAGCGAGCGCGGCGCCTTGGCCAGGGAGCGGGCGTCGATCGCCCGCGAATTGCACGACGTGGTCGCTCACCACGTCTCGATGATCGCGGTCCGGGCGTCGACCGCGCCGTATGCGGTTAGCGGGCTGCCCGCGGGCGGCGAGACCGAGTTCGCGGAGATCGCCGCGGAGGCGCGGGCCGCGCTGGCCGAACTGCGGCTGGTGCTCGGCGTGCTGCGCACGCCGGAGGGCGCCGCCGAGACCGGCCCGCAGCCCCGGCTGGCCGATCTGGACGCCCTGCTGGCCCGGGTGAGCAGCGCGGGGACCGATGTGGCGCTGACGGTGACCGGCCCGCGGCGGGCGCTGCCCGCCGCCGTGGAACTGTGCGGCTACCGGATCGTGCAGGAGGCGCTGACCAATGCGGGAAGGCATGCTCCGGGCAGCCGGGTGCAGGTCGCGCTGGGCTACCAGCAGGCCGCGCTCAGCGTGCGGATCGGCAACGGGCCGCTGGGCGCCGAGCCGGGGGCCGCCCTGGTGCCGCCCGGCGGCGCAGCAGGCTTCGGCCTCATCGGCCTGGCCGAGCGGGTGGAGGCGCTGGGCGGCAGCTTCCAGGCCGCGCCCGAGGCCGGCGGCGGGTTTGCGGTAACGGCCCTGTTGCCGGCGCTGGCCGCTGCTCCGGTGGCGCTGCCGGTCCCGCCCGTTCCGGCCGCGCCACCGGCCCCGCCGGCGTGACCGGGTCCGATCCGGCGGCTGGACCGGTCCTGCGCCTGCTTATCGCCGACGACCAGGCAGTCGTGCGCCTCGGCTTCACCGCGCTGCTCGACGGCCAGCCCGGCATGTCCGTGGTCGGCGCGGCCGAGAACGGGCAGCAGGCCGTGCAGCTTGCCGCCCGGCTCCGGCCCGACGTGGTGCTGATGGACATCCGGATGCCGGTGCTCGACGGCATCGCCGCCGCCCGGCAGCTGACCGCCGCGGCGCAGCCGCCGCGGGTGCTGGTGCTGACCACATTCGATCTCGACGAGTACGTCTACGCCGCGCTGCGGGCCGGGGCCAGCGGCTTCCTGCTCAAGGACGCCACCCCGGCGGAGATCCTGCACGCGGTGCGGGTGGTCGGCGCGGGCGAGGCCCTGATCGCGCCGTCGGTCACCAGCCGCCTCATCGCCGAGTTCGCGGCCCGGGCGGCGCCGGTGCCCGCGCCTGAGCTGGACCGGCTGACTCCGCGCGAACGTGAAGTGCTGCTGCTGGTGGCGGTCGGCCGGACCAACGCCGAGATCGCCGGGCGGCTGTGCCTCGCGGAGCAGACCGTCAAGTCGCACGTCAGCTCGATCCTGTTCAAGCTGGAGCTGCGGGACCGGGTCCAGGCCGTCATCCTGACCTACGAGTCCGGCCTGGTGGTGCCGGGGAGATCCAGCCCGGCCCGCGGGAGTGAGCCGGGGCCCGACCCGGGTAGCAGCTCCGGCGCGCAGCCGCGTACCGGCGGGTGATGCAGCCGCCGTGCGGCGGCTTCTAGCGTCGGCGGCATGACCGAGCAGATCCAGGATGCGGCGGCCTGGCGGCCGCGGGCGATGGCCGGGCTGCCCTGGCGGCGGTGGACGGTAGACCTCCTGCTCATTGCGGGCGGGACCGTCTCACTGGTCTTCGTGCCGCTGTCCATCGCCATCCACAGCATCGTCGGCCTCATGTTCGCCGGGATGGTCGGCCCGCACCTGTGGCACCGCCGCCGCTGGATCGCAGGCACGCTGCGCCGGCTGCGGCAGCGGCGGCGCTTGCCCGTGCGGCTGCGCTGGAGCCTGGGGCAGTCCGCCTTGCTCACCGTGCTGGTCCTCGTCGTCACCGGATCCGGGCTATGGGACTGGCTGGATGCCCGCACCCGTATCCGTTATCACGCCATCTCCGGCGTGATCCTGGCCGCCGTCGCCGCCCGGCACGGCTGGACCCGGCGCGGCTGGCTCACCCGCCGTCGCAGCGGCGTCCGGCCGGCCGGCGATCCTGGGCGGCCCGGGGCGGCGACGTCGGCGGCAGTCAGCCGGCTGGCCCTCCGGCCGGGTGATCCTCCGGGCCGCGGCTGAGCCTGCGCTGTTACGCGTCGAAGTACAGCTCGAAC
>CAVSUR010000010.1:0-27310 GCA_963731285.1 uncultured Actinomycetota bacterium | reverse complement strand
GGCGATCACCTCGGCACGTGCCGTGCAGGCCGCCGGCTGCAGCAGGATGCCGAGGACGCCTGCGAGGATCATGATGATGGCATCTGCCGTGGGCGGGACGGGGCCGGGCGGGGAACGTGCGGCTTGCCGCCGGGACTGGGTGCTGCGGCAAGGAGGGTCCAGGCCGCCACGGCGAGCACGGTGATCGTCTCGATCACGATCGACGTGCGCACGTCGGATGCCGTGATCGACTCGCGGAAGCCGAACAGGCCGACGCTGAGGCTGATCAGCAGCGCGCCCAGGGTGGAGGCGGTGAACCCGGCCGCGGCCAGTCCGGCGATGGGCCGCGGCCATGTGCCAGCAGGACCGCGGCGAGGGCGAACGCGGTGATCGCGTCGAGCAGGAACAGCGGGCCGTTGACCGGGATGTGCCGGTAGCCCTCCAGCCACAGGTGCAGGTGGATGTAGCCGATCCAGCCGAGCAGGGCGGCGCAGGCCAGGCGGAGCAGCACCTGCACGGCGGCGCGGGCGGGAGAGCGAGCCGGCGGGGCGCGGCGGGGTGATGCGAGGCGGAGCAGCCGCTCGGCGGGGAGGTGTGTCATGGTCATGTCCTTTCAGCGGACCCAGTAGGGCGGCGACCGCCCGTTCCAGCAGCGGTCCGGCCTGGGCCCACTGGGCGGCGGGGGCGGCAGCGACGATGACGGAGGCGCCGGTCCGTCCCTGGACCAGGCAGGCGATCTCCTGGTAGTGGTGCGCGCCGGCCTTGGTGATGTAGTCGTCCATTACGCAGGATCCGGTCCCGCCGCGGAAGGCGACCCCGGTGGCGGAGGCGTCCTGGCGGGCGGAGGCCGCGTCGTCGCCACGCAGCAGCCGGAGCCGGAAGGCGGCCCAGGTGCTGAGGCTCTCGGCGCCTTGCCGGGGCGTAGCGTTGAGGTAGAGCTGGTACGCGCCGGCCGGATCCCGCCGGACGGCTGTCACCGTCTGGTCGTCGCCGGCGGCCGGGCGCAGAGACGGCGGGTAGGACAGCACGGCCGTTCCTCCGGGCAGCGTCAGCCGGGACCAGCTGGCGGGTGCGGCCTGGGCGGCCGCGGGAACACCCGCGCGGGCGCGCGGCCGTGGCCGGCGAACGCGGCAATCAGGCCGGTCGCGATCGCCGCGGCGGCGAGCAGGGCCGCGATCGCGGTGAGCAGCACGGCGCCGGGTGCCAGCGATCCATGGCGTGTGGCGTTGATGGTCATGGGTTCTGCTTTCTCGGTCATTCGCCGGGCTGTTGGTGATCCGCGGGCTGGCCCGGCCTGCCGTGGAGGGCAGGCGAGGCCAGCGCGCGGCCAGCGGGCGAGCGGTCAGAGGGTGCCGTCGCCGTCGCTGGGGCCGCCGTTGTTGTCGCCGTCATGGTCGCCGCCGTTGCCCTGCTGAATGGGGTTCGCCATGGTGGGCGAAGGCGGAGCGGGCTGCACGCTGGCCGGAGGCTGAGCGGGCCGCGCCGCAGGCTCAGAGGGCCGCGCCGGAGGCTGAGCGGGTTTCGCGGTGGCGTTGTGGTGCGTGGCCGGCGCGTTGGCCGCCGCCGCGGGCGCGGCGTAGCGGGAGTGCATGACAGGGGGCGCGGTCGGCTTTGCCCCGGCTGAATGCGCCGCGGCCGCGGTGCCGCCGCAGGCGGCGAGTCCCAGGAGCAGCACGAATCCGGCTGCCGCGGGCTTCAGGTGCGATGACATGAGAAGTCCTTCGTGTTGGCGGTGCGCCGGCCGGATGCGCCGTGCTGATCCGGCTCGGCCGGTTCAGCCCTGCGCTGACGTGGCGCTGTACCTTCAGGCTGCCCGGCCGCAACCGCCCCGCCCCAGGGTGCTGGCGGTCAGGCAGGCAGGGGTTTCCCCTTCTCAGTGGCCGCCGTCAGCCTCAGGCCCCGGGGCTCGCAGGAACGCGACGACGGCCAGCACGCGCCGGTTGTCGTCGCTGTCTTGCGGCAGGCCGAGCTTGTCGAAGACGCCGGCGACGTGCCGCTCGACGCTCTTGGGGCTCAGGTACAGCCGCCCGGCGATGCCGGCGTTGGAGCGGCCCTCGGCCATCAAGGTCAGCACGGCCCGTTCCCGCTCGGTGAGCTGCTGCAGCGGGTCGCGGGCACGCTTGCGGGTGATGAGCGCGCGGACCAGGTCCGGGTCGAGCACGAGCTCGCCGCGGGTGACCCGGTGCAGCGCGTCGGTGAGCTGGCCGGTGTCGCCGATGCGCTCCTTGAGCAGGTAGCCGGCGGCGCGGGGCAGTGTCTCGACCAGGCGGGCGGCCAGCGCGATGTCGGTGTACTGGGACAGCAGCAGCACTGCGACGCCCGGGTGGGCGGCGCGGATCCGTTCGGCGGCTTGCAGGCCCTCGTCGGTGAAGGTGGGCGGCATCCGCAGGTCGAGCAGCACCGCGTCGGGCGGATCGGCGTCCACGAGCCGGAACAGCGTGGCGGGTTCGGCGGCTTCGCCGGTGACCTCGATGCCGCGGGCGATCAGGGCGCGGGCCGCTCCTCGCGCAGCAGGGCGGAGTCCTCGGCCAGCATCAGCCGCATGGCAGCTCGGCCCAGATGGTGGTGCCATGGCCGGGAGGGCTGGTGACGGTGAGCTGTCCGCCGAGCGCGGCCACCCGGTCGGCCAGCCCGGTCAGCCCGGTGCCGCCGCGGGCGGGAGCGCCGCCGATCCCGTCGTCGGTGATCTCGACGGTCAGCTGGCCGTCATGGCGGCGGGCGGTGACCTGAGCGCGGGTGGCGTGGGCGTGCCGGGCGATGTTGGCCAGCGCCTCGGCGATGACGAAGTAGGCGGTCGCCTCGACCGGGACCGGGTACCGGAAGGTCTCGACGCGGGTGGCGACCGGCAGCGGAGCCAGGGCGGCGAGGGTCTCGGCGGCCGCGCCCAGACCCTCGCTGGTCAGCACCGCCGGGTGGATGCCGCGGCCCAGCTCGCGCAGTTCGCCGATTGCCGCGCCGATCTCGTCGCGGGCCGCGTCCACCAGGCGGGGCAGCCGCGGGTCGGCGCCCGGCGCGCCTGCCACCCGGTCGCCGATCATGGAAATGGTCAGGGCCAGCGCGAGCAACCGCTGCTGGGCGCCGTCGTGCAGGTCGCGCTCGACCTTGCGGCGCTCGTCCAGGCCGGCCTGCACGATCCGGGCGCGGGAGGCGCGGACCTCGGCCAGCTGGGCGGCCAGCGCCGCCTGCAGCCGCGCGTTCTGCAGCGCCAGCCCCGCCGCCGCGGCGACCGCGTCCAGCAGCGGCCGCTGGTCGAGCAGCTCGCTGTCGTGCACCAGCATCGCCAGCGGCGCGCCGTCCGCCGTGAGCTCGGTCGCGGCCCGCCCCGCCGCCGGGACCGGGTCGGCGTCCCGCCCGTCGGCGTCGACATACGACCGGCTCTCCGGCGCCCAGTAGCAGACACACAGGCTGGGGTCACCCAGCGCGGAGGCCAGCGCCTGCTGCACGCCGGTCGGGCCGGGCGCCCGGCCCAGCGCGACCACCAGCTCGGCGACCGCGGACCGGGACTGCCGGATGCGCACCAGCCCGGCCAGCAGCGCAACCGGCACGCTCAGCCAGATGACGGCGACGATGGCAGCCTCGGCGGAGGTCTGGGCCGCGGTCAGCGGCGCGAACCCCAGGAGCGCCTCCAGGATCAGGGCCGCTCCGGTGGCCAGGCCGGCGAACCACAGCGGGTTCAGCGCCCGCCGGGCCGGACCGCTTGAACGCCGCCAGCGGCGCACAACCAGCGCCAAGACGGCAACTCCGATAACGACCACTGAGATCTTGGCTTCTGTCAGCAGGACGTGAAACACGCCGGGGTTGCTCACGAATGGGAACGTGTGCGCGCACTGGCAGGAATAGCTGATGGGCAGCGTGGAGATGCTGCCCGGGCTGGTGAACACCTCCAGTACGCCATGGACCACCAGAACCTGAAGGTAGGCGGCGGCCAGCACCCCGCGCTCGAGCCGGCTGCGCAGCTGCCGGCTGGGTACTGCAGCAGCAGCTGAGCCAGCAGCGGGTCCACCAGCCCGCCCAGCCAGCTCGCGTACGGCAGGATCGCGTGCACGTAGGACCCGATGCTGTTGCCGAACCAGAGCAGGCCGCTGGCGATCATCAGCAGGCCGGTGCGGTCCAATTGCCGCGCCCGGTAGGCGACCATCCCGCCGGTTACGTACGCCCAGCCGACCAGCGCATTCGGGGCAGCCAGATAGTACGGGATGCCGGCGCGGTGCTCCAGCACGGCGCACAGCACCGCGAAAGCGCCGAGGCCGGCCGAGACGGCGACTGTGACCATGCGCGGCGGGTCCGGCCGGAACCGGGTCACGGCCGTTCGCCTGCCAGCAGCGCGGCCAGCGACAGGCCGCTGATTTTCTCCTTGGGCAGGAAGCCGGACACCGGGGCCGCCCGGAGGCGGCCGGCGAAGTCGGCACGGTCGTGCCCGCTTGTCAGCACCACCGCGCTCGCGCAGCCGACGGCCCTGAGCCGGTCCGCGACCGCGAACCCGTCCATGTCCGGCAGTACCACGTCCAGCAGCACCACGTCGGGCGCGAGGCGTGCGACAAGGTTGAGCGCGGCCGCGCCGGTAGCCGCCTCACCGACAATCCGCCAGCCCGCCTCCGTCAGCAGCTCGCGCACCACTTCCCGGAACCGGGCGTGATTATCCACGACAACGAGCGTGCCCGGAGGCCCCTGCCATGTCGCGATCACCTTCTTAGTGTGCGCCGCGGCCGCGAGTCCGGGACAGAGGGGAAACCCTCACCGGCCTGACCGTCAGTCCGCTACGCCCGGGCCGCGTGCACGGCAGCGTGCGTGAAAGCGGCCGTCCCCGATCCAGGACGGCCGCGGACCATCAGGAGGCAACGACAGGAACCAAGCCAGTCGTGACCGGCGCAGTGATCGCAATCTCGACCGTCCTGATCGTCACCGGCGGCACGTTGCCCGGCGTCGTGCTCGCCGCCGCAGCCGCGCTGGTGCTGTTCCTGATCTTCAACTACGCCCTGATAAGCACCGCACGCCCCGCATCGCACGCGCCCTGCTCCAGCCCTATGCCGACCCGCTCACCGATCCCAGGCGAGTCCTCACCAGTCCCGGCCCGCTCAGCTGAACGGGCCGACGGCCGGGACCCGGTCCAAGGTGATCCCGAAATGCTCGCGGTAGGCAGCCAGGACGGCGGCGTCGGAGGGCAGCGGCTGCTCATCTCGCGATCCGCCGCTGGTCCGGATCAGGGTCCGGCCGCTGATCGAGATCCTGCCGTCACCGGTCAGGCGTGAGCAGATCGTGCCGCGGGTGAAATGGGAGTCCGGGGAGGTCTGCTGCCACCAGCAGGTGGGGACGAAATCGGCCAGGCACCGTTCCCGCGGCTCGATGCGGTACTGCGGTTCCCCGTCCTTGAGCACGTCCACGTCTCCGTCCCCGGCATCGGCCAGCGTGAACCGGCCGGCGGGATCGTCTTGCGGACGCCGGTCGCCGAAGCGCAGCGGATAGACGCTGTGGCTGCCGAAACCGACGTCGGCCAGCCACGGGCTGCTTCCGTCGGCCGGGCGCACGAGCAACGCCAGGTGGTCGAACGGCGGCCCGAGCCCCCCATCGCCCCATACCCTCGCGGCGGCCAGCGCCACCACCCGGTAACCCAGGGCCCGCAGCAGAAGCGCGAAGGCGCCGTTGAGCTCGTAGCAGAACCCGCCCCGCCGCCTGGTCACGATCTTGCCGACCAGGTCCCGCTCGTCGAGCGAGACGGGCTCGCGCAGGTGGATGCTCAGGTTCTCGAACGGCACGGTCAGCAGGTGGGCTCGGTGCAGCACGCGAAGCCCGGCCGCGTCGGGGCCGCCGGGACGCGCGGCGCCGATGCGGTCAAGATAGGCCGCCACGGTCTGCTCGTCCATCATGATCTCCCGGCTGGTGCTAACAGCAGGCAGCTCACGGCTACTGCCCGGTGCCGTCGCGTGCGACGCTACGGGCGCGCTGCCAGGCCCGGCAACAGATTCCGGGAAGAGCGAATCGGATGAAGATACGCCGTCCTGCGGGCGTCACACGGATCGAACCCGATCAGCGGTGCAGGTTACCCCTCGCCGCGTCCCCTGCACGCTGATCACTTTCCCGCCCTGGCTCCGCCGGATCGGGGCCGGGCCGCGGGGGAAACCCCCGCCGGCATGACGGCCAGCCCCCTGGGCGGCCGCGCACAGGCGGTACAGGCATGTCCGCGAGTGAGAACGAAACGATCCGGAACGGACCCACGGTGACAACCATCGACAAGGACCTGCACACCACCCGGCCGACGCTGAGCCGGGCCTGGATCATTGCCGGCGAAGCGGCGAGCCTGGCCTTCGAGGCGGCAGCACGCGAGGACCCATCGGCCGAGATGCTGGCCGTCATCGCCCGCAACGCTTACCTGCACGCCGCCGGAACAGGCCCAGACGGCCGAAGATCGTAAGTCCGGCCGCTCAGCCCGCCGGGAGCATGGCACCTAGCTGCTGCCCCAGGGCGTGCACGAAGGCGCCGACTCGCTCCCGGTCGGCTGCGTACAGGACGTAGTAGCCCTCCCGGCGGCGGGTGAGCAGCCCGGCGGCCAGCAGGGTCTGCAGGTGCTTGGAGACCGCGGCCTGCGACAGCTGGGTGAGCCGGGCCAGTTCCTGGGTGCTGCGCGGATCGACGGTGGTTAGGTGCAGCAGTTCCAGCCGGGGCCCGGCGCCGATGGCGCGAAGCTGGCGGCCGAGCTGCTCGGGCGTGAGCGGCGGGGCCAGCGGCCGGATCAGCGGGTCGACGGGGAAGGTCAGCGTCAGCGGCCATGGGGGGTGATCGCAGGTCACGCGCACGTGCGGCCAGGCATAGACGCTGGGCACTAGCGTGATCCCGCCGTGGTCGCCGATTGCCACCTGGTGTTGGTGGGAACGCGGTATCAGTACGGTGCTGCGGGCTGGGTCGAGGACCACTTCGGGGATGAGCCCGCGAAGCAGCCCGAGCGGGCCGACTGCGGCGAGGCGCCGGGCGGCGTCTTCCATCGCCTGGTGCAGCCGGGGTTCCAGGCGGCCGAACTCGGCCGCGAAACAGGCCTGCCAGTAGCCGGTGATCACGGTGAGCAGTTCGTCGCGGACTCTCCCGGGATCGGTGAAGATCCGCCGCAGCCGCGCCGCGCCGGGCTGGCTGCCTGCGGCGCCGATGACCAGGCCTTGCACGGCCGGGTCGGCGAAGTCATCCTCCCGTGGCCATTCGATCACGGTCAGGACGAGCTCGGGGACGAGCTGGCCGGCTGGCACGGCCCGGATCAGGGCGAGCTCCTCCTCGATCGTGGCGTCCGGGTGGGCGATGCCGGCCTCCAGGAAGGCCGGCAGGTAGCTGCGGACGGCGAAGGACTGCTCGCGCAGCTGCTGGCGCAGGCCGGCGGGCAGCTGGCGGCAGGCGCGCACCCAGGGCAGGTGCAGGGCGTGATGGGACGGGTCGGTCAGCACATGCCAGGAGTGCGCCGCCTCCAGGATCCGGGAGGTTCCCAGCCGGATCTGCTCCAGCGGCTGGGGCGGGAACACCAGCCGGATTCCATCCGTCAACTTCTTCACCTTCTGCCGAATCTGTTGATCAGATCAGCATGATACCCCGACATTGGGCATATGAGTACGACCGCGGACCGGGCGCCAGCGTCCAGGCCAGGCCTGGCCCGGCAGGCTCGCCCCGGTAGCTGCGCGGTTCCGGGCGGCCGGGCGCGCGGTATGCGGACCCGGCCGTTCGTCCTGCTGGCGGCCGGGCAGGCCGTCTCCCGGCTGGGCGACGGGCTGTTCGCCACGGCCCTGGCCTGGATCGCCCTGCAAAGCCGCGGCACTGCCGGGGTCGCCCTGGTCACCAGCGCCGCCACGGCGCCACTGCTGCTGGGCTCGGTGATCGGCGCCTCCTGGTCCGACCGCCATGACCGGCGGCGGCTGATGATCGGCACCGACCTGCTCCGCCTGGTCCTGCTGCTTGGCCTGGCCGCCGCGCTGGAGCGCGGGCCGGTGCCGCTGTGGGCCCTGGCGGGCTTCGCCCTGGCCGAGGGCTCGGCCAGCGCCGTCTTCGCCCCGGGCCCGGCTGGCCCTGATCCCGGCGATAGTCCCGCCCGGGTACCTGATGCAGGCGAACGGGATCATACAGGCCTGCTTCATGGCCAGCTTCGGAATCGGCCCGCTGCCCCTTGGCCCGCTGCTGGCGGTCACCGCCATGCCCGGCGGGGCCGCGGCCGACGCGGCGACCTTCGCCGTGTCCGCCGCCACCCTGGCCGCGATCCGGCTGGCCAGCCCGGGCCGCGCGCCGACGGCCGGCCCGGGATGCGGCAGGACCTGGCCGCGGGCTGGCGCGCGGTCCGCGCCGCCCCCGATGTGCTGCTCGTGCTCGGCACCTTCGTCGCCGCGCTCATCCTGGCCAGCGGCTTCCTCGCGGTCGGGCTGCCCGCCTGGGTCTCCCGCGCGCACGGCGGCCCCGGCACGCTCGGCCTGCTGCAGGGCGCCGCCGGCGCCGCGGAGCTAGCCGGCGCGCTTTGCTGAGCCGGCTGCGGCTGCGCCGCCTCGCCGTGATGGCCGTCGGCGCGTGGGGAGTGCTCGGCGGGTTCCGCCTGTTCCTGGGCGGCACCGGCCACCTCGCCGCCGGGCTGCCGCTGATGGCCGGCACCGGCCTGGCCTCTGCCGCCACCGACATCCCGGTCATGGCGCTCCTGCAGACCCGCATCCCCGGCCGGCATCTCGGCAAGGCCATGGCCATGTGGTACACCGGCATTGCCGCCGCGACGACCATCAGCCCGCCGCTGGCCGCCCTCGCCATCCGCGCCTGGGGCCTGACCGTCAGCTTCGCGCTGTCCGGGTCGGCGCTGGCCGTTCTCAGCGGCTTGTCGCTGTTCCAGCTCACCCGCCGCCAGCCGGCGGCGGCTTCTCCCCTAACCGGCAAGGCGGTCCCTCATGCCTGACGTCCTGACCCTTGTGGAGAGCCTGCGCGCCACCTCCTGCAACCGGGCCCTGGCCAACGCCGCCGAGGCGGCCGCGCCACCCGGCTTGCGCCTTCACGTGACCGGCCTGGACGGCATCCCGGTCTTCAGCGAAGATCTCGAAGAACGCGGCCTGCCCGGCCCGGTGCGCGCCCTCGCGGACGCCATCCTGGCGGCCGACGCCCTGCTCGTCATCACCCCGGAGTACAACTTCAGCAGCCCCGCCGGGCTGAAGAACGCCCTGGACTGGCTGTCCCGCGACCCGCGGGAACCGCTGCGGGGCTGCCCGGCGGCGGTCGCCGGCGCCACCTTGGGCACGGGCGGGACCCGGCAGGCCCAGGCCGTCATCCGCCACGTCCTGCACGGCCTCGGCGCGCACTGCCTGCCGCTGCCGCCGCTGGAGGTCAGCCGGGCCAGCCAGCAATTCGACACCGCCGGCCAGCTCACCGACCCTGGCACCCGCGCCCAGCTTGACGGCTACCTCACCCAGCTCGGCAAATGGCTCAGCCACAGCGCCCCCCGAGCCTGACACCGGGTCACGCAGGCCGCGGCGGCGCCCGGGTCTCCGGCGGGGTCACCGGCAGTGCCAGGTTCCCAGCCGCCGCGGCCGGCATCACCGCCGGAGCGCACCCTTGTCGATCCGCCGCGAAGACCCGGCGACGCGGCCTGCCCGGGCGCGGGCGCGCGCTGGCGCTGGAGAACGCCCGGCTGCAGGCGGCGCTGGCCGCCCGGCTGGCCGAGGTCCGGGCCTCCCGCGCCCGGATCGTGCAGGCCGGCCTGGACGAGCGCCGCAAGGTCGAACGCGACCTGCACGACGGCGCCCAGCAGCGGCTGCTGGCCCTGTCCCTGACCATCGCGATGATCGGCGACCGGCTCGCCGCCGCACCGGAGACCGACCCGCGGCTGTCCAGCCTGGTGGCGGCGGCCCGCGGGGAGATCGGCGCGGCGATCGCCGAGCTGCGCGAGCTGGGCCGCGGCATCCACCCGGCGGTGCTGGCCAACCAGGGCCTGGCCGGCGCCGCCGAGACCCTCGCCGCCCTGGCCCCGCTGCCGGTCACCACCTTGATCGGCCCCGGCCGTTACCCGGCCACCGTCGAGGCCGCCGCCTACTTCCTGATCGCCGAGGCGCTGGCCAACATCGCCCGGCACGCCCGCGCGTCCCGAGCCCAGGTCACCGCCCGCTGCGGCGGCGGCCAGCTAGTGGTCGAGATCGCTGACGACGGCATCGGCGGCGCCTCCGCGCGCAGCGGCACCGGGCTGACCGGGCTGGCCGACCGGGTTGCCGCCCTCGGCGGCACGCTCACCATCACCAGCCCCCCCGGCCACGGCACCACCATCCGGGCCAGCCTGCCATGCTGATCCTGGCCGGCGCCCCCAAGCTGCGACCGGGCCCGGTCCGGCCCGCGCGCAGGCGGCGCGTGTCCGGACGCGCCGCCTCGCCCGGCGCAACGCTACTTGCAGGAACCGGGAACGGCCTCCTTGACGCCCAGCGTGCGCCAGGGCAACCCTGCCGCGCCACGTCATGAGCATGGCCTGCCCGCCGAACCGGCCTGCGATGGAGGAAAACCCTCGCCGGCGTGACCGCCGGCCCCCTGGTCCCCGGCCTGCCGGCACGGCAGCGTGGATAGCGGAGGCCACCCCAACGCGAGGCCTCGATGAGGAAGAAGGAACGATGATGTACCACCCGTTGATCGCGCGCGAACTGGCCGCTGCGCATATCCGCGACCTGACCCTGCAGGCGGGCCGCTCCCGGCTGGCCACTCTTGCCCGCTGCTCCAGGCCCGCGCGCCGGCCCGCACGCGCCCTGCCCTGTCCGGACGCCGGCCCGGTCTGCGCCGTTGTCGGCTGAACCTGCCCGCCTGCCGCCTTCGCCGCCCAGGCGGGCAGCCTGCAATCCGCGCGTCCCCCCGATTGAGGTCCTCATGCGCAACTTGCCCAGATCAGGACGGCCGACTTCCGGCCGGACCGCGGCCCCGCTCGTGCAGCGGGTCGCCGGCTGGAGCGCCGCGCACCGCAAGACGGCCGTGCTCGGCTGGCTGCTTCTGGTCATCGCGGCCGTCACGGTGGGGCAGCTGCTCGGCACTAAGAACGTGCAAAGCTATGACCCGGGCCAGGCCGGCCGGGCCGAGCGCGTCTTGAACGAGCCCGAGGTGCAGACACCGCCGCATGAGAACGTGCTGATCCAGGCACGCGCGACCGGGGGCGCCTTTGCCAGCGACCCGCAGCTGCGCCAGGCGGCAGGGCAGGTCACCGCGGCGCTTCACCGCCTGCCGGGCGCTGCGCGGGACATCCGCTCGCCCCTGGGCCCAGGTGGAGCATCCCAGGTCTCCGCCGATGGCCGCTCGGCCCTGGTAACCTTCACCGTCGCCGGCAACGCCGCGCAGAGCGTGACCGCCGCCGAGCGGGCCGTCGCCGCCGTCCAGGCCAGCCACCCTGGCCTGCGCATCGCCGAGGCCGGTGACGCGAGCATCAACGCCGCGGTCAACACCAGCGTCAGCCGCGACTTCCGCCGCGCCGAGGTGACCTCGGTGCCGATCACCCTGGTCCTGCTGCTGGTGGTGTTCGGCGCGCTGATCGCCGCGGGCATCCCGCTGCTGCTGGCCGGCACCGCGGTGGCCAGCGCCATCTCGCTGCTGGCCATCCCCAGCCGGTGGCTGCCGGTCAGCTCGACCACCTCCTCGGTGGTGCTGCTGGTCGGGATGGCCGTCGGCGTCGACTACTGCCTGTTCTACCTGCGCCGCGAACGCGAGGAACGCGCCGCCGGGCGGTCATCCGGCGAGGCGCTGCGGATCGCCTCGGCGACCTCGGGCCGGGCGATCGTCATCTCCGGGCTGACCGTGATGATCTCCCTGGCCGGGTTGTTCCTGTCCGGCATCAGCGTCTTCTCCGGCCTGGCGATCGGCACCATCACCGTGGTCGGCCTGTCGGTGCTCGGGTCGGTCACCGTGCTGCCCGGCCTGCTGTCCTGGCTGGGCGCCGTCACCGACCGCGGCCGGATCCCGCTGCTCGGCCGCCGCCGCACCGCCGCCAGCCCCTCACGCCTGTGGGCCGCGCTGGCCCGTCGCGTGGCCCGCCGCCCCGCCGCGTGGGGCGGCGCCGCGGCCATCGTCCTGTTCGCCCTCGCCGCTCCCGCCGCCGGCCTGCGCACCAGCAACCCGGGACTGCACGAACTGCCCGCCAGCGTCCCGGTGACCGCCACCCTCACCGCCATCCAGCGGGCGTTCCCCGGCGACCCCGCCCCCGCCGAAGTAGTCATCACCGGCCAGAACCTGAACCGCCCCCAGGTCGCCGCCGCGATCACCGCCCTGCGCGCCCGCGCCGCCGCCAGCGGCGGCGCCCTCCGCGAGCCCATCACCACCAGCCTGACCGCCGGCGGCCGGGTCCTGATCGTCTCGGTCCCGCTGGCCGGCGACGGCACCAGCCCGGCCTCGGTACACGCACTCGGCTACCTGCGCGGCAGCGCGCTGCCCGCGACGCTGGGCACGGTCGGCGGGCTCAGCTACGCCGTGGCCGGCACCACCGCGGCCAGCCATGACTTCTCCGCCGCCCTCGACCGGGCCGCGCCGATCGTGTTCGCGTTCGTGCTCGGGCTGGCGTTCCTGCTGCTGATGATGGTCTTCCGCTCGCTGGCCATCCCCGCGACCGCGATCGGGCTGAACCTGCTGTCCGTCGGCGCCGCCTACGGCCTGCTGAAACTGATCTTCCAGGACGGCCACCTGGCCCGCCAGCTCGGCTTCACACCCTACGGCGGGATCGTCCCCTACCTGCCGCTGTTCATGTTCGTGCTGCTGTTCGGGCTGTCCATGGACTACCACGTATTCATCCTCAGCCGCATCCGCGAGCTGCGCCACCGCGGCGCCACCACCACCGACGCCATCACCGGCGGCATCGCCGGCAGCGCCGGGGTAGTGACCAGCGCCGCGATGATCATGGTGGCGGTGTTCTCCATCTTCGCCACCTTGTCGGTCATCGACTTCAAGATGTTCGGCATCGGCATGGCCGCCGCGGTGCTCATCGACGCCACCATCGTCCGCGGCATCCTGCTGCCCGCCGTCATGACCCTGCTCGGCGAGCGCAACTGGTACCTGCCCCGGTGGCTGGCCCGGCTGCCCGGCCTGCGGCCCGAGGCCGCCATCTGGGCCCCGGCTACCGCCCGGCCGCAGGCTCCGCTGCCCGCACACGCCGGCCTGCGCGTGACCCTCGGGCCGCGGCTGGCCCCGGCACGGTCGCCGCAGCGCCGCGGAAACCGCGGATGCCGCGACGTGCTGAGCAGTCAGGGATGACAACAGAGCCCGCGGCCGACGGCGCACCCGGCAATCACGGCAGCCTGCGGGCAGCCGCCGCCGACCGGGAGCGCGCCGTCGACGTCCTCAAGGCAGCGTTCGCCGAAGGGCGGCTGACCAAGGACGAGTTCGAGGCGCGGGCAGAGCGGGCCTACCAGTCACGAACCTACGCAGACCTGCTGACACTCACCGGCGATCTCCCCGCCGGGCCGCTTGGCACCCCTGCACCCGGCGGCGGACACCCGGGCGGCGGCCATCTCGTGACGCCGGCCAGCCAGCGCACCAACTCGCTGGCGGTCTGCGCACTGATCTGCGCGCTGCTCCCTGGCATCCCCCCGCTGGCCGCCATCCCGGTGGGTCTCGCCGCCCGCCGCCGAATCCGCCAGACCGGCGAACGCGGCAGCGGCATCGCGGCCGCGGCCATCCTGATCGGATCACTCGAACTTCTGCTCCTCATCGTGCTGGTGACCACCGGTGTGGTGCATATATGACCGCGGCGACCCCAGCGCGAAGGAGACCACTGATGCCAGCCCCGGAGTACCTTTTCGATCACGCCCGGCAGACCGAGCTTGTCCGGCTGCGGGCGCTGAGCGCTGTCTGCGACCCGCCGACCAGGCAGATCCTGGCGCGGATCGGGCCGCAGCCCGGCTGGCGCTGCCTCGATGCGGGCAGCGGGGCCGGCAGCATCGCCGGCTGGCTCGCGCACCGGGTAGCCCCGGGCGAGGTAGTCGCCTGCGACATCGACACCACGTTCCTCAGGCCGCTGGCCTCGCCGACTCTGCGCGTCATCCAGCACGACATCCTCAGCGGGCCCGTCGAACGACACGGGTTCGACCTGGTGCATGCGCGCTTCCTGGTCGAATGGCTGCCAGACTGGGAAGCGGGCCTCGGCCACCTGCTCGCCTCGGTGAAGCCCGGAGGGGTGATCATTCTGACCGCCAGCGAGTGGCACAGCCGCCTGCCCGCGACCGGGCCGGTCGAAACCCTGCTGTCAGCGGTCCCGCTCGTGATGCAAAGGCACGGCGGCTGGGACCCTGAGTGCGGCCGCGAACTCGCTGACCGGCTGGCCGCCCGCGGCGTGCGCGGCGTCCAGGCCGAGCTGCACGCCGCGCTGGCCCGCGGGGCCTCGGTGGGCTCGGACTGGCCGCGGCTGTCAATCGAGCCCATGCGCAATGCCCTGATCAGCTCCGGCCGGGCGGACGAGGCAGCAATCCAGGCAGCCGTGACGGCCCTGACCGACCCGGCCATCAGCTTCTGGCTGCCGGGAATGATCTCCGCCTGGGGCACGGTGGCATGACACCCGCCCGGGGAGTGCCGAGGTCGCTCCGCGGGCGCTGCGGCTCAGGGGCGGCTGGCGGCTCCGAGCCTGGCGAGGATGCGGATGACGTGCACGGTGACGGTCTTGTCTGATGAACAGAGCCCTCGGCGATGCGCCGGTAGCTGCGCCCGTCGGCGACTAGCGCGAGGACCTGCCGTTCGCGCTTGGTGAGGCTGTCGGTCGGGCAGGGGCCGCCGTAAGTCGTGCCCGGCTGCGCCGACGGGCCCGGCGCTGCGCGCCGGGCCCGGGGCGAGACCCCCCGGGCCGGAACGCCAGGAACGCCAGGCGGAGCGCGGCAGGGCCGCAGTTTCAGGTGGCCGCGTCGATGAGCACGGCGGCGGCGGCCTTGGCACTGCGGGGGACGGCGGGGTCGTCGTCGATGGCGGCGGTGATCAGGGCCCCCTCGGCCAGCAGCATCAGCTGCAGTGCCAGCTCTTCCGGCTGGCGCAGCCCGGCGCGCCGGGCGGCCCGGGCCAGGAACTCGCGCAGGTGGTGCTTGTTCGCACGCACCAGGCCGACGGCGGAGGGCGAGGTGCCGGACAGCTCGCCGAAGGCGTTGTGGAACGCGCAGCCCCGGTACGGTGCCGTGTGCCGCACCCAGGCCTCCAGCGCGTCGAACACCAACAGCAGCTGCTCCCGCGGGTCGCCGCTGCGGCGGGTGACGAAGCGCTCGATCTGATCCCGCCAGCGCTCGTCCCGCCGGGCCAGGTAGGCCTGCACCAGGTCGGCCTTGGACGGGAAGCTGGCGTAGATCCGCTTGAGCGGCACCCCGGCCGCGTCCCGCAGCTCGTCCATCGACACTGACTGGAAGCCGCGCTCGTAAAACAGCCGGTCGGCCGCGTCAAGGATCGCCTCACGGGCGTCAGCGTCCCTGATGGTGCTCACACCCTCCTCTGGGAACGGTCGTTCTCATACTACCTGAGTTCCGCGGTCCGGGTTGCGCGAGAACGGCCGTTCTGCTACTCTGAGAACGATCGTTCTCTGCTATCGGAAGGCTCCGTGACCCAACCCGTAGCCACCGCGCCCGGCGCCGTACCCCGCCGACGCTCAGCGCCACCGAACCACGGCGCCGCCGCCGCTGCCGCTCCGCGGGCGCGCGGCCGCCGGGCCGGCGGGAGCCAGCCGGCGCGGCCGGGCTTCACCTGGGGGCGGCGGTGTTCTTCGATGACCTGGACGCGATGGGAATGCTGCACAACGCCCGTTGCCTGGTACTGCTGGAACGGGCCAGCTCGGCGTTCTCTGAGGCCGGCGGCTGGCGGTGGGAGCGCGACCCGGCGGTCAACCCCGACCAGCACTACGTCGTGCGCGAGCAGGCGATCCGGTACCTTGAGCCGGTCTGCGGCCCCGGCACCGTGGCGGTGGAGATGTGGGTCTCCCGCCTCGGCCAGACCAGCGTCACCTTCGCCTTCGAAGTCCGCTCACCCGACGGCCGCCGGGTGCACGCCACCGCCGAGCGGGTGCACGTCAAAGGGAGCGGTTACGCAGACCGCTTGCTTTAGGTGTGGGCCATGCGTGGGCCAGATCCAGGCATCTGCAGCTGCCGGACATTGCCGATTCAGATGGCTTCTGAGCTGAGGAAACGATCCTCACAGGAAGCATCTACGGGGATCCGGCCGGGTATGCGAGGCCGGATGGTTATGGGCCATGCGGGCGCCGGTCGGTGATTCACGGACATATGGCGGACAGGGTCTGGCTTGTACCGGCGGTGCGTATAACCGCTTGCTGTCACGCATTGTGAGCGATGCGGGATGCTGGAGTCTGGGTCGAGGGCGTCTTCGATCTGCTGGCTGATGACGTCGCCCCGGCCGTCGATGCAGTGTGCGTAGACGTCTTGCAGGACGTGGATGCTGTTCGCGGCTCGGGCGGCGACTTCGGCAGGCGCGCTGGTTGCGCTCAGTCACAAGGACAAGGCGGCATGCCGCAGGTCGTAGGGTCTGCGGGCGAGCGGCGTGGCGGCCAGTTCCGGGCCGAGCGCGGTCTCACGGGCGGCGTGCCAGACGCGCCCGTAGGTGCTCTCGCTGAGGATGCCGCCGCGGGCGCCGCGGAACAGCCGCCCGTCCGGCGCAGTCCCGAACTCGCGCAGGTGCTGCCAGAGCAGGCCGGCCAGGACCGGCGGGATCGGCACGGCCCGGACAGCTCCGTCGGGACGGTGCTGTCCACTGCACATGGCCGAGCGGGTTGGCCGGGAGCAGGCCGAGCTCGACGGCATAGCCCAAGGCGTCATGGAACACCGCCCGCTTGCGGGAGACGGTGGCCGCCGCGGCGCGGCCGCCGTCCAGGCGCACCGTCAGCGCGTCCATCGCAGCGCGGATGGCTCCCGGGTCGCTGAGCTGCGCGACGGGCATTGAGGCTCGCGCCAGCCAAGCGAGCGCCCGAGCCGGAGCTGGATCTGTCCAGGCAGCATGTCGGCTTGAATTGAATGCGTGCCGGTACAACGCGGCGCGCAGCGTGTGGGCCGGCGGTCGGCCAGCAGCCGGCCTGGTGAGCGCCGCGGTGACGGTGGCCAGCGCATCGGCCAGGCTGGCCCGCGAATGCGGCGCTAGGCGCGGCCATTTCACGGCCGCGTAGCCGACGGCGTGCTCCAGCCAAGTCGTCGCGGCCGGACCGGGTACGGCCCAGAGCAGTGGCTCGCCTGTGGCCGGGTCGAACTCCAGGCCCTGGCGGGCGGCGCGGACCAGCTCCGCGCGGTAGCTGTCAGCCAGCGCCCTGGTGAGGAACGACTTGGACTTATCGCGCCCGGCCACCCGCCAGCGGACCTCAAACGGGCGGCGCTTGTTCTTCCTGCGGCGGATCGTGTGGATGCGGACATCGAACGCGTTCATGGCGACCCCTGAATGCTGAGAGCATGCAATTAAGTATCATCAGCAAGCCGGGTGCCCAGGGACGCCGGAGGCCGTCTGACGACGGCGCGAATCGAAGCGGTGATCCTGAGTGTCGGCGGGCCCTTCTGGCTCACTGGGCGAGCCTGCGGCAAGGTGCTGCGCGGCCGGCGATAGCCTCGGGCCGTGGACGAATCGCGGATCTCGGACCTTGCCCGGGAATCGGCGGTCATGCGCCGGGCGGTAGCGCTCGCCGGCTGGCTAGCCGACTCGGGTCCTCGCCCGCTGACCGGCCGGGAGGTACTGCGGAAGACAGATGTGCCGGCCGCTGCCGCGGTCATAGGCGTCAAGGCCCCGCAGGCGCTGCGGTCCGCAGCCGATGTGCCGGACCTGCACCGCGCGTGGCTCCTCGCCCTGGCCGCTGGGCTGGTAGCGGTCACGGATGGCAAGGCCGTAGCACGTTCTACCGCCCTGCCCGGTCAGGACGCCGAAGTCCTTTCCGCCTGGCTGGATGCCTTGCGGGCGTCAGCCGCCGCTGAGTATGGACAGCGTTCGGTTCCGGACGACATCCTGCTGTCCTTCCTGGAGGTGGTCGCGGAAGAACCCGCAGGATCCCCGCGTGCAAGGCTGGGTACAGCGGCGGTCAGCATGCTGGACCTTGCTTAACGCCTTCGGCGCGGTCGCGGAAGGTCCGAAGATCACGCCGCTGGGCCGCTGGGCGATGCAGCGGCTGGCCGACAGCCAGCCCGTCATGCCCGAGAACCTCACCGCCGCCGAGATGCTCGCGCGTCTCGCCAAGTTCGACCAGGCGCAACGGCGTGACCTCGCCTGGGAGTGGATGGCCGAGCGGGATCCGGAGGAGACGGTGCGGGAGATTCTGCGCGCCGCGGCTTCGATGTCGCCGAGGATGCGCTGGCTGGCCGCTGACGTGGCCGAGGGAGGCGGGGGAGGAAGCTCTGCCGGCCTGGCGGGAAGCGCTCAGCGAGCCCTTGCTCGCGGTGCATGTCCGCTGCGCGCTGATCGCCTGGGACGACGCGCCCGAGCTCACCGGCGCGGAACAGCTGTGGCTCGCCGTCGAGGCGGCTGCCGCCGGTCTGGAAGAGCGCGGCCCCGACGAGGCCCTGTGCTGCCTGTGGGAACGAGTCCCCGGGACCAGCGTCGACGACCGGCTTGCAGCGATCCGGTCTAGCGGCCATCCGGTGGCAGCCGAGGTGGCTGGGGCGGTGGCGGACCTGACCGCGTCCGGAGTCCCGCTGAGCATTAACCAGGCGATGCAGCTGAAGGTTCAGCTGAAGTACTTCAAGCCGCCGATCTGGCGCAGCGTCGTCGTACCGTCGCTTGCTACGCTCGGTGACCTGCACCGGGTGATCCAGACCGTGTTCGGATGGGATGGCGATCACCTGCACGCGTTCGGGGTCGGCGGCCATAACTACAGCGAGCCGTCCTTCGGCCTGGAGGAGACCGGGGAGGAAGAGGACGTCCGGGTCCGTGACGCCGTCTGCGGCAAGATCAAGGTCGGCTACGAATATGACTTCGGTGCGAGCTGGCAGCACGAGATCACCCTGCAGAAGGTTCTGCCCCTGGACGCCGGGACTACCTACCCTGTGTGCGTGGCCTTCCAGGGCGAGTCCCCGGAAGAATATCCTGACGCGCACTCGGGCGGGCGCAAGCGCAAGCCGTACTCGCTGGGAGATGTCAACGCTAGGCTCGCCAAGCTTAGCCGCCGGGGCTTAGGGACGCGAGGTGGGCACCTGGCCCGCGAATTCGCGCGCCGCTGCGTCGACTCGATCGGCCGTGCGCCGCAACGCCAATTCGCGTAAAGCCAACAGGTTCGGCTCGCGGAAATATCGCTTTGTCGCCGCCGTTGCCTGCGCAGCGCCATATACCTTACCGGCGCGCAACCGCGCCAACAGATCGTTCGGTGGCAGATCGATCAGCTCAACGTCATCGGCTTGGTCGAAAATTCGATCGGGTATGGTTTCCCGCTGCCGCACGCCCGTAATGCTCGCGACCACATCGTTCAAGCTTTCCAGATGTTGAACATTGAGGGTGGTCCATACGTTGATGCCTGCGGCCAGCACCTCCTCGATGTCTTGCCAGCGCTTGGCGTGGCGCTGCTTGGGCTGTCCGTCCGCTACATTAGAATGTGCCAGCTCATCGACCACAAGAATCGCAGGGTGGCGCTCGAGTGCGGCGTCGAGATCGAATTCGCCGCGTGCGATGCCGCGATAGTCCACCTCGAGCTTGGGCAGCTGCTCGAGACCGTGGACCAGGCGCTCCGTCTCGAGGCGGCCGTGCGGCTCGACATACCCGATGACCAGATCGATTCCGGCGGCCCGCGTCGCGCGTGCCGACTCGAGCATGGTATAGGTCTTGCCGACGCCTGCCACGGCGCCGAAGAAGATCTTCAGGCGACCGCGGCGGCTTCGGCTGCTTCGTGGGTGCTTGTGGGTCGGTCAGCAACTCATCCGGATTGAGCCGCTCCTCGTCGCTCATTAGTGCAACGAGTCGAGCGCCAGATTGAGTTCGAGCACGTTGACCGTCGGCTCACCGACTATGCCGATGAACGGTCCGGTCTCGTGTCGCCGATGAGGGACTGGACAGTCAAGAGGGCGATATGGCGCGATTGGGCGACTCGAGATGCTTGGTAGTCGGCTCCGGCGAGACTGATGTCAGGGTCCAAACCACTCCCAGATGCCGTCACAAGCTCGATCGGAATCGGTTTTGCATTGCCGGGGTCGGCGTCATGGAGCAGTTTCACGTTCGCTTTCACCGCATCGAGCAAGGCCGGATTGAGGGGTCCGAAATTGGATCCGCCGAGCGAGGCCATTATACGGCTGCGGCGACGTTGCAGAGGGCCGGCCCCAGAAGTATTTGGGATCGGAGAACTTTTGGCCAATGAGTCGGGAGCCGAGAAGTATCTTACCGGCATAGATCAGGCTCCCCGCCGCCTGCGACGGGAATAGCGCCGTCCCACGGCTGTGATGACCATCGGATACAGCACACCGAATAGCACAGTCATGGTGATGACGAGGCAGGCGGCAGGGCGAATATATCGTACCAACATGCGCGCTTCCTCACGTCAATCCGGCGGCGGAGAGCACCAGGTCGATCAATTTGATTGCGGGAAATGGGATCAGGATACCGCCCAGCCCATAGATCAACAGATTCCTACGCAGCAACCGCCCGGCGCCCAACGGCCGATACTTCACCCCCTTGATTGCCAGCGGAATCAGCAGAACGATGATCAGGGCGTTGAATATCACGGCCGACAGGATGGCCGAGTCGGGGGTCTTGAGATGCATGATGTTGAGTGCCGCGAGCTGTGGATAGGTGGACGCAAACGCGGCCGGAATGATGGCGAAGTATTTGGCAATGTCGTTCGCGATGCTGAACGTGGTGAGGGAGCCCCGGGTCATCAGCATCTGCTTGCCCGTCTCGACGATTTCGATCAGCTTCGTAGGGTTGGAATCGAGGTCGACCATATTCCCGGCTTCCTTTGCCGCCTGGGTTCCCGTGTTCATCGCCACGGCGACATCGGCCTGCGCAAGCGCAGGAGCGTCGTTGGTCCCATCGCCGGTCATTGCAACGAGGCGACCTTCGGCCTGATGTTTCCGAATCAGCGCGAGCTTCGCTTCAGGTGTCGCTTCGGCAAGATAATCATCCACCCCGGATTCCGCGGCAATCGCAGCTGCTGTCAAAGGGTTATCGCCCGTAATCATGGTGGTCTTGATCCCCATGTGACGCAAATTCGCGAAGCGTTCCTTGATGCCGCCCTTGACGATGTCCTTGAGCTCGACGACTCCGAGCACTTTGCCGCGCGTCGGCTACGACCAATGGTGTGCTGCCTTGTTTTGCAACCCTTTCCACGACGTCGATGACTGCTTGGGGAAATTCCCGCCCTTGCCCCGACATATCGCCTGATGGCATCTGCCGCCCCTTTGCGCAACTCGCGGTCGCCGAGGTTGACACCGCTCATCCGGGTCTGTGCGGAAAAGGCCACGAACTGGGCACCCAGGCCTTGGATATCGCGCTGCCGGAGATTGAACAGCTGTTTGGCAAGGACGACGATGCTGCGGCCTTCGGGAGTTTCATCCGCCAAGGATGACAGTTGCGCGGCATCCGCCAGTTCTTCATCCGTCACCTGGGGCGCCGGAAAAAAAGCGGATGCCTGTCGGTTGCCCAACGTGATGGTGCCGGTTTTATCCAGCAACAGGATATCCACGTCGCCTGCGGCCTCGACGGCACGCCCCGAGGTCGCGATCACATTCGCCTGCATCAGGCGGCTCATACCCGCGACGCCGATCGCCGAAAGGAGCCCTCCGATGGTGGTCGGAATCAGACATACCAACAAGGCGACGAGCGCCGTAATGGTGATGGGTGCGCCGAGCTTTGCGGTCTCCACACTATAAAGGGAGAAGGGCAGAAGGGTCACGATAACGACCAGGAATACCAGGGTAAGGCCACCAAGAGGATGGTCAGCGCAATTTCGTTCGGCGTTTTTTGTCGCTTCGCACCTTCCACCATGGCGATCATGCGATCCAGGAACGTGTCGCCGGGATTGACGGCAACTCGCACGATGATCCAATCCGACAACACCCGTGTGCCACCGGTGACCGCGGAAAAATCTCCGCCGGATTCACGGATGACCGGGGCGGACTCCCCCGTGATGGCGCTTTCGTCGACCGAGGCCACGCCTTCCATCACTTCTCCGTCGACCGGGATGATTTCGCCCGCCTCGACGCGTACCAGGTTCCCTTTGCGTAGATCTCCGCTTGCCACTTTGGTGGTTGCGCGCGACGCAAGGGTCGGATTCGGTCAACTTGTTCGCCATGACGAGCTGGCGCATATCGCGGAGCGCGGAGGCTTGCGCGCGACTGCGACCTTCCGCCAACGCCTCGGCAAAGTTGGCGAATAAGACGGTGAAGCCGAGCCATATCGTGATCGACAAAATGAACGAAGGCGGCGCCTCCCCCGGCCGGCCAGCGCCTGCACCAGCAGCAGCGCCGTGACGATCGTGCCCACATAGACGATGAACATGACGGGGTTTCGCACCTGAGTGCGGGGATCGAGCTTCTTGAAGGTCTCGATAAGCGCCGGTCCAAGCAACTGGCGATCGAACAGCGCCAATGGTTTACGCGACATGATGTCAGTGCGCTCCGGAGAGCATGAAATGTTCAACCATCGGGCCCGAGAGCCAGCGCCGGAACGTAATTGAGGACACCGACCAACACGATCGTTCCGATGAGCAGTGAAATGAAGAGCGCTCCGTGCGTGGGCATGGTGCCTTCGGTCACCGGAACGCGTTTCTTGGCGGCGAGAGAGCCCGCGATGGCCAGTGTCGCCACGATCGGCCAGAAGCGGCCAAGCCACATGACGATGCCAAGTGATGTGTTATAGAACGCGCTGTTCACGGAGAGACCCGCAAAGGCGCTGCCATTGTTATTGCCTGCCGAGGTGAAGGCGTAGAGGATCTCGCTGAATCCATGCGCACCCGGGTTGAATACCCCGGCCTTCCCGCCCGTGGTCATGACGCCAATGGCGGTGCCGATCAAAACGAGGGTGGGTGTGGTCAAAATGAAGATCGAAGCCAGTTTCATTTCCCTGGCCTGAATCTTCTTGCCCAAATACTCGGGTGTACGCCCGATCATCAACCCCGCGATGAAGACGCCCAGGATGGCAAAGATGAGAATGGTATAGATGCCGGTCCCCACACCACCCGGCGTCAGTTCGCCCAGCTGCATCAGGAACATGGGCACGAACCCGCCCATCGGCATCAGGGAATCGTGCGCGCTATCGACCGCGCCGGTCGATGTGGCGGTGGTCGCAGAGGTGAACAGGGCGGTGGCCGCGATGCCGAAGCGCGATTCCTTGCCTTCCATGTTGCCGCCTGACTGCGAGACCGTCGCGGACGCGTCGATACCCTGGGAGGCCGTGACAGGGTTGCCCCCTTGTTCGCTGAGAAGATGGCTGCGAGGGCGGCGAAGAGAATCAGCATTGCAGCCATGAGCGCAAAGCCTTGGCGGCGGTCACCGACCAGGACGCCGAAGGTGTAGGTGAGCGCGAACGGAATCAGCAAGATCGCAGTGATCTCGAGAAAGTTCGACAGCGCCGTGGGATTCTCAAAGGGATGCGCGGAATTGGCGTTAAAAAATCCGCCGCCGTTGGTGCCGAGCTCTTTGATGGCTTCTTGTGAGGCGACGGGGCCCATGGGCAGGACCTGGGTCTGAGTCGTGGCGGACTCGGTAACCGCGCTGCCTTTGCATCCATGAGTGGTTTGCCCTCACTGTCCGTTTTCGGATTGTCGAAGGTCACCTTCTCGACGGTGGTTGCGTCGAGGTAGGGGCAATTCTGGATCACGCCTTGACCGACGAGGCCCAGCGCGAGCACGAGATAAGGGCAACAGTACGTAGAGCGACGCAGCGGGTGACGTCAACCCAGAAATTGCCGATGGTCTGCAGCGGATGCCGGGTGAAACCCCGGATGAGGGCGATGGCGACCGCCAGGCCCGTCGCCGCCGAGAGGAAATTCTGGACTGTCAGCCCCGCCGCCTGCGTGAGGTAACCCATGGTCGACTCGCCGGAATAACCCTGCCAGTCGGTGTTCGTCACGAAGGAAACGGCAGTGTTGAAGGAAGAGTCGGCGCTCACGCCGCGGTAAAATGCTGTGGGTTGAATGGCATCCATTGCTGCAGCCTCTGCAGTGCGTAAACCACCAGGGCGCCCGCTAGATTGAAGACCAGGAGTCCCAGGGGGCATACCTTGACCAGCTCATTTCCCCTCGAGCGCGTCGATTCCACACAAGCGATAGAGCCACCGCTCCAGGCGAGCGCCCCATCGGAGCGCGAAGTTGGGCCGCCCCTCCTTTTCCATGACACCGGCAATATAGTGACCGAGCGGCTTCCAGCACAGAGGAGGACGAACGCGAAAACGAGGGCGCCCAGCAGCACGAATTTCCTAGCGTGGCGGTCATGCTAGAAACGCTCGGCCTTGATCAGGGCGTACAGCAGATACCCGAATAGGCCCAGTGCGAGTAGTCCCGCCAGCACGTGCAACGGACTCACGGCGTGCTCCTCAGGCGAGCGAGTGCCCACACCAGCGCGTGGGTGACCGCGTAAAGGCCGACGAGAATGAGCAAATAAAGAGCGTCCATGGGAGTCCGATTCCGGCCGCAGGCCGACAATCCCGCATACTAAGAGGCCCGGTATTAATAAGTTGTATATATTCGGCCGGCGCTTGCCTTCCAGTCTCCCCCGCCTTCCAGTCTCTCCCGCCTTCCGGCCTCTCCCGCCTTCAGGTTTTGCGCTCGGTCACTTTCTTGGCGAGCTCGGCGAGCGACGCGAGATCCATCTCCTCAACGGGGACCTCGATGACCTCCTCGCCGGCCGGACCGCGGCTGCGGCGGCGCTGCCGAGCCCGCGGCTCGCGGCGACACCGGCCGCCGCGCAGCTGTACGCAGTGCCGACGCGGCCCGCGGAGCCGCGTCCTCCTGCGCGCGCAGGGCGGCGGACGGGGGCGGCCGCACCCAGTCGCGCCGCTGGTCCATCCAGCGCTGGTAGCGCGAAACGACCACACCCTCCTCGCCGCCCGACTGCAGCACCTTGGCCAACTGGCTGAAGTTGCCGGCGCGGATGGTACCGCGTGCGCCGGAGGTTGGCAGCAGCAGCTCGCAGCGAGGCACACGCAGGGCGGTCCGGACAGGAAAGCCGAGCCGCTGGCAGCTCACGCCCACCAGGCAATCGGCCAGTTGCGCGCGCACGCTCGCCTGCAGATCCGCGCGGAAGACAGACACAGCCGCTGCAGCGCTTCGGCACAGCTCGCCGCATGCATCGTGGCGAGCACCAGATGTCCGGTCTCCGCCGCGGTAGTGACAGGCGCATGACCTCGGGCGTGCGCATCTCGCCGATGACCAGCACATCCGGATTTTCCCGCAAGGCGTCGACGATGCCCTGCTCAAAGCTCGGCGTGTGGGTGGGAACCTCGCGCTGGCGGATCAGCGCGCGGCGGTTCTGAACAGATATTCGAGCGGGCTCTCGAGGTGATGATGTGCCGGGCGCGCGAGGCATTGAGCTCCTCGATGAGCGCCGCAAGCGTCGTGGATTTCCCGGCGCCGGTCGGTCCGGAGATGATGACCAGGCCGCTCGGGGTCTCGAGCAGGCGGCGCAGATCCGGATGCAGGTTGCAGGCATGCAGGTCCCGGATCGAGGGAGTCAGAAGCCTCACCGCGATGCCGATGCCGCGCAGGTACGATAGAAGCTGACTCGGCAGCGCAACGAGCCCAGCGACAGCGCCAGATCCGCCGAGCCGCGCTGCAGGAACTGTGCCCACCCTTCGCCCGAGCGCATCCTGCGCGGTTGCAGCAGCGTCCGCCGGCATGCGGCGCCCAGCGGCTGCAGCTCGCCACGCACGCGCACCACGGCCGGCGTTTCGCTCTCCAGATGCAGATCGCTCGCACCGAGGGAGTACGCCTGCTCGATCCAATCGTCAAATTGCATGCATCACCCGACGCATCGCTGCGAGCGCCTGCCAACCGAGCGCAAAAGAGATGTCCCCGTCAGCCCGTGCCGCCTACCGTCATGGCATCCACGCGCAGCGTCGGCTGGCCGACGCCGACCGGCACGCTCTGGCCTTCCTTGCCGCATACGCCGACGCCTTCGTCGAGCTTCAGGTCGTTGCCGATCATCGAGACGCGCGTGAGCACCTCCGGGCCGGAGCCGACCAGGGTCGCGCCCTTCACCGGCGCGTCGACCTTGCCGTCTTCGATGAGGTAGGCCTCGCTGGCGGAGAACACGAACTTGCCGTTGGTGATTCGACCTGACCGCCGCCGAAGTTCACGGCGTAGAAGCCGCGCTTGACCGAACGGATGATTTCGGCCGGACTCGCGGTTGCCGGCCAGCATGTAGGTATTGGTCATGCGCGGCATCGGCAGTGCGCGAAGGATTCGCGGCGGCCGTTGCCGGTGGCGTCATGCCCATCAGGCGCGCGTTGAGCTTGTCCTGCATGTAGCCCTTGAGGATGCCGTTCTCGATCAGCGTGGTGCACTCGGTCGGCGTGCCTTCGTCGTCGATGCTGAGCGAGCCGCGGCGACCCGGCAGGTGCCGTCGTCGACGACGGTGACGCCTCGGCGCGCACGCGCTGGCCCATGCGGCCGGCGAAGGCCGAACTGCCCTTGCGGTTGAAATCGCCTTCGAGCCCGTGGCCGATCGCCTCGTGCAGCAGCACGCCGGGCCAGCCGGGACCGAGCACCACGTCATGTGCCCGGCCGGCGCATCGACCGCTTCGAGGTTGACCAGCGCCTGACGCACGGCCTCATCGGCGAGCGCGTGCGCACGACCGTCAGCGATCAGCTCGCATAACCGTATCGGCCGCCGCCGCCGGAATGGCCCTGCTCGCGGCGGCCGTTCTGCTCGACGATCACCTGGATGTTGAGGCGAACCAGCGGACGCACGTCGGCCGCCAGCGTGCCGTCGCTGCGGCGATCATCACGGTTCGTGCGCGCGGGATGTGACGATCACCTGCGTGATGCGCGGATCGAGCGCGCGCGTTTGCATCCAGCGCTCAGCCAGCGCGATCTTCTCTGCGTTGGCCAGCGCCTCGATCGGATCGATCGGCGGATACAGCTCCGCGCGCGCTGCCATGCCTGCACGGCGTTGCCGGCCCTGCGCGATCGCGCGTGCGCCCGCGAGGCATCGAGCAACTGCGGCAACACGATTTCATCGGAATACGCGAAGCCGGTTTTTTCGCCGCTCATCGCGCGCACGCCGACGCCCTGCTCGATCGAATGCCGCCATCCTTGACGATGCCGTCTTCGAGCACCCACGATTCGCTGCGCGAATGCTGGAAATACAGATCCGCATAGTCGACGCCGCGGCTCATCGACCGTGCCGAGCACGGTGGCGAGGCGGTTCTCGTCCAGTCCCGAGGGCTCCAGGATCATCCTCTGCGCCACATCCAATAGAGGCACTGCGCTCATGCCGGCACCGCCTCGTCGGCAT
>CAVSUR010000009.1:0-463797 GCA_963731285.1 uncultured Actinomycetota bacterium | reverse complement strand
CCGCTAAGATTGCGTGGGTGTGGCACGAGGATCTCGGCACCTACCTGGACCCGGCGACCGGAGAAGTGCTGCCCACATGGGATCAGGCCCTCGACGCCCTTGGCCCCAATGATCAGCCGTTGCACGTGGCCCGTTTCGGCCCGGACTTCCACGCCGAGGGGGTGCTAGCCGGGTCCAAGGACGCCCCCCGGTGCATTCGCTACCTGACCAAGTACATCACCAAGAACGTGGCCGACTGCCACCACCCCGGCACCGACGCCCAGCGGACGCATGTGGAGCGGCTGGCCGACACGCTGAGATTCGAGCCATGCTCGCCCACCTGCGCGAACTGGCTCCGCTACGGCATCCAGCCCAAGGCGCCCGCGCCGGGCTGATCCCCGGCCAGTGCACAGGCAAAGCCCACCGGCCCGAGCACCTCGGCTACGCCGGACGGCGGGTACTAACCTCCCGCAAATGGTCCGGCAAGACCCTCGCCGACCACCGCGGCGACCGCAAATCTGGCTGATCGAAACCCTCGGCCTGGACGAACCCGACCCGGCCCGCTACACCTGGCACGTCGTCACCCCCTCCGACCACGACTACCTGCCCCCCGACCAACGACTCCTGCACATCGTCGCCGACCGCGCCCGGCTGAAAGTCACACTCGACGAGCCAGACGACCAGCCTATGAGGCCAGTGCAGAACTTCCGGCAGAAGGCAGAGCCGCATGACCGGCACGCAATTGGACCAGTTGCTGACGGTGGAGCTGGCGGCCGAGCGGATGAGTACGTCGGTGCGGTTCATCCGGCGGCGGATCGCTGAGCGGCGGATCGCTTTTGTCAGGCTGGGCCGTCATGTGCGGTCGCCGAGTCCGATATCGCCGAGTCCATATCGCCGCGTTCATCGAGGCTGGCCGCGTCCGGCCGCTGGGCGAATGGGACGTTCTGCAAGATCATAAGAGGAGTGCCTGATGCCGAATAGGGAAGGGCACCGGCGTTTCGGCAATGTCCGCAGGCTGCCATCCGGTCGGTACCAAGCCCGTTACCTCGGCCCGGACGGGCGGCTGCGCAGTCACCCGGAGACCTTCGACCGCAAAGGCGATGCTGAGCGGGTGCTGACCCTAGTCGAGGCCCAGCTGATCAGCGGCGGGTGGACTGACCCGCGAGCCGCCAAGGTCAGGCTGCGGGACTACGCCGCGGACTGGATTACCCAGCGGCCGGGCCTTCGGCCAAAACCGCGGACCTGTACCGCTGGCTGATGGCCAAGCATGTCACGCCGTATCTCGGCGGCCTGCCGATCGGGAAGATCACACCTCAGGCCGTGCGGCAGTGGCGGGCAGAACTGATCGGCAACGGTGTTTCGGCAACGATGGCAGCAAAGTCCTACCGGCTGCTGCACGCGGTGCTCGCTACCGCTGTCGAGGATGACAAGTTGTTGCCGCGTAACCCGTTCAGCATCCGCGGCGCGGGCAGCGAGCACTCGGCCGAGCGGCCTGTGCTGACGGTGGCGCAGGTCTTCGCCCTGGCCGAGCGAGTGGGCTGCCGCCCGCCCGGCAATATCCGCCAGGTGCCTGGGAACGGTTACCGCCTGCGCTTCCGTCAGGACGGCCGGATGCAAGCCGCTCCCGGCAGCTACGCCACCAGGAAAGCCGCCGACGCAGAGTTGCGGTCGCTGGCCGATGCTGGCCGCGTTGACTGCGAGACTGACCGGCGCTATCGCGCCCTGGTGCTGCTCGCTGCTTTCGCGAGCCTGCGGGGGGGCGAGGCAACCGCACTGCGGCGCTGTGATATCGACTTGAACATCGGTGCTATACGGTGTGGCGCCGCCTTTGTCGAGCGGTCCACGGGTGAGCTCGTGCTCGGCCCGCCCAAATCCCGGGCCGGTCGGCGGGTGGCCGGGCATCCCGCAGGTCATCCTCCCCGCCCTGCACGACCACATGGCTGCCTTCGCCGCCCCGGCCCGGACGTCTGCTCTTCACCGGCCCGCTGGGCGGGCCGCTGCGCCGCGGAAACTCCAACCGGCGGCAGGCTGGCCGCGCGCCGCCGCCGCGATCGGGGCTCAGGGCTTGCACTTTCATGATCTTCGCCATGCCGGGAACGCATGGGCGGCAACCGGCGGCGCCGGGCTGCGGGACCTGATGGCCCGGATGGGACACGACAGCGAGCGCGTCGCGATCATCTATCAGCACCGGGCCCGCGGCGCTGACGCCGCGATCACCCGTGCTATCGACGCGCATGCGGCAGCCGAGCAAAACCGGGACCGGACAGCGACGACGCCTCACCGGAGACTCTCAGCCCCGACGGCCTAATGGCACGTTAATGGCACGGAGGCGCGTTCTGGCGAGTTCCGTGACGTGCCAGCCGACGCCGTAGCCGCACCTGGGCTTGACCTGGATCTTTCATGATGAGAGCGGGTGAGGAGAATCGAACTCGCACTATCAGCTTGGGAATGAGTGTAGGAGCGCGCCTCACCGGCACAGCCGCAGATAGGCGGTCCTGTTGGCTTGTCCGTGAGTACCTGCGAAGCACCCCAGGTGACCTCCCCATCGGGCACGTAGCGGGCACGGCTGTCCCCTCGGTGCAAGCTAACGGGCCTGCTGAGACTGTCCACGGTTGTCCGTGGGAATCCATGGAGGAACACGGCGACCGTCACTCAGTTAATCATTCGTTGCCAAGGACTTCGCTAAGCCCACCCAGCAGCTCAGAGCTTAGCGTTTACGATGGTCAGTAAAAAAGTAGGCAATTGCGACAAATGGATGGATGATAAGCATACCGATTATCCACCAAGCCTTTGCTTTATCGGTAATCCCTTTATTTATGGCTGCATCAACAATCATCCATATTTCAAAGGCGAAGATCAATATAGCAACTACAATAATAATTGGCAGCCATACACCCAGGTGCAACATATGGTGTCTATACATATATGTATTGTAATAGCGGCACGGGCCGCTGGGCCAGCAGTAAGTCTAGGGCGGCGGGCAGGTCAGCGGCTGTGCTGCTGTTGGCGTTGCCCGGTCGCAGCAGGCAGTGCAGCGCGGCCCCGCCCGCGCCCTGCCCGTGATCCACCGATCTTGACCCTTTAAGTGTCAAAACGCCGCGTCTCCTCCCCCGTCCTCCTGATAGGCGCCGGTCCCAGCCGAACAAGATCACCTGCTCAAGGGTCTGCGGTTGCGCAGCAACCGACGCGGCGCGCAGCGCCGTGCCCTTGACGGTGATCTTGGCTCGGTGGCACGATCGCGGACGCCGGAGGACGGCTCGCCCGGTCTGAGTGATCGCGGTCAGGGGTGCGGGGTTCGTGGCGGCGGGTCGCGTCGGGCGGCCGGGTGCGGGGCCGCCGGGCGCTGGCGGCAGTTGCCCGCGCCGGGCGCCCCGAGCGCAGAGGCAGCGGGCAGGACTGCCGCCCCCGCGACCAGCGGCGGCCCTGCTTCCCGTGCCGCTGTCGACTGCTGATCTTCGCCTCGTTCACGATGTGGCCCGCTGCCTCTGGCCTGCGTTCACGTCCGGGACCGGGCGCGGCCCGATGGCTGGCGCGGCCGTAGGCCGTGCCCTTGAAGACCGTAGAGGGATTTGTCACAGCTCAGAGGGCCACGCGTTCAGGCGGGGTCTGGCGGCCAGACCAAGAACGAAAGCACCCTGCGGCAAGGTCTGGCTGAGCGCTGTCTGGGAAACATCCGCACGGGCTAGACAGTTCAAAGGGCACAGAGGCGGCTTTCTCGCCCTCGCCCGGTGGGCACCCGGACAGGCATGCTAAACCAGCACACCCGGGACAGATCCGGGCACTATCGGCAGGATCCGGGGATCACTCAAGGGCAACTGAGTCGGCATCTAGGCGCTATCTGCCATCGGGGTCGTCGTCTCGGTGCTCTCGCCGGAAGTGCCCGAGCGCCATCCGGACGCTAGACGGCTGGTCGACCGACTCCTCTTTACCCAGCCAGTTCCAGAACCGGCTCCACCCCATGGACAAGCTGAGGCGGAACCGAAGCCATCTGACGCGGGCACGCCTTTATCGTAGCGGGCGTCGTTACCAGCCAGCGTGTAGCGGATTAGGATACCTCCGCCAAGAAGAAGCCCCAGAGCGGTGCAAAATGTCTAGGGCGTGTAAAGGATCAAGTGAGGCCAGGCACAAGAGGGCTACGCGAATCTAGGGCCGGGTCCCGGTCCGCCGAACGCTGTTCCCGCTGGCCACAGCTCCGCCATCTGGCTCGGTGTCAGCGGGTCTCGGTAAGCCGCTTCCAGGACGCTGCGCCTGGGCTTCGGCTGGTGCTGCTGCGAGCTGGCTGAACCAGTCGATGCCTGCCGGGTAGGACCATAGGTAGGAGCGCAGCAGCGGGTCGGCGCCGCGGTCGGTGAGGAAGTCGGCGATGTCGGCGTCGGTCCAGAACGGGACGTGCGCGCGGGCATAGTCGGCGCACTGGATGATGCTGGCCCCGGTGCCGAGCGCGATGTGCAGCGCGGCTCGCACGAGCTGGGTGTAGTGGTCGATGCGAACCCGGGTGGCGAGCAGCTTGTCGTCGGGGGTGGCGAACAGCGGCAGGGCCTGGCCGAGTCCTTCGAGCATGATCTGCTGGGGGTGTGGACGGACAGCAGCCGGATCCACGGGACGGGCTCGTTGGCGCAGCGCTGGGCGTAGCTGGCGCCCTGGAGGCCGTGGCCGAGGATCTCGTGCAGCGCGAACTGACGGGCGTGGGCCTCGGTGAACCTGGCCTCCTTGAGGTTGAGCCGTAAGCGACGCTGGAGCCGCAGCCATCGGTCCAGAACGCCCAGTAGGCGTTGATGGTGGCGTCTCGATGCTGAGGTCATACGTTGCGGTCGATCCGGTGAGCGCCCGGACCTGCGGCTCGTACTTGGCCGCCGCGTCCCGGATCGCGTCGGCCGCGTCGTGGGTGTCGATTGGCCCTTCGATGTGTTCCAGCTCTTTGCGGGTGTCGGCGCTCCAGCCGATGCCGAGGTCGTCTAGGTGGTGGCGGGCGACGTTGCCTGCGTTCTGGATGTAGGGCTCGGGCCAGCCGCGTGCATGGCAGCCCTGGGTGCGGTGGATGTAGTCGTCCAGTTCGGGCCGTTCGCCCATTAGCGCCCGCAGGTACAGCAGGTGCGCTCGATCCGCTCAGCCAGCGCGGGTGCTTCCTGGCTCAGCTTGCTGTTTCAGCGCGCTGAAGCGCGTTGAAGGTCGTCAACCGGTCGGCGGGCTCGGTTGCCGTCCGGGCCCTGCGGGTGGCAGTCGTAGTCGATGACGGCCGGGGCGCCGCGTGCCAGCTCGTGAGCGTTCCAGGCCCGCAGGGCCTGCTCGATCTGGTCACGAAGCGGCACTATCGGGTCCCATCGAAGCTCGACGGTCTGCCCGGGCCGCAGGTAGTCGGCCGCCAGGGTGAGGCTGACGCCGTGGTCATCGTAGTCCCACAGCAGGCCCTCGGTGACCGACGCCTCCGACCCGTCCGGGTGCTCGACATGGCCGTGCATTCGCTCAGCCGCTTGAAGCCCAGTGCCGGACGGTCAGGGTGTAGCGGCGGGTGTAGCGGGGCATGATCTGCCGCCAGTACCACTCATCATGAAAGACCCGCCCTCGCACGTATAGCGGACCACGGTCCGCTCCCCGGCCCAGCGGCGGCGAGATCTTGAACGCGAACTTGGCCAGGCTCCCGCATCGTGAATGCGCTGGATGACGATGGCGCGGTCATTGTGCTTGGTCGGGGTGATCGCGATCGGTCCGTCGGCGTACTGGAACCAGACTTCACGGGGCATCCGGCCCACGGCCGTTCACTGAGATTGATCAGGTCGTGCTCGTACAACACATCACCCGGCCCTGATCGTCGATGTCAATGCTCAGGCCCAGCTCAAGCTCCATGACATTGCCCGCCAGTGCCGCGAGCTGCCGGGTCTCGGCATCGGACAAGCGGAGCTGGCGGCTCAGCTCCACAAGCCTCGTGCCCAGCAGCCGAGCAGTGGACTGTCCTCGCTGCGGGCATAGTCGCTGATCGCGCTGGCCAGCACCAGCGCGCCCGCGCCCGGCCGCTGATCGGCGGCACCCGCCGGCCCCCACGCAGGTGGTGCGGTATCCGGCTGCAGCAGCCCGCTTCGACCATGCCCAGAAGCTGCCCGATGTCCTTACGCGGAGCACCGCCTGCGCTGCGCGGCGCCCCGCGGAATCGCCGCCCCGCTATCAGCAGGCTGGAAAAGCTGCGCCACCGTCCAGTCCGGGAACATCGCCTCCAGCACCCGGCAATGGTCGGGGAACGGCAGGTTCTGCACGTTGCCTGACAGCCAGCGGTGCAGCTGCGCCCGGCTGGGATAGGACCCGGCCAGGCGCGGATCGATGACGCGAGCGGCCTTGTCGTATTGGGCGCAGAACGTCGCGTGCGACTGCCAGTGACGCTGCTGGAGTAAGACCTTCAACCGGACGGGCGAGGAAGTCATCGCTGCTACCTCCGAAGCGCTTCTCGCCGTCGCCCTCAGCCTAACAAATGAGACATCTATGAGACGGCCTTCCGCCAGATGAGGCGAAGGCGAGGCGAGACGGCGCACCGCCGAGACGCGCCTACCGGAAGCTGCATGTGCTGGCGCAAAGCAGCGCCGACACCGCCCCGAGGGCCCACAAGAGGACACGCAACATGCTTACCGAGATCAAGACCGACGTTACCGGTTCCGGGCGGCGGACCGGCGTGGCGCAAGCAGATCAAGGGCGCGGATGCCACAACCAAGGACGGCCGCCCGATATGGGTCGTGCGGCTGACCGCGATCGATGACACCCGCCGCTCGGCAAGACGATCTGGGTCGAGGTCCCCGGCGACGAGCCCGAGCTGGCCGCTGACGACCTGGTGGCCCCGGTCCGGCTGGTCTACGCGCCGTGGGTGAACCGCAAGGGCGAGATCGTCCGCGCTTCCGCGCCGATCAGATCACTCCGGCCGACCATGCCCGCAAAGCCTCCTGACGAGAGAGTGCCGGGCCTGGGAGACGGCAATCTCCCGGCCCGGCCAGCCAGCCATCCCGCACTCCCGTAGCCGAGAACTGGAGTCGTGGCATGTCCCATGCTACCGCCGCCCCATTGCCCGCGCCCGCGTGCTCGGCCCGTCCCGCGCCCGGCGGACGGATTCCGGGTCCTGGCCCACGAACCGATCTGCCCCGACTGCCGCTCCCTCGACATCACCACCGAGGACGTAGATACCGGCGACGGGATCACCGAGACCGCGCTGATCTGCCGCTCGTGCGGCGCGGCGTGGCCGTGTGCTGCGTGGCCGAGTGGGGCGGCCCCCGGTGACCATCCCCGACCCGGCGCATCTGGCGATCCGCATCGACGCCCGCCCGCCGAGCACTCCCGCCCGATGCCCGCCGGTACTGGTGCCCGGCTTGTGGCTATCTGACCGGCGCCGCCCTGGCCTCCGCCCCCGGCGCCGCATGAGATTCCCGGCCCGGGCCGGGTGATCACTCGCGCGGACCTCGGCCTGCCCATCCGGCGCCGCACATGCCGGGTTGCGGGTGCGCCCGGTGCCTGCTCGCCCCGTTCCTCGACGCCCGGAAGTGACCTGTCATGCCTGCTGATAAGACCGCCAACTCCTGCCCGCCCCGGCGCCCGGTCACGCCGTATCCGTGGACGCGATGTTCGTCACCGTCCACCGTTCCGCCGCCGGGGTCGCATGGCGGTGGCGCACCGAACTCGCCCCCTTCTCGGCCTGGCCGCCGCGCTGTGGCGGCTGGCTCTCCTGCTCACCCTCACCGGCGCCGCCGTCGTCCTGGCGGTCTGGTCCTGGCCGTGCTGGCCGTGCCGGGGTCGCGGCGGTTCACGGTGCGCCGCTGCTGGTGCGTGCTGGCCCGGCACCGGCATCCAAAAGCTGTGCTGGGAAGCCCGCCTGCACACCCGCGCCGGGCGCCTGCCCCTCGTCCTGTGGTCCCGGCCGACCAAAGTCGGGGAACGGGTGCGGGTCTGTGCCGGGCCGGGGTGTGCGCCGAGGATTTCGAGGCCCGCATCGACCAGCTCCGCGCCGCCTGCTGGGCCCGCGACGCCCGCGTCACCCGCAACGCCCGCTGGTCGCAGCTCGTGACGATCGACGTGATCCGCCGCGACACCCTCGCCGCCGCCCCGTCGTCGCCTCGCCGCTGTCGCCTGGCCCGCCGCTGGCCCGCCGTCCCGGTCCCGGTGGCCTGCCGTGCCCCGGCCTGCCCGCTGTCCCGCTCGCTGACCGGGGCCGGTCATGTGACGGACGGCTGACCAGCGCGGTGCCGGTGTTCCCGCTGTCGATCTGGCAGCGGGTCCATCTGGGCATCGATGAGAACGGCGAGCTGGTCGACATCAACCTGGGCGAGCGCAACATCCTGCTCGGCGGCGAGCCCGGCGCGGGGAAGTCCAACGGCGTCAACCTGATCTGCGCCCACGGCGCGCTGTCGGCCGACTGCCGCCTGGTGCTGATCGACGGCAAGCAAGTCGAGCTCGGCCCCTGGCGGCACTGCGCGACAGGTTCATCGGCCCCTCGATCACCGCCGCGATCGACTGCGGCAAGTGGCTCCAGGGGGTGATGAACGACCGGTACGACCAGCTGCTGGCCGCCGGGCTCCGCAAGATCACCCCCGGCACTCGGGGAGCCGGTCTATCTGGTGCGTGATCGACGAGTACGCCTACTTCTCCGCCACCACCGGAGACCAAGACCCAGCAAGCCGAGTTCGGCGCGCTGATCCGCGACCTGGTCGCCCGCGGCCGGGCCGCCGGGGTGATCGTCATCCTGGCCACCCAGCGGCCGTCCTTCCAGATCATCGACCCGAGCTTGCGGGACCTATTCGGCTACCGGTGGGCGTTCCGCTGCACCACCGACGCCTCCTCCGATGTGGTCCTCGGCCAGGGCTGGGCCACCCAGGGCTACTCGGCCGCCACCATCGACCCGCTGGCCCGGGGCGTGTCCTGGCTGCTGGCCGAGGACGGCACCCCGCAGCGGATCAAGGCCGCCTACCTGACCGACCGCGCAGATCGCCGAACTGGCCGCCTACGCCGCCCAGCTGCGCGGCACCACCCGGCAGGCCGCATGCCCGAACCCGCCGCCACGCGCCACCCCGGCCGCTGCCGCCCGTCCCGTGGGAGCGAGATCGCGCGGCCGGGATCCGCGCAGACCGAGCGCACCGGCCACTGCACCCGCCCGATCCGGCTGCGCGGCCGGATCGACGCTATCGACCGCGCGACCGGCGAGCTGCGCCCCGTCTACGACACCGCTTCCGATGAGCCCGGCGGGGTGCTGCACGTCCCCTGCGGCAACCGCCGCGAGACCGTCTGCCCGCCCTGCTCCCAGGTCTACAAGCGCGACGCCCGCCAGCTCGTCAAGGCCGGGCTTGTCAGGCGGCAAGGGCATCCCCGAGACCATCGCCGCGCATCCGTGCGTGTTCGCCACCTTCACCGCCCCCTCCTTCGGCCCGGTTCACTCCCGCCGGATGCGCGGCCCGACCGTGCTGCCCTGCCGTCCCCGCCGCGACGCAAAGGTCGCCGTCTGCCCGCACGGCCGCGACATCTCCTGCCACCTGCGCCACCGCGAGGAAGACCCGCTGCTGGGCCGGGCCCTGTGCCGCGGACTGCTACGACTACCACGCCGCGGTGCTGTTCAATGCCCACGCGGGCGACGCTGTGGCGCCGGTTCACCACCTACCTGCCCCGCCGCCTGGCCCGCCTGGCGGGCATGACCCAGAAGGCCGCGCACGCCGCCTGCCGGGTCCGCTACGTCAAGGTCGCCGAATACCAGGCCCGGGGCGTCATCCACTACCACGCCGTGATCCGCCTCGACGCCCCCGGCGACGACTACCAGCCGCCCCCGGCCCGGTTCACCGCCGGCCTGCTGTGCGAGGCCATCGACCAGGCCGCCGCCGCCGTCGCCCTCCCCGTCGACCCCGGCCCGGCCACGGCCGCGCCGTCGTGCTGCGGTTCGGCGCGCCAGCTCGACATCAAGCCCATCCGCCCGCGGCGAGGACCTGCCCGGCACCGGCCGCGAGCTTCGCATGCAGGCGGTGGCGAACTACATCGCCAAGTACGCCACCAAAACCCTCGACGCCCCCGGCCTGCCCGACCGGCCGCTCACCACCCGCCTCGACCTCGGACGCGCTGCGCTGCCCGGCCCACTACCGGCGGATGATCACCGCCGCCTGGGAACTCGGCGGCGGCCAGCTCACCGCAGGCCCGCGCCCCACCGCGGCTGTGCCGGTGGGCGCACCAGCTCGGCCACGGCGGCCACTTCCTCACCAAATCCCGCCGCTACTCCGTCACCTTCGGCCGCTCCGCCGCGACCGCGCCGAACACCGCCGCGCCCAGCGCCACCCCGGCGGCGAACTCGACCCCTGGGGCCGCCCCCTCGACGAGCGCGTCGTCCTGATCTGTCACACCTGGGCCTACGCCGGCACCGGCCAACACCGCAACCCCCGGCGCCGAGCTCGCCCTCGCCTCGCGCCGACCAGGCCCGCGCCCACGCCCCGGCCGTCCCCGCCGCCTGACCTCTCCGTCCTCCCCTGGAAGAAGTGATCATCATGAGTGCATCTGCTGACCGGCTGCTCACCTGTCGGCCGAGGCCGCCGAGCTGCTGGGCACTTCACGCAGCGGTGAGCGATTCCCCCGGCGGCTGATCGCTGAGCGGCGCATCCGGTTCGTCCGCGTCGGACGCCACGTCCGCATCCCCGAGTCCGCGCTGGCCGAGTTCATCGCGGCCGGGACCGTCGAGCCGGCGTCCTGCGCCCGGCCCGCGCGGAGGGCCGCCTGATGGCGGGCAAGCGCCGGTTCGGCCGGGTCCGCCGCCTGCCCTCTGGCCGGTGGCAGGCCCGCTACAAGGGGCCGGACGGCATCGACCGGCCCGCTGACCGGACCTTCGCGACCAAGACCGACGCGGAGCGCTGGCTAACGCTGACCGAGGCGGAGATCGTCCGGGGTGACTGGCTCGACCCGGACGCGGGCCGGGTACCGTTCGGCTCGTACGCCCGGTCTTGGGTGGCCGAGCGGCCGAACCTGCGGCCCAAGACGATGCAGCTCTACGAGGGTCTGGTCCGACTGCACCTGGCCCCGACGTTCGGCACGCTGAACGTGCAGGACATCACCGAGCCGCTGGTCCGCCGCTGGCGCAAGAGCCTGCTCGACGCCGGGGCCGGTGAGGTCACCGTCGCCAAGGCGTACCGGCTGCTCAAGGCGATCATGAACACGGCCGTGGATGACGGGCTGATCCGCCGCAACCCGTGCCGGATCAAGGGCGCCGGGCAGGAGAAGTCACCCGAGCGGCCGGTGCTGACCATCCGCCAGGTCTTCGCCCTGGCCGACGCCATAGACCCGCGCTACCGGGCGCTGATCCTGCTCGCCGTGTTCGGCAGCCTGCGCTGGGGTGAGCTGGCCGCGCTGCGCCGCCGTCACCTCGACCTGGCGGCGGGCATGCTCCGAGTCGAGGCATCCGTAGTCGAGCTGGTGGACGGCTCGCTGATCACCGGGCCGCCCAAGTCCGAGGCGGGCAAGCGCACCGTGACCCTGCCCGCGTTCGTGCTGCCGGACATCGCTGCGCACCTGGACCGACTACACCGCCGCCGGAGGATGACAGCCTGATCTTCACCGGCCCGAAGAGCGCGCCGCTGCGGCGGCCGAACTTCTCCGCGACCTGGCGGCGGGCGACCGAGGCGGCCGGGCTGACCGGCTTCCACTTCCACGACCTGCGGCATACCGGCAACCACATCGCGGCGGCCACGGGCGCGAGCCTGCGCGAGCTGATGGGCCGGATGGGCCACAGCACGACCCGGGCCGCGCTGATCTACCAGCACCGCACCACCGAGCGGGACCGGCTGATCGCCGCCGCCATGAGCCAGCTCGTCACGGCTGAACTCGACGCTACCGAGAGCCCATCGGGCACGCATCGGGCACGCGAGGCCGCATCAGACGCGACCTGACCGGAGTGCCGGAGATCATGCGCCTGAGCTGGCGTTTCTCGTGGAGCGGGTGACGAGAATCGAACCCGCACTATCAGCTTGGGAAGCTGACGTTCTACCATTGAACTACACCCGCACTGAGCTAGGCCGCATGCAGGATGCGCTAGCTCATGCCTGCCCGGACATGGTACCGGACGGCGGGTACCTCGCCACCTCCCATCATCGGACCTGTGCACCTGAGCCCGGATCCCGGGCCCGGCCTGCGCTGGCTTGGGCCAACGGCAGGCCGGGACCGGCTGACTGCAGCAGCCCGGACAGGGGTCAGGGAGCCACGTGGAAGGTCGCGGCCATGGCGTACCAGTCGGTGGCCGTCCCCAGCGTGGCGCGGGCATCCTGCGTCCCGGCCGCACTGGTCAGCACGTCCTCCAGATCCACTGAGCCCGAGCTGGTCTGGCTGCGGAGCGCGAATGGCTGGCCGTCCGTCGAGCCCGCCGTGACCGATCCCGGTGAGCCGCCAGTGATCACACCCCCGACAACGAGCTCGCCCGCGCCGATCGAGGCGGTCGGGCCAGAGTCGACGGCGGTGCTGTTGCCCTTGGCCACTGCCGTCTGGTCAAGCGCTCCCGACGTTGCCACGCCCGAGTAGTCGGCCAGCGCAGCCTCCAGGTAGGTGGGGTTAGTCGCGCTGACGGTGATGGTCAGCCCAGACGGCGCCGCCTTGGAGTTCTGGACGTAGTACATCGCCAGGTCACCGCTGCCGCTGCCGAATGTGGTGGTGGCCGCACTGCGGGTCCAGGCTCCGTTGACATTATCGGAAACCTGCACCTGGCCGGTCGAGTCGTACTGGCCGAACCAGCCAGCCAGCAGGTTCCCGGCGCCGACGGGCTGGGTCAGCGTGATCATGATGCTCGCGACCTTGCTGCCGGTCCCGGTCGAGGTGCCCTGAACGTACCTGACCCCGCTTGGCGCGGGCGTGGTAGCCGTCACGGCGGCCGACTGCGCTGAGTGGTTGCCGCTGCCGTCGAAGGCATCCACCGTGTACTTGTAGGTGGTAGACGGCGCAGCCGTGGTGTCGGTATAGGTCGTCGCGTTCGGGCCGCCGGTCGATCCGACGGCCGCCCCGTTCCGGTAGATCGTGTATCCGGTTACGCCGACGTTATCGGTCGAGGCGCTCCACTTCAGGGACACCGAGTTCGACGTCACCGCGGTCACGGCCAGACCTGTGGGCACGGTCGGCGGCGTCTTGTCGCCGCCATTCTGGATCAGCTCGTATGCGCCGATGTCGCACCCTGAGCCCTGCGGCCGGCTCATGCCGCGCTGGTCGGTGCTCCCGGGGCACCCCGAGACCGTCGGCGGGATCACGTCCACGGCCGGGCTGCTGGCCGGCAGGGCCATCGTCTGGGTGGACCCGCCGTTGGAGGCCAGCGCGTCGAGCTGCGGCGCCGTGCTGGTCAGCGAGTGGCTGGCCGACGAGAAGCCGCAGGATGAGCCCGAGTCGATGTTGTAGCCGGCGTCGGTGATCGGCGCCTGGCCGCCGCAGTTATTGCCGTTCTGGCCGTTCGCCACGATGCTCATGCCGATCGACATCGTGAAGCCGGTGTAGTTGAGCACGTCCGCGCCGTACTGCGCGGTGTTCCCGGACAGCGTTGACTGGGTGATCGTGGTAGTGCCGAAGTTCACGATCGCGCCGCCGCCGTTGGCCCCCGCGGTGTTGTTGTAGAAGGTGCTGTCCGTCACGTTCAGCGTTGCGTCGTTGTCGAGAGCGCCGCCGCCGGGGCCGGTGTTGCCGCTGAAGGTGTCGTCGGACACGGTCAGTGTCCCGGCGCCGTTGACCATCCCGCCGCCGCCGTAGATCGTCGCGGTGTTGCCGGTGAACGTGCTGTTCTTGACCGTTGCGACGTTCTGGTTGAAGACGCCGGCGCCCTCCTGGGCGGTATTGCCGGTGAACGTGGACGTGTTCACCGTCAGCGTGCCGCTGCTGTCGATCGCGCCGCCGGAAGTCCCGGTCGTGGCCGGCGAGGAATTGCCGCTGAACGTCGAGCCTGAGACCGACAGCGTGCCGTGACTGAAAATCGCGCCGCCGCCTTGCGCACCGTTGTCGGCCTCGCCATTGGCGAGCGTCAGCGCACTGAGCGTCAGGCTGCCGCCAGCGGCCACGTCGAAGATCCGGAACGCGGGAGTCCCGGCGACGGTCGACCGCCGGATCGTGTCCTTGCTGCCGACGATCGTCACCTTGCCGGTGATGACCGGCAGGCCGGTGCCGCCGTCAGTGGTGTTGTTCGCCGCCGTCAGCACGTAGGCGCAGCCGCTCGGCAGCGTAACGGTGCCCCCGCCTGCGGCACCGTTAGCTGTCTTGATCGCGGCGGCGAGACCTGTCACCGTGCAGGCGATCGGAGCCGCGGCGGCGGGCTGCGCGACCGCGAGCGCTGCTAATACCGGCGTGGCCACGGCCGCGGAGGCGACCAGGCGGCGCAACCAGAATCTCACCGAAACCCCCACCTTATGCAGCCGGAAAACAGCAGCCAAAATGCCGGTAAAGCTGCCGACTCGGATAACTTACTTCGCCCCTGTGCGGCGACAACCTTCATCTGAAGTAGGGCCGCCTACTCCCGATGTACGGCCGGCCGCCCCGCATGCGCGCGTCAGCCGGAGGCGGGATGGAACACCGCCGCCACGGCGTACCAGTCGGTTGCCGTCCCGAAGGTAGCCCGGGCGTCCTGTGCCCCGGCCGCGCTGGCCAGCACATCCTCCACGTCCACCGAGCCCGAGCTGGTCTGGCTGCGGATCGCGAACGGCTGGCCCTGCGACGATCCGGCGGTGATCGATCCCGGCGAGCCGCCGGTAATGATGCCGCCCACCACCAGCTCGCCCGCGCCCACGGCGGCCGTCGGGCCGGAGTCTACGGACGTGCCATTGCCCTTCGCCATCGCCGTCTGGTCCAGCGCCCCGGTGGTGGCTGCGCCCGAGTAGTCCGCCAGCGCAGCCTCCAGGTAGGTGGGGTTGCTGGCACTGATCGTGATCGTCAGCCCGGAGGGCGCGGCGGCCGAATCCTGCAGGTAATACAGCGCGATATCACCGCCGCCGTTGGAGAACGTGGTCGACGCGGTGCCTCGGGTCCACGGCCCGTTGACGTTGTCGGAGACCTGGACCTGGCCGGCCAGTCGTACTGGCCGAACCAGCCGGCCAGCAGGTCGCCCGCGTGCACCGGGCCCGGCAGCGTGATCGTGGTGCTGGTCACCCGGCTGGCCGTGGCGACGGCGCCGCCCGGGCCGGCCTGGATCCCGGACGGGGCCGGCGTATTGACCGAGACCGCCGCGGACTGCGCCGAGTGGTTGCCGCTGCCGTCGAAGGCGTCCACCGTGTACTTGTACGCGCTGGACGGCGCGGCGGTCATGTCGGTGAAGCTGGTCGCCCCGCCGGTGCCGCCCACCGCGGTCCCGTTGCGGTAGATCGTGTAGCCGGTCACGCCTACGTTGTCGGTCGAGGCGTTCCACTGCAGTGAGACCGAGTTCGCGGTGACGGATGTGGCCGTCAGGCCGGTCGGCACGGTCGGCGGCTGGGTGTCGCCCGAGGTGGCGATGATCTCGTAGGCGCCGATGTCGCAGCCGCTGCCCTGCGGCCGGGAGATGCCGCGCTGGTCGGTGCTGCCCGCGCAGCCTGAGGTGGCGGCGGGGATGGCGTTCACCGCCGGGCTGCCGCGCCGGCAGCGCCATCGTCTGGGTCGGGCCGCCGTTGGCGGCCAGCGCGTCGAGCTGAGGCTGGGTGCTGCTCATCGAGTGCTGCCCGGCCGAGAACCCGCAGGACGTCCCGGAGTCGATGTTGTACCCCGCGTCGGTGATCGGTGCCTGGCCGCCGCAGTTGCTGCCGTTCAGCCCGCCGGAGACGATGCTCATGCCGATCGACAGCGTGAACCCGGTGTAGTTGAGGATGTCGGCCCCGTACGGCGAGGTGTTGCCGGCCAGCGTCGACTGCCTGATCGTGGTGGTGCCGAAGTTCTGCACCGCGCCGCCGCCGTTGCCGCCGGCGGTGTTGTTGTAGAACGTGCTGTCGGTGATATTGAGCGCGGTGTCATTGTCGATCGCGCCGCCGCCCGGGCCGGTGTTCCCGGTGAAGGTGTCTCCGGTCACCGTTTCCGTGCCTGCCGCGTTCAGCAGCGCGCCGCCGCCGTAGATCGTGGCCGTGTTGCGCGTGAAGGTGCTGTTGGTGATCGTCGCCGTCTTCTGGTTGAAGACGCCGCCGCCCTCCTGGGCGGTGTTGCCGGTGAACGCGGAGGTATTCACCGTCAGCGTGCCGCTGCTGTCGATCGCGCCGCCGGAGGTCCCGGTGGCGGCCGGCGAGGAATTGCCGCTGAACGTCGAGCCCGAGACCGACAGCGTGCCGTGACTGAAGATCGCGCCGCCGCCCTGCGCCCCGTTGCTGGCCAGGCCGTTCGACAACGTGACCGAGCTCAGCGTCAGCTTGCCGGCCGACGCGACGTCGAAGATGCGGAAGGCGCCCGTGCCGCCGGCTGCCGACCGGGTGATCGTCGCGCCGCCGCCGGCCACCGTGACCTGCCCGGTGATGACCGGCAGCCCGCTGCCGCCGTCGGCGGAGTTGTTCGCCGCGGTCAGCGTGTAGACGCAGCCGCTGGTGAGGGTGACCGTCCCGTTCGTGCTGTTCGCCGCCGAGATGGCCGCGACCAGGCTGGCCGTCGAGCACGGCACGATCCCGGCCAGCGCGGGCGAGGCAGCTGCCAGGCCCCCGGCCGCGCCCGCGAGAAGAACCACAACGCCGGCTGCGAACCTGCGGCGCGGCCGCGGAGTTATCTGTGCTCGCACCGAATCCCCACCCGGTCCTGCTGAGACATCGCATCGCGGTCACGACGCCGTCGGCCGGACTCTACGGCCGCGGGCCCAGCGGGCAATCCCGCATCTGACGTAGCCGTGCCTACGTCAGATGCGCGGCCCGGCGGCGTTACGGCCGAGAGCCAGCGCCCCGGGTCCTGCCGAGGTTCAGATCGCGGAGCACGGCCAGCAGGCGCGGGTGCGCGGCCAGCGAGCCGCCGCCGTAGCTCCAGGCGAAGGTCTGCTCCCCCTGCCAGTCGGAGTGCTCCCACTGGCCGATCATGGTCCGCAGCTCGGCTGCCGTCGGATACCGCCAGGCCTGCGCGGAGAAGGCCTGCAGCACTCCCCAGTAGCGGGCGACATGGGCAGCGTGCAGCGCGGCGATGTACCGGGGGATCATGGACCAGTTGCAGCCGCCGCCGCCCTTGCACGGGTACGGGTCGGTGCCCAGCACGTCCGTGGCCCCGGCGAACGCCGCGAAGTTGCGTGGCTCGGTGACCACTTCGTAGGTGAAGGCGCCGGGTGCCAGCTTGTGCACCAGGCGGCTGCGCGCGGTGACCTGCGCGGCGACCCGGCGGCAGTGCCCGCCAAAGGCCGGGACGGCGTCGTCGGCCTCGTCGGCGAGGTAGTAGCCCGCCACCTTCGGATCCCCGGCAAGCGGCCGGATGGCCGCCCGGACCTGGGCACCGGACAGCGCGAACGAGCAGCTGGCCGGATTGTAGTTACCGATCCAGACCAGGGCGCGCTGGCCGGCCGGCAGCTTGTCGACCAGGCTGGGATACGGCCCGAGGTCGACGAGGTTGTAGCCGTAGCGCAAGATCTGCGGCCCCGCGGAGGTGTCGGTCATGTAGCGGAACCGGAGCGAGCTGTGCACCGGGTAATGCACGGCGCCCATGCCGGCTGCGGCGGAGGCACTGCAGGCGGCCGCGCTTAACCCCGCGACGGCGGCGGCGAGCAGAGCGACCACGGGCCGCAGCCGACCGGTCATTCTACCTCCCTGAGCACCCGGAACGGCTCCGCGGCGGGCCGCCCGACATGGCTGCCCCAGAACGCGGCCCGCTCGCGCAGGGCACGGCTGGAGCGGGGATGCGGATAGTCGCGCAGTTCGGTCTCGTAGCACTCCATGGCGGCGATCTTGATGTCCAGCGTGCCGGTGATATCGACGAAGTGATTGGGCTGCAGGGCAGTGTCGCCCATCGGCCAGGCCCATTCGGTGGACGAGGGAGTCTCGAACACCGCGAACCGGCGCAGGGCCGGCGGTAATACGGGCGGCAGGCCGTCCAGGCCGCGCGCGCGACCAGGCCGTGGTCGGCGTTCACGTCCGCGGGGAAGTGGGTGTAGACCAGCTGCGGGTCGATCTCGTCCAGCACCCCCTCGATCAGCTGGGTGAGCTCGATGAACGGGACGGTATCCAGCCGCTGGTCGGGCAGCGCCTGGAGCCGCAGCGAGGCGAAGCCGATCGTCTCGGCGGCCCGCCGCGCCTCTTTCTCCAGCGTCCCCAGCATCTCGTCCGGGTACCGGCTGCCTGCCCCGTCGGCGATGACGACCGCGTGTACCTCGTCCCCGGACCGGACGTGCCGGGCCAGCGTGGCTCCGGCGCCGAGGATCTCGTCGTCGGGGTGCGCGCCGATGACCATGACTCGGGTGACCGACATGACGGCTACCTCGGCCCGGCCGCTGCGCTGGCCGCCGTACTGGCCGTCGTGACGGCAGCCGGATGCATCGCCGCCGCCCCGGCCCGGGGAGCCGGGCCGTGGCCGAGCGCCCAGGCCGCCGTCACCGGGTCGACAGCGTCGAACCGGTCGCCGGGGCGCAGTCCGGTGCGGGCCGCCCAGGCCGCCGCCGGCTCGGGCGCAGCGCCCTCATCGGACATCGCGGTGACGAGCACGCTCGCACTGGCTGCCGCGATCCGCACGGCGTCGCCGGCGTAGCCGATCACCTCGCCCGGCTGGCCGTCAGCGCCGGGGCCGGGCAGCGCCGATGCCCAGAACATGATCTTGCGGCCCGATCTGTACCCGAAGGCGCCGGGATACGGCAGCGTCAGGGCACGGATCCAGTCGTGCACCGAGCGGGCCGGCCGGTTCCAGTCGGTGATGCCCATCCGCGGGGTGCGCTTGGGCAGCAGCCCGCTGTCCCCGGCGCCCTGCGGCCGGCGCGGCGCGGTTCCGGCCAGCAGCGCCGGCACCTGCTCGGTCAGCATTGCCGCCCCGGCCTGCGCCACCCGCTCGTACACGGTGGCGCAGGTGTCATCCGGCCCGATCGGCACCTGGCGCTGATCGACGATGTCGCCGGTGTCGGTCCCCGCGTCCAGGTACATCATCGTGTTCCCGGTGACCTCCTCGCCGCGCAGGATGGCCCAGTTCACCGGCGCCCGGCCGCGGTAGCGCGGCAGCAGCGAGGCGTGGAAGCCGACGCAGCCGCGCGGCGGGACGGCCAGCAGCGGCGGGCGGAGCAGCCGAGTCCAGCCGACGACGACGATCAGGTCCGGCTCCAGCCCCCGGATGTCCTCAACCTGGGCCTCAGCATTGATGTCCGCGCACCGCCGCACCGGTACCCCGTGCGCTGCCGCCAGCGGCTCGAGGTCCACGTAGCCCGAGGGCCGGCCCCGCCGGGTCTGCGGACGCCGTCACCACCCCGGCCACCTCGGCCGGCCCAGCGAGCAGCGCCGCCAGGGCTGGCTGCGCCTCGTGCACCGCGCCGACGAAGACAATGCGGCCCGGGCCTGCCTGCTGCGGCTGATTCACGATCACGGCTCCTTGCGGTTTCCTGGTCTGCGCTCGTTGCGGGTTCCCTGGTCTGCGCGGCGGTCAGCTCACGCTCCGGTGTGCAGGCCGAGCAGCGGCGCCACGCTGATGGCGGCCGCGGCGCGCCGCAGCGGCGCCGCGCCGATGACCTGGTCGATCAGCCGGGTCAGCGCGTAATGGCTGGTGGGATGGCGCAGCACCACGCCAGGCCGGCCGGGGGCGAGGATCACGGCCGGCACCTGCTCGGTGGTCTCCCCTTCGTCGAAGGTCACGACGATTACCAGCCGCCCGGAGCGCCAGTCGGGGCCGGACATCAGCGCGGGCAGCCAGGTGCGCAGGAAACTGTCGGCGTCCGCCAGCGTGCCGTTATGCGCATCGTCGATGAGGTTCGGCGTGATGAGCCCGACATTCGGCAATCCCCCCCGCCGGATGTCGGAGATCAGCGAGCCGCTGGTGACCGTGCCGGCCGGAACGTCATCGGCCTTGCACAGCCGCGCCTCGCTGGGGAAGTAGACCCAGGGATTGTGGTTCGGGTCGTAATTGCCGCTCAGTGACTGGTCGCAGCGCGCCGGCATGGATTGCTCATATGACCGGGCGGTTTCGCCTCGTGCTATCGCCTGCCCGAATACCGATGGCCCGGGATAGGTGCAGCCAGGGCCCGGCATGCAGTCCTGCGGCTCGTTAAAGGCCGAGCCGCCGAAGATGCCGAGGTAATTCGGCAGGCTGGGATGGCCGACGTCACTCCACGCGGTGGCCCGGGCGTACCGGCGCGCCAGGCTCCACAGGTACGGCATGTGGGACGGAAAGACCTGCTGGATGCTGTGGTTCTCGTCCATGATCACGAGGATCTTCGTCAGCCGGGCGTCCAGCCTGCGCCGATCCTGACGAAGCCGGCTCGGCCGAACGGGCCGGGACCGCGGGCGCCGAGGGCTTTGCCGCGGATCCCCCGGCGGCTGCCGCGCCGCACCCTGCGATGAGCGCACAGCAGGCGAGCCAGATGCTGGCGACGGCCAGGAATGGCCGGCCGGTAAGGCGAGTCGGTGGCGGCATCCACCGAGCATAAGCAGCCCTTGCGGCCGGCCCACTCATGCAAAGGACGTAGAACGAAACCCTTTGTTGGCCGAGGCTGCCGCGACCTGCGGCCCCTACGTTGAGGATCCATCACGAGTGGAGATGGGGTGAGGGCTGCCGTGGAGGCGAACGAGGGGATGCGGCGCATCTTCTGGCGGCACCGGTGGCTGCTCCTGGTCCTGACCGTGCTCCCGGTGGCCCTGCTGGCCCCCTACCTGCTGACTCGGCCGGTAACCTACGCCGCCTCCGCGAGCCTACAGGCGCAGTCCGCCGAGCCGCAGGCTGATACCCAGGTGACGGCGATTCTCAGCCAGGTGACCGCAGTCGCGACCAGCCCGGCCCTGGTGCAGGCCGCGATCAACAGCGCCGGCGTCGGCGCCGACCCTCTTACCGTCGCGCGGCACGACATCACCGTCACCTCACTCGGCACCTCCGCTGTCGTCACGCTGACCGTGACGAGCCCGAACCCGCAGGTCGCCATCCGGCTCAGCGGGGCGCTCGCCGGCCGGATCGTCAGCAAGCTCAACGGACTCGGCACCCAGACCAGCCAGGAGCTGGCCTCGCTGACCACCCAGCGCAACCAGCTGAATCAGTCCAAGGCCAGGCTGCTCAAGCAGCTGGCCACCACCAGGCTGCCGGGCACCAGCGCCGGAGTCCAGGCGCTGATCGCCCAGCTGACATCGATCGGGAATCAGCTGACGGCCAACTCGGCGGCCGTGCAGCAGGTCCTGGCCAGCAGCACCGTTAACGAGGGAGCCGGGGTCATCAGCGCGCCCAGTTACGCGATCTCCCAGTCCCGGCACGTTGCCTCCTACTGCGCCCTGGCCGGCCTGCTCGGGCTGGTGATCGGCCTGCTTATCGCCACGATCCGCGAGCTGGCCCGGCCCACCCTGGCCGAGCCAGGCGCGGCGGCCAGGGAACTGAGCCTGGTGCTGCTCGGCGATGCGCAGGTCACCAGGGACAACGCGGCCACGGCCGACCTGGAGCTGGCCACCCGGCTGGACCTGGCCGCCCACCGGCTGGGCGCGCGCACCCTGGTGCTCACCGGCCCTGTCCCGCCGGCTCAGCTCAGCGCACTGGCCGCGTGCCTCAACCAGGGCATGCACGCCGTCACCGAGTCGCTGGACGGCGCCGGCACCTCGGTACGTGAGGGAGCAAGGATACCGGGCATCACGCCGCTGGCTGCGCACCACCCAGCCGCCGACGGCAAGACCTCCTCAGGCCCGCTCGGCACCGTCAGCCCGCATCTGCTGGCCGCCAGTTCAGCTCGCACCGGGCTGACCGTGGCCGCGCTGCCCGACCTCACCCTCCGGGGCCGGCCGGACGAGCCCGCGCTGGTCTTGGTGCTGTCCCGGTTCGCGCCGCGCGCTGCGCTGGATGAGGCCGTGGACCTCGGCGTGACCACGGGCTGGCCGCTGCTGGGGGTCATCGGGGTGAGCCAGCGTCGTGGCCGCCGGCGGCAGGCCGCGCCGGCCGCCCTGCCGCCGGCCGGCAGCGGCACGGCGCTCGCCGAGGAAGAACTCGCCGCGGAGGAAGAGGCCGCGGATATCGCGGACGGGGCAGCCGCCGGGCAGACGGGCTTCGCGGACGGGGAAGCCGCGGACGACAGCACCGATGACGAGGGCAGCGGCGGCCCGGGGCCCAGGCCCGCGGATGCCGCCGACGGGGAGAAGACGCAGCAACTGGGGGCAGTGCTATGAGCCAGGTCAAGGCGGCAGGCGGCCACGAGCGGTGGCGGTCCGCGGCACCCTGGGCCAGGGATCGTTACCGGCCGGATCAGCCGGGGCTGCGCACGCTGATCGTCGGCGGCGGTGCCGCCGCCCGGACGCTGATCCGCGACCTGCGGCGTTCTCCGGATTACGGGCTGCGGCCGGTGGCGTGCCTCGACGACGACGCCAGGGTGCGCTCGGTGTCCGGCCTGCCGGTGCTCGGCAGGCTGCGCGACCTGCGCCGCATCGTGCGCGAGCACGCGCTGGAGGCGATCGTCATCGCGATCCCCTCGCTGCCGCCCGAGACGCTGAGCGCGCTGATCCGGGACGCCGCTGACACCGGTACCCGGGTCCGGTTCCTGCCCTCGTTCCTGTCCGCCGTCGAGCGGGCCGCGCGGGCCGCGGACATGCGCGCGGTCCGGTTCAATGCCCTGCTGGGCCGTCAGGAGCGCCGGGTCCTGCAGCCACCCACCCGGGCCATGCTGGCCGGTGCCCGGGTGCTGGTGACCGGCGCGGGCGGGTCGATCGGCCAGGAACTGTGCCGCCAGATCCGCAGCTACGAGGCCGCGTCGCTGCACATGCTTGATCACGACGAGTCTAACCTGCACACCCTGCAGCTGGAACTCGACGGCGAGGCGCTGCTCAACAGCCCGGAAGTGATCATCGCGGACATCCGCGACCAGGCCAGGATCCGGCAGGTGTTCAGGACCGTGCGGCCGGATGTGGTGTTCCACGCCGCCGCCCACAAGCACTTGCCGCTGCTCGAGCGGTACCCGTGCGAGGGCGTGAAGTCCAACGTGCTCGGCACCCAGCACCTGGTGCAGGCCGCGCAGGAGTCGGGCACCAGCCGGTTCGTGCTGATCTCCACGGACAAGGCCGCCGACCCGCGGTCGGTGCTGGGCGCCACCAAGCGGCTCGCCGAGATGATCGTGCAGGCGCACTCCGGCGGGCCGACGCAGGTCTGCTCGGTGCGCTTCGGCAACGTGCTGGGCAGCCGGGGGTCCTTCCTGACCGTGGTGGCCGAGCAGGTCGAGCGCGGCGATCCGGTCACGGTCACTGATCCCGAGGTGACCCGGTTCTTCATGACCGTGGAAGAGGCCGTGGGCCTGGTCTTGTCGGCTGCGCCGATGGCCGAGTACGGGGAGACCTTCGTGCTCGACATGGGCGAGCCGGTGCGCATCGTCGACCTGGTGCGCCGGTACGCCGAGCAGCTGCACGTCCAGGACGTGCAGATCCGCTTCACCGGCATGCGGCCGGGCGAGAAGCTGCACGAGGCGCTCTTCGGCGCGAGCGAGGAGCGGCTGCCGACTGTCAACCCGTCCGTCTCGGCGACCCGGCCGGCCCGCCTGCCCGATGACTTCGCCGGACGGCTGGAGAAGCTGTACTCGGCCGCGGGGGACGGCGAGGACAGTCAGGTCCGGGCGATGTTCGAGGATCTGATGCCGGACTACACGGCTGCGGCGGCCAGTACCGCCGAGCTCGCGGCGGCGCTGGCGGCGCCGTACCCGGACGAGTCCTGATGCGCACGGCACTGCAGACCGCGGGCGAGCAGGTCGAGATCACGTGCGCGCACGGCTGGCTCGCGGGCGTGCTGGCCGAGGGCCTGGGCAGTGAGCAGGCCGCGCCGGCCTGCCGTCCCGACGTGCGGATCAGCGTCGAGGACACCGCCGAGCCCTTCGACACCGCGGGATGGGCCGTGCTCACCAGGGACGCCTGGCGGCGCCCCGGCCAGGTCATCGTGCGCAACGCCTGCTCGTCCGGCCTTGACCTGCTGGTCACCGTGGCCGGGCCGACCCTGGAGGTAGCCGCCCGGTGGCGCCCGGCGCTGACCGGGCGGGCGGCGTCGGCGCTGCTGCGAGCCCGGGCGCGGCTGCTAATCCGGGCGGTGCTGCTGCAGTACCCGGCCCTGTGGCGGGCTCAGCAGCACGGCCGTGCGCCGCTGCACGCGTCGGTCTGCACGGCGGGCCCCGGCCGCGCGGTGCTGATCGCCGGGCCCGGCGGCGTCGGGAAATCCACCCTGGTCAATGCGGAGCTGGGCCGCGGCGGCAAGGCCACGAGCGACAACATCTGCGTCAGTGACGGGCACAGTGCCTGGGGCCTGCTCGAGCCCAGGCGGGTGCCGGCCGGGGAGGGCGAGCCTGGCGGCCCCGCCGGGGCCGGCGGCCCCGGGCGGGGCGGCCGCCGCATGCCGCACGGCCGCCGCGAGGCTCCCTGGCTGTCGCGGGTGGGGGAGCTTACGCCCGACCTGCTGGTGGTGCTCCGCCGCGGGACCGGGGCGGCCGCCACCGCCAGGCCGTGCGCGCCGCAGGACGCGGCCAGGTTCCTGGCCGCGGGCACCTACATGGCCGGCGAGCTGCGGCGCTACTGGGCCTTCGCCGCCACCCTGGCCCTCGGCACCGGGGCGGGTGATCCGCATCCGGCGGTCGGCCAGGTCGCCAGCGCGCTGGCCGCGAGCCTGCCGTGCACGCAGATCATCCTCGGCGAGCGGCCGGGGGCACTGCTGGAGGGCCTGCTGGATGCGGGCGCGGAAGCGGAGGTGCACAGATGACGGCACGAGTGCGGGTGGCCCAGGTGGTGACCCGCTTCATGGCGGGAGCCGGCGGGGTCGCGCTGCGCGGCGCGCTGGCCCTGGATCCCGAGCGCTACGAGGTCGTATTCATCATCGGCAGCGGCAGCCGGCTCGTGCAGCAGGCCCAGGCAGCCGGCTTCGAGGTGATCGTGCTGGACACGCTGCGCAGTGAGATCACGCCCGCCGACGACCGCCGCGCGCTGGCCGCGCTGAAGAGCCTGCTCGGCGACGGCAGATACGACGTCGTCCATACCCACAGCTCCAAGGCCGGGGCGCTCGGCCGGATGGCCGCTCATCACGTCGGGATCAAGCAGGTCGTCCACACCTATCACGGCTTCCCGTTCCACGAGTTCCAGTCCTGGCCGCGCCGTACCGCGTACCTGCGGATCGAGCGGTACCTGGGCACGATCACCGACGCGTTCCTCGCGGTCGGACCCGCAGTCGCGGCCGAGGCGATCCGGCGGCGCATCGCCTCGCCGGAGAAGGTGCGGACGATCGGGGTCGCGGTCACCGCCGGCCCGGTACCGCAGCCGACGGACCGGGCCGAGGCCCGGCGGCTGCTGGGCATACCGCCCGGCATGTACGTGGTGGGCACCGTCGGCCGGCTGGATTACCAGAAGGCGCCCGACGACTTCGTCACCGCGCTGGCCCACATCGGCCGCGACGACGTGTACGGCGTGTGGATCGGCGACGGGCCGCTGCGCGCTGCGACGCAGAAGCTGGCGGCACGGCGGGGGCTCAGCAGCCGGATGGCGTTCCTGGGCGAGCGAACCGATGTGGACGCCCTGCTGCCCGGGCTGGATGTCTTCGCGATGGCCAGCCGCTACGAGGGCCTGCCCTGCGCGATCGTGGAGGCGATGGCTGCGGCCAGGCCGGTGGTGGCCACCGCGGTCAACGCCGTCCCCAATATCGTGGTGGCCGGCGAGACCGGCCTGCTGGTCCCGGCCGGGCGGCCGGACTTGCTCGGCCGGGCGCTGCGGCACCTCGTCGACAACCCCGCCACCGCGGCCCGGCTCGGGGCCGCCGGGCGGGCGCAGCTCGGCGATGAGCTGACCCCCCAGGCCCTGGGCACGATCCTGGATCAGACCTACCGGAGTCCGGTACCGGTGCCGCCGCAGGGCCCCGCGCCCGCGCTGGAAGCGATCGGATCATGACGGTCAGCAGCCAGCCGGCGGCGGCCGGGACGGTCGCTCCGGCGGACCCGCAGCGGGAGATCCCGTTCTGCCGCACGTTCATCACCGACGAAGCGCAGCAGGCGGCACTGCGGGTGCTGGCCTGCGGCTGGGTGACGATGGGCGCCGAGTCCGTGGCCTTCGAGCGGGAGCTCGCGGAGTGGGTCGGGACGCCGCACGCCGTCGCGGTCAGCTCGTGCACCGCGGCGATCCAGATGGCGCTGACCGCGCTGGACCTCCCCCCCGGCTCGGGGGTGCTGACCCCGACGCTGACGTTCTGCGGCGCTGTGCAGGCCATCGTGCACGCCCGGCTCAGGCCGGTGCTGGTAGATGCCGACGAGCGGACGCTGACCGTCACCCCCGAGGGGGTGGCGGCCGCGGCGGCGCGCGGCCGCGCGCGGGCGATGGTTGTCCAGCACATGGCCGGCTATCCGGTGGACAGCGGCCGGCTCGCCGCCGCGGCCGGCCTCGACGTGAGCCAGGTCGTCGAGGACGCCGCGCACGGCCTCGGCGCAGCGGTCGGCGGCCGCCCGGTCGGCGGTGGCGCGGCGATGGCCTGCTTCAGCTTCTATGCCACCAAGAACCTGCCGATCGGCGAGGGCGGGGCGATCACGACCACGGACGGCGAGCTGGCCGCCCGGCTGCGCCGGATGCGGCTGCACGGGATGAGCGGCGACGCCTGGCGCCGGTACCACCGATCCGGCAGCTGGCGGTACACGGTCGAGGAGAGCGGGCTGAAGGCCAACTTCACCGACATCCAGGCGGCCATCGGCCGGGCGCAGCTCCGCTCGCTGGCCGGCTGGCAGCGGCGCCGGGCCGAGATCGCCGACCGGTACGACCGGCTGCTGGCCGGGCTGCCCGGCGTCGAGCTGCCGCCCCGGGCGCCCGTCGCGGACACGCACGCGTGGCACCTGTACATCGTGCGGATCCACCCGGAGTTCGGGCTGCACCGGGACCTGGCCGCCGAGCGCCTCGCCGAGGCCGGCGTGGGCACCTCGGTCCATTTCATCCCGGTGCACCACCAGCCGTACTTCCGCCGCCTGCTGGGCGACGGTGAGTGCACCCAGATGCCCGCCGCCGACGCGATATTCCCCCAGCTGCTGTCGCTGCCGCTGCACCCCGGTCTGGCCGACGCCGACATCGACCGGGTCTGCGCGGTCCTCGCCGCCCTCCCCGCCCGCTAACCGGCACCGCTCCGGAAAGGAACGAGATGGAAATAGATGTCCTGACCGGACCGGCGCCGCGCGATCTCGGCGGCAGCCAGTACACGGTGTTCGACAGCGCCGCCATGCCGGCTGACGAGGGCCTGATCGGGCGGCTCGGCGAGGGCACCGCGACCGCCGACCTGGCGGCTCCGCCGGTCGTGCTGCCCGACTTCTGCCACAAGAGCAAGTCCGAGATGCCCTCCAGCATCGCGGTCGCCACCCAGGGCGCGATCCGGCCCGCGCTGACCGACGCCGCGCTGAACTGCGGCATGGCCCTGGTCACGATGGACACCGACCGGCCGTCCGCGGCGGCGGTCACCGAGTTCTACCGCCAGGTGGCCGAGCGCTTCCCCAGCCCGCCGGACTGGCGGCGGGACCTGAGCTACGCGGAGGTGCTGCGTGCCGCGGTGCAGGGCGCTGACTTCGCCGCCGAGCGCTACGACCTGTCCGAAGCCGAGCTCGACCGCGTCGAGGAACGAGGACGGCTGGACATCGAGGAACTCGGCGGGGCCCGGCAGGCGCGCAAGGACCTGCCCTGGCTGGTGGTCCAGATGAGCAGGCTGCGGTTCGCCACGATCGGTCCGAGCACGCACTTCCTGGAGCTCCAGGAGGTCGAGGAGATCTTCGATCACGAGGCCGCCGACCAGCTTGGCCTGCACGCCGGCCAGGTCACCCTGCAGTTCCACAACGGCGGCGGCGTGCTGACCGGCCAGCTGGGCGCCCTGTACGCCCGTCGCAAGGCGGGCTCCCGGATGCTGCACGCCGAGATGGCGGTGCAGAAGCCGCTCAGCCACCTGCTGACGGCACGGTCCCGGGCTCAGGTGGCCAGCCGGATGGCGGCCTACTTCGCCGACGGCTGCCCGTCCATCCCGATGGATGACGCCGACGGCCGCCGGGCACTGCTGGCCACCCGGCTGGCGATGAACTATGGCTTTGCCTACCGGATGGCTACCTACGCCGCGCTCCGCCAGATGGCCGCTGCCGCGCTCGGCACGACGACCCGGCTGGTGGTCGACTCACCGCACAACTCGGTATACCAGGAGGACGTCGGCGGCAAGCCCGCGTTCGTGCACCGCCACAACTCCTGCCGTGCCTTCCCCGCCGAGATGCTGGCTGGTCATCCTGCCTTCGCGCAGACCGGGCAGCCGCTGCTGCTGCCGGGCACCAACAGGACCTCGTCGTATGTGTGCGTCCCCGCGGCCCGGGCGCACCGCAGCCTGTACTCGGCCTGCCACGGCTCCGGCACGCTGATCAAGGCGTTCGAGGAGTCCGGCCGGTCCGGGCCCGACCCGAAAGGCCGGACAACCGCGCGCTACCGCTACAACGGGGCCGCGCCGCAGGAGGTGCCGCAGCTCGACGACCAGGGCGTCAACGAGGCCCTGGGCATTCTCACCGGTCACGAGATCGTCCGGCCGGTCGCCCGGCTGAGGCCCTTCGCCGTGCTGTCATGAGCCCATCCGCCGGGGAATCAGCTGCCTGGAGCGCGCTACTGCCCGCCGGGACCGGGTGGCTGCCGCCGCGCCGCGGGAGCACCGCGCGCCGGCTGCGCCGCGCCCTGGCCGGGCAGGCGGCGGGCGCGAGCCTGGCGGCCGCGGCATCGCCGTGGGCACTGCGCCGCGGTGCGGGACCGCCCGGCCCGGCGGGACTGCGGGCTTATGCGGCCGTTCCCTCCCGGCGCCATCCGATGGTGATCGCCAGCCAGGATCCGGCGATCTTGCGTTACGTCGCCGACGCGGTGCTGTCCGTCCCCCCGGGAACCGGCCCGGCGGGCAGCCTGGCGATCACCGCCGGGCTGCGGCTGCTCCGGCTGCGGCCGGCCTGGATGCTGGCGGCGGCACTGCGGGGCGGCGGCGTGGTGCTGGTCGGGAGACCGCGATGACCGCCGCCCTTGCCGACCGCCGGACGCTGGCCGACCTCGTCGACGAGGCGGACGGGCGGGTCGTCTGCCTGGCCATGTCCAAGGACCCGAACGCCAAAGTCACGGTGCTTCTGTTCCGCCCGGGCGAGGACCTGCCCGGCTATGTGGCGAAGGTGCCCACCACCGACGCCGCGGAGCGCAGCGTGCAGCGCGAGGCAGGCAGGCTGGCGCATGTCGGCCGGCGCGAGCTTGGCCCGATCGGCGGCACGATCCCGCGGGTCGTGTCGATCGCCGAGCATGGCGGCCGCCCGGTGCTGGTGACCACCGCGCTGCCGGGGCAGGTCATGCTCGCCGCCTACCACACCTGGCGGCACACCGCGCACCCGGCTGCGGTGCGGGCCGACTTCGATGCCGCCGGGCAGTGGCTGGCCGAGCTGCAGCACCGCACCGCGCGCGGCCGCGGCGAGCTGGCCGATGCGCTCGGCACCGCGGCCGAGGTTCTCGCCCGGCGGTTCGCCGCCGAGCCTGACCTGGCGGACGATCTCAGCCGGCTGGCGGCGGTGCGCGCCCGGCTGGCCGGGCATCAGGTGCCACAAGTAGTGCTGCACGGTGACTTCTGGCCCGGCAACCTACTGCTGGCCGGCGGCCGGGTACGCGGGGTTATCGACTGGGAGTGCTCCCGGCCGGACGGGCCGCCCACCCGCGACCTGGCCCGGTTCATGATCAGCTACTCGCTCTACCTGGACCGGCATACCCGGGCCGGCCGCCGGGTGGCCGGCCATTCGGGGCTGCGGGCCGGGCCGTGGGGCGCGGGCATCGAGTATGCCGTCAGCGGCACCGGCTGGTACCCCGACCTGGCGCGCGGTTTCGTCATCGACGGCCTGAAGCGGCTTGGCGTGCCCGCGGATCGCTGGCGGGATGTCGTCCTGGCCGAGATCGCCTGCATCGCTGCGGAGGCCGATCATCCCGAGTTCGCCCGGCATCACCTGCTGCTGCTGCGCCGGCTGGGCGGGACGGGAGACCGCCCGTGACCACCACCCTGGAGCGGGCGCTGCACCGGGACAGCGGGCCGAGCCCCGTGCTCGAGCCGGTCGGCAGCCCGGGCCCGCGGCGCGGGACATCGGCCCGGGCTGCGATGCTCACGGTGACCGCGGCGTTCATCTTCCAGCCGATCCTGCACCCGGCCGGGCCGGGGAACAGCTCGCCGGTGGACGTTCTCACCCTGGCATCGATCGTCACCGCGGCGTTCTGGGCCACCGGCGCGCACCGCAAGCTGCGCGCCCCCTACTGGATCCCGGTGATCATCATGATCGCCGCTGGTGCCGCGTCCGGTCTGGCCGGCCCGCTGCCCGGCACCTCGCTGCTGGCGCTGGCCGATGACATCCTGCTGTTCGCGTGGTGCACGACGGTCGTCAACGTGCTCACCGCCCCGCGCGCGCTGCGGGTGGCGCTGGCCGCCTGGAGCTGGTCGGGGATCTTCTGGGCGGGCGTGGTAATCACGGCCTGGCTGGGCCACATCACCGTGCTGGAGGGCCTGCAGGCCGCTGAGGGCAACCGGGTCCTGTTCACCTTCGGCGACCCGAACTACGCCTCCACCTACTGGGACGCCACGATCTTCGTGGTCTACGCCGCCCAGACGCCGGGCAAGCGGTGGATGCGGATCATCGGCTACATCATGCTGGCGTGGGCGCTGGCCCTGACCGAGTCCAATGGCGGCACCCTGGCGTGCCTGGTCGGCGTCTTCTTCCTGGTGCTGGTCAGGTGCTACAAGAAGCGCGGCTGGCCCGGCGTGGTAGTGACGGCTATGGTCGTCGGCCTGCTGACGGGCGGATTCTTCACGGCCTTCCCGCTGAGCTCGATCCGCACCTGGGCCGCCACCAGCAACCAGGCGCTGCTGGTCAATTCGGTCGGCCGCAGCGCGCAGAGCAGCTCCGAGCGCAGCGAACTGATCACCGAGACCGGGCAGCTGTTCCAGCGCAGTGACGGCATCCTCGGCCTCGGTCCGGCCAGCACTAAGCCGCTGCTGACGCTGTGGCTGTACCCGTACGCGAACGAGGCGCACGACGACTACCTCGCGCTCCTGGTCGAGCGCGGCGTGATCGGCCTGCTGGGGCTGCTGCTGCTCGTCGGCTCCGCCATCTCCAGAGCCGGGCCGACCCTGCGGCGGCCGCTTTCGGCCCGGTACGCGGCCGCGGTGCCGAAGCCGGCCGGGCTGGTGGCCGGGCTGCTGGCGCTGTCGGTCAACTCCTTCTACGAGGAGGTCCTGCACTTCCGCTTCCTGTGGGCATTGCTCGCCATCGTGGCGATCTTGGGCAAGGATGCGAGGCGCGCCAGGTGACAGTCCGGACGAGGGCTAGCACACCACACCGCGAGACACGCGGCTACGGGCTGCTGTCCCGGCACGCCGTGACGAACCTGGGGGCGCAGGGCGGCGCGCTGGCCGCGGTATCGCTGGCCAGCCTCATGATCGCGCGGGCCGGCGGCCCGGCGGTGGTCGGCGAGTACGCGCTGATCCGGGTGCTGCCATGGCTGTTCGGGGTGATCCTGTCCTGCGGGCTGCCTACCGCCTCGGCTTATTTCCTGGCCGGGCCGGACAGCCAGGACAGGCAGCTGCGGCCCACGCTCGCCCTGATGACCGTGGCGGGCGCCGCGGTGGCCACCGCGGCCTGGCTGGCCTGCGCGCTGCCCTTTCACGCGCTGTTCTTCAGGCAGATGCCGCTGCGGCTGGTCGTGATCGCGGGCATCCTGGTCATCACCCAGCTCGGCACGGTCACGGCCAAGGGCTGCTGCCAGGGCAGCGGCGACATCACCGGGGCCAACCTGGTCATCGTCTTCGAGGAGCTGTGGTTCGTCTTCGTCTACCCCGTCGTGATCTTCGTCCATGGCAACCACGGGATCGCCACCGTCATCTTGTCCCTGCTGATCTCGGGAACCCTGGCCACCCTGACCGGTCTGGCGCGGCTGCAGCGGCGCCGGTTCTTCACGGGGTGGGGCAGGCCCTCGGTCCGGCTGGCCGGGCGGATCGCCGCCTTCGGCGGCCGCGGCCAGCTCGGCAACCTGCTGTGGCTGATGAACCTGCGGTTCGACTTCATCTTGCTCGGTGCCCTGGCCGGGCCCGCCGTCACCGGCATCTATGCCATCGCCTCTAAGTTCGCCGAGCTGATGCGGCTGGTGCCGACCGCGCTCAACTACGTGCTCTACCCCCGGTTCGCGCGGCTCGGGCCGCCGCAGGCGACCGCCGAGGCCCGCAAGCTGCTGCCGCGGGCGACGGCGCTGACCCTGGCCATGTCGCCGTTCCTGGCCGTGGTCACGTGGATCGCGCTGCCTATCTTGTACGGGCCGGCATTCCGCGGCGCCGTGCTGCCTGCGGAGGTCATCATCATCGGCCTCACGATTGAGGGTGCGGCCGCGGTCGCGTCCGCTTACCTGCTCGGCTGCGGCAGGCCCGGGCTGAACTCGGTGGGCATGGGCGTAGGCGCGGTGATCACGGTGACGCTCGACATCATCCTGATCCCCCGGCTCGGGGCGATGGGCGGCGCGATCACCTCAGCGATCACCTATCTCACCAGTACGATCACCCTCACCTTGCTGGCCCGGCGGCTGGCCCGCCGGATAGCGCCTCCGGCCGGCGCGGGCCGCGCCGCCGCGGCCGGGCGGCCCTGGCGGCGGCCCACCGGCAGGCCCGGAGCGAGGCTGCCCGCCGCGGGCCGCCGCCAGGCGCTGGCCGGACCGCGCCATGACACGCCGGCCCGGCGGGCCGTGGATGTCGCGGTCGCGCTGGCCGCGCTCGCAGTTGCGTCACCGGTGCTGCTCGCCGCGGCCATGGCGGTGAAGCTGACCAGCCGCGGACCGGTCTTCTACCGGCAGGAGCGGGCCGGGCAGGACGGCTGGACCTTCATGATGATCAAGTTCCGGTCGATGGTGTCCGGCGCCGACCAGGCCGGCCCGCTGATCACCGAGCGGGCCGATCCGCGGGTTACCCGGGTCGGCGCGCTGCTGCGGGCAACCAAGATCGACGAGCTGCCGCAGCTGCTGAACGTGGTGCGCGGCGACATGACGCTGATCGGCCCGCGCCCGGAGGTTCCCCGCTTCCTGCGCTGCTACCAGCCGGAGGAGCTGCCGATCCTGGAGGTCCGTCCCGGCCTCACCGGCCCCGGCCAGATCTTCTACACCGAGATCCAGGCCGAGGAGGACGCCACCGCCGACCCCGAGGCGCACTACGTCAGCTACCAGCTGCACCCCAAGCTGGCCATCGACCTCGACTACCTCAGGCGGCGCGGCTTCTGGGCGGACCTGGCCATCGTGGTCCGCACGATCGCGGTCATCAGCCACCTGGCCCGGCCCGCGCCTGTCCCGGTCCTGGCTGCCGTCACTCCGGACGCAGGCCAGCCTTGAGGGCCATCGCCACCGCCTCCAGCGCGCTGTGACAGCCGAGCTTGACCGTCACGTTGCGGATGTGGGTGCGGACCGTGTTCGGCGACTGGCACAGCCGGTCCGCGATGCCCGCCCGGTCCAGGCCGCTGACCATGAGGCTTAGCACCTCTCGTTCCCGGGCGGTGAGCTGGGCGATGAGCTTGAGCTGCGGCGCCTGGGCCGGCCCGGGGTGGGCCCTGAGCACCCGGGCCAGCAGCGCAGCCGGCAGCCAGCTTCCCCCCACGAGGGCGGAGCGCACGGCGCTGACCAGCTGCTCGACCGAGGCGTCCTTGGACACGAAGCCCACCGCGCCGGCCCGGACGGCGCTGATAACGGTGCTGACATCGGAGTAGGCAGTGAGCATGACCACGGCGGGCGGCGCTGCGAGCGTCATCAGCTGACGGGTCAGGTCAATGCCGCTGACCTTGCCCAGCCGGACGTCCATGATCACGACATCCGGGGGCCGCGCGGCGGCCACGCCGAGCACGTGCCCCGGCTGGCTGATCGCCTCCGGCTCGAAGTCAGGCTCCGCGCCGAGCACGGCCTCTAAACCCTGCACGAAAACACGGTGATCATCGACGATGAGCAGCCGGACAGACATCAGTCACCCATTGCACGTGACCCGCCGGCGCCCAGGCCGTGCGCGCCGGCCGGCCAGTCCGGGTCGACGAGGTGCTCGCGCACCGCGTAGGCGACGGCCTCCAGCCGCGAGTGCGCGCCGAGCTTGGTCAGCACCGCGTCGACGTGCGAGCGGGCCGTGGAAACTCGCACCCCCATGGACTTGGCCATGGCTGTCGTGTTCTCGCCGCGGACCAGCCGGGCCAGCGCCTCCCGCTCGCGCTGGGTCAGGAACTGCATCCGGTCATCGGCCGTCCGGGGCCGCCCGCGCTGTCCCAGGCAGGTCTGGGCGGCCATCGACAGCACCGCGCCGCCCGGCCCGCGGCTGGACGCCCGGCTGGACGTGGCCCCGGTCAGCACCCGCAGGATCTCCACGAAATCGTCGCTCTTGAGTGCCGCGCCCCGTACCCCGGCGGCCAGGGCATCCTCCAGGTCGTGCGCATGCGGCGACCCGGCCAGCAAGACGAAGGCCGTCCGCGGCGCGATCCGCACGGTACGCTCGAGGGCGCCTGGCTCGGCGGTACCGGGCAGGCTGATGTCCATGACGCATGCATCTACCTGCTCGGCGGTGATGACCGCGGCGGCCGGGCGCAGCCCGGTCACACAGCCGACGATCTCGTGGCCGGCCCTTCTGAGCAGCAAAGTCAGGGCCTCTGCGAACACCCGGTGCGCGTCAGCGATGACGATCCTCATCGTGGCGCGACCTCGCTGTCAGCTGGCTGCGGACAGGGCAGGATCACGGTCACGCAGAGTCCGCCGAAGTCGCTGACGCCCAGATGCACAGAGCCCCCGCAGCCCAGGGCCAGGCTGCCGATGATCTCCAGGCCGAGCGAAGCCCGGCCCTGCGGCCCCGGCCGCAGGCCGCCGCCGGTATCGGCGACCGAAAGCCTGGCCAGATTCGCGTCCTGGGCGACCACCACCTGGACCCGGCCGGCGTCCCCCGCGGCCCGGCAGGCATTGGCCAGCAGGTTGTTCAGGATCCGCACGACCACCGCCGGATGAATGCCCAGGAGCACCGGCTCGCTGACGACGTCAATGGCCCCGCGATAGCGCAGCCTGGCGCTCGCCACCGTCTCCTCGGTCAGCTCGTCCAGCCGGATCGGCTCCAGGGGACCCGGCCGGTTGAGCATCTGCCCGCAGATATCGGCGATCCGCCTGGCCTCGGCGGCGATCAGCCGCAGTCGCTGCTTCATGACGGGGTCCGAGCCGGCGCCGGCGCTGGCCGCATGGGCCAGCAGCTTGATGGACGAGGCCGGCTCGATGAGATCATGGCACAGCTCGCGCAGCGCCCGCACCTCCGCCCCGTCCGCGCCGCCTGGCGAGCCGGGCGCGGTAACGCCTGCCGCGATCGTCTGGGTCAGCACCTCCGAGCCACTCTGCACCGACGCCGCCCCCCCTCCTCCTGCATATCCTGTTCCGGTCCCATCAGCATTCCGGCCCGGCCGCCAGTCGCGACTGCCCCTCCCGACTGATCGGCCTCCAGAAGCTAGGCAATAGTTAGACGCCTGGCGACAGGCGCGGGTCTACAAGGCAAACAGCAGAAATAAGTTGCCTCTCAGGAGGTTCGGAGCTGCCGCCGGCCAGGAAACCGGGGGGGACCGGCGGCGGCGCTCACGGCGGCCAGCGCCGATCTGGCGGCCGGGCGCCGTCGCCAGCCGGTAGGTTGCCAGGGTGCTGCTCTCCGACCGTGACATCAAGGCGGAGGTCGAGTCCGGCCGGGTCCGGCTCGACCCGTATACGCCCGAGCTGATCCAGCCCTCCAGCATCGACGTACGGCTCGACCGCTTCTTCCGGGTATTCGAGAACCACCGCTATCCGCATATCGACCCGGCGGTGGAGCAGCCGGACCTGACTCGCCTGGTGGAGACGGCGGCGGACGAGCCGTTCGTGCTGCATCCCGGTGAGTTCGTGCTCGCGTCCACGTTCGAGATAGTCACGCTGCCCGACGATGTGGCCGGGCGGCTGGAGGGCAAGAGCTCGCTGGGCCGGCTCGGCCTGCTGACGCACTCGACGGCCGGGTGGATCGATCCCGGCTTCTCCGGCCACGTGACGCTGGAGCTGTCCAACGTGGCCACGCTCCCGATCAAGCTGTGGCCGGGGATGAAGATCGGCCAGCTGTGCCTGTTCCGGTGCAGCTCACCGGCCGAGAACCCGTACGGCTCGCCGGTCTACGGCTCCCGCTACCAGGACCAGCGCGGTCCGACGCCGTCCCGTTCCTACCTGAACTTCTACCGGACCGACGTCTCGCCGGTGTCTCCGGACGCCCGGTTAGCCGCCCCGCCGCGGGTCCCGCGCGCCGAGGTGCCCCCGCCCGCTTTCACGCCGTTGTTACGTGCCTAATACACCCCGGCAACGGGACCAGCGCATTCTTGACATGGGCGCAACCAGCAGATTGCGAGGCTTTGATGTCTTTGTGGCGTATCCGCGTCACACTGTGCGACGACGCGCACAGCCTGGCCCTGTTCAACGACGCCCTGGCCATGCAGCCGGTGAGCCTGGTGCGCCTGGAATCCCGCGGTGACGAGGTCTCCGAGATGACCGGAGAGGTAATCGTCGAGCTGACTCGGGACGAGCACCTGGGCGAGATGCTCGGCGCGCTGCATCACATCAGCCCGCAGGTCTACGTGAGCCGTGCCGATCCTGAGGCCATCGCAGCTGCCGTCCCCCAGCTCGCCGGGCGCGGCTAATGCGGCCCGTAGCGCGCCAGGACCGCGCAGCTCGGCGCAGCGAGCCGCGAGCTCGTCACGCTGACGGCGGACCTGATCGCTCTGGGCCGCAAGCTCGTCCCGCTGGGCGGCAAGCTGCTCCCGCTCCGCGGTCAGCCACCGGACCTGCGCCTCGAGCTCCAGCACCCGGCGGATGCCCGATAGCGTCATCCCCTCGTCCACCAGCTCGAGCACGTACTGGACCACCGTGATCTCACGGCGGGTGTACCGGCGCTGGCCGCCCGCGGAACGGGACGGCCTGACGACCCGGAACTCATCGAGCCGCCAGCGGCAGCCGTGCCATGACGCACCTCCAGCAGGCCCGGCAAGCCCACCGGCCGGGCAAATCTCTGACGGGCCGGGTAAGGCAGCCAGGCCCGGAAACTGCCCGGGGCCCGCGCGGCGGCCGCCGCGCGGGCCCCGGGCTCGTGCTACCAGCATGACGGAGCCCGTCTTACCGGCTTGATCAGGCCGTGATCTCGGTCTTGGCCGGTGCCTTGACCTCGACCTTGCGGGGCAGCGCCCGCTCGGCCAGCGGCAGCCGGACGGTCAGGATGCCGCGGTCGTAGCCGGCCTCGATCTCCCCGGAGTTCACCGAGTCGGCCAGCTGGAGCTGGCGGCGGTAGGAGCCCATGAACCGCTCGCGGACGAACGGCTTCTCGCCCTCGGCGTACTCCTCCGAGCGCTTGGCGCTCACCGTCAGCAGGCCGCGGTCAACCGTCACGTCAATGCTCTCGGGGTCGATGCCCGGCAGGTCGAACCGAAGCTCGACCGCGTCCTCGCGGCGGATGGCGTCCATCCGCATGACCGAGCCGGAGCGGCCCCAGGCCGGCGAGCCGAACGTGCGCTGGACCAGCCGAGCCGAAGTTCTTGATCTTGGTAATCCATCAGGCCAGTTACCGATGGTGCCGCCCCGGACCGGGAGGATCATGATGGTGCGCCCCCGCGGCTGGGGCGGATTGATCAGCCGAGGCGCTCGATGATGGTGGCGTTGGCCTGGCCGCCGCCCTCGCACATCGTCTGCAGGCCGTACCGGCCGCCGCTGCGCTCGAGCTCGTGCAGCAGCTTAGTCATCAAGATCGCCCCGGTGGCGCCAAGCGGGTGCCCGAGCGCGATCGCCCCTCCGTTCGGGTTGGTCTTGCCCAGCGATGCGCCGGTATCCGCCGACCAGGCCAGCAGCACGGGCGCGAAGGCCTCGTTCACCTCGAACACATCGATGTCGTCGATCCCGAGATGACCGCGGGCCAGGACCGCCTCGGTGGCCGGGATCGGGGCGGTGAGCATGTACACCGGATCCGCGCCGACGACGGCCAGCGCGCGGATCCGCGCCCGCGGCGTGAGCCCGTGCCGCCGCACGGCCGCGGGCGAGGCGATGAGCACTGCCGCGGCGCCGTCGGAGATCTGCGACGCCACCGCCGCGGTCAGCTCCCAGCCCTCGCGCAGCGGCTTGAGCTCGGCCATCTTGGCCAGCGTGGTGTCCCGCCGCGGTCCCTCATCGGCGGTCGTCCCGCCGACCGGGGTGATCTCCCGGCCGAACCGGCCCTCGTCGATGGCGCGGACCGCCCGGTTGTGGCTGGTCAGCGCGAACTCCTCTAGCTGGCTGCGCTTGATGCCCCATTTCTCGCACATCATCTGAGCGCCGCGGAACTGGGAGATCTCCTGGGCACCGTACCGGTCGCGCCAGCGGTGGCCGTACGGAGACGCCATCTCGCGCTCGAGCGGCATCATGACGGTCGAGCCCATCGGCACCATGCTCATGCTCTCCACGCCGGCTGCCACGACCAGATCCTGGGTTCCGGACAGCACGGCCTGCGCGGCGAAGTGCACGGCCTGCTGGGAAGACCCGCACTGGCGGTCAATGGTCACGCCGGGCACCCGCTCAGGCAGCCCGGCCGACAGCCAGGCGGTGCGCGCGATGTCCAGGGTCTGCGGCCCGATCTGCGACACGCAGCCCATGATCACGTCATCTACCGCGGATGGGTCAGCGCCCGTCCGGGCGATCAGCTCGGTGAGCACGTGCGCGGCCAGGTCGGCGGGGTGCACCGAGGACAGGCCGCCGGCCCGCTTGCCCACCGGAGTGCGCACCGCGCCGACAATGTAGGCCTCAGACACGCGGCCCTCCTACCCTGCGGTGACGAGCCCCGGGCGGCCCGGCGGGGATTTGCCGCTCATCTGGAGGTTACCCCGCAGGCCGGCCGCCCTTATGATCGGAATGAGCGACCGCGTGGAGGCAGGCATGACCCAGGGGCTGATCTTGCTCGGGTTCCTGGCTGTCCTGGCGGTTATCTTCACGGCCCGCGCGCGGCGCAGGGTCGGCCTGCCGGTCAGCGGCCGGACGCTGATGACCGTCGCGACCGGCTTCGTGCTGGTCGTGCTGACGCTTTACGCGGCCGCTCAGCGATAATCCGGCGGCGGCCCGCCGGCCACCGCGGACTTGCTCTGCGCCCGGCGCCGTTGCGCCGGCTGCTCATGCTCATACTGGGAAGCGTCAGCCGCCCGGGCGCCAGCCGCGCATCGGCAGCTCGAACCAGACCGCCTTGCCGTCCTGGGTCGGCCGGGAGCCCCAGCGGGTCGCGAGCTGGTCCACCAGATACAAGCCGCGGCCGCCCTCGTCGGTCTCCCCGGCGCTGCGGATCCTGGGCAGCCGCAGATCGGCGTCGAAAACCTCGACCCAGACCGAGTCACGGCCGCGCCGGAGCCGGAGCGTGAACTCGTTGCCGCGCGGGCCTGCCCGGCCGTCGGCGAACGGTGAGACGTCCCTCTCCTCGCTGACCGGCGGCCAGTCGGCTCCGTCGGCGGCCAGCGCGAACTCGGGCCGGCGGCCCGGCGCCGGCGCCGCGTGCAGCACCACATTGGTGACGACCTCGGAGACCAGCAGGCAGCCAAGCTCGGCCTGCTCAGCCTCCATGCCCCAGGACAGGAAGGTCAGCATGGCCTGGCGCCGGGCCTCCGACACCCGGATCGGCTCGGACCCGAAGTGCCCTTCCCACGACGCCAGGTCGACCGGCGAGGTGCGCACGACCACCACCGCCATGTCGTCGTCGATGTCGCCCGGCACCGCGTGCTCGACCGCCCGGGCGACCTCCGCCACGCTGGCCCGCGCGGCCCGGCGCGCGGCCTGCCGCAGCAGGTCGGTGACCTCGGCGTCCGAGTAGTGCCCGGCTCCGCCGACACGCTGCCGCCGGTCGGTCAGGCCGTCGGTGTAGAAGACCAGCGTCGCGCCGGGCTCGAGCTGGAGCGACTCCTCCTGGTAGGACGGCAGCCCGGCCATGCCCCGGCCCCGGGCGCCGAGCAGCACGCCCTGATGCCGGATATCCAGCTGGCCGACGCCCCGCGCGGTGATCAGCATCGGCGGCGCATGGCCGGCGTTGGCGAAGGACAGCATCCGGGACCAGGCGTCGTACACCAGATAGGTGCAGCTGACGATGGGCGAGTCGGGCGGGTCATCCGGCCCGGCCGCCTCCGACCAGGACGGCTCCAGGCTGCGGCACCAGTCATCGAGCCTGCGCAGGATCTCGGCCGGCGGCTTGTCGTCCTGGGCGAACGCGCGCAGTGCGGCCCGGAGCTGGCCCATCACCGCAGCGGCCCGGGCGCCCCGGCCCTCCACGTCGCCGATCACGATCCCGACCCGGCCGGCCGATAGCGGGATGATGTCGTACCAGTCCCCGCCGACCTGGGTCTGGATACCCTGGCCATGGGTCTTCAGCGGCTTGGCCGGGACGTAGGAGTAGGCCACATCCAGTCCGTCCAGCGGCGGCGGGTCGCGCGGCAGCAGGCTGGTCTGGAACGCCAGCGCCGTGCGGCGCTCCTCCTCGAACAGCATCGCGTTGTCGATCGCCACGGCCACCCGGCTGGCGATCGCCCCGACCAGGTCACGGTCGTCAGCGCTGTAGCGCCGCTCCCGGCGCCGGGTGAGGCTGGACAGCGCCAGGCTCAGCACCCCGAGCAGCTCGCCGCGGGCGACTAGCGGCGCGGCGACGGCCGAGGTCAGGCCCAGCTGCTCGCTTCCGGCCGGGGCCTGCAGGCTGGGCGCGGCAAAGCGGTCGTCCTCGACGTCGGTGACCACGGCTGGCTCCATCCGGTCCATGACCACCCGGCAGAAGTGGCCAGGAGCGTACCGGACCTGCTCGCCGGTCATCGCCCAGGTGCCGGGGGCGGGAGTCCACCCGCGCGCGTGCAGCTGAGCCCGGCGGACCAGCTTCTCGCCCTGGAGCAAGTCGATAAAGCAGTGATCGGCAAACTGCGGTACCAGCGTCTCTGCCACCTGCCGCAGCGTGACGCTCAGCTCCAGCGAGCCGGCCAGCCGCTCGCCGATCCGCTCCAGCAGGCCGATCCGGCTGCCGGCCCGCTGGCTGCCGAGGCCGGAAATCTCGTGCGCGACGATCACGATGCCGGTGATCTCACCCGAGCTGTGCCGCGCCGCGGCGGCGTGCGCCCGCACGAAGACCCGCGATCCGTCCGACCGCCGGGTGGCCAGGGTCCCCTCCCAGTCGCGGCCGCGCAGCACCTGGTCGATCAGGTACTGCGTCCGGTGCGCGGCGCCTTCCTCGAAGCCGAGCGCGGCCAGCGGCCGGCCGACCAGGTAGGGCGCATCGCCGGGGAAGCCGAAGAGGGTCACCGCGAAGGAGTTGGCGTACAGCAGGTTCGCCGCCCGGTCGATCGCGATGACGCCGGTCTCGGCCTGGCTGAGCACGTTGCCGGCGTCCAGGCCGCCGGCCAGGACCATGTCGGGCGGCGGCTTCACCAGGCCACCCGGGTTAGCCGCGACAGGCGGGACAGGCTAGGGACGCGGGGGACGCGGCCGCTCGCGGCGGGCTCACGACTTGGTGACGAACAGGTGCGCCGCGACGTGGCTGGACAGCTCTGCTGCCGCACCGTCGACACTGTCCTCACCAGCCACCCGCACACCGTGGTCACTGGCCGCGAGCATTACCTCACGCCCAGGCTGAATCCCGATGCTCTTGAGTCTAAGCATCAGCGCCGGATCGCTCTGGATCTGCTCGCTAATCCGGCGAATTATCACCGGCTCCGGAATGCGGGAGGCGACCTTCGTCATGGCCGCGTCCGGCTCGAGGGAAGCCTGCGCCGCCCGCTGGCCGGCGGCCGGCGGCACCCCGAGCTCGGCCAGGCCAGGAATGACGTTGCCGTGCGGGCAGCGAGCCGGGTACCCGAGCAGGTCGACCAGCCGCCGCTCGACGTCATCGGAAATGACATGCTCCCACCGGCACGCCTCGACGTGAACGTCCTCCCAGGGCAGCCCGATCACGCTTACCAGCAGGCATTCGGCCAGCCGGTGCTTGCGCATGACCCGCATTGCGAGCACGCGGCCCTCCTCAGTCAGCGACAGCTGCCGGTCACCTTCCACCCGCAGCAGGCCGTCCCGCTCCATCCGCGCGACCGTCTGGCTCACCGTCGGGCCGCTCTGGGACAGCCGCTCGGCGATGCGGGCGCGCAGCGGGACGATCCCTTCTTCCTCAAGCTCGAAGACCGTGCGAAGGTACATCTCGGTCGTGTCGATGAGCCCGTGCGCCGTCAACCGTCCTCCTGCCATCCCCCACGACGATGCTATGCTGCCCCGCCACGCTGGCAAATGCGGACGCGGGCAGCCGCCAGAGCCGGGCGGGCGGGCCGTCAGGGCGCCAGCCGCTCGATGACCCAGCCGCCGCCGTCGCGGCGGTAGCGGAACCGGTCGTGCATCCGGCCGGGCGACCCGTCGCGCCAGAACTCGTACGCCTCCGGGGCCACCCGGTACCCGCCCCAGAAGTCCGGCACCGGGATCTGGGTGCCCTCCGGCCACTGCGCCGCCCGCCGGGCGAAGCCGTCCTCAAGCTCGGCCCGGGAGGCGACGACGCTGGACTGGCGGCTGGCCCAGGCGGACAGCTGCGACGCCCGCGGCCGGGAATGGAAGTAAGGCTCGCTGTCGGCGGTGGTCAGCGGCGCCACCGCGCCCTCGATGATCACCTGCCGCCCGATCGCGTGCCAGCCGAACAACAGGCAGGCCCGGGGCACCTGCGCCATGTCGGTGCCCTTGCGCGAGGTCCGGTTGGTATAGAAGACGTATCCCTCGTGATCGTAGTGCTTGAGCAGCACCGTGCGGGCGCGCGGGCGCCCGCTGGCGGACGCCGTGGCGAGCACCATGGCCGTCGGCTCGGGCAGGCCTGCCGCCACCACGTCGGCCATCCACGCGGCGAACTGGTCGAGCGGATCGGCGGCGAGCTGCGGGAGGTCCAGGCCCCCGCGCAGCGGGTCCAGCCAGCCCGCTGACGCAGCTGATCGAGTGTCAGCGTCCACGGTTCCTGATCCTCACATACCGTCCGGCCGGCCGCAGGGCCTCCCTGGGTCCCCGGCGCCACGGCGCGCGCGGTTGAATAAGCGTGACTGGTTTCCCAGGGGGGACCATCGAGCCACCGCCGTGCCCGCGCGCGGCGATTCGGCTGGCCACCCCGGCCCGCCGGCAGCGCAAGCAGGAAGACGGAGGTTCTGCAGATGGCCGATTTCGTACCCGGCCTGGAAGGTGTCGTCGCGTTCGAGACCGAGATCGCCGAGCCCGACAGGGAGGGCGGCTCGCTCCGGTACCGGGGCGTCGACATCGAGGAGCTCGCCGGGCACGTCTCCTACGGGCACGTCTGGGGACTGCTGGTCGACAACGAGTTCGCGCCCGGGCTGCCGCCCGCCGAGCAGTACCCGATCCCGGTGCACTCCGGCGACATCCGCGTCGACGTGCAGAGCGCGCTGGCCATGCTGGCCCCCGCCTGGGGCCTGCGCCAGCTGCTGGACATCAGCGACGAGCAGGCCCGCGATGATCTGGCCCGCGCGTCGGTGATGGCGCTGTCGTTCGTCGCGCAGGCCGCCCGCGGGCTGGGCCTGCCGATGGTTCCGCAAAAGCAGGTGGACGCGGCCAGGACGATCACCGAGCGGTTCATGATCCGGTGGCGCGGCGAGCCTGACCCCCGGCACGTCAGGGCAATCGACACGTACTGGACCTCAGCCGCCGAGCACGGCATGAACGCCTCCACCTTCACCGCCCGGGTGATCGCCTCCACCGGCGCCGACGTGGCCGCCGCCCTGTCCGGCGCGGTCGGCGCGATGTCCGGCCCGCTGCACGGCGGCGCCCCGGCCCGGGTGCTCGGCATGATCGAGGCCGTGGAGAAAACGGGCGACGCGGAAGCCTACGTCAGGCAGGCGCTCGATCAGGGCGACCGGCTGATGGGATTCGGCCACCGGGTTTACCGGGCCGAGGACCCGCGGGCCCGGGTGCTGCGCCGGGCCGCCCGGGAGCTCGGCGCGCCCCGGTACGAGGTGGCGGCCGCGCTGGAGAAGGCGGCCCTGGACGAGCTGCACGCCCGGCGGCCGGACCGGGTGCTCGCCACCAACGTGGAGTTCTGGGCCGCGATCATCCTCGACTTCGCCGAGGTGCCCTCGCACATGTTCACCTCGATGTTCACCTGTGCCCGGACGGCGGGCTGGGCCGCCCACATCCTGGAGCAGAAGCGCACCGGGCGGCTGGTGCGCCCGAGCGCCCGGTACGTCGGCCCGAAGACCTGCTCGGTGCGGGATGTGCCCGGCGCCGACGAGGTGTTCGACCGCGATGTCTGACCCCGGCCAGATCGTCGTCCCGCCGGGCCTGCTGCCCGCGGACGGCCGGTTCGGCTGCGGGCCGTCCAAGATCCGGCCCGAGCAGGTCGCCGCGCTGGCCGGGCCCGGCGCGGCAGTGCTCGGCACCTCGCACCGGCAGGGCCCGGTACGAGGGCTGGTCCAGCGGATCCGCGAGGGCCTGGAAGATCTCTTTTCCCTGCCAGCGGGCTACCGCGTGGTGCTCGGCAACGGCGGCACGACCGCATTCTGGGAAGTCGCCGCGTTCGCCCTGGTGGACCGCAAGGCCCAGCACCTGTCCTTCGGCGAGTTCTCGGCCAGGTTCGCGAAGGCCACGGCGGCGGCACCGTGGCTGGACGCACCGACGGTGATCGAGTCGCCGCCCGGCACGCATCCCCAGCCGCGCGCCGAGGCGGGAACGGACGTCTATGCGCTGACCCATAACGAGACCTCGACCGGGGTGGCCATGCCGGTCCGGCGGGTGGCCGGCACGGACGACGGCGCCCTGATGCTGGTCGACGCGACCAGTGGGGCCGGCGGGCTGCCGGTGGAGGCGGCCCAGTCTGACGTGTACTACTTCGCGCCGCAGAAATGCTTCGCCTCCGACGGCGGGCTGTGGCTGGCGCTGATGTCGCCGGCCGCGCTGGACCGGGCCGGGCGGATCGCAGCCAGCGGCCGCTACATTCCCGAGTTCTTGTCGCTGCAGGTCGCGATCGAGAACTCGCGCCAGCAGCAGACCTACAACACCCCGGCGGTGGCGACGCTGGTGCTGCTGGCCGAACAGCTGGACTGGATGCTGCGCCAGGGCGGGCTGGCCTGGACCACGGCCAGGACCGCGGCCTCGTCCCAGAGCCTGTACGGCTGGGCCGAGAAGGCACCGTACGCGACCCCGTTCGTGGCCGATCCGGCGCAGCGCTCGGCGGTGGTCGGCACCATTGACTTCGACGACTCGATCGACGCCCGGGCACTGTCCGCGGTGCTGCGGGCGAACGGAATCGTGGACACCGACTCCTACCGCAAGCTGGGCCGCAACCAGCTGCGCATCGGCATGTTCCCGGCGGTCGACCCGGCCGACGTGGAGGCGCTGACGGCCTGCATGGACTACGCCGCCGAGCGGCTCTAGGGCGCCGCAGGAGCCGGCGAGCGCGAGGCTGGTCAGCGCCGAGCTGGTCAGCGCAGGGCCCAGCTGCCCAGGGTGATGTAGCGCGGCTGCCCGGCGGGCTGGCTGGCGATCAGGTGAATATGGCGGGCGGTCCAGGCCGGCCCGCTCAGCTCCGACAGCGCGGCAACCAGCGGCCGGACGTCGGCGGGCTGGCGGCAGCGGGCCAGGGTCAGGTGCGGCCGGTAGCCGCGGCCCTCGTCCGGCGGCGGCGCTCCGGCCCGGCGGGCGCCCGCGGCGACCGAGGCGGCCAGGGCCGCCAGCGGCCGCCGCCGCAGGCCCGGAGCAGCTGGCCCCGATTCCGGCCGGGCCGGGTCCGCGCCGGCCGGGTCCGCACTGGCCGGCGGCGAGCCGATGCCCGCCCACAGCACCCGGGCCGAGCGGGCGCTGGGAAACGCCCCGGCGCCCGCGACCAGCAGCGCCGGGGCCGGGTGCCGGTGCGCGGCCCGAGCCAGCCGGGTGCGCAGCTGCGGCAGCACCGACTCGTCGACCTGGCCGAGGAACGCCAGCGTCAGGTGCCATGCGTCCGGGCCGGTCCAGCGCAGCCCGGGCCAGTCAGGGCGCAGCGGGGCGAGCGCCGCGGACAGTCCGGCCACGGCCGGCTCCGGCGGCACGATCGCGACGAACAGCCGCACCGGCGCTCACTCCCCGGCAGCCGCGCTGCTAGCTCCGGTGCCCGACGTCATGGTCCCAGGCTGTCACATCAGGCCGCCGGGACTTGGCGGTCGCGCGCGCAGGGCACGGCGCGGGCCGCTCAGGCCACGGCGCGGCGCTCAGGCCACGGCGCGGGCCAGCTGGGCAGGCCGCAGGTAACTGCGAACCCGCTCGCCGCGCTGGCGGGCCAGTGCGAAGGTGATCGCGACCGTCGCGATGAGCGAGATCAGGCCGCCGGCGATGATGCTTGTCTGCGGGCCGAACGCCTGCGCCGCCCACCCGGCCAGCGGCGAGCCGAGCGGGGTGCCGCCGAGGAACACGAGCATGTACAGACCCATGACGCGGCCTCGCATCTCGGCGCTGGCGGACAGCTGGATGGTGGAGTTCGCGGCCGTGGTGAACGTCAGCATGGCCAGCCCGACCGGGATGAGCGAGACCGCGAACAGCCAGAACGACGGCATCAGGCCGCTGGCCATCTCCAGCACGCTGAACGCGAGCGAGGTCACCAGCACCAGCCGCAGGGTGGGCCGGCTGCGCCGGGCCGCCAGCAGGGCCCCGCCGAGCGCGCCAACCGCGAAGACGGCGGACGCGATCCCGTACAGGCTGGCCCCGGCATGGAACACACCGCGCGCCATCAGCGCGATGGTGACCTGGAAATTCATCCCGAAGGTCGAGACAAAGAACAGCAGCACGAGCAGCAGCCACAGCCGCGGCCGGGCGCGCACGTAGGCCAGCCCCTCGCGCAGCTGGCCGCTGGCCCTGGGCACCGGGTCGGCCGGGCGCAGCTCGGCGGGATGCATCAGCCTGAGGCCGGCCAGCACCGCCCCGTAGGAGGCCGCGTTGACCAGGAAGGCCGCCGGCGTGCCGATCGCCGCGATGACCAGGCCAGCTACGGCGGGCCCGGCGATCCTGGCCAGGTTGAACACCGCGCTGTTGAGCGCGATCGCGTTGGCCATGCCGTCGCGGCCGACCATCTCGACGGCGAACGCCTGCCGGGTGGGGTTGTCGACCACGGTGACCATGCCGAGGGCGAAGGCCAGCGCGTAGACCTGCCAGATCCGCACCGTGCCGGTGAGCGCCAGCACACCGAGGATGAGGGCCAGGGCGCCCATGAGCGCCTGAGTGATCATGAGGATGGTCCGCTTGGAGTACCGGTCGGCGATGACGCCGCCCCACAGGCTGAACAGCAGCATGGGCAGGAACTGCAGGCCAGTGGTAACGCCCAGCGCCCAGCCGCTGTTATGGGTGAGATCCAGCACCAGCCAGTCCTGGGCCACGCGCTGCATCCAGCTGCCAGTGTTCGAGATCACCTGGCCGGTGGCGAAGAGCCGGTAGTTGCGGGTCCGCAGCGAGCTGAACGTGCGCCGCCTGCCGGTCAGGACTGACTGAGCTTCTCCAGGATCGGCGCCGCCGCCCGCAGCGTCGCCCGCTCGGCCGGGCTGAGCTCCCGCAGCCGCACCGCGAGCCACGCCTCGCGCAGCCGCCGCGACTGGTGCACCAGCTCCCGGCCCTGGTCGGTCACCGTCAGCATGACCTGGCGCCGGTCGGTCGGGTGCGGTGCGCGCATCACCAGGTTGCGCTCCTCGAGCACGGCCATGACCCGCGTCATCGACGGCGGCTGCACCTTCTCGTGCTCGGCGAGCTCCCCGGGGGTCATCGCACCGTGCCGCTCCAGCGCGGCCAGCGCGGCCAGCTGGGTGTCGGACAGCTCCCGGCCGACCCCTCCGGCCAGTCGCTCGGCGCGCAGCCGGCGGGCCAGCCGGGTCACCGATATCCGTAGCGCTGTGGCCAGGCCTGCGTCGGACCTGCTCCTCTGTATAGTCATGTTCATTAGCCTGAGTCATTACTTTAGCTAACTTTAAGCGGCAGACCGGTATTCCGTTAAAGTCAGCGGGCGAACGCGGCGACCCGGCCGGGTGCGCATCTCAGTACATCACGCCCGCTGCCGCCGGGCAGGTGCGCACGCTGAGCTAGCCTGGCAATTGTGACCCGGCCAAGCCGCCCGGTCCCGCCCCCGCTCGAGGGCCGGGACCAGCTCATCACCGCGACCATCACCGCGGGCTGGGCGGCCGCGCTGATCGTGCTGGTCCTGGTGCGGTCGAGCCTGCCGCCCGCGGACCGCTGGTGGCTGTGGACGTGCGTCTTCGGCACCGCCCTGGGGCTGTTCGGGCTGGTGTACGTGCCGTCGCTGAAGCGCTCCCGCGAACGCGCCGCGCGTCGGCGGGCAGCCGGCGAAGCCTCGCCCCGGTCCAGCGACTCGAAGACGGTGTCGGTCATCGAGACACCCGGCATGTCGACCAGGTCATACCCGAGCTCATCGATCACCGGAACCGGACCGCCCTGGCGGGCGGCAGGACTGACTGCCCCCGAGTGCGCGCCGCAGCCATGGTCCAGCGCGACCACCCGGCCGTCATCAGGAGCGAACTCGTTAGCGCAGACGCCGAAGACGCGGCCGAGCGGCCCGCTCAGCGGCACCAGGAAACCGCAGGTGGCGCACGGACCCGGCGCGGCGCTGGCCAGCGGGGTGCCCGGCCCGTGCTCGCTGGAGTACCAGCGCTCGGCGGCGTCATCGCGGCCGATCGCGGACAGGGCGCGGTCGCGGCGCAGCCCGGGACCCTCGTACGCGCCCGCGGTGGCCAGCACCGACAGCTCGGACAGCTTCCCGTCGCCCGGCAGGCTCTCGTGCTGCGCCCAGGTGCCGCCGGGATCCCAGTCCATCACCCCGTCGTCACCTTCGAGCATGGCAACCGGCGTCAGCCGCTCGTCGTCGGAGCTGACCGGCAGCAAGTCACCCACGCCGAGGTCACCCGGCCTGACCCGCTCGTTCCACGGCACCCAGTCCGGCGCCAGCAGCGAGTCAGGGCCGGGCAGCAGCACGCACTCGCTGACGGTCACCGTCTTGGCCCGGGAGGCCCGGGCCACGGTCACCGCCCAGCGCCAGCCCGCGTAGGCGGGGTCCAGGCAGCTGAACAGATGAGTGACTATCCGGTCACCCTCTGCCTCGATGCCGGCCGGCGGCCCGACCCGGTCCGGCCCGGCCAGCTCGATGGCGGCGGTGCGGGCGAGGTCCACGGCCTGGACGCAGGCCTCGTCCAGGTCCCTGGTGCGTACGCGATTGGGGCTCACGTTCAGTAATTGAACCTCATCCAGGCCGCTGCCCGCACCAGGACCGCGTACTGCGGTCCCCGGGCGGGGGTGTCGCCGGGCCTGGGCGGGACCGACTGTCGTGCTCAGTGCGCGGAAGCAGAATACTTATGGCATGGGAGCACCGACCCGTGGCGCACGGGCGAGGCGGGCGAGCCAGTCGCTCGTCTCTGCCTCCCGGTCGGCGGCCCGGGCCGGCTCCGCGGCCGCGGGCGGCGCCGGCCGCACCGTGCACCGGCTGGCCGGCGCCTCGGGCGCCGGGACCACGGGGCTGTCCCATCTCATCGAGCTCACCGCCGCGGCCAGCGTCGGCGACGCCTTCGTGGCGGTCTCGCTGGCCGGAACGCTGTTCTTCAACACCTCGCTGACCCAGGCGCGCAGCCAGGTGGCTCTGTACCTGCTCATCACGATGGCCCCGTTCGCGGTGCTGGCGCCGTTCATCGGCCCGGTTCTCGACCGGGTGCAGCAAGGCCGCCGCTTCATCCTGGCGGGCACCCTGCTCGCGCGGGGCCTGCTGTGCTGGGGAATGTCGGCGGCGCTGCACTCCGATCCGGTCACGCTGTTCCCCGCCGCCTTCGGCGTGCTGATCCTGCAGAAGGTGTACGCGGTCACCCGGGCCGCGGTGGCGCCGAGGCTGCTGCCCGAGCAGCTGACCCTGGTCTCGGCCAACGCGCGCATGACGCTGGCGTCGCTGGTGGCGTCTACGCTCGGCGTCGGCCTCGCCGCCGGGATGGAGTGGGCGACCAGCGCCGCCTGGGTCCTCCGGGTGGGCGCGCTGGTGTACATCGCTGGCACAGTCATCGGCGTCCGGCTGCCGGGCAGCGTGGACGCGACGGACTCCGCCGTGCGCGGCGCCGGCCCGGACGGCAGCAGCCCGGGTATGGCGGCAGGCCGAGGCGGGCCGGCGACCACGGGCCCGGCGGCCGCTGAGCCGGCCGCGGCGGGCCGGGGGAGCGCAAACGGCCATACCGCCCGGGACGGAACGACCCGGCCGCTGCCCAAGCCCAACCGGGGCGGCTTGCGGCCCCTGCGCCTGGTCGGCCCGGTCGTCGGCGAGGCCATGCGCGGTAACGCGGCACTGCGGGCGTTCTCCGGTTTCATGCTGCTGTTCCTGGCGTTCCTGCTGCGTGCCGACCATTTCCGCGGGCTCCCCCATAACGCCGCCCTCGGTGCGCTCGCCGCAGCCGTCGCCGCGGGCGGGTTCATCGGGACCGCCGCGGGATCCCGGCTGCGCGCGCGCCGTCCGCACCTGATCGTGTTCGGGATGCTGGCCGTGGCGATGGTGGTCACGGCCGTTTGCGCCTGGTTCTTCGGGCTGTGGACGGCCCTGGCGGTGGCATTCGTCGCGGCGACGGCTCAGGCCCTGGTCAAGCTGGCGCTCGACGCCACAGTGCAGCGGGAGGTCGGCGAGGAGATCCGGTCCTCGACCTTCGCCGTCTCCGAGACGCTGAATCAGCTGTCGTGGGTGCTCGGCGGCCTGGCCGGGCTGGCCTTGTCACTCACCTCAAGCGGGGTGGCCGGCCTGTCGGTCGCGGCGGCCGGACTGGCGGCCGCGCTGGGGCTGCTGATAGCCGGACGGCGCAACCGCCAGCTCCGGGACCGGCGGCGCGGGCGGGTGGCGCCGCAGGCTTCCTGACCGGCCCGCAGGCGCAGCCCTGACCGGCGCGCACCGGGTGGGCGCGGCAAGATGCTCTTCCTAGCGCAGGCGCGGCTCAGGCGTCCACGTCGTCGGCCACCGCGCGCAGCACGGCGGCGGTCTTCTTCGCCTCGCGGCCTTCCGGGTGCTTGCCGCGCCGGTAGGTGTTGGACACGCCGTCCAGCAGCTTGATCAGGTCCTCGACGATCACCGTCATCTGCTCGGGATCCTTCCGGCCCGCCTTGGAGACCGTGGGCGGCGGCTCGATCGTGCGCACCTGCAGCGCCTGGGTGCCCCTGCGGCCCTCGGCGACGCCGAATTCCACCCGCTGTCCCGGCCGCAGTGCCGAGCCGGGAGGCTCCAGTGCCTTGGAATGCACGAAAACCTCGCCGCCGTCGTCACGGGTGAGGAAGCCGAACCCCTTGTCGGCGTCATACCACTTGACCTTGCCAGTTGGCACGAGCGGGACCCTTTACGCGAAGAGGAAACTACGGTTGCGACCTTACTGCGCTGGATAAGGCTACCGGTCCGGCCACCGGTCTGGCTGCTCCTCAATGACCGGCATTCGGGACTGGCCGGGCCTGGCGGAGCGCAGTCGCGAGTTCAGGCTGCCCGGGTGGTCCGGTCCCACGGCGGCGCCAGCTCCCTCGGGCCGCGGCGCAGCCGCCACGCCAGGTACGCCGCGCCGAGCAGTGCGGCGATGCGGCTCAGGCGGCCGCCGATCAGCCAGGCGTTCATGAGATACGCGGCGAAGGTAGGATGCCGGCCGCCGATCGTGACGAGCACCCAGGTCCCGATGACGACGAGCACGACCGGCCCCGCCAGGCCTGCCCACTTGTCTCGGATATCCCAGCACTTCGAGGCCAGCGCCACGAGCACGCCGATCAGCCAGATCGGGGGGAAGATCAGGCCGCCGAGGCCGAGCAGCACGATCGCGCCGACCTCCAGCGGGTGCTTCTGGACCAGCTCGACAACAACCTCGGCGAGTTCGCCCGGTCCCGCTGCCCGGGCGGGGCGGGCGGCGGCGCCCGGGTCCGCGGGGCGGCGACCGGAATCGCCGCGCCCGCCATCGCCGCGGCCGTCGCCGCCGCCGCCGCCGCCCTCACCGCGTCCGATTCCGCCCCGACCTGGGCCGGTGCCGGTGCCGGTGCGAACCGGGCCACTGCGGCCAGCTCCGCTGCGATGCGGGCCAGTTCCGCCACCGCCGGGCCGGGTTCCGCCACCGCCGGGCTGACTGGATCCGGCTGGGCTGGCCCCCGGCCGGGAAGCACCCGTCCGGGACGGGCCGGTCTGACGCGACCCGGTGCGACTGGGGCTACCGGGCCAGCTGTCCGGCCGGGCCGCCCGGAAGGGCCTGAAGCCCCCGGGCCCGGCCGTTTCTGCGGGTACCCCCGAGCCGGTCCCGGCCGGTGGGCTAGCGCCTGGCGCTGAGCCAGAGTCGGCCGCGGAACTGAGGCCGCCCGCGGGACCGGCCGCCGTCTCCCCGGCGACCGGGTCAGGGCTGTCCGCTGCCCAGGAGCCGCCGGCGGACCGGAAACCAGGACCGCTGGCTGGTACGGTGCCGGCCGGTGCGGTGCTGGCGCCGGCCGGTGCGGTGCCGGCCGGTCCGTTGCCGGCCGGTCCGTTGCTGGCCGGTGAGGGGCCGTCCTCGACGGCGGCCGTGCCACTGGCGCGAGCGGCACCAGCCCGGCTGCCGTCAGCTGGTGCAGCATCCTGCGCAGGCACGGGGCCGCTCGCAACGGTATGTGCTGGCGCGGCTTCCCCGAGTCCAGCGGGCGCGGCACGCTGGCCGCCGCTCCGGTGGCCGTTCCCGCCGTGGCCGGCCGCCAGCGTTTCCCGGTACCGGGTCACCAGCGCCTCAGGATCGCCGAGTGCCGCGATGACCCGGCTGACCGCTTCCGGGTCAGCCGCGCCTGACGCCCCGATGGCCCGCTCAATGGATTGGCGGGTACCGACGAGTAGCGCATGCCGCTCGGCTGAATCCAGGCGCCCCCGGCTCGCCAGCGAAACGCGGTTGAGATAGTCGCGGACGAGTTGCTCGGTGGGGAGATTCATCTGGTGACAATCTTTCGTGGCCGGCGGGTTAGGCCGCCGTTGCCCATGAAGATCAGATTAGCCTCTGCGGATACCCAGCCCGGCCAGTAATAAACCGGACACTCCGCACCACATTCCTCGCAGCAAAGGCGGCCCGACGGACAGTGGTGCAGGCGCTAACGCCGGGCGAGGGGGTTCCGGCCCTCTGGCCGGAACCCCCTCGCCGCTGTCGTGCTCCCGATGGGCTCTGGGCCCATCCGGTCCTGCTGAACCTCGCCGCGAGCGGCTAGAAGTCCATGTCACCGCCGCCGGGCGCGGCCGGCGCCTTCTCCTTCTCCGGCTTCTCCGCGATCACTGCCTCGGTGGTGAGGAACAGTGCCGCGATCGAGGCCGCGTTCTGGAGCGCTGACCGGGTGACCTTGGCAGGGTCGATGATGCCGGCCTTGAACATGTTGACGTAATCGCCGTCCGCGGCGTTCAGGCCGTGACCGGCATCCAGGGACCGCACCTTCTCGGCCACCACGCCGCCCTCAAGGCCGGCGTTGATCGCGATCTGCTTCAGCGGCTCATCCAGGGCGCGGCGCACGATCTGCGCACCGGTCGCCTCATCGCCGGACAGGTCCAGCTTCTTGAAGCCGGTCTGCCCGGCCTGGATCAGGGCCACGCCGCCGCCAGCGACGATGCCCTCCTCCACGGCCGCCTTGGCGTTGCGCACCGCGTCCTCGATGCGGTGCTTGCGCTCCTTCAGCTCGACCTCAGTCGCCGCGCCCGCCTTGATGACGGCCACGCCGCCGGCCAGCTTGGCCAGCCGCTCCTGCAGCTTCTCGCGGTCGTAGTCGGAGTCGGTGTTCTCGATCTCGGCCCGGATCTGGTTGACCCGGCCCGAAATCTGGTCCGCGTCGCCCGCGCCGTCGACGATCGTGGTCTCGTCCTTGGTCACGACGACCTTGCGGGCGCTGCCGAGCAGGTCCAGGTCGGCGTTCTCCAGCTTGAGGCCCACTTCCTCGCTGATGACCTGGCCGCCGGCCAGGATGGCGATGTCACCGAGCATGGCCTTGCGGCGGTCGCCGAAACCGGGGGCCTTGACGGCAACCGACTTGAACAGGCCGCGGATCTTGTTGACCACCAGGGTGGCCAGGGCCTCGCCCTCCACGTCCTCGGCGATGACGACCAGCGCCTTGCCGGACTGCACCACCTTGTCCAGCAGCGGCAGCAGGTCCTTGTTCGCCGAGACCTTGGAGTTGACGATGAGGATGTACGGGTCGTCGAGGACCGCTTCCATCCGCTCCGGGTCGGTGGCGAAGTAGTGCGAGATGTACCCCTTGTCGAAGCGCATGCCCTCGGTGAGCTCAAGCTCCAGGCCGAAGGTGTTGCTCTCCTCGACGGTGATGACGCCTTCCTTGCCGACCTTGTCCATGGCCTCGGCGATCATCTCGCCGATCGCCGGGTCGCCGGCCGAGATGGAGGCTGTCGAAGCGATCTGCTCCTTGGTCTCCACGTCCTTGGCCTGCTTGGACAGCTCCTCGCTGACCCGCTCAACCGCCGCCTCGATGCCGCGCTTAAGCGACATCGGGTTGGCCCCGGCCGCCACGTTGCGCAGGCCCTCGCGGACCAGCGCCTGGGCCAGCACGGTCGCCGTCGTCGTGCCGTCGCCGGCCACGTCATCGGTCTTCTTCGCTACTTCCTTAACCAGCTCGGCGCCGATCTTCTCCCACGGGTCCTCGAGCTCGATCTCCTTGGCGATGGACACGCCATCGTTGGTGATCGTGGGGGCGCCCCACTTCTTCTCCAGGACCACGTTCCGGCCCTTCGGGCCGAGGGTGACCTTTACGGCGTCGGCTAGCTGGTTCATGCCGCGCTCGAGGCCGCGCCTGGCGTCCTCGTTGAACGCGATCATCTTCGCTGCCATAGGCTTCCAGTCCTCCGTGAACTTTGTGCCTTGCGTGCCGACCGGGCCGACGCCCGCGACGGACGACCGCACCCGGGGCAATCCCTGCCTGCCACCGGGTGGGCCTCGTCGCCCCGATCACGTCACTGCGTTGTCACTCTCACCCCGAGAGTGCTAACGCCTTTTTTAGCACTCTGACCGGGAGAGTGCAAGCTGAGCCGCCGGGGCCGGAACGCGGCCGGGGCAGCGCGAAGGGCCCGGTCCCCTCAGCGGGGGCCGGACCCTTCGGCAGGGTAGGAGAACTCAGACCATGCGGACCGCCTCTGCCTGCGGGCCGCGCGTGCTCTGCGTAATCTCGAATTCGACTCGCTGGCCCTCTTCGAGGGTGCGGTAGCCATCCGCCTGGATGGCCGAGAAGTGGACGAAAACGTCCCTACCACCGTCGACCGCGATGAAGCCGTAGCCCTTATCCGCGTTGAACCATTTGACGGTGCCCTGAGCCATTACCAACAACTCCCTAAACTTCGCTCGGGCCTCGGGCCCCGCCCTTGCAACCCGGAGCCCGTTGATCGCGGCGCCGGCTAGCGGCTTTGGGTGGCCAAGCCTTCCTCTCCCGCCGGTGCAAACGGCGCGACCGGGAACGACTTTACAACGTGGCCCGGCCGCCGCGCGCAGTTGCTTCCGTTATTGGACACTGCGGGCAGACCATGCCACCGGGGGGCTCAGCCGCCGGCCACCGCCGGGATCACCGAGACCTGGCCGCCGGACGGGACCGGCGTGTCGAGGCCCTGGATAAGCCGCACGTCCTCATCCCCCACGTATACGTTGACGAACCGGCGCAGCTTCCCGGTGTCGTCCAGGATCCGGCCGCCGATGCCCGGGTAGGACGAGTCCAGCCCGGTAATGACCTCGCGCAGGGTGCCCGGCTCGGCGCTGACCTCCGCGGCGCCGCCGGTATAGGCCCGCAGGATCGTCGGAATCCGCACGGACACGCTCATCACAGTTCCTGCCTTTCACACGAAGAACCACGGGCGGCCGCGGCGGCCGCGGTCAGCTGGCGGCTGACTCCAGCGCCTCGAAGGCCGGGACCGCGGGCCGGATCGGGGTCACCGCGGGCAGCGTCGCGGCGACCGCGTCCAGCGTCTTGAGCCCGTCACCGGAGTTGATGATCACTGTCTCGGCCTGAGGATCAAGCTGGCCGGCGGCGAGCAGGCGGCGGGTGACCGCCAGCGTCACCCCGGCGGCCGTCTCGCCGAAGATGCCCTCGGTGGCGGCCAGCAGCCGGATCGCGTCCACGACTTCCTCGTCGCTCACGTCGGCCACCGCGCCCCCGGTCCGGCGCACGACGTCCAGCACGTACGGGCCGTCGGCGGGATTGCCGATCGCCAGCGACTTGGCGACCGTGGCCGGCCGGACCGGTTGCACCACGTCCTGTCCGGCCCGGAACGCGGCGGCGACCGGCGCGCACCCGGTGGCCTGCGCGCCGAATACCCGGCACTCGCGGCCTGGCGGCACCAGGCCGAGGCCGGCCAGCTCCCGGAACGCTTTGTCGATCTTGACGAGCTGCGCGCCGGACGCGACCGGCACGACGACCTGCTCGGGCAGCCGCCAGCCCAGCTGCTCGGCGATCTCGTAGCCGATGGTCTTCGAGCCCTCCGCGTAATAAGGCCGGACGTTGACGTTGACGAACGCCCAGTCCTCCCGGTCATCGGCCAGCTCGGAGGCGAGCCGGTTCACGTCGTCGTAGCTGCCCTCGACGGTGACCAGCGTGCCGCCGTAGATGGAGGTGCCCAGGATCTTCTGCGGCTCGAGGTCGGCGGGCACCAGCACCACCGACCGGATGCCCGCGCGCGCCGCCGCGGCGGCCACCGCGTTGGCCAGATTCCCGGTGGACGGGCAGGCCAGAACCTTGAAGCCCATCTCGATCGCGGCGGCCAGCGCCACTGCCACCACCCGGTCCTTGAAGGAGTGGGTCGGGTTGCCGCGCTCGTCCTTCACCCACAGGCAGCGCATGCCGAGCTCGCGGGCCAGCTGGTCGGCGCGGGTCAGCCGGGTACAGCCCGGCTCGGTGTTGGGCGACTGCGCGACGTCCGGCGGCACCGGCAGCAGGCTCGCGTAGCGCCAGATGTTGGGCGGCCCGGCCGCGATCGACGCGCGGGTCAGCGGGGGGAAGTCGTAGCTCACTTCGAGCGGCCCGAAGCACTCGCCGCAGGCGTGCTGCGCGCCGAGGTCGTATGTCTGGCCGCACTCACGGCAGAAAAGGTGGCTGGCGTAGCCGAACCGGGTCGGGGATTTGCTGGCTGATGTGCTCACGGGGCGAGGCCTCTCCTCATCTGTCCCGCCGGCGTTCGCCGCGGGCCGGAATTGGCACCTGTCGAGATGACCTCGCCGCCCGTCTATTCGGGCGCTTCCGCTGCGACATCGTGATGCAGCGGCACATTGCGAGGCTGGCTTCGCCAGTCATCGCGATGGTTGCCGGGGCTTCACCGGGCCGGTCCCTCCACCCCTCTGGATGAGCGTTATGAAGTTGTGCACAACACTCTAACCGGCAACGGCGGTGCTCCGCACCTGGCGATCCCCCGGCTGGCCTGCGGCCCGGCCAGATAGCCTGACGCAACAATGAGCGGATCATCAGTCGGCGAGCGGATCCTGATCGCCTCTAACCGCGGGCCGGTGTCGTTCATGCTCTGCGACGACGGCACGCTGAGCGCGCGCCGCGGCGGCGGCGGGCTGATCGCCGGACTGTCCGCGGCGGCCGGGCGGGCGGACGTGCTGTGGGTCTGCGCGGCGCTCACCGAGGCTGACCGGGCCGCGGCCCGCCGGTCCGTCGGCGGCATGCTGAACCTCGACGGCGTCAGCGGATCGGGCGTATGCATGCTCGACATCCCGCCTGCGGTCTTCCATCGCGCGTACAACAGGGTGGCGAACTCGACGCTGTGGTTCGTGCACCACATGCTCTACGACGCCCCGAACCAGCCGAACTTCGATCTGTCCTTCGACCGGGAGTGGGAGTCCTTCCGCACCTACAACCGGTCTTTCGCCTCGGCCCTCGCGGCCGCGGCCGGACGCCCCCCGGCCGGGGACGTCCGAGTCGTGATCCAGGACTACCACCTGTCCCTGGCCCCGCGGATGCTGGCCGAGCTCCGGCCCGACCTGAAGATCGCGCACTTCTCGCACACGCCGTGGGCGCCTGCCGATTACTACCGGATGCTGCCCGGCGGGATCGGCCGCGAGGTGCTCGACGGGATTCTCGGCGCCGACCACGCCGGCTTCCTGTCCCAGCGGTGGGCCGATGCGTTCCTGGACTGCTGCGAGCAGTTCCTGGGCGCGGCCGTGGACCGCGGGCGGCAGACCGTGACGCTACCGGGGGCACGTCACCGGCATCGGCGTGCATCCGCTCGGCGTGGATCCCGCCGAGCTGACCGCGCGCGCCGCCGAGCCGGACGTCAGGACCAGGACGGCGCGGCTGGCCGAGGCCGCGGCGGGCCGCAAGCTGATCGTCAGGATCGACCGCACCGAGCTGTCCAAGAACATCGTCCGCGGGCTGGCCGCCTACCGGCAGCTGCTCACCGCGCATCCGCAGTGGCGCGGCCGGGTGACGCACCTGGCGCTCGCCTACCCATCCCGGCACGACCTGCCCGAGTACCGCGAGTACACCGCAAGCGTGCAGCGGATGGCGGCGCAGATCGTCAACGACTTCGGCACGCCCGACTGGGATCCGCTGATGCTGCACGTCAATGACGATTACGCGCGCTCGCTGGCGGCTTACCGGCTGGCCGACGTGCTGCTGGTCAACCCGGTCAGGGACGGGATGAACCTGGTGGCCAAGGAAGGGCCGCTGCTGTCCGACCGCGGCTGCGCTCTGGTGCTATCCCGCGAGGCGGGCGCCGCGGCCGAGCTCGGCCCGGCGGCCCTGCTGATCAACCCGTTCGACGTCACCGGAACTGCGGACGCGCTGCATGAGGCTCTGCTCATGCCCGACGCCGAGCGGATCCGCCGCAGCGCCGAGCTGGCCCGGGCCGCGGCCGCGCTGCCGCCCGCCCGGTGGTTCGCCGACCAGCTCGCCGCGCTCGACTCCGACCGGCTGGCCGCGCTGGCTGCTAGCCCCTGAAAGCCTGGGCGAGAAAGTCCAGCAGGGCCGCAACACCGGACGGGCCGTCTACGACCAGGTCGGTCTCGGCGGCGATCGCCGCCACCTCGGCCGAGCCGCTGCACACCGCCAGCCCGGGCAGCCCGGCGGTCCGCAGCTCCGCGACCGCGCGGAAGGCCGGCCCGTCACCGAGATCATCACCGCAGTACAAGATCGCGCCAGGGCGCCGGGCTGCGGCAAGATCCTTCAGGGCCTGTGCCCTTGTCCGAGCCCGGCCGGCCGCAGCTCGATGACCAGGCGGCCCGGCTCGGCGACCAGGCCGGTCCGCTCCGCCAGCGCGGTCAGCGGGCCGCGCAGCAGATCCAGGGCGCGCTGCGGGTCCGCGGCGCGCCGGGTGTGCACCGCCACCGCGTCGCCGTCCTTGTCCTCGGTCCAGGTGCCCGGCGGCGCGCCCGCCGCGGCCAGCACGGCGGGCAGCGCGCTGCGGGCCTGCGCCACTCCCGGCGGCGGCGGCGGCGCGGTCAGCGTGCCGTCGTGCCAGCGCTGCCTGCCGTAATGACCGAGCACGATGATGCCGGGCACCTGGTCCAGGGCGCCGAACCGCACGGCATCGGCGGCCGGGCGGCCGGTGATGACGGCCAGCGTGCCGGCCAGCGGCCCGAGCCTGCGCAGCGCGGCCACGCGCCGCGGCAGCGGCCGGGCGGCCGCGGGGTCGGCGACGATCGGCGACAGCGTGCCGTCGAAGTCCAGCGCGATCAGCGCCGGGCCGGGGCGGCCAGCAGCGCGGCCAGGCCGGCCCGGCCCGCCTCGGTGCTCGGCAGCGGGGAGCCGTCGGCGGCCCCGGGAGCGCGAGGTCATCTGGCCGGTCGGCGGCCGAGCGCATCCGCCGCCTGCGGCCGCGCTGCCGGCGCAGCCGGGTCACCAGCAGCGGGTCGAACTCGGCCGCCTCGGGCCGGTCGATCAGCTCGTTGAGCAGCTGGTAGTACCGGGTCGCCGGCATGCCGAGCACCTCGAGGATCTCCCGCTCCTTGGCGCCGGGAAACCGCCACCAGCTCCGCTCGAAGGCCAGGATGCGCATCTCCAGCTCGGACAGCGCCGCCACCTGGCCTCCCTGGTCCTCCAGCGCATCTCCATCGTAGGCAGGCCTCGGCGGGCTCACTGCGGCTATACGGCACGCCGCTAGACGTACGCTCACGATTCGTGACTTCCTTTGACTGCCTGACGTTCCTGACCGACTACGGGCTGGAAGACGGCTTTGTCGCGGCCTGCCACGGCGTCGCCGCGCGGATCGCGCCCGCGGCCAGGTCATCGACATCACCCACCTGGTGCAGCCCGGCGACGTCCGGCGCGGCGCGGCGGTGCTCGCCCAGACCGTCCGCTACCTGCCGCCCGCCGTGCACGTGGCGGTCGTCGATCCCGGCGTGGGCACCGCCCGCCGCGGCGTCGCGGTGCAGGCGGGCGACAGCCGTCCTGGTCGGCCCGGACAACGGCGTGCTGTCCTGGGCCGTCGCCGCGCTGGGCGGCGCGCAGCGGGCGGTCCAGCTCACCAACGGCGAGCTGTGGCTGCACCCGGTCTCCACCACCTTCCACGGCCGGGACATCTTCATGCCGGTGGCCGCGCACCTGGCGGCGGGCACCGAGCTGGGCCGCGGCGGGCGACCGAGATCGACGTCGGCCGACCTGGTCACGCTGCCCGCGCCGACCAGCCGGGTGCACGACGGCGAGGCCGAGGGCGAGGTCATGTCGGTGGACCGGTTCGGCAACGTGCAGCTGTCCATCCCGGCGGCGCGACGCCGGCCGGCTGGGCATCGGCTTCGGCTCGCCGCTGATCGTCCGCTGCGGGCGCCGCCAGCTGACCGTCCCGTACCTGGAGACCTTCGCGGCCGTGGCGCCCGGGCGAGATCGTCGCGTTCACCGACAGCGCCGGGCTGATCTCGCTGGCGGTCAACGCCGGCGACGCGGCCGAGCAGCTCGGGCTGCCGCCGGGGGCGCACGTCCGGCTGTCGCCGGCCCGCCAGGCCTGACGATCCGGGCACGGCAGGTCACGGGCCGGGTCACGGCGAGCCTGCCGGAGGGAGGCGGCACGAACGGACCGCGAACATGGCACACATGCGGTGAACCCCCACGGAAGGCAGGCCGGCGTGCCGCGGAGGTTCCCTCCGCCCGCGTCGCGCCGTGCTCGCCGCTGCGCTGGCGGCGTATGGCGTGGCGGCCGGAGCGCACCGCTGCCGCTGGCCGATCAGGTCCGCCAGCAGGAGTGGTGGCTGAGCGAGCTCGGCGTCAGCGCAGGCCTGGCAGGCCACCCGGGGCAGCGGCGTCACCGTCGCGGTGCTCAGCGACGGCGTCGACGCCCGGCAGCCCGACCTGGCCGGCTCGGTGACCACCGGCCCGGACTTACACCGGCGCCGGCGAGGCGGCCAGCTCGTATCTTCGGCGTGCAGGGCACGCGCGGCCGCCAGCCTCATCGCCGGGCAGGGGCACCGGCGCAGGCGGCGCACTCGGGCATCATCGGCGATCGCCCCCGCGGGCCCGGATCCTGTCCGTCGCGGGTCACCCTGACCAGCGACGATCCGCTGCTGGACAGACGCGCCGCCGGCGCCGGGCTGCCGGACGCCATCGCCAGCGGCATCAGGTACGCGGTCGGCACGGCGCCACGCGTGATCGACCTGCCGCTGGACCCCGGCCGGCGCCCGAGCCCACCGCGATCTCGGCCGCTGCCCGTCCCCCGGCACGAGCGGCGCCACCGCTGCCGGCATCATCGCCGCGGACGGCAGCCCGGCCGAGCAGGCCGCCGTCGCCTACGCCCTGCGCAGGGCGTGGTGCTGGTCGCGCCCGCCGGGGACAACGCCCGCGGCACCGGCCCGGTCAACTACCCGGCCGCCTACCCGGGCGTCATCTCGGTCGGCGCGGCCGACCGCAACCAGGTGATGCGCGGCTCCAGCAACCAGCCGTATGTGCAGCTGACGGCGCCGGGCGCGGGCGTCATCGCGGCCGCCGGGTGCGCGCACGGCCTCCGGCTACCCGACGGTCAGCAGCACCACCGCGGCCAGCGCCATCGTCACCGGCATCGCCGCGCTGATCAAGTCCCGGTTCCCGCACCTCAGCCCCGGCCAGGTCGACGCCGGCGCTGACCAGCAGCCCGGCGCCGGCGCCCGGCCGGCCGGCGGGCTGGCCTCGGGACCGGCACCGTGAACGCCGGCGCGGGCCGCTCGGCCGGCCGCGAGCCCTCGCCAGCCCCGGCACCCCGGGCCGCGGCCGGGGCGCTGCCGCCGCAGCCCGCGCCCCCGCCGTGCCGCCGCCCGGGCCGCCCTGGTACCCCGGCTGCAGCGCTAGCGGTGATCTGCGCTGGCCTGATGATCGTGCTGCTGGCGCTGGTCATCGGCTACGCCGTGCTGCGATGGCAGCTGCCGCCGCCGGATGGCCGCGCCGCGCGCCGCCGGCCGCCGGCGGAACTGGGTACGGCGTGGCACCGGGGCGCAGCCGGGCCCGGCCGCCCCGCCCGGCCGGGACCGGGCGGCGGCTCAGGCACCAGGACGCTGGCGCGGCCGCCGAGAGCGTCCCGGCCAGGGCCGCCGCCGGCACCGGCACCTGGCAACCGCCGCGAGCAGGCCAGCAGGCCCGCCGGGACCGGCCGGCGCGCCGGCGGCGAGGAGACAACGCGGCCCGGCGCAGACGGCCAGGCGCCGGGCCTGGTCCGGGCGGCCCGCGGCCGCCGCAGAAGCCGCCGGAGACTCCGGGCCGCCGCCCGTGGCGGCCGGCGCCCAGGCCGGAGAGCGAGCATGCCCTGGGCGGCGCCGATGACGCCGCGCGCGGCCAGCCGACGGCAGCCGGGCTCCGCTGCCGTGCCAGTGGCCGGGCACGCTCCGCGGCAGGCAGCCGGGCCGGGCCGGGCACCCCGGGCCGGCGAGTCGCCGCAGCCGCCGCCGGAGCCCGCCGGGAGGCCAGGGATGCGGGGCACGCCGTGGATCCCGGCCCCACGCTCCCGCCGATGCGGTGGCGGCCGGCACGTGGCGGCCCGGAGCCGGGCCGGCCGGTCACTGCCCGGGAACCCGGCAGCGGGCGGCTCCCAGCCGGGGAGCACGGGCGAGGACCCGGAGCCGGGGCACAGCGGCCCGGGCTACCCCGGAGCCAGGCGGACCAGGACGATCACCCGGCGGTACCCCGCGACCGGGGCTGAGCCGCCTGGCGACCGCGGCTCTGCCGTGGCTTCCCGCCCGGCGGCCGCCTGACCAGGGCGGCTACCGGCCGGGCTGCAGGGCCCGCTCTGCGGCCAGCTGCTCCTTGCGCACCGACGCGTACATCGGCACGTACTCCTGGGCCGAGAGCTTGCCGATGGCCTGGACGACCTCGTCGGTCACGGCCCTGCGCTGCCGCGCCCCGACCGGCTGGCCGTCGTAGGCATGAAAGGTCATCGGCTCGCCGATCCTGATCCTCGATCCGGCCTGGCCGCGGGAGCCGCCGGCCGGGCGCCAGCACCCGGTCGGTGCCGACCATGGCGACCGGGATCACCGGCACGCCGGCGGTCAGGGCCAGCCAGCCGACCCCGGTCCGGCCCCGGTACAGCCTGCCATCGGGCGACCGGGTTCCCTCCGGGTACATCCCGAACAGCCCGCCCCTGTGCAGCAGGTCGAGGGCGGATTCGAGCATCGCCTGGCCGGCCCGCGCGCCGGTCCGGTCCACCGAGAGCTGATGGGTGCCGCGCAGATACGCGCCCGACGGCGCGGTCGCGCAGCCGGGTGGCGGTGAAGTACTCCGACTTGGCCACGAACGTCAGCGGCCGTTCCAGCATCAGCGGCAGGTAGATCGTGTCGACCACGGACAGGTGGTTGGAGGCCATGATGGCTCCGCCGGAGGCGGGAATGTGCTCTGTGCCGGTGATCCGCGGCCGGCCCAGAGCCGGAGCAGCGGGCAGGCGAGCGCTCTGGATAGCTGGTACTGCACGCGGTCCTCCCACTCGGGCACTGCTGTCTGGCATGTCAGCAGGCTGGCCGGCCTGGCAGCGGCTGCCCGGCAGGTGACAGATTAGCCCCCCCGCCGTACGCGGGACAGTCATGGTCACGCCGCCCGCGCGGCCGGGGGCGGCCCGACGTGCACCTGATCGCGGGGCAAAGCGTCATATATACGCTGACAAGATCAGGAAGCGTGCTATGTACCGTTACTGTACCGCCGGATCCGGGCCTGGCCGCGCCCTCCGGCCCCGCGAGTCATGACGGCTAGCGGCGTCCGTGGCGGCGGGCGCAACCACGGCACCGCGTCGGCCTACAACAACTACGGCTGCCGGTGCGAGCCGTGCCGGGCCGCCGCCACCGCCGCCCGGCGGGCGTGGGTGGGCTCGCTGCAGGACCGGCGGTTCGCCGAGGTGCCGCACGGTACCGCATCGGGCTACCGGAACTGGGGCTGCCGGTGTGAGCACTGCTCGGCGGCCCGGGCGTCCGAGGCGCGCGGGCAGCAGCGCAGGCGCGGCGCGGCAGGCTGACGCCGGTCGCCGCCGGGCGAGTGGCGGCCCGGGGGGCGGTGCCGCCCGGGCGGCGCTAGCGGTCGATCTGGCTGAGAATCTCGCGGGCGGCCCGGCTTCCGGACGCGAGCGCGCCCTGCACCGAGCCGGTCGCCCGGTGATCCCCGCACACATAACGCCCTGGTCCCACCCGGCATGGGCGGCTGAGGGCATGCGGCGCGGTCATGTCGGGCAGCGCGCCGCGCACCGGATAGGTCGCCAGATGCTCCCAGCCCGAGGTGTCCGTCCGGTACAGCTGAGCCAGCCTGGCCCGCAGCGCGGGCTCGGCGGCGGCATCACCGAGCGCGGACGCGGAGATCAGCGCCTCCGGGCAGGCCGAGTAGCCCGACGTCACCTCGCTGAGCACGACAGTATTGAGAATGCGGCGCTCGGTATCGACGAGCAGCGTCGGCTCGCGCAGCGGCGAGGCCGGCGCGGCGTAGTACACCGTGGTCACCGTGCGGGTCGCGCTGACATCCAGCTCCGGCAGCAGGCGCCCGGCCTCCGCCGCGCCGGTCGCCACGACCACGGCGCGCGCCGGCAGCCCCGTGCCGTCCGCGAGCGCGACCCCATCCTCGGTGAGCCTCCTGACTGGCGTTTCCAGCCGGACCACACCGGGCGGCAACCCCGCCGCGAGCTGCTCGGGGACGGCCTGGACGCCGCGGCGGGGCAGCGTCAGGGTGCCGCGCAGCATGCTGCGCCAGACCAGGTGGAAAAACCGGCCAGAGGTCTGCAGCTGATCCTCGAGGAACACTCCGGCCAGGAACGGCCGGAAGAACAGCTCGATGAGATCGGGAGAAATGCCCGCCTCCGTCAGTGCGGCCAAGGTGGTCCGTTCCGGCCGGCTGGTGATCATCCGGGCCGGCAGGAGCAGATCGGCGGCGCTGAGCCCGGCCAGCGCGAGCACGTCAGCCGGCTTCGCCAGGCGGCCCCGCAGCAGGTCACCGCTCTGGCGCGGCTGCCGGGTCGGATCAGCGAACCGCACCCGCCCAGCCGGCGTGTGCAGCAGCACGCCGGGGGTGAACGGCCGCAGCTGCAGCGCGCGCAGGTCAACGCGCCGCTGCACCTGGGGGTAGGAGGTGTTGAAGACCTGGAAGCCGCGGTCCAGCAGGAAGCCGTCGCGCTGGTCGGTGCGCATCCGGCCGCCGGCACCGTCGGACGCCTCCAGAATCTGGACCGTGACGCCGGCCGCGGCCAGATCCAGGCCGCAGGCCAGGCCCGCGAGCCCGGCGCCGACGATCACGACGGGCGGCTCGCCGCGGCCGCTCACCGGCGCTCCGGATTTTCCGCCACCGGGCTCGGGCAGGCGCAGCATGCCATCACGTTCAGCCGGGATTTCCTCATCATTAAGTTTCCTACCCGGCAGGACGCTGCCGATTCCCGGCACGGCCAGGCTCGCCGGACCGCCGCCAGCCGGATGGCATGCATCTTGGGTGGTGAACGGCCCGAGAGGCAGGCGGTGCCGAGCAACCGATCGCTGCTGGACCAGGTCTCCACCGCGGGCTGCCCCTTCGAGACGAGCGCGGTTCTGCTCACCAGTCACGGGCAGGCGGTGTACCGGGATCTGGATGACAAAGTCGGAGCGGGCGGAATCAGATGATGACGGGGGTATCCGCAAGGGCATATGAGCCGGCCATCGAGGCCTGCGACGCAGGTGTCGAGCATGCGAAGGCATCACGGCCTGAGACGGTGACGACCAAGCGTGGTCGGCTGCTGTCGAGCGGGTGCGGCGGCCGTTGGCTGGTGCTGTCATCGTTACTGTCAGCGGCTGCCCGCGGCGATGAACTGCCCCGCCAGCAATCGGACGGGCCATGACCGTAATCGTTGGGAACCGAGTGGATCGCCCCCTCAGTGGGGACTCGGCCGCTCCTGCGGGGGCGCCGGGCAGGTTTGCCAAGGATGATGTGGCGAGTAGGTCGGTCAGCGAGGTGGCGGGGAGGTCGGGGTAGACGCGGTGGATGGCCGTTGTGTCGAAGGTGAGATCGACACGATCCATGACGAGCGCGGCTTTCGCCTGGCGGCCCAGTGCGGGCTTCACCCGCCCGATGGTGGCGCCCATCAAGCGCAGCACCGCTGGGGGCACATGGCGGGGTGCGCTGGTACGCCCGGCAGCTGCCTGCACGGCTCGGGCCAGCTCGTTGAAGGTCAGGTTGCCGGACCCGCCGATCTCGAGGACCTGGCCGCGGGTCGCCGGGTCGGTGATGGCCCGCTCGACGAGGCAGGCCACGTCATTGACCGATACGAAGTTGATGGCGTTATCGCCGTGGCCGAAGACCAGTGGACGACCCGACCGCCGGGCGGTCTGCTCAAGCAGGTCGACCCACAGCTCGGCGAACGCAGTGGCCCGGACCACTGTGGTAGGCACACCACTGGCCGACGCGTATTCCTCGGCGGCGCGTTTCATGCGGAACAGCTCCATGGGGCTGTTCGCCGCGGCACCCACCGTGGACATCAGCACCAGGTCAGCGCCGGCGGCCCTGGCCGCGTCGGTCAGGCTGGCGTTGCCGTCCCGGTCGACGGTCGCAGGCGAGACCCCTCCCGGCCCGGCGAAGCCCTGCACCGCCGATACCACGACGTCAACGCCCGCGGTGGCCCGGTCCAGGCTGGCGCGGTTGCGCACATCGCCGGTCACCACCTCGACCCGCTCAGCCTCGAGGCGGGCGGCGCGTTTGGGGTCACGGGTCAGGACCCGAACGTCGATGTCCCTCTTGACCAGGCGGCCGACGACGGCGGTCCCCAGGCGACCAGTGCCACCCGCCACAAGAATCACTGCGTGCCGCCCGGGCTGACCTGGCTGCGGACGGCATCATCGACGCCCCCGCTACCGTCTTGGACCGGCTCCGAGGTAGAAGCGGGCCCAGCTGGCCAGGCCGCCCTCGACGCTGAAGATCACCACGCCCCGCATGACGTGGGCGCTGCCGTCAGGACGGGTACCGCGGTGCTCCCACTCGCTCCAGATGGTGTCGCCGTCTTCGACGCATCGCAGCACTTCGGCGCGGACGTCGGGAACCGCGGCGAAGATCTGAGCCCAGTTCTTGCGGACCTGATCTCGGCCCACGAAGCTGCGCGCGGGGTGGGCGGGCGTCTCGTTGCGGTAATCGACCGCGAAACACTCGGCCAGCGCGTCGAGGTCATGATCGTTGGTGGCTTGGCGCAGCCGTTGGACAAGGGCTGCCGGACCGTCTCCCAGTTGCGTTGTCATCGCTGCTCTCCGTCTCAGTAGTTCGTTCCAGTAGACTCTAACAGATCCAGTATTATGGAACGAATAGGATCCGATCATGCCCAACCGTCGCTATGACTCGACCTGGCGCCAGGCCCAGGCCCGCCAGACCCGAGAGGCGCTGCTCGACGCCGCCCGCAACCGCTTCCTGGCCGAAGGCTTTGCGGCTACTACCGTCGCCGTGATCGCCTCCGACGTCGGCGTTTCGGTCGATACCATCTACAAGGCCTTCGGCGGCAAACCCGGACTCGTGCGCGCCATCTGCGCTCATGCCCTCGCCGGAGAGGGGCCCGTGCCGGCGGAGACCCGCTCCGACGCCCTCCACAGCAGCGAAACCGACCCCCGGGCTATCATCCGCGGCTGGGGTGCTCTGGCCAGCGAGGTCGCACCCCGCGTCGTGCCGATCCTGCTCCTCATTCGTGATGCCGCCATAGCCGACCCGTTGATGGCGGAGCTGCAAGCCGACATGGACCGCCAGCGCCTCGAGCGCATGACCCACAACGCCCGCAAGCTGGCCGACGGCGGCCACCTAGCCCGCGGCCTCACCGCTGAACACGCCGGGGAGATCATGTGGACATACAGCTCCCCCCAGTTCTACGAGCTGCTCGTGCTGATCCGCGGCTGGCCACTGCCGCGTTTCACCGCCTTCATCGCTGATGCGATGATCGCCGCCCTCCTCCCACCCCAGCAGAAACCGCGCCAGTCCCGGGCGCACTGAACCTCCGGTCCGCCCGTTTCGGCAAAATCCGCCAGATCCGCTCTCAGTCCGGGCATTCGCCGAACGGGCGGAAGCGTGCCCGGCTGGGAAGATCACAGGCTGGTCTTCCCGTCCCTGCGTGGTACTCCGATGGAGCCCGATAACCTCCGGCGGAGCTGGGGTGAGATCCGCCAGCGCGCGGGCCTGCCCGCAACGCGGTTCCATGACCTCCGGCACCCGTGCGTGACGCTTCTGGACCTCGGGGCCCCGCCGCACGTGGCGCGGGAAATCGTCGGTCATTCCGCAATCGAGGTCACGATGACGATCTATGCGCGCGTCTCGCTGGACGAGAAACGGAAGGCTCTGGAAAGCTCGGGGGCTGCTCGGCTGATGCTGCTGGTCAGAATGGTGGTCCGGGGCGGGGCCGAACCGCAGGCCGTCCGCTTTCAGGTGTAGCGGATACCCAGCTCAGATCAGGATTGCCAGCGTGCGCGGCTGTCTGCGGCTGTGCCAGGACGCTGGTGGCTGCCGTCGTTGCCGTCACGGTTGCCGTCATGACCTCTTCGTCCCGAACTAGCGGCAACGCCGGGACGTTGGCTCCCGCCCCAGCTAACGACGGCTGTTGCCGGACGTGCAGGCCGGTCGCTGTGAGGGTCCGTTGCTGTACTTCACTGCTGTCCTCGGTCGGTCTGAGCCCCTGCGTGCAAATCGCCGTTTCAGCCTGCGTTAGTGGTACTGAGCTGCGTAATCGGTTGATCCTGAGTAACCGTTAGACCTGACTTCGGCCAAACTAGTGCGCAGTTCAGCAGCTGGCGTTGATGGCATCAACGGCCTCGTGGAGTTCGCCGCGGTGACCGCCCGCGAGCGACTCGCGATGCTCAGCGTCCAAACGCCCACGCCACCATCAGCGGGAACTCTTCTCTCCAGAACGCGTCGCCGTGCGACCCGACCCGCTCGGTCATGACAACGTCCGCACCTGCGTCGCGCAGCGCGACGGCCCAGCGGGTCGCGTTCTCGAGAAAGAACGGCTCCAGCGTGCCGGCGACGAGGTACGCGCGCGGAAGCGAATTCGGCATCACGGCAGGCGGTCGGTAGCCTCCGCCCGGCGACGCGCAGAAGACCGCACCGTAGATGTCGGGATGGCGAAGCCCCATGGCGAGCGCGAGCTCTCCACTCGCGGAGACACCAAACACCGCCGTGCGCTCGGCGGGCAGCGCGACTCCGAAACGTGACCGCGCCCATTGGCGGACGTCTTCGACGAAGAACTTCTCGTGTGCCGCGAACCTTTCCGCGTCAAAGACCGGCGAGTACTCGTGGAGCCGCAGCATCTCGTCGTCCAGCCGGTGGGTACCGACAATCATGGTCGGCGGTACGTCGGCGGCCTCAAGGACGCCGCCCCACTGCGAGATCAACTGGCCGTCACCGGCGAACACGACTGCCTCGGGCGGAACTGGCGGGACGTACACCGTCACCTGCCGACCACCGTCGTAGTTGAACGTCTCGGTGACGAGCTTTCCCGTGATGGACGACGACATTGTCACTGCCTCCTTGTCAGTAGCGGCGGCGACCGCGTTCGTAGGGGTGAAGCTGGCGGGTTCTTCGTTGCCGATCCAGTCGCCGTCCCCGAGTCGGCGTCCTCACCGTCCGCAAATACACGGACACCAGGCCACAATAGGGGCCTGGCCTAGTGCGCAGATCCAGCAATCGCCGGCAACGAACCCGCATGTCACCGCCCTGCCGCCAAGATCAAATCCAGAATGTGGCCGAAGTCAGGTTAGATACCGCCAGGCGCCGTGGTAATGGCATGTGAATGGCACGGCGATCTTGTCGATTCAAGGCGCGGCGTCAGGTCATCTCCCCCTGTCCGCGAGTAACCGTAAGCGTCCGCTGCGAGCCCTCCTGACGGGCGCGCCTCGGGCACGCGCCGCCTGCCCGCGAGGTGGCCGAAGGTCATCCCGCGTATGTTCCGCGTCGGCGTCATCTGCACTCGCCTCATCCAGCCGGGGCCTAGATCCAGGCAACCTTGCCCCCGTGCTCCTCGTATTCCCTAATGACAGGACGGAGGCCGCAGGTGCATCACGAGGAGCAACAGCGCAGCCTGGAGCGGTTTGTCATCGACCGGGGTGACCGTTTGCTGCGCACGGCGGCGCTGCTGGCCGGGAGCCGGGCAGACGGCGAGGACCTGCTCCAGTCGGCGCTGGAGCGGCTGCTGCGCAACTGGCGGCGGATCGATGGCGACCCGGAAAACTACGTCCGCCGCACCCTGTACAACCTGGCCGCCGATGGCTGGCGCCGCCAGCGAGTGTGGCAGCGGAAGGCGGCGCTGTTCGAGCCCGGCCCGCCGGTAGACCCGGCCACCGCCGTTGACCTCCGCGATGCCGTGGTCCGGGTGCTGGCCCAGCTCCCCCGCGGCAGCGGGCGGTCCTGGTGTTGCGCTACTTCGAGCAGCTGAGCGAAGCGGAAACGGCGGAAACTCTCGGCTGCTCGGTCGGCACAGTCAAGTCGGCCACCGCCCGCGGGCTGGCCCGGCTACGTGAGATCACCGCCTCCGGAGACAGCGCAGAAGCGACCACTGCAAGAGCGACCACTGCAAGGGAGTCATCATGAGTTCAGACATCGAGGAATCGGCCCGTGAGGGCATGCGGCAGTTCACGGCCACTATGCGGGTCTCGCCGGACCTCGTCGCCAGGACATGCGAGCGGCACCGGCAGCGGACCAGGCACAAGCTCACCGCCCTGGCCACAGGCACCGCCACGGTGGCCGCGGGCGCGGCAGTCGCGGTGACCGCGCTGATCCCGGCCAGCCAGCCGGCCAGCCGCCGTCCAGGCGCCCAGCTGGCCGCCTGGACGGTCGTCAAGCAGGCCGACGGCAACATCTACGTCACCATCCGCCAGTTCCGTGATCCGGCCGGGCTGCAAGCGAGGCTGCGCGCGGATGGCGTCCCGGCCAGCGTCACCTTCACCGGCCAGAAGAACCCGGCCTGCCAGCCGTACCCCTACCGGACGGGCCTCCTGGGAAAGGTCGTGTCTGTCCGCCTTGAAGGCCGGCACCCCCTCACGATCATCCACCTCTCGGCCCTGCCAAGCGGCGCCGGGCTCCGGTTCGCCAGCAGCATCCAGCACCATGGCACCGGCGAAAATGTCGATCTGGAGCTGGTGCAGGCCAGCCCGCAGTGCACCGGCAGCTGACCCGCCCCGCCGATCAACGCGACTGTGATCACGTCGCCGCCGAAGAGCCGTGCAAGTAGACGTGCGGCCCTTCGGCTCATGTCTTCGGCCCGTAGCCTGTTCTGCGGCCAGTTCCTCGCAACCGCCAAAGGCCCCCGCCGGGAGGGCAACGGGCCTGTGACCTGGCGCGCTCGGAGGGACTCGAACCCCAACCTTCTGATCCGCAGATCAGTGCCGCGCATCCGGCCAGTGCGCCGGAATCCGTATCCGCAGGTCAGAGTCCTGCTAGATGTCCAGTACAGATGCCACAGTCCCGTACCGCCCCTCATCTGTAGCGATGACGGGAAAGTCTGGCACGGCGATTGCCCGGTCCCTTATCATGGGGACGTGAGCGCTCCTGTGCAGCGCGCGAGATGGCCGCTGCTCATGCGGCTTGCCATCGGCCTGGCGGCTGGCGGCGGCCTGTGCATGGTGGCCAGCATGCTGCTCTCCTTTCTCGTCGCTGATCATTCATCCTCCGACAGCTCACCTAGCTCGCTGATCGCTATCGTCCTCGGCAGCCTCGGCTTCCTGGCGGTTCTCCTTAGCGCCGTGCTGTTCGCCAGTGCCGGGCTGGTACGGCTCTGGCACCGCGCCAGCGGGCCTGCGCACGGCGCATTCCGGAGCAGATGATCCCTGATGATTACCGGCCGTGCCTGTCGGCATTCACCGGCCTAGACGCGAACCGCCAGTAGGCGGCGCACGTTCGCGGCTCCGGAGGCCGCCGACCCGCTCTATCGAACTTGTGCAATCTACCTGCTCGTATTCCGCTACCATCGCCACCAAAACCCAAGATCATTCCGTACATTTCCGGATCATGACGGATCAGCGGCGCGTTACGCACGTCTTCATAGGGTCACGCGCTGTGTACTACTGGTTTGGTCAGAGGTAGTTTGTCAGCTGAAAGCGGAAGGTCGGCGGTTCGGACCCGCCCCTGACCACCACACCACACGGCGTTAACCAGCCGAAACACGGTAATTGTCCTTCTTGCTGGTGCTGCCAGTAACCGTTGTAGACCGCTCGTGACTGTTGCGCGCCGCACGCTATCGCACGTGGATCGCACGCCTGGATCAGCAGCTTGGAAGATCGGTGGTGCGGCATTAGGGCTGATCAGCGTGGACGCTGGTTCCGGTCCACGTAGGTTGAGTGCCCGCGAGTTACCGTCCTTGCCCGCCATTCTTTCTGGCATATGGCCCATGCGTGGCCCGCGTGCCCGGCTCCGGGCGCCTACCTTGATGGCATCCACGGACCGCAGACACTGGCGCTGCGAGAGCAAGGAACCACCGAGATGCTCGATGGCGTGGCCCGGTACCTGACCGCGCAACCGGCCAGCCGCTCGGGCACCGATAACTTCCGGGTGGCAGTGGCGTCTGAACCACTAGCGACAGACCACAGACGCCGCGACCACTGCGGCCCGGGTCAGCCAGGTTCCCTAGCAAGCACGGTCCCCAGACGACCCGAGACCAAGGAGTTCTGATCATGCGGAAGCTGATAGCGACGGTGTTCAACTACTCGCTCGACGACCTTCTCGCCGACGAGGGTGGCCCTGGAGGAAGGGGCTGAGGGATGGCTTATGACTTCCAGGTGACCCTGGACAGCGAGCGGCCGCATGAGCTAGCCGACTGGTGGGCGGAGACGCTCGGCTGGCAAGTTGAGCCAAGCGACCCTGACTTCATCCGGCGGATGATCGCCGAGGGCTATGCCACCGGTGAGGACACGCAGATGCACAAGGGAAACCTGGTCTGGAAGGATGGCGCGGCCATCAACCACCCCGACCAGCAGGGCCGCGGCCCGCGGCCAAGAGTCCTGTTCCAGCTGGTCCCTGAGGCCAAGACCGTGAAGAACCGGATGCACCTAGACGTTCGCGTGGGTGCGGGGCACTTCCCGGCCGAGGTGGCCAGGCTGGCCGGGCGCGGGGCCAGCTTCCTGCATCAGGGTCACCAGGGGCCGCACAGCTGGGTGACGATGGCCGACCCCGAGGGAAACGAGTTCTGCGTGTCGTAAGAGCCGACTCCCTCTGGGTGCTGGCCGGGCGTGTCTGTCGCCACTTGACTGGGAGGTCCTGACATGACCAGTAAGTTCACCGAGCTTGCGATCGACTGTGCCGATCCTGACGGCCTCGCCCGGTTCTGGTGCTCGGTCTTTGACTACGAGGTGCAGGACGAAGACGACGGACTTGTCACAATTGGCTCCCCTATGGTGCCTGAAGGCAAGAACCGCCTCGGCCCAGTGCCACCGACGTTGACATTCGCGCACGTGCCCGAGGGCAAGACCGTCAAGAACAGGCTCCACCTCGACGTCAGCCCAGCCGACAGGGAGCAAGACGAAGAGATCCGTCGCCTGCTCGACCTAGGTGCTCGACACGCCGACGTCGGCCAAGGCGATGAGAGCTGGGTCGTACTTGCCGACCCAGAGGGGAACGAGTTCTGCGTCCTTGCGGACCGCCGCCCCTGATCGGAGGCCGCACACCGCGCCAGACCTACTTCCGGTCGCCTGCCCACGCTCACGCGGCACGATGAGGTTCAAACCCTCAAACGATCTTGGAACGGCCGTGGGGGCTGCCTGGACCGATACGGGGCTCGTGTTCACTACGCATTCGGGTACTCCAATCGATCCGCGGAACGTGAACCGGTGGTGGTACTCCGTCCGGCGCCGGCCCGGGCTCGGCTCAGCGCGCCTGCATGATCTTCGTCATTCGTGCGCGTCGTTCCTGCTTGCTTCTGGCGCCTCGCCGCGCACGGTGATGAAAACGCTCGGGCACAGCCAGATCGGGCTGACGATGAACACCTACACGCCTGTTCTGCCTGACCTCGAGCGGACGGCCGTCGATGCGGCGGCGGAGACCATTTTCGGATGACCCGGAGCCGGGCGGCGGGATCCGTTGGCTGCACAAGTTGGCTGCACCACCAGGGTCCAGATCGATCAAGCGTTCGGATCATGGCTGTAGTCTGGAGCCGGTGAGCGGGTTCGAACCGCTGACCTGCCGTTTACAAGACGGCTGCTCTGCCAACTGAGCTACACCGGCGGGTGACTCGCTGCATGGTAGCCCACCGCCGCCGTGACGTGGTCATACACGTTCTGACCTGGGAACTCGCACATAAGACGTCCATGGTCAGCTCAGGCGACCAGACTCCAGGTTGTCCGGCTGTCATCGGTTCTGACCGGCTCGCAGCGGCCCTCTGTGCCCAATACGTGCCCAAGTTAGCCTCATCGGCTACGGCCATCACCGGGCCTTATGAAGGCTCTCAGGTGGGTCTCCACCGCGGGCATCTCACTTGCCCAGCGCGCCCGCCTTTGCGCTGGTTCTCACCTCGCATTAGCACGACTAACCTGCCATTATCGCGCTACCGACTGCTGCACCGAGTCCCCGCTGCCTGATGACTTACTTAGTCACGGCTTCGGCCGTTGGCACGCGGTTAGCGCGGACACGCCGGCGATCACCGCCATCAAGTCGGCCGATCCTGACTGATGGTGTCCGCGACAGGGTCACCGTGTGCAGACGGGCTTGCCAGGCCGTGCAGGGCATGCCGGAGAAGGGAGAGGCGCTGATCCAAGGACCGTTGCGCGTTGTCGACGCTGACGATGCTCTTCTCGGAAGCCCAGTCGCCGGCGATGCGTGTCACGCAGATCGTTCGGTTCGGTCACCGTGGACGCTGTCCGGTTTGACGTCAGCTCGCCGCCCCGAACGATGCCTCTTTGTGTCAAGTGAGCCGGGCGGCCTTTTTTCTGGCGGCTGAGGTGGTCTTCCGGGGCCGTGATCGTAGGGTGGTGGCAGGTCCGGGAGTGGCTTGGCCGAAGAGCTGGCGTTCGGGGTGTGAGCCGGCCGCGCTGGCGACAGAGTCGTTCCCCGGTTGCCCTCCCGGACCCTGGGTACTGCGCGCGGCGGCGCGGGCGGCGTCGGCCTTGAGGTGCTTGTAGATGGCGTCGCTGATCTGTCGTTTGAGGGCGCGCAGGGCTTCCTTGCCGGTCTTGCCCTCGGCGATCTTCTTGTCGTAGTAGGCACGGCCAGGGCTGTGCCGGTAGCGGACCTGGGTGACCGCGGCCATGTGGATGGCGTGGTTCAGGCGCCGGTTCCCGCGCATCGACAGCCGGTGAACCTTGCGGTTGCCGGAGGACACCTCGATCGGTGCAGTGCCGTTATAGGCGGCGAAGCGGTCCCTGCCGCCGAATCGGGAAACGTCCCTGACATCGCCGATCACCGTGGCGGCGATGACCGGGCCGACTCCGAAGACCTCGGTCAGGGACGTGCCGGAGGCACAGACCGCCGTGGCCAGCTTCTTCTTCGTCTCCCGCAGCAGGGTATCGGCGCGGCGCAGGCCGGCCACGAGCTCGGCTGCCAGCTCGGCGCGGGCCTGGGCCACGGCGCCGCACGGCTCGGCCTCCTCCAGGATCGCAGCGGCGTGAGCTGCGTATATTTCCTTGCTGACACCGCCGGGGACCAGTTCGCACAGCGCGGCGTGCAGCCGGCAGGCGACCTGGTTCCGGGTCCGGCTCAGGTCGCGGTGCCGCTTGGCCCAGATCTTCAGCACCGCCGCGTGGTCATCGGGCCTGACCGGCAGGCACGACGGGGAGCGCAGCGCCGCGACGGCGACCGACCGGGCATCGTTCGGGTCGTTCTTGTTCACCGCTCCCGAGGCCAGCAGCCGCACCCGGGCGGCCAGCTTGGGCTGCACGTCCAGCACCTGCTCCCCGGCCGCCACCAGCTCCTGGGCCAGCAGATGTCCCAGGCCGCCGGCGCCCTCCACCGCCCAGGTCCGCCCCGGCCAGGACGTCGCCCAGGTCAGCAGCCGCTCCGCCTGCGCAGCGGAGGCCCGTACCCGCACCTGCCCCAGCACTGCTTCATCTGCGCCGAGCGCCACCGCCGTGTGCGACCCCTTGTGCGGGTCCACGCCGATCATCACCGCCACGACCTGCCCCTTTCCTCACCTTGCGCCAGATGGGACCGCAGCGGGCATGCCTTATTACGGATCGGTCAGCGTCGCACCTCTTATGAGCCACGCCACGGCAAGACCCGACAGGCTGGCACGTCGTTCGAAAGCCCCCAGCAAAGCGGCCGGCAGCGGATATGAGAGCCAAGCCCATCGGACCTCTAAACGCTACGACCCAGGCCGTAACGCCTACACCGAGTCTGCAATAAGGCGGATAACGCTTGCCCACCGGCCACCAGCGGTGGTCTTGATACGCGGAGCTGCCCGGGGCAGGGTTGGCGGCGTCAGCCGGTCGGCTGACGACCGCGTTCGCGGGCTGCAGCGGCCGCGGGCTGGTCATGCGCACGAGCGTGCGCGCAGGCAGAATACGGCCATGGCTTCTTACTCGGTGAACCCCGAAGCGGTGGCGCGGGCGCAGCAGCTGATCGACAGCCGTCAGATCGTGCTCGACAGCGACTGGGGCAAGGTCCAGCCCGGAGCCGGCGAGCAGAACGCCTTCCTGGAGTCGCACTCGTGGGAGGACTATGCCCGCTGGCATCTCGGGCTCACCGAGGGTGCCGGCGACCACACCAAGGCCAGGTACGCATTTGTGTACGGCGACTTCCGCCGCGTCCACCGGATGGGCATCATCGCCTGCCAGTACCGGGCGGCCGAGTGGCGCCACAAGGAAATCGAGCTCGCCGCACACGAACTCCTGCAGCGTCTGGACAACAGGAACTCCTGACACCGGCCTACACGCGCGGCCGGGAGAAGGCGGGACGACTCGCGCGCGGCGCTCGCGCCCGCAGCGGCAGAATCGGATGTTTCTGAGGTGGCCGACCAGTCACCGTTAGAGTGGCGGCTATGAGTGCTGGTGCGTCCGTGCCTTGTCCCCGCCGTTTCCGCTGACGGCGCTGGGACAGTTTGTAGCTACTTCCTCGGTTCTGCGCCGTCGGCTTCCTGCCGGGCGGCCGCTTCGCGTTGCCTGGCCCCTGCCGTTCCTCGGGAGCCGCTGCATGCACGCACACAAGCATCCGGAGCCGACCGGTCCGCGTCTCGGCTCTGGAACTGTCTATCTGATCGTCGGCCTTCCCGGCGCGGGGAAGACTGCCCGCGCGAAGGAGCTGGAGATCAGAAAGCCGGCCGTGCGGCTGACGCCAGACGAATGGCAGATCGCACTGTTCGGCGGCCAGAACCCGGCAGACAAGCGGGACCTCGTTGAAGGCAAGCTGATTCAGCTCGGCATGCGGGCCGCCGAGCTGGGCACCAACGTCGTCTTCGACTTCGGGTTCTGGGGGAAGGACGAACGATCGGCGCTGCGCTGGATCGCTGACACCCTCGGCGCCCGGAGCCAAGTCGTCTACCTGCCGATCGACCGGGAGGAGCAGCGCCGGCGTGTCACCCATCGGTTCGCAACGACGCCCGGCGAAACCTTCCCGATCAGCGAGCGCGAACTTGACCAGTGGCGGGTCCAGTTCCAGGCACCGGACGACAGCGAGCTGCGAGGTGCCCAGATTCCGCCTGTCCCGCCAGGCCACACGACCTGGTCACAGTGGGCCTCGACGCGCTGGCCGTCCTTGCCCGACCAGTACGCCCCGACCATCAACGACTCTCGGTACCCAGGCGACAGTGACCCACCGGATGCCGCGAAGCTCCGCGGGCGCATCGGCCGACCCCACCCTTCGCGGCATGACAAGCTCGTTGCCACCGCCTCCGTGACAGCCTTCGAACAGGGAGGTCAGGTCTGTCGATCCGCGAGACGAGTCCTGGCTCATTCCTGAGCCTAGATACCGGGTCTTTGACGCCAGCGGCAACTCCGACGAGTACGAAAGCGCGGGCGGTGGACGTGGCGGCAGTCAGCACCTGGGCGGAAGCGCAGAGAGACGGTCGCACCTTCGTGTTGTACGCCTACTGCCCGCTGCCCAGCTCAGGTAGGTGATTTTCCGGTTAGCCGTAACTGGCAGTCGAATGGCGCAGCGTCCGTGATTGCTCCCGGTCGTGGCCGTAAATCATCAGGGCGCTCTCACGCTGCGCCAGATCCCGTAGTGCATGGGCACTGGTCCTCGCGGTGGCCGGATCCGCCTGGCTGTCCCAGCTGTCGTAGTCGTAATTCTTCTGACAGTAGACGGCGTCGCCGCACAGCGCCACGGCTCCCGTCTGCGGCAGGTGCAGAAGAATCGACTGATGGCCGGGACTATGTCCAGGGGTCGGGACGATGTTAATGCCAGGGAGCACCTCCTGCGCGCCGTCGAGCAACTCATAACGCAGGGCGGGGAGGTTCCAGTACTGGTTCGGGTAGCTGGGATTGTCCCTGGCGAACTCATATTGCTCGCGCTGGACGAAGAATGTCGCGTTGCCGAGCAGGTCGTTGTTGCCGGCGTGGTCGAAGTGCAGATGCGTGTTGATCACGTAGTCGATGTCCTGCGGTGCGATGTCCAGCTGTGCCAGCCGGTAGAGCAGGCTGTCCTCGACTCGCATCGACGGCAACAGCATGGCCGCCTCTGGCTTGCCTCGCCAGGTGCGATCTGGATCATCGATGTGGACCCGGCTCATACCGGTGTCCACGAGAACCAGACTGTCGTCGTCACGCCGCACCAGGTAACCGGCAACCGGGATGTGGATCCGTCGCCCGTCATCGACTCCGGGCGCGACCACCTCGTAGGGACAGCAGCACTCACCGAGTGAAAGGATGAACATTTCCATGGCAATAACTGTCTCCAGCCGACTGCATACGGTGCCGTGAACGGTGATGACGCCTTCCGCTCGCATCCGCTCGGGCGGAGCCGGTCATGCATCCCTGCCGTTCTTGCTGACGAGTTCTTCGGCGATATCCTCAAGCAAGCGGCGGCTGAAGTTGTCCGGCTCCAGCGTGGACAGCGCCAGATAAGTCTCGGTGTGGCGAATCTCAGTCGAGGCCAGCAAACTGTCGAACAGCACGTGGTTTAGATGAGTCTGGTCTCGGACGTGCAACCTGACCTGAAGATCGGTCAAACCCGTCACAATGTCGACCCGCTCCACTTCTGGAATGTTGACCAGGCTGGCCGCTAGGTCCCTCTGTGCTGCGCTGCGCTCGGACTTCACGCCCACGATCACGGTCATCGGCCGCCCGAGCGCCGCGAAGTTCACGGTGGCGCGATACCCCTCGATCACTCCGGAAGCCTCAAGCCGGGCAATTCTCTCGGCAACTGCCGGCGGTGACATTTTAACCGCCCGGGCCAGAGCGCGCTGGGACAGGCGCGCGTCGCTGACCAGGTAGCCCAGGATCTCTAGGTCTATGTCGTCGAGCCCGGGAGGTGAGCTGTTTCCATGAGGGGGCCGTCGACGGCCCTCGTTGACTGTGGTTCCCCCGTCCTTTCGAGCTTGCATATACACCAGCACCTTCTCGGGATCAACCGCCGATGGCTGCAGCACGGTCGCGATCGACGTTGACACCGTTGAGCCTTAGACCGGTCATGTTCATGGTTTCACGGGCACGAAGCCTTCAAGCGGCACCGGGGGGGCCGAATCCGCTGCTGCCAGTTGGGTCATCCAACCGTGGCGGTCCGGCTGCACACCGTATTGAATCTCAAGAAGCAGTCTCCGCATTTTCGTGGTGATTTCCGCTGATTCCGCCGTACCGGCCGGAAACGAACCCGACTGGTGCCGGACTTCGCCAACGGGTGTGATCACGGCGGCTGTACCGCAAGCAAAGGCCTCCGCGACCCTGCCCGTGACGACCCCCTTGCGCCACTCCTCGACGCTGAATCTGCGCTCCTCGATTCGCAAGCCGAGCTCCTGACCGAGGGTGAGAAGAGACGCACGTGTAACGCCGGGAAGGATCGTTCCGCCCAGCGGCGGCGTGACGAGTGTGCCGTCCGCGAGAACGAAGAACATGTTCATCCCTCCCATCTCCTCCACGTACCGGCGTTCGCCTGAGTCCAGCCATATGACCTGATCGCACCCTCGGTCTGCGGCTCGCGCTTGGGCCAGCATGGCGCCGGCGTAGTTTCCGGCATACTTCGCGGTTCCGGTACCGCCGGGCACCGCCCGCGGATAGTCGTCGTTCAGCCAAACTGTGACCGGTTTAATCCCGTTCGGGAAATAACTGGCAACCGGGGAGGCTATCAGCACATAGAGGTAGCTGCCGGAGGGCCGGGTCATGAGATCGGCGTCGATCGCAATTTCCAGGGGGCGCATGTACAGGCTATGCTCTTCCGCCTGCGGCACCCACACTCGGTCATGGTTGACCAGCAGGCGCAGAGACTCGATAAATAGGCTCTCCGGCAATTCGGGCATGGCGAGCCGGCGTGCCGAAGCCGCGAACCGCTGGGCATTCAAGGTGGGGCGGAACGCGGCTACCGCGCCGTCCTGCTGCTGGTAAGCCTTCAAGCCCTCGAAGACAGCCTGCCCGTAGTGCAGCACAGAGCACGAGGGCAGCATCCCCAGCTCGGAGAATCCCGAGAGTCTCCCGTCATGCCAACCCTGATCGGGGTTATACCGAAGGGTGACCATGTGATCTGTGAACACGCGCCCCCAGCCGGGAGCCTCGAGGAGCTGCTCGCGCTCCTCCCTGGTTCTGGGATTTGAGGCGGGGATGATGGCGAAGGCCTCGCTACTCATCTCTGTCCTCTCCTGCCAGCAGCCGACGCTCCGCGTCGGCGCACGATCGCGGCTATGAGCCACGCCGCCGACGGCCTAGGCGGCCACGGTGGGACCGGCAACCTGAGCGCGGGTCTCCCGTACGAGCCGATTCCGAGGGCGAGGCTGACGCGGCCGGCGTTGAGCCTAGCTCCTGCCTGGCGGTCGCCCCCCTCGCTTCGCTGATGCGTGACGACATCGGGCTGCCGGAGGACGCCGGGCGACCTGTCAACGACACCGACGCCCTGTCTGGCCTCCGATCCATCTGCGGTCACCACCAACCATACGTTTGCAAGCAACCTGTCGCAAGAACCTGCAGGACGCGAGGTGGAGTCCGGTTACCGCCTGACGACTGCGCCAGTTTCGGGCATTTCCTCCGCGGTCTTTGTCCAGACGAACGGCTGTGGTTCTCGTTCCAGGTCGTGGTCCAGGCGCAGACGTCTTTTTTCCAGAGCCTGAACGCTCTTGCGCACGCCGCGGCAGTAAAGCGCGACAACCTCGACGGCTTTCTCCGCGACAGCGGGTCGCAAGACAGCTTGAACTCATCAGCCAGAGGTGGCTTAAGTCGGTGGCCGGCCCGGCCGGACGGCGCGGGTTCGGCAAGCAAGACGGGAGGGTGGACGTGAGGAACCAGCGTGGTAAAGCTCATATCCCTCTGGCGGCCCGGCCGGCGAGGGCCGGGCCGCCAGCACCCGGGGCGAGCGGGTGGACGGAGGTCTCGAGCGTGGCGCGGTCGGTGACGAGAACGTGGCCGAGAGGCAGCGGGGTGAAGCCGGGCGCCGGCCAGCCCGAGCTGGTGACCACGACCGCGTCGGCGGTGGCCCGGTAGGCCAGGTCGAAGTAGGCGGCGATCTCATCGGGGCGGTCACCGTATCCGCGCAGCCGCAGCTGGCGGCCGGGGACCTTGGCCGGGTCGTGCCAGGAGATGGCGTACAGCTTGCCGGGCGCGAGCAGGACGGCGTTCAGGCTGTTGGGGGCATACCGTCGCTCGATGTCGGCGGTCGTGTCGGCGATGGCCGCGATCATGTCGCCGTCCCGCTCGGCCAGCCGCCACATCAGGTGCAGGAAGTACCGCTCGCTGTCGGTGGTCCCGGCCAGCTGCTGCTCCCACCCGGGCGGCAGCATCTCGGGCAGCCGTTCCTGCGGGTGGATGGCGCCGTTGTGGGCCAGAGCGTAGGGCCCGTAGCGGAAGGGGTGGGAGTTGGGGGCGGCCACGGCCAGGCCCGGCGTCGCCCACCGCAGGTGCACCAGGCCCAGGTCACCCAGCGGCTGCCAGGCCAGCTTGTCGAACTCAGGGTCCCGGCCGGCCCGGCGGCCGACTTGCGGATGACCGGCTCGCCGCCGGTGCCGGCTCCAGCCCTGCCGCCCGCGCCGTACCAGGCCATCCCCCAGCCGTCGCTGTGCAGCGCCGACAGCGCGGTGAACTCGTGCAGCCCCGGCTCGCCCATGATATCGGCGAGCGACGCGGCGCCGCGGGAGCAGTAGCCGAGCAGACGGCACATGGCGGGCAGCTGTCCTGTTCTGTCAGAGGTACTTTCCCATCCCGCCGCCGACGTCGATCGAGGCGCCGGCGATGTAGCTGGCCCTGTCGCTGGCCAGGAACGTGACCAGGCCGGCCACCTCATCCGGGCGGCCGAACCGGCCCAGCGGCACCTCGTCCTTGACGAGCTGGCCGAAGAACTCCTCGGCCGGCATCTGCGGGGCGCGGCGGCGGTGGATGTTCTCCCACTGCGGGGTGGTTACGAAGCCGATGTTAACGCTGTTGACCAGGATGCCCTCGGCGCCCAGCTCGATGGACAGGGCCTTGGACAGGCTCAGGCATGAGGCCCGGTTGACGGAGGAGGCCAGGAAAGCAGGATCGGGATAGCGGGCGTAAAGGGCGTTGATGTTAATCACGCGGGGCGCCGGGCTGCGGCGCAGCTGCGGCAGCGCGGCGCGGGTGCAGCGGATCTGGGAGAACAGCTTTACCTCGATGTCGGCGTGCCAGTCCTCGTCGGTCAGCGTGCCGAACTGGCCGGGCCGGGCGCCTCCGGCGTTGTTGATCAGGATGTCCAGGCCGCCCAGGGCCGACACCGCGGTGTCCACCAGCACGGTTACCTGATCAGGGTCGGTCACATCGCAGGGCAGGGTGAGCAGCGGGCCGGCCTCGCCACTGGACTCCCCCGGCCCGGCCTGGGCGTCGGCCGCATTCGCTCCTCCGGGCCGAGCGGCCCGCTCCCGCAGCTCCGCCGCTGTCGCTTCCAGCTCGCCGGCGTGCCGGGCGCAGATCATCACGGCGGCGCCCTCCGCGAGCAGCTCAGCGGCGATCGCCTTGCCCAGTCCCTTCGACCCGCCGGTGACGATGGCCCGGCGGCCAGCCAGCCCGAGGTCCATCTAAGCCTGGCCTCCCGGGGCCGCGCCGTCCGGCCCGGCAGCGGTGCCGGCCACCCGCTCGGCCGCGGCCTCGCCGGCTGCGGCCTCTGCCTCCGCGTCGCCCATGACCGCCGCGGGGGCGACGCCGCCGGCGGCGGCCTGGGCCTGCGCCAGCTTCAGCAGGCTTTGCCGCGGCGGGCAGAACACGTCAATCTCCAGGCAGTGGCTGTCGGTCGTCCAGGCCCCGTGCGGCACCCAGGACGGGATCACCGCGACATCGCCCTTGCGCATGGTGCGCACGTCTCCGTCCAGATCGAAGGTGAACTCACCGTCCAGCACGATGACGATCTGCTCCTCCTCGTGCACGTGGTTGGGCGCCGCGGAGCCGGGAGCGAAGCTGACGAAGTTCGTCATCGCGCGCTGGCCGTGGACCGGCCGGAATCCCAGCCCCGGCAGGAATTCCACCGGGGTGAGCTGGTCTATGTTCACGTACCGCCCCGGGCCTGCTGGCTGGCCGCCCGCCTGCGTGGTGAAGTGGCTCGCGGCGTCGCCCAGCGAGCCGCTGTCTTCCGGCTGGCCGGTGGCGCCCGGCAGCCCGGCCGCGTCGTTCATCTTCCCTCCCGTGAGCTCCTGAGCACCTCGCCGATCCGGCGGGCGCCCTCGTCGATCAGCTCGTCGGCCACCCGGCTGTAGGCCAGCCGGATCTGCGCGGCGCCATCGTTCCCGGGGTAAAACGGCCGCCCCGGCACGTACGCCACGTTGCGCGCCCGGGCCGCCGCGGACAGTGCCACGGTGTCGGTGCCCTCCGGCGCGGTCAGCCAGATGTAAAAGCCGCCGCGCGGCGTGGTCCAGGTCGTGCCCTCGGGCATGTGCGCGGTCAGGGCCTGGCCCAGCAGCGCGGCCCGCCGGGCGTACAGCGCCCGCGCCGCCGGCGATCTGGCGGTCCAGGTGGCCAGCGCGGCCGTACTCCTCCAGCATCCGCTGGCCGAGCGCGCCGGCGCACTGGTCGGAGTTCTGCTTGGCGACCACCAGCGTGGTGATGATCTCCGCGGGCCCGCAGGCCCAGCCCATCCGGAATCCGGGCGAGAAGACTTTGGAGAACGTGCCGGCCTGCAGCACGACATCCGGCGCCAGGCTCCACAGGCTATGCAGGGGCTGCGCACCGAAGCCGAGCTCCCGGTAGGCCACGTCCTCGAGGATGAGGAAACCATAATGCCGGGCCAGTCTGACCAGCTCTCGGCGCCGCGGCTCGCTCAGCGACAGGCCCGATGGGTTCTGGTAGTCCGGGATTGTGTAGAGGATCTTCGGCCGCAGCCCGCCGGCCAGCAGATCGCTGAGCGCGTCGAGGCGCATCCCGTCGGCATCGACCGGCACGCCGCGCACGTCTGCCTCATAGCCGCGGAAGGCCATGATCGCGCCCAGGTATGTCGGGGCCTCTACCACGACCACGTCACCGGGGTCTATATAGCTCTTGGCCAGCAGCTCCATGCCGTCGATACCACCGCTGGTGATCATCAGCTCACCCGGGCCCGGGGTCAGGCCCTCCAGGGCCGTCAGCCGCCCGGATACAAAGTCGCGGACGCTGGCCAGCCCCTCGGTGGCGGCGTACTGCAGCGCGACGCCGGCCTCACGGGCGATAAGGCCGGCTGCGATGTCGGCCAGCACCTGCGTCTGGAACGTGGCGGGCTCGGGGAACCCGCCGGAGAACGTGATGACATCCCGCGCCCCGGCCAGAGCCAGGATGGCGGTGATCTCGCCGCCGCCGAGCGCGTGCGCGCGCCGCGCGAGGCGCGCGCTCCATCGCGGGCCGGCGCGACCGGGGCCTCGGGGCTTTTCAGGGCTGCTGTCATTGCGGGTCAGCTCATCCTTCATCTCTGTCCGGCGGCGCTCGGCTGTCGGCGGGTCATGCGGTGCTGACGGTAAGCGGAATCCGCGGCCTGGCGGCGGGGATCTTGGCCTTGACAGGTCATCTTACAAATGTAAGAATCCCAGCCACATCAGGCTTTACATTGTCATGCTATGTAGTCAGCATAACTCACTTCACTAGGTTCGACGACGGGCCACCTGGCAAATGGCTTCACTCTCGGCGCCGCTCGCCAAGCTGACCGCGGCCGCCTCGCCGTCCGCCCCGGCGGCCGAGGTAGACGACTTCGACCTGGCCTGGCTGCGTGCCCTGGCCACCGGCTCCCGGCAGTCGCAGCGCGCCCTGGCGCCCAAGGTTGAGTCGTCGCCGGCGGTGGCCGACCGGCTGGCCCGGCTGCGCGTCCGGGACCGCACGCACCTGCGGGCTGTTGCTGATCAGATCTTCCAGATCGGCGGAGTGCAGCCCACCGAGACGTTCCCGTTCCTGGCCGCCGTCGAGCCGGGCCGCGTCGCCGCCCCGCTGGGTCAGAGGCGCCAGCGCCGCAGCGCTTTAGGAACCCCCGACCGGCGCTCCTGAAGGCGCCGCCGGGCCTGACGGACCACTGCGGGCCGATCCCGGTCCCGTACCTGATCGGAGGCTACATCCGGTGGGAAGCACTCCCTCGAACCAGCACCAAGTGGATGGCGTCGGTCAGCAGGGCTTCGTGGCCCGGCACGGCCTGCATTCCGCGGCGCAAGCCGCCGTGGCCGACGAGGTGGCCGCCCGGATCCGCGAACTGGACCTGCGCACCATCCGGCTGATCGTCGTCGACCAGCACGGTATGCCGCGCGGCAAGTCGCTGTCCCCCGACGTGGCCATCGCCGCCATGTCCAACGGCCTGGACTTCTCCGGTGCGATCTACAGCCTGGACACCGGCAACCAGGTGTTCGTGCCCGCGTTCGCGGCCGGCGGCGGGTTCGGCATCGACGAGCTCACCGGGTTCCCCGACGTTGTCCTGGTCCCTGACCCGGCCACGTTCCAGGTCCTGCCGTGGGCGGACCGGACCGGCTGGATGCTCTGCGACGTCTTCTTCTCCAGCGGCAAGCCGATGCCACTGGACGGCCGCGGCCTGATGCGCCGCGCGCTGCACAACCTGGCCGACGCGGGCTATGACTTCCTGGCCGGCATCGAGGTCGAGTACTACATCGTCAGGCTCGACTCCGACCGGATCCTCCCGGAGAACGCCGGGTTCACGCCGGAGCCGCCGGCGGTGAGCGTGTTCGAGCGCGGCTACCAGTACTTGTCCGAGGTGCGGCTGGACAGCGTGACAGCCACGCTGGAGGCGATCCGCGACGGGCTCGGCACGCTCGGGATCGCGCCCCGGTCGATGGAGGACGAGTGGGGCCCGGGCCAGATGGAGTTCAGCTTCAGCCCAATCGGCGGGCTGGCCGCGGCCGACGCGGTGGTGCTGTTCCGCTCGGCAGTCAAGCAGATCTGCCAGCGCCGCGGGTTGCTGGCGACGTTCATGTGCCGTCCCGCCCTGCCCAACTTCTTCTCCTCCGGCTGGCACCTGCACGAGTCGCTGATCTCGCGCGGTGACAGGCAGAACGCGTTCGCCAGCCCGGACGAGGCCCTGTCGGTCACCGGACGCCAGTTCGTCGCCGGGCTGCTGGAGCACGCCATGCCGATGACGGTGTTCGCCACCCCCACGGTCAACGGCTACAAGCGCTACCGGCCCTACTCCTTCGCCCCCGACCGGGTCTGCTGGGCGGTGGAGAACCGCGGCGCGCTGATCCGGGTCCAGGGCGCCGCCGGGGACGCCAACAGCCACGTGGAGAACCGGATGGGTGAGCCCGCCGCCAACCCCTACCTCTACATGGCCGCCAACATCGCCGCCGGCCTGGACGGCATCCGCCGTGAGCTGGCGCCCCCCGCACCCATCGAGGCCGACCCGTACGCGGCCGAGGCCCCCATGCTGCCCACATCGCTGCGCGACGCGGTGGGTGCGCTGGCCGAGGACGGCTTCTTCCGCAAGGCGTTCGGCGACCCGATGATCGACTACCTGGTCCAGATGAAACGCGCGGAGCTGGCCCGTTACGACGCGGCCGTCGCAGCCAGCCCGCCGCCCGAGGGCCAGGATGTCACCGACTGGGAGATGCGCGAGTACTTCGAGTTCTACTGAGCGCCAGGAAGGCCGAGGATCTGAGATGAGCCTGCAGCACATCGTCTTGTTCAGCTTCCCCCGCGAGCTCACCGCGGACGAGCAGGGGCAGCTGCGCGCCATGGTGGCGTCCTGGCCGCGGGAGATCGGCCTGATGACCAGGTGCCGGCTGGGTACCGACCTGACCGGGGCGCGCACCCGCGGCTACTCATTCCTGCTGTACATGGAGTTTCCCGGCCTGGACGAGATGCAGGCGTACCGCGCCCATCCGGTGCACATGGAGTTCATGGGATGGCTGGACGAACACGACTGCACGCCACTGGCCTTCGACTACTACCTGACTGAGCAGACCGTCCTGATGGCGGAATGAGAGGAACGATCCCATGGCCAAGACCAGCCCCGACCTGATTACCGGCGCCGGGAGCGGCGAGCTCGCGCACGGCTCGCTGCGCCTGTGGGACGCCATCGCCATCTCCGTGTCCGTGCTCGCCCCCGGCATGGCCATGCTGCTCAACGTCTCAGGCGTGGCGGCGGTGAGCGGCGGCTCCACCCCGCTGTCGTTCCTGCTCGGCGGCATCGCCTGCCTCGCGCTGGCCTTCGTCGTGATCGGGTTCACCCGGCGGATGGCCTCGGCCGGCTACGCCTACACCTATGCCAGCCGGAGCCTGGGCAAGGGCCCCGGCTTCATGGCCGGCTGGCTGTACTTCTTCGGCATGATCTGCTTCGTCCCGATGACCATGTCCGGGGTCGGCTACCTGGCCGCCAATCTGCTGGGGCTGAACCCCAAGTTCTGGATCCTGTTCTTCTTCATCGGGATGGCGCTGTTCCTCGTGCTGACCACAATCCGCGTCAAGGTCACTACCCGGGTGCAGCTGATCGTCGGCATCGTCACCGTCGCGATCATCGTCATCGTGGACCTGGTCACCACGGCCAAGGGCGGCGCCCACGGCCAGGCGCCGGGGGCGTTCAGCTTCGGGCATACCAACAGCGGCGGGTTCAACGGCGTGTTCTACGGCATCATCCTCGGCGTCACCTCCTACATCGGCTTCGAGACCGCGGCCGACTTCGGCGAGGAAACCTCCAACCCGCGGCGCTACATCCCCATCGCCGTCATCGCCGCGACCGCCTTCGCAGTGATCTTCTACCTGTGGACCACGTACTCCATCACGATCGGCTTCGGGGTGACCAACGGGGCGAAGATCGGCGCCGACCCGGTGGCGCTGAAAACCACGGCGTCGACGTACGTCGGGTCCTGGCTGGGCACGCTAGTGGAGATCGGCGGCATGTGCTCGGCGTTCATCGTGTGCGTGGCCTGCGCCACCGCCGCGTCCCGGACCTTGTTCGCGATGGGCCGCGAGGGCGTGCTGCCCGCGGCGTTCGGCCGGACCTCCCCGCGGTTCCAGACGCCAGTCAACGCCACCATCGCGGTGACCATGGTGGCCACGGCGATGGCGCTCCTCATCGGATACCCGCTGTCGAGCAGCGTGTTCGGCCAGCCGTTCTCGAACTACTACTTCTGGGCCACGGTCGGCACGCTGGTGATCATCGTCGTCTACATCATGCTGTGCCTGGGCGGCATCGTGTTCTTCTACCGGACGCGCGGCTCGCGGAACTGGAACCCGATGGTGCACGTGGCCGTTCCGCTGATCGGCGCGATCGTGTTCGCCGCGGCACTGTACGGGTCGGTGCACCCCACGCCGCCGAGCATCCTGGCCTGGACACCGCTGGTGGCCGGGGTATGGCTGGTGGTGGGGGTCGGAGTACTGCTGTGGCTGCGCGCCCAGCGGCCGGAGGCGGTGGGCCAGATCGGCTCGATCCTGGGCGAGGAAGGCGGCACGGACGCCGCGATCCTGGACACCTGACGATCCCCGGTCGCGAGCTGGTGGCGGCGCGGCTATAGGCGCAGGACGGCCGCATCAGGCCGCCGGCGGATCGCAGCCTGGGCCGGAGCGGCTCACCCGGTCCGCTTCAGCATCGATGATGGCCAGGCAGCTCCCTACGCAGTGCGGGCGGGCGGGAACGGGCCGGCCTTGGTGAGCAGGCCAGGCACCAGGCTGCCGAGCGCAGTCGGGCGCCGTCACCATCCTCCGGTTCCGCGTCCGCAAGTAGTCCCGGCTTACCCGCCGCAGCGGCAACGGTGCCGACCGGGACGCCATCGGCTGGTACCGGCGCAAAGCTCGCGGAAATGCCGGTGACCTTGCCCCTGGGCCGGCTGGATCCCCAGGCGCACCTCCGGCTCCCGGACAGGCCGAAGCGCCTGATCCGCCGGGCCAGCGGCCTGGCCGAGGTCATGATCAGCCAGCTTGAGCAGGTTCAGCACGAGCTGACCCGCCAGGTCGGCGGCCGCGCCCCGTGGACTCGCCGTCCTCGGCCCGCTGCCCGGCGACCTCCAGCAGGCCGTCGACGCGATCAACGGGATCGACCGTGCGCACTAAATGAGCCAACTCGGGTCATACTCCCTCCGGACGCGCCTTCGATGGGCCAAGCCCGGGGTAGCCGCCAGGACCGGGCAAAGCCCGGCGCCTGCCAGGCGTCCCTCGACCCCGGCCACCGGCCAGCCAGTAATGCCTGCGGCGGGAAGGAACACTTGACCTGGCTACATAGAGGTGTTCGTCAAGGCGGCCGGGCCAGCACGGCACTAGGCGGATCGCCCGCATAGTCGCCCGATGCGCCGGGATTACCAAGGCCGTCACGCGGTCACGGGCGCAGGCAGAACTCCCCTTGCCCGCGATCCGATGCGTACTTGCCGGTGACGTACCGCCATCTCAAGGCAAACGCGAACCGCCGATCGGCGCGGCTGGCGGCACCTCGGCGATCAGCAGTTCGGACGCACAGATGCGGTCACTCTGCGCGCTGGAGTCGCCCTGATCTGCCGAAAGTAGTGCGCGTTCCGGGCGCATGATGATGCTTTCGCGTGCATGCATAATTGGCGCGATCAACGCCGCGGCCGCCGGTCAGGGCCGGTGCTGGCTCCGGCGCAGCCATGCGGCGGTGCGCTCGATGACGTCAGGACTGCCCGGCGGGCGGAGCCACGTACCGACGATCCACTCGAGGCCGAAGGTGCGCTGCCAGACCATCGCCCGATGGCAGGTCTGCGGGTCTACAGCGGACTGAACGGCTGGCCAGTCGTGCCAGCCGAGGCAGGCGGCATCGACGGCCGGGTCCCAGGCCGAGGCCCAGTCCCAGTCCAGGACGCCGAGGAGCCTGCCGTCCGGGGTCCAGCGCAAGTTACTTCCTCATCTGCCGCAGTAATGACGTTAGATGGATCGTGGCGGACTGGCTGATGAGGATCGGCGCCGGGCTGGCGGCCGGGTGATTAGCGTGCCTGGGATGCTATTGCCCGGGCGCGAGTCCCCAGCGGGCGGCCAGCTCGGTGACCCACGGGATGGCTGCGGCCTGGTCCGCTGGCGGGGCAGCGACCAGGACAAGCTCGGTCGCGCCCGCTCTGGCCAGCTCGGGCATGATGCTGGGACTGCCGTCGGTCAGCGCGACGGCCACGCTCAGCTCGCTCAGGCTGCGCCCATTGTGCTGGCAGTGTCCGGCCAGCGCGGCGATCCGCTCCGCGGCCGCGGCCGCGGTGAGGCTGAAGCCATACCAGCCGTCCCCGAAGGCCGCGACACGGCCGAGCGCCGCGTCGCTGTTGCCGCCCACGATGACCGGGATCCGTCGGCCGTGTACCGGCTTGGGGTTAACCCGCACCGCCTCGAAGCTCACAAACTCGCCATCGAAGGAGGCGACATCATCGGACCACAGCCTGCGCATCGCCGCCACGTACTCAGCCGTGCGCTGGCCGCGCCGGGCGAACGGGATCCCGAGCGCGGCGAACTCCTCGGCCGACCAGCCGATGCCGATGCCCAGCGTGAGCCGCCCGCCAGACAGCACATCCAGCGTCGCGGCCTGCTTGGCGGCCAGCACCGGGTTGTGCTCGGGGAGCAGCAGCACGCCGGTGGCCAGGGTGATCCGGCTGGTCACGGCGGCGGCAAAGCTCAGCCCGAGCAGCGGATCCAGCCAGTCCTCACAGGCCGGAACGGCAATCCGCCCATCGGCCGAGTAGGGGTACCGGGACGCGGGCCGGTCGACGAGCACGACATGCTCGCCCGACCACAAGGTGGCAAAACCAGCCGCCTCAGCCGCCACCGCCACCGCCCGGATGACCTCCGGGCGGGCGCCGGTCCCGATGCCCAGCGCGTGCAGCCCCACCTGCATACGCCCTCCTCGCCCCGCGGACATGATGCCCCCGGAAGCCTCCCGCCGCTGTCGCGCCCGGCCCGGTCAGCTGCGGCCGCGGCAGCAAAACGCCCCCCGGCCACCCGCGGTCTGACCGAAATGCACCTCCCCGGACACCCAGCCTGTCATACGCCCAGCCCAGCCATGCCAGGCCCCGATGAACGCCCGCTTCTGCCGCGATTCGCGCGCGGCCCGTCATGGTGCAGGTGGGTGCTCGGCGTCGTATGCGGCGAGCAGCCGCTTCGGGGCGCAGATCCGCCAGGCCTCGGTCACAAGCTCGGCCATCTCGTCAAAACCCACCTGTCCGAGCCGGACGAGGACCGCCGGGTAGCCGTCGTAATGGGGGGTGATGAAAAACTTCCCCGGTCCCGCTGTGAGTAGTTCGTCGCGCTCCTCGAGGTTCGCGCAGCGCGCGAACAACACGTCCGGCAGCTCGTGAATGCGGATGAACAGGTTGCTGCCCACCCGGAAAGAGGGGAGCCGGTTGTAAGGCTTCTCGATGGTCGCGGGCAGGGACAATGCGACCCGGCGAACGTCGTCCTCCGTCACCATCCACCGATGCTACGGCCGCCAGGGCGCCATCTGCTTCTGCCGCTGAGTACGCGATGATCTGCAAGCTCGTGTTCGCCTGTTTGTCCCGGGCGCTAGTACGGCAGCATCCATTTGCTAGCTGAACTGGATATTCTCGGTTAGTCGTGTGCGCTGGTGGTACCAGCGTGAGTGGGCCTGATGGCGGCGTCTCCAGTCGAGCCAGCGGTCCGCGTGGCCGGGCGGGCTGGGCCGCGTGAGCAGGGCGGCGAGCAGGTGCTTGATCTCCGGGACGGTCAGCGGGACCATGCCCGGGTCGGCAGGTGGTGGCTGATCGGGCCGCGCTGGCGGGGGCGCCTGGGTATCGGTGCGGTCGCGCAGTAAGGCGGCGGTGACGGCGCAGATCGCCAGTGCGGCCATCACCGGCACGGTGTGGCGGGCGATCGCGGTGTAGAGGCGGACCTGGGAGTGGTCCAGGCCGAAGCAGTCCTTGCTGAACTCGAAGCTCTTCCTCCACCGGCCAGCGCAGCCCGGCGGCCCGGATCAGCCGGGATAGGGACAGCACCTGCCCGTCGGGGACGTGGCAGTAGTGAAAGGCCAGCTCACCAGTCATGCGGTGGCGGCGGATCAGCAGGTAGCGGCGCGGGGAGGCCGTGCCCAGCCACGCCCATGCATACCAGCGCTCTCCCTTGGAGCCCTTCCCGGCGGAGCGGACCTCCCAGCGGCGGGCGTCTGCCAGCAGGCGGGCGGCCGCCTCCTTGCAGGTGAGCCTGACCCCGCTGGCCAGGGTGAGGTGGAAGCTCGACGGGACCCGCAGCACATAGCCCTGGCCACGGTCTTCCAGGAACTCGCGCAGCTCGGTGCAGCTGCCATACACCTCGTCGCCGCAGACGAAGTCCAGCGTGATCCCGTCCGCGAACACCCCGGTGCAGATATCGATGGCCAGCTGCCCCTTGGTCCGGAACTCCAGGTCCGGCGGCAGCCCCATGAGCAGGGACTTCACCGGGTCATTGAGGTGGCTCGCGGTATCCACTGCCGGGCGCCGATCAGCGCATGCCCGGTGCGCTCCCGCACATACGCCAGGTGCACCGTGGTGATCCCGTTCGCCACCTTGCCCACGCACCCCAGATACTGCCGCTTGACGCCGGCCGTGGCGCGTGCCCTGCTTTTGCTGGCTGGTCTCATCCATCGCCCCGACCGCAAGGCCACCGCGGCGCCCCTGCCGCCGGGCCGCCTCATCCAGGCCCGCCACCGCGAACCGGCGCACCACCCCCATCGCCGCGAAGGTATCCCAGCACGCCCGGTTGAGCAGCCGCTGAGTCCGCTGCGGCGCCCGGTCACCCACCTGCTGCGCGATCGTCCACCCGTTCCGCTTCGGCAGGCCGCTGACCAGCGCCCCCACATACTTGCCCGCCTGCAGCCACGGCTCCGGCCGCACGAAACACGACCCAGCACTCCAGCAGCTCACCACGCTTCCCGGGCCGCCAGCGCGGCCCCTATCCTGGCAGCAGCAGCCGCCTTCGGTTTTGTTGTCTTCACAAACGCATGATCGACAGGCGGCTGCGCCCTGTCGAACCGGCAGCCTCACCATGCTCCACCGCAGGTCAAACCACAAATGGATGCTGCCGTACTAGGGTGCTCCCATGAGTTCAGCCTGCCCACGGAGCACTACGTGCTTCAAATTCGATGACAACGGTTTCAGAGCCTGGCGGGAGCGCAATCCCGATGGCTATTTTATCAACGACAAGGGTGACGTGAGGTCGACTCTTCTGCACCGCTCCACCTGTCCTAACTTCGATTCCGTCTCAGATGTGCAATGGACGAAGAACGCCAAGTATTGCTCGCCCAGTCGCCGAGAGCTGGAGGAGTGGGCGACACGCGGGCTTCGGATCGAACTGACGCCCTGCACGAACTGTTTCGGCCGGTAAACTTCCGCTGCCACTGTTAGCCGAGATGGGCAGAACGCCCGTTCTGCGGCATGAGAGTGCCCGGACTGTGCGCTGAGGTAAACTCCTAGGAGTCATCGGTTGAGGCTAGGGGTGGGAGGGCTCGGTTCGATTCCGGGCTGGCTGCTCGTTCCGGTCGCCTTCGTTGTCCTCGTTATCTTGCGGTTCGGAAGTCTGGCCCTAGGAAGCCCCAAGCCAGAGGCCAAAAGAACGGAGAAGAGGAAGGTGATGCTTATGGTTCACGTTAAGTCGAGGTTGTCCATTGTGGCTGAGACGGCGTGGGCGCTCGGCACAAGCATGTTGGCTGGCCTGCCACTTTTCACCTGAGCCGGTGACCCACAGCGCTGAACTACCTGTCGGCGGCATGAGCGTGCGTCGTCCAATGCTCAGGGAAGATTGTCGGCTGTTTGGAGTGGTGGTCATAACTTTTCGCTTTCAAACCTATTAAGAGCGGCGCGAAATCGCCTTCTCAGCTCCTGGTCGCGAAGGATAATGCCGAGATTCGGCGCCAATTTGTCAGCGGCCTGCCATAGAGGATGTTCTAGGGGATCTTGCGCTAGGCCTAGTTCTAGCAACGTACAGAGAAATTCCACCTCCGATCGCGTCAGCAGCTCTGTCTCCGCAACCTTCCAAGGTAGATGATACGTTCGCTGTTCCAATCTGTCTGAAGTGGCACGCTCTGCAACCTCTACGACATCTGACCTCAGCTCACGATGCCACATGATCTTGAGGGAATCAAGGCGACAATTAAGCTCGACAGCTTCATCGGTGGCTATCTGTCGAAGAACTTTGTCCGGAATAAGGCGAGCGGCACGCATCACAGCCATCTTGGCCCACGTTACCCGTGTCGTATCTCCCTGATTCGATATGTAGCCATCTAGCAGCAGGTTTGCCGCCCATGGGTGCTCTATTCTACCGAGGCTTACGATACCTGCTGTTCGGACATGCGTGTCATTCTCATGCTTCAGGAGTCCTTCGACGCGTTGTCTATCTGACACTCCGGAACTTTCAACAAGGCGCATCAAAGCGGTTTCTCTCACCTTCGGGTCCTCGTCGTCAGCAAGAGCCGCCATCGCCTGTGCGGAGACAGAGTGGTCGCTGGCGTTATTCAGGTAAAAAGCGACTGCTGAGCGCACACCTGGGACGCCCTCGAGGACAACCAGCCCGCGCCCGCCCAGGCGCAGACCATCACCGCCGCGGCGATCTTGCGGCAGCTGCACGCCATCACCACCGGCCAGGCCCCGGATCCGGTCACCGCAGCCCGCCGCACCCGGCGGCCAAGCACACCACCGGCCGCCTGACCCGGCCAGCGGCGCTGCAAGCCGGCGGCCCGGGCAAGCCCTCCGCGGCATTAAGCCACCCCGGTGATCTCGGCGCTCATCACGGGCAGCCCCGCCCGCCGCCTCAACAACCCGATCACGCGCCGCAGGGACAAACCCCGCAACCCGCCATGCAGGGACACACGACAGACCGGGCACCAGCCAAAAGCCTGACGCAAAACGACTCACGCTGATGAGCGGACGTTCCGATACTGCTTCAGATATTCAGTTCCTGGGTTGTTAGGTCGGGCCCAGTTGCCATGCTCGGCCCGCTGCGTCCTCCGGCCGTTCCTGGCCTGATCGGGATCCAGCTTGGGGCCGACCCACCCGGCTGGACAAAGAACCTGAAGTGCAGGGACTTCGTGATACCCCGGCGATTGAGGTAGATATACGCCATCTTCCAGTAGTACCGCTGGCCATTGTGCGTCTGGATATCCTGCAGGCGCACCGTGACCGGGTAGGTAGCTGGGTGCCAGCCGGATATGGGACCTGGCTGGGGCCAGTAGATGTCGAGCTTGCCGCTCGCCCATGCTTTGCGGCTGCCCCAATGCCGCCAGGCCAGCCGCCGGGCAATGGGCGCTCCGCCCATGCCGACGTAGATGACACGAGGACGCTGAACCATCCCCGACCAGCCGGTTACGTCCGGCTGCACCCGCACCTGGACGGCAGCAGCGCCAGGCGGCCTGACCGCGGCCGGCCGAACGCTCTGGCCAGTCGCACCGCATGCCGCCAGACCGCCCGTCACAGCGGCCGCTGCCATGATGCCCAAGACTCTGGGTGCGCTGCTCACTTAAAAATCCGCCGCCCCCTGTCACCTCAAGCACACGCCCTGGCGCAGCGCAAGGCAAGGGTGTAAGGCCCGCCGATAAGCACGAGACGGCACTTTGATAACTGTCGCGGCAGATCCGTTCAAGCAGTGCGTCTCGTCAAGTGATCTGGCCCCGCTTGTCGTCATGAATTCTGGCTCCAGCGTCCCGGCAGAGTTGAGGGCTGGGGTGATACTCGGCGGCATGGACGGCTAGTTGATCTTGAGCTGCGGCTGCGGAGCTGACGCGACGTCGCGCTGAACGGATCAGTGGCGGGCTGAGGTTGGTGAGTTCAGCTGGCCTGATGCGGCGGCAGCGTGGGACGCAGCACCACCGGCGCGTGTGAGGATGCTCAGGTGTCACCTCGCGCACATGCCGTGAATCCTGCCTGCCTTGCCCGGTGGTGCGTGGAGCATCTGGGCAGCCCGCCAGCGGATGAGATCTTCAGGTCCGGGTACCTGTCCGTAGTCATCGGGCTCCGGCTGGCTGACGGCCGTGAGGTCGTGGTCAAGGTGCGTCCGGACTCGCCGCGGATAGCGGCATGCGTCGAAGTCCAGCGCCGCGTGTTCCAGGCTGGTTATCCGTGCCCCCAGCCGCTCACCGGCGCCGCCCCTTTCGGCGACGGCGTCGCGACCGCGGAGGCTTATGTCCCCGGCGGCGCCATGCTCCCGAGCGCGGACCACGCGGCGGCGGCCTTCGCTGAAGCGTTCGCGCGGCTGATCGGGCTAGCTCCCCGGCCGGCCGAGGTGCCCGCGCTCGCCCCGGCACCGTCGTGGGCGGCCTGGAACCACGCCGGGGACGGACTGTGGCCGTGTCCCGAGGACCTTGACGTCAACCTCAACGAGATGGCCGGCCCGGGGTGGATCGACGATGCCGGGTGCCGTGCCCGTGACCGGCTGCGAGCCAGCGAGTCCGAAGCCGTGATCGGCCACTGCGACTGGCTTGCCGGCAACCTGCGCTGGATTGGAAACGCGCTGCTGGTGGTGCACGACTGGGACAGCATGACCGCTGATAGCGAAGCCGTCCTCGCCGGCTTCGCTGCCGCGCTGTATTCGACCGTCCGCGAGGACGAGCTAGCCACCGTGGAGGACACGGAGCGGTTCCTCGTCGCGTATTGCCATGTGCGTGGCCGGGAGTTCAGTGCCGGCGAACTCGAACGGTCGTGGGCGGCTGGCGTCTGGACCAGGGCCTACGACGCCAAGTATCAGCACACGGCCGGGCAGCCCATCACCTCACTGTCGGAGAATGAGGCCCGCGAGCGCCTCCGTCGTACTGGCACCGGCTCGCGGAGGCCATAAACGGCCCGCTGCGGAGCCCACAGGCGAGGCCGAGTGCCCCCACTTGTGAGCGGTCCATAGTCAGCGTCCGAAGCTAGCTGGCTCGCTTGCGATTGCTGGTCTTGCTGGTGGCGAGCCGGTAGGACTGGGTGCCGGTCTCGAGAATGTGTGCGTTGAAGGTGACCCGGTCGACGATCGCGGCGACGAGGCGGGGGTCGGGGAACACGGTGCCCCATTCGCTGAACGGCAGGTTCGTCCCGATCGCGATGGAGGCTCGTTCTTCGCGTTCGGTGATGATCTGGAACAGCAGCTCGGCGCCGCGGGGGTCGATCTGGACGTAGCCCAGTTCGTCCAGCAGCAGGAGGTCGAGGCGGCCGTATCGGCTCACGACGCGGGACAGCTGACGCTGGTCGGCGGCTTCGGCGAGCTCGTTGACCAGGGCGGCGGTGGTGGCGTAGCGGACCCGGCGGCCTTGCTCGCAGGCGGCCAGGCCCAGGCCTATGAGCAGGTGGGTCTTGCCGGTGCCGGAGTCACCGAGGGCGACGACCGGCTCGCCGGCGTTAATCCACGCCCCGGCGGCGAGGGCGGCGAGCTGGGCGGCGATGCCGGGGATGACGTCGGTGCTGAAGTCGGCCAGCCGCTTGAGCCGCGGGAATCGGGCTTCGGCGATGCGGCGGGCGCGGCGGCGGCTGGTGCGGTCGTCGATCTCGGCGGACAGGATCTCGGCGAGGTAGGCCAGGTGGGTGTGCCGTTCCCGGACCGCGATCTCCGCCAGCCGGGCAGCGTCGGAGCGGACGGTCGGCAGTTTCAGCTCGAAGGCGGCCGCGCCGATCGCGGCCAGGGCCGCGGTGTCGGACACGCCGGTCACCGGGTGCCCCCGGTCAGCAGGGCGTCGTAGCCGTCCAGGACCGGTGCGGGCCGGTCGTAGCGGGCCAGCGCGCCGATCGGGATCACCGGGGCGACCGGGCCGCCGGCCAGCCGCCGGGCATCGATCAGCACAGCCTGCGGGTCCAGGGCCCCGGAACTGACGGCCCGGTCCATCGCTTCGGTGAGGGCGGCGGCGGGCAGGGCCCGGTGGCCGAGCAGCACCTCGATCAGCGCCCGGGTCCCGGCCGCGTCACCGCGGCCGCGGCGGGCAGCGTCCCAGAACCGCTGATGACTGGCGGTGAACGCCCCGGCGGCCCGTGCCTGGGCCAGCGCGATCGCGCCGGGCAGGCGCCGGGCTTGTACTTCAGCACCTCCAGGTAATGGTCCAGAGCGAGGACCTCGCAGTACTTCCCGGCCGCCCGCTCGTGCGCCGCCGCGACCAGCGGGCCGTCCAGCACCTGCACGCTCATGGCCGACAGCCGCACCGCGACGCGGCGGGCTGCGTAGCGGACCGGGACCGAGTAGTAGTTCTGCCGCACGCAGACCCGGGCCCGGTTATCCACCCGGGCTTGCAGCAGCCGCGCCGGGTCGAACATCTCCGCCGGCAGCGGCAGCATCGCGGGCTGCTCGGCCGCGAACGCCGACGCGATCGTGGCCGCCCGGCCGGTGATCACCCGGCCGTCATCAGCAATGTCCGCGGCTGCGGTCAGCTGGTTCAGCGCGGCCAGCGACGCGACCGACGGGACCGGGACCAGGTGCCGGCGGCGGAACCGGCCGATCTCGCCCTCGACCCCCCCTTTCTCGTGCGCGCCCTGCCGGCCTGGGATGCAGAAGAACGAGCCGAACCCGTAATGCGAGCGCAGCGCGACGAACCGTTCCGCCTCGGTGCGGTCCCGGCCTTGAGCACCCGGGTCACGGCGGGCTTGAGGTTGTCGTAACGGATCCGGCCCGGCACCGCGCCGAAGTACTCGAACGCCAGCACGTGCCCTTCCAGGAACGCCTCCTGCGCCTGGGTGGCGAACGCGACATGAAACGCCCGGCCCGAGCACGACAGCCGCAGCACCAACAGCCACAGCTTCACCAGCACCCCGGCGATCATCGCGTGGAACTCGCCGAAATCCACCTCCGCCTCAGCACCGGGCAGGTGCGCCTGCGGCACGCTAACCTCGGCCCGGTCCAGGTCTAGCTCAGTTCTGCGGCGGGCCACATACCGCGACACCGTCACCTCCGACAGCGACGCGCTATGCTCGGCGACCAGCCGCTGCCAGACCCGCCTAGCGGTATGCCGCTGCTTGCGCGGCACCAGCCGGTCAGCCAGCAGCCACCCGTCAATCACCGCGGCATACGCGTCAACCGCCGACCTCGGCCGCTGCGGATAGACCTTCCGCGGCGGCGGCACCGCCGACTCCAGGGCCTGCCGCACGGTGCGCCGGTGCACATGATGCCGGCCTGCCAGCTCCCGGATCGATGATCCCTCGACCCGGCGGTCTTTCCTGATCTGCTCGAACAGCTCCACTCGTGACCGTGCCACTCCGGGACCTCCGCGCCGGCAACATCGACGCAAAGATCCGAACCCTGGGTGGGGCCAGAATTGATGACGACACGCCGCCCACCACCCAGCGCGATCACCATCCAGGCGGGGCCAGAATTCGTGCAGGCCAACGTCCCAGCCGGGACCACTTCAGGTGACCACACTCAAAGCAGGGAGCGGCAGAACAGTGCGTTGGTGGCGCATCGGCCAACACCCGATCTGGGTTTCGCTTGCGTAGTGATTAGAGCGCCACACTGCGGGTAGCGCCGAGGAGAATACGGGACATAGCCGCGGGCGGCTTGCCTGCCTAATGACGCTGACCGTCCCGCTGCTGAAGGCACTCAAGAGGGCGGGCAAAGAATGGCCCCCGGTGGCGGCGGCCTTGCGGCCGGACAGACGGAAAAGATAGGACGCTGAGCATGTGGGTATTTCTCTCTGCCCGGCTGCGGCGCTGGATGCTGCTAGCCATCGCATTGCCGCTTGCCCGGCTGCTTGTCCATCGCCTTGCCCTCGCCGCTGAACGCCGTGATCCATCAGCCCGGACGGCCAAAGCGTTGCACCAGGCTGACTCGGCAGTGACCGCGGTATCCCGGCGGGCCTTCCGCAAGACGGCACGCTGACACGTCATCCCGCCCGCCCACACCACCGGCCTCCACCCGCAGGGCCGTGTTCTCAGCGGCATGCCAGGATGTTGCGCGAGAGGCCTACGGCATCGTTACCGCCCAGTCGGCAGCTTGATCGCCTCGTCGGCCAGGCGCAGGGACCTGGTGACCTCAAGCCGGCAGGACGGGTCTTTGTGCGACGCTGAGCTCATGCGACCCACGCTGTATGAGTACGCGGGGGGTGACGCCGCGTTCCTGCGCCTGGCGCGAGCGCATCACGCGCGCTGTCTGGCCGATCCGGAGCTCAACCACCCGTTCTCGCATCCTGGCCAGCACCCGCAGCACGTCGAGCGGCTGGCGGCGTACTGGGCGGAGGTGCTGGGCGGCCCGGCGTCGTACTCCCGGTCGTGCGGTGACCAGTCGGCGCTGCTCGGCATGCACGCGGGCAACGGTGACATGTCCGATCTTGGGCGCCGCTTCGCGGAGTGCTTCGCCGCCGCGGCTGACGACGCTGGCCTCCCCGCCGACCCTGAATTCCGGGCCGCCTTGCGGGCCTACATGGAGTGGGCGGTCGGGCACTTCACCGGCTATCCCGACCGCGACGCGGCGGTACCGTCAGGACTACCCGTGCCCCGGTGGGGCTGGGACGGGCCGGAACTGAGCTGATCGTGGACCGACCAGCGTGCGCTCGCGACGCGTAGTAGCCACTGCTCTAGTCCGCCCTGAAAGCGGCAAATGAGTGCGGGTTCCGTTGCCGCCTGCGCGCGGCGCTCGGGCCGCCATCCCGATCCCGGCCATTTGGTGGCCGATAGCCCGGCCGGCGGCCGGGCCCAGCGCCGCTCGCTGGCGCCGCGGACGGTATCAGAGCTTGGTCAGTTTGGCGCAGGGCGTCATGATGCGTACCTGATGCGCCTCGAAGGCGATGACCAGGGCGGTGTCGTCCTCGACGCTGATGACCCGGCCGAGGCCGTACTTGTCGTGAGTCACCTGGTCCTGCACGGCGAAATGCTCGGCGGGCGGGGCGGCGGGCGGCGGCTTGAAGGGGCTTGTGGGCAGGAAGCGCCGGGTCGCGGCGCGGCCGGGCTTCATCATGTCCAGTATGCGCCGGACCGGCGCCGCTGGTTTCCGGGTTCGCGCGGCTGCGGACGGGACGGCCGGCCAGGGTGGCCGGCCGCGCCGTGTGCCGGGCGGGACGCGGCGCCTGCGAGTTCGCCGCCCGCCGAAGGCCGGCTGATCTTGGCAGCCGGCCACGCGAACCGCCCGATCGGCGGCAGATGTGCTCATCTCGGGCGGGTTGTGCCGGGGTTGTTACCAGCCGAGTTCGCTGAGGCGGTGGTCGTCGATGCCGAAATGGTGGGCGATCTCGTGGATGACGGTACGGCGGACCTGGGCGGCGGCCTCCTGCTCGGTGCGGCATATCGCGCAGATGGCCTGCCGGTAGATGGTGATCCGGTCGGGCAGCACCCCCGCGTACTGTGACGTGCGGCTGGTGAGCGGGATGCCCTGGTACAGCCCGAGCAGGCCGGGCGGCCCCGGGCCGTGCTCGACGGTCACCGCGACGTTGCCCATCGCCTGGCCGAGTTCCCCGGGCAGCCCGTCCAGCGCCGCGACGACCAGGTCCTCGAAACGGCCGGCCCCGACCTCGATCACCAGCCCATTGTCCAGCCCGGCAGGACTACGCCAGCCAGCCCGGCGCAGATCGCCATGCATCTCACCGCGCCAAGCTCATCAAAGGCTGGCCTGGCTATCAGCTTCGGCGACAGGCCAAGCGGCGGACAGCTGGCAGGTCAGCCACCCGCTGCGGACTGGGCGATCGGCGCGGTGAGCTCGAGCTGGACGCCGTCAGGATCCTCGAACGAGAGCACGTCAATCCCAAAGGACGGCAGGCTGGTGATCTCACCGTGCCGCACCCCATGCTCATCGAACAGCAGAACCGCTTGCTCGAGGTCCTCGCGGCTGGCGACGCCGAAACTGAGGTGGTCAAGGCCAACGCGGTCCGGGTCGAAGCGGTCGCCCGACGGCGCCAGTCGCTGGCGCAAATTCCCGTCGCGGCCGGACGGACTCGCACCTCTCGGCCCGGGCGGAGCCAGCTCGACGTCGACGATGTCAAGCGGCTGATTCTCGGCGAACAGCACGGCTGCTTTCATCGGCGCTCCCTGCCGTCAAAAACGACGCTTACCCGCTAGCCGCCGGCACGCCCCGCTCGGGAGAGCACGAAGGCCGCCGCCCCGCATGCCCTGGCCTGCCGGACTCGCCGGCACCTGGCCAGCTAAGGCCTGTCAATAGCGCAGATTGGATTCGCCGGTCTGGGCGGATGGCTTGCCAGTCTGCTGCCGCCTGGTACGTGCCGGTCATGAGACTACCGCCAGCGATTAAGGGCACGGCCGTCGACGCCGCCACGACGGTGACGGGGCCAAACCGTCAGCTCGGCTCCGCTTCCCGGCGCTCACGGGCTGCGGCTTTGCCCGCGAACTGCTCTTCGCTGGTCCGCGGGTCAGCCGCGCGGCCCTTGGCCTTGACGTCGCTCCACTTGGCGTAGCCGCTGCTCATCGCTTCTTCGCCTCATCTTCTTCTCGCTCGGCCAGGTGCTGGGCGAACCTCTTATCCGCCAGCGGGATAGCCTCGCGGTACCAGCCTTCCCAGTTTCCTGCTTTGTCGCCCGCGGCCAGGAAGATCGCCTCGCGCCTGGGATCGAACGCGAACAGCAGCCTGATCTCGGCCGTGCCCGACGACGGCGGCCGCAGCTCCTTCATGTTGTGATACCGGCTGCCCTTCACGCGGTGAGCAAGCGGCCGCCGCAGGGCCGGGCCTTCGCCAGCCAGCTGGTCGATGGCATCCTCGATCAGATCGGCGGTCACCGGGTCGCTCCTGAAGAACTCGACCTAACGGGCCGTGGCGCATGGCGACGGATATGCTAGCATTGTGCAACATGAGGACGCTGTATCTGCGCAATGTGCCCGACGAGGTGGTCGAGCGGCTGGAGCGGCTGGCTGCCCGGGCGGGTACCTCCGTCGGGGCGCTGGCGGTACGGGAACTTGCCGAAGTTTCGCGCCGGGCCGACAACCCGGCACTGCTCGGCGCTCTTCCCGACCTAGGTGTGGATGCCGCGCAAATCGTAGCCGGCCTGGAAGCCGGGCGGAGCGACCGGTGATCGTCATCGACGCCTCCGCAGCGGTGTCGGCACTACTCAACGACGGCCCGGCGCGTACCGCGCTCAGTATCGAGCAACTGAACGCACCGCACCTCATCGACACCGAGGTCGCTCACGCCCTGCGCCGCCAAGTCGCCGCCGGGCACATCCCCGCCGCGGCCGGATGGGCGGCGCTGGCAACGTTGCGGCAGCTCGGCATGGCGCGCCATCCGTCGGCAGGCCTGCTAAACCGGATCTGGGACCTTCGCGACAACCTGTCGGCCTACGACGCCTCCTACGTCGCGCTGGCCGAAGCCCTCGGCTGCGGACTGCTGACGGCGGACCTGCGGCTCAGCCAGGCGCCCGGATTGCGCTGTCCCGTGACCGTGGTGCCGCGATAGCCAGTTCAGCCGAATCATCTTCCTGAGCCGCCCATGCCCAGGGCTCCGACTCCGGCTCGGCCCCTTGGGCCTAGCCCCTGCCGAATACACGCCGAATACGGCTCTCTCCGTACCAAGTGACCAGCCCAGAGCCTCATCAACGGCCTGCTTACAAGGTGGCCGCTCTACCGGGAACTCTTGCTCATCTGAATATAGAACTGTTTGCCACCTACGCGCATGATCTGCCTGGGTCACTTTCCACACTTTCCGACCTGGTTAGGCGAGAGCGCGGCGCAGGGCGTCGATGCGACGCTCCCAGATCCGCTGGGAAAGCGCCGACTCTGGCGCCAGGATTTCCGCCGCGTGGTACGCGCCCGGATCGACATGCAGCTCGGTCGGTACGCCCGCCTGCAGGAGCCGCGCGGCGAACGCAATGTCCTCGTCACGGAACAGATCGACGGCGCCGACGTCGATGTAGGTCGGCGGGAGGCCGGACAGGTCCTGGGCGCGGGCCGGAGCGGCGTACTGATCGGGCTTGCTGTCGCCCAGGTACCACTTCCAGGCCTCGATGTTGCCGGAGCGGTCCCAGATGCCGATGTCGAGGATCTCGCGGCTGGATGGGGTCTGGTTCCGGTCGTCGATCATCGGGTATACGGGCATCTGAAAGCGGACAGCGGGGATCCCGCGGTCACGGGCGAGCAGCGTGGCGGCGACGGTAAGGCCGCCCCCGGCGCTGCCCCCGTAGACGGCGAGGCGGCCAGGGTCGAGGCCGAGCCTGCCGGCGTTGTGCGCGGTCCACGCCAGCCCGGCATAGCAGTCCTCGACCGGGGCCGGATAGGGGTCTTCCGGGGCCAGGCGATACTCGACGGAGATGACCACAGCGCCGATCTGGTCGCAGAGCAGGCTCGCGGAGGTGTCCTCGCTCGCGACGTCGCCGAGGATCATGCCCCCGCCGTGGATGTAGTAGATCCCCGGCAGCGTCCCGGACCTGCTCACCGGCCGGTAGAGTCCCGGACCTGCTCACCGGCCGGTAGATCCGTATGCCGATGTCCGGAGCGCCGCCTGGCCCGGGAATCGTGCGGTCTTCCAGGATGACGTTGGGGTTGGCGGGCACATCCAGGGCGGCGGACATGGCCTTCGCGGCCTTTCTGCGCGCAGCGAGGTCCGGGATCGAGTTGATGCCGCCAGGGATCGCCTGCAGCCACTGGTCCAAAGGCCCGCGCGCATCCGGGTCGATGAGATTACGGCGTGACATCGCCTGGTGATAAACAAGATCAGCCGCAGCCATGTGCTCATCCCTTACGGCATCTGGCCTCCCTGGATTCTGGCGTCGGCGCCGGTCCAGGAGAGCTCGGCTTCTCCGTACATGGCAGCGCGCAGGTCTCCCGCACGGGCGTGGCCCTCGAACTGCTCGGCCCGGGAGGCGCGCCCGCACACCTCACCGAGCAGGGCGCTGGAGTTGTCGTTCCTGACTTCCTGGTAGGTGACGGTCTTGAGGAACTTCCCGACCCACAGGCCGCCGGTGTAGCGGGCTGCTCCGCGGGTCGGCAGGACGTGGTTGGTGCCGATGACCTTGTCGCCGAACGCGACCGTGGTCCGGGCACCAAGGAACAGCGCGCCGTAGTTGCTCATCGCATCGAGCGCTTCGCGGGGATGCTCGGTCAGGATCTGGACGTGCTCGGACGCGAAATCGTCCGCCAGCGCGTAGGCCTCTTCGAGGTCGGCGGCCAGGTGCACCTGGCCGTAGTCCCGCCAGGCGGGCGTGGCGATGTCACCGGTCGGCATGCCGGGCAGCAGTTCGTCGATGTGTGCCATCGCCGTGCGGGCGACATCCTCGGAGGTGGTGATCAGGATCGCGGGCGAGTCGGGGCCGTGCTCGGCCTGGCTGAGCAGGTCGACGGCCACGACGAAGGGGTCTGCGGTGTGGTCGGCAACGATCAGCGTCTCGGTCGGGCCGGCCTGCAGGTCGATGCCGACCTCGCCGAACAGCTGCCGCTTGGCCTCGGCAACGTAGGCATTCCCCGGCCCGGTGAGGATGTCGACCCGGTCGATGGTCTCGGTGCCGATTGCTAATGCCGCGATCGCGTAGGCCCCGCCGAGCAGGTAGATCTCGTCCGCGCCCGCCAGGTGCATGGCGGCGATGGAAGCGGCCGGGAACTGCCCGCGGATCGGCGGGGTGCATGCCGCGACCCGGGATACTCCGACGACCTTCGCGGTGACGATGGTCATGTGCGCGGAGGCGAGCAGGGGGTAGCGGCCGCCGGGCACGTAGGCACCGGAGGCCGCTACCGGGAACTGTCTGACGTCATGCTGACGCTGCTCCCGCTGCGGTCAGCAGGAACCACCGAAGTCCCGGCCGACGTTGAAGACCGCCAGGCCAGCATGTCCAGCAACAGCCTCGTGGACGGGTTCCTCGTCTACTCGCTTCCGGACCGGCACGCGGCGGTTGGGGCGGCGCTGCACCGCGGGCTTCCGACAGTTGTCATCGACGCACCGCGGGTACAAGCCGCGAGCTACGTCGGCATTCACGACCGGCAGGCCGCCCGGCAGGCCGCCGGGCACCTTCTCGAGCTGGGCCACCGCAGGATCGGGGTGCTGGTTGACCGGCTCTCCCCGGACGGGCAATCCGGTCTGGCCGATGATGCGCGGCGCCGGCATGCTCGCGACGGCGTGGCCCGCGAGCGTGTCGCAGGCTATCAGCAGGCCCTCCGGGCCGCCGGGCTGACCTGGCGCGAGGTGCCGATGGTGGAAGCTGGCGGCTTCGACCCCGGCGCCACCGAACGTGCCGTCGATCTGCTCCTCGACCATGCAAGCGGGCTTACCGCGGTCCTGGCATCCACCGACGTGCTGGCCCTGCAGGTCCTGCGCGCCCTGCGGGCCCGCTCGGCGGCAGTCCCGGACGAGGTATCGGTCATCGGCTTCGACGACGTTCCCGATGCGGCCGCCGCCGGCCTGACCACCATGGCCCAGCCGCTAGTCGAGAAAGGCCGCGCATCCGCATGGCTTCTCCTCGACCTCATCAAGCGGAACAAGATGTCACGCATCATCCTGCCGACTGAGCTCACCGTGCGGACATCAACCGCCATCGCGCCGGCGCAATCCGTCTAGGTAGGACGATCTGGAGCAGGTGCCGGGCCCTGGCATCCCATTCGGCTGGCTTGAGCCGGGTCAGGTAGCCGATGAGCAGGACGATGTCGCGGGCGTCGACGTCGGCGCGGAGGGTGCCGTCGGCCTTGCCGGCGTCGAGGAGCGCGGTCAGCGCCTCGCCGATCGGGCCGAGGCTGTAGGTGGCGAGGTGGTGCGATACCGCTGCCTCGGCGGCGGCGAAGACGCCGCATTTGACTTGCGCGTAGTCGGTCACCCGGTCGAGCCAGCGGGCCAGTGCGTGAGCGGCTCATGCTCGGCGAGCAGCCTCGGCGCCGCCGCCACGAGTTCGTCGACCTCCTCCCGGTAGACCGCAGCGAACAGGTCATCGCGGGCCGGGAAGTGACGGTAGAGAGTACCCTGGCCCACACCCGCCTGCCGGGCGATCGCGTTGAGCTTCACCTCGTCCCCGTTCGCGACCGCGGCGGGCGCGCCATCACCTGCCCCACGGACGTCACTCGGCCGGCGGACCTCCAGCGCCTGGTCGGCCGGGCCATCGCGGAGTTCGGCCAGCTTGACGTGCTGGTCAGCAACGCCGGCATCGGCAAGATCGGGCCCTCGCCGACGTGAGCGCGACGTGGACCGACCGGGGACGGCTCGTCTACACACCCTGAGCGCAGCCACCTTCCTGAAGCGGATGTGCGGATCAGGCGGGCTCTTTCGGAGGGAGCAGCTTGGGTGCCGGCGGTTGACGCGGCCTAGTAGAGGTCGGGCAGGAAGATGTCCTCGGGAATGCTGTCCGGCAGGTACTCGCCGGCCCGCGCGCGCTGGTGGATCTCCTGGAACTCCAGACCCTGCTCCCGCGCGGTGACGAGCTTTTCCGGGTCGAAGTAGGTGCCGATGGGGTTGGTGGCGAATTCGAGGGCGGAGGAGATCCATTGCTTGGAATCGGCCCAGTCGCCGAAGCCGTCAACCTGGATCTCGACGCCGTTGCCGTCCGGGTCCTGATAGTAGACCGACATCGTGATGCCGTGATCGAGCGTCAGCCACGGCAAAATCCCCAGGTCGCGCAGGCGGACGTAGTTGTCGAGCCACTGGTCGAACGTCGCGAACTCAAAGGCCGTGTGGTGAATGCCGGTGGTGTGGCCCTTGTCGTCCGGGTGCTTCAGCCCGGGCGGCGACAAGAACGCGATGCGATGATTCGCCTCGTCGTTGGTGAGCCACGCAGCCTCCTCGCCGTAGAAGACGGGAAGCAGGCCGGCGACCTTCTCATACCAGGCGACCATCTCGTCGAGGCGGAGAGTCGTGAACGTGGTGTGGTGCAGCACCGGCGGGATGATCGGCCGGCCCGTAGCCCGGTTGCGCGGCGACTGCGGCTTGGCCGTCGGGGTGAACTGCTCCTCGTCGACTTTGACGGCCTCGGCGGAGGCGGTAGGGGTGTCGTTCGGCATCAAGGTCTCCGTTCCGTCGTGCAGCGGTTCCTCAGCCAGTGTCGGCGCCGGCCGTCTCGCCGGATCCCGGATGGCGGCGAGCGCCTCGCGCACGGCCGGCACGCAGGCGAGCGCGGCGCTGCGGTCGGCCCGGCTCGCGCGCAGGGCGAGGATGTCCCCGCTGCGCGACTCCGGCGGCACGTCGTCGGTCCGGACGGTGATCACGGCGTGGAAGTGCGGGTAGGCCTCACCGAACGTCAGGAGGTAACGCGCCGGCGCGTCGAACGTCTGCTCAAGGGCGCCCATCAGGTCCTGAACCACTGGCCCGAACGCCGTGAGCTCCGGCTGCCGTAGCTCGGCCCAGCCGAGCGCATGCCGGCGCAGCCGCAGGAAATACCACCCGGGCACCTCGAAGCCGGGCGCGATCTCGCACGCCCAGACATCATCGCGGAACACCACCGCCTCGTCCGGAGCTGCGTCGAGGTGACAGATGAGGCAGTGCGCCGGGTCAGTTACGCTGCCGTCCGGGAAGCGGCGATTCGCGGTGGACGCCGCGGTCATCGGCCGGCCACCAGGGTCGTCCGGCTCTTCACGGCAGCTATCGTCACCGGGTGCTTGCCTTACGCCGGCGGTGCGGCAGCGTCGTGATCGCGGGCTCTCGAACGTCGTCATGCGACGGCCGCGGTCGGCGGACCTGGCGGTCAGCGTCCGCTGTGAGCACGGCGGCAGGACTCAGCGCGGCCTGGGCGATCTTTTCGTTGTGGTCCAGGTGCGAGTCGACGGCACGCGCGGCAGCCTCCGGATTGCGGCGGCGGAATACGCCAATGAGTTCCTCGTGGGCGCGCTGCCGCCGGTGGTGCTCGCGGGGATCGGGATCGAGCAGGCCGAATCCGATCCGGATGTAGCGCTCGGCTGCGCGCCACAGCATGGCGAGCATCCGGATGTCCCAGCTGCTGGCGGCGGGGGCGAACAGAGCGAGGTGAAAGTTGTAGTGGGCGTCGTAGATCGCTTCCATGCTGTGGTCCGGGTCCCCGAAGTAAGCCGCTTCTGACTCGAGCCGGTCGAGTTCGCTGTCAGAGATCAGCGTGCAGGACCGGCGGGCCAGGTCTGGCTCGAGCAGGCGGCGCAGCCGGTAGATGGCGTGCAGATCGCCGAGGTCGAGGGGCGCGACGAAAGCGCTCCGGCCGGGCCGGATCACCACCAGGCCCTCGGATTCCAGATTGCGGAGCGCCTCGCGCACCGGGATGAAGCTGACGTTGAGCATCGCGGCCAACTCGCGCAGCGAGAAACTCTGCCCGGGAGCCAGGGCGCCAGACAAGATTGAGCGGCGCAGCTCAATGGTCACCAGGTCGGCGACAGAACGGGTCTCGATCGGGCGAACCGCGGCCGGGTCAGAGGTCACCGGTGTCACACTCCTGAGGCCGCTGCTTGTTATCAACTATAGCGATCACGTCCGGGCCGCCTCGTCGCCAAGCCGGACTGCCTGTGCCGACGTTATGTTATAACATATAGTTGTTCACGTTCGTGCCGGTGCGGCGGACGAGGAGCGCAATGCGGGTCGTACGCCGGGGCCAGCTGGCCTGCTCAGTCATAACGCGGCAGTAAGGGCGGGGACATGGCCGGATGGACGGCGGCCCGCGGCCATGGCCGAGCGGATCAAACGCTGGGAACTGGCCGGCCAGCCCGGCCGCGGCTCGGCAACAGTCTGCGCGGCCTCGCCTCGCTGCCCGTCAGGGTGATCCCCCGGTGACCGCCCAGTCAGCTGCGCTGCCCGCCCGGACCCAGGTTCTGATCGCCGGCGGCGGGCCGGTAGGCCTGGCGACCGCGGTCGAGCTGGGACAGCGGGGCATTGACTGCACACTGGTGGAACCCCGCATACAGGTGTCGCACGCCCGGCCGCGATGCAAGACCATCAACGTTCGCACCATGGAGCACCTCCGGCGCTGGGGCCTGGCCGGCCGGCTGCGGGCCGCGGCCCCGCTGCCCGTGTCGTGGTCGCAGGACGCGGTCTTCTGCACTGCTCTGACCGGCCGTGAGCTGTCCAGGTTCCGCGGTGTCCTCGGGCTGGCCGCCGACGGTGACCGGTTTCCTGAGACCGGTCAGCAGGCACCGCAGTACGTTCTGGAGGAATTGCTCCGCGAAGCCGCCGGGGAACTCTCCACGTGCACGCTGGTGAACGGCCGGCGGGTGATCTCCCTCCAGCAAGACCACGCCGGGGTCGAGGTCCTCGTCGGCCGCGATGGCGGCGAGCCGTCGGCAGTCGTGGCCGACTATGTTGTGGGCTGCGACGGCCCGCGCAGCACCGTGCGGGACCAGATCGGCGCTGCATATCTGGGGGAGCATGCGCTGCGCCCCAATTTCGGCATGGTGATCCGCGCGCCGCAGCTCGCGAGCCTGGTGCGGCACGGCCCGGCGGTGCACTACTGGATCGTCAACGACGTCGCCCCCGCCCTCATGGGGCCCCTCGACCTCACCGGAACCTGGTGGATCATCGCTTTTGGCGTAAGCGAGAAGGACGGCCGCCGCGACCCGCACCGGCTCATCTCCGGAGCGGTCGGAAGGCCCGTGGAGGCGGCGATCATGTCGACGGATCCCTGGACGGCGCGGATGCAGCTGGCCAGGCCGGCTGCGGGCCGGGCGGGTGTTCCTCGCGGGTGACGCGGCGCACCTGAATCCGCCATTCGGGGGGCACGGGCTGAACACCGGTATCGGCGACGCGGTCGACCTGGGCTGGAAGCTGGCCGCCGTGCTCCAGGGCTGGGGTGGTCAGGGCCTGCTCGACAGCTATGAGGCCGAGCGCCGCCCGATCCAGCAGCGGGTCATCGGCGAGGCGACCCGGAACATGAGCGTGCTGACCCCAGAGCTGATGTCCGCGGAACTCGACGACGACGGCCCGCGCGGCGAGAAGGCCCGGGCCGCCGCCCATCAGCGGATTCAGGAGGCCAAGCGGCCCGAGTTCTTCGCCCTTGACCTGGTCTTGGACGTCACGCTTGGCCACTCCCCCGTGGTCGTGGGGGCGCCGGGCGATGCGAGCGGCGCACTGCGTCCCGGTGCCCGCCTGAAGCACGCGTGGCTCGCGCCAGGCCGATCACTGTTCGACGAGCTGGGGACCGGATTGTCGCTCCTGCTGCTATCCGCCGCCGACCCATCCGGCATCCTGCGAGCGGCGCGTGCGCGGGGGGCGCCGGTGAAGGTCGTCGACCTCAGCCGCACCACTCTCGCCGCGCGCTACGGTGCGCAAGCAGCGCTTGTCCGTCCCGACCAGTACGTCGCCTGGTGCGGGAACGTGCACCAGATTAACGCAGCCGCCTTGATCGACCGGGTCTGCGGCAGGCCCGATTGACTACGGCACCATGATCGCTGCCAGCCCGATGGCCGACTGAAGGGAACTGCAATGGCCTACCTCGAAGCAGGCGACCACGCCGACATCTTCATCGCGCACGCTTTCGACGAGCACATCGTCGACCTGGGTGAAGTGAGGCTGAACTACAGCACCGCCGGCGACCCCGACCTGCCGGCCTTGCTGCTGATCCCCGCCCAGAGCGAGTCGTGGTGGGGATACGAAGAGGCGATGCCGCTGCTGGCCGGGCATTTCCAGGTGTTCGCCGTCGATCTTCGCGGACAGGGCCGCTCGACCTGGACACCCGGGCGGTACACCCTCGATAACTTCGGCAACGACCTGGTCCGGTTCGTCGACCTGGTGATCAAGCGGCCGGTCATCGTATCCGGGCTCTCCTCCGGCGGCACCATCGCCGCATGGCTGTCCGCATACGCCAAGCCCGGCCAGGTACGGGCAGCGGTGTGGGAGGACCCGCCGCTGTTCGCCTCCGAGGTGAATCCGGCCGCCGGCCAGTCCATCCGGCAGAGCATCGGGCCGTTGTTCAGCCTGTGGAACAAGTATCTCGGTGACCAATGGTCGCTCGGCGACTGGGACGGCCTGCAGCAAGCCATCCCGCAGATGCTGCCGATGACCATGCTGCGCGGTATCGCCGCCATGTTCCCGCCCCCGGAAGGCCCGCAGCCCGCGGGAATCCCGCAAAACCTCAAGGAGTACGACCCCGAGTGGGGGAGGGCGTTCGTGTCAGGTGCCGCCACCGCATCCTGCGATCACGCCACCATGCTCTCGAACGCCAAGGTACCGGTCCTGCTCACGCATCACTTCCACGCAACCGACGAGACGACCGGCACCCTCGTGGGCGCCCTGTCCGACCTGCAGGCCCGCCGCGCCGGGGATCTCGTCACCGCGGCTGGCCAGGACTTTACAGTGCTCTCGTTTCCCGATATGCCGCACGCGATGCACTCCTACCAGCCGAAGCTCTACACCGACACCGTCGTCGACTGGGCTAGGAGGCTAGGCCTTCTCTGACCCTGGGTTTGATCCAGCCCTGGCGCACGCCGAACATGTGCCAGATCGCCTCATGGCTGCGCGAAGCCTCCAGGTCAACTGCCCTTGCGCGATTATCACGAGATCCTGAAAGCTTCCGCCCGGCCCCGGTTAGGGAGCGCGGACGGGTCAGCCGGACGCGATCGTTAGCCCGCACGACGTCTTCGACATCCAGCGCTCACCGAACGGGCACATGTCCTTACGGGAGCCTCATCGATGCCTCCGGGCGACCCTGGGGTGAGCCGAAGCGTGTCTTGCGATCCCCCGGGAGCTGAAATGGCTTGACAATCCGAGCTCGCAACAGGACCGCCTACTGGGCGGCAACCCGGGGACCCACGCTGGAAAGCCTTTCCTTGACCTTCACCAGCAGCGCGCCGTAGTTCGGAGGGAATCAGATGACAATGAGTCCGAACGGTCGACGCTCATGATCCTCGTACTGGGCGCCTCCGGATTCACCGGCCTGGCCGTCACGCGCGCTCTGGCAGGGCTCGGCATGGAGGTCCGCGGCCTCGTCCGAAGGAGCGGCGCCACGGACGTCGTGCGCGCCGCGGGGGCAACGGACGTCATCGTGGCCGACCTCCGCGATCTCGGCGCCATCGAGGCTGCTGCGCGTGGCAGTGAGGGCATCTTCTTCCTGGGGCCGCGCTTCATGCCGGAAGAAGCAGCGTTGGGTAAGGCGGTCATCGACATCGCGATCCGTGTCGGCGTGCGGCGCTTCGTGCTGTCCGGCGTCTACCACCCCACCATCCAGGCGCTCGTCAACCACCGCAGCAAGCTCGAGATCGAAGACCACTTGTACAAGACCGACCTTGAATATACGGTCCTCCAGCCGGCGCGCTTCATGCACGGCCTTCTTCTCTCGAGCTGGAGAAGAATGGCGGAGGAAGGCGTGCTGGCGGACGCCTTCGACAGCCAGGCGAAGATGGCGTACGTCGACTACCGAGATGTCGCTCACGTGGCCGCAATCGCCTTCGGCGAAGATCGGCTGGTGCGCGGCACGTTCGAGCTGGCTGCTCCTGGCGAGCACAGCCTGCAGGAGATCGCCGCCATGGTGAGCGACGTCTTTGGTCATCCCATTCGGGCCGTACAAGAGCCACTGCACGACTACGCCCCCGCCCGCAGCCTGCTGTCCAACCCCTACTCGGCCGACGGCTTCCAGCGACTGCGGCGCTACTACGACGAGTACGGGTTCCATGGCGGCAACTCGCTCGTACTGAGCGCCATTCTTGGTCGTCCGCCCTCAGATTTCGTAAACTGCGCCACCGGCTTGCGTGAAACAGCGGCCGCGCATTCACCGGGATGAGCCAAGAAGAAGGGTCATCCCGGCGCACGTGTCCCACTCCGCACGACCTCGCCGCGGCGATCGCGGCAACCCGCACCGATGTGCATCGTCCCGGCGGACGGTCGGCCAAGATCGCCATGATCTGTGCCGTTTCCCCGCGAGACCGCCGACCGAACGTAGACGGCTAGGCCAACCACCAGGCCGAGGACCTCATATGGCTGTGACGGTCCTGCGCCAGGCGCTCGTGGAGCACTCCGACCGGGACTTGGCCAGTGATGCACTGCACTAGAGGGAGGAGGGGTTGCGGCTGCTACCGGTGCCCGACGGGTGTAGTGCCGAACATGAGGACCCGGCGCTGCACGTCGTAGGCGACGTCGCTGCCGTGGCCGAGCAGACCGCGCAGGACCTCGGCGTCTTCCGCGCTGACGGTGAGCACTTCTTCCCACGCACCCTGGTCGAGGACAAGCTGCAACGTGAACACCCCGGCCTCCCCCGCGTCCTGCGCGGTCCAGGAGAACTGGTAGTGGCTCAGGTGCCTGACCCGGATGCTGTCGTCAGTGGCAGGCTGGTCGACGTTGCTGGTGCGGGGCCTCGGGGGCATCGGCACTCCTCAAGAACAGATGTCGCGGGGGGTAGTGGCCGGGGGATTGCCGGCCAGGTGGGTTGTCATGGCGCGTTCAGGTGCTACCCAGCCCGCGCAGGCCAAACCGGCGGAAACTCCGGGCAAGATCATTATTCTTCGGCGGAAAGAGTGGGCTGGCGGGAGGGGCTGGCCGCCATAGCTTGGCTCTGACGTGCTGATCTACACTTCCACACTTTGACGCTGACCGTAGCCCCGACGGCTTCCTTCGCACTCCCACCAGCGCGGCAGCCGTGGGAGGCTTAGCTCGCGCACTCTCCGAGCGTGGCCGGGCTACTCGTTGCAACGGCGGAGCGATTAGCGGTCGAGCAGCCGCTGGTCGAACGGGAAACGGGTCAGAACCTCGGCGCCGCTCGCGGTGAGCAGGATCTGGTCTTCGAGCTTCACGCCGAACGGCCCTCCGACGGCACCGGCGTAGCTTTCCAGGCACAGCACCATGTTCTCGCGGAGGAACTCGCTGACGGGGTTCTCGCCCTGGCCGGGATAGTTGATGATCGGTCCTTCGTCTTCCAGCCCCGCGCCGTGTACCAGCGCGGGATAGCGCTGGCAGTGATACTTGCGCGGCAGCGCTGGTGCCACAGTTGCCGCGTACTCGGCATAGGAGATGCCTGGCCGGACCGCCTCGCGCAAGACGGTGAGGAAATCGTGGGCGACCCGGTAGAGCTCGACCTGCTCCCGCGCGGGCGGTCCGTCGCCGCACAGGAATGTGCGGGAAAAGTCAATGAGATAGCCCTGGTACCCGACGGCGTCGGTGTCCACCGCGACGATGTCACCCTCCTGGACTACCCGGTCGCCCGCTTCAGCGCCCCAGGGGTTGGTGTTGCGGCCGGAGGCGACCAGGCGGGTGAACAGCACCTCGCCGCGGCGGCGCAGCAGCGCCTCTGACAGCACCGCGTACAGCTCGTGCTCGCGGATCCCCGGCCGGATGGCCGCGGCGAAGTCCGCCATCATCGCATCCCCGACCGCGCCGTTGAGCCGCAGCAGCCTGATCTCCTCCGGCGTCTTGATCTCCCGGGCGGCGTCGCTGACCGGCCCGGCGTCCGTCACTCGGATGCCGGCCTGCTGCAGCGCCAGCAGGGCCAGCGCATCCGCCCGGTCCACGGCGACCGGCTCGCCGGCTACCCCGAACTCGCGCAGCACATCCGACACGGCCGCGACGGCCTGCGTCACCCGCCGCTCCCGGCGGCCGCCGGTGAACTGCCACCATCCCGCCGGCCGGACATCCGCGACGATCGCCGCGGAGTACGGGATCGCCAGGTCATACTCGAACAGCACCGGCTCACCGCCAGCGGCCACCACGCAATACCGGGCGGAGACCCCGGCGCAGTAGACATCCATCACCGCGGTACCGGTGACATAGCGGATGTTCGCCGGATGAAACAACAGGCACACGGCAACCCCACGGGCCCGCATCGCCTCCTGGAAACGTCCCAGCCGCTCCGCGCGCAGCCGCCGGTAATCCACACCATCCCCGTCCAGCCAGTGCCCGGCAGTCACCGCCGCCCCTTCCCACCACGCAGCATGATCAGCAACAACTAGCCATACGCGCGGCCCGCGGCAAGCACCGCCACCGGCACTAGAGCCACCCGAAAACTTACCCTGACAGCCGACAGCCGTGTCCGGCGCAAGTGCGGCATTCGCCGGGGCTTGCTGTCGGTGGACGTGATCATCAGCCGGGCGATCTGGTCATGGAGGTGGCCTTGCGGGTCACGCGCTGCCCGAGTACTCGCTCGGCAGGAAAGGTTCGCGCTGTAGCCGTTGCCCGCATGAGCGACTTCAACGACGCCGTGCTCGAGAACGCGCGCGCAGCTACTTCGCACAACCCGGTCAGCCGACCGGCCAAGGTGCTGGTGTCCGAGGGTTCCTATTCATGGCAGCGATCAGGCGCCGGTGGGGGCTCCCGACGGTCATCACGGCCGTGGCGGCGATCGCCGCCACCTCGCGGCTGTACCGGGCCCCGCCAGGCCGATACGTCTCCCTCCGGGGCATAGTCCGCGCTAGCCAGACTAGCGAAACGGTGGATGCTGCCGCACCTGCACATATTCGGCATGACGGTCTGGCGCCCCTGGTCGCACAGCCGCCGGCCGAACACGACGGCACCGGTATATCTGTCAGATAGTAGTTGGGATATACTAGCTCCGGCTGGAGGCGGGCATGGCTAAGACTCTGATTGATGTCGACGAGGAGTACCTGGCGGCAGCCCAGCAGGTGCTGCACACCGAGACGAAGAAGGACACCGTCAATGCCGCTCTGCGGGCGGTCACCGCGCTGGCGGCCCGGCGGCGTGATCTGCACCGGCTGACAGACGGCGGGCTGCCCGACCTCGGGGACCAGTCCGTCATGCGCGGGGCATGGCAGCGGTAGCCAGCCACCTCGCCGACACCAGCGCCCTGGCGCGCCTGCGCCACGCAGCGGTCAGCGCTGTCCTCGGCCCGCTGATCGAAGCAGGCCTGGTGGCCACCTGCGGAGTCGTCGAGTTCGAGCTCGGCTGGGCCACCCGCAGCAGCGCAGAATTCGACCGGCTGCGCGCCGACCGCGACACCGGCTACGAATGGCTGGCCACCCATGACGAGGACTGGCGGCGCGCGCTCGACGTCCAGGCCGCGCTCTGGCGCACCGGCCAAATCCGGGCGGTAGGGTTTCCCGACTTGCTGATCGGCGCCGTCGCCGAACGCGAGCACGTCACCGTGCTGCACTATGACAGCGACTACGACCTCATCGCGCAGATCACCGGCCAGCAGGCGCAATGGGTAGTCCCCCGCCGGACGGTCCCATAACAGGAGGAGCCCCACGACGGCAAGATGAACAACTCGGCCTCCGCGGGCGCCTGGCAGGTTCAGCTCTTCTCGTGCCCGGGAACTTACTGTGCCTGACAACCCTGGCCAACTACATGCACGGCCTCGGGCTAGGCTGGATCGCCAAGAATCTGGACGACACCGGCATCGCTCGTTCGTGGACGACATGGAGCCGCTGGCTCAAGGCGTTATCAGCGAGCAATGCAACTAGTACGATACGTGTTCGCTGCTCAGCCCGTTCCAGACGGCAGGAAAGTGGATCGGGAACGCCGAGTACGCCCCGAAACACAGGCCAAGTTCTGCACGTCGGACAACGCCGCCAACATCAATGGGATCCTGTTTAACGGGAACATGGCCGGCGGCCGAAAGCCCTGCCGGTAAGGCACGCCGATGCAGCCGCCGGAACGCCGCAGCTGACAGCATCTGATGTGGCGCCCCCGCTTTCCGGCCCTGGCGAGGACCGCAACGGCCCGGAGAGCATGATGATCAGCGGGCTATCACGTGTGGAGGCTGCTCATGAACGGTCCGCGCGATGATGTCGCGCGAAAGCCGCGGGTCGGCAAGGGCGCCGCACAGCCTGATCGCATGGCGGCAGCGGTCGCCGGCCTGCGGGAGCGCCCGATCGCGGTCACGGACAAGGGCTTGGGCCGCCTGGCCGCCGGCGGCCTAGCGTTCGCAGGCTCAGTATCCGGTGGCCAGGTGACTGCCGCGAGCCTGGCCGCAGAGCGCTCCTCGTTGTTCGACGGCGGATTCGACATGCCGGTCCTCGTTCTGCGCGAGGCGGCACTGCAGCAGAACATCGAGTCCATGGCGGCTTACTGCACCACGGCAGGCGTGCTCCATGCGCCGCACGGCAAGACCACGATGGCGCCCCAGCTGATCGCGCGGCAGCTCGCGGCAGGCGCCTGGGCCATGTCGGCCGCCACGATCATGCAGGTTCAGGTCTACCGCGCCTTCGGCGTGTCAAGGGTGCTGATCGCCAGCGAGCTCACCGAACGGGGCGCCGTTGAGTGGCTGGGCCGCGAGCTGGCCGCCGATCCCTCCTTCGACTGCTATGCCTACGCTGACAGCCTGGGAGGGGTGCGGTTGCTTGACGGGGCACTGCGGTCCGTCGCTCCTGGCCGGCCGCTGAAGGTCCTGGTGGAGCTGGGGTATCCCGGTGGCCGGACCGGCTGCCGAAGTGTCGGGGAAGCGGTGGCGGTCGCCGTCGCCGTCCACTCAGCCGGGGCACTCGAACTTGCCGGCGCCGCCCGCTTCGAGGGTGGCATCCACCGCGATGACCCGCCAGCGACGCTGGCTGCTGTCGCCGCGTTCTGCGCCGATATTCGCACCCTGGGCAGCCTGCTGCCTGCTCCTCCTGCTGGCGGTCAGCGTCGGCACGTTCTCACCGCCGGCGGCAGCTCGTTCTTTGACGTGGCGTGCCGCGAGCTATCCGCGGTTCGGTCCGGGCACGAGGCTTTCCAGGTCGTGCTCCGCAGCGGCGCCTACATCACCCACGATCACGGTCATTACGCGGCGACCGGCCCCGGCAGCCGGGCGGGTGCTGACGGCCTTGAGTTCGCCGCCACGCCGGAATTCGTCCCAGCCCTGGAGCTGTGGGCGGCCGTACTGTCCGTACCGGAGCCCGGCCTCGCCATCGTGAACGCCGGCAAGCGCGACATCTCCTGCGATCAGGGAATGCCGGTGCCCCTGCGGATCCGGCGGCCCGGAACCGGGGAGTATGAGGCGACCGGCATGCAAGTGATGCAGCTCGACGATCAGCACGGCTACCTGCGCATCCCGGCGCGCAGCGAGCTCTCTCCCGGCGACCTGGTCTGCATGGGCATCACTCATCCGTGCACCACCATGGACAAGTGGCGCGTTATACCCGTGATGGATGACGACAACTGCATCATCGACGCGGTGCACACGTTCTTCTGACGAGGAGGGTCACATCACCGCCAGCTGACCACCGTCGATGACGAGTCCGGTCCCGTGGATGAACGAGGCGTCATCGGAAGCCAGGTACGCATAGGCGGCGGCCACCTCCTCGGCCGTGCCGGCGCGCCCGAGCGGGATCCGGTCCCGGGCGTATGCCTTCTCGAATCCCTCGCCCAGCCGCGCGGCGATGGCCGCATTGAGCGGCGTGCTGATATATCCGGGGCAGAGCGCATTGACCCGGATCCCCAGGCGTCCCAGTTCGACCGCCATGGTCTTGGTCAGCAGCAGCACTCCCCCCTTGGATGCGTTGTAGTGCGCGTAATCCTCCTCGCCTGCAATCCCGTTCGTCGAGGACATGTTGATGATCACTCCGGCGCCGCGCTGCGCCATGTGCCTGCCAATGGCCTGGCCCACCAGGAACATTCCCCGGAGATTGACCGCGACGACGTGGTCCCATTCCTGCGGCGATATCTCCAGGAACGGGCTGCGCACCGCCGCCCCGGCATTGTTGGCCAGCACGTCCACGCTGCCCAGGGCCGCCTCAGCAGCCTGGAGCAGCCGGGTGACATCGGATTCGAGGCTGACGTCGCACGCGATGCCCGAGGCCTCGCCGTAGCGGCTCACGGCGGCCACGGCTCGATCCACCTCGGCGGCGTCCAGGCCACAGAGGAAGATACGGCACCCTTCCTCCAGGAAGCGACGCGCCGCGGCCAGTCCGATTCCGCTGCTCCCGCCGCTGACCAGAACTCCCCGGCCGGCCAGTCCGCGCATGTCACACGCCCCGTATCGTCGTCGCAGCGCCGCCACGGTCAGGCAGGCTGGTGCGGCCGCCGCAGAGCGGCCGCATCTCCTCCAAGTTAGCGGCGATCCAGCATCTGGGCTATGATTCCGTCTACCGGAACGAGTCGACTCTGAGGTGGAGCGTGCAAGAGGAGGGGTCCCCCGTTGCGAGCGTCGATCGCGCGCTGCGGATCCTGACCGTTATCGGAAAAGCGCCCCGCGGGCTCTCGCTCGACGGGCTGTCCGGGACCTTGAGCATTCCGAAGAGTTCCCTGCACCGGATACTCGCTGCCCTGAAATACCGGAAGTTCGTTTCTCAGCCCGAGCCAGGCGGCTCGTACTTCCTCGGCACCGAATTGCTGGCGACCGCCTTCAGCTTCTCCGACACGCTCGACTTGCGGGCCCTCATCCACCCCCTGCTCGTACGGCTGACCAGCGAGCTGAACGAGACCGCCCACATGGCAGTACTGGACGGTGCCGAGATCGTATACCAGGACAAACTAGATGCATCACACTCGATCAAGCTGTCGTCGGTAATTGGCGGCCGCAATCCCGCGCACGCCACAGGTGTCGGCAAGGCGCTGCTGGCCTGGGCATACCCCACCGACCAGGCCATCCAGGCATGGGTGACCGTCTCGGCGCCGCTACTGGCACGGACCCGCCGGACTATTACGGCGGCCCCGAGGCTGGCCGAGGAACTTGCCACCATACGCCAGAACGGTTACGCCCTGGACGTCGAGGAAAACGAGATCGGCGTCCGGTGCGCGGCCGTTCCCATCTTCCTTGGCCTGGCAGGTTCCGGTAGCGGCGGTCAGCGTCACCATGCTCGGCACCCGCGCGGAGGCCGGCCTGCTGGCCGAGCTCGGCAGCTACCTCAGCCGGACGGCGGCCGAGTGGTCCGAGGTGCCAGCCTCCGGCGGACCGGATGATTGACACCTGCTGCGCTCGCTGAAATGCTCCATATAAGGAACGATATTCCGTTATACGGAACAGCTAGCGATAGGTGGTGGCCATGTCCAAGGAGGCCGTTGACGGTAGCCGGCCGGGCGGCGCCTACTCCCCTGGAATCGTCGCAGCGGGCCGGTTCGTCTATGTGGCAGGCCAGGGACCGATACGCGACGGTGCGGTGGTCGGGGAGACCGTCCGCGAGCAGACCAAGATCACTCTTGACAATCTCGCCGCGGTCCTCGCACAGGCGGGCGCAAACCTGGCCGACGTCGTGCGCTGCGGGGTTTTTCTGTCGGACATGGCTGACTTCGCGGAGATGAATGAGGCGTATGCCGAGGTATTCCCGCCCCCGCTGCCAGCCAGGACGACGGTTGGGGTCGCACTGGCCGGCTTCAAGGTGGAGATCGACTGCGTCGCCGTACTGCCGGACGCGGTGCGATCAGAGACTAACCCAGGAGCCGAGGGTTGACCGCCATGCCGGCGCCGCTGCCCGTGCCCGCCGCCGCGCTCGGCGAGGGGCCCTGCTGGGATAGCTCGAGTGGCTCGCTGTACTGGGTGGATATCCCGGCCGGCCGCGTGCACCGGCTAGATGGCGATGGCGCGCACCGTAGCTGGGATGCGGGCCAGCCGGTCAGCGCAGTCGTCGCGCGGGCCTCCGGCGGACTGGTACTCGCCGCGAGGGACGGGTTCTTGAGCCTCGATCCCGACACCGGGGTGGTCGCCCCGCTGGTCGCGCTCGGGCTCGCGGCAGGTGTCCGGATGAACGACGGAGCCTGCGACTGCGCAGGGCGCCTCTTTGCCGGCTCCATGGCCGACGACGAGGCGCCAGAGCGGGGCACGCTGTACCGCCTGGACCCAGATCACAGCGTCCGCACGGTCATCCCCCGGGTGACGATCTCAAACGGGATCGGCTGGAGCCCGGATGGCGGCCTGATGTACTACGTCGACTCGCCGACGCGCCGGGTCGACGTACTGGACTATTCCCCGGCAACCGGCACGGTCGCCGGCCGCCGCCCGTTTGCCGGCATCAACGCTGGCGACGCGATGCCCGATGGCCTGGCGGTTGACGCCGATGGCTCCGTCTGGGTAGCGGTATGGGACGGCGGCGCCGTCCTGCGGTTTAGCCCGGCTGGCCGTCTGCAGCAGCGACTCGAGCTTCCCGCGCCCCGGGTCACCAGCTGCGCCTTCGGCGGCCCGGACATGGAGACGCTTTACATCACCACGGCGGCCGGCCCGGGTGACCGCGGCGGGGAAGTTTTCTCCCTGCGGGTCGGGGTCGCCGGACTGGCGAGCCATGCCTACCAGGGCTGAGTCACCCGCCATCGGATGCGCCTCGGCCGGTGGCCCGGTGCCGGCAGCTATTGGCACGGCACGCCCGCTCTGTGACCGGAGGTCCCTGTGACGCGCGTAACGAATACCGCATCATGAAGGCACTCGTCTTCACCGGACCGAGCATCCTGGAGATGCAGGATGTACCTGAGCCGCAGGTAGCGCCGGACGAGGCCCTCGTTCATGTGCGCTCGGCCGGGATCTGCGGCAGCGAACTGCATGGAGCCCGGACCCCGGGCTTCAGGGTTCCACCTCTGATCATGGGGCACGAGTTTGCCGGGGTCACCAACGACGGTGATCGGGTTGTCATCAACCCGATCCTGTCGTGTGGGACCTGTGACCTATGCCGCGCAGACCTCCGGCATATCTGCAGGAAAAGGCGTATCGTGGGCGTTCACTGCCCTGGTGGGTTCGCCGAGCAGGTAGCCGTCCCCCGCTCGACGCTGCGGCTGATACCCGAGGGAATGAGCTGGACAGCGGCCGCACTGGTCGAGCCGGCCGCCAATGCTCAGCATGCCTGGAACCTGGCGGGCGCTCACGCCCCAGGCCGGGTGGCAGTGGTGGGGTGCGGGCCAATCGGCCTGCTGTGCCTGCTCACAGCGCGGGCCGGGGGCGCGTCCCGGATCGACGTGACAGACCTGTCGCCCGGCCGGAGAGCCGAGGCGCTTCGTCTGGGAGCCGACAGCGCCGGTACGGCGCTCGATGGCGAGTACGACGTGATCTTCGACGCGGTCGGGGCCGCCGGCACTCGCGCACAGTCGGTCGAGCACCAGCGGCCCGGCGGGACCGCGGTATGGCTGGGGCTGGCCGAGCCCGGTGCGGGGTTTGACGCCGCAGCCCTCGTCCGTGGTGAAAAAAGCGTAATGGGCTCCTTCGCCTACTCGGACGAAGAGTTCGCGTCGGCGGCGCAGCGGCTGAGTGAGTGGGACCTGGACTGGACGGACAGCTATCCGCTGATAGCCGGCGCGGAGGTCTTCACCGCGCTGATGAACGGAGCCCCGCATCCGGTCAAGGCAATGCTCACCCCCTGAGACCGTCGCCCGGCCACGGCAGGCGTGCCTTGCCTGACCCTGGAGATCGATCTCGTCGGGCCGCTCGGCGAGGCTGTCCTGGTGCACGGGACGGTGGCTGGGTCGGCAGTTCAGAGCGGCGCGGAAGAGGGGAAGGCGATCATCGCCGCGGCGGGATCCCGTGCGCCAGTCACGGCGATCTTCCCCGGCTCTGCCGACCCGGTGGCAGGACAGCGTGTTCAGGTCGGCGTGTCAGCAGACCGCATCTACCTGTTCGATGCAGCCAGCGGAGATGCAATCTACTACCGGCCGACTGCGGCCCGCGGCGGCTGGAACGGATGGCGCCCCGACCGAAGGAGCAGAGATGACCGCAGGCCGACCGCGGATTGTGATCGTCGGAGCGGGCGGATGGGTGTTCCCCGTGGAGCTGGCCAGGGACATCCTTTCGTTCCCCGCGCTCGCTAGCGGCGTCCCAGCGCTCTACGACATCGACGTTAAAGCGGCCGAGCTGACGGCCGCGGCGGTTCGCAAGCTCATTCGGCTCGGCGCCCTGGAGATGGCAGTGGAGACCCCCGCCGATCTGCACAGGCGGCGTCTTCCGGGGCCTGCGGACCATCGAGGCGCTCCGAGGGGTCGCCGAGGCGATGCGGCAGGAATGTCCCCACGCGCTGCTGCTGAACTGGCCCAAGACCGCCGCCTGCACTGCAGCGCGGCCTGGAACTTGACGCGCTGGCCGTCATCGCGGCTCGCGGATCACCGACAAGGTGATCGAGGAGATGACCGACTGGCAGAACCAGGCCGCTCAAGAGGGACACGGAATCCGGCACAGATGCACGCTGGGCGACCGCAAGCCCCCGATCACGTACCGCAAGAGGCGAGAACCTCGTCCAGGGCCTGGAGGAGAATATCGGCGTGTTCGTGCCGGAAGACGAGGGGCGGCCGGACCTTGAGCACGTTTCCGCCCGGGCCGGTCGCGCTGAGCAGTATGCCCCGTTCCCGCATCGCCTCGGTCACCCTGCGGGCGTGCGTAGCCGCGGGCGCACGCGCCTCATCGACAAGTTCGACGCCGAGCAGGAGGCCTTCTCCCCGGACGTCCCCGATGACAGGGTGGCGCCCGGCGAGCGCCTGCAGACCCTGCCGGAGGTAGGAGCCGACCTGTGCGGCGTTGGCCACCAGGCCCTCATCCTCGATGACGTCCAGGACGGCGAGCGCGGCCGCACACGCTACCGGGTTGCCGCCGAAGGTGCTGAACAGCTCGGTCTGCCCGGGAAAGGCCCCGAGCAGCTGGGACCGGACGACCAGGGCGGCGACCGGGAACCCGTTGCCCATTGGCTTGCCCAGCACCACCATGTCAGGCTCGATCCCTGCGGTCTGGAAGCTCCACAGGTGCGTCCCGGACCGGCCGTGACCGGCTTGCACTTCGTCGGCTACCAGCAGGCCTCCCAGCGCCCGCGTTCTCCGGGCTGCTTCCTGCAGGTAGGCGGGAGGGGGCGACAGGATGCCGTCGGCGGTGAAGCCCGGGTCCAGGTATATGGCGGCGAGGCCGCGGTCGCCGAGCGCGCGGGCGGCGTCATCGATATGAGCGGCGTAGCGCTGCGCCCATCCGTCCTCTTCCCGCCGGTACGGGCCGCGGTACCCGTCAGGCGCGGGCACCGTGGCGACGTGGGCAGGCTGCTCGCCGCTGGCCCATTCCTCGGGGGACAGGGCATGGGTGGCTTCGGTCAGCCCGTGGTAGGCGCAGGCGGTCACGACCGCGCCGGCCCGGCCGGTGGCTGTGCGGGCGATCCGCCAGGCGAGGTCGTTGGCCTCGCTGCCGGAGTTCACGACCAGGACGGCGTCCAGCCCGGACGGCAGGGTGGTTTGGAGCCGTTCGGCGAGCTCGACGATCGCTTCGTGCAGATAGCGGCTGTGGGTGGCCAGCAGCCGCTGCTGTGCTGTCACCGCCTGCACGACGCGGGGGTGGCTGTGGCCGACCACAGGCACGTTGTTGTAGCAGTCGAGGTACCGCCGGTTGTCGGGGTCGAACAACCAGACGCCCTCGCCGCGGACCAGGTGCACCGGCTGCTCGTAGAACAGCGGCGAGCGGGGCAGTGCCCGGCGGCGGCGCTCCAGCAGGCCACTGGTGGCAGAGCTGCTGTAGGGAAGCCCACGGCAGGCTTCGCGGAAACGCCGCGTGACGGCGTCTATCCCGGTCGTCTCGATGGCATCGAGGAAGGCGCGGGCCCCTGGCTCGCCGCTCGCGGCGTACGCGGTGTTGTCCGGGTAGAGCCGTTGCCGCCACGCGGTCACGGTGACCTCGGTGGCCAGCCTGGCTGCCACCAGGTCCGCGAGCAGCCCGGCTTCCTCGTCCTCGAGCGGCGTCACCGAGACGTAGCCGCCGATCAGCGCGTCGGCCGCCTGGATGGCGTCATCTCGGCCGTGGAGCACGTCGGCGACGGCGACGGCGAGGTCGCAGAGCAGCGGCGCATGGGTCATGTCCCCGAAATCCACGATCCCGCTGACCTGAAGGTCGTCGCCGAATAGCACGTTGTCCAGGCTCATGTCGGCGTGGATCACCTGTGCGCGCAGCCCGGGCAGTGCCGGCGCGACCCGGGACTCGAACCGGTCCAGAACCCGTTCCACCTGAGCCCTGCGCGGGGCGTCGGAAAGATGGCTGAGCAGCGGGCGGAGCTTGGGCGACTGGGTGATGTCCCACAGGATTTCGTAATCGGCCGCGGGGTGGAAGAAGCCGCGCAGTGCCCGTCCCAGCCGGGCGGTGACCTGCCCATGGGACCAGATCGCCGCAGTTGTAAGCGCCGTGTTCGCCATCACCTGCCCGGGCAGGAACGTGAATAGCCGCGCCGGGTAGGTCCGGCTGTCGGTTCCCGGCATCTCGGTCCAGGGTTCCCCCGCCACGGTCGGCACGGTACGCATCACCGGCAGGCCCGGATCTACCCGCTCGATGTGATGGAGAGCGGCTGCCTGCATCTCCAAGATGGGCCGGACATCCGCCGGATTGGAGATCTTGAACAGGAGGCGCCGCCCACCGGCCGCGTCCACCCGGAAGTTCTGGTCCCGTTCGCCCGCGAGGGGATGGAGGGACGACGATTCCACGCCGAAGCTTTCCCGCAGGATCTGCCTCGCCGCCTCCTCGCCAAAAGCAGGCGGCGTGCTCTCCAGGGGGTCAGGGCGCATCGCCATAGGCCCGAAGGCTATCTTCCGGCCGCGCTGCGGCCAGGGCCGGGCTCGCCGCCCTATTAGGATCGGTTAATGCCGATCCCAGCGACGTTTGACCTCTCCGGCCGGGCAGCGGTGATCACCGGGGCAGGCAGTCCTGACGGCATCGGCTTCGCCGCCGCCAGGCTGCTCGCCGAACTCGGCGCCGCCGTTCTGCTCAGTGCCACCACGGCCCGGATCCAGGACAGGGCCAGCGAACTGCGCAGCGCTGGTTTCGACGCGGCGGGGAGCACCGGGGATCTCACCGACGCCGGCGCTGCGTCCGGGCTCGTGTCGACGGCGCTGGACCGGTGGGGGCGGCTGGACATTGTGGTCAACAACGCCGGCATGATCTCCGCCGCTGTTCCCGTGTTCGAGTCCGGCACGGTGGACTCCATGGACCTGGCGACCTGGCAGGCGGCGCTGGCCCGCAACCTGACGACTGCCTTCCTGGTCACCAAGGCGGCGCTGCCGGCCATGACCAGCCGCGGCTGGGGGCGGATCATCATGGTGGCCAGCGTGACCGGCCCGGTGATGGCGATACGCGCGGACGTCGGTTACGCCGCCGCCAAGGCAGGCATGGTAGGCCTCACCCGCGCGGCCGCGGTCGATGCCGCCGGGCACGGAATCACCGTCAACGCCGTCGCCCCGGGCTGGATAGCCACCGGGTCCCAGACCCCCGAAGAGCACCGCGAAGGGCAGGCCACCCCGGTCGGCCGGAGCGGCTCGCCCGACGAGGTCGCCGCCGCCGTTGTTTGGCTGGCCAGCCCCGGCGCGTCTTACATCACCGGGCAATACCTGGTCGTGGACGGCGGCAACTCGATCGCCGAGCAGCGAGCCACACCAGCGTGATCAGTTCGTGGTCACCTGACACGCGTGGAGCCTGCACTTTTACCATCTTGTCGCTTGCCGGCGTGGCAGAAAATCCCTCAGAGCGGTCCCGTGCTCGTGGCAGGCGACCACCATCTGCCGCTCAGCGGCGAAGTCCTCGAGATCTCATTCGTCGATTGCTGGCTTCCAGAGGCTGGGCCGGTTTCGGCGGGGACGCCAGGGGAGCGGCGGATCGCCGGTGCGGCGGGTGCATGGCGGGATAGCGGGCGGAGGGATTGATGACGGAGGCGGGCGCGGGGAAGCTGCGGCGAAGGCGCCGTGGCTGACGGGAGCTGCCTGGATCGACGGGAGGTACTGCCCGATCGAGGAAGCGAGAATCTCGGTGCTCGATCTGGGTGTCACCCGCTCGGACTGCACTTACGACGTGGTTCATGTCTGGCGCGGGCGCTTCTACCGGCTGGACGGCCATCTCGACCGTTCACCGCCAGCCTGGCCCGGCTGCGGCTTGAATCTGGTCACGACCGCGCCGGGATTGAGGCCATCCTGCATGGGTGCGTCCGCCATGCGGGCCTGCGCGAGGCCTACGTGTCGATGACCTGCACCCGCGGCCGCGCCATGGCCGGCAGCCGCGACCTGCGTACCGCCCGGAGCACCTTCTATCGCTTCGCCGTGCCTTTCGCGTGGATCAGCAGCCCGGGCCAGCAGGCCACGGGCGCGAGCATGTGGATCAGCCAGGTGACTCGCATCCCGCCCCAGAGCGTTGATCCTGCCGTCAAGAACTATCACTGGCTCGACATGGACGTGGCCCAGCTGGACGCCTACGACCACCATGCCCAGCTCATCGTGCTTCGTGACCTGTCCGGCGCGATCACCGAGGGACCGGGCTTCCACGTGTTCGCCTACGTGGACGGGCGGTGGCTGACTCCGGCCAGCGGCACGCTCAAGGGCATCACCCGGGGCTCGGTGATCGAGCTCGCCGGCGAGGCCGGCGAACTGGTGGAGGAGGGGCGGCTGAGCGCCGGCGACCTGCGCCGGGCGGCCGAGGTGCTGGTCACTTCGACCGCCGGAGGGATCATGCCGGTGACCGTCATCGATGGCGAGCCAGTTGGCGCGGGCGCGCCGGGGCCGCTGACAACACAGCTACGGGACCGGTACTGGGGCCGCCATGAGGATCCGCTTTACTCCACCCCGGTCCGCTACGACGAACAAACCTGAACGCCAGGCCTCGCGTCGCGCCAATGACCCGCGACCTGATCCAAAATGCGCTTCTAGCCGCTGCCCGCGCGCGCCGGTTACGCGGTGCGGGATCGTTTCTTGCGCTTGGGCTCGGTGCGGTGGCCGAGCTGGATCTCGCGTTCCGCGCCCGGTGCTCCGGACTCAAGCTCCCGGCTGCGCTCGGACTCGGCGTTGAACTCGGCGCCGAGGAGGAGCGCGACGTTGCTGAGCCACAGCCACACCAGGAACGTGATCACGCCGCCGAGGGCGCCGTAGGTCTTGTTGTAGGACCCGAAGTCAGCCACATAGAGCGCGAAGCCCGCCGAGGCGGCGAGCCACACCACCAGCGCCAGGGCGGCGCCGGGCAGGATGCGCCTGAACCCGCCGAGCCGGGCGTTCGGGGAGAAGTAGTAGAGCACCGCGAACATGAGGACCACTATGACCAGCAGGACCGGCCATTTGGCGATGTCCCAGGCGGTGACCGCGGTGCTTCCCAGCCCGACGGCGGTTCCGACGGTCCGCGCGAGCGGCCCGGTGAGGACCAGGGCGGCCAGGACGATCACCTGCAGGATCACCAAGGCCAGCGTGATCATCATCTGCAGCGGTCGTAGCTTGATGAACGATCGGCCTTCCTGGACCTCATACATGGTGTTCGAGGCGCGCATGAACGCCCCGACGTATCCCGAAGCCGACCACAGCGCTCCGGCGATCCCGACGACGAACAAGATCCCGGCGGAGCTTTTTGCGGCGACGAGCCCGTCGATCGGGCCCTTGAAGGTGCTCACCGCGGATGCCGGGCCGACCGATGACACGACCTTGGCGGCGTCGTTGATGATGGCGTGGGGATTGCCGATCAGCCCCACGATAGAGATCAAAGCGATCAGCGCCGGGAAGATGGCCAGCACGCCGTAATACGTCAGTGCCGCCGCGCTGTCGGTCAGGTTGTCCTCGCTGAACTCAGTGACGGTGCGCTTGATGGTCTGTGCGAGGCTGCCCGACCGCTTGTGGGCGACCCCCTCAGGGATCCGGGCGGAGCGCTTCTCGCCAGGCCGCGTCGCGGCGTCACGACCTTGCCGCGCGCTGGCCTTTTCGGCGCCGGTCCGCCCGTCCGATCCGGGCCGGTGGCGGCTCACAGCGGGCTAGCCTTCGGTCCGGGCCGGGCAACCTGCGGGGCGGCCGCCGCACCGTTTGGATATCCGTTCATCTGCCCTCCAAGGCCAGCCGGGCAACGCCAGCGCGGCCACGGGCCACGAAGCTGCCTGCTGCCCCCGTCGCCGCGCTGCCCTGGGCGGCCTGCCGTCATGGGCTCCCTTTCTTACCGGCTGACGCGTCTTTTCCGCCACCGGGCCAGGTGCCGGTCAGCTTCCGGGTGCCCTCCGCGGCTCCCCGGTCAACGATCGCCTTGACTAGCCCGAAGGTGGCCCCCTGAGCGGTGGCAGCAATCAGGATCTCGCGCCAGCCGCGGTCGGCGTCGGTGGCCTTGGGGGGCTCGTCCTGACGGGCGGTAAGCTTCCACAGCCGCTTGAAGACCGCGCCGGCCACCACGCCGCCCAGAACGCTGGCCGCCAGGCCCAGCGGCTTATACATCAGCTTGATCATGGCCGCTGCCTCCTGCGCGCTATCAGCCAGGCCGCCGCCAGGACCGCCACGGCAGCGCCCCCGGCAGCCAGCAGCGCCCGCTTCTCCCTTGCCGCCCGCGCCGTGCCCGAGACGGCGCGCTGCGCCGTCTCGGGCACGGCCTGCTTCACAGTCCCGCCGGCTGCGGAGGCCCGGTTTCTGGCCTGGGCTGCCTTAGACGCGGCGGCTGACCGGGCCGATTGCGCCATCCCGCCGGCCCGGGCGCGGGCGTGCCCGGATACCTCGCGGGCCTTGCCCCGCGCCCGGGCCTTCACATCCACCTTGGCAGCAAGCGCCTCGACCGTCTCGCCCAGGTCTTCGCGCGTGGCCTGTATCTCCTGAGTCAGTGCCTCCTCAGCCGGTGAAAGATCTTCCGGGCGCGCCCCGCCTGCTGCAGCTGATTCTTCTGGCCAGCCCGCACTGGCGGGCCGGAGATCCTCGGACGTCAGCGTTTCGCTTGCTTCTGGGCCTGAGCCGTGCCGGGCGGCGGTGTCGGAAGGTTCTGGCGTGCTCATCGGTGTGTCCTTTCCTTAATCTCCTCCACGTCGGCCTTGAGGCTCTCCACCGTTGCGGTCGGGACCGGCGGGATCGCTCGCTGCAGCTGCCGCCTGCCCAGCAGCGCCAGGGCGCCGGCGATCAGCAGCAGCGCGGCCCCGGCAATCAGCGCCGCCAGCCACGCCGTCAGCACCAGCGAAAGCGCGAGGACCGCGCCGGCTATCAGGGCGCCGAGCCCGTACAGGGCAACCAGCCCGCCGCCGCCTGCCATGCCGATGCCGACGCTGGCGCGCTTGCCCTTGCGCGTCATCTCCAGCTGGGCTAGCCGCAGCTCATCGCGGACCAGCCGGGAAACCTGCTCTGACAATTGTTTCACCAGCTCACCAGCCGGGCGGTCATCAGCCGCCGCAGGATGAGCCGCTCTTGCGTCCTCTTCCATCGGTCCTCCTTCCGCGCCGCGCTGCCGGCCAGTCTCTGACAGTCAGGAACTGACTCGGCGCAAGTTACCTGGCCTGGCGATCCAGCTGCTGTGAGAGAAGGATGTGAAGGTAAGGCGGGTGACTCATCGCCCCCGATGGAACCGAGCGGCGGCCGGCCGGGCGCGCGGTCGGTCAGCGGCCCGTGCCGGGCTGGTTGTCGCCGACGTCGGGGTCGTCGATCTGCTCCTTGCGGACGGTCTCGCTGACCTCCTGATTCTGGGTGACAGTCTCGGTGGCCAGCCGGACCCGCTCGACCGGGACGGCCTCCTTCTCCACCACCGGCCGCTCGGCCCGCAGCGTGACCTCGTGCTCCTCCTCGCTGATCGGCTCCCCCGACAGCGCCGCGTCCCGGCTGGCGTCGGTGACCGGCTCCCGCTCGACCCGGACCTCCTCGTGGCTGACCGGAACCGTGGTGGTGACGTTCTCGGTCACCACGTACTTGCGCAGCCGGGCCCGGCCCGCCTCAACCTGCTCGGTGCCCACCCGCAGCCGCTCCTCCGACCGGGTCATCGCGTCATCGGTGGTCGGCCCGGAGGTGTCCTGGCCCTGCACCCCGGGCTGCCCGGCCAGGTCTTCCCGGCTGTCGCCGGCGTAGCCCTGCTCCTGGTAGCCGGTGTCCTCGTGCTGGCCCTGGCCCTGATACCCGGAGTCCTGGCCGCCGAGGTAACCGGAGTAATGCTGGTACAGGGCACTCTGCTCACCGGCGTCGATCTGCCCGTCATCCTCGATGCTCGGAGCGTCCTTGACCAGATCCTTCGACACCGCCAGCACCACCTGGTCGCCGTCGAGCCGGGACCCGTAGATGGGCGCGAAACTCTGCCGGGTGCCGAACATGCCGGTGGCCACGGTCACCCACACCGGCTGGCCGGTCTGGTCATCGAGATACACCTGGCCGATCTGGCCCAGCTTGCCGCCCTCGCTGTCGACCGCCGTGCGGCCGATGAACTGCCGGACATCCTGCGGGGTAGTCATTACAACGGCCCTCCTGCTAAATGGACGATGAAAGTCGCGGTATCGGGCACCCGTCCGGAGCTGACGGCTTGCGGCATGTTGTCCCGGGGTTAGCCAGTTCGTCCGCGGGCCCCGACGTCCCGGAGACTAAGCTTGCACTGGAAGCTTACGGTGTCAACCTTGCGGCGCGGCCTTCCTGGCCGCGCCGCGGGAAGACCTCGGTACGGCTCGCACGGGCCTGCTGCCGGTGCCCTCATCCGCCCGGTATAACCGGGAAGCCGCTGTGGCTTCGCGGGACGTCATGAGTCTTCCTCCGGTCTGGTGCTGATGCGGCCAGGCCAGGATCCTCAGGTCAGCAACGCCAGCGGCGGCGTGTAGGCGGCGGGTACGGGCCGCCGGGACAGGCCTGCTGGCCAGAAGGCCTGGCCACGCTGCGGCGCCCGGCAGTGGCTGCCGCGGCTTACGGCGTCACTCCGGTCGGCTGAGATTCTGCCGGTCGGAAATGAATATGGCGATCCGGTCCAGCATGTGTATCAGGCCTGTTTCGAACTCCTCTTCCCAGCGGTCATCGGCGAGCCCTTCGGCTAGGCGGTGCACGGCCGGGAACCGCCTGGCATCGATCTGGCCGGCAGGGTCGACCAGCTCGTGCGGCGCGTCGGCGTCCTCGACTGCCTCCCGCTGGCCGGGAGAGCGGGCCGGGCTCAGGCCGCCGGGAACCGGATCACCGGGCGCTTTCTCGGCGGGTTCGCTGCCCTCGTCCGGACCGGTGTCGGTGCGGGTGAAGGATCCGTCGCCGGGCTTGGGATCGCGCAGCGCCATGGCGCTGGTCTCCAGCAGCAGGTACCCGAGCAGGAAGCTGTTGAACGTGCGGTAGGTGAACAGCACCTGCTCGTCGCTGAACCCCTCGCCGGCCAGGCTGCTCAGCAGCGCCTCGATCCAGCGCAGCGACCGGAGCGGCGGATTGACCCACGGCGCCCCGGGCGGCCGGGTGGCCACCAGCGGGAACGCATGCGGATGCGCGCGGGCGTAACGGCGCACGCCGTGCGCCATGCCGGTCAGGTAGGGCCGCCACCCGGCCACCGGCCTGGGCTGGACCTGCGGGTCGTCAGCGAGCTCGTTAACCACCCGCTCCACGACGGCGTCGAACAGCTCATCGCGGTCCTGCACGTACCGGTACAGCGACATCGAGCGGACCCCCAGCCGTGACGCCACCACCCGCATCGACGCCGCCCCGATGCCCTGCTCGTCCACCAGCTCCAGCGTGGCCGTGACAATTCGCTCCACCGACAAACCCCGCCCCGGCCGGCCACGACGGCCGCCCTCTGCTGGTGTCACCGCAACCTCACCCCTCGCGAACTGCCGCCCTGCCCGGTTACCGTTCTGGTACTTCTCCTGCCTATGACAATGGCCGCCCGCCCGGCGGTCATCGCCAGAGCCGCTCACTCATTATCGGCGTCGCCACCAAGATCGCGGTCATCTGGACCGGCGGGATCCGCCGCCCTCATAATCTGCTTGACCTTGCTGGTGCCGTCGACTCCGAATCAGCTAGCTGCGGAATGAGACCGCACGAGCGGTAATCACCGGCACAGCGCCCTGAAGGATGGGCCATGCCGGATACGTACCCAGATCCTCGTCAGAGGTCGGGAGTGCCCAGGTCAGAAGGATTGTTTTCAGGTTTGAAAACCGCCGAAGGCCAGCGACCGGTCCCGCCCGCCGCGGACCAGCCGCGAGGACCCGCCCGGATGCGCGCCCATCCACAGCTCAGCCACCGGCTGATGCCCGGCCGGGAAACCCCGGGATACCCCGGCAGAGCCCCACGCGTAACCACGGACAGGATTATCCAGACGATCCATCGTGCTGCCCTAGCGTCGCAGGACGCCGGGGGTGCCGGACAGCTCCGGCACGCTTATGCCTGTTTGGTAACCGAGTCTCCTGGCTGGCCCGCCGCGGGCGTGGCATCTGCCGCGATAGGGCGTTGCAGGGGGAAGTGACAGGCGGCGTAGTGATCGGGGCCGAACAGCCGCAGCAGCGGCTCGGCGGTGGCGCAGACGTCCTCAGCGAGGGCGCATCGGGTGCGGAACCGGCAGCCTGACGGCGGGTTCGCCGCGGACGGCAGCTCGCCGCGCACCTGGTCGTGCTCCGGGCCTTCTCCGTGTGCGGGTTCGGGTGCGGGATCGTGCTGATCAGCCCGGCCGTGTACGGGTGCGCCGGGCTGTGGTAGACGCCCGGTCGCCGGGCCGGTCTCGACCATCTTGCCCAGGTAGACCACACCGATGCGGTTCGCCATCTACCGGATCACCGCCAGGTCGTGGGAGATGATCAGGTAGCTGAGCTTGTGCCGGTCCTGCAGGTCTCGCATCAGGTTGAGTATCTGCGACCGGATCGAGACGTCCAGCGCGGACACCGGCTCGTCGGCGATCAGCAGCTTGCGGCTCGAGCATCAGCGCGCGGGCCAGGCCGATGCGCTGCCGCTGGCCGCCGGAGAACTCGTGCGGGTACAGGTCGAGCGCCGACGGCCGCAGGCCGACCTCGACGCAGCATGTCGGCGACCTTCGCCGTCCTGCTCCTTGCGGTGCCGATGCCGCTGGATCACCAGCGGCTCGCGCAGGATCGCTGCCCACCCGCATCCGCGGGTCGAGCGAGGAGTACGGATCCTGGAACATCAGCTGCAGGTCACGGCGCAGGCCGGAAGCCTCCGCCTGCCGGGCCAGCGGCCGCTGCGCGGTCAGCACGGCGATGTCCACCGTCCGCTGAACGTCGATGCTTCCCGAGGTCGGCCGCTCCAGCCCGACGATGCAGCCGGCCCGATCGTGGTCTTGCCGCAGCCGGACTCGCCGACCAGGCCGAACGTCTCGCCGCGCCGGATCGTGAAGCGACACGCCGGACACCGCCTTGCACCGATCCGCACCGTGCGCTGCAGGACTCCCCGGGTGATCGGGTAATCCTTGACCAGGCTTCTCGCGCCCGGAGGATCACGTCGCCCTCGTCGGCGGTGCCCGTCCCGCGGCGGCCGCGCCCGCAGGTGCCGCGCCAGCCGCAGCCCGGCGGCCTGCGCCGCGGCGGCGTCGGCCGGCACCGGGTGGAAGCAGGCGTATTGCGTGCCCGGCGTCCGCGTCCGCCTAGCTTCGGGTCCTCAGCGCGGCAGCGGCTCGGTGCACGTACTGGCAGCGCGGCGCGAACCGGCATGCCGGCGGCGGGCTCGGACAGGTCCGGCGGGCTGCCGGGGATGCTGTACAGCTGCCGCGGCCGGTGTCCTGGTCCGGCTGCGGGATCGAAGCGCAGCAGCGCCTCGGCGTACGGGTGCCGGATATGGTCGAAGAACTCGACGGTCTCGGCCTGCTCGACGATGCGGCCCGCGTACATGACCGCACCCGGTCGGCGCGCGCCGGCGATCACGCCCATGTCGTGGCTGATCAGCAGCATCGCCGTGCCGAGCTCGGCCTTCAGCCGGTCGAGCAGGCCGAGGATCTGGGCCTGGATGGTCGACGTCCACGCGCGGTGGTCGGCTCGTCGGCGATCAGGATCGACGGCTCGCAGGCCAGCGCCATCGCGATCATGACCCGCTGGCGCAGGCCGCCGGACAGCTGGTGCGGGAAGTGCGCCGAGTCGTTCGCGCGGCCGCGGCATGCCGACGAGGTCGAGCACCTCGACGGCCCGGTCTACCGCGGCCGCCCGCGCGGTGTGCTGGTGCACCCGGACGGTCTCGGCGATCTGCTCGCCGATCGGCATGGTCGGGTTCAGCGAGGTCATCGGGTCCTGGAAGATCATGCCGATCGTCTCCGCCGCGGACCTTCGCGCATCTGCGCGTCGGTCAGGCCGACGATCTCGGTTCCGTTGATCCTGATGCTGCCGCCGGACGATGTGGCCGCCCGGCGGCAGCAGCCGGATCGTCGACAGCCCGCTCATCGTCTTGCCGCAGCCGGACTCGCCGACCAGGCCGACGTCTCGCCGGCCTGACGGTCAGCGACACGCCGTCCACTGCCTGCACCGTGCCGACGTCGCTGCCGGATGTGACGTGCGAAGGTCGGCTGATCTCCAGCACCGGAGTCACAACTGCCTCCAGGGGGGGGCATCGGGCCTGCGGTCGGTCCGGTTCGGTCGGGCGCGGCACTCAGCGCTGCTGGAGCCGGACCTCCAGCGCGTCGCGCAGGCGCGTCCCCGATGAAGTTGAACGCGACGACGGTGAGCACGATCATGATCCCGGCCGGGTAGACCTCCCACCAGTAGCCGTCGTAGAGATAGTTGGTGCCCTTCGTGAGCATGCCGCCCCAGGTGGCGGCGGGCGGCGGCAGGCCGAAGCCGAGGAAGCTGAGCGTAGCCAGGATCAGGATCGGCGTCGGCGACCTGGAACGTAGCGTTGACGACGATGGTGCGCGACGGTGTTCGGGCACGATGTGCCGCAGCACCATCCGGGTCGATGGCCGCCCATCACGCGGACCGCCTGGATGTACTCGCGCACCCGCAGCGACAGCGTCTCGCCCCGGATCAGGCGGGCCGGCCCCACCCAGGACAGCGCCGCCACCACGATGATCAGCAAGAGGACGGTCGGGCTGGAACACGCGTGGCCAGGTAGATGAAGATGAAGAGCGACGGGATCGCGAGCACGACGTCGACGATGCGCATCATGACGCGTCTACCACGCCGCCGAGGTAGCCGCAGATCGCGCCCCACAGCACGCCGAACAGTGTCGCCAGCGACCGCCACGGCCAGGCCGATCTCGATCGAGCTCTGCCCGCCGCCATCAGCCGCCCGAGGATGTCGAAGCCCGACGTAGTCGGTGCCGAGCGGGTGCTGCCCGGAAGGGCGCTAGTTGAGCTGCGCAGGTTGGGGCTGACCTGGTTCGTGTGGTAGAGCAGCGGCCCGACGAAGCAGAACAGGATGACCAGCGATCACGAGGCGATGCCCAGCGATGCGCGAGCTTGTTGTCCAGGAACGAGTCGGCCGATCACCGCCCAGGCGCTGCGGCAGGCTCTCGCCGGCGGACGGCATCGCCTCGGCGGCCGCCGCCGCGGTCGGCGGCGCATCGTCGTGTCAGTCATAGCGCACCCGCGGGTCGAGGACGGCGTAGCCTGATGTCGGCGAGCAGGTTGCCCGACGACAGTGACCAGGCCGACGAGGACGGCGATGCCGAGCTCGACCGGGTAGTCGGAGGTCAACGCGGCGTTAAAGAACGTACAGCCCGACCCCGTGAAGTTGAAGACGTACTCGGTCACCAGGCCGGCGGTCAGGATTCCCGGCAGGGACAGGCCGACGATCGTCGTGACCGAGGACAGGGAGTTGCGCAGCAGGTGGCGGCGCAGCAGGTCCGGACTCGGACGAGCCCTTGGCCCGGGCCGTCCTGATGTAGTCCTGGGCCAGGGTCTCGATTGCCGCCGAGCGCATGTACCGGCTGAACAGCGCGTAGCTGACCAGCGTCAGCGACAGGACGGCAGCACCATGCCAGCCGGGTCGGCTCGATCATCTGGCCGGACAGTCTGACGCCTTGCGGCGCCTCGGCGGGCAGCCACCGCAGGCGTGACCGCGAACGCCGCGATGAGCAGCAGCGACAGCCAGTACGCGGGCATCGAGTAGAGCAGGAACGACACGCCGGTGCCGACGTGGTCGACGAGCCGGTTGCGGCGGACCGCCTGGCCAGATGCCGAGCGGGATCGCGATCAGCAGCGACAGGACCAGCGAGGTGCCGACCAGGAGCAATGTCCTTGGGCAGCTGCTGGGCGATGATCGCGTCGCACCGGCTCGTTCAGCTTGTAGGAGTAGCCGAGGTTGCCGTGCAGCGAGCTGCCACGAGGTAGTGCAGGTACTGCACGAGCAGCGGCTTGTTGAGCCCGTACTGGTCTGATGAAGACGTGGATCTGCGCCGCCGTGGCCCGCGGACCGATGATCGCGCGGGCCAGCGCGGGGCCGGTCGCGATCAGGTTCTGCAGGATGAACGCGATCGAGGGTGACGCCGAGGACGACGACGACCATCTGCAGCACCCGGCGGATGAGGTAGCCGGTCATGCCGCCTCCCTGCCGAGGTCGGCGGTGCTCGGCCGGCGCCTGCGGGCGGCCCCGCGCTGGCGCCGGCAGCGGGTGGTCGACTCGCGCTCGATCAGCTTGGTTTCCAGGAACAGGGCTCTGCGGCGCCGATGTGCTCGCCGTCGATGCCGGGCGAGCAGTCGTCGAGCCGCCGTGGCACCGATGTCGTAGGCGGGCTGGGCGACGACGCTCAGCCGGGGCCGGACGATCGTGGTCCAGTCCAGGTCGTCGAACCCGAGCAGCGTGCATCTCGCCGGGGAAGTCGCAGGCCGCTGAGTCCTGGATGGCCTCGAACGTCGCGAGCGTCAGCATGTTGTCGACGGTGAGCATGCGCGGTCGGCCGGCTCGCCAGCGCCAGCAGTCGGCCGTGGCCTGCCGCGTAGGCGCTCTGCCCGGGTGTAGGCGGCGACTCGCGATCAGCTCGGGTCGACCGTCGATGCCCTGCGGCGCGCAGGGCGCGGCACGTAGCCCGACAGCTGCGGGCACACGGTGGTCGGGGCGTGCCGTCGGGTCGAGCGCGACCTCGTCCAGCTGCTCCGACCAGGTCCGGACCGGCGGAAGTCGGTGGTGATCAGGCCGATCCGCGCGTGGCCGCAGCTCGATCAGCTCGCTCGACGCCCTCGCGGGCCGCGCTGACGTTGTCGACCAGCACCGCGTCGGCGGGCACGCCCGCGCACCGACCGGTCGAGCAGCACCATCGGCGACCCCTCGTGGCATGCGTCGCTCCAGGTGCGAGCCGTCGCCGGAACTCGGTCGGCGCGACCAGCATGCCGTCGACGCGGTGCTCGTGCAGCACCTGCACGGTGCGCCGCTCGAGCTCCGGCTCCTCCTGGCTGTTGGCGATGACGACCTCGTAGCCCTGGCTGCGCGGCGACGTCGGTGAATGCCGCGCATGGTCTGCGCCGAAGAACGGGTTCTCCATGTCCGCGCTGACGAACCCCAGCGTGTTGGTGCGGCCGGTGACCATGCCGCGCGCGACCCGGTTGGGCGGTGTAGCCAAGCTCACCGGCGTGCTCGCGCACCCAGTACCTGGTGGCGCTGCTGCACCCGGCCGTACCCGCCGAGCGCGCGGGCCGCGGTCGCGCGGGAGACCCCGGCCGCCACGGCGACGTCGCCAAGCGGTCGGGCCGGCGACCGGCGTTCTGCGAGCGCTCTCTCATATCGGAGCACGATACATCGACGACACGCGGTGCGCTAGCACGAAGCTATGCGCTCGCTGAGATGCAGCATGTCACCACAGGCCTACAACATCGCCGGATCACGCTGTTAGTGAGCAATGAATCTTATGATTCGGTCTAAGTGCTTGCCAGGCGCGCTCGCCAGTGCTCCGTGCCACGACCAGTTGAACACGTAATGATCTGGTATCGCTCAGGCTCAGCCCTTGACGAGCGGCTGCCAGCTCTGGGGTGATCGCACAGCGGCGTGAGCGAGCGTCTCTCACATCCCGTCTGCCGCACAGGTGAATGGAGGTCGCCATGGGCGCGTACGAGCGTAGTTTCACTAGCGCCGCTCGGCCGTGCTCGCCGCGTTGTGGCGGTGCTGGCGTCGCCGCCTGCTCGGGACGGCTCCTCGTCACGAGCGCCTCAGCAGCAGGGCCGGCCAGCGGCCCAGCGGCGGCACGGTGACCATGGCGTACCCGCCCGGCACCGAGCCGGTGGACATCTTCCCGCTGTTCCCGGCGGCCGATGACACCACGCAGGAGATCTTCTGGTTCATCGAGCAGTTCTGGCGGCCGCTGTACTGGTTCGGCGATACCGCGGGCGGCATTGACGTTCAACCCGGCGCTGTCCCTCGCGCGAATCCGCCGGTCTTCTCCGACGACAACAAGACCGTCACGATCACGCTGAAGACACTGGAAGTGGTCGGACGGCAAGCCGATCACCACGCAGGACGTGCGGTTCTAGATGAACCTGCTGATGGCGAACAAGTCGCAGTACGCCAACTACGTGCCCGGCTACTTCCCCGACAACATCGCCAGCGTCAAGTACCCGAGCGCCACGACGTTCTCGATCACCTTCAAGCAGGCCTACAGCTCGAACTGGCTGTTCCTCAACCAGCTCTCGCTGATCTTCGCGCTGCCGCAGCACGCCTGGGACAAGACCTCGGTCAACCGGCAAGATCGGCAACTACGACCGCACGACGGCGGGCGCGAAGGCCGTGTTCAGCTTCCTGAACGGCGCAGGCCAAGAACCTGTCGACCTACGCCGACCAACCCGCTGTGGCAGGTTGTGGACGGCCCGTTCCAGATCTCAAGAGCTACCAGCCCAACAGCGAAGTCACGCATGGTGCCGAACAAGGGCTACTCGGGCCCGGTCAAGCCCAAGGTCGCCAAAGTCGCAGTTCCTGAACTTCACCAGCGACGCGGCGGAGTACAACCAGCTGCTGTCCGGCAACCTCGACTACGGCTACGTGCCGTTCAACGACGTGCCGTCGGAGCCCGGCTGAAGAGCGCTGGGCTACTCGATCGTGCCGTGGGCCGCAGGCCGGGCATGAACTACGCCGTCTTCAACTACACCAACCCCACGACCGGCCCGCTGTTCTCGCAGCTCTACATCCGGCAGGCGCATCCAGCACCTCGTCGACCAGCACGACGATGATCTACGCCGCGCTGTACGGCGCCGGGGTTGCCACCTACGGCGCGGTGCCGCCCTACAAGCCCGCACCGCAGCTAAACGGCATCCCGCTGGCCGATCCGGCCGCGCAGCAGGACGCCTACCCGTTCAGCATCAGCGGCGGCCATCTCGCTGCTGAAGAGCCACGGCTGGACCGTGCACCCGGGCGGCACTGACACCTGCGCCAGGCCGGGCACCGGCGCCGAGCGAGTGCGGCGCGGGGATCAAGGCCGGCCAGCCGCTCAGCTTCCGGTTCGAGTACCCGACCGGCGTCATCCAGGACGGCGTCGAGGCCCAGCTGCTGGCCAGCAACGCCGCAAGGCCGGCATCAACATCACCGACGCGCCGGTGCCCGACTCGGTGACCTTCGCCGATTCGCTGTGCACCAAGGGCAGCAAGTGCACCTGGGACAGCGACTACTACTACCTCGGCGGCTGGCAGTACGGCGTGCCGATCAACTACCCGATCGGAACGTGATCTTCGGCTGCGGCGGTTCCGTACGTCGGCGGCTACTGCTCGCCCAGGCTGGACAGCCTGATGACGACCGCGGTGAGATCCTCGCAGGTGCAGGCGCTGTACCCGTACGAGAAGTTCCTGAACGTGAACGCCCCGGTGCTGTGGCTGCCGCTGCAGCCCTACCAGTTCTCGGCGATCAAGACGTACGCTGCACGGCGCGACGCCGCAGAACGTCGGGCTACTGGATCAACCCGGAGAACTGGACGTTCTCCGGCTGACCCCCGGCCCGCTTCAGGCATCCCCAGTCCCATCCCCCTACCCGGGGACGGGGGACGCCTGGGGCGGCAGCATGCCACCCCGCCGGCAACTCGTCACCGAGAAGGAGAGCATCTGAATGACTGAGCTAGCAGCCCAGGTCAAGCCGTTGCCTGCGGACATGGAGACGACGATCGGCTGGGCCGTGGACCAGCGGGAGCGGGTGCGCGGCCGTCGCCGAGGAGGCCATCGCGAGCGGGATGCGCAACGTCTGGTTCGTCGGCTGCGGCGGTTCGCTGTACGCCAGCTCCCCCGCCGGTTACCTGCTGTCCCGCAGCGCGAAGTCGTTCACCGCCTACCGGATGAACGCCAACGAGTTCAACCACATCCGCCCGGCAGCCGTCGGCCCGGACTCGCTGGTGGTCGTCGGCTCGTACAGCGGGAAGACGCCGGAGACCCTGGCGGCGATCGAGACCGCGCGGGCGCTGGGCGTCCGCACGGTCGTGGGGATCGGCCGGGCCGACGACAGCCCGCTGGCCGAAGGCGTCGACGAGATGTTCGCCTATGGCAGCAAGGACACTGTCTGGGAGCCCAAGCAGGTGCTGCTTGCCTATCTCGCGCACGGCCTGCTGACCGCCAGCGGCGACCAGAGCGCCCAGACCGAGAACGATCGCGGCCAGGTCCTACGCGGCGCTGCCGGCAACCCTGCGGGCCGCGATCAGCAGCCGGGACGAAGCCCTGGCGCAGATCGCCGCCAAGATCGCCGGCCGAGCCCGTCATCTACGTGCTCGGCTCGGGGCCCAACGAGGACGTGGCCCGCTGCCTTGCCATGTGCTACCTGCAGGAGATGCAGTGGATCCACGCCGCGGCGTTCAACGCCGGCGAGTTCTTCCACGGCGCGTTCGAGGTGGTGACCGAGCATACCCCGGTGATCCTTTTCCTCGGCCGGGACGACACCAGGCCGGTGGCCGAGCGCGCCGCCCGGTTCATCGACAAGTACACCAAGCTGGCCTTCCACATCGACGCGGCGAGCCTGGACCTGCCCGGCGTGGCCGAGCAGTCGTACGCTGAGATCGATCCGATTGTCCTCGGGTCGATCACGGTCCGGCTCGCCCAGCACTTCGAGGCGGTCACCCGGCATTCGCTGGAGATCCGGCGGTACATGTTCAAGGTCGAGTATTGAGCCGTCTTGCCACCGTCGGTGACAACGTCATCGACGTCTACCCGGCGCTCGGCCGCGTCTTCCCCGGGCGGCAACACCGTCAACGTGGCCGTCGCGGCACGGCGCAGCGGCGCGCAGGCCGCCTACCTCGGCGTGGTCGGAGCCGGCCCGGACGGCGCGGTCGTCCGGGCCGCGCTGGCCGCCGAGCAGGTCGAGACGACGCGCATGCGCGTGCTCGACGGGCCGAACGCCTACTCGACGATCGAGCTTGTCGACGGTGACCGCATCTTCGGCGCGCATGACCTCGGCGTCTCAGTGTTCCGGCTTGACGACGCCGACCTGGACTACCTCAGCCAGTTCTGGTGCGTGCACACCGGGGAGTGCAGCTCGACCGAGGACCAACTGGACGCTCTCGCAGCGGTGGCGCGGGTCTCGTTCGACTTCTCGGACCGGCCAGCGGACTACTTCGAGCCGCTGCTCCGGCACGTCTGGTTCGCCTCCTTCTCGGGCAGCCACCTGACCGGCGACGAGGCGGTTGAGCTGGCGCCACCACGCGGCGTCGGCCGGCCCGGAGTTCGTGCTCGTCACCGAGGGCCCGCGCGGCGCGCTGCTGCGAACCGCCGATGGCGTGATCCGCCGTGCTCCCGCCCCGGTTTTGCGGCCGGTCGACACGCTCGGGGCCGGCGACGCGGTCACCGGCGCCGTACTGGCGCGCCTCATGCTCGGCGACGACCCCGACGCCGCTCTGCGGGCCGGCCAGGAACTCGCCGCGATCAGCTGCGGCCATTACGGCGCGTTCGGCTACGGGGAGAAGCTGGACGGCCGGTGGGCCGCGCTTACCTGACCGGGTAACTGATGACGGACAGCGCATATCTCGTCCGCCCAAGGGGCCATCAACGCAGCCGAGGCGGCCACAAACCTGCGGAGCACATCCGACGACCAGCTTCTCCCGCCGCACCTGCTGTCGTTCGTGTAATGCGTCGCTTGAACCGCAAATCGTCCTGTCACTGGCCAGCGTCAAGTAAGGCGGTCTGTCGATTCCTTCAGCGCGGCAGGCCAGCTTAGGAATGGAGTTCCCGTGCTGAGGTACATCGATTCTCGCCGGTCGTTCGCCGCGGTAATTCTCGATATGGACGGCCTGATGCTCGACAGCGAGGTCGCGGAATTCCGGGCCTGGCGGCGCGCAGCTGACGACTTTGGCTGGTCGATCTCTGACGAGCAGTACATTCGCCTCATCGGCAGGACCCAGAAAGATGCCTGGAGAGTCCTGAACGCCATGTGGGACGCACATCCGGTCAACGGCGCGAGCCTCAGCGCGATCCAGGACCGGGCCGCCGGCTACGCCAGCCAGGAAATTATCGTAGTCAAGGAAGGCCTGCTGGATATGCTCGCCTGGACGCGCCGAGAGTATATGCCCGTCGCAGTCGCCAGCTCAAGCGCGCGTGCCACAGTTACATCACGTCTCACGGATGCTGGGGTGGATGCGCTCGTTGATGTGATCGTCGGAGGGGATGAAGTCGCCTGCGGCAAGCCCGCACCAGATATCTTCCTCCTCGCTGCCAAGCGCCTTGGCTGTGAGCCCGAGGCGTGCGTGGTCCTCGAGGACTCAGACAGCGGCATCGCAGCCGCCTCCGCCGCCGCGATGACAACCTTCCTAGTGCCGGACAAATCCATCCCGCGAGTTATCCCAGCTGCCGTCCGTGCACAGGCCCACAAGGTATGCGGGTCCCTGAGCGAAGTGCTGGCCATTCTTCAGTGCGGCTCGGGCGCCAGTTCGCCTCCCTTCAGCATCCTTTGTGTGCCGCAGCGGGCTGCTACGACCGCGGCAGCCGGGCCTGGTGCCAGGGCCCGCTTGTCCGGTGATGTCCGGCTCCCCGGGGTCGCCAGCTGGCGGCGGTCGGTCACCTGAACGCCTCGAGGTGGGCAGCGGCCCACTGGGCGAAGGAACGGACCGGGCGGCGCAGGGCCACGGCTTCCTCGGGGCGCAACCGCGACACCGCTCAGGAGCGGCAGGGCAACGCCGTAGAGCCCGAACACGACGAACATTGCCGGACGGCGGGTGGCCAGATCATGACCGGCGGAGGAGCCTAGCCCGACCGAGCCACCGAGACCCCAGAACAGGTGCAGACCCGCGAACACGATGCACCACACGGCGGCGGACGCTGCGGGCCAGCACGACCGAGCCGAGGCTGCGCAGTCCACGCCTTCCCAACCAACCTCTAGCACCGATCAACTGTTCCGATCGAGGATCCCTCTTACGGGACTGGCCGCACCCGCCCGCTTCGCGGCAGAAGCCGGCGATATCCAGGACCCGACGCGAACGTGGCGCGAGTGCTCCCATCGTCCCGGCTCGCGAGTTCCTGACTTTTATCAGGTTAGTGCGTACCGGGCCGGGTGCTGCTGATCTTGTTGATGGCGTGGCGGAGGTCGTCGGGTAGCGGGTCGGCGGCGGTGATGACGTGGCCGCCGGCCTGTATCTCGATGGTGCGGTATCTGCGGGTGGTCTTGACGAACTTGCGGATGGACCAGCCCGTTGCTGCTTCGATCCACCGGCTGACCGCCAGGGCCGTGAGCACGATCGTCAGGTGTGCTTCTATCGAGTCGCGGGTCCGGTGGTAGACGGGCCGGGCCTGCAGGTCGCTTTTGGCCATCCTGAAGCTCTTTTCGATCTGGAAGAGCTGGTGGTAGGAGCCGATCACGAACTCGGGGGCGACCGGGGTGCCGTCCGGGCAGGCGGCCAGGTTGGTGACGTAGCCCTTCAGCCCGGCCAGCGCTCTGGCCTTGGCTTCGAGGTCACGGTTGACCGTGCGGGTGCCGCCAGCCAGGCGGATGAACCGGTTGCGCTTCACCGGCACCTGGCCGGCGACGGCTTTCTCGGCCTTGCGACCTGCTCATCGATGCCGCGCAGCGTGCGGCGGGCCCGGCCGGCCTTGTACTGGTAGTAAATGACCTGGTCGCGGCGGCCGCCGTCCGGCCCAGCGGGCCATGGCTCGGCGAAGATGTGCCCGTCGGGGATCTGCTCGCCGGGGTGCTCACGCCGCCACCGCTTCACCACATACGGCTGGTAAGGGATCTTCGCGCCTAGGATGAACGACAGTCCTGCCGCCTCGATGGCCTTCTGGTTCGCCTCCGACACCATGCCGGCGTCCGCGACGATGGTCACGTCGGGCAGGTCGTGCGCGGCCATGAACGCCTCGATCACCGGCAGCATCGTCTTGGTCTCCGCCCGGTTGCCTTCGAACGCCGACACCATCAGCGGGAACCCCGACTGGTCGGTCAGCAGCCCGATGGTGATCTGCGGTTCCAGCCGGCGTTCCTTGGAGAAACCCGGCTCGCGGAATCCGTCCCCGGCGTCGGTCTCGAAATACAAGGTGCTGACGTCATAAAGGACCAGGCTGGCCGGGCCGAGCCTGGCGTGCGCCGCGCACGCCGCCGACAGCCGCTGCCGCCACGCATCGCGCGCATACACCGGAAGGCGCCGGTTGACCGTCGGATAAGACGCCGCCGCCAGGCCAGCTTCCGCCAGCACCCGCAGCGAGTCCAGCTTGCTGACCGGCTCGATGATCCGCGCCGCCACCAGCTGGAAGAACACCTCATCCCCTTCGGCCGCGGCCGCGAGCCCGAGCACGTCATAGGCATGCGACAGCGCATCCACCAGGCAGCCCATCCGCGAGGATGTGATCGGCAGCGGCCCGCCCGGCGCCCCCGCACCAAAACCCAGGTCCAGCTCGCCCTGACCGGCTGCCAGCTTCTGCCGCGCCGCTGCCTTCAGCAACTCCACCTCAGCCGCGGTATGCGCCGAGCCCAGATGCTCGATCTGCCGCGACCCGCGATGATAGGAGTACACGATCTGCACCGCGGTGGCCCCGGAGGCCGTCTTCACCGTCCGGACATAGGGCACGCGGCCACTCTACGGGCAGGGATTAGTGCGCAAAATCAGCTCCCGCGAACCACGAACCCGCAGCTCACAGCGCCGCACCGCGCGAGAACCCGCAACCTTGATAAAGAGTCGGGTTACGAATCGCCGCACCCGCCCCCCTCGCGGCAGAAGCCGGCGATAGCCGGACCCGACGCGAACGTGGCGCGAGTGCTCCCATCGTCCCGGCTCGCGAGCTCGGCGCGCACGTCTGCTCGCCGCTCGGCCGGTCGGTTCATCTCAGGCTGGTTTCGTCGGCGGGAACCGCGGTGAGCGATCCGGCACTGGCTGCGGCGCCGTCTCAGGTGTCGCTAGCCGCTGCAGCGAGGAGCCGGGCGAGTTCGATCGGCTTGCTGATCATCGGCCAGTGGCCCGAGTCGATGTCGACGAAGTCGAGGTGCTTGGCCTTGGCGAGTTCGGGCACGTCGCCGGCGTCGATCCACTCGCGGGCCTGATCGGGGCTGAACTCGGGGCACACGACCACGACCGGGACGTCGAAACGCCGCTCGTCGCTCAGACGCACCACGCCCTTGGTCACCCCTTCGGGGACGGGGATCGCGGCGGCCGCGAAGCTGCGCCTGGCTCCCTCGTCGAGGTCGGCAGAGTCTGGCCCCTCGAACGGCTCCCAGCCGGGGAAGGGCATGACGCCGTCCGTCGGCTCGAAGAAGTCGGCGTAGGCCTCACCGTCGGCGGACGGGAATCCGCCGATGAGGGCGACTTTGGCCACCTTCTCCGGCCGCGCGTCGGCGGCCAGCCAAGCCAGTGTGCAGGCGGCGGAATGCCCCACCACCATGGGCTTCCCGACCGCAGAGTCCACGGCGGCGAGCACCGCTGCCACCTGGTCGTCGAGCGTGGCGGACGCAGATCCGTCACCCTGACCCGGAAGGGTGAGCGGCACGGGGCGGTGGCCGAGTGCCTCGAGCGCGGGCACGACGTCGTCCCATGCGGATCCGTCGAGCCACAGGCCAGCGATGAGCAGGATGTCCATGATCAGTTCCCTTTCTGCGGTGCGGTCAGGTCGCGTTCGGCATAGAGCCGGTGCTCCCATTCCTCGTTGAGGACGATGCGGCAGAACCTCCTTGCCGGGAGAAGCTCGCCAACCGGGGCCAGCCGGGCTCGGTACGAGTCACCTCGGAGGCGAGTTGCACGTCGGTGAGTGACTCCATTACGTGGCGGACCGTGGCCTAGCGTTCGCGTCGGACCGTGAGCACCTCGTCGAGCGAGGGTCGTGCCTCCCGGTTCCACGGGATACCGTTCCATCCGGGCGCCTCGTCCCACGGCAGGCCCAGCTGGTGCCACGGCGAGGCGTTGCCGATGATCATCCGGCCCGCCCAGGCAGCGCTGGCGAAGTTGAGGTGGCGCAGGGTCTGGATGAAGGACCACTCGTCGTCGACGCTGCGGTGGAGCGCGTCTTCGGGGAACGTCCTCGCTCGCGCGACGGTGCCCTCCCACAGCCGTTCCAGGATCGTCCACCGCGCATGCGGCTCTGGTTGGACAGGGCGCCGCGGAGCTGCGACCCGGTGAGGTCGACTGCGGGCATGCTGGCGTCATTGAGGTCCACCTGGCTGAATGCGGCGTCCTGGGGGCTCACGCGCTCGAAGCGTGTCCCGGTGAGGTCCTGCTCGCGGAACTCGGTCATGAACACCACGCTAGGGCCAGTTCCGGACGTTCCGCTTCCGGTTCATCTCGTGACCACCTAATCTGCTCGTGTGCCGACGCACCTCAGCCCCACCGCACGAGCTCTGCGTACCCTCGAGATCCTCCAGACGCGCCCGGGCACGACGGCCGATCAGCTCGCCGAGAGGTTGGGTGTCACGGAGCGGGCCGCGCGCCGGTACATCGGGATCCTGCGTGAGGCGGGCATCCCCGTCGAGTCAGCGCGGGGTCCATATGGCGGATACCGGCTCGGGCGCGGGACGAGGCTGCCTCCGGTCGTCTTCACCGAGGCCGAGGCAGTGGGCCTGGTCATGGCGGTACTCGACGGCCAGCCGGCAGCCGCCAACGTCGACGACCTCGTCGGCTCTGCCCTGGGCAAGGTCATCCGGGCACTGCCCGAGAGCATCGGCCGGCAAGCGGCGGCGCTGCGAGAACACGCGTCAGCTGCGCCCGACCGGTACTCGGCCCGTCCAGATCCCGCCACCACCAGCGCACTCATCGCAGCCGTCGCGGCCCGACGTCGCGTGCTGCTCACTTATCGGAGCGAGTCCCGCAACGAGTGGGACGCCGAGGTGGACCCCTGGGCGGTCGTCGTCCGCCACGGGCGCTGGTACCTCCTGTGTCACAGCCACCGTGCGAACGCGATCCGTACGTACCGGGTCGATCGGGTCCGCGCGGTCCAGCAGACCGGGCACGAGTTCGAGCCGCCCGCCGTCCTCGACCCAGTAGCAGCACTGGAGGAGAACCTGGGTACTGGGTGGGAGTTCGCCACCCGCGTCGTGTTCGACGCTCCACTGGCCGAGGTCGCGCCCGTGGGTCCGGCCTCCCATGGGACGGCTTGAACCATCAGGAGACTGGTGCGTGCTTATCGGGAGCACGAGTAATCCGCAGATGTATGCCGAGGAGTGGCTGGCGAGACGTGCCGTTCGCCTTCCGCGTTGATGGCGGCCCAGAACTCCGTGCCGCGGTCGCGTCGCTCGCTTCGCGTTTCGCCGCAGCCTTGGCGGATGAACGGTGACAGCTCTAGACCAACCGTTCGACACGCTCTGGGTACCGCGGAGGGTGCGGGTTGTGGCCTGGGCGGCCTGCCGACCCGCTGCCGTGAGGCGGCTACTCCGGGATAGCCGGTGAGCGTGCAGGCGGCAGCGGAGTCGTTGCGGAACTGCAGCGCGAAACCGCCGTAGCCGAACGTGCGGCCCACAGCCTGGTCGTGACGATAAGGCTGGAACCAGCGCAGGCCGCGGGCGGCGCCGGCCTGGCCGGCGCCGCTGCACGAGCGACTGGTGCGCACCCGCTTCGCGGCGCGCTGCCGGGCGACGACTGGGACACCGGTGTCCCAGTCAGCTACCTCAAGGAGCTGGTTGATTACTGGCGCGATGATCCTCGGGCATATTGCGCACCCGGGAGGAATGAAGGTGGCAAGAGCCAAGGGCCACTTGCGGGGCAAGCAACCGAAGTTGAACCGACGCCAGGAGGCTCCCCTGGCAGCGCTGTGGCGGTCCGGCGAGTACAGCCCCGCCGAGCTGGGCGATCTGTTCGGCGTAGCCCGCTCCGCCGTCTACCGGGCCATCCAGCTGGCCGGAGGCCCAGCGCAGACCCCAGCGCCACGACGGCCTTTCCCGCCTGACGGAGCTGCCAGGACGGGCCCCGTACGGCCGACCCCTTCGGGACACTCTTTGGCCGAGTAGTCACTCGCGCCTGACGTCGCCGCAGCGGGTTCCCGAAAACGGAACGGCCACACCCCGCTGGCACGACGCATCGTGGACGTCGACGGCATCCGGTCCCGGGACGCGGCCTGGACCTACCGCACCGGTCGCCGTTCGCCCGGTGCATCAAGAACCACATCGCGTTCTGGGCCGGCAGACCCGCGCCGTCGCCGAGAAGGTCCAAGTGCTCGAGCGTGGCAGTGACATGGTGCTGGCAGCGCTCCGCACCCCCGTGCGGGCCGGCTGGTCGCTACCACGCTCGAGACAGCCGGTTCACCCGGCCGGAACGGGTCGATTTTCACCTGACACGCGCCCGGTCCCCGCACGTCATCGAGCAGTTCGCCCTGGAAGAGGACAACCGGGGGCACACGGCTGCGCAGCAGCGGTGAGCTCGGCACCGACCTGTGGCTCTCGGGCACGCTGGGCGAGGGCGTGACCAGACTCTGGAGCACGCCGTGCGAGAGACCTTCGCCGCCGTGCGCGCGGAAGCGGAGCGTCCCCGAGCGGCACGGTCGTGAACCGGACAGACCGACTCCATTGACGCCAAGCCGACGGTCTTGCCTGTCGCAGACGCGGATCCAGTTGCGGGCCGGCGGTACACGAGGCTGGCATCGCGATTTCATCACCCGGACGGCAGGTTGCGCACGGCAGCCCGAGTGGCTGGGCGTCCGGTCCAGTAGATGTAGTGGTCGCGGGGGTCGCACGGGTTGTCCGGCTCCAGCAGCCCCTCGGCGATCCGGCAGAACCCGGCGCGCTCAAGGGCCCGCCACGATGCACGGTTCCCGGCGCATACGGGGACGATGACGTCATCGGCGCGCGGGCATTCCATCCAGCACGCGGCAGCCATCGTCGCGATCATGGCGGTGCCGAGACCCCGGCCCCGCACCTGCGGGTCCCCGATGAGGTAGTCGATGCTCAGCGCTCCTGGTGGCACTGTGCACACTTGCGACAGCTCCTGGATGTACTCCCGGTAGACAGCGATGGGATACCGCTGGATCAATCCGAAGGGCCGCTCACCGGAACAGGCCAGGAACATCTCGGTGGCGTCGCGCCCATCGACGCTGGGCCCGAAGTCGCGCTCGATCGCCTCCGGTGATGTCTGGTGGTTCCACCATCGAGCTACCAGCGGCTCAGCCAGCCAGCCGGTGAGCAAGGTGAAGTCCTGCCGCCGCAGCAGCCGGAACGTGACCGTCGCTCGTGACATACCGGCAGGCTAGACCGACGCGGCCAGCTATCGTCACACGCGGATCGGCTGACCAGCGATGCTGTCCTCGCCGCCCAGCACGACCACGCCGCCACCCACGGCCAGACCGGACGCCAGGAACTCTTCGCCCGGCTTATCCGCCAGACCGACGACGGTCAAGCATCATGATCCGCTTGACAACGATCACCCGCATAATGCCGAAATGAGGACGTGGTCTGCCCGGATACTTGTGCACTGACCGGCATGATCATTCGTGAGCCAGCTGCGTCCTGCAGCTACGTCCCGGACGGCTTGGAGGCGTTTCCTTCAGCACCGGCGGCCTTCGTGTGACCACCCTCGGCGAACCTGGGCTCTGGGAGGCCGTTGGGGTTACCGGGCGGGGTGCGGCAGGGCAGCGGTTCGGAATGGCGTTCGGCTGGTTGCGGATGATACGACGAGGAGATGGCGGACAAGCTCCCTGATCCGGCAGCCACGACGGTGGACCGACCTGGCAGCGTGGGCGGGCCGCGTCTGGCGGCGGTGATCCGGGCCGTCCGGCTGCCGCCGCTGGCGGTGGGCGTGTATGGCATCACCGCCGTGTGCGGGATGCTCGACGCGGCCACCTTTCTGGGGCTCGGTCACGCCTTTGTCGAGACCATGACCGGCAACATCCTCCTCCTTGCCTTCACCGTGGGCGCGCGCGCTGGCGGCGAGCCCGCGTCACCTCTTCCTGGCAGCAACGTGGTGCCTTATGTGGCGGCCCTGGCTTGCTTTGCTGCGGGGGCGGTGGCCGGGGGCAGGCTTGTGCAGGCCGGGGAGACGGGCCGGCGGGTCGGCCTTGCCAGCGACGCCGGCCTCGTCGGCATCGCCGCGCTGGTCGTCGCGCTGACCCATCCCGGACCGACCGGCCGTGCGCGGTACCTGGTGATCGGGATCCTCGCGTTCGCGATGGGCATTCAGAACACCCTGATGCGCCGCTGGGGGATCCGCGACCTGGCCACCAACGTGATGACCTTGACGCTGTGCGGCCTGCTCGCGGAATCAACGCTGGGGGGCGGCACCAATCCCCGTGCCGCGCGGCGAAGCGCGTCCATCGGCATCTTCCTGATTGGCGCCGCGGCGGGAGCGGCGATGACCGGGTACGGGGTCTTGTGGCCGGTCTTGGCGTCGTTCACCGTGCTCGTCTTGGCCCTCCCGATCCTGATGATGCAGCCGCCCGATACGTGAACCTGCCAGCCTGGCGGCCTCCAGGCGAGGCGGCAAGTCCTGGGTACTGCTCAGCCTCCAGCCAGTTCACTGAGCGCAAGCCACCGCAGTACTTACTCGATACCTGCTACCTCGAAATGGCGTACGGTGAGGTCCCCCGCCTCCCGTACCGACGGGAGGCGGGTGGTGCCGGACCGGTTAAGTCAGGCAGGCTGTGGCCATGACTCCGCGGACAAGCCCCAGGCAGCGGCTGACCCTCGCGGTGGCTTGCATGGCTCAGGGCATGATGGTGCTCGACGTCCTGATCGTGAGCGTCGCCCTTCCGGCCATGCAGCATGAGCTGCACCTGTTGCCCGCCGGATTGGAATGGGTGGTCAGTGGCTACGCCCTGGCAGTGGCTGCTCTGATTCCGACAGGCGGCGCGCTGGGTGATCATTTCGGGCGCAAGCGCGTTTTCGTGACCGGGGTAACGCTGTTCACGGTTGCCTCAGTCGGCTGTGCTTTGTCGGTTTCGGGCGCAATGCTGATCGGCTTCCGGGTGATCCAGGGAATCGGCGGCGCCGTCATGTCGTCGTTGACCCTCTCACTGATCTCTGAGGCTTACCCTCCGGATGCGAGGACCGGTCCGATCGGGTTGTGGGCCGCGGTGAGCGGCCTGGCCGTCGCGGGCGGCAGCGTGCTCGGCGGCTTGCTGCTCAGCGTGTTTCCCTGGTCATCGATCTTCTGGGTCAATGTCCCGATCGGGGTAGTGACCGTGGTCATCTGCCTAGTCGCGGTCACAGAGTCCCGGGAGCCGGTACCCCGCTCCTTCGATGTTCTGGGGGTCGCGCTGAGTGCGTTCGGCCTGATGCTGCTGACCTTCGGGTTCGTCGATTCCTCGGACGCCGGCTGGCATTCGCCGGTTGTGGCTGTCTGCGCCGCCGGCGGCATCGCGTTCTTGGTTGTCTTCTTTGCGTGGGAGCGTAGGGTCGCGGCCCCGATGGTCCCCCCGGCATTGCTGCGAACCCCGAGCTTCAGCCGGGCATGTACGGTGTACCTCCTGGCTTACCTGGCCTTCTCGGGATTCATTTACTACGTCACGCTGTTCTTCCAGAACATTGAGGAATGGTCCGCGCTACGCACCGGCCTGTCCTGGCTGTTCTTCTGCATTCCGTACTTCGTCGTGGCCCAGCTCGGAAAGCGGCTGGCACGGTGGCTGCCGGTGGCCTGGGCGGTGGGGGCGGGCTGCTTCACCGCTGCCGCGGGCATGCTCGGGATGAGCCAGCTGAAAATGACGACACCGTTTGCGTGGCCAGCAGCGTGCTACATCGTGGTTGGAGTGGGCTTCGGCCTGATGGTCCCAGCGGGTTCGGCTGCGGCCATGGCCGAGGTTCCCGCGGGATCATCCGGGATCGGGTCAGCCCTGTTCAACTCCTGTCGCCAGATCGGCACTGCAATGGGACTGGCGATCCTGGGATCCATCGCCGCCAGTGCGATCTTGGCCGACTGGCACCAACGCGCCGGATCTCTCCCGCCGGCCGAACGGCAGCCGGCCTCACAGTTCGGTGCTGACGTTGCGGGAGGTCAGGTTCACGTGGTCGCCGCGTCCGTCGGGCCGGACGCGCTCTCCCCAGCGGTTGCCTCCTTCGTTCGGGGCTTCGAGCTCGCCCTGCTTCTGGCGAGCGTGATCCTCGCCGCTGCCGGCGCGGTCGGCGTCCGAGGCCTCCGGCGTCTTCAGACGCCCGGGCCGTCCCAACCCGGATGACGGGCGCGAGCGCAAACAGGTGACCCGGTACTGCTCCGCCGGCCGCAGCCGTAAGGGCTCGTAGGCCCGATCTCCGATCTGCCATGGACCTGAGCACGAGGATCCGTCCGGAGCGAAGGTGATGGCGGTTCAGCGGCGCTGGCTGGTCCCGCACCCAGGGCCACGGCAACCAACCTGTTGCAGGCCGCCTCCGGCCCGGCACCGCCAGCGATGCGGGCGCTGACTGACCCGTGGCTGGCATCAACATGCAGCCGCCCGGGCTGAATACTATGCATCGCAGTCCTGCACGGAGAATGTGCGCATCTGCCGCCGACGGCGTGGGCCGTCATTCCCAGCGCGCGGCGTTGAGACGCAAGACGACCTCGACGATCCCCCCCCCCCGGATCCTCTCCGCTCGCTGCACCGCCACCTTGACGGGCACTAGATAGCGCCCGTCCTTGGGGAACAGCGCAGTGGTGAACTCGGTGTCGCCGATGGTGATGTGGACCGGCACCTGGCCCCAGTAGATCAGGCCGCGGGCTGCCTCCTTGAGATCCTCGCTTTCCTCCGGCGTCATGGCCACGAAGAGATACGGCGCCGGTCCGCGCCACTCGATCACCTCGCCGTTGAAGGTCCACTCCATGCGCGGGTCTGTCTCGCCAACGGTGTTTCCGGCGTCTGGGTTAGTAGGTCTCGGCGGCCGGCCACCGGTCGCCGAAGGTTATCGCGAAGGCGTTGATGGCGGGCTTCCACCGCATCGCCCACCGGGTTCTCCCGGTTCCGGTGGGGTCGAGGGAGCGGGTGACCAGGTAGAGGCATTTAAGCGCGGCCTGCTCGGTCGGGAAGTGGCCCCGGGCCTTGACCGCCCGCCGGTAGCGGGCGTTCAGGGACTCGATGGCGTTCGTGGAGCACAAGACCTTGCGGATCTCCACGTCGTAGTCGAGGAACGGGATGAACTGTTCCCAGGCGTTCTCCCACAGCCGGATGACCGCCGGGTAGCGCTGGCCCCATCCGGCGGCCAGCTCGTCCAGCGCGGCCCGGGCGGCGGCGGCGTTCACCGCGGTATAGACCGGCTTGACTGCCCGTTTGAGCGCGTCCCAGTCCCGGCGGGAGGCCAGCCGGAAGGTGTTGCGGATCAGGTGGATGATGCACGTCTGGACCGTGGCCAGCGGCCAGACGTTCCCGACGACCTCGGGCAGGCCTTTCAGCCCGTCGCAGACCACGAAGAACACATCGCGGGTGCCCCGGTTGCGGATGTCGGTCAGCACGGCCATCCAGAACTTGGCGCCCTCCCCGCCGGTCCCGGCCCACAAGCCCAGGATGTCGCGCTCGCCGTCCAGGCTGACGCCGATCGCGGCATAGACCGGCCGGTTGGCGACCTGGCCGTCTCTGACCTTGGCCACGATCGCGTCGATGAACACGGCCGCGTAGATCTCATCGAGCGGCCGGGCCTGCCACGAGGCCATCTCCTCGATCACCTTGTCGGTGATCCGCGAGATCGTCTCCTTCGACACCGAGGCTCCGTAGATCTCGGCGAAGTGCGCGGAGATCTCCCCGGTGGTCAGGCCCTTGGCATACAGCGACAGCACCATCTCATCCACCCCGGTCAGCCGCCGCTGCCGCTTGCGCGCGATCTGCGGCTCGAACGTCCCGGCCCGGTCCCGCGGCACGGTGATCTCGACCTGGCCGCTGGCCTCGGTCAGCACCGTCTTCGGGCGGGTGCCGTTACGCACATTCGCCGAGCCCGGCTCCGGGCTGGCGTGCTTGCCATGGCCCAGGTGCTCGGTCAGCTCCTGATTCAAGGCGGTCTCCAGCACCGTCTTAGTCAGCTGCTTGAGCAGCCCGTCCGGGCCGGTCAAGGACACGCCCTGCTCCCGGGCCCGGGCCACCAGCTCTTCGGCCAGCTTCTGCTCGGCCGCCGGCTCCGGCTTCGCTTTCCTCTTGGTCACGGCGTCTAGTGTCGCGGTCATCACGGCACCTCTCCCGCCGGGCCATCACGCCCGGCGCGATCGGGCCGGAAACACCGTTAGATCCACAGTCCCTTCTATGCCGCTGCAGGTACGCGTACGCCCCTCAGGACGGCGGGTGATCCGCTGGAAGGTCTCGGCAATCGCGCGGCCGACCGCGCGGCCAGGAAATGGGGCGGGCTATCGGCCGCCGACTGCTGGGCTGGGCAGTATCGGCAGCGCGACTACTGACACAGATGACGCCAACTCAGATTGCGTGGACGATTGATGACATGGCTTACAGACGACGCTCGGACTGCGCCTTGTGCGGCAAGAACGTCTACCGTCGCGACATGTACGAGGTCAGCAGGTGGCATTCAGGGCCGTGGGGAAGCGATGGCTGGTGGGCTCGGTTCTGGTTCTGCTCCCCTGAGTGCGTTAAGGCAGCGATGGACGCCGTGATCTCGGATCGCGCCCCACGCGAGCGAGAGGTCGCCCCGAAGCCAGAGGCCCGCGACACCTCAGGGTAGGGACAGCACGGAATCGGCGCTAGCAGGCAACGGCCGCCTGAGACGGGACTGTGCATCTAACGGCTCTGTCGCTCTTTCAGGAACAGTCCCTTCCAGGAAACCCAGGCCGGTTCAAACAGCTGGCGGCGCGGTCCTGTGCAAGGCTGCACCGGTCGGAAGGTGGTGCGGCATGAGCGACGCAAGGCCGACCGTGGACACCGCGGCGTCGGCGGCGCACGTGGCCTCGATTGTGGAGCACAGATTAGAGTCGGCTTCGTGTTCCCCAAATCGCTAAACGACAACTCGAACGTGGTAATTCACCATGACGGCTGGCGTCAGCGAGGATGCCTGACAGCTCGGTGACAGTACGGTGCTGGCTGACCCGGCCCCGCATGAATATACGTGCGTGCCTGCTGCGGTAATGCGCGCTCGTGCCGTCGGCAGGACGGCCAGGTCGGTGTCAGAGGCTCCATGCATTATGGCGGCGGCACATTGCCGCTACCGGGGAGAGACCGATGGCCGTGAGCTTCCAGCTGGTGATCGACTGCGCTGACCCTGAGCCGCTCGCGCGCTTCTGGGCCGCCGCACTGGGATACGAGCTTGAGCCGCCTCCCGATGGCTTCGCCAGCTGGGATGAGTACTGGCGCGACGTCGGGGTGCCAGAGGATGAGCTGGGTCTCGGCGCGGACTGCATCGTCGATCCCGATCGGCGGGGGCCGCGGATCTGGTTCCAGGTGGTACCGGAGCGCAAGGCGGCCAAGAACCGGCTGCACCTCGATATCGCTGTCAGCGGCGGCCGCGCGGTCCCGATCCAGACGCGCCGGCAGCGCGTCGACGCGGAGGCGGCCCGCCTGGCCGGTCTCGGTGCCGCGCTCGTCGGCGTCCTGAGCACCGAAGGACTCGACCACTACGGAGTCGCGATGAAAGACCCTGAGGGCAACGAGTTCGACATCAACTGACGACCACCGCCGTCCCGCCCGCTCGTCTGTTTGTCAGCGATCTCGCACCGACGTCCCCAGGATCGTCCGCTAGTAACTCCTTATGCGCGTCGGTGCTGGATGTGGAGACGTCCTCCTGATGCGGTTGACCGGGCTTGGTATCCCAGCGCATCGAGGAGGACGTCCATGAGTGACCGTAGCGGCTTGTCCCGGGGTGATCGCAACCGCAACGCGCGGCTGGCGCGGCTGAGGCAGCTGTTGCCGCCGGGGAACGCGATCGTGGGGATCGACCTGGCCGATGACAAGCAGGCTGCGGTGGTGACCGATCACGATTCGCGGGTGATCGCCCGGCGGCGGGTGAGTGCCCGGGCGTGGGAGCTTGGACGGGCTGCTGGACTGGGCGGCGGGCACGGCGGCCGCGGCGGGGTTTAGGTCGGTGACGGTGGCCTGCGAGCCGACCGGGCACCGCTGGCGGGTGCTGGACCAGCTCGCCGCGGAGCGGGGGCTGGCGCTGGTGTGCGTGCAGCCGCTGCTGGCCTGCCGCGCGCGGGAGGGTGAGGATCTGACCTTTGATAAGTCCGATCCGAAGGATGCGGTGATCATCGCCCGGCTGGCCGCGGGCCTGCACTGTTACGAGCCGGAGCGCGCGGATGCGGGGTGGGCTCGGCTGCGTCACCTGGGGGCCCGCCGCCATCAGCTGACCACGGACGCGACCGCGGAAGTGAACCAGGTCCGGGATCTGCTGGAGTGCGCGTGGCCGGCGGTGCTGGGCGCGTCAGGCGCGCCGTTCCGGTCGGCGAGCTGGCGCGCTGCAGTGGCGGTGGTGCTGGACCGGTGCTCGGGTGACCTGGACCGGGTCCGCCGCCTGGGCCAGGCCAGGTTCACCGCCGCGGTCCGTCGTGAGCTGCCGCGCTGGGGCGCGAGCCGGCCGTGCCTGCGGATTGGGCGCGCCGTGTTCGAGGCGCTGGCCGACTCCGCGGGGGTGATCGCGCACCGGCCCGGTGCCCTGGAGCGGGCACACCTGGCCATGGGCGACTGGCGGGACACCCGGACCCGGCTGGCCGACGCCGGGGCCCGGATGGTCGCGGTTCTGGACGACCTCGGCCTGCGGGAGCTGGTCACCACGATCGCCGGGCTGACCCCGGTCGGCGCGGCGGCGATCCTGGCCGAGACCGGCGACCCGGCCCGGTTCGCGTCCCCGCGGTCACTGGTCAGGCACGCCGGGCTGTGCCCGCGCGACAACTCCTCCGGCGCATTCCAGGGCAAGACCTCGATCTCCGGGCGCGGACGGCCCGCCCTGCGGCTGGCCGCCTGGCGCGCAGTCTGGGCCGCGCTGCCGAACAACCCGGTGATGGCCGCCCGGTTCGCCTACCTGACCACCCGCGAGGATAACCGGCTCGCCCGCCAGCAGGCCCGCACCGCCTGCGCCGCAGCCCTGCTGCGCTGGATCCACGTCGTCGTTACCCGGCGGGTGAGCTGGGACCCTGCCATTGCCGCCGGAAGCACTCCGCTGCAGCAGGCCGCCTGAACCCAGCCTCAGCGCACCGACCACCGCTCGCGGCGCCCTCAGCCGCGGCGGCACAAGACCCGGGCGGGGAAAGCCCGAACGTCCCTCGAGGAACCCACCTCGCGCAGAAGCATGGGCAGCCCCGCCCGTCTCCTCATCGAGCTCGATTCACGCTGTCGGGAACAACCCGCTTGAAAGCTAGGCAGAGCACGAGGAGACGGCGGAGCACCCGCCCGACTTGACACACGCCGCGTTACGGTGCTTCTGCCGCCGCGGGTGCGTTGGAGGGAGCGCTTCAGGCCGCTGGTGCCACGCTTACGTCGAGGGTGACCGTCTCGGCGTCAGGGTCGTAGTCCTGGGGGTCGCCTTCGAGGGAGAACGCGATGGCTGACAGGCATTCACGCTCGGCGTCGGCGCGAGTGGCCGTCCCGCCGCCGTTGATGTGCAGGGCGGGCACACGATAGTGCCAGTTCCTGCTCTCATCGTCGAAGAACAGCTCTACCCGCAGCGCGCTCATCACCAGATAGTCCTATAGTTTGCGCAGTTCAGCAAGCGTGTAACCGTAGTCACGGGCGATCCTGGCCATGGCCGGACCGCCGAGATCTACACCGTCATGGTAGGCCCAGATGCGCTGCTGGTCGCCTTTCACGAGCACCCGGTGGGAACCCGAGCGCCGAGTTTCGGTCCAGCCGTCTCGCTTCAGCGCCGCGAGCACCCGTGCAGCCTTGGCCATGCCACAGCACGTTAAACCACAGCTATGTGATCAGTTGCAAGGAACGCGGGTCCCGCCGGGCGAAGTGTTATCGCTTTCCGGCGCCCGCGGCACCTGCACCGGGACCATATGTGATCACGGCAAGCGGGCGCAGTCTCAGGTCATGACAATTTACAGCGAGCCGATCCCCGTCCCCTCCGAGCGCCTAGCACACGTGCCTGACCCGCTGCGGCTGGCAGTAGCCGCCTACCTGGCCCGTTTCAAGGGCTCCTCCCGCTACCACACCGACTCTGATCTGCGCTGCTACCTCACCTGGTGCGCCGAGCGCGGCCTGAATCCGCTGGCGGCTCGCCGGCCACACCTGGACCTGACTTGTGACACGATCGGCGGCCTGGGTGGCGGGCGACTGGCTGACCTGCGGATTATCGTGTTTGGCTGGGCGGATTTGCGCACTAATCGGGGCCGTAGAGTGGACCGGTGTGTATTGTGCGGCCGGTGAATACGGTTTCGGGCGCGACCGCGTGACCGGCTGGAAGGGACCTGGCGAATGCCCAGCGATTACCTCGCGATCGAGGTCAACGGCCGCGAGGCCGGCGAGGAGGCCGTGTCCCTTCTGGAACACGAGGGGTGGGGCCATTTCACGGCGATGCAGGTGCGGGGTGGCCGGACGCGCGGTCTGGACTTGCACCTAGCGCGGCTGGAGGCGGCGCACCGTGAGGTGTACGGGCGGGCGCTCGGCGGCGAGGAAGTCCGGGCCTGCATTCGCCATGCTCTTGGCGGCAAGCTAGAGGCTAGCGTTCGCGTCTACGGCTACTGGGCCGGGCTGATCGTCACTGTTCGCGAGCCACGGGACATGCCGCGCCGTCCGCACTCGATGATGGCCCTCCATTTCCAGCGGCCGCTCGCGCGGCTCAAGCACGTCGGCAGCTGGGGTCAGGGCCGGTTGCGCGAGGTCGCGCTGGCGGCGGGCTTTGACGATGGCCTGCTGGTGGACGAGGCGGGCAGGATCTCGGAGGGCACTATCACCAACGTGGGGTTCTGGCGGGACGGCACGGTGATCTGGCCCGACGCGCCGAAGCTTCAGGGCATCACGATGCTCCTCGTACGACGCCAGCTCTCCGCCGTCGGGCTACCGGTAGCCGACGCATCCGTCCGCGTCCAAGATCTCGCCAGTTACGACGGGATGATCTTGTGCAACGCGCGCGGCTGGGCGCCGGTCAGCCGCGTCGACGAACTGACGATTCCTGAGGACGAGGTGTTCATCGGCGTCATTGCAGCCGCAATAGACGGATGCCCATGGGATGAGATCTAGCCGCCTGCCAGGGAGCAAGCGACCCGCACCAGGCCCACCGCGTCGGCGGGCGAGGAGCGCACTAACTTGTCACAAGTTAGGTCGCCGGCCACACCTGGAGCTCTACCTCCGGTGGATGCAGGAAATCCGCCGGTTCAAGCCCTCCACCGTGTCCCGGCGCTTCTCCGTCACCGCCGGGTTCTACCGCACCTGCATGATCGACGGCATCCTGGACCATTCACCAGCCGAGCACGTCCGCCGACCTGCCGTGCCCGCCGAGTCACCCACGCTCGGCTTCACGCACCTGCAGTTCGAGGCCATGCTCACGGCCGCCCGCCAGTCCGCGAACCGGCACGATTTCGCGCTGGTGGCCATGCTCGGCCTGCTCGACCTGCGGATCTTCGAAGCCACCGGCGCTGACATCAGCGACCTCGGCGAGGAGCACGGTCACCGAGTGCTCCGGGTGTGCGGTAAGGGCAGCAAAGTTGTGCTCGTCCCGCTGCCGCCGGCGGTCGGACGGGCTCTCGACCAAGCCACCGGCAACCGAACGAGCGGGCCCATCATGCTCAACAGCCGAGGTGCCCGGACCGGCACGCCGCGACACGGCGATTGCGGCGCCTGGCCCAGCAAGCTGGTGTGCGCATCGACAGACCGCACCCTCACATGCTCCGCCACACATTCGTCACGACCATGCTCGACGCCGGCGTCGACCTGCGAGACGTCCAGATCGCCGCCCGGCACGCTGATCCACGCACCACCATGCGTTACGACCGGGCCCGCAAGAACCTCGACCGCCACCCCAACTACATCCTCGCCGCCTACATGGCCTTCAGCACATGACCCATATATGACCACCGACTGAGCACGACACCTCAATCGCGCGGGGATGCCGAGAAGAGTGCTGCGCCCTCCCATCGCCTTGTATCAGCATAGCAATGGCTCGGACAGGGTACTTCGGCCGGATTCAGTAAGCTAGTCTCTCACTCAAGTGCTGCGACGTTCAGGATCTGTCATATCATAGGGATGGCGATCTGCACTGGGTCAACGATAGCTAATTACATGACAGTAATGACCTTGGTCAGCCCACCGCCCGTCGCACGTCCTGAAGGCAGACATAGTTTCAGCCTTGTTCAGATGTCAAGTCGGACAGCGAGTGTCGAAATGATAAAGACCCTTCACATATCGTGCTTCCGGGGCATCCCTTCAGACCTCGAGATCAGCTTCACCACACCGCGCGGCTCCACGACCTCAATCCTCCTGCTTGGCGACAACGGAACCGGCAAGTCATCCATCAACACCCTGAGACCCAGTGCCCAAACGCACTCATCTGCCCGCTGCGGCCCGTCCCACGCCAAGATCCTAATCAGCCAAGGTTGAATTCACGGGGCGCGTGACTGGCGGTATCCGCCGACCTTTGACTGGTCTGGCACAACACAACCCGCGGGGGTCAAGCTGCAACGCCCGTCAACCCGAAGCAGACGGCGGCCCGGCCGCCCTGCTTGACGCACGCCGCGTTACGGTGCTCCTGCCGCAATTCGGCACCTCGTCGGTGCCGCCCGGTAACACGCCGCAGCGGCCCTCTGCCTGGCCAGCACCGGCCAGGCAGAAGGCTCCTGCGGTTGCTTGAGGATCACATAGATCCGTTACCTCGGCGGGATCTGTATATCTAGCCGTGGCTGTCAGCAGGCCGGGTTGCCTTTCGCCGCTGCCCTGATGAGGTCACGGACCTTTGCCTCTGGGAAGAACACGGTGAGATTCCTCGCCGCGGCCAGAGCCCGGTCGCGGGCCTCGCCGCCGGCCTGGCGAGTGGCCCGCACGGCATACGTGGCCGCACGGCGCCGCACTCCGGCGCGGTATTGCCCGATGTCCATGCTGATCGTCACGCCATGCGCACCGGCCAGCTCCAGCGCCTCGCCTGTGATCTTTGCGCCCTTGGCCGAGTTGCACTCCTGGTGCAGGAGCTGCAGATTCCAGCGGCGATGCGGTCCACCGTAAACCCGGGGGACGATGTGATCGATCGCGGTGCCGCGGGGAGAGTCAGGCAGGTAATCCCCGCACCACGGGCAGCGCCAGTGCTGCGCCTCCACCAGTTCGGTCATGAATGCCAGGCTGTGCGATGCCCACGGCGCCATCTCGCCATGCTGGCCATCAGCAGCCCGGGCGCCAAACGGCCAGCGGCAGAACCTCTCCCCGGCAGGCACCGGCAACCCGCACACCACGCACCAGCCAGGCTCCGCAGACACCAGGTCAAGCTAACCGGACGGTCCGACACCGCGGCAGCCACCCGTGCAAAGCGCAGAGGACCTCACGGCAGCCGGCCCGCCGCACGATCCGACGCCGCCGACACCCCAGGTCAACAACGTTGCCGGGTGGGCGCTGCGCACGAACCGCCGATCTGCGCGGTTGCGGCGCCCACGGTGATCGTCGGTCGACCGCGCCGGAGTACAGGTCTGCGCGCTGCTTCCTGAGCGGTGGAGAAGCCGGGCTCCCGCCGATGGCCAGCGCGCATACCGCCTCATCGCATGCGGTCCGACCCGCGGCGCGCACTGTCTCTCCACGCCACGGTCCCTCGCCGGTCGTTTCGGGACCGTTCTCAACCGCTTGATCCCGCGCGTGAAGGCATGCCTTGCAGCACTCGAGCTGCTGGCAGCGCTGGTCGTGATCAGCGCGGTGCGGCATAGCAGGGCGAGTGTAGCCAGGCCTGCCGCGGCGATTTGCGCCCGAGAGGGTCGGCGGGTACCTTCTTTCACTAAGCGATTAGTGGAAGAAGTATTATGATTGAGTTTGATCTTGATGAGCGGTGCGGGGTAGCGACGTATCTGCAGCTGGTCCAGCAGGTGCGTGACGCCCTCCGGCTCGGCTTGCTGGAGCCGGGAGACCAGCTTCCGACGGCACAGCAGGTGGTCGCGAAGCTGGCCATCAACCCGAACACGGTGCTGAAGGCCTACCGCGACCTCGAGCGCGAGGGGCTGGTGCGCGCCCGTCCCGGGCAGGGGACGTTCGTGACCGGGTCGCTGCCGGGCACCGACCGCGCGGTCCAGACCCGGTTCCTGGATGCGATCACCCAGTGGCTGCAGTCGGCGCGGTCTGCGGGCCTGGGCCCGGATGATATTGAGGCGATCTACCGCACCGCATTCCGCAACTGCTTCGCTGAAGGCGTGGCATGACTGCGGTCTTGCAGGCTCGCGGGCTCGGCAAGCGCTACCGGCGGCACTGGGCTCTGCGCGACTGCGACCTGGCCGTCCCCGCTGGCCAGGTCGTCGGCCTGGTCGGGCCCAACGGTGCCGGGAAGACCACGTTGCTGCACCTGGCCGTCGGGCTGCTGGCGCCAACGGCGGGCACGGTCAGCGTCCTTGGCGACCTTCCCGGCGGTACCCCTGCGCAGCTGGCGCGGGTCGGGTTCGTCGCCCAGGACGCGCCGGTGTACGCGGGCCTGACGGTCGCGACCCACCTGCGCATGGGCGCCTGGCTGAACCCGGGCTGGGACGGCGGACTGGCCGCGGAGCGGATCGGGCAGCTCGGCCTGGACCCGCGCCGGAGGGCCGGGTCGCTGTCGGGCGGGCAGCGGGCCCAGCTGGCCCTGACCCTGGCCCTGGCCAAGCGGCCCGAGTTGCTGATCCTGGACGAGCCGATCGCCAGCTTGGACCCGCTGGCCCGCCGCGAGTTCCTGCAAGCCTTGATGGAGTTCACCGCCGCGCACGAGGTCAGCGTGGTGTTGTCCAGTCATCTGGTGGCCGACCTGGAGCGGATCTGCGAATACCTGGTCGTGCTGGTCGCCTCGCGGGTGCGGGTGGCCGGGGAGGTCGCTGCGCTGCTAGCCGCCCACCGGCGGTTGTCGGGGCCGCGCCGGGACCCCGCGACGCTGCCGGCCAGCCAGGAAGTCATCGCGGCCAGTCACACCGACAAGCAGAGCACGCTGCTGATCCGGACCAGCGAGCCAGTCCGCGACCCGGCCTGGACGGTCAGGCAGGTCACCCTGGAGGACCTGGTGCTGGCCTACATGAGCCGGGCCGCTGACGGGCCAGCGCATCGCCGCGCTGAGCTAGGGATGGTTCGGTGATCCGGTTCACCTGGCTCCAGTTCCGCACCCAGGCAGCGGCGGCAGCCGCGGTGCTGGCGGTCGCCGTCGTCGTGCTGGTGGTAACCGGGCTGCACCTGGCCCATCTGTTCACCGCCAGCGGGCTCACCGATTCCTGCGTGATGGCCCCGCCGGGCAGCCGCGCCGCCTGCCGGACCGAGCCCTTCCTGGACAAGGCGGCCGGTGACCTGACCGTCGGCCGGTACCTCGGGTATGCCGTGTATGCGGTGCCCGCCATCCTCGGGGCCTTCTGGGGAGCGCCGCTGATCACCCGCGAACTTGAGACCGGCACCGCCCGCCTTGCCTGGACCCAGAGCGTCACCCGCACCCGCTGGCTGGCCGTCAAGCTCGCCGTCGCCGGCCTGGCCAGCATGGCCGCCGCCGGGCTGGCCAGCCTCCTGGTGACCTGGTGGGCCAGCCCCATCGACGCGGTCAGCCAGAACCGGTTCACGCCCGTGATCTTCGGTGCCCGCGGCATCGTCCCGCTCGGCTACGCCGCCTTCGCCTTCGCCCTGGGCGTCGCCGCCGGCGTCCTGATCCGCCGCACTTTGCCGGCGATGGCCGTCACCCTCGTGATCTTCGCTGCCGTCTTGATCGCCATGGCGTTGTGGGTCCGGCCGCACCTCATCGCCCCGGTCCGCATCAACCAGGCGGTCACCGCAGCCTCTCTCAACGAGGTCGGCTCGACCGGGAACGGCCGGCTATACGCAACCAGGCAACCCGGCGACATTCCCGGCGCCTGGATCCTGTCGCCATCGTCGTCCTGTTTCGACGCCGCATCCTGCAAGATCATCACCATCGCCGGGCGGCCGGCCTCCGGCCTGCCGGCCCGGGCTTGCGGGAACATCACCGCGCCGCCCGCTGCCGGGCATTCGCCGGGCACCGGGCCGGCCGCAGGCTTGCCTCCGGGCCGGCAGCGCCAGGCCGGGGCATGCGGGACCTATCTCGCCGGCCTGCACCTGCGGCAGGCGGTGACCTACCAGCCCGCCAGCCGCTACTGGACATTCCAGTGGTACGAGACCGCCATCTTCACCGGCCTGGGCCTCGCCCTGGCTGGCTCATGCATCTGGCGGGTCCGCACCCGCCGCACCTGACCGCCTCCGCCCATGGCCACCCGCCCGCCAGCGACTTGGAGGAGACCGTTCACCATGAACGCCCGAAACCCGTCAGGGATAAGCCGCCGGCGATTCGTCCAAGCCGCGGCCGCAGGGCTGGGAGCCGCCTGCGCCACAGGACTGACCGCATGCACCCCAGCTACCGGCGGCGGGCAATCATCCGGCCGCGGGCTCAATGGCACAGTGCTCGAGGCCTTCAAGACACACCGGCTCATCGGCATCGGCGAGGTACACCAGACACATGCCCTGCAAAACCACTTTGACGCGCTGACCCTGCTGCTCACCGACCCGCGGCTGCCCGAAGTGATCGACGACATCATCGTCGAATTCGGCAATGCGCTCTATCAGGACACGATCGACCGGTTCATCGCCGGTAAGCCGGTCGACGACGCCAGCCTGCGGCCCGTCTGGAGAAACACCACCCAGTCCCCGCTGACGACCTACGACGCTCCGGTCTATGAGCAGTTCTTCCGGACGGTCCGGGCGGTCAACTGGACGCTGCCCCCCGGCAAGCAGATCCGCGTGCTGCTCGGCGACCCGCCCATTGACTGGCCGAAGATCACCAATATCGGCGAGGTGCAGGCATTTGGTGGTGAGCAGCGCACAGCTTATCCGGCGTCGCTCGTGCAGAAGCAAGTGCTGGCCAAGGGCCACCGCGCGCTGATCTGCTATGGCTGGTGGTTCCTTCTCCACTCCTCGCCCCACAGCCTCATCGGCGAAGTCGAGCAGCGGACCGGAGAGCGGACTTACGCGATCGCGGACCTCGTGCCGCTGGACGGAGATCCCGGCGGCCTGGCAACAAAGCTGGCCAGCCAGCCGAGGTATACGACCATTCCAACCGCCGGTACGTGGCTGGGGTCCTTCGACGCAGGACTAGCCCCGCCATCCGTCCAGGAACGCCCGGACAATGCGCCCGCCAATCCCTGGTGCGGCACGCGTCTCGGATCGCTCATCGACGCTGGCTTGTATCTCGGCCAGCCCGCAGAACTCACCCAGTCCTGGCCGAACCCGGCTATCTTTCTCGATCCCGCGTACAGGAACGAACTGCAGCGCCGCAACGCCCTGACCGGCAGCGGAATAGATCTGGACAGCTACCGGCAGGAAGAACCGGCCGTATACCCGCTGCTCAAGCTCCCGCCAGCACAAGAATGCGGCCAAGTCCCGTAGGCGAAATAACGACGTGAGCTTCACCCCAAATGGCGGACACGCGGTCAGGCGGCAGTTGCCGTCTGAGCGAGTGAGTCTTCGTAGCGTACGGGGCTGAGCATTCCGATCGAGGAGTGCCGCCGCCGCCGGTTGTAGCGGTCTTCGATCCAGGCGCCGACAGCGAGCCGGGCTTGCCGTTTGGTGTGCCAGCGGCGACGGTCGTAGAACTCGCACTTCAATGTGGACCAGAAGGTTTCGGCGGCGGCGTTGTCCCAGCACACGCCGGTGCGTCCCATCGACCGGAGCACCCCGAGGTCGCCGGCAGCGACGGCGACCTGGGCAGACGTGTATTGCGTGCCACGGTCGGCGTGGAAGATCACCTGGCCGGGCAAGTGCCCTCGCAGGGTGACCGCGCGGGTCAGCGCGGTTTCGACGAGGTCAGAACGCATGTGATCTTCGACGGCCCAGCCGAGCACTCGGCGAGAGTGCCCGTCGCGGACCGCGCACAAGTAGAGCCAGCCCTCATCGGTGTCCAGATAGGTGATGTCGGATACCCAGACGGCGTTGAGCACGCCGGTGTCGAATTGCCGGTTCACCAGGCCTGGGCACGGCGCCTGGTCGACGCCCTGCACGGTCGTGACCGGCGTCCACTTCCGGGGACTGATCCCGCGAATGTTGCTGGCCCGCATCAGTTTCGCGACCGTTTTAGCCGAGACGACCTCACCGTCCTCGCGCAGGTCGGCGAGGATCCGCGGCGAGCCGTAGACCTCGTCGGAGTCTTTATGGAACACCTTGATCTTCTCGGCCAGTTCCACGCGGCGCTGCTGCGCCGGGGTCGGCCCAGCCGCTTGCCGCGCCACCCAGTCGTAATAGCCCGACCGAGAGACCTCCAGCAGCCGGGCCATCCGCGCGATGTCGTAGGCGGCCTTCTCCGCGTCCATGAGCTGGAAGGCCTCTACCGGCCGTTGTTCTCGGAGACGAAGAAGGCCGTGGCTTTTTTCAGGAACTCCCGGTCCATCCGCAGCTCGCTGACCTCGACCCGCAGCCGGTCCAGCTCGGCGCGCTCGTCGGCGTCCAGCGCCGTCGGCGGGTCATCCAGATGCGATCGTTCGATCGCGACCCAACGGCCGAGCAGCTGCTCGCCGACACCGATCTCACGAGCGACCGTCGCGATCGGCCGGCCAGTGTCGATCACCAGATGCGCCGCGTCGCGGCGATACTCGGGCGTGTAGCTCTTGCGCTTCTTCCCTGACATGCAGACATCCTGTCCCGCGAGAACATCATGATCCCGCTAATCAGGTGTCCGCAATTCGGGGTGAACCCCAGACGCGGGCAAATCCGGCGAGCACGCGGGCAAACCATTCCCGCCAACCGCCATCCATCCTGCCAACTCCAGCAAGCTTAAAAGACGGTCACCGGAAGCCCTGACCGGCCGACCCCTCCACTCGTACCTCAGCAGCCAGCGCCGATGGCATTGAACCCGTCACGCCCTCCACAATCATAAGCGGCTGATCTGTGCCTGATCGGATGATTGAAATGCGCCGCCGGGACGCGCGCCGATTCGGCGGTCGGGCGCTGTCCCCGGTCAGACGGCATGGGCGGTGGCGTTGGCGTTCTGTTACCTGGCGCCTCCACAGGCACCGTGATCGGTATGGTCACTAGTGCCGTGTCATACAACGTTCGCCCTCTCGGGGAGCGCGTGGGAGACCGCCGACGTGGCTACCGGCACTTGAGTCAGAACCTGAATTCTGGCGTCGCGCCCGTTGCGGTCGGTCGTGTCGGTGAACCCTGGCGTCGCTTGGTTGCGGTGGACATCTCTCGATGATGTCGCCGCCGACGGTGAGCCGATCGACGATCGCGGCGCACGACTACGGGACCCGCGTTCAAGGGGCCTTTCCGGATCAGTTGGACCTGCGTTCGCGTACGGCTGCCACGGCCTTGGCGAGCTGGGCGTCGAAAGCGTCAAGCTGCTCAGCTTCGGCAGCGCTCGCGACGAAGGCGTGTCGATCGCAGGGTATGCCCCGCGCCATATCCGCTCAATGGCGCGCGTCGCGATGATGTCCGTCAACGGGTCACCGGACACGTGGACCAGGTCCGCGCGCTGCCCGGCGGCGACACGGCCTCGGTCGGCGAGGCCGAACACTCGTGCCGGTTCAGCCGTGGCAGCGGCCAGGGCCTGCGCCGGGCTGATGCCGCACCGGACAAGGAGTTCGAGCTCTCGGTGCAGGCTTGCTCCGAACACGGTCCCCGGCTTCGGAGCATCCGTGCCCGCCAGCAGAGTGACCCCCGCATCGGCCAGTCGCCGCACGTTGTCCTCGGCCCGCGAGTAGGGCGGCATTTGCCGGCCATGCCATCCCGAGGCATCCGAAGTCAACCGGCGTGCCCAGGCGTCGCCGAGCGCTTCAGCGAGCCGCGGGTCCCCTACCACTGCCGCGCCACCCGGTTCGCCGAGGGTGTTCTCGATGGTGGCCAGCGTCGGACCGACCACGATTCCGGCTTCGGCCATGCGTTCGACCAGGGCCTTGTCCAGCTCGGCGTTCGCAGGGACGTGGGCCACCACATCGACACCGGCGGACACGACCTCCTCGACACCGGCCGTCGAGCTCACGTGAGCGACGACGACGAAGCCGCGGGTGTGCGCGGCAATGACCAGTGCCTGGATGGTTTCAGGGTCCAGCGAGGGCCATAGACCCCCGGTGCCGGAGATGATCTTTAGATAGTCCGAGCCCGCCGCGATCCGTTCCGCCACGAATTGCTCGGCCTGGTCAGCGGCGGTCAACGTCGGGAACGGGGCGTACATCATCGACGGGTGGCCGCCGGGGGCGGTGGCACCGACACCCGAGGAACGCACGTCGGCTACGTCCGGACGGGAGCCGGCCTGCTCCTTAGCGCTGGCCACCAGGTCGGGTTTGCTGAACATGTCGAGAACGGTGATAACGCCGAAGGTCAACGATTGTGCGAGAGCGCCGGGAACGAGGTGCACGTGCGCGTCGATCAGACCGGGAAGCACCGTCCCGCCGTCAGCGTCGATCACTTCGTCGCCTTCTTGGGCGGCCGAGGCGACCGAGCACTTGGTGATCAGGCCGTCAGCGAACCGGACCGAAGTCCAGTCCTGCGACTTCGTCCCGTCGAATACCTTCGCGTTCACGATCGTCGTTGCCGCGCCCAAGGCGTCCTCCCCAAGGGATCCTAAACAACCTGAATAGCAGAGGAAGGGAGTGGAGTGCCCCAGAACGCGCGGCTCCAGACTGCGTTGGAGAACAGGGCGAACGTTGCCTGACGCGGCACTAGCCTCGATGTTTCGTGATCTTGGCTCGGTTGCCTGAGGTCTGCGGCGGACACGTTCGTTTTTGGCGTTCTGGCCGTGGCTGGCCGCCCGGCTGTCGCGCCGGGTGGGCGGGGTTCCACGGGCCCTGGGGTTTCTCCTTCCTGGTCGCAGGGTGCGGTGGCCTGGTCAGCCGGGTGCCAGGGCCTGCAGCCGGGTGATGGCGGTGGTGATGTCTGGTGTCCCAGGGCCATCGGGCGGCCAGGCGCAGCCGCAGGCGCTGGCCGCCGCGGACGATCCGCCCGGCGGCGGAGAACAGCCGCAGCCGCAGTCGCTTGGGTTCCCAGCGGCGGGCGGCGCCGGTGAGGGCGAGCATCGCCGTCCAGGCGAGCAGTTCGCAGGCCAGTGCGACGATCTCGCACCAGATCTGGTTCTGATTAAAGCCGTGCAGCGGCAGGTTGCGCAGCCCGGTGTCCTTGGCGTTGCGGATCCGGTCCTCGCAGCGGGCCCGGCGGCGGTGCCGTAGTTCGAGGTCGGCGAGCTGCCCGCGGCGGGTGTTGGTGGCGAAGGCGGTGAACCGGTGGCCGCCGATGTCGGTGAACCGCAGCTGCGCGCCGGGGTGCGGGCGTTCCTTGCGGACGATGACGCGCATGCCCTTCGGCCAGCACGACAGGCCCAGCAGGCCGGTGAGCTCGGCGACCCAGGCGCCGTCGCGGACCTGCCCGTCACCGTCGTAAGCCGGGGTCCACGCCCTGCCGGGATCTTCATGATGGCCGCTGCGCCTCGTCGGTGATGGTGAACCCGACCGACTAGTGCCAGCCGCCGGCCCGGGCTTGGCCAGCCAGGCCAGGAACTCGTGCGTGCCGCCGCCGGAGTCGGTTCGGATCAGCACCTTCCGCCGCAGCGCCTTCGGCAGCTGCGCCAGCGCCAGCCGGGTTGCCTCGATGTGATCGGCGGCGGTGTTGGCCCCGGCGTTGCCGGGCCGCAGCATGATGGCCAGCGGCTCCCCGGACCCGTCGCGGCCGTGGTCGGCGAACACGGTCAGAGGATGGAACCCGCAGGTTTTCTTCCACGTCGCCGCAGCCTGCTCCTTCTCGGAGTGCGAGGTCACGATCGTGGCGTCGATGTCCACCGGGATCAGGCCACCGTCCGCGCCCGGTGCGCGGTCCCGGCGAGCTGCCATGCCCGCTCGCGCGCGGCGGCCCGCGCGGCCCGGATCGCCTGTCAGCGCGGCGGGCGCGTCCGCGGCCAGCCGCGCCGATCAGCCGGGAGATCACCGGGTCGGAGGCTACCGGCCCGAACAGCGCGGGCTCGGCGCGCAGCACCGCGACATCGGCCAGGCAGTCCCCGCCCAGCGCCACCGCGACGGCCAGGTCCGCAACGTCTTGCCCGGGTCGTGCACCGCCCGCGGCGGCCGCCAGGGCCAGCCCCGCCGGCAGCCCCGGCCCAGACCGGTCATCCGCGCGTCTCGGCCAGTAGCAGCGCTCCGGCCTGGGACACGATCCCCGCCGTCAGCAGACACAGGATCTTCGGGCGGCGAACTGTATTCTGCATGTGAAAAGTGCCTTCGGCTCGGTGCGGACAGGACTCTAGACAAGCCCTATCCTCCCAGGTCAAAGCAATGCCGGTGAGTTAAGGCGTTTGCGCTGGTGAGGACACCTTCCGGCTGACTTTGATCTTGTAGGTGACCCGGCTGGGTGGCCTTTCCTGTCCTCGTTTCATTGGCGGGAAGTTGTTCTTCGGTTGTTTCCTGGCGCGTTCGTAGTGCCGGTCCCGCCGGCGGGGCAGGATGTCGCCGAGGAGATCGCCGATGGCCTGGCGGCGTGCCAGGTCCAGGCTGCGCGGGGTGATGACTGCGTGGCTGGCGGCGTGGTCGCGGGCGACGCGGACGGTCACCGTGAAGGAGATCCGGTCAGGGTCGATGCCGGCCTGCCGTGCGGCTTCGGCTTCCAGGGCGCATAGCGCCTGGTAGACGGTGAGGAACGCGAACAGTTCCTGGCGGACCAGTTCGGGTGACCTGGAGCGCAAGATGAACGCGGCGCCGCGGAGCCGGGTCTTCAGCTCGGCGTAGCCGTTCTCGCTTTCCCACCGTTCGTGGTAGAGGGCCGCGAGGTCGGCGGCTGGTGCCCGCTGGTGATCCAGCAGGGTGGTGGCCAGCCGGAACGGCTCGATCCTGGTGGTGCCGTCTGCGGCGCGGACCATGACGGTGTACTCGATGATCCGCACGGCGTGGCCCTCGGGTGGGCCGGGCGGGATCCGGCCGGCGGCGCGGGCCTGGCCGAGGCGGAGGTTCTCCGCCGGAGTGGCATGACCGACAGGAACGACCCGTCCGGCAGCACTCTTAACAGGCGTGAACACCAGGTTCTTCTTGATCCGCCAGGCCAGGTCGGCGCCGGTCCCGGCGGCCAGCCCCCACAGCTCCCAGCCGGGGAAGTTACGGTCGGCCAGCAGCAGCATCCCGGGACCGAGCGCAGGCAGCAGCCGCCGGGCGAGCTTCTGCTCGCTGGCCCTGGCCACGCCGTCGAAGACCGCGTCGATCAGGGCATGGGTGCCGCACTCGATCAGGGCCAGCAGCCGCAGCTGCGGGCCGCCGCCCTGAACCCCGCCGAACGCCGCGGCGTTAGCCGGGGTATCGGCCGCGTCTATCCCGGTCCCGTCCCAGGCCACCAGCCGCAGTCCGAACGCGAACGCACCCGGCGTCCCCGCCGCGGCCAGCGGCCCGCGCCGCAGGCCGAACAGCAGCTCAAGCGGCCTGGCCCCCAGCCGCTGCCTGGCCCTGGTCAGCGCCGAGCTGGTCGGCAGCACCACGCCGTCCAGGTGCCGCAGCCCGTTCGTCAGCCAGCGCATCACCGACCGGTACCCCGGCGGCCCCATGCTGTCCGCACCGCTGAACAGGCACAGCCCCAGCACGAAGTACACCACCGTCCGCGCCGGCAGCAGCCGGCGCCGCTTCTCACGGCACCCGGCCAGCTCGATGACCTCATCCACCATGCCCGGGCTGATCTCCCCGGTCAGCACCCCCAGCCCGACCGGGCACAGCTGGTCAGGCGCGCGATCCTGCACCCAGCAGCCCCGGACCATCATCGGCGGAAAGCGGCAGCACGGGCATGACACACTGAGCGGGCAACGGAGTTCCTCGGCAGGCGAATGCGATCTTGGTCAACCGCAGTCCTATCGAGGACTTCGTTGCATACAGGCCGCGACGCACCGGCCGTCACCAAATCGCGATACCTGCCCGTGTCAGGCAGCTCCGCGCCGTCACGCGTCCCCGCTACCAGCGCAAACGCCTTAACTCACCGGCATTGCAGGCCAAAGGCACTTTTGCATGAACGGCGCGGGCTCCGCCACTATCCAGGCGAAAGGCCGAGGCTAGGGACGATGCGCATCCGCTCCGCGATCTGCTGATGACCCGGGCAGCCGGCGGGCGGCGGCCCAGGCGGCGAGACCTGGGAAAATGACAGTGGCGCCCAGTAGTGTTGTCATAGTCGATCGAGTAGGTAGCGGACATGGCGGCACACCAGGACGTGATCATTACTGTCCTCGGCGCGGCGGCTGGTCTTGCTGGTCTGGTGCTGGTGTTCCTGGGCATCGTGGTAACCACTTTCCAGGGCTACGACACAGAACAGGCCGCAGCAGTTCGTACGGGGTTCCGCCGCGACGCGCTGTTGACTCTCGGCCCGTTTTCGCTGGGAGTCGCCTGCGTTGGCCTGTCGACGGCATGGCTGCTGACAGCGAACGATCAGGTTCTCTACATCGCCGCGGTGGTGGCCTTCATCTGCCAGCTCGTGCTGCTGGTGCTGGCCGGCGGGCTTGTCACCCGGAGGGTGTTGTGGACCTAGTGAGGTCGACATGGCGCTGACCGCCGAATCGGTCCAGCGCCTGGGGAACGTGTCGCTGATCAAGTTCTTCACAGACAAACGGGCCTTGTACCTGGCCAAAGCCAGGAAGGCTTACACGTACGCGGCGGAGTACGTGACGGGCTCGGGCGAGAGGGTCCGTGTGGATGACGTGGCCGCGCCCCTGGTTCTTGCGCTCAAGGTAGGTGACCCGCTGATCGGCTGCCTGGCCGCGAAGAAGCTCACCCAGGCGTACTGGTATGGAATGTTCGCCGACTACGTCCTGGATCAGGTGTGGGAGGAGCTGGCACAGTGACCGAGTCCGAGCACGAGGTGAAGGCCCGCGATTTCGTCGACAGCATTCTGGAGATCAACCGGGATCATGGCGTGGATACCGCACCGGCCGCGATCGAGTACGACATCGCCGTAGCCACTGCCGTCAGCACATTCAGGTATCTGCGGGAAAATGCCACCGGCGCTAGCACCGCCGAACCGGCTTAGATCGCCATCGGCTGGCTGCCGGTAAGCGGGACGCCTGCCACCCAGCATCATGGAGCGTCCGATGCTTTCGCGGTGCCGGCCGAGTCTCCGGCGGCCAGCCGCTCATCTGAAATCGAGTAGTCCGGTGAGTGCCGGAATAGATCGCGTATTGCAATACCCAGCGGGCATTTCCGGCCCCTGCGCCGCTCGCATCTAATACTCCGCGGCGCGGATCAGTCAACACCCTGAGACCCAGTGCCAAACCGCACTCTTCTGCCGCGTTCAGCTCGTGGGCGATCGTGCACACCTGGGCGCCGCGAATTATGGAGTAATACGGGTGGCCTGGGTGCTTGACTTCGGCAAGCCTGCGTCGAGTGCGGCCGGAGCACAGCAGCGGGGTTGTCGGCGCAGCTCTAACCAGGCACCAAGCCGCGGCTGCTCGTCATCCGGCGCTTCGCATGATGAACTCGATGCTCAGATGCCCCCCGCCGGGAAGCTGAAGGTTTCCTCCCGCGAGCAGACCGGGCCGGTCGTGGAGATGGATGTGCGGGGGTGACTACCCGGGTATGCTCCACCTGCTGCAGGCTGCTTGCCTATGCCTGCAGCGTTAGCTGGGGATGAGGTAGGAGCCGAGATGGGAGTCGAGCGCGCCCAGGCCGGCTGAGTCGGCCGGGGCCCGGAAGCCGATGTGCCCATCAGGGCGCAGCAAGACCGCGCCCCCGGTGGCCAGCCCGGCCCGCCTGGGGTCGGTGGTGACGTGGCTTATATCCAGCAGGCCTCGCCACCGGCGCTGCAGGCGCATGACGTCCTTGTCCTCGGCGGCGCCGAAGAGGAGCAGCTGATGCTGGGTGCCTGCCAGCGCGGCGCGGTCCGGATAGCGGTCGCCAGGAGCCGGAGTCATCGGCGTTTGCGTGCCCGCGGGGTACTCGCCCACGAGCGGGCTGCCAGCGTAGGAAACGTCGAGCATCGAGCGCGACCGCACCATGGCCTCCGCCTGTGCTGGCGTCGGCGGAGGAGGCACGATGCCGGTCCGCGCCGCCTCAACGGCGCGGTAAGCCAGCCCATGCAGGCGGTCGGAGACCTCCAGGACGTGACGGTCAGCGGCGAGGCGCTCTGCTGCAAAGCTCTCCAGCAAGCCGGGCCGGCCGCGGCCGCGCAGCTCCAGCGCGAGCTTCCAGCCCAGGTTGTAGCCATCGTGAATACCCGAGTTCAGGCCCTCACCACCGAACGGGCTGGACAGATGCCCGGCATCGCCCAGCAAAAAGAGCCGCTTGTCGGCGAGCTGGGGGACCAGCCGGCGGTGCATCCGGAATGGGGATGCCCAGGCGACCTCCTCCACGCGGATCCCCTGCCCGACCCGCCGCTCGATCACCGCAGCGACCACGCCAGCCGGGCGGTCGCCCGCCAGCCGACGGGCCTCGCCCTCGTCAAGGTCCCCCACGAAAGTGAGCCAGCGCCCGCCGGGAAGCGGTACCAGCAGCACGTAGCCTTCCGGGCTGGCGATCAATGCCGAACCGTCTCGCGGCAGGCCGCAGGTCACGACTCCGTCGGCAACCAGCGAAGTGCCCGGGTAGGTCATGCCGACCAGGGTCTCGGCCATCGACTCTCGCGTCACGCTGTGCGCGCCGCCGGCGCCGATGACCCAGCTCGCCTCCACGGTCTCGGCGCTGCCATCCGCCCGCTCCAGCCCGGCGAGCACGCCGTCGTCCCGCTGCCTGAGAGAGACCACCGCGACACCGCGTTCCACGGCGCCGCCCAGGTCCGCGAGCCGGTCGGCCAAGATCCGTTCGGTCCGCCACTGCGGCAGGCTGCACTGGAACTCCCACGGGCAGCCAGCGCCGGCGAAGGCTATCTCGCCCACCTGCCGCAGATGCGCATCAAAAATCCGGGCGAACCCCAGGTGAACCGATTCCGCCAGCACCCGGTCCACCACCCCGGCGCCGGCGAGAATCTCCAGCGTTCCCGGCTGCACCGCAGTAGCCCGGGCCTGGGTGTGCGGGCCAGGCTCGCGCTCGACAACCCGGGCCCGCACCCCCCGGCGCGCGAGCTCCACGGCCGCGAACAGCCCCGACGGCCCCGCGCCTATCACCAGCACCTCGGTCGCAGCCACCCCGCTCACCACCGCTCCCCAAACCCCGCCACGCTGGCCACCAGCCTACGAACGCGTCCGCCCGGCCGCGGCGCCGATCCACGGTCGGCAGGCGCACCGGATACATCCTCACAGGCCCGCAGCGACGGGCCCGGCGCACCCGCAGGTCCTTCAATAATGATCGCCGCCGCTGGCGCGTCGGCGAGACATCCGTTCCTGATCAACCAGGAACAGACCCAGGGAACCCTCGTTCACGGCAACGACCGGCCCAGCGCGCCCCGCAGTGGCCGCAGGCCAGACCGATCTGAACTGGACGCCGCTACGCCCAGTCTTGACACCCAGCCGCCCCGGATCAAGTCCTCTTTGCTGCCAAGGACGTGCCATGTGATCGATCCCAAAGGCCCACCACGGCACGTAAATACTGACCCCGGCGTGGCACCCCAGTGTCGCCAGGGAACCAAATTGGCGTGCTGTTGACAAAGCCTCGTCCGCCCACGGCCCTGGGCCACCTTGCATGAATATGCCCGACCGCCGTGTAAAGAACGCGCGCATCTGCCGCGCCTGGTGCAGGTTCCGCGAGCTTCGTGGCGACGGATAGCAGGCGCAGTGTCAGGTCATGACGAACTTCACCGAACTGACCCCAGTCCCCTCCGATCGCCCTGTGCTCGTCGCTGATCATCTGCGGCTGTGCTGGACGCCGTGGCAGCCCTGGATCTAGGTGAGTTCCGCTGCCGGTACCGGGCCGATGGCACGGCCGCGCGGCGTTCGGCCCCGAGATGATGGTGGCGCTGCTGTTGTATGGCTACTGCCAGGGCGAGCGGTCCAGCCGCGTGGTCGAACGCCGGTGCGTGCGCGACGTGGCCTACCGGATGATCGCGGGCGGGCTGCATCCAGACCATGCGACCATTGCCCGGTTCCGGGCCCGGCATGAGAAGGTGCTGGGCGGGCTGTTCAGCCAGGTGCGCAGCTGCTGGCCGCCGAGGGCATGGTGTCGCTGGGCACATCAGCCAGCGGACGAGCCGCGTACCAACCGCAGCAACACCCCGCCACGGGCGAACGTGACCGATCCGGACGTGCGGGTGATGCGCAACCAGAAAGGCTATGTCGCCGGGTACAACGGCCAGCTCATGGTCACCGCAGACCAGGTCATCGCCGACGCGATGCTGTCCCAGCACCCGGCCGGCCGCACCTTGCTGCACCCCTGGCCAGACACCTGCCGCCAGCAGCTGACCCAAGCCGGGATCCGCCCGAAGCTGCGCACCGTGCTCGCCGGCTCCGGGTACGCCAGCGAGGAGACCTTCGCACGCGCCGACGCCAGCGGCCTGCGGCTGCTCGCGCCGCTGGCCAAAGACCCCGGCCGGCGCTACGCCCGCGCTCCCCAGCGGGCCCGGCACCTGGACCGGCTTCCGGCCACCGCCCGCGCCCGGCGCCGCCTGCTGTATCCCCGCGGCCGCGACGACTGCAAGCTCCGCGCCCGCACCATCGAGCCGGTGTCCGGGCAGCTCAAGACCTGCCAGAAAGTCACCATGACGTCCCGGCGCGGCCTGGCCGCATGCGAAAACGAATGGCTGCTCGCCTGCGCCGCGCACAACCTGCGCAAGCTGCACCGCCACCGCACGGAAGGCTAACCGTCAAAAGCCCACCCCGGCAGCCAACGCCCAGGACCGCGGTCTCGCAGCCCGTATCTGCCTTCCAAGGTTCCTTGATCCGTCCCCAGAACGGCTTTATCCGACCGGCTGAATCATGCACGACCGCCTGGCACCCTGAGCGCACTGTCATGCCGCGCTGACTATCGTTGCCAGGAGTCATGGAGTGGTTGAGCCCGAGCGCCGGCACGCAGACCGAGCAGCCGTTCGGCGCGCTTGTGGTGTTCGTCTGGCTCGTCCGTGCACGCATCGGGCGGTTCCCGAGCCGGGCACTCTGAACCAGAGTTCTCGCGACATGCCGCCTCACCTATCCGTACGTGGGATGCTGCGGCCAGCCAGGCGGGGAATCTTCCCAGTCTTCCTGGCGCCCGTACGGGGTGAGGCCGCGGATGTTGCTGGCGAACATGAGCCGGTCCACGCCGCGGGCGGTGGTGTTCCAGGTCCGGCAGACGTCCTCGCCGTCGCGCAGGAACACGGTGAGCATGAAGCCGCCGCCTGCGCCGCAGTCGTCGGCGAACGTCGTGCCGTGCGACGACGCGAACGGCATCCTCCAGCCCATCCGTGCCGGGCAGTCCTCGATCTGGGCGAGCTCATCGCGATCCTGCTGCCACTGCCCGGCTGCAACGATTTCCGGCATGCAGGTCATGTCTCACTCCTTTGCGGCCACCGGCGATTCTGCGGCTGAAAGCAGCTTCGGGCCAGCCGCGCTGCCTCCTGGGCGGGAGTTGCCCGCACATTGTCAGACGCCCCGGCGCAACGGAACTCACCGGTGCGAGCACCGGTCGTCCCCGGCCTTGCATGCCGCCACCGTGCTGGCCGCCAGTACCCGGCTAGCCGCCCGCGCAGGCCGCTAGCAAACGCACTGTCATGCCGCGGCCAGCGTGTGTATGGGCGCTGGAAGCGCAGTCAGCCATCCGATCCTGCGTCCGAGGGGCATCGCTGTTGCTGAACTGGTCAGAGGTGGGCGAGCACGCGGTCAAGTGGCCGGGGAACCCGGTTGAGATCAAGCGCGCCTGCGAGAAGGCGCGCGTATTGCCTCTTTCGGCCGGATCGGGTTCCCATGAACCGGTGAAGCTGCTCGCCGGAGCTTCGCCGTTGCTGTGCGGGCTGCTTCTGGAAAGTCCGGAATGACCGGAGCTCGCCTTGAGCCTGGATGATCTGCTCGACCGCGGCGTGGCCAACAGCGCGGATCAGCTCGTCCTCCAGATCGGCGGTGCACACGTAGAAGCCAAGTACCTCCATATCGGCGCGGGACACGCTGGAGCCGAGCCCGGCCCGCTCGAGAGCGCGCCGGAAGTAGCCTTCCGCACCGGCGTCACACAGGCCAGCTACCCTGGCGCCGATCCCGTGCGGACCCAGTAGATCCAGGAAGCGGCTGGCGTTGGCCGCACCGCCCATCGCCACCACGAAGATGCCCCCGCTGCCGAGCATCTGGCCACGCCGCTCTGCGAGCGCCTCAAGCGCGGCCTTGTCGCTCATCCCCTCCACCAGCACAACTGCCTGCGCCTGAGTGACGCTGGCCAGATCGATGTTCATGATCCCGGCAATTCACGGGCAGCAGAGCCGCCGGCCATCAACTCCACTTGCTGAGTCTGCTGGCAATGCACCCACGAGTCGAGCGGGTTTACTCATCTGCCGCTATGACGATAGTGTCGGCTGCCGACCTGGCCAGAAGATGCGCGGCTATGCGAGCGAACCCTTTTGCGCACGGCAGCTGATCTACCGGAGGCAGCCAGCCGGCGCGTGACATCGAGCGGTGCACGCCATCACCTCTGCCCGTCGAGGTCTGTTTATCGTGGTGCTGGACGTCCGCTTCAGTCCTCGCCGGCCCGCCGTTAGCGCGCAGATTTCCGGAGCGCCGTCAGCTGTGGCCACAAGTAGCCGACCGCCACCCGAACTTCATCCTGGCCGCTTACATGGCCCCCGGCACCTGACCCTGCCTGCGTATCCCGCGGCTCGGGACCTGGGGAGACACCCGGCATAGCCGAATAGCGGAACCCGCGGATGGACCCGCCGTGCCTGCAGCACACGGGATACTGGGCTGCAGGCACGGCGTTTCCGGCGGCGCGGATATTCCGGATGGGGGCATGAGGTGGAGCCACCTGTGACGGTCACCATGGTCCCCGCGCGCCCGACGGCAGTGATCGAGGCGGTAACCACCTGGAAGGACTTCCCCTTGCGGTGGAAGCCCATGCTGGACCAGGTGTACGCCTGCCTAGGCCGGCACGGCAGCGCTGGGCAGGGCCGCAACGTCATGCTCTACAGGGACAGCATTCCGCATGTAGAGGTCGGTGTTGAGCTGATTGCGCCCTGTGTTCTTGACAGCCCGGTCATCGGGTCCTCGCTGCCCGCCGGCCAGGTCGCCATGATCGTTCACCGCGGCGCTTACGAGGGGCTCGGCAGGGCCCATGAGACGGTTGTGCAATGGTGCGCCGCCGGGGGCTGGAAGCTGGCGGGCCCGCGCTGGGAGATCTACGGGGACTGGCGTGACAATCCGGCGGCACTGGAAACCGAGGTGTACTACCTCTTGCAATGACCATCACGCCACGGACATCGGCCCGTGCCGCTCTGCCGCCTTGCACGCCTGCCCGAACGTGGCCGCTGGCCGGCGCAGGCGTCTGAGGACTGCCAGTTCAGGTATCGCGGGGCGCACGTGCGTAGGCGTCGAGCCGCTCCAGTTCATCTGCATAAATGGCGCGCATTACCCGCGGGGCGAACAGGCGCTCAAAGAAGCCGCCGATCCCGCCTGCGCCCTCCCAGGTCGTGGAGATCCGCACCAGGGACTTGCCGCCCTGGGGCGTGACGGCGGTCTTCGTGACCAGACTTGAGCCGGTGTCGGACTCGGTGAGGATGCGGCCGGGCTCGGGCTCGGCGACCTTCATCCGGTACTGACGAGTGCGGCCACCGGCTGTCACCGTGAACCGCGTGATCGTGCCCTCGCCTACGCCACCCGACTCGACCTGGAAATCAGAGAACGCCGGGGGCAGGAAATGCGGATGGTGTCCGCGCATGTCTGCGATATAGCCGTACACGGCATCCGCTGGTGCGTCTACCGTGCGCTCAGCGGAGACGAGAATCGATGCCATAAAGCCTGTCTATCACCCCCCCGCCCGCAGCACTCGCCCTCCCCGAGGCGCTCTCCCGGACGCACTCACCTGCCGCGATGTCGCTCCCCTGAAGGCCTCTGGAGGACGGTACTATCCTGGCCGGGTGCTTGATCTGGACAGGCTGGACCTGGAGGAGATCGCGACCGCGCTGGCCGACCAGGACGACTATGAGCACCGGTGGCTGATCGACCCGCAAACCGGGGAGATCGCGTTCTGGACCGCTGACACCGGCATCGACGGGCAGACCCCGGTCGATCTCGATGAGCTGGACCTGGTGTGCATCCACCCGCTGCCTTCCTACGTGTGGTACCAGGACATGGCCGACTTCGCTGACGGGATTACCGACGAGCGCGCCGGGCAGCGGCTGGCGCGAGCTATCCGGGGAAAGGGTGCCTTCCGCCGGTTCAGGGACGAGCTGCACGAGGAATACCCGCATCTGCTGCCGGCCTGGTATGCCTTCCGCGACATCCGCCCGCAGCGCCGCGCCGTCGAATGGCTCAGCGACAACTCGCTCATCCACGACGGCGCATCGACCCGCTTTCTCGCTGGCCACCCAGACCCGGATCTGCCTTGACCGCCGGCCACTGCGCCGGGAGGTCGGCAGGCGTTCCGAGCCGGATCATTATCACAGTGTGTAGCAAGCCGGATGAGCCACTCAGCCTGGGTCAGCAGCCGGCGGTTACCCCTTCCAGCGTCCGTACATGCCGCGCTGCGCTCGCCGTACCCCGTACGCATGGCCGAGTGCTGCTGCCTGGCCGCTTGGCAGGGCTCGGCTCAGGTCACCCGCCCCGCGAGTGCTCCAGCTCGAATAGCACGTGGAATCTCGGCGACCTCGTCCACTACCTCGAGCAGGCGGGCGAGCTTGTCATGAGTCACCAGTACTGCCCGGATCCGCCATCTTGTCATGACCCGGCAGCGGCTTCACTCTCAGCGGCGAACGCGCGGCCCAGTTGGCGCACACTCCGTCGGCGCTACGCCAGGCCGGGTGGCCCGGCCGCTGATGGAGCCCAGAACTGGACGCTCTGCGCATCCGGGGTGGACGGCTGCCGGTCCCAGGCAAAGACGACCGAGCTCAGCTGCGCACAATAGGCGTTTCACGGGCGATCGTCGCGGGTTTGGAGTTCCTGCTCGATCGACGCGACGAGGTCGGGGTGCCGGCTCAGCCTGCGCAGGAAATCAGCCGGAAGCCCTAGCTGGCGGCTGGCTTCCTCGAGCACCGGCCGGGTCATCGCGAGCGCCTCGGCCAGCATGTCGTCCCGCTCGTAGGACTGCGGCAGATCGGTCATGTCGAGATCAGCCGGGCGACGGAACGTCCCGTCCGCAGCCGGAAGCCACGCCGCGTCCCTGGCTACCTCGCCGATGGGGGACAGCATGTGCTCGCGGCGGGCGTCGGCGAACTCCAGGCGGTGAGACTTCTCGACGACACCCGCGATCAGGTGCCGGCCGGGAACGAGCAGCGCGTTCCAGACGAATTCCGAGCGAGCGCGATTCGGGTTCCTGAGCGCGTACTCCAGGCCCTCGGCCCTCGCCGACGGATCGAACCCCGCCACCCCGCGCTCATGCCAGGCGAAGTTGTCGGCAACGCTCACGTAGCCGAGTTCGTCGGCCGTGCGCGCATCCATCCGCACCGTCTCCCGCACGCCCATGCCGCGCAGCTGGGTCAGCCAGGGACCGTAGACATCGGCCGCAAGCCAGGCGTCCGGATTGCCGTCGAGATAACACTCCAGGGCCTTCGTCCGCAGGTACAGATCGCCTGGCCGCATCAGCCGCTGCTCGCCAGTCGCCGCGTTCTCTCCCACCAGGAAAGTGGTCTGCTGCAATTTCTCAAGCAGCCGCTCCCGGCTGGCCTGAGAAGCACCATCGAGCGCGCGCGCGACTAGTTCGAGGTCAGCGTCGTGCTGGGCTGCATCCAGCTTCGCGACATCGGTGTCGTGGTACCGGGGCAACACGGAGTCCACTAGCTCAGCGACGACGTCTGGCTCACCGAAGCCGAGCGCGGTCAGGAACTGCCTGGCGTCGGGATGGGCCGCGATGTCCCGCCGGACCATTGCGAGCCCCGTGCCGGCGGGGCCCGGAAGGTAAGCAGCCGGCCTGCCTCGCGCATCGAACGGTTCCACCTGCGAGCTGTCTTCAAGCCGGATGATCGGTTTTGACCGAGCTGGGCCGGCCAGATCCCCCGGCTGCCTCGGCTCCTGCCACAAAGCCGGATGCTGGTAGAGGAACCAGTAAAAGCTGACGATCCACTGATCAGACCGGGCCGAGAGAAACCCGGCGGTGAGGCGGGCCACGACGGCGTCCGGCGTCACCTCATCCAGGCCTGCTTCCTCACGCAGGTACCGCCAGAGGACGGGTGTCCCGATCTCCGAGACCGAATCAGAAACGAAGGCGATCGCGCCTTCCTCGCCGTACAGATCGCCCAGCAGGTCTGGCGTCACCAGCTCGCGAAGGCCTGACCCGCTGGCCAGCTTCAGCTGCCGGACGGAACGATAGACGTCATCAGCATCGGGGATCAGCTCGTCCGCAGCGAGCGCCGCGCGAGCAGACTCGAATAGCGCGCGGAACATCGTCTCCGGCCCGAAACGGGCAGCGTCCAGCGGCAGGGCCTGCAGGACCTCGACGGTGAGAAGCCCCTCGTCCCGCAGTCCCCTCAGCACCTCCGCGAGCAGGCCTGCCGTCTCGCGGACCAGGGCCTGGTTCCACTCGTCATGCTCGGGAACATTGTCCCGCGCAGGCGTCGTCCGGTACGGACCCTGGAGGACAAATCCGAGGAACGTCTCCTTCTGCGTCGGAAAGGACACGACCAGTGGCGAGGTGTCGCGCCTGGTGAGCCGCCAGGAGTCGATCTCGGGGCGCACCATGAAGGCAATCTCCACCCGCTGATCCGGGTGGCCGAGTGCCTCAAGCTGCCGTTCCCAGACGAACCATTCCTCGTCGCCATGGCCGAGCGCCCGCCCGCCGGAGAGCGAGACTCGCCGGCCGGACTGGGCGCGCGCGGCTGACGTCCGTTCCAGCACGACGTCCGCCGTCACCAGCCCGCAGATGCGGACCCGCTCGATGTTGCGCAGGAACAGCAGCGTCTCGACGCCGATGTCGCCTAGGGCCGCGGAGATCTCCTGGACGGCGACAGCCGCGGGGACTTCAGGGCGGTCGAAGGGCAGCACGAACACGGTCCCCGCTGCGGGTTCGCCGAGCGGATCCACGGAATAGGGCCGGACGTATTTCTCGATCCGGAAAGTCTCGGCGCCACTGTGGATCCGCGGGCAGTCGGTGTACGCGTAGACCGCCTTGAAGCCGATGCCGAACTCGCCGATCCGGTTCAGGTCATCCGCCTTGGCGCCCTGGCCGACGCCGCAGATGCCGCGGACGTCGGCAACTGTGAAGTCGCGCCCGTCGTGCCTGACCTCCAGCCGATCGGCGAAAAGGGCGAACGTCAGGTCAGTCGCGCCGGCGTCCTCAGCGTTCTGGATCAGCTCGAAGATGAAGTGCGTGCGCTCGCTGTAGAGCTGGCCGAGCAGTTCGAGCACGGCCGTGTCCCAGCCGTAGCGGGCGACATTCTCCGCTCGGATCTTGTCATACTCAGCGGGCACTGATGATCTCCGGGAATCTGCAGGGCCGGGCACTTGCCCGGAGCCTGGCGCCTGATGCGGGCGCGGTGAGCCATGGTACTGGCCAGTCCTACCCGCTCAACGGGAGCGCTGCCAGCGCCGTACTCAGGCCGCATGACGGGGCTCCAGTTCTCCGGGACGAGGTCCGTGATGGCCAGTACCTCCTCGGGCGTAATCCCTGCATCCGGTCAAGGCAATTGCCGGTCGCCGCTTCTCGGAAGTTTTACCCTCGCTTGCCTCCGGCGGAATGATCGGTGAATCCTTCTGACAGCCACGCTAGCGCGGCTGCCTCATTGGCAGCGGAATTAAGCCGGTTCCTCGGGCTGCTGAATTCCGGGCTCAGGGTACTCGGGCTTGGGATGTACTGGCCAGTCATCGTGAATCCTTTCCTGCGCGCCGGGCAGGCATGAGGAGCTTCACGTGGCCTCGGAACGTGTTCCTTGCCTTTGCCACCGCAGAGCGGTTCAAGCCAGGCACTGACTGAAACGGGTCGGCCGTCATCGACTAACAATGAACACATGCGCGGGGCAGGTCGTCAGCATGTGACGTTAGCGTGGTCGCATGGCTGACTTCATTGGCGCCGATCTGCGTGGCTCCCGGTTCGAGCGCTCTAACCTGAGCGGGGCGCAGTTCCGCGCTGCCGACCTGTCCGGCGCCCGGTTCCGCGGTGTCAACCTGAGCGGGGTCGTGATGCGAGGCGCCGAGCTGCTCGACGTCCACATCCACGGCGAGATCGAGAACCTGACGATCAATGGCGTCGACATCGGGCCCCTGGTCAACGCCGAGCTCAACAGGCGGTATCCCGACCGGCCCAAGATGCGCCCGACAGACCCGGCCGGCTACCGCGAGGCGTGGGACATCCTTGAGCGGCTCTGGACCGAGACCGTCGAACGGGCCGGCCGCCTGCGGCCTGACTTGCTGCACGAGTCGATCGGCGGCGAGTGGTCGTTCATCGAGACGCTGCGCCACCTGCTGTTCGCCACCGACTCCTGGATCAGGCGGGCGATCCTCGGCGATCCGTCGCCGTGGGACCCCCTGGACCTGCCGTGGGACGAGATGCCTGACAAGCCGGGGGTACCCCGTGACCGCGACGCACGGCCCTCGCTCGACGCGCTGCTTGAACTCCGCCGTGACCGGATGTCCACCGTGCGCCAGGTCATCGAGGGTCTGACCGAGACGTCGCTGGACGGCCACACCGAACCGGTCGAGGGACCCGGCTGGCCGGAGCCCCGCAGTTACCCGGTGCGTGAGTGCCTGCTGTGCATCCTCAACGAAGAGTGGGAGCACCGGCAATACGCCGAGCGAGACCTGGATGCCATCGAGGCGCGCAGGGCGTAGGGGTGCCGGGCGACCACCTCAATGCCCGGCCACCGTCAGGCCGCCATGGCATCTCGCCCGCGCGGTCGGCCGCAAGTTGCCTGGGCCGGCCAGAGCGAAACTGCTGGCCGCCAGGCAGCGACCGGGGTGCTCCGGCGCTGCAACGGCCGGCGGCCTGGCTGCGGGAGCGGCTGGCGGCGACTGCCCTCGCGGCCGTCATGTTCGGCCAGCATCCGCGCCTGATCATCTGTCCCGGTTATCCCTCGCCGGCACCGGCGCGGAGATCCCGGGGAATCACGAAAGCAGTCAGCCGGGCCTGTTCTGGCCCGAGCCCCTGCCAGGTCCCGCTGAATTCCAGCACCGCGATCGCGGCGGTCGGGAACTTGACCCGAACCCGCTCGAGCGCGCCCGCATCGCCAGCCCGCGCGCTGGCCAGTGCTAGCGTGAGCTGCTGGATGGCAGGGTCGTGCCCCACGAACAGCAGCCTCCGCCGCCCCGGCGCAGTCTCGCGAGCCAGCTCCAGGAGCTCGCCAGCCGCCGCCCCGTACACCCGCTGGTCAAAGCTGACCGCCGGAGAGGCATCAAGCTCCGCCGCAGCCAGCCGCCACGTCTCGCGGGCGCGCCTGGCCGTCGAGCAGACAACACGGTCGGGCACCCGGCCTGCCGCTCGCAGCCACCGTCCCGCGAGCGGGGCGTCACGTCGGCCGCGGCGGGCCAGCGGCCGCTCATGGTCGGCGACATCGGGCCAGGCTGACTTGGCGTGCCGCAGCAGCAGCAACTGCCGCGCCGTGCTACTGGCCATAGCGCAAGCCTCGCAGATCCGGTGTCGTCCCGCCCGGCCTAGCTTGACACCCCCTGGGGCGGCTGCCGGGTGCCTAACCGACCAGCGCGAGCGCCGGCAGGCAGTCACCCCGGCCGGCTAACCCGCGGTGCTCTGCCTCCGCAGCCCGGCTCGCTGGTGGTGCTCCGTGCTCCCCGGCCCCCGCTTGCTCTCCCGTAACGTCGTTTGCTCTCCCGTAACGTCCTGCTTGCGCCGCGACGGTCATCGCCCACTCGTCCGCCGACCGCAGCCTGGGTCGCACAGCCAAGGCCAGTAACCCGAGCAGGGGCAGGGGAGGCGTGGATTCAGGCTTACTCCGAGTCGTACCGGAAGCCGTCGAGAAAGCGGCGGAACACCCCTCCCTCTCGTGGCAGGGACGGCGCCGGGGGTGGCGCTTCAGGCCGTTCCCGGCCGACGGGCTCGGCATAGTCGGCCCGCGCGATGGCGTCCACAACCTGGTCCTCATCGAACGCTTCCGAGCCGGGGATCCTCGCGACGAAACCGACAAGGTCCCCGTCCAGCAGCACCTCGGCCTCCAGGGACGCCGTGCCTTCGTTGCCCCAGATCGCCTCCCGCCGGTCACCAATTACGACACGCACCCCGTAGACATCGACCCCCGCCTTCTCCAGGTGCGCATCGATGCCGCGATCCCTGAGAGCGTCGGCAACCCGCCGGGCCCGGTTCTCATCCATCCGCTGAGCCTACCTTCGCCAGCCGACCGGCCGCCCGGGCCAGCACCGCCTCCCCGACGCCGGCCGGAGGCTGACACGCTCGGAATCTGGCATGCGGTCGTGCTGGTCATGGTGAAAGGCGGGGGCGGGCTGGAGAATAGGGGCATGCGAGGACTGGTACAGGGGGTGGTGCTGGGCGTGGCAGTCTTCGCAGCGGCCGGGTGCACGGGGAGGTCACCGCAGCTGGCCGGGCCAGCGCCGGAGCACCCTGCCGGGCCTGTGCTCAGCGGCCAGTGCAGCGCCACTCCGGTGCACACCGGGCCGCCGCCAGCAGCTATGCCGGGTGTCCCGGCCGCTGCACGGCGCCAGAGCAGCTGGCACAGCTGGCCGTGGATGGGTGGTGCCCGGTTTGCCGCTGTGCTGTTTTACGCCGATGGTGACAGCCCGCAAATGGATGCGGGCGGCCAGATGCCGCACGGCAAGATCACGAAAATCCTGTGGTGGGTGGCCAGACAGCGCGCTGGCCCCCTCGTCATCCACGGCCGCGAAGCCAGCTCTGGCCGGACGTTCGCCCAGTGGATCGGGCTGGGGGTCGGCGATGGCCAGTACCCCAGCCTCACCGTTGTGCCTAGCGCCGGCTGCTGGACACTCACCGCGACAATCGGCGGCCAGAAGGCCGGCGCGATCACCGTTCCGGTTGCCGCGGCCATAGCCGGCAGGTGACCCACCACAACCGCCGCAGCGCGCTGAACCCGCGATCATCACAACGGCAGATGCGGGCGGCGACCCGGGTGCCGCCCGCATCGACCAGGTGGCGGGCCAGGGTAGGGTCGTGAGGCCTGCAGTCGGCGCAACGTTCAGCTAGGTGTCGGCGGGCTGCGGCCGGGAATGGTCGGCGTGGTGCGTTTCTCGCCGCGTAAGCAGTTCCTGATTCCGCACCGATAGAAAGGAGCTTCGGATGACGGCAAAGGCGGCCTTCTCACCCGAGGAATGGAAGGCGGTGCTCGAGGGGCCGCCGAGCGCCGGCATGATCGTGGTCACCGCGGCGCGCGGAGGAATGATCCGCGAGTCCATCGCGATGTCGAAGGCCTACGTCGAAGCGCGCGCCCAGCACGGCGAGAGCGAGCTCCTTGACGAGATCGTCGCCGCGAAGCCCGAGACGGACCACACGAGGTATCACTCCGCCGCAGAACTCAGGGACAGCGGGCTGAAGCACCTCCGCGAGGCGGTGGCACTGCTGGAGAGCAAGGCGACGAGCGGGGAACTCGACGGCTACCGGCGTTTCGTCCTCGCCCTCGCGGGCAAGGTCGCGGCCGCGCACAGAGAGGAAGGGCAGAGCGTGAGCCCCGCCGAGGCCGAGGCCATCCAGGAGATCACAGCGGCGCTCGGAACCACCGGTTCTTGACCAGGCCGGAGCCACCTGCCGGACTTGAGCTGGCAGGCACGGCAGCCAGGACATGGTGATCAGCGGGGTTAAGCCTCATCCCGCGAAGACCTGATTGCGACATGACCGGGCCTTCCTGGCGCGCAAGCCACGCTGAACCGCGCGATCGCGGAGCCGGCTTCGGCGCTAGCTAGAGATCCAGGGCGCTGGGGAAGCGAGTCTGGAAGTCCAGATGACCTGAGCGACCTGGCCAGTTCGGTGTACCAGACCCTGCAAAAAGCCGGCGCAGTTCACGCAGGCTGAACACCGCATATACCGTGGATACCGGCCAGGCCACGCCACCTGGCCAGTAGCTACGGTCAGAGCCTCCCGGGGCCGGTCGTGTCTGCGGACCCCGATCTGAACAGGCCGACGGCTTCCGGGACAGAACGTCAGCGGCTGAGCCCTGGCTGCTGGGGTCTTCGGCCTGCCGGTCCAGGTCGCCGCGATCTTCGCGGCGTAGACTCCGGGCACCAGGCGGTAGGCGCAGGAGGGTGTCGTGCGAGTCGATGCTGGCTCCGCCGGTCATTTCCTTACTTCAGGGTTCTCGGTCGGTGCGGGCGGGTCTTCGCTGCGGCCGATGCTGTGGATGTTCCTGGCCATCCTGGCCACTTTCCTGATCACCAGAACCGTGACCAGGCTGATCCGGTCAGGGGCCGGCCGCCGTGCCGGGCTGGGCAATGTACGGATTGCCGGCACTCACGTCCATCACCAGGTTTTCGGGATACTGATCATCATTGGCACGGGCATCGCCCTGGTGTCCGAGCGGCCGCACGGAGCGGCCCTCGACGCCGCCGCCGCCATCTTCGGGGTGGGCGTCGGCCTCACGGTCGACGAGTTCGCGCTCTGGCTGCAGCTCGAGGACGTCTACTGGACCAGCGATGGCCGCAAATCGGTCGACGCGATCTTCTGCGTGCTGGTGATAACCGGAGCGCTGCTGGGCGGAACCAGTTTCGTGAGCGGCCGCGCCGGGACGATGGCGTGGTGGTGGTCGGTCTTCGTTCTCGCCGTCGAGCTTGTGCTGTGCGTGATATGCGTGCTCAAGGGAAAGGTGCCGACCGGCGTCGCCGGGATCGTCTTCGGCTTCGCCGCCCTCGTCGGCGCGGTCAGGCTGGCCAAACCGGGGTCGTGGTGGGCGGCGCACCGCTACCCCAGCCGGCCCCGGCGCGCCGCCCGCGCCGCACGCCGCTACGACGAGCGTTACCAGGCGCGGTGGAACCGGATACGGGACTTCATCGGTGGCGCCCCCTCCGGGGAACGGCCCGGCTGACCGCGCACGGTCACCGCGGCGAGGGCATGCCAATCGCTGCGGAACGTCAGCAAGCCCCGCCTGCCGCTACAGCGGGGCGGCGGGTGACGTTGTGCCCGGGGACCCGGAGGTGCCCACACTGCTAAGATGGATCATTCGTCGGCCGCGCGGGTGAGCTGGCGATCCTCGACGCCGAGATGCAGCCGTGCGGGCCGGGCACCCCGGTTTGTCCTGGTTGAGGGCGAGGCCGGGATCGGCAAGTCCAGCCCGCTATCGCGCTTCGTCTCAGATCACCGCGGCATCAGCCTGCTGCGCGCTAGCGGCGACGAGGCGGAGATGCTTCTGGTCTGGAGACTCGCCGACCAGCTCCTAGCCGGCGCCGGGTCGGCGGCGGGATCTTCGCAGGCTGGGGCCGCGCAGTGGAAAGACGCCGATGCGATGGCCGTCGGGGCCCGGCTGATGGCAGTCCTGGGCGACCTTCAGGCGGCAACAGGGGTGGTCGCGGTAGTGGTCGACGACCTGCACTGGAGGCTCTTCTAACTTGGTGGGGCACGACACGGGCTCTGCCTGACGGGCGAAGGCCTGTGGCTCCTCCGCACTGGCTGCTGATCATGGACAGCCGGCGGAGGAGCCGCAGTTATGGAGAACGGTACGGCGATTCTGTTCGGGCTGCCCGGCGTGGCGGTGCAGCGTGCCGGGCGCAGCGCTGCCGGTGGTGATGGAGCGGTCCGGTTAGTGCATGTCGTGACCGCGGCATCGGGCGCGGCCGGCTGCCCGCAGTGCGGGGGTGATCCGGGCGTCGGTGCGGCAGTACCGGATCACGCGGCCGCGGGACCTGCCCTCTGGCGAGGAGCCGCTGGCGGTGCGGTGGCGCAAGCGGCAGTACCGCTGCGGTGAGCAGGCCTGCCCGCGCAAGGCGTTCACCGAGCCGGTCGCCGAGGTTCCGGCCCGCGCGCGGCTGACCGGCAGGTTGTGCCGCCAGCTGGCCCGCCAGGTCGCTGCGGGCCGCAGCGTGTCCGCGGTCGCCGCCGCGGTATCGGGTCAGCTGGCCGGTGACCCGCCGGCACTACGCCGGGCACGCCGACGGGCTGCTGACCGAGCCGGAGCCGCCGGCCGTGCTGGGCATCGATGAGACCCGGCGCGGGAAGCCGGAGTGGATCCGGGACGCTGGCACCGGCAGGTGGGAGCGGGCCGAGCGGTTCGAGACCAGCTTCACCGGCCTGTCCGGCCAGGGGCGGCTGCCCGGGCAGGTCGCCGGGCGGACCGGCCGGGCCGTCACCGGCTGGCTCGATGACCGCGGCCAGGGGTGGAAGGACCAGGTCCGGTACGTGGCCATCGACCCGTGCGCGGCCTGCCGATCGGCCATCCAGCGGGCCCTGCCGGACGCGGTCATCGTCGTGGACCATTTCCGCCTGGTCCGGCTGGCCAGCCAGGCCGTGACCAGGGTCGGGCAGCGGGTCACCCGCCAGGTCCTGGGCCGCCGCGGCACGGCCACCGATCCGGCCTGGGCGAACCGGCGGCGGCTGCTGCGCGGCCGCGAGCGCCTGCCGGAGCAGGCCTTCACCAGGATGCGGGAGGAGATCCTGGCCCAGGAGGCGACCGGGCAGCTGCTCGCCGCGTGGATCGCCAGGGAGGAACTCCGCTACCTGCTCGCCCTGGCCCGCGCCAGCCCGGCCCGGCCCGAGGCCAGCAGCCGGCTCTGCGCGTCCTGCGACTGGTGCGCCCGCGCCGGCGTCCCCGAGGTCACCACCCCGGCCAAGACGACCGAGGCCTGGTGGCCGCAGATCCTCGCGTTCACCGATACCGGCATCACCAACGCCGCCACCGAGGCCGGCAACCGGCTGATCAAGGACGCCGCCCGGATCGCCTTCGGCTTCCGCAACCCCCCCAACCAGCGCCGCAGAGTACGGTGGCACTGCAAACGGACAACGATCAGCCAGCCACTGCGAGGGTGACCAGCCCCCCCAACTTCGAAGAGCCGCACTGGAACGATCAGCCTGTCCGGGCGGGCCGTAGACCAGCTGCTCGACCACACCGGCGGCAACTCCCTGCATTGCCGGGCCCTGCTCGAAGAGCTGGGCCCCGATGGCCTGGCACGGACCGATGATCTTCCCGCTCCCCCGGGAGCTGGCCTGAGTGGTCCTGGCCCGGCTGAGGACCCTGTCTGAGCCGGCCCAGGAGCTGGTCACCGCGGCTGCCGTCCTCGGCCGCAGCTGCCCGCCGACGGCCGCTGCCTCATTGGCGGCCTGGCCGACCCGCTCGCCGCCCTCGACGAGGCTGCCGCCGCGGGCCTGCTGGCGGAGGATCGGGCTGGCTCAGGTGCCGCTATCGGCTTCGCCCACCCGCTGGTCCATGCGGCCGTCCGGGATGATCTCGGCTCGGCCCAGCGCCACCGGCTGCACCAGGTCGCCGCCACGCTGGTTCCGCCCCCCGCCGCCCTGCATCACCGGGTGGCCGCCGCAGTCGGGCCTGACGGCAGCCATCATGGCTGATGCCGGGAACATCCAGCCGGAGCTGCTGGCCACTACCGTGAACTCCCAGAAGGCTCCTGCCCCCCGGCCAGGCAGTCGGCACGGTTTATGCTCTGCACGCGATCACCGAAGGCGCCGCGCTCGCGCATGCCCTCGGCAAGCTGGGAATCGACGACGTTTTGAAAGCCGTCACGGCGCTGTACCGGAGGACGGTCGGCGAGGGTGATCGCGCGGTTCCTGACTCACGCAAAAGCAAGATGCGCTCGATCAGCTCCATGGCTTTCGCATCAGCCGAAGCTGGTTCAAAGGCTGACACCGCTAAGAACCAGGAATTCGATGGTTTCGATTTACGCTGCTATCTGGAGGCCGCCAGGGCCATTCACGGATTGACCGGTTTCATCTCAGGAGCGTCCCTTGACGGTATGGCGTGCTCTCAGCGGGGTATATGAGGTCTACGCCAGGCTTACCGTATTATTACTGAGGTTTAGGGTTCCGCGAACGCCGCTGGCGCCATGAAACTGGAGCGGGCCAGTCTGGGCCGACGTCTCCGCTCGGGCGCCAGTCGGCGCGTTGATGATCGATACTGCGCCTGTTCCGGGAACGCTTATCGTAGCTACGGTCTGCTGCCCGGTCTGGGAGTTCTGCCGGACGATTACGAACTGGCCCCGAGACGAGTCTCGGCCAGATGACCCGGCGTAGACGGCTACGAGCGTTACGCCATTCCCGACGAGCCAGCCGTTAGATACCCGGATGATCTCTGGTGAGATTGGGACCGGGGTGCCCGGCGGCAGCATTTCCGCGTGGATAGCCGGAACGACGCCTGCCGCCTCTCGCCGCATCGGGCGCCTGACAGCAGTAGGGGGATCGGCGAACCTGGGATCCGAGTGCTCGAGCGCCTTCAGCTTGCTGTCCGGGAAGCGGACTCCCAGGTGCGGTACGTAAGTTGTGCCGCCGGTGCCGCCGTGCGTGGCCGCGATGGCCATCGCGCTGCCGCCCCCGGCAATTGCCAGGGCCAGGACTGCCGTGGTTGCGCGCCGCGCGGCGCGCCGGATGCCATTAGCGCTGGTTCGCATTTGCAGTATTATCCCTTCGTACTGGCTGCCGGCGCGGCACTCGCTAGCATCCGAAGCAATTGAGCTCGCGGCCGACGAGTCCGGAATTCCGGGAGTCCAGCGCGCTCCAGCCCGCCCGGGCGGTTGATTTCGGCGGCTGGCCCGTCACGCCCAGGAATTTGTAAGAGCCACCGTAGCTCTTCCTGATGACGGACCATTGCTGCGAGTTTGCGGTGATGTTGTAGATCTCCGGGAAGGAGAAGGCCTTGCCATGGAACGAGATATAGCCAACGTCGGAGACATTCCAGCCGTTGTTGCAGGAGCCGCCGCCGCTGCCCGATGTCGGGCAGCCGTCGGCAGACCCGTAGTCCAGGTAGGGATAAGGCCCGCGAGCTGCACCGTCTACCAAGCCCTTGGTCGCTCCGTAAGATTCCCAGGACGGCTCCATGTCCGAGGCTGCTGCTGCTCCCTGATCCCTGTACCCGCGCGCTCGCTGGTAGCTCGCCAGCTCGCCAGCGCGCTGCTCCTGGTATGTGCCCACATGTACCTCATCTGAGTAGCTGAGGCCCTCGTGATAGTTACTGTTCCCGTAGCTGATAACGGCGGAGCCAGTTCTGTAGCCGTCGTGCTCGCCGTCAGCGGCTTTCTTCAGGGCGGTTAGGATCTGGCCGTTGGTGAAAGCAGTGTTGCTGAAATCGACGGCTCCATAACCCCTTCCTCCGGTGGAAACCCCGGCGCCGAAATCCAGTATTAGCCACTTCGTGTCACCGGAAGGAATTTCGCCGGCGAAGGCGTAGGCGTTGTTGTACGCATCTGTGTTAAGAGAGCTTGCCGTGGTACCGTACAGGTACCAGGAATCTGTGACAACAGGAGGTGAGCTGGCTTCTGCCGGTCCGGCCGACTGCATTAACAAAGTCCCCGCCATAACGGGGATGATCGCGAGCATAGTCCCCGGCCGCCAGCCGATAATTCTTCTGAACTTCATGATCTGCTGTCTCCCCCTGGCTGCCCCCGGTCCGCCGCCGGATTGCAGGTATCTGACCCGGATTGCAGGTATCTGACACTGTCCTTGTGGCGGAAGTTCCCGGCTCTGACGCTCCATAACCGGTATATGGGCAGGGCACCGCAGGCGCAAGGGGCATTTCAAGATTTCTTGGCTGGCCTTCGCTGAAGTCACTTTTGGTAGCGGAGTGCGAACTGGAAGTGAGCATTTCAAGGTTTCTGGCACTCTTCTGCGCTCACGGTGCTGAGTAATGGGCCTTCTGGCGTCACGTAAACGAGTAGGCCGGGCTCTGATTTTCATTTCGGGATCATGGATTACTGGTAAGAGCTCATTCGATGTACGTGCCGCAGCCGCCGTGTCGTGGCGTGCCGGCCCACCCGGGTGCCTCGGCCGTTGAGAAGGATGGGCCCGCTCGTCCGGTTCCCGACGGCGTGATCGATGGCGCGGCCGGCCGCTTGGGGCAGTGGCATCACTGGCCAATGCTGGCGTGCCCCTTCGCAGCCGGGCTGTCTGTGCCAGCGTCTAGCCTGTGCCTACAAGGGGTAACGCGATCCGGGAGAGACCTCGATGGCCGACGCTGACGATGTGCGCTGCCTCGCGCTGGCCCTGCCTCAGGTGGAGGAGATCGAGAGCGACGGCTTCGACTTCCGGGTGGCTGGCAAGGGGTTCGTCTGGTCCTATCCCGAGCGCAGGGAGGGCAAGCCGCGGCTGATCCGCACCGATATCGCAGTGCTGTTCGTCGGCGATGAGGCTGAGAAGCAGGCCCTCCTCCTCGGTGAGCCCGTGGTCTTCTTCACCGCGCCCGGCTACGACGGCTGGCCATTGGTAATGCTGCGGCTGGCGGAGGTGGGCGCCGAGCGCCTGCGGGAACTGGTGATCGATGCGTGGCGGATGCGTGCCCCGGACGCGATCGCCGGCCAGCTTGATGAGGCTGGTGATCTCTCGAGCGCAGAACTGGGCTGAGGGAGGCCGATCGGCTCAAGACGGCTTGGTCCACAGTATGGCAATGATCCGGCTTGGAACACTTGCCGACCTCTCGGCTGCAACCGATGTCTATCGCCGCGCGTCGTTGTTCAATGCGGGCGACCGTGACAACCTGCTGGCCCATCCGGAGCTCCTGATTCTAGGGCCTGAAGGACTGGCCGAGGGCCGCACTCATGTCGCGGAAGAGAACGGCTCGCTCGCTGGCTTTGCCACCTGGATCGAAGCCGACGGTGCCATCGAATTGGAAGACCTATTCGTACACCCGGACTGGATGAGGCGCGGCATTGCCACTGCACTCGTCAGCCGCATCGCGGACGTTCTGCGAGCACGGGGCGTGGAGCGCCTGGAAGTGACCGCCAATCCCCACGCGCTGGGCTTCTACAGCGCCGTCGGTTTCACCGACTGCGGCGTTGCCGAGACGGACTTTGGCCCCTCCCCCCGCATGGTGCTAGCCATCCACTGACTGCCCTTCAGGCGATCAGGCTGCCAGCCGACGGCAGCAACGCCGGATGCCGCGGCCGCATGTGGCTGCTCTCGGCCGCTTGCGGCATATGGCTGCGCGCCCGGTCGGCCGGGCAGCCGCAGGAGCCGACCGCGGATGCAGTGCAAGGCCAGCGCACTTGCGCGCGAGCAGCCGGCGCGGTGGCTGCAAGTACGAGTTCCGCAGCCGAGGAAGATCGGCACGGCAGCAGCCTCCCGAGACGGCCGTACGAGGAGGTTTGTCACTTCCTGCAGGGTCAGCGAGACACCATCAACTGGCTCCGGGGTCCATGATCTCGGGCTCGTTGCCTTCTTCGGGGCCCATCACATCGGGAGCGCTGCCCTCCTCGGGTCCCATGACGTCCGGGGTGTTGCCTTCCTCGGGGCCCATCACATCGGGAGCGCCGCCCTCCTCGGGTCCCATGACGTCCGGGGTGTTGCCTTCCTCGGGCCCCATCACGTCAGAAGCCGGCCGCTCTGAGCCATTTGTCATCTCAGCGTCCTTTCCTGTCTCGGATGTCACGCTCACTCAATCGCCGTCTCCCGCGCGCGGGCCTGCGCTGGCCTACCCGGCTGACGGCTCCACCTCGGCCGCCTCGGCCTCGGCCACCCGGGTCTCGGCCGCGACATCGATCGAGCGGCTGAACACGTAGTAGAGGATTCCGGCCACCGGCAGCCCGATGAAGAACGAGATGTCCGCGCCGCCGAGGGCGTTGGCGGCCGCGCCTTCGTAGAGGGTGCCGATGTTGAAGAACGGTATCATCGCGGCGAAGCCGGCCAGGTAGGCGACGATTCCCCGCCATCCCCACCGGCCGTACATGCCGCGGGGCTTGAAGATCTCGGCGATGGCATAGTGACCTCGCCGCACGATGTAGTAGTCGACCAGATTCACCGCGGTCCACGGGATGAACAGGTAGAGGATCAGCAGCAGGAAGTTGCTGAAGTTGCCGAGGAAGTTCTGCGTCGCGGCGAGCGCGCCGACCAGCGAGAGCGCTGCCGTGACGCCCACGGTGACGATGCGCAGGCTGAGCGTCGGCCGCACCTTGCGGAACGAGTCCAGCGCGCTGATCAGCGTGAGCGAGCCGCCGTACATGTTCAGCGCGGTGACCGAGGCCAGGCCGAGCGCGGCGAGGATGAGCACGATGGAGCCGAAGCCGTCGAAGACGTGGTTGCCGACCTTGTCCAGCTCGGCAATGCCGGTGCCGTCAAAGTTCTTGCCCGCCCAGGCGGCCAGCACGGCGCCCACGACCATCATCCAGGCACCGCCGATGGCCGATCCCCAGTAGGTCCAGTAGAACGTCTTGCGCACGGTCACGTCCGGCCGCATGTAGCGCGAGTAGTCCGAGACGTAGATCGCCCAGCTGATCTGGTAGCCGGCCACCACCCCGAACTGGCCCAGGAACGGGCTGGCCTGGAACGTGCCGATGTCGAAGGTGCCCGCCGGGTAGTGGATGAAGAAGAGCGCGATCGTGAACACTCCGAAGATGACGATCATCAGGTACGTCAGCCACTGCTCGGCCCTGTGGATGAGGTCGTAGCCGACCAGGGCGACGACGAGCGCCACGACCGTCACGACGACCACCCACAGCTTGGTGGAGCCATGCGCCACGATGCTCATCGACTCGCCGCCCAGGATGGTGTTGAAGACGTTGAAGCCGGCGTACTGCACATAGGCGAACAGCCAGACCAGCAGCGCGCCGATGTACCCGAACTGCGGACGTGACTGGATCATCTGGGGCAGGCCGAGCTGCGGCCCCTGAGCCGAGTGAAACGCCATGAACAGCGTGCCGATCAGGATGCCGATCACGATGGCCAGCACGGACCAGAACAGGGATGCGCCTTCGCTGATGCTGATCAGGCCGACCGCCAGTGTGGCTATCTGCGCGTTCGACATGAACCACAGCGGGCCCAGATGCCAGATCTTCCCGTGCCGTTCGCTCAGCGGGATGTAGTCAATCGAGCGGACCTCAAGGCCGCCCGTCCGGGGCTGCGTAGTCGTCATGCGGGAAACTCTGGCGCAGATTACCTCGCATCGGAATATATTCCAGCCAACGGGCCGCGCCAGGTCTCGCTGCGGCGGGGAGCGTGAGCCTGGCTGCGGCTTCGGGCTGCGTCCGGGGTTAGGCGGCGTGGGCGTCGACCACGGCGAGGATGTCGGGCCGCCGCCAAGCCCTCATCACGGTCATCATCGGCGCCACCCTGAAACGGGCCTGACCGGCCTGGCCCCGGCCGGGCGGGGCCGCCGGATGGCCGGGCCGCGTGCCGCCTGCATTCTCAGAGCCGGCCTGGACGCACTGCGCCGCCTGTCCGGGCCGCCGGGGTCAGCGACGCCGGCGCCGGGGGATCAGTAGTACGACGATGAGGGCGATGATACTGAAGAGGAAGCCGAGCACGGCGAACAGCACTGCGCTGTAACCCTTCATCCTGGCGACAAGGGCGCAGATGATCGCGACGATGAACTCGCCGATGATCAGCAGGAGGAGGACGGCCCGGAAGCCGCTCCGCAGGAGGCCGGCCGCGAGCACATGCGGCGGTGCGGCCAGGAGGGACTGCGGCATGGCAAGACCATTCCTTCAGGGCTGCCGGCCATGGGGAGGGCCCCTCGGCCAGCCGCATAGCCTGCGGACGCTCATCGTCGGCCCGATGCCCCGCAGCGGCAAGCTTGCCGTCCTGAAGGCTGGCCGTAGTGAAGGTGAGCGGGTATGCCGGTAATCATACGGATGCCGGGTCAGCGCTTGGCGAAGAAGTCACGGATATTGGCGGCCAGCAGCACCAGCGCGGCCAGAGCCAGCAGGCCAGCCACGACCGCCCGCCAGTTGCCGAGGGCCGCGAGGACAACCATCCATGTCACCCCGGCTAGCACGACGGCGGTGGCGAGTCCCGCGACGAACTGCAGGAGATGACGCCGGGCGAAGGCTTCCGCGCAGAGCATGAACACCGCCAGGCCACCGAGGGTCGGCAGCAGCGCGCCGCCGTGACCGAAGACGATCAAGGCGAGACCGGCCAGCAGAAACGAGACCGAGACCGCGGACCAAGCCCGCAGCACCCGGCGCCGTCCGCGGGCCGGATGAACGTTCGGCAGCGCCCGGTGCCGCAGGTGCGCGTGCGGCCCCTCCCGCGGAAGGCCCTTGATGGACGCGCGCACCAGTTCCTCCCGCTCCGCAGCGAGCGCCTGGCGGCGCAGGCGGACCTGTCCCAGGGAAGCCTCCAGCGCGGCCAGCACGGCCTGGCCCTCACGGGACCGGTCGCTGCCCAGCGCCCGGATCCCGGCGCGGACGCGGCGCATTTCATCGCCGCCGGCGGCGATGTCCTCCGCGGCAGTGAGCAGCTGGGCATCTAGCTCGACGACGCGGTCCTTGACGGCCTGCTGTTCCGCCTCCAGGGATGGTGCCTCCTGATCCAGGCCTGCCCACCCCACCGGGTCTGACCAGCAGAGCCGTACCGACCCGTCGCGCTCGTAGCGTGGCCCTGCCGGGGCACGCTCTCCGCCGAACGGGTCCCCGGTGTCCAGTCCCCACAATCCGCGGTAGTCACGCAGCCAGGGCGTCTCATCGTCGACCATCACCGCGTGCCATCCGCGCTGCTCACCCGGACCTATGCCGGGTCCGTCGCCCCGGTGGTAGTCAATGAACGGAATGCCGACAGCGGTGCCGACATTGCCGCGCGTCCATGGCAGGAGCAGGCGGCTGAGGCGCCGCAGCGTGGCGAATATCCGTGCGAGGGCCGGCGGCTCGACGGTGACCAGGTAGTCCCCGGGCAGGTAGGCACCCGAGTGCGAGCCCGCGCCGACGAAGATGACCGGGTTCGTGTCCCGCCATTGGAGGTCGGGGTCGTCATGCCGGCGGCGCAGGTCGCTGCCGACCTCGTCATGCGACGAGCAGGCCACCCAGGCCGGCCGCGCAGCCGGGTCCGGCGGGTCGGGCAGGAATACAGTGACCTGCTCCCAGTCGCCCTCGTGGTCGTTGACACCGCCGAACGTCGACCGCCAGTCGTTCATCGCGTAGAAAAACCAGTACTGCAGCGCCACGAAACCGCGATCGCGGATGACGCGGCCATAGTAGGGACAGGTGCCCGGGTCGGCGAGCGCTCGATAATTCTGCTCCGCTGCAGCCGCCGTCCCGCCGGGCACCCGGCCGCGCAGCAGCAGCGACAACCGCATCACCGCATCGATTAGCCGGCCCAGCAGCCCGACCGCGGCGAACCGGCCCCCTGTTGCCGCCCGCGCTCGTCCCGGATCGCGCCGCCACGCGCGGTAGTCGGTTCGGCTGAGCGGGCTCTCGACCAAGCGGAGCCAGAGGCCCCCCGCGGCCGGCCCCGCACCGACCTGGGCCAGGCGCCCCGGCGTGAGCTCTCCGGGCGCGCGGAGCCGTTCCGCCGCGCCGGGCCGGCCCGGTGCCCGGCCGCCCGCGGCAGACCGCCACAGCCCGCACAGCTCCAGATAGCTCTCCACCGACATCGGCAGGAAAAGCTCGCCCTTGGTAAGGCGCAGCACCGGCTCATAGCGCCGCAACAGGCAGAGGTTCTCCGCATCGGCCGTCCCCGCTGCGGGAAGGCCCGCATCCGGCGGGAAGCTGACATCCACCATCTGGCTGATTCTGTCCCAGTCACTGCTCGCGTTCCAGATGCAGCCGAACCTATCTCCGATAGCACTGCCCGCGGATGACCCTCGGGCCATGCCATCTGGCTGGCGCTAGGGGCAGGCGGGCGAGCCAGGCGGCGGCGGACTGCGGTACTCGTCCATCTCGGCCTCGCTCAGCGTCCGCACGACAGAGGCGGGCAGGATGCGCTCTACGAAGACGTTGCGGTCGAGGATCAGATGCTCGCCTGCTGGTGATCGCAGCCCCTGGAAGATCGAACGTGCGGCCTCCGACCACTCCTGCCAGCTGGCGAGCGGCCGGACGATGGCCTTGCATATAGGCGATGGCCCGGGCGCTGCCGGGGTGACGCCTGGCCCAGTCGAAGCCAAGTGCGCACCCCAGTCGTGTCCCACAAGGGTGACATTTCCGTGACCCGAGCTCGTCCAGCAGCCCGTCGAGGAAACCGCGATGTCGCGCGAGCACATAGCGCTGGCGGTCTTCGGGCGGCAGCTTGGCGGAGTCGCCCAGTATGGCCCGCCGCGACGGCGTCGGCGCAATCCTGCGGTCGATGCCTCCGGGCCTGGCCGCACGGCGGTGATTATGCCGACGGCCGGCTGTCGGCATGGGCAGGGATCAGGGGAGGCCGGGATCATCACCGCCGCTGCTCTCGGCGACCGGCTCGGTCGCCGCCGGGTGTACGTCGCCGGGCTCAGCCCTTTCGCCCGGGTGAGTCGTGGTGATGCTCGGCTGCGGGCGGCCAGGCTGGCGCCGATCAGGGCTGGGCGTGGTCGGCGGGATGGATACTGGACGTGCTGCCCGGCCCGGGTGAATCGCTGAGCGCGTGATGCGGATGTTCGCCAGGGCTTCCGCCCATCATCTTGAGCATCGGGCCGCCGCCGGAGCGGAAGAAGCGCACCAGCAGCGCCGCGGCCAGCAGCAGGAAGATGATGTTAAGGATGGTGGTGTAGTTCCACGAGATCCCTGCTTGGGTGATCCTGGCCGCGCGCTGGGGCGGGATGAGCCCGAGGCCGCCGAACAAGAACTCGACGATGTAGCCGCCCGCGACCATGGTCGCGTAGAAGATGCCGAGCAAGACCAGCATCATCTTGGTGCCGTAGTACTTCCGGTAGATGTTCAGGACCGGGAGGATGATCAGGTCGGCGAAGATGAAGGCGATGACGCCGCCGAAGCTGATGCCGCCGTTCCACAGCACCGCGGCCAGCGGCACGTTCCCGATTGAGCAGACGAAGCTGAGCAGTGAGATGACCGGGCCGACAACTGGCCCCCACAGCCGGGCGGCCAGCGGGTGTCCGGTGAGGAACAAGTGCTGCCAGAAGGTATCGGGCACCCAGGCGCCGACCGCCCCGGCGATCAGCAGGCCGACGATGACGTCGCGGATGACGGCGGCCCATTCCATCACGAAGATGTGGCTGACTGAGGTATATCCGCCGCGGCTGATCAGCCGCGGCCAGAAACCGCCACCGGGGGCGATGCTCATGTCCATGGCGGCATGACCTTCCATCGACCCGGCCAGTCCCCGGTCAGCCTGCTCGCGGGCCGCCTCGATGAGCCGCTTGCGGACAAACAGCCGGAATGCTACCGCCATCAGCACGATCATGACCGGGCCGCCGACGAACTCGGCCAGGGTGAACTGCCAGGAGATCAGCAGCGCCAAGATGATGCCCAGCTCGATGACCAGGTTGGTGCTGGCGATCTCGAAGGCCATCGCGGCGGTGAAGCTGGCGCCCCGGCGGAACAGGGCGCGGGCCAGCGCCACCGCGGCGTAAGAGCAGGACGAGGACGCGGCGCCCAGGCCGGTGGCCAGCGCCAGCGTCCTCGGCCGGTCGTCGCCGAGCAGCCGGGCGATTGTCTCGCGCCGGATCACCGCCTGAATCACCGCCGACAGGGTGAAGCCAAGAATCAGCGACCAGGTGATCTCCCATGTCATCGAGCCCGCGATGCGCAGGGCGTGGCCCAGGGCATCCAGCACGCGCATCACTGGTCTGCCTCCGGTGCCGCGATGGTCAGCAGTTGCCGCAGGCAGTGTTCGAGGAGCTGATGGGGGAAGCCGTCGCTGAGGCGGTAGAACACCATCCGGCCGTCCTTGCGGAAGCTCACCAGCCCGGCCAGGCGCAGCATCTTCAGCGCATACGACACCTGGTCCTCGGTGACCTCCAGGGCCAGCGCCAGGTCGCCCACGCACAGCTGCCCGGCGGCCGACAGGGCGAACAGGATCCGCGACCGTACCGGGTCGGCCAGCATGCCCAGCAGGCCGGCCAGCCGCCCGGCGTCGCCGACCGACACGACGCCGGCCCGGGCAGCGGTGACACGCTCCTGATCGACGGGATGATCATGATCGCCTGGCGCCATTTTACCTCCGTATATCCGTATACTCACACGGACATACGGACAGTGTCAACCGACTGGCACCTGGGCGGCCAGGTCCTGGTCGTGTTCCGGGCACCGAGCAGCTCATCCTGCCGCCCGCGCACACAGGATCAGCGGCGGGCCGCGCGTTTACCGGTGCGGCGCGAGGATGATGTGGGGATCGGCGCCCTCGCGAGGCAGCGGGTCGGTGTGGACCAGCGCGGCGGACAGGCGGGGCAGGGCGTGCAGCAGGTCGTGCTCCGCGCTGACTGCGACCTGGTGGGCTTCGACGGCGCTGCCCGCGTCCACGATGACTTCGCATTCCGCGCGGAGCTGATGGCCGATCCAGCGCAGCCGGACCTGGCCGACGCCCAGTACACCGGCAGTGTCCTGCAGGGTGCGCTCAGCCTGGCTGACCAGGGCGGGGTCGACGGCGTCCATCAGCCGCCGCCAGATCTCGCGGGCAGCCTGCCACAGCACGGCCAGGATCGCCACGGTGATCAGCAGGCCGGCGGCCGGGTCGGCCCAGTCCCAGCCCAGCGCGATTCCGCCGACGCCCAGCAGCACCGCCAGGGAGGTGAATCCGTCGGTGCGGGCATGCAGCCCGTCGGCGACCAGCGCGGCCGAGCCGATCTTGCGGCCGACGCGGATGCGGTACCGGGCGACCAGCTCATTGCCCGCGAACCCGGCCAGGGCTGCGGCAGCGACCGCTATCAGGCTGGAGACCGGGCGCGGGTGCGCCAGCCGGGTGACCGCCGCGTAGGCGGCCAGGGCCGAGGACGCGGCGATGAGGACGACGATGATCACTCCGGCCAGGTCCTCGGCCCGCCCGTATCCGTAGGTGTAGCGGCGGGTCGGCGGCTTCCTGCCCGCCAGGAACGCGATGCCCAGCGGCACCGCCGTCAGCGCGTCCACGGCGTTGTGCAGCGTGTCGCCCAGCAGCGCCACCGAGCCGGAGACCGCCACCACGACCGCCTGGATCACTGCTGTGGCCCCGAGTACCACCAGGGATATCCACAGCGCCCGCATGCCCTCGGCGCTGGCTTCCATGGCCGCATCGACCTTGCCGGCGGCCTCATGGGAGTGCGGTAGCAGCAGGTGCCGGAGCCGCGAATGTGCCCCTTCTCGGTGCGCGTGATCGTGATCGTCGCCGTCTGCATGATCGTGATCGTGGTGGCGGGGCTGCGGGTCGCTCATGGCAGCCAGCATGCATGACCGTGCCCATTGCAGCACCTCGGCAAGAGCAGCCTCGTCGCAGGTGCCAGGCGGCCGCAGGGCCGCCCGGCACCGCTACGGCGGCCGGGATTGCCCCGGCCGCGGGCCGCGGTCATCCTGGCTGGATGCACAAGACCACCGGGCTACGCGACCCGGCCGCCGAGTTTCCGCTGCCCGGAATCCGTGATGACGCCCAGGATCGGCGGCAGGCCAACCGGGCGGTGGCCGTAAGCGCGATCGGGCTGGCGGCCACCGGCCTGATCGAGCTGGCCCTGGCCATCCTGACGGGCTCGGTCGGGCTGCTGGGCGACGCGATCCATAACCTGTCCGATGTCTCGACCAGCGCCGTGGTGTTCCTGGGGTTCCGGCTGTCGCGGCGGCCGCCGACCGAGCGCTACCCCTACGGCCTGGAGCGCGCCGAGGACCTGGCCGGGATCGGCATCGCCGTGGTGATCTGGGCTAGCGCCGTGTTCGCCGGGTACGAGAGCATCCGCAAGCTGGTCGAGCACGGCCACACCACCGACGTCGGCGCCGGCATCGCCGGAGCCGTCATCGGCATCATCGGCAACCAGGTCGTGGCCCGCTACAAGCTGGTCATCGGAAGGAGGATCGGCTCGGCCACGCTGATCGCGGACGCCCGGCACTCCTGGCTCGACGCGCTATCCTCCGCCGGGGCGCTGGCCGGGCTGATCGCCGTGGCCCTCGGCCAGCCCTGGGGCGACCCGGTGGCCGGGCTCGTAGTCACCGCATTTATCTGCCACGTCGGCTACGAGGTCACCACAGACGTCGTGCACCGTCTGGCTGACGGCATCGACGCCTCCGTGATCACCGCCGCCGAGTCCGCAGCGGGATCGGTGCCCGGCGTCCAGCACGCCCACGCCCGGGCCCGCTGGACCGGCCGCACCCTGCGAGTCGAAATCGAAGGCTGGGTCGACCCCGACATGCCCGCCCGCCACGCCGACGCCCTCGGCCGCCAGGTCGCGCTGGCCCTCGCCCGGCAGCTCCCCGAAGCAGGCAGCCTCACCTGGGCCGCCCGCGCCGCGCCCTGACATGCAGCCTGTCAGCTACCAGCTTGCTCGCGGGGCCCGGTGGATGTCCGCACCCGAAGCTCGGTCGGCAGCATGATGCTCGAGCTTTCCCCGAGCCTGATGAAGTCCGGGAGGAGCCTGGCGGCTGTGCGGCCCTTCTCGGCTAGCGGCTGCGCCACTGTGGTGAGGCCGGCGCCTGCCGCGTCCGGTACGTCGTCGAATCCGATGACCGATACCTCATCTGGCACCGGCCCCGCCCGGGCCCGCAGCGCCCGCAGCGCCTGGAGCGCCAGCACATCGGTCGAGGCGAGGATGGCAGTGAGGCCGCGGCCGTTGTCCGGTAGCAGGCCATCTCCCCGACCTCGGCGATACCCCGGAGCTGGACCGTCGCCGGGTGGGAGCTCCCGGCCGCGTCGATCTCTGCCATGCACCTGGCCGGCGCGGATGAGATCTACCTGCTCGGCGGCGCCCATGGCATCGCGGTACTGCGCTCGGCACCGAGACCATTGACCGGGTGGACATCCTTACCGGCCCGGTCAACGCCTACGTTGCCGAAGCCAAGCGGCAGCTCTTCGGGGAAGTCGGCATCGACGTGCAGGCCGGCCCGACCGAGACGCTGATCATCGCCGATCACACCGCGGACCCGTTTGCCGTCGCCGTCGACCTGCTCAGCCAGGCCGAGCACGGCCCCGATTCACCCGCGGTCCTGATCACCACCTCCGAGGAAGTCGCCCGCAAGACGATCGCGCAGGTCGAGGAGCTGCTGCACGGCATGCCGACGGGCGACATCGCGCCCCCGGCCTGGCGGGACCACGGCCAGGTGCATCTGGCCGCCGACCTTGAAGAGGCGTACGCGCTGGCGGACGATCTCGCCTCCGAGCACGTCCAGGTGCTGGACGGCCGTCCGGCCCGGCGGCTAACCGCGACCGGACAGCACTGAGCAGGACACAGGCAGTGCAGGCTTTCCGACGGCCGATGCGCGCGCGAATCGTTCCCGATTTCATGCCGTTTCCTCAGGACCGGTGCGGCCGCCCGGCAGCCGGGCCTGCCGGGTAGCGGCGCTCGGAGTCGGCGAGCTTGCGCTCGGCCGCGGCGGCCAGGTCGAGGTCGAGCACGTTGGCCAGCAGCAGCAGGTAGAGCAGCACATCAGATATCTCCTCGCCGACCCGGGTGCGCAGCGGCTCGGACTGGGCGAGGCGCCGTGCGTCCGCCGCGGGCAGCCACTGGAACAGCTCAGCGAGCTCGCCAACCTCCGCGACCAGGGCCAGGATGACCGATTTCGGGTCATGAAACTGGCCCCAGTCCCGGTCCGCGGCGAACTTTCGCATGCGGTCGCGCAGGCCCTCAAGATCCGGCATGCGTGCAGCATCCCATGGCGTCGCGCCGGGCCAGCGGCGGCGGGCGGCACTGCGCGGCAGCGGGCGGCACTGCGCAGCTGCATAAACGTGGCCATGAAGTTTCGCGCGACGATTGAGCTAGGCGGCCGGACGGCCACCGGCATACAGGTTCCCGATGACGTCGCGGCCGCCCTGGGGCCGGGCAAGCGCCCGGCAGTGGTGATCACGGTGGGCGGGTATTCCTACCGCACCACCGTGGCCTCGATGGGCGGCCGGTTCCTCGTCCCGCTCAGCGCCGAGAACCGGGCGGCGGCCGGGGTGGCCGCCGGCGATCAGGTGAACGTCGGCATCGAGCTGGACGCCAGTCCCCGCGAGGTGGCCGGGCCTGCCGATCTGGCCGAGGCACTGGCGGGCGAGGATGCGGCCAGGGCGTTCTTCGACGCGCTGTCCTACAGCCACCGCAAGGAGCGGGTGCGGTGGATCGAGGACGCGAAGAAGGAGACCCGCGCCGCCCGGGTGGCCAAAACCGTCGAGTCACTGCGGTCGGGCCAGCGCGCGCACTGACCGATCGTCAGCCGGCTCCGCCGCCGGGTGTGAATCACCGCCGCGCGGGAACTCAGATGGCGGGGGCGTCGGGAGGTGCCAGATTCCGGGAAAGCTCGCGCGCTACCAGCAGAAGCGGGACTTCGGGCGGACGCCGGAGCCCGCCGGCACAGTGCCGGATGGCAGCGGCGGGCGGCGGTTTGTCGTGCAGCGGCACCGGGCCCGCCGGCTGCACTACGACCTGCGGTTCGAGATCGACGGAGTGCTGGTCAGCTGGGCAGTCCCGCGCGGGCCGACCCTGGATCCGGACGTCAAGCGCACGGCCGTGCACGTGGAGGACCATCCCATCGAGTATCTGCACTTCGAGGGGGTGATCCCGAAGGGAGAGTATGGCGGCGGCGACGTGATCGTCTGGGATACCGGGACCTGGGAACCGCACGGCACCGACGACCCGGCCGCGGCGGTCGCGGCCGGCGAGCTGCACGCCGACATGCACGGGCAGAAGCTGAAGGGCCGGCTGGTGCTGGTCCGCCGCGGCCGCGAACCGGGCGACCGGGAACAGTGGCTGCTGCTGCACAAGCACGACGACCAGGCCGTGGACGACTGGGATCCCGAGGCGCATCCCAGGTCAGTGCTCAGCGGGCGCACCAATGACCAGGTCAAGGCGGATCCGGACCGGATCTGGCGGTCTGACCTGCCCGCCGCCCGGGCATCGGTGCCGGTGCGCCGCGAGCCGGGCGGCAAGCCCGCCGACCAGCCGGCCAGGACCAGGCGAACCGCCGGCCAGCAGACCGCCGCCAAGCGGACGGCCGGGCGGGCGGGCGCGGACCATCCGGCCGGTGCCCGGACGGCGGCCGGCGGACCCGGCGCCGCCGAGCTCGCGGCCCTGGACGCGCTCGGCAACGGCGGCATGTGGCGGGTGTTCGGCCGGGAGCTGCGGCTGACCAACCTCGACAAGGAACTGTTCCCGGCCCGGCCCGGCGAGGACCCGGTGACCAAGCGCGAGCTGATCCGCTACGCCGCCCAGATCGCCCCGGTCGTGCTGCCCTACCTGACCGGGCGGGCGCTCAACATGCACCGGTTCCCCGGCGGCGCGGGCACCACGGGCTTCTGGCACAAACAGCTGCCCGACCATGCCCCGGGCTGGCTGCCGCGCTGGGACGACCCGGAGGCCGAGCGCGGCAAGACGACCACCTACCTGGTCGCAGACGAGCCGGCCGCGCTGATCTGGGCCGCGAACTTCGGCGCGCTGGAATGGCATGCCTGGACCTCGCGCACCGATGATCCGCACCGTCCCAGCTATGCGCTGATTGACCTGGACCCCGGATCGGACACCTCGTGGGGCGATCTGGTCGCGCTGGCCCGGCTGCACCGGACGGCGCTCGAGCACCTCGGCGTCCGGGCGCAGCCCAAGCTCACCGGCCGGCATGGCATCCAGATCTGGATCCCGGCCAGCGCGGACAGCTTCGACCAGACCCGGGGCTGGGTCGAGCAGGTCTCCCGGGCCGTCGGCGCGGTGGTCCCGAAGCTGGTCAGCTGGAAGTGGGACGTGCGGGAGCGGGCCGGGCTGGCCCGGCTCGACTACACCCAGAACGTCATGAACAAGACCCTCATCGCGCCCTACAGCCCGCGGGCCGCCGCGGGCGCTCCGGTCTCGGCACCGATCCGCTGGGACGAGCTGGACGACGCGGAGCTGCGCTCGGACACATTCACGATCCGCTCAATGCCCGGCCGGCTGGCCGGGCTCGGCGACGTCTTCGCCCCCGTGCTCGGCCCCCCGCAGGATCTGCCGCCGGTGCAGTAGCGGTTACCAGGTGCCCCACTTCAGGCGGGGCTCGGGCAGGGACGGCGGGGTGAGGAACGCCGGGGACGAGTCGAAGTCGAGCGCGCCGATCGGCGAGGTCGCGGCGGCGTCGCGCCGGGTGAGCGCGGGCAGGTTCCACTTCTGCTCGATCAGCTTGAGCACCGAGGTGTGGTCGAACACCTCCGACAGCACGCAGTCCGGCCGGGCGTAGGGCGACACCATGACCGCCGGCACCCGGAACCCGTACTGGTCGTAGGAATGCGGCCCTTCGTCAAGCTTCTCGACGTTGCGCAGGTAGCGAGGGAAGAAGGCCTGCAAGAGCGTCCGCAGCAGCGGCGTGCTGGTCGCCAGGCAATGGCCCGCGACGTCGTCAGGCGCCACCGCGGGCGGCGGAGGGACGTGGTCGTAGTAGCCACCGTGCTCGTCATAGAGCCAGATCAGCAGCGTGCGCGGCCATGCCCTGCCGTGCATGACCCGGTTGACAACTTCGGCGGCGAAGCTCTCGCCCTTGCTGATGTCCTGCGGGTTCTCCTCGGAGTAGCTGGCGAAGTCCGGGTCGACGATGCTCACCGCGGGCAGGGTGCCGTCGTCCGCAGCGGCGAAGAACTCCTCGGTGCTGCGCACGTGCAGCATGTAGCGGGCGATCCCGAGCGGGAAGATGTCCGCGGTGAACTGCATGTCCTTCTGGATGTCCCGGCCCGCGCCGCGGAATCCCTGGACGAATGAGTGCAGCCTGCGCTGAACCATGCGCCGCCGGTATCGCGCGTAGCGGCGGACCCGGGACGGCTCGTCGGCCACCGGGTGGTAGTTGACCCAGGAGATGCCGTTGCGGGTGAGCAGGTCGAAGACGGTGCCGGCGGGCGGATAGTTCAGCAAGTTGTAGGGCAGGTCGTCGATCAGGCCGTGCGCGGTGCCGGCGATCAGGAACCGGCGGTTGGGGAACGTCGGGCCCAGGCAGGAGCTGAACCAGCGGTCGGCGAGCGGGAAGGTGCGCGCCAGGCCGTAATAGAACGGCAGATCCTGCTCCGACCAGTAGCCCATGGCGAGCCTGGGGTCGTGGCCGGGCAGCAGCTGCCGCGTGCTGGTCACGAAGCCGTCCAGCTTGCCCTCGTTCCACTGCAGGTGGGTGGCGTGCCAGCTTTGTGATGGCGCCTTCGGCTGCTGCCGGGTGACGGGCAGAGGGAAGGCGCGCACGGTCTCGCCGCCTGCGTCCGGGTTAGCCGCGTCGGGCTCGCCGTCGTCACCGCGCGGCAGCCCTTCGCCCCGGCCCGCCAGCATGCCGAGGTAGTTGTCGTAGGAGTGGTTCTCCATCATCAGCACGACGATGTGCTCGATCTGAGGCAGCAGGTCGGTGCCGGCGGGCCGGGACGGGTCGGGCAGCTCGCCGGGGGCCCCGCCGGGCATCCGGCGGGTCAGTCGCTTCAGTTCCTGCTGTTCCAGCCGCTCCCACACGACCAAGCCGCCTTTGCCTCGATTTTGCCGTCTGGTGCCTGTGATTACCCGCGAGGGGCCGGCCCATGCCTGGCGGACGGCCAGCGGTACCCGGGCGACGGTGGCCGCCGGGAGCGCCGGGAAGAAAGCGGCGCAAGTTACGAATGATAGGAGATTGTCGGATCTTGTCCTGGCTGGGAAATTAGCCGCGTTTCGCCGCGAGTGATCTTTGTGTCCTGGCAGTCTGCTGCCTGGAGCGGCGACAGGCAGGCCCGGCCGAGAGCGAAGTGGGCTGCGTAGGCGGGCACCATTCCGGCGTTAGGACGGTCTGTGAGTTCAGCACCCAGCCATCGCAGGACCACCAAGATCAGAAGGACAGGGCGGCACGCGACGCCGTCCCAGGCCGAGAAGGTAGCGCAGACCGCGGGCAAGGCCGTGCCCGCCGTGGCGGTGGCGGGAGCGCTGGCCGGCGCCCCGCCGCTGCAGCAGCCCGCTGCGCCGGCCGTACCGGCGGCGGGCGCGCACGTGACGCACATCCGCCTTGACGCCCTGGCGCGGCCGCAGCACCTGACCGTATCGGCCCGTCCCGCCCGCACCTCGGCGCCGGCCCGCAGCTATGACGTCCGCGCCGGGGACACCCTTTCCGGCATTGCCGCAAAATTCTACGGTCGCACCGGGAACTGGCGCGGCCTGTACCAGGCCAACCACTCGACGATCACCAATCCCGACCTGATCTATCCCGGTCAGGTGCTGCGCCTGCCGCGCACCCTGCCCGCCGTGGCCACCGCCGTCGTCAGCACCGCGCCGGCCAGCACCGCGCCGGCCAGCTCGGGCGGGGGCAGCTCGGGCCAGGGCGACGGTGACCATGACGGTGACGACACCTACCCGCCCCGGCACGCCAAGGTCACCACCACCGCCAGCACGGGCGGCAGCACCGCCGGAGGCGGCACGGCGGCCGGCGGCGGAGCGGGCCGCGGCCTGACCGGCACCCTCGGCTGCAGCGGGCTGGAGGCGCTGTGGCAGGCGGCCGGCGGATCGCCCGCCGCGGCGGTCACCGCGGCGTCGGTGGCGATGGCCGAGTCGGGCGGCAACCAGTGGGCCACCGGCACGGTCGGCGAGCGCGGCTACTGGCAGATCAACCCGGTCAACGGCGCGCTGTCCACCTACGACGCCTTCGGCAACGCGCGGTCAGCGGTGATCATGTCCGCCGACGGCGCCAACTGGTCGGCATGGACCACCTACATGGACGGGGCTTACGCAGGCCGCTGCTGACGCGGGGACCGGCGCCAAGTACGGATCTGACTCGCGCGAGCATGACAGCGCGTGGTCGTGACCGTCCGCCCGGTCCGGGTCAGCGCCATCGACATGCGCGGCTGACCCGGGCCAGTAACAGCGGGCCCCGGCCGGTTCACGCGGGCGGCGCGCCGTCCGCGCCGAGACCGGGATCCGCGGATTCCGGGTCGCCGAGCTCGGGGTCGAGCTGGCGCACCCGGCTGTCCGGACCGGCGTCGGAGCCGGGCAGCCGGGCACCTGAGTGCTGCTCGTAGAGCCGCTGCGCGCGCTCGCCCGGCGCCTCGCCGGGGCGCTCGTCGTCCTCGTCGTTGGCCGGGTTCTGGAATGGTGTCTCGCCCATGTGGTCATCCTGCCCGGTCAGCGCCGGGCAAACGCCCGGGCCGTCCGCGACGGCCGCCGGGTCGGTAGGGTTCGGGCTATGAGAATCGCCGTGATCGGCACGGGCAACATCGGCGGCACGCTGGGCGAGAAGTGGCGGGCGGCCGGGCACGAGGTCAGCTACGGCTCCCGCAGCCCGTCCGGCAGCGGCCCGGCCGGCGCGCTGCTGGCCGCCATCGGCAGTGCGCTGGCTGACGCCGAGGCGATCCTGCTCGCGGTGCCCGGGCCTGCCGCCGGCGGCCTCATCGCCGAGCATGCCGCCGCGCTGGCCGGGAAGATCGTTATCGATGCCGCCAACCGGATCGGCGAGCCGGAGGCCAACAGCCGGGCGGCTCTGGCCGCGGCCGCGCCCGGCGCTCGTTACGTGCGCGCCTTCAACACCCTGGGCTGGGAGAATTTTGCCGACCCCCCGGCAGGCGCCGACCTGTTCTTCGCTGCCGACCCGGAGGCGCGGGCGGCGGCCGAAGAGCTGATAACCGCGGTCGGGCTGCACCCGGTCTACGTGGGCGACGCGAACGCGGCGCGGACCGTGGACGGGCTGGCTGCGCTGTGGTTCGCGCTGGTCCAGCAGAACGGCGGCAACCGCAGGCTGGCCCTGCGCATCGTGATGTGACGGCCCCCAGGTCCGGTCCGTGCAGCGAGCCCGGCGCCCCAGCCGGTGGCCGTGCGGAGCGTCGGGGCGGAGTACCAGGCTGCGGACCGGGTAGAGCGGGAGACGACCGGAGCAGATGAGCCGAGAACCACGGGAGGCGGCAACCATGGCCGAAGACGGCGGCCGTCCCGGCGCCGACGCACAGCACGTGACCGACAGCCACATCGATGTCTACGAGGCGATTGCCACGCTGGAGTATGCCGGCCGGGCAGCGGCCCGCAGCCAGATCGCGGCCGCGACCCGGCTTGACGGCGAGCAGCTGGACGCTGCGCTCGGCGAGCTCACCGAGCGCGGCATGCTGATCCGCACCGAGCTGGACGGAGAGCCGGCCTTCGAGCCCGCCGACCGCGGCTGGAGCGCGGCCCCCGACCGGCCCAGCCGCTCGCTCTAGCTCAGGAGTCCTGCAGCCTTTGGCTGCGGGACTGGAGCTGGTCGATGAGCTGTGATGCCTGGGCCTTGGTCAGGTCGTCCGGGACCTGCTCACCGGCCTCGCGGGCCAGCGTCTCCAGGTAGGACTGCTGCGGCGCCGTCATCGGCTCGTCGCCCGTGGCCCACTGCTCGGGGTCCTTTTCCACCGGACCGTGGCTCATTGCTCCTCCTTGCGAACGCGGCGCGGCCGCTGCCGCACCCGAAAACCTGTTCTACCCTCCGGTGCCGCCGCAAACAATACCGCCGCCCGGAAGTGCCCGCCGCGGCCGCCTGCGCGGCGGCGCGCGAGGCCGGGCTGACATCCTTGGCACGGTGACTCATCGACACGTCGGGGTAGAGGAAGAGCTGCTGCTGGTCGACGCGGCCACCGGGCAGGCCCGGGCGGTCGCCGCGGCCGTGCTGCAGCGGGCCCGCGGCCGGCAAGACAGCGGCCAGCCGGACAGCAAACAGCAAGGCAGCAGCCAGCCGGAAGGGGCGGTCCCCGCCGACGAGCTCGAGCTCGAGCTGCAGCTCGAGCAGCTGGAGACCGCAACCCGGCCGTGCCAGTCGCTGGACGAGCTGGACCGGGAGATCCGCCGGTGCCGCTCGCTGGCCGCCGCGGCGGCGCAGCAGGCGGGCGTGCACGTGGCGGCCATCGGCACCTCACCCATGGCCGTCGAGCCGTCCCTGACCCTTAAGAGCCGGTATCAGCGGATGGCCGCGGAGTTCGGGCTGACCGCGCACGAGCAGCTGACCTGCGGCTGCCACGTGCATGTCGAGGTTGGCTCGGAAGACGAGGGCGTCGCGGTCCTGGACCGGATCCGGCCGTGGCTGCCGGTGCTGCTGGCGCTGAGCGCGAACTCGCCGTTCTGGCAGGAACGCGACAGCGGGTACGCCAGCTACCGGTACCAGGCCTGGGGCCGGTGGCCATCGTCCGGTCCGACGACGGAGTTCGGCTCCGCGCAGGCCTACCATGCGCTGGCCGACGCCATGCTGGCGACGGGCATCGTGCTGGACCTGGGCATGATCTACTTCGACGCCCGGCTGTCCCGTAACTATCCCACGGTCGAGGTCCGGATCGCCGATGTCTGCCTGGACGCCGCCGACGCTGTGCTCGTCGCCGCGCTCATCCGCGCCCTGGTCGAGACGCAGGCCCGGGGCTGGCGGGCGGGTCAGCCCGCCAGCGGGGCCCGGACGGAGCTGGTACGGCTGGCGTCCTGGCGGGCCAGCCGTTCCGGCCTGGACGGCGAGCTCACCGACCCGGCGACGTTCCAGCCCGCTCCGGCCAGCGCGGTGGCCTACAGCCTGCTCGAGCACGTCAGGGATGCGCTGACCGAGACGGGTGAGTTCGGCACCGTCCAGGCGTTGCTGGCCGACGTGCTGCGCCGGGGCAACGGCGCGCGCCAGCAGCGCGAGGTCTTCCGGCGGGACGGGCGGGTCCTGGACGTGGTGCGCCGGGCCATCGCCAGCACCAGCGGCTGACCGCTGCGTCCCGCCTGCGGCACGCAGCATCAGGCCCTGTTCCGGCAGCCGATAGAATCAGGCGGTGGCCGCCACGACCAGCGCTCAGGACGAGCACTCGCAGGACTCATCCGCCGGGTACGGCTTCGTGGTGGTCGCCAGCAGGCTGCCCGTCGACCGGGGGGAGCGGGGCGACGGCGAGCCGGAGTGGCGGCCGAGCCCCGGCGGCCTGGTCACCGCCCTCAAGCCGGTAATGCAGGCGGCGGACGGCGCGTGGATCGGCTGGCAGGGCGCCCCCGGCGAGCCACCGGAGCCGTTCGACACCGACGGCATGCACCTGGTTAGCGTCGGGCTGTCGGCCGACGAGGTCCGGGACTACTACGAGGGCTTCTGCAACGCGACCGTGTGGCCGCTGTATCACGACGTCATCGCCCCGCCGGAGTTCCGGCGACCATGGTGGGAGGCGTATGTCGCGGTCAACAGGCGTTATGCGCAGGCGGCGGCACGGCTGGCCGCCCCCGGCGCGACGGTCTGGGTGCATGACTACCAGCTTCAGCTGGTGCCGGGGATGCTGCGCGAGCAGCGCCGCGACATCCGCATCGGCTACTTCGGCCATATCCCGTTCCCCGGTTACGAGATCTTCGCCCAGCTGCCCTGGCGGCGCCAGATCGTGCTCGGCCTGCTCGGGGCCGACCTGCTGGGCTTCCAGCGCCAGGGCGACGCGACGAACTTCCTGCGGGCCTGCCGCCGGGCGGCCGGCCTGTGGACGAAGGGAGCGCACGTATGGGCGCCGGACGCCGGGCCGGACAGCGAGCCGGCCGCCATCGCCGCCCGGCCTGATCCCCGGCAGCTGCAGCAGCCGGAGGCCGAGGACACCGCTGAGGCCCGGCCCCGGGCCGCCGGGCGGCTGGTGCGGGCCGCCGCGTTCCCGATCTCGATCGACTCGGCGGCGTTCGAGCGCATCGCCCGGCGCGACGAGGTGCGCGAGCGGGCCCGGGAAATCCGCAAGGCGCTCGGCGAGCCCGACATCGTCCTGCTCGGCGTCGACCGGCTCGACTACACCAAGGGCATCCTGCACCGGCTCAGCGCCTATGACGAGGTACTGCGGGAGGGCCGGCTCGGCGTCCCGGACGCGGTCCTGGTGCTGGTCGCCAGTCCCAGCCGGGAGCGGGTGGAGCAGTACCGGATGCTGCGGGACGAGGTCGAGGTGGCGGTGGGCCGCATCAACGGCGAGCACGGGGAACTCGGCAACCCGCCTGTGCACTACCTGCACCAGTCCTACCCGCGCGAGGAGATGGCGGCGCTGTACCTGGCCGCCGACGTGATGCTGGTGACCTCGCTGCGGGACGGCATGAACCTGGTCGCCAAGGAGTACGTGGCCTGCCGCTCTGACGACACGGGAGCGCTGGTGCTGAGCGAGTTCACCGGTGCGGCGGACGAGCTGAGCAGCGCCTTCCAGGTGAATCCGCATGACATCGAGGGCCTGAAGGACGCGATCGTGCGGGCCGCGACGATACCGCCGCGGGAGGCCAGGCGCCGGATGCGCGCGATGCGCCGCCGGGTGCTCGACCATGACGTCGCCCACTGGGCCTCGGCCTTCCTGGACGCGCTCGGCAGCGCCCCTGAGATCGGCAGCCGGCCAGCCGCGTCCTGACCCGGCGGCGGCCCGGGTTCAGCCGGGACGGCCCGGGCGGGGGGCGCCCCCGGGGCAATACCGCTAAGCGAAGTCGGCGGGGGTGAATTCGCGCGGCTCGACCAGCACCAGCCAGTTGCCGGAGTTGTCGCGGATCACGGCCTCCACGCCGTACGGGCGCTCGGCCGGCTCCTGCAGGAACGTCACCCCGCGGGCGGCCAGCTCGGCGTGCGCCTTGCGGCAGTCTTCCACCCGCAGGCCGAGGCCGCCCATCTGGCCCTTGCCCAGCTGCCGACGGACGAAATCGGCGGCCTCTTCATCCAGCGGCGGTCCCGGCGTCATCAGCGTGACCTCTAGCTCCGGCTGGCTCGGGTGCCGGATGGTGACCCAGCGGAAACCCTCGCCCATGGCGATGTCGGTGCGGGCCTCGAAGCCGAGGATGTTGACGTAGAAGTCGCGGGCCTGGTCCTGGTCCAGGCAGTACACGGTCACCAGGGAGATGTTCGTGATCATGTGATGACGCTACCCGGCCGGTCCGGCGGCGCGCTTCTCCCAGGTTGCGCGATCGGCGGCAGCCGGCCCGTGGTACCGCCCGGGTCCACCGCTCCGCGCATGAACAGGTAGCAGCCGGGCACCCGCGGACCGCCGCGCAGCGCCCACCGGTCCCGGTAGGCGGTCGGGCTCTCGCCGACGAGCCGGGAGAACCGCGTCGAGAAGGACCCGAGGCTGGCGAAGCCCACCAGGCAGCACACGTCGGTGATGGTCAGGTTCGCGTGCCGCAGCAGATCCTGCGCCCGCTCGATGCGCCGCCGGGTGAGGTAGCGGATCGGCGTCTCGCCGTACGCCGCCTCGAAGCTGCGGGCAAAGTGATACTTCGACAATCCGGCCACCGCGGCCAGCTGGTCCAGGTTCAGGGCCAGCGCGGAGTGCTGGTCAATGTGATCGCGGGCCCGCCGCAGGTGCGCGAGCAGGTCCTCCGCGACCGGCCGGGTCATCGAGCGGCGTTCCAGGTCGGCAGGAACTCGGCGTCCTTCGCCGCGATGTCCGCGCGGTACATCGGGTGCAGGTCCATCGACGGCGAGTACCTGCTGGCCGGCGGCTGGCGGCCGATGGCCTCGGCCATCGCGCGCACGTGCTGCGGCGCGCCGCCGCAGCAGATCCCCAGGTAGCCGACGCCGAGGTCGCTGGCCCGCCGGGCGAAGTCCGCCATCTCGAACCGGGTGCAGGTGAACGGCTCAAGCGCGACCGGAAAGGCCTGCGCGCCGTCCGGCAGCCGCAGCGCCTCCATCGTGGGCGCCTGCGCGGTGGTGCGGAACGGAACCGGCTGGGCCGCTACCGGGCAGTCCACCGCCTCGCGGACCTCGGCGATCAGCGGCAGCATCGTCTGGGGGCCGCGGTCGCAGTTCAGGCCCACGACGGCGGCGCCGGCCGCGGCGAGGATCCGGCACGCCTCAGCGTAGCTGTAGCCGTCACGGGTCGTCTCCGGCTGGGTGGTCGCCAGCGTCACCATGGCGGGCAGATCGAGACCGCGGATGACCTCCAGCGCGATCATCGCCTCGCCGAAGTAGTCGTTGGTCTCGGAGATGACGAAGTCGATGCCCTCCTCCACCGCCCAGCCCAGCTGCTCGGTGTAGCTGGCGCGCACCGCGTCGTGGCTTGCCTGGCTCTCCGGGTCGTAGACCCAGGTGTTGCAGACGTTGCCGGCCACCAGCGCGCCGCCCTCCCGGGCGACCTCCCCGGCCAGCCGCACAGCCTGCCGGTTCATCGCCTCCAGGTCACCCTCGCGGCCGACGTCGCGCAGCTTCTCCCGGTGCGCGTAATAGGTGAGCGCGACCATCACTTCCGCGCCCGCGCGCAGGAACTCCCGGTGCAGCTCGCGCACGGCGCCGGGACAGTCGAGCACTACCTCGGGCACGAACGGGCCGGCCTTGATGTACCCGCGGCGCTCCAGCTCGAAGACGTATCCCTCGGCACCGAGCACGATGCCGTCGGCCAGCCGGGCCAGGATGCCCCGCCGCGTGTCCTCGGTCATGACGCTGCTCCCTGCCTGGCCGTGGCCGCCCCGGCGAACCGGCCCGGATCGAAACGGCTGATGTCGTAGATGGTTCCCTGCTGCAGCGCCAGCTGGGCGAGCACCCGCCCGGCCCAGGGCGCGAACTTGTAGCCGGTGCCGCGCCATCCCACGCCGGTATACAGGGCCGCTGCGCCTGGCACCGGGCCGAGGATGAAGTTGTCGTCGGCAACCAGGTCGTAAAAGCAGGTGTCCACGCCGCTGGCCTCGGCCACGTCCACGACCTCGGCGCCGCGCAGTCCGGGCACGCACTGGGCCACGAAGTCCTCGACGCTGCCGATCTGGCTGTCGGCCAGGGTGGCGTCGGGGGGGGTGTAGAAACCGATCTTCACGCCCGGCGTCTTCCCGTCGTACAGCGGGTGCCCGTAGATGCCGACGTCGAGATAGGCGAAGACGGGAAGCGCCGCCTGGGTGAACGCGGCCCGGTGCTCGGCGGCGGGAATGAAGTACTTCGACTGCGACGGCCGGTCGGGCTGCAGCGGGAACCGTGCTGCGCAGCCGGGCACCAGGCCGAGCACGTCGTTGGTGCCGAGGCCGGCCGTGATCACCAGCACGTCGGATTCCACCGTTCCTGCGTCGGTGCTGACCTGCCAGCCGGCGGCCGACCGGGAGATGCCCCGCGGCTGGGTGCTCTCGATCAGGTCCGCGCCGCGGCCGCGCAGCGCATCGCGCAGGGTCCGGGTGATCGTCGGCAGGTCCGCGAACCCGCCGCTGGCGTCGAGCCAGCCAGAATCGGCCGTGAACTGCGGGAACCGCTCGCGCAGCCGGTCGCCGGAGAACTCCTCGCACGGCAGGCCCAGCTGCTGCAGCACGGCGAAGCTGACGGCCCCGTAGGTGCCGCCCACGTCGGGCGTCACGCTGGCCTTGGCCAGGTTGAGGCAGCCGCAGTCGACCAGCAGCGGCTCGCCGAAGTCACGCTGCAGCTCCAGCCACAACCGCCGCGCCTCGGCCGCCAGCCGCGCGTACTGCGGGTCAAGGTAGTCACAGCGCACCGACCGGGTCAGGCCGAACGAAGCCGTCGCCGGATCCCCGATCCGGGATTTGTCCAGGACCGTCACGCTGCGCGCCAGCGGGGCAGCGTAATAGGCAGTCATGAGCCCCATGATGCCGCCGCCGATGATCGTCAGCCGCCTGCCACCGACCTCCGCCAACCCGCACGCTCCCTCTCCGCGGCCCAATTCGCCTCAGCGCTCCGGCCGGGCGCTGCCCGGGGACTCCATTGGAGCACGCCAAAGCGGCGGGCCGACCACATTCCCGGCGGGTTATCCAGCCCGCGGGCAGGACCGCCCGTCCGCCTGATCAGGGGCGGCGCGGATCCAGGACCGCCCGCCGCCCGCTGCTGCCTGGTGTCGAACCACGCGGCGATCGCCACGCCGCCGTTATTCACAGTGAGCGTCACCGGGCCGGTCAGGCCGTAACTGCCGCAGCCGAGATTAGCAAAGGACATGCTCAGCCGGCTGGCCATGAAGGTGAGCAGGCTGTCGCCGATTGAGGGCACCGGCGATGCTAGTGATGCCAGCAGTGCCTTGTGGCGGCCCAGGAAGGAGCCGGTGCCGGGACGGGCTCAGCCGCCGAACGACAGGCTGCGGCCCGCCAGCCGCCCCGTCAGGCCGCCGGGTGTCACCTCGACGTTTTTCACTGTCAGGCTCAGCGGCAGGTGCGGCAGGGGCACCTTGATGCTGCTGACCGAGCTGAGCAGCGAGGACGGCACTCCGTGGCTGGAGATCAGCCGGGCCCGGATGACGTTGCCGGGCAGCACCGAGAGCCGCCAGGTCGCCGAGAACCTGATGATCAGCAGCTTCGCGCTGGCCCGGACGGCGTGCGGCCCGGCCGGCTGGAGGGTCAGGCCCGAGCCGCCGATCACGGAGCCGAGCGGGCCGGCCTCGTGAGTGAGCGCCCTGGAGATCTCGGGGAAGCTTATGAGCACCGTGCCGGCTAGCCGGTCCACCGTGCCGCCGTGGAAGCTGGTGTTGATGTGCACTCCGGTCAGCACGGCGTTGATGGTCTTGATGGTGACCGGGCCCTCGGTGACGTTGGCCGAGCGGATGTCCACGGTATGCAGATCCCTGGCCGCGACCTGGGTCAGGAACGGGAACCCCCGGATGGCTACGTCCGGCTTCTTCGGGAAGCCGTGGCTCTTGATCTGATCCGCCATCACCCCCTGGGCGACGGCCCTGGCCGCGAAGTCGGCCGCCACCAGCAGCCCCACCACGATGATCAGGACAATCACGACGGTCCGCAGCGGGTGCCTGCGGCGCACGCTGGGGCCGGGCGGATGAGGCGCATATGGCGTGAAGCTCACCGTGCTGCTCCCGTCGTCTGGTCCGATGCTAGGGCAAGCCGCCCGGCACAGCGGACCGGCCGGCGCCGCGGCTAGGACACCCGAGGTCACAGTCGCCGCGCGTCGATGATGCGGCGCAGGAAGCGGCGGGTCCGCTCGTCTTTCGGCTCGGTGAACAGCACGCCGGGTGGGGCGTCCTCAATGATCCGGCCTTCCTCCAGGAAACAGACCCGGTCGGCGATGTCGCGGGCGAAGCCCATCTCGTGGGTGGCGATCAGCATCGTCATCCCGCCCGCCGCCAGCTCGCCGATCACCTCGAGCACCTCGGCGACCAGCTCGGGGTCCAGCGCGCTGGTGACCTCGTCGAGCAGCATGATCTGCGGCTGCATCGCCAGCGCCCGGACGATCGCCACCCGCTGCTGCTGGCCGCCGGAGAGCCGGTCCGGATACTCCGACTTCTTGTCGGCCAGGCCGAACCGGTGCAGCAGGGCCTGCGCCTGCGCCTCGGCCTCGGCCCGCGGCATGCCGAGGGCCTTCACCGGGGCCAGCGTCACGTTGCGCAGCACGTTCATGTGCGGGAACAGGTTGTAGGACTGGAACACGATGCCGATGTGGCGGCGCACCAGGTTCGCGTCGACGGTGCCGCCGGTGATCCGCTGGCCGAGCAGCGTGATCTGCCCCGAGTCAATCGGCTCGAGCAGGTTGATGCAGCGCAGCAGCGTCGACTTGCCCGAGCCCGACGCGCCGATCAGGCAGATGACCTCGTGCGCGGTGACCGCCAGGCTGATGCCCCGCAGTACCTCGTTGGCACCGAAGGATTTGTGTAGTCCCTCGATCCTGATCGCCTCGGCCGCGGCCTGCCCGCCGGGCGCGCCGACCCCGGATGCGCCGCTCATCGCACTCCCCCGGCCAGCCGCCGCCGCCGGTCCCGCTCGATCAGCCGGTCGGTGAAGCGGGCCAGCGGGATCGTCAGGATCAGGAACAAGAGGGCGGCGACGGTGAAGCTGGAGAAGTTGAATACCTGCTCGCTGTAGATGTCGGCGGCCTTATTCGCCTCGATCGTGCCGAGAATCCCGACCAGCGCGGTGTCCTTTTGCAGGCTGATGAAGTCGTTGAGCAGCGGCGGGATGATGTTGCGCACCGCCTGCGGCAGGATCACGTAGCGCAGCGCGGTCCGGCTGCGCAGGCCGAGGGACCGGGCCGCCGCCGCCTGGCTCTGGTGCACCGAGTTCAGCCCGGCCCGGTAGACCTCCGACACGTACGCCGAGTACGACAAGACCAGCGCAGTCACTCCGTAGACAGCGTCCGGCTGGCTGGAGATGACGGGCAGGCTGAGCGCCGGCAAGCCGAGCCCGATCGCGAAGATCACCAGGATCAGCGGCACCCCGCGGAAGAAGTCCACGTACCCGGTGCCCAGCACCCGGATCGGGAACAGCGCCGGGTGGGCGGACTGACGGATCAGCGCGAGCAGCAGGGCCAGGCCCAGGATGAGGACCTCGGCGATGACGAACATCCGGATGTTGAGCCAGATCGCGGCACCGACCGAGTAATAGCCCTGCTTCGGGTTGCCGATGAACGACTGCCACATGTCCCGCGGGCTGAAGAACGCGTGCTCGACGGCCCGCGCCCCCGGGGCGAGCAGGAAGATCGCGACCAGAATCCCGAGCACCACCAGGGTGCTGACCGTCGAGACGGCCGTCGCGCGGCGGCCGCCGCCCGACCACAGCCGCGGTCCCCGGCCCGCGGCCGCGAACGAGCCGGGCGGCTGGAAGCCGGAACCGGCGCTGTCACCCAGCGACGCGGCCCCGGCGCCAGCCGGGTCCTGGCTGTCATCCATCTGCGGCAGGGCTGCGGCTATCCGGTATCAGGGCTTGATGGTCGGGAAGCTGGTGTAGATGCCCAGGTACTGCTTGGTCAGTGCGGTAAGCGTGCCGTTGGCCCGCAGCTTGGCAATCGCCTTGTCCACGCAGGCCACCAGGGGGTTGCCCTTGCGGAACACCAGGCCGTAGTGCTCGCCGGTGCTGGGGAACTGGGCGACCAGGACCGCGTGCTTGAGCTGCGAGCTGGCCATGAACTGGGCGGTCGGGGTATCGGTGACCAGCGCGGCGATCCGGTGCGCGGACAGCGCGGCGGCGGCCTCGGCCAGCGTGTCGAACACCTTCGGCGTCGTCGTCGGCTGGATCTTCGTGGTGATGAACGTCAGGCCGGTGGTCCCGATCTGGTCGCCGAACTGGTAGGTCTTCAGCTGGGCGGGCGAGTGCCTGGTGACGATCGGAGTCCCCTTGATCGCGACGATTGCCTGCTGCACGCCGTAGTAGCTCGTCGAGAAGGTCACGGCGGTCGCGCGCGGTCGCGTGTAGGACACCTCGTTGATGTCGAAATCGAAGTTCTTCGGGCCGGGAGCGTAGGCACTGGTGAACGGTTCTTTGACCCACGCCACCTGGGATTTCTTGAAGCCGAGCTGCGCGGCGATCGCGTAGGCGACGGCGCTCTCGTAGCCCTTGCCGCTGGACGGCGTGTTCTGCTCGAACCAGGGCGAGTACACGGGGTTGTCCGTCGCCACGGTCAGTACGCCGGACTTGAATAGCTCATGCTGGATCCCGGCATGCGTGCAGCTGGCCGCCGATCCGGTCGTGCCCGACCCGGCCGATCCCGAGCCGGAACCGCCCGAGCTGCTGCTCCCGCAGGCGGAAAGGCTGCCCGCCGCCGCGAGCGCCACCGCGGCGGCAACGGCGAAACGTCGCATCGCGCACCCTCCCGCCTGGGCGTCGTGCCCCTGGCCATGCCGGTTTGGCGTGTGCGGGGCCAGCCTACCGAGCGGCCGATGGCACCCGAAGGCAGACACCCATAGCGGCGAATCCTGTCATGCAGCCGGTCCTTCTGGCTGCAGAGCGCGATCTTGCCGGGACCGTGACCGTCCGGGTGACGTCAGGAACGACAAGCCGCGCCCGGCTGAGGACCCCGGCCTGATCCCGCCCGCTAGCCAGCGGCCCAGCCTGCGGCCAGCCGCAGGTCACCGCGGTCCAGGATGACCCGCCCGGCCAGACCGGGCGGCAGCCCGGCCGTATCGGGGCCGGAACCAGGGACCCAGGCCGTCAGGCTCAGCTGCGCGGCCGCTGGCCGGCCCAGTCTGTCCCAGGTCCGCGCCTGCCCGGCCAGGTGCTCCGCCAGCGCCAGGGCGGCCGGACCGTAGCCGCGCAGCACCACCGGCAGCTGCTCCTGGACGCCCCCGCGCCGGCGCGCGGTGGCCGGCCGGCGCGCGGTGACCGGCGGCCGCGGGGTGACGGCCGGGTCCGCCGGGTCCGCGGGACCGGAGGGCAGGACCAGCGCGGCCGCGGCCAGCCGGCCGGGCGGCCGGCCAGGCGATGCGTCGGCCAGGGCGCCGAGCGGCATCAGCTGCGGGCGGACCGCAGACGGCCGCCGGGAGCCCACCAGGGTGAGCCTGGTCAGCCGCGGCTCGGTCAGCGTGAGCCACAGATCCAGGTCGCTCAGCTGCTCGCCGCCGGTCACGGCCAGACCGGCCGGCATGTCGGCGGGCGGGCTGTCCAGCGCCCGGTACAGGCCATCGGTGTCCAGCGGCCTGCCGTCGTCAGATTGCACGCGCCAGCCGGGCTGGGGCCCGAGCGGGACGAACGCCTCCGGGCCGGCCAGCCGCCCGGCCATCCGGATGAATCCGCAGCGAAACGCGGAGATCGCCGACCAGCCCGGGCCGGCTTGCTCGAAGGCCACCGACAGCTGGAGGCCCCGCACCGACAGAGGCAGCACGATCCGGCCGCCCGGCGCCAGCTGTGCCAGCCACTGCGGCGCCAGTGACCACGCGCCCGCGGTCACGATGATCCGGTCGTAAGGAGCGTACTCCGGCACGCCGAAGCCGCCGTCGCCGCAGACCGCCCGGACGCGGTCCGCGCCCGCCGCGGTGAGGTTGGCACGGGCGCGGGTGATCAGGTCGGCGTCGATGTCGATCGTGACGACCGAATGCTGGTCGCCGGTGATCTGGGCCATGAGCGCCGCGTTGTAGCCGGTGCCGGTGCCGACCTCGAGTACCCGGTGGCCCGGCCGCAGGCCGAGCTGCTCGAGCATGATCGCCATCATGGCGGGCTGCGAGGATGAGCTGGCCGGCATCCCGTCGTCGCCGTACTTGATCACGAAAGCCTGGTCCGCGTACGCGGACGCCGGCGGCATCCCGGGCAGGAACAGATGCCTGGGCACAGCGCGGAAGGCCTGCCCGATCGCTGGATCCATGGCCCGGCCGATGCCGGCCAGCCGGTCAGCGAGCGCCGCGCGGGCGGCGTCCGGGTCAGCGCCGGGCGCGGGGGCGGGATCGTCTGCGGGCATGAGCGGCCACCTCCCGCCCTCCACCTTAAGAGTCAGGCAGATCGCTGCGGCCGCCCTGGTCGCGTGGTGACTACTGAGCCGCGGTCGGCCCGGCGCGGGCGGCCCGCCGCGGGCTGCTCAGCCCGGCGGGTCAGCCGGGTGGCTCAGCCGGGCAGCTCAGCCCGCAGGCGGCTTACCTCGTACAGCGCGATGCTGGCGGCAATCCCGGCGTTCAGCGACTCGGCGGCGCTGGCGATGGGGATCGCTGCGATGACGTCGCAGTGCTGGGCGACCAGCCGGGACAGCCCCTTGCCCTCCGAACCGACGACCAGCACCAGCGGAGCGTCGGCCAGCTCGAGATCGTCGATGCCCTGTTCCCCGGCGGCATCCAGTCCGACGACGAACAAGCCTGCCTGCCGGTAGGCGGCCAGCGCGCGGGTCAGGTTCGGCGCCTGCGCGACCGGCAGCCGGGCCAGCGCCCCGGCCGAGGCCTTCCACGCGCCGGCGGTCACCCCGGCGGACCGGCGGGCGGGGACCAGAACGCCGTCGGCGCCGAACGCCGCGGCCGACCGGGCCACCGCGCCGAGATTGCGCGGGTCGGTTACGCCGTCCAGCGCGACGATCAGCGGCAGCGTCCCGGCGTCCTGCGCCGCGGCGACCAGGTCCTCGGGATGCGCGTAGGCGTACGGCCGGATCCGGAGCGCGAGGCCCTGGTGGATGGCACCGCCGGTAATCCGGTCCAGCTCGGCCCGGCCGGCCTCGACGACGGGGATGCGCGCGTCGGCGGCCAGCGTGATCGCCTCGCCGATCCGCTCGTCCGGGTCGAGCCGGGGCCCGACGTGCAGGGCGGCCGCCGGCACCGCGGCCCGCAGCGACTCGAGTACCGCGTTGCGCCCGGCCACCATCTCGACCGCGCCCCCCGCCCCGCGGTATCCGGCTGCCGCCCGGCCGGCGGCCGGGGCGCCGGCCTGCTCGCAGTGCGTCCTCCGTCCCGGCCGCTGTCGCTGCCGCCGCGGGCCCTGGCCGCGGCCCGGCGCTGCGCCGGATGCCCGGGCCGCTGCTCGGCCGGCGGGGTCGGGCCCTTGCCTTCCAGCTTCCGCTTGCCGTATCCGCCGGTCCCCGGCCGCGGCTTGCCGGACTTCGTGCGGCCGCCCGGCCCCGGCCGGGAATTCCCGGTGGCGCGCCTGCTCACCGGCGCAGCTCCCAGCGGGGGCCGCGCGGGGTGTCCTCGACGACCACCCCGGCTGCGGCCAGCCCGTCCCTGATCGCGTCGGCGGCCGGGTAGTCCTTGCGCGCCCGGGCCGCCTGGCGCTGGTCGAGGGCCACGCTCACCAGCGCGTCGATGACGCCGCGCAGATCCGCGCCGGCCTGGCTGGATGACCATGGCGCGGCCAGCGGATCCAGGCCCAGCACCGACAGCATCGCGCGCACCTCCGCGAGGCGCTTGACGGTCCCGCCGGCGTCGCCCGCCGCGAGCGCCGCGTTGCCGTCCCTGACGGTCTCGTGCAGCACCGCGAGCGCCTGCGGGACGCCGAGATCGTCGTCCATCGCGGCGGCGAAGTCCGCGGGCAGTCCCGCCGCATCCGCCAGCGCTTCCGCCGGGCCACCCGTCTGCCCCGTCCCGGCTTCCCCGGCGGCGCGGCCCTGGTCACGAATCCCTCGATCCGCTGGTAGGCCGCCGCGGCCTCGCCCAGCGCCTCGGGCGAGTAGTCGATCTGGGACCGGTAGTGCGCCTGGCCCAGGTAGTACCTCAGCTCGGCCGGACGGACCGTAGCGAGAATGTTGCCGACGAGCAGCGAGTTGCCCAGGGACTTGCTCATCTTCTCGCCGAGCACCCGGACCAGGCCGTTGTGCACCCAGTAGCGGGCGAAGCCGTCCCCGGCGGCCCGGGACTGGGCGAGCTCGTTCTCGTGATGCGGGAAGACCAGGTCCAGGCCGCCGCCGTGGATGTCGAACGTCTCGCCGAGGTACTTGGTGGACATCGCCGAGCATTCCAGGTGCCAGCCGGGCCGGCCCGGGCCCCACGGGGTCTCCCAGCTCGGCTCCCCCGGCTTGGCGCCCTTCCAGAGCGCGAAGTCACGCGGATCGCGCTTGGCGCCGCCGCCCTCGACGTCGTCGGCGGGGCGCATGTGCTCGGGCCGCTGGCCGGACAGTGCCCCGTACTGCGGGTAGCTGCCGACGGCGAAGTAGACGTCGCCGCCAGCCGGGTAGGCATGGCCCGTCTCGATCAGCCGCCGCATCAGCACGATCATCTCCGGCACGTGCCCGGTGGCCCGCGGCTCGACGTCCGGCGGCAGGCAGCCGAGGGCGTCGTAGGCACGGCTGAACGCCCGCTGGTTGCGCTCGGCCACCGACCACCAGGGCACCTGCGCGTGCTGGGCGGCGTGCAGGATCTTGTCGTCTATGTCGGTGACGTTCCGGCAGAACGTCACCTGGTAGCCGCTGGCCTTCAGCCAGCGCAGCAGGATGTCGAAGCTGACGCCGGAGCGGATGTGGCCGATGTGCGGGGGCGCCTGGACGGTCGCCCCGCACAGGTACAGCGATGCCTGCCCGGGAATGCGCGGGGTGAACTCGCGCACCGAGCGGGTCGCGGTGTCGTGCAGGCGGAGGGTCACCCGCCAAGGTTACGGGATGTCGCCGCTACCACGCGGCGCGTGCCGCAGGGCGGCAGCGGCCGCGCCCACCACGACCGGGGCCGCCACGGCTGCCGAAACCCCGTGGGTGCGGCACTCACCGGGTCAGGTGCCTACGGATGCGGCATCCATAGGGCTCGCCATGCGCTGGCGGCTCAGCCGCGGGCCGCCCTGGCCCAGCTCCAGGCGTACTCCGGGTCCTCGGCCCGGCCGCCGGCCGGGCCGAGCAGCAGCGGCCGGAACGTGTCGATCATCACGGCGGTCTCGTCCGTGGTGACCTGCCCGGAGTCCAGGCCGCGGATCACCGCCTCGACCGCGCCCGGCTGCGGCCCGTGGGTGAACCCGGACGGGTGCAGGGTGATCGAGCCGAGCCCGACACCGGACCCCTTGCGGGCGGAGTAGTCGCCGTCCACGTAAAACATCATCTCGTCGGAGTCGACGTTGTGATGGTTGTAGGGAATCGGCACCGCCTCCGGATGGAAGTCCAGCGGGCGCGGGCAGAACGAGCAGATCACGAAATTCGGGCCTTCGAAGGTCTGGTGCACGGGCGGCGGCGCGTGGGTCCGCTTCACGATCGGCTCGAAATCGGCGATGTTAAACGCATAGGGATACAGGCAGCCGTCCCAGCCCACCACGTCGAACGGGTGGAAGGCATAGGTCAGCCGGGTGAGGCCGCCGCGGTTGCGGACGATCACCGGGACGTCCTCGCCGTCAGCGAGCAGCGGCCCCTCGGCACCGCGCAGATCCCGCTCGCAGTACGGGGCGTGCTCAAGGAACTGGCCGGTCGCAGACAGGTAGCGGCGCGGCGGGCGGATGTGCCCGCGGGCCTCGACCACCAGCGCCTGCACCGGCTTGCCGGGGCCGGGCAGCCACCGGTGGATCGTGCCCCTGGGCACGATCACGTAATCACCCGCCTGGGCCTGCAGCGAGCCGTACATCGACTCGAACCGGGCCGCCCCGGAGCGGATGTAAAGCGCCTCGTCACCGGTCGAGTTACGGTACAGCTCGGACGGGGCGTCCGCAGCTGCGAAGGAGATCCGGACGTCGTCGTTGGCGAGCAGCAGCTGGCGGCCCAGGATCAGGTCACCGCCTGCGGGCAGATCCTGGGTGCGGAAATGACGCGGCAGCAGCGGGTGATTGGGCGCCACGGCTATTTCCGCCGCGGCATCGGCCAGCCCCTCGCTCTTGACGATGGCCGTCGGCGGGTGCCGGTGGTAAAGCAGCGACGCGTCGCTGGAGAATCCCTCTTCGCCCATCAGCTCCTCGGCATAAAGGCCGCCATCAGGCCGCCGGAAACGGATATGACGCTTTGCGGGAATCTCCCCGGCTACCCGGTAATACGGCATATCGTCTCCTCAAGCGCCGCTGTCGCGGGCCTCGCGGTCGGCTGCTCACGGCCGCCGCGGGCAACCGCGGATCAGGCTTGCGGTCTCGCGGGCCGCTGACGGCCATGGCAGCGGAACGTCGTTCCCTCCGACTATAGGCCGACGGCATCACAACGGGCGCTGCGAGGAAGGACGGCTGCTACCGCATGAACCAGACTGCTGTCATGCCCGGCGGCACTGCGCCGCGCGACGGCCAGAGCGCCGGGCGCCAGGTGGTGCGGATCCTGGCCCTCGCCACCGTAGCGATCGGAGTGCTGCTGCTCGCCGTCGCAGCTTTCGTGCTGTCTTATCCCGGCATTCACGCCCTCGCCACCGCGGCTGGCGTGCCGGTGCCGCTGGCGCGGCTGTACCCGCTGATCTTCGACGCGGTCCTGGTAGTGGCCGGATTCGCAGTGCTGTCGCTGCGCACGGCCGACCTGGTAACCCGGTCTTTCAGCTGGCTAGCGCTGATCATGCTGATCGCCGCGGCGGCCGCCGGCGGCGCCCTGCATGCTCTGGGCACCCACCTGCCGCACGGGCCCGCGGTGGCTACCGCGGCGGTGCTGCCCTGGGCACTGGTGCTCATCGGGTTCTTCCTGCTGCTGGCCATGCTCCGGCACGCCCGGCGCTACCGCGGCAGCCGTCGGGATCCTGTGGCGCCCCGGGCGGATCGGACTGGCGGCACCGGACCCGTTTTTTTGAGCTCCGGCAGGCGGCCGGACCTCAGCGGGGGCCGGGCCGCGGCTGTGCAGTCCGGGCCGCCCGCCGAGCTGGCTAAGGACAAGCTCGCGGCGCACCCGGTCCTGGCCGCTGTGGACAGCCAGGCACCCGGGAAGGGGCAGCTGTCCCCCGGCGTAGTGGCCGCCGCGGCCGCCGCGGCCACTACGCCTGCCGTTCCCCACCGCCGCGGCCGCTGTGCCCGTTGTGCCCGCCACGGCCGCGGCAGAGCCGGAGGAAAAGCTGGAGAAGCTCGGCGCGGAGAGTGCCGCCGGGCTCTCCTGCCCGGAGCGGCGGCCTGGCGACGAGGGCGCCGCCGGGCTGGATGAGGAGCACGGCAATGAACAGGACGCCGGGCTGGATGAGGAGCACGGCAAGAGCAGGACGCCGGGCTGGATGAGGAGCACGGCAATGAACAGGACGCCGGGCTGGATGAGGAGCACGGCGAAGAGCAGGACTTTGCCGCCGACGGCTCGGCCGGTCAGGACGATCCCACGACCGACGAGGCAAGTCCGGTCGCCGCGCAGGCCGCACGCTGGTTCCCGCTGGCTCGCGAGGATGACCATGACGAGCTGGCCAGCCGCACCGCTGAGCCCCGGCCCGCCGCCACGCTGAGCTTCGCGCCAGTCCCTGCCGACGTGCAGTCAGCCGCTGCCGACCTTGGTCCAGCACCAGCATCTGCCCAATCCCCGGAACCCGCCCCGCCGGCGGCACCCGTCCCGGACGCAAAGCCCGCGCGCGCCGCCAAGCTTCTCCGGGTCGCCAGGCGCGCACGCGCCGCCAACGGCGCGCAGGCCGCGGTGCCCGCCCAGGCCGCAGCGATCGCCCCGGAAGGGGAGCCGACGCCGGCTGCTGAGCCTGGCGCCGAGACTGAGCCTGGCGCCGGAACCGAGCCTCGCGCCGGAGCTGAGCCTGGCGACGGGACTCGGACTGGCACTGAAGCCGACGCTAGCGCCGGGACTGAGCCCCGCGCCGGAGCTGAGCCTGTGCCGGATGCCAAGCCAGCAGCCGATGCGGCACCCGTCCCGGCCAGAGATCACGAACGCAACGCCGGGCCAGCCGGCGACGCAGAGCCCGTGCCGGACGAGCTGGCCTCGGAGCGCAATGACGCTGGCCAGGCCGAGCTTGCACCGGATGCAGAGACTGCCGCCGAGCCCGGGACCGAACCCGGCACCCAGGCCCGGGCCGACACCGACGCGGGGGCCAGCATCGACGCCGGAACGGGGACCGGAACCGACCCGGGGACCGGCGGCCCGGCCGGGACCGACACCCAGGCTGGCCCGTCACCAGCGGGCGAGGCCGGCCGGGAGACCGAACCCCTCCTGGGCGACGAGCATGGCCCGGGCGGCGAGCGGGAGCTTGAGCGCGTGCACAGCTCGCCGACGCCGCCGGGCGCCTGACATCCGCTCGCTTTCGTGATCCCCGGAAAGTTCAATGCGGAAAGCCGCAGCAAACACTCCCGGATCTTGAAGCAGGCACCCCGCGGCGCCGGGACGGACCGGCCGCCGGGACAGAGCGGCGCCAAGCAGATCGAAACCCGGGGAAGCGGCCGCAGATTGCGGGCTAGCCGCCTCGGCGGACGAGGAGCGCGGTGGCCACGGCCGCGACGCCCTCGCCCCGGCCGGTGAGACCGAGGCCGTCGGTGGTCGTCCCGGACAGGCTCACCATGACGCCACCGAGCGCCGCAGACACCGCCGCCTCGGCCTCAGGCCGCCGGACAGCGATCCGCGGCCGGTTACCGATGACTTGGATGGCAACGTTTCCGATGTCCCAGCCTGCCGCACTGAGCAGCCGGGCGGTCTCGGCAAGCAGGCTCGCGCCGGCGGCCCCTGCCCACTGCGGCGCGTCCGTGCCGAACTGGCTGCCCAGATCTCCGAGCCCGGCCGCGGACAGCAGCGCATCGCACGCCGCGTGAGCAGCGACGTCGCCGTCAGAATGTCCGGTCAGCCCGGCTTCGCCAGGCCAGTGCAGGCAGGCTAGATGAAGCGGCCTGGGCTGAGAGTCAAACGGGTGGACGTCCGTTCCGACGCCCACCCGCATCGACAAATCCGGCACGAACCGGACCGGCCCTCAGCTGGCGAGGATCTCGTCGAGGAGTGCTTCTGCCTTGTCCTCGTTGGTCTTCTCGGCCAGCGCAAGCTCACTGACCAGTATCTGCCGGGCTTTGGCGAGCATGCGTTTCTCCCCGGCGGACAGACCCCGCTCGCGATCGCGGCGCCACAGGTCCCGTACCACCTCAGCCACCTTGTTTACGTCGCCGGAGGCGAGCTTCTCCAGGTTGGCCTTGTACCGGCGGGACCAGTTGGTCGGCTCCTCCGTGTACGGGGCGCGCAGCACCTCGAAGACCCGCTCCAGCCCTTCCTGCCCGACAACGTCCCGCACGCCCACAAGCTCGGCATTGTCGGCGGGAACACGCACAGTCAGGTCGCCCTTGTCGACCTTGAGCACGAGGTAGGTTTTATCCACGCCTTTTATCGAGCGGGTCTCGATCTCTTCGATCCGAGCAGCCCCATGGTGGGGGTAGACGACGGTGTCGCCGACCTTGAATGACATGTGGCATGTACCCCTTCCGCTGCAGCTATCCTACCACGCCGAACCGGGGCGATAACTCGCCCTTGACGGCATACATGCAGGTCAATGCCGTCACTCGACCGGGATAATTCGTCGCGCGGCAGGTCGCGGGCCAGCCGGGGCCGCAGCGCCGGGCCGCCTGCGCGGCCCGCGGCGCCGCCCTGGCCGGCCGTGTCGCGCCTGCTCGGGCGTCGCGACGACCAGTAAGGGGCGCCCGTCACAGCACGGCCCTGGTGGGCTCATACTGAAGAAGGACGCTGTGCTCATGCCGGAGAGGTGCACGTGAACCTTGGCGGCGAACCGGATCGGGACGATTCTGGCCTGCCCCCTGTCGACATCGTCGTGCCTGATGACGCCCGGGAACTCGACCGAGATGTGCAAGCCTATTACCGCGAGCAGCGCGCCCGGCGGCGCCACCTGCGCCGCCGGCGCTGGAGCGCCCCGCTGGCCCGCGACGGCATGATCGTGCCACTGCTGGCCGGATGCCTGATCCTTGCGCTGATCGCCGGCACGCTGCTCACGGTGTTCACCGCGTGGCCGGGAAACCTGACCAGCCAGCAGCCCCAGACGCCGGCCGGCCGATCCGGCACCGCCCGCTCTCCCCAAAAAAACAACACCGCCGCGCCGCGCCGCTCGGCTAATTCGAGTAGCAGCCCGGGCATCAGCGCGGCCGGCTCGACCGCGGTCACCGCCGGAGCTTCGCTGCCGAACGCAGTGCTCACCGTGGCCGGCCGGGGCAGGGTGGGAGCGCAAGTGCTGAAGACCTCGGTACTGGCCCTGGTCCCGGCCGGCTGCGCGTGCGTGGCCGCCGTGCGCACGCTGGCCAGCCAGGCTGCTCGCGCCCACGTCCCGGTGGTCCTGGTCGGCAGTACCACGGCGATGCCCACGGTCCGGCGACTGGCGGGGGAAGCCGGACAGGTGCAGGTAGCCAGGGACCCGCAGGACCGGCTAGGCAGCACCTACCAGCGGGCCGGCCTGACGGCGGTCCTGGTGAACGCGGCCGGCTCGGTCCAGCTCGCCCGGCACCTGGGCAGCAGCCTGCAGCTGACCAGCGAGCTGAAGACGCTTTCGAGCCCCGCCGCCAGCACCAGCCCCAGCCCGGCCGGCTGACCAGCCGCGCCCGGCCAGCCAGGCTGATCAGGCGCGGCAGAGTAGGCGGGCCGGCTGGGCGCGCGAGTGCCGCGACGGCTACGCTTCCGGTGTTCCGGTGCCGCGGCGTGATCCGCGGGATGACGCGCGCAGCCGGGCAGAGCGTCAGATGAGGAGAGCACCCGTGATCCGAAGCCGCGGGACAGCACGGCCGCACCGCATCTTGCTCCTCGCTGCCACCGCACTGATCCCGGTGCTGGCCGGCTGCGAAGCCGGGAACGGCGCGCCCACCCAGCAGTGGCATCAGCCGACGCCAGGGACGAGCGAGCAGGCAGGCACGATCGCCATCAGCAACGTGTTCGTCCTCGGCCCGAGCACTGGCACGCTCGCGGCGGGTCAGTCCGCCAGCCTCTTCCTGGCCCTGGCCAATGAGGGCGCCCCGGACAAGCTGATCAGCATCACGGCGCCGGGCACGGCGGCCAGGGTCACACTGCCCGGCGGCTCGATCAGCCTGCCCAGTCAGAAGGTCGCGCTGCTGACCGGCCCGGCCCCTCAGGCAGTGCTGACCGGGCTGACCCGGCCGCTGGCCGCAGGCGGATCGGTCAAGCTGACGCTGACCTTCCAGAAGGCCGGCAGCGTCAGGCTGGATGTTCCCGTCATGGCCCGGTCGGAGTACTACAGCAGCTACTCGCCCGCGCCGACTCCCACGCCCACGCCCACCCCGACGGCCAGCAAGCATCACCGGGCCACGCCCGCGTCGTCACCATCGCCGACGCCCAGCGCTGGCTAGCAGCCGCCTGACGTCAGCGGCATCCGCTGTCCCGGCTTCGCCCGGCAGATACCAGGTCCGTGCCCGGCGTCAGCTGGCCGGCTCGAATTTGTAGCCCAGGCCGCGCACGGTCACGATGTGGACCGGATTCGCCGGATCGGACTCGATCTTGGCTCGGAGCCGCTTGACGTGCACATCCAGGGTCTTGGTGTCACCGACGTAGTCAGCGCCCCACACCCGGTCGATCAGCTGCATGCGCGTCAGCACCCGCCCGGCGTTGCGCAGCAGGACTTCGAGCAGCTCGAACTCCTTCAGCGGCAGCTGAACCTGCTGGCTGCGCACGTTGACAACGTGCCGCTCGACATCCATCCGGACCGGACCGGCCTCAAGTACCGCGGTCACACTGTCGTCGGCGTCGCCGCGACGCCGGAGCACCGCGCGCATCCGCGCGACCAGCTCGCGGGACGAGAACGGCTTGGTGACGTAGTCGTCCGCGCCGAGCTCGAGACCGACGACCTTGTCGATCTCGCCGTCCTTGGCCGTGAGCATGATGACCGGCACGTTCGAGCGCTCCCGCAGCGAGCGGCATACCTCGCTGCCCGGCAGACCGGGCAGCATCAGGTCGAGCAGCACGAGGTCGGCCCCGGTCCGGTCGAACGCGTCGAGCGCGTCGGGCCCGGTCGCGCAGACGGCGACGTCGAAGCCCTCCTTGCGCAGCATGTAGGAGAGCGGGTCGCTGAACGACGCCTCATCCTCCACTACGAGTACGCGTGTCATGTGACTGCCTCCCTGGCAGTGTGCCCGAGAGCCTGGACTGGCCCTCCGCTGATCCCGGATGCCCGCGAGCGCAGCGGAAGCTGCAGCGTGAACGTGGAGCCGACGCCCTCCTCGCTCCAGACGGTGACCTTGCCGGCGTGCGCGTTCATGATGTGCTTGACGATCGCCAGCCCGAGCCCGGTCCCGCCGGTGACGCGGGAGCGGGCCGGATCGACCCGGTAGAAGCGCTCGAAGATCCGCTGCAGGTCCCGCGCCGGGATGCCGATGCCCTGGTCGGCGACGCTGATCTCGGCGATGTCATCGTTGGTGCGATGTGTCGTGACGACGACCCTGGTGGACTCGGGACTGTAGGCGACCGCGTTTTCCAGCAGGTTGTGCAGCGCGGTGACCAGCAGATCCTCATCCCCGTCGACCGAAAGCCCGGCCAGGCCCGTCGCCTCGAGCTCGATGCCGCCCGCGGCGGCCTTCATCCGGCAGCGGTCGAGGGCCTCGGCGACGACCGCGTCCAGGTCCACGATCACGGGATCGGGCATGGGCTCGGCGGCCTGGATCCGGTTCAGGGTGATCAGGTCCTGGACCAGGTGAGTCAGCCGGGCCGCTTCCTGGCGCATCCGGCCGGCAAAGCGGCGGACGGCCTCCGGGTCGTCGGCGGCATCTTCGACGGTCTCGGCCAGCAGCGCCAGCGCACCGACGGGGGTCTTCAGCTCATGACTGGTGTTGGCGACGAAATCGCGGCGGACCTCTTCGACCCGGCGGCTCTCGGTCTGATCCTCGGCCAGCAGCAGCACCAGGCCGCCGTCACCGACCGAGGCGCCGAGCGGCGCCACCCGGACGGCGAAGTTCGTGGCCCGCCCGTTGAAGCCGAGGGTTGCGATCTCGACGTCGCTCTCGCGGATCTCGCCGTCCCGGCGCACCTGGCGGGCCAGGGCCAGCAGCTCACCGACGACCAGGCGATCGTCCTGGACGAGGCCGAAGGATCGGGCCGCGGAGCTGGCGCGCAGCACCCGGTCGGCGTTGTCCAGGACTACGGCGCAGGACGAAAGCGCGGACAGGACGGCGGCAATTCCCGGTGGCAGCCGCGCCGCGAGGCTGTTGTCAGCCGCCTCGTCAGCCACGGACGATTCCCCGGCTGTCATCGCAGGGCGAGCTGGCCGGCCGCGACGACGCGGTCCACCAGGGCACGGCGGCATCTTCCGGCCAGGTCGGCGTGGCATCGCGACCTGACCGCAATGACTCCGGGGTCCACCTCATGATAGTAAGTGGCCTGGCCGTTCGAGCGCACCTGCCGCAGTAGCCCGACGAGCGGTTATTCGCCGAATGTTCACCCCGCGGACGACTCACGTCTGCTCGCGCGCCGGGCACCGGTCACCCGGTGTCACCGGCGTGATCAGCGGCCCTGGGCGCGGACCGCCTCGGCCGCACTGACTGCCGCCTCCGCGTCGAGATAGCGGCCACCCGGCGGCAGCGGCCGGAAGCCCGCGTCCAGCTCGTAGACCAGCGGGATGCCAGTGGGGATATTGAGCTCGCTGATGTCCGCATCGGAGATGTCGTCCAGATGCTTGACCAGAGCCCGCAGCGAATTGCCATGGGCCGCGACCAGTACGGTCCGTTCGGCCGCGAGGTCGGGAATGATCGCGTCATGCCAGTACGGCAGCATCCGGTGCACGACATCCTTCAGGCATTCCGACCGCGGCATCAGCTCGTCGGGAAGCATGGCATAGCGTGCATCGCCAATCTGCGCTGCCATGTCCGGGCCGGACAGCGGGGGCGGCGGGACATCGTAGGACCGGCGCCAGAGCATGAACTGCTCGTCGCCGAACTGCTGCCGGGTCTGCGACTTGTTCTTCCCCTGCAGCGCACCGTAATGCCGCTCGTTAAGCCGCCAGGAGCGCCGGACCGGCAGCCAGGCCAGCCCGGCTGCGTCCAGTACGAGGTTGGCGGTCTGGATAGCCCGGGTGAGGACCGACGTGTGCAGGATGTCCGGCCGCAACCCCGCTTCGGCGAGCAGGCTGCCCGCGTGCGCGGCCTCGGCCGATCCGGTGTCGGACAGGCCCACGTCGACCCAGCCGGTGAACAGGCCCTCGGCGTTCCAGATGCTCTCTCCGTGCCTGACCAGCACCAGCGTTGCCATGCCGGAAGCCTATCGTCGGCAGCCCGGGCGGCGGGCCGGGCGACATGACCGGACTGCCGCCGCGCCCGGGTGTCCGGACCGGACTGCCGCCGCGGCCGGTGTCCGGAGCGCCGCGGCAACCTGGCGCGAAGCCGGATGCCGGGAGCGGATGCGGGCAGCAGCGGGGAACAGGCGCCGCGGCTGCGCGGTTCTGACTTCGGAGGTGGTAGTCGTGCCGCAACGCTTGCCACGGCGGATCGCGACTGTCAGCGTCCACACATCGCCGCTCGAGCAGCCCGGTACCGGCGACGCGGGCGGCCTGAACGTCTACGTGGTCGAGGTGGCCAAGAGGCTGGCGGCCCGCGGCGTCGAGGTGGATGTGTTCACCCGGGCCGTGTCGCGTGATCTGCCGCCGGTCGCGGAGCTGGCGCCCGGCGTGCTGGTGCGGCACCTGCAGGCCGGCCCTTTTGAGGATCTGGACAAGGCAGACCTGCCCGGTCAGCTATGTCACTTCACGTTCGAGGTACTGCGCGCCGAGGCTGCCTGCGCCCCGGGTCGCTACGACCTGATTCACGGGCACTACTGGCTCTCCGGCAAGGTCGGCGCGGTCGCCAAGGAGCGCTGGGGCGTCCCGCTCGTACAGTCCATGCACACGCTGGGGCGAGTCAAGAACGCCGCCCTGGCGACCGGCGACACGGCCGAGCCCGACGCCCGGCTGCACGGTGAGGCCGAGGTCATCGCCGCCGCCGACCGGCTGGTCGCCAACACTGATGAGGAGGCGCGGCAGCTAGTTGACCTCTATGACGCCGAGCCGTCCCGGGTGCACACGATCAACCCCGGGGTCGACCTGACCGTTTTCCGGCCCGGGTCACAGCAGCAGGCGCGGCGGCGGCTGGGCCTGCCGCCGGACGGAGTCGTGCTGATGTTCGCCGGCCGGGTGCAGCCGCTCAAGGCTCCGGACCTGGTGTTGCACGCTGCCGCCGAGCTGGTCCGCGGCGACCCGTCACTGGCAAGCCGGCTGACCGTCGCTTTTGTCGGCGGCCCGAGCGGGTCCGGGCGAGCCGACCCGGACGGCCTTTCGGTGCTGGCCCGGCGGCTGGGCATCGCCGAGCTGGTCCGGCTGGAGCCGCCCTGCCCGCAGGGTGAGCTGGCGGACTGGTACCGGGCGGCGACCCTGGTCATGGTGCCCTCGCACACCGAGTCCTTCGGCCTGGTTGCGGTCGAGGCGCAGGCCTGCGGCACGCCGGTGGTGGCCGCCTCGGTCGGCGGCCTGCGCACTGCGGTGGCGCACGGCATCTCGGGCATGCTCGTCGACTCGCGAGCGCCGGCCAGTTACGCACGGGCCATGCGCGAGCTGATCGCCGCGCCGGGCGCGCTCGCCCGGCTGTCGCGCGGAGCCCGCGCGCACGCGTCCCGGTTCGGCTGGTCGGCGACAGTGGACTCGCTGCTGCACCTTTACAGCGGGGTCATCAGCGCCGCGCCGGCCCGGGTGGACGCATGACGGCGGCCGAAGACCTCGAGGCAGCGCTCACCGAGCTCGGCGTCACGTTCGAGAGCCCGCGACCGGGAGCCTGCCTGGTCCGGCTTGAGGGCCAGCACAAGCTGGCCACGATGACATGGCTGACGGCCGGGGAGCACAGCCTGCTCATCGAGGCCTTCTTCTGCCGCCAGCCCGATGAGAACCACGCCGAGTTCTACCGCTTCTTGCTGGAGCGGGGCGGCGCCATGTTCGGCGTGCATTTCGCGCTCGACCGCACCGGTGACATCCACCTGGTGGGGCGGCTGCCGCTGGGGACCATCACCACCGCCGAGATCGACCGGGTGCTCGGCTGCGTGCTGACGTACTCAGACGAGAATTTCGACCAGGCCCTGATGATCGGCTTTGCCTCGGCGATCCGCCGGGAGTGGGAGTGGCGGGTCAAGCGCGGCGAGAGCGTGGCCAACCTGCGAGCCTTCGGCCGGCTGACCGGCCCGGCCGGCCCCGGAAGTCAGGAGCCGGCCAGCGCTCCGGTCTTCACGACTTGACCAGCCGGGAGATAGCATCGGCCGCTTCCTTGACCTTGACCTCCGCGTCCGGTCCGCCGTGCTCGATCGCCTGGGTCACGCAGTGCCCGAGATGATCTTCCAGCAGCCCGAGGGCGACCGCCTGCAGGGCGCGAGTGACCGCCGAGACCTGCGTCAGCACGTCGATGCAGTAAGTGTCGTCCTCGACCATCCGCTGCAACCCGCGGACCTGCCCCTCGATCCGGCGCAGCCGCCGGAGGTAGGCGTCCTTGTCCTGGGTATAACCGCGCACCTTCTGACCATACCGCGAGCGCGGCCAGACCATACCGCCAGCGCGGCCAGATCACACCGCCGGCGCGGGCCGCGGTTGCCGGGGCCTGTGGCGGCCGACGGCAGGCTGTGCCCGGTTGTCAGGCACCTCGTTCGGTGAGGGCGTCGACACGAACACAGGCAACCGATCCGACGACGTTGAGAGACGCCAGGGTCAGGACAGGCCCTCCCGGCCGGCCATTACGCCCCGGCCGTGGAGAGGGAGGGCCCTAGTGACCGCGACCCCTGGACGCCGCAGCGCGGTACCCAACGAGCAGCACGCCGGCAACATCCGCACTCTGCACCATCCGGCTGGATGACTCCCCGCGTCAGGGGCTTCTACGCGATTTACGCGGGCCTGGCCTGGCAGCAGCGGTCGTGTGATCCCTGGCTCGCCGCTCGGGCTGGCCGAGGGGTCCAGGCGCTGGCCGGCATGACCGTGCTGCGCGGCTACCTGGCCGGGGCGACGATCCTGGCGGCCGCCCAGATCGTGCACCCGGCCATCGCGCGCTGATCCGGTGCGGTCAGACGGCGGCACCGGCGCGCGGCCTGTCCGCATGACCTGCGGCACCGTAATCTGGCGGGCATAGACGCGTCTGCCGGAGGTCAGGGCAGCGAGGCTCCGGCAGCCAGGGCCCGATGCCCGCTCCCGCTGGCGGCCCCGACGGTGGTATGAAGATCCCGACAGCTGGCAGCGAGGGGAGGCATCAATCGGCGTGGCCATGCGGACGAAAGAGCGGCTGATACGCAGCGCTGACCGGGCCGAGGGCCTCGGGTACGTGCTCAAGCGCCGGCTGCTAGGCAAGCCGCTGGTCAACGAGCAGCTCAGCGAGCAGCGGCTGTCCAAGGTCTTCGCCCTCGGGGTGCTCTCGCCGGACGGCATCTCCTCCTCGGCCTACGGCACCGAGGAAATCCTCATCGAACTGCTGCGCGGCGGCCTCGGGCTGGCCGCATTCACGCTGATCCTGCCGCTCACCGGCGTGGTGCTGTTCGTCATGGTGCTGGTAGTGCTGTCCTACCGCGAGGTCGTGATGGTCTACACCCGCGCCGGCGGCTCCTACGTGGTGGCGCGGGACAACTTCGGGCCGCGGATAGCCCAGGTCGCCGCGGTCGCGCTGCTCATCGACTACGTGGTCACGGTTGCGGTGCAGGTCGCAGCGGGCACGGCGGCGGTCGCCTCGGCCATACCCGCGATCAGCAATCCCCGGCTGCTGACCATCATCTCCATCGTGATCGTCGCGCTGATGTGCTACGCGAACCTGCGCGGCATCCGCGAGGCCGGGCGGGCGTTCGCGGTGCCGACCTACCTGTTCTCCGCGGTGATGATCCTCACGATCGTGGCGGGCCTGATCCGCGAGGCCTTCGGCACGCTCGGCCAGTACCCGTATCCAAGGCCCGGCCTGTACACCGGCGTCCACAGTCACGCCAGCCTGATCACGTTCGGGATGATCTTCGTGCTGGCCCGGGCGTTCGCCAACGGCGGCTCGTCACTGACCGGCATCGAGGCCGTATCGAACGCGGTGAGCGCGTTCAAGCCGCCGGAGGGCCTCAACGCCCGCCGGGTGCTGGTTACCGAGGGGCTGATCCTCGGCACGCTGGTGGCCGGGATCTCCTGGCTGGCGCACGCGACGCACGCCGCCCCGTTCAAGTCCGGCGTGCCGACGGTTATCGCCCAGGAGGCGAAGATCGTCTTCGGGCATTCCGTCTTCGGCAGCGTCATGTTCTACCTGGTCCAGGCGGTGACCGCGCTGATCCTCTACACCGGGGGGAACACCAGCTTCAACGGCTTCCCGTTCCTGGCCAGCTTCGTGGCCGAGGACGCCTTCCTGCCGCGCTGGCTGACGAAGCGCGGACACCGGCTGGTGTTCTCCAACGGGATCATCGTGCTCGCGGTGCTGTCCGCCGCCCTGCTGGCCGCGGCCGGATCTAACGTCAACAAGCTGGTGCCGTTTTACGCCCTCGGGGTCTTCACCGCGTTCACGCTGACGGGCTTCGGCATGGCCAGGTACCACCACCGGGTCAGGGAGTCGGCCTGGCGGCGCCGGATGGTGATCAACTTCTCGGCCGGGCTGACGTCGCTGATCGTGGTGCTGATCTTCGCGATCGTCAAGTTCAAGGAAGGCGCCTGGCTGGTGATCATCCTGTTCGCCGCCGGCGTCCCGGCGCTGATCTGGCTGAACCGGGAGTACCAGATCGAGGCGAAGGTGCTGGAGCGGATCGGCAGCCGGGAGCGGCCGCCCGACCCGCCGACCTACTCGCGCCGGACGGTTCTGGTATTCGTCGACGAGCTGGACCTGGCCACCCTGGCCGCGCTGCGGTACGCCCGCAGCCTGCGGCCGACCACGCTGCGCGCGGTGCACCTGGTCATCGACAACGTGCAGGCGGACGCGCTGCGGCGGGACTGGGTGCGGGCCAAGACCGGCATCGCGCTCGACTTCGTCGACTGCCCGGACCGCCGCCTGGCCCGGGCCGCCGCGGAGATGGTCAGCGCCGAGGCGGAACTGCCAGGGGTGGGCGTGACCGCGATCCTGCCCCGGCGGGTGTACTCGCCGCTGCTCGGCCGGCTCCTGCACGACCGTACCGCGGACAAGATCGCGGCTGAGATCAGCCAGATCCGGCACGCCGCCGCCACCATTGTTCCCTTCAACGTCCGGCGGCGGGCCCGCACGATCCTGCACAACCGGATGCAGGACGGCGCGGCCGCGGGACAGGCGGCGGCCGGGACGGCAACGACCGGCGCCGGGGCCGGGCGGCCGGGCAGCGCGGCACCAGCCGCTGACGGACCGGCTGCCGCCGGGCGGGGGGCAGCCGGGGGAGCCGCCGGCCAGCCGGGGCAGCAGCAGGGCGAGCAGGCGGCCGGAGCGCGGCCTGCCGCGGGAGCGCAGCCCGACCACCGCGGCGCGACCGAGCCGGCCGCCGCCATCCCGGCACCGGAACCTGCTCCGGCACCGGACGAGCCGGTCCCGGACGAGCAGGCCCAGCCGGACAGCGACGATTACTCCAGGCCCAGGCCGCCCAAGGGGATGGCCCCCATCGGCTCGCTCACCAGCCCGAGCCGGCTGGCCAAGGTGGAGGGCCGGATCCGGGCCGTGGAAATCCGCCCGGTGCAGCAGAACACCGTGCTCGCCTGCGAGGTGGCCGACTCGACCGGGGAGCTTACTGCCCTGTTCTACGGCCGCTCGCACATCCCTGGGCTGGCGCCGGGCAGCAAGGTCAGGCTGCGGGGGCCAGTTGGCATCCGCCAGGGCCAGGCCGTCATGGTCAACCCCGCGTATGAGCTGCTGGCGCACGGGACGGGGGGCCCCGAGCGGCCATGACCGCCAGTCAGAGCGCCCGCGCCGGCCCCGGGACCGGCGCGGGACACGGCCCGGGGGCCGGGAACCGGCATGACCACGGTCACGGGCACGCGCACACGGTGAGCGGGCAGCACCGCGGGGCCCTGGCCGCCGTGCTGGTGATCACGGTGGCGATCGCCGTGGCGGAGGTGGCCGGCGCGATCCTCACCGGCGCCCTCGTGCTGTTCGCCGACGCGGCGCACATGGCTGCCGACGCGGCCGGCGTCGGGCTGTCGCTGCTGGCTGTGCATTTTTCCGGGCGGCCGGCCACGCCCCAGCGCACCTTCGGCTACGCGCGGGCCGAGATCCTGGCCGCGATGGCCAACGCGGTGCTGCTGTCGGCCATGGCCCTCTTCGTCCTCGCCGAGGCCATCCGGCGGCTGATGGCACCGTCGCAGGTAAGCTCGCCGCTGCTGATTGTCTTTGGCGTGGTCGCGCTGACGGCGAACGCGGGCTCGCTGCTGCTCCTGCGGCGGGGCCGGGCCGAGAGCCTGAATGTGCGCGGCGCGTTCCTGGAGGTCGCGTCCGACGCGCTCGGCGCCGCCGCGGTCATCGTGACCGGAGTCGTGATCGAATTCACCGGATTCAGCCGGGCCGATCCGATCGCGTCCCTGGCGATCGGCGCGCTGATCCTCCCGCGCGCCTGGCGGCTGCTGCGCGAGGCGGTCGACATCCTGCTCGAGGCCAGCCCGGAGGGCATCGACCTGGCCGAGGTCCGCCGCCACATGACCGAGCTGAGCGGCGTACAGGAGGTGCACGATCTGCATGCCTGGACGATCACCTCCGGACTGCCGGTGCTGTCCGCGCACATCGTGGTAGATCCCGGCGTGCTGGCCCGCGGGGACGGCGCGAGGATGCTCGACCTGCTGCAGGACTGCCTGCGCGGCCACTTCGACGTCACGCACTCCACCTTCCAGCTCGAGCCGGCCGGCCACGCCGACCACGAGCGCCCGATGCACGACTAGGGCGCTGGCCGCCCCGCCCCGGGGTGCGACTGGCCCGGCTGCAGGCCGCCGGGTGCCGTCCGGCAGCGGGTAGCCCGGTACCGCCGGTAGCGCGACCGCCGGGCTACGGCACGCCTGCGCCCAGCAGCCGCGCGGGCCGGCCGCCCCGCAATCCGGCCGGCAGCCTGATGCGACCCAGGATCGCCCGGCTGGCCCCGGCCCGGCCGGCCCGCAGCCTCGCACCGGCCAGGTTCGCCTCGATGACCGCGCATTCCCAGGTGCTGCCGAGCCGCTCATGTCAGAGAGAGCATCGTGACCACGCCGGATGGGGAGCTCCGCAATCGGCATTGTGCCACGTCAGCGTGCCTCGTCAGCCGGCCAGCGTCAGCGGACCACGAGTCAGCCGGCCACGGGATCAGCCAGCCACGGGGCGAGCGAATCACGGGTCAGCGCGCCAGCGGAGCGGCCGCGCCGCAAGTCGGCCAGCGCAGACCTGGCCGCCCACATGCCGCACATCCCGTGCACGCCGCCGCCGGGCGGGGTGGACGACGAGCACAGGTAGACCCCGGGCAGCGCCGTGCGGTACGGGTTCCACCGGGGGACCGGCCGGAACACCGTCTGCCACAGCGTCCCGCGGCCGCCGCTGATGTCGCCGCCGATGTAATTCGGGTTGTGCTGCTGCACCGCCGCCGCGGTCCGGACCGCCCGGGCGAGGATCAGGTCGCGGAAGCCGGGCGCGAAGCGCTCGATCTGCGCCTCGATCCGGTCGGTCATGTCCACGTCCGAGCCGGACGGCACGTGGCAGTACCCCCACAGCGTTTGCTTCCCGGCCGGCGCACGGGAAGGGTCCACCAGGCCGGGCTGGGCCACGATGCAGAACGGCCGCTGCGGGTGCCGCCCGGCGGTCACATCGGCCTCGGCCCTGGCCACCTCGGCGAACGCGCCGCCGACGTGGACGGTGCCGGCCCGGCGGCAGGCCTGCGCCGTCCACGGCACCGGGCCGTCGAGCGCCCAGTCCACTTTGCAGATCCCCGGCCCGTACCGGAACCGGGCCAGCTCGCGGGCGTACCGGGATGGCAGCCGGCCGCCCGTCAGGGCCAGGAACTGGCGCGGCGTGACATCCAGCAGCCTGACCCGGGCCTTCGGCAGCTCGTCCAGGCTGGTGATCCAGCGGCCGGTGCAGACCTGGCCGCCCAGGTCGGCGAGCTCGGCCAGCAGGGCGTCGATGATCCCGGCGCTGCCGCCCGCGACGACCGGCCAGCCGACCGAATGTGCGATGATCGCCAGCATCAGCCCGAACCCGCTGGTCAGCGGGGTGCGCAGCGGCAGGATCGCGTGCGCGGCGACCCCGGCCAGCAGGCCCCTGGCCTCGTCGGTGGTAAAGCCGCGGGCCAGCCAGGTAGCGGGCAGGATGCCCTCGGCGGCGAACCGGGCGGCCGCGGCCGGATGCTCGGGCACCGTCCGCAGCGGGGCCAGGAACGCGGGCAGGATACGGTCGGCGTCGCGCACCAGCGGCCCGAGCAGCCGCTGGTAGCGGCCGGCGTCGCGGCCGAGGCCGCGGGCGGTGTCGGCCGGCGTACCTGACACTGCTGCCGCCCGGCCGCCGTCCAGCGGATGCGCGAACGCCACCTGCGGCGTCAGCAGCCGCACGCCGCGAGCAGCCAGGTCGGTGGCGGCGAAGAACGGCGACACCGCCGCGAGCGGGTGCACCGCCGAGCAGACGTCATGCCGGAAGCCGGGCAGCGTCAGCTGCTGCGTACGGCAGCCGCCGCCCGGCGTGTCCGCACCCTCCACGACCTGCACGGTCAGCCCGGCCCGGGCCATGGTCAGCGCGGCCGCGAGCCCGTTCGGCCCCGAGCCGAGCACCACCGCGTCGGGCCGCCCCCCCTCTCCGCTAGCCACCGCCCGCCCCCCTGCCGTGCCCGCCGCTCCCCCGTGCCACCGTCATAGGTCAAGTATCCCGCCCTCGGCCGCCACCACGGCGGGAACCGCGCTGCCGGCCACCCGCCGGGCGAGCTGGTCCAGCGCGTCATCGGTGCGGTCGGGCTTGTGGTGGGCCAGCAGTACCCGGCGAGCCCCGGCCCGGCAGCCCAGGCCGATGGCATAGTCGGCTGCGGCATGCCCGAACGGCGCCTGGGCCGCGACCTCCTCAGGCAGCAGGAAGGCGTCGTGGATCAGCACGTCAGCGCCCGCGGCCAGCGCTAGCGCCGCTGGGTGATACTCCCCCCAGCCCTCCGGGCCTGGCCCCAGCACGGTAGGACAATGGTCGGGCAGGTAGGCGACGACGCTATGCCCGTCGCTGACCCGGTAGCCGAGTGTGGCGCCGCCCTTGTGCGGGATCGGCCTGGCCTCGACGGTGAACCCCTCCGCCTTCAGCAGGCCGGGATCCACCGTGCCGAAGGTCCAGGCACCCCGCAGGCCGCGGGGACCGATCGGGAAATGCGGCGGCGACATTCCCCGGGCCAGGACCTGCTCCGCGCTGGCGCCATCGTCCTGGGCGGGCAGCAGCAGCATGACCCGCGCGTCGTCCCGGTCACCACCGGTGAAGAACGGCAGCCCGTGCACGTGATCCCAGTGCAGATGCGTGAGCATGATCGTGCCGGCGAAGGGCTGGCCGCCCAGCAGCGGCGTGACCTTGCGCAGGCCGGTGCCGGCGTCCAGGACCAGCGTGGGCGCCGGCGCGCCGTCGTGCGCGACCGCAATGCACGAGGTGTGCCCGCCATAGCGCAGGAAGTCCGCGCCAGGCGCCGGGGTGGAGCCGCGCACCCCGCACAGGTGAATGCGCACGCTCAGGACCGCCCGGTGTCCTCGCGGCGGTGCCCGGCGGACAGCTCGGTCAGCGCGGCGCCGTCAAGCTGGCTGGCTTCCGCCGAGGCCACCCGGCACGCGGTGACCGCGGTCAGGGTCGAGGTCCTGAGGCCGCCCTCCAGATGCGCCCGCTCGCCGAGCATGGCCCCGGGCCCGTACTCGGCCAGCCGCTCGCCGTCCCGCTCGACCCGGATCACCCCATCCAGCAGCAGGAAGACCTCGCTACCCCGCTCGCCCTGGCGGACCAGCGTGTCGCCCGCCGCCAGGCGGCGGATCCGCGGCTTGCCGGCGCCCCGCATCAGCTGCGCCGACAGCTCCCGCTCCAGGGCCGTCTCCACCGCGGTGACCAGGGCCGCTGAGTCCTGGTCACCCCACGGGGTATACCGGCCGAACGACTTGCGGTACCAGTCGCGGAAGTCGGTCAGCCCGGATTTGTGGGTCAGCCGCCCCGCGTGGTCGTAGACCCAGTGCCGGGGAAACCTGCTGGCCCCGGTTAGCGCCGCCTCGGCCCGGCCGCCGGAGTGCAGGGTGAGCGACAGCGTGGTCCACACCAGCGGCGCCTGCCACTGCACGTACGGCCGCCGCCGGACCCGCCGGGGAGCCGGCATCCCGGTCCGGCCGCCACAGGTCTGGGTGAACCGCACCCACCCATCGCCTCGCTCGGGCGGCGGGGCGATGTCGGGCAGCAGCACCGGCTGGAACTCGTGGCTGAGCGAGCCCAGCCGGACGGTGGTGGAGCCGATCAGGCCGCCGCCGCCGCCGCCGCAGCCGGTGATCTGGCCGGCCTCGTCGGTCTCTATCCAGCCGCTGAGCACGTTGGCGAACCGGAACCGATCCGCGGCGCGCAGTTTCTCCAGGTCGCTGATCTGGTCCGGCGGCGGCTCGTCGTAATGGGTGAGTCCGGTATCGAAGGCCAGCCGGGTCGTGCCGGGGATGGCCTCGGACGGAATCCAGGACAGCGAGGTCACTGAGCTTTCGTAGCGCATATACCCATGGTGACGGTACCCGCCCCGGCCGGCCAGGGTGGTGGCCGCAATCTGGCCGGTGTGCCTAACACGATGACTGCGCGACTTCCATCGGCGGGACTCGTCAGGGACCGGAAAGAAGGCCAGAGCGGCCCGCCCCCGGGGGCCGCTCTGGCCTCGTGCTTACTGCTGCGCAGCGCGCCGGTTACTTCACGATGCGGATGACCCGCTCCATCCCGAGCGTGGTGTGCTCGCGGTGGTCCTGGGTGTCCATGAAGCAGGCCAGCACCCACCAGCCGGGCCTGGCGTTCAGGATCTGCTGCTGGTAGGAGTTGTGGGTCAGCACGTTGAAGAAGGCGGTGAAACCGTCCGCCAGGTGCTGTGCGGCGCCGTCCCGGCCGGCCTTGAGGAGCCGGGCGATCCGCTGGGCGTTCGCCTTGCTGCTGGCCCGGACCGCGATCATCATGTGCACCAGGAAGCCGTGGTTGCCGAAGCGGACCAGCGTCCCGTCCTGCAGCGTGGACGGGCCGCGGAAGCCGAACTCGATCGTGTGCATCCTCGCGGCCGGGGCGGGCAGGTTGGCCGGCGCGGACGACTTGGTGACGGCGAAGGTCGTCAGCGGGGGCTTGCCGGAATTATTGCCGACATCGAGGGCGATGTACTGGCCGGGCTGCAGGTACACCTGGGCGGCGCTGGTACCGCGGTTGGCCTGCGGCGAGAACACGATGGCCCCGATGCCGGTGATGTTGTTCTGATCCTGGCCGATCGCCGGCAGGGCCGCCAGGAACTGAGCCACGGTGACCCCGGGGTCGAGCCGGACGAAGGTGGGACTCCCCTGCGCCTCACGGGTCACCGTCGACACGACCCGGGCCCCGCCGGACTGCAGGTTCCCGCTGACCGTGATCTTCTTGCCGTTCATCGCCACGCGGATCACGTGCAGCGAGGTTGCCGCGGCTGGCCGGGCCGGCGACGAGCTGGTGGCCAGGGCCGCCCCGGCCGGGATGGCGAGCGACAGCCCGGCCGCGACTGCTGCGGCCCCGGCGGTGATGGATGCAATGCGTTTCACTAGGTCCCCTCCTCGGGTCTGTGATCGGGTAAAAGCATGTCCGTTAGACGGCCAGGCCGGCTAGCAGGTTGTCCTGCCTGCGGGGGGGTGCCTGCCACTACCCTGTTTCTCGCGGCTGCGCACTGGCCGTTACAGCCGATCTCGTGGGACAACTAGCGAGATGAGCCAGCCAGGGGGCCGCAGGGCCGTATCGACGTATTCCTTGCCGACGACAACCTGATCGTCCGTGAGGGAGTGCGCGTGCTGATCGAGCGGAACGCTGACCTGCACGTGGTCGGCGTTGCCGCCGGCTACGACGAGGTCACCAGCGGCTGCGCGGCCGCCGAGCCGCAGGTGCTGGTGACCGACGGGCGGATGCCACCGTCCTTTCAGCGGGAGGGCATCGAGGCGGCCAAGGAGGTGCGCAAGCGGCATCCCGGCACCGGGGTGATCGTGCTGTCGCAGTACGACGACCCCGAGTACGCGGTGTCGCTGCTCGCGGAGGGGTCGGCCGGCTACGGCTACCTGCTCAAGGACCGGGTCGCCGAGGGCAACCAGCTGGCCGACGCGATCCGGCAGGTGGCGACCGGCGGCGCCGCCCTCGACCCGGCCATCAACCGGCTGCGGCTGCTGCACCGGGCCATCGTGGACCGTGAGGAGCAGGGCGAGACCCTGTCCCGGCTGCTGCCCGGCGGCCTGGCGGAGAAGCTGCGCGGGGGCGGGCAGCGGATCGGCGAGACCGAGCGCGTGACGGTGACCGTGCTGATGAGCGACATCCGGTCCCATTCCACGATCGCCGAGCACGCGGATCCGAGTCAGCTGGCCGGCCAGCTCGGGCCCGGGGACTGGCCGGTGATGCCCGCGGACCGGGTCTCGTTCTGGCTCAAGCCAGCCGGCTTCTTCGACCGCAACCCGGCCCTGGACGTACCGCCCACCCCCGCCTGACGGTCGTGGTACACGCTGTCATAATCGCAGCTCCACGCGTCAGGGGGCCGGCAAAATCGCGCCCGTAGTCGCTCAGCCAGGTGCGGTTTCCTGCACGGCTGCCCGCTGGCCTGACTGCATGATCAGGCCGGAATCAAGCAGGCACTGAACCTGGTTGCGTCCGGCGTTCTTCGCGCGATACAGGCACGAGTCCGCAGCCGCCAGCAGTTCGGTTATGCCCGCGCTGGACTGGCCGAGGGTCGTTACTCCTACGGACACGGTCACCCCGATCGGTTCGTCGCCCGCCGCGGCGGGAGAGCAGATCCGCAGGCCGGCAACCTGAGCGCGGATGCGCTCCGCGATCGCCAGGGAACCCGCCGCCTCGGTCTGGGGCATGAGCAGTGCGAACTCCTCGCCACCGAACCGGCCCACGAGGTCATACTCGCGCACGCTGCGCTGAATGGCCTGACTGACCGCATGAAGTACCTCGTCGCCTGCCAGATGACCGTGCGTGTCATTGACCGACTTGAAGTGGTCAATGTCAATCAGCGCAATGGCCAGGTCAGCGCCGGTCCGCTGCGCTCTGGCGAGCTCACCACTGCTTTCCCGCCGCCAGGTGACCGCGTTGAGCAGTCCGGTCTTCGCGTCGGTGCGAGATGCGTCGACTAGCTGAGCGTGCCGCATTGAACGTTGCAGCAGGCTGACGAACGGAAGCGCGAAGATCAGCGTGACCGGGCTGAGGGCGACCCCTGCCGCCACCACGGTGGCAACCGACATTTCCGTCAGATCGTCTTGGATGCTCTGGCGGCCCAGCAGGATCTGGCGGATGCTCGCGCTGTTATCCGAGCCCTTGACGGCCGTCATGATCATGCTGTTGCAGACCGCCCACTGCACGGCTCCGCATCCGGCCACGGCCAGAACCCACCCGGCGGATTTGACCGCGGAGCCGGACAGCGCGATGCCGCCAGAGCCGGCGATGAAGTGAAACACGACTGAAGCGCACCCGCAGGCCAGGCTGCTGGCGGCCGCGGAGAATACCCGGCGGTACGGATCGATCCTCCTGACCCGCAACTGCGTCAGGGCCACCCGTGGTAGCGGCGCGAGCAGGGCGAGCGCAGGCGGCAGCAGCACCGCAGCCGGCAGCTCCCACACTCCGCAGATGTCCTTGAACACCAGGGCCGATTCGCCCAGGCGGCGCGTCATCTCTATCGTCACGCCTGCGCAGGCGACCAGCAAGGCGAAGATCAGCAATTCGCCCGGCCGGATCGCCAAACCCAGCCCAGCGGCCGTGATCGCGGCTAGGTCCGTGGCCGCGATCAGGGTAATGAAGACGGCCAGCCATCGCGGCAGCTCCCGGTACGGCCGGGCTACCGCGGAGCGAAATTGCCGCACACGATTGCACGTTATGCTGCGCACGACCCTCCCTCGGCCGCCGGCATCAGGGCACGTCGTCGGCTAGCCACCGTGGCAATCCGGGCGACCGGAGCATTGTCGCACTACTTACTAGCTTATTGTCAAGTTTCAGTGACGCCCTGTACATAAGGGCGGCTGCGGAAGCTGTGCTCCGGGCCAGCCGCGCAGGCCGTCCGGGCCAGAGCCGGCCTGTAACTGGCAGCGCGGCGGCCGGGCTGCCAGTGATAGGACTTACGCTGCCTTCGCCGTAGCTGGGCGGCATGAACTGTTCCAACCACGCTGAGCGCTATAACAGAAAATTTCACCCGCCATTTAACGGACTTGCGTATGCCCATTACCATGGCACTGAACTGCGGAAATAAGAGATATATCGAAAGGAGGAAAAGTAATGAAGGGAAACGGCTGGGGCGCCTGAGGACGCGTCCGGACCAGCTCTGACGACCGCACGCAGAAAGGAGGACCGGATATGAGGGGAAACGGCTGGGGCGCCTGAGACGCGCTCGCCAGACCAGACAACGGCACGGATCGAAGGGAGAGCCGTGCATCCGCAAGGTAACAACTGGGTGCTTGAGGCCGTGATCGGCTGCTCTGCCCGGTGCTCTCGGTCCCGCCATCCAACAGGGTCAGTCAGCTGCGGAACGCTGATAGGCCGGGATGGCTAGGGACACGAGGGCGCCGAGGGCGCCGCCGGCTGCGATCACCATAGCCGGGGGGAAAACCTCGGCGGCGGCCCCCGCCAGCATCAAGGCCGCGCCCTGCCCCAGGCTCATCTCCGCCACCGCGACCCCGAAGACCTGGCTGCGGTATTGCACCGGAGCCGCGACCACGAAGGCCGCGCTGGCGGCGACCTGATAGCAATCGAATAGTCCAGAGACCAGCAGCACCACCAGAGTCAGGAGGAGGCCGGGCTGCAGCGCGAACAGGCCGAGCACAGCGCAAGCGGTGAAGGCGATCGGCCGCATCCACCGCAGCCGGTTATCGGGACTGACCAGCCTGGTGAACAGGATCGCCCCTAGGGCCGCGCCTAGTGCCCCGGCAGCCAGGATGACCCCGACAGCGGCCTGACCGCCGTGCAGTGAGTGCGCCAGCGGCGCGGCTACGCCCTCAGGAATGTTGTAGAAGGCAGCGAGCAGGCCCAGCAGCATGGGCACCCGCAAGGCGCGGGTGCCGAACGCGAGCCGAATGCCGTGCAGGATCCCGCCGGGGCGCGATGCCCGCTCCTCGGGCGCCTGGGCGCTCTTGTCAGCCTTCGGCCTGGTTGCTGGCCGGGGGTGCACCCAGATCCAGGTGACCAGTGCCGAGACCCCGTAAGTGGCCGCGTCGGCGATCAGCGAAGGCCGGCTGCCGAGCAGCGCCACCGCGGCACCGCCCAGGGCAAAGCCGATGACCTGGGCCAGCTGATAGGTCGTCGTAGTGAGCGCATTGCCGAGGACGTAGCGGTCGCCCGCCAGCACGTCGGTGTAGATGCCCGTCCGCGCCGAGGTGAAAGGCGGTCCCAGCAGGGTCACGGCGAACAGCAGGGCCACCAGCGCCGTGATGGAAACCGCCGGGATGATCATGCCGATGACCAGGACCAGCCGCAGCAGGTCACAGACGATCATCACTGCGCGCCGGGGGAACCGGTCGGCCAGGCTGGCCAGGAAGATGCCGCCGATGGAGGTGGGCACCACGCTGGCCGCGAAGGCCACTGCGGCCAGCAGGGATGATCTGGTCCGGTCGTAGACCACCAGCGTCACGGCGACGCGCGCAAGCTGGTCGCCGATGACCGACAGGATCTGGGCACTCCACAGCGCGCGGAACTCGCCGACGGCGAGGACGCCGCGGAAGGTCGCGGTGCGCTCGCCGTCCCGCTCAGCCACCCGGATGTCTCCTCAACAGCGGGCGCCATCCCGCGGGCACTCGCAGGGCCGTGCGCCGGACAGCCGCATGCGAGGACCTGGCGCGGCCAGGCCCGGTCTACTGTACGCAGCGGTTGCGGCCGGCCACGAGGCGTACCGGGATCAGAAGAAGATCAGCCGAACCGCCGAGACGACCCCGATGAGTACCACGAAGATGCGCAGCGCGAGCGGCGGCAGCCGCCGTCCCACGCGGGCGCCGAGGACTCCCCCGACGGTCGAGCCGACGGCGATGAGCAGCACCGCCAGCCAGGCCACGTGCGCGAACAGGATGAATACCAGAGCGGCGGTGGCGTTGACGATCGCCACCAGCACGTTCTTGACGCCGTTGATGCGCTGCATGCTGTCGGACAGGAAGGTCCCGAGCAGCCCGATCACCAGCACGCCCTGGGCGGCGCCGAAGTAACCGCCGTAGGCGGCGGACAGCAGCGTCCCGGCCGACAGCGCGGCGGGCACCCGGTCGTCGCGGTCCCCCCGGCGGGCCGCCACCCAGGCCGACAGCCGCGGCTGGACCAGCACCAGCGCGCAGGCGATCAGGATCAGCACCGGGACGATGAGCGTGAACGCGCTCGGCGACAGCGACAGCAGCAAGATGGCGCCCGCCAGGCCGCCGGCGGCCGCGGCCGGCCCGAGCCGCAGCAGCAGGCCGCGCTGGCCGGCCAGCTCGCGCCGGTATCCGAGCGACCCGCTGAGATTGCCGGGCACCAGCCCGACGTTGTTGGACACGTTGGCTACCACCGGCGGGAAGCCGAAGGCCAGCAGGGTGGGGAAGGTGATCAGCGACCCGGACCCCACCACGGCGTTGATCGCGCCCGCCGCGACCCCGGCCGCGAAGATCGCGGCCATCTCACCCGGCGGCAAGCGTCCCTCGCATGATGATCCATCTTATGGCCGTGCGGCCGTGCGGCCGCGTGCGGGTGCCGGGCCCGGGGTCAGGACAGCGGCGCCGCCCGGGCCGTCCAGCGCTCGTCCCGCTGCTCGACAATGAGCGGGACACCGAAGCACCGGGACAGGTTGGGCTCGGTGAACACCTGCCGCACCGGCCCCGCGGCCAGCACTGTGCCCCGGCGCAGCAGCATGGCGTGGGTGAAGCCAGGCGGTACCTCCTCGACGTGGTGGGTGACCAGCACCATCATCGGTGCCCGCGGATCCACCGCCAGCGCGGCGATGCGCCGCAGCAGATCCTCGCGGCCGCCCAGGTCCAGCCCGGCGGCGGGCTCGTCGAGCAGCAGCAGCTCCGGGTCGGCCATCAGCGCGCGGGCGATCTGGACCCGCTTGCGCTCGCCTTCCGACAAGGTGGCGAACGGCCGCCTGATCAGGTGCGCGCAGCCAAGCGCGTCCAGCAGCTCGGCCGCGCGGGACAGGTCGCCCGACTCGTAGTCCTCCTCCTGGCGGCGCAGGATCCCGTAGGCGGCAGTCAGCACCAGGTCGATCACCTTCTCGCCGGGCGGCACCTGGTCGGCCACCGCGGCGCTGGCGAAGCCGATCCTGGCCCGGAGCTCGGCCGGGTCGCGCTCGCCGAGCTGCTCGCCGAGAATCTCCGCGCTGCCCTCGGTCGGCGCCAGCATCGCCGCGGCCACCTGCAGCAGGGTGGTCTTGCCCGCCCCGTTGGGCCCGACCACCACCCAGCTCTCCTCGGCGCGGACCGTCCAGTCGACGTCACGCAGCAGCATTAGTTCCTCGTGGCGGACCCCCACCCCGTGCAGCCGCAGGACTTCATCCGACATGCGGTTCCTTCCGCGAAGCCAGTTCGGATACGGCGGACCTCGTCAGCTCGAACCTACGGCATCCAGACCGCCCGGCGGCGCTGCACCAGCCGAGTGTCACCAGGCGCGGAGTGTCGGTTAGCGTGGTCGCCGTCATGAACGGTACTCCGACCACGGTGCTCGTCACCCTCACCGGCCGCGACCGGCCGGGCGTGACCTCGCGCCTGTTCACGGCCCTGGCCGCCCACCAGCTCAGCGTCCTGGACATGGAGCAGGTGGTGATCCGCGGCCGGCTCGTGCTCGGCGTGCTGCTGGCCGGCGTCGGGGCGCCGGACCTGACGGCCCTGCACCGCGAGATCACCCAGGTGGCCGCCGACCTGGACATGGAGGCCGAGATCACGCTCGGCTCCGGCGAGCCGCCGCCAGGCGCCGCGGCCGGCTGCACGTCACGGTTCTCGGGCGGCCGCTCATGCCCGCGTCCATCGCCGCGATCGCCGGGCGCATCTCGGCCAGCGGGGCGAACATCGACCGGATCGGCCGGCTCGCCGACCGGCCGGTTACCTGCATCGAGTTCGACGTCTCCGGGGCGGATCCCGCGATGCTGCGGGCTGCGCTGGCCCGGGAGTCCGCCGCGCTCGGCGTGGACGTCGCCGTGCAGCGCGGCGGCCTGCACCGGCGGGCGATGCGCCTGGTCATGATGGACGTCGACTCCACCCTGCTGCAGCAGGAGGTCATCGACCTGCTGGCGGCCAGGGCGGGCCGGGCGGGCGAGGTTCGCGAGCTGACCGCTGCGGCGATGCGCGGTGAGGCTGATTTCGCCACTGCGCTGCGGCAGCGGGTGCAGCTGCTCGCGGGCCTGGACGCCGCCGCGCTCGGCGAGGTGCTCGCCGAGCTGCGGCTGTCGCCCGGGGCCCGGACGCTGATCCGGACGCTGCGCAGGCTCGGCTACCGGTGCGGCATCGTGAGCGGCGGGTTCACCCAGTTCACCGAATGGCTGAGCGGCGAGCTGGGACTCGACTACGCGGCCGCCAACACGCTGGAGATCGCCGACGGCAAGCTCACCGGCGGGCTCACCGGCCCGATCATCGACCGGCCTGGCAAGGCGCGCGCGCTGCGCGAGTTCGCCGCGGCCGCGGGCGTCCCGGTCAGCCAGACGATCGCCGTTGGCGACGGGGCGAACGACCTCGACATGATCGAGGCCGCCGGGCCTGGGCGTCGCATTCAACGCCAGGCCCGCGGTGCGTGACGCGGCGGACGCCTCGGTCAGCGTGCCCAACCTGGACGCGATCTTGTACCTGCTGGGCATCTCCCGCGACGACGTCGAGGACGCCGACGCGCAGGACACCGCCGCGCAGCGGGACGCCGATCCGCTGCTCTCGCTGCGGATTTCATGATCGCGGAAGATGGCCCGCGCGCTGGAGGCCCGCAATCCTCCGTGCCATCCGCCGGCCGCCGCGAGGGCGGGGACGGCTAGCCCCGGGGCGGAGTCCAGGACGCGGCCAGGACGCCTGCCCCCTCGGTCAGCTCAGCCCAGGGCGCGGGCAGCTCGATGACCGCTATCGCCGCCGTCGGGAAGCGCAGCTCGGTGCCGGTCAGCACCGCCGCCAGCTCAGCCGCGGCCGGATTGTGGCCCACGTACATCAAAGTGGCCACATCGGGTGAGGTCTCGGCGACGATGCCGGCTAGTTCCGGCGCGCTGGCGTCGTAAAGCCGGTCGTCGACGGTCACCGGCACCGGGGCGCCCAGCTCGGCGCTGACGTACTGCCAGGTCTGGCGCGCCCGCCGGGCCGCGGGAGCAGATCACCGCGTCTGGCACGAGGCCGCGGCTGCGCAGCCATGCGCCGGCCGCGGCCGCGTCCTGGCGGCCCCGTGGTCCGCAGCGCCCGCTCGGCGTCCGGGCCGCCGGGTAGCTCACCCGCCTTGCCGTGCCGCATCACGATCAGCCGGTGCCTGCCGTTCATGGCTCCATCCTGCGGCACGGCTGAGCGCGCGGCCTGACGGCGCGCGGATCCGGGCATTATGGCCGCGCGGGTCCGCGCGGGAGCATGGTCCCGGTGGCGTCAGCCGGCCGCGGGGCCGCCGCTTCCCTGTCCTCGGGTTCGGTGCCGCCCGCGTCGCCGCGGCTGGCCGCCGATCCCGGTCGCCCGGCGCTTGGCGATGACCACGCGCCGCCACGATGACGCCGACCGCGGCGATCGCGACGCCGGCCCGCAGGCCGAGGTTGTGGCTGTACTTGACCACGCTGGTGCGCGATCAGCAGCGAGACCAGGTTCATGACCTTGATCAGCGGGTTGATGGCCGGCCCGGCGGTGTCCTTGAACGGGTCGCCGACGGTGTCGCCGATGATCGTCGCCGCGTGCGCCTCCGAGCCCTTGCCGCCGTAGTTGCCGTCCTCGACCAGCTTCTTGGCGTTGTCCCAGGCGCCGCCGGAGTTGGCCAGGAACACGGCCATCAGCGCGCCGGCCGCGATCGCGCCGGCCAGGAACGCGCCGAGCGGCGCGTAGCCGAACCCGAACCCGATGGCGATCGGGGTCAGCACGGCCAGCAGGCCGGGCGTGGCCAGCTCGCGCAGCGAGTCACGGGTGCAGATGTCCACCACCCGGCCGTACTCGGGCTTCTCGGTGTAGTCCATGATCCCCGGGTGGTTACGGAACTGCTCGCGGACCTCGCACACCACCCGGCCGGCCGCCCGGCCGACGGCCATGATCGCCAGGCCGGAGAAGTAGAACACCACGGCCGCGCCGACGATCAGCCCGACCAGCACGTTCGGATGGTCGACGGACAGGCTGAAGGTGCGCGCGGCGCTGCCCAGCGCCGACTCGACGGTGGTGCGGAACGCGCCGAACAGCGCCGTCGCGGCCAGCACCGCGGTGGCGATCGCGATGCCCTTGGTGATCGCCTTGGTGGTGTTGCCGACCGCGTCCAGCCGGGTCAGCACCTGCGCCGCCTCGCCCTCGACCTCACCGGACATCTCGGCGATGCCCTGGGCGTTGTCCGAGACCGGGCCGAAGGTGTCCATCGACACGATGACGCCGACCGTGGTCAGCAGGCCGGTGCCGGCCAGCGCGACCGCGAACAGGGCGATGCGTGGCGTTGCCGGTGCCGAGCAGGAACGCGACGTAGACGGCGCCGCCGATCAGCAGCGCCGAGTAGACCGCCGACTCCAGGCCGACCGAGATGCCGGACAGGATCACCGTCGCCGGCGCCGGTCAGCGAGCTCTCCCCGATCTCCCTGACCGGGCGCGCGGTTGGTCTCGGTGAAGTAGCCGGTCAGCAGCTGGATCGCGCTGGCCAGCACCAGGCCGATCGAGGACCGCGCCGATGGCCAGCAACCGCGGGTTGCCCGCGTGGCTGAGGATCGCGCGGCGCCGACTCCGCTGACGCCCTTGAGCTCGCTGAACCTGGCCGGCAGGTACAAGAACGCGGCGCCGATCACCAGGACCAGCGAGATGATCGCCGAGATGAAGAAGCCGCGGTTGATCGCGGTCATGCCGCTGCGGTCGCCCTCGCGCGGCGCGACCACGAAGATGCCGACCACCGCGGTGATCACGCCGATCATCGGGACGATCAGCGGGAAGACCAGGCCCTGCGAGCCGAACGCCCTTACCCCGAGGATCAGCGACGGCGACCAGCATCACCGAGTAGGACTCGAACAGGTCGGCGGCCATCCCGGCGCAGTCGCCGACGTTGTCGCCCACGTTGTCGGCGATCGTCGCGGCGTTGCGCGGGTCGTCCTCGGGGATGCCCTGCTCGACCTTGCCGACCAGGTCGGCGCCCACGTCGGCCGCCTTGGTGAAGATGCCGCCGCCGACCCGCATGAACATGGCCAGCAGCGCGGCGCCGAACCCGAAGCCCTCCAGCACGCTGGAGGCGTTGGCCCGGTAGATGATCACGACCACCGCGGCGCCGAACAGGCCGAGCCCGACGGTGAACATGCCGGCCACGCCGCCGGTCCGGAACGCGATCCGCATCGCCGACCGCTCGCCCGACTCCTTCGCCGCCGCCGCGACCCGGACGTTCCCGCGCACGGCCAGCGACATGCCGGTGAACCCGGTGAGCGCCGAGAACAGCGCGCCGACCAGGAAGAAGATGCCGACGGCCCCATCGGATCCCGGTGTCGGTCGGCGGGCAGCAGCAGCAGGATGAAGAAGATCAGCACCACGAAGACGCCGATGGTGCGGAACTGGCGCCGCAGGTACGCCGCCGCGCCCTCCTGGACCGCCCGTGAGATCTCCTGCATCTTCGCCGTGCCCTGGCTGGCCGCCAGCACCTCGCGGACCAGCAGGCCGGCCACGCCCAGCGCCAGCAGGGCGACCACGGCCACGACGATGACCCAGGTCAGGTTGGCGCCGGTTACGGTGGCCACGCCGCCCGCCAGAGCGGGGTTGAGCCTAGACATCTGTCCTCCTTGACAGGGGCATGCAAGCTGCGCGAGGGCGCTGGCCGGACCTTGCGTCCCGGCTCGTGGCGGCGGCAGATCGGACAACTGCCGGGGCACGCCACCACAGCAGTGCCGGGGAGTCTACGCACTCCGGTCACTGCACACGCGAGCGGGTCCTGCTTGTCATGCTGCCGCGACCCGGTTGCGGCCACAGGGTAACCGGAGAAACCGGGCACTGCCAGTCAGGGCGATAGCTGCTGCCGGCGGCGGCGGCGCCGGCGGCCGCACCGCTAGCCCGGGCTCCGCCGGGGCGCCGGAGGAGGGCCAGCTCATCCGGACGCTGGTGCCGCTCGCCGTCTCCCTGACCTGCACGTCGTCGGCCAGCCCGGCGATCACGGCGATGCCGAAGCCCGGCAGGCGCCGCAGCCGGTCCGCCTGGCGGCGCCCGGGCCGCGCCGCCCGGCCGCCCGGCGTCGGTGACCTCCACCTCGAACCGCCCGGCCGCGTCGGTGAGCGCGATGCGGACCGGCTCGGCGGGGCAGGCGAGCCGGTTGGCCTCCACGGCACGCGAGCACGCCTCGCCGACCGCCAGCCGGACCTCGTCAAGCAGCGATTCGGCCACGCCGCTGCGGCGGGCCACGGCCGTGGCGACGAGCCGGGCCGTGCGGACATGCGCGGGCAGCGGCGGTGAAGCTGACCTCGACCGTGGCCATCTCAGGACCGCGGTCGGCTACTTCTCGGACTTGCGCGCGCTGATCGCCGCGTCCACGGTGTCGTGAATCCCGAACACCTTCGTCAGGCCGGTGATCCGGAAGATCTTCAGGATCCGCTCCTGCGTGCAGACCAGGTCCAGGGAGCCGTCGTGCGCGCGCACCCGCTTCAGCCCGCCGACCAGGACGCCGAGCCCGGTGGAGTCCAGGAACTCGACCTTCTCCATGTTCACCACGAGCTGGTAGAAGCCGTTGTTGACCAGCTCGATCAGCAGCTCACGCAAGCGCGGCGCCGTGTAGACGTCGATCTCGCCTTCCACATCGACGATCTCGATGCCGTCCTTGCTGTGGTGATCCAACTTCAGATCCACAAAACCCTCCATGCCATGCGGTGTCGTGAGCTGGCGAGCGCGGGCCCCGGTCTTGCCAGTCGCCCCGTCATCAGGCGAGCCGGCGCGTGCGCGCCCGGTTGGGATTCAACCACGCTCTGACGTCATGTCTATACCAGATCACAGTTCGAGGCACCCTGCCCGCTGATGACACACTGAAGGGCGATGGCCGCAGTGATCCCGCTCGCAGCGGGCGAGCACACAGTTCCGGCCGGGCGGGTGAGCCCGGAGGACAGCCGCGCCCCGGAGCGGGCGGCCGGCGCCGCTGACCGCGCTCAGCTGGCGATCGACCTGCTGCGGCGCGGCGGTCCGGGACGGCTGATCCATCTGGAGCGCCTGCCGGCCAGGCCCGGCCGGGCCGTGCCCTGGCCGTCGTGGGTCCCGGGCGAGATCGCCGCCGCGTTCGGCCGGTCCGGGGTAACCCAGCCGTGGGCGCACCAGGCGGCGGCGGCCGAGCATGCGCACGGCGGCCGGAACGTGATCCTCGCCACCGGCACGGCCTCGGGGAAGTCCCTCGGCTACCTGATGCCCGCGCTGACCGCCGTCCTGGCCGGGGGCACGGCCCTGTACATCGCGCCGACCCGGGCGCTGGCGGCCGACCAGCTCCGCCTGGTCCGGTCGCTGGGCCTGGCCGGGCTGCGGACCGCCGTGATCGACGGCGATACGCCAGCCGCGGACCGGGCCAGGGCCCGCGCCCAGGCCAGCTATCTGCTCACCACGCCGGACATGCTGCACCACGCGCTGCTGCCCGGCCACGCCCGGTGGAACGGCTTCCTGCGCAGGCTGCGCTACGTCATCGTGGACGAGTGCCACGGGTACCGCGGCGTCTTCGGCTCCCATGTCGCCCAGGTGCTGCGACGGCTGCGGCGTATCACCGCGCAGCACGCCGGCGGCAGCGGCCCGCCCCCGGTATTCATCCTGGCCTCCGCCACCATCAGCGAGCCGGGCCGGGCCGCCGGACTGCTCACCGGCCTGCCCGCCGAGGCAGTCACCGACGATGCGGCGCCGCACGGCGAGCTGGCGTTCGGCCTGTGGGAACCGCCGCTGACCAGGCTGCGCGGCGAGGCGGGCGCGCCGGTCCGGCGCACCGCCCAGGCCGAGGCGGCCGGACTGCTCACCGAACTGGTGGCCGGGCAGCTCCGGGCGCTGGCGTTCGTCCGGTCCCGGCGCGGCGCCGAGGCGCTGGCGCTGACGGCCCGGCGGCTGCTGGCCCAGGCCGGGGCAGATGAGCTGGCCGGCCGGGTCGCGGCCTATCGCTCGGGCTATCTGGCCGACGACCGCCGGGCGCTGGAGGACGCGCTGCGCTCAGGTCAGCTCGCCGGGCTGGCCACCACCAGCGCACTCGAGCTCGGGGTCAGCTTCGCAGGGCTGGACGCCGTGCTGATCGTCGGCTGGCCCGGCACCAGGGCCGCGCTGTGGCAGCAGGCCGGGCGGGCCGGGCGCGGCGGCCGCGACGCCGTCGCCGTCCTCATCGCCCGTGACGACCCGCTGGACACCTACCTCGTGCACCACCCGCGAGGCCCTGCTGCGCCAGCCGGTCGAGGCGACCGTGCTCGATCCGGCGAATCCCTACGTGCTGGCGCCGCACCTGTGCGCGGCCGCCGCCGAGCTGCCGCTGACCGAGCCGGACCTGGACTTGTTCGGCCCCGCCGCGCGGACGGTGACAGCCGCGCTGACCAGCGAGGGCCTGCTGCGCGCGGCGCGGCGACCGGTGGTGCTGGACCCGCCGGGGCCGGGCGACGCTCACCGGGCTGCGCGGCACCGGCGGCCCGCGTGCGCGATCGTGGAGGCAACCACCGGCCGGCTGGTCGGGACGGTGGACGAGCCGTCGGCCCACGTGCTGGCTCACACCGGCGCCGTCTACCCGCACCAGGGCGAGACTTACCTGGTCACCCGCCTCGACCTGGCCGCGGCGTGGCGCTGGTCGTCGCCGGCGACCCCGGATACTCCACCTCGGCCCGGCGAGCTGACCGGGATAGAGATAGCGCGCGAGCTGCGCCGGGCAGCGTGGGGGGCGGCCGGGGTGCACTTCGGCGACGTGCTGGTGACCCGCCAGGTGGCCTCGTATGTCCGGCGGGACGCCGGAGACCGGCCAGCCGCTCGGCGAGGTAGCCGCTTGACCTGCCGCCGCGCACGCTGCGCACCCGGGCCGTGTGGTGGACCATCTCCGCCGGCGCAGCGCGGCGGAGCTGACTGGCGGCGGGTCTCGACATCGCCGGCGCCGCGCATGCCGCCGAGCATGCCTCGATCGGGCTGCTCCCGCTGGTCGCGGCGTGCGACCGGTGGGATGTCGGCGGCGTCTCGGCCGACCTGCACCCCGACACCGGCAGGCTGACCGTTTTCGTCTACGACGGGCATGACGGGCGGCGCGGGCTTCGCCGAGCGGGGTTCGCCGCGGCGCGGCGACTGGCTGGCGGCGACCGCGCGAGGCCATTGCGTGCCTGCGAATGCACGGACGGCTGCCCGTCGTGCATTCAGTCACCCAAGTGCGGAAACGGCAACGAGCCGCTGTCCAAGCCGGGGGCGGTCTGGCTGCTCGGCCGGCTGCTCGCCGGCGCCCCGTGAGGCTCCCCCGCGGCACTCGTGAAATTGCACCGGCTGCTGCCATGAAATTGCAGCAAGAAATAGGGCGACCCCCGCCGGGGGGGAGAGCGGGGGTCGCCGTGACGGTCCGACTCCGGGGGGGCAGAGCCGGACCGTTACGCATGAAAGCCTACGTGCAGCGGGCCGAAGTTGCTAGCCGAAGTTACCAGCCGGTCAGCCTTATCGGATAAGAGATTCGCCGCGCTCGCCTAGGGTGCGAGATCGCGGGCACATCCCTCGGAGGGGGCGGGGGCGCCGGCGCCGCTTTTTCGATCTCGATAACACCGTCATCTCGCGCTTGTGCACGCTCGCTTTGCGCCCTCTTTCTACCCGGCACGGGCTGATCAGCCGGCCGGGGCGAGTGGTCATCGTTAGCACGTCCGGCGTGGAGATGGCCGGGCCGATCGGCCTGCTGCTCGGCGCGTCCAGTGCCATCGCCACGAAATTGCAGTCGCCGAGGGGCGACACCGGGGTCATGGAGTTCTGGCCGGTGCTCTCCGGCGGCTCCGGACCCGCCTCCGTTCCGGGCCAGCTGGGCAAGACGCCCAGAGCGGGCCAGACAGGCCGGGTCCGGGGCAAGCCGGCCCTCGCTGGCCGGGCTGCCGTGGCATGAATACCGGGAAACCGATCAAGATAACGAATCGATTACGCACAGGGTCTTCACATCCGGGCCGATCCGTCATAGAAAGTAGACACGGACACAGCAGCGGGCACCCACGCGCGACCAGCCGCGGGAGGCGTGCCGAGGCAGGTGGTACTGGCTCCGCGGGTTACTGCGGACGCGCATACAGGCCACCTACCCGGCAGTACAGGTGCACGCATGGTAACCCGGCCTGCCGTGCCAGGCGACGGCGTCCCGCCCGGGGCGCCGTTTGCCGTGCTGACCGCGCCGATCCCGCCCGCCAGCCCGGCCGATCCCCGCTGCGCCCCCGCGGCTAGCAGCGGATCCGGGGATAACGGACACCCGCATTTGCGTTGTGCTAGCATGCGCGCAATCTGGCGTTGGTTCACTAGGGTATGTTCCCATTCTCTATCGACCGGGCGATTTCCAGGCGAAACCGGCCGGGTGCCGTAACCGGCGTGCCTGGCCACCATGTCCGCAACGAACTGGCAATGTGCTAGTGATCTCTCGGATTGGCGCGCAGCGCGAATGTCGCGAGAGGGTATGAGCAACAGTGGTGCGACAGCGCAAGAATGGGAGAGCATTGATGGCCGGATCCGCAGCCCGCCAGCCGGCTGATGGAGGCGACGAGCCGTCGCTCGGCAGCCTCGTCCAAGTGGCTGTAGCGGACATGACCAAGCTGGTCAGATACGAGCTCGACCTGGCCAAGATCGAGCTCAAGCAAGATGTGAAGCGGCTGGGCATCGGCGGCGCGCTGATGGCAATAGCTGCCTTCGTCGGCTGCCTGGTGCTCATCTTGCTGTGCATCGCGCTCGCCTACGGCCTGGTGGCCCTGCACATCTGGGCCTGGGCCGCATTCCTGATCGTGGCCGGCGCGTGCGTGCTGCTCGCCGGGCTGGCCGTGCTGATCGGCTACCTGAAGGTGCGCAAGCTGACCGGGCTGCGCACGACGAGGCGGACAGTCCAGACGACATGGCCCTGCTGCGCAGGAGCGACGGCACGGCAGCGTCCCCGGCAGGCAAAGCCGGCTGACTGTGGCCGAGCATGCTGACGCGGTGATCTACCGTGAGGGCCCCTGGGCGCACCGCTCGGTCAGCGCGAACGGCACCCGCTTTCACCTGGCCGAGACCGGTGACGGGCCGCTGGTCCTGCTGTTGCACGGCTTTCCCGAGTTCTGGTGGGCCTGGCGCGAGCAGCTGGCCTCGCTGAGCCAGGCCGGATTCCGTGCGGTGGCCGTTGACCTGCGCGGGTACGGCGGCAGCGACAAGCCGCCGCGAGGCTACGACCTGGTGACCGCGGCCTCGGACGCGGCCGGGCTGATCAGGTCGCTGGGCGAGGCGAACGCGGTGGTGGTGGGCCATGACTGGGGCGGCCTGATCGCCTGGACCATGGCCGCCTACTTCCCCAAGGTGGTCCGCCGGCTGGCTGTCGTCTCGGTGCCGCATCCGCTGCGGCTGCGCAAGGCCGTCCTGGCCGATCCGCTCGGCCAGGCCAGGCACAGCCGCTATGCGCTCGGTTTCCAGCTGCCGCTGCTGCCCGAGCGGCAGCTGCTGCGAGACGGGGCCATCCGGGTGAGCCGGATGCTGGAGGCCTGGTCTGCGCCCGGCTGGCCCGATACCGAGACCGAGCACTGCTACCGGACCGCGATGAGTGTTCCCTCGGTGGCTCACTCGGCCCTTGAGTACCACCGATGGTTCGTCCGATCGCGGCTGCGGCCAGACGGCCTGCGCTACGCCCGGGCGATGCGCGCGCCGATCCAGGCCCCCACCCTGCATCTGCACGGGGCTCTGGACAGCTGCGTGCTGCCCGGCACGGCCCGGGGCTCGGGCCTGCACGTGGAAGCTCCCTACCGGTGGCGGCTCATCGACGGCGCCGGCCATTTCCCGCATGAGGAGCAGCCCGCCAGGTTCGATGCCGAGCTGCGCTCCTGGCTGGCCGATCCGGAGCCGGAACGGTGAGCCTGCCGCCGGCGGCAGGTCAGGACGCGGCTAGCCAGCCCGCGGGCTCGGGGCCGGACCGGGACAGGGACCCGGCCGGACGGCCCAGGAACTCGCGGCCGCGCGACGGGCTAGGCCGGCCGCTGGACCGGCAGGCAGCCGGCCAGCCGGTCATGCCCGGCGATCTGGCGCTGTCCCCGCCGCAGGCCCTGGCCCTGGCCCAGCGACTACTGGATGAGCAGCGGCCGTTTCACGCGCACGAGGTGCTCGAGGCGGCCTGGCACGCCGCGCCGCCAGACGACCGGGATTTCTGGCAGGGGCTGGCGCAGCTGGCCGTCGGGATGACCCACGCCAGCCGGGGTAACTCCCGCGGCGCCGCGGCCCTGCTGCGCCGCGGGGCCAGCGGGCTGGCCGGCTATCCGCCGCGGCGCCCGCACGGCGTCGACACCGCCGCCGTCGCCGCTACCGCAGACGAGCTGGCCGCCCGGATCGAGGCCGAGTGCCCAGCCGGGCCTGCAGCTGGATTTGCGCAGCAGCGGGGACACGCCGCCCCGAGGCTCCCCCGCGTAGCCGCAAGGGCGGCTACTGGCAGGACTCGGTGGAGACGGGAGCCTGGGCGCGCCCGCCGGCTCCTACGTCGGGGGCGACCTCGGCGGCGGACAGCGCGTATCCGGTATCCGGCACGGCGGTGGCCGCAGCGAAGACCACGCCGTAGACGCTGCCCGCTGAGCGCCAGCAGCGGGCCCCCGGAGTTGCCCGGCAGCACGTTCGCCCGGATCGGGTAGATCGACCGTGTCACCTGGGAATTCTGGTAGATGTCCGGGCCGGTAGCCTGCTCGATGGCCGCCACCCGGGCGGGCCGGGCGGTGAAGCCGCCGTCGAGCGGGTACCCGGCGACGATCGCGCTGGCCCCGAACCGGGCCTGCGCCGCGAACCTCAGCGGCCTGGCATCCAGGCCCGGCACATCGAGGACGGCGATGTCGCGCCGTGGGTCATACAGCACGACCTGGGACGGGTACTCGGCACCGTCTCGGGTGAAGACCCGCGGGCCGCCCGTTACCCCGGCCACCACGTGCGCGTTGGTCAGGACCCGGCCGGGCGCGACGACGAAGCCGGACCCCTCAAGCCGTCCGGGAGCAGCTCGGCGCGACCCCCTGGATCTTGACGATGCTGCGCTCGTTCCTGGCCAGCCCGCGTGCGTGCAGCACGCTGGCGGCGGGCGGCGCCACGGCCAGCGAGCTCTCCGCGCCCAGCGCGCTGAAGACCTGGGTGTACGGACCGCTGGCCAGCAGGCTGCGCAGCGGCGAGAAATCCAGGCTGAGCGCGCCCTTGGGCATCATCCCGTCCACGGCCGCGCAGCACCACGCGAGTCATTCGCCTGCCGCGACAGCGCGGGAACGGCGAATTGGCGACGAACGACCCGATCATCCAGGCCACGACCAGCACCGCAGCCACGTTCATCGCGGCGCCGCCGATCGAGTCCACGACCGTGGCCGGCCGCCACCGCAGCCTGGACCGCACCGCCACCCCGATCCCCGAGGTCAGCAGCATTCCGAGCATCGCAGCAATGAACACCACCAGGATCGCCACGAAGGCCTGCACGTTCGGGCTGGAGGCCAGGGCCGCGCGGCAGCCGCGGCGCGAAGACGGCGCCGATCACGACGCCGCCGACGAACCCGGCGAAACTCAGCACGCCCGATGATGAAACCCTGGCGGTACCCGGCCACGGCGAACGCCGCAGCGAGCACGATCAGGATCAGGTCCAGGAAATCGCCGGGCACGGGTCCCACCGTATCGCCCGCGCCAGGCACGACGGCCGGGCCAGCGCGGGCACCGGGCCAGTCCAGGCGCCGGGCCGAACCGGGCCAGCATGGCGGGGGCCGCGGCCGCACTTCGGCTACGGGCCGGGCTCCGGCAGCCCCTGCGCGGCCCGGTAGGCATCCGCAGGAAGGTCCTCCACCCGCCCCGCGTCCCACGGCAGCTCCCATCCGCCGAGGGCCAGCAGCCGGTCCACCACCAAGCGCGGTGAACCCCCACACCAGCATGCGACCCGGCCCGGAACGCCGGGCCTGCCTGGCCGGAGGGCAACCGGATCGACAGCCGGTTGGCCGGGTCGGCCAGTTCGGCGACGGGGACCCGGGACACCCCGGTCACCTCCGCCGGATCGCCGGGAGCGACCGGGACCGGGGCGCGCCACCAGGCCAGCACCGGGGTCACCGAGAAACCGCTGCGCGATATGAACAGCTCGGGCAGGACGCCGAGCACCTGCACGCCCGCCGGGTCGACCCCGGTTTCCTCGGCCGCCTCGCGCAGCGCGGCGGCCACCGCGCCGCCGTCCGCCGGATCGATGGCCCCGCCGGGGAACGCGGGCTGCCCGGCATGCCGGCGGATGGCCCGGCTGCGCTGGACCAGCAGCAGATCGGGGCCGCCGGGCCCGTCTCCGAAGAGAATCAGCACGGCAGAGGGACGGCCGCCGTCCGGCGGCGGCCGCAGGCCGGGCGGCACGACCAGCCGCTCCGCCGAGGCGGCCAGCGGCCAGCCAGGCCGGGGGCTCAGCCGATGCCTCCAGTCTCGGCACTGCCATTACCAGAACGCTGCCATTACAACGCTGCCATCACGGAGAACGTCATCACGAGAACGGGCCCGCCCTGACGAGCTTGCGCGCCACCACCACGTCGGTCGGGCCCTCCCCGTACGAGGGGCACAGCGCGGCCAGCGAGCACGCTCCGCACGCGGGCCGCCGGGAATGGCAGACCCGGCGGCCGTGCCAGATCAGCCGGTGCGACAGCATCGTCCACTCCGAGCGCGGGAACAGCGCCCCTACCTCGTGCTCGATCTTGACGGGATCGTCCTCGCTGCTCCAGCCGAAGCGGCGGGACAGCCGGGCAAAATGCGTGTCGACGGTGATGCCGGGCACGCCGAAGGCGTTGCCGAGCACCACGTTGGCGGTCTTGCGGCCCACCCCGGGCAGCGTGACGAGATCCTTCAGCCGGGGCGGCACCTCGCCGCCGAAGCGCTCGCACAGCGCCTGGCCGAGGCCGGTGATGCTGGTGGTCTTGGCCCGGAAGAAGCCGGTGGACTCAATGATCTTCTCCACGTCCGCCCGGTCGGCGGCCGCGTAATCTGCTGCGCTGCGGTACCGGGCGAAGAGCACCGGCGTGACCATGTTGACCCGGCGGTCGGTGCACTGCGCGGACAAGATGGTAGCGACGAGGAGCTCGAGCGGCGTACTGAAGTCCAGCTCGCAGTGCGCGTCGGGGTACAGTGCGGCCAGTTCCCGGTTTATCCGGCGGGCACGGCGGACCAGCGCCGTCCTGGACGGCGCGCTGGCCGCAAGCGAGGCGGTCGGCACGGGTCCAGCCTATGCAGCGAGGGCAGCGCGGCAAGCGGCGGCGCCGCGGTCGCGGCTGCACGCGGCCCGCGGCAGCCGAGCAGCCCGGCGGCAGACTCCTGATGTGCGGCGGCGTCCTGCCGCTGCCGCCGTTTCCGGCGAGATTCGACATGCCCGGCGAGCAGGTCGCGGCGGGGAGATAGTCTTGCTGGCAGGCCCAGTCGCCGGACTCGGGGAGTCCGGCGAGGGCGCTTATGCCCGGGCGGGACAGGGCATGGACTGTAAGTCATGGCAGCGTGCGCGCAAAGCGCGAGAGCCGGCGGGCGGGTAGCAGCCCCGCCTCACTGAGGGAAAACCGGGACGACTGTATGCGAACGCCAGGGACATCCGCGGGGCGTGCAGCGGCCGGCTCGGCGGAGACGCCGGGCTGGTCCGCCCCCGGCAGCGCCGCCGCCGGCCGGGGGCCTGCCGCGGGCGACGGCAACCCGGCCTCGGCCCGGGATGCCCCCGGGGCGGATGACCCGGCAGCGGTCGGGTATCCGGCGGCCCGCGATGAGGCTCCCGGCAGCGGCAGCCCAGCCAGCAACAGCAACAGTCAGGCCCCCGGCAGCGGCAGCCCCGCGGCCGTTTCCGACGCGCAGGCAGCCGTCGCCGACGGCCAGGCCGAAGCCTCCTCCGGTGGCCGCATGCCCGGCAGCGGCAGCCAGGCTCCCTGGCCCCGCGGGTGGCGCATGAGCGGGACGAGCCTGGCCGCGCTGGCCCGCCGGGCGCCGCAGCTGGCGGCCAGGCACTGGCTGGCGGCCTTGCTGCTTGCCGCGGGGGTGGTGCTGCGGGTGCTGGCGCTGATCGCCTACCGGCCGGCCCTGATCTATGTGGACACGCTCAAGTACCTGTACAACTCCTGGAGCGGATCCGACCCGGTCGGCTACAAGCTGCCGCTGCACCTGATCTTGCTGGTGGGAAACCTGGAAGCGGTCGCGGTGGTGCAGCACCTGCTGGGCCTGGCGATGGCGGTTACCCTGTACGCGGTGCTGATCCGCCGCGGCGTGGCCCGCTGGCTGGCCGCGATCGCCATCGCCCCGGTGCTGCTCGACGCCTACCAGCTGCAGTCCGAGCAGACCATCATGCCGGACGTGTGGCTGGAGGGGCTGATCGTCGCGGGCCTGGCCGTGCTGCTGTGGAAGCAGGCCATCAGCACCCGGATCTGCATCGCCGCCGGGCTCATCCTGGGCGCCTCGGCCACCATCCGGCAGATCGGCGAGGTCCTCGTCTTCCCCGCGGTGATCTTCGTGCTGCTGGTAGCCGACGGCGGATGGCGTAACCGGCTGCGCAAGTCCGTCGCGGTGTGCGCGGCCTTCGCCGCCCCGATCCTGCTGTACATGGCGGGATCGTACGACCTGACCAAGCACTTCGACCTGTCCCGCAGCGGGGCAGCCTCGACGTACGGGCGGATGGCCTCGGCGGCGGACTGCGCGACGCTCAGCGTCCCGGCCGCCCTGCGGCCGCTGTGCCCGGCCGGGGCCGAGCACTACGTCGGGGCCGACCGGCTCGATCACGACGCGAACTCGCCGGCCAAGGTCTTCACCCCGCCACCCGGGGTGAGCAGGAACGCTGCCATCGGCCAGTTTAACAAGGACGTTATCGAGCAGCAGCCGCTGCGGGTGCTCGGGGCCTACGCCCGGGATGTGATCAAGCTGTTCGGTGTCGACCGGCTCACCAATCCCGGTGACACGCCGATCAGCCGGTGGCAGTTCCAGCCGTTCTACCCGTCTTACCTGGACGTCTCGGTGGCCCGGGGCAACCTCATCATCCTGGGCCTCAAGCAGCCGGGCGGCCCGGTGCTGTACCGCCCGCTCGATCCTGCTTACGGCGGCCCGGCCGCGGGCGTCAACCGCCCGCTGGCCCGGTTCCTGCACTCATACCAGCGAAGCGGCGGCTACACGCCAGGCCCGTTCCTGCTGCTGGCGGCGCTCGCGGGCCTGGCTGGCACGCTCAGTGCGCTGCTGCGCCGCCGCAGCACCGCGGCGCAGCGCCAGCTGGCCCTGGGCAGCCTGCTGTTCTTCGTCACCGCGGCAACGGATCTGCTGATCTCCGACCTGCCGGAGTTCTCCTGGCGCTACCAGCTTCCCGCCGTGGTCACGCTGCCGATTGCCGGCGCATTCGGCATCGCCGCGCTGGCCCGGTTCGGCCGGGCCAGGAGCGAGCACGCGGACACGGGGCCGGCGGGCTCGCAGCCGCAGCTGGCCAGCTCAGCTGGCTAACGTGGCAGGCGCGCGCTCACATCTCGCGCATCTCAAGGTACCGCCGGATGTCAGGCAGCGACTGCACGGCCGCGGCGATGACCCCGGCGAGGACCCCGCCGAGCAGCGCGATCCTGACCAGCCTCATGATCATGTTCTTCCCCCTCTGGCTGCTGTTAGCTGGACGTTCCCCCGTCAGGCTCGATCGGCTCGACCTCATCCGGGGCGAAGTACAGGAACCGGCCGTGAGATGCGCTGCAGGTCGGCGGCCGGATCGTCGTCCGGCGTCACGGCCAGATGTGCCTGGCCGTCGACGTCGTTCAGCACCGCCTCCACCACCGCCGTGCGGCCGACCAGGAACAGATCCTGGGCGTCGGCGCGGCGGGCCCCCGGCCGCATCCGGACCCGGCTGCCGCGGGCCACGAGATGGCCGCCGATCATCACCTGATCGGTCTCCGGCGAAACCGAGGTATCGGCCCCCGGATCCCACCAGGGCACCGACGGGCGGTCAGTGATCTGCGACGGCCAGGACGCGTCCTGCGATCCGGCCGCGGCGGCCTGGCCCGCAGGAGCCGACTTCAGGTACCGGATCGCGCCGTGCATGCGCTCCAGCATCTCCGGCGGGCATGCCGTCCAGCCGGTCGATCAGCTCGGCCGCGCGCGGTCGGTCGCCCGGGCCTGGCGCTTCTCGGTCATCGGTCAGTGCCAGAGTGCGCAGCGTCAGGATCTCGTCGATCTCGGTCGCGTCGAACAGCTCGCCGCTGCTCTCCGCGGCCACCTCGGGATGGTCGTAGAGGATCACCGGCGAGGACAGCATCAGGTCCTGGCAGTCCGGCGGGCCGGCCAGCACCGGCCAGGTGCCGATGTTCTCGCAGGCCGCGACGTCGGCGGCGGCCCACTCCGGCGGATCGGTCATCGACAGGAAACGCCCGCCCGGCACGCCGATCAGCGCGTGCGCCGCGATCAGCGCGTGTCGCAGGCCGTCGTCTCTCGGTCCGCGCGGTCGCCTGCGGCGCGGTGCGGTTCTCGACCCGCACCCGCAGCCGCAGCGCGCCGTACGGCCCGGCCACCCGCTCGGCGTGCAGCCGGATCACGGCCGTCCAGCGGCGGCCCAGCGCCGGACCAGCCGCCCGGCGAGGTGGCCGTGCTCATCCGGCATGTCCTCGGCTACCTCGCCTGCGCCGAGGTGGAACCCCAGGTCCCGGTCCTGCCGGCAGCAGCGCGGAGACCGCGACGTCGGCCGGGCTGCTCGCGCTCGGCGGCCTCGTCCCAGCTGGTGTACTCCGTCCCGTCCACCGACAGCTCCGCCACCTCGCGCGGTCCGCCGGTGTCCGGCGAGACTGCCTGCACGATCCGCTGCTGAAGCTGGAGGAACCGGACCAGGATCGCGGACCTCGGCATCGTCCGGGCACTCCAGCAGGCACTCGGTCTGGCTGGCCGACGGCTCGTGCGGGTCCACCTCCGCGTATCCCGGCGGCATCAGCACGCCGAACTGGAACCTCGGCCTGGTTCTTCTGCGCGCGCCTGGTGGTACGGATACAGCAGGTAGCCCTCGTACAAGATCGCGTCCGCCACCTGTGCGGGCGTGCGCGAGGTGCTCCGGGTCGAGTCTCATGCGCCGGCGGCTCCGTCGGTCCGCGGCCGCGGCCTGCGCCAGCAGCGCCGCGATCGTGGCCTCCCAGGTCGGCAGCGCCGCGCGGGCCTTGAAGCGCGCAGCTCATCGAGCGTGGCCAGGCTCATCTTGACCCAGGCGCTGTTGGGGAAGTGCGCGTCGATGGCCTCCCGCCACAGCGCCACCGGCAGCCGGTAGGTCGCCTCCTTGCTCCACGGCACCTGCTGGACCGACAGCCTGCCGTCGCCATCGAGAACATCGTCCCGCTGAACAGCAGCAGCAGCGGCACCTCGCCGTCCTCCAGGCCGGCGAAGTACCGGGTGGAGCCGATCTCCAGGTCATAGCTCAGCGGGATCGGCAGGTCGAGCTCGGTGCTGCCGGTGAAGCCCGGCACCATGATCGACACGTTGGTGAACTGGACCGGCTTGAGCGTCTCCGCCCACCGCTGGGTCTCGCCGAACAGGTCGTTCAGCCGCTCGGCCTCGGCGTCGGAGTACCGCCGCCTGCTCGGCTCGATCCTGATCTGGCAGCGCAGCGCGATCGCCTCGATCCGCTGCCCGGTGGTCTCGCTGATCCGCAGCGCCATCGACATCGACGGCACGACCGCGAACCGGTCGGCTCGCGCGCCGACGCAGTCGAAAACGAGGTCGGCCATGCCTCAGGCCCCCGGGCGAACGCCCGCGCCCGCGATCGGACGCCATCGAGGAAGTCGTCGATGCTGGCCCGCGCCTCCGCGCCGCCGTCGAAGCCGCGCCAGTGCAGCCGCATCCGGCCGGCCAGCTCGTAGCAGGCGTCGATCGGCACCAGGAAGTACTCCACGCCGGCGTCGGTCCGGCAGATCAGCGCCGCCTCGACGTCCGGCGCGGCCGCCGCGAGCAGCGGGTAGTCCGCGGCCAGCCGCTCCCAGGCGCCCAGGTCCAGACTGCACTCGGTGGCCCCGGCCGGGCTGGGGTAGAACCCGGTGACCTCGCCCCGCTGCGAGCTGTGCAGGAAGAAGGCCAGCCCGACCGGGATCTCGAGCTGTCCCACTGGGCGACCGTGAGCGGGCGCCCGGGGTCCGCCAGGTAGCGGTCGGGTACCGCCCGGTAGCGGCCGCGGCCGGCCTGGGGATGGGTGAACAGCAGGTAGCAGGCCCGGCAGGCGCACACCAGGCTGGCCGACTCCAGGTCGGCGACGTGGCCGTGCTCGGCCGGCACCTCGGCTGCGCACAGCTCGCACTTCTCCCGGTCCGCTGCGAGCCGCCCAGGCCGGTGCGGGCCGGCTGCCAGCCGGCGCCAGGCATTCCGGCCCGGCGCTGCAGTCCGGGCCGGCCTGATCGGGCCTGGCCGGCCTGACCCGGGCTGCGGTCGGCCGGGCCGGGCGGGGCCTGGTCTCGCGGGCGCGGCGCCGGGGACGAACCGGCGCAGCCCGCGTATTCGCGGTCACGAGCTGACCGCCTCCGGCATCGCCACCCGCACGCCCTGGCTGTCGGCCAGCAGCGGCAGCGGGTCCAGGTGCAGCGCCGGGTCGTCGAGCGACCTGCCCGGCCAGCCGCACGTTGTACGGGCGCCGCAGGCCGGGCAGGCCAGCTCCTCCCGGTCCAGGGCGCCGTCCGCCATCGAGGCCCCGCACGCGCGCGCAGGCATCCCGGTAGGCATACAGCGTGCCGCGGACCGCGCAGACCAGCACCGCGACGCCGTCCGCGGACGCGCTCACCGGCCGGGAGCTCGGCGGCCCGATGTTCGGCAGGCGTGACCCAGCTGACGCCGGCGGGCACGGTCCCGGCGGCCGGCGGCCCGGCCGCAGATCGCGGCCGGGTCGGCGGCTGGCGGCCGATCTGCAGCAGGCCAGGCTCGGGCGCCGCGGTCATGCCCTCGACCACGACCTCGGTGACCTCGGGCGCGGCGTCCTCGACGGCGCCCTGATGGCGAGCTGGACGGTCACGGTGGAGGACGGGCAGCCGTGGCAGCTGCCCTCCAGCCGCAGCCGGGCCACGCCGTCGGTGACGCCCAGGTACTCCACGCCGCCGGCGTGCGAGCCGAGGTAGGGCCGGACCCGGTCCAGGGCCCGCTGGATCCGCGCGTCCACGTCCAGCGGGTGCAGGTCGTGCAGCAGCAGCAGCCCTTCCACCTGCGGATCGTCAGCGACAGCGGCCAGCATCGCGGCCCCGGCTCGCCCTGCTCGGCCAGGATCTCGACGATCCGCGCCAGGCCGTCCCCGTACAGCCCGACCAGCAGCCCGACCAGTTCCTCGGCCGCGCGGGCCGGCCGCACCGGTCGGCCGACAGGACGCCCAGCAGTTCCTCGACCCGCGCCCCGGCCTGCTGCACGCCGCTCATCTGTCTCCGCTCCGTCTGCCTGCCGTGCGCCTGCCGGGGTGCCCTGGCCGCCCGGCCCGGCCCGGTCCGACCGGGCCGGCGCCGCGCCTCCGTCAGGTCGCCAAGGTGGCGGCCATCGGCGAGTGCACCTTCTCGAGCACCTTGCCGTTGCCCAGGTACATGTGCACGCCGCAGGGCAGGCACGGGTCGAAGCTGCGCACCGCGCGCATGATGTCGATGCCCTTGAACTTCTCCGGCGGGTTCTCCTCGAAGATCGGCGTGTTCTGCACCGCGTCCTCGTAGGGGCCCGGCGTGCCGTAGCTGTCCCGCACGCTGGCGTTCCACGGCGTCGGCGGGTACGGGTGGTAGTTGGCGATCTTGCCGCCGCGGATCACCATGTGGTGCGACAGCACGCCGCGCACCGCCTCGGTGAACCCGCAGCTGTCCGCCTCGTCGGGGACGCGTGAACGGCTCCCAGGTCTTGGTCCGGCCGGCCCGGATCTCGGCCAGCGCCTGCTCCATGAAGTACAGCGCGCAGGCGGCGGCGTAGGCCTGGAAGTAGGTCCGGGCCCGGTCCCGCTCGATCGCGTTGGACAGCGGCGCGCCGCTGCGTGTCGACCGGGATCTTCCACTCGAAGGTGACCTCGGGCTTGGTCATCGTCCGCGGCAGGTTGATCAGCACGCTGTGCCCGGTGGACTTGACGTAGCCGAAGTCGACCAGGCCGCCCAGCGCGGTCGCCCACAGCCGGGCGCAGCGGGCCGCCGCCGGTGTCGGCGGCCAGGTGGTCGGTGCCGTCGAACCAGCGCGGCGACATGACCCAGCTGTACTTGTCGTCGAAGTCGCGCTTGGCCGGCCGCGGGATCGTGTGCTGGTTCCACGGGTGCCGGCGGTCCACCGGGTTGCCCAGCGGATCGCGGGTGACGAACATCTCCTGGTCTTCCCAGTCCTCGTAGTACGAGCTGCCGAGCAGGATGCGGATGCCCAGGTTGATCTCGACCAGGTCGTTGGTGACCAGCTTCCCGTCCCTGATCACGCCGGGGGTGACGAACATCTTGCGGCCCCAGTTGGTCATGTGGTCGTAGCGGAAGTCGCAGTGCTCGGGGTCGTTGAAGGCTGCCCCAGCAGACCATGTCGGCGCGGCGGCGGCCGACCTCCTCGTAGCCGGGCAGCGCCTCGTAGAAGAAGTCGAACAGGTCGTTGTGCATCGGCACGACGCGCTTCATGAACTCCACGTAGCGCATCAGCCGGGTCAGGTAGTCGGTGAACAGCTGCACGGTCGGGGTGGTGCCGACGCCGCCCGGGTACAGCGTCGAGGGGTGCACGTGCCGCCCCTCCATCAGGCAGAACATCTCCCGGGTGGACCGCGATACCTGCAGCGCCTCGCGGTAGAACTCGCCTTCCAGCGGGTTCAGCGACCGCATGATGTCGCCGATGGTACTGTAGCCGTGGTCGGCGGCGTGCGGCGCCTCGGTCCGGTTGGCCAGCTCCAGCACGCCCGGGTTGGTCTCGCCGACCATCCGCTCGCAGAAGTCCACCCCGACCAGGTTCTCCTGGAAGATGTTGTGGTCGAACATGTACTCGGCGGCCTCGCCGAGGTTGATGATCCACTCGCCGAGGTGCGGCGGGCGGACGCCGTAGGCCATGTTCTGGGTGTAGACCGAGCAGGTCGCGTGGTTGTCACCGCAGATGCCGCAGATGCGGCTGGTGATGAAGTGCGCGTCCCGCGGGTCCTTGCCCTTCATGAAGATGCTGTAGCCGCGGAAGATCGAGGAGGTGCTGTGGCACTCGACGACCTTCTTCTGCTTGAAGTCGATCTTGGTGTAGATGCCCAGGCTGCCGACGATCCTGGTGATCGGATCCCAGGCCATCTCCACGATGCCGGTGTCCTCGGCCGTCGTCATCGCGTCCTCGCTCTCGCTGTCTGGCGTGGCCTGCCGCAGGGGCGCCTGCGCCGGTCGGTGTCACCAGGTCTTGCTTGTAGCCCGTCAGCAGCTCGTCGCCCTTCTTGCGCCACTTGGGCTCCTCGTCGGCGGTCTTCGCGGTGAAGCCGCGCAGCGTGCGGATGACCGTGCCGTACAGGCTGCTGGCGGCGGTGGAGACCCGGGAGCCCGGCGGCTCGTCCATGAACGGCATGAACTTGTCCGGGAAGCCCGGCATCGTGCAGGCGATGCAGATGCCGCCGACGTTCGGGCAGCCGCCGACGCCGTTGATCCAGCCGCGCTTGGGCACGTTGCACTTCACGACCGGCCCCCAGCAGCCCAGCTTGACCAGGCACTTCGGCGAGCCGTACTCGGTGGCGAAGTCGCCCTGCTCGTAGTAGCCGGCCCGGTCGCAGCCCTCGTGCACGGTGGCGCCGAACAGCCAGGTCGGCCGCAGCGCCTCGTCCAGCGGGATCATCGGCGCCTGGCCGGCCACCTGGTAGAGCAGGTAGAGGATGGTCTCGGACAGGTTGTCCGGGTGGATCGGGCAGCCCGGCACGCAGACGATCGGCAGCCCGGCCTTGGACCGCCAGTCCCAGCCGAGGTAGTCGGGCACGCCCATCGCGCCGGTCGGGTTGCCGGCCATGGCGTGGATGCCGCCGTAGGTGGCGCAGGTGCCGACGGCCAGGATGGCGGTGGCCTTGGGCGCCAGCCGGTCGAGCCACTCGTTGGTGGTCATCGGCTGGCCGGTGGCCGGGTTGTTGCCGAAGCCGCACCAGTAGCCCTCGGCCTTGATCGCCTCGTTCGGGATCGAGCCCTCGACGACGAGCACGAACGGGTCGAGCTCGCCGCGGTCGGCCTTGTGCCACCACTCGATGAAGTTGTCGGCGCCCGTTCTCCGGGCCGCACTCGAAGTCGATCAGCGGCCAGTGCACGGCGACCTTCGGCAGGCCCGGGCAGCGCGCCGAGCGCGATCTCCTCGATGCTCGGCTGGGTGGCCGCGGTCAGGGCGACCGAGTCCCCGTCGCAGCTGAGGCCGCCGTTCATCCAGAGGATGTGGACCACCGGCTCGGCGGCTGGACCGGCTTGCGAAGAGTCGTTGATCTGAGTGTCAGCGGCCATCGCGTGGCCACCTCCTCGCTCCTGGATTGGCTGGCATGCGGGCTTCTGCCGGCCCGCTCAGCGCAGCGCATGCTGCGGCAGGACGACAGCTCCTCGCCGGCCTGTCGTGACAGCCCGGCGTGCCGGCCTGGCTCGCGCCGCCCCGGCAAATCTTGATTACAACGCACCTCGCCTTCGTGGCAGGAGTGATGCGCAGGTTCCGTCATGCTAGACCCGCGGCGCTGCGACGACAAGACGGTAGAGTCAGCTCACTGGACAGAAATGTCTGGCGGCCAGAATGGGCTGACCTGGGCAGGTACGGGTGCGCCGGTGTTGCATGCGCTGCCCGCCGGCCCGCCTGACACGTCTGCTCCGAGGGTTCCCGATACCATCCGATGCACGTACCCTGGGCTCACCGCCCGGCTGCGACCCCCGTCGTCCGTCCCGGGGTGGATTGGCGAGAGGAAGACAGCGCGGTGGCGGAGGCCAGTTGCGGTCCCGGGGGGACTCCAACGAGATCGCGCCCATCGCGATAGAGGTTGCGCCCGTCGTGGTGCTGTCCCAGGTCTTCACTGCCCGGCCATCCTCGATCCCCGACATCAGGGATTTCGTCCGCCGGTGCCTGGCCGAGTCGCCGCTGACCGAAAACGGCACCCGCGAGGTCGGCGAAGCCGTATTCCGCGCTCTGCTCAATGCGGCCGGGCCGACTGGCTCCATCCAGGTGGCGTTCCGGATCTTTCCCGAGCATGTCGAGGTCGACGTGCTGCATTCCGACACGACCATCCCGTCTCCGACGACGCCGGGGCCGCCGGTAAGCCGGGGCGTCCAGCCCCGCCCGCTGGCCAGCCAGGCGGCAGCACCGGCGGCGGCAGGTCCGCAGCCGGCACAGGCAGCTGCGCCGGCGCGGCGCCGGCCGCTGCAGCCAGGGCGGCCCAGCCCGGTCAGTCGGCCACGTTCGCGGAGTGGATGTCCAGCGCCCTGCGCCGGGAAGGGCTCACCCAGGAAGCTGCGGCTCGGCAGCTCGGCGTCTCGGTCAAGACCGTGAGCCGCTGGGTGGGCGGAGCCACCGAGCCCCGGATGCGCGATCTGCGGCGGATTCAGGAAGTCTTCGGTGAGGTGCCGCTCCCCTAGCCCGCCGGCCCGTTTCCCCTGGCCAGGAAGGCCGGCTGGCCTGGTCAGCCGGGACGGGGCGCAGAGAGCAAAGCTGTCTGGGCCCGCGACTGGACGTCCCCCCACATGTGTCCTACGGTGCTGCCATGGCTATTCGGGCGGGACGCCACCAGTTTGGTGCGGATCGCGGTCGCATTGTCCTAGTGACGTCACGCGACGGGATGGCTGCGCAGGCGGGTCATGATCTGACCGTCGAGGTAACCCGGTGGTCGGCTGAGCTGACCACCGACGAGGACGGGGGGGCCGTCCAGCCTGGAGGCGCGGATCGACATGGGCTCGCTGGTGGTCCGTGACGGCAGCGGCGGCCTCAAGCCGCTGACTGACCGGGACAAGCGGGAGATCGCTGTGACCGCGCGCAAGGTGCTGCGGGCCGATACGAACCCGGAAGCGACATTCTCGGCCAGCGGCTTCGAGCCGGGCTCCGGAGGCGGCGGCATTATCAGCGGCACTCTCACCCTGGCCGGTGCGAGCAGCCCCCTGCAGCTGCACGTCAGCAAGAACGGCCAGGACAGTTATCTGGCCAGGACGTCGGTGGTGCAGAGCCAGTTCGGCATCAAGCCCTACTCCGGGTTCCTTGGCGCGCTCAAAGTGCGGGATGCGGTCGAGGTGAAAGTCGAGCTCGATCTGTCCGGCTCGCCGGCGGAGACCGCAGGGTGACGCCGTCCAGCAGCCCGGATACCTCGTCACCGGCCAGTGCCGTCGGCGAGGTCACCACCCTGTTCGAGCGCCGAGTACAGCCGCTCGATGAATTTGCCGGGCTGGCCGGGGAGGTCGCCGCCGCCTGTCATGACATGGCGCTCCGGTTCCACCGCGGCGGCAAGCTGGTGGTCTTCGGCACCGGGGGCGCCAGCACGGACGCCCAGCACGTGGCCGTCGAGTTCGTGCATCCGGTCATCGTGGGCAAGCGGGCGCTGCCGGCGATCTCGCTGACCTGCGATGTCGCCACAGTCACCGGGGTCGCCGCGCGGGAGGGCATGGGCAGCATCTTCTCTCACCAGCTGCGCTACCTGGCCGAGCCCGCGGACATCGCGCTGGGCATCTCGGCTGACGGTGACTGCGTCAGCGTGCTGGCCGGCCTGCGCGCGGCACGCGAGCTGGGCATGCTGACCATCGCGCTAGCCGGGGCCGGCGGCGGGGCGATAGCGGCCAGCCCGGCCGTGGACCATCTGCTGGTCACCCAGGCGACTGACCCGCGGATCGTCAAGGAAGTGCAGGTGACCACCTACCACGTGCTGTGGGAGCTGGTCCACGTCTTCTTCGAGCAGCCGGGAGTGCTCGGGCCGGGGGTGGTCGCATGAGCGCACCGAGCCCAGGCGGGGCCCGCGCCGCAGCCCAGCTCCCGGGTGCCCGGCGGCCGGAAATCCCCGAGTGCCACGACGAGGTCTGCATCACCTGCTCCGACACCGCCGTGGCGGTGACGATCACTGAGCTGCTGCCCGATGACATGGCGATCGTGGATACCGGCGCAGGCCCCGAGGAAGTCAGCATCGCGCTGGTCACGGCCGGGGTCGGCGACACGATCATGGTACACGCCAGGGAGGCGATCGCGGTGGTGCCGCGATGACGGGCCCCGGCGGGCCGCCTGCCGCTGACGGGCCGGCGGGCTCAGTCGAGTCGCTTTACCCGTTCCTGTACGCCGGCGCGACCGATGTCGGCGCGGTGCTGGAGCAGGTGCGGCAGTCCACGGTGGCCAAGGCCGCCGAGGTCGTGGCCCTGCGCCGGGCGGTACTCGACCGGGACGCGGAGCGGCTGCTGGGCTGCGCGCAGGACCTCGCCGCCCGATTCGCAGCCGGCGGGCGGCTGCTCGCCTTCGGGAACGGTGGCAGCGCCACCGACGCGCAGCAACTGGCCACCCTGTTCCTGCACCCTGACGGGGCGTACCGGCCGCTGGCGGCGCTGAGCCTGGCCAGCGACACCTCGGTGCTCACCGCCCTGGCCAACGACATCGGCCCCGAGGTGGTCTTCGCCCGCCAGATCGCGGCGATGGGCACCAAGGGCGACATCGCCGTGGGCCTGTCCACCAGCGGCAACTCCGACAACCTGCTGCGCGCGTTCGACGAGGCGGCGCGCCGCGGGATGCTCACGATCGGCATCGCCGGGTATACCGGCGGCAAGATGGCCGAGTTGGACAGCATCGACTACCTGTTCGTCGCCCCGTCGGCCTCGGTGCACCGTATCCAGGAAGCGCAGACCACCATCTACCACGCGCTGTGGGAGCTCACGATGGCTGCCCTGCGCCGCGAGCAGGTGAGCCGGTGAGCGGGCGGACGCTGATCGCGGGGATCGGCAATATCTTCCTCTCCGACGACGGCTTCGGCGTCGAGGTGTCGCACCGGCTGATGGCCGCCGACCTGCCGCCCGGGGTACAGGTGGTGGACTACGGCATCCGCGGCCTGCACCTGGCCTACGACCTCGCGGGCGGCTTCGACACCGCAATCCTGATCGACACCGTGGCCCGCGGCGGCGCGCCGGGCACGGTCTACGTCATCGAGCCGGACCTGAGCCGGAGCGAGGCAGCGCCGGCCGAGGCGGCCGAAGGGGCCGAGGCGGCGGCCGCGCCACTGCTCGACGCGCATGGCATGCAGCCCGACGTCGTCCTGCAGATGCTGGACACGCTGGGCGGGCCGCCCGGCGGCACGATCCTGATCGTCGGCTGCGAGCCGGCCACCGTGGACTACGGCATGGGGCTGAGCGAGCCGGTAACCGCGGCGGTAGACGAAGCCATCGCGGTCGTGCTCGGCCTGGTCGCCCCGCCGGGCGCCCCGGCGGCCCCGGCCGCCGGGGCAGCGCAGCCAGCCGGGGCAACACAGGCAGCGGGGACCGCGGCGGCCCAGGGACGGGCAGGCGAGCGGTAGCGATGAGTCACGAAGGAGTGGTCCTATGTGCCTCGGCATTCCGGGCGAGGTAATCGAGTTTATGCCGGACCAGCCCGACCTGGCCCGGGTGGACGTCAGCGGCGTGCGGCGGGTGATCAATATCGGCCTGCTGGCTGACGACCCGCCCAAGTCCGGCGAGTGGGTGCTCATCCACGTCGGGTTCGCGCTGTCGAAGATCGACGAGGCCGAGGCCGCCTCGGCGCTGGCGTTCCTGGAAGGGATCGGCCAGGCCTACGAGGACGAAATCGCGGCCCTGGCCGAATCACGGATCGAGTAGGAGCGAGTGTCGATGCGATTCGTAGACGAATTCCGCGACGCGGACAAGGCGCACGCGCTCTCCGCGAAGATCACCGCGCTGTGCGAGCCGGGCCGTCAGTACAAGCTGATGGAGGTGTGCGGCGGCCATACGCACACGATCTACAAGCACGGGCTCGAGGATTACCTGCCCGAGCAGATCACCCTGGTGCACGGGCCCGGCTGCCCGGTCTGCGTGATCCCGATGGGCCGGGTGGATGACGCGATGGCCCTCGCCGCCGAGCCGGACGTCATCATGACCTCGTTCGGCGACATGATGCGGGTGCCAGGCAGCAACGGGTCGTTCTTCGACGCCAAGGCGCGCGGTACCGACATCCGGATGGTGTACTCGCCGCTCGACTCGCTCAAGATCGCCCGGCAGAACCCGGGCAAGCGGGTCGTCTTCATGGCCATCGGGTTCGAGACCACCGCCCCGTCGACGGCGATGACCCTGCTGCGGGCCGCGGCCGAGGGCCTGCCGAACTTCTCCGTCTTCTGCAACCACGTCACGATCGTCCCGGCCATCAAGGCCATCCTGGACTCTCCCGACCTGCGGCTGGACGGTTTCATCGGGCCCGGGCACGTCTCCACCGTGATCGGCTGCCGGCCGTATGAGTTCATCGCCCGCGACTACGGCAAGCCCGTGGTCACGGCCGGCTTCGAGCCGCTGGACATCCTGCAGTCCATCTACATGCTGATGCTGCAGCTGTCCCGCGGCGAGTCGGTCGTGGAGAACCAGTACTCGCGGGTCGTTCCCTGGGCGGGCAACCCGGTCGCGCTCCGGGCCATCGGCGAGACCATGGAACTGCGGCCGTATTTCGAGTGGCGCGGCCTCGGCTTTATCTCGCACTCTGCGCTCAAGGTCCGGGAGAAGTACGCCAGCTTCGACGCCGAGCTGCTGTTCTCGGTGCCCGGCGTCCGGGTCGCCGATCCCAAGGCCTGCCAGTGCGGAGAAGTGCTCAAGGGCGTGCTCAAGCCGTGGGAGTGCAAGGTGTTCGGCACCGCCTGCACGCCGGAGACGCCGATCGGCACGTGCATGGTGTCGCCGGAGGGTGCCTGCGCCGCTTATTACAACTACGGCAGGCTGACCCGCACCAGGGTCAGCGAGGCGAGCCGGTCGTGACCGCCGACGGCCCGGCCGGACGATGGGTGCAGCAGGCGCTGCGCGAGCACGGCGAGCAATCCGACGGGCCGGGGCCCGAGCGGTACCCGCACCGGGGCTCGCCGCAGCCTGCCGCAGGCACGGTCCGCGAGGAGCTGGTGCTCGAGCGCATCGACCGGGCCCGGCGGGCGCGGCCGCGGGTCAGGGAAGACCGGATCACCATGTCGCACGGGGCGGGCGGCAAGGCCACCCAGACGCTGATCGAGGCGGTCTTCCTCGACGCGTTCCGCAATCCGCTGCTCGAGGCGCTAGAGGACTCAGCCCGGCTGACCATCAGCGGCACCGGCGTCGCGATGACCACCGATTCCTACGTGGTCTCGCCGCTGTTCTTCCCCGGCGGGAACATCGGCGACCTGGCCGTCAACGGGACCGTCAACGACCTGTCGGTGGCCGGCGCCGTGCCGCTGTACCTGTCGGCCGGGTTCATCCTCGAAGAGGGATTCCCGCTGGCCGACCTCAACCGGATCGCGGCGTCCATGCGCGCCGCGGCGGACGCAGCGGGCGTGCAGGTCGTCACCGGCGACACCAAGGTGGTGGAGAAGGGCAAGGCCGACGGCTGCTACATCAACACGGCCGGGATCGGGCTGGCCGAACCCAGCCGGAACCTGGGCGTGGCGCAGGCCCGCCCGGGCGACGTGATCCTGGTGTCCGGCCCGATCGGGGACCACGGCGTGACGATCATGCTGGCCCGCGGCGAGCTGGACATCGAGGCCGACATCACCTCCGACACCGCGCCGCTGAACGGCCTGGTCGCCGGGCTGCTCGCGCAGACCGGCGGGGTGCGCGCGCTGCGCGACGCCACCCGCGGCGGCGTCGCCACCATCCTGAACGAGATAGCTTCCGCCGCCGGGGTCGGCGTGCTGGTCAGCGAGCAGGACATCCCAGTTCGCGCTGCGGTGCGCGGCGCATCCGAGCTGCTCGGGATCGATCCGATGTATGTCGCCTGCGAGGGCCGGCTGGTGGCGGTGGTGGACAGCGCCGATGCCGGCGCCGCACTAGCCGCGCTGCGGGCTCATCCGCAGGGCCGCGAGGCCGCGGTCATCGGGCAGATCACCGCCGAGCCGCCCGGCGTCGTCCAGTGCAAGACCGCGTTCGGCGGCACCCGCATCGTGGATCTGCTGGTCGGCGATCCGCTCCCGCGGATCTGCTGAGGCGCGGATCTGCTGACCGGCAGACAACACAGAAAGAGCGGCGCACGTGCACGAACTGGCGATAACCGAGAGCGTGGTGCAGGCGGTGACGCAGCGGCTGCCCGGCGCCAGGATCACCTGCGTCAACCTGGAGATCGGCGCCTTGTCCGGCGTGGTGGCCGATTCGGTCAGGTTCTGCTTCGACCTGGTCGCCGAGGGCACCAGCGCCGAGGGCGCGCGGCTGGAGATCACCCAGCCGCCAGCCCGGTGCAGCTGCCGGGTATGCGGCAGCGAGTTCGCGCCGGACGGGCCGATCGCGCTGTGCCCGTGCGGCAGCGCAGAGGTCGTCGTGCTGGCCGGCCAGGATCTGCGGATCACTTCGGTACAGGTGGCGTGAGCGATGTGCGGGACATGCGGCTGCGCTGCGACCGCGGTAGTCCAGTTGCTGGCGGACGGCACTGCGCCCGGGCCCGGGCCCGGGCACGCTCATCCGGTAGTGACCGGGCCCGGCGCGGACCGGACCATCGAACTGCAGCAGAAGGTGCTGGCCAAGAACGACCAGATCGCGCAGCGGAACCGGGACTGGCTGGCCGGGCGCGGCATCTTCGCGGTGAACCTGATGAGCTCGCCGGGCGCGGGCAAGACGACGCTGCTGGAGCGTACCGCGATCGCGCTGGCGGACCGGATCGCGGTCTCGGTCATCGAGGGCGATCAGGAGACGGCGCTGGACGCCAACCGGATCAGGGCGGCCGGCGGCCGGGTCGTCCAGATCAACACCGGCGCCGGCTGCCACTTGGACGCCGAGATGGCCGCCGCCGGGCTGCGCGCGCTGGATCCGCCGGACGGATCGATCGTGATCATCGAGAACGTCGGCAACCTGGTCTGCCCCGCCCTGTTCGACCTCGGCGAGTCGACGCGGGTGGTGCTGGCCGCGATCACCGAGGGGGCCGACAAGCCGCTGAAGTACCCGCACATGTTCCGCCAGGCCGACCTGGTGCTGCTGAACAAGACCGACCTGCTGCCCTATGTGGCCTTCGACCGGCGGGGGTACACGGCCGACCTGCGGCGGGTCAGCCCGGACGCGCTGCTGCTGCAGCTGTCGGCGGCCACCGGAGACGGCATGCAGGCCTGGTTCGACTGGCTCCGCCGGAGGATGGCGCCAGGTAATCCCGGGGGATGACCCCGGGATTACCCCGCAAGCCGCTGTCCCGGACCCGTCAACGGCCACCCTCCGGCTGATCCTGAATGTGGCTCCCGCGCCGAGGATCAGCCCTGCTGCAGGTTCGGCGAGCTGCTGCTGATCGGGTCCTGCGGGTCGATCCCCGTCCGGTCACGCGCAGTAGACCCGCCAGTGGGGCGCCCAGACCTGCCCTGACCCTCACCGTCATCTCCCTGGGGGGACTGCTGCGAGTAGAAGGTCCTGCCCCTCACCGGCACATTCTCAGGATGCCCGCTGCCATAGGACATCTGCTTGATCTTCACATAACGCATGATGTCCTGCCGCTGACTTGCGATTAGCGCACCCAGAGCGACGGGGATCAGAAACCAAAACGCCTTGCGAGCTACCACGTTTCCTCCTTCGGCTGGTCCGCCCGCACTGCCGCGGGACTGACAGACGGCGCAGGTGCCGTGATCAGGCTGGGCGCGGCAGGAACCGCACGCCCCGCGAGAACCTCCGCATCGACTTGGAGATCGCCGTTGACCGTCCTACCCCAACGGTAGCGGACTGACCATCGCCCCCAATTCCATGGGCCTTCTGCCCGCCCGCAGCGATGAAACTGGGGGCACCCCGATGGCCGCGTGCCGCTCGCCCCCCCGGCGGCTACGGACCCCCGCAGCCGGACCGCTCGGACCGCGCGGGCCCTCACGGCCGGCCGTAATCACGGCTGGCCGCGATGACGGCTTGGCCGAGGCTGATGCCGCCGTCGTTGCACGGGACCTGGGCGTGCGTCAGCACCGTGAAGCCGAGAGCGGTCGAGCCGGCTGATCACCGCGCTGGTGAGCAGCATGTTCTGGAAGACCCCGCCGGACAGCGCGACGGTGGACAGCCCGTGCCGGTCACGCAGCAGCGTGCAGGCGTCACTGACGACCCCGGCCACGCCGTGGTGGAAGCGGGCGGCGATGGTGGCCGCCGGGATGCCCGCCGCCAGCTCGGCCGCGGCCGCCCGGACCAGGTCGGCGCCGGCCGCGATCAGCCGCCCGTCCGGACCGGCCGTGATCGCGGCCGGGTAGCTGCCCTGCTCGGCCGGATCGGCGAGCTGCTCGAGCTCGATCGCGGCCTGGCCCTCGTAGCTGATGACGTCACGCACCCCGAGCAGCGCGGCGACGGCGTCGAAGAGCCGGCCCGCGCTGGTCGTCACCGGCGCGTTGATCGACCGCCTGGCCATTGTCAGCACCAGCGCCCAGGCCGCCTCGTTGCGGCGCGCGACCGCCAGCCCGGCCGGGATGTCGCCGGAGTAGGCGGCATCGAGATACACCGCGGCCATCCGCCACGGCTGCCGGACCGCCGCCGCGCCGCCCGGCAGCGGCATGCCGGCCAGGTGCCCAGCCCGCTCGAACCGGGCCAGGTCGGCGATCAGGAACTCGCCGCCCCACAGCGTGCCGTCCGGGCCGTAGCCGGTGCCGTCGAACGCCACCCCGATGACCGGGCCACGCTGCCCGTTGTCGGCCAGGCACGACGCTATGTGCGCGTGATGGTGCTGGACGCCGACCAGCTCGACGCCCGCCAGCCCGAGTGCGTACTTGGTGGACAGGTACTCCGGGTGCAGGTCGTGCGCCACGACCTGAGGCTCGACGTCGAACAGCCGGGCGAAGTGCTCGATGCCCGCGGTGAACGAGTCCAGCGTGGCCATGTTCTCCAGGTCCCCGATATGGGGCGAGAGGAAGGCCTGGGTGCCGCGGCCCAGGCAGAACGTATTCTTCAGCTCCGGACCGCAGGCCAGCACCGGCCGGGCGAACCGGACCGGGACGGCCAGCGGCTCCGGCGCATACCCGCGGGACCGGCGCAGCACCGCCGGGCGGCCGCGGAACGCCCGCACCACCGAGTCGTCGGTCCTGACGTGGATCTCCCGGTCGTGGGTCAAGAACGCGTCCGCGATGGGCGCGAGCCGCTCCAGCGCGTCCGCGTCGACGTAGGCGATCGGCTCGTCCGAGACGTTGCCGCTGGTCAGCACGATCGGGCCGGCCACGCGCACGGAGCAGCAGGTGGTGCAGCGGGGTGTAGGGCAGCATGACGCCGAGCTGCCGGTTCCCCGGCGCCACCGACCGGGCGATGCCGTCGTCCGGCCGGCGCGGCAGCAGCACGATCGGGCGCCGCGGACTGGCCAGCAGGCCGCCGGCCGGGCCGGCCAGCGCGGCCTGGTCCGGCGGGTCGACGACGCACAGCGCGCGCGCCGCGGCGAGATCAGCGACCATGACCGCGAACGGCTTGTCCTCGCGGTGCTTGCGCGCCCGCAGCGCCGCGGCGGCCGGCTCGCTGCGCGCTGCGGCCGCCAGGTGATAGCCGCCGATGCCCTTGACCGCGACGATCTTCCCGGCCCGCAGCAGCGCGGCTGCCTCGGTCACCGGGTGGCCCGGCAGCTCGGTCCCGGCCTGGTCGGTCAGCCGCAGCCGCGGCCCGCAGTCCGGACAGCAGACCGGCTGGGCATGGAACCGGCGGTTGGCGGGGTCGTGGTATTCCGCCGCGCAGGCGGCGCACATGGCGAACCTGGCCATCGTGGTCAGCGGCCGGTCGTAGGGCACGCCGCGCACGATCGTGAACCTCGGTCCGCAGTTCGTGCAGTTGATGAACGGGTAGCCGAACCGCCGGTCGGCCGGGTCGGCCAGCTCGGCCAGGCAGTCGGCGCACGGCGCGGTGTCCGCCGAGACCAGGGCGCGCCGAGCGCCGTCGCGCTGGCTGGCCGTTATGGTGAAGCCGGGCAGCCCGCCGGGCCTGATGCTCCTGATCGTGACCCGGTCGATCCTGGCCAGTGGCGGCGGCTCGCGCTCAAGCCGGTCAAGGAACGCGGCCACCGTCGCGGGCGGTCCTTCCACCTCGGCGAACACGCCGTCGACGTCGTTGCCGACGTGGCCGGCCAGGCCCAGGCCGGTGGCGAGCGCGTAGACGAAGGGGCGGAAGCCCACCCCCTGGACGATGCCCTCCACCCGCACCGCGGTCCGGACCCGGCCGGGCGGCTCTGGCGTGCTCACCGGCTGATCATCCGGACGCTGAGCAGCAGCATGGCCATATCGTGACGCATAACCTGCGCGCGCGGCCGGGCCGGGGCCGACGGCGGCTCGCGCGGCCGGCCGGGCAGACTGGCGCTGTGCGGGAAAATCCGGATCAGCGAGCGGCCCAGGCGGCAGCCAGCCAGGAACCGGCCGCCGGGCTGGCCGCGGGGGACCTCGCCGAGGCCGCCGCGGTCACCGGCTTCTGGCGGGACCTCGGACTGCCGGGGCTGGTCGACGTGCACACCCACTTCATGCCGCCCAGCGTGCTGGCCAAGGTGTGGGCGTTCTTCGAGACCGGCCGCGCCGCGGTGGGGCAGCGCTGGCCGATCGCCTATCGGCGGCCCGAGGCCGAGCGCGTCGCGCTGCTGCGCGCGTTCGGGGTGCGCAGGTTCAGCGCGCTGCTGTACCCGCACAAGCCGGACATGGCGGCGTGGCTGAACACCTGGGCGGCGCAGTTCGCGGCCCGCACCCCGGACGTGCTGCACAGCGCCACCTTCTTCCCCGAGCCGGGCGCGGCCGGTTATGTGGCAGGCGCCATCGAGTCCGGCGCGCGGCTGTTCAAGGCGCACGTCCAGGTCGGCGGGTACGACCCGCGGGACGAGCAGCTGGACCCGGTGTGGGGGCTGCTCGCCGAGTCGGGCGTCCCGGTCATCGTGCACTGCGGCTCGGGGCCGGCCCCCGGCGCGCACACCGGCCCGGAGCCGATGGCGCAGGTACTTGCCCGCCATCCGCGGCTGACCGCGATCATCGCCCATCTCGGCGCACCCGAGTACGGCGAGTTCCTGGACCTGGCCGAGCGCTACCCGCGCGTCTACCTGGACACCACCATGGCGTTCACCGGCTTCATGCAGCGGCTGGCGCCGTTCCCGCCCGCGCTGCGGCCGCGCCTGGCCGCCGCCGCGGACCGGGTGCTGCTGGGCAGCGATTTCCCCAACATCCCGTACCCGTACCTGGCCCAGCTGGGGGCGCTGGACCGGCTGGGCCTGGGGGACGACTGGCTGCGCGCGGTCTGCCACCACAATGCGGTCCGGCTGCTCGGCCTGTGATACCCGGCTCTGGCCGGCCTGCGGCCGTACCAGCGGGCTAGCCGCTGACCGGCGGCCGCAGGCCGGCGAACAGGTCGGTCTCGGGCACGGCGGCCCGGGTCTGGTCGGTGGCCAGGATGAAGCTTTCCCGGCCGAACACCTCCGCGGCGACGCCGGACGGGATCTTGCTGAGCCACGACTCGCTGATCTGGCTCGCATGCGTCAGCAGGGCGTCCCGCTTGCGCTCCAGGACCGAGCCGATGTCGACCGTGGTGGTGATGCGCTGCTCCTCCCGATCCATCTTCGCCACGTCTTCGGGGGTCATGTCCCAGTCGGGGACCTCCTCGCCGGCCTCGCGGAGCGCCTCGAAGACCTTCTTCCAGTCACTGCGCCGCATCGCGGTCAGGTAGAGCTTGGCCGGGATGCCTGAGGACGCGACGGCGGCGATGGCCGAGCGGGCGGCGTGCACATGGTCGGGATGCTGGTAGGCGCCCTCGGGGTCGTAGGTAATGACCACCTGCGGCCGGTAGCGCTCGATCAGCGCGCTGATCCGCGCCTCGACCTCCGGCTGGGGAACGTTGCAGAAAGCATCCGGGAGGTCTTTGTAGTCCCAGTCCGGCATGCCGGAGTCGTGATACCCGAGCAGCTCGAGCTCGGTCAGCCCGAGGATCTTGGCTGATCTGCGCAGCTCCGCGATCCGCAGCTGGGCCACCTCGTCCTTATCGTGCCCGTCCACCCCGGGCTTGATGCCGCCGGGCGCATCCCCGAATTCTCCGTTAGTGCAGGTCACGACGATGGTTCGGACGCCTTCGTCGGCGTACTTGGCTAGCACGCCGCCGGTGCTCGATGCCTCATCGTCCGGGTGCGCGTGCACGGCCATCAGGGTCAGGGTTTCTGCCATGGACCAAGCCTGCCTGACCGGCGGCGGTTGTGCCCACTCGGCCTGCCGGGCGCTACCGTGAGGTCATGCCATCAGCCGGGCGGCCAGGCGGCCGCGGGGAGCCGGATCCGCACCGCTCGGCCCGGGATCGGCTGGCCGCGGAGCGGCGGGCCGCGCTGGCCCGGCTGACCGCGCTCGAGCAGGAGCTTGGCGGCATCATCGAGGCGTCGGCCTCGGCTAACGCCGACGACGAGCACGATCCGGAGGGCGTGACGATCGCCTTCGAGCGCCAGCACGTGGCTGCCCTGCTCGGGCAGGCACGAGACCGGCTGGCCGGGATCGACGCCGCCCTGCGCAAGATCGGCCAGGGCAGCTACGGGCGGTGCGAGCAGTGCGGTGAGCCGATCGGCGCCAGGCGGCTGGCGGCCCGGCCGGCCGCGACCACCTGCATAGCCTGCGCGTCCGCGGGCCGGCGCCAGTCGCTAGCCGGCCGCGGGCGCCGGGCCGGCGGCTGACCTACGACTGGGACAGCCGCCGGCCCGGCACATAAACCCCCCTTTCCGGAAAGACGCGCGGGAAGGGCACTGGGATTACTGCTTCCGCGGCTGATCATCTACCTATCTGCGGGGCAGCGGGCCGCGACCGCGACCCCGGTGAGCAGGAGCCCGCGGCGGGGCTTCAGGGTGACGGCCGGACTCCAGGGTGGGCGCGGTCACGCCATCCGGTCGAGGATCTCGCGCACCAGCTGCATCGGCGTCTGCGGGTGCAGGAAGGCGAACCTGGCCACGGTCTCGCCCTCCCAGGCCGACGGCGGCAGGAAGGCGACCTGGTCGGCGAGCAGCCGGTCGGACCAGCCCTGGTAGTCCGCCGGGCCCCAGCCGAGGCGGCGGAACAGCACGACGGAGAGCTCTGGCTCGCGGATCAGCTCCAGGTAGCCGCGGGCGGTGATCTCCGCGGCCGTGTCGGCCGCCAGCCGGATCGCGGTCTCGATCGCCTCGGTGTAGGCGCGCGCGCCGTGCACCGCGAGGGAGAACCACAGCGGCAGCCCCCGGGCGCGCCGGGTCAGGTGGTAGGCGTAGTCGGTCGGGTTCCACTCGACCGGCCCGGAGTGGATGACGTCAAGGTAGGAGGCGTCCTGCCGGTGCACGGAGCGGGCCGCGGGCGGGTCACGGTAGAGCAGCGCGGCGCAGTCGTAGGGCGCGAACAGCCACTTGTGCGGGTCAACCACGAACGAGTCCGCGTGCTCGATGCCGTCGTAGGCGCGCCGGACGCTGGGCGCGAACAGGCCGGCGCCGCCGTACGCGCCGTCCACGTGCAGCCAGGCGCCGAGGCCGCGCGCCACCTCGGCGGCGCCCGCCAGGTCGTCGATGATGCCCGCGTTCGTGGTGCCCGCGGTGGCCACCACGGCCGCGATCGAGCCGGGATCCCCGTCGGCGTCGATGGCCGCGCGCAGCGCCGCGCCGGTCAGCCGGTGCCCGGGTGCGTCCACGGTCAGCGCGTCCATCTCCAGCAGCCGCAGCGTGTTGCCGATGGACGAATGCGCGTCGGCGCTGACCGCGACCCGCCAGCGGGCCGGCCCCGGGCCCTCCGCGCGGGCGGCCGCCCGGCGCTTGGCCATCTCGCGGGCCACGGCCAGCGCCGACAGGTTGGCCGCCGAGCCGCCGGAGAGGAAGCAGCCGCCCGCGGCCGCCGGCAGTCCGGCCCGGTCGGCGATCAGCCGCAGCACCTGGTTCTCGGCGTGCACGGCGCCTGCCGCCTCCAGCCAGGAGATGCCCTGGATGGAAGCGCAGGACACCAGCATGTCGAACAGCAGGGCCGCCTTGGTCGGCGCAGCCGGGATGAAGCCGAGGAAGCGCGGGCTGTCGGCGGACAGCACCGCGGGCGCCAGCGTGGCCGCGTACACGCCCAGGATCTGGTCCGGATTGTGACCGTCCTCGCCGAGCAGGCCGGCCATCGCTGCCTCCAGCTCGTCCGGGTCCCGGGAGCCGCTGTCCAGCGGCACCGGGTTCAGCCGCAGCCGGTTCTCCGCGTACGCGAGGACCGACCTGATCATCTGCTCGGTGGTGGGATTGACGCTATGCATGGCTGAAACCTAAGCCCGGGCGGCCGCCCGCGGCCACGGCCGGCGCGCGGGCGGGCCGGGGAGCTCAACGCAGGATTTACGTCAGCAGCACCCAGGCGCTGAGCAGCCCGAAGATGACGGCTGCGAGCGCGCCTGGCACCAGCCAGATCAGCCAGCCGCCGGGTAGGCGCTGGTCATGAGCCGTCCGCCGGCTGGCCGGGATCGTCCGGCTCAGTGACCCAGGCGGAGAACACCGGCACGCCGTGCCAGGGCCCGTGCCGCCGCCCGCCGGTGCCCGGGGTCGCGCCGGCTGTCGACGGTAACGGCGACAACCGCGTACGGGTGGCCGAACCGCAGCCCGGCTACCCGGCGCAGGCCGGGGACGGGGGCCCGCGCGGCCCTGGCCGCCACCATCCCGGTCACCGCGGCCGCCTCGGACCCGGTGCTGGCGTAGCGGGCCTGGGCAGCCTGCCGGGCCTCCGACGGGCCACCCGCCGGGGCGACGGCGCGGACGGCGGCCGGAAGCCCAGGGCGGGGTCGGCCAGCTCGTGCGGGCTGTGCGCGGACCAGGCCGGCAGGACCGCCGTGCACAGCTCAGTGCCCGCTCGGCTGGAGCTCTCCTCCCGCACCGTCCAGGCTGGCCCGTCGCCGAGCGGCAGGTCGTACAGGGAACGGCGGTCCCGCGTCTGGCCGGCCACGGCCGCGATGGCCAGCTGGTGGGCCACGGCGAGCACGTCGGCGGCCGCGATGGCCGGCGCGGCGATCACCGAGGTGACCAGCAGGCCGTCTCGCGCCGCGGCGGTGTGCACGGCGACATCGCCGGTCTCGGTGCCCGCGATGAACGCCCGGTGAGCGCCGCCGTCCGGGGCCCGCAGCACCCGGTCCACCCGGCCGGCCCACGGGCTGGACCGGCCCAGCTCGGCGGCGGCCGCCAGCCCGGACGGCTGCTGCCAGGAAACCCGGGTCGCCAGCGCGGACGCCAGGATCAGGTGCGTGTCGCGGCTGCGCAGCAGCGGGAACCGGTCGATCAGGCCGAGCGTATGCTCGCGTGCCCAGCGGTCCAGCTCGGCCTGCACCGGCACGTCGCCCCGGGCGGCCGTCTCGGGCAGGCCGGCCAGCCAGCCGGGGCTGACGGTTCCCGGCAGGCTACGGCGCGGCCACGGCGGCGCCCACCACCGGTGGGGGTCGGCCAGCAGGTCTGCGGCCGCTCTGGCCGCGGACCGGGCGTCACAGCCGACCAGGCCGGTGAGGACCCCGGCCTCTGCCCCGGCGGCCGCCGGGGCGCACAGCGCGAGCAGGATCCAGGCGCCCAGCGGCGAGCCGACATGGTGGCGCTGGCCGGCCGCCGCACGGAAGGCCCGCGCGTAGCGGGCGACGTGCGCGGGAAGGCGGCCGGCGGCGGTCTGCACAGACTCACTGTGCCGCATGTGCCCGCGGCCTGGCGGACCCGCTGGCTGGCTGGCCGGCGGCCGGTGCTTCGATGGACTCCGGACGCGCGGAACGAGCACGGCAAGGAGAGCACACGTGGACACCGGTGAACTGCTGGCCGACGCCTTCGGCCGGATCCAGGCGACCGTCACCCAGGTGGTGAGCGGCCTGTCGGCCGAGCAGCTGGCGTACCAGCCGGCCGACGGCGCGAACTCCGTCGGGTGGCTGGTCTGGCATCTGACCCGAGTGCAGGACGACCACGTCGCCGACGTGGCCGGCACCGAGCAGGCTTACATCGCGGACGGGTGGGCGCAGCGGCTCGGCCTGCCGGCGGACCTGGCTGATACCGGCTACGGCCACCAGCCCGGGCAGGTCGCGGCGGTGCGGGTGCGGTCCGGCGACCAGCTGATCGGCTATCACGACGCGGTGAGCGAGCGGACCGTCCGCTACGTGCGCGGCCTGACCGCAGCCGACCTGGACAAGGTGGTGGACAAGAACTGGGAGCCGCCGGTCACCCTGGGGGCCCGGCTCGTCTCGGTCATCTCTGACGACCTGCAGCATGTCGGCCAGGCGGCGTACCTGCGCGGGCTGATCGAGACCGGGTAACGATCAGCCGGCCACGGCCTGGCGGCCCGGCGCAGCGGGGCCAGCGCCTCAGTCCAGCGCGCCAGCTCGTCCTGGATCAGCGGTGACCCACAGGGGCGCGAGCGCGGCGTCGATGGCGCCCGCCAGCGGCGCGGTCACCGGCAGCGGCGGGCGGTCCGGGCCCGCGTCGGTCACGTCACAGCGGGCCAGCGCCGCGGTGTCGAGGAACCGGGTCAGCTGCGCGTAGCCGTGCCGGTCGTCTGAGGACCGGCGGTGGTGGTGCATCCGCAGCGGCGCGTACAGGTAAAGCTGGTCTCGCGCCCGGGTGACCGCCACGTAGAACAGCCGCCGTTCCTCGGCCAGCCCGGCCGGGGCGGTGAGCGCCATGTCGCTGGGCACCGCCCCGTCGGCAAGCTGAGGCAGGTGCACGACCGGCCACTCCAGTCCCTTGGCCGAGTGCATGGTGGAGATGACCAGGAAATCGTCGTCCAGCCGGGGCGGCCCGGCCAGGTCCGAGGCCGAGACGGGCGGGTCCAGCGCCACCTCCACCAGCGCCTCATGCAGCGACGGCCTGCTGGCGGCGGCGGCGGCCAGTCGCTCCAGGTCCGCGATCCGCGCGGCGGCGTCGGGGTAGCGGGCCTGCAGCGGGCCGTGCAGGGCGGCGAGGATGGCGCCGGCCCGGGCCGCCGCAGCGTCAAGGCTGGCCGCCGCGGCCAGGGCGGTGACGGTGGCGCTGACGCCGCCGCGTGCCCGCTGCGGCACGGCCTCGGCCGCCTGCGGCCAGCGCCCGAACGGCGCGGGCTCGGCCAGGGCGAGCTCGCCGATGATCCGGCGCGCCAGCACCGGGCCAATCCCCTCGTGCAGCTTGAGCAGCCGGAACCAGGCCAGGTCGTCGGCCGGGTTGGCCACCACCCGGGCGGCGGCCAGGAAATCCTTGACGTGCGCCGCCTCGGTGAAGCGCAGCCCGCCGTACTTGACGAACGGGATGCCGCGGCCGGCCAGCTCAAGTTCGAGTACGTCGCTGTGGTGCGCGGAGCGCAGCAGCACCGCCTGGTCGGCGAGCCGCAGCCCGGACTCGTGGGCCTCCAGCACCCGGACGCATATCTCGCGCGCCTGGGTGGCCTCGTCGTGGCAGCGCACCAGCAGCGGCCGCAGGCCCGGGCCGCGCTCGGCGGTCAGCGCGAGCTCGAGCCCCGGCGACTGCGGCCGGATGACGTCCGCCAGGTCGAGCACCGGCCGCCGGGACCGGTAGTTGGCGCCCAGCCGGACGACGGTCAGGCCCGGATAGGAGCCGGCCAGCTCCCGCAGGTGCCCGGGATCGGCGCCGCGGAAGGCGTAGATCGCCTGCGCATCGTCGCCCACGCAGGTCAGCCCGGCGCCGTCGGGTTGCAGCAACCGCACGATGTCCGCCTGGACGGCGTTGACGTCCTGGTACTCGTCCACCAGCACGGCGTCGAACATGCCGCGCAGCACCGGCCCGGCTGCCGGGTCGGCCAGCGCGGCGCGCCACAGCAGCAGCAGGTCGTCGAAGTCAGCGAGCCCGTGCTGCCGCTTGTGCGCGGCATAGTCGCGGAACAGCCCGGCCAGCTGGCCGGCGAAGCCGGCGCACCACGGGTAGCCGGCCGCCACGACCTGTGCCACTGCCGTGTTCGTGGCCACGCACCGGCCGTAGATGTCCGCGCACACGCCCGCCCGGGGCGCGCGGCGCTGGGTGCCGACCAGGCCATGCCGCTCGCGCAGGGTATCCAGCAGGTCGGTCACGTCACCGGGGTCGAGCACGCTGAACTCGGGCGGCAGCCCGAACGCCTCGGCGTGCGCGCGCACGATGCGGTGCGCGACCGCGTGGAACGTGCCGCCGGTGACCTTGTCCCTGGCGGCCAGCGACGCGGCCCGGCCGAGCATGTCGTCGGCGGCCCGGCGGGTGAAGGTGAGCAGCAGGATCCGGCTGGGCTGCATCCCCTGGGCACACAGCCACGCGGTCCGCGCCACCAGCGTTCCGGTCTTGCCGGTGCCCGCCCCGGCCAGCACCAGCAGCGGCCCCCCGGAGTGGGTGGCCGCCTGGCGCTGCTCGGCATTGAGCCGGGCGAGCATGGCCTTCGCCGCCGGTTCGCGCATGGCCGGGACTGTAGCCGCCGCCTCTGACAGCGCCCGCCTGCTGCCGTGAGGTAATGTCACCGCCGGGGGGCAATGCCGGAGGCACGCGGCCTCTTCCCGCCAGCTGAGGTGAATCATGCAGCCCAGCCACGAGCCGGACGGGCTCATCGACAAGCTCGACTCGCTGGTGCCGCCCAGCCCCGAGCCGGAGAACCAGGTCCTGACCGACGACGCACGCCTCGTGCGCTGGGGCGGCCCGCTGTTTGCCGGATGCTCGGTGGTGCTGATCCCGTGGATCATCTACATCGCGGTGACGCTGCCGTCCCGGCAGCTGTCCCCGAACTACGACATCGCCTGGGCCGGCTTCGACGTGCTGGAGCTGTGCGCGCTGGCCGCCACGGCCTACTTTGCCTTCCGCCGGTCCCGGTACCTGTCCACCGCAGCCGGCGCCGCGGCCGCCCTGCTGGTGGTCGACGCGTGGTTCGACGTCATGACCAGCCCGCCGCCCCAGCTGTACGAGTCGATCGCGGCGGCGGTGCTGATCGAGCTGCCGCTGGCTGCCGTCTGCTTGTGGCTCAGTCACCATACCCATCAGCTGGCCGAGCGCCGGATCCGGCTGCTGATGCGCCGCCGCGGCGGCCTTCGCGGCCGGTACCGCCGGTCCGCCTGAACGCAGGCGGCTATTCGGCGGCTGGCTCCGCCGGGCAGCGCAGCGTCAGCTGGCCGGGGCTGATCGTCAGGTTCAGGCGGCGGGTCTGGCCCATTGCCTCGCCGTCCAGCTGCCAGGGCTGCTGGCGGCCCAGGTCCACGCGCAGCTCCCGGGCCGTGAGCCTGGTCACCCGGCTGGTGGAGCCGCGCCGGGCGAGCACGTGGGCGGCCAGGACCAGCCAGCCGGCCAGCCCGCCCGGGGTCAGCACCACGACATCCAGCATGCCGTCGTCGGGCTGGGCCTCGGGCAGCAGCGGTATGCCCGCCTGGAGCGAGCCCACGTTCCCGACGACGACGGTACTGGCCCAGCGGCGCACCGGCGGCCCGCCGTCTGCCCGCAAGATCACCCGCATCGGCCGGTCCCGCAGGTGCTTCGCCGCCGCGAAGACGTAGGCCGCCCAGCCCCAGCGCCGCTTCTGCGATTCGGTCGCGCCGCCGAGCATCTTGGCGTCGAAACCAGCCCCGGCCATGACCAGGAACGGGTGGCCGTTGACCGTGCCCGTGTCAATGTGCCGGTCCGCTCCGGCCAGCGCGGCACTGAGCGCGGCGTCCAGCTCGAGCGGCAGGCCGAGGTTGCGGGCCAGCAGGTTCCCCGTCCCGGCCGGCACGATCGCGAGCGGGACGCTCCGGCCCGCCAGCGCCCCGCCGCAGGCGGTGACGGTGCCGTCGCCGCCACTGGCCAGCACCAGCGCGACCCCGGCCTCCAGGGCCTCGCGCACCATGCCGCCGCCGGGGTCGTCGGCGGTCGTCGGCAGCCACAGCGGCTCGGCCCAGCCGTGCTCAGTCATGGCCGCGCTGACCGTGTCACGGAATTTGCCGGGATCGTCGAATTTCAGCGGGTTGACCACCACCGCGGCGCGCTTCACCGGCGCCGGCCAGGACCGCCGCCGGCAGCGGGCCGAAGCCGCCCTGGGCCGGGCAGCCGGGTGCGGCGGCGGGGGGTGGTCATCGGGAGCCTCCGTGGTTCGCGCCATGCAGCGGATCACGGCATGGACTGGTCACATCCTGCCAGCTGCGCCGGGCAGCCGCCGCCCGCCGGCAGCGCGGGCGGCCGCCGGCCGGGTGGGGGCAGGGGCGGTCAGGCCGGGCGGCCGGAACCCGGCTCGGCAGCCGGAACTGCCTGCGCCGAAGACGCCTGCGCGTCGGCCCTGCGGTGCCGCCGGGCGGTGCGGCGCAGCTGCAGGATGCGGGCGGTACCCGGGATCACCACCAGCAGCACCCCGAAGACCGCGGCCAGCAGCAGCGCCACGCCGAGCGGCAGCTGAGCGTGCCCGCCGAAGAACGCGATGTTCGCCCGCTGGCCATTCTCCAGGATAAAGATCAGCAAGAGCAGCAGCACGATGGCGAACAGCGCGGAAGCCACCCAGACGCCGCCCGCCCTGGTCCGCCGGACCACGTGCTGCGGCCGGGCGGGGGCGGCGAGCGTTCCCGGGGCGGGCTGGCCGGCCGCCAGGCCCTGAACGGAGGAATCCGCGGCCGGCTGGCCCGCGCTGTCGTTCGGCGATGTCATGGCAGATGCGGCCTTTCTCCGGACCGGTTCCGGATCTTCGCGGCCCCGGCTGTTCCCTTCCCAGGACCGATCTGGTTAATCAGCGCCCCGGCGGAGTCAGACATCCCGGCTGAGCAGGTCGGCCCACCGTTCCCGGCGGACGACGAGCCGCCCCGCCGCACCGTCCGCGAACACCACCGGGATCCGCCGGGCGCCGTTGTAGTTGTTGGCCATGGTGTAGCAGTACGCGCCAGTCACCGGGATCGCGAGCAGATCCCCGACCTGCGGATCGGGCAGCGGGACGCCGGCGCTGAGCACGTCGCCCGATTCGCAGTGACGGCCGACGACGGTGACCGGCTCGCCGCCGCCGACCCGGTCGGCGATGGCCGCCTCGAACCGCTGACCGACCAGCGCCACCTCGAGGTTGTCGCCCATCCCGCCGTCGACCGCCGCGAAGGTGATCTCACCCCGCTTGACCGTGGTCACCCGGTACACGGTGACCGCGTACGGCGCCACCATGCTCCGGCCGGGCTCGATCAGGATCCGCGCGCCGGCCGGCAGGTGCGCCCGGGCCGCTGCGGTCAGGGCATCGAGGTACTCCGCCAGGGTCGGCGGATGATCGGCATAGGTGTAGCGGCAGCCGAGGCCGCCGCCCAGATCGTAAACACCGAAGTCGCCGAGCGCGGCGAGCGGCGCCACCGCCGCCGCCAGCTCGCCGGCGTCCAGGATCTGCGAGCCGACGTGAGTGTGCAGCCCGTCCATCCGCAGCCGCGGCGACGCCTCTATCCGGGCGATGGCCGCCCGGGCGGCGGCTGGTGACAGCCCGAACTTCGATCCCGCGTGCCCGGTGGCGTAGGCGGCGTAGGTGGAGGCCTGCACGCCCGGGATGACCCGGACCAGGCAGCCCTGGACCCGGCCGCGCGGGACCACGGCTTCCAGCCGGTCGATGTCGTCGGCGTTGTCGACCACCACGGTGCCGAGCTGGCAGTCCACGGCGAGCTCGATCTCCTCGGTGGTCTTGGCGTTCCCGTGCAGTACCAGCGTGGCCGGGTCGGCGCCGGCTGCGACGGCGATGACGATCTCGCCGCCGCCCGCCACGTCCAGCCACATACCCTCGGCCGCCATCAGCCGCAGCACGGCGGTGCACGGGAAGGCCTTGGACGCAAAAACCACCTGGGAGTCCGGCCACCGCGCGGCCAGCTGCGCGGCATAGTCACCGGCCCGCTGCCGGACCCGCTGCTCGTCGACCAGCAGCACCGGGGTGCCGTGCGCCGCCGCCACCTCGTCCAGCCGGCAGCCGCCGACCCGCAGCATGCCGTCCGGGTCGGCTGCGCTCCCTGCGGGAAACAGGCCCAGCAGCTGGTCGGCCCCGGCCATCATCATCCCAGCAGGTTAGCGTTAGCCGCCCGCCACCGGATCTGGCCGCGTGCCAGACTGGAAGGCATGCCCGAATCGCTGCGCTGCCTGGTAAACGGTTCGCCAGGATGCGGCGGGATGAGGCGCCGTAACGCCGGGACCGCCGTGCGGGGGGCCCGGCCGCAGGCCGCTCCGGGCCCGGGCCGGCAGCTGGTGTCGCGATGAGACTGCTGGTCACCGGCGGCGCCGGGTACATCGGCAGCGTGGTCGGCGAGCAGCTGACCGCGGCCGGGCACGACGTGGTGGTGCTCGACGACCTGTCCACCGGGCACGCCGACGCGGTATCGCCGGGCGCCGCCTTCGTGCACGCCGACCTGCGGGCCGCCGCCGGGGTGCTGGCGGACGGCTGTGACGCGGTCCTGCATTTCGCGGCCAGGTCACTGGTCGGCGAGTCGATGGCCGAGCCGCAGAAGTACTGGAACCAGAATCTGGGCGGCTCGCTGGCGCTGCTGGACGCGATGCGCGCCGCGGGGGTCGGCCGCATCGTGTTCTCCTCCACCGCGGCGGTCTACGGCGAGCCGGAGTCCATGCCGATCGAGGAGGCCAGCCCGCCGCGGCCGACCAGCCCCTACGGCGCGAGCAAGCTCGCCGTGGACACCGCGCTGACCGAGCACGCCCGGCTGCACGGCGTCGGCGCGGTCAGCCTGCGGTACTTCAACGTCGCCGGGGCGCACCGCCGGCCCGACGGCAGCTGGCTCGGCGAGCGCCACGCGCCGGAGACGCACCTGATCCCGAACGTCCTGGGCACGGCCGGGCGGCCGGGCCAGCAGGTGGCCATCTTCGGTGATGACTACCCCACCGAGGACGGCACTTGCGTCCGTGACTACATCCACGTGACCGACCTGGCCCGCGCCCATCTGCTGGCGCTGGACGCCTGCACCCCGGGCGCCCACCAGATTTACAACCTGGGCAGCGGGACGGGATTTTCCAACCGCGAGGTGCTGGCCGTCTGCCGGGATGTCACCGGCGCGGGCATCCCGGCGCGGATGGCGCCGCGGCGACCGGGCGATCCCCCGGTGCTGATCGCCTCATCCGCGCGGATCGGGACCGATCTCGGCTGGCGTCCCGAGCGGGGCCTGCCGGTCATGGTCGCCGACGCCTGGGCCTGCGCCGGGAAGCGGGCCGCCGATCAGTGACCGGGCCGGCCCGGAGTCCGGCGGTGCCAGGCGGCCGGGCCAGCGCGGTGTCCGACGGTGCCGGGCGGCCGGGCCAGCGCGTATCCTGAGCTCCCGTCTGACGCCGCCTGCCGGCGGCCCGGCCGGGGGACGGGCAGCGCAGGGCGGACACTGGTGGAATGCGCTACCTCGACATCGACACCAGCCGGAAGATCTCCAAGATCGGGCTGGGCACCTGGCAGTTCGGATCGCGCGAGTGGGGATACGGAACGCCCTACGCCGAGCGGGAGGCGGATGCCATCGTCCGCCGAGCGGTCGAGCTCGGCGTGACCCTATTCGACACCGCCGAGATTTACGGCTTTGGCCGCAGTGAGCGGATACTCGGCCAGGCTCTCGGCGCGCACCGGGACTCGGTGTTCCTGGCCACCAAGCTCTTCCCGGTGCTGCCGCTGGCCCCGGTCGTGGAGCAGCGGGCGGTGGCCAGCGCTGGCCGGCTCGGCACCAGCAGGCTCGACCTGTACCAGGTGCACCAGCCCAACCCGCTGGTCCGCGACCGCGCCACCATGCGCGGCATGCGCGCGCTGCAGCAGGTCGGGCTGGTGCGCGAGGTCGGGGTCAGCAACTACTCGCTGGCGCGCTGGCGCGCCGCCGAGGGTGCGCTGGGCAGCCGGGTGCTATCTAACCAGGTGTGCTACAGCCTCGCCGACCGGCGGCCGGAGCGGGACCTGCTGCCGTATGCCCGGGAGCGCGGCCGGGTCGTGATCGCCTACAGCCCGCTCGCCCAGGGTCTGCTGTCCGGCCGCTACGACCGCGCGCACCGCCCGGCGAACGGGGTGCGGCGGGCCAACCCGCTGTTCCTGCCGGAGAACCTGGAACGGGCCGGAGACCTGATCGCGACCCTGCGCGAGGTAGCCAGGGAGCACTCGGCCACCCCGGCGCAGGTCGCGCTGGCGTGGGTAATCCGCCATCCGGCGGTGACCGCGATCCCCGGCGCCTCCAGCGTCGCCCAGCTGGAGAGCAACGCCGCGGCGGCCGATATCGGCCTCACCGACGAGCAGTACCGGGTCCTGCAGGACGCATCAGCCCGGTTCCGGCCAGTCACCGGAGCGGCCGCGGTCCCGCGGATGGCCCGCGCCCGGCTCGGCCGCTGAGCCGGGCGCTGCAGCGCGGCGTGGCAACGCTCCCGGGCCGTCAGTCACGCGCAAAGGCCGCAGCTAAGGCCAGCTAAAGGCAGTACTGCGGCCGAGCTCCGGTGCGGCCGGCGTGCCGGGCAGTCCGGTTGCTCCCAGCGCAGCGGCAGCACCATCGATGCCCGCCCGGGCCGCGGGTTCCAGCAGGGCAACCCCGGCTCGCGCGGGCATCGATGGTCCGGTGCCCGATGTCCGGCTCAGTGCCGCGAGCCCGCACGCGTAAACCGTTGCGGACGCCGGGGCCAGCCGAGCCTTGGTGCATCAGGTTTACCAGCCGGATCCGCGCTGGCATGAACGGACGTCCAGCATGTGCTGGCGGCTGACCTGAACTGTCGGCGAGATACCGGGCCGTGCTGACCAGCCGTCCGCGATGGCCCCCGAGGCGCGCCGCGAACCTAGGCGTGATGTCATGGCCGTACTCCCGAGACTCGGCGACCGGTGCAACTCGCCGCCGGGGTCTGGAGCGACAGGACCACCGCCGGAGCGCACGACCTCAAGCACGCGGCCCGCGGTTGATCCCTCAGACAGCCTAAACCGCGGTCGGCAGCCCGCGCCAGACGGATCAGGCAACCGCAGTAAAGCCGGTTCCCGCCTTGACCCGGGGGTGGGCCATAGCGCGGTGCTTTCCGGCGGTCTGCTGAAGCGAGGACCATCCTTCGGCGACCTTGCCGCCGCCGTCTGCCGTCGCCGTTCCGCCACCGCCGTCAGCTGTGATGGCCCTACTGCCAGCTGTGATGGCCTACTGCCAGCCGGGGCCGGAGCTGCGGCCGCTAGCTTTGCTGGCCGGGCCGCCGAGCCAGCGTGTCACTGCGTATTTTCCGGTCGACGACGGCGCGGGCGACCTCCGCGAGCTTGCGGTTGCGGTCACGTGCGTACGTTCTCAGCAGCCTGAATGCATCATCCACGGTCAGGGTCAGGTACTCCGCAACCATCCCCTTCGCCTGCTCGATGACCACCCGGCTGCTCAGCGCCAGCTGGAGCTGCTCGGCAAGCAGGTTGTGCTCCCTGAGCGCCCGCTCCTGGATCAGCGCGATCGCTGCCATCTCCGCCATGGCCTGCGCTATGGCCATCTCGGCACTGGTGAACGGGTCGTCGCCGTCGCGGAACAGATTCAGGGCACCGATAATCTCCGTGCGTACCCGCAGCGGGACGGCGCACATCATCTGGAAGCCCGCATCGGACGCGCGCATCGCGAAGACCGGCCAGCGGCTGCGGCTTTCCGCCGCGCTCGCCTGGACGGGCCGGCCGGACGAGAACGCATCCAGGCACGGGCCCTGCGCACCCTGGAGCTCGAAGAGCTCAAGCAGCCGCATCCGATCCTCCGAGGACGCGATCAGCCGCAGTCCGCCGCGCGCATCGACGAGCATGACCCCGGCTGCCTTGGCTCCGAGGATCTCAACCGAGTCGGCGGACAGCCCGTGCAGGAAGTCGACAATCTCAAAGTCGCTGGCCAGCGTGTCCGCCAGGCGCACAAAGGCGCGGGCCACCAGGGCCTCGCGAGACATGTCACCCCTCTGGGCAGCCTGATGGGTACTCCCGGGGCAGCCCTGGGGGCCGCCGCGGATCTCATTCATCGAACCGCACCCGCCGTTCAACGACATCTTGGGCAAGGTCGTATATCGACCGCCCGCTCGCGTACGCCGCGGCACGCAGCCGGGCGAGCGCGCTGGACACGGTGTCCTCCACCTGCGCGGCGATCATCCCGGTCGCCTGATGGATCACGATCCGGTCCGTGCCGGCCGTTTCCAGCAGCTCCGGTAGCTCCGGGCGACCTGGTGCGTACTGCTGGTACAGCACGGCGTCCCGGGCGATCTCCGCCGCAGTCAGGGCATCCGCCAGGTGCTCGTTACTCAGCATGCCCGGCGTGTCACGACACAGATCGAGCATGCCGATACCGCTCAGGCCCGCCGTCAGCGGCAGGGAAAACTCGGCGTGCACGCCGGCCGCCAGGGCAGCCGCCGAGAACGCTGGCCAGCGGTTTGCGCCATCGGCGGCCAGGTTGGGCAGCAACACCGGAAACCCGGACGCGTAGCCTCCAGGCAGGGGCCCTCACCCAGTTCCATCTGCAGCCCGGTGATCGTTCGAGCATGCGACCCGGCATCGGCAAGCACATCCGCTGACTCCGGTCCCGACATCAGCGCCAGCGCGCATCCGGACTGGGCCATCTCGTCCACTGCGAACCGGCAGCGCCGCTGCGCAAGCTCGCCGACACCGGCGGCGGCATCCTGCGTGGTGACCGCGGCCAAGATGCGGGCTCGCCGTCCGTCGCCAAGCACGCCGTCTCCTCGCCCTGCCCGCCAGCCTCAGCAGATGGTCCCCCTCACCGTACCTCTCCGGAACGCGGCCGGGGCAGGCGTGCCCGCCACCAGGAAGGGTGCAGTGCGGATGCCTGGCCGGTCATGGGCGCGGGGCGCCGTCGTCCGGTGCCTGCATGCCGCTGGCCGCGTCGTTGCCGCCACTGCCAGGCTCAGATTCCAGGAAACCGGGCGCCTGGTAGGCGGGGTCGGGGTACAGGTAGAACCCCTGCCCGCTCTTGACGCCCAGGCGCCCGCGGTCTAGGTATCCGCGGACGAGACTTGCGTTGGCCGCCGTCTGCGGGTCGCGTGTCTGCCGGGCCCAGTAATCGGTGATATGCCAGACGGTGTCCAGGCCGACACCGTCGAGCATGCCGAAGGGCCCAACGGGCATTTTCATGATTCCCATCCAGGCGCGATCGACGTCCTCCGCTGACGCGATGCCATTCGCGACAAGCGTGAGGGCCTCCCGGTTGATCGCCGTGTAAAGAGCGTTGAACACATAGCCGGAGCTTTCCTGGCGCAGGCGGATCGGGATCTGGCCGATCCGCCGGGCGAAGCCCACGAGACACTCCGTCGTGGCCGCCGATGTGCCGGCGTGCGGCATCACGTCCACGACATTGGACAACCACACCGGGGTGTGAAAGTGCAGGGCCGCGAACCGGTCGGGCCGCCCCGTAGCCGCGGCGAACATCGACGGGAGCAGCGTCGAGGTATTGGTCGTGAAGACCGTCCGCTCTGGGCACAGTCCGTTGAACTGGCCAAGGACACGTCCCTTGAGATCCGGATCCTCTGGCACCGACTCACTGACGATATCGGCGCCGTCCGCGGCAGCCGCCGGGTCAGAAATGCACTCGATCCTCGCTAGCGCTCGCTCCAGCTCGCCGACGTCAATGTGTCCCGCCGCCACAGGCGCCTCGCCATAGCCGCGAAGGCGCTGCCTCGCCCCGTCAAGAGCAGCCGGATCCGCGTCGTGCAGAACGACGTCGCAGCCATGAGCCGCTGCCTGCAGCCCGATCTGCAGTCCCATGTGCCCGCTGCCGATCACCAGCACCCTGCGTATGTCGTCAGCGCGCATGCTCAGCCCCTCGCGGCGATCGCGGATACGGGAATCCCGCCAGGCTAACCCAACGGGAATTACCCACGTCCCGGTACCTTCGCCGCGCCTCGGCTGGACTGAAACTAGTGTGCTTCGGTGACCCGGCGTAGCGAGACGCTGTTCATCGGCGGGCGCTCCGGTGCCGGCGAGAGCATCGGCGGCGCCGAGATCCATGACCTGCTGTCCGCAGCCGGGATACGGCACTGTCCGATCGAAGGCGGCAACCTCGATCATCGGGCTGGCGGGGATGGATGGCCATGCGCCAGTCCGCGGCGGCCGGTCCGGGCAAGCCGGGGATCGTGTCAGCCGCTGGAGCTTTCTTCATCGTTGGAGTGCGAGATCGGTCGATGTTGGCCGCCGGTTACGAGGTATGCCACATCGACCTCCCACTTCGCGGGATCGGGCTCGGCCGAAGGGTCAGTCAGGTAGTGCTCGACCCGGCCGCGCCAGGCCGAGCCGCGCCCGGTGTCCCAGGTGCCCATCTCGATGCCGTGCTCCCGCGCCCACGCCTGCACCGCGGCGTTGCTGGCGATGAGCCCGTCATACGGCCCGACTTGCCGCAGCGTCACGGACCGCCCGGCAGGCAGGACGCCGTAGCGGATGCGGTCATCGCCCTCCACTTCCGCGACGACCGGAACGGCCAGCTCCACCTGAAGTTCGTTCTCCATGTCGGTCACGAGGTAGCGAATGAAGGGCGGCCCAGCCGGCGTGATGCCGTGCCCGGCCAGCCACCCGGATAGCTCAGGAAATCCCTCGTCGACTGCCTCCGAGAGGCTCTGCATGGTGACGGCCATGCTGATACCCAGGTACGGCCGCACCTGACGTTGCTGAATCTGCGGGTCTGGCTTCATGGCAAGGTTCTCCGTTTCTGCTCCTTACCCTTATGACTGCGGCGGATCGCCGCGCTCATCGCTATCACCGCGGGCTTCTCCAAACAGCGGGACCCTGGAGTGCCGCCCCTACAGGACGGGCCTTGATTTCCGGGTCTCCGCGACCGCGTTATGGGACGGGTCCGCCGCCCACGGAACGGCTATCGCGGCAGCGCGGCCTAAGGTGAGCGTCATGATGATCATGACGATGAGGTCACCCGCCGCAGCGCAAGCGACCACATCCCCTACTTCGAGCCGCCATGCTGACCCGGCGGCACGAACCGCGGCCAGAGATGTTTCCCAGCGGATATCACGTGGCAGGCTCGCTGCATGGCAGATCAGATGACCATCCGCATCCGCCCCTACCAGCCCGCTGACCGCAGCCAGGTGATGGCCCTCGCGCCGCGGCTGACTGAAGGGGCTGCCTCATGGCGCGACCCGGCGGCCGTGCTGACCGCTGTGCAAATCTGGGTCCGCGATTCCGTCGATGCTCTCAGCCAGCCCGGCCATGCCTGCTACGTCGCCGCGGACGGCAACAGCATCGTCGGGCTGGTGACCCTCAGCGAGCGCACCCATTTCACCGGCCAGGTCGACGCCTACGTCGGCGAACTCGTCGTCCAGGCCGGAATGGAACGACGCGGGATAGCCACCCAGCTGATGACCGCCGCCGAAGCATGGGCAGCCCGCCGCGGCCTGCCGTTCCTCACCCTGGAAACCGGGGCGGCCAACCAGCCCGCGAGGAACCTCTACGCCGCCCTTGGATATCACGGAGAAGACATCCGGCTCACCAAGGCCATCCCTGCCCGGGAAAACCCGCCGTGATCACGCAAGGAGGCCACTGCGGGTCTCTCACGGGCTGTTCTGCTGGAGCCGCGTGTCGGAATCGGACCGGCGGCCTGCGGCGCACCTGTTCTGGCCCAGGTCATCTGGCACGCGCACCCTTGGGCGGGCCGGTCATGGCCTGGTGGCGCGGATGATGGCGGAGTGCAGGCCGTCGGCGACCTGATGCGACCGGGTGATGGCGATGCCGGTGAAGCCTGCCCGGGTCAGGCCGTTCCGGTATTCGGTGAATGAGAGGGCTCCGGCAATGCAGCCGACCAGACCGCCGCGCTGGGCTCGCTCGGCCGGGGTGAGCTGATCTTCGGCGAGGATGTCGGAGACCCCGATGCGGCCTCCGGGCCGCAGGACGCGGAAGCTCTCGGCGAAGACGGCGGCCTTGTCTGCGGACAGGTTGATGACGCAGTTGGAGATGATCACGTCTACGGAGCTGTCGGGCAGGGGTATCGCCTCGATGTGGCCCTGGAGGAACTCGACGTTGGGCGCGCCAGCCCTGGCTGCACTGGCTCGGGCCAGGCTGAGCATCTCCTCGGTCATGTCCAGGCCGTATGCCTTCCCGGCCGGGCCGACCCTGCGGGCCGACAGCAGGACATCGATGCCGCCGCCGGAGCCGAGGTCCAGGACGGTCTCGCCGTCCCGCAGGTCAGCGACGGCGATCGGGTTGCCGCAGCCCAGGCTCGCGGTGACCGCGGCTTCGGGAACTTCGTCCTGCTCGGCGCCGGAGTACAGCACTGCTCCGGTTCCGGTCTCGTCCTCGCCAGCGCAGGAGTCACCGCAGGCCGGGATGCCGCCGTTGGCGACCGTGGCGGCGGCGCTGGCGTACCGCGCGCGTACCCGCTGGCGGACGCCGGCTAGCTCATCTGCTCTGGTCATAGGGGCCGTTCCAGTCGATGTGCCTGGTTACTGAGGGGGACAGCCGATCAGGACGCCAATGGCGGCCAGGGCCTGCGGCCGGGCCCGGTAATACACCCACACCCCGCGCTTGTCCCGGTCCACCAGCCCGGTCTCGTGCAGCACCTTCATGTGATGGCTGATCGTCGGCTGGGACAGGTCGAACGCATCGTTCAGGTCGCAGACGCACGCCTCGCCGCCTTCATGCGAGGCGACCAGGGACAGCAGCCGCAGCCGCACTGGGTCGGCCAGGGCCTTGAGCAGCGGCGCAACCTGCTCGGCCTGGTCCATCGTCAGCGGCTGCGCGGACAGCGGCGAGCAGCAGGCCGCGGAGTCCGCCGGGGTCAGCAGGGCCAGAGAATTCGACATGCGTCTATATTGACAGAGGCCGATGTCTGGTGGCAAGCTCGGGACGTCAGACATAGATGCTCATCAAAGTCCGCAATCGGGAGGCAGCCATGTCCCGCGTCCAGCTCGCGCTCAACGTCAACGATCTCGATGACGCCGTGACCTTCTACTCCAGGCTGTTCGGCACCGAGCCCGCCAAGCGCCGCCCCGGCTACGCCAACTTCGCGATCGCCGATCCTCCGCTCAAGCTCATCCTGATGGAGAACCCCGGCCAGGGCGGCAGCCTCAATCACCTCGGCATCGAGCTGGCCGGCACCGACACCGTGGATGCTGAGCAGGGCCGCCTCGCCGAGGTCGGCCTCGCCTCGGTCGAGGAGCGCGACACGACCTGCTGTTACGCCAAGCAGGACAAGTTCTGGGTGCAGGGCGCCCCGAACGGCGAGTCCTGGGAGATCTACACGGTGCTGGAGGACAGCCCGACGTTCTACGGCGAGGAGGACGGCCGGCCTGCTGCGGGGCGAACGCCCGCGAGCCCGGCGATCCGGTGACCGCCGGTGCCGCGCCCTGCTGCTAGCGCGCCGACTAGCAGCTGACGCAATGAACTGGCACGGCGCTGTGGCGGCGACTGCTCGCGGAGCTGCTGGGCAGCGGCTTCCTCGTGGCCGTGTCATCGGCTCGGGCATCGCCGCCTAGCGCCGGTCCTACGGCGACACGGGGGCCCTGTACCCCGGCATCACCGCGCCTGCCGCCTCCGGCGTCGCCGCCCCGCGACCTGGACACTGCGGGCCAGGCCGCCCCGGGGGCCAGGCCAGAACCTGAAAGGCGCTCACCATGGCTGACATCCCTGAGGTGCTGTTCGTCTGCACCCACAATGCGGGCCGGTCCCAAATGGCCGCCGCCCTGCTCGAGCACCAGGCCGCCGGGCGGGTCCGAGTCACCTCCGCCGGATCACAGCCCGCCAGCCAGCTCAATCCTGCCGTCGTCCAGGCCATGGCCGAAATCGGCCTGGATATCTCCCGCGAGTTCCCCAAGTCCCTCACCACCGGCAAGGTGCAGGGCGCCGACATCGTCATCACCATGGGCTGCGGCGACGCCTGCCCCGTCTACCCCGGCAAGCGCTACCTCGACTGGGACCTCCCCGACCCCGCAGGACTCGGCCTCCCCGCCATCCGCCCGATCCGCGACGAAATCGCACAGCGAACCCACGATCTGCTCGAAGCGCTCACCACCATCGAGTGACTACAGATCCCCGCCACTTTCCCGTCCTCCTGACCCCGGCGGGCCGGCCGCTGCATCACGGTAACTTCCGACGTCGGTCTGGTGGCTTGGGTACCTCGACACCGGCGCAGATGACATTGTCTTCCCGGGTGTGCCGATGGTGACCTTGCATTCCGGATGGCATTACGTGCTGGTAGAGGCGGGGGCTAAGCAGGCCGCCACCTGGCGCCAGACCGGCCCTGGGTCGTTCTGGAAGGGCGTCTTGCCCAACTTGATGTTCCCGGCCGATCGCTCGTGGCTGGTTTCTACGCTGTGGGACGACGACGGGAGCTGCATCGGCGGACCTGCCCGGCTCGTGGGCAGATTCCTGCGCCACCCTGATCTTCAGGCGAGACCGGTGACCCTCGGCCAAGACACCACACCGCCAGGTCACCAGGCGCTCTGAGATGCACTCGGGCCGATTCCGATGGCCGCCCCCAGAGGAGTCTCGGGCCAGCCAAGCCTGCGCCGGTCCTTGCGGGCCTCAACGTCGTCCGCCCTCGCGCTGGCGCGCTGCGGGCGCTGCGGCCACCTGGTTGGCCTTCGCCGGGAATAGCCGCCCACCGACGAGCGCGCCTCATAATGGCCTTCACCGGTGGTCCGGCTGGACGTTCGAATACCCCCGCGCTGAGTGTCCGGATATGGGGGCGCCCTTGCCATCATCCCGACCGAGGTTTACACCGGCCCCTCCGGTCCCATCGCCGGGTCCGGGCAGCGCCGCCAGGTCACCGCCTTCCTCACCCGGCCCTGGGCGGCCGTGTCGTGCTCGACGACGACTCCGGTGCGCCAGTCATGGTCACCGGCCAAGTTCACGCGTCATGATCAGTCCGGCCACTCGGCCAGAAATTGCCGGGCATGGTCGTCTCCAGCTGCGGCACGCTCGCACAGCCTGTCCAGCCAGCGCTCCAGACGCCGCCGGGCGTCGTTGTCTCCAACATCCGCGGCCAAGCGCACTACCTTCATGTCATGCTGCCTGGCCAGCCAGCCCGATAGCAGTTGCCGCTGATCAGCAACCAGTGCGCGCAGCTCTTCCAGGCACCCGTGACCGGCCAGCTCAAGCAAGGCGTGGTAGCTTCCGACCCCGGCCCGCTGACGCAGCTCATCGATCTGGTCACCGTCAGCCAGCCACCGGGCTAGCCACAGCTCGGCCACGTCGTCTCCGGCGTCGGCCAGCGGGCGGATGGCCTCGACGGCCTCCTCCGTCCTGGCCCGGTCAGACAGCCAGCTGGCCAGCTGCCGCCTGGCATGATTGTCTCCGGCTGCGGAACGCTCACGAAGCTCACCGGCCTCGTCGTTCTCGGCGAGCAGGTAGGCCTGCCACCACCGCGCCGTGTCTTCTGTGTCCTCGCCCAGCAGATGGGACATCGCAAGCCTCGCCGAATGGGGGCCCCGGCGCCAAAGGCACACTACGACAGAGCCCGGCTCTGATCCCGGCAATACTCAGATTACGTCTGTCAGCCACCGTGCCGTGACGGTCGGGCCGCTGATCTGGTCTGTGCGGCCTGGCTGCACGACATTGGGTACGCACCACCGCTGGCTGCGGCGGACTTTTCGTCCTCTCGATGGCGCTCGCTATCTGACGGTGGCCCGTGCGCCGTGGCGGCTGGTGTGCCTGGTCGCTCATCACTCGTGCGCTGCGCTGGCGGGCGCGGAGGCGATAGACCGCATCTTCTCCGGGCGTCACGATGTGGCGTAGTCACTCAGTGAGTCACTCACTCAGCACAAAGGCCCCGGCCGTGTACTGGTGGGGGCCTGTGACCTGGAGCCGCCTGTCGGAATCGAACCGACGGCCTATTCATTACGGGATCCTTCCGGGGTAACTCCGAGACTGGAGCTTTGCAGTTCAGCAGCGGTGCGCGCTGTCCCTGAGCGATCCTCTGGCCAGTCCTCGCGCGTTGTGGCACGGATGTGGCACGCATGCACGCTCTGCACCGTCCTGCTGATAGGCGCTGGCCCCTCCGAACAAGATCACTGCGGCCTTCCTTGACGCCATGAGCATCTACGGGGGCCTGAGGAAGTTCTCTCTGATAATGGACGGTATTTACCGGGCGGTTCATCAAGCCCCGGCCCGCCGTGGTGCTGTTCGAGCGGATCTGCCGAGAGAACGGCATCACCCAGCGGCTGACCAGGCCCGCATCGCCTACCACCACGGGCAAGACCGAGTGGCTGCATCAGTCCTTGCAGATCGAGCTGCTGGATGTCCACGGCCCGTTCGAGTCCCTGCAGGCGCTGCAGGGCGCCCTGGATGGCTGGCGGGAGGAGTGCAACACCGACCGGCCGCACCAGTCCCTGGCCATGGCCTTCCCCGCCTCCCGGTTCACCGCCGCCGCCGTTGTCCAGCCAGAGCTGCGCGTTCCGCCTCAGCTGGCCGCCAGCTCCAGCACCCGACCGGCAGAGCCATCATCTCGCCAGCCGGGTGATCCACTTGCTGGCTAGCCGGAGCTCTCGCTGCTGGCGCTGGAAGTCGTCCGCGTTGTCCCTCCACCAGGGAATCTGTGGATCGACGGCCAGCAGATCTGGCTCGGCCCGGCCCTGGCCGGGGGGACGATCACCATCTGGGTGGACGAGACCAGCCTGCATGTCCTGCTGGATGGCATCCGGCTCAAGACCCTGCCGTCTCGGCTCCGTCACCGAGCTGGCCAGGCAGGTCAGTCGGGATGCCGGTCGGTCCAGGCCTCGATGACGTCGAGCACGGTGTGGGCAGGCTCGGGCGGTACGAAGCCGAGCGTTTCTTCCAGCAGCGGGCGGACCACGGGATGCAGGCGCTGCTCGGCGAACGCCTCATACTGATCCTTGGACTGCCAGACATCGACGTAGCGCAGCCCGGTGTCGGTGTGCCAGGCCAGGTGGGCGATCATGCCGTCCGGGCGCTGGGTGCCGATGCCCTCCTTGATGCGGGCGTAGATTTCGGCGTTGATCGGCACGTCGAAAGTGAATGCGTAGGTCACCGGGGCCTCCCCGAATTGGACCGAATTAATTTCGGACGAATACTTGTATCATGACCCCTATGCCAGCTCCCGTCAAGAGGCGCTACGACACCACCCGCCGCCGGGGCGCCACCCCCACCGGACGGCCATTCTGGACGCCGCCCGGGACCTGTCACCGAGCGCGGATACGCCGCTGCCCCGATGACCGCGATCGCCGAGCGGGCCGGAGTGGCGCTCGACACCGTCTACTTCTCGGTCGGCATGCAGCCCGAGGGTGATCTCCTCCGGTCGGCCAGCCTCAGCCGCCCACGCCCCGGCACCCACCCATGCTCGCGGACCGGCCGCCGCGAGGTGTGGCGCACGACCAGCGCGACGCCCTGATGCGAGCAGCCGACCAGCGGGCCGATCTCCCGTAACGACAGGCCCCGGCCTTCAGCCGCAACGCCAGCTGCCGCTGCTCTACCGTCAGATGCGCATACATCCGCAACCCCTCAGCTCATCGAGAATCCTCTCGGCTCACCGAGGCGTTGCGCTGACCGCTTGAACCTGCCTCGTCAACCATCACCTGGTCCAAGGCCCAAAGGGCAGAACGTCAACCATCAGGTGGACCTAATAAGGGCTAACGGGTTGGCCTGTCCGGCAGGCTCGGCCTGGTAGCCGCCGGCAGGTGAGCACTTTGTGGACCCGGGCTCCTTTGCGGAAGCCCTATGCCTAGACCGTGCCCCTGCCGGTGGCCGGGAGAGTAGATCGCTGCTGGGATGTCGTGCCCGCCGCTGGGGCGTGAGCACTGGTTTATCAGGTCGCTGGTGATTCTCCCGCAGGCTGCCGTGGATTGCCGGTTTCGAGGAGGGGAGAGCTCGTGCTGTTCGTGGGTGATGACTGGGCCGAAGACCATCACGATGTTGAGGTGATGGATGCTTCAGGGCGGGTGCTGGCCCGGGCGCGGCTGCCCGAGGCCGCGGCGGGGATGGCGCGGCTGCACGCGATGATCGGCGAGGCCTCCGCCGCCGGCGGCGACGTGCAGGTGACGGTGGGGATTGAGACGGACCGGGGCTTGCGGGTCCAGGCACTGGCCGCGGCCGGTTACCTGGTGTTCGGGATTAACCCGCTGCAGACGTCCCGGTACCGGGAACGGCACGGGGTGTCGGGTGCCAAGAGCGATACCGGTGACGCGCACGCGCTGGCGGATATGGTGCGCACGGATGCGCATCAGCTGCGGCCGGTGGCCGGCGACAGCCCGGCCGCTCAGGCGGTCAAGGTCGTGGCCCGCGCGCATAAGACGCTGATCTGGGAACGGACCCGCCAGGTCCAGCGGCTGCGTCACCAGCTGCTGGATTTTCTTCCCCGCCGCGCTGGAAGCCTTCGGCGACCTGGACGCCCCCGACACCCTGGAGCTGCTGGCCCGGGCCCCCGACCCCGCCTCGGCGGCGAAGCTGACCACCGCGCAGATCGACGCGGCGCTCAAGCGCGCCCGCCGCCGGGACCGGCCCGGCAAGTCCGCCGCGATCAAGACGGCGCTGCGCAGCCAGCAACTGACCCAGCCACCCCAGGTCACCGCCGCGTGCGCTGCGGTGGTCCGGTCGCTGATCGCTGTCATCACCACTCTCAGCGAGCAGATTAAGGTGCTGCAGGGGCAGGTGGACGCCCATTTCAGTCCGCACCCGGACGCTGAGATCATCAGGTCCCAGCCCGGCCTGGGACCGGTTCTCGGCGCCCGGGTGCTGGCCGAGTTCGGCGACGACCCGCAGCGTTACGCCTCCGCTAAGGCCCGCAAGAACTACGCGGCCACCAGCCCCATCACCCGCCAGTCCGGCAAACGCAAAACCGTGACGGCCCGGTACGTGCACAACGACAGGCTCCGCGACGCCCTCGACGGCCAGGCCTTCACCGCCCTCAACGCCTCGTCCGGCGCCAGGGCCTGCTACGACGCCCAGCGCGCCCGCGGCGTCGGCCATCGCGCCGCGCTGCGCCACCTCGCCAGCCGCCTCACCGGCATCTTGCACGGCTGCCTCAAAACCCGCACGTGCTACCACGAGGCCACCGCCTGGCCCCAGCACGCCAGCCAGCAAATCAAGAACGCCGCTTAACACTGCTAGCCCCTGGGATGTCTAGGCACGGTATGCGCTGCATCCGGCAGGCAGACACCGGCAGGCAGGATGTGTGCCGTAAAGACGGCGACAAGATCGCGACGGCGAGCGGCCCTTAGAGGCGGGCGGCTTTTCTCGCCCTCGCCCGGTGGGCACCCGGACAGGCATGCTGAACCGGTGAACCGGTACACCCGGGAGCACTTCCTCAGATGTGCGTACAGCGCGTCCAGGCTGTCCGGCCCGATCTCGCGTAGCCGGGTGTCGCCGAGAACCGGCTTGATGATCCGCCGGATGAAGCTCTCGCTCGTCGCCCGGGTCGAAGGGCTGAGATCGGTGACCTCCAGGTAGCGGTCCAGGGCCAGCGCGAGCGTCGCCGTATCCTCGGGCGCGCGCCCGGCCTCGGCGGACTCCAGCAGCTTGGCCAGCTCCCGCACCGCCGCCGCCTTGGTCCTGACCGTGCGCTTGAGGCGCCGTTCCCGGCCGGCGAGAGGATCAACACCAGCGTAAACGTGCACCCGGTAGGACCCGCTGGGCCGCGACTCTATGTGCCCCTGGTTGTGCTGGCCATGCCAGCACAACAGGCCAAATCAGCCGACCCGTTCCACGGGCTTCCGGCCTACGACCGTGATCATGCCTCTGACCTGGAGCCGCCTGTCGGAATCGAACCGACGACCTATTCATTACGAGTGACCTCAGATGCGTCGGACGGTGTCGGCTGACGTAGGCTAATTGGCCGCTGAGCTGCGGATATTCTGATCCGTCATCGGCTGGTGTAGCCCGGAATCGGATGCGGATGGCTCCCCGTTTGGCTCCCCTGGCCAGCGATCTTCAACTGGTTCAATGACTCTGAACGTCGAGGATCATCGAGCGGACTCTGGCTCGCGAGCAACACATTACCCGGATCGCTTTCGTTCCGCGCGGGGGACTCTATCTGGCACACGTCCTCTCCCGGATGCTAGGCCTGTCGGGGAACCAAACGATCTCTCTGGGAATATCAAAGTATGACAGAGAACACCCGACGCATGCCGGTAAGTTTAAGATAGGCCAACTGCCGGACGCATCCCAGGTAGCCGGCCAGGTTGCGCTCCGGCTGCGAGTCCGACTTCTATATTGAACCTGCTAATGGGTGGGTCCACTACCCGTGGGAACCTATCGACTTGCTCGGCAGCGTTTATCAGGCCGCTTTGCGAGGGCGATCCAAGTAATGGCCGCCTGACCTGGGTGGGCTCAGCAGCCGCTAAATGGCGTTCCCGGGAGATGCGGGCAAGGTGATCGAAAAGGTCTCGAACCAGAACTCGCGTACCTCTTCGCCGAAGATATCGGTGCCGGGCCGTGCCTTGGCGCTGCCGTCGCTGACGCGGGCGAAACCGTCGGCAGTCTGCGTGATGAACTCCGCCGGTGCCGCATAGCGCAGCACGTGGGCCGGGTAGACGACCTCGACCTGGTGGGTGACCTCGTCCGCGAGCCGGCGGGTCGAGCGCGTGAAGGCCGCCAGGTCCGAATCGGGCAGATGTGCGTAGAGCGGGCCGGTAGCCATGGTGTCCCCCGCAAAGAACTGCCTGCGGCCCTGGTCGAGCAGGCAGATGCAGTCGGGGGTGTGTCCCGGGGTGTGCAGGACCTGAAGGTTCCGGCCGCCAAGTTCCAGGACATCCCCATCCTGCAGCAGCTCGGTCGGGACGGTCGGCTGAGTACGCCAGGTCGCGAAGTCGAACCCCTCCGGAAGGGAGCGCGGCTGGATCTCGGGGGTGAGGAGCCTGAAGAAGCGGTCATCGGCGTCCTTGTAGGGCTGGAAGGCGCCGAGCACCGCCTCGGCATATCTGCCGTATGCGGTCATCCACTCGGCGGGAACTTCCTGGCCGAGCGGCTCGCGGCCCGCCGCGTGAATGGCGATCTGCTGGAACAGGGAGTTCCCGCCAGTATGGTCGAAGTGGTAATGCGAGTTAACGACGGAGACATCGTGATCCGTGAGGCTCTCGACGACCTCACGGATATTGGCGATGCCCATCCCGGTGTCGAACAAGACAGCACGCCGGGACCCGAGGATCAGATAGGAGTTCACATGGGGAGGCTCCGAGAGCAGGTACGTGCCCTCGCCGAGCTTCCGGATGGTGAACCAGCTCATCCACCCTCCCCAGTGTGCGGCAGCCGGGCGGCACGCATCAGGGTCGCACAGCGCCGAGAGTGACGGCAAGGACGTGCGCAGCAAGGTTACCGGCGCGGGTCCTGGTGGTAAAACAATCGTGCCGTGGGACACAAAAGAAACCTCAGGTCAGAGGGGACGACATGGGGCGGCGGAGCCGCTTACCGGATCTGACCCGGACCGCTTTGCCTGGTGAAGCTAGGGGACTCGAACCCCCGGCCCCCTGCGTGCAACCTACGCCCGGAGTGTCGGATGTGGTCGGTGACCTGGGACCACGATCACAACGGTCCGTTGCTGTCGGCACTGGCCGCATCGGTTGTGGTCAGCCTTGTTGGTCAGCGCCCGGGCAGCCGCGGCTACCATGCGGGCAAAAAGATCAACGGCCGCAAGCGGCACCTCGTGGTGGACGTGATGGGCATGATCTTGACCGTGATGGTCACCCGCCGCCTCGGCCCAAGACCGCGCCGCCGCCCGCCCGCTGCTATGGAAACTGGCCGCCAGCTACCGCCGCATCACCTTGGTGCGGGCCGACGGCGGCTACGCCGGCGCACCCCTCAGAGTTGACCAGGTGTGGTATTGACGACCCCAGGGAACCGCGGCGGGAACGGAGTGAAGGGAAAGTCATTCCCCGGACGGGGACTCAGGAACCCGGCGGCTGCCACGGCCTGAGGAACCTGGAGAAACGAATCGAGCACAACCGGTCCGAACGCCCAGTTGGGGTAGGGCTCGGCACCCTGGAGAAGCCGCCCGAACACCCTGTGGCCACCCTCCACCTGCTGGAGTTGTCCGCCCAGCTCCGCCAGGCGGACGTGCCCCTTCGAGGCCATGTCCTTGATCCACGCATTGAGAGCCCCGTTGGTGAGGTCCTCGGCCAACTGCTGGGTGGCAATGAACAAGTGACGGTCCCGGAAGGTAGCCTCTCCATGCGGGAAGCTGAACTTCTGGGTTACCGGTGTCCCTCCCTGCGACAAGGCGAATCTGAGGTGAATGGCCTCTTCCGCCGCGATCGCCTTCACACCGTTGAGGTCGGCTCCGCAAAGGCCCAATCGATCCCGATGCCTCACGGCCAGGGCATAGAACGTGGTGAATAGGGCTTCTCCGGTGGCGAGGATGTTGAAATACTGTTTGAGCGCCGTGCGGGTGGCGGGCGCAGCCGCGTATGCCGCCAAGGGGTCGAAGGCTGCGACCGCAACGCCGCCCACGCCGGCGGCTCCAGCACCGAGGATGGCCCTCCTGGATGGGGAACGAGGTCTGCCGCGGTTTCGCTCAGTCGGTATCCCGGTGGCCGAAGACCGAGAAACGTCCATGTTCTCCCCCTCTATCCGGCGGCTGCTACAGGACCCCAATGAGCATTATGTCGTCATCGTGGCGGCCCGGTCAATCGCCCAGTGGCCATCGCTCGGTGCCAGTCGGCCCTCAGGGGCTTAACAATGCTGAGGCCTTCGCCACGTCCCGTCCTCCTAATAGGTGCCGGGGTCTTGCCGGAGAAAGGCCGTAGTCAAGGGTCTGCCCTTACGCCGCAAGGGACGCGGAGCGCAGCGAAGCTCCCTTTACTGCGGCCTTTCTCCGGTGAGAGGATGCCCGGCGCGCAGAGGATAGACCGGCCCACTCCGCGGACGTTCGGGTCCAAGGCCAGCGCGGATCGGTGGCTCACTCTCACCGAGGCCGAGATCATCCGGAGTGAATGGATTGACCCGGACGCTGGCCGCATCGCTTTCGGCAGTTACTCAGCGGCATGGATCGACGAACGGCCCGGCCTGCGCCCCAAGACGGTCGAACTGTACCGGTACCTGCTGCGCTCTCATCTGCTCCCGGCCTTCGAGGTCATGCTCGTTGCTAGGAGCGCCTCGATGCGGGTGTCAGCGCGGTCACGGTCGCGAAGGCATACCGGCTGCTTAAGGCGATCTTGAACACTACCGCTGATGATCAACTGATCCGCGCAATCCGTGGCGGATCAAGGGCGTGTCAGTTGAGAAGTCGCCGGAGCGGCCGGTGCTCACCGCCCGGCAGGTGTTCGACCTTGCCGCCGCGATGGATTCCCGCTACGAGGCGCTGGCTGCTGCTCGCTGTTTTCGGCAGTCTGCGATGGAGCGAGCTGGCGGCGCGAGTCACCGGGCCAGCGATCTTGGAGCAGGTGGCCAGCAGTTACCGCGGCATCGGCTGGCCGGTCGAGGCAGCGGGCGACGGGTTCACCGCGCCCTACAGCGCGCCGAGCGCTGGCCCGCCGCCGTGGCATCGTTACCGGTTCACCTTCCACACCGTCATCGGTTTGAGCACCACCGACCCGGACGGCGCGACACGCTGGCGGTTCAGCCGATGACGGCACCTCCGCCCGCTACGACCGGACGAGGCCGCAGCCATGGGGAGACACTCATCCGCCTTCGGCCGGGCGATTCACCTGAACCCCGGCTGCCAAAGCGATCTGCCCCTGCCATTCCGCGCTGAGCAAACGCGCCACGAAATGTGATCGAAGGGAAGCAGGTGCGGGCGCGCAGTCCCGCCGTTCGGTGCTGCTATCTCGTCGGCAGCCGTCGATGTACTCGCCGGGCAGAATTGTTTGTTCTGCGCGGGCCACCGCGGCAGCGCCAGGACGGGGGCACTATCCGGATGTGGCCTCACTGCCATGGCCTGACAGTGTCCGGGAAGATCTGAATCGCGGGATATAGGCGGATGCGGGCTAGGCCAGTGTTGCGACGATGCCTGACTTGATGAGCAGGTCCACGATGGCGAAGGTGCCGCTGGTGCCGTAGGTAGGTGTCCATTGCGGGTCCTGGCCCGAGGTAGGACTGGCTGTCGCCTTGGATCAGGCCGTAGATGACTTCGGCGACGATGCCTCCGCCCACCGGTCCGAGGTGTTCGCCGCCGGCGGTGACCTGGGCTTCGCGCAGGATGTAGAACCACAGCGGGTGCGGGTGTGCAGGTTCAGCGGCTGCAGGTCGGACAGATCGCCTGGCGCCAGCGCATCGGTACCGTGATCGTCACGTCACTGGGCCGCCGGCGTTCAGCAGCTCCGCCTCAGCGCTGCCATGCGCCGACCCCAGATGCCCGGTCGCCCGCGACCCCGCCGGGAGGAACACACGATCTGAACCGCCTTCGCACCCGACGACGTCCTCACCGTCCGAACGACGGTGACACCGGACCCGTGGACGCCGGGTGCCGGGGGCAGGGACACCACCTGCCCCCGGGATAAATGGTGTTGAATGTCCAGTCTTGACGTCCTGGGCGGCCTAGGTAAATGGTGAAAGGATTGCAGGACTTTCGTGGACTCGGACCGGAAGACGCGGAGGGATGCTCGTGAACAAGGTAAGGCTGCTCGCCGTCACGTTCCTGGCCGGTTCCTGCGCAGCCTTGGGCCTGGCCGCGCCGCCGGCTTTCGCCGCGTCGTCGGGTGTGGGGCCCGTTACCGACGTGAGCAGCGCCTGCGCCGGGCAGAACGCGGAGGTCGAACAGGCGGTAGCGGCCCCGCACTACGTCTACGAGGCGTGGATCGGATGTGGCGGCGAGGGCTTCGCCCGGTCCGTCGACGGCGGCGCGCACTTCTCCACGCCGATCACCTTGCCCGACTCCAGCGGGTCCGACGACCCAGCCGTCGCCGTTGCGCCCGACGGGACCGTCTACGTTTCCTACCTGCGGTACCACAACAACTACGCCTACCCGGTGGTGGCGACCTCCTTCGACCACGGAGCGACTTTCACTCAGGTGTCCTCCCTCATCCCGCACGTCGCCGGTAACTGGGGAGACAGGGACTTCATCGCCGCCGGACGGGGCGGCACAGTCTACGTCACCTGGGACTACGGGCCGAGCGCGGCAGATGTGAAAATTGTCTGCAGCCCCAGCGGCAGCTGCGCTTACAGTGCTGTGGACGCCAATGCGGTGATCCAGAAGTCCACGGACCACGGGAGGACCTGGGGACCAATCACCCGGATGCAGCCTGGCTTCCCGGCAGGCGGAGGCTACGACGCCTCCGTCCTCGTCCAGCCCAACGGTGTGGTCGACGCCCTGATGATTGACCACCCCCTCAACCCGCGCACCTTCAGGGTGCATCCTGGGCACGAGCTGTTCACCCGTTCCACCGACGGCGGCAAGACGTGGTCGCCCGCGGTCGAGGTCGGCGGCAGCGTAGGCACCCTCTCGGACACCGAATGGTGGATCGACGGCGACCTGAGCACCGACCGGGCCGGCAACCTCTACGCAACCTGGGACACACAGACATCCTCTGGTGACATCGGGTGGCTCTCCTACTCCACCGATGGCGGCAGAACCTGGTCCGCCCCGATCCGCGTCACGGCGGATCACGACAACGCCGTCCACATCGTGGAGTCGGCGGCCGCGGGTCCCGGCATCGTCGACATCGCCTGGCTGGCCGACAACTCGCCCCATGGCTACGCCACGTACCTGCGGCCCTTCTCCATCAAGCACGGGTGGCTAGCGCCTGTCACCAAGGTGTCCAGACAGTACGGCGATCCGGCGATCTGGCCGGGGGACACATTCGGCATCTCGGTGCTGAGGCGCTGGAACGGCCAGGGCGCGCCGGAACACGTCGCCCTGAGCTGGGGCAGCGCCGTCGGTGGCAGCCCGAACTCGGAGATCTACGCCACGGTAGTGGGCCAGTAACGCCAGGCCCGTGGCGGGCAACCAGAGTGCCAGAGAAGACCCTCAGCGACCGGCGCCAGGGTCGCCCTCCAGGTCGACGTGGTCCCAGCGCAGCGCCCGGGCCTCCTCGGTCCGGATGCCCGTGGTCAGGGACAGGATGACATAGGGGCCGAGGTAACCATCCTCCCTGGCCGCGCGCAGCAGCGCCGCTGCCTGGTCAGCGGTCATGGCCCTGGATGGCCGACCGCCCTTACCCGGCGGCGGTTTGACCAGCGCGGCAACGTTGCGCCGGACGTGGTCCCCGGACTCGGCATGGCGGATGGCCCGGACCTGACAGTTATGCGTTAGCGCCACCGTGGCGCTTGATCTCGACGTGGCCAGCTCCGACAGCGCGCGGCGGACGTCGTGGGTGCGCAGGGCATGCAACGGGATGCCGCCGATGCTGGCCAGTACCGGCCGCAGGATCAGCTCATCTCGCCGCAGCGTGCTGGCCGCCCGGCCTTCCCGGCCCTCGCGCCATCCAGTCGGCGACGGCCCGGTCGACCGTGTAGCTGGCGGAGGTCTGCACGCCCGCTTCCAGGTCGGAGTGCAGTTCCCTGAGCTTGTCCTTGACCTCGGTCCTGGTCTTGCCAGAGACCTTGCGCCGCAGCCGCTTGCCGGCAGAGTCGAAGCCGAGACTGACCGAGCCGTACCAGCGGCCCTTGCTCTCGTCCCAGTAGATCGCGTCTTCGCTGTGACCCCGGCGCTTCGTCGGCTGCGCCATGAACAGGAGCCTACGACCAGCTGGCTCCCCCGTTGGCTCCCCTGAGGGCTACAAGCACCTACCTTGATCACTGATCATGGGGTTGAACTGACATTTCGTGGAGCCGCCTGTCGGAATCGAACCGACGACCTATTCATTACGAGTGAATCGCTCTGCCGACTGAGCTAAGGCGGCGTGCCGCCGGCAGCGGCAGCGGAAGGAGTCTACCGGTCCGGAGCGGGTTCCTGCCCGCCGCCGTGCATAGCCTCGTAGGCCTGCCGCGATCCGCACACGCTGGCCTTCGCGCAGGAAGTGCGCCGCCCGTCCCCGGCCAGCCGCACCTGCACCTGGTCGGACGGCACGTTGTGCCCCACCACGGTGCCCTCGCCCTCCGGAGTCTCGACCGCCGCGCCGAGCTTGGGGGCCTCCTGGCGGAACTGCTGGTACAGCGGGTGCTCGTACTTCAGGCAGCACATCAGCCGCCCGCAGGCCCCGGCGATCCGCAGCGGGTTGACCGGCAGGTCCTGGTCCTTGGCCATCCGCACCGATACCGGCTCGAAGTCCTTGAGGAACGTGGCGCAGCACAGGTCCCGCCCGCACGGGCCGATGCCGCCCTGCAGCCGCGCCTCGTCCCGCGGGCCGATCTGGCGCAGCTCGACCCGGCCGCGCAGCCGGGCGGCCAGGTCCCGGACCAGCGCCCGGAAGTCGACCCGGTGCGGGGCGCTGAAATAGATCGTGAACACGTTCTGCGCGGCCACGTAATCGACCGCGATGATCTTCATCGGCAGCTCGTGCTCGCGGACCAGCCGCCGGGCCGCAACCCGGCCTCGGCCCGCCGGGCCCGGCTCGCATCGTCCCGGGCCAGGTCCTCGTCGGTGGCCAGTCCCGCGCACACCGGCAGCCCGCCGATGTCGTCGTCTACCCACTGCGGCGCCCAGATGCACTCGGCCACCTCGGGCCCGGAGTCGGTGGGCACGAGCACCTTGGTCCCCACGGCCGGCTGGCAGGAGCCCGGATCCAGGTAATACAGCCGCCCGTTCCGCTCGAAGCTGACCGCCATCATCATGCCCACGTCCCCAGGTTACGTTCCGCCGTCCGCGGCCACGTAACCCGGCTGCCCGTTCCTGCCGCTTACGGAGCCGCCGTGGGCATCGTCACCACGCCAGCCCGGGAGGATTGCCAGTTCCAGGTGCGGACGATGTTCCGCGGTCGTCGAGGCCCGACGGGCAGCGCGGGCCGGGCGGTCAGGCCGCGGCGAGCGGCCCGCTCAGCGGGCGGCGAGGGCGATCGTCATCTCCTCGACCGCGAGCAGCGGGGCGACGCTGGCGGCCAGCCGCTCGCGGCACCGCATGATCGCCTCGATCCGGCGGACGGTGGCCCGCGGCGGCGAGGCGGCCGCGGCCTCCCGCAGGTCGCCGGCGCGGCCGGCGTTGGCCAGCTCGACGTCCGCGCCGAGCTGGACGGCGAGCACGTCCCGGTAGAACCCGGCCAGGTCGAGCAGGGCCCGGTCCAGCGCGTCGCGCTTCAGCCGGGTGCTGCGCGACTTCTGCCGGTCCTCGAGCTCGCGTAGCGCTCCGGCGGCGCCGCGCACCGCGGTCGCGACGCCCTTGCCGGTCGATCCCTCGCCGAAAGCGCGGCGCAGCGCCTCCCGCTCGGGCACGTCCAGCTCCTCGGTGACCGCGGCGGCCTCCGCCTCCGCCGCCTTGACCAGCGCGGCCGCCGCGGCGAGCGCCGGGCCAAGGCCGCCGCCGGGCTGGCCACCGCCCAGCCGGGCCGGGATCGCGAGCACCTCGGCCCGGCGCCTGGCCGCCTCCGGGTCGGTGGCCAGCCGCCGGGCCCGGCCGATGTGCCCCTGTGCCGCCCGGGCCGCGGCCAGCGCCCGGTCGGGGTCCACGCCCTCGCGCTCCAGCACCTGCGCGACCGCCGCGGTGGGCGGGGATGCGCAGCGTCACCAGCCGGCAGCGGGACCTGATCGTGGTGGGCAGGTCGTCCGCCGCAGGGGCGCACAGCAGCCACACCGTCCGCGGCGCGGGCTCCTCGATCGCCTTCAGCAGCGCGTTGGCGGCCTGCTCGGTGGCCCGGTCGGCGTCCTCGAACAGCACCACCCGCCAGCCGCCCGATGACCGGCGCGGCGGCCGCCTTGAGCACCAGGTCCCGGGTCTGGCGCACCCCGTAGGACAGCCCGTCCGGCCGGACCAGCAGCAGGTCGGCGTGCGAGCCGACCGCGACCTGGCGGCAGGACGGGCAGTGGCCGCAGCCTTGCTCGCGGCACAGCAGCGCGGCGGCGAAGGCCCGGGCCGCGACCGAGCGGCCCGAGCCAGGCGGCCCGGTGAACAGCCAGGCGTGCGTCATGCCGGCCGCCCGGTGCGCGCCATGCACCCCGGCCGCGGCCGCGGCGGCCGCCCGGCTGAGCTGCCGACGACCGCGTCCTGCCCGATCAGCGTCGGCAAAGCACCGGGGCGCCCGCGCTCAATCCCGCACCGCCGGGATGCTGCCGGTGGTCTCCTCGGCCGTCACCGGCACCGGGTCGGGCAGCAGGTCGCGCACCCGGCCTGGATCTCGCGGCTGAGCTCGGCCGGGTCCCTGGTCGCGTCCAGGACCAGGTACCGGTCCGGCTCGGCCTGGGCCAGGGCCAGGAACCCGGCCCGGACCCGCTCGTGGAACTCGGTCGGCTCGGCTTCGAGCCGGTCGGCCGACCGGGCCCGGCGGCCGAGTCCGACGGCCGGGCGGCAGGTCCAGCAGGATCGTCAGGTCGGGCTTGCAGCCCGCCGGTCGCCCACTCGTTCAGGCTGGCGATCTCGTCGGTCGGCAGCTCCCGCCCGGCGCCCTGGTAGGCCAGCGTGGAGTCGACGTAGCGGTCGGTGACCACGATCGTGCCGCGCTCCAGCGCCGGGCCGATCAGCGTGGCCACGTGCTCGGCCCGGTCGGCCGCGTACATCAGCGTCTCGGCCCGCGGCGTCAGCCCGGTGTGCGCGGTGTCCAGCAGCAGCGCGCGCAGCCGCATGCCGACCTTGGTGGCGCCGGGCTCGTGCGTGGCCAGCACGTCGTAGCCCTGGTCGCGCAGCCAGATCGCCAGCAGCCGGGCCTGGGTCGACTTGCCCGCGCCCTCGCCGCCCTCCAGGGCCAGCAGCAGCCCGCGCCGTCCGGCGGGTGGACGCTCGGCCGCGGCTGCGCGTCCTGGCAGCGGCGGCGGGCGGCTCGCCGCGCAGCGCCGCGGCCAGGTCGGCCAGCAGCGGCATGCCCGGCCCGGTCGTCCATCTGCCGGTAGGAGACGGTGCCCAGCACAGACGCGACCGCCGCGGCCAGCAGCAGGACCATGTTGTCGCCGACCCCGCCGTAGCTGACGTTGGCGATGCGCAGCGTCTGGCTGCCGGTGATGGCGCTGACCGGCCGCTGAGCCCGGCCGCCAGCGATGGGCGCGATGGCGATGACGGCGAACAGGATCACCCGGATGCGCGGACTGCAGGAACGCGAACGTCCGGCCCCGGGTGTCGTCGTCGACCTCCAGGCCGATGACGGTGTACCCGGTGACGTAGGCGACGCCCGGCGCACGCGCCGAGCACCACGACCAGGATGGTGACCACGACCAGGCTGGGGATCAGCGCGATCAGCGCCAGCGGCAGCGCCGCGAAGGCGATGGACAGGCCGAACAGCCGCCGCCGGGAGAAGCCGTGCAGGATGCGCAGGCCGCCGAACATCCCGGCGGCCAGCCCGATGAAGATCGCCGCGAACACCAGCCCCCAGCCCGCGCCGCCGCCCTGCAGGGTGTTCTCCGACGTAAGCCGGCCCGAGCCCGACCACCACGCCGCCGGCCGCGAACGCGCCGACCATGCCGATGACGATGCCGCGGACGACCTGGGTTCGGCCGAGGAACCGCCAGCCGTCCCAGATCGACTTGGCCACTGACGAGCGGCGCCGAGATCCGCCGTCGGCGGCCGCCCCGCGGTAGCTCCCGCAGCGAGAACGATCGTCAGCGCCGACACCACGAAGGTGACCGCGTTGAAGTACAGCGCCAGGTTGACCTGTTGGTCGCGAGTGGTAGCGAGGACTCGGCCGAGACCGGCTGATCAGGGCGAGCACGGCGAACAGCAGCCCGGCGATCGGGCGCCGTGCCGTAGGTGGTGAACAGGCTGAAGCTGGTTGGCCTGCTCCAGCTGGCCGCGGCGGCACCAGGTTCGGCACCGAGGCGTCCTTGGCCGGGGTCCAGAACAGCGACGCGCAGGAGGCCAGGAACTGCGCGACGTACAGCCAGGTGAGCTTGTTGACCAGGCCCAGTGACAGGTTCGCCAGCGATGGACAGGTACAGCACGGCGCGCATCACGTCGCCGATGATCATGTTGAGGCGGCGGTCGAACCTGTCCGCGATCGCCCCGGCCAGCGGGCCGAAGAACAGCGCGGGCAGCAGCGAGGTCAGCCACACGCCGCTGACCGCGTACAGGCCGCCGGTCTTGCCGCCGAGGGTATTGGCCAGGACCGAGAGCGCCAGCAGGCTCAGCCAGTCCCCCAGGCTGGACAGCGAGAGCGCGATCCACAGCCGCCGGAACGGCCGGATGGACAGCACGCCGCCCCGGCGCCCGCCCAAAGGGGACCTGATGTTCACTGCGCCAGGGTATCGGCATCGGCCGGCACGCCTGGATTAGCTCGCCACGGCGAAGGCCGCGGCGACGCTGCGGCTGCCGCCTGGCGGTGACGCTGGTACGCCGGCTGACGTCACGTCTTCTTGCGCCCGCGAGCCCGGCCTCGCGGTCCGGCCGCCCGGCGCGGCCGCCGAGCGGGCTGCGGCGGCGCGCCTTGCGCTTGGGCGCGGGCGCGGCCGCGCGCCGCTCGGCCAGCAGCTCGACGGCGCGCTGCGGGGTGATCTCCTCGACCGTGTCGCCCTTGCGCAGCGACGCATTCGTCTCGCCGTCGGTGACGTACGGGCCCAACCGGCCCTCCGCGCAGCACGATCGGCTTGCCGCTGGCGGTGTCCTGCCCAGCTCGCGCAGCGGCGGCGCCGCGGCCGCCGCGCCGCCCGGCCGCGCGTCTTGGGCTGGGCGAACAGCTCCTTGGCCTGGTCCAGCGTGACCGTGAACATCTGCTCCTCGGACTCCAGCGAACGGCTGTCGGTGCCCTTCTTGACGTACGGGCCGTACCGCCCGTTCTGCACCGTGACCGGCTCGCCGTCCAGCTCGCCCAGCGTCCGCGGCAGCGTCAGCAGCCGCAGCGCGTCGTCCAGCGTGACGCTGTCCAGGTCCATGGACTTCAGCAGCGAGGCGGTGCGCGGCCTGGCCGACGCCGGCGCGCCCTCCTCCAGCTGCTCGGTCACGTACGGGCCGAACCGGCCCGCCTTGGCCACGATCGTCTTGCCGCGTGTCCGGGTCGGTGCCGAGGATCTTCTCCCCGCTCGGCCGCGACAGCAGCTCCTCGGCGAACTCCGGGGTCAGCTCGTCCGGCGCGGTGCCCTCGGGCACGTTGGCCCGCTGGCCGTCCCGCTCCAGGTACGGGCCGTACCGGCCGACCCGGACCACGATGTCCGTGCCGGCCAGCGGGAACGAGCTGACGTCCGCGGCGTCGATGTCGGTCAGGTCGCTGACGAGCTCCTTGAGCCCTTCCTCGCCGTCGGCGCCGAAGTAGAACCGGCGCAGCCACGGCACCCGCTCGGCGTCGCCCTTGGCGATGTCGTCGAGCGCGTCCTCCATCCGGGCGGTGAAGTCGTAGTCCACCAGCTGGGCGAAGTGCCGTTCCAGCAGTGTCACCACGGCGAAGGCCACGAACGACGGGACCAGCGCGGTGCCCTTCTTGAACACGTAGCCGCGGTCCAGGATCGTGCCGATGATCGAGGCGTAGGTGGACGGGCGGCCGATCTCCCGGTCCTCCAGCTCCTTGATCAGCGACGCCTCGGTGTAGCGGGCCGGCGGCCGGGTCGCGTGCTCGGCGGCGGCCAGGCTCAGCGCGTCCAGCGGGTCGGTCTCGGCCAGCGACGGCAGGCGGCGCTGGTTGTCATCCAGCTCGGCGTCCGGGTCGTCGGAGCCCTCGACGTAGGCCTTCAGGAACCCGTAGAAGGCGATGACCTTGCCCGAGGCGCCGAACTCGGCGTTCTCCCCCGCGGCGGCGGTGCCGGCCATCCGGACCGACGACCGACTCGCCGGTCGCGTCCTTCATCTGCGAGGCCACGGTCCGCTTCCAGATCAGCTCGTACAGCCGGAGCTCGTCACCGGACAGGCCGGCCTGCGGCCGGGGTCCGGAACGCGTCCCCGGCCGGGCGGATGGCCTCGTGCGCCTCCTGGGCGCTCTTCACCTTGCTGGCGTAGGTGCGCGGCGTGTCCGGCACGTACTCCGCGCCGTACAGCTCGCTGGCCTGCCTGCCGGGCCGCGGTGATGGCGGTCTGCGACAGCGTGATCGAGTCGGTCCGCATATAGGTGATGTGGCCGTTCTCGTACAGCCGCTGCGCGGTCTGCATCGTGTACTTGGCCGAGAAGCCGAGCTTGCGGGACGCCTCCTGCTGCAGCGTCGTGGTGCGGAACGGCGCGTACGGCGCGCGGCGGTAGGGCTTGCGCTCGACCGACTTGACCGAGAACGCGGCGCCCGACCAGCCGGTCGGCCAGCGCGGCCGCGGCCTCGCCGTCCAGGTGCAGCACCGGCGGCGCCTGCTTGGCCCCGTTCTCGGCCGCCCGCAGCTCGCCGCCCGGGGCGAAGTCCCGGCCCTGGGCCACCCGGCGCCCGTCGACGGTCACCAGAGTGGCCGGCGAACGACGGCTCACCAGCGCCGTCATCGCTGGGCGGTCCGCCTGTCGGCGAACTCGGCCTCCAGGTCCCAGTACGCGGGCGGCGCGGAACGCGATCCGCTCCCGCTCCCGGTCCACCACCAGCCGGATGGCCACCGACTGCACCCGGCCCGCCGACAGTTGCGGCATGACCTTCTTCCACAGCACGGGCGAAACCTCGTACCCGTACAGCCGGTCCAGCACGCGGCGGGTCTGGTAGGCCTCGACCATGCCCGCGTCGATCTCCCGCGGGCTGGCCACGGCCTGGGCGATCGCCTCGGGCGTGATCTCGTGGAAGACCATCCGCCGCGCCGGGACCTTCGGCTTGAGCTCCTCCAGCAGGTGCCAGGCGATAGCCTCGCCCTCGCGGTCCTCGTCAGTGGCCAGCAGCAGTTCGTCGGCGTCCTTGAGCAGGTGCTTGAGCTTGGAGACCTGCTGCTTCTTGTCGGAGTTGACGACGTAGAGCGGCTCGAAGTCGGCGTCCACGTTCACGCCGAGCCGTGACCAGGGTTCCTTGCGGTATTTCTCGGGTATCTCGGCGGCCCGGTCGGGCATGTCGCGAATGTGGCCGATGCTGGACTCGACCACATAGCCTTTCCCGAGGTAGCCCGCTATCGTGCGCGCCTTGGTCGGCGACTCGACGATCACCAGGCGGCGACTGCCGCCGCCTGGCGGGGCGCCCCCGGCCTTCTTGCCCCTGGCGGCCGTTCCCGTCCTTGCTGCCACGCTCTTCACCCTCACATCCCGCGGTCGCCCTGGAGGCTACCGCAGGTGCATAACTCCCCGGCTGGTTGCCGATGTTCCCGCTGCCGGTCCGGCAGTTTGCCCAACGCTGATTACACCACTACATCTGTCGCGCACAATAAACACTGATGGCGGACTACTCATATCTCGACCTCTACTTGCCGCGCGGAACCTCCCGGGATCTGGCCCGGCGCATCCTGACAGACCACGCCGAGTACGGCCAGTGGGAGCTGTCCCGGCTCCGGCTGAACGCCGACGGCAGCAGGAAGGCCTCACTGCGCCGGAGAATTATCCGGCTGGCCCGCGTCCAGCTGCCCGGCGGCCGCTGAGGCCCCCGGTGCTGGGCCGCAACGGCGGCCGGGACCGGCGGGCAGCCCAGGCCAGCTGGCCGCGGCGCGGCTGAGCTGCGCGAACGGCTCAGCAGTGATCCAGGAAATGATCCAGCGCGGCGGTGCCGAACTGCAGGGCGCTGACCGGCACGCGCTCGTCGATTCCGTGGAACATGCCGGAGAAGTCCAGTGCGGCGGGCAGCCGCAGCGGCGCGAACCCGAAGCACCGGATGCCGAGCCTGCTGAATGACTTGGCGTCGGTGCCGCCGGACAGGCAGTAGGGCACCACCCGGGCGTCGGCGTCGTGCGCGAGCAGCGCGCCGGTCATCGCCGCCACCAGGTCACCGTCGAAGGTCGTCTCGACCGCGATGTCGTGGTGCACGAACTCCCGCTGCACGGAAGGCCCGAGCAGGCCGTCGATCTCGGCGAAGAAGTCGTCCTCGTGACCGGGCAGGAACCGGCCGTCGACCTGTGCTGCGGCGGCCTGAGGGACGACATTGACCTTGTATCCGGCGGTCAGCATCGTGGGGTTGGCGGTGTGGGTGAGCGTCGCGCCGATCAACCGGCTGATCGGGCCGAGCTTGCCCAGCACGTCGCGGCTGCTGCGCTCGCTGAACTCGATGCCCAGCGCGTCGCAGGCGGCCTGCAGGAACTCGGTCACCGCGGGGGTCAGCCGGGTGGCCCACTCGTGCCGCCCGACCCGCACCACGGACTCGGCCAGCTCGGTCACCGCGTTGTCGGGCTGGATCATCGAGCCGTGGCCCGCGGTCCCGCGCGCGGTCAGCCGCAGCCACGCCATGCCCTTCTCCGCTGTCTGAATCAGGTACAGGCGGTGGCCGCCGACCGTCGCGCTGAACCCGCCGACCTCGCCGATCGCCTCGGTGACGCCCTCGAACAGGTCCGGGTGGTTATCCACCAGCCAGCGCGCCCCCCAGCGGCCGCCGGCCTCCTCGTCGGCGACGAAGGCCAGCACCACGTCGCGCGGCGGCCGGCGATCCTCCCGCAGCCGCTGCCGGACGACAGCGAGCATCATCGCGTCCATGTCCTTCATGTCGACCGCGCCGCGGCCCCAGACGCAGTCGCCGTCGATCTCGCCTGAGAACGGGGGCACCTGCCAGTCGGCAGCGTCGGCGGGCACCACGTCCAGGTGCCCGTGGATGAGCAGTGCCGGGCGGGAGGAGTCGGCACCGGGGATCCGGGCGACCACGCTGGCCCGCTTGGGGTGCGACTCCAGCACGGCCGGCTCCAGGCCGACCTCGGCGAGCAGCCCGGCGACGTGCTCGGCCGCCGCCCGCTCGCCGGGGCCCGAGTGGTCCCCGGGGTTCGTGGTGTCGATCCTGATCAGGTCGCTAGCCAGGGCGGCCACCTCGTCGCTGGCGGCCGGCGCAGCCTGGTGCGCGTTCTCCGTCATCGGGTTATCGTCGCACCATCGCCCGCCGCCGATGCAGCCCGGTCCTGGGACCGAAGCTCCATGGCTGGCTGCCGCCCCGATTTGCTATCGTGGGGCGCCGGCCCGGTGTCATCCGTGGTCCGCACCCGTCCGGGTGGCGGAATAGGCAGACGCGCTAGCTTGAGGTGCTAGTGCCCCGAAAGGGGCATGGGGGTTCAAGTCCCCCCTCGGACACGTAATGATCGTGGGCTGACTTGGGGATACGTCATAGGCGCGGTTCAGGGCATGTCTCGCTCGACAAGCCTTCCGCAGGTCAAAGCCATAGGGGTTCAAGTCGGGTCCAGATGACGGAACGGTAACAAGGCGTCTGCGTGCCCCGGCGGCTGATGCTGCGCCTGTCACGAGGCAAAGACCCGCGCCGCACCCTTACGTCCGGGTAGACATCCAGATGCTGGACGGCCTCCTCAGAGCTCTGCGGCAGCACCACGCCCATCGGCACCTGCTGCGCGCCAAACTCGGGCTGCCCCCATCGCAGTACTTCGAAGGCTGGTCGGGCCGCTGCTCGGCCGCCCGGCGGCGACCAGGCCAGGCCTGGTAGCAAGCCGACGATTCGGTTTCACCGCCAGCGCCCGGGTAGCGGGAAGCGACGGACAGGCAGCCTGCCCGCTGGCGTGGCTTCCCGGCCGCGGCCGGCGGATCGGCACCGATAGGAGAGAAGACGATGCGTCGCTTTACCCGCTCGAGCCAGGCACGGCGGACGGCTGGGGGGCTGGCCGGGAACGTCGGCATCGGTGTCGCCGCTGGGGCAGTGACCGCGGCGGCCATCCTGTTCGGCCGCAAGGCAGTGACAACGGCGAAGATCGGTCAGGGACATCCCCTCAAGCACCGCGTGCTCGACCTAGCCTCCAGTGCCATCCAGCCGAAGTACCCGCTGGCGGCCATGAGCACCTACCTCAACGGCTTTCACATGTACGCAGATGAGATGGGACGGCAGGTGGAGGCCTCGCACTTCTGCATCCACCTCCGCCATGACCTGCACCAGTGCGTGATCTTCGACCGCAACGCGCCCGATGCGCGGCTGATCGGAATCGAGTACATCGTCAGCGAGGAGCGTTTCCGCGCCCTTCCAGAAGACGAGAAGCGACTGTGGCACAGCCACCATTACGAAGTGAAGTCCGGCACACTAGTTGCGCCCGGCGTCCCCGCCCTAGCGGAACACGCCTACTTCACTGATCTCGTCTCGACGTATGGCAAGACGTTCCACAGCTGGCAGTACGACCGCGATGATTTCCCGTACGGAATCCCGCAGCTGATGATGGGCATGACCGAGGACGGGCAGGTCAGTGACGCGCTGGTCGACGACCGGGACCGCAGGCTCGGCATCTCGACCGCACGCAAGCGGCAGAGCCGGACCGATATTCACGCACCGCAGGTGGCGCCCGGCGCGAATTCCTGGGAGAGCGGCAAAACCGTGCAGACAGCCCTCAGAGAAATGGACTTCAAGCGCTAGCACCGGCATGTCGAGGCTTGCGGGTGTAGTACCGCGAAACGGGGGGTAGCGGCGGCGGCATTACGGCGAGAGCAGACAGCAAGCACGGTTCCGGCGAACGCGGGCCAGTATGCCCAGCGCAGTGCTCATGGCGGCAGCGCTGGCCCGGCTATGCGCGGGGTGCAACAACGGCGCTATCAGCTCGGGCGACTACGACTCGCAGCCAATACCTGACAAGAGCCCGGCCGACTACCGGCAGCCCGCCCAGATCCTGGTCCGCGCGATCACCCCCACCGCCGCCACCGACGGCGCCCGGTACACCGGCACCGGATCGCCGGACACGTCGGCTTCGGTCGTGCAGCCGCCGATCTTGGCAGCCGCGCGGATCCTATCTGCCCATCTCGCGATGCCGGGGCCGCTGCCCGATACCATGTCGGCCGCCGGCGCCGCTGTTACTACAGGATGGGTTTCCCGCCGGTGACAGCGATCCGGGCGCCGGAGACGTAGCTAGCCTCGTCGGAAGCGAGGAAGACGTAGGCGGGGGCGACTTCGGCGGGCTGGCCGGGGCGGCCGAGCGGGACCTGCTGGCCGAAGCTGCTGACCTGCTCGGGCGGCATCGTCGCGGGGATCAGCGGGGTCCAGATCGGGCCCGGCGCGACGCTGTTGGCGCGGATGCCCTTGTCCGCCAGTAGCTGGGCCAGGCCGGCCATGAAGTTCGCGACGCCGGCCTTGGTGACGTCGTAGGCCACGAGCTGCGGCGACGGCGTGTCCGAGTTCACCGACGTGGTGCCGATGATCGACCCGCCCGCGGGCATGTGCGGGACGGCCGCCTTGCACAGGCGGAACATGGCCGACAGATTGACCGCCAGGGTGTGATCCCATTCCTCGTCGCTGATTTCCTCAAGGGACTCGTGGGCCATCTGGAACGCGGCATTGCTGACCAGGATGTCGACCCGGCCCAGCTCCTGCACGGCGCGGTCGATGACGGCCCGGCAGTGGCCAGGATCGGTAAGGTCACCGGGAACCAGGACCGCTGTCCGGCCGGCTTCCTCCACCCACTTGCGGGTGTCCTGCGCGTCGTCGTGCTCGTCGAGGTAGGAGATGACCACGTCCGCGCCCTCGCGGGCGAAGGCGATCGCCACGGCCTTGCCGATGCCACTGTCCGCACCGGTGATGACCGCGGCCTTTCCGGCCAGACGGCCCGATCCCCGGTAACTGATCTCGCCGTGATCGGGTGCCGGGCTCATCTCCTGCTCGGTGCCGGGCGGGTTCTGCTGCTGCGCTGGCAGGCTCATCGCTTTGCTCCTTCGCAGGTGGGTTATTCCTGGCGGCCGCCGGCCGAGCCGGAAGCGGAGCCATGGTCGATATGAGTACCGAGGGGGACGCGGTAGCTCTCGCCTCGTTCGAGATAGCGGATGCTGGATGCCAGTCCGGATTTTTCCGTCGCGGCCTTGAAGTCCACGAGCGGGGACTTGAAGAGGGTGTAGTCGTCGTAATGCACCGGGATGGCCTCGCGCGGCCGGATGACGCGCAGGGCCTCGATGCCCTGGCGGGCGTCCATGGTCAGCAAGATCCCGGCGATCCGGGTGCCGCCTAGGTGTATCAGGCACAGGTCAATGTCGGGGAAACGGCGAGCGATGTCGGTGAGCCCGTCGTGCATCAGCGTGTCGCCGGTGATGTACATCCGCAGCACCCGCTGGCCCTGACGGCGGAAATCCAGGACGCTTCCCATGACGGGCGGGATCAGGTAGCCCAGCGGTACCGGCGCGTGCTTGGCGGGCACCGAGGTCACGGTCACGGAGTCGGCGCCGCGCTCGATGGTCTGCGCTTCCCAGGTCGGCAGTGCGATGGGCCGTCGGAAGCCCTGAGACGTCAGCTTCCGTGCCGCGTGCGGCTCGGTGATCACCGGCAGGTCGTGATCGAGACCGGCGGCCGCAATGCGGTCGAAGTGGTCACCATGGTGGTGGGACAACAGAATGAAGTCCAGATCGGGGAGCTGTCCGACCGACATGGCAGGCTCTGTCAGCCGCCTGGTCGTGATGCCCAGGCCCACGTAGGCCCGCTGTCCCCGGCGCAGGAAGTTAGGGTCGGTGAGGATCGAGAAGCCCAGGACCCGCAGAACGGTCGTCGCGGTGCCGACGAAGGTGACCTGCGCGCTAGCCGCCCCGGGCCCGGTAGACGACGAGGGCAGCCGGAGGGGCGATTGCGCCATCGGTGTGCTCCCTGCTTTCCGGATAAGCCGGGACCGCTACCCGATTTCGCCACGTTAAACCTGATCCGCGCTCGGGGGCAGGCCTGACTCAGGGGGCGCCCGCTAGCGCAGAAAGGTCCACCACGCCCGGCGAGAGCACCTGCCGCGGGCACGGAGTTCCGCCGCCACCGAAATGCGTTCAACGGGCACGTTGCATGAGCGACTGCAGCGATCAGCCAGCAGGAGAATCTTTCGTCTGCCCCCAGGAGCGGCGCTGCGGCCCTGCATTCAGGCAGGCCGGCCTGGTGACGTTCCTCGCGCGGGGCCTGCGAGCTGGGGCTGCCGGCCGGACGACCGTTGCCGGAACCTGCGGTCCGCATGCATAAGTCGGGCCCGAGGCACATAGGGGGAAGTGCCGACCGGGAGGCACCACGGCAGGGACCAGTGCACGGTCAGGACCCAGTTCTCCTGGGCATTTACCCGAATGATCATCTGGCCGGGGCGACCGCGGCACGGAGCTGGCGCACCGCCTGAATTCGGGTGTGTCAATTTAACGGCTCTGGCTCACATCCGGTGGTAGCGGAGGGCGAGGATGGCGATGGCCGGACTCGCTGATCGCGAATCCGCAGGTCAGCAGCTGGAGCGGTTGTCCGATTCGGGATGGCGGGATGCGCAGTGGCTGCTGTTGCGACAGCGGTCCCATGCTCTCCGCTGCTGCGGCGCCGCTAAACATCGATGTCAGAGCGCCTTCGGCGACCACACTCTCACCGTGGCCACAACCGAAGCAGCATGACCGCACATCCCGCCCTGTCCTGCGTCAAGACCGCAGCCCGGCCGTGACCGCTGGTCAGACGCTCAGCCAAGGATCCACTCCTGCCGTCAGCACATAGGCCAACGGTTCAAGTCCCCCTCGGACACCGTTCTAGGTACATGATTTCCCCGGCGGGTCCATACGGCGGACGTGGTCTGCCCGTGGCCGGCTGTGGGAAGATGCGGGACGTCGTCACGCTAGCCCACGGATCGTGCGGGGTCAGCGGGGCCGGTGCATGTGTGGCCTCGGCTCACGGCGCATCGGACGTCTTGGCGTCGAGGGGAGTGACTATGAAAGCGCCGCTCCCGTACCCGGCCGCGCCTCTCAGTCACGTCACGACCGGAAGCCCGATGGGCCCGCTTACTCTGGTGGCAGCAGCCGGCAGCCTGACCGGCCTGTACCTGGACGTCCGCCGCCATGGTCCGTGCTCCGCCGTCCTCGGCGCTCCGGACGACGGCTCGGGGGCGCCGCTCGCCGAGGCCGTACGCCAGCTGGCCGCTTATTTCAGCGGCCGCCTGACTCGCTTCGACCTGCCGATCGAGCCGCCGGGTACCCCCTTTCAGCGGCAGGTCTGGAGAGCGCTGCGTGACATCCCTTATGGGCAGACAATGACCTACGGGCAGCTCGCGGCCCGGCTCGGAAGGCCGGGCGCCGGGCGCGCGGTGGGCATGGCCAACGGCCGGAATCCGGTCTTCATCATGGTGCCCTGCCATCGTCTCATCGGCGCCGACGGCAAGCTGAGAGGCCACGACACCGGAATCGCTCATAAGCAGTTCCTGCTCGGCCTTGAACGGCAGCTGGCCGCCGGGGTACCGCTATGACGCCGCCAGACAGGGACTCAGAGCGCTGACCCGCGCCATGCAGGTAAAGGACAGCGTCACCGCCCGCGCCGCCTTCGCCTGCCTCGCGCACCCGAGCCCGACGGCATGAGCTCGCGAATGGCTGGCATCCGCGTGGGATTTATCGGCGTCGGCCGGATGGGACTGCCGATGTGCGCGAACCTGGTCCACGCCGGTTATGACGTGACCGCCGGGGATGAGCGCGAGGAACTACAGGGTCCGGTCACCGCGTGCGGCGCACGGTGGGGCGGCCCGGGCCCCGCGGTCGCGGCAGCGGCGGACGTCCTGATCACCATGCTTCCCGGCAGCCCCGAACTGCGCCACCTGATGCTCGCGCCAGGTGGCGCGCTGACGGCCTTGCCGCAGACAGCCACCTGGATCGACATGACCAGCACCTCCCCGGTAACTGGACGGATGCTGGCCAGCGCCGCCCGCGCCCGGGGAATCGGGATGCTGGACGCGCCGGTCGGCGGCGGAGTCCGCGCCGCTGCTGCCGGAAGCCTTCACCTGTTCGTCGGCGGCGACGCCGCGCTGCTGGAACGCCACCGCACCCTCCTCGAAGCGCTCGCCGATCCCAGCCGGATCACCCGGATGGGCGGCCACGGCGCTGGGTACACAACCAAGCACCTGGTCAATCTGCTGTGGTTCGGCCAGGCCATCGCCACAGCCGAAGCGCTGATCCTGGCCCGCCGTGAGGGCATCGACCTGGACCTTATGCGACGGACCCTTAGCAGCAGCGCGGCAAGCAGCAGCTTCATCTGCCACGACCTCGGTGCCCTGCTCGACGGCGACTACCTCACCTCGTTCGGGCTCGACCGGTGCTGTGAGGAACTCGCCGCCATCACCGACCTGGCCCGCCACGACGGCGTGCCATTCGAGCTCTCCGAACATGTTAGACGGCTCTACCAGCGCGCCCTGGACCACTACGGCTCGGCCGACGGCGAGCTCCTGGCCGTCGCCATGCTCGAGGAGCAAGCCGGCCTCCGGCTGCGCCGCAGCCGGAGACGATCAAGCGAACCTGGCGGGCCGCCCGACGATGTGGCGGGCTTATCAAGCCGCCGCACATAGCCAGCCCGGCTTGCGCACCCGGTCGTCGTCCGTGCGATCCAGCAATCCGCCGCCCCCTCACCCTCACCGCAGGCCACCCAACACGAACATGGCGGACAGGATGCTGGCCTAGGCAAATGGTCCCAGACCGCCCTCGGGCACGGATGATCATGGTATGTATCGAACTAGTCGGTCTGCAGCTCGCAGCCAAGAACAGTACGCACAGTGACGAGTTGAGCATGCCATGAAGACCCGGAACGCGCCGATCGACCGATCTAGGTGTACAACACCGGGTGAACCGCGGATCTCCCGGCCGCACCGATCGGCGGTTCTATGTGCTTGTCGCTACCTGGGACTGGTCGCGCTTCGTTACCATCTGGCGGACAGCCGTCGTGGCCTGAACCTGTGGCCGCCGCGCCCGGTTGCGGTTGCCTGCGTGGCTGGCCGGTTCAGATCTGCTCGATGGTGACATCCGAGGCATACCCGGCGAGAGCCCGCAGGTCTGCCGGATCTCCGGTGAGCACCGTTCCGCCGGGCTCGGCAGCGGCGGTGACGAGCGCGTCGACCGCGGATCCTGCGCGTGCCCTGGCGCGCAGCCAGGCAGCCCGGCGGGCGAGGGAAACCGGGACGGTCTCCGTGACATCGCAGGTGCGCAGGAAGCGGTGTTGCGGGGCATCGCGTGATCCCTCTCCGGTGAGGCATTCGACCAGGACCACGGCGGGCACCACCGGTGGCCACAAACCCTCGGCGCGGAACGCTGCTATCAGAGCGGCGGCGCGGCCCGAGCGTTCGGCCAGGCGCGTTACCGCGCCGGAATCCAGGACCAGCATCAAGGCGGTCCGGTGTCAGCTGGCCTGCGCCCGCCGGGAGGCGATACGCCGGGTGATGGTCTCGGCGCGGGCGCGCTCCCGTGGTGACGGCTCGCCCACCTCGGTGAGCAGGCCGGCGAGATAGGCGTCGGTCTCGCTCAGCAGATCCTGGCGGCGCACCTCTGCCCGGACTGCCTGCTGGAGAAGTTCGGAGGCGGGCAGGCGCCGCGTCTTCACCTGCTCGTACAGATCGTCGGGGAGGTAAATCTGCATCCGTGGCATACGCCTAACTATACACACTGTCGCATGGCTGCGGTAAGCCGCCATCCGGGCGGGCTGCCGCTCACCATCTGGGAGGTGGTGAGCGCCCGCGCAGCGGTGAAGTAACATCTGGTGGCATCACGCGACGGCCGCCAGGATCATGAACACGTGACATCCGGGACCGACATTGCAACGTTCTGGCGGCAGGCAGGCCGGAGGATCCACAGCACCAGCGCTGGGACCGCTGGTCAGGCTCTTAGCCAGGGATCTCCGCTCGCGGCCAGGACATAGGCGAACGGTTCAACTCCCCCCTCGGACACTGATAATCATTTTCTGACCTGCGGATACGTCCATGGGGCGTTCCGTTGCCGTCCGAAGAACCCCAGGTCAGACTCATAGGGGTTCAACTCGACTCCGAAGCGATTCTTTCGGCATGCTGCCTTGGCTGAACCCAGGTGATGGCTGACTGTGTTGCGGCTGCGGGATTGTCGGCAGTGCGCCGCACCACGACAACAAGCGCCATGCTCGGTGACGAAGTCGCGGGCGACCGGGAGCGGGTGACCGGTTCCCTCACTGCCATGCGCGACGATCCCGGGTTGCTGGCCGGGCGGACCAGGGCCGGGCTGGCCGAGCTCGTCGGCTGCGGGCTTGCCACCGAGCCCTCCGCCACGGTTGGTTTCTGCTTCGGCGGCTCGGCGCGCGTCTGCTACCGGAGTGCAGACACGCTCTGCGACCGGCGTCGAGCGGGGGGTGCGCAAGGCACATCAACCGCAGCGGGTACGCCAGCGGCGCTGCACGTGGTGGCCAACTGGGCCTGTGAGCCCCCGTTCTGTGGCTTGCTCCTCTCCTCGCGCTCGTAGCGCGACGTACCTCAACGCGGCATGACCGATGTCTTTGGTATCGGCCTGGCTGGCAGAGGCCACACACCGACAGCTCGTTGCGGCGCCGCCGGAGGCCCGTGCAGGCTCAGTGGGGTGGCGTAATTGCCCTGGCCCGGAGGGCGGCCTGATGAGACGATGGCCGGCAGATTGGCACTCAGGGCGCCGAGGTGGGACCGATGCGCCCGCGCTCCGCCCCGGTGCCCGTGCCCGGAGCTAGTCAGGCGAGAGACCAGGGAGGGATCGTCGTGGATTACGTCGCGTTGCTGAATTTCCGCTCATCGGTATCGGGCACTGAGCGAGATGGGGCACTGATGCGCCGGGCCGCATGGCAGTACCCCGAAGGCATTCGCCTGATTGCCGAGTACTGGCCCATGGCCTCGGCGGTGCAGGTGGTCAGCATCTTCTCAGCCGATAGCTTTGACAGGGTGATGGAAGTCGTCTTCGAATGGAACGACGTGTTCGACATAGACGTCCACCCCGCTGTCTCAGCGGAGGAGGGCCTGAGGATCGGGCCTGAGGTCTTCGGACGGCTGCCGCGCATGCAACAGCCTTCGTAGGCCGCAGGACAGTTCGCCGCCCTCGGCCGCGCCGCCATGCTCCTCTCCAGATAGCCCGGGTTCCGGCTCCTAGCCAGCACAGCGAAGCGCACTCATCGGCTACTTGTTGAAGGCGAGGAGCGGCGTGAGCCGCTGACCCCAGTTAGCGAGGAACCGTCGGTGCGCCCCGGTGCTACATAACGACCGGATTTGCGCGTCGCGGTGAGCCACGCCGGATGATGGCGACCTGCGCCAGGTCAGGCCGATCTCGCGGGCCTGACCCACCAATAGTTCGGCTGTGGATGCGTGGGACATCTACCTGACGGACGAGGTCGCCGCCTGGCTGGAGCAGGTACAGGCGTCCGATTCCAAAACCGCAGACCTGGCCGATGACGCGATTTACGCGCTGAGCTGCTCAGGGCCAGCATTGGGCAGGCCCCTGGTCGATACGATCACCGGCTCGAAGATCAAAAACCTGAAGGAGCTGCGCCCAGGGTCCAGCGGCAGGACCGAGATCCGCATTTTGCTCGCGTTCGATCCATGGCGCTCGGCGATCCTGCTGCTGGCTGGCAACAAGGCCGGGAAGCGGAGCCGGTGGTATGCCGAAGCGATACCGCGCCGAGCAGCGGTATGAGATCTACCTGAAGGAACGGGCGGAGGAGACGGAGTGAGCAGCTACACCAAGTGGGACAGGGCCGGCTACATCGACAGGGCTGGCGGCCCCGCGAAGGCCGAGGAACGGCGCAAGGCGCTGATGGCCCGGCAGAGCGACGGGATGCCCCCGGCGGTGAGGATCTCGGCGATGGCGTAGATGCCGGCCCCGGCGATGAACATGGCGAAGATCCGCACCACCACGGCGGCGGCTGGCTCGTCAATCGCCAGCGCATGAAGGCGCTTGCCGTCGGTGGCTTTGGCCGGGTTGGGGTCAAGACTCTTTCGGCAGTGGAGTCAGGAGGAGTGCCCGGCGATCGCCGCAGCGGGCATCCCCGCAAGGCGATTGGTGTCACGGGGCGGCCTGGTGGCTGGGATCTGTGATGCGGTAGCCGACGCCGGGGATGGTCTGGATGGGCGGGGGGTCGCCGAGTTTGCGGCGGAGCCGGCTGATGGTGACCTGGACGGTCTTGGTGAACGGGTCGGTGTTCTCGTCCCAGGCCTGGGCGAGGAGGTCTTCGGCGCTGAGGGTGGCGGGGGCTGCTTTGAGGAGGGTCTCAAGCACGGCGAATTCTTTGACCGAGACGTCGACCTGGCGGCCGTGGCGGGTGACGGTGCGGCGGAGCGGGTCGAGCTCTATCCCGGCCGCGCGCAGGATGCGGGGCTGGGCGGCGGGCTTGCGGCGGGCCAGGGCGCGGATGCGCAGCACGAGTTCGGGGAAGTGGAAGGGCTTGGGCAGGTAGTCGTCGGCGCCCAGGGCCAGGCCGGTGACCCGGTCGCCGGGGGTGCCGGCGGCGGTGAGCATGAGGATCATGACCGGGTGGCCGGCCGCGGTGATCGTGCGGCAGATGGTGTCGCCGTGGATGCCGGGCAGGTCCCGGTCCAGGACGAGCACGTCGTAGGGATTCAGGTCCAGCTTGACGGCGGCGTCCGCGCCGTCGTAGGCGACATCGGCGGCGATGCCCTGATCGCGCAGGCCCTCGGCGATGTCATCGGCCAGCCGCCGGACATCCTCGGCGACCAGGACCCTCACCGGGCGCCTCCCGCCGCGGCCAGCTGAGCTGGCGGCCCGGTGCTGCCGGCGGCGGGCAGGTCGATGACCGCCTGCAGGCCTCCTTCGGGGCGGGCGTGCAGGCGCAGCGTCCCGCCGTGGGCGGTCGCGATCGCCTCGGCGATGGACAGTCCCAGGCCGGTTCCGGTCGCTGACCCGGTGCGGTCGGTGCCCAGCCGCCGGAACGGCTGGGCCAGGGTGGTGACCTTGCCGGGGTCCAGGAGGGGGCCGCCGTTTTCCACCAGCAGCCGCACGGCGGCCCCGTCGCGGGTGATCTGGGTGCGGATCCAGCCGCCGGGGTGGTTGTGGCGGACGGCGTTATCGATGAGGTTGGCGGTCATCTGCGCCAGCAGGACGGGATTCCCGGTGACCAGGGCGCCGGCGCCGTCGGCAGGGTGTGCTGCACGTGCAGGCCCATGCTGGCGATCAGCCCGGCCCGGGCCTCGATCGCGCCGGCGATCAGCGGGCCCAGGGGGATGGTTTCCTGGCCGTCGCTGGCGCCGTGCTGGGCGCGGGCCAGCAGCAGCAGGTTCTCCACCAGCCGGTCGGCCTGGTCGAGCCCTTCGCGGAGCTTGCCCGCCAGCACGGTCAGCTCAGCGGGGACCGGTCCGGGCTTGGCGGTGGCCACATCCAGCGAGGTGCGCATCATCGCCAGCGGGGTGCGCAGCTCGTGCGAGGCGCTGGCGGCGAACCGGCGCTGGGCGCCGAAGGCGGTCTCCAGCCGGCGCAGCAGCCCGTCGATGGTGTCGCCGAGGTCTTTGAGCTCATCGCCGGGGCCGGGCACGGCCAGCCGCCCGCTCAGGTCATCGGCGGAGATCGCCCGGGCGGCGGCGGTCATCGCCCGCAGCGGGCGCAGCACCCGGCCGGCCACCAGCCAGCCCAGCACGGCCGAGACCACCGTCATGACGCCCAGCGCGATGGCCGACTCAGCCAGCAGCTGGTTCAGCTCGGCCGCATGCCCGGCCGCCAGCCGGGCCAGCGAGCTCGGCCTGGGGGGAGTGCGCGGGTGGCGTGACCGCGGACCTGCGCCCGGGGCTGCTGCCAACGGGAGTCAGGCGGATGGCGGAACGGGGGCCAGGGCCAGCTGCGGGCCAGGATGTTGGTGATCGTCAGCAGCCCGGCACCCGAGGCCAGGAACAGCGCGCCGTACAGGGCGGTCAGCCGCAGCCGTACGGTCCGGCGCGGCAGGGCCGCCCACCGGGCCAGCCCGCTGAGATGGGCAGCGCACTCATCGGTACTCCCTGGCTGTGTGTTCCGCGCGCCGGCGCCCGGGCGGGCCGCAGGCACGGCGGTGCCTCCCACCAGGATGCCTTGCCGCAGGTAACAGGGTGTTAACAGCTCCTGTTTGACCCGTGTTACCGCATGCGTGCGAACGTGCGGACAGACATCGCAGGCAGCCCGCGGCCAGCCCAGGCGGGCCGGCTGCGGCGGCACCGGGCGGAAGGACCTGGCATGAACGGTGACACCAGCGGTCGCCACGCATTGGCTGGCGGCAGTCGCGGTGACGGGCAGGAGGTACGGCCGTGGATGCGCTGATCGAGCTCAGCGAGGTGACTAAACGGTATGCCGCTGGCGGGGTGCCGGCGCTGGACCGGGTCAGCGTGCAGGTGGCAGCCGGGGAGGCAGTGGCGGTGATGGGGCCGTCGGGCAGCGGCAAGTCCACGCTGCTGAACCTGGTGGCCGGGCTGGACAAGCCGTCGGCCGGGACGGTCACGGTGGCCGGGCAGCGGATCGACACGCTGGGGGAGACCAGGACCGCCCGGTACCGCCGCACCCAGGTCGGGATGATCTTCCAGTTCTTCAACCTGGTCGAGGACCTGACCGTGGCCGGCAACGTCATGCTGCCGGCCCGGCTGGCCGGGGTGCGGCGCCGCGCGGCCCGGGCGCGGGCCGACAAGCTGCTGGCCCAGCTGGGCATCGACCGGTACCGGGACACCTACCCGGCCCGGCTGTCCGGCGGGGAGCGGCAGCGGGTGGCGATCGCCCGGGCGCTGGTCAACAACCCGGCGGTGCTGCTGGCCGACGAGCCGACCGGCGCGGTAGACACCGCCGCGGGCCGGGCGATCGGGCAGCTGCTGCTGGACCTGAACGCGGCCGGGCAGACCCTGCTCATCGTCACCCACAACCCCGAGCTGGCCGAGCGGTATGCCAGCCGGGTGATCCAGCTCGCCGACGGGCGGGTCATCAGCGACACCGGCGCGGCCGTGCCCGCCGGGCAGTCCGGTCCGGCGGGTCAGCCGGGAGCGCGGCCGTGAGGGCCGCGCCGGTGCTGCAGGCGGCCTGGGCCGGGGCGGCCCGCCGCCTGGTGCAGTCCCTGGTGGTGCTCGCGGTGCTGGGCGTCTCGTCCGCGGCGGCCCTGACCGGCCTGACCCTATACGCCGCCGCCAACGCGGGATATGCCGCCGGGATCGCGGCCACGCACGGCGCGGACCTGGCCCTGACCATCAACGCATCCAAGGTCAACGCCGCGCAGCTGGCGGCGACCCGGCACCTGCCCGGGGTGACCCAGGACGCCGGGCCGTACCCGCAAACCACGATCACCGTCGCCGCGAGCGCCGCCGCCACGGGCGGTAGCGGCCTGTCCGCGACGAAGCTGACCGTGGTGGGCCGGGCCTCCCCGTCTGGCCCGCTCGATGACATCATCGCCAACCCCTCGGTTATGGGCCCGCCCACGGCAGAGCCGGTGGCCGACCAGGCCGGGTGAGATCTCCCTGGCCACCAGCAGCATCATCCGCGTCGCGCTGGGCGCCAAGCTGACCGTGACCAGCGCGCCGGGCCGCCCAGCGCTGACCGTGACCGCGTACGGCGACGAGCTGGTGAGCCCTGAGGACGCCTGGGTGGTGCCCGGCGAGATCGCCGCGCTGCGCGCGGCGGGCGCCCCGGCCCAGGAGCAGATGCTCTACAGGTTCACCAAGGCCGGCACCCCCGCGCAGCTCAGCGCCGACCTGGCCGAGCTGAAGGCCGCCCTGCCCCGCGGCGCGGTCGCCAGCTCCCAGCCGCTGCTGACCGGACCGCCGCCGGGGAGCACGCCGGTGCCGGTGGGCGGGACGGGCGGCGGGAACGTGAACACCCCGTACGTGCTCGCGTTCGGGGTGCTGGGCGTGGTGCTGGCGGTGCTGATCGTGGCCAACGTGGTGTCGGCCGCGGTGATCGCCTCCTACCGGCGGATCGGCGTGCTCAAGAGCATCGGGTTCACCCCCGCCCAGGTCACCGCCACCTACCTGGCCCAGATCAGCATCCCGGCAGTAGCCGGGGCCGTCGCCGGGACCATCCTGGGAAACTCGTGGGTGCTGCCGGTCATCGGGCTATACGAGATCCAGGGGGCACATGTGTCCGTGCCGCTATGGATCAACTTGACCGCCCCGCTGGGCATGCTCGCGCTGGCCGGGCTGGCGGCGGCGGTCCCGGCGGTGCGGGCCGGGCGGCTGCCCGCGGTCGCGGCGATCACCGCCGGGCAGGCGCCCCAGGCCGGGCGCGGCGCGGTGGCCTACCGGCTGGCCGCGCGGCTAAGGCTGCCGGAGACGGTGACAGTCGGGCTGGCCGCCCCGTTCTCCCGCCCGGCCCGGTCCGCGGTCACCCTGGCCGCCCTGCTGTTCGGGATCACCGGGGTCGTGCTGGGCACCAGCCTGAATGCCTCCATCCACAAGATCAACCACAGCGCGATCCACGGACAGGGGCAGCTGCAGACCGCCTTCCCCGGCAGTTCGTCGGCATTCACTCCCCGCCAGGCTGCTGCCGTCCGGACCGCGATACGCGCCCAGCCGGGAACACTGCACTACGTAGCCGAAACCGACCTGCAATACATCCCCGTCCCGGGGCCCGGATCGCCCAACTCCACATTTAACGTCACCGTGGCCGGGCGGCCGGACGTGCCGCTGATGATCTACGCGTACGACGGCGACTCGTCGTGGCTGGGCTGGAGCCTGGTCAGCGGGCGCTGGTACAACGGTCCCGGCCAGGTCGACGTCAGCACCGCGTTCGCCGCCGACACCGGCCGGACGACGGGCGACAGCGTCACGCTGACCGTCAACGGCAAGCCGGTCACCGTGCGGATCGCCGGCGAGGTGTTCATCCCTAACCCAGTAGCCGCCGTGTGGGTCAGCTCGCAGACCCTCGGCGGCCCGGCCGCCGGGCTGGCCATCCATCAGTACGACATGGGCCTCACGCCGGGCACCAGCACGCGGGCCTACACCGACGCGCTGCAGCGGGCACTGCGACGGACACTGGGACCTGACATTCTCGTCGGCACCGAGGGCGCCACGTCGCTCGGCGGGTTCCTGGACACGTCCCTGTTCGCGTGGCTCACCCTGCTGATAGGGGTGCTGGCCGGGCTGGGCGTGCTCAACGCCGCGCTGATGGCTACCCGGGAACGAGTGCATGACCTGGGCGTGTTCAAGGCGGTCGGGATGACACCGCGGCAGACCATCACGATGGTGATCTGCTGGGTCATCGCCCCTGCCGTCATCGCCGCGGCCATCGCCCTGCCCGCCGGGCTGATCATCCAGGATCTCCTCGTGCGCCAGCTCACGTCCGGCACCGCGCTGCAGGGCACCGCGCTGCCCGGCAGCTTCGTGCACGTCCTGGACGGCACCGACCTGGTGCTGCTTGTCCTGGCCGGACTGGCCATCGCCGTGGCTGGCGCGCTTGGCCCAGCCAGCTGGGCGGCCCGGACCAGAACCTCCGCAGTCCTGCACACCGAATAGCCGCGCGGCCACCGCCACGGGTCAGCGCGAAGTGCCGCTTCAGCGCGCCTGAAGGTCCCGTCCATGGCGGCGAGCGCGGCCACCATGACGCTGGTGGTCACCCGCAAGGGCAAGGTATTCCCCGTCCCGGTAGTCCCCGTCCCGCTGGCGCCGGGCACCACGATGAGGTATGACCGGGCCCGCACCGCCCATGGGCCGCCATTCAGCATGACGTCGCCGAACTGGCCGGTATCAGCTGATGATGGGGGTGAGCCTTGGCCGGGTCAGCGCCAGGGCACGCTGTCATCTCGGACACGGCCACGCGCGGAGGATGAAGAACACAATGGTGCAGGCAACCAGCCCGGGCGTTCGCACGCACGATCATGTCGTCCTTACCTCGGCCGACAGCGAAGCGTTCACCTCACTGCGGCGGCGGTCAACGTCGCGGCGCGACCGGTACCGGATGGGCAAAGAACTCCGGCAGCAGGTTCCGCGCAGGGCGCTGGGGGACTGGACCGCGCCGGCGGACCGGCCCGACCCGGTGCGGCTGATCATGGAGTCGCATCTCGGCCGGCTGGACTGGCTGATTCCCGTGCGAGTGGGCCGGATGGCCGCCTCGCCGTACGGATTCATGCGCGGGGCCGCGATCGTGATGGCCGAGGACGTGGCCCGGTTGCCGGCCACTGGCATCACTCCGGTCATCTGCGGTGATGCGCATCTGGGTAACTTCGGCTTCTACGCCTCACCGGAGCGGGACCTGGTCATCGACCTGAACGATTTCGACGAGGCGCATCCGGGCGGATGGGAGTGGGATCTTCGGCGGCTGGTCGCCAGCATCTGGGTCGCCGGCCGCCAGAATGGCGCAAGCGAGCAGAAATGCGAATCGGCGGTCCTGCGATGTGTCGCCGGATACCGCGAGGAGGTCCGGGATCTGGCCTCCACGGCGCTGCTGGCCCGGTCCTACCAGCGCCTCGACGTCGACCACCTGCGCGAGAGCACGAAGGACAAGTCGTTGCGGGCCGAAATCAAGCAGGCCGCGGCCCGCGCGCGCCGCAGAACCAGCGACCGGACGCTCCCGAAGTTCACCAGCGAACGGGATGGGAAACGGCGCATCGCTGAAGACTTCCCGCTGGTCGCCCGGCTGAGCTACGCCGAGGCCGACCAGGTCGCGCGGGGGCTGGATGAGTATCTGGGCACCCTGGCCCCGCACTGGCGGCGGGCTCTGGGTGGATACACGCTGGTGGATATCGCGCACAAGGTGGTGGGTGTCGGCAGCGTCGGACTGCGGGCGTTTGTGGCGCTGCTCGAAGGCAGCAGCCCGGACGACGTGTTGTTCTTGCAGCTGAAGCAGGCGCGGCGGTCAGTCCTGGCCCCGTACGTCCACGGCGAGTCGGCCTGGCACGCCCACCAGGGGCAGCGGGTCGTCGAGTACCAGCAGGCGCTGCAGACGGTGAGCGACCCCCTGCTCGGCTGGACAACGGTGGACGGGCGTCAGTACTACGTGCGCCAGTTCAGGAACATGAAGGGGACCGTGGCCCTGGACTCGATCGACGGCGCGGCGCTGGCGGACTACGCCGGGATCGTCGGGCACCTGCTCGCCAAAGGCCACGCCCGCACCAGCGGCGCGTCCATGATCGTCGGTTACGCCGGCTCCTCCGGCCATCTCGACCGTGCGCTGGCCCGATTCGCGCGGCTGTACGCCGACCAGACGGAGGCGGACCACGCGTCCCTGGTGAAGGCCGCCGACTGCGGCATCCTGCCCATCGAGCGCGGCTTGTGAACCGCTGGTTAACCGAATCCGGCCAGGAAGGCCTGCCGCGCCTGCGGGACGGGCACCAGCCGCGCGGGTGAGTCGCCGGGATCGTCGCGCAGGGGTCCGGCCGGTGCGGCAGGGCGGGCATGGCCTGGCGTGGGAGCAGCTGGAAGCCTGCCGGCTACCCGGGCCTGCTGGCCGACCCGGTGACCGGGCGGCGGCGGAAGGTGCACGCGCTCATCTTTACCGCGCCGGAGACTTCGCCGCTCAGACAGGCTGCGCGAGCGTGACGCCGCCGTCATCGCTGCGACCTGGCGTGACTCCAGACTTACGGTTAGCAGCCGGCGGGGGAGCCTGACTTGGATTCCTGGGCTGCCGCGGTCTCAAGTTCTGCCTTCCACCGGTCCCGCTGTTCCCGGGTGCTGAAACAGGCGTCGAACGAGTTGCGCGCCAAGGTCACAATCTGCTGTCCGCTCAGGTGCATCTCGCCGCGGGCTGCGGCGAAGTTGGCGTCGATGTAGCCACCGAAGTAGGCCGGGTCGTCGCTGTTGACAGTCGCCTTCAGGCCTTCTCCCAGCATCGCGGGGAGCACGTGATCAGCCAGCGAGCCGACCGCGCGCAGCGCCACGTTCGAGAGCGGGCAGACGGTGAGCGGGATCTGGTCATCGCGCAGCCGGCGGATCAGGCTGGCATCTTCCATGGCCCGGATTCCGTGGTCGATGCGCTCGGCCCCGAGCAGGTCCAGCGCCTGCCACACGTAGTCTGGCCCGGCTTCCTCCCCGGCGTGGGCGACCCGGTGCAGTCCTTCTGCGGCGGCGGCGCTGAAGACGCCGCGGAACAGCTCCGGCGGGTAGCCGATTTCGGCGGAGTCGAGGCCGATGCCGATGAAGTGCTGCCGGTGGGGCAGTGCCGAGCGCAGCGTCTGCATCGCTTCCTCCGGCCCCCGGTCCCGGAGGAAGCACATGATGAGGTCTGCGGATATCTGGTGCTCGGCTTGTCCCTCGGCCAGCCCGGATGACAGGCCGGCGAAGACCGTCTGCAATGCGACGCCGTGGGACAGATGCTGCTGAGCATCGAAGAAGATCTCAGCTCGCCGCACGCCGACGCTGGCCGCTCGGGCCAGGTACGCGGCGGCCAGCTCGCGAAAGTCGGCCTCGGTGCGCAGCACTGCGACGTTGCGGTAGTACAGATCCAGGAACGACTGCAAACTGGTGAACCGGTACTCGGACCGGAGCTGATCGGGGTCGGCGCTGGGCAGCGCCACCCCGTTGCGCCGGGCCAGCCGGACAAGCAGCTCGGGCTCCAGAGTGCCTTCGATATGAACGTGCAGCTCTGCTTTCGGCAGCATGCGCATCCTTGCGGCGGCTATTCCGACGGGACAGGCGTCGCTGTTCCCTCGGCGCGGACCTTCCTCCCGGCCAGCAGCCAGTAGACGACGCCGCCGACGATAAGGCCCATGAATACGCTGAAATCCGAGCCGCCGACCTTGCGCGACAAGATCGACACATACGGCGTCGGTGCGTTCAGCCAGAGTGCGGCAGCGACCATCCCGGTGATCTGCGCGATGATCGCCGGCCAGTGCAGCCCGCCGCGGCGGAAGTACCGGCCCCCCCGCTCATCGAGAAGCCCCCGATGGTCATAGCGGTTGCGGCGTAGCCAGGAGTCCACGAGGTAGATCGCGCACCAGGGGCCCAGCCAGACGATGATGAACAGGAGGAAGTCGGTCAGCAGCGTGAAGAACCGTGTCGAGAAAATGGCGTAGGTGACGGCCACCAGGCAGACCGCCGCGTCGATGGCGACGCAGGCAATCCGGTGGAGCCGCGGTACCAGGCTTTGCAGCGTCACGCCCGAGGAGTACAGGTCGATGGTGTTGATCGCGAACAGCTGGACGATGGCGAAGATCAGATACGGGACGACGAACCAGCTAGGAAATCCCGCGATGAGGCCGTTGACCGTCGTCGCCCCGGGAACCCCGGTCGCCACCGCGGCACCGAGGATCTCAAGCAGCGCAGAGGGGATGGCGCCGCCGAGGGCGACGGCGAGCACGATCCGCTTGCGGTCCGCCGATGGCGGCAGGTACCGCGAGTAGTCGCTGCCGTTCTCGGTCCATCCCAGGCCGCCCGCCGATATGACCAGCGCGAGCACGGCCATCATGGCCCCCCAGCCTGCGCCGTGCGGCACGGCGTGCAGGTTGACCTTCGAGCTTGTGATGACCGCCATGATGACGAACAGGACCACGAACGGGATGACCAGCCAGCGGAGCACCTTCAGCACGGCGGCGTGCCCGAGCAGCGGCAGCACCGCCTGGACGGCCACGGCCACGACGACCAGGACGATCTTGGCCGGGGTGCCCGCCAGGAATCCGGACTTGGACATCAGCAGGATCGCTGCGAAGACGATGAGGGCGATGCCCTCGATCTCGAACCCGACCTGAGTAATCCAGTTGAAGACGGAGGGCATCTTGTTGCCCCTGGGCCCGAACGGCGCCCGGCTGATCGCGAAGGTTGTCGTGCCTGCCTCCGGGCCCTGGAGGCTTGCCAGGCCGGTGAGCAGGTAGAAGAGGTTCCCGATAATGATGATGATGACGGCCTGCGCGAAGGACAGCCCGAGGAAGACAACCGCGATGGCGCCATACAGCACAAACTCGACGTTCCATACCGCCCCGGCCCACATCCAGAACAGGTTGCTCGGTCTCCCCCACCGCTCGCCACGCGGGATGTACTCGATGCCGCGACGCTCGACCGATCCCGCCGACGGCGCTGCCTCGCCCAGTACTGCAGCGCCGCTCCCGCCGACTCCTGCTGCATCACTGGCCACCGCCGGACCTCCTCGTTCTCGATCCGTCTGCGGCCAGACGCCGCGGTCGGCCCTGCCGGCTACGTGGCAGCGCTGGGCGGAGATTACTACGATGCCCGCCCAGACGAAAGGTCTCGGCGGGCGCCCACTGCAGCGGCTGCCTATCCCGCGCCAGATCCCCGCGCGGCATTATCCGGCACAGTGCGGCCTGATCGCCGGCCTGCACCCTTCCCACCTGCAGCGAATACGCAACATCCCCCGCACCATAGCTAGCGCGCCGCCCGATCGGTCTCAGGTGCCCGTGATGTGCTCGGGCCGCACCGGCACCCGCTGCAGCGGCAACCCGGTAGCGTCGCGGATCGCCGCGACGATGGCGGGCCCGGAGGAGATGGTCGGGGGCTCGCCGACGCCGCGCAGGCCATAGGGCGCGTGCGGGTCGGCGTACTCGAGCACCTCGATCCGCATCGGGGGCATGTCGAGGATTGTGGGGATGAGGTAGTCGGTGAAAGACGGGTTTTTGATCTTGCCGCCGGAGATCAGGATCTCTTCCATCACGGCCAGCCCGAGCCCCTGCGCGGAGCCGCCCTGGATCTGGCCGAGGACGGCCTGCGGGTTGACGGCTTTCCCGACGTCCTGGACGCAGTCGAGCGCGACGACCTTGATCAGGCCGAGCTCGGTGTCCACGTCGACGACCGCGCGATGCGCCGAGAAGGCGTACTGCACGTGCGCGAAGCCCTGCCCGGTTTCGGGATCGACGGCCACGGTCGGGCGGTGGTGCCACTCGACGGTTTCGTCGATGACCTTGTCGCCGAGCATATCCGCGAGGGTTCCGATGACGCCCTCGCGCTGCGAGACCACTTTCCCGCTGTCAAGCCGCAGGTCCGCCGCGGCGTGCCCGGTCCGCTGCCGAATGGTCTCAAGGGCGCGCTCGCGCACCTTCTCGCAGGCGGCCTTGACCGCACCGCCGGTGACGTAGGTCTGCCGGGACGCGGACGTCGACCCGCCGCTGCCGACCTGTGTGTCCTTCGGATGTACCACGACGGCGTGCACGCCGAGCTCGGTGCGCGCGATCTGCTGCTCGACAGTGACCAGGCCCTGACCGACCTCGGCGGCCGCGGTGTGCACAGTGACCGTCGCCTCGCCGGCCACGGCCTCGAGCCGCACTCGCGCGGTCGAGTAGTCGTCGAAGCCCTCGGAGAATCCGACGTTCTTGTAGGCCACCGCGTAGCCCACCCCGCGCATGACGCTTTCGCCGTGGGTGGTGTTCGCCACGCCGCCCGGGAGGTCGCGCAGGTCCGCGTCCGCGTTGCGCGGCGGCGGGAGCGGAATCGCCTGCAACCGCCGCAGCAGCTCCTCGACCGGCGCGGGGCTGTCGATTACCTGCCCGGTCGGCGCCTGTGACCCCTCGGTCAGAGCGTTGCGGCAGCGCAGCTCCACCGGATCCATGCCGAGCTCGGCGGCCAGCTTGTCCATCTGGGCCTCGTAGGCAAAGGCCGCCTGCACCGAGCCGAAGCCGCGCATCGCCCCGCACGGCGGATTGTTGGTGTAGGCGCCGTAGGCGTCAACCTGCACGTTGGGCACGATGTACGGCCCGATGCCCATGGTGCCGGCGTTACCGACGACGGCGGGGGTGCTGGAGGCGTAGGCCCCGCCGTCGAGGTAGATCTCCGCCTTGACGTAGACCAGCGTGCCGGCGCGGTCGGCGCCGTGCTCGTAGCGCATCACCGCGGGGTGGCGGTGCACGTGCCCGAAGAAGGACTCCTCCCGGTTGTAGACCATCTTCACCGGCTTGCCGGTGTGCAGCGCCAGCATGCACGCGTGCACGTGCATCGACAGGTCTTCGCGACCGCCGAAAGCGCCCCCCACGCCGGCCAGGGTGAGCCGGACCTTCTCCGGGGGCAGGCCGAGCGCCGCGCAGATCTGCCGCTGGTCCACATGCAGCCATTGCGTCGCGACATACAGCTCCACGCCGCCGTCCCCGGCCGGGACGGCCAGCCCAGACTCCGGGCCGAGGAAGGCCTGGTCCTGCATTCCCACCTCGTACTCGCCGACTACCACGACATCTGCGCCGGGCTCGGGATCGCCCTTTCTGAGCTTCAAGTGGCGCACGAGATTGCCCCGCGGGTGCAGGGCGGCCCGTTCCCGCGACAACTCGCTGACTGCCCCGGGGGCGTTATGGACCTGATTCCACTGTGGGTGGCCCAGCGCCAGGCGCGCTTCGGTGATCGGCTCGTAGACGTCGTAGTCGACCCGGATGCTCTTGGTGGCCTGGCGTGCGATCTCGGGATGGTCGGCGGCGACCAGCGCAACCGGCTCACCGTGGTAGCGCACCGTGTCGACGGCCAGCACCGGCTGGTCGACGATCTCGAGCCCGTAGAACTTGCTGCCCGGCACGTCCTCGTGGGTGAGCACTGCGTAAACGCCGGGCACCGCGAGCGCCGCGCCGATGTCGATGGATCGGATCCGCGCGTAGGGATGCGGGCTGCGCAGGGTGACGCCCCAGATCATGTCCTCCATCCACATGTCGCTGGAGTAGGCGAACTCGCCCTTGACCTTCGGCGTGCCGTCCGGCCGGCGCGGGCTCGAGCCCACCCCTGCGGTCAGCCGGGTGGACAGACCCCGCGGCGCGCCAGCAGGCCTGGTCGGTGCAGTCATCGCTTCACTCCAGCCCGGTTCAGCAGCTTGTGGTTGGCGGCGGCGGCGCCTGCGGCCACCTCGCTCTCGTCGACCGTCACGAGCCGCCCGCGCTCGACGACCGGGAGGCCCTGGACGAGCAGCAACTCCAGCGGCGGCGGCGCGCCGAGCACGAGCGCCGCCACCGGATCGAAGATGTCCGCATGCGGCAGCGTGTCAAGCCGCCACAACGCGATGTCGGCGAGTTTGCCGGCCTTCAGCGACCCGATCTCGCCGTCGCGGCCGAGCACGCGGGCGCCCCCCATCGTTCCCATCTCCAGCGCGTCCCGGACCGCCAGCTCGGCGGGGCCGCCCCGGGCACGGGCGAATAGCAGCGCGTGACGGACCTCCTCGAGCAGCGAGCTCGCCTCGTTGGAGGCCGCGCCGTCTACCCCGAGGCCGACGGGGACGCCGGCCTCGCGCAGGTCATGCGCCCGTGCGATCCCCGTGCCAAGGCGCGCGTTCGACGACGGGCAATGCGCGACGCCGGTTCCGGTGCTTGCGACCTTCGCCACCGCCGCGTCATCGAGGTGGACGGCGTGGGCGAGCCACACGTCGGGCCCGAGCCACCCCAGGCTGTCCATGTAATCCACCGGCGAGCTGCCGAAGCGCTCGCGGCAGAAGTCGTCCTCGTCCTTCGTCTCGGCGAGATGGGTGTGCAGCCGCACGCCCTTGCGCCGGGCCAGCGCGGCCGCCTGGGTGAGCAGGTCCTCGGTCACGGAGAACGGAGAGCAGGGTGCGACGCCTATTCGCACCATCGCATCCGGCGCCGGATCGTGATGGACGTCGATGGCGGCCTCGGTGGCGGCCAGGATCTCGTCGATGTCTTCCACGACGTTGTCCGGCGGCAGGCCCCCGTCACTTTGGCCCAGGTCCATCGAGCCCCTGGTCGGGTGGAAGCGCAGCCCGACCTCGCGCGCGGCGTCGATCTCCGCGGCGAGGACGTTCCCGCCGTCGCGGGGGAAGACGTAGTGGTGATCAGTGGTGGTGGTGCAGCCGGAGACCGCCAGCCATGCCAGCGCGGCCGTGGCCGCACTGTGCACGATCTCCGCGTCGATGCAGCCCCACACCGGGTACAGCTCTGTGAGCCAGCCGAAGAGGGCGGAATCCACCGCCAGGCCGCGAGTCGCCCACTGGTAGAGGTGGTGGTGGGTATTCACCAGTCCGGGCGTGGCCATGCAGCCGCTGGCGTCGATGTGCCGTGCGTCCGGCAGGTCGCGGGGCGCCGGGCCCGCGGCCACGGCGGCGATGCGCGTGCCCTCGATGACGACGTGGCCGCTGTGGTGCTCGCTGCGCTGCGCGTCCATGGTCACGACCGTGCAGCCGTCCAGAACTGTGGTGTGTGTCATCCTCAGCTCGCGGTGGCTCGTCGGGATGCGGCAAGGCGCACTGCCTCCATGATCTTCTCGTATCCAGTGCACCGGCACAGGTTGCCCGCGAGCGCTTCGCGGATTTCCGCGTCGGCCGGCTCGGCATGCCGTTCGAGGAGGTCCTGGGCGGCGAGCAGCAGCCCCGGCGTGCAGAAACCGCACTGCACCGCGCCGGCCTCAAGGAAGGTCTGCTGGATGGTGGCCAGTTCATCGCCGGATCCGAGGCCCTCGACGGTGCGCACGTCGCGCCCTTGGGCCTGTCCGGCCGCCACCAGGCAGGCGCAGGCGAGCACCCCGTCCAGGTAGATGGTGCACGAGCCGCACTCCCCCTGCTCGCAGGCGTTCTTCGACCCGGGAAAGCCCATCCGCTCGCGCAGGACGTAGAGCAGGCTCTCGCCTTCCCAGACGTCGTCGGCCTGATGCGGCTCGCCGTTGACGGTGCACGTGACGCGCATGACTGTCACACCCTCCTGAAGTCGTCCCACGCCCAGATCAGCGCGCGCCTGGCCATCACGGACAGGGAATGGATGCGGTAGCGCGCGGTGCCACGAACGTCGTCGATCGGGGAGGCAGCGTCCGCGACGAGGTCGGCGAAGCGCCGGCTGGTGGCGTCCGGCAGGGCGCCGCGGGACTCCCAGAGGCCGTCGTCGGCCAGCGACTGCGCGAGGAAACGCTCCGCCTCGAGCGCGCGCCGCGGCGTCGGCGCGGCCGACCCGATGCCGGTGCCGACGGCCTTGTGACCGGGATGCAGGGCGAGGCCGAAGGCCGCCACCGAGATGACCATCGCGTTCCGGGTGCCGATTTTGCAGAACTGCTGCGGGCCGGCCTGCGGGGTGATCAGCACAGCCTTGATGAGCTCATCGGGGCTCAGTGCGTTGCGCTTCACGCCCGTGTAGAACTCCGCGACCGGGACCTGGCGCGAGCCGTTCACCGATTCGACCTCGACCTGCGCGAATGCGGCCAGCAGCGCGGGGTGCGCGTCACCGGCAGGCGACGCGGCGCCAAGGTTTCCGCCGACGGTCCCCTTGTTCCGGATCTGCGGCGACCCGACCGTGCGCGAGGCCATCGCCAGCCCGGGCAGCCGGTCGCCAAGCTCGGTGAGGATGCGGGCGTAGGTCACGCCGGCGCCCAGCCGGATGTGCCCGTTCTCCGGCGCCCACTGCGCCAGCTCGCCTACCCGGCTGAGGTCGAGCAGGAATTCTGGCCGGTACCGGTCGAAGTTCAGCTCGACCATTACGTCCGTGCCGCCCTGGATGGGCACGGCCTGCGGGTGCGCCCCCTTCAGCTGGATTGCCTCGGCCCAGGTTCCTGGTTGCATGAACTCCATGTGATCCTCTCCTTCGCCGCTAGCCGGCGGGCTGGTCGCCGTCAGCGCGCGGGGAACTCCGCCGTCGGGCACATCCACCGCGACCGCACCGTGCCGCAGCGCCTCGTCGACGGCGCCTCGCCCTGCGGACGCCGGGTCCAGCGGTTGAACACGAGGTTGAGTATGAACACCACGATGACCGTCGAGGTGATGCTGGACCCGAAGATCACTTGGAAGTTCGAGGGAACTTCTCAGTCTCTCGCCTGAGATTTCGCTGAACGGAATAAAACATTCGCTATGCAGATAAATTAGCCGTGTCATAGTAGCCCGTCAACCCCCGGAAACTGAGATTGCAGGCTGGCTGGCAGCTGCGCGACCGAGCTCAGCGGCCTAGCGGCGAGCAGCGCTCGCTCCGCATCCCCGCTGGCAGCGAGCACCGACGCCGCATGCGACTCGGGCAGCAGGTTGAACCACCGCAGCGCGATGTCGTCGCGGCCCGCACCCGTCAGGACGCCGAACAGCCGCAGCCTGGCCATCCCGCCGTCGGGATAGACGTCGAGTCGCACGTCGGTCACCTCGGCGCCGGCCTTGAGCCTGAAGCGGTGCGGCGTGTCGGGCTGCAGCCGGGTGCGGGGCACAAGCGCTGCCGGGTACGAGCGCTCGGGTGACTGCGCCTCGGCCCGGCGGTTGACGCCGCTCAGCGCCGCCCAGCCAGGGGCATTGCCGATGAAGTGGCTGGTGTCGAGCTCGGCGAGCGTGGCCGTGCCGGGCGCGGCGAGGCGGACCTCCACCCAGTCGTTGGCGCCGTCGCGGCGGCGGCCCGTCTCCCACCCGTCGCCCATATTGCGGGCTGTGTCGGGTGAGATCAGGTTGGACGGCGAGGAGTAGAACATGTTGCTGCAGCCGGTGACCCGCGCGCCGTTGGCCAGCGCGGCGAGATCGACGTGACCGCCGCCGAGCAACCGGGGATCGGGCACGGCCTGGCCGTGCACGCGCAGCCTCGCGATGCCGCCGTCCGGATACATGCACAACCGGACGTGGGTCAGCCGCCGGTCGTTGTCGACAGCGAACTCGTTGACCGCGTCGCCGACGATGGCGGCGCGCCGCACCAGCGGCATCCAGTCGGCCGCGGCGAGCTCGCCCGGGGAGGGGTATCCCTCGACGCCGCACCCCTCCACCGAGATCTCTGGCGGGAAGTTGCCGGTGAAGAAGGCCGTGTCGATGGCGACGCCGGATACCACGCCGGGCAGCCCGAGCCGGATCAATGCGAAGTCATGGCCAGGCTCGCGCCGGCGGCGGGTCTCCCAGCCGTCGTAGATTTGCCCCTTGTGACCGAATGTATGACTCGAGTAACTGGGCGGCTCGGGCTTGATGAGGTTCTCCCGCTCGGCGAAAAGCTCATCATTGGCATAGATCACGCTGCCGCCGGCGCGCCTTGTCGCGAGGTCGGGCAGCTTGCCGAAGTCGTGGCGCACGCCCGGTGTCTGCATGCCGGTCATGGTCAGGCTCCTCCTCGGTTGATCAATCTGCCGCGTGGCTCGTCAAAGGCGATCCGTCTGCCCCGCAGCCAGGTGTCTCGGACGACCCCGTTCAGTGACCGCCCGGCGTAGGGGGTGCCGGGGTTCTTGTGGTGCAGCCAGGCGCGGATCGACCGTGAAGGCCTCATCGGGAGCGAAGACGGCGAAGTCGGCGTCGTAGCCGACCGCGATCCGGCCTTTTCTCCGCAGCCCGGCCAGCTCGGCTGGCCGCCGCGCCATCCAGCCGGCCACCTCGGCCAGCGAGTGGCCGCGCTGGCGGGCCTGGGTCCACACGGCGGGCAGGCCCAGTTGCAGCGACGCGATGCCTCCCCAGGCCTCGCCGAAGTCACCGGGGCCGGAGGCCTTCAGATCGGGGGTGCAAGGAGAGTGGTCGGAGGTGATGTCGTCGATGACGCCAGCCGCCAGTGCCTGCCACAGCAGTTCGCGGTTGCCGGACTCGCGGATCGGCGGGCAGCACTTGTACTCCGTCGCGCCGTCGGGGATTTCCTCGGCTGCGAACACTAGGTAGTGCGGGCATGTCTCGGCCGTGACGCGCACGCCGTCGCCGCGGGCGGCGCGGATCATCGGAACGGCATCCGAGCTGGACAGGTGCAGGATGTGCACCCGGCCGCCGTGCCCGCCGCGCCGCCTCGATCACCTGCGCGACCGCCGCATTCTCTGCCTCTCGCGGCCGTGAGGCCAGAAACCTCTCATAGGACCGGCCGTGCGGTGCGGGCGCGCGCTCGATCGCGTCAGGGTCTTCGGCGTGCACGATCATCAGCGCGTCGATGGCCCGCAGGGCCTGCAGGCACTGCTGGAACTGTGCCGCGCTCAGGTGCGGGAACTCATCGACACCCGAAGGCGCCAGGAAGCACTTGAAGCCGAACACGCCCGCCTCGTGCAGCCCGCGCAGCTTGTCGAGGTTCCCGGGGACGGCGCCCCCCCAGAAGCCGACGTCAACGTGGCACTGCCCGGCGGCGGCCGCTCGCTTCGCCTCCAGCGCCGCCACGTCGACCGTGGGCGGGACGCTGTTCAGCGGCATGTCGAGGATCGTCGTCACGCCGCCCGCCGCGGCCGCGCGAGTCGCCGTGGCAAAGCCCTCCCAGTCGGTGCGGCCAGGCTCGTTGACATGCACGTGGGTGTCGACGAGCCCGGGCAGCACAACGGCGTCCGCGGCCACGTCAATGATCCGGTCGGCGGACAGGCCGGCGGCAAGGCTGGAGGACGGCTCGGTGGACAGGGACTCGATCGCCACAATCCGCCCGCCGGAGATCCCGACGCATCGCGGCGCCTCGCCTGTCACCGTGATCATTCGGGTCGCGCGCAGCACGAGATCCAGCTCAGGCACCGCGGATCATCCCCGCTGCTCCGGCCAGCCAGTCGCTCGCCACCCGGCGGCCACCAGCGCATCGACCTTGGCGTGGCCGCGGTTGCGGCCGACGACGTCGTAGCCGCCCCTGACAAGGTTCCGGGCCATCGGGCCGCCCATGACGCCGAGGCCAATGAAAGCGACCGTGGTCACGGCGTGCTCCCTTCGGGGGTGCTGTCGATCCGGGCGTCAGCCGCGCTGGCGCGGCGCGCCCGCGCGAGCCAGCCGAGGCTTTCCCCCGTGGGAACGGTCGGCTTGTACTCAAGCCCGACCCAGCCGGAGTCCTCGACCGCACCGCGGCGGGGCTCACCCGCCGGCGCTCAGACCGCACGGTTCCGGCGGTATCGATCGAGAGCGGCGCGATCCAGGCCGGCGAGCGCGCGCGTCTCCGACTCGTCAAGCGCACCGCAGTCCAGGCCCCGAGCCAGGAACCCGGCCAGCGCCTGGGCGGTAGCGGGCTCATCGAGCACCCCGCTTTCGGCGTTCTCGGCGTAGGCCCGCAGCCGGGCGGCAGAGACGGCCAGGCCGTCACGGAAGAAGCCGTACGTCGCCGTGTAACGGGTCACCAGCTGGGCCGGGTGCAGATCCCAGCCCTGGTAGTAGCCGCGTTCCAGGGACCGTCGAACCAGCCGCAGATGCAGCCGCCATGCGTTGAGCACCTGCTGGCGGTCCCCGGCCGGCAGCACGTTGGTCGAACCGTCAGAAAGCCGGACGCCGGTGCCCGCGGCCGCCACCTGCATCACGGCCCTGGCATGATCGGCTGCGGGGTGCTCCATCGACTGGAAGGATGCGGACACGCCCACCGCCGCGCTGTAATCGTAGGTGCCGTAGTGCAGCGCCGTGCAGCGGCCGCCTGAGGCGTGGATCATCCGGGCCACGGTCGCGGCGCCGTCCGCGCCGAGCACCGCCTGGGGTGTCTCGATCTGCAGCTCGAAGCGCAGCCGCCCCGGCACGATGGCGTGCACCTGCTCAAGCCGCTCGCACAGGCCCGCCATCGCCTCGACCTGCTCGACCGAGCTGACCTTCGGCAGGGTCACGACGAACCCGCCAGGCAGGCTCCCGCCGTCGAGCAGGGCGGCCAGGAAGAGGTCGAGCGTGCGCACCCCGCGCCTGCGGGTCGCGGCCTCAAGGCTCTTGAAGCGGATGCCGCTGAACGGTGTCCCGCCGCCCGCCACGGCGAGGATGCGCGCGGCGCTCACGGCGGCGGCGTCCTCCTCGCTGTCGCCGCGATGCCCGTAGCCGTCCTCGAAGTCGATGCGCAGGTCCTCGATGGGCTCGCGCTCCAGCTTGCCGCGCACCCGGTCATGCACCTGGGCCGTCAGCTCGGGCGGCAGCCTGAGCGCGTCAGCGAGTTCCGCTGCCGCCCCGCCATGCTCGGCGAGCACGGCGAGCGCCTGCGCCCCCCAGTCGCTGGTCAGCCGGGAGTGGTAGCGGTCGGCGGGGACGTAGACGGTGTGGACCGGCTGACGCGTGCCCGCGTCCCCCGGATAGCACATCGCCAGCTGGCTGTCGGAACGCCCGAGCTGGCGGTCGAGCCGGGCGTAGTCATCCTCGCCGAGCTGGCCGGCCACCTCGGTCACGGTATCCACCTCCTGAGTGAGCCGGAAGGACCGGCGCATTCGTCATAATTCTACAATGCAGATATCGAGTTTTGCTAGACGGAAAATTAAGCCCAACAGCTGCTGGATGCCGCTCACTCGCACGGCGTTGGTATGCTTTCCGCGAGGCGGAATTCCCGTCTCGGAATACCGCTGGCGGGAGGCCCTATGGCATCGCGCGTCGGGGACGACATCCTGGGCACGACGCGAAGCCCTGGTGGCGTGCAGTCCATCGAGCGCGTCTTTGAGCTGCTGGAGACCATGGCGGACGTCGGGGGGGTCATCGGGCTTTCCCAGCTTGCGTCCCAGTCCGGGCTTCCGCTGCCCACCATCCACAGGCTGATGCGCACACTGGTTGATATCGGCTACGTCCGCCAGCAGCCCTCGCGTGAGTACGCGCTCGGCCCCCGACTGGTCCGCCTCGGCGACATCTCCAGCGGGCTGCTGAGCCGGTGGGCCACACCGCACCTCCAGAAAGTAGTCGATGCACTAGGCGAGAGCGCCAATCTCGCGATCCTGGACGGCGACCAGATCATGTATGTCGCCCAGGCGCCCGGCAGTCACTCCATGCGGATGTTCACCGAAGTCGGCCACCGCGCGCAGGCGCACTGCACGGCGGCCGGCAAGGCGATGCTCGCCTTGCTGCCCGCCGAGAAGGCCGAGGGGATACTCAGGCGCTCCGGCATGCCCGCGCTGACCGAGCACACAATCACCAGTCGAACCGACTTCACCAGGGAACTGGCGCTGATCCGCGACCGCGGCTACGCGCTCGACGAGGGCGAGCAAGAACTCGGCGTGCGTTGCGTCGCCGTCGCGCTTCCCGGCAGCTCCACCCATTCCGCGACCTCGATCTCTGGCCCGCTGACCCGGATGACCGAGGAGCTGATCTACCAGGCGGTCCCGCTGCTGACTGACACTGCGGAGGCACTTGCCGAGGAGCTCGACCTGGTGGACACGTCGGCGCGCTCAGCCTGAGTCCGAGAACATCCTGTCCAGCCGCAACCGGGTGATCCTCCGCTGCTCATCGGCGGCGACATGCAACTCTCGCTCCGGCGAGTTGCCGAGCCGGGAACGCAGCTGGTCCGGAATCTCCTCGGCGTCAAGCTGCGGCATTCGTCAGTCCGCTACCAGCCAAGGCCCGGGTCGAAGGCCGGCCCTGACGCCGCCGCGCCGTCGCGCCGCACGGTCCCCTCGATCAGGCCGTAGGGCCGGTCGTCGGCGTGGAATACCTCGTTGGCATTCTCCAGCCCGAAGGGGCTGAGATCGATGATGAAGTGGTGCTTGTTCGGCAGCGAGAACCGCACTTCGCCGATGCCCGGCTGGCCGGCGATCATCCGGGCGCCCATCTCGAACATCGTCTGCTGCAGGCCGAGGCTGTGGTGCCCCGCGAAGGCGTCGGTCATCGTGGCGAGCGCGGCGCCGAACGACTCTCCCCACGCGACATCATGGTCGGTGTGCCACCACTGCGCCGTGACCGACGTTGCCATCACACGGTCACTCGTAGGCGCCAGCGTCGTGAAGCGGTCTTGATAAAATCCATGGAATTCCGAATCGGTGGTCTTGAGCACCACCAGGTCCTTGACCCCGGAGACGACCCACGCGCGGCCGTCGTCACAGGTGATGACGGCGGTGCGAACGTGGCCCCCGTCTCTGCGGAAGGCGTGCGGATGCGGCGCTCCGTCGCTGGTCAGCCGCACCCACGGGTACATCTCGATCTTGACCCGCGCTCGCCGCACCGGCGGCACGTCCTCGACAAAGTGCGCCGCGAGAGCCAGCCCGAACGACTCCGGCTGACGGGCCGCCTCGCCGTGCTCCTTGGCGAAGGCGTTCACGGTGTTCTTCGTCGCGTCGGTGGTGAGGCAGTTGGCGTTGTCGCCGGCCAGGTGCACGCCGGCGAAGTCGCCGCTCAAAGCGACGCTCACGTTGTAGTCCACCAACTCGTGCGGATCAGTGTCACGGTAGACGCGCACCACCCTGGTCTCCGCCTTGCCGTACTGATTGTGCCCCAGCGTGACACCCATGGGTAAAGCTCCCTCGGTAGGTGGAGTAGGCGAACGGGGAGACCAGCAAGGGCACGTGGTAGTGCGCCGTGGCGTCGGCCGGCAAAAAGGTCACCGATTCACGAGATCTCCAACCGGGAACGTCGCGGGACGATGAGGCCGGTACCCGCGACGGGCAGAGAATTAGAACTCTGATCACTTCGCAAGCCCTGACCTGACCTGACCTGACCTGACGGCTCCTACCGCTTCGCTCGACAACGCGTCGTTTCGTGCCTGCCGCCCGCTTTCTCATCGGCACGTTCATCAGCAGCAGAGCCCCACAGCGCAACTTCCCGGCTCAGCAAGAACACGCAGACACGGTAGCAAGCCATTCGCTCCAATGACCTTACGTAGTCACCGACCAAAAACGTCTGGGTGGGCCTGACCGTCGTTGGCGCCGTCATGGGGTTCGGCATCCGCGCCTGCGGCTGTTCGCCGATCCGTGTCTGCGTGGTCGTCATCGCCGAGTTCCTCTCCGCTCAACGGCGGCGCACCGTGCTCCGCCTCTGCCTGCCGCAAGCCGATCCGTTTGCGGGAATCGGCCGTGCCCCATGCTGGTCAGCCCGCGCGGCTGACCTGGCTGGCGAACAGGCTGGGCGGCAGGCCCTCGGCCTGGCCGCGGAAGGTGCTATCCAGCTGGCCGGTCAGGTCGTCGAAGTCCCAGGGCCCGTCGGAGGTGGCCTCGGCTACCACCGTCGGGTTCTGATACAGGCTGACGGTGAAGCCCATCGAGCCCAGGACCCGGCCGGACAGCCAGTCCGAGCGGGGGCTGGCCAGGTAGAGCGCGAGGGCGGCGATGTTGTCCGGGGAGCGGCTCGGGTCGTCGGCGGCAGGCCGGCCCTGCATCGCCTGCTTCTCCTGCGCCGGTCCGGCGTTCTTCGCCGGCGCGCGCGCAATGGTGCAGTACCACAGCGGCATCGGCTACACATGGGAGCACGACGCCGGGCTGTTTTACCGCCGGGCCAAGTCCGACGGGCTGCTGCTGGGCACCCCGGTCCAGCAACGGTCCCGCCTTGCGGACCTGCTGCAGATCTGACACCGGCAGGGAGGTGGTCGTGCCCGCGCCTGGGGTTACGTTCCAGTTGCTCGACGGGACCCAGGCCGCGGCGCACGCGGACGAATTCCAGGCTCTGCGCGCCGAGGTCTATGCCGGCCCGCCGTACTGGCAGGATGCTGACGCCGCGCTGTTGGCGGCCCGATTCCGGGTCCAGCGCCGCCAGCCGGGCTTCGTCCTTGCCGAGGCGCGCCATGGCGGATACCTGGTCGGATACGCGTCCGGGATGCCGCTCCGGCCGTCCACCTCCTGGTGGCGGCACCTGACCGCCCCGCTGCCGGACGAGATCACCGCCGAGCATCCCGGCCGCACCTTCGCACTGGCCGAGCTGCTGGTCCGCGCGTCCTGGCGGCGGCAGGGCATCGCGCAGGCCCTGCACGACCTGGTGCTGGGGAGCCGGCCCGAGGAACGGGCGACGCTGACCGTCCTGCCCGCGGCTGCCCCGGCGCAGAATGCCTTCAGGAAATGGGGGTGGCGGAAAGTCGGGCGGACGCGCGATCCCCGCCCCGGCTCGCCCGTGTCCGACGTGCTCGTCACCTCGCTGCCCGCAGACCGCAGGCCCTGACGGCCGCCCGCCCGGTGCCGGCAGGCTCGGGGACCGCGCGCCCCGCACCAGGTAAGGCACTCCGGGACACCTGGTAAAGCAAAAGTAAAGCCGTTAGCCTGTGGGCTGTTAGCCGGCTGCGCGAAGTGATCTCTCGTGCCGCCGCTCCGGTGGCGTCCGTCGGAAGGTAAGGCGATGCAGTTAGCCGCTCTGGCGTTGCGTCCCGCGGTCGCCGATGTCCGCCCCGGACCGCCCGTTACGGCTGATCCCGGCGTCTCGCTGCTCGCGCTGCAGTACGCCGCACGCTGGCGCGGTGACCCGCCGGGCCAGACCTACCGGCGGCTTTACCAGTTCAACTCCGTACCGCGCAGCCCGGCGCACCAGCGGCTGCTCGGCGACCCGGTCGCCGCCCGCCAGCAGCTCATCGCGGCCGCCGGCGCGGACCGGGACGGCGCGGCCGGCGGTTACCGGCTGGCCGACGGCGCCGGGAGCTGGCTGAGCTGGCGGAGCCTGGAGGCGGCAGGCGGCAGCACCATCGCCGGCACCCGCAAGGTCTATGCCACCGTGGCCGTCGATCAGCTCCCGGCCGTGCTGCGCGCGGTGTTCGCGGTGGCCCGCGAGTCGGCCGTGCCGGTGCTGAAATTCGGCGCCGACTACGCCAACCTGCGCCGTCCCGACCGGATCGTGATCTATACCAGGGACCGGGCGCATGCGCAGGCCGTCGCCGCCGCGCTGGCCCCGGTGCTTGACGGGATCCCGGCGACCGGGCTGCCGTTCGCCGAGCGGCTGTCCGCGTCGGTGTACACCGGGCTGGACCCGCTGCCGGCCTCCGGCGGCGCCGTGAGCTGGCGCGGCTGGGTCTGCCGGATGCTGGCCGGCGCGCTGGACGCCGCGGAGCCCGATCCCGGCGCGGCCGTCGCGGTGGCGCTCCGGTACTGCCGGGACCGCGGGATCGACCCCGTCCGCTGGTCGGTTCCCGACAGCTTCTTCGCCGATCAGCCCGCTGCAGGGCCGGCCGCCGCTCCAGGCGGCGGCTGATGCTCGGCGACGTGCGGGTGCAGCTGCGGCCCGGTGTGCAGATCGTGCCGCGAGCGCAGTGGCCGCCGGCCTTCAGCGCGCAGCCCGCCGAGTGGACGGCAGCGCTCAGCGCTCCCGGCCTGCGGGCCACCAGCCGCCTGATCGACGAGCCGACCCGCCGTTTTCTTGAGCTGCTGCGCGAGCCCACCGCGGTCACCGCCGCCGTGCTGCGCGCGGCCGAGCGGGACGGCGGCGACCCGGTCGAGATCCTCGAGTCGGCGCTGCCGCTGCTGGAATCCCTGCTCCGCTCGCAGCTGCTGACCTGCGTGGACGACGCGCCAGCCGTCCCGCCGCCGGCGTCTGCGGTGGGGGCGCCCGGGACCTTCCTGCATGGCTGGGAGGTCGTCGCGCCGCTGCATGTGCTGGCCGACACCCAGGTCTACCTGGTGGCCAGGCGCGGCCGCGAATGCGTGCTGAAAGTAGTCAGCCGGGACGCCAGCTGGCAGAAGGCCGCATTGCGCAACGAGGCCGCGGCGCTGGCCCAGATCTCTCACCCGGCTGTGCCGCAGCTCGTCGAGGGCGATGCCGGCCTCGACGAGCCGTACCTGGTCCTGCAGCACCGGGCCGGCCTGCACTGCACGTCCGCCGCCGCGCAGCTCCGCCAGCGGCCCATGCCGATGTCGCGGGTCAGCCTGCTCGCGCTGCTGGCGCAGCTCACCCGGGCCTACGCCGAGCTGCACGAGCACGGCGTCATCCACGGTGACGTGCAGCCCCGCAACGTGCTGGCCCGGCTGGACCCGGTGCAGGTCAGCATCCTCGACTTCGGCTTCGCCGTGCGGGCCGGCGGGACCGCCTACGGCACCGCGGGCGCCCCGCGCGGCGGCGTCGACTGCTACCGGGCGCCCGAGCTGTGGGCAGGCGGCGGCCGGTTCCGGGCCGCGACCCGGGCCAGCGAGCAGTACGCCGTCGGCTGCCTGTGCTTCGAGCTGGCCACCGGCGCCTTCCCCTTCGACCGGACGCTGAGCACACAGCAGTTCCGGCAGGCCATCGCGGCCGGGCGGCTCCGCAGCTTCGCCGACGCGGGCGCGCGCGGCTGGCCGGACCTGGAGGCGGCGCTGCGCCCCGCGCTCAGCGCCGATCCGGCCGGCCGGTATCCATCAGCGCGCGGCCTGGCGGACGCGGTCGGTGCCGTCGCGCAGCAGGCGGCCGCGGCGGACCCTGAGCGCCCGCGCCCGGCCGTCCGCCCGCCCGTCATCGCCCAGCCCGCCGGCGAGCTGACCCGCAGCCTGTACCCGCCGCTGGCCAGCATTAACTACGGCGCGGCCGGCGTCGGGTACGCCTGGTACCGCCGGGCCCAGGCCGAGCAGGACGGCGTGCTGCTGGCCAGCGCGCTGACCTACGCCAGGACGGCCGCCCAGCTGGCGCCGGCGCCGGGCGCGTTCACCAATTCCGCGCTCGGCATCGACACGGACACCGTGGGAACCGCGAGCCTCTACCACTCGGCACTGGGCGTGCACCTGACCGAGGCGATCGTCGCCTGCCTGGCCGGCGAGCCGTGGCAGCCGGCCCTGCGGCGGATGCTCGGCGCACTCGAGCCCGGTGACGACCGGCTGGACGTGACCACCGGGCGCGCGGGGCAGCTGCTGGCCTGCGCGCACGCGCTCGCGGCGCTGCCGCGCGCCGGGACCGCGGGCCTGCGCGACCGCGGGGACGCGGTGCTCAGCGGGCTGTGGGAGCGCGACTGGCGGCTGGCCGACGAGGTGCCCGGCTGCGAGGCGGCCTACCTCGGCGCGGCGCACGGCTGGGCCGGCGTGCTGTTCGCCACCTTCACCTGGTGCAGGCTGCGCGGCCGCGATGTTCCCGGCGCCGCGCTCTCGCTGCTGGCCGAGCTGGTGGACCAGGCGCGGCAGACCAGGCCCGGGGAGGCCTGGTGGCCGCGGCTGCCCGCCGCGGATGACCGTGCGGCTGCTCCCTGGCACGGCTGGTGCCACGGCTCCGCCGGGCACGTGCTGCTGCTCTGCGAGGTCAGCCGGTCCCTCGGCGCCGACTACCTCGCGCTGGCGGCCGCCGCGGCCCGGCATGCCGCCCGGATGCCCGGTCGCAACACCAGCCTGTGCTGCGGCCTCGCCGGAGCCGCCTATGCGCTGCTCGCCGTGTACCGCTGCACCGCAGCGGAGGGCTGGCTGCGCCAGGCCGGCCAGCTGACCCGGCGCGGGCTGGACCGCGGCCAGCCGGAGCCGCTGCTGAGCAACAGCCTGTACAAGGGACCGCTGGCGCTGTCCGTGCTGGTCAGTGACCTGCGGGCACCAGCATCGGCGGTCATGCCGATGTTCGAAACAGAGCGGTGGTAGCCGCCTCGGCGGCGGCCAGCCGACGGGCAGATTCAGGAAAGGCGGGTGCCATGTTCGAGATGCGGGAGCTGATGGTCGTCGTCCCGGCCGGCCGGACGGGCGGAACGGAGCCGGCCGGGGAGCCGGCGCCAAGCCGTCCCGGCCTCCATCCCGTCGCCCCGGATGAGATATGCGATCTCAGCGGCTGCGACGACAGCAGCTGCGACGGCAGCAGCTGCGAGGACAGCAGCTGCGACGGCATCAGCACCTGTGATCTGGCCGCCAGCTGCCCGGACGCCAGCGGATGTGATCTTGAGGCCAGCGTCTGCATCGGGGAGACCGGCTGCGACGTCGGCGCCAGCTGCGACGCGGGCAGCATCTGCGACCCGCCGAGCACCTGCCCGCAGCCCAGCATCTGCGGCCCGGAAAGCAACTGCGGCCCGTTCACGACCTGCGAGCCCGGCGCCACCGCCTGCACGCCGGCCAGCACCTGCCACCCGCCGCTCAGTGCCTGCGGGCCCCGCAGCATCTGCGAGCCCCGCAGCGTCTGCCCGGTCGAGAGCCTGTGCCCGGACGCGTCCCGCTGTGAGCAGGAGAGTGCCTGCGGGCCCACCGCCAGCATCTGCGAGGTTCCCAGCGCCTGCGGGGACAGCCGGGAGACCGCGCCCCCGGAAGAGGGCCAGCAGCCGCAGTCCGCCTTTGACCTGGACGAGCTGAAGGCATCCCTGCTGCGCCAGCTGGCCGCCGCGTCCCGCGCGTTGCGCTAGCGCGCGGCCGGCACCGGCGCTCCGGGCGCGGGAGCGGGGCGTCAGCTCAGCACGGGCAGCAGTGAAGCCGGCCAGCACGTGCCTGGATGATCAGGGCGCGGCAGATCGAGCCCCGGCCCGGAGCCGGCCTGCGCATAGGCGGGCAGCAGGTCCGACGGCATCCGGAAGTGATGCCCGCCCGCGCAGTGGAGCACGACGTGATCGACGGGCCCGTCCGTGCTGGGCAGCGTGAACCGGTCGGTGATCTCCGCAGGGCGCGCGCATTCGGGGCAGCCAATGAGTTCGAGCACTGATCTCACCTCCTTGCTCGTTGCGGCCTTCGCCTGGTTCAGAGCGGCCCCGGGCCGTCCAGATACGCAGCCTGACCCGCGAGGCGGCTCAGATGAGCAGTACCGCGCCGGTGATGAGTGCGGCGGTGCTGCCGGCGAACCACAGCAGCGGCCACAATCCTTCCGGCAGATGCGTCGACGTCCTCAGCAGCGAGGCGTCTCCCGCGGCCTTGCCGTGGCGCAGCACGATAGCGACACCGGATATCAGAAGGAACCAGGTAATTCCGTAGGCGGCCGCGACCTGCACCCCGGCAAGGGTGAACTGAGCGATGAGAAAGAGGCCGGCACCGGTGCAGCTAATGCACAGCCACGCGACAAAGCCGCGCGCCGCGAACAGCAGGACGAGCAGTGCCAGGAGAAACAGCCACAGCACGGCGACGATATGACCCAGCTGGATCAGCTTGGCCGCGCCGACGCCGAACGCGCTCGGCCCGAGATAGCCAAAAAACTGGAACAAGAACCCGCCGATCCCGGGCTTGCCCTGGGAGATCGTTAGCCCGGTCCCGTCGCGCTTCATCGTGACGCTGGTAATCCGCCTGCCCATCAGGGATCCCATGAAGGCATGCCCGCCCTCGTGGGCGATGACGTAAAGGTACTGGCTGTATGCCCAGGCCGCCGGGAGTGTCGCTGCGGCTGCCGCCAGGCCGATGAGTATTACCACCGGACCCGGCAGATGAGCCTGGACGGCTTCAATCCGCGCGAGATCGTCGCGGAGCGAGGGAGTTGCCATCGATCGTCTGCGCTCTTTCCCGGTCTGCGCTTCCGCCCGCAGGGCTCAGCATGCCATAAGGATCACCCCGCAGGTCCGCGGACGCCAGGGGCCCAGTCAGGTTTGCAAAGCTGGGTTTATAAAACTAACTTTCTTACATGACTCAGGGCCCCGATGCCGGCGAAGTGGCCGCGGCGGTGTACGTCAGCATCGGCTTGCTGCGGCGGCGGCTGCGCCAGCTGCCGGCCGACGGCGATCTCTCGCTGCCCGGGCGGTCGGCGCTGGCGTGGCTGGACCGCGATGGCCCAGCCACGGCGAGCGCGCTGGCCCGGCGCGAGCAGATCTCCCCGCAGGGTATGGGGGCGACGCTCGGCGCGCTGGAGGCGCGCGGCCTGGTTGAGCGCCGCGCCGATCCCGCAGACGGCAGGAGGGTCGTGCTGTCGGTCACCGCGGCCGGGCGGCAGGCGCTGCGGGACAAGCGGAGCGCGCGGACGCAGCAGCTGGCCACGGCCCTGTCGGCCGGGTTCACCCGCGCCGAGCTTAGGCAGCTGATGGCCGCCGCGCCGCTGCTCGAGCGGCTGGCGCAGAGCATCTGATGGGGACGCCCGGACGGAAAGCACCAGACGGGCCGCCGGACGTCAGCGAGCGGGCAGCGGCCCGCGCGGCCGCGGCTGACCGCTACAAGTGGGTGGCGCTGGCGAACACGACCGCGGCCATGTTCATGGCCACCCTGGACGGCTCGATCGTGATCATCGCGCTGCCGGCCATCTTCCGCGGCATCCACCTGGATCCGCTGGCCCCCGGCAACATCAGCTACCTGCTGTGGATGATCATGGGATACCGGCTGGTGCAAGCCGTGCTCGTGGTCACCCTCGGCCGCCTGGGTGACATGTTCGGCCGGGTCAGGATCTACAACGCCGGCTTCGTCGTCTTCACGATCGCCTCGATCCTGCTGTCCTTCGATCCCTACGATGGCGGCCGCGGGGCACTGTGGCTGATCGGCTGGCGGGTGCTCCAGGCCGTCGGCGGGTCCATGCTGATGGCGAACTCGGCCGCCATCCTGACCGACGCGTTCCCGTCCGATCAGCGCGGCTTCGCGCTCGGCACCAACCAGATCGCGGGCCTGGCCGGCCAGTTCATCGGCCTGGTCGCCGGCGGCCTCCTGGCCGCCTGGGACTGGCGGGCGGTGTTCTGGGTCAACGTGCCCGTCGGGGTGTTCGGCACGCTGTGGGCCTACCGCAAGCTGCGCGAGGGCGGCGAGCGGCACCGCGGCCGGATCGACTGGTGGGGCAACGTCACCTTCGCCGTCGGCCTGAGCGCGGTCCTGATCGGCATCACCGCCGGCATCCAGCCGTACGGCCGGCACAGCATGGGCTGGACCAACCCCGAGGTCATCGGCCTGCTCGCCGGCGGCGCGGCGCTGCTGGCGGCGTTCGCGGTGATCGAGAGCACGATAGCCGAGCCGATGTTCCAGCTGAGCCTGTTCCGGATCCGGGCATTCACCGCCGGCAGCATTGCGGGCCTGGTGGCTGCCATCGCGCGGGGCGGGCTGCAGTTCATGCTCATCATCTGGCTGCAGGGGATCTGGCTGCCGCTGCATGGCTACGACTACGCCAGCACGCCGCTGTGGGCAGGCATCTTCCTGCTGCCCCTGACGGCCGGGTTCCTGGTCTCGGGACCGACGGCGGGGATCTTGTCCGACCGGTTCGGCTCCCGGGGCTTCGCCACCGCCGGGATGGTCGTGTTCGGGGCCAGCTTCATCGGCCTGATGCTGCTGCCCGTCAACTTCCCGTACTGGGCCTTCGCGCTGATCACCGCGGCCAACGGCATCGGCAGCGGCATGTTCGCCTCGCCCAACTCCTCCTCGATCATGGGCAGCGTCCCGGCCCGGCACCGCGGCGCGGCATCCGGCATGCGGTCGACCTTCCAGAATTCCGGCACCGCGCTGTCCATCGGGATCTTCTTCTCGCTCATGATCGCCGGGCTGGCCAGCACCCTGCCGCAGACGCTGGCCCTGGGCTTGCGGCAGCACGGCGTGGCCGCCGCTACCGCGCACCGGATCGGGGCCCTGCCGCCGGTGTCGTCGCTGTTCGCGGCGGTCCTCGGCGCGAACCCGGTGCAGCACCTGCTGGCGGCGGGCGGCGCGCTGTCTGCCCTCCCGGCCGCCAGCCGGCGGACCCTGACGGGCCGGCAGTTCTTCCCCGACCTGATCGCCGGTCCCTTTCACCACGGCCTGACCGTCGTGTTCGCCATGGCGGCCGTTCTCGCGGCCGTCGCCGCTGTCGCCTCCCTGCTGCGCGGCGGCCGCTACGTCCACCCGGACGCGAAGGGCAGGGCACCGCAGCCGTACAAGGCCGGCCCGGCGCCCGGTCTTTCCCCGGTGTATCAGGAGCCGCGGTAGGTCGAGTAGGCGTACGGGCTGAGCAGTAGCGGCACGTGGTAGTGCGCCGCCGGGTCGGTGACGGCGAACACCACCGTGACCTCCGGGTAGAACGTCCGGCCGCCCAGGTAGGCGCCGGTCTGGAAGGTGATCCGGTACTCCCCGGCCGCTAGCGGGCCGGCTAGGTCGGCGACCCGGCCGTCAGCGTCGGTGACCCGGCGGGCGAGCTCGTGCCAGGTCTCGCCGTCCCGGCGGCCGAGCGACAGCTCCAGGCCGGCCGCCGGGACGCCGGCCGCCGCATCCAGGACGTGCGTCGAGACGCCCACGCCGGTCCTCCCCTGTCCGTCAGCGGAATGCCTTCGCCAGCCGCAGCGCGGTGATCCGCCTCAGTTCGCCGCGCACGACTTCGCGCTCGGCCGTGGCCTCGTGGCCGAGCCGGCTGCGCAGCGCGGCGAGCACCTCGCCCGCCGTCAGCCCGGTCGCGCAGATCAGGAACACGTGACCGAACCGCTGCTCGTATGCGGCGTTGCCGGCCCGCAGCTCAGCAGCCTGGCTGGCCCCCCCGGGCGACGCTGCCGCCTGCTCCTCGCGGGACCAGGATGCCTCGCGGTGGCCGGCCGTACCGCGCTCACCCGCCGCCCGCCCGCGGGCGGGCGGCTGGCCGATCCGGGGGTGGGCGGCCAGGGCCTGCTCGATGTCGGGCCAGCCGAGCGCGGTGATGGCCGCGTCGGAGGCGGCAATCAGGGCGGCCGCCGAGCGGTACGGGCGGGCTGCGACCAGCCGCTCGGTCCACCGGGTGCTCGCGCACAACGGCGCCAGCGCCGCCGCGGCCGCAGCGGGGCCGGCCTGGTCAAGGTCGGCCACGCTGGTCAGGTTGCCGCCGTCCACCGTATGACCCTACGGCGGCCGTGCCGGTTTGCGGTAGCGGCGCGCTCCGCAGCACCCGGGGCGGGGCCGTCCGCCGGCTGCGCCGCAAGCACCGGCTGTATCTCGAAGAGTGGGTGCACCTGGTGAGCGAGCTGCATCCGGACCTGACCGACAGCGACGCGCGCGCAGAGGTGCACGCCGCGATCGGCGCCATCCAGTCGGCGCTGTTCTACGCCAGCGGGCTGTCCGACGACCGGCTGCGCGGCCTGCTGACCGGGGCGGCTACGGCGGTGCTCGGCTGCGGCTTGCAAGCCCAGCCGGGCCAGGGCCGCGAATACTGGCCCGCGCAGGCATTCTGACCTAGCGCGCCGGGTGCCACCGGACGGTCCGCTGGCCGACGCGCGTCGCAGCCCGTCAGCCGAAGATCCGGATACTCGGCGCCCGGTTACTCAGCAGACCGAGCCAGCTGGGAGTGGGAAAGGTGACGCGCAGTGCCGTCCGGCCACTGCGCAACCGCACGGCCGAGATACTGGACGTTTGGAACTCGCCGTGCTGCACCCGGATGAAGCCGCGGATGAATCGGATGTAGGCGGCATTAGCCATGTGGCTCGCGGCTGGCTGGGCCAGCTCGAATGACCGCAGCGGGCTCACCGCGAATCCGGCCCCGGGCGAGGGGTCACCGAACGACAAGATCTGCACTGGCTGCTGTCCGCCCAGCGCCGCGAGTAGGAAGAGCAGACGGGTGTCGACCTGCCCGGCGGCCAGCTCCGTCCGCGCCTTAGCGGACACGACGATCTGCCCGTTGCTGGTAAGCAGAGTCACGCTGTCCGCCTTGCGGGCAGCGACATCGGCGGCGAGAAGAGACTGGAACGAAGCCCCAGCTGGTGCGACCACCCGGACCTCGATGGCCGTGCTCCCCGAGCCGAACCGTGCAATCATGCCGGGCGCGACGACCGTGCTCAGCCGGTTCCCGAGCTGCTTGCGCACATCGGGGGTGGCGACGATGACGGCGGTGCGCAGCACGGCCCCAGGGCCGGGCGCTAGCTGACGCAAGTCCCCGGCCGGGACTTGCTCCCACCGCAGCTGCGCGCACATCAGTTGATCGCAGGTGATGCGGACGCTCCGGCTGACCTGCTGGGCGACCCAGGCCGCCGCATAACCCCAGTTCTGGCCGTTGCCGACCGCCGGGCCGCCCGCTTTCTCCCGCGGATGGATCAGCACGCGTGCCACCGTCCCGGCGACCAGCAGTACCGCCGCGGCGGCGAGCACGGCGGCCAGCCGACGGTACCGACGGTACGGCCGGGGCGACACGGTCACCGCAACCGGGCGGGGCGAAGCCGAGCCGGGCACGACAGCCGACCCGGGCCGCGTGACCTTACCGAGCGGGGCCGCCGGGCTAGGCGGAGCCGCCGGGCTGGACCGCACCGCGGCGGGCGCCGCCTTCTGCTGCGCGACCGGACGCCGCGAGCGAGCTTCCGGCGCGGCGGCCGACCCGGCCATCGTGCTCGCCCCGGCAGGTTCCGCGGCGGGCTCCCCGCGGCGGATGGGCCCGTGGCGGCCGTTGCTGCCGCTGTCGTTGTTGCGGCGGGGTTCTTCCTGTCGAGTCTTCCGGCGTTGTTCCTGTCGAGTCTTCCGGGCCCGGCTTTCCTCCCGGGAGCAGCCGGCTCCGGCCGAGCCGGATGGCTGGCCGCAGCCTCGCTCGCGACGTCCTCCGGCCGCCGGCGGCCGCCCTGCTTCACCTGCGCGGTGGCAGCAGCCACCGGGGCCGCGGGAACCGGAATCGGCTGGGTAACCGGCTCGCCTCCGGCGGCACCGGATTCCTGGCCTGCCGGAGGCGGCCCGGCCGGTGATCCCGGGCCGATCGCAGCTGGCGAGTCGTCGATCTCCGCCGCCGCAGCCCGGATCGCGGCCTGCATCCGCTCCAGGTCCGCCGCCGAAAGCCGCGGCGGACCTGAGTAGGCGGCCGGGCGGTGCCCGGTACGCTGACCAGGCTGGCGGCGCGATAGCGGCGAGGCGTTCTCGTCGTCAGCCATCACGCCTTACCCCCTGATGTCACCGCATGCTGAGAGCTCCCCGAGCATGGACGAAGTGCCTGCTAGGCGGCCATTTAACATAAACCACTCATAGTTGTCAATCGCGCGACCTGTGCAGGCATCGTGTAGCTCGGGTCTAGTACCGGGTGCAGCGTCCGTTGCGCGCTGTGCGGATTTCCTAGTTCTTTGCTCGGTAGATCGGCCACCGCGGGGTATTCGCGGCACGGCTCGCTGCCATTGCCGGACGAGGCGGTCGGTCGGCGTCGGTGACTGGCACGTCCTGTGTAGTCGTCGGGCCAGCCTGGATCAGCACGGTCGCGGCTAGCGACTCTGTCCACGACTGTGCCAGCCGCATATCCGCACAGCTCCCAAACTAGGTAGGTACGGGGCCCTGAGGGCTGCGATCGTCGCTGCATTCAGCCAAAAGCCTGCCAACCGGCGGTCCGGTTAAGTACCTTTCCAGCAGTGGTTGTCCTGCCCGAGACGGGATTGCAGTAACTGTACGCAACGACGGTTGTACAGGGGGACTTGCGATGTGACCAAGGTTATCACCGGATACCGGTTAGCCGACTGACTTGCCATGACAGCGGTCCACTGGTAACCACCGCCACCGAACAGCCGCTGCGGGCGGTCGCTCCGGCTCCCGCCGCCAGGCAGACACGGGTCAGCCATGGCAGGTGTTTGCCAGCGCAGCCGCCCAGACTCCCGATGAGCCTACGCGCGGTCCTCCCAGAAAAACCTTCGAGATGAGCGCCAGCCGCTACGCCGCCGATCCGGACAGCAGGTCCAGGCCGCTGTTTGCCGAAACGCAATGGGCAGGCCTTGCCGCGATGATTAGCCTTGCGGCACCTGACCGCGCCGAGGAAGGCCATGCCCTCTCCCCGGCATTCCGCTGCCGCACGACACTGCGGAGCCAGCTCTCGCCAGCGACGAAGCCGACACCGAACAGGCGATCAGCAGGCCGCCCGCCCTGATCGCGCTGTCGCCGCCCGCCGGTCATCGGGCCTACCGCGGTGCGCTTGCCGACCGACCTGGCGGTGCGCGAAGGGTTGGCGTGTGGCAGACCCAAACAGCAGTCATCATCCATCCACAAGTACGCGGCGGACAGCCCGAACGGCCCGGTGGCCAGCGAGCCGCCGCGGGCACTGGAACCCAGACGGCGGACATTGCGGCGCCCACGTCACTGCCCGCGTCAGCAGGCCAGCTGCTGGAAATAGACACCGGGAAGACCAGCTGTGACGCGGAAAACCCGTGGCCTAGCGCCGGGCCGGGCTCGGTCACGCGGGTTCGCCGTGCCCCTGCCGCTCGTCGTCATCCTCGCCGGTTCAGGCCATTCTCTCGGCGCGAATGCTGCACACCACAACGGCCTTCGGAGACGAAGCGCTCTACCTGTAGGCAGGCCACCTGCAGTGGGCGCATTGGCTTCACGGCACGCGCATCCCGGCCTTCTCGACGTGGTTCAGCGGGTCGCCGGTGATCTATCCGCCGATCGGCGCACTCGCAGACAGCATGGGTGGCCTGGCCGGCAGCGCGATTGCTGTCCCTGGTGCTTTATGCTTGTCTGTCACCTGCTTCCTCTGGGCTACTGCAGCACGGCTTTTCGGCCGGAGGGCGGCGGACCCCGCAGCAGCGGTGTTCGCCACGCTCGGGCCAGACGCTGCATTTGGGCTCCTTCGCTACCTACGACTCGTTGTCGCTGCTGTTTTCTGGCGGTAGCTGCGTGGTGCGCTACCGGCGACGCGATCGCGTGCAGATGCCACCGGCTGGATCCTCGGCCGCGGCCGGCGCCCTTGCCCTGGCCAATGCGACAAAGTACGCAAGCGCGTTGTTCGATCCGGTAGTGATGGCCCATGGCCGTGTTCAGCGCCCTTCCCGGAGATAGGTAGGGAAGGCCACGCTCCGAGCGCGGCACGCTGATGCTTGGCCTGCCTCGCCGGCGTGCTGGCCGTGCTGCTCAGGCTCGGCGGCTCTTGGTACCTGATCGGTATCAGCCAAACCACGACGATGCGGACCGGGCGGCGGGAGCGCCCGTCTCCCACACATCCTGACGGACGACCTGGTACTGGACGGAGAGATTGTAGCGGAGCGGAGCGCTGGCCGCGATCCCGCTTGGAATCCTGGCGGGACGAGGCCATCATCGGATCGCGATCTTTCCTGCTGGTGGCGCTAGCCGCGGCCGCGTTGCTGGTTCCCGACCGAGCAGGCGCGGATCCACACAACAGACCTCGCTGAATAAGCATCCTCGACTTTGGCGCCTGGTTCGCATGCATCGCGGTCGGCTACGTGGTGAATTATGTCGTCAGCTTGGTGCGCCCGCGGGTGACACACGACTGGATGGCCAGCGCCTGCGTCGGCCTACGGCCCTCATCCCTGCTGGGTGGCGCCGAGGGCAAAAGCGGAGGCTCAGGCCCATGATCAACTGGCCGGGAGCCGCGCCAGCCTCACAGCCTTCCTGCGTCCGAGGACCAGTCAGGGGGTCAGTTCCTGGCGACGACCGACGACGTGCCTGTTACTATCTGCCCAGGACTGTGTGGCGCCAGTGGTCCTAACCACGTTCAGCATCACGCGGCCCGATGGCCGGGCTTCGAACGTTCGACGGAAGCCCGCGGACCTTACCTGACGGCGATAAGGCACCATTATTTCTCGCTCGTGGTCCTCAGCTTCACCGAGACCGCCGTTCCTAGACAAGCCAATCGCACAGGCTTTGCGCGCAACGCCCGGGTATCTGCAGATCGGAATTGTGCCATTCGGCGGCCCGGTGCCCGGGATTTTATACCGTGTGGGCATATCGCCGGCCCACCGGCGGAGCATGTCGTGACCGCAACGACGGTCGAGCGCAGGCTGCAGACCCCGCCGCAGGACGCCATCGCCGCTACAGCTCGCTGCTGCAAGCGCCCCCCGACGATGCCGAGAAGTACCTTTATCTCCTCGCGGTCATTGCCCTATCTGGGGAGTCAGCCTGACCATTGCCTTCCTGGCAGGCTGCATGAGCCAGATTATGTTCGAGGCCAGCAGCGGGCTGTGGGAGTTCGGGTTCTTTACTCTCATCGGCGTGATTGCTTTCTCGATGTCCCCTGCCGCTTGGATTCATGGGCGGCGGCTTCGATCCCGAACGGCATCGGCACATCGTCCTCTGGCAGCCCCCGGCGGTATCCATCAGTGGGACATATTTCTCCCGGTCTGCGGCGAGCCGCTAGGCTATCCTCCGCAACACGTGGACTGACGGTGGCGAAGCTTGCTGAGTCTTATCCCGGCACCGTTCTGCCGTATGTTCTCGACGACCGCGCGGACCCGCTGGCACGCGAGCTCGCTAACGAGCCTTGGCCTTGGTTACATCGTTCGCCCCAATAAAGGTGAACATAAGAAGTCAGGAAATCTTCGATACGCTTTCAGCGCCTACTAGCGGTGAATTATTCGTCATCCTGGACGCCGACTTTGCTCCGCGCAGCCGACTTCTTGAAGGAAACTCTTCCCGTATTTTAATGACCCGGAGATCGCCATAGTCCAGACACCTCAGTACTTTCGCACCGATCGTCGGCAGTGCTGGGTGGAAAGCGCCGCGGGAGCAATACAGGAACTGTTCTACCGGGCCATCCAGGTCGGCCGTGATCGCCTGGACGCATCCATATGCGTTGGCACTTGCGCTGTTTACCGCCGCGCCGCGCTTGCCGCCGCAAGGCGGCACTACTCTTCATTGCCTATGCGGAGGACGTCCATACCGGGCTTGACGTCCGGCGGGCTGGTTGGACGCCTGATCTATGTGCCTATTGTGCTGGCCACTGGAACGTGCCCGACCGGGCTTAACGCATTTTTCCGTCAGCAGTACCGGTGGTGCACCGGTTCGACCAGCACAATCCTCACCTCACGGCTGTGGTCTGTTCCAATGAGCATTCCGGCACGCCTGACATATATATCGGGCTTTGCCTACTATCTTTTTACTGGGAATGTCAATTTTTGTCATCCCGCTTATCCCTATCAAGCCTGCTCGTATTCCGGCCTCACAGCATTACCCCACTGGAATTCTGGTCTTGATCATCGCGTCCATGCTGACCAGCATGACAGTGCTGCCGCTATGGCATCGGTCCAGGTACGACCTGCGCGCTACGCTCCCCGCTTGACCCTTGTGCGGTCGTGGGCGCATGCACTGGCGATCTGGGACTTTCGTGCGGGGCAGGACCATGAGCTGGCAGGCCACCGGCGCGGGGGTAAGCTCCGTGCGCCGCCTGTGGTGGGGCGTCCGGTTGTGGAATCTTCAGCGTCGTCGACCGTCTGGCTCGCGCTTATCAGCCTGGCGGATGACCGATAGATTTCGCCGAGGGCGCCTGGCCGTCATTACCGTCTCCCGGGCTGCTGAACGCAGCCATTGTGCTGCGCGTGGTCTTTCCCGGCAGGAATGCGAGATGAGCACCGGGGAGTCCCGGGCGCGGCCTTCCGCCTCGTCACCTGCCTCAATCTCGGAAGAGGGCACTGGTCGGCCGACAGCTGCCCGAGCACCTCGAAGCTCGCCCTCAGCGGCTGGCCGACAGACTGCGCCACAGTTTCCTTGGCAGTACCGCCGCCGTGCTCATCGTGGCGGGCATCACCGCGCTGGCTGTCCAGATGGTGATCCCCCGGACTCCAGGGGCCGGACAGTCAGCCGACCCGGCGCGGCATCGTCCTGTAGTAGTCACGCTGCCCGACTGACCCGGCCTCTTACCTCGGCGTTTATGCACCAGGTATCCCCGGCAGCTACGGGCCCGTTGAATCGTTCTCCGCGCTTACAGGCGCGCGGCTCAATCTCGCTCTATACTATAGCGGCTGGAACGAGGCCTTTCAGTCGGCGTTCGCCAGGAAGGCGGCCGCCACGGCGCAGTCGTGCAAATCCAGATAGAACCGGGTACCGTCGCCTGGCCGCAATCGCCCGGGGCGATTACGACTCATATCTGCGAGAGTTACGCCGACGGCAGTGGCCAGCTACGGCGCGGGACACGGCCAGGGCGTGGTCATCGGCTTCGGCCACGAGCCTGAACGGCTACTGGTACACTGGGGCTACCGGCATGTGCACCCCCAGCTGTATCGTAACGGCTTGGCGGCACATCGTGACGGTGTTCCGGCGAGGAGGGCGCCGACGACGTGACCTGGCTGTGGACGGTCAACATCATCGACCAACGCAACGGCATCCGTCGCCCGCCCCGTGGTGGCCGGGTAGCTCGTATGTGACCTGGGTCGGCATCGACGGCTACTACCTGAAGCCGTCCTGGACTTTCGCCTCCCTGTTCGGGCCCACCATCAAGGCGGTGCGATCGGCTGACCCTGACCCGATCCTTATCTCCGAGACCGGTGCCGCGCCGGCCGCGGGCCAGCCGGCCAAGATCAGCGACCTTTTCGCCGGCGTCCGCTCTTACGGCCTGCTCGGATTCGTGTGGTTCGATGCCCTCGGGCGTCCAGGACTGGCGCCTGAGCAGTCCTGCGGCGATCACCGCGTTTGGCCGCGGCGCCGGCGGATGCCCGTGGCGGCGCCATGACCCGAGTCCGGCGCAGCCGCAAAGCCCCGTGCGCGCCGGCAGTGACGCCGGCCGGCGGCCGGAGCCAGCACGGTGGGGCCGCCGAACTGCCAGCCCCCGCGGGACGCCGGCCGCAAGGGCGCTCTGGACCGCGCTGTGGACCGGCGCGAGCAGTCGCCACGGCACCTGGCGTCATGCAGCGGCTACTCGGCGCCGGCCCGTTCTCGTCCGGCAGCAAGGCCCTCGCCAGCGGCGTCCGGGCCCACTGTGCCGCTCGTCCGCCGTCCCGCGTCCTACCTGGGCCTCTTCGCTCCTTCAGCGCCCCAGTCGTACGCCGGAATCAAGGCTTTTACCTCCGCCACGGGGGTGAGCCCTGACCTGGTCGTCTACTACAGCGGCTGGCTGGAGCCGTTCCAGGCTCGCTTCGCCGCTGACGCCAGGCGCCATCATGCGCTGACCGTGGTACAGATCGACCCGACGAACATCAGCCTGGCCGCCATCGCCCGCGGAAAATACGACGACTACCTGAGGTCTTTCGCCGCGTCCGTCAGGACCTTCGGCAGCCGCGTCATCCTCTCCTTCGGTCACGAGATGAACGGCAACTGGTACTCATGGGGCTTTCGGCACACGTCCCCGAAGGACCTTCGTGGCCGCCTGGCGGCACATCGTCAACGTGGTCCGCGCGGCAGGAGCCCGGAACGCGTCCTGGCTGTGGACGATTAACGTGTTCCACAAGCGCACCGGCATCGCACCGCCCGGACCCTGGTGGCCAGGGAGTTCTTATGTGACCTGGGTCGGCATCGACGGCTACTACCACAAGCCTTCCTGGTCTTTCGCCCCGCTGTTCGGGCCGACTATCAAGGCCGTGCGGGCCCTGACCATCGACCCGATCCTCATTTCCGAGACCGGGGCCGCTCCCGCCGCGAACAAGCCGGCGAAGGTCACCAACCTGTTCGCGGGCGTCCGCGACTACGGCCTGCTCGGGTTTGTCTGGTTCGATGCCGACCATACCGGGACTGGCGGCTCGACAGCCCGGCGGCGATCGCTGCCTACCGGCGGGGAGCCAGGTCCTATTACCGGCCCGCATCGTGACCGCGGATACCCGCGCGCGGACGAATTCCCGCAAACCGCCTGTCCTCTTGCGCGCCGAACACTACCTTTTCGTATGCGGTGTCGTCACTTGTGGCAACAGGCACGGTACGTGGAGCCGTCGCATGCTGAGCGGCCACGGACCGGCAAGGCCAGGCACCAGCTGATTGCCCGCGGCGGGCAGTTTCCGCAAACCACGGCGTGAGGACAGGCAGGGGGTCATTCCGATGCCGCAGCCAAGGGGGCGTTCTGGCCGACGCGACGGCTCAGCCGTCAGCGCCGCCCGAACCGAGCCGGGCGACGGAACCCCGACGGCGCCGGGCCAGGCCGACCGCCCCGCCGCATCAGCCGCGGTGAGCGGGGCATCGGCCGCGGCAGACGCCCCGGAGCTCACCGCCGAAGCCGGCGGCGGCCAGACCGCGCGGACCGCATGGTGGCTGAAGGCACCAGCCTGGTGCTGGCTGATCCCGATCCTCGTGGTCCAGGCCGTTCTGTCGCTGCGGCTGCTGCGAGCCGACACCGCGTTCCAGGACGAGGCGGAATACCTGTGGGCCGGGCACCTGCAGTGGGCGGACTGGCTGCATGGAGCGTCGGCCCCGCCATTTCCCTCGTACTTTTCCGGCGCGCCGGTCTTGTACCCGCCAATCGGCGCCCTGGCCGACAGCCTCGGCGGGCTGGCGGGGGCGCGAGCGCTGTCCCTGGTCTTCATGCTCGGCGCGACGGTGCTGCTGTGGGGCACGGCCAGGCGGCTCTTCGGATACCAGGCGGCGTTCTTCGCCACCGGATTGTTCGCCGTCACCGGCCCCACGCTGCACCTGGGCGCCTTCGCCACGTATGACCCCATGTCCCTGTTCCTGATTGCCCTGGCCACCTGGCTGGTGGTCCGGGCCGGGCAACGGCAGGAAGCCACCGGCTGGATGGCCGCGGCCGGCGTCGCGCTGGCCCTGGCCAACGCGACGGCATATTCGACGGCGCTGTTCGACCCGATCGTGATCGCGGTGGCCGTGTTCGTGGCGCTCCCGCGGCCCGGCGGGAAGGCCGCGGCCGCCCGGGCCGCGGTCCTGGTAGTTGTCTGCGCCGCGCTGCTCGCCGGCGGGCTGCTCGCCGGCGGCAGCTCATATCTCAGCGGGGTCCGGCAGACCGTCCTGATTCGCGCTGGCGGTGCCCAGGCGCCGCTGACGGTGCTCGCTCGCTCGTGGTCATGGGGCGGCCTGATCATCGTGCTGGCCGGTTGCGGGGTTATCGCCAGCCTGGTCGGCCGGTCCGGCCGGCCTCGCTGCTCGCTGCTCGCGGTGCTGGCCGTCGCCAGCCTGCTCGGGCCGCTTGAGCACGCCAGGCTGCATACCACCACCTCCCTGATCAAGCACGTGGACCTGGGCGTGTGGTTCGCGGCCATCGCCGCGGGCTTTGCCGTCGACCGGTTCATCGAGGCCGCCCCGGCCGGACGGATGCGGGCCGTCACGCTCGCCTCATGCGCGCTCGCGCTGGCCTTTCCGGTCACCCTGGGCGCGGCCCAGGCGCGGCAGTTCGCCACCAGCTGGCCCAACTCGGGGAGCTTCACGGCCGTGTTCGGGCCGCTGGCCGACCATGGCACCGGGCACCTCCTGGTCGAGGACCCGTCGATAGCCGAGTATTACCTGCCGGCCGGCCGGGACTGGAAGCGCTGGTCCAGCACCCGCAATATCACCCTGCCCTCCGGCGCGAGCACGGGCGGGCCGACCAGGCAGGCCGGCGTCACCGGCGCCGGGAACATCGGCGTCTACGCCGAGTTCATCACCAGCGGCTACTTCTCCTACGTAGCGCTCAACTACGCCGATACCACCGCCTTCGACCTCCAGCTCACCAGGGACCTGAAGCGCAGCCCCCGCTATAGGCCGTTCCGGGTCATCCCGTACGGGCCGGACCGCGGCACTTACGTCGTCTACCAGCTCAAGCGCGGCAGATGAGCACGACCCAGCACCGGCCCGCCGTCCCGTCAGCCGCGCCGGTCCCGCCGCCGTCGGCGGCCGTCCACCCGGCCGCGCCCCGCATCGGCATGGCCCAGCCGCCCCCGCCGGACGAGGCCGAGAAGTACCTGTACGTCCGGCGCAATCTGCCCTACCTGACCATGACGCTGGCCCTCGGCGCGTGCTGCCTGGTGTACAGCCAGGTCCGGTTCGAGGCGCACGCCGCGGTGCTGTGGCCGTTCGCGATCGTCACCGCCGCGTACGCGCTCTACCAGCTGATCAGCCTGCCGGTGAATTTCTGCGGCCGCGGGTTCGATCTGGCCGCGCACCAGGCGCGGATCACGGCCTGGCGGCCGGCCCGGTACCCGAGCGTGGACATCCACCTGCCGATCTGCGGCGAGCCGGTCGAGGTGCTGCGCAATACCTGGACCGCCGTGGCCAGCCTGATCGACTGCTACCCCGGCCCCGCGCAGGCCTATGTGCTGGATGACGGGCCGTCGGATGAGGCCCGCGCCGCTGCGGCGGACTACGGCTTCGGCTACATCCGGCGGCCGGACAGCCGCGTATTCAAGAAGAGCGGCAACCTGCGGTACGGCTTCGCGCGGACCGAGGGCGAGTTCATTCTCATCCTGGATGCCGACTTCGCCCCCCGCTCGGACCTGCTGGCCGAGACGCTGCCGTACCTGGATGACTCCCGCGTCGCGATCGTGCAGACCCCGCAGTACTTCCGGTCCGGTGCCGGGCAGCGGTGGATCGAGAACGCGGCCGGGGCGATCCAGGAGGTCTTCTACCGGTCGATCCAGGTATCCAGGAACCGGTTCGGCGCGGCCATCTGCGTCGGGACCTCCGCGGTCTACCGCCGGGCGGCGCTGGTGCCGCAGGGCGGCCCGACGCTGATCCCCTACGCCGAGGACGTGCACACCGGCCTGGACGTGCGCCGGGCCGGCTGGTCGCTGGTCTACCTGCCGGTCATCATGTCGGTCGGGATCTGCCCGGACAATCTGGACGCGTTCGTCCGCCAGCAGTACCGGTGGTGCACCGGCAACGCGGGCGTGGTGTTCACCCGCCGGCTGTGGAGCGTGGCCATGTCGACGCCGGCCCGGCTGACCTACATCTCCGGCTTCTGCTACTACGCCTACACCAGCCTGCTGGCGTTCTTCGGCCCGCTCATTCCCATCGTGCTGCTGGCCTTCCTGCCCGGCCAGATCCGGCTGCGCAACTTCATCGTGCTGGCGCCCGCCATGATCACCGGCTTCGTCCTCTACCCGCTGTGGCACCGCTGCCGCTACGGGCCGTCGGTGTGGCCGCTGGGCATCGCCAGGGGCTGGGCCCACGTGTTCGCCCTGTGGGACAGCGCCCGGGGCAAGACGATGGGCTGGCATCCGACCCGGACGCCGGGCGCGGCGCTGCGGCGGTTCCGGCTCTGGGTCGCCGGGTGGAGCGGCGGCACCGCACTGGCGTGGGCCGCCCTGGCCATCTACCGGGCGGTCACGCTCGGCACGGGGCGATTCGCTGTCCTGGTGGCGTTCGGCCTGCTGAATCTCGTCCTGGTCGGCCGGGTCATCTTTCCCGGGGGAAGCCGCGCATGAAAAGATACCTGGTGGTGATGGTCGCGGTGGTCGCCGCCGCCGCGGCGCTCATCCTGTCGGCTTTCCGGGTCGTGACCTCTCCGGCCGGGCCCCCGGTCGGTGCGCGCCACGCTCCCGTCGATCCCGAACGCCTATCTCGGGGCCTTCGAGCCGGGCGCGCCGCCCAGCTACCAGCCGGTCCAGACGTTCGCCGCCACGGCGGGCCAGCCGCCGAACCTGGTCGGCTACTACAGCGGCTGGGCCGAGCCGTTCGCCACCCGGTTCGCGCAGATGATCAGCAGGCACCACATGACGCCGCTGGTCCAGATCGACCCCACCTACGCCTCCGTCGCCGACATCGCGGCCGGCGACTACGACAGATACCTGAGCAGCTACGCCGACAGCGTGCGGGACTTCGGCCGGGCGGTGGTGATCGGATTCGGGCACGAGATGAACGCCCCCTGGTACTCGTGGGGCTACGGCCACGTACCTTCCCGGACTTTCGTGGCCGCGTGGCGGCATATTGTCACGCTTTTCCGCGCTGAGGGCGCCCGCAACGTCGTCTGGCTATGGACGATCAACGCCGACCAGCCGGGCACCGGCCCGGTCGCCTCGTGGTGGCCCGGCGACGCAGTACGTCAGCTGGGTCGGGATCGACGGGTTCTACGCCAGGCCCGCCGACACCTTCCGCCGCGTCTTCGCCAGCACCATCCGCGAGGTACGGATCTTCACCACAGGCCGGTCCTGATCGCCGAGACCTCGATCACCCCGCAGGCCAACCAGTTCGCCGAGATCGGCGACCTGTTCCACGGCCTGCATACACTACCAGGCGCTCGGGCTAGTGTGGTTCGACTTCAGCCAGCACGGCGGTATCGAGCACCAGGACTGGCGCATCGAGGACAGCAGCACCGCGGCGCAGGCGGCTTTCCGGCTGGGCGCAACCCAGCTCAAGCTGGTCAACCTCCCGCCGGTCCTGACCGGAGCCGCCGGCGCGCGGGCCGCGGGCCGCCCGCCAGCCGCACCGCGCATCCGGCGCGGGCCGGTCCCGGCAGCGGTCCCCAGGCGCCGTCCGGATATCACAGCCGCACGTCCGCCTGTGCCCTCCGCGGCTGAGCCGCCGCGGACGGTCGGCACCATAGGGTCGGGGAGACACACCGGGCGCAGCGGAGGCGCATGAAGCATGAGGAGGCGGCCGTGAGCGAGTCCAGCCAGCCGCCGGCGCCCGCCCGCCCGGACCGGACCTCAGCCGCCGGACGGGCGGCGGCCGGCGCGGCGGCCGGCTGGGCGCTCGTCCGGCTGACCGGAGCCGACGGGCTGGCCGCCGCCCAGGCGCCGCTGGCGCCGCTGATGTCGTTCACGCCGCAGGCAGCCGCAGCCGCGCTGGCCCTCGCGCCGCTGCTGCGCCGGGGCCGCCCGGCGGCCGCCACGGCGCTCGCCGCCGGGGTCCTCGCCGCGCTGACGCTGCCGCGGGCGGTCCGGCGGCCGCAGCCGCCCGCGGCCGGGCCGGTGCTGCGCGTGCTCACCGCCAACCTGCTCGTCGGGCGGGCAGACGAGGACGCGGTGATCGGGCTGGTGCGCCGCAGCGGCGCCGACGTGCTGTTCCTGCAGGAGCTCAGCGAGTCCGCGGTAACCCGGTTCAAGCGGGCCGGGCTGGCCGACCTGCTGCCGCACGAGATGGCTGACATCCGCGGCGAGACTGGCCGGGGCTCGGCCATCTACGCCCGGTACGCCCTGACCGCCGGGCTGGAGCTGGAGCCGGTCACGCTGGCCCAGCCCACCGCCCGGCTGCACCTGCCCGGCGGCGGGCAGGCGGACCTGGTCAGCGTGCACCCGCGGCCGCCGGCGCCGATGTTCTCCCCGCGCCAGGTCGACCGGTGGCGCCGCGAGCTGGCCGTGCTGCCGCCGCCGGGCGGCCCGCCCCGGATCGTGGCCGGTGATTTCAACGCCACCGTCGACCACGCGCAGTTCCGCCGCCTGCTGCGGATGGGCTACGCCGACGCCGCGGTCGAGGCCGGCCGCGGGCTGGCGCCGACGTGGGGCCGCGGCGGCCGGCCCGGCCTGCTGACCATCGACCACGTGCTGGTCGACGCCCGGTGCGCGGTGCGGGCGGTATCGGTGCACCGGCTGCCCGGCAGTGATCACCGGGCGGTATTCGCCGAACTGCGGCTGCCCGGCTGACCAGTCGCCTGCCGCCGCCGCGGCATCGCTACGCTGACGCCGTGACCAGGGATGCCGACCGCCAGGACGTGCCGGCGGCGATGCGCCGGGATGTCCGCCTGCTCGGCGGGCTGCTCGGCGGCGTGCTGCGTGAATCGGGCGGCCAGGGCCTGCTCGACGACGTGGAGCGGCTGCGGCGCGCCGCCATCGCCGCCAGGTACGACGAGCTGAGCCGCGAAGAGCCGCCTGACGCAAAGCCACCGCAGGGCGGTACGGCCCAGGCCGACCAGGTCATCGCCGACCTGGTCGCGTCCTTCGACACTGACCGGGCCGAGGCCGTCGCGCGTGCGTTCACCGTCTACTTCCACCTGGCCAACCTGGCCGAGGAGCACCAGCGGATCCGGGCCGTGCGGGCCCGGGACGCCGCCGGCGAGCCGGTTCCCGAGTCGCTGGCCGCCGCGGTCGCCGACATCAGCGGCCAGGACGGTCAGGACGGCCACCCCGCCGCCGCCGCGCTGGTGAACGGCCTGCGGGTGCATCCGGTGCTCACCGCGCATCCCACCGAGGCGCGCCGCCGGGCGATCACCGCAGCGCTGCGGCGGATCAGCGGGCTGCTGGACCAGCTGGCCGACCGGCGGCTCGGCGACAGCGAACGGGCGGAGACGCGGCGGCGGCTGACCGAGGAGATCGACCTGCTCTGGCGCACCTCCGCGCTGCGGGCGACCGCCATGCGGCCGCTCGATGAGGTCCGCACGGCCACCGCGGCGTTCGACGAGACGCTGTTCCGGGCCGTGCCCGCGATCTACCGAACCCTGGACCGGGCCCTGCAGGGCGAGCGCTCGGGCGACGCCCCGCCCGCCGCGCCCGCGTTCCTCAGGTTCGGCAGCTGGATCGGCGCGGACCGGGACGGCAACCCGTTCGTCACCGCCGAGGTGACCAGGCAGACCGCCGAGATCCAGGCCGAGCACGCGCTGCGCGCGCTGGAGACCGCCGCCACCAGGATCGGCCGGGCGCTCACCGTGCACGGCAGCCCCCGCGCCGGGTCACCGCTCGGGCTGGCGCTCGCCGCCGCGCGGCGGGCCCATCCGGTGGTGCTGCACGGCATCATGGAGAGCTCCGCCGAGGAGCCCTACCGGGCCTTCCTGCTCTACGCCGCGCGGCGGCTGCAGGCCACCCGGCTGCGGCACGCCGACCTGGCCTACCGCAGGCCGGCTGAGTTCGTCGCCGACCTGTGCATGCTGCAGCGGGAGCTGGCGGCGGACGGCGCCCCGCGGCAGGCATACGGCGAGCTCCAGCACCTGATCTGGCAGGCCGAGACGTTCGGCTTTCACCTGGCCGAGCTGGAGGTCCGCCAGCACAGCGCGGTGCACGCCCGGGCCCTGCGGGAGATCGGCACCGGAGCCGCGCTGTCGCCGCAGACCCGGGAGGTGCTGGCGACCTTCCCGGTGATCGCCGGGATCCAGGACGCTTTCGGGCCCGGCGCATGCCGCCGGTACGTGGTCAGCTTCACCCGGTCCGCCGACGACATCGCGGCCGTCTACGAACTGGCGCGGCACTCCGCGGCGCGCTCCCGTCCGCCGGTGCTCGACGTGGTGCCGCTGTTCGAGAGCGGCGCCGACCTGGCCAACGCCACCTCCGTGCTGGACGACATGCTGCGGCTGGAGCCCGTCGCACAGCGGCTGACCGCCACCGGGCGGAACCTGGAGGTCATGCTCGGCTACTCCGACTCGGCGAAGGAGCTCGGGCCGGCCGCCGCGACCCTGCGGCTGTTCGACGCGCAGCGGCGGCTGGCGGCGTGGGCCGCCGACCACGACATCCGGCTGACGCTGTTCCACGGCCGCGGCGGCGCGCTCGGCCGCGGCGGCGGCCCGGCGGGCCGGGCCGTGCGGGCCCAGGCGCCGGGCTCGGTGGACGGCCGGTTCAAGGTGACCGAGCAGGGCGAGGTCATCTTCGCCCGCTACGGTCACCCGGTCATCGCGCAGCGGCACCTGGCCCAGGTCACCTCGGCAGTGCTGGTTACCACCGCGGCCGACCGCCGGGCCGGTGCGCAGGACGCGCGCCAGGGCGGCTGGCCGGCCGTAGCCGCCGCGCTGCAGGAGGGGTCGCTGCGCCGGTACCAGGCACTGGTGCAGGCGGACGGATTCGCCGAGTGGTTCGCCCGGATCAGCCCGCTGGCGGAGATCGGCCGGATGCGCATCGGGTCCCGCCCGGCCCGGCGGGGCTGGGCCGCCACCCCGGCCGGGCTCGACGACCTGCGGGCGATCCCGTGGGTCTTCGCGTGGGCGCAGACGCGGGTGAACCTGCCGGGCTGGTTCGGCCTGGGCAGCGGCCTGGCCGCCGCCGCCGACGCGTGCGGGATGGACGCCGTGCGGGCCGCCTGCCAGGACTGGCCGCTGCTGTCGGTGCTGCTGGAGAACGCCGAGATGAGCCTGGCCAAGACCAGCGCCGCAATCGCCGGGCGGTACCTGGCGCTGGGCGGGCGGCCGGATCTCACCGCCATGGTGCGGGAGGAGCACGAGCTGACCAGGCAGCTGGTGCTCGCGGTGACCGGTCATGACCGGCTGCTGGCCAGCCATCCGGTGCTGTCGCGCGCGGTCGCGCTGCGCGACCCGTACGTGGACGCGCTGTCGCATCTGCAGCTGCGCGCGCTGGCCGCGCTGCGCGGCGGCACCGGCGACCGCGAGCAGCTGGAGCGGCTGCTGCTGCTGACCGTCAACGGGGTGGCGGCCGGCCTGCAGAACACTGGCTGACCCAGCCGGATCAGCGGTAGGTGCGCAGGCCGAGCACGACCGCGAGGAGCAGGCCGCCAGCGCCGATCGCGATGCGCAGCGCACGCTGCGGCAGCCGCCGGACCAGGACCGGACCGATCCGGCCGCCGATCAGGAACCCGGCCGCGAGCGGGATCGCGGCCGCCCACCGGACCGGCCCGAAAAAGGCGAACCCGACGGCGGCCGCCGCGTTCGCCAGGCCGGAGACGATGTTCTTTACCGCGTTGATCCGGGCCAGCGGCCCGTCCAGGGCGGCGGACAGGACCGCGAGCATCATGATGCCGCCGGCGGCGCCGAAATAGCCGACGTAGACGGCGACGCCGAACATCCCGGCGCGCAGCAGCGCCGCCCGCGACCGGCGCGGACCGCCGTCCTCGCCGCCCGGCCGCGGCGCCCGCCCGGTGACCGCCGGCGGCACGATCAGCGAGATGGAGGCCGCGGCGATGAGAACCGGTGCGACGAACTCGAACGCATGCGGCGGCGAGAGCAGCAGCAGCGCCGCGCCGGCCGCGCCGCCCGCCGCCGTGATCAGGCCGAGGCGGCCGACCAGGCGGCGCTGGCCGGACAGCTCGGGCCGGGAGCCGGCGGCGGCGCCTGCCGCGGTGAACGCCAGCGCCACGGTGTTGGTCACGTTGGCGCTGACCGGCGTCAGCCCGAGCGCCAGCAGGGCCGGATAGGAGACCACCGAGGCCAGGCTGGCGACCGTGCTGGCCAGGCCGGCCGCAACGCCGGCCGCCAGCAGCGCGACGACGGCGGCAGGTGCCACCCTTCACCCAACCACACCGGCGCCGCGCCGCCCTGGACGGTGCCCGGGCTCGCGGCCGCCCCCGCCGCGGCACCGGACACGGCCGCGGCCCGGCTGTGCCGCTAGCGCGGGACGCTGTCCGCCCGCACGACCAGCGTCCCGGCGGCATGGTCGCCCACGCGCTGGCGCTGCCGCGAGCACAGCATGGTGATGAGCCCGACCAGGCCGGCGAACAGATTGTCGATGATGAGCAGGATCCACCGTCCGGCGAGCTGGCCGATGCTGGCCGGGCCGCCGTTCTTGCTGATGATGGCGAGGCCGAGCATCTGCATCCCGAAGGTCTGACCGCCGCGCCGGTGCGGCCTGATGACCCAGTACCAGACGTAAACGGCGATCGTCAGGACCACCGCGACCAGGGTGCCGATCGCCAGCCGCGCCCCCGTTCCCCGGTCGAGCACGACGCCCAGGACGGACGGGATGATCGAGGCCAGGACGACGTCGATGATGTACTGCACCACCCGCCGGCCGGTGACCCGGGTGGGGTCATCGGGCGCCGCGGCCGGCGCGCCGCCCTCCGGCCCGGGTCCCCATTCCGGCTGCCACTGGGCGCCGGGCTGGGCGGCCGGCTGGGCCGATGCCCAGGTCCCGCCAGCGCCCGGCTGGCCGGCTCTCGCTCTGACCTTCCGGGCCGCCCTCCGGCATGCTGCTCATGCAATCCCCCGATCGTGCGCTCCCCGGACGGAAGCACGGCTGCGGCCTACCCGCACGCTGCCTGTCAGCGGTTGTTGTACCCAGGGTGATATCAGCAACACTTAGCCCCAGGCTGAGCAGCGACGGGACCGCGCAGGGACGCAGCAACCGGCCGGCAAACGCAGCAGTACTGCTGCTTCGCCTGCGGTGCCAGCCTAGGCTGCAGCCGGCCGCCCTGCGGCCTCGGCGGCGACCTCGGCCGCCAGCGCGGCGTTGTCGGCGATGAGCCGCTGGTTGACCGCCACGCTGGCCCCGCCGCTCAGCTCCTCCACCATCGCCAGCACGGCCGGGGTCACGGCCTGCCCGGTCACGCCAGCCTGCCGGACCCGGTCAACGGCCTGGTCGATCAGTCCCGACAGCTCGATCCCGGCCGCGGGCGGGCGGGCCAGCAGCACTCCGCAGGACGGGCTGAGCTGCCAGTGCCCGGCCGCGATCCGGGCCGCCTCGGCAGCGCTCGACACGGTCGCGGAAACGGCGGGACCGCCCTCGGCGGCGTAGAACAACGGCAGGGTGCCGGTCTGCCAGCCGAGCACCGGGATGCCGAGGGTCTCCAGCAGTTCCGCGGTCGCCGCCACGTCCAGGATCGACTTGGCGCCCGAGCAGACGACGACCGCCGCGGTCCGGGCGAGCTGGGGCAGGTCGGCGGAGATGTCCAGGCTCTGCGCGAAATCCCGGTGCACGCCGCCGATGCCGCCGGTGCCCATGAACCTGATGCCGGCGGCACGGCATACCGCCAGCGTGCCGCCGACCGTGGTGGCGCCGAGCGCGCCCTGCACCGCACAGGCGGCCAGGTCCCTGGCGCCGGCCTTGCGGGCGGCCGGGCCGGCCTCGGCGAACAGGTCAAGCTCGGCCGGGCTCAGCCCGATCCGCACCGCGCCGCCGATGATCCCTACCGTGGCCGGCACCGCGCCGTGCGCCCGGACCTGCTCCTCGGCGGCGCGGGCCGCGGCGGCGCCGCGGCCGCCGGAGAACCCGTGCGAGATCAGCGTGGTCTCCAGGGCCACCACGGGGCCGCCCCGCGCGAGCGCCTCGGCGACCTCCTCCGCCACCGCCAGGCTGAGGTTCACGGCATCGCCCCCATCGTCGCCACCGCCTGTGCCGCGGCCCGCAGCCCGAGCTCGACCCCGCCGAGCAGGTATCCGGCCGCGAAGGCATCGCCCGCGCCGGTCGAGTCGACCGCCCGGGCCGGGCGGGCGGGAAAGTGCCGCCCGCCGGCCCGCACGCCATCGGCGCCCAGCTTAACGACAAGCTCGATGCCGGGAAGCGGGCCGATCATGGCGGCCTCGGCCTGGTTGCCCAGCACCACGGCCGGGCGCATCCGCCCGAGCAGGGCGGCGAACCGGCCCGGGCCGTAGGCCTCCAGCGCCGCGGTCGACGACAGGTCCACCGAGAGGCTGGCCCCGCGCGCAGCCGCGGCCCGCGCGGCGGCCTGCGCGGCGGCAGCGACCGGCTCGGCGACCAGGCTGTAGCCGGGCAGGTGCAGCCAGCTGCATCCGTCCAGCCAGGATTGGTCCATGTCGGCCGCGGACAGCAGCGGGCCGACGCCCCGGTCGGTGATCATCGACCGCTTCCCCCCGCCGTCCGAGAGCGCCACGATGACCCCGGTCCGGCCGCTGATCACCGGCCCGGCCAGCTCAATGCCGCGGCGCGCCAGGTCGGCCGCCAGCACGGCGGCGGCAACGTCGGTGCCGCGGGCGGCGATGAGCCGGCTGCGGCCGCCCAGCGCGGCCGCCCAGGCGGCCACGTTCGCGGCCTGGCCGCCCGGCCCCAGGGCGGTCCGGGCCGGGGTATCGGTCTCCTCCGCCAGCGGCCCCGACACGCTGGCCACCACGTCGATGTGGGCGTCGCCGAGGACGCAGATCATCGCCCGGCTCGCCGTCACCTGGGCAGCGTAACGAGGCAGCCGCGCCGGGCGCCCACCGCGGTGCCGGGCACGCCGTCAGCCGGACACTGCGCGGCGCAGCCCGGCCAGCGACTCGCCGAGCAGCACCGGGCGGTCATCATCGGCGGCGTACTCGGCCAGGTTCGCGCACAAGGAGACGGCCAGCGTCCTGGCGCGCAGCTCGCGGGCGGCGTCCACCGGGCCGTAAGCGGCCAGGAACCGCTCCCTGGCCTGCCCGGCGAAGGCACCGTAACCGAGGGAAAGGTCGACCGCGGGATCGGCCGTGCACAGATCGCCCCAGTCGATGACCCCAGCCGCCCGGCCGGCCGCGTCCACCAGCAGGTGCCGGATGTGCAGGTCACCATGCGCCAGCACGGCCGCTCCCGCGGCCGGTACGCCCGAGTCCGGTTGCGCGCTGCCGCCCGGCGCGTGACCGCCCGGCAGCGCCTGACCATCCGGCTGCGGGTCGCCGTCCGCCGGGGGCGGCGTCCGCTGGCCTGCCGCCGCGGCCCGGGCCAGCAGGGCCGTGACCTCCCGGTCGGGGACCCAGACGCCGCGCGCCGCCAGCCGGTCAAGTACCTGGGCGGCCCGCTGCGCCCGGGCCGCCGGGTCAGCACGGTGCATCGGATCGGCGGGCAGCCCGGCCGCGGCCGGCCCCGGCGCCAGCTGGGCCGCCTTCAGCGCGGACCGGGCCGCCGCCACCGTCGCCGGGGCATGCAGCGCGCGCAGGAAGCCGCCGGCGGCTGCGGCCGCCGGGCCGCGGGCGGCATCGGGCAGCCGGGCGTCGGCCAGCTCGGTTCCTGGCAGCAGCCGGGCGCCCCAGAACGGCCAGGGGTAACCGCGGCCGGGGCTGCCCTTGAGCTCGGGCACCGGAACCGGCAGCGGCAGCAGCGCAGCCACCGCGGGCAGCACGGCCATCTCCCGGCCGACCCCGGCCAGGGCGATCGCGCGGCGCGGGAACCGGAACACCCAGTCTCCGCCGACCCGGTAGACCGTGTTGTCCCAGCCGGCCGCCAGCGGCTCGACCGGGGCGGCGCTCAGCCGCGGGAACTGCCGGGCAATGAGCCTTCCGGCCAGCGCGGGGGTGACCGCGATCTCCGCGGTCCACGGCGCGGCGCTCCGGCCCGGCGGCGGCCCGCCTGCTGGCTGCCCGGTCACGGGCGGAGAGTATCACCGGTCCTGGGCACGGCGGCCCGGGCCTCAGACGGGCAGCTTGAGCTCGACGAACGGGGCCATGGTGGGCTGGCGGGTCCCGCCGGCGGGTTCTACCGTGACGCCGATCACGTCACCGCGCTGCAGCCCCGCGGCGAGCACCGGCGGCGCGGACGCGGTGCCGTCGGCCAGGCCGGCCGACCTTATCTTCGTCAGCTTCGGTCCGATGACCCAGAGCTGGTAGATCTTGCTGGCCGGCAGGGCCGGGAGGCCGGCTAGCGTGAGGATGCCCTTGCGCAGCCGCCAGGACACCACGGCGGTCGCCGTGCCGCCGGTCTTGCTCCTGGTAGTGACAATCTGCGCGCCCGGCGCGTTCAGCACCGCGGCTATCTCAGCCTGCCGGGCCCTGGCCTCGTTCAGCTGCCGATGGGTCGCGGCGAGCGTGATGCCGAGGGCGATCACCGCGGCCATGACCACCGCGGCCATGGCCACCGCCAGCCGCGGCATCCACCGCGAGCGCTGCTGCGGCTGCCGGCGGCCGTCGGTTACCGGCGGCAGCTGACGGGTGCGGGCGGCGCGGATCAGCACCTGGCCGCGCATCTGCTCGGGCGCCGGGCGGGCGGCGGCCAGGCCCAGCCCGGTGGCCGTGGCCTGCAGCCCGCGAACCTCGTGGGCGCAGGACTGGCAGCGGCGCAGATGCCGCTCGAACCGGTCCCGCTCGGCAGCGTCGAGGGCGTCGACCGCGTAAGCGCCGGATAGCTGATGCAGATCCTGGCGGGCCAGCTTCATCAGCTCACCCCCATGCAGTCGCGCATCCGGATGAGCCCGTCGCGGATTCTCGTCTTGATCGTGCCGAGCGCGGCGCCGAGCAGGCCGGCCACCTCGCCGTAGGTGTACCCGCCGTAGTAGGCCAGGGTCAGCGACTCGCGCTGGATGTCGGTGAGCGTCCCCAGGCAGTGCCGGACCCGCTCGCGGTCCAGGTTCGCCTCGACCGTCTCGGCCACCTCGTCCGCCGGGACGCTGACGGACGCGGCCGCGGACCGCTGGTCCCGCTGCGTCTCCGCGCTGGCCGAGCGCACCCGGTCCACCGCCCGCCGGTGCGCGATCGTCATCACCCAGGTCTGCGCGCTGCCCTTGGCCGGGTCGAACCGGGACGCCCGGCGCCACACCTCGAGCAGCACCTCCTGCGCGACCTCCTCCGATTGCGCGGGATCCCGCAGCACCCGGCAGATGAGCCCGTAGACCGGGCCGGCCAGCCGGTCGTAGACCGCCTCGAACGCGGACTGGTCGCCACGGGCGACCCCGGCCAGCAGCACGTCGGTGTCCGCGTCCTGGCCGCCCGGCCCGGGCACGGGCCTAGGCGCGCCCATGCCCGGTACCGTCATGCTGGTAATTCGGGGCCACGGCCGCCCCGGATCGGTCCCGGATGCGGCGAGATGCGACGAGCCCGGCCCGCACCTCCGGCCTAGTGAACCAGCGGCGGCGCGGCATCCTGAAACCGCCCTAGCGCGCCGCGCGGACGGCCGCCGCCAGCCGAGCCGCGCCCCAGGTCCGGTGACTGGCGAGGATGGCCAGCTCCCGCACGAAGGCCGGCCCGCTGACCGTGCCCACGCCGGACGCCAGGCTGTATCCGGGCCGGGCGCGGAAGCCGCGCACGGTGCGGAGCACGCCGTCCTGGCGGAACGACACGGTGTTGCTGCCGCTGACCACGCTGGCCAGTCCCGGCGCGTGCAGCGCCGACAGCCGGTACAGGTAGGGGTTGATCAGGCCGAGCGGATGCCCGGCCTGCTGGTCGGCCAGCGCGACGATGCCGGCGAACTCGGGCGTGGCCTCGCTCGTCCCGCAGGTGGGATACCAGCCCGCCCGCTGGCCGGGGAAGCTCTGGTACATGTCGGCGGCGCCGTCGCAGGCCCCGCTCATGGAGATGTCCGGTACCCCGCGGCGTCCGCCGACGACCTGCCGGACGCCATCCTGGTATGCCGCCTGGCGAAGATGACCGACTTCCCGCCGCCGCCCGCCAGCGCGCTGGGACCCTTGACGCCGAAGATGAACTGGTTAGCGGCGGCGCTGTAGCTGTCGTTCCAGACCGTCGCGGGACGGACCGGATGCCCCGCGGCGTCCAGGTGCAGCTCCGTGCCGCTCACCCCCGTCACCAGCGGGTCGCTGCCCGGCCACGACGTCACCGGGCGCAGGTAGTAGGAGGAGCCGGAATACCGCACGTCGGCTGCGCCACTGTCGCCGGATGCGGCGAGCATCGTCACCCCGCTGCGGGCCGCCTCGGCGATGGCGCCGCGCAGGCTCAGCAGCCGCTGCGGGGCGGCGAAGGTCTGCTCGGTGGCACTGAAGCTCTGGCTGATCACGCCGCCGAGGTGGTGGCTGATCACGTACTTCTCCGCCTGCACGATCCGGGGGAAGCCAGTCCGGCCCTCGTTCTCCGCGGTCGGCGTCTCGACCAGCAGGATCCGCGCCCGCGGCGCGATCGCGTGCGCATACTCGACGTCCAGCCCGGTCTCGCCGGCCCAGCCTTCCCGGCTCGGATCCGGACGGTAGGCAGCTACCGGGCCGGCGGGCTGGATGATCCGCAGCGACGGCGGCGCGGGCAGCCGTGCGGCCCGGTCGAACACGCCCAGATCGCGCCGGATCGTCGGGGAGCCGTAGGAATCGACGATCACGATCGTCTGCCCCCGGCCGTTGATGCCCTCCCGGTACAGGGCGGGCAGGCCGTAGGCCCGCTCGATCTGACCCGGCTGGTAGCAGGCGATGCGGTAGTGACGCTCGCAGTAGGCGGTGGTGGGCGGCACGCCGAGCCCGCCTGCGGCATGGTGCGCGTCCGGGCTGATCAGCACGCCCGGCCCGGGCGCGGCGGCCCGCCCGGGCAGGCCGGCCGTCCGGGGCAGCACGGCCCGCCCGGCACCGACCGCCAGCACTGCGGCGAGGGCCAGCAAGCCAGCAGCCGCGGCGGCCTGCCGGGCAATGCGCATGTGGGCTCCAGGAGTGCGCGCCGGATCACATCAGGCTGATCAGCGTAGCGTGGATCCAGCGGCGGACCGGGAGGACCCGATGAAGCTCAAGCTCGACCTGCACGACATTTACAACCGCGGCCAGGATATCGATCGCGCCCTGCGTGACATCATCGACGAGGCCGTGCGCAAGAAGGCACCGCTGGTCGAGATCATCTCCGGCAAGGGATCGGGCCAGCTGAAGAAGCACGTGCTGCGCTTCCTCGACCAGAAAGAGGTCAAGGCGCTCTACCACCGGGTCGAGAAGGACTCCAAGAATTTCGGCCGGCTGTTCGTCCATTTCCGCTGGAAGTAACGATCCTCCTACGCTTATCTGCGACGGGCGGCCGGTGTACGTCCTGAGCAGTCCTGTACTCATGTGCCCGCGATGTGCCTGCAGCGCTGCGATGCGGCCTCTTGCTCCCAAAGCCAGCTCGCCATGCCGGGTACCACGGCCTCGGCATGACAGCCCTGCATACTTCCGTCCGCCGGCGTACGTCGGCGTCTACTGGCAGCAGGGTGCATTGTCATCCACTTAGACACCCAGCTTGGAAGATCGGTGGGCGGCTCGCCGTGTGAACTGCGCGGAGGCTGTCCCTGGTGGCGTCGTGCCGAGTGGCCGTGAGTGGCGCTCACTGACCGCTGGCTCGGCGGCGGGTTACCGGGCTGCGCGCCTGCCGGGTCCTCGCCGCATCCGCAGGGCGGTCAGGAGAAGGTCGACGATGAACACGACGACGCCGATGATCAGCAAGAAAAACAGGCCCTTCGCGACAACGCCCACGATACCCAGCGCTATCGCCACGATCAGCAGCAGAAGGAGAAGTATCATCCGGAATCTCCGCTCAGTCGGGTGGCTCACCGGCGGACCCAGCCGCCGTTCACGCCTGCGCCTGGCTCGTAGGTCTGAGGTGCAGTGCTTAAGGCCGCCTCTTCGCCGGGCGCAGCACGCACTGACCTACAGTCTGACGCCAGTGACTGCGGCCAGCAAGGTCAGGCCCCGGATGATCGGCTCAGGGCTGGTGCGACTGGCGTGCTCAAGGCCGCCGCAAGAAGGCGGACGGCCAGCGCATATGCGGGTTCCCGTTCGGGCAGGCATTGCCCCGAACCTGCGCACACGGAGTCTGTCCTGGCACGGGTGTCTGGCCAGGGCTGACCCGGGCTGGCTGCACCGTCAGGTCCGGCTGATCCCAGGCGGCCTGGGATAGCTCGCCGTGCGTGGTAGCAGTCAACGCGGCATCGAGGCGCGCGTTCAGTTCATCGAGTGTCAGCCTGCCTTGCGCGAAGTGCTCGCCCAGGGCCGCGGCAGCCGCGTCCCGGTCAGCATGGCCAGCGCGCACGTGGGGTGCTGGTGGCTGATGATCCTCCCTGGTCACCCGGGGCAGCTGCCGCAGCACGGCGGCGTAGTGATCCAGCGCGGCCCGGCCGTCGCAGGTGAGCGCGACGGTGGCCCGGGCTCTGTCGCCGCCGGTCTTTTCCGTCCGCACGTACCCGGCGTGGTCCAGCTCCCGCAGACGGGTTATCAGGCTGCCGGGTGTGAGCCCGAGCATGCCCTGCAGCCGGGTGACGGAGAGCGTGTCGCCGCCGGGCAGTGCCGCGAGGGTCGCGACGACGCGCAGCCGATCGGGGTCGTGGATCTGCGGGTCAAGTGCGCTGGTGCTCATGGTCGGCCGTGCCTCCGTTTACAGGCCGCCGAGCAGGTCGCGCAGCGCCTGGGTGTAGGTGCCAAGTGCCGCCCGGCCCTGGCGGGTCAGGGTCACCGTGGTTTTCTGTGCGGACCCGTTCCTGGTCTTCTCGCTGCTGAGGTAGCCGGCTTCTTCGAGCTTGCGCAGCTGGATGATCAGGTTGCCGGGTGTCAGCTCAAGCATGTCCTGCAGCCGGGTGAAGGACAGCCCGTCGCCGTCGGGCAGTGCCGCGAGCGTCGCGACGATCTTCAGCCGGGTAGGGACGTGGATCAGCGGGTCAAGTCCGTCGTTGTTCATGCCACCCCGTCATGCGCGCTGCTGCCAGGCGATGGCGGCGGCGCTGCCCAGGAGCATGACACACAGGCCCACGGCTGCGACCGCCCACGCCCCGGCCGGCCCGGCGAACGCGCCCACGATGCCGATGACGACGATCGCGAGGCCGGTAGCGAGCCCGCGCCAGTTTGCCCGTGCCGCCATGAGGACCGTCCAGGCCAGGCCGGGGATTACCAGCACCGAGGTAGGGTACGTGGCGAAGTCCACCCCGGCGGCACCCAGCCCCGCCATGGCCACGACCGCGGCGACAATGGCCAGCACCAGCACGGTGATCTCGCCCTGACTAAACCGGGATCGCCCGCTTACCCCGGCGGTCGCGTGCCCGCGGACAGCGACCGTTGCGGCGAAGTTGACGACAATGAACGCAACCAGGACGGGGATGTCCGCGGCAGTCGGGCCCCGGTAGGGGTGCTGTCCGCGCACCGAGAGCCAGATCGCGCCGAGGGCGGCCAGGACCATGACCGCCCTGGTCACCAGCAGCCACGGCGGCGAGGGCTGAAACTTGCGGCGGGCCTGCTGGGTGGTCTGGTCCAGCAGCGCAGCGGCCTGCTCGGGGCCGAGGGTGCCGCCGTTGCCGGCGGCCGTGGTGTCAGATGTGTGGTTCACGGTGTCTCCCCTCATCGACTCTATGCCATAGAGTAGACTCTGCTTTATGGCATAGAGTCAAGGGTCTGAGCCCATGAACTTTATGACGCAAAATCAAGAGGTGGCTGGCCGGGCTGGAGCCAGTTCGACCGTCGAGGTCAGCGAACTGCTGACCAGGGCCCGTAGGGGCGCACTCAGCGCTCGGGGCATGCGCGAGGTCCCGGCCGGCGCGAGCCTGCCCGGTGCTGGACACCTGCCCCGAGTCGGCGTCCAGGCGGTACCGGTCTCGCCGGAGTCGCGGCGTGTCGTGCCGGCGGATGCCAGACGAGGCCACATGATCCCGATGGGGACTGCCCCCAGTCCGGTTGACTCCTTGCCTGTGAGGATCTGGTCCTCGCTGGAAACCTGCTAGTAGCCAGGTCAGCGGCCGTTTTGGCGGTACGCGAGTCGCCGTGAGCGAGCACCATTGGCGAGTTGCTGTGGCACATGTGCGACACGCCGCGCGCCGTGGGACCCCTCGATGCTGCTGGCGGTCCACACGATGCGAGCGGGCCGGTGACTCGCGACCTCCTCGGTGTGAACTCGTGGCCAGGGGATTATCGTCGGCCGCCCGGCCAGAGCGGTGGCCGCTCTCCATGACGCCGTTCCGGCCGCTGCCATCATCATCCTCAACCTCCGGCAAGCCATGAAGCGCTGAGCGCGGGTAAGACCGAAGTCACGGCGAAGCTGGCCTGGACAGCTGATGATCGACCGAAGGCCAGCCACATCCAGGTGACGCCTGACGATTTCCGGGACAGGGGACATCGCCTGGGCGGCTGCGGCTTTCAGAGCGCGGCCATTCGATCATCTCAGAGCGTGAGCAGCAGCGGTGCCAGGATGTTGGCGGCGATGTGAGCGAGTGAGCTCGGGCCGATGCTGGCTGACCTCCAGCGCAGCCAGCCAAGCAACCACCCCGCCGCGAGCTGGACCGGCAAGAGAGGCCAGAATGCCGCGCTGACGAGCAGGAGGAGGAAGTGAGGCGCAAGGAAGAGAAGCGCCTGGAGCACGTTTCCGGTTGCAAAGCCATACCGCCGCATGAAGATCCCACCCAGCAGGCCGCGGAAGAGGATCTCCTCAGCGACGGCCAGCAGCGCAATGGCAACGTAGCCTCCGACCGTCGTTGCACGGCCGTAGGTGGCGTGAAGGTTGGAGGGCGTGTGGGTGGACCCAGTCGGTATGGCGCGGAGTGCCAGGTAGGTGATGGGAAGCAGGACGGCGCTCACTGCGATGGCAAGGCCATAGGTCCCTCGGTCTCCAAGGCGCCAGCCAACGGCGCTTCGAGCCTCGGTGGAAGTGCTGCCATGACGGCGAAGCGCTCGTGCATAGAACGCCGAAGGGAGGCTGAAGAGGATCAGTTCGAGCACCGCGCTCGTCATCGTCGACTCAACTCTCCTCGCGTCGCCTGCGAGGGTTACTCAGGGGCGTCATTCCCGAGGACCTGGCGTGCCGGCTGCAAACCACGCGGCGAGCCTCGGATACCATTTGCGGTTCTGGCTGGTCCCCCAGGACCAATTGAAGTCCAGCAGGAGATACACCGGTTGCTCACCGGCCAGCCTGACTATGAGGGGCTTCCCGAGGCTTCCGAAGATGCCAAGGCTTGCTGAGTTGCCTCGGACTCCGGCTCCGAGCCAGCGGGAGTACGAAGGGGTGAAGGTGAGTTCCACACCGGTCACCCGTTGCCGCTCCAGTGTTCTCCAGCCGTGGAGGATGATGCCTTGTGTTTCGAGCTCGAAGACCCCACCGTGAGGGAACATTCGACGCTGGTCAGAGGCTGCAAGGAGCCGGCGCCTGCCCGACGCGTCGTCCAGCTCGCCTTCGGTTGCGGCCCGGAACGGAACGGCGCCAGACGCGTCCACGGGCGACGGTCTAGCCTCACCGCCGAACTCCTGATCCATATTGATAAACGATAAACACTTCGGCGGACCGCCGTCAAGCGTCGGGCGCGTTGTCGTCCGCGCTCGAGTTTGGCGCGGGACCGCGAGGTTCGGCGTCCCGGGTTCCACGTGAGGAGGTCCCGGACGGGCAATCCAGTTCGGCAAATGACGGCGAGGGCGGCGAAGCGAACCGCACGTACCTTGCTGGTCTTCAAGGTCGAGAGTTGGCAGGTGCTGATCCCGCGCGGTCTCCGACGTCTGTGAGGGTCATCCCGCTCCCATCGAGCACAATTCAGGAGGCTGGTGGGCCGGGAGGTCAGCCTGAGCGGCTGGTTTTCAGGCGCTGAGCCGGCGGGCTCGAGAGACGCGGGGGGGCTGGCGCTTGGCGGATCGCGGCGGGTCCCAGCTGAGCAGATCCCCGGGCTGGCAGCCGAGCTCGCGGCAGATCGCCTCCAGAGTCGAGAACCTGATGGCCCGCGCCTTGTTGGTCTTGAGGATCGACAGGTTGGCCAGCGTGATGTCCACCCGTTGCGCGAGGTCGGTAAGCGTCATTCCCGATTCGTCGAGAAGGTGGTCGAGGTGGACGGTGATCGGCATGGGTTCTCCTTCAGATGGTGAGGTCGTGGTCGGCCTGGAGAGCCGCCCCGTGTCGGAACACCTCCGCCAGGAGTACCACCATGATCCCCAGGCCCACGACCTCGACGTTGATCGGGAACGCATCCCTGAAGCTCAGCCCGGGGCCACTTACATGGTTCTGCGCCCACAGGGACCCAGTGAGCACCACGACGGCCCGGATCACCTCGACTACGATGATGGCAATACCGATCAGCCGGACACGGCGTGCGCTCCTTGTCCCGAACGGGGATCCGGCCAGCGCGTCGCCCATCAAAGTGCGCAGCTGGTGCAAGACGAAGAGAACAAAGGCCAGGCCTGCGATGACGAAGATCACGCCCACCACCACCAGCTCCGCGGGCGGCCGGACCGTCAGCTGTCCCCCTGCCTGCACGATGGACGCACGGCTGCTTGCTCCGGCCACCGCGTAGGTGCCGTGAACGGTGAACGCTACCGGGAAGTCCACGTAGGGGTGCGCGCCGCGAGCGATCGCCGTGATGATGAACCCTACGGCGAGAACCGAGCCGACCAGGAGCACGAACCAGGCTACGTCAAGCGCCCGTTTCAGGGCCCGGGCGCCGCTTGACGTCCAATGGCGAGAAGTCATCACGTCTCCTGTCTCGCAGTCCGTGGGCGTCCGCAGTTGTATGCCCGCCGTCGTCGTGGTTGTCACGCAGTTGGTCACTCAGCCGCCTGGCTAGCCGACGCGACTGCTGGAGCGCATCGACCGACGACGGGCAGGCCCACGCTTTCCAAGTCTGCGCGGCCGTGTTCGCCGCTGATCACCTGGGCATCCGACCAGTGCGGCATGTCCCACGGTGGGGTTCGGCGGGACACCCCTGGAACGTTGCCGAATGAGCCCAGAATGAGACTTCGGCGCGAGCTGTCAGGGGTGACACCGCCGGATAATCGCTTGACCAGAGTCAGGTGAGGATCAGGCCCGCTCGATCGCCGTGCGGATGCCGAGACCCACCATGCAGGCACCGGTTGGTCCGTTCAAGGCCACGCACAAAACCAGGCCTACGCAGCCAGGTTAGGAGCGCAACAGCCGGACCGCGGCCGTATGTTCCGTTGCGGACGACGAGCATCATGTCAGGCCCAGGCAGCAAGGTAAGCGCCACCGGCACCAGGACGAAGATTGCCGGCATCGCAGTCATGGGCCGATTCTTCCGCGCTGAGCTGAAGGGGCTGGAACTCGTGAGCCCCATAGCTCCCCGGTCTTGGGCGACTGAGTGCCATGCCCAAGCTCGGCAGCGCCCGCGGCCTCTTCGTCCCGGGGCTACGCTTACCGGCTGCCCGCCGAGGCGTTCCGCCCGCACCGGGTGGGCGGCTACTGGGTCGCTGACGAGCAAGTGGAAGCAATTGAGAAGATGATTATCGGCGATCTTGCTGGCAGGCATGCCGCTGCCCGGATCGAGCCGTCAGCGTCCGCTGGCCTCCGCTGCTGGCGAGCTGCTGCCGTTCGTCGTCTCGCTGGCCGAGGACGGCTCCGGGATCGGTGTCCTGGCCGCCGATGAATTACAAGGCGCCCGCCACGCAGAGCGTCACCACCGCCGCGATGATCACGCTGGTCCAGTTCTGCCTGATGCCGAACGAACACGCGATCCCGTCCCGGCCAGGACTGTCGCCGCTGGCGTCCGCAGACGGTGCGCTTGATCCGGGTCATCTGCCTGCCTCCTCGCCGGGGTCGAACATCTTCTCGACCGATATGCCGAAGAACCGTGCGATCGCTATCGCGAGCGGCAGGGACGGCGCGTAACGGCCGCTCTCGATGGAGATCACCGTTTGCCGCGACACGCCGAGGACCGCCGCCAGCTCAGCCTGCGACAGGCCCCGCGCGGTTCGGCATTCCCGGACCCGGTTCTTCACGGGAGTAAAGCTAGCTTTACTCTGGCCGGATGTCAAGGCCGCTTTACCTGCCGCTCGGGGAGCACGGGCCCAGACAGCCGGCCATCTGCCTATACAGGAGGCAATGAGCACGAGGCTGCCGGGGCCGCAGCCTGCCGCGCCTGTGTGACAATGCCGGCATGAAGGTTGTGCTGCGATTCCTGATCACCGCCGCGGCGGTCGCGGTCGCGACTGCACTGGTGCCGGGCATCGAGCTGCGGGCGGCCAGCACCACGGAGAAGGTCGTCACCCTGATCGTGGTGGCGCTGATCTTCGGCCTGGTCAACACGGTGCTCAAGCCGATCGTCAAGATCATCGGCTGTCTGTTCTACGTCCTCACCCTGGGGCTGATCGGGCTGGTCGTGAACGGGCTGCTGTTCTGGCTGACCAGCTGGGTCGCCGGGAAGCTCAAGCTCCCTTTCCACATCACCGGCTTCTGGCCGGCCTTCTGGGGGCCATCATCGTCGGAGTCGTCGGCTGGCTGCTCGGGCTGTTCCTGCACGACGACCGGCGGGCCAGTGGTGCGGTCCGCTGACCGGGACCGCATAGCCAGCCGGGGCGCGGCTCCCAGCGTCCGCATCCCGCAGTCAGCCGCCGCGCCGCGAACCATATCGGGCTGACCGCGCGGCCCGCGTTTCTTGCTGCTTGGTTGAATGAACCTGCTACTTGCTGGAAGGAATCTGCCGGCGGCCCGGCCGGCCTGGCCAGTGCGCAGGGCACGGTGAAGGCGCCGCGCGGTGCGGAAAGGGGCAGCGGATGCGCGCCGCGACCTACCGGGTCCAGCTGCACGCCGGCTTCACCTTCGACGACGCCGCCGCCATCGCCGGGTATCTCGCTGATCTCGGGGTCTCGCACCTGTACTGCTCGCCGATCCTGCAGGCCGCGCCGGGCAGCACCCACGGGTACGACGTGACTGACCACTCGCGGCTGAACGCCGAGCTGGGCGGGACCGACGGCTACGGCAGGCTGACGAAGAGCCTGACCGCGGCCGGGCTGGCGCAGGTGCTCGACATCGTGCCCAATCACATGGCCCTGGCCGGCCGGGCCAACGCCTGGTGGTGGGACGTGCTGGAGAACGGGCCGTCCAGCCCCTACGCCAGGTACTTCGACATCGACTGGGACCCGCCGCAGCGCAAGCTGACCGCGACCGTGCTGATGCCGGTGCTCGGCGATCACTACGGGCGGGTGCTGGAGGCGGGCGAGCTGGCGGTCGCGCGGCTGGGCGGCTCATTCATCGTGCGCTACTACGACCATGAGGCGCCGCTGTCCCCGCGCACGCTGGACGGGCTGCTGGCCGCCGCGGCGCGGCGGGCCGGGTCGGCGGAGCTGGCGGAGCTGGCCGCCGCGCACGGCGAGCTGCCGCACGCGATCCTCACCGACCCGGCTGCGATCGCCGAGCGGCACCGGGGCAAGGAGGAGCTTCACGAGCGGCTCGGTGAGCTGTGCCGGGAGCAGCCGGCCGCGGCCGCGGCCATCGACGCCGAGGTCGGCGCGGTCAACGCCGACGCCGGCGCGCTCGACGAGCTGCTTGAGCGGCAGAACTACCGGCTGGCCTACTGGGGCACCGCCGCCGAGGAGCTCTCCTACCGGCGCTTTTTCAACATCGAGACGCTGGCCGGGCTGCGGATCGAGGACGGCGATGTGTTCGCCGACACGCACCGCCTCATCCTGCGGCTGATCGCCGACGGGACGCTGGACGGGCTGCGGATCGACCATGTGGACGGGCTGTCCGACCCGGAGGGCTACCTGATCCGGCTGCAGGAGGCGGCCGGCGGCAGCTACCTGGTGGTGGAGAAGATCCTGGCCGCCGGCGAGGAGCTGCCGGCCGCCTGGCCGGTGGCGGGGACCAGCGGCTACGACTTCCTCAATCAGGTCGGCCGGCTGTTCACCGATCCGGCGGGCGGGGACGCGATGCGCGGCGGCTACGCCCGCTTCACCGGCGCCCCGGCGGACTACGCCGACGTCGCCCGGGCGGCGAAGCTGCAGATCATGCGGGAGGAGCTGGCCGCCGAGCTGGAGCGCCTGACCAGCGTGCTCGCCGACGTCTGCGAACGGCACCGCCGCCAGCGCGACCACACCCGCCGCGTGCTGCGCGAGACCCTGGCCGAGGTGATCGCCGCGTTCGGCGTTTACCGCAGCTACGCCTATCCCGGCCGGCCGGTCAGCCCGGCGGACCGGGCGCATATCACCGCCGCGGCGGCGGCGGCCCGGGAGTACCGCCCCGACCTGGACGCCGAGCTGATCGAGTTCATCGGCGAGCTGCTCGTGCTGCACTTCCCCGGCACCGCGGAGGCTGAGTTCGCCGTGCGCTTCGCGCAGGTGAGCGCGCCGGTAATGGCCAAGGGGGTGGAGGACACCGCGTTCTACCGGTACTACCCGCTGGCCGCGCTGAACGAGGTCGGCGGCAACCCGGACCGGTTCGGCCTGGACGTCGCGGACTTCCACGCGCAGATGGCCGCGGCGGCCCGGCAGTGGCCGGAGGCGATGCTCACCCTGTCCACCCATGACACCAAGCGCAGCGCCGACGTGCGCGCCCGCATCGCCCTGCTGGCCGAGCTGCCGCGGGCGTGGGAGGAGGCGGCGGCAGCCTGGGCGGCGCACAACCACCAGCACAAGCGGGGCGGCTGGCCCGACGCCAACGCCGAGTACCTGCTCTACCAGACCCTGGTCGGCGCCTGGCCGATCGGCGCGGACCGGGCCGCGGCGTTCATGGCCAAGGCGTCCCGCGAGGCCAAGGTGCACACCTCCTGGACCGAGCCGTTCGCCGAGTACGACGACGCGCTGTCCGGCTTCGTCACCGCCATCCTGGCCGACGCCGGCTTCGTGGCCGGGGTCGAGTCGTTCCTGGCCGCGCACCAGCTGGTGGACCTCGGCCGGGCCAGCTCGCTGGCGCAGACGGCGCTGCTGCTGAGCTGTCCCGGCGTCCCCGACCTGTATCAGGGCGGCGAGGTCTGGGACCTGTCACTGGTCGACCCCGACAACCGCCGCCCGGTCGACTACGCCGCGCGCCGCGCAGCTGCTGGCCGGCCTGGGCGGGGCCGGACCCGAGGCCGCGCTGGCCCGGGCCGATGCGGGCGGCCCGAAGATCTGGCTGATCCGGCAGCTGCTGGCCTGCCGGCGGCGGTACCCCGCGGCGTTCGGCCCCGGCTCGGGCTACCAGCCGCTGGCCGCCGCCGGGCCCAAGGCCGGGCACGCGGTCGCCTTCGCCCGACCGCCGCCGCCCGCGCCGATGGCGGCGGCGACCGGGCCGACGTGGTGGTCGTGGTGCCCCGGCTGCTCGCCCGCCTGGGCGGGCGACTGGGCGGGCACCACCGTCGCGCTGCCCCCCGGGACGTGGGCCGACGCGCTGTCGGGGGACGCCGGCGGCCAGGGCGCCGGGAGCTCCGGGCTGACCGGGCAGGTCGCCGTGGCCGCCTGCTGGGCCGGTTCCCGGTCGCCGTGCTGGGCAGGGCAGGCTGATGCATGACTTCGCGGTCTGGGCACCGCGGCCGGAGCGGGTCGAGCTGGTGACCGGCAGCCAGCGGCTGCCGATGCGCCGCCGCGGCGGCGGCTGGTGGGCCGCCAGGGCCCGGCAGGCAGGTCCCGGGTCGGAGTACGGGTTCAGCCTGGACGGCGGCCCGGCCCGGCCCGATCCCCGGTCGGCCTCCCAGCCCGGCGGCATTGAGGGCCTGTCCCGGGTGATCGACCACGGCGCCTTCGCCTGGACCGACGCCGGCTGGCGCGGGCTGGCGCTGCCGGGCGCGGTGCTGTACGAGTGCCACATCGGCACGTTCAGCGCGGCCGGGCACCTTCGACGGGGCCGCCGGGCACCTGGACCACCTGGCCGGCCTCGGCGTGGACGCGATCGAGCTGATGCCGGTCGCGGAGTTCTCCGGCGACCCGCGGCTGGGGCTACGACGGCGTCGGGCCTGTTCGCGCCGCATCACGCCTACGGCGGCCCGGAGGGGCTCAAGCGCCTGGTCGATGCGGCCCACGCCCGCGGGCTCGGCGTGGTGATCGACGTTGTCTACAACCATCTCGGCCCGGCCGGGAACTACCTGGCGGAGTTCGGCCCTTACTTCTCCGCCCGGCATCAGACCAACTGGGGCGACGGGGTGAACCTCGACGGCCCGGACAGCGACGAGGTCCGCCGGTTCATCGTCGACAACGCGCTGTCGTGGCTGCGCGACTATCACGCCGACGGGCTGCGGCTGGACGCCGTGCACGCCATCGCCGACGACTCGGCCGTGCACATCCTGGAGCAGCTCGCGACCGAGACCGGCGCCCTGGCCGCCCGGCTGCGCAAGCCGCTGTTCCTGATCGCCGAGAGCGACCGCAACGACCCCCGTCTCGTCCGCGGCCAGGATGCGGGCGGCTACGGCCTGGACGCCGCCTGGGCCGACGAGTGGCACCACGCGCTGCACGCCGTGCTCACCGGCGAGCGCGACGGCTACTACTCCGACTTCGGCTCGCTGGGGCTGCTGGCCAAGGCACTGCGCCAGGCCTGGGTGTACGACGGCGTCTACTCGCCGCACCGGCGCCGGGTGCACGGCCGGCCGCCGGCCGGGCTGTCCGGCCGCCAGTTCGTCGTCGCTACCCAGAATCACGACCAGGTCGGCAACCGCGCCGCCGGCGAGCGGTCTGGCGCGCTGATGAGCCATGGCCGGCTGCAAGATCGCCGCGGCGCTGCTGCTCACCTCGCCGTTCGTGCCGCTGCTGTTCCAGGGCGAGGAATGGGGCGCGGGCACCCCGTTCCAGTACTTCACCGACTACGCCGACACCGGGCTCGGCCAGGCGGTCAGCATGGGGCGGCGGCAGGAGTTCGCCGCGTTCGGCTGGGACCCGGCGGACGTGCCCGACCCGCAGGCCGCCGCCACCTTCGAGCGCTCCCGGCTGAACTGGGACGAGCCGGCCGAGAAGGACGCATGCCGACCTGCTCGCCTGGTACCGCCGCCTGCTCGCGCTGCGGCGCGAGGCCGCCGTCCTGACCGACCCGCGGCTGGCGCTCACCAGGACCGGCTTCGACCCGGCCGCGGGCTGGCTGGTGCTGCGCCGCGGGCCGGTGACCGTGGCCTGTAACCTCGGTGCGGGTCCCTGGACCTTTCCGGTCCGCCCGTCGGCCGTGCTGACCGCCGCGTCCGACCCGGGCATCGCCCGGACGCCGGACGGCGTGCGGCTACCGCCCGATACCGTCGTGATCCTGACCGAACCCGGCGCGGACGCGCCAGCCGGATCCGCCCGGTCCGGGGCGGTGATCCGTGTGACGAGAGGATGCCGCCGCAAATGACCGACGCCATCGAGAACTGGCCGGGCCGCCCCTACCCGCTGGGCGCCGCCTACGACGGCGGCGGCACGAACTTCTCCCTGTTCTCCGACGTCGCCGAGAAAGTCGAGCTGTGCCTGTTCGACGACGACGGCACCGAGGAGCGGCTGGCGCTGGAGGAAGTCGACGCCTCCTGCTGGCACGCCTACCTGCCGGTGGTGATGCCGGGCCAGCGGTACGGCTACCGGGTGCACGGGCCCTGGGCGCCAGAGCAGGGCCAGCGCTGCAACCCGGCCAAGCTGCTGCTCGACCCGTACGCCAAGGCCATCGAGGGCAGCGTCGACTGGGCGCCGGCCTGCTTCCCCTACGACTTCGGGGAGGAGAACTCCCGCAACGACGCCGACAGCGCCCCGCACGTGCCCAGGTCGGTGGTGCACAACCCGTTCTTCGACTGGGGCAACGACCGGCCGCCGGACATCCAGCTCAACGAGTCGGTGATCTACGAGGTGCACGTCAAGGGATTCACCGCCCGGCATCCCGATATCCCCGAGGCGCAGCGCGGCACCTACGCCGGGCTGGCCCACCCGGCGGCCATCGAGTACCTCACCGGCCTCGGCGTCACCGCGGCCGAGCTGCTGCCGGTGCACCAGTTCGTGCACGACGCGCACCTGGTGGAGCGCGGGCTGCGCAACTACTGGGGCTACAACTCGATCGGGTTCCTGGCCCCGCACAACGACTACGCCTCGACCGGCCAGCGCGGCGAGCAAGTCGCGGAGTTCAAGGCCATGGTCCGGGCGCTGCACGAGGCGGGCATCGAGGTGATACTCGACGTCGTCTACAACCACACTGCGGAGGGCAATCACCTGGGCCCGGTGCTGTCGCTGAAGGGCATCGACAACGCCGCCTACTACCGGCTGGTGCCCGACGACCGGCGGTTCTACTACGACACCACCGGAACCGGGAACAGCCTGAACGTGCGGCACCCGCACACCCTGCAGCTGATCATGGACTCGCTGCGCTACTGGGTCACCGAGATGCACGTCGACGGGTTCCGGTTCGACCTGGCCGCCAGCCTGGCCCGGCAGTTCCACGAGGTCGACCGGCTGTCGGCGTTCTTCGACCTGATCCAGCAGGACCCGGTGGTCTCCCAGGTCAAGCTCATCGCCGAGCCGTGGGACATCGGCGAGGGCGGCTATCAGGTCGGCAACTTCCCGGCGCTGTGGTCGGAGTGGAACGGCCGCTACCGCGATACCGTGCGGGACTTCTGGCGCGGCGAGCCGGCCACGCTCGGCGAGTTCGCGTCCCGGCTGACCGGCAGCTCCGACCTCTACCAGGCCGACGCCAGGCGCCCCGGGGCCAGCGTCAACTTCGTTACCGCGCATGACGGCTTCACGCTGCGCGACCTGGTCTCCTACAACGACAAGCACAACGAGGCCAACGGCGAGGGCAACGCCGATGGCGAGAGCCACAACCGGTCCTGGAACTGCGGCGCCGAGGGGGAGACTAAGAAGAGGGACGTGCTGGCGCTGCGGCACCGGCAGCAGCGCAACTTCCTCGCCACCCTGATGCTGTCCCAGGGCGTCACGATGCTGCTGTCCGGGGACGAGTCCGGCCGCACTCAGGGCGGTAACAACAATGCCTACTGCCAGGACAACGAGACCTCCTGGCACGACTGGGACCAGGTGGACGGGGCGCTGCTGGAGTTCACCCGGCGGATGATCGCGCTGCGCCGCGAGCATCCCGTGCTGCGGCGGCGGCGCTGGTTCCAGGGCCTGCCCATCCGCGGCTCGGTCGACATCGCCTGGTGCCGCCCCGACGGCGGTGAGATGAGCGATGAGGACTGGAATTCCGGCACCGGCTCGGTCGGCGCGTTCCTCAACGGCGAGGCGATCACCGACAGGGACCGGCGCGGCCAGCGGGTCACCGACGATTCCTTCCTGCTGCTGTTCAACGGCCATTACGAGGCCCTGGACTGGACGCTGCCTGAGCAGTGGGGAGAGTCGTGGAATCTGGTCGTGGACACGGCGAGCCCGAAGCGGGAGGGGAAGTCATTCGACAGCGGCAAGTCCCTGCCGGTGGCCCCGCGGTCAGTAGTGGTGCTGCTGCGCGAGGACGCGCCCGGCTGACCGGATGGGCATGACCCCGGATCAGGCTGGCCGCCTCAGCCTGGCCGAGCAGCACGACTGGTATCGCCGCCGGGCCGCCGTGCGGCCGGGAACCGCCGCCGCGCCTGGCCGCCGCCCGGAGGCCGGCACGGCCATCCCGGCCTCCGGGCGGCACCTGGCGTTCGGCGCCGACCCGGCCCGGCAGATGAGCGTGGCCTGGCAGGTCCCGGCCCTGGTCAGCGATCCGTTCCTGCGCGTCGGGGAGTCGCCCGGCGATCTCAGCCAGCGGGTCGCGGCCGAGATCAGGGCCGTGACCACCCGGCGCCGCGACACCCGCCCCGTGCACCCGGCGCCGCCGTCGGCTGGCCCGGTCATCGAGCAGTACTACGTGCACGCCGCGGTCAGCGGGCTGCGGCCGGGCCGGCGGTACTACTACGCGATCGGGCACCGCGGCCTCGATCCCGGGCCGGCCGGGCCGGGAGGCGTCTTCCGCACCGCGCCGGCCGGGCGGGAGCCCTTCACCTTCACCGCGTTCGGCGATCAGGGCGTCAGCTACGACGCGGCGGCCGCCGCGGCCCTGGTCCGTGCCCAGGATCCGGCGTTCCACCTGCACGCGGGGGACATCTCCTACGCCGAGTCCGGGGGCCGCGGCCTGATCACCGACGGCTACGACCCGCGGATCTGGGATTCGTTCTTCGCCCTCATCGAGCAGGCGGCCGGCCAGATCCCGTGGCAGATCGCCGTGGGTAACCATGAGATGGAGGCGTGGCACTCTGCGGATGGCTACGGCGGCCAGCGCGCCCGGTTCGCGTTTACCGGCGGCTCCGCGGCCGGGCCCCCGCCTGTCTACTACTCATTCGTGTACGGCAACGTCGGCGTGGTCAGCCTGGACGCCAACGACGTGTCGGCCGAGATCACGGCGAACCACGGCTACACCGGCGGCGCGCAGACCAGCTGGCTGGCCGCCTCCCTGGCGGCGCTGCGCAGCCGCCCCGACGTCGACTTCATCGTGGTGTTCTTCCACCACTGCGCCTACTGCACCTGCTCGGCGCACGGCTCGGACGGCGGCGTGCGCGAGGCCTGGGTGCCGCTGTTCGACCGGCATCACGTCGACCTGGTCATCAACGGGCACAACCACGTCTACGAGCGGACCGATCCGCTGGCCGGCGGCCGCTGCGGCGCCGCGGCACCCCCCGGGGCGACCGTCCGCCCGGCCGCCGACGGCACCACGTACATCACGGCCGGCGGCGGCGGGATGAACCTCTACGGCTTCCCGGCGGCGGACAGCTACCCCGGGCGCGGGCCGGGCGCCGTCACCGTCCGCGGTTACGTGCATGCCGGCGGCGGCGAGACCGCCGGCGAGCCCGCCGGATGGTCCCGGGTCCGGTACACCGGCTACTGCCTGCTGGTGGCCGACAGCCGGCCCGGCCCGCTGGCAGGCGGGGGCGCCACCCTGGTGGTGCGGGCACTGGCCGAGGACGGAACCGAGATCGACCGGGTCACCCTGGTCCGCTAGCGCCGGTATTTACCAGCACCGTTCCCGCGGCCGGCGGCTGGCCCGCCGGGCGAGGCGTCCTGCGGCTACTCCATCGGCTGGCCGGGCCGGTACATCTGCGGCGGCTTGTGGCCGGCCATCTGGCCGCCGTCGACCGGGATCACGGCCCCGGTCACGAACGAGGACTGCGGCGAGCAGAGCCACAGCACCACCTGGGCGACCTCGGCGGCGGTGCCGATCCGCCGCATCGGGGTGGACTGCCCGGCCAGCTGCTGGGCGCGCGGCCCGGCCGCCTCCAGGTGATGGGTGAGAATCGGGCCGGGCGCCACGACGTTCACCCGGATGCCCTGGTCGGCGTAATCCAGCGCCGCGACCTTCGTCAGCCCGATGATCCCGGCCTTGCCCGCCACGTAGGCGGCCAGGCTGGCCGTGCCGTTCAGGCCGGCTACCGAGGCCATGTTGACGATCGTGCCGCCGCCGGTCCGCAGCATGGCCGGGATCTGGAACTTCATCCCGAGGAACGTGCCGCGGACGCTGGTGGCGATGGAGCGGTCGAATTCCGCCGGGTCGATGTCGGCGAGCGGCGCAGGCAGCGGGCCGGCCGCGGCGTTGTTGAATGCGGCGTCCAGGCGGCCGTAGGCCGCGAGGGCCCGGTCGGCCAGGCCGCGCGCGGAGTCCTCGCCGGTCACGTCGGCGCTGACCGCGGTCGCCCGGCCGCCGGCGGCCTCGATGCCCGCGGCGACCGATTCCACCGCGGCCCGGTCACGGGCTCCCAGCACCACGGCCGCGCCCGCCGTGGCCAGCGTCCGGGCCACGACCGCGCCGATCCCCCGGCTCGCCCCGGCCACCAGGGCCACTTGCCCGTGCAGTGACGGCTCGCTCATTCCCGGCCTCCCTCTCAATCGCTTCGATAACTAACCTTAGACATCTAAGGGTTTGATGTCAAAGTAGGGCTAGGATGGCGGTCATGCCGCGTCCCGCCATCACCCCGATCGGCCGTCACCTCGGCCGTGTGGCCAAGGACGTGAACCGGGCCTTCGATGACGCGCTCACGGCCGCCGGCGGGTCGCTGCCGGCCTGGCTGATCCTGATCTCGCTCAAGCTCGGGCAGCCGTCCAATCAGCGCCAGCTGGCCGGCGCGGTCGGCATCCAGGACGCGACGCTCACCCATCACCTGACCGCGATGGAGGCCGCCGGGCTGCTGACCCGGCGGCGGGACCCGGTGAACCGGCGGGTGCAGCTGGTCGAGCTCACCGCGGCCGGGGAGGCCCTGTTCACCAGGCTGGCCGCCGCCGCGGCGGCGTTCGACCAGCGGCTGCGCGCCGGGCTGTCTGACGCCGACCTCGAGCAGGCCAGGCACCTGCTCGACACGCTGCACGGCAACGTCCGCGGAAGCTGACCCGCGGCGGCCCGCGGCGGATGCGGGGCTACGATGAGGCGCAATGAGCACCGCAGCAGCGCCGGCCAGCGCGGCCGGGCCGGCCAGCCAGCAGGTTCCGGCGGATGCGGTCATTCACACCGAAGGCCTGACCAAGATCTATCCCGGCACGGACTTCCCGGCGGTCGACCGGCTCAGCCTTGACGTCCGGGCCGGGGAGATCTTCGGCCTGCTCGGGCCGAACGGCGCGGGCAAGACCACCACCGCCGGGATGCTGACCACCCGGGTCGTCCCGACCTCCGGCCGGGCGTTCGTGGCCGGGATCGACGTTGCGGCGCATCCGGCGCTGGCCAAGCAGCTGAGCGGGATCGTCTCCCAGCAGAACACGCTGGACCGCCAGCTGACCGTGTGGGAGAACCTGTACTTCCACGGCCGGCTGTTCGGCATGGGCGCCAGGGCGTCCCGGCGGATCGCCGACGAGCTGCTCGAGCAGTTCCAGCTGTCGCGATGGGCGAAGGCCTCGGTGTACGCGCTGTCGGGCGGGATGGCGCAGCGGCTGATGGTGGCCCGGGCCCTCTTCCACCGGCCATCGGTACTGTTCCTCGACGAGCCGACGGCGGGCCTGGACCCGCAGAGCAGGCTGGCGCTGTGGGACCTGCTCGGCGAGCTGCACGCAGCGGGCCAGACCATCCTGCTGACCACGCATTACATGGAGGAGGCCGACAAGCTCTGCGGCCGGGTCGCGATCATGGACCACGGCAGGATCCTGGCCCTGGACACCCCCGCCGCGCTCAAGCAGAGCGTCGGAGCGGACACGATCGTGACGGTGCAGGCGTCCGGCGATACCGGCCAGCTGGCCGGGCTGCTGCAACGCGAGGTCGCGGGGGTGACCCGCACCCGGCTGATCTCCGGCGGCCTGCAGCTGCACCTGCAGGGTTCCGAGCGGCCCATCGCCGCGATCGTGCTGGCCGCCGAGCGGGGCGGCTTCGACCTGGCCGACCTGTCGATAGCCGAGCCCAGCCTGGAGACCGTGTTCATCAACCTGACCGGCAAGGAGCTGCGGGACTGATGGCCGCGACCACCACTTCTCCGGCACCCGCGCGGCCGATCGGCGCCAGCCCTCTCCGGTCGGTCGCCGCCGCGAGCTGGACCGCGCTCGGCGCGCTGATGCTGCGTGACCTCGTGGTGCTGCGCAAGCACCTGTGGGAGTTCGTGCTGCGGACCCTGATCCAGCCGTTCCTGCTGTGCTTCGTGTTCCTGTATGTCTTTCCCAAGATCGGGCAGAGCATCGGCGGGCACGGGGCCGCCGCGGAGTCCGGGTTCGCGACCATCCTGGTGCCCGGCGTGGTCGGTATCTCGGTCATGTTCCAGGGCGTGCAGTCGATCGCCCTGGCGATGGCGCAGGAGTTCGGCTTCACCCGGGAGATCGAGGACCGGGTGCAGGCGCCGTGCCCGATCTGGCTGGTCGCCATCGCTAAGGTGGCCTCCGGGGCGGCCCAGGGCGTGCTGTCGGCGATCATCGTGCTGCCGATCGCCTCGGTGGTGCACGCACCCGGGGTGCAGGCGCACCTGACCCTGCACTGGTGGCTCATCGTCACGTTCGTGCCGCTCGCGTCCGTGGCGATGGGCGGCCTCGGGCTGGTCCTCGGCACCAGCTTCGAGCCGCGCAACATCGGGCTGATGTTCGGCTTCATCATCCTGCCGATCACGTTCCTGGGCGGGACGTACTACTCGTGGACGAAGCTGGCGCCGGTGACCGTCGGCGGCTGGCACTGGCTGCAGACGATCGTCCTGGTCAACCCGCTGATTTACGTCAACGAGGGCATGCGGGCCGCGTTCACCACGGCGCCGCACATGCATTTGTACGTGATCTACCCGGTGGTAGTGGGTTTCGGCGTGGTGTTCCTGGCCCTCGGGCTGCGCAACTTCCGCCGCCGCGTGCTGTCCTGACCGGCCCGCCGGGCGGCAGGGGCGGCGGCTCCGGAATTCTTTCGCGGCCATGTCGATCCGGGGGCGGTGCGTTCGACGCATGGATGAGAAGCCGCGGCGGGATGCAGCGCAGCGGCAGCCGTAGTCCGAGCAGAAGGAGCAGCGCAATGCGGTATTTCGGGTACACCCTGGGCGACCCCTCGGCGCCGGTGGCACCGCCGAGCCCCGAGCTCATGACGGAGATGGGCCAGTTCGTCGAGGAGGCCACCAAGGCCGGGGTGCTGGTCGCGGCCGGCGGGATCGCGCCGCTGGACGAGGCGACCCGGGTGAGCTACGCCGACGGCAAGTTCACCGTCATCGACGGGCCGTTCACCGAGGCCAAGGAGCTGGTCGGCGGCTGGGCCCTGATGGAGGTGCGGGACAAGGCCGAGGCCATCGAGTGGACCAAGCGGTTCCTGCGCATCGCCGGGGGCGGCGAGAGCACGATCCGGCAGGTCTACTGACCGCCCGGTCGCACCGCCGGCTGGCTTGCCCGTCGGGCCGGCCGGTGGTGTGATCGGGTCTCATGACGGCTGACCAGGCGCACGCTGCGGTCGAGGCCGTCGTCCGGATGGAGTGGGCCCGCCTGGTGGCCGGGCTGGCCCGGTACGCCGGCGATGTCGGACTGGCCGAGGAGCTGGCCCAGGACGCCGTCGTCGCGGCGCTGGAGCAGTGGCCGCAGGCGGGGGTGCCGCGCAGCCCGGGGGCGTGGCTGATGACCGTGGCCAAGCGCCGGGCCGTCGACCAGTTCCGCCGCAGCGCCGACCTGGCGCGCAAGTACGAGCAGATCGGCCGGGCCCTGGAGGCCGAGGGCAGCGCCGCGGTGCCCGATTTCGGCGCCGCGGTCGGCGACCGCATCGAGGACGACCTGCTGCGGCTGATCTTCACCGCGTGCCATCCCGTCCTGCCGGTGACCGGGCGGGTCGCCCTGACGCTCCGGCTGCTCGGCGGCCTGACCGCCGCCGAGATAGCCCGCGGCTACCTGGTCCCCGAGCCCACGGTCGCGCAGCGGATCGTCCGGGCCAAGAAGACGCTGGCCAGCGCCCGGGTGCCGGTCGAGGTGCCGGAGGCGCCGGAGCGGCCGGAACGGCTGGCCTCGGTGCTCGAGGTCATTTACCTCATCTTCAACGAGGGGTACTCGGCGACCGCGGGGGACGACTGGATGCGCCCCGCCCTGTGCGCGGAGGCTCTGCGCCTGGGCCGCATCCTGGCCCAGCTCACCCCGGATGAGCCGGAGGTGCATGGGCTGGCGGCGCTGATGGAGATCCAGGCCTCCCGGGTCCGGGCACGCACCGGGCCGGACGGCCAGCCGGTGCTGCTGCTGGACCAGGACCGGCACCGCTGGGACCGGCTGCTGATCAACCGGGGCCTGGCCGCCCTGGACCGGGCCGGGCAGCTCGGCGGGGAGCGGGGGCCGTACGCGCTGCAGGCGGCCATCGCGGCCTGTCACGCGCGCACGTTCCGGCCGGAGGACACCGACTGGGCCCAGATCGCCGCCTTGTATGCGGCGCTGGTGCGGGTCACGCCGTCACCGGTCATCGAGCTGAACCGGGCGGTGGCGGTGGGGATGGCCTACGGCCCGCAGGCGGCCCTGGACATGGTCGACGTGCTCGCCGCCGAGCCCGCGCTGCGCAGCTACCACCTGCTGCCGAGCGTGCGCGGTGACCTGCTGATGAAGCTGGGGCGGCCGGCCGAGGCGCGGGCCGAGTTCGAGCGCGCGGCCGTGCTGACCGCCAACGCGGCCGAGCGCGAGCTGTCGGCCCGCCGGGCGGGCGAGGCAGCGGCCCGGGCCGGAGCCGCCGGGGCCGAGCAGGCCCGGACCCCGGCGACCGCAGGCTTACGGACTGAGCAGGTAGTCCGCCAGTGCCCGCGGCTGGGAGAGCGCGATGAGGTGACCGCCGGGCAGCACGTCCAGCTCCAGCCCGAGCCGGTCGCGCGCCACCGCGCGCTGGAACCCCGCCGGGAAGAACCTGTCCTGCGCGCCGGCCACAGCCCGTTGACGAAGACGATGGCGCGCACCGGGACCCGCGCCGCGAGCAGCGGCGCACTGAAGCCACCGAGAGAGCCGGCCACGATCACCACGTCGTCCCGGCCGCCGGCTGCCGCCACGGCGAGCCTCGTGTACTCGGGCAGGCCCGCGGACTCGTCGTCGCCGGGCAGGTCGATAGCGATCGCCTGGTGCCCGGCCGCCCGCAGCGGCGGGACGACCCGGTGCCAGTACCACGCCGCGCCGCCGGCCCCGGGAATCAGCGCATAGGTGCTCATCGCCCGCCAGGCAACTGCGCCGCGGCGAGGATCCGGGCGGGGGTCAGGGGCAGATCACGGTAGCGGCGGCCGGTCGCGTGCCAGACGGCGTTGGCGATCGCGGCGGCCGCGCCGACGATGCCGAGCTCGCCCAGCCCCTTGACGCCCTGCGGGTTGAGCTGGTCGTCGGACTCGGAGATCCAGTGCGCGTCGATCACGCCCACGTCGGCGTACGCGGCGATGTGATAGCCCGCCAGGTCGTGGTTGACGAAGTCGCCGAACTCGGCGTCGGTGATTGATTCCTCGTGCAGGGCCATCGACAGGCCCATGGTCATGCCGCCGATGAGCTGGGAGCGCGCGGTGCGCGGGTTAATGATCCGGCCGGCGGCGAAGACCCCGAGCATCCGGGGCACCCGGATCTCGCCGGGCGTGGCATCCACTCGCACCTCGGTGAAATGGGCGCCGAATGAGTGCCGCAGCAGATCCGGCAGCGCCGCCACGTCGTCATGAGTGTCCGCGCGGACCGAGACCGGCTCGGCTGGCCGCACTGAGGCGGGCAGCTCCGCGCGTAGCTGCCGGCAGGCCTTGGTGACCGCCCAGGTCCAGGAGGCGGTGCCATCGACCCGCCGGCGATCATGGCAGGGCCGAAGCCGGAGTCGCCGATGCGCACAGCGACGCGGCCCAGGTCCGCGCCGAGCTCGTCGGCGGCGACCTGCGCGATCACCGTGCGCGCGCCCGGGCCGATGTCGGCGGCGGCGATCTTGATCTCGTAACTGCCGTCGGGCAGCGCGGTGGCGGTGGCCGTCGACTCCGAGCTGCGCGCCGGGTAGGTGGCGGACGCCACCCCGGTGCCGGTTAGCCACTCCCCGTCCCGGCGCAACCCAGGCCGCGGGTCCCGGCCGGCCCAGCCGAACCGGCGGGCGCCCTCGGCGAAGCAGTCCAGCAGGTGGCGGCTGCTGAACGGCCGGCCGCCCTCCGGCTCGCGGTCGGGCTCGTTGCGGGCCCCGCAGCTCGATCGGGTCGATGCCGCAGGCGTGCGCCAGCTCGTCCATGACGCATTCCAGGGCGAAAGCGCCGGGCGCCTCACCCGGCGCGCGCATCCACCGCGGCGTCGGCACGTCCAGGGCCGCCAGCCGGTGCCGGGTGCGCAGGTTGGGCACCGAGTACATGGCCCGGGAGATCTGGGCGGTCTGCTCGGCGAACTCGACGACGGTGGAGGTCTGCGAGCAGGCCAGGTGATCGAGGGCGGTCAGCCGCCCGCCGGGATCCGCGCCGAGCCGGATCCGCTGGATCGTCGGAGTCCGGTATCCGGTCAGCGAGAACAGCTGCGGCCGGCTCAGCACCACCCGGACCGGGCGGCCGACCCGGCGCGCGGCCAGCGCGGCCAGCACCGCGTGCGGCCGCGCGGTGCCCTTGGCGCCGAAGCCGCCGCCCACATGCTCGGTGATGACCCGCACCGCGCCGTCGCCCAGCTCGAACAGGGTGGCCAGGGCCCTGGCCACCATGGCCGGGCCCTGGTTGCTCCGGCGGCGAGATTGTGCTCGATATCGGGGCGGTCGCCGGGCAGCCGGTACAAGCCGGTCACCGGGATCGCGGTGGCCCCGCTGGCGTCCAGCACGCGCACGGTGGCGTCCAGCGCGACCAGGGCCACCGCCATGTCGGAGGGGTGAGTGGCTATGCAGTGCGCGGACGCGCCGAGGATGGCGTGATTGCGGTGCTCGCCGCCGCGGGCCGGGCAGCCGGCCTCGGCGTGCGCTTGTTGCAGGGCTTGGTGATGTCGGTGAAGTAGCCGCAGCGGGTGCGCTGCAGCAGGTTGCCGCCAACGGTGGCCATGTTACGCAGCTGCCCGGACGCGCCGGCCAGCACGGCCTGGGCCAGCACCGGTAGTCCCGGCGGACCGCGGGTCAGCGGCCAGGTCGCTGTTGAGCACGGTGGCACCGATCATCAGGCCGCCGGCCGGGGTGGGCGCGATCTGGTCGTAAGGCAGGCCGGTCACGTCGACCAGAAGGCCGGGGGCCTCGACGCCGAGCTTCATCAAGTCGATCAGGTTCGTGCCGCCGCCCAGGTAGCGGGCGTCGCCGTCCGCGGCCGCGCGCAGCGCCGAGTCCGCCTGGCCCGGCCGGACGTAGCCGAACTGCCTCATCGCCGAGCCGCCGTCTTGATCGCGGCGACGATGTTGACGTAAGCGCCGCAGCGGCACAGGTTGCCGCTCATCCGCTCGCGGATCTCCGCGTCGTCCAGGCCGGTCGTGGCCGCGGCGACATCCGCGGTGACGGCACTGGACCAGCCCGCGCCGGCCCGGCCTGCCCCTCAACCGTGGTGATCGAGCGTCCCGCCGCGGCGACCGCCAGCACCAGGCAGGCGTTGACGCGCCGCCCGCCGAGCAGCACCGTGCAGGCGCCGCACTGGCCGTGATCACAGCCCTTCTTGGTGCCGGTCAGGCCGAGCGACTCGCGCAGCGCGTCCAGCAGCGTGGTGCGGTTGTCGATCTCGATCTGGTGCTCGGAGCCGTTCACGGTCAGCGTGAGCTGGCCTTCAGTCCGCATGCCGGAGCTACCCCCGTTTCGCCGGTGACCCTGCCGTACTGCCCAGCACCGGTGCCGGTAACACCTGCGGCGGTCCCGGATGCAGCCCGCGAATGTGGCAGCCATGGGCGGTGCCGCTGGTTGTGACAGCCGCCGGGTTGCCCGGCCGGGCGGGCGGGCGGCCGGGTGAGTGCTAGTCCTGCAGCCGGTCCAGGGCCTGGCGGGCGCGGCGCTGCGCGGCGGCGGCCTGGCGGCCGCGCATCCGGGCCTCGGCCAGGCCGTCGCGGGCGGCGGCCAGCCGCTGCCGGGCATCAGCCAGCTGAACCTCCAGCAGCCGGACCGCGTGCTCGGCCTCCTGCTGCTCCTCCGCCGCAGCCGCGGCGTCGGCGCCGGCCTCGGCGAGCTGCTGCTGCGCCGCGGCGACCGCATGGCGGCGCCGCTGCGCATCGGCTTTCGCCCGGGCGCCGGCCAGTGTGGTCACCCCGGCGCGGCGCTGGCTGCCCGGGCCGGCCGCGGCCTGCCCGGGCGAGGTTGCGGCGCGGCGCGCCTGCGCGGCGGATGGAGCCGCCACCGAGCCGGCCGGGGATCCATCGGACCGCCCGCCGCGGCCGGGGCCGGCGGAACGGTGAGACGGCTCGCCGGAGCGGCGCGCGGCCGGCACCAGGGTAAGCACCGGCGGGGCAGCCGATCCGAACCCCTCCCGGCGGGCAGCCCGTTCCAGCGCCCCGGCCTGCAGCTGTGCCGCCACCTGCGGATCAGCCAAGGCCGCGCCGAGCGTGCCGGTGACCTCCTCCCGCAGGGCGGCGGGCGGCGCGTGCAGCCCGGCCGCGGCGAACGCCGCGCGAGCCAGCGCGTCGATGAGCCGCCGCCGCCGCACCGATAGCTCCCGCAGCGCGTCGCCGTCCAGGGCTTCCTGCGCGGCGCGCAGCTGCTCGCCCAGGCCGACCAGCTGCCCGGCCGCGCCGGGATCGGCACGCGACAGCTGGTTGAGCACCCAGGCCGACCGGGTCGGCTTGCGCAGGCCCGCGATCTGCTTGGCCGCGGCCGCGGCGCCCGCCGCGCGGGCCCGGGCCGCGAGCGCGTCACGGCGGCCGACGAACTCGCCGGGATCGGTCGCGTACAGCTCGGCGGCGGCCTGCGCCACCATGTCGTCGCCGCCCACCGGTGCCTCCTTCAAGCCAGCGCCGTGCGGTTGCCCGCGCCGCGGCGCGCTGCCCGCTACCAAACTGTCATGCCGTGCGCCCCTCCGGCCAGCCGCCCATCCCGCGCGGCCAGGCACCCGGCTGGCCGCGCCACTGGCCCCGGCCGGGTGTCACAGGCTGCCGCGCTGCCGCCGCAGGAACGTCTGCTCGGCCTGGTTGGCCGTGCGGGTGATGGCCGCGCCGTACGCCGCCGCGGCCTCGTCCCGGCGGCCGAGCCTGCGCAGCAGGTCCGCGCGCACCGAGTGCAGCAGGTAGTAACCGTCAAGGTCGATCCGGTCGGCCAGGTCCAGCGCGGCCGCCGGGCCATGCACCTCGGCCACCGCCACGCACCGGTTCAGCGCGACGACCGGGGTCGGCGCGACCGCGCACAGCTGGTCGTAGAGGGCGAGGATCTGCGCCCAGTCGGTCCCGGCGGCGGTGGCGGCGCTGGCGTGCACGGCGGCGATCGCAGCCTGCAGCTGATAGGGCCCGGGCCGCCCCTGGCGCAGGCAGGCCCGGACCAGATCGCAGCCCTCGGCGATCAGGGCGCCATCCCAGCGGCCGCGGTCCTGGTCGCCGAGCAGGACCAGCGAGCCGTCCGGGCCGGTGCGGGCCGCGCTCCTGGCCTGGGTGAGCAGCAGCAGCGCCAGCAGGCCGCGGACCTCGGGCTCGTCAGGCATCAGCCCGGCCAGCAGCCGGGCCAGCCGGATGGCCTCGGCACACAGCTCGGACCGGATCAGGTCCTCGCCCGCCGAGGCTGTGTAACCCTCGTTGAAGACCAGATAGACCACCGCGAGCACGAACGGCAGCCGGTCGGGCAGCTGGGCGTCGCGCGGCACCCGGTAGGGGATCCGGGCGTCCCGGATCTTGCGCTTAGCCCGGACCAGCCGCTGGGCCACCGTCGCCTCGGGGATCAGGAACGCGCGGGCGATCTCGGGGGTCTGCAGCCCGGCGATCAGCCGTAGCGTCAGGGCGAGCTGCGCCTCGGCGGCCAGGGCCGGGTGACAGCAGGTGAAGATCAGCCGCAGCCGGTCATCGCGCACCGGCCCCGCCTCCTCCCGGTCCGCATCGCCGGCCGCGACCTGCTCTTGCAGCAGGACCGCCTGGGCTTCCCGGCCGAACCGGGTGGATTCTCGCCGCAGCCGGTCGAGCGCCTTGTTGCGGGCCGTGGTGACGATCCAGCCGCCGGGGTTGGGCGGCACGCCGGTGGCCGGCCAGCGGTCGGCGGCCACGGCGAAGGCCTCCTGGACCGCCTCCTCGGCGAGATCGATGTCACCGAAGAGGCGGACCAGGATGGCTACCGCCCGGCCCGCGCTGTGCCGGTAGGCCCGCTCGATCGCGGCGGTATCTGGCGTCGGCACGGCTGGGTCTAGACCTCCTGGAATGGCCGCACTTCCACCGGGCCGCCGCATGCCGCTGAGCCCTTGGCCGCCCAGTCGAGCGCGGCATCCAGGTCGGCGGCCTCGATGACCCAGAAGCCGCCCAGCTGCTCCTTGGCCTCGGCGAACGGGCCGTCGGTGGTGAGCACCTTCCCGTTCTGCGCGTGCACGACCGTCGCGGTGGCCGGCGGGTGCAGGCCGCCGGCGAACACCCACACGCCGGCCGCCTGCAGCTCGGTGTTGAACTTGCCGACTGAGGCGTATGCCTCCTGGGTCTGCTCCGGCGAGCGCTCCGGCTCGCCCTCGGCCATGTGCACGGCCAGCAGGTACTGGGTCATCTCGGTCCTCCTGTTCGGGCGGACCCGGTCTCGTGCCGGGCCTTCACCTGAAGTCACGAACGCCCCCCGGCCGAATCAACAGCCGGCAAGTTTTGCGGCCTGATTTTTTGGTTATGCAGTCCGGCGCGGGCAGGACGTTACCGGCAGGCTAGCCTCGCCCACGGCGAAGGCGCCGCGGTGCAGGGCCCGGCGCCTGTCCGACGCGCTGGCCCAGGTGCGCGGCCACGAGTGCGCGCATTACACCGTCCGGCTCATGGTGCCCTGCAGCTGCGGGCCGCAGCCGGGGTCACGGGTGCAGCGGGAGCCCCTTGAAGATCTTGCCGACGGCGCGGGCCGGGTTCGCGGATCAAAGCCACCCGTGCCGCTGGTTCGGCCGCTGTTACGGCGTGACGCCGGGCCCTGCCAGCGCGCCGCCGCCGGGCTGCGCCGGTACTAACGCCTCACCCCCCACCAGCGGAAAGCGGCTGGCCGCCGAGGCGGCCAGCCGCTTTCCAGCGCCACGGCCGCGCGACCCGAGGTGGTCGGTGATCGGCGCCGAGGAGGCCGGGCTCGCCGTCACGGACCTGCGCGAGTTCCGCGGCATGGAGTTTACGACGTCGCCGCGGTGGTCCACTTCCGGCGGAAGGTGATCTGGATCGTGCCGGATCCGGCCTGGGGTTATCCTGCTGAGTGAAACACTCGTTTCAGTAGTGTGCCGTAGAGCAGACGGAGATGGCGATGGCAGACGGCAACGCGGTCATACGGCCCCTGGACCAGCCGGGAGATCTCGGCTGGGTGGTCATGGCCCACGGTGAGCTGTACGCGAGCCAGTACGGCTGGGACAGCACCTTTGAGGCCTCCGTCGCCCAGATCGTGGCCGACTACGGCAGCAGCCACGACGCCGAGCGCGAGGCGGCCTGGATCGCCGAGATGGACGGCACCCGGATCGGCTCCGTCGTCGTCATCTCGGCCGGCGGCACTGCGGCCAGGCTCCGGGTTCTGCTCGTTCACCCGGACGCGCAGGGCCGCGGAATCGGGCGCCAGCTCCTGGACACCGCGATTGCCTTCTCGCGCGCCAAAGGCTACGACGGCCTGGTGCTATGGACCAACGACGTCCTGCGCGCCGCTATCCACCTCTACCTGAAGGCCGGCTTCGTGCTCGCCGACGAGCATCCCCATCACTCCTACGGCGTCGACCTCATCGGCCAGACCTACCAGCTCGACCTGCAGCAACCACTCCTCACCGGGCTCCGCTCCCTAAGCCCGTGACCCGCCCGGACGGTGATCCCGCCGCGCTGGGCTAGTGCCCGCCATTCCCCGGGTCCGCACGGCTCCATCCGCACTTGGTGCGGGTCAGCTCGCGGAAGCCGGCGGCGGCCAGGAAGGCCCGGTAGCCGTCGTAACTCTGCCCGCCGGGGTCGGTGCCTTCGAGCCAGGCGTAGTCCAGGAGCCGGTCGACGCCGGCGGCTTCCAGCCAGCCGGCGGCCTGCCGCAGCAGCCAGGACCCGGCCCCGTGGCGCCGCCACGGGGCCGCAACGTGGAGATTGCCGACATCGGCCCAGCCGCCGTGCCGTGACAGGCGCTCGCCCTCCTCGAAGACCTCCGCCTCGATGTAGCCGATCACCTCGCCGCCGGCCACGGCGGACAGGCGCGTCCCGTTCATGCCCACCGACCGGCGGACCGACAGGCCGGCGGCCGGCGGCCGGGCCGGGCGGGGCAGATCGGCCAGCCGGGCCAGGTAGATGATCTCGGTGTGCCCCTTGTGGGTAAACCCGGCCTGCTGATAGAGCGCGCTGATGTGCGGCCACTGCTCGGGGATCCCGTACACGCCCCGGACCGGCAGCTCCCCGCCCGCATGCTGGCGCGTCACCTGCCACGCCTCCAGCTGCCCGAGGCAGGCGGCCATCAGCGCGTCCGCGGCGGGCCTCGCGTCCGGCCAGCACGGATTCCCCTCCGGCGCCTCGGGCCAGAACAGCAGCCAGTGGATCGCCCCGACGTCCCGCGCCGCCCGGCCCGCCCGCTCGTCGGCGAAGTACCGCAGCAGATGCGCGGCGGCGGCGACCCGGCCTGCCTGCTCGGCGACCAGCGTCATCCGCTCGCTGACCCAGGGATCCTCGATGAACTCGCCGGGCTGCCGTTCCAGCGACGACAGCACGGCGCTGACCGACGCGCCCATCCCGGGCACCACCGCGGCGGCATGGGCGTTCACTAGATCTGTCAGCTGGTCCCGGTCACTCCGCCGGAACGGCCGCACCTCGATCGATGACATCAGCAGGCCTCCGGGCATGAATAACACGCTGAATGGACGGCGGCCGCTGCCAGTGCGGTACGCCCGGAAGTCTAGCAACCGGCCGCCGGCGAGCACGAAACCCGAGGGTGCCATTGTGAACCGGGCCATTACGAACCGGCTCCCGAGCCGCCGGCCGGAGTCAGCTGGGGCCGACTCCGAGCGCGGTGAGCACGACGAGGGTGACGGTGGTGCCGGCGAAGAGCCCGTGCACGATGACAGCGGCTGGCGGGATGTGCCGTTCCGGGGGGATCGCGGCCGTGGCCTGCTCGATGCTGGTCCCGGTGGCGTGCGCTCGGTATACCCCGAGCCAGCGGAAGGCCATGATCACGCCGAGCGGGGCGGCGCAAGCCAGGATCACGACCGCGGTCCACGAGAGTTTGTCTTCGCCGGTGATTATGTAGGCGATCCAGATGGGCAGGCCGCCGAGGCCCAGCAGGGCGTGGGCGGACAGCACCGGCACGGGCAGCCGGGTGGCAGCGCGGCGCTGGTAGTCGCGGTCCAGCTCGATCAGCCAGATCGCGAGCATTAACAGCCCGGCCAGGACCGCGGCGAGCCAGGTGATGCCCGCGATAGTGCTCATCGTTCCTGTCCCGGGTGCCGCCGTGGCCTGGATTGCCTTAGCTGGCGGCGGCCGCCGCCAGGCGGTCTCTCGCGGCCGCCGGGTCAGCGGAGAACGCCCGGCGGCCGCGAGGGAGGGCAGGGCTCAGTACCCGTACCCGCCCCCGCCTCCGCCGCTGCTTCCGCTGGAGGAGGACGAGTGGGCTGCGGGGGCGACAGCGCCGGTGGTGGTGACCTCGTGCCAGACTCCGCCGGACAGGTTCAGGCCATTGCCCTTGGCCTGGCCGGGCTTGGTGTCACCGACGTAGGTGTAGAGCGGGTGCCCGTTGTAGACCGCCTGCATCGACCCGTCGGACCGCTTGATCACGGTCAGCTTGCCGGTGATGCCGGCACCGGCGGTGGCTGGCCCCTTGACCGGCGGCCAGTACCTGGCGCAGGCGCCGTTGCACTTCGATGCCGTGGCCGTGTCGGGGACGAACCAGTACAAGGTGAAGCCGCCGGCACTGGTCAGCACGGTCGCGCCGCCGGCCTTCGCGGTCTTCAGCGCCGCGGATGTCGATGCGGCGGCGCGGGAGGTGGCGGGTGCTGCGGCGGGGGAACTGCCGCCCGTGCTGCCCGCTCCCGAAGAGGAGCCGCCGCACGCGGCGGCGGCCAGGGCGACGGCGGCGATCCCGGCGGGTGCCAGCCAGCTGATGCGCATCGTGGGTCTCCTGTTCAGCAGTGATCGAGTGCTACTGATGTCACGGACCGGCAGCCCGATCCGTTCACCAGCTTTCATCCCGGCCTGCCGTAGCGGCCCCCGCCCGGGGTACCCGGACCGGCAGGGTTATCAGCGACACCGGCCCGGCGGATGCCGGACACCGCGCCGCCGGCCCACGACGGTGCGCTCGGCGGGGCCGAGGGCCCCGAGCACGTACCCGCCCAGGGCCAGGCGCGCATCCTCGCAGCTGCCAGGGCCGGTCATGGCGTGCAATCCCGGCGCCCGGGCTCGAACGGGCCGGGCTATCCGGTCGGGCGGGCGGCAGGGCCCAGGCGCGGTGCATCAGTCCGTATCTGCCGGCCGGATGCATGGCTCGCCAGGATATTCTGGCGCATGCCATGAACAGGATGGCGCCCGCCGCCCGGTTCGTGGCGGCTGGGTCAGCTGGTCTCGGGGGGCGGCAGGCCGAGCCGGTGCCGGATGATCGTGACAGCCTGCTCGACGGGCACGTTAGCGGCATCAAGACGCTGCCGGTATCGGGCCAGCTGCCGTAGCGACACCGAGCTGGCCGCGGTGCCGCTCAGCGTGGCCCGGGCCTGATTCGCCCAGACCAGGAAGCGCGCGAAGAACTCGGTAGCGGGCGGCAGCCGCAGCCGCAGCAGCCGCCGGTCGAACAGCCTTTCGGTCGCGGCCGCGTCGCGCAGGTCGGCCGCGGCCCGGTGGCCGTGGTCGCGGCCCGCCAGCCGCCCGAAGTCTGTTTCCAGCCGCCGGTTCCCGGCCATCGCGATCTTCAGGTAGGCGGCAGCCAGCTCCCGCCGCCGCGCCGAGCCGGCGGCGGCCCGCGCACCCGCTGCCGGGCTCGCATCCGGCCCGGACCCGGGCTGCCGGGCGGGGCGGCTCGCGCTGCCGCAGCCGACCGCGAGGAGCATGACCACGGCGCCAATGGCCGCGCGATGCCAGCGTGCCGCGCCCCTGCCTTTCATCAGGCCTAGTAAAGCCCTCCCGCCAGTCGTGCGCCAGGGCTGCCGTGCCCGGAGCGCAGCCTGACTTGGTGAACCAGGCGGCCCCGGCACACGTGGAACGGGCATGAGTACCGTGCGCGCAGCCGTTCCGGCCCACCGTCTGGCCTGGCTGGGTCCCCGGCTGGCCGGGGCAGCCATGCTGGCCGCCATCGGGGCGATCCACCTGGATCTGTACCTGACCGGATACAAGTCAATCCCCACCATCGGGTGGCTGTTCCTGCTCCAGATCATTACCGCGTTCGCCCTCGCGCTGGCGGTGCTGGCGACCGGCAGCCAGCTTGCCGCCGCGGCCGGAGCGGGCTTCGCGCTGGCCACGCTGGGCGGTTATCTGCTGTCGCTGTGGTTCGGCCTGTTCGGCTTCCGGGAGGTCCGCACCACCGCCGGGATCGTGGCCGGGATCATCGAGATAGCCGCGTTCGCGACTCTGGCCAGCATCGCCCTCAGGCCCGGCGGATCCGGCAGCGATCTGCTGAGCCGCCTCAGGCTGCCCGCGCGCATCAGCGCCGCCGGCATCATCGCCGCCTCGGCGGCCGCGCTGATCATCCTGGGCGTATCTGTCGCGCAGGCCGGAAACTCCAGCGCCGCAGCCGCCGGCGGCGGGACAAGCGCGCTGAAGACCGCGAAGGTCGGCGGCGTAACCGTGCTCGCTAATGCCAGCGGCCTGACCCTGTACTGGTTCGCCCCGGACACCCCGGCCCGGTCCGCCTGCTCGGGATCCTGCGCGGCGTACTGGCCCCCGGTCAAGGGACCGGCGACTGCCGGTGCCGGCGTCACCGGCAGGCTGACCGTGATCAAGCGAGCGGACGGCTCGATGCAGGCCGTGTACAACGGCCATCCGCTGTACACCTACATCGGCGACAGCGGCCCAGGCCAGGCCAAGGGCAACGGCCTGAACCTCAACGGCGGCCTCTGGCACGAGATCACCGTGTCCGGCTGACGCCCCGCCGGCACGGCTGGCCTGCGGCGCTCGGTGCGAGGGCTGCCGTCCTTCAGGCCGGCGCTTCGCGGGGCCGCCCGGCCCGGGCAAGATGTCCGCGTCACAAGCCAGCACCGCGGCGCGAGCCTCGCGCATGCCCTCTATGTGGTGATTGCCTGGGCGATTGCCATGCCGACGTAGGCGGCGCCGAGCGCGGCAATGATGCTGGCCGCGGCGTTGAGCGCGGCGAACAGGAAGGCCCGGTCCTCAGCCAGTTTGAGGGTCTCGTAGCCGAAGGTGGAGTAGCTCGTGAAGGCCCCGCAGAACGCGGTCCCGGTGACCGTCGCCGCGGCGCCGTGTCCGGGCCAGGCCGCCAGGAACCCGAGCAGGGCCGATCCGGTGACGTTGACGATGAAGGTTCCCCACGGGAAGACCGAGTCGTGACGAGCCTGCACCGCGCGATCTGTCAGATACCGGGCTGGTGCCCCGACGGCGGCGCCGAGGGCAACGAGCAGGACGGTCACCGTAGATCCGGTTCCCCGTGCCGGGCGGGACGGCCCACGTAGCGGATGACCTCGACCGGGTCGATGATCACCAGGCCTTCGGCGACGAGTTCGCCGAGCTGCGGCAGGAACGCCCTGATCTTGTCCTCGGCGTCCACGATGATGATCGCCAGCGGCAGGTCCTGCGACAATGACAGGATGCGGCTGGTGTGGATGCGGCTGGACGCGCCGTAGCCCTCGATACCGCGCAGCACGCTGGCGCCCCCCAGCCCGGCCTTGTGGGCACGGTGCACGATCTCGGTGTACAGCGGCTTGTGGCGCCAGCGGTCGTCCTCGCCGATGAAGATGGTCAGGCGCGCCGCTGGACCTTCCGGCTTCATGGCTTCTCCCTGCGGCGCAAGCCGCTGAGCAGGCGGGTAAGGGTGACTCCGGCATAACCAGCCAGGAGCGCGGCGGCCAGCGCGGCGGCCAGGTAGGCCAGCCCGGTCTGCGGGGCGCCAGCGGCGATGGCTTTCTGAATGCCGATGATGTAGGTGGAGAAGGTCGTGAAGCCGCCAAGGACCCCCACGCCCAGAAACGGCCGGTCAGGCGGTGAGCATGCCGGACCTCGGTAACGGCAGCCATCAGCACCCCGATCAGCCCGCCGCCCGCCGCATTGATGCCCAGCGTCGTCCAGTCGAAGGCACCGGCGCGGTGCGGGAATGCCAGCCACAGGCCCTGGCGTGCCAGGGCGCCGGTCACCCCGCCCACGGCGATCACGCTCAGCATCAGCCACGGGATGCGGCTCAGGTCAGTCCATCGCCAGGTCGCCCGGTGCGCGGTGCGCGCATCCGGGGGACGTGTGCTGGGACGGCTTCCAGCCTTGTACATGGCCTCCCCTGCCAGCATGGGCATGACATATCTGGCAGGGACCATTGGCGGCATCTGCCGCGGTTGCCTCAACAGGCGGGTAGAGGACGGCGAGTCCCACCGCCGCACCGTCAGTCTAGCGGGGAAGGCCCTTACCTGGTCCGCCATCTCCCGCGCCCTGGGTTAGCGCTCTTGATCGGCTGGTTGCCCTGCGCACTCTCGGCGACGCCTCGACACGCCGGTTCCTAATCGCGACTTGTCGCTACAACCGGTAGCGCGACGAGTAGCGTTTCTAGCCTTGCGGATGCAAAACGGCAGCCGTCATACCGGTCGGCAGCGAGAGGGGATCATGCCCGAGCCTATGCGCGGCGGTCAGCGCTATATGCCCGGCCTTGACGGACTCCGTGCCATTGCCGTGCTCGCGGTCATCGGCTACCACTTGCAGGTGCCGTTCGTTCCGGGTGGCCTGCTCGGGGTTGGCGTGTTCTTCACGCTCAGCGGTTACCTGATCACCGACCTGCTGTTCAGCCAGTGGGCTGTGACGGGCCGGCTGCACCTAGCCGACTTCTGGCTGCGGCGAGCCCGGCGGCTGCTGCCCGCCCTGTTCGTGATGCTGGCCGTGGTGACCGTCTGGGTGGCGCTGCTGAACCGGGCGCAGCTTGCCGGACTGCGGTCGGCGGTGGCCGCCTCGACCGGGTATATGAGCAACTGGTGGCTGATCACGCAGCACAGCTCGTATTTCGCCCGATTCGGACCGCCGTCACCGCTGGGCCATCTGTGGTCACTGGCCGTCGAAGAGCAGTTCTATCTGATCTGGCCCTGGCTGCTGCTGCTCGGCCTGCGCCGGGCGCCAGGCGGGCGCGGCCGCTATTGGCTGGCCGCCGCCATGCTGCTACTGGCCGCCGTGTCGGCGACCGAGATGGGGTTGCTGTACCACCCCGGGTACGACCCCACTCGCGTCTATGACGGCACCGACACCAGGGCGTTCGCGCTGCTGATCGGCGCCGCCCTGGCGTTCGCGTGGCCGAGCCGTCTGCTCCGCGCCGATATCGGGGCGCGCAGCCGCTGGCTCTTGGACGGCGCCGGCGCCGCCCGCCTCATCGTCATCTTGCTGCTCGCCTGGCGGACCAGCCAGTACTCTCCGTTCCTCTATCCCGGCGGAATGGTGCTGCTGTCGGTTGCCGCTGCGGCTGTCGTCGCCGCGTCCGCCTCGCCGGCCAGCTCCGTCGGCCGGGCGCTGGGCTGGGGGCCGCTGCGCTGGCTGGGCGTCCGCTCCTATGGCATCTATCTGTGGCATTATCCGATCATCGTGCTGACCAGCCCGGCCAATGGCAGCGAGAGCCTGGCCCGCGGCTGCGCACAGCTCGCGGCGAGCATCGCCGCCGCGGCATTGTGCTGGCACTTCATCGAGGAACCGATCCGCCGCGGCGCGATCGGCCGACTCTGGGCGCGGCTGCGCACAGGTGGATGGCAGGCCATCGGCCGCCAGGGGCGGGCGGCGGTCTGCGCGACCGCGGCAGCGGTGGTGCTGGCCGGCTGCGGGCTGGCTGGCGCGGTCCCGGCCGCCTCGCCGGGCACCCCTTCCGACTCGCCGGCCGGGCCGTCCAGCAACAGCCCCGGCGCATCGGCCCAGGGGGGAGGCGGCAGCGCGCCTCCCGCTTCGGCCGGCTCCGGGCGGCAGGCCGGGACGGGGGCAGCGCGGCGCCCGCGGCTGCTCACCTCGTGCCGGTCCGTGGTGCACATCGGGGATTCCACCTCCGACGGCCTGGTCCTTCCCGCCTACCAGCCCGACGCCGCGCTGCGGATCGCCGCCCAGTACCGCCGGGTGGGTGTGACCAGGTTCATCTCGCAGGTCTCCGGGGCGCGGTCGATCGTGGAAGTCTGGCACGGCTTCCCGAACGCCTACACGGTTGCCCAGCAGCTGATCCGGCGTGGCTACCACGGCTGCTGGGTGCTCGCGCTAGGTACCAATGACACCGCGGATGTCGCGGTCGGCTCCACCGTGGGCCTGGCCGCCAGGGTTCAGCGGATGATGTCGCTGATCGGCAACCAGCCGGTGATGTGGGTGAACGTCAGGTCGCTGCTCGCTTCCGGTCCCTACTCCGAAGGCAACATGCAGCAGTGGAACCGCGCCCTGCTCCGTGCCTGCCCTCGCTACCCGGATATGCGGGTCTATGACTGGGCCGCCGTGGCGAGAAGAAGCTGGTTCATCCCTGACGGCATTCATTTCACCCAGGAGGGCTATGCTAGGCGGTCCCGTCTGATCGCTAACGCGCTTGCGCGAGCATTCCCCGCAGCTCAGCTATCTTCTGCGCGCCAGCTGCCCGCGGAGATAACCGGGGGGGGACAGGCCGTGATCCCCCCGAGCTGCCTCGTGCGCTAGCGCCATCGTGACCGTGGTTCCGCAGTGCGCGAGGAGGGAGTGGGATGGTGGTCAAGGACGCGACGCCGGTGTCCCGGCTCGACGCCTCAAAACCTATTGCACTGGCCGCCGCCTTGACCTCTCGGGACCTTAAGGCCTATCGGGCCGCGGTTGACGACGTCCTGAAGGAAGCGAGCAGGCGCCCGGGACCCTCCGGCCGGTCCCAGACCGAGGCGTTTGTCGCCGAGCGCCTCAGCGAGCCTGAATTCGCAGCAGTCCTCACGCGCCTTGACGGGGGCGTGGACGCCATCACCGCGAGCCTGCTAGATGAAATCCGCCACTACCGGCCTAGCGCGCGCAGCTCGGCGAGCGACCTGCCGTCGTTCGTTCGGATCTTCCTGCTTTCCCAGATCGACTCGGCGTGGTGGAGCGGGGGGGCTCCGTTCGTCTCCGACACCGACGTGCTGCGCTCGCCCGAGCTGGTCGATCTCACCGCCCTCAGGTCGGCGAAAGTGCTGCAGTTCCAGTACCGCGTTCAGCCGGCCGGGCTGCCCGGTCGAGCTCGGGACTGGGCCCAGCGGCAGGCGCTGCCGGACCTTCGGCCCCGGACGGCAGGATTGCGCTTCACCCTTGCGCGGCCCGCGGTGGTCGCCGTGCTCAACCAGGTCGCCGGTGAGCTCGCCGCCGTGCTCCCGCCACGCGCCCCTCGCCTTTGGGTAACCAGCTTGGTCCGTAGCGTCCAGCACCAGCATCGGCTGCGAGCCCTTGGTTACGCCGCCGTGCTGCCAAGCTCTCACTGTGTCGGGTATGCCGGTGATGTGGAGATGCAGTGGTTCCGGCGATTCGACGAGCATGATCTGCTCTCCCGGCTGCTCCTGGAGCGGCAGGAGGCCGGCCAGCTCAACGTCATCGACGAGGGCCAGGCGTGGCACTTGTGCGTAAACCCGCTCGCATGCGAGGAGCTGCGGGCCGCCTACGACGCCCAGCTGGCCGGCCGCTAGGCGCCGACCGTGAAAGGCACACAAAATTATGTGCGGTATTGCCCTTATCATCGGCCCTAATCCGAGCACAGCGGCCTTCGAGGCGATGCTGGCTGCCATAGCCTCGCGAGGAGAGGTGCGTGAAACACTCTGCGACGATCGGCACCGCCTCGGCACCCAGCGGCTGAAGATAGTCGATCGCGAGCGGGCCATCCAGCCGTGGACCTCGCCTGACCGTCGGTGGACGGTCTGCTACAACGGCGAGGTCTATAACTTCCGCTCCTTGCGGGCCGAGCTGGGAGCCCTCGGCCATGAGCTGCGAAGCGACAGCGACACCGAAGTCATCCTGGAGGCTTTCCTCGAGTGGGGAGAAGGGGCGGTGCACCGCCTGCGGGGTGAGTTCGCGTTCGCCGTGGTGGACCGAGCCGGAGACCGGGTCTATCTAGCTCGCGACCCGCTCGGTGTTAAGCCGCTCTACTGGTCCCGCCGCGATGGTCACCTGCACGTGGCCTCGGAGCTGAAGGCGCTCGTCCCGGTGGGTGGGCAAGTAAGTGAGATCCCCCCTGGCCATCATGGGTGGGGGAGCCCAGGCCAGGACCCGGATCTCGCCGCTTACGTCGATCTGCTGACGATGGGGGACGGCGACGAGCCCATCGCCGACGTCGGCGAGGCCAGCCGACTGGTCCGGGCGGCGCTGCGGGACAGCATGCGAGTGCGGCTCGACACCGACCTGACGGTCGGCGTGATCCTCTCCGGCGGTCTCGACAGCACGCTGACGCTGCTGCACGTACGCGAGATGCACCCCGAATGCGTGGCGTTCACGATCGGGACACCGGGCAGCGACGACGTCGCCTACGCCCGCCGCGTTACCCGCGAGCTCGGGGTCGCCCACGAGATCATCGAGCTGACGCCTGGCGATATCCGTCTCTCCGACATCCGCGAAACCGTGCGGCTTTCAGAGCTCACCGAATACGGCGACATAATAAACGCCGTCATCTCCAGGCCGCTTTTCGCCCGGGTGCATAGTTGCGGGGTCAAGGTGGTGCTATGCGGGGACGGCTCTGATGAGCTCTTCGGCGGCTACGAGATGTACCGCCAGCCCGATCCCGCCCTGCGTCGGCGCCTGTTCCAGCACAAGCTGCACAACCTTGGGCGGACCGAGCTGCAGCGTGTCGACCGGACCAGTATGGGACAGGGCGTGGAAGTACGTGTCCCGTTCCTCGACCTCGCGCTGGTCCGGCTGGCGATGCGTCTGCCCATCGAGCTGAAGCAGCGCGACGGCGAGGATAAGTGGATCCTGCGTCATGCCTTCGCCGGCATCTTGCCGGACTACGTCCGCCGACGCCCGAAGAACCCGCTGTCACACTCGTCCGGCCTCCATGAGCGGGTTCGCCTTTACCGCTCTCAGTTCCCCCGCATTTATCGTTCGTTCGGATACGACCGGCTCGGCCCGCTGCGGCGGGATTTCTCGATCGTGCTCGAGCAGCACAACCTGGACCTTGACCGGGCGTTGCGCGACGTCGACACCCGGCCCGACTACTCAATGACCGACCACGCACGTGACCTGGCGGGAGCCCTCCGCTGGAACGCCGTCGGCGCGCTGCGGCGGCGAAGCAGCCGCCTTTCCTGATGTCGTCGCGCCCGGCTGGGCCGTGCTGGCAGCGCCGCAGTTGGCAAATGGTGGGCAGCAAAGTCCGCCGCAGCAGCCCCCTGCATCGCAGCCATGGTCCGATCGGCAAGGCCGGCGACCGAGACGTCGGCTCGGAGATCGCCACGCGATTGCATTCGCCCGACGCCCTCGATGAGAAGAGCTTCCCAGCGGGCGAAGGCATCCACGAACACCGCCAGCGCAGACGCAGGCGGTTCTGCTGCCGCCTTGTATCACAGGCCCGAGCGCATCCTCTTGATGAGTAGGCGGAACGTCTGAGGAGGCCGCCATGATCATTGAGGGGTCGGCGCCGGAAGCTGCAGAGATTCGGGGCCTGGACGACTGTGCGTGCCCTGACCTGCCACCGGATGCAAGACAGCCCGATCGGCCAGGGACATTGTGATGACCAGGCGAACCGGAAGCCGCCCGGACCCACCCTCCAGGCCGCCAGCACCTCAGGCTAAGCCGGCAGAAACTCCCCCGCTTCGATGGTGGAACCGCATTACCAAGACCATTCTCGCCGCTGGAGCCCTTGCCACTGCCATCGCTGCAGTGCTGGCTTTAGTTCTGTCACTCCTGCCTTCACATGCCCACCAGAATGTCGCCCGGTTCATTTCCGTCCAGGCGCTCGCTCGGGTTCCCCTCAATAAATACCAGCAGAGGTCTGCGGTGTTCAGCACGCAATCCGACGACCAGTCCAGGAGCCAGGGTCCCAGGCTTCTCGTGGCCGTCCTCAGGCATGCAGCGCCGCCGGCAATCCAGAGCACCACCGCGGCCCCTCCACCAGCGCCCTCGGCCACCGCCCCCCCGCCACCCCCCTCAGTCACGCCTCCCCCGTCGGCATCGTCGCCTGCTGGCACGGCCTCACCCGCTGGTACGGCCCCGCCCGCCGGCACGGCCTCACCTGCCGGCACAGCCCCGCCCGCCGGCACGGCCTCACCTGCCGGCACGGCCTCACCTGCCGGCCGGCTCCTGTCGCTTCTTCCGGCGGGCATGTCGTTCCATGAGGGCGCCGCGTACACAGATCACGTGGTTGCTCTTCTGCAAAAAATGAGTCCGGGATTCCCTCTCCCCGCCTCCTCCTGCGGTTCTAGCTGCAGCAGTCCTAAACCTGCGATCGCCTTTATTATCACTACGGGTGCTGTCAACGGGAAAGGCCATGTCATCTCTCCGCTAGCCGCTGCCAGCCGAATTGCTGGGTTTCTCGGCAATACCCAAACGGTCAGTGCTGGATCCGCCAGCCTGGGCGGAGGACCTGGCGGCAAGAGAGAGCCGCTGGGAGAGCTCGTCAGCGTCAACGTGGAACTAGCCGGCCTACGGGATCAGCCAGTATTTTTGTCATGGTCAATCTTCCAGGAGGGCGGCCAGGTTAACCTGCTCGGGAAGTGGCTTAGCAATTTCGTCGCCTACCGCCTGGAGGCGACGACTAATGACGATACGGGAACTCTGGAAATGTGGATTCCCCTGCCCAGGCAACCCGGCCCGTATTTCATTCACCTGAGCCTCACCACGAACGGCGCCAGCCTCGCCAGCACGAATAGCGCACCGTTCCGCTGATCACCGGCATCCGGAACAGCAGGGGGCATCGGTGTGCGCCCGGAGATCTCGACGAGCCGTCTAGGCGTGTCGGCTGAGTGAGTGAAGGCCATCAGGTTCCTGGGACGCCGTGAAGCGCCGTCCGTACTCGCGGATCAGCAGCCACGTGGCGCCAAGCGCGTCAGGACGGCCAGGGTTCTTGTCCGGACCGCGTTGTGACCGAGCCATCTTTCCACCGGATGGTCAGAGTGCTCTGGTAAGCAGCTCCTGGATCTCCGCTGCTGGCCTCAGGCGATGGTGGCGTGCCGGGCTCGACACCCGGCGGCCATACCAGGATGGCCCGGTGGTCATAGCCGTCCTGCTGGGCCGCCTCGTAAGTGAAGGCAACCCGATCGCCCGCGGCCAGGGAGCGATATCCGTCCATGACGATGCTGGAGAAGTGCACCCAGCAGCCCCCGGGCGTGGCCGGTGAGTCGAGCACTCCGAAGCCCTCGTCCTCGTGCCACTCCCGTACGACGCCGTCGCTCTCCATGTCCTCATTATCATTATCAGCGCCGACCTCGCCGCTGCGGCGGGGCCATCGCCCGCATTCGGATCGCTGGCTGGGCCATGGTTGACGAGCGTCGGGCGCGGCCCGGGAGATCATGCGGCTGCGCATGCCAGCCTGGGGTGCAGTGCCGATCATTTAGTTAGGGCACACTGAGTCTGCAGTCAGCCGATCTTGGGGATTTCGACAGAGACGTTCGTGGCCTTAACGGCCGCGACCGCAAGCATTCCTGGCTCCAAGCCGAGCTCGTCGGCCGCCTCGCGGCTGAGCAGTGACACGAACCTGTGCCGCCCCGCCTGGATCTCCACCTGAGCCATCACCGTGTCACGGGTGACCCGGCTGATCAGGCCGCTGAACCTGTTCCGTGCCGAGTGGGCCACGACCACCCGGTTCTGCTCGTGGTCGGCTGATTCAGCCAGCTCCTGGGCAAGCCTGGCGAGGGCTACTCCGTCCACGGCCATCCGCCCGGAGGTATCGGTGGTCGTGTCGATCCGCCCCCCGTCCGCCCATCGGCGCAAGGTATCGGTGCTGACCCCGAGAAGGCTGGCTGCCTCCTTGATCCGGAACGTCGGCATCCTGGGACTCTAACGCAGATGTGGCGGACTCCACCGACAGGTGGCTCGATGAGCCTCCTGGGTTCGCCGCCAGGTAGAAGCCGATCACTACAAGACAGACTGTCTGCGGGTAGGCCACGACTCGTTCAATCCCTCCTTCCCCGAGGCCAAAGTAGTGACTGCTGGCGTAAGCCACCAGGCCAAGAAGCGCCATCGCTCCCGAAAGAAAAGAGTACACGCGCAAAAGTGCTGGCATCTCAAAGGAAAGCGCCAGGATAATGAGCGAAGCATTTCCCAGCACGAACGGGATAGCTGCGCCTAGGCCGTGTAGCGCCGACACGCTATTTTCTGGGAAAAAGCCCACCATTATGACGCCCACGCCGGAGATGGCCATCGCGGCGAAGCCCGCTTCTGAGGCACGGCCATTTGCGAAATAGCGGGAGACGAGCACGGATCCCAGCGTCATTGTAATGCCCAGCACAACAAACGATGCGTTCATCAAGCCGTGGAGCGGCGAGCAAACGTACCGTCCGTTCCAGGTCCCGCAGGCGGTGTTCCCTAAATCGCTAATCGTATCGTGAGACAGACTATAAGGCGGGGTCCATTGCAGCGCTACAAAGAGCTGGACGGCGAAATACTGAATACTTGTCACATAAAGAACCGGCCCGAGCTCCCGGTAATGCACAGAATGCTGCTGCATCCAGCGGCATGGTTTCACCAGCACAGCCTAACCCATATCCATACGACAGAAATCAGCCGAGCGGGTGATGTTGAGACCCTACCGAGGTAGCAGATTTGTCAAGTGCGCGGCAATGGCGGCCCCGGCATGAGCACGCCTGAGCTACGGCATGGCCAGAGATCAGCACTCCACGGGTTCGGCGAGCCCTGCCATGATCATTACTGGCCTATGCGTCCGTCGATCCGCTCGCGCAGCAGGTCGGCGTGACCCATGTGGCGGGCGTACTCCTCGATCATTCCGACCAGCACCTCGCGCAGCGACATCGGCCCCCCACCGCTGCCATGCAGATTCAAGGGATCGTCGCCGGTGATGTCGAGACTGGGCGCCCCGGCCACGAACCGCGTGGCGAAGTCCACCTCCGCCCGCCATGCGTCCCACGCCTCCGCAACCACCTGGCGGTCGGGAACAGCACCATCGAAATCACCATCACGGTCGGTGGCGGAGCAGAACAGCCGGGGCAGGTCCTGTCCCGACATCATCACCCGGAACGTCGCACGCTCCTCCTCGGCCAGGTGTCGCACCAGCCCCAGGAGCGACATCGTCGACGGCTCGACGGAACGCCGCGCCATAGCCTCCGCATCAAGACCTGAGCATTTCATCTCCAATGTGAGGCGCTGGCAGCGCAGGGATTCGACCAGCGTGGCGCGCTCGTCGCCCAACGTTGGTCCGTTCTCACGCGGGTCGTCGTCAGACGGCTTGCCGTCCGCGGTGAACATGTCGGCTCGTCGGGTCGTGGCCATGGCCGCAATCATCGGCGATGCGCATGGCGGCCGGCAAGGGATTAACGGCACCTGCACCCATGGTCAGCGAGGTCCGGGGGGTGGCCGGATTGAACCGGCGGCCGCTTCGTCCCGAGCCAAGTACCGATGCCGACTGTCAGGCTTATGGCCGACCTGAGCTGGAGAGGCCTTCGTCCATAGGCGCCCGCTGGCGTCCGCCGATGGCGGCGGCGATAGTTACTCAGTTGGTTACTCGGCCCTTCGCGCCTGCTCGCGGCGTGAAGCAGCACTCTGCTGGAAGCCGTCGGATCTTGGTGAGGTCACCATGGGTAGGTCGTTCTGGCATCGCTGTGGAACTCGGCGGTGGAGCGGTCGCCGCCGATCAGCGCCATGCGAACGGCGACCTGTGCGCCTGTGCCCGCAGCCAGGCCCCGCCCTGCCATAGGGCACGCAGCGAGCACGGGTGGCCCTGACCCCCGGTAAGGTGCCCGCGTCGCGTCCCCAGCATCGTATGCGAACACACATTCGCCTTGTCCGCGGCAGTCAGAGGTTCCGGCCTCAACCTTCTGATCCGTAAATCAGTGCCGCACGTCCGGGCTGTGCGCCTCAAAAACGTATCCGCAGGTCAGTGGCCTACCGGGTGTCTGTACCTGCGGCCATAGTTCAGTCCTGTCCGTTCAGTCCGTGAGAAAATCTGTGAGAGGTTCCGGCCCTATTACAAGGTCACCGATGTGAATACGGCCGGGGCGGATGATGTCACACCAGACGCCGAAGGTAATGTCGTTTTTGCCGCGCAGCCGGGCCAGCGCATGCAGAACCCGCGCATCAGTGGCGCCTGAGTCCGGGTTCCGGGTAGTGACGACACAGCGCGGCACGGGAGCTATGACGCGCAAGATGGCCTCGCCGATGGAGACCTTCTGCCCGCCCCAGCCGTGTTCGGCCCATGCGTCAGTGCCGGTCGTCGTGATGGTCATGCGGAACCTGCGCGGGTCGGGAGCAATGCCGTTGAACTCCGGGGCGAGCGCTTTCAGCGATGCTTCGGACATCAGCGTCACGGGCTGGTCATCGTGACCGATGTGCTCTGGCTCCCGTCTGAACAGGTGCACCTCCCGGCCGAGGTAGCCAGACAGCGCGGCGCTGAGCGGACCAGGGATGATCCACCCGGGTGTCTCTCGCCCGTCATACATCCTGGTGGCCGCGGTAGCGCCGGGCTCGGGTGTGTCCTGGACGACACTGCCGTCCGGGAAGCGCAACGCCAGGACGTCTCGCGCCCGGTCCCAGGCGGGCTCGATTTGCAGCAGCGCCGGGGTCCGGCTGGTCAGCAGCAGCTTGCCGTCCTCCCCGATGACCAGGAACTCACGATCGCCTGTTACCCCGTGCTGCCCAAGCCGGATCTCGCTGGTGCCGTGCAGCCGCATGCCCTTGACCGGCGCGATTGCCAGCTGGGAAACGGTGACCGGCACTCTCATACCTCCTGCCCCTGATGTGCTGATCTGGCGGAACCCACGGTCGTCTCAGGGCTGGCGCGTTTCTACCAGGATGGCGGTGAGCGCAAGCCTGGCCGCTCACGGGTTCCCGGGCTGCTAAAGGCCAAGAGTCCGGCGACGGGCCGATAGCAGGCGGCGCCCTCCTCATACGGGAGTGGCCGCCGACCTGGGGCGCTCGGAGGTGTTCAGCCTCAGGACATCGGAATGGGATGTCTTAAGACATAGGAATGCCGCCGGCGGCAGGGTCGGCGGCCGCAACGGCTTCGAGGCTGAACTGCGACGGCTGGGAGTCCGGCAGAAGAACGGCAAGCCCAGCCATCCGCAGACCCAGGGCAAGGTGGAGAAATTCCAGCAGACCCTTCAAGAACTGGCTCCGCGCCCAGCCCGCGACTACCAGGCCACCGGCCAGCCACCCGGCCCGAAACCAAAACGACCCCCAACCCAATGAGGGTTCGAGGTCATTCCGATGTCTTGCGACATCACATGGCGCGCTCGGAGGGACTCGAACCCCCAACTTTCTGATCCGTAGATACCTGTACCGCGTTCAGCGTCGTCCGGATCGGTTCGCAAGCTGGCATGATCGCCAGCTGCTTGTCCGCACTCGTCCGCCTGGCCCGGAAGTCGTCCGTCCGGGTGGCTCCCATGTTGCCTCCCACGGACCGCGTCGGTATTGATCAGTAACGCTCCACCAGGTGGGCACGGCTGGCCGGAAGTTCGGTCGGCGTCGGCCAGAAATCGGTGATCCGGGCAATGCGACCGTTCTCGTCAAGGTCAAAGAAACACACTCCGGGGTAGTGGTCACCGGCATCAGAGAACTCGATCCAGCTCGCCGCGTGGCGACCTTCCCCGATGATCCGCTCCACCTTGAGATGCCAGTCGCCGGGGAACCCTTCGACGTTGAACCGCATGTAGGCGGTGCGCCCGCGAACTCGCTCCCGGGTCTGTGGCGCCTCATATACGACCTGCTCGGCGACCAACTCGGCAAACGTGGCCCAGTCTCTAGCCTCAGCTGCAGCCCAATAGGCCTCTACCACCTGGTGAGCATCGTTCATAGCCGTAACCTATAGCGGCCATGCGCCACACTCACCGCGCTGAACCTGCGATGCGCAACCGTTCGGTGCTTGCTGCACCGGAGCAGGAGCGGTTTCTACAGAGAGTCGGCCCTCCAGGCTGGTCACCTGCCTTGGCCTGCGGAGTCTTCGGTAACTCGGCCAGTCGGATTCGGTCTTATCCCACGTATGTCCCGCAGCCGCAGTAGGAAAAAATCAGAGCGCTCGAAGGCCTCGGCGGACCTGTTCCGCGGCGCCGTCCAATTCCGCCCGGTCACGACGGCGCCAGTCTGCGTCGATGCGGAAACCATCGCCGGCAGTCCGCGGGAACACATGCAGGTGCACGTGGAAAACCTCCTGGAACGCAGCGGCCCCATCGGCAAGGAACAGGTTCACTCCCTCGCACGGTAGACCGGAGCGATATAGCGCCCTCGCCAGCCGATGCGCCACCCGGAAGAGGTGGGCTCCCAGCCCCTCGTCCAGGGTTTCCAGGAAGTCAGCGTGAGCGCGCGGAACGACGAGGAGATGACCTGGCGTCACTGGCTGGATGTCCATGAATGCGACAACATGTTCATCGTCGTATGCGGGGCTGGACTCCTCGCGCCCATTGATGATGTCGCAGAACAGGCATGAAACGCGACGACCCTGCTGCTCGCCGGGGTACCGGTGCATGTCGTCGCGGCCCGGCTGGGCCATGCCGATCCGTCGATCACGCTGCGGGTCTACGCGCACGTAATCCGGGATCAGGTCGCCGAAGCCGCAGACGTCTTCGCCCGGGCAATCCCCGGCGGTGACGACGCCGCTGTTGGCAAATCCGTTAGCAGAAAGGCCCCCGCCGGGAGGGCAAGGGGCCTGTGACCTGGCGCGCTGGGAGGGACTCGAACCCCCAACCTTCTGATCCCTAGAGATCTGCGAGCGCTGCTCCAACCAGCTACTATGGCTTTGACTTGCTGGAGCGTTGCTCAGCGTCGCGCGATGTTCCTCGGCGTTTGGCGTCATAGTAAGGCCAAAATCAGGTCAGCCAGAAACCGCGCGTGAACTCGCGACGTCCGGGCGAAGGCGGGGAGGGCCAGATGTCAGGCATGCCTGCCGAGGAAGGTCCCGGGCCAAAGAGCCCGCCCGCGGCAGCCAAGGCCGATACGCCGATCTTAGCCGCTGCGCACCAGCGGTCCAGGCGGAAGACGATCGTGACGCCGATCGTCCTGGGTGTCCTCGGCTTGGTAGCTGGTCTGGCCGCCATCCTGCTCTATCTGTCAACAACGGCTGAGCCGCCCACCCCCGAGTATTCTCGCGTGGCAATCTCGGCGACCTTCCCCCTATCGTTTGTCCACTACGAGGTCTTCCAGATCAACCAGGCCACGGCAGAGGTAAAGGTTCTGGTGAATCTGACCACAGCAGCACCGCCAGTAGGCGCGTCGCCCGCCTCAGTATCCGTCGCCCCACCGCTCGGGACCGTATTCCAGGACTGTCCCCCCGAAGCGTGCGTGGTCCTTCATGCCCACGGGCTGACAGCATCCGATTGGACTAAGAAGCTGGTCTTCGAATCCGCCCCGGGCTCGAACGGTTTCGCCATTGCTGATTTCTTCGTGAAGGCGAGTAGCTTCGGGGCGACCTCCAACGGCGTCACTGCGGCGGCTGCGATCCCCGAGGTTCTGTACGGGGGCGGCGGGAGGCCAGTATTGCTCGCCTCCTACCACATCCCGTCAGCCTCTAGCTATGACTGGTCCTCTTTCCCGACTGCCGCGGCCGATAGCGTCTCTGCCATCTGGCAAGAGACCCTGACCACGGGCGATAACCCGGGAAAGGTTGCGGTCGGCACTGATCACGCGGGGCAGGCGAGCCAGAACATCAAGATATTCATTGCCGGCGCGCTGGTTGGCATTGCCGGTGGCGCGGTCGTGTCCGTTATCCAGCAACTGGTAAACGGCGACTAGCTCCGCGATGATCGCAGCCGCATCACAAGCTATGGGCTTTGACTTGGGATTCTTGGGGTGGGCCTGGGACGACTTGAACGTCCGACCTCTTCCTTATCAGATTTTCTCGGGTACACCTGAGACCAGCACCTACCCAGGTCGGCCTAGCGGGCTATAGGCCGCGGTTGACCGCATATTGCCATCTTGGGCTGCCCGTTCTGGCACGCACGTGGCACGGTGCCGCTCGGAGTCGTCTGTCGGGATCGAACCGACGACCTGCTCATTACGAGTGACCTCGTTACGCGGTCTTGTCCGGCCAGGATCCTGCCATGCCGCGCCCGGGATCGTCCGTGAGAGGGGATGCGATGCTCAGAGCGAGTGCCCGATGGCTGGCGGGCGTCGCGGCGGTAGCCGCTGGCCTGTTAGGTCCCACCATGATCGGCGCGTCGGCGGCGAGCGCGCAGACCGCTCCGCCGCCGACGCTGACCGGCGAGCAGCTGGCTGCCCAGGGCCAGGCCGGGGGTGTCAGCTGCTCAAGCACCGGCGGCGGCGGCTCGTTCTCCTATACGACGTCGGGCACGGCTACCGGGCCCTACTCCGGTACCTTCACCGAAACGATCGGCGGGACCCTCACCTCCGATACCACGCTGGGCAGCCTCACCGCCACGTTCACGATCAACTCGGCGACCGGCGAGGTGACCGGCACCAAGACGTGGAGCGGCGGCGCATATTCGGCCTGTTATGTGAATGCCGGCAACTTCATCATCACGGCCGCTATGAACTACCGCGCGACGATCCATACCGCTGCGGCGGCTTACACCGATCAGGGCACGGCCCAGACTTCTACCGAGGAGATCGGCGGCAGTCCTTCCTTGCTCGAGAACTTCACTTCATCGCAGACCCAGCCGACGCCCAGCGAGCCCACCAGCAAGCAGCAGTGCATGAACGGCGGGTACAAGAACTACTCGCAGTTCAAAAACCAGGGGCAGTGCGTGGCCTATGTGGAGCACAACCAGGGCGGCTCCTGAGTATCCAGGGACCTCGGAACTTCCCCGTTCCCCTCGACAGCCGCCGACGTCATCCGCCGGGCCGCAACGAGGGCTGGTGCCGAGCTGTCCGCGAGTGACCGTGACAGTCCGTGACCGACCGCCTCATCGGGCACGCGGCGGGCACGCGCTTGTGATGGTACGCCTGCACACTGGTGCCCTATTCAGGGTTGTTGACATTGGTCATGGTTGAGCGGACAGTTGGTCAAGCATAGGCCAAGGCTCGGGGCACCGGGCATCCGAGCGCGGGGGCCAGGATGCGCAAAGTTGCGTTCATGCTCACCGCGGCCTGCGCGGCGGGGGCTGCAGCGCTGCCGTTAGCGTCGCCCGCTAGCGCGGCCGGCTCTGGAGCGGGGGCCGTCGCCGCGGTCAGGCAGGCCGGGATCGCCTGGAAGAGCTGCGGTAAGCAGTTGCAGTGCGCCAAGGTTTCGGTGCCGTTGAACTGGCACCGGCCGGACGGCAAGCACATCAAGCTCGCGGTCGCCCGCCGCCTGGCCCCCGATCAGAAACATCTGATCGGCTCGATGTTCGTCGCCCCCGGCGGGCCGGGCGAAAGCGGCGTCGACACGGTGCGGGATCCGGCTGCTGCTGCTGGGCTCATGGCGTGGGGTGGCGGCCGATTCAATCTCGTGGGCTGGGACCCGCGGGGAACGAACCGGAGCGACCCGGTGCGCTGCTTCACCAGCCAGGCGAGCGAGGCGCGGTTCTGGCGGGACGTGCAGATCCCGACGACGCCGGCTCAGTCGCGTGCCTTCGAGCGCAAGGTCATCGAGCTGGCCCGCCGGTGCGGCCGGGTGAGTGGGCAGCTGCTGGACAACATCTCCACCGAGGACACCGCCCGTGACCTCAACTACCTGCGCCAGCTCGTCGGGGACCGCAAACTCACCTACGTCGGCTGGTCCTATGGCACCATGATCGGTCAGGTCTACGCCAACCTGTTCCCGGCCCGGGTGCGAGCGATGATGCTCAACGCCGTTATCGACCCGACAGCCTGGGTGAAGAGCGCAGAGGCGAGGGCCGCCTCCGTGGCCGGGCCAGCCGACGCCGTCTTCGCCCAGTTCGTGGCGCTCTGCCAGGGCGCAGGCCCGGCTCGCTGCGCGCTCGCCCGCCATCCCCAGACCGTGGCCCGCCGCGTGGCACACCTGTTCCGGCGGGCGCACCGCGCGCCGATCCCGGCACCGCATGCACACCCGCCCGGCGTGCTCAGCTACAGCGACCTGCTGCTGACCACGCGCGCGCCGCTGTTCAACCCCGATAGCTGGCCCCAGTACGCACGCCAACTCGACGCAGCTGCCAGCGGCGACGCCTCTGCCCTGGAGACAGCAGCGCGCCAGTCCCGAACGCCCGCGGCACTGACCAGGGTGACGACGATAACGCAGGCGATATCGTGCCTGGACGGTCCTGCCCGCGAGCCGGTCAGCGCGTGGCCCAGGGTCATCGGGCACATCACGCACGTGAGCAAGCTGGCGGGACCGTTCATCGGCTGGGGGCTGTGGGCTCCCTGCGCGGCGAACTGGCCGGGGCACGCCACCGAGCGCTACACCGGCCCGTGGAACGCCAAGACCAAGACCCCGATCCTGCTCATCAACAACACCTACGACCCGGCCACCGGCTACCCCGGCGCCCAGCACGCTGAACGCCTGCTGGGCAACGCAGTGCTGCTCACCGTGGCCGACTACGGCCACCCGTTTGGGCTACCCAGCAGGTGCGCCGACACATGGCGAGTGCGCTACCTCATGCATCTGCTCACCCCGCCACCGGGGACGGTCTGCGGAGCCCAGCGCCCGTTCCCGTAATACCCGCCAGGGAATCAGCCACTTTAGGCATCCTGGTATGGCTCGTCGCTCTCGCAGGCGCCGAATCCCGGGAAGCGGTCGCCGGGTCCGGGGTCTCCCTATCAGCTCAGGTGGGGCATCGGCTGGGACGGCGCGGACGCGCCGGGCGGGGCCCTCGGCCAAGGCCAGAGCCCGGCGCGGGGAGCGCCGGACCCGGCGCGCAGCGCGCCGCCTTGATCTTTCCCTACCATAACGGCTATGCCTCTTACGTCTGGGTGACCAGGCCCGAGGGGGCGCGGCGGCGGAAGTGGGCCTACGGCAAGACACGCGAAGAGGTCCATGGCAAGTGGCTGGAGCTGCATGCGGCGGCGCAACGTGGCCCAGTCGCCACCAGTTCGCCGACTGTGGCTGGTTACCTGTCCTATTGGCTGCGCGAGGTGGTCGTCCCGCCGGGCTATGCGCCGCTGACCTGCGCCACCTACGAGCCGATCACTCGGCTTTACATTGTGCCGGGGCGCGGGCGCGAAACGGCTCGACCGGCTGGCCCTACGGGACGTGCGCGCCTGGCTGAACCTGCGGGCCAGCGTCCAGGCCGCAGCACGCGCGGCCGCGGGGGAGCGGTGGAGTGAAACCGGCCTGGTGTTCACCACAACGGTGGGCACGCCTTTCGAGCCGCGGAACTTCAACCGGCGTTTCGAGACGCGATGTGCGAGGGCGGCCGTGCGGCAGATCACCGTGCACGATGTGCGGCACACCTGCGCTACTTTGCTCGCCGCGCTGGACGTGCACCCGCGGGTGGCCATGCGGATCCTGCGGCATGCGCAGATCGACGTGACGATGAACGTCTACACCGAAGTATCCGGCGCTAAGACGCTCCAGGCGCTCAAGCGCCTCGGCAGGCATCTCGATGCCTAGGCCGCTGCTGTACTTCGCTGCTGTACGGACATGAAAAAGGCCACTCGCGATGGATCCGAGTGGCCGTTGACCTGGGTCGGGGTGGCCGGATTTGAACCGGCGGCCTCTTCGTCCCGAAGCCAGGTCAGCGTGCGATCAGGCTTCGGCAACTTGCCGCTGACCTGCTGGGCATCGTCCGCTCCGGTCCGCCGGTGTGCAGCCACGGTTGCTGGCATCGTCACTCAGTTAGTAACCCAGCGACTCTCACCTGACCCCTGCGTGCAAAGGTTGTGGCGGCGCTCACCTGACGTGCCGCTCTGCAGGTCACAGGTGGTCAGGATCACTCCATGAGTGACCGCAGTTGACCGCTGATGGGCCTAGGTATCGGGCACGCGGCGGACACGACGGACGGCTTTCGAGATCGTGACGGGATGGACGGCGCTGCCGCTGGGACGCGCATGATTGATGATCGGTTTGCTGTTTGCTGGTGGGGGTCATCCTGGGCGTCAGCCGCCGGGAGGGAACTGGAGGGGGCCTGGCGGACATAGTGGGGTATGGCAGTCGACTGGAAGGCGGTCAGTGATCAGGATTTGTGGTCGCTGGCTGCGGAGCAAAGCTCCGGTGAGGCGTTCGGCGAATTGTTCGAGCGGCACGCCGACAAGGTGTACGCGCATTGCTTCCGGCGGACGGGTTCCTGGTCGCTGGCCGAGGATCTGACCTCGGCGGTGTTCCTGGAGGCCTGGCGGCGCCGGGCCGAGGTTCGTTTCAGCGGCGAGTCGGTGCTGCCGTGGCTGCTGGCCGTGGCGAATAACGCGACCCGCAATGCCCAGCGGACGCTGCGGCGCCACCGCAGGCTGCTGGCCCGGCTGCCGCCCGCCGCCGATGAGCCGGACGTGGCCGAAGACGCCGCCCGCCGGGTTGACCAGGAGCGCGCCGTCCGGGAGCTGCTCCGGGCTCTGGCGGGGCTGCCCCAGAGGGACCAGGAGGTACTGGCGCTGTGTGACTGGGCTGGCCTGAGCTACGCGCAGGCCGCTGCGGCCATGGGGCTGCCCGAGGGAACGGTCCGGTCGCGTCTGTCGCGCGCCCGCCAGCACCTGCGCGAGGCCGCCCACACGAACGACTCCGGCACCGCGCCGAGCACCAAGCGGCCCATCAGCAGCGAGGGAGCATGACATGAACGGCCACCACCAGAACGATCACCCCGCGACCCTGCCCGCCCGCCGCCGCGGCCCGGCGCGGGAGCAGCTGGAAACGGTCGTGCGCAGCTCGCCGCAACACCGCACGTGGCGACGTCCCGTGGTCCTGGCAGGCGCCAGCGGCGCGCTGGTCGTCTGCACCGGGATGGCCGCAATCGCATACGTCAAATCCGAGCCAGTGACCAACAAAACCGATGCCCGGTGCTACACCATCGCCAGCCTCGATAACGGCAACGACTACACAACCATCGCCCAGGCTGCCCGGCCCGGTGCCCCGGATGGCCGGGTGACCGATGCGCTGGCCGTCTGTGCGACCCTGTACCGGCAGGGCTACCTGCGGCCGGGCATTCCCGGAATGGTGCCGCAACCGAACACGACGATCACCCACAAAGTTCCCCGCCTCATCGCCTGCACCATGCCAGACGGCAAGGCCGCTATCTTCCCCGGCAGGCCGGGTACATGCGCCAAGCTCGGCCTCCCCAAGGCTCTGAACCACGGCAGCAACACCTCGCACACAGGTGGCTAAGCCAGGCCCCGCCTTGCTTTCCCGATCCGTAGACCAGTGAAGCACGTCCAGCCAGTGCGCCGGGATCCGTATCCGCAGGTCAGGGTCTGCTGAGTGTCTAGACTGTCCGCCTGAGTCCAGGGCCATCCGGTCAGATCTGTGAGACGGCTGTGAGAGCGGGTGACCACTTCTTTATCAGGGTGTCGTTTCGGCGCCCTGGGTAGCGATCTTCAACCTGTGACCTGGCCAGCTGCACAGTACGGCCCTACTCACTTTTCCTGTGCTTCCCTCTGTTGACCTGGGCGCCCTAGGGCTGCCGTAGGGCCGTCCCTAGAGGCGGCGAGCATCGGATCCGTCAGCAAGGTGCAAAGCTGACCGTGCCAGGATGGCCCAGTCGTCTGGGATGACGTCCCCTGAGTTTGGTGCTGGATGATGTGTACTAGGGTCGTTACGGTAGATATCTCCCGAGAACTCATGCGGTTTGCTATGGTTCCTTTTTATGGGTGCTGTAGACATCATCCCTGAACTCTTGACTGCTGGGACATTAGTTAGTTCTGCCTTTGGTGTCTATTTCGAGCGAATTCGTAAGAAACTAGTACGTGAAGAGCCTCAACAGATGGAGTCGGCAGGAACTGAAGCTGCGGCTCAGGTCAGCGTGGAACCTCCCGCTCCGGTCTCTCCTGGGATCGGTGCGAAAGATAAGATAACTATCGCAAGTGATGATCTAAAGAAGCTACTAGATACCGCCGTCAGCGACGGCGCCGATGCTGCCATTACTGCGATGAAGAGCGAGCTGGCAGATGAAAGGAAACGAGACCGTCGCGCCTCGTTCCGAGCTAATATAGCTTTTTTCGTTGCAGGGATCATGGCGACGGTGGCTATAACACTATATGTTCATCCACTCCAATAGCTGCTGATTAAACTAGCTTAAGATCCGAACTCAGCATGTCCTAAGCTTTGTCTATGCTGCCACCGATTCGGGCCACACTGGCGTTAGCCTGAGCCAGAGTCGGCCCGTCTCCGCTCGAACCATGACCACTTCATTATCAGACTTCTTCGATCGTCTGCGGGAGCTGGGATTGCTCAGGTAGAGCGGCTTGTACATCTATCCGCGAGTGACCGTTACGGTCCTTTGCCTGCCGTCCCGTCGGGCATGGATCGGGCACGCCGCCCCCTACCCCGGTGTGGTTGTCATCTCCGGTGTGTGCTGGGTGTCGGTGATGGATGGCTCGTCGTCGCGGATTTTGACGGGGGGCGGGGTCCAGGGCTTGATGTGCTGGGCGACTTCGGCGTAGAAGGTTTCGACGCTGTCCAGGACGGAGGCGACAAAGGATCCGCGGCCCTTGCCGCGCTTGGTCCCGGCATTGGCTGAGAGCGAGACGGTGAACGCCCTGATCTCCTTGGCCGGGTCCTCGATGGCGATCTTGGGTGTCTCGCGCAGCTCGGCGAGCTTGCGGACTGTTCCGCGGCCGCGCTGGCGCAAGGTGATCGTCTCGACGCAGATGCCGGGGTTGCTGTCGCGCAGCTGGCGGATCAGCCAGTTCACCCGCGTCGCGGGCCGCGCGGCCTCGGGCGCGTCGATGGTCATGGAGCAGCTGACCCGGCTGGCCCGCAAGTCGGTCGAGATGTCGATCGGGGCGGCAGCGTTCGGGACGCGCAACGTTCCGGTGAGCATTCCGGTGTCGGCGAGCGCGGCGGTGGCCGCCTGGAGCCGCCGGTCGGGATCTTTGAGATCGTTGCGGGACAGGGCCGGGCGCACGTCCACTCCGAGTTCGCGGCACATCAGCATCGCCGCGAAGGAGATCAGCTGTTCATAGCGCCGCACGACCTCAACCGCGCCCTTATCGGAGGCGCGCAGGGAACCGCTGCGAGCCGCCTCGCGGACCTGCACCCACGAACCGCCCATGTCCTCGAACTCGGCCGCCCCGGATTTGGGGTGCTGCAGGTAGCGGATGAACTCATTGAGCATCCACGCCTGATCGGGGTCGCTGACCGCCTTGTTGGCCTGCGCGACCAGGGCCTCGGTGAGGATCTGGCTCCACGACAGATGGTGCAAGCTGACCTTGCGCAGCCTGCGCCCGTCGACCGTGAGGGGATGTTCGCCGGGCGCTCCGGCCAGCTGATTGGAGATCGTCAGCACCGCGTTAAAGCCCTGCTCGCGGGCGACATCCAGGTAGTCCTCCACCTGGGCGGCCCTCAGCTCGTTCACGCCGGTCTTGACCTCAACCAGCGCCGTCCACACCGTGGATCCGCGCCGCACCTGGATGAGCCCATCGGGCCGGACCTTCTTATCCCCCAGCGCGAACGGCACCTCGATGAACGCCATCGGCGTCCCAGCCGGAGCGCCCAGCGGGCCGATGACCGCCCGGCCGAACTCCCGCACCGAATTAACCACCGCCAGCAGGGCCGAAGTCCCCCGCCGCTCCTGCTCATCGGCACCGTTGATCCCCGACACCGGAATCAGCCGGGCTTGCTCCCACCGCCGCTGCTCCGTCATGACACCATCCCCCACGAGCCCGAAAGTGACTATTTACACATAACACTTGAACGCCCTTATAGCGGCACAGCTGACTACTGACTGCGTCCCAAAAGGACCCGAGGCGCCGTAAGATCACCGCATGCCGCCGAGGACTCGAAACACGGGTAAGATAGCACGAGCCCAAATCATTCCACCTGTACAACCATCGTTGTTTCAGGAGTCATCAGGTACCGAGCTAGTTAGTCTTCTCGTCCCCGGCGCTAGCACCGAGCGTTACCAGCGAACATGGCATGTAGGAAGAACGGCGATCGAGGATGACATTCTCTATGGTCGCCTTGGATTCGAGGGTAGCGGAACGGCTGATCTCTGGAATGAGGATCGAAAGGACTTCGAAGAGGCTCGTACCCCGGCAGGGGTAGCATCACCATTCGCTATTCACCTGACTGATCTTAGTCTGGTTTTTCAAACTAGAGGGCAAGATATCCGCGTAACATCATTTATTGGCGCCATGCGCGGAATACTTAGGGATGCCAGTGACCAAGATTGGCGCATTGAGACGGCTCGTTCGCATATGTCTTTTGATGAGTGGCGCTCAACTGTTACCAGAGTCACACAAATGAGATTCACCCTTCGCCCACCGAATCCGAATTATGAGGGTAGGCCTGACCTGGAACGTCTAATAGCTGGTGCAAACCTTTCTGCGGCTGACCTCACGCTACGCTCCGATGTAGGCGTAACAACTGATTCGCAAATCGTCAGAGAGCTGCTAGATCACGTAAACCGCGGATATGGCAACGGGGTTTCTGTAGGTGAGCGGCCCATTGATGGAGAAATAGTAGAGTCAGTTTACTCTACGGAGTTGGATGGTGAGACAGAGGTATCGATCAGACCCGCAAATCCGGAGACTGGCGAGGTAGAGCCCGAAACGCTGAGAATTGAGTTGACGGGGGCAGACGCTCCCATGCATGATGAGGAGCATGACTGAGCCGCCGACCGCGGCGCAGACGGCCGACCAGGCGTCTGTTGAGTCTGCATGGCGTTATACACGTTGGGGCAGCATCATTCTCTCGGTCGACTTTTATCTTGGAGTTCCCATAGGAATAGCGCTTGGCGCGCTTCCGGCCGCTAGTAGCTCTATCTCCGCCTCAGCCACCGCTATTCTTATAGCCTTCGGCGCCGCGATGGTAGCTGTAGCGGCTGTTGTCGTTGCGGTGAAAACTATCTTTGTGACGCTTCTGACAGATGAATATATAACTGCGTTGGAGGTTGCTCGCGGTGGAATCCGTAGCGCAGTAAGGCCCTTTATAGTAGTAGCCTGGGTCTCGGTTGCTGGTGCTCTGACTAACTTTGCCGCTGCCCTTTGTTGGCCAGCAGTGCCAGCGCATGCATTCTGGCTTCGATGGCTAGTTTTCGCTGTTCCGTCAGCGCTGGCAGCTTGGGGACTTATCGGAAGTGCTCAGCTAGTCTCGCTCGGGACCTTCCATCTGGAGCAGAGAACAGCGCTTATGAAAGCTGTGCGAGAGTTCAGGCGGCGCATAGAGCAGTCGTCATCACGTAGCGCCTAACGCTACTATCCTTTGCCAGGCCGCGCCTCAGTCTGCGCCCGTCTTCCTCGTAGCTGCCTACTCCAGGTGAACGGCCGCCGTGTCAATGGTCGGCGAAGCCGATCGCATGCGACGGGCCGGAGGGCCGCCATTGACGCGGCGGACGTGAGCCGGACAATCGATAGCGAGGAGGACGGTCCAATCCCACGCTGAGGCTTGTGCAGAATCGATCGGACTAGTCAAGGGCTCTCTGCCAGGCTGGGACGGCGCGGGCGTGCCGGGCGGGCGCCTCAAGCGCGGAGCCCGGCGCGGGGAGCGCCGGACCCGGCGCCGCGCAGCGGCGCCGCTTGATCCAGATACGGAACAATTCGGCAACTCGTTGTGGGTGCAGGTGCTGCGGTTGCCGTCGGCTACTCGCTGTTCGGCTTGTTCGGGGTCGTGAGCTGGCAGTAGATGGCAGTGGCGTCGTCGCTGCGCTTGGAGCGTGGCCATCGGTGTCCGTCGGGGTCGGAGTCTTCGGCTTGCCGGACGGCGCGCAGGATGGTGGCGGGTCCGTTGCTGGCGAGCTGGTCGAGCAGCTCGGGCCAGTCGGCGAGGGCGAACAAGTCCGCTAGGCGGGAGGCTCCGTCGCTCAAGATCGCCGCCCGCTGAATGTCGCCGCGGGCCCATGTCCCGGTGAGGGCATGATCGGCTGCGTCGGGGTTGGCGGCGGCGACCCAGTAGCCGCCGGGCTGGTTGCGCTGGCGTAGCCGCTGGGTGACGAGCTGGCGCATGAGCCGGGAGTGCTCGGATGAGCCGGTGGCTTCGTGTTCGGTGGCGTGCTTGGCGTCCTGGGCGATGTGCTCGATCCGGTCATCGCTGATCAGGTGCAGCCCGCTGGGCCCGTCGGCGAGCAGCACGCAGTCGGCGAGTACGAGATAGTCGATCACGGTGGCCTGCTCGCGGAGCATGGCGACTGCGGCCGCCGGGGTACCCGGATGGGTCAGGTCGCAGGTGTCCGAGTGCAGCGCCGCCACTTCCTTGATCGCCACAGCTACCGCGTCGGTGAGCGTGGTCTGCGGCTCGGTTGCGTGGCTGAGCAGCCGGGGGCCGAGCTGGCCGACGAACCAGTGCGCGTCGTGGATGCATCCAGTATCCAGGCCCGCCCGTTGAGTCACCCCGTCCAAGACCAGGGCGAGGGTGGCCGTGGCGGCGGCGAAGTCCTCGTTGGGTTTTTCGGCAGTTCCGGCCTCGGTGGCCAGGGACACCTGCATGGCTAGCTGCCTTCGTGGCGGATCGGGCCGGTGAGCTGCTTGCTGGCGGTGATCTCGCGGGTCTCGGGGTCGAAGTCGCAGGAGATCAGCATGGAGAACCGGCGGTTGCGGACCTCGGCGTACAGCTCGGGCAGGTGCTGGTTCAGGTAGTGCACGACGCCGTCGGAGCCGACGGCGTGGATCCCGGCCAGGTGCACGAAGGTGCCCTTGCCGTCGGGGCGGGGCAGCCGGGCCAGGTAGCCGATGTCGGAAGGCTGCCCCTCATCCATCGGGGACCGGTAGGTGGTGCCGGTGGTCTTGTCGGCCAGGTGCCAGCCCTGGTCGTCGTCGGCGAACGCCAGCACCGGGTCGGCTTCCAGGACCTGGGCGAGCAAAGGTGACAGCCGCGGGCCGCAGATGACCACGAGGTTGTCGCGGTTGAGCCGGACCATGCCCGGCGGCGGGATGAACTCATACCCCGCCTCCAGCGACAGGCCCGCGCACAGCTCCTTCAGGTGCTCGTAAGCGCGGAATCCTTCCTGGGAGACGGTCGGCCCGGCCGGTCCGGACTTCTTCGGCGCCTCGCTCTTGGTGCCCAGTGCCACGGTGAGGTCGGTGGTGCCGAAGAAGGCCCGTTCGGGCGGCGGCCCAGAGGTAGCGAGCTGGGCGACCCGGCCGCGGGTCATGCCCAGGCTTTTGGCGATCTCGGCCTGGGACATCCCGGCCTTGCGCATGTCGTCGATGGCCTCGCGGCGGATGCGCGCGAGTTCGGCCATGTGCGCCTGGTGCTGGGTGATCATTTCACTTGCCCGCCTGGCCCTCAGTGCGGGATTTTCGAGTTCGCCCAGCTCAGAGGTTTCGTCAGCCATCTGGCTCTCCGTGTGCTAGAGGGGATATCAGGCTATCGGTTAGGAGGGCTTGACGGTAGCGGTATGCTCATGCCAGTCTCTGCTTAGACCCCCTAGCACAACATGGTAAGGAGCCATAGCAGATGATGGCCAGCCCTCCCGCCGTCCGGCAGGCTCCCCACCGCCGGACGGCCGCCGCCGAAGGCCCCCGCCCATGACCGGGCCGCCGATCCAGCCCGGCACGGTCTACGCGCTGGCGCCCAGCGAAGCGGGCCGCCCATTGCGCCCGGTGACCGCACTGCGGGCCCAGGGCTCCTACCTCATCTATGCCGGGCCCTCGGGCGCCGAGTGGGCCGCCGATCTCAGCCGGGTGCCCGGGCCCTGGGCCGACCACGCCCAGGCGGCCGACCAGGCCGCCAATGCCGTGCGCGAGCTTCGCGATTGCCTGGATTGCCAGGCCGCCGCCGCTGTGGAAGCGGGCTATCGCGACTACCGCATACGAGTGATCTTGACCGTGCCCCAGGCCGAGCAGGCCACCCGGCGTCTGGGTGGTGCCGCATGACCTCCGCGCTCCGACTGCACCGCGTGCCCCGGGGCCCGCCTGGCGGCACACGTGCAAAGCAGCAAGTTCAGCAACCTACAGGAGAAGGTGAGCAAGTTGATCAAGAACGGACTGCGGCTGCCGATCAGCATGGCCGACGCGTTTCCCCATGGCTGCTGCCTGGTGCCCGACTCCATCGCCGAGGCGATGGACTACGACGAGGCCACCCGGCAGCGGTCCCCGGCCCGCGACAAGGTGACCGGCCAGCCGGTCTACTCCTGCCGGGTCTCCGACCTCGACCCCGAGCTGGCGGGCCGCTCCCGCGAGGTCGTGGTCAAGATACTGGCCGACAAGATGCCCGTTCCCCCGACCCGCCAGCCCTTCGAGCCGGTCGAGTTCGACGGGCTGGCCGTCACCCCGTATGTCGACAACGGTCGGTGCAACGGCAAGAACAACCGGTGCCAGGCCCGGATGGCGTTCTCCCTGCGTGCCACCGGGATCAAGGCCGCCCGTCCGCTCCAGCAGCACAAGGACGTGGCCTGATGGGCGCCCGGCGGATCACGACAGTGACGGTGCCGGTCGATGCCCGCTCGGTCGTGGCGTTCGAGTCCTACCCCTCGCGGACGCCGCTGCTGTCCATCCTGGCGGCCCGGCCGGGCCTGGTGGTCACGCTCACCCTGCCCGAGCGGATCGGCCCCGATCATGTCCGGTTCGCCCGCGAGCTGGCTAGCAACGCCGCCCGCTACGCCACCGAAGTCGAACGGACCTGGCGCGGCCTGTCCAGCCTCCCGCAAGCGGCTGTCAGCTCTGGCTGATGGCCCGGTGTGGCCCTGGCCGGTGCTGGCACACCGGCCGGGGCTTCCCACCATCTCCCCGAGATCTGCAACCCAGGAAGGCCCCCATCATGACCCCTCACCCGCCAGGAGAGCCAAGCCGTGTCGCGCCCGGCGAGATCGCTGACCTGATTGACCAGCTCCATCCCCCGGCCCTGAAGGCGATGCCCGAGGCGGTGCTGGCGCTCTTGGACCACAAAGCCGACCTGCTGACCCGGATCGCTGACGAGGTGGGCACCGACGAAGCCCGCCAGGTCGCCGCCGAGGCCCGTGCCAAGGCCGCCGAGCTGCGCACCGGACTGGAGGTGCCACGGTGAGAATCTCGTCGTTCTCCGGTGATCAGATCGCCCAGGTCAACAACCCCGACCCGTTCGCCGTTCCGGTCTGGCGGTCCCCGGTCTTCCACACTCCGGGCTGGATCATCGCCGTCGCCCAGCTCATCCGCGGCCTGTGGGCGCTCATCCGGTTCGCCGCCCGCCACCCGATCGCCGACACCGCGGTCGCGCTCGGGCTGCTGGCCTGGCGGGTGATGGGCTGGCCCGGCCCCGTCGTCCTGGTCCTGATCCTCGCCGCCGCGCTCCTCATCTGGCGGTGGCGCTTGCCCGGGCTCGTTCTCCCGGTTGGTGTCGCGCCCGGCGCTGGGCAAGTGGCGCCGCTGGCGCTACGGCAGGCACTGGGCCGCGGTCATGACCATCTCGCGGCTGGCGCCGATGTACCGGGGCCGCCTGTTGCTCCCCGTCCTGGGCAAGGTGACCTCGACGCCGTTACACCGACCGGGTGCTGGTCCGGCTGGTGTCCGGGCCAGTGCGCGGCCGATTTCTCGCCGCGGGCGGAGAATCTGGCGCACAGCTTCGGCGTGATCTTGTGCCGGATCCGGTCGGCCCGGCCGGGGTGGGTGGTGCTGGAGCTGGTCCGCCGCGACGCCCTAGCCGCCGTCATCCCCGCCCTGCCTGTCTCTGCGCATGCCGACCTGCGGGCGCTGCCCGTGGGCCGCCGCGAAGACGGCACCCCGTGGCTGGTCAAAGTGGCGGGCACGCACGTGCTGATCGCCGGGGCCACCGGGGCGGGGAAAGCGTCACTGCTGTGGTCGATCATCCGCGCCCTCCTAAGCCCGATGACCGCCGGTCTCGTCCGCGTCCTGGCCGCCGACCCCAAGGGCATGGAGCTGGCCTACGGCCGGGAGATCTTCGACCGGTACGGCGCCTACGCCGCCGACCCGGCCGCCATCGTCACCATGCTGGAAGCCGCCGTGGCGGACATGCAGGCCCGGGCCCGCCAGCTCGCCGGACGGCAGCGCGACCACACCCCGAGCATCGAGTTCCCGTTCGTGATCGTGCTGGTCGATGAGGTCGCGTTCCTAACCGCCTACCTGGCCGACAAGCAGCTGCGCGAACGGGTCAAGGCGGCCCTGTCCACGCTGACGACGCAGGGCCGGGCGGTGGGGTACTGCGTGATCGCCGCTTTGCAGGATCCGCGCAAGGAGGTCATGTCGATCCGCAACCTGTTCCCCGACCGGATCGCCATGCGCCTGGACGAACCCGAGCAAGTCGACATGGTGCTCGGCGATGGGGCCCGCGACCGCGGCGGCCTGGCCGACCTGATCTCGACCGACCCGCCGGTCGGCGCGGGTGTTGCTTACGTCCGGCTCGAGTCCGACCCTGACCCGGTGCGGGTCCGCGCTGCGTGGGTGTCCGACGACAACATCCGCGAGATGGTGACCGCCGCGGTCCCGGCCGAGATCGAGCCGGCGGCGTTGCCTGCTGCTGGTGGGGAGCGTGCGGCGTGAGCCCGCCGATCCGGGTCTGGAAGACCGACGACCCCTGCCCGGCCTGCGGCTGGCCGCTCACCCTCACCGACCCCGGCCTCGGCCCTGGGCCCTGGCGGCTGGACTGCCCTGACTGCGGCTGGACCGCCCCCGCCCCCGGCCTTGCCAAGGGAGGCGCCGATGACTGAGCGCACGACCCGGGCCGAGCGGATGGCCCATCCGCGGGCCGCCGAGGCGGTCAAGATGCTCGCCGAAGCCGCCGGCGGGTGCATCCGTCCCGTCCAGTTGCGCCGCACCAACCTCGACACCGGCCAGACCGACCAGGTCCTCGTCCCTTGCGGGTCACCGCTGGAGGTCACCTGCCCGGCGTGCGCCGAACGGTGCAAGTCGCTGCGGGCCGAGCAGTGCCGCGACGGCTGGCACACCGACACCGAGCCCGTCATCCCGCCCGCCAAGCTGGACGACTGGCAGGCCTGGCTGCTGGAAAAGCGCGCCGAACTCCAGCAGGCCCGCGACCGGGCCGACGCCGCGGGGCAGGACACGGCCGAGCTGGACGAGCTGATCAGCGAGCTGGACGCCGAACTGCGCCGCAGCGGCCTGCGCGGCTCGGCCGACCCGGCCGCCAAGAAGCCAGCCCGCCGCACCCGGTCGACCCGGCGCCGCCAGGACGCCCCGGCCCTGCCCCGCCGTAAGATCGACGCCCGCACGGTCGGCAAGGTCTACACCGCGCCAGACGGCAAGACCTAGCGGCCGTCGATGTTCCTCACCCTGACCCTGGACACCTACGGCAAGGTCCGCGAGGACGGCACCCCGGTCCGCCCGGACACCTATGACTACCGGCGCGCCGCTCGGGATGCGATCCACTTCCCGGCGCTGGCCGACCGGTTCGTCAAGAACCTGCGCCGCTACGTCGGCTACGACGCCCAGTACTTCGGCGCCGTGGAACCGCAGAAGCGGCTTGCTCCGCACCTGCACCTGGCCCTCCGCGGCACCGTGCCCCGGGCCGATCTGCGGCAGATCATCGCCGCCACCTACCACCAGGTCTGGTGGCCCGCCACCGACGAGGTCCGGTTCGACGGGGAGCACCTGCCCGTCTGGCACGACGAGACCGGCTACCTCGACCCCGACACCGGGGAAGTGCTGCCCACCTGGGATGACGCGCTGGACGCGATCGGCCCGGCCGACCAGCCTCGGCATGTGGTGTGGTTCGGGCCGATGTACGACGCCCAGGGCGTGCTTCCCGGCTCCAAGGACGCGGGCCGGTGCATCCGCTACCTCACCAAGTACCTGACCAAGCACCTGTCCGGCTGCCACACCGCCACCACCGACGCCCAGCAAGAGCATGCTGCCCGGCTGGCCGACGCGCTGCGCTATCGAGCCGTGCTCGCCGCGGTGCGCCAACTGGCTGCGCTACGGCATCCAGCCCCAAGCACGCCAAGCACGGGCCAGCGGCCCGGGGCCTGCCGGGGCAAGGCCCACCGGCCCGACAACCTCGGCTACGCCGGACGCCGCGTCCTGAACTCGCGCAAGTGGTCGGGCAAGACCCTCGCCGACCACCGCGCCGACCGCAAGGCCTGGCTGCTGTCCATGCTCGGCCTTCCCGACCAGGCCGACACCGGCCGGTACCGGTGGGAGCAGGTCGGCCCGTCCGATGCCGACTTCATGCCGTACGGCAGGCGGATGCTGCACGTCCTGGCCGACCGCGCCCAATGGAACGCCTCCCTCGCCGAAGCCCGAAGACGCGCCGACGAAGCCACCGGCAATCTTTCGGCAGCCGGGAGGGCGGCATGACCGGCGCACAGACTGATCAGCTTCTGACGGTCGAGGCGGCGGCCGAGCGGATGAGCACGTCGGTGCGGTTTGTTCGCCGCCTGGTGGCTGAGCGGCGGATCGCTTACGTCAAGCTGGGCCGTCATGTGCGGATCTCTGAAGCCGCGTTGTGCGAGTTCATCGCGGCCGGGTCGGTTCCGCCGCTGTCGCCAGCGGCGGCGGTGCTGGGTCGTAAGGCGGTGGCCTGATGGCGAACAAGGCCGGGCATCGTCGTTTCGGCAACATCCGCAAGCTGCCCTCGGGCCGGTATCAGATCCGCTATCCCGGTCCGGATGGGCGGCTGCGCGCGGGCGCTGACACTTATGCGACAAAGGCGTCGGCCAGCCGGGCGCTGTCGCTGATCGAGGTACAACTCACCACGGGAGAGTGGACCGATCCGGTGGCCGGGCAGGTCAAGCTCCGCGCCTACGCGGACCGGTGGATCAGCCAGCGGATCGGTCTGCGCCCGCGCACCGTCGAGCTGTACCGCTGGTTGCTGGCCCGGCACATCGGCCCGAACCTGGGCAACTTCCCGGTGGCCAGCATCACGCCGGACATGATCCGCGACTGGCGGGTTCGGCTGCTCAGCGACGGCGTGTCAGTCTCCGCTGCCGCCAAGGCGTATCGGCTGCTGCGTGCGGTTCTGGCCACCGCGGCCGATGATCGGGTCATCTCGCGCAATCCGTGCCGGATCCGTGGCGCCGGGGACGAAAGCCTCCCGAACGGCCAGTGCTGACCGTGGCCCAGGTCTTCGACCTGGCTAGCCGGATGAAGGACCAGCGGTTCCGCGCCCTAGTCCTGGTCGCCACCTTCGCCAGTCTTCGGTGGGGCGAGGCAATCGCGCTGCGCCGCTGCGACCTGGACCTAGACGCCGGGACAGTCAGCATCCGGCGCCAGTACGTGGAACTGGCCAGCGGCCACCAGCTCGGGCCGCCTAAGTCCCGCGCCGGCATCCGGACTGTGGCCCTCCCGCCGCCGATCGCCGCCGTCCTCGCCGATCACCTGGACGCCTACGTCCCGCCCGGCCCCGAGGCGCTGATCTTCACTGGCCCGCATGGCGGCATACCCCGCCGGGGCAACTTCCGCCGCGATTCCGGCTGGTCGGCCGCCGTCACCGGGCTGGGCGTACCGGGCCTGCATTTCCACGACCTGCGGCACACCGGCAATGTGCTGGCCGCCCAGGACGGGGCCAGCCTCGCCGACCTCAAAGCCCGCATGGGCCACGACAGCGCCCGCGCCGCGATGATCTATCAGCACGCCACTACAGAGGCCGATCACAAGATCGCTGCCGCTTTGGCCCGGCGCATCGAACGTGCCGCGATCCGGCCCGCTGACGATGCCCGCCCGGCTCGTTAATGGCACGCCAATGGCACGCGAGCCCTGTCGGCGGATCTTGGGGGAGACGTT
>CAVSUR010000008.1:0-305259 GCA_963731285.1 uncultured Actinomycetota bacterium | reverse complement strand
GCCAGGTCATCGTGGCTTCCGTGGAAGGTGCGAGCTGTTCTCTCCGGCCGGGGTTAGACGGTGATGACCTTCACGCCGGCTTCGGTTAGGGCCGCCAGGATTTTGGGGTCGGCGGCGCGGTCGGTGATCAGCTCGTCGACCGTTCCGACCCCACAGATCCGGGCGAAGGCCACGAGGCCGATCTTGGAGCTGTCGGCTACCACGACCACCGAGCGGGAGCGCTCGATCAGTGCCCGGTTCGTGTGGGCCTCCACCTCGTGATGCGTTGTGAGGCCGGCCTCGAGGGAGACCCCGTCCGCGCCCACGAACACGATGTCGAGGTTCAGCCCGGCCAGGCTCGCCTCGGCAATGGGCCCGACCAGCTCATAGGACTCGGACCTGGCCATTCCGCCCGTCACCACGAGCTGGAGATTGGGGCGTACCGCCATCTCGGAGGCGATGTTCAGAGCGTTCGTGACCAGCGTGAGGCGCTGCTGGTCGACCAGCGCCCGCGCCACTTCCGTGGTGGTGGTTCCGCCGGTGAGCCCGACCGCGTGACCTGCGGCGACTCGCGTCGCGGCCTCGCGGGCGATCCGGAGCTTCTCTTCCTTGTGCCGGCCGCCCTTGTAGCGAAGCGGGAGCTCATAAAAGACCCTCTGCGCGACCGCGCCTCCATGCGTGCGCGCCAGCAGGCGCTGGCGCTCGAGAAGGTCGAGGTCACGACGGACCGTGGCGGCCGACACGCCCAGCTCGTCCGAGATGTCGGCGACATTCACGCTGCCGTTCCCGGACAGCCACTCCAGGATCGTTTCCAGCCGCTCGGCCTGCCGCATCGGAACCGTCCTCAGGATCCGGCCAGGCGCCGGGAGGCGAGGGGCTCGGACCAGGCCACCGCCTCGCCCGACGTGGCATCGAAGAGGTGCACGTCTTCCAGTGACATCCCAAGTTTGATCGTCTCGCCCACCGCTGGCTGACGGCGCGCGTCGAGCCTGGCGATGACGATCGCCCGCTCGGGGGGCAGGGATTTGATCCCGGGGGCGGTGGAGGCGGTGGCGACACGGTGACCGCGAATGCTCCCGTAGACGATCGTCTCGTGGCCGAGCAGCTCCACGACTTCCACGCGCAGCGGCATGGCGTGCTCTCCGGTGGCGCCCGTCATGAGGCGCAGGGCCTCCGGGCGCACGCCGATGACGAGCTCGCCGCTGGGGGCGCCGGGGACCTCGAGCACGAGATCGCCCGCGTCCACGCGGCCGCCCGTCGCGGAGGCGCTGAGCAGGTTCATCGGGGGGCTGCCGATGAACCCGGCCACGAACACGTTCGCCGGGCGCCGGTAGATCTCCTGCGGTGTGCTGAGCTGAAGCAGCTTCCCGCCGGACATCACGCCAATGCGCTCGCCGAGCGTCATGGCCTCGACCTGGTCGTGCGTGACGTAGAGGGTGGTGGTGGAGAAACGCTGATGCAGTTGCTTGAGGTCGGCGCGAAGCTGGGTCCGGAGCTGTGCGTCCAGGTTCGAGAGTGGCTCGTCGAGGAGGTAGACGCGCGGCCTGCGGGCGAGCGCGCGCCCCATTGCCACGCGCTGCCGCTGACCGCCGGAGAGCTGGGCGGGTTTGCGGTCCAGCAGGTCATCGAGGGTCAGGAGCGAGCTCACCTCCCTGACCCGTTCCGCGATCTCGGCGGCCGGCGTCTTGTGCTGCCGGAGCCCGAAGGCCAGGTTCTGGAGGACTGTCTTGTGGGGATACAGCGCGTAGCTTTGGAACACCATTGCGATGTCGCGGTCCCGGGGAGAAACGCCGTTCACGACCTCTCCGCCGATGGCGATCGCTCCGGCGGTTGGCTCCTCCAGCCCCGCGATCACCCGGAGGGCGGTCGTCTTTCCGCAGCCGGACGGCCCGACCAGGACCATGAACTCGCCGTCGGCGATGGTGCAGGTGAGCCCGTCAACGGCCGTCGTCCCGTTCGGGAAGACTTTCGTGACCTCGTGGAACGAGACCTCGGCCACGATCAGGACCTCCTGCGTGAGCGGTGGCGGCTCACGGCAGCACGACCGAACGAGTCAGGTGCTTCGGGTGATCGGGATCGAGTCCCTGAGCCTCAGCGAGTTCCACGGCCATCCGCTGGATGAGGACGAGCTCGGCCATCGGATCGGACCCCCCGTTGACGACGGTGGCCCCGGTGTCCGCCGCGTCGGCGAGCACGCCCGGATCGACCGGTCCGATGGCCCACACGAGGGTCGCGCGGCCGGCCGCGCTGATCGGGCCGTGGCGGTATTCCATGGCCGGGTACGCCTCGGTCCAGGCGCAGGCCGCTTCGCGCAGTTTGAGGGCCGCCTCGTCCGCGAGGCCCACGGTCCAGCCCTGCCCCAGGAACACGAACTGCCTGAAATCCGTGGGCTCTACTGGCAGCGCCCCGGCGAGCGCTGCCTCCCCGTCCGCAATCGCGGCGTCGAGGCGATCGCCGATGTGCGCGCGCAGCAGAGCGAGCACCGTGGTCGCGAAGCGCGTCTGAACAACCGACTGCTCGTTAGCGAAGTCCAGCACGATCGTGTCACCGGCGGACGACGCGACCGGAGAGCCGGGGACCGCCGTGATCGCGACCGTGGCGGTGCTTCCCCTGAGCCCCTCGAGCGCGCGCAGGACCTCCGTGGTGGTACCCGAGCGCGAGATTGCGACCACGCGCCTGTAGCTCCGGTGCGGTGACAGCCCGGAGGCGGTCGCCGCGTCCGTCGTGCCCAGGTTCCTTTCCTCGCGGAGCGCCGCGTACGCCCGCGCGACGTGAAGGGAGGTTCCGCAGCCGATCGCGGCAGCTGGCTCGCCGGGCGCCGGAAGCAAGCCCGCTACCACCGAAGCCACGCCCGCGGTCTTCCGCCACAGGGCAGGCTGGCTGGCGATCTCGCTCGTAATGGCACGCACCCAGGTGAATCTACCGTTCTGCTCGCTCAGGCAGCAACACTAACGACCAGAAGCAGCCTTGCCGAGCGCACGAGTGTGTTCTAATATCCGCTCATCCGAGCGAGAACGAAAGCAATGAAACGACGGCGAGTTCTCGGGATCGTGTTCCCTGCTGGTTAACGCCGGTTCGCGCTGGCGATCAACGGGGCCGTTAAGGGATGGCCCATGGGCGGCCGGGGCTGTCCTGGCAGCCGTCGCGGCTGCCTCACGGTGCCAGGCTGCTGAGCTTCGAGGTCGGTTACGTATGGGAGGCGTGCACGGCGCTGTCCGGGCGGAGGCAGGCACTGCGCCGCGGGAGCAGGCAGCGCGGTGACACCGTTCGCGGGCGCGCAGCTAGGTCGTCGGGCACACCCACCCAGGGAACTACCTGAAGATCACCGAGACGGCCACCGAGGTCGTCGAGACCGACCCGGCCACGTTTGCGTTCAGCGTCCTCCATGCGTCGCGCGGCTACACGGTCCCCGGCACCGTCGGACGCTACCCCCCGCCACCAGCGTCCCGTGAGCAGTTTCCTGAACGGGCTGCCCGAGCAGCCTTACCGGCTCCAGCCAGGAGTACTTCCAGGTGAGCCCGCCAGGCCAGCGCACGGGTGCACGGCCTCGGCGCGCTGCGGCCAGGACGGGACCGGCGTCTGCCGGTCTGGCGGGCGGCCAGAGCCAGTACCCCAGATGCGACGGTCAGTCGCGCCGCCCCTGGCCAGGCCGGGCCTCGTCGGCCCAATTTAATCAGGCACGGCTGACGTTCCGGCTGCGTCATCCACAGGGCGGGCAGCGTCCTGGTTGCTCGTCCACAGCGGCTTCCGGCCCGCGGCGCGGGCGGTCCCGCCTCCGCCATCGTCGGCGGCGGAGGTGGTACCGGTGAATCCCAAGGATGCCCTGGGCAAGAAGGGCGAGCAGCTGGCCGCGGAGTACCTCCAGCGAGCCGGGATGCGGGTTATCGACAGGAACTGGCGCTGCCCCGACGGCGAGCTCGACATCGTGGCGGCGGATGGCCGTGTCCTGGTCATCTGCGAGGTGAAGACCAGATCGGACGGCCGGTACGGGACGCCCCTGGAGGCGGTCAGCCGGTCCAAGCTGGTCCGGCTGCGCAGGCTTGCGATCCGCTGGGTAATGGCGCACGGCCTGCTGTTCGACGAGATACGGATCGACGTCGTCGGTGTGATCAAGACCCCGTCCGGGGAGTTCGACATCCAGCACGTCTGCGGGGTGGGCTAGATGACCCTCGCCCGCGCGCACGCGATTGCCCTGACCGGGGTGCAGGGCCACCCGGTGCAGATCGAGGCGGATATCGAGAACGGCCTGGTCGCCCTGCTGCTGGTCGGACTGCCCGACACCGCGCTGCGGGAGGCGCGTGACCGGATCAGGGCCGCGATCGTCAACAGCGGCGAAACCTGGCCGCAGCGCCGGATTACCGTGGGCCTGTCCCCGGCCAGCCTGCCCAAGCGGGGCAGCGGCTTCGATCTCGGTATCGCGGTGGCGATCTTGTGCGCGGCAGGCGCGGTGCCCGCCGCCCGGCTGGCCGGCCTGATGCTCATGGGGGAGCTCGGTCTGGACGGCACGGTGCGCGCGGTTTCCGGTGTGCTGCCGGCCGCCGCCGCGGCGGCCGCCGCCGGGTTCGCGATGACGGTGGTCCCGGCCGGGAACGCGCCGGAGGCCTGCCTGGTGCCGCGGATGCGGGTCGCCGCTGCGCCAAGCCTGGCCGCCCTGCTGAGCTGGCTGCGGGACGAGCCATGCCCGCCCGGGTCGGCAGCGCTGGAGGTCTTCGAGCCGGGCCAGGGACCGCGGGCAGCGGCATCGGCCGGGAGCCAGTCGGGTGCCGCCCCGCTGGACCTGGCTGACGTCGTCGGCCAGCCGACCGCGCGCCGGGCCGCCGAGATCTGCGCCGCGGGCGGTCATCATCTGCTGCTCCTCGGCCCGCCGGGCGTGGGCAAGACCATGCTGGCCGAGCGGCTGCCCACGGTGCTGCCGCGGCTCGAGCCGGCCGCGGCGCTGGAGGTCAGCGCGATCCACTCGGTCGCCGGCGCCTTGCCGGCCGGGCGACCGCTGGTCACCGATCCGCCGTTCTGCGCTCCGCACCATACTGCGACCAAGGCCGCCATCGTGGGCGGCGGCAGCGGGTTCATCCGGCCGGGCGCCGCGTCCCTCGCCCACCATGGCTGCCTGTTCCTGGACGAGGCCCCTGAGTTCAGCCGGGACGTGCTGGACGCGCTGCGCCAGCCGCTGGAGTCCGGCGAGGTAGCGATCGCGCGTTCCGGGCTGACAGCGCGGTTCCCGGCCAGGTTCACCCTGGTGCTGGCCGCGAACCCGTGTCCCTGCGCCCGGGCCACGGCCACCCGGTCCGCCTGTACCTGCAGCCCGGCGGCGCGCCGCCGGTACCTGGCGCGGCTGTCCGGCCCGCTGCTAGACCGGGTCGACGTGAAAGTCGAGTTCCTGCCGGTCAGCCGGACTGAGCTGCTCAGCGACCGGCGGCTGACCGAGCCCAGCTCCGCCGTTGCCGCGCGGGTCCGGCAGGCCCGCCAGCGCGCGTCGGCCCGGCTGACGGGCACTCCGTGGCGGCTCAACGCTGAGATTCCCGGCAGCGAGCTGCGCAAGCGCTTCCCGCCCGCCCCGGATGCCCTCGCGCCGCTGGAACGGGCGATGGACACCGGCACGGTCAGCGCGCGCGGCGCTGACCGGGTCATCCGGCTGTCCTGGACGCTGGCGGACCTGGCCGGCGCGGTCAGGCCCGGGATCGCGGAGGTCGGTTACGCTCTGGGCCTGTGGCTGGGAGTCGGCCGATGACCCCCGCTGGGCGGGCCGACCGGCTCGCGCGGGTGGCGCTCAGCTGCGTTGCCGAGCCCGGTGACCCGGCGCTGGGCACGCTGCTGCGCGCGCACAGCCCACCGGAGATCATGGCCGTGCTGACCAGCGATGCCGATCCCGCGGCGCTGCAGGCCGCCGGCCAGGAATCGCAGGCCGTGTCCAGGGCGCTGGCGCGCTGGCGCAGGCACGCCGGTCAGATTCCGACTCCGGCCAGGATCGAGGCATGGGAGCGCGCCGGCATCCGGCTGGTGTGCCCCGGCGAGCCAGAATGGCCGACCCAGCTCGATGACCTTGGCGACAGCAGTCCGGTGATGCTCTGGCTGCGCGGCACCTCGGATCTCCGGTATGCCTGCCTGCGGTCGGCGTCGCTGGTCGGCGCCCGTGCGGCCACCGCGTACGGCAACTTCGTCGCCATCGAGATGGCGGCCTCGCTGGCCGAACGGGGCTGCGTCGTGGTCTCCGGCGGCGCTTACGGGATCGACGCGGCCGCGCACCGGGGAGGTCTGGCGGCCGGCGGCCGCACGGTCGCCGTGCTGGCCAGCGGCCTGAGCAATGTCTATCCCCGCGGTCACCACGAGCTGTTCGCGCAGATCGCCGAGCACGGCGTAATCGTCACCGAATGCCCGCCCGAGCGGGACGCTACCCGGCCTGGTTTCCTGATCCGCAACCGGCTGATCGCGGCGCTCAGCCGGGGCACGGTGGTGGTCGAGGCGGCCTTGCGCAGCGGAGCGCTGAACACGGCCAAGCACGCCCGCGAGCTGTGCCGTCCGCTGATGGCGGTGCCCGGGCCGGTGACGTCGGAAACCTCGGCCGGCTGCCACCAGCTGATCAGGGAATACGCAGCGGTCTGCGTCACCGGCGCGGCCGACGTGCTGGAGCAGATCAGCCCGCTGAGCGAGGAGCCGCTCGGCCTGCCGGGGCCGGCCGTGCCGGCCGGGGGGCTGGATGATGTCACCACCGCGGTCCTGGCCGCGGTGCCGCAGCGGGGCGGCCGCGGGCCGGCGTCCATCGCGCTGCAGGCCGGGGCGGACCTCGACACCGCTCTGCGCTGCCTGGGCCTGCTGGCCGCGGCCGGTCACATCGAGCGGGGCGAGGAGGGCTGGCGCACCAGGAAAGGCAGCTGACCGCCATGCCGGCCGGAAACGGCCGCCCGGGGGCCGACACGGCCACTGGCTTGACGGCGTGCGCGCCCCGGCTGACCGACACTGGGGGGGTGACGACGTGGCGGAGCCGGGATGCGGCGCCCATCGGGCTGGGCGGGAGCGCCGGTCGGCGCCGGCCCGCGGCCGCCGAGCCGCTGCCCGAGCGGCTCGGCCAGCCACTGGCGGCGTTCGAGCGGCACCTCGCGGCTGAGCGCGGGCTGTCGGCGCATACGGTCCGGGCCTATCTGGGCGATATCCGGTCGCTGCTGGACCACGCCCACCGGTGCGGCCTGGGCGAGGTGGCTGAGCTGGACATCGCCGTCATCCGGGCGTGGCTCGCCGCGCAGCACGCCACCGGGCACGGACGGGCGACTATCGCCCGGCGTGCGGCCGCGGCCCGGGTGTTCACCGCGTTCGCGTGCTCGCGCGGCTGGCTGGCCGCCGACCCGGGCCCGATGCTGGCTACCCCGAAGGCGGCCAGGCCGCTGCCCCAGGTACTTGCCCAGGAGCAGATGCGAACGGTGCTCGAGCGCAGCGTCCCAGCCGGGGGCCCGGCGCCGCCGCGGCCGGCTGCGGCGGCGCGGCGGGCGCGGCCAGCTCCGTCGGCTGGGGCGGAGCAGCCGGAACCGAGGGGTCCGTATCCCCAGGGGGACTCGCCGGCGGCCCGGGCCCTGGCGGTGCGCGATGCCGCGATCATGGAGTTGCTGTATGCGACGGGGATCCGGGTCGGCGAGCTGTGCGGGCTCGATGTCGGTGATATCGACGGCGGCCGCAGGACCGTGCGGGTCCTCGGCAAGGGCGGCAAGGAGCGCGTCGTGCCGGTCGGCATCCCGGCCGCCACTGCGGTGCACCAGTGGCATTTCGAGGCCCGGGCGGTGCTGGTGCGTCCTGGCAGCGGTGCCGCGCTCTTCCTCGGGGCACGGGGCGGCCGGATCGACCCGCGGACGGCGCGCCGCGTCGTGCACGCGCGAATCAGCGCGGTCCCCGCTGTGCCCGACACCGGCCCGCACGGGCTGCGGCATACTGCCGCCACGCACCTTTTGGAGGGGGGCGCCGACCTGCGCAGCGTCCAGGAGATACTCGGTCATGCGTCGCTGGCCACGACCCAGATCTACACGCACGTGTCGATCGAGCGGCTGCATGCCGCCTACCGGCAGGCGCATCCGCGGGCGTGACGGCGCGCATCCGCAGCGTGACGGTGCGCGCCCGCGAGCGCGATGGCGCGCCCGCCGGACGTCACTGGGGCCTGGCGAAACGGCGCCGGCCACGGTGGCAGGCAGGCGCTGGGCGGCTGACTCGAGGCCGCTCGCGGCCTGCGCCGGCCATGTAAACTGATGGCACGGCCGTATATGCCGGCGTGCGCAGCATGCGCGCGTTCCGGTGGCCGAATTCGCGCGTCCGCTTGCCGCTCGGGTGCCTGTGCCGGCCCCGGCGGGACGCTTCGCACCGGTCCGCGGGATGCCATCTCGCGGCGCGGGCGTACGGGCGCCAGGAACAACCGGCTAGCGCCCGGGCCCGCGGGCCCGGGCGCACGACAGGAAGGACACCGGCATGGCCCCGGTCGTCACCATGCGGCAGCTGCTGGAAAGCGGCGTCCACTTCGGGCATCAGACCCGGCGCTGGAACCCGAAGATGAAGCGCTTCATCTTCACCGAGCGCAACGGCATCTACATCATCGACCTGCAGCAATCACTCGACTTCATCGACCGCGCCTACGAATTCATCAGGGAGACCGTCGCGCATGGCGGCTCCGTGCTTTACGTAGGCACCAAGAAGCAGGCCCAGGAGGCGATCGCCGAGCAGGCCCGCCGGGTCGGCATGCCGTTTGTCAACCAGCGGTGGCTGGGCGGGATGCTGACCAACTTCAGCACCGTCTACAAGCGGCTGCAGCGGCTCAAGGAGCTGGAGGAGATCGACTTCGACGACGTGTCGGGATCGAACCTCACTAAGAAGGAACTGCTGCACCTGCGGCGCGAGAAGGACAAGCTCGAGCGGTCACTCGGCGGCATCAGGGATATGGCCCGCGTGCCCAGCGCCCTGTGGGTGGTGGACACCAAGAAGGAGCACATCGCGGTCAGCGAGGCCCGCAAGCTGGGCATACCGGTGATCGCGATCCTCGACACGAACTGCGATCCGGACGAGGTCAACTACCCGATCCCGGGCAACGACGACGCGATCCGCAGCGTCTCGCTGCTCACCCGGGTGGTGGCGGATGCGGTGGCCGACGGCCTCATCGCGCGGGCCGGGGCGGCGGGGGGCGAGGAGAAGCCCGCGGCGCCTGGCGGCGACGGGGACCTTGGCACGGCCGAGCCGCTGGCGGAGTGGGAGCGCGAGCTGCTCGAGGGCAAGTCCACCAACGGGGGCGCCGGCAACGGTGCGGCGGCCAACGGTGCGGCGGCGCAGACCGGCGCGGCACAGGCCCATGCCGCGAGCGCGGCTGCCGCGGCCGGCGCGTCGGCCGCCGATGGACCGGCCGCCGACGCGCCGGCCGCTGATGCGCCGACGGCGCAGCCCGCGGACGCCGCAGCCGCGGAGCCCGCCGGGGCGCCGGCCGCCGCGGCGCCGGCCGCCGCGGAGCCCGCCGGGGCGCCGGCCGCCGCGGAGCCCGCCGGGGCGCCGGCAGGCGCGGAGCCCGCCGGGGCGCCGGCCGGCGCGGAGCCCGCCGGGGCGCCGGCCAACGTGCAGCCCCCCGGGGCGCCAGCCGACGCGGAGCCCGCCGGAGCCGGACCTCCGGCCGCCGGCGCCGAGCCCGCAGTTGCGGGCGGGCCCGCGCAGGCCAAGCCAGCCGAGACAGAAGCGGCCGACGGCGAGGGCGCGGAGGCGGCGCCGGCCGTCACCCAGGCCGAGACGAACTGAGCAGGCGTCCGGCCCGCCCCGTGCGGTCCGCCGCCCCAGATGACACAGCGAGAGATGAGGACATGGCGAACTACAGCGCCGCCGACGTGAAGAGGCTCCGCGAGCAGACCGGCGCGGGCATGCTCGACTGCAAGAACGCCCTGGTCGAGGCGGATGGCCACTTCGACGCGGCGGTCGAGGCCCTGCGCGTGAAGGGCGCGAAGGACGTAACCAAGCGGGCCGGGCGGGTCGCGGCCAACGGCCTGGTGACCGCCGAGCTGGACGGCACCAGCGCGGGCGTGCTGGTCGAGCTCAACTGCGAGACCGACTTCGTCGCTAAGACCGACCGGTTCCAGCAGGTGGCCGCCGAGATCGCCAAGGCGGCCCTGGCCGCCGGGCAGGCTGACCGGCTGGCCGTGCTGGCTCTGGAGGTCAAGCCCGGCCAGACCACCCAGCAGCTCATCGAGGAGGCCGGTGCCTCCCTGAAGGAGAAGCTGGACCTGGGCCGGTTCGCCCGGTTCGACGGCGGATACATCACCAGCTACCTGCACAAGTCCAGTCCGGACCTGCCGCCGACGCTCGGCGTGCTTGTGCAGCTGGACTCCGGCGGCGAGGACGTCGCGGTGGACATCGCCCATCAGGTCGCGGCCATGCGGCCGCAGTACGTCACCCGCGACGACGTGCCTGCTGACGTGGTCGCGAACGAACGTCGCATCGCCGAGCAGATGACCCGGGACGAGGGCAAGCCCGAGCAGGCGATTCCCAAGATCGTCGAGGGCCGGGTCGGCGCGTTCTTCAAGGATGTCGCCCTGGTCGATCAGCCATCGGTACGGGACCAGAAGAAGACCGTCAAGCAGCTCCTCGCTGAGCGCCAGGCCACGGTACGGCAGTTTGCCCGGTTCCAGATCGGCCAGGCCGGCTAGCTCGCACCAGCGAGCGCGACAGGAGGATGCCTCTTGCAGGACGGCGGAGCTGAGCAGCGGGCCGGCACACCGGCGAGCCAGGCAGCACCGGCCGTCGCACCTCGCGCCGCTACTGGGGGGGACACCCACCCGAGCTGGCACCGGGTGGTCCTCAAGCTGTCCGGCGAGGCGTTTGCCGGCGGGGACGTGCTCGGCATCTCGCCGGACGCGGTCATGCACATCGCCGGCGAGATCTCGGCCGCGGTCCAGGACGGAGTCCAGGTCGCGGCCGTGGTCGGCGGCGGGAACATGTTCCGCGGCGCGGCCCTGTCGCAGCGGGGCATCGACCGCGCGCGGGCCGACTACATGGGCATGCTCGGCACGGTCATCAACTGCCTCGCTCTGCAGGATGTGCTGGAGAAGCTCGGCCTGGAAACCCGGGTCCAGACAGCGATTACGATGGGCCAGGTCGCCGAGCCCTACATCCCCCGGCGGGCAATCCGGCATCTGGAAAAAGGCCGGGTCGTGATCTTCGGGGCTGGCCTCGGCGCACCGTTCTTCTCCACCGATACCTGCGCCGCGCAGCGCGCGCTGGAAATCGGGGCGCAGGCGCTGCTGAAGGGCACCCAGGTCGACGGCGTCTACGATGCCGATCCGCAGAAAATGCCCGATGCGGTCCGTTTTCACCGGCTGGGCTACGCCGAGGTGCTGCGCCGGGAGCTGCGGTTCATGGACGCGACCGCGGTGAGCCTGTGCATGGACAACGACCTGCCGATCGTGGTGTTCGACCTGATGCGGGCGGGCAATGTGAGGCGGGCCGTGCGCGGTGAGAGGATCGGCACGCTGGTCAGCAGATTCGGCCGTTGATGGCACGGCGTAGCGGTGAGCTCCCTGCCGGGAGCACGATGGGACCAGCAGGGCGTGCGCCCGGCCGGCGCTCGGACGATGCACAGGAGCTGCAGTGATTGACGACACCCTCCTCGAGGCCGAGGAGAAGATGGAAAAGGCCGTAGCCGTCGCGAAAGAGGACTTCGCCGGCATCAGGACAGGCCGCGCTCACCCGGCGATGTTCAGCAAGATCACGGTCGAGTACTACGGTACCCAGACCCCGCTGAACCAGCTCGCGTCATTCCACATGCCCGAGCCGCGGATGGTCGTGATCCAGCCCTTCGACAAGTCATCGATGGCGTCGGTCGAGAAGGCGATCCGCAACAGCGACCTCGGCGTCAACCCGAGCAACGACGGGATCATCATCCGGGTGGCCTTCCCCGAGCTGTCTGAGGAGCGGCGCCGTGAGTTCATCAAGGTCGCGCGGCACAAGGCGGAAGACGGCCGGGTCTCTATCCGCAATATCCGCCGCCACGCCAAGGACGCGATCGACAAGCTGGTCAAGGGCGGCGAGGAAGGCGAGGACGACGGCCACCGGGCTGAGCGTGAGCTTGACGAGCTGACGCACGGCTACGTCGCGCAGGTCGATGAGCTGCTGCGGCACAAGGAAGCCGAACTGCTCGAGGTATAGCTTGCCCCGGGAGGAGAAGCAGCCCGTTCCCGCCCTGCCCGCGGCCCCGCCAGCGGCGCCGGAGGCACCGGCGCGGGAAGGGGCTGCCCCGGTGGCAACAGGCCCGGCGAACCAGCGCAAACCGAGCCGGGCGGGCCGCAATCTCCCGGCTGCGATCGGGATCGGCCTGGCCATGGGCGGGGGCGCTCTGGTCACGCTGTTCACGGTCAAGGCCATCTTCCTGGCCTACGTCGGGGCCATCGTCATACTGGCGCTAACTGAGCTGCGGCACGTGCTGAGGTCGCATTCGATCGGCCTGCCGCTGATCCCTATCGTGGTCGGCGGCGCGGCGATGTTCACCCTGGCCTACTGGGTCGGCGTGCAGGCCGCGCTGGCCGCCCTGGCCATCACCGTGGTCGGGCTGCTGGCCTGGCGGCTGCCGGGAGGCGCCGGCGGCTATGTGCGCGATGTCACCGCGAGCATCTTCGCCGTCGGCTACCTGCCGCTGATGGCAGTATTTGTCGCGCTCATGCTGGCCCGGCCAGACGGTGCGCGGGAGGCACTCATCTTCGTGTTGCTGACGGTGTGCAGCGATACCGGCGCTTACGCGTCCGGGGTGCTGTTCGGGCGGCATCCGATGGCGCCGGCGATCAGCCCGAAGAAGACGTGGGAGGGGCTGGCCGGGTCATTCATGCTGTGCCTGGCCGCCGGCGGGCTCAGCCTGCCGCTGCTTCTGCATGCCCCGGCTTGGCAGGGTTTGGTGCTGGGAGCCGCCGCCGTCCTCGCGGCGACGCTCGGTGACCTGGTCGAGTCGATGATCAAGCGCGATCTCGCTATCAAGGACATGGGCTCGGTGCTGCCGGGGCACGGCGGCATCCTCGACCGGATCGACTCGCTGCTGATGGTGGCGCCGGTGTCCTGGCTGCTGCTGGGCATCTTCCTGTCCGGCCGGTAGCCGCCCTGGCCGCACTATGGCGCCAAAGAGCCACGGTCGGCTACGCGGGGGGATCCGGGGGGTCGTCCCGCCGGGCTAGACAGCCACCCAGGTGCGTTGCTGCGCGGCCAGGTGGTTGACGAGGCTGGCCACGCCCCGCTCGGCGGCCAGCAGCCGCTCCCGCTCGGTGACCGGGACGAGCCAGAGCCAGCGCACAGGATCGCCACCGAACGAGAACCCCGACAGGCCGGGCACCTCCGGGCCCGGCAGCGCATCCGGATCGGCCAGCAGCAGGATGGCCTCGTTGCCGCCGCCGAGCGGGAACGTCGCAGCCTCGTGATACCAGGGGATGCAGTGGCCTGAGCCCAGCCAGCTGACCTCCCGCCACGGATACTGCGCCAGCCACAGGAAGATTCGTGCGGCCTCGGTGCTCGGCATCGTGGTCGCCAGCGCCAGCTCGATCCTGGCCCGCTCGGCCGCGCCCGGTCCGGTCTGCTCGATCACCGGCATCCGCTGGCAGCTCATCCCGACCGTGGACAGCACCGAGAACGGGCGGCCCGCGGTGGGCGGCCGCTCGGAGACGCCGACCAGCGGCTGCTTGCCGCCGCCGACGTCCCAGTACCGCGCGCCCGGCCCGAGCCTGGTCAGCAGGTGGCCCAGCACGGCTTGCTGGAATCCGGCCCAGGCATCGGCGTCCGCGCGCCAGTGCCAGAAGTCCTCGGCCGCGCCGATCCGGGGTCCGAGGCCCTCCATCGCATCGTCCAGCGACCAGCCGAACGGCGTCTGGCCGATCACCTCCCGGCTGTAACCGGGTATGCCCCTGGCCATGTCCGACCAGCCGGCCAGCACGACGATCGGCTTCTCGTGCTCGAGCAGCACCACCCCGTCGCCCTCCTCCAGCCACAGCGCGTGCAGCGAGCCGGGCTCGAGCAGCGGCCTGCCGTCCGGGTGCCGGGTGTGGCCGGCGGGCATTTCCGGGGCCTGGCCCGAGTTCAGCCGGGCGAGATCAGTGACCGCCGGGGCCCGGCGGTGGTTGGCGACCCAGGTCGCGGCGATGGCCGCCGTCTCGTCGTGCAGGTAGGCGGCGGTGGTGGTGCCGTCGCACTCGACGACCAGCCGCCGGCTGCCGTAGGGGCTGACGCTCTCCAGCAGGACGGCAGGCCGCCCCGGCGCGGCGGTTATCCTGGACAGGCTGGACCCTCTGCGCAACGTCGGCATACTAACGAAATCTACTGACCTGGCCCCGGTGTCAGGCGCCGATGCGCCGAGATTTGTCCGGGCTGACACGGGCGGCCAGCCAGGCCGCCCAGCGCAGAGCATCCCGGGCCCGACACGGCCCGGCTATCGGAAAGGACGACCTGAGTGGCACCTGCCCGGCCGGCGACGTCGGCGGCGCCTGAGGTCACGCAGGTCGCGATCGGCCCCCGCCCGGCGGGCCGGCGGCCCGCGCGCCCGCCCCGGCACCTGGCCGACCTGGACCCGGCGTCCCGGCGAGCGGCGGCCGAGGCGCTCGGGCATCGCGGGTTCCGGGCCGATCAGCTGGCCCGGCACTACTTCGGCCGGCTGACCGACGACCCGGCGCAGATGACCGACCTGCCCGGCGCCAGCCGGGACGAGCTGACCGCGGCCCTGCTGCCGCGGCTGCTCACCGCCGAGCGCGAGCTGGCCTGCGACCACGGGATGACGCGCAAGACGCTATGGCGCGCGCTGGACGGTTCGTATCTGGAGTCGGTGCTCATGCGCTATCCGGACCGGGTCACGATGTGCGTATCGTCCCAGTCCGGCTGCGGGATGGCCTGCCCGTTCTGCGCGACCGGGCAGGCCGGGCTGACCCGCAGCCTGTCCGCCGCGGAGATCGTGACCCAGGTCGTCTCGGGTGCACGGGACCTGGCCCGCGGTGCGGTGCCCGGGGGCGCCTGCCGGGTCTCCAACGTCGTGTTCATGGGCATGGGCGAGCCGCTGGCGAACTATGCCAGCGTCCTGACGGCGGTGCGCGCGCTGACCGGCCCAGTCCCGGACGGGCTCGGCATCTCCCAGCGTGCGGTGACCATCTCCACCGTCGGGCTGGTCCCGGCCATCCGGCGGCTGGCCGCCGAGCGGCTGTCGGCGCGGCTGGCCGTCTCGCTGCACGCGCCCGACGACGGCCTGCGGGATGAGCTGGTCCCGGTGAACCGGCGCTGGCCCGTCGCCGAGGTGCTGGACGCCGCCCGGGGGTACGCCGCGGCCACCGGGCGGCGGGTGTCCATCGAGTACGCGATGATCCGCGACGTCAACGACCAGGCGTGGCGGGCGGATCAGCTGGCCGGCCTGCTGGCCGGGAACCTGGCGCACGTCAACCTCATCCCGCTCAATCCCACTCCCGGCTCGCGCTGGACGGCATCAGATCCCGCCGTGGCCGCGGAGTTCCAGCGGCGGCTGGCTGACCGCGGGATTCCCGTGACGGTACGCGACACCCGGGGCACCGAGATCGACGGCGCCTGCGGACAGCTCGCTGCCTCGTCAGCAGTCCAACGTTCATGATCACGGAGGATCGCAGCTGGTAGATACGACCATCCGCCGTGATCACGAAATGCCGGGCCGCGAAGGCAGGGCTGGCGCGGCACACCGCCGGACGAGCCGGCGGCGGCATCGCACCTGACGGCTGCCGGGTAGCGTGGTCGGCCATGTCGAGCAGGGGCGACCACGCCAGCAGGCGGAGCCTGGGTCAGCAGCGCCGCGCCGTGATCGCCCGGCTCGTGCATGCTGGCTGGCACGCGGTCCAGCGGGGCGGCGCGATCACCGCGCAGACGGCGGCTGGCCGGCGGTTCGCCGCCTTCGGGCCGCGGTCGCTGATGGCGTTCCCGACCGGTGCCGTCTTCGGCGAGGAATGGATCGAGATCGGCGAGCAGACCATGATCGGCGAGCAGGTCAGCCTGAGCGCGGGCATCATGCCGGGCCATGATCTCGGCGATCAGCCGGCGCTGCTGATCGGCGACCGCTGCGTAATCGGCCGCGGCAGCCACATTGCCGCCCACCTGCGCATCGACATCGGTGATGACGTGTTCACCGGCCCGTATGTCTACATCACCGACCAGAATCATGGCTACGCCGACACCGAGCAGCCGGTTGGCCGCCAGTGGCCGGTCAACGCGGCGGTGCGCATCGGTGCCGGATCCTGGATCGGCGCCGGCGCGATCGTGCTGCCGGGGTCGGCGCTGGGCCGCAACGTGGTGGTCGCGGCCGGGTCGGTGGTCCGCGGCATGATCGGGGATCACTGCGTCGTGGCGGGCGTGCCGGCCCGGGTGGTGCGCGAGTTCGTACCGGGTACCGGCTGGCAGGGCCGCTGACCGGCCCGTGCGCACCGCGGCCGCCGCCCGGCGGCCCGGTCAGCGGCCGGGCGAGCGGGCCGGCAGGAGGCGGATCGGCAGACGCCGGGGCCGGGCACAGGCTGAGCGTTTGCCGGGCAGGAGCTGCCCGGGTCTGTCACGATGGTGGCTGCCTGGCCGGCCGGGGATTACGGCCCGGCCCGGGCGTCCCTGGGCGACAGGTTGTACTGCGGGATAGCCAAGGGGGCATGTGGAGGCCATTACTGATCTCGTCGCGACTGCGGCTTACCGGCCTGAGCGCCAGGCGGCCGCCGCCGCGCGGCAGTTCGTGCGCGAGCTGCTGCGGTCGTGGCAGTGCAGTGGGGCTTATCCCGGCTACGACGAGATCATCGACGATGCCGTCCTGCTGACCAGCGAACTGGTGACCAACGCCGTGCTGCACGCCAGGACGCTTGTGCGGGTGGCCTGCCGCTGCGCTGGCGGTGCGGTGGAGATCGCCGTCGTTGACTACAGCCCGGCCCTGCTCGCGCCCGATCAGCGGCCGGAGATTCCGGCCGCTGATCGTACTGGGGGCCGCGGGCTCGCGCTGCCTGCCCTGCTCGCCTCGGCCTGGGGCGTGAGCTATACGCCTGGCCGCAAGGCGGTGTGGTTCCGCATCGGCGCCCCGGATGCGTCCGTCGGCTGGCTCGCCGACCTGATCACTGGCGCAGTGCTCCCTGACGTCCCGCTCCCTGACGTCCCGTTGCCCGACGTCCCGGAGCCCCTCGCTACGAGCGGGACGCTAACGGCCGCCCGGGCCGCGGCTCCGCGGACCGGGAGCGGCCGTGAGCCTCCGCTCGAGCAGTCCCCTCCGTCGCCTCAGCTTTGCCCGGACGGGCGCCCCTCGCACCGGTGACGCGGCGGCTGGCATCCTGCCGCCCGCTGAGCTGCGGCACGAAAACCTCGCCGCGCAGCGCCCGCTCGACTAGGTCCACGCCCTGCGCGGCCGCGGCCAGCCGCGTTCCCTCGCTCCGGTACACGCCGAGCACAGCCTCGATGACATGCGGCGGCAACTGGCCGCCCAGACTAGCGCGCGCGGTGCGGTAACCCTCGCGAGCGCCTTCCACGCACGCCTGCACATGCTGGCGGGCCAGGGCGGCCAGCGCAACCGGATGACGCAGCAGCACCCCGTGCAGCCGGTAGTCCGGCGGGACCACCTCCAGCAGCCAGCTCATCGCGGTCTGCCCGAATTCCTCACTGCCCGGCGGATGCACCCCGGCGGGCCAGCCAGGCGGCACGTAACCAGTCATGACACCAGCGTATCAGTTAATCGAACTTAAGTTCTAGTAGAGGGTGGCGTGGATGGTGAAAGCGGGTGGCCGGGCCGAGCTGGGCTGGGGATGGCCGAGCTGGGCTGGGATGGGATGGCTGAGCTGGGAATGGGCTAGGCAGTGGCGGGCGGCCTGATCCGCGCGCCGGTGCGCCCGGTATGGTGCGCACCGCGCCGGGCGCGGCGTGCCTCATGGGCACGCCGCGCCTCAGCCGCATCCCTGCGCAGATCCCTGATGTGCTCGGCCGCTACCGCCGACATCATCGGATATGCCATTGGCATGGATCCTCCTGACTCCGGGGCTGCTGTCTGCCGCCCGACAGCATCCAGACTCGCCGTAAGACCCCGAGGCCGGCATCGGGCAGATGCCTTAACTACGGCCGGCCGGCTGGCGAAGACGTGCTTACCGCGGTGATCCCGGGGCCGCGCCGGGCGAAACAGCGGCGATTCCCGTTCGGCGCCGGTGATCGAATAAACTGGACGCGAGCGTCATGTCGGCGCCCGCCCCCGGTTACCAGGAGCTTTTCCCGCATGCCTGCCTCAGCCGCTCAGCTTGCCACCCGCGACGACCTGCGCAATGTCGCGATCGTGGCGCACGTCGACCACGGCAAGACAACGCTGGTCGATGCCATGTTGTGGCAGTCGGGCGCGTTCCGGGCCGGCGCGCACGTGGCCGACCGGGTGCTCGACTCCGGTGATCTGGAGCGGGAGAAGGGCATCACCATCCTGGCCAAGAACACCGCCGTGCGGCACGGCGGCCTCACGGTCAACATCGTGGACACCCCCGGCCACGCGGACTTCGGCGGCGAGGTGGAGCGCGGCCTGTCCATGGTCGACGGCGTGCTGCTGCTGGTCGACGCCAGCGAGGGCCCGCTGCCGCAGACCAGGTTCGTGCTGCGCAAGACGCTGGAAGCCGGGCTGCCGGTGATCCTGGTCATCAACAAGGTCGACCGGCCGGACGCCAGGATCGCCGAGGTCGTGGATGCCTGCTACGAGCTGTTCCTGGACCTGGACGCGACCGAGGAGCAGATCGAGTTCCCGATCGTGTACGCATCGGCCCGGGCCGGCCGGGCATCGCTGACCCGCCCGGCGGACGGCACGCTGCCCGACTCGGCCGATCTGGAGCCGCTGTTCGCGGTGCTGCGCGAGCGGGTGCCCGCCCCGTCCTACGATCCGCAGGCGCCGCTGCGCGCGCACGTGGCCAACCTGGACGCCTCCTCCTACCTGGGCCGGATCGCGCTGTGCCGGGTATTCAGCGGCCAGATCGCCAAAGGCCAGCAGGTGGCCTGGTGCCGCCGGGATGGCTCCATCGAGCGGGTGCGGATCACCGAGCTGTTCCGGACCGAGGCGCTGGACCGGGTCCCGGCTGCCAGCGCCGGTCCCGGCGACATCATCGCGGTGGCCGGCATCGGCGACATCATGATCGGCGAGACGCTGGCCGACCCGGAGGACCCGCAGCCACTGCCGCTGATCACCGTGGACGAGCCGGCCATCTCGATGACCATCGGGGTCAATACCTCGCCGCTGGTCGGCCGGGGCCGTGCCGGCCTGGGCGCGCGTCCCCCAGCAGGTCCCCGGGAGGCGACGAAGGTCACCGCGCGGATGGTGAAGGACCGGCTGGACCGCGAGCTGGTCGGCAACGTGTCGATTCTCGTGCTGCCCACCGACCGGCCGGACACCTGGGAGGTGCAGGGCCGCGGCGAGCTGGCCCTGGCCGTGCTGGTAGAGACCATGCGGCGGGAGGGTTATGAGCTGACCGTCGGGCGGCCCACCGTGGTCACCAGGGAGATCGACGGCGCGCTGCACGAGCCGGTCGAGCGGCTGACGGTGGACGTGCCCGAGGAGTACCTCGGCGCGGTCACCTCGCTGCTCGCGGTCCGCAAGGGCCGGATGGAGAACATGATCAACCACGGAACCGGCTGGGTCCGGCTGGACTTCATCGTGCCCGCCCGCGGCCTGATCGGCTTCCGCACCCAGTTCCTCACCGACACCCGGGGCACCGGGATCGCGCACCACGTATTCGAGGGCTATGAGCCCTGGTCAGGCCCGCTGCGGATGCGGCCCACCGGGTCGCTGGTCGCCGACCGCGTCGGCACCGCCACCGCGTACGCGATGTTCGCGCTGCAGGAGCGCGGCACCTTGTTCGTCGAGCCGGGCACCGAAGTGTACGAGGGGATGATCGTCGGCGAGAACTCCCGGTCCGACGACATGGACGTCAACATCGCCAAGGAAAAGAAGCTGACCAACATGCGCCAGTCCACCGGCGAGGAGCTGGAGCGGCTCATCCCGCCGCGGGCGATGAGCCTGGAGCAGGCGCTGGACTTCTGCGCGGACGGCGAGTGCGCCGAGGTCACGCCGACGGCCGTGCGGCTGCGCAAGACCGTGCTGGACGCCAAGGAACGCGGCAGGCAGCGCGCCCGCCGCACCCGCACTGGAGAGTAACGGCTACTTCACCGTCAGGTAGATCGTGCTGCCCAGCCCGACGACCACGCAGTAGATCGCGAACGGGGTCAGCGTCCTGGTCTGGAAGTACTTGACCAGGAACCGGACCGACACGTACGCGCCGGCGCCGGACAGCACGCTGCCGAACAGCACCTGGCCGCGGATCCCGTTGCCGTAGTGCCCCAGCAGGTCCGGTACCTTGAGCACGCCGGCCGCCAGGATCACCGGGGTGGCGAGCAGGAACGCGAACCGGGCCGCGTCCTCCCGGGACAGGCCGCCGAACATGCCGGCCACCATGGCCACGCCGTCCCGGCTGATGCCGGCCAGCAGCGCGAGGACCTGCGCGGTCCCGATAAGCGTGGCCTTGCCGTAGCCGAACTCGGCCAGCCGCCGGTCCGACCACACCGCCCGGTCGATCTCCTGCTGGCGCACGGCCCGGTGGTCAGTGGCAGAGGCGTGCGCGCCGGGCCGCCGGCAGCGCCCCAGTCGGGCACGGCCTCGAACTCCGGCACCGGCGCGCGCTCGGCCGGGCCGGCTCGCCTTCGGCGAGCGCGTCCTGCTCGGCGATCTGTGCGTCGGCGCGCTTGGACGCCCGGGTGCGGAACCGCTCGCCGGCGAACAGGATCAGCCCGTTCACGAACAAGAAGATCGCGGCCCGGACCGGGACGCCGAACAGCACCCGGAACGTGTGCTCGAATAGCAGGCCCACGATGCCGACCGGGATCGTGGCCAGGATGATCATCCAGGCCAGTTTCTCGTCGGTGCTGTCCATCCGGCCGTGCCGCAGCGAGCTGAAGAAACCGCGGATGATCCGGCCCCAGTCCCGCCAGAAGTAGATGATCAGCGCGATCGCGGTGGCCACGTGCAGGCCGACGATGAAGGCCAGGTACGGGGATTCGGGGGCGGCCACGTTCAGGTCCCGGCCCCAGCTGCCGCCGACCAGCGCGGGGAGCAGGACGTTGTGACCGAGGCTGGAGACCGGGAACAGCTCGGTCACGCCCTGGATCAGCCCGACGACGCCGGCTTCCAGGAAGGTCAGGTGGCTCATGATGGCCCTTCAGTCGGCAGCCAGACGCGTTCATGCCAGGCGGGATTGTTGGTGCCAGCCAGGATATTGACGGCAGGCGTTTTCCGCCGGTGACTCCCGACACTCGGGATGCCCGGTTTCGGCATGGCCGGCAAGCGCCGACCTGGCGGGGTGCCTCGCGGCATTTTACCCGCTAGCGGCGCGTCTTACCCGCTAGGGAGCATCCGGGATGGTCAGCCCTGGCCGGCGATTTTCGGGGTGTCGGCGCGCCCCCGGCGGGAGATCTTGCTGCCCAGCCACACCAGCGGGTCGTACTTGCGGCCGGCCACCCGCTCCTTCATCGGGATCAGCGCGTTATCGGTGATCTTGATGTTCTCCGGGCAGACCTCGGTGCAGCATTTGGTGATATTGCAGTATCCGAGGCCGAAGTCGTCCTGGGCGATGCTGCGCCGGTCGGCGGTGTCGGCCGGGTGCATCTCCAGCTCGGCGACCCGCATCAGGAACCGCGGGCCGGCGAACGGCGCCTCGTTCTCCGGATGGTCCCTGATCACATGGCAGGTGTCCTGGCAGAGGTAGCACTCAATGCACTTGCGGAACTCCTGCGACCGGTTCACGTCTACCTGCTGCATCCGGAACTCGCCGGGCTTGATCGACGGGTCCGGCGTGAACGAGGGGATCTGCCGGGCCTTGGCGTAGTTGAACGACACGTCGGTGACGAGATCGCGGATGACCGGGAAGGTGCGCAGCGGGGTGATCGTCAGGGTCTCGGTCTCGGCGAATACCGACATCCGGGTCATGCACGCCAGCCGCGGCCGGCCGTTGATCTCCATCGAGCAGGAGCCGCACTTGCCGGCCTTGCAGTTCCACCGGATAGCCAGGTCGCCCGCCTGGCGGGCCTGCAGCCGGTGCAGCACGTCGAGGACGACCTCGCCGTCGTTGGCCTCCACCGAGTAGTCGGCGAGCGCGCCGGCGCCCGTGATCGCCGCGCCACACCCGCAGTGCTGCCTGGTAGCTCACAGTTGCGTCTCCTGGTTCTCCGCGCCCTTCGCGGCCGGCGCCTTGGCCGGGCAATTCCTCGGCAGTCAGGTACTTCTTCAGCTCGGCGCGGTCGAACAGCGCCAGCAGGTCCTCGCGCATCGGCACCAGCGGCTGGCGGGTCAGCGTCGCACTGTCGCCGTCGAGCCGAGCAGACCAGGTTGAGCTTGCGCCATTCTGCCGACATCTGCGGGTAGTCCTCGCGGGTATGGCCGCCGCGCGATTCCTGCCGCTCCAGCGCGGCCTGCGCGATGCAGTCCGACACCAGCAGCATGTTGCGCAGGTCCAGGGCCAGATGCCAGCCGGGGTTGTAGGCCCGGCCGCCGGTGACGCTGACCTGGGCGGCGCGGGCCCGCAGCTTCTCCAGCTCGGCCAGTGCCGACTTCATCTCTTCGTCCCGCCTGATGATGCCGACCAGGTCGTTCATCATCTGCTGCAGCTCGCTGTGCACCTGGTAGGGATTCTCGCCGCCGGTGCGCTCCAGCGGCGCGAGCGCCTCGGCGACCGCGCCGGCCAGCGCCGCCTCGCCGGCGGCCGGGCGGCTGCGGGCGTGGCCGTTGCCCTCCGCCGTCCCCGCCCGCCTGTCCAGCCGGTCCACGTACTGCGCGGCGCTGCAGGCCGGCCCGGCGGCCGAACACCAGCAGGTCCGACAGCGAGTTGCCGCCGAGCCGGTTGGAGCCGTGCATGCCGCCGGACACCTCGCCGACTGCGAACAGCCCGGGCACCTTGGCCGCCTGGGTGTCCGGGTCGACCTCCACCCCGCCCATCACGTAGTGACAGGTCGGCCCGACCTCCATCGGCTCGGCGGTGATGTCGACGTCGGCCAGTTCCTTGAACTGGTGGTACATCGACGGCAGCCGGCGCAGGATCTCCTCGGCGGGCCGCCGGGAGGCGATGTCCAGGAACACCCCGCCGTGCGGCGAGCCGCGGCCCGTCCTTGACCTCGGAGTTGATCGACCGGGCCACCTCGTCGCGGGGCAGCAGCTCAGGCGGCCGCCGGTTGTTGTCCGGGTCGGTGTACCAGCGGTCGGCCTCCTCCTCGGTCTCGGCGTACTGGGCGCGGAACACGTCCGGCACGTAGTCGAACATGAACCGCTTGCCCTCGGAGTTGCGCAGCACCCCGCCGTCGCCGCGGACCGACTCGGTGACGAGGATGCCCTTCACCGACGGCGGCCAGACCATTCCGGTCGGGTGGAACTGGACGAACTCCATGTTGAGCAGCGTGGCGCCGGCCAGCAGCGCGAGCGCGTGCCCGTCCCCGGTGTACTCCCAGGAGTTCGAGGTGACCTTGAACGACTTGCCGATGCCGCCGGTGGCCAGGATCACGGCCGGCGCCTCGAACAGCACGAATCCGCCGGTCTCGCGGATGTAGCCGAACGCGCCGGCGATCGCCCCGTCCGTGGTGATCAGCCGGGTGACGGTGGTCTCGGCGAAGACCCTGATCATCGCCTCGGCGTCGCCGTGCGCCCTCGCGTCCTCCTGCTGCAGCGCGACCACCTTCTGCTGCAGGGTGCGGATCAGCTCCAGGCCGGTGCGGTCGCCGACGTGCGCCAGCCGGGGGTACTCGTGGCCGCCGAAGTTGCGCTGGCTGATCTTGCCGTCCTTGGTGCGGTCGAAGACCGCGCCCCACGCCTCGAGCTCCCAGATCCGGTCCGGGGCCTCCTTGGCGTGCAGTTCGGCCATCCGCCAGCTGTTAAGGAACTTGCCGCCGCGCATCGTGTCGCGGAAGTGCACCTGCCAGTTGTCGCGGGCGTTGGCGTTGCCCATGGCCGCGGCCGCGCCGCCTTCGGCCATCACCGTGTGCGCCTTGCCGAACAGCGATTTGGAGATGATCGCGGTCTTCTTGCCCGCCAGCCGCGCCTCGATGGCGGCCCGCAGCCCGGAGCCGCCGGCCCCGATCACCACCACGTCGTAGCTGAGCCGCTGGACTGCTGGCTGCGGCACTGCGGGGCGGCCGGCCTGCGTTTCAGTCATTGCTGCCTGCCTCAGTTGAAGATTCGCAGATCGCTGATCGTGCCGCTGGCCACGAGCATGATGTACAGATCGGTGATCATCAGCGTCGCCAGCGTGGTCCACGCCAGCTGCATGTGCCTGGCGTTCAGCTTGGAGACCTGCGTCCAGATCCAGTACCGGACCGGGTGCGAGGAGAAGTTCTTCAGCCGCCCGCCGGTGATGTGCCGGCAGGAGTGGCACGACAGCGTGTAGCGCCCACAGCAGCACCACGTTGACCAGCATGATCAGGGTGCCGAGGCCGAGGCCGACGCTGCCGGTCTTGCCGCGGAAGGCATCGATCACGTCGTAGGTGTTCAGGACCGAGATCAGGATCACGAGGTAGAAGAAGTAGCGGTGCAGGTTCTGCAGGATCAGCGGGAACCGGGTCTCGCCGGTGTAGGAGGCGTGCGGCTCGCGCACCGCGCAGGCGGCCGGCGCACGCCAGAACGCCCGGTAGTAGGCCCGCCGGTAGTAGTAGCAGGTCAGCCGGAACCCGAGCACGAACGGCAGCGACACGACCGCGTACGGGATGATCGGCGGCAGGCTGCCGAACCAGTGGCCCAGGCTGCTCGACCCCGGCACGCACTCGCCGCTGACGCATGGCGAGTAGAACGGCGTCAGGTAGTGGTAGGCCTGCACCCAGTAGCAATGGCCCATCAGCACGTGCGGACCAGCGCGTACAGCACCCAGACCGTCAGCAGCGCGGCGGTGATGCGCGGCGCGCGACACCAGGCGTCCTGGCGCAGCGTCTTTTCCTGATCTGCGCTCTGGTTTTGGCCGGCGCCGCCGGTGCCTGCGTCATAGACGTCTCCGCCCTGAATCTCACGAGGATCGCTCCGCGTCACCGCGCTCGCCTGGTGCGCGCGCCGGCGGCGTGCCCGGGGAGCAGTGAGAACCCTATTCCACTAGAATATCACTACCAGCCGCCGGAATGGGCGGCCGTAACTGTGACTCTCGCTACATCGGCGTGTTACGGGCGCCTGCTCCCAAGTGTTACATCGCGGCTACATCGCGGCACTTGCCGGCGATGGCGCCCGCGGGTCTCCGGACGGCGTGCCGAGCGCCCGGCGCAGGAAGTCCACCTGGAGCAGCAGCAGGTTCTCGGCCACCTCCTCCTGCGACGCCATGTGCGTCACCCCCGACAGCGGCAGCACGCTGTGCGGGCGGCCGGCCGCCAGCAGCGCCGAGGACAGCCGCAGCGAGTGCGCGACCACGACGTTGTCGTCGGCCAGCCCGTGGATGATCATCAGCGGCCGGCGCAGCCGGCGCGCGCCGGCCAGCAGCGAGTTGCGCTGGTAGCTGTCCGGCCCGGCTTCTGGCCGGGCGCCCGGCGGTTGGTCCGCTGCCTGGCCCGGCTGGCCGAGGTAGCGCTCGGTGTAGTGGGTGTCGTACAGCCGCCAGTCGGTGACCGGCGCCCCCGCCACGGCCGCGTGAAAGACGTCGGGCCGGCGCAGCACGGCCAGGGCCGACAGGTAGCCGCCGAACGACCAGCCCCGGATCGCCACCTTCGCCAGGTCCAGGTCGGCGCACCGCGCCGCGGCCGCGTGCAGCGCGGTGACCTGGTCGGCCAGCGGCGGCCCGGCCAGGTCCCCGGCCACCGCGTGCTCCAAGGCCAGGCCGCGGCCGGGCGTACCCCGGCCGTCGGCGACCACCACGGCGAAGCCCTGCTCGGCGAACCACTGCGCGGTCAGGAACATCGACCGGCTGGCCAGCACCAGCTGGGCGTGCGGGCCGCCGTAGGGGTCCATCAGCACCGGCAGCGGCGCCGAGCCGGGCCGGTGCCAGGACGGCAGCAGCAGTGCGGTACGGATCTGCCGATCGCCGGCGGCGAAGATGTCCGGAGCAGGCCCGGGCAGCAGCGGGCGCTCGCCGTGCGCGGCAATGGTCACGGCGGCCCCGGGCGGTCGGCGCCGCCCCGACTGGCGTCGTCCCGACTGGCGCTGTCCCGACTGGCACTGTCCCGCAGCACGGTGAACTCCGCGCCGTCGCGGCGCAGCGACCGGGCGGCCAGCACCGTGGTGCCGCCGGCCCGGCGTGCCGCTTTGCAGCCGCGGGTGCCGCCGGGGGCGGGCTGGCGCAGCCCATCCGGGCCCCAGCTCCACAGTCCGATCTGGGTGGGCTCGCCGTCCGAGGCGGCGAACAGCACGGTGTCCCCGTCCACGGAGAGGATCTCCCTGACCTGCAGCCCGGCCGGGGTCACCGGTGCCGCGGTGCTGTCGGCGAGCTGCTGCGGGCCGGCCACCAGCAGCCGCCGGGTGTCCGCGTCGTCGGCGGTCCACACGATCGCGCCGGCGGCCGTCCGGGCCGGGACGCCGGGAACGATCTCCAGCCACGGGTCCCCGGTGTCGGCGCGGATAACGGTGGTGCTGCCGGCGGCGGGGTCGACCGCCAGGATGTGCATCCGCCGCTGGTCCCGGCTCTGCACCACCACCAGCGGCGGGCCGCCCGCGTCCCAGCAGGCGGTGACCAGATAGGGGAACGCGGCCCGGTCCCACCGCACCGGACACCGGTGGCGCGCCGGGGTGCAGCGGGACGATCAGCAGCGAGACGTCGGCATTGGGGGTCCCCGCCGCCGGGTAGCGCACCTGCGCCGCCGGGCGGCCCGGATTCGCCGGGTCGGCGATATGCCAGCGCTGCACCGGGCTCTCGTCCACCCGCGCGGCCAGCAGCGCGGCGGAGTCCGGCGCCCACCAGTACCCGCGCGTCCGGTTCATCTCCTCGGCGGCAATGAATTCGGCGAGACCAAATGAGACGTCCCCGCCGGGCTCCGGCCCGGCCACGGCCCGGTCCGCTCCGGTGCGGACGTCAACGACCCGCAGCGTGCCCCCGCTCACGTAGCTGACCAGCTCGCCGGACGGACTGAGCCGGGGGTCGGCGGCCGGGGCGGCGGCGGCCAGCTCACGCACGCCGGCCCGGCCGGCCAGGTCCGCCAGGTAGACACGGCCGGAGAGCCCGAACACCGCGGTGGCGGCGTCCCGGTCGGTGGCATACCCGACGATGCCGCCCGCCTGCTCCCTGGCCCGCTCGCGGCGCGCCTTCTCCTGCGCGTCCAGCTCGTCCCCGGCCATCCCGATCTGCCGCGGATCGGCGACCAGCCGCTCCGTCCCGCTGGCCACGTCCACCGCCCACAGGCAGGTCACCGGATCGGTGCCGTGCCGCGAGCGCAGGAACACCACGGTCTTGCCGTCGGGGGAGACGCGGAACGAGCGGGGCACCCCCAGGGTGAACCGCTGGGTGCGCGCGTACTGGCGCGGGAAGCTGTCAGCCATGGGAGCAGTATTGCCCAGCCCCCCGGCCCGGCCGGCGCCGCTTTCATGATCACGGTAATCGGTCAGTTCCCGCTGCTGGCGGATTACCGTGATCATGAAAAGCGATCCGGCTAGGCTCGGGCCGTGAACGCCATGCCGGAGCGCAGACTGCTGCTGGTGCACGCGCATCCTGACGACGAGTCGATCGGGACCGGGGCGACGATGGCGAAGTACGCCGCCGAAGGCGCCGGGGTCACGCTGGTCACCTGCACGCTCGGGGAGCTCGGCGAGGTCATCCCGCCGGAGCTGGCCCACCTGGCCGCCGATGCCGGCGGCCTGGGCGAGTACCGGATCGGCGAGCTGGCGGCCGCCTGCGCGGTGCTCGGGATCAGCGACCACCGGTTCCTCGGCGGCCCGGGCCGGTGGACCGACTCGGGCATGATGGGCCTGCCGTCGAATCGACTCCGCCGGCTGCTTCTGGCAGGCCGGCATCGACCAGGCGGCGCGGGAACTGCTGGGCATCGTGACCGAGGTCGCGCCGCAGGTCATGGTGAGCTACGACGCCAGCGGATTCTACGGCCATCCCGATCACATCCAGGCGCACCGGGTGGCGCGGCGGGCCTTCGAGCTGGCCGCAGGCCTGGTCCGCAAGCTCTACGCCACCGCGCTGCCGCAGTCGGTGCTCACCCGCGCCATCGACCTGACGCCCGACGACGACGCGGGCGGGCCGGGCCCGCGTCCCGGGACCCGGTTCGCTCAGGTCGAGTCGGTGGCCGAGCTGCCGTTCGGCACCCCGGACGAGCTGGTGACGACCGAAGTTGACGCGGCCGCCTACCTGCCGGTGAAGCTCGCGGCCATGCGCGCCCACGCGACCCAGATCACGGTCGACGGCCCGTTCTTCGCGCTGTCCAATAACGTCGGGCAGCGCGCGCTCGGCGTCGAGTACTTCACGCTGCTGGCCGGGCCGCGCGGACCGGGTGCCGGGCCGGATGGCCGCGAGGCCGACCTGTTCGCCGGGATTGGCTAGCCTGGCCCCCGTGAAGGTCATGCCGTGAAGGTCATGCCGTGAAGGTCATGCCGTGAGGATCATGCCTGCCGCCGGCCCGGGCCGGGCGCGGGATATACCGCCGGCGCACCGGGCCGCCGCGAGCCGGCCGTCACGGCCGCCGCCTACCTGATGCTGTTCCTGCTGGGCGCCGTGGAGGGCGTCGTCGGCTGCTTCTTCTATGCCGTCGGCCCGTCCTATGCCGTCGGCCCGGTGCCGGCGGCGCCCATCGGGTTCGCCGCGGGAATCTTCGCCACCTGCCTGCTCGCCGCCTGGGGCATGCTTGCGCCGTCGGGCGCGCTGGCCGCCGCGATCGGCTGGTTCCTGGCCGCGTTCATCCTGGCCACCGTAACCGGCAGCGGCAGCGTGGTGGTCGCCAACACCACGGCGGGCAAGTGGTTCCTGTTCGGCGGCTCGGCCGCCGTCATCGCGGCGACCATAGCCGCGTTCACGCGCTTCGCCCGCGCCTCGGCCCGGCCCCGACGCTAGCCCGACCCGGGTCAGCGGGCGATGGCCGCCACCTGGTCCAGCGCCCAGTCCAGCTCGTCTTCCGTGATCACCAGCGGCGGGGCCAGCCGGATCGTGCTGTCGTGGGTGTCCTTGGCCAGAACGCCGCGCTCGGCCAGCAGCTCGCAGGCCTGCCGCCCGGGCAGCGTGGCGAATTCCACCCCCGCCCACAGGCCGCGCCCCCGCACCTCGCGGACCGCCTCCGGCGGCAGCGCCAGCAGCCGGTCGTGCATGTGCGCGCCGAGCTTGGCCGACCGCTCCTGGTACTCGCCGGTCGCCAGCATCGCGATCACCTCCCGGGCGACCGCGCAGCCGAGCGGGTTGCCGCCGAAGGTGGAGCCGTGCTGGCCCGGCCGGAACACCCCGAGGATGCCGGCCGAGGACACCACCGCGGACACCGGGATGATGCCGCCGCCGAGCGCCTTGCCCAGCAGGTACATGTCCGGGACGACTCCGGAGTGCTCGCAGGCGAAGGTAGTCCCGGTGCGGCCGAGGCCGGACTGGATCTCATCGGCCATCATCAGCGCGCCGCGGGAGGTGCAGATCTCCCGCACTCCGGTCAGGAAGCCCGGCGGCGGCACCAGCACGCCGGCCTCGCCCTGGATCGGCTCGACCAGCACGCCTACCACGCTGGCGTCCATCGCGGCGCGCAGCGCGGCCAGGTCGCCATAGGGCACAATCCGGAATCCCGGCGTGTAGGGGCCGAAGGAGGCCCGCGCGTCCGGGTCGGTAGAGAAGCTGACGATGGTAGTGGTGCGGCCGTGGAAGTTGCCGTCGAAGACGACGATCACCGCCTCGCCGTCAGGCACCCCCTTGACCTCGTAGCCCCATTTGCGCGCGGTCTTGATGGCGGTCTCCACCGCCTCCGCGCCGGTGTTCATCGGCAGCACCATCTCCATCCCGGCCAGCTCAGCCAGCTCGGCGCAGAACGGGCCGAACTGGTCGTGCTCGAACGCCCGGCTGACCAGCGTGACCCGCTCCAGCTGGCGCTGCGCGGCGGCGACCAGCCGGGGATGGCGGTGGCCGAAGTTGAGCGCCGAGTAGGCCGCGAGCAGGTCCAGGTAGCGGCGCCCGGCCACGTCGGTCACCCAGCTGCCCTCGGCGGAGCTGATCACGACCGGCAGCGGATGGTAGTTGTGCGCGCCATGGGCGGCGGCCTGCGCGCGGAGCTCGTCGGCGGCGCTGATATGCGTGCCTGTCATCTGTTGCCTCCCGGCTATCTCAGCTCCAGCGTGCAGCATTTCGGGCCGCCGCCGCCCTTGGCGAACTCCGATACGTCTACCGGCACGGGCTCATAGCCGGCCCCGGCGATCTGCCGGGCCAGGCCGCGGGCCTGGGCGGGCAGCACCACATGCTGGCCGTCGCTGACCGCGTTCAGGCCGAGCACTCCGGCGTCCTCGCGGCTGGCCTCGATGAGCCGGCCGAAATGCGCGGTCAGGGCCGCGACGCCGGCGGCGTCGAATGCGGCCGGGTAGTAGGCGGCCGTGTCCGCGTCCAGCACGGCCAGCGCGGTGTCCAGGTGGTAGAACCGGGGGTCGACCAGGGCCAGGCTGATCACCGGCAGCCCGAACAGCTCGGCCAGCTCGGCGGCCACGGCAACGTCGGTGCGGAAGCCGTGCCCGGCGAAGATCGCGTGCTGGGCGAAGATGACGTCACCCTCGCCCTCGTGCACGGCGCGCGGCTCGAGCACGGCGGAGTAGCCGTTGCGCCGGAACCAGTTCAGGTAGGCCGCCGCCTCCCCGGCCCGCTGCGGGAAGCGGAACCGGGCGCCGAGCACCTTGCCGCCGATCACCGTGGCGCCGTTGGCGGCAAACACCATGTCGGGCAGGCCGCGCTCGGGCGTGACGGTGTGCACGGTGTGGCCGAGCCCGGCGAAGGCCGCGCGCAGCTGCTGCCACTGGCCGGCGGCCCGGCTGCGGTCCACCGGGATGCCGCTGGTCATCCACGGGTTGATGGCGTACTCGACGTCGAAATAGTCCGGCGGGCACATCAGGTAGGTCCGGCCGGGCGCCGGGGCGCGCGGGCCGCCGGCCGGGGCAGAAATCATGGTGCTCGGCGCGGTTCCCACGATGCCCTCCGTCTCCCGGTGCTTGCTACCCGTGCCTCCGCTTGCCGCCCGTTGCTCGGCGGCTGACCGGCAGATGATGCAGATGGCTCCAGGGTAGGAGGCAGTACGCGTCATGCGCGCCCATGCGCGCGCCGAGTTGGCGGCAATTTGTTGCGTAATTGGGCTCAGAACGAGCGATTCGTTGCGTCAGCGGGACGGCCTCGGCCCGGCGCCTGGCCCGGGTCAGGACGGGATCGGACCCGGGCCGACCACTGCTGCCCGGCCCGGGTGTCGGTGACGGTGACGCCGAGCCCGGCCAGCTCGCCGCGCAGCTGGTCGGCCACCGCCCAGTCCCGGCGCTGCCGCGCGGCGGCCCGCTGACCGAGCAGCTCGGCCGCCCCTGGCGGCAGCTCCGCCGCGGCCCGCGGGCGCCCGACATCGCTGGTCAGGTCGAGAGCCAGCACCTGGTCGAAGTGCGCGAACGTCTCGAACTTCGAGCCCGGCCGGGATCGTCTCGTCTCGCTCGAGCGTGCGCAGCGCCCGCAGCGCGCCGGGCGTGTCGAGGTCGTCGTCGATCGCCGCCCCGATGTCGGCCGAGTACTGCGCGCTGATCGGCCGGCTCGGCTCACCGGCCCAGTCGGCGACCCGGTTCCGCCACCGGCGCAGCGTCCGGTCGCCGCCGGCCAGGGTGTCCCAGGTGAGGTTGAGCTGCTGGCGGTAGCGGTGCTCGAGCAGCGCCAGCCGCAGCGCGAGCGGATCCAGGCCGTGCGCGGCCAGGTCGGCCAGCAGCACCACGTTGCCGGTGGACTTGGCCATCTTCCGCCCGTCGAAGAGCAGGTGCTCCCCGTGTACCCAGTGCGCGACCACCTCGTGCCCGGCGACCGAGTCGGACTGGGCCCGCTCGTCCTCGTGATGCGGGAACCGCAGGTCGATGCCGCCGGTGTGAATGTCGATGTGCTCGCCCAGATAATGCAGCGACATCGCCGAGCACTCGGTGTGCCAGCCGGGGAAGCCGGTGCCCCAGGGGGCCGGCCAGGTCAGCTCGCGCCCGGCTGGGGCGCCCTTCCACAGCGCCCAGTCGGCGTGGAAGCGCTTGGCCGGATCGGCCCCGCCGTCAAAGCGGTGGCCGGGGCGCAGCTGCGCCAGCTGGTTGCCGGAGATTTCGCCGTAACCGGGGAAGCTGCGCGCATCGAAGTACACCGAGCCGTCCGGCGTCGGGTACGCGTGCCCAATTTCGATCAGCCGCGCGATCATGTCGGTCATCAGCCCGATCGACTCCGAGGCGCGCGGCGCGTAGTCCGGCGGGGCGATGTTCAGCGCCGCGCAGTCGGCGCGGAACGCGTCTTCGCAGAACCTGGCCACCTCCAGCGCGGACTTGCCCGCGGCACGGGCCTCCGCCAGGACCTTGTCCTCGCCGCCGGGGTCGATCTCGCTGTCGTCGGCCAGGTGCCCGACATCGGTGATGTTCTGGCACACCGTGACGGTCAGCCCGTGCCGCCCGGCGTTCCGCCGGATCAGGTCCGCCAGCAGGTAAGACCGCAGGTTGCCGACGTGCGCGAACCGGTACACAGTCGGCCCGCAGACGTACATGCGCAGGCTGCGGCCGCGGCCGCGGACCGGCTGGGCCTCCCGGTACCTGGTGTCGTAAATCCGGAACACGGACCCAGCCTAAACGCGGCCCGCGGGCCGTCCGCGGCGCCGGCGCTCGCCCCAGCTCAGGTCAGCTCGGTCAGCCGGGCGGCGGCCGCGGCGATCCGCTCGTCCGTCGCGGTCACCGCGACCCGGATGTGCCGGGTGCCGGCCGGGCCGTAGAACTCGCCCGGCGCGACCAGGATGCCGGCCTGGGCCAGCACCCGCACTGACTCCCAGCAGTCCCGGTCCGGATGCGCCGCCCACAGGTAAAGCCCGGCCTGCGAGTGCTCGCCGGCCCAGCCCGCGGCGGCCAGGGCCGGCCGCAATACCTCCCGCCGCCGCTCGTACCGTGCTCGCTGGGCGTCGGCGTGCGCGTCGTCGGCGAGGGCCGCCGTCATCGCCGCCTGGACCGGCGCGGGCACCATCATCCCCGCGTGCCTGCGTATCTCCAGCAGCGCCGCCACCAGGTCCCGGTCGCCGGTGACGAAGCCGGCCCGGTATCCCGCCAGGTTAGACCGCTTGGACAGCGAGTGCACGGCCAGCAGGCCCTGGTGCGATCCGCCGCACACGGCCGGGTGCAGCACCGACACCGGCTCAGCCTCGTACCCGAAGCCGAGGTAGCACTCGTCCGACGCGACGATCGTGCCCCGGTCGCGGGCCCAGCTGACCACCTTGGCCAGGTGGCCGGGGGGCAGCACCGCGCCGGTCGGGTTGGCCGGGGAGTTCAGCCACGCCAGCGCGACGCGGCCGGGGCCGAACGCGGTCGTGGCGTCAGCGGCGGCCGGGCGGGCGCCGGCCAGCCGCGCGCCGATGCCGTAGGTCGGGTAGGCCAGCTCCGGATGGGCCACCACGTCGCCGGGGCCGCAGCCGAGCAGGGTGGGCAGCCAGGCGATCAGTTCCTTGGTGCCGATGACCGGCAGCACCGCGCCCGGGTCCACGATGACGCCGTGCCGCCGGGCCAGCCACCCGGCCGCGGCGGCCCGCAGCGCGGCCGTGCCCGCGGTCGCGGGGTAGCCGTGCGCATCGCCGGCCGCGGCCAGCGCGTCCCTGACCACCTGCGGGACAGGGTCGACCGGGGTGCCGACGGACAGGTCGACAATGCCGCCAGGGTGAGCCCGCGCGCGTTCCCGGTCGTCCGCCAGCGCGTCCCACGGGAACGCGGGCAGCCGCGCGGCGAGCGTCAGTGCCCCGTCTCCGGAGTCTCCTGCGGCGGCAGCCCGGCCACGATCGGGTGATCGGAATTGATCTTCCCGGTCTTGGATGCCCCGCCCGGCGAGCCGAGATCGTTGAAGAACTCCACGTTGGCCTGGTAGTAGTCCTTCCACTGCTCGGGCACGTCATCCTCGTAGAAGATGGCCTCGACCGGGCAGACCGGCTCGCAGGCGCCGCAGTCGACGCACTCGTCCGGATGGATATAGAGCATGCGCTCGCCCTCGTAGATGCAGTCGACCGGGCACTCCTCGATGCAGGCCCGGTCAAGCACATCGACGCACGGCTGCGTGATGATGTACGTCACGTCAAACTCCTTTTCGTCCGCGCCACTATCAAGTCTGCTGGCAGCACCGGGCGGGATGGCAGATTATCAGCCGAGTACCACGGTTCCCGGTGGCGGCTTGCTCATCCGCCCTGACCGGGCATGCAGCCACCCCTTCGCGCCGCGCGCGGCCGACCACTGCAGGCCGGCGTACCGCACCTCGCGGATCCCGTAGGCCGGCGCATGCGCGACCAGCCACGCCGCCTCGGCCCAGCCGTCGCGCGGCCGGCTGGCGCTGATCGTCAGCGCCGGGTCGCCCGCAGCCGTCACCGGCACCGGGCCGAACGTGCGGTGCAGCTCGGCCGCGGCCGCCGCCAGCCGGGACCGGCCGGTGATCCCGCTGCCGTACCAGCACCAGACGGCGTGCGGATCCCGGCCGCTGAACGCGCGGGACATGACGGCCGCGGTGTAGGTGTACTGCGCGTAAGCCGAGCCGTCGGCGCTGTGCTGCACCGCCTGAGCGGCCCGGTAGACCGGGATCCGCCGGTAGCGGGGGACGGCGGCAAGCGCGGTGAAGAACCTGGTCGTCGCGTAGACCGGCTGCAGCAGCAGGCGCCGGGGCCCCCAGCCTTGCGACGGCCGCTGCTGGAAGATGCCCACCGAGTCGCGGTCGCCGTAGGACAGGTTCTGCAGCTTCGACTCCTGCAGCGCGGTGGCGTAGGCCACCGTTACCGCCCGGCCCGGCAGCGCGCGCTGCTGGGCTACCCCGGCGATCGTGGCGGCGATGCCCGCCTGGCTGGCGGCCAGCGGGATGACCTGACCGCTGGCCCGCGCCTGGCAGCCCGAGCCGATGGTGCGCAGCAGCGGCGTGGCGTGCCGGAAGCCCAGGTAGAGCGCGATCGAGGCCGCCACCGTGATCACCATGGCGAACGCGATGGCCCGGCCGCGGCGGTGGCGGGTTGTCGGCACGTACGCAAGCTACCTGCCGGCGGCCCCATTAGGCTCGCTCGACATGAACGTCTGTGCGCCTGCCGCGGCGGGTGACGGCGGCACCCCGCTGTCACCGCTCCCGGCGATCATCGACGAGCTGTGGCAGCGCCGGGCCGCCCTTACCCCGGCCGACGAGCGCGCGCGGGCGGCTGTGATGGCCGCGGTCGACCAGATCGACGCGGGCCAGGCCCGGGTGGCCTGGCCCGACCCGGGCACCGGCGAGATCATCGTCGACGAGCGGGCCAAGCGCGCGATCCTGCTCGCGTTCCGGCTCATGCCGATGGTCGCCGAGCAGGTCGGCGACTTCCGCTACCACGACAGAGTGCCGCTGACCAGGCACCTGGACGGCGTGCGCGCGGTAGCGGGCTCGATCGTCCGGTGGGGCGCCTACGTCGCCCCGGGCGCGGTGCTGATGCCGTCGTTCGTCAACATCGGCGCCTACGTGGACGCCGGCACCATGGTCGACACCTGGGCCACCGTCGGGTCGTGCGCCCAGATCGGCCGGAACGTGCACCTGTCCGGCGGCGTCGGGATCGGGGGCGTGCTCGAGCCGCCGAACGCGGTCCCGGTGGTGGTCGAGGACGAGGCGTTCATCGGGTCGAGGTGCATGGTCGTCGATGGCGCGCGGGTGCGGGCCGGCGCGGTGCTCGGCGCGGGCCTGATCCTGACCAGGTCCACGCACGTGATCGACACCCAGACCGGCGAGGAACTGCCCAGGGGCGAGGCGCCAGCCTGGTCGGTCTGCGTGGGGGGCACCCGCGCCCGCGCCTTCCCCGGCGGTGAGTTCGGCCTGCCGTGCGTGCTGGTGCTCAAGCGGCTGCCTGCGGGCAGCGCCCACGGCAAGACCGAGCTCAACGAGATACTCCGTGATCACGGTGTCAATGCCTGAAAGGCAGGCCGGTTAGCAGCAAAGAGCCCGGTCCGGTCAGTCAGGGCATATCACGGGATGCTAGACGAACCCAGAACACGCGATGTATCGTGTCCGCGTGGACCAGATGACCCGGGACGACATCACCGCCGCCACCGCCGTGCACCGCGAGCTCGGCCCCGAGTACGAGCAGAGCGTGGCCGAGAGCCTGGTCGAGCGGATCGGCGCCGAGGTCGACCGGCGGGTCGACGCCCGGCTGGCCGACGCTGGCTACCCGCGGCGCCCGGCCCGTGCCCCCCGCCCCGGCCGGGGCAACTTCTCGTCCGTGTGCCTGGCCCTCGGCTCGATGGGCCTGGGCGTCGGCGCGACGGCGGTCGTGCTGGACCCCGGTCGCGGGTCAGCGCATCTCATCTCCTCCGGCCAGGTATTCCTGGTCCTGGTGATCTGGCTGGTGATCGGCGTCATCAACGTGAACTACGCGCGGCGCCGCTGACCGCATGCCGTCCGGCGGGCTAGCGTAGGGCCTCGTGGACCGCCAACCCGATGAGCGCAGGCAAGGCCCGGCCACGCTGCGCGGCAGGCACATCCCGAAGACCACGGCCGACCAGCGGCTGCTGGACCGCCGCGGACCGAGTGACTGGGTGCACACTGATCCGTGGCGGGTTCTGCGCATCCAGGCTGAATTCGTCGAGGGCTTCGGGCTGCTGGCTGAGCTCGGCCCGGCGGTGACGGTGTTCGGATCGGCGCGGACCGAGCCAGGTACCGGCGAATACGAGCTGGCCGAGCAGGTGGGTGCCGAGCTGGCCAGGGCCGGCTACGCGGTGATCACCGGAGGCGGTCCCGGCATGATGGCGGCGGCCAACGCCGGCGCGCAGCGGGCGGGCGGGGTCTCGGTCGGCCTTGGCATCGAGCTTCCGCTCGAGCAGGGGCTCAACGACTACGTCGGCATCGGCATCGAGTTTCGCTACTTCTTCGTGCGCAAGACCATGTTCGTCAAGTACTCGCAGGCGTTCGTGGCGCTGCCGGGCGGGTTCGGCACCCTGGATGAGTTCTTCGAGACGCTCAACCTGGTCCAGACCCAGAAGATCACCAAGTACCCGATCGTGCTGATCGGCAGCGACTACTGGTCCGGCCTGGTGGCCTGGATTCATGACCGGCTGCTCGCCGAGGGCAAGATCTCGGCCGCCGATCCGCAGCTCTTCCGGGTGACCGACGACCCGGCCGAGGCCGTCCGGACCATAGTTGAGGAGCACGGCAGCAGCCGCCCGGGCAGCTAGCGGGCGCCGCGCCCAGGCCACGCCCCGCTAGCGGCCCAGCGCCCCGCCCCCAGGCCCGGCCTCGGGCAGCCAGCGGCCGCCCTGGCGCTCAGGCCAGGCCGCGGACGGCGCGGGCAGGCGGCCGGGTGCCGCGGATGGACGCCGTCATGTCCAGGGCCCGCCGCACTGCCTGAACGTGCCGGCTGACCACGATCGCCGCGCCCAGCCAGCTGCTGAGCGCGGCAACGGCCACCACGGCCGCAGTCTCGGCATCGTGCGGCGGCGCCCCGTCGGCATCGGTGCCGTGGTTGGCGACCGCGCGGTCCGCGTCGACCAGCACCGCCCAGCCCGATGCGGTCAGTCCGGCCACGGCTTCCGGCGGCGCGGCAACGATAAGCTGCCCGGGGGGTAGCCCAGCGGCAGCGGCCGCGGCCGCTGCGGCGGTATCTCGGCATAGCAGCAGCGCGCCGGACCGCACCGCCGCCTGCTGATCGCGCACCAGCTCACCGGGGCCGGCCTCGCTGCACACCACGGCGCTGGAATGCGCTGCGGCGAAGGCCGCGAGCACGGCCGGGCAGGCGCGGCTCAGGTCCACCGCGTCGGCGCCGGCCCGCACCGCCACGGCGGCCCCGGCGGCTGATCCGGCCACCACCAGCAGCGCCGTCCGGCCTGGCATCAGCCATCCCCGCGAACGCGGCATCATAGGGCCGAGCATGACACGATTGCGCTGTGACCGTGATCGTGCTGATAACCGCGGCCCTGATCGTGCTGGCCGCGATCGCGGTCGGGCTCGGCCGAGGCGGCGAGATGGCACATTTCGCGGCCGCCGCCACATCGTTCGATCCGGATGTCGGCACCGCCGCCGACGTGGCCCTGCTGCGGCCGCCGATCGCCCTGCTCGGCTACGACGTGCAGGCGACCAGCAACGCACTCGGCAAGATCGCGCACACGATGAGCGAGCGGGACGTCGAAATCGAGGAGCTGCGCGGCCGGATCGCCGAGCTGCAGGACCAGGTGGCCGAACTAGCTGCCGAGCAGGCCCGCGCCGCGCCGCGGCCGGCTGGCTTTGCCGCACCGCCCCCCCCGCCCGCACCGCCCGAGAGGCCGGGGGCGCAGGCCGCACCGGACTCGCAGGCTCCGCTGAGGCCGCCGGTCTCCCGCTTTCGGCCGGCCCCGCCGCTCCCGCCCAGGGCGCCGAGGCTGCCGCAGGAGGGTCCGCGGACCCAGGCGGACAGCTCCCGCACCGAGCCCCTGTCGCAGACCGAGCCCGGGTCATCCAGCCCGCAGTCCAGCCCGGCCCGGGCGCGGCGCGGCACCTGGGAGGCTCAGTCGGACGCGCCGTGGCCGGCCTGGAAGCGCTCGGCCCGGCGCGACCGGGGTCGCGGGCCGGAGCCCGGATGACCGGCGCCACCGCCGGCCCGGACGGCCTGCTGCGCTGCCCGTGGTGCCTGGGCAGCCCTGAGTATCTGGCCTACCACGACACTGAATGGGGCCGCCCGATTCGCGACGACCAGGGCATGTTCGAGCGGATCTGCCTGGAGGCATTCCAGTCCGGGCTGTCCTGGCTGACGATCCTGCGCAAGCGGCAGAACTTCCGGGCTGCGTTCCGCGATTTCGACATCGAGACCGTCGCCTGCTTCGGCCCTGCCGACGTGGCCAGGCTGCTGGCCGATGCGGGCATCGTGCGGAACCGGGCCAAGATCGAGGCGGCGATCGTGAACGCCCGTGCGGCCGGGCGGCTGCCGGAGGGCCTGGCCGCGGTCGTGTGGCGGTTCGCGGGCGGCCAGGCCAGCCCGCCGGGCACCATGGCGGATATCCCGGCTTCCACCCCGCAGTCCAGGGCCCTGTCCCGCGAGCTGAAGCAGCACGGGTTCGTTTTCACCGGCCCGGTCACCGCCTACGCCACGCTGCAGGCCTGCGGCGCGGTCAACGATCACCTGCTGGGCTGCGTTCGCCGCGATGCCTATAACGCTGAGTAGCCATCTGCCCTAGCCGTGTCGCAGTATGGCGATGAGCATGGCTATTTGACATTGTTATCCCGCTCCGGCATGCCAGACTGGATGCCGGGGGGTACGTGACGTATGACCAGAAAAGGGATGCCCCCGCTGTGGACAGCTCCAGCGCAGTAGACATCACCGGGCCGGGTCTCGCCGGTCTGGGCCTTCTATCCGCCGATAGCAGCGGCTGGCGGCGGGCCCGCCGAAGCGCAGGCAGGCGCGGATGAGCGCCTCGAGGGCGGACCCGGGCCTGACCGATTACGAGCGGAATCTGCCGCCGGGGGTGGACCCCACCCGGCCCAGCCCGGCGCGGATCTATGACTACATGCTGGGCGGAACCCACAACCTGGCGGTTGACCGGGCTGCGGTGGCGCCGAGTTTCGCCGCGATCCCCGAGCTGCCCGACATCGCCTGGGCCTGTCGCGGGTTCCACCAGCGGTCGGCGAGCTGGATCGCTGACCAGGGCGTGACTCAGTTCCTCGATATCGGCTCAGGGCTGCCGACGATAGGCAACACCCATGAGGTGGTGCGGAAGATCGCGCCTGGCGCCCGGGTCTGCTACGTCGACATCGATCCGGCGGTGGCCGCGGACGCGGGCGAGCTGACAGGACCCGACGGCGGTACCGCGTACATCACGGCTGACCTGCGCGATCCCGACGCGCTGCTCGGCCAGCAGGCACTGCGCGAGCTAATCGACTTCAGCCAGCCGCTCGGCCTGCTGATGACGGCCGTGCTGCATTTCGTGGCCGACGGCTCCGACCCGTGGGGCCTGGTGACCCGCTACGTGAGCGAGCTGGCGCCCGGCAGCTATCTGGCCCTGTCCCATGCCACCCGCGATCATGTGCCGCCCACCTCGGTCCAGCTCGGCAAGGACGCGTACTCACGAGCGTCCGAGCAGTTCTTCCTGCGCACCAGGGACGAGATCGCCCGTTTCTTCGATGGCCTGGAGCTGGTCACGCCTTACGACGGCGGCGAGCCGGGCCTGGTGCATCTGGGCGTGTGGGGGTGCGAGGACCCCGAAGCGGCCGACACCGACGGGTCGCGGTGGGGCTACTGCGGCGTGGGCAGGCGCGGATGAGCCGGGCCGTGCCGGATACCCGGAGATGATGGTGTCGGCAGCAGATATTCCGCCCGGCGTCGGTCCGGGCAGATTCCCGCCCCCGCCTTGAAGCCCACCGTCGAGAGCCTGGGCATCGACGTCGCGGCCCAGGCGTGGCAGCCGGCCGGGGACGGGGACGGCGCCGTGGAGGTCGCGTTTGTCGGGGCGGCCCGGGCCGGCTGGGTGCTGCTCCGGGTAACCGGCGATCCGGACGGCCGGGTGCTGGTCTACGACCGGCACGAATGGGAGTGCTTCCTGGACGGGGCGCGGCACGGAGAGTTCGACGACGCCGCGCACGAGCAGTAGCGCAGTCGCCGGCGCCTTCCGCCGTCAGCGGTCCGCGCGCGATCGGCCGGACCCTGAGGCGACCAGCCCGGCCGGCCGCGGACGCCGAGTACGCCAACGCGGCAAGCAGGTAAACCGCAAATTGCCGTACGGTAACAAATGATGCGATGTTTGTGATTCACAACTTAAGTAGCGGTAAGCTCTCCACCGAGAGTTGTCAGGGAGGCGGCCGCGGATGAGCGACGAAGCGTATGGGGCGACGGTAGCCAAGCGCCGTCTGTCCCAGCGGCTGACCGAGCTCAGGCGGTCCACCCAGTACACCGCCAACCACGTATGCGACATGCTGAACTGGGGCCGGGGCAAGGTGGGCCGGTTCGAGGCCAACCAGTGGAAGCGCCCGGAGATGAGCGACATCCGGGACCTGCTGCGGATCTATGGTGTGCCCGACACTGAGGCGGCCGAACTCGAAGAGCTGGCCATTCTGGCCAGGGCCAGGCCGTGGTGGCGCGACTACCCGGACATTTTCGAGAACGAGTTCCCCGGGTTCGAGAACGACGCGACCCGGATCCGGGTGTTCATGCCGCTAGTGCTGCCCGGCCTGCTGCAGACCGCCGACTACACCGAAGCGCTGATGCGCGGCGGGTCCCGGCCGCCGCTGTGGCGGCGGCGGGCCATGGAAACCCGGCGCCGCCGCCAGGAGATACTCGACCGCGCTGATGGCACCGCACCGCAGGTGATCGCCGTGATCACCGAGGCCGCTCTGATGTACCGGTGGGGCCCGACGGTCGACCGGCATGATCAGCTCGTGCACCTGGTCGAACTCGGCAGGCAGCCGAACATCGACCTGCGCATCCAGCGCTTCGCCGACGGGCCGCCGCACGGCATGTACACGCCACTGGACATCTTCGACCTGCCCGGCGCAGAGCCCAGCATCGTCTTCATCGAGACGGACTACACCCTCCAGGAGGTAAGCCTCGCCGATCAGATGGACAGCTATATCGCAGCTTTCGACCGTGCGGTCGACTCGGCTCTCGAGCCGGATCAGACCGTGTCCTACCTTATTCATCTCCGTGAGCAGCTGGAGTTAACCGATGACTGACCTGTCTCAAGCGAACTGGCGGAAGGCCGCCCGCAGCATGGACAACGGCGGCTGCGTTGAGGTCGCCGGCAACCTGGCGGATGTGGTGGCGATCAGGGACAGCAAGCGCCCTGAGGGCGGCGCCCACGTTGTGCCGCGCGCGGCGTTCGCAGCCTTCCTCGAGGCCGCCAAGAGCGGCCGCTACGACCTCTGATCACGTCCCGGCTCCGTACCGGGGCTCTTGCCGGGAGGCAGCCCGGCAAGAGCCCCGGCACGGGCTGCGCCTGTCTCAAGGCGTCGGCGGAAGCAGGCAAGCCATCCGCCCCGCAGGTACCTTATCTGCGCTGTTCACGCCGGCCAAGCCCGAGGAGGCCGGTGGCCGGGCAACTGCGCCGCGCGAATCATCGGCGGGGCAGGCGTCCAGGTCAGGCCTCCAGGTCAGGCGGCCGGGCGATGGCGCTATAGGAGTTTGCACTGCGTAATTGCATAGGTTCATTTCCGCTGAGGCCATTGCGAAGACGGGCAAATGACTCATAATCTGTGCTTCACAGATTGCCGAACTCGGGAAGGCGGACGTCGATGTTACCGTCGCCTGCCGACAGCGGGCCCGATCGTCGCGGTACATCAAGTGCGCCGGTCGGCGATTCCGGCCTGCTCGCGGCCCCCGTTGCTGAGGCTCTGGTGATGACCGAGCCAGGAGGCAGTATCCTGGCTCAGGCCGGCGTTCGGTCGGGCGGCTGCTTCACCCGGCCCCTTCCGCTTGACCGCACCTGCGCGAGCGCCGCGCGGAGATATTTCCGTGAGGCGGTGGCGGGCATCAGCCTGCCCGCCGACATGGTCCACGACGGCGTAACCATGGCCAGCGAGCTCGCGGCCAACACCCTGCACGCGCAGGGCAACGCCGAGTTCAGCGGCAGTCACCGGCGGCCGGTCAGCGGCATGCCCGAATTCTGGCTCTACCTGCGCGGCCGGGGCGCCGGCTGCGAGCTGGTGTGCAAGGTCTTTGACTCCGATCCCAGCTGGGCCGTGGTGGACCAGCCGCTGCCCGACCCCGCCTCGCCGGAGTCGGTCAGCGGGCGGGGCCTGCAGGTCGTGGCCGGGCTGTCCGGCGGCCGCTGGGGCAAGCACCCCTCCCGCGGCCGCCTCGGCAGCTGGAAGGTACCGGGCAAGGCCGTCTGGTTCGCGCAGCGGATGCCCGCCAGCGCGGGCGCAGTCCGCGTGAGCAGGCCTGAGCCCGACTCCGCTGCCGCGGTGGACGAGCTAGAGGCGCTGCTCGCCGAGCGTGGCCTGGGGGGCAGGCTCATGCGGATCGACGAGCCCGGCGGGCTCATCTCGGTGCTGTCGATCAGCCGCCACCTGACCGTATGGCGGCACGGCAGCGTGGTCTCCTGGAAGGACCCGGCTGGGAAGTACCGCAGGCTCCAGCTGTGCGACCTGGTGGAAATATCCGAGCAGATCATCTGCGTGCACGAGCACCTGGTGCACGCGACCGCCGACGCCTAACTCCGCCGGGTTACCCTGCGCATCCCGGGCCCGGGATCCTTTCTGTCCTCCAGCCGGCCCCGAGCTAGCCGGCGTGCTCTCGGGGTCCGGTCAGTGCGCCTGCCGCCGCCCGGGCCCGTTAGTCAACGGGCCGATCGGCGGCCGGTGAATGCTGATCGTTAGCACCGCAAGCCCTAACCCTGGATAATGGAGAGACTGATCGACATGGTTGTGGCTGGCCGGTCCCCGGCAGGCGTCGGGCTGCCGGTGCCTGCCGGACCCGCGAGGTGCCGGTGGCCCCAGCGCAGGGAAGGGGATCCAGGATGGCGGCGATGAAGCCGCGGACAGGTGACGGTCCGCTTGAGGTCACCAAGGAGGGCCGCGGCATCGTGATGCGCGTCCCGCTCGAAGGTGGTGGACGACTGGTCGTCGAGCTGTCACCGGACGAGGCGGCGGCCCTTGGCGCCGCGCTCAACACCGCAGTCGGCTGACATCGCCCCGTGCCCTGTGGCGTCCCTCCGAGCGCCGGGCGGCCCGGCCGGCCGCGCTCGGGCTGGCCGGATTGGCCCGCGCCGGAGACCGGCTAGCCGAGCTTGACCGCAGCGAGCAGTCCGCCGCCGACCGGCAGCAGCAGCGGCGCCAGCGCCTCGTCCGATCTGACCTGCTCGCAGACCTGCAGCAGAGCGGCCGCCTCGGGATCGTCGTCCGGGTCGGAGCCCGCCGGGTCCCCGGCGGTCAGCACGCCGTTGAGCACGGCGACCCCGCCGGGCCGCAGCAGCCGTAGCGCCGCCGCCAGGTATTCGGGGTACTCTTGCCGGTCGGCGTCGCAGAACACCAGGTCATATGCGCCATCCGCCAGCCGGGGCAGCACGTCGAGCGCCCGCCCGCTGATCAGCCGGTACCGGCCGGAGCCGAACCCGGCCGTGACGAACGCCGCGCGGGCCAGCCGCTGATGATCAGGCTCGATGTCGACGCTGGTCAGGACCGACCCGTCACGCATCCCGCGCAGCAGCCAGATTCCCGACGCGCCGCAGCCGGTCCCGATCTCGACCACCGCGCGGGCGCCGATCGCGGCCGCCATGAAGCGCAGCGCGGCCCCGGTCACCGGGCCGACCGGGGCGGCACCCCCGACTTCGGCCGCGTTACCGCGGGCGGTCTGCAGCGGCTCGTCTTCGGGCAGGAACTCGGCGACATAACCGAGGGTGGCATCTGCGGTCGCGATGACTGCCTCCCGAGGGGAATTGGAACCCGCCTGATGCCGCAGCCTAGCGTTCCCGGCAAAGAAGCGGGAACCGCACCGCGGCGCTGGGTCGTTAGGGAAGTGCTGGGTCGTTAGGGAAGTACTGTGCGCGGACATCCGGCACGGCCGGCCCGGAAGCGTTTGCGCCGCGATGGTGTTGACACAGTAGCGGCGCTGATCGCGGCGCCCGGGATGATCAGGGCAGGGCCGGAGAGGGGCAGCCATGGACCAGCCAGCGCCTGCAGCGGCCGCTGTGCCGGACTGGACACCCCCCACCTGGGAGGAAGTCGTCCGGGACCATTCGGCCCGGGTATACCGGCTTGCTTACCGGCTGACCGGCAACAGCCATGACGCGGAGGACCTCACTCAGGAGGTCTTCGTCCGTGTCTTCCGCTCGCTGTCCAGCTACACGCCGGGCACCTTCGAGGGCTGGCTGCACCGGATCACCACGAACTTGTTCCTCGACATGGCCCGCAGGCGGCAGCGCATCCGCTTCGAGGGGCTGGGCGAGGAGACCGAGGCACGGCTGGACGGCGGCGAGCCGACCCCCGCGCAGGCGTTCGACGACCGCCATCTCGACGACGATATCCAGGCCGCGCTGAAGGCGCTGCCCCCGGAGTACCGGGCCGCCGTTATCCTCTGCGACATTGAGGGCCTGTCCTACGAGGAAATAGCCGACACGCTGGGAATCAAGCTGGGGACCGTGCGCAGCCGCATTCACCGCGGCCGGGCGCAGCTGCGCGCCGCGCTCGAGCACCGGCGGCCGCGGCATCTCAGTGTCCCGGACCACGGCGCCCCGGGCCACGGTGCCCCCGACCACAGTGTCCCGAACCACAGTGTCCCGGACCACAGTGTCCCGAACCACGGCGCCCTGCAGCGTGAGGCGCCCGCCGCGCCCAGGCCGCGGCCGCGGCCGCGCACCCAGGCTCCACTGGCTCAGGGCGGCTCGTCATGAGTCACCTCGGGCAGCGGCTTTCCGCCCTGATCGACGGCGAGCTTGACGGGGCGGAGCGCGACCGGGTCCTGGTTCATCTGGCCAAGTGCGAGTCGTGCCGAGGCGAGGTCCTGGCCCTGCGCACCCTCAAGCGCCGGATGAGCGCGCTGGGCGGTGCGGCTGCCGACGGTGCGCTGACCCGCAGGCTGATGGGCCTGGCGCAGCAGGAGACGGGCTTCGGCAGGCCGGGCTTCGGCCAGCCCGGATTCGCCAGGCCGGGGGATAAGCTCGGGCCGTCCGGTCCCGTCCGGTCCGGCGCGTTCCCGCCGGCGGACTGGCCGCGGTTCGCTACCGCGCCGGCCGGGTCGCCCCCATGGCCGCAGTCAAGGCCGGGCTGGTACGCCGGGGCGGGGGCCATCGTGCTGCTGGCCAGCCTTGGCACTGCGGTGTTCATGGCCGGCGGGACCGCGCAGCGGCCCGGGCCGCAGGTGACGCCCTCGGTCGACACCTATTACGTCCAGCACGAGATCATCACCGGCACGATCCCAGCGCAGGCCCCGGCTGCCGTGCTGCGGGCACCGCGCCCGGCCGCTTCGGCCGGACGGCGCTACGCCCCGATGACGCCCGGCCGGGCGGCCGCGGCGAGCAGGCCGAGTACGAGCGCGGCGCCCTCGGCTCCGTGATCGCGCTGGTCCGGTCGCACCGGAGGATCGCGAGCACGGCGCTAGCGCTCGGCCTCGCGGGTTCGGCCGCCACCGCCTTCGCGCTGACCGGCGTGGTGTTCCGGGCGCACGCTCCGCGACCGCATCCGCTCATCCCGGCGAAGGCCAGCGCGACCGCGCGATTCGGCCAGCGGCTGATGGACCAGGCCGCTGCCGCCTGCGGCGCGATGTCCTACCGCGGCGTTCAGGTCGTCGTCTGGCGAGGGCGCTCGGCGGCGACACGATCGGTTCTGCAGGTCTGGCACCAGCGCGGCCGTGGCGTGCTGGTGCGGGCGGCGTCCGCGCAGTCTCAGTTGCAGCGCGCCGGCAGCCCGGCTGATCTGGACGATGCGCTGGCGGGCGACGGGACCCTGTGGATCTCGCCCCCGCTGCTGACGATCATGCGAGCCCGTTACCAGCTCAGCTACGCCGGGGCCGGTTCGGTCGACGGCCGCCCCGCGCGGCTGGTCGAGGTCCGCTCCGCGGCGGGATCAGTGGCCGCCAAGTTCTGGCTGGACGATGCCACCAGCCTGCCGCTGCGCCGGGAAATCTTCGCCGGCCCTGACCTGATCAGTACGAGCTCCTTCGTCAGCCTGCACGTCGGCAGCAGCTCGCTCGGCACGCTGCCTGGCCCTGGCGGGCAGCCGTGGGCGGCCCAGCTGAGCCGCCGTCAGCTGGCCGTGCTGCGGGCCGGCGGCTGGCCGCTGCCCCGCACGCTGGGCGAACTGACCCTGTTCGCGGCGAGCCGGTCGGGCGCCGGCTCGGGCGAGGTGGTCGAGCTTTCCTACTCCGACGGACTGTCCGTCGTCTCGGTCTTCATCCAGCGCGGCGAGCTGCCCGCCGGGCTGTCCGGCTGGCACCGGGTCACCGCGGGCGGCCAGCAGGTGCTCAGCGTGGACCCCGATCGGCGCGGCATGGCCTGGTCGGCCCGCGGGTTTGTGTACACGCTGATCGCTGATGCCCCGCCCGACACGATCGGCCGGGCGGTGGCCGGGCTGCCGCATTCCGGTGCGCCGGGTTTCTGGGCGCGGATGATACGCGGCATGCGGCGCCTGCTGTCGTGGGCCGACCCGTTCCGCTGACCGGACTGGCCGCGGCCGGACTGGGAAAGGCGGCCGCGGCGGATACCCTGAGACCGCGGACGCTTCCCGTGCCCGCGGCCGACGCTGGAGCGCCTCGTGTTTCTTGATCTGTCGTTCTTCAAGATCCTGGTGCTCGCCGTGCTGGCCCTCATCATCTTCGGCCCCGATCAGCTGCCGAAGATCGCCAGGCAGGCTGGCGGGTTTCTGCGCGATCTGCGGGCCATGGCGGACCGGGCTCGCTCGGAGCTGCAGGACAATCTCGGCTCTGAGTTCAGCGATTTCGATCTGAACGACCTGAACCCGCGCGCGTTCGTCCGCAAGCACCTGTGGGAGGACGACGCGCCCGCGCAGGACGCTGCCGGGCGGCCGGATCCGGCCGTGGTGCTGCTGGCCGGCGAGAGCCCGCCATTCGACGACGAGGCGACCTGACCGGCTCAGACCGGGGTGAGCCCGAGCTGCCGCCCGGCCAGGCTCCGGGATTGCCCGGCCAGTCTCTCCGCGATCTGGCTAAGCTGCCGCGCCGCCGGGGACTGCGGGTCGGACAGCACCAGCGGGACGCCGGCGTCCCCAGCCTCGCGCAGCCGGATGTCGATCGGCACCTCGCCCAGCACCGGCACGGTGGTGCCCAGGACCCGGGACAGCGTGGCGGCCACAGCCTGGCCACCGCCGCTGCCGAAGACGTCGATCCGCTCACCGCAGTGCGGGCACGGCAGGTAGGACATGTTCTCGATCACGCCCACCACCCGCTGGTGCAACTGCACGGCGAGTGACCCGGCCCGCTCGGCGACTTCGGCCGAGGCCAGCTGGGGGGTGGTGACGACGATCAGCTCGCTGCCCGGCAGCAGGTGCGCGGCGGAGATCGCCACATCGCCGGTACCGGGCGGCAGGTCCATCAGCAGCACATCCAGGTCCCCCCAGTAGACGTCGGCCAGGAACTGCTGCAGCAGCCGGTGCAGGATCGGGCCGCGCAGTGGCAGCGGCTCGTTGCCCTTCTTCAGCATGCCGCTGGAAATGGCGCTGACGCCGTGCGCGGACGGCGGCATGATCATCTGCTCGACCTGGGTGGGCCGGCCGGTCACGCCCAGCATGCGCGGCACCGAGTGCCCGTAAATGTCGGCGTCCAGCAGCCCGACCTTCTGGCCGGCCGCGGCGAGCGCGACGGCCAGGTTGACGGTGACCGACGACTTGCCCACGCCGCCCTTGCCGCTGGCTACGGCGTACACCTTGGTCAGCGAGGCCGGGCTGGCGAACGGGATCTCCTTCTCCGGCTGGCCGCCGCGCAGCTTGCCCTGCAGCTCGCGCCGCTGTTCCTCGCTCATCACATCCAGCTCGACCCGGACGCCGGCCACGCCGGGCAGCTTGCTCACCGCCGTGGTGACGTCCCGGGTGATGGTGTCCCGCAGCGGGCAGCCGGACACGGTCAGCCACACCTCGACCAGGACCGTCCCGTCCGCGCCCACCTGCACGTTCTTGACCATCCCGAGGTCGGTGATCGGACGGTGAATTTCGGGATCGGCCACCCCGGCGAGGGCCTGCTGGATCTGCTCGATGCTGGGCGCCGCGACTGATCCGGCCCGGGGTGCGGGTGAGCCGGAGCGGGACGAGAAGATGGGCATAACGTCAATGCTATAGCCAGGGCACCGCGGACCAGGATCTCAGCGCAGCGATGAGGCCGGGCGTGAGCTGGCCCGACGACTCCAGCTCGGCGAGCTCGCCCGGACCCGCCCACCGGGCGTCGGCCGCGTCATCCCCGGCCCGCAGCGCGCCGCCGGACACTGTCGCCCGGTAGTCCCTGATCTCGATGACCGCGCCGCCTGGGCCGGTCCGGTCAACGGCCCCGAGCAGCGGCCCGCAGCTCACGATCAGGCCGCATTCCTCGCGGATCTCTCTGCGTACCGCCTGCTCATCGGTCTCGCCGGGCTCGATCCGGCCGCCGGGCAGCGACCACAGGCCAGCGGCGGGCTCGTGGCCGCGCTGGATGAGCAGCAGCCGCTGCGCCCGGTCCATGATGACCGCCCCGACACAGGGCACCCTCGTAACCACCCGCCTAGTATTCCCTGGTGCGCGAGGGTAGCCGGTAAGCGGTATTTCCTGCTGCGCGGGCCTGGATCGGCTCGCGGTCCCTGAATGCTTGACGAACCAGCCGCCGGGGGTGACTGTCAGTGGTCATGAGCCGGCCGATGACCTGCCCCCGCTGTGACGGGGTGCTGCGCGAGCCCAGTGCCTGGTCCAGCGAATGGCGCTGCGAGCAGCACGGGGCAGTCCATCCGCTGCGCGCCGCCCTCAGTCCCTCGCCCCAGGGCCTGGCCGGGCTGCTGCGCGGCGCGGCCGTGCCCGTCTGGCTGCCCTGGCCGCTGCCGCCGGGCTGGCTGGTCACCGGGTTTGCCGGAGCCGGCGACGAGCGCACCGGGACTCGCGGCTGCGTCGTCGCCCTGTCCGGGCCCAGCCCGGCGGGCGGCCCCGCTGACATGCTGGTGATCTCCGAGGAACTCGGCGTCGGCCTCGGGGCCCGGTTCGCCGGCCTGGACGCTTTCGATCCGGGGGCCGGCTTCGCCGCCGGGCCGCCAGACGCGATGGTCAGCCACGACCACCACGAGTTCCCGCTCTGGCACGTGGCGGCGCCCGGCCGTGCCGTATTCGCCGGCGAGGTGATGGGCAGCTGGCTATGGGTGATCTTGTGGCCGGACCCGGCCGGGCTGCTGCTGCTCGACGTACTGCAGCTCAGAGACCTGCGTGATCCGGGGCAGGAGCTGGACCTGCCGTTCGGTGCGCGCTCACCGCGCCTTCCCGGCTAATGTCGCCTGCGTGCGCGCGGACCTGCATAGCCACAGCACGGCCTCCGACGGCACGGATGATCCGGCCGCGGTCATCGGCCGGGCGCATGCGGCCGGCCTGGACGTCATCGCGCTGACCGACCACGACACCGTGGCCGGGCACGCCGAGGCGGCGCAGGCCCTGGCTCCGGGCCTGACATTGCTGCCCGGAATGGAGCTGTCCTGCCGGCTCGATGGCCACAGCGTGCACATGCTCGCCTACCTGTTCGACCCGGCCGAGCCGGAGCTGGCGGCCGAGACCGCGGCCATCCGCGACAGCAGGCGGCAGCGGGCGCGGGCCATGGTGGGGCGGCTGGCCGGCCTCGGTGCCCCGGTGACCTGGGCGCAGGTCAGCGCGATCGCCGGCGGCGGGGTGGTCGGCAGGCCGCATATCGCCCGCGCGCTGGCCGACGCCGGGGTGGTAGCCGGGCCGGCCGACGCGTTCAGCCCGGAGTGGATCGGCACTGGCGGCCGGGCGCACGTGACCAGATACGCTCCCGATCCGGCGCGAGCGATCGCGCTGGTGCGGGCGGCCGGCGGGGTGACGGTCCTCGCACATCCGCGCGGCCCGGCCCGCGGCTGGCTGATCCCCGACGGCACCATCGCCGGCCTCGCCGCCGCCGGCCTGACCGGGATCGAGGTCAGCCACCCGCAGCACGACGGGCCGCAGCGGGAGCATCTCGCTGGGCTGGCCGCCGAGCTCGGCCTGGTCGCATCGGGCGGCAGTGACGATCACGGGGCGCTGACCGGGTACCGGATCGGCTGCGAGACGGCCGGGCAGAATGCCTACGAACGGCTGACCGCACAGGCGACCGGGGCCCGGCCGGTCACGGCCGCCGGAGGCGGCCGGTAACGGCAGCCGCAGGCGGCCCGGAACGAGAAACAGAAGCGGAGCTGATGAGGTGCAGGCGCGGATCGACAAAGTGACCGGGCGGGCGGCCAACACCTGGATCGTGGGTGACGACGAGGAAGTCATCGTGATCGACCCGGGAGAGGCCGCGGATGCCGTGCTCGACGCGGTCGGCGACCGGGAGGTCCTCGCGGTCGTCTGTACCCACGGTCATTCCCGGCATGTCGCGGCGGCCTTCGAGGTCGCCAAGCGGGACGAGGCGGACGTGGCCCTGCATCCCGCGGATCTGATCTGGTGGCGCGAGGCGCACGCGGGCGCGGACCCCGGCATCGAGATGGAGGATGAGGGCATCTTCGAAGTCGCCGGCGTCATGCTCGAGGTCATCCACGCTCCCGGCCATAGCCCCGGCTCGGTCTTGCTGTACTGCCAGGAACGGACGGCCGTGTTCGCCGGTGACGTGGTGTGCGGGCAGGGGCCGGTGGCCCACTCCGGCGAGTTCCCCGATTTCCCGCGCCAGCTCAGCTCGATCGGCGAGCAGGTACTCACGCTCCCGTCCGGCACCCGGGTGCTCCCGGGTCACGGCGAGGAGCTCACGGCCGCCGCGGCCGGGAAGCGCTTCGACTCCTGGGTGGCGGCCGGCCCCGACGGTACCGCCGCCGGCCAGCCGGAGTAGCCCGTGTCACAGCTGAGTCTGGAAGGGATGCCGCGCCGGCTGTTCGCCTGCACGCCGACGAGGCTGAGCACCTGGCTGGACTGCCCGCGCCGGTACCGGATGAGCTACCTGGACCGGCCGCCGCCGCCGAAAGGACTGCCGTGGGCGCATAACAGCCTGGGCGCCAGTGTCCATAACGCGCTGGCCGGGTGGTGGCGGCTGCCCCGCGCCGAGCGCACGGTCGCTGCGGCGGGGCGCCTGCTGGCGGACGGCTGGCTCACCGAGGGCTTCGCCGACCGTGCGCAGTCAGTCCAGTACGCGGGCCGCGCCCGCGCCATGGTGGAGGCGTACGTGGCCGGCCTGGACCCGGCGGCCGAGCCGCTCGGCGTCGAGCGCACGGTCGCGACCAGGACCGAGCTGATCGCGGTGTCCGGCCGGATCGACCGGCTGGACGACCGCCGCGGTCCCGGCGGCGGCCCCGGCGAGCTGGTGGTGGTGGACTACAAGACCGGCAGGTACCAGCCGGCCACCACCGATGCCCGGTCCTCGCTGCCGCTGGCGCTGTATGCGCTCGCGGCGGCGCGGGTGCTGCGCCGGCCGTGCCTGCGGGTCGAGCTGCACCACCTGCCCAGCCGTACCGTGGCGGCGTGGGCTCACACGCAGCAGACCCTGGCGCGCCAGCTGCGCCGGGCCGAGGACATCGCCGCCGAATGCGCCGAGGCCCAGGACCAGTTCGGGACCGGGCACAGGGGCAATGACGTCTTCCCGCCGCGGCCGGGCCCTGGCTGCGGCTGGTGTGATTACCGGGCGCACTGCCCCGAGGGCACTGCGGCGTCTGCGGGACGGCGCCCGTGGGACGGCCTGGCCGACCCCGGCGGGGCGCCAGATTCCGGCTATCCCGGGCCAGGTGATCCGCCGCCGGGAGCCGAGCCCGCCTGATGTCACCCGGCCGCGCGGCGGCGGCTGCGCTCGCCGCGCTCTGCCTCATTCCAGAACGTGGTCAGCGTGCTCGCCGTCGTGGCGGGGGCCTCGACCGCCGGCGAGTGCGCCGCGCCAGGTATGCAAACCCGCTGGGCGTGCAGCCGCCTGGCCATGGCGCCCTGGGCGTCCGGGGGCCAGGCATCGTCGAACTCGCCGTGCAGCACCAGGATCTGGAGATCGGGTGCCGCGGCCAGCTCCGCGGTGCGGTCCGGGCAGTCCAGCAGGTACCGGCCCATCATGACCAGCCCGACCGGGCTGCTGCCGAGCATCCGCGCCCGCAGGAACCCGATGATGGGCGGCGCAACCCCGTCCGCGGCCGCCTGCGGGCCGAGCCGCTGGTCCCATAGCAGCCTGACTTCCCTGGCCAGCCGCTGCGCATCCAGCTCCGCGGGGCTGGTGCCGGCGCCGAGCCAGGCCAGGGTGGAGCGCAGCACCATGGCCCGCTGGCCGCCGATGCTGCCCGGGCCTGACCCGAGCAGGGTCAGCGAGAGCAGGGCAGTGCCATCGGCGAGGACCGCCTGGCGTGCGATCAGCCCGCCGAGCGAGTGGCCGAGCAGGTGCACCCGGGTCTCCTCGGCCGCCACCTGGCGGGCGATGGCCGTGATGTCAGCGGCGAGCGCCTCCGGGAGATAGTCATCCGGGTCGGCGGAATCCTCGCTCTCGTACTGGCCGCGCAGGTCGATAGCGATCACCCGGCGCCCGGCCGCGGCGAGCGGCTGGAGCACCGGCAGGAAATCCTCCTTGCTGCCGGTGTAGCCGGGCAGTAGCAGCGCCGGCCGCCGCTCGCAAACGCCGCGGTCCGGCCGCGCTTCGAGCGCGGCGAACGTGCCGCGGCTAGTTCTGATCGTGCATGACTGGACTCGGTCCGGCAGCACGAGAGACCTCGGGGTGCTCACGGGGTGGCAGCCTACCCAGTGTCAAGGCTGGAAGATATCGCCCAGTTCTTGCCCAGTCAGCAGGAGGATTCCCGGGTTCATCACCCGGTACACCTGCTAGCTGGCGTCTGCCGGACCGGACGGCTGGCTGCGGCCGCGCCCGGACCGCCGCCGCCGGCGGCTGCGGCCGGTGACCGCGGCTGCGCCGGCCGGTCCTGCGCTGGCCGGCGGACCGGGGCTGTCGGTCCCGCTGGCCACGGGGACGCTAGGTACGGAGCCGCTGATCACGGGTCCGCCTGCTGCCGGCCCGCTAGCCACGGAGCCGCTGACCGCGGGACCGCCCGCTAGGGGGGCGGCGGTCGCGCCGGAAGGCTCGGCGGCGCCGGCGGGCGGCGGGGCACCGGCCCTGGTGCGGTGGCGCACTCGCGTGCGCCGCGGTCGGCCGCCAGGCTCGCCGTCTGTGTCCCGGCTGGCCCGCTCTGAGCCTGGCCCGGCCCGGTGGCCCTGGCCGCCGCGGTCCCGGCCGCCGGGGGCCCGGTCTGCCCGGCTGCCGCCGCGCCGCGTCGGCGTGCGGCTCTTGCCGGTTTCCCCGATGTCCTCGAGTTCTTCCGCCTCAAGCCCGACCCGGCCGCGCTGCGCCCGCGGCAGCGTGCCGGTGGCACGGGCCGGGATGGACAGCTGCGCGTACAGGTGCTCAGAGGTGGAGTAGGTCTCGGCCGGGTCGGGCTTGCCCAGCCGCAGCGCGTCATCGATGAGCTTCCAGCGCTGCAGGTCGTTCCAGTCCACGAAGGTCACGGCCACGCCCTCGCGTCCGGCCCGGCCGGTGCGGCCGATCCGGTGCAGATACGCCTTCTCGTCCTCGGGGCACTCGTAGTTGATCACGTGGGTCACGTCGTCCACGTCCAGCCCGCGTGCGGCCACGTCGGTGGCGACCAGAACGTCCACCTTGCCGCTGCGGAAGGCCCGCATGGCCCGTTCGCGCTGGCTCTGGCCGAGGTCTCCGTGCACGGCGGCCGCCGCGAAGCCGCGGGTGGTCAGCGCGTCCGCCACCTGGTCGCAGCTCCGCTTGGTGCGGCAGAACACCATCGTCAGGCCGCGGCTCGCGGCCTGCAGCACCCGGGCCAGGACTTCGATCTTGTCCATCTGGTGGGCCCGGAACACGTGCTGCTCGGTGGTCGGCACAAGGACCGGCTCATCGTGCTGCTCGGCCCGGATGTGGATCGGGCGGCTCAGGTGACGCCGGGCCAGCGTTACCACCTCGCCGGGCATGGTCGCCGAGAACAGCATCGTCTGCCGGTGCTGGGGGGTCAGCGCCAGGATCCGTTCGACGTCGGGCAGGAAGCCGAGGTCGAGCATCTTGTCCGCCTCATCCAGCACCAGCGCCAGCACGCCGGACAGGTCCAGGTGTCCCTGCCGGGACAGGTCGAGTAGCCGGCCAGGGGTACCGACGACCACGTCGACGCTGGCCAGCGCCTCGATCTGGGGTTCGTAGGCGCGGCCGCCGTACAGCGTCACCACCTGCGCGCCGGTGCGCGCCCCGGCGAGCCGGATGTCGTCGGCGACCTGGATGGCCAGCTCCCTGGTGGGGACGACGACTAGCGCGCGCGGTGCCGTCGGCCGGCTGTCCGGCGTGCTCAGCAGCAGCTGCAGCAGCGGGATGCCGAAGGCCAGAGTCTTGCCGGTGCCGGTTCGCGCCTGCCCGATCACGTCGTAGCCGTCCAGCGCGATCGGCAGGGTGAGCGCCTGGATGGGGAAGGCAGTGCTGATACCGCTGGCCGCCAGCGCGGCGCAGATGTCCTCGGCGATGCCGAAGTCACGGAAGGACTTCTCGTGGCCGCCGGGAACCGCGTCCTCGGCGACCACGTCCGCCGGCAGCACGGTCTCGACCGGCAGCGTGCCGGGCAGCACGGCTCCGGGCACCACGGCGTCTGGCCGCTCCGCGGTGTCTGCCCGCTCCGCGGTGTCTGGCCGCTCCGCCGATGTTCGGTCGTCCGTCGCGGGCTTGTCTTGCGCGGCCGAAATGTTGCTGGTCAGGGCTTTCCGCCTCCATCGTGGGCCTGCGACCGGTCGGCGCCCGCTCGCTCATGCGCCGCGGGGCCGTTCGGGCACCACGGCACTTCGGCAGCTAGCGCGAAAGCGCCGGGCGGCGTGCACCAGTGTGCACCGGCCGGCCTGCACCGGGTCACCTGCTTGGCTTAGCCGCGCGGAGCATGATCAACACGGCATACGGGCCGACCGCATCTACGGCCGATCCGGAGGCAATCAGGTACACACCAGCTCGCTGCGCCAGGTCACAGGCGCGATCATCGCGTCTGGGTTTACTACTACAGCCAAACAACGCTGATGGTTCGCTGCATTCCTTACTCGGACCGCACTTATTCTAGCAATCGCTTTCTGGCAATCGATCCGGGCCCAGCCAGGCCCCGCCTGGGTGGGCCCGGACGAGAAGCGGGCAGGCGGTTGTTACGCTGCCCCCGTGATGACGCAGGACGCCGCCGGCGGTGCCGCGCCGGAGCCCGCCGCCGCGGGCGCTGCCGTGGCCCCCGGACCCGAGGGGGTGCTCGACCTGCTCGGGCTGCTCGCCTACGGGTCGCTGACCGGCTTCTTCCGGCTGTCTGATGATGCGGCGCTCGCCGTCGCGCTGACAGACAAGATGGCTCTGGCAGAAATGGCGGTGGCCGAGTTCGGTCACTTCCGGCTGCTGCGGGGGCGGCTGGGGCAGCTGGCCGCCGATCCGGACCAGGCCATGGCGCCGTTCGTCGGCGCCATCGACGACTACCATGCCAGGACCGCTCCGGCTGACTGGCTCGAGAGCCTGGTCAAGGCCTATGTCGGCGACGGGATCGCGGCGGATTTCTACCGGGTGGTAGCCGAGCGGCTGGATCCGGCGACCCGGTCGCTGGTCGAGGAGGTACTGGCTGATACCGGCCACGCTGAATTCGCCGTGGCCCGGGTCCGGGAGGCCACCGGCAGTGACCCGAAGCTCGAGGGCCGCCTCGCCCTGTGGGGCCGCCGGCTGGTCGGCGAGGCACTCGGCCAGGCTCTGCGGGTGGCGGCGGACCGGCCCCCCCTGGCCAGGCTGCTCGCCGGGGACGCTACCACCCAGCTCGGCGAGGTCGGGCGGATGTTCGCCCGGCTCACCGATGCGCACGCCCAGCGGATGGCGGCGCTCGGTCTCGACGGCAGCCTGGCAGCCGCGGCGCAGCCAGACTCGGGGGCTCTCAGCCGGCGCCGAAGCCGATCCGGCGCGATCCCGTCGCCGCAGTCTCGATATAGGCGAGCTTGTCGGCAGGCACGAGCACCCGGGCGCCCTTCTCATCGGTCAGGATCAGGACCGAGCCGTCCGCGATGGCGGTCCTGACGGCTTGCTCCAGCTCATCGAAGGACGTGCTGGTCTCCAGCACGAGCTCGCGGGCCACGGACTGTATCCCGATCTTGACTTCCACGCTGCTCCTGTCCGCCGTTTCTGGGTTCCGGCCGCTCAGGCGCTGATCGGCCAGCCGCTGATCCCGCGCCAGGCCAGCCTGGCGATCAGCTGCTCGGCCTCGTCCTTCGGCATGACCTTGTCGGTGCTGAGCCAGTAGCGGGCGCTGACCTGCGCCATGCCCACCAGCGCCATGCCGAGCAGGCGAGCCTCGCCGTCCTTGACGCCGGCGTCTTCCCTGACGAACTGACGCACCATGTCGGCGCACTGGTCCATGGCCGAGTCGAGCCGCTGCCGGACGGCCGGCTCGTTGCTCAGGTCGGACTCGAAGACCAGGCGGAACGCCTCGCCGTCGCCGCCCATGTAATCGAAGAAGGCCCGGAATGTCGCGGGCACCCGCTGCTTGTTGTCCGTCGTCGAGGCGAGCGCCTCGCGCACGATCTGGACCAGGTCGGCGACGCTCTCGTCCAGCAACGCCAGATACAGCTCGAGCTTGCCGGGAAAGTGCTGGTAGAGCACGGGCTTGCTGACACCGGCCCGGTCCGCGATCTCATCCATCGCGGCCTGGTGATACCCCTGCGCGACGAAGACGTCGCGGGCCGCTCCGAGCAGCTGGCGCCGCCTGGCTGGTCTCGGCAGCCGGGTGCTGGTTGGCCGGGCCTGCGGCGATGCGGTCAATACGAGCTCCGAAATGCCGTGTGCGTGCTGAATCCTGGTGCTGCCTGCCGGTAATCCTACCGACCCGGTGATCGAAGGCCGCCAGAATGAGCGCCTGACCCGGCCGCGCCGGGCAGAAGGGCCCGGACGCCGGCCTTCGCGGTCCGCAGCGTGCCGCTACGGAAACCGGCAGCCTGCGCCTTCGGAATCAGCGGCCTGAGCCGTCGTCGGCTCAGCGGTAGTCGTCCTCGTCCGGGCTGACGTCGCGCGACTGCTCGGCCGCGTCAGCCTCGTCTGCCTCGAGCGGCATCTCTCCCGCCATGCCGGGCTCAGGCTCCTGCTCGCCGGAGATGGCATCCTGGCTCTGTTCGACGACGTCGGGTACCGGCTTTTCCAGGCTCATGTCGCTCAATCTCGATCCCCTTTGACCGCGTGCTCCCTGGGGGTGTGACTACGGACCCTGTGAACCGGATCACGCTGCATGCATGTGTACCCGATCCGGCGGGGTAAGGAGGAATTATGCGCAGCATGTGGAAGGGGGCGATCTCCTTCGGCCTGGTCATGATCCCGGTGAGACTCTACGCCGCGACCGAGCAGAAGGACATCACGTTCCGGCAGGTCCACCGGGTCGACGGCGGGCGGATCAGGTTCCGCCGGGTGTGCTCGGTCTGCGGGGAGGAAGTCGCCTATGAGGGCGTCGCTAAGGGGTACGAGCTGCCCAGTGGCGAGATGGTGATCCTGACCGACGAGGACATGGCGGACCTGCCGCTGCCGACGACGCGCAACATCGAGGTACTGCACTTCACCCCGGCCGAGCAGCTGGACCCGATCTTGTACAACCGCAGCTACTACGTGGAGCCGGAGGCGACGGGAACCCGGGCGTACATGCTGCTGCGCGACGCGCTCGAGCAGTCGGGCAAGCTGGCGATCGCCCAGGTGGCGCTGCGGCAGCGCGAGTCGCTGGCCACGCTGCGCACCCGGGACGGGGTGCTGGTGCTCGAGACGCTGCTGTGGCCCGACGAGATAAGGGCCGCGGAGTTCCCCTTCCTGGACGACGACATCGAGGTCCGTTCGCAGGAACTGACCATGGCATCCTCCCTGATCGACTCGATGACCGTGGACTTCGAGCCCGGTGATTACCGGGATGGCTACCGGGAGGCGCTGGCCGAGCTCGTGCATGCGAAAGCGGACGGCCGCGACGTGGTCCAGCCCGAAGAAGCCGGGGAGTCCGACGCCGAGCCCAGCAGTCTCGCCGACGCGCTGCAGGCCAGTCTGGCCGCGGCGGTGGGCGGCCAGGGCGCGGCCAGCCGCGGCAAATCCGGCGGCGCGAAGCGGAGCACGGACGGGAAGGGCGGCGCGGCCAAGGCCGGGACACGGAAGGCCGCCGGCGGCGCCGCGAAATCCGCAAAGCCGGCCGCGTCGGAGCCTGGCCCGGCCAAGCGCCGGACCAAGCGCCGCGCGAGCTGACCGGAGCCTGCCCCGGGCTCGGCCGTACCGACGAGTAACCTAAAGCCATGACCGATCCGATCCCGCCCTGGCCCGGTGAGCTGGTCGATTGCGAGAGCGTTCAGGTTTTCGCCCGCAGCACGCCGGCCGTCCCCGGTGCTGAACCTGCCCTGTTCGTGCACGGCCTCGGTGGCTCGTCGCTCAACTGGACCGACCTGATGAACCTGATCAGGCGGCCGGCCAGCCCGAGCTCGGCGGCCCCCGAGTTCCAGTGCGAGGCCATTGACCTGCCCGGGTTCGGGTACTCACCGGTCCCGGCCGGCGGCAGCTACTCGGTCAGTGCGCACGCCGACGCCGTCATCGCGCTCGTCACCAAGCGCGGCAACTGGCCGGTGCACCTGGTCGGCAACTCGCTCGGCGGCGCCGTCTGCACCCGGGTGGCCAGCCGTCGGCCCGACCTGGTCGCGACCCTGACGCTGGTCTCGCCCGCGCTGCCGGACCTGCGCCCGCGCCTGCTCCCGGTCCGGCTGAGCCTGGTGACCACGCCCTGGCTCGGCAGCTGGCTGATGCGAAGAGTCCTGCGGATGTCACCCGAGCTGCGCAGCGACCGGAGCATCAAGGACGTGTACCGCGATCCGGGCCTGATGCATCCCGCTCGCCGGGCCGCGGAGATTGACGAGGTCATCCGGCGCGATTCGCTGGACTACGCCGCCGACGCGCTGGTCCGGTCGGCCCGCAGCCTGGTCACCGAGTACGCGAAATTCGGCCCCGGGTCGCTGTGGCGCGACGCCGCCAGGGTGAGCGCGCCCACTCTGGTCATTCACGGCAGTCACGACCGGCTGGTCAACCCGATCATGTCCAGCCGGGCCGCGCGGGTATTCCGCGACGTGCGAGTGGTCGTGCTGCCGCAGGTCGGGCACGTCGCGATGATGGAGCGCCCGGACCTGGTGGCCAGGGAGATGCACGACTTCCTGGCCGCGCACAGCACCGCGGTGCCGGTCCGGTAGCACCGCATGAGCCGGCCGGGCGGACCAGTGAGCCAGCCGGGCCACAGCACGGTCATCAGCGCCCCCCGCGTCATCCCGGCCGCGGGCCGGGAACAGGTCCTCGAGCCGGGATACGTGGCGTGCTCCGGCGGCCGCATCACTGCCGTCGGCCAGGGACCGCCGCCGGGCCGGGCCGACATTGCCCTGCGCCGGGGGATGCTGCTGCCCGGGCTGATCGACTTGCAGGTCAACGGCTACTTCGGGGTGGAGCTCGGCCGCGCGGGGGCAGCCGGCTGGGCGGCAGTGTGCCGCCAGCTGCCCCGGACGGGCACGACGTCCTTCATGCCCACGTTCATCACCGCGCCGCTGCCGGAACTGGCCGCCGCGCTGCGCTCGGCGAAAGGCCTTGTCCCCGGCCTGGCCGGGGCGCGGGTGCTCGGCGTCCATGTCGAGGGCCCGTTCATCGCGCCGGCGCGGCGCGGCGCGCACAACCCGGACTGGATCACCGACCCCGATCCGGCCGCGATCGCCGAGCTGACCGCCGCCGGGGCGGGGCTGTTGCGGATCGTGACGCTAGCACCCGAGCGACCCGGCGCCATGACCGCCATCCGGCAGCTGGCCGAGGCAGGCGTACTGGTCAGCATCGGGCATTCCGACGCCACCGGGGCGCAGGTGGCGCAGGCCGCCGACTGCGGCGCCCGCATGGTCACGCACCTGTTCGACGCCCAGCGCCCGCTGCATCACCGTGAGCCGGGAGTCGTCGGCATGGCGCTGACCGACCCGCGGCTCACCAGCGGCCTGATCGCCGACCTGCATCACGTCGGCGCGCAGGCGTGCCGGATCGCGTTCGCGGCCGCGCCGGGGCGTATCTGCATCGTCACCGACGCCGCCGCGAGCGCGGGCATGCCGCCTGGCCAGTACCTGCTCGGCGGCGAGCTGATCGAGCTGCCGCCCGGTCCGGGACAGCCGCCCGTCCGGGCCGACGGAACGCTGGCCGGGTCGGCGCTGCGCATGGACGCGGGGGTGGCGAACATGATCGGGGCCGGCGTCGGGCTGGCGGCGGCCGTGGCGGCGGCGACGGTGGTGCCCGCCGACCTGATCGGCCGTCCCGACCTGGGCCGGCTCGCGCCGGGCGCGGCGGCGGACCTGTCCTGGCTGGACGACGACCTGACGGCCAGGGGCACCTGGATCGGCGGCGAGTGCGTCTACCGGGCCTGATGGTTGCTGACGCGTCTGGTCTCTGACACGTCGCCGCGGCCTGGACGGCAGGTTGTCCCGTGGACACAAGCGGCCCTTCCGCTCGCCCGCCTGGCGCGTTAGCGTTGCGGGCGTTCGGGGCACTCGTCGTTAAGCTGGGAGATAGAAACTCGCCGTCAGGCGTGAGATAACCGCGAAAGCATCCGATACCTCTACCGCTGCTACCGAAGGGGGCATTCCGATGGGTCTGCTTGACGACGCCGAGAATCTGGCCGGTGAGCACCCGGACCAGGTCCAGAACGTCACTCAGGACGCCGAGAAGGTCGTCGACGAGAAGACCGGCGGCAAATTCGACAGCGAGGTCAAGTCTGGCGGCAACAAGCTAGACCAGGTGATCGAGAACCAGGGCGGCCAGGGGCAGTCCGGCCAGGGCCAGTCCGGCCAGGGCCAGTAACCACGGGCGGACGGTCGTTCAGCGAGGTTACCCGTAACGACAGCCGGACCGAAGCGCGAGCCGAACCAGCGCGGCGGAGGCTGCGGTGAACGCACGTGACTGATCCTGGCGCCGCGACGCACATGCGCACGGAGATCGCCGAACAGCCGGCCGCGCTGCGCGCGACGATCGGCGCGCTGCTACCGCGCACCGGCGAGGTGGCACGGGTCGCGGCGGGTACCCGGGAAGTGCTGTTCGTGGCCCGCGGCACCTCTGACAACGCGGCCGTGTACGGCAGCTACCTGATCCAGACGGCGGCTGGCCGGCTGGCCACCCTGGCCGCGCCGTCGGTCGCGACCGCCTACCACAGCCGGCTTGACCTATCCGGCGTGCTGACTGTGGCGCTGTCCCAGTCCGGCAAGACCGAGGAGATCGTGGCCTCGCTGGACTGGGCGCGCGACTGCGGCGCGCGCACGCTGGCCATCACCAACAACGCCGAGTCACCGCTGGCGGCCACGGCCGACCTGGCCCTGGTGACCATGGCGGGCGCCGAGCGTGCCGTCCCGGCCACGAAGACCTTCACCACCCAGCTCGCCGCGCTCGCCGTAATCGCCATCGGCCTGGGCGCGCCGCTGGACCCCGGCGAGCTGCGTGCGGTGCCGGACGAGATCGAGGCCATGGTCAGCCGGCCGCTGGAACTGGACCCGATCGTGACGGAACTGGCCGGAGTCAAGGGCGCGATCGTCTCCGGCCGGGGACTGGCTTATGCGGCCGCGCTCGAGCTGGCCCTGAAGCTGAAGGAAGCCTGTTACCTGCATGCCATGGGGCTGTCCTACGCGGACCTGCTGCACGGCCCGATCGCGGTGGTGGACGACCGGACCCCGGCCATCGTGCTGGCCGCGAACTCCGGCCCGACCCTGACCGGCACCATCGAGCTGGCCCGCCGGGTGACCCGCGCCGGAGCGCGGACGTATTGCATCGGCGGCGGCCCGGACCTGGCCGCGGCCTGCACAAACTCCCTGGCCGGTCCTGACCTGCCCGAATGGGTCGCGCCGCTCGGGCTGATCGTGCCCGGCCAGCTGCTGACCGAGGCGCTGGCCCGGCGCCTGGGCGTGAACCCGGATTCGCCACGGGGTTTGTCCAAGGTCACTCAGACCACGTGACGCCGCTCCTACCTGTTGTCCTCCCGGAAAACCTTGTGCTGCGCCGCTTGCGCTCGCGGCCGCAGCACCATGAGATCCACGTTGACATGCGGGGGCCGGGTCACGGCCCAGGCGACGGCGTCGGCGATGTCGCCGGCGGTGAGCGGCTCGGCGACCCCGGCGTAGACCGCGGCCGCTTGCTGAGCGTCCCCGTGATACCGGTTCACAGCGAACTCATCGGTCTTGACCATCCCGGGCGCGATCTCGATCACCCGCACCGGCTGATCGAACAGCTCCAGGCGCAGCGTCGCCGCCATGGAATGCTCGGCGTGCTTGGCGGCGACGTAACCGCCACCGCCTTCATAGGCGACAAAGCCCGCCGTGGAGGACATCACCACGATGGTCCCGGCGCCGCTGGCGATCAGCTTGGGCAGCAGGGCCTGGACCACGTTCAGCGAGCCGATGACGTTCACTTCGTACATCTGCCGCCAGTCGTCAGCCGACCCGGCCGCCACGAAGTCGGCGCCCGCGGCCCCGCCGGCGTTGCTGACCAGCACGTCGCAGCGCTCCAGCGAGCCGGCCAGCGCCGTTACCCCGGCCCGGTCGGTGACGTCAAGCTGGCAGGTGTCGGCATGGCCGCCGCTGCCGCTGATGCGCTCGGCGAGCGCCGTCAGCCGGTCAGCGCGCCGGGCCGCGATCACGACGTGATACCCGGCCTCGCCCAGCCGCATGGCGGTCGCCGCGCCGATCCCGCTGCTGGCCCCGGTGACTACCGCTACAGGATGCATGCGGAGATTCTGCCAGCCCGGGGCCGCCTCCGGGCTACCCGGCGTCGCCGTGACTGACCGGACTGAGCTGGCCGCCAGGCCGGCCCGCTATCCCGGGTCCGTCAAATACGATCAGGCTGTGCTGAGAGCCACTGCCGGAGCGCGGCCCGGGCCGCGCCCGCCGCGGCGGCCGCCGGAGCCATGGTGAGCTCTGCGGGCGGCGGCGCGATACCGCCGGAGGGGGTGGGCGCTGACTCGCCCGAAGCCGGGCTGGCCGCGTCCGGCGAGCAACCGGACGCAGTCAGCCACCAGGTGCGCGGGCTGGTCATCGACTGGGGCGGGGTGCTGACCAACCCGATCCCGGACACCGTCGAAGCCTGGCTGCGGCTGGAGAAGATCAGCCGGGAGAGCTACCTCGCCATCATGCGCTCGTGGCTATCCCAGGCGTACGCCATCGGGCCCGGGGAAAACCCGGTGCACCGGCTCGAGCGCGGCGAGTGCGAGGACGAGGAGTTCGAGCGCCAGCTAGCCGGACATCTGGTCAGGGACGACGGCAGCCCGGTCCCGGCCGAAGGGCTGCTGGGCCGGATGTTCGCCGGGTCGTTCGTCGACGAGTCGATGTGCAATCTGCTGTACGAGCTGCGCCGGGCCGGGCTGAAGACCGCGCTGCTGTCGAACTCCTGGGGCCGCAACGGCTACCCCCGGCAACTGCTCGGCGACCTGTTTGACGCCGTCGTGATCTCTTGCGAGGTGGGGATGCGCAAGCCGGAGGAACGGATATTCGCCTACACCGCCCGGCGGCTCGGCCTGAAGCCGGAGGAGTGCGTGTTCATCGACGACGTCAAGGAGAACGTGGCCGCGGCCCGGGCGGCAGGCTTCCTGGCCGTTCATCATCGCGGGTACCAGCAGACCGCGCAGCAGCTGACCGAGCTGATCGGCAGGCCGGCGGCCCGTCAGCCGGATTGACCGGCGGCCGCCGATATGCACGCCCCGGCTGCCCCCGCACCGGGTTCTGTCCTAGGGTGAGACGCCGTGGCGCCATCCTTGCGGTCAGGGCCGCCTGACCCGGCCGGGCCGCTCACGGCTGCGGAGCCGCCCGGCTCAGCGGAGCCACGTTCCCCCGCCCGGTATCCGCGGCCGGCCAGCGCAGGCCGGTCAGCCAACATGCGCGCCAACCGCCGCACCGATACCGGCCCCGAGCTGGCGCTGCGGCGGGCGCTGCACCGCAGGGGATACCGCTACCGCAAGGATTACCGGCTCGATCTCGGACCCGGGTCGCGGGTGCGGCCGGACATCGCGTTCACCGCGCGCCGGGTCGCGATATTTGTCGACGGCTGCTTCTGGCACGCATGTCCGCAACACGGCACGAGGCCAGTGGCCAATACCTGGTACTGGGGTCCCAAATTGCAGCGTAACGTCGAGCGCGACCGCGCCGCCGATGCCGCGCTGGCCGCGGCGGGCTGGCAGGTGGTCCGCATCTGGGAACACGAGAGCGTGGACAGCGCGGTGGCCGCGGTGACCACGGCCCTGGGCGAGTCCGGCGCAACTATGCCGGTGGCGGCTTCCGGCGCTAAAATCCCGGATTCCCGGCAAACTTCCCGCCCGCGGTCACGGCAGCATCGCGATTCTGCGACCGTGTAAGGGACGAGACTGGCACACTCGTGCTACCCGGTCCCGCTGCGGGGAGTCCCATGCGCGTCTATCTGCCCAGCACGCTGCCGGCCCTGGCCCGGCTGGTGCGCCTGGCCACCGTCAGCCCGCCGCCGCTCCGCGGCTTCGCGGTCACGCCCGCGCTCCGCGAATGGTACTCAAGCGGTGACGTCGAGGAACTGGAGTACGTCGCGCTGACGCAGGCCGCGCGGGCGTCGCTGCGGCTGCTGGCCGCCGACCCGGCGGCTCCGCGGCGCCGGGTCGTTCTCGCCGCGGAGCTGGCGGCCGACACGATCGTCAGCGTGGCCGGTTTTGACGAGCCGGCCGTGGTCGAGGTCAAGGTACCGGTGACGATCCGCGAGATCATGTCCGGGCACGTAGACGACCCGCTGGCGGTCAGTGATATCGCGGCCGCGGTGACCGCGCTGCCCGCCGCGGACGCAGGTGACGATGACGCCCAGTTCGCCGTGGACGGCGCCGAGGGCTACGAGCTCATGTGGTACGCGACCCAGGAGCTGCCGCACCTGGCCGACTGACCCGGCGGAACGCCGCGCGGCCGCGCCACCTGCCGGTCCGGTGCGCCGTTCCCAGCGCCTGGCAGATCTTGCCGCGGGCCTCAGAGTGTCCATGGCGCCTCGGTGGGGGACAGCCGGGCCGCGCGCAACGCCGGCCACCGTCCCGCGACAGCCCCGATGAGCAGGGCGGCACCGAGGCCGCCGGCCAGGTCCGCGGGCCGCAGCCGGGCCGCCGTGTCAGTGATGATCCGCCCGTCGAGCATCTCGATCTGATGGTGCATGCGGCCGGCGACCGCCGGGTCGTGGGTGACCACCACGATCGTGGTCACGGCCGCGTTCAGCTCTTCCAGCAGCGTCAGCAGCGCGGCGCCGGTCGCCGAGTCCAGGGTTGCCGGTCGGCTCGCCGGCCAGCACGATGGTCGGCGGTGGCGTGCTCGGCCAGGAAGAGCTGCTGGAACACTAACCCGATCGACGCCGCCCGCAGCCCGGCGAGTTCCCGGTCCCGCAGCGCCGCCACGCCGGCGGCCGTCCGTGCGACGATGAAGCTGCCGCTCCACGGTTCCGCGCCAGAGTCTGCAAGGAGGCACGCGATGGATGCGCTGAGTCCACTCGACGCCGTCACCGCCGTTCCCGTCCCGGCCAACGAACCGGTGCGCAGTTACGCGCCGGGCAGTCCTGAGCGCGGCGTGCTCGAGGCCAGGATCAAGGAACTCGCCGGCGAGCGGGCCGAGCTGACGATGACGGTCGGCGGCAGCCGCCGGCTCGGCGGCGGCGAGCGGGTCGACGTGGTGCAGCCGCACCGGCACCGGCACGTGCTCGGCCAGCTGGGCGAGGCGACCGGGGCCGATGTCGCGGCGGCCGTCGACGCGGCGGCGCAGGCCGCCCCGGCCTGGCGGGCGCTGAGCTTCGACGACCGTGCCGCGATCTTCCTTAAGGCCGCTGACCTGCTGGCCGGCCCGTGGCGGGCGACGATCAACGCGGCGACGATCCTGGGCCAGTCCAAGTCTGTCTACCAGGCCGAGATCGACGCGGTCTGCGAGCTCATCGACTTCTGGCGCTACAACGTGCACTACGCCCGGCGGCTGCTCGCCGAGCAGCCCGTGTCCGGGCCGGGCAGCTGGAACCGGCTTGAGTACCGCCCGCTCGAGGGGTTTGTGCTCGCCATCACCCCGTTCAACTTCACCTCGATCGCCGCCAACCTGCCGACGGCCCCGGCCCTGATGGGCAACGTGGTGGTGTGGAAGCCCTCGCCCACCCAGCAGCTGTCCGCGCACTACCTGATGCAGCTGCTTGCGGCCGCCGGCCTGCCGCCTGGCGTGATCAACATGGTGACCGGCAACGGCCAGGCGGTATCGGAAGTCGCGGTGGCACACCGGGACCTGGCCGGCATTCACTTCACCGGCTCGACCGGCACGTTCCAGCATCTGTGGCGGACTGTCGGCGAGAACATCGCCGGCTACCGCGGCTACCCGCGGCTGGTCGGCGAGACCGGCGGCAAGGACTTCGTGATCGCGCACGCCTCGGCTGACCCGGCCGTGCTGACCACCGCGCTGCTGCGCGGGGCCTTCGAGTACCAGGGGCAGAAGTGCTCGGCCGCGTCCCGGGCGTATGTGCCGCGCAGCGTCTGGGCCCGGATGCGGGACGACCTGGCGGACAGCACCCGGGAACTGGTGATCGGCGACGTGGCCAGCGACCTGTCGCTGTTCGGCGGCGCGGTCATCGACCGGCGGGCCTTCGCCAGGCACGCCGCCGTGCTGAGCCGGGCCGCGAGCACCCCCGCGGTCACGGTGCTGGCGGGCGGCCATGCCGATGACACCGAGGGCTACTTCGTCCAGCCCACCGTGGCCGAATGCGCCGACCCGGCCGATGAGATGTTCACCACCGAGTACTTCGGCCCCATCCTCGCCGTGCATGTCTTCGATGACAGCCAGTACGACGCGGTGCTGGCCCAGGCGGCGGACATCGCGCCCTACGCGCTCACCGGATCGATCATCGCGCAGGACCGGCAGGCGATCGCGGCCGCCACCGACCGGCTCAGGTTCGCCGCGGGCAACTTCTATATCAACGACAAGCCGACCGGCGCGGTGGTCGGCCAGCAGCCGTTCGGCGGCGCGCGGGCCAGCGGCACCAACGACAAGGCCGGGCTCGATCTTCAACCTGATCCGCTGGGTCAACGCCCGCGCCATCAAGGAGCTCTTCGCACCCCCGACCGACTACCGTTACCCGCACATGGGATAACGGGCTGGGTTGGCCCCGGGGGCAACCCCCGGGATCCCCCGCAGCCACCCGCTCGGACCGTGCGGGCCCTCGCGGCTGGCTCATACCGGAGGGTGTCATTTACCGCCTGGTCTTGTGGAACATCGACCTGACCCTGCTGGATGTGGCCAGGGTGTCCAGGGATGCCTACGCCGAGGCGTTCCGGCAGGTGACCGGCCGGCCGCTGGTGGCGCTGCCGCAGCTGGCCGGGCAGAGCGACTCGGAGATCTTCTTCGAGGCCCTGGCCCTGAACGACACTGTCCCGGCCGGATCCGCGGACGACGATCTGCTGGACCGCTACATCGCCCGGCTCGCGGCTGCGTTCGCCGCCCGCCGCGGGCTGCTGACCAGGCAGGGCCGGGCGCACCCCGGCGCGGCCGCCGCGGTCGCCGCGGCGGCCGCGCGGCCGGGGGTGGTGCAGTCCGTGCTGACCGGCTCGATCCGGCCGAACGCCATGGTCAAGCTAGAGGCGTTCGGCCTGCGCAGCCACTTTGATCTCGATATCGGCGGCTATGGCTCGGAGATCTATCCCAAGGGCGCCCAGCTGCTGCGCATCTGCAGCCGGGCGGAGGAGAAGTACCGGGCCCCTTTCGGCGCGGGCAACGCCGTGTACATCGGCGATTCGAGCCGCGACGTCGAGGCGGCGCGCAACGGCGGTGTGGCCAGCATCGCGGTGGCGAGCGGCCGGTCGACGGGCGCCGACCTGAGGGACGCGGGCGCGGATCTGGTGCTTGCCGACCTGACCGACACCACGGCCGTGCTGTCCGCCATCGGTCAGCTGACTCCGGCGGTAGCCGCAGGCTGACCGGCCAGCGCAAGGGGTGCATACTGGCACGGAGCGGTCGAGTCAACGGCGACGGACACTGCGGAAGTGGGACAGGCTGGTGCGGAAAGGCGGCCCGGGCGGGAGGCTGGCTGCGGCCCAGGGCGGCGCATCGCCGGGCGGCCGCCGCCCGGTGCGTTGCGCCACTATCGGTGACGCCCCATGCTGATGCCTATGCCGAGCGACGATGAGGCTAGCACCGAGATAAGCGCCGAGGCCGCAGTCTCGCCGGCGGGCCGGGACTACGGTGACCTGCTCTGGGAGCCCACGCCGGACACCATCGCGACCGCCAGGATCACCGATTTCCAGCGCTGGCTGGCGGCGCGGCGCAACCTGAAACTCGACGGCTACCACGCCCTGTGGCAGTGGTCGGTGTCCGAGCCCGGCCCGTTCTGGGCCGCGATCTGGGACTACTTCGGCGTGCTCGGCCAGCGCGGTGCCGCGCCGGTGCTGGCCGGCGGCCCGATGCCCAGGGTGACCTGGTTCGCCGGCGCCACGATCAACTACGCGCGCAACGCCCTCGCCGCCGGCGCCACCGACCCGGGCCGGACCGCGGTCATCTACCGGTCCGAGGCCGGTCACTCCGGGACGCTCAGCTACGGGGAACTGGACCTGCAGGTCGCCAGGTTGCGGGCCGCGCTGGAGCGCCTCGGCGTCGGCCGCGGAGACCGGGTGGCGGCCTACCTTCCGAACGCGCCGCACGCCCTGATCGGGATGCTGGCCACCGTCAGCCTGGGCGCGATCTGGACGGCCTGCTCGCCCGATTTCGGCGCCACCAGCGTCATCGACCGGTTCGCCCAGATCGAGCCGAAGGTGCTCATCGCCGTCGACGGCTACGCCTACAACGGCAAGACCTATGACCGGCGCGACGAGGTGGCCGCGATCGCCGCCGCGCTGGCCGGCCTGCAGGCTGTGATCTCGGTCAGTTACGCGGGTACCGGACAGCCCGCGGTGCGCGGTGCGACGGATCTGCTGGACTGGGATCAGATCCCGGCCGCCGATTCCGCCGGCCGCGGCCGGGCAGGTCACCCGGTTCGCCGACGTCCCGTTCGACCATCCGCTGTGGGTGCTGTACTCCTCCGGCACCACCGGGCTGCCCAAGCCGATCGTGCACGGCCACGGCGGCATCGTGCTCGAGCACCTCAAGGCGCTGGCCCTGCACCAGGACCTATCCGGCGCCGACACCTTCTTCTGGTACACCACCACCGGCTGGATGATGTGGAACTACCTGGCCGGCGGGCTGCTGGTCGGCGCGACCGTGGTGACTTACGACGGAAGTGCTACCTACAACGGGGCCACCCACGGCGGTACCGGCGCGCTATGGCAGCTGATCGCGCAGGCCGGCGTCACCTATGCGGGCACCGGCGCGCCGTACCTCTTGGCCTGCATGAAAGAAGGCCTGTCGCCGAGCGCGCGGTACGATCTGTCCGCGCTGCGCGGAGTCGGCTCGACCGGCTCCCCGCTGCCGCCCGAGGGCTTCCGCTGGGTCTACGAGCAGGTGGCCCCCGGCTCAGCCGCGCCGGCCTTCATCCTCGGCTCGTACTCCGGCGGCACCGACCTGGCCACCGGGTTCGTCGGGCCGTGCCCGCTGCTGCCGGTCCGGGCCGGCCTCATCTCCGGCGCGTGCCTGGGCGCCAAGGTCGAGGCATTCGACCCGGCCGGGCATCCGGTTACTGGCGAGGTGGGCGAGCTAGTGATCACCCGGCCGATGCCGTCGATGCCGGTCGGCTTCTGGAACGACCCCGGCGGCGAGCGGTACCGCGAGGCGTACTTCGCCGACTACCCGGGGGTGTGGCGGCACGGCGACTGGATCATGATACTGCCCGACGGCGGGTGCGTGATCTACGGCCGGTCCGACGCCACCTTGAACCGGGGCGGGGTGCGGATGGGCACCAGCGAGTTCTACCGGGTGGTGGAACGGCTGCCGCAGGTGGCTGACAGCCTGGTGGTCGACACCGGCCGACTTGGCCAGGAGGGACGGCTGATCCTCTACGTCGTCCCCGCCGGCGGCGCGCAGCTCGACGATCAGGCGCGGGCGCAGATCAAGTCGGCGCTGCGCACCGAGCTCTCCCCGCGCCACGTGCCCGACGAGATCCACCAGGTGCCGGGCATCCCGCGGACGCTCTCGGGCAAGAAGCTCGAGGTCCCGGTGCGCAAGATCCTGCAGGGCACCCCGGTGAGCGAGGCCGCCGACCGCGACGCGCTCGCCAACCCCGAGGTGCTGGAGTACTTTGCCCCGGCCCCGGCCGCTCCGACCCCGCCGGCCGCCCCGAACCCGCCCGGACCCGCGGATGACTAGCCGGGGCCGCAGCTTCGGCGAAGAGGGCGGGCTGCTCACCTACGGCAGCTACCTGCGGCTGGGTGAGCTGCTGGCGCAGCAGGTGCCGCAGGCGCAGCCGCCGGCGCACGACGAGCTGCTGTTCATTACCACCCACCAGGCTTACGAGCTGTGGTTCAAGCAGCTGCTGCACGAGCTGACCGCGGCCAGGGACGCGATGGTGACCCAGCAGACCCGGCAGGCCCAGCAGTGGCTGCGCCGGGCGCACGTGATCGAGCGCCTGCTGGTCGGCCAGATCGACGTGCTGGAGACGATGACCCCGCAGGACTTCCTGGACTTCCGCGCCGCGCTCGCGCCGGCCAGCGGATTTCAGTCGGTGCAGTTCCGCGAGCTCGAATTCCTGTCCGGGGCCAAGGACGCCGCGTTCATCAGCCGGTTCAGGTCCCTGACGCAGGCCGAGCGTGCCCGGCTCGACCGGCGGCTGGCCGAGCCGTCGCTGTGGGACGCCTATCTGAGCCTGCTCGCCGCACGGGGGCTGGCGGTCGGCGACAGCGAGCAGGTCCGTGCCTCGCTGCTGGCGGTGGCCAGGGACCGTGCGGGCCGGGACGCCGAATGGCAGCTCGCCGAGGACCTGCTCACCCACGACGAGCTGAGCGGGCTATGGCGGGCCCGGCACGTGCAGATGGTGGAACGGCAGATCGGCACCAAATCCGGCACCGGCGGGTCGACCGGCGCGCCGTACCTGCGGGCCCGGGTGCCGCTGCGGTACTACCCGCTGCTGTGGGAGCTGCGCGACTGGCTGTAGCCCGAGCACGATTCCCCGGCAGCCGTCCAGCCGCCGGGCGGAGGCTGGACAAGGAGTGACGACCATGTCGGAGCACCTGGATCAGGTCAGGGACGACCTGCTGGCGGCGGCGGCCGAGCGGGTCACCGGGGCGGGCGGGGTCGGCGACGTCGGCCATTACCTGCGGGCCTACTACCGGCACGCCGCGGCGACTGACCTTACCGCGGCCGGCCCGGACCGGGTGGCCGCGGTAGCGGCCGAGCACGCGACGTTCGCCGCGCACCGGCCGCAGGGCCGGGCCCTGGTCCGGGTGCGGGCCGGCGGCCACGCCGCGTTCGACCTGGCCCGGGACGTGATCGAGATCGTCACCGACGACATGCCGTTCCTGGTCGACTCGATTACGATGGCGCTGGCCTGCCGCGACGTCTCCGCCCAGCTCATCATCCATCCGCAGCTGCGGGTGCGCCGGGATGTAAGCGGCACGCTGCACGAGGTGCTCGGCCCGGTGGCCGGCCCGGCGGCGGCCCACGACGAGATCGAATCGTGGACTCACCTTGAGCTGCCCCCGCTGCCCGCCGGGCTGGCCGGGGAGCTCACCGCCGATCTGCAGCGAGTGCTGTCCGACGTGCGGGTGGCGGTGGAGGACTTCGCCCGGATGCGCGCCCGCGCGGTGCAGCTCGCCGACGAGCTGGCCAGCTCGCCTCTGCCGGTCGTCCCCGCCGATCCGGCCGGGATGGCCGGCGGCCCGGAGTCGCCGGCCGAGATCGCCGCGCTGCTGCGCTGGCTGGCCGACGGTCACTTCATCTTCCTCGGTTACCGCGCGTACGACCTGACCAGCGGTCCGGACGGCCTGTCGCTGCGCCGCGTGCCTGGCACCGGCCTGGGCCTGCTGCGGCACGACAAGCCGGGGGCAGGCTCGTTCGCCGCGCTGCCGCCGCAGGTGCGGGCCCGGGCCGCCGACCCGCAGCAGCTGATCCTGACCAAGGCCAACTCGCGCTCGACCGTGCACCGGCCGAGTTACCTCGACTACGTCGCGGTGAAGCGGCTGAACGAGGCAGGCGAGGTGGTGGGCGAGAACCGGTTCCTCGGGTTGTACACGCACGTGGCCTACACCGAGACCATCACCCGGATTCCGGTGCTGCGGCGCAAGCTGATCGAAGTGCTCGCCGCCTCCGGCCTGGCCGCCGACAGCCACGACGGAGCCGACCTGGCCGACATCCTCGAGGTGTATCCGCGGGATGAGCTGTTCCAGACTCCGGTCGCCGACCTGGTCGAGGTGACGGCCGGGGTGCTGGGCCTGCGCGAGCGCCCCCAGACCCGGCTGTTCCTGCGCAAGGACATCTACGGCCGGTACATGTCGTGCGTGGTGTACCTGCCGCGCGACCGCTACACCACCAAGGCCAGGCTGGCGGCCATGTCGATCCTGCGCCGCAGGCTGAACGGCGCCCATGTCGACTACAGCGCCATGGTCGGCGAGTCGCCGGTGGCCCGGCTGCACATTGTGGTGCGGGCCGACCGCGGGACGGCCGCTGGCCGACGTGGACGCGGCCCAGGTGGAGGTCGAGATCGCCGCGGCCATCCGGTCCTGGGACGACGACCTGGCCGCCGAGGCCGTCACGGCGCTGGGGGAGGAGGCCGGGCCTGAGCTGCTGGCCGAGTTCGCGACCGCGGTGCCCGAGACCTACAAGACCGACGTGCCCGCCGCCGCGGCCGTGTCGGACCTGAGGTTCATCCAGCGGCTGATCTCTTCGGGCGCGGGCACCGACGTTCGAGCTGTGGGAATCGGAAGACTACGTCGGCGGTGTGCCGGTCGAAGACCAGGTCGGTCGTGGCGGCAGCCGGCCGCGGCGCGCGTCTGGCGGCTGACCATCTACCGCACCGGGTCGCCCGATCACGCTGAGCGACGTGCTGCCCCGGCTGCAGCACATGGGCCTGGAGGTGGTGGACGAGCATCCGTACGAGTTCTCAGGTAAGCCCCGGTTCTGGATCTACGACTTCGGCTTGCGGCAGGCCGAGGCCGACCGGCAGCCGGCCACATGGCCCTGGAGGCGGTCCGCGAGCTGGTCGAGGGCGCGCTCGGCGCGCTGTGGCGCGGCGACATCGAGGATGACGGGTTCAACGCGCTGGTGCTGACCGCCAGCCTCAGCTGGCGCCAGGTCGCCATGCTGCGCGGCTACGCCAAGTACCTGCGCCAGGCCGGCACCGCGTTCAGCCAGGCCTACCTCGAGCAGGTGCTGCGGTCTAACCCCATCCTGGTCCGGCTGCTGGTCCGGCTGTTCGAGTCCCGGTTCGACCCGGCCCGGCAGGCGGGCGAGGCCGAGCGCAGCGATGCCATCGCCGAGGAGATACGCGGCGAGCTTGACGAGGTGGCCAGCCTGGACGAGGACCGGATCCTGCGGACCTACTGGAGGCTGATCGCCGCGACCCTGCGCACCAACTACTTCCGCGCCCAGCCGGCGGCACCGCCCTATCTGGTGGTGAAGCTGGACGCGGACCGAGTACCCGACCTGCCCGCACCACGGCCGCAGTTCGAGCTGTTCGTCTACTCGCCGCGGTTCGAGGGAGTGCACCTGCGGTTTGGCGGCGTGGCCCGCGGCGGCCTGCGCTGGTCGGACCGGCGGGACGACTTCCGCACCGAGATCCTGGGCCTGGCCAAGGCGCAGGAGGTCAAGAACGCGGTCATCGTGCCGTCCGGCGCCAAGGGCGGGTTCGTCTGCAAGCGGCTGCCCGACCCGGCCGACCGAGACGCCTACCAGGCTGAGGTGCTGACCTGCTACCGGATGTTCATCAGCGCGATGCTGGACGTCACCGACAACCTGGACGGCGGGCAGATAGATCCGCCTACCGATGTGGTCAGGCACGACGGTGACGACCCCTACCTGGTGGTGGCGGCAGACAAGGGCACCGCGACGTTCTCCGACCCGGCGAACGAGATTGCGCTGCGGCGCGGGTTCTGGCTCGGCGATGCGTTCGCCTCCGGCGGATCTGAGGGCTACGACCACAAGAGGATGGGGATCACCGCGCGCGGCGCGTGGGAGTCGGTCCGGTTCCACTTCCGCACGCTCGGCGTCGACGTTGATGCCGACGACTTCACCGTCGTCGGCATCGGGGACATGTCCGGCGACGTTTTCGGCAACGGCATGCTGCTGTCCCGGCACATCAAGCTCGTCGCCGCGTTCGACCACCGGCATGTCTTCCTCGACCCAGACCCCGACCCCGGGGCGAGCTTCGCCGAGCGGCAGCGGCTGTTCCGCCTGCCCGGCTCGTCGTGGGCGGACTACGACACTGCGCTGATCTCGGCCGGTGGCGGGGTCTGGCCCCGGTCGGCCAAGTCGGTGCCGGTCTCACCGCAGGCCGCCGTCGCGCTCGGGCTGCCGGACGGCAGCGCGGCGCTGTCCCCGGACCAGCTGATCTCCGCGATGCTCACCGCGCCGGTCGACCTGCTGTGGAACGGCGGGATCGGCACGTATGTGAAGGCCACCCGGCAGGTGCACGCCGACGCCGGCGACCGGTCCACCGACGCGGTCCGGGTGGACGCCTCTCAGCTGAGGGTCAAGGTGATCGGCGAAGGCGGCAACCTCGGCCTGACCCAGGAGGCCAGGATCGAGTACGCGCTGGCCGGCGGGCTGGTGAACACCGACTTCATCGACAACTCCGCGGGCGTGGACACCTCCGACCATGAGGTGAACATCAAGATCTTGCTGGACGGCGCGGCGCGCGATGGGAAGCTGGCCCCCGATGACCGGGGCGCGCTGCTGCAGCAGATGACCGATGAGGTCGGCGCGCTGGTGCTGGCGCACAACTACCAGCAGAACCGGGCTCTGGCCGCCTCTCACGCCCAGGCCGCGCAGATGCTGCACGTGCACGGCCGCTACATCCGCAAGCTGGAGCGGGACGGCCGGATCCGGCGGCGGCTGGAGGTGCTGCCGGGCATGAGGGAGCTGACCGAGCGCCGCTCGGCCGGCGCCGGCCTGACAGCGCCGGAGTTCGCCGTTTTGCTGGCCCATACCAAGATCGCGGTAGCGCAGGAGCTTCTCGCCTCCGCTCTGCCCGACGATCCGTACCTGCGCCGGGTGCTGACCAGCTACTTCCCGACCGCGCTGCGCGAGCGATACTCGGGCCGGATGGGCGAGCACCGGCTGCACAAGGAAATCATCACCACCGTGGTGGTCAACGACATGGTGGACCGTTCCGGCATTACGTTCGTGTTCCGCGTTAACGAGGAAACCGGTGCCTCGGTGCCGGAGATCACCGCCGCGTGGCTGGTGGCCAGGGATGTCTTCGACATGCCGGGATTCTGGGCCGAGGTCGAGGCGCTGGATGGCACCGCGGACACCTCGGCGCAGATCCAGGCTCTGCTCGAGGGCCGCAAGCTGACCGAGCGGGCCGTGCGCTGGCTGCTGCACTTCCGCCGGCCGCTGTTCGATATCGCCGCGACCGTCGAGTTCTTCGCGGCCGGGGTGCTGACCGTGGCCGGGAGCCTGCCCAAGCTGCTGGCCGGCCGGGACCTGTCCGGTTTCGAGGCGTGCCGGGACGCCTTCCTGGCTCGCGATCTGCCTGCCGAACTGGCCGACCGGATCGCCGCCATGGTGCCCGCCTACTCCGCCTTCGACATCGTAGAGATCGCGCAGCGCAGGGGGCGGCCGGTGGAGGAGACCGCCGAGGTCTACTTCGATCTGGCCGACCGGCTGGAGATCGCCCGGCTGCGCGACCGCATCACCGCGCTGCCGCGCGACGACCGGTGGAACACGATGGCCCGCAACGCGCTGCGCGATGACCTGTACAGCGCGCATGCCGCCCTGGCCGCTGATGTGCTCACCATCGCCGACGAGGGCAGCCCGGAGCGTCGGCTGGCCGCCTGGGTGGCCCGCAACGACTCGGCGGTGCGGCGCGCCACCCAGACGCTGACCGAGATCGGGGAGAGCGACCGTTTCACGATGGCGACGCTGTCGGTAGCGGTCCGCGCCGTTCGCACCCTGGTCGCCACCAGCGCACTGCCCGATTAAGGACTCCTAACAGAATGATCAAGGAATAAGGGTGATCACCGGCTGGCTGAGGGCGGCCGTGACGAAGGGCGAGCAGCCACCGTGAATCGTCTCGGATGAGCTGAGGACGCGGATCGGGGCCGTTGTTACCGGCCGTCCCCCGCCGCCGGGACCACCCTGGGCGCAAGCGGCTGGATGACCGCAAGGTACTGTGCGGCATCTTGTTCGTCCTGTGCACCGGGATCCCGTGGGAGTTCTTGCCGCAGGAGCCGGGGTTCGGGTCGGGGGATGACCTGCTGGCGGCGGCTGCGGGACGGCCCTGACCCCCCAGACCCGCGCACGAGCGAGGGCCGTGGCCGGCACGATCCGCACCGACGGGGCCCGCAGGCGCGCGGTGCGCAGGCGCGCGGACCTCCGCCACCGCTTTGGTTAAATGTATTCATTGAAAACTTCGGGGCATTTTGCCTGCCCGACCGATTCTTCGCTAGCCTGTCCTGGCCTTGTGACTGGCCTTGAGCGTTGCCGAGAGCTTCTTCGGTGGTTAAACGATGTCCGGCGATCACGAGGTACCCCAGGACGGCAGCGCCGTCGAGCCGGGTGGCGATGACAGCAGGCCCTGGAGCCAGTGGCCGGCTCGCCCTGGCCGTCGTGCAGTCGCCGTCCATCTGGCTGTCTTGCTCGGCTACCTGGCCGCCAGCGTCCTCCTGACCTGGCCGCACGCCCGCTATCTGGTCGATCATCAGCTTCCCGCCACGCTGGACACCGGCAGCTACGTCTGGGGGCTGTGGTGGCTGGCGCATTCGGTGCAGCATCTGAGCAACCCATGGACGACTAGCTATCAGGCCGCGCCAGCCGGAACCCAGCTCGGGCTGCATTCGCTCATGCCGCTGGCCGGCGCGGTGATGACCCCGGTGACGATCGCGTTCGGCCCTAGCGTGTCGTTCGACCTGCTGAGCATCGCCATGCCTGGGCTGCTGAGCTACGCGATGTACCGGGTAGCCCGGCTCTGGCTACCCGGCCAGATCGGCCCGATCGCCGCTGGCGCGTTCTTCGGCTTCTCCGCCATCTTGAGCTTCCAGTCCTGGGCCCACATCAGCCTCGCGGCGGGCGCGCTGTTCCTGCCGCTAGCGCTGGAGGCCGCGGTGCGGCTGCGCCGTCGGCCAACCCCGCTGCTGGCGGTCATCCTGGGCGTGGTCGTGGGGGCGAGCATGCTGACGGATCAGGAGACGGCGATCTTGACCGCGATCACCGCCGCCGCGGCCCTGTTGCCCTGGCTGCTGAGCCCGCACCGCGCAGGTGCGGCGCAGCCGGGCGGTGCGGCTCTGCCCGGTGCGGCGGCGGAGAGCGGTGCCGCTGCACCGCCAGGCGGCCGCGGGGCTTCGAGGACCCGACTGCTGCTAAGGCCGTGGGTGGCCCGGCTGCTGCTGACTGGCCTGGCGGCCCTAGTCGCTGTGGTGGTGGCCAGTCCTCAGCTGCTGGCCATCCGGCATGAGCAGGTCACTAGCGGGACGCCGAAGCGGCCCAGTACGGCGGCCTACCTGACCGGGACCAGGCTGCCGTACATGTTCGAGCCGTCGCCGCGAGTGACCGCGTTCGGGCTGAACATCCCGCACGGGAGCGCCGCCTACACCTTCGGCACCATGCTGACCGTCCTGGCCGTGGTCGGCCTGATCCTCGCCTGGCGGCGTCTGCACGCCTGGCTGCTCGCCCTGTTGTGGCTGGGGGCCGCGGCGCTCGCGCTGGGATCAAACCTGCGCATCGCCGGCCACATCTACACGCCGGCCGCGCAGATCGTGCGGGGTGAGGCGCTGTCCTCGGTGCTGCCCTACACCTACCTCGTCCGCCTGCCGGAGTTCTCGCAATTCCGGGAACCGTCCCGGCTCGCCGAACTCGGGCTGGTGCCGGCGGCCCTGCTGGCCGGATATGCGGTGAGCTGGTTCCGGTCACACGCGAGGCCGGTAATGGTCGGGGCGCTGGTGCTCAGCGTGCTGGAGGCAGGCCAGGTCACGCCGGCCGGCACGAGGACCATGCGGACCGCGCTACCCGCGGTGGACCGTCCGATCGCGGCCGATCATTCGCAGTCGATCGTGCTGGACGTGCCCTTCGGGCTGCGCGGCGGGATCGGCATTACCGGCCGGGCCTTCCCGCCGGAGACCGAGGTGCTCGCCACTGCAGACGGCCACCCGCTCGCCAACGCCTACCTCGCCCGGATACCGCGGACGACCGTGGCGGCCATTGCCTCCCGGCCCTTCTACCGGGACCTGATGAGCGTGCAGCGCGGTCACTCCGGCCTCTCGGCCGCGCAGCTCGCGGTAGCGGCCGCCAGCGCCCGCCAGATGAACATCGGCTGGATCCTACTCTGGGAGCGCGACTCGCGCGTACGCCGATATCTGCTCAGCACTGGCTTCCGGTACGCGTACGGATCCGGCCGGGTAGCGGTCTACCGGCCGACCGCCGCTACTGCAGTTGCTGCTCTCCGGCCGGGCACTCGCCGCTGATCGATACCGCTGCCCTGTCGCCGTTATCTGCTGCGCCTGTCGGCACTGGTCGTCGTCTGGCGCGCGCCCGGCGCTGGTCGTCACCCTGCCGCGCCGCCGCTGAAGCGGCCGCCAATCTCAGGGAGCGATGCCTGACGCTGCCCGCAGTTACGTCGCGTAGCTGTCAGGAGCAGTGGTGTAGGTCCGGCCGGCGGGAGTGGCCCAGATAAACATCCCGGGCCGTGGCTGGCGCAGGGTCCAGCCGGGCTGCTGCTTGATCAAGTGATGAGTACGGCATGCGCCGCCCAGGTCGCAGGAGCAGGTCAGGCCGCCCTGGTCCCAGGGGATGGTGTGGTCGAGATCGGCGTGCCAGGCGGCCTGCCGGCACCCGGTGAGCGGCAGGTCTGGTCCCGGGCGATGACGTGCTCGCGCAGGGAGATCGTGGGCCGGTACAAGGCGGTGGACCGCAGGTGCGCGCACCCGCCGGCTGGGGCCCCGGGGGCGCCACGATCACGGAATGACGCCCGCGGGCAGGTTACGACCGCCAGCAGGCCATGACCGCGGGCAGGTTACGACCGCGAGCAGGTCACGTAAGCGAGTACGACCGCCAGCAGGTCACGGCCGCCAGCCGCGCTATTCGCTGACCGCAGCCGCCATGGCAGCGAACGTGCCGGGATCCACGTTGCCGCCGGACAGGACGACTGCGGCGCGATGCCCGGCAAGCTGAACGGCGCCGGACAGCAGGGCGGCCAGCGGCACCGCGCCGCTCGGCTCGACGACCAGCTTGAGCCGGGCGAAGCAGAACAGCATGGCCGCCGCGATCTGCTGCTCGGTGACGGTGACGATGTCGGTCAGCAGCCGGGAGTTGACGGCGAAGGTCAGCTCGCCCGGCTGGGACGCGCGCAGTCCGTCGGCACTGGTGTCGACGCGGTCCAGCCGGACCCGGCGGCCGGCCCGCAGCGACCGCGCGGTGTCGTCCGCGCCGGCCGGCTCGACTCCGACGACGGCCGCCCCGGGCCGCAGCGCAGATACCGCCGTGGCCACGCCCGCGGCCAGCCCGCCGCCGCCGACGGGCAGCACGACCAGGTCGAGCTGGCCTGCCTGCTCGGCGAGCTCCAGTCCGACCGTGCCCTGGCCGGCCATGATCTGGTAGTCGTCGAACGGCCGGATGATCGTCAGGGACCGGTCGGCGGCCAGCGCCGCGGCCACCTCTTCCCGACGCTGGGCCGCCGGGTTGTAGCGGTGCAGCTGTGCGCCGTAGCCCTCGATCGCGGCGAGCTTAGCCGCCGGGCCGGTAGCGGGGACCACGATGTCGGCGCTGATCCCCAGCAGCGCGGCGGCCAGCGCCACCGCGGCGCCATGATTGCCCGAGGAGTAGGCCACCACGCCGCGGGCCCGCTCGTCATCGGCGAGCTGGCTGAGCCGGTTGTAAGCGCCGCGGAACTTGAACGAGCCGGTGCGCTGGAATGGCTCGGCCTTGAGCAGGATGGCGCCGCCGCACGCGCGGTCCAGCGTGCCCGAGGTGAGCAGCGGAGTGCGGTGCGCGACGCCGCGCAGCCGCCCGGCGGCGGCGCGTACCTGCTCCAGGGTCAGCGCAGGCCCGGTCACTGTGCTCGGCTCATCCGGCCTCGTGGTCACGATCCACCTTCCCGGCGTGGCGGTCTCCGCCGAAGCAGGGGCCACATGCTAGCTGACGTAGGCTTTCTGCCATGGCAACCGACCCTGCGAGCGAACTCGCGGAACTAACCTCGAAGCTCGCCAGCGTGGAGGCTGTCCTCGGTCCTGACACTATGCGGAAGGAGGCCGACGACCTCAGGGAGCGGTCGGCTGATCCCAAGCTGTGGGAAGACCAAGAGCAGGCTCAGGCTCTCCACCGGCGGCTGGCGTACCTGGACGGCGAGCTGTCCCGGCTGGCCGACCTGCGGCGCCGCCTCAGTGACACCGAGGTCATGTTCGAGCTGGCCGACAGCGAGAGCGACGAGGCGGCCCGGCAGGAGGCGACCCGCGATCTCGCCGCACTGCGCAAGGAGATCGACCAGCTCGAGGTCCGGACCCTGCTATCGGGCCAGTACGACGCGCGCGAGGCACTGATCACTATCAACGCGCAGGCGGGCGGCGCGGACGCCGCCGACTGGGCGGAGGGCCTGCGGCGCATTTATCTGCGCTGGGCGGAACGGCACGGGTACCCGACCGAGGTCTACGACACCTCCTACGCCGAAGAAGCGGGGATCAAGTCCACCACCTTCGTGGTCAGGGCGCCGTACGCCTACGGCACGCTGCGCGGCGAGCACGGCACCCACCGGATGGTGCGGATCTCCAAATACGACAACCAGGGCCGCCGTCAGACCTCGTTCGCCGGCGTGGACGTCATCCCGGTCGTGGCCCAGGCCGATCACATCGACATCCCTGAGGACGAGATCCGGGTGGACGTGTTCCGCTCCAGCGGCCCCGGCGGCCAGGGCGTGAACACCACCGACTCCGCGGTCCGGCTCACCCACCTGCCGACCGGGATCGTGGTCTCCTGCCAGAACGAGCGTAGCCAGATCCAGAACCGGGCCAGCGCGATGGCGGTCCTGCAGGCCAAGCTGCTCGAGCGCAAGCGCGAGGAGCAGGCGGCGGAGCTGAACGAGCTGCGCGGTGACGGGGGCCGGAGCTGGGGTACCCAGATCCGCAACTACGTGCTGCACCCGTATCAGAACATCAAGGACCTGCGGACCGGGGTCGAGACCGGCAATACCGCCGCGGTGATGGACGGGGAGATCGACGACTTCATCGAGGCCGAGATCCGCTGGCTGCGCCAGCAGGGCCAGTAACTGGCCAGCGGGGTAACTGGCTTAGCGGATCAGGTGCTGGGCCGCTAGCATCAGCAAGACCGCCGCGATCAGCATCGCCGCGATCAGCGGCATGCTCAGGTGCGGGTGGGAGTTATGTACGTGGCTCCGGGCGGTGCGGCAGACCGGGCACCGGCCCTCGGCGACCGGCCCCGCGCACTGGGCGCAGATCAGGTGCTCGCAGCTCATCACGATCCTCCGGGCCGGAGCCTACCCGGTCACTTCGACGATGTTGGACGCTGTGAACCAGTTTCCCCCCTAGACTGGCCGAGGCCAAACCGGGCCGGTCGCGGCCTGGGCAGGCCGGTGTCAGAGCAGTCTCCCCGAGCGCGTGTGATGGGCCCGTGATCCACTTCGATAACGTCACCAAGACGTACCCGAATCAGAGCCGCTCCGCCCTGGAGAACGTCGACATCGACGTCGAGAAGGGGGAGTTCGTGTTCCTGGTCGGCCCGTCGGGGTCGGGTAAGTCGACCTTCCTGCGGCTGGTGCTGAAGGAGGAGCGACCCACCGACGGACGGATCCATGTGGCCGGGAAGGACCTGGCCCGGCTGACGAACTGGAAGGTCCCGCACTTGCGCCGCCGGATCGGTTGCGTGTTCCAGGACTTCCGGCTGCTGCCGACCAAGAACGTCTACCAGAACATCGCGTTCGCGCTTGAGGTGATCGGCAAACCGCGGCGCTTCATCCGCAAAGTGGTTCCTGAGGTCATCGATCTAGTCGGGCTGGAGGGCAAGAAGGACCGGATGCCGGACGAGCTGTCCGGGGGCGAGCAGCAGCGGGTGGCGATGGCCCGGGCGTTCGTCAACCGGCCGATGATCCTGCTGGCGGACGAGCCAACGGGCAACATTGACCCGGCGACCTCGATCGGCATCATGAAGGTGCTCGACCGCATCAACCGGACCGGGACGACGGTCGTGATGGCCACGCACGACGCGGCCATCGTGGACTCCATGCGCAAGCGCGTCATCGAGCTCGAATACGGCAAGGTGGTGCGGGATCAGTCGCGCGGGGTCTACGGCCAGGCCTACTGAGCGGCCGCGGACGAGGACAATCGAGGGATCTGACGGATATGCGCGCGCAGTTCGTGTTCCATGAAGTCTGGATTGGCCTTCGGCGCAATCTCACCATGACGATCGCGCTGGTGGTCGTGGTCGCGATCAGCCTGTCGCTGCTCGGCACCGGGCTGCTGTTCGTCAAGCAGGTCGACAATACCCGGGCGTTCTGGCAGAGCCGGGTCCAGCTGTCCGTCTACCTGTGCAGCGGCGGCAACCTGCTGGACCCGCAGTGCAAGAGCGGTCCGGCCACGGCCGCGCAGCGTGCTCAGCTCGAGGCCGAGCTGAGCAAGATGCCGCAGGTCCTGCACGTGAGGTACCTCTCCCAGCATCAGGGGTTCCAGCAGTTCAAGGCCGAGTTCGCGCGGACTCCCTCGTTCACCAGCACCGTGACCGAGTCTCAGATCCCCGCCTCGCTTCAGGTGAAGGTGAAGAACGCGCAGACCGACGAGAGGGTGGTCGCCGCGGCCGTGACCGGCGCGCCCGGGGTGGACCAGATCGGCGACAGTGCCGCGGTCCTGGAAAAGTTCTACCGGCTGCTCGACGGGGCGCGCAACGCGGTGGTGGTCATCGCGGTCATCCTGATCATCGCTGCGATCCTGCTGGTCGCCAACACGATCCGGCTGTCGGCGTTCTCCCGCCGCCGGGAGACGTCCATCATGCGGCTGGTCGGTGCCTCGAATTTCTACGTGCAACTGCCGTTCCTGGTCGAGGGCATGATCGCGGGCCTGTTCGGCGCGCTGGTGGCGACCGGGCTGCTGATCGGGGTGAAGACGCTGTGGCTGAACGGCCTGCAGCAGTACTTCACCTTCAACGTGCAGCTGTCGACCGCCGACCTGGTCGAGGTGATCATCTTGTCGATGATCGTCGGCGTGGTGCTGTGCGGCGCCACATCGTTCCTCACGCTCCGGCGCTACCTGCGGGTATGACGCCAGGACAGCGGAAGAAGGCGGCTGATCAGGCTAACCAGGTCGTCGCCAGGAACCGGCGTGCCCGGCACGATTATCAGATAGAAGACGTGGTGGAGGCCGGGCTGGTGCTGACCGGGACGGAGGTCAAGTCGCTGCGGGCCGGGCGCGCGTCGCTGACCGACGGCTTCGGCCAGATCTCCGACGGCGAGGCGTGGCTGCACGCCGTGCACATCCCGCTGTACGACCGGGGCACCTGGACCAACCACGAGCCGCGCCGAACCCGCAAGCTGCTGCTGCACCGCAAGGAGATCGACCGGCTGGAGCGGGCCACCGCCGAGCGCGGGCTGACGCTGGTGCCGCTGTCGCTCTACTTCACCGGCGGCAAAGCCAAGGTCGAGCTGGCCGTGGCCCGCGGCAAGCGGACCTACGATAAGCGCCGGGACCTGGCCAGCCGGGACGCGGCCAGGGAGGTCGAGCGGGCGCTGCGCCGGCGGACGGCCGCCGGGGCCGCTGATGGCCCGCGCCCTGCACGGTCCCGGGGCTCACGCCGGAAATAACCGGTTCCGGCCCGCTGCCGGAGTGCCGGTGCAAGACAACCAGGCCGGCGGGGCTCAGGATAGGAACCAGCAGCCTGCGCAGCAGGCCGCGGTCAAGCACGTCGGCGATCGGCGAGTCGGGGTACGAGCGGTGCATTGGATTCGCCCCCGCGCCAGCAGGGGCAGGGTGGCAGCGGTGGTCATGGTGGCCGCGCTGCTGGGCATGGGCGCCATGGGCGGCTTCTCCCCCGCGCCGTCCGCCGAGCCGACCGTGCAGGCGTTCCTGCTCGCCTGGCAGTCCGGGCACTACCGGCGGGCAGCCGCGATGACCACCGGCCGCCCGGCGGAGGTGGCCCGTTCGCTGGCCGCGGTATACCAGCAGCTGGACGCCGCGCACCGATCGCTGCACCTGGGGCCGATCGCCCAGGACGGCGACCAGGCAACGGCCTGGTTCGCCTCCGCGATGACCCTGGGCCGCGGCGGGCTGCCGTGGACCTACCACAACCACTTCACGCTGCTGCGCACGGGCTCGGACTGGAAGGTGCAGTGGCAGCCGTCGGTGGTCGTGCCAGGCCTGCGGGCCGGGCAGCGGCTGGCGGTGCGGATCATCATGCCCGCCCGGGCTCAGCTGCTGGATTCGGCGGGCAGCCCGCTCACGCTGCCGTCGGCGGTCTATCTGCTGGGCGTCCGGCCGCGCGCACTGGCCGATCCGGCGGCCACGGCCAGGGCGCTGGCGGCAGTTATCGGGGTAGCCGGAGACGACCTGCTCGGGCAGATCACCGCGGCGCCGGACGGTACGTTCCTGGAGCTTGACCGGCTGGCGCCGGCCGTCTACCGGCGGCTCGCCGCCCGGCTGCAGCTGGTACCCGGCCTGATCGTACGGCGGACCACGATGCGGCTGTTCCGCAGTATTGCCCCGGCGATCACCGGCGGGATCGGCACCGAGGCGGTGCGCGCCGGTGACCAGCCCTACCGGCCGGGCAGCACCACCGGCCTGTCCGGTCTGCAGCGCGCCTTCCAGCAGCGGCTGACCGGATCGGCCACGACCCAGGTGGTGGTGGACGGGACGAGCGGCCGCCAGGTGCGGGTGCTGAATAGCTGGCTGGGACACGCCAGCGCATCGGTGCGCACCACCATCGACGCCCCGGTTCAGCACGCTGCCGACCAGGTGCTGGGCAGCCAGAAGCTGTCGGCGGCCGTTGTCGCCATCCGGGCCGGCTCGGGCAAGATCCTGGCCGTGGCCTCGCATGCTGGCCGGGCCCTGCCTGTGCTCCAGCCGCTGGCCGGCCGTTACCAGCCCGGCCAGGCGTACACGATCATCTCGACCGCCGCGCTGCTCGGCACCGGCTTCAAGATCGGTACCCAGATCCCCTGCGACACCACCAGCAGCGTCGGCGAGCAGGTGTTCTCCAACTATCCGGTCGAGCCGAAGCTGGGTACCCAGCCGCGGTTCAGCACCGATTTCGCGCACGCCTGCGGGACCGCGTTCGTGGGCCTCTACCTGCAGCTGCGGCCGGCTGAGCTGGCCCAGGCGGCGGCGGGATTCGGCATCGGGGCGGGCTGGAAGCTACCGCTGGCCTCGTTCCCCGGCGTCATGCGCACGCCGTCCGGCAATGCCCGGCTCGCCGCCGACACCATCGGCAGCGGCGACGTGCGGGTCAGCCCGCTGGCCATGGCGCTGGCGGCCGGGGAGGTCCAGTCGGGAACCTGGTTCCCCCCGTCCGTGGTCACCGACCCGCCTGATCCGAGCCTGAAGCCGCGGACCGCGGTCAGCAGCAATGTGGTGGCCACGCTGCGGACGCTGATGCGCTCCACCGTCAGCCGCGGGGCCGGCCGCGCCGCCCGGGCCGCCGGGTCGGTCTACGGGCAGGTCGGCAGCTCGTCGCTGGCCTGGCACGGCAAGCGCGTACGGGTGAGCTGGTTCGTCGGCTATCGCGGCACGGTGGCCTACGCCGTCCTGGCGGCCGGGGCCCCGGGTGCCGCGGCGGCCCGGCTGGCCGGCCAGTTTGCCCGGCAGTTCCGCACCGGTGCCTGAGCCGCGGTCGCAGCCCGGCGCCGGCGCGCAATGCGAGCCGTACCGCCACAGTCACGCAATGGGAGCCAGGCCGCATCTCGGGGGAGGCCTGGCGCCAGGCCGGCCCGACCCCTGCCGGTCACCCGTGGGCGCATTCCTGGCCATCGCCAGCGCCCACGGGGGTATCTCATTCCTGCGCCCATGTTCGTGATCGGGCTGGCTCGGGTATCCTGGAGGCAGAAATCCCGAGGGGGTGACAGGCTTCGACTTCGGTAGTTGACCCAGGGGAAGCGGGCCGAGGGTCGCGGTGATGACCTCGTAAATCCTGTGACCGCAATCATTAAGTGCCAACTCAAAGCGCACTCACCTCGCCCTCGCGGCCTGACCGCGAGTTAGGGGTTGTCAGCCCGGGAATGCCTCCGGCCCGGTGTCTGGCATCAGCTAGGAGGATCCACCGTCTGGCCCGGCCGCGGGACTAGGCGGGACACCTAACAGCGGCTGAGCCCGGTCGGCGGCTAGCCTGTGTGACCGCCGGGGCTGAGAAATCCACAGCAGGCTGCGCCCGGAGAAGCCCTGGTGAGGTACTGAAGGACGCGGGTTCGATTCCCGCCACCTCCACTGCTGGACCGCCCGCGAGAGCCCCTCCGCGGAGGGGCTCTCGTTTGCAGATTGACCGTCAAGCCGGGTCAGGGGCGCCGGTTCGCGCCGTGTGATCACCAGCGCTGGGTAATGCATCGTGAAGCTGCCTCCCGCCGCGTCGGTGGTGGCCCCGATGCCCGCCAGTCCGGCCGGGACACGGCCTGGACAGCCGCTGAGGTCCTCCATATCCTTGACTGTATGGTCAGTCAGCAGTCGTACCCAGTTGCCCCCGTCGACCCCGCAGGACTCGCTGCAGCGCTCAAGCCCTTCGGCCAGAGCCGGATGCTGCCGAGCGCCGCGTACGTCAATCCGGATGTCTTCGCCTGGGAGCAGCGCAGCTTCTTCGCCGGCGGCTGGAGCTGCGTGGGATTCAGCGCCGAGCTGGCCAGTCCCGGCGACCAGCGCGCCGAGCCGCTCGGCGCCGGCAGCGTGCTGCTGACCCGCGACGATGGCGGGACGCTGCACGCGTTCGCCAACTTCTGCCGTCACCGCGGGCACGAGCTGCTGGCCTGCGGCACCGCCACCCGGCGCAACGCGGTGATCTGCCCCTATCACTCCTGGGCGTACGGGCTGTCCGGCGAACTGCGCGCAGCTACCGGATTCAAGGGACGCCCCGGGTTCGACGAGTCCGCCTGGGGCCTGGTCGAGCTGCCGGCAACCGAGTGGTACGGCCTCATCTTCGTGGACGGGTCAGGCCAGGCCGGCTCGCTGGCTGATGCGCTGCGCGGCCTGGAACCCGTGCTGGCGCCGTATGAGCCGGAACGGCTCGTCATCCGCGGCCGTCATGTCTACCACGCGGCCGCGAACTGGAAGATCCTCACCGAGAATTACCACGAGTGCTACCACTGCCCGGTGATCCATCCCGAGCTGTGCAAGGTCAGCCCGCCGCGCAGCGGCGAGAACTACGCGGCCGACGGCGCCTGGATCGGCGGCTGGATGGAGCTGCGCGAGGGCATGGACACGATGTCGCTGGATGGCACCAGCCAGGGCGTGCCGCTGCGCGGGCTGGACGCGGCCGGGCTGCGCACCGTCATCTACGTCAACGTGCTCCCGAACGTGCTGCTGTCGCTGCACCCGGACTACGTGATGACGCACCGCCTCACGCCGGTGGCGGTGGACCGCACCACGATCGAGTGCTCGTGGGCATTCGCGCCCGAGGCGCTGGAGCGTCCCGATTTCGACCCCGGCTTCGCGGTGGATTTCTGGGATATCACCAACCGCCAGGACTGGGGTGCCTGCGAGTCGGTGCAGCGCGGGCTATCCTCTGAGCACGCCCGGCCCGGCCCGCTGTCGCCGGACGAGGACGCGGTGTACCAGTTCGTGAAGCTGGTCGCCCGCGGCTACCAGGGCCAGTCCTTCTGGCCGGCCAGCGCGCCGGTTGGCGCGGCCAGCTGACCGCGCGCCGGTCAGCGCGGCCAGCCGGCCGGGCTGTTCGGCTGGCTCGCTGGCGGCGAGAACTAGCCGTGCTGCTCAGCGGCCTGGTCGCGCTCCGTGCTCAGCAGCACCACGACCGAGCCGGGCCCGACCCCGAGCTGCGCCCGCCGGCCTGCGCTGCCCGGCCCGGTCAGCGCGGCCCGCGCGCCGGCCAGCGTGGCGGCGCCGCTCGGGCCCGACGACAGCCCGGCCGCACCCAGGTCGGCTACCGCCCGCGCGGTCGCCTCGTCCGGCACGGCCACCGCGGCGTCCAGCCCGGCCTGCAGCACCGGCCAGCACAGGCTGGACGGCGTACCGCAGTTCAGCCCGGTCATGATCGTCGCGTCCGTGCTCACCGTGCACGGCTGACCGGCGGCCAGGCTGGCCAGCACGCAGGCCGCGGTCTCCGGCTCGACCGACAGCACCGCGGCCAGGCTGACCCGCCCGGCTGGCTGCCACGGCGCTGCGGTAGCGGGTGACGACCGCCTGGAGCAGCGAGCCGACGCCGACCGGGACCACGATCAGGTCAGGTGCCGTCCCGAGCTGGGCGTCGGCCTCGTGCAGCAGCGTCTGGTAACCCTCCACGATCCGCGCCGGTATGTCCTCGTAACCCGGCCACGCGGTGTCTTGCACCAGCACGGCGTCACCGCGACTGGCCGCGGCGCAGGCCTGCCGCACGGCCTCGTCGTAAGGCCCGGCCACGATCGTGACCGCAGCGCCCTCGGCCGCGATCGCGGCCGCCAGGTGCGCCGGGACGACCTGTGGCACGAACACCTGCGCGGCCAGGCTGAGCAGCGCAGCCATCCGGGCTACGGCGCGGCCGTGGTTGCCATCGGTCGCCGTCACCAGCGTGACCGGATGCGCGGCTGCGGCGGCCCGCAGCGTGCCAAGGTCTAGCGGCCTGGCCGGCCCGCTCTCCAGCCCGGCGCGGGCCGCGATCACGCCCGCGACCGCCCACGACGCGCCCAGGATCTTGAAAGCCGGCAGGCCCAGCCGCGCTGACTCGTCCTTGACGAACAGGCGGCCCACGCCCAGCTCGGCGGCCAGCGCAGGCAGCTCGGTCAGCGGCGTCGGAGCATAGCCGGGCAGCCCGGCGTGGAACCGCCTGGCCTGCTGAGACGGGGCGGCCGTGCGCCAGTCACGGGCGGCGGGCCGGCCGTACCAGGGCGGTGCGGGCAGGCCAGCGGCGGGCAGGCCAGCGGCGGGCGCGCCGGGTCCGGGTCCGGGTCCGGGTTCGGGTCCGGGTTCGGGTTCGGGTTCGGGCATGATCTCTACCCTGCCGCAACCGCGCTCGCCGGGCCAGCCCGGGATCGCCCGGCGCGATCATGGAAGAGACCGGGCGGCCGCGGCGTTGACGCTGACGGTATTTCTCCCGACCGCATTTCTCCCGACCGCGAAGGATCTCCGCCGTGAGCCTGTACGACATACCGCTGCACTCCCTGTCCGGGCTGCCTGCCACGCTTGGTGATCTGGCGGGCAAGGCGCTGCTCGTGGTCAACGTCGCGTCCAGGTGCGGCCTGACACCGCAGTACGCCGGGCTGGAGCGGCTGCAGGAACGGTTCGGCGAGCGCGGGTTCAGCGTCGTCGGCTTCCCCTGCAACCAGTTCGGCGGGCAGGAGCCAGGCACGGCCGAGGAGATCGGCCAGTTCTGCTCGGCCAGCTACGGCGTGACGTTCCCGATGTTCGAGAAGATTGAGGTCAACGGGCCAGGCCGGCACCCGGTTTACACCGAGCTGACCGTCGTGCCCGACGCCGCGGGGGACGCTGGCGATATCCAGTGGAACTTCGAGAAGTTCCTGGTCAGCCAGGAAGGGAAGGTCACCGGCCGATTCCGGCCGCGGACCGAGCCGCAGGCCCCCGAGCTGGTCGCCGCGATCGAGGCCAGCCTGCCCGGCTGATGAGCGCGGACCCAGTCGCCGAGTTCGTCGCCGCGCTGCCCAAGGTCGAGCTGCACCTGCATCTCGTCGGCTCGGCCGCGCCGCAGACCGTGCTGGAACTGGCGCGGCGGCACCCGGACGGGGGGGTGCCGACCGAGCCGGATGCGCTGCGGCGGTTCTACGCATTCACCAGCTTCGGGCATTTCCTGGAGGTCTACGCCCAGGTGAACCTGCTGGTGCGTACCGGAGCCGACGTGGTCACGCTGGTCGGCGGCCTGGCTGCCCGGCTGGCGGCCTGCCGGACCCGCTACGCCGAGGTGCAGGTGACGCCGGTGCGCAACCGGATGGCAGGCATCGGGTTCGCCGACCTGGCGCAGGCTCTCACTGACGGCCGGGCGCTGGCCCGCGACCAGCACGGGGTCGAGCTGGGCTGGATTTTCGACGCGGACGCCGCGCTCGGCCCGCCCGGCGCGGCGGACACCGTCGCGTTCGCCGTGGGCTACCGGCCCGCGGGCACGGTCGGCCTCGGGCTCGGCGGCCCGGAATCCGGCGTGCGACGGGGCGCGTACGCCGCGGCCTTCCAGGTCGCCCGCGATGCCGGGCTGCACAGCGTGCCGCACGCCGGCGAGACCGCCGGTCCCGGCGAGGTCTGGGCGGCGGTGCGTGAGCTCCGCGCCGAGCGGATCGGCCACGGCATCGGTGCCGCTGCCGATCCTGACCTTCTCGCCTGGCTGGCCGAGCGGCGGATCACGCTGGAGGTCTGCCCTACCTCGAACGTCTGCACCGGCGCGGTGCCGTCACTGGCGGAGCATCCGCTGCCGGCGCTGCTGGCCGCCGGGGTGCCCGTCACGCTCGCCACCGACGACCCCGGCATGTTCCACACTGACCTGAACCGCGAGTACCTGGCGTGCCACCGCCAGTTCGGCCTGGGACCCGGCGAGCTGGCCGAGCTGGCGCGGGCGGGCACGCGAGCGGCCTTCTGCCCGGAGCCGGTCCGCGCGGCGGTGCTGGCCGAGATCGACGATGTGGCGGCAGCGCTGTGACGTTGCTCGATCTGGTCAGATCAGGACGCGCGGTCCGCGCTTGACCATCTGGGCGGCGATGATGGCCCGCTGGACCTCGCTGGTGCCCTCCCAGATCCGTTCCACCCGCAGCTCGCGGAAGAACCGCTCGGCCACGTTCTCGCGCATGTAACCGCGGCCGCCGAACACCTGGACAGCCCGGTCGGCGACCCGGCCGGCCATCTCGGATGCGTACAGCTTGGCCATCGAGCACTGCGCATGCTGGATCTTGACGTCGGCGCTCGCGTCGATGCCCCGCGCGGTCTCGTAGGTCAGTGTCCGGGCCGCATACAGCTCGGTCAGGCTGTCGGCCAGCATCGCCTGCACCTGGCCCAGCTCGCTGATCGGCCGGCCTGCCACCGGCCGCTTCGCGGCGAACGCGGTCATCTCCTCGGTCAGCCGCTGGGCCGCGCCGAGGCAGCGGGCGGCGACCATCAGCCGCTCGAACCGGAACCACTCGTACGCGAAACCCATCCCGTCGCCCTCCGCGCCCACCAGGTTGGCCGCGGGTACCCGGACGTTCTCGAACACCACGATCGGATGGTGATGGCTGATCGTGTGCGAGTACGCCGGGGTGCGCAGCACCCGCACCCCGGGGCTGGGCAGATCCACCAGGAACATCGCATGCTCCCCGGCGTGCGGTCCTGCCGCCAGCTTGGCCTGGAAGAACGCGAAATCGGCGGTGTTGAACGAGGTCACGTGCCACTTCTCGCCGTCCAGCAGGTATTCGCTGCCGTCGCGCCGCGCGGTGGCCTCGATCGCGTCCACGTCCGAGCCGGCACCGGCCTCGGTGATCGCGTAGCACTCCTCCCGGTCGCCCCGGATCGCCGGGCGGACGTAGCGATCCAGCTGATCCGGCGTCGCCACCGCCGGCAGCCAGGACGGCGGGGTGGCCGCGGGCCAGGCCAGCGCGTTGGTCACCCTTCCCACCTGCTCCTGGATCAGCACCTGCTGCAGCGAGGTTGCGCCGCCGCCGCCCAGCTCGGCCGGCATGTTGGCCGAATGCACGCCGAGCTCGATGGCCCGGGCCTTGTGCCGGGCGGTCAGGTCCTTGTCCAGCTCGCCGCCGTTCATCTCGGCTTCGACCTCGAACGGGATCAGCTCATCGGCGAAGGCCGCGGCCCGGGCCTGGACCTGCAGGTCGGCGTCAGACAGGCTGTGCATCTCGCTCCTCGTGCGGCCGGCGGCCGGTGCGCCCGGAGGGCTTTGCCGCCATTCTTGACTGAACGTTCAGTCTATGCCAGCATCGGAATCGTGCCAATGCCAGCCCCGGGTCATCCGGACACCGCGGACGCGGTAGTCGTCGGCGCCGGGACGGTGGGCGCGTGGTGCGCGTACTTCCTGCACCGGGCTGGCCTCCGCCACGTCGTCGTGCTCGACAAGCGCACCCTCGGCGAGGGCGCGAGCAGCCGCGCGGCCGGCGTGATCCGGACCCAGGGCGGCACCAGCTGGGCCGTCCAGCTGGGCGAGTGGTCACGCCGGTTCTACCTGCGCCAGCGCGACGAGATGGGCATCGACTCGGGGTTCGTGCCGCAGGGCTACCTGCTGCCCTGCTTCACCCCGGCCGACGTCGCCGCCGCCAGGGACCGGATGGCGATGCAGAACGCGCTGGGCCTGTCGGTCCGCTGGCTGGAGCCCGGTGAGGTCGACGCGGCCTGCCCGGCGATGGCTCCCGGAGTCACGCTGGGCGGCACGTTCTGCGCCGAAGACGGCTACCTGTCCCCGCCGCGAAACGTGCTCGCCTACGCGGTGGCCCTGGCCACCAGCGGCGTCGAGCTGCGGGAGCGGACCGCGTGCACCGGGCTGATCACCGACGCCGACACGGTGACCGGCGTGCAGACCCCGGCCGGGCCGGTCAGCACGCCGCTGGTCGTGCTCACCGGGGGCCCGGAGCTGGCCGAGGTGGCCGCGCTGGCCGGCGTCGGAGTCCCGGTCGGCGGGGTCCGGCATCAGGTAGCGGTGACCCAGCGGCATCCCGGCCTGCACCCGTCCCGGCTGCCGATGGTGTTCGACCTGTCCGCCGGGCTGTACTGGCGGCCCGAGGAAGGCGGGATGCTGTTCGGGATGAGCAACCCGGACGAGCCGCCGGGCCCGGTCACCTGCGTGGACGAGCCGTACCTGGCCAAGATGCGCACCCGGCTCGCCGAGCTGGTGCCGGTGACGGCCGGGCTTGGCCTGCGCCGGGTCTGGGCCGCCACCATCGATTACTCACCCGATCACCTGCCGATCATCGGCCCGGCCCGGGAATCGGGCCGGGTGCTCGCCGGGGTCACCGTGGCCAGCGCAGGCGGAGCTGGCATGATGTGGGGCCCGGCCGTGGCCCGTGCCACCGCCGACATCGCCCTGACCGGCACCTCGGACGTCACCGACGTCGCGGCCCTGGGCCTGGACCGGTTCGGCCCTGACGGCACCAGCCGCCTCGCTACCGACCCGATCGCGCTCCCGTTCCCTGGCCGGGCGCCCGGCCAGCTGACGCTGTCGTGAGTTGTCTCGCTCTTGGCCGTTCCCGGCCTGAACCAGGCCGGGAAACCTGAACCTCCCGCACCCGACTAACCCGTTTTGCGCCAAATTCCGCCGGAAGGGACTCACCCTCGATGACTGACATCACCACCCCGTACCTGGCCTCCGCCGTGACCGCCGAACTGGAGGACTGGGGGCCGCTGGCCGAGGCGACCGGCGAGCCGATGGCGACTTCCGGGCTGACCTTGTGGCAGGACGGCGCGCAGGAGGCCGGGGTGTGGGAGTGCGCGCCGGGCCCGTCGTACTGGAAGCTGGAAACGCACGAGTTCGTGCACATCGTGGCCGGCCGGATGACCGTGACCCCGGACGGCGGTGAGCCGCGGGAGATCGGCCCCGGTGACACCGCGGTGTTCCCGCGCGGCTGGGCCGGAACCTGGCAGATCCACGAGCAGATCCGCAAGGTCTACGTCATCTTCTAGCGCCGCCCGCGCCTTCTAGCGCCGCGCAGAACCCCGTGGGTGCCGCACCATAGGCACCCGACCCTCTGGGTGCCGCACCCACAGGGTTGGCTGCCCATTTGTCGGCTAGGCCGCGGCCCGGCCTGGCGGCGGGCTAGGCGGGGCGGGGGATCGCCAGGGCGTCGGCGGCGATGGCGCCGGCCGGCGAACAGATCAGCGGGTTGATGTCCAGGGCCTCGAGATCGCCGCCTAGGTCAAGCGCCAGGTCGGACAGCGCGGCGATGGCGGCCGCGACCGCATCGCGGTCGGCGGGCGGTGCGCCCCTGACGCCGTCCAGCAGCGCGCTGACCCGCAGCTCGGCGAGCAGCCGGTGCGCGGCGGCGGGATCCACCGGCGGCAGCGCGACCACCCGGTCGGCCAGCAGCTCGACCAGCACGCCGCCCGCGCCGACCACGATCAGCGGGCCGAGCGCCGGGTCGCGGGCGATGCCGAGCGCCAGCTCGGTGCCCGGCGGCGCGGTCTGGCAGACCAGCGCGCGCGGGCCGAGCCGCGCGCTCATGTCCGCATAGGCCGCCCGCAGCGCGTCCCTGCCGCCGATGCCGGCCATCACCCCGCCGACGTCGGACTTGTGCGCGATCCTCGGCTCATCGGTCTTCAGCACCACCGGGTAGCCGATCGCGTCCGCAGCGGCGAGGACAGCGCCGGGACCGGCGGCCTGCCGGGCCCGGGTCGCGGGAATGCCGTAGTCGCTCAGCAGGCCGAGTAGTGCCGCGCCGGTGGCCTGCCCCGCAGCGAGCAGGGCCGCCCCCCGCTCGCGCCGCGCGCCCCCGGCAACTTCGGGCCGGTCCTCGGCGCGGCTGGCGGCACCGCCCGGGTCCGGGCCGCCCGGCTCGTCAGCCTGGTTCGCCGGGCCGGCGGCCGGCTCGCGGTCCGCGTGATCCAGCAGGTGGCGCAGGGCCAGCAGGCCGGGCCTGGTGCCCTCAAGCACCGGGATGCCCGCCGCCCGCAGCCGGGCCGCCTGCCCGGGGTCGATCACGCTGGCCAGGTTGGCGAGTACCGTGACCGGCTTGTCGGTCGCGGCGGCCGCGTCCAGCACGGCCTGCGGGTAGGAGTCGTCGCCGTCCAGCTCGGCCACCAGGTCGATGGCCAGCGCCACCGCGGCCACGCAGTCGTCGTCCGCCAGCGCCTGCAGCGCGCCGCCGAACAGCCCGCGGGTATCTGCTCCGGTGCCCCATACGTCGAGCGGGTTGGCCGGCTCCAGGCCGGGATCGAGCAGGGCGGCCAGCCGCGCCCGGGTACCCGGGCTGATCCGCGCGAACGGGACGCCGAGCCGCTCGGCCAGGTCCGTGATGTGCGCCCGCTCGAGGCCCGAGTCGTGCACGGTGGCAATGCCCCGCCGGCCCGGGCCGCCGTCAGGGCGCACGCCACCACGGGCCCGGCGGCCGATCGCGAACAGCTCGACCGTGTCCGCCAGCTCGGCGAGATCGGTGACCCGGTGCACGCCGTAAGCGCGGGCCAGCGCCGCCCAGCCGCCGTCCGCGGCGGCGAGCGCTCCGGAGTGCGCCGCCACCATCGCCCGCCCGCCCGCCGAGTGGCCGACGGTGAGCAGCACGACGGGGATATCCCGCTCGGCGGCCCGGGCCAGCACCCGCCGCAGCAGGTCAGGCTCCCTGATCGCTTCCAGGACCAGGGCTAGCACCCGGGTCTCCGGCAGGCCGAGCGCGTAGTCCAGGTACTCGGGGGCCGCGGTGACCAGCTCCTGACCGGAGGAGACCGCGACGGTGAAGCCGATGCCGCGGGTCGTGCGCAGCAGCGCGGAGAACACCGACCCCGAGTGGGTGACCAGCGCGACCGGGCCCGCGGGCAGCGGCTCGGGCTCGATGTAGCCGATCGCGCGCAGCCCGCGGCTGACGTTGACAAAGCCCATGCAGCCCGCGCCGCACACGGCCATCCCGGCGTTGCGGGCGAGCGCGGCGAGCCGGTCGCGCAGCGCCGGCCCGGTGGCGTCCGCGGCGGCCCGCGCCGGCGTTCTGGCTGCGGCTGGCTCGTGCGCGCCGCCGAAGATCACCGCCGACCGGTCGCCGCGCCGGGCGGCCAGCCCGAGCTGCTCCTCCACCGCGGCGTCGGGCACGCCGAGCAGCACCAGGTCGACGGGCTCGGGCAGCTCGGCGAGCGACGGCAGGCAGGGCCGGGCGCCGATTCGCGGGTACCGCGGGTTGACCAGGTGGACCTGCGGCGCGGCCGGGCTTCTGGTCACCTCGGTGATCATCCGCTCGCCGAAGGAGCCCGGCCGGGGGGACGCGCCCACGATCGCGACGCTGCGGGCCTCCAGCATCGCCGCCAGCGCTCCGCCGCGGGGCGCCAGGGTCACTGCGGAGCCCCGGCCCGCGGGCTCGGCGGTCACGGCCGGCTGGTGAGCCTGCGCAGCCGCTCGGCCCGGCGGCCTGCCTTCTTGTCCGCGATCGCGGCGCGAGCTGCCTGCCAGCCGGGGATGGCGCAGACCCCGCCGCCGGCATGGGTGGCCGAGCTGCCGTAGTACAGGCCGGGTACCGGCGTGCGGTAGTCGGCATAGCCGGGTGCCGGGCGCATGTGGAACAGCTGCTCCAGGGACAGCTCGCCGTGGAAGATGTTGCCGCCGACCAGGCCGTACTCCTGCTCCATCTGATACGGGCCGACGATGTCGCGGTGCAGGATCGAGGCCTTGAAATTCGGCGCGACCTCGTTGTAGCAGTCGATCATCCGGTCGGCGTACGCCTCGAGCCCGGCAGTGTGCGGCTGCTCATTCCAGTCCGCCGGCACCCACTGGGTGAACAGCGACATGATGTGCGTGCCGTCCGGGCAGAGCGTCTTGTCGAACGTGGTCGGGATCACCCCGTCGCTGAATGGCCGGGCGGCGGGCCTGCCGTTCCGTGCGTCGGTGAACGCGCGCTCGATGTACTCCATCGTCGGGGCCATCTCGACCGAGCCGGTGTGGTGCTCCTGCTGGTTCGTGCCGGGATCGGCGGTGAAGTCGGGCAGCTCGGCCAGGGCCAGGTTGATCTTGACCACGCCGCTGCGGGTCTTCCAGTGCTCGATGTCGCGGGCGAAGTCGTCGGGCAGGTTCTGCGCCCCGACGTGCTCAAGGAACGCGGTCCGGGGGTGCAGCGTGGAGACGATGACCCGCGCGCGGATTTCCTCGCCGCTGTCCAGTACCACCCCGGCCGCCCGGCCGCCGTCGAGCAGCAGCCGGCGCACGGGCGCGCCGGTCCTGACCTCGGCGCCGTGACTGCGGGCGGCACGCTCGATCGCCACCGCGACCGCGCCCATGCCGCCCTCGGGGAACCCCCAGTTGCCCAGGTGCCCGTCACCGACGTCGCCGATCGAGTGATGGGCCATCACGTAGGCGGTGCCCGGCTCGTACGGCCCGGCCCAGGTGCCGATCACGCCGTTGACGGCCAGCGCCCCCTTGACCTGCGGCGATTCGAACCAGTCGTCCAGCAGGTCGGCAATGCTCATCGTCATCAGCCTGGTCACGTCCGCGACGGTGCGGACGTCAAGGCCGCGGTTGCGCCAGGCCAGCTTGAGCGTGCCGGCCAGGTCGCGGGGCGCCCGCGAGCCGATGTTGGGCGGCACGGTCAGCAGCAGCGGCCCGAGCACATCAGCCAGGCCGGCCAGCCAGGCGTCCCAGCGGGGCATCGCGTCGGCGTCCTGCTTCGACCACTTCGACACTTCCTCGTGGTTGCGCCGGGCGTCGTCGGCGTACAGCTTGATCGAGCCGCCCTCCGGAAATGCCTGGTAGTAGGGGCCCATCGGGAAGACCTTGTAGCCGTGCCGCACCAGCTCAAGCTCCCGGATGATGGTCGGCGGCAGCAGCGACATCACGTACGACAGCCGGGTCACGCGGACGTCGGGTGCCTCCGGCCAGGGCGCCTCAGTTGTGGCTGCACCGCCGGTCTTGTTGCGGCCCTCGAGCACCACCGTCCGCGCGCCGGAACGGGCCAGGTACGCGGCTGCCGTCAGCCCGTTGTGTCCCCCGCCCACCACGATCGCGTCGTATGTTGCGGCCATCAAAACGCCCTTCCCGTTATGCTGCTGCGGTCAGCCCGCGGCGGCTCCGGCCGGGTCCCGCCCGGCATTGACTGAATGTTCAGTCTAGAAAGCTGCTACCGTTAGGACAAGAGGCAGCGGCGGCCCGGGATGGCGCGGGTCAGCCAGAACCGCGGCTCGCCGGACACGGCCAGCCGGGCGAGGCGGCTTGCGGCTGACGAGAGGACTGCCGTCATGACTAACCGGGCGAACGCCGCCGACGAGGCTTCGCCGGCCGCGGATCAGCGGCGCGAGCAGATGCTGCGCGCGGCGCTTGAGGTCATCTCCGAGCGCGGCTATGCCGATACCAGGATCGCCGACGTCGCCGAGCGCACCGGGATCAGCCCCGCCCTGGTCATCTACTACTTCAAGACCAAGGACCAGCTGCTGACCGAGGCGATTCGGCACTACGAGGACATCTGGTATGCCGCCGGGCAGCGCCGGATGGCAGCGCTGGCCACGGCCGCGGGGCGGCTCGAAGAGATCGTCGCGATGACGTGCCTGCCCGAGGACGAGCCCGAGCCGCTGGGCTCCTGGGAACTGTGGCTGGACCTGTGGGCGCAGGCGGCCCGCAATTCGGCGGTGGCCGGCGTCCGGCAGAAGTCCGACGAGCGCTGGCGGCAGGTCATCAGCTCGCTGGTGCTGTCGGGGCAGGAGGCGGGGGAGTTCCGCGACGTCGACGCGGAGCGCTTCGCGACCTGCCTGTCCGCCCTGCTGGACGGGTTCACCGTCCAGATCGCCCTGAGCGACCCGGCGGTTGACCCGGTCGCTGCTTTTGAGCTAAGCATGCGGTTTATCGCCGACCAGCTGGGATTCGCCTGGACTCCCGGCCGGGGCCGGGATGAGCAGGTCAGGAAGGCTCTACAGGAGGGCAGGTAGCCGCGATGCCCGGTGGCACGATCGAGCTGGTTGCGCTGACTAAGCGCTTTGGTGAAGTAGCCGTTGACGGCATCGACCTGCAGATCGCCAGCGGCGAGTTCTTCTCCCTGCTCGGGCCGTCGGGCTGCGGCAAGACCACCACGCTGCGTCTCATCGCCGGCTTCGAGCAGCCCACCTCCGGCCAGATCCTGCTGGACGGCGCGGATGTGTCGGCGGTGCCGCCGCACCGGCGCAACGTCAACACGGTCTTCCAGAGCTATGCGCTGTTCCCGTTCCTGTCGGTGTTCGACAACGTGGCGTTCGGCCTGCGCAGCCGCAAGCTCGCCAAGCCGGAGATCGCCGGCCTGGTGAACGATGCGCTGGACCTGGTCAAGCTCCGGTCGTTCGCCAAGCGCCGCCCGGCGCAGCTGTCCGGCGGCCAGCAGCAGCGGGTGGCCCTGGCCCGGGCCCTGGTGCTCAAGCCGTCGGTGCTGCTGCTCGACGAGCCGCTCGGCGCGCTGGACGCCAAGCTGCGCCGGTCGCTGAAGGTCGAGCTCAAAGCGCTGCAGGAAGAGGTCGGCATCACGTTCCTGTACGTCACGCACGATCAGGAAGAGGCGCTGACGATGTCCGACCGGCTCGCCGTCATGCGGGACGGCAAGATCGTTCAGATCGGCGCGCCGCACGAGGTTTACGAGGAGCCGGCCGATATCTACGTGGCCGACTTCCTCGGCGTCTCCAACATGATGGCAGTCCAGGTCGTCTCCCGCGGGCCCGGTTCCGGCTGCCAGGTTCAGCTCGGGGAGGCCACCTTGCACGTGGCCCACGGCGGTGACGGGACGACGGGGCGATCGCACGCGGTGATCAGGCCCGAGCGGGTGCGGGTCGAGGAGTACGGCTCGGCCGGCCCCAACCGGGTGCCGGCGATGGTCGAGCGGCTGGTCTACCTGGGCTCGGCTACCCAGCTGATCCTGCGGCTGGCCACCGGAACCGAGCTGCAGGTGCTCAGGCAGAACGAGGACGGGCTGGAGGGGACTCTCGCCCAGGGCACCCCGGTGCACGCCTTCCTGGCCCCCGAGGCGCTGCGGGTACTTCCCGGCGGCCTCCCCGCCGACACTACCGACGACCAGGCGGCGTCGCTGGCCGGCTAGTGGTCAGCCCCCGGTGAGGGTGGTCAGGGCCTGCTGGCCGTCGATACGCTGGCCGCGGGTCATCGCCCGGTAGCCGATCAGCCCCGCCGCCGCCACGATGAACGACATGACCAGCATGATGGTCGCCAGGGCGTTCAGCGCGGGACCCCCGTTGCCGCCGTGCTGGGTGGAGTAGATGATCACCGACATCGGCGTGTTGCTGGCGTTGGAGGACAGCAGGTCCACGATCACGAAGTCGTCGATGACGCTGGAGAAGACCAGGATCGCGCTGGCGAAGATGGCCGGGGTGAGCAGCGGCAGCATGACCCGGCGCATGGTCTGCAGCTGCGTGGCGCCCAGGTCGGCGGCCGCCTCCTCGTACTGGCGGCCGATCGTGACCAGGCGTGCCTGGACCAGGATGGCCGGCCAGCTGACGTTCCAGGTGACCAGGCCGAGTATCTCCGCCAGCAGGCCCAGGCCGATGCCGGTGAACAGCTGGGTGAAGACCGCGAACATCGCCACGCCGAAGATCAGCTCGGGAACCACGAACGACAAGATCATGATGAAGTTGAACGAGCCGGGGAGCTTGCCCTGCCAGCGGTTGATGCCGAGCGCGAACGCCACCCCGATCGGCACCGCGATGATCGTGGCGTAGGCCGACAGCTTCAGGGTCACGAACACCGCGCTGTGCAGCTGCGGGTTGTGCCAGACCGAGTTCACCGGGTCGGTGTAGTACCAGCGCATCGACAGGCCCTGGTAGGCGGCCTGCGATTTGCCCTGGTTGAACGAGAAGAGGACGGCGATCGCGATCGGGGCCAGCGACCACAGCAGGTACAGCCAGGTAAAGCCCTCGAGGAACCATGGGTGCCGCCACGGGTTGCGCCAGCGCCGCCGCCCGGCCACCCTGGCGGGCACCGTCCCGGCGCGGCGGTCCAGCGCGGCGGCCGGCTGCGGCGACGCGGCGGGCGCGGTCACGATGCCTCCCGTGCGGAGCGGTTGGTGGCCATCACGTAATAGACCATCGGGCCGATCAGCAGCAACAGCAGCAGCAGCGACAAGATGGCGCCCTGGCCCTCCAGCCCCGGCGTGCCGAGCTGGCCCTGGATCAGGTTGCCGATCATCGAGGTGTTCGGCGCGCCGGACAGCAGCTGATTGGTGAAGTAGTCGCCGACCATCGGCAGCACGGTGATGAGCATCCCGGTCAGGATCGGCTGGCGGGACAGCGGCAGGGTGACCCGCACGAAGGTCGCGACCCGGCCCAGGCCGAGGTCGCGGCCGGCCTTGATCAGCGACGGGTCGATCCGGTCCAGGCCGGCGTACAGGACCAGGATCAGGTAGGGGATGTAGCCGTAGACCAGGCCGAGGATCACGGTGTAGGAGTGGCCGCCTAGCCAGTTCACCGGCTGGCTGATCAGGTGCAGGGACGTCAGGGCCCGGTTGACGTAGCCGCCCGTCTGCAGCAGGTCGATCCAGGCCAGCATGCGCATCATGTAGCTGATCCAGAACGGCGCGATCAGCAGGACCAGGAACAGGCCCTTGCGCCGCCCCGCGAACCGGGCCACGAAGTAGGCCGCCGGGTACCCGATGACCAGGCAGAGCAAAGATGCGATCAGCACGTAGACTCCGGTCCTGATCGCGATCGGGCCGGCAAAGGCTCCTGCGCCGAACAGGTCGTGCAGGACATCGGACAGGTTGGCCGAGCTCCAGTGCAGCGGGTTGTATACCGCCACCGGGGACTCGAACAGCCGGTTCAGCTTGCCCTCGCCGATCGCCAGCACCGCGTAGAACGGGACGACGAACAGCAGCGTCAGCCAGATGATCCCCGGCGCGGCCAGCAGCATCCAGAACAGCCGGGACGGCTGATCCCGCCGGGGCCGCCGCCGGGCCGCGCCCGTCCGCCCGGCCTGGGCCGGCGCCGGAGGCAGATGGGGGGCGGCCACGCTAGATCCCGTTGCTCGCGACGAGCCAGGCCTGCTGCCACAGCGCATCCGCGTCGACGGGCAGCTGGAGCTCCCCGACGCCGCGGCGGAAGTAGGACGGCAGCACCGCGGTGGACATCAGGCTGGGCGGCAGCAGCTTCTCGGCCACCAGCCGCTGCGGCGTGATCGCGTTCAGCGGCTGCATGTAGCCGTTGAAGCTGATGTTCTCCAGCACGTTCGGCAGGTCGAGCAGGTAGTTGAGGAAGTGGTGGGCCAGCACGGGGTTGGCGGCCGAGCGCAGCACCGTGTTGGTGTCGTTGGCCACCGGGCCCCGGCCGTCGGCGGGGAACCAGTAGCCGACTACCTCCACCGGGGTGCCCTTGGGCATGTAGTACGGGGCGGCGGCCATGTCGCCGGACCAGGCGTGGTGGATCCAGGTCTGGCCGGTCGGCACCTCGGTGTAGTCGTTGTTGTCGATGTGCACGTCGACCAGGCTGGCCAGGTCCTGCAGCTGCTGCCGGGACGCGTCGATCTGGCTCTTGCTCGTGGCGTTGAGGTTGTAGTTCCCGTTCTTCATCAGCCCGAGGCTGATGCCCTCCCGGTAGTCGTCCAGGATCGCCACCTTGCCCTTGTACTTGCGCTGCCAGGGCATCGCCCACGGGTTGCGCATCGTGTACGGATTCTCGTGCACGAGATCCTTACGCCAGGAGATGCCGGTGGTGTAGATCGTGTACGGCACCGTGTACTGCCAGTGCTGGTCGTAGAAAGGATTATGGAAGTCCGGCCAGGCCTGGGCGATGTTGGGCAGGTAGCTGTGGTTGAGCGGCTGGATCAGCCTGGACTCGATCAGCTGGCCGAGCACGTCCACCGTGACGCCCATGAACACGTCGAACTTCAGCCCGCTGCGCAGCTTGGACAGCGCTTCGTCCATGGTGTTGAACGTGGTCAGCGAGACCTTGCAGTTGTACTTCTTGGCGAAGTGGTTGAGGCACGCCTGGTTGACGTAGGCCACCCAGTTGTAGACCTCCAGCGTGGCGCCGGTCTCCGGGGCCAGCCCGCTCTTGATCGGGTCGTTGTCCTTCGTCGGCCAGGTGACCGGCCGCCCGGGCCGCGGCAGTGGCACCGCCGTACCGGTGGTCAGGAACGAGTCGCAGGCGGGCAGCAATGATCCGCCGCCCGCGGCCAGCAGGCCGGCCGTGCCGGCCCGCTGCAGGAACGCCCGCCGGGAGAGGGCAGGCCGCCGGGTGCCGTCGGCCTGCCAGCCCTCTCGTGGGTGCATGTCCCACCTTCCGTTGCGGTCCGGGGTCCCGTGGCGGATGCGCGGCGAACGTCCGGCCCGTGACTGAACGAACCGTCAGGTACGGTTTGCTAACGCCTAGACCTACCTCTCCATGCCGCGCGGGCGCAAGACTTTCCAGGTACCAAGCAGGTTAGGCGGCTACCGCCGCCGCGAAGCCGGCGAAGTTGGCCACGAAGCGGTCGATGTCGGCCTCGTCGTGCTGGACCGAGATCAGCCACTGCTCGCTCTTGCCCCAGGGCGGCAGGAACACCCCGCCGTTGTGCTGGAACAGCCAGTGCGCGTGGCTGTAGGAATCGTCGACGGCCAGGAAGTCGCGGAAGTCGCGGACCGGCGCGGCGGAGAACATCACGCATCCCTTCGCGCCCACGGAGACGACCCGCGCGGTCAGCCCGCTGCCGCTGATGGCCTGCTCCAGGCCGCGCACGGCCCGCTGGCGCAGCGCCTCGAGCCGCTGGTAGGCATCCGGCGTGGCCACCTCGGCCAGCATGGCACGGCAGGCGGCCATCGCCAGCGGGTTGCCGTTGAAGGTGCCGACCATCTCGTAATCGCCGTTCGCGACGTGGCCCATCACCTCATCGGTGCCGCCGATCGCGGCCACGCTGATGCCGCCCCCGATGGCCTTGGCCAGGCAGATGATGTCGGGCATCACCCCGGTCACGCCGGTGGCGCCGCCCGGGCCCGCCGTCAGGCCGGTTTTCACCTCGTCGAAGGCCAGCAGCGCACCATGCCCGTGCAGCAGGTCCTTCAGCCCGGCCAGGTAGCCGTCGTCCGGCGGGATGATCCCGGCGTTCATCATGATCGGCTCGATGATCATGCCGGCGACCTGGCCGGGGTTCTCGGCCAGCCCGGCGTTCCACCGCGGCCAGGTCGTTGAAGCCGACGATCAGGGTCAGGTCGGTAACGGCCTGCGGGATGCCCGTGCTGGACGGCACGCTGGCCGGCCGGTCGGCCGGGCCGATGTCGCCGTCGTCCGGGCACACCGAGACCTGGACCGAGTCGTGATGGCCGTGGTAGCACCCCTCGACCTTCAGGATCAGGTCGCGGCCGGTGATCGCGCGCATCAGGTGCACCGCGTCCATCGTGGCCTCGGTGCCGGAGTTGGCGAACCGCCACAGCGGCAGCCCGAAGCGGCGGGACAGTTCCTCCGCCACGACGATCGCATTGCGGGTGGGCTGGGCGAAGTGGGTGCCGAGCGCCGACCTGCTCGCGCACGGCCGCGACGATCGCCGGGTGGCCGTGCCCGGCCAGCGCGGCCCCGTAGCCGCCGTGCAGGTCGACGTACTCGATTGCCGTCGACGTCGTAGATCATGGCCCCCTCGCCGTGGCTGAGCCAGACCGGCTGCGGCCGGGTGATCTGCCAGCTTGAGGTCACCCCCCCGGCCAGCGCGGCGGCCGCCGTCGCGCCAGCCGGCGGGACCCGGGCTGGCGGGCGGTGAAGATGCGCTCCTGCTCCGCGATGAGAGCCGCCAGCCGGGCCTGGGGCGGCGGTGCCGCCTCGGGCTGACCTGCTGAGTGAACGGGGATGTCGGTCTGTGCGGCCTGCTGTAGGGCCATGACGCGCTCCCAACGCGGTTGACTGAATGTTCAGTCTAAGCAGCTGGCCCGCCCGGGGCAAGGCTGCGCCCGGCCGCGCGGCCAGCAGGCGCACGCCGTGAGCTTTTGCCAGCCGCCGTCGGCAGGGCCCGTCGGCAGTGATGCCATTGGCAGGGCGCGTCGGCGGGGCGCCACCGCCCGGGCGCCCCTGGCCGGGCGCTGTACCGGGCCCGGTCAGCCGGGGGCTTTTAGCTGCACGAGCACGATGCGCGCCACGATCCGCCAGCCGAGAATGAACAGGGCCAGGAAGGCCAGCGTGACGAAGATGAACGCGACCGCCGTGCCCTGCCCGGCCAGCACCCGGACGATCATGCCCAGGCCGGCGGCGCCGAGCCACGCGCCGAGGCCGGCGGGCGCGAGCGCGGACGGCTGCCGCCAGCCGCGGACCGCGAGCAGGCCGGCGGCCAGGCCGACGAGAAACGGCCAGGACGTGGTCCAGATGCCGGCCAGGCTGTCGCCCCGGTGGTGAGAATGCCTGCCGAGCGTCACGAAGGCCAGTACGCACGCCACATCGAGGATCAGGCTGACCGCGCGGCGCATGCCGGCCAGGGTATCGGGCCGCCGCGCCAGTGGCCGGGGCCGCCCGGCGATCGCCGGCCCTGATCATGCGACTGAGGTCGAGCGCCACCGATCAGCCGTGACACGGGACATCTGACCCCTATCATGACCCTGACCGGTGCTGCCCGGCGCCGGACGGGCTGGCTCGGGCAGGCCCGCGGACCTGACGGCTCGGACGACCCGCCGCAAGGACAACATGTTCCGCTTGCTGATCGCCCTGATCATCGGCGCCGTGCTGGCCCTCGGAGCCAGCTACGTCGCCCGTGACGTGCTGCTCGCCGGGGCCAACGGCACGCCCGCGAACGCGCCGCTGTACAACTACGGCACGCCCGGGGAATAGGAGGAACGCGGCGATGCGCCGGACGGCCGGGCTGGTGCTCAGCGGGCTCGGGTCCTTTTTCGCCGTGTTCGCGCTGGTGCAGTTCCTGGTCGTCGGCGGCGAGGCGGCCAAGGCCCCGCTGGGCGGCTATCAGGTCTCCGGCTACCTCGGCCGCGGCGTGAGGTACTTCAGCCCGGCCCTGCTGCGGGAGTTCTCGGGCGTGACGTTGCGGGAAACCGTCACAATCAAGGGCGACGAGGCGGCGGGAACCGCGACCCGCGCGGTCTGGGACCAGTTCAGCTACGGCTACGACGAGACGCACGCGATGCCCTACCAGTCCGCGACCGAGCGGCTGGCGTTCGACCGGACCACCGGCGCGCTGGTCCACTGCTGCGCGGCGGCCGTCGGCACCGCCCGGCCGGCGGTGTGGTCAGGGCAGGGCTTCACCTGGCCGGCCGGCACCCGCGCCGTGACCTATCCGGTCTTCGACTCGGTACTGCTGCGTCCCGAGCCCGCCCGCTACCGGGGCGCGGCCAGGATCGACGGGCTGCGCACGTACACCTTCGCCGAGCAGGTGCCGGCCACCCGGTTCGCGTCCCAGACGCTGCCGGGCACTTTGGCCGGGCGCAAGAACCAGGCGTCGGTGACCCTGGGGGAGTATTACCAGACCGCTACCGCCTACCAGGTCGATCCGGTGTCGGGCCGGGTGGTCGACATCAGCCGCGACGAGCAGCTGACCCTGCGCGACAGTCATGGCACCGCGGTGCTCGGGCTGTTCGCCGGCGACCTGCGGATGCAGCCGGGCAGTGTCGCGGCGCTGGTGGCTGCGGCCCGCCAGCGCGACCAGGTGATCATTGCGGCGACCCGGACCGTGCCCGTGGCGGCGGCCGCGGCCGGGATCGTGCTGCTGATCATCGGCACCCTGCTGGTGCTGGCGCGGCGGCCGCGGCCGCCCCGCGAGGCGGCGCCCGAGCTCGCCGCCGCCGCGTACTGAGATCCGGCCCGGTCCGCGGCTAGGCCCCGTCGCTCCCGCCGGCCAGCGCCGTGAGAGCGCCGACGAGGCGGGCCGTGGCCGGAGGGTCGGGCGGCGCGCCGTAGGTGAGAGCACAGACGTAACGCCGCGCGCCCGCCAGCGGGGTTGCCTCGATCCCCGGATGCCGGGCGGCGCGCAGCGCCAGCCCGGGCAGGGTCGTCACGCCCAGCCCGGCGGCCACCAGCGCCTGCATGGCGAGTTAGTCGTCGGCGGCGAACGCGATCTTCGGCACCAACCCGGCCAGCGCGCAATGGCGGATCAGCTGCGCGCGGCAGCGCTCGCACCCGCCGATCCAGCGGTGCCCGGCGTAGCTGGCCAGCTCTTCCAGGCTGACCGTGCGGCCGGCCCTGGCGGCTGCGGGCGAGCCGTCCTGGCTGGCCGGTCCGGCCCCGGATTCGGCCCGGACCACGAGGTACACCGGCTCGTCCAGCAGCGGGGTGGCCCTGATGCCGTCCTCGGGCGCCGGCCAGGCAGTACCGGAAGACCAGCGCCACGTCCACCGAGCCGGCCCGCAGCATCCGCACCGCCTCTGGCGGCTCGGCCTGGGCCAGCATCACGTTAGTGGCCGGCGCCTGCACCTGGAGCCGGGCCGCGGCGGCGGGCACGATCGTGCCGAGCGCGGAACCGAATGCGGCCAGCCGGACCCGTCCTCGCGCAGCCCGACGTGGGCGGCCAGCTCGGCCTCGGCGGCATCGAGCCGGCCGATGATCTCCTCGGCCCGCTCGGCGAGCAGCCGGCCAGCCTCGGTCAGCTGCACGCTCCGGCCCGCGCGCTGCAACAGCCGGGCCCCGGTCTCGGCCTCCAGCCGTGCGCGCTATGAATTGGCTCGATCGGTCGCGGCATGTCCTTGGTGATGGTGACGGATCTTTTCCCCCGCTGAGAGGTCAAAAGGCGTCACGATCATGAGCTGCCCGGCCGGGCCCGCGGTCGGACAGCAGCGGCGACTCAGGCCGCCGCGGGGCGGCGGCACCCGGGGCGCCCGGGGTGCCCGCGGCGAGCTGACGGCGCCGCCAGGCAATTCCCGACAGGGCCTCCAGTACCACCCGGTTGGCGAGATAGGCCGTTACCTCCGCGTGGTCGTAGGGCGGGGCGACCTCAACGACGTCCACGCCCGCCACCGGCAGCTCCATCGTGATGCGGCGCACGGCGTCCAGCAGCTGCCTGCTGGTCAGGCCGCCCGGCTCGGGGGTACCGGTGCCGGGTGCCATGCCGGGATCGACGACGTCCACGTCCACCGAGACGAATACGCCGTCGCAGTCGTCAGTGGCGATCGCGAACGCCTCGGTCAGGCACTCGTCCAGGCCCCGGGCTACCACCTCGGTCATCTCGAAGCTGCGCATCCGCTGCCCGGCCATCCAGTCCAGCGTCTCCGGCTCCGGCCAGTACCCGCGCAGGCCGATCTGCAGGAAGCGGTCACCGCGCACCGCGCCGGACTCGATCAGCCGGCGCATCGGGGTGCCGTGCCCGTGCAGGGCGCCGAACTGGGTATCACCGGTGTCGGCATGCGCGTCGAAGTGGATCATCGACAGGCGGCCCCAGCCCACGTGCCGGGCGACGCCGGTCGCGTCCGGCAGCGCGATCGTGTGGTCGCCACCGAGCACCACCGGGATCGCGCCGTGGCGGCAGGTCCGGTGCACGGCCTCTTCCAGCCGGCGCAGCGACAGCTCGGTATCGCCCGACGGCATCTCCACATCCCCGGCGTCGGCCACGGCGAGCTCCGCCAGCGGGTCCACCCCGAGGGCCAGGTGCGGCCGGGACCCGTCATGCGGCAGGTAGTCGGTGCCGCGGATGGCCTGCGGGCCGAACCGGGCGCCCGGCCGGTGCGAGGTCCCGCCGTCGAACGGCGCACCGAGGATCACGATGTCGGTATCCGGCCAGGAGGCCGGGTCGGCGAGGTCGGCCCGGCGCACGCCGAGGAACGTCAGGTCCGGTCCGTACATCCCGCCCAGTCGCGTCATGTCCTGCCTCCCGCAGCTGACCATATCCCGACTGCGGGCGGTCCGGCCGGCGTCACCGGGCAGCTCGTGATTTTGCCATACCTGGCCTGCTGAGGGCGGCCAGCGGTGCGAGGATGCCGGTCATGAGGCGGCTCTTGCTGTTCGCCGTGGCTGCGCTCACGGCGGTCCCGGCCATTACCGGCTGCTCGGGCCCGAACGGGACCGGACGGGCCGCCAGCCCGGCGGGGGGCCACTCGGCCGCGGCGCGCGCGGGGGGGCGCCCCGCGCTGCCGTTCCCGGTAGCGGAGAACCGCAAGCACGGGACCAGGGCGTGGCGGATCACCGACCTGGGCGCCCCCGATGCGATCGAGGGCTACGCCAGTCAGGTCAGCGTGCTGCCCGGCCAGTCCTTCCGGCTCTATGTCTCCACCACCTCGCCCCGCTTCGGAGTCAGGGCCTACCGGATGGGCTGGTACGGCCACAGCAACCGGGGCCGGCTGGTGTGGTCATCGAAGCCGGTCCGCGGCCGGGTGCAGCCCGCCGCGACGCTGGTGCCGGGCGTCAACATGGTCACCACGCACTGGCGGCCCAGCCTGACGGTCACCGCAGCCGGCTGGCCGCCGGGCTCATACCTGCTCAAGCTGGGCGCATCCCGCGGCCCGCAGCGGCTCGTGCCGATCACCGTGCGGTCGGCCAGCACGGCCGGCAAGGTCGTGATCCTGAGCGACGTGACCACCTGGCAGGCCTACAACACCTGGGGGGGTTACGACCTCTACGCCGGCCCGGGCGGGTTCGGCGACCGGTCCCGCGAGGTCACGTTCGACCGTCCTTATGCGCTCGACGGGGCCCAGTGGTTCCGCTCCTTCGACCAGACGGCGATCGAGGTGGCCGAGGCCAGCGGCGTGCCGCTGGCCTACGAGACCGATGTCGACCTGGCCCGCGACCCCGGCCTGCTGACCGGAGCCAGGGCGGTGATCTCGCTCGGTCACGACGAGTACTACTCGCAGTCCATGCGCAGCGCGCTGCTGACCGCCCGCGACCACGGCACCAACCTGGCGTTCCTCGGCGCTAACGCCATCTACCGGCACATCAGGTTCGCCGCCTCCGCGCTGGGCGGCTACCGGGAGATCATCTGCTACAAGATCGCGTCCGAAGACCCGCGGTACGGCCAGGACAACGCCGCGACCACGCAGGACTGGCGCGATCCGCCCGACCCCCGGCCGGAATCGGTGCTCACCGGCGTCTTCTACGAATGCAATCCGGTCAGCGCCCCGTACGTGATCTCTGATCCGCAAAATTGGATCTTCGCGGGCACGCACGTGCGCAAGGGCGAGCGGTTCGCCGGCATGGTCGGCCCCGAGTACGACCGGGTGAACACCTCGGTGCCCTTCCCGCGCCCGCTGGAGATCCTGGCGCACTCCCCGCTGACCTGCGGCGGGGTGTCCAGTCACGCCGACACGGCCTATTACACGGTGCCCAGCGGCGCGGGCGTGTTCGCGTCCGGCACCATGCGCTGGGTCTGCGCGCTGCGCGGACCGTACTGCGGCCACGGGGTGACCTGGGCTGCCGCGCACTTCACCAAGCGCGCCACGCTGAACCTGCTGCGGGCGTTCGCGGCCGGGCCGGCCGGCCGCGCGCACCCGGCGCGCGACAACCTGGCGCAGATCAAGCCCGCCGGGTCGCTGGGCGTATCGCCGGGCGACTGACACAGTAGTGGTGATGGCTCTCGACGACTCCGACCGGCAGATTGTGGCTGCCCTGGTCAGCGACGCCCGCGCCAGCTACGCCGAGGTCGGCGCCCGGGTGGGGCTGTCGGCGTCCGCGGTCAAGCGCCGCGTCGACCGGCTGCGCGGCAGCGGCGCCATCACCGGGTTCTCGGCCCGGGTCGATCCGGCGGCGCTCGGCTGGACGACCGAGGCCTACGTCGAGCTCTTCTGCCGGGGCCGGACCTCGCCGGCCGACATCACCGCGGCGGTCAGCCGGTTTCCCGAGATCACAGCGGCCTGCACGATCACCGGGGACGCCGATGCGCTGCTGCACATCAGCGCCGCGGACGTGCGTCATTTCGAGCAGGTGGTCGAGCGCATCAGCGCCGAGCCGTTCGTGGTCCGCACCAGGAGCGTGATCGTGCTGTCCCGCCTGGTCAGCCGGCCGGAGGTGCCAGGCCCGCAGGCCGCGGGCTAAGGCGGCCGGGGCGGCCTGCCCGCGGATGCGGCCGGCAGGCGTCCGGGACTGGGCCGGGCAATTCCGCCCGGATCTCGCCGACCCGGGGATTCGCGGCCCCGGGTTCCGCTACAGTCGCAGCCATGTCCGAGCGCGAAACCGACCCTCGCGGCACCGGCACGCCAGCCGGCTCCGGGCTGCCCGCCAACACCGGCGAGTTCCGGGCCACGCCCGACATCTCGGCCAGCACCGCCCAGTTCCGGGCGTTCGCGGCCAGTCAGGACGGCGACGGCGGGCACCCCTGGTCCATGCGCGCCCGGGCCCGCAACGTCGCCGCCCTGGCCGGCGTCATCGCGGCCGTGGTGGTCGTGCTGATCGTCCTGGCTTTCCTGGTCATGGGACACTGACCAGCCCGCAGGCTGCTCAGAATCCGCCGTCCGCCCTGGGCGGTTACTCTGCGCCCGAGTCGGGCTGGAACCGGTATCCCATGCCCGGCTCGGTCAGCAGCCAGCGCGGGCGGGCGGGATCAGGCTCGAGCTTGCGGCGCAGCTGGGTCATGTACAGCCGGAGGTTGCCGGCCGCGTCGGCATACCCGGGTCCCCAGACCGCGCTGAGCAACTGCTGCTGGCTCAGCAACTTGCCGGGGCTGCGCAGCAGCACCTCCAGCAGGTGCCATTCGGTTGGCGTCAGGCGGATATCGGATCCGTCCCCGGTCGTCACCCGCTTGGCCGCCAGGTCGACGGTCAGGCCGGCCAGCCGGACCTGCGGCGCATCACCGTCGCTGCCGGCCCGCCTGCTGACCGCGCGCATCCGGGCTAGCAGCTCGTCCATGCCGAAGGGCTTGGTGACGTAGTCGTCGGCCCCGGCATCCAGCGCCTGCACCTTGTCGGTGCTGTCGGCCCGGCCGGACAGCACGATGATCGGCGCGTCGGTCCAGCCGCGCAGCCCGCCGATCACCTCGACGCCGTCCAGGTCGGGCAGGCCCAGGTCGAGAATGACCAGGTCCGGGGGATGCCGGGCGGCCAGCTCGAGCGCCTGCGCGCCGGTGCCCGCGGTGTGCACCTCGTAGTGCCGCACCCGCAGGTTGATCCGCAGCGCCCGCAGGATCTGCGGCTCATCGTCGACGACCAGGACCCGGGGCATGCCCTCACCGTGCCACAACCGCGTGCTAGCGGGCGCCCGCTTGCGGCTCGGCGGCGCCGGCTCTGGCGGCGCCGGCCTCGGCAGCGCCCGGCGCGGCACGATCCGGCGCGGCACGATCCGGCGCGGCACGATCGAGCCCGGCGGCGGTGAGCCCGGCGGCAGGCTCGGCGGGCAGCAGGCGCGCGGGGCCAGAGAGGGCGGGCAATGAGATCGTCATGGTCAGCCCGCCGCCCGGCGAGTCCTCCGGTTCCAGCGTCCCGCCCAGCGCCTCGGTAAGACCGCGGGACAGGGCCAGGCCGAGGCCGACACCGGTGGTGTTGTCGGTATCGCCGAGCCGCTGGAACGGCACGAACACCCGGTCGCGGTCCTGCTCAGGGATGCCCGGGCCGCGGTCGATGACGCGCAGCTCGACCCGGTCGCCGAGCACGCTGGCGGCCAGCACCGGCGGCCGGGCCGCCGGTGAGTACCGGAGCGCGTTCGCGGTCAGGTTGGCGATGACCCGCTCCAGGATCGCCGGGTCCGCACTTATCTCGGGCACGTCGTCGGCGATGTCCACGATCACCTGCTGGCTGGCCGGGCCGAGGTCGTCCAGGGCCCGGGCCACGATGTCGGCCAGGCCGGCCGGCTGCGGGAATACCGCCAGCGCCCCGGCCTGCAGCCTGCTCATGTCGAGCAGGTTGTCCACCAGCCGGGCCAGCTTGTCCAGTGACTCGTCCGCCGTGGCCAGCAGCTCGTCGGAGTCCTCGGCATCCCACTCGATGTCCGCCGAGCGCAGGCTGGTCACCGCGGCCTTCGCCGAGGCAAGCGGGGTGCGCAGATCGTGGCTGACGGCTGCCAGCAGCGCGGTCCGCATCCGGTCCGCTGCTGCGATCGGCTTGGCTGCCTCGGCCTGTGCCGCGAGCCGCTGCTGTTCCAGCGCCACGGCCGCGTAGGCGGCAAACGCCCCGAGCACCCGCCGGTCGGTGGCCGGAAGAGTCCGCCCGCGCAGGGCCAGGCAGAGCGAGTCAGCGATCGGCACCTCGACGTCGGCGCTCTCGGGCCGGCTGACCGGCGGGCCGCCCGCGGTCGCGACCGTCACCCATCCGCCTGCCTGGCGGCGCGGGCCGGCCTGCCCGCCGCGTCATGCTCGAGCAGCGTCACCGCCTCCATCCCGAACGCCTCCCGGACCCGGTCCAGGACCGCGGGCAGCGCCTGCTGGCCGCGCAGGATGCTCCCGGCGGTGGTGACCAGCATTGCCGACTCGGCGCCCGCCCGGGCCGCCTGCTTGGTGCGCCGGGCCGCGTTGTGCACCACCGAGCTGACCACCAGCGCCACTGCGACGAACACCGTCAGGGCCAGCACGTTGTTCCGCTCGGAGATCGTGAACTTGTGCAGCGGAGGGGTGAAGTAGTAGTTGAGCAGCAGGGATCCGGCCACCGCTTCGAGCACGGCCGGCACGAAGCCGCCCACCAGCGCCACCGCGATGACCGCGGCCAGGAAGGCCAGCACGTCGGTGGTCAGGTTCAGCTGATGGCGCAATACGGCCAGCAGCATGGTCAGCAGCGGGGCGAGCGCTACCGCCAGGGCGTAGCCGGCCAGCCGGCGGCGCAGCGGCAGGCCGCCGCGCGCGATCGGCAGGCCCCGCCCCCGGCCGGCATGGGGGTGCGTGACGATGTGCACGTCGATGTCGCCGGAGCCGCGCACCGTCCTTGTGCTGACCCCCGGCCCGGTCAGCAGCGCGGACAGCCAGTTACGGCGGCTGACGCCGAGCACGAGCTGGGTGGCGTTCTCGGCCCGGGCGAAGGTCAGCAGCGCGTCGGCCACACTGTCTCCCACGACCTGGTGGTAGCTGCCGCCGAGCGACTCGGCCAGCCGCCGCTGCGCGGCGAGCGCCGCCGGGCTGGCCCCGGTGAGTCCGTCAGACCTGGTCACGTGCACAGCCAGCAGGTCGCCCCCCGATGACCGGGCGGCGACCCTGGCGGCCCGCCGGATCAGGGTATCGCCCTCCGGGCCGCCGGTGAGCGCGACCACGACGCGCTCGCGCGCCTCCCAGGTGGCGGTGATGTCATGGGCGGCCCGGTACCGCTGCAGGCCCTCGTCGACCTTGTCGGCGAGCCAGAGCAGGGCCAGCTCGCGCAGCGCGGACAGGTTCCCGGCCCGGAAGTAGTGCGTCAGCGCGGCGTCGACCTTCTCGGCCGGGTAGATGTTGCCGTGCGTCATCCGGCGGCGCAGCGCCTCCGGAGTCATGTCCACCAGCTCGACCTGATCGGCGGCGCGGACCACGGCGTCGGGCACGGTCTCGCGCTGCGGCACGCCGGTGATCTTCTCTACCACGTCGTTCAGCGATTCCAGGTGCTGGACGTTGACGGTCGAGATGACGTCGATCCCGGCGTCCAGCAGCTCGGCCACGTCCTCCCAGCGCTTTTCGTTCCGGCTGCCCGGCACGTTGGTATGCGCCAGCTCGTCGACGAGCGCGACCTCGGGCCGCCGGGCCGCGATGGCATCGAGGTCCATCTCCGCGAACGACGTGCCGCGGTAGGCCAGCGCCCGCCGCGGGATGATCTCCAGGCCGGCCAGCTGCTCGGCGGTGTGCGCCCGGCCGTGCGTCTCGACGAACCCGACGACCACATCGGTGCCGCGCCCGGCCCGCCTGTGGCCCTCGCCGAGCATGGCGAACGTCTTGCCGACCCCCGCGGCCGAGCCAAGGTAGATCCGCAGCTGGCCGCGCTCGCGGCCGGATCCGCTTGCGGTCTCGCCGGTGCTGGTCATGGCTTCCGCCGGTCTTCCTGCGCGTCGTGATGATCACAACAAACGTACCCGGATCTGCCCGTCAGGCCGCCCCGCGCGGAGGCCGCCGCCGGGGTCAGGCCGGGTACTTCTTGTCGAGGGCGATATTCAGCAGCAGCACGTTCACCCGCGGCTCGCCGAGGAAGCCGAGCGTGCGGCCCTCGGTGTAGCGGCGCACCAGCGCCCGGACGGCGGCCGGGCTGACGTGCCGGGCGGCCGCCACCCGGCTGACCTGGATGGCCGCGTTCGCCGGAGAGACGTAGGGGTCCAGCCCGGACGCCGACGCCGTGACCGCATCCGGCGGGATGGCCGAGATCTTCACGTGGTCGAACGCCGCGATCTGCTGCTGCCGCCGCTTGATCAGGGTCACCAGGGCCGGGTTGTCCGGGCCCAGGTTGGACGCGGCCGAGAAACCCGGGTCGCAGCCGTAGTCGGTCTTGACGGCCGAGTTGACCGCGGCCGACGGCCGGGGCTGGAAATACTGCGGCAGCGGGCTGCCCTTGCCGTCCACGAACTCCTGGCAGAGCAGGCTCGAGCCGACGACCTTGCCGTGAAAGCTGACCAGCGATCCGTTGGCCTGGTGGTGGAATGCGCCCTGGGCAATGCCGAACACCACCACCGGGTAGATGATCCCGCAGATCACGGTGAACAGGAGCAGGCCGCGCAGGGCGGCGATGAGCTGCCGGATGGTGCCGGGAAGGTGGTTCATGATGGTCACCTGAATCCGGGAATGAACTGGATGATGAGGTCGATGATCTTGATCCCGATGAACGGGACGATCAGGCCGCCGACGCCGTATATCAGCAGGTTCCGGCGCAGCAGCGAAGAGGCCGAGGACGGCCGGTAGCGCACGCCGCGCAGGGCCAGCGGGATCAGCGCGATGATGATCAGCGCGTTGAAGATGATCGCGGAGGTGATGGCCGAGGCCGGGCTGTGCAGGTGCAGGATGTTGAGCTTGGCCAGGCCGGGGATCACGCCCTCGAACATGGCCGGGATGATGGCGAAGTACTTGGCCACGTCATTGGCGATGGAGAAGGTGGTCAGCGCGCCGCGGGTGATGAGCAGCTGCTTGCCGATCTCCACGATCTCGATGAGCTTGGTCGGGTTGGAGTCCAGGTCCACCATGTTCCCGGCTTCCTTGGCGGCCGAGGTCCCGGTGTTCATGGCCACGCCGACGTCGGCCTGGGCCAGTGCCGGGGCGTCGTTGGTGCCGTCGCCGGTCATCGCGACCAGCCTGCCGCCTTCCTGCTCCTTGCGGATCAGCGCCATCTTGTCTTCCGGCGTCGCCTCGGCCAGGAAGTCGTCCACGCCGGACTCTTCGGCGATGGCCCTGGCGGTCAGCGGGTTGTCGCCGGTGATCATGACGGTGCGGATGCCCATCGTGCGCATCTCGGCGAACCGCTCGGCGATCCCGTCCTTGACGATGTCCTTGAGGCCTATCACGCCGAGAGCGCGGGCCGTGCTACCGGACTTCTCCGCGACTACGAGCGGTGTTCCGCCGGCCGCCCGAGATGCTGTCCACCGTGGAGCCGAGCTCCGCAGGGGGCGTGCCGCCGCTGTCGCGGATCCACCGGGAGACCGAGGCGGCGGCGCCCTTGCGCACCTCCCGGCCGCCAGCCAGGTCCACTCCGCTCATCCGGGTCTGGGCGGTGAACTCGACGAACTCGGCGTCCTGCAGTTCGCCCTCCTCGCGCTCGCGCAGGCCGTAGGAGTTCTTGGCCAGCACGACGATGGAGCGGCCCTCCGGCGTGTAGTCCGCCATGCTGGATAGCTGGGCGGCATCGGCGAGTTCCGCCGCCGAGACGCCTGCGACCGGGAGAAATTCGGTGGCCTGCCGGTTGCCGATGGTGATCGTGCCGGTCTTGTCCAGCAGCAGGGTGTTCACGTCGCCCGCCGCCTCGACCGCGCGGCCGGACATCGCGAGCACGTTGCGCTGGACCAGCCGGTCCATGCCGGCGATGCCGATCGCCGACAGCAGCGCGCCGATGGTGGTGGGGATGAGCGCGACCAGCAGCGCGACCAGGACCACCAGCGTCTGCGGCGCCTTGGAGTAGAACGCGAATGGCTGCAGCGTGATGACTGCCAGCATGAAGATAACCGTCAGCGCCGCGAGCAGGATGTTCAGCGCGATCTCGTTCGGGGTCTTCTGCCGCCTGGCCCCCTCGACCAGGGCGATCATCCGGTCGATGAACGTCTCGCCCGGCTTGGAGGTGATCCTCACCACGATCCGGTCCGACAGCACCCTGGTCCCGCCGGTGACCGCCGACCGGTCGCCGCCGGACTCGCGGATCACCGGGGCGGACTCGCCGGTGATGGCCGACTCGTCGACGGACGCGACGCCCTCGACGACGTCACCGTCGCCGGGGATAATCTCGCCTGCCTCGGCGACCACGTGGTCGCCGAGCTGCAGCTGGGTACCGGGCACCGGCTCCTCGCGGCTGGCCTGCTGCCCGGCCTGCCAGCCGATCAGCCGCCGGGCCACGGTCTCCCGCTTGGTCCGGCGCAGCGTCTCGGCCTGCGCCTTGCCGCGGCCCTCGGCCACGGCCTCGGCCAGGTTGGCGAAGACCACGGTCAGCCAGAGCCAGACCACGATGGTCCAGTTGAAGCTGGACGGCTTGGTGATCGCCGTGTAGGTGGTCAGTACCGCGCCGACCTCGACGACGAACATGACCGGGTTCTTGAGCTGCACCCGCGGATCCAGCTTCTTGAGGGCATCCGGGGTGGATTTCCAGATCATCCTGGGGTCAAGCAGGCCTCCGCCGATTTTGCGGTCCGGCGGGCCAGCCGGCTTGCGGGCGGTTCCGGCCGCCGCTCCGGGCGTGGTCGTCACAGCCATCTCAGTGCAGCCCTTCTGCGAACGGGCCCAGCGCGAGCGCCGGGAAGTAGGTCAGGCCGACGAGGACGAGGATGACGCCGACGAGCATCCCCACGAACAGCGGCTTATGGGTCTGGACCGTGCCGGCGCTGGGCGGCACCGGCTGCTGCCGGGCCAGCGACCCGGCCAGGCCGAGCGCGAAAATCTCGGGCGCGAACCGGCCGATCAGCATCACGATCCCGCCGACCGTGTTGTACCACCCGGTATTCGTCGTCAGGCCGGCGAAGGCCGAGCCGTTGTTGTTGGCCATGGAGGTGAACGCGTACATGATCTCGGTCAGGCCGTGCGGGCCCGGGTTGAGGATCGACGCCTGGGGGGTCTTCAGCGCGATCGATAGCCCGGCCGCGGTCAGGATCGTCACCGGCAGGGTCAGGAAGTACAGCGCCGCGTACTTCATCTCGGTCGGCCGGATCTTCTTGCCGATGTACTCCGGCGTCCGCCCGACCATCAGGCCGCCGACGAATACCGTCACGATGGCCAGCACGAGGATGCCGTACAGTCCCGCGCCGACGCCGCCGGGGGCAACCTCGCCGAGCGCGATGTCAAACAGCGCGATGCCGCCGCCGAACGGGGTAAACGAGTCGTGGAACGAGTTCACAGAACCGGTAGACGTGACCGTCGTCGAGGCGGCGAACAGCGACGATCCCGGCGTGCCGAAGGCGACGTTCTTGCCTTCCATCGCGCCGTGCGCGAGCTGCGGGGCCAGCCCGGCCCCCTGGGCCTCGAAGAAGCTGATGCCGCCGACCGCGGCCAGCCAGATGATCACCATGACCGCCAGCAGCGCGTAGCCCTGCCGGTTGTCCTTGACCATCTTGCCGAAGGTGCGCGGCAGGGCGAACGCCGTCAGCAGCAGGAGGAAGATCTCGAACCAGTTGGTGAACGGGTTCGGGCTCTCGAACGGGTGCCCGGAGTTGGCGTTGAAGAAGCCGCCGCCGTTGTTCCCCGCGTCCTTGATGACCTCCTGCGAGGCGACGGGTCCGCCGACGATCGTCTGGTGCGCGCCGGACAGGGTGGTCACGGTGTGGTAGCTGGAGAAGTTGTCGATGACCCCGGCGGCGGCGAGGATCAGCCCGCCGGCGATGGCCAGCGGGATCAGGTAGCCGGACCGTGATCCGGGTCACGTCGACCCAGAAGTTGCCGAGCTTGTCAGTACGGGACCGCGTGAATCCGCGGACCAGGGCGATCGCGACCACGATGCCCACCGCGGCGGACAGGAAGTTCTGGACCGCCAGGCCGCCCATCTGCGTCAGGTAGCCCATGGTGGACTCGCCGGAGTAGTTCTGCCAGTTCGTGTTGGTCACGAACGAGGCCGCCGTGTTCCAGGCGAGCGCCGGCGGCACATTCGACATGCCCTCCGACAGCAGCAGGAAGTGCTGCAGCCGCTCGATCCCGTACAGGAACAGCACACTGATCAGGGAGAACGCCAGCATGCTGCGCAGGTAATTCGACCACTTCTGATCAGCATCCGGGTCGACACCGATGATCTTGTAAAGCCCCCTCTCCACCCGCCAGTGCTTGTCGGTGGTGAAAATATGGGCCATGTAGTTGCCCACCGGCACGTAGCACGCGGCCAGGGCCGCGACGAGCAAGGCGAGCTGGAGCCAGGCCGCGAGTGCGCTGCTCATCAGAACCTCTCAGGCAGCACAAGAGCCACGAACAGGTAAATGGTCAGCAGGATGCCGACGATCAGGCCGGCCAGGTTCTCAGCGCTCAAAGCGCTCAACCCCTCTCACCAGCAGGAAGAGCGCGGTGAAGACGACGATCGTCAGGCCTATGTAGATCAGGTCTTGCATGAAGGCCCTCCCAAGGGCATCGCGTAGGACGGCCTCAGTGAACCGCGCAGATCAGCCGGAGGATGCCGCCCATGCGCGGCCCATGCGGCGCGGCGCAGATTCCTAACGGACCCCATGCGCGGCGGGCGCGCAAAGCCCTATGGGTGCCGCACCCACCGGGATGCCGCCGCCCGCCCGGCGGCCCGGGCGGGCTAGGTGAGGTCGCGCAGACCTAGCTCGTCGGCCCGGGCGAGCATCTCGGCGGGATCGGCGTAGACCCGGTAGGCGCCGGCCCGCTCGAGCTCCTCACGTCCGTATCCGCCCGACAGCACCCCCACGCCGAGCGAGCCGGCCCGCCGGGCGGCCAGCAGGTCCCAGACGCTGTCGCCGATCACCATGGCGTGCCTCGGCTCGACGTCCAGCAGCGCGGCAGCGGCCAGGAACAGGTCCGGGTCGGGCTTGGCGTGCCGCACCTGGTCCCGCGTGATCATCGGCGCGTCGGGCGGCAGGCCCAGCAGGTCCAGGGCATGGCCGGCGGTGGCCCGGCGGCCGCTGGTGGCGATGGCCCAGCGGGCGCCGCTGCCGGTGAGCGCGGCCAGCAGTTCCGGCGCCCCGGGCAGCGCCCGGACCGAGTCGGCCCGGGCCAGGTACTCGGCCGCGTGCGCCTCGGCGAGCATGGTGATATCGGCCTGCGACAGCGTCCGGCCGGTCTCCCTGAGCAGGGCGGATACGAACAGCCCGCCGCTCATGCCGATGCGGCGGTGAATCCGCCACACCGACAGGTCGATGTCCAGCCGGGACAGCGCCGCCCGCCAGGCGAGAACGTGCTGGTACACACTGTCGATCAGCGTGCCGTCGAGATCGAACAGCAGCGCAGGCGGCGGTTGCTCCTGGTAACCGGCAAGTTCGGTCACGCCGTTCACCCTAGCGAAGCCGGCCTCCCGGCCAGCCGCCCGGGACCACGCACCCGTCAGCGTCACCGGATGCCAGCCCGGTCGATGTCGCATTCATGCGATCCGGGGCGGCGCCTGATCGAAAACCACTCCGCGGAGCCGCCCGGGCCGCTGGGTGCGGCCGCGCCCGGCGCACGGCCGCCTTCGCCGGGGACTCGGGCGCCCGGCCGCGGCGCGCGGTCACCGACCAGGTACCTGCGGCCGCGGCGATGATGCCCGATCTGGTCAGCATCGCCGCAGGCGGCAATGACCTGCGCCGGCCGTGCGCCGACCCGATGAGCTGGCGCGCCGCTTCGACGCCGCGATGGCCGAGCTGACCGCGGCGGGCGGCCAGGTCCTGGCCTTCACCGGCTTCGACCCTCGGGCTTTCCCGCTGGTGCGGATGATCCGCGGCAAGGCCGCGATCTTCAATATGCACATCAGGCAGATCGCGGCCCGGCGCGGACTGCTGCTGGTCGACCTGTGGTCGATGGGCGTGCGGCCAAGCGGCCGCAGCTGCGGCCGCTCCAGCGCGGTGTCGGCGATCCCGTTTCATGACGCCGGAGAGCTGGCGCGGAAGTCCGCAGCCAAGACTCCGTGATCATCGCCGGCCGGTCAGCCGCCGGGCCGGTCAGCCGCCGGGCCAGCCGCCGGAGTCCGTCGCTAGCTGCCCGGTCCGCCGGCCGGGCGGTCCCAGGGCGGCCAGCATTCCGGACAGCGCGGTGAGTGCCGCGGAGATCCGCGGCAGCGTCACCGGGTCAGCAGCGGCCAGCGCGGCCTCGCGCTGCGCGTCGCTGTCTCCGTAGAGCAGGCCGGTGGCCAGCCGCAGCCGCAGCGCCCGCTCGTCCTCGCCGAAGGCGCTGGCCGGCAGGGTGCGGTGCGCGCCTCCAGCATCAGGCGGCCGTCGGTGGCGGCAATCTTGCGGGCGGTGCGCGGGGCGGCGGCGCAGATGAGCCGCGGCGCGGCCGGGCAGATGAGCCGCGGCGCGGCCGGGCAGATGAGCCGCGGCGCGGCGGCCGCGAGCCCGGCCGGGCCGGCCCAGGGCGGATCCGCTGGCCGGGGCTGATCCGCCGATCAGGCCTCGCGCTCGATCGGGCAGCTCATGCACCGCGGCCCGCCGCGACCGCGGCCGAGCTCGCTGCCCCGGATCGTGATCACCTCGATGCCGTTCTCCCGCAGGAACGTGTTCGTGGTCACGTTGCGCTCGTAGGCCACCACCACGCCGGGCTCGACGGCCAGCACGTTGCAGCCGTCGTCCCACTGCTCGCGCTGCGCCGCGTGCACGTCCTGGGTCGCGGTGAGCACCGTGACCTCCCGCAGGTCCAGGGCCGCGGCGATCGCCGTGTGCATGTCCTGCGGCGGATGGTCGGTCACCTTCAGCTCGCGCGTGGTGGCGCCGGGCTCGACGGTGTAGCACGGCAGCATGCCCATGCCCGCGTACTCCACGAAGACGCCGTAGTCGGCCATGGTCATGACGGTGTCCAGGTGCATGAACGCGCGGGCCTTCGGCATGTCGATTGCCACCAGGCTGGTGGCGGCGCCGGCCGAGAACAGCCCGTGCGCGAGCATCTCCACGGCCTGCGGCTGGGTCCGCTCGCTCATGCCCACCAGCACGGCACCGTTGCCGATGACCAGCACGTCGCCGCCCTCGATAGTGGCGGGTGCGCTCTGCGCGCCGTGCAGCCACACCTCGAAGCCCCGGCCGGCGAACATCGGATGCCAGCGGTACAGCGCCTCGCCGAGTATCGTCTCGGGCCGCCGCGCGCGCTTGCGCATCGCGTTGATGCAGACGCCGCCGTACACCCAGCAAGCCGAGTCGCGCTGATAGAGGGCATTCGGCAGCGGGGCGAGCACGAACCCGTCGGGATCCAGTGAGTGGAAGGCGATGGAGTGCGGCTCGGGGGCCAGCTCCATCAGCTCCCGCTTGGTCATCCCGCCGATCAGGAACTGGGCCAGGCCCTCCGCGTCCAGGCCCTCGAGCCCGCCGCGCAGCGCGTCCACCGCCAGCGGCCCGTGCAGCCGGGGATCAACGACCCGGTCCAGCACGTACTCGCGGGCCCCGCCGATCGCCAGCGTCTGGGCCAGCAGCTCGGCATAGTAGTGCACGCGCACGCCGCGCTGCCGCAGCGCGGCGGCGAACGCGTCGTGCTCGGCCTGCGCTTCTGTCACCCACAGCACACCGTCGAAGAGCAGGTCGGCGGCATTAGCGGGGGTCAGCCGCTTCAGCTCCAGGCCGGGCCGGTGCAAGATCACCTGGCGCAGCCGGCCGACCTCGGAGTCGACATGCAGACGCATGCCCGCGTTCTGGCCTGGTCCTGCTGATTCCTCCGCGGGCACAGCGTCCTCCTCGTCGGGCATCGTCGCTCCCCGGCTGGGTGCAGCGGCCTGTCTGTCAGTTATTTCACGGGCCGGGCTATGCTGCCGCCGTGCAGCTTGATCTTTCTGGAGACCCGGCCGAACTGACCGCGCAGCTGGTCGACGTGCCCTCGGTCAGCGGTGACGAGGCGGCGCTGGCCGGCGCGATCACCACCGCGCTGGCCGGGCTGCCGCACCTGACCCTGGAGCGCAGCGGCAACGTGGTGGTGGCCCGCACCAACCTGGGCCGTGGCCAGCGCGTGGCGCTGGCCGGTCATATCGATACCGTGCCGCTGGCCGGAAACCTGCCTTCCCGGGTTTCCGGCGGCCTGCTGTACGGCTGCGGCAGCTGTGACATGAAGGCGGGGGTGGCGGTCCAGCTGTGGCTGGCCGCGCACATCACGGAGCCGGTCAGGGACGTGACCTTCGTCTTCTACGACTGCGAGGAAGTCGAGGCGGAGCGCAACGGGCTGCTGCGGCTCAGCCGGGAGCGGCCTGACCTGCTGGCCGCCGACTTCGCGGTGCTGCTCGAGCCCACCGGCGGCGTGGTCGAGGGCGGCTGCCAGGGCACGATGCGGGCCGAGGTCAGGGCCGTCGGCGAGCGGGCGCACAGTGCCCGGTCCTGGCTGGGCCGCAACGCCATTCACGGCGCCGAGCCGATCCTGGCCGCGCTGCGCCAGTATCGGCCCCGCCAGCCCGAGGTGGACGGGCTGACTTACCACGAGGGCCTGAACGCGGTCGGCATCGCCGGCGGCGTGGCCGGGAACGTCATCCCGGACGAGTGCGTGGTGACCGTGAATTTCCGGTTCGCCCCCGACCTGTCCGCGCAGCAAGCCGCCGACCATGTGCGGAAGGTGTTCGGCGGCTTCGAGGTGGAGATCACTGACGTCGCCCCCGGGGCCCGGCCCGGCCTGGCCGACCCGGCGGCGGCCTCCTTCGTCGCGGCGATCGGCGGCCAGCCCCGCGCGAAGCTTGGCTGGACCGACGTCGCCCGGTTCGACGCGCTGGGCGTCCCGGCCGTTAACTACGGGCCGGGCGACCCGCAGCTGGCGCACACCCGCGGCGAGTACGTGGAGGTTACCGACGTCGCCCTCGCCGCCGAGCGGATGGCAGCCTGGCTGTCCGGCTGAGCGGCTATTGCGGCGGCGCCTGTCCCAGCACCAGGGACTGAGTCCGCTTGCGGCCGGCCAGGTCGATCCACGTGACGGCCGCCCGCGCGCCGGCCCGGTAGCGCTGCATGACTGCGGACAGCGAGCTGGGCGTGGTGATCGCCTGCCCGTTCACCGCGACGATGACGTCCCCCGCCGAGATGCCCGCCTGGTCCGCCGGGGTGCCGCAGAGCCTGCCGAGGATGAGCGCGCCCGCGCTGGCCGGGGCTACTGAGGTCGGGACGCCGGCTGACTCGTTCGTGGTGATGCACCCGGCCCCGGCGGCGGGCGGCGATCCGCTCGTGTACTGCTGGATCTGACGGCGCCGCTGCGAGGCCGGGCTGGCCACCTGGCTGGCGCGCTGCGACGGGATGAGCACGCCGAGGAAGGCAGCGGAGCCGATGCGGATCGTCGCACTGACCTGGCCGGTGATGATCTGACGGGCGATGGCCAGGGCCTTGTTGATCGGGATGGCGAAGCCGGTGTTCTGCGCACCCGCGCGGAAGCTCCCGGTAGCGGCGGCCGTATCCATGCCGATGACCCGCCCGGAGATGCTGACCAGCGACCCGCCGGAGTCGCCGGGCACGATGGCGGCGTCGGTCTGCATCATGCCGTGCAGCGTCTCGCTGGAGGTGCTGCCGTCGTCGCTCGCGGTCACAGTCTGATCCAGCTTGGTGATCACGCCGCTGACGGCGGGCGCCCCGCCCAGTCCTTCGGCATTGCCGAGCGCGATCACCGGGCTGCCCGCCCGGACCCTGGCCGAGTTGCCGAGCGGGACGGTCCGCAGCCCCGATGCGCCGACGAGCTGGAGCACCGCCACATCGTCGGATTTGTCGTAGCCCAGCCACCGGACGTCGAAATGGCGCTCCGTTGACACCGCGATCGCCGTCAGCTCGGTGCTGCCCTGGATAACGTGATTGTTGGTCAGGACCAGGCCGCCGGAACTGATGACCATTCCGGTCGCGGCCGCCGTTCCGCCCTCGTAACCGAGCCTGCTGGCGATGTCCACCAGGCCCGGCCTTACCGCCCTGGCCGCCGCCTTCTGCCGGGCGCTGCCGATCGAGGCGGCCGGCGTCCCGGTGCCGGATCCGTGCCCGCGGCCGCCCGGCCCGGTCGCCTGTGCGGAGGACGGCGAGCCGGCGTGCCCCAGCCATACCGAGGCGGCGCCGGCCCCGGCGGCCAGGGCGGCCACGAGCAGGTAGACAGCCAGACTCCGGCGCCGGCCGCGACGGCGCCGCCTCCCTTGCTGAATGTAGTCATCCTCTGGCTGTCCGTAACCGGCCGGCTGGCGGGGCCAGCTCAGCGGACTTTCCGGCGCAGGGGCCGAGCGGGGCTCCAGGTACTGCGGCGGCTGGCCGTCGCGGTCCGGCTCGTCGTGCATGTCGGTCATCACCCCTGCCCGGCCAGCCCGGCTGCGCGGCACGTACCAGCGGCGCGGCGTCCCGGCAGCGCCGGCGCATGCCCCGTGGCCGCACTGGCGCTCCGGCCGCCGCACCGCGCCCGGGGCAGGCCCGGCGCTGGCACCCCGGACGCTTCCCTGACTCGGACGTTAGCCGAACCGATGCCGGCTGGCCATGCCTGGCGCAGGCACCCGAGCCCGGACGCTACTTCGGCGGGGCCTGGGCCAGGACCAAGGTGCTGGTGTGCTTGCGTCCCGACGTGTCTACCCAGGTGACGGAGGCTGACGCGCCAGCGCGGTAATTCAGCAGGATGCTGCTGAGCGAGTTCGGCGTGCTGATCGGGTGCCCGCCTACCCCGGTGATGACGTCTCCGGGGTAGATGTGCGCCCGGGCCGACGGCGTGCCGCACAGGTTGCCGAGCACCAGCGCGCCGGACTTTACCGGTGCCGCGGTGGCCGGGACGCCTGCGTTCTGGTCGTTGTTGAGGCAGGCGCGCCCGGCGCCCGCGCCGCCGCCCAGGCCCTGGGACGCCTGCTGCTGCAGCTGCAGCCGCCGCTGGCTGCCCGGGCTGGCGACCGAGCTGGCCTGGCCGCCGGCGACGAGCACGCCGAGGAAGCCGCTGGTGCCGATGCGGATTGCCGAGCTGGCCTGCCCGGCGACGACCTGGCGGGCGATGCGCAGAGCTTTGTTGATCGGGATCGCGAAGCCAATGCTCTGGCCCCCGCTGAGGCTGTTGCCGGCGGCGGCGGCGGTGTCCATGCCGATGACCCGGCCGGAGGTACTGACCAGCGACCCGCCGGAGTCGCCGGGCACGATGTGGGCGTTGGTCTGCAGCATGCCGTGCAGCGTCTCGCTGTTGGCGCCGGAGTCGCTGGCGGTGATGGTCCGGTTCAGCCCGGTGATCTTGCCCGTCACGGTGGTGATCCGGCCGGTCCCGTTGGCGTTGCCCAGGGCGATGACGCCGTCGGCGGGCCGGACCGTCGCCGAGTTGCCCAGCGGCACGGTGCGCAGCCCGGACGCCCCGACTAGCTGCAGTACGGCGACGTCATCGGATTTGTCGTAGCCGAGCCATCGCGCGGCGTAACGCCGACCAGTGTCGAACACCGTCGCCGTCAGCCCGTTGGTGCCGTCGATCACGTGATTGTTGGTCAGCACCAGGCCTGATCTGCTGATCACCATGCCGGTGGCGAAGGCCTGGCCGCCTTCGAAGTGGAGATTACTGGTGATCTTGACCAGGCCGGGGGAGACCGTGTTGTAGATGCTGCGCGCGGTGGCGCTGCTCACGCCGGACCCGGTGCCCGTGCCCCCGGTGCCCGCACCGCTGCCGTTCGGGCCGCGGAAGCCCAGGCCGCCGCGGCTGCGCGGCGCGCCCGACGGCGCCGATGTGCTGGTCTGGTGGGCCAGCAGGACGGTGCCAGCGCCCGCGGCGGCCGCGAGCACGGCGACGAGTATGTAGGCCAGCAGGCCCCGCCCGTGCCGCCGCCGTGGCGGCGGTTGCGCGTAGCCGGGGTAGGGCTCGTCGTAGCCGCCGAACTGGCCTGCCGCGGCCCCGTGACCGCCGGCTTGCGCGTACCCGCCCGGCCGCCCGTATCCGCCCGCTGGGCCGTAACTGGCCGGCTGGCCGTACCCGCCGGGCCCGGCATATCCGCCTGACTGGCCATACCCGCCCTGGCCGTAGCCGGAGGGGTACCCGCCTGGCGGCGGGTAGGCGCCGGAACCGTAGCTGCCAGCCGGCGGATAAGACCCGGGCGCCGGGTACGGACCCGGCGGCGGGAAGAAGCCGGGCGCCGGGTAGGGAGCCGCCGGCGGGTAGGAACCACGGCCGTGGTCGCCAGCCGCGGTTCCGGCGGGGCTGTATCCGCCCGTCGCACCGCGGGTATCCGCAGGTTCCGCAGCTATCCCGGGGCTGCTTGCGCCGGGCGGACCGGAGCCGGCCACTGGCTGGCTGGCTTCAGCAGGGCCGCCGGCCGGCGGGCTGACATCGCCCGCCCGGCGGCCGCCCGGCGGCAGGATGCCCGGCGAGGGGGACGGCGCGGCGGGCGGCCCGGCGGCCGGAACCCAGCTGGGCGGCTCGAACGGGCCGCCGTCGTCGGCAGGCTGCGCGGCTGGCGCATCCGGAGCGCTGAACGCCGCAGTCGGCTCGGCCTGCGAGCCCGGAACCTGCGCTGGCGGGTCCGCGGGCAGCCGCTGGCCGTCGTTGCTGCGCTCTTCCTGCATCTGCCTCATCACCTCTGCCGCAAGACAACACCATCTGCCGCCTGATCATGCCCAGCCGCCACCGGCCTGCGATCCTCTCGCCCTGCCCAGTAAGCCGTACCCGGCTGGACATCAGCTGAATGCCCACTGAGGAACACCTTTGCAGGATGCCAGGAGCGCCGCCGCCACCGGGGCCTCATCCGACCGCCCGGAAACGATCTGGCGTCCGCGGCGAAAGAGATATATCTTAACTTTCACGAGGTGAGCCGGCCGTCAAGCCGGCGAACCGCCAGAGCAGCGCCAAGCTGTCCGCAGCGATACGGGAGCAGACGATGTCAGTGCCGACGCGCACAGGACCTTCAGGCACGGGATCTCCGGGCCGGGATCTTCGGGCACGGGATCTCCGGGCCCGGGCGGGCCGGGGCTGACCCGGCGCGAGGAACTTGCGGTATCCGGGGCGGCGCTGTCGCAGGCTCCGTGGGCCGCGGCGGCCACGGCCGGGGCGGTCACGGTCGGCGGCGACATGCTGCTGCACCTGGCGGGCGGCCAGCTGGCCGTCGGCGGGCCGGTGTCGCTCGGCGCCGTCATCTTCTTTGCCGTGGCAGGCGGCGGCGCGCTGCTGCGCGGCCGGCCCGGCCGCGCGATGCGGTGGGCCAGGCGCAACCCGTGGCGATTCGCGCTGGCGCCGGGCGCGGCTTGCCTGATCGTGGTGTTCGCGCTGACCGTTGCCCTCGGTGGCGGACTGCCCGGCGCGGTATTCACCGGACTGTGGCACGGCGCGGTTGCCGCCGGCCTGACGGGGCTGGCCGGCACGGTAGCCGGCACCCGCAGGCGCGCTACCTGAACGCCCGCGGGCGCAGGGCGGGCCGGCCCGGCCGGGCCGGGCGGGGCGCGATGGCCAGCCCGGCCCGCACCGGCCTGGCGGCACGATCGCGGATCATGGATCGGGGGCAGCTCCGGCCACCGTTCCGCGATCACGGGCCGGCAGGTTCCCCGGCCAGGCCTGTTGCTCGCCGTGCGAGCGAGAGGTGCCGCCGTGGCCGGTGCCGATGCCGTGCTCGGCCAGCGGTCCGACGTGCAGGCTGCGGCGGCCGCACGCATCGAGCAGCAGGGCCGTCGCACCCAGCGCGGCGCGCGCCGACCCGGCCGGCGAGGTGCAGTCCGAGTCGTGCAGCAGCACGGTGGCCCCGCCGCGCAGGGTCCTGTCCACCGTGGCGAAGACCTGTTCCGGCGTCGATCCCGGCGTCCACTCCCGGCCCCAGCTCGTCCACAGCACCGGTGTCAGGCCGAGCCGCCCGGCGGCGGTCAGCCCGGCCCCGGTCAGCACCCCGTACGGCGGGCGGAACAGCCGCGGCGCGGTGCCGGTGGCCGAGCCGATGATGTCGGTCGCCCGGCGCAGGTCCCTGGACGTGGCCAGCGGCCCGCGCAGCATCAGGTAGCGGTGGTCGAAGCCGTGCACGCCGACCTCATGGCCTGCCGCGGCAATCCGGGCGGCCAGCCGGGGAGCCCGGGCCACCATCGAGCCGAGCAAGAAGAACGTGGCGCGGGCGGACCGGGCGGCGAGCAGGTCAAGGAACTGCGGTGTCCAGGCTGGATCCGGGCCGTCGTCGAACGTGAGTGCCACGTGACCGGCCTCGCCCCGGCCCGCCAGCCGCGGGAACACCGCCGCGCGCACCGGGTGCAGGGCGGTCAGGCCCGGTCCCGCGTGCGCTACCGCCAGGCTGCCCGCCGCGGCCAGCAGCACGCGCCCGGATCCCGCCGCCCGGGGGCCGGGGGCGCCCGGCGCACTCACCGGGCCGCCCCGCAAAGCCGCATCCCGCCCGCGCCCTTTCCGCCGCCGCACCCGCGCGGTGCATGCCCGGTCTAGTGCGCGGTCCGCGCCGCGCCGGCTCGCCATTTCCCCCCGATCATGACATGGCCGGGACCGGGCAGCCCGGTACTGGCAGAATTCGACCGGCAGCGTCATCACCAATCACGCGTTTCGGCCTGGGCCAAGACGCACGACCCGGGCCGCGCAGGCCCCAGGCATGAGGAGATCCGGTGGGTGTGCAAGCAGCGCGCGTGGTCTTTCCGGCTGCTGACCGCGAGGAAATCGCCGATGCGGTGGCCGGGATACTGGCCAGCGGCATGCTGACGCTCGGTGAATTTACCCGCAAATTCGAGGCCGCGTTCGCCGGGGCGCATCCGGCGATCGGCCTGGACGCCGGGCATGCGCCGCATGCGGTCGCGACCGCCAGCGGCACGTCGGCGCTGGAGATATTGCTGCGCACGATCGGGGTTTCCGGCCGGGACGTCGTGATCCCCGCGAACACGTTCTACGCCACCGCGGCGGCCGTGCTGGCGGCAGGCGGCCGGCCGGTCTTCGCCGACATCGACGCGGCCACGCTCGCGCTCAGCCCCGCCACCCTGCTGGCGGCGCTCACCCCGGACACCGCGGCGGTCGTGGTGGTGCACATCGGCGGGCTGATCACGCCCGCCGCGGACCAGCTGGCGCTGGCCTGCCAGCAGCGCGGCATCGCCCTGGTCGAGGACGCAGCGCACGCGCACGGCGCGACCTACGATTCGAGGTTCGCCGGGTCGTTCGGCGCGGCCGCCGCGTTCTCCTTCTATCCCACCAAGGTGGTGACCTGTGGCGAGGGCGGCATGATCCTGACCAGCTCCGAGCACATCGCGGCCGAGGCGCGGATCTACCGCGACCAGGGCAAGGGCAGCTTCGGAGCCAATCACCACGTCCGGCACGGCTACGCCTGGCGGATGAGCGAGCAGAACGCGGTGACCGGACTGGTGCACCTGCGCCGGATGAATGAGAGCATCAAGCGGCGGCGCGAGGTCGCGGCACGCTACGACAAGGCGCTGGACGCGCTGGACGGCCTGGAGCCGCTGGGCGAGCCGAGTGGCTGCCGCAGCAACATCTACAAGTACATCGCGGTGCTGCCGGCGGGCACCGACCGGTCCAGGTTCAAGGCCGAGCTAGCGGCCGCGCACGACGTCCGGCTGTCCGGAGAGGTCTACGACCTGCCGCTGCACCACCAGCCCGTGCTGGCCGAGTTCGCCGGGGGGCCGCTGCCGGTGGCCGAGGATCTGTGCGCCCGGCATGTTTGCCTGCCGGTGCACTCGGACATGCGCGACGATGAGATCGATCAGGTCATCGCCGCGGTCACCGCGGTTTACGGGGCACAGGCCGGAGCCTAGACGGCCGCGAATGACCAGCACAGCGCGCCAGGCCCGGCCGGCCCGCGGCCACGCCGGGCATCGAGCAGGGCGCCAGCAACCGAGCAAGGAGAGTGAGAATGCGCGTCGCGGTGACGGGCGGAGCCGGTTTCATCGGCTCGCACGTTGTTGACCATCTGATCCGGGCCGGCCACGAGGTCGTCGTCATCGACCTGGGCGGCCAGTGGCACAATCCGGCCGCCGAGTACCGCGCGGCTGACCTGTTCGACGAGTCGGCGCTGTCCGGCGCCGTCGGCGGCTGCCAGGCGATCTTTCACCTGGCGGGCGCGGCCGACGTCAACAAGGTCGCCGCTGATCCGGTCGGCGCGGTCCGGCTCAATGTCGAGGGGACGGCGCGGGTGCTCCAGGCTGCCCGGGCCGGCCAGGTAGGCCGGGTGCTGCTGGCGAGCACCGTCTGGGTGTACGGGGCCACCGCCGGCTCCGGCGAGCGGACCGAGGACGCGCTGGTCAGCCTGGCTAATGCCGGCCATGTGTACGTTTCGACGAAGCTGGCCGCCGAGCTGCTCGTGCACAGCTATCACGAGATGTTCGGCCAGCAGTTCACGATCTTGCGCTACGGCATCCCGTACGGGCCGCGGATGCGCGAGGCGCTGGTGATCGCCAAGTTCGTCCGGGCCGCCCGGGACGGGCAGTCCATCACGATCGCCGGTAACGGCGAGCAGCAGCGCAGCTACGTTTATGTCGAGGATCTGGCCGACGCGCACGTGCGGGCGCTCGCGCCTGCCGCGGCGAACCGGACGCTGGCCCTGGAGGGCGGTACGCCGGTCTCGGTCCGCGAGATCGCCGACGTGGTGTGCGAGCTGGTCGGGCCGGTGCCGATCGAGCTCGTCCCGGCCCGCACCGCAGACTACGCGGGCGCGAGTATTTCCGGCCGGCTAGCCAAGGAGCTGCTCGACTGGTCGCCGGTCACCTCGTTCTCAGCCGGAGTGCGCCAGTACCTGGACTGGCTGGCCGCCGGGCAGGCCGGGTGACGCGCCGCGCCCTGCTGCTGACCGGCTCGCTCGGCATGGGCCACGACGTGATTGCCGAGGCGTGCGCGGCCGCGCTGCGCGAACTCGGCTGGTCCACCCGGACGGTCGATGCCATGCGGCTGCTCGGCCGGGGCGGCGGCTCGGCAGGCGAGGCCGTGTTCCGGGGCATGCTCTCGGTGCCGGGGCTGTATGACGCATTCCATTTCGCCGGGCTTCGGCCCGGAAGCCGGCTGGCCCTCCTCGCCGATGCGGCGGCCCGCCGCCAGCTGCTGCCGCGGCTGCGCGACGATCTCAACGCCCAGCCAGCCGACCTGGCCATCTCGGTCTTCGCGACGGGCGCGTCGGCGGTCAGCGCGCTCGCGGACCGCTATCCCAGCATGAGCCACATCGTCATCTGCTCCGACGCGACCCCGCACCGGCTGTGGGTGCACCGCAACGTCGATGCGTACCTGGTGACGGCCGAGGTCGCGCGCGCCGCGGTGCTGCGCTACCGGCCCGATGCCCGGGTCCTGGTGGTGCCCGCTCCGGTCCGGCCCGGCTTCTACCAGCCGCCGACCCAGCGGGCCGCGCGGGCGGCGCTGAACCTGCCCGCGGCCGAGCCCTGCGCGCTGCTCATGTCGGGTGCGTGGGGTCTCGGCCCGGTGGCCGCGGCGGCCGAGGGCCTCGCCGCGGCCGGCGTGCACGTGCTGGCGGTAGCCGGGCGCAACGCCCGGCTCGAGCAGCTGCTGACGCGGGCGGCGGCCCGGCAGCCCCGGCTGCACCCGTTCGGCTTCACCGACCGGGTGCCCGAGCTGATGGCCGCGGCCGACCTGGTCATCACCAGCTCGGGTGACACCTGCACCGAGGCACGGACCGTCGGCCGCCCGCTGCTGCTGCTCGACGTGGTCCAGGGACACGGCCGCGACAACCTGCAGCACGAGCTCGAACTCGGCGACGCCCGCGTTACCTCGGCCCGGGCCACCGACGTGGTGCGCAATACGCTGGCCGCCCTGGATGCGGCGAAGCCGGCCGCCGACGGCGCGACCTGTTCACCCGCCGGATGGCAAGAAGCGCTCGTCCGTGCCCTGCAGATGATCGGCCAATAGCAGCCCGCCGGTGCTGTGAGCCGGCTCGTGCGCCGCGGCGGCGGCCCGTCACGGCGACGGCGTGGCTGCGGGCGTGGGCGATGGATCGTGCATGAGCGTCGTGCCGTCGAGCAACTGCTGCCAGCTGACCGCGCCGAGCACCTTGGTGACCACGTCGTGCTGCGCGTCCAGGAAGTAGGTGGCCGGCAACCCGGCGGCCCCGAAGGCCGATGCGGTGCCGAGCGTCGGGGCCGCCGCCACCGGGAACGTGACCCCGTCCGCGCGCAGCATGTCCAGGGCGGCCTCGCGCGTATCGCTGGTGTCCACCCCGATGACCGGCGCCCGCCGATGGTAGATCCGGTAGTAGTGCGCGATGAGCCGGGTGGCCGGCTGCAGGTCAGGCACCATGAGGCGAAGAACGTCACGATCACTGGCCGCCCCGCGTAGCTGGCCAGCGAGATGCGGGTGGCCGGGTGCGCCAGCGCCGGCAGCGTGAAACTCTGGGTATCCGCCGGCGCCGAGCAGCCAGCCGGCAGTGCTGCCGCCACCGCCAGGACTGCGGCTGCGGCCGCCCGGCGCGGGAGTCTCATGGCTGTTGTTCTCCGTAGCTGGGCTGTTCTCCGTAGCGGGGTGGCGGGACGTCCGGCCGCCTGGCCGGGCCGGCCCGGCCGGATTTCCGCAGCCGATCTTATGCGGGCCGCAGCCGCCGTCAGGCCCGATTAGCCCACTGATAGCGGCGCGAGCCGCGGCCGAGCATCCGGTCCACGGCGGCGCTGACGCTGCCGTCCGCGGCGATCAGCCGCCGCACCACCAGGATCATGCACGGGATGGCCCAGAAATCCCCGCATATCCACAAGATCCCGGCGCCGATCTGCTGGTCGGCGAAGGCCGGCAGGGTCACCCCCCGGACATGGTCGTACACCGGGTACCACGAGGCGCTGGTGAGGATGCCCATCGCCATCGCCAGCACCCACATGGCCACGTTGGTCGCCAGCAGCGCGACGGCCTGCGCCAGCGGGGTCAGCCGCAGCCGGAGCGGCGGCGAGCTGAGGAACTGCAGCCAGAACGCAACCGCCACGATCAGGAAACTGCCGTGCATCAGCCAGATCCGCACGGCCGGGCTGGTCACTGAAGCGTCCAGCGGACCGGGCAGGTGCCAGAAGATCATCGTCAGGTTGAACGCCACGACGGCGGTCCACGGCCGGCCCGCGAAGCGCGCTGCCGCCCGCACCGGCCCCCGCCGGGCCGCCCCCGGGCCGGCCGAGACCGGGCCGCCCGGCTCGCCGGGCGGGACGGCGGCGGAGACCGTGCCGCCTGCCCCCGGGCCGGCGGAGACCGGGCCGGCGAAGACCGGGCCGTCCGGCTCGCCGGGCGGGAGGGCGGTGGCAGCCGGCGCGGCAGGCCAGGCCGCGCGCAGCGGGGTCCATGGTGCCCCAGTGACGATCAGCGTCGGCGCCGCGAACATCAGCAGCAGGTGCTGGATCATGTGCACGTAGAAATACCGCTCGGCCCAGTACTCGACCGGCGAGGCCACGGCGATCAGCGCCACCGCGAGGCCGCAGTAGAACAACAGCGACCGGAGCCGCCTGGCCCGGGCCTGGCCGCGGTCAGCCCGGCGCAGCCGCGCCAGGCCCGCCTCGTGCCAGGCGGCGAGAACGGCGAAGACGATCGCGAACGGGTCGAGGACCCAGTGGTCCAGCAGCACGGCCATGCCCGGTCAGCCTGAGCTTCCGTACGGAATCTGGACCGCGATGCGCTGCGCCTGCACCCAGCCGCGCCCGCCGGGTGCCCGCCGCCAGGCCGTCATCGTGCCGCCGCTGGCCGCCACCGCGTCCACCTGCCCGGCCGGGCCGGCGGCCAGCGCCTGGGCGTGCGGGGGCAGCGCGGGCAGCTGCTGCCAGCCAGAGCCCGGGGCGGCGATCCAGGCGTCCTGGCCGCCGCTCAGTACCACGCCGGCCGATCCGCCCGTTCCGAGCGACACCGAGCGGATGGCGGCCTGACCGGTCTGCGCCGGCCGCGACAGCTGCCACTGCGGCCGCGTTCCGGCCCGGCCCGCGGCGCCTGACCAGGCCGCGAGCAGAGCAGTGCCGGAACCGGATCCGGCCCGGATCAGCGCGGTGGTCAGCGCGCCGGTGGTCTGCAGGCTGACGACCTCGGCCCGGCTGCGGGCGAGCGCCGCGGGCAGCGGCAGCACCGCCGCCCGCCAGCCTCGGCCGGCCTGCTTGAAGATCCCGGCGGCGCCCGGCTTGGCGCAGGCGCCGCCGAGCATCGCGGCTCCGGCCTGGGTGAACGCCACCGCGGTCAGCCGGGTCAGCTCGCAGGCCCGGCCTGCGGCGGTCCTGGCCAGAGCCGCCGTGCTGCTCAGCTGCCGCCAGGCAGAGCCCAGACGAGCGCTGCGCTGCACCTCGCCGCCGCTGGTCAGCGCGAGCAGCGCGCCGCCGGGACCGGCGGCCAGAGCGGCCGGTCCGCCCGCCAGGCCCGGGTAGACCGGGGCGGCCTGCGCCCAGTGCGCCCCGTCGTCCGCCGACACCGCGACCGGCGAGAACCTCAGGTCCTGGCTGGGCCGGAAGCCAGTCACCAGCGTCCGGCCGCCGGCCGCGGTCACCGCCAGTCCGCCGTTATCGGCGACCCCGGGCGGAGTGGCCAGCCGCCACGGGGCAGTGGCGGACGAGCGCATGAACAGCTGCCAGAAGTTGTCGTGCCGGGCGCGGGAACCGCCCATCACGACCACGGCTCCGGTTCCGCCACCGGCCGCCCCGAAGGAGGATGCCCCGGGCAGCGCGGCGGGGGGCGCCGGGGCCCGGGCTGGGCCGCCCGCCGCCGCAGCGCCGCCGCAGCCAGCCAGCAGTGCCGCGACGCCGCATGCCGCCAGCCGCGCCGCGCTGCGGCGGGTACCGGGATGGCTGATGACGAGCCAGCGCCGGCCGCCGGTCATCGCGCGCTCGCATACTGGTTCGCGGCGCTGACCAGCTCGGCCGCGAAGGACGCCTGCGTGCTCTGCGTCCCCGGGCCGGGGTCGAACAGCAGCTCGCTGCGGGTCCGGCCGGTGCCGCTGATGACGAACGCCAGGTCGTTGTGCGCGACCATGCCGCCTGCCGGGGTGACCAGCGCGCTGATGCCGTAGGCGCGCCAGACGGGCCGTAGCTGGGCGATCGAGCCGGTGAGGAAATGCCAGTTCGCCAGCCCGGACATGCCCTCCTGGCGGTTGAAAGCGCGGGTATAGGCGAGCGACGTATACAGCGGGTTGGTGGAGATCGCCACCAGCGCCACGTCGTGCGCCCGGCTGCCGAGCTGCTGGTCGGCCTGGCGGAATTCCTGCGCGATCAGCGGGCAGTCGCTGGTGCAGACCGGGTCGAGAAAGGTCATCAGCACCAGCTTCCCGCGCAGGCTCGCGAGCGAGACCACCCGCCCGGAGGTGTCGGTCAGCCGGAAGCCCGGCGCCGCGGAGTTCAGCGTCGCGCTGCTGCCGTCGATGGCCTGCGCGATGATCGTCGAAGCGGTCGGGCTGGCCTGTGCTGCTGCCATCGGGACGACCCCGATCACGACCAGCAGCACCGCCCAGGCGGCCAGCACCGCCTGCAGGCCGACGGCTCCGAGGGCCTGGCCGAGCCGGACCGGGGCGAGCTGCTCGCGCCAGCGGGCCCGGCCGCCGGGCTGGGCCGCCGGGCTCGGGGCGGCCTGGCCCGCGGCGGCCTGGTCCGCGGCCTCCTGGTCCGCGGCGGGGACCGGTGCGGCCGCCTCGGCGGGCAGCCGGGTCAGCGCGACCAGGCCGGCCACCACGATCAGCGCCATCGGGATCATGCTGTTCGGGTCGGTGCCGAGGCCGCCGAGAAAGCCGAGGTCCTCGATCAGCACCCAGTCCGCCAGGCAGGCCACGGCCGCGAGCGCGACCGCGGCCCGCAGCAGCTGCGGCTGCCGGCGAGCAGGCCGGCGCCGATGACGGCAAGCAGTACGACGGCGGTCAGGTTGACGGCGAAGCCGTGCGTGGCCACCAGCGAGGCGAACCCGTTCACCCAGGACGCCAGGAAGCCGGGCTGCGAGGTACCGGACATGGACTGGACCATCGCGGTCAGCGTTCCCGGCTGGTGGTGCAGCATGCCCTGCCAGAAGCCGCGCCCCGGCCAGGCCTGCAGCACGGCCATGCCGATGAAGAACACGCCCATGCCATCGAGTACCAGCCGGCCGAGCCGGGCCGTGCGCCAGCTGCGCTCGGGCAGCGCGATGAGGGCACCAGCGACGCAGTAAAACAGCACTGCGCCGGGGGCACCGAACAGCCAGGTCAGGCCGGGTGCGAAAATCCCGCCGAACGCCTCCCCGAACACCCAGACCAGCAGGCCCCAGCCCGCGCTGGCCGTCCCGGCCAGCCGGGACGGCCAGCCGCGCGGCGCGGCCACCAGCCAGATGCCGATCCCGAGCTGGATCCAGACCGTGGCCGCGGCCGCCTGGATCGGGTGGTAGGACCAGCTCGTGCCGGCCCAGTTGACCAGGTCCTGCACCCAGCCAGGCGAACTCGCCGCGGCGGGTTTCATGACGTCGGACGGCAGACCTACCGGCATGGCGGGCTGGGCCTGCAGCAGCCCGTCCAGGATCCAGAGGATCCCGAACGATAGCCGCAGCAGCTGGCGGCTGGCCGGCTCGGGTGCTGACCGCCGCGGGCTTGCCGGGCGGCCCTCCGGCGCCGCCGCCGCGGCGGCGGCGGCCGGCTGTGAGGTACCGGCCGTCGGCGCGGCGGGCTGGCCGCGGAGCCCGAGCCACTCCCGGGCGCTGATCCACGCCAGTGCCAGCACGGCAAGTGCCGCGAGTATGACCAGTCCCTGGTGCAGCAGGGCCGCCCGGAACGCCGTCACCAGGGTCGGGTCGGTGATGTTGAGCCCGCTGTTCATCCCTGGCATGGGCCCTCAGTGCTCCTGTTCTCGACGCGCATCACCGATGCCGGGTGTCCTCGGCGCCGGGCCCGGCTCAGCCTGGCAGCCGGGGCGCTGCCGCGCCCGGGTGCAGCGATGCGATGGCCGCATTGATCACCTTGTCTACCGTGGCCCGCTTCGCGTCCAGCGCTGCCCGGTCGCGGTGCAGGGCCGCGGTCGCCGCGGCCCTGGCGGCAGCGCTGTGCGCCTGCAGGATATTGGCGACATCCTGGCAGACGTTCCCGGCGTCCGGGGCGGCCCAGTCGATCAGCCCGGTGACCGCGCCGGGGAGCCGGTAGCTGGCCAGTGATTCTGGCACCTGGTAGTTCTCCAGGTCGTCGAGCAGCTCGTTGTTCGCCGGCGAGCAGTTGGCCGCGGCCGTCTGCGCCAGGCTGACCGCGGTGCGGACGTCATGGCTGGTGCCGGACTGAATCGCGGTCAGCACGGTGAAGGACTCGCCGACGCCGCCCGCGCAGGACTCGATATCGGCGTTTGTGGCCTGCAAGAACCCGCGCAGGTCGCTGGCCCGCTGCGCCTGGGTCGGATGGTGCGCGAGCCCGATGGCGACGGCGACGGCCAGCAGCCCGGCGCCGGCCAGCAGGGTCCACCGCGGTGCCCGGCGGCTGGGCCAACGGCCTGCCCGGAGCGGCACGTACGGCGGATCGGTCCTGGTCGGGGTGGTCACCTGGTCAGCTCCGATCCTGGTTGCGGTCCTGGCGGCCTCCCGCGGCGGCGGCGGGTGCATGGCGGCTAATGGCCGCCACGCCCGCGGTGAGCTGCCGCATCGTCACCGCACCGAACAGATGGCGGACGATGCGGTGCGCGGAGCTGAGGAAGAACGTCTGCGGCAGGGCGAGCACGCCGTAGGACGTCGTGGTGCTCGCGGGGTAGGGGTCGAAGCCCACCGGGTAGCGCACGCCCGCCATCCGCAGGAACCGGACAGCCGATGCCGCCTGGTCGTTGGCGTCGATGCCGATGACCGCCACCCGGCCGCGGTGCTGAGCGTAGAAGCGGGCGATCAGCGGCGTCTCGCGCTGGCACGGGGCGCACCAGGAGGCAAAGAAGTTGATGATGACCGGCCGCCCGTCGAGCGCGGCCAGCGAGACCGTGCCGGAGTGCGCAAGCTGGCGCAGCCGGAAGCTCTTGGCCTGGGGCAGCGGGGCAGCCGAAGAACCCGGGCCGGTCACCGCCACCGTCGCGATCGCGATCGCGGCCACGGCGAGCGCGCACGCCGCGAGGGCGATCTTGCCGCGGCGGCTGAGGCTGCGCAGCCGTCCGGTCATGTTCCTCCTCTGATCTGCTGGCGTGCACCGGGTCCTGGCGCGCGATCCGGCGCCCGGCCCGGCCGGATCGCGAGGTCGTCGCCCGGGTCCTGGCCGACCGCAGCCGCGGCGGTCGCGCCGTCCGCCAGGCCGCTTGCCGCCCGGGCCGCAACCGGCAGCACGATCTCGAAAGTGCTGCCCTGGCCCGCCACGCTGTGCGCCCGCACGTCACCGCCGTGCCCCCGGGCGATGGCGAGCACCAGCGCCAGGCCCAGGCCGGTGCCCCGGTGCCCGTTCCGGCTCGAGCCGGTCGCGAACCTGTCAAAGATATGCGCAAGCTCATCCGCCGGTATCCCCGCACCGGAGTCTTCCACGACAAGCCGGGCGGTGCGCTCATAGCCATCCCGGACCACCGCCAGCTTGATAACGTCGCCGTCGGCGGTGAACCGGACCGCGTTCTCCAGCAGTGCGTCCACCGCCAGCCCGAGGCGCTCGCGGTCCGCGCTGACCGTGACGTATTCGAGCTGGCCCAGCACCCAGCTGCGCGGCGCCGCCGGCCGCCACCGGTGCAGCACCTCGATCGCGAACTGCTCCAGCGGCACCGGCTCTTCCAGCAGGAAATCCGGATTCTCCGAGGCGGCGATCAGCAGCAGCCGCTCGCTCAGCCGCCGCAGCCGGTTCAGCTCGCCCAGCACGACGGTGATATCCCGCTCCGCGCCTCGCCCGGCCAGCTGCCGCGCGAGCAGCTCGGCGTGGCCGAGCGCGATCGTGATCGGGGTCCTGAGCTGATGCGACGCATCCTGCAGGAACCGGCGCTGGGTCGCGAGCAGCCGCGCGTTCTCCTCGCCGGCCGTGGCGTGCCCGGCATCCGCGGCCATCCCGCGCCGGATGGCCCAGGCCATCACCCAGAACATCGCCGCTGCGACCGGAACCTTGCTGATCGCGCCGACCGGCTCGAGTGAGCGCGCGATGCCGGCGGCAATGGCGGCGCCGGTTGTCAGCGTCACCGCGGCCAGCAGCCAGGCGGTCGGCGGCAGCGGCCAGGCCCGGAAGCCGTAGAGGACGGCGAGGCTGATCCAGACCAGGTAGAACACCACCGCCGCCCATCGCGGGTAGGCCACCATCGCGGCCAGGCTCAGCAGCCAGCACACCGTCCACAGGTACTCGGGCCCGACCGCGCGCCAGGTTGGCGGGCCTGCCTGCCGGACGCTCCCAGCCGGGGCGCCGCCAGCCGCGGGGCCGCCGGCCGGGCGGCGGCCCCGCGGAGCGCTGGCTGGCGGGGCCGCGGCCGGCGCGGTGGTGGCCGCGGCGATGCCGGCGTGGCCTGGAGCCGGGTGGCCCGGGCTGGCCGGGTCAGGATGCCAGCTTGTATCCCGCACCGCGCACCGTCTTGATCAGTTCAAACCCGAGCTTCGAGCGCAGCCGCCGGACGCAGACGTCCACCACGTTCGAGCCGGGGTTGAAGTCCAGGCCCCAGATGGAGGCGAGCAGCTCGTCCTTGCCCACCGACTCACCCGAGTGCTCGACCAGCTGGCGCAGCAGCAGGAATTCCAGCCGGGTCAGCGGCACCGGCCCGTAGCCGATGTCCGCCTGGAGCCGGCCGACATCCAGGACCAGCCCGCCCGACCGGATCAGCTCGGTCCGGGGATGGCCGTCGCCGCGCACCCGCACCCGCACCCGGGCCAGCAGCTCGGCCAGCGAGAACGGCTTGGTGAGGTAATCCTGTGCGCCCAGCTCGAGACAGGCGACCTTGGTGCTGACGTCGTCCAGGCACGACAATACGAGCACGGCCAGGTCGGGCCGGTGGCGGTGCAGCTGGCTGAGCACCGCCCGGCCGTCGAGGCCGGGCATCACCAGGTCGAGGATGACCAGGTCGTAGTCCCGCTCGCAGGCTCGACGGATCCCGTCGGCACCATCGCAGGCCACCTCGGCCAGGAAGCCGCTGGCGCCGAGCGCCCGGCAGACGAAGCCGCTGATGCTGGCCTCGTCCTCGATCACCAGGATGCGCGGCCCGGCCAAGCCGGCGGCCGTGCTGGGGGCGCCAGCAGTCAGACCGGTGCCGGACGTCTGACCAGTGCCAGCAGCCGGCCCGGTGCCAGACGTCAGTCCGGCCGGGCCGGCGGCTGGCGGCATCGGGACGGGAGCAGGCGGGACGGTACTCGCTTCTGCGCTCGCTTCTGTGCTAGCTACTGGGCTCGCTGCGGGCAACTTAGTGTGCATTGCGCCACTTCAGTAGTGCTGCTTGGCCCCGCGGACCAGACGCAGGGTGCCGGTGTCAGCAGATGCCTAGTCTGCCACAGCCACGGGGTCAAGTCGCAATCCTTTGCAGAGTCCGAGTTCTCGCTCGAATCTGCCCGCTAACTTTGGCGTCTAACTTTAGGTAACGGGTTAAATACATCGCTGTGCTCACCGTGAGTTGCGGGCAGGATGCTTGATGTAACCGAGGTTATGAAAGCGTTACCAATCGCCCGTCTGGGACCGATCATGACAATTTCGTCATTCATCGGTTTGCATATTGCCCTGTGTGGCCGCTGCTCGCAAGATCGGGTCCGAACACGCAGACTCCGGGCCCGGGCCCGCGAGTTGCCGTCGGGCCCGTCCTTGATGCGCTGGCAACTCGTGGATAAGCGAGGTGGTGACTGGTGACCCTGCCGGTCAGGATCGTGACCCTGGTGGCGGCGTTCGTCGTCGTCGTGGCGGGAGCGGTCTTCCTGCTCGTGCATTACCTGCTCAGCGGGCCGCCCACGATCGCCTTCGGCGCCGGCGTGACCGCTGACACCGGCGCCACCGTGCACGTGGTGATGCAAGAGGCGCCGCAGACCACAATCGGGTCCAAGCCCGACTGGGTCTCGTATTTCGTCCAGGACCCGGGGACGCACAAGTGGGTGCACACCACGCTCTTCCAGGTGCCGGCCGGGAGCCGCGTCGACATGACGATCTACGGCTACGACGGCTGCACCCCGCTGCGCAACCCGTACTGGGGCCGGGTGACCGGCACGACCGGCAACGCCGCGTTCGAGGACGGCAAGAAGATCACCTCGCTCAATTCCTGGGCGGGCTGCAACGTCGGGCATACGTTCTCGATCCCGGGCATCGGGCTGAACGTGCCGATGGGCACGCCGTCGCTGACCGCAAGCCTGTGCAGCACCTCGCCGTGCACGTCCGGCGCGCATAAGACGATGACGTTCAGCTTCATTACCCCGAGGACGGCCGGTAGTTACTTCTGGCAGTGCCGGGTCCCGTGCGGTGGCGGCTTCATCACCGGCTTCGGCGGTCCCATGCAGACGATCGGCTATATGACCGGCACCATGGAGGTGGTGAGCTGATGGCCACCGCGCAGGCGAGGCCGCCCGGGACGGCCCCGCGCCAGCCGCGTCACGGGCTGCGCATCTTCCTGATCTGGCTGCCCCTTGCGGTGGCGGCCGACCTGCTGATCTACCTGGTCCTCGGGCCGCACCTGCCGCCGGGCACCATGTCGCTCAACGCGGGCAGCCAGCAGTTCGACATGAAGGTGCTGTCGATCCTGGCCGCCCCGGTCATGCTGTTCGTGCTGACCTACTTCGCTTATGCGCTCATCGTCTGGCGACAGCGCCCCGGCGACGAGGAGGACGGCCCGCCACTGCACGGCCACACCGGGGTCCAGGCCACCTGGATCACCGCCACCGCGGTCATCGTCCTCGGGCTGTTCGGGTTCGCCACCGTCGAGCTGATCAATCCGCATGGCGCGGGCGCGGGCGAGGGCCCGAGCCCGATCTGGACGCCGGGCGGCCGGCCGCTGGTGGTGCAGGTGATCGGCCAGCAGTGGCGGTTCACCTACCGGTACCCGCAATTCGGCGGCTTCCAGACCACCGCGCTGGTGCTGCCCAGGGGCCAGTGGGTCCAGTTCGACGTGACGTCGATCGATGTCATCCACAGCTTCTGGGCCTACCAGCTCGCGGTGAAGGCCGACGCCAATCCGGGCGTCAACAACGTCGCCTTCACCAAGCCGCAGCAGACCGGCCGGTTCGTAGTGCGCTGCGCCGAGCTGTGCGGGCTGTGGCACGGCACGATGGACAACTACGGCACCGTGGTCTCCCCCGCCCAGTTCCGCTCCTGGGCCGCGTCCACCCGGACCCAGCTGGCCAGCGTTACCAGGCTGCTGCCGCCGTTCTCGGCCACCTATGACCCGACCGTGGTCGCGCAGATGAGCAAGATCATGGTCAAGAACGGGCTGACCGGTGCCCCTGGGCTGTACTACCCGAGTGAGGACCCGGTGCAGCCATGAGCCGGGCCGCGGATCTCAGCCAGTCCCGCAATGATCCGCGGGGCCGCCGGCGGCCTGCCCGGGCCGCCCGTCGCGATGGAGAGGTGACCTGATGGCCGTCGAGGCACAGCCGGAGCAGGCGCAGGGATCGGGCGGCGGGGAGCCCGGGGCCAGGCCGCTGAGGCCCTGGTGGCGTCGGCCGGCCATTCACACCGCCCTCATCGGGGCGGTCGTCGGCTTCTTCATCGGTCACTGGCTCGGCAACTTCCTGGGCAGCAATTACCAGCAGCTGGCCCTGAACGACAGCGACGACCTGCCGCTGGTATTCGGCTACCTGCTGGCGATCGTGGGCTGGATGGCAGGCCTGGGCGTGTTCAACGACATCCTGCGGCAGATGACCGGCCGGCCGCGGTGGACCCGGTGCACGAGGAGGCCGGCGGCCTGGCCAAGTACTTCCGGTACTCGCTTGACCACAAGATCGTCGGCATCCAGTACCTGGTTGGCATGATCGTCTATTTCTGCACCGCCGGGCTGTTCGCGATGGCGATCAGGACCGAGCTGCTGTCGCCGAGTTACCACGTGTTCAGCTCCAGTGCCTACATCGAGATCGTCGGCGAGCACGGCACGATGATGATGATGCTGATGACCTCGGTCGTCCTCGGCCCGTTCGGCAACTACCTGGTGCCGCTCATGATCGGCTCCAAGCGGGTCGCGTTCCCCCGGATCGAGGCGCTGTCGTTCTGGCTCACCCCGTGCGCGTTCCTCATCCTGCTGTCCGGGCTGCTGGTCGGCGGCTTCCCGTTCGGCTGGACCGGCTACGCGCCACTGTCGATCGAGTCGACCATCGGGCGCGGACTCCTACGCGATCTCGTTCGGCCTGATGGGCTTCTCGATCATCCTGGCCGGGTTCAACATCATCGTCACCGTCATCTGCTACCGGGCGCCGGGCCTGCGGTGGAGCCGGGTGCCGATGTTCGTCTGGGGCATGATGGCGACCTCGTTCATGATGGTGCTGGCCGGGCCGGTGCTGGTCGGCGGCATGTACATGCTGATCACTGACCGGACCGTGCAGACCGCGTTCTTCGCCCAGCGGCTCGGCGGCAGCCCGTACCTCTACCAGAACCTGTTCTGGTTCTTCGGCCATCCCGAGGTGTACATCCTGGCCCTGCCGGGCTTCGGCATCGTCTCGGAGATCATCCCGGTGTTCTGCCGCAAGCCGCTGTTCGGCTACAAGGTGGCCGCGGCCGGGATGATCGGCGTGACCCTGCTCAGCTTCTTCGTCTGGCAGCATCACCTGTTCATGAGCGGCATCAACCCGGACATGCGGCCGCTGTTCATGCTCACCACCGAGCTGATCTCGATTCCCACCGGCTTCATCTACCTGGTCGCGCTCGGCACCTTCTGGAAGGCGAAGATCCGCTTCAGCGTGCCGATGCTCTTCGCCATCGCGCTGTACTTCAACTTCCTCATCGGCGGCGTGACCGGGGTCTACCTGTCCGACGTCCCGGTCAACACCACCATGCACGGCAGCTTCTTCGTGATGGCGCACTTCCACTACACGATCATGGGCGGCCTCATCTTCGCCTTCATGGGCGCTGTCTACTACTGGCTGCCCAAGATGATGGGCATCAAGCTGAACCAGACCCTGGGCAAGATCCATTTCTGGCTCATGTTCATCGCCTTCAACGCCACCTTCCTGCCGCTGTTCGCGGTGGGGCTGGCCGGGCAGCCGCGGCGCGTCTTCAGCTACGCCAGGAACCTGGAGACCCTCAACGACTGGGTTTCGATCTCCTCGTTCGTGCTCGGTGTCTCCATCCTGATCTTCGTGATCAACTTCGTCTACTCCACCGTGATCGCGCGGGTTCCCGAAGAGGGCAACCCGTGGAACTCCCGCGGCCTGGAGTGGCAGACCACCTCGCCGCCGCCCGCGGGCAACTTCGAGCACGTGCCCGTGGTGCTGTCCGGCCCCTATGAGTACGGCACGCCGGACGCGCCCCCGGTCGCTGACCTGCATCCGCCGGTCGGCGTGCTCAGCGCGGCGTTCACCGACGCCCCGGCCCGAGCGGAGGTGTGACGATGGCGGAGAGCACGGTGTCGGGCACCACGGCGGCGCAGCCGCCGGCCGGGCTGGACCGGGCCGCCGAGGAAGCCGGCTTCTACCACGAGGCCGGGCTGAACGCGACCTGGACCGGCGTCCGGCTGGCTCTCGGCGCCCTGTCGTTCGGGTTCGGCTCCTTCGTGTTCGCGTTCTTCTACCTGCGCTCGCTGAACTCGCTACGGCCTTTGGTACCCGAAGGGATTCCCAGGGCCGAGCATGACGGAGGGCACGCTGATCGCGGCGATGATCGTAATCAGCGCGGTGATCCAGACGGCGGCGCTGCAGCGGATCAAGGCGGGCAATCGGACGCAGTGGCTAGGCGGCGCGACGGTGGCGCTGGTGCTCGGCCTGGCCGCCGTCGCATTGCAGATCGTCCAGCTGGCCACGCTGTCGTTCCTGCCCGGCGCGGCCGGCTTCGCCAGCGTGTTCACCGGCTTCTACCCGGTCTACCTGACGGTGGCGCTGGCCGTGCTGATCTGGCTGGAGATCCTGATCATGCGCTGCCGCGCGGTGCCTGACATGTCCTTTGTCGAGCAGCCGCCGACCTTCGCCGAGGCCTTTGCCGTGCAGCGCCTGCAGGCCTCGCTAAGCGGCTTTACCGTGACGTGGAACTACCTGGCGGTCGTGGCGATCATCGCCTGGGTGCTGTTCTACCTGGTCCACTAGTCGCCGTCGGGCGCGCTGCTGACCGGCTCGCCGGACGCCCGACCCGATCGGCAGGGAGGAGTCGGCCGGCATGCAGGCATCGCTCGCGCACTGGCTGGTGAGCTGGCCGCTGCTGATCGGCTACGCCGTGGTAGCGGTCGCCCACCTGGCCGGGCTGCGCCGGCTGCTGGCCGCCCGGCTGGCCCGATTCAGCTCACGGCTGCGGGAGGCGGCCGCGTTCCAGGCGGGCCTGCTGGCCGTGCTGCTCGCCCTGGTCTCGCCGATCGGCTACTGGTCGCCGACCTTCATGTGGGTGCGCGGGCTGCAAGACCTGCTGCTGGCGCTGGCGGCGCCGGGCCTGATCGTGCTCGGGGCGCCCTGGGAGCCGCTGCGCACGATCTGGCCGGGCGGCCGCGACCGTGCCGCCTGCCCGGGACCAGCCGGCGCCGGGCTGGCGGGCGGCCGGGCCGGCGGCCGGCCGGCGGGATCCCGGCGCGGCCGTGGCAGGCGCGCCTGGCGCTGCCCGCGGTCCTCGCCTTCAACGTGATCTGGGTCGGCTGGCACCTGCCCGCGGCGTTCGACGCGAGCCGGGCCGGCGTGCTGGCCTGGCTGGAGTACCTGAGTTACCTCGCCGCCGGAGTCGCGCTCTGGCTGCAGCTGATAGGCTCGCGCCCCTTCCGCCCGTCGTCCGCGCCGCTGCGCCGGTTCGGGCTGCTGGCCGGGACCGTCCTCGTGGGTACCGGGCTCGGCATGGTGCTGGTGTTCGGCTCCAGCGTGATATACCCGGGCTACGCCCCGGCAGCCGGCGCATTTGATGACTCTGCTGGACGACCAGCAGCTGACCGGGGCCGTGCTGTGGATGGGCGCGCTGCCGCCGCTGGTTATCGCGGGCATAGCCGTGCTCGTGCAGTGGCTGAGCGAGGAGGAAACCGCGGAGCTGTCGGTCGGCCTGGACCGGCTGCTCCGGCCGCGCAAGTCGTCCTGGCCGTCCCGGCCGGGCCTGAGATGACCGGCGTAACAACCCGACAGTGGAGGCAGCAGTGCCTGGAACGATCATCGCGGCACCGGTGACGCCCGCTAACACGCCGGGCGGCTATATCCTCACGTTCGTGTTCCCGATGCTCCTGTTCATCGTCATCGGGACGGCGGTATATCTGCTGCTGTTCCGGCCGCACAAGGTGCCTGGTCACCGCGACATGGCCTACGCCGGCAGTGCCGCGCCCGAGGCGGCCGCCCCGGAGCCGGAGAGCGCGCGCGCCGCGGCCGTCGCGGGCGGACTGCCGACGGCCGCCGGCGGTGGCAGCGGCGAGTCGCAGGTCGAGCCTGCGGGCGCGCACCTGGAGACGGCGGCGGAGCCCGGCGAGGCCGGGCCTCGGGCGCAGGCCAGCCAGGACGCGCCGGCCGCCCCGCAGCAGACGGCCGGGGAGGGCGGGGCGACCCGGCTTGATGATGCAGCGCAGCAGGGGGAAGCTGCCGCGGGCCAGCCCGATACGCTGTCCGGTCAGGAGCACGCCGGGCCGGGCGGGCCCGGGTCAGACACGAAGGACAGTGAGTGACGCAAGCGACAGGCGCGCTGGCCGGCTGCCGGGCCGCCGCAGGCGGCCGCGGAGCAGGCTGAACGGCGCTCGCTGAGCCTGATCGTTTCCTCGCTGGTGGCGCTGACCAAGCCGCGGATCATCGAGCTGCTGCTGGTCACCACCGTGCCCACCATGCTGCTGGCGCAGCGCGGCCTGCCGTCGGCGCGGCTGCTCGCGGTCACGCTGGCCGGCGGCGCGCTGGCCGCCGGCAGCGCGAACACGATGAACTGCTACATCGACCGGGACATCGACGCGGTCATGCGGCGCACCTCGCGCCGCCCGCTGGTGGCCGCGCGGCGGCCAGGGCACGATCAAGCCCGGCGAGGCGCTGGTGTTCGGCATCGTGCTCGGCGCGGCCTCGACCCTGCTGCTCGGCCTGCTCGCCAACTGGCTGTCCGCGGCGCTGGCCGACGCCGCGATCTTGTTCTACGTCTTCGTCTACACCATGGGCCTCAAGCGCCGAACCGCGTCGAACATCGTGATCGGCGGCGCGGCGGGCTGCTTCCCGGTCCTGGTGGGCTGGGCCGCGGTCACCGGCCGGGTGGGCCTGCCCGCCCTGCGTTCTGTTCGCCATCATCTTCTTCTGGACGCCGCCGCATTTCTGGGCTCTGGCCATGAAGTTCCGCGACGACTACGCCGCCGCCAGCGTGCCGATGCTGCCGGTGGTGGCCTCGCCGGCCACGGTGGCGCGCAAGATCCTCGGCTACTCCTACGTGATGGTCGCGGCCACGCTGGCGCTGATTCCCTACGCAGGCTGGCTGTACGGGGCCTGCGCCGCCGGGCTGGGCGGCTGGTTCCTGGCCGAGGCGCACCGGCTGCGCGGCCGGGTCGCCGGCGAGCGAGGCCCCGGCCCCGATGCGGCTGTTCCATCTGTCGATCGCCTACCTGACGCTGTTGTTCGCCGTGGTGGCGGTGACCGCGCTGCTGCCAGCGGGCCGCTGGTAGCGAGTTTTCTCCTCCGCTTGACCTGGCCCGGCCGCGGCGCCCGCGCCGGTGCGCCATTGTGGGTTATATGAGCATGCCGAGCCGGCGTGCCGTCCTTCGTACCGCAGCGGCCGGTGCCGCGGCGGCGGGAGCCGGCGTCGCGGCCGTAAAACTGGCCGGTTCCGGGGGCCGGGCGCAGCCGGGTCACGGCGGTGCCGCGGCCAGGACGGTGCACCGCCGCACCGTCGCAGAGAACTCGCTGCCCGGTGACCCGCACTGGTGGATCAGGAAGACCGGCGCCCCGGACGCGGTCATGGGCTATGCCAGCCAGGCCAGCGTGCTGCCCGGCCAGCTGGTGCGCCTGTACGTCTCGACCACCTCGCGCGAGTTCCGGGTCCGGGCCTTCCGCATGGGCTGGTACGGCGGAGACCTCGCGCGCCAGGTGTGGGAATCCGGCCCGGTGCGCGCCCACCGGCAGCGCGCTGCCGCTCTGACGGCGGAGACGAACACCGTGCATGCCGACTGGGGCGTTTCGCTGACTGTGCACACCGCCGGCTGGCCCGCCGGCTGCTACCTGCTCCGCCTGGACGCGCACTCGGGCGCGCAGCGGTACGTGCCGCTGACCGTCCGCTCGGCGCGGACGGCGGGCCGAGCCGTGCTCAAGAACTGCGTCGCCACCTGGCAGGCCTATAACACCTGGGGCGGCTATGACCTGTACAAGGGCCCGGACGGCAGCTATGCCAGCCGCGCCCTGGCCGTCAGCATGGACCGCCCCTACGATGAGCAGGGCGCGTACCTGTTCGAGGTCTACGAGCGGAAGCTGATCAACCTGGCGGAACGGATGGGGCTGCCGCTGGCCTACCTGACCAGCATGGACATCGCCGCCGACCCGCATGCGCTGGACGGCGCGTCCGCGCTGGTCTCGCTCGGCCATGACGAGTACTGGTCCCCGCCCGAGCGCGCGCACGTCACCGCGGCCCGGGACGCGGGCGTCAACCTGGCCTTTCTCGGCGCTAACGCGATGTTCCGCAAGACCCGGCTGGCCCGCACCCCGCTCGGCCGCGACCGGCTGGTCATCTGCTACAAGACCAGCTACCAGCAAGACCCGATGTACGGCGTGGACAATGCCCTGGTCACCAAGGACTGGCGGGAGCCGCCGGACCCGGACCCGGAATCCGCGGTGATCGGCACGCTGTACGAGGGCTATCCGACCGTCGCGGACTACGTGGTGGCCCAGCCCGGCGCCTGGATGCTCGCCGGGACCGGCGCCCGCCAGGGCACCAGCTTCGCCGCCCTGGTGGGCATCGAGTACGACCGCGTCAACCCCGGGTACCCGGTGCAGCGGCCGATCCAGATCGCTCGCCCATTCCCCGCTGACCTGCAACGGCGTGAACAGCTACGCCGACACCGCCTACTACACCCACCGCAGCGGCGCCGGGGTATTCAACGCCGGCACCATGCGCTGGGTGGAATCCTTCGGGCCGCCCACTTACGGATGGGGCATCACCCGGGCCTGCGGGCGGTTCACCCGCCGGGTCACCGCCAACGTGCTGCGGGCGTTTGCCGACGGGCCGGCCGCCGGCCGGTATCCGGCGCACGACAACCTGGCCGCGATGCGCGAATGGCCAGGCGACCCGCTCGCGGACCGGCACGACCTGTGGCCCCCGGTGATCTTGTAAGCGCTCCGGCGCAGGTTAACCCCCGGGTAAATTCACCGGGCCGGGGAACCAGGAGCGTCCGGCGGGAGTCTTATGCTGTGAAGGCGCCGCCATATTTTGGAGGTAATTCGATGAGGCAGCCCCGCAAGGTATCGCGGATGACCCGGTGGGCCGTTCCGGCCGGGGCGGTCGCGACCGTCGGCCTGGTCGCGGCGGGCACGGTGCTGTCCGGCGCCCAGGCGACTCCGCAGCTGCCCGCCCGGACGTCGGCCCAGCTGCTGGCCAGCGTGCTGCGCGCCGCGGACAGCGCGCCGCGGCCGATGACCGCCACGGTCAGCGAGAGCGCCGCGCTCGGGCTGCCCAGCCTGCCGGACGTGGGCGGCGTCTCCGCCTCGCTGTCCGGGCTGACCAGCCCGCACACGTTCCGGGTCTGGTACGCCGACCCGTCGCACGTGCGGGTCGCGGTGCTCGCCTCGATGGGCGAGACCGACCTGCGGGTCGCCGGGCGCCAGGTCTGGCTGTGGCGCAGCAGCAGCCAGACGGCCACCCATCTGGTGCTGCCGGCCAAGTCGGCCCGGGCGGAAGCCAGGGCGGCCGGGCGCAGCGCCGCGGCGGCGATGACGCCGCAGCAGGCCGCCCGCAAGGCCCTGGCCGCTGTCGGCCCGAGCACGGTGGTCGGCGTCCGGCAGAACCTCACCGTGGCCGGGCAGGCCGCTTACCAGCTGCGGATCGCCCCGCGCACTAGCCAGTCGCTGGTCGGGCAGATCCGGATCGCGATCGACGCGGCCAACTCGATGCCGCTGCAGCTGCAGGTCTTCGCCCGCGGTGCCTCCAGCCCAGCCATCCAGATCGGCTTCACCTCGATCACCTGGGGCAAGCCCGCCGCCGCTAACTTCACCTTCACCCCGCCGAAGGGCGCAAAGGTCCGGCAGGCCAGCCTGCCCGCCCCGGCGAGCTTCCGGCTCGGCATCCCGTTCCCGGCCCTGCTGCCGGGCGCCTTCCGCCAGAACTGGGTCGGCAGGGAGCTGCCCGCGAACGCCGCCCCGGCCGCGGCCGGTAAGGGCGCGCGGCTCCCGGCAGGCCTGCACGTCATCACGATCGGCAACGGCCGCCGCATCGTGGTCCCGAAGAACCTGCCCCCGGCCGCACTGGCGAAGCTGAAGGCGGCGCTCAAGGACGGCAGGTTCCCGGCGCCGGTGGCGGTGAAGGGGCACGGATTCTGGGTTGGCTTCGCCGGCCTGCCCAAGGGCGCCAAGCTGCCCGCTCAGGTCCCGGTCAGCGCGGCCGCGAGGCCGCGCGTGATCGGCACGGGCTGGCTCTCGGTGGCCGTGTTCCCGGCCGGTCCCGGGCTTTCCGCGCTGCTCACGCACCCGGGCGTGCCGGCGACGATGCCGCGCGGCTCGGCTACCTACGGCGGTGCCTCCCGCGCCGCGGCGCAGAAGACGGTACCCGTCCGGCAGCCGGCCCCCATCGCGGCGGGACCGCTCGGCCAGTACCTGCCGCTGCTGGAGAAGGCCGCCACCCCGGTGCACGGCGCCTGGGGCAGTGGCCGGCTGCTGCAGACCGCGCTGGTGTCGGTCCTGATCACCAGCAAGGGAGAGGTGCTGGCCGGCGCGGTCACCCCGTCGGTGCTGTACGCCGCGGCCGCGCAGGCTAAGTGACTCCCACCTCGCCCGGGTCCGCGCAGCGGGACGAGATCAGCTCCGGTCAGCCGGGCGGCCGATCCGGCCCAGGCGGCCCCGGCGGCCCCGGCGGCCCGGGGGGGACCAGCAGGGAGGCCAGCGCCGGCGGCCGGGATGGCGATCGCCAGCCACGGGCTGACCAAGCGGTTCCGCGGCGGCCAGGTCGCGGTCGACCACATTGACCTGGCCGTCCCGGCCGGCTGCGTATACGGCTTCCTGGGCCCGAACGGGTCGGGCAAGACCACTACGATCCGGATGCTGCTCGGCCTGGTGCAGCCGACCGGGGGCGCCCATGAGATGCTCGGCGTGCCGATGCCGGCCGGCGGGAACGCCGTACTGCCCAGGGTCGGCTCGCTGGTGGAGGGGCCCGCGTTCTACCCGCACTTGTCCGGCCGGGGGAACCTGGCCCGGTGCGACGCCGCCGACCGGACCGCCGACCCCAGGACCGCGTCGGCCCGAATCGGCGCGGCACTGGACAAGGTGGGCCTGCTGGCCGCGGCCGGCAAGCGCTATCGCGCCTACTCGCTCGGCATGAAGCAGCGGCTGGCCATCGCCGCGAGCCTGCTGCGGCCCCGCGAGCTGATCATCCTGGACGAGCCCACCAACGGGCTGGACCCGCAGGGCACCCGGGAAGTCCGGTCGCTGATCCACCAGATCGCCGCCGACGGCACCACGGTCTTCGTCTCCTCGCACCTGCTCGCGGAGGTGGAGCAGGTGTGCTCCCACGTCGGGGTCATGCGGGCCGGGCAGCTGGTATTCCAGGGCTCGCTGACCGAGCTGCGCGGCCGGGGCACCGCGCAGATCCTGGTGCGCACGCCCAAGCCGGACCTCGCCGCCGACGTGCTGGGACGTCTCGGCCTGGCCGGTGTCGTCACCGGCGCGCAGGACGCGACCGCGCAGCTGGGCAGCAGCGCGCCGGAAGATATCTGCGCGGAGCTGGTGCACTCGGGCGTGCCGGTGGCCGGCCTGGAGACGCCGCGGCCGAGTCTGGAAGACCTGTTCGTCGAGCTGACCGGTGAGGGCTTCGATGTCAACGGCTGACCTGGCCCTGCCCTCCGGGGCTGACACGGCGCAGCCGCGGGCCCGGTCCGGGGGCGTCATGCCGTGGCTGCGGCTGCTGCGCTCGGAACTGCGCCTGGTCTTCGGCCGGCTGCGCAACCTGCTGCTGCTGGCCGTGCTCGTCGTGCTCCCGGTCGTGCTCGGGGTGGTGCTGAAGGTCTCCGGCGCCGGAGGCGGCGGCGGTGGCGGGCCCGCATTCCTGAACCAGGTAGCAGGCAACGGCGTATTCCTGGCTCTGGTGGCCCTGTTCGTGATGCTCACCCTGGTGCTGCCGCTGGCCATGGCGGTGGTGGCCGGCGACTCGATCGCCGGCGAGTCCGGCCGGGGCACCTTGCGCACGCTGCTGACCATCCCGGCGGGCCGGACCCGGCTGCTGGCGGTCAAGTACGTCGCCGTGGTGATCTTCGCCCTGGCCGCATGTGCGCTGATTGCCGTGGTCGCGCTGATCACCGGCGCGCTGCTGTTCGGGGTCGGGCCGGTGACCCTGCTGTCGGGCAACTCGATCTCGCTGACCGCCGGCCTGCTCCGGCTGGCCGTGGTGGTGCTGTACGTGGCGGCGGCGATGGCCGCGCTCGGTGCCATCGGGCTGGCCGCCTCCACGTTCACCGAGCACTCGATCGGGGCCATGGCCGCCGTGCTGATCTTCGCGGTATTCAGCGAGATCGCCGACAGCGTCCAGCAGATCTCCGCCGTGCACCCCTACCTGCCGACGCACTGGTGGCTGTCGTTCGACGGGCTGCTGCGGGATCCGGTCGACTGGTCCGGCGAACTGCACGGGCTGCTGTCGTTCGGGGTCTACGCGGTGATCTTCCTGGCCATCGCCTGGGCCAGGTTCACCAGCGCGGACGTGACCAGCTGACCGCCGCTGGTCAGCTCTTCAGGTCCGGGAAGTCCTCTTCCCAGAACTCGGTCACGCCGCGGCCGCTGGCCGTCCGGGCCGCGACCGGGCCCGGCTCGGAGTGCCGCTCGTTCTCTGCCGTCCGCAGCTCGACCCGGCGGATCTTGCCGGAGATGGTCTTGGGCAGCTCGGCGAACTCGATCCGGCGGATCCGCTTGTAAGGCGCCAGCCGCTCCCGGGCGTAGCGCAGGATCGCCAGCGCCGTGCCGGCCGAGGCCGCGGGCGCCCGCGGCGAGGACCACGTAAGCCTTCGGCACAGCCAGCCGCACCGGGTCAGGCGAGGGCACCACGGCCGCCTCGGCCACCGCCTCGTGCTCGATCAGCACGCTCTCCAGCTCAAACGGTGAGATCCGGTAGTCCGAGGCCTTGAACACATCGTCGGTGCGGCCGATATAGGTGATGTAGCCCTCGGCGTCCCGGCTGGCCACGTCACCGGTGCGGTAGTAGCCGCCGCGCATGGCCTCCGCGTGCCCGGTCCGGGTCGGCCTGGTACCCGGTCATCAGGCCCAGCGGCCGCCGGGACAGGCTGAGGCTGATTTCTCCCTCAGCGGCGGGCTCGTCGGTCAGCGGGTCGAGCAGCGTCACCTCGTAGCCGGGCAGCACCCGGCCCATCGAGCCGAGCCGCACGTCCTGGCCGGGCGTGTTGCCGATCTGGGCGGTGGTCTCGGTCTGCCCGTACCCGTCCCGCACGGTGATGTTCCATGCCCGCCTGACCTGCTCGATGACCTCCGGGTTGAGCGGCTCGCCGGCGCCGACGCACTCGCGCAGGCCGGAGACATCGGCGCTGGCCAGGTCGGCCTGGACAAGCATCCGCCAGACCGTCGGCGGCGCGCACAGCGAGGTCATCCCGCAGCCGCCGATGGCGTCGAACAGCGCCTGGGCGGAGAACCGCTCGTGGCCGAGCACCAGCGAGGTGGCGCCGGCGATCCACGGGGCGAACACGTTGCTCCAGGCGTGCTTGGCCCAGCCCGGCGAGGAGATGTTGCAGTGCACGTCGCCGGGACGCAGCCCGATCCAGTACATGGTGGACATGTGCCCGGCCGGGTAGGACACCTGCGTGTGCCCGACCAGCTTGGGCTGGGCGGTCGTGCCCGAGGTGAAGTAGAGCAGCAGCGGGTCCGCGCCCCGGGTCGCGCCGTCCGGAGTGAAGCCGGACGGCGCCGCGCCGGAGTCGGCGTAGCAGAGCCAGCCGCCGCTGCGCTCGGGGCCGGATGGGCCCGCCACCGCGATGCGGGTCCAGTCCCCGGGCAGCCCCTCGAACTTCGCCGTCAGCGTGGTCTCGGTCACCACGTGCCGGACATCGCCGCGGCCGATCCGGTCCGCCAGGTCGGCGGGACCCAGCAGGGTCGAGGCCGGGATGATCACCGCGCCGAGCTTGATCGAGGCCAGGATGACCTCCCACAGCGGGACGATGTTGCCGACCATGAGCAGCAGGTGATCGCCGCGGCGCACGCCCAGGCCGCGCAGCCAGTTCGCCAGCTGGCCGGAGCGGGCGGCCATTTCCGCGTAGCTGAGCTGGCGGTCACCGGTCTCGCTGATGACTCGCAGCGCCGGGGTATCCGGCTGCTCCGCGGCGAGTACGTCAAACCAGTCGAGCCCGAAGTTGAACTCCGGCAGCTCAGGCCAGCGGAACTGGCTGACAGCGGCCTGGTAGTCGTCCCGGTGACGCAGCAGCAGGTCCCGGGCGGCGCGGAATGCGGCGGTGGCTGGCGGATCGGTCATAGCCCTATGGTGGCAGGGGGCGCCCCCTCCGGGGCAAGTTCCCGGTCGGCTGGCGCTTGCAGAGGGCCGGCGCTCCGGCGCTGCCTGGCGGCATTGTCACCCAGCCGCGATAGCCTCTGCTGACGTGCCCCCCGGCCATGTCAGCCCGCCCCCCGGCGGTGCGCGCGTGCCCGGTGGTGATGACCCGGCCCCCGCCCGCCGGGTCAGCGCCGCCGGGCTCCCCGGCCAGCCGGGGAGTGCCGGCCTGCCCGGCGTCACCGACCTGCTCGCCCGCGCGGTGGCCGGCGTCGGCGGCGCCGAACGGCCCGGCCAGGTCGCCATGGCGCGCGCGGTGGAGCGCGCCATCGGCACCGGCGAGCACCTGGCCGTGCAGGGCGGCACCGGGACCGGCAAGTCGCTGGCCTATCTCGTTCCGGCGCTGCGGCACGCGCTGGCCGCGCACGCCACCGTGGTCGTCTCCACGGCCACGATCGCGCTGCAGCGCCAGCTCATCGACCGGGACCTGCCGCGGCTGGTGCAGGCCCTGGCGCCGGTGCTCGGCCGGGAGCCGGTCTTCGCCATCCTGAAGGGCCGCCGTAACTACCTGTGCCTGCAGCGGCTCCGGGGCGGGGTGCCCGACGACCCGGCCGGCATGCTCTTCGACCCCGCCGCCACCTCAGCCGTCGGGCGTCAGGTGCAGCGGCTGCACGAGTGGGCCGAGCAGACGCAGACCGGGGACCGGGACGATCTGGTGCCCGGCGTCAGCGAGCAGGCCTGGCGTCAGGTCGCGGTCACCGCCCGCGAGTGCGTCGGGGCCCAGCGCTGCACCTTCGCGGCCGGCTGCTTCGCCGAGCACGCCCGCGACGCCGCAGGCCAGGCCGACATAGTGGTGACCAACCACGCGCTGCTGGCCATCGACGCCCTGGAAGACTTCGACATTTTTCCCGAGCACGACGTGGTCGTCATCGACGAGGCGCACGACCTGGTCGACCGGGTCACCTCGGTCGCCTCCGCCGAGGTGACCGAGACCGCGATCGCGGCCGCGGCCCGGCGCTGCGGCCGGATGGTCCCCGCCGGCCTGGCCGGGCGGCTGGCCGAAGCCGGCGACGCGCTGGCGCGCACGTTCGCCGATGTCCCCGGCGGACGGCTGGACCTGCTCGGCGAGCCGCTGACCAGCACGCTGGGCGTGGTCAGGGACGCTGCGGCGGCCTGTGCCCGCGATCTGCGCGGCGCCCGCGGCAAGGATGACACTGCCCGCGGCGGCGAGGACGAGGCCGGCGAGCTAGCCGCGCGCCGGGCCGCACTGTCGGCGCTCGACGAGGTGGCGGAGGCGGCCGGCCGGATTCTCGCCGTCTTCGGCACCGGCATCGCCGACCGGGCCGAGGTGGTGTGGATGGACCGGCCCGCCGAGCCGGGCGGCCCGCGGCCGCCGGCGCTTCGGGTCGCGCCGCTGGCCGTCGGCGAGTTGCTGGCCCAGCGCCTGTTCAGCCGCCGCACGGTCGTGCTGACCTCGGCCACCCTGGCGCTGGGCGGATCGTTCGAGCCGCTGGCCCGGCAATGGGGCCTGGCCGCCCCGGCCGCCCCGGGCCGGTCAGGAGCCGCGCCGCCTGCGCCAGCGCCAGCCGGGCCCGCGCCAGCCGGGCCCGCACCATCCGGGCCCGCACCATCCGGGCCCGCACCATCCGGGCCCGCACCATCCGGGTCAGCGACGGCCGGGTCGGCGTCGGCCGAGGCCGTCCCGGCCGGGAGCACAGCCAGCCCGCTGGCCTGGACCGGGCTGGATGTCGGCTCCCCGTTCGATCACCCGCGCAACGGCATCCTGTACGTGGCCAGGCACCTGCCGCCACCAGGCCGGGACGGCCTGCCCGAGTCCTACCTGAACGAGCTGTGCGAGCTCATCACTGCCGCAGGCGGTCGTACCCTCGGCCTGTTCTCGTCCATGCGTGCCGCCCGGCAGGCCGCCACTGAGCTGGCCGGCCGCATCTCCCAGCCGATACTGTGCCAGGGCGATGACCAGACCCCCCAGCTCATCGGCCAGTTCGCCGCCGACGAGGCGACGTGCCTGTTCGGCACGAGGTCGTTGTGGCAGGGCGTCGACGTCCCCGGGCCGTCGCTCGCGCTGGTGGTCATCGACCGGATCCCGTTCCCGCGGCCGGACGACCCGCTCGCCTCGGCGCGGCAGCGGGCGGTCGCGGCACGCGGCGGCAACGGGTTCATGAACGTGGCGGCCACCCAGGCCGCCCTGCTGCTGGCCCAGGGCGCGGGCCGGCTACTGCGCACGATGACCGACCGGGGGGTAGTGGCGGTGCTCGACCCGCGGCTGGCGACCGCCCGGTACGGTGACTTCCTGCGGGCGTCCCTGCCGCCGTTCTGGCCCACGACCGACCCGAAGGTGGTGCGCGGCGCACTGACCCGGCTGGCCGGCTGATTCCGCCCCGCTTCGCGGCCGGCTGATGACCTGCGCCGGCTTGATGACCCGCGCCGGCCGATGATCTCCGGGCGGATGCGGGCCGGGTCAGCCGGCGGCTGGCCAGACCACCGGGAACAGCGGGTGATCGAGCTCGGCCCCGGCGGGCAGTCCGGCGGCCAGGCCGTCGAACGGCGGCGAGGTCCGCCACCGGCGCGGCGCGTGCCGCGCGCCCGCGGACAGATACCGCAGGGACAGTACCCGGCGGCGGCCCGGATAGGGGAATCCGGGTGCGCCGTGCACCGTCAGGAAGTCGAAGAAAATGGCATCTCCGGGCGCCAGCTCGAACCGGCGGATGTCGAAGGCGTCCCGATCGGCCTCGATGTCCGGCAGCTCGGCCAGGCTCCCGGCGGGGAACCACCTCGTCTCGCCGGTCAGGAAAGTCCTGGGCATCAGCCACGGACCACGGTGCGTGCCCGCGATCAGCTCCAGGCAGCCGTCTTGCGGCACCTGGTCAACCGGGATCCAGGCGCTGACGCCGCGGCCGTCGACGTTGTAGTACGGCTGGTCTTGATGCCAGGGGGTGCGCTGGCGGGTCCCGCTCTCCTTGATCAGCACGTGATCGTGGTAGAGCCGGACCTGGGGCGTGGCCATCAGGGCGGCGGCGATCTGCGGCAGCCGGGAGTGGCGGGCCAGCCGCTCAAGCGCGGCGACGTCCCGCCATCGGCAGAAGTCCTCGAAGAACATCCCCGGATCGTCGCCGCCGCTGGCCGTCTGGGCCAGCGGGCCCGGCTGCGCCAGCACGGCGTTGATCGCCGCCGCAGCGCTGGCCAGCTCGCCGGGATCCAGGACCGCGCGCACGCACACCACGCCGTCCCGGGCAAACGCCGCGGCCAGGCCGTCGCCGCCGGCCGCAGCCAGCCCGTCCTCAGGGCCGGTCACGGCTGGCCAGCTGCATGATCGCGGCCGCGACCTCGGCGGGGCGGATCAGCATGTGCAGGTGCTCGCCGGGCAGCTCAGCGACCGGCCAGCCGTGCCGTGCCGCCGCTGCGGCCGCCTCCTGGTACCCGGCCGAGAACAGCAGATACCCGGCCCGGCGCGGCGGCCAGCCGGCCGAGGCCGGCGGGAGCTGCTCCTCGAAGAAATCCAGCGGCAGCGGCCGGGCCTCGGCCAGGACAGCGCGCTGCGCCGCCGCGTCCGGGAACAGTGGGGCCAGATCCTCGCCCGGCCACCATTGCGCCCAGGGCGGCACGATGCCGCCGACCGCCAGCTCGCGCAGGTAAGGCAGAAACCTGGCATCGACGACCGGGCCGCCGCCGTCCGGGCCGGCAGGCCGGCGTCGGCGAAGATTACCGTCAGCTCATGAGCAGCGAGAGCGGCGCTCAGCTGCCCGGCAAACGCCCCGGCGCCCGAGTGGACGACCAGCACGATGGTGTGGTCCTGGCCGGCCGGTATCTGGCCGGCGACCAGCCTGACCAGCCTGGGCCAGTACGGCGGCGGGCCGTTTTCGAAGCCGGTCAGCGACGGCACGACCGCCGTCCGCCCGGCCCGTGCTAGCTGGGCCGCGACCGGCTGCCAGCTGGCCGGCCCGAGCGCAGGAGCGTGCGCAAGGACGAAGATCTGCGCCATGGCCTCATGATGCCACCGGTCCATCCGGGCCGCCGCGCCCGCCGCCCGCCATGGTCGTGGCAGTCCGTCCGCACGCGGAGTTAGCCGATTACCGCGACCACGAAGACCACGATCATGAAGGGCCGCGCCCTACGGCGTCAGAGCACGTCGTGGCCGGGGTGGTTGTCGGCGGGCAGCGCCTGGCGCGCAGCCGGGATGGAGCCGAGCCGGCCGGCCTGGAAGTCCTCGAACGCCTGCACCAGCTCGGCCCGGGTGTTCATGACGAACGGGCCGTAGGCCGCGACCGGCTCCCGGATCGGCTGGCCGCCGAGCACGCAGCACGTCCATGCCCTCGCTGGGGCCCTCCGCGCGCCGGGCAGCGCCGAAGGTGAGCACGTCGCCCGGGCCCGAACACGGCCAGCTGGCCGGTCCGCACCGGGCGCTGTCTCGGCGCCCACGGTGCCCGACCCGGCCAGCACGTAGCCGAGCGCGTTGAAGTCGGGGCGCCACGGCAGCCGCAGCTGGGCACCGGGCTCCAGGGTCGCGTGCAGCAGCGAGATCGGAGTGTGGGTCGACGCCCGGACCCTGGTACCCGGCCACATCGCCGGCGATCACCCGGACCAGCGTGCCGCCGTCGGCCGAGCTGAGCAGCGCCACCTGCCCGGCCCGGATGTCCTGGTAGCGCGGCGCGGTCATCTTCATCGCCGCCGGCAGGTTCACCCACAGCTGGAAGCCGTGGAACAGCCCGCCGCTGGCCACCAGTCCTCCGGCGGCTTCTCGATGTGCAAGATCCCGCCGCCCGCGGTCATCCACTGGGTATCGCCGTTGGTGATCAGCGCCGCCGCCGCCGTTGGAGTCCTGGTGCTCGAAGACACCGTCGATGATGTAGGTGACGGTCTCGAAGCCGCGGTGCGGGTGCCAGGGGGTGCCCTTCGGCTCGCCCGGCGCGTAGTCGACCTCGCCCATCTGGTCCATGTGGATGAACGGGTCAAGCGCGCTGCAGGTCCACCCCGGCGAACGCCCGGCGAACCGGGAAGCCCTCGCCCTCGAACCCCGAGCGGCGCGGTGGTCACCGCCGAGCACCGGGCCGGTCGCGGCGCGCCGCCCGGTCCGGCTCGGTGATCCTCGGCAGCAGCAGGAATGTCCTCGACGGTGACCGCTGGCATGACCTCATCCTCTCCGGGGCGGGTCGCCTGCCTGGCCGGCTCCCGGTCTCCGGCCCGCCCTTCCTGCCGCCCTAACATTAATTGAACTCGCAACATTCCGTCTAGGAGCGCGGCGGCCGGGCTAGAGCGGCAGGCCGGCCTCCAGCTGGGCTAGTGCCGCGTCGATCTGGGCGAACATCACCGGGGCAGAGAGCTCCCCGGCCCACGGCATCGTCGCCGCCATGATCACGCCGACCACGGCGCCGGCCAGGGCCCGCACGGCGATGTCTGCGGGTTCTCGCCCGGAGCGCCGTGCCACCATCTCGGCGATGGCCTCGATCGTCCGGGTGAATTCGTCCAGGGCCCGGGCCCGGATCTCGGGCACGGCCATCGTCAGCTGCGTGGTCTCGGCCAGCCGGTCCAGTTCGGCCGGCGTCATCGCGGCGTAAGCGCCCGCGGCGGCCGCGCGGAACGCCGCGATCGGGCTCAGCCCCGCGGGCTGGCGCTCGAACGCGGCCATCGTCAGCACGTCGAGGTCGTCCTGTAGCACGACGTCTTCCTTGGTCGGGAAGTAGCGGAAGAAGGTGCTGGGCGAGACCTCGGCCGACGCGGCGATCTGCTCCACAGTGGTCGCCCCGTAGCCGTGCTCGCGGAACAGCCGCAGCGCGTGCTCCCGGATGGCCGCGCGGGTCCTGGCCTTCTTGCGCTCCCGGAGCCCGGCGGGCCGGGCCGCCGTGGCGGTATCGCTCATGCCGTCATTCTGCCCTGGCCGGGCCGCCCGGCACAGCGAGGCCAGCGGCGGTATCGCCGTCTGGCGATTCCCCGCGCTCACCGTCATCAGCCGTGCTGTCCTGGCCGCCTGGTGACGGCATCCGGCCACCATGGCGACAGCCGAGACCGGCCCGGCAGCCTGCGCCGACGGCTGGCCAGCGGCCCGCCCGGGCAGGAACGCCGCCGCGAGCCCGCCGTCGCCACCGCGATCCCCGCGCATACCCAGAGCATTACGTCCAGCCCGTGCACGTAGGCGGTGCGTATCATCGCCAGCAGCGCGGCGGACCCGGCCCGGCGCGCCACGGCGATGCCGCCCACCACGCTGCTGCGCGCGGCGCTGGCGGCGGCGGGCGGCACGCCGGGCAGGCTCAGGTGGCTCTGATAGGCACTGACCAGGACCGTGCCCAGCACGGCCACCCCGATCGTGCCGCCGACCTGCCGCATCGCGGTGATCAGCGCCGAGCCAGAGCCGCTGCGCTCGGCCGAGAGCGCGCCCAGCGCGGCGCTCAGCGCGGTCGGCATCGCCATGCCCAGGCCCAGGCCCGTCACCGCGAACCAGGCCGCGGTGAAGCCGGAGCCGGTGGTCAGGCTGGTGGCGGCCCCGGCCGTCAGGGCCCCGGCCATGATCGCGAAGCCGGCGGCGGCCAGCGGCCTGGCCGCCGCCCGCGGCGGGCCGGGCGGCTGGCCCTCGGCGGTCTTGCGGGGGGTCAGCAGCCGCTGGGCGACGGCCAGGCCGGCGGCCAGGCCGCCGATCATCGGCAGCATCCGCACCCCGGAGGCGAGGGAGTCGAGCCCGCGCACGTCCAGGAAGTACTGCGGCATCGCGAACACCAGCCCGAACAGCGCGAACGACACCAAAGTGGCCAGGATCGTGCCCCAGGTGAAGCCGGCCGGACCGCAGCAGGGTAAGGTCGGCCAGCGGCAAGACCCGGCCACCGGCCCGGCGGCCGAGAGCATGCTCCCAGGCCGCGAATCCGGCCAGCAGCACGGCGCCTGCCGCCATCGTGGCGATGGCGGAGACGTCGGACCAGCCGTTCTGCCCGGCCCTGATCAGCCCGTAGGCCAGCGCCATCAGCCCGGCGCTGGAGACCACCACGCCCGATGATGTCGAGCCGCGGCCGGGAGCTCGCCGTGCGACTCGGGCATCAGCACGGCCACCGCGACCAGCGCGATTACCACTACCGGCACGTTGATCAGGAACACCGAGCCCCACCAGAAGTGATCAAGCAGCCAGCCGCCGAGGATCGGCCCGATCGGGTAGCCGAGGAACGTGGCCCCGCCGACCACGGCGATTGCCCGCGGCCGCTCCGCGGCGCTGAACAGGACCGGCAGCACGGCCAGCGACATCGGCAAGATAACCGCGGCGGCCAGCCCGAGCGCGGTGCGGGCGGCGATCAGCTCGCCGGCCGAGCTTGAGTACGCGCAGGCCAGCGACGAGACCCCGAACAGCACCAGCGCGCCGGCCAGCATCTTCTTGCGGCCGAGCCGGTCGCCGAGCAGGCCGGCCGGCAGCAGGGCCGCGGCCAGCACGAGGCTGTAGGCGTACACGAACCACTGCAGGTCGGACGACGAGGCGTGCAGGCCGGCCGACAGGGTCGGCAGCGCCAGGGTGAGCACGAACAAGTCGAGGACGACGGCCAGCACGCTGAGCGGCCAGCGCGCCCAGCGCCCACCAGCGGCGGGCCGCCGGCCCGCCGGTACAGAGATATATGAGCCATGACAGTTACCCTCTTAGCAGCTAGCATCCAATAGAATTAACTACTAATTAGTAGTTACTGTTAAATAGGTGAAACTGTCATTCGGGCCGTGGCTACGCGGGACGCCCTCCGCCCCGGTACAGCGGGCTGGCCACGACCGCGGTACGCGCCGCGGACCGCTCAGCGGGCCGGTTGACATCCGGGGCACACTGGAGGACGCGGCGGCCGAAGGCCACGAAGCAGGAACAGCAGGGAGGCAGCTCATGCCACAGCCACAGGGCGAGGAGCTGGAGCGGGTCGGGCGCCGCCGGGAGGAGCTGCGGCGGCGTTACCTGCGGCCGCCCGCCCGGCGCCCGCCCACTACCGTGCGGGGCATCCATCACCTGGCGCTGATCTGCCGGGACGCGGAGGAGACGATCCGGTTCTACCAGGAGTTCCTCGGCTTCCCGCTGGTCGAGCTGGTGGAGAACCGCGACTATGCCGGGTCGAGCCACTTCTTCTTCGACCTCGGTAACCGGCAACCTGCTCGGCTTCTTCGACTTCCCCGGCCATGAGCACCCGGCGTGGCAGGAGACCATCGGCGGCGGTGCAGCACCTGGCCATCTCGATCTCGCCCGCGCAGTTCGACGCGGCCAAGAAGAAGCTCGAGCAGGCCGCCCTGGACTACCTGGGCCCGGACCGGGGCGTCGAGGACAGCATGTACTTCCGCGACCCGAACGGCGTCGGCCTGGAGCTGTACCGCGAGGAACTCGGCATCTTCAACGGCGAGCAGCTGCTGTAGGGCGCGGCGCTTAGCGGTTCTCGCGGCGGATGACCAGGCGCAGCGCGGACCAGGTCTGGTCGATCGCGCATACCTTGTTGTCGACCAGGCCGGTCGGCAGCGCGATCTCGCGGATGACGTTGTCGCTCATGTCCGTCGGCATCCCGGAGGCGCGCTTGGGCCAGGCGATCCACAGCCCGCAGGCGGGCGCCATCCGGCCGCGCAGCCGGTCCAGGTACGCGTCCAGCTCGGCGCGCTCGGTGACGAACACCATGATCACGTCGAACGGCCCTCGCCTGCCAGCCCGGCGTGCAGTACCGCGGCGTCGCCGACCTCGGCGGCCAGCCGGTCGGTGAAGCCGTCCGGCGCGCCGATCACGGCCATCTCCTCGTCCTCGCCGATACCGAGCTTGCGCGGCAGCGGCGTGCCGGAGTAGCCGGCGGCCTGGCTGGCAGGTGGCTGCATCATGGTCAGAAGGCGAAGCCGCCCGGCTTGCCGTTGCGGTCGGCGATCAGCCCGGCGAGGGTGGCGATGGCGATCTCAGGCGGCGTCCGCGAGCCGATGTTGACGCCGATGGGGCGGTGCACCAGGCTGATCTGCGCCGGGCCCACCCCCAGCTCGGTCAGCGCCGCGATGTGCGGTGCCTGGTGCCGGGGATTGCCCATGATCCCGACCCAGCGGGCCGGCCCGGCGAGCGCGTCGCGCAGCATCACGCCGAGCTCAGGCCGGTGGTGGTCGGTGACGACCACGTCGGCGCCCGCGCCGGGACCCGTCGAGTGCCTGCGCGATCTCGATCCTGTCCGGCCCGGCCGCTCCGGCCTCCTTGGCGCGCTCGGGGTCGGGCTCGATCAGCACGGCCCGGTAGCCGGCGTCGCTGCCGTAGCGGAGCAGGAACCGCGCGACCGGCGTGGCGAACACCGCGACGAGAACCTTGTCAGCGGGCGGCGGCTGCGCGTGGCCGTGCGCGACATCGCAGGCGGGGTCTTCGTGCGAGTGGCTCATGGATCGAAGCTTGCCATGCCACTGCCGCGCTCGCCAGGGCGCGGCCGACGGGACGCAGTGGCCCCGCGCGGCTGCCGTGGCCGCCGGCCACGATGAGACGTCCCGCCGGCCGCACCGGGCCGCGCGCAAGCCAGAACGGAGCTGTCATGCGACTGTCCGCCCGTAACCAGATCAGCGCCCGGGTCACCGGGATCACCCACGGCGAGGCCACGGCCAACGTCGAGCTGGACGCGAACGGAGTGCGGCTGGTGGCCTCCATCACCGTCGAGGCGGCGCGCGAGCTCGGCCTGGCCGAGGGGAGCGAGGTGGTCGCGGTCGTCAAGGCCTCGGACGTGATCGTCGCGGTACCCGACTGACCGCAGGCGCAAAGGCCCGGGGCTGCCGCGGCGGCGCGGCCGGTCAGCGCTCCAGCAGGGCCGCCACCGCCGCGCGCAGCGGCTCCATCCGGGCCCGCGCCGCGGCCCGGGCGGCCGCCAGCTGCCCGGGCCGTACCGGCTCGACGATCTCCAGATACGCCTTGATCTTGGGCTCGGTGCCGCTCGGCCGGATCACCGCCCGGCCGCCGGGCAGCTGATAGCGCAGTACGTCGGCCGGCGGCAGCCCGCCGGTGCCCCCGGCGAAGTCGGTCATCCCGGTTACCGGCAGGCCGCCCAGGTGTCCGGGCACGTCGGCGCGCAGCCGTGCCATCACCTCGGCCGGGGCTCTGCCGGCCGAGGTGAGCTGGCCGGTCAGGTGCACGCCGTGCCGTTCCTCGAGCGTGTCGTACTCTGCCAGCAGCGAGCGCCCGGCCGGCCGCGCGGCGGCGGCGAGCCGCAGCACCGCCAGGGCGGCGCTGATCCCGTCCTTGTCGCGCACCGCGGCGCCGACGCAGTAGCCGAGCGCCTCCTCGTACCCGAAGGTGAACCGGACGCCCGGAGCCGAGTCGCCGGCCCGGACGATCCACTTGAACCCGGTCAGCGTCTGGGCGAAGCGGGCCCCGGCCGCCACGGCGATGCGGGCCAGCAGCGTGGACGAAACGATGGTCGTGACCACCAGCGCCTCGCCGCGGCCCGGGCCGGGCGGTACCTGCTCCAGCAGGTAGGCGCCGAGCAGCGCGCCGACCTGATCCCCGGTCAGCACCCGCCAGCCACCGCCCGCCGGGCCGGGCACGGCCACGGCCAGCCGGTCGCCATCGGGGTCGTTGGCGATCACCAGGTCCGCGCCGGTCCGCCGGGCCAGCGCCAGCGCCAGGTCGAGCGCGCCAGGCTCCTCGGGGTTGGGGAACGTCACGGTCGGGAAATCGGGATCCGGCTCGGCCTGGGCCGAGACGATGTCGGGCGGCGCGAACCCGGCCCGGTCGAAGGCCCGCAGCGCCAGCCCGGCGGCCACCCCGTGCAGCGGCGTGTAGGTGAACCGCAGGCCCGCGGGGTCATCCTGGGTGCGGCGCCGCGCCGCGGGGCCGTCCGGGGCGCTGCGGCCCGCCCCCAGGGCGGCCGGGCCAGGGGCCGCCGGGCAGATCGCGTCCAGATAGGCGCGGCCCGGTTCGTCGCCGAGCCGGGCGATCAGCGGGTCGTCCGGCCTGGCCACGCGGACCTCCGCGAGCGGGCCGAGCCCGGCGATCGCCGCCTCGATCTCCGCATCGGCCGGCGGTACGATCTGCGCGCCGCCGGCGTCGTAGAGCTTGTATCCGTTGTCGGCCGGCGGGTTGTGGCTGGCGGTGATCATGATCCCGGCGGCCGCGCCGAGCCACCGGACGCTGAACGCCAGTAGCGGGGTCGGCTGCCGGGGCGGCAGCAGGTGCACGGCGATCCCGGCCCCGGCCAGCACCCGGGCGGCCTCGGCCGCGAACTCGTCCGACCGGTGCCGCGCGTCGCAGCCGATGACCACGCCCTGTCTCGCGGCCGCGCCGTCGCTGCGGCGCAGCAGCCAGCTCGCCAGTGCTGCGGTGGTGCCGCGCACGACCGCCCGGTTCATCCGGTTCGGGCCGGCCCGACCGCGCCGCGCAGCCCCGCGGTGCCGAATTCCAGCCGCCCGCGCATCCGGTCGGCCAGTGCCGCCGCCGCCTGCGGCCCGCCGTCGTCCAGCAGCGCCTGCAGCTCGGCGCCGTCGCGCGGCTCGGGATCGTCGGCGATCCAGGCCGCCGCGCGCGCCCGCAGGCCGGTGTCCATCGCGGCGTGGCCGGGCACGTCAGCCGATCCCGGGCAGGATCGCCGCGAGCAGCGTGCCGACCGCGGCGGCCGACCGCTGGCCCGCGGCGAGCACCTCGTCATGATCCAGGCCACCCGGCGCCAGGCCGGCCGCCGGGTTGGTGACCAGCGAGATGCCGAGCACCTCGGCGCCCAGGTGCCGGGCGGCGATCGCCTCCAGCGCGGTGGACATGCCGACCAAGTCCGCGCCGGCCGCGCGCAGCATCCTGATCTCGGCCGGCGTCTCGTAGTGCGGGCCGGGCAGTGCCGCGTAGACGCCCTCGGCCAGCCCGGGGCCGGCGGCCCGGGCCGCCTCGCGCAACCGGGCCGAGTACAGGTCGGACAGGTCGGTGAACCGGGACGCGTAGCGATCCGGCGGCGGCCGGCCGGCCAGCGGCGAGCAGCCGGTCAGGTTGAGATGATCGCTGATCAGCACCGGCTGTCCGGTGCCGAAGGCGGGGTTGATGCCGCCGGAGGAGTTGGTGAGCACGATCACGCGGCAGCCGGCCGCGACCGCGGTGCGCACGCCGTGCACGACGGCGCTGACCGGGCGGCCCTCGTACAGGTGGGTGCGGCCCAGGAAGACCAGCACCCGGGCCGGCCCGGCCTGCACCGACCGGACGGCGGGGAGGTGCCCGGCGACGGTCGGCTGCGGGAAGCCGCCCAGATCGGCCAGCGGGACCTCCGCGTCGGCCAGGCCCAGCGCGTCCGCGGCGGGCGCCCAGCCCGACCCGAGCACGATGGCGGCGTCGTGCGCCGCATGCCCGGTCAGCTCGGCCAGCCGGGCGGCACTGGCCGCGGCGGCGGCGTACGGGTCGGCCGGGTCGATCGGCTGCGCGGTCATGCCGTCACCGGGCCGCAAGACGGGATCAGCACGGTGATGGACGCTAGCACGAATCAGAGCCGGCTCCTGGTCGCCGGTACGATCTTGCCGCTGATGATCTCCGCCCTGATCTGGGCCAGCTCGCTCCTCAGCCCGGCCGGGACCCGGCGGGCGAAGTCGTGGAAGCCGGCCAGCGCCACCCCGCCGCTGGCCAGCGTCCCGATGTGAGTGCCGCCGGTGAACCTGCCGCGGGCCGCGGCCAGCACGGCCGTCCGCACCGCCTGCGAGATGTTCTTGGTCACGCTGGTGATGAAGTACCGGCAGTAGCCAGGGACGCTGACGCAGCCGTCGGTGTCCGCCCACTCCATCGTGATCTTGTCGCGGCCCGCCGCGGCGTCCGCGGCCTGGACCGCCCGGGCCGCGCTCAGCCCGGCGCTGCCCGCGACCGGGAAGATCACGTCCGCGCCCGCGCTGATCAGCGCCTGGGCCGCCACCCGGCCCGAGGCCTGGCCGGTGAAGGTGTCGGTGAACAGCCCCCGCTGCGCCTTCTCGCTCCATCCGATGACGCGCACGCGGGCGTGGTGCCGCGCGTCGTAGTACTGCACGCCGTCGGCGTACCCGTCCAGGTAGCTTGTCACCGGGGCCAGCTGCTGGCCGCCGAAGGTGCCCACCACGCCGGTCTTTGACATGCCCGCGGCCAGGTAGCCGCCGAGGAAGGCGCTCTGGACGGTGCTGAACGCCAGCGCGTCAATGTTCCTGGCCGGCCGTCGGTAGGCGTAGTCGACGATCGCGAACTTCTGCCCGGGGCTGGCCTTCGCCGCGGCCGCGGTGTCGTTGGCCATCAGCAGCCCGACCGTGACGATGATCCCGCACCTGCGGCGGACGAGCGCGTCGATGTTCGGCGTGTAGTCGCTGCCCGACGCGGCCGGCAGGTACCGGACGGTTATCGTGCCCGGCTCGGCCGCCTGCGCTGCCCGCAGGCCCTGCCAGGACGCCGCGTTGAAAGACCGGTCGCCGATGCCGCCGGTATTGGCGGCCAGGCACGCCAGGAACCGGCCGGACGCGGCGCCGCGGCCGCCGGCCGGCCCGCCGGAGGCCCGCGCCGCCGGCGCCGGTGATGACGGCGCCGGTGATGACGGCGAACGGCTGGCCGGGTGCGCAGCCGGACTGCAGGCCGCGGCGAGCAGGACGGTCAGCCCGGCGCATGCGGTCAGCAGGGTCCTCGCTCGCACGCTAGACCCCTGCCCCGGACGGCCGGCCGTCACGCCCGCAGGTACGGCTTCCCGTCCGCCGCGGGCGCTCGCACCCGCCCGACCAGCCCGGCCACCGCGACGATCGTGGCCACGTAGGGCAGCATGCCCAGCAGGAACGGGGATATCGGCACGCTGATGCTGCCCATGAAGCTCTGCAGCGCCTCGGTGAAGCCGAACAGCAGGGCGGCGGCAGTGGCGCCCAGCGGAGTCCACCGGCCGAAGATCATCGCAGCCAGCGCGATATAGCCGAGGCCGGAGGACATGTCCTTGCTGAACGTCCCCACCGACCCGATCGTCAGGTAGGCGCCGCCGATCCCGGCCAGCAGGCCGCCCATGATGAGGTTGCCGTACCTGATGCCGAGGACCTTGATGCCGACGGTGTCAGCGGCGGTGGGGTGCTCGCCGACCGCCCGCACCCGCAGCCCCCAGCGGGTGCTGAACAGGCCGACCTGAACCGCGACGATCGCGGCGTAGGTGATGTAGAGAAAGATCGTGGAGTCAAAGAAGATCGGCCCGATGAACGGGATGCCGCCGAGCCCGGGGACCTTCAGCGCGTTGAACGTGGCCGCGCTGTTGTAGGTGTTCGCATCGGGCACCAGCAGCCGGTCGTACATGTAGCCGGTGATCCCGCTGATCAGCAGGTTCAGCACCACGCCCAGGATGATCTGGTCGACCAGGAAGCGGATCGCGAACAGCGCCAGGATCGCGCCGACCAGGCCGCCGGCCAGCGACCCGCTGATCAGCCCGAGCCCCAGCACGCCGACGGCACTGGTGACGACGGCCGCGGTGAACGCGCCGAGCAGCAGCTGGCCCTCGATCGCGATGTTGATCACCCCGGACCGCTCGCCCATGCACCCGGCCAGGGCGCCGAGGATCAGCGGTATCGAGGCGGCCAGCGTGTTCTGCAGCAGGCTGACCACGTTCACCGGGATGCCGCTGGCCCAGCTGCCGGTGTCGGCCCAGGCCAGCAGCGAGATGACGAAGAACACCAGCACCGCGGCGATGCTCAGCCGCCGGGCGGCCGGCGACTCGGTGAGGGTCGCGCGCGCGACGCCGAGCAGGATCGAGACGGCGCCGAGGGCGAAGGACACCGAGCGGGCGGGCACGTGGATGCTCGGCACGTGCACCGACGCGCCGGGCAGCGACAGCGCGAACGTCGCGTCACCCTTGTGCGCCGACAGCCCGAACACCAGGATGTCGATGAGGCCGAACGCCGCGAACACCGCCGCGACCAGCAGCCGGCGGTTGACGCTGACCGGGGCCGGGGTGACGGTGGCGAGCGCGGTCATCCGTTCCACCCCTTCGCGACTGCTTCCATCCCCCCGGCCCGGGCCTGCCGTAGCCGGAACACTGCCCGGATCAGCGGCGGCGCGGCCACGAACAGCACGATCAGGCCCTGGATGACCTCGGTGATGTCGACCGGAACTGACGTGGCGGCCTGCATGACAGTGCTCCCGGCGTCGAGGGCGCCGAACAGCAGCGCGGCCAGCACGACGCCGGCGGCCGGGCCCGGCCGAGCAGCGCGACCGTGATCCCGGTGATGCCATAGGTGCCAAAGCTCTGGAAGTTGAGGCTGTAGAAGGTGCCCTGGATGGTCACCGCGCCGGACAGGCCTGCCAGCCCGCCGGCGATCAGCATGACCAGGATCCAGGTCCGGCCCACGCTCATGCCGGCGCTGCGGGCCGCGCTGGGATTGGCGCCCACGGCGCGGAACTCGAACCCGGTGGTGCTGCGCGCCAGCAGCCACCAGGTTCCGGCCGCGGCCGCCAGGGCGATCAGGAACCCCACGCCGACCTGCGGCGGCGGCCCGCCGGCGTGCGGCAGCTGGGCGTCGGCCGCGATGCTCGGGCTGATCAGGTTGGCCTGGTGCGGCAGCTGCAGCGCGGCCGGGGTGCCGAGCACGTAGGACAGCAGGTTGTACATCACGTAGTTGAGCATGATCGTCACGATCACCTCGTGCGCGCCGGTCCGCGCCTTGAGGTCGCCGACCAGCCAGCCGAGGACCGCGCCGCCGGCGAACCCGCCGGCCAGGCAGACGAGCACGTGCAGGACGGGCGGCAGGGTGACGGCGAAGCCCAGGTAGGTGACCACGATCGCGCCGCCGATCCACTGGCTGGCCGCGCCGATGTTGAACAGGCCGGCCCGGAAGGCGAGGGCCACCGACAGGCCGGTGAGGATCAGCGGCGTGGCCTGGGACGCGGTCTGCGAGAGCGGATAGAAGATGGCGCCGACGGAGCCGCCGTGGAAGGCCGCCGCGATCGTGTGCGGGTTGACGATCGCCCCCTGGAACAGCGCGGAGTAGGCGGCGGCGACCGAATGCCACGCCGTGGACAGCGCGATGCCGGGCTCGGCGGAGAAGCTGCCCCAGACGTGCAGGACGTTAGGGTCGCTGAACGCGATGATGAGGCCGCCGAGCACCAGAGCGGCGACGATGGCCAGCGCCGTGACGACGGCCGGGCTGCCCTGGGTGACCGCGTCGATGACGACCCGGCTCAGGCCTTGCCCGGGCGGCCCGTAGTCACCCGGGGCGGCCCGGTCCGGCTGGCGGTCCCCGTCCTGCGCCGGCCCGGGGGGCGGGCCGCTGACGTCATCGCTCATGCTGGCTCCGCCCGCCCGGCTCATCCGGCCGGTCCGGCTCGGCCGGCGCGTCCGGCGCTGCTGGGCCTGCGGCGGCGTCCGGTCCGGCCGTCGCCGCGGGGTCCGCGGTCACCGTGAGGTCCACGCCGAACGCCGGGTTCCCGGCCCGCGTCGCCGCCTCGGTGGTCACGCTCTCGATGTCCGCCGCACCGGTGGCGGCCCCGTCGGCGGATTCGGTCGCGGCGCCTGCCATCAGCAGGCCGAGCTCGGCCACCGGCACGGTCGGCGGTCGGAAGCCGGTGATCGTCCCCTCGTACATGACCGCGATCCGGTCGGCGAGCGCGTAGATCTCGTCGAGCTCGGACGAGATGATGATCACCGCGGTGCCCTGGTCGCGCTCGGCGACGATCCGGCGGTGCACGAACTCGATCGACCCGACATCCAGGCCGCGGGTGGGCTGGCTGGCCAGCAGCAGCCGGACCTGCCTGCCCACCTCGCGGGCCAGGATCACCTTCTGCTGGTTGCCGCCGGACAGCGTGCCCGCCGGAGTGTCGATCGAGGAGGTCCGGACGTCGAACTCGGCGACCAGGCTGCGGGCGTGCTCGCGGATCGCCGGCAGGGCCATCGCGATCCCCGAGGCGTGCGGCGGGCGGTCGTAAGTGTCGAGGATCAGGTTGTCGGCGACCGAGAAGTCCGCCACGATCCCGTCCTCCTGCCGGTCCTCGGGTATGTAGCCGATCCCGGCGCGCAGCCGGTCGCGCGGGCTGGCGTGACTGATGTCCTTGCCGTCGAGGCGCACGCCGCCGGCCGCGGGCCGCAGTCCCATCAGCGCCTCGCACAGCTCGGTCTGGCCGTTGCCCTGCACCCCGGCGATGCCCAGGATCTCCCCGGAGCGGACCTGGAACGAGACGTCGTCCACGGCGTTGCGGTTGGCGCCCACTTCGGGATGCGCGTGCTCAGCCGGGACGGTCAGGTCACTGACCTCGAGCACGACCTCGCCGGGACTGGCGGCCGCCTTGCTGACCCGCAGCTCGACCTGCCTGCCGACCATCAGCGCGGCCAGCTCGCTGTCGCTGGTGGCGGGCGGCCGCTCGCCGACCACCCGGCCGCGGCGGATGACGGTGATCTGGTCGGCGATCGCCTGGACTTCCTTCAGCTTGTGGGAGATGAAGACGATCGACCGGCCGCCTGCGCGCAGCTCGCGCATCACCCGGAACAGGTCCTCGGTCTCGCCCGGGGTGAGCACCGCGGTGGGCTCGTCCAGGATCAGCACGCTGGCCTGCCGCAGCAGGGCTTTGATGATCTCTACCCGCTGCTGGACCCCGACCGGCAGGTCCTCGATCTTCGCGTCCGGGCTGACCTGCAGCCCGTACCGCTCGGAGAGCTCGCGCACCTGCCGGGCCGCCCGCCGCCGGTCGAGCAGCCCGAGCATCCGGGTGGGCTCCAGGCCGAGCATCACGTTCTCGGCGACCGTGAACACCGGGACCAGCATGAAGTGCTGGTGGACCATGCCGATCCTGGCGCTGATCGCGTCCTTGGGGGAGCGGATCGTCACCGGCTTGCCGTCGACCCGGATCTCTCCCTCGTCGGGCTGCATGAGCCCGTAGAGCACGTTCATCAGCGTGCTCTTGCCCGCCCCGTTCTCGCCGAGCAGGCCGCGGATCTCGCCGGCGGCGATCGCGAGGTCGATGTGGTCGTTGGCCACGAGGCTGCCGAAGCGCTTCGTGATGCCGCGCAGCTCAAGTTCCAACGACAGTCCCTTTGCTGGTGCTCCCGCGGCCTGGCCATCCGGTGGCACCGCTACGGTGCCCCCGGCCAGCACGGCGCATACGGCCAAGTGTGCCCGGCTGGGGCGCTCCGGGCTGGGCCGCACTGCCGCGGCGGCCCAGCCCGGAGCGGCCGCGCTTACACCGGGCTCTTGGTCGCGGGCTTGATCTTGCCGCTGATGATCTCGGCCTTGACCTTATTGACCGCGGTCTGCAGGCTGGACGGGATCTTGCTGGCGAACTGGTGGTACGGGGCGAGCGCCACGCCGCCGTTCGCCAGCGTGCCGATGTAGGCACCCCCCTTGAACGAGCCGTTGGCCGCCGAGGTGACCGCGTTCTTCACCGCGGTCTGGATGCCCTTCTCCACGCTGGTGATGAAGTACTTGCAGTACTGCGCGGCGCTGATGCAGCCGTCGGTGTCCACCCACTCCATGTTCACCTTCTGGCTGCCCGCCGCGTTGTCGGCCTGCTGCACGGCCTTCGCCGCGCCCAGACCGACGCCGCCGGCCACCGGGAAGATCACGTCAGCGCCCTCGGTGATGAACTGCTGGGTGATCGTCTGCCCCATGGTCAGGTTGGTGAAGCTGTTGGTGAACTCACCGCTCTGGGTCTTCTCGTTCCAGCCGAGCACCTTCACGTGCGTGTGGTGCTGGGAGTTGTAGTACTGCACGCCGTCCCAGAAACCGTCCATGTAGATCGTCACGGTGGGCAGTTTCTCGCCGCCGAACGTCGCGACCTTCCCGGTCTTGGACATGCCCGCGGCCAGGTAGCCGCCGAGGAACCCGTCCTGGACAGTGTTGAACACCAGCGAGTCGATATTGGCCTGCGGGAACTTCGGGTAGTCCACGATCGCGAACTTGGCGCTGGTGTTCGCCTTTGCCGCTGTCTGGGTGGCGCCGGCCATCAGGAATCCGACGGTGACGATGATCCCGCACTTCTGGCCCAGGAACGCGGTGATGTTCGACGCGTAATCGGCCGACGAGGTGGACTGCAGGTACTTGACGGTGATCTTGCCCGGGTCGGCGGCCTGTGCCTGCTGCATGCCCTGCCACGACGAGGCGTTGAACGACTTGTCGTCGATGCCTCCGATGTCGGTGACCATGCACCCCAGGAACTTGCCCGCGGTCGAGGCGCTGGAGCTGGAGCTGGGCGAGCTGGATGAGCCCGACGAGTTCGTGGCCGAGCCGCAGGCGGCGGCCAGCAGCGCCACCGTCGCCAGCGCGGCAGTAGTAGTTATCTTCCCTCTCACGCTTACCTCCTCAGCGGTGCCCGCCAGCCCGGGCCGATCCGGCGGCTCATGCCGCTTGCCCGGGCCGGCCCGGGCACGGGGGACCGGCAGGTCCTCCCAGGTTGCCCGAAGGCTAGTCCTCGGTGTCCGGCCCGGGGAAGCGGCTGAGGACCCTGATCGTGGCGCTGTTGCTAAATCGAGACTCACCGGCCGGTAGCCGGGCGCCGACTTGCGCGAGAACCAGGAGCGCCGGGCCGTCCGGCTGCTAGAGTCGTGGAGTTTTGCTCACGTCAGCGCATGCTGCGAGGAGGCTGCATGACGATTGACTGGCCCGCGATTGACTGGCCCGCGCTGCGGTCGGCCGCGGCGACGGCCGCCGCCCGGGCTTACGCGCCCTACTCCCGGCTGCGCGTGGGGGCCGCCGGGCAGGCCGAGGACGGCGCGGTGGTGGCCGGGTGCAACGTGGAGAACGCCTCGTTCGGGCTCACCCTGTGCGCCGAGTGCGGCCTGGTATCGGCGCTGCACGCGGCCGGGCACAGCCCGGCTGGTGGCGGTCAGCGTGGTCGCGTCCGACGGCGCGCCGCTGGTGCCCTGCGGGCGCTGCCGCCAGCTGCTGCTCGAGGCGGGCGGCCCCGGCCTGCTGCTGGACGCCGAGCCCGGCCCGCTGCCGCTGGGCCGCCTGCTGCCGTCCGCGTTCACCGGTGCCGACCTGGCCGAGCGGCGCGCCCGTGATGACTGACCCCCGTGATGACTGACCCGGCGATGACTGATCCGGCCAGGACCGACACGGTCGACCTGATTCGCGCCAAGCGGGACGGCCGGCCCCTGACCGCAGCCGAGATCGGCTGGCTGATCGGCGCCTACACCGCCGGGGACGTCGCCGACGAGCAGATGTCGGCGCTGCTGATGGCCATTTACTTCCGCGGCCTGACCCCGGCCGAGCTGCGCGCCTGGACCGACGCGATGATCGCGTCCGGAGAGCGGCTGGACCTGAGCTCGGTGGCCGCGCCGACGGTGGACAAGCACTCCACCGGCGGCGTGGGCGACAAGGTGTCGCTGATCCTCGCGCCGCTGGTCGCCAGCTGCGGCGCCGCCGTGCCGCAGCTGTCGGGCCGCGGCCTCGGGCACACCGGCGGCACCCTGGACAAGCTGGAGACCATCCCCGGCTGGCGGGCCCGGCTGTCGGCCGCGGAGATCATCGCGGTGCTAGCGCAGGCCGGCTGCGTCATCTGCGCGGCCGGGCCGGGGCTGGCCCCCGCCGACCGAAGGCTCTACGCGCTGCGCGACGTCACCGGCACCGTCGAGTCGATCCCGCTGATTGCCAGCTCGATCATGTCGAAGAAGATCGCGGAGGGGACCTCGGCTCTGGTCCTGGACGTCAAGGTGGGCAGCGGTGCCTTCATGGCCGACCTGGAGTCCGCCCGTGAGCTGGCCGGGACCATGGTGGCGCTAGGCGCGGAGCACGGGGTGGCGACCACCGCTCTGCTGACGTCGATGGACGCCCCGCTCGGCCGGGCCGTCGGCAACGCGGTGGAAGTGGACGAGGCGGTGGCCACGCTGCGCGGCCACGGGCCCCCCGACCTGGTCGGGGTGACGCTGGCGCTGGCGGCCGAGATGCTCGCGCTGGCCGGGCTGGACGCCGATCCGGCGGCGGCGCTGGCGGACGGCCGGGCCCTGGCCAGCTACCGCGCGATGATCGCCGCCCAGGGCGGCGACCCGGACGCCGAGCTGCCTGCCGCGGCGTACACCCAGGTGGTGACCGCGCCCGCCGCGGGCTGGCTGCGCGGGCTCGACGCGCGCAGCGTCGGCGTGGCCGCCTGGCGGCTCGGCGCGGGCCGGGCCCGCAAGGAGGACCCGGTCAGCGCGGGCGCCGGGGTCATCTGCCTGGCCCGGCCGGGGGAGCAGGTCGGGCGCGGCCAGCCGGTGCTCGAGCTGCGCTGCGACGAGCCGGGCCGGTTCGCGCGGGCCCGCGAGGCGCTGGCCGGCGCGATCGAGATCGGGCCCGAGCCGCCGCAGTCCCGGCCGGCCGTGCTGGACCGGATCGGCCGGGAAAGCTAGCCCCGGATACCGTCAGCGCTGTCAAAATGCACTCTGTGACCGTCTACGACGCCCCGCCCGAGCCCACGCTGGAACAGATCCGCCGCGTGCCCAAGGTGCTGCTGCACGACCACCTGGACGGCGGGCTGCGCCCGCAGACCATCGTCGACCTCGCCCGCGAGAGCGGGTACACCGGACTGCCCGCCACCGATGCGGGCGAGCTGGCCCAGTGGATCACCAGCAACTCCACGCGCGGCCACCTGGAGTTGTACCTGGAGGCGTTCGCGCACACGGTCGGGGTCATGCAGACCAGGGACGCGCTGGTCCGGGTGGCCGCCGAATGCGCCGCCGACCTGGCCGACGACGGGGTCGTCTATGCCGAGGTCCGGTTCGCCCCCGAGCTGCACGTCACCGGCGGCCTGAGCCTGGACCAGGTGGTCGAGGCGGTGCTCGAGGGGTTCCGCCGCGGCAGCGCGGGCCGCGGCATCACCGTCTACGCCCTGCTGACCGCGATGCGGACCGCCGCGCGGTCCCTGGAGATAGCCGAGCTGGCGGTCCGGCACCGGGACGCCGGCGTGGTCGGCTTCGACATCGCCGGCGCCGAGGCGGGCAGCCCGCCGAGCCGGCATCTGGACGCGTTCCAGTACGTGGCGCGGGAGAACTTCCACATCACCATCCACGCCGGGGAGGGCTTCGGCCTGCCGTCGATCTGGGAGGCGGTGCAGTGGTGCGGGGCCGAGCGGCTCGGCCACGGGGTCCGGCTCATCGACGACATCAGGGCCGCCCCGGACGGGACCGCGATGCTCGGCCGGCTGGCCAGCTTCATCAGGGACCGCCGGATCCCGCTGGAGCTGTGCCCGACGTCCAACGTCCAGACCGGCGCGGCCCGCTCGATCAGCGACCACCCGATCGGGCTGCTGCGGCGGCTGTCGTTCCGGGTCACGGTGAACACCGACAACCGCCTGATGAGCGGAGTCACCCTTTCGTCGGAGTTCCGCGTCCTAGCGCAGGCGTTCGGGTACGGCTGGGGCGACATCGAGTGGCTGACCATCAACGCGATGAAGAGCGCCTTCGCCCCGTTCGACGAGCGTCTCGCGCTCATCAACAACGTGATCAAGCCGGGCTACGACCCGGTCCGCAGCCGGCCGCCCCGCTAGCCGCCGTTCCGCATCTCGGCGGGTGACCGCGCGCGGCGGCCGGGGTAGCGTCAAGGGGTGGGAATCGAGCCGAGCGCGCACCTGCTGGCGGACCGCGGCTGGCTGGCGGACGGAGTCAGCCTGGCCGACGCGGTCAGCTCCGACGCGGCGCTGCGCCAGCTGCTGCACGGGCTGCCCGGCGTCGACCAGGTCGGCACCGAGGCCCGGGCCGCGGCCCTGGCCACCAGGTCGGTCAAGCGGGACGCCAAGATGCGCGCGCTGGACCTGGCCATCGCGGCGGTGGACCTGACCACGCTGGAGGGTGCCGATACCCCCGGCAAGGTCACCGCGATGTGCGCCAAGGCCCGGCGCCCCGACCCGGCGGACCCGGCGGTGCCGCCGGTGGCGGCTGTCTGCGTGTACCCGGACCTGGTCGGGGTGGCCCGGGAGGCGGTCGCGGGCAGCACCGTGGCCGTGGCCTCGGTCGCGACCGCGTTCCCGTCCGGGCGGGCCGGCCTGGCCGTCAAGCTCGCCGACGTCGCCGACGCGGTCTTGGCCGGGGCCGACGAGATCGACATGGTCATCGACCGCGGTGCCTTCCTGGCCGGCCGGTACGGCCAGGTCTACGACGAGATCAGGGCGGTCCGCGAGGCGTGCGGCGCCGCGCACCTGAAGGTGATCCTGGAGACCGCGGAGCTGGCCACGCTCGACAACGTGTCCCGCGCCTCCTGGCTGGCCATGCTGGCCGGCGCGGACTTCATCAAGACCTCCACCGGCAAGGTCAGCCCGGCCGCGACCCCGCCGGTGGCGCTGGCCATGCTGGCCGCGGTCCGCGACTACCAGCAGGCGGCCGGCCGCCGGGTCGGGGTCAAGGTGGCCGGCGGCGTCCGCACCGCCAAGGACGCGATCCGTTACCTGGTGCTGGTCAGCGAGACCGCCGGGCCGCACTGGCTGACCCCGCAGCTGTTCCGGATCGGCGCCTCCAGCCTGCTCAACGACCTGCTCATGCAGCGCAGCAAGCAGCTCACCGGCGCCTACGCCGGTCCCGACTACTTCACCCTCGACTAACCGGCCCGGGTCCCGGCCTGCCTCGCCCTGGACGCCACCTGCGACAATGGCCAGCGGCACGACGGCGACGACGATGGCGAGCGAGAAGGAAGCACCGCTGATGCAGGGCGACACCGAAGCGCGCGGTCCCGCGCCGCCCGCGCCTGCCTCCTCCTGGGACTACGCGCCGGCCCCCGAGTCACGTGAGGTCGTGTCGGTCGCTGCCGAGTACGGGCTGTTCATCGACGGCGAGTTCGCCCCGGCGGCGGACGGCGCTACCCTCGGCACCGTCAACCCCGCCACCGAGGAGCCGCTGGCCCGGGTGGCGCAGGCCGGCGAAGCCGACGTAGACCGGGCTGTCACCGCCGCCCGGGTGGCGCAAGAAGGTGCCTGGGGCCCGATGCCGGGCGCGGAGCGGGCCAAGTACCTGTACCGGATCGCCCGGGCCCTGCAGGAGCGGGCCCGCGAGTTCGCGGTGCTGGAGAGCCTGGACAACGGCAAGCCCATCCGCGAGTCCCGGGACACCGACATCCCCCTCGCCGCGGCGCACTTCTTCTACTACGCGGGCTGGGCCGACAAGCTGGCGCATGCCGGCTACGGCCCGGCCCCGCGCCCGCTCGGCGTGGCCGGGCAGATCATCCCGTGGAACTTCCCGCTGCTGATGGCGGCGTGGAAACTCGCCCCGGCGCTGGCCGCCGGCAACACCTGCGTGCTGAAGCCCGCCGAGACCACGCCGCTGACCGCGCTGCTGCTGGCGCAGGTGTGCCAGCAGGCGGGCCTGCCGCCGGGGGTGGTCAACGTGCTGACCGGGGCCGGGGAAACCGGCGCCGCCCTGGTCGCCCACCCGGGCGTGGACAAGGTCGCGTTCACCGGGTCGACCGAGGTCGGCAAGCAGATCGCGGCCACCGTGGCGGGCACCGGCAAGAAGCTGACCCTGGAGCTGGGCGGCAAGGCCGCCAACATCATCTTCGACGACGCGCCGGTCGAGGCCGCCATCGAGGGCATCGTGAACGGCATCTTCTTCAACCAGGGGCATGTCTGCTGCGCCGGCTCCCGGCTGCTGGTGCAGGAATCAGTGACGGACGAGATCACCGAGCGGCTGCGCCGCCGCCTGTCCACCCTGCGGCTGGGCGATCCGCTGGACAAGAACACCGACATCGGCGCGATCAACTCCCGCGCCCAGCTGGACAAGATCCGCGAGCTGTCGGCGGCGGGCCAGGCCGAGGGGGCGACCCGCTGGTCGCCGCCGTGCGAGCTGCCCGAGCGGGGGTTCTGGTTCGCGCCGACGATTTTCACCGGGGTGGCCCAGTCGCACCGGATCGCCCGCGAGGAGATCTTCGGCCCGGTGCTGTCGGTGCTGACGTTCCGCACCCCGGCGGAGGCGGTGGCGAAGGCGAACAACACCGCCTACGGTTTGTCGGCCGGGATCTGGACCGAGAAGGGCAGCCGGATCCTGTGGCTGGCCCAGCAGCTGCGGGCGGGCGTGGTGTGGGCCAACACCTTTAACCGGTTCGACCCGGCCAGCCCGTTCGGCGGCTACCAGGAGTCGGGGTTCGGGCGGGAGGGCGGCCGGCCCGGCCTGGCCGCGTACCTCGATGCCTGACCGCGACGGCCGCGGGGCGGCCAGCCGGAAGGCCGGCGTCAGGAAAGCAGAAGATCAGGGACCAGCAAAAAAGACCGCGCGCCGGCCTGCCGCGACCTCAGTGCCCGAAGCCGGGCGGCTGGCGGTCCGCAAGACCTACAAGCTGTTCATCGGCGGCGCGTTCCCGCGCTCGGAGTCCGGCCGGTCCTATCCGGTGACCGGCCCGGACGGAGCCCTGCTGGCCTACGCCGCGCAGGCCTCCCGCAAGGACGCGCGGGACGCGGTGACCGCCGCCCGCGCGGCGTTCGCCGGCTGGTCCGGTGCGACGGCCTACAACCGGGGCCAGGTGCTGTACCGGGTCGCGGAGCTGATGGAGGGCCGGGCCGGGCAGTTCGCGGCCGAGCTGGCCGGCAGCGAGGGCCTGTCCGCCGGAGCGGCCGGGCAGGCCGTGGCCGCCGCGATCGACCGCTGGGTCTGGTACGCAGGGTGGCCGGACAAGGTCGCCCAGGTAGCGGGGGCGGCCAACCCGGTCGCCGGGCCGTACTTCAACTTCAGCGTGCCCGAGCCGACCGGGGTGGTGGCGGTCGTCGCGCCCGCCGGTTCCAGCCTGCTCGGCCTGGTCAGCGTGCTCGCGCCGGTGATCGCGACCGGCAACGCCGTGGTGCTGGTCGCCAGCGAGCCGCGGCCGCTGCCCGCGATCACGCTGACCGAGGTGCTGGCCACCTCCGATGTCCCGGCCGGCGTGGCCAACGTGCTGACCGGCCGGACCGCCGAGCTGGCGCCGGTGCTGGCCGCGCACATGGACGTCAACGCGATCGACCTGACCGGCGCCGCCGACCCGGCCGGCCTGGAGCGGCTCGCCGCCGCGAACGTAAAGCGGGTCTACGCCGCCGACGACGACTGGGCCGCGCCGCCGTCGCCGCGCCGGATGCTGGCCTTCACCGAGATCAAGACGGTCTGGCACCCGCTCGGGATCTAGCCGGGCGGCCTGCTGGGCCCCGGCCGCGCGACACGCCGCCGGGAGCGGGAGCCGCGGCGATGTCGCATTGCTCAGGCATCATGGCCAGTATCCCCCCAACCGAGCCCGGCGCCCCGGCCGGCAACGGAAGTCCCGGTAACGCGGCGATGCGACTGATCCACACCTCGGACTGGCACCTCGGCCGGACTTTGCATGGCGCGGATCTGCTGGCCTGCCAGCGGGAGTTCCTGGACTGGCTGCTGCGCCAGGCGGTCAGCCGCCGGGCCGACGCGGTGGTGGTGGCCGGGGATGTCTACGACCGGGCGGTGCCGGGGACCGACGCGGTCGCGCTGCTCGACGCCACGCTGACCGCCTTCGCCCGGGCCGCCATCCCGGTCGTGCTGGTCAGCGGTAACCACGACTCGGCAGTCCGGCTCGGCTTCGGCGCCAGGGTCAGCGAGGCCGCGGGCATCCATCTGCGCACCTGCGTGGCCGACATCGGCCGGCCGGTGCTGATCGGGGACGCATACGGCGAGGTGGCGGTCTACGGCATCCCCTACCTGCTGCCGGACGCGGTCATGGCGGACCTGGGCGCGCAGCGGTCGCACGAGTCGGTGCTGGCCGCGGCCGCGCAGCGGGTCCGCGCCGACGCCGCGACCCGGGGCGTCACCCGCACGGTGGTGGCCGCGCACGCGTTCGTCCGCGGCGGCCAGCCGTCGGAATCCGAGCGGGACATCCGGGTCGGCGGCGTACCGGACGTGCCCGTGGCGGTGTTCGGCGGCTTCAGCTATGTGGCCCTCGGCCACCTGCACGGCCCGCAGCGGGTCACCGCCGGGACCGACGCCGTCCGCTACAGCGGATCCCCGCTGGCGTTCTCGTTCGGCGAGAAGGACCACGTCAAGTCGGTGACGCTGGTGGAGATCGACGGGGCCGGGCAGGTCGCCGCGGAGCTGCTGCCCGCACCGGTGCCGCGGCCGCTACGCGAGGTGCGCGGCAGGCTGGACGACCTGATCGCGCGGGCCGTCGGCGACCTGGCCGGCCTGGCGGACTGCTGGGTCAAGGCGGTGCTCACCGACACCGCCCGGCCGCCGGCGCCGATGGAACGGCTGCGGGAGAAGTGGCCGCACACGCTGGTGCTGGACTTCGCGCCGGAGGGCGGCCTGCCCGGCGCCTGCGCCGATCTGGAGCGGCTGGCCAGGGAGACCGACCCGGTCGAGATCTGCGGGCTGTTCGTCGAGTACGCCAGCGGCGGCCCGCCGGACGAGGCGCAGCGCGCGGTGCTGGCCGGCGTGGCCGAGGCGGCGCAGCACGCCGGGGCCGGTGCCTGATGCGGCTGCACCGGCTGCGGCTTGAGGCGTTCGGCCCGTACGCCGCCGCCCAGGACATCGACTTCGGCCGGCTGGCCCGCAGCGGCCTGTTCCTGCTCGAGGGCCCGACCGGCGCGGGCAAGACCACGATCCTGGACGCGATCACGTTCGCGCTCTACGGCGGCCTGGCGAGCGAGGGGGCCGGGACCGACCGGCTGCGCTCGCATTTCGCCGCGCCGGGCGCGGAGCCGTCGGTCACGCTGGAGTTCTCGCTGCGCGGCTTGGCCTACCGGATCTGCCGGGTGCCCGAGCATCAGCGGCCGAAGAAGCGCGGCGACGGGTTCACGACCGGGGCCGCCCGGGTGCACCTGGAGCGGTCCGACGGCGGCCGGTGGGTCAGCCTATCGGCGAACAAGGCCGAGGCCGGCGAGCTGGTCACCGAGCTGGTGGGGCTGAACCGGGCCCAGTTCACCCAGGTCATGCTGCTGCCGCAGGGTGAGTTCGCGAAGTTCCTGGCCGCCGGGGACGACGACCGGCGGGTGCTGCTGACCCGGCTGTTCGGCACCGGGCTGTACGACGCCATTACCGCCGAGCTGGACCGGCGCCGGGCCGACGCGGTCCGGGACCAGGCGGCCGCGCAGGGCGCGATCACCGCCGCGGTGTCGGCGGCGGCCGAGGCCGCGGGCCTGGATGCCGCGGCCCGCGACGAGCTGCTGGACCTTCCCCGGTCCGAGCGGGTCATCCGGCTCAAGGAGCTGGCCGAGGAACTGGCGGCCACCGGCACGGTCACCGGCGCCGGTCTTGAGGTGGCGGCCGGCCGCTGGCCGCGGCGCAGCAGGCGGACGAGCAGGCCCGGCAGCAGGCGGCCCGGATGACCCGGCTGACCGGGGTGCTGGCCCGGCTGCGCGAGCACGAGGCCGGCCGGGCCGGCCGCGACGAGCGCGGCGCGCGGCTGGCCGCCGCGCGCCGGGCCGCCCCGGTCGCGCCGCTGCTGGCGGCGCTGCGCGACGCCGACGAGCGTGCCGCCGCCGGCGCGCAGGCGGTGCGCGCCATCACGCCCGGCCCGGACGCGGACATTCTGGCGGACAGCCCGGATGCCGGCCTGCCCGGCACGGGCCTGCCTGCCGGCCAGGTCGGGGAGGCCGCCCGCGCGCAGGCCGCCGGACAGCGGGCCGCCGCGCGCGTGCAGGCCGGGGAGCAGCAAGCCGCCGCCCTCCAGCACCTGGCCGACGCCGAGGCGGAGCTGCCCGCCGCCGACGCGCGGCTGGCTGGGCTGCGGCGGGATGCGGCGGCGCTGGCGGGCCAGGCCGCCGCCCTGCAGGCCGCGCAGCGTGACCTGCCGGCCCAGATCGCCGCGGCCGACGGCCAGCTCGCCCAGGCCCGCGCAGCGGCGGCCTGCCTGCCGGCCGCCCGTGATCAGCAGGCGGCCGCCGAGGCCAGGCTCACCGCGGCCGGGCAGCTCGCGAAGCTGCACCCGCTGCTCACGCGGCAGGAGGCCACGGCGCGCGCGGCCGCCGACGCGCACCAGGACCTGGTGGACGCGCACCAGCGGCTGCTGCAGGCCCGGCTCGACGGCATGGCGGCCGAGCTGGCCGCCGGGCTCGCCGACGGCACTGCGTGCCCGGTATGCGGGTCAGCCGATCACCCGGCTCCGGCCAGCGCCGCGGACGGTGCCGTCTCAGCGGACGACGTCGCCGCCGCGCAGCGGCGCAGGGACGCCGCTGCGGCGCTGCGCGAGCAGGCCGAAACCCGCCGCGAGCGGATGGCCACCGAGGCGGCCGCCCTGGCCGCGGTGGCCGGCGGCCGGGCCGCGGCCGACCTCGGCGCACAGGCCGCCGGACTGGCCGCGCAGATCGTCGCGGCGGAGCAGGCCGCGCAGCAGGCCGCCAGGCTGGAGCCCGAGCTGGCCGGGCTGCGGGCGGAGCAGCAAAGGGTAGCCGGGGGCCTGGTCGTCGCCGCGCAGGCCGCCGCGGCCGTCCGGCAGCAGGCCGAGCAGGCGGCCGCCGATCTGGACCGGCTGCGGGCGCAGCTGGCCGCGGCGGCGCAGGACCAGCCGTCGGTCGCCGCGCGGCAGCAGCAGCTGCGCGGGTCGGCTCAGGCGGACCGGGCGCTGGCCGGGGCGCTGGACACGCTGGCAGCCGCGCTGGCGGGTCAGCAGGAGGCGCGGGACCGGGCGGTGCGGGAGGCCGCGGCCCGCGGCTTCCCCGGCCTCGGCCCGGCCCGGTCCGCCGTGCTCGCCGGCGACCAGCAAGCCGAGCTCGAAGCGCAGGTCGCTGAGTGGGACAGCCAGCTGGCCGCGCTGACCGCGGCCGTCACGGCTCCGGAGCTGGCCGGCCTCGATCCTGGCCAGGCCGATGCGGTGGCCGCCGCGGCGGTCGCCGCGGCCGCGGCCCTGGCCCAGGCGGCCGACGCCGAGCGGGAGGTGCGCGCCGCGCACGAGGCGGCGCTGGCCCGGCTCGGCAGGCTCAGCGAGCGCCAGGCCGAGGTCGCCGCGGCCGAGCAGGCCGCCGACCGGCTGGAGGAGGGCACCGCAGCGGTGATCCGGCTGGCCGGCCTGGCCAAGGGCATGGACGGGCACCGCAGGATCGCGCTGACGACCTACGTGCTGCGGCACTGGTTCGGGCAGGTGGTGAGCGCGGCGAACATCCGGCTGTCGGCGATGTCGTCAGGCCGCTACGAGCTGCGGCGCACCGATGAGGGCGAGCGCAAGCGCGAGCGCGCCGGGCTCACCCTGGCCGTGATCGACCGGCACACCGGCGAGGAGCGCAGCCCCCGGTCGCTGTCCGGCGGCGAGACGTTCTACACCTCGCTCGCCCTGGCCCTCGGCCTGGCCGACGTGGTCAAGGCCGAGGCCGGGGGCGTGGACCTGGACACGCTGTTCATCGACGAGGGCTTCGGCTCGCTGGACGCGCAGACCCTCGACCAGGTGATGGCGGTCATCGACGACCTGCGCGACTGCGGCCGGGCCGTCGGCATCGTCAGCCACGTGGCCGAGCTGAAGGACCGGGTGGCCGAGCGGCTGGAGGCCCGCCGCCTGCCCGACGGCTCATCCGCGGTGCGCGTCATCGCCTAGCCGCAGCCGCAGCGCGGCTTTGCCTGCGTCGAGCACGCCTGGCCATGCTCGCGGCATACGTCACAGCAGGCCTGGCCGGGATAGAGCGCGGCGCCTACGCCCGGGATCGCCTGGCCGCGTGCCAGCCGCAGCAGCGATTCCGCCGCCTGCTGCCCGTTCTCCCCGGTCGCGGACATCCGCGCCGCGATGAGCCCGGCCACGATCGGGGTAGAGAACGATGTCCCGTTCCACACGGCCATCCCGTGGAACTCCCGGTGCTCCCCGATGGGGGGCTCAGTGCACACATAGGTCCCGCTGGGATAGGCGTTGATGAGGTCCTGGCCCGGCGCATAGACATCGACCCAGCGGCCGAAATTACTGAACCAGGCCCGGTCTCGCCAGCTTGCCGACAGGGCGCCCGCGGAGACCACCCAAGGAAAGGCGGCCGGCCACATCGGCCGCCGGTTACCGTCGTTGCCGGCGGGCGCGAGCACAACCAGTCCCTTGCGGTAGCGCAGGTGCCGTTCGTAGAAATGGTCGAAAGTGATGAGAGGCAGGTCATGGCGGGTTGACGCGCAGAAGGTAAAGACCAGAACGTCCGGGTTCCGTCTGAGCACGTCGTGCAGGCTCGGCAACAGATCCGACTCGTAGTTGGCGCCCGCTATGTCGAAGGCCCGCTCGACGTAGACCGATGCCCGCGGGGCCATACAGCGCAGGCAGCCGGCGACAAATGTGCCATGACCGGCGTAGGGGCGGATCTGGTCCGTCCCCGGGTGGTAGATCTCCTCCGGCTTGCCGTGCACGCCGGCCAGCCACGGATGCCCGCTGGCCGCGTGCGGCATCAGTCCGGTGTCCACAATGCTGACGAATACGCCATCGCCGTCGCAGCCCGGCACGGCGGCCCCCCGGCGGCCGCAGGTGTCGAGGCCGGGCGGCGGGAAGGGGGTGACGGTACCCGGTGGCACCACACCGGGCTCCGTCGCTGGGCAGGAGATCGGGCACACGAAGAGAATGTGATCCGGCGTGGCTGCGCCCGGCCCGACCAGTTCGTCGAGCCGGTTGAGGACGTCAGGCACCGGGCGCGGGATGGCAGACACCGTGATCTTGATCACGCCGGCTCCGACGTGCTGACGCTCGAACTGCGCTTCCTCGGTCGCGGCGGCGTCATCAGCAGCGTCAAAGGTGCGGGTTTCGCGGTAGATCAGCTGCAGCGCCGCGACGACGCGCTCCGCGTCGGCAATGCTGGTCAGTACCACGCCGTCGCGGTAGAGGTAGTCGACGTCCCCGGCGTTCAGCCAGTCCGCGGGGAACGCTCTTGCGCCCTCGATGTTTTTCAGGATGAGATCGATCTGGGCTCTCAAACGTTCATCGGCAGGCATTGGCCCTCCTAAATAGGCGGCTAATTTAACTTGAGCAATCGCTCGTGTGAAAAATACCGTTTGAGCAATGCAAGTTGACTCGCAACCCGGCCCGGTGGTCTGGGAGCCCGACGAACTGCAGGCCCTGGCGCTATCACGGCCATCGGAGGCGCTCGCCGCCGCGCAAGCCGTGCTGGCCCAGCACCCGACAAGCCTGCAGGCAGCTGTCGCGCACCAGGCGGCCGGCGTGGTGCTGCGTGAATTCGGCGACATGGACGCGGCGATCGCCGAGCTGAAGATGGCGCGCCGGCTGGCGCGCCGGGCCAATGACCTGGACCGGGAATCGGACATTCTGGGCAGCCTGGGTATGGCCCTGGTGTTGGCCGGGCAGACGCGGCGCGGCTTGTCCACCCTCGACATCGTGCTGAGCCGCAGTCATGGCGTGCTGGCCGGCCGGATTTTGATCCGCAAGGTCAACGCCTTGTGGCTGCAGGGCCGTTATGCCGAGGCACTGCGGGACGCCCAGGCCGCTGTCGGCCTGCTGTCGGGGGCCGGCGATCTGATCTGGGAGGCACGGGCCCTGCACTGGCGGGCCGTGGTGTACCTCGCCAGGGGGGATATCGAGCATGCCGATCGCGACTACGCCCGGGTCGAGGCGCTGCATCTCGAATCCGGCCAGCTTGCGGAATACGCGTGCGTCCGTCATGAACGGGGCGCAGTAGGGCACGCTCGCGGCGATCTTCCTGCTGCGCTGGCTCACCTTGACCATGCCCAGGAACTGTTCGACCGGCTGGGGATCCTCCGGACCGACCTGACCGTCGACAAGTGCGCGGTGCTGCTCGCGGCCGGGCTGGCCCGGGACGCCCTGAGCGAGGTGGATGCGGCGCTGTCCACCATCGAGAGAAACCGCGGTTCGGCAGCCAGGCGGGCCGAGCTGGTGTATTCCGCCGCCCTGGCCGCGGCCGCGACGGGTGACCTCAGCCTCGCGCAGCGGCGCAGCGCCGACGCCCTGCGGCTGTTCCGGCACCAGCAGCGCCCGTGGTGGGCGGCACGGGCGGAGCTGGTCCTGCTGCTGTGCCGGTTTGCGGCGAGCGAGGATGACGCGGCCGTCTTGCTCCGGCCGGCCCGGCGGCTGACCGCGCGGCTGGAGCAGCTGGATTCCCGCCGCGCGGTCGATGGCCACCTGCTCACCGGCCGGCTGGCGCTGGCCTGTGGGCGCCGCGAGGAGGCCGAACGCCACTTGCGGTCCGCTGCGGTCGTCCGGAACCGCGGCGAGCTGCGGACCCGCAGCACCGGCTGGCTGGCCCAGGCGACCTGGTGCGAGGCGGACCAGCGGTGGCGGGGCATGCTGGCCGCGTGTGACCGCGGCCTGGCCCTGCTCGACCTGCACCTGCAGACGCTCGGGGCTACCGAGCTGCGCACGCTGGCCACCGCGCACGGAGCGCAGCTGGCGGAAATCGCGCTGCGTCATACGGTGCGCCGCGGAAATGCCCGGCAGTTCCTGGAATGGAGCGAGCGCTGGCGGGCCACCGTGCTCCGGGTGACCCCGGTACTGCCGCCGCCGGACGGCGCCCTGGTGGCCGACCTCGCCGCGCTGCGCAACGTCGCCGCCCGGCTGGATCGCGAGCCGGACGGCCACGCGGCCGCTCCGGCGCTGCAGCGGGAACGCCGCCGGCTCGAAGGCGCCGTGCGCCAGCGCGTCCTGCACACCCGCGCGCTGGAAGCCGGGAGATCCGAGTCCTTCGTCCCGGCCGACCTGCTGGCCCAGCTGGGGGAGACCGACCTGCTGGAGCTCACCGACGTCGACGGGCAGCTGTACGCCGTCACGGCGGCCGGGGGGCGCCTGCGCCTGGACCATGTCGGCCCGACCCAGGCGGCGGTCCGCGCGCTGGATCACGCCCTGTTCGCGCTCCGGCGGGAAAACACCCGCCGTGGCGCCGTCCGGCTCGACCTGGCCGAGATCGGCCTGCGGCTAGAGGCGAGCCTGCTCGGGGCGGCGGCGGCTGCGGCTGCGCGGCGGCCCGGTGGTCGTCGTGCCGACCGGGCGGCTGCACGCGGTCCCCTGGGGCCTGATGCCCTCGCTGCGGGAGCGGCCGACGGCGGTTGCGCCGTCGGCCGCCGCGTGGCTGCGCGCCCGCCGCGCCGCCCGGCCGCCGGACTCCCGGGTCGTCCTGATCGGCGGCCCGAGGCTGTCCACCGGTGCCGCGGAAGTCCGCAGCCTGGCCGCTCAGTATCCGGACGCAGTGGTCCTGGCCGACGGCGGCGCGGTGACCGACCAGGTGATGGCCGCCATGGACGGCGCCTGGCTGGTGCACATGGCGGCGCACGGCACGTTCCGGGGGGACAGCCCGCTGTTCTCCGCCATCGAGCTCGACGACGGGCCGCTGACGGTGTACGACCTTGAGCGGCTGAACCGCGCCCCGTACCGGGTCGTCCTGTCCAACTGCAGTTCGGCGGTCGGGGTGGCGGTGGGCGCCGACGAGCTCCTCGGGCTCGTCAGCGCCCTGATCTCGCTCGGCTCTGCCGGGGTGGTGGCCAGCGTCGTCCCGGTCAGCGACCCCGCCACCGTCCCGCTCATGCTGGCCCTGCACGACCACCTGCAGCAGGGAACCAGCATGGCCGAGGCGCTGATGCTCGCCCGGCACGCGGCGAGCGACGATTCCGTGGCCCAGTCGACCGCTCATTCCTTCATCGCGCTCGGGGCATGAGCCTGCGTGCGGCGACGGGTCACAGGCGCACCCAGTCCGTGACCAGGCGCCCGGTCGGGGTGTCGCAGCGCAGCCGGACCGGGCCGCGCGGCGCGGCCGGAAGGTTGAAGAAGCCGGCGTCGTCGGCCTCGACCTGCAAGGTGAGGCCGTCGGCCGCCTCCATCTTGATCTCTCCCGGTCCCGGCGGGACGATCTGGCCGACAACCCGGCCCGGCCTCACCTCCAGCTCCAGCGACAACGGGGTAGCCGTGAACACCAGGACCCGCGCGTCATCGGCGTCGGAGCGCACCTCCTGCGCGTGCTCCAGTGAAGAGTCGAAGCTCAGCGAGGCCAGCAGCAGGTCCTGGTCGACGGTACGCCAGGCGTAGGCACCCTTGCCGTAATCCGCGACGGCCTGGGTCAGTGGCGCGGTCTCGCGGTACGCATCGGTCAGGTCGTCCAGGATGTTCTGATCGTCGTCCCAGCGGTGCTGTGTCACGTCCATCACCTTCCTCCCGGCCGGTCCGAGTGCCGCGCCGCCGGGCGGTCGAGGCAGGCGACTGCGGCTGACCCGGCCGGCACCGGGGCCGGTCCGGTCATCTGGTCCCGGACGGCCGGGGTCTGCCGCAGCCGGTCCATGGCCCGGCCGCGGGTCGGCCCGATGCTGCCGACGGGGATGCCCGTGCGCCGGCTGATCTGGTGATAGGACAACGGCGGGTCCTCCATGAGCAGGAGCAGTAGCTCGCGCTGCCGGGCTGGCAGCTCAGCCAGCCCGGCGAGCAGTGCCGCATGCCGCTCGGCGCGTATCAGGCCGGCGGCAGGCTCGGTTTCGTCGGCCGGCGGTGCCAGCCCGGCTGGATCGAGCGGGTCGTAGGGCACGGCTCGCCGCCGGTCGGCCAGGCAGCGCAGCGCTTCCCGCCTGGTGGTGGTGACGATCCACATGGGCAGGGCCCGCGGCTCACGGATGCCGTCCAGGTGCTCGACCAGGCGCAGCCATACAGTCTGGGCGACATCCTGGGTCTCGGCCGCGGTGAGCCGGAACCGGCGGATCACGCTGGCCAGCAGCGAACCGTAGCGGGTCACGATCTCCTGCCAGGCCTGCTCGTCTCCGTTGGCGGCGGCACGAACTAGTCTGGGTACCGGATTATCGCCATCGTCCATGTCAGCTCCTCACATGGGGCGATGATGACAGGGCCGCTCTGCTTGCAAACCCTCTCGCCGTTCAGAGTCGCTGTCGAGAGTGCTGATACATCGATCGGCCAGAAATGCCGAAAATCTGGTTCTCAACCGCCGGCCAGCGCCCGTAGCCCGGCTCGGCCGCCGCGACCTGGTCGGCGACGGTCCCGGTGCCGGCTAAATTTCGCCGAACAGCCGGTCGCCGGCGTCGCCGAGGCCGGGCAGGATGTAGCCCCTGTCGTTCAGCTGGCGGTCCAGCGCGCCGGTCACGACCCGGACCGGCGGCTCGTCACCGGAGAACGCCGCGGCCAGCCGGTCCAGGCCCTCCGGCGCGGCCAGCAGGCAGACAGCGGTGACCGTGGCGGCGCCGCGCGCCACCAGCATCTCGACCACGGTCTGCAGCGTGCCGCCGGTGGCCAGCATCGGATCGAGCACGAACACGTCGCGGCCGGCCAGGCCGGCCGGCAGCCGCTCGGCGTAGGTGGATGCGGCCAGCGTCTGCTCGTCCCTGATCAGCCCCACGAAGCCGACGTCGGCCTGCGGCAGCAGCCGGGCCATGCCGTCCAGCATGCCGATTCCGGCCCGCAGGACCGGGATCACCAGCGGCACCGGCCGCGCCAGCCGGACTCCGCTGGCGGTCTCCAGCGGCGTGTCCACCGACACCGGCTCCACCCGGATGTGCCGGGTGGCCTCGTAGGCGAGCAGCGTCACCAGCTCGTCGGCCAGCCGGCGGAACGTCGGGGTCTCGGTGCGGGCATCGCGCAGGGCCGTCAGCTTATGGGTGACGAGCGGATGATCGGCGACCAGGGTCTGCATGCCGCCAGTCTGGCAGCCCACCGGGCCAGGGCGCCGCTTAACCAGCCATGCCGGGGCCGGTACCAGGTAGCCGTGCATTTCTCGGTGCCGCACCGCACCCACAGGTGCCCGCGGCCGGGATGCAGCAGCGCGCCGGGGCAGTCGCAGGGCATCCAGCCGACGATCACGAGTCCTGGCCCCCACGGGTGCCCGGCCGGGCAGCGGGCCGGATAGTCCCACCAGGGCGGACGGGTGACACGCTCCATCGCGATAGTAGAACATAAGCTCGATAATGAGGGAATATAATGGGCTGAATGCATCACTCGGTGTGCAGTATCACCCGGTGCCGCTACCCTGCGGCGCGGCTCGCGCCCCGGATTCTGGCGACTTGCCCGGGCGGCCTAAACCCGGTGTCATGGCCGCGGCGATCTCCATGTCCGTACTGTGCGATTCTGACGCGGAGATCGAGCGCCTGTACGCGGCGCTTACCGAGGGGGAACCGCCCTGATGCCGCTGGCCGGCTACGGGTTCAGCCCGAAGTCCGGCTGGGTGACCGACCGGTTCGGTGTTTCCTGGCAGCTCACCTTGCCTGCCGGCGAGCCGTCCGGGTAACCGCCAGCTGGCGGTCTGGCTGCCCAGGTCGACCGTTTCGGTCACGTCTGGCCTGGTCAGGGCCGCCAATGACGTACATATCGGCGAAACCGGCCCATGACCGCGGCGCCGTCGGCCAGCATGGAACAGATGCCCTGAGCTACCGGGCAGCCGCCGCGGCGACTCGAAGAGCGGGCAGCCAAGGAGGAATCGCAGCTTGACCTACGCCCCGCCCCAGGCCACGGCGATTGCCGTACGGCGGCGGAGCGCAGCCCCGCCCGCGCCGGACCCGGTGGCACTGTGGGGCCTGCCGATGCTGCTGGCCCTGCAGGTACTGCTCGGCCTGAGCATGCTCTCGCGCCCGCTGGTCATGGATGAGACGACCTACATCGACGCCGGCCGGGCCGAGATCGCGCACTGGCTGCACGGCGCGGCTGTCGCCGGGTACGCCCGCGCGTTCTCCGGCGCACCCGTCATTTACCCGCCGATCAGTGCCGCCATAGCGTCCGTATTCGGGCTGACGGGCACGCGCGTGCTGAGCCTCGCCTGCATGCTCGCCGCCACCGCGCTGCTGTGGTCCACCGTGCGCCAGCTCTTTGGCTCCCGGGTCGCCCTCTTCGCCGGCGCCCTGTTCGTCACGACGTCTGCCACTCAGTACCTCGGCGCCCTGGCCACCTACGACGCCATGTCGCTGATGCTGCTCGCCGCCGCTGCCCGATGCGCGGCGGCGGTCGGGGACGCCAGCGGCCGGAGGCGGATCGTGCTGCTCGCCGGGGTCGTCGCGGCCCTGGTAGCGGCCAACGCTACCGCGTATCCGTCGGCGCTCTGGGATCCGGTGGTCATCGCCCTGGCCGTGCTGTGCGACCCGGCCTGGCGATGGACCGCCAGGATCGCCGTGGCCATCGTCACCGCTGCCGCGACGGTCGCGGTGCTGGCTCTGGCGGTACTTGCCGCTGGGACTTCCTACTGGCACGGGATCTTGTTCAGCACCATCGACCGCACGGTCAACGGCGGCCATCCGGCGGCGATGATCCTTGGTTCTGCGGTGGCCTGGACCGGCTGCCTGGCCGTTCTCGCCGTCATGGGAGCGACCGTGCTGACCGCCGCGGCCCGCGGCGGGGCGGTCAAGCTGCTGGGCTGGATCCTCGCCGCCGCGGTCGGCCTGGCGCCGATCGAGCAGGCGCGCATCGGCGTGATTGTCAGCCTGTTCAAGCACGTCGGATACGGCGCCTGGTTCGCCGCCATCCCCGCCGCCTACGGCCTGTCCACACTGGCGGAGCTGGCACTGCGCCGGCTCGGCGGCAGTCGCCGGGGGGTGGCGGCCAGGCTGGTCGTGGCGTTCCTGACCACGATCCTGGTGATCGCCGCGGCGGGAGCTGTCACCGGGATCGTCCAGGCGCAGGAACGGGCCAGCGTCCCGCCGCCTTATTCGGTGGCCGCCGTCTACCGCCTGAAGTCCGCACTGCGGGAACACCCCGGACTCATCCTGGCGGACACGCCCAGCGAGCTGGCCTTCTACGATCACCTTGGGCTGCAGCGCTTCGTGAACACCTACAGCATCCGCTACACCGTGCCCGGTACTGGCACGGTCCTGCACGGCGCAGCCGGCTACCAGGCCGCATTGAAGCGTCACGCCTTCAGCATCGTCATCCTCCGCGCTGCTTTCGGCAACCGGCCATTCGATAAACTCATCCGCAGCCTGCTGCACCACGATGGCTACTTTCCCATGCTTCTGGTTAACGATCCGGCGCTCAGCCGCGGCAGCGACGGCAAGGCAGTCCTCATTTTCCGCTGTAACATCCCGGCGCCGGTCAGTAACCAGAGTCCCGCGCATTCCCCGGCCGAGGGCGAGCGGTCACCCGCTCCCGGCACCCGGATGCATTCCTCTGCCCGCAGCAGATAACCCTGGCCTGCGCTCGCCTGGTGAGCCATCGTGGTCGGCGAGCCGGGGCTTCCCCGGGGCCGGACTGAGAGCAGGTAGACCATGCAGACTGCCGTTGCCGAACCCGCGGCCGGGACGCTGGACGAGCAGCTGGCGACCCGGCTGCTGTACCAGCGCATCATCGTCCTCGGCGCCGAGGTCGACGACCGGGCGGCCAACCGGCTGTGCGCCCAGCTGCTGCTGCTGGCGGCCGAGGACCCGCGCAGCGACATCAGCCTGTACATCAACTCGCCCGGCGGCTCGGTCAGCGCCGGGCTGGCCATCTACGACACGATGCGGCTGATCCCCAACGACGTCCGCACCCTGGCCATGGGCCTGGCCGCCAGCATGGGCCAGTTCCTGCTGTGCGCGGGCACCGCGGGCAAGCGGTTCAGCCTGCCGCACGCCCAGGTGCTGATGCACCAGGGCTCGGCCGGCTTCGGCGGAACCGCGGCCGACGTCGAGATCTACGCCGAGCAGCTGCAGCGGACCGGGGCCACGATGACCAGCCTGATCGCACAGCACACCGGGCAGCCGGTGGCGACGATCGAGAAGGACAGCCTGCGGGACCGCTGGTTCAGCGCCGAGGAGGCCCGCGACTACGGGATGATCGACCACATCGTGCAGCGGCTCGACGACGTTCGCCCGGCGGCCGCGACCCGGACGGCGGGCCTGTGACCATGGGCCAGTACACGATTCCCACTGTGGTGGAGCGGACCGCGGCCGGCGAGCGCGCCTACGACATCTACTCCCGGCTGTTGTCGGAGCGGATCGTCTTCCTCGGCACCGAGATCGACGATGGCGTCGCCAACGTGGTGATGGCCCAGTTGCTGCACCTCGAATCGGCCAGCCCCGACCTGGAGATAAGCCTGTACATCAACTCGCCCGGCGGCTCCTACAGCGCGCTGACCGCCATCTACGACACGATGCAGTACATCAGGCCCGATGTCGCCACCATCTGCATGGGGCAGGCGTCGTCCGCGGCGGCGGTGCTGCTCGCCGCCGGCGCGCCGGGCAGGCGGGCGGTGCTGAAGCACGCGAAGGTGCTGCTGCACCAGCCGTCGAGCCAGGCCCGGGGCACCCTGCCGGATCTGGCCGTCGAGGCCAAGGAAGTGGCGCGGGTACGGGCCGAGGTGGCCGAGATCCTCAGCCGGCACACCGGCCACCCGGTAGCCAAGATCAGGGCCGATACCGACAGGAACAAGACGTTCAGCGCTGGCGAGGCCGTCGGCTACGGCCTGGCCGACGAGGTCATCGTCAGCCGCAAGGGCGCTCCCGCTGAGCTGGCCCGCGCCTGACGGGCCGGCCCGCGCTCGGCGATCAGGCGGCCATCCGGCACATGGCGTCGCCGGGCCCGCGGGGCGGGGAGCTGCCCGGACTGCGGACGGCGAACCCGCCCGGGCCGCGCTCCGCCGCCTGGCCGCGACGGCCGCGAACGGCGTCCAGCCGGACGACCGGGGTCCGGCGGCCGCGGCCGGCCAGCTCCCGCCCGACCTCGGCCAGCAGGTCAGGCAGCTCGATGCCCAGGGCGTCGCAGACGGCGGCCAGTACCTCGGAGGAAGCTTCCTTCCGGCCGCGCTCCAGCTCGGACAGGTAGGGCATCGAGACCCGCGCGGCGCGGGCGACATCAGCCAGGGTCCGGCCCTGCCCCCGCCGGGCCCGGCGCAAGACCTCGCCGAGGGTCGTCCGCAGCAGGGGGCGCGAGCGCTGCCCGCCTTCCCCGGGCACAGGCTGGGGGCGCTGTCCGGACTGCCCGGAAACGGGCCGGGGGAGCTGCCCGCGTTCTGCGGGTATGGGCCGGGGGCGCGGCTCGGGCGGCCGCAGGCCGGGGCGGGGGAGCTGCTCGTGCGCTGCCGGGCCGATCGCGGCCGGACCGCTCATCGCCGCCCCCCTCCTGGCCGCCGGCAAGGCTTTCCGTGACTCGGCAGCCGCCGTCTGACCCCGGTGACGTCACGGTAATCAGCCTCTGGCCGGCCGGGGAAGCGCTTTCGCGCCTGGCGTAAGGCTCCGCCACCCGCCCATGATCGCGGAACATCCGCCGCGCAGGTTTCCGCCGTCAGCGCGATCATGAAACTGATTAAGGTAAAATCTCGCTATTTGCCGCTCAGAAAATAGAACTCGTGTTCTACTCTGGCGCGATGGAACTGGGGGAATCTGACCGGCTGCTGGCAGCCAAGATCATCGGTACCGCGCTGCATTACTCGCGCTGGCGGGAGCTCAGCGCGGACGAGGAAACCACCGCGGTGACCGCGCTATTCGACCTGGCGGCCGGGCGCGCGGACCTGCTCGCCTACGCGGCCGGGATCCTGGTCGGGGCGAGCGAGGGGGAGCTGGACGAGCCCCGCCAGCGGCAGGCCGCTGACCTGCTGCTCAAGGCGGGCGCTGACCGGGAGGCGATCCCGCGGTGGATCGAGGTGGGCCGCTACCGGGCCCAGGCGGCCCGGCAGATCCCGCATACCGGGACCGGCGCCGGCAGCATCAGCCGGCGGACCCGGCGGGGGCACCTCGGCTTAGCGCGCTGACCGCACGGACCGGCCTCTCACCCAGTGCCGACGGCGGTATCCGGCTCGGGCAACGGCCTGCGGTAGCGGACCTCAGCCATGGGGAATCCCAGCCGGTCGTCGCGCTTGACGGCCCCGTCCTCAGCCCAGCCGCGCGTGGCGTAGAACCTGCGGGCGCGAGCATTGGAATCAAGGACCCACAGGGTGGCGGTCACATAACCCGCCGCGGCCAGCCTGGTCAGAGCCAAGGTCATCAGCTGCTCTCCCCGTCCGGTACCCCAGGCTTCGGGAAGCAGGTAAATCGCCCTGAGCTCGCCAGTGCGGGCGGGATCCTCGTCCTCGTCCCGCGTCGGCCCGTACGCGGCGAAGCCAGTTATCCCGGTCTCCGCGGTCAGGACCAGAACGCCGCCCAGGGACCAGTCAGTGTGGCCCAGGATCTGCCGCCAGCGCTCGCCGCACTCGGCCGGATCAAGCCGGCCGAGGTACTCCTGGGGCAGCAGGCCCTGATACGCGCTCTGCCATGACCGAACGTGCGTCACGCCAATCCCGGTGGCATCAGCGAGGGTGGCCGGCCGGATGGCTTCGGTGGGCATGGCGCTCATCTTGCCTGACCTGCCGACTCGGCATGGCGCGTCCAAGGCGGACGGCTACGCCTGCTGCTCGCCGTGCATGCCTCTCCGCTCTCGCCAGGGCCGGTGTGACATGTCCGAGTTCACGCGGAACTCACACCCAATTCGCGAGGAGCCTGCTGGCTGGTGCCGGATCATGGTGCAGGGACAGCGCTCGTGGCCGGGCACCGTCATCGGCCGACTGGGGGCGACGACATGAGTGAGGCAGCCAGTACCCGCCTGCTGACGCGGCGGCGGGCCTGCGCGCAGGGCCCGGTTCAGGCGCGGGCGGCGCGACAGGTGCACGGCGCAGGCCAGTGCGCTGGCCGCCCAGTTGAATGGAGGCCACGGGAATGCCCCAGGCCGGATGCCACGCCGATCCCTCAGTGGGTGCAGTGTCCGGTGAACGGTGGATCAGCGAGAGGGACCCTGGCTACCCGTTTCTCGCGGTGCCGTTCCAGGCGCTCGGGATCATCCGGTGGGCACAGCTGTTCTACGGCGCGCTGGCGTGCGCGGGCCTGTTCGCGTTCCACGACGTGGTGGCATCGCCGCACGGCGGGATGGTGACCGTGCATTCGTGCTCCGGGCCGCCGGGCGCCCCCCGGGCGCCAGCCCGGGCCGGTGCGGCGCCAGCCCGGGCCGGTGCGCTGCTCCAACATCACCGGCCGGCCGGCTGGCGGCCCGGGCGCAGATGGCGGGCCGCGGAAGTCGCGGCCCGGGGTCGCGGTGACCGGGATGCCGGTGCCTGGTCATCCTGGCCCTTGGGCCGGGCGTGTCCAGCAGACCCTGGTCAGCCGCTGAAGCGGCTGGACCTGGCGCGTGGCGCGCTCACCCGGTCGGCCAGGAACTCCTCCCAGGTCCGCCGGCCCACGGCCCGCTCGGGAGCCAGGTTCGCCCCGGCCCGCACTGCTCGGGCCGCCTTTCCCGGCAGCCGCACCGGCACCATCAGCCGGTGCTGGCCGCGAGCCCGCAGGTAACCGCGGAGCAGATCGGCCATGGCGTGCACCTCCGGGCCGGCCATGTCGGGCACCAGCCCGGCCGGGGCGCCGAGCGCCAGCTCCGCCAGCCGGGCCGCTACCTCGCCCGCGTCGACCGGCTGGAACCGGACGCCGGCCGCGACCGGTATCACCGGCAGCCTGGCCATCTGCTGTGCCACCTTGAGCTGCAGTTCGTGGAACTGGGCGGCGCGCAGCGTGGTCCACGGCAGGCCAGAGTCGGCTACCACCCGCTCGGCGGCCAGCTTGGACGCGAAGTAGCCGAACATGGCACGGTCGGCGCCGCTGACGACCGGAATCCGGTCGGCGCCGACGACCGAGATGTACGTCAGGTGCCGCACCCCCGCCCGCGACGCGGCGCGGACCAGGTTCAGGGTCGTGCGCTCGTCGCCCTTGCTGCGGCCCGCGCAGTGCACGATGATCTCGGCCCCCTGGACCGCGGCTTCGATCCCCTCGCCCGTGGCCAGGTCGCCGGTCACGAACTCGATGCCCCCGCCGGCCGCGCGGCTTTGCCTGCTGAGCACTCGTACCGTGCTTCCGGTGCCCCGCAGCCGCGGGACGACAAGCTGTCCGAGTGTGCCCGTGCCGCCCGTGACCAGGATGAGTGACGCCATGGCTCCTCCTCGTTGATGAGCCGTCCGGCGCAGGCCGGTTCCGATTGTGCTCACCGGTGACCGGAATCGGAGCTTGCTGTCAGTGAGTGCTCACTAACTTAGGTTAGTATTCGCTCACCGGCAAGGAGGGGACCAGTGACAAATACCCGCGACGCGATTCTCGACGGCGCGCTGCGCGTCATGCAGACGCGGGGACTGGCTCGCACGACCACCAAGGAGATTGCCCGAGCCGCCGGTTACTCCGAGGCAACGCTGTACAAGCTGTTCGCCGACAAGGTCGATCTTCTGCTGTGCGTGCAGGCCGAGCGGCTGCCCAGGATCGGCGTGGTCAGCGACGGCGCCGCGAGCCTGGCCGGAACCGGGACCGTGGCCGGCAACCTGCACCAGATCGCGGTCGAGATGACCGGCTTCTACCAGACGGTGCTGCCCATCGCGATGTCGATCTTCTCCGACAGCGACCTGCTCGCCCGGCACCGTGACGCCGTCCGGGCGCGCGGCCCCGGGCCCGAGGCCATCAGCGACGGAGTCAGGGCCTACCTGGCCGCCGAGCAGGCGGCCGGACGGGTCGGGCCGGCCGCGCCCGTCGACGGGACCGCGATGGCGCTGGCCGGCGCCTGCATGCACCAGGCGTTCCTGTGGTGCTTCGACGGCGAGGCCGGCGTCCCCGCGGCCCGGGGATCAGCGCGCGCCGACGCGTTCGCCGCCGGGGCAGTGGCCGCGATCCTGCCCGCGCTGTGCCCGCCGGGCTGACGGGAGCGTTCAGGCCGGGAAGCCGGGATGCTGGCGGAGGATTACCACGAGCAGAACCCACGCGTTGTAGACGGCGCCCAGGAACGCCGCGAGGGTGGCGAACAGCGCCCAGTACAGGCCGCCGCCATGGCGGGCGGCCAGGAAGCCCTGCCAGTCCAGTGCCGAGTAGGCCGCGGAAGCGGTCATGGCTCCTGCGGCCGGCCGGGCCCGCCGGAGCGGCGGGCCGGATTCCGGTGGCGGCCCTGGAATGGCGAGGATGGCAAGGCGTCAGCAGCAGACGGTCGCGGGTCCACGACAGGGACCCACCCGGGCACCTGCTGCTGATAATCCGCGCCCCCCTGGCCCGAGATCAGCCCGCCTGAGCCTCCCTGTGGCTGGCTGGCTTCGGCTGCAGTACTTTGAGGTGGGACGCCGGGTAAGTCCGTGGAAGAGCGGGTGGATGGATAAGAGCGAGCGGGCAGGCCGGCGCGCGTTCATCCGCGAGCACCATCCTGATCGCGGCGGTGATCCGGCTGTCTTCATTGCCGGGCTCCGGGCCCTGGATACTCCGGCGGCCTCCCCCCGCCCGCGGGTGGTCGCGGTGCGGCACCGGCCGTGGCCGGCACGGATGTTCCTGGCGCTGAGCCGCCGCCTGACCGGTTATCGGCGGCCCCCCAGGGTCCGCTAGGCCGCTGCCGCCGGCCGCCCGGTCGCGGCGGGCCCGGAGCCCTAGTCGGTGTCGAGAATGTCGTCGATGGTGACGTTCACGGCGATGGCCTGGAGACCGAGGTTGTCGCGAAGAGCCCCGGTGACCTGCTGCTGGATCTGGCGGGCGGTGTCATGGACGGGGTTTTCGTAGGTTACGGCGATGGCCAGGTCGATGATGGCGGTACGGCCGAGCACGCCAACAGCGGAGTGAGGGTGGCGGTGTCCGAGAGTGGCGGCCTCGGCGAGGGCGGCGAGCCTGCCGTGACTGGCGCGGCCGAGGGCGACGCGGACGCCGGGGATCCGCCGTGCGCTGTCGCGGGCTAGGGTCGCCACGACGCGGGTGGCGATGCGGATGGCGCCGTCGCCGGTGGTCTGCAGGGTGTACCAGACGTCGCGGACCAGGCCCCGGATCTGGGCGAGCACCGCGTCGGTCAGCCCGGCGGGCGGGAGGACAGGAGTGGCGGCGATGTCCCGGACCGGTGCCCACAGGGCATCGAACTCGGCGAGCGCGGCCTGGCAGTGGACGCAGCCCTGCTGATGGGGGGTGAGCTGCCCGGCGGCGCCGTCGGCGGCCTGCTCGAGCAGCAGGTCGATGTCAGCTCCGCAGGCCAGCTGGCCGTCGTCCAGCAGCTGCTGGGCCCGGGGGCCGGATGGGGCCGGATCGTTCACGGGCCCATCACCTCCCATTCGCTGAGCCTGGTTCCCAGTGTGCGCCTTGCCCGGAACAGGTGGCTGCGCACGGCCGGGACAGTGCTGCGGGTCACCTCGGCGACCTCGGCGTAGGACAGGCCCTCAAGGTGATGCAGCACGACCACGGTCCGCTGCGCGAGAGGCAGCGCGGCCAGTGCGGCGGTGACCGCGTCAGCTGCCGCCCGGCGCTCGGCGCGCACTGCGGGTCCTTCGCCAGAATCGGGGATATCGGCGAGGAGATCGAGGGAGCTGGCGGCCCGGCCCCGGGTAATTTTGTTGAGGGCGTGGCGGGTCACGATGCGGTAGAGCCAGCTGGCGAACGATGAATTCCCCCGGAACTGGTCGAGGTTCTGCCAGGCCGCCACCAGGGCTTCCTGAGCGATGTCCTGCGCGTCATGATGGTCGCCGGTCAGCCGCAGCGCAACCCGGTAGGCCATGGCGGAGTGGCGCGCGACGAGCAGGTCATAGGCGCCGAGATAGCCGTCGCGGGCGCGCGCGACTAGGTAGGAGTCGTCGGGTTCCGGCAATGGAGCTGTACCTCCTCCGCGTCGCTTGCCGCCCTGTGCCGTGCCAGCCTCCCACAGGACGGATCAGGGTGACCTGCCCGCCGGACATGAAAGGCCGGCCACCGCCGCCGGGCGTCCCGCGAGTTCTGCCGGGCGGACGCCTGGCAGGTCAGCGACGCCGCGCCGGTCCTGGCCGACCGACGGCGGGACATCGTGCGAAAAGAAATCTGCGAGCTTTTGCGCGGCACTGTGTCTAATCATCCGGGGTCTAACCATCCGGGCGTGCGATGAGTGCTCGCCCGCGCGCCCGGGGCAGCTCCGGTGGCAGTCGGCAAGCCTGCTGGCGCAGGCCCGCGCCAGCCGGGCATGACGCGCTTCAGAAGGGACTACCGAGTCGGTAATGGAAGCTATTAATTACACGGCGGGCATTTCCAGCGCCTGGACCCGCGTGGCGACGTTCGTTCCGAAACTGGTGGCATTCCTGGTGATACTGGTCATCGGGTATGTCGTCGCGAGGCTGATCGCGAAGATCCTCACCAAGGTGCTCCAGCGGGTGGGGTTCGACCGGCTGGTGGAGCGCGGCGGGGTGAAGCAGGCCCTGGCCAGGAGCCAGTATGACGCTGCGGCCCTGCTATCGCGGCTGGTGTTCTATGCGGTGATGCTGTTCGTACTGACTACTGCGTTCGGGGTGTTCGGCTCCAACCCGGTCAGCAGCTACCTGCATGCGGTCGTCGCTTACCTGCCGCTGGTGTTCGTCGCGGTCATCATCGTGATCATCGCGGCGGCGATCGCAGCGGCGGTCAAGGCCCTGGTCCAGAACAGCCTGGGCGAGCTGTCGTATGCCCGGGTGCTGGCCAACAGCGCCTCAGCGGTCATCCTGGCCTTCGGCGTGATCGCGGCGCTGGACCAGCTGCACATCGCCGCGACCATCGTCAACGCGGTGCTCTACGCGGCGCTGACGGCAATCGTCGGGGTGATCATCGTAGCGGTTGGCGGCGGCGGGATCCGGACCATGTCCGGCCGCTGGGAAGCGGTGGCCCGGACGTATGACGCCGAGAAGCCGCGCATCACCATGGCCGCCCGCAATGCTCCGAGCGTGCGCGAGCAGGCCGGCCAGGCCCGCCAGGCCGCACAGCAGTACGCCCAGCCGGACGGGAGCTCGCGGCCTACCGGACCGCGGCACTCCTACGACCCGCTGGATTCCGGCTCCGGGTCGGCAAGCGGGCTGTACCTGCCGCCGGACCCCCCCGGCCCTTACAGCGGCCCGGCCCGCTGACAAGCCCAGACACCCGGGGATCGCAGACCGCGGCCCCGGTCCGGAGCTTCACCACCCAGGAAAGGGATCATCATGACTACCCCGCAGGATGTCCGGCAGTTCATCGGCCGCACGGCGGTCGACAGCGAGGGCGGCAAGCTGGGCCAGATCGGCCAGGTGTATCTCGATGACCAGACCGGCCAGCCGGTGTGGGTGACCGTGGCCACCGGCATGTTCGGCACCCGGCAGAGTTTCGCGCCCATCTACGGGTCCCGGCTCGACGGCGACCAGGTGGTGCTGGCGGTGTCGAAGGATCTGGTCAAGGACGCTCCGAGCATCGAGGATGACGGGCAGATCGACGCCGGTGAGCAGAGTGCCCTGTACCAGCATTACTCCGGTTACCTCGGCGGCCAGGACTCCGGGTATCAGGGCCAGGGCCAGCACGAGGACACCGGCTACCAGGAGCAGGGCTACGCCGGCGACAGCCGGGAAGACCTGGCCGGGCAGCCCGGGGTGCAGGGCCAGGACACCTCCGGGCCGACCACCGATGACGCGATGACCCGGTCGGAGGAGCGGCTGCGGGTGGGCACCGAGCAGGTTGAGGCGGGCCGGGCCCGGCTGCGCAAGTACGTGGTGACCGAGAACGTCACCACCACGGTTCCGGTCAGCCACGAGGAGGTCCGGGTCGAGCGGGAGCCGGTCACCGACGCCAGCCGGGACGCGGCGCTGTCGGGGGAGCCGATCAGCGAGGAGGAGCACGAGGTCACGCTGCGGGCCGAGCGGCCGGTGGTGGAGAAGGAGGCCGTCCCGGTCGAGCGGGTCCGGCTGGCCACCGAGACTGTCACCCAGAACCAGGAGGTCAGCGAGACCGTCCGCAAGGAGCAGATCGACGACCCCGACGTCGGCGACAACCAGCCCGGCACGGGCCGCTGACCGACCGCGCGCCATAACAGCCGGATCACCGTTAACGGGGCGCCCGTCCGGGTGCCCGCCCTGTCCACTGCATCGGAAGGAACGCCCGTGAATATCAGCAAAGACCAGATCGTCCAGCTCCTGGAAAGCCAGGGCAATCACGACCAGGCCCAGCAGGCCAGCCAGCAGCTCCCCGGCCAGGTCGACACCGACAATCCCCAGCACGCTGACCTGCTGTCCAAGCTCGGCCTGGACAAGGACAGCCTAGGCGGCCAGCTCGGCGGCCTAGGCAAGATGCTGTAGACCTGCCTCCGCGGCACAAGCGCATCCGCGGAAAATGTGCGATGTTTCTCATGCGGCCTGTGTCTAATTCTGTGAGGCCCGCCCGGGCACCGCAGCCGCGGCGCCCGGGTAGCCGCTTCCTGTATTTCCCGGGCCGTTCAGATGAATGAGCCGTTCAAGCGAAGGAGCCTGCCCCGATGACCCAGCCCACCTCCAAGACCACTGACACGACGCCATCGACGACCAGCACCGAGGCCAGGCCCGCGACCAGGGACCGGCTGGCGACCAGTGACGGGCAGATATCGGTCGCCGAGGGCGTGGTCCAGAAGATCGCCGGCCGGGCGTGCCGGGAGGTATCCGGCGTGCATGCGATGGGCACCGGCGGCACCCGGGCGTTCGGCGCGCTGCGGGAACGCATTCCCGGCAGCTCGGGCCCGAACGTCGCCCAGGGCGTCGGGGTCGAGGTCGGCGAGACCGAGGCCGCGATTGACCTGGACATTGTCGTCGAGTACGGGATAAGCATCGCCGAGCTGGGCCGCAGTATCCAGCGGAACGTGAAGCAGTCGGTGGAGCGGATGACCGGGCTGCGGGTCGTGGAAGTCAACGTCGCGGTGGATGACGTCTACCTGCCCGGCGCTGATGACCAGGACACCACACCGTCGCGAGTGTCATGACCGCTCCGCATCCGCCGGGTGCGCCGGCCGTGCCGCCGGCCGCGGTCGTAGACGGGATAAACGTGGACACCGTGGCCGTCGCCGTGCAGGGGTGTGCTGGTGTCTCCGGGCTCGACAGCGGCCGGTTCAGCGAGGTGGCCTCATACCTGCCCGGCCGTCAGGTGCCCGGAGTGGTGGTGCGGCCGGAGTCGGTGCTGATCCGGGTCCGCTCCCGCTGGGGGATGCCGGCCGCTGACCTGCTCGCCCAGATCACCGCCGCGGTGGCCCCGCTCACCGCGGGCCGCCGGGTCGAGGTAGTGATCGGCGACATTGATGACCCGCCCGGGATAGGCGCCGTCCCGGGGCGGCCGGCCGCCCCGGCGGTCTCCCGCGCGAGCGGCGGCCGGCAGCCGTGACCCGCTTCCTGTTCCTTCTCGATTTCCGGATGTGAGTACTGATGAACCGCACCGCGCTTGCTACCATCACGGGCCTGATCCTCGGCCTGGCCCTGGTGTTCGGCAGTTTCGGGGACATGCTGATCGTGGCGCTGCTAGGGCTGGTCGGCTACGCAATCGCCAAGATCCTTGACGGCGAGCTGGACCTGCCCGGCTGGCTGGCGCGCAGCCGCAGCACCCGATGACCGCCCTCGCCGCCGCTGAGGACGCCGCGGTCACCAAGGAAACCGCGGCCCGGCCGGGCCGCAACGAGCTCGGGATGATTACCATCGCCGACGGGGTGGTCGCCAAGATCGCAGCCCGCGCGGCGGCCGAGAACCCCGACGCCGGAGCCGCGGCGGCCCGGATGCTGGGCCGCGCGGTTCCCGGCGCCGGACACCTCGGCCTGCGCGGCGCCAACCTGGCCGGGCTACCGAAGATTTCCGCTGATGTCGACGGGGCCAGGGTCTATGTCACCGTGGAGCTCAGCGTCCGCTGGCCCGCGCCGGTGTCCGAGGTCACCGAGCAGGTCCGCAGCCATCTGCGCAGCCGGGTGGCCGAGCTGACCGGACTGGACGTGGAGGAAGTGCACATCGTGGTCGCCGATCTGGTCACCGACATCACCCCACCACCCCGGGTCCGGTAGGAGGACACCTTGCGCCTGATCAACCGGCCGCTGGCCCTCATCCTGGCCGTCGCCCTGGCAGCAGCCAGCATCATCGTGATCGTGGAAGTGGTGGCCTTCGCCGTGCACGGCGGCCCGCTGATCGTGCACTGGCCGACCTGGTACCAGTGGGCCGGCCGGACCCGCTGGAACGCCCTGGTCATAAAGATATGGTCAATCGTCTTGATCGTGGTCGGAGTCTTGCTGCTAGCCCTCGAGCTCAAGCCGCCCCGGGTCACCCGGCTAAGGCTGCGCTCCGATGAGAAAGCCACAGACGCGGCCATCACCCGCCGCGGCCTGGCCGGGGCCCTGCGCGCAGCTGTCCTGGATATCGACGGCATCAGCGGCGCAGCCGTCACCGTCCGGCGCGGCCGGGCCCGCATCCGCGCGACGTCATCGGCCCGCGACCGGGCCGCCGCGGGCGCGCTCGAAGAACCCACGGCCGAGGCGGCCCGCCGCCGCCTCGATAACCTTCAGATGCGCCACCCGCCCCGGGTGCGGGTACGCGTCAGCCCCCGGAGCCGCTGATGCACGCCGACCGTACCAACCGCCTCGCCCTGACCCTGCTCGGCCTGATTCTCCTGGTCGCCGGCGGGTTCGCCCTTACCGCCTCGGTGGGCGGCTTCGGCACCTCCTACGCCCACCGCGACCTGCTCGCCAACGAGGCCAGCACCTACATCGGCGCTCACGGCGACTGGCTGTGGTGGGCGGTCGCCGGCGCCTGCCTGATCATCGCCTTGCTGGCCCTGCGCTGGATCGCCGCGCTGCTGCTGTCCACCGACCGGGCCAGTGACATCACCATCAGCCGCGGCAGCGCGCACGGCACCACCACCCTGCACCCCGCTGCGGTCACCGGCGCGATCACCCGCGAGATCGAAACCTACCGCGGTGCCGACAGCGCCAGAGCCCGCGTCCTGGGCGAGCCCGCCAGCCCTGCCCTGGTCGTGACCGTCACCGCCGCCGGCACCGCCGACTTGGCCGCGCTCCGCCACCGCATCGAAGCAGAAGCACTCAGCCACGCCCGCTCCGCCCTCAGCCAGCCGGACCTGCCCATCCAGCTCGACATCAACGCCACCAGCCGCCGTACCTCCGAACGGGTCACCTAGCCGGTAAAGGCGATCTCCGCGCCCTCCGGACCGGCTTGTGCCGTACTGGCGGCAACCCGGAGCGTCCGGCCGGCGGCTCCGCCCTGTCCAGCGTCACGTGGATCTCGGGTGATCATTTGCCGGCGGTCACGGCCTTCAGCTCGGCGAGCGACTCTCGGACGAGCTGCCCAAAGTCTCGGTGATTGGTTTCGTCGATCCAGCGCTGGAACGTGATCTTGAAGACAGCGATCCCTGCCTCGGCAGCCAGACCTGCGGCCGGGTCTTCGACACCGCGGCGCCGCAGCACGTCGGCGAGCGCCGCGGACAACGTTGCGAGCTTGATCAGCTCACGCTCTTGAAGCTCTGCGTTGGCAGCAATGACGTTCTGGCGCTGCCGGGAGAAATCGCGGCGCGGCTGGAATATGGCGCCAGCGGCCTCGATGGCCGCGGCGACCGCGTCGATGGGAGCCAGGGAATCAGGCGCATCGGCGACCTTGCGCATCAGGAACTCCTGCAGCTCGCGCGCGCCCCCGAACAGAACCTCGCGCTTGTCGGCGAAGTGCCGGAAGAACGTTCGCTCCGCGAGCCCTGCCCGTGCGGCGATCTCCGCCACCATGGCCTGTTCGAACCCGCGCTCGATGTAGAGCTCCAGGGCCGCCTGCTCGAGCCGACCGCGCGCGTTCGGCTCCCATCGACTCACGCCCCTATCCTATGTGATGACAGCAGCTGCCATCGTTCGCCAGCCGAGCGAGGGAGAGTATGGACGTGGTGGCCGAACGCCATCTTCCGCACGACGCACGAGCGTCTGGCCGCGTTCCTGAGCGAGCGGTGTCAGCTCGCCCCGCCAGCCAGCACCGACATCGCCCACGAGCTCCTCGGCCGCTGGTGTACCCGCGACTCGTCCGCGCCCTCTTCGGCGTTGAAGAGCTCCTGAACAAGCGGCCCGACGAAGCATCAATCGCTGCCGATCTCGATCTAGCGCCCCATCCGAAGGACCGCAGTGGCGCTTCTGCCGTCAAAGGAGGCCAGTACGCCCCCGGCCCTAGCTGCGCGGCTGCAGCTCCTGCAGCGTCCACCTATTACCGTCGGGGTCGGTAAAGGTGACGAACGAACCCCACGGCTGCACGTCGACGTCACTGGCGGCGACTCCGCGTGCCGCGAGTTCAGCCCGAGCCGCGGCCGCATCGTTCACGACCACCTGAATTCCGCGCTGCGAGCCGGGCGTCATATCGGTTATTCCCTGGCCGAAGGCAATGGAGCAAGCCGACCCTGGGGGGGTGAGCTGCACGAAGCGAACTTCGTCGCTGACCCGCTGGTCATAGTCGGCGTGGAAGCCGGCCTGCTCCACGTAGAAAGCTTTGGCACGGTCGATGTCGGTAACGGGCACGAAGATGAGCTCGATTCGCCAGTCCATTTCTTGACCCTATGACGGGGCTGTGCCGGATGACGGGGCGGTGCCGGGCGCCTTGCCGGACGAGTCGCAGTACTGCCCGGTCAGCACCATCCGATGCTGGGCGTTCATGGCAGCGGTTCTTGCACGACGCCGGCGATGACCGTGGTCACGACCTTGCGGACAGCTCCGGCCTCTGGCGGGGTGCCTTCCCGGCCGGCGAACAGCAAGTGCCCGGCCCCGATCAGGGTGAGCGCGAGGGTGTCAACGTCGGCATCGGCCGCGACGCGGCCCAGTTCCTGCTCGGCGGTGAGGTAGCAGGCGATCATGGCCTTGGCTTCCGCCAGGACCGGGACGCCGGCCAGCCCGGCCTGGCGCAGCCGGGCGCGCAGGTCATCCCGGAAGATGATGAGGCCGACGATCGCCACAGCGACCGACCCGAACAGGGCCGTCAGCGCGCTGGTGAGGTTGCCGGCGACGGTGCCCGTCCCGGCTGAGTTGCGCAGGGCGGCGGCCTGGCTGCCGACCCGGCCGATGCGGTCGAGCACGAGCTCGGTGAGGAATGCGTCGAAGTCGGTGAAGTGCCGGTGCAGGACGCCCTTGGCGCAGCCTGCCTCGGTGGTGACTGCCCGGCTGGTCAGCGCGCTCGGCCCGTCCCGGAGCAGGACGCGCTCGGCTGCGTCAAACAGCTGCTCGCGCGCGCCGCGGATGGCTACCCCTGTTGGCACCGTCCATCGCTCCTTCATCGCTGGATCTGGCCCGTTCATCGCTGGGTCCGGCCCGGTTGACGAGTGGGCGGACGCCCATTTATGGTGGGCGTATGCCCACTATACCGCCGGAGCGAGCGTCTCTTTCCGGGCACGCGCCTCATCAGCACCGGCGGATAGCGGAGTCATTCGGCTCGGACGCCGAGCGCTACGACCGGACTCGGCCCCGCTATCCCCAGGCCATGGTGAACCGGATCATCGCCGCCAGCCCCGGGCCCGACGTCCTCGACGTTGGTATCGGTACCGGCATAGCAGCCAGGCAGTTCCAGGCGGCCGGCTGCAGGGTGCTAGGGGTTGAGGTCGACGCGCGGATGGCTGACTTCGCGCGGCGCTGCGGGGTCGAGGTTGAGGTGGCGGCGTTCGAAGCCTGGTACCCCGCCGGCCGGGAATTCGATGCGGTCGTCTCCGGGCAGGCCTGGCACTGGGTGGACCCGGCCGCGGGAGCGGTCAAGGCGGCCGGGGTGCTGCGGCCTGGTGGCCGGCTGGCCGTGTTCTGGAACGTGTTCCAGCCTTCGCCCGACGTGGGGGAAGCCTTTTCCGCGGTCTACCGCCGGGTCATGCCTGACTTGCCGTTCAATCCCTGGGCGATGCCCGCCTCGGACGGGGCCTCGGTGCTGTGCACCAGGGCAGCCGACGGCATCCGAGACGCGGGCGCGTTCGGCGACCCGGAGCAGTGGCGATTCGACTGGCAGCGGTCCTACACCCGGGACGAGTGGCTGGACCAGCTTCCTACGCATGGCGGTCACACCCGGCTCCGGCCGGCGCAGCTCGAGGAGCTGCTGGCGGGCGCCGGGGCCGCTATCGACGCGGCGGGGGGCAGCTTCACGATGGGTTACGCCGCGGTGGTGGTCTCCGCGGCGCGAACCGATGCTCCCTGACAGGATCTCCTCGGAATATCGGCCGTGGCCAGCCGGGCACCTTCACCTACCGCGGACAGCGTCCGGGCTGTTGACATGCAGCCTGGAGGGTGCATATAGTGCCTTACGCCGCTGCCAGGCTGCACGAGAGAGGACGGCAGCCATGGACGAGGTATTCAAAGCGCTCGCCGATGACTCTCGCCGCATACTGCTGGACCGGCTGAACGAGCGGAACGGGCAGACGCTGACCGAGCTGTGCGCGTGCCTGGACATGGCGCGCCAGTCAGTCAGCAAGCACCTGGACGTGCTGGAAGCCGCGAACCTCGTCACGACTGTCTGGCGCGGGCGGGAGAAGCTGCATTACCTGAACGCCGAGCCCATCAACGCGATCGCCGACCGGTGGATCAGCCGGTATGACCGCGGCCGGGTAGCCGCCCTCGCCGACCTGAAGACCGCATTGGAGCAGACCAGCATGACCGACAACACCTTCGTCTGCACCACCTACATCAACACCAGCCCGCAGCGGCTGTGGCAGGCGCTGACCGACCCGGCCTTCACCAGCCACTACTGGCAGACCACGTTCGACACCGACTGGGCCGTCGGCTCTCCGATGACCTGGCACAACTGCGGCGTGACGATAGCCGACCCGGAGCAGGTCATCCTTGAGTCAGACCCGTACCGCCGGCACGCCTACACCTGGCAGACCTTCACCCCCGAATTCGCCGAGGCCGTCGGCTTCGACGACGAGCTCCTCGCGCGGCTGACCCGGGAGCCGCGCTCGAAAGTGGCCTTCGACATCGAGGAGACCGACGACGGGGTGAAGCTGACCGTGGTTCACGACGGACTCCAGCCAGGCGGCGCCGTGCTCAAGAGCATCAGCGGCGGCTGGCCGATCATCCTCTCCAAGCTCAAGACCATGCTCGAGACCGAGCACGCCGAGACGTCCGGCTCCGCAACCCGATGAAAGGGACAGCCATGCCTGCCCTGCAGCGCCAGCCGGGACCTGACTACGCCGCACACCTCACCGTGGGCGTGCGCTGGCCGCCGGGCGGCGCAACGGCACCCGGTGGAGCGCCGCGCTCGCGCTCGGTCTGCGCCAGGGCGAAGCAGTCGGCCGGCGCTAGCGCTACGTGGGCCTCGACGCCGCCGCCCTCACCGACGGGTGCGCCGCCAGGGACACGAACCGAACCCGCTGATTCCGCCGTGGACGCGTCTCACCGCGCGCTGCACACCTAGGGTCGCTGGCCGGGTCGTCACGCCTAGGGTCGCTGGCCGGGGCCTTTGGTGATCGCCGCGCTCGGGAGCTGCCGGTCGATGAGGTCGCTGGCGACTTCGGCGAGCTTGCGGTTGTGGTTGCGGGCGTAGGTCCGCAGCAGCCTGAATGCGTCGTCCATAGTCAGGGTCAGGTACTCGGCGAGCATGCCCTTGGCCTGCTCGATGATCACCCGGCTGTTCAGCGCCGCCTGGAGCTGCTCGGTGAGCAGGCTGCGCTCTTTGAGCGCCCGTTCCTGGATCAGTGCGATCGCTGCTATCTCCGCCATGGCCTGCGCCATCTCCATCTCGGCGTCGGTGAACGGCTCGTCGCCGCCGCGGAACAGGTTCATGGCGCCGATAACGTCCGTGCGCACCCGCAGCGGGACGGCGCACATCCGCTGGAAGCCCACCTCGGAGGCCTGCGGGGCGAAGACCGGCCAGCGGGTGCGGCTGTCGGCCGCGCTGGCCTGCACCGCCCGGCCGGTGGCGAACGCGTCGAGGCAGGGGCCCTGCTCGCCCTGCAGCTCGAAAAGCTCCAGCAGCCGCATCCGCTCTTCCGAGGAGGCGATCAGCCGGAGCCCGCCGCGCCTGTCGGCGAGCATCACCCCGGCGGCCTCGGCTCCCAGGATCTCGACCGAGTCGGCCGACAGGCCGTGCAGGAACTCGACGATGTCAAAGTCGCTGGCCAGCGTGTCCGCCAGGCCTACGAAGACACGGGCCAGCAGGGCCTCGCGGGCCATGCCATCCTTCCGGCCAGCCTCATGGGTGCGTCCGGGCCAGACGGACGGCTCGCCGCCGACGTCATTCATCGAACCGCACCCGCCGTTCCACCACGTCCTGCGCAATGTCATACATCGGCCGCCCGCTCCCGAACGCCGCGGCCCGCAGCCGGGCGAGCGCGTTGGACACGGTTTCATCCAGTTGCGCGGCGATCATCCCGGTCGCCTGATGGATCACGATCCGGTCGGTGTCGGCGGTCTCCTCCAGCAGCTCCTCAAGACCCACGCCACCCGGCGCGTACTGCTGGTACAGCACCGCATCACGGGCGATGTCCGCCGCGACGAGCGCATCCGACAGCTGCTCGTCACTCAGCATCCCCGGCGTGTCGCGACACAGGTCGAGCGTGCCGATACCGGTCCGCCCGACGCTCAGCGGCAAGGAGAACTCGGCCTGCACGCCGACCGCCAGGGCAGCCGCCGCGAACGCGGGCCAGCGGGCCGCCTCTCCGGCGGCGAGGTCCGGCAGCAACACCGGAACCCTAGAGATATAAGCCTGCAAGCAGGGGCCCTCGCCCAGGTCCATCTGCAGCTCGGTAATCGTGCGGGCATGCGGCCCGGCGCTGGCCAGCATATTCGCCGACCCGGTCCCGGGCATCAGCGCCAGCGCGCATCCCGACAAGGTCATCTCATCCACCGCGAACCGGCACAGCCGCCGCATCAGCTCGCTGGCACCGCCCGCCGCGTCTCGCTCGGTGACCGCCGCCACGATGCGGGCCCTCCGCACCTCGTCCCGCATGCAGGCCTCCTCGCCCGTGCCGCACCGCAGCCTGCGGGCATCTTCGCCTACCGTATCCCCCCCGTAACTCAAGTTCAGGCCCCGGGGGACCGTATGACGGGCCGCCGCACACGGCGACAGCGGCAAGGCATGAGCTGCCGGTCAGTCCGAGGTGCCGGGACCAGGCACCCGACGCTACGCCCCCGCCGGGCAAGAGCCGGAAAAGCAGGGCCGGAAGCACTACCCACCCTCTCCCTGCCGATTCTGAGTTCGTAGCCGTCATGCGCACGCTCCGCCTACTGCACGTACAGATTGCCTGGTTCTGTGTCGCGTGAGTACGTCCAGTGGTCCAACGTCACCAGGCGGTGCTCGGCGCGCGGATGTCGCCGGCGCCTCTAGACAGTTGGTTAGCTATTTGCCATAATTCCCTGTGCTTAACATCGACCTCATCAAGGCCCTAAACAACGAGAAGCGCATGCAGGTCCTTGACTGGTTGCGTGACCCCGTGGCCAGCTTCCCGCCGCAGCGCGACGGCGATCTCGTCAAAGACGGCGTATGCGCGCTGTTCATCGCGGAGAAGCTCGGGGTCAGCGCGCCGACCTGCGGGGAGCACCTGCGTCTGCTCTCCCAGGCGGGCCTTATCCGGGGCAAGAAGATCAGGCAGTGGGTCTTCTACAAGCGCGACGAGGATCGCATCGCCCAGGCAAAGGAGACACTCGCCAGTGACTGGTGACACGCAATCCCCCGAGCGCCTCGCCCGGCAGGGCCTGACGCTGCCAGATCCGACGTCGACATCGCCGACGGCCAGGCGGCGGCCCGGATTTGCGCACTCAGCGTGCTCGCCCAGCTGAACGCCGCGGCCGGATCGCTGAGCGCGATCGCGCGGCTAGTGAAGATCGCGGTGCTCGTCGCGAGCACCCCCGCATTCCCAGCCAGCCGCAGGTAGCCGATGGTGCCTCGCGCCTGTTCCTGGACGTGCTCGGCGAGGCGGCCGCGCATGGCGGCTCCGCGACCGGCGTCGCCGCGCTCCCGCTGGGACCCGGTCGAGGTCGAGGACATCGCCGAACTCGGCTCTTGATGGAGGGCAGCATCTGGTGATTACGCGTGACGACATTCACCGTGCCTACGACACGATCGGCCCTTACCTGCGCCGGACGCCGGTCGTCCAGCTCGACCTGACCGGGCCGGTGACCCTCAAGCTGGAGCAGCTGCAGTGCGCGGGGTCGTTCAAGGCCCGCGGCGCGTTCACGAACCTGCTGCTGCGGGACGTGCCGGCGGCCGGGGTCGCGGCCGCCTCGGGCGGCAACCACGGCGTCGCCGTCGCGTACGCCGCGCACCGGCTGGGCATCCCGGCCAGGATCTTCGTGCCCACCGTGTCCTCCCCGGCCAAGATCGAGCGCATCCGTCAGCTTGCGGACCTGGTGATCGGAGGCGATCGTTACGCCGACGCGCTACGGCCGCGCAGCAGTGGATCACGACGTCCGGCGCGATGAGCGTGCCCGCCTACGACCAGCGGGAGACCATACTCGGTCAGGCCACCGTCGCCCTTGAGCTCGACGACCAGGCCGGGCCGCTGGACACCGTGCTGGTCCCGGTCGGCGGCGGCGGCCTCATCGCCGGAATCGCCTCGTACTTCGCCGGCTCCGCCCGGGTCATCGGCGTGGAGCCCGACGGCGCGCCGACCCTCGTCCGCGCCCGGGCGGCCGGCGCGCCGGTCGATGCCCCGGCCGGCAGCATCGCCGCAGATGCTCTCGCCCCGCGCCGCGTCGGCGACCTGGTCTTCCCGATCACCCAGGCCTACGTCGAGGACGTGGTGCTCGTGGACGATGACGCCATCCGCGGCGCGCAGCGCATCCTATGGCAGAGCGCGCGCATCGCCGCCGAGCCGGCCGCATCGGTCGGCGCCGCGGCCCTGCTCACCAGCGCGTACAAGCCCGCGCCCGGCGAGCGCGTCGCCGTCATCATCAGCGGCGCCAACATGACTGCGGCGCAGCTGGACGGCTGAAACCCCGGTACCCGCGAACAAGGAGGAACGCCCGTGTCCGCCTCAGCCGAGCTGCGATTCCGGGCGGCCTGCCCGGGCGACGCCCAGGCCATCGCCGCACTGCACGCCGGCAGCTGGCAGCGGCACTACCGTGGCGCCTTCTCCGGCGCCTTCCTCGACCATGACGCCGCCGGGTACCTGCTGCCGCTGTGGACTGCGCGCCTGGCCACCCCGGACCCGCGGGCACGCACGATTCTCGCCGAGCGCGACGGCACGGTCGTGGGCCTTGCCCACACGCTCCTCGGCCAGGACGCCACCCGGGGCGCCTTCCTCGACAACCTTCACGTTGCATACGGGCTGAAAAGACAAGGGATCGGCACCCGGCTGCTGACCCTGACCGCGCAGGCCGTCCTGGACTGGTCACCCGCCTCCGGCCTGTACCTGTGGGTCCTCGAGCAGAACAGCGATGCCCGCGCTTTCTACACCGCGCGGGGCGGTGTCTGCGTGGAGCGCGGCCAAGTCCCGCCACCAGGCGGAGACCCCGCCCGGCTCAACGGCAACCCGATAGGCCTGAGATATGCATGGCACGACCCATCCCAGCTGCTTGCAAGCTGCCCGCCCATAACGGCCGTCTGCAGCTGACGGGCCTTGTGCATGAAACCGGCCCCGATCCCCCATGACGGGCAGCGACTCGCCAGACTCCAGGTACCCGCGAGAAGCCGGCCGAGCAACCTGAGCCGTCCCCTTCGCAGCGCAGATGACCCGTTCGGCACGCACCGGAACGATCCGGTGCTCACCGGAAACACCGACCAGATCGGCGGGTATTCGTGCGTTGCCTCGCCGAGGATCCGTTATGTTGAGTGTCCTGTCCGCGAGCGGACCCCGGCGGCAGCGAGTGGATGTCATCCTGGCTGGTGTTCGCCCGGATGACGCCGGTGCGGCGGCCGGGGCGCTGGCGGCAGCCGGCGCCGGGTGAGAGGATGCGGCCATGACCGGCGGCGCAGGTGACCCGGTACGGCAGTTCGCCGCGGCCCGGGAGGCTGCCGCAGCTGCGCTGGGCGAGTGGGCCCAGCGGGTGACGGCCGCCACCGCTGAGGCGGTGGGCAAGCTCGATCCGGCTGTCCGGGCGGCGATTGACGCCGGGCGCTGTGCGCTTGCCGGGGACTGGCGCCGCTGCCGCTGCCCGTGCGGCGAGGCGCACCCAGATGACATGGGCGTGTGTGACGGCAAAGCGGTCATGACCCGGCGGCTAGGCGACGCGGACGTGCGGCTGTGCGCACCGTGCGCGGTGGCGCAGGGTGTCGCGGAAATGGCCCGTTAAGCCCCAGGCTGCCCGCAGCGACCTCCCTTGAGGACCGGCTCCGCAGGAAGAGGCGGAACCCGGATCCGGCGCTGCCGGGCAGCGCGGCAGCGATCCCTGAACGCCCGCAGCCACATATATATAACGCCGAATAGGTAGAGGTGGTCGGCCGGGGGCCGGGTTGGCGGTGCAGGCTGCCGGATCGGCCTGTTCTGGGCGGCAGGTGGTATCGCTGCAATAACGGCGCTCGGTAACGGTCGCGTGGCGGCTGGCGCGGTCCGCCTCTGCAGGGCAGAGCCGCACAGTGCGCCTGTTAAGAGTGCAGGAAACAGGGTCAGGTTCGGCCGTTACGGTCGCCCGGGTGTGCCGGCCGGGCTGGTGCGGGAGCGCGGCCGGCGCTCGGGCCCGAGGATGTGGTCGGCGAACATGGTGACGGCGCCGTCGATGAGGCGTATGTACCGGTCGCCGCCGGGGTCGTTGGCGAGTTGCTGGCCGGCTGAGGCCGACGACTACCGCGGTCCAGAGGTCGAAGTCGGCTTCATTGCGGAGTCCGGCGCGGGCGAGGGTGGTGCGGACGCTCGCGAGAACCTCCACGGCCAGCGCATAAGAGTCAGGGGATGGCTGGAATCCGGGAATGGTGCGCAGGAACAGCAGCTGATAACGAGCCTGGTCCTGGGCGGCGAACTCCAGGAAGATGCCGGCGACGCCCCGCAGCGCGCTGCGGGCATCGTCGGGGATCTCAGCGTCAGCGAACCGTCTTGCCAGCTCCAGGTTGCCGTCGGCGAACATGCGGTCGTAGAGAGCGTTCTTGGAGGCGAAGTAGGTATAGAGCGACTGGGGCTCCATGTCGACGGCATGCGCGAGCGCTCGCAAGGACAGGGCGGCCAGGCCGTCAGCGCGCACCATGGACCATGCGGTGTCGAGGATCTCCTGCTTGGTCGCCTCGTGCCGGTCGCGGCGGCGGTCGCGGCGGCGGGACCGGGCGGGCATCGTCGAGGACATGAGTTGACTCTAACCGATAATGCTGCGATTATCCTAACAGCGTTCGGAATTCCGAAAGGTAGATGGGAGTTCGCCATGTATCTGATGCTTGACTTGGAGTTCGGCTCGGCCGGGCCGGCGCAGGCATTCGCCGATTCCTGATGCAGCACGTCTGGTCATCACCAGCATCTTCGCCCGGCCTGGCCGGCATGCCGCAAACCCGGATCCTCGACCTCCTGCCCACCGGCGAACGCTAACTACCGGGCGCCCCGGTGCCTGGCCCTGCGAGGCCTGCGATGCAGGGCCGCTGGAGCATTTCAGCCGGCGGCGAAGGCGCAGAACGGCCAGTTATGCATTGCCCCGACCGCAACGAGTCAGCGCTCGGTAACCGCTCATATCCGCGAATGACCGGGACAGTCTCCAGTCAGCCTCCCTATCGGGCACGCGACGGGGACGGTCCTTCCTCTGCAGGCCATCAGGACGCCCCGGATTCGATCTTGCTAATCCGGTGGGGAAAGCTGTGCCCATGGACGGTGCCGTACCTGAATTGTCAGTAGACCTGCTCGAAGTTCTCAGGCAGCGGCGTAGCGCGAAGTGGCAGACGTATCCAGCCGATGTGCTGCCATTGACGGTGGCCGAGATGGACTTTGCCCTCGCCGCACCTGTCGCGGAAGCCCTGCACGAGGCCGTCGAGCGGTCCGATGCCGGGTACGCGATGGCCGTGCCTGACCTGGGCAGAGCGCTCGCCGGCTTTGCTGCCAGCCGGTGGAACTGGCACTTTGACCCGGCGTCGGTGACCGCCGTGACCGACGTCGGGGTAGGCGTCGTCGAGCTGCTCCGGGTGCTGACCCGCCCGGGTGATGCTGTGGTGATCAGCCCGCCGGTGTACCCGCCGTTCTTCGACTGGGTCCCCGAGGCCGGAGCCCGGCTGCTTGAGGTGCCCTTGGCCTGCGGCGCGGCCGGGTGGCGCCTTGACCTCGCCGCGCTGGAAGCGGCGTTCGCCGCCCACCCGGCGGCCTACGTGCTGTGCAATCCGCACAACCCGGTCGGGCGGGCGCATACTGCAGACGAACTGGCGGCGCTGGTGCGGCTCGCGCGGATCTACCGGGTCGCCATCATCAGCGACGAGATCCACGGGCCGCTGGTGCTTCCCGGCGCTACGTTCACCCCGCTGCTGACCGTGCCCGGCGCCGCCGAAGTCGCTGTCAGCGTGCTGTCGGCTAGCAAGGCCTGGAACCTGGCTGGGCTGAAGTGCGCCGCCGTCGTCACCGCCGCGCCGCGCATGGCTGCGGTGACCGGCCGGTTCCCTTCAGACACCCGGTGGCGCATTGGCCACTTCGGCGTTATTGCCACCATCGCGGCGTTCACGGCCGGAGAGCCCTGGCTTGACCAGCTCCTTGCCACCCTCGCTCATCGGCGGGTCCTGCTCTCAGACCTGCTACGCCAGCGCTTGCCCATGCTCACCTGGCACCCGCCCGAGGCGACCTTCCTTGCCTGGCTCAACTGTTCCGCCCTCGGCCCGGACAACCAGGCCCGGGAACGATTCCTCGACCACGGGCGGGTCGCACTTGAGCCCGGCCTGCGGTTCGGCGCCGCGGGCAGCGGCTACGCGCGCCTGAACTTCGCCACCAGCACCGACATCCTTGACCAGGCGACAGCGCGGATGGCGAGATCTGCTGGCTGACCCCCCGCTTAGGCTGCCGCCAGCCGGTCACCGCGGGCCGGCCGCTGACAGTAGCTGCTACGGCTAAGGCAGCCCGGTGGGCCGCTCGCCGGGATCATCGAGGAATTCCCTGAGGGCCCGGTAGTAGGGTGCGATCGTGGTCGTATCGGCGTACTCGCTGGCGCCGTGCTGGCCATCTCCGCCTATTCCGAAAGCGACGGCGTCGACGCCCCGCTGGTAGTAGAAGCGCGCGTCGCCCGAGCCGTGCTTGCGCAGGAAGCCGCCGCGGTAACCCTGGTTGCGCGCGGCCTGCTGCAGGCTGCGTACCTCCGGGCGATTCTGGTCGGCCCGGTGCGGCGGGTCGGCGTGATCGACGACGGGCGTGACGCCGGGCTCGCAGCAGGCCGCCAGGTAGGCGGTGATCTCACCGGCGGACTTGCCGTTGAAGTCCGCATCCTCGGGCGGGAACCGGATGTCGAGCCATGCCTCGGCCAGCGCGGGGATCTGGTTGCGAGCGGTGTTCGGGGTCTCGATTCGCGCCAGGTTGACGGTGGTCCGCCAGGCCTCTTCGGTAGCGACCGGGTACCTGGCCAGCACGTTGCCCAGGCTGCGCTGCAGCTTGACCAGGGCGTTATCGCCAAGCCACTGGTACGCGCTGTGCGCGCCGTGACCGGTGGCTCGCAGAGTTGCGATGATAATTCCCTTGGACTCGGTCACAATATCCAGTCCGCTGTGCTCGCCGATGATGACGAACTCGCCGCGTACGCCCTGCTTAAGCTGATGCAGCGTGCCATCCCGCCCCCCGACCTCCTCGTCGGTAACGAGCTGCAGCGCGATCGGGTACGGCAGCGTGCCGGCCAGCTCGCGGAAAACCTGGGCCAGGGCGAGCGCCGACAGCTTCATGTCCTGAGCGCCCCGTGCGTACAGCCGGTCACCCGCCCGGCGCGGCTGGAACTGGTGCGGCGATGCCGGCACGACGTCGAGGTGAGCGTTGAGGATGACCCGGAAGTGCGATCGCTGCGCACCGTGATAAACCAGCGCGCTCGGCTTGCTGTTGGATTCGAACCGCTCCACCGTGAAACCGGGGGCCGCGAAGCCGAGCACCAGGTCGAGTGCCCGGCTCAGGTCATCGGGCCGGTCGGAGGTCGATGGCACAGCGAGCAGCTCGCAGGCCGCGGTCAAGAACGCCTCGGTATCCATCGCATCATCCTGCCTGCTGCGACGCGCCACTTCAGCCGCCGCCCCGGCGGTCGTCTCCTTACGGCGACTGGACGCCAGTACCTCAAGGGAGCCTTTCGACCGGTCCGGCCAGAAGGTCTGCTTGTCGCATGCGACGGCTGTTTACCGGTCAGCCTCAGTCTGCGTACAGGCGGAGCTCGGCGGCGAAGCGTTCCGCCATTTCTACGGTCTTCGACTGCTCCCGGTGGCGGACAATCACCATGCCGTCGGAGATGCTCATAGCCCGCCAGTCGCGTCTCGGCGCGCCGACCGGGAGCAGGTCCACCGCGGCCACGTGTTCTCCGTACTCGGCCAGCAGGTGGTCGAGACCCTCGTAGTGCGTGATATGGCCAGCACCCTCGGCGCGCTTGAAGACGCTCGCGGCGTTGTAGCGCCGCTCGATCGGCTGCGAGATCCGCCCGTGCGTGACAGCTTCGGCCCAGGCCGAGAAAAGGTCGGCGTCGGTGGCGTAGTTCATGAGGTCGACCATGCGGCCGCCAGGTGGCCGGGCCGCGATCTCGCCGAACACCACCTCGCCGTCGGCCTTGCGGTACCACTCCATGTGGGTGAACCCGTCGCGGAAGCCGAGCACATTCAGGACGGCAGCGCCGAGCGCCCGGCCACCCTGAAGATCGGGTGCGTCCAGGTCGCGCAGCGTCACATCGATGGGGCTGATCCACTCGTGCATTTTGGCGAGCAGCGGGCGCGGGTGATACCAGCAGATGTTCTCGAACAGCACCCGCCCGTCCGCGCAGATGGTGTCGTAGGTGAACTCCTCGGCATCGACGAACTCCTCGACGCTGACCTGCGGCACATGCCGGAGCATGGGCAGGATGGCATCGAGGTCGGCGGCTGAGTCGGCCCGGTAGGTATCGGCCGAGCCGCCGCCGGCGATCGGCTTGACGATGAGCGGGAAGCCGATGCGCTCCGCGGCGGCCCACACGCCCGCGACTGTCCCGGTGGCATCGTGCCGCGGCGTGCGGAGGCCTGCGGTATCGAGTAGCTGCTTCATCCGCTCCTTGTCGCGGAACGGTATCGTCTGCGCCACCGTCAGCCCGGGCAGGTCAAGCTCCTCGCGCAGCCGCGCGGCGAGAATCATATAGGGCTCCCACAGGCACTCCACCCGGTCGACGCGCACCCGACGGGCCAGCTCGCGCACGGTCGCCGCGACAGCATCCTCGGCAGCCAGTGAGCCAACAGGGATGTAGTGCGCGAGCGCATCCCGGGCGATGGCCGGAACGGCCGAGGGCGGCTGATCGCCCACCCCGATGACGGAGGCTCCGGCGGCCGCGAGACCTCGGGTAAAGAACGCCATCTCAGCCGGGTAGCCGGGGGAGATCATGAGCACGTTCATCGTGGTCAGCCGAGCTCGACCTGCACGCCGGTGACCAGCCGCCGCATCGCGTCGGTAACGACGGCGGTGTCGCGGTGCCGGACGATTATGTAGCCGTCGCCCTCGTAGCTTCCCGAGGATAGTTGACCCAGCTCCGGCAGGCGCGACTCGACGACAACGGAACTCACCTCGCCCGGCAGGCCGTCGAGGCCGTGCACCGCCCGGACGTGCCCCGTTCCCTGCCCGCGCAGGAACACCGTCCCGGCGGACCAGCCGCGTTCCGGCGGTGCGAAGGTGCCGTGCACCATGAGCTGCGCCCACGCGCGGTACAGGTCGAAGTCGTGGGCGTAGCACAGCATCGAGGTGATCTGGGCGCCGGGTGGCCGCACCGCGACCTCGGACACGGCGACCGTGCCGTCGGGGCGCCGGAACCACTCCAGGTGGGTGAGCCCGGAGTGCAGCCCGAGCGCGCGCAGTGCCGTCGGCGCGATCGCCCGGATGCCGGCGTACTCAGGGCCGCCGATCTCGCGAGGCATGAGCACCATCCACTGGATCCACGGGTTGCGCAGGACCTCCAGCGGCGTGGGCAGGTAGCTCGAGACCGAGTCCCAGATGATCTGCCCGTCCACCATCACGCTGTCGTATGAGCCCTCATCGCCGGTGAGGAACTCCTCGATCAACGCGAGCCGCCCCGGCGACGGCGGGGCCGCGTCAAGCCATACCCTCAGGTCATCGGCATCGTCGAGGCGGAACGTGCTCTTGGCCCCGGACCCGGCGGGGGGCTTGACCACCAGCGGGAAGCCGACCTCCTTCGCGAAGCCGGCCGCAGCGGCAGCGGTATCGGCCAGCCGGTGCCGCGCGCACGGCACGCCGGCGGCCCGCAGCACCGACTTCATCTGTGCCTTGTCGCGGAAGTTGCGTGCCGTCGCCACATCCATGCCTGCGATGCTCAAGTGCTCCCGGGCCTGCGCGACTGGTACCTGCAGCTGCTCCAGCACCGCCAGGAGCCGCTGCACAGGGCCGATGCGCTCGCTGATGTCCTGTACGGCGGTGGTGATCTGCCCGGTGTCCAGTGCGTCGTCGATCCGCCAGTGCGCGGCCAGGCTGCGCCGCAGCTCCGACGGCAGGCTGTCCTCGGGCTCGCAGGTGACCAGGGCCAGCTCGGTGCCCGGCAGCCTCGCCGCCGATTCGACGAACCGCGTCGTCGCGTCGAGCAGGTAGGGCGCGACGAAGGCAGCTACCGCCATACCTGAAAAGTACCCTTCGCAGGGGGCGCAGTCGGCCCGCCGGGGAAGAAGCCCGTTCGTGCCGGGCTAACATGCCAGACATGAACGTGGTCCTCGTCGAGCCGTTCTTCCCTGCCAGCCAGCGCCACTTCGCCCGCGCACTGGCGGAGGTCGGCGCGACGGTGATAGGTGTCGGCGAGTCTCCCGCGGAAGCGCTGGACGAGCAGCTGAAGGGCTGGCTCCATGGCTACGAGCAGGTGCCGTCGGTCACCGATGCCGAGGCGATGACACGACAGGTCCGGTTGGCGCAGGACAGGCTGTGGGTCGACCGGGTCGAGGCAACCATTGAGGCGCACACCCTGGCCACTGCGCAGGTCCGGGAGGCCTGCACCATACCGGGCACATCAGTCCGGACGGCGTGGCTGTGCCGGGATAAGCCGTCGATGAAGCAGGTACTGCGCGAGGCGGGGGTACCCACAGCCGCCTCGACCGCTGCGGGCAGCGCTGCCGAGGTACTCGCTTTCGCCGAGCAGGTGGGCTTCCCGCTGATCCTCAAGCCGCGCAGCGGCGCCGGCGCAGCGGACACGTTGCGGGCCGAGAATGCCGCCGGCCTCGAGCATGCCCTGGAAATCTTCGGCGGTCAGGGCGTCGAGTCGATCGCTGTGGAGGAGTTCGTCGAGGGCCACGAGGGTTTCTACGACACCATCACGATCAACGGGCAGGTCGCACTGGACTTCGCGTCGCACTACTACCCGAACGTGCTGGAGGCCATGCGGACCCGGTGGATCTCGCCGCAGTTCATCTCCACCAACCGGATTGACACTGTGCCGGAGTACGTCGAGCTGCGCGAGATGGGCCGGCGTGTCAACGCCGCCCTCGGGATAGGAACGTCGGCGACGCACATGGAGTGGTTCTTCGGCCCGAAGGGGCTGAAGTTCTCCGAGATCGGCTGCCGCCCGCCAGGGGTTGGGGCCTGGGACCTCTATTCCGCCGGCAACGAGGTCGACGTTTACCGCGAGTGGGCGATGGCGATCGTGCACGGCGAGACCGGCTCGGCGCCGTCGCGGCGTTACGCCAGCGGGATGGTCGCGCTGCGGCCCGATCAGGACGGCCGCATCACGGGCTACACAGGAGCCGAGGAGATGAACCAGCAGTACGGCGAGTGGGTCATCGACGCCAGCCTGCCGTCGCCGGGAACGGCGACCCAGCCGGTGGAGGCCGGATACATGGCCAATGCCTACGTGCGGATGCGTCATCCCGACTACGACGCGCTGCGCGGGATGCTCGACGCGGTCGGGCAGATGCTGCACGTCTACGCCTCGTGAGAGTGACGTTGCTGGGACCGCAGCGCAGGCCGACGCTGGACACGGTAGCGGCGTCGCTGCGGCTCGCGGGCCCGATCGCCACGATCACCGCCGGATGGCAGGAGCGCGAGCCCGACGACGGCGCGCTGAGCGAGCGGCTCGGCTCCCGCGATGTCAATCTCTCGTTGTACGGGCGATGGCTCGACGTGCAGGATCGTAACCCGGACTTCGCCGCGGCCGAGCGGCGGCTGCGGGGGGTGCTGGAGGAGGTGCAGGAGATCTACCTGCTGCGCCTGGACCATGCGCTGCAGGCGGTCTACGCCATCCAGCGCCGCAGCGGCCATGACCGGCTCCGGGCCGACGCTCTGGCCGAGGCCCTTGCCGCCGTCCGCGAGCTCGACGCGTCGCACCTGCACCGCATCAGCGATGTCCGCGGGGAGTTCTACCAGGCGTGGCAGCCGCACGACCGGCCGGTGATCGCCGAGCACCGCGCCGCGGTCGCACGCCTGCTCGGACGATGCCGCTGCCCTCGTTGTCGCCGGCGGGCACGTGGGCGTGCTGGCGCACACCCTGCATTTGTTCGATGTCGCGCCACCGCCACGCTCGGCCGTGATCGCGTGGTCCGCCGGCGCGATGGCGCTGACCGACCGGATCGTGCTCTTCCACGACCGCTCCCCGCAGGGATTCGGTCACCCCGAGGTCTTCGGCAAGGGCCTCAGTTTGCTCCGCGGCGTCGTACCGCTGCCGCACGCCCGCGCGAGGTTGCTGCTCGACGACGCGCCGCGGATGGCCTTCTTCGCCCGGAGATTCGCACCTGCTCGCTGTGTCCTGCTGGAGAACGGCACCCGCGTCGACACCGACGGCGACGGGACCTGCCCGCCGGGCACCCGGGTACTCGCCGGAGACGGCCGTGTGACCTCCCTGGAGGCAGCGTGACCACGGTGAGCGGCCCGGCGGTCAGCCGGAAGCTCGCCATCAACAGGCTCCGGGAGCGCAGGCCGCTTGAGCCGGCTGTCGTCGACCGGTTCCTGGCTCGACACGAGGCACCTATCGTCGAGGGCGCCCGCTGCACGTTCCTGTACCGGGGCGACGCCGATGAGGTCCGCCTCGTCCACCGGATCTTCGGGCTGCCCGAGCGCATCCCGCTGCGCCGGCTGCGCGGCACCGACCTGTGGTACGTCGTCGTCGAGCTGCCCGAAGGCTCCCGAATCGAGTACCAGCTGGAAGTGGCGCACGGCGAGCAGCGCGAGCGCATCAACGACCCGCTGAACCGCCGTCTCGCGCATAGCCCGCTGGGCAGCTCCTCGGTCTGCTACGCCCGCGGGTACGAGGTACCTGAATGGACTCAGCCGGATCCGGTGTCACGTCCCGGATCGCTGGTCGACCTCGTCGTGCCGAGCCGGGCGCTGCGCCGCGACTGCCAGGTGACGCTCTACCTGCCGGCCCGGTTCCGGCGCACCGCCCGCTATCCGCTGCTGATCGTCCACGACGGCGGCGACTACCTCAAGTACGCGTCGGCCAAGACGGTGCTCGACAACCTCATCCACCGGCTCGACGTGGCCGAGACCATCGCGGCATTCGTGTCCCCGGGCGACCGCCTGGTCGAGTACGCCAACTCGGCGGCGCACGCCCGCTACCTAACGGCTGAGCTGATGCCACGGCTGGAGGCGGACTTCCCGCTCGCCGGAACGCCGTCCGCCCGGTGCCTGATGGGCGCGAGCTTCGGTGCCGTCGCCGCGCTGTTCAACCGCCTACCGCTACCCGGGCGCCTACGGCTCGCTGCTGCTGCAGTCCGGCTCCTTCGTCTTCACCGACATCGGCAACGATCACGGCGGCGGACCGGCGTTCGAGCCGGTGGTGAGATTCGTCAACCGGTACCGTGCCGCTCCGCGCCGGGTCGCTGACCGGGTATTCGTCTGCTGCGGGGTCTACGAGCCGCTGATCATCCGCAACCGGTCCATGGTTCCCACGTTCGAGGCCGCTGGGATGGCCGTCCGTTACGTCGAGGCCCGAGACGGGCACAGCTGGGAGAACTGGCGCGACCGGCTGCGGGAGGGGCTGTCATGGATATTCCCTGGTCCTCAGAAGCTCTTCTACGAGTGACGACGTGAAGACTGTCCTGCGGTGGTTCTCCGACCGGCTCCAGGACGAGATCACGGTCGTGCGGTGGGGCACCTTCGGCAGGCCGGTGCTGGTCTTCCCGTCCGCCGGGGGCGACGCCGAGGAGATCGAGCGCTTCGGCCTGGTCGACGCGTGCGGGCAGCTGCTCGCTGAGGGCCGGATCAAGCTGTACTCGGTTGACAGCGTCGCCGGGCAGGCGATGATCACCAAGGCGGGCTCGCCGGAGCACCGCGCATGGCTGCTCAACCAGTTCCATCAGTGCATCCGGCATGAGGTCGTGCCGGCGATCCACACGGATCTCGGCGGCCAGGCCGCGGACGTGATCGCCAGCGGCGCCTCGATCGGGGCGTTCAACGCAGTAGCTGTCCTGTGCCGGTATCCGGACGTCTTCTCCGCGGCCATCGGCATGAGCGGGAGCTACCGGATCGAGCGCTTCTACGATCAGGCCTCGAGCCAGGACATGTACTTCTCGGCGCCGCAGCAATTCCTGCCCGGCCTGGACGGCCCGCAGCTGGACCTGCTCCGCCAGCGGTACGTCGTACTCGCGGCCGGAGAGGGCGCGTGGGAGGACATCGGCGAATCCTGGCAGATGGCATCAGCCCTCGGCGCGAGGGAGATCCCCAACCGGGTGGACAACTGGGGCCCGCAATGGGAACACGACTGGCCAACGTGGCACCGGATGCTGCCGCATTACCTAGGCGAGTTCACCTGACCGGGCAGCCGGAGGCGCACCCGGGATGTACACATCTCGACACGGCAGGTCCGGCCGCAATACCGTCCGATATGTACTCACCCTGCCGCGCGACGGACCGGGAGACGCTGTGAACGGCGAAGTCCGACATCTGGTGGGGCTGCTGCTCGGCACCGAGGACGACTGGCCTCGCGCGTACGAGTTCCTGCTGACCAGCCTGGGCCCGGTCTGCGACGATGCAGGCCGGGGCCACGTGTTCGCCACTGAGCGTCTGACCATCGAACCGTTCTCGCTCCGGGCCAAACCGCGCACCGACCTCGTCATCGACCGGCTCGCGTACTGGTACTACCACCCGCGCGAGTGGCTCAAGAAGGTCGCGCTGATGGACGACGTCTACCTGCTCAACTCGCCGTTCACGTTCCAGGCTATGGAGAAGCACGCGGCCTACTGCGCCATGATCCGCCTTGGCCTGAAAGTGCCAGAGACGGTCCTGGTTCCCTACAAGAACCCGCCCGATCATGCCAAATATGCCTACACCGCGCAGCGTTACAACGTGCCATTTGATCTCGACGCGGTCGCCGCGCAGATCGGGTACCCGATGTACATGAAGCCGTACGACGGCGGCGGATGGCGCGGAGTCTCGCGCGTCAGGAACGCCGAGGAGCTGCACCGTGCGTACAACGAGTCCGGCGGGATGCTCATGCATCTCCAGGCCGCCGTCGAGGGCTACGACGTATTCGCCAGGGCGCTGTCCATCGGCGCCGAGACGATGGTGATGCGCTTCGACCCCGGCAAGCCAATGCACGACCGGTACCGCGTCGAGTACGGATTTCTCGAGCCCGCCGCTGGCGCCGAGGTGGTGACGATCTCGAGAGTCGTCAACGCGTTCTTCCGCTGGGAATTCAACTCCTGCGAGATGCTCGTCAAGAACGGAGACGTCTTCCCGATCGACTACGCCAACGCCTGCCCGGACGTGGCGGTCACCTCCCTGCACTACTATTTCCCCTGGGCGATGCGGGCCCTCGTGAAATGGACCGTATTCTGCCTGGCGACCGGGCGGCAGCCGCGTATCGATCTTGACACCCGTTCGTACTTCGACGTCGCCGAGCGTGACGATCTTGATTACCGGCAGAAGCTCGCACAATACCGGCGCCTCGCCGACGCATACTTCGATGTCGACTCCTACCGCGAATTCTGCGCGGCACAGCTACCAGACATCGACCAGCAGGTGCTCGACTGGGCTAGCGGGCCAGCGTTCGACCGGCTGCTCATCGACACCGTGACGTCCACCTATCCTGCTCACGAACACGAGCGATTCATCGCACACATCCGTGGCCTGGTCGCCCTATGGGTGCGAGACGAGGCAGGGCGCCTGCAGGGATGAACGCGGCGCCCGATATGAGTACCCGAAGGCCAGAACGGGTGACGTGGGCTGAATAGGAGAGCCGCCTGTCGGAGTCGAACCGACGACCTGTTCACTTCGAGTGCATCCATTCGCCGTTACCGGCTGTTCGGCAAAATTTATATCAGCACCTCAAGCAGGATCTGGATACTCGCCAGAGTCACCTCGGATTTGCAGGAACTGCTACGAAGCCTGCCGACGGAGCTGCTCGGGCCGCCCTGCCGCCTTTCATGAGAGCCTTGACTTCACCAACCGCGAAGGCGCCCTGACGGCCAGTCAACTACTTCTGCGAAAGAGCTGTAAGGGCCTGGCCGGATCGACGTGCTCTTCCCGGCCGCCTCCCAGCCGGCATCGGCGCCCCCTGCACAATACTCGCCGAGCAGTGTCGGCGGCCCATCAGGATCTGCCCGCTGGCGGCCATGGAGATGACACGATGCCCTCACGGAGGGTGAGTAGGCTCGCCCGCTCACCTCGCTACCGGTCCAATGCGACCGCCGAATCGGCGTGAATTCTCTTGGCTTAGCCGGAGTGCATTCGTCTGCGCATATCAGCCGGTTCTGTGCGCCTGGTGCGACGGCTGTGGTGGCGTGTCCGGATCGGTTGTTCCGGGTGGCTGCGCCGTGTAGCGTGCCGCGGCTGAGGAGGGTAGTTCGTTGCTTTGATGGGTGTTACCGGCGCCCCAGTCGCGGACGAGGCAAGACAGGCGGGAGGGGCCGAAGTCACCAATATCGCGGTGCCGCAGGCCAGCCAGGCCGGCTCCTACCAGCGCCAGCGTGATGCCGCAAAGCCACAGCAGCGGCTCCGCCGGTACCGCCCCGCCGGGCAGCTTGGGGGTCTGGGTGAACGGCGAGATGTCCATCGTCCAGGCCGGCCACTGCAGCGGCGGGCCGAACACCGTGATCACCCCTGCCAGCGCCACCGCGCTCCACGCAAGGCCGGTAGACTCCCAGGGCAGCAGCCCGAACAGCAAGACAGCCACCGCCGCCAGTGCCATGGTCGCGGGCAGCCGTGCTGCCGCGGCGCCGAGCAGCCTCGGCACCTGTGTGCTCACGGACCCGGTGAGGATGCCGTAGCTCAGGCCGGCCGACAGGCCAGCCGTGGCGAGCAGCAGGGCCGCACCGCCCACCGCGACGGAGATATGGCTGAGCCCCCACCGGATCCGCCCGGCTGCCGTGGCCAGCACGGGCTCGGCCAGGTTCCCGGTCTCCTCGGTCCGCAGCCGCAGTACCGCCGATGTCGCGTACGCGGCGGCGGCAAGACCTGCCAGCAGCATGAGCGCGGACAGGTAGGCGTCGCTGAGGGTGGCCTGGTAGCCGACCCGCAGGAGGTAATGTCTCAGCGCGGGACTGGCGCCGAGAATCGAGCCGATCGCCTTGGCGGCCGCGCCGCAGGCGGCGAAGGCGAACACGCACCCGGCTACCCAGCCCGCAAGCGGACCCCATTGCAGCCGCCAGGCCAGGCCGAACGGGCCGCGCAGGAGGCCGGAGGCGGCAGGCCGCCCGGGCCGGGCGGGCAGCAGCCCCGCGCTGTGGTCGCGCCCGGCGGCGAGCACGAACGCCACTGCCACGAGGGCAGCGGCCGCCGCCAGCGGGAGGGCCAGCACCCACCAGCGCTCGCCGGATGACCCGAACGCGCGGGTGGACTCGACCCAGCCCAGCGGCGACGCCCAGGACAGCCATGACAGGCCGGCAGGACCGGTATCGCCCACCGCGCGCAGCACGAAGGCGGCGCCCAGCGCGGCGATCGCGATGCCGCGGGCGCCCCGCGCGGTCGTCGCCAGCTGGGCGCCGACGGCGGCCACGCCGGCGAACGCCAGCCCGCACCCGCCGATGGACAGCGCGAGCGCGGCTGAGCCCGCTAGCGGCAGCTTCAGCGCGGGTAGCCACAGGCAGGTCAGCAGGGCTATCGCCACGTTGGCGGTCACGGCCGCCAGCAGCGCTGCGGTGAGCGGCGCCTGCCGCCCCACCGCCGCCGAACCAACCAGCTCAAGCCGCCCGGCTTCCTCATCGGCCCGGGTGTGCCTGACCACGATGAAGATGGTCAGCAGGACCGCGGCCGCCGCCCCCCAGACGCCCCACCTCGCGGCGAGGAAGGCGCCGACTGAGGTGCCGTTCAGACGGCCCAGCAGGAATCGCAGCGCCGGGTTGTCGCCGGCGCTCGTAGCCACTGCCAGCCGCCTGGCGGGGGTGGGGTACAGCACCTTGAGGTCGCGGGCCGTGATAGCCAGCACCACAACGATTCCCCAGACGCAGGCGGGCAGCATGACACGGTCACGGCGGAAGGCCAGGCTGGTGAGCTGTCCCGTGCCAGCAGAACCGGTCATCACCCGGCTCCTGCGGCAGACCGTCCGGGAGAGTAATGACGGAGGAAGAGCTCTTCGAGGGTCGGCAGCAGGCAGGTCAAAGACCGGATGCCGGCCTGGTGCATGCGGCCGAGCACCTCATCAAGGGCGGCGCGGTCCACGTGACAGCGCACCACGGTTCCGGTGACAGTCAGCTCATGCACGCCCGCCATCCCGCTGAGCGCGACCGGCGCGGCGAGCTCCGCCTCGACCGAAATCGTGGCCAGGTGGCGCATCTCGGCCAGCGCGCCAGTCTCCACCGCCCGGCCGTCGCGGATGATCGTCACCCGGTCCGCCAGCGCCTCGGCCTCGGCCAGGATGTGGCTGGACAGCAGGATGGCCCGGCCGTCGTGCCGCTCGTCGTTGACGCACTCGCGGAAGGTGGCCTCCATCAGCGGGTCCAGGCCCGCCGTCGGCTCGTCGAGCAGCAGCAGCTCGGCCCGGCTGGCCAGCGCCGCGATCAACGCGACCTTCTGCCGGTTGCCCCGGGAGTAAGCACGCGCCTTCGTCGAGGTGTCCAGGTCGAACCGCTCGGTCAGCGCCCTCTGCCGTCGGGCGTCGATGCCGCCGCGCAGCCGGCCGAGCAGGTCGATGATCTCCCCGCCGGTCAGGCTCGGCCACAGCGTCAGGTCGCCAGGCACGTACGCCAGCCGCCGGTGCAGCTTCACAGCGTCGCGCCACGGGTCGCCGCCGAGCAGCGTCGCCTCGCCCGCGTCGGCCTTCAACAACCCCAGCAGGATACGGATCGTGGTGGTCTTACCCGCGCCGTTCGGCCCGAGGAAGGCATGCACCTCACCGGCGCCCACCTCAAGATCCAGCCCGTCGAGCGCGACGACGCGGCCAAACCGCTTAGCCAGCCCCACAGCGCGCAGCACCACGTCCCCGCGCGCCGTCCCAGCGGCCGCCGGCCCGCTCGCGCTTACCCGAGCAGCCATGATCCCACCCCGCGCAAGCGGGCCGGGCCTGGCTACCTGGCCGCCGGGCGGGCTCGTCCCAGCCTGCCGCCGGGCGTGGGGCTTCATTCACTCCTCCGATGACTGCTGACTGGCAGAAGATCCCCGGGGGCTTCCCCAGGCCGGGTGGCGAGGTAAAACAGGTCCGCTAGTTCGCGGGCATGGTGGCCGACGTCCAGTGCCGGATCCCGGGCGAGCTGGAGTGGCACCGCGTTAATCGAGGCACGGATCGCCATCGCCATGACATGCGGATCGAAGTCGGCCCGGAACTCGCCGGTGCCCTGGAAGTAGGCGAGCAGTTGCTCGAGCGCGGCCACCCCCGCGTCCTGGATCGAGAAGTCGTAGAGGCGGCTGCCGTCGGCGGCGCGGGCGCTCAGCGCGATCTCGACGATCGCCACCACGTGGTTGCGGTTCTCGCGCATGAAGGCCAGGTTGGACTCGATGTAGGCCCGCAGCTTGCCCGCGCCGGTCGGCTCGGCCTCGATCCGGGGCTCCATGTACGCCACGCCCCCGGCCACCAGCTCGGCGACCAGTTCCCTGATGAGCTCATCCTTGCCGCCGAAGTGATAGAGGATCACGCCCTTGCTGGTGCCCGCGGTTTCAGCGATGCGGGCCAGGGAGGCCTGCCCGTACCCCAGCTCGGCGATGGTGTCGATGGCGGCCGCCACGATCTGCGCGCGGCGTGCGGTCTCGGTGAAGGTCCGGGTGATCTCCTGACCGGTCGGCTTATTTTTTGACCGCATGGTCAAAAGCTAACACGGCCGGTCAACGAAGGTCAAGCACGCACCCATGAGGGCCTTGGTTGTCAAGGCGCGGGGGTCTGACCTGGTGGCCTGAAGCGGTCACCGGGCTTATGCTGACTGTTTTCTTGTCACTTCCTGGCCGCTGCCGACCTGGCCGCCGTTGCGCCCGGCCGGGGGTCCAGCTAGAGCGCCCGCGGCCATGCAGGTCTCCGAGATCTTCAAGCAGGAAGTACTTGAGGCCATGGCGGGCCGCAGCGCATCCGCAGCTATTCATCAAGCGTCAGCGGCTTGAGGCAAGGGCTTGGTGTCGGCTTATCCGGAGGGTTCGAGGCCGGGTGGTAGCCGGGCGTGGCCGCCGAAGAGGCCGCGGAGGGCGTCGAGTTTGCTGATGCCCATTTGGTGGCGGTGGATAGGTAGGGCTGGACGAGCGTGAACACGGCGAGGCCCTGCAGGGTCCGCCAGCAGCCTCCGGAGCTGCACTGCTGGACCTTGACGGGCCGGCGTTTGCGCGGCAGCGATCCCTGAACGCTCGCAGCCACATATAAATAACGCCGATTCCGGGCGGCTCGGTTCTGGCTAGTTTCCCGGCCGCGACGCGTGCAGATTCTCCGGTTCTGGCCGGCATGGCCTTGGCGCCGGGAGGGCACGTCGGGGTGTGGGCAGGCCTGCTTGGTTATCCCAGGCTGGCGTCCGTCCCGGTGGGTGATCCTCGTGCCGAGGCGCGCGTCAGCCGGGCTGCCGGGGCGGTATCGGTCGCATCGGCTGACGGGCTCGGTGGACAAGTGCGGCCACGGGCCCGGCTGTGGCCGGGGGTAACCCAGGGTTCTGGCTGGCGTGTCCTTTGCTTGGGGCGGCGTGCGCCAGCGGCTCCAGCAGGTTGGTGTGCTCATAGGTGGCGTCATCGACTCGGTCCTCATGGTTGTCCTCGCCACCGTGTTCGGCTGTCAACCGGCATGGTCGCTGCTTTGGCCCGGGCTGGCTGGGGGGCCGCTGCGTCATACCAAAGCATCACTCGCGGAGGCGACCGGCGGACGACGACCGGAGGGTTGATGCGGCGGAGGCTTACTGCATGAAAGCCATCTATCACTCAGGCAGGGAGAACGCCATGACTACCACGACCACGCGCGGCCCGCAGCGGACGCCCACCACCGCCGCCACTGGCACTCAGGCAGGCACAACCGGCTCGCCGGGAACCAGCGGTGTGGTCGCCGGCCTGCTGATGGTGACCGGGATCGGGTGGAACGCCGGGCTGGAGGCGCAGCCTTTTCACCCCGCGATGATGGGGGGCACCGCGCTCGTGATCCACATCCTCCCACTGGTCGCCCTGATGATCTTCCTCGTGCCAGCACTGGCAAGTCGCAGCCGGCGACGCGGCGTGTCGGTCGCAGCGGTCATCGCGCTTGCCTTCGGCCTCTTCTCAGCTGTGTTCAGCATCACTCATCCGCACGCCGTGATGGGAGTCCATGACATCAACGATGTTCTGCCGATCGCGATCCTGGACGCCGGCGCGCTGTTGTGGCTGGTGCGCGGACGCCGGCCCAGCACCAGCAAGATCGACCGCACGACGGCATGACGCACGGCAGCACGCGAGATTTCGGCCACCAGGACAGGACATGCCAGGCTGGCAGGATGCACCACCTCCCAGCCGGCGCGGGGACCGCAGCCGAAGAAGCGGCAGAACGATCGCCTCGTGGTGTGCTAGCTCTCGCTCGTGAGCACCCGGTTGCTACCGACCGGGTCCTCACGGCCGTCCTCACGGCCGTGTCCCTCGCGGGCCTATGGCTGGTGAGCTGGTCGAAGACCGCACACTACCGGGCACCGGATGCCGGCGGGGTCCTGCTGACGCTAGCTATCGTGATGCCACTGCTGTGGCGGCGTCAGTGTCCGGGCCTGGTCCTGGTGATAAGCGGAACGGCGCTGCTCGGGTACGACGCCATCGGTTACCCGTCGGGTCTGGCGTGGCTGGCCTGTTACTGGGCCGTCTACTCCTATGCCGTTCACAGGCGCCGTCGGAACGCCTACTGGCCGCTGGCTGTCTGGGTCGCGGAAATCGTCGCCCACCTGGCCCTGCCCGCCAGAGGAAGCAATACCGCGCAGACGGCGCTGATCTTCCTCGGTGTCACCGCCGTCGTCTGGATCCGCGGCGACGCAGTGCGATCTGGGCTGGTCGAGACCGAGCGCCAGCGAGAGCTGCGGGCACGGCAGGCCGTCGCCGACGAGCGCACGCGCATCGCCCGCGAGCTGCACGACGTCGTGTCCCAGGCACTCGGGGTGATCGTTATGCAGGCCGGGGGCGCCGGCAGCGTACCCGTCCTCGAAGAGCAGGACGCCAAGGCGGTGCTGGCCACCATCGAGCAGACCGGCCGGCAGGCGTTCGCGGAGATGCGCCGTCTTGTCGGCGTGCTGCGGGACGACGGTGAAGCTGCCGCGCTCGCGCCGCAGCCGACCGTCGGCGAGATCCCCGCCCTGCTGGCAAGGCTCGCCAGTGCCGGGCTGGATGTCGACCTGAAGATTGAAGGAACCCGGCGCGAGGCCCCGGCCGGGGTGGAGCTGTCGGCTTACCGCATCGTGCAGGAGGCACTGACCAACACGCTGAAACACTCCGGCGCGGGGCATGCCACGGTCCGCCTGTCCTGGTCACAGGACCACCTGGATGTGGAGGTCAGCGACGACGGCCCGGTCGCAGGTGCCGCCGTTCCCCCGCCAGTACGCGCGGATAGCGGCGGAAAAGGACTGGTCGGCATGCGCGAACGAGTGATGCTGTTCGGCGGTGAACTGGAAGCCGGGCCCAGCCCGCACGGCGGTTACCGGGTGGCCGCGCGCCTTTCCCTCGGCGGCCTGGCATGACCAGGTCGCGGGTGCTGCTCGCCGATGACCAGGCGCTGCTGCGCCACGGCCTGCAGATGATGGTCGACGCCCAGCCTGACCTGCAGGTCGTGGGTCAGGCGGCCGACGGCGCCGAGGCGGTCGAGCTGGCCGCGCGGCTCAGCCCCGACGTCGTTATCATGGACATCCGCATGCCGCGGATGGACGGCGTCGAGGCCACCCGCCGCATCTGCGGATCCGCCGGGTCAGCTGACGGGCCCAAGGTAATCGTGCTGACCACCTTCGACCTGGACGAGTACGTCGTCGGCGCGCTGTCAGCAGGCGCCAGCGGGTTCCTGCTCAAAGACGCGCCCCCCGCCGACATCATCGCGGGCATCCGCGTGGTCACCGCGGGCGACGCACTGCTGGCCCCCTCTGTCACCAGGCGGCTGCTGGACCGCTTCGCGACCCGCCCGGAGATCACCAACATGACGCCACCAGCCGGGCTTGACCTGCTCACCGACCGGGAACGCGAGGTCATGGGGCTGGTCGTGCGCGGCTTGTCCAACGCCGAGATACGCAACGAGCTGTACCTCAGCGAGCCCACCGTCAAGACTCACGTCGGGCGGATACTCATGAAACTCGGGGTCAGGGACCGGGTCCAGCTCGTCGTGCTGGCCTACGAGCGGGGCCTGGTAGAACCAGGTCGCGGCTGACCGGCGGCGCCAGGCCGGATGACCGGCGGCTAGTGTCATGCCTTCGGACCATCCCAGGACGACACTGGCGGATGACGACCGGAGCAGGCGTTCTGGCGCAGGCTTTCAGATAAGGAAGCCACTACGGCTCGCTCAGGGAGAACGCCATGAACCCGCTCCCCATCCACCCCGGCCCCGCCCATCAGCTGCTGCAGGCCATGCTGATCGGCTGGGCCGCCATCGAGGTCGTGCTCCGGCTGCGCAACATGGGCGGACGGACCACCTTCGACTGGACGTTCGGACTGGTCATCGCCGCGGTCGCGGCCGGCCTCAACCTTGGCTTCCGCGCCGCGCACGTGCACTCGACGGTCCTCGGCGGCGGCTGGGCGCCAGTGGCGGCCGGGCTGGTCGTGCTGGCTGCGGGCGTGGCGCTGCGGACCTGGGCGATCCTGACCCTCGGCCGCCTGTTCAAGTTCGTCGTCGTAATCCAGGATGGCCACCGGGTAGTCACATCGGGCCCGTACCGGCTGCTCCGGCACCCCAGCTACACCGGCGGCCTGGTTGCCTTCCTCGGCGCCGGCATCGCCCTCGACAGCTGGCTGAGCATCCTCGCCCTTGTGCTCATCCCGCTACTGGCGGTCCTCGTCCGCATCCACCTCGAAGAGGCGGAGCTCGCCACCGCCCTCGGCCCGGAGTACACGCGGTACGCCAGCCGTACTCATCGGCTGGTTCCCGGCCTCTGGTGAGGCCACGCAGCACCTGCGCGGACGCGTCCGAAGCTCGTGACCCGGCCCCGTTCCCTTCCCAGGCCGTCCCGGAAGGGAACGGGGCAGCGGCGTTCGCCGCAGCTGACCCCGGATCCCTGGTCAGGCCCAGTGCTCTGCTCGCCAGCCAGATGAGCTTGGTGACGCCCAGGCTCGCACAGTTACCTTGCAGGCGGATCACGGCGGAGGGCGACGGGCTATTGAGGCCGGTGTTAAATGCCGCCAGCGCGTCATGCCGGAAGCCCGGGGAGTATTCCCTGGGGTAGTCGGTGACCAGGCCCTCGGCCCGCGCCAGCCATGACATGTCCCCTGTAATCCCGCTAGTCCGGACAGACTGGGCCAGCACGCGGCATTCCCGCGCCGCGTCATTCCGGTAAGGCACCGCCGGAGGAGGGCCGCCGCAGGCGGTCACCAGGACGGCCGCGAGCGTAGCGAGGAGCAGGGCAGCAGCCCTGCCGGGACGATGCCTGGCCATGACTAGCGCCGGGCCAGCTTGTAGATCCCGTACCCGATGCCCATGATCATCGACGGCAACCCACACGGCGACGATGATCGCGGCGCCGATGGCGCTGCCGACGTTGCCCGCGTCATTGAGCCCGACCGCGTAGTGCTTCATACAATCCGCGTGAGACTTGAGTGAGCGGATTTCCCGCTCGCCACGACGCGGGGTTCGCACCGATCGCCGATTAGGGATGCCACCGAATCAGTAGGCATATGTGAACCGAAGCGCGCGGAACGTTCGTTCGAGTGCGGTGTCGGATGAGGGGCCAGTCGTTGTCAGGATTCTGCAGGCGCCTCATCAATTTCCTCGACGAGTTCGCGTTCCAGCGGTGTGCGGATCGCGGGAGTGATCGCGGTTCCCTCCAGTCGTGCTTCCAGTCGCGCTGCGATGTCCTGGACGGCGGAGCGTGCGGCGCCGCCGCGTTCTGCGAGCATTACCGTTCGGACCTGACCGGTGGAAGTGACGGCCCAGGAACCGATGATCTCGCCGTCCCACCAGAGGGTGGGACCGATGTTGCCGCGGTTGTCGAACACTTGATGCTGGGGGATGCCGAAGAACCAGCCGCGTCGTTTCCAGCCCATGGGGGTGGGGTCAAGAGCGGGCAGCAGCGCAGCGACCGGTGGGGTCGTCGCGGCGTCGCCGGGGTCGTCGTTGGCGAGAGCGATGCCTGCGTCGCCGTGTAGGTCGACTTCCTCGACGGGAAGCTCGCGGAGTGCGTGCCGGAGGGTGGTCTTGTTCCAGCCGGTCCACCACTGAAGGTCGTCGACCGTGGCCGGCCCGAACCGGGTGAGCCAGCGCCGGGCGAGTTCTCGTTGCGAGTCTTCGGCGGTCAGCTCGGGCAGGCCGTCTGGCCACCATTGTTCGACGGGCTCCCAGCGGTGATGGCGGCTGGCCCAGGGGCCGGTCGGGGTGCCGCGGACGATGCGGCCCTGGGCGCTCATCATGGTGAGCAGAGCGGACGTGACGTTCTGCGGGCGGTCCGAGGCCGCACGGGGCGGGATGAAGGTCCGCAGCGCCGGCACGTCTGCAGCCAGCCCGGTGCCGGTGGCGCTGCCCCGGGCGCGCAAGGCGCGCTCGACCAGTCCCTGCAGGCTGGACAGCCACGTGTCCAGGTCACCGTCGATGGGCGGCACAGTGCCGCTGCGCTTCAGCTGACTGAGCAGGCGTCGGCGCAGCATGGCGGCGAGCGGAGTGCTGATCGCGGCCTGCACGATCGGGACGTCGGCGCGGGGCAGGAGAAACAAGGTGCGCCGCATGGCCATCCAGCGTACGAGGTTGCGCCGCTCATACATCGCGGCCGATACGTCGGCCAGGGTCGATGTGGTGCTGCGGGCGAGTACCGATAGGTAGACCGAGACCGGGTCGGTTGCGTGCAGCGCGACCAACGCGTGAGTCACCGCTTCCGGAGTCGCGGCGTCACCGCCGAGGTGGTGCCGGCGCACCATGGCGTGCCGTCGCTGCCGCACCGAGATGGTTCGTCTCGCCACTCTTCGCCACCTTTCTCGCTGCCCCGACCCACACTAGTGCACTCGCGAATCTCGATACTTGTGCATATCGATCTCGACGCGTATCGTTTCGGGAGTGGGCGACGTCGAAGGGCTCCGTAACGAGCGGCCCGCACGGGTGGGCCGTAAGCGCGATCACACCCGCGATGCTCCGATCCTCGACGCGACGTTGGCGGTCCTGGCGGAGGCAGGCTATGAGGGCATGACCATCGACGTGGTGGCCGCACGGGCCGGGATGGCGAGAGCGACGGTGTACCGGCGCTGGGCGACCAAGGCGGACCTGGTGCTCGCCGCCGCAGCGCGGTTGAGCGAGACCGACGTCGGCCTGGACCACCTGCCCGACACCGGCAGCTTCCGCGAGGATGTCATCGCCCTGTTCGTTCCGGACACCCCCAGCGACCAGCAGGTGCGGCTGCAGGTCCTGATCGGTCTGCTGATGCTGGCCAAGACCGATAAACGTCTCGCGGACGCCGCCACACGAGCGGGGATCGGGCCCTGGATCGAGGCGAACCGGGTCTTGATGCAGCGCGCCGTGGACCGGGGCGAGTTCCCGCCGGCCGACGTCGAGATTCTCGCTCAGGTCCTCCCGATGATGTGCATCGGCCGAGCGGTGCAACAGGAACCGATCACCCGCGAGTTCTCCCTCGCCCTGCTCGACGGCGTCATCATTCCCGCCCTGCGCGGGAGGCGCTGAGCATCCGGCCGAACTCCCGCCCCCAGCCCTGGCCCGGTCCGGGACACAAGCCACTAGCCGGGCCGATGCTGCCGCCTGTTCATGCGGCTGGCCCCGGGCCGGTCCAGCACGCACCCGCCACCGATGGCCGCATCCCAGCAAACCAGTGAAGACAAGGGAGATTTCCGATGAGCATCACCAACACCCCCCACCTCAACTTCCGCGGCGACGCCCGCCAGGCCCTGGAGTTCTACCACTCGATCTTCGGTGGCAAGCTGATGATCGCCACCTACGGGCAGTTCGGCGTCCCCCAAGACGACCCGAACGGAGGGCCCGTCACGTTCGGCCCGGTCGCCGCGGACTTGCCCGACGCCGGTCGCGTCGCCTTCGGGGTGGTCGTGGGCGACAACGGCTTTCGCGTAGCCGCCTACGACGTGTTCGGGGGCACCGGCGGCGGCATCGCTGGCGCCTCGGCGCAGACCGCTCGCCGCGCCGGCGGCCTGACCCATGACGAGTCGTTCTTCCTGCTGCTCAACGGCGACACCGCCGAGGAGATTAGCGCGTTGTGGGACAAGCTCGTCGACGGCGCCACCGTGATCGCACCGCTGGTGACCGCCCAGTCCGCGGCACCTCCCTACGGCATGCTCACCGACCGCTTCGGCATCACCTGGATCGTCGGCATCACCCCCGCCCACTGACCCGCCCCGGCACAGTCGCCCTCCAAGAGGGGAAACTCCCGGCGTGGCAGGCACACACCTACCAGTCCCGCCGCGGCGCTCGCCGGACGCTTATTTACCGGGTTCACCGGGCAGATCCGGGTACCGGTGCTCACCGGCCGGGTTCCGTCCCGATACACCACCAGTTCGCCGACCATCTCCGGCTGACGACATTAACCGGCCAACACGGAATTCCAAGATTATTAGCCGGTTAGGGCTTGTCTCCGATTAACCCGTAGTTTCGGGGATTCTGGTTCATGAGGTGCTATGAGCGTGGCGGAGGGAACCAGGGAGACGCTGGCGGCGAGGTTCGGGGTGATCTTCCCGCACCTGGATGAGCGGCAGCGACGGCTGCTGATGGGGGCCGAAGCCCGGGCCCTGGGTCATGGGGGAATCCGCGTGGTGGCACTCGCCGCCGGGTCCGCGAGGCCACCGTGTCGCTGGGCGTCGGTGAGCTGGATGCGGCGGCAGGCTCGCCTCCTTCGGCGACGCCCCGGTCCTGCCTGCTCACCACCACCGGCACCCGCTCCGGCCAACGCCGGACCAGCCCGATGATGAATCTGGCCGACGACACCGACCCCGATCTCGACCCGCGGGGGCCTAATCCGAGCCATCTGCATTCGCCGATCGGACAATCAGCCCAGGGACCCTGCTCTTGGAAGCCGCGAAGTAGACGGCCACGAAGGCGTCGATAGCGAAGGAGGCGGTGGGGCTGAGGAACGCCGCGGCGATGGCGACGAGGTAGACCAGGCCGCCTAGCAGCGCCCGGCGCGCCCCGGCTGGGAACCCGGGGCGGGCGGGCTCGGCGACCAGCTCCGGATGCGCCGAGAGGTAGCGCCATCCCGAGGTGAACGACAGGCCCATCATGAGCATCGTGGCTGCATACAAAACTGCCGCGGCCCGGGCCTGAGGGACTCCTTGGTCGGCGTAGTTCGACGCAAGTGCGGTCGGCCACGGGATAATGGAGATGAACAGCAAGAAGGCCAGCGTTCGCTCCAGGAACCGCCGGTCGATGGAGCGGACCGCGCTCATCATTCCGTGATGCTCAATCCATAGGAGGCCGATCGTCACGAACGACACCAGGTAGGCCACGTACGAAGGCCACTGATGCAGCAGATCGTGAACGAGCTGAGTCGAGTGGGCAGGCTTGGGCAGGTCCAGGACCAGCAGGGTCAAGGCGATGGCGAAGACGCCGTCGATGAGCGCGTGAAGTCTTCCTGGTCCCAAAGCTGGTCACCCACTTCGTCAGGTGGCAGGAGTTGTGCTACGAGCACGCAGGCTATGACCTGGCACGGGCGGCATCCTCCAGCACGTCACGAGCCTGTGCTCGCGGCGGCCGTTCCCAAGCGCAACAGATGGGCGACGGCCCTGGGGGATCGCCGGGCGCGGCGAGGCATGACCTGGCGTTGGGCAGCCGTCCTACGCGTACAGATCACCCACCTGTGCGCCCATCAAGACCGGCGCAGCCTTGCTCCGGCGACCGTGCAGAACGATGCCTCTTTGTGTCAAGTGAGCCGGGCGGCCTTTTTTCTGGCGGCTGAGGTGGTCTTCCGGGGCCGTGATCGTAGGGTGGTGGCAGGTCCGGGAGTGGCTTGGCCGAAGAGCTGGCGTTCGGGGTGTGAGCCGGCCGCGCTGGCGACAGAGTCGTTCCCCGGTTGCCCTCCCGGACCCTGGGTACTGCGCGCGGCGGCGCGGGCGGCGTCGGCCTTGAGGTGCTTGTAGATGGCGTCGCTGATCTGTCGTTTGAGGGCGCGCAGGGCTTCCTTGCCGGTCTTGCCCTCGGCGATCTTCTTGTCGTAGTAGGCACGGCCAGGGCTGTGCCGGTAGCGGACCTGGGTGACCGCGGCCATGTGGATGGCGTGGTTCAGGCGCCGGTTCCCGCGCATCGACAGCCGGTGAACCTTGCGGTTGCCGGAGGACACCTCGATCGGTGCAGTGCCGTTATAGGCGGCGAAGCGGTCCCTGCCGCCGAATCGGGAAACGTCCCTGACATCGCCGATCACCGTGGCGGCGATGACCGGGCCGACTCCGAAGACCTCGGTCAGGGACGTGCCGGAGGCACGGACCGCCGTGGCCAGCTTCTTCTTCGTCTCCCGCAGCAGGGTATCGGCGCGGCGCAGGTCGGCCACGAGCTCGGCTGCCAGCTCGGCGCGGGCCTGGGCCACGGCGCCGCACGGCTCGGCCTCCTCCAGGATCGCAGCGGCGTGAGCTGCGTATATTTCCTTGCTGACACCGCCGGGGACCAGTTCGCACAGCGCGGCGTGCAGCCGGCAGGCGACCTGGTTCCGGGTCCGGCTCAGGTCGCGGTGCCGCTTGGCCCAGATCTTCAGCACCGCCGCGTGGTCATCGGGCCTGACCGGCAGGCACGACGGGGAGCGCAGCGCCGCGACGGCGACCGACCGGGCATCGTTCGGGTCGTTCTTGTTCACCGCTCCCGAGGCCAGCAGTCGCACCCGGGCGGCCAGCTTGGGCTGCACGTCCAGCACCTGCTCCCCGGCCGCCACCAGCTCCTGGGCCAGCAGATGTCCCAGGCCGCCGGCGCCCTCCACCGCCCAGGTCCGCCCCGGCCAGGACGTCGCCCAGGTCAGCAGCCGCTCCGCCTGCGCAGCGGAGGCCCGTACCCGCACCTGCCCCAGCACTGCTTCATCTGCGCCGAGCGCCACCGCCGTGTGCGACCCCTTGTGCGGGTCCACGCCGATCATCACCGCCACGACCTGCCCCTTTCCTCACCTTGCGCCAGATGGGACCGCAGCGGGCATGCCTTATTACGGATCGGTCAGCGTCGCACCTCTTATGAGCCACGCCACGGCAAGACCCGACAGGCTGGCACGTCGTTCGAAAGCCCCCAGCAAAGCGGCCGGCAGCGGATATGAGAGCCAAGCCCATCGGACCTCTAAACGCTACGACCCAGGCCGTAACGCCTACACCGAGTCTGCAATAAGGCGGATATTGCGCCCTGGTCGTCGACCAGCGCCGATCACAGATCGTGACGGGATCATCTGATAGCAAGCGCCGGATCGATGCTCACTATGTCCTATCAAGGGCTTGCCGGGTATTGATTTCAGCGGTCCGGCTGACATGGCTGGTCGCTTTCCTGGGTTCTGGGGATGGCGCACTGACCGGGGGGTTGCTGGAGTTGCGGACAAGACAGGGACGGGCCGCTGCGGGGTGGAGGGCAAGCTCTTATAAGGTCACGCGCAGCAGGTCAGTGATGGCCGGGGACGGCGGACGAATCGTTCGAAGGCCAGCAAGTGCGCGGCAGCCGGTTATCGGGTCAGGCCGCCCCCGGGCAGGTGCGTCAGCCAGCGGCGGGGCGCAGGTGCGGGCAAACCTCGCGGGCGACGTAACGCTTGAGGCAGCGGATGATCTCGGCTTGGATTTGCCTTCTGCGTGCGGCGTTCGAGGTAGGCGCGGGTGGCCGGGTCGGAGCCCATGCGGGTGAAGGCGACCCGCCGGCTGCGCGCAGAACTCCCCGCTCTGGCATGTCCCCGCGACCGTCGCGATCCCCAGCAAGAACGTACCGAACGGCGCGTCGGGCACCGGCTCAGGCAGGGCTGGGGCGATGTAGCGTGGCCTTTGTGGCGGTGAATGCGGAGCAGGCCGAGGACTGGAACGGAGCCAGCGGGCGGCACTTCATCGAGCAGCGTGCGGCATGAGCGGATGCGGGGCCGGCTGACGGCGCGGTTGCTGGCCGGCGCGCAGATCGAGGACGGGGAGAACGTTCTCGACATCGGCTGCGGCTGCGGTGATGTGACCATTCTCGCGGCACGCGCCACCGGCAGCGGGCATGCTCTCGGCGCCGACTTCTCCCGGATCCAGGTAGCCGAAGCGCGCCGGCTCGCCGCCTCTGCTGGCGTCACTAACGCCAGGTTTGAGGTTGCCGACGTCCAGGTGCACCCGTTCCAGGCCGGGATCTTCGACGTGGTGCTGAGCAACTTCGGTGTCATGTTCTTCGATGACCCGGCGGCGGCGTTCGGCAACCTGCGGAAGGCGCTGCGGCGCGGCGGCAGGCTGGCGTTCCTTTGCTGGCGCGCCCGCGATGAGAACCCTTTTTTACCTTCGGGTTCGCCGCGGCCGCGGCGGTACTCGGCCTCCGGGAGATGCCTGGGCCGGATGCTGCTTTCTCCCTCGCCGACACCGGCCGGGCGGGCGCGCTGCTGAGCGGCGCGGGGTTCGGCGGCATCGAGTTCGCTAAGGCGGACGAGCCGATGCTCATCGGCCGCGATGTAGACGACGTGCTCGAGTACGAGCGCACCTTCCCCAGCGCCAGAGAGGTCCTGGCCGGGCTCAGCCCAGCACAAGCCGACGAGCTGACCAGACGGGTCCGGGACCGCCTGGTGGCGTACGCCTCGCCCGGTGGCGTGACCATGCCCAGCGCGTCCTGGCTAGTCACGGCGCAAGCTGTATGAGCCGCCCATCTACCGCTGAACCGCACCCGTCGTTTCGTTCACGCGAGCGGTGCTACACGGATCAGCTGTTATGCGCATCGTTGGATGTCCGGTTCTTGGCCGTCGCGGTCGACCATATCGAAGGCGGATAAGGAGCGGATGAGATCCAGCGTCCAGTCACGTCCTGTGACCGAGTTGGCCGTCTCCGGGCAGTTCCTGATGGCCGCCAGCCCGCAGATTCCGATGACCGCCAACAGGGCAGTCACTCTGGTCACTGATACCGGCCGTAGTGCGCCGTCATGGCCTGCGCGGGAAGGATCGTTCGTGGAAGGAGTCATTCCACGAGCGCGCCAGCATCGCACTGAGTTTCAGCACGCCAACAGGTGCGCCGCCAGGGCCTCGAACCCCGAACCCGCGGAGTAAGAGCTTGTCCCCTGACTGCTTCCCGGTTGCCATTACCTCGCCTCCAGGCGCGTCGCTGGTCGACAATGGGCTGCCATTCGATTTCTACCCATGTGGTGAGCACTCATCGCGCGAGTCGCGGCCTTACCGGCCCCATCCCTCACTCGGGTCCCGCCAGCTACGCAGTGATTAGCAGAGCGCGACCCGCACGCTTGACCTACCCGGACTACGCAACGCTGACCAGCGTGCTGCGGCCGCACCCGATACTCAGCGTGTTCATCGCCAGCGACGTGGCGACCCGCCGCCCGCTAGCCGATCCACAACCGGCGACGCAGGTGCACACCGAACCACCGATGCGCGACTGGCGGCATCGGGCGAGAGTCCGCCGCGCCAAACGGACACGTCGACCGTCGAGGTGGTGCGCGTCTCGCCGTCAATCCTAAGAGTCATGCCTGTCCGCTGGTGTAAGGTGACCCCTATCGCGTGGCCTTCAACGGCCTTGCATCGGTATCGCGGCTGTGGCAGGGTCGACATTGCGATGGCGCGGACCGGGGTCCGCGCAGAAAGAGGGCCGCCGTGTCCGGACTACGCTCCGTCATTACCCGGCTCTGGGCTATTGGCCTCAGCGCGGCCATGGTCTTCGGCGGCCTCAGTTTCCTCCCGACCAGTCCCGCGGCTGACGCCGCCAGTTCGGATTGCAACATCCGTGTTGGGTACCCGGAACCGCACCACGTCAACGCAATCTTCGGACGGACCGACAACCGGACGGACTATGTCCTGAGACGCGTCTACATTGAGAAGGGCATCACGAACGCCTGGGGGGACGAACCGGCAGAGCGCCTCGGCGCCCGCGCTGACCAGCACTGGTGCGAGTACGAATACGTGTTCGGCGTTGCGATGAAGGTGGAGTACACGTTCGGCGCCAACAATGAAAACAAAGTCAACTACGAGGCCTACTACTATGAAGGAAGCGAGATCGCAGGCGCGAATTGCAACATCGTCGGGCCAACCGCCGAGAGCTTTCGTTGCTATACACATTGGAGCTACGGCGAGGGCGCTCACCGGAATTCTATCCACGTGCGCTTCGAGCTAGTCCCTCACTAGGCCGGCGGTGTCTGACTACCAGGTCGCAACTGGCAGCTCCGCGGCGTAGGCGTCGTTTTCACCACCGGCTTGTCTTTGGCGCTCGCACCGTCTTGCTCGGTTTGGCGCCAAGATTCTCTGCCGGCGCTGGCATTCAACTTGCGGGCCCAGCTGAGGTGGCCGCCAGAGCTTGTCTTGGGCCGGGGCCCGGAAGCGGTCTTTGGTGCAAGTCGTATAACGCGGCCCTCAAAGAGATCTGCCGGGCTCTGCGCAGCGGGCCTGCTGACAAGAAAGCTGAGGACCCGGCCCACAAGTTCTGCCCTGGCCAGGATCGCAGCTGAATGCGCCCGAGCCTTCTCGGGACCACGATGATGTAGCCCATGCCGCAAACCCTGCATCCGCCGTGGCCGCCAGCCGCGGTCCAGCCGGTGTCGGACGTGCTGGCCAGTACAGACTGGCCCGGGCTGACCAATGCCGAGATCGGGCGCCTGCTGGCCATGCTGCGCATCGAGGACGGGGAGGCCCCGGACAAGCGAACCCGGCTCGGGGTTGCTCTGCACAATCAGCAGGTCCGTGACCGCGCCAGCAACTGCATCATCCGATTAATCACCGAGGCCATGGCACCGGGGCGCTACCTGCAGGACCACGCCCGGTTCGAGGCGCTGAAGGACGGCCTGAACGAGACCATGTCACTGGTCGGCCTTCGCGTCACCGATCAGGGCAAGGTGGCCAGGGCGGCAGCCACCGCGACCACCCTGGACGAGGTCGCCCGCCTGGCCGGCAGGCTGCGGAGCGAGCTACGCCGGCGCGGAGTGCACGCTGAGGTGCTCCGCTACTGCGAGGAGGAGCTGCTTCGCAAGTCCTTGTTCCACGCGGTGTTCGAGGCGGTCAAGGGCGTGAGCGAGAGACTACGGCAGATGACCGGCCTGACGGCCGACGGCGCCGAGCTGGTGGATCAGTGCTTCGGCGCCAGGTCCGGCGTCCCGCTCGTGCGGATCAACTCCTACCGCACCGACTCGGAGACGAGCGAGCACAAAGGGCTTCGCGAACCTCCTCAAGGGCGTGTTCGGGACCTTCCGCAACCCACCGGCGCACACCCCTCGCGCAGCCGCCGGATGGGCCATCAGCGAGGCAGACGCCCTCGACCTGTTCTCACTGCTGTCGCTCATTCATCGCCGCCTCGATGCCGCCCGCGTCGGGCCGGGGGCGTAACAGGTTGCCAGAGGCGGCTCGTCAGTGGTCCGGCTCCGCCAGGAGCCGCTCACGCTGACCGCCGGTCAGCCCGCCGACCCTGCGGTTCTCCTGAATGCTGACGGCCTCAATAGTGCTGGCCGTCTTTGACTGGACCGATGCCCCTGGAGGGCCTGGACGGCGCGCCGGACCCGGTGCGCGCGGCCACCATGCCGGTATCAGCCAGCTGCAAGCGCCACACTAGGCAGCCCGCCTTTCAGGCTTGATCGGTGAGAGCCCGTTGGAGTTCATATCTGTTCGCGCGGCAGGTCAGGTCACATGCGCATACTCTGGCGAACCTGGCCGAACGGTGGTGAACTGCAACCCGGACTGCAACCAAGCCGAGCCCTCGCGCTGCTCATCTCCCACTCACTCGCTAGGCCGTTGCAGTGAAGAAGCTCGCGAGTGCGGTGGCTAGCTCGGCCGGCGCTTGTTCTGCCATATGGTGGCCGGAATCGACGCCGTGTCCCTCGACGTGGTCTGCCCAGTCTTGCCAGATCAGGCGCGGGTCGCCGTGCAGGTCCTCCAGGTCGTCGCGCAGCGACCAGAGGACCAGCACGGGGCAGCTGATCCGGACGCCATTGGCGCCGTCGGCTTCCTCGTCGGCGCGATCGATGCTCAGCCCGGCCCGGTAGTCCTCGAGCATGGCCCGCACGACGTCAGGATTGTGGGTGGACCGCCGGAACTCGTCGAAGTTCTCGCGGCCCATAACGGCAGGATCGCCGGTGTACCAGCTGTCCGGGTCAGCGTTGATGACGCGTTCCGGGATTCTCGGCTGGGCGAAGAAGAACCAATGCCAGTAGGCCGTCGCGAACCGGGCATCGGCTCGCCGCAGGTGCTCACTGATCGGGATGCAGTCCAGCGCCGCCAGGCGAACGACCCGATCCGGTACGTCGAGGGTCAGCCGGAACGCGACGGGGCCACCGCGGTCGTGGCCCGCCGCAAAGAAGCGGTCGTGGCCGAGCTCGGCCATGACCGCCGCCATGTCGGAGGCAACGGCTCGCTTGCCATGGGCGGAGTGGTCGACCGTCGGCTGTGGGCCGCGGGACTGGCCGTAGCCGCGGAGATCGGGGCATACCACCGTGAATCCTGCCGACACGAGCAGCGGCGCCACCCGGTGCCACGTTGAGGATGTGCGCGGATGCCCGTGCAGCAGCAGGACCGGCGGCCCTGCGCCGCCGTGGCGGACGAAGATCGACGAGTCAGCCAGATCGATTCGCTCGGTCGCGAAACCCTCGAACACCCGGCCAGTATCCCCCGCAGCTCTCCGAGATCGCGAGGATTCGGCGACTGGCCGCACAACAGGCCGCATGGCCAGCCGCCGCCGCGCTCGCAGTGCCTCCGAAGGGCCGATCTACCCGGTGCCGGGCTGGCTGGCGCAGCCCCGCGGGTCGGCGTGCGCGGAGACCGAGCGCCAGCTCTCTAGCGGGTCAGGACTGCACCGACGCCGACACGCCCGCCTCTCGCAGGGTGTTGCCCATCGTCGCGGTGGCGTGCACGACCTGGATGACGTCCGGCGAGTAGCTGGGCGGACTCACCCGGAACGTGGCGGCGGCCGCCTTGCCGGGCCGCACCGTGCCGAACACCGCCGGCCCAGCCGGTGTGACGGTCCATCCCTCCGGCAGCTGCAGTGCCAGCTGGACGCCGTGCAGGATCTGGTTGCCGCCAGCGGTTAGCGTGACGCGCACCACCGACGCCTTACCGGCGTGCATCACGCTGGGCGCGGTGACGACGACCTGGCGCGCGCCCGGCGTGGACGTCATACGGAACGAGTTCCGCAGTGGCAGGTTCGCCAGTGCTGAGGAGTCGCCCACGTAGACGCGATACAGGCCGGCGGTCTGTGTCCAGCCTCTCGCGGTGTCGCTCCACCACGAGGTGTCCTGCGGCGTGATCACGAATGACACGCGCGCCGACTGGCCGGGCGCGAGGTTCACTCGCCGGAAACCTTCCAGCTGGCGCGGCGGCTCACCCGTTGACGCCGGGTCGCCCACGTACAGCTGGGCGACGTCACTGCCCCTTCGGTTACCAACGTTCGTCACCGTGGCCGAGACCCGCACGTCCTGCGTGCCGGTCACCGTCGTGCGGCTCAGCCGCAGCCCTCTAAACGCGAACTTGGTGTAGGACCGGCCGAACCCGAACGGGAACATTGGCGCCAGACCATTGGCGTTGTACCACCGGTAGCCGACGTCAACACCCTCGGAGTACAGCACCTCGGTTCCGTTACCGGGGAACTGCGCGGTGGTGGACGCGGGTACCTCGCTCAGCGAGGTCGGGAACGTTACCGGCAGGTGGCCGCCCGGATCGGTCTGGCCGAACAGCACGCTGGCCAGCGCCGTGCCGCTCGTCTGCCCCGGGTACCAGGCGTCCAGGACGGACGCGACCTGGCTCAGCCACGGCATCGCGATCGGCGCGCCCGCGTTGACCACCACGACGGTGTGCGGGTTGGCCGCCGCGACCGCCTCGATGAGCTCGTTCTGCGCTGACGGCAGGTTGAGGCTCGGCCGGTCGGTGGCCTCGGACTCGGTGTCGTCCGAGACGACCACGACAGCGGCCTGCGCCGTCTTGGCGGCGTTGACCGCGGCGGTGATGCCGGGCGCCAGCGCCGACGGGGTGCCCCAGAGCAGCTGGGACGAATCGCCGCTGATCGAGAGCGTGTACTTGGTGCCCGCGGTCAGGTTCACCGCAGCCGAGTACGTATGCACTGGCGGCGTGCTCGGGTTGTCCAGTATCTGCGTGCCGTTCAGGCTGAGGTATGTGGAGGTGTAGCAGCCGCACGGGTTGGTGAGGGCTAGCACGTAGGTCCCGGTCTCCGGCGCGGTTAGCGTACCCGTGTAGCTGCCGCCGAACGGCGTCGGGGCGTATGCGGGGGAGAGGTCGGCCGGCGGGATCGCTGGCAGCGCCGTGTCCGCTGGCAGCCCCCGCCGGTAGGTCACGCTTGTGCCGGACCGGGCGGCCGCCCGGATGCCCTGCAGCGGGCTGACCGTCGCCGACGGGATCACGTAGGCGCTGCCGCCGCCCGCGTAAGTCGGCGAGACGGACGCGGACGGGCCGATCACGGCGATCTTCCCAGCTCCCGACGAAGACAGCGGCAGCGTCTTGCCGGCGTTCTTCAGCAGCGTGGTGCCCGCCTCGGCCACATGCTTGGCGAGCGCCTGGTGCGCCGGGGTGGTCACGGTCGCCGCGGGCGAGCCGGTGCGCGGCTGGCTGAACAGGTTGAACCGGAACATCTCGGTGAATACTCGCTGCACCATCGTGTTCAGTGCGGCGAGCGGGATCGTCCCGTTTTCGATGTCGGTCTTCAGCGCCGTTCCGTAGTACGTGTTGAACGGCTGCTCCTGGTCGGTGCCCTGAAGCGCGCCCGATGTGCCGTGCAGCGCGCCATAGTCCGACATCACGAACCCCTGGAAGTCCCACATCTCCTTCAGCACGTTCGTGAGCAGGTACGAGCTGTTGCAGCTTGCGCTGCCGTTAACGTATGAGTAAGCGCACATCACCGACGCGGCTTTCGCCTGCGTCACCGCCGCGTTGAACGACGGCATGTAGATCTCGTGCAGCGCCCGGCCAGAGATGATCACATTGTCCGCAGAGGTGTTGCGGTACGTCTCCTGGTTATAGGCGTCGAAGTGCTTGACCTGCGACTCGACGTCCTGGTTCTGCACGCCGTCGATTTCCGGCACGTCCAGCGCCGAGTTCAGGAACGGGTCCTCGCTCAGCGCCTCGAATGACCGGCCCCAGCGCGGGTCCCGGTCGATGTTCACGGTGGGGCCGAGGTTCGCGCTGGCACCCTTGCCGGACTCCTCCGCGCCGATGACCCGGCCGTACTGCCGCGCCAGCGACGGGTCCCAGGTGGCCGCGAGCGACACACCGGCCGGCAGCTGGGTGACACCGGTCAGCCCATCGGCGACGCCGGCGGGTCCGTCCTCAAGGCCCACCGCCGGGATGCACAGCGAAGGTATCGCCGGCGTGTAGAACACGTACGGGTTGGTGGAGCCATGGCCTTCCACCATGGTGATCTTGTCGTCCAGGCTCATCGCCGCCACGAGCTGGGCGACGCGCTGCGAGATGGGAGCGGTGGATGTCACCCACGGGCACGAGGCGGTCGTGCCCGCCGCGGCCGCGCTCTGGCCGACGGCTCCGGCCGCGGGCAACGCGATCAGCGCCGCCGCGGCCCCGAAGGCCGCGATCCGCCGTCCGGCCGCCTTGTAACTGTGCTTATGCTGTCGCCTCAGGCGTAGCCCGTGGCCCCGCCTCCCCCGGCATGGCCCGTAACTCGGCAAAAAGTACGGATCTTTCCGGGCATCCATCAGCTGCCTCCGAACGGTCCGGCTCTGGCACGCGTCTCAACAAGTCCTAATACATAGTAATCGGAGCGAAACACCTGGCCATTGGTGCGTCCCGCCGTTTGGTGGAAGTGGCCTTCACCGTGGGAATGGTCGGCGGGTTATTGCTGACTATGCCGTGAGCAGGGCTGGGGTGGCTACCTCCTCTGCTGGCCGGGCGGGAGTTCAGCAGGGCCATGGAGGCTTCGGAGAGGTAGCGGCGTTCGCTGACCTGTCATTCGTCGTGGGCCTCGACCAGGACTACGTCGGCCCCCGCCACCAGCATCTACGCCGAACACGGTCAGCCGGTCATCATGCTCACCCAGCTCGACTGGGCCGGAGGCGGCTGGCGCACCACCGGCGACGCAACCCGGACTGCAACCTGCTCAGAGCAATATGGGGACGCTGGAGGAGTGTCACCAGCTCAGGACGGGTGCGCCGCCAGGGACTCGAACCCCGAACCCGCGGATTAAGAGTCCGCTGCTCTGCCAATTGAGCTAGCGGCGCGTAAGACGCAGCGATACTAGCAGCAACCCCAAAGCCGCGCGAATCACTAGACCACGTCCGCGGGCCTGCGCCTGGCGGCTCCGCGGGGCCTGGCGCAGCCTGGACAGGCTGGCCTCCCCGCTTTCGGGCTGGTGCTCGTGGTCCGGGGCTGCACCCCGCAGAGCCGCCGTCGGCCGCGCGGGCTGGGGCCGCTATTCGCCCAGGAACCGGCCCATGACCGCGGCCGCCCGCGATGGCCGCCCGCTGCGCGCTTCGGCCCGGTCCGCCCAGCTGATCGCGCGCAGCCCTGCGTTCAGACCGAGCCAGCGCAGCGGCTCGGGCTCCCAGCGCAGCGAGCGGTGATTGGTCCAGGGCAGCCGGGTGAGCTCGGTGTCGCGGCCGGTAATGAGATCGGACAGCGTGCGCCCGGCCAGGTTGGTGGCCGCCACCCCGTCGCCGACGTATCCGCCGGCCCAGCCGATGCCGGTGCCGCGGTCGAGCCCCACCGAGGCGCACCAGTCCCTGGCCACGCCGATCGGGCCGCCCCAGCCGTGCGTCACCTCCACCTCGCCGAGCACCGGGAACAGCTCGGCCAGGGTGGCCCGCAGCGCCGCGAACACCGCCGGCACCCGGTCGAATGAGGGCCGGACGGCCGAGCCCAGGTGGTAGGGCGCGCCGCGGCCGCCGAAGGCCAGCCGCCCGTCCGCCGTGCGCTGCCCGTAAATGATCATGTGGCGCAGGTCGCTGAAGGTCGGCCGGCCAGCCAGCCCGATCCGGTTCCACGCCTGCTCTGGCAGCGGCGCGGTGGCGATCATCAGCGAGTAGACCGGGATGACGGCCCGGGCCTGGCCGGGCAGCGCCGGGGTGTACCCCTCGGTCGCGCGGACCACGAACCGCGCCCGCACCGTGCCGTGCGCGGTCCGCACCCGGCCCGGCTCGATCTGCGTCACCGGCGTCTGCTCGTGCAGCGCGACGCCGCGGGCCCGGAGCACCGCGGCCAGGCCGCGGGCCAGCCGGGCCGGGTGGATCGCCGCGCAGTGGGGGGTGTACACGCCGCCGACCACGCCGGCCGCGCCGGCCATCGCAGTGGCCTCGGCGGCATCTAGCAGCCGCACATCCTCCGGCCCGAAGCCGTACCCGCGGGCCTGCGCCACCTCCGCCCGCGCGCGCTCCAGCTGGACTGCCGACCGGGCCAGCTGGACGGTGCCGCCCTTGGCCCAGTGGCAGTCGATGGACTCCGCGGCGGCGACCTTGCCGACCTCGTCCACCGTGTCCTGCATCGCCCGGTACTGCGCGATTGCCGCCGCGCGGCCCGCCATCCGGTCCAGCTTGGCCAGCGAGGCGGGGAACAGCGCAGAGCACCAGCCGCCGTTGCGGCCGGAGGCGCCGTACCCGGCGATCTGCTGTTCGCAGAGCACGACCCGCAGCGACGGATCGGCGCGCGACAGGTAGTACGCGGCCCACATCCCGGTGAAGCCCGCGCCGACGATCGCCACGTCGGCGTCCAGGTCGCCGGGCAGCGGCTCGCCCGGCCGCAGCGATCCCGGCACGGTGTCGTGCCAGAGCGACAGCGCGCGGTACTCGTCCGTCAAGGCCATGGTGACCATCGTGGCAGGCGGCATAGCCGGGACCGGCGTCGGGCATTCTTGTCTCATGCCCGCTGAGTCTCGCGCGCTGGCGCCGGCCCCTGCCCCCCGCCAGCCCTCCGGCCCGTACCGGATCTGCCTGATCTGCCTGGGCAACATCTGCCGGTCCCCGATGGCCGAGGTCGTGCTGCGCGGCGAGCTGGACCGCGCCGGGCTGTCCGGCCGGGTCGTGGTGGAGAGCGCCGGGACCGGCGACTGGCACCTCGGCGATCCGATGGACCGCCGGGCGAAGGCCGAGCTGGCCCGCCGCGGCTACGACGGATCCGCGCACCGCGCTCGCCAGATCGACTCGTCCTGGCTGGCCGGCTACGACCTGCTCGTCGCCATGGACCACAGCAACCTGCAGAACCTGGAACGGATGGCAGCGGCGCAGCCCGGCATAGCCGGGCGGATCCGGCTGCTGCGGTCATTCGACCCGGCCGCCGGAGCTGATGCCGAGGTGCCCGATCCCTACTACGGCGGCCCGCAGGTCTACGCCGAGGCCTTCGACCTGGTACTGCCCGCGGCCCGCGCGCTGGCCCGGCAGCTCGCCCGCGAGCTGCCGGACCGTCCCTAGCGGCTGCCAGCCTCCAATGCAGCAGGACCTGCCCGGCACGCTGCGCCGGCTGACCGGCGCCGAGGTCCGGGACCTGCATCCCGTCGGCGGCCACCACGGGATGCGCCACTACCGGGCATCGCTGGCTGACGGCCGGATCGCGTTCGTCAAGGCCGCTGGGGGCGGCCCTGGCGACCCGGCCGGGCGTGACGCCCCGGCCATGCTAGCCGCTGAGGCGGCCGGGCTGGGCTGGCTGGCCCGGCCCGGCGCCGTTCCCGTGCCTGAGGTGCTGGGCTGCGCGGACGGACTGCTCGCGACCGGCTGGATCGTCCCGGGCCAGCCGGACCGGCAGGCCGCGGAGCAGTTCGGCCGGGACCTGGCCCGGCTGCACGGGGCCAGGCCAGGCCGGCGGGGCGCGCCGTGGCCCGGCTTCATCGCCAGCCTGCCGCTGGGCAACGACGACGGTGCCGACTGGCCGAGCTGGTACGCCGCGCAGCGGTTGCTGCCGTTCGCCCGGCGGGCCCGCGACGCCGGCGAGCTCGGCCAGGCGGACATAGCGCTGATCGAGACCGTCGCGGCCAGGCTGCCGGACCTGGCCGGGCCCGCTGAGCCGCCCAGCCGGATCCACGGGGACTGCTGGTCGGGCAACGTGCTGTGGTCGGACGGGGCCGCCTGGCTCATCGACCCGGCCGCGCATGGCGGCCACCGGGAGACCGACCTGGCCATGCTGGACCTGTTCGGGGCGCCATGGCTGGAGACGATCCTGGCCGCCTACGCGGAGACGGCGCCGCTGGCCGACGGCTGGCGGGCGCGGGTGCCGCTGCACCAGCTGCACCCGCTGCTCGTGCACGTGTGCCTGTTCGGCTCCGGCTACCGCGAGCCGGCGCTGGCCGCGGCCCGGGCAGCGCTCGCCGCCTGACGGCTCAGCGCCCGGCCTGGTCCGGCTCGGCCTGCGCCGCAGCGGCCGCCGGCCCCGCGGCGGCCTGGGCATCGGCAGGCGCCGCGTCCGTCGCGGCGTCGGCGGCCGTGATCTCAGGCGCCGGATCTTGCGGCAAAAGGGCCTCAGGCGCCAGTGGCAGCGCAACGCGGAACACCGCCCCGCCGGACGCCGGCGATTCCACCCAGACCCGGCCGCCGTGTGCGGCGACCAGCGCGGCCACGATGGCCAGGCCCAGGCCGGCGCCCCCGGTGGTCCGGGCGGTGTCCACCCGGTAGAAGCGCTCGAACACCCGCTCGGCCTGCTCGGCGGTCAGCCCGGGCCCGTAGTCGGCGACCTCGAGCACCGCGGCGGGCGGCGGCCCCTGCGGCCCCCGCGAGCCAGTCGGGCTGGCTGCCCCGGGCGGACTGCTGTGGCCATCTGGCGGAGCCTCGGCCAGGCTGCCGGACCTGATCCGCACCTCGATGGGCGTGCCGGGCGGGGTATGGGTCAGCGCGTTGCTCATTAGGTTGCCGATGACCTGCCGCAGCCGGGTCTCGTCGCCGAGCACCAGCAGGGCGGCACCGGCGCTCACGGTCAGGTTGATCGACCGATCCGGGGCGACCACCCGGGCGTCCTGCACCGCGTCGGCGGCCAGCGCCAGCAAGTCTACGGTCCGGTGCTCCAGCGGCCGCTGCTGATCCAGCCGGGCCAGCAGCAGCATGTCCTCGACCAGCACCCCCATCCGGGCTGCCTCCTGCTCGACCCGGCGCATGATCCGGTTCAGGTCGGCCAGCTCCAGGCCGGTCCCCCCGCCATTTTCCGCCTGGCCGACGGCGACGCCGCCCCGCTGCCGGTAGTACTCGGCGAAGCCGCGGATCGCGGTCAGCGGAGTGCGCAGCTCGTGGCTGGCGTCGGCTACGAACTGGCGCATCCGCTCCTCGGACCGCCGCGCCGATGCCTCGGAATCGGCCCGCGCCCGGAACGCGGTTTCGATCTGGCTCAGCATGGCGTTCAGCGACCGCCCCAGCCGCCCGACTTCTGTCCTGGGGTCATGGCCGGGTATCCGGCGGCTGAGCTCCCCGGCGGCAATCGCCCCGGCGGTCTGCTCGATATCCGCCAGCGGCCGCAGGCTGCTCCGGATGACTGCTATGCCGACGACCGCCAGCCCGACTAGGACGATGGCGCTGACAACAAGGTCGATGACTCCCAGTCGCGCGATCGTCTTGTATTGGGTGCTGACATTAATGCCGATGATGACGCTGCCTCTTGGGCCTGTCGCACTGAGCACGAGAACGCGCCAGTACCCACCGTCGGCCTGAGACCGCACAGTGACGGCGTGATTGGCGTATTGGGCAAGCCATTGCGCGCTGTCTGGAACTTGCGGGCCCGAGATGAGCTTTGGCGGATTCTGCGGGCCGGTGCCATAAGGCCCTATGGTCGCCTTCGCGGGCTCGACGACCTGGTAAACCTTCCCGCCCGCTGGGACCCAGTCCACGGCGGCAATCGGGGAGGTCGTGGAACCCTCGCCGTTCAGGTACTGCCCCACCGTGTGCTCAGCGCTGGTGATTAGCGCTGCTGACTGCAGCTCATTATCGACCTGTCCGAGCAGGTAGCTGCGCAGTACGGAGATGCCGGCCACGCTGATTATGACCAGCGCGATGGCGACCAAGGCCAGGACGGCGGTGATGAGCTTGATGCGCAGCGGGGTACGGCCGGGCAGCTGGCGGAGCGATCGCCAGAACCCGCCCGGGCTACTCGATACCGCCATGAAGCCAGGGACCTAGGACGAGGGCAGCCGGAGCACGTAGCCGACGCCGCGCAGGGTGTGCAGCAGGTGCGGCTCGGTGGTATCGACCTTGCGCCGCAGCACCGACACGTAGGACTCCACGATCCCGGTGTCGCCGCGGAAGTCGTAGTCCCACACGTGGTCCAGGATCTGCATCTTCGACAGCACCCGGTTGGCGTTGCCCATGAAGTACCGCAGCAGCTTGAACTCGGTCGGGGACAGCTGGATCTGCTGCCCGCTGCGCCACACCTCGTGGCTGTCCTCGTCCAGCTCCAGGTCGGCGAACTTCAGCCGCGGCGACGGCTCGGTGCCGTCACCGCGGGTGCGCCGCAGCACGGCCCGGATCCGGGCGATGACTTCCTCCAGGCTGAACGGCTTGGTCACGTAGTCATCGCCGCCGAGGGTCAGGCCGCGGATCTTGTCCTCGGTCGAGTCCCGCGCGGTCAGGAACACGACCGGTACCCGCATCCCCCCGCCGCGCAGCCGGCGCACCACGTCGAAGCCGTCCATGTCCGGCAGCATCACGTCCAGCACGATCAGGTCGGGCCGGTGCCGCTGAGCCGCCTGCACCGCCTCGCCGCCCGCCGCGGCGGTGACGACCTCGAAGCCCGCGTACCGCAGGCTGGCTGCCAGCAGCTCCAGGATGTTCGGCTCGTCCTCGACCACGAGCAGCCGGGCGTCCGGCGGCCGGTGGCCGTTGCTCTGCGCAGCGGTCATGACCAGCATTGTGCCGCAACTGGCTGAGGACTTCCTGAACGCGCCCTGAAGGACTGCTGCGGCGCGGGTGCCGGAAGACTTCGCGGTCCGCCCGCCGCCCGGGCCGCCGTTACGTACCCTGATGCGACCCGGTGATCAGCGACTTCGGCACCTTGGTGCCGTTGTTCAGGTCGCTGAACAACTGTCTGGCCGCCGTGGAGTTCCACAGCACCGCATCCTGGCCGCTGACGAAGTAGCTCTCGTTGGCGATCGGGACCGTGGTGGTGTCCGGATGCCGCAGCGCGAACGCCGCCTCGACCAGCTGGTACAGGCTGGTGCCCTGGTCCACCGTGAGCGTGCCGGCCAGCCCGGTCGCGGCCGGCACCGAGTGCAGCGGGTTCAGGATGGTCCCGGCGCTGGTCAGCTTGGCCAGCAGGGCCCGCAGGAACAGCCGCTGGTCCTGGATCCGCTGCAGGTCCTGGCCCGCGTACAGGTGCCGGGCGCGCACGTACCCGAGGGCCTGCGCCCCGCCGAGGGTCTGGCAGCCCTTGTGCAGGTGCAGGCCGGACGCCTGATCGTGCAGCGCGTGCCTGATGCACATCCGCACCCCGCCGATGTCGTTGACGACGCGCACGAACCCGCCGAACCCGATGCCCATGAAATGCTCGATGCGCAGGCCGGTGACGTCCTGCACGGTGCGCGCCAGCAGTTTCGGGCCGCCGAAGGCGTAGGCCGCGTTGAGCTTGTTGTAGCCGAACCCGGGAATCGGGACCCAGGAGTCGCGAGGCAGGCTGATCAGCAGCGGCGCCCCGCCGCCGGACGGGATATGAAAGACCATGATCGTATCTGAGCGCTGGCCGCTGACGTCGAAGCCGGTGCTGAACCTGCGCTCTTGCCGCGTTGTCAGGCCCTGGCGGCTGTCGGACCCGGTGATCAGCCAGTTCGTGCCGCCCGCCGCGGCCGGCCTGCCTGAGTAGTCCACCAGGATGTTCTTGCGGTCCAGCTTCGAGTCGAGGAAGAAGTACATCCCGACCACGAAGATCAGCAACAGCGCGATGATCACCGCGATGATCGCGGTGATCCGCCGCGGCCGCAGCCAGCGCCGGCCGCCGCTCGCGGCCCGGGGCGGCCGGGGGATGCCGCTGCCCGCCCGCATCCGGTCGCCGGGCCGGTCAGCGTGCGGGGCGGCCGCGGCCGAGCTGCGCGGTGGCGGCTGCTGCGGCCAGGCCGAGGTGGGCGCGTCGTGCGCGCCCCGGCCGCTGGGCGCCGCCGGAGCCGGCCGGCCGCCGCCGGGCTGGCCGCTCCGGCCGGACATGCGGACCGTCTTGTCGGAACCTGCCTGCTCGGCCGGGTCGTCCTGCGCTGACCGGCCCCGGAACCAGTCGTCTGGCCAATCGTTCATGTCGGCTGCCTTATCGCTGACCGCGGCTGACGCCATGCTGGCGGCATGCCCGCGACATGCCCGCCGCGGTGACGCCAGCGAGCTGTCGCCATCGTCTCTACCTGTCAGACGCCCCTTCTGCCAAATTGGACTCACCCATCAGGCGTAATTTCGCGGTCCGCAGCGGCGGCCGGCTCAGCCCCGGCACCCCCTTGCCACCAGATGGTGACCGTGTCCCGGCCGGGGGAGCCCGGGTCGACCGGCCGCTGCGGATCGATGCCGGCCTCGGTGAGCGCGGCGGCGACCTCGCCGGACCGGGCGGCGGGCAGGCACAGCCGGCGCCGGGTCACGTCGGTGAGCTCGGCGAAGCTGGCGTAGTCCCGGCCGCCCGGGCGTGACCAGGACTGGCTCCGCGGCTGCAGCCCCATCGCGGTCAGGATCGCCACCAGGTCGGCGGCGCCCGGCCCGGCGGGCCGCCGCAGTCCGTGGAAACGCAGCCACAGGTCGTTGAGGCTGACCAGCGGATGGCGGGACGACACCTCGGCGACCACGATCCGCCGGGCGTGCCCGGTCAGCGCGCGCAGGAACTGCACCACATCCGGCACGTTGTAGAGCACGTGGTGGCAGGTCACGACGTCCGCGGCGGGCAGCTGGCCGGCCACGTCCGGCCAGCTGCCCGACACGCACCGCGGGCGGGCACCGCGGGCGGCGGCCCGCTCGGCGAGCAGGCTGAGCATCGCGGAGTCGGTGTCCACCGCGGTCAGGCCGTTCACCCGGTCCAGCAGCGGCAGGCAGGCGGCTCCCGCGCCCGCGCCGACGTCCAGGACGCTGCCCGGCGGGCTGAGTGCCGCCCAGGCCCGCTCGAAGGACGGCCCGGCCGGCGCGGCGGCCAGCCGGTCGGCCCGGCGCGCGAATACCTGGCGGGGGAGTACCCACGGGGAGCTGTCGGCGGCCGCGATGATGTGCCCGGGTATCGCCCAGGACGCGAGGTCGTCCCGCCACTGGCCGGCTAGCTGGGCGAGGTCGGGCATGTTCCTCATCTTCGCGGGCGGCCGCCGCCCGGCTGACGCTGAGCGCGGCCGGGCGATTTGCGGCCGGAATTTAAGTCAATTGTCAAAAGTTATTAAAGGTTCGACCGGGCTATTTCCCACTGTGGCATGCATTCGACATTGAAATATCCATAACTGCACAAGATAGCGCTGGGGCCGGTTTCCGGCTGCTCCCCTAGGATAATGACCAGTGCGCTGCGGGGCGGTGCAGTCGCGCCGGGAGTGATGGCGCTCCCGGCAGCGCCCGCGCCCGTCCGCGCGGTTCCTGAAGCGCTGGCCGACGGCCCGCGCCCGCCCGGCGGCCGTCTCGGCCGGATCCTGTCCTGGCTGGCCGTCGCCGGGATACTCGGCTCGATTGCGGTCATGGTGGCGGTCTGCGCGGGCGGCGGCTGGCCGGATGTCGCCGTCGGCCGTCCGGCCGGGCCGCCGTGGGTGCTCGGCCCCCATATCGCCCAGGCCACGGCAGTCATCGCCGTGTGGGCCGCCGCGGCCTGCGGGGCGGGCGGGGTCGCGGCCGGACTGGCTGCCGTCGCCCGCGGTGCGCGGGTGCCGGTGCGGCTGCTGCTCGGCGTGGTGCTGGTGGCGATCGCAGCGCTGGTCGTGCTGCCCCCGGCAGGCTCCACCGACTCCCTGGACTACGCCGCCTACGGCCGGATCGCCGAGCTCGGCCACAGTCCGTACCTGATGAGCCCGCGGCAGCTCGGCCTCACCGGCGACCCGATCGGCCGGATCACGGCCCGGGTCTGGGGCCGGCATGTGTCGGTCTACGGGCCGCTGGCCACCGCGGAGCAGCTGGCCGCGGCGCGGCTGGGCGGGACGTCCCTCCTGCGCGTGACGTTCTGGCTCAAGCTGTGGAACGCGCTGGCCTTCGGTGCCGTCGCGCTGGTTGCCGGCCGGATGCTGCGCGCCGATCCGGCTCGCCAGGCCCGGGCGCACCTGCTCTGGACGGCGAACCCGCTGCTGATCTGGGCGCTCATCGCCGGCGCGCATGTGGACGCCGTGGCCGCGGCGCTGGGCTTCCTGGGCCTGGCTGCGGCCGCCCGCCGGCCGGGCGCCAGGTCGCCGCGCTGGCGGCCGGCCCTGGCCGCCGGACTGCTGGTCGGCGCGGCCGCCGCGGTGAAGATCAACTACGTGGTGTTCGCGGTCGCGCTGGCCTGGCCGTGCCGCCGGTCGGCCGCTGGCCTGGCCGCCGCCGTCGCCGGCGTGGCGGCTGTCGTGGTGCCGTCCTATCTGTGGTCCGGTCTGGCGGCCCTGCACGCGGTGCTCGCCCGCACTGGCCACATGACGGTCGACAGCGGCTACGTGCTGCTCTTCGGCTGGGGCCACCGCCAGTCCGCGGCGGACCTGCTGCTGACCGTGCTGGCCTGCGTCGCCGTCGCGGTGGCGCTGCTGCTCCGGCCGCCACCGGGCTGCGAGCACCGCCCGGCGGCCAGGCTCGCCCTGCTGGTCAGCCTGGCCTGGCTGCTCATCTGGCCCTACCAGCTGCCCTGGTACGACGCGATGGTGTTCTGCCTGCTGGTGCTGTGCCCGGCGTCGCGGCTGGACTGGCTGGTGCTGGCCCGGCTGTTCGCCGGCACGGTGGCGCTGATGACGCCGCTGCCGCTGGCGCCGGGCGCGCGGCCGCTGCACGAGACGGTGCACTGGGTCGTGCTGAGGTTCGCGCCCGTGATGCTGCTCGCAGTGCTGGCGGTCACGATCGGGCTGGCGGTCAGCGGCCGCTGGGCTGGGCGGCCAGGCCGCGACGGTCAGCCGCCCCCGGGCCCGGTACCGCAGCCCTGACGTCTCAGCCCGATCCGCCGGGCGCGGGACCGCTTGGCCCGCGCCAGGCGGCGCGCCAGGCGATCGCCAGCAGTAGCACGAACAGCGCCACGCCGGTCAGCACGTACAGGTTCCCGGTGATCAGCTGGCCGCCATGCCAGTGGTACTCGGCAAACCACGGCCGGTCGCCGAGGGCGAAGTAGGTGCGGGGCTCGGTGTTGGGGGGGGCCCAGATCAGGCCCTCGCCGAAGCCGCCGACGACGTTCTGGCTCTCGCCCCACAGATTGACCGGCCATGCCCAGAAGACGGCCGTCACCACGGCGGCCAGGGCCGCCAGCGCCCACCGGGCCGCGCCCCGGCTGCGCGCCGCGTAGTGCGCGATGACGGCCACGCCGGGCACCAGCCACACCCAGTGATGGTCCCAGCTGATCGGCGAGATGAGCAGCGCCGTGAGCGCGACCATGAGCATCCCGGTCACCGGCTGCCCGTGCCGGTCGAGCACGGCCGCCCAGATTAGCCCGACCACCCCGATGACCGCCGCGACCGGCAGCCAGTCCGGCTGGGCGGTCGCCTGGCTGCCGATCAGCCTGGTGATCACCGCCAGCAGCGACTGGTTGCCCTCCCAGCCCACGAACCCCGTCCGGCTGCCGCGCAGGAACAGCCCGTCCAGCCACCACGTCCGCGAGTCACCGGGCAGCACCGCGAAGCCCGCCGCGACCGTGACCGCGAACATCCCGGCAGCCACCGCGGCCTGCCGGAACCGCCGGGTCAGCAGCAGGTACGGGATGAAGATCAGCGGCACCAGCTTGATCCCGGCCGCCAGGCCCACTCCGGCGCCCTTCCACCACCGCCGGCCGGGCTGGGTCAGGTCCCAGGTGATCAGCGCCATCAGCGCGATCTCGATCTGGCCGAGCCACAGCGTCCGCTGCACCGGCTCGGTCCAGAACAAGACGGCGCCCAGCAGCAGCGTTGCCCCGGCGCGGGCCGCCCTGCGCCGGTGCCCCAGCGCACCGAGCGTGACCCAGATGGTCGCCAGCATCGCCGCGACGTCCGCCACGGTCACAATCACCCACAGCGGCCCGAACGGGACCAGGGTCAGGATCGTGAACGCCAGCGCCGCGAACGGGGGATAGGTGAACTGCAGCTGGCGGTGGCCCCAGTGGTAGAGCGGGACAGCGGCGTGCGGGCTGGACAGCGGGGCCAGGCTGCGGGCGATGAACCCGGCCTCCCGGTACACGGCCAGGTCGACCGGGCTCTGCCAGTCGGCCGGCGGGTGCGTCAGCGCGTAGCCCAGGTAAGCGCCCACCGAGATCAGCAGCGCTGCCGCCCCCGCGATGACCAGCCACCCGCCGGGCCGCCGTACCCGGTTGCGCAGCCGGGCCGGCATCCCGGCCACGGCGGTGTTCGGTGCCACGCGCGCAGGATAAGCTCCCGCGGCCCGCACGGCGGATGGCGGGATGCGGAAATTACTGCCGGAACAGCAAAATTTCTCTAGCGCGGCGCTTCTCGCGCGGGCTGCTCATCATCCGGGTGCCGGGGAGTGTCCTCGCCGCCCTCCCGGCCGCCGAAGGGCCGGCCGTGGTCGGCGAACTCCTCCCGGTAATACGACAGCGTCCAGCGGCCCAGCTCGACGCGGTCGCCGGTGTGCAGCGGGGCCTGGTCGACCGGCTGGCCGTCCAGCCGGATGCCGTCGGCGCTGCCGAGGTCGACGAGCACGTACTCGTCGTCGTCATCGCGGCGCACCTCGGCGTGCCGCTCGGCCAGGCCGTCCAGGCGCAGGTCGGCGTCGGCTGCGCTGCCGATCGTCGTCACCCCCGGCCGCAGGCTGAACTCGCGCTGCTCGCTGCCGATTTGCGCGCTGCCGCCGAACGCGAAGATCAGCCGCGGGCGACCGCCCCCCTGCGGATCGTGCGTCGTGGTCACCATGTTCGAAACCGCCCCTCACTCCAGCTGCTGTGGACTATGCGTCGGCACGCCGGGCGAGCTCGGCCGTACTCGTCCCCGCAGTATTAGAATGACTCCCCAGCATCGGGCCCGGTTAAGCGGGACAGAGACCAACGTCACAGACGCCGTCCGTCATCACCGGTCAGCGGGCCCGCCTGCACACCGGTGTACCGGTCTCCCGGGAACCGGGATCTCCGCGGCCGCCGGGCGCCGGCCAGCCGGGGCAGCAGCTGGGTGCCGCACCAGGTCGGCGAGCTGCCCAGCCGCGAGTCGGTGCGGGCAAACCTGGCGGACTCACTGCGGCTCGGCCGGCGGGGGCCGGGCTGGCGCGGGGTAGCCTGCGGCTATGGTCGGCCTCCGGGCCGCGCTTGCGACCCCGCTGACCGGGCCGCTGGCCGGATACGGCAGTGCGGGTGCGACAGCGCTCGGCTTGTGGGCCGAGGGTGCCGGTGCCTCGCTCAGCGTTCACGACGCTCATCCCGACCCGCTGGCGGCGCTGCGCGATGCCGAGGCGGAACGCCCTGATCTGCTGTTCGGCCCCTACGGAAGCGGCCCGGCGGCGGTAATGGCCAGCGCGGCCTCCCGGCTGCTGTGGAATCACGGCGGAGCGCGGGTCCCGTCCGCCCCGCTGCTGGTCAGCGTCCTCGCGCCCGCAGCCACCTACTGGGGCGGTGCGCTGCGGGCGATCGCTGCCGCCGACCCGGCGATTGCCACGGTGGCTGTGCTGTCCGGCCCGACCGGCTTCGGCGGCGCGGTCGGCGGCGGCGCGGCGATGGAAGCCGGTTCCCTCGGCCTCGCCGCGACGCTGCGGCCGCTGCCGGTGCCCGTGCCGCCCGGCCGGGACCTGGCCGGCGCTGAGGTGGTGCTGGTGGCGGGCGGCTTCGGCGAGGAACAGGAGGCCGCCGCCGCGCTTTTGCCGGGGCCCTGGCGGGCGGCCGGATTCGTCGGTGCCGGGGTGGACGAGGTGCTGGCCTTCCTCGGCCAGCGCCGCGACGGGCTGCTCGGCCCCGCCCAGTGGCTCGCGTCGGCGGCACCGGAACCGGACGAGGGGCCGGCCGCCCCGGAGTTCGTGCGCGCCTACCGGCACGCCGCGGGGGCCGATCCGGCCTACCCGGCGGCCCAGGCGTTCGCGGCCGGGCTGATCGCCGCCCGCTGCGTGAAGGATGCCGGATCGACCGCCGCCGCCGACCTGCTGGCCGCGGCGGCCGCGCTCGACTGCACGACGATGTTCGACCGGTTCCGCCTGGATCCGGTGACCGGCCGCCAGGTCGGCCACCGGATGCTGACCGTGCAGTGGCAGCACGGACGGCGGCGTGTGATCTGGCCGCCCGACCGGGCGCAGGCGCGGCTCCGCCTCGCACCCGGCCCGGGCGGCCAGCGCCGGGCACCCGGTGGTCGCCGCGATTCTCCGGCGCGGCGGCCGGGGCGGCCGGGCCCGGAGTGATCAGTCCCGGCCCGGGCCGCGGGCCTGCAGCGCGGCGGGCGCGAAGCCCTCGGCCAGCGCGGTCAGCACCGCGTCCAGGTAGACCATGAGATCGGCGTCGCCCGGGCGGACCAGCGGTCGTAGGCGGCCCGGCACGCGGCCAGCGTGGCGCGGCCGGCCGCGAGCGGGTAGAGCGAGCGGGCAGTCTGGCCGAGCCGGGCCGCGGCGAACTCGCTGATCGCCTGCTCCCAGGCGATGTAGTGCGACCCCGCGCTCTCGCGCACGGCCGGAACGGTGCTGATCAGCCTCCTCCGGGTGCGCACCTCGTCCACGTCCCCGGCCCGTAGTGATGGTAGGCCGAGACGATGGCCTGCCGGACGGCGTTCCATCATCGGCACGTCCGGCGGCACCCGGTCGAGCGCGGCGCGGATGTCGCCGACCTCGGCGTCGAACGCGGGCCACAAGACGGCGGCCTTAGAACCGAAATAGCGGAAGAACGCCCGCTCGCTGAGGCCGCCTCGGCCGCGATCTGCTCGATCGTCGTGCGGTCGAAGCCGCGCTCGGCAAACAGCCGCAGCGCGATCCGCTCCAGCTCACGCTCGCTGGTCCGCGGCGGCCGCCCGCGCCGCGGGCTGACCGCCGCGACGTCCGACTCATTACGTCAGTTACTGACGTAATCCCGCGAAAGCCGCCCCCGGTTGAAGAGCCGTCCCGGCTGACTCGCCGGCGCGCCCGGCCGGGACGGGGGTGGCTCCGGTCGGTCAGCGCTTACCAGGACGCGGCGCCCGCCCTGGGCGAGCTGTTCGCCGGCTGACCCGTCAGGTGCCGGGTTTACAGCGGCGGCTGCCCTTACTGCAGCACCACGTTGAGCTGGTCAAGGCCGCGCCTGACTTCGGCGGCGAGCTGGTAGGCGTTGCCGACCTTGAAGTCGTGGGAGAAGTACAGCTGAGGCTGCTCGTCGGTCTCCTGGTTGTACAGGCAGTTGATTTCCCAGCCCTGCGCGCGCATCGTTGCCGCCAGCCGGTCAACCTCGTGCGCTTCCTGCCCGAAATCGGGCACCACCACGGCCTGGTCCCCGCCAAGCGGCTGGAAGTCGACCGGGGTATAGATGTTCAGAAATGGGCTGATGCGCACGCCGCCGAGGGTGATCGGGTTGCGGCGCGGTATCTCGAAGCCGACTACGCCGGAGGCGCCGACGGTGGCCGGCGCCCCGATGATCTTGGACAGCCGCTTGGGGTCGAGCGGCGTGGTGGGGTGCTTGGGGGGGGCCTGCGGCAGCGGGGTGGAGGTCACCGAGAGGATGGCAGCGCACGCTCTGGCCAGCTTCCGGGCGGTGCCGTGCCCGCGCATGTGCATGAACCAGACCATCGGCTGCAGGCCGAACAGGTGCTGGTGCTGGGCCTGGAAGACCAGCCCGTGGGAGATCATCTGATCGATGGCCGGGTTCAGCTCCTCGGCCTTGAACGCCAGGTCCCCGTTGAACATGACCGAGCCGTCGTGCAGCTGCTGGAAGCACAGGTTGCCGTTGATCTCGAAGGCCGGCTTGACCGGCACGCCGTGCTTGCGCACGTTCGGGATGTCGTCCCGGTCGATCTCGATGTTGAGCACGCCGTCGGACACGGTGCCCTTCGCGCGGATGATCGACTCGATCAATGTCACGGGCAGCCCGCCCGCCGAGCTGCCCGTCGCGGCGGCGGCGCCGGCCCGGCTTGCCGCCTGCGCCGGTGCGGCAGCCGCGGCCGCCAGCGGCCCGGCGGTCATCAGGCCGCCCATTGCCGCACCGCCGAGCCGCAGCGCCTGGCGCCTGCTGGTACCGGTGCCCCGGTCTTCTGTCATAATCGTCTCCCGGAACTCGGGCCGCAGTCCGCGAAGGCGGCAATGCAAATGCAGCCAGCCGCGGGCCGCGGCTGGCTGCACAACCGTACCCCGGCATCCTGACCCACCGGGCAGGGTGAAATCTACCCCCGGAATGGTCAAATTTCGGTCGCGCCGCCGCCGGGCCTGGCGCCTGCGGCGGCTCTAGCGGCCGGCTACCGGGCGCTGCTGACCGCCGACTGCACGGTGCGCTCCAGGCGGCTGCGCGAGCTGAGGCAGGGCATCGCGCTGCCTGACTCCGGCATCCGCCGGGGCAGCGACATCGTCACCGCCCTCGCGCTCGGCGCCCGGGCCGTCCTGGTCGGCGTGCTGCGGGTCACCGGCCCGCCAGGTAAGGACGAGACGGCCGCAGGCTGATCAGCCCGGAACAGGACCGGGCCGCCTTGGCCGTGCGGCACGAGGCGCTGACGTCCTGGCCGCACCGGAGTTTGAACCGCCCGATGGCTGGGACTTCTGTGCGCATGACCACTTCGAGCGAGCACCCGGTCCCGGCGGCTGACCCTGCCACCGCGGACATGGACCTGCAGACGGACAAGGCGAAGGCGACCGCTGAGGCCATCGAGGCCGACAACGCTGCCCTGGAGGAGGCCTACCAGTCAGCAGAAGCTCAGGCCGAGGCAACCACCGAGCAGGCGAGCCAGATCGCCCAGGTCATGGAGGAGGTGGTGCAGGAACAGAAAACGCCGTGATGACGAGGTCGGCGCGGCCGCGGCCTTCGGCGACGACGGCGGCGTTGGGCTGATCGGTGGTGCGGGCCCAGGACACGGCTTGCTCCGGTGTCATGCCGTGCCTTTGATGACGGCGCGCCAGGCGCTGCAGCCGGGTGGCCTCGTCCGCCTGCAGATACCAGCTCTCGTCCAGCAGCCCGGCGACGCTGGCCCAGCCGCCGCGGCCGGACAGCAGGTAGTTGCCCTCGGTTACCACCAGCGGGACGGAGCGCGCGACCGGGATGGCCGAGCCGATGGATTCATCGATATCGCGGTCAAAATCCGGGGCGTGCACCACGTCCTCGGTCTGCGCGCGCAGGCGGCGGAGCAGGTGGACATAACCGCCGGTGTCGAAGGTGTCCCAGGCGCCTTTGCGGCCCCGGCGCCCCCAGGCGATCAGGGTGGCATTGCTCAGGTGAAAGCCGTCCATCGGCACGAGCACGGCCAGCTCAGGCCCGAGCCGCCCGACCAGCTCCCGGGCCAGGGTGGTCTTGCCCGCGCCCGGCGCCCCGGTGATGCCGAGGATGCGGCGGCCGCCGTGGGCCAGGCCGTCGGCGCGCTCAGCCAGCGCCGCGACGCCGGCGGTCAGGTCCACGAGATGCGCGCGGGCCCGCGCGCTAGGAGCTCGGCGAACCAGCCGGGAGTGAGGTACCGCTCGCCTGTCATCAACTCCGCAGACTAGCCCGGCGGGCCGGAGGGCAGTGGCGGCACGGCGTTCGCGTGCACGATCCCCGCGCAGAAGCCGGCCGGATCCGTACCGACGAGGTGGTGATCCTGCACCTCAGCCCGCGTCACTGAGAACCGCGGTACCAAGCGGGCCCGCCCCCGATCGTGACGCCGGCCTGGCGCAGCCGCTCCTCGATCTGCTCCAGCGGCGGGGCGGCCTGGAAGTTCGGTTCCGCCGGGCCCTCGTCCTGCCCGGGATTGGGCGGGTGCGCCAGCAGGCTGATCTCCCCGCCGGCGAGGCGCATGAGGACCCAGTCCCCGTCTCGGCTGCCGTGCCGCACCGTTCCGCCGGGCTGCTCGTAGAAGGCCACCGCGGCGGCCATGTCCGTTACGTGCACCATCGGCTGCAGCCGCGGAGCACCTGCTGGCTGCTGATCAGCTGCGGTCATCTGGTCTTCCGTCGTGCTGAGCCGTGCCTCGAGGATCTCTGCGACAAGATCAGATAGCAAGAGCCGGGCATCGAGAGCGTGGTGCTTGATCCGCCGGACAAGGCCGGGGTCGAGGGTCACATTGAACTGCTGCCGTTCCCCGGCACCCCCCGAATCCTAGTTGCCTAGATTGGCAGGGGCCACCTTGCCCGGCCGGCCGGGTCACCGTCCCGGGCTGTAGCGGTTGACACTATAACGTCTAGCGATATACCGTCGGCCATAACAAATGCGTGGCCCGCCCAGGCGGGACGGCGGCGAGGGAGGACATCGTGGTGGACGGGCTGGACCGGTGGGCCGATCCGCCGCTGCTGGTGCTGGCCAGCCTGGCGGACGAGCCCAGGCACGGGTACGCCATCATCCAGGACGTGGCCGAGACGATGGGCGTGCACCTGTCCGCCGGAACGCTTTATGCGGTGATCTCCCGGCTAGAGGCCCGCGGGCTGATCGAGCCCCTGGCCTTCGACCGCCGCCGCCGCCCGTACAAGATCACGGCGACCGGCGCCCAGGCCCTCGCGCGGCAGTCCGAGCGGATGAGCCAGGTCGCGTTCGTGGCCAGGGAACGGCTGAGCATGCGATCCGGGTGGGCCGGAGCATGAGCGACCGGCAGGCTTCGGGGCCCGGGCCGCGCAGCGCGGCACTCTCCGCCCGCATGGTACTGGCCCTCTACCCTCCGGCCTGGCGGGCCCGCTACGGGGAAGAGGTCCTGGCGCTGCTGGACGAAGCGGGCGGCGGCCTGGCGGCCCTCTCCAGCCTGGCCTGGCAGGCGGCGCCCGCATGGATCTGGCCGCCGCGGCATCTGCATGACCGGCCCGCGCGGATGCGGGCCAGCCTGGCCACAGTGCTCATGGCCTGGTCGGCGCTCACCGGCCTCGGGCTTGTCTTCGCCCAGCTCACCCAGCTTCAGGATCTTCAGCCGCCGGGCCATCCGGTCATCGGCTGGTCGTATGCGGTATTCGACGCGGCCCTGGCGCTCTCCGGGCTCGTCCTGGCCGCCGGCTCCCTGCCCCTGTGGCTGCTGATGCTGCGCCGGGCTCGCCGTGAGCACAGCATGCGCGATACCGCCTGCCTGCTGCTGCCCGCGGGTGCTCCGGCCGGCTACCTCATCGGCCTGATCGTCACTATCCGGCTGGTCGGCCAGGCCAACGGAGTGGGGGCCGGGTGGTTCGGCGTGGTCACGCTGGCCGGCTTCGCCGCGGCAGGCGCCGCTGCTGCCGGGCCGGGTGCGGCCTTGCGCCGGATGCGCCCCCGCGGGCCAGCCGTCCGCCTGGCCGTCATCGCGGCCGCCGCGGCCGCGGTCATCGTGATCCTGGCATCCGCGGCGAGCGCGATCGCCGGCACCGGCCTGTACCTGTGGGCGCATGATTTCGCCGGCTACCACGACGGCGGGCTGATCGGGGCTTACCTCGCTCTGGTCACGGCCGTCGGCGCCATCGCCGCCGTCAGCGCCGTGCGGGGAGCCAGGGCCGCGCTCGCCGGACCGCCGGCGGTAGCCGCACCGCCCCGGCGGCAGGCAGCGCAACCTGCACGCGGATGGCGCCAGTCAAGGTAATCCGCGCGCAGCGGAAGCCTCACCCCGGTCCCGGCAGCCCCTGGCGGACGGCCTGGCCGAGCTCGACCAGCGCGTGCAGGTCCCTGGCGGCGATCAGGGCGGCCGCGGCGGCGAGCAGGACGAGTGCGGCGGAGGCCGCCGGCAGGCCAGCCCTGCGCTGCGGCGGCGCCGTCAGCAAGGCGGCGACCCGGCGCGGTACCGGCCCCGCACTGACCATCGACAGCCGCCATCGCGGGCCCAGCGCACTGAGCAGGGCGCCGGCCGGGGCTGGGCCGCTGGCGCTGACCGGCCCGGGCTGGCCAGCAGGGCCACCTCGCCGATAGTGCGTGCTACCAGCCTGCGGTCGCCGGTGACGGCGGCGGCATGCTCGTCGGCCCAGCGCTCGATGGCGAATTCCACCGCGCGGGCGACGGGGAAAAGCAGCGGGTTCGCCACGGCGGCGAGGCGCGCCGCGGTGACGAACAGGTGGTGCCGCCCGGTCAGGTGCGCTTGCTCGTGGGCGATCAGCGCGCTGCGGCGGCGCTGGTCCAGGCGGTCGAGCAGGCAGCCCGAGATAACGATCCGGCCGGGCCAGCCGGGCAGGGCGTAAGCTTCGACGGCCGGGCCAGGGACGATGACGATGCCGTCGCTGGAGTCCAGGCTGGCCGCGCGCCGGTATGTCCTGGCCAGCGCGGCGGCGCGGGCGCGGAGTGCGGCGGTCACCGCCATTACCGCGGCGGTCAGCGTCACGGCGGCGGCTATGCCGGCTGCCGCGGGGATGGGATCGGCGCGCTGGACGGCGAGCAGCGAGTAGTCGCCCGCTGCGGCCAGCACTGGTGACCGCGCTGCAGCGTACGCCGCCAGCAGCGCCAGTGCGGCCAGGCTGCAGCCGGCCAGCGCGACCGAGGCGGTGGTGAGCAGCCAGACGGCCTGACGCGGTTCCATCCGGGCGGCGACCGGGCGGGCGGCCGCCCCGGCCAGCGCCGGGATGACCAGCGGCAGCATCAGCAGCCACATGGGCTACTCGCCCCCGTCTGCCGGGCCTGGCGGATCCTGGTCGTCAGCCAGCAGCTGCCGCAGCAGCCGGGCGTCGCGGCCGGAGAGCCCGGACACGAAGCGGCTCAGCACGGCGCCATGGTCGGTTCCGCCGTCCAGCGCGAGGCTCATCCGGCCGGCCGCGAGGCTGGCCTCGTCCAGCGGCTGGTAGGCAAATCCGCGGCCCGAGCGCTGGCGCGATAGCAGGCCCTTGACGTGCAGCCGGGTCACGATGGTCACGACGGTGCTGTACGACAGCCCGACCTGCTGCCCCGCCGTCAGCCGCTGACGGACTTCCCCCGGGGTCAGCGGCCCGCTCGCCGCGCGCAGCACGGCCAGGATCTCCGCTTCCAGCTCGCCGACGCCCCGCCGGGCCCGGCCGGGCCCGGCCGGGTGGACGTGATCGGGCACCCCGGCCTCCGCTCGAATTTTGCAGCTACAAAGTTTGTAGATACTCTACAGTTCTTGTAGAAGCCAATCCTGTTCAGTATGCCACCACCGCTGGCTGCCCGGCGCCTCGCTCACGCAGCGCCGCCGGCCGCCGCACGCGGAGCCGCGCCCGCCGCCCGCAGACAAGGAGCCCGGCTTGTCCCACCTTACGTACCTGGAGGCCGGCGTAGTCGGGCTGATCCAGGGCGTCTCGGAGATGTTCCCGGTCTCCAGCCTCGGCCACAGCGTGCTGACCCCGGCCGTCGTCGGCGGCAGCTGGGCCCGTGACCTGAACGTGGCCTCACCGGAGTCGCCCTACCTCGCGTTCATCGTCGGCCTGCACGTCGCAACCGCGGCCGCGCTGCTCGTCTACTTCCGGCGGGACTGGGCCAGGATCATCGGCGGTTTCTTCATCTCGCTGCGGGACCGTCGCATCGCCACCGCCGACCAGAGGCTGGCCTGGCTGATCATCGTGGCGACCATCCCGGTGGGAATCGCCGGGCTGGCGTTCGAGCATGCCTTCCGGGTGCTCTTCGGCAAGCCGATCCTCGCGGCGATCTTCCTCGTCGTCAACGGCGCCGTCCTCCTCGCCGGGGAGCGCTATCGCACCCGTGCGTCGCTGGCCGCCGACTCCGAGATCGCCGCGGAAGAACCGGCCGAGCTGGTGACCGTCGGCGGCGGTCACCAGCCGCCCGGCGCCCGGGAGCTGCGCCAGCAAGAGCGGGCCGGGGCAGTCCGGGCCGACCGGCGGCTGGCTGACATCAGCTTCCCGCAGGCGGTCATCATCGGGTCCGCGCAGATCCTGGCCCTGCTGGCGGGCATCAGCCGGGACGGCGTCACGATGGTCACCGGCATGCGGCGCGGGCTGTCCCGCGAGGACGCCGCCCGGTTCGCGTTCCTGCTCGCCACCCCGGTCATCCTGGCGGCCGGCGCGCTGAAGATCCCGGACCTGTTCGGCCCGCTCGGCCACGGAATCCGCGGGCCGATCCTGTTCGGCAGCATATTGTCGGGGCTCGGCGCCTATCTGTCCGTCCGGTTCCTGCTGCGCTACCTGCGCACCCGCACCCTGACGCCGTTCGGCATCTACTGCGTCGTCGGCGGGCTGGCCTGCCTCGCCTATCTGACCCTGATGAAATGACGGCGGGGCCCGCGGCCGCCCGCGCCAGCCGGCCCCGCCGCGGAAAGAGAGCGCCTTCATGCAGCACTTCATAGCCAGCTACGGGTACCTCGCCATCTTCGTGCTCATGGTCGCGGAATCGGCGTGCATCCCGATCCCCTCCGAGCTGATCATGACGCTCGGCGGGGCGCTCGCCGCCGGAGCCGTGCCCGGATCCCACCTGAACCTGATCGGCGTGATCGTCGCCGGCGTGGCGGGCAACGTGGCCGGCAGCTACATCGCCTGGGCCGCGGGCCGCTACGGGGGCCAGCCCGCGCTGCGGCGCTGGGGAGGCAGGCTCTGGCTCAGCGATCATGAGCTTGACCGGGCTAACCGGTGGTTCGAACGGTACGGCCCGCGGGCCGTGCTGATCGGCCGCATGCTGCCCGTGGTGCGGACTTTCATCTCGCTGCCGGCTGGCATTGCGGGCATGGAGCCGGTGCGCTTCGGGATCTACACCACCATCGGGTGCATCCCCTGGACCGCTGCCCTCGCCTACGCCGGCTACGCCGTCGGCGCCCGGTGGCAGCCGGTCGTCAACGGCTTCCACACCCCGACCTACATCATCGCCGCCGTCGTGATTGTCCTCATCGCGGTCGTCGGCTGGCGCCATATCCGGCGCCAGCGGGCCGGCGGCCCTCCGGAGGACAGCCAGCAGCCGGGCTCAGCGGGCCGGCGCAGCAGCCAGCAGCCCCGGTAGGCCCGGCACCAGACCGGTTGGCCGGGTTCGACGTCTGCACTGAGGACGTCCTGCGGGATAGGCGCGCGCGCCTGCCCTGCTCTCCGAGCCACTGGGATCCGGGCGACCAGCACCAGATCGTCAGCGGCATGCACCAGGTACGTCACCAGGCCCTCACCGTGAGAGCCGAGCGGGCGGGCCCGAGCCGAAGCCACTGCCGGCGATTGCAGCGATCACTCTGCGGCTGATGAGCCCGTACCCGTGAGCGCAGGGCCAGGCGCCGCTGCTGCGGCGGCGCTGCCCTCCAGTTCCAGCTGCGGGACGATTGGCTCCATCCAGTGCGGCATCCACCAGGCCCGGGCACCGAGCAGTGTCATGACCGAGGGCACCAGGATCATCCGGACCAGGGAAGCGTCGATCAGGACGGCGAAGGCCATGCCGATGGCGAGCATCTTCACGGTGGGATCGGGGTCCAGCACGAAGCTGGCGAACACGGTCACCATGATGGCGGCAGCGGTGGTGATCACGCGGGCCGTGCTGCCGATGCCGATCGCCACGCTACGGTGCGCGTCACGGGTGGTGACCCAGGCCTCGTGCACCCGCGACAGCAGGAACACCTCGTAGTCCATGGACAGCCCGAAGACGATCGCGAACACCAGCATCGGCACGTACGCCGGGATCGGCAGCGTGGTGTGCAGTCCGATCAGGCTGGCTCCCCAGCCCCACTGAAAGATCGCGACGATCACGCCGTAGGCGGCGCCGATGGATAGCAGGTTCAGGATCGCCGCCTTGGTCGCGATGATCACCGACCGGAACGCCGTGGTCAGCAACAGGAATGAAATCGCGACGACGGCGAAGATAAGCCAGAAAATCCGGCTGGTGATCCGCTCGGTGAAATCTACGCTTCCCGCAGTCGTGCCGGTGACATAGCTGGTCGCGTGCTCCTTGGGCAGCACATCATCGCGCAGCCGGTTAACGAGGTCCTCGGTGGCAGGAGACTGCGGCCGGGTCGTCGGGATCGCGCTGAACACCGCGGTGGTCCCGGCCGAGTTAACCGCCGCGGGCGTGACCGCCGCGACGCCCGCGGTCCCGGCGACATCCTTGCCCATCGTGCTCAGCAGCGACTGGTTCGCCGAGCTGGACTGCTTCGGCAGCTTTACCACCACGGCCAGCGGCCCGTTAGTGCCCACCCCGAAGCCCTGAGACAACAGGTCGTAAGCCCGGCGACTGCTATCCGAGGTGGGATTCGTGCCATTGTCGGGCTGGCCGAGGGTGATCGAGAACAGCGGGATCGACAGAACGACCAGCAGCGCGACGCTGGCGATGGCCCACGGCCACGGTCGCTGGCTGACCTTCCGCCCCCACCGCGCGAAGGCGCTGTGCTCATGCTGGTCGTGGGTGACCGCGGCGGTCTGAGCCGCCTGTTCCTGTACCGACAGCCCGGCCCGCCTGGCGCGCAGCCGGGCAGCTAGCGAGCGGACATTTCCCCTGGCCACGCCCATGAACGCGGGCACCAGGGTGAGCGCTGCCAGCATCGTGATCGCGACCACGATCGCGGCGGCCAGGCCGAGCGAGCCGACGAAAGCCACGCCCGCCAGGTACAGGCCCATGATGGAGATCACGACCGTGGTGCCGGCCACCACGATGGCCGCGCCGGAGGTTCCCTCCGCCTGCGCCGCCGAGGAGACGACGTCCATCCCGGTATCCATTTGCTCCCGGTGCCTGGCCACCAGGAACAGGCCGTAGTCCACCGCGACGCCCAGCCCCAGCAGGGTGGCAATGGTGGGCGCGGTGGTCGGGAAGGTGATCGCCGATGCCAGCACGCCGAGCAGCGACAACCCGGCGCCGACGCTGAAGATCGCGGACACCAGCGGGATGGCAGCGGCGATCAGCGAGCCGAACATGAACAGCAGCAGTACCAGTGCGCAGGAAAGACCGATGACCTCAGACTTCAGGTCATGAGTCACCTGCCCGATCTGCCCGGCCCCGCCGCCGTATTCCACCTTCAGGCCAGCTGACCGGGCCGGAGCTACCGCGTGGTTCAGCTGGTCCAGGTATCCCGCATTGAGCGAGCTGGGGTTCACGTTCCAGGAGATGCTGGAGTAGGCGATCGTATTGTCCTTCGACACCGCGCCCGAGTCCGCCGACGCGAACGGGCTGGTCGCCTTGATCACATGCGGCAGCCTGGCCGCGTTGCTCGTCGCCTGGTTCACCGCGTCCTGCGTGCCGGTCAAGGTGCCGTGACGAGCGCCGAAGACAATCTGGCCGGCATACCCGCCCTGCTCAGAAAACGTGCTGTTCAGCAGGTCCACCCCGGCCGCCGAGCCGCTGCCCGAGACCGTGAAGTTGTTGACGTACTCACCACCGAACGCCTGGCGCGCGCCCAGCAGGCCACCGAGGATAACCAGCCAGGCTACGACGACTACCCAGTGCCGTCTCGCAGCGAAAGCGCCGAGTCGTTCCAGCAGGTTATTCATGATGCGTTCCCCGCGCGCATGGTCACTGCCCCCGAGCGCATCGTAGCTGCCCTCGCGCATCGTAACCCTCGTTCAGCACCGTGGCTATGGGCGCAGCGCTTCGGCACGGCCCACCGCCTGCGGCGCGGAGATGTTGCGGGCAGCTGATCATCACGGTCATGCTGGAGCCTTCCGGCGTTTGGAGTAATCGTGACTCAGCCCGTTATCCCGCCCGATCCGACCCAGGATCATCAGGAGCATGAGGACGAGCCGTGGACGATCAACATCCCGGGCCATGCCCAGCGCAGTGACTCACCGGAGTACGTACGCTCCCGGCAGGCCATGAACACTATGGCGGGCCAGGTCAGCGAGCTGATGTATGGCCAGCCGCCGTATGAGGACCACCACGGCGGGGGACTCTGGCTCAAGGATGCCCAGGGCTGGTTCCTGGTCCGCAATCTGGCCGGCATGGAATGGTCGTCGCAATTCTGCGCGGATCCGGCCAAGGTCGACCTGCTCCGGCAGAATGCCCAGCGCCTGTACGCTGCGTTTCCCGGCGCTGCGCAGGAGCTGGGCATCCAGCAGCTGCTCGACACTCCGGTCACCGACGCGGCCGGGGTCGCTCAGTGGACTGACTCCATCTGCAATGCCAGCGTTCCGCTGCCGACACCGGCTCACACCGGCGTCCTGCCGACGGGCGGCGGCGTGCACCACTATCCGAGCCCCATTACCGAGATCGCATTTTTCAAGCATGACAGCTTCCAGCTGTGGGTCACTGATGCCCAGGGCAACCCGGCCGCCGTAGCCCCGGTAGGTCCGCCTGGCTCGGGTGACGGGCGGATCCATGTGCTCTATGCGACACCGGGCTCTGACCTCGCCGGTCAGGTCAGCCAGGCCGAGGCGCAGAGCCAGCCGCTGATCCTGGGCCCCGGCCACCCGCTGGCGCAGCAGGCGTTCGCGAAGCAGGGTGGCTGAGGGCACGGGCGGGCTGTCCGGGCCGGTGCTGAGTGCGTCACCGCCGGGCATGGTGTTTAATGGACTCTGGTTGTAGTCGAATTTCGTTTACGTGCATCTGCGCCTGCGAACTTCTGACAGCGGGCGCCGGATACCCTCGCCAGGTCCTCCCGGCAGGCAGGCGGTCGCGACAACCCGGGTCCTCACACGTGGTCCCGAACGATCGTCTCTACAGGAGAAGTAATGGCTGAAGGCACCGTCAAGTGGTTCAACGCCGACAAGGGCTACGGATTCATCGCCCCTGACGACGGAACCGCCGACGTGTTCGTTCATCACTCCGCCATCCAGGCGGACGGCTTCCGCAGCCTGGCGGAGAACCAGCGGGTCGAGTACACCGCCGGCCAGGGCCAGAAGGGCCCCCAGGCAGAGCAGGTCCGCCCGCTCTGAGCGCCTGCGACCGGGCGGGCGCCTCGTCGCCCGCCCGGTCCTGTCGGCGCCCTATCAGCGCAATCATCAGAAAGAAAACTTTGACCGTCCTGTCTGAAAAGACTTCCTCGCCCTTGCGCGCGCAGAATCTCCTCGCCGAGCCCCATAGCTCGTTTGCCCGCCTCGGCGTCCCCGCTCCGCTCCTGGCTCCCCTCGCCGCAGCGGGTATCAGCTCGCCGTTCCCGATCCAGGCCGCGACCCTGCCCGACACGCTGGCGGGCCGCGATGTCCTCGGCCGCGGCCGCACCGGGTCGGGCAAGACCCTCGCCTTCGCCATTCCGCTGGTGGCCGCGCTGGCTGACGGGTTCACCCTGGCCTGCCGCCCGCGCGGCCTGGTCCTGGTTCCCACCCGCGAGCTGGCCAGCCAGGTCAGCGCAGTTATCGAGCCGCTGGCCCGCGCCATGCACCTGACCTCCGTGACCGTTTTCGGCGGTATCCGGCAGCACGCCCAGGTGGCCGCGCTTCGCGATCGCGCTGACATCGTCGTGGCCTGCCCCGGCCGGCTGGCCGACCTTATCGGGCAGGGCCATTGTGACCTGAGTGACGTTGAGGTCAGCGTGCTCGACGAAGCCGACCACATGGCTGACCTCGGATTCCTTCCGGTCGTCCGGCGGCTGCTGGACGCCACGCCGGCCGGGGGTCAGCGGATGCTGTTCTCGGCGACGCTGGACAGCGACGTCGCGGTTCTCGTGCGCCGTTTCCTCACCGAGCCTGCCGAGCATTCCGTGGACCCGCTGCCGTCACCGGCGCCAATGGTGCATCACGTCCTGACGGTCGCACCGGCGGAGCGCGTCGGGGTGGTCACCGCGCTGGCCGGAGGCCGGGGCCGGTCGCTGATCTTCGCGCGGACCAGGCACGCGGCACGTAAACTGTCCCGCCAGCTGGCCATGGCGGACATTCCCGTGACCGAACTGCACGGCGATCTGGCCCAGGGCGCCCGCGAGCGGAACCTGGCAGCCTTTGCCTCCGGCTCGGCCCGGGCCCTGGTCGCCACGGACATCGCGGCCCGCGGCATCCACGTGGATGGCATTGACCTGGTCATCCACGCCGACCCGCCGGCCGGGCACAAGGCTTACGTGCACCGGTCCGGCCGGACCGCCCGGGCCGGCGCCGGGGGCATATCGGTAACCCTGCAGACCAGCGCGCAGGCTCCCGACGTGGCCGCCATGATGCGCCAGGCCAGGGTGGTCCCGCTGCGGGATGCGGTGCGACCAGATTCCGCGCTGCTGCGGTCGATCGCCGGACCGCCTGGCAGCCGGGCCCGCGCGGCCGCCGCGGTGCCGGCAGCGGCTCCGGTGGCCGTCGCGGCGCGCGGCCACCGGTCGCTCGGCCGCCGCCCTGTCGGCCGGCTGGGCCGCGGGAGCCGCAGACGGTGACGGGGCCAGGCCAGTGCGCCATGGCCTTCCCGAGGGGAAGCAGATGATCAAGGGAACTGACGTCCTGGCCCGGCCCCGGCCCGGCCCGGGCTTCATCTCCGCCGACCGCGGCAGCACTGACGTGCTGGCGCGGCCGGCACGTTGACCACTGATGCTCTCAGCGGTGCCACCGCCGGCGGCGGCGCCACCGAACCGACGGCCGCGCCCCCCGGCAGTGATTACGCTGAGCTGTCCCGGCAGGTGCGCGGAGCCGGGCTGCTCCGGCGCCGTCCCGGCTATTACGGCAGCAAGATCGCCGTGAACCTGCTCCTGCTCGCCGCCGGCTGGACGGCGTTCGGTGTCCTCGGCCGGTCCTGGTGGCAGCTGCTCATCGCGGCCTTCCTGGCGCTGATGTCCACCCAGGCCGCGTTCATCGGGCACGACGCGGGCCACCGGCAGATCGCCAGATCCCGGCGGGCCAACGACCTGATCGGCCGGATCCACGGCAACCTGCTCACCGGGCTCAGCTACGGCTGGTGGGTTGCCAAGCACAACCGGCACCATGCCCACCCGAACCAAGACGGCCGTGACCCCGACATGGTCAGCAAGGCACTTACGTTCACCCCCGGCCAGACCAGGGCGCGGCGCCGGGCGGGAAGCTGGCTGGCCCGCTACCAGGCCTGGCTGTTTTTCCCCATGCTGCTGCTGGAGGGCTTCAACCTGCATGCGGCCGGGATCCGTGCGCTGCTGGGCGGCCGGGCCATGAAGGCCAGGACGACCGACGCGGCGCTGCTGGCGGCCCATTTCGCGGTTTTCCTAACCGCCTTGTACCTGACGCTCTCGCCGCTGCAGGCACTGGCCTTCCTCGCGGTGCACCAGGCAGTGTTCGGGATCTACATGGGCTGCTCGTTCGCGCCCAACCACAAGGGCATGCCGGTCCTGCAGCGCAACGAGAAACTTGACTACCTTCGCGGCCAGGTGCTGACCTCCCGCAACATCCGCGGCGGCCGGCTGACCGACTTCGCGCTCGGCGGCCTGAATTACCAGATCGAGCACCACCTGTTTCCCTCCATGCCGCGGCCGAGCCTGCGGCACGCTCAGGTACCGATCCGCGCGTTCTGCCTCCAGCACGGCGTTTCGTATTGCGAGACGAGCCTGCTGGCCTCGTACGCGCAAGTCCTGCGGCACCTGCACACGACGGGAAGACAGCCGCCCGGGCCCCCGGACGGCTGAGATTACCTGCCGTCCGTGACTGGCCCGAGGACCTCCCACCTGGTCCGCAGAGCGGGGCCTGCGCGATGACCCAGGCTACGGGGATCCTGCCGCCCAATGGATATTGACGGACCGGGCAGGCTGCGCCAGCCTTATCGAAGATCATTGAGCGTCATGAGGGGGTAGCGATGGCTTGGCGGCTTGACGGGACGTATTTCGAGTCGTGCTCGTGCGATGCGGTCTGCCCGTGTACCTGGTCGGCGTTCACGGCGAAGGCAACGCTGGACCGGTGCCGGGCGCTGTTGGCCTATCACGTCGAGTCGGGCGGGGTTGATGGTGTCGACGTCAGCGGCCTGAGTTTTGCCCTGTTCCTGGACACGCCGCCGGTGATGAGCGAGGGCAACTGGCGGGTCGGTGTCTACCTGGATGACGCCGCGTCTGACCGCCAGGCCGGGCAGCTCGGGGCGGTCTTGTCCGGGCAGCTCGGCGGGCCGCCGGCGATGCTCGGGCCGCTGATCGGCGAGATGCTCGGCGTGGAGAAGGCGCATATCACCTACCACCAGGATGGCCGCGGCCATCATGTCAGGATCGGCGATGTCATTGACGTGGGTGTCGAGGACTTCGTCGCACTGGACGGTCACGATCCGGTTCAGCTGACAAACGTATTCCACCCGTCGAATACCACGCTGACCGTCGCGCCGGCTACCGCCGCGCACCTGTCGACGTTCGGGATCGACTGGGGACGCGAAGGACAGAGCGGCTTCTCCGCGCCGTTCTCCTGGACCGGGTGAGCAGCCCCGGCGGGCTCGCCCGGCCACGGCCAGGCCTGGCGACCTGTCAGGTCGCGCTGCTCCTGATCCTGGCAGCCGGCGCCTGGGCGGCGACCGTTGCGATCGCCCGCGGGATGGCCGGGATGACCGGCACGATGGGGCTTGGTCTCGCCGCCTTCGTGCCAATGTGGACGCTCATGATGGCCGCCATGATGCTGCCCTCGGTGGCGCCAGCGGCCTCGCTGTACGCCAAGACCGTGCAAGGCAACCGGACGGCGAGGATCGCCGGGCTGGTGGGGGGCTATCTCGCTGTCTGGGCGGCGGCCGGCTTGCCCGCTTACGGACTGGCCGGGCTCACTGGCTGGCTAGCCGGGCAGCATCCCAGCGCTGCGCACATCCTCGCCGTAGCGGTCTTCGCTATCTGCGGCATGTACCAGCTGAGCAGCCTGAAGGCCCGCTGCCTCGCGCATTGCCGCTCCCCGCTCGCACTGCTCTTGCACTACAGCTCTTACCGGGGCAGGTTCCGCGACCCTCGCGTCGGTGCCCATCACGGCGGATACTGCCTGGGCTGCTGCTGGGGCCTGATGCTGATCCTCGTCGCGGTGGGCGTGATGAACGTGGCAGCTATGGTCGGCCTGGCCGCGCTGGTGCTGATCGAGAAGGCCTGGACATGGGGCCCGACGGTCGGCCGGCTCGCAGGCGCCGCAGCCCTGGCGCTCGCAGTCGCCACGATCTGGCTTCCCTGGCTTGCCCCGGGCCTGCACGCCGCCCCTCAGATGATGAGCTGACCCTCAGGCCAGGCAACCCCCCGGCAGCGCCCCTCGCCTTGAGCGGTGACCGCGCACGTTCCCGGCCGAGGAACTCGGTGACCTCGGCTCCAGGGCGGCCTGCATCAGCAGCTGCGCACCCAGCCGGGCGATCTCCTCCAAGATCTCCGGAAAAGGAACCTACGCCCGCCCATTCGCGGGTGCCGGTCAGACGGCGTGCAGCACCTGTCCGCCGTACACCAGCGGGTCCTCGGGCTGCAGCGCGTCGGCGAGACGGTTGAACTCCTGGAACCCGGGATCGGCGTCGTGCTCGCTGTGCTCGGCGTGACCGGGAACCTCGACGGCGATGACGTACTTGACCACGTCCTCCCGGCGGTCTGTGCCGAACGCGGCACGGGAGATCCGGGCGCTGATGAAGGCACCCCGTGCCTTGTACTCGTGCCAGCGCGGCAGCTCTTGCTCGGCGAACAGGCGCTCGTACTCCTCGGCTTGCTCGGCACGGATATGGATGACGATGACATCCAGCTCGCTCATGATTGCGGCTCCTCGATTACCTTGACGCCGATCTTGCTGGCGAGTCCTACTTGCCTCAGTCCATCCTGCATACGTGCGCAGCACGACGTCGAGGGGAACGCCTGCGAGCCGATCGTGGCCGCCGAGCCGAGACGCGAAGACCTCCCGACTCAACGGCAGCCGGTCCCCGGAACCGCCGGTTGGCTGATAGCTGCGCATACTCGGCGCTACAGCTGCTCTGCCGCCGGTGACGAACCTGTCGCGGCAGAAGAGTGCGATTCGGGAACACTGGTCGGTGACTGACTTCACCAGCGAGAACCTGACCAGGGCCCGGTTCGGGGACGTTTACCTGACCGAGGCACCGGTTCCGTGAGGTCGACCTCACCAGCGCACGGGGACAGGGACCGGGACGTGGCAGGAAGGACGGTCGTCAGCCGCGGATGGGCCGGACGCCAGGAAAACGATCTTTGGACTCGGCCTGGGCTGCAACTGAGGCTGGCCGCACGATGGAGGCACGGGCCGGGGTATGCCCGTGTCTCCCGCTGCCCACGCTAACGAGGGCAGCGGGAGACGTCCTATCTGGCGGTGGGGCCCGGCGGCGTGACTGCCTGGCCCGCGCTGTCAGGCGCCGTTGCTGGCGGCTGCGGCTGTTACGGCGGGCTTGCCCTTGCCCGCGCGCACCTGGATGCGCTTGGCGTGCACTTCCTCGGCCTTGGGCACCAGGATCTGCAGAACGCCGTCCTGGGCTGAGGCTTCGATGGCATCCGCCTTCACATGGCTGGGCAGGGTGATCGACCGGCGGAACGCGCCATAGCGGCGCTCGATCCGGTGGACTTTCTCCCCGCCAGAGTCGTGCGCGAAGTGCCGCTCGCCCTGGATCGTCAGCAGGCCGTCCTCGAACGTGATCTCGAGGTTCTCGATCCCGACACCGGGCAGTTCCGCGGTCACCAGGTAGTTCCCTCGCTCTGGCCGAGGCGTTCCTGGCACCGCTGCAACAAGCGGCCTGACCGACCGGCAGACCGTCCTGGCCTTCAGCCTCCTTTTCGACTACCCCCTGGGTTTCGCGCTCAGCGACCGCACCACCGTCAACGAGCAGCGCGTCCAGGACCCCGCGACCAGGCGCCGGCTGCACGCATTCTTCCGGTCACTGCCGGCCGGCCGGTTCCCGGCGCTGGCGGCCCTGGGCGAGCACGTCTGGGCAGACAACCGCGACGAACGGTTCGCCGCCAGCCTCGACACCCTCCTCGGCGGCCTGGAAGCTGCGCCGCGCCGGCCCGCAACCTGACCAGCACCAGGCGACAACATAACAACGCGCGCGCGTACCGAGATCGCCCTGCTGCGCGACCTCTATGCCAACCGCTAACCGAGCTCGCGTGGGCCTGCCAGGCGAACGAGCCTTCCGCGGTCCCCACCGGCGTCGCGGTCTTTCCCATGGACATCACTATCAGAAGCATCGGTGAGCGCCAGCACAACATCGTGCACTGGACCGAGTTCGACCGCGGCGGTCACTTCGCCGCCATGGAAGCCCCCGACCTACTGGTCGACGACGCGCCTTCGTCCGCCGGCTCCGATGAGCGGGCGGCCCTGCCATTCCGCCATTCGCTCATGGCCCCTGGCTTGATCGGAGTGTGGCGCAGCCCTCACGCGTCCGCTAACGTGATGACTATCTCGATTCGTCCAGCAGTCAGGGACAAGGCGACGATGAAGTACACACCGGGCCAGCACGTGTTACGCAGCCTCTCCCATGTGGTTCTGTCATTAGCCGCGGCGCTTGGCATAGTGCTAGCCGGCGCGGCCATGCCTGGCGCCGCTAGCCCTGCCCCGACAACCCGCGCTGCCCCCACAGACAGAAGCGGCCTTATCGTCTCGACCGACAAGGGCAAGATCGAGGGAAAGGCCGCCGAGGGTATCAATCAGTGGCTCGGAGTCCCCTACGCGGCGCCGCCGGTCGGCGGGCTGCGGTGGCAGGCGCCGGCACCTGCTAAGCGGTGGCACGGTGTGCGCAGCGCCGTCTCATACGGCAGTCGCTGCGCGCAGCTGGCGAGCGGCAACGGCCCGCGGGTTGACAGCGAGGACTGCCTTTACCTGAATGTGTTCGCGCCACCAGCTCACCGGGGGAGCGGGCGGGCTTCGAGCCAGCGGCCTGGCAGCCGCGGGCTGCCGGTGCTGTTCATGATTCATGGCGGTGGCCTGCTGAACGGCGGTGGCGACCAGCACGACGGTTCGCTGATCGTCCGCACCGACCACATTATCGTGGTGTCGATCAATTACCGTCTCGGCGTCTTCGGGTTCCTGGACGTGCCCGGCCTCGGTACCTCACCGGTCACCAGCCACGGCAACTACGGCCTGCTGGATCAGGAGGCCGCGTTGCGGTGGGTGCACCGCAATATCCGTGCGTTCGGCGGGAACCCGAACCGTGTCACGATCGCCGGACAATCGGCGGGCGGCTGGTCGGTGTGCGCGCTGCTGGCGTCGCCGCTGGCACGTGGCCTGTTCAGAGGCGCGATCATGGAAAGCGGCAGCTGCGCCACCCAGACCGCCGCTGCCGCGCAGGCCGACGGGCTCGCGTTCGCCGCCAAGGCGGGCTGCACGCAGGCGGCGACGGCGGCGGCTTGCCTGCGGAGCGAACCTGAGGCGTCATTGCTCGATGCCAGCTCCAGCCTTCAGGACCGGATCATCACATCGGGCGGCCCGGAACTGCCAGTTGCTGGCGCGCAGGCGGTCGCGTCCGGCCGCTACACCAGGGTCCCGGTCCTGATGGGAACAAACCACGACGAGGGCCGCACCTTCACCCAGGGCTTCGCGTCGCTGACCGAGCAGCAGTATGTGCAGTTCGTCGGCCAGCTGTACGGCCCGCGGGCCCCGGCTATCCTCCGGCGCTACCCGTGGAGCGGCTACCCGAGGCCGTACACCGCCTCCTACGCGATCGGGGCGATCTGGACCGACAGCGGCTTCATCGCCGGTATCGGCGGATGTCCCACGCAGAACCTGGCGGCGGAGTTCGCGAGCACCACGCCGACGTTCTTCTACCAGTTCGACGACAGGCACGCACCGGCCCTCAATCACCTCCTTCCCGGTTACCGGTGGGGCGCGGGCCACGCCATGGAACTCGCTTACCTCTGGCCGAGCTTCGGCAACGGCTTCTCGCTGTATGACCTGCTCACGCCGGCCCAGCTAGAGCTGTCCCATCAGATGCTCGTCTGGTGGGGCGCGTTCGTACGCACCGGCGCACCGGCGGTGCCCGGTCAGCCTGCGTGGCCGCGGTACACCAGCCAGCGGCTGATGTCACTGCGCTCAGGCGATCGAAGCCACATCATCTCCGGAGACACGTTCGCTGCCGAGCACCAGTGCCCCTTCTGGAACGCCACCGGATAACAGCCACCGCGTGCGTTCTGCGCTGCACCGGTTACGTCCGCTTGCGCGTAACGCCCAGGCCAGTTTGGGTACCGATAGCGCCCGGCGGACTGCGGGTCGGGTCTTGGGCGGGGAGCCGAAGAAGGCCACCAGGCAGTCGAGCAGATCTGGAGCGTGCCGCAGGCCGCGAACCGGGCCGCGCTGGCGCATGCGGAGACGTGGGCGGGGATGACCCGGACCGGCAGCCACCGCCCGGAAGATCGACGGGGAAAAGACGGGCCGGTGCGAGCAGGCCGGCATGACGGTGGCGACGATATGCGGGAGCCGAGCAGGTTATCGGATTCCACGAGCACCGCCCGCAGGTTGCGAGACTGCCGTAGCCGCCTGGATAGGGGACATATGGGGAGGGCACGCTGTCGGGCCAGTGGCGGAGACCGTGGCTCAGAACGACCAGATCTGCATGCCGGAGGCGAGGCTCGACGAGAGGACGCCGTTCGCGCCGAACGGCGGGTCGGTGCGCTCGCGGCATCGTCACGGTCTGCACGAGCTGGCCGTCGCCCCTTGCTCCGGTCGAGGCTCTCGGCGGACTGCAGAGCACTGAGCCGAGTCCGCGCACCGCTCATAGACCGCCCGGTCCACGGCATGATCGGATGGTCGCGATGGCGGCAGGGCTTACCGACCGATAGCTCTTCTGGCTGGCGTGACCGGGCTATGCCTCCGGTCTGGGATCTTCGTCCATCTCGTCGAGCCCGGGCTCAACCCCGCCTTCGCGGTGCTGTTCTTGCCTACGCAGAATCTCCCGCATCAAGGCAGCCTCGCGGGCCTCGTCCAGCGCCTCGGGGCGGTGGCCTGGCTTCTCGCCGGAGCTGCCCGGCGCCTGCTCTCGCTCGCCCATGGCCATATCCTCCTCCAGGCCGGGGTTCTGGCTCAGCACCCAGCCAGAGCCATTGTCTCGCGGGATCGCCCGCGGCGCCCACGCCCGGCGAGATCCTCACCGTCATGCGAGAACGGCGCACCGTCGCGGCTACGAGCGGATGTGGTCCCGGCCGACGAATGAGCGCGTGAGTCGGTCCGCTCGGCGAGCCTCGCCCGTCTGGCGTGCCGTGGAGAATGGCGTCATGTCAGCATCCGGATCTCTGGCGCTGCGTGGCGCGACTAGTGCCCCGCGTCTGAGGTCTTTTTACGGTTGGCTTTGGCGAGGACCTGTTCGGGTGTTCTGGTCCAGGTGAAGGGGTGCGCGCGGTCGTTCCAGCCGGTGATGAAGGCGCGGATCTTGGCGTTGAGGTCTTTGACGCTGGTGAAGCTGCCGCGGTGGATGGCCTGCCGCTCGATGATCGAGAACCAGACTTCCACGAGGTTCATCCAGGAGGCGTGGGTCGGGGTGAAGTGCACGCTCACCCGGGGATGGGCGGTCAGCCAGGCCCGGACTTCGGGGTGCTTGTGCGCGGCGTAGTTGTCCATGACCAGGTGCAGCTGGCGGCCCGGGTAGGCGCGGGTGACCTGCCGCAGGAACGCGAGGAACTCCTGGCTCGCCAGGGGCAGCAGCGGAGCTTGCGCAGGATATGCGAGGTCTTGAGCTGGGCGTTGCCGCGCTCGCCGGGGGCGCGCAGCCGGGCGTGAGCACGGCTGGGCTCTTTCTGCGAAGGCGGCTTGTTCGGACTACGGACCAGTCATGCCGTAGATCAGGGCGAATTCGCGCAGCATGAGCCGCGCAACATCAGGGGCCGCCTACTTCGGCCTGTCCGGATGGCCCGCCTTCCCGCTTGGGACCGCTGTCTGGTCGGAGATCGGCGCCACGGACAGCGCCGAAGTGCTCCACGGTCTGGAGTTTGGGCCGCCATCAGCGCTAGCCGCCGGGCTCGCACGATCGGGAGGCGGCGTAGGGAAAGATCGGCTCCCAATCCGCTCCCAAAATCGGACATACCCAGCAAGAAGCCCAGGCCGTGATCCCGGCCGAGGCCGCTGACCTGCGATTTCACTCGGGTGAGCGACGGGATTCGAACCCGCGACATCCAGGACCACAACCTGGCGCTCTAACCAGCTGAGCTACGCCCACCATGGCCGCGGCCTGCGTGCTCCGCGGCTTCAGGCAGCATACCGGGCCGCGCTTACCGGGCAGAACCGGTTTCGCCCTCTGCGCCAGTTTGCCCGGCCACCGCCGTGCTCGTGGCAGCGGTCCCGCCCGCGGGAGGTGCTTGCCCGTTCTCAGCTGCGGCTGTGGCCTGAGCGGCCGCAGCCGGCTCCTGGCCGCCGTGCCGCGCGGCGATCTGCCGGGCCACGCCAGAGTCTGGCCCCGGCGGCGGCACGAAGATCGCCTCCCGGTAGTAGCGCAGCTCCTGGATGCTCTCCCGGATGTCGGCCAGCGCGCGGTGCCCGCCGTGCTTGGGCGGGCTGGCGAAATAGGCGCGCGGGTACCAGCGGCGGGCCAGCTCCTTGACGCTGGACACGTCCACCATGCGGTAGTGCAGGAAGGCGTCCAGCTCGGGCATATCCCGGGCGATGAACATCCGGTCGGTGGCGATCGAGTTGCCGCACAACGGCACCTTGCGTGATTCGGGCACGTGGGTGCGCAGGTAGTCCAGCACCTGCTGCTGCGCCTGCGCGACCGTGACGCCGCCGTCCAGCTCGGCCAGCAGTCCCGAGGTGGTGTGCATCTCCCTGACCACGTCCGGCATGCCGGCCAGCGCCTGCGCCGGCGGCTTGATGATGATGTCGATGCCCTCGTCCGTCGCGACCAGCTCGCTGTCGGTCACAATGCACGCGATCTCCACCAGGGCATCCCGGCTCAGATTCAGGCCGGTCATCTCGCAGTCGATCCAGACGAGCTGGTCAGTCATCCCGCCAGCCTAGGCCAGCGGTCCCGGCAGTTCACCTCCGGTACGCCGCCGCGCCATCGCGCTGATATGCGCGGGCACGCCGACGCCCGGCCGCAGGTCCGGGTCGGGCTGCGGCTCGCCGAACGCCAGCCGCGCCGGGATGACCCCGGCCCAGATGTCGCCGGCGTAGTCCTCCGGGTCGTCCTTGGGCGGCCCGGTCCTGACCTTGACCGACGCCTCGGCCAGCGGCAGCGCCAGCACGGCGGTGGCGGCCAGCTCCTTGCGGGTCGGCGGCCTGGCGTGCTCCCACCGTCCCGGCGCGAGCTGCTCGGTGACGGCGGCCAGCGCCGCGAGTCGCTCGTCGTCCCCGGTGACCAGCCGCGCGGTGCCGAACGCGACCGCGCTGCGGTAGTTCATCGAGTGGTGGAAGACCGCGCGAGCGCAGACCACGCCGTCCAGGTGGGTGACCGTGACGCAGGCCTGCTGCCCGTCGGCGGCCAGCAGCGCCTGGTTGGCCGACGAGCCGTGCAGGTACAGCGTGTCCTCGATCCGCCCGTATCCGGTCGGCAGCACGACTGGGGTGCCGTCGACCACCACGCCCAGGTGGCAGACGAGCCCCGCGTCCAGCACCGCGTACAGCTCGGCCCGGTCGGTCCGGCCGCGCTCGCGCAGCCGGCGCAGCGTGGTACGCGGGGTGGCAGACAGCCGCGCGGGGGTGCTCATGCCGTCCTACGGTACCGGGCGGCAGCCGGACTGAACGTCGCTCAGCCCGCCGCCCGGTTGGCCCGCTCAGCCGTCCGGCTCAGCTGGCCCGGCTCAGCGGGGCGCAGTCACTGCCCGGCACAACCAGTACCTCGTCAAGATCGCCGTGCTCGTGCCGAAGCCCGTGCCCGCACGTCATGGCATCAGGCGGCGCAGTGCCCGGGCCGCAGCCAGTCAGCCGGGCGATGTCCAGCGCCCCCGGGCCGCCCGCGCCGGGGCAGGGGACCTGGGAGACCCCGAACTGGCCGCCGCGGGCCCAGAGCCTGTGATCACGCCGGGCGGCCATCGCGTAGGGGAACGGCTCCGGCGCCCCGGCCGGCTGCGGTCCCCGCCGGGTCGGCCAGGCGCAGCCCCTCGGGGCAGCCGAGCATGCGGCCGCCCCGCACGATCGAGACCAGCTGGGCGACCTCTCCGGCCACCGGGTTCCAGACCAGGTGCGGGGCCCGTCCGAGCATGGCCAGCCACTCGGCGGCGGACCTGGCCGACACGGTCATCGGGTCCGCTTCCAGGGTCAGCCAGACCACCCTGGGGGCGCCCCCGTATAACGGTCCGCCGTCCGCGGCTGCCCTGAGCTGGCTGGCGCCGTGCATCCATGCATCACTCAAGCTCCGGTCCCTTCAGTGGTCGAGACCTCTGGCGCCCCAGCTCTCCATACCTACGTCAGGGCAGCCAAATACCTACGTCAGGGCAGCCAAATAGTCCAGCCCTGGTGTAACTGGGCCACCGGCACGGGATTATTGGGACAGCTGCGCAATCTCCGGCGCGGTCAGCACGGTCCAGGTGAGGAGCCGCAGTGAGTTCTGACATCGGCGCGCCCGGTGCTTCCGGCGTTCCGGGTGCTTCCGGCGGTCCGCCCGTTCCCGGTGTCGAGGACCCCGGCCGGCTGGCGGCCTGGATCAACCGCAATGAGGCAGCGGCCGGGGCCGGCCAGCTGCGCGGCGTGACGCTGATCGCCGGAGGCCGCTCCAACCTCACCTACCGGCTGGATCTCAGCGGCGGCACGCTGGTGCTGCGGCGGCCGCCCCTCGGGCATGTGCTGCCCACCGCGCACGACATGGCCCGCGAGTACCGGGTGCTGGCCGCGCTGGACGCCACGGCCGTGCCGGTGCCGCACCCGGTGGCGCTCTGCTCCGACACCGAGATCATCGGGGCCCCGTTTTACCTGATGGAGTTCGCCCCTGGCGTCGTGCTGCGCACCGCCGACGACGGCGAGCGGCTGACGCCCGGCCAGGGGCGGCAGCTGTCGGAATTGCTGGCCCAGATGCTGGCGGCCATCCACGCGGTGGACCTCGACGCCGCCGGACTGCGCGATTTCGGCCGCCCGGACGGCTACCTGGCCCGCCAGTTCGCGCGGTGGCAGCGGCAGTGGGAACTGTCCAGCACCAGGCCGATGCCCGGCTACGACCGGCTGGTGGAGCGGCTGGGCGCCGGGCTGCCCGAGTCGGGCGAGGGCACGCTGGTGCACGGCGACTTCCGGCTCGACAACATGCTGGTGACACTCGGCGAGCGCCCGGCGGTGGCGGCCGTGATCGACTGGGAGATGTCCACCCTCGGCGACCCGCTGGCCGATCTCGGGCTCACGCTCATGTACTGGGCCGACCCGGGCGAGCAAGAATGGCTGGAGATCAACATCGGAGCGTCGGTGAGCGCCCGCCCGGGGTTTTTCACCCGGGCGGAGCTAGCGGCCAGGTACGCCGGGCTCACCGGCCGCGACATCTCCGGCATCAGCTACTACACGGCGTTCGGGTGCTTCAAGCTCGCGGTGGTGCTCGAGGGCATCCATGCCCGGTTCTTGCAGCACAAGACGGTCGGCGAGGGATTCGAGCTGGAGGGCCAGGCGGTTCCGGTGCTCATCGAGCGGGCGCACCGGCTGCTCGACGGGCAGCTGTCCAGCTGATCCGGGCTCTGGGCATCGACCACAGGGTGGCCGGCATCCAGGGACTGGCATGTGGGGCCCGGCGCCCCGCTCTCGCCGGGCCCCACACCAAGATGACGCGCCGGGCGCGGACTAGGTTCACACGCCGCGGCGGAATTGCCCGGATTCCTGACGTGCTCCGCTGGCTACCCAGAACAACTGGGATCGCATGTCCGGTTACCGACCCCTCCGAAGAATGCCCTGGTGACCTGCTGCGGGCTTCTGATCAGATAGGCGAGGCCGCCGGTGATCCCGGCGATCTGCTTCAGCGCGGGATAGTCGCCGGCCGTGCCGAACTGCAGCGCCACGATCTCCACCCGCTTGTTCGGGTTGTACAGCGCCCGCAGGCGGCTCAGCAGGCGGCCCAGTGACATGTCGCCGGGCGCGTCGTCGACGCCGGAGGTCAGCACGATCAGCGTGTTCGCATCTCCCGGCTGGTAATCGTGCAGCAGCTTCTCGTAGGAGGCCAGGATCGTGTCGTGCAGCGCGGCCGGGGCGGACGGGCTGGCCCGCAGCGTCTTGTCGGCCTGCTCCAGCTGCTGGCGGCGGCTGATCAGGCCGACCGGCGCGGCCAGCGGCCCGATCGGCACGAGCTGGCGGTAGGGCTGCTGGCCGGACAGCCGGTAGGAGAACTGCCACAGGCCCATCCGGGTGCTGGCGGAGAACAGCTCGAGCCCGAGGTTCGCGGTCGCGGCGGCCTCGGTCTCGCTGGACCATCCCGGGATGCCGCTCGGCTTGCCCATTGCCGCCGAGGTGTCCACAATGGTCAGGTCGTTGGAGCCGAGGCGGGCCTTATCCCAGGTCTCCAGGGTGGCCTGGGCCTGGCCGGCGGTGGCCGGCTCGGCGACGGTCAGCAGCTGGCCGCGCAGGCCGTCCCCGGCTGGCAGCGTGTCCGGGGTGCCGCGCGCCGACCGGAACCCGTGATACCGGATCACCGAGGTCGCGTAACTGCCCCGCAGCGCCTGCCCGAACTGCCTGGCCACCTGGGCCAGCTGCGGATCGGCGGTGGTCAGTACATACGGGTAGTCCAGCTCGGGGGTGCCGAGCAGCCGGTCGGCGCCGGCCGGGTACCGGGCGGTCAGCGGCACGGCGGGATGCGCCCGGTCGTAGGCGATCACGGCCTGCTCGGTGGTGATCGTCACCGGGTTCTGGCGCAGTGGCGGGGCGGCCAGGCTGGCGAAGGAGGCCAGTGCCGCCTGGTTGTTGAGCGCGGTGGTGAACCGCGAGGTCAGGATGAATTCCGCGAGCGCGGTCCGCGCCTGGGCGGAGGCGCCGAGCGCCCGGCTGATCTGGATCAGGGCGGCCAGGCCGACCGAGCTGTCCGCCGGGTCGGGCAGCTCGACCCGCAGCCCGACGTCGGCCGGAGGGCCGCCCGCCGACGCGGGCAGCAGGAATCTCCAGTTGACGGCGGCGCCGAACTCCGGCGTCCGGGCTGCGGCAGCGGCAGGCATCGCGAGCAGCAGCGGCGACCTGGCGACGGTAATGCCGGCCGTCCGGATGGCCTGCGCCCCGGCCGGGAACCTGCGCGCGACGGCGACCCACAGGCTTGAGTCCGGGATCCACGCCCCCGCCGCGGGCAGCCCGGGCCGGGGATGCTGGCCGTCGAGCACGCCGGCCACGGCCGCGGGGTCGGCCTCGGTGACCTGGACCTGGGCGCACCGGCCGCCGGCCTGGTGCTGCTGACGGTTGTACAGCCGGGCCACCTGGTCCACGGCGGGCGCGAGATCGGCGGTCACCGCCACGTTGAGCAGCACCGGATGCACCTCGCACGAGGTGCGCGCGAGCACGATGCGAGCGGTCAGCACCGCCATCAGCAGGACCGGGATGAGGACGGCCAGCACGGCCAGGACGGGGGTGCCCGCGCCGCGGCGGCGGCCAGCCCCGGCGGTCCGCGGCGGCTGTGCGGTCACGGCTCCCCTCGATCCTGCGGTGCTGGGCCAGGACTTTACCGAATAGGGCGCGCCCGGGCCGGCCAGACTGTCGCTGTGGCCGGCCTGATCGAGGTGGACAGCTCCGACGACCCGCGGCTGGCTGACTTCGTCGCCCTCACCGATGTTCACCTGCGCCGGAGCCTGGAAGCCCGGCACGGGCTGTTTATCGCCGAGGGCGACCGGGTGATCCGCCGCGCGGTCGCGGCCGGCTACCCGGTGCGCTCGCTGCTGGTCACCCGCGAGCGGCTGGCCGCGCTGGCCGGCCTGACGGGCTCGCTGGCGGCCCCGGTCTACGTCGTGCCAGCGCCAGTGGCCCGCGCGCTGACCGGCTACCAGGTGCATCGGGGCGCGCTGGCCTCGCTGCAGCGCCGCCCGCTGCCGCCGGTGGCCGGGATGCTGGCCGGGGCGCGCCGCATCGTCGTGCTGGAAGATCTTGCTGACCACGGGAATGTGGGCGCCATCTTCCGGTGCGCGGCGGCGCTGGGCGCGGACGCGATCATCTTGTCGCCGCGCTGCGCTGATCCGCTGTACCGGCGGGCGATCAAGGTGTCGATGGGCGCGGTGTTCGCCATCCCGTACGCCCGGATGACCGACTGGCATGACGGCCTGGCCGAGCTGCGGTCGGCGGGATTCCGGCTGCTGGCGCTGACCCCGGAGCAGTCGGCGACGCCGGTCGGGCGGGTGCAGCTGGAGGAGCGGGCTGCGCTCATGCTGGGCACCGAAGGCGACGGCCTGTCGTCGCACTGGCTGCGGGAGGCCGACGAGGCGGTGTGCATTCCGATGGCCGCCGGCGCGCTGGCGGCCGGGGTGGACTCCCTGAACGTGGTCGCGGCCGCCGCGATCGCCTGTCAGTGCCTTGCTGCCCGCCAAGGGGCCGCTGACCTGTGAGGCTATCGGCCGTGTCCATCAGCCGGCCGCAGGCCCGGGCTTCCCCAGACACCGCCCAGCCGCCTGATCCCGCGCACCACGACCCTGGCCCGCGCCGGTGTCGGCGGCCGGCCCCGCCTCCCGCTTCACGGAGCGCAGCCGGGCGCCAGCGCGGCCGCGGCTAAGCTGGCCGGCCTGGTGCACCGAGGCCGCTGGCAGCGGCCGGGCCGCTGATCAGCGCGCCCGCGCGGACCGCGGCGCGGGCCGGCCCGGCGGGGTGCGGGCGGCCAGGAACTCATAGCCGGCCCGCGCGCCGCCTGCCGGATCGGCGCACCACGCGGCGATCTCGTCCCAGCCCGGCGCGCCCAGCGAGCCGGTGCGGTGGCGCACCGACAGCCCGGCGGCCAGGCAGCCGAAGCGCAGCCGCTCCGGCAGCGGCCAGCCCGCCAGCGTGGCGTAGATGAACGCGGCGTCGAAGACCCCGCCGGCGCCGGTCGGGTCGAGCAAGTCGACCTCGATGGCCGGCGCGCTGGCGTGCTCGCCCGTCGCGCGATCGGTCGCGGCGGCGCCCTGGCCGCTGTTCTTGACGACGCAAATCGGCGCTCGCGGCGCGAGCGCCTCCAGGGCCGCATCCGCTGAGCGCGACCGGGTGTAGGCCATCGCCTCGCCGGCGTTGGCCAGGAACACATCCACGCCGCCCAGCCGGTCCAGCACCGCCGCCGGCCACCCGCCGGTCTCGTCCCAGCTGACGTCGCCGAACACGACGGTGCCCGCCGCCCGCAGGGCCGCCACCCAGTCCGGCAGCGCGTCGCCCAGGTGCACGAAACAACCGGCCGCCGCGGGCAGCGGCCGGGCCGGCGCCGGCCGGCCGGGGGCGCCGGCTCGGCGTAGGTCAGCATGCTGCGGTCACCGGCGTGCGCCAGCGACACGGTGAGCGGCGTCGGCCAGCCGGCCACCTGCCGCGACCAGGACAGGTCGACGCCCTCCTGGACGGCCAGGATGCGCCACAGATAGCTGCCGAAGATGTCCTGCCCGAACAGCGCGCCGAGCCCGACGTCCAGCCCGAGCCGGGCCAGGGCCACCGCGATGTTGGCGCTCCCGCCGGGCGCGCCGCCGAAGCCAGTCGCGTACACCTCGGCGCCCGGCCGCGGCCAGTCTGCCGGGCCGGTGAAGACCAGGTCCATGAACACGGTCTCGGCCAGGAACACGTCCACCGCGCGGTCCCGGCCCCGGCGGGTATCCGGGTCCCGGGCGGTGCCCGGGTTCTGGCCGGCGTGCGGGTCCTGGCCGGCAGCCGGGTCCGTCCCGGCGTTCCGGTCCGCCCCGGCGGCGGTCACCGCCCCGCCGCGGTCCGGTACCCGGCCAGCAGCGCGCGCGCCACCTGCACCGAGCCGACCAGCGGGTGCAGCGCGAACGCCCGCAGCGCGGCGTCGGGGGAGCCGGTCACTGCGGCCTCGATCGCATTCCGCTCCACCGCCTTGACCTGCTGGATGAGGCCCATCTGGTGCAGCTGAGGGGGGGCGGCCGGGATGCGGATGCGCCCCGGTGGCGTCCACCGTGGCGGGCAGCTCCGCCACGGCGTCGTCGTCCAGGCCGGGCAGCGCCCCGCCGTTGCGCACGTTGAGGATCATGGTGGCCGGGCCGTGGCCGGCCAGCGCGCTCATCACCGCCAGCGCCTCGCCTGCGTAACCGCCGCCCCCCGGCGGCTCGGCTCGCGGCGCTCCGTCGCTCGCACCCGGCCCGGATCCGGCCTGCGCCTTCGCCTCGGCCATGTACAGCGCCCGCCGTTCGGCGCTGGTCTGCCGCCACAGCTCAAGGGCCCGCTCCGGCCCGGCCGCCGCGGCGGCGTAAAAGCCCGCCTGCTGGCGGGCCAGGAACTCGCCCCTGGTGGCCGGCTGGGCCCGGATCGCGGCCGACCGCGTCGCGGTTGCTGTAGTAGTAATACAGATACTCGTTCGGGATACAGCCGAGCGTGCGCAGCCAGGACGCGCCGAAGATCTCGGTCTCCTCCAGCTGGGCGAGCGCCTGGTCGTCGGCCAGCAGCCCGGGCAGCAGATCCCGGCCATCGCTGGTCACCCCGCGCATCCAGCCCAGATGGTTGAGCCCGACGTAGTCGAGCCGGACGGTGCCCGGGGCGAGCCCGAGCACGGCGGCGATGCGGCGGCCCAGACCGCTCGGCGTGTCGCAGATCCCGATGACGCGCTCGCCCAGCACCGACTGCATCGCCTCGGTGATCATCCCCGCCGGGTTGGTGAAGTTGATGACGTAGGCATCCGGGCAGACCTGGCGCACTCGCTGGGCGATGGCGAGCGCCACCGGAATGGTCCGCAGCCCGTAGGCGATGCCGCCGGGCCCGGTGGTCTCCTGGCCGAGCACGCCCAGGTTCAGCGCCACCCGCTCGTCGGCGATCCTGCCGTCCAGGCCGCCGACCCGGATTGCGGAGAACACGAAGCTCGCACCCGCCAGCGCCTCGTCCAGGCTGGTGGTGATGGTGACCTCCGGGGCATCCCCGGCCGGGCCGGCCAGCCCGGTCGACCCGGCCAGCCCCTTCTGCCCGGCTAGCCTTTTCTGTCCGGCTAGCTCGGCCTGGCGGGCCAGCACCGCCTGGATCACCGCCAGGCGCTGCGCCGAGGTATCGTGCAGCACCACCTCCGCCTGCCGCAGCGGGCCGGGCGCGGCCAGCAGCGCGGCGTACACGTTCGGGACCCGGAATCCGCCGCCGCCGAGTACGGCCAGCTTCACGCGCGTGCCGCCCTTCCGTCATCTGTCCCGGCTTCCCGGTATACGGCCCGCAGCCGGGCCTGCGCCTGTGGGGGCGCCCCGGTGCGGTCCAGGCCGAGCAGCGCCGCCCCGGCGATCGGCGGGACGTCGACGATCCGCATGCTGGCCTCCGGCGCGTCGGCGGCAAGACCGGCCGCGATCCGCCGGGTCAGCCGCGGGTCGCGCGCGGTCAGCACCCCGCCGCCCAGTACCACCGGCACCGGCTGGCCGGCCAGCCCGAGCCTGCCGATCGCGGCTACCGCCATCACGGTAATCTCGTCCGCCAGCCGGTCGACCAGGCCGCAGGCGGCCCGGTCACCCTGGCCGGCCGTCGTGAACAGCACCGGGACCAGGCCGTGCAGGCTCTGCCCGGCGATCTTGCCGAGGTGGATGCCGACCGCGACGTCGCTGACCCGCTCCACCCCGAAGTGCTCGAGGACCGCGGCCCGCAGCAGCGTCTGCGGCCCGCGGCCGTCCTCGGCCCGGGCCGCCGCCCACATGACCGAGCTGGCCAGCCCGTACCCGCCGCCCCAGTCCCCGGTCAGCTCGCCGAGCGCGAGATAGCGGGTGGTGCGGCCGTCCGGCGCCACGCACACCCCGTTGATCCCGGCCCCGCAAGTGATGCCCACGCCCCAGTGCGCGGCCGGATCCGGCCGCGAGCCGCCCGCCGGCGCGCCGGGCAGCCCGGCCGGCAGCCTGCCGTCCAGCCCGGCGCGCAGTACCGCGATGGTGTCGTTAGCCACGTCGACGGTGTCGCTCCAGCCCTGGGCCCGCAGCATCTGATCGAGCTCGCGCTCCTCCTCGGGCAGGTCCACGTTGGCCATGCAGGCGACCAGGTGACCCGCGATCCGGCCCGGGCCGGTCGCGGCCGGCCCCGGTTCGGTGCCGGGCCCGGCGCCGCCGGGCAGCCGAGCCTGCCGCGCCGCGGCCCGGGCCAGCGTGGACAGCAGCGCCAGGGTCTCGGCAGAAAGCCGCAGCGGCACGCCGGGACCGCGGATCTGGGCCAGCATGCGCCCGTCGGCGGCGACCAGCACGACGTCGGTCTTGCTGTTGCCGCCGTCGACGGCCAGCACGGCCGCAGGCAGCTCGCTCACTGGCCGCTGGCCCACGGCAGGTAGGCGCTGTTCTCCGCGAGCAGCCGGTCGGTCATCTGCTCCGCCAGGTCGTACTGGCCGATCAGCGGGTGCGCGAGCAGCGCCGCCGCCACCCGCTGCCGTCCGCCCCGCAGCGCCGCGTCCACGGCCAGCTCCTCGTAGCCGCTGACGTGCGCGATCAGCCCGCGCATCAGCGGGCTGGCCGGCGCGACCGGCACCGGCTCGGCACCGGACGCGCCGATCACCCCCGGCACCTCGATCACCGCGTCGGCGGCCAGGAACGGCAGCGTGCCGGCGTTGCGCACGTTGACCACCTGCCGGTCCCTGGCGTTGGTGACCAGCGACGCGAGCAGGTCCACGGCCGCCTCGGAGTAGTACGCCCCGCCGCGCTGGCCCAGCAGCTCCGGTTTGTGGTCCAGGGCCGGGTCGGCGTACATCGCCAGCAGCTGCCGCTCGATCTCCGCCACGTCCTGCGCCCGGGTCGGCCGTCCGCGCTGCTGGGCTACGACCTCATCGTGCGCCCAGAAGTAGCGCAGGTAGTACGAAGGCACGGCCCCGGTATCGCGGATGACCGCCAGTGGCAGGCCGATGTGCTCGGCGATCTCGGCGCCATGGGCGTCGATCAGGCCGGGCAGCCGGTCCGTGCCGCCGACGAGGACCGCCCGCTCCCAGGTGAGGTGGTTCAGCCCGATGTGGTCAAGCGCGACCTCGCGGGGCGGCACGCCCAGCAGGCCGGCGAACTGCCGCTGGAAGCCGATCGCGGAGTTGCACAGGCCGATGGCCCGGTGGCCCGCGTCCAGCAGCGCGCGGGTGACGATCCCGACCGGGTTGGTGAAGTCGATGATCCACGCTCCGGCCGCGGCCCGCTGCCGGGCCCGCGCCGCGATGTCCAGCACCACCGGCACGGTCCGCAGCGCCTTGGCCAGGCCGCCCGCGCCGGTGGTCTCCTGCCCGACACGGCCGTACTCCAGCGGCCAGGTCTCGTCCCGGTGCCTGGCCGCCTGGCCGCCCACGCGCAGCTGGAGCAGCACCGCGGCGGCCCCGTCCAGGCCGTCGTCCAGGCTGGCCGTCCAGCGCACCCGGGCCGGATGGCCGTAGGCGGCCATGATCCGCGCCGATACCGGGCCGACGGCGGCCAGCCGCTGCTCGTCCGGGTCGACGAGCACCACCTCGGTGACCTTGACCTCGCCCGCCAGCCGGGCGATCCCGTCGATCAGCTCAGGGGTGTAAGTGGACCCGCCGCCGACCACCGCCAGCTTCATCGGAACGCCCTCACTTCGTCCGCGGCCGCCTGCGCGACGTGGCAGGCGGCGTCATGGTCGGGAGCCAGCTGCTCCAGCACCGGGGTGACCGTGTGGCATGTGTCGATCGCCAGCGGGCAGCGCCAGCGGAACCGGCAGCCGGGCACCGGGTCGATGACCTTCGGCGGCTCGCCGCGGCCGGTCTCGGCGCCGACCCCGAGCGGGGCGCGCGGGTCCGGCACCGCGGACAGCAGCAGCTGGGTGTAGGGGTGGCGGGGGGCCGACAGCACCTCCTCGACCGGTCCGGACTCGGCGATCTGCCCGGCGTACATCACCACCAGCCGGTCGGCCACGTACCGGGCGCTGGCGATGTCGTGGGTGATGTAGAGGATCGAGACGCCCTCGGAGTCGCGCAGCTGGGTCATCAGGTTCAGCAGCCCGATGCGGATCGACACGTCCAGCATCGAGACCGGCTCGTCGGCCAGGATCAGCTTCGGCCGCATCGCCAGCGCCTGGGCGAACCCGACCCGCTGCCGCTGTCCGCCCGACAGCTCGTGCGGGTAGCGCTGCAGCACCTCGGCCGCCGGAGTCAGCCCGACGACCTCGAACACGCGCAGCGCCTCGGCGTACTGCCCGGACCGGGACAGGTCGCCGCGGTGCAGCTTCAGGCTGCGCAGGATGCCGTGCGAGACGCGGAACACCGGGTTGATGGAGGCGAACGGGTCCTGGAACACCATCGGCACCTGGCCGCTGTAGGCCAGCCGGTCTCGCCGTGACCGCACCGCCGACAGCGGCCGGCCGTCGAAGTAGACCTCGCCGCCGGTCGGCGTGTAGATCTTGGCCAGCAGCCGGGCGACGGTGGACTTGCCGCTGCCGCTCTCGCCGACCAGCGCGACGATCTGCCGCTCGCCGACGGCCAGGCTGACGTCGTCGACGGCGTGCAGGGTCCGCTGGGACAGCGCGTTGCCGATCTTGAAGTGCCGGGTCAGGCCCTCGGTCCGCAGCAACGGCCCGGTGCTTTCCGGCCCGGTCGGCTCACTCATCGGGTTCTCCGCTCAGCCGGCTGGCGCCGGGCTCGTCGCCCGGGGTTCCGTCCTCGTGCAGGAAGCAGCGGACCTGAGTGCCGCCGACCAGGTACAGCTTCGGCGGCCTGTCGGTGCAGCGGTCCATGACCTTCGGGCAGCGCGCCGCGAACCGGCACCCGGCCGGCAGGCGGCTCAGGTCGGGCGGGCTGCCGGGGATGCCGCGCAGCAGGACCCGCGGGCCGCGGATGGACGGGAAGGCCTCGAGCAGCCCGGCCGTATAGGGGTGCAGCGGGGTGTCGAACACCTCGCGGGTGGCGCCGAGCTCGGCCACCTGCCCCGCGTACATGACCATGAGCCGGTCGGAGAAGTGGCTCACCAGCGACATGTCGTGGGTGACGAAGATCACCGCGAAGCCGAACTGCTGCTGCAGCTCCTTGATCTGCACCATCAGCGAGCGCTGGGCGACGACGTCGAGCGCCGACGTGGGCTCGTCCATGATCACCAGGTCCGGGGTGAACAGCAGCGCCATGGCGATCATCGAGCGCTGCCGCATTCCGCCCGACAGCTGGTGCGGGTAGCTGCGCAGGTGCACGGCGTCGATGCCGACCATCTTCAGCACGTGCGCCGACCGCTGCGTGATCTCGTCCCGCTCGGTCACGCCGTGCGCCCGCATCGCGTCCTTGAACTGCGCCCCGATCGACTTGACCGGGTTGAGCGCGTTCATCGCGCTCTGCATGACCACGGACAGGTTCTTCCACCGCACCGCGGCCAGCTCGCGGTCGGTCAGGCCCACCATGCTGGTCCCGTTGAAGGTCACGCTGCCGCCGCTGACGGCGGCGGGCGGGGCCAGCAGCTGGGCGATCGCGAACAGCAGCGTGGACTTGCCGCAGCCGGACTCGCCGACGATGGCCAGGAACTCGCCCGGCGCGACGTCGAAGGTCAGCTGGTCCACGGCGGTGACCGGTCCGCGGTCGGTCCGCGTACTCGACCGACAAGTCGCGCACGCCCAGAATCGCGCCGCCTGCCGGCGGCGGCCCGGGCAGCCCGGCGGCCCGTTCCCTAGCCGAGACGCGCGCCACGCTTCCTCCTCACCGGCCGCAGGGCCGGATTCCCGATCTCGTCGAAGGCGTAGTTGAGCAGCGCGAACGCGGCGCCGAGCAGGGCTATGAGCGCGCCGGGGACGATGGCCCACAGGTACTGACCGGTTTGCAGCGCCTCGTTGTTCTCCGCCCAGTAGAGCATCGTCCCCCAGCTGTTGGTGTTGGGGTCGCCGAGCCCGATGAACTGCAGGCTGGAGCCGAACAGCACCGCGTACAGCGCGTTGGTCAGGAAGCTGGCCACGATCAGCGAGGTCATCGTGGGAATGATCTCGACGATCACGATGTACAGCCGGCGCTCGCCGCGGACCCGGGCGGCCTGCAGGAAGTCGCGGTTGCGCAGCGACAGTGCCTGGGCCCGCAGCTGGCGGGCCGTGTAGGACCAGCCGGTCACGGTCAGCACCAGCACCAGCACCAGCGTGCCGGCGTTCTGCACGTAGGTGGCGATCACGATGAGCAGCGGGAACAGCGGGATGACCAGCAGCACGTCGGTCAGCAGGCTGAGCGCGCCGTCCCACAGGCCGCCGAAGTAAGCGGCGGCCACCCCGATCAGCACGGCGATCCCGGTGGAGGCCAGCCCGACCCCGATCGCGATGATCAGCACCTGCCGGGTGCCGTACACCGCCTGGGCGAAGATGTCCTGGCCGAGCGCGGTGGTGCCGAGCAGGTGCGCAGCGGATGGCCCGAGGCTGCGCGGGTAGATCGTCGCATCCGGGTTGTCGTGGGCGATGACGCCGGGAAACAGCGCGACCAGGATGAACAGCACCAGCAGCCCCGTGCCGAAGGTGGCCTTGCGGTTGGACCGGACCGCGCGCACCAGCCGGGTGAGGGCCGGGCGGCCGCGCCGGGCCTGGCCCTCCAGCATCGGCGGCTCGGGCAGGCGGCCCTGATCGGCCGCGACGGGCAGGGGCATCATGGCCATGGCTAGTCCGCCGTCCTGGTCCGCGGGTCGAACAGCGCGGTGGCGATGTCGGCGAGCAGGATGGCCGCCAGCACCGCCACGGTGATCAGCAGGAACAGCGCCTGCATGAGCGGGTAGTCCTCGTTGTTGACCGCCTGCAGCAGCATGTAGCCAACCCCGGGGTAGTTGAAGACGTACTCGACCAGGATCGCGCCGCCGACCACGAATCCGAGCGACATGGCGAAGCCGGTGAGGTTGGGCAGGATGGCGTTGCGGGCGGCGTAGTCGAACATCACCTGGCGGCCGGGCAGCCCCTTGGCCCTGGCCATCCGGACGTAGTCCTCGGCCAACGTGGTGATCATGGTATTGCGCATGGTCAGGATCCAGGTCCCGATCGTGGTGATCAGCAGGGCCAGCGCGGGCAGCACCGCGTGCGCGAGCACGTTGCCGATGAACGACGGGCTGAGCGAGGGCGTGAGGGTGACGTCGAACCCGAACGCGGATGGCAGCCACTGCAGCCAGTCCGCGAAGATCAGGATGAGCATCAGCCCGACCCAGAAGTAGGGGATCGCCGTGGTGATCACGAACACCGGCGGCGCGATGCTGTCCAGCCGGCTGCCGCGCCGCCAGGCCGACACGATCCCGATCCCGGTGCCGAGCACGAAGGCCAGGATCGTGGTCACGCCGACCAGGCCCAGCGTCCACGGGATCGCGTCCAGGATGACCCGGCCGACTGACTCGGGATAAAAGTACAGCGACGTGCCGAAGTTGCCGGTGGCCGCGTCCCGCAGGTAGCCGAGGTACTGGCCCAGCAGGCTCTGGTGGGTGTTGACCCCGAAGGCCAGCTCCAGGGCCTTGAGGGCCTGCGGGCTGACCGGGCCGCGGAACTTGCCCATCATCGCCTCGGCCGGGTTGCCGGGCATCAGCCGCGGCAGGAAGAAGTTGAGCGTCAGCGCGGCCCACAACGTCAGCGCGAAGAAGCCGAGGCGGCGCAGCGCGAACCTCATGTCCCGCTCCTTACCGGCTTGATCTCCCGGCGCGGCGGCCACCAGGGCCGGCCGCGCCGGGAGGACGGCATGCCGCTACTTGGCCGGCGCCAGGTGCAGCATCATCTGGCCCCAGTCCGGGTAGTTGTAGGCGGCCGGCTGGGCGTACGGGTCGCTCTTGGTCACCCAGCCGGTGAAGTGGCTGGTGTTGTACTGGTACCAGTCCACCTGCTCGGTGACCGGGATCACCGGCACCTCCTTGAGCATGACCGCCTGCAGCTTGTTCACGATCGCGTGCTGCTGGGACGGGCTGGTGGTGTTCCCGTAGGAGTTGATCAGCGCGTCGGTCGCCGGGTTGCTGTAGCGCTCGAAGTTCGAGCCGGCGGCTGGCCGATCGGCGCGGAGTTGCCCGAATACAGCCACTGCCGCAGCTCGTAGTACGGCGTCGGGCCGCCGGTCTCGGCGTAGTAGCCCAGCTGGTAATTGCCGTTGTACATCGCTGCCTCGTAGGCCGGGGCGGCCAGGTTCTTCGGCGTCACCTGGATGCCGACCGCCTTCAGGTCTGACGCGATCACGTTGACGGCCGCCACCCAGTCCGAGAAGCCGCCGTTGTTGGTGATGCTGAACGACAGCGGCGTGCCGTTCTTCTCCATCACCCCGTTCGGGCCCTTCTTGTAGCCGGCGGCGGTGAGGATCTTGACCGCCTTGGCCGGGTTGTAGGAGTACGCGTTGCCGTACGCCGCCGCCTGCGAGGTGTCGAGCCAGCTGGAGAACGTTGGCGTGACGATCCCGGTCTGGTTGGAGGCGGGCTCGTAGCCGTACTCGCCGATCGTGGAGGCCTGCTTGCGGTTGATCGCGTATGCCATGGCCTGCCGCACCGCGACGTTGCTCAGGACCGGGTTCTTCAGGTTGATGAACAGCGACACGTTCGCCACCGGCGGGAACCAGATGTGATTACTGCTGCTCTTGGACAGGTAGAACTTGCCGATGCTCGGGATGAACTGGCTGCCCCACTGGGCCTGCCCGTTGGCCAGGTAGGTGTTGGCCGTGTCGTTGCTGGTGAACGCCGGGTAGTTGATGGTCTTGAGCTTCGGCTTGCCGGGCTGCCAGTAATGCGGGTTGGCGGTGTAGGTGATGTTGTTCGCGGTGCAGCCGAGGGTGTAGGCGCCGGTGCCGACCGGATGGGTATCCGGGTACTTTACCGGGTCGGAGATCTTCGACCAGATGTGCTGTGGCACGATCCCGATCTGGTCGGCGATGTAGTAGAAGTAAGTCACCGCGGGCGCCTTGAACGTCATCACGACCTTGTTCGCGCCCTGCTGGCTGACACCGGACAGCACCGACCAGACTGAGTTCAGGTCCAGCGCCTTGTTCTGCTTCAGCAGGTTGAAGGTGTAGACGACGTCCGCGGCGGTCATCGGCTTGCCGTCGCTCCACTTCACACCGTTGCGGATCGTGAACGTGAGCGTCTTGTTGCCGTTCGACCAGGTCCAGGCCGAGGCCAGCCACGGCGTGGTCTTAGCGCTCTGCAGCGTGTTGACGAAGACCAGCGGCTCGTAGACCGGGCCCAGCGAGTAGCTGATCTCCGACAGGTTGAACGGGTTGAAGTTGCAGGTCCACAGGCTGCCGCTCTCGTTGTCGATGGTCAGCACGCCGCTGGCCGACGATGACGAGGAGCTGCCGCCCGATGAGCCGCCGCAGGCCGCCAGCATGACGGCGGCCAGGACGGCCCCGATTGCAGTGAGGCGTTTCATTGCCTAGCCCTTCGAGATGAGTGCCGGTGCGCGCCGGGCCGGGAGGGCCCGGCGCGCGGGCGCTGATAGCGGGCCGGGCGGGGAGCTGCGCCCGGCCAGGCGGCGGCCGTTGGCTGCGCCGGGGTCAGGCCCGGTCGCGGCCGCCGGAAGGCTCATGCTGCACCTGCCTGAAGTGAGCTAACCACTGTGCAGTTCCCAGGAGATTGTTAGGACAGTATCCTAACTATGAAAACGGGACAAGCGGTGCAGATAACGGATATGCATCGCATAGCAGCGGTGCCGATGCCGGGCTGAGCCGGCCACACGGCGGAAACGCAGGGGGAAGCGGCGTGGCGGTGACGACCTCCTCGGCCGGGCCGCCGGCCCGGCCCGGCCCGGCCCGGCTGACTAGCGCGCCCGTACCGGAGTTCGGGGGCCCGGAGCCGGGCGGCCTGGCGCCCGGGCAGATCGCCGGCGCGGCCCGGCCGCAGCTGATCCGCGTGCTCAACGAGCAGCTGCTGCTCGGCCACATCCGTCAGCTCGGCCTGTGCTCGCGCGCGGATCTGGCCCGGGCCTCGGGCCTGTCCAAGCCGACGGTCTCGCTGGCGCTGGCCAATCTGGAGGACTCTGGCCTGGTCCGGGCGGCCGGCCAGCGGACCGGCGTTCCCGGCCGGTCGGCGCTGCTGTACGAGATCCGCCCCGAGGCCGGCTTCGTGCTCGGGCTCGACGTCGGGCACCGGTACCTGCGCG
>CAVSUR010000007.1:0-168734 GCA_963731285.1 uncultured Actinomycetota bacterium | reverse complement strand
TCGAACTCGTGCGGGTGCGGGCGCAGCCGGATCGGGTCGATCTCGGTCGACCGCTTGTAGTCAAGCCAGGTCTCGATCAGGTCCGGGGTGAATACTCCGCCCTCGAGCAGGTACTCGTGGTCGGCTTCCAGGGTGTCCAGGACCTTCTCCAGCGAGCCGGGCACCTGCGGGATCGCAGCGGCCTCGTCCGGCGGCAGCTCGTACAGGTCCTTGTCCACCGGCTCCGGCGGCTCGATCTTGTTCTTGATTCCGTCCAGGCCGGCCATCAGCTGGCCGCGAACGCCAGGTACGGGTTCGCGGACGGGTCCGGCACCCGGAACTCAAGCCGCTTGGCCTTCGGGCTCGGCCCGGTGATCGGGATGCGGACGCAGGCGGATCGGTTCCGCTGCGAGTACACCAGGTTCACCGGCGCCTCGAAGCCCGGCACCAGCCGGTGGTAGGAGTTCACCGTCGGGTTGGTGAAGGCCAGCAGCGAGGGCGCGTGCTTGAGCAGCCCGCCGACGTAGTAGCGGCCGGTGTCTGACAGTCCGGCGTAGCCGACCTCGTCGTAGAACAGCGGCGCGCCGTCCTTCCACAGGCTCTGATGGCAGTGCATGCCGGAGCCGTTGTCGCCGAACAGCGGCTTGGGCATGAACGTCACGGTCTTGCCCGCGGCCCGCGCCACGCTCTTGACGATGTACTTGTAGAGCATGACCTTGTCGGCCGAGTGCAGCAGGCTGTCGAACTTGATGTCGATCTCCGCCTGGCCCGCGGTGCCGACCTCATGGTGCTGCATCTCTACCGTGATGCCGCACTCGATCAGCTGCCGCACCATTTCCGAGCGCAGGTCGGTGTAGTGGTCGGTCGGCGGGACGGGGAAGTAGCCGCCCTTGTACCGCGGCTTGTACCCGAGGTTGCCGCCGGGCTCCTCACGGCCGCTGTTCCATGCGCCCTCGATCGAGTCCAGGTGGTAGTAGCCGGCGTTGGCTGTGGTCTCGAACCGGGCGGAGTCGAAGATGTAGAACTCCGCCTCCGGGCCGAAGAAGGCGGTGTCGGCGACGCCGCTGCCGCGCAGGTAATCCTCCGCCTTGCGGGCGATGTTGCGCGGGTCGCGGCTATACGGCTCGCTGGTCAGCGGGTCGTGCACGAAGAACGTGAGGTTCAGCGTCTTGTGAGTGCGGAACGGGTCGAGTACGGCCGTCGACGGGTCCGGCAGCAGCAGCATGTCCGACTCGTGGATCTGCTGGAAACCGCGGATCGAGGAGCCATCGAACATCAGGCCGTCGGAGAATACGTTGTCGTCAAAAGCCTCCGCGGGGACCGTGAAGTGCTGCACCGTGCCGGGCAGGTCGCAGAACCGGACATCGACGAACTGGACCTCCTCAGCTCCCGATGAAAGCCAGCACCTCATCGCCGCTCGTGAACATTAACTCTCCCTTGACTGGCAATGGCTGCCCTCGCCCGGGCGGGCGTCCGGATGACGCTAGCTGAGAGGGGTTTCGCGCCGTGTCCCTCATGTTTCACCCGTGTTACGCAGGGATCTGGGTCGTTGCCGCGCGGCGGCTGCGCGGCCCGGCCCTGGCCGTCCCCCGCAGGTCGCCGCGGCGCGACGGCCCCGATACGGTGGGGGAGTGAGCGAGCGAGACCGGCTCGGCGGGTGGCTGTCTGGCCCAGCCCCGGCCGGGGATCCGCAGCAGTACCGCGGTCAGCGGCTTGGCCTGCCCGAGGACGGCCCGGGCTCGGTGGCGAGCGCAGGCCGGCGGTTCGGCGCCCTGTGCATCGACTGGCTGATCTGCATGATCATCGCGGTGGCCGTCTTCCACAGTCAGTTCTGGACCATCGTGGTGTTCGGCGCCGAGGTGTACCTGCTGACTGCGCTGACCGGCTTCACGGTCGGCAAGCGGCTGGTCGGGGTGCGAGTCGCCCGGCTTGACGGCAAGCCGGTGGGCCTGCTCTGGTCGCTGGTGCGCACCGTGCTGCTGCTCGCCGTGGTGCCGCCCCTGGTGTACGACAGGGATCTGCGCGGCCTGCACGATAAGGCCGCCAATACGGTGGTTATCCGAGTCTGAGCCGGCGTTACCGGAGGCTGAGCCGGGCTGCCCCGCCTACCTGAACCTCGGGCGTGGGGGCTTGGGCATCCGGCCGCCGCCCTTCGGCACCGGGCCCTTGGGCATCTGCAGGGTCTGCGGGAGTGCCCTCAGCCGGGAGTTCAGGTCGGCGACGGCCGGGCCCTTGAGGTTACGCGGCAGCTTCATGATGTGCCGCTGCACCCGGGGCAGCGTCAGCTGCCCCGGCTCGTCGCCGACCTGGATGTCGTAGATCGGCACCTCCGTGGCAACCCGGGACACCCGCTTCTTCTCGGCGGCCAGCAGGCTGCCCAGCCGGTTCGGCGATCCCTCGGCGACCAGGATGACGCCCGGCCGCCCCACGACGCGGTGCACCACGTCCATGTTGCGGTTGGCGGAAACCGCCGGGGTTACGGTCCAGTTGCCCCGCATCGACTGCAAGATCGCCGCCGCCGCGCCCGGCTGCCCGGCGATCGTTGAGTACTGCGCGGACTGCGCGAACCGGCCGAAGAGGATTATCGCCGCCGCGAAGCCGATCAGCACGCCCAGCGGGATCAGGAATGCCGTGGTGCCGGTCAGCTGGCCGACCAGCACGCAGACCGCGATGATCGCGACCGCGGTGCCGATCACGATCGGCAGCGCCCGCGGGTTGTTCTTGCGGACGATGCCCGCAACCATGCGGATCTGCTTAAGACGGCCCACGCTGGCCGGGTCAGCGGCCGCCTTCTTCCCCGCCGCGGCGGGCTTGTTCGCCATGAACGTGAGGATACCGACGAGGCCGGGGGCGCGGAACGCGGTCCCGGTCCGTGGCCACGGCGATGGGCGGCGCGCCGCCGGCGGGCGGCGGCTTACCGCGCGGCCTGCGGTGCGCCGCCTGTGTACCGCGGGCGGCCTGCCGCGGCGCGCCTGTTACCGCGCTCGGCCTACTGCGGTGTCGCCTGCCGAGGTGCCGCCTGTCGCTGGGCGGCCTGCCGGTACAGCCGGCCGGCCCGGTAGGACGAGCGCACCAGCGGCCCGGACATGACCCCGGCGAAGCCCAGCTCGGCGGCCTCCTCGCCCAGCTCGTCGAACTCCTGCGGCGGGACCCACCGCACGATCGGGTGATGGCGGACCGAGGGGCGCAGGTACTGCGTGATCGTCAGCAGGTCGCAGCCGGCTACGCGGAGGTCGGCCATGGCCTGGCTGATCTCCGCGCGCTGCTCGCCCATGCCGAGGATGAGGTTCGACTTGGTGATCAGCCCGGCCGTGCGGGCGGCGCTGATGACCGCGAGCGAGCGCTCATAGCGGAAGCCGGGCCGGATCCGCCGGAAGATCCGCGGCACGGTCTCGATGTTGTGCGCGAGCACCTCCGGCCGGGCCGAGAACACCTCGGCCAGCTGCTCCGGGCCGGCGTTGAAGTCCGGAATGAGCAGCTCGACGCCGCACCCGGGCAGGTCGGAGTGGATCTGCCGCGCGGTCTGCGCGTACAGCCAGGCCCCGCCGTCGGGCAGGTCGTCGCGGGCCACCCCGGTCACCGTCGCGTACCGCAGGCCCATCGCCTTGACCGACTCGGCTACCCGGCGCGGCTCGTCGGTATCCAGCGGGCCGGGCTTGCCGGTGGCGATCTGGCAGAAGTCACAGCGCCGGGTGCACTGATCGCCGCCGATCAGGAACGTGGCCTCGCGGTCCTCCCAGCACTCGAAGATGTTCGGGCAGCCCGCCTCCTCGCAGACGGTGTGCAGGCCCTCGCGGCGTACCAGGTTCCTGAGCTCGCTGTACTCCGGGCCGGTACGCAGCCGGGTCTTGATCCACGGCGGCTTGCGCTCGATCGGGGTCTGGCTGTTGCGCGCCTCAAGGCGCAGCATGCGGCGTCCTTCGGGTGCGAGTACCACGCCCCTAGCCTAAACGGCGGCAGGCGGGTCGTGACCCGCCGCGCCCGGCCTGGCGGCCGCGGCGCACGGGGGTCGGGCACAATGCCGGAAGTCCCGGTTGCCCCGCTGAACGGAGCCGCATGCGCAGCCAGCCGTCGCCCGCGCCCGCCCCGGCGTTCACGCCGCGTCCCGCGCAGGGCCGGGTGTTCACCGCGGCCAGGGCGGTCCGCAGCACCGAGGTGGCCCCGGACGGACGGCTGCGGTTCGACACGCTGGCGCGATACCTGCAGGAAGTGGCCGAGGACGATGTCACTGACTCGGGCTGGCAGCAGCCGTACGTGTGGCTGATGCGGCGGGTCACGGTGCGGATTGCCGGCTACCCGGTCCTGGGCGACCCGCTGACGCTGGCCACGTTCTGCTCGGCCACCGGGCCGCGCTGGGCCGAGCGGACCACCACCGTGAGCAGGTCCGGCGCTGACCTGATGCAGGCCACCGCGGTGTGGGCGGCCGTGGGGCGAGCCGACGGACGGCCCAGCGCGCTCGGCCCGGAGTTTCATCGCATCTACGGGCCTGCCACCGGCGGGCGGGCGGTATCGGCCCGGCTCTCGCTGCCCGGACCGCCGCGGGCCGGCCGGGCGCGAGCCGCCGGGCCGCCCGTGGCCGCTGCGGGGCGCCGACTTCGACACCGCCGGCCACGTCAACAATGCCGTGCACTGGGCCGCGGTCGAGGACCTGCTGGCCGAGCTGGGCTGGCTGCCCGCCGAGGCTGAGCTGGAGTACCCGCGGCCGATCCTGGCCGGGCATCATCCGCAGCTGGTGAGCAGCCGGGATAGCCCGGCCCAGCTGTCGTGCTGGCTGCTCAGCGACACCAGGGTGCTCGCCGCGGGCCGCCTCGCCCGGTGACGGCCCGGCGGGCTCGCCGGTGCGCCGGGCCGGCCGGAACGCCCGATTATCGGCCGGCTGATTGCTAGCGTGGTCCGCACTAGCGATCACCATATGCCCGCCATTGCCCGGCGGCGGGCCTGCGACCCGGCGGAGGGCACGATCGGCGGTCACATCGCAGTCGACCTGGCCGGCCTGGCGCGGGCGGAAGACGACTTCCAGCAGGCGCTGCACGGCCTGGAGGCCGAGCTGCGCCAGCTCGACGGCGAGCTGCAGGCCAGCCTGGCCGAATGGGCGGGGGCCGCCCAGCAGGCCTATCAGCAGGCCTATCAGCAGGCCCACTCGCAATGGCAAGCCGCGGCGGGGGTATGACCCGGGTGCTGGCCTGGCTGCATGGGGTGCTCGGCACCGCGCACCACAACTACGCCAGCACCCGCGCCGCCAGCCTCGGCATGTGGCGGGGGAACGGCTGATGCTGCTCCCCCCGCCCGGCGGCGGGACGATCAATGTCACCCCGGCCGATGTCGCGTCCGCGGCGAAGCAGTTCGCATTCGCGCAGGACGGCATCTACCGGTCCTGGGACTCGCTGCAATCGGCGCTGGACGCCAATGCCGGGATGGCCGGAGACGATCAGCCGGCCAGCACTTTCACCCGCTCTTACGATCCCGCGGTCAGTGCCGCGTGGAAAGCCCTGCGCACCTCGGCCCTGGCCGTCGGCGGCATCTCGCTGGGCCTGACCCAGACCGCGAACAACTTCGTGGCCGCCGAGAACCACTCGACCGCGGGCAGGCACGCGCCGCTGCCCGGCTACGCCCCCGAGCCGGTCTTCGAGGACATCCTGATGGCCAGCCCGAACTCGCCGACCGGCCCGGGCGAGACAGTATGGTTCCTGCCCGGCCCGCTGGCCAGGTTCTGGCCGAACGCCCATACCGGCCAGGTGCGCACGGTGGCGGCCGCCTGGCACGCCGCGGCGTCCGCGGTGCGCAGCCTCAGCGACAACGCGGTGCTGTCGCTGACCGGGCTGGAGAGCAACGACGACACCGCGCAGGCGATCGGCGGGTTCTGCGCCCAGATCTGCACCCCGGGCGACAACCGCACCGTGCTGGCCGCAACCGCCCAGATCTGCCAGTCGCTCGGCGACGCCTGCGACAAGTACGCCAGCGCGATCGACGCTAAGCGGTCGGACGTGCAGGGCAAGCTGGTCGGGGCCGGCATCGCGGTCGGCGTCACCACGGTCCTCGGCATCCTCGGCACGGTGTTCACGCTGGGCGGGTCGGACGAGGCGGCCGGTGCCGCGGACGCGGCCGAGGTGGAGGCGATCGTGGGGACGTGGCCGCCGACACCGCGGCCACGGTCGAGGCCGACGTCACGGTGTCGATCAGCGGGGACCTGGTCGCGACGGTCGAGGCGGCGGCGGACAACGCGCCCGCCGTGCAGATGGCCGAGGCCGAAACCACCGCCGTTCAGGGCGATGTCGAAGGCGCCCTGGACAAGGCGATGGCCGATTCGCTCGGCGACGCCAACCTCGGCCGCCTCAGCGGCTCCGAGGCGGCCACGCTGGTACGCCTGCAGAAGGAGTATCCCGATCTCGGCCTGAAGACCGCGGCGCAGGAGCGCGACGGGGAGTTCATCGACAGCCAGGGCCGTACCTATGATCAGATGGGCAACCCCAAGACGTCGCAGTTCTGGAATCCGCAGTCGGCGCAGCGGTTCTACAACGCGATCCTGGCCCATCTGAACAAGTCGATCGATTTCACCGTCATCGATCTCACCGGCTTCAGCGACCAGTCCATCGCCGACATCACGAACTTCGTCGACTCGCTGCCGGAAGCTCAGCAGGCGAAGATCATCAGGATTGGATTCTAATGGCCGCGCTGATATTCGCCGAGGATGAGACGGGCTCGATCACGTTCCGCAAGGCGATCTTCCGCCTCATCCTCGACCGGGCCCGGGCGCGGGTGACCGATCCGGCCGACCTGGCGGAACTTGAGCTGTCCGAGGCCATGGAGGGAATCTCCTTCAACCTGCTGCCCGCCGACCAGCGAGCCCGGCTGGTCACGGTCGTCGCCGGGGCCACGGCCAGCCTGAAGGATGACATCGCAGCCGGGCGGCCGGTCGGCGAGGACATCAGGCCCGATGCGGGGCAGAAACTCGACGAGGTGCTCGCGCTGCTGGCTCGCTTCGGCGGCTGAGCGCGAACCCGATGTCCGGCGGCGGGGCAGTGCTGGCCGAGCCCGCGGCGGCCGGTCCGGCCGGGTGCTCCGCGGCCGCCGGGCGGTCAGCGCTGCCGCTTGCGCCCGAACAGCCAGTAGCCGACGGACCCGCCGGTGTTCAGCGTGCTCACCGCGCGCCAGAGGCTCTTGCGCCCGCGGATGTCGGCGCCGGACCGGCGGCGCAGATCCCGCCAGGTCAGGGCGGTAACCGCGGTGTGCACCAGGCCGATCACGGCCATCTGGGCGCGGGTGGGTCGCTGCTGGGCCATGGCAGTACTGTTCCACGCCGCCGCCCCGGCCCCGGCCAGTTGCCGGAATCCCGGCGGCCGGCCGGCCGCTGCCGGTCCGGTGAGCGGGCGGCGCAGCGGGCCGCTGCAGAACCGGGTGACGCCGGCCGGCGATATCGTGGCCCACCCGGGCCGTGGCCTGCTGACGGGCAACCGGGGCTGCCTGCACGGGACCGGCCGGGAGCTGGGCCCTGCGCGGTGGCGGTCGAAGCTGTGGATCTGCTGCGTGCTGGACTGGAAGGGCGTCCGCCGTGACCCGATGCCGCCCGGCCGGTGGACCGCCCTGTTCTTCCTGGACGAGGCCACCGCGCTGGCTGCCGGGCACCGGCCCTGCGCGTACTGCCGCCGGGCGGACTTCCTGGCCTTCGCCGGCGCATGGCGGCTGGCCGCCGGGCTCGCGGACCGGCCGCGCGCGGCCGAGCTGGACGCCCGGCTGCACGCCGAGCGGGTGGACCGGCGCACCCGGCGCCAGCTGACCAGGCCCGCGCGGGCGGGCGACCTGCCGGACGGGGCCATGGTCCGGGCCGGCGGCCAGCTCAGGCTGGTGACCGGCCGGCGGCTGCTCGCCTGGTCGTTCGCCGGCTACGCCGATCCGGTCCCGCTGCGGCCGGCTGCCGCCGTCGAGCTGCTGACGCCGCCGTCCAGCGTTGCGGCGCTGGCGGCCGGCTACCGCCCGCTGCTGCATCCCACCGCGATCGCGGACCCGGCCTGACCGGCTCCGGTCCGGCTGTGCAGCCTGCCCGGCCGCCGCGACGATGACCAAGGCCGGCGCGATGCGGGTGGCGCAGTCCACCGACGAGACCGAGGCCGAGGCGCTGTTCGAGGCCCGGCGGCTGGCCTACCCCGCGCTGGAGCGGCTCGGCCCGGTGCTCACCGAGGACGTCTGCGTGCCCCGCTCGAAGGTGCCGGCCATGCTCGCGGAGGCGGCGGCGATCGGTGCCAGGCACGGCGTGCAGATCGCCACCATCGCGCATGCCGGGGACGGAAACCTGCATCCGCTACTGATCACCGCGCCGGGCGACGAGGCGGCCAGGACCGCTGCCCAGACCGCGTTCGACGAACTGCTGGACGCGGCCATGTTCGAGGAACTGCTGGACACGGCCATCGCGCTCGGCGGCACAGTCACCGGCGAGCACGGTGTCGGGCTCCTGAAGCGTGACGGCATGCGCCGCGAGCTGGACCCCGGCGCGCTGGCCATGCAGGACGCCGTCCGGAAGGCGCTGGACCCGCTCGGCCTGTTCAAACCGGGAAAGGGCTGACTCGGTGACCCCGTCTGGCGGAGCCTGAGCAGGCTCGGCGAAGGACTGAAACAGTCTGGCAGCCGATCTCGAGATGAGGGTTCAGCCTGTCGGCATCCAGTTGCTGGCCCGCGAGGCCTTCGCCCGCGCCTTGCCGGTCGCCTTCGCGGCTTTTCCTGACACCTTGCCGGTCGCCTTCCCGGCCTTCGCGGACGCCTTCACGGCCTTCGCGCTGCCCGCCGCTTTGGCGGCCTTGGCGGCCAGCGCTGCATCACGCCGGGCGGAATCGGCCGCGTGCCGGCTTCGCCAGGCCAGCGACGGCTTTCCGCCAGTGTCCGCGGAGGCGATCAGCAAGCCTCCGAACATCGACAGGTTCTTCAGGAAATGGGTGCGCTGCTGAGCCCGGTCCTGCTTGTCCTCGGTCTCCCAGAATCGGTGACCGGCGGCAGTGGTGGGAACGAGCGTTCCCGCGATGACCAGGGCTGACAGCCGCGGGAAGCGTCCGAGCGCGAGCAGCGTTCCAGCAGCGAGCTGAACGGCGCCGTTAAGGCGCACGGCCTGCTCGGTCTGGTCAGGAATGCCCTGGAAGCGCTTGGCCAGGGGCTGCACCACCGGCTCGGCAATGGCCGCGACCTGCTCCGGATGACGGAGCTTGTCGAGCCCTCGAGGATGAAGATGGACGCCAGCATCGGGCGTGCGACTGCTCTGAATAGCGGCATGTGGGGTCATCTGCCCAGCCACGCGCCGTTATAACACAGGAATAACCCGGGGCCGCCGTTCGGCGGGCTAAGCTGGCGCGGAGCCCGCCGCGACGCGCGCAGGGAATGACCCGAATTGACGCTCTTGCCGGAGCATCAGGGGGCGCCTGCGGGGTAAGTGGCGGGCCGGAGGTGGGTGTGGCCATGAAAATCATGGATTTCGGCAAGGCTTATCGAATCAGGCGCGGCATGCGCGCGCCCGCGGCTGTCCTGACGGCGGCCGGGCTGGCGGCAGCAGGCGCTGTGCTCGCTATCGGCCCGGCTAGCTCGGCGGCCGGTGCCACCTCGGCCAGCACCGGCGCGGCCAGCGCGGCCGCCACGACCGCGGAGCCCTACAGCTGCGCGCCGAACGGCCCCGCGGGCAGCCAGACGATCTACGGGACCTTCGGTGACTCCGGCGTCATCGGCTGGACCGGCAACACCCAGGCCGTCGTGGCGTGCCTGGGCGGCAGCTTCTTCGTCGACACCAGCCCGGCGGACGCCGGCCCGGGCAGCGGCAGCACCGCCGCCGTCACCGGCACCACCTACGGCTACGGCATCTACAACGACACCCGGACCACCTGGGCCAACGCCGACGGCTACCTGCCCGCGCTGGTCACCACCTTCAGCCGTGACGGCGCCCGGGTCTCGATCACCAACTTCGGCGACAAGGTGACGATCGGCGGCCACGCCTTCGTCGTCGTCTACAGCCGGGTCGCGGTGACCAACCCGACCGGGCGCACGCATCACGCTCGACCCGCAGCCCTCCCCGGGCCTGGTCCCGCTGAACTCGCGCTCCGGACGCCGTTGCCGCCGCACGGCAGCGGTCAACCACGACTACGCGGTCGGCGCGAACACGCTTCGGCGGCAAGCTACCCGCTGCCGTCGGCCAGCGCGCTGGCCGACGCGGGCGGCTTCGACCAGCACTTCGCGCACATGACGGCGTACTGGAACGGCGCAGCTGGCCGGCATCGCGCAGATCGTCCGGCTGCCCGACGCGAGCCTGGCCGACGCCTACCGGACCGGCTTCATCTACACCCAGATCATCCGGTCCGGCGACGAGCTGAAGACCGGCGCCAACGGCTACGACAAGGAGTTCAGCCACGACGTCATCGGCATCCTGGCCAACCTGTTCAACCAGGGCTACATCACCGGCGCCCACGGGCTGCTCGACCGGGCCCGCTACGTCATCGGCACCCAGACCCAGTACGACGACGGCGTGTGGACCTATCCTGGTCTGGGCCATCTACCTGGAGAAGACCGGCGACCTGAGCCTTCGTCAAGGCCAACTTCGACTCCGAGGGCCCGGCCGGGCAAGTCCGAGCCGAGCATCGAGGACACCGCGCACCTGATCGCCGCCGACCGCACCGGCCCCGGCGGGATCATGGAGAAGACCAACGACATCGACGCCAACGGCTACTGGACGATCGACAACTACGAGGCGCTCACCGGCCTGGCCACCTACCGAGTGGCTGGCCGAAGCAGGTCGGCAACACCGCACAGGCGAAGTGGGCCGCCGGCGCAGTACGCCAGCCTGCTACCGGCCACGAACAAGACGCTGGACGCGACCATCTCCGCCAACCACCTCAACTACCTGCCCTGCTCGATGTCCGAGCCGAACACCGACAACCGGTGCGTCAACGCCGAGGACGCCAACTGGGCCGCGCCGTTCCTGTTCGGCCGCTGGGCCTGGGACGGCTACCTGTTCGGCGCCCCGCTCAGCGGCCCGGGCCTGACCCTGATCGACGCCACCTACGACTACGGCTTCGCCCGGCTGGCGGGCAAGCTCCCACCGAACACCTTCGGCGGATATCCCGACGCAGTACTACAGCACCGCTTACAACGCCGGCTACGGCGAGTGGGGCCTGGCCAGCAGCGCGCACCGGGACCAGGGCATCCTGAGCTACCAGTTCATGATCGCTAACGGCCAGAGCGGCCCGTACTCATGGTGGGAGAGCCAGCAGTTCCCCAACCCGGGCTAACCCGTGGGTCGGCACCCATCCCGAGGCAGGCAACGGCGCCTCCCCGCACGCCTGGGGAATAGCCAACGCCAACCTGGTGCTGCTGGCCTCGCTGGCCGCGCAGCGCCGCCGACGGCAGCCTGATCGTGGGCCGCGGCGTGCCGGACGCCTGGGTGCGGCCGGGCCAGGTGATCAGCCTGGCGAACTTCCCGACGATGAACGGCCGGCACAGCGGGCTTACCATCCGCACCGCCGGCCGGACGGTCACGCTGACGATCTCCGGCGACCGCCGGCCGGGCCGGTGCTCTTCCAGCTGCCCGCGTTCGTCGGTAACATCGCGCACGCCAGCGCGGGCACGGTCAACGAGAAGACCGGCACCGTGACCATCGCGCCCACGGTGAAGACCGTCTCGGTGACGCTCACGCACTAAGACCGGATGGCGGCCTGGCCTCCTTCACATCTAGCCAGGCCGCCGTCCGCGGCCAGTACCGCGCCCGGCGGCTGGATCTGGCGGGCCGCGGGGTCTATGCCGACTGCGAAGGCAGAGTTACCTTCCCAGCATGAGCAGGCAAGAACTCGGGCTGGCAGGCTGGGAAGCACGCAGCGTATGGGGACGAGACGACCGGAACGTCTGCTACTTCGCCCAGCTGTGGCACAACGGCCTGCCCGCGGATCCGGTGACCGGCTCACCGCACGCCTACATCCAGGCCGATACGGCGTCCAGCCTGATCGAGCGCATCGCCGAGAGAACCGGACGCAGCCCAGAGGACGTCCGGCAGGCGATGCGCGGCGGCTGACAGTTAACGAGGACCGAGCGCTGGACCAGGCCGCCCGGTACCCCACGGTTGCCGCGCTCAGCGGCTGGCAGGCAGGGCGCGGCTGCGCTGGTCGATGCCCAGCTCGCCGTAGGGATAGTCGGGGCTGCGGGTCGCTGGCCGCGTCCAGCGCGGCGGTCTCGCTCGGCGTCCAGGTGCAGGTCGGCGGCGCGCAGGTTGGTCTCGAGCTGCTCGACGGTGCGCGCGCCGAGGATCGTCGAGGTCACGGCCGGCCGGTCGGTGACCCAGGCCAGGGCGACCTCGGCCATGGAGACGCCGCGCTCCTCGGCGACCTTCTGCACCGCGTCGATGACGTCCCAGGTGCGGCTCGGTGCCGCGCCGGTCGTAGGCCTCCATGCCCGCGGTCCGGGTCCTCGCCGAGCCGGGTGTCGCCGGTCGGGCGCTCGTCGCGCCGGTACTTGCCCGACAGCCAGCCGCCGCCGAGCGGGCTCCACGGCAGCAGGCCGAGCCCGGCGTCCAGCGCGGCGGGCACGATCTCCCACTCGATCTCGCGCACGAGCAGGCTGTACTGCGGCTGCAGCGTGACCGGCCCGGCGACGCCCAGCGCGCGGGCCAGGTGCACCGCCTTGGTCAGCTGCCAGCCGGTGAAGTTCGACAGGCCGTAGTAACGGATCTTGCCGGCCCGGACGAAGCCGTCCAGCGTCCGCAGCGTCTCCTCCAGCGGCGTCAGCGGGTCGAAGGCGTGCACCTGGTAGAGGTCGACGCAGTCGAGCCCGAGCCGGCGCAGCGAGGCGTCCAGCGCGCGGGTCAGGTGCCGGGCGGACAGGCCCGCGCCGTTGGGCTCGTCGCCGAGCGGGAACCGGCCCTTGGTGGCCAGCACCACCGGCTCGGTGACGTCTGCGGGCCGGGTCGGCGAACCAGCGGCCGATGATCTCCTCGGACACGCCGGCGCTGTAGACGTCGGCCGTGTCGACGAGCGTCCCGCCTGCCTCGACGAACCGGTCCAGCTGCGCGTGCGAGACCTGCTCGTCGGACTCGGTGCCGAAGGTCATGGTGCCCAGGCAGAGGTTGGACACGGCACAGCCGCTGCGCCCGAGAGTGCGGTAGTCCATGACTCCCAATCTACGTCGCGGCTGCCCGTCGGCTGGCACGGGCCACGCTGCGGGCCCGGCTGGGTAGGCGGGGTGACCGTCCCGACGGCCAGCGGCGTCGCCCGCGGCGCCGGGCACCGGCAGGCTGACGCACCCTGGCCTTAAGGTGGAACTCAGTCATAGGCGCAGCCGCGGGCGGGGACCCGGCGGGGAAGGGCGAGATCATGGACTGGAAGCTGGAAGTCGTGGTGGTCCCGGTGACTGACGTGGAGCGGGCCAAGAGCTTTTACGTCGACCAGCTGGGCTTCGGCCTGGACGCCGACTCCTGGCCGACTGCCACGATGCGGGTGGTGCATATGACCCCGCCCGGGTCAGCGTGCTCGGTCGTGATCGGTCCTTCGCTCATCACCGGCGACGGCGAGCGGGCGCCGGGGCCGTCGCTGCAGCTGGTCGTCACCGACATCGTCGCGGCCCGGGCCGAGCTGGCGCAGCGGGGCGTCGAGGTCTCCGAGGTGCAGGCCCTCGACCCGCGGGACGGCGGCAAGTTCGTGTTCTTCGCCGACCCCGACGGCAACAACTGGGCGGTGCAGGAGGTCCGCGAGCACGTCGGCGCGGCGCTGAGCTAGCTCTGGCGCGCCCCCTGGAACCCTGCGGGCTGGCCGAGGGCTAGCCGGCCACCCGGCCCGGCCCGCGCCGGGTGGCGGCGATCACCGCGGCCGCGAAGTCGGCTGCCGCCTCGGCCGGGACGAAATGCCCGCTGTCCGGCAGGCAGGTCACCGTGGCGCTGGCGAAGTAAGCGTCGATCCTGTCCGCCCACTCCGGCGGGAACAGCGGGTCGTGCGCTGGCCACAGCACGGTGACGGGCAGCGCGAGCCGCCCTTCCGGCTCCGGCTCCCGCTCGGCCAGCGATCTCGCGACCGAGCCGGCGGCGGCCCGGTACCAGGCGATCGACGCCGCGAAGGCACCCGGCGGCGCGTACACGGAGACCAGGTGCCCTTCCCGCTCGCCGTCCGGCTCGAATCCCGGCCCCGACCAGTGCGACCAGAAGTGACGCAGGTAGGCACGGACGGCCTCCGGGCGGCCGTCGATCAGGTCGGTGCACAGGCTGAGCTGATGGAACTGCTGATACCAGAACTCCCGCTGCGCGCCCGGGTCAAGTATCCGCCGTCCGATGCCAGGCAGCGGGGGCGCCAGTACGAGGGCGCCGACCAGCTGCGGCTGCTCGCGGGCCAGTGCCTGGGCGATCCGGCTGCCGATGTCATAGCCGGCGATCACGGGCCGGGTCAGCCCGAGCTCGCCGATCAGCGCCGCGACGCTGCGCGCCTGCGCCGCGGCGGTGTACTGGCTGGGATCGGCGGGCTGGTGCTTGTCCGATCCGCCAAAGCCCCGCAGGTCCGGGACCACTGCTTCAGCGGCCGCCGATACCAGCGGGACCACGTCGCGGTAGTCGGTCCTGTCACCAGGCCATCCGTGCAGCAGCACCACGCCGGGGCCGTCGCCTGCCCGGTCGTACTCCAGCGCGAATCCGTCCACCGCCGCCGCTTGCCGCATGCCGCGATTATCCCCGCCGCGCTGCGGCCGGAGGCCGGCGAGAAGATGAACAGATGGTTACCGAGCAAGGCCAGCGATGGCGGTTTACCGCGCGGCGCAGAAGGGCCACTCCGGCCCGGCTTGCCATTGAGCCGGAGGGCCCGCGCCCCCGCGGCTACGGCAGGGCCGCGTGCCTGGCGTCACGGTAATGCCGGGCCAGGATGTCGTCCCCGAAGTCGCTGCGGGGGCGCCGCAGCACCGTGTGCGCGTGATTGCCGTCGTCGGTGGTGTTGTCGTACTCGATCAGCAGGTCGTCGCCCTGGATCCGGTAGTAATGCCGCTGGCCCGGCTGCTGCGGGCCCTCCCAGGCGAAATGCCGCTCGGCCAGGGCGGCGCTGGCCGCCTGCACAGCGGCCAGGCCTGCCGGCAGCCGGCCAGGTAGAGGGCGGTCAGCTGGTCGAGCAGCGCGCGGGCCGCGGGCCCGAGCCGGGCCGAGGAGATGCCGCGCGGCTCGATCAGCTCGCCGGCGCGGGGCCGGGTGCCGCTGCGGATGTCGTCCGGTGCCCGCGGCGACACGACGGCGGCGGCCCGGCCCGGCGTGCCGAGGGCGTCCAGCAGCGCCCGGGCCAGATCCTCCTCGGGAGCGAGCGGCCGTGACACGGGCAGGCCGGCGTGCCGGACGCAGGCCGGGTTCGCTCCCAGGAACACCGGCGCGGCGGAGACCTGGTCGCCGGCCACCGTCATCGATACCGATACGTGGTGCCCCTCGAACCGCCACGACCAGGGCTCACTGGCCGCCGGGTCGCCGTACACCGAGACCCAGTAATCGCCGCTGTGCCGGCCGTGCCGCCACCCCTCCCGGCGGTCCAGCACCTCCTCCAGCGCGGTGATCACCATGGCCTGCGCGTAGGCGTGCTCGCTGAGGCCGGTGGCGAGCAGACGGTGCGCGGTCTTGCGGGCCGGGGCGCTGAGATCGGCCAGGCATGCGCCGGGCCGTGGCCGCGGCCGGTACTCCAGCCAGCGGCGCGCGGCGGTGTCAGCGAACGGCTGCGCGGCCAGCGCGCGCTGCGAGCCGTCCAGCTCGCCGAGCAGCGCCGCCGCGGCCACCCGCATCTGGCCGGCCAGCGAATCGTCGGCCAGCGAGTCGTCGGGCATGCTCCCGGTATACCAGCGCTGCGCACGGGGAGACCCGGGCAGCCGTTAGGGAGTTGTGATCATCGCCAGTCCTCGGTGTGAGCGGCGTTCCTGAAATGCGGGGGAATGCCGGGCCAGTTCGGGCCGGACCCGGCCCAGATCGCGGCGGGGCTGGCCCGGCCGCGACCAGCACCCGGCCGGGCGGCGCGGTTCAATGTGCTGGTGGTACGGGCGGAGAATCCTGGAGCACCGATGCCGCTGCCGGCCCGCAGGCGCGATCAGCCGGGCCGGTGCCGCTGGCCGACACCGGGCTGCTGTCGCCCGGCTGGGCGGCGGACGATGCGGCCATCGCGCAGGCGGAGCGGACCGGCCGGCCGCTGGCCGACCTGCTCGCCGAGGCGGCGGCCGCGGACGGCAGGCAGCTGGACCGCGAGGTGGTAACCGGCCTGCTCGACCCGCTGGGCTACACCGGCTGCGCCGGGCCGCTGGCCGACTGGGTGCTGGCCCGCTACCGTGCCTCGGCCGTCGGCTGACCGGAGCACTCCGGCTTCCCGCGCCAGCCGCGGCGAGCCCGATGTGACGACGGGGCCCGGGTCCGGGAACATGGTCCTCATGCCTACGCAGTTTGATCCTCCGTCCGGGACCCGTGACTTCCTGGCCGCCGAGTTCGAGCACCGGGAGCGGGCCTTCACGGTGATCCGCGCGGTGTTCGCCCGCTACGGCTTCGAGCCGCTGCAGACGCCCGCCTTCGAGCGGCTCGACGTGCTGCTCGGCAAGTACGGCGACGAGGGCGACAAGCTCATCTTCAAGATCTTGCGGCGCGGTGAGCATGAGGTGTCAGGAGAGGCCGACCTCGCGCTGCGCTACGACATGACCGTGCCGCTGGCGCGGGTGGCGGCCGCCCACGGCAGCCAGCTGCCGGTGCCCTACAAGCGCTACGCCATGGGCCCGGTGTGGCGGGCTGACCGGCCCGGCAAGGGCCGCTATCGCGAGTTCACCCAGTGCGACCTGGACACGCTCGGCTCGTCATCGCCGCTGGCGGACGCCGAGGTGCTGTGCGCTGTGCACGACGTGCTGAGCGAGCTGGAAATCGGCTCCTTCGCGATCCAGCTGAACTCGCGCCGGGTGCTGACCGGCCTGCTGGAGGTGTTCGGCGTGCCCGCCGAGCTGGGACCCGGGGTGCTGATCACCCTGGACAAGCTGGACAAGCAGATGCCGGCCGAGGTGATAGCCGAGCTGGCGGACCGCGGCCTGAGCCAGGCCGCGGCGGGCGAGCTGGTCGACGTGGTCGGGGCGCCGGACGCGGCCGGGCGGGTCCGGGATGCGCTGAAGGGCAGTGAGCTGGGACTGGCGGGCCTGGACGAGGTCAGCGCGGTCCTGGACGCGGCCGGCCTGCTGCTGCCCGCCGGGCGGCTGGCGTTCTCGCCGCGACTGGTGCGCGGGCTCAGCTATTACACCGGGCCGATCTGGGAGGTCACGGCGGACGGGCTGGCCGGCTCGCTGGCCGGCGGGGGCCGGTATGACCATCTGATCGAGCAGCTCGGCGGCCCGGCCGTGCCGGGCACCGGGGGGTCTCTCGGCATCGAGCGCATTCTGCTGATGCTGCCCGGCGCCGCGGCGGCCGGGCCTGGCCGGATCGACGTCGCCGTCACCCGGCTCGGCGACGAGCTGGCCGCGCAGTCGTTCGCGATGGCGGCCGCGGCGCGCGCCGCCGGGCTGCGGGCGGGCATCTACCTGGGCGGGTCGGGCAAGCTCGGCAGGCAGCTGAAATGGGCCAGCGAGCAGGGCGCGCGGCAGGTCCTGATCTACGGCAGCCGGGAAGCGGCGGCGGGCTCGGTGACCGCCCGCGATATGGACAGCGGGGAGCAGACGGCGGTGCCCGAGGCCGGGCTGGCCGGCTACCTGGCCGGCATCGCGGCGCGGCAGCGCGGTGCCGGCGGGCCATGACCGTGTCCTTTACCGACCACAGGACCTGGTACTCCGGGCTGCCCGGCGTCGTGCTGTCCGCGGCCGCGCTGATCACCGACCCGGCCGGGCGGCCGCTGCTGGTCAAGCCGAACTACCGGGACCACTGGTCGCTGCCGGGCGGTATCTGCGAGCACGGCGAGCCTCCGCACCTGGGCTGCGCCCGGGAGGTGGCCGAGGAGATCGGCCTGCCGGTCGAGCCCGGCCCGCTGCTCACGATCGACTGGGCCCAGCCGCTCGGGCCGGAGCTGCGGCCGATGATGTCGTTCGTGTTCGACGGCGGCACGCTCGCCGACGGCAGCGGCATCGTCCTGCAGGCCGAGGAGCTCGACGCCTGGCAGTTCACCGTACCGCCGGACCTGCCCCGGTTCCTGCCCCCCTACCAGCTGCGCCGTGTCACCGGCGGGCTCGCCGCGCGGGCGGCCGGGACCTTGATGTACCTGCCGCGGCCGCAGCCCCGGGACGTCACCTGACCGCCGCGGCCGGCCGGCTCGCCTGGGCCCGGCCCGCCGTCCCGGCCAGCTCTGCCGTCCCGGCCAGCTCTGCCAGCGCCGCCTGCCCGTCGGCCTCGCGCACCTCACGGGCGCCGAGCACGCCGGACAGCTCGCGCATCACCGGCACGACCACATCCGTCACGGTGACGGTCCTGCCTGTCTCCGCGCTCAGCGACGTCACCGTCGCGTCGCGGATGCCGCATGGCACGATCCGGTCGAACCACGCCAGGTCGCAGTCGCAGTTGAGCGCGAAGCCGTGCATGGTCACGCCGCGGGCCACCCGGATGCCGATCGCCGCCACCTTGCGGTCCTGCGCGCCGTCCCGGCCCGCGACCCAGACCCCGCTGCGGCCCTCCACCAGGCCCGCCGTCACCCCGAACGCCGCGCACACCCCGATCAGGGCCTGCTCGACCGACCGCACGTAGGCGACGACGTCGATCGGCTCTTCCAGCCGCAAGATCGGGTAGCCGACCAGCTGGCCAGGGCCGTGCCAGGTGATCTTCCCGCCCCGGTCGACCTCGATGACCGGCGCGCCGGGATCACCGGCCGGCCGGTCCAGCGGCTCGGTGCGGCGGCCCGCGGTGTACACCGGCGGGTGCTCGAGCAGCAGGCACGTGTCGGGGATCTCGCCGCGCACCCGGCGCTCGTGCAGCGCCCGCTGCAGGTCCCAGGCGGGCTGATAGCCAATCGCGCCAGCACCGAGCCCCGCCCTGGAGAAGATCAGCGTCCCGGTCATGTTCTCAGCCTATTCCCGGCCTGTGCGCAGCGGGAATGCGCCCGGGATGGGGAAGGCTAGGGATAGGCAGGGAGGTGGCGCGTGCTTTCTGAGGACGAGGTCCGGAATCTGAGCCCGCAGGACCGCCAGCAGCTCATCCGCATGCTCACCCGGCAGGCCGAGCCCGGCCAGGCGGACGGCCGTGCCAGCTCCGCCCTGCGGCGGACGTTCGCGCTCGCGCTGATCGTCGCCTGCTGCGTGGCGCTGGCCATCTGGATCGGCGTGCTGGCGGTCACGCTGCCGCGGTACTACCGGTCCGGGGACTGGCGCGGAGCCTGGGTCGGATTCGACCTGGCGCTGCTGGCCGTGTTCGCGGTGACCGGATGGGCGGCCTGGCGACGGCGGCAGCTGCTGGTGATCTGCCTGATCGTGCTGGCCACCCTGCTGTGCTGCGATGCCTGGTTCGACGTGGTGCTCGACGCCAGGACCAGCGGTTTCTGGCTGAGCCTGGCGTCCGCGCTGGTGATCGAGCTGCCGTTGGCCACGCTGGCGGTGCTGGCGGCCCGCCGCCTGCTGCGGCTGAGCCTCAGCCGGATCAGGCTGCTCGAGGGCATGCCCAGGGAAGTGCCCTCACTGCGCAAGACACCGCTGCTCGGGGCCGGCTCCGCCGAGCGCCTGATTGACCTGTTCCCGATGCCGCCGGGGGAGCAGTCACCGCCCTGGCGCACTTCCGCCCAGGTCCGGCCGCCCAGCGGGACGGCCGCCCAGCCGGGCTCGGGACCGCCGTCGCCCCAGGCCGCCGAGCCCGGGCCGCCGGGGCGCCGGGGCCGGGCCGGGTGATCGCGGCCGGGCCGGGCTACGCGGCGCCGCGGCCCGGCGCCAGCTCGGCGGCCAGCGCGGTGCGCAGGTCCCGGTGGCGGAACTCGAAACCAGCCTCGGTCAGCTTGCGCGGCAGAACCCGGGCGCCGGCCAGCAGCTCGCTTGACAGCTCGCCGAGGCCCGCGCGCAGCAGCGCCCCCGGCACCCGCAGCAGCGCCGGGCGGCTCAGCTGCGCGGCCAGCACGGTAGTGAACTGAGCGTTGGTGACCGGCTCGGGAGCCGTCAGGTTCACCGGCCCGTCGACATCGCGGGCGTCGAGCAGGAAACGGATGGCCCGCACCTCGTCGGACAGGCTGATCCAGCTGATGTACTGATCACCGCCGCCCAGGCGAGCCCCGAGCCCGAGCCGGAACACCGGCAGCAGCTGGCCCAGCATCCCGCCGCTGCGGCTGAGCACGATCCCCGTCCGCACGCAGGCCACCCGGGTGCCGGCGGAGCTGGCCTGCGCCGCGGCCGCCTCCCAGTCGCGGGCTAGCCCGGCCAGGAATCCGGGACCGGCCGGGGCGCTCTCGTCCACGGGCCGGTCTCCGGTATCGCCGTACCATCCGATCGCCGAGCCGCTGATCAGCACGCCCGGCGGCGTCGGTGCCGCAGCCATGGCCCGGACCAGGGTCTTTGTGGACTGGATGCGGCTGGCCCGCAGCTCGGCCTTGCGCGCGTCGGTCCATCGTCCCGCGGCCACGGGAGCGCCGGCCAGGTTCACCACGGCGGTCACGTCGTCGAGCGCGGCCGGGTCCAGGCCGCCGGCCGCCTGCGGATCCCACTGCACGTGCCCGGTACCCCGGCCGGCCCGCGCACCAGCCGGATCACCTCGTGCCCGTCCGCGGCCAGGTCGGCGGCCAGCGCGCCGCCGATCAGGCCGGACGAGCCGGTGATGGCCACCTTCGTCACACGAACCTCCCTAGGCCCTATGCCCATTCCATGATCGTGAAGTGGCTGCTGCGGAAAACCGCAGGCAGCTCTCCTGGATCACGAAATCGGCCCGGACTGCCGCGGGCACTGCGTTACAGGCCCAGCTCGGTCTCGAAGGCGCCTTCCTCAAGCCGGCTCTTCAGCGTGACCAGGAATCGGACCGCGTCGGCGCCGTCGACCAGCCGGTGGTCGTAGGTCAGGGCCAGGTAGACCATGGAGCGCACGGTGATCACCTCGCCGAGCGCCGGGTCCTCGACCACCACGGCGCGCTTCACCACGGTCCCGGTCCCGAGGATTCCCACCTGCGGCTGGTTGATGATCGGGGTGTCGAACAGCGCGCCGCGGCTGCCGGTGTTGGTCAGCGTGAAGGTGCCGCCGGACAGGTCGTCCGGGCTGACCTGGCCGCCCCTGGTCCGCTCGGCCAAGTCAGAGATCTTGCGGGCGAGGCCGCCGATGTTGAGGTCGCCAGCGTTCCGGATGACCGGCACCATGAGGCCGCGCTCGGTGTCCACGGCGATGCCGAGATGCTCGGCGTCATGATAGGTCACCTGGCCGTTGCCGGTGTCGATCACCGCGTTCAGCTTCGGATGGACCTTCAGCGCCTCGACTACGGCCAGCGCGAAGAACGGCAGGAACGAGAGCTTGACGCCCTCCCGGGCCTCGAACGCAGCCTTGGCGCGGTCGCGCAGCCTGGCGATCGCCGTCACGTCCGCTTCGACCACGGTAGTGAGCTGGGCCGAGGTCTGCAGGGATTCGATCATCCGCTGGGCGATCACCTGCCGGGCCCGGGACATGCGCTCGGTCGTGCCGCGCAGCCTGGACGGCACCACCGGTGACCGCGCCGGGGCCGCCTGATCGGCGGCCTCATCGGTGACCGGCCGGGCCGCCGCCGCAGACACCGGGGCAGCGGCCGGCTGCTGCCCGGCGCCTGGCTCTCCGGCGCCTGGCTGTCCGGTGCCTGGCCCGGACGGGGCCGACGGCGCGGGCACGCTCCCACCCTGCGATCCGGCTGCGTCCAGGACGTCTTGCTTGCGGATCCGGCCACCCACCCCGGTCCCGGTTAGCGAGGCCAGGTCGATTCCGTGCTCGGCCGCGAGCTTGCGCACCAGCGGGGTGACATACGGGCTGTCGGCTCCTTCGGCCGCCCCGGCCTCGGCCACCGGCGAGCCCGCTCCGTTTGCCCCAGCCTGCTGCGCGGCCGCCGGGCCGCCTGCGGGCTGAGCCGGCTGCTGGCCTGCTGCCTGCTGGGCGCCAGGCGGCTGGGGCTGCTGCCCGGCAGGCGGCTGGGACGAGACCTGCTGGGCCGGAGCCTGCCCGGTCGGCGGCTGGGCCGGAGCCTGCCCGGCCCGCGGCTCATCCATGGCCTGGTACCCGCCCGCTGTCGGCGGCTGATGAGAATCTTGCTCCGGCAGGCCCTGCTGGTCCCCGGGCTGCTGGTAGTCCTGCTGCGTGACGGGCTGCTGGTCCCCGGGCTGCTGGTAGTCCTGCTGCGCGACGGGCTGCTGGTCCCCGGGCTGCTGGTAGTCCTGCTGCGTGACGGGCTGCTGGTAGCCGCCGGCCTGGGCGCCCCCATCCGGCTGCGGGTAGCCGTCCTGCTGCTGGCCGCCCTGCTGGTAATCGGTGCCTTGCTGCGGGTAGCCGCCGGGCGCCTGGTAGCCGGCCGCGGCCGCGCCGAAGCCGCTGTCGGCGCCGTATCCGGCATCCGCCGCCCCGCCCGCCCCGCCCGGACCCGGCTCATCCGCCGCCGCCGGCTGCTGCGGGACACCCTCGCCGCCAGCTTCCTGGCCGCCGGCCCCCGGCGGCGCATCCGGCCCGGGGCCGGCCTGCTGCGCGCCGCCCGGTGCGGCCGCGCCCGGTGCCGCTCCGTACCCGGCCGCTCCCTCCTCGCCCGCACCGGCCCCGGCCGCCTGGGCAGCGCCGTCCCGGCCAGCCCCGGTCTGAGCACCCTCCTGGTCAGCTCCGGCCTGGACCTCACCGCCACCCGCCGCGGCGCCGTCCTCGTCGATAACCGCGAGTTCGGCGCCCACGGCCACGGTCTCGTCCTCGGCCACGCTGATGCCGCGGACCACGCCGGAGACCGGCGAGGGGATCTCGGTGTCCACCTTGTCGGTGGAGACCTCAAGCAGTGGCTCATCGGCTTCGACGTGCTCGCCTTCCCGCTTCAGCCAGCGAGTCACGGTGCCCTCGGTGACGCTTTCGCCGAGCTGCGGCATTGATACGGAGACCGACATGGCGTTGTCCTGCTCCTTCTTGATTTCGGCCCTGGCGGCAGGGAGGCGAGGCCGGAGCTACCGATGCGCGGCGGCCGGGCGGGCGGTCATGGGTGCGGTCATAGCGACAGGTGCGGTTATGAGTGGAAGTGCAGGGGCTTGCCGGCCAGCGCCAGGTGCGCCTCGCCGATGGCCTCGGACTGGGTCGGGTGCGGGTGGATGAGCTGGGCGACGTCGGCGGGCACGGCTTCCCAGTTGTAGATCAGCTGGCCTTCGGCGATCAGGTCGCCGGCCCTGGCCCCGACCAGGTGCACGCCGAGCACGGGGCCGCCGCCCGCGGCGGCGATGACCTTGGCCGCTCCCTGCGTCTGCAGGATCTGGCTCTTGCCGTTGCCGGCCAGGTCGTAGGTGACCTCGGCTATCTCGATGCCGCGCTGGGCCGCGACGGCCGAAGTGATGCCGACTGAGGCCACCTCCGGGTCGCTGTAGGTGACCCGCGGTACGCCGTCGTAGTCGATGGGGGTGACGCGCATCCCGGCCAGCCGCTCGGCGACACCGATCCCCTCCCCGAAGCCGACGTGAGCCAGCTGCAGGCCGGGCGTCAGGTCGCCGACGGCGGAGATGGTCGGCACGCTCGTCTGGCAGTACTCGTCAACCAGCACGAAGCCCCGGTCGACGCGCACGCCGGCCTCCTCGTAGCCGAGCCCGGCCGAGACGGGCCCGCGGCCGACCGCGACGAGCAGCAGTTCCGCGTCGATCGTCGTGCCGCCCTCCAGCGTCACGGTCACCCCGGAATCGGTGTTCTTGACGCCCTCGAACCTGGCGCCGAGCTTGTAGCCGATGCCGCGCCGCCGGAAGGCGCGCTCCAGCAGCTTGGAGCTGGACTCCTCCTCGGGCGGCAGCAGGTGCGGCAGCATCTCCACGATGGTGACCTCGGCCCCGAACGAGCGCCACACGCTGGCGAACTCGACGCCGATCACGCCACCGCCGAGGATCACGGCCGAGGCCGGGACCCGGTCGAGCCGAAGCGCATGGTCACTGCTGATCACCCGCTCGCCGTCGATCTGCAGCCCGGGCAGGCTGCGCGATTCCGAGCCGCTGGCGAGTACCACATGAGCGCCGCGGATCACCTGGTCGCCGACCCGGACGCTGGTCGGTGACTCCAGCCGGCCCTCGCCCTCGATGACATCGATCTTGCGGCTGGCGATCAGCCCGGTGAGACCCTTCCAGAGCCGGGTCACCACCTTGTCCTTGTATTCGTTCACCCCCGCCATGTCCACGCCGTCGAAGCTGGTGCGCACGCCGAACGCGGCACCATCCTTCGCCTGGTCGGCGATCTCAGCCGCGTGCAGCAGTGCCTTGGTGGGAATGCAGCCGCGGTGCAGGCAGGTGCCGCCGACCTTGTCCCGCTCGATGAGAGCGACCCGCTTGCCGAGCTCGGCCGCGCGCAGCGCGCAGGCGTAGCCGCCGCTGCCGCCGCCGAGGATGACGATGTCGTAGTCGCCGTCAGTCATGCAGGTACTCCTTGTCCCGCCCGCGGCCAGGCTCACGGTCGATGACCCGGGCCGCGCCAGCGGTCGTCGTGTCCTTGGTCTTACAGCCGTCCGTCTGCTACGTCCAGCGCTATCTGCACGAGCGTCCGCGCGGCCGCGCCTGTTCCGCCCTTGGGGGTATAGCCGTAGGGCTCGCCCTCGTGGAAGGCCGGGCCCGCGATGTCCAGGTGCGCCCAGCGGGTGCCGTCCGGGATGAACTCGCGCAGGAATAGCCCGGCCACGAGCATGCCGCCGCTCCGGTCGGACGAGACGTTCGCCAGGTCGGCCACCGCGGAATCCAGGCCCTTGCGCAGCTCATCGGGCAGCGGCATGGGCCACGCCTGCTCGCCGGCCCGGCGGGCGGCGTCCACCACGCCGTCGCGGACCGCGTCGTCGTTGGCCATGACGCCGAAGGTCCGCATGCCCAGGGCCACCACCTGGGCGCCGGTCAGGGTGGCGACGTCGACCATCAGCGCTGGCTCGTCGCCGGCCCCCCGGGTCAGGGCGTCGGCCATGACCAGCCGCCCTTCGGCGTCGGTGTTGAGCACCTCGACGGTCTTGCCGCCGTAGATCGTGATCACGTCCGACGGCCGCTGCGCGGCACCCCCCGGCATATTCTCCGCTAGCGGCAGGTAGCCGACCACGTTCACCTGCGGCCGCAGCGCCGCGACCGCCTGCAGGGCGGCGAGCACGGCGGCGGCGCCGCCCATGTCGGACTTCATCGCCTCCATCGACTTGGCGGGCTTGAGCGACAGGCCGCCCGAGTCGAACGTGATGCCCTTGCCGACAAAGACCACCGTCGCGCTGGCAGACGGGCTGGAGTAGGCGAGCCGGACCAGCCGCGGCGGGTGCACTGAGCCCTGCCCGACACCGGAGATTCCGCCGTAGCCGCGGTCGGCGAGCTCCTTGCCGTCGAGCACCTCGACGGCAAGGCCGCCCTCGCGCGCTACCCGCTCGGCCTCGGCGGCGAAGGTCTCCGGGTACAGGTGCGACGGGCTGGTATTGACCAGGTCCCGCACCAGGTTCACGGCGTCGGCCAGGATCTGCGCCCGGCCTGCCGCTTCGGCGGCGCCCGGGCTCGCGCTGAGCAGCGTCAGCTGCGCCGCACCGCGGCCGCCGGCCAGGCCGTTCGCCGTGCTGCTGGCCGGAGGGCTGGTGCGGTACCGGCCAAAGGAGTAGCTGCCGAGCAGCGCACCGAGCGCGACCGCCTCGGCCTCGCCGGCGTCCCTGGCCGGCAGGGCGAGCACGATACGGCGCGCTGTGCTGCCGGCCTCAGGGCTGCCGGCCTCGGGGCCGCCGAGCACGGAACGGACCGCGGTGCCCGCGGCCCGGCGCAGCGTCTCGCCGTCGGGTCCAGCCGCCGACCCGATGCCCACGGCCACCACGAGCGGGGCGCCGAGCCGGCCGCCAGAGGCCAGCCGGGTCAGCTCATCCGGCTTGCCGGTGGCGCCCAGGGCGGCGAGCGTCGCGGTGAGCGTGCCCTCGAGCGCGGAATCGACGTCCTCGGCGCCCGGTGCTGGCTGCGGGCCGTCCCGTGTCTGGCTCACCCCGATGATGATTGCGTCCGCCACCGATCCGGCCGCGGCCGCCTGGCTGGTCTGCAGGCTCACTGTCACGGTGTGAAGCCTAGTGCCTGGCCGGCCGGCGCTGGCCGGCTGGTCGGCCTGATCAGCGGCGCAGCGGCCTGGGGCAGTGATGCGATCCCAGCTGGCGCAATATGATCATCTGGTGAACCGGGCGATAAGCAGGCGCGAACGATAGTTACATCTAGCTGATGACAGCCGTTAGAATTATCGGGTGACGCGCTCGATCGTACGAGCCGGTAGCGTGCTACCCGAACAGCTGACAGGAGGCGCGGTGGGAGCCGGAGCAGGGGCCCTGTTCATCGCGGTGTTCCTGGCCTGCGCGGTCGAGGCCGTCGAGGCGACGACCATCGTGCTGGCCGCGGGCACCAGCCGGGACTGGCGATCGGCCGGAACCGGGATTCTCGCGGCCCTGGCCGTGCTGGCCGTCATCGTCGCGGTGCTCGGCCCGGCGGTCTCGGCCATACCGCTGCGCGGGCTGCGGCTGGTCGTCGGTGCCTTGCTGCTGGTCTTCGGACTGCAATGGCTGCGCAAAGCGATCTTGCGAGCCAGCGGCCACAAAGCGCTGCACGATGAGGACAAGATCTATGCCGAGCAGCTGGCCGCCGCGAAGGGGGCGCCCCGCCGCCGGGGCGGCCTAGTGCCGGACTGGTTCGGCTTCACGCTGTCGTTCAAGGGCGTGCTGCTCGAGGGCCTGGAGGTCGTGTTCATCGTGCTGACGTTCGGCACTAACCAGCACAACGTGGGCCTGGCCGCGATCGCGGCCGGGTGCGCCGTCGTGCTGATCGTGGCGGTCGGGCTGGCGGTGCGGGCGCCGCTGGCCCGGGTGCCGGAGAACACCATGAAGTTCGTCGTCGGCATCATGCTGACCGCGTTCGGTACCTTCTGGGGTGGGGAGGGAGCAGGGGCCCACTGGCCCGGCTCGGACGCCGCGCTGCTAGTCATCATCCCCGCGATCGCGCTGTTCGCGCTGGCCCTGGTGGCGATCCTGCGCCGGTCCGCGACTGGCCTGCCCGGCCCCGCTGCGGCCGCCGCTGTCGCGCAGAAGGCGGCCTGACGTGGGCGCGCGGATCCGGGCGTTCGGGGCTGGTGTCTACGACTTCGTTATCGGCGACGACTGGCTGGTCGCGGCGGGAGTGGTGGCCGGGCTGGCGCTCACCTACCTGCTCAGCCAGCACGGCGTGGTGGCCTGGTGGCTGCTGCCGCTGCTGCTCGTGGTGCTGCTGCCGGTCAGCCTGTGGCGCGCGGCGCGAGCCAAGTGACCGCTCCCGTACCGGGCGCGGCGGGGAATGCCGCCGCGCGCGGCAGGGATGTCGGCAGGCCGCGGCCAGTGACCCAGCCGGTCAGCGGCTCTCCGCCTCCTCGGCATAGACCCGGGCTGCGTAGGCCTCAAGCGATTCCGCGCACTGGGCCAGCCCCTTCTCCGCGGCGGCCCGCCCGGCTGCCCCGAACACATCGCGGGCACGGATCCTGGCCAGCCAGTTCTTCAGCTTGACCAGGTCGACCTCGTTCTCCTCCAGCTCGGCGTAAGTGAAGTGCTCGGCCGCGTACTCCTTGCGCACCTGGGCCAGGAAGTCCTCGCACTTGTCGACGATCTCCTCGTACTCATCGTCCCTGGCCGCCTGGAACGCCGCCCGGACCTCCTGCTCGCCCGCCAGCACCTCGCAGGACATCAGGGCGGCTGTACCCGACATCGCGAGTATCTCGCTGCGCAGCTTGCGGAGTGCCCGCTCGGCGGCCGTGGTGGCCGGCAGGGCAGCAGTGGAACTCTGCAGGTAGATCGCACCCAGGCTCTTGATCCGGCGCCAGACCGCCGCGCGCAGCCTGGTCGGCTCGGAGGGCACGCGGTATATCAGCAGCAGCCAGCCGCGCGGCTCATCGTCGGTTTCCGGCACCCGGTCATTCTCGCAGCCGCGTAATGCCCGCAGCACGGGCACCGGCGCGGCCCGTCAGGGGCACGGCCCAGGTCATCAGGCGCGACCCGGATCTGGCGGTGAGGCGGAAGGCGGTGATGCTGATGCCGGGGAAGGAATGCCGATATCGCCGAAAGGTAAGGAAGCCGGTCAGGACTGGCCGCGGGACCGGGCCAGCCCGTGCTCGTACGCGAATACGACGGCCTGCACCCGGTCCCGCAGCCCGAGCTTGGCCAGAATCCGGCCCACGTGGGTCTTGACGGTGGCCTCAGAGACGAACAGCCGCTGGGCGATCTCGGCATTGGACAGCCCCTGCGCAATCTGCGCCAGCACCTCGCGTTCCCGGTCGGTCAGCCCGGCGAGCTGCGGCGGGGCGGCGGCCGCGCCGCCGGGCAGCAGCGGCGCGAACTGGTCGATCATCCGGCGCGTCGTCGACGGCGCCACCACCGCGTCACCGGAATGCACGGCCCGGATGGCGAACAGCAGTTCCTCCGGCGGCACGTCCTTGAGCAAGAACCCGCTGGCGCCGGCCTTCAGCGCCGCGAACGCGTACTCGTCAAGGTCGAACGTGGTGAGCATCAGGATCCGCGGCCGGTCGCCTGCCCGGCGGATCTGCCGGGTCGCCGCCACGCCGTCCAGCCGCGGCATCCGGGCGTCCATCACCATGACGTCCGTCTGCCCCTTGCGGGCCAGCTCGACCGCCCCGGCCCCATCGGCCGCCTCGCCGACGACCGCCATGTCCGGCTGCGCCTCGAGCACCATCCGGAATCCGGTCCTGACCAGCTCCTGGTCATCCACCAGCGCGATCTTGATGGTCATGCTGCGCCGCTCATCCGGGAGCGACCGCCGGCGGCGCTGTCCGCAGTGTCCCGGCCGGGGGGCGCGGGCACATCGGCATCCGGGCCAGGAGGACACGGCAGCCAGGCGGTCACCCGGTAACCACCGCCGGCCAGCGGGCCGGCCTTGACCGTGCCGCCGTACAGCGAGATCCGCTCCCGCATGCCGGTCAGCCCGTGGCCCGCGCCGTCCTGGGCTGCCCTCGCGCCGAGCCCGTCGTCAGTTACCTGCACCAGCAGCCCGTCGGGCAGGTAGCAGAGGCTGACCCGGGCGGCGGCGGCCAGGCCGCCGTGCTTGCGGGTGTTGGTCAGCGACTCCTGCACCACCCGGTAGGCGGCGAGCTCGGCCCCCTGAGCCAGCCGGCGCGGCCTGCCCTGCAGGGCGAAATCCACCGACAGCCCCGCGCCGCGGGCCTGATCGAGCAGCTCGCGGAGCTGGTCTAGCCCGGGCACGGGGGCCAGCTCAGAGACCTCGTCGCCCGCGCGCAGCACGCCGAGCAGCCGCCGCATTTCCGCCAGGGCCTGCCGTCCGGTTCTCGAGATCGCGGTGACGGCGGCCTCGGCCCGGTCCGGGTCAGACCGCAGCACGTACCGGGCGCCGTCGGCCTGCACTACCATCACGCTCACGTTATGGGCGATCACGTCGTGCAGCTCGCGGGCGATCCGCGCCCGCTCAGCCGCCGCGGCGACCCTGGCCTGGGCGTCCCGCTCGGCCTCCAGCCGGTTGGCCCGGTCCTCCAGTGCCAGATAATAGCCGCGCCGGTACCGCATCGAGTCGCCCAGTACCCAGGCCACCAGCGAGGTGCCGCCGAATAGGACCGAGCCGAAGAAGATCCACGCGATCAGGTGGGCGGGCCTGGTCAGCGACGACCAGCGCACGATGGCGACGGCCGAGCCTGCCAGGCAGACCGCCAGGCCCGCGATCGAGGTACGCCGCGGCCGGTAGGCGGCCAGGGTATAGAGCAGCACCACGATGGCAAGATCGGCTCCGGACGGGGTGGCCATGATGACCAGCTCGAGTGCGCCAGCGATCGCGGCGACGGCGAAAGCCGCCTCCGGATACCGGCGGCGGAACACTACCGGAACGATCAACAGCGGCAAGGCGAGCAAGCCCAGCCGCCTGGACGGCCCCAGGGGCACGTTGGGCAGCGCCATCAGCGCCAGCACCAGGGCGAGCATGCCGTCGACTAGCTTGGGGTGACGGCTCAGCCACGCGTAGACGGCGGACACAGGCTCAGCGTATGCGCGCGGGCGCCGGCCCGTCGTCCGCCTGGCGGCCGGCCACGCTAATCCCGGCGGATGACATCGGCCCTGGCCGGCCGGCCCGGCGGCGGGCACGCTACCGTGCCACCGTGGCCGGCTGCCTGTTCTGCGCGATCGCTGCCGGGGCGGTGCCCGCGCACCAGGTCCTGGCCGACGAGCACACCGTGGCCTTCCTGGATGCGCGGCCGGTGTTCAAGGGGCACGTGCTGGTCGTGCCGCGGGAGCATTACGCGACGCTCGCCGATCTGCCGGCCGTGCTGATCACCCCGCTGTTCGGCGCCGTCCAGCGGATCAGCGCCAGCATGCCGGCCGCCCTCGGCGCCCAGGGCAGCTTCATCGGGGCCAACAACGTGGTCAGCCAGAGCGTGCCGCACCTGCATGTGCATGTCGTGCCGCGCACCAAGGGCGACGGGCTCCGCGGCTTCTTCTGGCCGCGGGTCAGGTACGCCGACGACGGGGAGGCGGCGCAGTACGCCGCCCGGCTGCGTTTCGCGCTGGCCGCTTCGGCCCGGTGAGCCGGGCGGCCGGGGCGGCCAGGCCGCTGACGGTGGCGCTCGGCATCGAGGGCGTGACCAGCGAGCTGGCCCGGCTGGTCGCGGACGCCGAGGCCCTCGGCGCGGGCTCGATGTGGACGCCGGAAGCCTGGGGACACCACGCGCTCACGCCGCTGGCATTCCTGGCCGCCCGGACCAGCCGGATCCGGCTGGTCTCGGGCATCGCCCAGCTCGGCGCGCGCACCCCGGCGATGCTGGCGATGTCGGCGCTGTCGCTGCAGGCCCTGTCCGGCGGCCGGTTCCTGCTCGGCCTCGGGGTCAGCGGCGCAGGTGACGGTGGGCTGGCACGGGTGCGGTTCACCGCCCCGCTGCGAGCCACCAGGGAGACCGTGCAGATCGTCCGGGTCATCGCCGCCGGCCAGCGGCTCGATCATCAGGGTGACGCGTACCAGATCCCGCTGCCCGGGGGGCCGGGCGGCCGATGCGCACGATGGCCGAGGCGGCGCCGGTCCCGATCTACCTGGCGGCTCTCGGGCCGAAGAATCCGGAGCTGACCGGGCAGATCGCGGACGGCTGGATCGGCAGCGCCTTCATGCCCGAGACGCCGTCGGCGTTCCTGCGGCCCCTGGCCGCGGGCGCAGCCCGGGCCGGGCGTTCGCTGGCCGACCTGGAGCTGATGATCCCGGTGTCGCTGGAGATCACCGACGACGTCGACGCGGCCCCGCAGGTGATCCGCGGCCGGGCTCCGCCGGTACCGGGCCGCGGGCATCACCACCCTGCAGGTGAAGTCGGCCGGGCGCCGCCCGGCCACGCTGGATGCGATTGCGGCTCTGATCGACCTGGTGGCCGAGGTCAACGGCGAGAGCTGACCGTCGCCGGCCCGGCGGGCCGGGCCGGCGGCTACCGGACGGCGGTGACAAGAAGGCAGGCGGCCGCGCTGATCTCGGCTACCGCGCCGAGCACGTCGCCGGTGAGGCCGGCCAGCTGGCCCGCCGCCAGCCGGGTGAGCAGCGCCCCGGCCGCCAGCCCGGCCGCCACGGCGGCCGTGAGCAGCCACCCTGCCGGGTCCCCGGGCGCGCCGCCCGTTCCGGGCCACCCGGCCCGGCCGCCGCCAGCGCGGCGGCCAGCAGCACGACCGTCAGCAGCGCGGGCGCGACAACCGGGACGGTGCCCGCGACCAGCGCGCCCAGGCGCGACCCGGCCGCAGCCGGGCCGCCGCGACTGCAGGCCCACGTCATGGCCAGCCGCGCGGTCACTGAGGCGAGGATGACCGCCGCCGGGCCGCGGCCGAGCGCGGCCGCCCGGGCCAGTGCGGTCACCTGGACCAGCAGGGTGAGCACGAGCGCAGCCACGCCGAACGGGCCGATGTCGGGGCGCCGCATGATGTCCAGCGCCCGGCCCGCGGGGGCCCGGCTGCCCAGCCCGTCGGCCAGGTCGGCCAGCCCGTCCAGGTGCAGCCCGCGAGTCAGCAGGGCCAGGGCGGCCACGGCGAGCACGGCAGCGGGCAGCGGGCCGAGGCCGGCTGCCCGGTCGGCCAGCTCGAGGATGGCGGCGGCCACCGCGCCGAGGACCAGCCCGATGACCGGCGCCCAGATCATCGCGGCGGCGGCCGTCCGCCGGATGGGCTCGGGACCGCGGCCGCGCAGCGGTATCGCGGTGAGCAGCGTCGTCGCCAGCCGCAGTCCAGCCCAGGGCATGGCACCACAGGGTAGAGGCGGCGCCTTTCCGCGGCGCCACGGGGCGGCCGGGATGTGGCGGGGCGCGTCGGCATGGCGGGCGGCTGCGGCGATACGGTCGACCGGAACCAGCAGGAGGCGCAGGTGACCGACCGGCCGTACGTGCTGCTGTCGGCGGCCATGTCCGTCGACGGCTACATCGATGACTCCGCCCCGCGGCGGCTCGTGCTGTCCGGCGATGCGGACGCCGACCGGGTCGATGGCGTCCGGGCCGAGTGCGACGCGATCCTGGTCGGCGCGGGCACCATCCGCCGGGACAACCCGCGGCTGCTGCTGCGCTCCCCGAGGCGGCGAGATGAGCGGCTGGCCGGCGGCCGCCCGCCGGGGCCGGTCAAGGTGACGCTGAGCCGCAGCGGCGATCTCGACCCGGCCGCGAGGTTCTTCGCCGACGGCGACGTGCCCAGGCTTGTCTACACACCCGGTCCGGCCAGCGCGGCCGAGGCCCGGCGGCGGCTGGGTTCCGCAGCTGCCGTTATCGAGCTGGCCGGTACCGGCGCGTCCGCCATCGGCAGCGCGGACGGCCCGGTGAGCCTGATCGCGATGCTGGCCGACCTGACCGGCCGCGGCATCGCCCGGCTGATGGTGGAGGGCGGCAGCCAGGTCCAGGCGGGCTTTCTCGCCGCCGGGCTCGTGGACGAGCTGCAGCTCGCGATCGCGCCATTCTTCGTGGCCGACCCGGCAGCGCCCCGGCTGGCCGGCGGCCGCTGGCTCCCGGCGGCCTCGTACGCCCCGATGCAGCTTGCCGAGGTACGGCGGGCCGGCAACATGGCCGTGCTGCGCTACTTGCTACCGGGCCGGGGAGATCGGCCATGACCAGCGCGGGTCCCTGAGGCCCTCAGCGGTCCTCGAGGAGGTCCTCAGCGGTCCTCGAGCCGCCGCCTGAGCGCGGCCAGGTCGGCTTGCACTGCCTCGGCATCCCCGGCGAAGTCCTCGTCGGTCATGCCCGGTCGGCGGCGCAGCGTGAACACCACCTCGCACCCGCCGGGGCCGGGGATCACCCGTACCGGGTTGTAGATGATGCTGCCGGAGGGCAGGGTCACGTCGTGATCGAGCACGCCGTAGTCGTTGCGGGCCGCGAAATCCACGATGACCCGGCCCATCGGCGATTCAGCGATCCACTGCCCGGCCACCTGGTCGATCGAGCCGGAGAGCCCAGCCGCCCATTCCGGCAGCCGGCGCGGGTCGCGGGCATAGGCGTACACCTCAGCGGCGGGCTTGTCGATCCAGACGCTGAGGTGACGTGACTGGGGCGGCATAGTGCCATTATGGCCGGGTCGCGGCCCGGGCCAGGGCGGCCCGGCCGCGGGCCAAGCAGCGGCGCTATTCCGGTGCCGTCCGGGCCCTGCCGCGCGGGCGAATCCGGGCTTATTGTTCTGGTATGGCCGAGTGGTGGTCCATTGAGGTTTTCCACGGCGATTTCCGGGCGTCACGGTGGCAGGAGTCCTACAGCCAGGCCCTGATCGAGTCGGCTATCGCCCACGGGGCCGAGGACTGGGCGTGGACCGGACACCGGCATGGCGTCGTATTCGAGGTCTGCTTCGCCGATGATGCCAGGTGGGAGGCGTTCCGTGCTCTCCCCGCGGTCCGGGCTGCGCTGGACGCCGTGCCCGATCCGGTCAACGGCCTGCTGATCTACCGAGGCCGCGGCGGGGGCGCCGGTGCGGGCTCGCCGCGGCGGCCGCGCCCGCACGCCGGCGCCGGGGCGATGGAGCTGCCCGAGCCCGACGCCGGGGCTTCCGCCGATCTGACCGGCATCGCGGCCCCGGTCCCGGCCGAACTCTCGCCCACCGGGTGAGCAACCCCGGCCGGACAGGGCAGGATGGGGGGATGAGGGATACCAGAGCCTCGGCCGGAGGCATGCAGGCGGCGATCGAGCGGAGCGGCTACTATCCGGGCCTTGTCTCCGATGCGGTGTCGTCCGCCGTCGGGTCCGACCCCGTCGTCAGCTACGTTGTGGCGCACGACGCGCATTTCGACCCCGGCATGGAAGTGCGCCGTCATATGACGGTGCTCGCGCTCACGCCGGCCCGGCTGATCTACTCGCACACCGACGAGTACCCGGCCGACGAGACCGACCCGCAGGCCCGGCCGCAGGCGGAGACCAGCACCGAGGCCGTCCAGTTCACCCGGATCTCCTCAGTCGCGCTGACCAGGGTCATCCACGACCCGGCGTCGTACGTGCCGGGCCGGACGCTGCCCAGTGAGGTGGTGCTGACCATCGGCTGGAACGTGCTCTCGCATCTGGAGCTCGAGCCCGCGCACTGCGGCGACGATAACTGCGAGGCTGATCACGGCTACTCCGGCACCCTGACCGCCGACGACGTGACGCTGCGGGTCAGTGAGGCTGCTGACGGCGTGGAAGCGGTCCGGCAGGTGCTCGCCTTCGCGCAGGCGCTGTCCGAGGCCACCAGCCGTCCGTGACGGGTCAGGAGGTGCCTGCCGGCGCCCATCAGGAACACGCCGGCCGGGGGGATGGGCATGGCGGATCGGCGGCCCTCGCAGCCTGGCCGGATGTCATGCCCATGCTGCCGCAGTACGGCACCGGGTCGCTGGCGGACCTGGCGTGCTCGGTACTGGCGTCGCTTGGCGCCCCGGGCGAGGCGAACCCGCTTGCGCTGCCCCCGGCCAGCCGGGTGTGCCTGCTGGTCATCGACGGCCTGGGGTGGGAGATGCTGCGCGCTCAGCCGGCTGCGGCACCGTTCCTTTCCGAGCTCGCCCGGACCGGACGGCCGCTGACGGCCGGCTTCCCGGCCACTACGGTGACCAGCCTGAGCTCGCTGGGCACCGGCCGGCCGCCCGGCCAGCACGGGATGCTCGGCTACAAGGTGGCCGTGCCCGACGAGGGCTGGCTGCTGAACGCGCTGCGCTGGGACCGTCGGCTGGACCCGGTGCGCTGGCAGGCGGGATCCACCATCTTCGAGCGGGCGACTGCGGCCGGGATCAGCGCGCTGCGGGTGGCGCACAGCTCGCTCCGGCTGACCGGGCTGTCGTCGGCGGTGATGCGCGGCGCCGACTACCGGGCCGCGGACACCCTCGGCGCGCTGGTGGAAGCCTCGGCCACGGCCCTGGCCGCCGCTCCCAGGGCCGCCCTGGCCATGGTCTATCACGGTGACCTGGACTCCACCGGGCACGCTTGCGGCTGCTCGTCGGCCGCCTGGCGCTATCAGCTCGCGCACGTGGACCGGCTCGCCGAGCAGCTGGCCGGGGCGCTGCCGGCCGGCACGCTGCTGTACGTGACCGCCGATCACGGCATGGTGGACGTGGCCGCCGCCGACCGGGTGGACGTCGACGCGGTACCCGCGCTGGCGGACGGGGTCGCGCTGCTCGGCGGCGAGCCGCGGGCGCGGCATGTCTACGCCGTTCCCGGCGCCGCCGCCGATGTACGGGCGGCCTGGCAGGAGACGCTGGGCGGGGCGGCGTGGGTCGTGGACCGGGACACGGCCGTTGCCGAGGGCTGGTTCGGCCCGGTCAAGCCCGGCCATGTGGCGCGCATCGGCGACGTGGTCGCCGCGCCGACCGGCGCGGGCGCGATCGTGGCCACCCGGACCGAGCCGCGCGAGTCGGCGCTGGTCGGCCTGCACGGATCGCTGACCGCCGCCGACCAGCTTGTCCCGCTGCTGACCTCCGGCGCTGACTAGGCGCCCGCCATGACCGCCCCGCCTGACCCGCTGATCGGCGCGCCGGAGCTGGCCAGTTTGCTGGCCGGGCCGTTGCCGGCCCGGCCAGCAGTGCTTGACGTGCGCTGGCGGCTGGGCGGCCCGCCGGGCATCGACAGCTACCGGGCCGGGCACCTGCCCGGAGCCGTGTGGGTCGACCTGGACGCCGACCTGGCCGCGCCGCCCGGCCCGGCCGGCCGCCACCCGCTGCCTCCTCCCGCCGTGTTCACCGCGGCGATGCGCCGGGCCGGGGTGCGATCTGGCGTCCTGGCGGTGGCCTACGACGACGCCGACTCGACAGCCGCCGCCCGGCTGTGGTGGTGCTTGCGCTATTTCGGGCACCACCAGGTCCGCGTGCTGGACGGCGGCTACCGCGGGTGGACGGCGGCGGGACTGCCGGTCAGCGCCGTCCCGGCCCGCCCGGGCGCAGGCGACTTCACCGCGCGGCCCGGGCAGCTGCCGCTGCTCGACCTGGCGGCAGCGGCCCGGCTGGCCCGGTCGGGGACATTGCTGGACGCGCGGGCCGCCGAGCGCTACCGGGGCGAGGCGGAGCCGGTCGACCGGGCGTCCGGGCATATTCCCGGCGCGGTCAGCGCGCCTACCGGCGCGAACGTGGGCGCCGACGGCCGGTTCCTGCCGCCCGCCGCGCTGCGGAGGCGGTTCGCGGTGCTCGGCCTGCGGCCGGGAGCGGCGGAGCTGGGTGTGTACTGCGGCTCAGGAGTGACCGCCGCGCACGAGATCCTCGCCCTGCGGCTCGCGGGCATCCCGGCCGCCCTGTACGCCGGATCGTGGTCAGAGTGGGTGGCCGACCCGTCAAGACCGGTAGCGACCGGTGCGGCGCCGGGCTAGCGGCCTGGCGGGGCAAGGTCGTGACGGGCCGTGATGACCAGCCAGGTCACGGCGCCGGTCATCAGTCCCAGCGCGGCCGGAGCCAGCCCGACGGCAGCTGCCGCCCCGGCGCTGACCGCGGCGGCCCCGAGGACCCGCAGCGCGAGCCGGACCGGGCGGCCGCCCCGGACCCGGGCCGCCAGCGCGGCTGCCGCCCCGGCCGGATGCCGCGGCAGCCGGGTGCCGGCCGGGCGGTCGTCCTGGCTGGTGCTGCCGCCGGTCCGGCGGCCCGCCGCCCGGCCAGCGGTCAGCCGGGCGGGCGCCAGGTCAGCGAGGGCCTCGCCCCGGCCCGACGGCGTGCGCAGCGCCGTGTACGCGGCGGCGGCCCGGGCGAACAGGTCGGGGTCCCCGCCGTCGGCACGGTCGGGGTGAGTCGCGGCGGCCACCCGCCGCCAGGCAGAGCGCACGTCGTCGTCGCTCACCTCAGGCTCGGCAGGCAGCCCGAGCAGGGCAAACGGATCCTCGCCTGGCCGCCGTCGGCCGCGGGCCGCGTGCCGGCTCAACGCGCAGCCTCCGGATCATCCGGTCCGAAGGCCTCGTCGAGCACCTCGCTGACATCGGAAAGCGAGCCTGGCCGGGGGAATGGCACCTGCCCGCAGGATCCTGCGGGCAGCCGCGGTCCCGTCTGCCCGGCGCCCGGCGGCGCGCTCGGGCCGTCCCGGTCCCCGTCTTCGGGCTGGGCCAGGCCGGCCGGGCCGGGCCGGCCCGGGGCGCCCGGATGACCGGCGGCGCCGGCCCGGTCGCCGACGGCAGCCTCGCCGGCCGGGCCGGGCTGGCTCCCGGCATCCGGCTGCGCCCCCGCGCCGAGTCCGGCCGTCGCTGCGACCAGCCGCTTGACCTGCACGAACGTTACTCCGCCGCGATAGATGTAGGCCGCCTGGCCGACGTCCAGGTTCCGGATCAGCGCCGGATCGGCGACCGGTGCCTCACGCAGCCGGGACGACCCCTGGTGCCGCCACATCGGGACGCGGCGCAGGTCACGGGCGGTGTCGGTGACCGGCCGCGACCCGCCCAGGGCCGTGACCGGCTCGGGCAGCGGCGTGCGCAGCAGCCAGATGCCGCCGTCGGCGGCCCCCGCAATGCGGTTCCGCTCGTCTTCCCCGGCCGCCAGGCCGTGCCAGGACTGGGCGGAGACCTGCACGGCGAGGCCGAGCGAGCGGGCCCGCTCGTATAGCTGCCAGATCGGCAGCCGCCGGGAGACCGCGCTGAACTCGTCAACCGCGAGCAGCACGTCCCTGCCGCCGATCCTGCCCGCTGCGCCGCCGGTGCCGGTCACGGCGCTGGCGAGCAGGTCGACCAGCGCCCGGGCCTGGCCCTCGGCCACGGAGATCTCGGACGTTCCCTCCAGGATGCAGTACCAGGCGTCGGCGTCGGCGAAGCTCCCCGGCCCGTCGAGACCGGAGCCGAGGCGGCGCATCAGCGTCCGGAAGCGCAGCGCCACATCGCCCAGATGCCGTGCCGAGGCCCGCAGCAGGCCCAGCTCGGTCTCGTGCAGGCCATCGGAGTAGGCCGCGCCCAGCCACTGCAGGTCCAGCCGGGCCAGGAAGTCGGTGCTGTCGCGCGGCGGCCCGTCCGGCGCCCCGACCGCCAGCGCGAGCACGGCCTCCATCACGTCGGCGTAGTACGCTGCGGCGCCGGTGCCGTGCTCGACCAGGTCCAGCAGCGTGATGATGAGCTGGCGCGGCGGCAGGGACCACAGCGACAGACGGGCCTCGTCCGGCCAGACCGCGGTTGCGCGCGCCCCGGCGTCACGCAGCACCCGGCGGAATCGCTCGGCGATCCTGCGGGCGTCGGCGCCGCCCTTGCAGTCGAGCACGACCAGCAGCGGCGGCCGGCCGGTTCCGGCCGCATGGCGCTGCAGCGCGGCGGCCATGAAGCCGGCCCAGAGCCGTAGTAGCAGCGTGGTCTTGCCGCTTCCGGTAGTGCCGACGACTATCTGGTGCGAGCGGATCCGCGGATAGGGAATGCGGGCCACCAGGGCGGCCGGGTGCCCGACCGTCCTGATCACCGCGCCGGCCACCAGGTCGCCACCGCGCGTGGTGAGCGGGACCGACCCGGGCGCGGCGATCCTGGCCCGGGCCGCGGCCGCCTGATGCCGCCACTGGCGGGCGCTGAAGGCCGCGGCCGAGTCGGGCGCGCTGCCGCCCGCGCCGGTAGTCATGGCCCGGATCCGGTAAGACCACGCCAGGCCGGCCGCGGCCAGCCCGAGCGGCAGCGCGGCGGGCGCCACCATGACGGCGGCGGCCGGCACCGCCCCGGCCGCGGCCAGCTGCCACATGGCCAGCCAGGCGCGATAGGGGGCGCCGAGAACCCAGGCGGCACCGGGGCCCTGCACGGCGGTCGCGCCCAGCCATACCGCCGCCATCGGCAGGCACCACAGCGCGGCGGCGTACAGGCGGCGCGGCGGCCAGCCCCGCAGCCAGGCCGCCCCGGCCGCGGCCGCCGCGACCAGCGACACCGGCAGCGCGGCCGCGAGGATGGCGGCAGCGGCCCCGGCGGCGAGTACCCGCAGCGCCAGTCGCCCGGCAGCGCGGGCCCTCGGCCCGGCCGGGCGGCTGGTCACCACCCGCTCTCCGGGCTGGCCGCCGGGCTGGCAATACGAGGCGACCGGCCGGCGGCAGCGCGCGGATCTCGATCCGGGCCGCTGCTGCGCCCAGCGTGCCGCGCGCCCGGACGACCGTGGCCCGGGCGGCCGGGGAGCACACGTACAGCACCCGGGCATGCCGCGCCGGGCGGCCCGGCTCCCTGGCCTGCGCGGCCGGGCAGCCGTAGTCCCCGGTGCGGCTCAGCAGCTCGCGCATGATCTCGGCGGTACGCCGCACGGTCTTCGGTGTCAGCTCCGCCTCGACGGCCCAGCATTCGCCGGCCCACGGCCGCCCGGCATCGTCCGGCCAGTGCACCTCGCCGTCGGGCAGATGCTGGCGCAGGCCAACCCGGCCGCCCAGCCGGGCCCGCAGCCGCCGCTCGCTGCGCCAGTAGGCACCGCCCACCCGGTAGGCGGCGGTCGGCTCGAGCGCCAGCCGGATTGCCGTGACCGCCCGGATATGAGCGAGCCGGGCTAACGCCGGCGGTGTCGCGGTGTACGGCAGACCGCAGCCGGCCAGCCCCGCCCTGGTCAGCCACACCCACGCCAGGCCGGGGCCGAGCCGAGCGGTATCCGCGTAGCCGCGGGACCGCCAGGCTGCCGCGACCGAGCGGGCCCGCGGCAGTGACACGCCGAGCACCGCGGCAAGCTGATCGAGCTGCAGGCCGTACATCTCACCGGTCAGCAGCAGCCCGGCAGCGTCACGGGCCGACACGCCGCGATGGCCCGCGGGCGTGACGGCGCGCACGGGCATCCCTTCTGCCGGGATCACCCTCTTATCTCATCACGCTACGAGCGGGTTTCTGTAGATACGCGCCAGCCCGCAACGCGCCGGGGCCCGGCGGTGCTGGTAATGCGCCCGTTGGTCGGGCACAATGAGCCTGCGAGGCTGTGGCACGCTAACGGCCGGGCCTGGTCTGCGACCGAGATCCGTTGGGGAAGACGAATCTCGTCCGCTGGCTGGGAGGCACTGGTGACTGTTCGTGGCGTGCTGCACGTCCACTCTGCGCCCCCGGCGCTGAGCCCGCACATTGAGTGGGCCGTCGCCGGGGTTCTTGGCGTGCCCGTAACCCTCCCGTGGGCGGATCAGCCCGCTTCGCCCGGCGCGCTGCGGGCCGAGCTCGACTGGGAGGGCCGCCCTGGTGCGGCAGCCGCCATCACCTCGGCACTCGCTGGATGGAATCGGCTGCGCTTCGAGGTGACCGAGGACGGCAGTGCCGGCTGCGACGCGGTCCGCTACAGCTGCACGCCGTCGCTGGGCACCTTCTCCGCGGTCACATCGGCAAACGGGGACATCCTGATACCAGAGGGAAGGCTCCGCGCGGCGATGACCCTCGCCGCCGCATCCTCCTGCGGCCCGGACCGGCTGACCGAGGCTGGCGGTCCCGCGGCTGTTGCTGGCGGCGCGGATCCCGGCGATCCTGCTGCCGGTAAGGCGACGGCCCGCGAATCTGGAGCCCGTGAATCTGGACCCGGGGGATCTGGCGCCGGGGGATCCGGCGCCGGGAACGCCAGGTGCATCGGCCCGGAGGCCGGCCCCGGGCTGCAGCCGGTCACCGGCCTGCGCGACTGGCACGGTCCGCGTCATCCGGCCCTGGGCGGGTCGCTGGAAGCCGAGATCGTGCTGCTGCTCGGGCAGCCCTGGGACGACGAGCTTGAGCCGTTCCGGCACGCGGGCGCCGGTGCCCCGGTGCGCTGGCTGCACGCGACCGGCTGACTACATTGAGTACGTGAGCCATCACGGTCGGCAAACGATTGCAACACCTGCCATGGCGGGCCGCTAGCGTGGCTTGACAGGGCCGCGGACCGTTGTTTAATCCTCAGTCACGGAGAGTAACCACCGGCGGTGGATTACCTGATGTGACAAGTTAAAGGGCCGAGACTACCGGTCTGGCTCGCGAGACGCTGGCCGCCTGCGCCTGACCACCCGCTGCACTTGACCACCGCTGTGCCTGACCCTGGGCGCCAGCTGTCGCAGGGGCGCCGGGGTGGCGGGCCGCCGCTGCCTGACCGTGACTGCGAAATCTGCCCGCCGATTAGACTCATGGCGACTGTTTCCGTCGCGAAAGGCGGTGCGTGGTGCCGGATCCGCACGATGAGGACCAGCCGGAGCGGGCCGGCAATCCCCTGCCGCCGCTGTCGGTGACCGACCGGACACGGCACCGGCGGCTCCGCGAGCAGGGCCGGTCGGACCGGGCCGCCCTCACGGCCGTGCTGCGCGCTGGCCTTATCGCCCATCTGGGCGTGCTGCGCGCCGGGGCGCCGATGGTCGTGCCCACGGTCTACGGGTTCGATGATCATCAGCTGTACGTGCACGGCTCGGTGGCCAGCCAGAGCCTGGCCGCAGGCGATGAGGTGGCCTGCGTGACGGTGACGATCGTGGACGGGCTGGTGCTGGCCCGCTCGGTTTTCGAGCACGCGGTCAACTACCGCAGTGCGATGATCTACGGCCGGCCGCGGCTCGTTGACGACCCGGCGGAGAAGCTGGCCGGGCTGCGCTGCATCGCCGAGCACCTCAGCCCCGGCCAGTGGGACTATGCGCGGCGGCCGAGCCGCAAGGAACTGGCCGCCACCAGGCTGCTGGCACTGCCGCTCGCCGAGGCGTCGGTGAAAGTCCGGACCGGGCCGCCGGATGACGGCAGCAGCCCGGACGCCGCGCTCGGGCTGTGGGCCGGCCAGCTGCCGCTCAGCTCGGCCTGGCAGCAGCCAGTCGCGGATCCGGCACTGGCGCCCGGCATCGCGGTGCCCGGCCACATCCGGGTCCGCGCGGGCGCTCCCGCCCATCACGGCTGACCAGGATCTGGGGGCCACTGCCTGGCCCGGCCCGACCGGCCCGGGACAGAGCGGCGCCGGGCCGGGACGAGGCGCCGGGCCGCGGCGGTTACAGCGGGATGTTGCCGTGGGCGCCGCGGCGCTGCGGTGCCGCGGCGATAGCGGCGGCCAGCGCCCGGCGGGTCTGGGCCGGGTCGATGATCTCGTCGACCACGCCGAGATCCATGGCCCGCGGCAGGCCGCCGGCCTGCTCGGAGTGCCGGGCCGCGAGCTCGGCCTCGAGCTCGTGCCGCTGCTGCGGATCGGCGGCGGCGAGCGTGCGCCGGTGCAGGATGCGCACGGCGGCAACGGCGCCCATCACGGCCAGCTCGGCGCTGGGCCAGGCGAGCACCTTGGTCGCGCCGAGCGCCCGCGAGTTCATTGCGATATAGGCGCCGCCATACGCCTTCCTGGTGACCAGCGTGACCCGTGGCACCGTGGCCTCGGCGAAGGCATGCAGCAGCTTGGCACCGCGGCGGACCACCCCGTCCCACTCCTGGCCCACGCCGGGCAGGTAGCCGGGCACGTCGACGAGGACGACCAGCGGGACGCCGAACGCGTCGCACATCCGCACGAACCGCGCGGCCTTCTCCGCGGCCGTGGCGTCCAGGCAGCCGCCGAGCCGCAGCGGATTGTTGGCGATCACCCCCACCGTCCGGCCGGCCAGCCGGCCCAGGGTGGTGACGACGTTCGGCGCCCAGCGCGGGTGCAGTTCTATGCCCGGGTCGTCCAGCAGGCCGCCGATCAGCGGATGCACGTCGTAAGCGCGGCGGGCGGACTCGGGCAGCAGCATCGACAAGTCGGCATCGGGTCCGGTTGCAGCGGAGCCGGCCAGGCCGCCCGCGCCGCCGGGCCGGCCCAGCAGCAGCGCCAGCTCGCGGGCCCGGCTGAACGCCTCGGCGTCGCTCGCGGTGACCACATGCACCACGCCCGAGCGGCGGCTGTGCGGCTCGGGGCCGCCGAGCCGCGCCATGTCGACATCCTCGCCGGTGACGCTGCGGACCACGTCCGGGCCGGTGACGAAGATCCGGCCGTGCTCGGACAAGATCACCACGTCGGTCAGCGCCGGGCCGTACGCGGCGCCGCCTGCCGCGGCGCCCAGCACTACCGAGATCTGCGGCACCTTGCCCGAGGCCCTGGTCATGGCGGCGAACACCGTCGCGACGGCGTGCAGGCTCTCGACGCCCTCCTGCAGCCGAGCGCCGCCGGAATGCCATAGTCCGAGCACCGGGGCGCCGGCCTTGATCGCGTGATCGTAAGCATCGACGATTGCCGCGCAGCCCGCGCTGCCCATCGCGCCGCCCTGGATGCGCGGGTCGCTGGCGAACGCCACCGCGGTCATGCCGTCGATGCAGCCTGTCCCGGTGCACACGCCGCTGTCGTCGGCGGGGCGCAGCAGCCGCAGCGTGCCCGGGTCGAACAGCTGCTCAAGCCGGGCCACCGGGTCGCGGGTCAGCCCGCCCGCCCGCGCGGCTGGCCGGGCCGCCGGCTCGGCGCTGCTCGGGCCGCCCGGGGCCGTGCCATTCGCGGTGGCCAGGCCGCCCGCGGCCTTGCTGCCGGGCACCGCCTGGTGCGCGGCGGGAACTCCGCTTTCGACGACAGTCACATCAGTCTCCTCGGGTTGGGCCGGGGGCCGGGCGCTGGCCTGCTGGCGCAGTTCGGCGGACGGGGCGAACCTGACCGGCTCAGGCGGCCGTGAAGGCAAGCGCGACATTGGCCCCGCCGAATCCGAATGAGTTGTTGAGCACGGCCATGGGCGCGCTGCTGCGGCGGCGCAGTTCCCTGGGCTCTGTCGCTATGTCGACTCCGATCTCGTCGTCCGGGTCCTCGAGGTTCACCGTCGGCGGGGCGACCTGGTCGCGCAGCGCGAGGATGGCCGCGATGGATTCCAGCGCGCCTGCCCCGCCGAGCAGGTGCCCGGTCATCGACTTGGTGGCCGAGACCACCACCCCGCTGGCGGCGGCGCCGAGTGCGGTGGCGATAGCCTGGCCCTCGACCACGTCGCCCGCCGGAGTCGAGGTGGCGTGCGCGTTCACGTGCACCACCTGGCCGGGGTCGATGCCCGCGTCGGCCACTGCCCGGCCGATGGCCAGCCGCGCGCCGGTGCCGTCGGGATCGGGCTGGGCGATATGGTGCGCGTCCGCGGAGTAGCCAACGCCGGCCGCGGTGGCATACACGGCCGCGCCGCGCGCGGCTGCGTGCTCGGCGGACTCCAGCACGACCATGGCCGCGCCCTCGCCCAGCACGAAGCCGTCCCGGCCCTTGTCGAACGGCCGGGAGGCCCGGGCCGGCTCGTCGTTCCGGGTGGACAGCGCGCGCATGGCGGCGAACGCGGCGATGTTCAGCTGCATGATCGCGGCCTCGGTGCCGCCGGCCAGAACCACGTCAGCCCGCCCGGCCCTGATCATGTCCATGGCGTAGCCGATCGCCTCGGCTCCCGACGCGCAGGCGCTCACCGTGGTGTGCACCCCGGCCCGCGCCCCCAGCTCCAGGCTGATCCAGCCGGCCGAGCCGTTGGGCATCAGCATCGGCACCGTGAACGGCGACAGCCGCTGCCATCCCTTCTCTCTGAGGGTGTCGTATGCCGACAGGGTGGAAGCTATACCGCCGATGCCGCTGGAGACCACCACGCCGAGCCGCTCGGCGGCGACGCCGGGCTGGCCTGCGTCAGCCCACGCCTCCCGGGCGGCGGCGATCGCGAACTGCTCGCACCGGTCCAGCCGCCGGGCCTGGACCCGGTCCAGGAGGGTGGCCGGGTCAACGGCCGCCCAGGCCGCGATCCGGACGGGCAGCTCCTGCGCCCAGGGCTCGGTCAGCTCGACGACGCCGCTGCGCCCGGCGAGCATCGACTCCCAGGTGGAGGCGGCGTCCCCGCCCAGCGGCGAGATCGCGCCGATGCCAGTGACGACGACACGAGTCCGGTCTGTGCCCACAGCGTGTGTGCTCCTCAGCTTGCGTAACCCAGCTTGAGTGACGCGGCGCCGCGCTCAGCCGGGCAGGCGCGGCGTCGCGTCTGGCGGCATTGCCAGTCAGGCGGATACGGAAGAACGCTTGACGAAGTCGATGACATCCTGAACGGTCTTCAGGTCCTTCAGCCGCTCGTCGGGAATCTCGACGCCGAACTTGTCTTGCGCGGCGACGGCGATCTCCACCATCGACAGCGAGTCGATGTCAAGATCGTCGACGAAGGTCTTCTCCGGGGTGACCTGGTCTGCGGGAACGCCGGCTATCTCGTCGATGATCTCGGCGAGGCCCGCCAGGATCTCGGTGTCCGTCATGGCCATGTGCTGTGACTCTCCTTCATTGCGGTGGGTGGGAAGGTGCTCGAGTGCGGATGTGCGGCCGGCGAACCGGGCCGCGGGTCAGGGTAGCGTGATCACCTGCGCGGCGTAGCAGATCCCAGCGCCGAAGCCGATCAGCAGCGCGGCGTCGCCGGAGGCCAGCTCGCCGCGCTCGATCATCCGGGACAGCGCCAGCGGGATCGACGCCGATGATGTGTTGCCCGCCGTCACGATGTCGTCGGCGACCAGCGCCTGCGGCGCGCCGATCTTGCGGGCGATGGACTCGATGATCCTCAGGTTGGCCTGGTGCGGCACGAATGCGGCCAGCTCGGCGGGCTTGACGCCGGCCTGCTCGCACGCCGCCAGCGCCACCGGGTGCAGCGCGGTCGTGGCCCAGCGGAAGACCGACTGGCCCTCCTGGAATATGAACGAGTTGCGGTCGGTAATGCAGATCTTGTCGGCCATGTCGCCCGCGCTGCCCCAGGCCACCGGGCCGATGCCGGGCGCCGGCTCGGTCTCGGTGACCGGGCCGACCACCGCGGCGCCCGCGCCGTCGGCAAAGATGATGCAGGTCGACCGGTCGGTCCAGTCGACCCACTGGGACAGCTTCTCGGACCCGACCACCAGCACGTTGCGCGCCGTGCCGGCCCGTACCGCGTCGCTGGCGCTGGCCAGCGCATAGCAGAATCCGGCGCAGGCCGCGTTCATGTCGTAGGCGCCCGGCGCGGCGATGCCGAGCCGGCGGGCCACGGTGGCCGCGGTGTTGGGGATCTGCACTTCCGTGGTGCAGGTCGCCACGATCACCAGGTCGATGTCGGCAGCGGACAGGCCGCTGCCGGCCAGCGCCTTGCCGCCCGCGGCGACGGCCATGTCGGCCACGGTCTCGTCGGGAGCCGCGATCCTGCGGCTGGCGATCCCGACCCGGCTTTGGATCCACTCGTCGGTCGTGTCGATCGTCTGCGCGAGCTCGTCGTTGGTCACCACCCGGGCGGGCTGGTAGCCGCCGAACGCGAGGATCCGGGCACCCGGAACTGGCTGGCTCAGTCGCATGCTGATTATGCCTTTCACTCGCTGCCCGGGGGCTGCAGCCGCACCAGCGGCTGGCCCGCGCTGACCGGATCGCCGTCCTCCACCAGCCACTCGACGATGGTGGCCGGGAAGGCGGGGGTGACCAGGTGATTGCCGCCGCGCATCTCGACCTGGCCGAGCTCGGTGCCGCTGCCCACTGCGGTCCCTGGCGTAGTTCCGTCCGGGCCGGCCCGGAACGTGCCGGCCAGCGGGGCGACCAGCAGCCGCCACTCCGGGGCGTGGCTGTCGGCGTCCGCGTCGGCGTGCTCGGCGAGCAGCGCGCGGGCCGCGTCCAGGTCCCCTGGCGTCTTCAGGCTGAGCAGCGTCACGCCGGGCAGCACCCGGCGGGCCAGCCCCACCAGGGTGCCGGCCGGCGGCAGCTCGATGATCGCCGTGACGCCGAGCCCGGGCATCGCCTGCATGCACTTATCCCAGCGCACCGGGGTGGACACCTGGGTGACGATGCGCTCCAGCCAGTCGGCCCCGGTGCGCACGACCGCGCCGTCGGCGTTGGACAGCAGCGGCAGCGCCGGATCGGCCGGGTGCAGCCCGGCTGCGGCGGCGCGCAGCGCGCTGACCGCGGGCGCCATGTGCCGCGTATGGAACGCACCGGCCACCGAGAGCGGCCGCAGCCGGGCGCCGGCCGGGGGATCGGCCGCGAGCTTGGCTAGCTCCGGGATCGTGCCCGCGGCCACGATCTGGCCGGCCCCGTTGACGTTGGCCGCGGTCAGCCCGCAGCTCTCGATGGCGGCCAGCACGGTGCGCTCGTCGCCGCCGAGCACCGCCGTCATCCCGGTCGGCTCGGCGGCCGAGGCGCTGGCCATGGCCTGGCCGCGCACGCGCACCAGGCTCAGTGCCTCCTCGGCGGAGATGACCCCGGCGACCGGGCCCGCCGTCAGCTCGCCGACGCTGTGCCCGGCCGCCGCCGCGGATTTCAGGCTCGCCGGGCGCAGGCCGCCGACCAGCGCTTCCGCCGCGGCCAGCCCGGCCGCGACCAGCAGCGGCTGGGCGACGGCGGTGTCGCGTATCTCGTCGGCGTCCGCCACCGTCCCGTACCGGAGCAGATCGCAGCCGGCCACCGGCGACCAGGCGGCCAGCCGGTCGGCGACGCCGGGCAGCTCCAGCCACGGCGACAGGAACCCAGGGGTCTGGGCACCCTGGCCGGGTGCGGCGAGAAGCAGCATCCCCTCAGCTTGCACTGTAGGAGTCCGCCATATGAATGCGGAACCACACGAAGTTTACGGGTCCTATGCTGGAGAAAACCTACAAGTGTTATTCGCTTCTGCGTAATCGCCCGGACATCGGAGGGTTATTTGCCGGCCAGCCGGCCGAGCACGACGGCGAGCCACAGCGAGAACCCGCCGCGGCCCTCACCGGGCAGCACGCCGGTCAGCTCGGTCACCCGGCGCAGCCGGTACCTGACCGTGTTGGGGTGGACGAACAGCAGCCGGGCTGCCGCCTCCAGCGAGTTGCCCTGCTCCAGGTAGGTGACCACGGTGTCGAGCAGTGAGGTGCCGCCAGCGAGCAGCGGCTCGTAGATCTCCCTGATCAGCTCGGCGCGGGCGGACTCGTCACCGTCAAGGGCGCGCTCGGGCAGCATGTCGGCGGCGAGTACCGGCCGGGGGGCATCCGGCCAGGCCGCGGCGGCGCGCAGGCCGCTGAGGGCCGCGCCGGCCGAGACCACCGCCGACTGGAGATCGGCCACGGCCGGGCCGACCACGACCGGGCCCGGGCCGAACCGGGCGGCCAGCTGGGCCGCGGCCCGCAGCGGATCCGGGGTGCCGCCGAGCACCACCACCAGCCGGTGCCCGTGCACGCCGGCCAGCAGGTCCAGCCGGGCCCGGCGGGCGGTCAGGCGCAGCTCGTCGATCAGGCTTTCCGGCTCACTGCCGTCGGCGTTCCCGGCGATGACCGCGACCGGGGCCGACGACCAGTTCAGCGCCGACGCCCAGGACTGCAGCCCCTCATCGATCTCGCCGCGGACCAGCGAGTCGACCACCAGCGCCTCCAGCCGGGCATCCCAGGCGCCCCGGGCCTCGGCCGTACGGGCATACACCTGGGCCGCCCCGAAGGCGATCTCGCGGGTGTACCGCAGTACCGCCTCGCGCAGCTCGGCCTCGCCGCCCGGCTCGGCCAGCTCGTCCACCTGCGCCTCGACCACGTCGATGATCACCCGGAGCATCTCCACGGCCTGCTGCAGGCTCACCGCCCTGGCCAGCTCGCGCGGCGCGGTGCCGAACACCTCGCCGGTCACCGCGGGACGGCTGCGCTCGGGGTGCTTCACCCAGTCCACGAAGGCGGCCACGCCGGCCTGCGAGACGAGCCCGAGCCAGGACCGGTGCTCGGCGGACATCTTCGCGAACCAGGGCAGCCGCCGGTCCATCGAGGCCATGGCCGCGGTGCCGAGCGCGCCGGTGGACTGCTCCAGCCGCCGGATAGTGCCCGCCCGGACCCGCCCGGCCGGCCCGGCCGGCTCGGTGCCGGCCCGGTTGCGCCCCCCGGGGCGCTTGCTCGCTGTCACCTGACCAGCCTGCCATGTTCCCTGACCCCGGATGAACCGTTCAGCGGGCCGGCGGCCGGACTGGCTACAGCACCTCGCTGACCGGAAGGTCCAGGCGGTACCTGGCGATGGCCTGGCCGACGGCCTCGGGCTTGACCTCGCCGAGGCGGGCCAGCTGGGTCAGCACCGCGACCGTGATCGACTCGGCGTCCACGTGGAAGAAGCGCCGCGCGGCGGGCCTGGTGTCGGAGAATCCCCAGCCGTCGGTGCCGAGCGAGGTGAACGGCGCGGGCACCCAGCGGGCGATCTGGTCAGGCACGGCGCGGATCCAGTCGCTGACCGCGACGACCGGGCCGCCGTCGCTGTCGAGCACCTGGTTCAGGTAGGGCACGCGCTGCTCGCCGTCGGGATGCAGCATGTTCCACTCCTCGCAGGCCAGCGCGTCCCGGCGCAGCTCGGTCCAGGAGGTCGCCGACCAGGCCTCGGCGGCTACCCCCCAGTCCCGTGCCAGCAGCTGCTGCGCGGCCAGGGCCCAGCGCACCGCGACCCCGGAGGCGAGGATCCGCGCCCGCGGCCGCTCCCGCCCGGCGGCCTCGCCGCGGCCGCCGTCGTCATGACCGGCCTGCCCGGGGCCGGTATCGGGCGGGCCGAAATCACCGTGCCCGTCCCTGGCCTGCGCCGCGGGCCCCGCCTGCCCGGCGGCCGCGCCGCCGGGCCCGGGTGCCAGCGCGTACCGGTACAGGCCGCGCAGCACGCCGCCGGCCAGCGCCTCCGGGCCGCCCGGGTAGCCGTCGGGCTCGGCGGGCTGCTGGTACGGCTCGTTGTATACCGACAGGTAGTAGAAGATGTTCTCGCCCTGCGGATGCTCGTCGGTCGACCCGTACATCCGCCGCAGCGCGTCCCGCACCACGTGCGCCAGCTCGTAGGCCCAGGCGCAGTCGTAGCTCAGGCAGGCGTGGCTGACCGACGACAGCAGCATCGACTGCCCGTCGTTGTGCTGCAGGCCCTCGCCGGCCAGCGTGGTCCGGCCGGCCGTGGCGCCGAGCAGGAACCCGCGGCCGAGCTGGTCGCCGAATGCCCACATCTGGTCGCCGGTGCGCTGGAACCCGAACATCGAGTAGAAGACGTACACCGGGATCATGTGCGTGCCGTGGGTGGCGTAGGCGGTGCCGGCCGCGGCCACCGAGCCCATCGCGCCGGCCTCGCTGATGCCCTCGTGCAGGATCTGGCCCTGCTCCGACTCCTTGTAGGACAGCAGCAGGTTGCGGTCCACGGCCTCGTAGGACTGGCCATGCGGCGAGTAGATCTTCGCGGTCGGGAACAGCGAGTCCATCCCGAACGTGCGGGCCTCGTCCGGGATGATCGGCACGAACCTGGCCCCGATCTCCGGATCCTTCATCAGGTCCTTGAGCAGCCGGACGAACGCCATCGTCGTGGCCACGAGCTGCTTGCCCGAGCCGCGCCGCAGGTCATCGAAGTGGCGGGAGCCGGGCAGCGCCAGCGGCTTGGCCCGCACCGCCCGGCGGGGCAGGTAGCCGCCGAGCGCGGCCCGGCGCTCCTTCATGTACAGGATCTCGTCGGACTTCTCGCCCGGGTGGTAGTAAGGCGGCAGTTCCGCCTCCAGGGCGGAATCCGGGATCTCCAGATAGAGCCGGTCGCGGAATTCCTTCAGCTCAGCGACAGTCAGTTTCTTCATCTGGTGGGTGGCGTTGCGCGCCTCGAAGTCCGGGCCGAGCGTCCAGCCCTTGATCGTGTGCGCCAGGATCACAGTCGGCTGGCCGACGTGCTCGACCGCGGACTTGAAGGCCGCGTAGACCTTGCGGTAGTCGTGCCCGCCGCGGGACAGGTTACGGATGTCGTCGTCGGACATGTGCGCCACCATGGCGCGCAGCCGCGGGTCGGTGCCGAAGAAGTGCTCGCGGATGTAGCCGCCCTTCTCGACCGAGTAGGTCTGGAACTGGCCGTCCGGGGTGCTGTTCATCGCGTTGACCAGCACGCCGTCGGTGTCCCGGGCCAGCAGCGGGTCCCAGTCCCGGCCCCAGATCACCTTGATGACATTCCACCCGGCCCCGCGGAACTGCGCCTCGAGCTCCTGGATGATCTTCCCGTTGCCGCGAACCGGGCCGTCCAGCCGCTGCAGGTTGCAGTTGATCACGAACGTGAGGTTGTCGAGCTCCTCCCGGGCGGCCACCCCGATCGCGCCGAGTACCTCGGGCTCGTCGGTCTCGCCGTCGCCGAGGAACCCCCACACGTGCGACCGGCTGGTGTCCTTGAGCTGGCGGGCCAGCAGGTACCGGTTGAACCGGGCCTGGTAGACGGCGTTGATCGCGCCCAGGCCCATGGAGACGGTGGGAAATTCCCAGAAGTCGGGCATCAGCCGCGGGTGCGGGTAGGACGGCAGCCCGCCGCCGGGGTGCGACAGCTCCTGGCGGAACCCGTTGAGCTGGTGCTCAGTCAGCCGGCCCTCGAGGAACGCCCGGGCATAGATGCCGGGCGCGGCGTGGCCCTGGATGAAGACCTGGTCACCGGACTCGCCGTGATCTTTGCCGCGGAAGAAGTGGTTGAAGCCGACCTCGTACAGGCTGGCGGCCGAGGCGTAGGTGGCGATGTGGCCGCCGACGCCGAGGCCCGGCCGGTTGGCGCGCGACACCATGACCGCGGCATTCCACCGGATGTAGGCGCGGATCCGCCGCTCGGCGAACTCGTCGCCGGGGAACCACGGCTCGCGCTCGGGCGGGATGGTGTTGATGTAGTCGGTGCTGCGCAGGCCCGGCACCCCGACCTGCTGCTCGCGAGCGCGCTCCAGCAGCCGGAGCATGATGTAGCGGGCGCGGGAGCGGCCCTTGGTGCGGACCACGCTGTCGAAGGACTCGAGCCATTCCCGGGTCTCGTCCGAGTCGATGTCCGGCAGCTGGGAGGGCAGGCCGTCGCTGATGATGGAGAAGCGCTGGCGTCCGGAGGCCACGGGGTGTTCCTCGCCTTCCACGGCGGCCTGCTCTGGGCAGCGGCCATGTGGTTATGGGCACCCGGGGCAGGCCTGCCCTGGGTGTCGGCTGTGCTCTTCTCATCCTCCAACGCATGGGCGCGCAACGCATCTCTACTGGCCGGTAACCGATTGGGCGGTGCGGGGGCACGCGGTGATGCCCCCCGGCAGCGGGTAGGTAGGACCGTCACTGGGCTCAGCAAGCAGGGCGCTCTGTTATGAAATAGGAATAAATGGGGCAGATAGCACCTGCCGGGCAACCGGCGGCGGGGGACCGCACCAGGCATTTCATTGTCTGTGCCGATTGTGACTTGCGCACCGGGCCTGCCCAGTGTGGACTGTCCGATCAAGGAGACGCCGACGCTGCAGTGCCCGGCTGGCCCGCCGCATGGTCCGGGCCGTGCGGGGAGCAGGCGGGAAGGGTTTGGAGGAATTAAGTGAGCGCGACCGCAGGCCAGGCGCAGGATCAGCGTGACCTGGCCGAGCGGCTCGGCGTCAAGCCGGGCCACGTGGTGCAGGAGATCGGCTACGACGACGACTGCGATGAGCAGTTGCGCGAGTCGGTCGAGAACCTGCAGGGCGTCGAGCTTGTCGACGAGGACTATGAGGATGTCGTCGACGGAGTGCTGCTGTGGTGGCGGGACGGGGACGGTGACCTGATCGACGCGCTGGTGGACGCGAAGACGCCGCTGGCCGACGGGGGTTACATCATGCTGCTCACGCCCAAGTCGGGCCGCGACGGCCACGTCGAGCCCAGTGAGATCGGGGAGTCGGCGCCTACGGCCGGGCTGTCCCAGACCTCAACCGTGAGCGCCGGGCGGCACTGGTCGGGTACCCGGCTGGTGGCCCCGAAGGCGCGCCGCTAGCAGCTCAGGACGGCGGATGCCGCCCGGTCTGCGCGGCCGGGCCGCCGTATGCGCGGTCCTGGCATGCCGCGGTAGCGGCAGCCGGGTGCTGATGGCAGACTGAACGTGTCGAGCACCACCGTCCGGCGGTCACCGTCGGCGGCTTCCCCCGGCGGCCCGGGTTTTGCGGCCGCGTATCTGCTTTCCGAGATCCCCTGCGTGAGAGGACAGCTTCATGGCGGTTGAGGTCGGCGACCAGGCACCGGACTTCGAGCTCAAGGATCAGCACGGAACGCCGGTGACGCTGGCCGGGCTGCGCGGGAAGAGAAACGTCGTGCTGGTCTTCTACCCGCTCGCCTTCAGCGGCGTGTGCACCGGCGAGCTGTGCGCCATGCGCGACGAGTTTCCGGAGGTCAACCGCGACGATGTCGAGCTGCTGACCGTTTCGGTGGATTCGGCGTACGCGCTGCGGGCCTGGTCGGACACCGAGCATTACGATTTCGCGATGCTGTCTGATTTCTGGCCGCACGGCTCGGTGGCCAGGGCCTACGGTGTCTTCGACGACAAAATGGGGGTCGCCGTGCGCGGCACCTTCATCATCGACAAGAGTGGCGTCGTGCGGTGGAAGGTCGTCAACCCGATCCCGCAGGCGCGCGACATCGCCGAGTACCAGAAGGCGCTGGCCGCGCTGGACTAGCGCGGCCAGCCGTTCTGGGCCGAACGGCAGAATCGGAAGAGCGCTGCATGCCTTGTTATCGCTGCGGCACCCGCCAGGCAGACCCGGATCGGGGCGAGAGCCCATGGAAGCGCGGCGTCCGGGACGACGAGCAGGTTCTCATCTGCCCGCAGTGCCAGGCCAGCCACGACTGGGCCGCGGACATGGACCGCTGCGCGCACTGCTCGGGCATCCACCTGCTCCGCCGTCTGGGCGAGACCGAGTGCCGTGATTGCGGCGCGGTCGGCGCGGTGCACCTTCCGGCGCCCCGGCCGGGCAGCGGGCTCGGGCCGGACGCGGGCCACGCCGGCCCGGGCACCGCGCCCGGTCTGGCCGAGGAAGTCGAGCTGGCGCTGGCCCGGGTGCTCGGCCGGGCGGGCCGCCACGCAACGATCAGCTAGTGCGATGTCAGCCCGGCTGCTAGTGGGGTGCCTGTCCGGCTTCCCCGGCTGTCAGATCGGCGCGATCAGCGCGATGTCATGATTCCGGGGAGCTGACTGCGGGACTCGGCCGTAAACTTCCGCGATCACGGACGGGCAGGCCAGCACTTGGCCAGTTGTGGTACTGGCCTGCTCCCGCCGGGCTGGTTTCCGCGGGTGAATGGCGGAAGCGGCCTGCGGGAGAAAGCGGCCGCCCTGGGGGAGCTACGACGGGAATGAGCAGGCGGCCAGCATGCAGGGACTAGGGCCCTGGCCGGTCGCTGTCCGGGCCGCGGGTACGGCTGACCGTCGTCAGGGTCATCCGGTCGCCGTGGTTCTCGGACGCGCTGGACTCCGCCGGCGGGGTCCTCATGGCGTCCTTTGTGGCGGCCCGCTACCCGGCCAGCGTTGCCGGTGATCAGAGCAACCCGCGCGACCCTAATTTCGTCAACGTGTTCGTACGGCTGCATGGTGGCGAGGCCGCGATCCCGCCGTTGCGCCGGGATATCGCGCGGTTGACCGGGCGGTCAGATATCGACATCTGGGACCTGCCCAGCCAGTTCAGCGAGACGCAGCGGCAGATCAGCTTCGAGAGCCGCTGCCTGCTGGCCCTGGCGGGGGCGGCGTTCGCGGCGACGCTGTTTCTGCTCGGGCAGCGCCGTGTGGGTAATGCTGGCGATAGGCCCGGTGACCCTGCTGCTGGCCAACCTGCTTGCCGCGTGGCCGGCCAGATCGGCGGCGCGCCTGCGCGTAGCCAGATCCTGCGGACGGAGTGAACCGGGCCGCCTGCCTGGCCGCGTCAGGAGCGGACATCATCCTGCGCAGCGCCCGGGCGGTACGCTAGGGGCCGTTCGCCGCCCCGGCCGAAGTCGCAGCAACGGGGACGGCTCGGGGTGCATAGCTCAGCGGTAGAGCACTCGCCTTACAAGCGAGGGGTCGCTGGTTCGAACCCAGCTGCGCCCACCAGGCACAACGCGCTGGTCAAGACCTAAGTGGGTCCCTAAGTGGGTCCCAAAGTGCCCGGGGCGAGCTGGGTAAGCGTGCCCTCCATCGTGGCCAGCGCGCGGAATACCGCGGCTATCTCCGGTGGTACCGCCAGCCCGTGGCCGGAGACGATGCGGAACAAGTCGGTGAACATCGTCACGTCGGGGGTGATCCCGGCGGCGACGTGCCGGGCCAGGAACCGGCCCAGCATCCGTTCCAGGCGTAGCTCGTCCAGCTCCTCGGGTCGCTCGGCCACCTCCAGGAGCGCGTCGGCCAGCCCGGCCGGGTCGGCGGCAAGCCCGGCAGCGCCGACAGCCCGGCCCCAGTTTGTGCTGCGCTCCAGCCGGGCCGCCAGCCGCCCGGCGATGTCCAGGTCCCTGTCCACGATCTGGCTGACATCGGGCAGGCGCACCTTGACCACCACGCGGGCCCCGGAGGTAAGAGTCGCCGCGTGGACCTGGGCGATGGGCGCCGCGGCGATCGGCTCACGGTCGAAGCTGGCGAACAGCTCGCCTGCGCCGTTGTTATGGGGCGCAGGGCGCAATCCCGGCCCGCACGGCAGACAGACCACGAGCTATTCCGAAATGGCCGCGCACAGCGGGGCCGGGGTGTTCGCGGTACAGGCCCGGAGTGCCGACCACGAGGTAGTACTCGTGGCTCACCGAGACCGTCCAGGCGTGACCGTTCAGGTCCGCGGATCCGCGCGCATTGGTGACAGCGATCGCCCAGGCATGGTCGGCGGCATTGCCTGCGCAGTCGCCTCCGAATAGCTCGTACTGGGAGTCCGGCCGTCCGCCGCTGATCCGCCCGGTCACGAGGACCTGCGCCAGCCGGTCGGAAGAGCGGGCCGCGAAGACGGTCACCTCGCCGGTCAGCGTCCCGGACGACGGCAGCGCCGTAGTGTCGCTGGATAGGGTCGGCGCGGCGGGCCGGGGCGGTGCAGGCGTGCGGGCCGGGCGCAGCTGCCGGTGCGCCGCTGCCGCCTCGCTGCGGTAGTGCACGGCGACGATGATCGCCCCGGTCAATGCCGCCGCGAGCAGCACAACCGCCGTCAGCCAGGCCGCCCGGGAGGAGACTGTACGCGGGCCAGCGGAGATCATGTCGGCTGACTGGGTGGGCCGCACACGGCAATTAGAGACCGGCTACGCCGCCGCGTCAAAGCGGCAGCCCCACACTCGCCGCCCCGGGACGAAGGATGCGGGGGAGCGCGGGATATGCGCGGGATGATCTGGCGATTCTCCGACCAGCAGACAGCTATCACGGCAGGTCAGGGCGACAGCGGCCCCCGATCCGCTAGCAGCCTTGAAAACCGCTGGTGGGGCCGCCTCGGGTTGGTCGAGACGGCCGCTTGGCACATCCACGGCTCGCGCGTACCAGGGTGAGTCCGCTCTGGCCGCGCCTCTCAGCGGCAAGCTGACCTTCTGGCCAGCTCCGTGCGGGCGGCATGATGGGCAGGTGGCCAGCGATAGCAGTCCCGGCTGGCAGGCGGACGGCCGGGCGGTCCGCCTGATCCGCCACGATCCGGCCAGCCCGGTCGATGTATCCCGCTGGCCCGCGACGGTCCCGGCCGTCGGGCAGATGCTGTGCGAGGGCCTGGAGCTGGCCCCGGGGCTGACCGTGCTGGTCGGGGAGAACGGCTCGGGGAAATCGACCCTGGTCGAGCTGCTGGCCGAGGCCTCCGAGCTCAACCCGCAGGGCGGGTCAGCCCAGGCGAGGCTGTTCCGGACCCGGCCCAGCGAACCGGACCTGCTGGGCACGCGGCTGATCATCGAGCGCGGGGCTGCCCGGCCCCGCTGGTCCTACTTCCTGCGCACGGACACCATGCACAGCCTCTACAGCTACCTGGAGGACACCGGCCTGGCGGGGTTCCATGAGCTGAGCCACGGGGAGGGCTTCCTGGAGATCCTGCGCACCCGGGTGAACCAGCCGGGCTTCTACCTGATGGACGAGCCCGACGCGCCGCTGTCGTTCACCGCCTGCCTCGGCCTGGTCGCGCTGCTGCACGCCTCGCGCGGGCCGGGTCCCAGGCCGTCATCGCCACCCATTCGCCCATCGTCGCCGCCGTCCCGGCGCGAGCATCCTGGAACTGGGAGACTGGGGCATCCGTACCGCCCAGTGGGAGAACCTCGACCTGGTCAGCGCCTGGCGCCGGTTCCTGACCGAGCCCGCCTCCTACTTCCGCCACCTGCTCACCGAATAACCCAGCGCGCACCGGCGCCGCAGCCCTCGAGATTGGCCCGCCGCCCGTTTACAGATATGGATTGCCGATAGCCGGGAAGGGCGAGGAGACCGCAGTTCAGGACGCCGTGCTGCTAACGGATCAGCTAACGAGACACCGCGAGAGGGCCCAGACGCAGCGGGAAGCTGACGTGTTTCTGACTTTGCGATACAAGATTGCGTTGAATTAGCCAACATCGTCGGGGTCCTCGCTGAGTGAAGTATGCCGGTGCTGGCGGTGCCAGGCAAGCCGGTCGTGCGGGCTCGTTCGAGTCCGGCTTGGCGCTGTTTGTGGATGGCCTCACCTCGTCCTTCGTGTTCGTCGTTCGGGGTCACGTAGCCGATGCCCTGGTGCAGCCGGATGCTGTTGTAGTGCTGGCGTACCGAAGCATGAGTTCGGCGCGTAGCGTGGCCGGATCGCGGATCGCGAGCAGGTGCGGGTACTCGGCCTTGAGGTGCCCGTTGAGTGTCTCGATCCACGCCTGATCGGTGGGAGTGCCGGGCCGGCCGAAGTGCTGGGCGATCGAGCACAGCGCCATGAACTCACGTGTCGAGCCGGAGGTCATCTGCGGGCCGTTGTCCGAGACGGCGAGCAGGACCGGCCGGAACTCGTCGTCGACGCCGATGTCTACGCGGCCGTCGTCGTGTCGCGCGCCGGCGGCTCGAGCAGTCCCTCGGCGTCGAGAGCAGCGGTGAAAGCGAGCTCGACCTGGGTGGAGGTCTCCTCGCTCGAGACGATGTGGGTGAGCCACTTGCGGGAGACCAGCTCGGCGATGATGAGCACCGCCATCCCGGCCGCCGGGAAGTGCGTCGTATCGAAGATCCAGATGCAGTTGGGCTTGTACTCGACCCAGTCCGGGAACGGCCGCCGCTGTGATCGGCCCGGCTTGGGCAGCGGCCGGAAGTGCTTGTCTGCAAGGAAAGCACCCGCCGCACCGAGGATGGCGACACCCAGACCCGGCCCAGGTAGGAGCCGCGGTGAGCCAGCTTGCGGTGGGAGCGGTCGGTCTCGCCCCACTCGCCGGACAGTGCCAGGATCCCGGCTTCCTCGGCGGGCAGCAGCCCGTGCATCGGCGACCCGCCCGGTGCCCGGTCGGCCAGCTGCCCGCGTGAACGGCGCCCGATCCAGCGGTGCGCCCGGACCTCGCCAAGCTCGAGCTCGTGACAGACCCGCCGAACCGTCCAGCCAGAATCGAGGGCCTCATCGAGCAGGCCGGGCAGCCCGGCCCTGGTGGCCGCATCGACCCGGCGCGGGGCCCGGCCACTCAGCCCAGGCGCCTTTTCCCTCCACGAGCATCAGCTTCACGGCCATCTCCTTGACCGTCTCCGAGAGCCGGGCGACCTCGGCTCTGGCCAGCTCCAGCTCCCAGTCGCGCTCGCGGGCTGCCACACCCGGCCTGGATGCGGCCAGCGCCGCGAGCGCCCCTTCCTTCGCCACCGCCCGGATCCGCATGATCGTCGAACGGTCCACATGCCCGGCGGCGGCCGCCTCGGCGATCGTCACCTCCTGGCGCACCAGCTGCAACCAGATCTCGTACTTCTGCGACGGCGACAGGAACCGCTTCGAACGGCGCCCAGCACGGTCGGTTCCACGCTCTGTCCCGGTCATGATCAGATCCTCCAAGCAAGCTCGGAGAACCCGCCGGATGTTGTCTGATAGACACGCCGATCTCTATCGCGAAGTCAGACGCTGCGCGTGGCTTCGCCGTTCCCGGCGAGCCCGGGCTGCGGCTGCGGACCCTGGCGGACGTGTTCGCCTATGCCGCATCCGAGGGCATAGGACTGCGTGTTGACGGCACCGAAGTGCAGGTCAGGCGCCCAGCGGCGGGCCGGCCCGGCGGCGGGCATTCGTCTCCGGCAAGCGCAGGCAGAACACCAAGAAGGCCACCGTCATCACCGACCAGGCCGGTGCCACCTTGTGGACCGGTGCCATCCGCCCGGGCCGCATGCACGACCAGACCGCGCTTAAGACCGCGGGCATCGGTGACCTGCTGGAGCGGTTCCCGCAGGTGACGGCCAAGGTCGATGCCGGCTACCCGGGGGCTGGCTCGCCAGTTCCCCGACCAGGTCCACGCCCCGCCGCTGAAACCGAAGGCCGGAGCACCGCCAGATGAGGCGGCCCGCTGGGAGCAATCGCGCAAATCCCAGTCTTCCCAGCGGATCTGCGTGGAGCACGCCAACGCCGAGCACAAGCAATGGAGGTCCCTGCAGCGCTACACCGGGCGCCGCGACTACTACGACCAGACCCACCTGGCCATCGCCGGACTCGTCTCTGACCGGGCCGCCAGACGATGATCTCCAATGGTCGGCCCGCCAGGCCAGCAGGCCCCGACCTTAATCGTGCACAATCTCGATAGAGCGCCCAGCACTCTGGCGCCGAGAGCATGTAGCCGTGAACTGGGCCAGGACAGTCGGCCACGACGGCACCACAACCGAAGCAGCGAACATGGCCCACGCCGACGAACCGTACCTTGGCGGTTCGCCGAGGTGCTGCGAAGCAGCCCCGCAACCTCCGCGACCAGCACGTGCTACGGCGGCGATATGAGCACGCCGAAAGCAGCCCGAGCGAGGGGGCACGCAAGCGGACCGGCTTTCGAAGTGCGCAGCCCGGGTCAGTCGCGGTGCTGGACGACGTTGAGGACGTTGCCGTCGGGGGCTCGGAGGAAGAAACGGGTGACGCCCCACTCCTCGGTGGCCAAGGGATGGACGATCTCGTAGCCACGCTCCCGCGCCTCGGCGTAGGCGGCGTCGATGTCGTCGACCCTGACCGAGATCACCGGGTTCTCAGGGGCAGTCGCGTCCCGAGTCACCAACTGAAGGTTGATACCGCTCTGCGGGGACGTGTAGCGCGCCACCCATCCCAAGTTGAACTCCTCAGTGCTGAGACCGAGGTAACCGGTGTAGAAGTCTTTGGCTGCTTCCAGGTCGGTCACTTGCAGGTCGGCGATGATCTCAGTGACGCGCATGGCGCTGCTCCTGGTCTGTCGAGGCTGCCCACAATCTTCGCGCCTGCCGGACAGGCGCCGGTGTCCCGATTCGGGATCGCTGAGCAAGACACACTAACCCCGGGTCCGGCCGAAGACGTCCGAGGGGAGTGCTTGCCACGAGGCATCGCCAAGCTGTCGGCGAAGCGCGATCCTTGGACTATGCAGACCGTGTACGAGGCCGCCGGGGGCGCCAACGGCCTGGAGCGCCTGGCCGGCGCATGGCACGCCAGGGTCATGGCGGACGAGGTAGTGAGCCATGCCTTCAGCCACGGTTACCATCCCGAGCACACCGAGCGGCTCGCTGCGTACTGGGCCGAGGCCCTGGGAGGGCCGCCGACCTATTCGGCCGGCTCCGGCGACGAAACATCGGTAGTGCGACTGCACAGCGGTAACGGGCCTCACGAGGAGATGGACCGCCGAGCCGTCGACTGCTTCGACCAAGCCTTGAGCGATGTCGGCCTCGCCGACGACAGCCAGCTCCGACAGGTGCTACACGACTACTTCGAGTGGGCGACCACGACCACGATGTCGCGCTACCACCGGTCCGCCGACGATGTGCCAGAAGGTCTGGCTATCCCGCATTGGTCGTGGACGGGCTCGTCAGTCCCACCGGCCCTGATAGCGCCTGAAAGGTAACGTTCGGGCAGAGAGCGTCACCTGAGGATCCCTGCACGGCAGCCCCAGTCGGGGGGTGGTGGTAGGACCGTGACGTGAAGTTCTTTTGCTATCACCGTGATCGGCCCGGCTCCGGGGCGCTCCGGGACGACCTACTGGAAGAGCACTGGTCCTACATGGACCGGTACGCGACGGAGATGGTCGCCCGCGGACCGACGCTCGCCAGCGACGGCGACACGCCCACCGGTAGCGTGCACATCGTCGACCTGCAAGATCCTGCCGCTGTCCGCATGTTCGCCTTCGACGAACCCAACTACCAGGCCGGCGTGTACAGAGACGTGTTAATACGCCGGTGGCGTAACACGCTGGGGCGTACCATGTGGGACTTTCCGGGTGGGCCAACTGGGGGCGCCCGGTACCTGGTGCTCGGCCTCGGCTCGGGACAGGCCGCCGACCTTGCCGTGCCACCCGACCGGGACAAGTTGATCGCGTACGGCCCGCTTCTGTCCGACGACGGCACCACTTGGCTAGGTACGGCTGTGCTGGTCCGGGCGCCAGACCCGGATACGGCGCGCGCCGTCCTGACCTCGAAGTGGTACGCCGACATCGAGGTCCACAACTGGGAGTTTGGCGGTCGGCCGTGATGTATCAAGGCGTCTAGGGCGTGTCTTGTAGATCATGTGGCGGGTCACGTAGCCAGAGCCTGATCGATGCGAAATCAATGCTGCCCTGGTAGATGAGCTCGCGCTTGTCGTAGCGGGTGGCGACGGCTCGGAACTGCCTGAGCTTGCTGAAGCACCGCTCGACGGTGTTGCGCTGCTTGTAGTACTCAGGGTCGAAGGCAGGCGGCAGGCCGCCCCCGGCTTCCCCGGGCGCGCCGGTGGTCTTTTTGGTCGTCCTTGACCGGGATGACGGCCTTGATGCTGCGGCGGCGCAGGTAGGCGCGGTTGGGCCGCGGGGGTAGGCCTTGTCGCCCATCGCCCGGCCCGGCCGGGTCCGTGGCCGGCCGCGGCCTCGGCGGCGGATGCGGATCTGATCGATCAGCGGGATGAACCGCGGGCTTGTCGTGGTGCTGGCCCGGGCTCAGGATCGATGTGACCGGGCGGCACCGCCGGTCGGCGACCAGGTGAATCTTTGCTCAGCCCGCCGCGGGAGCGGCCCAGCGCCTCCCGGGCCGGGCCGCCGGCCAGCAGATTCTTGTCATTCGGCGCTGCCCCTGACCAGTTTGTCCGCGGGCAGGCCGCGGGCGGCGCCGGCCGCGTGCTGATGCGCGCGGACTACGGTGGCGTCCGCGCTGACCGTCCAGGCCGGCGCCCTCGGCCTCGTCGCATCCGGCCCGCAGCACATCCAGCACCTGCTCCCAGGTGCCATCAAGCGACCAGCGGCGATGCCGCCCGTAAACGGTCTTCCAGTTCCCGTACTCCGGTCTGGCAGGTCACCATGGGCAGCCGGTCCGAGTCCGGAACAAGATTCCCTCAATCACGGCCCGATGGTCGTTCCACCGGTGACCCTGACGCGGATGCGCCAGGCAGCAGCGGCGCCACCCGCTCCCACTCCGCATCTCGACAGGGCATGACGATTCAGCAGACCATCCACCCGAAACGATCTACACCAGCCCGACCCCAAGATCTATGCGACACGCCCTAGTGCGGTGTACAGATATGTTCACCGGATTTCATGGCCATGGCTAGCCAGCCGCGCACAGTGTCATGGTGCGCGGACCAGGCTGCCCAGGCCGAGACTGCCCACTTGTCCACGATGGCCATCCTGAAGTCCTGGCCAGTATCGATGACATCGCGGATGGTCATCGAATATCCGGCAGGCCGTGGCGCCAGCTGGGGGTAGTCGCGGTGGGTCCAGGCGCCAATCATGGTTTGCAGCCGAGCGCCGTCGATGCCGTGTTCGATGGACGCGCACAAGCTCATCAGGTGACCGGCGACCGATTGGCGGTTGCTCCGGTCCGGGTTAGTGGCGTGCTGCACAGCATAGACGTCGACGATTCGCTGCGCGGCGGTAAGCTCGCCGTGCGCGACCAGCGCGTTCCTCCATGCCAGAACCGAGCCGTAAAGTGCCCAGCAGCCCGGGGCGGAGAGGATGTATCGGTGGGTTGGCCCCCCCTGATCGGGTACCTGGGCGCCGCAGCCGAAGCACCGGATTTCACCCACCCGGCAAGGATAGTCAGGGAGGACGCTGAAAGCGCTGACCTCCGTGCGGGGGGCCAGCGCAGCCCGATGGTGGTATGCGCCGCGTGGCGCGGGCGCCTGCTCTTCGCGGTGACGGCCTTCGGGCAGATTGGATGCATCGCGCCCATGCAGAAATTCTCGCTGGAAGCCCTTGGTCACCAGCTGCTGGAACGGGTCGGCACCGCGGGCGGGGGGCACACCGCGGAGACGGTCGTCGGCGGCCACGAGCGGATTCTGCGCCAGACGGTCATTGCCATGCTCAAGGGCGCCGTCCTTGCCGAGCACGAGAACCCGGGCGAGGCGACCGTGCACGTGTTGCGCGGGCGTGTCCGGTTGTCGGCCGGGGAGCAGTCCTGGGAGGGGCGGCCTGGAGACCTGCTTGTCGTGCCGGACGCGCGCCACAGCCTGGAGGCGCTGGAGGGCTCGGCTGTGCTGCTGACGGTCGCCAAGCTGCCGTGACCCGCGTCACCGGTCCGGCAGGCCGTATCGCTGCCGCGTTCCCGGGCACGGTCCGCGCCGGCATGCCGCCCTCAGACAGGGCGGAGCTTCAGCGGAAGGAGACAGCTGATGTCGGGCGTGAAGGTACAGGTGCGCCGCGCTTACGAGGACCCGGCGCCGGGTGACGGCACTCGGGTGCTGGTCGACCGGCTCTGGCCGCGCGGGCTGACCAAGGCAAGGGCGGCCCTCGACGAGTGGTGCAAGGAGATCGCTCCGTCAACGGAACTGCGCAAGTGGTACGGCCACGATCCGGAGCGCTTCGAGGAATTCGGCCGCCGCTACCAGACGGAACTGAAAGACCCTGAACGTGCTCACGCACTGGCGCACTTGCGCGGCCTTGCATCGGGCCGGGGACTGACGCTGCTGACCGCGGCCAAGCAGCCCGAGATCAGCGAAGCGGCCATTATCGCCACGCTGCTCCGAGACTGACCAGGTACCAGCCATCATGCCGCTCAGCCCGCGGGAGTTGACCTTGCGGGTGCAGGGGCCTTGTCTGCGGCGGTCACGGCGAACGGGTCCGCGACTACGGCGGGGCGCTGGTCATCGACAAGCGTTGGAGTCATCGAGCCTGACGGCCGGGGATACTTGGCTGGGTGACCGGTCACGAAGATTTTGAGCTGGTCGTCGACCCGGCCACAGCCGGTGACCCCGATGACGCCCGGGTCGCCAGGCGGCGTGCCTGGCCGCGGCGCCGGCCGGGCTGCCGGTCCTGGCGCGCACCGCGCCAGGCGCCCGCGGCGGCTGGGTGATCGAGCTGGGCACCGACGCTGCGGCCGGCCGCGCCATCCAGCGCTGCGCAGCGGGAGCGCACGCCAGCCAGTCCGCGGCAGGCCGCAGGTGCGCCGCCACCTTGATCTGCTGGGCAGCCGTGAACGGCTGGGCTGGGAGCGTGCCCTGGCCCGGCGGCGGGCACACTCTGCCCTAGTGTCAACGGCGACCGTCCTCGTCTCGGTGCCGTGAGAAAGGCTGGCTGCTTCCCGCCAGGTTCCGGAGCCGTGTCGGACACGGACCTGCAGGCCATCGGGGACGACTCTCACCTCCGGAGACCTCGGCTGGTCCTACCGCAACGTCCACAGCGAAGAGAGCGTCGCAGACATCGCCGCTGTCCTATCACGCTCGCATGACGTGCCCGGTCAGGCCGCGTTCACCGCCGTGGGCTGCGAGGGGCGTGCCTCCCTACGACACCAGCTTCAGCCGCGCTGCTGCTTGACGGGAGGCTCCCCGCTGGCGCCGGATCATGGGATCCGCGCAGCTGAGGCCAGGCGTAGAAGACTACGGCGGCGGCTGGCACGGCCACGATCGCACCGGGGATCCCGGCGATGATCCCGCCGGCGGTGAGCACCAGGATGATCCCGAGCGGGTGCAGCCGGACCAGCCGGCCCACCACCAGCGGCTGCAGCAGGTGACTCTCGATCTGGTTCTCGGCGAGGAAGACGGCCAGGAGGATCACCGCGGCTAGCCAGCCCTGGGTTGCGAGTGTCACCAGGATGGCGACCGCCCCGACCATCAGGATGCCGATCAGCGGCACGAATGCGGCCAGGAAGACCGCGATGATCAGCGGCGCCAGCAGCGGGACGCCGAGCAGCCAGAGCGCAAGGCCGATGAAGATGGCGTGGATCGCCGCCACAGCTGTGGTGCCGCGCACGTAGTTCACCAGCGCCTGCCAGGCCGCCGCGCCCGCCCGCCCGGCCCGGCCCCTGGCGTCGGGCGGCAGGCCGCTGATCAGCCAGCCGAAGATCCGGTCGCCGTCCTTGAGCAGGAAAAAAGTGATGAACAGCATGAGGATAAGGCCGGTGGCGAACTCGAGGAAGATCTTCCCCCCGGTGAGCACGGTGCCGGCGATGGCCGACTTATGGGCAGCCAGATACTGGCCGATCTTGCTGGCCAGCTGCTGCAGCCGGCTGCCGTTGAGGTGGAACGGCGGGCCGGCCAGGTAATGCTGGACGTCGGTGGTGGTCCGCTTTGCCTCGGCGGCCAGGATCGGATAGTCCGCGCCGACCCGGCTGGCGGCCAGGAAGCCGAGGGCAGCCACGACGAGGATCGCGATCAGCGCCGTGCACCAAGTCGCGGCGAGCGATGGCATGCCGACGCGGCGCAGCCGGGAGGTCAGCGGCTGCAGCAGGGCCGTCAGCAGCAGCGCCGCGATCAGCGGCAGGACCACCAGGCGGAGCGCGCTGGCGGCGCGGAACGCCAGGTAAATGGCCAGCCCGACCAGCAGGATCCGCCACGACCAGGCGGCCGCCTGCCGCAGCAGCCGCGGTACCTGCACATCTGGCGCCGCCAGCGGTCCGCGGGCCTGGCCGGCTGCGGCTGAGTCGGCCACCGCCGGGTCCTTAGTCCCGCTGTGGCCGGGCTGGCCGGCCGACATGCCCTCACCCCTGCCGCGCTGGGCACCCGTGCGGCCGGCCATGCGGTGCCCGGGCGCACCATCCGCGGCGGGCCACGCCAGCATGCGCCACGTCCCGGCTGCGGCCAGCCGGGGCCGCCAGCCGTGATGTCTTGCCGTCATTGTGATCCTCCTGGCCTGGGGCATGTACGGGCCGCGCGGCACAACCCTGCTCCAGCAGCCAATCCCGGGTTCATGCCGGGCCCGGTACCGCCGGGGCCGTGGCCAGATGGACGGCTGTGGCCGGGCCTGAACGATCCGCAGCGGCCCGACCAGCCCGGGGCGGCGGCTGAGCATGCCGGTCCGCCTTGCTGGCCGGTTGCCCTGGCCCGCCAATGCCCGGCTGTGCTAGGCGCTGCGTCCGGCTCGGCGCGGAGTCGGCGAGCAGCGGCCGCCGAGGGGTGATCTGCGTCGTGAGCGTCGGGGTATTCGGCTGATGGTAAGGAGCCCGGCTACAGCCGCCGCCGAGTTGCCCCGCCGGCAAGCGCGGCGGTCCTGGGCGCGCCGGCCAGTTCGTGAATAACCGTCAGCGTAGTGGTGCCAGGACCAGCGGGCTCTGTCAGTGGCGGCTCGGCCGGTTCGGTGCGCGAGCGGAGCGGAAGATGGCTGCCGATGTGCGTGCCAGTTTCTCGCTGATGTATCGGAGGGCGCGGAGCCCGGAGTCGTCATGGAGTCGCCAGGATCGCTTGGCGGTCATTGTGGTCTCCTTGTCCGTGGTACGGGGCTGGGGTGCCCGGGTGCCACCCGAATCGGCGTGATCTTGTTCGGCACGATGACGTGGCTGGTGGTCCTCGCGGATGTGCAGCTCCAGAAGCGGCCTGTTCGCATAGCGGAGTCCGCAGAGCGGGCAAGTCGGCGAGCGGGTCGGGATGCGGGTGCTGGGCATGTTGTCCTCCTAATGAGCCCGATGGAAGCCGGCTGGATTGGAGCCCGGGTGCGCTGGCTGTGGCGGCCGTATGGAGATGGCCTTGCGCCAGGCACTCCGCCCGGGAGCTGAGGTGGCGGGTTCTGCTACGTCGTCGAGAAGTGGTTCGCGGCCCGCTTACCGGACCCGTGATAGGGATGGAAGCCCTTGATCAGCTGAGTGCACGGCCGCCAGAACCCGGGCGCCGCCCAAACCGGCTGGGTTCTCCATCTGGTCGATACACCGGCGGCACAGCGCCTGCATAAGCCCGGCATTGCCTGCTAGATCAGGGCGATGCACGCGGGCGGCTCAGAACCTGGAGGATCGCAATGACCACAAGACATCGCGGCTGGCGGCCCCGGCTGGCCGCCGCCATGTCCGCCGGGCTGGCTGGCGCGATAGTGCTCGTCCTCGGCCAGGACACCGGCAGCCTGTCCTGGGCGCCGGGTCCTGGGCTGTCCGGTGGCATGCCGGTCGGGGCGCGCGGGGCGCATTCTTCCCGCCCGGCGCTGCCCTCCGCCGTGGCGGTGCGCGCGCCCGCCGGGCGCGGTGCCGCGGCAGCCCTGGGCGAGCAGGCTCGGCGTCACGGCCACCGGGCTCTTTACCCGGACGCGACAGGCGGGCAGGTCCAGTTGCCGGCCACTCGCGGGACCGGTTCCACGGCCGGGCAGCAGCCTGGGATTACCGCCGCGGCTGCCGGGGAGCCGGCCCTTCGCCTGCCGGCATGGCGCGCCCTGCTGGAATCCCGATGGCAGCAGCGGCTCGCCACGGTGACCGAGCTGTCCCTGGCCTACCACGATGCGGCGGACCGCTCGCGGGGCGAGCACCGCGCGGGCGGCCAGGCCGGCGCGCGGCAGCTCCGCCGGCTGATGCGGGAGGCCGTAGCGGCTCGGCGGGCCCTGTCCGACACCGAGGAGGCACTGGCACGGCTGTCGGCTGGCCGCTTCGGCAGCTGCGAGCAATGCGCTGCCGCCATCCCCGCTGCCCAGCTCACACGGGCTCCCGAGGCCCGGTACTGCACCCGCTGCGCCGAAGCGCCTGCGGAAAAGCCGGGCCGGCCGAGGTGGCCGGTCACCGCGTGCGGCTCAGCGTGATGCCCGTCCCGGCGGCCCGGATCAGCAGCGGTGCGAACGCGTAAGGCGCCTCTCGCCGGTGCCCGGCACACGGTAGGCGGTCTCCGGTTCCGCTGCGTCTGCCTAACTCGCGCCCAGGCAGGCTGCACCGGAGGTCACGGCCAGATGGAGGACGAGGCATCAGAACATGAGCGAGGTCGGCGCCTGAGGGCAGGCGCAGCCGAGCCCGTCAGCCGCGCGGAAGTGCGCCTCCGTCAGGTATCGCGGCCCAGGCCGAGCCGGTAGCCACCGCCCAGGACGGTCCGGATTATCTGCGGGCGGCCGGGTCTTCCTCGATCTTGCGGCGCAGATTCTTCACATGCGAGTCGACGGTGCGCTCATAGCCCTCGAACTCATACCCCCGCACCCGGTTGATCAGCTCGAACCGCGAGTACACCCGGCCCGGCACCGTGGCCAGCGCCACCAGGACCCCCCATTCGGTCGGGGTGAGCTCGACCGCCGCGCCGCGGACCGTCACCTGACGCCGCGGCTGGTCGATGACCAGCGTCCCGCCGCCGTAACCGGTGACCTCCTGCTCCGCGGCCGGGCCCCCGCGCCGCAGGATCGCCTGCACCCGCAGCACCAGCTCGCGCGGGCTGAACAGCTTGGTCACGTAGTCATCGGCGCCGAGTTCCAGCCCGCGGATCCGGTCCTCCTCGGCGCTGCGGGCGGTCAGCATCAGGATTGGAACGGATCCCGTCGCGCGCAGCTCACGGGCGACAGTCTCGCCGGGCACGTCGGGCAGCCCGAGATCCAGCACAACCAGGTCCGGGGACGCCGCGGCCGCCAGCGTGATCGCCTCCGCGCCGGACTCGGTGGACAGCACGGTGAGCCCGGCCCGCTCCAGGTAGGACCGGGCCAGGGTGCCCTGCCGTTTCGGTCAGCAATGCTGAGAGCCGCCTCGTTGCGGCTGGCAGTTGCGGCTGATGCCGACGGCCGTTCGGCTGGCGCCGGGATCGGATGACCGGGGTGGTCGTCGTGCTGGCCTGCTCTCGGTGCGCCGCGGAGGCGCGGGGCGGCGGTCCAGCCGCGGCAGCAGATGTAGGCCGTGATGAGCACGGCGGTGAGGCCGCCGTCCCAGCCGATGATGGCCCCCGTGCCAGCGATGCCGCCATGTGCTGCGTAGCCGGCTGCGGTGACCGTCAGGGCCAGCTTGCTGGCGATGGCGAGTTCCCACACGCCCCCGTAGCGGTGCGGGTGCCGCGCCAGCAGGGCGAACAGGGCGGCGAAGACAACCAGCCCGTCCAGGCGCCAGGTCTGGACGACCTTCGTCGCGCCTCCGGCGTCCACGACTGTGAACAGCGCCGTCACGGCGGATGCCGCCGCGCCCAGGGCTGCGAGCCACATCAGGGCCCGCCCGGCCCGCTCGCGAGGTGAGATGGCGGCATCGGAGGTGACGAGCGTGGTGGTGCCTGCGGACATGACGGTCTCCTTGTAGCGAGGCTTTCGCTTCCGGCTCATTCCGGAGCCTGCAGCGATGACAAAATCCAGCCCGCGTGAAGACAGGATGCGGTGCATATGGCGGGCGGATGGGGAAGGGCCCCGAGCCGTCGGCATTCAGGACGGTGCTGACCAACAGGGCCAGACGCCGGACTTACGCGCCGTGCCGTCCGGGAGGCGGCAGATAGGGCAGTCGGCCGAGCCGGGAATCCAGCCCGGCGTCAGTGACGGTGCGCACGGTCAGCGGCGTGGCGGCTGAGTGGCTCATCAACGCCCCTGCGGCAATAACCAGTCGGCTCGCCTGGCTGCGCCGACGGCGTCGACGCCCAGCCGATGCCGGCGAGCCCCGACCGGCGCCCGGCGGCTGGCCGACGCCGCCAGGGACTGCGGCCTGCCGGGCCCGCAGCCGTCCCGGCCCCGTGCTGCCTGGCGGCAGCCGCGCGGACCTCCATCTGGCCTTCATCGCCGGCACACAGCAGGTCCTCCCCGCCCGGCTATCAATGAAGCATGGCCTGAGACGCAGGCCGCCAGCTCACATCGAGGTGATCGTGATGACAACTAGCAAGCGGCCCCGCCGGGCCTGGCTCGCCGGTGCGGCGGGCCCTGAGCAGCTTGGTCCGCGCCCTGCGGAACCTGCACGACGAGCAGGTGTACGCCTGGGAGTGCTTCGTCCGCTCCTGCCGGGCCCCGCAGCCCTGCACGCGTGCTGCCGCCCCCGGCGGCGGCAGCCACACCACAGCGGACTCCATGCCCGCGCCGCCGGTCGGTGCGCACAGCAGTGACCTGGCCGCCTGACGCGTCCCAGAAAGCTGCCGGCCGGACAGCGCTTACTGGGTCGCTCAGCCCGCCGACGCAACGAAAGGAACATCCCGATGGCCACAACCTCAGCCGCAACTGCCGTGGCGCTCTCAGCGCGGGAACTCGCGGATGCCGAGGCCAGGACGCCGTGCCCCGGGCTCATCGAGGATCGCAGCATCGCGGGCGAGGCTCAGGTCGGCACAGCCACCAGGCTCGACGCCGAGGCCGACGACACCGGTGTCTTCGGCCGGGCATCCGGTGAGGTGCCGGGCCGGGTGCTGCCCTGGTCCAGGAACGTCCTGGCCGTCATCGCCCGGCCCGGCCGGGAGTCGGCTGATCTCGGGGCGCTGCTGTACGCGTTCCGCCGCCGCGGAGCCCGCCTGGCGCTGCTGAGCCTGACCCGGGGCGAGGCATCACCGCTGAACTCCGACCTGCGAGCGGCTGGAGACCATCCGGCCCTTCGAGCTGCAAGTCGCGGCCGGGCTTCTGGGCATCTCGTCGGTCATGGTGGCCGACTACCCCGACGGCGGCCTTCGCCTCGCTCCGGTGCCCGCGCTCACCGAGAAGTACGGCGCGCGATCCGCAGCCATGCACCGGATCTGCTGCTGGTCGTCGACCCGGCCACAGCCGGTGACCCCGATGACGCCTGGGCAGCCAAGGCGGCGTGCCTGGCCGCGGCGCCGGCCGGGCTGCCGGTCCTGGCGCGCACCGCGCCAGGCGCCCGCGGCGGCTGGGTGATCGAGCTGGGCACCGACGCTGCGGCCGGCCGCGCCATCCAGCGCTGCGCGGCGGGAGCGCACGCCAGCCAGTCCGCGGCAGGGCCGCAGGTGCGCCGCCACCTTGATCTGCTGGGCACCCGGGAACGGCTGCGCTGGCTGATCCCCCCGGCACCCGACGCCAGGACCCCAGAAGCAGAAGAACCGACAGCAGCTGCACCCCCAACCGGCTGACCGGACACCGCTGGAACGAAACGGCAGCAAGCAGCCGGCTTACGCCGTGTCGACCGACCAGGAGACCACCCCGGCCGCGCGGGCTGGTCGAGGTCTGAGAAGAACCGGCACACGGCCGTGTCCGCATGCCGCCTCAGGCACAGCCCGGCGGAGCCGCTCGGCACGGTCGTGCACTCGGCGACCAGCCGAGCGCCTGGGAACGGTCACCGCCGCCTGCGCGGCGCCGGCGCGAGCAGGCCGCACTTCGGTGATGACCGGCCCTGTGGCCTGGTGCGCTGATGGACCGCACGTCAGCGCCTTGCCGGGCCGCGGTAGCGCCGGGCATCGCCAGCGGCTTCGCACCGGCTGAGCCCGGCGGTGCCGGCGCCGTGGATGACACGCGCTGGTCGGATATCTGTGTCCCGGCGGCGCGGACGGCGGACAGCGCAGCGACGAGGACGACGGCGGCGGTGCCTTGCATAGAAGGTGCAGCACTGCCGTACCTGGCCAGGATACGCCGCGCGTTCCCGGCGCCGAAGTCCTCCCAGTGCAGCATTGCGTGGGGGAACAGCATGGTCGCGGCTGTGACGTAGGGGTCGATCAGGTCGTCGTACCGCTGATCCTGGATCCTGGCGTGCCGTTCTCCGAGGTACATGTCGTCGCTGAGAAGCGCCAGGTTGTCCGTGCCCATGTCCAGCATCACCGAGATGCCCCGGCGCGGATGGATACCGGCCGCGGCAGTGTAGACGGACAGTTTCCCGATCGATATCTCCAACCCTCCCACGCCCTGGTCGCCGATGCCGAGGATGCCCTCGGCGTCGGTGGCAACCAGGGCCGAGGACGCTTCCGGGCTGACCCCGGCCCGGTTCGGTGACTCGGCGAAGGCCAGGGCGGGCGACGTGGTGCTCGCGGTCGGCAGCCCGCTCGGCCTGTCCGGCAGCGTCACCGAGGGCATCATCTCTGCTACCGGGCGGTCGGTAACCCAGCCCGCCACCGGCAGCTCGCCCGGCGCGACGCTGGCCGGCGCCATCCAGACCAGCGCGCCAATCAACTCGGGCAACAGCGGCGGCGCGCTGGTCAACACCGCCGGCGAGGTCATCGGCGTCCCGGCCCTGGCTGCGGCCAGCCCGGCCACTGGCGCGCAAGCCCAGGGCATCGGCTTCGCCATCCCCGCCAGCCAGGCCCGCGACATCGCGGGCCAGCTGATCACGACGGGGCACGCCACCAGCGCCCGCCAGGCCGCGCTCGACGCCCGCCAGGCCGCGCTCGACGCCCGCCAGGCCGCGCTCGACGCCCGGCTGACCGCCCGTCTCCATCTGGCCGCCACATCCACCGCACCCGGGCTGCATGACGGCCTGGTTGTATCGAAGGACAGGAGGACACCATGCCCGGAACGCTGATCCCGACCCGCTCGGCTGCCTGCCCGCTGTGCGGCCTGCGCTATTCCAGCAGGCCGATGCTGGAGCTGCACGTGCGCGAGGACCACCCGCATGCTGTCCGCGCCGCCATCCCGCATCAGGCTGGCCGCTCGCACCGGGTCCCTGGCCCGCGCCGGCCGGCGGCAAGGACCCGGCTGACGGCCCGCGCCGGGCCGATGGCGAGTGCCCGGCCGCCCGCGGCGCGGGCTCGGCTGATGGACGGCGGTGACCTGCTGGTGATCGCGCCGTGGCTGATCTTCGGCGCCGCCGTGACGATCTTGTGCCTGCGGCTGCGCGCGCCGCGCGCCCGTGCCCGCAAGGCCCGGTCCTGGGACAAGCGGCCATGAGCGGCACCGCGAGCGCGGCCGTGGCCGCGGCGGCCGGGCTGGCCGCGGCGTGCTGCTTCGGCACCGGTGCGGCGCTGCAGCACCGCCAGGCGCAGCTCGCCCCGCCCGGCCGTGGCCTGCGCGTCGGCGTGCTGGCCTACCTGGCCCGGCGGCGGCTGTGGCTGGCCGGCGTGCTGCTGGCCGCGGCGGCCTACGGGCTGCAGGGCCTGGCCCTGGCCTTCGGCCCGCTCACGCTGGTCGCCCCGGTGGTGGCGGCCGACCTGCTCTTCGCCCTGCCAGTCGCCGCGCGGCTGGCCGGGCGCCCGATGCGCGGCCGTGACTGGGGTGGCTGCGCGCTGGCCGGCGGCGGCATCGCGGTGTTCACCGCGGTGCCGTCGCCGGCATCTGGTCACTCCGAGGCTCCGGCCGCGGCGTGGGCGCTGGCCTTCGCCGCGGTGATCCTGGTGGCCGTCGCGGCGATCGCGGCGGGCCTGCTGGCCCGGGGCGGTCTTCGGGCGGGTCTGCTGTCGGCCGCGGCTGGCGCGGTCTTCGGGCTGACCGCCGCGGTCACCCTCAGCCTGACCCGGCTGCTGCGCCGCGAGCCGCTGGCCGCGGTGCCCGGGCACTGGCAGCCCTGGGCTCTCGCCGTGCTCGGTACGGCCGGGCTGCTGCTGTCGCTGACCGCGTACCAGGCCGGGCCGCTGTCGGCCAGCCTGCCCGTCATGGACACCGCCGAGCCGGTGAGCGCCGTGCTCATCGGCACCGCGGTCTTCGGCGAGCCGCTGGCCTCCTCGCCGGCCGGCCTGGCGGTGCAGCTCACCGCGGCTGCGGCGGCGCTCGCGGGCATCGTCGTGCTCGGCAGCTCCCCGCTGGCCGGCGGCGCCGGCCGCGCGCGTCACCGCGGGCCCGCCGTCGGCGAGCCCGACCTGCGCCACCGTCCGCCCGAGCCGGCGGACCGGGCGGTCAGCCCGGTGGAAGGCGCGGCCCGATGAGCGTACCGGTGTGGGCGTGGTTCGCGGTTCTCGCCGTATTCGTGCTGCTCATCGCGGCCGACCTTGGCCTGTCCCGGGGCGCGGAGCGCAGCCTGCGGGGCGCGGCGGTGCTGAGCGGGATGTGGATCGCCGCGGGCCTGGCCTTCGGCGCGGTGCTGTGGCTGTGGCAAGGCGGCGGCACCGCCGGCCAGTACCTGGCCGGCTACCTGCTGGAGAAGTCCCTCAGCGTCGACAACATCTTCGTGTTCGTGCTGCTGTTCACCTCGCTGGCGGTGCCCGCCGCGCTGCAGCGGCGGGTGCTCTACCTCGGCGTGGTCGGCGCGCTGGTGCTGCGGGCCGGCCTGATCGCGGCCGGCGGCGCGCTGGTAGCGAATCTGTCCTGGATCTTCTACCTGTTCGGCGCGGTGGTCCTGCTGGCCGCGGTGCGGATGATCCGCGGCGGCCCGGGCGACCCGCAGCGCAGCCTCGCGGTGCGCGGGCTGCGCCGGGTGCTGCCGGTCACGGAGGATTACCACGGCGAGGCGTTCCTAGTCCGCTCCGGGGGCCGGCTCACGGCCACTCCGCTGCTGGTCGCGCTGCTGGCCATCGAGGTCACCGACCTGGTGTTCGCGCTGGACTCGATCCCGGCCGTCTTCGGCATCACCAGCGACGTGTTCATCGTGTTCACCTCCAACGCGTTCGCGGTGCTGGGCCTGCGCGCGCTGTACTTCCTGCTGGCCGGCGCGGTGCACCGGTTCACCTACCTGCGGCACGGGCTGGCCGTGCTGCTGGGCTTCATCGGGGTCAAGATGCTGATCAGCCCGCTGGTACACCTGCCGGTCTGGGTCAGCCTCGCGGTGATCGGCCCGGTCATCGGGGGCGCGGTCGCGGCCAGCCTGGGGCGCGGCCGCCCCGCGGGCCAGCCGGGTCGCAGCCCGGCCGGCGGCCCGCTCGAACCGCGAGAGCCGCCCGAGCCGCGGGAGCGGCGTGAACCGCAGCAGGCGGCCCGGCGGTGAGCGCGCTCACCGCCCTGCAGGTCGGCTCGCTGCTGTCCTACGTCATCGCGCTGGTCATCCCGGCGCTGGACGCGGTCTTCCCGCTGCTGCCCAGCGAGACCGCGATCATCACCCTCGGGGTCAGCACGGCCGGCAGCACCGACCCGCGGATCGCGCTGCTGGTAGCCTGCGCCGCGGCGGGCGCGTTCCTCGGCGACAACCTGTGCTACCTGCTCGGCCGCCGGTTCGGCCCGTGGGCACAACACCGGTTCTTCGCCGTCGGCCGCGGCGCCCGGCAGCGGGACTGGGCGCAGCACGCGCTCGACCGGTTCGGCATGCCGCTGATCATCGTCTGCCGGTTCATCCCCGGCGGCCGCACCGCGGTCACGCTCAGCTGCGGTCTCACCGGCTACCCGCGGCGCAAGTTCGTCGCCGCGACCGCGGCCGCCGCGGTGATCTGGGCTGTGTATTCGTTCTTCCTCGGCCGGCTCGGCGGCCAGGCGTTCGAGGATAAGCCCTGGGCCGGGCTGCTCGCCGCGTTCGCGATCACGCTGGCCGTCAGCGGGCTGATCGAGGCGATCCGCCGGATCGCCGCCCGCAGGAGGCGGGCCGCCGCCCGCCGGGATCAGGGCAGCGACTCCAGCGTCGCCCGCGCGCCGCGGCTGTGCAGCGAGTCCAGCGCCGACCAGTAGGCGCGGACGAACCGCTCGTCCTGGCCCAGGTCGCCGAACAGCTGCGGCTGGGCCAGGAAGACGCCGGGTCATCGCGCTGGCGCCGGGCCAGGTCGGTCAGGGTAGCCGCGAGGGCGGTCCACGATCCCGATCGGCTCGCCTCCACTGCCCTTGAAGCGATGGAAGTCGGGAATCAGCGCGGTGAACACCACGCCAGGCCCGGCAGCTATGGCCTCGGTGTGCAGTTCTGCGACGAACACCTGGCCAGGGATGCGCGGCCCACAAGTCGGGGCGGGGCATGTCCATCAGCCGGCTGTCGGGCAACACCCACTGCCGGTCGAACGATCGGTATCCAACCCGCACCGGGGACGGCCGGGTGAGCGTGTCGTGCCGCACCAGGCCGGACGCCGGCCGGTGGGTGTCAGCGCCGAGTAGCGGCTTCTTGGCCTTGTCGAGGGTGGCGTCCCTGCCTTCCTTGAACATCGCGGCCTGGGCTACGCGGTCGGACTCGCTGAGCAGGGCCTGCCAGCGGCGGCGCAGGGTTTCGGGGTCGGGCGCGTAGGCCCAGGTGCGGGCCGGAAAGACGCCGGGCGAGTACCAGGGCATCAAGTCGGACAGGGCCGGGAAGGTGTCCCACTGGCTGTCCGCGGCAGGGGTGAGCGGGTCCGTCCAGCCGGTCCGGGCCTCGTGTCATCCGCTGTCGTCGAGCGTGATCGCGGCCAGCACGGCGAACTTGTCCCGCTGGAGCCCGCTGACCGAGCGGTACTGCCTCTCCGATCCCAGGCCACCTAAATGATCTTGCAGCCTGCAGGCTCTCGCCGCTTCTGGAGATTCTTCGCGGACATGTGGGACTGGTACTGCGGAGGGCTGAACACCGAGCTGGCGGACTTCGCCGCCAGCCTGCACCCGCGTTACCGGACGGCCATCTTGATCAACTCCGCTGACGGCGCCCGGCGCGAGGAGCATGCCCGGTACCGGTTCGCTGACTGCTACGACCCGGTTCTCTACTCACACGAGGTCGGCACGGCCAAGCCGGACCCGCGCTGCTACCTGCTGGCCTGCCAAGCTCTCGGCGTGCCGCCTGGCCAGGCGGTCATGGTGGACGATGTGCCGGAGTTCATCGACGGAGCACGCGCGATAGGCATGCACTGAGTACTCCACCGGTCCGCGCGGCAGACCGCTGCGCAGGTCAGCGGGCTCTTGTCCGGGGAAGTGCAGACGCGGGGGCTTGACCTGACGGGAGTCCCGGACTTGAACCAGTGACCTCTTCCGTGTCCCGAGTTGGGCCACGTTTCGGGTCTGAGTGCTTCGGCGGGGCGTTGACCTGCATGTTCGCAGTCGGTGAAGGCTGAAGTTGCGCACTAATCCGGGGTCGTAGAGTTGCCGGGTGCCGTATGTGCGGACGGTGAAGACGGCGTCGGGTGCGATGGCGGTGCAGATCGTCTATTCGTCTCACCGCGGGTCGCGGGCTATCGAGCACATCGGCTCGGCCTGCCTGACCCAGGTCCGCAGCGACTCCACCCCGCACCCGACCTGGTCCGCGACCCGCTGCACCGTCCCGTGCTCAGTGCCGAGCTCCTTACGCAGCTGCCGAACCAGCCGCACCGCCCGGGCCTTCTCCTCCCGCGAATACCGGCGCGTCGTCGGCCTGCCCGGAGTGCCTTCGTTTCCCATGGCTCCATCCTCGTTTCCAAGGCCAGGAGCCTCCAAGCAACCCAGTGGGATTCAGTTCTGCACCAGCCGCGCAGTGCGGTTTTGTGCTGCACCGGTTGCTGGCCTCGATGATGGTGGCCTGCGATGTGGTCGCGCCGTCGCTGATCCCGCGGCGGGCCGGGGATCGGGTGAAGACCGATAAGCGGGACGCGAGCCGGTTAGCGCGGCTGCACCGGGCTGGGGAGCTGACGCCGATCCGGGTGCCCTCGGCGGCGGAGGAGGCGGTGCGCGCCACAATCGGCCATCATCGCCGGCCTTCCGTAGTTAATACGACACGCTGGGCCTGTCCGCAGAAAATCACCATGCGGTCACGCGCTCACAACAAGTAACAGCCCGCATCCGAACCAGCCAGCAGGCCTGAATGTTTACGGCGCAACCTGCGCCACCAACTCGACCACATGGCGCTGGTTACCACGGCTGGCCAGAAGCCATCCTGCGCGCTGTTGATCTGGGTGAACCACCCAGATTTACGACTTCACTCCGCCTGGTCAGCCAGGCAGCAGCGCCCCCCCGAGCGAATGGCTGCTGCCGTATTAGGACATCCGCTGATAGGTATCGAACAGGCTGTCATTCACTATATAGGCGAGCCCATTGCTGTTCAGGTGCAGGGTACGGGTGAGCCGCTTCCACGTATACGACCAGCCCGGGGGCAGCTTCAGCAGGCAGGCCAGCCGGGGCAGATCCCGGTAATGAAGCTTCTTGTCCACGAGCTGCGAGTAGGACTGCATCACGTAGACGTGGCCGTCCGGCGCCGTCAGCTCGAAGATCAGCTTGCCGGCGTCGTACGTCCAGATGGTGTCCCGCTTCACCTTATTGACGACGTAGGCCTGCTCTCCGACCGTCGGCTGCCCGGCCGGCGTCGTCAGCGTCCCGTCCAGCCCCGTCTCGATGCCGCCGAAGGTGAACGTCTTACCGGTGCTGCCCGCCGATCCGGTCGACTGGATGTGGTCGAGTACCCAGTGCCTGGGGCCGTTCAGCTGGGTTTTCTGTGACCCGAACTCCTGGTTTACCTCGGCTTCGGTCAGCTTATTCCACTTGCCCGGCGGGCAATTATTGAAACCCAGGGTGTTGTATATGTAACTTGTTACGGTTGGTCCATTCTGCACCGAGGGAATGACCTCGCAATAGCGGGCATTGCGCAGCTCTTGCCTCGCCGACGACGTGGGCTGGGGCTGCGCGAAGGCTGAACCGCCGGTGGAGACCAGCGCAGCCGTGGCGAGAAAGAAGGAAGTCATGATTCCGATACGGCGAGTATGCTTTTTCATTGTTATTCCCTTTCTGAGTAATCCCCGGTGAGACCGCGCGTAGGCCTGACGCCAACGTGCCGGACGGCCACGACCGGCCACAAGAGGGGGATCCCCCGTGTTATCCCTACGGTTTTAACGCGGCAAGGTCCGGCCGCGAGCGGCCTGGCGGCGGCTAGTCGCGACGGCCGCTTCTCCGCCGATGGCCGCCGCCAGCTGGAAGCGCGAGCGGATCCCGAGCTTGGCATAGGCGCTGCTGAGGTGCCGCTCGATCGTCTTCTCGGTCACGAACAGCGCCTGCGCGAGCTCACGGTTGGTCTGCCCTCGGCCGCCTGACGGCACACCCGCCACTCCGCCGCGGTCAGCGCGCTGGGCCCCGTCAGCTCCATCCGCGCGCGGCGCCCGGGCCCGGCGTGCAGCTCGGCCATCGCGCTTTGCGCCAGCGCGGTCGCACCACACTGGCCGGCCAGCTTGATTGCCCTCCGCTGGGCGTCCCGGCCCTTACCGGCCTGCGCGCTTCGTGAAGAACGTCCGGGTTGTCACGTTCAAGGACGTCAACGTCGAGGAACTTGCCAAGAGCGACCTGCAGCTGCCCGGCGACGCCTGACCGCTGGATCGGCCACACCAGGCCGCCGTCCGGCAGGGCAGTATCTTCCTGGCGGCGAATGATCTTCCCGGCGGCGCATGACCTTCCCGCAGCGCGAGGCCGGCCTGGGCGCTACCTATGTCCGTGATGAACGAGCTGGGCCTGGCCGCTTCACGATGCTGGGAACGTTCTGGCTGGCCCAGCACACGCTGCTGGGACTGTGCGCCCGCACGGATCGCACACACTGACCTGGTTGCATGGTGGCGTTTCTGTTTGTCGTGACCCTCATTGCGGCCATTGATCAGGCCACCCGCACCCTCCGGCCAGCTCTCGTGTTCGCCACGCTGGCCAAGTACGACAGCCAGCGGCGGTTCAAGCGGATCAGGGGCCGATCTGCAGGTGCCCGGCCGGCATCGCTGCCCGCGGTGCCGCAGGACGGCTGATGTCCCCAGACGGGCGTCGCCGCCGTGGTCGGCCGCGAACCACGGCGGCGGACCACGCGCTGATGCGGGCTTCTACCGGGATCCTTGAAGGGCTGCTGCCCCGTCGGCGCCCCGGCTGGTGGTGCTCTCCCCGCACGGGGATCATTAGGGTCAGTCCGGCGGACCGGCGCGGACGGATGGCCGGAGGAGAGGCAGCGGGAATGACAGCGACGGTGCTGCTGGTGGAGGACGAGCAGAAGCTGCGGGATCTGGTGCGCTCCTACCTGGAGCGGGCCGGCTTCACGGTGTTGTCGACCGGGTCAGGAGCCGAGGCGATCACGATCGGCCTGTCGGCGTCCCCGGATCTGGTGGTCCTGGACCTCGGGCTGCCTGATGTGCCCGGCCAGACGGTCGCGCGCGAGCTGCGCGCCGCCGGGCCCGTCCCCGTGCTGATGCTGACGGCCCGCAGCAGTGAGGAGGACCGGATCCGCGGGCTGGAACTGGGCGCTGACGATTACCTAACCAAGCCGTTCAGCCCGCGGGAGCTGGTGCTGCGAGTGCAGGCAATCCTGCGCCGCGGCGGGGCCGCGGCGGCGCAAGGGGTGACTGGTTACGGCGGCGGGGTCCTGCTCATCGACGAGCCGCGCAGGCTGGTCACGGTCCGCGGCGCGGCCGTCGGGCTGACCCCGACCGAATGGGGAATCCTGGTGGCGCTGGCCACGGTGCCAGGCCGGGTGTACTCCCGGTTCGAGCTGATCAACCGGGTGCGCGGATATGAGTTCGAGGGGTACGAGCGCACCGTCGACTCGCACGTGAAGAACCTGCGCCGTAAGATCGAAGACGACCCGGCTCATCCGCGGATTATCGAGACTGTGCTCGGCGGTGGGTACCGGCTGGGCCTGGCCCGCGATGACTGATAGCGCCTCAGGCCTGGAACCCGCATCGCACGGCAGCGCGCTGGGCCTGCGGCTGGCGCTGGCGTTCCTGGCAGTCGCGCTGGTCGCGGTAGCCGTGCTCGCCGGGCTGACCGCCGCGCTCGCCGCATCGGACGTCTCGGCTCTGACCCGCCGCCAGCAGGACGAGCTGACCAGAGCGATCGTGGTGGCTGCCGCGGCCGCCTGGGACCGGAGTGACAGCTGGAGGTCGGCCGAACTGAGGCCGGTGCTGGACCTTGCCGCGCGGACCGGCGGTGACGCCCAGATCCGCGACCGGTCCGGCCGGCCTGTCGCGTCCTCGCCCGGCTTCCGCGCGCACGCAGCCGCTCCCCGGCTCAGCGCCGCGATCGTGGTACGAGGCGCGTCCGTGGGCACAGCGGTGGTCTCCTTCACCAGTTCTGGTTTCGCCACTGCGGACAAGGCGCTGCGGACAGCGCTACTGCGGGCCATCGCCGGCACCGCCGGCCTGGCAGCGCTGCTGGCCCTGCTCACCGGGCTGGCGGTCGCCCGGCGGATTGCCCGGCCGGTCGAGCGGATCATCGCCGTGACCCGGGCCATGGGACGCGGGGAGCGTACGGCCCGGGTCGGCCGGGTTGCGGCGCCGGGGGAGCTGCGCGAGCTGGCAACGGCCTTCGACCAGATGGCTGACACGCTCGACCGGCAGGAGCAGCTGCGCCGTGACCTGGTCGCCGATGTCGCGCACGAGCTGCGGACCCCGATCGCGGTCCTGCAGGCCGGCCACGAGGCCCTCCTCGACGGCGTCGCCGAGCCGACCGCCGGCCAGCTTTCGTCGCTGCATGATGAGGTGCTGCGGCTGGCCCGCATGGTTAACGAGCTGCAAACCCTGGCCGCCGCCGACGCGGCCGCCCTGCAGTTGTCGCTGAGCCGCTGCGATCTGGCCGAGATTGCCGCCACCGCGACCGACAGCCTGGCCGGCCGCTTTGAGGCGGCCGGGATCACCCTGGACCGGCAGCTAGCCGAGGCCACCATCCTGGCCGACCCGCGCTGGCTGCATCAGCTGATCACCAACCTGCTCACCAACGCATTGAAATTCACCCCGGCAGGAGGCCACGTCACTATCAAGGCCGGCCCGGCCGCCGGGGATGCCGTGCTGACCGTCACCGACACCGGAACCGGGATACCCGCAGACGAGCTGCCGCGCATCTTCGACCGGTTCTGGCGCGGCCGCCAGGCTGCGCTGACGTCCGGCAGCGGCATCGGCCTGGCCGTCGCCGCCGAGCTCGCGCGCGCTCACGGCGGCCAGCTGACCGCCAGCAGCAGGCCCGGCCGCGGGACGCAGATGACCCTCACCCTGCCCCGCGGGGCGCGGTGATAAGAGCCCGGCTCGGGGCGATCGCCTCGGTGCAGAGCGGGCAGTACCGGACCTCAGGAATGACTGCCAGTTCCGCTGCCGGGATAGCCGCCGAGCATTGCTTACAGCGGCCGAAACGGCCCGCCGACAGCCGGGTGAGCGCATCCTCGCCAGCCCAGGCTTCGACCTCACACCCTTTCGCAACTCCAGCAATCAGCGGTCTCTACCTTTAATGGCGGGGTTACTGAAGGCCGACGTCCACGGATCATGACGGCCGCCCGCTAATTGCCAGCTGTGCACCTCGACGGCGGCGTACCGATCCGGGGCAGAATGGCGCGTGCCGTGTCCGGATCCCGCGCCCAGACCAGCACCGCCGTACCCAGCCCAGGTGGCGCCGTTGCCGGACAGCAGCGGTCCGTACGCGACCAGTTCGTCCCGGTCCGGCGGCACAGCAAGGTCGGCGGCCTGCCCGGTGCCGAGGCCGAACACCAGGTACCGATTACCACCGGTCCGGCCGCCGGGGAAGTCCCACATGGTGCGCCCCAGTATGTTGCGCCACCGGCGCAGCAGCACGTCCCGGTACACACCGGCCTGGTAGCTGGGCTCGTCGAAGGCGAGCGCGCGGGCGGCAGCGGGATCGGGCAGGTCGACGATGTGCACGCTGCCGGTGGGCGTGTCGCCGGCGAGGGTCGGGCCGCGGGCGATCATCTCCGGCCTCGTACCGGTCCATGTAGGACCAGTGCTCTTCCAGCAACTCGTCGCGCAACGCCACAGAGCCGGGCCGGTCGCGGTGGTAGCAGAAGAACTCCACGCCCACAGTCTTGACCACCACACCCTGGTGGTGGCCCGCACCACCAGGGTGTGGCCGGGATTTTGTGCCTGTGGTGGGTCTGACCTGCGGGTCCGATTAGTCGTGACTGGGGGCAGCGCTGACCGCTCTTCACGGGGGATAATGACACGCCAATGGCCCGATGATCTTGAGAGCCAGGCACTGAGACGACACCCGGCGGCACGAAGGTCGCTGACCTCCTGGCCTCTTAGTCCCGGAGCCAAGTTCGGAGGTCTCGACGGCTCTACAGACTCACGGCGACAGAGTTTCAACCTGGGCAAAACGCAGAGGTTCCTGGCTCAAATTGGGCACACACTGGGCATGATTAAGCGTTTGTCGCGCAGGTCCATGGGCTCGCGCTGGCCTAATCACGGCCGGTGTACTTCCCTGGGTGGGCGCCAGGCTCCTACGCCGCCTTGCGCCGCTTGAGGAGCAGTAGCTGGACCTGGTGTTCTCCATGAGGCACGCGTCCGATCACATCGCTGCTCGCCTTCGCGTGCACCTGGGCGCAGGCCTCCCAGCCCTGCGCTCCGAGCTTGTTCAGTTGCTCGATCATGCGCGCTACACCGTCGTCATCCCAGGCCATGGTCATGTACTCGATGGGTTCCACCTGCCGCCGCCTCCTGCTGTACTCGTGCCGTCTCTCTTGACGGGGATCCGCGTTGGTCGAATCGACACTCATGTCGCGCACTCCATCGCATGACCTCTATCGTAGCACGATATAACTTAATCGGGGCTTCGTGTTCCACGGCTACGGCAAAATTATTTCCCTGGCGCCCCCGCTCAGCCGGTCATAGGCCGGCCAGAAGAGCACAACCAGGAGGCCTTCGAGCCTGCCCCCCCAGCCGCCTGGCGTGCAGCGCGGAAAGACTCCGGCAACAGCCGCGGCCGCACGTTGCTTCTTGCCGCGACCGCCTCGGCGTCACTGGCAGTGGCATGGGTCACCGCGCGGCTGCGACGGACCCGATCGTGATAACGCCTCCTCGGGCAGCTCTGGTGTGTGCGGCAGCACCGCTGGGTGACGTGCCTGGCGACGCGGACAGCCTGGGTAGGTATCAGAAAGGGTGAGCATGGACGGCGGCTGCGGAATGCGCGCTTCAGATAAGGATCGAGAGGTCGCAGTGCAGGTCCTCCGCGACGCCTATGTGGCCGGGCGCCTGGAGCTCGATGAGGTCCGGGAGCGGGCCGAGGCGGCTTATCTGGCGAGGACATGGAGTGACTTGCGCCGGCTGGTTGCTGATCTCCCGGCAGGACCGACGGCTCTCAGGCCCGAGGCGCTCAGGGCCGGGATCCGGCATCGGACGGGTGCTTACTACGGGCCAGAACAGCGATTCACCCCCGTGGTGCTGATCACACTCGCGTGGCTTGCCGTAGCCGCTGCCGCATGGGTGCCAGCGGCCGCACTCCCGCTGATCATCTTGTCCTTGTCCGTGCTGTCCGCAGCCGGCTGGAACGCGGCGGCTGGGCAGCCTTCCCCGCCGGGTCTCAGTCATCTGGGCCCCGGTTCCCGGGGAGGTCAGGCTGATCGCGGCGGCCCTGAGGCTCTTGGCCTCTGTTCAGACGAACACGCGACGGGTGACGACACCCCGCGCTATGTCGCGGCCGCGCCACAGCGAGAACTCATCTCCCACGTCCAGGTAGGCGCGGGGGTCGTCTCCCCGGACCACGACGGTCACCATCAGCTCCCTTGCTGCCAGCCAGTCCGAGCCGTCACCGTGACTGGTAACCAGGGCACTGAAGAACGCGTTCTGGTGGCTCGGGTGGCTCGGGTGGCGCTCGGCCCGGACCAGTGCCCGCTGCGTCTGGCCGGCTACGACGGCCGGAGCGCCTTCGTCTGTCCCGGCCAGCTTCAGCAGAGCCTGAAATTTGTACTGCTGCATCGTCAGCACTTCCGCGTATCTCGGGATTCAGCACCGCATCTAGCGGCCCGGCTGCCCAAGCCCTCGTCAGAGAGCGGCACGCTAGTTCTATCGTAACACGATTAAGGTTCTCGCTGGCATCCTCCGCGGTCACCGGCCAGGCTTATTGCGTCCTGGCAGCTGCCAGGGACCGCCATGCGGCGCGCGTGCCGGAGACGATCATCGCGGCGAACACCAGCGCCCAGGCTGCCGCCGCAGGCCAGGTTACGGCCGCGCCGATGCTGTACAGGACCGGCAGCCGGCTGGCTGTGCCCAGCTGCATGCTCGCCGTGGCGTACATCCCGGCCGGGAAGACGATCATCCACAGGTCCGCCCGGTAGGCCACCGGGACGCGGGCGTGCAGATGCCGCCAGGCGCTGCGGACCGTCAGCGGCGGGACGAGGCAGGTGGCTAGGGCCCACAGGCCGGCCGCCAGGCCGGTGACCAGCCGCCGGCCGGGGGCACCGAGCGAAGCCGCGGCGGGGCTACGCAGGATCTGGGCGGCGGCGAGGACGCTGATGGACGCCGCGCCCATCGCTACCCAGTACGGCGCGGTCGGGTCCTGCGGAGTCAGCGGCGCGCGCCGCAGCCGCCAGGTCACCAGGCCCGTGATCGCGCCGTACAGCATCACCCCGGCCGCCCATCCCGCGACGGCAGCCGATGCCGCCAGCCATCCCCAGCCCGGCCGCCCGGCCTGACCGGCGGCGGCGATGGCCAGCGCCTGAGTAGCGACGGCCCATAGGTACCAGCTGCCGTTAACGTCGGTGATCGCGGCCCTGTCCCGCCCGGCCAGGCGGCCCGGGACCAGCCAGGTCAGCGCCAGCCAGATCGCCAGAGCCATGGCGGTGAGCACCGCGGCCGCGACACGCTGATCGTCCGCGGCCGCTCTGGCGCCCAGCAGGGCACCGGCGGCAGTAAACGCGAAGCAGGTGAAAGCACGCCGCGGGCACGCCAGGTCGGCCAGCATGCAGCCGGGGAAGGCCGCGGCGCGATACGCCGATACGGCCAGCAGGACCGCGAAGGCCGCGGCCGCGACGGCCACCAGGCCGGCGGACAGATCCGGATAACCGGCCAGCCGCAGCGCGGATGAGACGATTCCCGTCGCCATCACCAGGGCAAACCAGCCAGGACGAACGCGGCGGACAGCCGCCGCCGCACCGCCGCCGGGCCGCCGGGCTGACCGGCCGCGCGCCATCATCCCCGCTTCACCCCGCAGTCCCCAGCCCGATCGGGCGTGCTGCCACTCAATCGGAGCGGCTTCGTGACCGGGACAGGGAACCAAGGATAAGCGGTATCAGATCGTAACGCGATAAACCACGCTACAGCTGACGTTACGCGGACTTTCGCTGCCGGTTGCCGGCTGGCCGGTCCCTAGGCACGCATCGTTCCCAGTTTGACAGCCCCACTTGCTCGGTCTTAAACTATATCGTGTCACGATAAAGCAGGGTCCAGTAAGGCCGCTTCGCGTACCCGAGGATGTGCGCCATGTCTATTCCCCTTAGTGAGCAACGGATGCTGAAAAGGATCGACAAGGCGGTGTGCCGGTCGGATCCGCGGCTGGCGGCCATGCTCGCGACCTTCGCGTGGCTGGCAGCTGGTGAGGTCATGCCCGCCCGCGAGCGCCTGCCACACGCGGCGCGGCGGGCCCGGCTGGCGCTGCTGCTGGCCCTCACCGTGATAGCCGGGCTCGCCCTCCGCGGCCTAAGAAGTGCCTGGCATGCCCGCCCGTGGCGGCACCGCCGGGCCGCCGCAGCCGGCCAGGCAGCGGCGAACGGCCCCGGGCGTCCACGATAGGGCCGCCCGTCGACCGCCAGCTATTCCGGCTGTCGCGGACCTCACCAAGTCCAGAAGAATGCACAATCCCGAAGGAGGGCCTCATGCGAACCAATCGACATGCCTCATCTTTGTCCTCAGATACCGCAAGTTCTGACGTCATGAGCCCGGGCGGCCTCCACGGGCAGGACGCGCCGCCGAATCCGGCGAGTTCTGACGTCATGAGCCCGGGCGGTCTGCAGGACGCACCAGATACGGCAGCCCGGAACGGCGGCACCGCGGAAGCGGTGACCGGACCGAGAAATCCCCGCGAGGCGAACCCTGCCCGGGAGACCGGTCAGGCAATGGCCAGCCTGGCGGTCCGCGGGCCGGTCCCGGGTGCCCCGCTCGCAGGCCGCCTGGCCGGGGCGCTGATGGCGCTGGCCGGCTTGTGGGTTGCCATCTCGCCGTGGTTTCTGACCCTCCAGGTACTGCAGTCCAGGAACGCTGCCGGGAGCAACCTGGTCATCGGGCTGGCCGTGGCGGTCATCGGCCTGGTGGTCAGCCTCGACGTGCGCGCCTGGGCGTGGTCGGCGGCGGGCACGGCGGCCGGGGCATGGCTGATCATCGCGCCGTTCATCCTGGCGGCCAGGTACGCGATCACCGCGTCGATGTACTGGAGCAACATCTGGGCCGGAGCCGTCGTCATCGTGACGGGCCTCGGCCTGCTCGCCGCGGCCCGGGCGCCAGCGGCCCGGTAGCCGGCACCGGGTGCGGGCGGTCCCCGCTGCCGCGCGGGACCGCCCGCGGCGCACGCGCCACTGGACCGGCCGATGCGGTTATCTGGCCGGCAGGTAAATAAGATCGTGGTACGATATAGTTTTGGGCATCGTCCTGGATCAGAGGAGTGACATAATGCCGGTACAGCCAACAGCCGAACTCGGCCAGGCTGCGTCGCGGAAAATCGTACTGACAGGCCGGCGCAGCGCCGCTATTCTTTACTGTTGCTTCCCGCTATCTGCCGGTGCTGCGGCCGCAGGCCTGCGACGGGTCATGACCAGCCCGGGGCGGACCGGGTTACCGAAGCTGATCGGCATCGGCCACGACGATGCGGGAACTCTCTGGCGAGCGTCGAAGAGCAGCGGCGCGTTCGCGTCCGAGGCATCAGCGAACAGGCTAGCCCAGGAGGGGGCGGCCGACCTGTGCTGGCAGATCTGGCGAGGCCGCGAGGTATGTCCAGGGTGGCTGCCGAGGCCGAGGAGTGGGTGCCCGGGCTGGCGCCTTCTGCTGACCTGGGGCACTCTCACGGCAGCGGCGCAGTGAGCTTCGCCGAGTTCCGTCGGTGCTACCTGCGCAAGCTGCGCCGGCCGCGGCACGCCCTGACGCTGGCCCGGCTGCGCAAGACGGCCGGTACCGGGGTGCTCATCCTGGTGACTGCGGCTAGCGATGCGGAGCACAGCCCAGCTTTTGTGCTGGCCGAAGTGCTCAGGGATCCGCTTCGGAGAGCTGCCACAAGTGAACGGCTGGAAAATGCGCATTGAGGAACCGCCGGTAACCCGGCCGACCCCGGCAGTGGGCATTCCGCCCGAAGCGGCTGCCCGCGATGCGGCACGCTCCGGCCAGCCCAGCGCCGCGCACCCCGCTGCGCGGGTCCGCGCGCATGACACAGGGCACCGCGGCCGCCGGCCGTCTCGTGGCGGCAGGCCCGCGCAGGCGCGTCGGCTCGGAGCCCATGGACGGCGGACCGCCGCCCGGCTGCTGGAGGCCGGCCAGGCGGAATTCGATGAGCGCGGATTCCAGGCCGTGAGCGTCGACGATATCGCCGCGCGGGCCAGTATCTCGCACGGAACCTTCTACCTGTACTTCGCCAGCAAGGAAGACCTGTTCACGACCCTGCTGCACGACGCGCTGCAGGAAATGGCAGCGCTCGCCGACGACTTCCCGGTCGTAACGCCTAACGACGCAGGACCTGCGGCACTGCGCAGCTGGGTGACGCGCTTCGGCGAGGTTTACGCAGCACACTCCACCGTGATCGGGATACTCAGCCAGGCCGACGCCGTTTCCGCGGAGGCATGGGGGGACGGGCTCAGGCTGCTGTTCCGGCTGGCCGAGATGATCAGCCAGGGCATGACGGCAGTGGCCGCCCCGCGGAACGCGGCGGCCACGCCCCGCTCGCCGCGGCCAGGCAAGATCACCGCGCTGGCGTGCCTTCTGATGCTCGAACGCGTCAACTACCTGCTGAGCCTCGGTGGGCTGCCGCCCGCAGAGGACCTGGCCGGCCAGCTGAGCGCCATCATCTACGCGGCGTTCAGCACATGAATCAGCTTTGGCTGCCTGGGTCTGTACCTAGCTGAGTGAGCCCAGTGGATTACGATCACGATATCCTGCCGAGCCGGGCGGGGAACGCGGCGGTGCTGACGATAGCGGGTGAGATCGACAGGCTTACCCTTCCCGGCCTCCTCGACGTGCTCGAGCAGCTCGGATCCTGTTACGACGTACTCCATATCGACCTGGCCGGCCTGGCCTATTGCGATCTGGCCGGCTTGCGAGCCATAGCCCTGCTGGCCCAAGCCCGCGCCGTCGGCCCCGCCCACCGGGCCAGTCGCGTAGTCCTGCACCACACCCCGCCGCAGCTTAAGGCCGTGCTGAAGGTCCTGGGCTGGGATCACGCGCCCGGCCTCGTGCTGGATGACGCCGACCATTTTCCGCAGAAGGGTTCATGCCTGTCGCGATACGATACCGAGCGGTGCAGCGGTTGCTTCGAAGAGCTACGCCGAGCCCCGCCAGGCGGCAGGCAGCCGCTGCCAGGGAAGAACCGGAGAATGACGACATGGCCCAGCTGACCAGCCCGGACTTTGAGAGGCTACTGGCATTCCGGGTCAGCTTGCGCGGCTTCCAGCGGTGGAGTGAGGACCAGGCACAGGCCGCCGGCCTGACTCACGTTCAGCATCAGCTGCTGGTCGCGATCAAGGGGCACCCTGCTGCCGAGCCGCCCACCGTCGGCGACCTCGCCGGCTACCTGCAGCTGCGGCCGCACAGCGCCGTCGAACTGGTGGACCGAGCCGAGTCGGCCGGGCTCGTCGAGCGGGCAACCGACCCGGCCGACGGCCGGATCGTTCGGGTCCGGCTTACCCGGCAGGGTGACCGGATCGTCCAGCAGCTGACCCCTGCCCATCTGGACCGGCTGCATGAGCTCGCCAAGGTCCTGGACGATCTCGTGACCAGTTACGACCGCCAGGATTAGGGATTACCTGAGCGAGAAACCAGCAAACCGCTTCCTACCCCAGCTGGCCGCCCTAGCGGCCGACTGCCGTCGGCTCGCCATCCCGATACCCGGTACGACCATCCGGTTCTGAAAAGAGACACGTTCCCATAGCGGATCCTCGGATCGCCGTGTCGGACGCGGCACGAGCCAGCGGACTGGAAGCCGGCTCGGTGCTGATTAGCCTTGAGGGTCGCTGCACCCCCGAGCTCCCGCGGTGGCTGACCCAGGGCGAACGAGCGCGCCGCGCCGGCGGGGTTGGGTAGCGAGGGGGCAAGCCCGCAGCATGGACTGATGAGCGAGGCCTGGACGATCGGGCACTGGACGTGCCCGGAGGAGACGTTCATCGGGCTGCTGCGTGCGCAGCGGATCGAGGTGGTGGCTGACGTGCGCTCGCAGCCGGGATCGCGCGCGAGCCCGCAGTTCGGCCAGGAATCGCTGCGCGCCTGGCTCGACCGTGCCGGCATCGGCTACGTCCACTTGGCAGAACTCGGCGGCCGCCGGCCCAAGCAAGACGTGGACGCGGACCTTAACGCCGGCTGGCGGCTGGCGAGCTTCAGGAATTACGCCGATTACACGTTGTCGGCCAGCTATGCGGATGGCATCGCCCGGCTGGCCGGACTCCTCAGCGCACACCGGGTCGCGTACATGTGCGCTGAACCGATGCCCTGGCGCTGCCATCGGCTGCTCATCTCGAACACGCTCGCCGCGCGCGGCGTGATCGTGCGGCACATTACCGGCCGGCACGCAGTCCAGGTGCACGAACTGGGCAGGTGGGGGGCCGAGCCGTCGGTCGACGCCGACGGACGGGTGACCTACCCGGCGCCGCAGGACCGAGACGATGCCGGGCCGGGTGATGGCCGGCCACGATGAGCAGACGGCGCTACCCGACGACTGGCCCGCGAGCCCCGCGGCTGGTGCGGACGACGACCGTATTCGTTGTTCCAGGCCGCCGCGGGTTCTCTCATCGAGGCGGTCCGCGGCCGTCGGGCGCAGCCCGAAGAGGTGTCGCCGACGCGGTAGATCACCCCCGAGCAGGAGGGCGCCGTGTTCGGTTTGGGGGGATTGTTGCCCGTGGCGAGCACCGTGATCGCGACCACGATCGCCAGGGACGCCAGCCACCCGAACACGAAGGCCGCGCCTTTCCTGACGCCCCGCTTGGAGGGGAGGACGACAAGGAACGCCATCAACGGCAACGGGTCGAGCGCTACCGCCGCGCCGATCAGAATAAGTTTGAGCACCACGGCCGCCCCTCCCTTCTCACGCAAGCACCGCCACTGCGGCGTGCATCAGGGTGCTGATGGCCGTGTCTCAGGTATAACGCCGGAATCTGCTGGCTCGTCGGGCTGGGTTGGCTGGCGTGGAATGAGGACGGCGAGAACCAGGCCGATGAGGGCGATCACGAGCATGATGGTGAGGACGACGGCGAAGGGCTGCCCCTTGGGCAGGGTGACGGCTACCAGCACCGAGCCGACGAGAGCGGTGCCCAGTGAGGATCCGAGGTTGGAGACACTTCGAGACAGTCCGGAGATCTCACCCTGATCGTCGTCGGGGAAGCTGGACTGGACCACGTTGACCGACGAGGTCAGCATGACCCCGACCCCGGCGCCGAACAACAGCAGCCCCGGTATCCACCGCCAGATGTCCGCGTTCGCCCGGACCAGGGCCAGCAGCAAGATCATGCCGGCGGCGGTGGCCAGGAACCCGGCGATGATCAGCCATCGCTGGGGGTGGCGCCGGGCGAACCGGTCCGCACCCGCGGAGGCGGCCAGGATCCCGACCGTGGCCGGGGTGAGCAGCAGGCCGGTCTGGATGGCGTTGTAGCCGTTGACCTCCTGCAGGTAGACCGAGACGGTGAAGAAGGACCCTTGCAGGATCAGCCACTGGATGGTCTGGGTACCCAGCCCCAGGTTGGAGACCTTGTTGCGGAACAGCCGCAGGGGCAACAGCACGTCGCGGCCGTTGCGTTCCGCGGACCGGGTGTGCAGAAAGAACCACAGCAGGAACAGCGCACCGATGGCCACGAATATCCAGACCGGTGAAATCGAGCCCTTCGGGATGACGACGGTGTTACCGATCTTGAACGCCTGCCGTGACACCAGGAAGCCGTAGGTGCGGGACTGCAGCAGCCCGAGCACCACGAAAAACAGCCCGGCCGCGGACAAGACGGCCCCGGTGAGGTCGAACCGCGGAGCCGGGCCGGTCCGGGCCGGGTCGGTGATCTTGCGGGCGAGCAGGATGATCCAGGCCACGACCAGGACTTGCAGGCCGAACGAGGCGCGCCAGCTGATGGCGCTGGTGACCAGGCCGCCGATCAGCGGCCCGGCTGCGGCGCCCAGCCCGCCCGCGCCGCTGACCACCCCGAAATACTTAGCCCGCGACCTGACGTCGGGGAAGGTCACGGTGACCAGGATGTAGATAGGCGGGATCATCAGCGCCGACCCGACGCCCTCCAGCAGCGAATACCCCCCGATCAGCAGCGGCAGTCCCTGCGACACCGCCGCGAGCAGCCCGCCGACTGCATAGACGATCAGGCCCAGGACAAAGCACCGTTTGCGGCCCCAGATGTCGGTCAGCTTGCTGCCCGAGATCATCAGCGCCGCCATCGTGAGGGTGAACAGCGTGATCGCCGTCTGCACGCCAGCCACGGTGGTATCCAGGTCCTGGGCGATGGCGGTGATGGCCACGTTCATGTTTGTCGCCGCATAACTGGCGATGAACTGTGCCAGCGCCAGCGGCAAGATCATCGCCCGCGCTGCGGCATCAGCCTTGGACCTACTCGTGTCAGTCATCGCAGCCTCTCATCTGCATCTGCGTAAGCCTTCCCGTGACTCACACGAACGGGGGGAGACCTCGCGGAAGGTCATGCCCCGCGGTCGCAGCGCTGTGCCCTGACCACGCGGCGCATCTCCGGTACTGCTACTGCGAGGCCGCCTGCCCCCCGTGCAAGGCGTCCTGGAGCTCCTTCTCATCCTCCTTGGACAGGGAGGTCTTCAGCACTGTGCCCCCGTACCTGCTCATAGCCTCGACGGCCTTATCAGGAGTCACCTTCTCCAGCATGAGGAACAGTGCCGAGGTCCCGGGCTGGAGCATGCCGCGAACCTGGTCCTGGAACTGCCTGTCGATGCTGGTCTTGGACAGCTTGCCCATGAGAGCACCCATTCCGGCTCCTATGGCCAGACCGAACACCGGGATGAAAAACAGCAGGCCGAACAGGAACCCCCAGAACATGCCCCAGGTTGCTCCTGCGCCGACCATGTGATGGGTCGTCCGGACGTGGTAACTGCCGTCTTTGTCCCGGACGATCACCGCGATCGCATCAGGCTGGATGATCAGGTCCTTGGCCAGCCGGTGCGCCTCATCGGCTGCGGCCGTCGCGGTGGTCTCGTCTGGGTATCCGATGGCGACTAGATCAGCCATTACTTCCCCTTTCCATGCCTGGTCGCTGTTCTCCCGATCCGTCCCGGCGCTCTGGTGTGCGCGGGACCCAGTGTTCATCGTGCCGCCGGCACGTCACCAAGTCCTCACCCCTCAGGGGGTGAGCGGCGATTCACCCCGCGCACGCCGCCGGCCGAGCATCCTTCCGGGCTGAACACGCTCATGGCAGCCGCGCAGCCACTGCCAGCGATGGGATCACCCACGAAAGGGTGACGACGCCCGAAGGCAGCCCGAATAGGCTGAAGCCGTCAACGGTCTAGACGATTCTGACCTGGGAGGGCAGCATGTCGTCGTCAACAGCCGCACCCGCCACGGGCAAGGACGGGCGCTACGCAGCACGCGAAGGCTACGGGCTGATTATCTTCGCGTCCGTCCTGCTGCTGGTACTTAGCTTCTTCAACCTGATCGACGGCATCGCCGCGATCGCCAATTCGCACGTGTTCATCGCCAACGCGCACTACGTGTTCGGCGACCTGCGTACGTGGGGCTGGATCACCCTCATCCTCGGCGTGCTGCAGCTCCTCGCGGCCGGCGGAATCCTGGCGGGCAACCAGCTGGCCCGCTGGTTCGCGGTGGCCTTGGTCGGGCTCAACGCCATAGGCCAGATGTTCTTCATCCCCGCCTACCCGTTCTGGTCTCTCACGATCATCGCCGTGGACGTAGTCGTCCTGTGGGGGCTGTGCGTCTACGGCAGCCGCGAAAACCTGGCCTCTTAGCGGCCATTGATCATCTCCTCAGAGCAGTGTGGGCCAATCCGCTCGCCTGACGACACTTGACGTTGGCGGTGCTGCGACCGGCCGTCGCCACCGCCAACGTCCGTGAAGCACCGACCTTGGGCAGGAGTCCCGGGTCACCCCCGCGAGGGTGATGACGCAGATCCAGCGGCGGGGCACGCTGGCCTAAAGGGCTTGTCTAGGGTCCTGTCCGTACTCAGCCGAAGGCGCTTTTCACATGCAGAATACAGCCCGCCGCCCGAAGATCACGGTGTCCGACGACGGTCGCGGGATCGTGTCCCATGCGGGCGCGTTGCTGCTGACCGAGACAGCCCGGATCACCGGTTTGCAGGCCAGCCTGTCGGCCGCGCTGCGCCGCTGGCGTCCCTCTCGCGCCCTGCATGACCCCCGCAAGACCGTGCTGCACCTCGCTGTCGCCATCGCGTTAGGCGGAGACTGTCTCGCCGATGCCGGCGTGCTGCGCGCCGAGCCGGAGCTGTTCTGCCCGGTGGCCTCCGACCCGGTGATCTCCCCGCTGATCACCCGGCTGGCCTCCACCTGCCTCGCGGCGCTGGCGGCGATCCGGGCAGCGCGCCGCTGCGCGCCTGCGTGCCTGGCAGCTGGCCGGGACCGCCTCCCCGGGCGCGGACGGCTGCCTGATCCCGGTGCACATCGACGCCACCATCGTGATCTCGCACTCGGATAAGCAGCAGGCCGCTCCTACTGGAGAAACCTACGGCTTCCACCCGCTCACGGTGTTCGCCGATCACGGCCAGGCGGGACCGGGGAGCCGCTGGCCGTCATGCTGCGCCCCGGCAACGCCGGATCCAACACAGCCGCCGATCACATCGCCGCCACCAGGCTCGCCCTGGCCCAGCTGCCGGGCGCACCAGCGGCGGCAGGTCCTGATCCGCGCTGACTCCGGCGGCGGCACCCATGACTTCCTGGCCTCGCTCTCCCAGCCGGGGCAGCCGCTGGCCTACTCCGTCCGCTTCACCATGACCGACCACGTGCAGGACGCCATCCGCAAAGTCCCCGCCCTCGCGTGTACCCCCGCTTACGACAGCGACTCGCAGGTCCGCGATGTCGCTCAGGTCGCCGAGCTCACCGGCCTGCTGTACCTCTCCGGCTGGCCGAAGGGCATGCGCGTCATCGCCCGCAAGGAACGCCCGCACCCGGGCGCGCAGCTGCGGTTCACCGACATCGGCGGTCACCGCTTCACCTGCTTCGCCACCTCAACCCGTACCGGTCAGCTCGCTTACCTATAACTAAGAGGAGAAGGCTAAGGAGTGAACAGTACGCGAACACGAGATGGCTAAGGGACAATTGCAGTGAGATCACAGACTTACGAGATCACGTTCACGGGGCAGGCGGGCGGCACGCTGCGTAAGGAATTCGACGACTGTGAAAGTCACCATAGGTCGCGGTATAGCAACTCTCCGCGCCAAGCTGCCCGATCAAGAAGCCCTCGCCGGGCTGCAGCGGATCACCGGCCTCGGGCTTGAAGTGATCGATATGCACATCTCAGGACCGCCACGCGCACAATGACTGATCGCGCAGTTACTCAGGCTCGCTCAAGCTGGCCCAAGCACGCCGGAGCAAACTGATCGGCCGGGTACGCATCATAATGCACCGGCAGGCTCAGGTGACGATGACGGGCGCACAGCCTGATAGCCCGGTCACGGGAGGAATCCGCAGCCTCGAGGTGCGCTGGATTTTCCCTGGCCAGCTGGAAACCGCGGTGGCCAGATGGTTCGCACGCTTTCCGGCCGAGTTGGAGACCCGCGAGGACGCCTACCTCCTCTCTCCACGCTTGCGCGGGCTTTCAGTGAAGCTCCGCGCAGGCGCGGCACTTGAGGTGAAGGCGTACCAGGGGAGCCCAGGAATCCTCGATATGGCGGGGCGCGCTCGCGGTCGCATGGAGTCCTGGCGCAAGTGGTCCTTTCCCTTCGGCTCGCCCAGCCACGGCGGCCATGACCCAGCTGGGTGGAGGCTGATCAGAAAGACGCGGCGCATCAGCCGGTTCCCGCTGACCAGCGGCCCAATCCGGGTGTGCGGTCAGGGACTGGGTGAGGAAGCAGGGTGCGCGGTGGAACTGACCGAGGTCCTCACCCGTGGCCAGGCCTGGTGGACGCTCGGCTTCGAATCGGTCGGCCCTCCTCACCTGCTCCGCAGCCAACTCGAGGCCACCGCCGCGCTCGTGTTCGCCGAGACCCTGCCGGGTGAGGCAGAACCTGGCTTGAATGACTCCAGATCCTATGCAGAGTGGCTCGCCCAATGGCCGGATGCCGGGGGGATAACTCCCGGGCCTTAGTCCCGGCTCCTGGGCCTGACCCGCTTTGACGAACATCCTGATCAGGGTGATCCAACTCCGAAGAGGGTGGCCCGTGGCCCGATCTGCGAGTGCGAGCGTCGAGGTTTTGCCGACCTCCATGCCGACGTGGGCGAGGCGCCGCACTGGGACCAGCGGACCAAGACACTGCTGTTCGTCGACTTGACCGCCGGCGCAGTATTTTCGTTTGACGAGTTGGGGGTGAAGGTGAGTTCCTTCTCTGTCGGCCAAGAGGTAGGCGCGGCTGTGCCCCGGCGCGATAGCGGGCTCGTTCTTGCGGTCCGCGACGGCATCGCCGTGGCCTCAGATACCGGGGATGGCTTCGGGCTTGCCGCGCCGGTCGAGCGCGATACCCCCGGCAATCGGATGAACGATGCAAAGTGCGACCCTGCTGGCCGGCTCCTCGCCGGGACGACGGCGTTTGACTTCGCTCCGTATTCTGCGGCGCTCTACCGTGTTGAACCGGACTGGTCATTCGAGCAAATGGTCCGCGACGTCACCCAATCGAACGGCATTGCGTGGAGCCCAGACGGCAGGAAGATGTATTTCATCGACTCGGCCACCCAGGGCGTCGACGTTTTCGACTACGAGGCCGGCACCGGCTCAGCCGGCAACAGGAGACGGCTCGTCACCATCGAGCGGGCGGACGGGATACCCGATGGGATGACCACCGACAGTAGGGGAAACCTCTGGGTTACCTGCTTCGGTGGCGCAGCGGTCCGCTGTTTTTCACCAGAGGGTGAGCAGCTAAGAGAGGTGCTCTTTCCGGCAGCCCAGGTGACCAGCTGCGCTTTCGGGGGGCCCGAACTGTCGGACCTGTATGTGACCTCTGCCGCCTACCAGTTGAGCGCGGCCCAGTTGACGAAGGAGCCGCATGCAGGTGCGACGTTCGTCTGCCGTCCAGGGGCGGCGGGAATGCCTGCGTCGTCGTTCGCCGGCTGAGGGTCGGGCAGCCAGATTACAGAATGCCCAGGGAGGTCGCACGTTTGATGGCGGAAGAACGGGAGGTGGCGCCGAGTTTCATGTAGGTGTGGCGCAGGTGTGTTTTCACCGTATTAGGCGACAGGTACAGCTCGGATGCTATGTCGGTGTAGGTGAGCCGTTCCGCCAGCTTTTCCAGCACTCGGATCTCGGCGGCGGTGAGCGGGTCAAGAAGCTTGTTCTGCCGGGCAGCGGGTGCGGTGTGCTTGCGCGATCTGAGGCCGGCGTTGATCAGGGCCGTCAGCTGTTTGCTACGGGGGTAGAGGTGTGAGTCGCAGATCACGTGGTCGACCAGCTGAGGTGCCGTGTCTAGCACGGTCTGGACGTAGCCGTGGCGGTCGGCCACGGCTAGTGCCTGCCTGACCAGAGCGGGTGCCTGGGGTGAGGATTGGCTGATGGCGGGGTTCGCGCGCAGCAGCCGCAGTTCCAGATCGGACGGAATCGTGGCTCCCCCGGCCGGGGCGTTGCTCAGGGCTTGGGCCGCTTCTTCGGGGTTCCCCGCGGCGGGAGCGATGATCGCCGACATGACGATGCGCCGGTCGCCGGGCAGGCGTTCGGTGACGCTTCTGGCGCCTTTCTGGCCACCGAGACCAAGACGGATATGGGCTTCGAGCTCGTCGGCGCCGGCGAGAAGGACGGAGTGGTCGCTTTTGAGTGCCGAGCGCGCCGCGGGCAGCGAGCTAAGGGCTTGAGGTTGCCGCCGGCGGCCCAGATCCGGGCCCGGTCTAGCTGGGCCAGGTAATTGAAGGCAGGCCGGCGCCGCCGACTATCGCCAGTGCGCGTTCTACGGGCTCGGCGGCGGCGGCCAGGTCGCGCCGTTCCAGAGCGAGCAGGGCTGTGGTCCGTATCGCGTGGAAGTTGAAGTAGTGGCGGTCGAAGTGGAGGCGGTCGGCAGCGGCCAGGGTGCTTTCGACCAGGGTGCCAGCCTCTTGGAGGTCCTCGATGAAGGCGGCCTGGCTGATCACTCCGGCGCACAAGACCTCGGTCAGCGGAGCGCTCACCTGAGCCGCGGTGAGGGTTTCGGCGAGCTGCCGGGCTTCGCTGAACTGGTCGACGTAGGTGTGGCAGTACATGGCCAGGGTGTCGAGCGTCACGATCCAGTCGCCGACCCCGTCGGCCTTAGCCTCGAACGGCCGAGCCCACTCCCGGTGCGCCGGCGCCTCGTCAAACTGGCCGATGAACGTACAGTGGAGCATGTTCACCAGCGCCAGCCGGATCGCCAGCTCCGGATGCCTGCCTGGGTCGATACTGTCCCGCTGGGCGAGCCCGGCAGCCTGCGAACCGCGCTCGAATGCCCCTCGCCGGAGCAGCTCCGCCGCCAGCGGCAGCAAGAACTCGGGTGCGTCCGCGAACAGCTCCGGCCGGATCTCGTCGATGTCGAGCGCGCTGCCGGCGGTCGGATTGGTCAATACGTCGCGCACCACCCCCTCGCTGAGGAGGCTGAACGCCGCGGCCTGCTGGCCGGCGGCCAGCAAGTGCCGCGCGGCTGCGCCGGTCTGGCCCGCCTCTATCAGGTACCGGGCGACGGCCTCATGCAGCCGCCGCTCCCGGGCCTGGTCCCGGGCATGCAACTCAGTCTGGAGAACTTCCCTGATCAACTGGTGATAACGGTAGCTGCGAGCCTGATCATCCACGATCGCCACGAACATGTGCGCGCCGTAGAGGAACTCCAGTATCTTCGCCGATCCCTGGCCCCACACCGCGGTACAGGCGTCCACCGAAAGTTCGTCGAGAACCGAGGTGGCCAGCATGAACTCGGCGACTTCAGGGGGCTGGCGGGAAAGAACCTCCTCCAGGAAGTAATCGGCGACAGTATGGCGGTGCAGCTGCACCCGCCCAGCAGCCGTGGCCTGGTCGGGTGAACCCTGGATCGATAGCGCAGCCATTTGCAGTCCCGCCACCCATCCCTCGCTGCGCGAATGAACCAGAACCAGCTCTGGATCGTCCAGCCGCACGCCGAACCCGTGGAGGAAACTCCTGGTTTCCTCCACGGAGAAGGACAGGGCTGCATCCCGGAGCTCGACCAGGTCCTGATGGGCCCGCATGCGATGCACCCTCAGCGGCGGGTCAACCCGGCTGGCCACCACCAGCTGCAGCGACGGCGGGTGATACTCCACCAGCCAGCAGCGCGTCGGCGCTGGCCGCACCAGCCAGGTGGAAATCATCAATGACCAGGGCCCGCGGCCCATCCGGCGCCTCAAGGTCGTCAGCCAGAGCCGCCACCACATCGACCGACACCTCGCCATCAAGACCCATCAGCTGGCGGGGATCCTCACCGATCCCGGGCTGGCCAAAGCCATATCGAGCAGCCTCGATGATGGCCGCGACGAACCGGGCCGGGTCGGCGTCGGCCGCGTCGCAGCTCAGCCACGCCGATGGCCGCTCCGGGTGGGCGGCCAGCCAGTCGGCACTCACCATGGTCTTGCCCGCCCCCGCCGGGCCCACTACCAGGGTGAGCCGGGCCTGTTCTCCCTGGTCCAGCTGGCCGAGCAAGCGTGACCGGCGCAGCAGCCCTGGCGCCAGCCTGGGGACGCAGAACTTCGAGCACGGGAACCGGGGGCTGCGCGGGCCGGGCCCCGCTATCGCTGTCGCTTGCGGCGCTTTGGCTCAGCCTCCCGTGAGCCCCCGCCCAGCTTGGCCATCAGCAAAGGGCACGGAAGCCACTCCTGGGCTGTGGAGATAGTCTCACCACCAGGTGGGCGGGGCAAGGTTCATCAAACCCCGGATCACCTAGCATCGGGTGAGGACGCAAATCCCGCCGCCAGGAATGCTGGGTAGCGTCAACCACTGACGGCAAGGCGTTGGACTCGAAGTGATGGACATGAGGGACAGATCGTCTTGCCTTCCCCCAGGACGCCTCCATAGGGCGGTTGCGATCGTCGTCGTCGTCCTCGTGTGCGTCAACGTGATCGATATTCGCGTAGCGCATGCGTCGCTGGTACTTGGGTCGGCCGGCGCCGTGGGGCTCCTGGCGCTGGCCCGCTGGGCGGGGCTCAGCTGGCAGGAGATTGGCTTGGGCGCCGGAACATGGCGGCGCGGACTGGTCTGGGCCATCGGTGCGATCGGCGCCGTGGCAGTAGTGTTCGCCGCAGGCGCAGCGCTTCCGCTGACCCGCGACGCCTTCCGGGATGCCCGTTACCATCTGGGCTGGGAACATGCAGTGCTGACTGCCTTCGTGCTCATCCCGCTAGGCACGGTGCTGTTCGAGGAGGTCGCCTTCCGCGGGGTGTTGTGGGGCCTGCTGCGGCGCGGACACGGGACGTGGATCGCCACCGTCATCTCGTCCGCACTGTTCGGTTTGTGGCATGTGCTTCCGTCTCTCAGCCTGGCCGCGAACAACCAGGCGATCGGAAGCACGGTCGGAAAGGGAACATCCGGCCAAGCCATTTCGGTGCTGGGAACGGTCCTGTTCACTGGCCTGGCGGGGATAGTGTTCTGCGAGCTGCGGCGCCGCAGCGGCAGCCTGCTCGCGTCGGTCGGTCTGCACTGGGCGACGAACGGACTAGGTGTTCTCGCAGCGGCGTCCATCTGGGCGTGGGGATCTCGGTGACCGGGGAAGCAACGGCTTGACGCGGGCAGTGGCTCGCGATTACCCGCCGGCTGCGATGACCTTCCTGAGGTTGGTCAGGTCCTGGGTGCTCAGGCCGGCCCGCATGACCGCGTTCCAGCCATCGACATACCCGGCGGTGTACTTATGGCCGTGCCCGGCCGGCACCCCGGTGGCGAACGGAAGGTCGGCCGTGACCTCCCAGAATGTGACGAACGGTATCCAGAACATGGTCTTGAGCACGTCCTTGCCGGGCGGCTCGCTGATCCAGGTCGGCTCACTGAAGATCAGGTGCGGGCTCCACCAGACGATCGGATCGGACGGGTGCATCAGGTACAGGATCCGGCTGCCCGACCACGGCTGGCCGGCCGGCGGGATGCCCTGGCCCGGGTCGTTGGTGAACCGGACGATCCGGCCGTTCTGGTAAATGGGCTGGACCTCCGGACTGCCCGGCTCACGGTGGTCACTGAACTCACGGAACAAGGTATTGAAATTGGGCGGCCCTACGAACAGCGCGCCGTTGGTGCGGTTGGCCAGATCGTTTTCGCCGGTAAACGCGGCCTCGCCGCCGAACGAGCCCAGGCTCTCGCCGGCCACGTACAGCTTCGGGCGGTCGCCCGCCGGGAGCTTGACCCACGCGCCATAGACCGCGTCGAACAGCGCCCGGCCGGCGGCCAGCGCCTTCGACTGGTCGACCAGATAGGAGATCCAGGACGGCAGGTAGGAGTACTGGATGGCCACGGTGGCACAGTCGCCGTTGCTCAGGTACTCGAGCGAGTCCACCAGCGCTGGATCGACCCAGCCACTGCCGGTCGTCGTGACCACCACCAGGTTCTTCCTCTGGAAACCGCCCGCCCGCTGCAGGTCGCGGACGGCCAGCGCGGCTTGCGCCTCCGGGCCGTCAGCTGAGGCCAGCCCGGCGTAGATGCGGATCGGCGCCACGGCCGGATGGCCGCTGAACTTCGCGAGATCGCTCACCGCCGGGCCCTTACCGATGAAGTTGCGGCCTTGCCAGCCCAGCGAATCCCACGGTATGTACGATCCTGGCCCGCCGGAACGCAGGCTGGTGGTTGGCTGGTGGATCCCCTCCGCCGTCTTCGTGTCGCGCAGCGAATAAGCGTTGTTCATCAGGTTGACGAAGCCCTGCAGCAGCAAGCCGCTGACCACCAGATAGGTCAGCCCGACGACCAGGACCCAGCCAATGCCGCGCGCCGCGCGCCGCCCGATCCAGCGGGTGAGCAGCCTGGCCAGCCACCGGTACAGGCCGCGCAGGCCGCGCCCGATCAGCAGGAACAGGCAGAAAACCAGCGCCGCGACGAAGGGCTCGGCCACCACGAGCGGAACGCTGTAGTCCGTCACCCCCATCAGCTTGCGGATCTCGTACTGCCAGTACTGCCCGAGCCCGAAGGAGGCGGCGAACAGGACCGCCCCGGCGATGAAGAAGACGATCCAGGCCCAGCGCCGCGGGTGGCGAGGTTCCCGATCGGGGAAAGCACGCCAGATGGACGCGGCGAGCACCCCGAGCCCATAACCGATGGCGGCGGTAATGCCACAGATGATGCCCTGGATCAGACCGCCGCGGGGAAGCAGCGATGGGGTGAACGACAGACACGCGAAAATGAGCCCGCCCCAGCAGCCTGGAAGGGTGAGATAAAGCAGCTTCCGCGGTTTACCGGGCTCCGGCGCTGGCCGAGGGCCGGCCGCCGTTATCATGGCCGGGACGGCTCCAGCGGCTGGCGGCGGCTGATCGGCTTCAACGGGATCGGCGGTACGCCGGCCCGCCATATCTGTAGGCTCACTGGGTGACGCCGGCGGCCCCGGAGTGTCCCGTGCCATGATTGCCTCCTCCTTGGCGACCGGCGAAGATGTCCCAGAATCGCGAAACCTTGCTCGGCTCAGCCTTTGCGAATCCTCCCGGGGTGTCGTCACCCTTCTTGGGTGATTCGTGCCTGTTTCCAGCATCCTTGGAACCCTCAGGGTCCGGGGCGGGGCCCAGGTCACCGCCGTGCTGCTCGCCCCCGCGATCGGGCGGGATGACCCCATGATCGCGGCATCCTGGACGGTGCTCGTTTGCTTTGAGACTGTGCTGCTGAGAGGCCCAATTCTGCTAGGAGGGCTGCCGCGCCGACGTAACGCCGCAGTGACCGCCAGAAATGGATGGGAATCACCCTCAAATGGGTGAGGGCTCGCCGGGATGGCTTGAAACAGGATCTGGGTAACCGTCCCGGACTCGCGGGGATTTCGCCTTACAAGCGAGGGGTCGCTGGTTCGAACCCAGCTGCGCCCACAGTTGATGTCTCAGACATCGAGGACGCCCTGAACCCACATTGGGTTAGGGCGTGCGTCGTCTGGGGCCTGGTGGCCGTCCGGTGGGCTGGTAGTCGCGGGCTGGGTCGAGGGTCAGCTCGCGGAGGAGCTCGCCGGTTGTCTTGCTGATGATCCGGATATGCAGGTCCTGGGTGAGGATGAGGACCTCGGTTCCGGCGTGAGCGCGGCCGACGCCGATGTGGTGGAGCTTGCCGGCGTGGCGGAGGGTGACGGTGCCGACGGCCCAGATCCTGTCGGTGCGGACGCGGTCGTGGGTGTCGGCGTCGCGGTTGCCGGGGGCGGCTTTGGGCCGGGTGGCATAGGCGGCCGCGGGGGTCTGTCGGCGGGGCAGGGAGCGGTGCGGCCGCTGGTGGTTGTAGATGGTGGTGAACTGGCCGAGCAGTGCTTGCAGCTCGGTGATGGTGGCGGGCTGGCGGGGCTGGGCGGCGAGCCATTTCTTCATGGTCTGCTGAAATCGTTCTACTTTGCCCTGGGTCTGCGGGTGGTTCGGCTTGCCGTTCTTCTGCCGGATGCCCAGGCGGCGCAGCTCGTGCTCGAGGCCGTTGCGGCCGCCTTTACCGCCGGACAGCCTGGTGGTGAACACCATGCCGTTGTCCGTCAAAGTGGAGGCGGGGGCGCCGTGCGCGGTGATGGCGGCCTGGAAGGCGGTGAGCACGATCGGGCCGGTGATCCGCTGGTGTGCGGTGACCGACAGGGCGTACCGGGAGTGGTCATCGAGCCAGGTCAGGATCTCGGTGCCGGCTCCGTTTGCTAGCGGGTAATGGGTGAAGTCGGCCTGCCAGCGCTCATTGGGCTGGTCGGCCTGGAATCTGAGGTAGGAGGACTTCGGGCGCTTCAGGGCCGTATTGCGATCTTGCGATGGTCACTAGGGAGCCAAACGGGGAGCCAGGAGAGTGGCTTCCTTTCGTGCCGACTGCCAGGCGCTGGTCCGCAGCCCCCCGGCATCGGCGATCCTGGTCAGCCGTGCCCGACCATCGGGTCGCGGATGCCGCCCAGATGAGGGGGCGACCTGCTTTCCCCACTGGAACGGCGCGTTGCCCGCCCACCCCGCCGAGCAGTGCGGATTTATCGACGGGCCGCCCCAGGCCTCCGGCCCGCCGTACTTCAGCGTGAGCTGCAGCTGCTGCTCGGAGGTGAGCGGATGCCGTTGGGCATCATGAGCTCGTTGAACGACCCGGTGATCGTCCCCTCCAGGCTGGCACCGTTGTCGCTCCAGATCCAGATCACCAGCGTGCCATCCAGCGTCCCCAGCCGCCTCTCTAAGCAGGCAATGCGGCTGTACCGTGCCAGGAGGGCCGCGCCGCGGGGCAGTTAGCCGGCCTCCAGGACGAAGAACAGGAAGCACAGGAAGGCCCCCGAGGGCTTGTCCGCGAAGGCGTCGGGGAACAGCTCGCGAGCGCCTGGTGCGGGGTGTGGCTCGCTGATGACGGCTATCCGGAAGCCGGCTGCGGTGAAGGCGTCGGTCATCGCGTGCAGCGGCCGGTGCCAGTACGTCAGCACGGCGCTTTGGCCGCTGAAGGTGCACTCCTCGGACCACTTGAGGGTCGCGAAATAGTCGGCACCGGGACTGACCAGCTTGAAGACGATGGGATGATAAACGGACATGATCAGCCGGCCGCCGATCCTCAGCACGCGCCGCAGCTCGGCCAGCGGCGCCGTCCAGTCCTCTAGGTAGTGCAGTACCAGGGACGCGATGACATCGTCGAACGCGCCGTCGGGGAACGGCAGCGGGCTGCCCACATCGGCGACGTGCAGGACTGCGCTGGCGCCGAGCCGCTGCCGGGCCAGCTCCAGCATCTTGGTGCTGGCGTCGATGCCGGTCACGATGGCGCCCTGGTCGCGCAGCGCCGCGAACAGGGGGCCGGCGCCGCAGCCGGCGTCGAGGATCCGTCGGCCGGTCACGTCCCCGGCGAGGGCCAGGATCGCGGGCCGCGCATAATAGCCGTTGATGAGGTTGCCCTCGGTTTCGGCCGAGTACGCCTCGGCGAAACTGTCATAGTTCGCTGGCCACGGCCCGGCCTGCGGGCCCGGCAGAACTCTCGGGAACGGGAGGCACGCGGCCATCCTGGCATACCCGGCTAGTGACTTCGCCGCGACAGTGATGCGGTACGTCTGACGAGCAGGTGCGGTCACATCTCGGGTCTGGGCCACATTTCGTGATCGCATCTAGCCGCGTCGGCCAAGCGTGGCATGTACGGGTGGATCGGTCGGCGTGCGCACAGATCGGCGTGCTGCCCTAGATACTGAAAGGACTCCTGGCAGAACGGCGGTGTCAATGCCAGCCGTTCCGCCAGGAGCCCCCTAGTCATCGTCACCATGCAAGTGGATGCCTGTCGCGCTCGCGTTCTTGAGGTGCTGCTGCTGCGCACTTGGTCGGCGTGGCCGTGGAAGACGCCGAGGTAGCAGGGGCAAGGTTGTGAATCTGGGCTCGCACGCCGGCCGGGACCGCGGCGTGCCCGCAGTGCGGCCGGTCCTCGGTCCCGGGTGCACAGCCGCTATGAGCGGCGGCTGGCTGATGCCACAGTCGCTGGCCTACGGGTGGTGATCCAGCGGCTGTACTGCGAGCCTGTCGAAGGCCGCGTCAGCTACTTCCCAAAATGGTCAAAAGACAGATGTTCGGCTTGCCACTCCCACTCCAGCCGATCCAGCGGGTCGGCCGGGCACGTCGCCGAGACCGTGGGCCCCCGATGCCGGGGCGGTCGCTCTTGCTACCGCTAGTTCAACGGGATATAACGTCTATATGACTTCACGGGCGATGCAGGAAGCGACGTTCTTGATTCTTACCGCGCTGGCAGCTGGCAGCCAGCATGGCTACGGAATCATCACCGATGCCCAGGAGATCTCCGGCGGCCGGGTCCGGCTGCGCCCGGGGACCTTGTACACCGCCCTGGACCGGCTCCGCGCGGACCAGCTGATTGAGGCGGACCGGGAAGAGATTGTGGACGGGCGGCTTCGCCGGTACTACCGGCTCACGCCTGCGGGCGGCAAGAGGCTCGGCGCCGAGGCGGCCCGGCTGCAGGCTCATGCCACCGCGGCCCTAACGCGGCTGAGCCTGGCCGGAGGGACGGCGACGTGACTGATCAGGCGGATCTCGCGCGAGGGTACCGGCGGTTGCTGGCCTGGTATCCCCGGGCGTTCCGGCGAGAAAACGGGCCGGAGATCCTCGCGGTTCTGATGGCCTGCGCCCCGGACGGTCGGCGCCGGCCCGGACTGGCCGAATCCGCGGACCTGATCAGGAGCGGCCTGCGGATGCGCCTGCGCCCCAGCGTGCCACGTTCGGCGCGCACGGTGCGGGCAGCCGTCGGACTCATGTACGCGGGCGCCGCCGTCAGCACCGTCTACCTGATCAACTCCGTCTACGTGCTCATCGTGATGGCCTCTATCGACGACAACAAGATCCACCACATGAGACTGCCCGAGGTGACCGGGGCGCTCCAGGTACCCCCCCTGAGCCCGGCCGCCATCACGGTGGGCATCGTGCGGAACCTGGCCGTGATCGCCCCGTGGCTGTGGATCGCACGGATGGCCGGCCAGCGCCGGACCTGGGCGCGCACCGCGGCCGCGGCACTGTTCGGCCTGGCGACGCTGGAAATCAGCCTGTTCGTCGCCGCGCCCAGGCTGATCAGCCTGACCGGCGACCCGCTACTGGCCGTGCTGACCTGGCCGGCCGGCGCCGCGGCGGTGTGGCTGCTGTGGCGCCCGGCCTCCACCGCGTTCTTCAAGCCGCAAGGCCTGGCGCCGGCCCAGCCGCCGGGCTTCCCGTCCGGCCCGGCGCTGCCCGGCGACGACAGCGCCCGCACGGACCGTCCCTGACACGGCGAGATCGCCGCGGCCGCCACAGTCCTGGTTGTCGTCTAGCCAGTGGCGTGAATCGGCCATTGGCGTCCAAGTCCCAAGGAAAAGCTAAGCCCATAAAGAGGTACGGACAGGGCCGGGAACGCGCGATGTTGTTGCGTTCAGGCGCCGCCCGGCTGCTCTTTCCGCCGCCGGGAAAACGGATACGGGTGACGCCAGGGCGGATCTCGCCTCAGCAGACAGGAGATTAGTTGATGATCAGAAACACAATCGCAGGGATGATCGTCGTGGGCGCGACCGCCCTGGTGACCGTGCCGGTGGTTCACGCTTCGGCCAGCACCGCCCCGGTGAGCGCCGCTCCCGCGCGGACCGCCGTGACCGCAGCCACCCGGACGCAGACGATCGGGTCCTGCGGCGCCAACGGCGATCACGCCGCTTGCGCCCTGAATGTTCAGGCGAACCGGCCAGCGATCATGCACGCCTACATCACCGCGACCCCGGGCCAGGTCATCAAGGGCCATTACATCTTCCAGTGCTCTAACCACAATCACGGTGCCGGCTCCGTCGGGTTTTTCGATTCCCGGGGCCCGCGCAGCTTCAAACTGCGACCCGGAATCGCGAATCCGGTTTCCTGCGCACTCAGCCTTCAAGGACAACTGCCGGGCGGCGGGAAACTCCAAGTCTCGGTCACCGCCACTTATAAGGGGTAACAGCCAGCGGGCCGGTGGCCGGGGAGCTGGTCCCGATACCCGGCGGGGTGAGGCGAGCAATGCGCTGCCCTGGCCGGCCAGTACCGGGTGGCCCGCCTGTTCTCGGTGCTGCGGTCCGGGCATTGCCGCTGGCTCCTCGCGCTGGGCCACAACCTTCCCGGCTCTGCCTGCCGCCCTCACGGCACGCCGGCCGCCAACGGCCATGTTGCTGCCCGAAGCCTGGGTGATCCATGCCCACCGGCGTGATGACGGCGTCACCAGGCGGCTGGGCGGAAACTCCGCCTCGTCCAGGTAGGCCAGGGCAGCCGGGCCGAGGACCCCGGCGACGGGCAGCCAGCTGCCGGGTACGCCGGGCCGTTTGCCGTGTGAAGCGAGCGGACTCCTGGTAGTCCGGCGGTTGTCTAGGCCTGCCGTTCTTCCAGGAGTCCGTTGTGTCATGTCGCAAGGTGACGGGTGATCGTCATCCCCGGGCGCCGTTGAGCTGGGGTTTCTCCTGCCGCACCTGGCCGGGGTAGTCATCGAGGGGGCTGTGGTCGCCGCCGGCTGCTGCTCGTGCTGGCCAGGGCGAGGGCGGCCACGGCGGCGTGCCCGGTGTGTGGGTCGGTTTCGGGCCGGGTGCACAGCCGCTACGCCAGGCGGCTGGCCGACGCCGCCATCGGCGGCCGGCGGGTGGTGATCCGGCTGGCCGTCCGGCGGTTCTTCTGCGCCTGCGCCGGCTGCAAGCGCCGCACGTTCGCCGAGCAGGTCTCCGGCCTGACCATCCGCTACGCGCGGAAGACCCCGCCGCTGCGCCGCATGCTGCGGGACATCGCGGTCGCCCTGGCCGGCCGGGCGGCCTCCAGGCTGGCCGGTGCCCTGGGGCATCCCGGCGAGCCGGCAGATGCTGCTGCGGTTGGTCATGGCCGCGCCGGACCCGGCCGCCGGCACGCCGCAGGTGCTCGGGTCGACGACTTCGCGTTCAGGCGCGGCCAGCACTACGGCACGCTGCTGATCGACGGCGAGACCGGCGCGCCGCTCGGAGGGGAATGCCCCGCAGGGCTTCTACCTGGGGAAACGCGGTCTGATCGTCTGGCTGGGGGGCGTATGGGGAGTGCCTAATGGCGCCGGAAGCGCCCGCGTGACTTGGCCAGGCGTCCGCCGCCAGGCTCCTGACGCGCCGCGCAGCCGGACTGCGCTGGCAGGCTCAGGCGACGTTGCTGGCCGCCGCGAGACGGCGCAGCCGCTCTGCGTCGGCGGCCAGATGCTCGATCGCGCCGCTGAGGTTGCCTGCTCGGCTGCCAGCCCGGCCAGCACCCAGCCGGGTATGAGCGCGCCGGCTGGCACCCCGGACCCTGCCGCGATCCGCTCGATCTCGGCGAACTGCTCTGCGGGCAGCCGCACCGACTGCACGACCGAGCGGCCGCGCCGCTCACCCGGGCGCCCTCGGGGATCGGCTGATCCCGGTGGCCTCCGACTCGCCCTGAGCGATCTCCACCGCGCGCCGTGCGTCTATCACTGGTCCTTTCATACCGCCGCCGGTCGGATGCGCTGGATTCCCAGCCGTTCGCCCCCAGCAGCCGCCGTCATCGCCGTGCACGAGGAGCACGGTCAGGACGGCGCGGCGGCTGTGGCTGTAGCCGATCATGCGGACGATTCGCCCGGACTTGCCGTGCGGGTCCGGGTCGAACCACACCGCGCGACGTCGGCGACAGCCTCATCCGCCTCGCTCACGGTCACCTTGTGGTGCCCCTGCATGTGCGCTGGCGCCGGATGCGAATCGCAGACTGCCCTCCTTGAGCAAGCGCGCCTAGCCGCCGATCTGGACGGTTCCGACGAGAGCTCTTCGCAATCCTGGGCTCACATGTCCTTTGTTCTCTGCCTTTCGAAAGCAGGCGAGGATCATGGTCAATCCTGGTCCGCCCGGCTGGCCTGCTCGTCAGCCAGGCCCGCACCGCGCTCGTCGAGAGGGGCGCCGATGTCCCAGGCCGAACCCTCGACGGCGGGCAGGCCACCGATGATCGGAGCGACCGAGCCATCCTCACCGACCGCCTCGCCCGTTTCCGTGAGGTATCCGGGATCCCCGGCGGGCTGGGAGGTGTCCGGCTCTTCCTGGCGGGACAGGGCCGGCTCCTCCTCGGGCGGCGTTGATCCGGTCGGATCGTTCTCGGTCACGTTGGCCATCTCCTTAAGCGAGCACATTCACGGTCCGGTGCAGAAGCGCTGGGCCCAGCCTGCCCCGCAGGAACAGGACAAGACCAGCTCCGGCTGGCCCAGCGTCAGTCGGGCTACCCCGGAGGCGCGGCTCCTAACTGAGCCGTGGGCGGCGCTCCGGCCCGCGGGATCACGATCAGCCTCGACAAGCGGCAACGCTATATCCGCCCGATGTGCACGGCGATGCTTTTCCGGTGTCCGGCAGCGGTTGGCGCGCAGGATGGCCATTCTGTCGCGCCGGCTGGTCATGGCCATTGCGAGATCACGCCGGACACGACTGATGCGGGCCTCCCTGGCTTTTGCAGCATTGACCCATACGGGTCGTCGGCGCGGGGCGGCGTTGGCCGGATCAGGAAGCGACGAGACGCTGCCCGCGGTACGCCCGGCCGGGGTCACTTCGGGGCGCCGGGCCAGTGGATCAGCCTGCGGCCGATCGCGTGTTTCCAGCGTGAATTCGGCGGCCGGAACGGCACTGCCGCTGGTCGCCCTCGCCGGGCTGGGACGAGGGCGACTGGCCGCTGTCAGGATGTCTGCGCGATGGCGTGCCCTAGCCAGCGGTCGGTCTCGGCGACCAGCGGCGTGGCTTGCAGGCGGGCGAACAGCTGGCTGGCCCCGGCCAGGGGCTGCTCGATGCCTGGCTGCCCGAGCGCGACGCGGCAGCGGCCCAGGCCTAGCAGTGCCTGGCCGTGCTCGAGGACGTGGCCGTAGGCCTCCCAGCCGTGCGCGGCCTCAGCGTGCAGCGTCGCGGCGTCGGGGAGCTCACCGTGCGCCTCGGCCAGGACGGCGCGGGCGGCAAGGATGCTAAGCCGGTGCCGCGGCACGGCCGGCTGAGCGTCGCCGATCAGCGCCGCGGCGCGGCGCAGGTCACCCGCCGCCACGCAGACCCGGACGAGGTCGGCCAGGAACCACCAACCCCAGTACCAGCCCACCTGCCCGAGCCGGGCCCTGACCGCCGCCTCGTACTCACCAGCCAGCGCGAGCGCGGCGGCATTGCTGCCCGAGGCCTGCCCGGCGAGTGCGGCCACGGCCAGCGCCGGCACCAGCACCTGCAGGTCGGCGATTTCCCGGGCCGCGGGCAGCACGGCCTCGATCATGGCCCTGGCCGGGGTTAGCGCGCCCCGCCACAGCAGGACCGCCGCCCGGTACGGCTCCGTTCCGGCCAAGGCGTAGCTGGCTCCCTGACCCTCCAGCACGGGGCGCCGCTGCTCTGCCCGGGCCAGCAGCTCGTCCCGTTCATCCAGGTCAAAAAGGGGCCGGAGGCTCTCGGCCCAGGAACCTAATAAGGGCTAACGGGTTGGCCTGTCCGGCAGGCTCGGCCTGGTAGCCGCCGGCAGGTGAGCACTTTGTGGACCCGGGCTCCGTTGCGGAAGCCCTATGCCTAGACCGTGTCCCTGCCGGTGGCCGGGAGAGTAGATCGCTGCTGGGATGTCGTGCCCGCCGCTGGGGCGTGAGCACTGGTTTATCAGGTCGCTGGTGATTCTCCCGCAGGCTGCCGTGGATTGCCGGTTTCGAGGAGGGGAGAGCTCGTGCTGTTCGTGGGTGATGACTGGGCCGAAGACCATCACGATGTTGAGGTGATGGATGCTTCAGGGCGGGTGCTGGCCCGGGCGCGGCTGCCCGAGGCCGCGGCGGGGATGGCGCGGCTGCACGCGATGATCGGCGAGGCCTCCGCCGCCGGCGGCGACGTGCAGGTGACGGTGGGGATTGAGACGGACCGGGGCTTGCGGGTCCAGGCACTGGCCGCGGCCGGTTACCTGGTGTTCGGGATTAACCCCGCTGCAGACGTCCCGGTACCGGGAACGGCACGGGGTGTCGGGTGCCAAGAGCGATACCGGTGACGCGCACGCGCTGGCGGATATGGTGCGCACGGATGCGCATCAGCTGCGGCCGGTGGCCGGCGACAGCCCGGCCGCTCAGGCGGTCAAGGTCGTGGCCCGCGCGCATAAGACGCTGATCTGGGAACGGACCCGCCAGGTCCAGCGGCTGCGTCACCAGCTGCTGGATTTTCTTCCCCGCCGCGCTGGAAGCCTTCGGCGACCTGGACGCCCCCGACACCCTGGAGCTGCTGGCCCGGGCCCCCGACCCCGCCTCGGCGGCGAAGCTGACCACCGCGCAGATCGACGCGGCGCTCAAGCGCGCCCGCCGCCGGGACCGGCCCGGCAAGTCCGCCGCGATCAAGACGGCGCTGCGCAGCCAGCAACTGACCCAGCCACCCCAGGTCACCGCCGCGCGCGCTGCGGTGGTCCGGTCGCTGATCGCTGTCATCACCACTCTCAGCGAGCAGATTAAGGTGCTGCAGGGGCAGGTGGACGCCCATTTCAGTCCGCACCCGGACGCTGAGATCATCAGGTCCCAGCCCGGCCTGGGACCGGTTCTCGGCGCCCGGGTGCTGGCCGAGTTCGGCGACGACCCGCAGCGTTACGCCTCCGCTAAGGCCCGCAAGAACTACGCGGCCACCAGCCCCATCACCCGCCAGTCCGGCAAACGCAAAACCGTGACGGCCCGGTACGTGCACAACGACAGGCTCCGGGACGCCCTCGACGGCCAGGCCTTCACCGCCCTCAACGCCTCGTCCGGCGCCAGGGCCTGCTACGACGCCCAGCGCGCCCGCGGCGTCGGCCACCGCGCCGCGCTGCGCCACCTCGCCAGCCGCCTCACCGGCATCTTGCACGGCTGCCTCAAAACCCGCACGTGCTACCACGAGGCCACCGCCTGGCCCCAGCACGCCAGCCAGCAAATCAAGAACGCCGCTTAACACTGCTAGCCCCTGGGATGTCTAGGCCGTCAAGCAGGGCGCCGTGGCGCTGCGCCACGTGCCAGCTGAAAGCCAGTGACCCTTCCCCGGCCGAGACCACCGCACAAGCAGGCGTCATGGTCGTGGCGCTTCCCGATGCGACAGCCACGCGATCGCAGCTGCCGGATGCATGCCCTGTCGTTGGTGCGCCAGGGAGTCGCTCCTCCTGCGATAATTGGGAATGTGAACTGCGGTTAGGTTAGATGTGAATCTCCCTTGGCCGCTGTGCCCAGTGCTGGCTATGCAATCGTCTGGAGTCCGAAGTTTGGAGTCCGAAGTTTCGCCGAGGACCAGGTTGTCGCACTCGGGCCGTCGAGCGTACGCAGCTCCGCGCTCGCGGATGGAAAGACGCGAGGAATGCTTGTCGTAATCCTGGCGCACGGTCACGGCCACGGGTCATGCTGAACCCTATGCGCTACGAAGGATGCGTCACCTCAGTGTCCTGGATCCCCTCAGAGGCGGTCACTGGATTACCCCGGCTGGCCTTCGATAGAGGGCTGGCGCACTACGATGATCCACCGCCAGCGGAACTGGGCCCGATGAAGGATCTGGTTGAGGTGCTGGAGGGTCTGCGGGCCGCGGACCGGTTCCGGTTTGCCAATGTTCTTCGGGCCTGGATCGACATCGATGATTCGGGCCAGATCACCGGCCACGGCTATAGCGGACGAGGCCTGATCGGCGCCACCACCGTCAACCTCGCCGGATGGCGGCACCGTTTCCAGGCGGTCCAGTTGCCGGAGATCAAGCACGAGCCCGAGCACGGGTACCGGTGGGGTGCGGTTCATGCAGACCACCGGCGGCCAGACCGGCGCACCCATGCCCCGGCGGGTGCAAGATGGTCCGTATTTCCGGTGGCAGGCGCCGACAGTGTGGACCACCTTGTCGCTCACGCTGTACGCCGATGGCCACGCTGAGTTCGGGATGATCGGGGCGAGCCGGTTCCCCCGCCATTGGATCTACGGCACGGATGGTCTGCTGGTCCGGAAGTCTGGCCTGACCGCCTGGGAGGACTGGTACCGCGAATCCGGCCTTGTGCACACCCCCTGGGGTGAGGACGATTCCTCAGCGCTGGTCGTAGCGGTAGAGACCGCGCTGGAGCGGAACCTATCCAGGGACCTGATGCACGGTGGGACCAAGCCGCGCATTGCCAGCCTTCCGGCCGGCGCCACCCTCATCCGGCAAGGACAGCCCGGAACCGATGTCTATCTGATTCTGGACGGCGTCATCGGGGTTGAGCGGGACGGGGAACGGCTGGCTGAGTATGGACCCGGCGCACTCCTCGGCGAGCGGGCCCATCTTGAGGAAGGCACCCGTACGTCCACGCTTGTCGCGGTCACGCCTTGCCGGGTGGCGGCGGTTGACGCCAGCCAGCTTAACCGGGCCGCCCTAGAGCAGTTGTCCGGCGGACACCGGCGGGAAGACCCGGGACAGGAATGACGGTGCAGCTCCCTTTCCGCGGTGTACGCGCGTCCAACCGGCGCCAGGCCAGAACCGTCCACGAGCCGGATGGTGACCGTCATCGCCGACGAAGGACTCTTGGAGTGACGAGGCTGGAAGGAGCGGGCAACCGGGGCCGGCTGCGATTGACCAACAGCTGAGCACAGTTGGTCGAGCGGTGCGGACATCTCCTCGAGGGCCGCTTCGAGGAACTGGTCCGTCGCAGCGGGGTGCCGTACGAGCCGTACCAGCGCGCCACACCCGGCGTCTGCTCCACCAGCTCGATGCCGGCCAAGGTCGCGACGCTGATGCTCAGGGGACAGCATGACGCCGGCCGGAATCCGCGATGCTCGCACCAGCACCGTCCGCTCCAGCGACGGAACCGTGATCGCCTACCACTCCATGGGCCACGGTCCCGGGCTGGTGGTCGTCGGCGGTGTGCTCTCCGCGGGGGTCCGACTACATGGCGCTGGCTGACGCCCTGGCCGGCGGGTTCGAGGCTCACGTCATGGAGCGCAGAGGAAGACCATGTAGCGGCCCGCAGCAACCGGATCACAGTCTCGACGATGAGTGCGCCGACCTGGCCGCCGTCATCGCCCTACCGGCTCGCCGGCGGCCTAACGGGGTCCGGGTCATTACCGTGTAGCCCGCCGCAACGGCGACCCAGCGGCTGCGCAGAATCCGCGCGGCCTTCGACAAGCCCTACAAGCCCGCGCACTGCATCCAGACGGAAAGCCTCGCCAAGATGATCGCCTGGGTTATGGCCGCCGCGCCCGACTCCTACGTCACCGAGTTTTCGGTATTCCCAACCTGGAGGCCCTCAGACAGGCCGAACGGGCGGCGCTCGTAACAGCCCAAGTGATCAACCGACCATATGATCATCGCGCCATTGCCGGCACCGAGGTTGTGGACGGGGCGCTGGGCCCGCTCAGGTCGGAATCTAGCGGCGCAGGTAGGTCAGGACCGCAAGGACCCTGCGGTGATCTTCCGGTGCGGGCGGCAAGCCCAGCTTGGCCAGCATGCTCCCGATGTGGGTTTCCACGGTCTTGGTCGACATGTGCAGCTGGCCGGCGACCGCGTGGTTGGACCGGCCCTCGGCCATCTGGGCCAGCACAGACAGCTCGCGCTCGGTCAGGGTCTGCAGCGGGCTGTCTCGCCGCGGCCTGGCCACCAGCCGGGAGACGACCTGCGGGTCGATCACCGACTCGCCGGCGGCGACCCTGCGAATCGCGTCGGTGAACTGTGCGATGTCAGCGACGCGCTCCTTGAGCACGTAGCCGACCCCGCGGGGATCATCGGCGAGCAGCTCGAACAGGTGCTCGGTCTCGACATGCTGCGACATGACGACGACCGCCGTACCCGGCCACTGGCGGCGGATCTCTACCGCCGCCTGCAGCCCCTCGGTGGTCTGGGTGGGCGGCATCCGGATATCGGCGAGCACGACATCGGGACGCAAGGCGCCGACGAGGTGCAGCAAGTGCGCTGCGTCCCCGGCCGTGTCCAACACGTCCAGGCCGGCCTCGGTGAGCAGCCGGCGCAGCCCCTCGCGCAGCAGCACCGCATCCTCGGCGATGACCACGCGCAGCGGTGCCGCTGGCTGCGTCACGAGCAAGGGATGTCCGCCTCCAGGTGAGTCCCGCGACCCGGCCGGGAGTCGACCCGCAGCACGCCGCCCACCGACGCCACCCGGTCGGCCAGGCCACGCAGCCCGGATCCGCCCTCAGGCCGGGCGCCCCCGGCTCCGTCGTCACTGACCTGCACCATGAGCCGTCCCGGCAGCTGCCGGATCGTCACCTGCGCGCTGTCGGCCAGCGCATGCTTGGCGACGTTGGCGAGCGCCTCTGACACCACGAAGTAGGCCGTCGCCTCGATCGCGGCCGGGAACCGCCCGGGCGGCACCGCGGTGATCGTCGTGGCGACCGGCGACCGCTCCGCCAGGGCCTGGATGGCCCCGGTCAGCCCGGTCTCGGTCAGGACGGCGGGATGAATGCCCCGGGCCAGCTCCCGCAGCTCGACCAGGGTTTCCTGCGCCTCCTTGCCGGCCGACTCGATCAGCGACACGAGTTCGGGGTCCGCCCCGGCTGCGCGGCTGCGGGCCATGCCGAGTGCCAGGCTCAAGGTGACCAGGCGCTGCTGCGCGCCGTCATGCAGATCGCGCTCCAGCCGGCGCCGCTCGGCGTCGCCGGCCTGTACGATCCGCGCCCGGGAGGCGCGGACCTGCTCTAGCTGAGCTTGCACCTCAGCCTGGAGCCGGGAATGCTCGAGGGCCAGGCAGGCCGCGGTCACGGTGACCCTGACCAGATCCGGCTCGTGCCGCAGCTCCTCGTGATGGATGAGCACGGTCTCACCGGCCGGGTCGAGTGCCGTCAGCATGCGTCCAGCCGGCAACTGCGCGGGGTCGACGGCCTGATCGCTGGTGTCCAGGTAGCGGCCATGGCCAGCCACCCGGAAGGCCAACTGGAGGGCCGGGTCGCCCAGGGCAGCGGCCAGCGCGTCACGGAGCCGGCTCGGCGGCGGCCCGGGCTCGAGGTCCATCAGCGCCGCTCCGACAGCACGCCGGGCCATTTGTGCCCGGACCATCCCGATCGCGTACGCGGCGGGTGCGGCGATCAGGATCAGCGGACCGATTCCGTACACCAGCAGATTGGAGAGCCCAAGATTAGACGGAATCTGCAGGATGACGACGTACGCGCCGATCGGCAGGGCCACCCAGATGAGCCGCGTCATCGCCCGGCGCGCATAACCACGGGCCGACCACCAGTGCCAGGCGACCAGGGCGACGACGGCCGCTGTCACGCAGATGCCGAGGAACGAAGCGACCGTGCCGACTGTGCTGTACAGCCGGGCGGAGCTGTCGGCCAGGAGCAGATTGGCCGGGCAGGCCACGCCGCATCCGTCTGTGCGCGGATTCCAGAAGAGCATCTGTACGATGTTGTTGCCGACATTCCAGGCGTAGCTCCCGGCGACCACCGCTTTGTCGAGGCGGGATCGCAGCCGCCCGTACGGCCAGGCCAAGGCCAGATGCGCGAGGGATGCCTGATAGAGGCTCCCGGTCAGGTAGCCGATCGTAAACGGAAGCGGATAATGCAGCCGCGTCAGCGCGGGCAGGAACCAGGCATAGCCCACGATCGTGAACAGCAAGCCGATCCGCTCCGCCGGATGACGCTGCGAGGCGATCAGGCCCACCGTAAGATACGCCAGCAGGACCAGCGTCGGAGTGATCACGTAGATCGCCGGACCAGGCGCCTCCGGCCAGCTGTTGACATAGAACGTGACCACGCTGAAGGCGGTCACCGCGACCAGCCCGGCGATCAGGACAGCCCGCACCCGCCGGCTCATGGCGGCCTTGCACCGAGGAAGCCGCGCAGCGCGGCCCCGGACAGCTGGTCTTTCGGCAGGAACCCGGCTGCCGGGCTGGCCGCGATCTGGCCGCCGTAGTCGCTGGCCTCGCGGGTGGACGTCAGCACGATAACCGGCCGGTGCTCCTGCTCAGCCAGTCGCCTCGCTACCTCGAACCCGTCGAAGTCGGGAAGCTGGATGTCCAGCAGGACGAGGCCGGGCCGGATGGCCTGGGCCGTCTGCGTCGCTTCGGTGCCGCTGGCCGCCTCGGCGACCGTGAAGCCGGCCATTTCCAGCATCACCCTGGCGAACGCCCGGAAGCCGTCGTGGTCGTCCACGACGAGGATGGCGGCTGGATGCGGCACAGTTCCAGTGTCACACCGCACGGCCTACCTGGCGTCAGGGCTAGCCCCGACCCGCGTCAGGGCTAGCCCCGCTGCGATCGTGAATCACTCTTCCGGCAGCGGCCATCCCGCCTGGCCGGCGCTGTGCCGGGCCGGGGACAACGGCCCCAGCCGTCCTGGCGCCCGCGAACTACACGGCCGCCCTGGCCCGGACGCTGGACCACGCCGAAACTGTCGCAACGGAGACCGCCGCTGCGGCGGCGCCGTTCGCGGTGAATTCGTTCTTCTCGGGTCCCGGTTCGGTCAATGCCGAGTCCGCCACCGAGATCAGGCAGGACCGCGCCGGTGGGGGCGACTCTGGCTCAGCAGTTCGCCCGACCGCTGACCCGACGCTTGCCCTGCCGCTAGCGGGCGGGCGGATACTGGCTGGTCAGTCTTGGTTCCAGGTGACGGTGAAGTGGTCGATCTGGCGGATCGGGACGCTGGCGGTGATGTCGGGCGGGGTGAGGGCGGCCAGGCCGGGCAGGCGGGTGAACAGGGTGGTCAGCGCGACTTCGCCGTGCAGCCTGGCCAGTGGGGCGCCGAGGCAGAAGTGGGCTCCGGCAGCGAAGCTGAGGTGGGGGTTGGGATTGCGGCTGATGTCGAACCGGTCTGGGTCGGGGAAGGTGGAGGGGTCGCGGTTGGCGGCGGCCAGGAACAGCAGCCGCGGCTGGCCCGCGGCGCACGGGACATCGTGGATGTCGGCGTCGGCGCGGGGCGCTGCGGCGGTGAAGGTGGTCGGGGTGATCAGCCGCAGCATTTCCTCGACGGCGGCGGGCCAGCGGCCGGGGTCTTCGGTCAGGTCGGCCAGTGCTTGGGGGTGGCTGCAGAGCAGGTGGGTGCCGAGGGTGAGCAGGGTGGTGGTGGACTGGTGCCCGGCGTTGACGAAGAAGATGCAGTTCGCAATCAGGTCCTGGCGGTCCTCGTTTTCGGCGTGCCGGGCGGCCAGGGCGGTCATCAAGTCGTCGGCGGGCGCTGCGGTGCGCTGGTCGAGGAGCCCGGTGAAGTAGGACAGCAGGTGCCGCGCCGCGTCGCTGGCGGCCTGGACCGCGCTGCGGTCGGTGTCGCGCTGGCGGGCGAAGCCGCGGTTCAGCGTCGCGACCGCCGCGGCAAGCCAGTCCCGGTCATCGGGCGGGACGCCGAGCACCTCGGTGATCACGGTGAACGCCAGCGGCCGGGCAAAGTCTGCGACCAGGTCCATGCTGCCTGCGGGGGCTGCATCGGGGGAAGGTGGGATGGACGGCGCGGCGAACCGCGGGTCGCGCAGCACATCCCGGACGAACAGATACTGGCAGCCGGGCAGGGTGCAGGAGCGCAAGATCACGTGCGGGTCGGAGCGTCCGGCGGGAGAGAACAGGGCGCCCAGCAGGGCAGCCTCGGTATCGAAGGCAGCGGGCGGGCCGGCCGGAGTGCTCAGGGGGTGCACAGTAGTGCCGGTCATGCTGTCATCACAGGCTGCGTGGCGGGCGGGTGGCGTAAGCCTCGCAACGGTGGATCTCATGGCTGGGGGTACGGGGCACGGTGGCGACGGTTTCGCCATCGGCCTCGAGCCGGAGGCTATGGTCATCGGCGGTGACGGTCACGATCTGTCTGGGACGCCAAGGCCGCGGCGGCGGGCTGCGAAGAGCCGCCGAGTGTGAGGCGGGCGGCGCTGATGTCTTCCCGGCCGTGGCCGGCGTCGACGGCTGCGTGCCACTGGCGGGACAGCGCGGCCAGCAGCGGCAGCTCGCCGTCGCCGGCGGCCCCGATGGCCAGGTCCACGTCCTTGAGCGCCCATTCCAGCGGGAACTCGGGCGCGAAATCGCCTCGCTCCATCTTGTGGAGCTTGGCGTCCGCGATGGGTGCGTCCAGCGGGCCGCCCTCGATGGCCTCGGCCAGCTGGGCGTCATCGATGCCCAGCCGGCCCGCCAGTTCCAGGGCCTCAGCCACGCCCTCGATCAAGATGGACATGTACGCGTTGACGACCAGCTTCATCCGGCTGCCCTGGCCGGCCTCGCCCAGCCACACGGTCTTGCGGCCGACCGCCGAGAACACCGGCCGCACGGCGGGCTCCGCTGCGGGCGGGCCGGACGCCAGGATGAGCAGCTGGCCGGCCCCGGCGGGGCCCTTGCTGCCTGACACCGGCGCGTCGACGAACATGACATCGGGCCGCAGCTGACCGAGCCGGCGGCCGATCCCGGCCGTCGCGGTAAGGCCGATCGTTCCCATCTGGGCCCACGCCGCGCGGTCAGCCAGCGCCTCCGCCACGCCGCCAGCGAAGATCACCGAGTTAACCACCTCCGCGGTCGGCAGCATCGTGATCACGACGTGCGCATCCCGGACCGCCTCCGCCGGCGACGCTGATACCAGCGCTCCGGCCTCAGACAGCGGCGCGGTCGCCGCGCGCGAACGATCCCAGACCGTGGTGCGCAGCCCGGCCGAGACCAGATTGAGGGCCATCGCCGAGCCCATGATCCCGGTCCCCAGCACCGCCACCCGCGCCATCTCGCCACCGCTCCCGGTAGCAGCCATCTGACCCTCCCTCCGCGCTAACGCCAGCCCCCGGCCGCGGCACCGCAGCGGAGCCGAAAGCACCGCCAAAACCAGCACCCCGCAAGCTGGCCCGGGAACCGCCGGCCGGCGCCTCCAACAGCCACACCGCACCGGCCGGAACGGCCCTCATCCGCCCCGGCCACGCTACCCCCGGCCATGCGGTGACGCAGCACGGCACGGGCGGCGGTCTCATCCCGGTCGCGTGGCTAGCTGTCGGTCCGCTGCTGGCCAACTTGGTGCCGCCAGCGCGGACCACCGCCGTGCCGCCGTGCCGCCGGGCCGGCGAGCTGGGCGGTGCTGCTGGACTTCGGGCTCATCGTGGACCAGCCGACCCGGCCAGGCAGGCTCGGGCAGCACCTGAGCGCGCTTGTGACGCCGGCCCCGTTCGCTGTTCGCGAACTCTGCGCTGCGCACCGCGGCGCAGCGGCCGGCTCAGCCCGGTCCGCGCCGGGCCGGGTGGCCCAGACCGCACTGCTGCCGAGGTCCCGGCTACGTCGCCGCGGGACGTGCCTCAGCCGATGAGCGCTGGACGTCCATGGTCACGACTACGGGGCCGGTGACTGGTCGATGCGCACCAGATTGCCGGACGGGTCACGCACGGCACAGTCTCGCGTGCCCCACGGCTGTTCGGTCGGCTCCTGCACGATCTCGGCGCCCGAGGCGCGTACCTTCTCGAAGGTGGCGCCGAGGTCGTCGGTGTGGAAGTGGACGCCGTTCAGGGCGCCCTTGGCGACGAGGGCGGCGAGTGCGTCGCCGTCGGCGGGGCTGCCGCACAGGTAGTTCGTGAGGACGATCGCGACTCCGGGCTGGGAGGCGGCGCCGACGGTGGTCCAGCGGAAGCCTTCGCTGGTGACGTCGTCGCGCAGTTCTAGGCCGAGTGCGTCGCGGTAGAAGGCCAGTGCAAGGTCGGGGTCATGGACTTGGAGGAAGCAACGGGAAAGAGTGAGATTCATGCCCCCAAGGCTAGGGAGCCAGCGCCCCGCGCGCTTCTCCGATCCTGCTCGGCTTGCGGCTGGGCGTCTCGCCCACTAGCTGGGTGAAGCGTGCGCTGAACGAGCCGAGCGACGAACACCCCACCGCCATACAGACCTCGGTGACCGACAGGTCGCCGCGGCGCAGGTGCGCGAGGCTGGCGAGCTCCTCAGGCGTCACGATGCCAGCGTAGGAGCGTGTGCTAGGTCGAAACAGATGAGAGAACTCGTCTCACAATCTCCCCGAGGGCCTCGGTCAGGTGCCGACGTAGGCCGCGAGGTGCTCGCCGGTGAGGGTGGCGCGGGCGGCGACGAGGTCGGCGGGTGTGCCCTCGAAGACGATCCGGCCGCCGTCATGGCCGGCGCCGGGGCCGAGGTCGATGATCCAGTCGGCGTGCGCCATGACCGCCTGATGGTGCTCAATGACGACGATGGACTTGCCGGAGTCGACGAGCCGGTCGAGCAGGCCGAGCAGCTGCCCGACGTCGGCGAGGTGGAGGCCGGCGGTCGGCTCGTCGAGCACGTACACGCCGCCCTTCTCGCCCAGGTGGGTGGCCAGCTTGAGCCGCTGCCGCTCGCCGCCGGACAGCGTAGTGAGCGGCTGGCCGAGGCTGACATAACCGAGCCCGACGTCGGCGAGCCGTTCGAGAATCTTGTGCGCGGCCGGGACCTTGCCCTCACCGTCGCCGGAGAACTCCAGCGCCTCGGTGACCGGCATCGCCAGGATCTCGCTGATGTCCTTGCCGCCGAACGTGTACTCCAGCACCTCGGCCTGGAACCGCTTCCCGTCGCACACCTCGCAGGGAGCGGCCACACCGGCCATCATCGCCAGGTCGGTGTAGATCACGCCGGCGCCGTTGCAGTTCGGGCAGGCGCCCTCGGAGTTGGCGCTGAACAGCGCCGGCTTCACGCCGTTCTCCTTAGCGAACGCCTTGCGGACCGGGTCGAGCAGTCCCGTGTAGGTCGCCGGGTTGCTCCGTCGCGAGCCGCGAATCGCGCCCTGGTCGACCGACACCACGCCGTCCCGCCCGGACACCGAGCCGTGGATCAGCGAACTCTTGCCCGAGCCCGCCACCCCGGTGACGACGACCAGCACGCCGAGCGGGATGTCGACGTCGACGTCTTGCAGGTTGTGGGTGCCGGCGCCGCGGACCTCGAGCGCGCCGTCCGGCGTCCGCACGGTCTTCTTGAGGGTGGCCCGGTCGTCGAGGTGCCGCCCGGTGAGCGTGCCGCTGGCCCGCAGGCCCTCGATGGTGCCCTCGAACACTACCTCACCGCCCTCGGCGCCGGCCCGCGGGCCGAGGTCGACGACGTGCTCGGCGATCGCGATCGCCTCCGGCTTGTGCTCGACGACGAGCACGGTGTTGCCCTTGTCGCGCAGCTGCAGCAGCAGGTCGTTCATCCGCTGGATGTCGTGCGGGTGCAGCCCGATCGTCGGCTCGTCGAAGACATAGGTGACGTCGGTGAGCGAGGACCCGAGGTGGCGGATCATCTTGGTGCGCTGGGCCTCGCCGCCCGACAGCGTGCCCGACGGCCGGTCGAGCGACAGATAGCCGAGCCCGATCTCCACGAATGAGTCGAGGGTCTCCCCCAGCGCCTCGAGCAGCGGGGCGACCGACGGCTCATCGAGCTCCCTCACCCACGCGGCGAGGTCGCTGATCTGCATTGCGCAGACGCCGGCGATGTTGATGTCCTTGATCTTCGACGACCGCGCCTCCGCGCTGAGCCGGGTGCCGCCGCACTCGGGGCACGTGGTGAAGGCGACCGTCCGCTCCACGAAGGCCCGGATGTGCGGCTGCAGCGCGTCGACGTCCTTGGACAGCATCGACTTCTTGATCCTCGGGATCACGCCCTCGTACGTCAGGTTGATGCCGTCGACCTTGATCTTGGTCGGCTCTTTGTAGAGGAGGTCGTTGAGCTCCTTCTTCGTAAACTTCTTGATCGGCTTGTCCGGGTCGAAGAAGCCGCAGCCGCTGAAGATGCGGCCGTACCAGCCGTCCATGCTGTAGCCGGGGATAGTGAGCGCACCCTCGTTGAGCGACTTGCTGTCGTCGTACAGCTGGGTGAGGTCGATATCGTTGACCGAGCCCCGGCCCTCACAGCGCGGGCACATGCCGCCGAGGATGCTGAAGCTTCGCCGCTCCTTCGTCGTGCGGCCGCCGCGCTCGATGGTGACCGCGCCCGCGCCACTGATCGAGGCGACGTTGAAGGAGAACGCCTGAGGCGAGCCGATGTGCGGCTTTCCGAGTCGGCTGAACAGGATGCGCAGCATCGCGTTGGCGTCGGTGGCGGTGCCGACCGTGGAGCGCGGGTCGGCGCCCATCCGCTCCTGGCCGACGATGATCGCGGTCGTCAGCCCTTCGAGTACGTCGACCTCGGGCCGCGCCAGCGTCGGCATGAAGCCCTGCACGAAGGCGCTGTACGTCTCGTTGATCATCCGCTGCGACTCCGCGGCGATCGTGCCGAACACCAGCGAGCTCTTGCCCGAGCCGGAGACGCCGGTGAACACCGTCAGCCGGCGCTTCGGGATCTCGACGCTGAGGTCCTTGAGGTTGTTCACGCGCGCGCCGTGCACGCGGATCAGATCGTGGCTGTCGGCAACGTGCAGCGCAGGCGACTGCGTGTCCGTCCTCGTGGCCTTGCTCATCGTGTCTCCATCTGCTAGGCGGGGCCGCCTTCGCGGTCTCCGCCGGCGCCGCCAGGCTCGATCTGACCAGCTTCGGGCAGTACGCCTGGTTCTCCTTCGTCGGCGCGGTCGCGGCAAACGGTCCGCTGTCTACCTGATCGGCGGTGTCGGCCGGGGTCGCGCTCGGCGCAAGAACCAAGGCATCCACGCCGCTTCGGGCCGTGGAGCCTCCGGGCCCCGGCCACGCGGAGCGCCCGGCCGAGGCGTCAGACCAGCCAGCGGCCGTCGCGCATCAGCTCGCGGTCGGGCAGCTCGTTCACCTCGCGCCAGGCCTGGATGCGGCGCGGGGAGATGCGGAACCAGCGGTACGGCGTGGCCAGCGCACGCGGGTCGAAGCCGGTGTGGGCGGCGAACCGGTCCCCCCGCTCCTGCGGCAGCACGTCGATCTCGAGGATCCCGACTTCGCCCTCGATCATGGACACGTCGCGGGTGTGGCCCAGCCCCAGCCGAACGGCCCGGGTGGCAGCCAGGTTCCTGCCGGTCGGGCTGTCCGTCGGCGTGGCCACCAGCAGCGCCTCGCCGTCCCAGTCGAAGGACAGCGGCACCAGGTACGGCGCACCGTCCGCCGACGCGCTGGCCACCCATACATCGATGTCGTGGGTGAGCCGATGCTCGGTGTCGCGGCGACGCTGAGCGCGGGAGCGGGGAGCGGCGCTCATCGGTCCTGAAGCAGCCCGAGGACATTGCCATCGGGGTCGGTGACGGTGGCCACCAGACGGCCGCCACCGACGTCGTGCGCGGGCTCCTTCACGGTGGCACCCGCGGCGGTCACCTCGGCCAGCTTCGCCTTGATGTCCGGCACGTGCCAGTACGCCACCGGTGAGGTCATGCCCTGCGGCCCGCCGCCCGGCACCAGCCCGATGTGCTGGCCCTCGGCCTCGAAGCCGACGTAGTAGGACTCGTCGGCCTGCGGCGGTACGCCGAGCAGGGCGGCGTAGACCGCCTTGGCCGTCGCCAGGTCGGACACGGGATGCAGCACGGTCTTGATTCCCTGGGTGGAAGAGCCGGTCATGGTCACTCCTGAGGTCGTGGGTCACATCGACCCGGTGTGTACGGTCGTGTTAAGACGAACGGCGAGGCGCGTAATCGGCAGTCGGCCACAAGTCTGCACCCCACGGGGTCGGCGGCCGGCGGCTCCAGGCCGATGTCCATGACGGTCATGCTAGGCGTGGCTCCGTGATCCGCGCTTCTCCAAAACTGCTCACTTCCGGCCGGCCCTCCACGCCGCAGGGCGGCCGGCACAGGCCCTCGGCTCGGTGCTCGGACTAATCGCGGATCGCTTCCGAACCGACGAGGGGATCCGATATGAGGCAGCTCTGCGCGGCAATGCCGCCTACCTAGCCTCGCTCGACGCACCCCACCCGGCAGGGGATCCCTCACCGTGCACCGAAAGTCCGGAACGTAGCGGCGGAAGCGACCTGGGCAGTGCGGCCAGAAGGTACAGGAAACTGGCCAGCGGCGCAGCCCGCTGAGCTGTCCGCCAGCCCAGCCGCGAGGATCAGCCTCTGTATTAAGGTGGAGAATATGCGGGTCAGTGCCGACGTTGACGAGCTGCGTCGGCTGCGCCGGGCGCGCGACCGGATGGACCGCGAGTACGCGCAGCCGCTCGACGTCCCGGCGCTCGCCCGCACGGCGCTGATGTCGCCGGCGCACTTCAGCCGCCGCTTCCGCGAGGCGTACTCCGAGACGCCGTACTCCTACCTGATGACCCGGCGCATCGAGCGGGCGAAGGCGCTGCTGCGCCGCGGCGACCTGAGCGTGACGGATGTCTGCTTCGCGGTCGGCTGCACGAGCCTCGGCTCCTTCTCCGCCCGGTTCACCGAGCTCGTCGGCGAGACGCCGTCCACGTACCGCGCCCGCAACCACGACAAGCTGCAGGTCGTGCCCGCCTGCCAGACGATGGTGCTAACCCGGCCGCGCAGGGGCGGGGGCCAGGGACGCGCGGAAGAGAGCGGTTTCGGAGAAGCATCCGTTGCCGCACCCGCCTAGCGTCAGTGCCATGACTATTTCGCCCAGCGGCGTGCACGTCCTCGTCGACGACCCCGCCGCCGCCCTCAGCTTCTACCGCGACACCCTCGGCCTGATGGTGCGCAACGAGGTGGCCCGCGACGGCTTCCGCTGGATCACCCTCGTCACCGACAGCCATCCCGAGATCGAGATCGTGTTGTCCCAGCCGCATGCGGGCCGCTCCCAGGAGGACGGGGACGCCCTCGCCGCCCTGCTCGCCAAAGGTGAGCTGCAGATGGTCCAGTTGCGCTCCGACGACCTCGACGCGACCTTCGACAAAATCGCGGCCGCACCCGAAGCCGAGGTGCTACAGGAGCCCATCACCCAACCCTGGGGAGCCCGCGACATCGCTGTGCGAGACCCCGCGGGCAATCATGTCCGCATCGAGCAGGGATAGAACCGGGACGACGCCGAGCGGGCCGAAGCTGCTGATCTTACTGTCGCTCGCGGCCGACGCCTAGGGGTGCACTTGATGCCGGAGCGGGCGTGCACGCGGCGAATGATGCTGTTGCGCGAAAGATGGCATCAGACCAGAAAGCGCTCGTGAGATCAGCCGTCGTCTCGGCAGAGACAGAAGGGGTGCCCGGCTGGGTCGAGAAGCACTCGGATGTTGTCCTGCGGCTGGGCTGTAGCCACCGTGGCTCCCAGCACGAGCGCCTCAGCGACCGCGGAATCGAGGTCCCCGACCTGGAAGTCGAAGTGCATCATCGGGCGCTGTGCACCGTCGACGGGCGGCCATACCGGGGCTTGGTAGTCGGTCGACTGCTGGAACACGATGTAGATGGATCCCTGCGGAGCTGCGACTATCGCCGTTCCTGGCTCCTCGTGACCGATGGGCCAGCCGAGCAGCTCCGAGTAGAACTTCGCCAGGCCGCTGGGGTCCGGAGCTTCGATAGCGGTTCCCCACCACATGCCGTCCGTTCGAGAGCGCACGCTTGGATCCTTTCGCAAAGCGGTGCCGTCGGTCATGTGCAGCACGCTACCCCCGGTTCCGGACGGTCTCCTTCCGGATTGTGGCGCGACCGGAGACTTGCCTCCGGTAGCTTCGGGGCACCCGATGAGATGCCCCGGATCAAGAGCCGCGCGGCGTACGAAAAAGATCAGACGGCGTCGCCAGACTGGCGGATCGCGTGCTGCTATGTCGGTAAGGGGTACCGGCGTCAGGGCGTGGCCACGGCGGCGCTGGCCGGTGCGCTCCATCTCCTCGCGGGCCTGGGCCGAGGGGGGCCGTCGAGGGATTACCCAGAGGGTGCTGACTCGGTGCCCGCTGGCTTCCTCTACAACGGTGCTTTGTCGACCTACGAGAAGCTCCGGTTCATCCGTGACCGCAAGATCGGTAAGCACCGCTGGGTTGTGACCAGGCTCGTCGAGCCGCTTGCGGAATAGAGACAGCATGCTTCGGCCACATACGGGCCGTGGCATTCTGCTTGAATCACTGGCATGGATCCAGAGACCGCCGCCCGCCGCTGGGCTGATACCTGGTCGCGTGCCTGGCCGCAGCGCGACGTTGAGGCGATCGCCGAGCTGTACGCCGACACGGCGGTGTATCGCTCGCCCGCGTTCCGCCAGCCGGACCCGGGCCTGGCTGGCGTCCGCCGCTATCTCAACGAGAACCTTCCGGCCGAGGAGAATATCGAGTGCTGGTTCGGCCAGCCGATCGTCTCGGGCGACCGGGCCGCGGTCGAATGGTGGGGCAGCTGGACCGAGCAAGGCCAGGAACTCACGTTCGCGGGAGTGACGGTGCTGCGCTTCGACGACGCGGGCAAGGTGGTGGAGCACCGCGACTACGACAATCACATCGAGCAGCGCCGACCACCCTACGAGGACTGGTGAACGGCGCGGCCGGCCCGCGGGCAGAAGAGCGCCAGCCCGGTTCCAGCCTGCCATCGGCGTGCCATCAAACCGTGGTGCCAAGCGGTCCGCCACGGTCACCACTCCCACCTACGTGCGTGCTGTGGCATGACGCGCTGGCCGTGACGACCAGGTCGGCGCATCCCTTGCCCCGGACTTCGCTGTCAGCCGGGCGGCCTCGGCAAAGTCCAATGGTGACCAGAAGGGCTCGCCGGGGGCGATCGCGAGTAGCGCTTCGGCGCCATCCCGGATGTGCACCGGCACGGGGCTATAGCGAGCGATGATCATCTAGCCCTCGTCAGGCATGCCGCGGAGCCTGATAATCGGGGGATGGGGGAGCGCCCGGCCGGGACGATCACGATGTTGTTCAGCGACATCGAGGGGTCGACGACGCTGCTGGCTCGTCTTGGTGACCGCTACGGTGAGGCGCTGTCGGCTCAGCGGACGCTGATGCGGACAGCGTTTCTCAGCCGCGGTGGCCAGGAGATGGGAACCGAGGGGGACAGCTTCTTCGTGGTCTTCGCATCGGCCGCAGACGCGGTGCACTGTTGCGTGGCGGCGCAGCGGGCGCTGGCCGACCATGACTGGCCGGGTGGCGTAGCGGTGCGGGTGCGGATGGGCCTGCACTCAGGGGAGCCGGCCCACCACGAGGACGGATACATGGGGATGGACGTGCACCGGGCGGCGCGGATCGCGACGGCCGCCCACGGCGGCCAGGTGGTGCTGTCGGAGGCGACCAGGCAGCTGGTGGCCTCCCGCCTGCCGGCCGGGGTGTCGGTCAGGGACCTGGGTTTTTACCGGCTGAAGGACATCGCCGCGCCGGAGCGCATCTACCAGCTGGTCGTACCCGGCCTGCCGGAGCGATTCCCGCCGCTGAAGAGCCCGATGGCGGAGGCGCCGGCGGCTGCCCCCGCCGCCGGATCGGTGCCTATCGTAGGACGGATCGCCGAGCGGAAGACCCTCCTGGCCGCATACGCGCAGGTCGGAGCCGGCCAGTCGCAGGTGCTGTTGCTCACCGGAGCCGCGGGCATTGGCAAGACCAGGCTCGTCCAGGAACTCTGCGCTCAGGCGGCGTCAGCGGCTGGTGGGGCTCAGGTCCTGGTCGGGGAGTCAGCGCCGCTGGCAGGCGCCGCGCTCGCGTACGGGCCGTTCGTGGCCGCCCTGCGTGATCAGGCCGGATGGCTGCTCGCCGACGACGGCGCGAGCGACATGCTCGCCGCCAGGCACCGCCTCTTCGTGCGCGTGCTTGAATTGCTGGCGGCCCTCGCGGCCAAGTCACCGGTGGTCCTCGTGCTGGAAGATCTGCACTGGGCCGATGAATCCTCCCGCGAGTTGCTGGCCTTCCTCGCTGTCCGGTTGCGCGACAAGCCGGTGATGATGGTCGGCACGCTGCGCGAGGAGGAGCTGGCGGGCGGTGTCGGGCAGTGGCTCGCCGAACTGGAGCGGCGCCCCGGCGTAACCCGGCTGCGGCTGCGGCGCCTTACCGATAGCGAGATCGCCGAGCTGATCACTGACTTGCTGCCGGCGGCGGTCGCCAGCGCCGAGCGGATGGCGGCGGTGGTCGCAGCCGCAGAAGGCAACCCGCTGTACGCCAGGGAACTCGCGTACGCCGGCCCGCAGGCTTTGCCCGCCTCGATCACCGATGCCGTGCTGGCTAAGGCATCCGGCCTCACGGCACAAGCCAGGGCCGTAGTCGACCAGGTCTGTGTCGCGGACGGCGGGATGTCCCATGACCTGCTGGCCGCGACCGTCCCGCTTCCGGAGAAGCGACTGCTGGCTTCGACGCGCCGGGCCGTCGCCTCCGGGTTGCTGGTCACGGCCGGCGACGGCTACGCCTTCGGCCACGCGCTGATCCGGCAGGTGCTTTACGCCCATCTGCTGCCAGGCGAGCGGCGGCACCTGCACCGCCGTCTCGCGGAAGCCTTCGCTGCGCGGCCGGACTCCGATCCCGGCCTCCTTGCTCAGCACTGGCACTTGGCGGCCTGCCCTGACCGGGCCGCTGCCGCGGCGGTCGTGGCGGCGCGTCACGCGGTGTCGGCGCGCGCCTACCCGGAGGCCGTCCGTTACTACGCCCTGGCCATCGAGTTGGCTGACTGGCTGCCGGAATCCGGCCCCGCCTTGGCGGAGGAGGCGGCACAGGCGGCGAGCTGGGCAGGTGATCCAGATCGCGCCGCCGGGTGGGCGGCGCAGGCGCTTGCCCAGTCCAGTTCCGCAGGCCCGGCCGGCCGGGCCCGGCTGCTGGAGCGCGTCGGACGTTACCGATTTGAGGCAGGAGACCTCAGTGCGGCCGTCGATGCCACCGGGCAGGCGGTGGCGCTGCTCTCGGATGGCCCGCCGTCTGCCTTGCGGGCGCGGGTCCTCGCCGCGCTTGCCACCTGGCGCATGCTGCTCGGCGAATTCGGCGAGGCGCTGCCGATTGCCGTGCGGGCGGTGGCGGAGGCGGAGGCGGCTGGCGCGGTGGCGGAGCATGCCCATGGCCTGGCGACGCTCGGTATCATCCAGGCACAGCACGGGGAGCTTGACGCCGGGATAGCGGCCCTGCGAAGATCGTTCACCCTCGCCCGCCGCACCAGCAACGTGGAGGACGTTGTCCGGGCCGCGGCCAACCTCATGTACCTGCTGTATGCAGCGGGCCGCTTCACCGAAGCGCTTGAGGTGGCGCAGGCCGGCCTGCGGGCGGCTAGGTCCCTGGACGCGCCACCGGCACTGACGTCAGCGCTGGACAATAATGCGACGGCGGTGCTCCACGCAACCGGGCGGTGGCAGGAAGCCGATCAGCTGCTGGCCGAGGCGATCGGCGAGTCAGAGGTAACGGTCACCAGGTACCTGGAGCTCATGCAGCTGGAACTGGCCGTCGGCCGAGGCGACGGGCAGCGGGCGGCGAAGCTGGCCGCCTCCCTGGAAAAGGCGCCTCCGGATCCCGGGCTCATCGGCCCGCTGCGCGCCTGCCTCGCCGAACAAGCGCTTTATGGCGGCGATCTCGCAGCGGCTGCCGCTGAGGTGCTGGACGGGCTGGCGGCGCTGGCGGCCACCGGCTGGTCTGAGGAGGAGATCCGGCTCCTGGCCGCCGGGGCCCGGGTTGCTGCCGACCTCACAGCACTACCCGCTGCAGCGCGGCCGAGGGACCTTCCTGAGCTGTGGGAGTCGGCCGCCGTCACCTTCCACGACAGGGCGCGCGCCATCCAGGACCGGGACAGCGCCCGGCGGCCTGGTGTTGCCGCCTTCGGGACGCTGGCAGCCGCTGAGCACGCCCGCCAGCAAGGGACCGATGACGGGCCCACCTGGAGCGCCGTGGCGGACGCATGGCGGGTGGCTGGCCAGCCATACCGGGAGGCATACGCACGCCTGCGCCAGGCGGAGGCCGCGGCCCGGGCCGCTGGCCCGGCCAAGCGGCCCGTGCCCTGGCCGCGGGCGAGGTCCTGGCCCGCGAGCTCCCGTCGGCTCCCCTGCTCAGCCTGGCCGGGGAACTGGCGCGGCGTGCGAGGCTAGCCCCTGGGACTGGCTAGCCAGCATGCTCCGCCGCGGTTGGCTCCCGGCTTGGCCTCACCAGCCGCGAGACCGGCGTGCCTGCCCTCTTCGCCGACGGCGCCGGTACCGGGATTCTGCGTGACTTGCTCATCAGCGAGCGCACGGTCACCGTGCATATCTGCGGTACCTCTGCCACACTTGGTGTGCCGAGGGGCACCGTTTAGCGTGGCCGGTGTTGACCGGCCCGCTCCCTCGGCGCAGGCGGCGCGATCCGAGGAGGTGGCCCCGTGCACCCAGAACCAGGCCTTCGGCTGCAGATCGGGACTGACCCGACCGCCTGGCTCCTCCAGGATTCCGACGAGGATGCGGTAGCGGCGGAGCTGGGCCAGGCCATGGGTCCTGTCATGCTGCCGGTCGTCGCCCCGCTGCACGGTCGCCTGGTGCTGTCTCCGCTGTGTGCCGCGACAGTATCGTTGCTCCGCCTGCCCTCTGACCTCGGCGCGCACCCGACCGGCGCCATCGGGCCAGCGAGGCCCGTGCTTTACCTTCCATCGGTAACCGCGGCCACCCAGCAGTCTCCGGGTCATGCGCTGGACCCAGATACCGACCTGGCCGCGCTGGAGCAGGACATCATTGCTGCGATGACCGGCGGCACCCGTCTCACCCTTCAGATCAGCGCCTTGTCCGGCGGCGGATTCCTGGTGCTGAACGGTGCCCTCCTGGCCTTCGCGGTCCTCGCCCAGGTGACCTGGCCTGACCACGGCGCACACCCCACCGGCTAGGCCTGGCCCCGCAGGGGTACCCAGACATACAGAAACACACGGGGGCCGCTGAGATCGCCCGCAGCCTCAGCAGCTGGCAAGACGCTGCGGCCGCCTGCAGGAATGCCTGGCGCAGGGTGCCGGATCCGCGGGCCTGGCGCCGGGGGCGCCACACGCTGGCATCACTGTTACTGTCCTCGGCGGTGCTGGCCGGCGCGCGGTCGCTGACGACGGTCGGCGAGTGGGCTGCGGACGCGCCGTCGCAGGTCCTGGCTTCGCTCGGTCCGCTATGACCCGCTGGCCGATCCCAGAAGGTCCCTACGGCGACGAGCTTGGGTGCCCGGTCAGGAACGACTCGGTGAGGGGAGCGAAGCGCGTTCCTTCCTGGAACAGGAACCCATGCCCGGCATCGGGGTAGACCACCAGTCTTGCCCGGGGGATGAAGCGGGCGAGGGCGTGGTCATTGGCGACCGGGTCGAGTTGGTCGTCGGTGCCATCGGTGATGAGCGTGGGCACTGAGATCCTGGCGATCTTGCGTCCGGCTGGGTCGGTGCCGTCCCACCAATCGCTGACGGCACCCGCCTGAGCCGTTTTCGTGGCGATCGGCGGCGCTGGGGCGGCTGGGTATTCCGCGATCGCCGCCTTGAACGCGTCGTAGGCGTTGACCTGATTAGCAGGGAAAGGCTGCCGGCTTGGAGCGCCGCCTGCGAGGGCACCGCGACCGCGCCGGTCCCGGGGTAGGTGGCGCACAGCACCAGGCGGCGCACCTGGGCAGGGTGCAGAACCGCCAGGGCCTGAGCGATCATGCCGCCCATCGACCAGCCGAGCACGTCCGGCCTGCCGAGGCCCAGAGTGTCGATGAGCGCACTGGTCTGGTCGGCCATGGCGTCGATGGTAAGTGCCGCGGTCAGTTCCCCGCGCAGCGGCTGCGTACGGCCAACCCCGGCGTTGTCGAACATCACAACCCGGTTGTGCCGGGCGAGGGCGCGAACCAGCCGCGGATCCCAGACCTCCATGGTCCCGGCGTAGCCCGTGATCAAGACCAGCGGGGGCCGCTCCCGACGACACGGTACCCGACGCTCGGCCGGGACCTCGGTCGCCCGGGCGGTGATGCGCGTGCACCCTGAATGTGAATGCACTGCACGCCCGGATGCGGCCGCTTGCGTGAACTATGTGACCGCCGGGTCGGGTGAATGCTATCAGCCAGGCGCTGGAGGCCATGATGAAACCGCCCCCGGATCCAGCTGTCCGGGGGCGGCTTCCGCTGGTGCTCCTGGTGCGTCAGCGCTGCAGCTGACCGATGCTGGGGGCCTGCGCGGTCGCTGGGTTTGGCTCCGCGTAGCCCGGCTGGCTGATGGCGGCGAAGTGCGGGTTGCGGAAGTTGAACAGCGTCATCATGTTGCCGATCGCCGGCCTGTTTTTCGGCACGTAGACGTTCGGCGTCGGGTTCGGCAGGTTGTCCTCGCTCACAGCCGAGAGCGGGTGCAGCCGCCAGTTGGCCTCGATGAACTTCAGGATCGAGACGTGGTCGTTGTAGGTGTGGTCCACGTAGTCGCGCCTGGCGTAGGGGGACACGACGATCATGGGGATCCTCGGCCCGTCGCCGAAGAAGCTGACCGGCTGGATGTAGCCGGAGTCGTAGTAGCCGCCGCTCTCATCGAAGGTGACGAAGATCGCAGTGGATTTCCACAGCCTCCGGTTGTTCTGGACCGCGGAGATGGCACGGGCGGCGAAGTTCTCGAAGGCGGCCAGGGTGGAGTAGCCGGGGTGGCCGTCGTCGTCGCCGGGCTTGAGGAACGACACCGCCGGCAGCGTGCCGTTGGCCGCCGCGCGGATGAAGTCGTTGGCGTTGTGCTGGGTATTGGCCCGCAGCGCCGGGTTGGTCATGATCGACGCCGAGTACTGCATGGGGTCGCAGATGCCGCAGAACGACAAGTCCGGCGGGCCGTTGTGGTTGTAGCCCTCGCCGAACCAGCCCCAGCTGATGTGGTGCGCGGACAGCTCGTTGCCGATCGTGTTGAAGTCCGTCTTCTGCGGCGGCACGGTGTAGGGCGCGGTGTTGACGGTCCCGTCGGCGTTGTAGCCGGCGTTGTAGTTGTTCAGCAGGTAGTAGCGGCCGGGCTGGCAGTTCTTCATCGGCGTGTAGGGCAGCCTTCTGAAGTAGCTGAGGATTGCCCCGACGCCGGGCTGGGCCGGGTCGGCGCACTCGGAGTAGCTGCCACCGTTGCCGGTCGGCTGGCCCGACGACGTGTAGCCGCCGTAGCCGTCCTGGGTGTAGTTGTTGTTGGTGCCCGGTTTGGGGTTAGGGTTCTCGATTTCCCCCTTCGGCGGGGCCGTGGCCTGGCCCGTCGCGGTCTGGTAGGACGCCGCGAAGCCGGTGCCCAGGGCGATGTGATTGACGCCGGTGCCGCCCTGCACCGCCTGGTGGTAGTTGTCGCTGATCGCGTAGTGCTGGGCCAGGTTGCGCAGGATGGGCGCGTCGCCCTGGGCCATGTTGTAGTAGCCCATCTGCACAGCGCCCTGGTAGATCGGCGCCGGGGGCCTGGCCCCGTTGTCGTCGCCTGCCGTGTTGGCCGTCCAGGTGTACAGCCTGCTGTGGTAGCCAAGGGTCTGCTGCGTCATCTGGTAGAAGCGGTGGAGGGGGTCACCGGTGTATGCGCCGAAGAACTCGCACTGGCCGTTGGCGCTGTACTCGAGATGATCGTCGAAGTAGGGGACGTACCTGGTGATCTGGTACGGCGCGTTCGGCAGGGCCGCCGGGAACCGCTTGTCCGGGGTGTCTGCCGCCTGGCCGTCGCAGGCCGGGGACACGTAGGTCGTGTTCGGCCGCGGCAGCGCCTTGTACGCGCCGGTGATCTTCGGTGTCAGGGTGTACTTCTGGGTGTCCGACGCCGTCAGCTGCTGGGCCTTCCGCCAGTTCGGGCCGAGGCCGCCGTTCCTGGTCACGATGCCTTCGGACAGCAGGTTATCGATGTGCTGGCTTCTGGGCGGCCGGTAAGTCGCGAAGACGTTGTCGAAGCTGTGGTTCTCGCCGATGATCACGATGACATGCTTGATGGGGGTGGTCGTCACGGGCTGCTGCCGGTGCGCGGCGGACGCCGCAGCCGTGGCCGTTAAGCTGACCGACGCGGTAAGGGCCGTCAGGCCAGTCACGCCGGCCAGGCGGATCGAACTCCGTTTCATCATGACTCCTACGTTGTCCCTGGTGGACGCGAATGCCGTCTAGGCGCCATTGCAGTCCAGCATGCATACGGATGAAGCCCCAGGCGGGAGCTTAACTCCGGCACCTCGCTACTGGGAACGTCCGATGGCGGCCACTTGATGAAGATTAGGCAATCGTCAGGACAACGCCAGCTCGCGACGCGACGGGATCAGGCGGTATGCCGGCGCGAGCTGGTTGCCCCGAAGACACGCCTGCCTGCCAGGTGCCTGAAGGCCGGCGCGCCGGATTCCCGGGCGCTGAGGGCGATCGGGGTTCGGTGTCGTGCGGCCGCGCATCACGGGGATGGGAGCGTGCTCCGCGGCGCTGCGGCTTCCACCTCCCGCAGGTCGGCATCGGGTCCGGCGCGGGCGGTGCGGGTCGTCGCGGCCGGCCTTCGGACCGGGAGCCGGTTACCTTCGGGGTCGCTCAGCGAGCGCCGCGCAGTCGCGGCGGAGCATGTCCTTGAGGTCGTGGACCGTATCGGCGGTGAGGACAACCGGACGGCCCGAGCGAGGCCGTGCCTGTAGGTTCGGGCCGGACTGGCGGATCTCATACGCCGGCCAGTTCCTGGCCAGCCGGGCGACCGCTGCGCGGCGGCCGCCGGGCGCGTGGCCGGTGGGAGCGGGAGCCAGCAGCCCCGCGATGCGCGCTCGCCGGGCGCGCGGCGGGACGGCGGCGGCGGTGCGCTCGCCCGCCGCGTGCTGGGCGGCGGCCTGCGATGGGATCATCTCGTCCTCCCGTCATCGAACTTCAGTTCGAACTACAGGAAGATTACTCCGCCGATGGCCGTGTGGGAAGAGAACGCCGCGTCCGGCCCGGGCATGCCACAGCACCGTCTCGTTCGTGCCCGCCCGGCCGCGGCTGGCGCTTCTACTCCCCGCCGTGGCCGTCGGCTGCGACGGTGCCAGCCGGGCGCGGCGGGGCGGTGCCAGCCGGGCGCGGCGGACTGCCGGCCGCGCTCGTCTCGGCCTCACGGGCGAGAAACCGGAGCCGCGCAGCTCGCGCGTCCCATGCGTAGACCACGGCGGTGCCGGCGATGAGATCGTGCAGGGCGCGGTGCTCGCGCTGCACGAGAATGCCGAGGAACCCCAGACCGAAGAACAGGAAGCTGAGCGGGAACACCAGGGCGCGCAGCACGCCCCGCCACGGGTCGAGAATCGTGCCGTCTGCACGCACAACGCGCACCCCGAGCACCGCCATCCCGAAAGTCCTGCCGCTCGCCGCCCATGAGTAGCCAAAATAGAAGAACCACCAGACCACGAAAACGATGGCGACGGCCAGGTTCTGGCGGCTCCAGGAGACCGAGTGCCCGGTCACGATCTGCACGGCGAATGAGGTGGCGGCCAGGCCGAGCGCGAACAGTCCGGTGCTGACGGCGAGATCGATGGCATACGCCACGAACCGCGAGACCGACCCGGCGTAGTGCCCTTGTGAACTTACCCAGTCGGCCGGCGCGGGCCCGGTCACGGTCGGCCCTGGTCAGCCAGCAGGGTCGGCATCGTCGGCCCGGCTTGGTTGCGGCGGAGCGCCCGTTTCACCCACCGGTCGATGAACTGATCGAGTCCGACGGCCTGACTGCGGGCTGAATCCAGTGCCTCGCTCGCAACGCCGCCCGACGAGCGGGCGAGGATGGCGCCGAGATCGGTCTGCTCGACCAGCTCATCCATATTGATGCGGCGCATGAGGACATCGACGTCGACACGGTCGAGCAGCTCGTTTAGGTCGATGCGGCCGAGCAGCTCGTTCAGGTCGACGCGGCCGAGCAGCTCGTTCAGGTCGACGCGGCCGAGCAGCTCATTCAGGTCGACCCGCTCTAGCAGTGCGGTGACCTGGACCTTCAGCAGCAACCTGTCGATGTCGGTCCGGTCGAGCAAAGCGTTCATGTCGATCCGCTGGGCGAGTGTGTTGACGTCCAGAACGTTGACAACAAGGTCAACAACGCGCTCGGCGACGCGCTGGGCGAGCAACTCCAGCGGGTCGGACACGCGCTTTCCTGCCGACCGGAGCCGGTCGAGTGGGTCCACATGTTCAGTATGGGCTCGCCGGGACGGCAAGAATCATCCCTGACGGGTGATGCCGCATGGCAGATCTGCGTTGCTCAGGCGTCCCGGATAGGGAAGTAGCCCCCTACAGGCCGGGAGGAAAGGTAATCCTCTCGGGGGCGACCAGCGGAGTTCCGGTTTCAAGCTGGATCTGGGCGTGCGCGTTAAGGGGGATACCGCGGGGGTTGCCGGTGTAGCGCTGGCCGTTGTATATCGCGATCACGCGGCCGGTGGCCGGCCCCACCTGATGCGGGCCGAGGGGCTGGCCCCACTCATCGAAGAAGTTGCCCAGGGTGTAGGTGCGCCGGACCGGGGACTCGATGTGAATAATGCCGTCGGCGGCGTGGGTGTGCAGCCAGTAGAAACAGGTGCCGCTGGTGACGAACGGGCCCTGCGCGGTGTTCTGGACCTGGGCGCCGGGAACCCCGATCGCGGCAGGGACCTGGCGGGGCGAGCCGTTCACGAAGACAGTCAGGTGGGCGTGGATGTGAAAGATGGTCTGCTCACTGGACTGGCAGCCGATCCTGTCGACGTTCTTACCGGTGGCAGCGGTGGCGATGCTGGCCAGCGGCGCGGCGCTAGGGATCGGGACGCCCTCGGGTCCGGCCGGCCCGGCCGGGCCGGCCGGCCGCAGGGTGCCGAGCGAGGCGAGCGGGGCGAGCTTCAGCCGTGGCGTCCCGCCAGCCACCGGATAGGAGCCGCGGCTTCCGCTGACCGCAAGCGTGATGCCAGCGGCCACGGCGATTGCCGCAACCGCCGCGCCGCTCCCGGCCACCCACATGCGCCGCCGCCTCCGCCGCGCCTCCTGGGCCCGCATTCTGGCGACCTTCTCCCGGGCCTGCCGCCTGTTCCTGCTGCCCTGAGACATCGCACGCACCTCTCAGCCAGTCACCTAGGACCGCCCGCCTCATTGGCGAGCGGGTCATTCCGATGCAGCACGCCCAGCGGCGGCGCATGCAAGTCCGGCCGGCAATCCCGTTCCTGCCTTCAGTACGGCTACTGAACCGCCGCAGCAGGGGTTCCGGCATCGGAGACAAGGCATCCGCCCAGGGCGAGACAAGACCGGTCGCGGCCGGCCGATCCTCAGCCAGCCTGTCTACTAACACGGATGGTAGGTAAGGAATGTTCATCGCGGGCAGCTGCCACTCAGGAAGCGCCCGGGCCGCCCGGTGGGTGCTGTTCAGCTGGCGCGGCGAGAGGCTGGTGCGCTGACCGCGGCCGGCTGGTACGCCGCAGGGCGCCGGTCGGCAGGACCGGCCGCTCCTTTCTCTCCGTTGCTGCTTCCAGCGGCTGCGGGCGCGGGTGTCCGTCAGTCATTTCGGCCATTCTCCTGTGTCGATTCCTGAGCTGCCGGTAGCCCGGCGCGCCGCGCGCGGATGGCGGGGCTGGTTTCCGCCCGGATGATGGGTGCCCGGTCGTCTCAGTAGCCGACACCGCCGCCGGCGGGGGCGGCGGGAAGAGTCCCTGCGGGCGAGCCAGCTATCGGGGCGAGGCCGGGAGTAGCCACGAAGAAGTTCTGGAAGCCCTGGCCGGTCACCTGCCCGGCGTGATCGCTGGCGAAGGTGTACAGCAGGTGGCCGTTGTAGGCGACCTGATGACCGTTGGCGTCATTGAGCACGGTGAGCTTGCCGCTCGCGCCAGCGGAGGTGGGTGCCGCCGACGTCAGCGGCGGCCACAACCGGGCCAGTCCTCCGGTGACGAACGATTTCGTCGCAGTGTCGGGCCGGTAGAAGTAAAGGGGCAGGCCCTGGGCGCTGACCAGGATGGTCTCAGCCTTGCCACCGACGGTCGCTGACGCGGTGCGCACGGTCACCGCCGCAGCGCTTGAGGAGATGGCGGGTGCACTGCGGGAGGGAGAGCCGGCTGCTGACGCGGCGGTAACGCCGCCGCCGGCAGCAGCCACGGCGGCCAGGGCGATGCCGGCGATGATGATCTTAGGGTGTCGCATGTTAGCTCCTCGGGAAGTCGATTATCTACTAGCACGCATAGTAGAGATCTGAGGTTCACCCGGCGGCGGGTCATTTCGCCGGCGATGCGGGCAACCGGGAGTTGCCGCCCGCTGAGGGCAGTCGCGGGCGGCCAGCGCGGCCGCGGCCAGGCGGTGCACGCGGCCAGCGCCGCCGAGGGCGGCTGGCTGTCCCTCAGATCTCCTGCCGGGTGAGCGCGCGGGCTCGCGCGCATGCCGCGTGGGGCGTGAGATCACAGCTGCAGAGCCAATTGCTGGCGCCCTACAGCCGCGAGGGCGCCCGGGCATCATCGTGATCGGTGCAGACGGCCGGGCGCAGTGCTTCGTGAGCCTGCCCCCACGCTCGCCGACGGTGCCGCTGCCGTTTTCGCGCCCTGAATGGCGGCATGACCGTGGTGCATTAATCCGGGCAAGCCGCAGGCTGAACACGTGGCGCACGCCCATGCAGAAGTGGCGTCCTCGACGCTACTGCCGACAGCGACGCTACTGCCGACAGCGACCAGGCCAGGCGCATGTCCAAGATGTTGCGGGCCGCCACCTCGAACGCTTCGGTGCTCGTGCGGCCCTGCGCATGCACTGGGCCGCTGGGCCGCAAGACCGCTGACTCGGGCCGCAAGCAGACCATTCCGACATAACCCGCCAGCGGCTGCGGCCGGGCCTGCAGTGCCATCGACGGGGCCGCGCTCGACCACCGGCCGCACCCATACCACTATCACCGCCGGCGCCGCAGCCAACGAGCCAGTCATCGAGTGCACGCGCTGCGATGCCGAGGCCCGGCGCTTTGCCTGGCACAAGCGGCGGCTGCTTGCCGGTCGTCCGGGGCTGGCGACAGCGGTCCGGATCCCGACCCGCTCGGCCTCGCGGCGATAGCGGACAGCAGCGGAACGGCGAGGCAAGCTGCGGGGACAGGAACGAGCACGGCGCAAGCAAAAGTCGAGCGGCCGCCTGGCGGAAGCTGGGTGGCTTCCCGGTTGGTCATTGGTGACCGATCTATGCACAACGCGGTCTGAGCCGGAGGCACATCGTGACGTGGATGGTCCGCAGCTCGGTATGTCGCAGCGGGCGCAAGGCGATGCGGTGATTCGCCTCGTCGTCCGTCCGTCAGCCAGGCAGGCAGCGTCCTCGCTGTAAAGGCGGGAACAAGACCGACGGCCAGCTCGTACCAGGCGACCATCTCGTCCAGGCGCTTGGTCGTGAAGGTCGTGTGGTGCAGCGCCGGCGCGCTCGTAACGGTGGCTATCTCTTGTGAGAATAGCCGGGGAGGCCAGCGAATCAGGTCCATGCACGGCGGCCAGATCGCGTGGCTGCGGTAGAGCGTCCCGACGGCGCCCCTCGGCCGCGATGTCTCTTGGGCGCTGGGCGGGAATCCGACTGCGATCTTCAAGATCCACGCCCGGGAGATTGGTATCAGAGTGGTACCATGATCCGATGGCTATGACCCTGCGGCTAGATGAGGAAGACGGCGAGCTGCTCAGGGCCCTTGCGCAGGCGGAGCATGTGTCATTGCACGAGGCCGCGCTCAGGGCGATCCGGCGCAGTGCCCGGGAGGTGGCCCATACCAGCCGGGTGCGCGATGCGACCGAGGAAATGCTAGGCCGGTGGGAAGAGGTGCTGGACCGGCTGGGCCAGGCGTGAGCGATAAGCGCCCGCAGATCGAGTACCTCAGCGTGGAAGACCTTCTGGGCTTGGTGAGCGCGCTGAGGACCGGTCCGGTGCGAGACCTTGGCCTGCTGGACTCGGCCTGCCACCGCCCCCGGGCGGGCGTACTCGGGCAAGAGGCCTATCCGACGCTGGCGGGCAAGGCGGCCGCATTGATGCACTCACTCGCCGGCAACCATGCGCTGGTCGATGGCAATAAGCGCCTTGCGCTGCTCGCCACCGCGGTGTTCCTGAAAATCAACGGCTACCACCTGGAATGGACCGGCGACGAGGCATTCGACGCCACGATGTCCGTTGCCTCAGGCCAGTTGGACGCCGCTGAAATCGAGAAACGGCTCCTCCTGGCGCCCGTTACCGGGCAAGGCTCCAGGAGCAGCCCGACGACGACAGCCTGATCTAAAGGGCAATGCTCCCGGCCCGGCGCAGTGGCCAGAACCTCGCGGTTCTCGACCCGTCTCGCGAGTTTGAGGCCTCTACAAGAACGAGTCAGCCGGGCCGACCGCCCCAGCGGGTCCCTGCCCGTGCACCTGATGGTCTACGGGCATCCGCTGCCGCCGACGCCGACGGGCAACTAGCGTTCCGGCGTCTGGCCGGTCAGCGTCCCTGGCAACCAGGCCGCCGGCCGGTTGACCAGGACTTTCCCGGCGAGAAACTCCGGCTGCGGATCGGCGGCGGCGTCCGCCTGGTGCTGCGCCCTGCGCTGCCGGAAACCCCGCCCGGTGATCGCTTCAGCGAGCGGCGCATCGGCCTCGACCATCTCGCGGCCGGGGTGACGGGCCGCGTGAAGCTGGACTGGCTGGCCGAGGCCCTGCGCGGGCACTGCGTCCCGGCCGGGCGGCATCACGACCCGCCCGGCCCGGCCATGGTCACCTTCCGCGACCCGGGCAACATCCAGTGGGAGTTCTTCGAGCAGTAAGCGGCCCGCGCGCTGGCGTCAGGGGTATGCGGGCCACCCCGGCGCACGCCAGCCGCAGGACAGGCTGGTCGCGGGCGCTCGGCGAGTCCGGATCGGGCCGCCATCCGGGCACCAGGACCATGCCGGGCTCAACCAGGTCCAGGCTGCCGAACAGGCTCAGTATCTAGGCCCGGCTGCGGAACTGCACGCCCCGCGCCCGTGCTGCATGGCCGCCTGCAGGCCGGCCCGGCCTCGGGCAGCGACGTCTCGTAACCTCTGGCTATGGCGAAAGTGCTGGTCACCGGAATGTCGGGGACCGGAAAGTCGGCGTCTTTGCAGCTGCTCGGCCAGCGCGGCCACCGGGTCTTGGACACCGACACCGCGCAATGGAGCCGCTGGACCAGCCTGCCGGACGGCTCCGCAGACTGGGTATGGCGGGAAGAGGCCATGGCCGGCCTGCTGGCCGGTCACCGTCAAGGCCACCTGTTCGTGGCCGGCTGCAAGACCAACCAGGGCCGGTTCTACCCGCAGTTCGACGTCATCGCCCTGCTGAGCGCGCCCGCCCCTATCCTGCTGGCCCGGATCGCGGCCCGCAGCGGCAACCCGTACGGGAAACGGCCCGGCGAACGGGCCCTCATCCTGCAGCACCTGGCCGAGGTGGAACCGCTGCTGCGCGCGACCGCGACGATCGAGATCGACGCCTCGGCGCCCCTATCGCAGGTCGTCCAGCAACTCGAAGCTCTCGCCAGCGGACCGCCTGGCCTGAGGCCTGGACCCGGACGGGCGCCGTTGCGCGGCGCCAGAGCCGGGTGTATGCCTCAGGCAGGCATATCCGGGCCTGAAAAGGAGCTGTCGCATGTTCGACCGGCATGCAGCATTTCGCAGTGAACTGGCGCAGGTAGTGCAATTCGACCGCAAGGTCCGGGCGCACCGGGACCAGATGACTCCCGCGGACGCGGACAGCAGGACCTCGGCCGACGAGCAGATTCTGCAGCACGTCGCGGTGGCGTTCGAGGACATCCCCGAGGACATGCACGAATCGGTCCGGGTGATCCTCATGCACCCGACCCAGGACCGGACGCTGCGCGACCAGGTCGTCGACGTCGCGATGAACGTGGCGGGCGGCGGCTGGGGCGAGATCGAGGATGTCAGCAGGCGCCTGGCGGGCCTTCAGGTCCTCAGCAGCCTGAGCACCCACTCGCCATACACATACCGGGTGGATGACAAGGTGATCCGCGGAGCCCGGCCCACGCCGGACAAGCTGCTCCAGCTGCGCGCCGCGGGCTGCCGGGCGACCGTGAACCTCTGCCGCGAGATGCCTGCCGGTGATGACGACCTGATCGCGGCGGCCGGGCTGGCCGGGCAGATGCAGACCGCCCACATCAGCATTACCGACAACACCCCGCCGGCAGTCGATCAGGTGGCCGAGCTGCTCGCCTACCTGGCCGGCCAGGCCGGGCCCGTCTACGTGCACTGCGAGGCCGGCGTGGGCCGGACCGGGGTTATGGTGGCCTGCTACCGGATGTTCCAGGGCTGGCCCGTCGCGGACGCCCTGCTGGAGGCGCGGCATTTCGGCTGCACGATGCCCGACCAGCTGGCCTTCATCGAGAACCGGGCGTCGGCCCCGAGGGCCCAGGCCCCGGCTGGCCAGCCCACCCCGGACGCACTCGGCGAGACCGCCGTGATGAACAGCGACCCCACCGGGCTGACCCGCGTGCTCGCCGCGATGACCGCCCCGCTCGGCCCGGCGGCGGCCGGGCCGGCGGCGGATACGCGGTGATCACCGGCTGGGACGAGCTGGCGGTGGCCGAACCCGAGCCGAGATCACCGCCTTATGGTGCCCGCGTTCCTCCGCCTGACCATGCTGCCTGGGAGACAGATGAGAGGCCCGCAGCTGATCATTTCCCTGGCGCGGCAAGGATCGGCTCCGCCGGCCTGGAGGATCTTTCATCAAGAAGAGGGGAACATCGGCGCCTTCGTCGCCGGTACCAGGAATAACCCGGATCCCCTGCCGGTCTTCGCCGGCGACGCGGTGACCGGCCGGGCTGCCCGTGCCCGGCTCTAGCTGATCAGCTGGACGATCGCCTGCCCGGCGGTCCCCGGCAAGGAGGCTATCCGCAGCAGCGGGCCGCTGGTATCAATTCAGCTGCGGGCCTCTCTGTTCTGGCAGGCGGCCGCGGTGACGGCAGGACCGTCGCCGCGGGCCGCTAGCCCAGGAATAGCAGGACCCACGGACAGCGCGACCGGGACGGCCAGCGCGGTGCGGGGCAAGGACGGCTTCTTCGCGGCCATCATCCGGACCAGCAACGGCACGGCCCGGCCAGGCTCGGCGGCGGCCTAGGCCGGCCGGAGCCGCATCCTGGTCGCTTCCGGCAGGTCGGCGATGCTCTGTGCGACGAGCATCGCATTCTCCGCTAGCACGTGCAGCCAGTAGTTCGTCCGCTCGGCGTCGGTAGTGTCCCGCCAGTGTGAGAAGAGCGACCCGGCGTCGGCCAGCGGCAGGCGCCCCTCGACCTGGTGCACCTCGAGCGTGAGGGAGGCACCTCCCGGCCGGCATGCCTCGATGGCCGTCGCTACCAGGCAGGCCAGGCCGCCCGGCCCGTACAGCATGCTCAGTGACTGGCGCCCGTCGTGGGCGAAGGGTATCGGCAGCCGGGTCAGGAAACTGAAGTGATCGGCGAGGCCCGGCACCAGCGGGTGCCCGTCGTGCAGGTGGAAGTGCACTGGCTTGCCGAGCCCGCCGAGGGAGCGAATGACCTCGCGCACGTCGCCCAGCGTGCTGCCGACCGCGTCCTGGACGTCCGCGACCAGGTCAGGCAGCCGGCTGTCGGTCGCGCTGAGCTCGCCCAGGCGCAGGCCGGGATGGCGGCGCGCGAACCGGGCGGCGGCCTGATGGCGGCCGAGGTGGCCGACGTCGACGCAGCAGCTGATCCGCTCGGCATCTTGCAGGCGCTCCGCCATCTCGACGAAGCGGCCGGGCTCCGCCCCGGCGGCGTACTCGAGGAACACGAGCAGATCGCCGGCCTTGCTGCCGACGAAGGCACTCAGCTCCCGCATCGCGGCCAGCCAGCCGTCGTCCAGATCCGCCATCTCCCGGCGGTCGTGCACTACCAGGCCCGCGACCCGGCCCGCGAAGCGGCCGGCGAATTCCCGCACCAGCGCGCGGCCGCTGCCGTCCAGCAGGCTGATCCCGCGGCTCAGGTGCACGACCGGCAGCCGCCGGTCCGGGGGCACGTACCGGAGCACCCGCTCGAGGTCGTCCGGGGTATCGGCGTAAAGCTCGGCGGCGACGCCCATCTGGGCCAGCCGGAGGCCGGCCAGCCGCAGCAGCGCGTCGTCGCCGGGATAGCGCTGGTAGAACAGGGCATGAACCGGGCCGGCGAGCCCGGCAGCCGGATCAGGGTCTGCCGGGCCGCCTGCTCCCGGCGGCCTTGCGCCCTGCGCGTCCTCAGTCATCCAGCCTTCGCCCGTAGCTCGTCATTGCGGCCGGGACAGCGGTACTCCCGGCCGGCGCCGGTGCCGCACCAGCGCGGTTCACGCTACTACCTATGGGCCGCGAGCGATGTATGTACCCTAATTTACGGATTGCCAGACTTGAGAGCGGTGTGTCTAGAGTTAAGCATATGAAATGTCGGACGGCGGACGGCGGGCGGCCAGGTGGTAGACGACGTGCGGCCGGAGCGGATGGCCGGCCGGAATCCTCGGATGGTCGAACCGGGCGGCCTCGGTCAGGCCTAGGCGGCGCATGACCGCCATGGACGGCTCGTTGAGGACGGCCGTCATGGACCAGATATCATCCAGGCCTATCTCGTCGAACGCCGCGGCGAGCACGGCCCGGGCGGCCTCGGTCGCGTAGCCCTGATGCCAGGCGTGCCGGGCCAGCCGCCAGCCGATCTCGACGCCGCCCGCACCCGGCACGCCCGCCGGCATCGGATTGAGGCCGGTGAATCCGATGAACTCACCCGTTTCCGCGACCTCGACCGCCCACAAGCCGTACCCCTGCGCCTCGAACAGCGACTCGATCCGGTCGGCCATGGCGTCGCTGGCGGCCCGGTCGAGGGGTTCCCGGAAGAACCGCATGGTCTCCGGATCGCCATTGAGGGCGGCAAAGGGCCCGCGATCGGACTCGAGCCAGCGCCGCAGCAGCAGCCTGCGGGCAGGGATCACATCGAGTCTGCGCGGCATGCTCAGCTTGTCCTTCCGGCAGCACCGAATGCGGCCGGTCCAGAATGAGACCGTTCACGGATCCGTCAGATAACTTATTTCTGCGCCCGCGAAAATGCCCGAGCATTTAATGCCGCCAGGCTAATGACACCGTGCGGCGGCAAATACTATTACTTGTCGTTAACCTGCGCAAACCTGGATCGGGGACTGAGCATGACAAAGCGGGGGCAACGGGCGTGGCGCCGGATCGTCACGGGGGCCATCACGCTGGCCGGCGCGGTGCCGCTCGCCCTGGCGGGGGCGGGGGGCGCCCGGGCGGCCTGCCCGAGCCTTGACTGGCCGCAGTACCTGCACGGCCCGCAGCACAGCTCGGTGAGCGCCGCTACGGCGTTCACGCCGTCGAATGCGACCTCCGCGGCCCAGTTGTGGCACTGGCAGCCGCCGGCGATCAGCGGCAAGCCCGCCCCAGCGCTGGACGCCAGTCCGACGGTGGCCGGGGGACAGGTGTACATCGGCGCCGAGAGCGGCGCGTTCTATGACCTGAACGAGTCAACCGGCACGGTGGCCTGGAGCCGCCAGCTCGACACCGAGCCGAAGAAGGTGTGCGCGGCGCGCGGGATCTCGGCCACGGCGGCCGTCGTGGCCGATCCCGTGACCGGGGCGCGCACCGTCTACGTGTCAGGCGCGCGCTACCTGTACGCGCTGCAGGCCGCGACCGGTGCCGTGGTCTGGAAGACCGAGATCGGCCCCGCCTCGGCCGCCCCGGACGCGTACTACAACTGGTCCTCGCCCACGGTAGTGGACGGCCACATCTACGTGGGCCTGTCGTCGGAATGCGACAATCCGCTGATCCGCGGCGGGGTGGTGGAACTCAGCCAGCACACCGGGAGCGTGCTCAGCACCTGGTACACGGTCCCGGCCGGATCGGTCGGCGGCAGCGTCTGGTCAAGCGCCGCGGCGTCGTCTGGCGGAAGCGACATCTGGGTATCGACCGGCAACGAATGCGACCCCAGCCAGAACACGTGCCCGGCGGGTAACCAGGCCGGGAACTCGCTGTCGGTCGTGCACCTGTCGGCCTCACTGCAGCTGCTCCAGGGGTGGCAGGCGCCGGGCCTGACCGGGCACGACTGGGACTTCGGCTCATCGCCGACGCTGTTCGGCGGCACGGGCGTGCCTCCGGACGTGGGCGCCTGCAATAAGAACGGGGACTACTTCGCGCTTACCGGCAACCCGGTCGGCAGGTCACCGCTGTGGACCGACGCCGTAGGGGCAGCGGCCAGCGCGACTGGCTTCTGCATCGGCAGCGCGGTCTGGGACGCGCCGGCGAATGCGCTGTTCATCGGCGGCAATGCCACCACGATCGGCGGCACGAGCTTCGGCGGGTCGGTCCGCGAGGTGAGCCCGGCCACCGGTGCCTACGGCTGGCAGACCGGCCTGCCCTGCGCGGTGATGGGCACCCCGGGCCTGGACAACGGGGGAGTGCTCGCGGTCGGCACCTATTACTGCCGCAAGCCCGCCACCCCCGGCGCCTACCTGGTCAGCGCCGCGACCGGCGCGATGCTCAAGACACTCCCGGTCGGCTCCAGCCGCGTCTTCGGCCAGCCCGTGTTCGCCCAGGGCACGCTGTTCATCGCCACCGAGACCAGGGGCCTGTACGACTTCAGGCCCTGATACCGGCGAGTGCGGCGGAGCCGGCCCGGCTTCTGGCCCTCGCGCGTCGAAGGATGCATGCCGGCCCGCGTAACGGGCAATTGAACTGCAGGGGCCGTCCTGCCCGCGAACTCCGCCAGAGGGGTGAACACGATGCTGTCGGCCGCGTACACCATCGCGCACTGGGCTGAGTACGTCAGCGGCACGCTCGCCCTGCTCGCCTTAGCCGCCATTGCCTGGAGGCTGCGAAAGCAGCCCCGCGGACCGGTTCTGGGCCCGCTGTGCGTGCTGGTAACCGCCGCCGTGTTCTGCGCCGGGACGTTCGTGTTCCTCGGCACCCGGGTACAGCAGGTCAGGCTGAACAGCATCAGGCAGGTGGGACTGGAGACGCACCACGCCGGGCTGCGCACCAACGCCCTGGTCTACGACGTCCAGGCCAGCGTCCCGGTTACCCTGCGGGTGCTCCCGTCGGAAGCCGCGCTGAGCGGCGTCATCAACAAGATCAGCGCGTTCCTGGTGCACAAGACCACTACGGTGCACGCGAAAGTGGCCGTGTACGGCCTCATCGACTTCGCCACCCTGAAGTCCACGACCGCCACGGTCGACCGGCAGAACCACACCATCACGGTGTCCCTGCCCAATCCCGCCGTCGGCCCTGGCACCACCTACATCGCCTCCGTGGACGGAGTCCAGGTGCGCGAGGGGCCGCTGAACGCCCTGGCCCAGAGCCTGACCGGCGTGCTCGACTCGCTGCTGGGCCGGCCGGTCGTGTCGTTCACCGCCCAGCCGGCCCTGGCCAGGGCCAAGGCGGCTGCGCTGACCCGAGCCCGGCGCAGCCGGGCGCTTGAGGGCTGCGGGAAGCAGGAGATAACCCAGCAGCTGGCCCGCATTTTCCAGCTCACGCCGGAGTACCGGGAATACCGGCTCACGGTCAGCTGGCCCACGGCGGCCCCGTCCGGCGTGGACTGCTCGGCGCTTCAGCAGCAGCTGGCCCGGGCCGGAAGCTAGCGGTGCTGCTGATCGCCCGGAGGGCGGCATCTCACTGGTAGGAGATCATCACCGGCTGGGGGATCCTGGCCATGGTCTGCGGCGGGCTCAGCATCGGATGGTCCTTGACGAGGAAGTTCTTCCAGCCGAACCGCACGCCCGGCGGTGCGGCGGCGGTGACGGCCAGCCAGGTCTGCTGTTTGTCGGCGGGAGTGCCCTGCCCGTCCATGTGAATGACGATGGCCAGGTCATCATTCCGGCTATCGAGGCGGTTCTCGCCGCGGATCATCGACAGCTGGAACTGGTGCAGCACCAGCAGCTTCTGCGGCAGGTGACGGCGCGCCGTCAGCCTGGCGAGCCACCTGACGACGCTGTTGACCTCGCTGATGCCCACGCTGCCGATCTGGCGCAGCGGCCGCTGATCAGGCCCGAGCTTCCATTCCGGGTCCAGGGCCAGCCCGACGTCGGCCAGCTTCAGCAGCGGCCGGTATTTCCGGGCCTGGGCGAGCAGGCTAGCCCGGCCGGGCTGCAGGTCCAGGATGACGTACAGGCCGGCCCGCACCGCCCGGCTGACCCAGGGGCGCAGCGAGGCCACCGGCGTCTCGTAGGAGTAGCTGCCGTCCCAGCCAGGCTTCGCTTCCGCGACGGTGGCGATGATCTCGAAGGCCGGCACGACGGGCACCCGGCTCAGCGGCCGGTAGAGCGCGGCGGCCTGGCGCGCCCGGGCGATGGCGGCGCGCAGGTCCTGCTGGCCCAGCACGCCGAGGGCGGGAGCCCCGGGGTGGCCGTACAGGGCGACAAGCCGGTGCATGGGCACGACAAGCTGCCCGCCGCCGGGCAGCTGCACGCCGGTCGCGGCCACCGCGACCCGGGCGGCGAGCCGGCCCGCGGGCCCGAACTTCCGCCCGACGGCCAGCACCCGCTGCGGCCTGGCCGCCGCGAGGGCGGTGATGGCCGCGGGGTCGGCCCGCGGGTCGAAACCGCGCACGGCGATGACCCGCGCGCCGGCGGCCCGGGCGGTGGCCGCGACCGCCACCGTCGCGGCGGTGCGGCGGCCGGGCACCAGCAGCACCACCCGGTCGCGCGGCCGCGGCGCGGCCGCCGCGGGCAGCCGGGCCGGGCCGGTGACCGCGCGGATACCGGGAAGCCGGGCCGCGAGCGTACGGGCCACCACCCCGGCGGCGAGCAGGATGTGCGGATGCAGCGCCCTGATCTGCGCGCGCAGCACGTCAGGAACCTGCACCGGCCCCGGCCCGGCGGGGAGCAGCAGCAGCGGCGCGCGCGCCCGCCTGGCCCATCCGGCGGCCCTCGTCACGCTGGCCCGGCTACCGTCACGGGCCACGACGACCACCGGCGAGCAGGCCAGCAGCTGGCGGCCCGCTTCGCCAGTGACCGCATCAGGAGCGCCGGTCAGCACCGCCGCAGGCGCGGCCGGCACCCGCAGGCACGCCGCCTGGCTCTCGCCGGGCCGCCTCGCTGGCGCCGTGCGCACCGCGCAGGACGCCAAGCTCACCGCGGCCGTGACGGCCAGCACGGCCACCATCTGGGCAGGATGCGCTGCCGCCGCGCGGGGCGCAGCGCACCGGGCGGCCGGTAACTGCCATCTGCGCGGCATGTCGAGTCCCATCGGCAGCGAGCGGCGGCGCGATCCGGTCAGGTCCCCTCGCAGACGTTACGCGCTGAGGTGCGCGCTGCGGGGCGAAAGCGCCGGGAACTCGCCGGCCCGGGTGATCCGGCTGGCCGGCGGCGCGAGGAGGCGCCGGCGTCAGAGCGCGAACAGCCGCTCGGCGTTCAGGTGCGCGATCTTCTCCCGGTCAGCGGGGCTGATCGGCGCGCCGGCCAGGAACTCGGCATGCTGCACGGGGTCGCCGAACGGATAGTCGGCCGAGAACAGGATGCGGTCGGCGCCGAATACCGACAGCGCGCACAGCAGCGGCGGCACGGTCGCGTAGCCGCAGATGGTGATGCTGACGTGGTCGCGTACGACGTCGGCGAGCGGGCGCGGGCCCGGGACGTGCCTGGAGAGCACCGAGTCGGCCCGCATCAGCGAGAACGGCAGGTTCTCGCCCATATGGCCGATTACCACCTGCAGCCCGGGGTGCCGGTCGAACACGCCGCCGACGGCCATCCGCAGCACGTGCAGCCCGGTCTCGGCGTGCCAGCCCCAGCCGGCCGTGGCCAGCTGGGCGGCGGCGGCCGGCTCCAGGCCGCTGTAGTACGCCGCCGCGACCGCGGCGGGCGGATAGGTGGGATGCAGGTACATCGGCACCCGCAGATCCTCGATGGCGGCGAGCATCGGGGCGAACTCGGGCGCGTCCAGGAACCGGCCGTGCGTATGGCCGTTCACGATGACGCCGCACATGCCCAGCTCGCCGACGGCCCGGCGGGCCTCCCGCACCGCCGATCCGGGGTCAGGCGTCGGCAGGCTGGCCAGTGCCCGGAACCGGCCGGGGTGCTCGCGGACAATCGCGGCCACGGTGTCGTTCAGCTGCCGGGTCAGGGTCACGCTCTCCTTCGGCCCGGCTCCCTGCGGGCCGGGCGCCACCGGCGACAGCACCTGGACGTCGATCCCGGCCGCGTCCATGGCGGGCAGCCTGGTCTCGGTGATGTCGGCCAGCGCGGCGCGGATGCCTGGCCGGCCGGTCGTGGCCTGCGGCAGGTCGGGCGTCCACACCGCGTTGGCGAGATACGCGGGGAGCACGTGCTCCTCCAGCGCGATCAGCGTCATGGCATTCCTCCAGCCGGCTGCGGGCCGCCGCCGTCGCGGGGGCTGGCGTAGCAGGCGAGCACGTCGTCGGACAGCCGCGGCCACGCCTGCCTGGCCCATTCCTCGAACTCCAGGTCCGCGACGGCGGCGCAGGCGATCCGGGCCTGCGGGTCCACCCACAGGAAGCTGCCAGGCCCGGCCGAAATGGCCGAACGTCGCGGGTGAGTTCCTGCGGCCGGTCCAGTGCGGCGCCTTGCTGTCCTTGATCTCGAATCCGAGGCCCCAGTCGCAGCGCGGCTGGCGGCCGAAGCCCGGCACCACGCCCGGCAGGCCGGGGAACGCCACCGCGGTGGCCCGGGCGAGCAGGTCCTCGTCGACCAGGGAGGGGCTGACCAGCTCGATCGCCAGCGTCATCAGGTCGGCCAGCGGGCCGACGGCGCCCCAGGCCGGGGAGCCTTCCAGCCGGGTGCCGTGCAGGCCGAGCGGCAGGCATATCTCGTCGGCCAGCACCCGGTCGAACGGCTTGCGGGCCCGCGCGGCGATGAGGCCGGCGACGATCTCGATGCCGCGGTTAGAGTAGATGCGCCGCCGGCCAGGCTGGCTCAGCACCGTATCGCCGTCCAGTCCGAGCCCCGAGGCGTGCGCGAGCAGGTGCGCGACCGTCGCGCCCGGCGGGCCGGCTGGCTCGTCGAGGTCGAGCAGGCCGCGCTGCACGCTGTCGAGCGCGGCCAGCGCCACCAGCAGCTTGGTCACCGACGCCCAGGCGAACGGCCGGCTGCGCCGGCCCGCGGGAATCTAGCAGGCCCGCGGCGGACGCGACCCCGGCCGCGGCCGTCGGGGCCGGCCAGGACGCGATCTGCTCCAGCGGATCCGCCATCTTCCCTCCCGGTTGGCTGCTGCCCAGCATGGCAAGCGGCGGCGCGGCGCGGCATAGCACCCCCGCCAGATGCCGGCGCGCCCGCGGCTGGCGGCCGCGGCCGGGGCGCTTACGATGACCGGATGGGGCTGAATGCCGCGAATGCGGCCCGGACCGTCTCGGCGCGGCGGCGGCCGTGACCTCGCTCGCCGTACCGGGGACCGGGCCGCCGGCCGGAACGCCGCCGCGGACGGCGATCCTGACGGTGGACGACGATCCGGGCGTGTCCCGTGCCGTGGCCAGGGACCTGCGGCGCCGCTACGGCAGCCAGTACCGCATCGTCCGGGCCGAGTCCGGCGAGCAGGGGCTGGACGCGCTGCGGCAGATGAAGCTGCGCGGCGAGCTGGTGGCGGTGATCCTGGCCGACTACCGGATGCCGGAGCTGAACGGCATCGACTTCCTCGAGCAGGCGATGCAGGTCTACCCGGGCGCGCGGCGGGCGCTGCTGACCGCCTACGCGGACACCACCGCGGCCATCGACGCGATCAACGTGGTGGACGTCGACAACTACCTGCTCAAGCCGTGGGACCCGCCCGAGGAGAAGCTGTATCCGGTGCTCGACGCGCTGCTGGAGGTCTGGCTGACATCAGATTTCCGGCCGGTACCTGAGACCAAGGTAGTCGGGCACCGCTGGTCGGCGCGCTCGTCGCAGATGCGGGAGTTCCTGGCCCGCAACCAGGTGCCCTACCGCTGGTATGCCTCCGACGAGCCGCAGGGACGGCAGCTGCTGGAGGCCGCGGGTGCCGACGGGCTGACCCTGCCGGTGGTGATCACGCCGGATGGCAGCGCGCTGACCGATCCGAGCGAGCCCGAGCTGGCCGGGCACGTCGGGCTGGCCACCACCCCGTCGGCGGGCTTTTACGACCTGATCGTGATCGGCGGCGGCCCGGCCGGCCTCGGATCCGCCGTCTACGGCGCGTCGGAGGGCCTGCGGACCGTGCTGGTGGAGCGGACCGCGACCGGCGGCCAGGCCGGCCAGAGCTCCCGGATCGAGAACTACCTCGGCTTCCCCGACGGGGTATCGGGAGCCCAGCTGACCGGCCGTGCCCGCCGCCAGGCCGTCAAGTTCGGCGCCGAGGTGCTGACCACGCGCCAGGTCACCGGCCTGGAGGTCAACGGCTCGGGCCGGACGGTCAGGTTCGCCGACGGATCCGCCGTGGACGCGCATACCGTCATCCTGGCCACCGGCGTGGCCTACCGGCAGCTGACCGCGCCGGGCCTCGCCGAGCTGACCGGCCGGGGTGTCTACTACGGGTCGGCGCTCACCGAGGCGACAAGCTGCGCCGGCCAGGACATCTCTATCGTCGGCGGGGCCAACTCAGCCGGGCAGGCGGCGGTCTACCTGGCCAGGGGCGCCCGCTCGGTGACGATCCTGGTGCGCGGCTCGTCGCTGGCCAAGTCCATGTCGCATTACCTGATCCAGCAGGTGGAAGCCATCCCGGCCATCACGGTGCGTACCTGCACCGAGGTGGCGCAGGCGCACGGCACCGATCACCTGGAGCGCCTCACGCTGCGCGACAGCAACACCGGCGCGGTCGAGACGGTCGACGCGCAGTGGCTGTTCATCTTCATCGGCGCGGCCCCGCTGACCGAATGGCTGGACGGCGTCGTGCAGCGCGACGAGCACGGATTCGTGCCGACCGGGCCCGATCTGCTGGCCGGCCGCGAGCGCCCGGCGGGCTGGCCGCTGGACCGGCTGCCCTACCACCTGGAGACCAGCGTGCCGGGCGTCTTCGCGGCCGGCGACGCCCGGGCCGAGTCGGCCAAGCGGGTGGCTTCCGCCGTCGGCGAGGGCGCCATGGCCGTCATGCTCGTGCACCGCTACCTGGAGAAGCTGTGACGCTGGCCGGCCGCCAGCCGCCCGATCCGCAGTCGGCCCGGTGCAGCGCGGCGGAGCTACGCGAGCTGTTCCTGTTCGAGAAGCTGACCGACTCCCAGCTCGGCTGGCTGTGCCGGGAAGGCCGGGTCGTGATGGCGGGGCCTGGGCCTGTCTACGCCGAGGGTGACCCGGCCGCCAGCCTGTACGTGCTGCTGTCCGGGACGGTGGTGCTGTCGCGCCGCATCGGGGCCGACGACGTCGAGGTGACGCGGGCATCCAGCCCCGGCGCCTACGCCGGCGCGTTCTTCGCCTACCTGGGCGACCGGGTGCCGCAGGTCTACAACAATTCCCTGCGGGTCACCGAGCCGTCGCGCTTCTACGTGCTGGCGGCGGGCAAGTTCGCGCAGCTGATGACCGAGTGGTTCCCGATGGCCGTGCACCTGCTCGAGGGGCTGCTGTTCGGAACCAAGACCACGCAGGAGGCGATCGGCCAGCGGGAGCGGCTGCTGGCCCTCGGCTCGCTCTCCGCGGGCCTGGCGCACGAGCTGAACAACCCGGCGGCCGCGGCCGCCCGGGCGGCAGGGTCGCTGCGTGAGCGGGTCGCCGGGATGCGCGGCGAGCTGGCGCAGATCGCCGCCGCGGCGCCGTCCGCTGAGGTGCTGGCGACCCTGATCCGGCTGCAGGATGAGGCAGTCGGGCGGATCGCGCAGGCCCAGCCCGCCGGGCCGCTGGAGACCGCCGATCGCGAGGACGCCGTCACGCAATGGCTGGATGACCACGGCATCTCGCCGGGCTGGGAGCTGGCGTCGTCATTCGTCCAGGCCGGGCTGGACGAGGGCCAGCTGGACCAGGTGGCCGCGGCGCTGGCCGGCCATGACGCCGACGGGCCGATGCTGGACCTGGCGGTGCACTGGCTCGGCGCCGCGCTGGAGACCGAGCTGCTGATGCGGGAGATCAGCGACTCGGTGGCCCGGGTCTCGTCCCTGGTCGGTGCGGCCCGGCAGTACTCGCAGCTGGACCGGGCCCCGTACCAGGTCGTGGACGTGCACGAGCTGCTGGACGCCACGCTGGCCATGCTCGGCGGCAAGCTGGGCTCCGGCATCCGGGTGGTCCGTGACTACGACCGCGGCCTGCCGCCGATCCCGTGCTACCCGGCCGAGCTGAACCAGGTCTGGACCAACCTGATCGACAACGCCGTGTCCGCCATGGCCGGCGCCGGCACGCTGACGATCAGGACGGCTGCCGAATCCGGCCAGCTGCTCGTCGAGTTCACCGATACCGGCCCCGGCATCCCGGACGGGATCCGGGAGCGGATCTTCGAGCCGTTCTTCACCACCAAGCCGGTGGGAGAGGGCACGGGCCTGGGCCTGGACATCTCCTGGCGGATCGTCGTGACCAGGCACCACGGCGACCTGCGGGCGCAGTCCGCGCCCGGTGACACCCGCTTCGGTGTCCTGCTGCCGCTGACCGGACCGCAATCCTAGCGTCCGGTCTGTCCCGTCACATCAGCCGGCCGCCGCCCACCTCGATAACGGCGCCGGTAACGTAGCTGGACAAGTCGGAGGCCAGGAACACCGCGGCGCCGGCCACCTCGTGCGGCTGGCCGGCCCGTTTCATCGGGATGTCGGCCTCGCGGGCCGCGAACACCTCGGGCGGCATCGCCGCTGTCATCGCGGTGCGGATCAGGCCGGGCCGGATCGCGTTGACCCGTACCCCGTGGTGCGCGACCTCCCTGGCGGCTGCCTTCGTCAGGCCGATGATGCCGGCCTTCGCCGCGCTGTAGTTGGTCTGGCCCGGGTTGCCGCCCTTGCCCGGCAGCGAGGACATGTTGATGATCGGGCCGGATCCCGCCGCGCGCATCACCGCCGAGGCGGCCCGCACGCCGAGCCATGTGCCGCGCAGGTGCCGCCCGCCGGACCGCGGCCTGCACCTGGTCCTCGTCGGTTACATCGCAGTCCGTCCCGACCGCGCGGCCGCCGAGAGCCGCCGCCGCCTCGGCCGCCCGGGCGCCGTCCAGATCGGCCAGCACCACCTGGGCGCCGTTCTCGCCGAAAGCCTGCGCGATGGCCAGGCCGATGCCCTGCGCCGCGCCGGTCACCACGGCCGCCCGGCCCGCCAGCAGCCCGGTCATCAGGCCAGGTACCTGGCGTTGGTCATCGGTCCTCCGGAGCCTGCTCATCGTCAGGCGCGCTGCCGGCCTGCCGGCGGGCGACAGCATGGTCGGCCTTCCTTACAGTAGCTGAGTGGACGCCGCGCTACGCCAGCTCAGTGACCGGATCGACGATGCCACCCAGCGCCTGCTCGGCTCGGCCCGGGTGCTCGCCGAATCCGAGCTGCGCGAGCCGTCGCTGCTGCCGGGGTGGTCCCGCGGGCACGTGCTGGCGCACCTGGCCCGCAGCGCCGACGCGATGCGCAGCCTTCTGGTGGGGGCCCGGTCGCGGCAGCAGCGGCCCGGCTACGCCAGCGCGCAGGCCCGGGAGGCCGACATCGAGTCCGGCGCGGCCCGGCCGGCCAGGGAACTGGCGGCGGACCTGGCCGACTCGGCGGCAGCGTTCCGCACCGTCTACCGCCAGCTGCCCGCGGAGGCCTGGCAGTTCCCGGTGCGGATCCTGGGCTCGGTGCCCTTCCCGGCGGCCGGGCTGCTGACCCGGCGGCTGGTCGAGGTCGAGCTGCATCACTGTGACCTGGGCACCCGGTACGGCCCGGGGGACTGGCCCGCCGCGTTCGCCGCCATGGAACTGGCCGAGCCGATGCGCTCCCAGCGCCAGGACCGGCTCGACCGCCCCCGCCCCGCCGCAGCGCCTTCAAGCCCGGGACCTGCCCGGCCCGCTCCCCGCCCGGGCCGGGCCCCCTCCGGCCCAGGCCGGCGGCCGCCTCGTCCCTGGCAGTACTGAGTCCCCGGCAGTACTGAGCGTCCCCGGCAGTACTCAGCGTCCCCGGCAGTACTGAGGCAGGCGCCCCCGGACGCCAGACCGCCCGGCGGGCGCACTCAGGCGCACCCGCCGGGCGGTTGGGATCAGGCGCGGCGCTAGGACTTGGCCAGCTCAATGACGAAGTTGGGCCCGATCGAGCCCAGCCCGGTCATGCTGTCGTACCCCTTGGCCGTGGTGAGGGTGTTCGGCCGCGTCGCGCAGTTGCCGGTGGCGTCGCAGTAGGTGATCACGCCCTCGTAGGTGTCCTCGCGGAAGGACTGGATCTTGCCCTTCGCTCCGGGGACGTAGGTGAAGGCGTGGTCCACCCGGTAGGTGGCCTGCTTGCCGGCCGGAACGATGTCGTCGATCGCGGCCGCCGAACGGTGCAGGCTGTAGATCGCCGGGTTGATGAACCCGACGGGCGCGTGGCCCGCGACCTGGTTAGCGTCGGCGAGGACCCCGGCCAGCAGCGGCGAGGCCAGGCTGGTCCCGCCGTACCTGGTCTGGCCGTAGGCAACCGTTCCGTTGGGGAAGGTCTCGTGCAGGCCGATCAGGAACCCGGTGGCCGGGTCGGCCTCCAGTGAGATGTCCGGCTCGACCCGCATCGGGGTCGTGCCGGTGAGCGCCGCATTGCGCAGCGCGAGGGCCGACGGCACCACTCCGGCCTGGTAGGACGGCTGGGGGTAGTTGTAGCTGGTGAATCCGCCGCCGCCGCCGTCGTAGCTCACCGGCAGCCAGGTGTTCACGGTCTTGGCGGTGCAGCCGGGCAGGCCGCCCGCCACGTTGGCCGTGCACTTGAACGAGCGGCCGGTGGCCCAGCCGAGCTGGCCGGTCTGCTGGCTCCTGGCCCCGATCTTCAGGGTGGTGCCGCCCACGGCCGTGACGTACGGGCTCGACGGCGGGTAGTTGGCGGCGGACAGGCCGAACAGGTTGAAGTTGTCACCGTTGTCGCCGGAGGAGAACAGGACGCTCATCCCGGTCGAGTCGGCCATCATGAACAGGTCGTCGTAGGCGGTCCTGGTCGCGACGTCATCCAGCAGGTCCCCGGCGTCGTCACCCCACGAGTTGGTGACCACGTCGGCCAGGTGGTGGTCGATGACCCTCTGCTCGGCGGTGAACAGGCCGTTCATGCAGTTCTTGGCCCCGACGTAGAGGATCTTGGCGTCCGGAGCCATGGCGTGCACCGACTGCACGTCGATGGCCTGCTCGGTCAGCCAGCTGGAGGCGTCGCACAGCGACTCGTTGTTGAACGGCGTCGCGTTCAGCTGGGTGAAGCGCGCGGCCGAGAACGGGTTGCCCGGGTCGTTCTGGCGGAAGTAGCGGGCCGAGTCGCTGGCGATGGTCGACGAGCCGTAGGCGTCGATGATGGCCACGGTGGCGCCCTGGCCGGTGCTGGCCGAGCCGACGCCGTAGGCGGAGCGAAGCTGGCCCGGCTTGTAACCGCACACCGCGATGGGCACCGTGCGGGGATAGCCGTGCCCGAACGGCGGCGTCACCCTCGCATGCCTGGCCCCGTAATAGCTGCCGCACGGCGGCGAGGTGATGAACGCGGGCGGGGCCGGCGGGAACGGGTTCTTCGCCGTCGCGGCCGGCCGGGTGCTGGCGGCGCCCGCCGCCGCGACGGCCGGGGTGGCCACGCTCTGGTTGATCCCGAGCGCGCCGGCCACCATGCCGCTGATCGACGCGGGCAGGGACAGCTTCCTGGTGGCCAGGCGCAGTACGCGCCCGTGCAGCTTGTAGGTCGCGAGCCCGGTGCCGAATGCCTTCTCGACCTGGGCGGCGGTGCCCGCGGCGGAAATCGTGATCCGGTCAGCGGACACGCTCCCGACCGTGAAGCCCTCGCTGGACAGCCACGTGCGGGCCGCGCTGACCTGGGCGGCCGGGGGCGAGAACCTGGCTTCCCACTGGGCCGAGGTCAGGTAGTGCCGGTAGCTCGCGCTGCCGGGCGTGCTGACCGCCCGCACCAGCGCCCGCGCTCCGGCTGCGTCCCGCAGCTTCAGCACCAGCTCGAAGCTGACCGGCGCGGACCTGGCCACCGCGCCGGCCGGATGCTTCCTGGCCGCCGCGATGAGGGCGGACCCCGCGAGCGGCGCCCGGCCGGAGACCGCCGCGCCCGCGCTCTGCGCGCCGGCGATGCCGGCGATCGTGGTCAGGCCCAGGACGGCGGCTGTCCCTGCGGCGGCCGCCGGCACTCTGAGTCGAGCTCGCACTATTGCCCCACCTCATTCAGATCTGGCTGAGTTCCTGCGGGGACACTAGCTACGGGTATCTTCTCCCGCAACAGACTCGCCTGGCTTGTTACCAGGGCGATGCGCATTGTTACCTGGGCGATGCGCAACTTAAGCCGCAGACGCGGGAAATGCCGGACTAAGCGGATGCCGTGGCCGGCTCGCCGCGCCCCGGCGGGCCGTCAGCCTGGCGGGCTCCGGTCCGCTCGGCGCCCGCGCCCGCGGCCGCGACGAAGCCGACGCCGGCCAGCGACCAGGCGTGCGGGACCTGGTGCAGCAAGACGAGGCCGGCCACGACGGCGATCGCCGGCTCCAGGCACATCAGGGTGCCGAACGCCGCGGTCGTCAGCCGCCGCAGCGCGCACATCTCCAGGCTGAACGGCACCACCGGCAGCAGCAGCGCCAGGCCGAGGCCGGTCAGCAGCAGCCGCGGCGTCAGCTCGCCGATCACCGCGGGGCCGGCCACCAGCGTCGCCACCAGGCCGGCCACCGTCAGCGATACCGCCAGCCCCTGCAGCCCGGCCACCTCGTCGCCGACCGCCTGGGTAAGCAGGATGTACAGCGCCCAGCACAGCGCGGCCCCGAGGGCATACCCCATGCCCGCCAGGTCGGTGCCGCCCTGCCAGGGATGCGTCAGCAGCAGCACGCCGGCCGCGGCCAGGGCCGGCCACAGCAGCAGCCGGCCGCCCCGGCTGCGGGTGACGGCCACGCCGAGCGGCCCGAGGAACTCAAGCGCGCTCGCCGTGCCGAGCGGCAGCCGGGCCACCGCGGCCATGAACAGCATGGTCAGCCCGGCGGTCACCACGCCCAGGGTGACCGCCGCGAGCAGCATCCGGCGCCGGAAGCGCCACGGTCGCGGCCGGACGCCGATCAGCAGGATCACCGCCGCCCAGGCCAGCCGCAGCCAGACGGCACCCTCCGGGCCGATCTGGCCGAACAGGGGCACAGACAGCGCCAGGCCGAGCTGGACGCAGGTCATCGAGCCCACGGCCAGCACGGCGCCGGTGCGCGCCCGGGACCGGCGCGCGGCGGGGGTGCGGCTCATGACCGCCAGTACACACGGAGCAGATCGTTCGTGTCCACATGAAGTTTGTGGACATATTGTTCAGCAATATTGAATAATAGCGGGATGGATCCGCGCCGCCTGGAACTGCTGCTCGAGCTGTCCCGCCTGGGGTCGATGCGCGCGGTCGCGGAGGCGATGCACGTGACCACCTCCACCGTCTCGCAGCAGATCGCGGCCCTGGCCAGGGAGGCGGGCACGCCGCTGACCGAGCCGCAGGGACGGCGGGTCCGGCTGACCCCGGCCGGGCGGCGGCTGGCCGGCCACGCGGTCTCGATCCTCGCCGCCATCGACGCCGCCCGTGCTGATCTCGGCCCGGCGGCGCCGCCGGCCGGCACCCTGCGGGTGGCGGCGTTCGCCACCGCAGTCCGCCGCGTGCTGCTGCCCGTGGCCGGGATACTGGCCGCGCGGTACCCCGCGGTGCGGCTGCACATCCACGAGCACGAGCCGGCCGAGGCGCTCGGCCTGCTGGCCGGCGACGATGTCGACCTGGCGCTGACCTACGATTACAACCTCGCGCTGGCCGGCTTCGGCCCCGGCCTGGCAGTCCGCCCGCTCGGCGCCACCAGATGGAGCCTCGCGGTGCCGGCCGGCCCGGCCGGGGCCGCGGCCGGGCGCCGCGCCCGCGGTCTTCGAGCCAGTTCCGCGACTACGACTGGATCGTCAACTCCCGCAACACCGCCGACGACGACGTGGTCCGCGCCGTCGCCGTCGCTGGCCGGCTTCCAGCCGCGCATCACGCACCGTGCGGACAGCCTGCGAGCTGGTCCAGGACATGATCCTGGCCGGCCTCGGGGTCGGGCTGCTGCCCGCCGGACAGCCGGCTGATCCGGGGCGTGACGCTGCGCCGCCTGCACCACCCGGAGGTGACGCTGCGGGCTTTTGCCGTGACGCGCCGCGGACGGTCCGCGTGGCCGCCGCTCGCGCTGGTGCTCGGGCTGCTCGGCGACGCGGCGGGTGCCGTCAGGCCGCGGCCCGGCGCGGCCGGCGGCTGCGCGGTCGGGCTGGTCAGCTCATTAGTCTTGATCACGGTGAATTCCAGCGGGACGAGGGGCGGCGGGGAGCAATCGTGGCGCGATGGCGGCCAGCGGGCCGGGCCAGATGAGCGCGGAGCGCGAGCCAAGGCTGCTCGCCGTGAGCGACCTGCATGTGGCCCACCCGCAGAACCGGGAGATCGTCGCCGGGATGCGGCCCGGCGCACCGGGGGACTGGCTGCTGATCGCGGGCGACGTGGGCGAGGTCGCGGCCGACATCGAATGGGCGCTGCGGACGCTCAGCGAGCGCTTCGCGGCGGTGGTCTGGGTGCCCGGCAACCACGAGCTGTGGACGCGCCGCAAGGATCCGGTGCAGCTGCGCGGCGAGGCACGCTACCGGTACCTGGTCGAGCTGTGCCGGAGCCTGGATATCGTCACCCCCGAGGACCCCTTCCCGGTCTGGCCCGGGCCGGACGGCCCGGTCACGATCGCGCCGCTGTTCCTGCTCTACGACTACAGCTTCCTGCCTGCCGGGACGGCGACCAAGGAGGCGGGGCTGGCCCATGCCGAGCGGACGGGGGTGGTGTGCACCGACGAGTGGCTGCTGCATCCCGACCCGTATCCGAGCCGGGAGGCGTGGTGCCGGGCCAGGACGCAGGACGACGGAGCGGCGGCTGGCGGCGCTGGACCCGGGGCGGCCGGTGATCCTGGTCAACCATTTCCCGCTCGTCCGTGAGCCGACCCGGGTGCTGCGCTACCCCCAGTTCGCGAAGTGGTGCGGCACGACCGCCACAGCCCACTGGCATGCCCGCTTCGGCGCGGCGGCCGTCGTCTACGGACACCTGCATATCCCGCGGACGACCTGGCACGACGGCGTGCGCTTCGAGGAGGTCTCGTACGGCTACCCGCGGGAATGGCGGCGGCGCGCTGCCGCGCCGGGGCCGCCGCGGCAGATACTGCCCGCCCCGGCGCGGGCCGCCCCGGGCCGGCGCCGACCGCCCGGGGGACCACGGCGTGCTAGCGGAGATCCTGCCGCCGTCCGTGGCCGCGGCGGAGGCGTTCGGGGAACTGCCCGGCATCGAGCTGTTCGAAGCGGAGGAGGCAGTCGTGGCCCGGGCGGCAGACAAGCGGCGCCGGGAGTTCACCACCGGCCGGGCCTGCGCCAGGGCGGCGCTGGCCAAGATCGGCGTGCCGCCGGTCCCGATCGTGCCCGGCCCGCGTGGCGCGCCCGGCTGGCCGCCGGCGTGGTGGGCAGCATCACGCACTGCGCCGGGTACCGGGCCTGCGCGGTGGCCCGCCGCCCGGACGCCGCGTCCATCGGAGTGGACGCCGAGCCAGACGAGCGGCTGCCGGATGGCGTGCTGGCGCGATCGCCGCTGCGGACGAGCACGCCCAGCTCGCCGGGCTGGCTGGCACGGCGGCCGGGCTCTCGTGGGACCGGCTGCTGTTCAGCGCCAAGGAGTCGGTCTACAAGGCGTGGTATCCGCTCACCGGCCGCTGGCTGGGCTTCGACGAGGCGACGGTCACGATCGGCCCCGCGGACGGCACGTTCACCGCCGAATTCGGGGTCCCCGGGCCGGTCCTTCGCGGCCGCCGCCTGACCGGGTTCTCCGGCCGGTGGCTGGCCGCCCGCGGCCTGGTGCTGACCGCGATCGCGGTCCCTCCGGCCTAATCTGCAGGCTCTTCACCGGACTGCGCCAGCAACTGCCCGCACCCCACCTCCAGCTGCGCTGGTCACGATGGCGCCGCGCCGCCAATCCACCGCCCGCGCCTGCCACTACCGGCGCCGCGGCGCCCTGCCCGCTCGCTGAGGAAGCAGCCCCGGAGAGAGGTGAGCGAAAGCCGCCACCTTCGCCCTGGCCCGGCCCGCCGATCTTGCCGGCCCGGCCGGGCCGCCGCCGGATCCGGCATGCTGCCGTCCCGCGGGGCGATACTTCGGTGATGACCCTGCGAGTGATGACCACCAATGTGCTGTCGCCCGATCACGCCGACTGGGGCCGGCGCTGGGCCGTGCTGCAGGCGGAGTTCAGCCGCCTTAGTCCGGACGTGGTCGCGTTGCAGGAAGTGGTCTCGGCCGAGCTCCTGGCCCCGCGGTATGCGGTGGCATGGCACGGCGGCAGGTCAGCCGACGGGGTCGGCGCCGCGCTGGCCAGCCGCTGGCCGCTCGGCGAGGTAGCCGAGATCGACCTCCATGTCACCGACCGCACCCGCGACTTCCCGTGGGCGGCCGCAGTAGTAGCCGAGGTACTCGCCCCGGAACCATTCCTGTTCGTGCACCACAAGCCGAGCTGGCCTATTCCTTATGCGTACGAGCGGGAACAACAAGCGGCGCGATGCGCCCGGTTCGTCGAGGAGCGGCTCGACGGCCGTGACATGCACGTGGTCCTGGCGGGCGACTTCGACGCGGCACCGGACTCCTCGAGCATCCGGTTCTGGACCGGCCGCCAGTCGCTGGACGGCTTCAGCGTGGCCTATCAGGATGCCTGGGAGGCGGTGCGCCCCGGCGACGCGGGGCACACGTTCTCGCCGCGCAATCCGCTGGTGCATGCCGGGGAAATGTCCCTGGAGCTGGGACGCAGGATCGACTACATCATGGTGCGGTGCGGGGTCCACGGCCCGACCCTGGACGTGGCGGACTGCTTTCTCGCCTTTGATGAGCCAGTCGGCGGCGTGTGGGCCACCGACCACTTCGGCCTTGTCGCCGATCTCCGGGTACCGGCCAAACCACCCGGCTCCTGGTAACCACACCGGCACCACAGCCTTCATCACGAAGCGTCGCTGGAGTCCTGGCCCGGAGATCTCGAAACGGCTACTCAAGACTTGACTCATTCCAGAAAGCAAGGGACCATCGCAGGGAGATGTCCTTACCACTAGTCGATCCGGACGGCACGGCGCTGCAGGCGCTGCGGTCGGCCGGGCTGCGGGTTACCTCGCCGCGGCTGGCCATGCTGACCTGGCTGGCCGGACATCCGCATTCCACTGCGGATGCGATCGGCGCGGGCCTGCGGCATCAATTCGGCGCGGTGTCCGTCCAGGCGGTCTACGACATGCTGGCGGCGTGCACCGCGGCGGGCCTGGTCCGGCGGATCGAGCCCGCCGGGCATCCGTCCCGGTTCGAGCGCCGGGTCGGTGACAACCATCATCATCTGGTGTGCCGCCGGTGCGGCCGCACCGAGGATGCGGACTGCGCGGCCGGGGGCCAGCCCTGCATGACGCCAGGGCAGGACATGGGCTACACGGTCGACGAGGCCGAGGTGGTGTTCTGGGGCGTGTGCCCCGGCTGCAAGGGGGCAGAAAGCTCCACTGGACCAGAGCAGTACAACGAGGAGGCATGGCAGTGACGCAGACCCAGCCCGAGGCCACGACGACCGATGCCGGTATCCCGGTCGAGAGCGACGAGCATTCGCTGACCGTGGGCCCGGACGGCCCGATCCTGCTGCACGATCACTACCTGATCGAGCAGATGGCGAACTTCAACCGGGAGCGGATCCCGGAGCGGCAGCCGCACGCCAAGGGCGGCGGCGCCTTCGGCCACTTCGAGGTCACCAGCGACGTCAGCGGCTACACCAAGGCCGCGCTGTTCCAGCCGGGCACGGCACCGACCTGGTGATCCGGTTCTCCACCGTGGCCGGCGAGCGGGGCAGCCCGGACACCTGGCGCGACCCGCGCGGCTTCGCGGTGAAGTTCTACACCTCCGAGGGCAACTACGACATGGTCGGGAACAACACCCCGGTCTTCTTCATCCGCGACCCGCTGAAGTTCCAGCACTTCATCCGCTCGCAGAAGCGCCGCGCGGACAACAACCTGCGCGACCACGACATGCAGTGGGACTTCTGGACGCTGTCCCCGGAGTCGGCGCACCAGGTCGACCTGGCTGATGGGCGACCGCGGCATCCCGCGCACCTGGCGGCACATGAACGGCTACAGCTCGCACACCTACCTGTGGATCAACGCGGCGGGCGAGCGGTTCTGGGTCAAGTACCACTTCAAGACCGACCAGGGCATCGAGTTCTTCACCCAGGACGAGGGCGACCAGATGGCCGCGGCCGACACCGACTACCACCAGCGCGACCTGTACGAGGCGATCGAGCGCGGCGACTTCCCGAGCTGGACGCTGAAGGTGCAGGTCATGCCGTTCGAGGAGGCCAAGACCTACCGGTTCAACCCGTTCGACCTGACCAAGGTGTGGCCGCACGGCGACTACCCGCTGATCGAGGTCGGCCGGATGACCCTCGACCGCAACCCGGCCGACTACCACACCGAGATCGAGCAGGCCGCGTTCGAGCCGAACAACCTGGTGCCCGGCATCGCGCTGTCCCCGGACAAGATGCTGCTGGCCCGCGGGTTCTCCTACTCCGACGCGCACCGCGCCCGGCTCGGCGTCAACTACAAGCAGATCCCGGTGAACCGCCCAGGGTGCCGGTGCACAGCTACAGCAAGGACGGCGCCATGCGCGTCGGTCAACGTGTCCGACCCGGTGTACGCGCCGAACTCCAAGGGCGGCCCGAAGGCCGACACCGAGAAGTACAAGCCGGCCAGCTGGTACTCCGACGGCGAGATGGTCCGGTCCGCCTACTCGCTGCACGCGCGAGGACGACGACTGGGGCCAGGCGGGCACCATGGTCCGCGAGGTGCTCGACGACGCCGCCCGTGAGCGGCTGGTCACCAACATCGTCGGCCACCTGCTCAACGGGGTGACCGAGCCGGTCCTGCAGCGCGCCTTCCAGTACTGGCGCAACGTGGACAAGAACCTCGGCGACAAGGTCGAGGCCGGCGTCCGCGCCAAGGCAGGCGAGAAGGACCCCAAGGCCGGCCAGCAGGCCAACCCGGCCCGCAGCGGCATGCAGGCCAAGGCCTGACGCCCAGCAGCACAGGCAGGCACGGCAAATTACCGGCCGCGAGGCCCGGCGTCCCGCCCACGGCGGGCGCCGGACTCCGGCTTTACGCCGCCTGGCCGGCCGCCCGGCGCTGCAGCAGGCGGATCAGCACGGCGACCCCGAGCGCGCCGGCCGGCGGCAGGGTGATCAGCGCGGGCAGCTGGTAGCGCCAGGAGAACTCGAACAGGTCCGAGACGCCGAGCACGACCACGGCCGAGGCGAAGAACAGCAGGCAGGCCAGGGCCCGCGGGCAGATCTCCGGGTCGGCACGGTACCGGCGGCGCAGCAGCACCGCCGAGCCGGCCAGGCCCGCCACCGTGCTCAGCAGGAGCAGCGGGCCCGGGGTGTACCCGCCGTCGAGCTGGTAGGAGCGCAGGAACCCGGCGACCGGGCGCCAGACGGCCGGCGTGCCGCCGCCGTAGCGGGCGATCTCGGCCCGGACGAACTGCCGGGTGGTATGTGGCGGGAAATAAGGAAACGCGGTCTGGAACTGCCAGCGGGAGACGGGCGTGTCACCGGGGCTGCCCGCGCGGCCGGGCGCGAACAGCTTGACCACGTCGCGCCCGTAGGCGGCCAGCACCCGCTGCGGCTGCTGGGTCAGCACGCTGCGGTTGAAATCTGACAGCATGGCGTCGACCCGGGCGCGCGGCAGGATGTTGTAGTAGTAAACCTCCACCGGGGAGGCCGCGTCGTACTCCAGCCAGTCCGGGCCCCGCGCCTGCTGCGCCGGGGCCGGGCACATGCGCCGCTCGGCGGCCGGGATCCTCAGCGTGGCACAGTCGGCGGCCGCCGCGGTCCGGCCATACAAGGACGTAACGCCGGTGTGGGACAGGAAGAACTGCCCGGAGACCAGGTAGGAGCCCGTGCAGTAGGCCAGGATCGGCAGCGCGAAGGCCGCGCACACCGCGGCCGCCTGGCCGGCTGCCCGCCGCCAGCCACCGCCCGCGGCGAGCAGGTAGATCACCGCCGGGACGGCCATCGCCTCGCCGATCTGGGCCACCGTGGCCGAGGTTCCGAGCAGCACGCCGCCGATGACCACGCACCGCCAGCCGGGCCGCGGCCGCCACGCCAGCACGGCCAGTCCGGCCACGATCAGCGCCTCGAACCAGCTGCCCGGCATCACCGACTGCTCGGTCTGCAGCTGGTAGGCGTCCAGCAGGACCGGCGCGGTGGCGAGGGCGGCCAGCCAGCGGGGCACGCCGCGGCGCAGCAGCAGCAGGTAGCTGACCACGGCCATGGCCACGCCGAGCAGGTGCTGCACCGCGGCCACGGCGTCGAAGTTGGCGACGGCGAGGATCGACCGCAGCGGCGCGTTGTAGCCGACCGGGTCCATGCCGGCCGCATCCTGCAGGTACCGCTGCGAGTCGATGTAGAACAGCGCGGGCCGGTAGGCCAGCATGACCAGCACCCGCAGTACCAGCCCGGCGGCCAGCAGCGCCGTGACGAGCCAGTGCCGCCGCGCGAGCGCGGCGGCGGCTGCGGCCGCCGCGGCCGCCCGGCGGCGGGCCGCCTGGCCACGCCGGCCAGGGGGGGGCCGCAGGGTTGAGCCGCCTGGGCCCGCGGTGGTGACCTGACTGCGTCCGAGCATGGGCGTCAGCCGGCCCGGTCCGCCGGCCTCCCGCGGGCACGTCATATCTGTCCCGTGGTGGCCTGGCCGCCGCTGGAATGCCAGAGGGCGAGCAGCACGGTGACGATCGTGAGCCACCGGGTCATCCGGTTGCGCGGCACCTGGGTGATCGCGACCCAGGCGATGGCGGTGTACCACGGGAACACCCAGGGGGCGACGAGGACCCAGGCGAAGGTCAGCGCGAATGGCGCTACTACCTCGCGCGGCTGATCGGATGAGATCCGCTGATAGATGAGCCAGGCCAGGACGACCAGCGCGACCGGCCACAAGAAGGTGATGATCGTGACCATCGTGCCCGTCTGGCCCGCGAGCACGCCCAGCTCCTTCACGAACCACCAGGGGGAGGGCAGGATGGCCCACTTCGACCCGGCGAAGATCGGTTTCAGGGCGTCAATCCAGTGCTTGCCGTAGAAGCTGTACTGCAGGCCGATCGTCACCAGCGATACCGCGGCGATCCGGGCCGTGCGCATCCACTCGCGGCGGCGCAGCAGCGGCCAGGCCAGGCCGAGCCCGATGAGCACCGCGTTGATCTTTATCCCGCAGCCGACGCCGATCAGCACGCCGATCAGCACGTCGCTCCAGGGGCCGGTGAACCGGCGTGCCACCTGGATGGCGCAGATCGCCGCCGCGGCCACGAACGTGTCGAGATGGCCGCCGCCGACCAGCTGCTGGATCAGGACCGGGTTCGCGGTCCAGAACAGCGTCGCCCGGATCGGGTCATCGGAGGTCTTCAGCAGCAAGTACCCGACGCCGAGGAACACCAGGCCGTTGAGGATCATCAGGACCCAGATGGTGGTGGCGGCGCTGGCGCCTCCGATGGAGGCCGCGAAGGTCTGGATCCAGGTGGCGATCGGCCCGTACACGGACGGCTGCTTCTTCCACACCGAGCCGATGATCTGGAAGTAGAGGCTGTGACGGCCCAGGTAGCTGAGCGGGCTGGTCAGGTACGGGTTGCCGCCGCGCGCGGCGATCCGGCCGTACGCGGCGTAGCTGGCGGTGTCCGACGACCCGACCGGGGTAAGGCTGACCATCAGCGCGACGACGGCCGCGGCGGCCAGCAGCAGGTTGCGCGGGTTCGGCCGCCAGCCCTGGCTGTGCGCCCACAGCATCCCGGCCAGGCCCAGGCAGGCCAGCACATCCCCGGTGTAGAGCATCACCATCGCGAGGATGTTGTTGTGGCCGTTGCCGAGCGACGGCAGCAGGTGCGACAGCGGCAGCCGGAGGTAGGGGAGCGTCTCGATATTCGGTGCTGTCGCCCCGACCAGCATGCCCAGCAGCAGCCCGGCCCCGGACACGGTCACGGCGATCTTGGGATCCGACAGCCTGCTCCAGGCGAGCTTGCGGATCACCGTGCTCATGACCCGCTCGTC
>CAVSUR010000006.1:0-377574 GCA_963731285.1 uncultured Actinomycetota bacterium | reverse complement strand
CCGGTCCGGCACACCTCGGGATCGCGGACCGATGACAGACATCCGCGAGCACCCGCCGCCTGCCGCCGCGTCAGCCGCGCCCGCCGCGCGCGCGATGGCGGCCACCCGGCCGGGCCGCATCGTCGGCCTGGACGGGATCCGCGGCCTGGCCGCGCTGTTCGTCGTGGTGAACCACATCTTCGAACGTGCCTGGCCGGGCCACCGGGCCGATCACGCTCCGTGGTGGGCGGCCTGGAGTTCTACGGCCGGTTCGCGGTCATCGTGTTCATCGCCCTGTCCGGCTTCTCGCTCGGCCTCGGACCGGCGCGCAACCGGTGGCGATTCAATTCGCTGGCGACGTTCGCGCACCGGCGGGCCTGGCGGATCCTGCCGCCGTACTGGGCCGCGCTGGCGTTCAGTCTGGTCATGACCTGGTTCGTGCTCGCCCAGCCGGGCTGGCCGGTACCGACCGGGAAGTCCGTCGTCGTGTACGGCCTGCTGGGCCAGGACGCCTTCTCCGCCGGCAGCCCGAACCGGGCGTTCTGGTCGATCGCCGTCGAAGCCCAGCTCTACCTCCTGTTGCCGCTGCTGCTGCTGCTTGTCAGGCAGGTGAGTGCGCTGGCGATGGTGGGCCTCGTCGCCGCCATCGTCGTGACCGTCGGCCTGCTGGGGCCGCATCTGCCGTTGATGAACGATGCCCTGGTCAAGTTCACCCCCGACCTCGCGGTGCTGTTCGCGGTCGGGCTGCTGGCCGCCGGCATGGTCACGGCCGGCGAGCACACCCGATCCCGGCCGTGGACCGGTTACGCGGCTGGGCACGACGGTGCCGGTCTGGGCTGATCGGGGTCAAGGGCTCCACGTGGTCGAACGTCAACCTGTTCTGGCTCGATCTGGCCTGGGCCCCGGCGGTCGGTTGCCTGCTCGCAGCGATCGCCACCTCGCGCCCGCGGCCCCTCGTCCGGTTACTTGACACCCCCCTGCCGCGCCCTGGGCTCGTTCTCCTACAGCCTTTACCTGACCCACCTGCCGATCGTGATCGCCGTGTCCTACGGACTGGTGCTAGGTCGGGTCGCGACCGGGACATCGACGTTCCTTGTGTTGTGCGCGATCCTGTTGCCGCTGACCGTGTGCTTCGCGCGTCTGTTCGCCGCCGTGTTCGAGCTGCCCTTCCAGCGGTACCGTGGGTGGATCCCGCTGCGACAGGCGACGTCGGCCCGCTGCGGCGTGCGCGACAGGACCGGCCGCCGTCGGCGGACGCTGGCGGGGCGCTAGCCGGCGAGCGGCCCACGAAATCAAGCTGGTGGGCGATGTAGACCAGCTCACCCGCGGCCAGTTGCCGTCCGCGCACGGCCAGCCAGTCGGCCAGCCTGCCGGTTCCACGCGGTCCGGCGACTCCCAACGCGTTCTGGATCGTGCGCAGGATGCTGGGCAGGAAGTAAGCCTCGTCGTCCGGGTAGTTCCCGTCCGGGCCGGTGTGCACGACCCAGTCCGACGACCCGGCGGCCAGCGCGGGCGCCCCCGCGGCCCGCAGGTAGTGGAACAGATGGCGACCCGTCCGGCTTTCCCCGGCGGGCCGGCCGTAGCGAACGCGCTCATCCATGTCGCGGTGGTAGGCCTGCATGATCTCGTCGTCGAAGGGGTGGTCGGGCGCGAAGATGCTCTCGCCGTCGTAGTTGATCGTGAACCAGTAGACGCCGCCGGGGGCCAGCAACCGCAACAGTCCGGGCAGGACGGTGGGCACGTCCACCAGGTCCAGGACGGCGTTGGCGATCAGCACGTCGGCCGGCGGCCCGTGACCGGCCCCCAGGTACCTGCCGAGTTCGGCCTGCACCAGGCGCACCCGCAGATCACCCAACCGCAACCCGTCCGGCAACGGGTCGCTGCGCAGCCCCCGCGCGGCCGCCCAGTCGCCCAGCCACCGGCGGGAACCATCCAGCAGCTGCCGATCCGCATCCAGCAGGATGTACTCGCCGGCGTCGATCGACCCCCCAGTCCACCAGCCGGGCCACCATCGTCCCCAGCCCGGCGCCGACCTCCAGCACGCGCGCCGCACCCGCGGGCATCAGGCGGCAAAGCTCGGCCAGCACCTGGCGGTTAAGCGCCCGATCATCCACGGTCGTCTTCGCGGCCAAGTAGCGGGTATAGTCGAAGGTCATCGACGACTTCATCGAAGCAGGTCATTGCTTCTCCGCTACCATCGCGAACTTGCGCACCCGCCCGCTGCCGAGCCAGTCACCCCACAGCTGATGGGCCTTGATCAGCTCGGCGATCGCCCGCGTCCCGATCTGGCCCGCGATCTGGATGATTCAGCGCGATAACAGCGCAGCAGCGCCGTCGCCGTCGCGTGATGGGAGGCGCTGTACTCCTGCCGCCAGATCACGGTCAACCCCGTCCGCGCGCAGCATGCCGGTCAACTCCGCCAACTCGATGAGCCAGACGGTATCCGCGTCGGGCATCGAGGCCCGCTCCTTCGCCGTGAGCGGGTGACCGTCCTCGACGGTGAACGCGAAGCGGCCCGCCCGGCTCCAGTACGCGAGTCACCTCCTCGACCAGAGAGTCCTTGTCGGAAAAGGCCAGCATCGTTTCCAACAGCAGCACGACCTCGAACTGTCCCTCGGGCAGCGGCGGCACCTGGGCTTGCTCGAAGCGACACGCAAGGTTCCCGGCCAGCTCTCGAGCAATCCGCAAGGCGCTGGCAGAGTAATCCAGGCCCAGGTAGTCGCAGCCCAGTTCCGCGGTGATCATCCGGCCAGGACCGGCCACCCCGCAGCACAGGTCGAGCACCGAGACGCCGCGGCCGACCCGGGCCAGGTGAGCCAATGCCGGACCTCGCCCGCCCTCATGAAGCTCTCCTGGCCCACGTACTCGCCCGGGGGGTAGGCGGCCGCCTGGGCCCGCTCTAGCGCCGTCAAGGACGGTGCTCGTTGATCCTTTCTCATGTCGGGTCCCTCACGGTGTCCGGCTCGACGCAGTTGAAGCCGCCCGGCCCGGTCGAGCCACATGGCGGGCAGTACCGCGCCCGTGTCGAGCGGCCGCCGATCGTTTCAGGTCGAACCATGTCCACCGCCTCTCCGTACCATCCTGTGTCAGGTTTACGGATCGGCGGCTGGTGTGGTTCAGCTCGGCCGCAGGGTGGAGGCTAGGTCGGTGCAGCAGGCGCAGGCAGGGATACCGTGCGGGTCCACGTAGTGGTCCCCGCGGGGTTCGACAATCCCGGCCAGCCTACCGGCGGCAACATCTATGACCGGCGCGTCTGCGCCGGACTGGCCGAGGCCGGATGGGATGTGCTGGTCACGACCGTCGCCACGGCGTGGCCGGTACCCGGCTCGGGCGCCCGCGCCGACCTGGCCCGCATCGTTTCTGCCATCCCCGGCGGTGAGACCGTCCTGATCGACGGGCTCGTCGCCTCGCCGGCCGCCGCGCAGCTGCTGCCGCATGCGGATCGCCTACGAATGACGGTGCTGCTGCACATGCCACTGGCCACAGCTCTCGACGCGCAGCGTGACGCCAGCGCGCAGCGCTCCGAACGGGTGGTGCTCCGCGCGGCCACCGGCGTGGTCGTGACCAGCGAATGGACCCGCCAGCAGGTACTGACCCGATACGCGATCCCGGCCCACCGGGTGCACGTCGCCCGGCCCGGCGTCGATCAGGTCGCTGCCCCGGCCCGGCCCGTCCGCGGCCACCTGATCTGCGTCGGAGTCCTCGGCCGCCACAAAGGGCAGGACCTCCTCGTCGAGGCGCTCGCCGACCTCGCTGAGCGGGACTGGCGTTGCGTGCTGGCCGGACCGCTCGAGCGCGACCCTGACTTCGTCGGCCAATTGCAGACCCGTATCACGCGCCTCGGCTACGGCCACCGCGTCCGGCTCACCGGCGTCCTGACCAGGCGCGGCGCTCAACCACGCGTACACCACCGCCGACCTGCTCGTCGCGCCGTCCCGCTCGGAGACCTACGGCATGACCGTCACCGAAGCACTCGCCCATGGCCTACCCGTCATAGCCGCCGCCGTCGGTGGGCTGCCCGAAGCGCTCGGCTGCACCGCCGACGGCACCCGCCCCGGCCAACTGGTGCCTCCCGGCGATCCGGCTGCCCTCGCCGCCGCGCTCGGAGACTGGCTGGGTGACGAGCGCTACCGACACCGGCTACGGGCCGCCGCACGACAGCGGCGGTCGACCCTGCGCGGCTGGGAACAGACCACACAAGAGATAGCGAACGCATTGACCGCCCATGGGCGTCGTAAGCCTGTGCCGCCCGGAGTGAACAACCGCCCCGAAAAGACCAGCGGCCCGGCTTGACCTTGACCCGGCGTCGGGCTCCGCCCGGCTCAGGGCACAGGCTCCGCCCAGCTGCACCAGAACAGGCGGCTATGCGCGCCACTGACGCCGCCTCGCGCCGCACCGTCAGGGGAGAAAAATCGGCGATCGGTGGCGCTGAGTTGGTGAAGCAGGCTGGTCCCTGGACCGCTACCGTGGCCCTGTGAGCAGCCAGCGAGTGCCCGGTGGGGTAGTGCACAAGCTTCCCGCAGACCTGCGCAAGGGGCTGATCGCCAACCCGACGGCACTCGATGCCTGGAAGGACATCACGCCTCTGGCCCGAAACGAGTTCATCTGCTGGGTCGAGGATGCCAAGCAGGAGATGACCCGAGAACGCCGCATCCGCCGGACCCAGGAGGAACTGGAGGAAGGCCAGCGTCGGCCCTGCTGCTGGCCAGGGTGCAGGCACCGCGAGCGCGCCGGGCGATAGCGACCAGCGCCTCCTGCTCGACGCGTTCCTCCTGCGCACCCTGCTCGTCCCCGCCCCATGCACCTGTCCGGCCGCGCCAACTGGTGGCTGCCCGGCTGGCTGGACCGCGTACTCCCGCACCTGTCCATCGAACCCGCCACCCAGCAACCCGCCCCGCCCCGCCCGCACCCGCCATGGCAGCTGCGGCCTACGTCGTCGCCGCCTACGTCGCCGGAGCCGCACGGTAATACCCCGTTGCAGGGACAACCGGTGGCCACTGCCTGTCTGCCGGCCAGCGTGCGGCCGGGCACGGTCAGGCCCCCTTGCCCTTGGCTCCGCCCTCCTCAGCGTCGGCTCCGTAACCGGCTCTGCTCAGCATCCCGCGCAGGTCAACAACCATCTGGACGTCGATGTCCTTACCGGCGGGAGGATCGAAGAATTCGGTCTCAGACCCGAGAGTCACTTCGAACTTGCCGGCGTGCTGCTCCACGATCGAGCCAACCGCCTCCAGCAGCGACACCACGGCACGCCACTCGATGTTGTGGCTCACCGGATGCTGGAACAGCTGGCGCAGCGTGTTGCGGTGGTGGTTGCTCAGGTGCGCCGGCTCTTGACGTCGATGACATTCCTGCTCCTGTCTGCCACCGCCACCATAGCCGGAGCTATAGTTCCCCGGGTTTCGCGGGATGGCGAGATAGACGAACGCATGTCTCTGGCCGGGGTTGAACCGCGACGAGTAACCGATACTCTTACCGGGCGCACCGCCGACGTCGAGTTGCTGGTGCTGCGGCATGAGGTCGCCGTGCTGCGCCGCACCAGCCCGCGGCCCCGGCTGGACTGGGCAGATCGAGCGGTGTTGACAGCGCTGATCCGGCAGCTGCCCAGAACGCTGCGGGCACACCGGCTGGTCACCCCCGGCACCGTCCTGCGGTGGCACCGCCGCCTGGTGAGAAAAAAATAGACCTACCCGAACCGAACGGGACGCCCGCCGGTCAGCACCGGCGCTCCTTGCCAGTCACCGGATCGATTCCTGCGTAGACGCGGACCCGGTACGAGCCGCTGAGCCGCGGCCGCCGGCACCGCACGACCTGGGCGGACCCGGCCGCGGCCCGCCCCGCTGACCTGGTGCAGCGCCAGTTCAGCCCGCCGGCCCCGGACCGGCTGCGGGTGGCGGACTTCACCTACGTGCCGACCTGGGCCGGGATGGCCTGCGTCGCGTTCATCATCGACGCCTGCTCCCGGCGGATCCTGGGCTGGCGCGCCGCCTCCTCGATGCGCACCGCGCTGGTGCTGGACGCCTTGGAGCAGGCGCTCTGGACCCGGCAGCAGGCCGGGCAGGCCAGCCTGTCCGGGCTGATCCATCACCACGACGCGGGCAGCCATGGCGGATTCAACTGGTCGTCGCAACACCTCGATCACGGAGGTTGGCGATGGGACGCGGTTGGAAGCAGTTGCCGGAGCCGCCGGCGGGTGCACGCCGGCAGTGGGCAGCGGATCGGGCGTTGCGTCCGCCGATGCGGTCACCGGGCCGACCGGAGCCGTCCCGGGCGGTGCAGCGGGAGTTCTGGCGGCTGATCGCTGGCGGGATGACGACGGTCGAGGCTGCGGAGTCGGTGGGCGTGTCGTGGCCGGTCGGGGTGCGCTGGTTCCGTCACGCTGGCGGGATGCCGCCGCTGAGCCTGGCCGAGCCGACGGGCCGCTACTTGTCGTTCGCGGAGCGGGAGGAGATCGCCCTGTTGCGCGCTCAGGGGGCAGGCGTGCGGCAGATCGCCCGCCGGCTCGGCCGTGACCCGGGGACGATCTCGCGTGAGCTGCGCCGCAACGCGGCGACCAGGAGCGGGAAGCGCGTCTACCGCGCCCTGGTGGCGCAGTGGAAAGCGCAGCAGGCCGCCAAGCGCCCGAAGACAGCGAAGCTCGCAGGCAACGACGGGCTGCGTGAGTATGTGCAGGAGCGGCTGTCGGGCAGCGTCCGCCGGCCCGACGGCACGGTCGTGGCCGGGCCGAAGACGCCCGCGTGGAAGGGCCTGAACAAGCCGCACCGGCAGGACAGGCGGTGGGCGGCGGCGTGGAGCCCGGAGCAGATCAGCAACCGGCTCAAGGTCGAGTTCCCCGATGATGAGTCCATGCGCATCAGCCATGAGGCGATCTACCAGGCGCTGTTCATCGAGGGGCGCGGCGCGCTCAAACGTGAGCTGGTGGCGTGCCTGCGCACGGGCAGGGCGCTGCGGGAGCCACGGGCCCGGTCGCAGAACAAGCCGCAAGGCCATGTCACCGCAGACGTCGTGATCAGCGAACGGCCCGCCGAGGCCGCCGACCGCGCGGTCCCCGGGCACTGGGAAGGCGACCTGATCATCGGGACGGGCCGATCCGCGATCGGCACGCTCGTCGAGCGCAGCAGCCGGTCAGCGATCCTGGTCCACCTGCCCCGGATCGCGGGCTGGGGCGAGACACCACCGGTGAAGAACGGCCCTCTCTCGGCGGCTACGGCGCCGTCGCGATGAACGCCGCGCTGACGGCGTCGATGACGCAGCTGCCCGGGCAGCTGCGCAAGACCCTCACCTGGGACCGCGGAAAAGAACTCTCCGGGCATGCCCGGTTCGCGCTCGACACCGGCACGATGGTGTTCTTCGCCGACCCGCACTCGCCCTGGCAAAGGCCGACAAACGAGAACACGAACGGGCTGTTGCGCCAGTACTTCCCCAAGGGCACCGACCTGTCGCGGTGGTCGGCCGGGGACCTTGAAGCCATCGCCCTCGCAATCAACAACCGGCCCCGCAAAATCCTCGGCTGGAAGACCCCCGCCGAAGTCTTCGAGGAACAGCTACGCTCGCTCCAACAGCCCGGTGTTGCATCGACCGGTTGAACTCGCCCAGCACACCGCTATCGCCTTCACCGAGCGGCTGGCTGCCATCGGCGCCGCGCCGTCGGCCGGACCGTCGGCGACGCCTACGACAACGCGCTGGCTGAGTCGGTGACCGGCCTGTTCAAGACCGAGCTGATCAAGCCCCGCGGACCGTGGAGGACCGCCGAGCAGGCCGAGATCGCCACCCTGGAATACGCCGACTGGTTCAACCACCGGCGCCTGTTCCAGACCTGCGGCGATATCCCGCCCGCCGAACTCGAAGAGCACCACTACCGTCAGAACCCCAGCCTCGCCGAGGGCGGGCAGTCAACAAACTGAGTATCCGGACTCGCCGGAGCGATTCACTCAGATGGCTGTCATCAGCCATGACGGCAGGCTCCTTTGCACAGTGCCATGCCCGGTTCCCGCTCGCGACCGGAACCGGCTCCGGGGCGCCAGACGAGCCACCAAGAGCCCGCCTCCCGCCGCCGGGCTAGTCATCGTGCAGCGGCGCGTGTCGCAGCGCGGCTCGGTTATGGTGGCCACCCAGCGAATCCAGGTCGGCCTGATCCATGCCCGCAAGATCGTCACAGTCACTGTCGGCGATCACAGTTTCCAGCTCGACATCGACGGGAGATCGTAGCCACCGTCCCGCGCACCAGTAGCGAGATCCACCGCTATAAGGCCTACGCCGCCAAGACCCGATTCCGCCCCTGACAGCTAGCACAGGCATGCTTGGCGTTCCGCCACGCCTGGCAAGCGACTCGTCTTGTCACCGGCGTTAGCACATGCTAACTTAGCTTTGCATGTGCAAGAAGGGACGTCGTGAACGTTGCTGACATGACCGGGGACGAGCTGCTGCGGGTGCTGGCCACCCTTGCCAACCCGCACCGGCTGCGCGTGGTGGCCGCCCTGGCCGACCAGCGCACCTACGTCAGCCAGCTCGCCCGCGAGCTCGGCATCAGCCGGGCACTGCTGCAGGTCCACCTGCGCAAGCTGCAAGCTGCCGGACTGGTTTCGGCTGCTATCGAAGTCTCAGAGGACGGGAAAGCGATGAAGTTCTACGAGGTGACGCAGTTCACCATCCAGCTGACACCCAAGGAGATCATGGCCGCAGCGGCCACCTTGACCGCAGGCAGCGACACTGGCGCGGAGGCGGAGTCATGAGCCCCGCGATCGCCGTTGCCTTCGTCATCGCCGTCCTGGTCGTCGGCGGCCTGATCGCTTATGCGATCTACCAGTGGGGACAGCAGCTGGCCATCAGCAAGAAAACACGAGCCGAGGTGACCGCCAGCGGGGAATACCGGCGGCTGTCCGAGATGGCGGTCACCGCCCAGGAGCACACCGACATGAAACTCGCCGAAATCAACATGCAGCTCGCCCAGCTCCGCGACCAGCTCGACCAGGTGCACAAAGTCCTCAAGGACGTCGAGTAAAGCCGCAGAGATCCGCCCAGCAGCCATCTCGCACAGAAAGCCGCCAAGTCATGGACAATGACGCCGATGACGACCGCCTGTCCGCCGCCGAGCAACTCGCCGAACGCCACCCCCGCGCCGCCGCCGAAGCCTTCGCAGCCATCGCCTGCGACGGCGCAGTCGGCGACGAAGTGCGCCTGTCCGCCGCCGAGCAACTCGCCGTCATTGACCCGGCCGCTGCCGGACCCGCCTGCCTGGCCATCACCAGCGACGAAAGGGCTGGCGATGAGGTGCGCCTGTCTGCCGCCGAGCTGGTAGCCGAGCACAACCCTCGCGCGGCCGCCCCCGCCTGCCTGGCCATCGCCCGCGACGGTGCGGTCGGCGATGAGGTGCGCCTGTCTGCCGCCGAGCTGGTAGCCGAGCACAACCCTCGCGCGGCCGCCCCCGCCTGCCTGGCCATCGCCCGCGACGGTGCGGTCGGCGATGAGGTGCGCCTTCTCCGCCGAGCAACTCGCCGCTGTCGATCCGCGCGCCGCCGCCCCGGCCTGCCTGGCCATCGCCCGCGACGAAACGGTCGGCGACGAAGTCCGGCGGTCCGCCGCCGAGCAACTCGCAGCCTTCCACCCCAGCGAGGCGGACGCCTCGCGCACCGTCTAGGGCATGTAAAGGATCAACTGAGGCTGATCCGTCCAGCATCAAGTGGAGCTCGGCAAATAGAGCCGGGCGTGTCTTGTGCCGGGTGGAGCTGGACATTGACTCGCCAGGTGATGCTTGACGTTGGCCCGTGCCCGGGGTCTTCTGATCGGTTACGTTCCGCGGAATGTCACTGGTGAGGAGGCCCAGTTTGGCGCTGGTTGTGTTGTCTGAAGCGTCCCGGCTTTCGTGCACTCCTCGTTATGTGGACGGCCGGCTGGCCGTCACGGAGCTGAGCGTAATAGTGGTTCTCGGGCTCACGTGGGAGCGCGTTAGCCTGGACCGCGCCGAGCTGTGCATCGGCGAGCAGATCCAGCGCGTAGACCGCAGCTCATCCGCCGCGAGACCAAGACCGAATCTTCCGAGGCGCCGCTGCCGCTGCCGGATCTCTGCGTTGGTGCGCTCAAGGCCCGCAGGCAGCAGCAAGAGGCCGACCGGGAAAGCGCCGGGGACCCGGAGTGCCCAAGATCACGGTGCACGGCGCGCGCAAGACTGCGGGTCATTGCTGGCCATGCCCGATGTTCACCCGCGCGTCGCCATGCAGATCCTGCGGCGCAGCAAGATCGCTCTGACGATGGAGATCTACACCGAGATACCCTCAGTGGCCACCCGCGACGCGCTCAAGAAGCTCGGCGGATGGCTCGGCGCGTGAGCCCGCTGCTGCACTTTGCTGCTGCACCAAGATCAATGAAGGCCGGTCCCGCGTCCGGAACCGGCCGCTGAGCTGGGAGCCCCCTTACGGAATCGAACCGTAGACCTTCTCCTTACCATAAGTACGGCCCGCAGCCCTAGCTCCTGCCTGCACGGATGCCGCCGCCAGATGCCCCGAATGCTCGCAATGCACAGGCTGCAGCACGGCAGGCGGTCCACGACTCGGTCCACAGCGACCTATATCTACAAGAAAGCCTGCTCCGCCTGTGCCACAGCCGGAAACTGGGGCCGGGGCATGCTGCTGCCTTGATGCTGGTAGATCATCGCGGTCTCCCCCAGTGCGGCCAAGGGCACCGGAGCCATCACACTAACCGCTATGACGTGGTGTGGCTGGACCGGGACCTGCCCGGCGGCATGGCGATGATGTCTGCCATACCCCTGCCAAAGGCACAAGAGGTTCGCCTCACGTTCCGTGATCGGCCCTTAGCTGGGATGGAGCGCGCAGCGCCGCCTTACGGGCGCCAAGCCGACCGCCGGCCGGGCTTCGTCCACGGCCACCGAACTGGGCGATCTGCGCGGCCAGCATCGTCGGCCGACTTCCGGATCTGCCGAATACCGGACGTTACGGCCCCGCATATTCATACGCTGATCGGTATATGACTAGCGGCTGAGATGACCGGCTGCTCAGCATCGTCGCCCTCATCCAGGTGCACCGGTCGACTCGAGGGCCGCGGCCGGGGTGCTGCGGAGTGTCCTGATCTGGAAGGCGGCAGCAGCGGCCGCCCTCAAGATCGTAGTCGCGAGCTATGAGGCGGTTGTCTCACGCATCCAAACCGCCCCAAGCGGTCTGCAAACCTCGTTGCCCAGTTAACGGGCTAGGGCTGCCCTGCTAGACGGCGTCTCTCAGGCAAGGACCGCAGGCAGAACGCGCCGGCCGAGGAGTTCGATGCCGTGCGCTGCCGTGAGGCCGTGGGGAGTCCCGAACTCGACGCGCGTGGCACCGGCATCGAAAAGCGCGGCCACCTGCGCGGCAACCTGCTCCGGCGTCCCGGAGAAGGCGAACCGGTCGAGGACGGGGTCCGGTACGAGCCGGGCGGCCTCGTCGTGCTGGCCCGCGCGGGCCAGCGACTGCATCGCGGCTAGGTCCACCTCTTCCAGGTCAGGCGCTGGGTCCAGGGGGGCGACGACCGGCAGATACATGGCCACCTCAGCCCGGGCCAGCCGCCGGGCGCGGGCACTGTCGTCGTCTACGACCGTCACGGCTCCGCACACCAGCCCGGTCTCGCCCGCCGGCCGGTGGGCGCGCATCTCGCCGTGCGTCAGTGACTTCTTCGCCGGCGCCAGCAGCGCCGGGTTCGCCGTGCCGCCGATCTTGACTTCGGAGGCAAGCTCACCCGCCAAAGACATGCCGAGCGGGCCCCAGGTCCCCAACATCAGGTCCACCTCTGTCCGCACTGGCCGGTATGCGAGGCATGTTCCCTGCTCCACCTGGAAGATCTCGCCGCGGTATGCGTCGTCGTTGCCTGAGAACAGGTGGCGTACCACCGCCACCGCCTCGCACAGCCGCCGCACCGGGCGCTGTTGGGCGATTCCCACAGCGCCGAGCCACGCCCCGCGGGCCAGCCCGAGATAGGCGCGGCCGTTCGAGACGGTGTCGAGCATGTGGAGCTGATTTGCTATCTCCAGCGGATGGAGCAGGTAGGGATTCAGACAGGCGGGGCCGAGCCGGATGCTGCGGGTGGCCCGAGCGATGGTGATCAGCGGGAGCAGTGGCGAAGGGTGGAGCAGATCGCTGTAGACGGAGATGGTCCCGAAGCCGAGCTCCTCGATCCGGGGGGCAAGGCTGGCGTAGGTCGCCAGGTCCTCGTCCGATTGCAGGGCGATGCTCAGCTCGCGCCTGCCGCGGGCGGTACTGTGGGTCATGTCACCTCGTGAAGCGTGACAGTTCGCTGGCCGGTCCGCTCGATTCGCATGATCACGCGCTCGTCTGGGTCGGGGCAGGCAACGTGCATGTCCTGCTCCAGCCAGTCTCCAGGGGGCAGCAGGCGCTGCTTCGCAGGGAGCAGGGGAAGCACCGCGGCGAGTGCGTAGACGCAGAAGAAGCGGCCGGGACGGGTGCGCAGGTGGCTGCTCTCGGTGAGCTCGAACCAGTCACCGGGCTGCATGCCGCACACCGGGCGCCCCTCGATGCGCTCGACTACCACCCGCAGGTCGTATAGCGGTGCCGACTTCGCCGTACGACGGGCCTGTGCCTCCTCCCCGGTCGGTGCGCCACCGCTCTCCCCGGCCGGCTGGCTGTCGCTGCTCATCTCACCCACGAATCGTCCCGGTAGACAGCCCCGTCCTTCATCACCCAGTGCAGCGTCCGCAGCGCGGACACCGATGCCGTGGGGTCGTCGGTCATCGCGATGAGATCCGCCCGTTTCCCGATTTCGACCGTCCCCGCTTCGTCACCGATTCCAAGCCACTCGGCCGGCACCTGGGTGGCGGCGAGCAGCGCATCGCGCGGCGGCAGGCCGAAGGCCTCCATGTGCTCGAGCTCGCGGACGGTGGCCGAGGTTCCCTCGGTCTTCCAGAACGGCGGGACGTCACTGCCCAGCATCATCGAGACGCCGGCCTCCAAGGCGATGCGGTAACTTTCCTCATGGATTGGGGCGGCACCAAGAGCCCGCTCCTGCATCCACGCCGGCACCTGCATCGCCTCGAAAATGTCAGGGCACCTGGTCACCGAAAGAGTGGGGACCAGAGCAGCGCCGTGGTCGCGTATTTTATGTGCAGCATTGCTGGTCAGCCGGTACCCATGTTCGACGCAGTCGAGCCCAAGGTCCAGCGCTTTTTCGATTATTTCCGCCGGACCGGCGTGAGCCGTCACTTTCCGGCCCCAGTTGTGCGCCGTGACGATCACCGCCTCAAGCTCGCCCGGTGTAAGCGGGATCGTCTCCATAGTTTCGTTCGCCCCGGCAATGCCTCCGGAAATCATGACCTTGATGAGATCGGCACCAGCGCCGATCTGCGCCCGCGTACCGCGCATAAACCCGCTGGGCCCGTCGCATTGCAGTGTGATTGACGACTCATGCCCATGCCCACCAGTGCACACCAGTGCTCGCCCGGCCGTGAAAATACGCGGTCCCGCAGTGCGTCCTGCCGCGATCGCCGACCGCAACGCGAAGTCCGTGCCTTTGCTCTCCCCTATGCACCGGACCGTGGTCACACCGCTGAGCAAGGTTTCCCGCGCGCAGCCCGCGACATAAAACGCCAGTTCATGAAGCGGCATGGCCTGGATCGAGTCGCCCAGTGGCCCGGGCAGCGCAAGGCCAAAATGAGTATGCATGTTGAACAGGCCGGCCATCAGGTAGGACCCATGAAGGTCGACAACTGCCGCGCCTGCCGCGGCTGCCGGCCCGATCCCCGCAATGTTGCCGTCCCGGACCACAACGTACTGGTCACGGCGCACGTCAGGGCTCCGGCCGTCAAACACGTGGCAATTGACAAGGACCTTCGCTTTGCCCATGATCAGTCCTCTCCCGCTCCTCGGCGCCTGCACTGACCACATCGCCCGCAGGATGACGCTCAAGAACGCAGCACAGGTCCATCATGGCCGGCCCGCCGCCGCGGTTGCCCGGCAGGAGGGCCGCGGGAGAGGCCGCCGTTGGCGGCAGGTCTGGCCGGGCGGCCATCCTGCAGGCTAGGGTTGCTACGATCTTGCCCGCGCCATGAGCCCGGCCGGATCGTAGACTGGCCTGCCAGCCAGCAAGGTCAGCACGACCTCAGTGTCCGGCAATGCCCCGGCCGGGCACGACAGTGGGTCGGTGGAGAACGCGACCAGGTCGGCGTCCATCCCCGGCCGCAGCTCGCCCCGGCACTCCGCGATTCCCAGGAGCGCCGCGCCACGGCGGGTGTAGAGGTCAAAGGCGAGAGTCCGCGCCATAACCTGATCCGGCCCGATCAGCCCACCGGTACGGTCCGTGCGGGTCACCATGAACCAGATATTGCGCATCGGGTCAAATGGAGGCACATCCCCGTCACTGCCCGCCGCCACCCGAACGCCGGCCGAGACCATGTCGCGCACCGGGGCTGCCTTCGCGGAATTCTCTGCGCCCCAATAACGCCGCATCTCATCTGCGAACTCGTAGACGATGCCCGGATGGGCGGATACCCCGACCCCGGATACGGCCAGGCGCCGAATCGTTTCGGGCGTGCAGTTGAGGGCATGCTCGATGATTAGCTGCCGCGGCTCCCGAGCCAGCCCGGTAGCCAGCGCTCTTTCGTAGACGTCGAGTACCATCCGGACTGCCTTGTCACCAACGGCATGGCAGCCAACACCCGTGCCCCGCGCCAGCGATTCCCGCACCATGACCCACAGGTCCGGACGGGTTATGGGGTGCCTCCTTCTTTCCAGACTGCGGATCCTTATAGGATCTTCATCGGAAAGGACTGGGGCACGTGGCAGGAAAGTACAAGACATTTTCTCCTGAGTTCCGCGAGGAAGCGGCGCGGATGGTCGTCGAGACCTCTCGTGCTATTGCCGATGTCGCGCGGGAGCTCGGGATCAGCGAAACGTCGCTGGGGAACTGGGTCCGGGCGTACCGGGAAAAGCACGCGGAGGACGAGCCACCGCTGCAGCTGTCCGAGCGGGCGCGGCTCCGCGAGCTGGAACGCGAGAACCGGGAACTCCGGATGAAGGCCGACTTTCTCTCAAAAGCCGCGGCGTACTTCGCGGCGGAGCACCGGTGACCGAGGTGTACGAGTTCATCGGTGCGGAGTACGCCACCCGCGAGAATGCTCCGGCTGTCACGCAGATGTGCGCATGGCTGGAAGTATCAAAATCCGGGTTCTACGACTGGAAATCACGCCCGGAAAGCGCGACAGCCGAAAGACGGGAGAAACTCGCGCTGATCATCAGGAAGATATTCGACGATTCTGATTCTACCTACGGGTACCGGCGCATTGCCTGGCAGCTGGCCCGGCAGGGCACCGTGGCCGGCCCTGGAGCTGGTCCGGAGGATCATGCGGGAGCTTGGCCTGGTGGCCTGCCAGCCGCGGCCGTGGCGGCCGTCCACCACGCAGCAGGGCCAGGCCGGGCCGATCCCGGACCTGGTGAACCGCGACTTCACTGCCGAGGTTCCGGGGCAGAAGATGGTCGGCGATATTACGTATATCGAGACCTGGGAGGGCTGGGCGTTTCTCGCGACGGTCATCGACTGCGCGACGCGCAAGGTAATCGGCTGGGCGGTCGATGATAATTACCGGACGCCGCTGATCGCCAGCGCGATCCGGATGGCTGCCCGCAATGTCGGCCTGCCGGAAGGCGCTGTTTTTCATAGCGATCGCGGTAGCAATTACACCTCCGCTGAGTTCGCCGCCGTCCTGGGAAGCCTCAACTAAAGCCGGGGCAATCCCAAAAGTCGTTCATCGTTCGCTCCAATTGCGGTCATCCACATAGTGTTCCATCCTGGTCCATTGCCGTGCCTGGCTCTCCAACCGGTGCGGCCGCTAGCACGAAGACGTGCTGAAACCCCGGGATATTTCACAGAGCATCTGGCGGCGGCAACTGTCTACTTGCCAAGCCTGGCCGAGACTGTGCTACGGGTTGAGCCGCATCATTCTCGTAGGCATGCAAATGGCCGTCGCAGTGGCGGTCGGGCGCGACCGGGCTTGGGTGCCGATAATTTGCGCGATACGTACGAAAGTTCGTTTAGAGCACGGAAAACTAGCTAGACAGGACCGGTCGAATCGCACGCTCAAGTCGGTCAAACGCGATCCGACAAGGGCCTGATCCGCAGGATTACCCGCTCAGACTCGATCTGGTCCGGATCATACGGGCGGCCGAAGTAACGCATCGCGAGCCGGTCGATATGCGCCCTGGCCGCCTGGCCGTGCACGGTGTCGTCAACGACGCCGCGTATCTCCACGTACTCATAGGGATTGCCAGCCTGCCAGATCGTCACCGTCACACGCGGGTCGTCAAGCACGTGCTGGAATTTGCGGCGATGCACTTCGGTATTGATCAGGATGTGATCACTATCGGCGTCGACCCACATGACTTGACTGACGGGATGGCCGTCGGGCCGCAGAGTGGTGAGTACGGCGAAGTTCTTCCCCGTCGCTAGCTCGACGGTCCTCGGTTTCAGCGCCACTCAGGCTCCTTCCCTGGATTCCGCATGACTGTCGGTGCGATTCTTCGCTCCTGGCCTCACCCAGCGGCGTTCGGTCTCGGCGACGTCTGGCATGAAGGGCTCTGGCATCAGCGGCGGCTCGCCGCTCATCAATACCGCGCCGACGCCGTAGTCGATCATCGGGTTATGTACGTGCACGCCTGCAAGGCCAATCTCCCTGGCCATGTTCGGCTCATACGCTGAGCCGCGTGGCCGCCTGCATCTCGGCCTCGATGCCAGAGACCGCCTTGCGCAACAGCGGCAGGCCACGGCCGACCAGCTCATCGGGATTAGTGCGCAGCGAGTAGGCGCACAGGTTCATCGCGGCGATGACCTCGCCGTCAGCGTCCCGAACCGGAACCGCTAGCGCCACGAGCCCGTCCTCCAGCTCGTCCTCGATCAGCGAGTAGCCGTCGACTGCGATCCGGTCCAGGGCATGACGCAGCGGTATCGGGTCGGTGATGGTGGCACCAGTGTAGGCACGCAGGTCGGCTGCCTTCAGGTACCGGTCGATCTCGTCGGCCGGTTCCGCAGCCAGGAGCACGCGGCCGAGGGCGGTGCAGTACAGCGGATCCCGGCCGCCTATCGGTACGTTGATGGTCATCACCCGCTGCGGTGCCACGTGGGCGGCGTACACGATGTCGTCGTCGTCCCGCACAGCGATAGAAGTGGACTCACCGACCTGCTCCACCAGTTCATCCATGAACGGGCGCGCTGCCTCCGGCATCTCAATTCCGGAGAGGTAGGCGTAGCCGAGTTCCAGCACGCGCGGCCTGAGCCAGTACTCGCGCCCGTCATTGCGCACGTAGCCCATGCGGACCAGCGTCAGCAGGAAGCGCCGCGCTGTGGCCCGGGTCAGCCCGGTCGCCTCTGCGACGTCTGTGATTGTCAGGCTGACTCGCCGGAACCCGAACGCGCGAATAACCGTCAGTCCGCGCTCCAGCGACTGAACAAACTCACCCTGAGACTCAGGGTCGGTGGTGTCCCCGATTTTAGCAACCTTAGGCAACAGCCGGATCTTCCTTCCGGGTCATAGCGCAAACTGGTCAATACTCCGTGTGCAAACCGGCATTAGTTCCCGGTATGAGGCGGTGCCTCCTGTCACCCGCGGTAACTGTCATCGATTGTAGAAGCACATGGGCGAGCGCACCATCTGCGGCACCTGGCTGTCCCGCAGCTGCAGGCCCCGACGCTGAGTTCGGGGAGTCAGAGACTAGCTAACGGCCGGGGAGCTTGACACCGTTCACGCTAATTATACATCATACGGTCATGTGGTCGTATACCGTACATGACCGGAGATGACGCAGCGCACCGGAAAGGCCGGGAGGGATCCGGGCGTGGCCGAACATTGCGAGGTGAGGTATGCCGGGACGGCTTGAGGGCAAGGTAGCGCTCATAACCGGCGCTGCGCGGGGGCAAGGCCGCTCGCACGCCACCGTGCTCGCGAGCGAGGGCGCGGACATCATCGCCGTCGATATGTGCGGACCGGTCGCGAGCGTGGCCTACCCGCTAAGCACCGAAGACGACCTGGCGCAGACGGCAAAGCTGGTCACCGACGCTGGCTGCCAGGTCGAGACGTTTGTCGGCGACGTCCGGTCGTCGGCGGACATGCGCGTGGCCACCGACCTAGCGCTGAGCAAGTTCGGGAAGATCGACATCGTCGTCGCTAACGCCGGCATCTGGACACCCGGCTCGGTCTGGGAAATGGACGACCAGACCTGGGCCGACATGATCGATATCAACCTGACTGGTGTGTTCAACACCGTGCGGTTCGCGATCCCGCAGATGATCGAGCGCAAGTCGGGTTCCCTGGTGCTGATCAGCTCAACGTGCGGGGTCAAGGCCCTCGGCTGGATGCCGCACTACAACGCGGCCAAACACGGCGTTATGGGCCTCACGCGGTCGCTCGCGCTTGACCTCGGACCCTACTTCGTGCGGGCGAACGCCATCCTGCCCTCGACCGTCAACACCCCAATGATCCACAACGAGCCGTCGTACCGCATCTATCGCCCGGATCTGGAGAACCCGACGCGCGAGGATGCGATGGCAGGTTTTTATGACCACAACGCCATCCCGCTGCCCTATGTGGAGCCTGAAGACGTCAGTCAAGCCGTCCTGTTCCTCGCATCCGATGTCTCTCGGTACGTCACGGGCATCGGCCTGCCGGTCGACCTCGGCACGATTCAGACCACTTCGCATAAGTAGACCTGAGGAAGCACATCGATGAGCGCACCTTCGCAAGATGCCACGATCGGCTCAGGCAAGGCGAGCATGCTCGAGGCAGAGAGCGTCGGATTTATCGAAGTCCTGTTCCAGTCCCTGACCTACATCAGCCCCGGCACGTCGCTGGCCCTGGTGCTGCCGTTCGTGCTGGTCTTCGCGGGTGGTGCGCTGCCGCTGGTGGTGATCTTCATCTTCATCGGCTGCTTCAGCACGGCCTGGCTTCTTGGCGAGATGTCAGGCAAGCTGCCCAGTTCTGGCGGCATGCTGACGTTTATCTCGAACGGCCTCGGACCCAGCGTAGGCTTCGTCGCGGGCTGGGCCTACGTGCTGTGCCTGCTGGCCGACGTGGCGGGCATCTACCTGCTGCTGTCCGGCTTTGTCGCCGATCAGCTCAATACGAGCCTGCACTGGAACGTCACCGCTGTCTGGGTCATCGTCACCATCGCGTTGGCGGGCTTCGTTACCCTCAATGGCCTGCGGCGGGCCCAGCGCGGGACGCAAGTCGGCGCGATCCTGGGCACGATCGAGGTGCTCGTCTTCGCGATCTTGTCGATTTGGCTGATCGTCGCTGCAGGCGGCCGGAATACGCTGCAGGTGTTCACCACGCACTTCGCCAACGCTCCTGGATACCACGGCTTCTCCGGCATCATCGCGGCCGCCGTTCTGACGATCTTGGCCTACCAGGGCTTCGAAAGCGCGGTCGTGCTCGGCGAGGAGGCCAAGCAGCCCAGAATCTCGGTGAAGACCGGCATGCTGTTGTCGGTCGGAGGGATCCTCGTCTACTTCATCCTGGCTACCTACGCCTCGACCGTCTACTACGGGCCGTCCCGGATGACCAGCTTCTCCAGCTACGGCGGTGGCGCCCCATGGGACCAGCTGGCCCGCAGCGTCTGGGGCGCGGGCTGGGTCATCGTATTCCTGGCCATCGCGAACTCGGTGACGGCCTGCGCGAACGCCGCCAACATCACCACGACCAGGACACTGTTCGCCATGTCGCGTGCCGCAGTGCTGCCAGACCAGCTCGCCGCGATCAACCGGCACAAGGTGCCGGGCCCCGCTCAGTGGCTAACCACGACGGTGGCTGTCGTCGCAGCGATCATCAGCGCGGCTATCTGGGGTCCCGGCGTTGCGGCCACGTTCCTGCTGACGATCACCAGCGGCATCATCATCGTGCTCTACATCGTGGCCGCAATCACCTGCGTGACGCTGTACTGGCGGCGCTACCGGCCCGAGTTCGGCTGGCTGCGGCACGGCCTGCCCGCGCTGCTGGTGGTCGTGTGCTTCGTCCCGGCATTCCTGGCCACTTTCGGCATTAAGGCGTTCCGGTTCGTGACCCCGCTGGCCTGGCCAGAGACGCTAATCGCGCCGATCGTGATCACCTGGGTGGTGATCGGCATCGCGATCTCCGTCTACCTCACCCGCACCCGCCCGCGCGGCGTGTCGGGCGTGCTCGACCTCTATGTCGAGGCCGAGCCCGCGGGCACGGCGAACGGGTAGCTGACCCCGGGCAGCAGGTCCTCATGACTATGCGCCTGCAGCCAGCGCGCGCCGTCCCCGGCGCCATACCGAGGCAAAGCGCATGACCTCGGTCTCGCCGTCGGTGAGCTCGACGATCAGGATGTGGCGCGCCCAGGCGACGCCCTCGTGGCTGTCCGCCAGCATGTCGTGCACGGCTACCGAGGTGGCGGTGTTCACGCCCGAGTCGGGCGGCCGCCTGATCTGATCGCGTCCAGTCCGGCCTTACCCAACGACAGCGGCGGCTCGGGCGGTATCCAGATGGTGATGTCGTCATCCAGATGCGCGTCCAGTGCGGCGGTGTCGCTGGCCAGAAACGCCGCGTAGATCTGGTCGAAGGCCGCCGGGATGTAGTCCTCGGCGCGCGGGCTGGCGCCGGGTGATTCGGGCACTCGTAGCTCCTAGGCGGGCGAGCGGACGAAGCGGCCGAAGGTCATGACGGCGCGGGGCGCCTGCAACACCTCCCACTGCTCGAGCGGGTTGCCCTCGGTGAAGATGAGATCCGCGGCGGTGCCCGGCTCTGGCGCTGTGGCCTCGCCTAGGCCGTTGAGCGCACGGCCGCCGACCGTAGCGGCGTACAGCACCTGCAGCGGGCTCAGGCCCGCCTGCTGCAGGAGGACCAGCTCGGCGTGCAGCCGCGGACCGATCGGGTTGAGGTCAGCCCCGGTCGCCACCCGGACCCCGGCCTCGACGCAGGCCAGCATGGCCTGCGCGTGCCGGGCAGCGGCGCTGCGGGCCCGCAGCCGGGCATGATCGGGCCAGCCGTCGCTTAGCATGAGCTGCTCGTCGTGGGTGACGCCGATCGTCGGTACGAGCCACGTGCCAGCCGCGGCCATCGCGGCGGCGGCCTGCTCGTCGAGCGCGTAGCCGTGCTCTACCGAGCGGCCGCCCGCCTGCGCGAAGCGCTCCGCGACGCGGGCGCTGCCGCAATGCGCGGCCACGGGGATGGCACGCCGGGTGGCCACGTCCAGCACTGCATCCAGCTCGTCGTCCGTGAGCTGCGCGTCCTCGACGGTCTCGTGCGCGCTGTACAGGCCGCCCGTCAGCATGACCTTGATCCAGTGAACGCCCTGCTCGATGAGCGAGCGTGTCGCACGGCGCATCTCGGCCGGGCCGTCGGCGGAGATCTCCCACTCGACCTCGATCGGCCGACGGGGGAACGCAGTCCCGTGCCCGCCGGTGGTCCGAATGCCCGCACCCGCGCAGCGCAACCGTGGCCCGCCATACTGGCCGACCTTGAACGCGCGTGACCAGGCCAGGTCGACGCGGCTCGCCTCAGCGGTGGCGCGCACCCCGGTCACGCCGAATTGCGCGGCCGCCATGAGGTTGTGCCCGGCCCGGACCGCCCACTCGGCCGGGCCCTCGAAGTAGCCTTGGCCGGACGGGTCGTACATCAGGCCGCCGGGATGCGCATGGCAGTCCCACAGGCCGAACAGGACCGTCAGCCCGCTGGCGTCCACCTCTGCGGCACCCGGCACGTCCTCCGGCCGGACGACCGTTCCACCGGATACGGCGAGGTCGCGCCGGACGGCCTCACCGGTCCTGACATCCAGGATCTGCGCGCCGCGGATGATGCACTCGCCGTCCGCGACGAGCGGGGCTGCGGCGCCGATGTGCATGCTCGCGGTCACCGGTCACCTCCGAAGCCGTACTGGGCGCTCGCCGCCTCCAGGGTGACGTAGCCGTCGGCGAGATCTGCCTCGATGAGCTCGCGCTCGCGCTCGCGCGGAGAGCCGTAGCCACCGCCGCCGCCGGTGATCACCCGCAGCGAGCTGCCTGCCGGGAAGTCGGTGTGACTGACCTTGAGCAGCGTGCGGGTGGTCCCGTCGGGGAGTCGCAACTGCGCCGACGCGGTGCCGCCCTGCTGGCCGCCGAAGATTCCCCACGGCCCGGTGACGGTGCGCTCCAGCCAGAGCGACAGCGAGCTGTCAGCGAGCGCGGTGAAGTCGCGCACGATGGCCAGCCCGCCGCGCCGCCGCCCGGCGCCGCCGGAGTCGGGCAGCAGCCCGTAGGCGTCGATCCGGATCGGGTGCTTGGACTCCAGCACCTCGATCGGGTAGTTCTTCAGGTCGCCACCACCGTAGTTGGCCAGCCCGTTCTCGCCGTCCTGGCTCCGGGAGGCGCCCCAGCCGATCGCGGTCGCCTCCCCGAACATCCATGGTTCGCCGGTGGCGGGGTTCACCCCGTCGAACAGGACGTTCATCGGGTCTGCGCACTGCGCCGCCGTGACCTTGTCCGGCAGCGCCTCGGCCAGCAGGGTGATGAACAGGTCGATCATCAGGCCGGAGTGCGGGTAGTAGTACTGGCAAGCGGCGGGTTCCTTCGCAGCGAAAATGCTGCCCTCCGGCACGGTCACGCGCAGGCACCGGAACGTGCCGCCGGTGGCCGGAGCCTCGGGATTGACCAGCAATTTGAACGCCAGCCGGGCCGCGGACACTGTCTGTGCGAAGCCAGAGTTGAGGCAGCCGCCGGTCTGGCTGGCCGAGCCGTCCAGGTCGAGGTGGATCTCCGAGCCGGAGATCGTCACGGCGAGCTTCACCAGCACCGGGTCGCTGCCGTTGCCGTCGGAGTCCATGTAGCCCTCGGCCTCCCAGCGGCCGTCCGGCAGGCTGGCGATGAACTCCCGGTCCTCCTGCTCGCACTGCCGGAAGATCTCGGTGACCGCCGCGTCGATGAGGTCCTTGGCGAACCGGTCGTGCAGGGCCTGCAGTCGATGCTCGCCGGTCCGGCACGCGGCGACCATCGCGAAGAAGTCCCCGCGGATGCTGTGCGGCATCCGGCTGTTGATCATGAAGATGTCGAGCACTTCTTCGTTCAGCCGGCCGCGGCGCATGATTCGGGTCGGGCCGATCCGGTAGCCCTCCTGGTAGATGTTGGTGGAACTCATCGTCTGGCTCGGATCCTTGGACCCGATGTCGATCCAGTGCGCCTTGGTGGCGGCGAACCCAATCAGCGCCCCGCCGTGGAACACGGGGCTGAACAGCGAGATGTCGTTGAGGTGGCTGCCGACCAGGTAGGAGTCGTTGACCAGATAGACGTCACCGGGCGCCATCTGATCGAGGGGGTAGCGCCGCAGCGTGACCCGGATGGCGTCTTCCAGCGCGCCAAGGAAGATCGGCAGGCCGGGCGCCTGTCCGAGCAGCTGGCAGTCCTCGTCGAACAGCGCGACGCTGTAATCCTTCACCTCGTAGATGATCGGCGTGTAGGCACTGCGGCCGAGGTTGACGCTCATCTCGTCTGCGGCGGCCACCAGCGCGTTCCTGATAATCTCGACGGTGACCGGGTCGACGGCGGGGCTCATGCGCGGTGCGCGTCGCGGACGCTGCCGCGCGATGACTGCCGTATCAGCGACTGTCATTTCTCCTCATCCCTCCCGGCTGATGCGCAGGACGCCTGACGGATCGACCCTCAGCACCCAGCCGTCCGGGATGACGGTCGTGCACGACGCTTCGTCGACGACCAGCGGCCCGGCCACCTGCTGACCCGCGTGGAAGTCCTCGCGCCGGAACCGCGGGGTGGAGACCCTGGCTTCCCGCATCCGGATCTCGCGGTACTCATACGGCTTGCCCTCGCCTTCGGGCACAATGGCGGCGTGGACCGGGCGGCGGTTCAGCCCGATCGCGGTGACCCGCAGGCTCACCATCTCGACCATCTCGTCCGGGTTGGCGTGCCCGAAGGTGCGCCGGTAGGAGCGGTGGAACCGGCGCAGCAACGCGGCGCCGACGCGGTTGAAGGGCAGGGTCAGCGAGTGCTCCTGACCGACGTACCGCAGGTCGGCGCTGCAGCGGAAGCGCACGTCTCGCGGTGATACCCCGTCAGCCGCCAGCAGCGCGCTGCCCTCGGCCTTCATCTCGCTGACCAGCGCTTCGGCCGCGGCTGGGTCAAGCCGATCCCAGCGGACGAAGAATGGCCGGACGATGTCGTGGGAGATGTCGGCGGCCAGCATGCCCTGGGCCGAGAACGTGCCCGGCGAGTACGGCACCAGCACCGTCCTGATGTCCAGCTCTTCCGCGAGGTACACAGCATGCATCGGCCCGGCGCCGCCGTAAGCGATCAGCGCGAACTCGCGCGGGTCCAGGCCGCGCCCGATGGTGATCTGCCGCATCAGGCCGGCCATCCGCGCGTTGACGACACTGAGGATGCCGACCGCCAGCGTCTCGGGCTCCATGGCCAGCTCTGCCGCCAGGTTTCCGACGGCGCGCGCGGCCTCGGCGGGATGCAGTTGCATGGCGCCGCCGAGGAAATAAGTCGCGTTGACCCGGTCGAGGAATACGTTAGCGTCGGTCACCGTCGGTTCGGTGCCGCCGCGGCCGTAACAGGCCGGTCCGGGCAGCGCGCCCGCGCTGCGCGGGCCAACCCGCAGTCCGCCCGCCGACGCCCAGGCGACCGATCCGCCGCCGGCGCCGATCGTATGCACGTCGATGGCCGATAGCAGCAGCGGCTGCCCTTCGATCTCCGCCTCCCTGGCGAGCTGCGGCTCACCGCCGACGACCATCGACACATCGAAGCTGGTGCCGCCCATGTCCACGGCCAGCGCGTGGCTGAAATTTGCCTGCCGCGCGGCCTGGGCCGCCGCGATCGCTCCGCCGACCGGACCCGAGAGCAAGGTGTTCACCGGGTGCTCCCTGGCCCCGCGCGCAGTGGTCATTCCGCCGTTGGACTGCATTACATGCACGCTCGCCTGCACGTCCGATGCGCGCAGCCGCTGCTCCAGGCCTGCCAGATAGGCAGCGATCGTCCCGGCGATCGCGGAGTTCACGACCGTGGTGCTGGTCCGTTCATACTCTCGCCACTCGTTCGCGATCCGGTGCGACAGCGACACCGTCAGCTCCGGGTACCATTCCCGCACCAGTTCCTCGCAGCGCAGTTCGTGCGCCGGGTTGGCGTACCCGTGCAGCAGCACGATCGCGAGCGCGCCGACACCCGCCGCGGCCAAATGGTCGACGCTGACCCGCAGCGACTCCTCGTCCAGCGGGACCAGCACCTCGCCGGCAGCGGTCATCCGCTCGCGAACCTCGAGCCGCAGCTGGCGCCGGACCAACGGGGCCGGCCGGTGGTAGTGGAGGTCGTACATGGCCGGGCGGTTGGCCCGCCCGATCTCGTACACGTCGCGGAAGCCGGCGGTGGTGATCAGGCCGACGGTGGCGAACTTGCGCTCCAGCAGGGCGTTCAACCCGGCGGTGGTGCCGTGGACGAAGAAGCTGACCTCCGCTCCGGTTACTCCCGACAGCCGGAGCGCGTCCACCACCCCGTCGGCGAGTGCCCCTGGTGTTGTCGGCGCCTTGGCGGTGTCGATCGAGTCGTCCGGGTACCGGATTGCCAGGTCGGTAAAGGTGCCCCCGATGTCCACCGCAACTGCGGTGCCCGCCACGTCCATTGCTCAGTCGCCTCTCTCCTGCGCGTCTTCGGTTTGCTCCGGGTGGTAAGAGGTGGCCGCCCCGGCCTGGCCCGCCCCGGCCGGGTTGGTGACCGCCGCCAGGCCCACGAGCTCGCGCGAGTACGGGTGAGCGGGGCGCTGGTAAAAGTCGTCCGCCGCGGCGCCCTCGACGATCTCGCCGCGCCGCATTACCAGGACCTGATCGCTCAGGTGCCGGACGACGGCGAGGTCGTGCGAGATGAACAGCATCGCCAGTTCCTGCCGCTCCTGCAGGTCCAGCAGCAGGTTGAGAATCCCGGCCTGCACCGAGACATCCAGTGCGGACAGCGGCTCGTCGCAGATGAGGTACCGGGGCTGCAACGCGAGAGCACGCGCGATCGCGATCCTCTGCAGCTGGCCACCGCTGACCTCCGGGGGTCGCCTGGACAGCAGCTTCGGGCTGACGCTGACCTGCTCGAGCAGCTCGGCCGCTTTGGCCCGGCGCTCGGCGCGGTCACCGATGCCGTAATTGCGCAGCGGCTCGGTGACGATGGAAGCTATGTCCAGCCGCCAATTCAGCGACTGCCGCGGGTCCTGGAACACCGCCTGCACCTCACACCGGAATCGGGCCCAGTCCGACGCCGCGAATGTGCTGGTAGGGCTGTCGTCGAACAGCACCTCGCCGCTGGTAGGGCGGATTAGCCCGAGGATGATACGGGCGAGCGTGGACTTCCCCGAGCCGCTCTGGCCGACAAGCCCGAGTGTCTGGCCTGGGCAGAGTTCTAGCGACACGCCGCGGACGGCGTGGGTTCCGGTGCCAGCCCGGCCCCGGCTGCCGAAGACCTTGCTGACATCCCGCGCTTGGATCGTCATGACGCAGGCTCCGGGTTATGACAGTGCCAGGTATGGCCGGGCTCGCCGCTCGCGCCGGGGTACTGCTCGCCACAGACCGGCTGCACCCGCGGGCACCTGGTGCGGAACGGGCAGCCCCGTTCGGCGTCGACCTCAGTCGGCCCGAGCGGAGCGCCCGGCAGCGCGGCGAGCCGGGACTTGTGCGGCAGGCCAGGTCCGGGATAGCTCCTCAGCAGGCCGCGGGTATAGGGGTGGCGGGGCGCGGTGAGCAAACGCTCCGCGGGCCCGATCTCGACCTTACGGCCGGCGTACAGGACCAGCACACGGTCGGCGATCTGCGCCACCGCGCCAAGGTCGTGGGTGATCAGCACTATCGTGAGCCCATGATCGTCGCGGACGCGTTTGAGCAGGCCGAGGATCTGCCGCTGGACGCTGACGTCGAGAGCGGAAGTGGGCTCGTCGGTGAGCAGCAACCTTGGCCTACAGATGATCGCGCTCGCAATCATCGCCCGCTGCAGCATGCCCCCGGAGAGCTGATGCGGATAGGACCGGACGAGGCGATCCGGCTCCTCCAGCCCCATCTCTGCGAGTGTCTGCCTGACAGTGGCGAGCGCGTCCTTGTAGCGGACGCCTTCATGAATCACCAGGGCCTCAGCGACCTGGCGGCCGATGGTCATCACCGGGTTGAAGGCGGCCGAGGGCTGCTGCGGCACGTACCCGATCAGCTTGCCGCGTACCTCGCGCAGCTGGCGGTCCGCCAGTGTCAGCACGTCGGTGCCGCGAACCCGCACCGTCCCAGCCTCGATCCGCCCGGCAGCGGGCAGCAGCCGCATGATCGCCTGCGCGGCCGACGTCTTGCCGCTGCCGGTCTCTCCGACCACGGCCAGCGTGTGACCGGTCCGGACCTCGAACGAGACGTCGCGCACCGCGCGCAGCCAGGCGTCCTCCGTGCGATAGGCGATCGTCAGGCCGGCGACTTCGCACTCTGGCCCGGCCGCCGGGGGAAGCGCGGGACCGGCCGCGGGTGCTGCGGTCACGGGATTGCGGTCGGGCTGCACGCCTGCCGTCGGCCCGTGCGGCATGTCTGGCCTGGTGCCGCTCATGCGGGTGACCCGCCCACGGCGCGCTCTAGCCGGTTGCCGATCAGGATCGCTGACACCACGGCGGCGAGAATGAAGGCACCAGGAAGAGTGGCGTACCACCAGGACTGCAGCGTGTAATTGCGTGCATCGGCGATGATGCTGCCGAGTTCCGGCGTGGGCGGCTGCGCTCCGAGACCGAGGAAGCTGAGCCCGGTCAGCGCCAGGATTGCGTACCCGATGTCGATCGCGATGCGCGCGTACAGCTGCGGCGCAAGATGCGGCAGCATATGCCGCACGAAGATCTGGCGCAGGGGCGTGTTGACTGCATGGGCGCCCTCCACGAACGGCAGTTCACGCAACGACAGAATCTGGCCGCGCACCAGCCGCGCGTATGACGGCCACCAGACGGCCGTGAGCGCGATCAGCACCGTGACCAGCCCCGGGCCCTCGGCCGCCGCGATCGCGATGGCGAGGATCATGTACGGGAACGCGAGGAACACGTCAGTCGTGCGCATCACCAGGTTGTCGGCCAGCTTGTTGCCCAGGCCCGCCAAGCCGCCGAGGGCGGACCCGACGACCGCCGCGATGATGACGATGGTGACGCTGATTCCCACCGAGTAGCGGATCCCGTAGACGCACCGGGCGAAGACATCCCGGCCCGCCTCGTCAGTGCCGAACCAGTGCGCGGCGCTCGGCGGGGCCAGCGCGTGGACCGGGTTGAGCGCGTACGGGTTCTGGCGCGCGAGTACCTGTGGCGCGATGATCAGCACCGTCCAGACAGCCGCCAGCACGATCGGCCACCATCGGGTGACCACACCGACCCGGCTCCACCGGCCAGCGGCGGCCTGCTCCGGGCTGACGGGCTGGGCTAGCGTCGCCGTCATCAGGTGCTCCGGATACGCGGGTCGATGACCGGGTACAGCAGATCCACGCACAAGTTCACGATGACGAACGCAATGGTGGTCACCAGCGTCACCGCCTCGATCACCGGGTAGTCGAAGTTCTGCAGCGCCGTGTACATAACGCTGCCGATGCCGCCCCACGAGAACACGACTTCGACCAGGATCGTGCCGCCCAGCAGCCAGCCGAACTGCAGCCCAAGCATGGTGATGATGGGATTAAGGGCGTTACGCAGCACGTGCCGCCACAGGAGCCGGCGCGAGGTCACGCCGCGCGCCTTGGCGGTCTGCACGTATGGCCGGGTCAGCTCGGTTGCGAATGACTTCTCTGCCACCCGGCTGGTCAGCGCGAACATCCAGGCCACCAGCGACAGCACCGGCAAAACGAGGTGCGCGGCTGCGTCGCCGAACGTAGACCACTGGCCCGACAGCAGCGCGTCCAGCGTATAGAAGCCGGTGAGGTGCGGCGGGATCGTGTCGCTGCCGAGCCTGCCCTCGATCGGGAACCAGCCCAGCCGGGCCGCAAAGACCAGTTGCAGGATGATCGCGAACCAGAACACCGGCAGCGCGGTGCCCAGGATCGACGTGCCCCGGACCAGGTGGGTGCCCGCCTTACGGGGCCACCAGGCCTCCGCCATACCGGCGATAACGCCGAAGATCGCGCAGACAAGGAAGCTGTAGACCACCAGTTCCAGCGTCGCCGGGATGGCCGACGCCAGTATCGGGGCTATCGAGGTGCGGCTGACGTAGGAGATTCCGAGGTTGCCGCGCAGCACGTTGGCCATATATGTGGCGTACTGATCCCACAGCGACCGGTCCAGGCCTAGCTGATGAGACACGGCTCGGATCTGGGCCACGCCGGGCGTGCAAGCCGGCCGCGGCCCTGGCCGGATCCGCCGGTATTGCGTGTGACAGCAGGAATGTGCCCGTGATAACGACGAGCAGCACGAGGATGGCAGCCCCGAGCCGTCGGGCAACATACTGGGCGGAGAAGGTCACAGCAGGTAGATTGTCCCTCTCAGTCGGCGGCCTTGGTGTAGAACCAGCGAACGACGTTCTCGTCGAACAGAGCGTCGTACTTGGAGTTGCGCCACTTCTTCGCAACGGGCTCGGTCAGCTTCGGAGCGAACGCGAACACGGCGGTGTTGTCGGCGACGATCGTGCGCTGCATCCGCGTGATGATCGTCTTCTGGTCGGCGGCGTTTGAGGTCTTCCCGAACGCCGTCAGGTCCGAGTCAACCTGGGCGTTCGAGTAGTTCGACCAGTTATAGCCGCCCTTGTAGGAGCTGTTGACCGACGACCAGGATTCGCGGATGACGACGCTCGGGTCGTTGGTGTTCGCGCTCAGGTTCAAGAAGGTGATGTGCGCTGCGGTCGACGGCTTGGACATCATCGTCGCCGGGATCGGCCACTGCGGCGTTTGTATCTTCAGCTTCAGCCCGAGCTGGGAGAGGGCGGACTGCAAGATCGTCCCCGCGAACGCCTCGTAGTCCAGTCCGCCGACGCCGACGAAGTCGAGCGTCGTGCCCTTCGGCACGCCCGACGCGGTGAACAGCTGCTTAGCCGCGGCCATGTCCTGGGCCGGCGCGGGGATGCTGGAGTCCCAGCCCGGCAGGCCCTGCGGGACCGGTGAGTTAGCCGAGGCGCCGAAGCCCTTGTTGAATGTCTTGAAGGCCGAGTAGTTGAACGCCTTGATGACCGCTTCGCGCAACTTCGGGTTGTCCATCGGGGCCAGCTTCATGTTGAGCGGCAGGATTTGCACCTCGAATCCCGGCTGGACCAGCAGGACGACGTTCGACAAGGACTTGGCGGTCACCGCGTTGTCTGGCGAGACGGCGCCCAGAAAATCAACCTGGCCGGACTGCAGCAGTTCCAGCTGAGTGGCCACGTTGGCGTTCAGCGTGAGCGAGCCACCGGTCGGCGTTCCCTTCACCCACGGCTGCCAGTACTTGGTGTTCTGCGTCAGTGTGATCGTGGTGGTGGGAGAGAAGCTACGCAGCTTGTAGGGGCCGGTGCCAACAGCATTGCTGGCGAACCATCTCTCTGCGTGCGGGTCGCTGCTCTTGCTGTGCGCCTTGAGCGCGTCCGGGCTGATGACCGGCAACCAGGGCATCACGCCGGGCAGGAACGCATATGGCTCGGACAGGGTGACCACCACGGTGTCCGGCCCGGAGGCACTGAAGCTCTTGATGCTGCTCATGAGCGATGCCGGGCCCTGGTTGATCTCGCGGATCCGGTTGAAGCTCGTCACCACGGCGTCCGCGTCCAGCTTGGCGCCATCATGGAAGACGACGCCCGGACGCAGCCGGAAGGTGTACGTCGTGCCGTCGCTGGAGACGCTGTACGACTTGGCCAGGGCGGGACGGACTGCGGTCCCGCCGGGCACGTATTCCAGCAGGCCCTCGTAGACATTGCGGACGACCTGCAGAGTGTCTGAGTCGAAGCCGATAGCCGGGTCCACGTTGGGCGGCAGTGCGACGTTCGTCCAGGTCACGTTGAGCGACTTGGCCGGTGAGCCGCCGTTGCTGGTCGCGGGCGATGAGGACCCGGAACAGCCGTCAAGCAACGGGACGGCGAATGCGGCCCCGCCTAGCGCGCCGAGGCTGGTCAGCAGATGGCGGCGGGACATCGGCAGCTGCCGGGAAAAGCCATTGTGTCGATCCATAGAAAGCACCTAACTCTGCGGGTTAAGCGACGTTCTGCGAGGTGCCGGCGGGGGCCGACCGAGCTCTGGGTGGGGCGGAGTCCATCCCCGGACGGCACGAAGGTGGTTCGATGAACGGACAATTGTTCGTATCGTAAATAGACGTAATTTACCTGTCAAGCTAGCGTTGCGGCCGCCGGGCCCCGCAGTAGCGCCGAGCCTTCCGGCCGCAACTGCCTGCGCGCATCCGGCGTACGGCGGTACACGCCGGGCCGGACCGGACAGGCCTGCTGCTTACTCCTGCTCGACCAGGTCGGTGGGGTACTCGTTCAGCTTGCGGCCCCCGCCTTCCTCGCAGACGACGATGTCCTCGACCCTGGCGCCATAGTGGCCCGGGCGGAACACCGACGGCTCGACGGTGAACGTCATGCCGACTTCCAGCGGAGTGTCGTCTTCCTCGGAGATGAAGGGCAGCTCATGCACGTCCAGGCCGATGCAGTGCCCGGTCCGGTGCCGGAACCACTCGCCGAGCCCAGCGTCGGCGATGACCTGCCGGGTCGCGGCATGCACGGCGGAGGCGGGCACGCCCGGCTGCACCGCGCGGATCCCCGCGGCTTGCGCCGCCATCACTGTGTCGTACACCCGCCGGAACTCGGCCGGGGCCTCGCCGACGTGGATCGTGCGGCCGAAATCCGAGCAGTAGCCCCGCACTTCGGCGCCGAAGTCGAACGACACGCCTAGGCCGGGCGTGACCGGGCGGGCCGAGATCCGCACAGTCGCGTCCCGTTGGCTCGCGGGCCCCATGCTCCACACGCCGGTGTCGAACGACGGCGTCCTGAGTCCCCTGCTGGCGCATCCGGTAGTTGATGTCGCGCGCCAGCTCCAGCTCCAGCACGCCGGGTGTGACTCGCGGTGTCACCACGCCCATGACTTCGTCGGCGATCCGGCATGCGTGGGCCATCGCCGCTAGTTCCTCTGGGCTTTTCACCCGGCGCATCAGGTTCACCAGCTTGCTTGCGCTGCCCAGCTGCGCGTCCGGCAGTGTCGACTGCAGATGCAGGACGGTGTCGCCCCAGGCCCGCGAGCCCACGCCGAGCTTGCGCACCGGGCCGAAGGACGCCGCCACCCGGCCGAAGATCGCCTCGGCGTCGTCACGCTCGTTGACCAGCGCGACGTCGCCGGTGATGCCCTCCGGCAGGTCGAACTCCTGCACCATTCGCGGCAGCACGAACACCGGCTCGCGGCCCGGCGCAAGGAAGGCCCCGGTGACCCAGCTGTGCGCGTACTCGATGTTGCCGAAGGTCAGGACCCGGCGGTGCAGGCCGGTCAGGTACTCCAGGTCCGCGGACACCGGCAGGAACACCAGATCGGTGCCGGACGCCGCGAGGTGCGCGGCGAAGGCGGCCTGGCGGGACTGGCAGTCGGGCATGGGAAGGTTCCCTTCGGAGGCTGGAATCTTTAGTAGCGCGGCTCGATCAGTGATACGTACAGTCCGTCCGGATCCTGGAAGTAGGCGTACCGCCACTCGCCAGATCCGACGTCCACCGTCTGCGGGTCGCTGCGGAATTCCAGGCCGGATGCCCGGAGCTGGGCAAAGGCCTGATCCAGGTTCGTCACGCCGATGGCGAACTCCATCGGCCCGAGATGCCCCCACTCGCCCCGGCAGTCCATCGTCTCGGGCTGCAGACGGACCGGCTCGATGCCCGCGCCCTGACCGGGCAGCACGAGGATCATGTGCTGGCGCGGCATCTCCCGGTCATACCAGGGACGCATTGGCTCGAAGTATCCGTCTGACTCCAGCACCAGGTGACTGAACCCGAACCCGGCGTAGAACTCGCGGGTCGCGGTCATGTCCACCACTCCAAACGCCACGTGGTTGACGCCCTCCAGCCGCGGCTCGCCGGGCAGCGGCTGCCAGATGCCAGTCCACTCCAGGATCTCGATCTTGCCGTCGCCGGGATCGGCGACGTAGCACAGTTCCACCCCGATATTGAACGGCGTGACCTTGATGCTGACCGGCTCCATCAGCTCCTTGCAGCCCTGCTCCAGCAGCCTGCGGTGCACCGCGGGCACATCGCGGGCGTGCACGCACACCTCGCAGATCCCGACCTCGCCATAGCACGCTCCCGGCGGCAGCGGCGGCGTGCCGCCGTCCGCCAGCACCTGCACCAGCTTGACCTTGCCGGGCCCCAGCGGGGTCATGCTGGCGCTGGCCAGCATGACCACGCGGGCGCGGGTGCGCGCGCGGTGCGTCAGCTCCTCCAGCCCCGGCAGCTCGCCGGTGTAGTCGAAGAGCACCCGGCTGAAGCCCATCCGCTCGCGGAAGAACTCCAGCGCCGCGTCCATGTCGGCCACTCCGATGCCGACGTGATCGACCCCAGCGAACATGACGTTCCCTCTCTCGTGCTGCGCGGCATGGGCGGCCGCGCGGTCGTCTCAGCCAGGCAGCAGCCCGAATTCCGTCAGTGCCGCCCGGATCTCGGCTAGCGCCGCCGGGTCGGTGACAGGCAGCCGCGGCCGCCGGACCACACCGCCGGGCTGCCCGAGCATGGCCATGACTGCCTTCAGCTCGCTCTGGTAGGCGCCGTGCACGCCCGCCCAGCCGCCGGGCAGCCACAGCTTCGCGAACAGCGTCTCGTTCCGCCGCGTGTACTCATCGCAGACGGCGTAGTCACCCTGCCAGTACGCGGTCCAGAAACCGGCGTCGGCCGCACCGAACAAGCTGCCGCCGCCGATGAGACCGTCCCCGCCGTGCTTGCGCAGCATCTCCAGACCGCGGGCGGTCATAAACGGACCGAACACCCTGGCCCGGCCGACGATGCGCCGGGTGGTCTCGAAGAACTGCTCGGCATCGGGGGTGCTGTCCTTGACCGCCACCACCGTAGGGATGTCCACCAGCTGGTCGGCCAGTTCCGGGGTGATCTCGACGTTCGTGCCGTGCGGCCAGTTGTAGATCATCAGCGGGCCGTCGACTGCCTCGGACACGTCCTGGTAGTACCGGATGATCTCATCCGGGAAAAGCTTGGAGTACGGCGGCGCACTGACCTCGATCCCGTCCGCACCGGCCGCCATGGCGTGCCGCCCGTAGCCTGCGATCTCCTTGGCGGTGTACGCGGTGCAGCCGATCACGACCGTCATCCGGCCCGCGACCGCGTCAATCGCCGTCTCCGCCACTGCCTTGCGGTCGCTCTCGGGCTGCGAGAACCACTCGCCGACCGTCCCGTTGATGAGCACGCCGTGCAGCCCGCAGCTGACATAAAACTCCAGTAGCTCGCGCAGCGTGCCGGTGTCCAGGCTCTCGTCGCCGGCGCGGAACGGGGTGGGACACGACGCCCAGTAACCCCTCCAGTCGACGTCGTTTCGGTCCATGGGTGCTCCTTTGTGGTCAGGCGCGGGCCAGCGAGGGAACCCGGTCTGGTGAGTACTCGGCCGAAATCAGGCCGGGCGTGCCGGCTCGTCAGGTGCTCGGCGAGCATCCTGGCGATGATGGGCCCGAGGGTGAATCCGGTCGAGGCCAGGCACAGGTAGTAGCCCGGCAGCCGCCGGTACCCGCCGACAACCGGCAGCAGGTCATCGGTGAACGCGATGGCGCCGGTCCACATGTGCGTAACCCGGACGTCGGCCAGAGCAGGCAGCACCCGGATCGCGACCGCGGTGTTGCCCGCGGCGCTGTCCCACCGCACCGAGTATCGGGTCGGCGGCCGCTCGGGTCGGGCCGGCCAGCCGCCACCGATGATGAACGTGCCGTTGGCGGCTTGCTTCAGGGTCAGCCGGCGCCCGATGTGCTGCACCATCGGCGTCAGCATCCGCTCCCGCGGCTCGGTCACGTTGACGTGCAACCCGTCGGACCAGACCGGCAGGCTCAGGCCGCTGAGCGCCGCGACCTCCGGAGCCCAGGCGCCTGCCGCGTTGACCACCCGGGCCGCGGTGATGTCGCCCGCGCCGGTGCGCAGCCGGAAGCGGGCGCTGCCGGGTCCGGTCACGGTTTCCACGCTCAGCACCGGCGCCTGCGTGCGGATCCGCGCGCCTGCCTCGATGGCGCGGGCGGCGAAGGCGGGGGTGGCTAGCAGCGGGTTCGCGTGACCCTCCTGCCCGCAGTACACCGCGCCGGTCAGGTCATCGGCAAGGTACGGCGCGAAGTCCCGGAGCGCCCGGCCGGTCAGCAGCTCGGTCTGCAGGCCGGCGTCCTGCTCGATCCGCTGCTTGCGGATCAGCGTGCGCAGCTCGTCCTGCGTCTCCGCCACCATGAGCCCGCCGGTGACGTGCACGCCGAGGTCGGCGAACAGCTCACCCTCCAGGGCGGACCACACATCCGCGGCGTCGGCGTGCAGCCGCACGTCGGCGTGCAGCCGGGCGGTGTCGGCGTTGCTGTCGGATCCGGTGAGCTGGTGGATGGCGATCTGAAAGTGGAAGCTCCCGGCGTTGGTGCCCGACGCCTCCCGGTTCAGCTCGCCGCGCTCGACGACCACGACCTCCGCGCCGGCCGTGGCGAGGAAGTAGGCAAGCGCACAGCCCGCCAGGCCACCGCCGATCACCGCGATATCGGTGCTCGCGGGCAGCGGCGCGCGCAGGTCGCTGGCCGCCGGAAGGACCAGGGCTGGACGGGCGGGAACGGAAGCGACCTGCTCTGAATGCCCAGGGAGCCCACCCCCCGGAACTCTTCGCGGAGTTTGCTCAGTCACGGACGAACAGCCCCTCGTCCCGGATTGAGTCGTCTGCGAGCGCCGCGAGCGGCACTGGTCGGGCCGGCGGACGGGCAGTCGCGGCCGGCACGTCAGCGATCCGGATGCCGGTGCTGGCGGCGATGAGCGCCGCGACCTGGCGACGGCAGTTGCGGCCCTGGCACAGCCCCATGCCGGCCCTGGTGTAGCTCTTGATCACGTTCACGTCCGCCGTCGAGGCGATGGCCGCGTCCAGCTCGGCCCGGGTGACCTCCTCACAGCGGCAGACCACCGTCTGCGGCGTGGTCAGCTCGTAGAGCCCTGGCCCGACCGCATACAGCGGCGCGAGCGCGGCGCGGAACCGTTCCTTGCGCGCCAGCCGAACCCGAACCGGCCGGGCCAGCCGCTCGGCCTGTGTCTCGGTCAGCACGCCGAGGTCGGCCGCCGCTCGCAGCGCGGCGAGGCGGCCCTGATCGGCGGCGGACAGCGCGCCGCGTATCCCCGCCACGTCGCCCGCCGCCAGCACGCCCGGCACGCTGGTTTGCAGCCACTCATCGCGCTGCACCACGGTGCCGCCGAGATCCTCGTCGTAGCCGAACAGGCACCCGGCCAGACGCAGTAGCTCGTCGGCGGGGACGAACCCGTAACCGAGGCAGAGGGTGTCCACCGCGACCCGCTGCTCTGATCTGGGCACCACCCGCCAGGCGGGGTCGACCGCGGCGTGCACGATCTCCTCGACGCGCCCATCGCCCTGAGCGGCGGTGATGATCCGGCGGTAACGAAGCGGCACCCGGTACCTGGCCAGCTGCCAGCGATATCCGGCGGCGTCGCGCAGCAACTCTCCGTTTCCTGCGCCGACCCGCGCTATCCCGGCCAGCGCGCGGGGTCCGGGCGGCGGCCCGGACTCGAGCACGAGCACAACGTTCACGCCGTAGTGCCGCAACTGCGCCGGGAACGCCAGCGCGAGCGGGCCGCTGCCCGCGAACGCGACCCGGTCTCCCGGCACGATGCGAGACGCCTTCACCAGTGCCTGCGCGCCTCCGGCGGTGACGACGCCCGGCAGAGTCCAGCCGGGGAACACGACCGGGCGGTCGTGCGCACCCGCCGCGATCAGCATTCTCCTGCCGTGCAGCGAATACGATCTGCCGCCCGCCACGACGATGGCGCTGGTGCCGTCGAGCGCGACGACCTCGACGCCGGCTCGCAGCTCCGCCCTGCTGCGGGCCGCCTGCCGCGCCAGCGCCACGCCGCGCATGTAGTCGCGGCCAACGCGCGCCGGGTCGCTGATTCGGAAGCCCGGGCCTGGCTGCTTGTACACCTGCCCGCCCGGAGTCGGCCTTTCGTCCAGGACGATCGTGCGCAGCCCGTACTGGCCGGCCGTCGCCGCGGCCGCCAGCCCGGCCGGCCCGGCCCCGATCACGAGCAGATCGCACGACTGCCCGGCCCGGTCCTCGTGGTCGTGCGGCTCAGCCGCGCAGTCAGCGCTCACGACGGCCCGCTGACGGACTGCGCAACTGGCTCGGCCGGCGGCCCGGACAGCTCTGGGTGGGCCCGCCAGCAGTGCTCCAGGACCATGAGTGCGCGGTCCCGCCAGGTCACGTTGTCCTCCCACGCTTCGCGCGGGAACCGGCGGCGCACGCTCGCCGAGACCTCGCGGACCAGCTCTGGTTCCCAGCCGACCTCAGCCTGGCCGCGCTCGGCGCCCATCCGCGCGTACGCCGGGCCCATCAGCAGGGCGTGCCGGTCAACGCCGCCCCTGGTATTCAGCTCCGCGGTCTCGAACGGGCCGAGCACCGCCCAGCGCCGCGCGAGCCCGGCCCGCATCACCAGGTCGATGTCCTCGGGCGCGACCACGCCATCGCGCACGAGACAGTACGCCTCGCGCAGCACGGCGCCTTGCAGGCGGTTGAAGACGAACCCGGTCACTTCCTTCCGCAGCCGGACTGGCAGCATGCCGGCCGAGCTCAAGAGCGCCGCCGTGACATCAACCGTGCGCGCCGACGTCTGCGGGCTCGGCACAAGTTCGACGACCCGCAGCAGGTAGGGCGGGTTACCAGGATGGGCGATCAGGCATCGTTCCGAGCCCGCCAACCCGGCGGCGATTGCTGAGCACGGCAGGGCAGATGATGACGAAGCCAGCACCGCGCCGGCGGGAGCGATCTGGTCGAGCGTGGCAAACAGCTCGCGCTTGACCGCGAGCTCCTCGGGCGCGCACTCCTGGACATAGCCGGCGGACCGGGCCGCTTCTTCCAGGCCGGCTGTCACGCGCACCCGGCCGGCGATCACGGCGGCGTCTTCGGCCAGCAGCCCGGCGGCATGCAGCCCGGCGAGCCGCCGGGCCAGCTCGATGGGCACCACCGCGCGGCGGTCGGCGGCGGGATCGTAGAGGCGCACCTCGTGGCCGGCTTGCGCGAAGAGCAGCGACCACGCGACGCCGATGCTGCCGGCGCCCGCGACTGCCACGGTCAGGGTGGGGTCGGGGCGATGGGTGTCCCGACCGTTCCCGGCCGCGACCACATTGCCCACGCCACCTCCCCGATTAAGATGGTTCGTATGTCGTACCGAGAGTCGCCTTACGAACATAATCCTGGCGGACCGGGATTGTCCACTCCGGCTGCGACCGGTGCGGACTGGGTCGCGGGCGCCCGGACGCGGTCGCGGCGGAGCAGCCGAGGCGCCCGGCCGGCGGATGCGCGCAGGCCGGGACGACTGGCCGACGCGCGCCGCGCAGAGCGGCGCGCGCGAGGATCAGAAGCCGGCCCCGGCGCCGTGCTGGCGCTCGATCCGCATGCCTGCGGCGACCAGCGTCATGCACGCCCTGGTGTTCGGAACATCGTCGATGACGACCAGGCAGTCGAAGCACGCGCCCATGCCGCAATAAACCCCGCGCCACGCGCCGCCAGCGGTCCGGCGGGTTGCGATACCGTCGTCGGCGATCATCGCGGCGGCCACGGTCTCGCCTGCGTGCGCTTTGCGCAGTTGTCCGTCGACGGTGATCGTGACGGCCGGGCCGCGCTCGATGCCCTGAGCCGGGCCGAGCGGCAGGCGGCCGCGTGGCAGCACGCGCATGGCGTCATGGTAGCCACAGGCCGACGGATGCGTATATCCGCGTCGGCTGGGGCCGGCCGGTGACCGGCCAGCCGCGCGGACTGCTGCGCGGCAAGGTTGCGGTGGTGACCGGGGGCGCGCGCGGCCTCGGCGCCGCGATCGCTGCGCGCCTGGCCGAGGCGGGCGCGACCGGGACCGTCATCGACCTGATTCATCCCGCGCGGCCGTCCGGGCCCGCCGGGTGGTATGCGGTCGTCGCCGACGTCCGTGACCCTGCGGCGCTGGCGGCTGCCTTCGGCCCGGCCGCCCGCGCGCCTGACGTCGTCGTTGCCTGTGCGGGCGTGGTCCCAGCGTGGAGCCGGACAGGCGACATCGACCCGGTGCAGTGGGACGACGTGTTCGCGGTAAACGTCGGCGGGCTGATGCTGACCGTGCGCGAGGCGGTGCGCCGGATGGCCGGCCGGGGTGGCAGCATCATCGCGATGGCGTCACTGAACGGCTGGAAGGGTGATCCGCGGCTGCCGTCTTACACCGCGAGCAAGCATGCGGTCGTCGGCCTGGTGCGCTCGGCCGCCATGGACGTGGGCCGCGACGGAATCCGGGTGAACGCGGTCGGGCCGGGGCCGATCGCGACCGAGGCGTTGCGCGGGCGCATGGCCCGCCGGGCCGAAACGCTCGGGCTGCCGGTCGAGGAGGCGCTGCGGCAGGCCGGCGAGCAGACGGCGCTAGGCCGGATCGCGACCGCCGTGGAAGTCGCGGACGCAGTGTTGTTCCTGGCCAGCGACCTATCGTCGGGGATCACCGGCCAGCTGCTCGCTGTCGACGCCGGAATCCTATGAGTGCCGCGGCGGCACGTACCTACGAGGGAGCGATGCAGTGACCGACCTGACCGGCAAGACCATCCTGCTCACCGGGGCGTCGGGCGGCATCGGCACTGTGACGGCACGGATCCTGGGCGCGGCCGGTGCTAGTGTCATCGCGCACTACTCCAGCGATGCCACCGCGGCCGAGCGCGCCACCAGCGCGATCCCGGCCGACCGCAGGCTGCTGCTCTGCGCCGATTTCCGCCAGCCGGGGTCGGCCCGCGACCTGTGGTCGCGGGCGTTGGCGTGGCGCGGGCGGATCGACGTGCTCGTCAACAACGCCGCCATCATGCCTGACAACCCGATCGGCGCCTCCGACGCAGAGTGGGACGCGACCTGGGCGCAGATCCTGCAAGTGAACGTGGTGGAGCCCGCCAGCCTCATTCGCAATGCGGTGCGCCACTACCGGACGGCCGGCGGGGGCGTCATCATCACACTGTCCAGCTGGTCCGGGCAGCAGGGCTCAGCGATCCCGCAGCTCAGCGCCTATGCGGCTAGCAAGGCCGCGATCAAGGCGGTCACCCAGACGATCGCCAGGGTGCACGCCGCCGACGGGGTGCTCGCCTACGTGATCGCGCCTGGGCTTGTGCGCACGCCGCTGACGGAGATCTCGGCAACGTTCCGCGGCGGTGAAGACGAGGTCCGCAAGATCCTTCCGCTCGGCGACATGGTGCCGCCCGCCGAGGTCGGTGATCTGATCGCGTTCTTGGCCAGCGGGGCGTGCCGGCACCTGACCGGCGCGACGCTGGACATTAATGGCGCGGCCTATGTCCGCTGAGACGGCCGCGCCTTCCGGCCTCCGCGTGCGGTCGGCATCAGGCGGCGGCGCGCAGCTGGACGCAGGCGGCCGCCGCCGACCCTGGCGCGGACCAGTCGGTATCGACGATGATCTCGGTGACGCCGGCGGCGGCCAGCGCTGGCAGTGCTGCGGCGACCTGCTCTGGTCGCTGCGCCGAGTCCACGATGCGCAGCACCGCCCGCAAGGCGGCCGGGTCGCGGCCCGCGGCCGCAGCTGCGCGCCGCATTCCCGTGATCTCCGCGGCGAGCTCGCTGAGGTCGAGCGCGGTCGCCGACTGCTGGGCGAGCCAGCCGTCACAGCTGGCGGCGCGTGCCCTGGCCCGGACCGAGTGCCCCCCGATGAGCAGCGGGATCGAATGCGGCGGGACCGGCCCGGAGTGCAGCCCGCCCGGCAGCATGTAGTGCCGCCCGGCGAACGGCGCCGGTGTCCCGGTCCACACCGCCCGCAGGATCTCGATCCATTCGTCCAGGCGCTCGCCCCGCCCGGCGAACGGGACCGCGAGCGCCGCGAACTCCTCCGCCAGCCAGCCCGCCCCGATACCGAGCTCGAGTCGGCCGCCGCCGATGACGTCGATCGACGCGGCCTGCTTGGCGAGCACCACCGGCTGGCGCAACGGCAGCACCAGCACGGCCGTGCCGATGCGCACACGGTGCGTGGCCGCCGCGATCGCAGTCAGCGCGATCATCGCGTCGAGGTACGGCGTGCTGGTCGGCCACGTCGCCTTCCCATCCGCGGCGAATGGGTACCGCGACGAGATAACCGAGGGCATGACCAGATGATCGCTGACCCAAAGCGAGTCGAAGCCGGCTCGCTCGAGTTCGGCGGCCATCGCGCCGATACCCCGCTCAGCCGGCAGCGACCCGGTATTGGGCACCTTGGCGCCGATCCGCATTACGCCACTACCCGATGCCGTCGACGCAGAGGTACTTCAGCTCGAGGAACTCGTCCATCCCGTGATGCGAGCCCTCGCGCCCGATGCCCGACTGCTTCATGCCGCCGAACGGCGCGCCTTCGTAGGAGATCGGCGCCGGTGTTGACGCCGACGACGCCGAACTCGAGGCCCTCGCCGAACGCGCAGCATCCGGCCGGCGTCGCGGGTGTAGAAGTACGCGGACAGGCCCGACTCCGTCGCGTTGGCGAGCGCCAGCGCCTCCTCCTCGGTGCTCGAACCGCAGGAACGGCGCGACCGGGCCGAAGGTCTCCGCGCGCGTCGCGATCTCCATGTCCGCAGTGGCGCCGGTCAGCACCGTCGGCTCGAAGAACGTGCCGCCGAGCTCGTGCCGGGCGCCGCCGCAGCGCAACCGCGGCCCCGCCCGCGACCGCGTCGGCGAGGTGACGCTCGACCTTCGCGACCGCCGCCTCGGCGATCAGCGGGCCCGATCGCCGCCCGCTGCGTCTAGCCCGTGCCCGACGGTCAGCGTCGCCTGGCGGCCTTCACGTACGCGCTCCAGCGAACTCGTCGTGGATCGCCGTCCTGCACCAGGATCCGGTTGGCGCACACGCACGTCTGCCCGGCGTTGCGGAACTTCGCGTCGATGGCACCGGCCACGGCCGCGTCGAGGTCGGCGTCGTCGAAGACGATCGAACGGCGCGTTCCCGCCCAGTTCCAGCGCCGAGCCGCTTGACCGTGCCGGCGCACTGGGCCATCAGCAGCTTGCCGACCTCGGTCGAGCCGGTGAAGGTCAGCATCCGGACGCCGGCTCGCGGTGAGCACGGCCCCGACCGCTGACCGGGTCGCCGTGCACGACGTTCAGTACCCCGCGGCGGAAGGCCCGCCCTGGCGCGCCAGCTCGGCGAGCGCCAGCGCGATCAGCGGCGTCTCGCTGGCCGGCTTGAGCACCACCGTGCAGCCGGCCGCGAGGGCCGGCGCGACTTTGCGGGCGATCATCAGCGGCCGGGAAGTTCCACGGCGTGATCGCGGCGACGACGCCGACCGGCTGGCGCAGTGACGAGCAGCCGCCGGCCGCCTGCGTTGCGCGGGATCATCTCGCCGTAGGCGCGCTTGCCTCCTCGGCGAACAACCCGACGAACGCGGCGCCGTAGGAGCATCTCGCCCCGCGCCTCGGCGAGCGGCTTGCCCTGCTCGGCGGTCAGCAGCACGGCCAGCTGCTCCGCGTTCTGCGAGATCAGGTCGATGCCAGCGCCAGCAGGACGTCGGCGTCGCTCGGTGGCCGGCCGCGTCCGACCAGCCGCCGCAGGCCGCGTCGGCCAGCGCGATCGCGCGGCGGACGTCCTCGCGCGGTGGCGCTGGCCGACGCAGGCGAGCATCGTCGCCGCTGGCCGGGTCGGTGACCTCCAGCCGCTCGCCGCCGCTGGCCGGGACCCACTGCCGCTGATGAACAGGTCCTCGCGCAGCAGGCCGGCTGACCGCAGGCTCCGCCGCGTGCCTGGCCACGAGCGCCTCGGTAGTGCCGTGATCCACAGCCGGATCAGGTCGCCTTCATAACTCCCTCGCTACGAACTAGAGTCACGACGGTTCGAGAGAGCGAGCTTCCGTTCATATAACGAACAATAGCCGGAGGGCGCATGCACGGGCCAGGAGGCACCAGGGCAGGAGGCACCTGGAGGATCTCGACCGTCGCTTCGCGATCCATCCGTTCACCTCGATCCGGGACCACCAGGCCGGCAGGCCGGCTCGTGATGGTCGAAGGCCAGGGCTGCCGGCTGACCGACTGGCCGGGAACAACTACCTGGATGCGATGGCCGGCCTTTGGTGCGTCAACATCGGCTACGGCAACGCGCGAGATGGCCGACGCGCTGCGCGCGCAGGCGCGCGGCTGCCCTACTACCACTCGTTCTCGTCGATGGCCAACGACGTCGTCGACGCTGCTGGCCGAGCAGCTGGTCGCCTCGCGCCCCGGGCCCCGTGGCGAGGGTGTTCTTCGGCAACAGCGGCTCCGATGCCAACGACACCGAGATGAAGCTGGTCTGGTACTACAACAACGTCTTGGCCGGCCCGCGCAAGAAAAAGATCATCTCCCGCCACCGCGGTTACCACGGGGTCACCGCTCGCGACGGCCGGCCTCACCGGGCTGGACAGCCTGCATGAGGGCTTCGACCTGCCGCTGCCGATGATCCGTCACGTGCGGGCCCCGCACCGGCTCTGGGAGGCGAAGCCGGGGATGACCGACGCCGAGTTCATGGCGCGGCCTGGCCGCCGAGCTCGAGGCGACTGATCCTGGCCGAAGGCCCGGACACGGTGGCCGCCTTCATCGCCGAGCCGCTCCAGGCGGCGGGCGGCGTGATCGTGCCGCCGGAGGTTACTTCGCCGCGATCCAGGAGGTGCTGCGCCAGCACGACGTCCTGCTCATTGCTGACGAGGTCGTATGCGGTTTCGGCCGGCTCGGGCGCTGGTTCGGGACCGAGGTGTTCGGCCTGCAGCCCGACCTGATGACGCTGGCCAAGGGCATCACCTCGGCCTACGTCCCGATGTCGGCCAGCCTGGTGTCGGCGCAGGTGTGGCGACGTCGTCGCCGACGGGCAGCGAGCGGTTCGGCGTGCTTCGGCCACGGCTACACCTACACGGCCCACCCGCTGGCGCCGCCGCCGCCGCCCTCACCAACCTCGGCATCATCGAACGCGACGGGCTGGTCGAGCAGGCGCGCCAAGCGCGGCGCCCACCTGCAGCAGCGGCTGCACGAGCGTTCGCGCGATCACCCGCTGGTCGGCGAGGTACGCGGTCAGGGCCTGATCGCCGCCGTGGAGTTCGTCGCCGAGCCGTACCCGCTCGGCGCTTCGACCCGGCTCTGCGGGTCGGCGCGCGGGTCGACCGCCGAGAGCCGGGAGAACGGCGTTCATCACCCGGGCGCTGCCCGACGCGGACACGATCGCCTTCTCTCCTCCGTTCGTCGTCACCGAAGCGGAGATCGACGAGATGGTCGACGGTCACGCGGCGGGCGCTCGACGACGTGGCGGCCGAACTGGCCGAGGCGAGGCAGTCCGCCAGGTGGCCGCGCTCATCGGGCTGCTCGTCAACCCGGTCGCCGGGATGGGCGGCCGGGTCGGCCTGCACGGCACCGACGGCGCGCAGCGCTGGCCGAGGCCGTGCGCCGCGGCGGGGTCGCCGGAGCCGCCCCGGGCGGCAAGGGCCTGCGGTGGCTGCGCCCTGCCGCGCCGTGCCGGTCGGCGTGCTGGCGGCGCCCGGCGTCGATGGGAGCCGACGTCGCGCGCGGTCGCCGGGACTGGCACGGTCGCCGATCGGCTGCCGTTGCCGGAGGCCTGACCACCGCCGCCGACACGCGCGGGCGGCCGCCGATGATGGCCGGCGCCGGCGTGGACCTGGTCCTGTTTGCCGGCGGCGACGGGACGGCGCGCGACATCGTCGAGCTTCGGTCGGCGCCGGTCCCGATCCTTGGCATCCCGGCGGCGTCAAGATGCGGTCGGGAGTGTTCGCGGCACAGCCCGGAGGCGGCCGGCGGAGCTGGCGGCGACGTTCTTGCGCGGCGGCGCCGGCCGCGCGAGGTCGATGTCGCCGAGGTCGTCGAAGCGGCCGTCGGCGAGGACCTGCATCACCGAGCCTGCCACGGCCAGCGCCGCGCGTCCCCGGCGCCGGCGTCGGCCTCGCCGGGCCGAAGAGCTCGGCGGCGCCGGGTCGCCGGCCGAGCTCGACGCCGCTCTGCCGCGCGCGTGGCCGGCGACACTGGCGCCCGGCACGCTGTATCTGTTCGGGCCCGGGCTCGACCACGGCCGAGGTGCTCGCGGGCTGGGCCTGCCCGGCACGCCGCTCGGCATCGACGCGGTCAGAGACGGCCGCTTATCGGCGCCGACCTGACCGAGGCGGCCATCGTCGCGCTCATGGACACGCGCCCGCGACCCGGCTGGTCCTCGGGGTCATCGGCGGCCAGGGCTTCCTGCTCGGCCGGGGCAACCAGCAGCTCGGGGCCGGCCGTGCTCGCCCGGCTCGCCCGCCGACCGGATCATTATCGCCCGCCGCCGACAAGCTGGCTCGCGCTCCGCCCGCCCTGCTGCGAGTCGACGCTGGCGACGAGTCGGCCTTCGAGCGGCTCGCCGGCTACCACCGGGTCCGGACGGGGCCCGCCCGCTACATGATGATGAGTGGCCACGGCGGCGTAACGCCGCGCAAGTTTGACGGAAAAAGGTGCGTGCGAGTGGCTCACATCCGTACATGGCGAACTCGGTGGCTGCGCTGCGCGACGAGATGCTGGCCGAGACCGGGGTACGCAGCGGTGGAGGAGCTGTTCGCCCAGATCCCGGCCGCGCACCGGATGCATCGCGCCGCTGCGAGCTCCCAGAACAGCTCGCGTCTGAGGCCGCCGCTGCGCGCGGCACCTGACCGAGCTGCTGGGCCGGAACGCCAGCTGCGAGGACGCGCTTGAGCTTCCTCGGCGGCGGCTGCTACCGGCATCACGTGCCCGCCATCTGCGACGAGATCGCCTCCGCGCACGAGTGGCTGACATCGGTGTGGGGGACGCCGTCGTCGGATCAGGGGCGCTTTCAGGCCTGGTTCGAGTACTCCAGCCAGCTCGGCGAGCTGCTCGACCTCGACTTCGTCGGTCTGCCCGTCTACAGCTGGGGCTGTGCGGCCGGGCACGCGCTGCGGATGGCCGCGCGCATCACCGGCCGGCCGACAGGTGCTGGTGCCGCGCGTGCCTGGACCCGGAGCGGCGGGCGGTGATCGGCAACTATTGCGCCGCCGGCAGCATGGCACGAGCCGCATCGCAGATCGAGCACGTTCGGCTACGGCACGCGATCGGCCGCGTCGACCTGGCCGACCTCGCAGCGCCGACTGTCCGACGACGTCGCTGCCGTCTATATGGAAAACCCGAACTACTTCGGCGTGATCGAAGACCAGCGTCCGGAGCGTGGTGGCCGCGGCCGCGCGCAGGCGCCGAAGTGATCGTCGGGCGTCGACCCGATCTCGCTCGGCGTGCTGGCCCCGCCGGGCGAGCTCGGCGCCGGTTTCGCGGTCGGCACCGACCCAGACGCTCGGCGTGCACATGAACGGCGGCGGCGGCGTCGGGCGGCTTTATCGCCAGCCGGGACGAAGAGCGCTACGCCCGCGAGTACCCGACGCTGCAGGTCAGCATCTGCGACACGACCGAGCCGGGCGAGCGCGGTTTCGGCATCCCGCTTTTCGCAGCAGACGTCCTACGGCGCGCGCGAGGAAGGCAACGACTGGACCGGCAACTCGGTCTATCTGTGGGCCGATCGCGAACGCCGCGTACATGGCGCGCGATGGGCCCGCAGGGGTTCGCCGAGGTCGGCGCGGCGATCCTGCAGCGCAGCCACTACGCGGCGGCGCGACTGGCCGGCATTCCCGGGCGTTCGGTCCGCTTCCCCGCAGGCTTCTTCCGGGAGTTCGTCGTCGACTTCTCCGCGACGGGACGCAGCGTCGTCGCTGATCAACGCCGCGCTTGCGCGAGCGCGGCATCTTCGGCGGCCCGACCTGTCCGCCGCCTTCCCCGAACTGGGCCAAAGCGCGCTGTACTGCATGACCGAGACTGCACACCCAGGCAGACATCGACCGGCTGGCCGACGCCCTCAGCGAGGTGACCGATGACCATCCGAGGCCGCCAAGCCGGGCCTGCGCCGCTATCACGCCGCCGTCTGGGACGAGCCTGTCGTCATGGAACTCGGCCGGCCGGGCCGCCGCGGCGTGCTCGTTCCGCGGTCGAGCCCGCCATCGCCGCCGTCGCGGCTGACCGCCGGCGCTGGTCCCGGCAGCGCGCGCCGGCGCACGGCCGCCCGCGCTGCCCGAGCTGAGCGAGTGGGAAGTGCTGCGCCACTACCTGCGTCTGTCTCAGCAGACGCTCGGCATGATGGGCATCAGCCTGTTCGGCACCTGCACGATGAAGTACAACCCGGCGGTGTCGGAGGCGTCTGTCCCGCGCGGCCCCAGGTGCGCGGAGTGCACCCGCTGCAGCATCCGGACACCCTGCAGGGCCTGCTCGAGATCGTCCACGGCCTCGACCTGGCACTGCGCGAACTGTCGGGCATGGACCGATTCGTCTTCCAGCCCGGCGGCGGGGCGGACGCCGCCTACCTCCAGGCCTGCATTACCCGGGCCTACCACGCGGCGCGCGGCGAGCTGGATAAACGCGACGAGATCATCACGACCATCCAGGCCCATCCGTGCAACGCCGGCGACGGCCGCAGCGGCCGGCTTCAAGGTCATCACGCTGCCGCTGGAAGAGGACGGCTATCCTTCGCTGGACGCGCTCGAGTCGGCAATATCGGACCGCACGGCCGCGCTGTTGGTCAACAACCCCGACGACATGGGCATCTACAACCCGCACATCACGCAGTGGGTCGACGCGTGCACGAGGCCGGCGGCCTGTGTTTTTACGACCACGCCAATTTCAACGGCGTGATGGGCAAGATCCGCGCCGCCGAGCTCGGGTTCGACGCCTGCATGTTCATGCTGCACAAGACTTTTGGTGCACCCAAGGGCGGCGGCGGCCCGGCGGTCGGCGCCTACGGGTGCACGCGAGGCTGGCGCCCTATCTGCCCGGCCCGCTGGTCGTGCCGCGACGGCGGCCGCTACGGCTGACACGAGCGCGCCGCGGGGATCGGGCGGGTGCGCGAGTTCATCGGCAACTTGCCGCAGGTCCTGAAAGCCTACGCGTGGGTCGCGCGCGATGGGCGCCGAGGGCATCAGCGAGGCGTCGGACCTTTCCGTACTCGCGAGCAACTACATGGACGCTCGGCTCATCGCAGATCCGCGGCGTCACCCGCTCGCATCCGCGACCTCGCCGGCCCGCGCATGGAGATGAGCCGCTACAGCCTGGAGACGCTCACCGGGACACCGGCATTACGCGTGGTCGATGTCCAGAACCGCATGACTGACTTCGGGATCGACGCCTTCTGGCTCAGCCACGAGCCGTGGCTCGTCCCGAGCCGTTCACGCCAGAGGCGGGCGAAATGTGGTCCAAGGAGGACATCGACGAGTGGATGGCCGTCCTGCGGCTCGTCTGCCCCGAGGCCTACGAACACCCCGAAACCGTCCGCTCCGCCGCCGCATCACCAGGCCATCCACCGGATCGCCGGCACGGCTGGACGACCCCGAGACTGGGCCACGACATGGCGCGCATACCAGCGCAAGCAGCATCAATGGCTGCCCGTGACGCAGCCGGGAGCCCAACGAGCTGACCTAACGGGCGGTAGGCACGCCGTGATCGAGTTCTGTGACTCGCCGGATGAAGCGATACGGGATGTAGCCGACGGCTCGACCTTGCTGATTCGGCCGGCTATGGCGGCGCGGGCCAGCCGTTCGCGCTGATCGATGCGTTGCTGCGCAGGGGTGCGAAGGACCTGACGATCGTCAGCAATAACGCCGGTGGCGGCGACACCGGCCAGGCTGCGCTGCTGGCAGCGGGTCAAGTACGAAAGATGATCTGCTCGTTCCGCGCCAGCGACTCGATATGCTCTAAGTTCGACCCGGACCGCGTGCTCGGGCTGATTGACGAGCTATACCTGGGGCTGGCAAGGTCGAGCTTGAACTGGTCCCTCAGGGCACGCTGGCCGAGCGGATCAGGGCCGACGGCGCGGGTATCGGCGGATTCTATACGCGCGCCGGTGTCGGCACGCTAGTCGCAGAGGGCAAGGAAGTCCGACAGTTCGAAGGTGTCAGCTACCTTCTGGAACGGCCGATTCACGGCGACGGGGCACTGGTCAGGGCACACGTTGCCGACCGCATGGGCAATCTCGTGTACCGCAAGACTGCGCGCAACTTCGGACCGGTCATGGCAGCTGCCGCCGCGCTGTCGGTCGTGGAGGTCAGCGCCGTTGTCGCCACCGGAACGCTGGACCCGGAGAGCGTCGTTACTCCGGGTATCTATGTGGACAGAGTGGTCGAGGTCTGATGCTGAGGCGTGAGCAGATCGCCGAGCGGATCGCCGCGGACATACCGGTCGGCTCCTATGTCAATCTCGGCATCGGCCAGCCGACGCTGGTAGCTAATTACCTGCGGCCCGAGCAGAACATCGTGCTGCAGACGGAGAATGGGATGCTGAACATGGGTCCCGTGGCTTCCGGGGCAGACATCGACGGTGACCTCACAAACGCCGACAAGCTCCCGGTCACTGAGCTGCCGGGGCTCCCACTTCCACCATGCGGACTCGTTTGCGATGATCCGCGGCGGGCATCTGGATGTCTGCATCCTGGGCGCTTTCCAGGTGTCGATATCTGGCGACTTGGCGAACTGGCATGCTGGTGAGCCCGATATCCCGCAGTCGGCGGTCCGATGGATCTAGCCGTCGGTGCCAGGGACGTCTACGTGATGATGAGCCTGTTCGCCAAGGACGGGTCGGCCAAGCTCGTGAACACTGCAGCTACCCGCTCACCGGCCTGGGCTGCGTATCGCGTGTCTACACCAACTACGCATTCCTGCAGATCACTCCGCGGGGAATCGTCGTCTCCGACACCTTCGGCATGACCATCGACGAGCTGCGCGGACGAGTCGACGTGCCCCTGCAGTCGCCGGACGGCTGATCCTGGGCGAACGGGAGTCGATGCACCGCACATCGACCGCAGCTTACCGCGCAGGGAAGTTTGTCGCCGCTATGCCATAACCGCATAGCGCGCGAGCGTTCGTGAGGCGTACATATATGGGAGATCGTAGCGTTTACGCTATGTGCGAGCCGAATGGGACGGCGCACTGCAGCTATCACCCACGTTTCGAGACACTCTCTCGGAACCGGCGACGCGGGAAACCCAGCGTATCTGCGCCGCTGTCCGCGCCCGCTGGAGGCTAATGTTCGAATGTTGTACACTCGATCGTATGCCGAACACTGGGATCTCAGACGGGACGATCTCGGAAGCGGGTCGACAGGTAATTCGGCCACCGGCAGCGCACGTCCGACACTCTGAGGTTCCTGCACATGGTCAATTCAGCCGCGGAAGCACGCGCGGAAGGCGCCTTTCGTGACCAACCCCTGCAGCTAGGGCGGACCCAGCGATTCACCCGCGGCGTTCCGAGGCAGTTCACGATCGGAGCGGATGGCTCGCACGTCCTCTTCATCCGGAACCGTGACGGCCGCAACCGATTCAGTTGCCTGTGGGTGCTGGACCAGTGCGGTGAGCGGCTTCTCGCCGATCCCGAGGCACTTGGCAGCGACGGCCCGCTGGCAGAGGCCGAACGGCTCCACCGAGAGCGGATCCGCGAGCGGTCGACAGGGATCGTCGCCTACTCCGCGGACCGCGACGCCACGACGGCCGTGTTCAGCCTCGGATCGAATCTGTGGGCAGCGGAGATCGACGGCAAGGTTCGACAACTGCCCTGCGTCGGCGCACCGGTGGATCCCCGCCTGGACCCGGAAAGAGCTCGGGTTGCCTACGTGAGCGACAGCGCGCTGCACGTGCTCGAGTTGTCCGACGGCACGGACCGGGTGCTCGCAGCCCCCGAAGCACCCGAGGTCACCTACGGCTTGGCCGAGTACGCGGCGGAAGAGGAGATGGATCGGCGGCGGGGGCACTGGTGGTCACCCGACGGGTCCGACGCCGCTCGTCGCCCGCGTGGACAACAGCATGGCGTGCCACTGGTGGATCGCCGAGCCGTCCGAGCCGTGGGTCCAGCCGAAGCAGCTCTTGTATCCTCGGGGGGGACGGCGAACGCTGAAGTCTCTCTGTGGGTCCTCGGGGTGGACGGCTCCCGGGTCGAGGTGTGCTGGGACCATCAGGCGTTCGAGTATTTGACGACAGCGAGCTGGGACGGGCACGGCCCGCTCATCAGCGTGCAGAGCCGTGACCAAAAGACTGTCCGCACGCTTAGGGTCGATCCAGCCAGCGGCGAGACGACGCCTTTGGGGGAGGAGACAGACGCGTGCTGGGTCGGCCTTGTACCGGGGACGCCGCGCGCACCGACTCGGGGCGCTTGGTTGTCGTCTCCGACAGAGACGGCGCCCGCCGCCTCGTGGTCGACGGCACGACCGTCACCGGCGACGACGTCCAGGTTCGCGAAGTCCTCGGCACCGTGGGCGAGACGGTTTGGTTCGTGGCCTCGACAGAGCCGACCGAGCAGCACATCTGGACCTACACCGAGGGCCAGGGGAGCACGCGGCTCACCGAAGACCCGGGGCTCCACCACGCCACTGTGCGCGGAGAGACCGCGGTTGTCGAGTCGTTCACCGAGTGCGGCCACCGGGCCAGGGTCAGGGGGCCTGCCCTCGGCGACATCTCCGTGTCCTGCCTGGATGACACGCCGGTGCTGGAGCCGGATATCCAATGGCTTTCTGTTGGGCCCCGCGCGCTGCGCACCGCGCTCATCCTCCCCAAAGGTTACGAACCTGGCAAAGGATCGCTTCCCGTCCTCATGTGCCCCTATGCCGGTCCGGGAGTTCAGCAGGTGACGCGGGGCCGTCACTGGTACTTCGTTGAGGCCCAATGGTTCGCAGAGCAGGGCTTTGCCGTCGTGATCGCCGACGGCGCGGGGACGCCGGGCCGGGGTCCGGCATGGGAGCGAGAGGTCTACGGCGACGTGCTCACTGCGGTGATCGCCGACCAGGTGGCCGCCCTCGAGGGAGCGGCCGAGCACTGCCGGGACCTCGATCTCGGCCGGGTGGCGATCCGCGGCTGGTCCTACGGTGGGCTGCTGGCCTACGCCTGCGTCGTCCGGCGTCCTGACGTGTTCCACGCCGCGGTGGCAGGCGCCGCGCCCGTCGACTTCCTGCGTCTCTCCGGCGACACCCAATGGCTGGAGCGCTACCTGGGGCACCCAGAGGAGCGTCCCGAGAACTACCGCCGGTGCTCTCCCGTGTACGAGGCGGCAGCACTGAGCCGCCCGCTCCTTATCGTCAATGGCACCGCCGACGACATCGTGGTGGCGGCGGACGCCTTGCACTTGTCGGCGGCGCTGCTCGCCGCAGGCAGGCAGCACGAGCTCCTTTTGCTCCCGAAGGCGACGCACATGGTCATGGACCCCGAGGTCACCGCCGACCTCTTGGTGCACGAGCTGCGGTTCATCCGCCAGAGCCTCACCGAACCGGCACTCGGTACCGGTGCCGGACCCGACCCGGCGTGAGGCCCGCTTCCGTGCCCTGCGGGAAGACGTGCGAGGGACGCCAGAGCACCGGAATGGCGGTAAGTCGGTGCCGTATGCGAACCAATGGTCGGTTTGCGACCCTCCGGCGAGGGGGCACGGCCCCGGCGTACGCCGTGATCGGCCCTGCCGCCATGGCCAATCCGGAGTTCCGTGCGCCCAGCGCACCAGGAGGCGATTGTCCAGCGATCATGACCTGGTCTTTAAATTAAGCTCGTCGTCACCTGCCGGCGAGAGTCCGGTCCGGGTAGCCGCCAGGGGCCCAATAGCAGGCTGCGGCCGCCAGGGCAAACGTCCGGCGGCGAAACGCAGCTTCAAAAGCCCTGGAAGAGAGGAGCGATCGAGCGATCCACAGCATCACGCGGACACCGCAGCGCCGTTAGTTGTGCCGCCGCTTTGGCGGCGGACCAGAGAGTGCCGAACCCTTCCTGTCGGGATGAAGATTATGGAAGCGGTGACGAGCCGGGAAGCGCTGCCCGTGACGATCCTGGGGATAAAACCGCTTTCAGATGGTGTGGAAGCAAGCTCCAAAAATACGTAATCTGCTGCTTTGTTCCTAACGTCCCGTACTCTAGCCAAACTTATGTACGCATCGTGTACTTTAAGAGGCATGCACCCAGCGGCGTCGGCCGCACGACGATCTCACAGGGAGGTGCTGTTTGGCCCTGCTGCAAGTAACCGATCTCCGCGTGGCATTCAAGACACCGGATGGCATCGTCGATGCGGTACGCGGGCTGTCGTTCAGCGTCGATGCTGGACGGACGCTGAGCGTTGTCGGCGAGTCTGGTTCAGGCAAGAGCGTTTCGATGCAGGCGATCATAGGCCTGACCGGGAATGCATTGATCAGCGGGAAGGCGTTGTTCGAGGATCGTGACCTGCTTACGCTGCCAGCTAGCGAGATGCGTCAGGTTCGCGGGCAACAGATCGCGATGATCTTCCAGGATCCGCTGTCCAGCCTGCACCCTCAATACCGGGTCGGTTGGCAGATCGTGGAGATGCTGCGCGCACACGATGCGGCTATGTCGAAAGGCGAGGCGCGCGCCAGGGCGATCGAACTGCTCAGGCTGGTCGGGATCCCCGATGCCAGCCGTCGCGTTGACGACTTCCCGCACCAGTTCTCCGGTGGGATGCGGCAGCGTGCGATGATCGCGATGGCAATGGCCTTGAACCCTAGGCTGCTCATCGCCGACGAGCCGACGACGGCCTTGGACGTCAGCGTCCAAGCACAGGTGCTCCGTTTGCTGCGGCAAGTGCAGCAGGAGTTTGGCACGGCGATCATCCTCATCACACACGACCTAGGCGTCACCGCCGAGATGGCCGACGAGGTCTTGGTGATGTACGCCGGCGAGGCGATGGAGCAGGCCGGACGGCGTGAGTTGTTCTACAACTACCACCACCCCTACACCGAGGGCCTCCTGCTCTCGCTGCCCGCGAGCGGGCAGCGAGAACGGCTCCAGCCGATCCCAGGGCAGCCGCCGAGTCTCATCCGCATGCCGTCAGGTTGCCCTTTCCATCCGCGCTGCCGGTACGCATTCGCGCGCTGCCGTAGTGAGCAGCCGGTCGCGCAGAAGGTGGGCGGCGACCCTGGCCACCTGTCCGCCTGCTGGCTGTCAGACCCCTCTGCGGAGACATGATGCTCGTTCTGGACAGCCGCCTACCGTCGGTCACCGCCGCCAGACCGGAGGCCGATCGGTGACCGCGACTGAACCAGTCCGCCTCCCGCCGGCGACTGCAGAGCCGCTGCTGCGGCTCGACAACGTGGTCAAGCACTTCACGGTGAAGTCGGCGTCTCTCATGAGCAGGCGGCGGGACGAGGTCCGCGCCGTAAACGGCGTCACTCTGGAGCTCCGCAAGGGTGAGACCCTCGGGCTGGTCGGCGAGACCGGGTGCGGGAAGTCCACCCTCGCCCGCTGCATCGCCAGGCTTGGCGATGTCACCTCGGGCCGGATCGAATTCGATGGCGTCGACATCACGAATCTGCCCGGTCGGCGGATGCGGCCAGTCAGGCGCGAGATTCAGATGATCTTCCAGGACCCGTACGGATCGCTGAATCCGCGGCGGCGCGTAGGCGCGATCATAGGTGACCCGTTCGCCATCCACGATGTCGCCAGAGGTGCAGAGCGCAAGGCCGACGTCCAGGAGATCATGGAACTGGTCGGCCTGAACCCCGAGCACTACAACCGGTTCCCTGCCGAGTTCTCCGGTGGCCAGCGGCAGCGCATCGGCGTCGCCAGGGCGCTGGCGCTCCGGCCGAAGCTGATCATCTGCGACGAGCCGGTATCCGCGCTCGATGTCTCTATCCAGGCCCAGATCATCAACCTGCTTGACGACCTGCAGAAGGAACTCGGACTAACCTATATCTTCATCTCACATGACCTGTCGGTCGTCAGGCACGTCAGTTCCCGCGTCGCGATCATGTACCTTGGCCGCGTCGTTGAGCTGGCCCCCACCGAACCCATCTACGCCTATCCCCGCCACCCCTACACCGAGGCCCTGCAGTCGGCTGTCCCTGTGCCGGACCCAGACGCCGCCGACCGCCGTGAAATCGTCCTGCTGACGGATATCAGCGCTGCCGACGACGGCCCGTCGGGCGGGTGCGCCTTCAGGCCGCGGTGCAGCCGTGCGCAGCAGCGTTGTTCGGAAGAGCAGCCAGACCTGCAACCGCGGCTGTCTGACCCCGGCTCGCACTTGGCCGCTTGCTACTTCCCGGTGCCCGACACCGAGCGTTCAGCGACTGAGCCACCGAAGACCCGGCCGCGCCCCGTGCTGGGTGCCAGCCAGGGTGCGCCGACGAGCCCTGGAGCGGCCGACCCGGCGAGCGGGACCATGGAAGCGGATGAGCTACTGCCGGCCGTAACCGTGATCAGGGGGCGAGGTCCCTGGAAGCTGGCCTGGGCCAGGCTGCGGCGCGACCGCGCGGCCATTGGCGCGGGGATCGCCGTCTTGCTGATCGTGGCGCTGGCGCTCGGCGCTCCGCTGGTCGCCGCGATCACCGGCCACGGCGACCTGCAGCAGTTCCCAATTACCGGCAGGACAGCCGACGGGCTGCCGGTAGGGCCGAGCAGCAAGTTCTGGCTCGGGACCGACGAGCTCGGCCGCGACCTGCTGGTCCGGATCGCCTACGGCGCCCGCATCTCGCTGCTGGTTGGCGTGCTGGCTACCGTGATCACCGTCACGATCGGTGTGGTGGCCGGGATGCTGGCTGGGTACCTAGGCAGCCTGGCCGACACGTTCATCGCGCGGCTGATCGACGTGTGCCTGTCGATCCCGTTCCTGCTGTTCGCGGTCAGCCTCGCTTCGGTCTTCCACGCCGGGCTGACCATCGTCATCGTGGTCCTGGCGATCTTCGGGTGGTCGTCGGTCGCCCGCATTGTCCGCGGCCAGGTCCTATCGATCAGGGAACGTGAGTATATCGAGGCAGCGCGCTCGCTCGGAGCCGGCAGCTTCCGGATCATGTTCACCGACATCCTCCCGAACATCGCCGCGCCGCTCATCGTGTACGCGACGCTGCTGATCCCGATCAGCATCGTGGGCGCGGCAACACTGTCCTTCTTGGGAATCGGGGTCCAGCCGCCAACCGCCGACTGGGGCCAGATGCTGTCATCGGCGTCGTCGATGTACCAGCAGGCGTGGTGGTACCTGGTCTTTCCCGGACTGGCGCTGCTGATCACGACCGTTGCCTTCAACATCTTCGGTGACGGCGTACGCGACGCCCTCGCTCCGCACTCGCACGACATTCCGCGGGCAGGTGCCCGGTGATCAGGTTTGTGGTCCGGCGGCTGCTGCTCGGCGCGTTCGTCATGTTGCTGGTGACGGTCGTAGTGTTCGCGATCTTCTACATCGGACCAGGCGGCGCAGCCGTTGCCAGGCGGCTGGCAGGCCGGGCCGCGCCGATGACCACAGTCAACCTGATCAAGGACAGACTGGGGCTACAGAAGCCGCTCCTGACCCAGTATTGGTATTTCCTGTTGGGTCACGGCGCGCAGCACGGCTTGCTGCAGGGCAGCTTGGGCACCGACTACTACAACGGCGTCAGCGTCAACTCCGAGATTCTCCAGGAGCTACCGACCAGCCTGTCGCTTATCGCCGGGGCGGCCTTGCTCTGGCTGCTGATGGGCACGCTGAGCGGAGTCATCTCGGCGGTTTACCCGCGCAGCCTTGCCGACCGTGGGTTCACCTTGCTGGCACTGTTCTTCTACTCGATCCCGACGTTCGTACTCGGCCTGCTGTTGCTGCTGGTGTTCTTCTACGTGTTGACTACGCACGGCGTCCCGGCCTTCCCGGCGTCGGGCTATGTCCCGCTGATCCAGGATCCAGCACAGTGGTTGCGCCACCTACTGCTGCCGTGGTTCACGCTCGCCGCGGTATCTGCTGCTGCCTATACCCGGCTGACGAGGGGTTCCATGCTGGACGTACTGAGCGAGGACTACGTCCGCACTGCTCGGTCCAAGGGACTGACCGAGCGGCGGATCATCGTCCGGCACGCGCTGCGCCCCGCAGCGTCGCCGCTGATCAGCCAGTTCGGCATCGACCTCGGCACCGCCGTCGGCAGCGTGATCGTTGTGGAGTACATCTTCGGCCTGCCAGGACTCGGCTATAACGCAATCAACGCGGTCTCGACCCAGGACCTGCCGCTGATCATGGGGATCACGATTGTCGGTTCGGCAGCGGTGATCCTGGCCAACATGCTCGCCGACATCATGTACGCCGTCGTAGATCCGCGAGTCCGGCTGCACTGACAACTGGGCGGAACTGGGGCTAATTCGCTGTCAAAGAGGGGAACGATGGACGACCGGCTTCGCGCTGTATGCACTCTGTTCATGCCCTCGGTCCGGGAAGAAGGCGGCGTGCACGACTACGACGGGGCCATCAGCGACCTGTCACGCGCAGGCGTTTCCAGCGCCCTGGCTGGCCTCGGCGGCGACTCGTACGCCGATCCCACAATCGAGGCGCACGTGACGGCTTTCGAGAACTTCGCCAAGGTCTGGTTCGGTGACCTGGAGTTCCACCGGTGGAATCCGGATGTGCACCTGCGCAACATAAATCTGATGCTGTACGAGCGCGGATACGCGCCAGCTGAAGAACGCAGGCAGGCGCGCAACCGGCAGCTCGCCCTCTGGCCCGACGCCGTTGACATGGCGGTGCAGGCACTGGATCAGGTGTCTCAGCCGACGGCGGCGGCCTTCGTCGGCAGCGCGCGCGCTCTCGCCAACCAGATCAGCCACTCCGAGCCGGACGAACAAGTCGCAGAACGCGCCCGCCAGGCCATCGACCGGCTCTCCGCCCATCTGGCGAAGGCCGCCGATGAAGGCAACCCTGACTCCGCGATCGGAGGCGAAAACCTGGCGGCGCTCATGACAGCCGCTGAGAGCCTGCCGTTCAATCTGGACCAGATGCGCGTGACGGTCTCGTCCGAGATCGCCCGGCTCACGGCGATGATGACAGCGGCATGCGAGCGGATCGACCCACATGCTAAACCGGCCGACACCCTGACGAAGCTGCTGGCTGACTGCCCGGCCACGAATGAGGAGATCATCGCCAACGCCTGGTCAGTGACCCAAGACCTGCGAGCCTTCTGCCGGGAACGGAACCTCATGCCCTACCACGACGGCGAGCTTGAGATGGGGCTCGACGCCGATGCTCAGGGTCTGTATATCGCGAACTTGAGGTTCTGCGCTCCGGAGGAGGCCGAGTGCGAGTCGACCTACCACCTGACCCCGCCGGACTGGTCCTGGCCGCAACCGCAGATCGATCAGTGGCTGCAGAAGTTCTGCCCGACGATCATCGGCGCGATCAGCGCGCACGAGGTAGCGCCCGGTCACTTCCTGCATTTCCGGACGGTCCGTCACGTTACCGGACTGGCGCGCAGGATCCTGCAGTCCTACACCTTCGCCGAGGGATGGGGACACTACGCCGAAGAGGTGTGCGTGGAGGAAGGTTTCCGCGCTAGAGACCCCCGTTTCGAGATCGGCATGTGCCTGGAGGCGCTGGTCAGGGTGGTACGGCTTGCAAGTGCGATTGGCCTGCACACCGGCGAGATGACCCCCGAGGACAGCTCTCGCATGTTCATGCAGGTGGCGCACATGTCTGCCGCCACGGCGCGGCACGAGGCCAACCGCGGCCTGTTCGATCCGATGTATGGCCGCTACACCTGGGGCAAGCTAGTCATCAAGGACGTGCGCCAGCGGGCGAGGCAGGCGTGGGGTTCCGGTTATTCCCTGCCGCGGTTCCACCGTGAGGTCCTGACGCTCGGTTGCCCGCCGATCGGTTTGCTCGATTCTGTGCTCGAGAAGGGGTAGCTAACGTATGCGCTCAGGTAGCTTTCGGATGCCCCTTCGGGCGACGGTCAAGCCTTCGGCCGTGCCGCGTGCCCTGGTCGAGCGGCTTGCGCCCTACCCTTGACGCCTTCTCCGGCTGAATCTCCTGTCCGGTTCCGTGCCTTGACATGGCTAAGTGCCACGGCCATAGTTGTACGGATAGTGGTCAAAAGTTTGTATGGCGTGCAACAGGTCGGGAGAACGTCATGAGAAGCCAGACCTCCAGGGCCTTTATCATGCTGACCGCGGTCGCCGCCGCTTCGGCGCTGGCCGCGTGTTCTTCGGGCAGTAACGGGACCGGCAGCACGACTGCGGGCGGCACACCGGTCAAGGGCGGCACGCTGACCATGCTGGGCACAGGAGATGTCGACTACATGGACCCGAACGTCTCCTATAACACTGTGGGTAACGAGGCAATGCGGCTGTGGAGTCGCAACCTGTACACCTACCCGGCGATCCCAGGGCAGACAACCAACGTGGTACCGGACCTGGCGACTGCCCCGCCCAAAATCAGCGCTAACGGCCTAACCTACATGGTTACCATCCGGACTGGGGCCATGTGGGACACCACGCCGCCGCGGCAAATCACTGCGGCGGACGCTGTCCGCGGTCTAGAGCGCTCCTGCAATCCGGCCCAGCCCGCCAGCGCCCTCGGCGACTACCTGCAACTTATCCAAGGGCTTGCTAAGTTCTGCGCGGGCCTCGAGAAAACCGCGGCAACACCGCCCGCTATCCGGGCATACCTGCAACACAACTCGATTTCTGGCGTAAGTGTCAGTCCGTCGAATCCGCAGACGATCGTCTACAAGCTGACTCACCCAGCCACCTACTTCGCGGACCTGCTGGCCCTGACCAATTTCGCGCCAGCGCCGATCGAATACCTGAAATATGTGCCCGCCAGCGCCGCCTTGGCGCAGCACACGATCGCGGACGGTCCGTACCGGATCGCCTCATATGTGCCTGCTCGGACGATTTCGCTCGTCAGAAATCCGGCCTGGAAGACGAGTACCGACCCGATCAGAAAGGCCTACGTCAACCAGATCGACGTCAACGAGACCGGCAACGTGAGCTCCATCCAGCAGCAGATCGAGGCTGGCACGCCGACCGCCGATATGGAGTGGGGAACCGCGGTACCGCCACCCTCGCAGATTCCATCGCTGATCGCCAGCAAGAACCCGCTGCTAGTCACCGGCTCGACGTATGCTCTGAGTCCCTATATGTTGTTTAACTTCAAGTCGCCCAATAACGGCGGCGCGCTCAAGCAACTGAGCGTACGCCAGGCCATCTCGTATGCAATCAACCGCTCAACACTGGTGCAGGACGCCGGCGGACCGGCGATCAGCCCGCCGCTGACCCAGGTCCTGCCGAACGGTGTGCTCGGCTCGCAGAACTTCGACCTGTATCCGCACAACCCCGCGAAGACCAAGCAACTTCTCGGCAGCCGCAAGCTCACTCTAATCATGCTCTACATGTCGGATAACCCGATCCAGGCAGAGATGTTCCAGACGCTGCAATCGAACCTTCAATCCGTCGGGATCAAGCTGACCAGCCTCGGCGTGCCGTCGTCAAGCTACTACTCGAAGTACCTCGAAGTGCCCTCCGTCGCCTCGCGAGGCGTCTGGGACCTGGCCTTCACTTCGTGGTTTCCGGACTGGTACGGCAACAACGCGGTCAACTACCTGCTCCCGATGTTCGACAGCGCGTCGTTTCCGCCGCAGTCCGGCAATCTTGGCTTTTTTAGCAACCCGACGGTGGACAAGCTTATCCAGCAGGGCCAGACCGCGACCTCACAGGCGGCAGCGTCGAAGAGCTGGTCCGCAGCCGACCGGGCAATCATTACGAACGTAGCGATGTACCCGGTCGTCTCGCCCAAGTTCGTGGGCTTCCATTCCAAGCTGGTCCATAACGCGGTCTATGTTCCCTATATCGCGCAACTCGATCCGGCCAACGTCTGGCTGAGCAAGTAGCGGGCCGCCATGACATTCTCGATCGCTGCCGGTAGCAAGGACCTGCAATGGTTCGGCGTTGCCGTCGCATCCAGGGTCCTCGCGGTAGGCCGGGCCGTGCCTGCCGCCGCGGTGGACGCTGGCGCGGTGGCAACGCAGGCCCTATGCAACATCACCTACCGGCCACGCGGGATTGACATGATGCGGTCCGGCATGGCGGCCACCGACGTCGTGACGGCACTGCTGGCCGACGACCCTGATCGGGATAGCCTGGCAGGTTGGCGTCGTCGATCGCGACGGCACGTCGGCTTCGCACACCGGCCACGACTGCCTGCTCTGGGCAGGTGGCCGCACCGGGCCTCGATACGCAATCCAGGGCAACATCCTGGCCGGCCTTTACGTCGTGGAGGCCATGGAGCGGGCCTGGCTGGCTACCGGGCCGGCGAGGCTCTCGGCCAGCGCCTAGCGGCAACGTTGCTGGCAGGTGACAGGGCCGGCGGTGACAAGCGGGGTCGGCAGAGCGCCTGTATTCTGGTGGTAACACGGGATGGCGCACATGAGGCTGGCCGTACGGATGGCCACTATGACGTTAACGACGAGCACACCAACCTGCGCGTCGATGATCACCCTGATCCGGTTTTCGAGCTCGCGCGGCTGGTGGGATTGCGCGACGTGTCGCTAGCCGTACGCGGACCGGACGACGTGACAGCCCTTACCGGGAGGCTCCTGACCGAGGTTGCTATGCTACTCGACCGGGTTGGTCACCCGCCATCAGGTAACGGTACGGAACAGGTCAGCTCGGCACTGCGGGAGTGGGCATTCTCAGAGGACCTCGATGAGCGCCTGGACGCCGGCAAACTGCCCGCTGATGAGATCGATCCGGTGGTGCTCACCTACTTGCGCTACCGCGCCGGCGCCGCCTTCGCCTTTCGCGGCTAAATGGCTTCGTGGGCGAGTTGACGCCGAGGCCGCAAACAGATCTAGCGTGACTTGCGGTCGGCTCAGATGAATACGCGCTCGGTTCAACCCGGTGTTGCGGGGAAGGGTTGCTTACTTCAGGGCCGGCCGTGTCCAAGAAGGCACTCAGCTATCTCGGCCACGTCGAACCCGGCGGACCGGGGCCGTTACACCCCTGGCGGCCGGCAGCGCGGCCTGGTGCCGCAGCCGATCAGGCTGCCGTGGATCCCAAGCGAGCAGGAGTGGCTGCGGATTCTGGAGGAGGGCCGCCGCGAGTCGGCGCACTGCGTGATGCTCGCCCTGGCCTACGATGCGCGCTGCGGCGCGAGGAGCTGTGCTCGCTGCGCACCGACGACGTCGATCCGGCGCACCGCACGCTTTGATCCGGGCGGAGACGACGAAGAACCGGCTGAAACGCGTCGTGCCGTACTCGGCCCCGACTGGGGTGCTGCTGTCGTAGTACCTCGCCCACCGGGCCTCGGTCAGCCGGGCCGGGGACCGCTGTTCCTGTCGGAGTCGCAGCGCAATCATGCCCAGCCACTGAGCCTGTGGCCACCGTCAAAATCACGAACATCCACCCCCGGCGTTTCTCCGTCCGCGCCAGCCGCCGCACGGCGGGCGTGCTCGGCGAGCCAGGCCGCGGTGTAGGCCTGATATCGACCTGCCAGCCCGCATTGGCGTCGGCAAGCATCCGCTCGACGAACGCGCGCGGGATGCGTCGGACTTTCTGCACCCTGCCGCGGCACCCGGCAACTCTACGACCCCGGATTAGTGCGCAAACCCAGCTCCCGCCAGCCAAGAATCAGCAGGTCACAGCGCCAACTCAGCACCGAACCCAGAATCATGAGCCAACTCGGGGCCGAGCCCCTCGGCCTCGTGCGGAAACTGAGACCGCGTGACCTCAGTCCATCGCTTAGGCCCGTGCGCCACTCTCGTTGCCTCCCCCACTGGCCATCTCGAGACTCATGCCTGGCTGTTTATCCTGCCAGCAGCCTCGCGCAATTCTGAACCCAAACCGGGTTGTGAGGGAGGCGGACCGTTGTCGTCAATGTCAGCCCTCTGACGTCCGGGGACGACCGAGTGGCGCACATGGAGCCAGAGGCTACCGATAAGGCGTGACAGCCCGGAGGGCGATCGGCCGAGCCATCTGCGCTCGTTGAGCCTGAGGCACGCCTTAGCTGGCCAGTCGCCCCCGAGGGCCGTGTAACAGATCAACGGAGAGGCGAAGATGGGCAGATGGGACACTGCGAGATCTGCGACCTGACACTGGAAAGCTGCCCGCACGGCCTGGCCCGCCTGCGGGCTACCGCGGTCCGGCACGTCGACCACCTGCGAGTATCGCCGCGAGGCCTAGCGCACTTTCCTGGCTGCCCGCATAAGGGGGACGACCCTGACCACAGCAAATGGGCCATCCTTGAAACTCCTGACGCCTGGCAGCGGCTCGCCAACGGCGAACATTTGACGACCGCCAACGGCGAGGCCCAGGGGCTGGTAGCGACCAGTCGATGCAAGGACTGCGTAGACCACGGCCCGTGGTAATCACCACGTATGAGTGTGATTTCAGATGCTCTGCAATAAATGCCGATCAAACGGGTTGGGCAGGTTGACGAACGGATTGGGCGGGTTCTGGATGGGGCGCTTCGTCAACCGCATCGGGCGTCCTGGCTTGGCCGGCCCAGGTCCGGGGCAGGTCCGGGGCTGGGAGCGGATTGGGAGCGGCCAGCCGCTGCGAGATGCGGCCTGAGGGGGTCATCGCCTGTAAGGCCTTGCCGTTGACCTGCTGATACGCCACCTACCAGCGGCTTCGACGGCGAACCCGCTCAGTTCGGGACGAAGAGGCCGCAAGCTCAGATCCTTAAATCTCGGCCAGGCCGTCGGAGTGGCGAAGTCACCAGCGATTCAGGTCGGCAAATGGGCAGGGCCAGCGGAAAGCTCGGGCTAGCCGCAGAGGGCGTCGCGTGAGACCTGCGAAAGGCCGGTTGTTCACGCGCCTGCGCCGCCAGATCCAGCGGCATCATTAGTTAGTGGGATGAGGGTTGCGGGCAGGGTTACGCCGGTTTCGGCCACCATGTCGTGCACGGTCTTGCCGGGCGGGGCGTCGCCGCGGGTTCCCATTCGATGGTGAGGTCGTAGTGGTCGGTCCAATGGCGGGCGTCCTCGAGGAGGTCGTTGACCAGCTGGTGCAGGTCCTCGTTGTGGTCCTGGATGTCGGTGGCTTGCCGGACAACCGGAAGCGCGTCGCCGCACCCAGGACATCCCCTCTCAGTCGGTGAACTCAGCGAGATAGGCGAGGGCGGTCGCGGAGTCAACACCAACGACCGGCGCGAGAGCCTCAGCGGCCGCTGGCAGGTCGCTTGGCGAACCGGCAGCAGCCAGCTGGGCGAATAGGTCCCGGAGCTGTTCTTTCTTGCGGAAACCGGCGAGCTGGCCTGACACCACTGCGGCGGCGTGCTGGTCGGCCGGGCGTACGAACTGGGCGTAGAACCGCAACGTCGTCGAGCCCTCGGAGTGGCCGAGCCTCCCGGCGACCGTTCTAAGGTCCACGCCGTGGGACAGGAGCTGGGTCGCCGAATAGTGCCGCAGTCCCTTCAGCGAGCTGGTGATCCCGACCGTTGCCGCGTAGCGCTCGTACCGGTGGGTCATCGTGTCGGGATTCCACGGGTATGCCCCGGCCGGGTCCGGGGAGAACACGAACGCGTCCGGGGGAACCTCCACGCCCACACCGGCCAGCGCTGCCCGCCGGGCCCGGAACCGTCCGGCGAAAAACTCACACGTCAGGGGATCCAGCGAGACCCGGCGCCCTATCCCCGTCTTCGTGTCTTTCTCAATCCGCTCCCCGCGCCTGACCAGATAATTCGCACTGAACCGGACCTCCTGGACCTGAAGTCGAATCGGTTTTCTCGCAACGCCAGCAGCTCGCCGCGGCGCGCGCCGGTCGTGAACGCGGTCCACAGGTACAGGCCGAACTCCCCGTCGTCTTGCCAGACCTCGTTAAGTAGCAGCGCGGCTTGCTCGGGTGTCGGCGGGTCCGGCTCCCGCTTGCGCAGCCTGGGCAGGGTCGCCCGCTCAGCTGGGTTCCGCTCGATCCACTCGTAGCGGACTGCCAAACTTAGCGTCGCCGAGATGATGGAGTGCACCTTCACGACCGACGCGGCTGCCAGCGGCGTGCACTGGTGCGGCACGCACCGGCTGTCACATGTGTGCGGCCGGCCGGTCCGGTGATCACGCAGCGGACCGCAGCGCTGATCACAAACGTGCTTTCCGCCCGGGCCCAGATCGGAATGATGCTCGACCTTGGGCAAGCGGCCGCACAGCCGCGAGCACCGCCTCAGATGTCCGTAGAGCGCGTCGAGGTTTTCCGGCCGCACGCTGCGGACCCGGACGTCTCCTAGGACTGGCCTGATGATGCGCCGGATGTAGCTCTCATGGTTGACCCGCGTGGACATCGCCAGGTCAGCCACATCCAGGTACCGGTCCAGCAGGAACCCCATCGTCGCCGAGTCATCTGGGACGCGTTCTTCCTCAGCGGCTTTGAGCAGCCGCGCCAGTTCGGCCGCGGCCTGCTTCTCGCTTTGGACGGTCCGCTTGAACCGTCGCTCCTTGCCGGTAACCGGGTCCATTCCGGCGTAGACAGGACCCGGAACGAGCCGCTGGGCAGCCGCTCTATGTGCCCCTTGCCGACCGTGGCCATGACGCGACAATACCGCCGGTCAGCGTACTCGGTCCACGAACCGGTCCACGCTTGGCTTCGAAGATCGCCCTATATAGCCGCTGAGCTGGGAGCCCCCTTACGGAATCGAACCGTAGACCTTCTCCTTACCATGGAGACGCTCTGCCGACTGAGCTAAGGGGGCGAGTCTTAAGTTGTCTGACCTGGGCTTTCTGCCCCCGCGGGCGGCCAACTCAGGTCTGCACAGCGGTCCGATGGGTCCGCTCTGAGCTTCCGAGAGCCTACCGCACTCCGCGAGCCCTCCAGCCTCCCCAGGCTCCAACCCGGGAGCTGTCCCCGTAACGATGACAGTCCCTGCTCTCGGCCTTGACTGCTGTGCGGGTAAGTGTGCGCCTGGCCGGGTGCCCGTGGGTGCCCATAATGAGCCGAGGCTAAGCGAGGTACTGGTCTAGGGCGCAGCGGACGGCGGCTGCTCATTCTGCGGAGCCGGTCTTGGCGAAAATCCGGTTGATGTGGCTCTTGACCGTGTGGGCGCTGAGGTAGAGCTGGGCGGCGATGCCGGGGTTGGTTGGTCATGTCCCGTGCCATCATCGCCAGGATTTCTGCCTCTCTTCTGGTGAGCCCGTCGGGCAGCACCTCGGGGAGGGGCCGGATGCACTTCGTGTAACGCATCACTCTGCGTGGCGGCAGCCAGGAGGGCGGGCCGGACCTTCGGGTCGAGGACGGAGAGTCCGGAAACGGCGCTGCGAAGGGCGCTGGCGATCTCGACGCGGTCGGCGTCTTTGGTGAGGTAGCTGCGGGCTCCGGCCCGCAGGGCGGCGAGGATGGATGTGTCGGCGGCGTAGGTGGTAAGCACGACGATGGCGACGGCGGGGTGCAATTCGGTGAGTTGCCGGGTGGCCTCAATGCCGTCGATAACGGGCATGCGCAGGTCGAGGAGGATGGCGTCGGGCTGGTACTGGGTCACGAGGTCGATGGCTTGGCGGCCGTCGGCGGCGGAGGCAACGACCTCGATGTCGGGGAGGAGCCCGAGCAGCAGGACGAGGCCCTCGCGGACGCTGGCCTGATCGTCGGCGACCACGATCCGCAACGGCGCCCGCTGACGACGGTAAGCGCAGTGCGACCTTCGTGGTAGTCGAGCCGGAGCCCGACGGTCTGATGCGGGGGGTGCTTGGCCGTATTGACTAGGGACCCTTGTGCCGGCGGGTGAACGCCAGACCGGCGTCAGCGATAGTGACCGCGGCGCACTGGTCACCTCGAAGCTCACCCGGGCCCCGTAGCGGCGCTGGTGGCCGGAACTGAGGTTGGCCAGAACTTCCGGCAACGGCGGCGTTCCTGCGTGCAGGGCGTGCACGGCCCGGCGGGTCTCGTTCAGCCCCTCGGTCGCCGTTCGCCGGGCGTAGCCGAGTAGCTCGACAGCCCGGTCGATGTCGTGCTGGTCGGTGAGCACAGCCTGGGCGGCCTGGATCTGGACAGCGAGGGAGCCGAGGGAGCGGGCGAGGAGGTCGTGGATCTCGCGGGCGATGCGATTGCGCTCGTCCAGGGTGGCAGACCGGCCCTGCTCCTGGCGGAGCTGCTCGGCGTTGGCCAGCAGCGCGGCGGATTGTCCGGCTTGGAGGCGGTAGCCGCGTTCGAGGCGGCCGAAGAGCAGACCCAGCACGAGGGTGAGCGAGTAGAACAACCCCTGCCACATGGGAATACCGAACACCAGCCCGGCCGACCCGACCGCGAGCACCCCAGTCCCGGTGATGGTGCCGGCCACGGCCAGGCTGAAGGCGTTCCCCGCGCCGACGGTGGCCATGGCGAAGAGATCGAAGGGCCCTCGCTGCTCCTGAGCGAGGCCAACCCGCACGTGACGGCCATCGCACCAGGCGAACGGCAGCAGGCCGGCGAGCCTGGCCCGCAAGGCGGGAGAGCGTTCGGTGGCCGTCCAGAGCGCCGGGGTCAGCACCGCGATGGCGAAGGCGGTGATCTCGGAGGCCGAACCCAGCCAGTGAGCCGATGACACTCCGCCGGCCCGGGGCGAGGCTTGTCCCATGGCACTCCCACAGCGCGAATCCTGGCCGTGGCCGCCACTGAACTGACCAGCAGTCAGACAGCAGACCCTGGTCACGAATGGAGAAGGGAGCCGTTATGTCTACGATCATCATCCCGAGGCCCGACGTCACGACCGAAGAGGTCAGCGAGGTGCTCCGCCGGGGGCTCGGCGCCAGGTACAACGTCCTGCCGGGGAAGGGCGTGAACTGGAACCCCGTCGGCAACCCGCGGGCACGTCTGCCCGGCAAGATCGTGATCGGTACCGGCTCAACCCGGCTGTTCCGCGCCCAGGTGACAGTCTCCCGGGATTCCGGCCAGAGCGACCTGCACGTGGTCGCCGCTGGCATCACCCTGCCGGTAAGGCTGACCAACAGGCTCTGGATCGCCGAGAAAGTCCGCCGGGTTCTACAGGCTGCGCCCAGCCTCCGTTGAGGGAACACCCGGCTCGAGTGCCGGTCGTCCGGCGTGCATTTGCCTGCCGGGGATTTCCCGGCAGGATACGCAGCAGGAGGCTTCGCCATGAACCAGCCTGACGGCTCCGCCGCCCCCACCCCTGAGGCTGCCGCCGTGGTGGCCTCGCCGACTGCGCAGGGGCCGGTTTCCCCCTCTGATCGCGTGCCGGTCCTGGCGTGGATAATCGCTGCGGTGTTCGTAGCGGTTGAGCTGGCTGTCAGCGGCCGGTACGGCTTCCTGCAAGACGAGCTGTACTTCATCGTGGCCGGGCATCACCTCGCCTTCGGCTACGTCGATCAGCCACCGCTCGCCCCGCTGCTCACCCGGATCACCGGCCTACTGGGGGTCAGCCCGACGGCGATCCGGATCGTCCCGGCGCTGGCCGGCGGAGCGATCGTGATCATGACGGCGAGGCTCGCGGCCCTGTTCGGCGCGGGCCGGTTCGGCCGGGTGCTCGCCGCCCTCATCACGGCGTGCGCTCCGGTCCTCCTGGGCGCCGTGCACATCGGCAACACCACGCCGCTGGACCTGCTCGCCTGGACCGCTATCCTGCTGTGCGTCAGCACAGCCCTACTGCGGCACCGGCCGCGCTGGTGGCTCGCTGCGGGCGTCGTGGCCGGCCTCGGGCTCGAGGCCGACAACCTGGTCGTGTTGCTGCTGATCTGCCTCACTCTTGGCCTCCTCGCCTCAGCGCAGCGCGCTGTGCTGAGGACAAGATGGCCATGGCTCGGCGCCGGTATCGCCGCAGCGCTCTGGGCGCCGAACCTCATCTGGCAGGCCGCGCACGGGTGGCCGCAGCTGGCCATGTCCGCCGCGCTGCACAGGCAGAACACCTCGCCCGCCAATTACGCTGGCGCGCTGCCCGCCCAGCTCCTCTACCTGGGCCTGCTGGTGACACCGCTGATCGTCACGGGCTTCGTCGTCCTCTGGCGCACTCCCGAACTGCGGTTCCTCGCCATCACCGCCACCCTCGTCCTGGTCTACGTGCTCGCCTGGGTACCGGGCAAGGTGTACTACGCCGACGGAATGGCACCGGCGGTCCTGGCCGCGGGCGCCTCAGCGGCCGAGCGCTGGATCGCCCGCGCACACCGACCGCGGGCCCGGCGAGGGCTGGTGGTAGGCGCATCCCTGATCGGCGTGGCCGTGGCCCTGCCCACCCTGCTGCCCATACTCCCGATCAGCGACATCCACGACCTGCCGGTCTCTTCTCAGCAGAGTTCCCTCGGGGACACCATCGGCTGGCCGCAGCTCACCAGCGCGGTTGCGGCGCAGGACATAGCCCTGGCGCGGGCCGGCCAGCCGCCCACCTCAATCTTCACCGGATACTACGCCGAAGCCGGCGCGCTGGACGTCCTCGGCCCTGCCGACCACCTGCCACCGGTACTGTCCGGCCACAACGCCTACTGGATGTGGGGACCCGGCCGGGCCTCCGACCGCACCGTGCTCGTGGTCGACGCTCTCGGCCAGCTACGGCCGTACTTCACCAACTGCCGCCTGCTCACCACCTACCACGCCCCCTACCACATGAACAACGACTGGACTGACCTGCAGATCGGCGTCTGCACCGGACCGCACGCCCGCTGGCGCACGCTATGGCCGCACCTCAAGCACTACGGCTGACCGCAGGCTGCTCAGACCGCGGCGCGGAAGGCCTCCATGACGTGCGGCCAGGCGCCGGACAGCGGGTCGATCACGTCGAAGTGCCCGGACCCCGGCGCGACATCGCAGACCACCTGGTCCCCTGCGGCGCTGGCCCGGCGGGCGTAGTCGAGGCTCATCTGGCACGGCACCTGGTCGTCGGCTGAGCCGTGCACCAGCCATACCGGGACGCCGCCAGGCAGCAGGGCAGCCGGGTCGGTGGCCTGGTATCGGTCGGGGTGATCGGCCGGGCTGCCGCCCATCAGCTCCCCCGCCGCGCCGCCGCCGAGGCCCAGCCGATGACAGGAGGCCAGCTCGCAGACGCCCGCCAGCCCGACGACAGCTCCCGCGGAAGCCGACCGTGACCGCCACGGCGAGGTCACGGGCAGCCGGTGCCGGCTCGCCGCCCATAGCGCCAGATGACCGCCCGCCGAATGACCGGCCAGCACCGGCCGGGCCGGGTCGATGGCGGCGCTGGCCGCCGCCGCGAGGCCCGGAAGCAGATCTGCGGCCAGGGCGACGTCGGCGAATGTGCCTGGCCATCCGCCGCCTTGCTGGCCGACCCGGCGGTACTCCGGCGTGCAGACCGCGAATCCGGCCGCGCAAAGCGCTTCGGCGAGCGGCCCGGTGTGGGACCGGTCGAATGCCGCGCGCCAGAACCCGCCGTGCCAGAAGATCACCAGCGGATTGCGGCCGGGCCCGGAGCCTGCGGGCCCGGCGGACTGGACGGCAGCCGCAGGTCCGCGACGTGGTCGGGCAGCGGTCCGTACCTCAGCAGAAGATCCGGCCGCCGGGCCGGGCGGGTCAGGATTTCCTGTGACGTCACGGGGACGGCTGGTCAGGAGGGCTTGCTGATGCGGGCGCGGGCTGCGCAGCCCCGGCAACGCGCAGGTGTCGGACTGTCGCGGCGAGGGAAGGGTCTTGCACGGCATGCATATGATGACGGTAATGGGGTGGGGCTCGGTCCTGCGGGGGACCTGTGCGCAAGCGTGGCGGTGCCGATGAGGGCGCGGCGCGTTGTGACGGGTATGCTCGGCACGGCCGGGTGCGCGGGCATCATTTCCTGCGGCCTGCTCGGCAGCGCGCTGGCCCAGACGGACACCCCGGCCCGCACCAGCTCCCCAGGGCACGCCGCGCAAGCGGACGCGCACCGGGCGACCGCGGTCTGCGCTACCCAGACCGCGCGCAAGAAGTCCGGCCAGCGCGCGACGGCGGACATGCTGACCTCAGACCGGGTATCAGCTAGCTCCAGCCCGTCGGCGCCAGCGAGCAGCTCCAGCAGTCCGGCGGGCAAGAGCCCGTCGTCCAGCCCCTCGTCACCCCAGAGCCCGTCGTCCAGCCCCTCGCCGCCCCAGAGCCCGTCGCCGGGCAGCAGCTCAACGCCGGCCAGTGACCCGGGCGGATCCACCACCCCCACTCCGTCATCCAGCGACAGCCCGTCGCCTGCGAGCCCGTCTCCCAGCAGCCCGGCTCCCAGCAGCCCGAGCCCGACCAAGAGCCCCCCGCCGAGTAAGAGCCCCCCGCCGAGCAAGTCTCCGAGCCCGTCGCCCAGCCCGTCCGGCAGGAAGGCACGGCTGTGCGTCTCGGTGCAGCCGTTCTCCACCGGCAGCGGCGTCCGGCCCCGTCACTCGGCCAGCTTCGCCGTCCTGGTCTGGAGCACAGGGGCACTCAGCAGGGACGTCAGCGTGACGGTCGCGGCCAGCGGTTCTCACATCGGCTCGCCGAGATATACCGTGTGCCCGGCCAAGAGCGGTACCACCTGCACGCTCGGCAACCTGCCCACCCGGCAGACCGACGAGCTTGAGGCGGTCATTCCGGTATATTCGGGTGCCCGGCAGGGTCAGCATGTCCAGCTGACCGCGACGGCGACCGCGACGGCGTCGAAGTCCGGCTCCTCGTCGGCTTCGGTGTCCGTCCGCGTCCCCGCCGCACCGTCCCCCAGCCCGAGTTCGCCCAGCACGAGCTTGCCGAGCACGAGCTTGCCGAGCACGAGCTTGCCGAGCACGAGCTTCCCGGCACCAGCAGGCGGCACTACGCTGCCCGGGATATCGCTCCCCACGAGCGGATCAACTTCGGCCGCTGACCCATCCGGGCTGTTCCCCACGGTGTCGCCCTCACCGAGCAGCACCCCGGGGGTGAGTTCACAAGCCCGAGGTCACCATGGCGCGAAGCGGATCCGGATAGCCGATGCTGCCGCCACGCTGCCGCTCAGCCCGCGGCTGATCGGCGGCCAGCTCCTCGGCCTGGCCATCCTGGCCAGCGCGATCGCCATGGCGGTGACCCGGCTCTCGCTGCGCACACAGCAGGGCGGCAAGGGCAAGGGCAGCTAGCCGCGATCATCCGAACTCCGCCGGGTGACCTTCGACCGCGCTCGCCCGGCAGGCAGGCCGGCCGCTAGCGCGCAGGCTGCTCGACGAGCGGCCGCAGCTGGCGCAGCTCCCGGCCGAGGTCGGCCGCGGTCAGCGTGGACGAGCCCAGGACGCCGAACGTGTCGCCGTCGGCCCAGGCGCACTCCGCCAGGCTGCCGTGCCTGCTCGGCGCGCAGGCGGCCGCGGCTCCGCTGGCTGGGCGGCCCGGGCTGGTAGCCACGGCGCCGGGCAGCTTGCCGACGAAGCTGGAGACAAATGAGTTCGCCGAGGCCCCGGCGAGATTGCCCGCGATCAGCACGATGAACTGCGGCCCGTTGCGCGCGGCCGGCCCCGTGGTGTCCTCGTAGACCGCATCGATGACATGCCGCGCCTCGCCGCGGCCGCTGTCGGCAATCTTGCTGCGCAGCTCGGGGAGCTTCATCTGCCCGGCAATGGCCGGTGCCTGCTTGTAGCCGCCGAAGCTGCGCGGGGCAGCGACCGTGAAGGAGACGCCGTTGCGGCCCGAGCGCAGTACCACGGCTGAGGCCGCGACGGCCGCCACGACCAGCGCGGCGATGGCCAGCCCGACAATAGTGACCATCCGCCGCGCACGCTTGCGGCGTGCCGCCCGGGCCCGGCGGGACGCCGGGGCCGCCTCGGCCACCGCGACCGGGCCGCTCCCGGCCCGCGGCGAGGCCGCCGCAGGTTCCGGGACTGCCGCGGTACGCGTGGCGGCAGCTTTGCGCCCGGCATCCCGGCGCTCGGGCCCCCCAGAGGCCGTGGCCGTGCGCTCAGCCTCCGCGCGCCTGGCCCCCGCGTCCTCACGCTTGCGCGCTGAGGCCTGGCGCTTACGCCCGCCGTCCTGGCGCTTGCGCTCGGCCGCGGCGCTCTTGGCTGCCTCGCGAGCCTGGTGCTTTTCCCCGGCGGCCGCGGTCTTCTGACCGGGCCGGGCTCGCCGCTGCTGCCCGGCCGGGCCCAGCTGCCGGGGCTGCTCGGCCGGGTCCCACTGCCGGGCTGCACTATCGTCGCGGTCCGGGCCGCCTGGTGGCTCCGGCTGGCCGGCTGGCTCCCAGCGCTCGCGTCCCGCCGGCTCGGCAGGCCAGGGTTCCTGGACCGCGGTCTCATTACCGGCGGGCCCCCAGCGCTCGCGTTCCGCTGGCTCCGCGGACCACCGTTCCTGGACCGCGGTCTCATTGCCGGGCCCCCAGCGTCCGGGCTCCCCGGCCCATGACTCCCCGGCCCGCGGCTGGTACCCGGGAAGGTCCCAGGATCCGGGCTCCTCAATCGCGGTCTGGCCGGATTCCCGGTGCCAGGCATCCTGGACGACGGTCTCGAAGCCGCCGGATTCCCGTCCGTCGTCTTGCCGGACCGGTGCCTCGTAAGCTGCGGGCGCCGAGGTCTCGGGCTCCCAGCCCTCGGGCGCGCGGACCTCGTGCTTCCAGCCTTCGGGCGCGCGGACCTCATGCTCACGGCTTTCGGGCGCGCGGACCACTGGCTGACGGGCCTGCGGCCCGGAAGAGCCCTGCCGGTCATCACGCCTCTTGCGGCGGCCCGGCCAGCGGGTCCCGCCAGCGCGGTCACTTGCCGGACGGCCACTTCCCGGGTGGGCACGCTCCGGCCGGGCTGCCGGGCGGTCAGGGCGCGCGGCGCCGCCAGCCGGGTCCCGGGCCGGCGCACCAGGCCGGGCCGGAGCCGCATTGCCGCCGGTCAGGTAGCGGATCCACTGGTAATCGTCGTCGTCGTCGTCACCCGGATCCGGATCACGGTACGTCTTCGCCGACCAGCCTCCGGCCGCCGGTGCGCGCTCGCCGCGCCGGCCCTCATCGAGACGGGCGGGCGGCGGATCGTAGTCGGTACGAAACCCGGCGGGCACCGCCGGGAACTGGGCGGTACCCGGCGGGACCTCGGCGTGCATGGCAGACCACTGGCCGGAATCGACCGGGAACTGGCCGGGCATCTCGGCGCCCTGAGCCTCCGGCGGCCAGAGGTCCTCCGGCGGCTCGTACGGCCACCGCAGATCCTGATCCTCCGGGGATCTGGCGCTCATAAGAGTTGCTACCCCTGATGCTGTGGGTCCGGGACGGTCGCGCGGATTCTCCGCTGCTTCTGAGATCACCCCATCATGCGGCAGGATCCGCCTCGCCCGCATGGGATCGCGCCAGCCGGGCAACCGTGCAGCCGCGTGCCCGCACCCGGCCATACCTGCCCGCCGAGCTTGCGGTCTTGCCGTCGGGACATCCGGGACGGATGATCCAGGTAAGGGGCAGCAGGGAGGACAGGTGACAAAGCGATTCACCGCACTGGTCAGGGGCCCTGCGCCCGTCGTCTCGCGCGACTTCATGTGGGTCATCGCGCTGTGGTACCTGGCTCTCGCCGCGGCGGTCTACCTGTTCGGCAGGCTGCCCGCGTGGTATCTCCCGGCGGCGCTAGCCGGACTGCTGCTCGCGGCGGTGACCTGGCTGATGGTGGCGCTGACCATGCGCAGCAACGCGTTCGCCGCGAGCAGCGGCGGCATCCTGCTCGGGCTGCGCGGCGGCGCCCGGAGGCGGCTCGGCCGCCGCCGCAGGCAGCTGTACCTGCCCTGGGCGCAGGTCAGTGAGCTGGTCGTGATCCCCCGCCGGTACGGCAGCCTGCTGCAGATCATCCCGGACCCGGCCGCGCCGGCCGCCCGGCAGCCCCGCCGCTGGGGCCGGGCCGTCGTCATCGTGCTCACAGTGGCGCTGCCCGCCGCCTACCTGGTCCGCTCCCCCAGCCTGCTGTGTCCTCGCCGGACTCCCGTGCGGTATCGCGTTCCGCTGTACGAGGTCCGCCCCGATGCGGTCCTGCCTGCCCTCACCGCGCTGGCCGGCCGGGGGCCCAGATCACGCTCGCTTCGCGGTGGCGCCGCCGGGCCGCCGGCCGCGCGGACCGCTCACCGCAGCCGCTTGAGGCCGCGCCCCAAGCCCGGGCCCTGCCGCTGGCCTGCCGCTGCTGGCCGCGGGGCCGCAGGAACCGGCCGCCCAGCGACCCGGATCAGGCGGACAGTTCCCGGGAGCGCAGCGTCCTGGCCACGATGTCGCGCCGCTCCAGCACCAGCCGCCGCAGTCCCGGGTCGAGGTCGGCCCGGGCCAGGAACGCGTCGATCTGCGCTAGCAGCGCAGGCGAGGCTGCCGGGTACGGGAACAGCGCCTCCCCCAGCAGGACCCGCAGCATCGCGCTGCGCGACGTCCAGAGCCGCGGCAGCACCTCGAAGTACTGCTTCGCGTAGGGCGCGAGCAGGTCTGCCTGCTCGGGCTGGCTGAACGACTGGCCGATCTCGGTGATGGCCTCAAGGCCGATCTCCCCGCCGCCGGTCAGCAGCTCCCAGGCGGCGGCCTTGTGCGCGGCATCGGGCATCCCCGCGCGGCAGGCCGCCGCGTGCCGCCGCCCGGCATCGGTGGGGTCACGGCTCAGCTCGGCGTCGACCTGCGCGTCGCCGGCCCGGCCGGCCGCGGCCAGCCGCCGCAGCAGCGTCCAGCGCAGCTCGGTGTCGATCTGCAGGCCGGGGAGCTGCCCGGTGCCGTCCAGCAGCCGGGCCAGCAGATCCAGCTGGCCCGGCGTGATCGCGGTCCAGCCGAGCAGCTCCGCCCAGGCCAGCTGGTGATCGCTGCCGGGTTCGGCCGCGGCCAGCAGTCGCTGCGCGGCGGTGGCCAGCTGCCGCCTGCCCGCCGGTACCCAGCGCGGGTCGCCCGCCTGGCGGACCAGCCGGGCGGCGATCATGTGCAGGATCTGCAGTACCGAGACTGACGGCTCGCTGGCCATGCCATCAGCCAGCATCGTCACGAACGCGGGCAGCGAGAGCTCGGCCTGCTGGACCATGTCGGCGGCCGCGGTCCAGCACACCGCCCGGGCCAGCGAGTCGGCGAACTCCCCGATCGCGCTGGTCACGGTGGCCAGGGACCGGGGATCGAACCGGACTAGGACGTAGCCCAGGTCCCCGTCGTTGAGCAGCACCAGGTCGGGCTGCGCTACCCCGGTCAGCTCCGGCACCGGCGTGCGCGGCCCGTCCACCTCGACTTCGACCCGGTGCACCCGCGCCAGCACGCCGCCGGTGCGCTGGTACAGGCCGATCGCGATGTGGTGCGGGCGCAGCGTCGGATACTGCGGCGGCGCCTCCTGCAGCACGGCGAACGAGGCGAAGGCGCCCCCCGGGTCCAGCTCGAACTCGCTGCGCAGCGTGTTCGGCCCGGCGGTCTGCAGCCAGGACCGTGACCACCCGGCCAGGTCCGTGCCCGCCGCCGCCTCCACCGCGCGCAGCAGGTCGGCGAGGGTGGCGTTGGACCAGCCGTGCTCGGCGAAGTAGGCGCCGATGCCGGTGAAGAAGCTGTCCCGGCCCACGTGCGCGACCAGCTGCCGCAGCACCGACGCGCCCTTGGCGTAGCTGATCCCGTCGAAGTTCGCGACCGCCTCGGCCAGCGTCGCCACGTCCGCCGCGACCGGGTGCGTGGAGGGCAGCTGGTCCTGCATGTACCCCCAGGTCTTACGGCTGTTGGAGAACGTCGTCCAGGCGTCGGTGAACCGGGTGGCCTCGGCGCAGGCCAGGGTGGCGCAGAACTCGGCGAACGACTCGTTCAGCCACAGGTCGTCCCACCACTTCATGGTGACCAGGTCGCCGAACCACATATGCGCCATCTCGTGCAAGATCACGGTGGCGCGCAGCTCGTACATCATGTCGGTGACCTTGGAGCGGAACAGCAGCTGCTCGGAGATCACCACGCAGCCGACGTTCTCCATCGCCCCGGAGCTGAAGTCGGGCACGAAAACCTGGTCGTACTTGGCGAACGGGTAGCCGGTGCCGAACAGCCCGGGGAAGTAGTCAAGCCCCTGCCGGGTCACCGCGATCACGTCGGCGGCCTCGACATGACCGGCCAGCGACGCCCGGCAGGCCACGCCGAGCGGGATGACCTGGCCGCCCGGAGTCGTGTGCGCGTCACGGACCAGGTGATACTCCCCGGCGACGATCGCCGTCAGGTAGGTGGAGATCGGCGGGGTCGGCGGGAAGTGCCAGACCGCCGCGGACGGCTCGCCCGGCGCGGGCCCGGGAGCGGGCTCCGGCTCGGGCACGGGCTGGTTGGACAGCACGACCCAGTGCGCGGGCGCGGTGACATGGAAGGTGAACGCGGCCTTGAGGTCGGGCTGCTCGAAGTTGGCGTAGACACGACGGGCGTCGGCTGGCTCGAAGCTGGTGTAGGTGTAGATCTTGCCGTCCGCCGAGTCCACCGCGCGGTGCAGCCCGGTGCCGTCCCGGGAGTAGCTGCAGTCGGCGACCACCCGCAGCTCGTTGCGGGCGGCCAGCCCGGGCAGCGGGATCCGGCCGTCGCGGCAGCTCGCCGGGTCGATCGGCGCGCCGTTCAGGGTGATCTCGCGCACCTCGCGGGCGGCCAGGTCAGCGTAGCTGGCGGCGCCGGGCTCGCAGCAGCTGAACCGGATGACCGCCGCCGAGCCGAATACTTCGTCTCCCCGGGTGAGGTCCAGCGCGATGTCGTAGGAGTCCACCCGCAGCAGCCGGGCCCGCTCGGCCGTCTCACTGCGGGTGATCTCGGCGACGGACATCGGTGTCCCCCTTCGGCAAGACCACGCCGACCGTACCAGAACCCGGCTCGGTCCCCGTATCATCGCCCACACCAGCCCCGCGCCGGGAGCCGAGAGCGGCAGCGGCGGCCCTTCGATGACAGAGTCGATGACAGAAAGGACTCCGGCGCGATGACACATGAGGTCAAGGGCGTCATTGCCCGCGGCAAGGGTGCCGAGGTCGAGATCACGACCGTGGTCGTCCCCGATCCTGGCCCGGGCGAGGCGCTGGTCGCGGTGCAGGCGTGCGGGGTCTGCCACACCGACCTGCACTACCGCGAGGGCGGCATCGGCGCGGACTTCCCCTACCTGCTCGGCCACGAGGCCGCCGGGGTGGTGGAGGCGGTCGGCGAGGGCGTTACCGAGATCAGCGCCGGTGACTTCGTGATCCTCAACTGGCGGGCGGTGTGCGGACAGTGCCGGGCGTGCCTGCGCGGCCGCCCGTGGTACTGCTTCGCCACCCACAATGCGGCGCAGAAGATGACCCTGACGGACGGCACGCAGCTGTCCCCGGCCCTCGGCATCGGTGCGTTCGCCGACAAGACCCTGGTCGCCGCGGGCCAGTGCACCACGGTAAACCCGCAGGTCAAGCCGGAGGTAGCCGGGCTGCTGGGGTGCGGGGTCATGGCCGGGCTCGGGGCCGCGCTGAACACCGCCCAGGTCAGCCGGGGCGACTCGGTGGCGGTGATCGGCTGCGGCGGGGTCGGCGACGCGGCGGTGCTCGGCGCCAGCCTGGCCGGCGCCCGCACGATCATCGCGGTGGACGTGGACGCGCGCAAGCTGGAGTGGGCCCGCCAGTTCGGCGCCACGCACGTGGTCAACTCGCGCGAGACCGACCCGGTCGAGGCCATCCGCGAACTGACCGAGGGTCACGGCGCGGACGTGGTCATCGAGGCGATCGGCCGGCCGGAGACCTACACCCAGGCGTTCTACGCCCGGGACCTGGCCGGGACGGTGGTGCTGGTCGGAGTGCCGACGCCGGAGATGAAGCTGGAGCTGCCGCTGCTGGACTTCTTCGGCCGCGGCGGGGCGCTGAAGTCATCCTGGTACGGCGACTGCCTGCCCTCGCGCGACTTCCCGATGCTGACCGACCTGCACCTGCAGGGCCGGCTGCCGCTGGAGAAGTTCGTGTCAGAGACCATCACGCTGGACGGCGTAGAGGAGGCGTTCGCGAAGATGGGCCGCGGGGAGGTGCTCCGCTCGGTCGTCGTGCTGTGACGCCGCCAGGCGGCGCTGCCGGGGCCGGGGCGGTGGCCCGGATCGCGATGTGGTCAGGGCCGCGCACGATCTCCACCGCGCTGATGCGCTCGTTCGCCAGCCGGGCCGGCACCGTGGTGATCGACGAGCCGCTGTACGCGTTCTACCTGGACCGGACCGGCCTGCCACATCCGGGGCGGGCCGAAATTCTGCAATCCATGCCGACCAGATGGCCTGCGGTGCTCGACCACCTCACCCGCGGGCCGCTGCCCCCCGGCACCAGCGTGTTCTACCAGAAGCACATGACCCACCACCTGCTGCCCGAGGTGGACACCGAGCGCCTGGCGGGGCTGAAGCACGCCTTCCTGATCCGCCATCCGCGCCAGCTGCTGGCCTCCTACGCCCGGGTCCGGTCGGCTCCGACCCTGGCCGACCTGGGCCTGGAGCAGCAGGCCGGGATCTTCCGCCGGTTCGGCGGCCCGGTGATCGACTCCGGCGACATCGTGCGCGATCCGCGGGCGGCCCTGACCCTGCTGTGCGAGGCGCTGGGCATTGAGTTCGACCCGGCGATGCTGTCCTGGCCGCCGGGGCCGCACCCCGCCGACGGGGTCTGGGCGCCGTACTGGTACGCCGGGGTCTGGCGGTCGGCAGGGTTCGGCCGGCACGCCGGGCCGGCCGCGGCGGAGCTGCCACCGGAGCTGGAGCCACTGGCCGCGGCCTGCCAGCCGTATTACCACGAGCTTGCCGCCCGCCGGCTGCGGCCGTGAGCCCGCAGCCGTAGCCGCCCGCGCCGGCCGGGGGAGCGCGCCGAGCCGGGCGGCCGGGCGCGGAGCCGGGAACCGCTGCGAGAGGATGAGGCCATGCGCGCAGTAGTAGTGAACGAGCACGGCGGCGCGGAGGTCCTGCGGGCCGCTGACTGGCCGGCCCCCGAACCCGGGCCCGGTGACCTGCTGGTCGACGTGGCCGCGGCCGGCGTCAACTACATGGACATCTACCAGCGGGAGAACCGGCCGCCCTACGACGGGCCGGTGCCCTACGTGCCCGGCGTCGAGGGGGCGGGCACGGTGGCGGCGGCCGGCGCCGGGGTGACCGAGTTCGGCCCGGGCGACCGGGTGGCCTGGGCTCTCGGGCCGGGCAGCTACGCCGAGCGGGTCGTCATCCCGGCCGGCCGGGCCGTGTCCGTCCCGGCGGACGTCGGGCTGGACGTGGCCGCCGCGGCGATGCTGCAGGGGATGACCGCGCATTACCTGTGCCACAGCACCTACCCGGTAGCGGCCGGCCAGGTGGCGGTGGTGCACGCCGCTGCGGGCGGCGTCGGCCTGCTGCTCACCCAGATGATCAAGATGCGCGGCGGCATCGTGGTGGCGACCACTTCGGCCACGCCGAAGGCCGTGCTCGCGCAGCAGGCCGGCGCGGACCGGGTGGCCGGCTACGAGGGCTTCGGCGCCGTGGCGCGCGAGCTGACCGGCGGGGCCGGGGCCGCCGTGGTCTACGACGGCGTCGGCCAGGCCACATTCGATGCCAGCCTGGCCGCACTGGCGCCGCGCGGGTACATGGTGCTCTACGGCGCGGCCAGCGGCCCGGTCCCGCCGGTGGACCCGCAGCGGCTCAATACCGGCGGCTCGCTCTTCCTGACCCGGCCCACGCTGGCGCACTACCTGGCGGGACGCGGCGAGCTGCTGCACCGGGCCGGCGAGATCTTCGGCTGGATCGGCTCCGGCCGGCTCAGCGTCCGGATCGGCGGGCGGTACCCGCTGGAGCAGGCGCCATCGGCGCACCGGGACCTGGCCGGCCGCGGCACCACGGGCAAGCTGCTGCTGGTCCCGCAGGCCGGGTAGCCCGCGATCGGAGATCGCGGAGGCTGCGCCGCGGCGGCCGCGGCAGGCATTCCGTGCGGCGGGCATTCCGTGCGGCAGGAGATGGACACGACCCGGGAGGAGAGCGCGGTGCTGCAGGCCTTTGACGAGCGGAACCGGGACCTGATCGTGAACGTCGGCGGGAAGCTGACGCACCGGGACGAGGCCGCGGTCAGCCCGTTCGACTCGGCGGTGCAGGGCGGGGACGCGGTCTGGGAGGGCCTGCGGCTGTACCAGGGACGGATCTTCCGGCTGGGTGAGCACCTGGCCCGGCTGCGGCGCTCGGCCCGCGCCCTGGCGTTCGCGCCGGTGCCCTCCGACGAGGAGATCACCGCGCAGATCCGGCGTACGCTGGCGGCCAACGACATGACCGACGGCGTGCACATCCGGCTCACCCTGACCCGTGGCGTGAAGATCACCAGCGGCATGGACCCGCGCCTCAACCAGGACGGGCCCACCCTGATCGTGCTGGCCGAGCACAAGCCGCCGGTCTACGACGCGGGCGGCATCACGCTGATCACCGCCAGCGTGCGGCGGCCGCCGCCGGACAGCCTGGACCCGAAGATCCACCACAACAACTTGCTGCCGTCGATCCTGGCCAAGATCGAGGCGAACGCGGCCGGCGCCGACGACGCGCTGATGCTCGACCATCGCGGGTTCGTGGCGGAGACCAACGCGGCCAACGTATTCCTGGTCAGCGGCGGAGTGCTGGGCACGCCGACGGCGGCGGCCTGCCCGGAGGGCATCACCCGGGGCGCCGTGCTCGAGCTGGCCGCGGCGGCGGGCATCGGCTGCTCCGTCGGTGACTACAGTTTGTCGCAGCTGCACGCCGCCGGCGAGCTGTTCGTCACCGGCACGATGGGCGGGATAGCGGCCGTCATCGCGCTGGACGGCCGCATGGTGGGAAGCGGCGCGCCCGGCCCGGTCACCCGGCTGCTGGCCGGGCTGCTGGCCGAGGAGGCCAGCCGGTCCGGGACGCTGGTGGCGGACTGGGCCCGGGCTGGCAGCGGGGGCCGATGAGGCGCACAATAAGCCGATGAGCGACACGCGCGATGTGCCCGCGGTCTCGCTGCGCGGCGGCGCCCAGATGCCCATGGTCGGCTTCGGGACCTGGCCGATGCGCGGCCGGCAGGCCCATGCCGGAGTGCTCGCCGCGCTGGCCGCCGGCTACCGGCACCTCGATACCGCCACCATGTACGGCAACGAGGACGAGGTGGGACGGGCCCTGGCTGACAGCGGCCTGGACCGCGGCGAGGTCTTCCTCACCACTAAGCTGCGGGCCTCCGACGCCGGCCGTGAGCGCACGGTGCTGCGCAAGTCACTGCGAGCCCTGCGCACCAACTACCTGGACCTGTGGCTGGTGCACTGGCCGCCGCCGCGACCCGGGCTGCGCCAGCAGGTGTGGACCGAGCTGGGCCGGGTCAAGGCCGACGGGCTGGTCCGGGCCATCGGGGTCAGCAACTACAGCCTCGCGCAGCTCGACGAGCTGGCGGACGGCGGCGAGCTGCCCGCGGTGAACCAGGTGCACTGGAACCCGGCCCGGCACGACCCCGCGGTGCTGGACGGCCACCGCAAGCGCGGCGTGGTGCTGGAGGGCTACAGCCCGCTGAAGGACACCAGCCTCGGCGACCCGGTGCTGACCGAGATCGCCGCGGCCCACGAGGTCACGCCGGCCCAGGTCGTGCTGCGCTGGCATATCGAGCACAAGATCCCGGTCATCTCCAAGTCCTCGAACCCGGCCCGGATCAGCGCGAACCTGGACCTGTTCGGGTTCACGCTGACCGCCGGCGAGGTGGCCGGGATCGACGCGATGGCCCGGTAAAGACGACCGCGCACGGCCCGGAGGCCGCCGCGCGGTCGGTGTGCCGTCGAAGAGGGCAGCTTACTTCGCGCCGTTCGTCTTCCTGGCGGGGCCGCCGAGCATGGGCGCGGTCGCCTGCAGCACGTCCTCGGCGAACTTCCGCTGGCTGGCCAGCAGCTGCTCGGCGAAGTCATAGGCCCCCGCGACCAGGTCCTGCGGCCGGGGCAGCTTGTCGCTGAACGGCACGTTGACGTCCGGCAGCTCGGGCGTCATGGACGCGATCGCGCTGGCCCAGGTCTGCAGCGCCTCGATCACGGCGGACTGGCTCTTGCGGACGGTGTTCAGGATCTCGTCCTGCACTTCCTGGCCGACCTTGCGGGTCTCGGTCATAGCTTCCTCCTTCAAGTTCTATTTGCTAACTATAATGAGCAACAGCGGTAGATTTGTCAAGCGGAGAGCGGCAGGGCCCCGGCGCAGGCGGCACGTATCCCGCGCCGGGTCAGCCCCGCACGTAGTCGCCCGGCGCGTCCCCGATGACGGGATGGCGGCTGCTGCCCAGCGCGGGCGGGTCGATCAGCTCGCCGGCCCGCTGCTGCGCCCATACCGCCCAGTCCTCCCACCACGAGCCTGCGTGCTTCGTCGCGGCCGCCTCCCAGTCGTCCGCGCCCGGCGGGTTGCTCTGCGCCGCCATGAACCAGGCCTTCGGGCCGGGCGGGTTGACGATGCCGGCGATGTGGCCGCCGCTGGACAGCACGTACCGGACGCTGCCCCCGAACAGGGCGGTGGCCTTGTAGGAGGCCTTCCACGGCACGATATGATCGTTGACCGCGCCGACCACGTACGCATCGTTCTTCACCTCGCGCAGCGACAGCCGGTGGCCCGCCAGTTCCAGCGTGCCCTGGGCCAGCGCGTTGCGCATGTACAGGTTGCGCAGGTAGAACGAGTGCATGGCGGCTGGCATCCGGGTGCTGTCGCCGTTCCAGGCGAGGATGTCGAAGGCCGGCGGCTGCTGCCCCATCAGCCAGTTCGACACCACGTAGCTGAAGATCAGGTCGCGCGCCCGCAGCAGGTCGAACGTGCCGGCCATGCTGCTGCCCTCCATGTAGCCCTTCTCCGCCATCTGCTTCTCCAGCCTGGCCACCGTGCGCTCGTCGGTGAACGCGCCGAGCACGCCCGGCTCGGCGTAGTCCAGCATGGTGTTGAGCAGGGTGACCGAGCCGAGCCGGGCGTCGCCGGTCTCGATCAGGTAGCTGGCCAGCATCCCGGTCAGCGCGCCGCCGAGGCATAGCCCGATGACGTCGATCTTGGCGGCGCCGGTGATGTCCTCGATGACGTCCAGCGCGGCCTGCGGGCCGTGGATCAGGTAGTCGTCCAGCGTCACACCGCCCATCGAGGCGTCGGGGTTGCGGTAGGAGATGGCGAAAACCGTGCGCCCGTGCTGGATCGCCCATTCCAGGAAGCTGCGCTTCGGGGCCAGGTCCATGATGTAGTACTTGTTGATCCACGGCGGGCTGGCGAGCACCGGCACCGCGTGCACCTGCGGCGTCTGCGGCGCGTACTGGATGAGCTCCATCAGGTCGTTCTTGCAGACGATCTTGCCGGGGGTGGCGGCCAGGTTCTCGCCGATACGGAATCCGCTGGCATCCACCTGCCGCGGCCGCCCGTTGTTGGTCATCAGGTCGGCCGCGAAATTATTCGCTCCCGCGACCAGGCTGCCGCCTGCCGTATCGAACGCGCGCTTGAGCGCGGCCGGGTTCAGCAGCAGGAAATTGGTGGGCGCCAGGGCGTCCAGCACGTACGCCGCGAACAGGCCGGCCTTCGCATCGTCGGCCTGCTCGCCAGCTCCGGCCGCCATCAGGTCATTGGTCAGCCGGGACGACAGCCAGGTACGCCTGCCGCAGGGCGAAGTACGCCGGATTGTCCTGCCAGGCCGGGTCCGCGAACCGCTTATCCCGCGGCCCGGGTACCGGCGGCTCGGGGTCGCTGCCCAGCCAGCGGGCCGCCGCGACCGGGCCGATCCTGGCCAGGCCGGACCAGAAGCGCACGGTGGCCGCGGCCAGGCCGCCGGGGTGAGCCGCGGCGCGCGCCAGCACCGCGAGCGCGGACTGGCCGAGGCCTGCCATATCCAGCGAGGCGAACTCGTCAGCCTCCGGAGCGATGGCCGTCATCGCCGCCTCTCCGGCCTGCCGGGCCGTCTCACGCTCGGTCATCTGGTTACCTCCCGGTCCGCAAGTACCGTCAGCGGCCGTGGCCGCCGGCTGCCCGGCGCGGGAACGCCGGGCAAGTGTGTCCCGGGCCTGCGCCGCTTCTTGAGCATCTGCCCGCGCGCCGGTCCCGGGCAAGGGGGCAGGCTGGTCACGCCGGCCGGCTGCACCTTGCCGGGTGCCCGGCGAGGCTGTGAGGATGGCAGCATGCCCTGCACGCTGCACGTGGCGTGGGATGACCGGCTCACCGCCTACGACTTCGGCCGCAATCATCCGCTGACGCCAGTCCGGGTCGAGCTGACCATCGCGCTGGCTCGCGCGCTTGGCGTGCTCACCAGCGACGGGGTAACCGTGGCGCGGCCACCGCCCGCGACCGACGCCGAGCTTGAGCTGGTCCACGACCCCGGCTACATCGCAGCGGTACGGACGGCCGGAGCGGAGCGGCCGGGCGCATCGGCGCTCAGGTTCGGCCTGGGCACCGAGGATGACCCGGTCTTCCCCCGCATGCACGAGGCGTCTGCCCTGGTCGCGGGGGCCACCCTGGCCGCCGCCCGGGCCATGTGGACCGGCCAGGCCGAGCACGGCGTGAACATCGCGGGCGGCCTGCATCATGCGATGCGCGGCCACGCCAGCGGCTTTTGCATCTATAACGACCCGGCGATGGCGATTGCCTGGCTGCTGTCCGCCGGGGCCGAGCGGATCGCCTACGTCGACATCGACGTGCATCACGGGGACGGCGTCCAGGCCGCCTTCTACTCCGACCCGCGGGTGCTCACGATCAGCCTGCACGAGAGTCCGGCGACGCTGTTCCCCGGCACCGGCCGGCCGTCAGAGTCCGGCGGCAGCGGCGCGCCGGGCTCGGCCGTCAACGTGGCGCTGCCGGCCGGCACCGGGGACGCGGGCTGGCTGCGCGCGTTCCACGCCATAGTCCCCCCGCTGCTGCGCTCCTTCGGCCCGCAGGTCATCGTCAGCCAGCACGGCTGCGACACCCACTGGCTCGACCCGCTGGCCAACCTGGAACTGTCCATCGACGCGCAGCGCGCGGCGCACGCGGCGATCCACGGCCTGGCCCACGAGCTGGCCGGAGGGCGCTGGCTGCTGACCGGGGGCGGCGGCTACGAGCGGCTGCAGGTCGTGCCCAGAACCTGGACCCACCTGCTGGCGGAGGCGTCCGGGCGGCCCATCGACCCGGGCACCCGCATTCCCGGCGGCTGGCGCGAGTTCGCGGCCAGCCGGACCGGCCGGGAGCCGCCGGAGCTGATGACCGAGGGGGCCGACGCCCGGTACGCCGGCTTCGAGGCCGGCTACGACCCGGCCGAGCCGGTGGACCAGGCGATCATGGCGACCCGGCTCGCGGTATTCCCCGAGCACGGCCTGACCCCGCATCTTTAACGCCTGCCGCGCCAGCCGGGCCGGGCCGGGCCGAACAACCATTGATCAGTTACCCCATGCCCCTTCCGGCGGCGCAGCCATCGAGAGATCATCACTACTGGGATTAGCGACTGCCCGTCGGGCAGCTCCCGGCAGAAGGAGCAAGCCATGCCCGGAATCGTTGTGGGTATCGATGGCTCGGGATACTCCCAGAACGCGCTCGAATGGGCGGTGCGGCAAGCAGCACTTCAGCATGCCCACCTGACCGTGCTCACCGTGAACCCGGTGGCCACCGAGCCGTGGACTGGCAACCCGGTGATCGTCACGTCGGACGCCGAACGGGAGGAGAAGATCCGTCAGGCCGGCGAGGAGGCGGTGCACAAGGCCGTCAGCCAGCTCGGCAGCCTGCAGCCCCCCGAGGTAAGCATCAGCGCGATCAGCGGGCAGGTGGCACCGGCGCTCATCAGCGCCTCGCAGGACGCGGATCTCGTCGTGGTGGGCTCCCGCGGGTCCGGCGGTTTTGCCAACCTGCTGCTCGGATCGGTGAGCACGCACGTCGTGCACCACGCGAAATCTCCGGTCGCCGTTATACCGGCCGCGCGGTAGCCGGCGCCTGACCGGCAGCTGAGGGGAGGCGGCCGCCTGGCTCAGCTGTGCCCGCGCAGCACCGGGCGCAGCGCCTCCAGCGCCGCGGGGTCCTCGATCGTCGAGGGCACCGGCTCGTCCTTCCCGTCCGCGATTCCGCGCATGGCCTTGCGCAGGATCTTGCCGGACCTGGTCTTCGGCAGCGCCGCTACCACGTCCACGTCACGGAACGAGGCCACCGGCCCGATCCGGTCGCGGACAAGCTCGATCAGCTGGGCGCGCAGCGTTTCCTGGTCGGTGGTGACACCGGCCTTCAGCACCACGAAACCGCGTGGCACCTGGCCCTTGAGCGTGTCGCGCACGCCGATGACGGCGCACTCGGCCACATCGGGATGACTGGCCAGCACCTCCTCCATCTCGCCGGTGGACAGCCGGTGGCCGGCCACGTTGATCACGTCATCAGTGCGGCCCATGACGTACAGGTAGCCATCGGCGTCACGGAAGCCGCCGTCGCTGGTCCGGTAGTAGCCGGGGTAAGTGCTCAGGTAGGAGTCCACGAAGCGCTGGTCGTCCCCCCACAAGGTCGCCAGGCAGCCGGGGGGCAGCGGCAGCTTGACGACAATCTCGCCAGTCGTGCCGGGCGGCAGCTCGGCGCCGGCCTTGTCGACGATGCGGACATCGAAGCCGGGGACCGGCATGGTCGGCGAGCCTGCCCTGGTCGGCAGGGCCTCCAGCCCCATCGGATCAGCGGCGATGGCCCAGCCAGTCTCGGTCTGCCACCAGTGGTCGATGACCGGGAGGCCGAACTTCTCCCCCGCCCACCGGTAGGTCTCCGGGTCGAGCCGCTCGCCGGCCAGGAACAGGTAGCGCAGGCCGGACAGGTCATAACGGCCGGCGTGCTCGGCGGCCGGGTCCTCCTTCTTGATGGCCCGGAACGCCGTCGGCGCGGTGAACAGGGCCTTGACCCCGTGCTCGGAGATGACCCGCCAGAAGGCCCCCGGGTCCGGGGTCCCGACCGGCTTGCCCTCGTACAGCACCGTGGTGGCACCGGTCAGCAGCGGCGCGTAGACGATATAGGAGTGGCCGACCACCCAGCCGATATCGGAGGCGGCCCAGAACACCTCACCGGGGCGGATGTCGTAGATGTTCGGCATCGACCAGCGCAGGGCCACCGCGTGACCGCCGTTGTCGCGCACCACCCCCTTCGGCTTCCCGGTGGTGCCCGAGGTGTAGAGCACGTACAGCGGGTCGGTGGCCGCGACGGGCACGCACCCGGCGGGCTCGGCGGCCGCCACGGTCTTCTCCCAGTCCAGGTCGCGGCCCGCGGTCAGCTCGGCGGCGGCCTGCGGCCGCTGCAGGATCAGGCAATGGTCCGGCTTGTGGGCCGACAGCTCGATCGCGCGGTCCAGCAGCGGCTTGTACTCGATGACGCGGGCGGGCTCGATGCCGCAGGATGCCGTGAGCACGGCCTTGGGCCGCGCATCCTCGATCCGCACCGCCAGCTCGGGGGCTGCGAAGCCGCCGAACACCACCGAGTGCACCGCGCCGAGCCGGGCGCAGGCCAGCATCCCGGTCACCGCCTCGGGGATCATCGGCATATAGATGACCACCCTGTCGCCCTGGCCCACGCCCAGGCCGCGCAGCGCGCCGGCCAGCCGGGCCACCTCGTCCTGCAGGTCCGCGTAGCTGATCGTGCGGCCGGTCCCGGTGACCGGGCTGTCGTAGATGATCGCGGCCTGGCCGCCGCGGCCGGCCACGACATGGCGGTCCACCGCGTTGTGGCAGGTGTTCAGCACGCCGCCGGGGAACCACCGGTAGAACGGGGCGGCCGAGGCATCGAGCGCGGCCGCAGGCGGCTCGTACCAGTCAATCGCCGCGGCCGCGGCGCCCCAGAAACCCTCAGGATCAGTCAGGCTCTGGCGGAATGCCTCTGCGTACCCGGCCATATCGGGTGCTCCCATCTGCCGATTTCCTGTGACGATAATGCCCTCCCCGCGACTTCCCAAGGGGCAGGCGGCCGCCGGCGCGGCCCGGGTGTCCGGCGAGCCCGAGCCGCCCCAGAGAGGTCCCCGCGACCTGAGCCGTCAGCTCAGCCAGCCGGGCGGCGCCGGCGCGGCTCCCGGCCCGGCGGCTGGGACGGGCGCTCCCGCGGCGGCAGGGCCGGGATCGGGCACTCCCGCCGCTGCCCGGCAGCCAGCAGCAGCGCCTCCCCGTGGTGGCTGACCTGGACCGGCGGCCCGTCGCCGGCCAGCTCGTAGCAGGCCGAGCCAGCGGTCACCTCGGTGCGTATCCGGCGGCCGCGCACGCCGATGGTGAAGGCAAGCCGGGTGAGCCCGGCGGGCAGCCGGGGCGCGAAACTGACTGCGCCGTCCTCGCTGCGCAGGCCGCCGAGGCCGCCGACCAGCGCGAACCAGGAGCCGGCCAGGGACGCGATGTGCAGGCCGTCCCTGGTGTTGTGCTCCAGGTCGTCCAGGTCCATCAGCGCGGCCTCGGCCAGGTAGTCATAGCTGAGGTCCAGATGGCCGGTCTCGGCGGCCAGCACCGCCTGGGTGGCAGCCGACAGCGACGAGTCCCGGACGGTGATCGCCTCGTAGTAGGCGAAGTTGCGGGCCTTCTGCTCCGCGGTGAACGCCGAGGGGCACAGCTGCATGGCCAGCACCAGGTCGGCCTGCTTGACCACCTGCTTGCGGTACAGGTCGAAGTAGGGGCGGTGCTTGAGCAGCGGGTACTGCGCGGCCGGGGTCGCGGCGAAGTCCCAGCGCTGATGGCCGGTGAACCCCTCAGCCTGCGGGTGCACGCCGAGCGCATCGTCATAGGGGATGACCATGGCGTCCGCGGCTGCGCCCCAGCCGTCCCGCTCGGCTGCGCTGACACCGAGCCCGGCGGCCTGGCCGGCGTGCCGGCCGGCCGCGGCGACAGCGGCGGACAGGTTCCGCTGCGCCATCAGGTTCGTGTACACGTTGTTGTCGCAGACCGCGCTGTACTCGTCCGGCCCGGTCACCCCGTCGATGCGGAACCGGCCCGCGGCGTCGAAATGGCCGAGCGAGCGCCACAGCCGTGCGGTGTGCACGAGCAGCTCGAGCCCGGTCTGGGCCTCGAACTCGGCGTCGCCGGTCACCCCGGCGTAGCGGATCGCGGCGTCGGCGATATCGGCATTGACGTGGAACGCGGCGGTGCCGGCCGCCAGTAGCCCGAGCATTCCTCGCCGTTGATCGTCCGCCAGGGGAACGCGGCGCCGGCCAGGCCGAGCGTCCTGGCCCGGTCGATGGCCGGCGGCAGCGTGCCCTGCCGCCAGCGCAGCGCGTCGGCGGCCGCCGCCGGGGCGGCATAGGTCAGCACGGGCAGCACGAAGATCTCGGTGTCCCAGAAGGAATGGCCGTCGTAGCCGGCGCCGGTCAGCCCCTTGGCCGGGATCCCCTGGCGCTCGGCCCGGGCGGCCGCCTGGTAGACGTGGAACAGGCCGAACCTGACGGCCTGCTGGATCTCCTCGTCCCCGTCCAGCTCCACGTCGGCGCTGGCCCAGAACTCGTCCAGATGGGCGCGCTGCTCGGCCAGCAGGGATTCCCAGCCGGTGTGCGCGGCCACGGCCAGCGCGCCGTCCACCTGGTCCCGCAGGGCCGGCCACGACCGCACCGACGACCAGCCGTAGCCGACGAACTTCACCAGCCGCAGCCGCTCGCCCGGCGCGAGCGTCCCGGCCGCCGTTACCCGGGCCAGGTCCGGCCAGCTCTCGGCGCGCTGGTGCAGGCCGGCCCGGTCAGCTGGTGGGTCATCGCCCGCGGCCAGCCGCAGCCCGGACCGGGCCGTGGCGTGGAGCAGCATCGCGCTGGTGCCGTCACACTGATGCAGTTCGCCCTGCAGCGGCGCGCCCAGCACGGCCGCCGCCCGCGGGTCGCCGTCGGCCTCCGGCAGCTGCTCGTTGGCCACCAGCTCGGACTGCACCACCAGGCGGACCGGCTGGTCGAGCGGCTCGACCTGGTAGCAGATCGCCGCTATCGCCCGCTGGGCGAGCGACACCAGCCGGACCGAGGAGACGGCCACCGCCCGCCCGGCCGGCGAGACCCACCGGGCCCGGCGGGTCAGGGTGCCGGCCCGGAAGTCGAGCAGCCGCTCGTGCTCGGTCAGCGTCCCGTACCTGACGTCGAACGGCTCGTCGTCGACCAGCAGCCGGATGACTTTGCCGTTGGTGATGTTGATGACCGTCTGCCCGGCCAGCGGCCAGCCGTAGCCGGGCTCGGCGTAGGACAGCGGACGGCGCTCGTACACGCCGTTCAGGTAGCTGCCCGGCAGCCCGTGCGGCTCGCCCTCGTCTAGGTTCCCGCGCCAGCCGATATGCCCGTTGGACAGCGCGAACACCGATTCGGTCTGCGGCAGGACCTCTGTGTCCAGCCGGGTCTCGTGCACCGACCACGGCTCGCAGCGAAACGCGGCATGCCCGATCACCGCTCGGCCAGCAGCTCGGCCAGATCCCGCACGACGACGTCGGCGCCGTGCTCGCGCAGCGCGCCGGCCTGGCCGACCCGGTCCACTCCGACGACGTAGCCGAACTCGCCGGCCCGGCCCGCCTCGACCCCGGCCAGCGCGTCCTCGAAGACCGCGGCCGACCCGGGCGGGAGCGCGAGCTCACTCGCCGCGGCCAGGAACGTGTCCGGGGCGGGCTTGCCGTTCAGGTGCCGCTGACGCGCGAGCGTGCCGTCGACGATCGTGTCGAACTCGCCGGTGATGCCCGCCGAGTCCAGCACGGCCCGGCAGTTGGCGCTGGACGACACGACCGCGCACCGCAGCCCGGCCGCGCGCGCGGCGCGCAGGTAATTCACCGACCCGTCGTAGACCTGCGCCCCGCCGTCGCGGATGGCCCGCAGCACCAGCTCGTTCTTCCTGTGGCCAAGACCGCTGATGGTTTCCGCGTCCGGCGGGTCGTCCGGGTCGCCCTCGGGCAGCTCGATGCCGCGCGAGCCAAGGAACGACCGGGTCCCGTCGGCGCGCGGCTTGCCGTCCACGTAGGTGTCGTAGTCGGCGCCGGAGTCGAACGGCACGAACTCGCCGCCGGACTGCCCGGCCCGCTGGCGCAGGTAGTCATCGAACATCTGCTTCCAGGCCGCGGCGTGCAGCGTGGCCGTCTGGGTCAGCACCCCGTCCAGGTCGAACAGGCAGGCCGCGATGGCGTCGGGTAGTCCTAGCACGGTGATCAGCCTAGAGGGGGGCCGGAATACACGCGCCGCGGCGCCCGCTGAAGGCAGCAGGAGGGGCCGGCGCTCGGTCTTGAGCACGGCCAGGCGCCGGGGAATGCGCCCGGGCGAGGACGTGTTGCCGATACCCATACGGGTATTTATGCAGGTCCGCTAGGCAAGGAGACAATGATGGCTACGGTGGAGCTGACCGCCGACAACTTCGAGGATACGATCCACAGCGGCGAGCTGGTGCTGGTCGACTTCTGGGCCGCCTGGTGCGGGCCCTGCCGGATGTTCGGGCCGGTCTTCGAGCGGGCATCGGACCAGCACCCCGACGCCGTGTTCGGCAAGGTGGACACCGAGGCCCAGCCGGCCCTGGCCGGGGCGTTCGGCATCTCGTCCATCCCGACCCTGATGGTGATCCGCGACGGCATCGTCGTCTACGCCCAGCCGGGCGCGCTGCCCGAGCCGGCCCTGGAGGAGCTGATCGGCAAGGCGCGCGAGCTGGACATGGACGCGGTCCGCGCCAGCCTCGCCCAGCAGGCCGGGGCCAGCCCGGTGGCGGGCAGCTGAGAGCGCCGCTGCCGTCCCAGAGCCTGCCCGGTGCTGATGGCGCTTATACCCTGCCGGGTACCATCGGCGCGAATGACCGGAACGGAGGGCGGCTGGTGACCGTCGACGAGGAAGCCATCGGGGCCGTGCTCAACCGGCTGCGGCGGGCTCAGGGCCAGCTGGCCGGCGTGATCTCCATGCTCGAATCCGGCCGCGACTGCAAGGAGGTCGTGACCCAGCTCGCCGCGGTCTCGCGGGCCCTGGACCGGGCCGGATTCAAGATCGTGGCCAGCGGGATGCGCCAGTGCCTGGCCGCCGACGGCCAGGCCCCGATGAGCCAGGACGAGCTGGAGCGCCTTTTCCTCGCCCTCGCCTAGCCCGGCGGTGCCGGGCCTGGCCGGCCGGTACCGTCGCGGGGCCGCGCTGGCCTGTGCGCATCCGGACGAGCCGGCGGGCCGGTCAGCGCGGGAGGGACGCCCGCAGCGCGAGGATCGCGGCCACGTCCGTGCGGAACGCCTGCCTGCCGAGCCGGCCGCTGGCGTAACCGAGCGCCAGCGAGTCACGGGCCTGGATGCCCTCGGTGATGTCCTGGCCCGAGCACAGCAACAGCTGCATGCCCGCGTGTGCCGCCAGCAGCGCCCGGTCGGCGGTCGTGCCGTAGGCGCGCAGCGCGCCGGCCTCGAGGGCATCGGTGATCGTCACGCCCCTGAACCTGAGGCGGCCGCGCAGCTCACCCTGAACGATGGCGCGCGACAGCCCGGCCGGCCGGGGCGCCAGCGCCGGGTAGCGGGCCCAGGACACCATGACCAGCCGGGTGCCGGCCGCGATGGCCGCCCCGTACGGCCGCTCATCGACGCTGCGGATCTCGCCGGCTGGCAGGCTGAGGGTGACCGGCCGGGCATCGGTGTCCTGGCTGGTGGCAGCCGCGCCGAGGCCAGGGAAGTGCTTGGCGGTGGCGGCCACTCCGCCGTGCTGCAGCGCGGTGATGAAATCGGCGCCGAGGTAGGACACCGTATGCGGGCTGCTGCTGTAGGACCGGCCGAACTGGTCGATGAAGTTGCCCGGCTGGCGGTACACGTCTAGCACCGGCGCCAGGTCGACGTTCAGGCCCGCACCGCGCAGGTTCGCCGCGGCGCGGTGACCCGCCAGCGCGGCCTGCGCGGCCGGATGGGCGGCCAGTCCGATCTGCTTTTCCGACTGGGCCGGCGCGCCGGGCAGCCGCCGCACCTGGCCGCCCTCCTGGTCGGTCATCAGCAGCAGCGGCAGCCGGATCGGGTTGTCCCGGCTGGCGTCGGCCTGCTCCAGCTCCCTGGTCACTGCGGCGAGCTGCTCCGGCGAGGAGATGTTCTGCGTGAAGAAGATGACGCCGGCGACCTGGCCGTGGCGGATGAGCTGCAGCAGCCGGGGCGGCGGGGTCAGGCCCCCGTAGCTGTAGATCACCCGCTGGCCGGCCAGCTGCTGGCGGGCCAGCCGGGGGATCCGCGCGATCGCCGCGGCGACCGGGCCGGCCCGTGGCCACTGCCGGCGGCCCGCGGCGGCCGGGCTGATGCGCCGGCCCGGCCGGACGACATCAGCACCCCGTGGCGGCGGCCAGCCGGCCCGCGGGCGGCCACGGCGAACCACGTCACGGCGGCGGCGGCCGCCAGCACGACCACGACGATGGCGCCCATCCGCAGCCTGCCCGCACCGATACGCAACGCTCCGCCTCTCTGCGGGGCCGGCCAGCGCCGGGAGGGCCGCCGTTGCCGCCGTCTTCCAGCATCACACAGACTTCCGGCAGGGCACTGCGTATGCCGCTTCTTTGCCGCCATGCCGCAGGCCGGGCGCCGCGGCGCCGACCGCGGTTTCGCGAAGCCGCCGGGTACCCGGGCCGGCCGGGTGGTCAGGGCGCCGTGGCGGGCACCCTGGCAGCCGCGGGCATGAGCCGGTCCGCGGTGCGCTGCGCCGTGCCCCGCGCCCACCGGCCGCTGGTGAGCAGGCCCACCAGCAGGACGGACAGGCCGCAGCCCGCCACGATCCACCAGCCGACATGGCTGGCGTCGGCGAAGCCGGCCCGGAACGGGCCGGCCAGCGCGGACAGCACGGCCGAGCCGACCACCGCCACCCCGAGCGAGCCGCCCACCTGGCGGCTGGTGGACGCGATGCCCGCGGCGACGCCGGCCTGAGAGCGCGGCATGCCCGATACCGCGGTGTTGGTGATCGGCGCGTTCACCATGCCGAAGCCGAGGCCGAAGATCATGTATGCAGCGATCAGCCAGCCCAGCGAGGTACCGGTGGTCAGCCTGGTCAGCATCACCCCGGCGGCCGTGATGGCCAGGCCCGCCACGATCAGCGGCAGCCTGGTCCCGCGCGCGCCCACGATCCGGCCCGACAGCGGCGCGAACACCACGGTCATCACGGCCATCGGCAGCATGTAGACCCCGGCGTGCAATGGCGAGTAGCCGCGGACGTCTTGCAGGTACAGGGTGCTGAGGAACAGGAACCCGCTGAGCGCGGCGAACGCGCTGACCGCGATCACGGTCGCGCCGGCGAACGGCGCGCTGCGGAAGAACCGCAGGTCCAGCAGCGGCTCCTCGCGCCGCGGCTCGTAGCCGAGCAGCGCGGCCAGGGCGGCGGCCGCGACGGCGAAGAACCCGACGATCAGCGCCGACCCCCAGCCCGCGCTCGGGCCCTCGATGATCGCGTAGGTCAGCGAGGCCAGCAGCACGATGATGATCAGCTGCCCGACCGGGTCCGGCCGCCGCGCCCGGGCGGCCCTGGACTCCGGCACGAACAGCGCGGTGAGCGCCAGCGCGGCCAGGCCTACCGGGATGTTCACCCAGAAGATGCCGCGCCAGCCGACCGAGTCGACCAGGGCGCCGCCGACGATGGGCCCGAGCGCCATGCTGATGCCCACCACGCCGCCCCAGATGCCGATGGCGCGGGCGCGCTCGGCCGGCTCGGTGAACGTGTTGGTGATGATCGACATGGCCACCGGGTTGAGCATCGAGCCACCGACCGCCTGCAGCATCCGGAAGACCACCAGCCAGCCCAGGCCCGGGGCCAGGCTGCAGGCCAGCGAGCCGACGGTGAACAGCACCAGGCCGGTCATGAACGTGCGCTTGCGGCCGAGCCGGTCGGCGGTGGACCCCGACAGCATGAGCAGGCTGGCCAGCACCAGGGTGTACGCGTCGATCGTCCACTGCAGTCCGGAGACACTGGCGTGCAGTTCCCGCTGGATGGCCGGCAAGGCCACGTTCACGATCGTGACGTCCAGGCCCACGATGAGCAGGCTCATGCAGCAGATGGCCAGCACCAGGTACCGGTGCTGGCGGCCCACCTCGCTCGGGCTCATGACCGCAGTATGCCCCTCGAAATTTGCTGAATGGCAACTAACTTCCATGGACGCCTAGGTGCAACGGAATCAGGACCCGGGCAGATTCCCGGCCCCGCCGGATCCGGCGGCCGGATCCTGCGGCCGGGGCCTGACGAGCCCAGGCCGGGCCGGGGCTCGTCAGCCGATGTCGCGGCGGCGCAGCCCCGGCCAGCGCCACCATCGCGAGCGCGACCGCGATGCCCGTCAGCCAGGCCAGCGGCGCGGCGCTGGCCGTGTGAAGTTCGGCCAGAGCGTGACGTCACCGGGCACGTAACCCAGCCGCCGGTGCAGCGCCGTGGCCTGCTGCCACGGATCGCCGCCCAGCAGCCGGGCGGTGCCGCCGTCGGCGCGCAGCAGGCCGAGCAGGCGGATGACGCAGCCAGCCGGCTGTCACAAAGATCCAGCCGACCCGGGACGACCCGCATGGCCGACCAGGCGCCCGCAGCACCCGACGGGGGCGTTCCGCACCGGGACGAGGAGCAGGTGAGCCGGTTCGCCGAGCGGTTCTCCGCCATCCTCGTCGAGGCCGGCCTCCCGCGGATGCCGGCCCGGGCGTTCGTGGCGCTCCTGGTCTCCGATTCCGGCTCGCTCACCGCAGCCGATATTGCCGCCCGGCTGCAGGCCAGCCCGGCGGCGGTGTCCGGCGGCGTGCGGTACCTGATCCAGGTGGGCCTGATCCGCCGTGAAGGGGAACCCGGCTCGCGGCGGCATCATTACCGGGTCCCCGGGGATGTCTGGCAGGAGATGATGAAGCTGCGGGACCGGCTGATGAGCCGGTGGACCGCGACGATGCGGGACGGCATCTACATCCTCGGCGCCGGCACCCCGGCGGGGATCCGGATGGCCGAATCGGCGCGCTACTTCGACTTCGTCAGCGGCGAGCTGCCGCGCACGATCGCCCGCTGGGAAGAGCTCAGGGGATCAGCCGGGGACGGGGCTCCCGGCTGCTGAGCGGGCTGGCTCCGGCCGGCCGCCCGCCGCCCCGATTTGCGCGAGGAACGGGCAACCGGCGAGGCTGTGAGGGTGGCACGCGATCCTTCGGAACTCTACGAGCTGACCTCGGACCCGCCGGCGCCGGACAGCGACATCGTCATGCTCTACTATCTGGACGGTTTCATCGACGCCGGCGCGGCCGGGCGGCTGGCAGCGGCGCACCTGACCAGCGCGCATGAGCACGAGGAAATTGCCAGGTTCGACGTCGACGCGCTGATCGATTACCGGTCGCGGCGGCCGGTGATGACCTTTGCCAAGGATCACTGGGAACATTACGATGCCCCCGAGCTCGTGGTGTCCCGGCTGCGCGACGCCGGCGGCATCCCGTTCCTGCTGCTCAGCGGGCCAGAACCGGACCGGGAGTGGCAGGCGTTCACCGCCGCGGTGCGAGAGCTCTCCGCTGCCCTGCGGGTTCGGCTGGCGGTGGGCTTCCACGGCATTCCGATGGCAGTGCCGCACACCAGGCCGCTCGGGGTCACCGCGCACGCGACGCGCACCGCCCTGGTCGAGGGGTACCGGCCGCTGGTCGACCGGCTGCAGGTTCCCGGCAGCGCGGCGGCGCTGCTCGAGCTGCAGCTCGGCGCGGAGGCCAGGGACGCCATCGGGTTCGCGGTGCACGTCCCGCACTACCTCGCTCAGGCCGCGTATCCGGCCGCCGCGGTGACCCTGCTGGAGTGCATCGGGCGCGCGGGCGGGCTGACGCTGCCGTCCGACCCGCTGCGCGAGGCAGCCCGGCGGACCGACCTGGAGATTGCCCGGCAGGTGGAGGGCTCGGACGAGGTCACCGAGGTGGTCCGGTCGCTGGAGGAACAGTACGACGCGTTCGCCGCCCGGGGCGAGAGCCTGCTGGCCGAGGACTCAGATGCGATGCCGACCGCGGAGGAACTCGGCGCCCAGTTCGAGCAGTTCCTGGCCGAGCAGGACGGGCAGGGCGACCAGCCCGAGCCCCCCGCCGTCTAGCGGCTGGCTAGCTCACCTCGCTGAGCTTGCCGGTGGCGACGTCGAACACGAAGCCGCGCACCGACTCCTTGTGCGGGATGAACGGGCTGGCCTTGATCCGGGCGACTGACTGCCGCACGTCAGCGTCCAGGTCGCTGAACGACTCGGCGGACCAGGCGGGCTTGATGCCGGTCTCCGCCTCGATGCTGGCCTTGAAGCCGTCGTCGGTGAAGGTGAGCATGCCGCAGTCGGTGTGGTGGATGAGAATGATCTCGGTGGTGCCGAGCAGCCGCTGGCTGATGGCCAGGGACCGGATCTCGTCATCGGTGATCACGCCGCCGGCGTTGCGGATGACGTGAGCCTGGCCTTCGGCCAGGCCGAGGATGCCGTAGACGTTCATCCGCGCGTCCATGCACGCGACGACCGCGACCCCGGATGAGGGCGGCAGCGGCAGCGGGCCGGAGAACGACTCGGCGTAGTGGCGGTTGTTCCCGATCAGGTTGTCAGTGGCGGACACGTGGCACGCTCCCTCTTCGCGGACACCGATGAGCGGACACCGATGATGAGCACCAGCTGCGGAGGCCGGTAGCCCGAGCCTAAAATCCCACAACAGGGTAGGAATTATTGATACTAGCTTGCCCGGTTAACTCCGGGAAGCAGCCGCGGAGTTTCCCCGGAGGCCAGACCGAACTTTGGCCAACACCAGGGCGAACTAGGACGCAGGCCCGGGAATGAGCATGCCACGCCCGCGGTGCGGCCGGGCGGGCAGCACCGCGTGCCGGATGATGTCCAAGACCGGCTGCGCCCGCCGGGCATGCTGGGGAGCCCGGCGGGCGCGGCCACCCCCCGGGGGACAGGATGCGCCAGCCAGGCCCCCGGGTAGGCTCCGCGGCATGACAGGCGCACCGGACGGGGACCAGGCCAGTCCGGGCGCACCGCCGGCCTTCGAGCCAGGCAGGCTGCGCCGGGTGCTCGAAGGCGGCGGGTTCGCGGTCACCGCCGAGATCGGGCCGCCGCGCGGCGCCAGCATCGAGCCGGTCCGGCGCAAGGCGGCGCTGCTGGCGGGCTGGGCCGACGCGGTGAACATCACCGACAACCAGGGCGCCTCGGTCCGGCTGGCCAGCTGGGCGGGCAGCCTGGCGGCGATGTCCGCGGGCGTCGCGCCGATCATGCAGCTGACGTGCCGGGACCGCAACCGGATCGCGCTGCAGTCAGAGCTGATCTCCGCGGCGGCGATGGGCATACCCAACGTGCTGCTGATGACCGGCGACGACCCGCGCCGGGGCGATCACCCCGACGCCAAGCCGGTCTTCGACCTGACCAGCACCGAGCTGCTGCGGGCGGCCACCGCGATGCGGGACGAGGGCAGGCTGATATCGAGGCGCGCAGTGGATCCGCCCCCTAACTGGTTCCTCGGCGCGGTGGAGAGCACCGCCGGGCCGCCCGAGGCCAGCACAGGACGGCTGGCCGCCAAGGTCGCGGCGGGTGCCCAGTTCGTCCAGACCCAGTTCGTCTTCGACGTGCCCGCGTTCGGCGCGTGGCTGGACCAGGTCCGCGACCTGGGCCTGCTCGAGCGATGCCACATCCTGGCCGGGGCCGGCCCGGTCATGTCGATGAGTGCGCTGAACCACCTGCAGCGCCTGCCGGGCGTGCATATTCCCGAGCAGGTCGCCGACCGGCTGCGGGCAGCCGGCGAGGACGGCATCGCCGTCGCCGGGACGCAGCTGTGCGCGGAGATCATCAGCGGACTGCGCCAGCTTCCCGGGGTGGCCGGCGTGCACGTGATGGCGGTGGCCAGGGAGAGCGCCATCCCCGGCATCCTGGCGCAGGCGGGCATGACGGCCAGGACCGATGCGGATTGAGGTCCGGCCGGTAGCCAGGCTGCGCGGGCCGGACCGGATCGACCTGGCCGGGGCGCTCGGCCCGGTGCTCACCGCGCTGGCCGACGGCACCGCCGACCTGTCGCGGGTCAGCGTGGTGTGCGACTGGATCCAGTACAAGGCCAGCTTCCGCGAGGTGGCCCAGCTGCGGCCGGTGCTGGCGCAGTCCGGGGCGGGCGACGAGGCGGCCGCCCTCGAGATCGCGGTAGACCTGCGACGCAGCCCGGATACCGATCTCCGGGCGCTGGTCAGCGCGCTGCTGGCCGAGCAGGCGGCCGGGCGGGCGGGGCCGCGAGCAGGTGCCCGGCTGGCGCTGGAGCCGTGGGGGCCGGGCAGCGGCAGCTGCATCTGGCGGTTCAACGCGCTGTACTGGCAGGCGCTCGCGCACTGGGAGCAGGCCACCGGACGCGGGTACGAGCAGGCGCTGCCGGACGGGCAGAGCCAGGCGCGCGACATCGCGGCGGTGCGGGAGCTGATCCTCGGGCTGTTCAAGACCTGGGACGACCTGGACTCTCGCGGCGCGCTGCCCGCCGAGCTGTACGTGATCGAGCTCGGGGTGGGCAACGGCAGCCAGGCCAGCACCTGGCTGGATGAGCTGGCCGCGCTGTCGCGGGTGCACCGGCGGGACTACTACCGGCGGCTGCATTACCTTATGGGCGACTATTCCCCGCCCGTGCTCAGCCGGGCCCGGCAGGCGGTCGCCAGCCACGCCGAGCACGTCACCTCGCTGGTCGTCGACGCCACCCATCCCACCTCCAGCCTCGGCTTCCTGCGCGGCAAGGCCTTCCTGGTGTACATCTCCAACGTCTACGACAACCTGCCGGCCGACGAGATCGCCCGGATCGGCGGCCGCGCCTACCAGGTGGAGGTCCGCGCGTTCTTGCCGGCCGCCGACGCCCGGCGCATCGGCCGCAGGTTCGGCACGCCAGGCCGCGAGCTCGCCGCGCTGGTGGGCAAGCTGCTGCGGCTCGGCCCCGAGCTGCTGTGCGACATGCTGCCCGGGCAGTTCGGGCGGCCAGAGCGGGCGGTGGAGTTCTGGCGCGAGGTGTGGAGCGCGGTGCGGCTAGCCGAGCGGTACGTGCCGATGGCGGCCCTGGACGAGTACCAGATCGGCCCGGACCTGACCGGCGAGGCGCTGCGGCCGCTGCTGGAATCCGGCGGCGACGTCCGGATGCACGTCAGCAACGGGGCACTGTCCAGCTTCGCCGAGGCCCTGCCGCTGCTGCACCCGTTCGGCCAGCTGCAGTGCCACGACCTGTTCGTGACCGACGTCCGGGATTACCAGCACGGCTTCTACGGCCCGGGCAAGTACGACGGCTCCGTGGTGAACTGGGTCAATGGCCCGCTGCTGCGGCAGGTGGCGGGCCGGGGCGGGTACGACGTGACGATCGCGCCGTTCGCGCAGCGGCCGTCGGCCGCCATCCGTACCCTGACCGCCGCGGTGCGGGAATGAGCCGCCCGGCCGCCGCCGGGCCGCCCGGCGTGCTGCCGCTGCTGCCGACGACGGTGATCGGGTCGTTCGCGGTGGCCGAGTGGCTGGGCCAGCTGCGCAACGACTACCACCGGCACCGGATCAGCGCCCGCTATCTCGATCAGGCCACCGAGACGGCGATCAAGGCCGCGATCCTGGATCAGGAGCGGGCCGGGATCGACATCATCTCCGACGGCGAGCTGCGGCGCGACAACGATACCGACTACCTGCTGGCTCGGATTCCCGGCGTGCGCATCGCGGACCGCCCCAAGGCCGACTACCTCGATTACTACGAGGCACATGCGGACCGGCCGCTGCCCGAGCCCGCGGCCGGCCAGAGCCTCGGGCTGGCGGCGGATTACGCGTTCGCCCGGCAGCTCACTGACATGCCGCTCAAGGTGTCGGTGACCGGGCCGTTCTCGCTGTCGCGGCGGATCACCGGCAGCGGCCACGGCGACTCCGCGGACCTGGTCAGGGCGCTGGCCCGGCATCTGCGGGCCGAGGCGCGGCAGCTGGCTGCGGCCGGCGCGCGGCTGCTGCAGATCGACGAGCCGTTCCTGGCGGGCTACCCGGAGGACATCGCGCTCGCGATCGAGGCCATCAACATCGTCACCGACGTGCCCGGCGTCAGCTGGACGCTGCACGTCTGCTACGGCAACCGGTACGCCCGGCCGCTGTGGGCCAGCCACTACGACTTCCTGTTCCCCTACGTCAAGGACACCCGGGTGGACCGGCTGGCACTGGAGTTCGCCCGCCAGGGCGACGAGGACCTGCGGCTGCTGGACCGCTACCAGTGGGACCGGGAGCTCGGCCTGGGCACGGTCAACGTGAAATCGGACCGGGTGGAGAGCCCCGAGGTGGTGGCCGACCGGATCCGCCGGGCGCTGCAGTACGTCCCGGCCCGCAGCCTGGTGATCAACCCGGACTGCGGGATGCGGCAGCTGCGCCCGGACACCGCCCGGGCCAAGCTGGACGTGATGGTGGCCGCCGCGGCCGCGGTCCGGGCGGAGCTCGGCACTGGCCCCGGGCCCGCGGGGCCCGCGACAATACAGTCGGATAACGTTCGCGGGCTGGGCGCTGACCGCCGGCCTGATCCCGGCCTAGCCTGATCACCGGAGCCCGGTCAGGCCAGATATGGCTGCCCGCCCCGGCGGCCCGGGCGCGCCGGGGCCGTCTGCGGAGGACCAGCCCATGCGGCAAGGTGCGAACGCCTCGTTCGTGCTCCGCCGGATGGGCTCAAGCCGGATGCTGCTCGGCTGCGTGCTGCTCGCCGCGGTCATCGCCGCCGCGCTCACCGCCGCGCTGGCCGACTTCAGCGCCGCGGCCCTGCCGCAGGCGGTCGACCGGCAGCTGGCCGCGACCAGGGACCTGTCGGTTCAGGTCAGCGGATCAGTGGACGCGGCCCAGGCCGCCGCCGACACCGGCGTGGTCAGGGCAGCGCTGCGGCGGGCATTCGGCGGCCTGCACGCCCGGCTGAACACGGCCGTCTGGTCCGACCCGCTGGGCGTGCCCGCCGCCCCCGGCCGCGGCACGCCGATCGCCCAGGTGGCCGCGCTCGACGGCATCACCGGCCAGGCCCGGCTGACCAGCGGCGCCTGGCCGGGCCCGGCCCGGCCGGGCGCGCCGGTCCCGGTCGCGGTCCCCGCAGCCGTGGCCGGCCAGCTGGATGCGGCCGTCGGGCACGTGCTGGCGGTGCGGGACCGCGACACCGGCGCTCCGATCCGGCTGCGGGTCACCGGCTGGTACCGCCCGCGGGACCCGGCCAGCCCGTACTGGCACCTCGACCTGATCAGCACCTCCGGCTCGATGGTGGGAGGCGGTTTCCGCACCTACGGCCCGCTGATCGCGGGCCGGTCCGCATTCGGCCCCCGGCAGCTGGCCGTGGGGCAGGCCTCCTGGCTGGCGGTGCCCGGCCGCACCCGGATACCGCCCGCCGAGCTGACCACCGTGGCCGGGCGGATCAGCGCGGCGGCCGGGCGGCTGCGGACCGGCCAGGCCCTCGGCGGGCTGCAGGCGGCCACCGGCATACCGCGGCTGCTGACCGGCCTGGCCAGCAGTTACGCCGTGGCCCGGTCGCTGCTGGCGGTCAGCGGCCTGGAACTGCTGCTGGTGACCGTGGCCGCGATCGCCCTGGCGGCCCGGCTGCTGGCCAGCCAGCGGGAGGAAGAGGCCGCGCTGCTGGCCGCCCGCGGCGCGGCCAGGTCCCAGCTCGCGGTGCTGGCCCTGGCCGAGGCGCTGCTGCTGGCCGCGGTGGCGGCGGTGGCCGGGGTAGTGCTCGGCCGCTGGCTGGCCGGCGCGCTGGCCGGGTCCGGGCTGCCCGGTGGCCTGACCGCGGGCAGCGCCTGGGCCGCCGTGTCGGTGGTGCTGCTGGTCGCGGCGGTGGTGCTGGCCTGGCCCGCGCTGCGGCCGGCCACGCCCGGGGATGCCCGCGCCCGCCGGGGCCGGCAGGCCGCGCTGGCCGGCGCGGCCCGGGCCGGCGGTGACGCGGCCGTGCTGGCGCTCGCGCTCGTCGCGGCCTGGCAGCTGCGGCGCTACTCAGCCGTCGGCCGGGGCGAGCCGGCCGGGATCGACCCGGTGCTGGTGGCCGCGCCCGCACTGCTGCTGGCCGGCTGCGCGCTGATCCCGCTGCGGCTGGCCCCGGTGCTGGTCCGGCTGGCCGAGCGGGCCACCGCCCGCGGCCGCCGGCTGGGCGGCGCCCTGGCCAGCTGGGAGGTCGCCAGGCGGCCGGTGCGGCAGACCGGCCCGGCGCTGCTGGCCATCGTGGCCGTGGCCATCGGCACGCTCGCGCTGGCCCAGCAGCAGAGCTGGCGCCAGTCCGGGCGCGACCAGGCCGCCTACGCCATCGGCGCCGACGTCCAGGCCGGGCCGCCGGCGCCGCTGCCGCTGAGCCGGGGCGCGGCCATCAGCGGGGCGCGGGGCGTGACCGCGGCGATGGCGGTCAGCAGCTTCAACGGCGCGATCGGCGGTGAGATCCTGGCCCTGGACGCGCGCCGGGCGGCCGCGACGGTGCTGCTGCGCGCTGACCAGTCGCCGGTTCCCGCCGCCGCGCTGTGGCGCACCATCACGCCCGCCGGGCGCTCCCCCGGCCTGGCCGTGCCCGGCCGCCCGGCCCGGCTGGCCATCACCGCCCAGCTGTCGCCGGTGCCGCGGTCGTGGGGACTGGGCCCGCTGGCCGCCGCCGTGTCGGTGCAGGACGCCAGCGGCGCGGTCTTCTCGGTGCCCGCGGGCGTGCTGCCGGCCGACGGCCGCGCCCATCAGCTGATCGCGCAGCTGTCACCGGGCCGCCGGGCCGCGTATCCGCTGCGCCTGCTGGACCTGGCCTGGAGCTTCCGGCTGCCCGGGTTCGCCGTGCCGCCGCCGGGACAAGGCACGGCCGGGGCGGCCGCGGCGCGGGCCGCCCGGCAGGCGCTGCGCCGCCGGGTGACGCTGACCGTCGGCGCGGTCGGGACGTTCGCGTCCGGGCGCGCCCTCGGCGGCTGGCTCGCCGGGGCCGGCAGCCAGGACCTGGCCGGCGGCTCCGGCGCGGTCGGGGCTCCGCCGGCGCCGGTCTCCTGGCGGCCGGGGCCGGCCGGCCGCCAGGAACTGACGTTCCGGCCGGGATTCGGGCACCTGGTCCCGGCCAAGGGCGTGCCGCCGCAGCCGGTCAGCGGCTCGGTCACGCTGACCGCGCAGCCGGTGCCCGCCGTGCTGCCCGGCATCGCGACCCGGGCCTTCCTGGCCGCGAGCAGCACCAGCGTCGGCACGACCGTGCCCGTCACCGCCAGCGGCTCGCCGGTGCCGGTGCGCATCGTCGCGGCGATCCGGTCGTTCCCCACCGCCGGCCAGGGCGGCGTGCTGCTGGTGGATCAGGCGGCCCTGCAGCAGGTGCTCGCGGCCATGTCGGTGCCGCCGGTACCGGTGACCAGCTGGTGGCTGCGGACCGCGGGCGGGACCGTCCCGTCCGGGCTGCCGCCGGGGACCGACGTCGCGGACCGGGACCGGCGGGCGGCCGCCCTGATCAGCGCGCCGGTGGCCGCAGCGCCGCAGCGGGCCGCGGCGGCCGTCGGTGCCGCGGCCGCGCTGCTGGCCATGCTCGGCTTCGCCATCAGCGTGGCCGCGAGCCTGCGGGAGCGGCGGGCCCGCAGCGCGCTGCTGGCCGCCCTCGGCGTGTCCCGCGCGGCCCAGACGGTTCAGCTCTGCCTGGAGCAGCTGCTGCTGGCCGTCCCGGCCGTGGCCGGGGGGCTGCTGCTCGGCGCGGTGGCGGCGCGGCTGCTGGTCCCGGCGGTCACGCTCACCGCCCTGGCCACCGTGCCGGTGCCGCCGCCGGCGGTGGTGCTGCCGCTGGGCTGGGCGGTGTCTCTGGCCGCCGCGGTCGCGGCGCTGCCGGTGCTGGCGGCCGCGGTCACGGTCGCCCGCCGCCCGGATCCGGCCGCCGAGCTGCGCGCCGTGGAGCTGGCATGACCGCCGATGCGGACTCGGCGCGCGGCCGGGCGCGCGGCCGGATGCGGGCGAGCTGGCGGCTGCTGACCGGTACCGGGGCCGGCGCCTCGGCGGCGCTCGGGCTGCTCGTGGTCGGCTGCGTGTTCCTGGCCGTGGCCGGGCCGCGGGCCAGCCTGCTGCTGCGCACCCGCGCGCTGCACCAGCTGACCGCCGCCGCGCCGCCCGGCAGCCAGGCGGTCACCGCGGCCATCGACTCCTACACGTTCAACCCGCCCGGCGTCCCGGTCACGCCCGCGGAGGTCATGTCGGTGCGCCTCCTGATCGGCGGTTACCTGTCCGGTCACGGGCTGCCGGTGCGCACCGGGCAGGCCTGGTCGAACGTCGCGTCTGGCTACCTGACCGTGCCGGACGCGGCCCCGAGCGCCCGCATCGCCTCCCACCCGCCCCAGCTGCAGCTGGTGTGGCGGGATGCGCTGCGGCACTATGCCCGGCTCGCGGCCGGGCGGTGGCCGGCCTCCGCCCGGCGCTCGGGCACCAGCCTGACCTTCCAGGTGGCCGTGACCCGGGCCACGGCGGCCAGATTCGGCCTGCACCCCGGGTCGCGGCTGAGCCTCGGGGCCGGGCTGGCCATCTCGGTCACCGGGCTGCTGTCGCCGGCCGCGCCGCGGTCGGCGTTCTGGACCGAGTTCGCCGGCGCCGCCGCGCCGGAGACCTTCACCGAGCCCCCGCCGCTCAGCCAGGCCTACTGGCAGGGGGCGGTGTTCATCGGGCCGGGCGAGCTGGCCCCGCTGCAGGCGAGCAACGGCCACGCCGACGTGAACCTGGACTGGGTGTTCCCGCTCAGCCTGGCCGGCATGACCGCCGATCAGGCCGGGCCGCTGGCCGGGCTGGCCGCTGCCGAGGCGGGCGGCGCCGCCATAGTGGGCAGCGGCGGCGGGCTGAGCCTCACCACGGGCGCGGCGAGCGAGCTGGCCGCGTTCATCAGCGCGGACCGGGCGGTCAGCGGGATCCTGGCCCTGCTGGAGGTCAGCCTGGTGGCGCTGGGCGCGGCGGTGCTGCTGCTCTGCGCCCGGCTGCTGACCCAGCAGCGAGCCGCCGAGTACGCGCTGATGCGGGCTCGCGGGGCCGGCCGGAGGCAGGTGAGCTGGCGGGCGCTGCGCGGCGGCGCGGTGGTGGTGATCCCGGCGGCCGTGGCCGCGGCCGCGGCGGCGGTCGCGGCCACGCCCGGTTCCGGCATTCCGCTGGCCTGGTGGCTGGCCGGCCTGGTCACCGTCACCGCACTGGCCGGGCCGCCGCTGCTGGCCGCCGTGGCCGGGGCGCCCCGGCGCCGGGTCCGGCCCGGCGGCGCGGCGGCGGCCCGGCGGCTGGCCGCGGCCCGGCGCTGGGTCGCCGACGGCACGCTGGTCTGCCTGGCCGCCGGCGGCCTGATCGTGCTGCGCGCGCAGGGCCCCGCCGCGGCCGGAGGCGACGCCTACACCTCGGCGGGGCCGGTACTGGCCGCCGTCCCGGCCGCGGTGCTGGCCGCCCGGCTCGGCCCGGTCGCGGTGCGCGGGCTGCTGCGGCTGGCCCGCCGCCGCGGCGGCGTGGTCACGTTCATCGGGCTGGCCCGCGGCGCCGCCACCGGCAGCGTCGCCGCGCTGCCGGTATTCGCGCTGGTGCTCGCACTGGCGCTGGTGGCGTTCAGCGGGATGGTGCGCGCGGGAGCGCGGGCAGGCGACACCGCCGTCTCCTGGCAGCAGGTGCCGGCCAGCGCGGTGGTCGGCGGCCCGGCCGACTCGATCGCGCTGACCACGAAGGCCCAGCGGGCCATCGCCGCGGTCCCGGGGGCCGGGCCGGTGGCCGGCATCCGGCAAGCGACCGGCGACCTGCCCGGCGCCCGGTTCGGCGCCGCCGAGCTGACCGTGGTGATCGTGGACCCACGCCAGTACGCGGCGGTTCTGGCCGCCACCCCGGCCGGGCGCTTCCCGGCCGCGGCACTGGCGCGGCCGCGCCGGCCCGGCGGGCCGGCACCGGTGCTGGCCTCGCCGCGGGCGGCGGCCTTCCTCGGCGCCAGCCCGGCCCTGGTCTCGCTCGGCACCGGCACCGTGACGATCAAGGTGGCGGGACGGCTGGCCAGCACGCCGGCCGCGGCCGGCGCGGCCGGGCCGTTCGTGGTGCTGCCGCTGTGGGCGGCCGGCGCCCAGCTGCAGCTGCCGCCCACCATGATGCTCGTGGGCGGCTCGCAGGTAAGCGAGCCCGCGCTGGCCGCGGCGGCGGCCAGGACCGCACCCGGCGTGCCGGTCACGTTCCGGACCCGGGTGCTGGCCAGACTGGAGAACGCGCCGCTGCCGCGCGCGGCCGACGCCGCCTTCGCGGCCGGGACCGCCGCGGCAGCCGGGTTCTGCGCGCTGGTCCTGGTCATCATGCTGGTGCTGGGCGGCCGCGGCCGGGAGCTGATGCTGGCCCGGCTGGCGACCATGGGCCTGCACCCGGCCCAGGCCAGGGAGCTGGCCGCAGCTGAGGTGGTGCCGCCGGTGATCGCCGCCGTGGCCGGCGGCGTGGCCTGCGCGCTGGCGCTGGTGCCGCTGCTCGGGCCGGCCATCAGCCTGTCGGCCTTCACCGGCTCGGCGGCGGCCGTGGCCCTGCACGCGGACCTGGGCGTGCTGGCCACGGTGGCCGGCGGCCTGGTGCTGCTGGCCGCGGCCGTGCTGGCCGCCCAGGGCATGGCCGCGGCCCGCCGCGGCACCGGCCGGGCGCTGCGGATCGACGAATGAGCGATGCGCCGATGAGCGAGGAGGAAGTTCGGATGGGACCATCAGCCAGCACGGCGGCAGGGCCCGCGGGACCGGCCGGCACCGCCCCGGCGGCCAGCCTCGCGCAGCTCGGCGCCGCGGCGGAGCGGGCCCGCACGGCCTACGGCGACGACGCGCTCATCGCCTGCGACCGGCTGGTCCGCATCTACGCGGCCGAGGGCATCGAGGTGCAGGCGCTGCAGGGACTGGACCTGCTGATCGCCAGGGGCGAGCTGACCGCGCTGGTCGGCGCGTCCGGCAGCGGCAAGTCGACACTGATCAACATCCTGGCCGGACTGGACGCCCCGACGGCCGGCTGGTCCGGGTGGCCGGCCAGGACCTGGCCGCGATGACCGCCAAGGAGCGGCTCGGCTACCGGCGCCGCACGGTCGGCTTCATCTGGCAGCAGACCTCGCGCAACCTGCTGCCGTACCTGACCGCCCGGCAGAACGTGATGCTGCCGATGCAGTTCAGCACCACCGCGCGGCGCGACCGCGGCCGCCGCGCCGCCGAGCTGCTCGGCCTGCTCGGCGTCGCGCATTGCGCCGACCGGATCCCCGACACCATGTCGGGCGGCGAGCAGCAGCGCACCGCGATCGCGACCGCGCTGGCCAATGGCCCGGCCGTGCTGCTGGCCGACGAGCCGACCGGCGAGCTGGACAGCATCACCGCCGGGCACGTGTTCGGGGCGCTGCAGACGGTCAACGCCGAGCTGGGGGTCACCGTCCTGGTCGTGACGCACGACCCGGAGCTGTCGGCCCAGGTGCGGCGCACCGTGGCGATCCGCGACGGCCGGACCAGCAGCGAGACGCTGCGCCAGGAAGGAACCGACGAGCACGGCAACCGCACCCGGCACGCCACCGAGTACGCGGTGCTTGACCGGGCCGGCCGGGTGCAGCTGCCGCAGGACATGATCGAGCCGCTCGGCATGCGCGACCGGGTCCGGCTGGAGGCCGCGCCCGATCACATCGGGGTATGGCCGGACCAGCCGGGCAGGCGGCCGTGACCGGCGAGATCATGATCGCCGCCGACGGCGTGTCCCGCACCTTCGGCAGCGGCCACACTGCGGTCGCCGCGCTCCGGGATGTCTCGTTCACCGTCCGCGGCGGCCAGCTGGCGGCGCTGCGCGGCCGCTCCGGGTCCGGCAAGACCAGCCTGCTGAACATCATCGGCGGCCTGGACCAGCCCAGCGGCGGACGGGTGCAGGTGGCCGGCCAGGACGTGACCGGCATGTCGGAGCGGCAGCGGATAATGCTGCGCCGCAGCACGGTCGCGTTCGTGTTCCAGTCGTTCGGGCTGATCCCGATGCTGACCGCCGCCGAGAATGTCGGTGTCCCGCTGCGCATCCTGGGCATCCCGGCGCGGGCCCGCGAGGAGCGGGTGCGGCTGCTGCTGGATGTCGTGGGCCTGGCTGGGCACGCCCGGCAGCGGCCGGCCGAGCTGTCCGGCGGCCAGCAGCAGCGGGTCGCGATCGCCCGGGCGCTGGCCGCCGGGCCGCGGCTGCTGATCGCCGACGAGCCGACCGGGCAGCTGGACTCGGAGTCAGGCCTTCAGATCATGCGGCTGCTGCGCACGGTCATCGCCGCCGAGGGCATCACCGCGCTGGTCGCCACGCATGAGGCGATGCTGATGGACCTCGCCGACGAGGTGCTGACCCTGGAAGACGGGCGGCTGGTGGCCGGTCCGGACGGTCAGCCGGGCGCCCCCGGTTCCGGCCCCCCGGACTGAGGTGCCGGGCGGGGCTGGGGTCAGCCGCGGCCCATGTCCCCGAGCCCGTGGCCGCCGGCCGGGCCGAACCGGGCAGCTCGGCTATCTGCCGGGGCTCGGCGTGGGCGGGGGCCTGGCCGGGCTCGGATTCGCGCTGGGCGCGGACCTGGTCCGGCCCGGGCTCGGGCGGGGCGCGGGCCTGGCCGGGCTCGCGCTGGGCATCGGCGTGATCGATGCCGCCGGCTTCCTGGCTGGCCCCGCCCAGAGCGCGACCTGCCGCGGCGCCCACGGGTCGGCGCCGTACACATACCAGCTCAGCGGCACCTGGGCCGGCCGGAGCAGGCGGGCGGCCCGGTCCGCCAGGTAATGGAAAACCGGCACGGTCACGTGCCGCCTGCGCAGCATCGCCAGTACCACCGCGACTGTGCGGCCGCGGAAGTGCATGCCGTGCATGACCTCGCCCCTGGCGGTGGCGGGGGCGGTCGACTCGTACTGCTCGCCCGGCCGGGCGGCCCGGCCGAACACCAATTGTGCGCTGCCCCGGTAGCCGGCCGGCACCCGGAGCCCCACCGGGCAGCTGCCGGTCCCTGAGGCCTCAGTGCAGCGGCCGCGGGCGGTGATGGGCGTGATGGCGCCGCCCTGCTGGCTGGCGCCGACGAACACCACGGTCCCGACAAGAGAAGGAGAGACCGGCACCAGCGACAGCGTGATGTCCAGGTGGTGCGCCCGAAACTCGGCGCGGTAGCGCTGCGGGTCGGCGGCCGGGTTGCGGACGATCACGTCGATGAACCGGCCGTGCCGGGTGAACGACAGCAGGCGCGCTCCGGCCGCCGCCGGCCCGGTGCGGCCGGCTCCGCCGCGATCACCCGGGCCGAGCGTGGCCACGGCGACAGCGCCGGCCGTGATCGCGGCGACCGCCGCCGCGGCGCTCAGCGGCACCGCGATCCGGCGGCCTCGCCGCCACGGCCCCGGCGCCCGGCCGGCCCGGCACCGGCGGACCGGCCGCCGCGGCGCGCTCGCCCGGCGGCGATGGCGGCCCGGCGGTGATCTGGCCGGCCATGTCAGCCAGCGCGGCCGCGCTGGTCAGCCGGGCCGCCTCGTCATCTGTCACCGGGGAAATCCGGCTGACCGGGTTCATGTGCGTCCTCCGCTCGGGATACGGGCCGGGTCAGGCCGGGCTACCGCCTGCTGGCGGCCGAGCGCGGCGGCCAGCCGCCGCCGGGCCCGGTGCAGCCGGATGCGGGCCGCGTTGCGCGAGCAGCCCAGGACGCTGGCGGCCTGGCCGGGATCGAGGCCCTCCCAGCCGATCAGGGCCAGCAGCTCCCGGTCCGCTTCCGGCAGGCCGCGGAACGCCGCCGCGATCCGCGCCAGCTCCCCGGTGTGCTCCGGCGGCTGGTAAGACGCGACGATGTCGGCGCGCAGCCGGGCGGCCAGCGCCGATCGCCGGCGCTCGCCGCGGCGGTAGTTGGCCAGCACGTGCCGGGCCACCCCGTAGAGCCACAGCCTGGCCTGGTCGCCGGGCGGGATGTCGTCCAGCCGCCGCCAGGCGGCCAGGAACGTCTCGGCCAGCATGTCGGCCGCGTCCTCCGGGCTGGCGGCACGGCGCAGCAGGTACCCGAGGATGGGACCGCAGCTCGCGCCGTAGATCTCTTCGAACCGGCGGCGCCGTTCACCGGGGCCGGCCGCTGCGGTTGTCTCAAGGCTGCTCCCTCCGATACCCGCACATGTCCGGTGCCGCGGCTGCATTTCACCGGCCGGGCCGGGACCGGCGGGAGTCCGGCCGGGCATCGTTGACTCTGACACGGTGTGAGGGCCTAAACCGGAGGACGTCATGTTCAGTATCGGAGATTTCGCCAGTCACGGCCGCGTGTCGGTGCGCATGCTGCGGCACTACGACGCGCTCGGGCTGCTGCGGCCCGCACGTGCCGACCCGTCGACCGGATACCGGTCGTACGAGGCCGGGCAGCTGTCGCGGCTCAACCGGATCGTCGCGCTGAAGGAGCTTGGCTTCAGCCTGCAGCAGGTGCAGTCCATGCTCGACGAGAAGGTGAGCACCGCGGAACTGCGCGGCATGCTGCGGCTGCGCCAGGCACAGCTACAGTCGCAGCTCGCCGCCGACGCCGCGCGGCTGGCTCAGGTCGAGGCGAGGCTCCAGATCATCGAAAGGGAGGGCATCATGCCTGCCGACGACATCCAGATCAAGAAGATCCCGGCCGTCCGGGTCGCCGAGCTCACCGCCGTCGCGGCGAGCTTCGAGCCAGAGTCCATCACTCCGGTCATCACCCCGCTCTATGACGAGCTGATGGGCCGCCTGCGCCAGGCCGGAGTCCCCCCGGCCGGGCCTGCTATCGCCTACTACGAAAACACACCCGAAGGCAACGGCGTGCTCGTGCATGCCTCGGCACCGGTTGCCGGGAGCCCGGTGGGCGACTCCGGCATCTCGATCGTGGACCTGCCCGCGATCGAGCGGGCCGCCACGATCGTGCACCGCGGCTCGATGGACGACGTCCTGGCCACGATCCAGGTCCTGGCCCAGTGGATTGAGGCGAACGGCTACACCTCGGCCGGCTACAACCGCGAGGTGTACCTCGACTGCGGCCCGGACCGGGCCGCCTGGGTGACCGAGCTGCAGGAGCCGCTGGCGGCCAGCTGACCGCCGTGGCCGGGGCCGCCGGGCCGGGCTCAGTCGCCCAGCTCGGCCCGGCGGCGGGTCACGTACTCCTCCAGCTCGGCGCGCACCGCCTCGTCCAGCGGCGGCGGCTGGTAGGACTCCAGCGTCTTGGCGCAGATCTCGCCGGCCCGCGCGGCGGCGTCCTTGCCCCCCTGCTTCAGCCAGCGCTCATAGTTGGACGTCGAGGACAGCAGCGGCCGGTAGAAGCACTCGCGGAACCGCTCCATCGTGTGCGCGGCACCGAGGAAATGACCGCCGTGGCCGACCTCTTCGTGCGCGCCGAACGCCAGCGACGCCTCGTCGATCTCCAGCGGCGTGAACTCGACCCGCAGCATCCGCAGCAGCTCGATGTCCACGATGAACTTCTCGAAGCAGGACACCAGGCCGCCCTCCAGCCAGCCCGCCGCGTGCATCACGAAGTTGGTGCCGGCCAGGAACGTGGGGAGCAGCGTCATCAGCGACTCGTACGCGGCCTGCGCGTCGCAGGTCTGGCTGGAGTTCAGCCCGCCCCCGGTGCGGAACGGCAGCCCGAAGTGCCGGGCCAGCTGCCCGGTGCACAGCAGGCCGAGGGCGGACTCGGGGGTGCCGAAGCTGGGCGAGCCTGACTGCATGTCGATGTTGGACAGGAATGAGCCGAAGATCACCGGGCAGCCGGGCCTGATCAGCTGCGCGAGCGCGATCCCGGCCAGGGCCTCGGCCAGCTGCTGCACCAGCGCGGCCGGGATCGTGACCGGCGACATCGCTCCCATCAGCAGGAATGGGGTCAGCACCACCGGCTGGTTCGCGGCGCAGTACTCGAACTGGGCGTCCAGCATCCGGTCGTCCCAGCGCAGCGGCGAGTTGCAGTTGATCAGCGAGATCGTGGCCGGAGTCTGCTCGATGGCCGCCCGGCCGCCGAACAGGATCTCGGTCATCGCGATCGTGTCGGCCGCGTTCGGCCCGGAGACGACGTTGCCCATGTAGATCTTGTCGGTCAGGGTCTGCAGAGCGTAGATCATGTCCAGGTGCCGGGAATCCAGCGGGGCGTCGTTCGGCTCGCAGATCACTCCCCCGGCCGAGTCCAGCTCGCCGAACGACTGGGCCAGCATGGCCAGCCGCCGGAAATCATCCATCGTCGCATCCCGGCGGACGTCGCCCTCGCGCACGAACGGGGACCCGTAGACCGCGCTGAACACCATCTCGTCGCCGCCGATGTGCACGCTGCGGGCGGGGTTGCGGGCCTGGACGTCGAACTCGCGCGGTGCTCTGGCCACCTGCTCGAGCACGAACTCCGGATCCAGCTTCACCACGTCCCCGTCCGCCTTCTGGCCGGCCGCGCGGAACAGCTCGACCGCCTCCGGCTTGGCGAACTGCACGCCGATTTCCGACACCAGCCGCCGCCAGCCTTGGTCGAGAACCTCGACCGCGCCCGGCGACAGGATCTCGTAGCGGGGCATCCGGTTGCGGAACATGGCCACCTCGGCTGATAGCGATCCGCCTGTCGGGCGCAGACAGGCGGCCTTGACCCGGTAAAGCACGGATTCTACGATCACATCGTAGAACTAAGTTCCGTAACATGGAACTAGTGACGCGGGCTCAGGTGCCGGCCGGCACTTTGTGCGGCGCAGCGGGCCGCAGCGCGGCGGCGGTACCCCCTGGGCCGCCGCGGCGGGGCGGCACGACATAGCGGTGAGGGGGGCGGCGGTGAGCAGCCCGAGCGGGACGCAGGCGGTAGACCGGGCTGCGCAGCTGCTGCTCACGGTGGTGCACGGCCCCGAGCCGGTCACGTTCACCGAGCTGACCGCGGTCACCGGCCTGGCCAAGTCCACAACCTCCCGGCTGCTGATGGCGCTGGAGCGCAACGGGCTGATCCGCCGCGACCGCTCCGGCCGGTTCGCGCCGGGCGAGGTGTTCATCTCCTACGCCTGGCGCGGCGGGGCCGAGGCCGACCTGGTCAGCGCGGCCCAGCCGATCCTGGACGAGCTCGGCGCGCAGACCGGCGAGACCGTGAACCTCGGCGTCGCCCGCGACCACGGCCTGGTCGAGCAGATCGCCCAGGTGGACAGCACCTACCTCATCGGCGGCACGAACTGGCTGGGCCTGTCGGTGCCGGCGCACTGCGCGGCGCTCGGCAAGGTGCTGCTGGCCTTCGGCGCGGCGGCGCTGCCCCCGGGCCGGCTGGAGCGGCGCACCCCGCGCACCATCACCAGCCGGGCCGTCCTCGCCGCCGAGCTGGCCGCCGTGCGCGACTGCGGCTACGCGGTCACCGACGCCGAGCTGGAACCCGGCCTGGTCGCCGTGGCCGCACCGGTGCGCCGCGGCGGCGGTGCCGTCATCGCGGCGGTGTCGGTGAGCGGGCCTGCCTCCCGGCTGGAAAGCGCCCGGATCGCGGCGGTCGCCGCCGCCTGCACGGTCCAGGCCGCCGCGCTGTCGGCAGTCCTCGGCCGCGGGTCGGCTCCCGTCTCATCAGCGGCGCCGGCTCTCCCGGACCCGGCCGCGCGGATCTCCGCACCGGCACCGGGAGCCGGGAGCCCGACGAGGAGAGCCCGGGCGGCCGGGAGCCTGCCGGGAAACTTGAAAGAGGGTGCCGCATGACCGAAGAGGAGCTGCTGCGTCAGCTCTACGACCTGACGCTGGTGGGCAACGCCCCGGAGGTGCTGGCCCTGACCAAGGCGGGCCTGGAGATGGGGCTGGGCCCGGAGACCCTGCTGTACGAGGCGCTGATCCCGTCGCTGGAGGAGGTCGGGGCCAGGTTCGAGCGCGGTGACTTCTTCGTCCCTGAGATGCTGATCGCCGGCAAGGCCATGGCCGGGGCGCTGGAGATCCTGCGGCCGCTGCTGGCGGAGACCGGGGCCCAGACCATCGGCAAGATCGTCATGGGCACGGTCAAGGGAGATGTGCACGACATCGGCAAGAACCTGGTCAACATCATGTTCGAGGGAGCCGGCTTCGAGGTCATCGACCTCGGCGTCCAGGTCGCCCCGGAGAAGTTCGTGACCGCGATCACCGAGCACCAGCCCGACATCGTCGGGTTCTCCGCATTCCTGACCACGACGATGCCGATGTTCAAGGCGAACATTAACGCGCTGACCAAGGCCGGGCTGCGCGACCAGGTCATCGTCATGGTCGGCGGCGCGCCGGTGACGCAGGAGTACGCCGATGTGGTCGGGGCTGACGGATACGCGGCCGACGCGTCGGCCGCCGTCGCGCGGGCCAAGGAACTGCTGGCCGGACGGCGCGCCGCGGCGCCCGCCTAGCCAGCCGACGAGACAGCCGAGGGGCGACGCTGATGGAGACGGTGCTGCGCTCGCGCACCAGCGAGGTCGTCATCGGGCCGGAACGTCCGTTCTGCATCATCGGCGAGCGGATCAACCCGACCGGGCGCAAGCTCTTCCAGGAGCAGCTGCGGCACGGCGATCTGTCCCGGCTCGAGATCGACGTCGCGCAGCAGGCCGCGGGCGGCGCGATGGTGCTCGACATCAACATGGGCGCGCCGCTGGCTGACGAGACCGAGCTGATGATCGCCGCCGTCAGGCTGGTGCAGGGACTGACCGACCTGCCGCTGTGCCTGGACTCCTCCATCATCGAGGTGCTGGCGGCCGGGCTGGCCGCCTACGAGGGCAAGGCCCTGGTCAACTCGGTGACCGCCGAGGACGACCGGCTGGACGCGATCTTGCCGCTGGTCAAGGCGCACGGCGCCGCGGTGATTGCACTGCCCAATGACGAGGACGAGATCCCGCTGGAGCCGGCCAGGCGGCTGGAGCTCACCGGCAAGATCATCGAGGTGGCGACCGGGAAGTACGGCATGGACGTCGCCGACATCGTGATCGATCCGCTGGCCATGCCGGTCGGCGCGGATACCACGCTGGTGCTGCGCACGCTGGAGACGATCGCGCTGATCCGGGCGGAGTTCGGGGTCAACATGACCCTGGGGGCGTCCAACGTCTCGTTCGGAATGCCGGACCGCCCCTCGATCGGCGCCGCGTTCCTGCCGATAGCCATTACCAGCGGGCTGACCAGCGCGATCATGGACGCCCGCTCGCCGCAGCTGGTCCGCGCGGTCAAGGCGGCCGACCTGCTGCTGGACCGTGATCCGTGGGGCGCGGCCTGGATCGCCGCGCACCGGGCCCAGCAGGCCGAGCAGGCACGGCAGGCTGAGCAGGCCGTGGGAGCCCAGGCCGGGCAGCCGCAGGCCGGGCCGGCACCGGGCGCGCCATGACCGGCGCTCCGCCGGGACCGGATGCCGTCCAGCCCGCCCGGGTCGACCTGGTCTTCAGGCCGGGCGGGGCCCGGGTCCGGGTCCCGCCCGGCGTCACGGTCTTCGACGCGGCGAGCTGGAATGGCATCGCCATCGACTCGACCTGCGGAGGCCACGGCACCTGCAAGAAGTGCAAGATCAAGGTGACCGGCGGCCGGGTACCCGCGTCGGCGCTGGACGCCCGCGCGTTCTCCGCCGACGAGCTGCGCGCGGGATGGCGGCTGGCCTGCCGGGCACTCGCCACCGAGGCCCTCCAGGTCGAGGTACCTCCGCTGACGACCCGGCCGAAGGCCGCCACGGTGGGGGTCGGCCGCCAGGTGATCTTGCGGCCGGCCGTGCAGAAGCGCTACCTGGAGCTGGCCGAGCCCTCGCTCGGCGACCAGCAGACCGACACCGAGCGGGTGCTGGCCGCCCTGGACGATCTTGAGCTGCGCACTGACCTGGCCGTGCTGCGCACCGTCGGCCGGGTGCTGCGCGCCGCCGACTACAAGATCACCGCAGTGATCGCCGACGACGTGCTGATCGACGTGCAGGCCGGGGACACCACGGACCGGTGCTACGGGATCGCGTTTGACCTCGGCACCACCACCGTGGTCGCGACGCTGCTCGACCTGTCCACCGGCACGCCGCTGGCGGTGTCCTCCCGGCTGAACGCGCAGCAGCCATTCGGCGCGGACGTCATCACCCGGATCAGCGCGGTGATGCTGGACGCCGGCGCGCTGGAGCGGCTGACCGGGCTGGCGCACAAGACACTGGCCGAGCTGGCCGCCGAGGTCTGCGACGCGGGCGGGGTCAGCCCGCCGGAGGTGTGCGAGATCGCCGTCGCCGGCAACGCCACCATGACCCACCTGGCCCTCGGCGTGGATCCCGAGCCGCTCGGGGTGGCACCGTTCATCATGTCCGCGCGGCTGCTGCCCGAGGTGCTGGCGGCCGACGTCGGGGTGGATGTGCACCCGCGGGCCCGGGCGTTCGTGTTCCCCGCGTTCGGTGCCTACGTGGGCGGCGACATCACCTCCGGGCTGCTGGCCACCGGGATGAACCGGGACGCGCGGACCCGGCTGTTCATCGACATCGGCACCAACTGCGAGATCGTGCTGGGCAGCCGGGACTGGCTGCTGGCCACCGCGGCCCCGGCCGGCCCGGCGTTCGAGGGCGCGGCGATCCGGTGCGGCATGCGCGCCGCCGACGGCGCGATCGAGGTCGTCTCGCTGTCCGCCGCGGGACTTGAGCTGCAGGTCATCGGGGACGTTCCGGCCGCCGGGCTGTGCGGCTCAGGCCTGGTCGACGCGGTGGCCGAGCTGGTCCGGGTGGGCCTGCTGGACTCATCCGGGCGGTTCGTGCCCGAGGACGAGGCGGTCGCGCTGGCCCCCGGGCTGGCGGGCCGGCTGACCCGCCTCGGGGCCGAACGGATCTTCGTGCTGCACTGGCTCGGCGAGCCCGGCGACGCGGAGCACTCGGTGTACCTGTCCCAACGGGACGTGCGGGAACTCCAGTTCGCCAAGGCCGCGATCGCGACCGGCTGGAACATCCTGCTGGCCGAGGCCGGCGTGACTCCCGGGGAGCTGGCCCAGGTGCTGCTGGCCGGGTCGTTCGGCAGCTACCTGTCCCCGGCCAGCGCGATCCGGCTCGGCCTGGTGCCGAGGCTGCCGGCGGTGCGGGTGATCAGCGCGGGGAACGTGGCGGGCGAGGGGGCGAAGATGGCGCTGCTGTCGGTGCGGGAGCGAGCCGCGGCGCTGGCGCTGCTGGAGGAGGTGCGGTATGTCGAGCTGTCGGACCGGGCCGAGTTCAACGACGCCTTCGTCGACCAGCTGCAGTTCCCGGCCTGAGCCGGAGCCGGACCGGAACGGCGCGGAGGTGAGCGGCCCGGACGTGAACCGCGTGGACATGGACGGTCCGGGTGGGCACAGCACGGCCGGGCACCGGGCTGAAGCGGACGGGGCCGCCGCGGGACATGCGGGCCCGGCCGAGCCGGCCCGGGTCGCGGTCATCGGCTGCGGGGCGCTCGGCGGCCATGTCCGCGAGATCGCGGCCCGCCGCGGCTGGCCGGTGGAGCTGCACCTGCTGCCCGCGGCGCTGCACAACCGGCCCGAGCGGATCGCCCCCGCGGCCGGGCGGCTTGCGAGCGCGCTGCTGGCCCGCGGCCTGCCGGTAGCGGTGGCGTACGCGGACTGCGGCAGCTACGGAGCCCTCGACGAGGTCTGCGCGCGGCTTGGCCTGCGCCGCCTGCCCGGGCTGCACTGCTACGACGTGCTCGGCGGCGCGGGCCGGCTGGCGGCCCTGTTCGAGACCGAGCCCGGCACCTACGTGCTGACCGATTACCTGGTGCGCAGCTTCGACCGCACCGTGCTGGCCGGGCTCGGGCTGGACCGCCATCCCGGGCTGTGGCCCGACTACTTCGGCCACTACCGGCGGCTGGTGTGGCTGGCGCAGGCCAGGGACGCCGGCCTGGATGCGGCGGCGGCGCGGATCGCGGCGCGGTTCGGGCTGCCGCTGACCGTGCTCGACGTCGGCACCAGCGGGCTGGAACGCGAGCTGGAGCAGCTGCTCGCGGCACTGCTGCCGGGCGCGCCCGGCCTGTCCTGACCGCCCGGGCGCCTGATTCCGCCCGGGCGCCTGATTTCCCGCCGGGCCATTCGGCCGCCGGCCATTTGATTCCCGCCGGGCACGGGCGAGCACACCTCCCGGGCTGGCTAAGGTGCTGATCATGACCTCGCCCCGGATCGCTGTCGGTCCTTCCCCGCAAGACGCCGCGTGCCAGGCCATCAGGGACGGCGGCGGCGAGCCGGTGCCCGTCGGGGCGGGCGCGGACGCGCTCGTCTGGCTGGATCCCTTCGACATCGGCGGGCTGCGCGACGCGCTCGCCGTGACCGGCTCGGCCCGGTGGGTGCAGCTCCCGTCCGCCGGAATCGACCGGTTCGCCGCGGCCGGGCTGCTCGGCGACGGCCGGGCCTGGACCTCGGCGAAGGGCACCTACTCCGAGCCGGTCGCCGAGCTGGCGCTGGCGCTCGCGCTGGCCGGCCTGCGCCGGCTGCCGCAGCGCATCGCCGCGCGGTCGTGGGGACAGCCGGCCGGGCAGACCCTGTACGACCAGCCGGTGACGATCCTCGGCGCCGGCGGGATCACTGCGGCCTTGCTCGGGCTGCTCGCGCCTATGCGGGTCGCGGCCACCGTGGTGCGGCGCGGCGCCGACCCGATGCCCGGCGCGGCGCGCACCCTGCCCCGGTCCGCGCTGCGCGAGGCGCTGACCGGAGCGCGGGTGGTGTTCCTCGCCCTCGCGCTGACCCCGGACACCGAGCGCATCATCGGGCCGGCCGAGCTGGCCGCGATGGCGCCCGGGGCCTGGCTGGTGAACGTCGCGCGCGGCCGGCACGTCGACACCGGCGCGCTGGTGGCCGCACTGCGGGCCGGGCCGGTCGGCGGCGCCGGCCTGGACGTCACCGACCCCGAGCCGCTGCCGGACGGCCATCCGCTCTGGCAGCTGGAGAACTGCATCATCACGCCGCACTCGGCCAGCACCCCGGAGATGGCCGAGGCGCTGCTGGCCCGCCGCATCCGGGACAACGTGGCGCGGTTCGCCGCAGGCGGGCCGCTGACCGGCATCATCGACACCGCAGCCGGCTACTGACCGGTCATTGGCCGCGGCTCGGCAGGCGGATTAGGCGCGACCTGAAGCGGGGCGAGGCCGTAGACGTACGGAAGGGACAGGCCCGCGACGACGGTGACGGTGCTGGTCGTCGTGACGTTCGCAGGCGCGGTGTAAAGCCCGTCTTTGATCGTGCCGATTTCGGGCAGTACCAGCCAGGTGACATTAGTCAGGGGAGAACCGTTAGGGGCGGTGGCGGTGAACTGCTGGCTCTGCCCCGCCGCCAGCGGGCTGGTCAGTGCCGGGGGTTTGACCTGCACGCCTTCTGGCGGGCCGGGCGTCAGGATGAGCAGGGCGTCGGCGGTCGCGGCGTCCGAGCCGCGGGTCGCCCGCACCGTGACCGCCTGCATGTCGCTCAGCTGGGCCGGCGGCGTGTAAAGCCCGCCGGTGATGGTGCCCGAGCCGGCCGGCCCGACCAGCGACCACGAGATGTCAGCCGGGGTCTGGCCCGCCGCCGACGCGATGAACTGCTGCGGCGCGGCGCCCGCGACCATGACCGCGTAGTCGGGGCTCACGCTGAGCCCGGCGGGCACCAGCGTCACGACGGCGCTGGCGCTCTGGCGGGTGCCGCCCACCGTAGTCCAGGCGTTCACCACGTCGTGCGTGGTGACCGGGACGTCATCGGGAGCCTGGTAGTTCCCGCTAGCGTCGATTTTGCCCTCGGGGTACTGGCGCAGGCTCCAGTGCACGGCGGAGCCGCCGGGGTTGCTGGCGGAGAACTGGCAGGCCTGTCCCGGGGCGAGAGTGACGTACAGCGGCGTCACGGTAATGGCCGACGCGGCCAGATCACCGAAGGTGACCAGATCGCCCGGCACGTGAGCGCTGGAGAAATGGATGTTGTGGTCAGCGGGGAAGAGCAGGTTATTCACGGCGAAGGTCTGCACCGCCGGCAGCTGGATCGAGAGGATGGGCTGCAGCAGCGCTTGAGTGCTGCTTTGAATGTCGGCGCCAGCCACCTGGGCGGAATTACCTTGCCAGAACTTGGAGTCCGCCTGGAACGAGACGCTCACCGGCGGCGGACTGCCGAAATCGACGGTGCCGGAGGCGTCCACGGTGGGCGCCTGCTGACCGGTCATGCTCGCGGTCATGGCCATCGTGCCGGAGATGGCGTTAGCGTATTTTCCCACCAGGAACTCATCCGCCCATGGCTGAGACCATGCCAGGTGCGCCGTGGTGTTCAGTCCGCCCTCGCCGGCGGCAACGGCTATGCCGCTCAGGGGAACGACCACGTCGCTCGGGCGGACAGGCAGGCCGGTTCCGGTGCCTGAGGCCGAGCCCGAGTAGTAGACGTCCACGCCCCACGTCCCGGGCCCGCATTTGACCGGCCCGAGATTTATGGAGCCGTCTTCGGTCGTTACCGTGTACAGCGACCCCGGGGTGGTCGGGTCCGCGGGCCTGGCCGAGGCGGTTGCCCCGAACTGCGCCAGCCGGGCCTGCATCGCATCTCGCACCAGGCCGCCGAGCAGCACCCGGTTGGCCACGATCAGGGTGGTGCTCGACCCGGCCGGGACCATGTTCGGGAGCGGCATCTCCTCGGGGTGGCCGGCGGGCGCGCTGCCGTAGGCGGTGGTGATGAACAGCATGACCCGGCCGGTGTCAGCCGGGTCAGCCGAGTCGACCTGGGTGGCGATCTCGAACGAGGTGGGCACCAGTTTCATGGCCGGGCCGGCGGAGTAATCCAGCGATCCGAGGACGTAGGCCCACGAGCTGGCCTGCTGCTGCATCAGGCTGAGGAAGTACTGGCCCAGTGCCGTGCGGGCGGCGGCCCCGGGGATGTTCATGTGGGCGGCGAAGTCGGAGGCGTTGGTGATGTCGAGGCGCACCTGATGGGTGTTCGGGTCGGCCTCGCCCTTGACGTCGACGAGCGGGACCACGCCGGTCAGCGCGAAGCCGCTGCCCGGCTGCACGTGCTGGGTGGACAGGACCGTGGTGACACCGTTGACCACCTGCTCGGTCGTCACGGTGCCGGACAGGAACTCGATCCGCAAGTCCGCGTCTTGCGGCCCGGCGCCCGGCGAGAACGAGATCAGCGGCTGCCCGAGCGTGAGCCCGGAGAACGAGGCGTACTGGTTCCCGCTGACCGCCACCCGGCCGCTCACGGGCGGGAACGCCTCCCCCGCCGAGGCCCGGTCGACGTACTCCTGGGCGAACAGCTCGTTCACCCGGTCGGCGGCCAGGATGCTGACCACGTCGTAGCCCTGCGTACAGGACCGCGGCGTGCTCTGCAGGAACGCGATCAGGTCGGCGGGCGGCATCGGTCCGGGCGACGATCCGGGGCCCGGGGCGGGCGGGCCGGTGCTGGCGCGGGCCGCAGCGGTGATCGGGTCATTATCGGTGGGCATAACGCAAACCTTTCGGGCCGGTGGCCGGGCTTTCGGGGCAGCTGGCCTGACGTCGTGGCGCCGGGCGTCTGGTGGCTCAGCCGGCCGCCATCGCTACCGCGGTGCCGGTTCCGGTGAAGAAGTCGAGGAATACCTTCAGGACGGTCGTGAGTCCCTCGCTGGCTTCCACCGCCCCGTCTATCCGCAGCGCCTGGCTGGCGTTGGGCAGCGGGCCGAGGATGTTGGCGGCGACCGCGCCACCGTCGCTGCTGTCGATGCCGACCGCGGCCAGCCCGGCCGCCAGGTTGAACGCCCCCACCCCGGTCAGCAGGACCTTGCCCCAGGGGTCCACGTAACGCGCGATCGATGGCTTGATGCCCGGCGAGAACGGCAGCTCGGGAGCGACGAGCATGGCCAGGTCGATCAGGATCGGCGCCCAGCCCGCGCTCCAGTTGGTCAGGTTGGCCTTGTCCAGCGGCTGTTCGTCGGGAATGGGGGTGAAGGGAACGCCGGACGGCCAGGTGAACACCTGGATCAGCGTCGGGAAGATGATGTCGATGATGCTGAACACCATGTTGCCGGCGTCGGGAACCAGGTCCAGGCAACTGTCGAACAGGGCCCACAGGGCAGTGGCGCCGACCGCGCAGTACTTGAAAGCATCCGCCACCGGGTCGCCCAGCCCGCCCGGCGCGCTGACGGCCACGTCAGGCAATTTGCCGCCGGGGAAGAGCTTGGCGTCCGCGCCATGGGTAATCTTGTACGCGAGGGTGACCGGGATGGCTGCCACCAGGCAGAACACACCGGTGATGGTGACTTGCGACGGGTCGATGCCGAGCACCTTCTCGATGACGCCGATCAGCGGCCCGATGACCGGCAGCTCGCTGAGCGGGATTTCCAGGAACGCCTGCAGTCCGGTCAGCGCGGCCTTGACCAGCTTCAGCAGCGCCTCGATCACGTGGTCGGCGAAGCTCAGCCCGGCCAGGATCATCTGCTCGAGCGGGTCGAGCAGAGGGTGGAGGCGGGTGTGGGGCAGGTCCTGGGGGCCGGCGATCGCGCCGGTGGCGGCGGTGGCGAAGTTGCCCAGCGCGGTGAGGAACTGGGTGCCGGCGGTGCTGAAGGCATTGCTGAGCTCGTTGAGCGGGCCGCTGAGATCGACGGTGGTGGTGAGGGCGGGGCCGCCGCCGAAATAGGTGGTCAGCTTGTCGAGCAGCCAGTTGTGCTGCGAGTCGGCGGTGAAGTCGCCGGGACTGACCGACCCCTGCGGGCCGCTGAGCAGGACCGGGGCCGGTGACCGCGCGGCATCCGGACCGGCCCCGCGGCTGGCCCCGGCGTGCAGGGCCAGGGAGCTCCCGCCCGCCAGGTCAGCGAACGTGGCGTTTGCCGGAATGGCGCGGAAGGCATTGGTGATCTGCTGTTCGAGCCCGGTGAAAAAACCGCTCACCAGCGGCTCCGCGCGTTTGGTCACGAAATCGCCGAGAAATGGCACCGCTTTGGTCAGGGCCTCCTCCAGGGCCAGCTTGGTGTCCCAGATGTCGCGCCAGCTGAAGAACGCCTTCAGCCAGTCGATGACCTTCTCGATGAACGCCTCGATCCGGTTGCAGATGCTGTGCACGATGGCGATGACCTCGCGGATGCCGTCAACCGCCATGTTGGCCAGCTGGACCAGCTCGTCGCCGATCTGGGTGACCAAGGTCACCGTCTTGTGCGCGAGGTCCACCACCCAGTGCCAGGCGGAAATGGCGGCGTGCTCGAGACCGTGCCAGACATCGCCGGCCCAGTTCACGAAGTCGTCCCAGGACAGGCCAAGGTCACCGGCCTGCAGCCCCCCCTGGTACGCCTCCAGGTCCGCCTGGCTGGTGAACGGCTTGAAACTCGGCTTCGACATGTCGGTCAGATCCAGGGCGAAACCGACGATCCCGGCGTCGGCGAGCTCGGCCGCGCGGGCGCTGCCCGGGACCGCCCCGAACGAGTGCATGATGCCCTGGGCGGCCGCGTCCGCGATATCGGAGTGCCCGGCCGCCGCCGGGGCCAGCGGGCTGCCGTCACTGGTGGTCGCCGTCTGCAGGGTGGCGGACAGGCTGGAGGAGGTCAGCGCGGGCTTGCCGTTCAGGCCCGCGCTGCCGGCCAGGTAGTCGTGCACCCCGGCGTCCGGCGCGACCGTCACCGGGGCCAGCCCGGTTGTGGACAAGGTCAGCGACGGCGCGCGCAGGCTCAGCGCGGGCATCGCCAGCGTCACGGTGCCCCGGGCGTCCGTGGACAGCGCCGCGTGCGCGGTGGTGCTGACCAGGTGGGTGGCGCCGGAGATCACCACGCTGGCCGCCGTGCCGGCCGACAGGGTCAGCGGCAGGCCCGCCGCCGGGTTCCCGTTCGCGTCGACCACGCTGACCTGGGCGCGGTATGTCGTCAGATGGTACGGCTGGGCCGTATTGGGCCGCTGCGCGCGGGCTGCCCGTCCAGCTGGAGGTCACCGGATCCTGGGACAGGTAACGCAGCGCGCCGTCCTGCCCGACCGCGAAGAGGGCGGACACGTCGCGCGGGTCGCTGCTGGCGGCCGGCAGCGCCAGGCCCGCGTCCAGCGGGATGCCCGGCACCCACACCGGGCCCGTCTGGCCCCAGCCAGTCTGGTGCAGCACCGTCAGCGTGCCATGCCCGTCCGTGCCGTAAAAATGCAGCAGCCGGTTCCGGTCCACCCCGGCCCGGGCCTTCGACACCTTGATGTTCGGTATCTGCGCGACCACGTCGGTCACGTGCACGTTGCTGTAGAGGGCCCCGGTGGCGTCGGTGAACAAGAACAGCACGGAATTCTGGTGGGCGTAGCCGACCAGCACCTGCGCGACCGGCGCATGCGTGGGCAGCTGCATCGGACTGGGCATGACCGCCGCGTCCGCGCCGGTGTAGACGGTGAGCCCGGTGGCCGTCTTCGTGGCCAGCGCCCAGTTGTGATCGTCGATCATCTGCAGCAGCGTGGCGTCCGGGTCGAGCGGGCTGGGGAACGTCCACGTCGTGGCGGCCCAGCTGCCGTCATCTTGCCAGCGGGCCACCTGCAGCTTGCCTTCAGAGCTCACGCCGTAGGCGACCAGTTCCCCCGAATCCGGCACGTTGGTGACCGCCAGCCCGGTGCACAGCGGCATCGTGCCGGACTCGGTCCACGAATCGTCGGAGTTCAGCGCGGCGTGCCGCAGCTGACCGCCGGCGGTGAAGAAAGCGTGCACCAGGCTGTCCAGGCCGTTCGTGCCGGCCGCCACCTGGTCCACCGCGCTCGAATTGTGCACCGGCGCCAGCGTCCAGCCCGACTCATTCGCCAGGTTACGGGCCACGTGGTAAAGGAAGTTATCGGCGCAGATCGCCAGGGTCTCGGTGGCGCCGCCGTAGTCGTGGAAGACCGCGAGCGGAGCAGCCGCACCGCCAATGAGCACGTCGCTGGTGGCCACGTAATCCTCGCTCATCGCGCAGCTGACGGTCGCGGTGAACGGCGGCTTCGGCTGGACTGGCCAACTGGTTAGCGGCCCGGCGGGAGAGGCCTTGCCGTGCGAACCGGCGCTTGGTTCTAAGCCGGACATTTTCCTTCTCCTATCGTCATACAGCGGCGAGAAACTGCCCGGCAGACCGGACTGGCCAGCGTCACCCTTTAGTGCATGCGCTGCCTCGTGACGGGGCGTTCACGTCAAATTTAGGCTGGGGCAAGCTCGGGCACCAGAGCCATTTGCGGCAGAATTCCGCCCTCGGGGGCGCTGGCCGTCAGCCTCGCCAGGCCCGGATCGACAGGGCCGGAGGCGGATGCGGCGCTGGGCTATCGCCCGGCGTCGGGCTGTCGCCCCGAGCGGCGGGGCGTGTCATCCTAGGCGATTCCCGGCGGCTAGGGCAGAATTGATCGAGGCCCCTCCATGTATGAGATGGAGGGGCCTCGACTGGCTCCGCCGCGCGACTCGCCGATTGCTCGGCGGCCGACCGGGGCATCGCCACCCGCGGGCTCCGGAACCCGCTCCTAGTCCCGGTTTCCCGGTCCTCTTCGCGTCTCGGGGTCGCCCCCGAGGTGGTTCCGTGTTTCGCGGTGAGGAATTTCTACTGCCTTCCGCCGGGCCCGCACAAGGGGTTTCCGTTCACCTTTTCAAGATTCTTTTATCGTCCACAGGCCAGCTGTCGTTATCCCCCGCGTAAGCCACTTTTCCACCGCATATTCACAGGTCAATGCACAGGTGACTCGCCTGAAGGGTGGCGGCCCAGCGCGGCCGCCCGTGGCTGGTGGTGCTCGACGACCTGGCTGATCACCGCATCATGGACCGGGCTGTGGCCGACCTGGACCGGCTCAGCCCGGCCCGGCCCGATCGCGCAGTGCGGCGACTAGCGCGGGGATCACCTGGTTCAGGTCGCCGATCACGGCGTAGTCCGCGCGGGCGATGATGGGCGCGTCCGGGTCGGTGTTCACCGCGACTATGTGCCTGGCGCTCTGGCATCCGGCCATGTGCTGGATCGCGCCGCTGATGCCGCAGGCCAGGTACAGATCGGGCGAGATCCTGGTGCCGGTCTGCCCGACCTGCTGGCGGTGCGGCCGCCAGCCCTCGCTGGTCACCACCCGGGACACGCCGACTGTACCGCCGAGCAGGCCGGCCAGTTCCTCCAGCGGCTCAAAGCCGTCCGGGCCGCCCACCCCGCGGCCGCCGCCGACCACCACCCGGGCCGTGGCCAGCGAGCCTCCCGCGGCGCGCTCGGCCGACTCGGCCGCCCGCACCGCCACGTCGGCGTCGGTGAGCTCGGGCTCGAAGCCGCGCACGGCGGCCGGCCGGCCGCCCGGCATCGGCCCCGGCGGGCTCGGCGGCCTCGGCGAGGACCGCGTCCGCGGCCACGGTCAGCAACGCGAGCGGCGCCTCCAGCACGGCGTCTTCCAGCAGGCTGCCGCCCCACCGGTGCCGGGTCAGCGCGAACGTGCCCGGGTCCGACCAGGCGGCGGACACGCACCCGGCGGCCACCGGCAGCCCGGTGTCGGCGCCCAGGTGCGCCAGCACCTCGCTGCCGCGGTCGGTCATCGCGGCGACCACGGCCGATGCCGAGCAGGCTCCGGCCAGCTGGCGCAGCGCACTCGCCCAGGCAACCGGCGCGTAGCCGGGCAGCCGGGCGGACTGCACGGCGTAGGCCGTGGCCGCGCCGAACTGGCCCAGCACGGCGGCTGGCAGCCCGGCCACCGGGGCGAATGCCACGGCGGCCACGTCCTGGCCGGCTGAGGCGGCCAGCCGCCGGGCCAGCGTCAGCGCGCGCACCGACTGGTCGATGGCAGCCGCCCCTCCCCCGGCCGCCCCTCCCCCGGCCGCATGGTCCAGCTCGATCAGGCACAGCACGGTCACGACAGCACCCCCAGCTCATCAAGCAGCGCGACCAGCGCCGGGACCGCGTCGGTACCGGTGCCGAGCACCTGCGCCTGCTTGCGCTCGGCGGCCGGCACCCGCAGCGACACCTTGCGCAGCCCGTCGGGCTGCGACTGCGGCCGGCGCCGCTCGACCGGCGCCCGCCGGGCGCGCAGCCGTCCCGGCAGGGATGGATAGCGGGGCAGGTTGATGCCCTCCTTCACCGTGATCACGGCCGGCAGCGGCAGGTCGTAGGCTTCCTGCACGCCGCGGTACTCGCGGTGCGCCATAGCCCTGTCGCCGGCCGCAGAGATCTCCAGCTGCTTGATCCCGGTCGCGCACGGCAGCCCGAGGGCGCGCGCGACCCGGATCCCTACCTGGTAGTCCCCGGTATCTGCCGCCTCGTTGCCGAACAACAGCAGGTCATAGCCCCCGTCCCGGGCAGCCTGCGCGATCGCGGCCGCGGTGGCGATCGGGCCCCACTCCCGGCCGCCGGATTCCGGCGGCCCAGTCCCGGGCGGCCCAGTCCCGGGCGGCCCGGTCTCCAGCAGCACCGCGCGGGCAGCGCCGAGCGCGAGCATGTCGCGCAGCTGGCTCTCGGCCTCCGGCGGCCCGAGCGCCAGCACCGTGACGGTGCCGCCGAACCGCTCCGCCAGCCGGACCGCCTCCTCGACCGCGCACTCCTCGTGCGGGCTGACGGTGAAGCCAGCGGACCTGGCGTCAATATCCTGTCCGCCAGCGGTAACCGTGATCTTCCCGCCGACCTGCGGCACCCGCTTCACGCAGGCCAGGATCTCCACGCCGTCAGGCCCTGATCCGCTCGTTGGCCGGATCGAACAGCGGCGTCGATCCGGCTACCGCCACCGTCACCGGGTAGGCGTCGCCCAGGTACTCCACGGCCAGCCGCGTCCCGGCCACGGCGTGGCGCGGCGGCAGGTAGGCCATCAGCAGGTGCCGTCCGACCGACGGGCCGCTGCCCGCGCTGGTCACGTAGGAACGCCGGCCCCGGCGTCGGTCAGCGGCTCCCCCGTCGGGGTCAGGACCGGCTCGCCGCCCAGCATGTAGCGCGGCTCGCCGGACGCGGGCGCGTGGTCGTCCACGGTCAGCGTGCACAGCAGCGCGGCCGGGGTCTCCGCGCGCTGGCGCAGGTAGGCGGCCTTGCCGGTGAAGTCCTGCGGCTTGACCCGGGGCCGGGCCATGCCCGCCTCGACCAGGTTGTACCCGGCGTCCAGCTCGTTGCCGAACGCGCGGTAGCCCTTCTCCAGCCGCCCGGTGGTGCCGTACACGCCGATGCCCACCGGCACCAGCCCGTGCGGCTGGCCTGCCTCCCACAGGGCGTCCCACAGCAGCGCGCCCTCCTCGATCGGCGCGTGCAGCTCCCAGCCCAGCTCGCCGACGTAGGAGATGCGGGAGGCCAGCACCATGATGCCGCCGATCTCGATCGGGCGGCAGGTGCCGAACGCGAAACCGTCATTCGACACGTCCGCGGCGGTCACCGCGGCCAGCACGTCCCTGGCCCGCGGCCCCCACAGGCCGAGGGTGGTCCAGGCCGAGGTGAGGTCGGCGATGGCCGCGCTGCCGTCAGCGGGCAGCTGATCGCGGATCCACTTGCGGTCCATCATCCCGGTCGCGCCGCCGGTCACCACCCGGAACCGCCGCGGCCCCAGCCGCATGATCGTCAGGTCGGCGCGGAACCCGCCCGCCTCGTCCAGCAGTGAGGTATAGACAACCCGGCCGGCCGGCACGTCCAGCTGCGCCACCGCCACCGACTGAACCGCGGCCAGCGCGCCTGGCCCGGTGATGTCGAAGATCGCGAACGCGGTCAGGTCGACCAGTCCGCAATGCTCGCGCATGGCCAGGTGCTCGGCGTTGATGACCGGCGACCACCAGCGCGACTCCCATTCCGCGGGGCGCTCCATCAGCCGCCCGGCGTACCGCTCGAGCAGGCCCTCGTTGCTGGCGTACCAGTGCGGGCGCTCCCACCCGGCGGTCTCGAAGAACACCGCGCCCAGGTCGCGCTCGCGCTGGTAGGCCGGGCTGAGCCGGACCGGGCGCCCGGACTCCCACTGCTCGGCCGGGTGCACGATCCCGTACATCTTGTTGAAGCCCTCGCTGGCCCGGCCGGTCACGTGCGCGGTGGTCTGCTGGTGGGAGTAGAACCGGGAGATGTCGGCCTCGTGGATGTCGATCTCCGGGGTCTTGCCGCTCATCCACTGCGCCACCGCGCGGCCGATGCCCGGCCCTTCCTTGATCCAGCTCGCGGCCGCCGACCACAGGCCGCCCACCTCGGGAGTCTCGCCGAGCACCGGGTGGCCGTCCGGGGTCATAGAGATCAGGCCGTTGATCGAGTAACGGATCCCCGCGCGCTCGTCCCCGAGCAGGTCCGGCATCAGCTCCAGCGCCTGCATGAGCTGCGGGTCGAAATCGTCGGCGGTGAACGGCAGCTCGGTGGGCGATGCCACGGCCGCCTCGATGGAGGGGATCTCGCCCGGCGCCACGATGATCGGCCGGTGCGCGTACGACCCGACCTCCATATCGCCACCGTGCTGGCGCTCGTACATGCCCGCGTCTACGTCCCGCACGATCGGGTACTCGATCTCCCCCGCAGTGTCGGTGAACATCGCGATCGGCCCGACGCTGATCATCTGGTGCACGACCGGGGTAAGCGGGATCGCCGCCCCGGCCATGGCCGCGACCCGCGGCGACCACACGCCGCAGCAGATCGCGCATACGTCAGCGGCGATCTCGCCGCGGCTGGTGCGCACTCCGCTGACCCGGCCCGCCGCGGACACCTCGATGCCGAGCACCTCCGCGCCGGCCAGCACGGTCAGCGCGCCGGATCGCTGCGCCTCCTCGCGCATCAGCGTGCCGGCCCGCAGCGAGTCGACCACGCCGACCGTCGGGAAGTGCGCGCCGCCGAGGATGACCGACTCGTCCAGGTAGGGCACCAGCTTGGCCGCCTCGGCGGGCGAGATCAGCCGCGCCGGGATCCCCCAGGCCTTAGCGGCCGAGCAGCGGCGGCGCAGCTCGGTCATCCGCTCGAGGGTACGCGCGACCTCGATCCCGCCGCTCTGCGTGAACACGCCGAGCTGCTGGTACTGCTCGGTGCTGTCGCGGGTCAGCTCCATCATCATCTTGGAGTACTCGATCGGGAAGATGAAGTTGGAGGCGTGCCCGGTCGACCCGCCGGGGTTGGGCATCGGCCCGGTGTCCACCAGTACCAGGTCACGCCAGCCCAGCCGGGCCAGGTGGCAGGCCAGGCTGTTGCCGACGATGCCGGCGCCGATGATCACCGCGCTGGCCCGGCCCGGGATCTCATTCATGCACTGCGGTCCTTTGACGTACTTGGGCGCGCCCGCCAGCCACGGAGGACCGCCCGCGACCGGGCCGGACGGTCTTCCGTGCTGGCGCAGCGCGCTGCGGGCGCGGATCCGGGATGAGGCTACTCGACCGGGATCTCCTTATTGATCAGCCCGAGGTCGATGCCCTGCCGCCTGCGGACCAGCCGGGCGACTACGTACAGCACGATCGCCAGAACGTACATCGCGGCCATGTAGATCAGCGAGGTCTTGTTGTTCACGAAGTAGTTGTCGTTCGTCAGCCACTCATACAGGTTGAAGCCGAGCAGCCCGATCGTGATCACGCCGGCCACCGGCACGATCTGCACGCCGAACACCTTGATCCGGCTGGCTGGCGAGGCGCGCCACAGGTCCGGCTTACGCCACGGCAGGATGACCACGGCGATGGCGCTGAACAGGTAGGTCACCGCGATGACCAGAGTGGCATCCAGGGTATAGGTCCGAAACGTCGAGGAGAAGGCGTAGACCGCGCTGAGGCCGGCCGCTGGCAGCAGCATCAGCAGCAGCGAGTAGACCGGCACCTTGCGCTTCTCGGAGACCTCGGCGGCCCGGTCGGGGAGGACCCGGTCAAAGGCCGCAGCGAAGATCACCCGGGTGGAGGATAGGAACAGCGTCCCCACCCAGCCGAAGAACCACAGGCTCAGCACGAGGATCAGCACAACCTGGAAGGCGGTGTTGTGTACCAGCCAGCCGGCGAACATGAACGGGTACGGCCAGATGCCGAACTGCGGCTTGAGGTTGTAATCCAGGCCGTTGAGGTTCTGGTAGAAGCCCCAGCCGATGGTCTTGGCTATCAGCAGCAGGAAGATGACCGTGAGCGCGACCGTCATCCACAGTCCGGCAAACATGCCGGTGAACACGCGCTTGAAGTCGTTGGCGCCGCGGATCTCCCCGTACAGCGTCGCGCCCCAGTTGGGCCAGAGGATGAAGAACATCATCGCGGGGACCAGCAGCATGGTGGGTCCGAGCGGTCCGAACCCGAACGGCGAGGTCACGACCCCCACCTTGGCCGCTGCCACGTTCGTGGCGGCGTAGGCGTGGTGGACGCCGAACAGATTCTGCCCCTCCAGGTTGAACGAGTGCACGAAGCTCGCATGCGAGTTGAACAGCAGCAGCCCGACCACCACCGCGAAGCCGACCAGCGCCCCGTAGAAGGAGTACCGCTGGAATTTCGCGTAGCCCGCCATGCCGATGGAGACCAGCAGTCCGGCGACGCCGATCGTGATCAGCGAGACCACGAAGATCCCGGTATTCGTGCCGAACCACGCGGCCCCGCCGGACGGCCAGGTCCATTTGAGCGTGGCCCACAGCGGCTGGAACAGCTGTACAGACAGGATGTTGCCGTAGATCGGCGCCCACAGCCACAGGATGAACCACCACCCGGTGGCGGCCATCACGAAGCCGAGACCGCTGCCGAGGATCCGGGTCTGCCAGACGTAATCGCCGCCTGCCCGCGGGATCGTGACGATGAGCCCGCTATAGGCGATCACCAGGAAGGAAACCCAGATCCCGGAAATGATGACAGAGGTCAGAAGCTGGCCCTTGGGAAAGGCGGGCCCGGCGAAGGTGAACTCGTAGATGCCCAGCGTGACAAAGTTGGTCGCCAGACAAGCGTAGATCATCGAATCTCGGACCGACCAGCCCCGGACCAGCCCGGTGGCTTTGCGCAAGAACAGGGTCGGGGTCTCGCCGCTGCTGACAGCTCCGGCCGCCATATCGCCTCCAGTCGTGAATCTTCGGTAAGGTCCGGGCCGGCGGCCGGGCATGGAAAGACCGCCAGCCGGGTCGTGCTCAGCCGTTCATTGCTCAGCCGTTCCTAGGTCAGCCGTTCCTCAATGTTCAGCCGTTCACCAGCAGGTACCTGGTGACCTTCGCCTTCTTCGGGTTCAGCTCGAGCACGGCGCCCTGCAAGACCCCGTCACCGTAGACGCTGCCGGGGTTGATGGCCAGCGTCCGGCCCATCTTCTTGATCCCCCGGCTCTCGTGGATGTGCCCGTGCACCGACAACATCGGCTGGTGCTTATTGATCGCGTCGCGTACGGCGGTCGAGCCGACGGCCTTCATCACCGCCCCGCCATGCGTCGGCCGCAGCGTGGCGTCCAGCGCAGGCGCCTCGTCCAGGCCGGTGCCGTACGGCGGCGCGTGGAAGTTGAAGATCGTCCGTTCCATGTCGGGCACCTGGCGGGCGACGGCCTCGATCTTGGCGGCCAGCTCCTCCTCGGGCGCCTCGCGGAAGGTGTCCCACGGCGTCGGGTTGGTCCAGCCCATCGAGATGAGGTGGAAGCCGCCCTCAAGCTCAACGCTCTTGCCCTCGCCGAACGTGACGCACGGCGAGGCCTCGATGACGTCGTCGATCTCCCAGATGTCGTCGTTGCCGCCGTTGAGGATGCACGGGATCTGGCCGCCGCGCAGCTTGCCGTCGGCCATGTCCATCCACCGGTCCAGCGAGCGGACCATCTCCTGCGAGAACCTGCGGTCCACCGCCCCCTCTTCTGCCCCGAGCTCGGTGAGCTCATCGGGGGTGACGATGGCCGGATACGAGCCGCGGTTGCGGATCTGGCGCTGGATCTCGGCCAGTTCCTCCCGGGTCTCCATCCGGTGCTGCTCGCCCCCGAGGGTCACCTGCCAGTGGCCGGGATAGGCGGTGATCGGCACCATGACCTTGCCGGTGACGTCACCGCCGAGCACCACCAGGTCAGCCTGATAAAACGCGGCAGCGTTGAGGAACTTACGCCAGCAGATTTCCGAGCCGTGGACATCGGTGGCGAAAAAAATCTTCATCAGGTCACTGCGTCCTTGCCGCCCTTCATGTGCCAACGGTGTAACACCCGCGCCAACCGGGCGTCAAGCATCGAGCGGGGCGAAACGGATATCGGGGTCGCTACGGCATGTCCTAATGGCCGACCTCTTCCGGCAGCTCGTACCACCGGACCCGGTCGCCGACATTAGCACGCAGCCGCCATTTCATGCCTTTCGGCGCCGCCTCCGCGACCTCGAGCAGCTGCCGGGCGGCGGCCAGCGGGTCCTGCGGCGGATCGGGCGGCAGCAGCACCGGATTGCCGCTGGCCAGCCCGGGCAGCTTGGCCAGGCTGCCGGTGACGGTGCGCCACCAGCCCCAGTCGGCGCCCAGCAGCTTGCCGAAGCGGTCGGTGTCGATCACCGGTGCGTCCGGGCCGCCCGGCCCCGCCTGCAGCGGCGCCCCGCCGAGCAGCTGGAGTATGTCCCGCGCGTCCTTCTCGTTCAGCTCGACGATCTGCAGCTTGGACAGCAGCACGTCGCCCGCGTCCAGGGTCAGCGGCAGCCGGTCGAACGTCGGGCGGAAGTCGAGCGTGTGGCACATGGTGAGGCGGTCCACCATGACGTCGACCGGACGGCCGGACGGGGCGGTGAAGTACATCTGCCGGTCGCCGTTCAGGTTGTTGAACCGCTTGTCCGGCTGGCAGCCGCTGCGCTCCAGATAGGCGGCGACGTCTTTGCGCTTCTTGGACAGGCAGCCAAAATCCATATCCTGGCCAGCCCGCAGCCGCGGCGGGAAATCGGGGCAGATAACCCTGACCGCCAGGCCGCCCAGCAATTTCAGCCCCAGGCCTGCCTCGGTCGCGCCCCGGGCCAGCTCGCGTGCCTCGGGCAGCGGGTCGTGCCCGGTATCGGCGGCCTGAGATGCGCCGGGAGGCTGGTCTGTCACATCTGCTCCCTGGTGGCAAGAGGGCGGCGGCCGGTGTCTACGGCACAATACATCTGAGCCCGGGCCACAGGTCAGCTCCGCTAGCCGGGACCGGCCGCGGCGGTGCGGCCCGCGGGCCAGGGGAGCACGGAAGGGCGAGCGGGGAGCGATGCGCGAGCACTTGCTGTACATCGGCGGTTCCTGGCGGCCGGGCGAGGCCGGCCGCGTCCCGGCGGTCAGCCCGTCCTCCGGCGAGACGTTCGCGGCCGTGGCCGTCGGCGGGCGCGGTGACGTCGACGCGGCGGTGGGCGTGGCCACCGCCGCGTGGCCGGCCTGGGCGGCCCTGTCGCCGTTCGAGCGGGCGGACTGGTGCGGCCAGGTGGCCGCCGCGATCGCCGGGCACCGCGCTGAGCTGGCCGAGGTACTCACCCGCGACCAGGGCAAGCCGCTTGCCGCCGAGGCCTGCGACGAGGTCGACGAGCTGGCCGGGTATTTCCTGATGGCCGGGGAGGACGCCAAGCGCACGGCGGGGCGGCTGCCCGCCTCGACGTCGGCCGGGCGGCGGGTGCTCAGCGCCCGGGTCCCGCTGGGCGTGATCGGCGTGATCAGCCCGTGGAACTGGCCGTACACGATGGGAGCCGAGCTGTTCGCGCCGGCCCTGGCGGCCGGCAACGCGGTGGTGTGGGTGCCTGCGCCGTCCACGTCCGCCTGCTGCGCGATGCTGGCCGAGGTCATCGCGGGCACCGGGCTGCCGGACGGCGTGTTCAATTTCGTTCCCGGTGCCGGGCCGGTGGCCGGCGACGCGCTGGCCGGCCATCCGGGCGTGACCGGCATCGGCTTCGTCGGGTCGGCGCAGACCGGCGCGAGCGTGGCCGCCCGGGCGGCGGGCAAGACCTTGCTGCTCGAGCTGGGCGGCAACGGGCCGATGGTGATCCTGGCCGACGCCGACCTGGAGCTGGCTGCCGAGGCGGCGCTGGAGGCGGCGTACCTGTGCGCGGGCCAGAGCTGCACGGCCGGCGAGCGGTTCCTGGTGCACGCGGCCGTGCGCGCCGAGTTCGTCGACCGGGTTGTCGCGGCGACCAAGGAGCGGGTCCGGCTCGGCGACCCCTTCGACCCGGCAACGACGATGGGCCCGCTGAACAACGAGCCCACCGCGGCCAAGTTCGACCGGCACATAGCCGACGCGGTGAGCGGCGGCGCGCGGGTGTGCTGCGGCGGCCGGCGCGCGGCAGGCTTCCCGACCGGGCTCTACGCCGAGCCGACGGTGCTCGACGGGGTCACGGCCGGGATGGCGATCGAGCGGGAGGAGACGTTCGGGCCGGTGGTCCCGGTGGTGGAGGTCAGCTCGGCGGCGCAGGCCCTGGCGCTGACCAACGCCTCCCCGTACGGGCTGACCGCGGCGGTGTTTACCGCCGACCTGGAGCGCGGCCTGGCCTTCGCCGAGCAGGCCAGGACGGGCTGGGTGAACATCAACCACTCGACGAACCTGTGGGAGTCACACTTGCCGTTCGGCGGCCGGGCGGGCAGCGTCAGCGGCCGGGGCCGGGTCGGCGGCCGCTCCCCCATCGAGACGTTCACCGAGCCCAAGACGGTCGTCTACCCCGCGCCGCGCTACGACCGCGGGACGGGATGAGCCGGGACGGGATGAGCCGGGACGGGATGAGCCAGGCAGCGGCCGCGGATCCGGCCGGTTTCGCTGACCTGACCGTCGGTGAGTTCCTGCAGGCGCTCGGGGCAGCGCGGCCGGCGCCGGGCGGGGGCGGCGCGGCGGCGCTGACGGTGGCGCTGGCCGCGAGCCTGTGCGCGATGACCGCCGGGCTGTCAGGACGCCAGCTCGGGACGGCCGAAGCCGGCCGGCTCAGCGCGCAAGCCCGGCAGCTGAGCGAGCGGGCCGCCGGGCTGGTCCAGGCCGACGCGGACAGCTACCGGGCGGTCCTGGACGCCCGCCGCGGCGGCGGCGGCGACGTCGCGGCGGCGCTGTCCGGCGCGGCCGCGGTGCCGATGCAGATCGTCGAGCTGGCCGCGGCCGCGGCCGGCCTCGCGGGCGGGCTCGCCGCGGGCGGCAACCCGGCGCTGCGCGGGGACGCCGCCACCGCGGCGCTGCTCGCCGAGGCCGGCGCCCGGTCCGCTGCCCTGCTCATCGACCTGAACCTGGCCGGGCAGCCCGGCGACGACCGCCCCGCCCGGAGCCGCCGGCTCATGGCCGAGATCTCCGCGCACGCCCGCTCCGCCGCGCCAGTTCTCCGTGATCACGGTAATCCGCCTGCCGCTGAAGGTGGCGAATTACCGTGATCACGGCGGGCAGCCGCGCGGGGCGTCAGGCGCCCTTGCCGAAGTCGGCGGTGCGCCAGCGCTGCGGGGTCAGCCGGATCACGATGTCCTCGCGGGCCGAGCCGGCGCTGGCCGCCAGGTACTGGTCCCCGCCCTCGTCGCCCAGGTAACGGCGGGCCATCGCCAGCCGCTCGTCGAAGTCGACCTCCTCGATTACGGCCGGCCCCTCGACGCTGACGTACTTATACGGGGGCGCCTCGTCCTGCGCGCACAGGCTCATCCGGCCGGCGGCGGCGACCGCCCGCGCCTTGCGCGAGCCGCGGCCGGTGATCACGCTGATCTGGCCGCCGGGCTGGTAGCTGTACCAGACCGGGGTCGTCAGCGGGCCGGGCCGGGCCGGGCCGCCGGGACTGCCGTCCGGCTCGGCCACGCTGAGCACGCCGACGTGCAGTCCGGCGAGGAACTGCTCGCGCTCGGCGACGGTGAGGCTGAGATCCATATCGGGCCCTTTCTGTTGGGCGGCAGGCGGGGCGGCAGCCGGCCGGGCCGGCGCTAGCCGCAGATGACCTGCAGGGTGGCGAGAGTCGGGTCGGCGGCGTAGGCGATCCGGCCGCCGTCGGCCAGGACCTCGCGCAGTGCCTCCAGGGCCGTGCTCGTCACCAGCTCGCCCGGCGCCAGGACCGGCACCCCCGGCGGGTACGGCGCGATCAGCTCGGCGCTGACCCGGCCGACGGCGGCATCGGCGCGCACCGCCTCGGCGGCCGCGAAGAACGCCTCCCGGGGCGGCAGCACGGTCTGCGGCTCGACCGTCCAGGCCGCCGCCGCCACCGGCCGCCGCGGCGTGCCGCGGCGGCGCTGACCGAGTCCGCCAGCACCTCGGTGAAGGCTGCCATCCGCTGCTCGTCGTCGGCGATGGTCACGATCGGGATGATGGTGTCCCGGTCGGCCTGCTCCACCGGCATCCCGGCGGCGATCAGGTCGGCCTCCACCGCGTGCCCGTGCGCGCCGGTGCCCGCCAGCAGCACGACCAGCTTGGTCGGCTCCACACCCGGGCCGTCCAGCACGTCCAGGCCGGGAATCTGGCGCAGCCGCCCCCTGGCCGCCGCGACCACCCGCAGCAGCCGGCCGCACAGGTCCTTGCCGTCGCGCGCGAGCAGCACCCGGGCCGCGTCGATGCTGGCCATGATCGACCCGGTCGGGCTGGTCGTGTGCGTCGCCTCGAACGCCCGGTCCAGCCGGGCGATGTCCAGCCGCTGCGTCCGGGCCAGCACCAGCGCGCCCTGGGTGTAGGCGGGCAGCGCCTTGTGCGCGCTGGTCACCATGGCGTCGGCCCCGGCCGCGATCGCGTGCGGCGGCAGGTCCGGGTGGAACCCCAGGTGCGCGGCCCAGGCCGCGTCGACCAGCAGCGGCACCCCGGCCTCGTGCGCCGCGGCGGCATGCCCGGCGAGGTCGCCGGTGGTGCCGACGTAGGACGGATCACCGAGGAACACCGCGCAGGCGTCCGGGTGCGCGGCGAGCGCGGCGCGGACCGTGCCGACCGCCACCGCCCGGGGCAGGCCGGTGGCCGGGTCGACCTCGGGCCGGACCCATACCGGCGCGCAGCCCGGCCAGCACCAGGCCGAGCAGCAGCGAGCGGTGCAGCGTCCTGGTCACCATCGATCTCGCGGCCCGGCGCGCCCGGCCGCGAGCGCCAGCGCCTGGTTGCCGTGGGTGGAGCCGGCCACCGAGAACCGGCACCAGTCGGCGCCCCACAGCGCCGCGGCCCGCGCCTGCACGTCGGCGAGCAGGCTGTCGGCGTGCTTGATCGTGTCCAGGCCGCCGTACATCGGCACGTCGCCGGCGATTACCGCGCCGACCAGGTCCTGGCGCTGCTTGTGTCCGGGCACGCTCATCGGGGTCAGCGCGCCCGCCGCGGCCTGCGCGGTGAAGCGAAAGCCAGGCGTCCAGCAGCGGCGCGTCGGCACCGCAGCCCGCGCGGGTCACGCGGGTCAGCGGCTGCCGTCATGTCGGTCACTCGCTCAGTGTGCATGATCGCCCACTCGCTCAGTGTGCATGATCGCCGGCCCGGCCCGCGGCGGTCACGCGGGCGGCGGTCATCGAGGGCCGGTCAGTCATGCGGCGCGGCCGCGGGCTCGGGCTGATGCCGGTAGAAGGGCGCCGCGGACGGCGGCAGCGGCTCGCGGCCGAGAATCAGGTCGGCGGCCTTCTCCGCGATCATCATCACCGGGGCGTAGATGTTGCCGTTGGTGATGTAGGGCATCACCGACGCGTCCACCACGCGCAGGCTGTCGGTGCCGTGCACCCGCATGCTGGCCGGGTCGACGACGGCGTCCGGCCCGGTGCCCATCTTGCAGGTGCAGGACGGGTGCAGCGCGGTCTCGCCGTCATGGCGGACCCAGTCGAGCACCTGGTCGTCGGTGGTCACCCCCGGCCCCGGCGAGATCTCGCCGCCGTTGAACGGGTCGAAGGCCGGCTGGTTGAGTATGTGCCGGGCGACGCCGATCGCCTCGGCCCATTCCCGCCGGTCGGCGGGGGCGGACAGGTAGTTGAACTGCAGCGCCGGGTGCTGCGCCGGGTCGGCGGAGCGGATCCGGACCGAGCCGCGCGAGCCGGAGTACATCGGCCCGATGTGGACCTGGTAGCCGTGGCCGCCAGCCGGCGACGAGCCGTCGTAGCGGATGGCGATCGGCAGGAAGTGGAACATGAGGTTGGGGTAGGCGACGTCGTCGTTGCTGCGGGCGAAGCCGCCGCCCTCGAAGTGGTTGGTGGCGCCGGGGCCAGAGCGCAGGAACAGCCAGCGCGCGCCGACGCCCGGCCGGTTCCGCCATTTCAGCGCGGGCGCCACCGACACCGGCAGCCTGGAGGAGTACTGCACGTACACCTCCAGGTGGTCCTGCAGGTTCTCGCCGACGCCGGCCAGGTCGGCGACCGGCTCGATGCCGAGCCCGCGCAGGTGACGGGCGCTGCCCACGCCGGACAGCTGCAGCAGCTGAGGTGAGTTGATCGCGCCGCCGCAGCAGATGACCTCCGCGGCCCGGACCCGCTGCACCGCGCCGCCCCGGATGAACTCGACCCCGACCGCGCGGGCACCGCGGAAGACGATCTTCGTGACGAGGACCCGGCAGGCGACGGTGAGATTGGGCCGCGGCATCACCGGGTGCAGGTAGGCGCGGGCGGCGGACAGGCGGCGGCCCCGGTGCACGTTGCGGTCGAACGGCGCGAAGCCCTCCTGCCGGTACCCGTTGACGTCGTCGGTGAGGTAGTACCCGGCCTGCTCGGCCGCGGTGAAGAAGGCACGGAACAGCGGGCCAGTCGCCGGCCCGCGCTCCAGCACCAGCGGCCCGTCGGTGCCGCGGTAGGCGTCCCCGCCCGCGGTGCAGGTCTCCATCCGCTTGAAGTACGGCAGGCAGTGCGCGTAGTCCCAGTCCGCCATGCCCGGGTCGGCGGCCCAGCGCTGATAGTCCATCGGGTTGCCGCGCTGGAAGATCATCCCGTTGATGCTGCTCGACCCGCCGAGCACCTTGCCCCGGGCGTGGTAGATCCGCCGCCCGTTCATGTGCGGCTCGGGCTCGGACTCATACTGCCAGTCGTAGAACCGGCTGCCGATCGGCATGGTCAGCGCGGCCGGCATGTGGATGAACACGTCCCACCGGTAGTCCGGCCGCCCGGCCTCCAGGACCAGGACCCGGCAGGCCGGGTCGGCCGACAGGCGGCTGGCCAGCGCGCTGCCCGCCGAGCCGCCACCGATGATCACGAAGTCGTACGGCGCGGGTGCCATCACTGCGCTCCAAGCGGTTGACCGGGTTTCGTTCCCGGATGGTATATCCGCCTGGCTGGCAGGGCATAAGACGCGCGCTGCGTGGCAGGTACTGTGCACGCAGCCCGACACCAGCACGGAGGAGCCATGACAGCGAAGGGCGCAGTCGCCAGGGTCAGGGACCGGTCACCCCGGCCCGACGTGCTCGGCATCTACCTCAACGACCATCTCGCGGGCGCGACCGGCGGCGTCGAGCTGGCCCGCCGGGTCGCCGGATCGAGCGCCGCCGAGGTGCCCCGGGCCGCCATGGAGCAGCTGGTAACCGAGCTGCAGCAGGATCGCTCCGCGCTGCTGGAGTTCATGCGCGCGCTCGGGGTGCCGGTGCGCGGCTACAAGGTGGCCGCGGGCTGGCTGGGCGAGAAGGCGGGTCGGCTGAAGCTCAACGGGCGGCTGGCGACGCGCTCCCCGCTGTCCAGCCTGGAGGAGCTGGAGCTGCTGCGGCTGGGCGCGGTCGGCAAGGCGGCCGGATGGCGCACGCTGCGGACCCTGGCGCAAACCGATCGCCGCTGGATCCCGGCCGGCTGGATGAGCTGCTGCGCCGCGCGGACCGGCAGACTGAGCTGCTCGAAGGCCTGCGGGTGCGGGCCGCTGAGCATCTGATCAGCGCGCGCGACGACCAGTGAGCGGTAACGGGCGCCCGCGTGCTGGCGTGATCTTCGACGCGGACGGGACCCTGCTCGACAGCAACTACCTGCACGTCGCGGCCTGGTGGGAGGCGTTCCGTGAGCGCGGGCACGAGGTCAGCTGCGCGGATATCCATCGCGCTCTCGGGATGGGATCCGGCGACCTGATCAAGGCCGTCCTCGGGCGGCCCGACTCGACGGTCAGCGATGCCCACAGCCGGCACTTTGCGCCGTACCTGGGCCGGATGCGGCCGCTGCCGGGAGCCGCCGACCTGCTGACGGCCGCCGCCGGGCTCGGGCTGAACGTGGTGCTCGCGACCAGCGCGAAGGACGACGAGATCGAGCTGATGCTGGACGCGCTCGGGGCCCGCGACGCGATCGGCACCGTGATCAGCTCGGGCGACGTCGGGCAGGCCAAGCCCGCGCCGGACATGCTGCAGCGGGCGCTGGAGGAGTCGGGCACCGAGTCCGCCCGCGCGGTCATGGTGGGGGACACCGTCTGGGACGTGATCGCGGCCAAGCGGGCGGGAATCGGCGGCATCGGCCTGCTGTCCGGCGGGATCGCCGGGGAGCAGCTGCGCGGCGCGGGCGCGACCGAGGTCTACCCGGACGCGGCGGCGCTGCTCGACGATCTGGATGGCAGCATCATCGGGAAGCTGGCCCGGCGCAAGCCGGGCCGCTGACCAGGCCCGCAGCCGGGCCGGGCCGCCGGCCGGCGGGACCGGCCGGCGTCAGGACAGCCCGGCGATCTCGCCGTCGGCGTCGATGTCGATGCGCGCGGCGGCCGGGTGCGCGGACAGCCCCGGCATCGTCCGCATGTCGCCGCAGATCGGGTACACATAGCCCGCCCCGACCGAGGCCCGCACCTCGCGCACGGGCAGGATCCAGCCCGCGGGCGCTCCCTTGAGCGCCGGGTCCGACGAGAGGGACAGGTGCGTCTTGGCCACGCACACCGGCAGCCGCCCGAAACCGGCCCGCTCATAGGTGTCCAGCTGCCGGGCGGCCGCCGGCGTGTAACTCACGCCGGCCGCGCCGTACATCCGGGTGGCGATGGTCTCGATCTTCTCCCGGAGGGCGGCCTCGTCGGGGTAGAGCAGCCTGAAATCGCTCGGCTCGGCGGCGGCCTCGGCGACCGCCTCGGCCAGCTCGGCCGCGCCGCGGCCGCCGTCGGCGAAGTTCGTGCACACCGCCGACCGGACGCCGGCCTCATCGGCGACGGCACGGATCGCGGCCAGGTCGCTGTCGTGATCGTCGGGAAAGGCGTTGATGGCGACGACCGGGGTCACTCCATGCGTCCGCACGTTCTCGATCTGCTTGCGCAGGTTCGCCGCGCCGGCCAGCACGTCGCCGGGGTTGCAGGCCAGCAGCTCCGGCGGCAGCGGGCGGCCTGCGACAATCTTGTACTTGCCCGAGTGGGCCTTCAGCGCGCGGACGGTGGCCACCACCACGGCCGCGTCGGGAGTCAGGCCGGAGGTGCGGCACTTGATGTTGAAGAACCGCTCGGCGCCCATGTCCGCGCCGAACCCGGCCTCGGTGACCAGGTAGTCGCCGGTCCTGATGCCGATCAGGTCGGCCACCACCGAGGAGTTCCCGGTCGCGATGTTGCCGAACGGCCCGGTGTGCACGAGCACCGGGGTGTTCTCCAGCGTCTGCAGCAGGTTGGGCTTGATCGCCTCGCGCAAGATCACTGCCATCGACCCGGCCGCCTGCAGCTCCTCCGCGGTGACCGGCGCGCCCGCCGACGTATAGCCGACCACGGTGCGGCCGAGCCGCTCGCGCAGGTCCGCCAGTGACGAGGCCAGCCCGAGAGTGGCCATCACCTCAGAGGCGGCGGTGATGTCGAAGCCGGTCTGCCGGGTCACCCCGTCGGCGCGCGGGCCGAGCCCGATCACGATGTTGCGCAGCGCCCGGTCGTTGACGTCGAGTACCCGCCGCCAGGTGATGTCGCCCGCGTCCAGGCCGAGCGCGTTGCCCTGGTACAGGTGGTTGTCGATCATCGCGGCGAGCAGGTTGTGCGCGGCGGTGACGGCGTGCATGTCGCCGGTGAGATGCAGGTTCAGCACCTCCATCGGGACGACCTGGCTGTACCCGCCGCCGGCCGCGCCGCCCTTGATGCCGAACGTCGGGCCCATAGACGGCTGCCGGATCGCGATCGTGGCCCGCTTGCCGATGTGCTTGAAGCCCTGCCCCAGGCCGACCGTGGTGGTGGTCTTGCCCTCGCCGAGCGGGGTCGGGGTGATCGCGGTGACCACCACGTATTTCGCCTTCGGGGCGTCGGCGAGCTCCTCGATCGCGGCCAGCTTGACCTTCATGACCTGCTCGCCGTAGGGCTCGAGCAGGTGCATGCCGATCCCGAGCCCGCTGGCGATGTCGTCCACGGGCTTGAGCTGGGCGCGCCGCGCGATGTCGAGATCGCTGGGAATGGCCAACGGGCGCTCCTCTGAGTCCGGCGGCGGTTAGCACGCGAAGCCACAGTCAGGCCGGCCCGGATGTCCCGGCATGTCGCCTGAGGCCAGCTCGGTCAGCAGTCTAGCGTCCGGGCTGAATGACCGATCAGCCGTCCGGCGGAGGTCAGGCCGGCACCCGGGCCGTCCGCTGCCGCGGCGCGCTCGCCAGCGGCCGGTCGGCCACCTGATGCACGCGGACGGGCGCGCGGTTCCAGCGCGCGGGCACCGGCTCGGCTTCGGCGCGGCCGGCGGCCGGCATGGTCCCGGTGGCGGGCAGCGGCGTGCCGAGAGTGCCCGCCGGCACGGTGTCGAAGCTGGGACGGTTGTCCGGGCGCTTGATCACCATCCACAGCGGGATCCCGACGATCGCCAGGAAGATCAGCCCGCCGACAGGCAGATTCAGCCAGACCCAGCTCATTGTTGCCTCCTCCGTCTAACTGGCGGCGACGTGTTCGCTGCCATCTCCTTCAGGGTGCCGGGGTAACCTCTCCGCACCTTCTGATGGCCCTAAGTCACCGCCATGAACAGGGCGCCAGGGCGGGTTGCGAACCGAACGGAGTAACGAATTAATGCCTTTAAATAGGAGAGTCACGCTTATTGAGCCATAGCGGTTCAGCCCGGCATGCCCCGGGGACAGCTCAGGCTGGGGGTGCTTTCCAGCCCCGCGGCGGCCGGGGCCAGGCCGGGCGGGCGGCGCCGTCCCCGCCCGGGGCGCTCGGGCCGGCGGCGCCCGGGCCCGCGATGCCCGCGGCGGCCCGGCGCAGCGCCTCGTCCGGATCCTCGCTGTCGCGCAGCCACGTCATCAGGCTGCCGTAGATAGCCGGCACGAAGCACAGCGCCGGCATCGCCCACAGGACGCCCGCGGCCAGCTGCTGATCGGCGGCCGCGGACAGCGTGCCGGCCGCCGGGTGCCGGTAAGCCGCCGACCATGCTGTCCCGGACATGCCCATCAGGTAGGCCATGACCCAGATAGTCCACATCGCCACCGCCGCGACGCCTGCTCGCAGCGGTCGTGAGATCACCGGCAGCAGCGGCGGCGACTCGGCGATCTCCAGCCAGATGCCGCCGGCGGCGATTCCCAGGCTGATCAGCTCGGCCGCCGCCAGGCCCTGATGCCGGGCCAGCGCGCCGACCGCGGCCGGCAGCCGCCAGCCGATTACGAGCGTGACGTAGGCCAGCAGCCACCCGGCCGCGCGCGCCGGGCGCGGCCGGTGCGAGCGGGCCCGGGTCAGATGCGCTGCCGCGCGGCCAAGCCCCAGCCGCCGCCACGGCGCGCCGACTACCACCAGCGCCGGCCCCCCGGTCGCGAAGACCGCGAACTGCAGCGCCTGGGCCAGCTCGTACTGCCGGGCGTAGCCGGTTACCGGCGGCAGCAGCACCGCGACCAGCGCCGCGGCTCCCGCCAGCGCCAGCCAGGGCCGAACGCCCGCACGCCGGTTCCGCACCCGCAACTCCCGCTGATAGTGATTCCGGCCATGGTCTCACCCGCCGCGACGGCACGCGCCAGCTTCGCGCTGGCCATGTGGGCGGCCGCCGGGTGACTCGGCCATGATGGGTTCCATGCATCTTGCGGTGATGCCGCCCGTGGCGCCGATGCTGGCCCGGGCGGTCAAGGACATCCCGGCCGGCGCGCTGAGCTACGAGCCGAAATGGGACGGCTTCCGGTCGGTGGTGTTCCGCGACGGCGCCGAGGTCGAGATCGGGAGCCGCAACGAGCGCCCGATGACTCGCTACTTCCCCGAGCTCGTCACCGCCCTGCAGGCCAGCCTGCCGCAGCGGTGCGTGATCGACGGCGAGATCGTGATCCCGGACGGCACCGGCCAGCGGCTGGACTTCGACGCGCTGCTGCAGCGGGTGCATCCCGCCGACAGCCGGGTGCGGCTGCTGGCCGAGCAGACGCCGGCCTTGTTCGTCGCGTTCGACCTGCTCGCGCTGGGGGACACTGACTACACGCCGGAGCCGTTCGAGCAGCGGCGCACGGCGCTGGAGCGGGTGCTGGCGGCGCCACGGCGCCGGTCTACCTCACGCCGGCCACCCGGGACCACGCGCTCGCGCGGCAGTGGTTCAGCCAGTTCGAGGGAGCCGGGCTGGACGGGATCGTGGCCAAGCCGCTGGACGGCCCCTACGAGCAGGACAAGCGCGTCATGTTCAAGATCAAGCACGAGCGCACGGCGGACTGCGTGGTAGCCGGATACCGGCTGCACAAGAGCGGCCCGGACGCGATCGGCTCGCTGCTGCTCGGCCTGTATGACTCCGCCGGACGGCTGGCCAGCGTCGGGGTGATCGGCGCATTCCCGCTGGCCCGGCGGCGCGAGCTGTTCACCGAGCTGCAGCCGCTGGTCACCACGTTCGACGAGCACCCGTGGAACTGGGCGGGACAGCGGCCGGGCGTGCGCGGCCCGCGGGAGGCCGAGGGCAGCCGGTGGAACAGCGGCAAGGACCTGTCGTTCGTCCCGCTGCGCCCCGAGCGGGTCGTCGAGGTCAGGTACGAGCACATGGAGGGGACCAGGTTCCGGCACACCGCGCAGTTCTCCCGCTGGCGTCCCGACCGGGACCCGCGCAGCTGCGGGTTCGAGCAGCTGGAGGAGGTCGTCAGCTACGACCTCGCCGACATTCTCTCCGGCCAGTACCGGCTCGGCTGAGCGCCAGGCCCTGCCGAAAGGCACCGGGGCGGCGATACTGGATCTCGTGCGTATTGCGCTGTTCATCACCTGCCTGGCCGACACCCTCTTCCCGGACGTGGGCCGGGCCACCGTCACGCTGCTGGAGCGGCTCGGGCACGAGGTCGAGTTCCCGGCGGCCCAGACGTGCTGCGGCCAGATGCACATCAACACCGGCTACGGCCGCGACGCACTGCCGCTGGTCCGCCGGCACGTGCGGGTGTTCGAGCCGTACGAGGTGATCGTCGCGCCGTCCGGATCATGCACCGGGTCGGTCCGGCACCAGCACGCGAGGCTGGCCCGCGAGCTCGGAGACGAGCAGCTGGCCGCGGCGCGCCGAGGCGGTGGCGCTGCGCACCTTCGAGCTGTCCGAGCTGCTGGTGGACGTGCTCGGCGTGGAGGACGTCGGCGCCTATTACCCGCACCGGGTCACCTACCATCCGACCTGTCACTCGCTGCGGATGCTGGGAGTCGGCGACCGGCCGCTGCGGCTGCTGCGCCGGGTCCGCGGGCTGGACCTGGCCGAGCTGCCGGACGCGCAGTCCTGCTGCGGCTTCGGCGGCACGTTCGCGCTGAAGAACCCCGACACCTCGACCGCGATGCTGGCGGACAAGATGCGGCGGGTGCTGGACACCGGCGCCGAGGTGTGCACGGCGGGCGACAGCTCCTGCCTGATGCACATCAGCGGCGGGCTGTCCCGGCTGCGGGCCGGGGTGAAGACCGTGCATCTGGCCGAGATCCTGGCCGCGACCGCGGGCCGCCCTGAGGTGGTCCGGTGACCTTCCTCGGCCTGCCCACCGCCGCTCCGGACACGGGGCACCTGCGCGGCACCGAGCCGTTCCCGGCGGCGGCCCGCAAGGCGCTGGCGGATACCCAGCTGCGCCGCAACCTGGCCATGGCCACCGGCCACATCCGGGCCAAGCGCGCCGCGGTGATCGGCGAGGTCCCGGACTGGGAGCAGCTGCGCGCCGCCGGGCAGGCCATCAAGACCGGCGCGATGGCGCGCCTTGACCAGCTACCTGGAGCAGCTGGAGGCGCAGGTATCCGCGCGCGGCGGCACCGTGCACTGGGCGCCCGACGCGGCCGCGGCCAACCGGATCGTCGCCGATCTGGTCACCGCCACGGGCGCCCGCGAGGTGGTCAAGGTCAAGTCGCTGGTGACCGACGAGATCGGGCTGAACGAGGCGCTGGCCGGCGCCGGGATCGACCGCGCACGAGACCGATCTCGCCGAGCTGATCATCCAGCTCGGCCGCGACCAGCCAGTCGCACATCCTGGTACCGGCCATCCACCGCAACCGGGCCGAGATCCGGCAGATCTTCCTGCGCGAGATGGCCGGGCGTCGAGCCCGGCGCTGACCGACGACCCGGCCGCGCTGGCCGAGGCGGCCCGGCTGTACCTGCGGCGCAAGTTCCTGTCCGCCCGGGTGGCGCATCAGCGGCGCCAACTTCGCCATCGCCGAGACCGGCACGCTGTGCGTGGTCGAGTCGGAGGGCAACGGCCGGATGTGCCTGACGCTGCCGGACACGCTCATCACCGTGATGGGGATCGAGAAGGTGCGTGCCGTCCTGGTCGCGACCTCGAGGTGTTCCTGCAGCTGCTGCCGCGCTCCTCCACCGGCGAGCGGATGAACCCCTACACCTCGATGTGGACCGGGGTGACGCCGGGCGACGGCCCGCGGCACTTCCACCTGGTGCTGCTCGACAACGGCCGGACCGCCGCGCTTGCCGACCGGGTCGGCCGCCAGGCGCTGCACTGCATCCGCTGCTCGGCCTGCCTGAACGTGTGCCCGGTGTACGAGCGGACCGGCGGCCACGCGTACGGCTCGGTCTATCCCGGGCCGATCGGCGCGGTGCTGTCCCCGCAGCTGACCGGGATCGAGGACGAACGCCTCGCTGCCGTACGCGTCCTCGCTGTGCGGCGCCTGCTACGACGCCTGCCCGGTCAAGATCGACATCCCGTCGGTTCTCGTCCACCTGCGCGCCCGGCACGTCGAGGAGGCACGCAGCCAGCACAGGCTGCCGCGGGCCGAGGCCGATCGCGATGGCCGCGGCGTCCTGGGTGATGTCGGACCCGCGGCGGTTCGCCGCCGCGCAGCGCTCCAGCCGGGCCGGCCGGGCTGCTCGGCGCGATCCGGCCGGATCACCGCGCTGCCGCCGCCGCTGGCCGCCTGGACCAGGGCCCGCGACGCGCCGCGCCCGCCAGCCCAGACGTTCCGCGAATGGTGGCGCGACGAGCGCCGGCCGATCGCCGATGAGCGCGCGCGAGGAGATGCTCGGCCGGATCCGCGCCGCGCTGGGACCGGGCGAGCCAGCCGCCGGCGACGCGGCGCCACCCGGCTACCGGACGGCCGGCCAGCTTGCCCGCGGCCCGCTGCTTGACCTGCTCGCCGAGCGGCTGGCCGACTACCGGGCGCATGTACAGCGGGTAGCGCCCGACCGGCTGCCCGATGCCATCACCGCCGCGCTGGCCGAGCGGGGCGCCCGCCGGGTGGTCGTGCCGCCCGGCCTGACCCTGCCGCCGACTGCCGGACGGCGTCGAGGCGGTCACCGACGACGGGCTGTCACCGGCCGAGCTGGACGCGGTCGACGGGGTCATCACCGGGTGCCGCGGTCGCGATCGCCGAGACCGGGACGATCGTGCTGGACGGCGGCCCCGGCTCAGGGCGCCGGGCCGTCACCCTGGTGCCCGACTATCACCTGTGCATCGTGCGCGCCGAGCAGGTGGTCGAGCTGGTGCCCGAGGCGGTGGCGCGACTGGCCGGCCGGGCCGGCCGCCCGCTGACCTGGATCAGCGGCCCGTCCGCTACCAGCGACATCGAGCTGAAGCGGGTCGAGGGCGTGCACGGCCCGCGCACGCTCGAGGTGATCCTGGTCGGCAGCTGATCTCGCCCGGGTCAGCCAGGCTTGGTCAGGCCGCGGCTCGGCGGGGGTGCCCCGGCGGTGCGGTGCCGCGCCGGGCCGGCGCGCGGTGATCAGCCCGGCCTCGGCCACGATCGTCGATGTCGCGATGTCCGCGAAACCGCTGCTGGTCATCATCGACACCCAGGCCGCCATCGACACCGGGCGCTCTTGCATCCGCAGCTGATACCGGGCGAAGTTCTTCGCGATCCGCCACCACCCGCCCGGGCCCTTGCGCACGAGTACGGCCACCTTGCTGGCGATGATCTGACGGTCCCTGGCTGACCCGCCGCGGCCGAACATCATGTCCGCCAGCACCAGCCGCCCGCCGGGCCGCAGCCAGCGCAGCGCCGCGTCCATCAGCCGGGCCTTGTCGGCATCACGCAGGTGATGCAGCGCGTAGCTTGACACGATCAGGTCGGCACTGCCCTCGGGCAGGGTCAGGTTCTCGATTGGCAGGGCCACCGATTCAACCCCGTCCAGGCCCCGCCGCGCCGCCTCGGACAAGACCGCCGTCACCATGCCGGGGCTCACGTCCACGGCCAGCACCCGGGCGCCCCGCTCGGCCAGCGGCAGGCTGAGCTGGCCATTGCCGCAGCCCAGGTCCACGGCCTGCTCACCTGGATGCACGCTGGCCGCGGCCAGCACGGCGGCGGTCACCTTGTGCAGGTTGGCTGAGCCGTGCTGGTCCCAGCTCGCCACCCGGCGCGACCAGACCCGCCGCTGCCGGCGGATGGTGTGAGCGGTGGCAAAGTCGGCCAGCCGGCCCGCGCCGAGCCTGGGCGCGGCCGGATTATCACCTGGGTTGAGGTCGCCTTCCGTCATGGCGCCAGGGTATTCGGGAAAAGCCGCGCGGCTGTTATCGAGCCGGTTCAGATCTGGCTAAGAAGCATTACGACACCGTCAGGAATTTGCTGATGATGAAGTAAGCATGAAAGCGGCGGGCGTAAGAATGCGCCAAATGACCGGGCCGCAGGCCTTGGCGCACCGGCCCGGCGGCCGGCCGAGCCAGTATTCTCATGGCCGTGAACCCGCGCCCCCGCTCGCCCGCCCGCCGGCCGGCGGGTCAGCGGCGCGCCCCGGCTGGCCGCGGCCGGCGGGCTGCGCCGGGGGCGGCGGCCCGGCCGCCCAGTGCGCGCGTGCGCCGCCGCCGCACTGCCGCGGCCGGCGGCCTGCTCACCGCCGTTATCGCCGTGCTGGGACTCTTCGCAGGCTGCGCCGGGTCGGCCGCGCCAGCTAATCCCGGGTCAGCGGGCACCACGCCCGCCCCCGCGAGCCCGTCCCACGCGAGCTCGTCCCCCGCGGCTTCGCGCCCGTCGCCCAGGCCGCGCCCGGCCGCGCCGGTCATCGGGACCATCGGCCACTACGCGGTGGGCAAGCTGCGGCTAAGCCTGGCCGACCGGCACCCGAAGGGCCTGGGCGGCGCCCGGCTCGGGCCGCAGACGCTGCCGGTCCTGGTGCGGTACCCGGTCAGCCGGGCCGCCGGGGGCGGCGGGCCAGCCGCCGCCGCGCGTCCCGCGGCCGGCCGCTACCCGCTGGTCGTGTTCGGGCCGGGGTACATCCAGTGCGTCAGCGTCTACGCGCACCTGCTGCACGCCTGGGCCAGCGCCGGCTACGTCGTCGCAGCCGTGACATTCCCGGAGACCAACTGCGAGGTCCGCGGCTCGGAGGACGACGTGTCCAACCAGCCGGCCGACATCTCCTACGTCATCACGCGGCTGCTGGCCGCCAGCGCGCAGCGCACCGGGCGGCTGGCCGGCCTGATCAGCCGGCGCGAGATAGCGGTCGCCGGGCACTCCGACGGGGCCGACACGGCCGTGGCCGTGGCCGCCAACTCCTGCTGCCGCGATCCCCGGGTGAGCGCCGCCGTCGTGCTGGCCGGGCAGAAATGGGGTCAGTTCGGCAGCCGGTACTTCCCCGCGGGCTCGCCGCCGATGCTGTTCGTGCAGGGCAGCGCCGACACGGTCAACTTCCCCTCCACCAGTGCCGCGCTGTACCAGCAGGACACCGCCGGGATCCGCTTCTACCTGGACGTGTTCGGCGGCAGCCACCTGTCGCCCTACGAGACCACCACCCCGCCGGAGCGCCTGGTCGCCGAGGTTACGGTGGCGTTCCTGGACCGCTACCTGGCCGGCCATCGAGCCGCGCGGGCGGCCATGACCCGGCTGGCCGACGTCCCGGGCGTGGCTCACCTGTACAGCAAGGGCCGGCTGCCCTGACGCCGGTCAGGCTGCCGCCCCGCCCGCAGCTGCCGCCGGGCACGGATACCTGCCCCTACTAGCGTCGCCGCGGTTCTGTTCTCCGGCTGACCGGCTTCTGCGAATCCTCTGACTTGCTGCCGGACTGGCCTGGCTGGCTTTCCGTGTTCACGGACCTTGGTCGCGGACGGTCCTGCAGCTGGCGCTGACCATCCTCCGCGCTCACCAAAGCCGCATCCGATCTGGGCTGGCCGACCGCCTTCTTCTCTATAGAGTATTGCCGATCGGGTAAATAGGGATAAACTGATGGCTCATCGCAGGCGGGCGGCCGCGGTCAGGCGCAGCCGAGACGGCGAAAAGGATGGCCGATGATTCGATCCGGGATCGCGCCGGGGCTGAAAGCGCCCGGCGGTGCCGGGCGGTGACGAGGCCGGGGTCAACCCGGCCGCACCGCGGCGCTGGGCCGTCCAGGCTGGCCCGGCGGGACGGCTGGCCCGGCACTGGCTCCCGGTTCTCGTTCCGGCCCTGGCCGCGCTGGCGGCAGACGGCTACCGGCTGGGCACGCTGTCGCTAGGGCGGCCTGAGGCCGCCACCCTGAGCGCGGCCCAGCGGCCGGTGGGGCAGATATTCGCACTGCTGCAGCACGCCGATGCGGTCAACGGCGCGTACTACCTGAGCATGCACGTGGTCGTCGCCGCCCTGGGCAGCTCCGCGCAGGCCATCCGGCTGCCCTCGGTGCTGGCCATGGCGGCGGCCGCCGGCCTCACCGCGACGCTCGGCCGCCCGGCTGGCGGTGCTGGCCGGGCTGCGGGCCCCGGGAGTGACGGGCCTGCTGGCCGGGCTGCTGCTGGCCGCCGCCCCGGAGGCGACCCGTTACGCGCAGGACGCCCGCGGATATGCGATCGTCGTCATGCTCACCACCCTCGCGACGTACCTGCTGGTGCGCGCCATCGGCGACAGCCGCCGCCGCTGGTGGGCCTGGTACGCCGTGGCGGTCGCCGGCTGCGGCCTGTTCGGCCTGGTCAGCCTGCTGATCCTGGCCGCGCACGGAATTACCGTGCTGTCGGCCCGCACCGCTCCGCCGCCCCGCCGGCGGGGCCAGCCTGCGGCCTGGCCTGGCCGCGGCCAGGCAGCCGGGTCCCTGGCTGCTGACGCGCTGGGCCGCCGCGGCGGCCGCCGCGCTGCTGGCGCTGGCCCCGCTGCTGCTGCTCGGATACAGCCAGCGCCAGCAGATCGGCTGGCTGGCCCGGCCGGGGGCGGCCGCGGTGCTGTCGCTGGCTACGGGCTTCGCCGGTGCGCGCCTGCTCCTGCTGCCGGTGGCGCTGCTGGTGGCCTGGGGAGCCGCGGTCGGGCTGATCCCGCGGCGAGCGCATGCCCTTACTCCCGGCGTGCTCGCCGCTCCCTGGCTGGCCATGCCCGCGCTCGCGCTGCTGGCCGTCTCGCAGCTGCACCCCGTCTTCACCGGGCGCTACGTGGTCTTCAGCCTGCCCGCCCTGGCGCTGCTGTGCGCGGCGGCCTTGTCCTGGCTGGCGGACGCCGCGGCGGGCCCGGCGGCCCTGGCCGGGGGCGGGCCGGGCGCCTGGCGCGGCCCGCTAGGGTGCCGCCGGCCCTGGGCCCGCTACCGTGGGCGGTGGCCGCGCATCCGGCGGGAGGCAGACGATGACCGCGCAGTTCGCCGTCGCGCTGCTCGGCTGGAAGGCCAGCGGCAAGAACCGGCTCGGCTGGCCGCTGGTGCCGAACTGCGCCGACGTGGACAGCGCCGAGTCGATCCGGATCAGCGCCGGCATCCTGGCCGAGCTGGGCCTCGCCGGGGACGGGGCCGCCGCCGTCCCGGCCGACTCGGGCGGCCCGCTGGAGCAGGCGGTCCGCGACCATCTGGCCGCCGCGCTGCCCGGCCTGCAGCCCGGCCGGGCCTGGCAGGTCGACCGGGGGGTGATCATCTCCAGGTTCGACCAGTACGCGCACCTGCGGGCGCTAGACGAGCTAGTCCGCGCCAACCCCGAGCTGCGGGTCACGGTGGGAACCGACTACCTGATCAAGCCTGACGTCACCGTGGCCCTGGCCCGGGTGCGGACCGCCTCCGGCCTGCCGCCGCTGCACGCCGCCATTTCCTGCAAGTGGACGATCCGCTCGGACCGGGTGCAGAACATCCGGCACGAGTGCCTGCAGATGATCCGGCACCGGCAGGGGCGTCAGCCGCATCTGGTGACCGTGACCGCCGAGCCGCTGCCCACCCGCCTGACCTCGATCGCGCGCGGGACCGGCGAGGTGGACGCGGTCTACCATATTGCCTTCGACGCGCTGGCGGCCAGCGTGGCCGCGAACGCCAACGCCGAGCAGCAAGAAGCCTGGCGCGAGGTTACCGGCCAGCGCCGGGTGCTGAGCTACCGGCGGCTGGCCGGCGACGCTCGCGTCATGGTGAGGGGAATCGGCGTGGGAACGGCCCGGCTGTCGGCAGCGGCGGGCACAATCGGGCTAATGCGAGCCCGTGCCCGGAGCGCGGTGGCGGGAAGCGCGCCTGGCTTCGTGCCTGGAGGCTCCGTGCCTGGAGATGCCGTACCTGGAGGTACCGTGACCGAGCTGACCTGCCTGGAGATCTGCGCCGGCGCGGGCGGCCAGTCGCTTGGCCTGGAGCAGGCCGGCTTCGTCCACGAGGCGGCAGTCGAGCTGGACCCGGATGCCTGCGAGACGCTCCGCCTGAACCGCGGCGCCGAGTGGAAGATCATCGAGGGGGACGTGCACAACCTGGACGGGCGCGCGTTCGCGGGCGTGGACCTGGTTTCTGGCGGCGTGCCGTGCCCGCCGTTCTCGATCGCCGGCAGGCAGCTCGGCAGCGACGACGACCGCGACCTGTTTCCGCAGGCGCTGCGGCTGGCCGGCGAGATCAGCCCGCGCGCGGTCCTGCTGGAGAACGTGCGCGGGCTGGCTGCGCGCCGGTTCGACGGGTACCGGGCCCAGGTCCTGGCCCGGCTGCATGAGCTGGGCTACCAGACCTGGTGGGACCTGGTGCACGCGAGCGAGCACGGCGTGGCACAGCTGCGGCCGCGATTCGTGCTGGTCGCGGTCAGGGAACCGTGGGCGGCCCGGTTCCGCTGGCCGGAGCCCGCGGCCGCGCCGCCGCCGCCGGTCGGCGAGGTGCTGGCCGACCTGATGGCAGCACGCGGCTGGCCGGGCGCGGATGGCTGGCGGCACCAGGCAGGCGGGATCGCCCCGACCATCGTCGGCGGCAGCAAGAAGCACGGCGGTCCCGACCTGGGACCGACCCGGGCCAGGGAGGCGTGGCGCAAGCTCGGCGTGGACGGCCTGGGCATCGCCGACCAGGCCCCCGGGCCGGACTTCCCGGCCAGCCTGCCGCCCAGGCTGACGGTGCCGATGGTGGCCCGCATCCAGGGCTTCCCCGACTCCTGGCGGTTCTCCGGCCGGAAGACGGCGGCCTACCGGCAGGTCGGCAACGCGTTCCCGCCGCCCGTCGCGCGGGCGCTCGGCGCGGCAGTGCACGCCGCCCTGACCGGCACGGCTCAGCGGACGCCAGCGGCCGACCGGGGCCATCACGCCAGCCTGGCGGCCAGCTGACCGCCCCGGCCCGGGGAGCTACCCGGCCGGATACCGCTCGGTCCGCCGCGCGGGCATTAGCCCGAACTGCATTGCAGCTGCGAGGTCAGCGCCTCGATGACCGCGGCAGTGATCCCCAGGCCAGGGAACGCCGGCATCCGCGCCAGCGGGAAGCTGCCGATGACCCGGAGCAGCTCGGGGTTGGCGAGCACGCCGGCCGGGCGGCCGCCGGCGCTGGTCCCGACGGCCGCGCGCAGCATGCGGGCACCGTCCGGGTCGGCCAGCCACTCCGCGAGCGTCGATTCGCCCGACAGCGGCAGCGAGGGGGCTCCGGCGGCGACAGTGATCACCTCGCTGAGCCGGATATCGCGCGAGGACGCGCCTACCGCGATCTGGATCTCGCCGGGCTCCGCCACCCAGCCCGACCGGGCGACCGACCAGTAGGAGAGATCCCGCGCGGTGAGCGTGAACCTGACCTGCTGCTCAGCGCCGGCCGCCAGGCTGATCTTGGCGAAGCCCCGCAGCTCGCGCGGCGGCCGCGGCACGGCCGACCCGCGCGCACCGACGTACAGCTGCACGACCTCGGCCCCGGCCCGGTCGCCGTCGTTGCTGACCGTGCAGGCCACCGTGATGGCCAGGTCCCCGCGACCGGCTGAGCCTGCCTGTTCCAGCTGCAGGCCGCGGTAGCCGAACCGGGTGTAGGACAGGCCGTGGCCGAACGGGTAGGCCACCGGCAGGCCGACCGCGTCGAAGCCGCGGTAGCCCGCGAACACCCCCTCGCCGTAGCGGACATGCCCCTCGGCACCGGGAAAGTTCAGGTACGAGGGGCAGTCGGCCAGCCGGACCGGGATCGTCTCGGCCAGCCGCCCGGACGGGCTGACCGCGCCGGTCAGCACGTCCGATACCGCGGCGCCCGCTGCCTGGCCGCCGAGCCAGCACTCGAGCACGGCCGCGGCGGCGTGGTCCCAGGTGCTGGTGCGCACCACCGCCCCGTGGCACAGTACGGCCACGACCGGCGTCTGCGGGTACTGCCCGGCGAGGCCAAGCAGCAGGCTGACCTGCTCGTCCGGCAGGTCGATGTGGGTGCGGTCGAAGCCCTCCGATTCCGCGGCCGCTGGCAGCCCGAGGAAGACGACAATGACGTCCGCGCCGGCAGCAGTGCTCAGCGCCTGCGCGGCCAGGGCGTCGGTGTCGGCGCGCCCGGCGGCCCCCGCCGGCTGGCCAGCGGCCCGGAATCCGGGTGCATACCGGATGTGCGCGGCCGGCAGCGCTCCGGTCAGCTCGTCCAGCGGCACGTCGATCCGGGTCGGGCTGACCTGCGAGCTGCCCGCGCCCTGGAACCGGAATGTGCGCGCGAACTCGCCGATCACCGCGATCTGGCGGCCGGGGGTTCCGGCCAGCGGGAGCACGCCAGCCTCATTCTTCAGCAGCACCATGCACTGTCCGGCGGCGCGGCGGGCCAGCGCGTGCTGCGCGCCGGCGTCCAGCCCGGCCGGCCCCGCGGCGGCGCGCCCGCTGCACCAGCTGCAGCACCCGGGCCGCGGCCTGGTCGAGCACCGCTTCGCCGAGCTCCCCGGCCCGCACGGCAGCCACGATCGCACGGTCGCTGATGCCCAGGTTCGGCGGCATCTCCAGGTCCAGGCCCGCGGCCAGGGCCGCGACCCGGTCGGCGACGGCACCCCAGTCCGAGACGACCAGGCCGTCGAAGCCCCACTCGTCGCGCAGCAGCTCCGTCAGCAGCCAGTGATTCTGCGAGCAGTACTCCCCGTTCAGCTTGTTGTAGGCGCACATCACCATCCATGGCCGCGCCGTGGTGATGACATGCTCGAACGCCGCGAGGTAGATCTCGCGCAGCGCCCGTTCGTCGACGTCCGCGCTGACGCGCAGCCGGTCGGTCTCCTGGTTATTGGCGGCAAAATGCTTCAGGCAGGCGCCGACCTGCTGCGACTGCAGCCCGGTGACCAGGGCCGCGGCCAGCCGCCCGGTCAGGTGCGGGTCCTCGGACAGGTACTCGAAGTTACGCCCGCACAGCGGCGACCGCTTGATGTTGATGCCCGGCCCCAGCACGACGCCCACGTCCTGCGCCCGCGCCTCCGCGCCGATGGCGGTCCCGACCTCGCGGGCCAGGCCGGCGTCCCACGATGAGGCGAGCGCGGCGGCCGTCGGGAAGCAGGTCGCGGGCACGCTGCCGGACAGGCCCGCGTGGTCGCCGTGGTCCGGCTGCCTGCGCAGGCCGTGCGGGCCGTCCGACATCATCACGGACTCAACGCCCGCCGCCGCCAGCGGCGCGGTGTGCCAGAAGTCCGAGCCCAGGCACAGGGCGGCCTTGTCCTCGATGGTGAGATCTGCCGCGGCCGGCAGCTTCGGCGTCAGGGACATGGCCCCCATCATCGCGGGCCGCTGCCGCGGTGTCGCGGCCGGCCGCGCCGGAGTGGGAGACTGGCGGCGCGGCCGGGCCGCCGGGATGCGGCGGCCGTGCCGCGCAGCCCCGGGAGGCGATGATGACAACCCCACCTGACTTCGGCGGCCTTTCCTTCGAGCATGAGATCCAGGAGAACCTGGGCGCGCCGCCAGAGCCGCACCGGACGCGGGCCGACGACGAGGCGCCTGCCCGGTCCTTCGACGACAACGAGGCGCATGCCGAGGGCAGCCCCTGCGAGCGGTGCGGGGCAGAGATCGCCCCTGGCGAGGACGCCCGCCGCCGGCTCGACGGCCAGTGGGTGCACGAGGAGTGCCCGGTGCCGGAGCGGCATCGGCCTGAGCCAGGCGGATCAGGACCGGCGGAGCCAGCCTGACCGTGCAGGCACCGGCCCGCCTGCGGCCCCGTCATGTCTGCTCGCTCCGCGAGTATGGGAGCTCCGCCCGAACCTGTCGGGCTACGACGCCAGTTACGTTGCCCTGGCCGAGCTCATCGGCGGAATGCTGGTCACCCTCGATCGCCCCATCGCCCGGGCCCCGCGGCTGAAATGCACCGTGGCGGCTCCCGCGAGCTGACCGGCAGCCGGGCGGGCCGGCAGCCGGGCGGCGGCTCCCGCCCCGACGGCAGCCTGCCGCCGCGCTCGGCGCTTGCGGGCCGCCGACGGGGTCATGGGCCGGCCCCGGCGCTGAGCACGGTGTCGAGGATCTGCTGCGCCTCGGCCTGGATGCGGGCCAGGTGGTCGGCCCCGGCGAACGACTCGGCGTACAGCTTGTAGACGTCCTCGGTGCCCGACGGGCGGGCGGCGAACCAGCCGGACCTGGTGCTGACCTTCAGCCCGCCGAGCGGCTCGCCGTTGCCCGGGGCGGTCGTCTGCCTGGCCACGACCGGCTCGCCGGCCAGCTCGTCGATGTCCGCCTGGTCTGGAGTGAGCCGGGCGAGGACCGCCTTCTGCTCGCGGCTGGCCGGCGCGTCGATGCGCGCGTAGGCCGGATCGCCGAGCCCGGCCAGCTCGCGGTAGCGCTGCGCCGGGTTGCTGCCGGTCACCGCGGTGATCTCCGAGGCGAGCAGGGCCAGGATGATGCCGTCCTTATCGGTGGTCCAGACCCGCCCGTCCCGGCACAGGAAGGACGCCCCGGCGCTCTCCTCGCCGCCGAAGGCCACCTGACCGGACAGCAGGCCGGGCACGAACCACTTGAATCCGACCGGCACCTCCATCAGCGACCGGCCGGCGTTGTCGGCCACCCGGTCGATGACCGAGGAGCTGACCATCGTCTTGCCGACGGCCGCCCCGGCCGGCCAGTCCGCGCGATGCCGGCAGAGGTAGTCGATCGCGGCGGCCAGGTAGTGGTTGGGGTTCAGCAGGCCGGCCTTCGGGCGTGACGATGCCGTGCCGGTCGGCATCGGTGTCGTTACCGGTCGCGATCGCGAACTCGGCCTTGCGGCCGATCAGCGAGGCCATCGCGTACGGCGACGAGCAGTCCATCCGGATCCGGCCGTCCCAGTCCAGGGTCATGAACCGGAACGTGCCGTCCACGACCGGGTTGACGACCGTCAGGTCCAGGCCGTGCGCGTCGGCGATCTCGCCCCAGTAGGCGACGCTGGCCCCGCCCAGCGGATCAGCGCCGATCCGCACTCCGGCGGACCGCGCCGCGTCCAGGTCCACCACGGACGGCAGGTCCGACACGTACCCGCCGAGGAAATCGTGCCGTCCGGCGGCGGCCAGCGCCGCGCTGTAGCTCATCCGGCGCACGTCCCGCAGCCCGCCGCGCAGCAGCTCGTTGGCCCGGTCCTGGATCACCGAGGTAATCCGGGCGCCGGCCGGGCCGCCGTCTGGCGGGTTGTACTTGAATCCGCCATCCTCAGGCGGGTTGTGCGACGGCGTGACCACGATGCCGTCGGCCAGCCCGCCCGCCCGGCGCTCGTTGTGCACCAGGATGGCGCGCGACAGCGCGGGGGTCGGGGTGTAGCCGCCCCGGCTGTCGGTCAGCACGCGCACGTCATTGGCCGCGAGTACTTCGAGCGCGGTAACGAAGGCGGGCTCGGACAGCGCGTGGGTGTCCCGGCCGATGAACAGCGGCCCAGTGGTGCCGCTGCGTGCCCGGTAGTCGCAGATCGCCTGCGTGGTGGCCACGATGTGATCCTCGTTGAACGACAGCCGGAGGGCGGAGCCACGGTGGCCCGAGGTGCCGAACGTCACCCGCTGGCCCGGCTCGCCGGGATCGGGGTGCAGCGCGTAATACGCGGTGACGAGCCCGGCGATGTCGACGAGGTCGGACTGCTCAGCCCGCTCCCCGGCTCGCTCATGCACAGCCACGGTCGGCTCCTGTTCGCTCGTGCGCCAGCGCGCAGCCTGACGGCAGCGCCGTGCCGCGCCGCCCTGCGATAACAGTAGATCGGCCCCGGCCTGCTGCTGGCGCCCGTGCCGCGGGCCGGGGAGGTACCTGCCGTAGCCGGCCGTGCATAGGCTGAAGTGATGCACGAGACGGCAGTCGGCCGCCGGGGCCGGAGGCCGGGCTGGCCGGCCTGCCGGGAAGCTGGCTGCGCCGCGCCGCCTGGCTGCCGGGGCTCGCACTGGCCAGCACCGTCGCGATGACCGCTGCGGCGCAGCCAGGCACGCCCTCGCAGGCCATGGCGGCCGCGGGCAGGGCGGCTGCGGGCGACGTGGCCGCGGCACCGAAGCCTGGCCGCGGGCGGCTGGTGGACCGTCTACCACGGCAGCCTGGCTGGCACCGGCGCGGCCGCCTCGCCAGCCAGAGTCAGCATCGGCCGGCGGGCGTGGACCTCGGGCCGGCTGGACGGCGACATCTACGGCGAGCCGCTGATCTTCGCCGGCCGGGTCTACGTGGCCACCGAGAACGACACGGTGTACGCGCTGTCGGCCGGCACCGGGGCCATCGCCTGGTCGGCTCACCTTGGCCATCCGGTGCCCGCCAGCTCGCTGCCGTGCGGAGACATCACGCCCACAGTGGGCATCACCGGCACGCCGGTCATCGACCGGGGCCGCCGCGAGATCTTCGTGGTGGCCGATGAGCAGGTCCGCGGCCTGCCCGAGCACCTGCTCGCGGGCCTGTCCACGTCCTCCGGGCGGCCCGAGATGACGCGCCGGGTCGACCCGCCCGGAGCGCAGGTGCCAGCGCTGCTGCAGCGCACCGGCCTGAGCCTGGCCGACGGCCGGGTCGTCTTCGGCTTCGGCGGCAACGCCGGCGACTGCCCCAGCTACCGGGGGCATGTGGTGGCGGTTCCGGAAGCAGGCGGGGCGCCGCAGGACTTCACCGTGGACTCGGCACCCGGCGAGTCGCAGGGAGCAGTCTGGATGGGCGGAGCCGCGCCGACCGTCGACCACCAGGGCCGCGTCTGGGTGACGGCCGGGAACGGCTCGGTGCACACTCGCCGCGCATGCCTATGACCACAGCGACTCGGTGCTCGAGCTGTCGCCATCGATGCGGCTGCTGCAGTTCTTCGCCCCGCCGACGTGGGCCGCGGACAACGCCGGCGACCTGGACATGGCGACCGAGCCGGCCCTGCTACCCGGCGGACTGGTGCTGGCCGCCAGCAAGTCCGGCCGCGTGTACCTGCTGAGCGCCGCGCACCTGGGCGGAATCGGCGGCCAGCTGGCCGTCCTCCCGCACGCGTGCGGGAACGTGATCGACGGCGGCACCGCGGCGGCCGGCGGCGTCGTGTTCCTGCCCTGCGCGAGCGGCATCGTCGCGGTGCGCGCTACCGGGTCCCCGGCGGCGCTGGCGGAACTATGGCGGTCGGCGGGCGGCGGCGGGCCGCCCATCGTGGCCGGCGGCCTGGTGTGGACGATGGCCAGGAACGGGGTGCTGTCCGGCCTGGATCCTGCGACCGGGAAGGCACGGCGGCAGGTGCAGATCGGCGCGCCGGCCAATCACTTCCCCACGCCGGCGGCGGGCGGCGGGCTGCTGCTGGCCGCCACCGCGCGCCAGGTCGTGGCCTTCTCCGCTGGCCGGTCAGGCCCGCGCCCGGCGCGGCTGGCGCCCGGGCCGGCGGCCGCGCGCAGCGCATCGGCGGCCCCGGCGGCGGCCCGGCGGCCGAGGGCGCGCGGCGGGCCCTCGATGGCGGCGGCCGCCGGTATCGCCGCAGGCGGCCTGATCGCGGCTGGCGGCCTGGCCTGGCTGTTGCGCGCCCGGCGCAGGCACTAGCCCGCCGGGCCGCCCGCGCGACGTAGGCTTGACGCCTGGGAGGACGCCATGCAGTTCGAGCACATTCTCGTCGAGCGATCCGGCGAGTTCGCCACCGTCACGATGAACCGCCCGCAGCGGCGCAACGCGCTGTCGATGGCTCATATGCGGGAGCTGATCGCCGCCTTCCGCGATCTCGGCGGCAGTGATGTCCTGGGGATCGTGCTGGCCGGCCGCGGGCCGGTGTTCTGCGCCGGGCACGATTTCGCCGACCTCGCCGAGGCCGGCCTGCCCGAGGTGCGGACGCTTCTGCAGGCCTGTACCGAGCTGATGAACCTGATACAGCAGGTGCCGCAGCCGGTGGTGGCGCGGGTGCACGGTCTGGCCACGGCGGCCGGCTGCCAGCTGGTAGCCACCGCCGACCTGGCGGTCGCCAGCGAGAGCGCGGGCTTCGCAGCGCCTGGCGGCAAGGGCGGATGGTTCTGCCACACGCCCATGGTGGCGGTGGCCCGCAATCTAGGCCGCAAGCGCGCCATGGAACTGGCTCTGTCGGGCGACATGATCGATGCCCGCACGGCGCTGGACTGGGGCCTGGTGAACCAGGTTGTCCCGGCCGAGCGGCTGGACTCGGCCACCGCGGACCTGCTGGAGCGGGTCACTCGCGGCTCGGCGGTATCGAAGGGCCTCGGCAAGCAGGCCCTCTACGCGCAGCTCGGCCTGGACCAGCAGCAGGCCTACGCCTACGCGATCGAGGTGATGGCCGCAACCAGCCAGCTGCCGGACGCGCGGGAGGGCATGCGGGCTTTCCTGGCCAAGCGCAAGCCGCGCTGGCAGCGCGGCCGGCCGTGACCGCCCGCCAGGGCCTGATCAGCCATCCCGGCAAGGTGCTGTTCGCCGAGCGCGGCGAGACGAAGGCCGACCTGGCGTCCTACTACGAGCAGGTCGCCGAGCCGCTGTTGCGCGCGATGGGGGGCCGTCCGGTCCTGCTCCAGCGGTTTCCCGAGGGGGCGGGCGGGCCGTCCTTCTTCCAGAAGAGAGTGCCGAAGAACATCCCGGACTGGCTGCAGACGACCACGGTCTCCACGCCCAACGGGACGACATCGCAGGCTCTGGTGGCCGCCGACATCGATCATGTCCTGTGGGCGGTGAACCTCGGCTGCCTGGGCTTCCACGTGTGGCCGTACCGGGCTGACGACGCCGGCCACGCCGACGAGCTGCGGATCGACCTCGACCCGACTCCGGGGGTGGAGTTCAGCGAGATCCGGATGGCCGCACGAGCGCTGCGGGACCTGCTCGCCGAGATCGGGCTGCGCGGCTATCCCAAGACGACCGGCAATAGGGGCCTGCATGTGTACGTCCGGCTGCTGCCCCGATGGGATTCCTACCAGGTTCGCGCCGCGGCGGTCGCGCTCGCCAGGGAGCTGGCGCGCAGGCGGCCGGCCGAGATCACCGCGGCATGGTGGAAGGAGGAGCGCGGCCGCCGGGTGTTCGTCGACTACAACCAGAATGCACCGCACAAGACCGTCTTCGGCGCCTGGTCGGTGCGGGCCAGGCCGGGCGCTCAGGTGTCTGCCCCGATCAGCTGGGATGAGCTGGATGACATCCACCCCGACCAGTTCACCATCGCCTCCGTCCCGGTCAGACTGGCGGCCGGCCTCGACCCGTGGGCAGCCATCAACGACGACCGCCAGGACCTGGATCCGCTGCTGGAGATGAGCGCCAGCGACGCCCGCCGCGGGATCGCCGACGCACCGTGGCCACCGGTCTATCCCAAGCAGCCGGGCGAGCCGCCCAGGGTCGCGCCCAGCCGCGCCAGGCAGGCCTGACCGGGGCGGGTCAGGCCTGCCGCAGCGAGCCTGCGGCCGCCCGGTGCCGGCCCGGGATCACTTCGGCGACCCTTCGCCGCAGGCAGCTTGAACTGCGGTGACGAGGATACCTGTACGAACATGTATTCTAATCAGGTGACCCTTCCCCTGCTCGTCGAAACTGTGTTCTAATGTGGATATGCCCGGACCGCCGATCAGCCGCCGAACCGCCGGCCTCCGGCCGCTGGCACGCATGCGGCGGCTCCTCATGGCCGGTCGGGTGCTAGCAGACAGGCCTGACAGGCGCCCTCCGGCCGCCCGCGGTACACGCCACGGGGCTGGCCCCGTCCCACGGTGGAGGTGAAGAAGGTGACTATGTCCGTCGACGACCATTTCCTGGCCGACCGCAGGCGGATGGCACAGCTCGCGAACGAGAATGCCCGGCTTGAGCGGGAGCTGTCAGCGACCCGGGCATTGCTGGCCGGCGACGAGGCTGCGCCTGGCCTGCCGCGCCGGAGTGTGGCACCGCGGCGGCCAGCCGGTGCAGGACTCCTTTCCCGGCTTCGCCGACGGCATTGACGACCTGGGCGCCAGCGAAGATGCCGGTGCCGATGACTTCGGTGACGCGCAGGCCGCATTTGCTAACCAGGATGCCTCCGGCTACCGCGGTGCTGACGGTTACGGCGAGGGGCTTCCCGGCGACTGTGACGGCCCGCCGGACGACTACGCCGACCTGGCCGCCGACGACTACGGTTACCCGCTCCAGGACCCGGACCCGGCTGACGGGCCTGCGCGCGGCCGTCATCACCCGGCCGGCCCGGATGGTAGCGCCGCAGACCGGGCGGCCGAGCCCGCCGCAGGGTGGCGGCGGGCGGCCGACTGGCATCGGCAGCACGGCGCAGGCACGCCGGCGCCAGCGGACTGGCCGCGGGCGCCGAGCCTGCCGCGGCCGGGCGCCTGGCGGCAGCCGGGCGCCTGGCAGCCGCCCGACTGGCCTGCCGCAGCTGGCGAGCACACGGCGGACTACGCGCACCTCGCCCCGGGCCCGGACGCGCAGGCGGCTGAGCGACTGGCGGCCGGACCCGGGCAGGTGGCCGGCCCGGGATGGCGGCCGAGCCGGAGCCGGCAGCCGGTCAGCTGGACGGCCCGGAGATGGCGGCCGAGCCGGCACCGCCCGCCAGCCCGGCCGCTGAGCGTCACGACGCCCGGGCGGCCGCCGGGAAGGAGGCTGGCGGCAGGTCGGCCGCCTCCAGTCAGCCAGAGGAGCGGACCACCCGGCTGATCAGCCAGGGCCGCCGGAGCACCTACCCCTCAGGTTCCTCTCGCAGGCGCAAGCTGGCCATGCTGCTCGCGGTTATCGCGACTCTGGGCACCGTCGCGGTCGGCATCCTGTCCCGCGGCGGTCCGTCCTGGCCGCAGCCGTCGCGCGCGTCCAGGCGGAGACCGACGTGGCCTGCCAGAATCCCGACGTGGTCTCGAGCCGGGCCAGGTCAATTTCGCCTGCGCGCCGGGCACCCGGCAGATCCTCTGGGTATTCGCCCTGCTGACCAGCGGCGGCAACCCGGCCTTCGGCGGCGAGCAAGCCGGCCGGCAGGGCCTTGAGCCGATCACCCCGGCCCAGGGCGGCGAGGTGGCCTGGTCGCTGAACCTGCATCACCCGTACGACCCGGCCAATCCGGTCGACAGCCTCGAGGTCGCCGCCCGGGCGATCAACAACATTATCGGCGGGGCCACCGTGACCGGCGCAAACGGCAAGCCGGTGGTCCAGCCCGGCCTGGAGAGCTAGCCGGCGAACTGCCCCGCTACACCGGGTCGGCCGCGATGACGGCCCGGCACGGCTTCCCGAGCCGTGTGCGCCAGGCCGGTCACCAGCCCGGCCGGGCAGGCCGCCCTGGTCAGCGGACGTGTTCCAGAAGTGGGTCGGCGGGCGCGCCCCGGCTGGTGCCAGGACGCCGCCGTGCTTGTTCCAGAACGCGAGCAACCCCGGCGACCCGGGGTTCAGGCCATCTTCCGCTGGCTCGCCGGCCACGCAGCCGTCTGGTTAGCCCGCTCACCGTCGCAGGCCGCTCCGGCGCGCCTCGGCCCGCCCGGAGCCCGCCAGAAAGGAGGTGAGTTCAGTGCCCCCGACGGGAAGCCATGGTGGCAGCAGGCGACCGCGCTGGTCAGCCTGGGCGCTGGCGGAGCGGTCACCGGGCTTTCGCTTCGTGCCGGCGCCGGCGGCCGACGCCGCCGGCCAGCCTGCCACCCATGTCCGGCTGCTCGCGCTCCGAGCAGGCGGCCCGCCGCGCGCCGGGAGCCGACCGGCTCTGCGCTCGGCCATCGTGCAACGTGGCCAACTATTACCTGCGGCTGGCCGCCGACCAGGACACCCGCCGAGATGGAGGCGCTGATCTGGCAGCACGACAGCACTGGACGGCGCGGACCACGGGCGAGTCGTGCGCGGCTTTCGCCAGCCTGACGCTGGAACTCGGCGCCCAGGTCGCCGGGCCGGCAGAGCTGGGTGACCGGCGGCACCTCGTACCCGTGGCCGCTGCATGCGTGGGCGGACGTCCGGGTCGACCCGAACCCGGCGCTCGCCGGCGATCATCTCCGTGCTGCAGGACGCGCAGGCGCACCGCCGCTGGCATCCGCTCGGCGACGGGTACCAGCCCGCAGCCGGGCGACTGGGTGCTGTTCGACGGGCCATGTCGAGGTCGTCACCCAGTATGCCGGTGGCGTGCTGTACACCATCGGCGGCGACTCGGTGCCTAACTTCTCGGTCAACGCGCACGAGTACCCCGGCCCGCTCGCCGCCCAGGGCGTGGCGGGGTTCGTGGACAACGGCGAGGTGCCTGCCGTCTCCGCCGGCTCGGCGCACAGGAACGAGGCCATCGCGACCAGTGCCCGGGTGCCGGACCAGCCGGGATCCCGGCCGGCGCACCGGGCGGGCCGCCCGTCCGGCTCCGGCGCGCCTGGCTCGGGCCCTGGCGATGCGGCATCGCGCGGCGGTGTCGCGATTCCGGGCCAGCCGGCCCCGGCCCCGGCGGCAAGCCGCGGCGCTGGGGGCGGCCCGGGACGGCCCGCCGGAACCCGTGCGGGCCTGGCCCGCGAAGGCGAGGCGCGCGGCGGCAGGCAGCTGCGGCGGCAGGCCGCGGTGCTAACCGCAGCCGTCAGCGACGAAATGCCGGGCCGCGCCGGCTGCTGCATTCCGCCCCGGCAGCGCCGGCGCGGCGTCTATCCCGGGCCTCCCGGCGGCCGCGCACCAGCATCGGCCCAGGCCGGGCGGACAGCACGGGCGGGCAGCTCGCCCGGGTTCGTCCGGGTACCAGGCGGGCATCGCGCAGCGTCCGGCTGACCCGGGCCGCCCGCACGGCTCAGCCCGGCCGGTCAGTTCCGTCACGCGGCCGGGCGCGGCTGGCTCGCCGCAGGGAAGCGCGCCGGCAGCAGCAGGCTCCCCGCGCATTCCAGGCGTCGGAACGCCGCCGGCGACGGCACGGCGGGCGCGCCCGTACCTCAGGCACCAGCCCGCCACGCCATCCCAGCCGAGCCAGGCCGCCAGCCCCAGGAGCGCGTTCATCAGCGAGGTGCTGCCGGGGGCTCTGGCTACGCAGCGCCAGTACGGAATCCCGGCGTCGGTGACGATAGCCCAGGCCATCGACGAGTCGGGCTGGGGCCAGAGCAGCCTGGCCCGGCTGGACCACAACTTGTTCGGCATCAAGGGCACCGGGCCGGCGGGCAGCACCTCGCTGCCGACGGTGGAGTATCAGAATGGCCAGCCAGTGTCGACCGTTGCCGGGTTCCGGACCTATGACACCGCCGCGCAGAGCGTCGAGGATCACGGCCGGCTGCTGGCCACGAGCGGCTATTACGGGCAGGCGATGGCCGCGCGCCATGACCCTAACGGGTTCGCTAACGCGCTCACTGGGGTCTACGCCACCGACCCCCAGTACGGCGCCAAGCTGATCACGCTGATGCGGCACTACAACCTGTACCGGTTTGACCAGCCTGGGCCTGCGGCCAGCGCGGCGCACCGGACGGGCCAAGGCATCGGGGCGGCGGGCAGCCATCGATCGCCCGGCAGCGGCGCGGGCCGGGCTGCCGCGCCCCGCAGCCCTGCGCCGGGCGGCGGCGCGGCGATCCCTGGCCTGCCCGGCCCGGCCGCGCCGGGTGGCGGCTCGCCGGCCCCTGCGCCGTCGCGCCGCACCTCGCCAGGCGGCCCGGTGCCGACCACCACCCCGGAAGCGCCGGCGGTGCCGGCCCGGAGCAGCCCGTCGCAGTCGCCCGGCACGCCTGCTCAGTCGCCGGTCCCGCTCGCGACGCCCACCACCTCGGCGCCGGCCCCGGCCGCCACCTCGGCCACGCCCGCGGTGACGCCGACGATGTCGGCTCCCGCCTCGACCGGTGCTGCCGCGGCCTCAACCGGGCCGGCCGCCGGCTCCGGCGGCACGCCGGGCGCGGCCCACCCACCCGGTCCGGCACGAGGGGCGGCCTCCAGCCAGGCTTCGGTGCCTGGCGGCCCGGCGCGCACGGGAGCCGGGCCCGGACCCGGCGGCCCGCTGCCGACGCCATCGCCCAGCCCCGCCGCCGCGCCGACGGCCCCGGCGCCGGCCAGTCCAGCGCCCGGCGGAGCGGCCTCGGCCGGATCGGCCACCGCAGGGCCGGCCTCGGCCGGATCGGCGCAGGCGGCCGGCGCTAAGCGGCTGCAGATCCCGGCCAGCTGGCAGGCGCGCCGCTCGGCGCCGCGCGGCGCGCGGACTGCCCGCTATCAAGCCCGCATGCCCCAGTCGGTGCGCACTGCCTTCCTCACGGCGGCCCGCGCGCCGCTGGTCCGGGCCGAGCCGCTGTACCGGGACGTGGCCGGTCACAGCGGCCTTCCGTGGGAGCTGCTGGCCGCCTGCGACTGGATGCAGTGCGAGGCGCAGGCCCGGTACTCGGCCGTGCACGGCGAGCGGCTCGGCAGCATCAATCCCGACGGGTCGTGCTACCGGACCAGATCCGCGGCCCTCGAGCAGTGCGCCGACGACCTGATCAAGCTGGCCTGGGAGATCTACCGGATCGACCCGACCGCTGCTGGACCTATGTCGGTCCGCGAGCTGGCCAGCGTATTTGCCGCCTTCCGCTGGGGCGGCCTGCTCAGGGCGCACCGCACATCGGCCATGGAATTCCCCTACTCGGTGGCCGGCCTGACCATCGCGCACATGGCCATGCGCTGGCCCGGTATCGCCGACTCGCACGCGCCCGACAAGCCCGGCACCCGGTTCCGCAGGCCGTTCGGGGCCGTGCCGGTCGTGCTGGGGCTCGGCTACCCGGCCGTCGTCTAGCTCCGGGCGTGGGCGCCCGGGAAAGGTGAACCGCGTGTTTCGTCTGCTGACCATGCTGCTCGGCGCGATCCTGACGGGCGGTCAGGGCCGCCGCGGTGCGGGTTATGCACCCGCCGCGGCCGCGCCGGGCACGGACAGGCCGTCCCCCGACGCCAGCGCGGCAGCGCTGCGGCCGGCCCGGCGGGCCGGCTACGGCCCGGAGTCCGGTCCTGGCCAGCCGACGGCTCCGGCCCGCCAGCCGGTGCCGCCGGCAGGCCAGGCGGAGCGGACAGAGCCCGTCCAGCAGCCGGGCGATCTGCCGCCGCGCGCGCCGCGGCCGCGCCGCCCGCGGCGGCGCCGGGTGCTGTGGATCGCCGCGGCAGCCGCGGCGGGGCTGGTGTTCCGCCGGGCGCTGGCCTCGGTGGCGCTGGCGGGCCTGACGGCCGCGCTGCATCTGGTGGGCATCAGCGCCCACTTGCCGCACATCAGCTTCGGCTGGCCGTGGCAGGCCATTGCGGCCGGCCGCAGCTCCAGCACCGACCTGGGACCCTGGGTACTGCAGAAGATCGAGGGGATCTCCAAGCTGGCCCTGGGCCAGGCGAATTTCGACTTCCTGTTCTCGCACCGGGTGTCCAAGAGCATCGGCCCCTGGCCGTGCTGGTACGCCAGCACGTTCTACGCAGTCGGCCGGGCGTCGGCCACCGTTGATCTCAATCCCGGGCCGTCCTGGTGGCGGCCGTCGACAGGCCATTACCGGCTGCAGGTCATCAGCCGCCCGGCGGGCGGCAAGCCGGGTCAGGTGGCGGTCACGATGGTACTGCCCGCGCCGCAGTTGCCGCAGTCGGCCCATGACGTCACCATCGACACGATGGCGTCCAAGCCGGTCTCGGTACAGCACAGCTGGACATATCCGGGGCTCGGCTGCGGCACGGTACTTCGCCCGCAGTTTCCCGAGTCCGTGCTGTATGCGCAGGCTCAGCACATCGCCTACGCCAAGGCACGCAGCTCGCCGCAGATCACCCGTCCGCTGATCAGCACGGCCGAGTCGGTGGCGGCTCAGACCGTCAGGAACAACTTCGTGCAGCCGACGCTGAACTCGCTCGGGTATGAGCTCGACCGCTTTACCGTCAGCTGGGCCGTCCCCGCCCGGGCGCCGCGCGGTTAGGGCGCGCTGCCGGGGCCGGGCGGCTCGGGCGCGGCGCGGCCCGGTGAGCCGGCGGCTGACCCGTGATCCTCGGCGCCCCGTTCGGTACCGGCGCGGCCTTCGGGCCGGGCTGGCGGGGCGCTCCGAACGTCGCCGGCCAGCAGCCTTTGTCCCGCCGGCCCGGGCCCGGCCGGCTCCTCGGCCGGTGACGAGGCGGCGGAGCGGGCCGCGGTAAGCGGTCCGGCTGGCGGGAGCGAGGCAGGTGACGCGGGCTGACCGGCCCGCGCGAGCGAGCCTGACGGTGCTAGCTGGCCTGCCGACGCGAGCGGGTCCGCTGACCCAAGGGGCCGGCTGGTGTCGGGACAAACGCGCCGGCCGGCGCGGGCGGCCCGTCCGGCGCGGCAGGCTGCGCCGGCGCTTCGGGCCCCGGCACGCCAGGCGGCACGGGCACGGCCTGGTCAGGCGCGACGGCCAGCCAGGCGCAGGCCGCGAGGAGGGCGAGGACGAAAATGCAGTAGATCCAGAACGCGGCGGTAACGCCCGAGTTGATGGTGAGGCCAAGGGCCGCGGCCTGTCCGCGGGAGATCCCGAACTGCGCCGGCGTGGCGCCCTGGCGGACCAGCACGATGGCGGAGATGATCTGAGCCGCCATCGGAATGACCGCGCCGGCTAGGAGGGCCGCTCCGGCGCGGGCCGGCTGCCACAGAGCCGCGGCGGCGACGGCGGCGATCAGGGCGGCCATCACGATGGCGTTGCCGGTGATGACCAGGGCCGGGTTGGCGAACGCGTACCCTTCGGTCACGGTCTGGCTCGTCCCCGCCGCGGTCTGCAGTACGTAACGGTCCCAGGACGGGACGAACGCCACCGCGGTGCCGATCGCCGCGATCAGCAGGGTCACGATCGTGGCCGCCTCCGCCCGGCGGGGCTGGCCGGGGCCGCCCGCGCCGCGGAGCCGCAGCGCCTGGGCCGAGCCCGCCGCGCAGGCCAGCCAGCCAATGAGCGCGAGCACCAGGCCCGCGCCCACGCCGCCGCCCGGAGCGAGCGCCGTGCCGATGTCGGCGACAAAGAAGCCGAGCGTGACGACGGTCACCCCCGCGGCCAGCATCGTTCCCGCCTGCGCCCGGCGGCCGCGCATCGGGATGAGCACGGCGGCAGCACTCCAGGCGGCCAGGTAGCACACATGCGGTATCAGCTGGGCGGCCTGCCCGGACAGGCTGGATCCGCCGTAGTAACTGGGGAACAAGCCGACCACGCCAAAGGCGACGCCGATGGCCAGCAGCGCCGCCGCGATGATCGCGGCCGGGCGCGGGCCGTCATCGGCTGCCGCCGGGGGCTGGCTGACCGGGGTTATCGCGCCCCGGGGCTCGATGCTGGTGAACCTCGACCAGGCGCCGGACCAGCCCTCAGCGGTGTCGGGCCACCATTCAATGGGCTGCGGCCAGGGGGACCCGACGGGCCATATCCCGTAGAAGTTCTGTCCTCGCCCGATCTCGTAGCGCGCCCCCCGGTGCGAGATCGTCGCGTTCTCGCGCACGGTGCCACCCTCCTCTGCCTGGCTCGATTGCTGGCCTGCTGGGTTGCGGGCCTGCTGCGTGTGCTCAGCGTACGGAGCCGACCTGCAGAACAGCTGAGGGGCTGCTCAGCCCATCCTGACGCTTGGCTGCGCGCCGCGCCCGCTGGCGCGGCGAGCCAGGGCTCTTCTGCCCGGTTAGCCCGCCGGCTGCCGGGCGAGCCAATGCGGCTGAGCGGCGCCGTAACAGGCGGCGGTGGCCGGCCAGCGCAGCTCCCGGCCGCCGAGGCGGCCCGGCGGGGCGATGGCCTCGACCGGGCCTGCCGCGCTGGCCAGTGCCGTACTCCACTGATCGGCCGGGCCAGGCGCCGGCGGATGCTGGCGGTGCCGCGGGCGCAGCCAGGGCCGTGGATACGGCCGGGGCCGCGACGCCGGCCCGGCGACGACCAGCCAGCGGGCGGTAGCGGCCAGGGACAGGCGGCGGATCTGCGTGCCGCCATGCTCGCCCTGCCGTCGCAGGCCGTCCAGGACGGCCGCAGCCGCCAGGTAGCCCGTGCCGTGGTCGAGAAGCTGGCCGGGCAGCACGCCGGGCTCGGAGCCGTCAGCCGATTCGGCAGCGGCAATTCCGCACGCCGCCTGGACGATGCTGTCGAATCCCCGCCTGGCCGACCAGGGCCCGCTGTGGCCCCATGCGCTGAGGTAGACGGCCACCAGGCCGGCATGTCGTTCGGCCAGGTCCTCAGCCCGCAGGCCGAACCGATCGAGGGCACCGGGCCGGTATCCGCACACCACCACGTCGGCGTCGTCGAGCAGGCCGTGCAGGGCGGCCAGGTCACCGGGGGCGGTCAGGTCTGTCAGGACGCTGCGCTTGCCGAGCAGCGTGTCCGCGGGCGAACCGGGCATCATGTCAGGACGGCGCGGCGGGTCGAGGCGCAGCACGTCCGCGCCGAGCGCGCCGAGGAACCGGGTCGCGACCGGCCCGGCGATCACCCTGGTCAAGTCGACGATGCGCACTCCCGCCGCGGGCAGCGGACCCAGCCGGCGGCCACGGGGCGGGGCGTCGCCCAGCCGGGCCCGGCCGGCTAGCGGCTCGCTCGCCATCGCCCGCCCCTGCGGATGGGCCAGCCATTCGTCCGGCGACCGGACAGCGGCCGCCACGCCGCCGGCCTGCACGACAAGCTGCTCGGTCTCCAGCGCAGGCCGCTGCGCGATCGCGCGGGCGACGTCGTCGGGGTGCCCGGCGGCGCTAGGGCCCGCAGCAGTGCCTCCCGGTGCCAGGGATAGTTGGCGTGGGTTCTGACCCATCCGTCCGCGGCCAGGAAGAACCGGGACAGCGGCGCGAAGCCCGGGCCGGCTGGCCGCCGAGGCGGAAGAACCGCTCGCTGCGCACGGCCGCGGCCACGTGCCCCCGGTCGAGGCCGGCCGGCAGGCGATCGCCGCCGCGGCTCTCGTGCAGCAGGCTGGCCGCGACCAGCGCCGCGCTGATGCAGGCGGCGGCCGCGTCCGCGGCCGGGAAGCTCGACGGCAGCAGTCCGCCGGGGCCGGTCAGCTCGACCGGTACGGGCACGGCCAGTTCCGCGGATACCGCGGTCCAGGCCCGCCCGAGCAGCAGCGCCAGGCGGTCGCCGAAGCTGGCGGGAAGCCCGGTCTGCGGCGCCGTCATCGGTGGATCGTATCGCTAGCTGTCGCCGTTGGCCGGGTCGCGACCCTAGGGGCGCGCGGGACTGCCCGGCGGCCGATGGCAGACTCGCCATTATGACCGTCTCAGATCCGAAGAAAGACCTGCACAGCTACCTGCAGGCGGGCCGCGAGGCCCTGCTGTGGAAGCTCGACGGGCTGTCGGAGTACGACATCCGGCGACCGCTGACGCCGACTGGCACCAACCTGCTCGGAGTGATCAAGCATGTGGCCAGCGTCGAGCTGGGCTACTTCGGCGACACCTTCGGCCGCCCGTCCGGGGTGCCGCTGCCCTGGTTCGCCGAGGACGCCGAGCCCAATGCGGACTTCCTGGTCGATCCCAGCGAGTCACGGGACCAGATCACCGGCCTGTACCGGCGGGCGTGGGCGCACTCGGACGCGACGATCGAGGCGCTGCCGCTCGACGCCATCGGCCGGGTGCCGCACTGGCCGGCGGAGCACAGCGAGGTGACGCTGCACCGGATCCTCGTGCATGTCATTGCCGAGACGCACCGGCACGCTGGGCATGCGGACATCGTCCGCGAGCTGATCGACGGCGCCGCGGGGCTGCGGGCCGACAACGACAATCTGCCGCCGGGAGACCAGCAGTGGTGGGCAGGCTTCCGGAGCCGGGTCGAGGACGCCGCCCGGCAGGCCAGCCGCGGCTAAGGCCGCGAGGCCCGCAAGGTCCGGCCGGGGCAGCCCGGATGAGCCGCGCCGGGCTGGTCAGCTGCCGTCGGGCCAGCCGCCCCGGTGGGTGACCGCCGGGAAGTGCGGGAGCGTGCCGACCGGATCGGCCAGCCGCGCATCGGTCTGCGTGCGGTAGGGCCGCCGGGACCGCCAGCCGCCGGGCGGCGGGATCAGCCCTTCGGCCAGCCGGCCGGATCCCATGATCTGCCCGAGGGTGCCCTGCAGGTCGGCGGCAGGCCCGGGCCAGCGCCGGGCCGCCTCATCCTCCACCGTGGTCAGCCGGCGGGCATGGGCGGCGCGGGCGCGGCGGCCGGCCTCGGTCAGCTCTGCCGTCCTCGCCCGGCCCGAGCCGACCGTGACCAGGCTGCGTCGTTCAAGCCAGCCAAGCGAAACGGCCACGGCCTCCCTGGCCAGGCCGGTCAGCCCGGGCAGGTCCGCGACGGCTGGCGCCGGGTCGCCCAGTACCCGCAGCGTGCTGGCCGCGATGGCGAGGCTGACCATGGAGCGTTCCTCGCAGGCCAGGGCCAGCAGTACCCGGGACAGCAGGGCCGGCAGCTCCCGCTCAGCCAGGTCAGCCGGGACCGGGCAGGCCCGCAGCACCCGATCGCTGCGCAGCCCGTGGCCGAGGATGGGCAGGCTGTCGGGCAGGTTTCGTGCTGCTGGCCGGCCACCGCAGCCAGGGCCGCGCGGAGCTGGCCGAGAACGGGCGCGCCGAACCGGCTCCGCCAGCGCTGCTCGACCAGAGCGGGGATAGGCGCCCAGTAATCGCAGGCCCGGGCCCCGGCGGCCGTCAGCCGCAACGTGCCGCCGTCGTTCCGCAGATACCCCCATCGCAGCAGGCCGCCGACGTCAGGCCTGGTCCTGGCGCGCTGCTCAAGCTCGGCGGCACTCGCCCCGGCGCCGATGTGGTGCAGCCCGCTGGCCCAGCAGGCCAGCGAGGTCAGCCACGGCCCGTCCCCGGACCGGTCCAGCGAGGTGCGGTGCGGCGCCGTCTTCTCGTAGTGGTTGTCGGCCTCGATGGCGAACGCGGCCAGCGCCTGCGACAGCATCCGCACCAGCGCCATCCGCCCATGGTCGCACGAGCCAGGCCGCCCAGCCCGTGTTCTTGATACCCGCAGGGGTATAGTTGCTGATGAGCACTCTGGCCAGCCGGAACCTCGTATGCCCGCCGGATACGCCTGCCCAGGTCGGCACCCGTTACATCGGCACGCCGAACAGCGCGGCGATCGGTGCCCGCCGGCTCGGGGCGCCCGGCCCGGCTGTGACGAGCAGGACCGGCGTCCCCCCGTCCTGCGTGACCGACCAGTCGGCGAAGGCACAGCACTCGGCCTCGGCGCGGGCCAGGGCCTGCAGCTCGGCCAGCACGCCGGTGCCCGGCTGGTAGCGGACCTCGAGCCGGTGCCCGGCCAGGCGGGCGGCAGGGGCCGCCGCGACCGCCAGTTGCTGCCAGCGGTGCAGCCGCTCTGCGCCATCACCCGCATCGAGCGTGCACGCCGGCGGCAGCTCGGCGCGACCGGCGGATTCTGGCACGGTCCTAGCTCAGTCACCCGGCCACGACCTGTCAAGGGGCGGTCCTGAGCCACCGGGGCGCCCCAGTCTGGCTGCCCGGTGGCAGACTGCAGCATGCTGCCGCAAGGCCGGGCCGGGCGGCCGCTGAGCGGGGCGCAGCCAGCCGTGGCGCCGGACCGGCCGGGGGAGGGCAATGAGATCCGCATGGGTGACTGGCCTGGCCCTGGCGGCGCTGACCGCGCTGACGGCGGTCGTGGCGATCACCTGGCCCACCCCGGCAGCCCCGCGACCGCTGTGCGGCCTGACGGCCGCCGCGCGGCCGGCCGTGCGGCACGTCATCATCGTGATGCTGGAGAACCGTACCTACGGCCAGGTGGTCGGCAGCCCGGCGGCCCGGTACCAGACCCGGCTCGCCCGGCAGTGCGGCAGCGCGACCGGGGCATTCGCCGCGACGCACGGCAGCGCCGCGAACTACCTGGCCGCGTCGGCCGGGCAGTACCCGCGCCGGTCGCGGCACGGCTGCGACTACGCGGCCTGCGCCAGCAATGAGGACAGCATCTACCAGCAGCTCGACGCAGCCGGGCGGACATGGAAGGCGTATGAGGAGGCCATGCCGTCGCGTTGCGACAAGTCCAGCGCATGGCCCTACAAGATCGGCCATGATCCGCCGATCTTCTACACCGCGATCAGCGCCGTGGAGTGCCGGGACCGGGTCGTCCCGGTGGCCAGCCTGACCGCGCGGGCCGGGGCGTTCTACGCCGACCTGGAGCGGTCTGCGCTGCCGTCGGTGGCCTGGGTGACCCCGAGCCGGATGGACGACGGGGAGGCCCGCTGCGCCCGGCCGTGCGAGCTCAGATCCGCGGACACCTGGCTGCGGCGTTTCGTCGCGCTGGTCGCCGCGGCGCCGGCTTACCGGGATGGCTCCGTCCTCGTCCTGGTCAGCTACGACGAGGGCACCGGGCCCGACAACAGGTTCGGCGAGAACTGCGCCAGCCGGGCCGCCGACCTGGCCGGGCGGCAGCCGAGCTGCCACGTCCCGCTGTTCGTGGTGTGGCAGTACGCCCGCCCCGGCCGCAACGCCACCTTCTTCACCGGCTACTCGATCACCCGGACCGTCGAGGGGCTCTTCGGCCTGCCCTGCCTGGCCCGCGCCTGCGGGGCCGCCAGCCTGGCCGGCCGCGGCTTCGGGTTCTGAGCCTGTGCCTCTCGCCCGCATTCCAAAGCTGACGCGGCAATAGGGATGACAGCGGCTCCCGGGCCAGGATCCGCCGCCCTTCCTGCGCTTGCAGCGCGATCACTCGGGTCGCGGCTCAGCCACGCCCGGCCCCTCGCGGCATGAAGATCGCCGGCGAATCGACGGTCCCCGGCCGCTAATGCGTGGCCGGGCAGCGGACGATTTCGCGGTCGAGAGGCAGCTGGTTCCGGTGCGGACCCGCCGGCTGGGCCGGGACGAACGGGAGCGTGCCCGTAGGCTGCAACCCGAGGTAGTCACCCCAGATCCGGTCGGGCACCCGGCCGCGTACAGGCCCACGCCGATCCGGACGGTGACATGGTTGCCAGCGGTCTGATCGATTGGGCGGCGGTCTGGGCGGGTTCGGCAGCGCGGTCCTGTTCGGCAGGCCATCTTCGCTGTCAACGACGGTACCGGCCGCCGCCGCGGCGACGGGCTGGCGGTAGGAGAAGTAAGACGACGGGCTGGCGGTAGGAGAAGTAAGACGACGGGCTGGCGGTAGGAGAAGTAACTGGTGACCCTGGACGGGTCGCCGGCCCAGGTCCGCATCTGGTCGTCCACCTTGAGAAATCGATGGCAAAGCGCTGCGGCACCGTCAGCTGGCCGTTGACCGGCGCCAGCCCCGGCGGTGATGTGTGTTGTCACTGCAGCAGCCTTCGCTCATATACCAGGTGCCACCCTTGACCGGCGGGCTGAGCATCGTTGCGTGGTGCCGGCTGGTGTCGACAGGCTTGATCACGTCGTCGAAGGGGACCGAGGAAGCGCCGCCCCGCAGAATGATCGCGCCGACCACCCGGTGCTCGAGCTGACGGGGCACCCGGTGTCGCGCCGCGAGCGATACATCCAGCCAGACAACCCAGGTCGCTGACGACGGGATCGTTGTCGACCGGGAGCCGCTGGCCGGGTCGTCACTGCCCTCGTCCCCGGCTGGGGCGCCGACCGGGGTGAACGCTGCGGTCAGGGCGGTGCCCGTGAGATTGAGCACCGCCTGGTGCGTCGAGGCATCCAGAACCTGAGCCTGGTCGACCGCACGGGCAGGGCGGTCACGTTCGACAGCAACAGTTCGCAGGCCAGGTGGTCCGGCCGTCACTGCCCCGGACCGGCTCCGGGACGGTCAGGGTGGACGCGGTGATCGGCGTGAACTGAGTGCCAGGACTCAGCCCGGCGCGCAGCATGGCGGACGACAGCGCCGTGTGGCTCTCCTGGACGGCAATGGTCACGCGGGAGGCCGAGGCGCTGGCGAGCACCACGCGAGAGCTGGCTGCTAGCTCAAGATTTGCCTACGAGGATCGCGGGATGCATCACCTGAAAGGTATCCCCGCTCCGCGGCGGCTGGCTCCGAAGTGATCACCGCCGCCGCCAGCGACCTGGATGCCGGGCAGGTCGACCTGGTCCAGTCCGTACCCGTAGCCGCGTCCGGGCCGCCAGCCGCCTGCCGGGTCTTCGATCGGGCGGCTGTCGCGCATGGCGGCCAGGCTGCGGTCAGAGAGCAGCTGCCCGCCGAGCAGAGCGTCCAGGAAGCGCGCGACCTCCAGGGGCGTGGAGATGATGGCCCCGGCCGCCCACGTCTCGGACGGGCTATAGACGGTGCAGTCCACCCAGGGTTCGCGCGGTCCTGGCCTGAGGTAGCCGCGAGCGTGCCGCCCGCGCACGAACGGATCGGCGACGGGAAGTCGGTGTCGGCCAGGCCGAGCGGATAGAAGATCCGCTGCCACATCAGCGCGTCGATCCGCCGTCCGGCGGCCCGCTCGGCGATCAGGCCCAGCAGGATGTAATCGGTGTTGCAGTAACGCCAGCTGCTATCAGGTGCCTGCCGCCCCGGTTGCGCGACCGCGATGGCGATCAGCTCCTCGGGCGGGTAATAGCGATCCAGCGCAGCCAGGTCAGCCGGCGGGTCCCCGAGGATCGCGAAGATGTAATCGGGCAGTCCCGACCGCATCGCCAGCAGATGCCGCACCCGGAGCGCGGCCGCGCCTGGTACCAGGCCGGGCAGCCACCCCTCTACGGTGTCCTCTAGGCCCGGCAGGCCTTCATCGGAGAGCTGCAGCACGATCGTCGCGGTATAGGTCCGGCATCACCTGCCCCGCCGACCTTTATCCCGCAGATACCCGGGCGGCTCCCTGCCCGGTTCAGATCAGTCCGCCCGCTGTGCTGAGCGCTGCTCCGCGGTTCAGGCTGATCCGACACGACGGCATGCCATTCACTGGGATGGACGCCCACCGTGCCTCCCCGGGACCAGCCCGCCGCCGATCATGAGCAGTCACCGGGCAGCGCCACATCCTGGTCAGCATGCTGCCTCCGGGGAGATAGCCAAACGGCACGGCTCAGTCACCTTCTGGAGTGTATTCACGAAGATCAGTGTCAGATCTGACTGGGCCGTCTGCGACTAGCTCGACTTCGTAGCCGTCGGCGTTGGCAAGGTAGGCAGCGTAATGATCTTCACCGCCCGCGTACGGGTGCTGGTCGGCGAACAGCAATGTCCAGCCGTGCAGCGGGGCCGAGGCCGTGAGCGCATCGACACGCTGCCGTGCCCCGGCGTGGAAGGCAAGGTGATTCAGGCCCGGGCGGAGCCGGTCATGCCCGGCTGCGGAGGCGGCGGGTGACTGCTCGATGACCAGGTAGGTCGGGCCGAGCTGCCAGCTGCGTCCGTCCGGCCAGTCCTGGAACTGCTGATAGCCGAGTTCGCCCAGCAGCCAGCCCCATTGAGCCGTGCCGCGCTCCAGGTCGGGTACCCACAGCTCGACGTGGTGCAGCATCCCGCTTGTCCCAGGCTCCACCAGCAGGATGCTAACGGACTCCCGTCACCGGCAGCGGGGCTGCGCCCCTGGTCACGCGTGATTCGAGGAAGGCACCCTTTGCCTGCCTAGACGCAGACCATCGACTACCGCGGCATCGTCCCGATCGGTTACGCCGCCATCGCATTCCGCACCCAGTGTCACCATCAGGACACTGCCGGTCGCTGGTGACAGCGGTTGTCCGGCGCGGTTGCTGTCACTGTTGCTGTCAGCAGGTCACGTCCTGCCGTGCCCAGACCCTTCCCCCAGCCTGCCGGTCGAGTGTCAGCGTGGCTGCCACGATTGCTGTCAATGGCGCGGCTCCGCATGAGCGGCCTCTGGTGACTTACGGTAACTGGCGGCGTCCCTGGTCACCTGCCTCTCGACTCGGTTTGTCCGCTCGATGCGAACTGCCGGCCTCGTCGCGGGCTGAGCCGGGAGACCGTGCTAGCCGTACCTCAGGTTCGGGTGGCCGCACGGTGGATCTCCTGCTCGCGCGCGGCGAGCATTGAGATGCAGGTGACCGGAGTGGCCGGCGCCGCAGGTCACAGGAGGCATCCCGATGCACGCACCAGCTGACAACGTCCCTTCCTCGCCGCCCGTCCTCATGAGAGTTTCTGGTCAGGTCGTGGGAATACCGCCGCCCCCGTCTCTGGGTGGGTGTGCGCGTTGCCTGTGGCATCTTCAACGTCGTCCTTGGCGTCCTTCTGCTCGCTTCCGTCCACAGGTTGGGGCCGCTGACCTGGCTGGCGGCGCTGCCGCTAGCGGGGGCGGCGCTGATCTTCTGGACCGTCTACCGCCTGCAGACCAGCGTCCAGAGCTAGCTTGGCAGCATCCCCCGTAGCGGGATCGATCAGCCCTCGGCCCGCTTGCGGAAGCTTCCGCTCTCCGGCTGAGGTTTCGGTTGCTGGTGTTCCTCGTTCTTCTCGCAGCCGCCATGATCCATGCGAGTGGCCGCCGGTTGTAGGCCGGGCGGCGCTGCAGGTTACAGGAGGCATTCCGATGCACGCACCAGCTGACAACGTCCCTCCCTCGCAGCCCGTCCTCATGAGATTTCTGGTCAGGTCGTGGGAATACCGCCGCCCCCGTCTCTGGGTGGGTGTGCGCGTTGCCTGTGGCATCTTCAACGTCGTCCTTGGCGTCCTTCTGCTCGCTGCCGTCCACAGGTTGGGGCCGCTGAGCTTGGTTGGCGGCGCTGCCGCTAGCGGGGGCGGCGCTGATCTTCTGGACCGTCTACCGCCTGCAGCAGGACAGCGTCCGCCGGGTGCGTGAGCTGGAGCAGTCCCGGGCCCGCGTGGTGGAGGACTCGGCGGCGAGGCTGCGCCGGATCGAGCGGGACCTGCATGATGGGGCGCAGGCTCAGATGGTCGCCGTGGCGATGAAGCTGGGCCTGGCCAGGGAGAAGCTCGGCGGCGCGATCGGCGGGAGCGCGCTGCCGACGCGCGGGCGGACCTGGAGCGGGTCCTGGAGCTGGTCGACGGCGCCCACCGCGGGGCCAAGGAGGCCATCGCCGAGCTGCGTGACCTGGCCCGCGGCATCCACCCGCCGGTGCTCGACCACGGCCTCGGCACCGCGCTCACCACCCTCGCCGCGCGCAGCGACGTGCCGGTTGAGCTTGTGGTGGACCTGCCCGAGCGTCCGTCGGCCGCGATCGAGACCATCGCCTACTTCTGCGCGGCGGAGCTGCTCTCCAACGTGGCCAAGCACAGCGGCGCCCGGCATGCCACCCTGGCGGCGGTCCGCGCGGCCGGGCTGCTGCAGGTGCGGGTCAGCGACGACGGCTCCGGCGGCGCCCGCCTCGAGGCCCGCGGCGGCCTGGCCGGGCTCGCCGAGCGGATCAGGACCGTGGACGGCAGGCTGCAGGTCAGCAGCCCGCCCGGCGGTCCCACCGTGGTCACCGTCGAGCTGCCGTCCCGCGCCTGACCGAACGGAGCGCCCGATGCGGATTGTGATCGCCGAGGACTCGGCAGTAGTCCGGGCGGGCCTGGCCGAGATCCTGGCCGACCGCGGCCACGAGGTGGTCGCCGCCGTCGGCAACGCCGAGGACCTGCGGGCTGCGGTGGACGAGCACCAGCCGGACGTCAGCCGTGGTGGACGTGCGGATGCCGCCCGGTTACACCGACGAGGGCCTGCGCGCCGCGATCGCCATCCGCCGCGACCACCCCAGGACCGGGGTGCTGGTGTTCTCCCAGTACATCGAGACCCGGTACGCCGCCGACCTGCTCGGCGCGGCGTCCGGCGGCGGCGCCGCGGGCGTCGGGTACCTGCTCAAGGACCGGGTCGCCGACGTCGGCGAGTTCATCGAGGCGCTGAGCCGGGTGGCGGCCGGCGGCACCGCCCTCGACCCGGAGGTCGTCACCCAGCTGCTGGGCGCCAGCCGCCGCACCGACGGGCTCGGCGTCCCTCACCGCCAGAGAGCGCGACGTGCTCGCCCTGATGGCCGAAGGCCGCTCCAACAGCGCGATCGCCGGGATCCTCGTGGTCTCCGAGCGAGCCGTCGAGAAGCACGTCGGGAACATCTTCAGCAAACTCGGCCTCCCGCCCTCAGACGCCGACCACCGCCGGGTGCTCGCCGTCCTCCGCTACCTGGAATCCTGACCAGCGACGGCCTGGGACCCGACTTGCGCAAGATCATAGAGCAGGGCCTCCGCGCATATCCCGTGAGATTGAGACTGGACTAGTGCAGCGAGCGGCTATGCTCCGGAGCCGACGGTTTGACCTGCGGTCGGTCTGGCGTGGCCCTAGCGGATGCCCCGGCATTCACCCGCGCTGCCGCGGGCATTCTAGGGCCACTTGTAGGGCCAGTCGATATTGGCGGTGAGCTGAGGGAAGGCATGGTCTATGCACTAACACTAACTTCCGCCAGCCTGTTCATCCCGTCTGCCGTCGACCGCCCGCCGGGGAGCTTGAGATGGCGACGGGCGCTGCGCGGCTGACCGCTGGTGTGGGCGGGTGGCCTGTCAACGTCTTAGGACGGTGCGGGGCGGAGGCTAGGCTGCTGCGGTGTGAGCGAAGGTGAGTTGCTGATCGGGGATGGCGTCACCCAGGGGATCGTGCGGATCGGGGATACGGTGCGGCGGCCGCTGCGGCCGTTCAGCCTGACCGTGCAGGCGTACCTGGCCCACTTGCGGGACGCCGGGTTCACTGGGGCGCCGCTTCCGCTCGGCGTCGACGAGCAAGGGCGCGAGGCGCTGTCGTTCGTCCCCGGTGACGTGCCGCGTAACCCGCTGCCGCCGGCGGCGGCGGGCGATGACGTGCTCGTCGCGCTGGCCCGGCTGATCCGTGCGCTGCACGAGGCGTCGGCCGGGTGGGTGCCGCCGCCCGACGCGGTGTGGGGCGGGACGCCCGCCAACATGGGAGGCCCGGTCACCGAGCGGGCCGAGCTGGTCAGCCACTGCGACTACTACCCGGGCAACGTGGTCTTCCGCGACGGGCTGCCCGTCGCGCTGATCGACTTCGATCTGGCCAAGCCGACCACCCGGCTCTACGACATCGCGAACGCGCTGTGGTACTGGGCGCCGTTCAAATGCGGAGATCTGCGGGACCGGGCGCCCGCGTTCGCGGACGCCGACATCCCGCACCGGGTCGCGGTGTTCGCGGACGCCTACGGCATGACGGCGCGGCATCGCGCGGAGCTGGCGCCGTTCGCCGTCGACATGGCGCGCCGCTATCACGAGGATTCCCGCGCCTCGGCCGAGCTGGACCCGGTATTCCGCAAGCTATGGGAGGACGGCGCCAGGGACGTGCTGCCGCGCGCCGAGGCGTGGCTGCGCGAGGCGGCCCCGGCGATCACCGCCCGCCTCGGCCAGCCGGCCAGGCCCTGCCGCTAGCCTGACCGTCCCGGCTTCCTAGTCCTGTCCGGCTTCCTAGTCGCTGCCAAACCCAGGTGAGTGGTCGCCGGGTCTAGGGTCAATGCCACTTAGCCAAAGTTGATCTTCGCCCGATTGGCCTAGGCCACACGTCTCTGACCAGCATGGATGTCCCAACGGTCGTATCGCGGGAACCTGTGACCCGATGTCTTTCGGTGGCAAACCCGCAGGTCAGAGCCGTGGTGGTCAAATAGGCTAAGTGGCATTGGGTCTAGGGTGGCGAAGCCGATCGCATAACCAATGCCGCGTAGTTATGGCTCCCGGTGCTCCGTCAAGGGGTTTCTGGCACATGTCGCCAGCCCTCGTGTCCCGACTTGTCTGATTCCTCGGACGTCAACGGCAACACGAGTTGCCGCCACGCCCGATTTGCCGGTGTTGACAAGCGGGTCGGAGCCTTAACTACGCGGCATTGGATCGATGCGACGGCCCGCAGGGCCGCCCAAGACGCGGCGGCCGCGAGCCGGACAATCGAAAGCGAGGAAGAAGGCCAGTCGCCGTACCTAGGGGAAGGCCCCATAGGGCCGGCAATCTCGGCTACGCCGGGGCGCCGTGTGCTGACCTCGCGAGGGTGCCCTGGCCTTCGTAGGTCTTGAGAGTGGCGGCCCCCACCTGTGGCCTGCTGGGTGGTGGGTGTCGGGCAGCTGCCAGGTCACCCGGCGAAGGGAGGGGACCGCGGTGACCAGCATCTATCAGAAGAATCGCCGCTGTGCCGGGACTGGCCGGGCTGCCGCGGGAGGTCACCGTCCCGCAGCAGGTGGTCGTGTCGGTGGCCGAGATCGCCGTGTGGCGGAGGAGGGCCTGCTAGCCCTGGCTGTGGGCACGGGGATGCGGGTGATGGCTGCCATGTTCGACGAGGACGCGAGGTGGCTGTGCGGGTCGCAAGGCAGGCACAACCCGGGCCGGACTGGGGGCCGGCATGGCAGCGAGGCCGGGTCGGTCACCCTGGGCGGGCGGCGCCTGCCGGTGACCCGGTCCCGGGTGCGGGCCGCCGGCGAGTTGCACCTGCCGTCTTATGACCTGTTCTCCTCCACGGAGGTCGTGGGCCGGATGGCCATGGAGAAGATGCTGACCGGGCTGTCATCGCACCGCTACGGCCGCGGGCCGGAGCCTGCCGGGCAGGCCGCGGTCATGGACGTGTTCGACAAGCCGCTGATCCAGCGCTGCCAGCAGCGCAAGATCAAAACGTCGGCACGTCACCGGCCCGCCGCCTGCTTTACGTCATAAAGTTCTGGGCTCGAGCCCTTGACTTTGCGCCGTAAAGCAGACTCTACTTTATGGCATAGAGCTGATGAGGGAGGCACCATGAACCACACACCCGACACCACCGCCGCCGCCGGCAACGGCGGCAACCTCGACCCCCGGCAGGCCGCCGCCCTGCTGGACCAGGCCACCCAGCAGGCGCGGCGCCGGCTAGAGCCCGCCCCGCCGTGGCTCCTGGTGCTCAGGGCGCTCGGAGTCCTGGCCGCATGCGGCGCGGTCTGGCTATCGGTGCGCGGGCAGAACCCCTACAAAGGCCCGACTGCCGCGGTCCTCCCCGTCCTGTTCGCGTTCGTGATCCTCAACTTCGGCGCGACCGTCGCAGTGGCCAGGCGCGCGACCGCCGGGGTGAGCGGGAGATCCCGGCTGCGCCCGGCCGAGATCACCATCATGACGGCGGCATGGATCGCCGTGTTCGCAGTCATGGGGGCCCTGGCTGGCGCCGGAGTGAGCCACGCCTACGTCTACGGCCAGTACCCGGTCACGGTGCCGCTGATCGTCGCCGGCCTGGCCTGGGCGGGCATCATGGCGGCCCGGGCGCACCGGCGCGCGTGCGGCACCGGGCTCGCGGTCGCCGCCGTCGGCGCCGCGGGCGCGTTCGCCGGGCCGGCCGGCGCGTGGGCGGCCGCCGGCGCGGGCCTGTGCGCCGTGCTCCTCGCCAGCGCCGCCGCCATTACCTGGCAGCAGCACCGCAGCCTGGCCCGGCCATGACCACCGACGCGCTCAACCCGCTGATCCACGCGCCCACCCGGCTGAAGATCATCGCGACGCTGGCGGCACTGCCCCACGGCGACACGCTGTCCTTCACCCGACTGCAGGACATGATCGGGCTCACCCCCGGCAACCTGATCATCCACCTGCGCAAGCTCGAAGACACCGGCTACCTCACTAGCGAGAAAACCAGGAACGGGACCGCACACAAAACCACCGTAGCCCTGACCAGCCACGGCCGGGAGGCACTCGGCACCTACACCCAGGCGCTGCGCGACCTGCTCGGCAGCCTGTAAACGGCCGACTGGCCCCGGTCTTCCCCGGACAGCCCCTCGTCGAGGGGCTGTCCGCCGTTGCCGAGGAGCACCACCACCACCACAGACCCAGATCGGATATCCGGAACCACCAGGCAGATGGCAGAACCAGCCCTCCCATCCCTCTGCCACCATGGTTAACGAAGCCATGTGGCCGGTGGCCTCACCTTGCCCAGGAGCAGGAGCGCAGCATGAACGGGCCTCGCGGCATGGCCCATTTGTCGGCCTGCCGCTGCTGACAACGGCCGCCTGGTCAGGGCGTCCCGCCGTACGGTCGCTAACGCCATGACCGGATGACTTGACCGGATAGAGCACTCGCTTAAGCCGTCGATGGCGCAGAACTGGCGGAACTACGCTGTGCCGGTGGGCGCGGATCCTGGCCTTCGACCCGCCAGACCGGGTGGTGTTCAGCTGGGACATCAGCCCGCGGTGGACGATCGAGACTGACCAGGCTCAGACCAGCGAGGTCGAGGTGCGGTCCTACGCCGAGTCGCCAGCCCGCACGCGGGTCGAGCTGGAGCACCGGCACATCGACCGGCATGGTCCGGGATGGGAAGCAATTACTGACGGCGTAGACGGGCCGGAGGGCTGGCCTTTGTACCTGGACCGGTACGCCGCGCTAGTGATGGAAGGCCGCTGACATGCCGCCGATCGTTACCAGCGCCGAAATCGAGCGCCCGGCCGCTGAGGTCTATGCCTACGCCACCGACCCAACCCGGTTCAGCGAGTGGCAGAAAGGCGTGGTGGATGGGCACATGGACGGCCCGGCCAACGGCACCAAATCACCGGCCGTGGGGGCAAAAAGCGTGACGACGCGGCGCATCGGCGGCGCCAACCGCCCGTCCACTGCCGAGCTTGTGCATATCGACCCTCCTAAGACTTGGGGCGTGCAGGGCATAGACGGCCCGATCCGGGCGGGTGTCGAGGTCCTGGTCGAGCCAGTGACCGACTCCCGCTCCCGGCTGACCATCAGCGTCGACTTCACCGGCCATGGCATCGGCAAGATCCTGGTGCCGCTGATGGTCCGCCGGGAAGCACGCAAGGAGATGCCACACAACATGGCAGCGCTCAAGCAGAGGATGGAAGCGGGCTAGGCCGCCAAGACGCGCCGGGGAATGCCAGTGATTCAAGCAGAATGCCACTGCCCGCAGGTCCGGCCTTTGCAGGTGTCCGGATAGCCTTCAACCTGGTTCAGGTCAGTTCGCGCCCTTGGCTGTGCGCTGTTCTGCGGTTCAGGTCTGTCTGGATCAGTGGGAGATCGTTCCTCGGTGTGGCTCCCAGCGTGGCTCCCCGGCCCTTCGTGACGGGCAGCAGGCGCTGGTCACTGCCCAGGCTCGTCCCGAACCGCTTAACGATGTCTTGTGCCAGGTGCGCGGTGGGAGATCGGGTGGAGGCCGGATTTGGGCGGAGGCCACCGGGCAGGTAACTGCCCATGACCAGGGTCCGGCCGACTCAGCGAACCTCGGGTGCCGGTGTTGCGGTCGTCGCGCTGTGCCTGGTGCAGTTCGTTGATGTGCTCGGGGTTACGGTCGTGGTGACGGCGCTTCCGGACATGCTGGCCAGTCTCCACGCTCCGGGCTCCTACGCGAGCCTCATCGCGACCGGCTACGCGATGTTCTTCGGCGGCCTGCTGATGCTGGGGGCCCGGCTGGGTGACCGATTCGGCCACCGCCGCACGATCCTGGTGAGCCTGCTGGTGTTTGCTCTCGGCGCAGTCGTGGGCGCCACCGCCAGCTCGGTCGTCGTCCTGATGGCCGGGCGATGCTTGCAGGGCGCAGCGGCCGCGGGCTCGGTGCCGTCGGCGTTGCGCCTGCTGACCACGGTGACCGCCGAGGGGCCGGCCCGGCAGCGCGCGATCGCAATGTGGAGCGCGGCGGGCGCGGCGGCCGGTGCGAGCGGGTTTGTGGTGGGCGGGATAGTTACCGACCTGGCCAGCTGGCGGTTCGTGTTCTGGGCCTACCTTCCCCTGGCCGGCGGCCTCGCCGCCGCCATCGTGTGGTCGGTGCCGCACGACCGCGACGCCGACCCGGCGAGATCGCTGAACCTGGCGGGCTCCGCAGCGTTCACCGCAGCCGTGATGGCTTTTGTCGTCGGAACCACCCTGATCACCCAGCCAGCCCGCCGCATCGACGGCGGCCTGCTGCTGGCGGCCTGCATCGTGCTGGCAGGCGCGTTCGTCCTCATCGACCGGCGCGCGTCCGCGCCGCTGCTCCCAGCCCGGCTCCTCGGTTATGCGCAGCTGCGCCAGGGCGCGGGGGGCGGCCTGCTCAACACCGCGACGACCAGCTCGGTGCTCACGCTGGTGACCCTGTACCTGCAGGACACGCTCCGGCGCAGCCCGCTGGAGGCCGCCGCCACGCTGCTGCCATTCAGCCTGGCCGTGATCGGCGGGGCTAGCTTGTCCGCCGCCTTACTGCGCCGATATCGCCCGCAACTGGTGGTCACCTTCGGCCTCACGGGCATCGCTGCTGCCGACCTGGCGCTGATCCCCTCCGCAGCCGCCCCGCTGGCCGTGGCGGCTTGCGCCGCTGTCGCCGGAGCTGGCATCGGGGTGTCTTCGGTGGCCACCACCGGCCTGGGCACCGACGTCGAAGAATACTGGCGCGGCTCGGCGTCCGGCATCATCAACACCGCCTCCCAGCTCGGTACCGCCATCGGCGTAGCGGTGCTGCTCCTCATCGCCGCAGCTACGACCGGCACACCGGCTCCGGCAACACCAGCACCGGTTATCGCCTGGGCTGTAGCCGCTGCAGTCGCTGCTGCAGGCGCAGTGTTCTTCGCCAGGGCCAGCCAGCGTTCTCGCCGTCCCACGGCAAGCCGTAACGCCAGTAGCCGCTGATCACCCAGCCGTCTGCAGGTCATGCACGGTGCCAGGTGCGCGGCTGCTGTCCGTCTCTGGTGATCTAGTGATGATGACTACCGGGATGGTAGCCTGGCCCGCTGCGCCGGGTCGGCCCCCAAGGGCGACAGCCCGGCGCGGGCGGGACCGGGCTGCGACGCCGCGGAGCGGCGCCGCCTTGACCTGGAAACGGAACTCTGACGGTTGAAACGACTCGCGTGGTGATTGACGGCAAGGTGGTCGAGTCCGACGGCAAGACCGAGAACGCGCAGCGGGTTAGCGCGCTCGACCCTTTCACGCTCGCAGCGCTGCGAGTGCTAGCCGACCAGTCCGGACGACGAGCGCGCCGAGTTCGGACCGGATTACCAGGATCACGGCCTGCTGTTACTGCTGGGAGGACGGCAGGCCGCCGTACCCGACACGATCACCCGGCGATTTAAGCAGCTATTCGCGCGAGCGGGCTTGCCTCTCATCGATCTGCATGACGGGCGCCACAGCTACGCCGCGGCCGGGCGAGACGCGAAGATCGACCGGAAGGCCCTCAGCAGGCGGACCGGCCACGCGGATGTGGCGTTCACGATGAGGCAGTACGTCCAGGCCGGCCTGGAGGCGGACCGCCTGGTCGCGAATGCTCCCGCCGAGCTGATCATCGGAGGCATGCTCGCTTCCGTTCCGGTACAGGGAGCGGACCGCGATGACGCCGCCTGATCATGGTTTCGTTTACAAATCCGTTTACACCCCGCATGCAGAAGGCCCCTCCCGTTTCCGGAAGGGGTCCCTGACCTTGGTAGCGGGGGCAGGATTTGAACCTGCGACCTCTGGGTTATGAGCAGTACGACGCCCGTCTCCCCCGTCTCTGGGCGGACGATGCATCCCGCTGATCTGCCAAGGGTCTCCCGGGTCGTCGTCCGTGTCGCAGCTCGTGTCCCCTGTCCCATCCGGTCTCGTTAGCAAATCCGTTAGCAAGACAGGCCGCTGACCTGCGAATGATGGGCCCGCTAATGGCCTGAGTGGGCCGCCGCTCGCTCAGCAGCCGCAGCTTTTTCGCTGGCCTGCCACGAGCCGATGTCCGTCCCTCGCCAGTAAAGCCGGTACAGGAATCGCTGGGTACAGGGAAGGGGTTGCGAACTGGGCGACCGCGGGTCAGCCAGGCGACTGGATCCTCACCGGCAGCAACGACCGGCGCCTGACCACCAGCAGCGGCCGCGGCTGAGTCAAGAACGGCGGCGCATGGCTCGTCACGAGGCCTGACGGCCGGGATGCCGCCGCCGCAGCTCGCGACATGGCAGCTGGGTGCCCTCCTCACTGCTCCTGGTAGAGGTCGGCCAGCAGGCCGAACGCGCGCTCGAACACCTCCGGCGTGACAAGGCCGGGGGCCAGGCGCTTGTAGATCTGCAGGCCGACCAGCAGCGCCTGCCCGATGGTCCAGGCCTGGACGGGCGTGACCCCCGCGGCGAGCTCGTCACTATCGGCGTCATCGGCGTCGGCTAGCTCCTGGAGCCGGCGCTCGCGTCCGCTGCTGTAGCGCCGCAGCGCGTCCGGGGAGCGCAACAGCGCGGCGAAGAACTCCAGGTACACCGCCAGCTCCTCGGTGTCCCCGGGCTCTTCCGCGGCGACGGCGCGGCTGAACCTTGCCAGGCGCTCGCGCAGCGGCCGCGACTGGTCGTTCAGCGTGGTCGAGTAGTCCGGGGCCGGGGCTGCTTCGAGCGCGCTGAGCATGAGGTCCTCCTTGCTGGCGAAGTGCCCGTAGATGGCGCCCTTGGTTACCTCCGCCGCCTCCGCGATCTGCTCCAGCGACGTCGCGGCGTAGCCGCGCTCACGGAACAGCCGCTGCGCCTCCGCCAGCAGCCGCTGCCGCGTGCGCTCCTTGGACTCCGCCCTGGTCACTCTGGCCACGCCCTCAGTCTGCCACATTGACATACCAGCGGCATACAGATACCGTCAGAATCTCAGATACCGACGGTACGCGAACTAATGATGGCCTGGCCAGAAGCGACTGGCCCGGCGGCGCGGCGAAGGAGCGCGGGATGATCCTCGGAGAGCGAGTCAAGAGCCGTGTCGTCGAGCCGGCCGTGCTGCGGCTGTTGCAGTGGCGAGGGGATCCGGTCGCCCGGATGATGCTCCCGGCGACGAAGGCTGACCCGTACCCGCTGTACGCGCAGCTCCGGCAGCGCGGCCTGGTGCGCAGCCCGCTCGGCCTGTTCGCCGCAGCCGACCACGCGACGGTGGCGAGCATCCTGCGGGACCGGCGGTTCAGCAGCTCGCCGGTGCACCAGCCCGGCTACCGGCCGCCGTCCTATCCGCCGGGCGACCCGCGGGCCGGGCTGCCCGCCGCGGACCTGCTCACGATGGACCCGCCCGACCACACCCGGCTGCGCCGGCTCGTGGCCGGCGCGTTCACCCCGAGGGCCATCGCCGGACTCGAGCCATGGATCCGCGAAGTCACGGTCCGGCTGCTGACGGCCGCGGACGGCGCAGCCGTCTTCGACCTGATCGACGCGCTGGCCTTCCCGCTCCCGATCGCGGTCATCTGCCATCTGCTCGGCGTGCCAGCTGAGGATCAGGCCCAGTTCCGGGCCTGGGGTCATGACGTGGCCGCCACCCTGGACCCTCAGACAGCGGCGGCCGCGCAGGCGCAGACCCGCGCCGCGGAGCTGGCGCTGACCGGCTACCTCCAGGACCTGGTGCGCGAGCGCCGGGCCAACCCCGACGACAGCATCCTGTCCGCGCTCATCGCGGCCGAGGAAGCGGGCGACCGGCTGAGTTCCGGCGAGGTGGTGAGCACGGCTTTGCTACTGCTGATCGCCGGGTTCGAGACCACCGTGAACCTGATCGGGAACGGCACGGTCGCCCTGCTGGGCGACCCGGACAGCTGGGACCGGCTCCGCCAGGATCCGGCCCTGGTGCCTGCGGCGATTGAGGAGATGCTCCGCTACGACAGCCCGGTCCAGCTGACCGCCCGGATAGCCACCGAGGATGTCGAGGTCGGCGGCAGCGTGATCGCGGCGGGCCGGCCCGTCATCGTGTTCATCGGCGGCGCCAACCGCGACCCGGGGGTCTTCGAGCAGCCCGACGAGTTCCGGATTGACCGGCCGGATCCCGGCCGGCACCTGTCCTTCTCGCTCGGCATGCATCACTGCCTCGGCGCCTCGCTGGCCCGGCTGGAGGGCCGCATTGCCATCGAGGAGCTGACCCGGCGATACCCGGCGCTCGAGCTGGCCGCCCCGCCGACCCGGCGCCCGCTGCTCGTGCTGCGCGGCTTCGAGAGCGTTCCCGTCCGCGCCACGCAGATGCCATCGCAGTCCGCCGCCTAGGGCCGGCGACGCTGGCACGCACCCACCGCGGTGCGGCCGGATTCGGCTACGACTCGATCTTCGTACCTGACAACGGTGACCTTTACGCCCAGCGACAGGTCACTTTCGCCAGATCAGGCCAGATACCCATTAGATTCGCGGCCCATGAAGCACTAGGCCCTCGCTTCGGTCAGCCTGTATGCCATAGCGGCCGAGGGAGCGGTGGCCGAAGGTCGCAAGACTTCACCGTCCGGCGAGCCACCTAACCTGCGAGCCGTTAGCAATCTCGTTAGCAGACCACAGCAAGAAGGCCTCTTCCGGTTCCGGAAGAGGCCTCTGACCTGCTGGTTTGGTAGCGGGGGCAGGATTTGAACCTGCGACCTCTGGGTTATGAGAAGAGCGGTGCAAGTTTCCGGTGTCTCGCCGGGTCTCTGGAAGCGACGCCAGCCTGGGCAGACGTCCGGCGCCCTGGGTCTGGTGTCTCGCCTTGTCTCAGGCTTTCCGGCCCGTCCGCAGGAGTCTCGTGCACAAACCCGTGCACAGGACCATGCCATCACGGTGATTATGCGCACAATGGGGCGTCTCGCGGTTGTGCTCGGAATGCGGGCATCCCGACCGATCAGAGGCCCACATGATCACAGGCAATTCGGGGAGGTAGCCCGTATGAGTTCCATGAGACGCACCTACAGCGCGGCGCTTCGGGTCACCATGCGGAACACCGCTGCCGCCTACGGATACACGCTCTCCACGGCTGCGACGCTCAGTCTGCTCACAGAAATGTCAGGGGAGCCTGATGCCGGGAGGTTGTTCCTGTTTGCCATGGGCGGGGTCTTCGCCTTCGTCCTTCTTGAGGCCTTCCTAGCTGCGCTGAGATCACCCGCAGCAGACTCTGCTGAGCAGGCCTTTCCTTTCGCCGGGGCGCTCAACGCCGCCTCGGTGGCCGCAGCCCTCGGGATGGCTATCCTGGTAGCCCACTTCGTCCGGTCCTCCCTGGCTTGGTTCCTCGCGCCAATGGGTACGACGGCGATCTACATGCTTGTGGTCGCAGTTCAAGTAACCGCTGTCGCCGTCGGCCAGCGGCGCGGGTCGGCCGTCCGGTGAAGATTAGCGTTGGCGTAGCGTGCTGCCGGACGAAGGCCTCCATCTCTGGAGATCTCGGTCGCTGCCGCATCCACGTGGATGGCTCAGCGTGAGGAATCTAAAGGGAGCGGTTTTACAGTGAGACGGCGGCGTTCGTTGCACATAGCTTCTCACCTGCGGTTAGGCTGCTCCACCCCTCCGCCGCCCTCGTATCTGTTTCGCCGTGGTTGCGTGACCGCCGGTTTTCAGGCCTGGCGGTGTAGGGTCTGAGCGTGACTCACTGCTGAGGCGTGCCGACGGCTGGCATTGGCTGTCGCCGTTGTTGTCAGCGGCCCGCTGGCCCGTGGCTTCCCGGGTGGCGAAACGCGCAGATCTCACTCACCCCCCGTCCCCGTTGAACCGTCCGCTGACGAGTAACGGTCGGCGGGCGGCTTAGCCGGGCTCGCGTTGGTATCGCCAGAGCCGACAATGACCAGGAATGCGCCGAGCCCGCCGACATAGAGCACCGTACTACAAAAACCTGCGATGAAAAAGGCAGCCGACTTATTGCCGACCCACCAAGATGCGGAACACGCAGCAGGAACGACAAAGACCGGTAGCAGGTTCATCAGCGCCATGCCCACTATCGACACGTGCCTATTCGAGGCCTCAGTATGTGCCCCGCTGGCCAGCGTTATCGCACAGAATCCTATGCTGGCACCGGCGATGAACAGCCAGATCGCGAGGAGGCCGGGGAATCCCTGGTGACCAATCATGAGGGCAAGCACTCCCGCAACGGACAGGGTAAAGCCCTGCGGGACCACGAGCATATGCGTGATGCCCCGAACCGACGCAGGCCATGTGTCGGGCTCACGGGCCGTGGAGGTATGCACGCTGGCTACCCGCGCACCACAGCGCGTATGCGCTGCGCGCGGCACACTGTCGCCCCCGGGAAATGGACCGGAACCCCGGGAGCCTTCTTGCCCATGACCACAATGTCACCGCCAGGCTCCTGCACGAGTGGGCCGACGGTCGTGAGGTACTTGCGGTACGCGTCGTAATCCACCATGTTGAGTAGGTTCAGTGCGTACAACATCTGTGCTGCCTCCTCGGGCACCGAATGACGGGAACTGACCCCGGCGACTACGCGCCAGCCGGAGGGTCCTGCCCAGCGGAGCTGGCGTGTGTATCTTTGATCATCCCTCCGCCTAGGACCCGCCCCGCCCCGGTGGTCTCCTTCCCGGTGAGTGAAGCTCTTCCCGGTGCGACCAGCAAGCAGTGCACAAGTAGCTGAGCCGTCAGGTCCGCGTGCCAGTGGCCCCGCACAGCTACTCACAGGCACCTGACGGGCACGCTCACAGCTCCCGAGGCCGCCGCAGTCATCTGGTGAGTTGATACTACTGACCTGGCTACTCGTGCTCGTCGTCGCTGATCACGTCGGCATCGAGGTATCCGGCTCCAAGGGATGGGGTATCTGGGTGCCGGACGGGACCGGCCCCGACGCTGGCCGAGGGCCTGCCGGACGAGCGCCGCATCATTCACAGCGACCTGGTCAACCGCAACGTGCTGGTCCAGGGCTCGCAGATCACGGCGGTCATCGACTGGGGGAACGCGCTGTACGGTGACTGGCTGTATGACGCGGCCTGGCTGATCTTCTAGTGGCCGTGGTTCCCGCAGTGGCAAGACATCGAAATCACCGCCGAGCTGACACGGCATTCCGGACTGCCGGACGGCGATCGAGGCCGCGAACCGCGCCCCCGGCCGAGGGGGACCAAGGATGATGACCAGCGGGCCGCTACGACCTGCTCACCGGCGCCGCGGGTCATCCACGGTGAGATCGAGCGATGAGGTTGCGGCATTGGAGCGTCAAGTAGAGGGAAAAAGACAGTCGTGGACTTCATGGCATACTTCCAGCGCCATCACACCGCCCGCCTGAAAGAGGAACAGCTCAGCCTCCAGCAGACCGGCAAGGCCCTGAGCCAACGCCGGGCCGAGCACGCCGAGGCCGAGGATGAGCGGTTCACCCGCGCCTGGTGCGCAAAGCACCGCATGTCACCAGCGGACACCGAGGCATGCCTGCAGATGAACAACCATGAGCGGGCACGGTGGCGGCGGGACAATCCGCACAAGTGGCGCACCGGCAGGATCGCCCTGGCGCTGACGGCTTACCGCTCCGAGGCGCGGCAGCGGCGCGCGGCACACTGACCGCTGAACGTCAGTCCTTCCCGCCCGGTGACGACATCGATCGTGCGGCCGACCTCGAACGCGTAGCGCTGTGCGGGGCCGCCCAGCCGAGCGCGGAGAGTTCGTCATGGAGGTCAGCCGTTCGGGCACCGCCCCAGCTCAGCACGCCGCCGGATACCTGGACGGTCAGCGTGGCTCGACGTTTCCGAGGAATATCTTGAACGCCCCGGGGCCGATGTGCGGGTCACCGGCGAAGGGGTACTGCATGTTCTTGACCAAAAGGAGCGAAATCGTGATCAAGGCGGCGATCCCGGCCACCATCCCGATGTGCACGGCCTGATTCTCCACCCCGAACAGCAGGCAGAATCCGATCGTGATCACGCCGCCGGCGATGAGCGCCACCCACAGCGGTTCCGGTACCGTGTCGAGCATCGAGGCCAGCCGGTCCCGCCGCGCCGCGCTAAAGCTGTTCACACTGGTCAGTGCCTGCTCATACAGAGCCTGCTGCTGGCCAGTCCGGGGCTTGAATGCGAACGTGCGGACGCGGATCTGGTTGAGCAGCGCCTGGGCCTCGGGGCTGGTCTTGCCCTGGTTCATCAGCGGCCATTCGGTGCCGATGACAGTGTGTGCGTAGGCCACTGTCAGCCCGGCGATGGCCGGGCCCTGCGGCGGGGGAAGGTGGCGCGATATCCAGTAGACGTTGGCGAGCTGATCGGCTTCGCTGTATGTGGTGGTGCGTGCGCTGCCGAGGTCTTCCCATCCCACGATGACTACGAACGCCAGCGTCACAGCGTATAGGACCGCGACCCCGGCGAAAATGAACCCCGCGACATCGGTGTGCTCCCGCCGCTTCTCATGAGACCAGTACTTGTGCACGAAATGCACGACCAGTCCCGCCACGGCGAGCACGCCGAGGAGAATCCAGAGGTCAAGCCAGTTCATCATGTCTCCCCGGGCCGCAGAACCTGGTGACCCAGGCCAGTTGCCTACGACATGCTGTAGTCAGCAGCCGCTGGTCGCCCTCCCGGCGATCATTCGCACCTGGCCAGTTTCCCAGATCAGCGTCGCTTGACGAGCCACTGGCGTTACTCGCAGCACCCCGAACCTGACAACCAGCTTCCGGGGAGCGCACGTGGTCACCTACACCACGACACGGGACACGATCAGCACGCGCTGGCTACCTGCTACTTTCTGTTCAGGGTCGATCATGGCTGCTTCACTAGGGTGTTCCTGCGATCGCCTGGTGTCGGCGCGCAGGGCGGCAACTACTTCTTCGCCTGGTGACCGAGCCTGTTGTGCATGGGCGCGCTCCCCGCCGCGAGCTTGAGATTCTAGCCTGCTCCATCTTTCGCAGGTGCCGAATCCCTGGTGAGTGGACGCCGGGTCAAGGGTCTGTGCGAAGCGACGGCCCGCAGGGCCGCCCTTGACGCGGCGGTCGCGAGCGGGACAATCGGGAGCGAGAAGACGGCTGTGCTGTACCGGCCTGCTTGCGGATGAACGATCTTGATCAGTTGCCCGCGTGTGGCCCGGCGTGCGCCGGGCGGGCCGCCCAACGGCAGAGCCCGGCGCTGACGCCGGGCCAGCGGCGCCCGCGGCGCCGCCTTGATCATAATTAAGGGCGATTTCGGCAACGCAGCGCAGGAATCCGACCGGCCGCTGGTCCGCACCGGCCGCGGCGGGCCAAGCATGTCCGCTGCGGCGGCTCTCCGTCGTGTGGTCACGATGGCCTGACAAGTAGCGGATGCCTGTCCCGATCGGTCATGACCGCCGGATGGACCTGCCCGCCTACCGCACGGATTTTGCGAGCAGGGGCATGGAGGAGCGGCGCAGCGCCTAGACAGTAATGTGATTTACGCCACATTCTCGCAGTGCTGGCGGTCAGCAGCGGACAGTCCCGGACTGCCACGGACACTGACGGACACTCACCACCGCCGCCACGCCCACGGGCAGGGGTTTGCGCCCGGGCGTGAGGGGTTACACAGTAGGAGCAACGCGAGCGCGGAAGCTGCCGATGGTGGCGGGCCAGCGGCCCAGGTCACCGGCAGCACCGATGGCGCCATAGGGCGCAACCAAACGATCCGGCCTGGCCGGCGGGGCCTTGCGGCCCTGGGTGACCCGCCCAGCTGAGCGATATCTCCAGCTAGGGCACCTTCATCTGCGGGCACCTCTTCCTTTGCCCTCAAGCTGCCTGGCAGCGATAGGCCTGCGGCTGCGCGGTCTGACCGTAGCAGCCGGTGCGGGCCATAGGCACCCCTGCGCAGATCAGGCTTGCCCGGCTGGCTGCTGCGTCTAGCTCGTCCCCCGAAAGTGGTTAAGGAAGGAGTCGCCCGTTTATGACCGCCCGTCAGACCCGCGCCGAGCGTGCTGCGTGCCCGCTGGCCCGGGACTCGATCCGGAAGATCGCCGAATCGTCCGGCGGGTGCCTGCGCCCGGTGCAGCTGCGCCGCACCGACACTGTCACCGGCCAGGTAGACCATGTGATGGTGCCGTGCGGGGCGACGCTGGCCAGCATCTGCCCGCCGTGCGCGGAGCGGGCTAAGGTGCTCCGTGCGCAGCAGTGCCGGGAGGGCTGGCATCTCGAGACTGAGCCGGACCTGACCCCGGCCGCGCCGGATGAGCTGCAGGAGTTCTGGCTGATCCTGCGCGCCGAGGCCCAGCTGCGCCGTGACCAAGCCGGTGCCGCAGGGCAGGACACCACCGATTATGACGAGCTGATCGGCGAGCTCGACACCGAGATCACCCGCGCCGGGGTCCGCGGCACGGTCACCACCAATCACGGCAGCGACGGCAGGCAGCGGACCCGCCGGTCCCGCTCCACCCGGCGCCGCCAGGACGCCGCCCCGCTGCCCACCCGCAAGATCGCCCCCCGCACCACCGGGCAGGTGTACACCGCGCCGGACGGGAAGCGCTACCGGCCGTCGATGTTCCTCACCCTCACCTGCGACAGCTACGGCAAGGTCAACGATGACGGCACCCCGGCCGACCCCGCCAGCTATGACTACGCCCGGGCGGCCCGGGACGCGATCCACTTCGCCGCCCTGGCTGACCGGTTTATCCAGAACCTGCGCCGGGTGCTCGGCTATGAGGCGCAGTACTTCGGCGGCGTGGAACCGCAGAAACGGCTGGCCCCGCACATCCACCTCGCGGTGCGCGGCAGCGTGCCGCGGCCGCTGCTGCGCCAGGTCCTGGCCGCCACCTACCACCAGGTGTGGTGGTCCGCAACCGACACCGTCCGGTTCGCCGGTGACCAGCTGCCGGTGTGGGATGAGGATTCCGGCAACTACCTCGACCCCGCCACCGGCGAAGTCCTGCAGACCTGGGATGACGCGCTGGACGCGATCGGCCCGGACGACCAGCCGCGGCACGTGGCCCGGTTCGGCCCGAAGTTCGACGCCCAGGGCGTGCTGGCCGGGTCCAAGGACGCGAACAAGTGCATCGGCTACCTGACGAAATACCTGACCAAGCAGGTCGCCGAATGCCACGCGCCGCAGACCGACGCGCAGCGGGCGCACGCTGACCGGCTCGTCGAAGCGCTGCGCTATGAGCCATGTTCCCCGGCCTGCGCGAACTGGCTTCGCTACGGCATCCAGCCGAAGAACCCCCAGCGTGGACTGATTCCCGGCGCGTGCAAGGGCAAGGCGCACCGCCCCGAGCACTGCGGCTACGCCGGACGCCGCGTCCTGGTCTCCCGCAAGTGGTCCGGCAAGACGCTCGCCGACCACCGCGCCGATCGCAAAGCCTGGCTGGTCGAAACCCTCGGCCTGGAGGTGCCTGACCCGGCCCGCTACACCTGGCACGTCGTCACGCCTTCCGATTACGACTACCTGCCATTGGATAAACGTCTGTTGCATGTAGTGGCCGACCGCGCCCGCTATCAGGCGGCGCTGGACGAGGCCCGGCGAAGAGCCCGCGATCAGGAGGACAATCTTTCGGCAACTGGAAGGGCGGCATGAACTTGGATAGTAATCCGCAGAATCGTGGTCCCTTCGCCAACCTGCCGCTGCTGATCCCGGTCCCACAGGCGGCCGAGTTGCTTGGCATCAGCAGGGCCGCGGCTTACCGTTTCGCTAGCTCGGGTGACCTGCCCACCAAGCGGCTGGGCCGCCGGATTTACGTCGTCGCTGCTCGGCTGCGCGAGTTCATCGAGACCGAGAGCCCAGCGGCATGAAGGGGCGGGTCCACAGGCGCGGTGGGACTTGGTCCTACCGCTTCGACATCGACCCTGATCCGCTGACGGGCCGCAGACGCCAGACAAGCAAAGGCGGCTTCCGGACCGAACGAGAAGCGTGGCAGGCGTGCCGCGCGGCCATGCGAGACTACGAGCGCGGCCGGTATGTCCGTCAGTCTCGCCAGACGGTCGAAGATGCCCTGTCCGAGTGGCTGGAGCGGATCAGGCACTCGCTCAAGCCGTCGATGGCCAAGCACTGGCAGAATTACATCGCCTTTTACGTCGTCCCTCATATCGGACGGCGGCTGGTGCAGGAGGTCGATGGCAGCGTGTGCGATGCACTCTACGCCAAGCTGCTCGCGGAGGGCCGCATCAAAGCCAAGCCATGTGTGAGTTCCAGGCCCGCGCCGGTGCACGTGCGACGTTTTTCCGCAACTGGCCGGGGGCTGCCCTGTCGCCCGTACCGCTACGACGACGTGCGCTGCTATCGCGTGCATGCCGCCGAGGATCCGCGGCTCGGCCAGCCCATCGCTGCCCGGCTTAGAGTGCCGGCCCAGGATGATCGCGCGGGCCGCCGACCCCGGCCGGGCCTGGAGCCGAAGACCGTTGTCAACACTCACCGCATGCTGCACCGGGCCTGGGAGGACTTCACCGCCTGGGGCTGGGCGAGGCGGAACGTCGTCGGGGACGCGCACCCGCCCTATGTGCCTCGGAAGGGTCGCAAGATCTGGTCGGTCGCCCAGCTCCGGGCGTTCCTGGAGCGTGCCCGTCACGACCGGTTCTTCGCCTTGTGGGTGCTGGAAGCCACGTCGGGCATGCGCCGGTCGGAACTGGCCGGAGCGCGCATCGACGGCTTGGATTTCGACGCGGGCACGCTGACGGTGGAGCGGACGCGGGTAGTGGTGGACGGCCAAGTCGTGGAGTCAGACGGCAAGACTGAGAACGCACAGCGGATGGTGATCCTGGACCCGCTCACTCTGGCGTTGCTCCGGTCGTATGTGGAGATGCTGAACCGCGAGCGCGCTGAGTTCGGCTCTGGCTACCACGATTCCGGCTTGCTGTTCTGTTGGGAAGACGGCCGACCGGTGCACCCGGATACGATCACCAGCCGGTTCCAGAAGATCGTGGAGTCGGCTGGCCTGCCGAAGATCAACCTGCATGACGTGCGGCACAGCTATGCGAGCGCCGGGCGGGACGCGAAGATCGACTGGAAGGCGCTCAGCGAGCGCATAGGCCATTCGGACGTGGCTTTCACGATGCGCCAGTACGTGCAGACTGACCTGGAGGTGCACCGCCAGGTCGCAACCGCCCTCGCCGAACTGATCCTCGGCGGTGATATGCCCGGCGCGGAATCTCCAACGGTGCGAGGGAACGGACCTCATGCGACAGCCTGAGTCAAGGCCTCGTGCACAAATTCGTGCACATCTGGGAACAGACGAGCCCCGGAGCAACTGCTCCGAGGCTCTGACCTGCTGGTTCTTGGTAGCGGGGGCAGGATTTGAACCTGCGACCTCTGGGTTATGAGCCCAGCGAGCTACCGAACTGCTCCACCCCGCGTCGGTGTTCCTTGATTTTAGGGGGCACTGGCGTCCGCAGGCAAATCGGCAGGCCGCGGCGGTGGCGGTCCCGCTCAGGCGCCGTCGGTCAGGCGCCGGCGGCAGCTGAGCCGAGCGTGGCCATCCAGACGACGTAACGGGCCGGCTCCGGCCCGGGCGGCGGCTGGGCCAGCGAATGCGGGTCCTGAGTGGTCCGCAGGTTCATCACCTGGACCGCGGCGGCCCCGCTGAGGACCGTCAGCTCGGACCTGCGGGCGGCCAGCAGCACCGGCCGGCGGCCCGCGCGCATGACGCCCGAGATCACGCTGCCGGCCGAGGCCTCACGCGGGCCGGCCAGCCAGCCGACCGGCACTCCGCACGAGCCCCTGATCACCTGGGTGAGCTGGGCGGCCACCCGGTGATCCAGGATGAGCACCGATGCGTGCGGGGGAATCGATGCGCACAGAGCGCGCACCGCGGCGATCTCCCCGGCCCCGGTCCTGTGCAGCGCCAGGCCGTCCTCGGCAGGCCGCAGGCCGCCGGCCCGGCCGCTGTGGCTCAGGTCAAGACCGAAGTTAGTGGCCACGGCGGGCAGGGCTACGGCGACGACGCAGAACACCCCGACCACCGTGGCGGTGACGCGGCCAGCGCCGCGCGCACGGGCCAGGCCGACCAGCCAGCCTCCGGCCCACATGGCGCACAGGATCAGGCCCGGGATGACGGCGAGCAGCAGTCGCCGGCTTGCCCATGGCTGGTCAGGGACGATATCCGGCATCCACAAAACGGTTGCCGAGCCGATCCCGATCATCGCCAGTGGCAGCCCCCAGCTGCGCTCGGCCTCCGCCGGACCGCGCCAGGCGAGCAGCGCGCGCAGGCACCGGCGGACCAGCAGCGCGAACCCGAATCCACCGAGCAGTACGGCCGGGCCGCCTATGTACCAGATCACCCAGTACAGGCTGTCCTCCGCATAGAGCCGGCCCGGATCAACCGGCAGGTGCTGCGCGCGCTGCAGGACGGCCACGTAGCCCAGTGCGCCCCGGCTGCTTTGCCCGCGGACCGTCTGCAGGTAGGGCCGGACGGCGAGCGCGATCAGCCCGGCCGCGGTGAGCACCCCGGCCGCCTCGGGCAGCCATCGCAGCGGACGGGCGGCCAGCGCGCGCCGAAGGACCGCACAGGCGCCGGGATTGCGCAGCAACTGGATCACTACCATGGTCAGCGCGGCGAGCCAGGCCGCCGCGACCCCGGCCAGCTCCATCTGCGTCCTGATTGAGCTCATGAACGGCCGGGCCAGCAGATAGCCGTCGGCCAGCCCGTAGCCGACTCCGACCACGATGCCGGCACAGAACGGCACGGCGGCCGGGCGGCGGCGTACCGCCAGGATGCCCGCGAACGGGATGACGGCCAGCAGCGGCGCCAGCGAGCCGACGTTGACCAGCACGGTCAGGCCGAGAGCGAGACCGCCAAGCAGCGCCAGCAGTCGCTGCGGCGCGACAGCATCCGACCACCCCGGCCTGGTCAGCCGCCGCCACCCCGCCGCCGCGGCGGCCGGGGCCATGAGCGCGTCGATCACCAGGCACAGGCCGCCGAACAGCAGGATCTGCGCCAGCGGCTCGGTGAGCGCAGACCGGCTGGTGTACTGCTCGGGCAGTGCCAGAGCCAGGATCAGGGCGCCGGCCGGCGCCCATCGCATCCCGGCCAGCCGGGCGACCAGGCCGCCGAACGCCACGATGGCCAGGCCGCCGAGCACCGGGCTGAGCCCGGCGGCCGCCGAGATCCCGTGGGTCCAGAATGCCCCGGCCAGCACCAGCGGCAGGCCGGAGGAGAAGCCAGGGACGACCGAGCCGCCGCTGGCGAAGAAGCCGGTGCTGGAGAACCTGAGCCCGTGGTGCGCGCCGCCGAAGGCGGCTAGCGACTGCGGTATCGGCAGCGAGCCGTGCTGCGCGATCCAGTACCCGGCCTGCAGGTACGCCCCGGGAGCGCGGGTCACGATGACCGACGGCGAGTTCGCGAGGAGCTGCCAGGCGATGAACCCGGCGGCGACCGCCGCGGTCCCGCCCAGCGCCCACCAGGCCGACCAGGTACGGTCGCGGGCCGGACCGGGCATCCGGCGCGGCCACCGGGCGGGCAGCCAGTGCAACCCGGTAGCCGCCAGCACCACGGCCAGCGGCACGGAAATGAGCAGCGCGGGCACCGGATTGAAGACGCCGCCGACCAGCAGCGGCAGGGCCGGGAGCAGCCACGCTATGACCAGGACCGCCGGCAGCACCGTCAGCCGGGCGAATGCCATTGCGGCCAGTTCCTCCCCGGGGGCGGCCGGGACCTGGTCCTGGCCAGCCCCGGGGCCCTGCGCATGCCCGGTTCCGGCGGCGGCGTCCCGGCCGGCGTTCCCCGAGCCGGGCTGCTCCGGGCCGGGAAGGTCAGGACCGGGGACCGCCGGGGCCGCCGGCCGCTGTCCTGGTTCCTCCGGCCCGGCCTGGCCAGTACCGGCCATGTCAGTCCGGCCATGTCAGTACCGGACTCGCCGCCGACGAGCTGGTCGCGCGCAGGCTGATCGGTCGCAGGCGGCCCGGATCGACTGACCTCGGCTTGCGCCGCATCCGCTATGCCCTCGCCAGCCTGCTCCGCCGCACTCTGGCCGGCGCCCGGCTCGCCGGTTTCCTGCACGCCGCCTGGCTCGTCCGGTTTCTGCGAGGCCGCCCCGGGCCGCTGGCCGGCGGCGGCCTTGCCGCGGCCGAGACGAAGTGCTAGGCGCACGGCTGCCACTATATGGCGGCCCGGCGTGTGCGCTGCTCAGGCGCTCCCGGCGGCGGCCTGGCCGCCCGCTGGCAGCAGGCCAGGAGCTTCATGGCCCGTTTTCAGCCGCCCAGTCCGCTTCACGACAGCAGCTGCCGCGCGAGGGTCGGCAGCCTGACCGGATCTTTGCCTTGTCCTGGCGGCCGTGCGGTCGGGAGCCCGTACCATGGGCGCAGCCACGGGGCAAGCCGCCGCCACGGCCGATGAGGACCCTTCTCCGGAGGACCGATGAGCGACCATGACGACCAGCACGCCAGCCGCTGGCCGCGGCCGCGCGGCCGTCGCCGGGCCGCGGCGGCCGGCTCCGCGGCAGAGCCTGCCGCGGACCTACTGAGCTCGCCGGGTCCGGCCGCTTCCGGCCCGAGATACAACCGGCGGATGAAGGTCACCGGCGCGATCTGCGTCTTCCTGACCTCGGTCCTCGTCGTCGGATCGCTTGCCGCCTACCTGAAATACCGGGATGTCTGGGACAGCATCAACCGTGTCAACGTCAGCGCGGACCTGACCAGCCGGCCACGCGGTTTCGGCAACGCGCTGAATGTGCTGGTGATCGGCTCGGACAGCCGGGCGGGCAAGAACGGCACGATCGGCGGCCATACCGGGATCGGCGGCCAGCGTTCCGACACCGTCATGATCGTGCACATCTCGCCGAGCCCGCATCATATCGTGGTGCTGAGCATCCCGCGTGACTCGGTAGTACCGATCTACCGGTGCGCGCCCGAGGACGGCACCTCCGGCCAGCAGGCCCAGCCAGGGCAGGTCGAGCAGGTCAACTCCACGTTCGCCTACGGCGGCCCCGGCTGCCTGTGGAAGACCATCGAGCAGACGACCCATATCCGGCTGGACGACTTCATCGAGCTCAATTTTGTCGGCTTCGAGAAGGTGATCAATGATCTGGGCGGCGTGAACGTCTGCCTGCCCCAGTCCGTCAATGACCCCCTGTCCGGCCTGCACCTGCGCAGGGGCCGTCACCACATCTACGGCCAGCAGGCGCTGGCCTTCTGGCGCACCCGCGAAGACCTGGGCCTGGGATCGGACCTGCAGCGCATCCAGCGCGACCAGTACCTGATGATCTCGCTGCTGCACGGCATCGAGAAGAGCGGCCTGCTGTCCAGCCCGTCCAAGGTGACGGCGGTCATCGGCGACGTGGCGAAGGCGATGACCACCGACAGCGGCCTGACCCTGACCCGGATGCTGCAGATCGCCTCAGGCCTGCGCGGGCTGTCCAGCAGCGCCGCCCAGTTCATCGAGGTTCCCACGGTGCCATACCCCGGCAACCCCACCGCCTGGGTGCAGTGGACCCAGCAGGACAACCAGCTGTTCTCTGCCATCTCCCATAACGTCAAGGTCCCGAAGATCAAGAAGGCCAGGCCGGGGCGGAGAACGCAGACCGTCGCGACCGTCAGCCCGGGCAAGGTAAACGTCGAGGTGCTGAACGGCTCGGGCGTGGCGGGCGTCGCGGAAACCGCCTCGGCGCAGCTCACCAGCCGCGGGTTCACCGTGGTCGGCAACTCCAACGCCGCCAGCTTCGGCTATGCGGGGTCAGTGATCCAGTACGCGTCCACTGCCGACAAGGCGGCCGCGGAGACCCTGAAGGCACAGGTCAGCAACGTGAAGCTGGAGAAGAACCCGAGCCTGACCCCGGGCACCGTGAACTTCATTCTCGGCTCCAGCTTCACGTCACTGAAGTCGAAGAAGGCAGCCAGGAGCAGCGGCACGACCAGCGTCACCAAGCTGACCAAGACCTACGGGGGCCTGTCCGGTAGCACCAACGTCTGCCACGACAAGGCCGCTTTCGCGTCCTGACCCGCGCGCGATTGCCCTTTTCTCAAGGCGCAGCTTCCCGTACCTGCCCGCAACTTCCCCGGTATCTGCACGCAGTTCTCCGCATTTTCCGGCTTTGCCTAGTAAGCAGATAGGCATTTAGCGCCGGTAAAGATAATCTCCGCTTTTCCGCCCGGACGGTTAGATTCCCGACGGCGGGAAAGATCAGCAGTGAGAGCGATGAGCACCGATGACGGGCCAGGCGGGGAGAGCGGACTCCGATCGCGCAGGCGATGGCTGCCGCGGCTGCGGCGTGGCCCGAGGCCGCCGCGCAGGCACCCGGTAGCCCGCCGGGTGGTCGCGTGGACGGCTGCAGTGCTCGTGGCCGCGCTCGTCGTCAGCGCGCTGGCCGCCTACGGCAAGTACCGGCAGGTGTGGCACAGCATCAAGCGAGTGCACATCACTGACACCGACCTTGGCCACCACCGGCCGCCGGTCTACAGCACCGCGTCGATGAACGTCCTGGTGATCGGCTCGGACAGCCGGTCAGGGAGAAACGCCAAGTTCGGCGCCAGGATCCAGGGCCAGCGGTCCGACACGATCATGGTCATGCACCTGTCACCCGGGCGCCGCGGCGCGATCGTCATGAGCATCCCGCGTGACTCGGTAGTGCCCATCCTCGGCTGCCGGCGCGAGCCAGGCTTCACCGGCCAGCAGGCCCAGCCGGGGCAGATCGAGCAGATCAACTCCAGCTTCGCCGTCGGCGGTCCCGGCTGCCTGTGGAAGACCGTCGAGCAGACCACGGGCATTCACATTGACCATTTCATCGCGCTGAACTTCACCGGCTTTGAAAAGGTCGTCAACGACATCGGCGGCGTCAGCGTCTGCCTGCCCTGGGCCATCAAGGACCCGAATTCCAAGCTGCATCTGTCCCGCGGGCTGCATCATGTCGGGGGCGCCGAGGCGCTCGCGTTCTGGCGGGTCCGGTACATAGGCGAGGGCTCTGACCTGCAGCGCATCCGGCGCGACCAGTACCTGATGGCCGCCTTGCTCCAGGGCATCAGGCACAGCGGCCTGCTCACCAGCCCGACCAGGATCTACTCGGTCATCACCGACACGGCCAGCGCGATGACCACCGACTCCGGGCTCAGCCTGAGCACCATGATCAGGATCGCGGACAGCCTGCGCGGCCTGTCGGCCGCCTCGGTCCAGTTCGTCCAGACCCCGGCGGCCGCCTATCCGCCGAATCCTGACTGGGTGCAGTGGCCGCAGCCGAAGGCCCGGCGGCTGTTCTCGGCGATTGCGCACGACCGGAGCGTCCCGCGCAGCCCGGGGCGGCGCGCGGCCGGCAGCCCGCCCACCCTGGCCTCGGTGTCGGCATCCAGCGTGCACGTCGAGGTGCTGAGCGGCTCAGGAGCTCCCGGCGTGGCCAGCCAGGCCGCCCGCGCGCTGGGCCGCCGCGGCTTCGGCATCATCGGCACCGGCGACGCCGATAGCTCCGGCTACACCAGCTCGGTGATCGAGTACGCGGGCCGCGCGCAGAAGCCGGCCGCCCGGAAGCTGGCCACGCAGCTGCCGGACGTGAAGCTCCGGCGCGACCGGGCGCTGGCCGCCGGGAGGATCGAGCTGATCATCGGCTCCCGCTACACCGGCCTGATCCCCCTGCCGGCCGGCTCCGGCGGCGCGTCGCCGGCCGCCGCCCCGTCGCGATCGCTCTCGCCCTCGGTCTCGGCCCGGCGGGTCGGCAGCCTGACCAAGAAGTACGGCGGCATCACCGGCAGCGCGAATGTCTGCGCCGACACCGGCGCCTTCGCCGGGCCGGACGGCCATAGTTAAGGCTCATGGAGCTGTTCACCCGCTGGCATACCTGGGGCGAGGCGGAGCCGGGGCTGTGCGCCCGGCTGTCCCCGCAGGCCGCCGAGCAGGTCGCGGCGGCGTTCCGGTTCGCCGCGCACTGGCACGGCGGCCAGCTGCGCCCGACCGGGGCGCCCTACACCGAGCACTTGCTCGAGGCGCTGGAGGTGCTGGTCGAGGGCGCCGGGGTGACCAGCCCGGATGTGCTGGCCGCCGCGGTCCTGCATGACGTCGTGGAGGACACCCCGTGCACGCTGGCGCAGATCGCGGCGCAGTTCGGCCCTTATGTCGCGGAACTGGTCGGCTGGGTCACGATCCCGGCCGCCGCGGACGGCGCCAGCCGCGGCGCGGTCAAGGAGAAGTACCTGCGCGGCCTGACCGCTGCGCCGGCCGACGCGCTGCTGGTCAAGCTGGCGGACCGGGCCAGCAACGTGCAGACGCTGCGCAACCTGCCGCCGGCCCGGCAGCGCTCCTACTACGCGCAGACCGTGACCTTCATCGTGCCGCTCGCGTCCCGGCTGCCGTGGTTCGCCCGCTGGTACGCCGGCTGGCAGGCGGATTTTGCCGATCTCGCCGCCGCGCCCGGCCCGGCCCGCTGACCCTCGGCCAGTTACACGATGGGGGGACGGCCCGCCCTGGTCATCCGCCACGCCGTCTGCGCGGAGATCGGCCTGCGGTACTCAGGATCGGCCCGCCAGCCCGCCGCGAACCCGGACAGCCAGGCCCGCAGCGCGGCGGCCGACCGCTCGCGTGCGATCGTCAGGGCCAGCCAGTTCAGCAGATAGGCGGCCGCCAGCGGCCACGGCAGGTTCCGCCGCGCCAGCAGCACCCGGTTGCGCCCGTCGAGCCGGTAGAAGTAGGCATGCCGGGAGTTCGGCACCGGCGGGTGGCACATCCGGGCCGCCGCGTCGTACTCCAGCCGGTAGCCGAGTCCGATCAGCCGCCAGGACAGGTCCAGCTCCTCATGCGCGAAGAAGAACGCCTCCGGCAGCCCCCCGGCCGCCAGGAACGCGGTCCGGCGGATCGCGCAGGCCCCGCCGCTGAATGTGGTGACCGCCGATGACCGGCCGGGATCCCCGGCCCGCAGCCGCGGCACGTGCCAGCGCGCGCCCGCGCCGCCGTCCGGGTCGACCACCCGGAATGACAGCACCGCGAGCTTCGGGTCGGCCGCGAACCGGCCGGCCACGTGCTCGCCGAGCGTGATGTCGGGGTACCAGCCGTCGTCGTCCAGGAACAGTACGACATCGCCGCCGCAGGCGGCGAGCCCAGCGTTGCGGCCCCCGGCCACTCCGGCGTTCTCCGCCAGCCGGATCGACCGCCCGCCCGCGGGCAGCGGGGGGACGTCGGCGCCGTTGCCGACCACCACGGTCTCGACCGGGTCGCCGGCCAGCGCCAGCACGCTGTCGACCGCGCGCCGCAGCTCCGCCGGGCGGTTGCCCATGGTGAGGATCACGCAGGACAGCTTCACCGCAGCCGCCGGGAGGCCACGATCGCCGCCAGGTGCGCGACTGCCATCGCCGCGCTGACCGCCAGGCACGCCAGCATCAGCACCCTGGTCGCGAGCAGCCCGCCGCGGATCTGGTCGGCCACCGCGGCCAGCAGGATCAGCAGCGACAGCTCCACCGCCTGGGTGATCCGGTGCACCCGCAGCAAGCTGCCCAGCCGCCGGGCCAGGGCCAGCCCTGAGCTGCTCGGCGCGAGCGCCGCGTCGTCGTGCCCGGCGGCCAGCCCGGCCTTGGCCCGGGCCACCACCACGTGGTCGGTCTCGGCCTTGACCAGCATGGCCAGCAGCGCGGCGGCCAGCCCGGCGCTGACGTACCGGCCGGAAAGCGCCAGCTGCCCCTGCGCGCGCAGGCCCAGGCCGACCAGCAGCGCGCTCTCGCCCAGGTAGTGGCCGATCCCGTCCAGGTAGACGCCGGTCGCCGACGTCCGGCCGCTCCACCGGGCCAGCTCGCCGTCGGAGCAGTCGAACAGCAGATATGCCTGGATCAGGACCGCGCCCGCCACGGCAGTGGCCAGCCCGCCGAACGCGACCACGACCCCAGCGGCGATGCCGCAGCCGATGAACGCCAGCGTGACCGCGTTGGGAGACCAGCCGAGCCGGGCGAACACCCAGGTGGCGCGCGGCGACAGCCGCCGCATGTACAGCCGGCCGGCCCAGTGCTCGTCGTTAAGCCGGTCGATCACCGCCTGCGGCTGGCCCTGGCTTCTCAGCTCAGCCAGCGATGGCCCGGGCATACTCCTCCACCTTGCCGACGATCTCCGCCTCCGGCAGCGCCAGCCGCTCCAGGATCGTGTAGCGGCCGGGCCGCGTCTGCGGCGCATAACCCACCGCCTTGGCGAAATCGGCGCTGGACAGGCCCAGATCCGCCGGGGTGCGGGGCAGGCCGTGCCGGCCCAGGCAGGCCGATACCTGGCTGGCCTGCCGTTCATCCTCTCGCAGATAGGCGCAGAACAGCGCCCCCACGCCGGCCAGCTCGCCGTGGCTGGCGGTGCCCGGGTACAGCTGATCGATCGCGTGCATGATCTCATGATCGCCGCCGCTGCATGGCCGGCTTGACCCCGCGACGGCCATCGCCATACCGCACATGATCAGCGCCTCGGCCAGCACCTGGAGGAACTCATCGGAGCGGGCCGGGCCGGGCTGATGCAGCACCGCCTGAGCGGCCGTCCTGGCCATGGACACCGCCAGGCCGTCCACCAGCTCACCAGTGTCGGCCGCTGCCAGCTCCCAGTCGGCGATCGCCGACAGCTTGCTCACCACGTCGCCGATCCCCGACGTGGCCAGCGGGTCGGGCGCGGACCGCACCCGGTCCAGGTCCACCACCACGGCCACCGGCATGACGACCCCGTAGGAGCCCTTGCCCGACTCGTGCTCCAGGGAGCTGACCGGCGAGGCGATGCCGTCGTGCGCGAGGTTGGTAGCCACCGCGACCATCGGGATGCCCGCCATGTGCGCGGCGAACTTGGTCACGTCGATGGTCCGGCCGCCGCCGATCCCGGCCACGGCCTCATAGGCCCCGGCCCGGAGCCTCTTGCCCAGGGACACCGCGCTGTCGTGGCTGCCGTCGGCGACCCGGAAGATCTCCGCCTCGCTGATCTCCAGTTCCGCGGTGATGCTGTCACCCTGGCCAGGGCCGACGGCGACCGCGACCCGGCCCTGGGTGGCGATGCGGCCGTCGGCCAGCAGCGCGCCCAGCCCGCTGATCGCGCCCGGCCGGACGTCGATGATCATCGGAGCGGCGAGCATACGGGCCAGCAGCGGCATGCCCGCGAGATTAGCAGCGGCCGGCGATCTCCCGGGCCCGGCGCAGATCCCGGTGGTCGTCGACTTCGACCCAGTCGACGGCGCCGATCGGCGCGGTCATCACGTCACCGCCCCGGTCCGCCAGCTCCTGGTAGCCGTCCTCGTAGTACAGCGCCGGATCATGCCGCCAGGTCGCCTCGAGGGCGTCGGCGAGGGTCACCGCGGCGCGCGGCGAGATCAGGGTCGCGCCGATGTACTCGCCGTGCGCGTCGGCCGGCGCGATCTGCTTGCTGATCCGGCTGACCAGGCCGCGGCCGGAGAGGATCACCTTCATCTCCTCCGCACCGAGCGGCTTGACGTCGTCGATCGCCAGGATGAGGTCAGCGCCGCGCCCGGCATCGCTGCCGCGCGCCGCCGAGCAGCGTCTTCTCCACGCTGACCGGGTGCACGGTGTCGCCGTTGACCAGCAGCACGCCGTGGCCGAAATGCTCGCGGGCCAGCCACAGCGAGTAGGCGTTGTTCCACTGCTCGGCCCGGTCATTGTGCACGAGCTCGAGCGAGACGCCATGCCTGCGCTCCAGCGCCTCCGCCCGGTCGGCGACCGCCACGGCGGCGAACCCGACGATCATGACGACCTCGGTCAGCCCCACGGCAGCCAGGTTGCGCAGGGCGATGTCCAGGATCGTCACCTCGCCGTCGACCGGCAGCAGGGTCTTGGGCAGGGCATCGGTATCGGGCCGCAGCCGGCGGCCGGCTCCGGCCGCCAGAACCATGCCGATCACCTGCGATCTCCCTCCGGCAGGGCCGCCCGGGCGGCGGGGTTACTGGTTATCCGCCAGCAGACGAGCATCCCAAGGTATGCGGTCAGCGCGAGGTAGGCGAGCGCCGCCAGGCCGAAGGTCGCGCCCAGCCCGACGACGAGCATCCGCCCCTCCCAGCCCATCCCGGCCCCGAGCGGGCGGTCGGCGGTATTATCCGGGCCGCTGCGGGCCAGGTCCGCGTACAGCAGGGCGCAGGCCGCGCACAGGCCGAAGACCGCCGGCCGGGGACGCCCGCGGCGAAGCCGACGGCCGTGATGTAGATGTACTGGCCGCCGAGCAGGATAGCGGGCACCAGCCAGTCGGCCCGGCCGTCATGCGGGTGGCTGGAGCCCGGGCCGGCCAGCAGGACCAGGACCACCAGCGGGGTCAGCAGGATGATCCCCGGCAGGCCGCGCAGCCCGAGCACGGCCAGGACGGCCGCCGCGGCCACCCCGGCCACGGCCGGCGGCAGCGGCATCAGGTTCCCGCGGACCAGGCGGCCCAGCCACCGGGCGGCCATCCCGTCGTCCCGGCAGGCCGCGATGACCTCAGGCGGAGCCGGCCCGGCCGCAGCGCCGGCCGGCCAGTATCCGGGCTCGTCCAGGTCCGGGCCGGCCGGCTCGCGCGGTGGGATCAGGCCCGGCTCGGGCGGCCCGAGCAGGCCGGCCAGGCCGCCCGGGCCCGGCGCCAGCGCCTGCCGGGGCGGCGGCAGGGCCGGGCGCTCCGCGGTCGTGCCCGCACGCGGCAACCAGCGGATGATCCCGGCGCCGATGGCCAGCAGTGACCAGCCGAGCAGGGCCAGCAGCGCCGTCCGCGCCCCCCAGCCGAGCGTCACTACCGCGATCAGCGCCGCCCGGCCGCTCGCGGGCATCGCCAGCACGCAGCGGGCCAACCGGGCCAGGATGCCACCGCTCTTCGCCGGGGCGGCCCTCCCGCATGCGCGCATCGTGTCCAGCACCGAGACCAGCACCAAGACGGCGACCGCGGCCGCCCATACGCCGGGCCGCCCGCCGACCGCGGCCCCGCCGGCTCCGGCCGTCTCGGCTCCGACCGCCAGCCCGGCCAGGACGGCGACCTCGCTGCCGAGCTGGCCCGCGTGGCCAAGCCGGCTGGCATCGACATTCCAGACCGCGCGCCCGGCGTACCGGTCGCCCCGGCTGAGCTCACGGGCGGCCGCTCCGGCGAGAGCGCAGCCGGTCAGCGCGGCCGCGCCGCCCGCATCGCCGGCGTTGGTGGCCGCCGAGAACCAGGCCGCTGCGCACACCGCGAGCGCCAGCGAGATCCCGGTGAGCGCCACCGGATTCAGCGCCCGGTTCACCGCCCAGCCAGTGCCCCATCCGGCCCGGATCCGGGGCGGCAGCGCGATGGCCCCGCCCGGACGGCTGTCAGCGTGCGGCGAAGCGGCATCGTCGCCGTCGCGGCCGGCGATCCCCTCGTCCGGCCGCCCGGCCGTCGGATTGAGCCCGGCTGCTATCGGTGCCTCCGCACAGGGCGCTGGACATTGGGCGGCAAGTTCATCACTTAGCGTACCCTCATGATCGCGGATAACCCCGGATGCCGAGCACCCGGCCGACGGCGCGGCGTCCGCGGGATACCCCGGTAAGGTCGCGACCATGCAGACGGTCGCAGTCGTGCTGGCCGGCGGTACCGGCCAGCGGTTCGGCGCCAGCACGGCACCGGCCTGCCGGGGCTGGCCTGCCCGGGGCTGCCCGGCTCAGGCCCGCTGCCCAAGCAGCTGCTCGTGCTCGACGGCGTCACCATGCTCGAGCGGTCGGTGGCCGCGTTCGACGCGGCGCCGGGCGTGAACGAGGTGCTCGTGGTGATGGCGGCTGGCTTCACCGGTCACGCCGAGCGGATCTTGCGCACCGGCCGGTACGCCAAGCTGACCGCGATCGTGGCGGGCGGCGCGGCCCGGGCCGACTCCACCCGGCGCGCGCTGGCCGCGCTGGCCGGGCGGCCGGAATGCAACGTGCTGCTGCACGATGCCGCCCGGCCGCTGGTCGACCAGCGGATCATCGCCGACTGTATTACCGAGCTGGCGGCCGGGCAGGCGGCGGGAGTCGTGGTGCCGTCGGCCGACACCATCGTGGAGATCACCGACGGCGCGCTGTCCAGGATGCTGCCGCGGACGTCGCTGGCCCGCTGCCAGACTCCGCAGGGCTTCCGGCTTTCGGTCATCACTCGCGCGCACGCGTGCGCGGCGGCCGATCCCGGTTTCACTGCCGCCTCGGCCACCGACGATTGCGGGCTGGTGCTGCGCTACCTGCCCCAGGTACCCGTCCGGGCCGTCCCCGGCAGCGAGCGCAACATCAAGATCACCTATCCGGCTGACCTGGCCGTCGCCGAGGCGCTGCTGCGCGGCTGACCGCATCGCTGGCCGGCTGCATCGCTGGCCGGCTGCGGCCCGGTCAGCGACCGGACCGGGAGCTGCCGGGCACCAGGCTGCGCGGGCTGGTCAGAAAGCCGCTTCCCCAGCTGACGTGCATGGCCGCCAGCGCCAGCGGCAGCCGCGCCCGGGCGCGGACGGGCAGGTCACGGGCTACCACGGCCGCCACCGCCAGCACGCCGGCGCCGTAGGCCAGCGGGACGGCGAACCCGGCGGCCGCAACGGCCGGCCAGCGGCCGCCGGCGCCGACGGCCAGCCCGGCCGCGCCCGCGACGCCGGCCAGCGTCCCGGCGGCCATTGCCGCGACCGCGGCCGGCGGCGCCAGGTAGCGCAGGTTAATCGTGCCCGCGTGCTGCCGCGCCACGACCCGGCGCCACCGGCCGTAGCGGAAGTACTGGACGCCGAGCGCGGCGACGGTGGAGCGCGGCCGGTAGGTGACCTGCAACGAGGGATCAAACCAGATCAGCCCGCCGGCCTGGCGGATGCGGTGGTTCATCTCCCAGTCCTCGGCCACCAGGATGTCCTCGTTGTAGCCGCCGACCTGCTCGATGGCCTCGCGCCGGTATACCCCGAGGTACACGGTGTCGGCCGGGCCGGGCTCGCCGCCGGTGTGGAACCGCGACCCGCCAACCCCGTACGGCGACCTCATCGCCCAGGCCACCGCCTGCTCGAACGCCGTCACCCCGGCCGCGGCCATGATCCCGCCGACATCCGCCGCCCCGGTGGCGGCCATGGCCGTCACCGCGGCGCGCAGGTAGCCAGGCGGCAGCAGCGCGTGCCCGTCGACCCTTGCTATCACCGGGTGCCTGGACGCTTTGATCGCGGCGTTGACGGCACTGGGAATCCGCCCGGACGGGTTGGGCACCACGGTGATCCTGGAGTCGGCGGCGGCCAGCGTCCGGGCGATCTCAGCGGTCCGGTCCCGGGACGGCCCGACCGCGAGGATCAGCTCGAGCGGGGCCGGGTAATCCTGGCCGAGCACATGACTGACTGCCTCGGCCAGGTGCCGTTCCTCGTTACGGACCGGCATCACCGCCGAGAGCGGTTCGAACGTCGCGTCGCTCATGACGGTGGTCACGGTACCGCGCGGGCCGCGGTTACAGGGCGGCTTCCTCCAGCATCTCGGTGACCAGGGCCGCGATCGGGGAGCGCTCGGAGCGGACCAGCGTCACGTGCGCGAACAGCGGATGGCCCTTGAGCTTCTCGATCACCGCCACTACGCCATCGTGCCGCCCGACCCGCAGGTTGTCGCGCTGGGCGATGTCGTGCGTGAGCACCACCCGGGAGCCGGCGCCGATCCGCGACAGCACGGTCAGCAGCACGCCGCGCTCCAGCGACTGAGCCTCGTCGACGATCACGAACGAGTCGTGCAGCGACCGGCCGCGGATGTGGGTGAGCGGCAGCACCTCCAGCATGTCCCGGGCCAGCACCTCGTCGATGACGTCCTTGGAGGTGACGGCGGACAGCGTGTCGAACACCGCCTGCGACCACGGGTTCATCTTGTCCGCCTCCGAGCCCGGCAGGTAGCCGAGCTCCTGGCCGCCGACCGCGTACAGCGGGCGGAACACCAGCAGCTTGCGGTGCTGGCGCCGCTCCATCACCGCCTCGAGCCCGGCGCACAGCGCGAGCGCGGACTTGCCGGTCCCGGCCCGGCCGCCGAGCGAGACGATCCCGACCTCGGGGTCAAGCAGCAGGTCCAGCGCGATCCGCTGTTCCGCGCTGCGGCCGCGGAGCCCGAACACCTCCCGGTCGCCACGGACCAGCCGCACCGACTTGTCCGGCTGCACCCGGCCGAGCGCGCTGCCCGCGCCCGCCGCGCCTGAGCTGAGCACCAGCCCGGTGTGGCAGGGCAGCTCGGCCGCGGCCGCGGCCTCCAGCCTGCCCGTGTCGTACAGCACGCCGATCTCGCCCGGGCTCACGTCCAGCTCCGTCATGCCGGTCCAGCCGGAATCCGCGGGCATCTCGGCCCGGTACTCCTGGGCGCTGACGCCGATGGCGGCCGCCTTGACCCGCAGCGGGAGATCCTTGCTGACCAGGACCACGCTCTCGCCCTCAGCCGCCAGGCTGCGCGCGACCGACAGGATGCGGGTGTCGTTATCCCTGAGGCGGAACCCGGCGGGCAGGACCGACGGATCGGAATGGTTCAGCTCGACGCGGACCGTGCCGCCGTCCTCGCCGACCGGCAGGTCGGCGTCCAGCCGTCCGTAGGTGATCCGCAGGTCGTCCAGGTACCGGAGCGCCTGGCGGGCGAAATAGCCAAGCTCAGGGTGGTGCCGCTTGGCCTCCAGCTCGGTGATGACGACCACGGGCACGACCACGCGGTGCTCGGCGAACCGGCCAATGGCGGCCGGGTCTGCCAGCAGCACGCTGGTGTCGAGCACGTAGGACAGGCGCCGGGATCCTTGCTGCTCCCGGGTGGTGTCGGCGGTGCGGGCAGTGACACGCCGGGATTCCTGGCGTGGTGCAGAATTGGCCACTCGCTCTCCCCTGGGCGCCTGGGGTGGCGCCGCGTTCGGACACAGACGTGTCGGCGGGACCGGGACCGGCCAGCGGAGGGCCGGGCGCCTGCCCTTCGCTCATCTCGCCTGCGTGCCAGGACGCGAAGCTCGAAGATCTCGAGGGCCTTCCCGTCGGGCGGATACGCACCGCCCGTCATGGACCGAAGGTACCCTCCATCAGGCTGATCCAGGAAGTACCGTAACGGGTTGTTCACACCCCGGCCCGCCCGGGCGGCCAGGCTGGCGGCCGGATCAGGCGCCGAACCGGCGCTGCCGCGCGGCGTAGGAGCGCAGCGCGCGCAGGAAGTCCACCCGGCGGAAGGCCGGCCAGTAGGCGTCGCAGAAGTAGAACTCCGAGTGCGTGCTCTGCCAGAGCAGGAAGCCGCCCAGCCGCTGCTCGCCGGAGGTCCGGATGACCAGATCGGGATCGGGCTGGCCGGCGGTGTACAGATGCTCGGCGATGTGCTCGACGTCCAGGATCTCGGCCAGTTCCTCGATCGAGGTGCCGCGAGTCGCGTGCTCCTGCAGCAGGGACCGGACGGCGTCGGCGATCTCGCGCCGCCCGCCGTACCCCACGGCCACGTTGACCAGCAGCCCGGTGTTGGCCGCCGTGGCGTCCGCGGCGTCCTTGAGCACCTGGGCCGTCTCGGCGGGCAGCAGGTCAAGCGCCCCGACTGGCTTGAGATGCCAGCCCTGCGCCCCCAGCTCGCGCACGGTGTCCTCGATGATCCGCAGCAGCGGCTCGAGCTCGGCCCCCGGCCGGGCCAGGTTATCGGTCGACAATAGCCACAAGGTCACGACTTCGACCCCGGCCTGGCGGCACCATTTCAGCAGCTCGAAGATGTTGTCGGCGCCGGCCTGATGGCCGCTGCTGACGTCGGGAAGCCCGGCCGACCGCGCCCACCTGCGGTTGCCGTCGCACATCACCCCCACGTGCCGGGGTATCGCCTGAGGCGACAGCGACGCCTCGAGCCGGTGCTCGTACAGCCGGTAAACAAGATCGCGCAGACCCATCCGGCAACCTTCCTCGCTGCGGCCGTGCGGTCGGCCCGGTGCCGCCGCGCCGGTCCCGGGCCGCGCCGGTCCCGGATGACGCCGGGGCGCCACGCACGTCAGCGCGGGCCGCCGGCCTCACCTATGTACCGTATCGGAGAAACCGCCGCCGGCCGGGCTCGGCGGGTCGGGCCCGGATCCCCGGGCCGTCCGGCCCGTACCAAGGTTGCCGTGTGGCCGGGTCAGGAAGCCGTCTGGTCAGGAAGCTAGCCGCGGCGGCCCAGTCAGCCGCGGCCTGATCATGAGCGCGGGCCCTCGGCCCTGACCTGCTCGACTTGCCGCAGCGCATCCCGCAGCTCGGCCAGCCAGGCGTCCTCGTGCTCGCCGACCAGCCGCACGCACCAGGCGAGCGCGTCGCTGCGGCTGCGCGCCACCCCGGCGTCCACCAGCGTGTCCAGTACCAGCCGCTCGGCCTGGCGGAGCCTGGTCATTACCGGCACGGAGAATGTGGTGAACATGACGGTGCGGCCGCCGCAGGTGACGCCCCAGGAGACCTTGCGGCCGAACTTGTGCTCGGCCTCGCGGGCGATGTCGATCCGGTGCTGCCGGGTTTCCTCGCGGAACCGGCGGCTGCGCCCGTCGGCGGCCGCCGCGGCCTCGGCCTCGGCTGCGCCCTCCGGCGTCTCAGGATCGGGGAGCACCCCGATAACCGTGATCTCCTCGCGATCGATGGTGACGTCGGGGCCCTCGGTGAACCAGTGACCGGGCAGCCGCCCGGTGAACCATCCGCGCAGCGTGTCGGCGGAACCGCTCGGGTCATCTTTTGTATTCATGTAATTAAGATTACGACTAGCGCAGTCAGCTCGCAAGCGAGACGCGGATCACCCCGCGCGCTGCCCGGGGCGGCGGAGCCCGCAAGCTGCCTTGCGGCGAGGCGGGCGGGCGGGAAGCGAAGGAAGGAAGGAAGGAAGGAAGGAAGGAAGGAAGGAAGGAAGGAAGGAAGGTCGGCTAGCCGACCGGGTTGGCGGCCACGGCCGCGGCGAGCTGCGGGTCTATCTGGACGGCGCCGGCGAACCCCGAGCCGACGTCGGCCGGGACGACCTGCACGTCCATGCCCGGCTCCGGGGCCTGCTCCATCTGCCCGTTACCGAGGTAGATCGCCACGTGCGAGATGTAATCAGGCGCCGTGGGGTCGGTGTGGTAGAAGAGCAGGTCCCCTGGGCTCAGCTCGCTGACGGGCACCCGAGACCCGGTCAGGGCCTGGGCAGCGGCGACCCGGGGCATGACCACCCCGGCCTGCGCCAGCGACCACTGAACCAGTCCGGAGCAGTCAAACGCCCGCGGTCCGGCGGCACCCCATACGTACGGCATCCCGACTCTGCTCTCGGCCGCCGTCAGGAACCGGATCAGCTGCGCCCGGCTGAGCACTGTGCCGCTGTTGCCTGGCCTGGTTGTCCCCGAAGCGCCCGCAGCGGCGGCGCCTGCCGCGCCGGCCGTCCCGGCCGCCGCCGGGGTTCCGCTCCTCGTCAGCTGGGCGACCAGCGGGACCGCCTGCGCGTGCCGCGGCAGCAGGCGCTTGACCCGCTTGATCAGGGTGCTCAGATCGGCATGGGGGGCGCTGATGACCACGGCGTTGCCCGCCGGGATGCCGAGCGAGCGCGCTACCTGATCGGAGACGACGGCGTCCACTCCCGAGATGCCGACCGTGCCGAAGCCGCCGACGCGCAGCTGCTCGGTCCGGGCGCCGTCCACCCGCACCGTGCGGCCGAGCGTGATCTTGTCCTGCTTGCCCATCGGGTAAGACAGCGCGATCCCGCCGTCGGCCACGTTCTGCCACAGGGCACCGGACCGGGCAGTCGGCCGCGCGGAGAAGGCACGGAAGCCGGACGGGTTGACGCCGAGCATGGCGATGAAAGTGCCGTTTACCCGGATGCGGGCCGCGTCGGCGGGCTCGGCGGCGGTGACGCCGGGCAGCCGGCGCAGCCGGGACGCGGTCGCGGCCGGGAGCGGCTTCGGCGCGATCACCAGCACGTCGGCCTGGCGCAGCTTGCCCGGCGGAGCCACGGCGGGGCCGCCGGGCGCCGCGGTCAGCACCGAGACGACCGGCCCGGCCCCGGTGCCCCGCGCCCCGGTAACCGTCGCGAGGCCGGGGTTCGCGGCACCAGTGCTGGCCGCGGCCGGCCCGGCGGCGAGCGCCACCAAGGCCAGCGAGATGCCCGTTACCACGGGCAGTCGCCGCGTCCAGCCGCTCACCGGTACCCCCTTGCCGGCCGCCAAAAAGACTTCTCGCCTGCTACTTCTCACCTGCGCCGTCCCGGATGCCCGGGCTGCGCCTATTCCACCCTGCATCAACGGAGCGCGCACGTCTACACCGCACTGGCGCGCCAGACTAAGGTTATGCCGGCATTTGCCGGTCCCGAAACGTAGTGTTGCGAGTTTCGCCATAGGGCCGGCGGTGCCGTCAGGAGCCCAGCGCGGCGGGCAGCTCGCCTGGGTCGGTGACGGGCAGCCGGCAGGCAAAGTCCCGGCAGACGTAGACGGCCGGAGCGCCGTCGACCAGGGTGCGCCCGGCTAGCAGCGGGACCACGGGCTGCTCATCGGCGACAGGCTGGCCGAGCGCGAGCACCGCGCCGGGCGTGGCCGCGAGCAGCGCCGCCCGGTGCAGCGCGGCAGTCCGCTCGTCGTCCGGCGGACCGACGACCGCGATCTCGGCTGGCCCGGACAGCATGGCCTCGGCGACCGCCAGGCCTGAGCCTGCGGCCCGCGGGTAGCGCGCCGCCAGTGCCGGTGCCGTCCGCAGCGCCGCCGCCGCGGCGGCGCGGTGCCGGGCCGAGCCCGTGAGCGCCGCATAACCGAGGAGCGCGCCCGCCAGCGCGGAGGTGCCGGACGGTGCGGGACCGTCGGCCGGGTCAGCAGGCCGGTAGATCAGCTGCTCGCCGTCGTCGGCGGTGTCGTAGAAGCCGCCGGAGGAATCGGCGAACCTGGTCAGCGCGGTGTCGAGCAGCTGCCCGGCCAGCCGCACCCAGCGTCCTTCCCCGGTGACGCCGGACAGCACCAGCAGGCCGTCGGCCACGCAGGCGTAATCCTCGAGCACGCCGGCGGCGGCCCCCGCCCGGCCGTCCCGCGATGTCCGGGCTAGCCTGCCGCCGGCCAGATGAACATCGGCCAGCAGCCCGGCGGCGGCCTGCGCGGCCGCGGTGAACTCCGGCCGTTCCAGCGCCAGTCCGGTCTCCGCCAGAGCCGCGATGGCCAGCCCGTTCCAGGCGGCAACGACCTTGTCATCCCGGCCGGGGCGGACCCGCTGTGCCCGGGCGGTGAGCAGGGCCTGCCGGATCCGCGCCAGCCGGGCCGGGTCGGCAGGGTCGGTGCGCAGCTGCAGCACCGAGCTGCCGTGCTCGAAGGTCGGCGGCCCGGCCATCCCGAGCTGCTGTGCCGCGTACCCGGCATCGTCCGGGCCGAGCACCTCGCGCAGCTGCGCCGGCGTCCAGACGTAGAACTTCCCCTCGGCGCCGTCACTGTCGGCGTCCAGGGCCGAGGCGAAGCCGCCCTCGGCGGTGCCCAGCTCGGCGATCATCCAGGAGCACGTCTGCACCGCCACCCGGCAGGCCAGGTCCGAGCCGGTGCGCCGCCACAGGTGCGCGTAGACCCGGGCCAGCAGCGCATTGTCATAGAGCATCTTCTCGAAGTGCGGCACGGTCCAGCTGTCGTCCACGCTGTACCGGGCAAAGCCCCCCGCCAGCTGGTCGTACATGCCGCCCCGGGCCATCGCCCCGGCGGTGCCGACGGCCATCGCCAGGGCGAGCTCGCCGTCGTCGCCGCGCACTCGCTCGCTGTGCCGGAGCAGGAACTCCAGCACCATCGACGGCGGGAACTTGGGCGCGCCGCCGAATCCGCCGCGCTGCTGGTCGTACTCGGCGGCCAGCGCGGTCACCGCGACCTGGCAGGCGGCGGCCAGGTCCGGGCCTGGCTCTCCCGGGCCGGCCAGCAGCCCGGCGCCGGACCGGCCGGCCTGCTCAGCCAGCGCGGCGGCGATCCGCTGCGCCTGCCCGGTCACGCCGCCGCGGTCCTCGCGCCAGGCGCCGGCCACCCCGAGCACCAGCCGCTGGAATTGCGCGCGGGGAAAATAGGTCCCGCAGTAGAACGGCTCACGGTCGGGCGTCATGAAGACGGTCATCGGCCAGCCGCCCTGGCCCGTCATCGCCTGGGTAGCGGTCATGTACACCGCGTCGACGTCAGGGCGCTCCTCCCGGTCCACCTTGATCGACACCAGGTGCTCGTTCATCAGCGACGCGGTGCGGACGTCCTCGAACGACTCGTGTGCCATCACATGGCACCAGTGGCAGGCGGAGTAGCCCACCGACAGCAGCACCGGAACGTCGCGCTCGCGGGCCCGGGCGAATGCCTCGTCGCACCACGGCCACCAGTCCACCGGGTTGGCCGCGTGCTGGAGCAGGTAGGGGCTAGTCGCGTCGCTGAGCCGGTCCGCCATAGCCTCATCTTCTCCCGGCGCACCGCGCACAGTGCAGCCGGTCGGCCCGCACAGCGCGGCGCAGCCGGCCGGCCCGCACGGCCAGCCCCGCGGATGTCCGGGCGGGCGCATGGCCGGGTGCGCGGAGGTCCAGGCGGGCAGCTGTTCGGGCCGGCCGGAGCACGGCCCGGAACTGCTAGCGTGCGTGGTGTGACCACCTCCCGCCCGGCCGGTCCCGCCCCGGGCCGCGGCACCCGCGTGCGCGGCACCCGGCAGGCGGATGCGCTGTCCGCGGTACTGGACGGGCTGCCGGGCTTCTGCAGTGCCCAGCAGATCCACGCCGAGCTGCGCAGCCGGGACGAGCACATCGGGCTGACCACCGTTTACCGGCACCTCCAGGTCCTGAGCGAGGACGGCCGGGTGGACGCGATCAGGGACGCGAGCGGGGAGACGCTGTACCGGCGGTGCCGCAGCGACGCGCATCACCACCACCTGACCTGCCGCAGCTGCGGGCGTAGCGTCGAGGTGGAGGGGCGCGCCGTGGAGCGCTGGGCCGAGCAGGTAGGCCAGCAGGCGGGCTTCGCTGATGTGGGCCACACGGTCGAGCTATTCGGCCTGTGCCCTCAGTGCCGGCCCGAGACCCCGTCCTGAGACCGCGCCGTCCTGAGGCCGCGCCGTCCTGAGACCGCCCTGCCCGCAGACCGCGCCGACCGGACGGCGGCTGCTGACCCGGGCTATCGGCGGTCCGCGGCCTCCGGCTCCGCCGGGCCGACATGCTCGTGCAGCCATCCGGTGAGCGGCCTGGTGGCGGTCAGGAAACGCTGTGATCCGCTGCTTCGGCTCCGCGGTGCTCAGCCACGGCCCGGCCGGCCATTCCTGCCAGGCGATCAGGCCCTTGCAGCGCAGCAGCTCGATCCGCCGCTGCCCGCGGCCAGTCCCGGCGCCGACAGCCGGATGTAGCCGTCGCCGATCGCCGCGCCGATCTCGGTCCGGTACGGCGACTTGTCCTTGCTGAACCGCACGTCAGGTACGGGCGGAAGATCTTGGCTGGCCCGGATTCCGGCGCGAGCTCGTCCAGCAGCTCGGTCATCGGGGGCCAGCACGCTGCGCTCGTAGACCGCCTTGTGCGCGGTCCAGCAGGTCCGGGTGTTGTCGGCCTCGAGTCCCTCGTAGAACTCGGTGGCATCCTCCGGCCAGCCCTGGAACGTCATGGCCGCAATCTAGCTGGTGCAGGCAGGCCCGTGCCCGCAGCGGGCACGAAGGCCCCTCGCCGCGTTTACCCTGCCCGGGCCCGGCCAGTAAGTCACCTGCACGCGCCGGCCCAGGCAGCGATGAGAGCCTGGTGGGCGAGCGAGCCTGATGACACGCCAGGAGGCCATCATGACCGACCCGGGACCTGAGCGCGCCGCGGGACCTGCCGCGGAGCTGACCGGGCGCACGGCGGCGGACAGCCGCGCCGGGCCCGGGCGAGCCGGCCGGGATACCACGTTCCGCGGCACCGATCCCGGCCGCACCGCGGGCTCTGCGATCAGCACGTCGCCGCGGACCAAATGCCAGGCCCGCACCCGTCTGTACCGGCACGGGACGCTGGAGCTTGAGGGCTTCCCCATCGATGACATCAGCGAGTACATCGACGACGACGATGCCGTCATCTGGCTCGATCTGCGCGACCCGGACCGGGACGACCTGGCCGTGCTGAGCGCCGAGTTCGGGCTGCACCCGCTGGCCGTCGAGGACGCCGAGCAGGACCACGAGCGGCCGAAGCTCGACCGCTACCGGACGCACCTGTTCCTGACCGCCTACGCCGTCCACCTGAACACCGCCACCGGCGAGCTGGCCACCAGTGAGCTGGCCGCGTTCGTAACCCCCCGCGCCCTGATCACCGTGCGCAAGGATGACGGCCTGGATATCGGCGCCGTCATCGACTACTGGGACGCGAGTCCCGACCTGGCGAAGTTCGGCGCGGGCTACCTGCTGCACGGCCTGCTCGACAACATCGTGGACGGGCACTTCGCGGCGGTGCAGTCGCTCGACGACTCGATCGAGGACCTCGAGGACCGGCTGTTCGACGATCGATCGCGCGGCGAGGACGTGCAGCGGCGCAGTTTCGAGCTGCGCAAGAGCCTGGTGCTGCTGCGCCGTTACGTGCTGCCGATGCGCGAGGTCGTCAACGCGCTGATGCGCCGCGACCTGCATGTAGTCGACGACGCCCTGCAGCCTTATTACCAGGACGTCTACGACCACGTGCTGCGGGCCACGGAATGGACGGAGAGCCTGCGCGACCTGGTCACCACGATCCTGGAGACCAATCTGACCATCCAGGGCAACCGGATGAACGTGATCACCAAGAAGGTCACCAGCTGGGCGGCCATCGTGGCCGTGCCCACCTTCGTCACGGGCTTCTACGGCATGAACGTGCCGTACCCCGGCTTCAGCAGCCAGTTCGGCCTGGCCTCGTCGGTCACCATCATGCTGGTCGCCGCGGCCGTCCTGTACGTGGTGTTCAAGCGCAACGACTGGCTGTAGCAGCCCGCTGCGCCGCCGCGCGGCCGCTCTGGCTGTATTGCTCGATGTAGTACGCCGCATGTAGTATCGTGCGACGTAGTAGTGAGGTGCGGGGCCTCTGCGACCATGCCCGGGCACCGCGGAGAGGACCGCAGTGACCGACGACCTGGGCCGGTGGGCCGAGCCCTCGCTGCTGGTGCTGGCCAGCCTGGCGGACGGGCCCAAGCATGGCTACGCGATCACCAAGGACGTGTCCGAACAGGTCGGGGTGCAGCTGGGACCCGGCACCCTGTACGGGGCGATCGGGCGGCTGGAGGAACGTGGCCTGATCGAGGCACTGGCGCCGCAGCAGCGCCGCCGGCCGTACCGGCTGACCGCCGCCGGCGCCCGCGAGCTGGCCCGGCAGGCGACCCGCATGCGCGCGCTCGCCGACCTGGGGCTGAGCCGGCTGGGTGCACCAGGACGGCCCGCATGAGCGCGCGGTCCCATCCGGATCGCCCCGGGGCCGGGCAGCCCGGCGCGGACGGCCGCGGCTTCGTCCCGCCCTACGCCCGGATGGCCCTGAGCTTGTACCCGCCCCGGTGGCGGGAGCGTTACGGCGCGGAGTACGCCGCGCTGCTATCGGACCTGACCGCCGAGATGTCCGCCGCTCCGGCCCGCGCCAGCCGCCCGCGCTGGCCCGCTCGGGCGCGATTTCTGGCCAGCATCGTGGCCGGCGCCCTGGACGCCCGGCTGCACCCGTCGCTGGCGGGCGGAAGGAGAACCGTGCCCGACCGCGTCCGCGGCGCCGTGGCCACGGCTGCCTGCACCATCATTGCCTTCTGCCTGGCTGGGGCCGGTTTCCAGAAGATGACCGAGAGCCCGGCGCTCGCCGCTGCCCGGCATCAGCACGCCGCAGTCGGAGCGTCATTCGACGTGCTGGTGGCCGCGGCGGTCCTGGCCGGCCTGGCGGTGGCCGCGGGCGGCCTGCCGATTGTGGCGAGCATCGTCCGGCAGGCCATCTCGGGACGGCGCGCCGACCTGACCGGGCTGCTCCTGGTGCCGCCCGCGACCGTGCTCAGCTGGCTGGCCGCGGTCATAATCGCCATCCGCGCCGCCGGGCACGCACGGGTGCACTCGGCACCGAGCCTGACCGCCGTGGCCGTCATCACGATCCTCGGGCTCGGCGCCGCGGCAGGCTGCGCCTTCGCCGCGGTCGCCCTGCTGCGCCGGGCCGGGCTGCCGCCCTCGCTGCTGCGCGCGCAGGTCATCCCGATGGCCGTGCTGACCGTCGCGATGGCCACGGTGACCGGCGCGGCTGTCAGCTGGGGGCTAGCGCTGCGGTCGGCCAGCCCGGCGCTGTTCCACAGTGACAACGGGGTGGCGGCCACCGCGATGCCGCCGAGCTGGATCGGCGACGTCGCGCTGCTGGTCATCGTCACCGTCGTCACCGCGGCCGCCACCGCGCGAGCCGCCCGGGCCGGGGCCGGTCAGACCTGAGCCGGGCCGCGCGCCGCGGCCCAGCAGCCGCACGCTGACCGCCGCCACCACGGCCAGCAGCACCGCGGCGAAGCCCAGCACGGCGGCCGGGGTCGACAGCAGCTGGGTAGCGAGGCCGAGGCCGACCACGGGCACCGTCAGGCCGATGTAGGCGGCCAGGAACAGCCCGGCCAGCGCCTCGCCGCGGGCGTCAGCGGGCGCGATGGCGATCACCACCGAGATGCTGCCCTTGAAGGCCGCGCCCGCGCCGGCGCCCGCCACAACGCCGCCGGCCAGCAGCAGGCCCAGGCTCGGCAGCCAGACGGCCACGGTAATCAGCACCAGCCCGGCCGCGAGCGCGGCCAGGCCCAGGCCAAGCTGACGGCGCAGCGCGGCCCGGCCGACCAGCACCTGGGCCAGGGCCGCTGCGCCGAAGACCGCGAACGCGGCCAGCCCGGCGAGTGCGTGCGATGGGGCGCCCAGGGGGCCGGCGATGAACCCCGGCGCGAGCGAGGTGAACAGGCCGAACAGCGCGAACCCGGCGGCCGCGGCGGAGCCAGCCGCGGCGAACAGCGCGCGGCTGCCCGCCGGGATCTTGATCTGCTGCGGACGGTAACCGGGCCGCGGCCGCGGCCGGGTCACGGTCTCTGGCACGGCCGCCAGCGCGGCCGCCCCGGCCAGCATCAGCCCCTCCGATACCAGATAGGGCAGCACCAGCGGCCCCGGCGCGTACTGCGCGAGCAGCCCGGCCAGCAGCGGGCCGAGGCCGATGCCGCCGAGGTTGGCGGCGGTGGCCACGATCTCGGCCCGGGCCGGCCGGGCACCCGGCCACGCCACCGCGTGCAACTCGCTCAGGTAGGCGGTCGCGGTGGCGGTCAGCATCCCGATGCTGACGCCGGACACCACCCGGCCGGTGATCAGGCCGGCCACCGAGGGCCAGGCCAGGAAGATCACCCCGGAGATCACGTTCACGGCGACCGCCGCGGCCACCAGCCGGCGGCGGCCGAGCCAGTCGGACACGTGGCCGGCCAGCAGCAGGCTGACCACCACGCCGACGGCGTAGGCGGCGAAGATCACGGTCACCATCAGCGGACCGAAATGATCACGCGCCTGGTACAGCACGTACAGCGGGGCGGGTACCGCCGAGAACGCCATCGTGACCATGAACACATAGCCGGCGAGCCAGAAGCCCGTGCCGTAGCGCCCCCGTCGCGGCCCGGGCTGCCGCACGCCCGGCGGGGTCAGCGGGCGCAGCTCCTGCGCGAGAGTGGACATGCAGGCTGCCTTTCCGGTTGAGCTGGCGCGCGCTCTTTCCTGACTGGGCTCGCGGGCGCCGTTCGCTTTCAGCGTGGCCGGCTGTGGTAATCAATGCCAACGACAAGATGAGCTAACCAGAATCTCGCTAAGAGATAATGAGGCATGGAACTACGGCATCTGGAGTACTTCGTGGCGGTCGCCGACGAGCTGTCGTTCACCCGCGCGGCCCGGCGGCTGCATGTCGTGCAGTCCGGGGTGTCGAGCGCCGTGCAGAACCTCGAGCGTGAGCTGGGCGCGGTGTTGTTCGACCGGGACCGGCACCGGGTCGCGCTGACCGACGCCGGCGAGGCACTGCTGCCCGAGGCGCGGGCGACGCTGGCAGCGGCGCAGGCGGCCAGGGACGCGGTCGGCGCGGCCCGCGGCGGCCTGCGCGGCACGGTCACCGTCGGCACCATGATGTCCACCGGCGGCCTGGACCTGCCGGCCATGCTCGGCAGATTCCACGGCTCCCACCCGGAAGTGACAGTGCGGCTGCGGATGGCTGCGGCCGGATCCGCCGGGCTGGCGCGCGACGTCATCGCCGGCTCGCTGGACCTGGCGCTGGCCTCGCTGCCCGCGCCGCCGCCGGCCTGGCCGTGCGGCCGGTCGCGGCGGAGCCACTGCTGCTGGTCTGCGGCCCGGGACACCGGCTGGCGGGCCGGCGAGTCACGCTGGCCGACCTGTCCGGCGAGTCGTTCGTCGACTTCCCGCCCGGATGGGGCAACCGGGCGGTCGTGGACCGCGCCTTCAGCGCGGCCGGGCTCGACCGCCAGGTCCCGTTCGAGATCCCTGACTTCACCGCGGCCGCCGCGCTGGTCAGCACCGGGCTGGGCATCGCGTTCCTGCCCGCGTCGGCGGCCGGGCAGCTGCCGGATCTGGCTAACGTCGAGGTCACAGGGACCGCACTGCGCTGGGGCATCGCGGTGGCGACGCCAGTGCACCGCCGTATTTCCGCCGCGGCCCGCGCCTTTGTCGCTCAGCTGATGGAGATGGCACCTGGTAATCAGGATATGTGATAACCGTTACCGGCGTGCGCTATCACCGAGCCGGCATGTGAGGGGACGCTCCCGGGTTGTCACGAGAGAGGCGAGAAAATCTCGGACCCGACCATGTGGGGAGTAACTGACATGCGGACCAGGAAGATCGGCACGGCCACGGTCAGCGCGATCGGGCTCGGCGGGATGCCGATGTCGATTGAGGACCGCCCCGACGAGGCCCGCTCGCTGGCCACCATCCACGCCGCGCTCGACGCCGGCGTCACGTTCATCGACAGCGCCGACGCCTATCACCTGAACGCCGGCGAGGCCGGCCACAATGAGCGGCTGATCGCCAGGGCGCTGGCCACCTACGGCGGTGACACCAGCACCGTGCTGGTCGCTACCAAGGGCGGCCATATCCGGCCCGGTGACGGCTCATGGCAGATCGACGGCTCGCCCGCGCACCTGCATCAGGCTGCCGACGCGTCGCTCAAGGCGCTCGGCGTCGACGCCATCGGCCTGTACCAGCTCCACCGGCCCGACCCCAGGGTGCGGTACGAGGATTCGGTCGGCGCACTGAAGGAACTGCTGGAAGCAGGCAAGATCCGGCTGGCCGGGATCTCCAACGCGACCGTCGAGCAGATCGACATCGCCCGCCGGGTACTCGGCGAGGGCAACCTGGCCTCGGTGCAGAATCAGTTCTCCCCGGCGTTCCGGTCCAGCGAGGCCGAGCTGGCGCACTGTGCCAGGCTCGGTATCGCGTTCCTGCCGTGGAGCCCGCTGGGCGGAATCGGCAAGGCCGGCGACCTCGGCCGCAAGCACGCCGTCTTCGGCCAGGTGGCCTCGGCCCACGGTGTGTCGCCGCAGCAGGCGACGCTGGCCTGGATGCTGGCCAAGGCCCCGGTCGTCATCCCGATTCCCGGCGCCAGCCGGCCGCAGTCCATCGCCGACTCGGCGCAGGCCGCGAGCCTGGAGCTGACACCGGCCGAGCTGAAGCAGCTCGACCGCGGCTGACCCGCACCAGCCCGGCAGCACAAGCCCGGCCCGCGGACGCATCAGCCGCGTCAGCGGGCCGGGCCAGGTCAGGATGCCGGGGCCGGGCTCGCGCTGCGGCTGCTCGGCCGCGTCCCCCGCCCTCGGTGATCGCGTACCGGCTGTAGAGCCGGCGCAGCGGCCGCGGCGCCCACCAGTTGGCCCGGCCGAGTGGCCGCATGGTCGCGGCACCAGCAGCGACCGGCCGGCCCGGCCGCGGGCTAGCAGGCGGCTGGGTGGCGAAACAGCGGGTGGCCGGCCCGCCGGGCGGCGGGTCCCTGCCGGGAGCTGGCCCCGGCCGGCCTGATCCGGGCCGCGAGCGCGACGGTGGCCCCGGTCAGCCGGTGACCGTCAGCCGGTGACCGGGACGCCCGCCGTCCAGCGGCTACGCTGAGGCCGAACCTGCAGCGAGAGACGGGGGTCATGGTCGATGCGGCAGAGCACCCGGACCCTGCCAGGGGCGCGGATCGGCGAGCGGGTGCGGGACGCGCACCTGAGCCACTTCTGCCCCGGCGGGCTGGGTGTTCCGCTGACCTCGCAGAGCTCGGTGGGGCTGGAACTAGATCAGGCCTCGTTCCTGCGGTCCGGCTGGCCCGCCGATCATGCCGCCGGCCCTGCTGACGCGGCCTGCGCCCGGTGCGGCAGGCCACTTGCGGGGGGCCACGACGTGCGGCGCAACGGCGGCGGCGACTGGGTGCACGAGAGCTGCCCGCCCGCGGCGCGCTGACCCGGGGTATCGGGATGTCCAGATGGTTTACCGAGCGGATCGCAGAGACCGGCCGGCTGCCGCTTTTTTGCTTCTTCGTGGCTTTTCTGGCCGGGTTCGGGCTGATCAGGCTGTCCGCGCGGATGATCCGCGCCAAGATCCGCTGGTGGCCGGGCAACGTGGTGGCCGGAGCCGTGCACATCCATCACATGGTCTTCGGCGTCATCCTGGTCGGGATCGGGGGGGTGGCCGAGCTCGCGGCACCGGTGCACTCGCTGCCCTGGCGGTCGGCTCCGGCCGTCATCTTCGGACTGGGCATGGCGCTGGTTCTCGACGAGTTCGCGCTGATCCTGCACCTGCGCGACGTGTACTGGAGCAACGAGGGCCGGCTGTCCATCGACGCGGTGTTCATGGCGGCGGCCATCACGGCGCTGCTGCTGATCGGGGTGGCTCCGGTCGGCTTGCGCAGCGTGGCCGGTCACCGGTGGGGGCCGGTCAGCGTGACGCTGACCTGGGTGATCGCGCTGCTGTTCGGCCTGGCCGCGGTCACGCTGCTGAAGGGGAAAATCTGGACCGGCCTGTTCGGGGTGTTCCTGCCGCTGCTGCTGCTGATCGGCGCGGTCCGGCTGGCCCGGCCCGGATCGCCCTGGGCCCACTGGCGCTACGCCGCCCGGCCGCGCAAGCTGAGCCGGGCCAGCCGCCGCGAGCAGCGGCTCCGGGTCCCGGTGATCCGGGCGAAGATCCGCATCCAGGACCTGCTCACCGGCACCCACAACTTGCCGTAGCCGCCTGCGAGGGCGCGCCGCGCCAGGCTCCGGCCCGATGGCGGGCCGCCGGGCTCGCTGGGCGGGTTGCGGAGCTCAGCCGCGCGAGCTGCCCAGCGCCTCGTAGGCCGGGGACAACAGCATGGGCAGCTCCTGGCCGCGGACGGTGACGGCAGGCGGCTCGAGGCTGCGCAGCAGCAGGCCGGGCGGGGCCAGGCCGGCCGGCGGCAGCGCGCGCAGCCGCGCGTCCGGCAGGCCCGGTTCCCAGAAGCCGTCCAGGCACTCCGCGAGCGGCGGATCGGCGACCTCGATGACCGGCTGGGCTGCCTCGGTTCCCGGCGACGCCCGGCCGGCCAGCTCGGGCTGACCCGCGGCCGAGTGACCCGGCGTCGCCTGGCGGACGGCGGCGAGCAGCTCATCCCGGTCACGGCCGCGCCAGGCCAGGATGGCGAACGGATCGGTGTCGAACGCCTCGGCTAGCACGTAGCAGACCGCGGCCAGGTGCTTGCAGGGCACCTCCCAGTCCGGGCAGGAGCATGTCATCTCCATGTCCCTGGCCGTGCGCGGGAACAGCGGAGTGCCGCAGGCAGCGAACACTTCCTCGATCTCCGGCGGCATCTCCCCGGCCAGCAGGCTGGCCCGGAACAGTGCCTGCGCCGCCAGCGCCTCAGTCACCCGCCGCCACTGCGCGGTCGTGAGCGGCAGGACCTGGATCCGGGCCCGGTAGGGCCGCGGCCGCGAGCCTTGCACCTGCGCGGTCACGTAACCGGGCGAGATCTCGAAACCGAGCACCTGGCCCGATCGCGCGTAGTTGCGGCCCCGGGAGAGCCTGGCCGACATCCCGAACGACTCCAGCACGCTGGTGAGCCGGCGCGACCACCATTGCTCACCGATCGGCCCGCGCTTGCTGCGCGCCCGGATCCCGTCCGCGGCCAGGCGGCGGCTGACCGGCTGATCCCGCCAGAAGTCCGGATCGCGGTCCCGCGGCCGGCCGTTCATGCCGCCACCGCGTCCGGGGACAGCGCGATGACCTCGCGCAGCTGGGCGACCGACAGCTCGGTCAGCCAGCTCTCGCCGGTGCCGACGATCCGCTGCGCCAGCGCCTTCTTCTCCTCGATCATGGCGTCGATCCGCTCCTCCAGCGTGCCGACGCAGACGAACTTGCGCACCTGCACGTCCCGGCGCTGGCCGATCCGGAACGCCCGGTCAGTGGCCTGGTCCTCGACGGCCGGATTCCACCACCGGTCGACGTGGATGACATGGCTGGCCGCCGTCAGGTTCAGCCCGGTCCCGCCGGCCTTGAGCGACAGCAGGAACACCGAGGGCTGCTGCTCGGCCTGGAAATCGGCGACCAGCGTGTCACGCTGCTTCTTCGCCGTGCCACCGTGCAGGTACCGGACCGGGCACGACAGCCGCGCCGCCAGGTAGGGCTGCAGCATCCGGCCGAACTCCGCGTACTGGGTGAAGCACAGCGCCTTCTCCCCCGCCGCGATGACCTCCTCGCAGATCTCCTCCAGTCGGGCCAGCTTGCCGGACCGGCCCGCCAGCCGCGACCCGTCGCCGAGCAGGTGCGCGGGATGGTTGCAGACCTGCTTGAGCTTGGCCATGGCCGCCAGCACCAGGCCGCGCCGCTCGATCGGCTCCGCGGCGGCCTCGATCTTCGCCAGCATGTCGCCCACCGTCGCCTGGTACAGCGTGGCCTGCTCGGGCGTCAGGTTGCACCAGACCTTCATCTCCAGCTTGTCCGGCAGGTCGGAGATGATCGCCTTGTCGGTCTTGAGCCGCCGCAGGATGAACGGCCCGGTGACCTGCCGGAGCCGCTGCGCGGCGGCCTCGTCGCCGTTGCGCTCGACCGGGACCGCGTAGGCGGTGCGGAACTTCTCGGCCGGGCCGAGCAGGCCGGGACTGGTAAATTCCATGATCGACCAAAGGTCGGACAGCCGGTTCTCCACTGGCGTGCCGGTCAGCGCGACCCGGGAGCCGGCGGGCAGAGCCCGCACCGCCCGGGCCTGGCGGGTGGCCGCGTTCTTGATGTTCTGCGCCTCGTCGCACACCACCCGGGCCCAGCTGACCTTGGCCAGCGCCGCGCAGTCCCGGGTGGCCACGCCGTACGTGGTGATGACCAGGTCGGCGGTGGCCAGTGCCTGGGCGAGATCGTCCCCGGCCAGCCGGTCCGCCCCGTGGTGCACATGCACGGCCAGGCCGGGCGTGAACCGCTCGGTCTCCCGCTGCCAGTTGCCCACCAGTGACATCGGGCAGACCATCAGCGTCGGCCCGTGCCGGGTATCGGACCCTGTTCCGCGCTCATGGGCGAGCATGCTGAGCAGGGTTACGGTCTTACCCAGGCCCATGTCGTCCGCCAGGATCGCACCGAGGCCGAGGGCACCGAGGAAGGCCAGCCAGGCCAGGCCGCGTTCCTGGTAGGGGCGCAGCTCGCCGCGGAAGCCGGCCGGGGTGGGGACGGGCGTGAGCCGCCGGTCGGTCTCGCCGGACAGCAGATCGCCGAGCCAGCCGTCCGCATCGACCTGCTCGACCGGCAGGTCGGCGGCGGCCTGGCCCAGGCCGGCCAGCAGCGCGTCGGCTGCGGTCATCGTCCCGGCCCGGTCCCGCTCCAGGAACTTCAGGGCCGCGCTCAGGTGCGCCTCGTCCAGCTCGACCCACTGCCCGCGCAGCCGCACCAGCGGGACCTTGAGCCGGGCCAGCTCAGCCAGCTCGGCCGGGTCCAGCGGCTCGCCGCCGACGGCCAGCTCGTACCGGAAGCTGACCAGGTCGCTGCGGCCGAAGGCAGCCTGTGCGGCACCGGCGCTCGCGGCCGTTTGCTGGGTGCGAGTGGTCAGCTTCAGGCCGAGCCTGGCCTTGCGGACCCAGTCCGGCAGCAGCACGCCGAACCCGGCACCGGACAGCAGCGGAGCAGTCCGCGTCAGGAACCGGTATGCGCCGTCGGCCGACAGCCCGACCATGGCCGGAGCGGGAGTGCGGAGTGCCTCGTTCAGCTCGGGGAACAGCCGGGCGGCCGCGCCAAGGCCGGCCAGCAGCTCGTCCTCGGGGTGCTTGACGCCCGCCGCGGCCCAGCCACCCGCCGTGGCACCGGACCAGATGCCGGCGGCGGGCAGCAGCAGGCTGGGATCGTCGGTGGCCTGCAGCGCCAGCTCGACCACCCAGTCACCGGTTTCGGGTTCGGCGGCTGGGCTCCCGGCCGACTCAGCGGCGCTGATCGGCTCGGCATCTCCGGCCAGCGGAGCGGGTGGCTCGATCAGGCGGAAGCAGGCCCGGACCGGGCCGGCGGGCTGCTGCGCCGCCTGGCGCCAGGCGGCCAGCTCCGCGGCGAGCTGGGCGGCCTCAGTCTCGTCTTCAGCGCCGAGCCCGGAGATGATCCCGTCGGCGCTGGTGAGCGCAGCGGCCCAGCGCTCGGCGAGCGGGATTCTGGCTGGCCGCCGGCCGCGCCTGGGCGGCAGCAGCTGCAGGCCTTCCTCGCCGCCGAGCCGGGCGCGGGCCGCGGCATCGGCCAGTGCGTCGAGCGCCTCGGTGAGTACCGCCGCCGAGGACGTTCCTGATGCCTGCGTCGCCCGGCACAGGGACGGCATGGCGGCGGCCAGCTCGCGGGCCTGCTGCGCGTCGACGCCCGCCAGGACCGGCAGCCACCGTGCCGCATAACCGCCTTCGTCGTCCGCCGTTAGTGCAGGCAAGACCCGGCCGCGCGCAGCCAGGTCCGCGGCCAGCCGGGCCAGCGCGGCGAGGTAGCGCACCGACCCGCCGATCACAGCTGGGGCTGCAGCGACGGAGACGCCCGGGTACGGGCCTGAATCGGGGCCCGGGGCCACGCTCGGGTCAGGAGCAGGAGCCGGGCTCAGGTCCGCATCGGGCACGACCAGATCCGCTGCTGGGCCGCTGCCGCGTTCGGTCAGGGCAGTCAGCAGGGCGACCGCGCCAGCCGGCTCGAACGCAAGCACCGGAACCCGCCAGCCAGCCAGCACCCGCAGGCCGGCCGCCGGGTCGGATCCGTGCGCCGGATCCCTGGCCAGCTCGGGCGAGGCAGCCAGGCCGGAGGCGGTAGGCAGCCACAGGGTCAGTTCGTCCTCGTCCGCTTTGCGGGCCAGCTCGCCGTACCGGCCCGCAAGCTCGGTGATCGCGTCGGCCAGGGCGCCGGGAGCGGCGGCGAACAAGTGCGGGCGAGGCGTCCGGGCGGCCCGGCGCGGGGGGCTAGCCGGGGCCGCAGCGCGTTCGGGATACCAGCCGTCTGAGCTGCCACTCTGCGAGCCAGAGCGGTCGAGGGCACTCGCGCCGGAGCCGCCGGGGCCGGGGCCGCCGGAGCGGCTGCGTTCGAGCGCTGGCGCACCTGAATCGCCCGAATCCTCGGCCCACAGCAGCAGCGCGCCGTAGGCCCAGACTCCGTGGATAACCAGCATGCCCTGCAACTCCAGTCGGGACGGCTGACAGCACGCTAGCAACCATCCCGGACAGCATCTCCCGCTGACAGCCGCCGGCGCCCAAATTCAGCAGCGCGTAGCCAGACCGGGCTGCCCGTGTGGACGACAGCCATGCGGGACGGCAGCGGTGTCGACGACAGCCGCGTGGACGAGCAGCCGTGCGGACGACAGCACTGTGCACGACAGCCGTGCGGCGAAAGGACAGGTGCACGGACCGCCCGGGCCGTCAGGCGGCCTGGCCGGGCGGCCCGTGGCCATGGTAAGTGCGGGCGTGGCCGGGACTGGCGGCGGTAGCGGTGCCGTCGGGGTGCAGCGCGATGCTCCAGCCCCACCGGTGCACGGCGATGAGGTGGTGGAACGAGCACAACAGCAGCAAGTTGCCCAGGCTTGTCGCCCCGCCCTCCGCCCGGGGAATCAGGTGGTGGGGCTGGCAGGCGGCGGGGGGCTGGTCGCAGCCAGGAAACCGGCACCCGCGGTCGCGGGCGGTAACGGCGCGGCGCAGGTGCACGGGGATGGTGTCGGCGACCGCGCCGACATCCAGCGGCAGCGACGCCGATGCGATCAGATCATGAGCCAGGCCGGGTGCGCAGCGCGGCGGCCAGGCCGCCGGGGCCGGACAGCAGGCGGACGGCGCGGCTGATGATGAGGTCGCGGGCGGCAGTCTCGGCACGGGCGCGGCGGGCCGCCGCCTGGTCACCGGTCTCAGCACGGGCGCGGCGGGCGGCCGCCTGGCCGGGAGTGCGGCGCAGCAAGCCGGCGGCGAGCTGCCCCGGGACGCGGCTGTCGATGCGGCCGGCGACAACCGGGATGATGCCCGCATCACACGCCGCGCCGGCCCCGCCGGGGCGCAGCCAGGCCAGCCGGGTCGCCCTGAGCGGCCCGGGTCCGGGTCGCCGGGGCTGCCAGCGTCTTGACCGGGGCAGCAGGGGCTGATGCCGTACTGGCGGAATGGTCGTCGAGGGTCATCTGCAGCTGGATCTGGATCGCTGACATGTTCGGCTCTACAACCAGGAGCTGGCAGTCCTTACCCCCGCATGCCCTGTCAAGCCATACCGGAGTCAGCGGCGGACGGGCGCCGGCAAGAACGCCTGCCCGCTCCCCTGTCGCCGGCGCAATGGCCCGGTAGACGGCCACCGGGGAGACGGGAAGACGGCGGCCGGCGCAGGTCAGGCCACGAACGGGTCGGCGCCCGAATCGGTGACCATCGGACGGCCGGCCACCGCCCAGTCCTGCATGCCGCCCGCAACGTTGACGGCCTGCCAGCCGGCACCGGCCAGCGCCTGCGCGACCCGGCCGGACCGGGCGCCGGACCGGCAGATCACGAAGACGGTCTCAGCCCGCGGGATCTCGTTCGCGCGGGCCGTGACCTGCCCCATCGGCATGTGTACCGCACCAGGCGCGTGGCCCGCCGCCCACTCGGCGTCCTCGCGCACGTCCAGCAGCCAGGCATTTTCGGGCACGCTCGCGGCGGGCGTCTCGGCGGGCGTCGGGGCCAACGTGGATCACCAATCCTTCGTCCAGGAAGGTGAGTAGCCTTCCTGGCCAGCCTATGAGCATCCGGGCTCGGGCGGACCGCTCAGGGCCGGGCCCGGACGCCCCGCCGTCCGCGGCCCTGAGCCTTCGGGGCGGCCCTGAGCCTTCGGGGCGGCCCTGAGCCTTCGGGGCGGCCCCTAAGCCTTCGGGGCGGCCCCTAAGCCTGCGGCCCGGGCCCGGCCGCCTGATCCGGCGGGGGCGCAGCCGGGCCCCGGTCGTCCGCCGTGGCCGCGGCCGCCCCGGAGCCGCGCGGCGGCCGGCCGGTGACCTTGCGCAGGTGCTTGGACATCGACCGGAACAGGAAGAACAAGATCACGGCCATCCCGAAGATGATCAGGAAGCTGAGCGTGCCCGGCGCAGCCGCGCCGCTCGCCGTTGCGAGTACGGTCACGTCCTCACCCTCTCCCGGATCCCGGCGAACAGATCGTCCTCCGGCTTGCCAGTATCCACCAGTGACCGGGCCAGGTGATAATCCTCTGTCGGCCAGGCGGCCCGCTGCACATCGAGCGGGCAGGAGAACCACGCCCCGTGCGGGTCGATCTGGGTGGCGTGGGCGAGCAGGGCCTGGTCGCGGATCTCGAAATAGTCGCCGCACGGGATCCTGGTGGTAATCGCCAGCGGCGGCCGCGCCGGATTGTCCTCCCACTTCGCCAGCCGCTCAGCATAGGGCGAGTCCAGGCCGCGCCGCGCCATCTCCTCGTGCAGCGCGATGAGCCTGGCCTTGTGGAAGCTGGCGAAGTAATAGAGCTTTAGCGGCTGCCAGGGCTCGCCGGTCCCCGGATAGCGGTCCGGGTCGGCGGCCGCCTCGAACGCCTCCACGGTGACCTGGTGGGTCTTGATGTGGTCGGGGTGCGGGTAGCCGCCGTTCTCGTCGTAGGTGAGCATCACCTGCGGCCGGAACTGGCGCACCGCGCGAACCAGCGGGGCGGCCGCCACCGTCAGGGGCTGCACGGCGAAGCATCCGGCCGGCAGCGGCGGGGGCGGGTCGCCCTCGGGCAGCCCGGAGTCGGTGAACCCGAGGAAGCGCTGCGCCACGCCGAGAATCTCCCGCGCCCTGGCCATTTCCCCGCCCCGGATCGCGGGCAGGTTCGCGCGTACCTCGGGGCGGTCCATGGCCTGGTTGAGAATGTCGCCGCGCTCGCCGCCGGTCAGCGTGCAGACCAGCACCGACGCGCCCTCCCGGGCGTACCGGGCCATGGTGGCGGCGCCCTTGCTCGACTCGTCGTCGGGGTGGGCGTGGACCGCCATCAGCCGCAGCGCGGCTGGATCAGGCGCGGTCAGCTCAGGGCTCACGGCGGACACCAAAAATCTCCCTGTCATCGGCGGCACCCTGTGATGGGCGCACCGGCTGGCGGCATCGATATGGCAGCGACCGCCAAGACCGCCGCCGGGTGGCGGAGCCGGCTGACCGCGCCGCCCCGCGGGTCCGTATCGGGCGCGATCAGGTCAGCCGTCACGAGCTACCAGCGGGTTACTGTGCCAGACAACGCCACGGCCCGGGCATGACATTCCCACGGCGGGCGGCCCGGCCAGGCGGCGATTCGGCGGTGCGTCCCCATTGACAGGCTCGAAGCAGTCGCCGAGCCTTGTTAGCCTCAAGGTTTACCCCCAGGGGCCCGAACCGGGCCTGGCGGAGCGAAAGTTCCCACCGCCCATGCAAGGAGTGCCCGTGACCGAGACCCGCGACGAAACCGTCACCTGGCTCACGCAGGAGGCGTACGACCGGCTGAAGTCGGAGCTGGACTACCTCTCGGGTGATGGCCGAAGTGAGATCGCCAAGAAGATCGAAGCGGCCAGGGACGAGGGTGACCTGCGGGAGAACGGCGGGTACCACGCGGCCAAGGAGGAGCAGGGCAAGCGCGAGGCCCGCATCTTCCAGCTCACCCAGATCCTGGAGAACTCCAAGGTCGGCGAGCCGCCCAGGACCGAGGGCGTGGTGGGGCCGGGCATGACGGTCACGATCCGGTTCGACGGGGACGATGACGAGGTCACGTTCCTGCTCGCCTCGCGGGAGGAGAGCGGCACCCCGATCGACGTGTACTCGCCGCGCTCGCCGCTCGGCAGCGCGATCTCCGGCAAGAAGGTCGGCGAGAAGGCCACCTACACACTGCCGAACGGCCGCTCGGCCACCGTCGAGATCCTGGAGGCCGTGCCCTACGCCGGCATGTAGCATCAGCCGCCCGTCGGGCTGGCCGCGAATCCCGGCGCTCCGGGCCGGGCGGAGGCAGCACGTGATCCCGGCGGACCCCCGGGTCAGGCCACCAGCTGCGAGGCCTGCGCCTGCGGCTCGCTTGCGGGCGCCGCGCTGCCGCGCAGCGGCACCTCCTTGATGAACCAGGCGAGCACGAACACCGCGATGGCGGCGGGCGCGGTCCAGAAGAACACGCCCTGGATGCCATGTGAGATCGCGTAGAACACGTCGCCGCGCACCGTCGCAGGCAGCCTGTTCACCGTGGCCGGGTCGAGCGATCCGCCGGGCGCGCTGAGGTGGATGCCCGGGATCCGGGCGGTGAGCACCTGGGTCAGCCGACGGGCGAAGATGACCCCGAAGATCGACACGCCGATCGAGCCGCCGATCTGCTGGAAGAACGCCCGCGAGCTGCTCGCCACGCCGATGTCGCGCTGCTCCGCGCTGTTCTGCACGATGACCGAGGTGATCTGCATCAGGAAGCCCCTCCCGATGCCCAGTACCACGAAGAACAAGCCTGACCGCAGGCGGCTGGTGTCGGCGTCCAGCCCCATCAGCAAATACATGCCGACAGTCATGATCGCGCCGCCGATGATCGGCATGGCCTTGTGCCGGCCGGTGCGCGACATTATCTGGCCGCCGATCAGCGAGGTGATCGGCAGCCAGATCATCATCGGGATGAGCATCAGCCCGCTGCCGGTCGCGGACAGGTGCTGCACCGTCTGCTGGTACAGCGGCAGGAAGGTCAGCGCGCCCAGCATGGCCAGGCCGAGCAGGAAGCTCATCGCGCTGGCCACCGAGAAGTTCCGGTTGCGGAACACGTGCAGCGGCAGCACCGGCTCGGCGGCCCGGGCCTCGGTGAGCACGAACACGCCGGTGGCGACGACGGCCGCCGCGATGAGGCCGAGGATCTGCGCGGATCCCCACGCATACTCGGTTCCGCCCCAGGTGGTCAGCAGCACGAGCGCAGCGGCCGCAATGGCCAGCACGGCCGCGCCTAGATAGTCGATCTTGTGCTGGATCTTGCGCGGAACGCGATCAGCTCGCCCATCGACTGGGACAGGCCGGACAGCGCGGAGCCGATCAGGAAGATCACGATCGCGGTCATCAGCCAGCGCTTGCGGCCGTAGAGATCACCGAGCTTCCCGTACAGCGGCGTGGTGATCGTGGACGCCAGGATGTAGGCGGTGACCACCCAGGACAGGTGCGTCACGCCGCCCAGGTCACCGACGATGCGGGGCAGCGCGGTGGAGACCACCAGCTGGTCGAGCATCGCGATGATGATCGCGAGAAGCAGCCCCGGCAGCACGACCAGCACATCGCGCCGGGCCCGGCTGGAGGGCGCGGTCCCCGCCTGAATTCCTGTCGTGATCGAATCCGCCCCGGCATCGAGTGTCCGGCCGCTGGCCGCGATAATCTGCGCATTCGCAACCTACTTGCCGACCGGCTAGCATCCGTCTCGACAGAGCAGGCTATGCTCCAACTTACCGGCCGTCAAGTAGATTGCCGGCTCCGACCGAGGCGAGCAACACGTTGAATGATGCAGCAGGTGACAGCGGGCCGGGGCGCACTCGGGGCGACACGCGTGCGCGCATCCAGCGGGTGGCGCTCGAACTGTTCACCGAGCAGGGCTACGAGCAGACCTCGCTGCGCGAGATCGCCGACCGGCTCGATGTCACCAAAGCCGCCCTGTACTACCACTTCAAGTCCAAGGAAGACATCGTCGCCAGCCTGCTCAAGGACTACACCGGCCAGATCGACGCGCTGATCGGCTGGGCGCGCCGCCAGCCGCCCGGCCCGGATACCTCCGGCGAGATCGTGCGCCGCTATGTGGCCATCGTGGCCGCCGGCCAGCAGACGTTCCGGATGCTGCACCAGAACCAGGCGGCGGTGCACAGCCTGGCCGCGGCCAAGGGACGGGGTGAAGTGTTCCGGGAGCGGCTAAGCACGCTGATCGGGCTGATGACCCCGCCGGGCGCCCCGCTGATCGAGCGGGTCCGGGCCGCGATGGCGCTCGGCGGCGTGAGCATCGGCTGGATGTTCTTCTCCGGCGAGGCCGACCATGCCGAGCTCAGCAAGGCCGTGAGCGAGGCCGCCAGCGAGCTGGCCGGGAGCACCCGGCCGGCCGCCCTGCCATAGTCTGCCGTACGGCCGCAGTCAGCCGCGCCGCCACGGCGGACGGCGCCGTGCCGCCGTCCGGTGCAGGTGCGGGGCCGCCGCTGCCCGGCGGCTACCGCGCCCGGTGGCTGGCGGCGGCGCGGACCAGCGGCAGTACCCGGTAGCCGACCGGCTCGGCCAGCGCGATGACCGTGGCGGTCCGCAGCACGCCCGGCACGTCCACGATCGCGTCGATGACCCGCTGCAGGTCGGCGTTGGTGCGCGCCACCACCCGGCAGAGCATGTCCCCGGTCCCGATGATCGTGTGCACTTCCAGCACCTCGGCGATCCCGGCCAGCCGGGCGGCGACTTCGTCGTGCCCGCCAGCCTGGCTGATCTCCAGCGTCGCGAACGCGGTGACACCATAGCCGATGGCAGCTGGATCGATGTCCGGCCCGTAGCCAGTGATCACCCCGCGGGCCTGCAGCCGGTCGAGCCGGGCCTGCACGGTTCCGCGGGCCACCCCCAGCTGGCGGGACGCCTCTAGCATCCCGGTCCGGGGCGCAGCGGCCAGCAGGCCGATCAGGCGCGCATCCAGGTCGTCGAGCACGGCGCCCTCCGTTCACGCGGCTCAGGCATCGAGACGCCAGAGTACTCCCAGACTGCGCAGCCTTTCCAGTGAATGCGAGCTGAGTATAGACAGATTGACTAGTCAAAAAGGTAACTGTTGCGCACCTTGACCGATCGGCGGATCCTGCGAGAAAGCTCGCCAGCCCCGGACAGCTCGCCAGCCCCGGACAGGAGGAACGCGATGACCGCTGACGCACCCGCTAGCGTCCCGAGGGCCGCAGCAGCCAGCTTCCCGGCCGCCGACGCGGATGATTTCCCGGCCGCCGGCATGGATGACTTCCCGGTCACCGGCATGGATGCCGTCGTCTTCGCGGTCGGCAACGCCCGCCAGGCCGCGCACTATTACGCCACCGCCTTCGGCATGCGGTGCGTGGCCTACCGCGGCCCGGAGACCGGCACCCGCGACGAGGCGGCGTACGTGCTGCAGTCCGGGTCGGCCCGGTTCGTATTGCGCGGTCCGGTGCGGGCCGGCACCGACCTGGCCGCACATGTCGCCGCGCACGGTGACGGGGTCATCGACCTGGCCATCGGCGTGCCGTCGGCCGACGCCGCCTACGCTCAGGCCGTCGCCCGGGGCGCCACCGGGGTCACCGAGCCGCAGGTGCACGAGGACGCCCACGGCAAGGTGGTGCTGGCCGCCATCGCCGCCTACGGGGACACCATCCACACGCTGGTCGAGCGAGACAACTACGGCGGCCCCTACCTCCCCGGGTACGTCGCCGTCGATTCCCTGACCACGGCGTCTTCAATCACGGGTCCCGGCGCGCCGTTCTTCACCGAGATCGACCACTGCGTCGGCAACGTCGAGCTTGGCCGGATGGATGAGTGGGTGGAGTTCTACCACCGGGTGCTGGGGTTCACCAACATGAAGGAGTTCGTCGGCGACGACATCGCTACCGAGTACTCCGCGCTTATGAGCAAGGTCGTGGCCGACGGCAGCCGGAAGGTCAAGTTCCCGATCAACGAGCCGGCCGTGGGCAAGCGCAAGTCCCAGATCGACGAGTACCTGGAATTCTACGGCGGCCCGGGCGTCCAGCACATCGCGCTGGCGACCGACGACATCGTGGCCGCCGTGCGCGGCATGCGAGCCGCCGGGGTCAGCTTCCTTGAGACCCCTGGCTCCTATCACGACACGCTCGGCGAATGGGTCGGCGACACCCGCGTGCCGCTGGACGAGCTGCGCGAGCAGGGCATCCTGGCCGACCGGGACGAGGACGGCTACCTGCTGCAGATCTTCACCGGGCCGGCGCAGGACCGCCCGACGGTGTTCTTCGAGCTGATCGAGCGGCACGGCTCGCAGGGCTTCGGCAAGGGCAACTTCAAGGCCCTGTTCGAGGCCATCGAGCGGGAGCAGGAGCGCCGCGGCAACCTCTAGCGAGCCGCTGACGAGGGCCCGCGGGGCCCGAGCGATCGGCTACGCGGGGGGGTCCAGGGGGGTTGTCCCCCCGGGGCTAACGGAGTAACCGGCCTTGCGCAGCTGGCTGATGACTTCCTCGCAGTGCTCCGGGCCCCTGGTCTCTACCTGCAGTACGACCTCGGCCTCGTCCACCCGCAGGTCGGCACCGGCCCGATCGTGCACCACGTCCAGCACGTTACCGCCGTGCGCCGCGACCTCAGCCAGCAGGGTAGCCAGGGCGCCGGGCCGGTCGGGCAGCCGGCACCGCAGCGACAGGTACCGGCCGGCTGCGGCCAGGCCGTGCCGCAGCACCTTGGCCAGCAGCAGCGGGTCGATGTTGCCGCCCGACAGCACCGCCACCACCGGCGGCTCGAATGCCGCGGGATGCTCAAGCAGCGCGGCGACGCCCGCCGCTCCGGCTGGCTCGACCAGCTGCTTCGCCCGCTCCAGGCAGAGCAGCAGCCCGCGGGACAGGTTCTCCTCGGTCACCGTCAGCACTCCGGCCGCCAGCCCGGCGATGACCTGCAGCGCCAGATCACCCGGCCGGGCGACCGCGATGCCGTCAGCCATCGTCGCGCCGCACGGCACCTCGACCGCGCGCCCGGCCGCCAGGGAGGCGGGGAACGGGGCGACCGCCTCGGCCTGAGCGCCGATGACCCGGGCGGCCGGCCGGGCCCCGCGCAGCGCGGTCGCGATGCCCGCCGCCAGCCCTCCGCCGCCGACGGGGACAGCGACCGTGGCCACGTCCGGCCGCTGCTCGGCGATCTCCAGGCCGACCGTGCCCTGGCCGGCGATCACGTCCGGGTGCTCGAACGGGTGGATGAAGATCGCGCCGGTGGCCGCCGCGAGCTCGCGCGCCCGGGTGAGAACGTCCTCCACCGTGGTGCCGTGCAGCACGATCTGCGCCCCGTAGGAGCGAGTGGCGGCGATCTTCGGCAGCGGCGCGCCTTCGGGCATCACCACGGTGGCCCGCGCGCCCAGCAGCGACGCCGCGAGGGCCACTCCCTGCGCGTGATTGCCGGCGCTGGCGGCGATGACGCCGCGATCACGGTGCTCCGGTGACATCCGGGCGATCCGCAGGTAGGCGCCGCGGAGCTTGAACGAGCCGGTCCGCTGCAGGTTCTCGCACTTGAGGTAGACCGGGCCGCCGATGTGCTCGGACAGCGCCCGGGACAGCAGCAGCGGGGTCGGCCAGGCTACGCCTCGCAGCGCCACCCGGGCCGCGAGCACATCCGCGTAGCTGACCTCGGCGGCCGAGCCGGGACCGGGCGGGCCGGGGGGCACGGGGGCACCGGGATCAGCTTCAGACGCCGTCGTCATGCCAGCAGTGTCGCACCAGGCCGTCAGTCGCCCAGCCACTACCGGCCGGCGGCGTATATCGGCGCCGGAAGGGGGCCCGCCATGCTCTCCTCCCCAGGGCGCGGGCCGCCCCAGTCGCGGACAGCCCCAAGTCGCGGGCAGCGCAGATGCCGACATAGTGTCGAAGCGTGCAGCCTATGAGCCATGACCCGGCCGCCGGGTCCCCCGCCGTTTACCCGACTGTGCCCGCCCGGCCCGCCGCGCCTGCGCCATCGCCCGCCACCCTCGGCGAGCTGCGCGCCAGCGGGCACGAGTTTCGCACGGTCAAGGCGGAGATGCGGCAGAATCTGCTGGCCGCGATGCGCAGCCGCCAGGACGCCTTCCCCGGCATCGTCGGCTTCGGCGACACGGTGCTGCCGCACCTGGAGCGGGCCCTGATCGCCGGGCACGACGTGATCCTGCTCGGCGAGCGCGGGCAGGGCAAGACGCGGCTGATCCGGACGCTGACCGGGCTGCTGGACGAATGGGCGCCCGCGGTGGCCGGCTGCGAGATCAACGACCACCCGTACGCGCCGGCCTGCGCGCGCTGCCGGCGCGTGGCCGCCGAGCTGGGCGACGAGCTGCCGGTCAGCTGGCGGTACCGCACCGACCGCTACGGCGAGAAACTGGCCACCCCCGATACCAGCGTCGGTGACCTGATCGGCGACATCGACCCGGTGAAGGTCGCCGAGGGCCGCACCCTCGGCGACCCCGAGACCATCCACTACGGCCTGGTGCCGCGCACCAACCGCGGCGTGTTCTGCCTGAACGAGCTGCCCGACCTGGCCGAGCGGATCCAGGTGGCGCTGCTGAACGTGCTGGAGGAGCGCGACATCGGGGTGCGCGGCTACTCGCTGCGGCTGCCGCTGGACCTGGTGCTGGTGGCCAGCGCGAACCCTGAGGACTACACCAGCCGGGGCCGGATCATCACCCCGCTGAAAGACCGGTTCGGCGCGGAGATCCGCACCCACTACCCGATCTCGCTGGAGTCCGAGCTGGCGCTGATCCGGCAGGAGGCGGAGACCGCCTGGGACGGCCAGGACCCCGGCGCCGTGCTGCCCGAGCACCTGGTGCAGGTCATCGCGCGCTTCACCCGGCTGGTGCGGTCATCGCCGGCGGTCGACTCCCGGTCCGGGGTGTCTGCCCGGTTCGCGATCGCCGCGGCCGAGGCGGTGGCCGCGTCCGCGGCCCGGCGCGCGGCGATCACCGGCGAGGACCAGCCGGTCGCGCGGGTATGCGACCTGCCGACCGTGGTGTCCACGCTGCGCGGCAAGGTCGAGTTCGAAGTCAGCGAGGAAGGCCGGGAGCAGGAGGTGCTTGACCACCTGCTACGCCGTTCCATCGCCGACACGTTCCGCGCCAGCCTCGGGAACGCCGACCTGACCGGGCTGCTGGCCCGCTTCGAGGAAGGCAGCACGGTCGAGTCGGGTGACCTGCTGCCGGCCGCGGACCTGCTGCGCCGGATCGGCGAGGTACCCGGGCTGGCCCGGATCATGGACCGGCTGCACTGCGACGGCGGTGAGTCGATCGGCCAGGCGGCCGCGGCGCTGGAATTCACGCTCGAGGGGCTGTACCTGATGCGGCGGCTGTCCAAGGACACCGTCGACGGCCGATCGGTGTACCGCACGTGAGGGCCGGCGCGCGGCCGTGAGCGGCTACCGGTACGGCCCGTACCACGACGGGCCTGATCCGCTCGAGCCGCCCTACGACGTGCGCGGCGCGGTGGATACGCTGGGCGAGTCGGTGCTGGATGGTACCGATCCCGCCAGCGCGCTGCGCGAGCTGCTGCGCAAGGGGATGTCCGGCCATCGCGGCCTGGACGACCTGCTCCGCCGGACCCGCGAGCGGCAGCGGGAGCTGCGCCGCCGGGGACGGCTGGACGGGGTGCTCGAGCAGGTGCGGGCGCTGCTGGACACCGCGATCGGGCAGGAGCGCGCCGAGCTGTTCCCCGACCCGGGCGAGCTGGCGCGGATGCGTGAGGCCGAGCTCGACTCGGTCCCCGCCGACACCGCCCAGGCCATCCGCCAGCTGGCCGACTACCAGTGGCAGTCCCCGGCCGCCCGGCAGACCTTCGAGCAGCTTAAGGACCTGCTGCGGCAGGAGGTCCTGGACAGCCAGTTCCGGGGCATGAAGCAGACGCTGGCCGAGCCCGACGCCGAGGCGATGCAGCGGGTCAAGGACATGATGGCGGCGCTGAACCAGATGCTCGATGCGGACGCCAGGGGCGAGCACACCCAGTCCGACTTCGACGACTTCATGGCGCAGTATGGCGAGCTGTTCCCCGATTCGCCGGCGAACCTGGAGGAGCTGGTCGACTCGCTGGTCCGGCGGATGTCCGCCGCGCAGCGGGTGCTCAACTCGCTGACCGACGAGCAGCGGGACGAGCTTGCCGGGCTGATGGCGCAGACGCTGGAGGACGCGGGCCTGGCGGCGGAGATGGCGCGGCTGGCTGACGGGCTGCGGGCCCGGCGGCCCGACATGGATGCCGACGGGCCGCCCGCCGCCTCGATGTCCGGCCAGGATCCGCTCGGCCTGTCTGACGCCACCACCGCGCTGGCCGAGCTGGCCGACCTGGCCGACCTGGACGACGCGCTGCGCCAGGACTATCCCGGCGCGCGGCTCGACGACATCGACGAGGAAGCGATCCGGCGGGCCCTGGGCCGCCAGGCCGTCGACGACATGGAGGCGCTGCGGCAGATCGAGCGGGAGCTGGAGCGGCAGGGTTACCTGGAGCACAAGGACGGCAAGCTCGAGCTGACCCCGAAGGCCGTGCGCCGGCTGGGCGAGACGGCCCTGCGACGGGTGTTCGCGCAGCTGCCCGAGGGCGGTCACGGCGACCACGACCAGCAGGAGGCGGGCCAGGCGGGCGACATCACCGGCAGCACCCGGCGCTGGGAGTTCGGCGACGAGCAGGCCATCGACGCGGGCGCGACCGTGCGCAACGCATTGCTGCGGAGCGGCATGGACGCACCGCCGCGGACCAGGCCGGGCGCACCGCCGCGCCGCGGCGACCCGGCCGCGGGGCTCGCGGGCCGGCTGCCGCGGGTCCGGCTGTCGGTCGGCGACTTCGAGGTGACCGAGACCGAGCGGCGCACGTCGGCGGCGGTCTGCCTGCTGGTGGACCTGTCCTACTCGATGGCCCTGCGCGGCACCTGGGGGTCGGCGAAGCAGACCGCGCTGGCGCTGCACGCCCTAGTCCGCAGCCGCTACCCGCAGGATGCCATTTGCGTCATCGGCTTCTCTAATTACGCGCGCGAGCTGCGCGAGACCGAACTGGCGGGCCTCGGCTGGGACATGGTGCAGGGCACTAACCTGCATCACGCGCTGGTGCTGGCCGGGCGGTTCCTGGACCGGCGGCCCGAGCACAACCCGGTCGTGCTGGTGGTCACCGACGGGGAGCCGACCGCGCACCTGCGCCGGGATGGGCAGTCGTGGTTCGACTGGCCGCCGTCACCGGAGACGCTGGAGCTGACCATGGCCGAGGTCGACAAGATGACCCGGCGCCGGGCCACGATGAACGTGTTCATGCTGGCCGACGACGAGCGGCTGACCGCCTTCGTGGAAGAGGTCGCCCGGCGGAACGGCGGCCGCGTGCTGCGGCCGCGGCCGGAGAGCCTCGGCGAGTACGTGGTCCGTGATTTCATTCGTTCCCGCCGCCAGGCGGGAAGATAGATTTTTGTCATCTACCAGGTGATGCGACGCCGGCCGCCGGGTCGCGCGTAGTAGCGTGCGGCAGGTAATCTCCGCAGACGGGCGCGATCGTGCTCGCATAATCTGCGCACAAATCCCAGGGAGTGGATGTGAGTTCTGCAAGTGCGTCGGGCGGCGCGGCGGGCCGGCGCCCGATGGCCATCATCGTGGGGGCAATCGGGGTAATCGGCGTTGTCGTCGGGGCCCTGTACCTGTTCGCCGGGAACGCGCTGCCAAGCTTCATGGTGGCCGGCAGCCACGTGAAGTCGGGCAACCACCTGATCCGGGGGCTGGTCTGCCTGGTGGTCGGCCTGGCGCTGGTGTTCTTCGCCTGGCGCGCGAACAAGTCCGCTGCCAGGAGCTGACCGCAGCTCATCGCGCCGGCGCCATTCCCGTGGCCGGGCCAGCTGACCTGGCGCCGGCGGCAGTGGCGCCGGCGTAACGGTCTTGCGGGCCGCGCCGCGCACGCCGGCCAGGTCAGCCAGCTGACCGCGCCCAGGATCTAGGATTCAGGCCATGTCCTTCATCGACCGGCTGGTCTTGTGGCTGCATATCGGCTTCGCCATCTTCGCCATCGGACCGGTCGCGCTGGCCATCTCCTCTACCCCCCGTTACCTGCGCAAGCGCGACCTCCCTGTGGTGCGCTACCTGGCGCGGATCACGGCCGTCTTCACGGTCATCTCGCTCGGCGTGCTCGTCTTCGGCATGGTCGCAGCCCAGCAGGGCAAGGACTTCAGCCACCCGTGGCTCACCGCCGCGATGACCTTGTTCGTGGTCTCGCTGGTCCTCCTGGTGCTGGTCATCCGGGATCAGCGCCAGGCAATCCGGGTGCTGGAGTCGGCCGGGGCGCCGCCCGCCGCGGCCACCGCGGTTCCGGCAGCCGGCCCGGTGCCCGTGACGGGGACTGGGGGCCCCGCCGCCGCGGCCAGTGCGAGCGTGGTCGCCGGGGACTCCGCCGCCGGGGACGCGGCCGTGCCCGGCACCCCGGTGCGGACGCCGTCCGCCGCGGTGGCCAGCGTTGAGCGCGGCCGGATCGCCATGATGGGCGGTGTGGTCAACCTGATCTGGCTGGTCATCCTGGTGCTCATGGTCTGGAACAGCTGACGACCCGGCGGCCGTCAGCCCCGGGAGCCGTCGGCTGCGCCGGGCTAGCCGAGCGCCTCCCGCAGGTCATCGAGCAGGTCGTCGCAGGCCTCGATGCCGACAGACAGCCGGATCAGGTCGGCGGGCACCTCGAGCTGAGAGCCTGCTACCGACATGTGGGTCATCCGGGCGGGGTGCTCGATCAGCGATTCCACCCCGCCGAGGGACTCGGCGAGGGTGAACACCCTGGTCCGGCCGCACGCCTCCAGCGCCGCCTGCTCGCCGCCGCGCAGCTGGAACGAGACTATGCCGCCGAAGCCGCGCATCTGCTTGGCCGCGGTCTCGTGGCCCGGATGCGAGGCCAGGCCCGGGTACCGGACCCGGGATACCGCCGGATGGCCGGCCAGCATCTCGGCGATCCGCTGGGCGTTCTGGCTGTGCCGGTCCATCCGCACCCCGAGGGTCTTGATGCCCCGCAAGGTCAGCCACGCGTCGAACGGGCCGCCGGCCGAGCCGGTCGCGTTCTGCAGGTAGGCGAGTTCCTCGCCGAGGCCGGCGTCGGCGACGACCAGTGCGCCGCCGACTACGTCCGAGTGGCCGCCGAGGTACTTGGTGGTCGAGTGCACGACGACGTCGGCGCCGAGGGCCAGCGGCTGCTGCAGGTACGGGGACGCGAACGTGTTGTCGACGACCAGCAGGGCGCCGGCCTCATGCGCGGCGTGCGCCGCGGCGGAGATGTCGGCGACGGACAGCAGCGGGTTGGACGGGGTCTCGACCCAGACCAGCCGGGCGGGCCGGGCGGCGAGAGCCGCTCGGATCGCGGCCAGGTCCGGGGCCGGCACCGGGCGGTAGGTCACTCCCCACGGCTGGAAGATCCGGTCGAACAGCCGGAAAGTGCCGCCGTAGGAGTCGTGCGGGATCAGCACATGGTCGCCGGGGTGCAGCACCGTGCGCAGCAGCGCGTCCTCGGCCGCCATCCCGGAGGCGAACGCCAGCGCCCGGGTGCCGCCTTCCAGCGCGGCCAGGCACTCCTCGAGCGCCCCACGGGTGGGGTTGGCCGACCGGGAGTACTCGTACCCCTCGATCCACCGGGCCGGCCCGGCCGCGCCGCCTGCGCCGAGCCCGGCGCCGCGCAGCCCGCCGACGCCGTCCTGGGCGAACGTCGAGACCTGGTAGATCGGCGGGATCACCGCGCCGGTGACCGGATCCGGCTGCTGGCCGGCGTGGATGGCCAGCGTCTCGAAACCATCGGTCCGTGGCGTCTGCATAGTTGTCGTCATCCTTGTCAGTTACGCAGCCGGCTAAGTCTGTGCGGGGCCGGGTCAGCCGCTTCGCCCGGCCCAGAAGGTGAGCACGTCCTGGCGGGTGACCATTCCCTTGGGCTTGCCATCCACCAGCACGACCGCGGCCCCGGCCCGCTCCAGGGCGGTCACCGCGGCGCTGACCGGCTCGCCGGAGCCGACCATCGGCAGTGGCGCTGACATGTGCTGCCCCACCGGATCAGACGGCCGGGCCCGGCCGGACACCAGCGCGTCCAGCAGGTCACGCTCCACGATAGACCCGACCACCTCGGCTACCGCGATCGGCGGCTCCGCCGCCAGCACCGGAAGCTGGGAGACGTCAAAGGAGCGCAGGCTCTCGATGACGGTCACGACAGTCTCGTCCGGGTGCGAGTGCACGAAAGGCGGCAGCCCGCCGGTCTTGTGCTCCAGCACGTCGCTGATCCGCGGCTCGGCGGTCTCGGCGGCCAGGAACCCGTAGTCGGCCATCCAGTCGTCGCTGAAGATCTTTGACAGGTAGCCACGGCCGCCGTCGGGCAGCAGCACGACGACTATGTCGCCAGGCCCGGCCTGGCGGGCTGCCCGCAGCGCGGCGACGACCGCCATCCCGCATGATCCGCCGACCAGCAGGGCCTCCTCCCGGGCCAGGCGGCGGGTCATCAGGAACGAGTCGGCGTCGCTGACCGCGAAGATCTGGTCGCAGATGGACTTGTCGTAGGTCTCCGGCCAGATGTCCTCGCCGACGCCCTCGACCAGGTAGGGCCGGCCGGAACCGCCGGAATACACCGATCCCTCCGGGTCGGCGCCGATCACCCTGACCCGCCCGCCGGAGACGTCCTTGAGGTAGCGCCCGGCTCCGGAGATCGTGCCGCCGGTGCCGATGCCGGCCACGAAGTGGGTGACCTGCCCCTCGGTCTGAGCCCAGATCTCCGGGCCGGTGCTGGCGTAGTGCGACGCGGGGTTCTCGGAGTTGGCGTACTGGTTGGGCTTCCACCCGCCGGGCGTCTCGCGGGCCAGCCGGTCCGAGACCGAGTAATAAGAGTCCGGATGATCAGGCGCCACGCCGCCCGGGCAGACCACCACATCCGCGCCGTAGGCCCGCAGCACGCTGATCTTGTCCTGGCCTACCTTGTCCGGGCAGACGAACAGGCATCTGTAGCCCTTCTCCGCGGCCACGATGGCCAGCCCCACCCCGGTATTGCCGGAGGTGGGCTCCACGATCGTGCCGCCTGGCTGCAGCGCGCCTGACCGTTCGGCTGCTTCCACCATCCGCAGCGCGATCCGGTCCTTCACCGACCCGCCGGGGTTGAAGTACTCCACCTTGGCCAGCACGGCGGGCGCACGGTCACCCAGCTGGCGGGTCACCTTGCGCAGCCGCACCAGCGGCGTCCCGCCGATCAGGTCGATCAGGGTCTCGTGTACCTGCACTATCGCACCCCTGCCTTTCGCTCCCCGACGTTATCCCAGCACCAACCCCGCGTCCCGCCTCAGGACGCCCGCCGCCCCCGCCCCGGGCGCCCGCCGTGGCCGGCCGGGTTGGATAAGCTACCAGCAAGTTAACTTTCGTTGCGGAGGAGCGAACATGCCTGAGGCCGTTGTCGTCGCCGCCGCTCGCTCACCCATCGGCCGCGCCTTCAAGGGCTCGCTGGCCACCGTCCGGCCTGACGACCTGGCCGCCCAGATGGTCGCCGCCGCGCTGGCCAAGGTGCCGCAGCTCGACCAGGCCCAGATCAGTGACCTGATCCTGGGGTGCGGGCTGCCCGGCGGCGAGCAGGGCTACAACATGGCGCGGGCCGTGGCCGTCCTGCTCGGTCACGACACGCTGCCCGGCACGACCATTACCAGGTACTGTGCCTCGTCGTTGCAGTCCACCCGGATGGCCTATCACGCGATCAAGGCCGGCGAGGGTGACGTCTTCATCTCGGCCGGGGTAGAGTGCGTCAGCCGGTTCGCCACCGGCAGCAGCGACAGCTGGCCCGACACCAAGAACCCCGCTTTCGCCGCCGCCGAGGAGCGCAGCGCTGCGCTGTCGGCCGGGGGCGCCGGGGCCTGGCGGGACCCGCGGGACGACGGCCAGATCCCCGACGTGTACATCGCCATGGGGCAGACGGCCGAGAACCTGGCATCGCTGCGCGGCGTCAGCCGCGCCGAGCAGGACGAATTCGGGGTGCGGTCGCAGAACCTGGCCGAGAAGGCCATCGCCAACGGCTTCTGGCAGCGCGACATCAACCCAGCGGCCCTGCCGGACGGCAGCACGGTCAGCGCCGACGACGGTCCCCGGCCGGGCACCACGCTGGAGAAGATCTCCGGGCTGAAACCGGTGTTCCGGCCCGACGGCACGGTGACCGCGGGCAACTGCTGCCCGCTGAATGACGGCGCGGCCGCGCTGGTGGTGATGAGCGACCGCAAGGCGGCCGAGCTGGGCGTCACCCCGCTGGCCCGGATCGTCGCCACCGGGCTGACCGCACTGTCGCCGGAAATCATGGGCCTGGGCCCGGTCGAGGCGTCCCGGCAGGCCCTGCACCGGGCCGGGATGACCATTGACGACATCGACCTGGTCGAGATCAACGAGGCGTTCGCCGCCCAGGTGATCCCGTCCTACCGGGACCTGTCCATCGACATCGAGAAGCTGAACGTCAACGGCGGCGCGATCGCCCTCGGGCACCCGTTCGGCATGACCGGCGCGCGCATCGCCTCCACCTTGCTGAACAGCCTGCAGTTCCACGACAAGACCTTCGGCCTGGAGACCATGTGCGTGGGCGGCGGCCAGGGCATGGCGATGATCTTCGAGCGGCTGTCCTGAGCCGCGGCCGGCGGGCCGCCCCGGCCTGCCGGCGCCACGGTGAACATCTCTTATTACGGACGGGTCACGCTCAGGGGTTGTCAGCAGCCGGCGCGTGGTGCAGGCTCAACTGAAGAAGACTCACCCTGGAGGTGCCACTTGTCCCTGACCCACTCTCCGGAGATGCACAAGAACCTGATCGCCCGCATCCCCCTGGTCACCGGCCGAGACCTCCGAGAGTGGTTCAGTCACCTAGAGTCTGGACCCGCGTTCTCGCGCTGCAACGAGCGCGCCCACTGGCTGGCCGACGAGCACGGCCTGTCGCACGGATACGCCAGCGCCATCGTGCACGAATACGAGATCCAGCGGCGCAGCCGGCTCAACAGCGCCTGACGGCTGCGTGGATCCGGCCCGAGCCGCAGAGTTCCTCCGCGCCAACCACCGGGCGGTGCTGGCCACCATCCGGGCCAGCGGGCGCCCGCAGCTTTCCCCCGTCACCGCAACCGCCGACGATGAAGGCCGGGTGCTGATCAGCACCCGGCAGACCGCGATCAAGACCAAGAACCTGGCCGGTAATCCGAGCGCGTCGCTGTGCGTGCTGACCGACGCGTTCTTCGGGCAGTGGGTCCAGGTCGACGGCACTGCCGAGATTATCCCGCTGCCCGCGGCCCTGGACCTGCTGGTCGACTACTACCGCAGGATCGCCGGCGAGCACCCAGACTGGGACGAGTACCGGGCCGCAATGCACTCCGAGCAGCGCGTCATCGTCCGCATCACCATCACCCGCGCCGGGCCTGATCGCAGCGGCTGACCAGGCCGGCCCGCTGCTGATCGCGGCGATCAGCAGTCCGGCGCTAGGCGCCACTTTAGCAACCATTGCTATGCGCAATCCGGGCACCCCAGGGCCGTCCATATCGCAGGCGCCCGGCTGGCCCCCGCCCGGCGGTGCCCGGCCGCGGCCAGACAGAATCCTGTTCTGCTCGGTGGCTATAGCGCCGAAACCGCTGATCGGCCATTCAGCCTCCGTATCGCGGGCCAGCGGGCTAAAAGCGCGCTTCCGGTGGCCCCTCAGCGCAGTGACCGACAGCCAAGTGCGCAGAATTATGCCTGATCAGCGGTACCCCCGGTCGGAGTCGAACCGACACTGGGGACCCTTTTAGGGGGCCGGCCTCTTCCCTTGGGCTACGGGGGCCTGGTGATAATACCTCGGGCCGTTGCGCTGAATCTAGATTAGCCGTTGAGATAAGACCGATTCCGGCTCTATGTCACCAATTGAATTGCCGCACGTTCTCGGATTCCAGACACATTCTGTGACCATTAAGCGGTCAGTATAACTCAGAGTAATTGACCAGTCGCGGTCCAGCTCGGGCGCCTCAGCTGGCGGCGAGCTCGCGGGCGCGGCGGAACACCTCGTCGAGCATCGGGCCGGTAACGCGCCCGGTAAAGGTGTTCTGCTGGCTCGGGTGATAGCAGCCGAGCACCTCCGGGCCCCGCTGACCCGCAGCGGCCTGCGCACCGTGGCCGAACGCCTGCCGCGGCCGCGGCACCGGCCAGCCCGGCGTGCGCGAGCTGCTGCCATACCGCCTGCCAGGCGAACTGCCCGAGGCAGACGATGACGCGCAGCTGGCCGGCCAGCTGGTCGATCTCGGCGGCCAGCCACGGCGCGCACGTCTCGCGCTCGGCCGGCGCGGCTTGTTCGCGGGCGGAGCGCACCGGACGGCGGCTGCCATCCGGGCGCCGATCAGCCGCTGGCCGTCGCCGGCCCGGACCGAAGCGGGCCGGGCCGCCAGGCCGCATCGCCACAGCGCGGCGAACAGGAAGTCGCCGCTGCGGTCCCCGGTGAAGATCCGGCCGGTGCGGTTGCCGCCATGGGCGGCCGGGGCCAGGCCGACGATCAGGATACGGGCCTGCTCCGGTCCCCAGCCCGGCACCGGCCGGCCCAGTATCGCTCGGAGCTGAAGGCCCGCCGCCTGGTCGCGGCGACCTCCTCGCGCCAGCTGACCAGCCGCGGGCAGGCCCGGCATACCGACTGCCGGGCGGCGAGCTCAGCCAGTGACCCGGCCGCGGCGGCCAGCGAGCGCACCTGCGCCGGGGTGCGGGCGACCGGGGTCGCCCCGGTGGCGGGATCGCCAGGCCAGCCGGTGCCGGGCGGGACAGGCTCGGTCGGCACCGGCCCGGCGGTGCTCCCCGCCGGGCCAGGCTCGGCCCGGGCTGGCGGGGACGCCGGCGGCGAGCCACGCCACGGCGGCCGGGACGGCTGATCGGCGGCCATCCGCGAGCCGCCTAACGGCCGTTCGCGGCGACCGACCAGGCGATGCCGTCTAGGATGTCGTGCTCGCTGGCGACCATCTCGGCGAAGCCCAGGACGGTCATGATCCGGTCCAGGATCAGCGCTCCCGCGCCGATCACGTCCACCCGGCCGGGATGCATGACGCCGATCGCGGCACGCTGCGCGTGCGTCTGCCGCAGCAGGCCCGCGCTGACCTCATGCACCCGGCCGGCCGGGAGCCGGGCGTGGTGGATCCGGGCCGGATCGTACTGCGGCAGGCCGAGCGCGATCCCGGTCACGGTGGTGACCGAGCCAGCCAGGCCGACCAGGGTGGCGGCCCGGCTGACCGGGATGGCGGCGCTGACGGTGGCCAGGGCCGCGTCGATGTCCGCCGTCGCCGCCGCGACCTGGCCCGGCGGCGGCGGATCGGCCCGCAGGTGCCGCTCGGTCAGCCGGACGCAGCCGATGTCCATCGAGATGGCGGCCAGGCCGGCCGCATCGCCAGCGCCAGGGTCCGCGCCGGGCTCGCCGCCGACGGCGAGCTCGGTGGAGCCGCCGCCGATATCGACGACCAGATACGGCGGGCCGCCGGCCTCAGCGGCGGCCGGGCCCAGCTCGGCGGTCGCCCCGGTGAACGATAGCGCCGCCTCCACCTGGCCGGTCACCACCTCGGGCGGAACGCCGAGGATGCCGGTGACACCGCGGACGAACTCACCGGCGTTGGCTGCGTCCCGGGTGGCGCTGGTGGCCACCATCCGCACCGCAGAGGCGCCAGCCTGCGTGATCGCCTGCGCATACTCGGCCAGCACGCCGAGCGTCCGGTCGAGAGCCTCGGGCGCGAGCCTGCCGGTAGCGTCCACCCCCTGGCCGAGCCGGGTAATCTCCATCCGCCGGATGACGTCGGCCAGCGCCCGCCGCCCGGGGTCGATGTCGGCGATCAGCAGCCGCAGCGAGTTCGTTCCGCAGTCGATCGCCGCCACCCGGCACGGCTGGCCTGCTCCGGCGGGGCCGGGCCGCGGGCCGGCGATCACGGGGCTGTCCCTGGGCGCGCCCGGCCGGCGGCCGCATCCGGCGCCTCCGGGTCCGGGCGGCCGGCACGCACGGGCCCCCCTGCCACCAGGATCCGGCGGCGGTCACCGCCTCGCCGCCCAGCACGTTGCCGCCGGGCACGGCGAGCGCGTGCGCGGCCAGCGCGTGCAGGCACTTGACCCGGCCGGGCATCCCGCCGGCGCTGGCCGTGGCCGGCGGCAGCGGCTCGGTACCGCACGCCCGTGCGGCCGCGTCCCGCCGGGCCAGGTAGTCACGGTGCGCGGCCAGGTAGGCCGCGCCCAGGCCGGCGTCGGCGTGCAGCCGGGCCGTCATCTCCCGCATCATCCCGCCGGCCTCCAGCCGGCTCATCGCCGCGCAGGCCCGCGGGCAGGTCAGGTAATACAACGTCGGGAACGGCGTGCCGTCAGGCAGCCGCGGCGCGGTCTGCACCACGTCAGGCAGTCCGCACCGGCAGCGGTGCGCGACCGCCAGCAGCCCGCGCGGCGGGCGGCCGAGCTGGCGGTGCACGATGGCAGCGTCCGCGCGGCTCACGCCGGACGGTGGCCCGCTCGCCGCCGCGGACGGCCCGGCCCCGGTCACCGTCGTGGCCGGTCCGGGCCTGGCCTCGGCGCCGTGTCCGACTGCCGCACCGAGGTCCAGACGCGCCGGTACCAGGGGGAGCCCGCCAGCGGCGCGGCCGCGCGGGCCGTCCGGTGCCCGCGGCCGATGACGACGTAGCAGGTCTGCTGCGGCAGGCACATGTGCAGCCTGGTCCTGGCCTGCTGTTCCACGTAGGCCAGGCTGCGCAGCTGGCGCTGCTCGCCGGACAGGTGCCGCAGCTGCCTGTCGATCAGCTGGCGCTGGGCCGTCAGCTCGGCGATCTGGCGCTGCTGCGAGATGTACTCCCGCACCGGATAGGCCAGGCTCATCGCGATCGCGCAGAACACGATGGCCAGCACCGCGGCCCGGCTGGTGAACCTGGTCCGGTGCCGGCTGCCGCTCGATCCGCCGGGATCGGTCATCGGCCGCCGGCCGCCGAGCGCGGGAACGCCGTCCAGCCAGCGTAGGCGGCGGCGTCCTCGAGCCGGTCCTCGATCCGCAGCAGCTGGTTGTACTTGGCCACTCGCTCGCCGCGGGCGGGGGCACCGGTCTTGAGCTGGCCGCAGTTGAACGCCACCGACAGGTCGGAGATCGTGGTGTCGTCGGTCTCGCCGGACCGGTGGCTGAGCATGCAGGTGAACCCGCTGCGCTGGGCCAGGGTCACGGCATCGATCGTCTCGGTCACCGTGCCGATCTGGTTGACCTTGACCAGCAGTGAGTTGGCGCTGCGCTCGGTGATGCCGCGCTGCAGCCGGACCGGGTTGGTCACGAACAGGTCGTCGCCGACGATCTGCAGCCGGCCGCCGAGCTCGTCGGTCAGCTGCCGCCATCCAGCCCAGTCTTCCTCGGCCAGCGGGTCCTCCAGCGACACGATCGGGTAGGAACCGAGCCAGTCGGCGTAGATGCTGGTCATCTCGGCCGCGGTTTTGCTGCTGCCCTCGAAGGCGTAGCCACCGTCGCGGTGGAACTCGGTGGCCGCCGCGTCGATCGCCAGCGCGATGTCCTCGCCCGGCCGCAGCCCCGCCTTTCCGATGGCCTCGATGATGAGGTCGAGCGCGGCGTTGTTGTGGTCCAGGTCCGGCGCGAAGCCGCCCTCGTCGCCGACACCGGTGCTGCGTCCGTGCTGCCGCAGTACCGCCTTCAGCGCGTGGTAGGTCTCCGCACCCCAGCGGACCGCCTCGCTGACCGTGGCCGCGCCGACCGGCGCGATCATGAACTCCTGGACGTCGACGTTGTTGTCGGCGTGCGCGCCGCCGTTGAGTATGTTCATCATCGGCACCGGCAGCACGTGCGCGTTCGGGCCGCCCAGGTAGCGGAACAGCGGGAGCTGAGCCGAGTCGGCGGCCGCGCGGGCGACCGCCAGGCTGACCCCGACGATCGCGTTCGCGCCGAGCCGGGACTTGTCCGGCGTGCCGTCCAGGTCGATCATCGCCTGGTCCACCAGCCGCTGGTCGTCGGCGTCGAACCCGAGCAGCTCGGGCTGGATCTGCTCGACGACGGCGTCCACGGCCGACGTGACCCCCTTGCCGCCGTACTCCGCGCCGCCGTCACGCAGCTCGACCGCCTCGAAGGCGCCGGTGGACGCCCCGCTCGGCACGCCAGCCCGGCCGATGCTGCCGTCATCGAGCACCAGCTCGACCTCAATGGTGGGGTTACCGCGCGAATCCAGGATCTGCCTGGCGAAGATGCCTTCGATGGAGGCCACGGTTACGACTCCTGGTGCTGATGCGCGGACAGGGCAGGAACGGCCCTGTGCCGGAGCAGGACGGGCAATTCCGCTTCGGAGCCTAGTAGAGCGCGGTCGGCTGGCGCAGCGGCCACGCCGCCGGGCGCCCCCTGCCGCGGCGGTGCGGGCCTGCGGGATAACCGGTGCGGGCCTGCGGGAAATCGAGGATGCGGCACCCAGCGCCCGGCGGGTACGCTGGCATGACGGCACGGGAGGGCGCCGCCGGGCTCGCGGGCAGGACCTGAGTCCACCTCCACCACTGCATGGTCGTGCTTCTCGGCAGGGTCGTCTTCCTATCGAGCCCACATGCGAGCCTGGGCTGCGAGGAGACGTCGTGCCCGAGCTTCCCGGCCGCCCTGACCCTGACCAGCTCCGCCGCCAGGCGCGGGAACTGCTGCGCGCCGCTGACGGCGGCGAGCCCGCCGCCCTGAGCCGGCTGCGCGCGGTCTCCGGGCAGCTCACGCTGTCGGCCGCCCAGCTGGCGGTGGCCCGCGAACATGGTTTCCTGAGCTGGCCCGCCCTGCGCGCCGAAGTGCAGCGCCGCCGCAGCTTCAGCAGTGACACCGCCGAGCAGTGATACCGCCGAGTGGCTATATCGCGGAGCAGCGACGCTGAGGAGCGCGGGGCTGGCCGGGCCGGGTCACCGAGCCGGGTGCCCGGGATCAGGCGAACGGGCCGGATCCTGCTCCCAGGCCAGCAGCCGGTCCCGGTAGGCGCGGGCGGCGGCGCGCAGCTCGAGCTCGGGATCCAGGCCGGCCCGCGCGGCCCTGGCCGCCAGCGCGAACAGCTCGGCGCCGAGGGCGCCGGCCCATCCGCCGCACCGGCGGCCCCATCCGCGCCGCCGGCGGCGCCTGCGCCGGTCCCGGCGAGTTCCGCGGGCAGGCCGGCCCGGCCGGCCCGGCGCACCAGCTGCGCGGCCAGGGACAAGGCGGGCTGGCCCAGCGGCACGCCGTCGGTGACCGAACCGGGGCCGTCGCCCGCCGCCGCCCGCTCGGCGGCCTTGATCGCGTCCCAGTTCTGCGCGACCTGGTCCGGGCCGTCCACGGTCACGGTGCCGAAGACGTGCGGGTGCCTGCGAGTCAGCTTGCCGGCGATGCCGTCGGCGATGTCGTCGATCGTGTACCCGGTGCCGTCGGCCCGCTCGGCGGCGATCCGGGCGTGGAACAGGACCTGGAGGAGCACGTCGCCGAGTTCCTCGCGCAGCGCCGCCGGGTCGCCGTCCTCCAGGGCGGCCACCGCCTCATAGGTCTCCTCCAGCAGGTACGGCGCCAGCGACTCGTGCGTCTGCCGGGCGTCCCACGGGCACTCCCGGCGCAGCCGGTCCATGATCGCGACCAGGCTCAGCAGCCGGGTGCCCACCGGCTCGGCAGCGGTCACCGGGCGCCTAGCAGGCCGGGCTGAGCCCGGGCAGCGCCGTCGCGCTCGGTGACGCCGCGGGCAGCGCGGACAGCCCGCTCGCCGCGGCGACCACCGACAGCTGGCCGTAGTCCAGCCGCCCGTACTGCGGGTTGACCTGGATCGCCAGGTTCTTGGAGGCCAGGCACTGTGCGTGGTCGAACCGGGCCTGCAGCGCCTGCTGGCCGCTGGAGCTGGTGGGCAGCCGGCCGCCGGCCAGCCGGCTGAACAGCTTGGCCTGGACCGCCTGGTACCGGCCCAGATCACTGAGCAGGTCCGGCGGGATGCCGTTGGCGACGGCCACCTCCGCCAGCGTGGCTGTCGGGGTCTGCTGCCTGATCTGCGCCGCCAGGCCGCGCAGCGCCAGCTGCGAGTCCTCGGTACTGACGGTGATGCCGGACTGGCGCGCCAGCTCGTCGCGGACCCGGAAGCGCAGCATCCAGCTCAGCACCAGCTGGGGCATCTGGGCCGGGGAGTAGGAGATCTGGATCTTCTTGCGGTCGGCCTGGTAGGCGGTGGTCAGGTTGGCGACCTGCGCGCCGAGGGTGGCCGAGGAAATCCGCTCATCGCCGGAGATCGCGGCGGCGCCCATCCGCACCGAGCCGCACGCGGCGGCGGCCAGGCCGGCGGCCAGCACCGCGGCGGCTACCTTGATGCAGGAGCGGAACACGGCCAGGTCCCTTCTCACGCTGAGCTTCGGTTCGGGCGCGGCTGATCCGGTCCGGCCGCCGCGGTGCCGTCCGGGGCCGGGGCCAGCAGTGCGTCGATGAGCTCCTCGCACCAGGCGAGCAGCTCGGTATCCCGCAGTGGCGGGGCACCGAGAGACACTGTCCGGCTGGTCCCGGCCGGGGCTGCTCCCGAGCGCCGAGCCCGGCGCCGGCTTTCGGCACCGGCACGAGCATCGTAGCCACCGCCGGCTTGTACAGCGTCCTCGGGTACAGCCGCTGCGCCCGGACCTGGCGGGACTCCGGCAGGTCGACCGGTCCGAACCGGATGTGATTGCCCTGCTGGGTGATGTCGGTCAGGCCGGCCCGGCGGGCCCTGGCCCGCAGCCGGGCCACCGCCAGCAGGCTGGTCACCGGCGTGGGCAGCGGGCCGTACCGGTCGGCCAGTTCCTCGGCGACCGCGGTGATGTCCGCGTCGGAGTCGATCGCGGCGATCCGGGTGTAGGCCTCCAGCCGCAGCCGCTCCCCCGGCACGTACTCGTGCGGGATGTGCGCATCCACCGGCAGCTCGATCCGCACTTCGGGCCGCTCGGCCGGCCCGTCGCCGCGCATCTCCCGGACCGCCTCGCCAATCATCCGCACGTACAGGTCGAAGCCCACCCCGGCCACGTGCCCGGACTGCTCGCCGCCGAGCAGGTTGCCCGCGCCGCGGATCTCCAGGTCCTTGAGCGCGACGTACATGCCCGCGCCCATCTCGGTGTGCTGGGCGACGGTGGCCAGCCGCTCGTGCGCGGTCTCCGACAGCGGCTTCTCCGGCGGGAACAGGAAGTAGGCGTAGCCGCGCTCAGAGCTGCGGCCCACCCGGCCGCGCAGCTGGTGCAGCTGGGATAGCCCGTAGCCATCGGCCCGGTCGACGACCAGCGTGTTGGCGTTGGGGATGTCCAGGCCGGACTCGACGATCGTGGTCGAGACCAGCACGTCGTAATTCTTGTTCCAGAAGTCGACCATGATCTTCTCGAGCGTGTGCTCGTTCATCTGGCCGTGTGCCACCGCGACCCGGGCCTCGGGCACCAGCGCGGCGATCCGGGCGGCGACCTTGTTGATCGAGGAGACCCGGTTGTGCACGAAGAAGGTCTGGCCGTCGCGCATCATCTCGCGCCGGATCGCCGCGCCGATCTGCTTTTCCTCGTACGGCCCGACGAAGGTCAGCACCGGGTGGCGTTCCTCGGGCGGGGTCAGGATCGTGGACATCTCCCGGATCCCGGCCACGCCCATCTCCAGCGTGCGCGGGATCGGCGTGGCCGACATCGACAGCACGTCGACCTGGGTGCGCATGCGCTTGAGGTATTCCTTGTGCTCGACGCCGAACCGCTGCTCCTCGTCCACGATCACCAGGCCAAGCTGGCGGAAGCGGGTCTCCGGCGACAGCAGCCGGTGCGTGCCGATCACCACGTCGATGCTGCCGTCGGCCAGGCCGCGCAGCGTGGCCGCGGCCTCGGCGTCACCCTGGAACCGCGACAGCGGCGCCACCGTGACCGGGAACGGGGCATACCGTTCGCTGAACGTGGCGGTGTGCTGCTGGACTAGCAGCGTCGTCGGCACCAGCACGGCCACCTGGTAGCCGTCCTGGACCGCCTTGAAGGCCGCCCGCACCGCGATCTCGGTCTTGCCGTAGCCGACGTCACCGCAGATCAGCCTGTCCATCGGGACCGGCTTCTCCATGTCGCGCTTGACCTCGTCGACCGCGGCGAGCTGGTCGGGGGTCTCGACGTAGGGGAAGGCATCCTCCAGCTCGCGCTGCCAGGGACTGTCCGGGCCGAATGCGTGCCCGGGCGACGCAGTGCGGGCCGAGTACAGCCGGATCAGCTCGGCGGCGATCTCGCGCACCGCCTTGCGGGCCCGCCCCTTGGTCCTGGCCCAGTCGGCGCCGCCGAGGCGGTGCAGCGCCGGCGCTTCCCCGCCGGAGTACCTGGTTACCTCGTCCAGCTGGTCGGTCGGCAGGTAGAGCCGGTCGCCGGGCTGGCCGCGCTTGCTCGGCGCGTACTCGATGACCAGGTACTCCCGGGTCGCGCCCTGGATCGTGCGGCTGGTCATCTCCAGGTACCGGCCGACTCCGTGCTGCTCGTGCACCACGTAGTCACCGGGGGTGAGCTGGAGCGGGTCGATGCCGCCGCGGCGGCGGCTCGGCATCCGCCGCTGCTCCCGGCTGCCGGCTGGCCGCTGGCCGGCCAGATCGGCCTCGGACAGCACGGCCAGCCGCACCGACGGCCAGACGAAGCCGTTGCCGAGCATGCCGGTGGCGACCTGCGCCACGCCGGCCTGCGGCGGCTGCGCCAGGTCCCCCGCCCGGGCGCCGAGATTCTCGCCGCGCAGCAGCTCGGCGAGCCGCTGCGCGGGCCCGTGGCCCTCGGTGACCAGGACGACGCGCCATTGCTCTCCGAGCCAGCCGCGCACGTCGGCCAGCACCTTGACGGTGTCACCGCGGTAGGCCTCGGCCGGCGCCGCGTCCAGCCGGAACGCGGGCCGCCCGCCGCTATCCCAGGCGGTCCTGTCGTCGGCGGTATTGCCGTCGGGGGGCCTGTCGTCGGCGGCACGGTCCTGGCCGCCTGCGGGACTGTCGTACCGGCCTGCGCCCTCGCTGCCTTCGCCGTCGTCCTCGCCGGCCGCGAACGGGGTGATCGTCCACCAGCCGACCGACAGCGCGCCGGCGGCGGAGCGGATATCGGTGATCGGCCGGAAAGCGGCACCGCCGAGGTCCACCGGGACCTGGCCGCCGGCCGCCGCGTTCACCCACGAAGCCTCGAGGAATTCCTGACTGGTGGCGACCAGGTCACCGGCCCTGGTCCTGATCCGCTCCGGGTCGCAGGCGAGTACGACCGACCCGGCGGGCAGGTAGTCCAGCAGCAGCTCCATCCGCTCGGCGAGCACCGGGGCGAACGCCTCCATGCCCTCGACGGTGATCCCGTCGGCGAGCTTGGTCAGAATGTCGGCCAGGCCCGGATGGCCGGCGGCCAGCTCCTTGGCTCGCTCGCGTACCTGCAGCGTCAGCAGCAGTTCCCGGCAGGGCGGCGCCCACAGGCCCTCGGCGGGCTCCAGGCTGCGCTGGTCGGCGACCCGGAAGGACCTGATCTCCTCGACGGTGTCGCCCCAGAACTCGATCCGGACCGGGTGCTCCTCGGTCGGCGGGAAGACGTCGAGTATGCCGCCGCGGACGGCGACCTCGCCGCGTTGACCGATCAGCTCGACCCGCGCGTAGCCGATGTCCACCAGCCGGATCAGCACTTCTTCCAGGTCAGCGCTCTGCCCGGCGGCGAGTGCGACAGGCTCGAGCTCGCCCAGGCCGCCCACCAGGGGCTGCAGCAGCCCGCGTACCGGCGCGGCCACCACCCGCAGCGGCCCGGACCTGGGGTCGGCCGGATCGGGGTGCGCCAGCCTGCGCAGCACCGCGAGCCGCCGCCCCGAGGTGTCCGAGCGCGGCGACAGCCGCTCGTGCGGAAGCGTCTCCCAGGCCGGGAAGTAGGCGGCTGCCGGCGCACCGATCAGGGAGCCGACCGCGCCGGCCAGCTCCTCGGCCTCGCGGGCGGTGGCGGTGACCGCCAGCACCAGGCGGCCTCCGGCCCCGGCGCCGTCCGGGCCAGCCCCGGCGAGCGCGGCCGCGATGACCGGCCGCAGGGCCGGCGGGGCGATCAGGTCGCCGCCGCCGGACGCGGGCTGGGCCGCCTGCTCGACGGCCAGGCTGAGCTGGGGGTCTTCGGCGACGACGGGAAGGAGACCGGAGAGGCTCATGACATCCAAACAGTGTCGGCAACGCTGATGCGGGCAGCACAAAACTCTCGCGCCGGGCCATCCGGCCGCCTGCGGGGGACCGTGCCCTCGCCGGGCAAGCCATCACCGGTACGGTGCCGTCACAAGGCAGCGGTGCCGTCACAAGGCGGCGGCCGGGCGGCGGAACGCGAGTGTGTTCTAGTTTACCGGCCAGCGCGGACAGCTAAGCGCTGGCTTCGATGACCTACGGCAGGCGCCCCGTGTAGCCTCGGGCATGCTCCGGCGGCCCGTCGCTGCCGGGCATATTGGCGCGTCGCGGAGCGGGCGCGGGCGGAAGGCGCGGTGGGATAAGTGACTGCTGGAGCGGACGCCGGGATCTCGGCGGATGTCGCCGGGCTGGCTGCTGTCGTGCTGGGCGACAGCCAGCTCGGGGATCTCGAGCTGCTGCTGTCCGGGGCGTTCGCGCCGCTGACGGGGTTCATGACGGCTGCCGACGCGGCCTCGGCCGCGCAGCGCGGTGTGCTGGCCGACGGTACCCGGTGGCCGGTGCCGGTCACCCTCGACCTGCCTGCCGACGCCGTTGCCGCCGACGCGAGCGGGCTGCTGCTGGCCGATCCCGAGGGCGTGCCGCTGGCGGTCCTGGAGATCACCGAGCGCACACCCGCGCCGCCGGACAGCGCCCGCGGCCAGGGCGGCCCCGATCACGCCGCCCGCGGCCAGGGCGGGCCAGACGGAGCCGCCTCCGGCGCCGCCCTCGTGCGGCTGGCCGGGCCGGTCTCCGGCCTGCGCAGGCCCGAGTACGGCTCGTTCCGGCGGCTCATGCTCACCCCCGCGGAGACCAGGGCGCAGCTCGACGACCGTCCGGTACTGGCTTTCGCCACCCGCGGGCCGGTGAACTCCAGGCTCATCGGCCAGCTGCGGCACGCGGCCGGCCAGCTGAAGGCCCGGCTGCTGCTGCTTCCGCTGGTGGCCGGCCCCGCTGAGGTCGTGGCCCGGCCGGAGGCCCTGGTCCGGGGCGTGCTGGCGGCGGCCGCGAGCCTGCCCGCGGGAACCATGGTGGTGCCGGTGCCGCTGGCCAGGCGCAACTCCGGCCTGGACCAGGCCAGGGAGCTGGCCGCCGCCGCGATCGTGGCCGCCGCCTACGGCGCCACGCACCTGATGGCCGACAGCTCGCCTACGCGCGGGGAGGACGCCGGGGTGACCAGGGCCACGGCCGCCGCGCCAATCCCGCTGGTGCCATCCGGCGACTGGGCCTACGACCCGCGGGCCGACGTGTGGCGGCCGCTGTCCCTGATCGAGGCGGGCACCGAGCGGGAGGATCTGTCCGCCGGCCAGCTCGGTGACCTGCTCGACGCCGGGGCCGACATACCGCCCTGGCTCACTCCGCCCGCGGTGGCGCGCGAGCTGCGCCGGGCCCGGCCGTCGCGCTCGCACCGCGGGCTGGCGCTGTTCCTGACCGGGCTGTCGGGGTCGGGCAAGTCCACCCTCGCCAAGGACCTGCGCGATGCGCTCGCCGAGCGAGGCGACCGGCGGGTCTCGCTGCTGGACGGGGACCTAGTCCGCCAGCTGCTGTCGGCCGGGCTGACGTTCTCGCGCGCGGACCGTGACCTGAACATCGCCAGGATCGGCTTCGTGGCCGCGGAGGTGGCCCGGCACGGCGGCATCGCGATCTGCGCCCCGATCGCCCCGTATGCAGCGGCCAGGGCCCGGGCCAGGGAGATGGTCTCGGAGGCCGGCGATTTCCTGCTCATCTACGTGGCCACGCCGGTCGAGGTGTGCGAGGCGCGGGACCGCAAGGGGCTGTACGCCAAAGCCCGGGCCGGCCTGATCGGCCAGTTCACCGGGATCTCCGATCCGTATGAGGAGCCGGACGACGCCGACCTGGTCATCGACACGTCCACGATGACGCGCCGCGAGGCCAGCGAGGCGGTACTGGCCATGCTGACGGCTGGCGGCTGGCTGGCGGAGCAGGACTGAGCTTCCCGGCGGCTAGCTCGGCTAGTCCTCGTCCTCGGACCGGCTGCCCTCGTCGAGCCGGGTCCGGAAGCTGCGCACCGAGCTGGCCAGGGCTCCCGACATGGCGTCTCGCTGCCGGGACAGCAGCAGCAAGCTCATGACCCCGCTGATCAGCAGGGCCAGCCCGACCAGCCAGAACGCGCGGGCGCCCAGCAGGTACAGCACGATCAGCGCGACGATGAACAGCAGTAGCCGCATCCCGGTGTAGGCAATCGTGGCGCGCATGGCTGTTTCAGCTTAGCGGGTCAGCGTGGCCCGACCTGCGGCTCGCCGTCCGCGCGGGCGAAGGCGCCGCCAGCACAGCGGAACGCAGCTGGCATCACAGCCACTTCATAAATCCCAGAACCGATTTTAAGGAATCTAAGGATAAAAACTACGTTTGTCGCGACACTTAGGACACGCCCGCACAAGGACACGAAGGGGTACCGATGGACCGCAACAGTGAGCGGCTGCTCACTCCGGGAGAGGTCGCGGCACTTTTCCGGGTAGACCCGAAGACAGTGACGCGATGGGCGGCGTCCGGCCGCATCAGCAGCATCAGAACTCCCGGCGGCCACCGGCGGTTCCGCGAGTCCGAAGTACGCGCGCTACTCGGGGGGGACGGCAGCCCGGTCGCCGACGCGCACGTATGAGCCCGGGCCGGCCGCTGACATTACCTCTCCCGCCCGTCCTGTGTCCGCCCGCGGCCGGCCAGGCCTGATGCGCTAGCCCGGCGCGGGGCGGTCATCGGCGTCCTCGCGGTCGTGACCGCCGGCGTCCTCGTGCCCGTCCGATCCGGCCGCCTCTTGGCCGGGGTGACCGTGCCCGGGATGGCCGTGCCGGGCTAGGAAGTCCAGGAACTGCCGCCGCAGCGTCTCATCGCCCTCGCGCCACCGCTGCCGCCGCTCCGCCATCTCCTGCTGGCTCAGGGCGCCGGCAGCCAGCCGCTCGTACTCCGCATCCGACGGCTCGATCTCGACGTAAGCGTCGCTCATGACGCGGCCGTCGCTGCTGATTGCCGACTCGGGCACCAGCAGATTCCCGTTCGGCAGCCGTATCACGTTCATGACAGTGTCCTCATCAGATGCCGTAGCGCATGTTGAAGTACAGCATGACGTTGAGCGCGGCCCGGGTATCGCCGCCGAGCATGTCCACCAGCGCCGGACGCTGGCTGGAGGCTATCGCCGCGAACGCGTCAGCGAAGAACTCCCGGCGGCCCAGCACTCCCGGCTGCCGGTGGAACGGGCTGATCAGCGCGGGCTGGCACTGGCGGTGCAGCTCGGCAAATTCCGCCGAATCTGACTGCCAGCCCTCACCCCCGCCGTCCAGGTCGTCGAGCGCGTGTCCGATCTCATGGCACATCACGTCCGGGGTGGGCGACGGCCGCGACCCCACGATGATCTTCCGCTCGCCATACGCGCCGGCGCAGGCGTCCCAGGTAGCCCGGCCCGACGGCAGCGGAACACCGCTGAGCTTGCCCATGTCATCCAGGTCGGGCACGCCGCCCGGCCCCAGGTGGATGCTCTCCAGGCCGGCCGCCAGCTTCTCCTTGATCAGCTGCGGCAACTCAGCGAGCCGGTCGACGGCCTGCACGATCTCGGGCGGCGGCACGGTATCCGGCGCCCACTCCCGGATAACGACCTGCTCCAGGGGCCCGCAATGCCGGTGCCCGGCGGCCGTGCGGTTGCCCTGCGCGATCTCGTACCAGGGCAGGCTTGATGTCCGCGGCCGGGCTGCGGGGCGCGCCGGGGGTGCCTGCGCCGTCCCCGCCTGCTCGCCGACCTTCGTCCGCACCGCCGCCCGGGCCGCGCCGGCCTCAGCTGACGCGGCGGCGCCGGAGGGGGCGGTGGCCGCAGGCGGCCGCCCCGCCGGGTCGCTGCTGGACGGCGCCGGGGGTGAGCTGGCGTTCCTGCGCCCGTCGTACCTGCGCCCGTCGGGCCGGCCGGACGGCGCGAACCGCCCCGGCACAGTCCGCCGGTGCGCTCCCGGCGGACTCGCTGGCTGGGCGGCCGGGCGCTCCTCCGGCGGGCGGCCGTCCGCCGGCCCGCCAGCCGGCCGGCTGGCGGGCGGCCGGCGCACCGGGCGGCGGCCGCCGGGCGCCCTGGCGGCGGAAGGACCAGCGGAAGGACCAGGGGAAAGCCCGGCAGCCGAGGGACCGGTGGCGGCAGGCCCGCTGGCAGCAGGTACCGGGCCGGCCGGGCGGCCCCTGGCTCTCGAGCGGGCCCGGTGCCGCCGGCCCGCGGCCGGACCGCGGCGCCGCAAGCGCCCGGCCCAGTCCACAAACCGCTGCCACATGCCGCGCTCCCGCCGGATGGAGGTCGTCGCCAGGCTATGCCGTATCGGAGACGGCGTCACCTCCGGTCACTATGAGCTCTGCGATGAAACCTAACGTAATCGATTCCGGTCATAACGCTCGATTCCGAAATAACGCCGTAATCCGCGCACCGAGCCGGGGTGCCCGCTAGGCTGCCGCCATGCTGCTGCCGACCGTGATTTTCGCCCTCATCACGGTCGGCGTCGTCATTCCCTGCATGATCGACGTCGCGCGCAGGCCGTGGTACGCCTTCGGCAGGCCGACCAAGGAAACCTGGCTGGTGCTCATCGCGGTGCTGTGGCCGTTCGGCGCACTGGCCTGGCTGGCTGCGGATCGCGGGCGCCGCGGCGGAGCGGCGCCGCCGGGCGGCCCCAGGCGGCTCAGCCAGCGCGAGGCGCTGCACCGCCACCCGGCCTGGCGCTCCGCAGAACCCGGCCAGGGCCTGGCCGAGGGCGCTGCGATCGCAGACCTGATGCCGGAGTACACGCTGGACCCCATCGGGCCCGATGACGACCCGCAGTTCCTGCTCGAGCTGCGCCGGCGGATCCACGGCACCGGCGGCGGCAGCGCATAGCGCGCGCCGTCCCGGCCAGGCCGGCTTGCTGATCCCGGAGTACGCGCTACGGAAAGGCGCACTGGCGCGATCATGGGCAGTACGGGCGGCGCGGGCGCTCAGCCCAGGCCGGCGTAGGAGTGCAGCCCGGTGACCCACAAGTTGATGCCGATGACGTTGAATAGCAGGCAGCCGAACCCGGCCAGCTGTATGTACGCCGCGCGGCGGCCCCGCCATCCCCCGGTGGCCCGGGCGTGCAGGAAGCCGGCGTAAACCACCCAGGTGATGAACGACCAGGTCTCCTTGGGATCCCAGCCCCAGTACCGGCCCCACGCCTGGTCGGCCCAGATGGCCCCGGCGATGACGCCGAACGTCCACACCGGGAAGGCGAACAGCACGCTGCGGTAAGACAGCCGGTCCAGGACCACCGCGCGCGGCAGGTGCGCGAGGATCCCGCCGCCGCGGGCCGGCAGGCCGGCCGCGACCCGGTGCTGATGCCGGTCGACGACCAGGTAGAGCAACGTGGCCACGGCACCGACGATGTACAGCCCGATGGCGACAATCATGGCCGTGACGTGGATGGCGATCCAGTACGACTGCAGCGCGGGCACCAGCGACCCGGCCGGGGTGTAAACCACGGTCACGTCCAGGGCCAGCGCGAACACCACTGGCACCAGCACGAACAGCCCGAGATAGTAGGCACGGAACCGGATCGCCGCCGCCACCAGCACGAGCACCGCCATGGCCGTGAAGGCGGCGATGAACTCGTACATGTTGCCCCACGGCACCCGGTGCTCGGACACCCCCCGCGCGGCCACGGACACGATGTGCAGGCCCAGGCCGGCACAGGTCAGCCCGAACGCGACCTGCTGCCACCGGCTGGCCGGCCAGCGGCTCTGGGCGCCAGGGCCCGGGCCGGGCCGGGCCGCGGCCGCCGCCGGCCCGGCCGGGCCGGGGGCGCCCAGACCGTCAGCTTCGCCGTCGCCGGCGTCTGCGCCGCCGCCGGTCATCAGCCCGATGCCACCGCCGGCCCGGGCGCTGCCCGCGCCGGCGGGCACCGTCGCGGCGGCCTCCCTCCGGCTCGGCCGCTCCGGGGCCAGCAGCCGGCGGGAGGCGAAGGCGAAGTCACACGCGTAGGCCAGCATGGAGATTGCGTACAGGATGACCGCGCCCAGCAGCGTGGCGTTGCTGAGGTCGGCCAGGCCGATATTCACATGCATTGCAGCCTCACTGTCCTTCGTCCGGCGGCGGCCCGGCCTCGGGCCGTGAGTTGATGGTCGCGTTCGCGCTGACTGCGTCCGGCTCGCTGGCAGCCTGGTCGCCGGCGTCCGCGCTCCGCACGGTGCCGTCCACCGCCGCGCCGACCTGCCCGGCGAACTCGGTGAATTCCTGCTCCAGGCCGCCGGCCGCGTCCGAGCGGGCCAGCCCGCCGAGGTCGACAACCGTCGCGCCGTCCGCCCCCCGGTAGGCCCGCACGAAGATCCGGCGCCGCCGGACCAGGAAGGACAGCAGCAGCCCCGCCAGCGCGACGAGGGCCGAGATCAGGGCCGGGATCTGGCCCGGGTCGTAGGTGATGGCCAGGCTGATCCACGGCTTGTAGCCGGTGAAGGTCAGCGTGCCCGCGCGGCCGGGCAGCCGTATCGACTGGCCAGGGGCGAGCGGCCGCGGCGCGAGCGGGAGCCGGCGCATCTGCCCGGTGTCCAGCTGGTACACCGACTGCGACGGGCCGCTGTTCATGCCCAGGTTGCCCGCATAGCTGACCAGGCTGACCCGCGGGCGCAGCGCTGCCGGGAACACCGATGCCAGCCGGCCGCCCGCATCGACCGCGGTCGGCAGGAACACTCCGGCGAAGCCCAGCTGGTCCGGGCTGGCGTCGGGCACCTTGACGACGCCCTCGGACGTCAGGTCGTTCTGGTTGACCGGGATGAAAGGGACCGCTCCGTCGAACACCACCTGCCCGGCCCCGTCGGTGACCTTGAACACCGGCGCGTACCCGTGCCCGATGATGTATACGCGCACGCCGTCGACCACCAGCGGGTGGTTGACCTGCAGCTGGTAGCTGCGCCAGGGCGCGGACGGGGCGGCGCGGTAGCGCAGTGCGGCATCGTAGCTGACCGGCTGGCCGAACTCGGCTCCCGAGGTGACGTAGCTGGCGGTGAACCGCCGCAGGCCAATGGAGAACGGGGCCAGGTCGGCGGCCGAGACCAGGCGGCCGGGCCGCAGCACGTCGAGCCCGGTCGGCGTGTTGCCGAACGCCTGGCCCGACACCAGCAGCTTGTTGGCCTTATAGCCGAAGATCCCGCCGAGGGCGACCGAGCCGAGCAGGGCCAGCAGCGCAACGTGGAACAGCAGGTTGCCGACCTCGCGCAGGTAGCCCTTCTCGGCCGCGACCCAGCCGTCTCCGGTCCGCAGCCGGAACCGGCGGGCGGCCAGCAGCCCGGCGGCGCTGGCCGCCGCTTCCTCCGGGCCCAGCTCGGTGCGGTAACTCGCCGCGCACGGCAGCCGGGACAGGCTGCGCGGCGCCCGCGGCGGCGGCTGACGGACCCCGCGCAGCAGCCGGAACGTACGCGGCAGCACGCAGCCGGCGAGCGAGGCGAACAGCAGCAGGTAGATCGCTGCGAACCAGGGGGCGGCGAACACGTCGAACAGCGAGAGCCGGGACAAGATCGGCGCCAGGGCCGGGTGGGCCGCGTAGTACTGCGTGACGGCGGCCGGGTCGATGCCCTCCTGCGGCAGCACCGAGCCCGGCACGCTCGCTACCGCCAGCAGGAACAGCAGCACCAGCGCGGTGCGCATGGACGTCAGCTGGCGCCACGACCAGCGCAGCCAGCCGGCCGCCCGCTGGCTCGTCCGGCCCGGGGGCCGGCCCGGTGCCGGGATGCCGGCCGCAGCCGCCCCGGACGGGACGCGCAGCCCGGTCACGGAGTCACCGCCGGGCCATCTTGCCTGGTCATGAAGGTCCGGTAGTGACCTGGGCGATGAGCGCCCTGAGGCCCTGGTAGGACACCCCGCCCACCACCCGGGCGGCTACCCGCCCGGTGCGGTCGATGATCAGCGTGCTCGGGATGGCATTGGGCGGCAGGGTCTTGTAGAAGTCCAGCGCGACCGTATCGCCCGGGTCGCTGAGGCTCGGGTAGGTGATGCCGAACGTGCGCATGAATGCCTTCGCGCTGTCGGTGTTGTCGCTGATGTCCACGCCGACGAACCGTACCCGGCCGGGCTGGAGGAGCCGGGCCAGGGCCGCGAGCGCTGGCGCCTCCTCGCGGCACGGCGTGCACCACGAGCCCCAGAAGTTCAGCACCAGCACGTTGCCGCGGTACGACCTGAGCGTCAGCTTCTGGCCGGTCACGGTGCTGCCGGTCACCGCCGGGGCCTGCGGCCGCGAGCCGGGCCGGAAGAAAGTCGTGCCGGAACCGGACACGAAGCTCTTGCCGTTGCTCGCGATGGTGGACGCGCCGATCGCGCCGCCCGCGCACCCGGCCGCGGCCAGCCCGGCCGCCGCCAGCAGCGCAGCCACCGCCGTGCGGCGGCCTGCCTGCGCGCGGGCCGCCGCACGGGCCGGGCGCAGCGGGCAAAACACGGGAAGCGATCTCCTACAGCCAGTAGTACCTCGGTCCATTGTGCCGGACTCCGGTCGGGCGGCCGGCGGCGGGGCGGCCCGCGCGCCGTCTGGCCGCGCGCCGTCTGGCCATTGTCTGCCTGGCCACGGTCTGCCCGGCCACGGGCCGCCGGGCGGCGGGCGCCCGGTCACGCCCCGGCTACCTGGCCGGCGTCGGAGCCGGACGGCTCGGCGTAGCGGACGGCCGTTATCTCCCCGCCGGCGCAGGTGAGGCTGGTGACACTGCCGAGCGCGCACTGCCGCCGCCGCGGGTCGTGCCACAGCCTGCGGCCCTCGGCGGACCGCCGCGCCACCCAGATCGGCAGCTGATGGCTGACGCACACCGCCTCGTGCCCGGCCGCCGCCTGCGCCGCCGCCCGGACCGCCGCCAGCACCCGCCTGGCCACCTGCCGATACGGCTCGCCCCATGACGGCCGCAGCGGATTGCGCAGGTAGTACCAGTGCTTCGGCCGGCGCAGCGAGCCGTCGCCCACGCCGAAGGTCATCCCCTCGAAGTGGTTCCACGGCTCGATCAGCCGGTCGTCGATCTCGATCGGCAGGCCGAGCTGGGCGGCGATCGGCTCGGCGGTCTGCACCGCCCGGTCCAGCGGTGATGAGCGCAGCACGGTGATGTCCCGGCCGGCCAGGAAATCGGCCGCCGCCTTGGCCATCATCCGGCCGTCCTCGGACAGCTGATACCCCGGGATCCGCCCGTAGATGACCCCGCGCGGATTGGCCACCTCGCCGTGGCGCACGAGATGAACGATGGTGGTCCGCGCGGCCGCCTGCTGCCTGGTCATAGTCGGCTCAGCCTACCGGCCGCGATCGGGCGATCTCGATGTACCGCCGCCGTACCGCCGCCGGCCGGCGGCGACCTCGCGGATCCGCCAGCCTCGCCCCGGCGGTCCGGGCGTCAGCCCAGGGCGGCGGCCGCGGCGGACGCCGCCGCGGGGAGCGCTGCGGCGATCGCGCTGACCGCCGCGTCGTCGTGCGCGGCGGAGCAGAACCAGGCCTCGAAACCGGACGGCGGCAGGTAGACGCCGCCGTCCAGCATGGCGTGGAAGAACGCCGCGTAGGCCGGAGCCGACTGGGCGCGGGCCTGCGCGAAGTCGCGCACCGGGCCGGCCGGTCCGAGAAATACCGAGAACAGGTTGCCAGCCTGCTGCAGCCGGAACGGTACCCCGGCCCGGGTCAGCGCCTGCGCGGCGAGGGCGGCCACGGTCGCCGCAACCTGATCCACCCGGGCGTACACCTCGGGGGTGCAGGCCCGCAGGGTGGCCAGCCCGGCCGCGGCGGCCAGCGGGTTGCCCGACAGCGTGCCCGCCTGGTACACCGGGCCGGACGGCGCCAGCCGGTCCATGATCTCGGCCCGGCCGCCGAACGCCGCAGCGGGCAGCCCGCCGCCCATCACCTTGCCGAACGTCATCAGGTCGCCGGCCACCCGCTCCCGCCCGTACCAGCCCGAGCGGGTCACCCGGAAGCCGGTCAGCACCTCATCCATGATCAGCAGCGCGCCGTACTCATGGCACAGCGCGGCCAGCAGCTCGTTAAAGCCTGCCGCAGGCGGCACCACGCCCATGTTCGCCGGGCATGCCTCGGTGATCACGCAGGCGATCTCGCCGCCGCCCGCGGCGAACGCCTCGCGCACCGCATCCGGGTCGTTGTAGGGCAGCACGATCGTCTCCCCGGCCGCCGCGCCGGTGACGCCGGGCGAGTCGGGCAGGCCGAAGGTCGCGACCCCGGACCCGGCCGCGGCGAGCAGGCCGTCGACGTGGCCGTGGTAGCAGCCGGCGAACTTGACCGCCAGCCGCCGGCCGGTGAAGCCGCGGGCCAGCCGCAGCGCCGTCATGGTGGCCTCGGTGCCGGAATTCACCAGCCGCACCTTCTCCACCGGCGCGCGGGCGATCAGCTCCTGCGCCAGGTCGACCTCGCCGGCCGTGGCGGTGCCGAACGAGGTGCCGCGGGCAGCCGCGTGCGTCACCGCGCTGACCACGTCCGGGTGCGCATGGCCGAGGATCAGCGGGCCCCACGAGCACACCAGGTCCACGTAGCGGTTGCCGTCGGCGTCGGTCAGCCAGGCACCGCGCCCCGAGGTCATGAACACCGGGGTGCCGCCCACCGAGCCGAACGCTCGCACCGGCGAGTTCACCCCGCCGGGCAGGACCTTCTCCGCCCGCGAGAACAGCCCGGCAGATTCCGGGCGCTCGGTCACCGCCGCGCCTCCCCGCACGCGTCGGCCAGGAACTCGAGCAGGCGCAGGCCGTCCGGCGGCCGCTGCGGCGCATCCCCCGGCGGACGCAGCCAGCGGGCCCGCTGCCCGTCGGCCAGCCGGGACGGCGGGGCCAGCACGAAGCTGTTGCGGCAGTGCCAGCGCAGGCCGGTCACCTCGCCGACCATCTCGGGCTCGCAGTCCAGGTGACAGGACCACCATTCGTCCTCGGCGTCCGGAGCGCCCCGGGTCGCGACAAAAAACAGCGCCCGGTCACCGGCGCTGATCGCCACCGGGCCGGGCGTCACCCCGGCGTCCCGGAGCTGCGTGATCGCGGCCAGCCCGGCCCTGGCCGGCACGTCGAGCACGTCGAACGTCCGGCCGGTGGCCAGGATGACATTCGCCTGCGGCTGCGCCACCCACCAGCTGCCGACCAGGCCGGGGTCCGCGCTGGCCCGTAGCTGCCAGGCCGGTGAAATCGGGTGCGCGGCCGGGGCCGGACAGCCGATCCGGTCGCATGAGCAGGCGCGCTGCGGGCCGCCGGAGTCCCGCGCCCGGCCCGGCGGGAAGGCGCCGGCGCAAACCGGCCAGCCCAGGCCCGCGTAGCGGGCGGCCGCGCTCGCCATCCGCTGCTCGGTGGCCCGGCGCCGCCGTGACCGCAGCACCGTCTCGACCATCGGCTCCTCTCCCGCTTACTGCATACGATTGTGGCACGCCCGGCGCGGGCTCAGGCCAGCATCCGCGCGGCCTGCACGGCCCAGTAGGTGATGATGATGCCCGCACCCGCGCGGCGGATCGCGGTCAGCGTCTCGGCAACGACCCGGTCACGGTCCAGCCACCCGTTGGCCGCCGCCGCCTCCACCATCGAGTACTCGCCGCTGACCTGGTACGCGGCCACCGGCAGCGGCACCGACGCGGCCACCTTGGCGATGATGTCCAGGTAGGCCAGGGCCGGCTTGACCATAATGATGTCGGCGCCCTCGTCGACGTCCAGCTGCACCTCGCGCAGCGCCTCCACCGGGCTGCCGGGGTCTTGCTGGTAGGAGGCGCGGTCGCCGAACCGCGGGGCGCATTCCGCGGCGTCCCGGAACGGGCCGTACAGGGCGGAGAAGTACTTGGCCGCGTACGCGCAGATCGCGGTGCCGGTGAAGCCGGCCGCGTCCAGCGCGGACCGGATCGCGGCGACCTGACCGTCCATCATCCCGCTGGGTGCCACCACCTGGGCGCCCGCGCCGGCCTGCGCCAGGGCTACCGACGCGTACCGCGCCAGCGTCGCGTCGTTGTCGACCGTGCCGTCGGGCGCCAGCATCCCGCAGTGCCCGTGGTCGGTGTACTCGTCCAGGCACAGGTCGGACATCAGCACCGTGTCGCCGCCTACCTCGGCGGCCAGGTCGGCCAGCGCGAGCTGGACGATCCCGGCCGGGTCATCGGCAGCCGAGCCGCGCCCGTCCTTTGCGGCCGGGACGCCGAACAGCATCAGCCCGCCGACGCCTGCGGCCACCGCCTCGGCGGCGGCCTTGCGCAGGCTGTCCGGCGTGTGCTGCACGACGCCGGGCATCGAGGCCACGGGCTGCGGCTCGCTGATCCCCTCCTTGACGAATAGCGGCAGCACCAGATCGGCGGGGCGCACGCTGGTGGCGGCGACCAGCCGCCGCATCGCGGGGGTGCGGCGCAGCCTGCGCGGGCGGGCCAGCGGAAATCCGGCGCTCATCACGCTCCTTGCTCGATGCGGCCGCGCTGCCCGGTGCGGGCCGGCCCGCGGTTACCTGATCCGCCGCCGGGCGCCCCGGCGGCGCTCGCTCGGCCTGCGTACCGGATCGCCCGCCGCGACCGCGGCGTCGCGCAGCCCGGCACCGTGCTCGGCGAGCGCGTCGACCAGCGCGACGGCCGAGGGCCGGTCGGCGATCACGTCCACCCGCAGCCCGTACTCGGCGGCGGTCTTGGCCGTCTGCGGGCCGATCGCGGCGATCACCGTCACGGCGTGCGGCTTGCCGGCGATGCCGATCAGGTTGCGCACCGTCGAGGAGGAGGTGAACAGCACCGCGTCGAAGCCGCCGCCCTTGATCGCCTCGCGGATCGGCGCCGGCGGCGGCGCCGCCCGCACGGTCCGGTAGGCGGTGACGTCCTCGGCCTCCCAGCCCAGCTCGGTGAGCCGGGCGACCAGCGCCTCGGTCGCGATGTCGGCGCGCGGCAGCAGCACCCGGTTGAGCGGGTCGAGCACGTCATCGTAGGCGGGCCAGTCGTCGGCCAGCCCCTCGGCTGACTGCTCGCCGGATGGCACCAGGTCCGGCATGATCCCGAACTGGCGCAGCGCCAGCGCCGTCTGCTCGCCCACAGCCGCGACCTTGACCCCGGCGAACGCCCGCGCGTCCAGGCCGTACTCCTCGAACTTCTCCCTGATCGCCCGCACCGCGTTGACCGAGGTAAAGGCGATCCACTGGTACCGGCCGGTGACCAGCCCCCTGACCGCCCGCTCCATCTGCTGCGGGGTGCGCGGCGGCTCCACCGCGATCGTCGGCACCTGCTCGGGCACCGCCCCGGCCGCCCGCAGCCGGTCAGACACCTCGGCGGACTGCTCCTTCGTGCGGGGTACCAGCACCCGCCAGCCGAACAGCGGCTTGGTCTCATACCACGACAAGGCGCGCTGCGCGGTGACGCCGTCGCCGATCACGGCGATGGCCGGGCCGTCCGCGGTGAGCAGGGACACCCCGGCGGCCTTGAGGTCAGCCGCCACCGAGCCGATGGTGCACAGCACCGTGTGCTGATCGGTGGTGGTGCCGTTCCAGGTGATCGCGAGCGGGGTGGACTCGGCCCAGCCCGCCGCCACCAGCATCTTGCCCAGGTCGACCGGGCCGCCCTCGGCGCCGAGGATCGCCAGCGTGCCCGGGCCGGCCGTCAGCTTGCTGGCCTCGGCCGCGTGGATGATCCTGACGTCCCCGCTGGCCTGCGAGGTCAGCGGTATGCCGGCGTAGGCCGGGACCGCCGTGGCCGACGGCACCCCCGGCACGATCTCGAACGGGACCTTGGCCTTCGCGCACACCGTGGCCTCGGCGGCGGCGTTGCAGAACAGCAGCGGATCGCCGCCGAACACCCGCACCGCGAGCTGGCCGGACCTGGCCGCCTTCACCAGCATCCGGGGTTCTGCGGTGAGCTCGGCTGAGTCAGTCACGGTCGCCTGCGCGCCGATCGCCGCGGCGATCCGGCTGGTGACCTCCGGCGCGCCGACCACGAGGTCCGCGCGCTCGAGCAGCTGGGCGGCGCGGACCGTGAGCAGGCCCGCATCGCCGGGGCCGGCGCCTGCGAAGGCGACCATGCCCGTCGGCGCTGACTGCTTTCCGGCTGCCCGGCTGCCCGCTGCCGCCCGGGCGGCGGCCGCCTGCCGGGGCGGGCTGCTGTCGGCCGCCTTGGTGCTGCGCGCCTGCTCGGTCACGAGTGTGGGGTTCATTGGCTATCGTTCCCGCTGGTGATGTGTCCGCCGGACACGTGCGTATACCGTCCTGCGCCACGTGCGAGCAGGTCAGCAGCCACGGCGGTGCCGAGGCGCTCAGCCTCGCCCGCCGGGCCGCGTGCGCTCCCGCGCAGCGCCGTTCCCCCGTCCGCGGCCGCAACGACCGCGCGCAGGCGCAGCGCATCGGTCCCGGCGGCATAAGCGCCGACCGGAGCGCTGCAGCCAGCCTGAAGCGCAGCGAGCAGGGCACGCTCCGCGGTGATGGCCGCGCGGCTCGGCGGGTCCTCGACGCCGGCCAGCAGCCCGGCCAGGGCCGGCCGCCCGTCCTGGCACTCCACCGCCAGCGCGCCCTGACCCGGCGCGGGCAGCATCTCGTCCGGCTCGAAGACCTGCGTGATCACATCGAGCCGGCCGATCCTGGCCAGGCCCGAGCAGGCGAGCACCACCGCGTCGACCTCACCGGAATCGATCTTGGCCAGCCGGGTTCCCGCGCTGCCGCGGATGGGGACCGGCCGCAGGTCAGGCCGGAGCATCAGCAGCTGGGCCGCGCGGCGCGGCGATCCGGTGCCGATGCGGGCCCCGGCGGGCAGGTCGGCCAGCTTGGCGCCGCGCGCGGCGGCCAGCGCGTCCCTGGGGTCATCACGGGCCGGGACCGCGGCCAGCACGATGCCGGGCTGGCTGCCGGTGGGCAGGTCCTTCAGCGAGTGCACCGCGATGTCGACCTCGCCGGCCAGCAGGCTGCGGCGCAGCGCGCTCACGAACACGCCGGTTCCGCCGATCTGGGTCAGCTGCGCCTGGCTCACGTCCCCGAGCGTGCTGATGCCGGTCAGCTCCACCGGCCGGCCGGTCAGCCTGGTGATCTGCTCGGCCACCAGCCCGGACTGGGCCATGGCCATGGGGCTCTTGCGGGTTCCCAGCCGCAGCGGGGCGGCGCTCATGACTCACCGCCTGGCGGCTCGGCCTGCGGCTCCGGCTGTCCGGGCTGCGGGCGCGGGGCGGCGGGGCCGGGCGGCGGCCAGCTGGCCAGCGCGGCGTCCGGGCTGGCCACGGCGCGCACCGCGGCCGGATCCAGGTCGAACAGCACCCGCAGCGCCGCCTCGTAGGAGTCGGCTCCTGGCGACCCGGCCAGCTCCTTGACCCGGACGGTGGGCGCGTGCAGCAGCTTGTCGGCGATCCTGTGCATCGCCTGGGCGATATCCTGGCGGGACCGCTCGTCCAGGCCGGCCAGCTTGCGGCCGAGCCGGGCGATCTCGGCGTCGACCACCCCGGACGCCTTGGCCCGCAGCGCCAGCACGGTCGGCGTGACGAGGGTGGCCCGCCCGGCCAGCGTGTACGTGGCGAACTCCTCGGCCACGATCTGGCGGACCTGCGCGACCGCCCCGTCGGCCTCGCCGGTCAGGCCGGCCGCGGCCAGCTCGGCCAGGCCGATGACGCGCACGCCGGGCAGCTGCGCCGCCTCCGGTGCCACGTCCCGCGGCATCGCCAGGTCAAGCAGCACCAGCGGGCGGCCAGCCGGCGCGCGCGCCGCGAGCGCGGCGGCGGCGACATCCGCACTGATCACCTGGCCGGCCGCGCCGGTACAGCTGATCACCAGGTCGGCGGTGGCCATCTGGTCCGCCAGCCCGGCCAGGCTGGCGACGACGCCGCCGACCGACTCGGCCAGCAGCTCGGCCCGCCTGACGGTCCGGTTCACGATCACCAGCGGGGCGGCGCCGAGCCGGGCGGCAGTCGTCGCCGCCAGCGAGCTCATCGAGCCGGCGCCCACGATGAGCACCGCCGCGCCGGCCAGGGCCGGGCGCCGCAGCTGCACCAGCGCGGCCGCCAGCCCCTCCGACACCACGCTCGGGCCGGCCTGGTCGATAGCCGTCTGCGCATGCGCCCGCCTGGCCGCCCGCAGGGCCAGCGCGCCGGCCTCCGACAGCGCCCGGCTCAGCGTGCCCTGCTCGCGAGCCAGCCCGAAGGCCCGGCGGACCTGGCCCAGGATCTGGCTCTCGCCAACCACCATCGACTCCAGGCCGCAGGCCACCGCAAGCAGGTGCTGGACCGCCCGGTCGGAGTAGTGCACATACAGGTGGCCGGTCAGCCCGGGCAGCGGCATGCCGGCGTGCCGGGCCAGCAGCTCGGAGATCGCCGCCACGCCGCCGTGGAAGGTGTCCACGTCGGCGTACACCTCGACCCGGTTGCAGGTGGACAGCACCGCCGCGCCGGTCACGTCCTGCGCCTCATACAGATCCCGGAGCAGCTTGACCAGCTGGTCCTCGCCGAGCGCGGCCCGCTCGAGCGTGGCCATCGGCGCGCTCGCGTGGCTCAGCCCGACCACTAGCAGGCTCATCTGGCCACCGCCTCAGCCGCCACCGCGATATCACCGTTTCCGCTGCGTGCCGTGAGCAGGTCCGCCTGGCCCAGCGGTCCGAGCCCGGCGCGCCCCGGCGGCTGCGGCCAGGGGCCGGCGCCGCCGTCCGCTACCCGCACTACTGCCCGGCGCTGCGCATGGAATGCGAGGATCTGCAACTCAATCGACAGATCGACCTTACGCACATCCACGTCAGGCGGCACGCTGAGTACGACAGGCGCGAAGTTCAGGATGCTCGTCACGCCCGCCGCCACCAGCCGGTCGCACACCAGCTGCGCCGCCGCCGCCGGCGTGGCGATCACGCCGATCGATACCTCATGCTCGGCCACTACCGCCTCGATCTCCTCAGCGCTGCGCACCCGGTGCCGGGCGATCTGCTGGCCGACCACGCTCCCGTCCACGTCGAGCACCGCCGCGATGCGGAAGCCGCGCGAGGCGAAGCCACCGTAGTTGGCCAGTGCCCGGCCGAGGTTGCCCGCGCCCACGATGACAACCGGCCAGTCCTGGGTAAGACCCAGTTCCCTGGACACCTGATACACCAGGTAGTCCACGTCGTAGCCGACACCGCGGGTGCCGTAGGAGCCGAGGTGCGACAGGTCCTTGCGCAGCTTGGCCGAGTTGACCCCGGCCGCGGCGGCGAGCTCCTCACTCGACACCGTCGCGATGCCGCGGTCAGCCAGGGCATAGAGTACCCGCAGATAGACCGGCAGCCGCGCGATCGTGGCTTCGGGGATGCCATGACTGCCGTGGTCAGACCTGGGACGGCGGGACATGCGCCGGGGCTCCTGGAGGATCGGTCGCTGCGGTAGTCACGCGGGCCGGCGGCACCGCGCCCTCACATACCCGGTTCACGGTACGCTCTTGTGAACGTTTGCACAAAGTGCTGTGCTGGCCCGGGGATGCCCCCCGGATCCTCTCAAGCGGCCCGCGGCTCGTTGCGCATTTCCGCACCGGCTGCTCGGGCCCCGCGGGTCCTCGCCTGCGGCCCGATCAGCGGCTGGTCAGGGCGGCGCGCAGGCGGTCTTCGCTGACCCGCCAGAAATCGTGCTGGACCCCGTCGACGAACGTGACCGGGATCATCTCCGAGTAGGCCGCCAGGTCGGCCGGCGACTGGTCGATATCGCGCTCTTCCCACCGAACGCCCAGCTCGGCGGTCACCCGCTCGATCACGGTCCGTGCCTGCTCGCACAGGTGGCAGCCGGGCCGCGACAGCAGCGTGACCCGGGGCCCGGGTGCGCCCGGGCTGGTCATCGCGGCGGCCCCGGCATCTCGTCCGAGCGGACGGCCGGCAGCGGCGGGGCGCTGCCGCGGAAGTCCGGCCGTTCGAAGCCCGAGGTGTCGTAGGCAGGCTCGCCGAACAGGTCGGCGACCGAGGGGAACGGCAGCACCTTCGCCTGCTGCAGCCCGAGCTCGATTACGTTGGTGGCCAGCACCAGCGGCGCGCGGTCGTGCTCGAAGCTGCAGGTTGTGGGGCTGCACCTTGTGCCGCTCGTACGCCGCCCGGTCGCGGTAGACCTCGTACAGGATGCGCTGCATCGGCGCGGACGGCACGGCGTGCAGGATGTAGGCCAGCGTGTCCGGCTCGGCGGACCTGACCTGCTCGACGAGGCGGTCAGCCAGCTCGTCGAAGTCGCCGACCCGGTCCTCCAGCAGCGTGTAGATGGTGATCTGGCCGAACATCCGCTCCCGGGTGCGGGCATCCTGCGTGCTCGGCCCGGCCGTGCTGGCCGCCCCGGCAGCCGGGGCCGGGCCGGGCCGGAACAGGCCCGCGTAGTAGCTGTTCGCATCGCCCGCGTCCTCGCCTGCCGCCGGGTAGCCCGCCTGCCCGCTGCCGACCTGGCCGTTGCCGACGGGCCCATGGCCGGCCTGCGCGCGGCCGGGCTGCTTGTAGCCAGGCAGTTCCGATCCGGGCCCGTCGTACTCGTCGTCGTATCCGGCTTCGTCCCAGCCGGCCTCGTCGTACCCGTCTCCGGCGGTGCCGGCGTGCGGGTAGCCGGCCGCGGCCTGGTCGCCGCGCGGGTACTGGCGATAGCCGTTCTCGCGGCGGCCGCTGCGGGCGAAGCCGTTCTCCGCGTAGTCGTTCTCCGGAGAGCCGTTCTCGCCGTCAGCCGGCCCTGTCCTCGCCGACCCTGTCGTAACCGTCCGGCTGGCCGTAGTCGGCGCTCCAGGCGCCGGTGTCCTCCCACTCACCAGGTCCGGGCTCGGCACCGGGCGGCGCTGCCCGGCCGTGCAGCTCGGCGAGCGGCACGCGGCTGAGCTTGAGGCCTGCCAGCCCGGTCAGCACCGCCGCGGCCACGCAGAACAGCACGAAAGCCGGCCCGGCCGAGCTGGTGATCTTGCCGTGGCCGGCCAGCAGCGCGTACAGGCCGGGCAGCGCGAGCAGCAGCGCCGCCAGTCCCGCGGTCCAGGCCGGCACGGCGGCGGCCCGCCAGGCCCGGGCCCGCCGGGCCCGCAGCGTCGTGCTGGCCAGCGCGATCAGCGCGACCGCCAGCGTCACCGGGGCCAGGGCGTCGGCCAGCAGGGTATTCGGGATGATCTGGTAATAGACCCCGGGCGCGGGCCACGCGGTGCTGAACGCCACGCCGCTGAGCGGGTCGGTCCCGAGCACCACGAGGGTCACGATGCCGAGGGCGGGCAGCAGCAGCCGGGCCGCGAACCGCACCGCGAGAGTGCGGGCGGCCGCCTCGGCCAGCCCCAGGCACAGCGCCAGCGGGGCGACGACTGCGGCCCCGAGTTCCATCGCGCGGAAGGTGCCCGGCCCGAAGCCGTTGTGCGCACCGAGCGTCTGGGCGGCAAGCGATACCGTCAGCCCGGCCCCGGCAGCCGCCCAGGCCGCGATGGCCAGGCCGGGCGTGCGCCAGCACCGGACAGCGAGCATGCCGGTAGCCACGGCGGCGATCACGCAGCCGAGGAATGCCGCGATCAGGTGCATGGACATCGCTGACTATGGTGCCCGACCGAGGGCGATGATGCGACCAGAGTGCCCATGCAAGGGAGCCAGGCTCTCGGCCGCAGCGGCGGCCGAGACGGCCCGGGCCCCGGTAATCTCGACGTCATGAGGCGGCTGCAGGCAGTGCGGTCCCGCACGGACGACGGCGGCGGCGCGGCCGGGCGGGCGTGGCGGGAGCGGCTCTCGCGGCGGAATCAGCCCGGTCCCGCCGAGCTAGCCGGGGCGGCCGCGGCGGCGGCCGCGGCCGTGGTCGAGCAGCCGCCCCGCATTCCCGATCCGGCCGCCGCGGCGTTCTTTGACGTGGACAACACGCTGATCCGCGGCGCCTCGATCTACCATTTCGCCCGCGGGCTCGCCGCGCGCAAGGTATTCGGGCCGCAGGACCTGATCCGCCTGTCATGGGGGCAGCTGACGTTCCGGCTGCGGGGCATGGAGAACTCCGGCCATATTGACTCGGTCCGGCAGGCGGCCCTCGCCTTCGTGGCTGGGCACCAGGTGGCCGACATCGTGGCGCTCGGCGAAGAGATCTATGACGACACGATGGCCGACCGGGTCTGGGCCGGCGCCAGGGAGCTGACCAGGCGGCATCTGGAGGCCGGCCAGCGGGTCTGGCTGGTGACCGCCACGCCGGTGGAGCTGGCCAACATCATCGCCCGGCGGCTCGGGCTGACCGGGGCGCTCGGGACGGTCGCCGAGACCGCAGGCGGCGTCTACACCGGACGGCTGGCCGGCGGCCTGCTGCACGGCGCGGCCAAGGCCGCCGCCGTGTCCGCGCTGGCCGCACGGGAAGACCTGGACCTGGCCCGGTGCAGTGCCTACAGCGACTCCGCTAACGATCTGCCGATGCTGCGGCTGGTCGGGCATCCGCACGTGGTCAACCCGGACCAGGAGCTGCTCGCGGTGGCACGCAGCATGAGCTGGCCGGTGCACGACTTCCGGTCCGGCCGCCGGGCGACCATGATCGCGCTTCCGGTCGCCGCCGGGGCCGGGGCCGTGGCGGGTGGCGTGGCCGCCGGAGCAGCCATCGCGCCGCGCGCCAGGGCGGCCAGCCCGGTCAGCTGAATACCCCCGTCAGCTGAAAGCCCCGTCAGCTGAATAGCCCCGTCAGCTGAAAGCCCCGTCAGCTGAAAGCAGGGCCGCGCAGCTGGAGCAGCTCGTCCAGCTTGCGCTGGATGATCGCGCGCACCTGATCGGCCAGGGCGGCGATCGCGTCCGGGTCGGACCGCTGCGCCGTGGTGTACCCGCAGGTGGGCACGGGGGCGCAGAACTCGACCATCCAGTTGGAGGGGAGCGGCACCGCGCCGAGCGGGCCGAGCCACGGGAACAGCGGCGTGATCGGGAAGTACGGCAGCCTGAGCAGCCGGGCCGCCGCCTGCGCATTGGCGATCATGGGGTAGATCTCCTCGGCGCCCACGACCGCGCACGGGATGATCGGCGCTCCGGCCCGCAGCGCCGTGGCGGCGAACCCGCCGCGGCCGAAGCGCTGCAGCCGGTACCGCTCACTGAACGGCTTCCCGATGCCCTTGAAGCCCTCGGGAAACACCCCGACCAGCTCGCCGTCGCCCAGCAGCCGGTGCGCCTGGACCGGATCGGCCCGGATATGCCCGCTCGCCCGGGCCAGCCGGGACAGCAGCGGCAGCGCGTAGACCAGGTCCGCGCCCAGCAGCCGCAGGTTACGGTGCGCCGGATGCTCGCTGAAGACCCCGGCCTGCAGCATGATGGCGTCGAACGGCAGGACGCCCGAGTGGTTGGCCACGACGAGCGCCGGGCCGGCCGCCGGGACGTGCTCCAGGCCGCGCATCCGTACCCGGAACCAGTGCCGGTAGAGCACCAGCGCGGCCGGCATGAGGACGGCGGAGTTCAGTTCCGGGTCAAAGCCTGACTCGTCGGCCTGGTGGTCACCGGCCAGCCGCCGGCTTGCGAGGTCAGTGATATCCGCCGAGCCGGCGCAGCCACTGACCGGCGGCTGCCCCGGCTCCCGGCCGCCTCATCTGCTCGCCGGCACGGTCCGGCGGGCTGGGCGGGCGCTGCCCGCCCGGCGCACGCTACTTCTTGTTCCTGCGCTGCACGCGGGTCTTGCGCAACAGCTTGCGGTGCTTCTTCTTGGCCATGCGCTTGCGGCGCTTCTTGATGACTGAGCCCACGAGACCATCCTCGATCGACGTACGGGGTGACGGGCATGCCTACGCGCACGCCCCGCCGGGGGGCCTCGCACACGCCAGGGCCAAAGACTACCTCTGCTGCGGCCCGCTTCCGCGCCGCTGCCGGCAAAAGCGACGCCCGCAGGGCGGCGCGAGCCAGGGACGGTGCCCGCGGCCACCGCGCCGCGGGCGAAGTGGCGCGTTACTCGGTTCCGACGAAGGCATCCCGCAAGTACTGGTTGACAGCCTGCTCGGGGACCCGGAAGGAACGGCCGACCCGGATTGCCTCCAGCTCGCCTGAGTGAACAAGACGGTAAACCGTCATCTTCGAGACACGCATTATCGTGGCCACTTCGGCCACGGTCAGGAACCTGACGTCACTGAGCGGAGTCGCGTCTGCTGCCATCGGTAGCCCTCTTCCGGCGCAAGCTGCGCACGCCTAGCGAGATCAGCGCACCAGTCACGCCTGCCTCCAGGGTAAGTCCTGTACGGAAAAGGGCAACCCCGCTGTCGGCGCTCATCGCCGGGCACATCGCCCGGCTTGAAAGGCCATACGGCAGGCCTATCCCGGGGGTCGTTCGATGATCGGGACCCATTACGCGGAAACCGCAGCGGGCACTCCGCGATCATGAATTGTTCCTGGCGGGAGACGGCGCTAGCCGCTGCCGAGCTCGCGGCCCCGGTCCCTGGCGGCCTCGATGGCGGCCAGGAACGCGGCCCGGACTCCGTGCCGCTCCAGCTCCCTGATCGCGTTGATCGTGGTGCCGCCGGGCGAGGTCACCGCCTCGCGCAGGATCACCGGATGCTCGCCGGAGTCGCGCAGCATGGTGGCGGCCCCGAACACCGCCTGCTTGACCATCTCCAGCGCGGTGGCCGCGGCATGCCCAGCAGGATCCCCGCGTCGACCATGGCCTCGACCAGGAAGTACACGTAGGCCGGCCCGCTGCCCGACAGCGCGGTCGCGGCGTCCTGCTGGGACTCGGGGATCCGCAGCACCTTGCCGACCGGGCGCGAGCAGTTCCTCGGCCCGGCGCAGGTGCTTCTCGGTGGCGTGCGTGCCGGGCGAGATCACGCTCATCGCCTCGTCCACCAGCACCGGCGTGTTCGACATGACCCGGACCACCGGGACCTCGCCGGTCAGCCGCCGCTCGATGAAGGCGGTGGTGATGCCGGCCGCGACCGAGATCACCAGCTGGTCGGCGCGCACGGCCGGCGCGATCTCGTCCAGCAGCGCGCCCATGTCCTGCGGCTTGACCGTGATGCACCAGCGTGTCGGCCAGCCGCGGCCGCGGCGGCGGCGCCCGCCACCTCGATGCCGTAGGCGTCCCGCAGCTGCTGGCCGCGCGTCGTCACGGCGGGCGGCCGCGATGACTTCCGCCGGCGCGACACCCCGCCCGCAGCATGCCCGGACATCAGCGCCTCGCCCATCTTGCCCGCACCCAGCACCGCGATCACGGCCAGGAGCCTAGCCGCGAGCCGAGGGCCCGCGGGGGCTCTGTCTCCCCGGGGGACGATCCTCGGGGAGCCCCCGGAGCCGCTGCCCCAGGCCCCGCGGGCCCTCGATCAGCGGCTTTCGCAAATGTCGCGCGCCGCCGCTCTGGAACAGCACGACCTAAGTCCGCGACCGCAGAGCGCGCAGGAAGAACGCCAGGTTGGCAGGCCGCTCGGCCAGCCGCCGGATCAGGTAGCCGTACCAGTCCTCGCCGTAGGGCACGTAGACCCGGACCTGCGCGCCGGCCGCGGCCAGCCGCCCTGCTCGGCGGGCCGGATGCCGTAGAGCATCTGGTACTCGAAGCTGGAGTCCGCGCGCCCGGCGGTGCGGGCCAGCGCCCCGGCGATCTCGATCAGCCGCGGGTCGTGGGTGGCCAGCATCGGGTAGCCCGCGCCGTCCATCAGGATCCGCAGGCAGCGGGCGTAGCACCGGTCCACCTCGGCGCGGGCGGCGAACGCAACATCGTCGGGCGCGCGGTAGGCGCCCTTGCACAGCCGGACCCGCGACCCGGCGGCGGCCAGCGCGGCGCAGTCGGCGGGGCTGCGCCGCAGGTAGGACTGGATCACGCCGCCGAGGTCGGGGAAATCAGCCCGCAGCTCGGCCACCAGCCGCAGCGTCGGCGTCGATCCGGGTGTGGTCCTCCATGTCCAGCGTGACGGTGGTGCCGGCGTTGCGGGCCGCGGCGCAGATGCGGGCGATGTTCTCCGCCGCGGTCTTCTCGCCGTGCTCGGGCAGGCCCAGGCCGACGGCGGTCGGCTTCACCGACACCTCGGCCCGGCCGCCTGCCGCCAGCCCGCCGTCGGCCAGCCTGCCGAGCAGCCGGATGTACTCGTCGGTGACCGCCGTCGCCTGCTGCGGGTCGGTGGTGTCCTCGCCCAGGTAGTCGAGGGTGACCAGCAGGCCGTCACCGAGCAGCCGGGCGGTCACGGCGAGCGCGTCGTCGGCGTCGTCGCCGGCGACGAACCTGGCCACGATGTCGCGCGTGACCGGCGCGGCGGTGATGAGCTGACGGATCCGGTCGCTGGCCGACACGGCCAGCAGGGCGCGACGCAGCACTGCTGATGACCTCCGGGGAACGGGACCTCGTCCTGCCGGCAAAGGTTACTCGCGGCCCCGGGCGGCCAGATCCCGGCGCGGGCGCCGCAGCGCGACGGTCACGTTCGCGCCGGCGTCGGGCGGCACGATGACCTCCTGCGCCGCCGGCAGGCCGGCCGCCATCAGCGTCGCATCGGTCGGCACCGTCCGCTTGACCAGCGCGAGCGCGATCGGGCCGAGCTCGTAATGCCGCGCGGCCGAGCCGACGAACCCGACCTGGCGGCTGCCGTCAGCGACCGGGTCACCGTGTGCGGGCAGCCGGTCCTCGCTGCCGTCCAGGTGCAGCAGCACCAGCCGCCGCGGCGGATGGCCCAGGTTGTGCACCCGCGCCACCGTCTCCTGGCCGCGGTAGCAGCCCTTGTTCAGGTGCACGGCGGTCTCGATCCAGCCCACCTCGTGCGGGATCGTGCGGTGATCGGTGTCCAGCCCGAACCGGGGCTGGCCGGCTGGCGATCCGCAGCGCCTCGTGCGCCCAGCGTGCCGGCCAGCGCGGCACCGCGCGCCGCGCAGCTGCGCGGCCGCGGCGGCCAGCTGATCCCGCGCGACGATCAGATCGGTGCCGAGCGGGGCGGCAATGGCGGCGGCGATACCGGCGGTCCCGGTGCCGGCGCCACCGGTGCGGCGGGCGCGCCCAGGCTGGTCAGCACGGCGCCGCCGCGGCCGGCCAGCCTGAGCACGCCGTACTCCGCGCTGACGTCGGCCAGGCTCGACCCGCGAGCATGAAGCGCATCGAGTCAGGAACTCCAGCAGCAGCCCGGCGGTGCCCGGCTCGACGTGCGCCCAGGTGGCGGTGCCGTCGTCGGCCAGGGTGAGGTGGTGCTCGATGTGACCGCTGGGGGTCAGGATCAGCGCCTGCGCGCTGCCTCCCGGCGGCAGGCCTGCCAGCTGCTGGGTGGTCAGGCTGTTCAGCCAGGACAGCCGGTCCGGGCCGGAGATCCGCACCACGCCGCGGTGCGACCGTCGATGACGGCCGCGGCCTGGGTCAGCGTGCGCTGCTCGGCGAACGGGTCGCCGTAGTGCGCGGCGACGCCGGTGTCGGGGGCGTCCGCGGCAACCGCGCCTGGCTCGGCGAGAAGCGGGCTTTGCATGCCGTCAGGCTATGCGGTCGCCGGGCGATCCGCCGACGGCGCCTGCCGGGATGGCGGCGGCCCCGGCGCGGATACCGCCCGGCAGCCGGCGCACCGGCCGAACACCGTCAGGTGCGCGACGTCGGTCTCGAACCCCTGCTCCAGGTCCAGCGCCGTGACCAGGGCCCGACCGCGGCCGGGTCAGCTGGGTGACCCGCTCGCACTGCCGGCACACCAGGTGCACGTGCTGCGCCTCGGCGGCCAGGTGATAGCGCGGGCGCGCCGTGGCCGAGATGGGTATGCGTGACCAGGCCGATCTGCTCGAGCAGCTCCAGGGTCCGGTAGACGGTGGAGACGTTGACCCCGCGCGCGGTCTGCCGGACTTCGGCGTAGATCTCCTCCGGGGTGGCGTGGTCGAGCCGGGTGACCGCCTGGAGCACGAGCTGGCGCTGCGGCGTGACCCGGTAGCCGCTTGGCCCGCAGCGTGTCGTCCCACGCGTGCGACATGATCCCGAGTGTAATGAGCGCGGCCCGGCACACGCCCGCCGATAACGCGCTTGCCTCCGCGGCGCGGCGTGACGTAGCGTTCGGCTATCGCGGGAAAGGAGGTGGTCCAACAGTATGCATAGATGTCGGACTCGCGAGGTGGCTGTCCGCTAGCCGCCGTCCCGTGGAGCGCAGCGCGCTCGGCCGCGGTGCTGCGCTCGTCACCGGCCGGGACCTCCGGCCCGCCGCAGGCGGCCGGGATCTGGTGCCGCACCGGCGGCGGCCGGCGAATACACGGCAGACACCGGACCCCCGGGCTGACCGGCCTTGTCCAGCCGGTCCCCGTACGGGCGCTCAGCAGAGTGGCCGCGCGGGAGCCGCCCGGGGGCTTTTTGCGTAGCTGGTTCTTGTCCTGGCGGTTCTCCGGCACGGCGTCGCATCGCCCGGTCCGTGCCTTCTTCCGCGCCCATCCCGGGCTTCCTGCCGCGCCCATCCCGGGCTTCGCGGCATGTGAGGCTGATCAGTTCGCGCCAACCCGCTTGAGCTGCGCCGAGACATGCGGCTGCAGTGGCTGGCCGACGGCCGCCATGTCGTAGGCCCAGCCCAGGTCCGTCGCCGATCAGCCCGTACAGCCGCCGGCCCGCGGTGACCTCCTTGGCCGTGGCCGTCCGCACCACCGCGTCGGTGGCCATCTCGATCCTGGTTCCCGTGACCTGCCCAGGTAGATCTCGGTGATCCCGCTCGGATGGGCCAGCAGCACCTCGAGCGCCGCCGTCCGGCTGCGGACGCCAGAACCCGGTCTCCATGGCCAGCGGCCGGCCGATGGTGCCGTCTCGCCTCAGCAGCCAGGTCCGGCTGGAGTAGATCAGATACGGCTTGCCGTTGTGGCTGAACGAGATCTCCTGGCCGAAGTTGCGCGCTCTCGATCGTCGGGTACCCGACCACCCCGGCGCCCTCCCAGCGGCCGATCAGGAACCGCAGCGGCGCCAGGCTGCGGATGCAGGCGGACGCGACCCTTGTCGTGTCCATCCGCTAGCCCTAGCCATCCGGCGCCGGCGAGTGCCCTGGTCGGCGGCCTGGTCAGCGCTCCGGCGGTGCCGCTGCCCGCGGCGCGGCGGCGCGCCAGAGCCGCCACAGCCAGGCCGGCCAGCACCAGGGCCGCGCGGCGCACGCCGCGGTCAGGATCACGGCCGCTGATCTCGCCGAGCATGCCGCGAGTCTAGATCCGCGCCCGGCGCCAGCCGGGTGCCGCGCAGGCAGCCGGCCCCGCAGTTCCGATACTGCCCGCGCCGCCCCAGCTTCCGGTGCCCAGCGCCCAGCTCCGGCGCCCAGCTTCCCGGCGGCACGCGCTCCGGCGGCACGCGCTCCCGGCGGCACGCGCTTCCGGCGGCGCCTTATGGCCAGCGATGCTGCCCGGGCGGAAATCGGCCGCGGCCCCGGACGCCGCGGGCGGCGCATAGGCTGGCGCATATGGCCCGGTCTCTGGTGGTGAAGGTAACCGCGGGCCAGGACGACCCGGAGCGCTGCAATCAGGCGCTCACGGTCGCGGCCGCAGCCGCCGCCAGCGGGGTGCCGGTTTCGCTCTGGCTGACCGGCGAGGCCTCCTGGTTCGCGCTGCCCGGCAGACGCCGAGCAGATCGCGCTGCCGCACGCGTATGCCGCTGGCCGAACTGCTGGCCACCGTCCTCGACGCCGGCACGGTCACCGTGTGCACGCCAGTGCGCGGCGCGCCGGGAGATCAGCGAGGACGACGTCCTCGAGGGCGTGCGGATCGCCGGGGCGGCCACGTTCCTGGCCGAGGTCCTCGCCGACGGCGCCCAGGCCCTGGTCTACTGAGCCCGCCGGGGCCGGGCGTCCGGGCCGCCGGTGCCTGCCCGCTGGCCGGAGGTGCTCAGCCGCGCACCGCCGCGAGCCGCTCGTCGCGCAGCCGCCGCGCCCAGCCCTCGGCGGCGTCCGGCGAGCGGCGGCAGCGCCCCGGCCGCCCAGCTCAGCAGCAGGTCGGCCAGGCCCGGGTTGCGGACCAGGGCCGGGACCGTGCAGGTAGGTGCCGAGCACCTTGCCGGCGTAGGCGCCCTCGGTGCCGTCGCCGTTGCCGACGCCCAGCCGCGACCCGGGCCAGCGGACGCGCGCCGCGGCCCGATCGTGGTGACGCCCTGGTGGTTCTCGAAGCCGGTCAGCCGGGCCACGCCGAGCTCCGGGTCGACGTCGGCCACGATCTCGCCCACGCCGCGCCGCTCGCCGCGGCCGCTGCTGATGTCGAGCATGCCCAGGCCTGCCACCGGCTCGCCGTCGACGCCGCCGAACTCGCTGCCGATGAGCTGGTAGCCCGGCGCAGACCGCGAACACCACCGCGCCCGCGGCGGCCGCCGCGGCCAGCCCGCCGTCGGCGCGCAGCCGCCGCGCGGCCAGGATCTGCGGCAGGTCCTCGCCGCCGCCCAGCAGGTAGATATCGCCCTGCCGGGGCACCGGCTGGTCGGAGTTGACCTCGACCGACTCCACCTCGATGCCGCGCAGCCTGGCCCGGCGCTGCAGGACCAGCAGGTTGCCGCGGTCGCCGTAGGTGCTGAGCAGGTCCGGGTAGACCCAGACCAGGCCGAGCGGCCGGACCGCGACGGCGCCGCGGCCGGACGCGGGCAGCGAGGTCGCGGCCTCGCGGGCCGACCCGTTGACGTGCCGCCGCCCGCCCGGCTGGTTCACTCGGCCCTCCCCAGCGCCGCCCGGATCTGCTGGAACGCGGTGTAGTTGGCGATCACGTCGAGGGGCCCGGCCGGCACCCGGTCGACGGCGTCGTCGATGCCGTCGGCCAGCTCGAACGCCACCTGGTCGGCCTCCAGCCGGACGGCCAGGTCCAGCCGGCGCTCGCCGCTGACCAGCACCGGGCGCCCGCGCAGCACCCGGTAGTCCACGTCCCACAGCCAGGACGTGTCCTTGCCGTCGGGCACCTGCGCGTTGACCGCCAGCAGCACCGGCTGCGGCGTCGGTGGTCGAGCACGTCGAAGGCCTCCAGCCAGCCGGCCGGGTTCTTGGCCAGCAGCAGCCGCAGGTCCCGGCCGCGGCGCTGCACCTGCGTGTACCGGCCGGCCACCGAGCGTGACGGCGCGCAGCCGGCGGCAGCGCCTGGTCGAGCGCCGACGCCGAAGAAGTCCGGCCACGGCCAGCGCCATCACCGCGTTGGACCGGTTGGCCCGGCCGGGCAGCGCCAGCGTCGAGCTCGTGCACCTGGCCGACCGCGTCGATCACCGAGCTCGCCGTCCAGCACCCAGCGGGCCGGCGGCCGGGCGAAGCGCGCATTCGCCGCACCGCCAGCCCAGCTCGTCCCGGCGCAGGTGCGAGCCGCACTGCGGGCAGCACCAGGAGTCCTCGTGCCAGCGCTGGCCGGCGGCGACCCAGGTCACCTCGCGGGCCCCGCCCGCCGCCCAGGCGACCAGCGGGTCGTCGGCGTTGGCGACGACCCGGCACGCCGGGCGCGGCCGCCAGCGCCTCCCGCCAGCGCCGGGCCATCAGCCAGATCTCCGCCGCCCGGTCCATCTGGTCGCGGCTCAGGTTCAGCAGCGCCACCACCCGGGGCCTGGTGGCCTCGATCATCGCCGGCAGGTACCGCTCGTCGACCTCGAGCACCGCGTACGGGCGCGTCCGGCGCCCGGCCGAGCGCCGAGGCCAGGCCGGCTCTCCATGTTCGCGCCGAACGCGTTCGAGGCCACCTCCTGGCCCAGCGCGCCGCAGCGCGGCGGCGATCAGCCGGGTCGTCGTGGTCTTGCCGTTGGTCCCGGTGACCAGCACGATCTGCCGGCCGACGGCCAGCAGCCTGAGCAGGTCGGGCTCGACCCGCAGGCCGACCACGCCGCCGATGACCGAGCCGTCGCCGCGGCCGGTCAGCCGCGAGACCCGTCCCGCCGCGCCGCCGATGGTGGTGGCCAGGCGCGCCCGCAGCGGAAGCTTGCTCATGGGCGCCGATGCTATCCGGTGCACCCTGGAGCGCCGGCCGGCTCGCGCTCCGCGCGGCCACCGGCCTGGCTCGTCGTCGCTCCGACGATGAACCGCCGCGGCCAGGACAGCACCGCCTCCAGCCAGCCCGGCGACCCCCATCTCGCCCGCGGCCTGCCGCAGCTGCCCCCGGTGGCTGGCGCCGATCACGACCGCGGCCAGGTCCGTCGATGAAGCCGCGCTGGTCGTCCTCGCCGAGCAGCACGGTCCAGGCGGGCAGCCGGTTGCGGGCCAGCTCCATCGACAGCGGGTGCCGCCGCAGCCCGCTCACCCGCTGGCCGATCTTGACGTCCGGCCGGTCGGCCAGCCCGGGCAGCGCGATAGTCCAGCGGCGGCGCCGGGCGCGAACGGGTCGGGCGGCGCGCCGCCGAGCGGGCAGACCCGCTCGATCTCGTGCAGCCACTGCAGCTGCGGGATCACCCACGTCGGGCCCGGGCAGCGTGCCCGCGCCGGTGCCGCCGCTCCAGCATCCGCCTGCGCCGTCGGCCGCGACGGCCGCGGCCAGCTCCCGGGTCGGCGAAGCCGCGCACCGCCGGCGCCCGGCCCGCCAGCGCCCGGTCCAGCGTGGTGGCCAGCAGGCAGTCCCGCAGCCGGGCGTCCAGCTCCGGCCCACCGCTGCCGCAGCGCGGCGGGCACCGCGGGCAGCGGCCGGTTGGTGAGGAACGCCAGCACCATCGCCTCGGCCCAGACCCGCAGCCAGGCGTCGTCGCGGAGCGTCCAGCAGCAGGTCGGCGGCCGCGCAGCTCGAGCAGCGTGCAGGCGCGCGCCCGGCGGTGCACGCCGGGCCGCAGGCCGCGGACCGGCGGCCGGCGATCGGCGGCGCGGCCAGCTCGCCGGGCCGGCGGCCCGCTCGCGGTCCGCCGCCGAGCGGCACCCGGATCCGCACCGGCCGGTCCATCCCGTCGGCGAACACCGCGGCCACGCCCGGCCGCAGCGACACCACCTGCCGGGACTGGTCGGCGTCCAGGTTCATCGCCGCGCCGACGACCTGCGCGGTCGTCGTGCGCGGGCAGCCGGTGCAGGATCTTCAGCGCGGTGTTCTTGACCACGTCCGGCACCAGCTTGGCCGGGATCTGCTCGGCGATCACGATGCCCTCGCCGTAGGCGCGGATCTCGGCCAGCATGCTCGGCGAACAGCTCGACCGCGTGCGCGCTGGCGCCCTCCCGGCCCGCCCGCAGCAGCCGGTGTGCCTCCTCAAGCACGATGACGTGCCGCAGCCCGCCGGCCGGCTCGGCCCGGGCCCGCAGCCGCAGGTGCTCGACGATCCGGATGATCAGCGTGCCGATCAGGAACGCCTTGTCCTCGTCGTTGGCCACGTCCTCGATGGCCAGCACCACGTTGCGGCGCAGCAGCTCGCCGATGTCAGCGGGATGACCGCCCTCGAAGAACCGGCCCGCCGAGCCGGTGCGCAGCGACCGCAGCCGGACCTCGACGAACCCGCGCACGTCGGCCTGCAGCTCGCGGCCGTAGCCGACGTCCTCGATGACCTCCAGCGCGGCGGCCTGCAGCCGGGCCAGGGTCGGGACGGCCGGCGGGGCCGGCGCGCCGGGCAGGCCGGACCCGGTGACCGCGTCCCAGCCGCAGTCCTCGTAGGCCCGCTGCAGCGCCTGCGCCATGATCTGCGGGAACGGCTCGCGGGCGTCGAACGCGGCCAGGAACAGCGCCCGCACCATGTCCATGTGCGCCTGCACCGGGTAGCCGGGCTCGGGCGCCAGCGGGTTGACCGACATCGGCACCGCCGCCGGGTCGGCCGGGTTGATCACTGTCAGCTGGCCGCGGCCCGGCGATCCGGCCCGGCCATCGCCGCGTATTCCGACTTCACCGGCTCGATGGCCAGCCAGCTGATCCCGGCCTCGGTCAGCTGGCTGAGCAGGTGCCGGACGGTCTGGGACTTGCCCGCTCCGGTGGCGCCGGCCACGAACGCGTGCCGGTTCAGCGTGGCCAGCGGCACGCGGAACTCGCCGACCGGCCGGTCCTGGCCGTCCAGGATCGCGCCGAGGCTGATCGCGTCCTCGGCGCCGATCTCGCTGGTGACGTCGAAGTAGCCGGCGTCCAGCACGCGGACGCCCGGCACCTCGCGGCGCGGCAGGCCGGTCAGCGCGGCCAGCGCGCCGGCCGTGGCGCTGAACGGCACCTGGGAGCCGTCCACCGGGTCGGCCAGCTTGGCCGCCAGCGCGTCGGCGAAGTCACGCGCGCCCTCGGCGGCTGCGCAGCCGGTACGGGTGGGCGCGCAGGTCCACCGCGCCGACCAGCACCGGCGCGATCAGGCTCAGCTCCGGCCCGCTGGCCGCCCCGGCCAGCACCCGGACGTTCCACAGCCCGGCCTCGCGGTAGGCGTCCAGCTCGGCCAGCCGGCTGCCGGGCCCGCTCGGCGTCGAACCGCGCGCCCTCCTCGTCGTACCGGCGCAGCACGTTCAGCTGGGCGCGCAGCTCGGCGGTCTCGGCGTCGATGCGTGTCCGTCGGGCTCGGCCACCATCAGCCAGCCGAACGGCCGGCCCATCAGCGTCTGCAGCGCGGCCTCGAACAGCGTCGGGGCGCCCGGTCCGGCGGACGGCCGGCGCGGTATCCGGGCTCGCGGTCCGGCTCGCGCCCAGGCCGTGCCGCGCCGGCGGCCTCGTCCGGCCGCCAGGGCGCCTGGCGGCCGGGGCACGGGGCCCAGACCAGCGCGGTCCAGGTCGGCCAGCAGGCCGGCCGTCGGCCGGCACCCCGCGCGCGCCCCAGGGGAACAGCAGCTCGGCGGGCTCCTGGCCGGGATCGGCGCCCGGCCCGGCCGGCCGGGCCGGGCGGGCAGGCGAGCCGTTCGCGCGGGCGCCGCCGTTGCTGCTGGCGGCGCGCCCCAGGCGGCAGGAACTGGGACGGGCCGGGCGCGTCCGGATCGGCCCCGGCGCGGCGGGCGGCGGCAGCGGCCCGGCGTTGGTGATCAGCTCCAGCGGCGCACCGCCGCCGCGCGACAGCCAGCCCGCGATGAACGGCCGCCGTGCGCGGCCGCGTTCAGCGCCGCCGGCAGGATCGCGGCGTAGTCACCGTCGGCGCTGCCGCCCAGGCAGCTCGCGCGTGATCGCCTGGACCCGGTACCACGGGCCGGCCGCCCCGCCGCCGATGCCCGACGCCGGGACCATACTGCGTGCCTACCAGCCGGCCGCCCGCTGCCACCGGTTCGCGGATGCGCGCGATGTAGCCGCCGGGGCCAGGGCGGCAGGGCCGCCGGGCTACAGCTCGAGCTCGGCCCGACGATGCAGGTTATCGTGCCGCCGCCGACCCAGACCGTCCGTGCCTGGTCACGATCGACATGCACCCGGCCGCGCCGGCCCAGCGCGGTGCCCTGGCTGGCCACGTACGGGGCGGTGAGCCGCCCGGCTGCCGAGCAGCCACTGCGCCAGCGACGCGTTCAGGCTGCCGGTCACCGGGTCCTCGGTCGTAGCCCCGTCCTTGGGGAAGAACGCCCGACCTCCAGCGCCGCCGGCGACCCGGCGGATACAGCCCGGCCACGCCGAGGTCGATGTCCACGAACCCGGCCGCAGCGCCAGTACCGCGTCGGCGCTGGCCAGCAGCACGGCGACCCAGCCGGGCCCGTTGTCGGCCCACTGCGGCCTCGACGATCGCGGACCTGCTGATGCGAGCATGGCGGCGATCCGGCCGACCAGCGGCTCCTCCGCCGGGCCTGAGCGCAGCAGCGGCGGGGCTGCGAACGCCAGCCCCCCGGCGGTCCGCCGGATCGAGACCAGACCGGCGCCGCACTGCTGCACGATCACGTCGTCCTGCTGCGGCGTGCCACCCGCTTCCAGCCACGCGTGGCAGCTGCCGAGGGTGGGATGCCCGGCGAACGGCAGCTCGGCGACCGGGGTGAAGATGCGCACCCGGTAGTCCGCGCCCGGTCGCCTCGCGGCGGCAGCACGAACGTGGTCTCGGACAGGTTCGTCCAGTGCGCGAACCGCTGCATCTGCTCGGTGGCTCAGGCCTCGGCCGAGTCCAGCACGACGGCGACCGGGTTCCCCCGGTACGGCTCGGAGGTAAAGACGTCGACCTGGCGGAATTCACGGCGCATCCGACGATCCTAATGGGATCACTTGCGGTTCTTGCGCCAGTCGAGGCGCTCAGGCGGCGGCCCGAGGTTGGGGGGCGGCTCGGCGTCCGGGCCGTCGGCGTCGGGCGGCCCGGGATCTGGCGGGCCGAAGTCCGGGGAGCCGAAAGCTGAGCCGCCCGGCTCCGGCTGGCCCGGCTCCGGCAGCGCGATCTGGCGCCAGCCGAAGTCCGGGGCCTGGGCGGCCGCTGGCCGGGTTCGGGGACACCACCCGCTGGGACGCCGAACTCCGGGGGGCCGAAGTCCGGAGAGCCGGCTTCCCCGGCCGCGGATCCGGTCTCGCCGAACCGGCCGCCGCGGCCGCCGCCGGTCTGGCGGCGCCAGGTCGCGAATCGGCCGCAGCAGATCGTCCAGCACCCGCAGACGCGGCATCAAAGGCCGCATTGTCAGCTTGGACTGACAACGCGGCGCCAGCCGGCTCGCCGTCCGCCCGGACCGGTGGGCCCGGCGCACCGGACGGTCCCGGGTCGCCGCTCGGCCGGCGCCCTCAGCACCGGATCCGCCGCTGCCCGCGGCACGGGCTGGATGCCGCGGCCCGGGCGCCCAGGTGCCCGTGGCCACCGCGGCCCGCACCTGGTCCAGGCCTGCCAGCGTCGCGGCGGGCAGCGTGATGATCGCCGGGTTGGCGTCGGCGAGCACCACCAGGCGGCCGCCGGGCGCCGCGTGAGTGACGATCACCGCGCTCGCCGGCAGCTGCTGCAGCTCGTGCTGCTCAACCAGGAACTCGCGCGAGCGCTGCGCGGATGTCGCCAGCGAGGCATTCGCCGACAGCGCCAGGGACGTGCGACACGCCCCAGGATGTGCCGGAGTTGATGCCCTCGGTGACCGACACCGAGTCCGACGTGCCGCGCGAGGAGCTGCCGTCCCGGCTGGCGGAGCCGGTGAAGTCGGCGAACGGGGCGAACGTGCCGTGCCGGCTGCGCCCCCGGCCGCGGCTGCGCCCCGACGTCACGCTCACCGACTGCGAGTCGGCCACCGAGTCCGCGGTCCCGACCGTGCTGGTGTAGGAGTCGCCGGCGGTGTCGGTCAGCGAGTCGCCGACGGTCTCGGTGAGCTGGCTGACAGCACGAACCGGTGCTCGGTACCGATCTGCTCGCTGGCCACCCCGGCGTCCTCGGCCGTTGCCGAGCCGCATGAAGGCCACCGCCGCGTTGCCGCGGCCGAGCCGGGCGGCAACGTGACCGGGAATCGCCCGGTAGCCGAGCACCAGCCCGGTCCCGGAGATCTCGGCCGCGTCGCAGAGCCGGTCGAGCACCTCGCCGCCGCACCCGCTCGGCGCCAAGCACGCAGAGGGTGTGCTCCCAGCGGCGGCCGGAGCTGGCCTGCCGCAGCAGGTGGGTCAGCGCGACGGCCAGGTAGGTGCCGAGCATCCGGCTGCCAGTCACGCCGATCGCCGGTCCAGCCGGCGATCCGCAGCCGGCTCGGCGCCAGGCCGGACGGCGCGCGACCCGAGCTGCCAGATCGCAGTCAGCCGGGACTCGAGCGCCCAGGCCCGCTCGATCACCACTCGCTCGGCCGCGCCGCGGCCGAACAGCCCGCTGATCCGCCGGACCTGCCCGGCCGTCAGCAGCCCCGGCTCGCAGGTCGGCCCGCGGGTCCCGACCTCGGCCAGCACCCGCAGCGCGGCGGGCAGCGGCCGATGCCCGGCTGGCCGCCGAGCACCTCGAGCACCCGGCCGAGGATGGCCGCGTCCCTGGCCGGATCGCCAGAGCCGCCCGCGCCGCCTCCGTCCGGCTGCTCGCTGGCGCCGACCGCCTGCGCGAGCACGTCGGCCAGGGCCGGGCTGCCGAGCCCGGTGCCCAGGTCCAGCCGCGGCAGGTCCGCCGGGCAGCACCCACACCAGCGGGTCGATCCCGGACCGGCGCGCCACGGCGACCAGGTCGGCGGCCACCGCGCCCTCGGTCAGGTCGAGCACGGTGACCTCGCCGCCCGCGGCCAGCCGCGGCGCCGCGATCGTGGTCAGCAGCGCCGACCAGCCGGCCAGCGTGCCGCCGGCCACGTCCACCCGGTCGATGTCCGCCGGGCACCGACACCGGCGAACCACTGCGGCTGGCGGGCGAACGCGGTCCGGCGCTGCTGCCAGGCCCGGTAGGCCCGGGCGTGCTGCTCCTGGCGGGCGGCATCCGGCTCTGCTGGACCGCGCGGATGGCCGCCACCCGGTCCCGCTCGGCGTCGATCTCCGCGCGTAGCCGGTGGCCGTCACGGCGCAGCGCCCGGCCGCTGGCCGCGCCGCGGCCGCCGCGACCGCCAGCGCCAGGACGGCCAGCGCCGGGTTGACCCAGCCCAGCGGCCAGGCCGCGGCAGCCAGGGCGGCCAGCGCCGCGCAGCCGGCCGCCACCCGCCGGCGCGGCCGGCCCAGTGCCGGCCCTCGCGCCGCTGCGCGGCCTCCCAGTCCGGGCTGAGCTGCTCGAAGTCCGGCGGCGGCGGGCGGCGCGGCGGCGGCCCGGGCTCGGGCAGCAGCAGCGCATGCTGCCAGCCCAGGTAAATACGGCCCGGGTCGATCCCGGGCGATGGCGGGGACGACCACGGCGGCACGGTTCCGGTCACCACCGGGCCGTCGGCCGGGCTGGCCGCTGCTGCTCACCGGCGGCCGCCCGATCCGGGCCCCACCGCCTGGCAGGAGGTCAGCAGACGGCCGCGCGGCGGGCGGACCAGCACGGTGAGCGCCTCGCTGCCGCCGCGCGAGAAGGCGGCGGCCGTCGCCTTCTCGCCGTCACCGGACAGCACAAGGGCCGGCCCGGCTGGCCTGGTCCCGGTGCCGCGGTGGCCGGCGGCCGGCCCGGTCAGGTCCGCCAGCGCGGCCGCGAGCGGCGGGCTGGCGGGCCCGCGCACCGCTGCCACCTTGACGGCGGCGGCCAGCCCGGCTGCCGCGGCGGCGGGGTGGTGGTCAGCAGGATGGCCGTCCCGGTCTGCTGGCCCCGCTGCACCAGCTCGGCGAGCTGCGCGGCGGGCGAGCGTCTCGCAGCCGCTGACCCAGGTCAGGCAGTCGGCGCGCACGCCCATGGCCTGCAGCTCGCCGAGCAGGTCGAGCAGATCGGCGGCAGCCAGCGCCGCGACCATCCGCGCGGCCCGGCCGTGCACCGCCTGGTCCAGGGCAAACGACACTACGGCACGCTCGCGCAGGGCCTGGCTCAGGCTGATCGGCACCGGCCCGGCTGGGCCGCTCCCGGCCAGGTCAGCATGGGCCAGGTCAGCCCGGGCCGGTCAGCGCGGCGGCGGCGCCCGCGCCGGGGGCTGCGGCCGGTACCGGCCGCAGCCAGTGCCCGAGCGCGGATCCGCGCAGCCGGAGCAGCTGCTCGGCAGCCGCCGCCATGGCGGCCGGGTCGGCGGCCAGCAGCGTCGCGGACACATCGGCCCGCTCGGCCAGCACTTTCGCGCGCCCGTGATAGCGCGGGATGGCGGCCGCGCCGGGCGCGCAGCTCGTCCGGCTGCAGCAGGGCGGCGAGGTCGTCGAGCACGGGCCGCCCGCCCGCGCCGGGCGCCGCGGCGAGCACGGCACAGGCGTCAGTCAGGTAGGCGGCGGCCGTCCGGCGGTGCGCGTCGCTCACGCCGGACCAGTCGATCATCGCGAGCGCGAGCCCGGCGATGCGCTCCGGCCGGGCGCCGCGGACCGGTTCATAACAGCCGGGTCCAGCCGGGCCGAAGCTGCGCAGCGGCGCTCCGGCGGCGGCGCAGGCGGCAGGCAGGCCAGCGGCCGCGTGGCCGTCAAGGTCGATCACGATCACGGCCCTACGGCGCCGGATCGCCGGGCGGCCAGCGCCCGCGCGGTCTGCGCCAGGGCGGCGGAATCCGGCCCGGTCACCAGCACGCCGTGCCGCGCCTCGGCCCAGGAGATCGCGGCCCGCCGCCCGGTCGCCGGATCCAGGCCCAGGCAGGCCCCGGTCGCAGTCAGCGTGTCCCCCGCGGTCAGCGCCGTGATCGCGCTGCGGCGCCGCAGCGCGACGATCAGGCCGGGCCGGTAGTGCGCGGGCTCGCCGGTCCGGCGCCGGCGCGCCCAGCCCGCCGCGAGCGCCTCGCCTGCGGCCGCGATCAGCGCGATCGGGACCTGCCGGGGCAGCCAGCCGCCGAGCCCGGCGTAGCCGCGCGAAAAGTGCAGCAGTGCGGCGGGATGGCCGAGCACCCCGGCCAGGTATCCGGCCACCTGGCCGGGGCCCGGCCACGAACCCGGCGAGCGCGCGGCCAGGGCCGATCGCGCATGCCCAGACCAGGCCAGCCGCGGCGGGCCCGGCCAGCCACAGCGGCCGCCACCGGCTCGAGCCGGCTCGTCACCACGAAGGCTGCCGCCAGGATCAGCGTGACCTGAGCGAATAAAAGGTGTACCAGCAGCACGGCCACAGCCGCCGCAGCGGCCAGGTCGCCGCGGCGGTAACCGCCGTCAGGTGGCAGCGGGCGGGCGCGGCGATCCATCCGGCTCGCCGGGCCGGTGGTGGGGACAGGCATATCGGGTCAAGATTCCCAGTCCTCCACCGCGTGTGTCCAGGCACCCGTGAAACTGAGACCGCCAATTTCGCGCCTGCCGTCAGGCAGCAGCGGGGCGCCGGACTGGACGACGATGCGGAATAGGTCCGGGCGCAGCACTGCCACCGTCAGCGCGGACGGGTCCCCGCTGGCCTGGTCGTCGAACCGGATCGTCACGATCGCCGCGGACTGGCCCGCCGACAGCCGCAGGCTGCGGGCTACTGCGGGCGGCGGCGGCTGCATCTCGATGTGCAGGGCGGTCGGGCTGCCCGCCACCGGGCCGGCCGCTGGCTGCGGTTGCCCGCCGCCGGGCCGCGGCAGCGGCCCTCGCGGGCTGACCGGCCCGCCGTCCGGGGCCTGCTCCGCCTGCGCCGCGGGCAGGTAGGTGGTCGTGAACGCGGCCGGCTCGCCGCCGGCCGTCCAGAGCAGCCGGACGACCCAGACCTGCTCAGCCGGATCCACCCGCAGCGCCCAGCCGATGTCCTCGGGCACCCGGCGCCAGGAGGTATGGCGGCTCCGGCAGGTCAGCTGCCCGCCCATCGGGTCCAGCTGGGATGACAGGCCGGCCACCCCCTCCAGGGAAAGGATGTACTCGGCCGGGCTTATCCGGTACACCTGCCCGTCGGGCAGCCTGCGGATCAGGTGCCGCTGGATGAGCTCGGAGATCGCGGCGTCCAGCTGCGCGGTACTGACGTTGTAGCGGCGGGCCAGCGCCGTGTGCCGGGGCAGCCGCCAGCCCGGCTCGTGATGCACCAGTGCGGCGGCCAGCCGGTCCGCGAGCACCTGGACCGCCGGCCGGGGACTGCCGTCCTGCGGGGACGGCGGCCCATCCGCCGGCGCTCCCGCGACCGTCGGCACCGGCCCGCCCGCTGCGGTGTCATGACCCGGCGGCCGCCTCACTTCGGCGGGTCCGGCCGCCAGTCGTGAGGCCCCTTGCGCCGGGTCCGGGCCGTCACCGCCTACTCCGTGTTCCGCCGGGATACCGCCACGATCACCCGGCCGGCGATGATGATCAGCAACACGAACACCAGCAGGATCAGGGCGGCGTCATAGGACAGAATCCGGCCGGAGACGGTCCCGACGTCCCAGAAGCTGAAGACCGGATAGGTAAGGAAGGGAACCGGCGAGTTGGTCAGCGCGAGCGTCGGCGTCGAGTCGCTCCAGCCCGCCGTGTACAGCAGCGGCGCGGTCTCGCCGACCGAGATCGCGATGGCCACCAGCAGCCCGGTCATGATTCCCGGCAGGGCAGACTTCATCACGATCTTGCGCAGGATCCAGCCCGGCGCGATCCCCAGTGCCTCGGCGCCCTCCCGGTAGCCCACCGGCACCTGCGCCAGCGAGGTCTCCGTCGCCTTCGTGATGTAGGGGATCGTGACTACCGACAGCACCAGCACCGCGGGAAGCAGCCCGAACCCCATGTGCAGGGCGATCACCAGCGTGATAAAGCCGACCAGGCCGAGCACGATCGACGGTATCCCGGACAGCACCTCATAGCCGCCGCGCAGGAAGCTGCGGTGCCGCCCCTTGGCGAACTCCGCCAGGTACAGACCGGTGAGCACGCTGATCGTGCCGCCGACGATCAGCACTCCGACGGTAATCAGCACCGTGCCGATGATCGCCTGCCGCAGCCCGCCAGAGTCCCCCGCCTGGGTGTTGGTGGTGAGCACGCTGAAGGAGAAGGTCGGGACCGCCCGCACCACCACCCCGACGGCCAGCCAGATCGCGGGACCGACCACCACCAGCAGGCCGAGCGTGCAGCCAGCCCAGAAAATCGCGTTGCCGATCTTCCTGCGAACCGGCACCTGCGGCCATTCGGCGGGGCCGCCGGTGGCGGCTGACCCGGGAGGCGCCGGAGCCGGCGTGCTGCCTGCTGCCCCGCTCATCGCTACAGCCCCCTTCCGACGGGAAGCGCGGTGCCGGAGACCCGGCGCACCAGAAGCCGCGCGAGCACGTTCGCCGCCAGCGTGATCACCATGAGGATCAGCGCCAGGTAGGCGAACGCGCTGATGTCCATCGGATCGCTGATCGCGGTGTCCAGGTTCTGCACGATGTTGGCCGCGATCGTGATGAACGCCGCGTACAAGTTGGTGGGCAGCTGGCCGAGCGCGACGCCGCACACCATCGCGACGGCGATGGTCTCGCCGAGCGCCCGGCCCAGACCGAGTACCACGGCCCCGATGAGGCCGGCCCCGACCCACGGCAGCGTCACACGGCGCGCGGTCTGCGCATCCGACATGCCGAGGGCCACGGCGCCCTCGCGGGGCAGCAGCGGCACGCTGCGGATCAGGTCACGGGAGGTGGAGGCGACGATCGGGATGACCATGACCGCGAGAATCAGGCCCGAGGTCAGCAGGCCCTGGCCATTGCCGGTGGGGCCCTGAAAGAAGCTGAATACCGGCCAGTCGGGAACGTTGTCGGCGATCAGCGGGGCAATGTAGTGCGCGATGAATGGGCCGAAGACGAGCGCGCCCCACAGGCCGACGATGACGCTGGGAATGCCGGCCAGCAGCTCAAGAAACCCTCCGACGGTAGTGGCCAGCCGCTTCGGCAGCCGCTCTACGATCGCCAGTGCCGCCCCGATCGACACCGGCACCGCGATGATCAGGGCGATCACCGAGCTGGCCAGCGTGCCCACGATCTCCGGCAGCGCGCCGAACTCCTCACCGGACAGGTGGGTGAGGCCGTTGCTGGTCACGGGTTTGCCGTACTGGGAGCCGAAGTTCCATGTCCGCCCAGAAAAGAAACTGCGGCCGCTGTACCCGATCGCCGGGATCGCCTTGATGACCAGCGTGACGAGGATCAGCGCGAGCATCAGCACGGGTATCACCGCGCCGATGCGGCCGAGCCAGAGGATCACCCCCCCGTTGCGGATGCTGTCGCGCAGCACCGCGCCGGGCCGGCGCCGGGGCGGGCTGCCCGCACCGGCGGCCGGACCCGCGGTTGGTACAGAGGCTGCCATCAGGTCAGCCGCTGATCGAGCTGACGAGGCTCTTGGCGGTGGTCAGCGTGCTGGCGGGCAGCGGCTGGAAGTTGACCGCCGTCATGTACTTCGAGCCCTGACCGGTGGTGAGGATCCAGTTCAGGAACGCCTTGACCGCGCTCGCCTCGGCCGGGCTGGGCTGGGTCTTCTTCACGATCGCGTACTCGTAGTTGACGATCGGGTAGCCGCCCGCGGCCGAGGTGTCGATCAGGGACTGGGCGCCGCTGCCGGGAACCCTGGGGAAGCTCGCCAGCGCGGTCTTGATGGCCGGGGCGGTCGGCTGGACGGCCTTGCCTGACTTGTTCGCCAGCGACGCCTGCCCCAGGCCGGCGGCCTGTGCCTTGGCCGTGTAGCTGACGCCGATGTAGGCGATGCATCCCTTGGTGCTGCCGCATGCGCTCAGCATCCCGCCGCTGCCGGTCTCGGCGAGCGCGCCCGGCGCCGAGGGCCAGGTGATGGTCGTGCCCACCCCACTCGTCGGCCAGGCCTTCGGGTCCTGCGCGTTCAGGTAAGAGGTGAATAGGAACGTGCTGCCCGAACTGTCAGCCCGGTGCAGCGTGACGATCTTCTGTGACGGCAGGGTCACGCCGGGGTTGAGCTTGGCGATCGCTGAATTGTTCCATGTCGTGATCTTGCCGGTGTAGATCTGCGCGAGCACGGTGCCGTTCAGGTCAAGCGGCTTCTTCACGCCGGGGACGTTGTAGTTCACGGCTATCGCGGCCACCGCCAGCGGAATGTTGAGCAGGCCGGGGTACTGCGACAAGTCCGCGCTGGACAGGTAGGCGTCAGAGGCGCCGAGATTGACCAGCCCCTGGCTCGCGTCGGTGATCCCGGTGCCCGAGCCCGTGGCTCCCGAGGTGATCGTGACGTTCGGGTTGGCGGTGCTGTAGTCGGCCTGCCAGGAGCCGAACAGCGGGAACAGCAGCGTGCTGCCCGTCTCAGAGATCGACTTGCCGGACGCCGCGGCGGCGGACCCGGAGGCGGCCGGTGCTGAGCTGGAACCAGAGTTGCTGGTACTGCCGCTGCTGCCGCAGGCCGCGAGTGCGGTCAGCGGGACCAGGGCGGCCGCCGAGAGGGCCAGGCGGATTCGTTTGCCCACCGGGGAATACTCCTTCACTGATGCACGCTGCAGCGTGCGGTATACGGCTCGCACGCGGTGCGTGCGATGAGGGTCCGCGCTCGCGCGCGGCTCTTGCCCCCGGCCGGGAGGAGTGCCATCCTCCCGGCCGGGCGGGTCTGTCAGCCGAACCGGCCCGTCACATAGCGTGCCGTTTCCTCCTGGCCCGGGTTCTCGAACATCTGCCGGGTATCGCCGTGCTCGACCATCCGGCCGTCGTTCAGGAAGATGGTCCGGCCGGCGACCCGGCTGGCCTGCGCCAGGTTGTGGGTGACGATCACCACGGTCAGCTGGGGCACCAGGGTGCGGACCAGGGCCTCGATCGACTCGGTGGTAACCGGGTCCAGCGAGGAGGTCGGCTCGTCGAGCAGCAGCACATCCGGGCTGACGGCCAGGGCCCGGGCCAGGCAGAGCAGCTGCTGCTGGCCGCCGGACAGCCGGAACGGCGAGTCCTTCAGCCGGTCCCGTACCGCGTCCCACAGGCCGACCTCGGCTAGCCGCTGCTCGGCCACCGCCTTCATCCCGCTCTTGCTGGCCATCTTGTGCGCGCGCACCCCGGCCGTCACGTTGTCCATGATCGACATCGGGAACGGGTTCGGCCGCTGGAAGAGCATGCCGACCTTGCGGCGCAGCGACATGACCTCGACGCCGTGATTCCAGATGCTCCGCCCGTCGAGCAGCACATCGCCGGAGTGCCGGTAGCCGGTCACCTTGTCGTTGAGCCGGTTGAACGTGCGCAGCAGCGTCGACTTGCCCGAGCCGGTCGGCCCGATCAGCGCGGTGATCGCGCCCTGCTGGACGTCAACCGAGACATCAGTCAAGATCGCCCGGGCGCCGAAGCCCAGGGTGAGATCGACGGCCTTGAGCACTGCGCTGCCTGGCGGCGAAGGCGCCCCGGCCCCGGTGACATCGGTGTCGGTCCGCCCGGTGACCGAGCTCCCGGTTCCCAGGCCGACCACGGCGGGCCTCGGTTCCGGCCAGACCGAGCTGCCCGGCCCCGCCCCATCCGACATGCTTTCGCCTCGCCCCTGTGCTGGTGGGTTCCCGCACGTTCAGCCACTCGCAGCGGCCACTCACTTTCTAAGGGCCGAAGGTTACGAGCAACTGAACGAGAGATGACGTCTCAGCCGAACCGGGAAGGCAGGCAGGGAAACAGCTTGGGCGCAAAGGCAGCCGCCCGCTCGGACCACGCGGGTCCTCGCGGGCGGCTGAAAGCAGCAGGCCCTAGATGGGCACCCCGACCTCGGCTACCTGGCCGATGGCCGCGGACACGGTGCGCTCTTCCCGGACGTTGTCCGGGGCGAGGATGCGCAGCGTCCAGCTGCCGGGCGCGGCGAAGAAGCGGAACCCGCCGTCGGCGCCGATCGGCACCTCGGCCACGAACTCGCCGTCGGTGTTCAGCAGCCGGGCGTAGCCAACCGAGACGGGCGACCCGTTGTGCGTGACATGCCCCTGGATGACGGCCTGGGTAGATGACTCGGCGGCGGTGATCGTCACCCCGCCGGCCGGTGCACCGCAGCCGTCGGATGGCGTGGTCATGACTCGTCCCCGGTCTTGATCGGCACCCCGACCAGCGAGCCGTACTCGGTCCACGATCCGTCGTAGTTCTTGACGTTCGGCTGGCCGAGCAGCTCGTGCAGGACGAACCAGGTGTGCGCGGACCGCTCGCCGATCCTGCAGTAGGCGATCGTGTCCCGGCTGAAGTCCAGGGCCGCCTCGTCGCGGTACAGGGCGCGCAGCTGGTCGTCGGTCTTGAACGTGCCGTCCTCGGCGGCTGCCTTGGACCACGGGACGTTCTTGGCCGTGGGGATATGGCCGCCGCGCTGCGCCTGCTCTTGCGGCAGGTGGGCGGGCGCCAGCAGACGGCCGGCGAACTCGTCCGGTGACCGCACGTCGACCAGGTTGCGCTGCCCGATGGCGGCGACCACCTCGTCCCGGAACGCGCGGAGGGCGGAATCCTGCTCCTGCGCCTTGTACTCGGTCCGCGGCCGCCGCGGCACGTCGGTGACCAGCTCGCGGGAGTCGAGCTCCCACCTCTTGCGGCCGCCGTCGAGCAGCTTGACGTTCTGGTGCCCGTAGAGCCTGAAGTACCAGTACGCGTAGGCGGCGAACCAGTTGTTGTTGCCGCCGTAGAGCACCACGGTGTCGTCGTTGGAGATGCCGCGCTCGGACAGCAGCGCCTCGAAGCCGGCCCGGTCCACGAAGTCGCGGCGCACCGGGTCCTGCAGGTCCTTCTTCCAGTCGATCTTGACTGCGCCCTTGATGTGGCCGGCGTCGTAGGCACTGGTGTCCTCGTCCACCTCGACAAGCACCACGCCGGGATCACTGCCGTGGGCCGCGACCCAGTCGGCGTCTACCAGGACGTCGGAACGGCTCATAGCGAAACCTCCTTGTTGGATTCGGCCGGGATCAGCTGGCGGCCCGGCCAGATACGTCGGATCATCAGGTACATCTCACAGCCCAGGCACAGCCCGAACACGCCGTTCAGGAATGCCGCCACTAGCCCCGCCGCCGCCGCGGCCATGCCGAGCGCCGTTACCCCCGTCGCGTAGCCCACGACGCCGATGGCCGCGATCACCAGGCCGAGGCCCTGGGCGAACCGGGGCGGGGCGGCCGCCTCGAGCTCGGCGGGGGGGCTGAGGCGCGGCCGGATCAGATGGCGGAAGACCAGGCCGTAGGGGTTGTACTGGATACCGAAGAAGGTCCCGGACGCGAAGACCACCGCCTGCGCGGCCAGCAGCCAGGCGCTGCTGGTGATCAGGACCACGGCGAATACGACCATGGTCACCAGCGCGACGAACCTCGGGCCCCGGGGGTCGATCTCCATCTGCGGCAATCCCTTCACCGATACCAGCGGGACCGGGCACCGATGCTATGCGGGAACATGGCGAGCGTCACTACCTGGTATTCCGATCAAAAGTATAGCCATCTAGACGGCGCCAGCGTACCCGATGGCGGCGATGACATCGGCCTTGCGCGGCTGTCCGCTGGCGCGCCTGGTTATCTGCCCGTCCGGGCCGAGCACGAGCACCGTGGGCGTGCGGCGGACGTCCAGCCGCCGGACCAGATCCAGCCGGGACTCCGCGTCGATCTCGACGTGCGCGACCCCATCGGTCATCCCGGCCACCTCGGCGAGCACCCGCCGGGTGACCCGGCAGGGAGCGCAGAATGACGTCGAGAATTGCACCAGGGTCGCCCGCGTGCCCAGCGGCTGGCCGATCTCGGTCGCGGTCAGCCGCGCCCCGCCGGGAAATTCTGGCTCCTGCTGCGCGGCCGGCCGATGCCCGGGCTGCCGACCAGCCGGCACCCGCTCTCCCGCCATGCGCGAACCTGGCACGACGGGCACACCGCGCATCCTGCCGTTGCGGGCGCGCCACAGTGCGCCGCAGCCGCCGGCGACGGCGAGCGCCAGCAGGCACACGATCAGCCCCGTCATCACCCCCGGGCTAACCACCAGCCGGCCTCGCCGCATTCCCAGCCGGCCTGCCGCGTTTCCCGCCCGGGCCTCACCGCGTTTCCAGCCCGGCGGTGACGGCTGCCGGGGCCCTAGCCGCCGACTGCGGCGCGGCGCAAGAGAGCCGCAGCACGAGAACCCGCGCCGCCCGAGGCGGGCGTTCCGGCGGATCCCGGGGGTCGCTCCCGGGGGCTGCTCATGCCCGGATCACGAGCAAGTTCCTATTTCCCTCGGTGATCTGGAACGCGCGCACGCTGCCCGCCGGCACCGGCGTGCTGACCGGGTACCAGTGCGCGGCACCGTAACTGCGCAGCACGGTCCAGCGGCCGGCAACCGTGCGCTTGCCGCCCCCGCTTATCACCCACAGCCGGCAGATGGTGCCGGGGGCTATGCCGCTGACCTGAACCCGCACCGCAGTGCCGGCGCCGGCTGGCCGGTAGTCCACGACCGCGCTGATGTGGGTGCGCGCATTGGTGGCGCTGGCAGTGTTCTGCGGCGAAGCGGCGTTCTGCGGCGGCCCCGGCGCCTGGCCGCCGCCGAGTGACGCGGCGGTGAGGCCGCCGCCCACGGCGATGACTGCGGCGGCGGCGGCCGCCGCCACACCACGCCAGCGGCGGGCCCGGCGCCTGGCCGCGACCTGGTTCAGCAGCGAGTCCAGCAGCTCGGGCGGCGGCTCGGCCTCTGACTGCGCCCCGTGGCCGTCCAGAGCCAGCAGCTCGGCGTCCGCGCGCGGGACACGGCCGAGCAGCGCGGGAAGGCCCGCCAGCCCGGCCAGTTCCTCGCGGCAGCCGGGGCACCGGGCGAGATGCGCGTCCAGCAGCTCTCGCTCGGCAGGGTCGATCGCGCCCAGCACGTAGACGCCAAGCGCCTGCCGCGCCTCGTGGCACCTCATCTCGCTCACGGCGCGAGCCCCCGTTCCTCCAGCGCGAGCTTAAGCGCGCGCAGCGCGTAGAACGTGCGGGACTTGACGGTACCGGCCGGGATGCCGAGCACCGCCGCCGCCTCGGCCACCGAGCGGCCCCGGTAGTAGGTCTCGAGCAGCACCCTGCGATGCTCGGGGCGCAGCGCCTTCAGCGCCTCGGCGACGGCCCAGGATTCCAGCGCGCGGTCGGCCTCATCGGGCACCGCAAACAGCTCCAGGGCGCCTTCCCCCACCTCGTGCGGCCGGGCCTTCCTGGCCCGGTGCGCATCGATGGCGAGGTTGCGGGCCACGGCGAACAGCCAGGGCCGGGCCGGCCGCTCGGCGATCGCCTCCGGGTGCAGCCAGGCCCGCACCAGGGCCTCTTGCACGATGTCCTCCGCTCGCTGCCGGTCCCCGCTGGTCAGGTGCAGGGCGTAGCGCAGCAGCGGTCCGGCATGCTCGGCGTACAGCGCGCGCACCAGTGCCTCATCGGACACCGGCCGCGACCGGGCCGGGCCAGGGCTGCCCTCGACGCCTGCCACACCCTGGACTACGGCTCGGCGGGCGCGGTGGTTCACCGCCAGCGGCAATTTGTCGCCGGCGGCCCTGCGCCCGGGCCAGCTCATCCCCCGGCGAAAGGCGGCAGTACCTCGACTACCGCTCCATCGGCCAGCTCGACTGACTGCGGTGCCCTGCCGCCGGCCGGCTGGCCGTCGACCAGGAACGACGAGCGGTCAAGCACCGCGCGCAGGCGCTGGCTGCGGGAGCTGGCCGCCGCCCCGGCACCCGCTCCGGCCACGGCCGCGGCCAGCGCCTGCGCCAGGGTGTCCGCCCGGACTGTCTCTTCCGCGATACCTGCGGCGTCTTTCGCCGCCGCCCAGTAGCGCAAGGTCACGATGGCCATGTCAGCTATCCTCACTCATAACGACCCTGGCCAGCGCTGCCCCCGGGGTTCTGGCAATAGTCGGGCGCGGTCCAGGCGGCCGCCGGGCTGGAGGTGGGGCTGGGTGAGCAACGTGCTGCTGCTCACGGCGGCCAGCCAGCCCGCCGCCGACATTCTCCCGTCGCTGAGCCTGCTCGCGCACGAGGTGCGGGTCGCCGCCGCGGAGCCCGGCTCGACGGCCGGCCACCCGGCCGCCGATGCCGTCCTGGTGGATGCCCGCCGCGATCTGGTCCAGGCCCGGGCCCTGTTCCGCCAGTTGCGCGGGATCGGCGTCAAGCTCCCGTTGCTGGCCATCGTCACCGAGGGCGGCTGGGCGGCCATCAGCGCTGACTGGCACGCCGACGACCTGATCTTGCACACGGCGGGACCCGGCGAGGTAGAGGCGCGGCTGCGGCTGGCGGTCGGACGAGCCACCGCGCGGGTGCCGGAGGAGACCGACGAACTGCGGTCCGGTGAGCTGGTCATCAACGAGGCCACCTATTCGGCCCGCATCTACGGCCGGCCGCTGGACCTGACCTTCAAGGAATTCGAGCTGCTGAAGTTCCTGGCGCATAACCCGGGCCGGGTTTTCAGCCGGTCCCAGCTGCTGCAGGAAGTCTGGGGATACGACTATTTCGGCGGCACCCGGACGGTGGACGTGCACGTGCGGCGGCTGCGGGCCAAGCTCGGCGCCGAGAACGAGGCGCTGATCGGCACGGTACGCAACGTCGGCTACCGGTTCGTGCCCGCCAGGCCGGACCGCCTGGCGGCCCCCGGGCCCGGTTCGGGCACGGGGCCGGCCGATGGCGCCGGCCAGCCGGGCGGTGCGGAGGACCGGAGCGACGCGGACGAGAAGAACGACGCGGACGACGAGGGGCCGGCCGGAGCGGCCGATGACGGCCTGTCGGCGGAGCCGGCCGGGAACGGCCGGTGGTCAGCGGGTGCCGCGCCCATGCGGGGCCGCCCGTGACTGGTCCCGCCGCCAAGCCGGAACTTCGCGTCATCGGGCAGCTGGATGAGAGCGCCGCCCGCCAGGTGCTTGACCTTGTCCGGCAGGCCACTGACACCGACGGTGTCGGGCCGCTGTCCGAGCACGTCATGTTGCACCTGCGGTACGGCGGCGATCCGCGGGCCCGCAACGTCCTGGTGTGCCGCGACGGCCGGCTGGCCGGCTACGCGCACCTGGACCCCACCGACCCGGTAGCCGGGCCCAGCGGCGAGCTGGTCATCGCGCCTGCGGACCGGGGCCGCGGGCTCGGCCTGGCACTGGCCCGGGCACTGGTCGCCGAGGCCGGTGACCGGCCGCTGCGGCTATGGGCGCACGGGGACCTGCCCGCCGCGGCCCGGCTGGCCGCCGCCGCGGGTTTCGGGCGCAGCCGCGTGCTCTGGCAGATGCGCAGGTCCCTGCGGGCGCGTATCGGGAATCCCGTGCTGGCCGACGGCATCAGCGTCCGGACGTTCCGCCCGCGGGAGGACGAGGACGCCTGGGCTGGCCTGAATGCCCGGGCCTTCGCCCAGCATCCCGAGCAGGGGAACTGGACCCGCTCCGATCTTGAGCTGCGCGAGCGCGAGCCCTGGTTCGATCCGGCGGGCTTCTTCCTGGCCGAGCGCGCGGGCAAGGTCGTCGGCTTCCACTGGACGAAGATCCACGGAGCGGGCGAGGAGCCGGGCGCCGGCGCCCACGATCCGATCGGCGAGGTGTACGTCGTTGGCGTCGATCCGGCCGAGCGCGGCTCCGGCCTCGGCCGGGCGCTCACCCTGGTGGGGCTGCGCTACCTGCGATCACGCGGGCTGCTCGAGGTAATGCTCTACGTCGACGAGTCCAATGCCGCCGCCATCCGCCTCTACCAGTCCCTGGGCTTCACCCACTGGGACAGCGACGTGATGTTCGGCCTCGGGCCCGGCGCCCGTGCGGCGAGCGGCTAGCAGCCAGCCCGGACGGGGGTGCGCTGCTCGCGACGGATGCCGAGGGCCTCGTCCAGCTCGGCCAGCGTCAGTGGCTGCTCGCTGGCAGCCACGGCGCTGAGCACATCGGAGTACAGGTCGATCTCGTCCAGCGCCACCCGGTCGTGGACACGAAGGTCAAGATGATCGCGCATCGCGCCCACCTCCTCATCGAGCTGAGTGCCCGGCGGCACCATCGTCCGGGCGGAGCTGGCAGCGGGAACGCCGGGACAACGCAAGAGCCGTCGGCTTGCGCTCCCAGCGTACGGCGCGCGGGCGCAGGGCGGCATGGCCCGATAGGGTCATTTCCTCTGCCGCCTGCGGGTAGCTCGGCCGCACTGCGCTCACGGCCCGGCCGGACCGCCGAAAAGGACAAAACAGGGTAGACGGCCGTTTCGGTTGCGCGCACGGGTCCTTCGGGACAATAGTCGTGCCCGAAATATCACAACCCCCTCCGGGTCCGGGAATCGGGGCTGGCAGCAGCCTCCGGACCGCCGAACACATTGCGAAAGCACAGCCTTCCCACCGTGGATCCTGCCCGCACCGGCCCTTCCGGCACCGTGCTCCGGTAGCAGCCTTCAGGGTCTGCCTGAACCACCTGACGGGTGACATCATGAGTGAGCACAGCGAACTCCTTAATGACCCCGGTTCTGAAGATCTCTTCGAGCGCGAGATGCGCGGCTACAGCCGTCGCCGGGTCGATGAGTTCGTAGCCAGGAGCCGCAGCCAGATCCGCGACCTGGAGGACCGGCTTTCGCAGGCGATCGACGACAGCGAGCGGCTGCGGCACGACCTGGCCACAGCCCGGCAGGAGTCGGCGGACAAGCCGGCGCACGAGGAGATCAGCGAGCGCGTCGGCCAGATACTCAAGCTGGCGGACGAAGAGGCCAAGGCACAGCGGAACCGGGCGGGTGATGAGATCACCAGGCTGCGGGACGCCACCAAGGCCGAGACCGACAAGCAGCGCGCCGACACCAAGGCCGAGACGGACAAGATCAGGGCCGAGGCGCAGGACCAGGCAGAGCGGATGCTGAGCGCCGCCCAGGAGCAGGCCGAGCACTCGGTCGCCACCGCCCGGGCAGAGGCGGAGAAGATGCGCACCGCCACCAGGACCGAGGCCGACCGGGTGGTCGCCGAAGCCAACAAGCACGCGGAGAACGCTGTCGCCGCGGCCAAGGCGCAGGCCAAGCAGCAGCTGGACGAGGCGACCGCACGGGCCACCGCTATCCACGACGGCGCCGAGCGCCGCCTGAACCTGCTGACGTCCCGGCACACCGAGGCGATCAGGCGGCTCACCGAGATCCGTGACGTGGTCACCACGCTGGTCGCGGGCGAGAACTCGCGCGGCTCGCTGGAGGATGAGGTCAACAAGGCAGTCGCCGGGGCGCTCGGGCACCAGCCCAAGCAGGGCGGCGCTGACGGCAGGCACGCGACCGGGCCGGCCAAGCCCGGGATCGGGCAGCAGAGCGCGGCCAGGAACGAGCCCGCGGTGGCCGGCGAGGTGCAGCGCGGTTCCGCCGCCGCAGACGCCCGCGGACCAGTCAGCGCCGCGCGGGCGGCCAGCGCAGCACCGGACGCCGTCAGCCGGGAGGCCGGCCGGCACGGGAACAGCGCGGTGAAGCACGCGGCGGCAGCCGCCGATGACGCCTCGGCCGGCCGGGTCATCCCGGACTAGCCTGGGCACCGGCCGCGAGGCCGGGCAGCGAGGCAAGATGGCGTGCCCGGCCTCGTCGCATGATCCGGAAGTCCGCATCCCGGACCGGGCCACCACGTCCCAGGACGCGTTCCCGGGCCTTCCGTACCGGGCCGGCGTGACGATGACACGGCGGAGGCCGCAACTGAATACGGTTTCCTACATGGTCCGGCCACCTTCTCCAGGCGGTGCCATGCCCGCACATCGCGCCCGGCCGCCCGCGGCCCCGCCCAGCTGCGGCCCGGGAAGCACGCGCGGCGGGAGCCTGCCCCGGTGAGAGGCAGGCTCGCGCTGGTCTGCGCCGCCGTGGCGGCCATGGTCGCCACGGCATTCCTGGTCCCGCTGGCCATCCTGGTCAGCGACTTCGCCCGGGACCGCGCGTTCAGCGCCGCGCAGGTCGAGGCCGCCGCCATCGAGCCGGTGCTGGCGCTCAACCAGAATCCGGCGACGCTGCGCGACTCGGTAAAGAACACCAGCGCGGCCGCAGCCGACCAGATAGCGATTTACGTGGCCGAAAGCAGCGGGGCCGGCCAGGTTCTCTACGGTCGGCCACGGGCGACGACGGCCGCCATCGAGTCTGCGGCCGTCGAGATCCAGCCGGTCAGCGAGCCGGTGCCGGGGGGCTATGTCGTGCTCCAGCCGGTCGCCCTGAATCACCGCACGGCGATCATCGAGGTCTTCCTGCCGTCGGCCGTGGTCGCGCACGGCGTGGCCTCGTCCTGGGTGGCCATGTCGGGGGTCGCGATATGCCTGATCGCCGCATCGGTCTTCGTCGGCGACCGGCTGGGCGTGCGGATCACCGCCCCGGCCCGGGAGCTCGGGACTGCGGCGGACGCGATGGCCGCAGGCGACCTGAGCGTGCGCAGCGCGGTCACCGGGCCGCCGGAAATCAGGTCAGCCGCGGTGGTCCTGAACGCACTCGCCGAGCGGCTCGACCAGCTGCTCGGACCCGGTTACCAGCCGATCGCCAAGGCGCCGGGGCCGCCGCCGGACCCCGCCAGTCCGGCATCAGCCGAGCCTGCCGACCGGGAGCCTGCGGAGACGGCTCCGCAGGCTCCGCAGGCGAGTGCTGGACTGGCCTCATCTGAGCCGGAGCCGGAGCCCGAGCAGCCGGCGGCCGACGCGGGGACAGGGCCGGTGCCCGAACAGACGGAATCCGTAGCAGAAGAGGCGCGCTGTGACGCGGCCCGGGTGCTGACCGAGCGGCTGGCGTCCTGGTCGGGGCGGGCTGACCGAGAGCACCGGCCGCGCAGCCTGGCCGGAGCCGGCAGCCCGGTCTGGGTGCCGGTGACGCACACCGGCCTGACCGCTGCCGCCGACGCGCTGCTCGGCAATATCTTCCAGCACACTGCCGCGGGCACCCGGTTCGTGGTGGCCCTGCACGCCGGCGACGGCGGCGCGGTCATCACCTTTGCCGATGCGGGTCCCGGCATCGACGACCCGAAGCGGGTGCTTGAGCCCGGAGACCGCCGGTCAGGCCTGCAGATCGCCCGGGAGGTGGCCGAGTCCACCGGCGGCGAGCTGCGCGTCGACCGCGCCCCGCTCGGTGGCACCCGGGTGCAGATGTGGCTGGTGACCGGCACCAGACCGGAACCGCGTCGCTAACCGGGGAGGGCATCGAGCCGGCGCAAGATAACGCCCTCGCGCAGGGCCCAGGGGCAGATCTCCAGGTCGCCGAGCTCGAACAGGTCCATGGCCGCGTCCGCCACGATCGCGCCCGCGATCAGCTGCGGCGCCCGGCCGCGGGAGACGCCCGACAGCTGCGCCCGCTCAGCCGCCGAGGTACGGGCCAGCCGCCGGGCCAGCTCGGTAACGTCCGCGTGCCGCAGCAGCCGCGGGACGTACGGGCCGTCGCTGGACGGCGCCGCGCCCGCGATCCTGGCGAGCTGCCGGAATGTCTTCGACGTCGCTACCGCCTGGTCAGGCCGCCCGTCCCGCAGCACCGGCCCGGCGATCGCGGCGATCTCGGCCCGGACGTGCTTGCGCAGCCGCCGCACCTCACTGGCAGACGGCGGATCCCCGGTGAGCCAGTCCCGGGTGAGCCGCCCGGCGCCGAGCGGCAGCGACACCGCGGCCGCGGGCTCCTCATCCACGCCCGACGCGATCTCCAGCGAGCCGCCGCCGATGTCGAGCATCAGCAGCCGGCCCGACGACCAGCCGAACCAGCGCCGGGCGGCCAGGAACGTCAGCCGCGACTCATCCTGCCCGGACAGGACCCGGATGCTGACCTGCGTTTCCGCCTCGATCCAGGCCAGTACCTCGTCCCCGTTAGCGGCGTCGCGCACCGCCGAGGTAGCGAAGGCCAGAATGTCCTGGACGCCCTTGTCCTCGGCGATCTCCAGTGCCTCGTCGACGAATGCGCGCAGCTGCTGGGCGCATTCCGGCGTCAGGCGGTTGGCGTCGTCCAGGACGGCCATCAGCCGCAGCTCGGCCTTGTGCGAGTACGCGGGCTGCGGCCGCGCGCCCTGATGCGCATCCACCACGAGCAGGTGCACGGTGTTGGATCCGACGTCGAGCACGCCCAGTCGCATAATCTGACGCTACTGCGGCCCGCGGGCACCCCGCAGCACCGGTGCAGCCGGGCCTGCGGGCCGATCCGCTGGGAGGGCAATCATGACCGGTATCTCGCGCGGCAGCGTCAGGACCGAGCCGGGGCGCAAGCGGGTCCGCGCCTACCTTGGCGGCGAGCTGGTCGCCGACACCCGGGCGCCGGTCCTGGTGTGGGAGCGGCCTTACTACCCGACCTACTACATCCCGGCCGCTGACGTGCGCGCCGCGCTGATCCCCGCAGGCGAGTCCGCGCACTCGCCGAGCCGGGGCGACGGCGAGGTGCTGCACGTCAAGACCGCCGCCGGGCTGGCCGAGCGGGCGGCGCTGCAGTATCCGGCGTCGCCGCTTGAGCAGCTGCGCGGCCTGGTCAGGCTGGACTGGAACGCGATGACCGAGTGGCTGGAGGAGGACGAGCCGGTCTACGTCCATCCCCGCGACCCCTACACCCGGGTGGACATCCTGGCCAGCTCGCGGCAGGTGCGAGTGGAGCTGGACGGGATGACGGCCGCGCAGTCGGCGCAGCCGCGGATCTTGTTCGAGACCGGACTGCCACCGCGGTACTACCTGCCGCTCGCCGATGTCGAGATGCACCTGCTGCGGCCGTCGGCGACGGCCAGCCACTGCCCGTACAAGGGCACGGCAAGCTACTGGTCGGTGGACACCGGCCGGGCCGTGCACACCGATGTGGTGTGGATGTACCGGACCCCGCTGCCCGAGAGCCAGAAGATCGCCGGGCTGGCCTGCTTCTATGACGAGAAGGTAGACGTCTACCTCGACGGCGAGCGGCAGGAACGGCCGCGCACGCACTTCAGCTGACCGGCGGCCCGTCGAGCGCGGCCATGCCGGCGTCCGGCGGACCGCGCCGGGCGGAGATCTCGCGCGCGGCCCGCTCCGCCTCCCGCATGACCCGCAGGATGTTGCCGCTGGCCAGCAGGGCGCAGTCGTCCTCGCTCCAGCGGCGGCCGCGCAGCTCGGCCAGCAGGGCCGGGTAGCAGGACACATCCTGCAGGCCGGCGGGCAGCTCATCGGTGCCGTCGTAATCACCGCCGAGGCCGACGTGCGCCAGGCCGGCCACCTGCCGGACGTGGTCGGCGTGGGCGGCGACGTCGGCCACCGACGCGCGCGGTGACGGGTGCGCGGCCACCCAGTCGCGCAGGTCCGCGCGGCTGGACATATCCCGGTAATCCAGGCCGCGCCGCCCGGCCTCGGCGGCGAGCTCCAGCTCCCAGTCCCGGCAGGCCGGGGAGACGAACGCGGGCACGAAGGTGACCATGCACACCCCGCCGTTGCCGGGCAGCCGGGCCAGAATCTGGTCGGGGACGTTACGCGGATGGTCGCACACGGCGCGAGCGCCGGAATGCGAGAAGATCACCGGCGCCGCCGCCTCGTCGAGCGCGTCCGCCATGGTCGTCGCCGCGACGTGCGACAGGTCGACCAGCATTCCGATCCGCTGCATCTCGGCGACCACCGCGCGGCCGAACGCGGTCAGCCCGCCCGCGGCCGGCTCGTCCGTCGCCGAGTCGGCCCAGCCGACGTTGCGGTTGTGGGTCAGCGTGAGGTAGCGGACCCCCAGCGCATACAGGCCGCGCAGGACGGCGAGCGAGCCGGCGATCGAATGGCCGCCCTCGGCGCCGAGCAGCGACGCCACCCGGCCGGCGGCCATGATCGCCTGCACGTCGGCGGCGGTCAGCGCCAGCTCCAGGGCGTCCGGATAGCGCGCGATGAGCCGGCGCACCAGGTCGATCTGCTCCAGCGTAGTGACCACCGCGGCCTCGCCGTCCAGCTCGGCCGGCACGTACACCGACCAGAACTGGGCGCCGACCCCGCCCGCGGCCAGCCGGGGCAGATCGGTGCGGGTGAAGCCGATCCCCGCGGCCAGATCGGCCGCGGCGCCGCGCTGGCCGGCCTTGCGCAGTGCCCAGGCCAGGTCGTTGTGGCCGTCGAAGACCGGCGGCAGGCCGGGCGGGCGGCCAGTCCGGGTCATGTCGCGGCCGTCAGCGGGCCGGGGGGGCGGTCCGGGCGCGCCGTGCGGCCGACGGCTCGTGCCGCAGCTGGCCCGCGGTGCGCAGCAGGAACTCGGAGTAGGTGTCGGGGGCCTGGTCCGGCCGGGTCAGGTAACTGTCCGTTCCGGTGCGCAGCTCCAGCATGCGCCGCTGGGCGTAGCAGCAGTCCGCCAGCGCGGCGCGGATGGGCCCGGCCAGCCGCCGCAGCGGCCCGGTGGCCCGGCGCATCGCCCCGGCCTGCCCGGGCCGGTCGTTGCCGAGAGGTTCGCTCGTGGTCATGGCATCCAGTCTCGCCGGTCAGCCGGGGGTCCGGCCAGTGGCAGTCATGCCGCGCTAGCGTGACATCCTGCCAATCCTGCGGCATGATGGCGGCATGCTGGAGAACGTGGCCGCCGTCGTGCTGGACGGCTTCTCCCCCTTCGAGCTGGGGGTGGTGTGCGAGGTGTTCGGCGCGGACCGCACCGACGACGGACTGCCGGGCTACGACTTCGCGGTGGTGGCCGGCGGGCCAGGCCCGCTGCAATCGGACATCGGATTCTCGCTGCACACCCCGCACGGCCTGGACCGGCTGGAAGCGGCCGATCTCATCACCGTCCCGGCCGTCAATGACGACCGGGCACGGCACGGGCGGCCGTTCCCCGAGCCGGTGCTGGCCGCGCTGCGCCGCTGCGCGGACCGCGGCGGCCGGGTGCTGAGCGTGTGCACCGGGGCGTTCGTGCTGGGCGCGGCGGGGCTGCTCGACGACCGCTGCTGCACCACGCACTGGCGGTACACCGAGCAGCTGGCCCGGCAGTTCCCGGCGGCCAAGGTGGACCCGTCGGTGCTGTACGTCGAAGACGGCCCGGTCATCACCAGCGCGGGCACCGCGGCGGGCATCGACGCCTGCCTGTACCTGGTGCGCAAGGAGCAGGGCAGCCGGGTCGCGAACGCCATCGCGCGGCGGATGGTGGTGCCGCCGCATCGTGACGGCGGCCAGGCCCAGTACGTTGAGCGGCCGGTAGCCGGGCCGTCCTGCGACACGCTCGGCGAGATGATCGGCTGGATGGAGCGCAACCTGGAGCAGCCGATGACGGTGCCCGAGCTGGCCGCCCGGGCGGCAATGTCACCGCGCACCTTCGCCCGGCGGTTCGTGGCCGAGACCGGCACGACACCGCAGCGGTGGCTGACCGGGCAGCGCATCCTGCTCGCCCAGCAGCTGCTCGAGGAAACCGACGCGACCGTGGACACCATCGCCGGCCAGGCCGGCTTCGGCAACGCGACGGCGCTGCGGCATCATTTCCGCAGCTGGTGCGCGACCACGCCGCATTCCTACCGGCGCCAGTTCCGCGGCTCGGGCGGCGGGGCCCGGGCCGTCGCGACGACCGGCGGCCGCCCATAACCGGGCTCGCCCAGCGGGCCGCGGGCCGGACGACCCGGCTGATCCTGATCCTGGCCGCGCTGAGTTCCTTCGCGCCGCTGTCGATCGACATGTACCTGCCGGCGCTGCCGTCGATGGCACGGGCGCTGCACTGCTCGCCTTCGGCGGCGCAGCTGAGCCTGACCGGGTGCCTGATCGGGCTGGCCGCCGGCCAGCTGCTGGCCGGGCCGCTCAGCGATGCCCGCGGCCGCAAGCGCCCGCTGCTGGCCGGGGTCGGGCTGTACGCCGCGGCCTCCGCCGCGTGCATCATCGCGCCCGGCATCGGGGTGCTGCTCGCGCTGCGGCTGGTGCAGGGACTGGCCGGGGCGGCCGGCATCGTGATCGCCCGGGCCATGGTCCGCGACCTGTACTCCGGCGACCAGATGGCCAGGTTCTACGCGCTACTGCTGATGATCAACGGCGCGGCGCCGATCGCCGCGCCCGTCATCGGCGCGCAGCTGCTGCGGGTCACGTCCTGGCGCGGGGTATTCGCGGTGCTGGCGCTGATCGGGGTCGTGCTGCTGGCCGCGGCCGCGCTCGGGCTGCCGGAGACACTGCCGCCGGGCCGGCGCCGGACCGGCGGCCTGCGGGAAACCTTCCGGGACGGGGCCCGGCTTGCCGCCGATCACCAGTTCGTCCGCTATGCCCTGGCCAGCGGACTGGCGTTCGGCGCCATGTTCGCCTACATCTCCGGCTCGCCGTTCGTGCTGCAGACCATGTTCGGGATCTCGCCGCAGCTGTTCAGCGCGCTGTTCGCCATCAACGGCCTGGGCATCGTGGCCGCCGGGCAGCTGTCGCGCCACCTGGTCGGGCGCTGGTCGCTGCATGCCCTGCTGACCCTCGGCCTGAGCGGCTCGGCGCGGCCGGCGGCATCGCGCTGCTAGCCGCGGCGGTTACCGGGACAGGCCTGCCGCTGATCTTGCCGGCCTTGTTCGTGATGGTCGCCAGCATCGGGCTGATCCTGCCGAACGCCACCGCGCTGGCCCTGGCCGCGCACGGTGACCTGGCCGGTAGCGCGTCCGGGATGCTCGGCCTGGCCCAGTTCGCCATCGGCGCTGCCGCCGCGCCGCTGGTAGGCGCGGCGGGCCCGCGCACCGATCTGCCGATGGCGCTGATTATCTGCATCCTCGGCGTCAGCGCGTGGCTGTGTCGCCCCGGGAAGCCTCGCGAGCCTGAGCAGACGGCTGCTGAGATGCGCCAGTAAGCCACAGCGCGCGGGCCTTCTGGCCGGGCGGCCGGTTACGCGGGGGGATGGCGGGGGGTCGTCCCCCCCGGGCGGCGGAGGCGGCCGGCGGCCGCGCGCAGGCGGCGCAGGGTCTCGGGCCGGCCCAGGACCTCCAGCGACTCGAACAGCGGCAGGCCCGACCGTCCGCCCGGTGACCGCGACCCGGACCGGCGCCTGGACCTTGCCCAGCGACATGCCGAATCCGGCGCCGATCTCCTCCAGGGCGGCCCGCAGCGGCCCGGCCTGCCAGGGCACGGACGTGAAGGCCGCCAGCGCCGCCGCCAGCACCTCGGCCGCCGGGCTCCTTCATGGCCTTCGCCCAGGACGCGTCCTCGACGGCCGGGTCGTCCAGGAAGGCGAAATCCACCATCGCGGTGATCTCCGACAGCAGCGAGACCCTGGTCTGGGCCAGCGGCGCGAGCACCGCGAACACCGCGGGATCGAAGCGCTCGGGCGGCCAGGGCGCGGCGGGCGGCTGCAGCCACGGCCCGCAGGCCCGGGCGAACTCGCCGGGCGGCAGTGCCCTGATGTACTCGCCGTTGAACGCGCGCAGCTTCTTGACGTCGAAGAACGCCGGCGAGAGGTTGACGTCGGCCAGCCGGAACTCGGACTCGATCGTCGTCCCACGGCACGATCTCCGCATCCCCGCGCGGCGCCCAGCCGAGCAGCATCAGGTAGTTGCGCATGGCCGCGGCCAGGTAGCCCTCGTCCCTGAAGTCCTCCAGCGCGACCTTGTCCCGGCGCTTGGACAGCTTCTGCCGCTTCTCGTTAACGATGATCGGCACGTGCGCCCAGACCGGCGGCTCGTGGCCCGAGCGCCTCCCACAGCAGCTGCTGCTTGGGCGTGTTGGGCAGGTGCTCCTCGGCCCTGATCACGTGCGTGATCCGCTGAGCGATGTCATCGACCACGTTGGCCAGCAGGAACAGCACCGAGCCGTCGGCGCGGGCGATCGACGAAGTCCTCCAGCCCGGCGTTGTCGAACGAGGTCTTGCCGCGCACCAGGTCGACTCACCACCGTGGCGCCCTCGTCGGGGTCCGGAACCGCAGCGCCCGGCCCGGGCCGGCGGCCAGGCCGCGGTCCCGGCAGAACCCGTCGTAGCCGCGGTGCGGGTCGCCGGTCCGGCCACACCACGTCCTCGCGGGTGCAGTCGCAGTAAGTAGGCCCGGCCCTGCTGGTAGAGCCGCGGCGCGGCCGTCCGGTGCTCGGCAGGATGGCGGACTGGATGTACGGGCCCTCGTACTGGTCGGGCCGATGCCGAGCCAGTCCAGCGACGCTGATGATGCCCTCGGTCCACTCCGGCCGGTTGCGCGCCGCGTCGGTGTCCTCGATCCGCAGCACCAGGTCGCCGCCCGACTGCCGGGCGACGACCCAGTTGAACAGGGCTGACCTGGCGCTGCCGACGTGCAGCATGCCGGTCGGCGAGGGCGCGAAGCGGACCCGGGGCGGATCGGAAGGCGAATGCGTCACAGCACGCGATTCTATCGGCGCACGGTGCTCCCGCCGACTTCCCGCGACGGCTACCCGGTTTGGCTAATATCGTGGCCCGTTCGCGGGGAGCGCGGCAACCGCAGGCCGAGCTGGGAGGGATGCATGAGCGATCGGACCATGTACGACGCTGTCACCTGGGAGAACATACCTAGGGACGCTCAGATGGTGGCCGGGTACGTCGATGGCCTCTACGCTTGGCCTGCCGCGGCGTGGGAGAGGTTCAAGCATGCGGCCAGGGTGCACATCAGCGTGATCCCGCCGGGCGACCACCGGGCCGCCGGGGTGCTGGACGTGGAAACGGGCGGGGCCTCGGTGTCGGACGCTCCCGGCTTCATCAAGGCACGGGACCGGGCCGGCGAGCGCGCGGTCATCTACTGCAACCGCTCCACCTTGCCGGCCGTGCAGGCCGCGTGCGCGGGCTTGAACCACGGCCTGTGGATCGCCACCCTGGACGGGACCAGGAAGCTGCCAGACATGAAGAACGTGGTGGCCGTTCAGTACGCGGGCGGGCCCACCGCGCCGTACGACACCTCGATCGTCTACGACTCCAGCTGGCACCGCCGGTAGTGGCTGGCTACCCGGCCAGCCAGCCGGGCGAACCGGGGTCATGCCGGACGGCGCGGCGTAACGGGACAGAAACATCGGTCCCGCACGATAGAAGCGTGACCAGACGGCAGATCGATATCGGGTGCGATTTCACCAATGCGGCCGAGATCGACCAGTCACCGGAGACGAGCAGCGCTCCGGTGAGGTGCTTGGCCTTGTTGTTCGACCGGTTCTGGCTGAACAGCTCGCCTAGCCCGGCCTTCCGGCGGTCCGGCAGGATCCTGTTCCGGCTCCGGTGGATGAGACGGTAAACCTGGCCCGAATCGCTGCTCGGTGCCGCGTTGCTCATGTTCGGCGTCTCCCGGAGTCGACTGACCGCGTGCCGTACCGGCAGGCTGACCACGTTTCGGGCACAGACGCGACCCCGGCTTACCCCATACGCTCGGCGACCCGCACCGGGCAGATGGTCTCAGTTTGCGACAGCGCCCGGGCGGCTGGTCAGGCCTGCCCTGGCTCGTCCTCGGTGCACAGGCAGAACGGGTGGCCTGCGGGGTCGGTGTAGACGCGGAAATGACCGCCGGGCTGGCAGTCGTGCCTGGCTCCGCCGGCCGCCAGCACCCGGGCCTCGGCCGCATCGATGTCCTCGACCAGGAAGTCCAGGTGCATCTGCATCGAGGAGGCCGCGTCGGGCCAGGCCGGCGGAAGGTCGCCGGCGGACGTCTGGAAGTCGAGCCGCCCGCCCGGTCCCTTGATGGTGGCCCACCGCTCATCGCGGTAGGTCACCGTCCCGCCGGTGATATCGGCATAGAAGGCAGCCAGCTTCCCCGCGTCCGGGCAGTCCAGCGCCACCGAGATGAGCTTGATCGAGTCCGACATGGGTCCCTTCCCCTCGCGCGAGCGCCGCGCGGCAGCGGCCGGCCGGTCCGCGGGACGAGCCTACGGGACGCGAGCTGCCCGGGCCGCTGGCATCAGCGAGGTCCTCACCGCGGGGACCGCGTCAGGCGGGCGGACCGGGCGCGGCGGCCGTTCGTCTTGTCTTGGCTCCCAGCGTGAGGGGCTGGCTGGGCCTGATTACCTCGACGGCGCATCCGGGCGCGAGGCGGCGGGCGGCTACGACAAAGCGGCCCGGGTCGTGGTCGGCCCTGGTGATGAAACGTTCGCCGACCAGCCACCGGTAACGGCGTACCGTCTTCCCGACTAGCGCCGAACGGGCGGCGGAAGATCAGCTGTAAGGGGTGGGAGCCGATGAACGGCGAACCAGGCGTGCCTGGGCGTTCGGGTGCTCTCGCCAGGTGCTCGCGCCGGAAGCCGCCGCGGTTTTTGCCTGTTCCCACTTGAGCTTCGCGAGCTGGCTGGGTGGTGTCTCCAGCTGTCTGATCCAGTTCCGGGTCGAGGACGCAACATGCGTGCCGGCGATGGCCATGCCCGCGAGCGCGACCATGGCGCCGATCCCGATCAGGACTCCGCCGGTGATCAGCGGCCCGGACCTCAGCTGCGGCCATGTCTGGATCGGCTGACTGTTCGCTGCATCATTGGCCATGGCGCCCATCCCGATGTCGTCCGATGAGGGTCGGGGTGCCCATCAGAGCACTTCCGGCCCTCCCCTACCCCAAGCCCCACGCCCTACACATCACTCAGCGCCCGCCAGGTCGGTATCTTGACCATGGTTACCGAGCTGGAGCCCATGACCCAGAAGGCCCTGGCAGAGGCCCTTCGGATCGACCGGACCACCATGGTGACCCTCCTGGACGACCTAGAAGACAGGGGGTACGTGGCACGCCAGCGCCATCCCCGCGACCGGCGCGCCTTCCTCGTTCAACCGAGCCGACTCCGGCCGCGCCGCCAAGGTCGCGGCCATACAGATCCTGGACGAACAGCAACGCCGCTTCCTGGCCCCTCTGACTCCCGCCGAGCGCGCACAGCTTTCCGGCCTGCTCACGTGACTCAATCGGCGGCCGGACCCGGGAGACTGACGCCCAACCGGTGACTTGCGCGCTCGCCTGGCCGCACTGATCGGCCGCAAGCAGGGCAAGCTCCGAGCTGCGCGCGAGGCGGCGCCCGCCCCGGCGGCGGCAAGAGCAACGCCAGGCCGGTACTTCTCACATTTACCAGCCCTTCGTGCCAGTGCCGGGCCGGTGGGGGGCCACGACGACCGCAGCGTCAGAGAGGACGCGTAGCACCCGGTTCTCGATGCCGTAGGCTAGCGGGTTGAACAAGAACTGGTCCAGAGGGAACCACAGCCCGATCCATGCCAGCACCCAGCCGATATGGTCGGTAACGAGATTAGCGGCGCCGCCCACGGGCCGTATCGTGGTTGCTATTGCCGTCAGCACCAGTCCCAAAGCGGACACGGGCACGCCGATCCGCAAGTCGCTGACGCCCGCGAACCGCTGGGCGCGGATCTCCCGCCGGTTGTAGCGGATCCGGTGGTCGCAGTACCGGCGCAGGGTTCTGGCCAGCCGTTCGGCCACCTCATCGTCGATCTGCCCGGGTGGCAGGCGGATCTCCAGCCGGACCGGCCGCCTGGACCGGCGGCCGCGCAGCTCGCTGAGGCAAAAATCGACCCCAGTGAGAAAATTGCGGTACTCCGAGAACAGATCCGTCTGGGGCATCTCGAACATGTCCTCAGCCCGCATGAGCTGCAGCTCGATTACCTGGCATCCGCGCCCGGCCGGCGAGCGGCCTAGGGACTGTCTCATGGTGAGCCACCCTATGACCCGCCTCCAGCGCCGCTAGCGGCTGCCAGCTGCGCCCGGCGCAAGCTCCGCGAGCCCGCTCGTTGTGCTGGCGGGCGGCGCGGCATCCTCGCCGAAGACTCCGGTGCTGTTCCAGACGTCACCCTCGTCGGCCGGTGAGTGAGGACATACTTCGGCGTGTTGCAGGACGCTCGCTCGCGGGCTGGCGGCTACCGCATGGCCGCGAGCGGTGTGACCATTGGCGTGGCAATGTTTGCGGGCAGTCCTGGATCGTACTTGAGGTGGTGTGCGAAATGGTGGTGGGACGTTCTACCGGGGGGAGCGGCGGCGGTACTGTGGCGTACCAGCAGCCGTACGCGCTGGCGGATGACTGCTTGCTCAGCGAGGATCATTTCCTGATCCAGCCCGCCAGCCTCGACCCGGCGACGGACCAGATTATCGGCTATCCGCAGACCGGTGACTTTGCCGCCGCGGCGATGCTCGTCCAGGACGGCGTCCTGAGTAACCTGTATCACGACCCGGCCCAGAATTACGGCACGTGGGCGATTGCCCCGGTGACAACTGGCAGCAACGATGACGTGATCCGGCAAGTCGCGACCGGCGACTCCGCCGCTGATTCGGCCACCCCGGTGTTCGCCCCGGCGGTGCCGCTGCAGCCGGGGATAGCGCAAGTGGCAGCTCCGGAATCCCGTGCCACCGGTACCGGGCTGATCGCAATGGGCACGGACGGCAGCCTGCTGTCCCTGCTCAAGGATCCGGCGAGCGGGGCATGGCTGGACAGCCAGATCCATCTGCCGGCCACCGAGCCGTTGCAGGTGACCAGCTACCGGGTGCAGCTGACCCTGACCGACGCATCGGGCCGGCCGGTGACCGGGGAGAGCCTGCAGGTTAGCTGCGCCAGTCCGACCATCGTCCTGGTCAATAGCCACCGCAACGCTGGGCCCATCGACGCCCGTGCCGCTGGCCACCGATAAGACCGGCCGGGTGACCATCAGCGTCCCGGCGAGCGGGGTGTCGGCCCCGGCGCTGACCGTCTCCGGAACCGGGCTGCCAGCCCCGGTCACGATCAGCCCCAGCACCGCGGTCAACGAAGTACCTGACCGGCATCCCGGACACTGAACTACCTGCCCCCGCTGACCGATAAGGTGCTCAGCAGTGCCCAGACTTCTGGCACGCCACCCCAGCCGATCGCTCCCGCGCTGCAGGGAGACACCACCGGCCTGGCCTCTACCGCGGCCGCCGCCATAAAAAGCTGCGCCACGGCCGCGACTCCCGCCGCGCAGCCAGGGGATGCGCGGCTACCCACTCAGGTGATCATCGGAGGACCTAGCCAGCAACCAGGGGACCGGCCCGGGCGGCCAGCCTCAGCCTCACCCTGTCCCTCGACGACATCTTCCACGACGTCATGCACGCCCTCAAGACCGCTGCCGCCAAAGTCGAGCAGGTGACGGCAAAGCTGGCCGACGACGCCAAGAGCTGGGTGGTCAACATCACCACCGACCTCGAAGCGCTCGCCGGGACCGCGCTGAAGTTCACGATCACCGGCCTGGACGACGCCGCGAACGCGATCCACTCGGTAGTGAACCTCATTGGCGCCAAGATCGGGGACTTCCTGGACTGGCTTAAAGCCGAGATCCTCAGCCTGCTCACCGACACTGTTTTCGTGGCCGCCAAGTACGACGAATGGCTAACCGCCGCATTCTCGCAGCTGACTAGCTGGATCGGACGAGGGAAAGCAGATGCGGGCACCTGGCTCGCACGTCAGCAGGCCAGCATCGACGCCAAGCTGGCCGCAGCGAAGGCCGAGCTCGCCGGTAAGACGCTGTCCGACCTAGCCCAGCAGGCCCATCAGCCCGAGCGGCTGTCCCTGTCCGCCCGCAGGCTCGGCGCGGCGGCCAGCCCCGCCGGTCCCGACGCCCACTCCAGCTGGCTGCTCGAAAAGATCCAGCACGAACTCGGCAGTCTGGGGCCGCCGCCCGCGGTCCCCGGGTTCGACGAGGCGCTGGTCACGCTGACAAGCCAGTTTGGCAACACCGTTAGCGGCTTTGAGGGCGCCGTGACCAAGTTCTGGAGCGACCTGCTGACGGGAGTTGCCGGCAACCCGCACAATATCGAGGCCGCCGCTGTCCCGGCGCTCATCGACGGACTGACGGCGGTCGTGGACGCGCTCCTGGCCATGGCCAAGGACGTGGCCGAGGCGGTGCTGCAACTGCTTCGGACCGTCGTGCAGGCGCTTGATGCCACCATCCTGGCCGCCCCGGCGGGCGACCTGCCGCTCATCGGCCCGCTGCTCCCGTCCGGTATGAGCAAGCTGACGATGAAGCAGATCATCACGCTGCTCATCGCGTTCCCGACCACCTTGGCCTACAAGCTCGAACACGGTTCGGCCGCCGTGCCGTTCAAGTCCGGGCTCAGCCAAAGCCAGCACCGGCCGGAAAGTGACCACGGCACTCACGTGACCGCGCCCGGCGCGGCCGCCGACCTGGCAAGCGACCTGAAGTACACCGCCGCCGCGGCGATGGGATTCTGGGCATTCATGGACGCGATCTCCGCCGCGCTGTCCATCGATCCGGACGGCGACGGGCCGCCCGCCTTCTTCACCTTCGTCGACATCATCGCCCCGTGCGTCATCGGAAACCTCACCTACCCCGCCAGCGGTGTCCCGTTCGAGTCGGGAATGCGTACTCGACAGAGCCCGAACTGATGAATTTCCTGTCGTGGCTGTGCGGCTACGCCCCCGGCATTCTCTCCGCCGTGGGGTACGAGAGCGGTCCGGCCCTGGCAGCAGCGAACATCGATACCCTCGCGCTGACCTCCCAGTTCGGCACGATGACCATGGTCTTCGGCATCATGGCGCTGGCAGCGGCCGACGACAAGTCCCCGGCCGATTACGGCATCGCGATCCTGGGCAACCTGTCCACCGTCGGCACCTGGGGCCTCAGTTCCGCGGCCATCGAGTCCAGCGAGGGGCTATCCGCTGTCGCAGTGGCAGCCGTCAGCCTGATCTGCGGCGGGCTCGCCGCGATCCTCTACGGCACCTCCTGATCGCAGCGACCACACGGCATCCCTCGGCCACCTCCGCTGCCGGTCGCGGCCGCGGTGTCCGCGGTGCCGCAGTTCGTGCCGCAGCTAGCCCGCGCATGGCGGACCGGCGACGCGGCCGGGGTGCCGTGGTCGCGGGCGGCACTGACGGGCGTGAGCAACGGCGGGTGGATCGCCTCCTTCGCGCTCTCCCGCTCTGGACCGCTTCGAGTGCGCCGGGGGTTCGTTATGTCCGTGACGGCGGGGAGCCCAGCGTGGTGATGAGACTTTCGAGCGCCCGGTCCTGGGTGAGCAGATGGTCCTGGATCTGGAGGGCTTCGTGCAGGACCGCCTCGGCGTCCTGGTAGGTGTTCTCTGCCCGCTGGTCTGACGCCGCGGCCTGGACTTTCTGGCCCACGATGATGATCGACAGCAGCACCAGCTGAAGGAAGGTCTGCGCGATCCACTGAACGATGCCGCCGGTGCCGTTGCGGACGGCGGACGGCAGCCCGAACAGCGCGATTGCGGCGAAGATGTACGCGCACCACATGGAGCCGACGCCTGCTGTGATCTTCAGGGCGAAGGCGGTGTTGAAACGGGTGACCGGGCTGGTTCGTGGGAACTGGTCGGCTACCTTGACCGGGCCCGCCTCCTTCCGGTGCAAAATGTGCGGGTGCGGAACGTGTCGGTAGGGACTCACGCGGTCCTCCGTGTGTAGATCCGGTTGAGCTGGTCGGCCGACATCCGGGCCGGCAGGTTCTGAACGCGGCAGCACCAGCAGGTTCTGAATGCGGCAGCACTGGCCATGAATCAGGTGCGGGTGCCTCGGAGTCGATTGCTTCTTGCCACGCGCTAAGAAGGATCGCGCATGACACCGGCCGGGCCGACAGTACCTATAGTCGGGAAGAACAGCAGCCGCCAGCAGCATCCGGACGCCTTCGGCTGCAGCAGCCGTCAGGTCAGCCGTTCAGGATGCGGGTTTCTGCTGCCCGAACTCGGCCTGGGTCAGCACGCCTGCCGACAGTAGCTCGCCGAGCTGTTTCAGCTGGGCGATCCGGTCATTCATGTCGGCTGGCTGCGCCCGGGGGGGCTGGTGTCTGCGGCCGCGGCCCGGGGTCGGCATAGGCCTGCTGCGGCTGTGCCGGGGCCGGGTACTGCGCTGGCGGTGCCGGGGCGGGCACGCCCGCCGGGCCCTAGTCCTGCGCAGCCCACCGGGCTTGCTGCCTGTGCTGAACCCGGCCGTGCACGGAGCTGGCGACCGCGACGGTAGCGGCGGTCTTCAATAGTCCCACGGTGACCTCCTCGTCGTTGGCTTCGTCGCTGGGGTCAGGGGGGCTCGGTCGCATCAAGGGCAGCGACAATGTCGGCGGCGGACAATCCGCCATCGGCGATCAGCCGCCCGCCGTCGCGCCGCCAGGCGTCCACCTGGCCGAGAACCCACCGGTTCTCTCCGACCGCTCGGAAACCCGATCGCGAGGAAATCGACCGGCCCCAGCTCGTCTGATCCCGGCGGGGATGTCGCCATACTTAACCCCCTCCGGAAATTCTCAGCTGAGCCCGTGGCCGCCGCGGATGAATCTAACAGTCGAGCCAGTGACCAGGAACCTCGTGCCTGGCCGGTTTCTGCCCTGTCCATGAGCTAGCCGCTGTTCATTCCTGAATCGGCGCCGCGGAACGTGTGTTCGAAGACGTCTGGGTAGTGCGCCCCCGGTACACCGACACGTTGACGACGGCCGCGCCCAGGACCGGCAAGATGGTGACGGCAATGCGGTGCTCGGCGCTGGCGAGCGAGCGGCGCTCGTACGCGGCGCCGGTGAGCCGGTAAAAGGGCCTCGCCGACGGCGAGGCCTTCGCCTACGCCGTCGGCCTGGAGAACATGACCCGGCATGCCGGCGATCGACCACAAGCCAGGACACAGGCCTGCTCGCGCTTCGGCTGGGGGATAGTCCGTGCGTGCAGGCCTGCCGGGAGCTCTCGGGTCAAAGCCACGTCAGCGCCCGATACCGTGACGGCACCCGGCGCTGACGTGGCGACTGGTGTCAGTGACAGAGTCCTGACGGGGCCGAGGTCCTGCAATGGTTAGCCCTGAACCGCACGCCGGTTCCGGTGCCGTCCCAGACGAGATCTGCGGGGCGGTCGCGGAAGGCGGTGTTGCCGACGATCGTGTCGAAGTTGGGGTTGCTCCCCCCGGACACCGCATGGGCGCTCAGCACGACAATGCCGCCGGAATTGAACTGCTTGCCAGCGTTACCTTCCACACTGTTGCGGGCCACCAGCGTGCGGGTCGCGCCCAGCAGCAGGATGCCGCCGCCCTGGGTGCTCACCGGCGTATCCTCGCTCTTCGGGCAGAACATGTTGTTCTTGAAGACACTGTTGCTGAGGATGGTGGCGTTTCCCGCGCCTCCTTGCTGCCCGTCGTCGAGAACCAGGATGCCCTGGCAGTTCCGGCTGACGCGGTTGTCGATGACAAGGACGTGCCGGGCGTGCCGTATGAAGATCCCGAACTGGTTGCCGAAGGCCCGGTCGTCGCGCACCACCGTGTCGGCCTGCGGCGAGTCCCCGACGTAGAACCCGGCCTCATCATTGCCGATCGCGGTATCGTCAGCGAACAAGGTTCTGGAGGAGACGAACCGGGAGATGCCGTAGCCACCGTCATTGGTCGCCACGGTCCTCGTCACGCGAAGGCCATCGGTTCCGTAGCCGAACACGCCGTTAGCCGGAAAACCAGTGACCAGCATGGCGGTCACCGTGTCATCGCTGACGGGCGTGATCACCGCGCCGGTCTTGGGGTTGACCTTCTTCGCCAGGATGCACACGCCCGTCGGGCCGAACGCACCGTTGCACAGCGTCTTCGGGACCGATTTCGGGGGCTGAAGAACCGTTCCACCAGGGAAGTCGCCGGACCCGCGCAGGGTAATCCCGTCCGTGCGGATCTGGACGCTCTGGCGGTACACCCCCGGCTTGATCAACACCGTGTCACCGGGACTGGCCCTGTTGACCGCGGCCTGGATGGACTGACCCGGCCCCACCACGATCGTTGTTGATGCCGACGCTGATGCTGATGCTGATGCTGCGAAGGCCGCGCTGAGCGCGACTCCCAGCCCTGTCGCGCATGCTGCCGCAACGAATCTGCGCATCCCCACTCCCTGGGTCGAGGAAATGCCCCGTGAGCAGGAAAGCGGTCCCCCGCCGGGCATCCCCACCTATGATGGTCAGACTGTATAAGCGCTAACCGTGACATGGCCATGATTTGCACGGTGAATTTTCTCGTTCGTCATAATCTCGTGCCCGTGTCCATTCCCGGTCCTGGCTCATGGATCCTCCCGCTGCACGCTGATCACGTACGTGCGCGCGAGCGACGACCTGCAGCGCAGTCGGCCCGCGCTCAGTGTCGGTGACCTCGGCTTCGGTTCCGCCTACGTCGCCGGGTGTCGGCTACGTCGGCCGCCTCGGCAGCCGTGTCGGCAGCAGGTGGAGGCGAAGCTGGGCCGGGAGCCAATCCAGGGCCCTTCAGTGTCGCCGCGAGTGGCTGGCTCAGGGCGTCGGCTGCTGTCGGGCCGCCTTCAACAGCGTTGGCACAGCGACGTCGGCGAGGTGAGCGCTTCCTTATCGGCTCATTCCGTGAGGACAAGCCAGGTCCGGCCGTCGATTAGCTCGCGCACCGCGTCAAGGTGCCCGGCATGACATGCGGTCTCGGTGATCACGTGAAGCATGATCGCCTGCAGATCATCCAGCCGGAAGTCACCGAAAAAATCGGGCCACCAGGCCGGTGCTGCGTCCACCGGAGTAGCGGCGATGATGACGTTCGCGCGTTCTATTTCCCGCCGATAGCCGTCGAACACGGCGCCGGCCGGGACGTCGGAGCCGACCCGCCAGGCGTTGGTCAGGATCTCAGCCGATACATCGGGCTCACCGGCGACGACGTGGCGGAACCAGAATCGCTCGACGTCGCTGGCGAGATGCTGGACCAGCCCCAGGCACGTCCACCCCGACGGCAGCACCGGACGTTGCAGCGCCTCTTCGGGAAGACCCTCCAGAATCCCCAGCACGTGGGCACGCTGATTGCTCAGGGAGGCCAGAAGAGCTGTGCTCTCCTTGCTCACCGGTTGCGACATGGATCCTCCGACGCTTAGCGGATGCTGGCATTGGCGTGAGCGCGCCAGAAAGCAGCGGACGACAGCATCCCACCCGGAGGCTTGCGAAGTCACGGCGCTCCGCGCGCACCTGCCCGGGCTGTTCGTCCCCGACCCGGAACGCCATGCCGGAGGGAGCGGCCTTACAGTCAGTGAGTCGGGGGGCGTTACGAGATGTGGCCGCTACCTGCGGCTAGACCCGTTCGAGTGCTGCTCCGCTGACGCTGCCGTTTCGCCGCGGTTTCGAAGAGCCCTCCACCGCGCTGCCAGCGACCATGATCCGCGGCTCACGTTCGAGGTCAGTGGCTCGGGGCCGCCCCCGCGATGCATCCTGGGTGGCGTGCACATGGACAGCGCCTCCTCCCGGTCGCAGCCGTGTTCGCAGAGCAGGGTGGCGGCCCAGTGGCCGAGGATGATCCCGGCGATGGCCGCTGGACGCCAGATTGGCGGCGGCGCAGGTGGAGCCTTCGGCTGATCCGCTCGCGGCCTGGCAGCGCCTGCGCGGGGCCGAGGGACGGCGGACAACGATCATCGACCTGTATGAGCTCGCCGCCCGGCGCCGGGGGCTGGCCGGGCACCAGCTCCCCCGGGCCGAGCGCGCCGAGCTGGCCCGTTCGGTCATGCCGGTCATCTGGCCGGGATTCGCCAGGACCGAGGGCAGCGAGCGGCAAGACCTGAGCGTCGAGGTGGTCGCCTACGATCGCTCCTGGCCAGGACGCTACGAACGGTGGCGCGATCGCCTGGATGATCAGCTCACGGACACCGCGCTGCGGATCGAGCACGTCGGGTCGACGGCTGTTCCTGGCTTGCCTGCGAAGCCGACCATTGACATCCAGATCAGCGTTACCGGGCTCTTCGAAGTTGGGGGGGCTGGTCACCCTCGTAGTGGCTGGCTGATCGTTGTCCGTTTGCAGTGCCACCGTACTCTGCGGCGCTGGTTGGCGGGGTTGCGGAAGCCGAAGGCGATCCGGGCGGCGTCCTTGATCAGCCGGTTGCCGGCCTTGGTGGCGGCGTTGGTGATGCCGGTGCCGGTGAACGCGAGGATCTGCGGCCACCAGGCCTCGGTCGTCTTGGCCGGGGTGGTGACCTCGGGGACGCCGGCGCGGGCGCACCAGTCGCAGGACGCGCAGAGCCGGCTGCTGGCCTCGGGCCGGGCCGGGCTGGCGCGGGCCAGGGCGAGCAGGTAGCGGAGTTCCTCCCTGGCGATCCACGCGGCGAGCAGCTGCCCGGTCGCCTCCTGGGCCAGGATCTCCTCCCGCATCCTGGTGAAGGCCTGCTCCGGCAGGCGCTCGCGGCCGCGCAGCAGCCGCCGCCGGTTCGCCCAGGCCGGATCGGTGGCCGTGCCGCGGCGGCCCAGGACCTGGCGGGTGACCCGCTGCCCGACCCGGATGATCGGATCGCCTATACCGAGGCGAAGACCTCGTAGCCAGTGACCCGGGTCCGACGGTGAGAAGGCTCCGATCTTCGCTTTTCAGGCCGCGCAATGCCCAGCGTGGAGACGACGGCCAAGCGTGGCGGGCTGCTGTCGATATCCTGCTTCCGTGGAGGACATGGACATGCTCGGCTCGCCTTGACCTGTCCGACGCACTCGTAGGGCAGGGCTCACTCTCGGTCGAGACCGTCCGGGACCCCGGCTCGGGCAGGAAGGGAGCACGACATGCGGGTGATGTTGATGATCAAGGGGGATCCGGAACCGGGCGCGGCGCCCAGCGAGGAACTCCTCGCCGCGATGGGCAGGTACAACGATGAGCTCAAGAAGGCCGGAGTGCTCCTCGACCTCGCAGGGCTTCACCCGAGCGCCGGGGGGAGGCGGGTCAAGTTCTCCGGGGGGAACCGCACTGTCATCAACGGGCCGTTCGCCGGGTCGAAGGAGCTGATCGCGGGCTACTGGATCCTCGAAGTGACGTCGATGGACGAGGCCGCCGACTGGGCTAAGCGTGTGCCGTTCGAGGCGCTTTCCCGGATCTACCCCGGTGAGTATGGCGCCGTGGGCGAGATCGAGATCCGTCAGCTGTTCGAGCCGGAGAGTTGACGCATCGACACAGCTAGCGCCCGGGCGGTACCTCACAGTTCTGCGACGCCCGCATGCAGGCGCCGCTGAAGCTGGACGGGCTGCTCATTGAGGATGCCGACAAACGGGCATGCATGCGCCGTCCCAGCCTCCAGGGCACCACAGATCTGACTGGCTCGCTCGGCCCGCGAGCTGGTAAGGCACGCGGCCGTCTTCCTCGCCATTCATTGTCCAGCTCGCAGCCGCCGCATCCAGGGCGGCCCTGCGGGCCGTCGCATGCGATTGGCTGCGCCGACCCTGAACCCGCGAGCCGCTCCCAGGATCTTGGCGCCTGCGAGGACGACGGGCACGACAAGCAATCCCGAAGCTGTCCTGCGTCATGCCCCGCTCTATCATTAATCAGAATTAGCTAAATATCCCTCCGGGCGCTGGCTGGTCCGGTGTCGCTAGAGGCGGTAGGCAGGGTGATAATCCCGGGCTGTCTCGGTCTATCTGTCTCGGTCAGTTGATTCGGTGCCCCGGACGCCTGGGCTCGTGGAACTCCTCGGCGAACTTCCAGGCTCGTGGCCTTACCAGGCGGCACCGTGTGGGCCATCCAGCCGCAGTCCGTCACCCGGGCGAACTGTGATCGAAGGGCAATCTGCCTTGCGAGCCGAATGGTTAGGTAGTGAGACGGCTGCGCAGCCCGACAGCTGCTAGGGCCAGGCCTGCCACCGCGATCACCGGGCCGATCACCGCCCAGAGGGTTACGCCGGACATAACGCTTCCGCCGATAACGCCAAAGCCCTGCAGCGTGAAAATGACTCCTGCCAGCGCGACGAGGATTCCCACGCCGACAAACAGCCTCCTCCTCATGGTTCCCCCTTCCGGACCGCTGGCCATCGCCATTTCATGCTGTCATCTTTGGAACGCCGTGGCGGCTGGCAAGGTTCAACCTGAGCCGAGTCACCTCGTACAGTTTCGGCTGCGGTCGCCTTCGAGCTAGACGTATGGCCGGTTCTGGTTGCCCGGGTCTCGCCACGGGCGCAACGGCGCCAAGATCAGCAACGGCCGCCCGGCCCGAATGTCCGGTTACTTATGGCAACTGCATGATGGCATTGTGAACCGTCGGGTTGTTCCGTGCGTAGTAAGGGCGTCTGGCGTGCCGCCGCCTTGCAGCGCTCCGGCTGCCGGCAAGAACAGACTGTTGCAGCCGCCGTGGCCAGCTCGAGGCGGAAGGGATGGAGCATTGAGCAATGCCGGCCAGGAGCCTGCGGCCCGGCCGGATGAAACGGTGATGACGCCGGGCAGCCGGGGGCGCGGGGCGACCGCGCTGCGGCTGGCGGCCATCGGCGTGCTGTCCGCCGGGGTGACAGTGGCACTGTATGCAGCCGGCCGGGTAACCACGGTCAACCCAGCCGCCAGCCTGTTCGGTCGCCAGTACCTCGCCGCAGTCTCCCTGAAGTCTTTGCTAGCCACGGTCGCCCTCGGCCTGACAGTGATTCAGATCCTCCTGGCTTTGTGGATCTACCGGAAGCTGCCATTGATGGATAGGGCGCCACGGCGGGTCCCGCTAGCGCACCGGGTACTGGGCTTCGGGGTTCTCGCCGTGACGATTCCGATTGCGGTGCACTGCCTGATTGCCTATGGCGTCCAGCTCAGCAGCCTGCGGGTCGCAGTGCACTCGCTGGCGGGGTGTTTCTTCTACGGTGTGTTCGCCGCGAAAGTCGCTCTGGTGCAGACCCGGCGGCTTCCGCGGTGGGTGCTGCCGGTAGCAGGCGGAGCACTCGCGATCATCATCAGCGTGCTCTGGTACACCTCGGCGCTGTGGTATTTCAACGGTTACCAGCTGCCGCATCTCTAGGCATCGATCCCCCCCGGGTGGCACGGAACAGGTTGCCGAGACAGCCGTGAACCACCTTCTGTGATGGGTCCGCGCACGCGCTGCTGGGTTTTGCAGGTCTTCCGCTCTAGGTGCCTTATGTGGTTACAGACGATCAGGCTCGCCTGGGCGGCTGTCGTCATCCTCCGCGGCGTTGCCGTGCTGGACCTGATCATGGCGGCTCGCTGGCTCCGGGCTACCGTACGCCTGCGGCGGCCGAACTCCCCGCGGGGCGTGCCCGCCGTTCCTGCGGAGCGGCACATCCCGCCGACTGCGGTTATCTGCCATGGCCTTTTCGTCCTAACCGCGATTGAGCGTTTTCATCGTTGGGTTTCGCGGATCTGGGGTACGTGGATGGCTTTTGGCGAGGTGTCCGGCGCGCCAGGGGCAGCAGCGGAGCTTGCGCAGGATGCGCCAGTTCTTGAGCTGGGCGTTGCCGCGCTCGCCGGGGGCCCGGAGCTGGGCGCAGTCGCGGTTTGATGCTTTCTGTGCGGGCGGCTTGTTCCGGCCCTCAGTACGGGGTGATCATGCAGGTCGCCGGCGCCGTGGTAGCCCTTGTCGGCCAGGGTGAGTAACCCGGTGAATGCCAGCTCCCGCGGCACCCCCCAGATCCGGGCCGCCTTCAGGTCGTGCACGTGCCCGGGCAGCGGCCCGGACACCCACAGCAGGTCTCCGGCCGGGCTGGTGATGACCTGCAGGTTCATGCCGTGCTTCTTGTGCTTGCCCGAGTAGAAGGGCCGGTCGGCGGCGGCCCGGTCGATGGGGATGAGGGTGCCGTCCAGGATCAGGTGGCAGTGCCCGGCCTTGCTGGCTGCCCGCAGGGCGGGGCGGAGCTTGGGGGCCCGGGCGGCGAGCAGGGCGACGGTCTCGTTCACATATCGCCGGGCGGTGGCGGTGCTGACGCCGAACCCGGCGGCCAGGTCGGCGAACGTCTCGCCCTTGCGCAGGCAGGCCAGGGTCATCAGAGCCTGCCGGCCGGGCTCAGCCGCCGCCAGCACGACCCGATCTTCTTGCGGGGGCGGCGGACGACCCCGGTCACATAGCCGAGGGTCTGGCGGGACAACGGCAGCGCGGCACGGCAGAAAAGCATGGAGGCCCCTGGGCAGACGACGCGGATCTTGGCCGATCGCTTCGTTTACCAGGGGCTTCGCGACGCCGGAAGCCGACACGCCGCCCCTGATCAGCACTTACGCCAGGCCTGCACCAGACCAGGATGAAAAGGTTCACTGTCCTTGTGGGTCCCTTACTGCTGCGGGCTCCGGCGGCAGTTGATGGCCGAAGGGCTTCGTTCCTGCCAGCGGCGCGTCGCAGAAACCTTCTGCCGGCGGACTGCTCGGCACTCGTCGAGGAGATGGGCGGCTCGCGGCCACCGGCATTTTCGGGCGGGCAGCCGGTGGCCGCGAGGACTTTGCGGTGGTCAGTACCCGCCCCCGCCTCCGCCGCTGCTTCCGCTGGAGGAGGACGAGTGGGCTGCGGGGGCGACAGCGCCGGTGGTGGTGACCTCGTGCCAGACTCCGCCGGACAGGTTCAGGCCATTGCCCTTGGCCTGGCCGGGCTTGGTGTCACCGACGTAGGTGTAGAGCGGGTGCCCGTTGTAGACCGCCTGCATCGACCCGTCGGACCGCTTGATCACGGTCAGCTTGCCGGTGATGCCGGCACCGGCGGTGGCTGGCCCCTTGACCGGCGGCCAGTACCTGGCGCAGGCGCCGTTGCACTTCGATGCCGTGGCCGTGTCGGGGACGAACCAGTACAAGGTGAAGCCGCCGGCACTGGTCAGCACGGTCGCGCCGCCGGCCTTCGCGGTCTTCAGCGCCGCGGATGTCGATGCGGCGGCGCGGGAGGTGGCGGGTGCTGCGGCGGGGGAACTGCCGCCCGTGCTGCCCGCTCCCGAAGAGGAGCCGCCGCACGCGGCGGCGGCCAGGGCGACGGCGGCGATCCCGGCGGGTGCCAGCCAGCTGATGCGCATCGTGGGTCTCCTGTTCAGCAGTGATCGAGTGCTACTGATGTCACGGACCGGCAGCCCGATCCGTTCACCAGCTTTCATCCCGGCCTGCCGTAGCGGCCCCCGCCCGGGGTACCCGGACCGGCAGGGTTATCAGCGACACCGGCCCGGCGGTAATCGCCAGGGCGCGCAGGCTGCTGACCGGGGCCGGCACGGAGACCGGATACCAGGAGACAGACTGGGCCGCAGTGACGGTCCAGCCACCCGCGCCGATCTGACCGCCCCCGTTGCTGGTGACCCGGAGCTGGCAGGTGGTGCCCGGCTTGATGCCGGTAACGCGTACTTCCAGCTCGGTTCCCCACGCATGGCGCTGATATCGGATGGTGGCGCCCGCACCCGTTGCCGGGCTGGCGCCGCGCGCCAGGTCTGTCCATTGGGCCGCGGCGGCTGATGGAGGGGCGGCCGGATGCGGCAGCGCCTCGATGACGCCGGCAGTTCCGGCGATGCTTACGATGACCACAGCGGCCAGCACGCTCCGGCGTCCGCGCCGTACCCGGGTCATCTGGCGCAGCAGGCGATCCAGCCGCGCACTGACGGCCGCGCCGCCGGTAGTGTACCGGTCCGGATCATGGCCCAGTGCACGATTCGCGTCGGCTGTTCCGACCCTGGCCATCAGGGCCGGGAGGCTGGCGAGCCCGGCAAGCTCCTCCCGGCAGGCCCGGCAGGATGCCAGGTGCCGGTCTACGGTGGTTCGCTCGGCGGGATGGATCGCGCCGACGAGGTAGACGCCCAGCGCCAGGCGTGTACTTGCGCAAAGGTCGCTGCTCATGCCCGCTGCTCGGGTGCCTGCCCGTTACGGCGAGGGGCAGCTTTGCGAAGCAGTCCGCATGCAGCGGCGTGGCTCTGATGGTGTGATGAGTCTCCCGCCAGGATGTTCTGGCGCATACATGTGGAACGTCTGAGGGTTGCTTTCCGGTTCACGGTCTTTGGGGTCAGCTTGCTTGCAGCCGGCAGCGGGCCGAGCCGGGCCCGGACACGTCCACCCGGTCAGCGTGCTCAGGGTCGTGCGCCGCATACTGGCCTCCGGTCAAAGGCCCAGCCACGGCCGGGCCCGGGGTCACCGGGAAACTGACCGTCATCAAGCGGTCCGACGGCTCGACGCAGGCCGTCTACCACGGGCATCCGCTCTATACCTACATCGGGGACAGCGGCCCCGGCCAGGCAAAGGGCAACGGCCTGAACCTCAACGGCGGGCTCTGGCACGAAGTCACCGTGACTGGCTGACCGCCGCTGGACGGCTTTCCCGCCGGGTCGGCAGTCGTCGCAGCCTGGCCCTCCGCTGACCGCGACTATCCGGTCAAGAGACAATGGCCTGATGGTTGATGACGTGCCGCGGGAGCCATCGCAGGACGTACAGGCGGCGGCCTTGCGCGCGGGCTGGTCGCATGGGCACCGGGATGTGTCGGGTGGCTGGCTGCGCCCGACGGTGTTCGGCGCGGTGGACGGGCTGGTGACCAATGCCTCGCTGATCGCCGGGGTGGGCGGTGGCGGCGTCTCGGCGCACGCGGTGATCCTAACCGGGGCAGCGGCGCTGGTCGCGGGCGCGTTCTCGATGGGCACCGGCGAGTATGTGTCGGTCACTAACCAGAACGAGCTGGTGCATTCCGAGGTCGCGCTGGAGCGCAAGATGCTGGCCAGGTTCCCGGAGGCTGAGAAGGACGAGCTGGCCGGGTATTTCCGCGATTACGGCGCTGACCCCGACACCGCGGCCCGGATGGCCCATGCTGTTTCCGAGGATCCGGACACGGCGCTGCGCGTGCATGCCCGCGAAGAACTCGGCGTTGACCCCGAGGAACTGCCCTCTGCCGTCGTAGCGGGCGGCGCGTCCTTGCTGGCGTTCTCGCTCGGCGCGCTAATGCCGCTGCTTCCCTACCTGCTGGGCTTTCCGGTACTCGCCGCGAGCCTGGCGATCACGGCGGTGGCCCTGGTCATCGGCGGCGCGACCGTCGGAAAGCTCACCGGCAGGTCATTGCTGCGCTCGGGCCTGCGGCAGCTAGGCCTGGGAGCACTGGCCATCGCAGTCACCTTTGCAGTGGGCAGCCTGATCGGCAGCCACGCCTGAACCCAGCCACTTGCGCGCGCGGTACCGAACACGCGGATTAAGAGCTTGAGCAGGACAAGTCTGGCGGAGTTCATGTCAGGCCGCTGCGCAGGTCAGCTTACTTGCACAAACCCTGGAGACCGAGCTTTACGTCTCCGAATTGCGACAGTTGTCGGCCGGTCCTGTTCGTGCAGGATGCGGGCGACGGCATGTTCCGCTGTATCCCGGGGCCGCCCGGGCCTGTTGTAAGCATCCGTGTTAGCCCGGGGGACCGTGCTAGCCGTACCTCAGGTCCGGGTGGCCGCACGGTGGATCTCCTGCTCGCGCGCGGCGAGCATTGAGATGCAGGTGACCGGAGTGGCCGGCACCGGGTTACTGGAGGCATCCCGATGTACGCATCTGAGAACGTCACACGATCTTTGATCATGAAACTCCCGGCGGGCGCATTCGTATATCGCCACCCCAAGGCATGGGGCAGCATGTACCTGGCCGTCGGTACCTGGCTGGTCATCCTTGGCGCCATTCTGTGCGGCTATAGCTACTGGTGGGGATCGGCGCTGATAGCGGTGGGGGCGCTGGAACTCTGGATCGCCTACCATCTGCTGCGCAGCGTCCAGAGCTAGCTTGCAGCATCCGTCGCAGGGCGAACTGGCAGCATGGGCCAAGTAACCGCCCAGGGCGCTGAAAGGAAACAGGACGCCTGGCAGCCCCCGCAGCGGGTTTGAAGGAATGCCGATGTACGCACCAAATGGCGACGTCACTCGCCCGGAACCTCTGATCATGAGAATCCTGGTGAGGCCCTTCATCTATCGCCACCCCAAGGCCTGGGGCAGCATGTACCTGGCCGTCGGTACCTGGCTGGTCATCCTAGGTGTCATTTTGTGCTCTGTCGGCTTCTGGTGGGGAGCAGCGCTGATAGCGGCGGGGGCGCTGGAACTCTGGATCGCCTACCGGTTGCTCGTTGCTCCTTTGCCGCAGCGGGTGCGTGAGCTGGAGCAGTCCCGGGCTCGTGTGGTGGAGGATTCGGCGGCGCGGCTGCGCCGGATTGAGCGGGACCTGCATGATGGGGCGCAGGCTCAGATGGTCGCTGTGGCGATGAAGCTCGGGCTGGCCCGGGAGAAGCTCGGCGGCGCGGTCGGCGGGAGCGCGGCTGCCGGGGCGGCGCGGGCGGACCTGGAGCGGGTCCTGGAGCTGGTTGAGGCTGCCCACCGCGGTGCTAAGGAGGCCATCGCCGAGCTGCGTGACCTGGCCCGCGGCATCCACCCGCCGGTGCTGGATCATGGTCTCGGCGCCGCGCTGGCGTCCCTTGCCGCGCGCAGCGAGGTGCCGGTTGAGCTTGTGGTGGATCTGCGCGAGCGGCCGTCGGCGGCGATCGAGGCCATCGCCTACTTCTGCGCGGCGGAGCTGCTCTCCAACGTGGCCAAGCACGCCGCCGCCCGGCATGCCACCCTGGCGGCGGCCCGCGCGGCCGGGCTGCTGCGGGTGCGGGTCAGCGACGACGGCTGCGGCGGCGCCCGCCTCGAGGCCCGCGGCGGCCTGGCCGGGCTCGCCGAGCGGATCAGGACCGTGGACGGCAGGCTGCAGGTCAGCAGCCCGCCCGGCGGTCCCACCGTGGTCACCGTCGAGCTGCCGTCCCGCGCCTGACCCCGAAAGGAGCCCCCGATGCGGATTGTGATCGCCGAGGACTCGGCAGTAGTCCGGGCGGGCCTGGCCGAGATCCTGGCCGACCGCGGCCACCAGGTGGCCGCCGCCGTCGGCAACGCCGAGGACCTGCGGGCTGCGGTGGACCAGCACCAGCCAGACGCGGCCGTGGTGGACGTGCGGATGCCGCCCGGCTACACCGACGAGGGCCTGCGCGCCGCGATCGCCATCCGCCGCGCCCACCCCAGGACCGGGGTGCTGGTGTTCTCCCAGTACATCGAGACCCGGTACGCCGCCGACCTGCTCGGCGCGGCGTCCGGCGGCGGCGCCGCAGGGGTCGGGTACCTGCTCAAGGACCGGGTCGCCGACGTCGGCGAGTTCATCGAAGCGCTGAGCCGGGTAGCGGCCGGCGGCACCGCCCTGGACCCGGAGGTCGTCACCCAGCTGCTCGGCGCCAGCCGCCGCACCGACGGGCTCGGCTCCCTCACCGCCAGAGAGCGCGACGTGCTGGCCCTGATGGCCGAAGGCCGCTCCAACAACGCGATCGCCGGGATCCTCGTGATCTCCGAACGAGCCGTCGAGAAACACGTCGGGAACATCTTCAGCAAACTCGGCCTCCCGCCCTCAGACGCCAGCCACCGCCGGGTCCTCGCCGTCCTCCGCTACCTAAAATCCTGACCAGCGACACTGCCGATACCAATCTCACAATGCCCGCCCGCGTGTGCTCGCCTTCGCGCCAACCGTGGGGGTCCGGCAACCGCGCCCGTATTCCTGGCATTCCTGGCCATCCACGTGATCGCGGGGCTCACCGCAGTGGCCACCGGAGCGGCCGCCGCGCTGTCGCGCAAGGGCAGCCCGCGCCACAGCCGGGCGGCCCGCTGGTACACCGGGCCATCACCGCAGTCTTCGCCACCGCCGCGATCCTGGCCGCAATGCGCTGGCGGCACGATTACTACCTGCTCATCATCGGCACGGTAGCGTTCACCGCCGCGACCATCGGCTCCCAGCACCGCCGCCGACACCGCCCCGGAGACACCGGCCACATAACCGGGGGCACCTCCTACGTCGCCATGCTCGCCGCGTTCTACGTCGACAACGGTCCCCGCCTGCCGCTGTGGGACCGCCTGCCGGCATCGGCGTTCTGGCTGCTTCCCTCCGCCATCGCAGCGCCCATCATCACGCGAGCGGCATACGAGCCCGGCAGAAGCGTCACCATCAGCCAGGCTCAGCGCATAAAAGCGTCAAACGAAGCCGCCGCGCAAAAGCGTCAAGCGGATAGGGCATGGCTGTCTGCCACTGTCTTCCTGGGTGTACAACTGACATGAATCATTGAACTGGAGGCCCAGGGCTTCTGCCGGAATGTGAAGCTGCCAGTAAACCCTGCCTGGCGACTTGTTCGCCTTATTTCGATCTTTCTCTAGCAGACGGGACTAGTGATGAGCACCCAGACTGAGACAGCAGTCAGTGAGACCGGCGAAAGCCGGTGCTGGTGCTGCGGCCAGACTGCCCCTGAGGAAGCCCTGGTCCGGCTAGGCAATCACCCTGAGGTCGGTCTGTGCGTCAAATGCGTCCGGTTCCTCGGCCGTCGGGCCAGGGACTATCAGGCGTCGGTGATGCGCAAGCGACTCCGGGGCACGGCCGACTCGATTCGCGGCGAGATTATGGCACGCGGATGGCATGAGCGGCCTGTCATCGGCCCGGCACTGATGTGGATCAACCGGCACGTGCCCTGGTAGCTGTGCGCATCTCTCCGGTGGGCCCGCAGCAGGATCGCACGGTGTCCCCGGCCCCTCGCTCATTCCCAGGCCACCGGGGCACCGTGCTAGCGCGCCGGCCCATGCTCATGGTCGGTGTCCGGATCGTCTCCGGCGGCTGTGGTGCTGGCGGCCTTGACAGCGCTGGCCGTAGGCGACACGGTGGCTGCACGCCGGAGGGCGCACCTCATAGGGCTGGACAGCGCCCAATCATCCGGGGGCCGACGCTCCGGCGTGCGCCGGTCCAGGGGGAGGGTATGAGTCATGCCGAATCTGAGGAACAAGGTTCTCGCGGTCGTGAGCGTGATCGCGGCGACGGGGGCGATAACCGTCACGGGCCTGACAGCGGCCAGCGCCAGCCCGGCCGCCCGGCCGGCCATGTCGGGAATCCAGCGCTTCCAGCTCATGACCACGTCGGAAACTTCCAGCACGGAAAGCATCATCGCGCTCGGCAGCGTATTCACCGCGGGCGGCGTCGACCACCAGGGCAACAAGATCGACCAGGTGGTGTTCCCCGGCGGGACGTTCCAGATCGCGCATTCACCGGGGCACGGCCCGCAGCGCTTTAACCCCCGCACCTGCCTGGGCCAGATCAGCCAGCACGGCACCTACAGGCTGGGGCGCGGCACCGGCAGGTACGCCGGTATCAGCGGTCACGGCCGGTACCAGCTGAGCATCGTGTTCGTCGCTGCCCGCAACTCCAAGGGCAACTGCACCCAGAGGGCGACGGCCTTCCAGCAGATCATCAGGGCACGCGGCCCGGTGACGCTTAAGCACTAAGGATGTCGGGCATGCTCAGCAGGCTGACAGCCCGTCCAAGCCGGGCCATGCCACACAACCCCTCTGCAACCCCCTCGGCCGTACGTTCCGCGGCGCCGGGTCCCGCCCAACCGTGACCGGAAAGCCGCCGGCAGGCTCGGTCGGCCCCGCCTCGCGTTCGCCGTGCCGCCTCATGGCAGCGGTCATGTCCCGCGGTCCGCCCGGCGCCGACATCTGGGCGTTCTTGCGCCGCACGGTCCGCCGCCGCGGCCGGATGCCGTAGCCGATACCTGCCCTTTCTCCACCGCCGCGGCGATCTCAGCCGGGTCAGCAGCGGCAGGTCAGTTCGGGTCGGCGACCTGCCCGGTCAGGCCGCGCGCGACCGCACCGAAGATCGTCTCGATCAGCTGGCAGGCCAGCTCGGTATCGGCCTGGCAGTGGGCGAGGTCCTTCAGCAGGTCACCGAGCGCCGCACGAGCGCCGTCCTGCATGCGCGCTGTGTCCAGCGGGCGGATCTCCGCCAGCCTCACGACACGTGGCCCTGGCTCGCTCACTGCTCCTCCGATGGGAACGGGATACTGGGCGCGGGGGGATGTGTCGGCGGCCAGCTGTGATCGCGGCTCACATGGTGCGGCCCTTTTCAGACGCGGCAGCCAGCGGCCCGGATGAAGCGTCACCGCGGCAGGACGCCGCCGGCCGCCATCACCAGCAGCGCAAGCTCTCCGGCGGTTCACCGCCAGTGACCATGCGCACGCCGAGGTCGCGGCAGCGGCGGGCCTTGCCGGACTGAGGCCAGGGGTCGGCGGCGACCACCAGCGCGGTCCGGGCGCTGACCGAGGTGGTCACGTGCCGCCCGGCGGCGGTGGCGAGCGCCTCGATCTCCGCCCTGGGGACGCTCATGTCCCCGGTGAACACGACCCGGCCGCCCGGGACATAGGCACTGACCCCGGGTTATCGGCCTGGCCCCGCTGGGCCGTTGCACCATGCGACTGGCCGAAGGCCAGGGTCCCGCCGGGGCGGCGGCTGCGCAGCCTGGGCGCCCGTTCAGCAGAGCCGGAGGCTCAGTTCAGGCAAGGTTCCCGGGGCCGGGACCAGGGGCCGGTTTGGTCCCGTGCGGATGACCGGGCTTGGGCTTGTGCGGGTGTTTGGGTTTGGGGCGGTGACCGGAGCCGGGCTTGCGGCCGTGCGGGGGCCTGGGCTTGTGGTCCTTCCCCAGGTGGCGCGGGCGCGGTGGCTCGCGGGCCGGGCCGGGCCTGGGGTGGCGGGCGGGAGGCTGCAGCGCCCCGGTGACGGTGATGAGGCTGCCGGCCCGGTGCTGGCCGGCGGGGCTGACCGACAGGACCCGGCCGGGGAGCTGCTGACGGCTGGCCTGCCAGCGCACGCGGGCGCGCAGGCGGTGCCGGCGGAGCCAGCTGACCGCGACCGGGACGGGCTGCCCGACCAGTCGCCGGCGTTGATGTCGACGGTCAGGACGGCTGCGGATTTCGGCCCGTGTGCAGCGGCCGAGGGAACCGGGGCCGGATGGCGCGCGCTCACGGGGCCGTTCATGTTGGCCAGCACCAGGGCGGTCACCGCTGCCACGGCGGCGGCGCCAGCGAGCAGGGCGCGGTGGCCGGGCCGCCGGCCGCTCCCGCTGATCCCCTGCCGCCGCGGCGCAGGCGCCAGCGCTATGTCCTGGGTTGGCTGGTCATCGGCGCAACCGGGCTGAGCCTGCGCCGGGGAGTCCGGTCGGCTGACCGTGCCCGGACCGGCGTCTATGCGCTCAGCGAGCTGCCGGGCCTGGCGGGCCTGGCGGGCGGCCTCGCCGGCGCTGGGCGGCCGCTGCGCCAGGTCCTTGGCGGTGAGCTGCATGATCAGTGCCGCCGCCCCGGCGGGCACGGAGGCGGGCAGCGGGGGCAGCGGACGGTCCCGGTGCGCCAGCGCCACCTCCAGCGCGGCCCCGGTGAACGGCGCCGAGCCGGCCAGGCATTCATAGCCGACCACGCCGAGCGCGTACAGGTCGCTGGCCGGGGTGGCACCGGCTCCGGCTGCCCGCTCGGGGGCGAGGTACCCCGGCGTGCCGATCAGCATCCCGGTCGTGGTGACCGGCGCCGAGCCGATGGCATGGGAGATCCCGAAGTCGGTGATCTTCACCACGCCGCCGGGGCCGAGCAGCAGATTGGCCGGCTTGATGTCGCGGTGAACCAGCCCCGCCGCATGGGCGGCCTGCAGACCCGCTGCAGCCTGCGCGACGATGTCCAGGCACCGGGCCGCATCGAGGGCACCCCCGGCCAGCTCCTGGGCGAGCGACGGTCCGTCCACCAGCTCCATCACCAGATACGGCGGGTCTTCGGCGCCGGGCTCGCCGTAGTCGTAGACGCGGGCGATGTTCTCATGCGCCAGCCGCCCGGCGTGATGCGCCTCGGCCCGGAACCGGGCCAGCGACTCGGCGTGCTGGGCATGGGCGGAAAGCAGAACCTTGACCGCCACCGGCAGGCTCAGGACAGTGTCGGTCGCGCGCCATACCTCGCCGTAACCCCCGGTGCCGATCCGCTCATCAAGCTGATAGCGACGGCCGAGCATGACCCCAGCGGTAACGGGCACGCCGGTTACCCCGGTACCGGGCCGCTAGCCACCCCGGCACCACGCAGGTCCTTTCCGGCGAGCGCCCGGGCGCCCGCGGGCGGCGTCCTGCCTGCCTGCGCGCCGCCGCCACCAGGGAAGCCCGGCCGCGGGGCCGTCCAGCGCGCCGTGCACGCCAGCACGTCCTGGCAGTACCAGCGGACGTCAGCGCACCAGCGCCCCCCGTCGGCCACCATCCGATCAGCAGCCAGGCCGATGCCGCACAGCCAGCACGACCTCACCGCGGCTTTCCTTGCGCTGGCCGCGATAGCCGCCTGAGGCTGCGCCCGGCGGTTGCTTAGCGGGAACCGGCCGGATATCAGGCCGTTCGGCGCCGACGGGCCCGGCGACGTATCTGCACTCACGAGTCCTCCCGAAGAGCCGCTCTTGACCAGGCAGTCTCTCCAAGTTAGGCCGTTATGGCGCGGGCGTCCTGCCAAACCCTGGAAAGGAGGGGCCAGGCTGGGTGACGGCGAGCTTTACCTTGATGTATGGGCCTCGGGCGATATCCCGTTTACGCCTCTACCTGCAGACCATTCGCCGGCGATCGCCCCCCCCCCCCCCGGCGAGGCGGCTAATGCGCTGGTGGCGTGTAGGGCCTGGTAACGGCTTACACCAGGTGTCGTACAATCCCGGAGGACCTAGCGATCGTGAAGCGGAAAAGGCGGGCAGGAGGTGGTGCTCGTGTCGAGTGAACCTCCTGATACCGATCTCCCGGCGTTGCTTGCGCCTGTACCTGTCTCGCTCGATCTGGCACCCGCCGACCTGCTCGCGATCATCTAGTGATCGGTGCGCGGGTGTCTCGCGCTGTGGGAGCCCGCGATGACGTCACCATCACGACGCCGCCTGATTGCGCCGGCGGCTGATGCCCTGCGGCGCCGCAATGAGCGCCTGACCACACGGCGCGCGGTCCGACAGGCCATTGTGAGCGTCGTCAGCCTGGTCGGCGGCGCGGTGTTCAACCAGGCCGGGCAACGAGTGGGCAGGCTCGTTGACCTGGTGGCCCGGATGCACGGAGAAGAGCCCTATCCGCCGCTTACCGGCCTTTTGCTGCACGTGGGATCCCGTAACAGCTTCCTGCCCATCGAAAGTGTGGAGAAGATCACCCATCAGGCCGTGTACCTGCGCACTGCCCGGCTAGACCTGCGTGAATTCACCCGCCGTCCCGGCGAGGTACTGCTGGCCAAGGATGTGCTCGATCACCAGGTCGTCGACCTAGACGGCCGGCAGGTCATCCGTGCCGCCGACTTGTATCTGGCTCCAGTTGCCGACCAGTTCCTGCTCGTCGGACTCGATATCAGCCTCGGCACGCTACTTCGCCGGCTGGGCCCGAAACGGTTCCGCGGCCGTCCCACTCCCGAGCGTGTCATCGACTGGGATGCCGTGGCTCCCTTTGCGGATGACCTGACCGCCTCACCGGCCGCCGTGCAGTTGCGCGCCAGCGACGAGCAGTTGCGCCGACTGGCGCCAGCCGATCTTGCCGACCTGCTGGAAGACCTAGAGCGCCCGGGCCGCCAAGACCTGCTGTCCCGGCTGGGATATGACACCGCCGCGGACGCGCTGGAAGAAATGGACCCCGACGAGCTGGAGGCGCTGCTGCGCGAAGCTGAACCGGAACAGGCGGCGGCGCTGGTGGCTGCGATGGAGCCAGATGAAGCCGTCGACGCGCTGCGCGATCTGTCTGACAGTGAGCGTGACATCATCCTGCGGAACATGCCTGACGAGAAGGCTGAGGAGCTGTCCGCGCTGCTCGCCTATCCGGAAGACACCGCAGGCGGCTTCATGACCACCATGCTGGTGCACGCGGCGCTCGATGACACTATCGGCACGGTCAAGCGCGCCATTTCCGGGCTGCGGGAGCACCGGGCGGAGATCGACGCGGTCGTGGTGAGCGATGCCGATGGCGTGCTGCTTGCTGACCTGCCGCTGTTTGACCTGGTGATCCGTCCCAACGACACTGTGGTCAGCGAAATACTGGCGGCCGAAGGCCATCCAGAGCCCCTGACGGTATCTCCGGACGCATCGGTCGCCGACGTAGCCGACCAGCTGGTCCGCACCCGCCGGTCTTCGCTGCTCGTCGTCGACGACAACTGCACGCCGCTGGGCCGGATCCTAGCCGACGACGTTCTCGACGCGATGCTTCCCGAACGCGGGCGGCTGCATTTCCCGAGGCTCTTGCGATGACCCGGCCGGACAACCTTGCCCCGGGTTCCGCGGCTTCCCAGGCTGGCGCCGGGCAAGTAGACGCCCTGCCCGCTACCGGGCAGGCAGCGCCGGTGGACAGACCGCTGCGGCATCGTGCCGCCGGGCTGATCAGGCGCGTGCCGGGTGGCCGTCGCGCATTGGCCTACCTTGCCATCGCCGGGCCAGGGCTGATCGCTGCGAACGCCGGCAACGACGCCGCCGGCATCGCCACCTACTCCAGCGCCGGATCCCAGTTCTTCTACCGGACACTGTTCTTCATGGTGCTGGTCACCATTGCGCTGGTCATTGTCCAGGAGATGGCCGTCAGGCTTGGCATCTTCACCGGCAAAGGCATCGCTGCTCTCATCCGCGAGCAGTTCAGCCTCCGGCTCACCGGGCTGGCGCTGTTCTGCGTGCTGCTAGCAAACACCGGCCTGGTGGTCAGCGAATTCGCGGGTATCGGAGCGGCATTCGAGCTGCTAGGCGTCAGCCGCTACTGGGTGATTCCGCCTGCGGCGGTCCTGATCTGGAGCCTGGTGCTGTTCGGCTCCTACCGGTACGCCGAGCGCATATTCCTGCTCCTGTCCCTGGCGTTCTTCGCCTACCCCGCGGCTGCCATCCTGGGTCATCCCAACTGGGCCACGGTCGGCACCAATCTGGTGATTCCCCATTTCTTGCTGTCAAAGGGCTTCCTGCTGCTCGGCGTGGCACTGATCGGCACCACGGTCAGTCCCTACATGCAGTTTTACGCGGCCGCCGGTGTCGTCGACAAAGGCGCCGGACCGGCAAATTACCGCAGTGCCCGCCTCGACGCGATCACCGGGGCGCTGTTCGCCTGCATCATCAGCATCACCATCATCATCGCCACCGGAGCCACTATCGGCGGCCGGGGTCCGCTCAACTCCGCCAAGGAAGCAGCGCAAGCGCTGCGGCCCGTCGCCGGCAGCGGCGCCGAGCTGCTGTTCGCCGTCGGCTTGCTCGGAGCCAGCGCTCTCGCCGGAGCCGTCGTGCCGCTATCTAGTAGTTACGCGATCAGCGAAGCAGTCGGCGTAGAACGCTCAGTATCGCGCCGATTCGCTGAAGCACCCTTGTTCCTAGGGCTGTTCACGCTGCAGACCGCACTTGGCGCTGCGGTCGCCATGACTCCGGTCAACCTGATCACCCTGCTCATCGGCACCCAGGTGCTCCAAGGCATTGTTACTCCGGTGGTCCTGATCTACATCCTGGTCCTGGCCAACCGCCGCGAAGTACTCGGTGCCGCAGCCAACAGACCAGCTATCCGCATAGCCGCCACTATCGCCGTCACGGGCATCAGCATCATGTCGCTGCTGTTGCTCGCGCAGACAATACTCGGATGGTTCGGCGTCGGCTGATAACACAACCGTGCACCAACACAGGGCGCTGACCCACTACTAGCACGGCTCAACTCCCAGCGATCACCCGGGGGTACCGGAATAGCGGCTGTCCCCAAAATGAGCAGTGTCATCTTTCCCCGGACGGTGCAGAGCGGCTTGGCATGATCTCTGAAACGAGCACGTCGGCCATAGCAAATGGCAAATGACAGCGCTTGGCGATCCGCTCTGCGGGCACACCGCGGTGCGCTAGCCGGTAGGCCCGGCGGATCTGCGGGCTGATCACATCGTCGGTGCCTGGCGCATGCGCCGCGCCAGGCACCGACCGTGCGGCACCTCGTCTGGTAACTGTCCTGCGGCGGGCTGAAATAGCGAGAACAGCAGTCAGCGCGCCGAAGGTAGCAAGGGCCAGCAGTGCACTGACCACAGCCCGCCATCCCGACGGCGTGAGCACAAGAACCACAACCTCCACGGCCAGTACTCCTCCTGCGCACGCCCACGGCAGCATCCCGGTGCGTGCGCCGGTCGCAGGGGATGCCTGTCGGCCGCCACGCCGATCAGCGGTGCTCATTGCGATACCCCTCCAGCGATCCAGGACGTAGCGGTCTGTCTTCAGGATAGGCACGGCAATGCGCCATCTTGCATGCAGTCATCCGTTATCGCATGCCAGAGTCGGACCAAGCCGACGATCTTGCTAATACAAATGCCTTTAACCGATTTGCACGGCCCGCCTGCAGCCGGTGCAAGGTGTTCGTTACCGCGCGCGCAAGTAGCTGGGTTCAGGCGTGGCTGCCGATCAGGCTGCCACTGCGAAGGTGACGGCGCGATGGCCAGTGCGCCCTGGTGCTGTCAGTGCACGCCCGGGTCGGGTGGGCGATGAAGCACTCTGCCTGCCGCGAGTCGGCCTGTGTGCTTGAGACCGGTCGCCGGGTCATGGTGGCGGCTGCAATTCCTTAGCTCGGCGGCGTGTGCGGCAGGGGGTGAGGGAGCTGGATGCCGCGCGGTGGTTTGCGTGTCGTTAGATGACCGGCTCTCGCGGGAGCGCGGCCTGCAAGACTTGGACGGCGCCTGCCACCTGATGTCAGGTGGATCTTGACCCCCAAGGTCGCCCTGGTGATGCCGGTCCTTGCCCCGTTCGCCTTCCCGGGCCGCTGCGCCTCCTGCCGCAAGCCGATCGGCTCCGGCTCCTTTGGGGTCTCGAGGTCCCGGGCAGCCTGTCCCGGGTGGTCAAGCTGCTCTCGGGGCGGATGCCGGACCAGTCCAGCCCTGATCAGGTGCTGGCGTCCTACACACTGGCCAGGGATAACGGCGTGCGGATCGGCTCGGTGCTCGAGGTCCTGACGCCGACCCCGGCGCAAGTGAAGCTGGCGCAGAAGCTGGGCCGGTCCAAGGTCAACATTGCGGCTGTCCCACGGCGTGGCCTGCGGGTGGTGGGCCTGGTGGTGGCTGAGAATGAGTTCCCCGCCGGGAACGGGCCGCTACGACCTGTTTCCGACGAAGGCGTACGCAGCGGCGGTGAATCCCCGCTCACTGGTGGTGCCGTTCTACTATGTGCGGCTCCGGCACGGCGCGGCTGACCTGCCCGCCTTCGAAAGCCAGCTCCGCCCGCTGGATTCGCTCGGCCCTGATGACCTGGATAATGACGCTGCCGCGGTGCAGCGCGCGATCAGGCCGCAGGCTGTGGGCTGGTGGGTGCTGGCCGGGCTGGCCGCGCTGGCCGGGCTGGCCGTAATCGGGCAGGCCGCCGCCCGGCAGTTCGTCATCGAGCAGGATGATCGTCAGGCCCTGTCCGCGGTGGGCTTGCGGGTGCGGCAGTTTGTGGCGCTTGGCCTGGCCCGCGCGGCCATCATCGGCGCGGTGGGCGCGGCCGGGGCCGTGGCGCTGGCCGCGGCGCTTTCCCCGCTGACCCCGGTGGGTGAGGCGCGGCTGGCCGCCAGCTCGGCGGGCGCGGTGGTCATTGACCCACTGGTCACGGTGATTGGCGCGCTGGCCACGGTGGGCACGGTTGTGGCGCTGTGGGCCTGGCCGGCCATCCGCCACGCACGGCTGCTGCGCGACGGCCCGCCGCGGCGGGCGGTGCCGGTGACGCTGGTGCGGGCCGTGGCCGGGATCGGCGCGCCGCCGAGCGCGCTGATCGGGATCCGGTACGCGCTGGAGCAGGGCCGGGGCCGGCAGCCGGTTCCGGTGGGGACTGCGCTGCTGGGCATGGTGCTGGCGGTCGCCGCGCTGTGCGCGACGGCCGTGTTCGGCGCCAGCCTGACCCGGCTCATCTCCTCGGCCGCCCTGTATGGCGTGCTTCCAGGCGGAGTTCACCAATCAGGGGACCGGGTCCGGGTCCGCCATCACCAGGCCCGTGCTGGCCAGCCTTCGGAGGGACCGGGAGATTGGACGGATCACCGTGGCGAGCATCGCGGCTATCGACGTGAATGGCCGTCAGGTCCATGTGGTCGTGGCGGCCGCGGTCCGCGGTCCTGCGCTGATCTCGGTGGTGGACGGCCGGCTGCCCAGCGGTGATCACGAGATCATGGGCGCCGCGACCATGCGCGGTGTTGGCGCGCAGCCGGGCGGGCTGGTCCAGGTGACCGTCACGGACCCGGAAGGCGGTCGGCACCAGGCTCAGTTCCGCATCGTTGGCCGCGCGTCGTTCCCGCCGGGCTTCGGCACCGGCGGGCTGGGGGCGCTCCCCGTGGCCTAGAAATGAGACTACAAGCGTCACGAGTTGCGCTTCGACGATCACTAGGCGCACGCCGGCGCAGGTGAGAGTGGTGGTCAGGGGCGGGATCGAACCGCCGGCCTTCCGCTTTTCAGGTGTAGGGGATAGCCAGCTCAGGCCAGCCATGCAGGAGTGTTTGGCTGTCTGTGGCTGCGCCGGCCTGGCGTTGGCTGCACACGTTGCCGTCACGGTTGCCGTCAATGACTGTCAGGTGGGCTCCGGCGGCTATCTGTTCAGCGCCCCACCGGACGAATGATCTTGACCGCCGGGATCTGGACCTGGTCGCGGCGGGCAGGCCCTTCGACGACCCTCGGCAGGTCCGGGCCCGGTTAGATACGTCAGCTCCCTACGAGCAGCTACGGCGGATCGCCGGTTAGCAATTCCCGGCTAGGCAGGATGTCCGACGGCTCAAGGCGCATCAGGTCGTCTTTACTCCGGTGCCGCTCCGGATCGGCGGCGAGACGATACGCGTGCCGGAGCCGGGCACTTTCCAGCTCGTTCCGGACGCTGCGGGCGTTGGCGAACCGAGGCTGGCTCATCCGCAGCGACAGGTAGTCGCGAAATGCCGCCACCGCCTCGTGCGACAGGTAGTAGGACGACCGGTCCAGCATCCGCCGCCCGATCGCGAGCAGCTCGCTGACATCGTACTCGGCGAAGTCCAGGTGATGCGCGATGCGCGAGCTCATGCCAGGGTTGGACTCGAAGAAGTGATCCATGCGGTCCTTGTATCCAGCGAGGACTACCACGAGCTTGTCCCGCTCGTTCTCCATCACCTGCATTAGGATGTCGATGCACTCCTGGCCGTAGTCCTTGGAGTCCGCGGCGCGGTACAGGGTGTAAGCCTCGTCGATGAACAGCACGCCGCCCATCGCGCGCGCGAGAACCTGCCTGGTCTTCGGCGCGGTGTGCCCGATGTACTCACCCACAAGGTCATCGCGCATGGCATGCACGAGATGACCTTTCTCCAGGTAGCCAAGCCGGTGGAGCAGGTCGGCCATCATCAGCGCAACCGTAGTCTTCCCGGTTCCCGGCGCCCCGGTGAAGCACATGTGCAGGTTCGGCCGGGACGCGGAGAGCCCGAACCGCTGTCGTGCCCGGTCGACCAGCAGCAGCGAACCGATTTCTTCCACCTTCTTCTTCACCGAGACGAGCCCGACCAGTTCGCTGTCCAGCGCGGCGAACAGGTCATCAATGCCTGCTGCCCGCCGTTCACCGACGAGAGTGATCGTGGCATCCGGCTGGAGCGTTTCGTCCCCCCGGCGAGTCCGGCTGCTTCGGGCGGCCTTTGTCATCCCGGCCGAATGGGCCGCCGGGCGCCGGGTAGGGATACTGGACATCCGCCGGGTGGCAGCGCCGGGGATTATAGGTACTATCTCCCGGCGCAGGCCTGGATCCATTACGGGGAAACTCCCGGCAGAGTCCGGCGTGATACCGCGTGAGGTGAGGCTTTCCGGACTCGTCTGGCGCCACCCGTCCCAGGCGACCAGGAGTACCGTTACGCCGAAGACAAAGAAGCCGGCGGCGACTGCGAACAACACATGGCTCACCCGCAGCCAGGCCATCAACAGGGCAACTGTGACGCCTAGCAGGAGCACGCCCAGTCCGGAATATCGCAGTCGTGCGGCCCACATATTAGGAGCGAGGGTAGCCAGGCGGCTACCCTCGGGTCAATCGCGGGCTGCTTGTCACCCTTCCCCAAGAGCGGATAGGAGTCAGGCGGTAGCCGAGTTTGGAGACTGCCTCTGTCCTAGTCCTGTCCGTCTTCCCGATGGGCGCCAACCCCTTGTGAGTGGGTGCCGGGTCTAGACACCCCACGGCTGGAAGGTGTCAAGCGGTGTTGGCTTGGAGGTGGTGCCAGGCGGCGGTTTCGTCGTAGGTGCATCCGCGTTCCAGGCAGATGTGCAGGATGCCGGCCCAGCGGCTGGCGAGCTGGCGCAGCGCCTGGCGGCGGGTTGTGCCGCGGGCGCGGAGCTGGTCGTAGCAGGTGCGGGCCCCGGGCGATGCGGTGAGGGAGCAGAACGCCCATTGCTCCAGGGCGTCGGCCAGCCGCCGGTTACGGGCGTGGCGGGCCAGCACGACGTGGCTGCGCCCGGAGGCCTTGGTGATGGGTGAGGTGCCGGCGTAGTTCTTGCGGCACTGGGGGCTGGCAAAACGGGTCCGGTCATCACCGGACTCGCCCAGCACCCGGGCGCCGGGGATCGTCCCCAGTCCTGGCAGGGAACGGACGATCTTCACGTCCGGGTGCTGGTCAAAATGCTCCGCCAGCGCTTCGGCGAGCTCGGCGATCTCGGCGGTACAGGCGCTGATGAGCCGGATCGCCGAGCGGGCTGCCGCCCCGTAAGCGGCCGCGACGGCGGGCGGGGCTTGCAGGTAGCCCGCGCGCAGCGCGGCCTGGATCCCGGCTGCCCGCTGGCCGGTGCTGCGCTGCCGCCCGGCCCGGCGCAGCGCGGAGGCGATCTTGGCCCGGGACAGCGCCCGGCCGGCCTGCGGGGCGGGTGCCAGGGCCAGGGACAGCGGCCGCATCACCGGCGGCCAGGTCCGTGCCGAACGCCGCCAGCGCGGCCGGGTAGTACTCCCGCAGCGCCGAGCGCAGCGCGCTGGCCTGACGCTGCCGCGACCACACCGCTGACTGGTGTGCCCGGGCCACGACCTTCACCGCCTCAGCCAGATCGCAGTCCCCGGCGACCTGCCGGTGGCTGCGCCGGCCGGTGCGGACCAGGTCCGCCAGCACCTTCGCATCCCCCCGGCCGGACTTCGCCCCGGAGGCGGAATGGCGGTCCCGGTAGCGCGATGAGGCCAGCGGGCTGACCGCATGCACCTGATAACCGGCCGCCAGCAGCGCCGTCACCACCAGGCCCCGGCCGGCCTTGATCCCGGCGGCGGCCGGTTCCCCCTCTCCGGCGTGCGCGGCGACCAGCGCGTGCAGCTCACCGATGCCCGCCACGCTGTGGCTGACCCGGCGCTGTTCCAGCACCCGGCCGTCCTCGCCCATCACGCCCACATCGTGATGAGCCTCCGCCCGGTCAACCCCGGCGAAGATCACCCGCACCTCCTCATGTCCGTCGTGGACGAGCCCGGGGAGGCAACACGGCGACCTAATGGATCAGTGCTCCTGGCACGACACCCCACCAGCCCTGCAACCTCCTCACCAGCCTGCCATGGCACGATCTAGACCCAGGACTCCAGGACCCGGGCTGGCCAGTGCTCACGGCAGACGGCTCAAAGATCAGCCTGTCCTATCGAACGAGCCGATCCACCCCCATCAGGCTGGCGCAGCCATCGCGAAGCAACGCCCGCCAGGGCGGCCTATGGTGGGATGACGCGCCGGTGAGCGCTGCACTATTAGGGAGCTGCCAGGAGATCTCCGGGTTCGCGAATCTCATCGACGATCCGGGAGGAGAGCCGGGCATGATTTTCTCCGGGGTGGACTGGGCCGAAGCCCACCATACGTGCATTTTCAGGATGAACAAGGCCGGCGGCTTGCCAGCGGCCGGCTGCGGACGGGGTCGAGGGCATCGCCCGGTTCCACAACATGATTGCTGCGCACACCGAGGATCCCGGTGAGGTGGTGATCGGGATCGAGACCGACCGGGGCATGTTCGCCGCCGCGCTGGTCGCGGCCGGCTATCAGGTATTCGCGGTGAACCCGATGTCCGTGTCGCGCTACCGGGACCGGCACTCGTCCTCGGGCGCCAAGTCCGACCCGGGCGACGCGAAGCTTCTGGCCGACCTAGTCCGCACCGACCGGCACAACCACCGGCCCGCGGTGCCGCGACAGCGGCCTGGCCGAGCGGTCAAGGTGCTGGCCCGCGCGCATCAGTCGATGATCTGGAACCGCGCCGCCAGCAAACCAGCTCCGGTCGCGCTGCGGAGTCCACCCCGCCGCCCTGGCCGCGTTCGACGATCTGACCAGCGCGACGCGCTAGCTGTCCTGCAGGCCGCGCCCGGCCCGCCCTCGGCGCGGGCCTGTCGAAGACCGCAGATCGCCGCCGCGCTGCGCCGCGCGGCCGCTGCCCGCCGCATCTCCGAGCGGCCGCCGCGATCCAGCGCGCTGCGCGCCCCGCAGCTGCAAGCCTCCCCGGTGCATCGCCGCCGCGATGGCACCGCGGTCGCCTCGCTGGCCGCGGTGATCGCCGAGATGACCGCGCAGATCGCCGTGCTGGAGCAGCAGCTCAGCGGTGGATTTTGAGCAGCACCCGACGCAGAAGCGGTCCGATCCCCGCCAGGACTGGGGACCATCCTCGCGCCCGGGTGCTCGGCGAGTTCGGCGACGTGCCGGACCGCTATGCCACCGCTAAGTCTCGCAGGAACTACGCCGGAACATCACCGGTCACCTGCGCCTCCGCACGAAACGGTAGTGCTGCCCGCACGCCCGCAACAAGCGCCTCGCCGACGCGATCTACCTGTGGCATTCTCCCCGATCAGCATCAGCCCCGGCGCCCGTGCGTTCTACGACCACCGCCGCGCCGCCGCGACACCCACCACCAGCGCTGCTAGCTCAACGACCTCGTCAGTCTCACGCCGCCTGCCAGCTACACCGTCTACGACGAAACCGCCTGCCCACCCCCCGCTCCAGCACCACCCTTACAGTTTCCGCCGTGGTGTCTAGACGCGGCGGCCACGAGCCGGACAATCGAGAGCGAGGAAGACGGCTAAGCGCGCTAGCCTCAGGCTTTCGCCTGGATGTTGGCTAGCTTGATCGTTTACAAGTAAAAGTGCCCTGGCCTGGGAGAATAGGACTTGTTGAAGGACCTGTCCGCCACCAGCCGAAGGCACTTTCCAGGTGAAGAGTACCACTCGCTGCCCGAAGATCACCGTGTCTGCTGACGTAACGGGGATCGTTTCCCAGGCCGGCGGCCTGCTCCTTACCCGGGCGCTGCGGGCAACGGGCCTGGACCGGGGCCTTTCGGCCGGGCTGGGGCGCTGGCGGCCTGCCCGGGCGGTGCGTGATCCGGGAAGGTCATCACCCGTGTCAGGCGGGAATGCCAGTGATGCAAGCACGGCTGGGATGCTCAGCGCGCCGAGCCTCGCTGCTGCGTCCTGCGCGGCGGACAGTGCTGCGACTCCCGGCTGTCCCCGCGGATGGTCCAGTCAATCCACGCCGTGCTCAGAAGCGCCGTGGAATGTGCGGTGCGGGAGGAGGTCATCCCGCGCAATGTCGCCAGGCTCGTACGAGTTGCTGCGCCGACATACCGGGTCAACCGGGGGCTGACCGCCGCCCAGGCACGGGCCGTGCTCAAGGCAGCCGACGCACACCGGCTAGCCGCGCTGTACGCCCTGGCCCTGTATCTCGGCCTGCGCCGCGGCGTGCTGCTGGGCCTGCGCTGGCAGGACGTGAACCTGGACGAGGCGCGGCTAGAGATCAGCCAGACTCTCCAGCGGGTCGGCGGAACCTTGCGCCTGGTCCCGCCGGAGACCGAGGGCTCGCGGCGGACGGTTCCTCTCCCAGCGCCCTGCGTCGAGGCGCTCCGCGACCACCGCAAGAAGCAATTCGCCGAACGCTCGGACGCCTGACCCGACTGGGAAGAGCATGATCTCGTGTTCCCATCGCGCCGGGGCACGCCCATGGAGCCCGACAATTTCCGCCGCAGCTGGCATGCGATCCGCAAAGAACGCGGGCCTCGGCCAGACCCGGTTCCACGATCTTCGCCATACCTGCGTGACGCTCCTGCCGGCCCTCGGGGCCGGTCAGGGCGGGGTCGAACCGCCGACCTTCCGCTTTCCAGGAGGATTGGCAAGTCCGCGCGAGTCCATCACAGGCCATCTGACCGGGCCATTCGGCGCGCTGGGACCTTTTGGAGTCCAGGGTCAACCCTGTATTTCCACGGCCGTTGTTAGCAAAGCGTTAGCAAGACCGGTCACGGCGTCGCATTCGAGCGCTTGGCGGCGTCGGCGAGCTGCCAGCGCATCTGGGCTAACTGAGCGGGCTGGGCGCGTCAAACACGATCCGTAGCACGGTCCGGCCAGCAGGCAGCGTGACCAGCTTGCTCGACGCCGGGAGGTATTGGGCCCTTTGGGCGTTTACCAGCCCCCGTATCCAGCTGATGTAGGCCGGCGCCGCGAGGTGCGCCGCGCTGACGTGCGTCGCCAAGTCCATGGACCGTAGGAGGCTCGCGGGTCCGCCACCCGGTGGCTGGTCGCCGAAGTCCACGATCCGCACCGGGTATGCAGCGGTCATGGGGGCGATCAGCATCGGCAGCCGCGGATCAATGTCGCCGCTAAGAAGCTGTGCCCTGGCGGTGGCCGAGACCGTGATGTGGCTGTTGGTAAGGAGCTGAGCGTCGTTGGTCTTCCTGGCGTGTAGATCCGGCTCCAGGGCGGCGCGATACGCGGAGGTGCCACCAGGAAAGACCCATCTGATTTCGATCTTGGCGTTCCCTGAGCCGTAGCTCGCGATGACGGCCGGAGCGTAGACGGAGGCCAGCCGGCGGCCGAACTGGGCTCGGATAGCGGCGGTGGCCACGACCAGGGTTGAGCCGAGCGGATCTGTCGATCCCTGCCCAAGTGTTTCGAGGTTCGGGAAGCCTCGCTGGGCGAGGTCGGCGCACACCTGGGGATCGCATGACACGACTGTGGCCCGGCTGACCTGCTGCAGTATCCAGGTGATGGCCCGCGTTCTTGCCGCGGCCTCGGCCGCGAGCTCCTGGCTGCTGACGGCGTGGCCGCCCCCTGACTGCCCTGGCAACGGGCCGTGCCGGGACAGGATGAGGGTCAGCCCACCGGCACCGCCAATGAGCAGAATTGAGGCGAGGAGCGCGGTTGCCCGCCAGCGCCGCCTGACGTGACCAATGCTGCCCCGCGCATGCTCTGCCTTATCCCCTGCCCCGTCGCGCTTGGAGCTTGGGCCTGCGCTGCGCTGCGGCGGCTCGGGCGCTTCGACTGGTGCTGCCGATGAGCTAGATGCCTGGTCGTCCACGGCAAGGGTTGTGACCTGCGGCGGGAGCGGGCCTATGGGCTGCGCCCCGGCGGCGACAAGCTCACTGAGCGCATCGCGGGCTGAGGGCCGAACTGCCGGGTCTTTGTTGAGGCAGCGACGAACGAGGCAGCCAAGTGGTTCGGGAAGCCTGCCGACGGACGGCTCGCCATGAAGAATGGCGAAGGCCATGGCTGTCAATGACTCACCCGTGAAGGGTAGCTTGCCCGTTCCGGCGAAGGTCATCGAAACCGCCCACGACCACATGTCGGCTGCCGCGGTCACTCGCTCGCCGGCCAGCTGCTCGGGGGCCATGTACGCCGGAGTTCCCATGGCGGCCTGGCCAGAAAGGCCCGTGGTGGTCATACCGGGCACGGTCGCGAGCCCGAAGTCGATCACCACTGGTCCGTCCGGCCCGAGCAGGACGTTGGCGGGCTTGAAGTCGCGGTGCACCATCCCGGCGGCGTGCACGGCACCTAGCGCGGTCAGCGTCGCGACGGCGATGCGCTCCAGCGCCGAGCCGCCGCGGGGTCCATCCTGCTCGACGACTTCTACCAGCGACGGCCCGTTGACGTACTCGCTGACGATGAAGGGCCGACGTTCGAAGATTCCCGCATCCAGAACCTGCGCAGTGCAGAACCGGGCTACCCGCTGCGCCGCGGCTACCTCCTTCAGGAACCTGTTCCGGACCTGCGAGTCCGTGGTCGCTGGCAGGACCTTGAGCGCCACCCGGGTTCCAGCGCTGCTAGCGGCCAGGAATACGACCCCCTGGCCTCCTTCGCCGAGGCGGCCGACCAGCCCGTATCCGCCCACCTCCCGCGGATCGGTCACCCGCAGGGGAAGCATCCCGGACATTGCGGACGGCGTGGACGTCACCTGGCCATTCTGCATGGCAATTTCACCGCGCGTCCAGAATTCGACGACGTCTGTGCTGGTCAGGGACTGCTCGCGAGCAAGGTTGCTGCAGCTACATAAGGCTTTCTTGCCGCAGAACTTCCGCGGTCGGTCCAGCGGCCGCGGTCAAGTGCGCCGCTGGGCCTGCTCGTCTGTGCCGTCGTCGCCATGCCGCCAGTTCCGGGCGAGTGCGACGATGCCGCGAACCACGTCGGGGGGCAGTCCCGGGGTGCTCGCTAGGTGCCACAGCGTCGGGTCTTCATACTCGGCATGCCCGCGGTCCGGCGAGCCCACGTCAGGTTCCCCGCCTGCCAGTGTCCGTCGGCACGAACCCGGGGCCCAGCCAAGCCGATTCTCGACCATACCGAGAGTGCTGGGGGAAACCCGCTGGCCGGTCTCAAGCTTCCCCAGCGTCCGCTCGGTCACCCCGGTCGCCTCGGCAAATGCCCGCCTGTCCCGCATGCCTAGCTCGACCCGGCGTGCGACGACGTAATCGGCGAGCCGCTGCCAGTCCTCACCGGCCATAGGACCATCCTTCCCGCGAGCCGCCGCCAGACCCTCCCGGCCACGTGACCATCCCTACCCGAAGAAAACGGAAGAGTCCAGCCCCTCCTGATAGCAGCCATCGCACCAGGATTCCGTGCTGCTCTTCTTAGCTTGTCTTGCTCATGCTCTTTACTTCCTGTCTATGCTCCTCTAGACTGCAAAATGGGGAGCTAGCTTCCTGCTTATTCCTAGAATGTACCCGGATCTGAGCTCGTTTGCTGGATCCAGCGGAATCAGGATCGTGACCAGGCGTGGCCACGATGGGCAGCATCGGTGACCCGAGCGGTGAGTCCCAGGCTGGCACTGCTGGCCAGGCATCACCGTCTCTGGGACGGCAGCAGGCGGCCCCGAGAGGGGGCGGGGCCGCCTGGCTGCACTGGCACTCGGGCACAGGACACCGCGGACCGAGGGCTCGGCCCTGACCCTGGCTCTGCGCAGCGCAGAGGCTATCTCGGCATCCAGGCCCGCGACCGCATGCAAGTCGCAGAACTCGCTGGCAAGTCTCCCGGTACCTCGGACCGATCTTCGGATGATCACGCAACCACCGCGGGCATAGTTGCCGAAAGATTCGCGGCCCAGGGCCTCATCCAGCCACGCGCCGCGCGGCATGTCTGCCTCGGCCTTCGCCAGCCACCGGTCAGCATCCGTCTTGGTCCGGAACGTGCCATGAGTGACCTGCCTGCCGCCAGATGGACCGATGAAAGACGCCTGATACCGGCCAGACGGCAGCTTGCGGACGTAGCCGACCCGGCGCCGCTTCGCCATCTCAGGCCACGACCCTGCCGTCGCGCCAGCGAAGTTGCACCGGCTCCACCAGCCCCGCCGCGATGAACTCGCCAAGCGCAGACTCGGGAATGCGCACATGACGGCCGACGTGAACGAACCGGATGCGACGCTCGGCGATCAGGCGACGTGAGAACCGCTCGGATGTGCCCAGCAACTCAGTGACCTGGCCGACCGTCAGCAGCCGCTCCAGCGGCGGATCAGATGTTCTGGTCATCACGCAGCCTCCTTCCCGATTGCCGAAAGATTGCCGGTCGCTTCGCCGACCCGTCTTCGGGCCTCGGCGAGGGAGGCGTTCCATTTGGCACGGTCGGCCAGAACGTGCAGCATCCGCCTGCCATACGGCATGAAGTCCGCATCCGAAGGCACGACCTGCTCCTACCTGTACCGGCCGGTGGCGGTGTCATCGGGCAGGCCGAGCATGGACAGCAACCAGGCTTTGCGGTCGGCGCGGAGTACCGGGCCGCGCTGGAGGTCCTCGACTCGGTACTCCCCGCCGACCGCTACATGTTCCGCTACGTCATCGATGTCCCTGACCAGCCGGCCGCCATTGCAACCGAGAGCTAGTGCCGTAACCGGCAACGTTTGCCCTGTCCCGCGCGCCGCGATGAGTCATGCGGCGTCCGGCGGTCGTACTGTCGAACCCGTTACCGAGGAGGACTTCTGATGCGCAGCGTGACCTTTTCGATGGGCGTCTCACTTGACGGCTACATCGTCGGACCGGACGGCGACTTCGATTGGACGGCGCCCGACGAGGAGGTCTTTCGCTTCGTCACCGACGAGATACGAGAGGTCGGCGTCCACCTGCTAGGACGAGGGCTGTACGAGACGATGCTGTACTGGGAGACCGCCGACCAGGATCCATCGCTCGACGACTCAATGCTCGAGTGGGCCGCGATCTGGAAGCCGCTCCCAAAGGTGGTGTTCTCCACCACCCTGTCGGCGGTGCACGGCAATGCCCGCCTGGCCTCCGGCGGCCTGGCGGAGGAGATCGAGCGGTTGCGAGCCGAGCCGGCGGAGGGCGACATCGCGATCGGCGGCGCGACTCTCGCCGCCGAGGCGGCCGCGCTGGGTCTGATCGACGAGTACCGGGCCAGGGTCTACCCGGTGCTGGCTGGCGGTGGTATTCCGTTCTTTCCGCAGCGCGAGCGCCGGGTGGATCTCGAACTCGCCGAGACCCGCACCTTCAGCTCGAGAGTCGTCTACCTCCGCTACCGCGTGGCGCGCTAGCCGGCTCGTCCGCCGCGTTTGGCCGGTGCCTGTCGTCCCGGCCGGCCGCCCTGCTCGCCGCCGCTGTCAACCTCGCCTGGCTCGCGGCGCTGAGCGTCACCAGCAACGATCGGAGCTGGGTAACGGCCAGCACATGGGCAGCAAGAATTAGCAACCCGGCGATCCGGCCGGGCTCCCAGCCCCGTAACGACCAGCGATGCCCGCGCCCGCGAAAACACTACCCAGGTCCCACGTACTCCAGCCTGTCCGGGCGAGGGCCGTCCATCCCCCCAAGGGGCCCCGTTCGACACCAGCAGCTAGACCGCGGCTCCGTTCAGGACCTGGTTTAGCGCCGTCAACGCGCGGGTCGAAGACGTGACTGGTATCCCCATGCTGCCGCGCTGCGCGATCAGTCCGATGGTCAGGGCTTTGGACCACGAGTTGCTCGCCCAGGCGGCCGGTGACCGACTGATTCAGTGGTCATCAACCGGTTTCAAGATCTCCACCTGCGGGGTTGCGTGGTGAGCTGCTGAGACGTTATTTCCGGCATAGCGGATAAATCGGGCCCCCATTGTCTGATCGTTCTAAGATCGCTATGATCCGTGCAGCGCCATCAGCAGTTTCTTACCTCCCGGACGGAACCCGCACTAGTCGGCAGTGCGGGTGATCTGTCTCGCGAGGCTCCCTGGTAGTGGAAAGGCGCACAGCGCGCCTGGCTTTCCGGGGGCGCGGAACTCTCCCATGGCGGCCCGGCAAGCGGCCGATTAGGGAGAAAAAACACTTTATGAAAGCCATGCGCCACAAGATCGTACTGCTGCTGTCGCTCCTTTCCCTTCCGGCGATGCTCCTGGTCGCCACCGGGGGGTCGGCGGCGGCTTCGCAGAGAAGCGCTGCGGCCGCCCGAGCGGCTGCAGTTACCTCGTCAAGCCTGGGGACATTCAAGCCAACCTTCGCCGGCCCGGCGGCCACTGGCTGCCGCGTCAACTGCCATCTGCTGACCGGTCCGGTCAACACGCCGTCCACCGCGGCGGCCGCATCGGGCCACCAGCTGGGCACCGGTCAGGGATCCAGGGCGCTGCCCCGCGCGCATGCCATGCCGCCGGATCTCCGGCGTGTCGATATCTCGGCGGCCGAACGGCGCCGGCTCGCCACCCGCTCCTTCCCCGTCCCGTCGGTGAGCTGCCAGCCGCTGGGCCGCGGCTGTGACCGGATCAGCACGTCGAAGGGCGGCGCCACCAGCGTAAAAGGCCTGAATGCGGTCGACAGCGCCACGCACACCACCAACACTTTCAAGGACGTTGAGCCCCCGGACCAGGGCCTGTGCGCCGGCAACGGATCCGTGGTCGAGACCAACAACATCGGGGAGATCCTGGTCTTCAACACCGCTTTGAAGCGCAAGTCCGCGCCGATCTCGTTCGACACGATCATGGGGCTCACGAAGCAGGAATTGGAGCAGCGGCGGGGATCCCTCCTGCCTGTATGACCCGGCCAACGGCGGCCACTGGTTCTTCACCCAGATCGTCTCGGCCAGCCCGGAGTCCAAGGGCGGTGCGTTCACCGGCTGCTTCTCGGGCGTGGCCCACGAATGCTACGAGGGCATCGCGGTAACCGACGGTAACAACCCGTTCGGCCCCTACCATGTGTACTTCTCGAGCGCCGACTACAACCCGGCCGAGCCGGGCTCCCCGTCCCTGCTCAACGACTTCGCGAAGATCTCGGTGACCCGGGATGCCTTCCTGATGTTCTACGACGAGTTCCCGCTGCTGCCGGGACGTTGCCCGGCTTCGGCGGCGGCATCTTCAACGGCGCGCAGGAGTTCGCGTTCAACAAGAGCGCACTGGAGCAGGGCCTGCCGGTCAAGCTGAAGAACGGGACAGCCGAACCCCGCGGTCACGGTGGCGCGGGAGAACATGGGCCTGATCCGCACCCCGGACGGGACCTGCGCCCGCGACAAGGTGCTGCACCAGGGCGGCATCACCTGCTGGGTGGCGGTGATCCCGGCACAGCCGGTCGCGGGCCGGTTCGACAACAGCCACGGCGGCACCGGGTTCATGCTGGGCTCGCTGGACTTCTACGGCTTCGTCCCGCTGGCGACCTCTGGTGACAACCGGATCGCGGCGTGGGCCTGGACCGGGCTGTCCGCGCTCAACAGCAACGGCTGCGCCAGCTGTAGCGCCGGCATCCGCTTCACCGGCCAGCTCTTCTCCGGCGTCGACCGGTACTACGATCCCGAGACGGTCAACTTCGGCGGGATCTTCGCCCCGCAGAAGAACGGCCCGATACCGCTGGGCGACGAGTGCGGAAAGGCCGGGCTGAGCGTGGGCTCGCCGCCGCCGGCCTCCTGCCCGGAGGGCGGGATCGCCACCAACGGCGACAACCTGACGCAGGTCTCGCAGGCGCAAGGCCAGCTCTGGGCAGCCACCAGCACCCAGATCGCCCAGACGTACACCAGAGCCAATGCGGAGATCCACATGGGCGCGGTGTACTGGGTGGTCGGCACCAGGTCGTTCGACAAGACCGGCAGGTTCACCCTGACCAGCCAGGGGTACGTCGCCCCGAAGCATGAAGACCTGAGCATGCCGGCCATGGCCGCAACCCCCAGCAGCGGCGGCAAGGCGATCATGCTGTTCACGCTGACCGGCAACGGCGGGCCGACCGGCGCCGACCACGGCGGCTTCTTCCCGAGCACCGCCTTCGGCCGGCTGACCAGCACCTCTGGCGGCATGCTCAAGTCCACGGTCAACATCGCGGACCTGGGCAAGTCCCCGCAGGACGGCTTCAGCGAGTACCAGGGCTTCCCTGGTCCGACCCGGCCCCGCTGGGGAGACTACAGCTGGGGGCTCTTCGTGCCGGGCTCCGGCGGGCGGATCTACTTCGCTAACGAGTACATCCAGTACCCGAACTGCACCGGGCCGGCGTTTAACTTTAAGATGATCGGGACCTGCGGCGGGACCAGGGACGGTTTGGCGAACTGGGGAACCTCGGTCAACTTCGTCACCCCATAACACCATCCGCGCCAGATAATGGATGCCGCACCTCGCAAGCCACGCGGGGTGCGGCATTCTCGGTGCGGGGTCGTGACGGCTCCCCGGCAGCGGCCGACGTCCCCTGCCTCAGATGATGGCCTGCACACTCACGCGCAGCTTGTCCAGGGCCCCGGACAGCGACCAGTGTCCGGCTCCGAAGCCGGGCACTGGCTGCTGCACGCCGTTTCCTGCGGGCGCACGCGCCCGCCCGCCAGGCGGCCCGGCACGTCATGAGGTTCCCTGGCCACGTTGCGCTCTCGCGCGGAGAGCTCGCGCCACCGGCGCGCGGCGCGGCACCTCGGTGCATCAGCAGCCACGCGGCTACCGAGATAAGGATGGTGCACCAGTGAGACCAGAACTGAGACTATGCCTGGGTCGTGACTAGCCGCTCTCCGTGCTTCCCGGGAGGTAGTGGTGAGCGTGGAGACCCATCTCCTGGGCGCTCAATCCGGCCAGCCCGCTCGCTTCGACAGCATCCGCGTGACCTTGCGTGACGGCGACTTCCTGACAAGCCACGTTGCGCGGCCAGATCCGACAGAGCCGAGGCTATCTCCGAGTCGCGGCCATCGACAGCATGCAGGTACCGGTAGGAGGCGGCCGGGGAGGCATGCCCAAGTCGGCGCATCAGATCCTTGGTCGTCGCGCCGGTAGCCGCCGCCAAGGTCTGGCCGGTATGACGCAGATCATGAAACCGGAAGCCCGGCATTCCTGCCTTACGGCGAGCGCGCCCGAACGCCTGGCGCACAGCATTGCCCCGCATCGGCCGACCATTGCGGCCGACGAACACCCGATCCGGGCCGGCCCAGCTCGCCATGTGCTCCGCGAGCACCGGGAGAACATGCGGGGGGATCGCCACGGTCCGCTTGCCAGCATCCGTCTTCGGGTCGGCGTCGAATGCGGCGCGATCATTCTCCAGCAGCTCGACGCGGTTGCGGCGCACGGTGACGGTGGCCGAGCCGACATCCACGTCTGCCGGGCGAAGCCCGATAATCTCGCCGCGACGCAGACCGCACCAGGCAGCAAGCAAAACCGCCGCGCGGTACCGGGGGGGTGATCGCCTCCAGGAGGGTGACCACTTCTGCCGGGGAGGCTACGGGCCGCTCTTTGGCGCGGTCCGAACCTGCGCCCGCGATCTGGCACGGGTTCCTCATCACCGCGCCGTCACGCACCGCGGTATTCATCACGGCATGCAGAAAACGGTAAGACTGCTTGATCGAGGTCCGGCCGCCACTCCCCCGCATGGCCGCCGCGTACCACTCCCGGACGACCGCAGGAGTGAGCGCCTTCAATGGCACGTCTTCGAGCGGAGCCAGACATCCGATGCGGTTAGGTTGTCAAGCTGCGGTGGCGCGTGTCACTGGGGAGGGGAGGGGGAAGGCGGTGGTTTCGTCGTAGCTTTGGCCGGTGGTCAGGCAGTGGTGCAGGCAGCCGGGCAGTCGTGCGAAGAGGTTGCGCTGGGCGGCGGCGTGGCGGTCGCCGGCGTGGCGGCGGCGGTCGTAGTGGGCGCGGGTGCCGGGTGAGGCGGTCAGGGCGGCGAAGGCCCAGGTGTAGCCGACGGCGGCTAGGCGCTGGTTCTTGACGCGCCGGTGGAGCACGGCGGTTGTCTTGCCGCTGGTGCGGGTGACGGGCGCGGCGCCTGCGCAGGCTTTGAGCCCTTTGGCATCCTGGAGGCGGGATCGGTCGTCGCCGATCTCGGCGAGCACCCGGGCGCCGGTGAGCGGGCCGAGCCCTGGGAAGCTGGTGATGATCCCGGCGTCCGGGTGCTGGTTAAAAGACGCCACGGTGGCTTGCTCGAGGTCGTCCGCGCTGGCGCAGGCGGCATCGAGGTGGCGGAGCAGGGCGAGGGCCTGGCGGCCCATCGCTTCCTCGACGAGCGTGAGCTGGCGCATCTGCTGTCCCCGGAATACCTCGCGCAGCCGGGCGGCTTCGGTGTCGATGCGCGGGCTGCGGCCGGCCGTGCGCAGCAGGGAGCGCAGCTGGGCGGGGGTGAGCGCGGCTGCGGCGGCGGGGGTGGGTGCGGCGGCCAGGATGGCCCGCGCCTCGGGGCGGGTGATGCCGCCTCTGGCGTCGGCGAACGCGGCCAGGAAGCCGGGATAGTACTCGCGCAGGCAGCTGCGCAGCTTGTTGTGCGCGGTGGTGCGCTCCCAGACCGCGTCCTGCTGGGCGCGGGCGAGCACTGCGATGGCCTGGGCGAGCTCGGTGCCGGCGGGCAGCGGCCGGTGCGCGTGCTGGTCGGTGCGCAAGATGTTCGCCAGCACGACCGCGTCGCCGTGGTCGGATTTGCGGCGCGCGACCGAGTGCCGGTCCCGGTAGCGGGCCACGGCCATCGGGTTGACCGGGTAGACCTGGCGGCCGGTGGCACGCAAGCAGGCGGTCAGCAGCCCGCGCGGGGTCTCGATCGCCACCGGGATCGGCTCTGCGGCGCTGTCGCCGTGCCCGGCGAGCAGGTCCAGCAGCTGCGCGAGCCCGGCCGCGTCGTCGCTGATGCGGCGGCGGCCCAGCAGCTGCCCGTCCCGGTTCACCCGGGCGATGTCGTGGTGGTCTTCGGCCCAGTCGATCCCGCAGAACACGTCCATAAGCTCTCCTTTCCTGCTGGCCTTTCCGGCATTGCTCGCGCTGGCCAGGGCCGCGCAGGGTCACGCACGCTCCCTGATGGAAGGGCTCACAGGCACCGCCATCCGATCAGCCGTTCGTGACCTCAGCTGCCCGCAGGGCCCCGGTCCTGGCTGGAACTCCCAGGCTCCCGCTCGGGGTGAGGGGTCTGTTCCCGCGGGTGGCTCAGGCCATGACCACCCATACCTGGGCACGCTGTTCTCTCAGCGGACGTCAGCCGGCGTGTCGCGGCGGCCGGCGCCGGGACCTGAGTCTGACCAGGGGGGTCAGGGCCCCGGGTATCTGGCGCAGCTCCCCGGCGCCAGCCGCCGCCAGGCCAGGCCCTGCTATCCGAGGGCATCGCGTGCCGGGTGCGCTGGAAGGCCTGAGCCTGGCTGGCCTCTGGCGAGTCTGCAGGACCGCCGGTCTTCATCGAGCGCTCCCGGCGCCGGAGCGGACAAGGCGCGGTCCCGATGACCAGCCGCCGCGATCTGGACAAAGAGGTGGACGCTCGCGTGGAGCCAGGCAGTCGGCTGCTCATGTGCCCATTAGGTGGAGCCGCAGATTCCGCAGGCACGTCTCCCGGTACCTCGGACCCATCCGGGGATGATCACGAAGCCAGGCCCGAGCGTAGTTGCCGAAAGCCTGACGGCCGAGACCCTCGTCAAGCGGCGCCGGGTCCGGCGCGCCCGCGCCGGGCTCTGGCCTTGGGGAGGCCCCGCCCGGCGCGCCCGCGCCGTCCCAGCTAGCACCCGTCATTAATTCAGCTGGCTCATTCGTCCTGCACTCCGGTGCACGCAGGGCGCCGTCTTCCTCGGCTCTGCTAGTCCGGTTTCCAGCCGCCGTATCAGATGCCGTCTACCGGACGTTACCGCTCTGCCGGGCATTGACCGATGGGGTGGGCATGGCGATGCTGAGCTGCGGCGTTTTTCTCGGGCATCAGTCGAGGCGGCCAGCGACCTGCGGTGCGGTAACAGATGACACCAGCATGCCTGATGACCCCCTTACCCGGTGAGTCCGCCGATCGCGTCACCGATGAGCTTGGCCCCGATGATGAGGCACAAGACGGACATGATCACGGCATTGTTGCGGCCCATCCAGTCCTTCAGCCGGGCGAGTATTTCCTGAGACCGTTCGCCCATCGCGAGGTAGATCACCACCGGGGTGCCCACCCCGACAGTGGCGATCAGCGCGAAGATCAGGTAAGCGATGGCCTGCTGGCCGCCGGGAATACCGGTCTGGGCGATCGCTGCGCCTCCACCCACAGCCAAGAGCAGGTTCTTAGGGTTCGCGCCGGCCAGGACGGCGGCGAACCCGAGCGCTGTGAGCGGCTTGAAGTTGTCGATGGTGCCCATCCACTTCGGCATCGGCGGGTCTTCGCCCGCGTGAGGCCGTCCGCGGAACTGCCGCAACGCAACCAAGAGCAGCAGGACGCCCAGGGCGATCTTCACCCAGCTCACCCAGGTGGCTGGCGAGCCAGATTTGCTGGCCCCAGCGGGCCCGGCGAGCGACAAGACGATCGCGCCGACAATGCCCAGGCCGACCAGCCAGCCCACGACGAAGGCGAGGCCGTTAACTTTGGCGCGGCGGCTGGTCAGCATCAGCACCACGGCGATGATCGGGATCGGGCTGACCGCGATCCCCACCGCCAGCGGCAGCGACCCGCCGATAGCCTTACCCATCATGCCTGCCTCTCGGCGTGTGCCGCTGACCAGCGGACCGGCCGCTTCGGCCTCGTGCACGGTGCGGAAGTACTCCGGTGTTCCGCCAGCGCGCCGTCGTCCCAGCCATTTACGGCGTCTGGGCAGCAACAGATGTAATGTCGCCGAGCTTCCAGCTGCGGTCAAAGTAGGGCTCCAGCGGGCCGTAAAACCGGAAGTAGGAGAACCAGTGCTGGCCCGGGATGGTCTGGATCCAGTTGGACTCCCTCCCCCGCGGAGCCGCCGGGCCGAAGTACACGTCAACCGAGCCGTCAGGGTTGTAGGCCAGGTCGCTGTCACGGGAGCCCCGGTCGCCGCGCTGCTGCTCATTGTCGATCAGGCAGCGGGTACCGATGTCATAGACGGTGACCGACCAGAACAGTTTCGCGGGCGGGTCCGCCGGGATATGCAGCGTGTAGTTCTGGGCGCCGTCAAGCCAGTCACCGCTGGCGTCGGTGTAGCTGCCCAGATAGGCCTGGCCCTCCCCGCGGGTCTGGCTTTTCATCGCCTCGGAGAAGCTGACCGCCTCATAGAACCACGCGGCGCGCTCCAGGAGCTGGTCGTAGTAGGCGCCGCGCTGATCGGAATGGTCGAGCTGGACGACCAGATCCCATTGCCGGTCCGGCCAGTACAGCGCGTCCGGGAAACGCTTGGCGAACGAGTTCGCCTGGGCCATCAGCTCGCCCGCGGCGGTCGCCTCGGTCAGGATGCGCACCAGCCGCGCGTCAGGGTCGAAGGGTTTGCCCTTCTCGATGCCGAGCTGCCTGAGCATGGCCAGGTAGAACCGGTCCCGCTCATCAACGATCTCCCGCTGGTAGATCTCGTGCAGCCGGGCCCAGTAGTCTAGGCCGCGGGGCTGGTCACCGTTCCAGGCGCGCCCGTCCGGGGACACGATCCGGGTCCGCGGGGCTGGACGGCCATCAAATGGCGTGATCCGGACCCCGTCGACCATGGCCTGCGAGCGCTGCCGGTCTGGGTCCAGCGCCCGGAACCCGAACATCACGTTCATGCCGGTGGCCTGATGCACATAAAAGGTGGCGTCGACCTCGGGCGGGTCCTGCCCGGGCGGCACGATCAGGTGCTTGCCACCCTGGCCGTGGTCTGGCCCCAGCTCGCCAAGGATCCCGCATTCGCGCTGCCAGAAATCCGACAGGCCGCCCGCTGTCGGGCCGGGGGGCAGCTCGACCACGAGCGGGCCAGTCTGGCTTAGGTCGATGAAATTCAGGATGTACGGTGTCGTAGCGTTCGCCGTGATCAGCCCGAGCCGATCCCGGTAGCTCACGTACTGCACGAGATCGTAATTGGTGGCGCCGAACACCTCGCGGTGCTGCATCTGCCACTGTGCGTACGACACCAGCGGCAGGGCCCAGAGATAGGCCTGGCAGGCGAGCTGGTAGTCCAGCTCATCGAACACCACCGCCAGATCCTCCCGGCGCGGCAGCTCCCCATCCATCCGGACATCACCCAGCCGCCCAGCCAGCGAACGATCCGGCACACGACCATCGGTATCCCTCATGAGCCCAGCATGCCACCCCTCACCCGCAAGACCTCACCGGCCGGTGATCTCCAGCACCCGGCGTTTTACGTGCTCAAAGATGGCGGTCAGGGGCGGGGTCGAACCGCCGACCTTCCGCTTTTTCAGGCCGGACACATCCCCAGTTGGCACGAATCGTGCGAGAGTGCTGCACTGTCGCCGCCTGGCGTTGCTTGCCGTTGGTCGCTGCTGTTGCTGTCATCGTTGCTGTCAGGCGGCGGCTCTCTACTTGTGTGGAGGGGACGCATCGAGATAGCCAATCACCATTACCGTGGCGGTTATGACCGAGACATGGACGGCTCCGCAGGTGGAGCGCACCGACCCTGGACGCATCCTGGGTGAGCGCGCGGCGATGGAGGCTTGGCTGGATTTCCATCGCGACACGCTTCTGCTCAGGTGCGCCGGTCTGACCGCTGACCAGCTCAAGGAGCGGGCGGTTCCGCCCTCTCGGCTGTCCCTGCTGGGCCTGGTGCGGCACATGACCGAGGTTGAGCGCTGGTGGTTCCGCATGCACGCAGCCGATACCGACCTGCCCTTTCCCTACGACCCGGATCAGACCGGCCAGGACTTCGAGGCGCTTGCAACCGCGGACGCGGCGGCCAACATCGAGGCATTCAAGCAGGAAATCGACCAGGCGCGCGCTGCCGTAGCCGGAAAGCAGCTCGATGAGGTCGTGCCTAGCCACGGTGATCACCCGGAGCGTACCCGCGACATCCGCTGGATCTACCTGCACATGATCGAGGAGTACGCGCGCCACAACGGTCATGCCGACCTCATCCGTGAGCGGATCGACGGCGTTACCGGTGACTGAGCCGCATTAGCAGCTCGGGGCTAGGCCGTCCCGATCGGTTCAAGCTGGACCAGCGCCGCTGACCGGTCCTGTCTGGACGGCACCGCACGGCGGTGAACTGCAACCCAAACTGCAACCCTGCGGCCCGCATGTGCCGGGCTGGCTTGTCGGACCAGCGGTTTTCAAGATCGTTAGAGGTACAGCCCGGCCTGAGCGCCTGACCTGGGGTGTTGGTGGTCGGTGACATCGCTACCGGTGTGGTCATCCCGCGCATATCCCGCGGCAAGGGGCGGCGGCCTGGTCTTGGCGCTCGTTGGCAAGCCGACCCGGCCCGGAGGGAGCGGCAGCGACCGAGGACCGGAAGCGGCGCGGCAGCTAGAGGAGGGATCGCGGCTGGTGGCCTTTTCATGCGCGGATGAACTTGGACGAAACCAGGTGATCTGGGCTCCTATTACTAGCCTCGGCCTTTCGCCTGGGTAATGGCTGAGTCGCGTCGTTCAAGCAAAAAGTGCCTTTGAGCTGCAATGCCGGTGAGTTAAGGCGTTTGCGCTGGTGAGGATGCTTTCTGGTTGACTTTGATCTTGTAGGTGACCCGGCTGGGTGGCCTTTCCTGTCCTCGTTTCATTGCCGGGAAGTTGTTCTTCGGTTGTTTCCTGACGCGTTCGTATTGCCGGGCCCGCCGGCGGGGCAGGATGTCGCCGAGGAGATCGCCGATGGCCTGGTGGCGTGCCAGGTCCAGGCTGCGCGGGGTGATGATGGCGTGGCTGGCGGCGTGGTCGCGGGCGACGCGGACGGTCACCGTGAAGGAGATCCGGTCAGGGTCGATGCCGGCCTGCCGCGCGGCTTCGGCTTCCAGGGCGCATAGCGCCTGGTAGACGGTGAGGAACGCGAACAGTTCCTGGCAGACCAGTTCGGGTGACCGGAGCGCAGGATGAACGCGGCGCCGCGGAGCCGGGTCTTCAGCTCGGCGTAGCCGTTCTCGCTTTCCCACCGTTCGTGGTAGAGGGCCGCGAGGTCGGCGGCTGGTGCCCGCTGGTGATCCAGCAGGGTGGTGGCCAGCCGGAACGGCTCGATCCTGGTGGTGCCGTCAGCGGCGCGGACCGTGACGGTGTACTCGATGATCCGGACGGTGTGGCCCTCGGGCGGGCCGGGCGGGATCCGGCCGGCGGCGCGGGCCTGGCCGAGGCGGACGTTCTCCGCCGGAGTGGGCATCACCGACAGGAACGACCCGTCCGGCAGCACTGTTAACGGCGTGAACACCAGGTTCTTCTTGATCCGCCAGGCCAGGTCGGCGCCGGTCCCGGCGGCCAGCCCCCACAGCTCCCAGCCGGCGAAGTTACGGTCGGCCAGCAGCAGCATCCCGGGACCGAGCGCATGCAGCAGCCGCCGGGCGAGCTTCTGCTCACTGGCCCTGGCCACGCCGTCGAAGACCGCGTCGATCAGGGCATGGGTGCCGCACTCGATCAGGGCCAGCAGCCGCAGCTGCGGGCCGCCGCCCTGAACCCCGCCGAACGCCGCGGCGTTGGCCGGGGTATCGGCCGCGTCTATCCCGGTCCCGTCCCAGGCCACCAGCCGCAGCCCGAACGCGAACGCACCCGGCGTCCCCGCCGCGGCCAGCGGCCCGCGGCGCAGGCCGAACAGCAGCTCAAGCGGCCTGGCCCCCAGCCGCTGCCTGGCCCTGGTCAGCGCCGAACTGGTCGGCAGCACCACGCCGTCCAGGTGCCGCAGCCCGTTCGTCAGCCAGCGCATCACCGACCGGTACCCCGGCGGCCCCATGCTGTCCGCGCCGCTGAACAGGCACAGCCCCAGCACGAAGTACACCACCGTCCGCGCCGGCAGCAGCCGGCGCCGCTTCTCACGGCACCCGGCCAGCTCGATCACCTCGTCCACCATGCCCGGGCTGATCTCCCCGGTCAGCACCCCCAGCCCGACCGGGCACAGCTGGTCAGCGCGCGCGATCCTGACACCGGCAGCCCGGACCGTCATCGAAGGAAAGCGGCAGCACGGGCATGACACACTGAGCGGGCAACGGAGTTCCTCGGCAGGCGAATGCGATCTTGGTCGACCGCAGTCCTATCGAGGACTTCGTTGCATACAGGCCGCAACGCACCGGCCGTCACCAAATCGCGATACCCGCCCGGGTCAGGCAGCTCCCGCGCCGTCACGCGTCCCGCTACCAGCGCAAACGCCTTAACTCACCGGCATTGC
>CAVSUR010000005.1:0-18930 GCA_963731285.1 uncultured Actinomycetota bacterium | reverse complement strand
TAGCCCGCCGCCGCGGTTCGCAGTGAGCGCCGCAGCGGCGGGCAGTATCAGCCGTCTGACCTGGCCTTGTGTTCCTGGACTGGTCCAGGGGCGTTAGGTGCTCCCGGGTTATTACCCCGGCCTGGCAGGCGGGCCATGGCTGTGCAGCACTTTGGTCTTGTCCTTGTTCCACGCAGTCGTCGTCCCGTCCGGGTTCAGCACCAGGGTCCAGCCCCACTGGTGGATCACCACCTGGTGATGGAAAAAGCAGAGCAGGACACAGTCCTTGACGCTGGTCGGGCCTCCGTTGGCCTTGTGCTTGGTGTGGTGCACCTGGCAGGCGGCGGCGGGCTGGTCGCACCGGCCTGCCCATCGGCAGTGCTGGTCCCGCTGGATGACCGCGTTGCGGATCCCGGCAGGAATGCTCTCGGAGTACCCGATGTCCAGCGGCAGGCTGGGGCCACCGAGACGGGCGCCGAGCTGGCGTTGGCGCAGGAAGCTGGCCAGCCCGCCCGGGCCGGACAGCAGGTCGACGGCCTTGCCGATGATCGCCCGCTCCAGCGCCTCCCGCCCCGGGCCGCCCTCCGGGCCGGGGCCGCCGGGCTCACCGTCGGCGGCCGCGTCCGCGCCGTCCCTGGCGCTGCCGTTGCAGAGCTTGCCGAGCTCGGTGCACAGCCGGACCAGGTCTTCCAGCGCGGCGGCGTTCACCTCCCCGGTCACCACCGGAGCCATCGCCGCATCACACGCGATTCCCGCGGCGGCATCCCCGTCCAGCCAGGCCCCGCCGTCGCTGCCAGTCTCCGAGGCCCCGGCGCGGCGGGCGGCCCAGGGCGCCCGCACCTGCGCGGTCCACTGCTCCTGCAGGGCCGAGCTGCCCTCCAGCCGCAGCAGGTCGGCCAGCGACATGTGCGCCCACACCTTCACCGGCTGCCCGGCCCGCTCCGGCAGCAGCCCGGACGCGGCCAGCCGACGCATCGCCTCGGCCAGCCCGTCGTGGTAGCGCTGCTCCCGGGTCCGGTCATCCTCCGCCCCGGCCGGCGCGGCCAGCGCGTCCAGCACCGCCCCCACCAGCACCGCGCACTCCGGCGTCAAATCCCCCTGAAGAACGCCCGCGCCCTGGAACGTCGTCTCCAGCCGCACCCCGCGATCGCCGAAGTCCCGGTCCGGGTCCTCATCGGGCAGGTCACCGCGGGCCCGCTCATACATCTCGGCGAACAGCGCGGCCAGGTCCGCCAGGCCCAGCCCGGCCGCCGCGGCGGCGAGCAGCAGCTCATCGGACTCGGCCCGGTACTTCTCCGGCAACTTGTCGGTCCACCGGCAGATCACCCGCCCGTAGGACTCAGACAGCTCGCCCGCGGCCAGCGCGGCCAGGACCCGCGGATGGGTGACCGCCCGCCCGGTCCACGCGGTGTGGCCGGCGGCCGCGCCGCGGGTGATCCCGGTCTTGTGCATCAGCCAGGCCCGCGCGCTGTAGTCCGCGTCGGCGGAGTACCCCTTGCCTACGGTGAACGCGGACAGGAACGAGGCCCGCGCCGCGGTGGCGGTCGCGTCGGTCCGCTCCAGGTCCCGCAGGCACTCGGCCTGGATCTCGGCCGGCAGCGCCGTCGCGTCGGCGGCGGCCAGGTAACCCAGCGCGGCGCGTGCCATGTCCATCGCCTCGGTGACGCTGGCGAAGGCCGGGGCAGTGCCCATTGTGGCTCACCTCCCTCTGGGTTCCTCAGGACCGGTAGCGGCTCCTCATCGCTCGTCTCGTGTCTCTAGGATTTCAGTTCGATTATTATATCGCACCGTAATGACATTTCAGGCGAACGCCATACTGAAACAGCATGATCATCATTTATTTCTCATGTGTTGGAGTCAGTCGCTGCTCGTGTTCTAGTGACGCTTGTGCTCAATGAGACTATGTTCCAGTCGACGGCGCCGCCCCCGCGCCAGCCAAGGCCCAGGTCATCTCCGATCTCGCATTAGCACAGGTTCAGTCGCCGGACCGGCGAACGTCCGGTCCAGGTAAGCGACCGGCGAACACGGGGACTACCTCCCGCTAACCGTGATAGTGCGGCCTAGTGGGCCGGTCAGTTGCCCAGTAGGCTTTTTACTGTGGGTGAGAGCCGACAGGAATTCGAGCGCGAGCTGGAGGCCATCGAGGCCAAGGTGATCGAATTGTTCGCCATGGTCGCCGAGGATCTGCCCCGGGCAACCGAGGCTCTGCTGACCGGTAACAACGACGTACTTCATGTCCTGGTCGAGCGCGAGCAGGTCATCGATGCTCTTTACCCGGAGATCGAGGAACTGGTCAACCGGGAGATCCTGCTGCAGGCACCGGTCGCTTCCGACCTGCGCTTCCTGCTCTCCGTGCTGCGGATCGTGCCCGAGCTCGAGCGTTCCCACGACCTGGTCGTCCAGATCGCATCCCGGGCCAACCACATCCTCGGTGAGGATCTCTCACCGAGGACCCGCGGGATCGTTGACCGCATGGGGAAGCTGGCTTCGGATATATGGCGCCAGGCGGTGGACTCCTGGTACCAGCGCGACCGCTTCGCGGCTGCGGTACTGGAGACACGCGACGACGAGATGGACGAGTTGCATGCCAGCCTGATTGCCGAGCTGGCCTCCGGCCGGATGGCGCTACCGGTGACGATGGAGATGACGCTGGTGGCCCGCTTCTACGAGCGTCTTGGGGACCACGCCGTGAACATCGCCCGCCGGGTCGTCTACCTCGCCGGGACTGCGAAGGGCTAGCCCGCCACCGTCGCGGCGGTACCCGGTTGAAGTAGCTCTGCTGTCACGCGCAGCAGGCGCCGGACGAGGCGGCCTCGTCCTGGCCGGATGCCTGCGGGCCGCCGCGGCACTGAGTGGCCGGCCCGGCGGGAGCGCCGGGTCCGCCCGCAGGCGCTAGCCAGCCTGGGCGCGCTGATCGGCTGCCCGCCGCGGTAACCGCCGGCCCGGGGCTTGCGTCCCGGGGATCACGTGTCGTCCTGTCCGGTGGCGGAGTCGCTGGCTGCGGCCGGGCCGGGTACCCGGCCGAGCAGGAGCAGGCCGGCGGCTGCGGCGAATCCCGCGCTGATGACCGTGACCGCCGGGGCGGCGGAGCCGGTGGCGCCCAGCAGGGCGCCGGCCGCGAGGGGACCCAGGGCGCCGCCCGCGGTGAAGACGGCCTGGGCGGTGCCGAGCAGCGCGCCCAGGTGGCGGGGATCGATGAGCTCGCAGGCGTAGATGCCCTGCAGCGTGTAGACCGCGCCGATCGCGGCGCCCGCGAGCAGGCTCAGCACCAGCACCGGTGCCAGCCCGCCGCCTGCGAACAGCAGCAGCGTGACGGCCGCGGCGAGGGTATAGGCGATCACGAGGGTGGCGGGGGCGCCGAGCTTGCTGGTCAGCGCGGTGAGCGGCAGCCGCCCGGCCAGCTGGGCCAGGCCGCGGAACCCGGCGACGGCCGCCGCGATGCCGAGCGGGAGCCCGGCCCTGGTGGTGACCGGGACCTGGTAGACGATGAGCGCGTTCACAGCTCCCCCGCCGATCAGGGTGGCGGCCAGCCACGCCCGGACCAGCGGGCTTCGCCAGGCGAGGCGGAGCACGCCGGCTGGCGGCCGGCTAGCTGGCCGGGCTGGGAGCCGCCCGGGTTCTTGATCATGACGGCGGCGAGGAGGAACGCGACCCCGACGATGCCGGCCTCGACCCGGATCGCGCCCCGCCACCCGGCCGACTCGGTGAGCCAGGCGGTCAGCGGGAGGTAGATAGGGCTGGACAAGGCGCCGAAGAGCGTCAGCCAGATGATGGCCCGCGCGGGCGCCGCGGGCGCGATGCGGGCGGCGACCGCCTGCGTGATGTGGTAAAAGCCGAGCGCCCCGACCAGGCCGCAGCCGCCCGCGTAGGCGATGGCGAACGGGAGCAGCGCGCCCTGCACCGAGGCGAGGATCATCGCGCCGGCTCCGGCGATGCCCGCGAGCAGGAAGATGGGCCGCGGCCCGCGGCGGTCCAGGACCCGGCCCGCGGCGATCCCTCCGGCACCGGTGATGACCAGGGTCGCGCTGAAGATGGCGCCGAGCGCCGCGTCCGGCCAGCGCGTATCGGCCCTGATCGGCCCGATCAGCACGCCGTAGGCGTAATAGCACGCGCCATAGCCGATGATCGTGAGCACGCCGAGCACCGCGATCGGCACCATGGGGGGCCGTGCCCGAGCAGGAGCGCACTCGAGCCATTATGCGTTCAGCGCCGAAGCTGCGTTCCCTCAGGACCGGTGACCTGTGCCAGGCGCTCGACACGCTGGCGGGGTCGGGGTGTCAGCCGCTATGGGCACCGGGCCGGTATCGGCTCTCGGGCTCAGCCCATCCGGCCGGTGACGTAGGCCTGGGTGCGGGTGTCCTTCGGGTCCTCGAAGATCTGCGCGGTCTGGCCGTACTCGACCAGCACGCCGGTGCGAATGTCGCTCTTCTCGTCGCGCAGCACCGAGTAGAACGCGGTGCGGTCGCTGACCCGCGTGGCCTGCTGCATGTTGTGCGTGACGATGACGATCGTGTACCGCGACTTGATGTCCCGCATCAGGTCCTCGATCCGGGCCGTGGCGATCGGGTCGAGGGCCGAGCAGGGCTCGTCCATCAGGACCACGTCGGGTTCGACGGCGAGCGTGCGGGCGATGCACAGCCGCTGCGCCTGCCCGCCGGACAGTCCCAGGCCCGACTTGCCCAGGCGGTTCTTGACCTCGTCCCACAGCGCCGCCTGGCGCAGCGACTTCTCGACGATCTCGTCGAGCTTGCCCTTGGTGCGGATGCCGTTGATGCGCGGCCCGTAGGCCACGTTGTCGTAGATGGACTTGGGAAACGGGTTCGGCTTCTGGAACACCATGCCGATCCGCCGGCGCACCGAGATGGGCGAGACACCCGCGCGGTAGAGCGACGCCCCGCGGTAATGCACGTCACCTTCGACGCGAGCCCCCGGCACCAGGTCGTTCAGCCGGTTCAGGGTCCGCAGCACGGTCGTCTTACCGCACCCGGACGGCCCGATGAAGGCGGTGATCTCATTTTCGTGGATGGTCAGCGACACATCGGTTACTGCGCGGAAGGAGTCGTAGTAGATCGAGACGTTCCTGGCGTCGAAGACCGCCGCGCCGGTCGGGTCAGAGACAGCCGCGCCGGACGGCCGCGTGTCCTGCAGGGCAGCAGGCTCGGGCAGTGCGGTCTGGGTCCGGGCGACGACGTGCTGTTCAGGCTGTTCCATGAGATTCCTAGCGGGAATTCCGGGTGAACCGGGCGGTGACGATGCGGGCCGCGATCATGAGGATGAAACAGATGGCGATGAGGGTGAGGGCCGCGCCCCAGCCGCGGTCCTGGGCGCCGGTGTACGGCGACGATGCGTTCACGAAGATCTGCGAGGGCAGTGAGGTGCTGGCGCCGCTGAACACGTTCGGGTTGGCGGTGGTCACGGTGAGGATGGTAAACAGCAGCGGCGCGGTCTCGCCCGCGGCCCGGGCGATGGCCAGCAGCGCGCCGCTGACGATCCCGCCGATCGCCGCGGGCAGCACCACGGTCAGCGTGACGCGGGCCTTGGTGGCGCCCAGGGCATAGCTGGCCTCGCGCAGCGGGTCCGGCACCAGCCGCAGCATCTCGTAGCTGGAGCGGATCACCACCGGCAGCATGAGGCAGCCCAGGGCGAAGGCGCCGGCCAGGCCCGAGAAGCCGAAGTGCAGCACCCAGATCGAGAAGATGAACAGGCCCATCACGATCGACGGCACGCCCGTCATCACGTCGCTCATGAACCCGATGAGTGCCGCGAGCCAGTTCTTGCCGCCGTACTCGTTGAGGTAGATGGCGCCGAGCACGCCGAGTGGCACCGCCATCAGCGTGGCCAGCGCCGTGATCTCGAGCGTGCCGAGTATGGCCGGCCACATCCCGCCCGATGCCGGCCGGGAGCACGTTGGGCGGGATCGGGCTGCCGGTCAGGAACTGCCAGCTGATGATCGAGGCGCCCTTGGCGATGACCGTGAACAGGACGAACCCCAGCGGGATGATCGTGAGCACGAACGCGACGACCATGAGGACGGTCATGATCCGGTTCTTGGTGCGCCGCCAGCCCTTCGGCTCGCGCAGGTCGGGCGCTTGGCGGGGCGCGGCCATGGCGGTCATCAGGCCCCCCTCTTCCGCCGCGCGGATCGCTCCACGATCCCCCGGGCGAGAATGTTGATGATGATCGTGAACCCGAACAAGATCACGCCGAGCCCCATCAGGGCGGCGCGGAAGGTGCCGGTGGCCTCGCCAAACTCGTTGGCGATGACGGAGGGCATGCTGTAGCCGGGAGCGAACAGGTGCGGCGTGATCGTGGCCGAGGCGCCGATCACCAGGGCGGCGGCGATCGTCTCGCCCATGGCCCGGCCCAGGCCGAGCAGCACCGCCCCGACGACGCCGCCCTGGCTGTGCGGCCAGACGGCGCCGGTGATCATCTCCCACCGGGTGGCGCCCAGCGCGTACGCGCCCTCCTTGTCGATCTGCGGCACGGTCGCGATGACCTCGCGCGACAGCGAGGTCACGATCGGCGTGATCATGAAGGCCAGGATGAGGCCGGCGGTGAAGAACGAGGCGCCGCTCACCGGCTGCCCGAACAAGGAATCGAGCACCGGGATCCCGGCCACGCCCGAGGCGATCGAGGTGTAGACGTGCTGCAGCCAGGGGGCGAACACCAGGATGCCCCACAGCCCCCAGACCACCGACGGGACCACGGCCAGCAGGTCGATCACGTACACGATCGGCCGGGCCCACCGGTATGGCACCACCTCGGTCAGCAGCAGGGCGATGCCCACGCTGACCGGGACGGAGATGATGAGCGCGATCACCGCGGTGATGGCCGTGCCGTAGATGAAGGCCAGCGCGCCGAACTGGTTGGCCGCGGGGTTCCAGGTGTCGGTGAAGATCTTCGCGCCCTCGGCGGAGAACCACGACGCGGCCTGCTGGCTGGTCGAAACGGCGATCAGGACCAGGATCACCAGCACCAGCAGACCGGAGCCGAGCGCGAGGAGCTGGAAACCGCGGTCACCGAGCGGGCGCCGCTCGGACAGTGAACCGGCGGATCCGGCCGGGCTGGCCGGATCCGCCTGAGGCAGCAAAGTCACTTCGACTCTTCCCGCGTCACGACGCTCACCCCGAGCTGCCGCCGATCTTGCTTACCGCCGCCTTGGCCTGCTGGTCGATATTGGCGGGCAGCGGCGCGTAGCCCAGGTTCGGGAGCAGCTTCTGGCCGTCTCCGACCAGGTAGCCGAGGTACGCCTGGAGCATCTTCGAAGTGCTCGCGCTCGACTGGGCTTGGTAGACCAGAACCCACGACTGAGCCGTGATCGGGTAGGAGTCAGCGCCGGGCGCCCAGATCGCGCTGAACGTCAGGTCCGGCTTGACGCTCGCCTGGCTGGCGGCGGCAGAGGCCGCGTCCACCGAGGGCGCGACGTATTTTCCGTCCTTGTTCTTGACGTAGGCGAAGACCAGCCCAGAGGCCTTGGCGTCGGCGTAGTCCACGTAGCCGACGGCCCCGGGGGTGGACTTGATGATCTGCGCCACCCCGCTGTTGCCGCTACCGCCCCGGCTAGTGGCCGGCCAGTTCACGACCGAGCCGCTGCCGAGCGTCCACCCGCTGCCTCCCGCCTCGGTGAGGAACTGGGAGAAATTGGCCGTGGTGCCCGAGGAATCGGAGCGGTGCGCGATGGTGACCGGGGTGCCGGGCAGGCTCACGCCGGGATTGTCGGCCTTGATCGCCGGATCATTCCACGTCTTGATCTTGCCGCTGAATATGCCCGCGATGGTCGGCCCCGAGAGCTGCAGCTTGCTGACGCCGGACAGGTTGTAGGAAACCGTAATCGGGGCGATCAGGATCGGGTAGTAGAGCACGGTCTTGCCCTTGAAGTTCGCCGTCTCCTTGGCGGGGATCGGCGAGTCCGAGCCGGCGAAGTTCACGACGCCTGAGGCCAGGTCGGTGCGGCCCTTGCCCGAGCCGCCGGCACCGTAGTTGACCGTCATGCCGGACTGGACCGACTTGAACGCCGAGATGGCCGCCTGCTGGTAGACGAGCTGCAACGTCGATCCGCTGCCGTTGAGCGTGCCGCTGAGGTTGGCGGAGCCGCCGCCGCCTGACGTCGCGGTGCCGGTCGAGCCGCCGCTCGGCGCGGAGGTGCCCGACGAGGAGCATGCCCCGAGGGCGAGCGTCAACGCGATGACAGAGACCCCCGCCGTCGCAGTCTGCCTTCTGTATCGAACCCGCATATTCAGTACTCCTTTTCCGGCCGCACTGAGCGCAGCCTCGGACGGCCGGTCCGCCTGTAAACCGTGGTGTGCGAGTACAGTCTGGCCGTGGCGGCGATACCTGCGGGCAAACAGAAAATGGACAAAGGAAGGCCAGAAGGTTAAATTCTGGTGTCCTGCCCACGCAATCAGCCAGCCCGCAAGACGGCGGCTGGCCGCTATCGCGCGCGACCGGGATGCGGTTCTGCTCGCCCGGCATCCCTGCCCCGAGGTAACAGCCGCTGACCTGGGCGTTCCCGCCGGGCCCGCGGCGCGGACGGCCAGGCGGGCGGGGCGGCCGATCCTCGTTCAGCTATATGACATCAAGTGGCCATCTGTTCGTTCCTCTTCTATTCATCTCTTGTTTACCTGCGCTGCATATCAATGGGCATGGGCCGCCAGGATCTGGCCGAACCGCGCGTCGGCCGAAGACGGGTGAAAGCAAAGTTGTCGTTGCATGCAGGAAAGGCGCGAACGCTTTCCGGCGCAAGTCGCGCTGGGGTGGTGATCACGGTTACCGTGGCCATCCTCGCCCTGGCGGCCTGCGGTAGCAGCCCGAGGTGGGCCTGATGACGGCCAGCGCGGCCGGCCACGGCCAGCCGGCGCCCGCCCAGCCCATCTCGCCGCACGCCGAGGCGTCACCGCCAGGCGAGACCGCCGCCGTGGGAGCGCAGGCCCCGGCCCGGGCCAGCACGGTGCTCGCCGACCGGATGGCGGCCGCGCTCGTGCACCGGGAACCGGGCTGGCGATTGCCCCGGCGCACCGCGCTAGCCCGGAGATACAACGTCAGCCTGACCGAGATCGACGCCGCCCTCGGCGATCTTTCCCGCCGGTCCCTGGTCCGGCGGCTGCCCGACGGCCAGCTGTACCGGTCCAGCCCGGCCGACTACTGGATCCCGGTCGAGGGCGCGGCGGCCTCGGCACCCGGCTGGATCCGATGGGCGGCGTGATCACCTGCCAGACCCGGCACGCCTCGCGGCGCGAGGCGCCCCAGGACGTGGCCTGGGCCCTGCACCTGCCATCCGGTACGCCGGTCCGCGTGGTCCGGTGCGTCTGGATGTCCGAGGCGGATCCGGCCGCCGTATCCACCGCCTACCTGAACGAGCCGCTGGCCGGCCAGGACAGCGAACCCGTCCAGGACGCGGACCAGGACTTCCCCTCGCTCGGCTCGGTGCTGAACGCCCTGCCCGCCGCCGCCGTGAGTGTGGAAATGTCCCCCCCGCAGCCGTCCATCGCCCGCAGCCTCCGGTTGTCCCCGGGGCAGCCGGCGGTCACGGTCACGGTCAGGTTCGACGACACCGCCACCGGCGAACCCGCCGGGCTCACCGTGGTCATGCTGAAACCGGAGCTGTTCCGGGTCGCGATCGACACCGCCGGAGCGCCGGCGGCACGTTCAGCCAGCTGCAACCGGAGTTGCTCATGATCGCCAATGACACCGCTGAGGCGGAGACCAGAACGACCTCGTGACATCTGGCGGCCGGAGGGCGTGCCTTCCTGGACATGCGCGCGCCGCACCTGGGACGCTGGGAGCCGAGACGCCGGCCAAGGTCGTGACAGAGGCGGAACAGATGCCACGGCGTGCCCGTTACCTCGTCCCCAGGGGACTCCCCCGCCGTGACGAGCTCCTCACTGTCTGCGTGCTGGCCGTGGTCCTGGTGCACGTGCTGTTCGCGCAGCTCACCATCCTCCTTGCCGCCGCGTTCTACCTGATCACCAGGGCGACCCGGTGGCGCCTGTCCTGGCTGATAGTGCCAGCGGCGGCCGGGCTGGCGTGGACGGCGGCGATCGGGCCGCGGGCCGCGGCGGCCGGCTTCACCGCCGGGCCCGCCCAGATCGCGGACTATCTGGGTGCCAGCGGGCACCAGGCCGGTCACCTGCTGCACTTCACCGCCGCGTTCACCGGCATGGCAACCTGGTTGCCCCGCCAGCTGCCGCTCGCCCTGGTGGCCGGAGCGGCCGAGGCCGCCCTGGCCGGCTGGCTGACCTGGCTGCACACCGATGAGCAGGACCTGCCACCGGCCCGGCCCGGCCTGATCGCGGCCGCCCGGCGCGCGGTGGCTGTCCAGGCCATCCGGGCCGGCGGCGTGGTGACCAGGGACGGCGGCTGCCTGGGGGTCGCGGCCGAATCCGGTGCCCGGGTCACTCTCTCCTGGGCGGAGGCGGCCGGTGGCATCTCGGTGTGCGGCTCGTCCGGCCCGGACGTGCTGGCCACCGGATTCCAGCTGGTCCAGGCCGCGGTCCGGCGGCGCAAGCCGGTGCTCGCCGTCGACCACACGGCCGACCCGGGGCTGCCCGGCAGGCTCGCCGCGGTCTGCGCCGCGGCCGGCGCGCCGCTGCTGGTGTTCGGCGAGGACGGAGCCGGGACCCGGGCCGGTTGCTACGAGCCGTTCCGGCACGGCGCCCCGGCGCGGCGCGCCGCGCTGATCGCCGCCATGCTCAGCTGGGACGGGCCAGGCCGTCAGTACCGGCGCAGCTGCGTCTCCTACCTCGAGGACGTCTGCGAACTGCTCGACGCCGCGCCCGGCGACCCGCGAGTTCCGGTGCTCGACGACGTCATCCACCTGCTCAACCCGGTCGCCATGCGGGCCCGGATGGAGTACGTGCCTGCCGCGTACCCGCGCCGGGAGGTGCTGGCCGAGCGAACCCGGGTGTCGGCGAGCCTCGTCACCGCCGAGCCCGCCACCATCGCCGAAATCGGCCGGCAGTTGCGAGAACTCCGCGGGTCGCCGTTCGGCCGCTGGCTGCGCCCGTCCCCGGCGGCCCCGGCGGCGGATATCGACCTGAGCCGGGCGGTCACCGAGCGCGCCGTGGTGCTCTTCCGGCTCGGCGGGCCGCGGCCGGCCGAGAGCCGCGCCATGCTCACCCGCCTGGTCTGCCATGACCTGCTGGCCGCGGGCGCGACGCTGGACGGGATAGGCGTCGACGGCGACGGGATCGTCTGGCTGGCCGAATGCGCCGCGCTGCCGCGGCCGCCGGTCACCGAGATGTTCGCCCGCGGCCGGGACACCGGCCTGCCGGTGCTCGCGGCTACCACGTCGGCGCAGGTCGCAGCCGATCTCGCGGATCTGGCTAACGTCGTGGTGGCTCTTCCCATGCAGGACACCGCGGCGGCGCGCGGGCTGACGGCGCAGGGCCCGGCGGCGGAAGGGGACCATGGCCCGGCCGGATCCGGGTTCCCGTCCGCGCTGCGGGACGGTGAATTCCTCCTGACGGTGAAGGACCCGCCCCGGCCCGTTTCGCGCGGGTTCCTGGTGCGGGCCAGGGTGCCCTCGGCCGCGGCCTAGAACCCGGACGCCGGCCAGGTCCAGCCGGCTATGCTTACCGTGTTCGCTATGTCACTTAACGTAAACCGACTTGTGGTTGGATACCAGTACGCGACGCCGCACCCGCAGCCCGGGCCGCCGCCGCGGCGGCCCACGCCGCCCGAGCACGAGCGGCTCAACCCCGACTGGGCGGCGGCCCAGCGCCGCGAGGAGAGCCTGCTCAGCCGGCCGCTGAAGGCGACCTTCGGCATCGCCGTCGCGTCCGGCCTGACGGCATTCGCGCTCGGCGTCGCCGGCTTGCTCAACGTCCTGGTCGCCGGGCTGGGGGTGATCTGCTGCGCGCTGGTCGCGGCGGTCAGCGGATACGCCATCTGGCAGGGTGAGCGCGCGCTCCGGTCCAGGCTGGCCGAGGAGCGGGCGCGGGTCGGGAAGATGCGGGAGGCCCAGGAAAGCAGGCTCTTCGCCTGGCAAGCCGAACACGCGACCCGGATGCGGGAATGGCAGGAACTCCGGGTCGCCTACGAGCGTCAGAAACGCTGGTACGCGGTCTGTGCGCCGGACGGAGTGCACCGCGTGGATATCGCCGGAGGCACGCTGTCCGGCTGGTCCGCGATGCTCACCACGGTAGGCGCGAACCGGCTGGCCGCGGGCGGCGAGGTCACGGTGCTCGACTTGACCGAGGGCGCGGTCGCCCTGGACCTGATCGGCTTCGCCCGGGCCTCGGACGTCGATCCGCTGGTCTGGGTGCTGCCCGATGACCTGCCCCGGCTGGACCTGGGCACCGGGCTCGGCCGCGATGCCCTGGCCGACCTGCTGGCCCAGGTGGGCAGCGTGACCGACGAGCAGGCTTCGGCCCGGGACCTGTCCCTGGACACCTCCGTCCTGGAATGGGTCATCGACGTGCTCGCCGGGAATCCGCCCGAGAATCAGCACCGCCAGGTCACGGTCGCCGCCGTCACCGCCGGGCTGCGGGCGCTGGCCCAGGCCGGCAACCCGCGCGACGACGTGGCCGCCGGGCTGATAACCGCCGGGCAGGCGGACCGGCTGACCGCGATGTTCGGCCGCGCCGCCATCGAACGGGTGGTGCTCGAGCGGGCCTGGATCCTGGAGGCCCAGCTACGCAGGCTCGCGCCGGTCGGCAGCGGGCCGGCTCCGCTGCCGCGTAGCGCCCTGCGCGTAGTCGCCCTGGGCGGGCGGGTAGGCGCCGTGGGGAGCAGGGTGCTCGCGACCTACCTCACGGTCGCGCTGACCCACCTGCTGCGCGACACCGAGCCCGGGCCGCCCTGGCAGCACACGCTGTTCGTGCTCGGCGCGGACAAGCTGCGCGGCGACGTCCTGGACCGGTTCACCGACGCGTGCGAGCGGTCGGCGACCGGGCTCGTGCTGGCCTATCGCGGCATCCCTGCGCAGGTCAGGCAGCGGCTCGGCCGGGGCAACGCCGCGGTCGCCTTCATGCGGCTCGGGAACGCCGAGGAAGCCAAGGCCGCGAGCGAGCAGATCGGCACCGAGCACCGCTTCGTGCTCTCCCAGCTCACCGAGACGATAGGCGTGTCGGTCACGGACACCACCAGCAGCGCCTACACCAGCACCACCGGCTCGGCGAACTCCGCTGCCACCTCGTGGTCACAAAGTCAGGGCCGGTCCCGCAGCACCGGGCACGGCCACAGTGACGGCAGCCTGCTGCTGCCGTCGCGGGCGAGCTTCTCGCGCAGCGTCCAGACCGGTGATTCGCAGGGCACCACCGAGAGCGAGTCGGTGAGCGCCAGCGTCAGCACCAGCACCGCGTGGGGGATGACGACGTCCAAGGCGACCGGTGACAGCGAAACGCTCGCGCGGGCCCTGCAGCGCTCCCGTGAATTCCTGGTCGAACAGCATGAACTCCAGCAGCTCCCGGCCAGCGCGATGATCATCACGTACGCCGGCCCGGCGGGCCGGCGGGTGGTCATGGCTGACGCCAACCCGGGCATCGGCGGCCTCGACGCCGCCACCGTGCTGACGCTGGAGGAATCCTGCGGCCGGCCGGCCGCTGCCCCCCGGGCGGCGCGGGAACCGAACCTCGGGCCGCCGCCACCGCGCCCGGACTGGCGCAGGCGCCGCTCCTGACCAGGCCGGCCCCGTCGCCCGCCGACCCGGACGTACGCGGCACCGCGACCGGATAACATCGGGGCCTGTATGAGCACCAGCAGCCCGCCGTCACGGCGGTTCAGCCTCCCCCTCCGCGCCCGCCTGGCCACTACCGTCGGCGGCGCGGCCGGCCGGGCGTCCCGGCTGGCCGGGCGCGGTGACGGATCGGTCATCGGCGGGGTTATCGGGCTGCGGCTGGAACCCGACCTGCTCTCGCTGCTCGCCCGCGGGCGGCAGGTCGTCCTGGTCACCGGGACGAACGGGAAGACCACCACGACCAGGCTGATCACGGCCGCGCTCGGCACCCCGGGGCAGCAGATCGCGTCCAACGCGTTCGGCGCGAACATGGCAGCCGGGCTGGTGTCCGCGCTGGCCAAGGCTCCGGACGCCACCCTGGCCGTGCTCGAGGTGGACGAGAAGCACATGCCGGCCATGCTGACGGCGACCGGCGCCCGGGTGGTCGTGCTGCTGAACCTGAGCCGGGATCAGATGGACCGCGCGGCGGAGATCTGGATGCTGGCCCGCTGCTGGCGCGCGGCGCTGGCCGCCGCGCCCGAGTGCCGGGTCATCGCGAACGCCGACGACCCGCTGGTGGCGTGGGCCGCCGGGCAGGCCCGCCAGGTCACCTGGGTGGCCGCGGGCCAGCGCTGGCATGACGACTCCTGGTGCTGCCCGCAGTGCGGATCGCACCTGCTCCGCGACGGCGAGGACTGGCACTGCGGCGAGTGCCCGAACCGGCGGCCCCCGGTCCGCTGGGCGCTCGCGGGTGACGAGATGATCGACCCTGCGGACCGGGCCCGGCCGCTCGACCTGGCCCTGCCCGGCCGGGCCAACCGGTCCAACGCGGTGATCGCGTTCGCGGTGGCCGACGTGTTCGGCATCAGCGCTGATCAGGCGGCCGGACCGGTCCGGCAGGTCCGGTCGGTGGCCGGCCGGTACACGCAGGTGGAACGGCGTGGCTGTGCGCTGCGGCTGCTGCTGGCCAAGAACCCGGCCGGCTGGCTGGAGGCGCTGGACGTCCTGGTGCCGCCGCCGGTGCCCGTCCTGCTGGCGGTGAACGCCCAGATCCCGGACGGGAAGGACACCTCCTGGCTCTGGGACGTGGACTACCGCAGGCTGCGCGGGCGCCCGGTGTTCGTGGCCGGGGAGCGCAAGACGGACCTCGCGGTCCGGCTGGAGGCCGACGAGGTGGCCTTCTGCATGGCCGGCAGCATCGACGAGGCGATAGCGGCGGCCCGCAGCCCGTCCATGGACGTGATCGCCAACTACACGGCGTTCCAGCAGATCCGCGCGGCCCTCGGCCGCGTCGGCTGAGGGAGGATGATGAGCGAGGGCGGATACCGAACGGGCCCGGCTAACCGTGGTCCTTCCGCCGTCCGGCTGGTCTGGGTTTACCCGGATCTGCTGAGCACCTATGGCGACCGGGGGAACATGCTCGTGCTCGCCCGGCGGGCCCGGCTGCGCGGCTTCCCGGTCGAGATCGCCGAGGTCAACTCGGACCAGCCGGTGCCCGCGGACGGCGACATCTACCTGCTCGGCGGCGGCGAGGACCTGCCGCAGATCCTGGCCGCACGCCGCCTGGCGGCCGGCCGTCCGGGGGCCGGGCTGGCCGCGGCCGCGGCCCGCGGCGCGGTGGTATTCGCGGTCTGCGCCGGCTACCAGATCGTCGGGACCGAGTTCGGCGGCGCGGACGGCGAGCCGGTTCCCGGGCTCGGACTGCTCGACGTCCGCAGCGGCCGGGGTGAACGGCGGGGCGTCGGCGAGATCGTCGCGGACGTCGATCCGGCGCTCGGCGCCGGCGGGCTCACCGGTTTCGAGAACCACCAGGGCGTGACCAGGCGCGGGCCGGGGGCGAAGCCGCTGGCCACCGTGGTCACCGGGACCGGCAACGGGGACGGCACGGAAGGCGCGTACGCCGGCCGGGTGGTCGGCACCTACCTGCACGGGCCCGCCCTGGTCCGCAACCCGGGCCTGGCCGACATGCTGCTCGGCTGGGTGGCCGGCCCGCTTCCCCAGGTGGACCCCCGGCAGGAAGAGCTGGTGCGGAAGCTGCGCGCCGAGCGGCTGGCCGCCCAGGGCACGCCCGCCTAGCGACCCTTTGGCTGACGCCCCGGATGCTCTGCTGACTACGCGGTGCGACCCGCCTGTCCGGGCCGCCTGAGGAACATCCTTCCCCTCAGTCTCTCCCGCACCTGCGCCCGTTCATCAGTGCGGCAATCTTACGACTTGGTGCACGATAGGGCGCTTGGGGCGTAGCGGGTGATTTGAGGCGTGTCGGTCCCGCGAACGTGAGCGGCCGTGCGGAACGATCTTGATGTGTCGTCAGGACTGGCCCGCACGGCCTTGTCGAATCGTATCTGGACCGGGATGAGCCGCGGACGGCTGGCCAGGCTGATCGGGGAACTGGCCGCGCCGTGGGCCGCCGCGGAGGAAGACCGGCTGCTCGCCCGCCGGGAGCACGAGCGGCTGCGCGCGGCCGGAGCCGGCCCGGATCACGGCCTGCCGTTCACCGACCGGGTTATCGTCACGCTTGTTTACCTGCGGTTCCAGCTCCCGCACGCGGCGCTGGCCGAGCTGTACCGGGTGCACCGCTCCACGGTCACCCGCGCGGTCGGCGAGGTCCGGCCGCTGCTGGCCGCTCGCGGGTTCGCCGTGCCCGGCGAGCCCGGCTCCGGCTGCGGACCCTGGCCGACGTGTTCGCCTATGCCGCCGCCCGCGGCGTCACGCTGCGGCTCGACGGCACCGAAGTGCAGGTCAGGCGCCCGCGCGCGGGCAAGCCGGGACGGCGCGCGTTCGTGTCGGGCAAGAAGAAGATGAACACGAAGAAGGCCGACCGCGATCACCGACGAGAAGGGCCGCACCGCTGTGGGCCGGGCGCGTTCCGGCCGGGCCGGATGCACGACCAGCACCGCGGCTGCGCACCGAGGGCATCGCCGACCTGTTCACGCCAGCTATCCCGCAGGTCAGGGCCAAAGTCGACGCCGGGTACCGCGGCCTGGCCAAAGAGTTCCCGGACCAGGTCCAGGCCCCGCCGATGAAACCGAGAAAGACGCCGCCCCCGAAGAAACCGCCGCCTACGAGGAACAGCGCCACCAGCAGTCATCACAACGGATCTGCGTCGAGCACGCCAACGCCGAACACAAGCAATGGCGGCACCTGCAGCGCTTCCTCGGACGCCGCGACGTACTTCGACGAGACCTACCTGGCCGTCGCCGGGCTGGTCTCCGACCGCGCCGCCGAGCGGTAACCCACCCAGCCAGCCCGCCAGGCCAGCACGCCCGACGCTAATCGCGCACCACGTCGTTAGGGCTCGCAGATCATTAACACGCCGATTTCGATTCCGGCACGGGGCATGATGCCCTGGCTTGCGGCGTAGGCGGCGATGTCGGCGAGTGTGTGCAGGCGGGCTGCTGGCGGTTCGGCGGTGGCGTGCCCGTGCTGGTTCAGTAGCGGCCGGGTCTGCTGGATCGCCCGGCTGATGGTGGTCCGGTTCACCCCGAGCAGCTGAGCCAGCAGGGGGTACGGAAGGGCGAGGTGCCGGTGGAGGAGGGTGGCCAGGACCCGGTCGGCGAGCGGCAGCCTGGGAGGCGGGCCGGCTCCTGGTGCTCGTTGCCGGTCGCCGCCCCGCCGCTGGTGCCGGTCCTGCTCCCGCTGTGTTCTCCACGGGCCTTCCAGCGCGGTGACCAGATCGTCTAGATCTTTACGGGGCAGCCCGGTCAGCGCGGGGTGGGCCAGGGTGGCGCGGTCCCATCCGCTGGGGGCTTGCGGCCCTGGTTCGGCGGGCCCGCGGGCCTGGCCCGTGTGCGGATGCAGGGTGTAGTTCCAGTCGCTATGGAAGCCGTGGCGGGTGATCGCCAGGGCCGCCATCTGCTGGTCGCTGACCTTGACACCGGTCGGGTACAGGCTGTCGTCGAGCTGTGCATGAACGGTGAGGCCGGTGCGGGTGGTGGTCGCGGCGATGGTCTGGACGATGACTTCGTGGCTGGTCAGCGGCCGGCCGCGCCAGTTCATCGAGATCGCGGAGAACAGCCGGTGCTCGATTTTGTTCCACTTGGAGGTGCCGGGCGGGAAGTGGCACACCGTGATGTCCAGGCCGGTCTCGGCGGCCAGCGCGGCGAGCCCGGTCTTCCAGGCGCGGGTGCGGTAACCGTTGGATCCGCCGGCATCGGCGGTGATCAGAAGCCGGGTGGCGTCCTGGTAACTGGCCGCCGGCCGCCTGCCACCAGCGGCGGATCGACTCGACCGCGAACGCCGCGGTGTCGCCGTCGGTGCCCACGTTCACCCAGCCAGTGTTGGCCGCCACATCGTAGATCCCGTAGGGGACGGCCTTGCCGAGTTCCTCGTCAGGGAAGTCGTGGTCGTTCACCTGGACCGGCCGGCCTTCGGGCTCCCACTCCGCTCCGCCATTGGCGAAGTTGCCGACCTTCTCCTTCTTCTTGGTATCGACGCTGATCACCGGCTGCCCGGCGGTCAGGTGCCCGGCCACCTGACCGCTGATGTAGCGGAACTGCGCATCGCGGTCGGGATGCTGGCGGCCCTCGATAGTCTTGGCGTTGCCCTGCAGGCTGAAGCCCTCCTCCCGCAGCAAATCGCCCACCGTGTCCGCCGAGATCCGGTATCCCTGCCGGGTCAGCTCCCCGGCCAGGTTGCGGGTCGACTTCGTCGTCCACCGCAGCGGCGACATCGGATCACCCCGGGAGCCCGGCTCGACCAGGGCCAGCAGTGCGGGCCGCAGCCCCGGGTCCAGGTCGGCCACCCGCTTGCGGCCCCCGCCCGGCCGGCGTGCCCGGCCCAGCGGCTCCGCCCCGGAGTCCAGCTCGGTCACGCCCTGCGCCACCGTCGCCTCCCTGACCCCGGCGGCCCGGGCCACCAGCCGGATCCCGCCATGGCCCAGTACCCGGGCCTCGGCCCCCATCAGCAGCCGGCGCTGACGCTCATCCAGGTGCGGGAACAGCACCTGGAACTTCGCCGCCAGCGACTCCTCGAACCCCTCCGCAACTCGCATACCACAACAATGACAGCCAGAACGCGAAGCTACGGGTTAATCCTCTGCGAGCCCTTAACTTTTCCCGGGGTGGATTCGGGCTTGCGGGTGGATTAGGGGGACCATGGTGCACAAAAATCACCCTGGAGCCCAGATCCACCCGGGTCTTCACGGAGCCGCCGCCTCATGGCGCACTCGGGTATCGACCACCGAAACCGGCGCAGTAACCCGGCAAAAGCGACAAATGCCAACTCATCACTGCTCCGAGGCTTAGTTTTTTACCCGACGGGCGTTCCGGTTCGGCTCGGCGGACCTGTCAGTAGACCAG
>CAVSUR010000004.1:0-28802 GCA_963731285.1 uncultured Actinomycetota bacterium | reverse complement strand
ACCTGCGCGGCTGCGAGGATCTAGAAGTCTCTCCACCCAGGGCTGCAGATCTGGATCATCTGGGCGGGGATAACACGTGACTTCGCGTGCGTTTTCACCTGTGCTGGTTGTCCTGGGCCGCAACTGTCCCGACGTCGTACCAGCGGAGTACCCCCATCCGGCAGTCCGGCGGGCCCTTGCGCCTTTCCGGTCAAGTCGCCAGCGGCTCCTGGCCGGTCCCTGGCCGGGACACTGGCGGTAGCCCTGCCTGGGATGGAACATCAGAGAATGCTGCCCGACCCAGCGTGCTACGAAGAACGCGCCCGGGTGACCGGCCGCGATGGCATGGGCCTGGCTGCTGGCCTGCTCGCCATCGGCCTGGGATTCCTCTGGCACACGCAGGCGATCTTCCTGGTGATCGGCGTCGCCCTCGCCACCCTGACGGTGATCGCGCTTGCCCGGCGCCAGCTCGCCTTCCGCGCCGACCATGCGGGCATCTTGCTTCCCGGGGAGCCGGATAGGCTGACCGCGCGCCGTGGCACGGGCGTGCTGATTCCGTGGGCCGATGTCGAGCAGATCATCCTGTACTCCAGCGACCCGGGTGAGCAGGCTGCGGTTCAGCGCATCGGAATCCGGCGCCGTACAGGCGGCCTGGAGGCTCGCAAGATCACTGGCTGGCGGCTGGACCGCGACTGCTTGGCCGCCGTCACCGCGGCAGTAGCGCCCGATGTCCGTATCGCCGGTGTCACCGGTACGCCCGGGCCTGGAATTGAAGGACCGGGCCAGGTGCGCGGCAGCGCGACGTAGGAGGACCGCCTAGATGGCAGGCTGCGGGCCGGCCTTGCCAAGGCAGCGCTCATAGCGGACGTCAGGGTATGGTCCCGTGAGCGGCCGGAGTCCGCGTGCCCGAAAATATCAGTCGCACAGCGACCATCACTGGTCCCCTGTCATCGCGCGAGATCCGCCGTTCGGCGCGGCCCGCTAGCGTGGACTCGCTGCGGTCGCGGCCGTGCATAACCGGATGTTCTGTTTGGTTTCCGTAGCCTGGCGTGACGCGGCTTCCTCCGGGGTTGGGCCATGCGTCGCCGGTCAGCCGGTCGGCGGGCTTGGCTTGCGTACGGCATCTGCTGGTGGTCGGTGCCGCTGGGACGGTGATCGGGCGGGGCTGCGAGCTCGGCGGGCTGAGCCTGCGCGCCGCTGCTCGGCTACGGCCACCAGGGTCTGTACCCGGCGTCTTCGGGCACTGTGCCAGCGGATCGTGGCATGTGCTGGCCGGCCTGGGGCGCATCACGATGGTTACCGCGGCAGCGGTCCGGTGCGGGTGATGGGCGGCTCGCGCAGCGGCGACCGGACCGGCCGGGGCACTGCCGTCCGGATACGGGGGCCGGGCGATGGTGTCGCCGGGGTTCTCGACCGGGTCCGGCACACCGCCGTCGGCCGGCCACACTAGTGGTTCGTGAGTGAAGGTAACAAGCCTGAAGACCTGCCGTCGCTGCACAGGCGGCTGGATGAACTTGAGCACGCCGTGGCCCGGCGGGTGGAGGAGACCTGCGCCGCGTTCTTCCGGGCGCCGCAGCGGGGCGCTGGCGAGGTGATACCGGCCTGGCGGCGCCGGACCAGGGGGGAACGGCGCTGGCAGGTCGCGGCCTGCACCGCGGTCGCGATCGGGCTGCAGGCCGCGGTGCCCGGGCGGCTGGGAGTGCTGCGGCCGGTGTGGATCCTGCCCGCGCTGCAGGCCATCCTGCTCCTGGCGCTGGTCCTGGCCAACCCGCACCGGATCGACCGCCAGTCCCGGGTGCTGCGCATGCTCGGCCTCACGCTGGCGGCGCTGATCAGCGTCGCCAACGCATGGTCGGTGGTGAGCCTGGCGACCGGCCTGGTCCGCGGCACCGAAGGGGAGAACGCCGGGCCGCTGCTGGTCACCGGCGGAGCGATCTGGCTCACCAACGTCATCGTGTTCGGGCTGTGGTACTGGGAGTTCGACCGGGGCGGCCCGGTCGCCCGCGCCCTGGGCGCTCGTCCGTACCCGGACTTCCAGTTCGTCCAGATGGCCAGCCCGGAGCTGGCACCGCCGGACTGGGAACCCGCCTTCGCCGATTACCTGTACCTGGCCTTCACCAACGCGGCGGCGTTCAGCCCGACCGATGTGATGCCGCTGTCCCGGTGGGCCAAGCTCGCCATGACCCTGCAGTCGGTCGTTTCCATCGTCACGGTGGCACTGATCGTGGCGCGTGCCGTCAACATCCTGAAATAGCCCGGCGCGGGAGTGCCAGCAGCAGGCCCGGAGCCCGGCCGGCCAATTCACCTGAAGCCGGCCCTGCCTGCGGTCACAGCTGCGGTCACGGCAGACGGGGACAGGAGAGCCGGCGCCGGCTTCCGGCGCGGCCAGCCGCTTCCGGTGGTCAGACCGCCTGGGCCGAGCACATGACCATCTGATCTCGCATCCACGGATCCATCCGTACAGCACGGCGAAACCCGCTCCGACTCCGCGATCGCGGCCGGTCTGCTCGAGGCGCGGCTACCGCCTGACCGCGATCGGTCGTTACCGGCCGTCGTCGGCGCGGCGGTCACTGACCGCGACCTGAAGGTGAACGCGAGCCGCCGATCTGGCGCAGCGGCCTTTCACCTGACGCGGATGACGGGGCGCGCAGATCTGGCAATTATGCGGCGTCGTTCCGTGAAATGGTGGTTGCGTGATTCCGCTGGAAATACTGGTCGCTCTCGCCGCTGGCATGGATACGATCACGCTCGCCGAACACGCTGACCTGCGCCACGATCCCTGCCACCGCCCGTGCACCGCGATCGCTGCCCGGCTGGGCGCGGAGTTCGCCGAGTTCCCCGGCGGTCGCCTAGCTCCGATGGAACTCCCGGTGCCGTTCGCGGCCGGGCTGCGCGACGTCTTCGGGCGGCTCTAGCCATGCCCGCGCAACCGCCGGCACGCGCCCGCCAAGTAGGCATCGTGATCGCCGGCGGCGGACCGGTCGGACTCATGCTGGCGTGCGAGCTCCGGCTGAGCGGCACCGACCCGATCGTGCTGGAGCGACTGCCCGGGATCGACGAGACCCCCAAGGGCAACGGCCTAGCGGGCCAGATCGTGCCGATGCTGGACTACCGCGGCCTGCTCGACCGGCTCCGCCAGGAGGCCACCTTTGCCGGGCCGGTACCGCGCTTCTCGTTCGGTCCGCTGCAGCTGGACTTCTCCAGGCTCGGCGCCAGCCCGGTGCACATCCTGACGGTGCCGCAACGCCGGCTGGAGGAGGTGCTGGAGGCGCGGCTCACCGAACTCGGCGGGACTGTCCGGCGCGGGCACGAGCTGACGGCGCTGTCCCCGCATGACGACGCGATCACCCTCGACGTCCGCGGTCCCGGCGACGACTACCGGCTGCGCGCACGCTACCTCGTGGGCTGCGACGGCGCGCACAGCCTGGTACGCAAGCAGGCCGGGGTCGGCTTCCCCGGCGCCACCTCGCCGGAGATATCCCGCATCGGCCAGGTGCGCCTGCCGACGGCGAAGCTCACCTGGCGCGGCGGCATGGTGAAGGTACCGGGGATCGGCCGCCTGAAGCTCATGGGGCAAGTCCGCACCCCGCGAGGCACCTACTCGCTCGCGCCGCTGGCCGTAGTCGACAAGAACGCTACTGCCGGCGTCTTCATCGTCTACACCAGCGAGGACGACCCCACCGCCGACCTGAGCGCTCCGATGACCCTCGAGGAACTGCGTGCCAGCGCCCGGCGGGTCCTCGGCGGCGACCTGCCGATGACCGATCCGCAGCGGCTGAGCCGGCTTGTCGGGAACAGCCGGCAAGCCGACCGCTACCAGGCGGGCCGCATCCTGCTGGCCGGCGACGCCGCCCACGTCTTCGCGGTATCGCTGAACACCGGCCTGATCGATGTGGTCAACCTCGGCTGGAAGCTCGCCGCGCAGGTCCAGGGCCGGGCACCGGACGGCCTGCTGGAGTCCTACCACGCCGAGCGGCACCTCGCCGGACAGCACGCCATCCTGCAAGCCCGCGCCCAGAAGGCCCTGACCACCCTCGGCCAAGGCGGGACGGACGAGCTCGCCAAGGTGAGCCCGGAGGGGGCCGAAGCGCTGCGCGAGCTGTTCGGCGACGTACTCGAGCACCCCGAGCCGCTGCAACATATCCGCGAACTGCTCCGCGAGCCCGGGCAACTGCGTCACATCGGCGAGCTGATCGAGGGCTCCGATGTCCGATACCCGATGCCGGCCAGCGACGCCCAGCTGCACCCGCTGGTCGGGAAGCTCGCGCCAGATCTCCAGCTGGAAACCCGTCACGGCCGCACCCGGGTCGCCGAGTTCATGCACGCAGCCCAGGGCGTCCTGCTCGACCTCACCGCCGATTCCGCAGTCGCCGAGGCGGCCCCAGACCAGGCGGGCCTGATCACCGTCATCACCGCACGCTGCCTGACCAAGCCCGCCCCGGCCGCAGCACTGCTAATCCGGCCCGACGGCCGCGTCGCCTGGGCTGCCGGACCCGGCACGCCCGACCCGGCCGCCGGGATGAACACGGCCCTGCGCACCTGGTTCAGCCCGCGCACGCCTCCCCAGACACGGCACTAGCGTCCGCCGGGCCGCAAACGCCAGGCAGGCGCGCTGAATTAATCAGTCATCCGCCCAGCCTGTGAGGAATTCCTCCGCAGGCCAACGCAACGCGCAGAACGGCTGGACCTCCCCGCAGATGCTCCGCCGCTACGGCAGCGCCCGCAGCGCCCGAGCCCGCCGCAGCTACGACCGCGTCACGGAGGATGCGCCCTGACCTTGAGCCGGTCGGGTCTGTAGCTTCAGGATGTCTACTCCGCCAGCGCATCCGGCCTAGGCGAAATATCCGCCGATATCGACGGTTCGAGCTGCGGCGATCTCCTTAACTCAAGGCACTCATAAGGGATCGATCTGCGCGGCCTGCATCTCTGCGACTTGGCTGGCCGACCTCAAGGTTGTACCCACGTCCGGCGGTCGTGGGCGGCTTGTCATCCGCGCTTGTCGGCTCATAGAGCCGCTTGGCAAGCTTGAGGGTTTGCTCCCGGTACCCAAGGCGCGGGTAAACGGCCCGGGCAGTGTGGTTGTGCCCGAACACTTCCAAGGTCATCAAGGTGCATCCCTGCTGTCTGGTCCATTCCTCCGCGGCGGCCATCATGGCCGGCCGACCCCAGCGCCCGCCGCTTGGGCAGTGACGACGACGGTGGAGACGTACCGACCCGCTTGCCGGTGAAGACGTTTTCGTCGAGGCAGGTCATGATGGCTTGGCTCTTCGTGCCTCCCATTCGTGATCGAGGATGGCGTATACCAGCTCGTCGGTCCACCGCCCCTTCACGAACTCGCTATGGATGAAGTGCGCCTCCTGGCGCATGCCCAGTCGCTCCATCAGGCGCGCCGACTGCTGGTTGCGGGCATCGCAGGAGCCGATGATCCGGTGCCACCCCAGGTCGTCGAAGCCCAGCGTGAGCATGGATCCGGCTGCCTCGGTGGCCAAGCCTTGCCCGTGGTAGCCAGGGTTGAAGATGAATCCGGTCTCGCCCTGTCTGTGCTCGCGACTCAGCCATTTCAGCCCGGTCTCGCCGATCACCGTGCCAGCCTCACGCAACACCACGGCGAAGGTCAGCCAATCACCCTCGGCATCTAGGGTGATCTCACGGCACTGGCGGTCCAGGGCCTGCCGGGCCTGTGCCCGGTCACGGGCAACCCAGTGCAGGTAACGGGCCACGTCGGGGCGGGACTGGTAGGCATATAGGTCGTCGAAGTCACCGGCAGTGAACGGGCGTAGGGTCAGCCGGGGTGTCTCAATCGGGTGCCCGGGAACCCGCGTAGTGATGTCCGGGGGGCCAGGGTGGCTCATGGCAGTGTCCTTTCCGTTGCCGGTCTTGCCTGTTAGGCAGCGCATTCTCGCGGGCTGGCCCTCCGGCTAAGCCTCCTGCGGCCCCGCATTGATCAGTCGCAATGGTCCAGCGCTTCGCGTCGCGTGATCGCGTCGCGGCTATCTGGCGGCGAGCCGGCCATCACCGGCAGTGGCGGCGCGCTAGGCTGCTCGCGCATGGTCGGCCGCTGGCCTGCGTCCAGGCGGGGATCATCGTAACTGAGCGTCCCGCTGGCCGGAAGCCTCGGTCGCATGGACGCTGCTCGGCGCCGGGCCCGGCGCGCCTGGCTGGCCTGGCGGGCCTGGCGTGCATCCTCTGCTTTCGCGTGCATCTTTTTGGTGTGGTCGGCTGCGAGTTGCCGCATGATGGCCGGGTGCATGATCTCCTCCTGGTGTTTGCTGGCCGGGCGGCCGGGCGGCCGGCCCGGGGGGTTGGTCAGCCTGGATCGAGGTGGCGGACCGGGATCAGGAACAGCCCGGGGTCGCGGACCTTGGCCAGCAACCCGTGCGGGGCGGCCTGACCGGCGGCCGGGCCGGCGATGACGGTTTCCTCCCCGTCGCTGCTGACCTGGAGGTCTTCGAACCAGGCGGCCCGCCGCCCGTCGAGGACGCCCTTGATCCGGATCTCGTAGCGCGAGTTCAAGCCCGTGTGCCGTCCTTCGGTTCAGGTCCGTGGGTCTGTACGCTACGAATCCGGGACGGGGCCGGCGTCACCCGAAGGTGCCCATGCCGGGTGGAATCTTTGCCGCGGCGGCGGCGGCACTATGGTGCCGCCCCGGGTCGGGCCCCGGGTTCAGGCCGGGCGGCTGGCAGCTACGATGGGTCCGGGCAGCGACGCAAGATCGCCGGAGGCGCCGGTCGTGCAGGTGACCGACGGGTGAGCCGGCCGCGGAGGCGCATCGCCGGAGCGCGGTGTCCTGCTGGCCACCAAGCTGAGCGTGCCCGGGTCGCGGCCCGATCTGGTGCCGCGCCCGCGGCTGGCCCAGCGGCTCGGCGAGGGCCTGGCCTGGGGGTTGGTCCTGGCCTGCGCGCCGGCCGGGTACGGCAAGACCACCTTGCTGGCCGGGTGGGTGCGGCGTGGCCGGCATCGGGTGGGCTGGCTGTCGCTGGATGCCGGCGACAACGACCCGGCCAGGTTCTGGCGGCATGCGGTGGGCGCGCTGGACCGGGTGCGGCCGGGGATCAGCGAGCGGATGGGCCCGCTGCCCGGGCCGCACGCGCCGCCGTCGTACGAGCCGCTGGTGACGGCCCTGGTCAACGAGCTTGCCGGCCAGCCTAGCGCGGGCGGGGCGCTGCTGCTGGTCCTGGATGATTATCACGTGATCGGCTCGCGGCTGGTGCACTCCTGGCTCGGGTTCTTGCTCGAGCACCAGCCGCCGGGGCTGCGGCTGGCGCTGACCAGCCGCAGCGACCCGCCGTTGGGCCTGGCCCGGCTGCGGGCCCGCGGGCTGCTGACCGAGCTGCGCGCCGCGGACCTGCGGTTCACCACGGGGGAGGCGGCGGCGCTGCTGGCCCGGGTCGCGGCGGCGCCCGGCGCAGCGCGGCCCGGTGCGCCGCTGCCGGACGCGGTCGCCGCGGCGCTGGCCGCGCGGACCGAGGGCTGGGCGGCCGGGCTGCAGCTGGCCCTGTCGCTACGCGGGCGCGGCGACGTCGGCGGGTTCGTCGCCGCGTTCACCGGGAGCCACCGGTACGTGCTGGACTACTTGGCCGAGGAGGTGCTCGAGCGCCAGAGCCAGCAGGTGCGTACGTTCCTGCTGGAGACCTCGGTGCTGGAGCGGCTGTCGGGAAAGCTGTGTGATGCGGTCACCGGCCGGCCTGGCAGCCAGGCGCTGCTGGAGCAGGCCGAACGGGCCGGGCTGTTCCTGATCCCGCTGGATGAGGTGCGCGGCTGGTGGCGTTACCATCACCTGTTCGCCGGCCTGCTCCGCGCCCGCCTGCAGGCCGAACAGCCCGGCCGCGTGCCCAGACTGCACCGTAACGCGGCGTGCTGGTACGCCGGGCGCGGGCTGGCCGATGCCGCGATCCGGCACGCGGTCGCCGCCGGGGAGATGACCTGGGCCGCCCGGCTGATCGAGCAGCATTACGACGCGGCCCACAGTCTGCGCGGCGAAGGGCCGACGGTTCATCGGTGGCTGTCGGCGCTGCCTAAGAACCTGGTCCGGTCCCGGCCGCGGCTGGTGCTGGCGCAGGCTTTCCTGGCACTCCTCGGCGGCCGCTTGGAGGCGGTGGAACCGCTGCTCGACGCGGCTCAGCACGCGTACGCGCGCGCAGCGGAGGAGCCGTTCGAGCCTACGGTTGGCCAGGCCCGCAGCCTGCTGGTAAATGTCCCGGCGCTGATCGCGATCCAGCACAGCCTGCTCGCCCAGCTCCGCGGTGACGCGGCTGCCACGGTGGCGTTCGCCTCACAGGCGATGACTGAGGCCGACGAGGGCGAGCGGCTGCTGCACGTCATCGCCCAGCGGTACCTGGCCGTCGGCGAGTGGCTCCGTGGCCGGCTGGCCCAGGCTGAGCGCGCTTTTTCAGTCCAGCATCGCCGAGTGGCGGGCAGTAGGCCTGTCCACATTGACGGCACGGGTTATCTATCTACTCGGCCAGGTTCAGCGCGCCCAGGGCGGCCTGGACGCGTCCGCCCGGACCTGCCGGCAGGTGCTGGAGATCACCGCACGGCCAGGCCGGCCGCCGCTGGCCGCCGCCGGCTCGGCTTATGTGGGGCTGGCTGAGGTGGCCGACCAGCGGAACGACCTCGATAATTCTCTCCGGGATGTCACCGAGGGCATCACGCTGTGCCGCCAGTTTTCTTACACCCCGCCGCTGGCCACTGACCCGCCGCTGGCCAGCGGCCTGGTCACGCTGGCGTGGATCCGGCAGGCCAGCGGCGATCCGGGTGGGGCCCTGGCGGCTATCGCCGAGGCCATGCAGGCCGCGCCGGGCCTACCCGGCCTGCTCAATCCCGTCCCGGCGCGGCGGGCCGGCTGCTGCTGGCCCAGGGCGACCTGGCCGGAGCCGCCCGCTGGGCGCAAGAGGCCGGCCTCGGCGCGGACGACGAGCCGGACTACGCCCGGGAACCGGGGCACCTGGCGCTGGCGCGCGTCCTGCCGGGCCAGGCCCGGCCCGGCGCTGGCGCTGCTGGACCGGCTGCACGCGACGGCGGCCGCCCAGGCCCGGGTCGGCAGCCCGATCGAGATCGGCGCGCTGCGGGCGCTGGCGCTGGCCGCCAGCGGCGAGGAGGCCGCGGCGGTCGCCGCGCTGGCCGGCGCGCTCACCCTGGCCTGCCCGCAGGGCCATGTCCGGGTCTTCGCCGACGAGGGGCCGCCGATGGCCGCGCTGCTGGCCCGGCTGATCGCGGCCCAGCGGTCCGGCGGGACGGCCGCGGAGATCCCGCCCGGCTGCCTGGCCCGGCTGCAGCGCGCGCTCGGCGCGCAGGACATCGCTCCGGAAGCCGGGCGCGGCAGGGTCACGGCGGTGCCGGGCCTGGTCGAGCAGCTGACCAGCCGCGAGCTCGAGGTGCTGGAGATGCTGGCCGCGGGCAGGCCGAACCACGCTATCGCGAGCCAGCTCGTGATCACCCCCGACACCGTCAAGAAGCACGTCAGCCACATCCTGGGCAAGCTCGGCGCGGCCAACCGCACCGAGGCCGTCACCCGCGCGCGCGAGCTCAGCCTGATCCCCTGACGACGAGCGACGCTGCCGGGCTCTCAGCTGGACAGGCGCGCGCACTACCGCCCAATTGTTCTGAAAGGATCCTCTAATCCGGAGTCACGGCCAGCTCGGTAATCGTTTCCGGGTTTGACCTGGTGTGTATCGCCCGGGCCATCTTCGCACGGGGCCGCGATCTTCGGTTGGGTGACCAGCGTTGCCTGCGGTCTGGCTGCTTGCTTTTGCCGCGTCCGGCCTTCAGGGTCCGGAACCTTTCCTGGGCCGGCCCGGCGCCGCCGATGCGAGAAGAACTCACGACATGATATCTGGAAGGTTTGAGCTTCATCCGGCGCGGAACATGAGCCATCGGAGCGCCGCGTCTCCGGCAGCTCAACTGGAACGCGGTCCGTATGTGGCGGCGCTGGGTTGCCGCAGGACACAAAAGGAGCCGGTCATGGGTCTGGGCAAGAAGGCCAAGCGCGAGGCTAAGGCAGTTAAGGGCAAGACCAAGAAAGATGCCGGCAAGGTCAAGCACAAGGGGAAGAAAGCCAAGAATGCCGCGAAGCATTGACCGGGCTCGCTCAGTTATATTACCGGTCCTGGGGTCGGGTTGGCGGGGGCAATTCCCGGGGCCACCCCGCCTGAGCCGACGTACGAGAAAGGCCAGCCCGGCGCCGCGCCGATGTGGCAGTGGACGCGCCAGCGTCTGCAGGCACCACTCCGAGGTCCCGATCCTGCAAGCTGTCCGCGTGTGGCAGCAGAACCGGATGATCTGCGCGCCGTCGCCCGCGCTGCCGACACGACTGCCAGCCGCCCCGAGTCGGCGATCAGATCATCACGGTCGGGGTGGCTGTCACGTTGCGTGACGACCGCGGGCTGCGGCCAGGGTGCGGGATCCGCCTCGTTGCAGACTCGATATGGCGCGGGCATCGGCCGGGAGCCGGTCAAGGCGAAGTGCCTGCAGGTCCGGGTGTTCTGAGCGCCATGTGAACCGCTGCGGCCAGGCTGGCTTCTCCGCTCCGGCGGTTCTGCGATCATGAGCCAATGCCGTCACGACGCGTGGAGTGGGTGGTGGCCGGCGCGCTGGCCGGCTGGGCGGCAGCCCGGCTGGCCGGCGCTGATCGTCTCCGGTTCGCCGAAGCATGGGCCGTGCCCTTGCTGTCGTTCACCCCTCAGGTCACCGCGGGAGCGTGGGTGAGCGCGCTGCTGCTACGCGGCGCGGGCCCGGCTGCCGCGACCGCGGTTGCCGGGGCTGCCCTGACCGCCGCGGTGGGTCCTCGCGCGGTGCCGTCCCGCCAGCCGCCCGCGGCGGGGCCCGTACTTCGGGTCCTGACGGCCAATCTGCTCGCCGGCCGGGCCGGAGCCGAGGTGGTGGCCGAGCTGGTATGCCGTAAGCGCGCGGACGTGCTGTTCGTGCAGGAACTCACCGGCGATGCGGCCGCCGGGCTCGCCCGGGCCGGGCTGGGCGACCTGCTCCCGTACCGGGCGGCGCAGCCGGTGCCGCACGGCGCGGGAGGGAGCATCTACGCCCGCTACCCGCTGCGCGGCGGGCCGCCCGCCGCGCCGGTGCCCGCCGCCCGGTGCACCGCCCGGCTTGACCTTCCATCCGGGCAGTTCGTGCAACTGGCCTGCATCCACGCGGCGCCGCCGAAGCCGCCCTGGTCCCCCGGCGCCACCGCCCGGTGGCGCAGTCAGCTATCCGCGCTGCCCGCGCCCGGTGACAGCCCGCAGATCCTCGCCGGAGACTTCAACGCCACCCTGGATCACGCCCAGTTCCGCCGGCTCCTGCGCCGCGGCTACGCGGACGCCGCCAGCCAGACCGGCCACGGGCTGTCCCCCACCTGGGGACCGCAGCCCGGCCGGCGCCCGGCCCTGCTCGCCATCGACCACGTCCTGACCGACCGGCGCTGCGCGGTCCTGGCCACATCGGCCCACTGGCTGACCGGCAGCGACCACCGCGCACTCTACGCCGAGCTCCGGCTCCCCGCGCCGCGCACCCAGCGGGACCAGGCATCGCCGACCGCACAATGACCGCCGCGGACAACCGCCAGCAGGCCCACGTCCTGGGCTGGTTCGAGCTGGCCGCCAGCACCATCCCGATCGGCGACGCCATCATCGTGCTGCGCGGCAACGGCCCAACGGCCACCGTCTACGGCGTGCACGGCGCGACGGCCGTAGTGTTGCTGGCCACCGCCGCGCTCCTATTCACCTGACTACGTAGCTAAGCGGCATTCCAAAAGTTCTGTTCGTAACCCGGTGGCAGCCAGGGGCTGGTCCAGGGGGCGGCGGTGGCCAGCATCTGGTCCGGTGAGCGGGCGCGGAAGAAGGAGTGGATCTGCCGCAGGCGGCCGGGCCAGCTCACAGCGGTGTTGGCCACGTAGTTCTTCAGCGCGCCCCAGATCCGCTCGGCCGGATTGTCATGCGGGCTGTACCGGGCGCCGTAGAGCAGTTCCAGGCGGGGCTGCTGTTTCAGGTACGCGGTGACCTTGCGAGCATGATGGATGCTGTCGTTGTCGCAGATCACGACGATCGCCGGGGCGCGGGGGAACGCACGGAGCATCTGGTCCAGCAGGGCGATGAAGTCCGCTGCACAGCGGCGGCCCAGCCGGTACACCCAGGCGCCGGTGGTCATCTCGATCGCGCCGAGCACGGTGACCTTGCGGTTCGTGCCCGGGGTGAGGATCTGCGGGCGCAGGCCGCGCAGCGTCCAGCTGGCCCGTACATGCGGCAGCAGGTTCAGGTGCGTCTCGTCCTCGGCGAGCACCACCGCCCCGCGAGGCAGGTCTATCAGCCGGGCCACGATCCCGGCCACCACGTGGTCATGGTCCGGGTCGCCGCGGGCGGTCAGCTTCGGCCGCCGCCAGATCGCCACCAGGCGGATCCGCCGGTACAGGGTCCGCGGGCTGACCTGCGGCCACCCCAGGCAGCGGCGGATCCGCGGCAGGGTCCACGGGCCCGGGCGGGCTAGCAGCGCGGCGATCCGGCTCGTCAGCCGGCGTCCGCCCAGCCGGGCCGGCCGGATCGGGGCCGGTCCGCCAGCCCGGCCAGCCCATCGCTGTTGAACCGGCTGATCCACCGGCGCACAGTGGCCGGGTGGCAGTCCAGCAGCTCCGCGATCTGGGACGGCGGTAAACCGTGCAGCGACAGCAGCACCATCACCGCCCGGGCGGCCTGCCGCCACCGGCCCTGCAGATCGCCGCGCAGCTGCTCGATCTCGCTGCCTGGGGCTTTGGCGAACACGCTGACCGGGCGCATACTGACCACGACCTCGCCGGGTGGATGGACGTTGGAGGCAACCTCGATCCAACCCCCGGCGAGGCTGATGTCAACGCCTTCACCCGCCGGTCTCACAGCGAGTTACGCGCAGAACTTATGGATAGGCGCTTAGGCTGGAGTAATGGTCGAGTAGCTAGGCTGGAGTAATGGCCGAGACGGATGTGATCCGCACGCCTGACCAGCGGTTGCGGGTCTTTGTGAGTTCTACGCTGCAGGAACTGGCCGCTGAGCGGCAGGCAGTGCGGGACGCGGTGACCCGTCTGCGGCTGGTGCCGGTGATGTTCGAGCTGGGCGCCCGGCCGCATCCGCCGCGGCAGGTATACCGCTCCTACCTGGCGCAGAGCCAGGTGTTCGTGGGCGTGTACTGGCAGAGCTACGGCTGGGTCGCGCCGGGGGAGCAAGTATCCGGGCTGGAGGATGAGTACCTGCTGGCGGCGGGGCTGCCCAGGCTGATCTACGTGAAGTCGCCGGCGGCGGAGCGTGAGTCGCGGCTGGCGGAGATGCTGACCAGGATCAGGGATGCCGGTGACGTGTCCTATCAGCGCTTCTCTGCTGCCGCCGACCTGCAGCGCCTGGTCGAGAACGACCTGGCCGTACTGCTGAGCGAGCGGTTCGAGAGGCCGCCGGCGCGGGACGGCGCCGCGGACAGGGCGTCGCTGGCAGGGGCGTTGCCGGTGCCGGCGACGCCGTTTGTGGGCTGCGACGATGACGTTGCGGCGGTGGGCGACCTGGTGCGTGCCGAGGGCGTGCGCCTGGTGACCCTCACCGGGCCGGGCGGAGTCGGGAAGAGCAGGCTCGCGGTGGAGGTCGCGCAGCGGGTGGGTCCGGGCTTCGCGGACGGGGTGCGGTTCGTTGCGCTCGGCTCGGTCCGGGCGGGCGAGCTGGTGACGCCCGCGATCGCCGCCGCGCTGGGGCTGAGCACCTCGGGCGGCGCGCTGATCACCGACCTGAAGTCGTACCTGCGCGCCCGGCGGCTGGTGCTGGTGCTGGACAACTTCGAGCAGGTGACGGGGGCGGCTCCGCTGGTGGCTGAGCTGCTGGGCGCCGCTCCTGGCGTGGTGGCGCTGGTGACCAGCCGGATGGTGTTGCGGCTCAGCGGTGAGCACGAGTTCCCGGTGCCGCCGCTCCCGGTGCCGCCGATCGGGGCCGGGGAGGATGCCGCAGAGGTGCAGCGATGCGCCTCGGTGCGCCTGTTCGTGCAGCGGGCGCAAGCCGCGTCCGCGAGTTTCGAGCTGACCAGCGGGAACGCCGGGGCCGTCGCTGAGATCTGCCGGCGGCTGGACGGGCTGCCGCTGGCCATCGAGCTGGCCGCGGCCAGGATCAGGCTGCTGCCACCGCAGGCCCTGCTGGCCCGCCTCGATGACAAGATGGGGCTGCTGACGGGCGGAGCACGCGACCTGCCCGAGCGGCAGCAGACACTGCGGAACACCCTGGACTGGAGCTTCGACCTGCTGTCCGCCCGCGAGCAGGCGCTATTCGCCCGCCTAGGGGTGTTTGCAGGAACCTTCGACCTGCCCGCCGCAGAGGCCGTCGGCGCCGCCGGGCCGGCGGACCCGGGCCGGGCCGGGCACGTCATGGACACGCTGGGCTCGCTGGTGGACAGCAGCCTGGTGCAGCCGCAGACCCGCGACGGCGAGCCGCGCTTCGGACTGCTGCAGACCATCCGGGAGTACGCGCTGGAGCGCCTGCGCGACGGCGCTGACTGGCGGGAGGCGCACGACCGGCACGCGGCCTACTTCCGGGCGCTCGCCGAGCCGGCTCCAGCCGAGTTGCAAGGTCCCGGACAGCTGGCGTGGCTGGACCGGCTCGAGACCGAGCATGGCAACCTCGGCGCCGCGATGTCCTGGCTGGTGGAACAGGACCAGCTCGAGCCGGCAATACAGCTGTCCTGGGCGACCTGGAGGTTCTGGTGGCTGCGCGGCCACGCCGAGGAACTCGCCTCCTACGTGGACATCCTGCCCAGGAGCGAACACCTGCCGCCGCGGCAGCGTGCCCTGGCGCTGAGCGGCACCGGCTTCGGCCTCTTCGCGTCCGGGGACCAGGCCACAGCGCAGCCGCTCCTGGAGCAGAGCCTGCCGCTGTACCGCCAGGCCGGGGACATGCTGGGCGCAGCCACGACGGCAGCCATGCTGGGTCACCTCCTGGCATTGCAGCACCAGGACGCGCGGGCCAGCGAGCTGCTCGAACAGACGCTCGCCCCGCTGCAGGAGGCCGGCAACGACCGGCTCGCCGGACCCGAGCGTCCGCAGCACCTGCTGGACGTGGCGTTCGTGTGCAATTTCCTCGGCCAGATCCGGCTCAGCCAGGCAGATCACGACCGCGCAGCGCAGCTGTTCACCGAGGCCCTGAACGCGGCCCGCAGCGCGCAGGACCGGTTCACCATCTTCGTCTCGCTCTACGACCTGGCGCTCAGCAGCCAGGCACAGGGCGATCTGACCGGCGCGGCGGAACGCCTGCAGGAAGGGGTGTCGCAGTCGGCCGAGGCCAGGGACGAACCAAGCGTCGCCTACTACCTCGAGGCGCTCGCCGCGGTCGCCATCCGGCAGGACAACCTCGAGCGCGCCGTGCATCTGCTCGCCGCCGCAGGCGCGCTCCTGCAAGCCAAGGGCAGCGGCTGGCTGCACGCGCTCGTGCCCCGCGCCGCCCACGACGATGGTCTCCTGGCCGCGCTGCGCTCCCGCATGGGAGATGCGGCCTTCGAGCAGGCCTGGACACGGGGACAGTCCCTGGGAGGCAGCCGCGCCGTTGAGTACGCGCTAGCGGAAGCATCACCCGAACCCACCCGCCCAGCCGGCCCGCCGAGAGCCGGCGATACCGGAGCCATCAGCTAGGCACCCAAACCCGCCGCCAAACGCGTCCCCGGGACTGCCAGGCAGGACCGCCACCAGAAGGCCGATACGCCCGGCCGGACTTGGACCGCTCCGAAACAGCTGATCTGTACTCGCCAGCGCGTTGAGGCCAATGCGAGGGGAGCCGCAAATATCGCTAATGGAATACCACGTGCGACGTTCATCTTGGTTACGCGCTGCGATGTCATGTCCGGATCGATGGACACGTTCGACCTCGGGCGCACCAAGCAATCCCGAGTGGGCCACCGGTCATGACGAGCCGGTCTCGCGCCACTTGAGGCGCCCGCCGACGCGTACCGGAAGGCACCCGCTCCAGGGAATGATTCTCATTATCAATATTGTTATATAAAGCATGAGTCGCAGCACACTTCGCCCCGTCATCAAACTGAGGTCGACCGCTGGGACTGGCTATACCTACGTGACCAGGAAGAGCCGGACAAACGACCCCGACCGCCTCGTCATCCGCAAGTACGACCCAGTGACCGGCCGCCACGTCGAGTTCCGGGAGGAGCGGTAACCATGAAGCAGAAAATCCACCCGGACTATCTTCCGGTCGTCTTCCGCGACCGCGCGGCGAACTTCGCCTTCCTCACCCGGTCGACCGCGACCAGCGAGCGAACCATCACCTGGGAGGACGGCAGGACCTATCCTGTCGTCGACGTCGAGATCTCATCGGTGAGCCACCCGTTCTACACCGGGCAGGCGCGCGTCCTCGACACCGCCGGGCGGGTGGAACAGTTCCGCCGCCGGTACGGCAGCAACGCCAAGGGCGCCTGACGACCTCAGGTAACCGTTGCGCGCCCCGTGATCACGGGCCGTCCCAGTCTGAATCGGGCGGCCCGCTCCGGCGTCTTCATCGTCCGGTCTACGCAGGTCGGCAATTCCTGTCATCCCCGGCCGCGTGCTTGACCAGGAACTCCCAGCCCTGCCTTCCAGCGCCTCCCTCCCGGCACCCGTGCGCCCATAACGTCCCGCGAAATCAGCAATCAGGCCAACTGTCCTCGGAACACCTGTAACACTGCGATCGCTGGCTACAGCCGCCGCGCGAGATCCGTCGATCTGGTAGAAGTGCTGGCCGTCTTGTGTAGCCGACCGTCGCGGTCAGATCCTGCCCGGTGGCGCTGAGCGCGCGTCACCGCAGGCCATCTCTCTCATCATCGTCTGCGCGCGGGGAGGTGACCGCCAGGTGCGTTCCGAGGGTTTCTGAACCGCCGCGGGCAGGCAGCGGCCGGGCCGCGCCATACTGGTCGGATGGAGCCTGAGCCTGGTTCTCTGGCGGAGTACTTCGACGGCTGGTACGCCGACATGCCCGGGTCGCCGGTCAAAGACGAGATCCAGCAGCGTCATCTGGGCCTGCCGCCGCACCTGCTGTCCACGAGCCTGCTCGGCTGGGACGGGATCGCCGAGGCCGCCGCGGGGCTGCGCCTGTTCCCGGGCGGCACGCTGGTGGACCTGGCCTGCGGCCGTGGCGGCTATGGCCTGGAGATCGCCGCCCGTACCGGGGCCCGGCTGATCGGCGTCGACTTCTCCGCCGAGGCGGTGCGCCAGGCCCGCAAGCAGGCGCGGCGGCTGGACGCCACGGCGGGCTTCGGCATCGGCGACCTCGCCGCAACCGGGCTAGGCCCCGGTTCGGCCGACGCCGTGCTGTGCGTCGACGCGATCCACTTCGCTCCGCAGCCCGATGCCGCCTACTGCGAGATCCGGCGGATCCTGACCGGCGGCGGGCGCGCGGTGCTGACCAGCTGGGAGCCCCTGGAACGGGACGACCAGCGGCTGCCCGGCCGGCTGCGGCGGGTCGACCTCGGGGCGGGACTGACCGCGGCCGGATTCGAGGCCGTCGAGGTCCGCGACCGCCCCGGCTGGCGGGCCAGCGAGCACGCCATGTGGCAAGAAGCCGCGGCGCTCGACCCCGGTGACGACCCGGCGCTGCGCTCATTCCACGACGAGGGCGTACGCTCCCTGGAAATCTTCGGGCTGGTCCGCCGGGTCATAGCCACCGCCAGCGCACCGTAGGCACCGCATATCAGCTTTCCGTCGCCGGCCGCTTCTGAGCCAGCCGCGGAACGTGACCAGCTCATTAAGGTCAGCCACACGCGGAGCCGCCGATTTGTACTGCATGGGCTCTTCGGGGCAGGTGAGCGTCGGCCACACAGAACTGGCGACTATGGACGTGCTCGAAGACGGTCAGATTGACCCTGCATCGTCGATCATGCCTGATACGTGCCCAGGTCGGCGTTCCGGTTGGAGTAGTCGCAAGCCGCGGTGCTGTGGTGGCAGGTGTGTAAGACCGTCGGTTCGGCATCAGTCGGGTTCAGCGGCTGAGCAGGACAAGCCTTGCCCCGTGTGCCGACGACGCCACAGGTGGTGACCGGGACAAGGGTGCCGAGGTTGCCAGCCGTCATGCGCTGGCGTAAAGGACGCCTCGGGCGAGGCCTCAGGCGACGCGCCCATGGGTCCCTCTTGCGCGCTGACTGGGTGCCTGTTGCAGAGCATCGAGGTCGGCGTATCCTTTACGGAACCGGCGCGGACGGCTGAGAAACAAATGAGGTATCAGTGCAGCCTGATACTGCTCCCGTGCTTGTTAGCTCCAAGGGTGGGGAGTTACCAATGGAAGACATCAAAGGTCTCGTTACGCGTTTCTACGACACCTGGAATGCACACGACCGTGATGGCTGGCTCGCGTGCTGCGACGAAAACATTACCTTCAACGCCCCGGGAGGAATAGCTGGCCAGGGCCTCGACACCGGCCGCATGTTCTGGTCACTCTGGCAGGACGCCTTCCCGGATAACAGGTGCACGATCAACGTCGCGGTCGCGGAAGGGAACGAGGCCGTCCAGGAATTGGTCTTCACGGGCACGCATACGGAGACATTCCACGTGCCCGGCAGTCCAGACATTCCCGCGACGGGGAAGAGCGTGGCACTCCCCTATACGCTGGGACTCACTTACCTGAATGGCAAGTGGTCAAGCTTCCGGCTCGTCTTCGACCGCGCAGAGCTCATGACTCAACTGGGCCTCATGCCGGCCTAGGGCGGGGTTGTACCGCTCGATGAGACCATCCGCCTTGTCGCCGGGCGAGGGTCACCAGGAGCCTGGGCGGGTAACGGCGTGCCTGCTACGTGCCCGGACGGAGGAGCCACCGCGGACAGTAATGGTCTGTCGTAGGCAACGTGTCAGCAGCCGGGCCGGCCCCAAGTGGTACTGGCCTGCGGGCACCAGCAGATAGCGTAAAGCCCATGAGCGGCACTCCCACGTCCCTGTCGTCTGCGGTCGCCGCCCTCGGCCTCGCCGGAGGGTTCCTCGTCGCACGGCGGACTGGCCGCCGTGACCTGGGCGGCGCGCTGTTCGCCGCGGCCGGCGCCTGGTGCGCGCAAGACTGGTACCGCGCATCCGGGCCGGCGGCCGCGGCCAGCCTGACCGCTGTGTACGTGGCCGCGATGGGCGGCTCGCATCCCCTTGCCAGGCGCATCGGCGCGTGGCCCTCGGTCGCCGTGGTCACGGCCGTCACCGTGGCCGCCGCTGAACTAGTGAACCGCACGGCCACCCGCTGACCAGCGGCTGACCCCGAGCCGCGCAGTCGGCGCCCTGAGCTAGCTCGTGCCGCAGCGTGCCGCCAGATCTGCGCGCCGCACCAATCGGGGCCAGTGCCCGAGACAGCCAGCCTGTTACGGAGGGTACAGAACGCGCGAACTACCGCTGCGCCGGATCCGCCATGCGGTGCGATCCTGTGTGAGATCAACTTGCCGATGGCGTAGGCCCATGTCAGATGGTCGGTGTACCTCACGGCCAGTCGGCGTTTATGCGTCGCCTCGTGGTCTCGCGCTGGCAGCTGATCACGCCGTCATCGCGGCGCGTTTGCAGGGTGTTGTCAGCAGCGGGGTTTTTGTCGGCTTTCGGGCCGGCGGGGCAAATGGTTTGGGGATCGGACTTCGGTGACCTGGTGAATGCTAGTGCTCCGACTGCGGCCAGTGCAGCGGCGGCGGCCCAGGCGATGATCGGTGCGCCTGTGCCGGGTCCGGGGGCGCCGGTGGTGGCGTCCGCGATGAGCAGCAGGGCGGCGATGCCGACAGCGGTGCCGAGCTGGGCGGCCGTGTTGATGATCCCTGATGCCGTTCCGCGCAGCGCCTCGGGGACGGTGGTGCCCACGGTGGTCGCGGCGACGGAGGACAGGCCGAGTCCGGCTCCTGCCGTGGCCGCGCAAGCTGACAGGGCCCAGGGGTGCGGGGCGGCTACGGTCAGCGCGGCGTCTGCTGCGGCGATCACGGCCAGCCCGGTGGCCAGCGTCGGCTGGGGACCGATCCGGCGGAGCGCGGACGCGGCCAGGGCCGAGCCGGCCACCACGGCGAGGCTGAAGGGCACCAGCATGGCGGCGGCCTGGAGCGGGCTGCGGTGCAGGGTGTCTTGCAGGTACAAGGTGGCCAGGGTCATGGCCGAGCTGGTGGCTGCGGTGTTGAGGAACGAGCCCGCGGCTCCGCAGCGCAGCGGCGGGATCCGCAGCGCGGTCGCGGGCAGGAAGGGCGCGGTGGCGCGCCGGTCGGCCCTGATGAACAAGGCCGTCAGCGGCACGGCGAGCAGGAGAATGCCCGCGCCGGCGGACCGCTGGCCGGGCCGGGCGATCACGGTGGTGCCGACTACGACGGCCATGACGGCGGCGGTGAACACGGCGGCCGCGAGTGTATTCAGGGACCCGGCGTGGCTCGGGCCGCGGTCATGGGGAACAGCACGCATGATGGCGGCCGTGAGCGCGGCGGCCAGCGGCAGGTAGGCCCAGAAGATCAGGCGCCAGCTGGCCAGGTCGGTGATGATCCCGCCGACCGCGAAGCCGCTGGCGCCGGCTGATGCCCCGGCCGCGCTCCATGCCGCGATCGCCCGACGCCGCCGCGGGCCGGCGGGGGTGAGGGTGGTGAGCAGCCGTAGCGCCGCGGGCACCGATGCGGCCGCCGCCGCTCCTTGCAGGCAGCGAGCTGCGGTCAGCAGCACGACCGAGCCGGCGACCGCGCCCAGTAGCGCCCCGGCGGCGAACACGGCCAGGCTGGCGGTGATGGTGCGCCGGTGGCCGAACCGGTCGCCCAGGCGCGCCCCCAGCATCAGCAGGCCGCCGAAGAACATGGCGTACCCGCCAGAGACCAGGCTGCCGGCCGACGCCGGCGCGTGCAGGTCGGCCAGCATCCTGGGCAGCGCAGTGACCACCACGGTCACTCCCAGCACATCGACGAACTGCACCGAGCACAACGCCGTGATCACCAGGCTGGTGCTCCGTCCGCGGCCGCTAGCTCCCATGCCTCAGCCCCTAACACGGTTTTTCGGCAATAAACCGTCAGTTATGCTGGCAGCATGACCGTGGCGCGGTGGAGCTGGCTCGGTGACCGGCTAGCCCTCGACGCGGCGAACACCGTCCGCCGGCGCGGCTGGCGCTACACCGAGCTGATCACCTCCCCCGCCGACCTGCGCGGATGGCTGGCCCGCGAACACGACCGCCTGGCCATCCCCGCCCAGGTGGACACCGCCCTGGTGGCACGATTCGTCCTCACCCGGGACCACCTCCTGCGCGTGCTGCGCGCCGCGGCCGGCGGCGCAGCCCTGCCAGCAGCCGACGTCCATGCCATCAACGAGCTGGCCGCCGCCGCCCCGACCATCCGGCTGCTCGGAACCCGGCCCGGCGAGCACCTCACCCGGCCGGTCACCCGAGCCGATCAGGCCACCCGCTTGTGCGCCGACATCGCGGCCGCCGCCATCGACCTCCTGACCGGCCCCGATGCCGCCACCGTCGCTCTATGCGACGCGCCCGGCTGCGGCCAGCTTTACCTGCGCGGACGCCCGAACCAGCAATGGTGCAACCCCCACTGCGGCACCCGTGCCCGCTCCCAGCGCCACGCCGAGCGAAACGCCGCCCTCCCATCCCGGCCGAGCCCGTAACCGCGGCAAGGACGCTCAGCGGCTTGGCTAAAGTCGCGGCGGAACGGCGCTGCTGATCCTCGACCGTCTGGTTTTCAGACCGGACATATTTCCGGGTCGGAGCGGATCGTGCGAGCGTTATGCTCTGTCACCGGTCGCCGCTGTTCGCCGTTGGTTGCTGCTGTTGCTGTCGAGGTTGCTGTCAGCTCCGTAGTGGTCATGGGTGGCAAGCCGACTGTGCGGAAGTTACTTGCCCTGGACACCGGCGGTTCGCTGGGCCTAGCCGCTTTCAATCCGGAGTGCCATGGGCGATGATGGAATGCCGCAGGTAGCTGCGGGATCACTGTCAGCCGGGGGAGCTATGGCAGATAGCCGCTACGTGTTCGACAACGCCGCGACGGCCGAGACCGGGCTGCGCTTTTCCGGGCTGGAAGCCACGTTTGATCCCTCTACGATCGGCTGCCTGACCGGGGTCGGCGTGACCGCGGGGTGGGCGTGCTGGGAGATCGGCGCCGGTGGCGGCAGTATCGCCCGGTGGATGGCTGAGCGGGTCGGTCCAACCGGGAGCGTGCTCGCCACCGACATCGATCCCCGGTTCATCCCGCCCTCCCAGCTGGAGCATCTCGAAGTGGCCCGTCACGATGTCTGCGCCGATGCGATCCCGCTGGCTCGCTACGATCTCGTCCACGCCCGCCTGGTCCTGAGCCACCTGCCTGAGCGCCGCGATGTCCTGGTCAGGTTGATTCAGGCGCTGCGGCCGGGCGGCTGGCTGGTCATCGAGGACTTCTGTCATGCCTTCGAGCGGGGCACCGAGCCTCCCAGCCCGGCCGATGCGGAGCTCCGGAAGGTGGTCCTCGCGCTGGCGCGTTTCATGGAGCGCGCCACCGGCAACGAGTGGGATTTTGCGACGTCGCTACCGCAATTGCTGGCCGGTCTGGGGCTGGCCGATGTGGGCGGGGAGGGCCGGTTGGTCTTCGGCCGGGGCGGCTCGCCGGTCGCGGGGGTGATAGAGGCTGCCTTGCGTCAGGTCGGTGATCAGATGATCGCCGCAGGACTAGTCGACCGCCCGGCCCTGGATGAGGCAATCGTCTTCCTCACCACCCCCACGTCAATGGTCAGCCTGCCACCGATGGTGTCGGCATGGGGCCGACAAAAATAGGCCCGGACTGAATCCGCGGATTCAGTGGCGAGCGGACCCATGCCGCAAGTCGGTCCAAGTTCGTCCGGACCTTATGCCTGCCTTAGGTCTTCACGGTCGCCACAGTGCGCCGATATCCAGCGCGGTCCGATAGCGTGCTGCTTGGTCTGCTGGGGCAGGCAGTGGATTCGTGAGGCCGAGGCGATCCCTTTACTCACCTGCGTATGCCATCGGCCAGCTCCTTCCGCCCGTGTACAGGTTTCGTGAACACAACCATTACAAGCGGGAGCTTGCGGAAACTGCCCAGCGGCCGTTCAGTCCTGAAGATAGGCGAGTACGGCGAGCACGCGGCGGCTGCTCTCCGGCGACTCGACGATGCCCAGCTTGGCGAACACGCTGCTCACATGGGATTCCACGGTCCTGCGGGAGATGACCAGCTGGTGGCAGATCGAGTCGTTGGAGTAGCCCTGGGCCATGAGGCTGAGGATCTCGCGTTCCCTCTCGGTCAGCGCGTCGAGCGGGTTCCGTTCCCGGCCGCGGCGCAGCAGCTGGCTGATGATCTCGGGGTCGATGACGCACTCACCGATGCTCACCCGGCGTAGCGCCTCACCGAGCACGGCCGCGTCGTAGACGCGGTCCTTGAGCAGGTACCCGGATCCGGCCGGATGATCCTTCAGCAGGGCCTCGGCGTAGCGAGCTTCCAGGTAGCTGGACAGCAGCAGGACCGCGGTCTTGGGGTATCGCTCGCGGATGACCGCCGCCGCCCGCAGGCCCTCGTCGGTGTGCGTGGGCGGCATCTTGATATCGATGAGCGCGGCGTCCGGCTCGGATCGGGCGACCATCTCGAGCAGTTCGTCCGCGTCGCCGGCGCCGCCGACGACGTTGAATCCCGCGTCGGTGAGCAGCCGGGCCAGGCCCTGTCGCAGCAGCGCCATGTCCTCGGCGATCACGACGCGCACGGAAACACCGCCGTGATCGTCGTCCGGGCTGCGGTCGTTTCGACGGCGGCGGAGCCGCTGGCCGCCGCGACCCGGTCACTGGCGCGCGCCATGATCTCCGCGGCTTGCTTGCCGCCTATACGATCAGCCTCGATCCGGACCCGCAGTATGGCCTCGTCGCCGTCCACCGCTGCCCGGATGACCGGGCCGCTGTCCAGCTGCCGAGCCGTGTGGACGGTGTAGGCCACCAGCCGGTAGGCGGCCGCCTCCGCCGCGGCCGAACGGGCGACCGGGCCCGTTCCCCCTATGGACAACGGCACCGGGCTGCGGTTGGCCAGCGTACGCAGGCCGGTCATGAGCCCGTCGTCGGTAAGGGCGGCCGGGTGGATGCCGTGCGCGAGGTCGCGCAGGTCGGCGAGCGCCGTGCTGACGATCCGCCGCGCCGCACGGTAGGTCTCGGCCTGCTCCTCGGCCGCGTCGTCGGCGGCTAGCTGCAGGAACAGCTGCAGCCCGATGAGCCGCTGCTGGGCACCGTCATGCAGGTCACGTTCCAGGCTCCGCCGTTCGGCATCCCCATCCTCGATGATCCGCCGCCGCGAGGCGGCCAGGTCGGCCAGCTCTGCCCGCAGCCGGGCCTGAGCCGCGACGTGCTCCAGCGCGAGGCCCGCGCTCCGCACGGCGGTGCCGAGCAGTTGCCCGGCACCGGCCAGCTCAGCCCGGTACCGGACCTCTGCGACCGCCCGGCTGGCCCGGCGCACCGTGGCGACGGCCAGGCCGGCGCCGCCCGCGCCTGGCCGGCTGGCCGGCTGCGTCGACGACCGTGCCGTCGTCACGCGGGAAGACCAGCGCCAGGCCGGGGTCATCGATGCTCTCGGCCAGCGAGTGCCGCAGCGTGGCGGCATCCGGGGTGGCCGCCAGTACCTGGGCGGCGATCTGGCTGGCCAGCCGGCGGGTGCGCAGCCCGGTCGCCGCCACGCCGCCCGCCATCAGCACGACGATGGCGCACTGCGCCAGCCAGATCGCCCGGGACTGCGCGTCGATCACCGGGACCGGCTGGGCGAGCGCATACCCGGCGGCGGCCGCGGACAGCAGCGCGACGGCCGCGCCGCCGACCGCGACGGGGGCGTTCAGCAGCCGCACGATCCGCGGTGCCCGCAGCCATCGCCGCGTGGCCAGGACGGCCATGCCCGTCCCGGTACCGATGGTGAGGGCCAGGCCCCAGCGGATCAGGCTGGCCCGCAGGTCGGGCGCGGCGTGCACCTCCGCCAGGTTGGCCGCGCACGTGAAGCACCCGCTGGCCTTCGAGTCGAACAGCGTGGCCGGCAGCAGTCCGCAGACCAGCCCCGCCACGACGAGGCTCACCGCCACGGCCAGCCGGTCCCAGTTACTCAGCCTCCCGGCCGGGCAGGTCAGCGCGGCTGAGCCAAGGAGCGCCGGGGCGAGCGCGGGCCCGGCGAGCGCGATGGTGAACAGCAGCGCCGGGCGCGCCGGCGCCACCGGCACGCCGGCGATCACCACGGCCGGGCCCGCCAGCATGAGCAGGGTGCCGCACAGCGCGGTCGTCCGGTGCGCGGCCAGTGCGGCACCGGCCGTGACGGCACCGACCGCCGCGGCCGCCTGCAGGGCGACCTGCCAGGGCGCGCCGCCGCCGGGCGCGGTGTCCGGATATGAGGCGGCCAACCGCACCATCGGCACGCCCACCGCGAGCACGGCCGCTGCCATCAGTGCCGGCACGGCCGGGAACGCCAGTGACGCGGCCCTCCCCCTTGCCTTCATGACAGGAGAGTGCCAGCGTTTGCGGTGAGCGGCAACCGTTCGTGTCCCTGTGGAGCGTTCGCAGAGACAAGTTCCGTGCCGGCACGGATAACGATTCCGTGCCGGCACGGATGCCAGGCAGGTGGGGGGCAGGCAGCCTGATGACATGAACAGAAATAGCGCAACCATCCGCCTGACGGTGGCGGGAGCGGCGGTCGTTGCCCTGGCCGGCCTGACCGCATGCAGCACCAAGCCGATCAGCAAGGCGGGCTCGACCGACCGGCCCACGCAGACCATCGTGCTGCAGATGCCCGACGGATCCGACCCCGACGGACTGTACCTCGCGCAGGACATCGCGAAGCGTTCGCACGGGGCGCTCAAGGTCACCATCGATTCGAAAACCTACGCCTCGCAGTCGCCCGCCAACGAGGCGCGGCTGACGGCCGACATTCGCGCCGGGCAGGTGAGCTTCGCCTACCAGCCTGCCCGTGACTGGGCGGCCGTCGGCGTGCCCGGATTCCAGGCGCTGATGACTCCCTTCGCGGTGACCACGGTCGCGGCCAGCCAGCGGGTGGCCGCGAGCCCGGTGGCCGCGGCCGTGCTTGGCCAGCTGCCGGGATACGGCGCGGTCGGCCTGGGCCTGATCGCGGGCGAGCCGCGGCAGATCCTGTCGGTCCGGCCGCTATTCGCGGCGCCGCAATTCGCCGGGCAGAAGATCCGCATCGTCGACAACCCGCAGACCGCGGCACTGGTCACCGCGCTCGGCGCCCGCCCGGTCCAGAGGCTGGCCTCGAATCAGGTGAACTCCCCGCTTCGGACCGGATCCGTCACCGCCGTGGAGACCTCCCCGTTCTCCGTATGGGAGAACGGTTACCAGACCGCCGCGCCCTACCTGACGTCCTACGGGGTCTTCCCGAAGTTCGAGACGCTGGTGGCCAGCAAGCACGCGTGGGCCGCGCTGCCGCCGGCGGATCAGGCGGCGATCAGGCACGCCGTCGTCGATACCCGCGCGAACTCGGGCCAGCTCGCGTCGCGCGAGGCCCTGGAGCTCACCCGGCTCTGTCAGCAGGGCGTCGTACTCGATCAGCCCACCGCGGCCCAGCTCGGCGTGCTAGCCCGGGATGCCGCCACGGCGGCTCCGGGCGGCGCGGCCACAGCCGCGGTCGACCGGCAGATCAAGGCACTGCCAGGCACCGGCGTGCAGCCTTACACGACCGGGGTGCCAGCCGGCTGCCGGGTCGCGGGCGACGAGGCATCGGCGGCCGCCATTCACCAGGTCCTGACGCCGGCCTTCGCCCACCAGGGCGGAGGCAAGATACCGCCGGGCACCTATGTCACCACCGACACGGTGGCGGACTGGCAGGCGGGCGGGCAGTACGGCGACGACTGGAACAAAGCCATCACATTTACGACCGTTATCCGCGCTGACGGCACGTTGCGGGAGACCCAGGCACCTGACTACCCAGACCAGGGCCCGCTGTCCGGCCACTACGTCGTGAAGGGGGACGAGGTCACGTTCTTCTGGTCCCAGCCGACCGCGAACTGGTCAGCCACCGAGAAGGTGCGGTGGAGCTACTTCGACGGTCAGCTCACCTTTGCGATCGTGGATGTGGCCGATACGTCCAGCCGCGTCCTCTACACCGCGCATCCATGGCGCAAGATAAGCTGACCGGCGCCGCGCGCGGCGGCATCAGCCGGACGGGTACCGGCCAGGTGAGCATCATCCTGGCCGGTGCCGTCCTGATTGGCGGGACGTTCGCCGAAGCCGCCACACCGGGCCCGGTGACGCCGCTGACCGGCGCTGATTTCGTGGTCGGCGCCTGTTACGCGGCGGTCGGCGCCTGGCTGCTGCGAGCCCGCCGCCGGGGTCATGACACGGCCCGAAGCGGTGCTGACCGCCCGGCCGGAGGCCCCGCCGCAGGATGGCTGGCCCTCGCGGTCGCGGCCGCCTGGTTCCTCGGCACCGCCGCGGCGGCGCGGCCGGCCTACGCCGCCGGAGTCGCCGTTCTCGGCTACCGGGCCATGCTCACGCACCTGCTGCTGCTGAGCGTGAACTACCAGCGCACGCCAGGCCGGCTGGGCGCCTTGGGTGCGCGCCTGGCCATCCTGCTGTGCTACGCGGCCGTGCTACTGCCGGTGCCCGCGGACGGGTTCGCCACGGCTGGGCTGATGGCCGGGCTGGCCGTGCTGGCCGGGCTGACGGTGCGGCGGGTCGCCGCCGACCGGCGGCCCGTGCTGCTGGCCGTGGCCCTGGCCGCGGCGACGCTGGCCGCGGCGTGGTGGCTGGCGGCATCCGGCACGGCAGGCGGTGACGGGCTGACCCTGGCCAACGACGTGGCGCTCCTCGTGGCCGCCGCGGCCGTGGTCGCCGGATCGTCGCCCCAGCGCTGGCTGCCCAGCGCGATCCACGGGCTGGTCGTCGACCTCGGCCCGTCCCGGAATCCCGAGCTGCCCGTCTCGGACCTGCTGGCCGACACGCTCGCCGACCCGGAGCTGGAAGTCCGGTACGCCGTACTGGGACGGGGCTGGGTAGACGAGCAAGGACGGGCCGTCGAGCCACCGCCCGCGGCAGATTCCGCAAGCAACCGGGTGACCCGCGTCCCGGCGCCGGGCGGGGGCGAGGTGGCGCTGATCGGCGGCCCGACCGCCGAGTCCGGGTCGGCGCTCGCCCGCGCGGCGGCGACCGCCGCCGCGCTCGCCCTGGAAAACGCCCGGATCAGCGCCGAGGTGCGCGAGCAGGCCGAAGCCGTCCGGGAATCGCGTAAGCGCCTGCTCACGGTGGCCGACGAGGAGCGCCAGGCGCTCGCGGCCCGGCTCCGCGCGGGGCCCGGGGAGCAGTTGCAGAAGGTAGACGAGCTGCTGGCCGGGCTGGACGGCGAATCGGCTCGCGACATCCGCGGCCAGCTCGCCAGCGCGGTGGCAGACCTGGAGCAGCTGGCCCTCGGCCTGTTCCCCGCGACGCTGGGCAGCAGGCCGGTCGATGTCCTGGTCCGCGAGATCGCTGCGGGCATGCCGGCCCCGGCACAGATCGACGTGAACGGCCCGGTCGAGAACCTCCCTCCCGGGCTGCGGGCGCTTATCTACTTCTTCTGCTCGGAGTGCCTGGCCAACATGGCGAAGCACTCCGGCGCCAGCGCGGCAATGGTGCGCATGAACGTGACAGCCGGCCTGCTTGCGATGAGCGTAAGTGACGACGGCCGCGGTGGGGCGTCACTGGCCAATTCCCGCGGCCTGCGCGGGCTCGCCGACAGGATCGAGGTGGCGGGCGGCGTCCTGTCCGTCGTCAGCCCGCCCGGCGGCCCTACCCGCATAAGCGCTGAGATACCAACTCCCTGACACGCCTCGATGGCGCAGAATATCGAGACCTGGGTACCAGAACTGAGGTCAACCGTCTCGGTTACTGTCAGTAGCCAGTTGGAGTGGCCGTATGTTTATGCACAGCCGCGCTTGGGTTGAATATCCGCTT
>CAVSUR010000003.1:0-14752 GCA_963731285.1 uncultured Actinomycetota bacterium | reverse complement strand
CAGGGATGCTGCGCGCGTACCAGCAGGGGGTCTGGCCGGAAACGGTGTTCCCGCGCGGCCGGAGGCGCGCGGGGCCGGTGTGTCACTGGCCGGGCTGGTGCCGTTACCTGAATTCCTCGGACTGCGCGCGTGAGGAGCACTGCGAAAAGCGCAAGCTCGAGCTCGGCACCTGCGGACGGCCCTCCCCGATGGCCGCCATCGACTGGGACGCCGCGATAACCGCGCTTCACGTCGGCGAGCTTCCCTGCTCGGTGGGGAGCGCCGCATCCTGGCGGCAGCGGCGAGCATCGCAGCCGGAATCCCGGTCGACCTCCGCGACACCGCCACCGGCCTCGACGCCCGCAACATCCAGCTGCTCATCACCGTCATCAGCCACGCCGCCGGACAGCGCCAGCAGTGACAGCGGAAATTCATGACAGTCCTCAGCCCGCCGGGCGCTACTCTCTGCGCATGGCAGCGGCAACTAACAGCACCAGCAACGGACTGCGCGGCCGGTTCTGGCTGCAGGGCAATCCCGAGGATGAAGCCATCGCCGGGCGGCTCTTCCTGTTGCCCGGCGCCAACCCTCTCCTCGAACTCGAAGAGCCGATGACCCCGCTGATGCAGGAGACGAGCCGCACGAAGCAGCCGGACGGCACGGAGGTGGTAACGTCATCCCCCGTTTCGTCCGTGGATCTGGCCAGGCAGGCCCTCTGCATCCACGGCACGCTCGAAACCGGAGAACTGGTGACACTGCCGTCCGCGTTCACCGCAGGGTGGACCGTGCGAGGGTCAGGCTACAACAGCCACCGGCTCCAGTCCTTCTACGCGATTCTCGGTGACCACGTGGACGGCACTACCGCCCAGTTCACCCGCGTCCGCGTCCGGATACGCCACCTCGACGCCTGGGCTAGCCTTCCGGGCTTCTCGCGCACTCTTGACCTGGCTGCGGGGAAGAAGGGGCTGGCCTTCGAGCCGCCTGAGGTTCCCCGTGCGACGCTGGCCAGCGGCGCTCAGGTGGCCCTCGAGCAGGTGACGGGCTGGGTGGGGCCAGACGTCTCCGGCGGCAGGCTGGAGCGCAAGGTATGGGTAAACGTCCTAGGCGTGCCGCCTGCCACTTACCGTGACATCGGGCGGACCATCATCAAGCCGCTGGCGAACCTGCTGTCGCTCTCCGTCAGCGCGGAATGCCCCGTCGTCGAGGTGGAGGTGTCCTCCAGCCCGGACCACCCGTGGCTGGCGGTGCACTCTGCATCGATGAAGCCCGCCGCGGAGACGGTCATCCTGCTGCCCAGGATACTGCTGCCGCTGGCCGAGACCGGCCTGGACGGAGTAGCGAAATGGCTGGACTCAGTCGTCCGCCTCGGCCCCCTCCCGTCCGTGGTGGCGCGAGCGGCCGGCCCGCGAGACGACCCCCTTGAAACCCAGCTGCTCGAGATGACCACCGCAGCCGAAGGCCTGCATAGGCTCCTTCTCCCGCAGCGCAGCGGATGACTAACGAGCAGGCAGGCGAGGCCCGGGGCAAGGCGCTCGACGCCCTCAAGGAACTCCTTGACGACGTCCGCGACGCCGTCCGGTCAGCCCTTCAGCACCTTACCGACCAGAGCTACCCCCGCCGCCTGCTAGACCTTGCCGACCATGTCGGGCAGGCCGTTCCGGGCGTTACTGGCAATACCCAGCAATGGAAGAAACGCGTCACCGCCACCCGCGTCAACTTCGCGCACGCGCTCGAGCACGGATTCCTCTACGAGGACAACGTGGAAGAGGCCATGACCGTTCTCCAGTCACTGCGCTGGCTGCTCTCGGGGCTTCTCCTACTTCAGACCGGGATCGAGCCAGCCACGCTCGGCCGTCACCTCGACGCACACGACCGCTACCAGCTCTTCCTGGAGCAGGCACGGATATGGCTCCCAGCCGTCTACGAAACAACCGAACAGCCCGCTCAATAACACGACCATCCGTAATCAGACATTCGTCACATTGGTTAGTCCGGGAAAAGGGGTACTGGCGAAGGTGAAGATCACCGGCTTGCCGAGCTGCCGGACGGCCTGCCGATGCCGGCGAGCCATGCCGCGCAGGAGGTGCCGTAGCTGCTCCCGTCGAGGGTGCAGTCGGTGTCAGCGTTGCTGGCGATGTCTTGGAAGGACGGGGTTTGGTCCCAGGTGGGGCCGGCGTGCCAGGGTTCGATCTCGATGTACGGCGTCGCGCCCGGTGCCTCGGCCTGGCTGATGAACTGCGCGGGCCATTGCTGCCCCCACGCGAGGTAGTAATTGGCGAGGTTGGGGTGCTGCCCCGGGACCGTGGAGTAGCTGCCGCCGTCCTCCGCGCTGGTCCAGATCCCGAGCGTTACCACCGGCGCTTCCAGCACGGTCGCTGCCCCGGCGGGACTGGCAGCGAGGGCGGCCAGCCCGAGGGCGGCCACCGCCGCCGCGAAGACGGCCCGCAGGTTCCGGGCCTTCATCCTCGGTCGCTGCAGGTGCAGTACCTTCCTTTCCTCGAAGATTCCGCTCCTCAAGCTCTTTTGGGCACCGGGCGGACCTACCTGCGGTCGGGCGGCCGGGGTCTACCAGTCCCGGGTCGGGGCCGGATCGAATGCCTGGCCCTGGGTCGCGTCCCACGCGGCGAGGAGGCCGGCCGTGCCGGGTCACCGGGGTCGATGTCCACCGACTGGAACCCTTCGCCGCGCAGGTGCCGGGCGAGTGCCTGCGCGGTGGCCGAGTTGTGACGGCGGTACCCGGGCTGCTGGCGGCGCGTTGTCACGTGCGCGTGCTGCCCGGTGGCGGGGGCGTAGGACCAGTCGCGGGCCTGCTCGGTCACGCCGATCTCGGATCCGAGGGCGGTCTGGCCTCAGCTGCACCGGTAGGTGGCGTCCGGGCCGTGCTGCGGGCTGGCGCACGCCCAGTCGTGCTCGTGGCCGGCTGTCCCGGGGCCGCCGTCCCCGGCTGGTTCCACGCCGGCGGGTACCGAGCTGTGGTGCGGGTGCGGGCGGTGGAAGGCGTTGCAGGTGCGCAGCAGTTCACGCTGCTCTGCCTCGTGAGCTGCGGCGTGCATCGCGCTGTGCGCGGCGTGGTTCTCGTACGGGCTGCTGTAGAGGGTCTTGCCGTGGTCGTCGCGCAGGTGGGCGGCCAGGGCGCGGGAGCCGGCTGCGGTGCAGGGGTAGGAGGCCAGGTGCTGGCTAAGGCTGCTTGTCACCGTTGCTCCTCGGTGGTGAAGTAGGAGCCGAGCCAGGCCCACTCGGGGGCGTAGGGATTTTCCCGGTCGGGGAGGTCGCCCGTGGCGAGCCACAGGAACGTGCCGTCGTTCTCCTGTCCGGCGGCGGTCTCGTCGGGGCCGTACAGGTCGGACGGGTCCGTGCTGTACGGGACGGTCACGTACCGAAGCGCGGCGCGCAGCGGGTAGCCGGGCTGGTAGGCGATCCGGACCTGGGCGTCGCCGCCCAGGTCCTCGCGTGCCTCGGCGGCCAGCTCGATCAGCTCATCGATCGTCATCGCGGGTCACCGCTTCCTTTCGCGCGTGCGCCGCTGGCCCGTGGCCGCCCGGCGGTGGCCGGCCTGGGGCGGGGGCGGGCTGAGCGCGGCTTCGATCGCGGCGGTGATCACAGCGTCCGGGGTGCCGGGGCTGAAGACGGCCTCGTACAGGCAGCCGCTGCGCGGGTCCAGGCAGTACAGCAGGGTGGTCTCGCCGGGCTCGTGGAGGACCCGGACGGTCTGCTGCCCGGTGCCGAGGTCGAGCCAGGTGGGGTTGCCGGGGTTCGGCGCGAAGCCGCGGCGGGCCAGGTACTGGCCAAGGTCCGGGGGCTGGCTGCTGCTGGTCGTCATCGTGTTCACCTTCCGGCCGGGCGGGACTTCGGGGCGGCCTTGCCGCTTGGGTTCCGTGCTGCGCCCGCTGCCCGGCGTCGCTTGCCGGTCGCGGCGCGGGCCTGGCCGGCGGGGCGGATGAGGGCGGCGACGTCCTCGGCGGAGCGCCGCGCGAGTTCGGGCAGCACGCTGGTGTAGGTGTCGGCGGCGATGGTGATGGACGACAGGCCGAGGGTTTCCTGGACGACTTTCATGTCGTGCCCGGCGGCCAGCAGCAAGGTGGCGGCACCGTGGCGCAGGTCGTGCAGCCGGATGGGCGGCAGCCCGGCGAGGTAGGCGAGCATGTGGAAGGCGTCAGTGACCGTGGCGGGGTGCAGCGGGCTCCCCAGCTCGTCGGTGAACTCGAACCCGCTGTCGGCCCAGGCGCCCCCGGCTGCTTCCTTCTCCTTGTCCTGCTCCTTCCGCCAGAGGCTCATGTCGGTGACGGTTTCGGCGTCTAGGGCGACGGTGCGCTCGCCGGCGTCGGACTTGGGGGCACCCTGGACGGGGTCCCAGCCGAGCTGGGTGATCTGCCAGCGGATCGTGGACAGCGCCGCGCCGAGGTCGGTGTCGGGGCGGCGCAGCCCGCAGCCTTCGCCGCGGCGCAGGCCCCGGGTGGCGATCAGCCGCCACAGGGCGTGCAGCCGGTGACGGCGCGCGGCGTCGAGGAAGACGATGGTCTGGGCGGGGGTCCAGACCATGACCGGCGAGGGGCGGGGCACGGAGATCCAGATGTCGACGGGGCTGACCCGCCCGCCGGCGGCGCGGGCGGCGGCCAGCCGCGAGTCGAAGTCCTTCTGCCAGGCGCGGACCCGCTCGTCGGTCCACACCAGCGCCTTGGGCCGGGTGCCGGGCGGCAGCTCGACGAGCGAGGCGACGTTGGCGGGCAGCGCGCCGGGGTGCTGCTTCATGTAGGTGCTGAGCGCCGAGCGGAGGGTGGCGCGGATCCGCTGGCAGGTGGCCGGGCCGACCCGGCGGCGTCCCTTGACGGCGGCGCGGGCTGCCGGGCTGCCGGAGGCGCGGCCCTCGGCGATGGCGTCGTTGAGTTCCTCGATGTGGTCGAACATTGAGGAGATGTCGGTGACCCGGAGCCTGTCGATGCCGATGTGGCCGAGGTGGGGCTTGAGGTACTGGCTGATGTGGCCGCTGTAGCTGCGGACGGTGCCGGGCCGGAGCTTTTTCTTGGCGGCCAGCCACTCCTCGAGCCACTCGCCCACGGTGGGCGGGCGGACGGCGGGGTCGTCGCCGGCGCCGACCTGCTTGCGGACCCGGGCGGGGTCGGGGAGCTTGCGGGTCTGGCGTATGGCGGCGGTGATGGCGTCGGCGATCCGGACGGCCGTTGGCAGGTCGCCGGGCGGGGCGATGGCCAGCAGTTCCCTGGCCAGGTCCAGCTCCGCCTTGGCGGCGGTGTCGGTGGCGAAGCCGCCGTGGCGCAGCGGGGGGCGGCGGGTGCCGTCGGCGCGCGGCGGGAGTTCGATCTGGTAGTGCCAGGTGCCGTGCCCGTGGCTCCAGCCGTTGCCGCGCCGCAGCTTCGGGCAGTTGCGGCCGAGCCGCTTGCCGGTGCCCTCCTCACGGCAGCTGCACAGCTTGAACGTTGTTCCGTCGCTCATCAGGTTCTCCTTCGGTCGGGCTGCGGGGCGGGCGCGCCGGCCTGGCAGGGGTGCCTGGCGTGCCCGTGGAATCCGCTGGTCGGGGTGCATGCACGCGTGGCTCGCCGTCGCCTGTCAAGTGCGGCGGCCGGGCGCCTCCCCGGGCGGGGGCGGGCCGGGGACGGGCAGGCCGAGCAGGGCGAGCAGCCCGGCGGTGGGGACGCGCCAGGTGCCGCCGGCCCGGATGACCGGGCAGGGGAACTGCCCGGCGCGGGCGAGCTCGTAGGCCCTGGTGCGGCCGATGCCCAGTGCCCGCCCGGCGGTGACCAGGTTGGTGACGGCGGGCAGCCCGGCGATCTCGGCGAGGGTCAGCGCCTGGGTCACCGTGGCCGCCGTCCCTCGCCCCGGCCCCCGGCGGCTGGGCGAGGGCGGCGGGGGTCCCGGGCGGCGGCCGGCGGCGCGGACCTGCCGCACCGTGCGACGAAGGCCGTGTTTCGTGCCGAACGGCCGGTCCGGCTGGCCTTCCGCCCGGGACCGGCAGTATCCACGCTCGACTCCGCGTTCGGTGTCAAGTCCGCCGGGCCTGGCCGGTGCCAGGTCCGCGCCGCAGCCGCCGGCGAGGCCGGCTGGCCGGGCCGGGGCGGGTGCCGTGGCTTGACGCGCGGCCGGGAGAAGAGCGTCGATCGTGGCGGCCCGGCTCCCCGGGACGGGGCCGGCGGACTGCCCGTACGACAGCAGGAGGATGAGCATGACGGCAGTACCTTCCGGTTCCGGCAGCTCCCCGGGATGGGAGATACCGGACGATGACGTGGGAGATGAGAACGTGGACGTGCTGTCCCTGGCCGGGCAGCACGGCGGTGCGTGGCTGTGGGTCACCGCCGCCGAGGCCAGGCGGGGCGGGGAGTTCACCGCCTTGTTCCTGCCGAGGCACCGCCCGGCAGCCTGCGGCGGGGACGTGCTGGTGCACGTCAGCCCCGCCGGCGAGCCGGGCAGCGGAACGCCGGCGGCAAAGGTGCAGGTCTGGGCGGTCGTGGCCGGGTCGCTGGTCCGCGTCGCGGGCTGGGACCCGGCCGGCCCGGACCTGTGGCCGGAGATCGTCCGCGAAACGGTCACCTTCGCGATGGGCGCGCTGACGGAACTGGAGCAGCACGGCGCGGACGTCTCCGCCCGCCAGGAAGTCGACGTGATCGCGGCGGCCGGGTCGGTGCCGGCCGGGTTCCCGGCGCTGCCCACCCAGGTGAACCTGCGCGGGTAGCCCCGGGCTCGGGGCACGAGGGCGGGCGCCGGCCGGCGCCCGCCCCTTTCCTCGTCGCGACAGCGGGCGCGGTCCTGGCGGGCGGCGGCCCGGCCCGTACGCGGCCACGACGGCACCGTCCCTGCACCGGCACGGGCAGCGCTGGCGCGCGCCCGCACGGGCGCGCTGTCGCGCGGACAGGGCCGGTTCACGCGGCGGCCCGCGTGCCGCTGGCGAGCGCAGCCGGGACGGCGGCGGCACCGATCAGCAGCCGGAGCGCGGCGGCTGCCTGCTGGGGGACGACGCCGTTGCCGATGATCTTCAGCTGGCGGGTGCGGGGGATGCCGGGCACCCCGGTCACGAACCCCGGCGCGAGGCCCATCATCCACTCGGCGAACGCGGCCGACAGCCGGGGCCGGCCGGACGGCCCCGGCTCGGCGGGCGGCGGCGCGGGGTACCCCAGGACGTGCTCCCAGCGGCGGATCGCCGGCTCGTACTCTCCCCACGCGACCGTGCCCTGGCCGGCCCGCGGCGCCGGCGCAGGGGTCAGGGCGGTGGCCGCGATGTCCAGGCCGTGGCCGCTCTGGTGCCCGTTGCCGGGCCGCCCGCCGCGCCGGCCGTGGCCGTTCGGCGAGCAGCCGGTGTCCGGGGTCGGCAGCAGCCGGCCCGCGCCGGGTTCCGCTGCCCCCGCCGGGCCGTCCTGGGTGGCGAGGCGGTGGATGAAGACGTCCGGCAGCCCGGTCTGCCGTTTGGCCCCCGACGGTCGTACCGGGCCGGATGCCTTGTCCGCGCGGAAGTCGCCGGCCATCGGGGTGGGCAGCACGGCGATCGCGACGGGCACCGGGGTGCCGATGCCGTTGCCGTTACGGCCGAGTTTCTTCTGCGGGTCGCGGCGGGCCTGCCAGGTCTGGAGGGATGCCCCGTCGCAGTAGTTCCCGGCGACCGGCGTCGGCAGCAGCCGCGAGCCTTGCGGCTGTGCCGGGCCGGACGGCAAGGACGAGGAGGCGGTCGCGGCGGTGCGGGGCTCCGGCGTCGGCAGCGCGAAGGCACGTCCACTGCGTGTCATACCCGAGCGTGGCCAGGTCGCCGAGGACTTTCGCGAGGCCGCGGGTGCGGAGCGCGGCGACGTTCTCCAGGTAGACGTAACTGGGTCGAAGGTGGCGAAGGCCGGAGGCGATGTGCAGCCACAGTCCACTGCGGGTCCCTTCCGTGATGCCGGCCCCGGGCCGGCGTAGGAAATGTCCTGGCACGGCCACCCGGCGCTGACCAGGTCGACCGGCGGCACCGCCGCCCAGTCCAGGGCGGTCATGTCGCCGAGGTTGAGCATGCCCGGCCAGTGGTGCGCCAGGACGCCGGCGGCGTACCGGTCGGTCTCGGCGACCCAGGCCAGCCGGGCGCCGGTTACGGCCATCACGGCGAGGTCCAGGCCGCCGTACCCGCTGCACAGGCTTCCGGCGGTCAGCGTCCCGCCCGGCGGCGCGTCGGCCGGGCGCTGCACGGCCCGGATGCTCACGCGGCCAGGTCCCCGGCACGGCCGGGAGCCGGCCGGGCGTCCCGCTGCCCTGCCTCGTGCGCGGGCTGCGGGCGGGCGGCTGCCGGACTGCCGGGATTGAGTACGACATCCCCGGAGTTCCGTTGATCTTGCAGGTGCATCCGGAGGTCTGCTGTGATGGCTGCCAACGGATTGGCGCTTGCCTGCCGGGCTAGGACTGAAGTCGATAGAATTTCAGAATTCATGAACTTTACTCCTTGATAATGAGCTAGAATCTGTTCTCATGAAGAGCGGGGGTGTGAGTTCGGGCCTGTCGGTGGTGCGGGACCTGCGGGAGGCCCGGCGGCCCGCCAGCCCGGAAGAGCTCGCGGATTACGAGACCGACCTGCTGGCGGGGTTCGTCCTGGCACGGTCGTCGGCGGGCCTGTCGGACGGCACCATCCGCGGCGAGGTCAGCAACCTGGAGCAGGTCCGCGAGTGGTTCGGCCGGCCGCTGTGGGAGATGGACCCGGCCGACGCCGATGCGTACTTCGGGAAGGTGATGCGGCAGGCGGCCAGCGGGACCCGGCATGCCCGCGCGGGCGCGCTGGTGACCTTCTTCGCGTTCCTGGAGCTGCGCCATCAGGCCGAGCTGCACGCGCTGACCGGCCGGGTGGTGACCTGCCCGGTCGATGAGATGAACCGGCCCAAGGGGGCCAAGGACGCCCGGCTGCGGATCCCGCCGCGGGAAGAGGAGGTGGCGCGGCTGTTCACCGGCTGGGCCGGTGAGCTGGCGACGTGCCGCAAGTTCGCGCCGACCGCGCGGAACTACGCCGCGGCCCGGCTGATGGCCGAGATCGGGCTGCGCGCCAATGAGGTGCGCCGCCTGGACCTGGCCGATGTGAAGTGGGAGCTGGGGCCGTTCGGGAAGGTCCACGTCCGTTACGGCAAGGGCGCCCGCGGGTCCGGGCCGCGCGAGCGGATGGTCCCGCTGATCAACGGCGCGGGACGGACGCTGCGCTGGTTCATCGAGGACGTGTGGGGCCAGTTCGGCGACGACCACACCCGGCCCGGCGCTCCGCTGTTTCCCACCGAGCGCGTCAAGGCCAACGCGGGGGCCCGCCGGCTTGGACCTGATACGCTGCGCGCGGCGCTGGCTGAGGCGACCCGCCGGCACCTGCCGGGCTGGGATGGCAGGCTCACCCCGCACGTGCTGCGGCATTTCTGCGCGTCCCAGCTGTACCTGAACGGGATGGGCCTGATCGCGATCCAGGAGGCCCTCGGGCATGCGTGGGTAGCCACCACGATGCGGTACGTGCACGTCCACCGGGACCATGTCGAGCAGGCGTGGACGGCGGCGCAGCAGCGGGCCGAGCAGCGGCTGGAAGGGCTGATCTGAATGCGCTGGAACCTGCGGCTGGCCGCGGCGAACCGCGGCATCTGGAAGGCGTCGGAGCTGCAGCACCTGCTCGCCGGGCACGGCCTGGTCATCTCGGCGGGCAAGATGTCGCACCTGTGGTCCGGGCAGCCCGCGTCGCTGAAGCTGGACGACCTGGATATCATCTGCGTCGCGCTGGACTGCCAGATCGGCGAGCTGCTGATCCCCGAGCCGGACAAGGTGACCCGGCCCGCCAACCCTGGGCACGGTGAGGCGGCTGCCTTGGCCGCGCGGCCGGTGCGGGTGGTGCCGCGGCGGCGGGACGGCCGGTCCCTTCCGCCGGCCTGACCGGTGGTGGCGCGTGACGGGACCGGGCGCAAGATCGCCCGGTCGGTGACCAGCTGTGCCGAGTGCCTGGCCTGGGGCCTGACCTACTGCCAGGGTGTCTGCCTGGCCTGCTACAACTTCGCCGCCCGCAACCGCGGCCACGCCGGCGGCTGTGCCGCCTGCCGGCGCCAGCTGCCGCTCAAGGACGGGTACTGCCGCTTGTGCTGGTGCCAGGCCCGGTACGACCGCGCGGTGACGGCTGCTGATGCCCGGTCGGCGGTCGTGTTGGCTCCCTGGCTGCCGCAGGTCCGCCACCACCAGCTGTTCTTCGCCGGGATGGACCGCAAGCGTGCCGCGCCGAGGGCGCTGCCCCGCCGCCACGGCGAGAAGGGCCGCCCGCTCAAGCCGCCGCCACCGGCGGTCACCCGGCCCGGCACCTGCGGCACCCAGCTGGCGCTGTTCGCTGCCGCACCTGCCCGGGACTACCGCCAGGTGCGGTTCGACCTGCGCCGCGGCACCACGTCGGCCAATCCGTGGCTGGCCTGGGCCTTGCACCTGGCCCACCTCGCCGGCGAGGCCCGCGGCTGGCAGCCCGTCACCCGGCAGGGCATGCAGCGGGTCCTGGTCACGTTGCTGGCCGGCCACCGTGACGGTGAGGTTATCGCCGCGTCCGCCGTGCGTGCGGTCGCCCGCCGGCACAGCATCAGCAGCCACAACGTCATCGAGATCCTGGCCACGATGGAAATCGTGGAAGACGACCGCCCGGACCTGTTCGCCAGCTGGCTGGATGCCAAGCTCACCGGCCTGACCGCAGGGCTTGCCCGCGAGACCCGCCGCTGGGCCCTCACCTTGCACGACGGCGGCCCGCGCACCCGGGCACGCTCCCCCCACACCGCACGGACCTATCTGCGCGCCGCCCGGCCGGCGCTGCTGGCCTGGTCGGCGCGCCATGACCACCTGCGCGAGGTCACCCGCGACGAGGTCCTGGCCTATCTCGCCGACCTGTACGGCGATGAGCGGCGCGTGGCGGTCAGCGCGCTGCGGTCGCTGTTCACCTGGGCGAGGAAGACCGGCGTGATCTTCCGCAATCCGGCGGCCCGGATCAAGCTCGGCAAGCGCGAACACCCGATCTGGCAGCCGCTTACTTCCGGGCAGCTCGCCGACGCGGTCGCTGCGGCGTCCACCCCGCAGGCACGCCTCTGCTTGGTCCTGGCCGCCGTGCACGCGGCCAGGCCGGGCGCGATCCGGGCGCTGCAGCTCGACGACGTCGACCTCGCCAGCGGGCGGCTTCGCCTGGCCGGTGCTGACCGGCCGATGGGCGAGCTGACCGGCAAGGTCCTGCGCGAGTGGCTCGAGTACCGGCAGCGCCGCTGGCCGCACACCGCCAACCCGCATCTGCTGGTCAGCAAGGAAAGCGCCCTGCGCCACGGGCCGGTCAGCACCGCCTACCTGACCAGCCTGCGCGGCCTGCCCGCCACGCTGGAGCGGCTGCGGATCGACTGCCAGCTCGCCGAGGCCATGGCCACCGGGTTCGACCCGCTGCACCTGGCCGAAGTCTTCGGCATCAGCGAGCACACCGCCATCCGCTACGCCATCAACGCCCGGCAACTGACCGGACCGGCGCACCAGCCAGCCGCCCCGAGCTACCGGGCAACCTCGGCTCGACGCGGAAAGGTCCCTGGACCGCGTCCTTGAACCTTGCGCTGAGGATCCCTGAGCTAGCACCGCGTCGCAGGAAAGCAGTTCGCCGCATCCGGGGCATGGAAGGGTACGCCAGTAACATGCGGCGGATGGCACGATGAGCGGATGCCTCCAGCGTCCGAGCACGCGCCTGTCTGGGTGGCCGGCAAGCCATCCATTCAGCCCGTACCGGTCGAGAACCGGAGAGCCCGCGAGCTCTGCAGCGACCTGCTGGCCAAGTAGACGCGCGGACCATGCAGCGAACCTCGCCTATGCTGAGCTCCACCCGGTAGCAGGAGGACTCTGCGGTGGCAATTGGCCTTGACGACGCCTTGCTGGCCTGGCTGGTCGCCTCGGCCGGCGACAGCCTGGTGCACCGGCTGCGCGAAGAGCCAGCCAAGGCGGAGATGCGCAAGGTAGTCCAGGAAGCAGTCGCCGCGACCGTGGATCAGGTCGCTGGCGGCCTTGACGACGAACGCATCGACCATCTTCGTGCGTCGCTGCAGGTCCACAACATGGACGGCGACGGCCGACGAGTCGAGGTAACGAACGAGACGGAGCTGCGCGACGCGCTGCACGCCTGGACCGCGGCGCTGGACCACCCGGAGTTCGGGGAACCCGGCTACCTCACCGGCCTGGGCCTCCAGCCGGGACCGCTGGCCGACGCGTTGACGCGCCTGATCACTGACGGCATCCGGCGCAACGGCCGACGCGGGGGTGCACTGAACCCGCTGGCCGAGTGGTTGTGGCGCGACGAGCTGAAAGCCGACATAGGCGAGATCAGACGAGATCTGTCCCAGCTCCGCAGCGCAGTCGACCCGCCATGGCCCAGTGGCCGCGGTCTGCTTGGCGGCACGCCGGAGTTCGTCGGCCGACACGAAGCACTGGCAAAGCTGGCCGAGCAGATCGAGGCTCACGACCCCGCTAGCACGGTGGTGGCGATCCACGCAGTGGACGGGATGGCAGGCGTCGGGAAGACCGAACTCGCGCTCCATGCCGCGCACCAGCACAAACACCGATATCCCGACGGGCAGTACTGCCTCAATCTGCACGGCTACACGCAGGGTGTCGCGCCGATGTCGCCGGACACGGCGCTGGAGGAGCTGCTGCGTCAGGCCGGCGTGCCCGGCGCGGATATCCCGTCCGGCCCTGGCCGGCCGCCAGGCCCGCTGGCGTGCATTGATGGCCGGACAGCGAGCACTGGTGCTGCTGGACAACGCATTGGACGTCACCCAGGTGCAGCCGCGTGCTGCCGATGTCGCCCGGCTGCCTTGTGTTGATCACCAGCCGTACCCGGCTGACCGGACTGCCCGGTGCCAAGCCACTGCCACTGGACGTGCTCGCACCGGATGACGCGATCGAGCTGTTCGGCCGTCTTGCCGGCCCGGCCGATGCCCCGACCCAGCAGCAGCGGAAGTCGTCGGGCTGGTAGGACACCTGCCGCTGTCGATCGTGATCCTCGCCGGACGCCTGTGCGGCGACCCCACCCTGACCGCGGCAGAGCTGGCTGCCGACCTGACCAGCACCAATGCCCGACTGGACGAAACCAGTCCACCAGGCGCGGGCGTGCGGGCCACGTTCGAGACCTCGATCCAGCGTCTCGACCCAGGCGACCGGCGCGCATTCAGGATCCTCGGCCTTCACCCCGGCCCGGTCATCGGCGTACCTCAATTCGGTGCACTCGCCGGTCTCCCGATGCCGCACGCACACACGGCACTGCGGAGGCTCGCCGACCAGAACCTGATCAAGCCGAACCCGGACCGTGCCGGCCACCGGCGCTATGAGTTGCACGACCTCATGCGCGAATTCGCCCGTGAGCAAGCCGGATCGCACCTGCCCGAAGAGCGACCTGGTGCCCTCGCCCGCCTCGTCCACCTGGTACGCCACGGCGCTCCGCGTCGTTGACGGCCGGTGGAACGCCACCAGCACCACGGCGGCGGCCGTACCCCCATTGGACGGTCTGCACCTGAACAACGCAGAAGAGGCCGATGCCTGGCTGGCCGCCGAACACGGCAACGTTCTCGCCCTCGCGGAGGTCGCTACAGGCCCTGACGCAGCAGACATGTGCATGGCCTTCGGCCACGCCTGGGAGCATTTCGGAAAGCACTACTCGGCAGAGTGGCTCTACCGATCGGCCGCACGAATCTGCAGTGAGATCGGAGACGAGCGCGGCGCAGCCGTCGCCTTTGATCACGTTAGAGCGATCCACCTCGCCCGCATGTCTTGTCCAACGGGCTGAGTCTCGTTGCCTGGTGCGCATCAGCAGGCACCCTGAATAGCGCGAACTCGGACCGCGCCGGGACAGCCGGACCGTGATCGGTGTTCGCGGGAGGCAACCGGACAGGTGAGGCAGGCGAGCACTACCGGCCTCGCACGCGCCCGCCCGTAAGCAAATGGAGTATCCATGCCGGGCTGCGCGCAAAGTCGCTTGGCACTCGCCGGCGGGTGCTCTACTGTCAGGGCGTGGCCGGGGCCCCGGGGACGACGTGGCTGGCGGAGTGCTCCGCCAAGGCGCTCGGCGAGGCTCTGCGGGTCGTGGCGCCTGAGCTGAGCGGGTATCCAGTCACCGTTCCCGGCCCGGCCGGCAAACAGGACCCGCAGTGGCACTCGGGCAGCGTGCCCGTAGGTGAGCGGTGCTTCGTGAAATTCGCGTGGTCGCGTCCTGCCGCGCTCCAGCTGGCGCATGAGATCGGCGTCCTGGCCGCGCTCGCCCGCGAACCCGCGGTCCCGTTCCTGCCCGAGGTCGTCGCTGCCAGCACCGACCCGCTGCTCCTGATCACCAGGCGGGTGCCGGGGGCATCCCTGTTCGAGGTAGTCGGCTCGATCGACCCAGACCGCGCGGCCAGGCGGCTCGTGCGGTTCCTTGCCGCCATGCACCACCCGGCTACCCGCCGGCGCGTCGAGGCCGCCGTTGGCCCGCTCACCGGCGCGATGCTGCCGCCCGCCACGACCGCGACCTTGCGCGAGCGGTTCGGGACGTGGGTCCGGCCGGATCAGCGCCGGACCGTCCTGCGCTGGTGCGACTGGGCCGACGCCGTGCTCGCCTCGCCTGGCCCGGCCGTGCTCGTGCACGGCGACTTGCATGGCGACAACCAGGTGTGGAACCACGACGAGCTCCGGCTGGTGGTGGACTTCGCGACCGTCGGAGCTGCCGAGCCCGAGTACGAGCTGCGCTCCTATCCCGGTCCCGGGATGGGTCCCGGCCTGGAGCTGCTGACCGCGGTCATGCGCCACTACCAGCAAGTCACCGGACGGCAG
>CAVSUR010000002.1:0-348933 GCA_963731285.1 uncultured Actinomycetota bacterium | reverse complement strand
GATGCTCCTATGGCTTGTCAAGAGGGTTCGGATGGCATTTCGGTGGCTTTCTTGCAGGGTCTTCAGAGATGCGTTTCCGGCTGGTTGCGGACAAGACAGGGAGGGGCCGCTCCGGTGGGAGGGCAAGCTCTTATGAGGTCACGCGCAGCAGGTCGGGAAAGGGGTCCGGGGACGGCCGGCGGATCGTTCGCAGGCCAGCATGGATGCGGCAGCCGATTATCGGGTCAGGCCGTCCCCGGGGCAGTGGGCGTCAGCCGCCGGCGGGCGGAGGCAGGGGTAGACCTCGCGGGCGACGTAACGCTTCAGGCAGCGGATGATTTCCTTCTTGGATTTTCCTTCTTCGGTGCGCCGTTCGACGTAGGCGCGGGTGGCGGGTGTGAGCCCATGCGGGTGAAGACGATCCGCCACAGGGCGTGGTTGGCCTGGCGGTTGCCGCCGGGGTTGAGCCGGTGGCGGACGGTCTTGCCCGAGGATGCCGGGATCGGGGCGGCGGCGCACATGTGCGCCCAGGCGGCCTCGCTGCGCAGCCGCTCGGGGTGGTCCCCGGCGGCGATGAGCAGCAGCGCCGCGGTGTGCGGGCCGACCCCGTAGAGGGCGAGCAGGCCGGGGGCTTGCGCGGTCACGAGCGGGACGATGAGCTCGTCGAGGCGGCCGAGCTGGGTGTCGAGGAACTGAGCGCGCCGGCCCAGCTCGCGCAGCGCGATCCGGGTGGCGTAGCCGACGGTGCTGCCGGGCCGGGGACGCAGCGACGCTAGCTCGGCCACCAGGCCAGCGACGGTGTGCCCGGTGAAGCGGGCCCGCAGGTCATCGGGGCCGGTCACGATCAGGGACCTGGCCTGGTTGATGGCCTGGATCCGGTCGGCGCGGGCGCTGCGCTGGGCGACCATCAGCGCCCGGATCGCCTCGACGGTGCCGTCCCGTCCCTTGGGCGCGCCCCGGGCCCGGCCGGACTGGGCGGCCCGGGCGGCGCTGACGGCATCCAGCGGGTCTGACTTGCCCTGCCGGCGCCGGTCCTGGCGGTCCGAGCGGTCCACCTCGACGACCCGCACCCCGGCCGCGGCCAGGTGGCGGGCCAGGCCGGCGCCGTAGCTGCCGGTGCCCTCGATGCCGACCAGGCAGACGGTCCCGAACCCGCCGAGCCAGCCCAGCAGGCGGGCATAGCCAGCCGGGGTGACCGGGAACTCCCGGACGCCGAGTAAGCCGCCGACCGGATCAAGGGCGGCGGCGACGTGCACGTCTGCATGAGTGTCCACACCGCCGGTGATGGCGCGGGTCTCTACGATGGTCATGCCATCTCTTTTCTCTGGTTGAGGGATGGCACGCACCCGCTGGCCGCCCGACCCGTGAACCCTGGCCTCTTCCCAGGCCAGGCAGATCAGACCGGCAGCGCCGGTGGGTGCCATAAACCTGGGGCCCGGCCGACAGATCGTCTCGCAGGACAGCCCGAGCGGCGTCAGCCGATTCGGAGGTCAGGCCGGGACCCAGGCCTCCGACGCTACGCCCCACCCGGCAAAAGCCGGGGAAGCAGGGCCGGAAGCACTACCCACACTCTCCCTGCCGATATCGCTTGTCGCACTACCCCGGAACTGTCACCGTCGGTAACGGAGCGCGTCCACCTCCCCCAGAACGCGGCCGTCGATTACTGCGGCCAGCTGAGCGAGACTCTGAGCACAGCCCACGGTCGCCTGTACACCGAGCAGGTCACCAGATCAGCAATTCCCGGGTGCGGGCAGAGGGCTTCGGACAAACGTGCATGCGACTTCGGAAACCGACATGTTGACCTGGCCCAGCGCGGCGAGGCGGTCCCGGCGGGCTCCGCTTCGCCAGGCGTCCATTGGAGGTTGGTATCCGACACGGCCGCGCGAGCGCGCCTGCGATCGGCGCCCGCGGAACTGTTGAGCCTTCGACGCCGACCGCTGCGCAGGCGCCACACCCACGCAGCACGCGCCGTCCTCTACCCGAGCGCGCGCATCGCCTCGGCGACCTCGCCGGCAGCTGCATCGGGGATCGCAGTGGCGGCCTCCTCGAGGACGAGCAGCCGCGCCCCGGGGATCTCGCGCGCGATCGCCTCGCCGTTGCCGACGGGGAAGAACGGGTCGCGCCGGCCGTGGACGACGAGCGTCGGGACCGCGATCTCGGATAGGCGCTCGCGCCAGCGGGGCCTGCACTCGAGCTTTGAGAACACCAAGCCCAACTGGTTGGCCATCTGGACCGGAGGTGCGGTGCTCGGCGTGCGGTCCCAGATGCGCGCGCCGATCGCGCGCGCGGCGACGGGGTTGTCGCCGCGAATCTCGGCACGAGCTGCGGCGAATTCCGCGACCGCCTCGCGGTCGGTCCAGTCGGGTATCGGAAGCGCGAACAGGCGCTTCATCGTCGCCTCGTCATGGTCAGGGAGGTCAGCGTCAGGCTTGCCGGGCGCCACTGGGCGGGTGCCGGCCAGGGTGAGCGCCGAGAACGCGCCCGGATGGTCGAGCGCGGCCACCTGGGCGACCATCCCGCCGACGCCGATCCCTGCGAGGTGCGCGGGCGGGCCGCCGAGCGCATCGGCAAGGGCCGCCGCGTCCGCGGCGAGGTCGCGCAGGGTGTAGGCGGGCGCGTTCGGGTTCGTCGTCGTCGACTCGCCGCTATCGCGCAGATCGTAGCGCACCACGCGACGCCCATGAGCGGCGAGGCGCTCGCAGAGCGCGTCCGGCCAGGAGAGCATCGTCGTCCCGCCCGCGAGCAGGACGAGTGGCGCGTCGTCGTCACCGAACGACTCGACGCCGATGGCGACTCCATTGGCGTTGACGGTGGGCATCGGTCAGCTCTCCAGGGCGGCGACTACCGGCGCGGTCTTGAGTCGCCGGCGGCCTCGACGATCTTGCCGTCGACGACCCGCATGACGTTGACGCCACGGACCGAGTCGTCGGGGCCGGGGCCCCAGACGTAGCGCCAGCGGACGAGCGCCCACTCGTCGCCGGTGTGGACGTCCTCCACCTCGAAGTGGCTGGTCGTGTCGTCGATGAGAGCCTCCCACGAGCTGAACGACGCGTCGTAGCCCTCGTAGCGGGTGCCGTCGGGGGTCGGCTGGACGCTCTCCATGACGCAGTCGGGGGCAATGATGTCCTCGAGAAGGGTGGCGTCCCGCTACTGGAACGCCCGGTTGAAGCGGTCGATGACCTCGTCGGTTGTCTTCGTCATGTCATCAGTAGGCCTCACGATCGCGGTCCCTTCTTGGTTGGGGTCGGGTCTGATCTTGGCCCGCTTCCGTGGACACGGTGTCCCCGAAGGCGGGTCAAGGTCAGTCGTCGCTCGGTTAGACGGGACCACCGCCCCGATCTCATCGGTTGTGGTCCGTCGGCGATCCGCTTGCGCGACGCGCGCTGACCTTTAGCGTCGGCAGGCGTGGCTCGTGGACGTCATCGCTTGATCGGGGACCGGAGGTGAGTGATGCTGTCCGGTGCCACGATGACATCCGCGCGGTCCGGCGCGAGCGGCTCGCTGCCGAGATCCCCGATGAGAGCCGCTGTAGGCTGCCGCCATGAGCACGCGCGAGGATTACCCGGCCGGGGTGCCGTGCTGGGTTGACACCAGCCAGCCCGACCCCGCAGCGCGGCCCGGTTCTACTCCGGGCTGTTCGGGTGGCAGACCGAGGACGCGATGCCCGCCGACGCGGGAGCTCACTACTACATGGCCCGCATCGGCGGCCGGGACGTGGCCGCGATCTCCTCGCCGCCTCCCGGCGCACCGCCGCAGGCGGTGTGGAACACCTACATCCGCGTCGAGTCCGCTGACGACGCCGCAGCCCGGGTGCGCGAGGCGGGCGGGCGGGTGCTCTCCGAGCCCTTCGACGTGTCTGGCGCGGGGCGGATGGGCGTGTTCGCCGATCCCGAGGGCGCGGTCTTTTGCGTGTGGCAGCCCGGATCGCACCGCGGCTCGGCGGCGGTCAACGAGCATGGCGCGGTGAACTTCAACAACCTGCACACCGACGATGTCGAGGCCGCACGGGCCTTCTACGGCGCCGTGTTCGGCTGGACGACAATCAACGCCGGCTCGCCGATGTGGGCTCTGCCGGGCTACGGCGACCATCTCGAGGAGCTCAACCCCGGCCTGCGCGCGGGGATGAAGCAGATGGGCGCACCCGAAGGCTTCGAGAACGTCGTGGCGACGATCTTGCCCCGCGAGGGTGGCCCAGCGCGCTGGAGCGTGACCTTCGCCGTCGACGACGTGGACGCGATCGCTGCGCGAGCGCGCGAGCTCGGAGGCTCGGTCCTCGCCGAGCCGCAAAATGCGCCGTGGGTGCGATTCGCCGTCCTTGCCGATCCGGCTGGCGCGTCCTTCACCGCCAGCCAGTTCGTGGCGGAGAACCGCTAGACGATCCCCGATTGAGACGCCTCCCCGGTCGCTGAGCCCGTCCAGGCGACGGCACGCCCGGCGAGCGCCGGTCGGACCGACGCGCCCGCTGCACCGATGGCAACTCAGAGCAAACGTACGCCCGCTGACCATCCGTTCTGCTAACTCTTGCAAGCAGGAAGGACAACCGTTTCGGCCCCCCAGCCGCACCCGATGGACCCTCTGGCCTCGCCCATATCGAAGCCTCTTTGCGTCAAGAGGTTGCGCTAACTCGTTTTGCGGGGCGCGTGATGGTCTGCTTGGTTTCGGGCTGGTGCCGGGGTCGTAGTGTGGATTGGGGTCCGGGAGTGGCTTGGCCGAAGAGCCGGTGCTCGGGGTGTAGCCGGCCGCGCTGGCGATGGAGTCGTTCCCCGGTTGCCCTCCCGGGCCCGCGGTTCTGGCCGCTGCGGCGGCTCGCCGGGCGTCGGCCTGGAGGGCGGCGAAGATCGCGTTGCTGATGCGGCGCTTCAGGCACCGAAGTGCTTCCTTGTGCGTCATTCCCTCGGCCAGCTTGCGGTCGTAGCAGGCCCGGCCTTCGCTGTGCCGGTAACGGATCTGGGTGATCGCGGCCATGTGGACGGCGTGGTTGAGGCGCCGGTTACCGCGCCGCGGCAGCCGGTAGATCTTCGGGCTCCCCGAGGACACCTCGATCGGCGCCGTCCCGTTGCAGGCAGCGAAGTGGTCGCGGCTGGCGAAGCGCGAGACATCGGCGGCGTAGCCGATTACGGTGCCGGCGATGACCGGTCCGGCACCGAAGATCTGCGTGACTGTGGTGCCGGACGCCTGGACCGCCGCCGTCAGCTTCTTCTTGGTGTCGCGCATCTGGGTATCAATGCGGCGCAGGTCCTCAAGGGAACACGGCGGCGAGCTCGCAGCGGGCCACCCCGACCGCACCGGCCGGGCCGGTGGACTCCAGGACATCAGTAGCGTGAGCTGCGGTGATGTCCTTGGAGATGCCACCTGGGATCAGCTCGCAAAGTACGGCATGCAGCCGGCAGGCGACCTGGGTCCGGGCACTGCCCAGATCGCGGTGGCGCTTGGACCACACCTTGAGCACGGCCGCGTGGTCGTCGGGCCTCACCTCCCGCCGGGCCGTTGAGCGCAGCGCCGCGACGGCGGCCGACCGGGCATCGCTGGGGTCGTTCTTGTTCGTATCCCCGGCTGCCAGCAGCCGCACCCGCGCGCCCAGCCTGGGCTGCACGTCCAGCACCCGCTCGCCGCCGGCGACCAGCTGCCGGGCCAGCACGGAGCCGAGCCCGCGGGCACCCTCTACCGCCCAGGTCCGCTCCGGCCACTCCCCGGCCCGCGCCACCAGCCGCCCGGCCTGGCAGCCCGATGCGCGGACCCGCACCTGGCCCAGCGGCTCCTCCTTCTGGTCGATCGCCACCGCCGTGTGCGAGCCCTTGTGCGGGCCGACACCGATCATCACTGCCGCCATCAACCGCTCCTCCATCAGCTTCGGGGAAGGACCGTGGCGGGCATGCCTGATTTCAGATCTGCTGGCGTCGCGCCTCTTTTGAGCCACGCCACGGCAAGACCCGACGGACCGGCACCTCGATCTGAAGCCAGACCGCAAGCAGCCGGCAGGCGGTTCGGGAGCCAGCCCGCCGGGCCTCTCGGACGCTACGGCAACACCAGAGCACCCACAGCAAGTAGTGCTGCCCGGCCCCGGCCAGACCACGTTCCTCCGGCGTCAGGTGATCGCCCGCCCGCGCCGAGAATGTCGCTGCCGGCCCTGGTGCCGCAGTGGATTACGGGTGCGTGGCCCTTCAACCGGCCGCGCTGCATCGGCCCGCGCCGTAGTCCCAGGGCGCGGCCATGGCGCCGGCAGCCCGGCGTGCGGATAAGATCCTTCTCGCCGCCCGGGGCTCGGATCAGGGGACAACGTCCGGGATGATGTGCTGGCTGCTCTTCGGCGGCCGAACGTAGCCGCGCGAGACCGGCGGCCGCGGCGGGAGTTCCTCTGCGGGTGGGGTGAGGTCCTCATAGGGGAATTGGCTGAGCAGGTGGTGGATGACGTTTAGCCGGGCCCGTTTCTTTACCTCGGCTTCGACCACCCACCAGGGAGCCTCGGGGATGTCGGTTGCGGCGAACATGGCGTCCTTGGCCTTCGAGTAGTCCTCCCACCTCGCGCGGGACTCAAGGTCCATCGGGCTGAGCTTCCACCGCTTGGTGGGGTCGGCCAGCCGGCTAGCGAACCGGCGTTCCTGTTCGGTGTCGCTGACCGAGAACCAGTATTTGATGACGGTAATGCCGGAGCGGACCAGCATCCGCTCGAATTCCGGCGCGGTTCGCAGGAAGTCCTGGTACTGCTCGTCGGTGCAAAAGCCCATCACGTGCTCGACGCCTGCGCGGTTGTACCAGCTGCGGTCGAACAAGACCATCTCGCCGGCCGCGGGCAGATGGGCGACATAGCGCTGGAAGTACCATTGAGTCTTCTCTCGTTCCGTCGGCGTCCCCAGCGCCACCACCCGGGCGAACCGGGGGTTCAGGCTCTCAGTGATGCGCTGGATCGCCCCGCCCTTGCCCGCTGCATCGCGACCCTCGAACAGCACCACCACCTTGAGCTTGCGCGCCCGTACCCACTCCTGCAGTTTGACCATCTCGACCTCGAGGCGGGCCAGCTCCTTGTCGTAAACCTTGCCCGGGACCTTCGCCGTCGCAGTGGGGGCGTCCTCGGCGGAGTGGGTGCGCCCGTCGGGGAGCGCATCGTCCAGCCGGCCGTTTCCGCGATGCTCGTCGCGCTTGTTCGGCTTACCCGGCTTGCCGGTCCTAGCGGGCTTGCCAGCTGGGGTCTTGCGCGACTTATCCGGCTTGCTTGTCACGATCGCTCCTTAGCTCGTGGGCCCAGCACACCTCGCTGACTGCGCCGGGTGCCAGCTCTCCTCGTGGGAGAAAGTTGGTCTAAGTCTGCGCGCGGGCGGTGCTGGAGCATACTCCCAGCGCGAGCCGGCGGCTGGTAACGGCCCGGCCAGAGCCAGTTTCGGTGACCGTCGATATAGCTGCTGGCCCGGTTGGTGCCGGTCAGGGCGCGGCTGGCATCAGCGCGGCTGAGGCCGCCTGTCGAGGCGGTGAGGTCTCAGGGATTCGAGGCTGCGGTGATGTGATGAAACGCCCGGTGGAGGGGATGATGAACGAATCGGAAACTGCGGGCCAACGGGCGGGAGCGATGCGGTGCCGGGATCGCGCGGGCGCTTGCTGCGGGGATGGCTGCAGGCGCCTCGTGTGCTGGGCGGGCTGTTGCCCGTGCGCCGGTCTCAGGTCGCGGCGGACGTGCTGGCCGGTGTCACACTGGCCGCGGTGAGCGTCCCGGTGGCTCTGGGGTATGCGAAGATCGCGGGGATGCCGGTGGTAACCGGCCTGTACACGCTGCTGCTCCCGATGGCGGTATTCGCCGTCCTCGGCTCATCGCGGCACCTGGTGGTCGGCGCTGACTCCGCCACCGCGGCCATACTTGGCGCGGCCCTCGCCGGGCTGGCGGTGCCCGGCTCGCCGCAGTACGTTCGGCTGGCCGGGCTGGCGGCCCTGCTCGCCGGCGGGCTGCTGCTGCTGGCCCGGCTGGCCCGGCTCGGGTTCCTGGCGAATTTCCTGTCCCGTACCGTCCTGCTCGGATTCCTCGCCGGGGTCGGCATCCAGGTGGCTGGCAGGCAGCTGCCCGACATGCTGGGGGTGCCGGTCACGGGCAGCAGCACCGTGATCAGGCTCCTGGACGTTGCGCGCGCGCTCCCGCGCGCGCACGGAGCAGATGTGGTGGTGTCGGCCGGGGTCATCGTGATCGTGCTGGCCGCCCGGGTGGCCGGCCGCTGGACCACCCGCAGGATCCCGGGCCTGCTGATCGCGGTGGTCGCCGCGATCAGCGTGAGCCGGGGGGCGGGCCTGGCCGGGCGCGGCGTGGCCGTGCTCGGGCTCGTCCCGCGGGGACTGCCGCGCCTGGGGGTGCCCGCGCTCGGCTGGCACGACGCCGCGACGCTGATCGGCACCGCAGCATCGATGTTCGTGGTAATCCTCGCCCAGAGCGCGGCCACCTCACGCGCCTACGCCAGCAAGTACGAGGAGCCGTTCAGCCAGGACATCGACCTGGTCGGCCTGGGCGCGGCCAACGTGGCCGCCGCGTTGTCCGGCACCTTCGTCGTCAACGGCAGCCCGACGCAGACACAGGTGACCGACAGCGCGGGCGGGCGCAGCCAGCTGGCCCAGCTCACGACCAGCGCGGTGGTGCTCATTGTCCTGCTCCTGCTCACCGGGCCGCTCGGCTACCTGCCCATCGCGGCCCTGGCGGCGATCGTCTTCGTCATCGCCATCGGGCTCATCGACGTCGCCGGGATGCGGCGAGTCCTCGCCTGCCGGCGCCCCGAGTTCGCCATTGCCCTGCTCACGACCGCCGCGGTCGTGATCCTCGGGGTCGAGGAAGGCATCGTGCTCGCGGTCGTCGCCTCGGTCATCGACCACGTGCGGCATACCTACCACCCCCTCAACAGCGTGCTGGTAAAGTCACCGGCCGGGCACTGGCAGCCTGCCCCGGTGCTGCCCGGCGTGCGGACCGAGGAAGGACTGGTGATCTACCGGTTCGGCACCAGCCTCTATTACGCCAACGCCTCCCGCCTCATCGACGACGTCACGGCCCTGGCCGCGCAGGGAGGCGGCGGCCCGCTGCGGTGGATGATCCTCGACGGTGCGGCCATCGGCGACGTCGACTACACCGCCGCAGCGGTCCTCGCCCGCGTCATCGAGCACCTCCGCACACGGCACATCCGCCCCGCCCTCAGCACCGTCCACGGCCAGGTACGCGAGCAGCTCGACCGCTACGGCATCAGCGCCGTCCTCGGTCCCGGCGCTTATTACGACACCCCCGGCGAGGCACTCGAGGCCTTCCACGCGGCAAAAGCAGTCACCAGCGGGCAAACGGGCGCAGCGAACGGGGAAGGCGGGGCAGCGCAGCCGGCGGCGGGGCCGGGACCCGGGGACGGCCCGCGCCGGCCTGGAGGCCGCCGCGCCAGGCGCCGATTGCCACGAGCATGATGCGGTAACCGCGGCAGCACGACGGTGCTGAACCTCCGCCGGCATGGTCACGGGCGCGTTCGAAGACAGCTGTGCGTCACACAGGCTCGCCAGCACGACAGAACCACCCAATCTGCATCGCCATGCGACCGAGCCATATGCGGATGACGTCGCACCTAACGGCGGTGCCGCGCGCACCGTCCCCGCCAACGGCCGATCACGGGACGTAAGGCGAGCATCTTGTGGCTCGGCAGCCGGATCGCCGAATCGGTGCGATTGGGACTGGCGTTCTTCCGCAAGGTCTCTTGCCCACAGAACCAGCGGTTCTGAAAGTGTGCCGTACATGATCGCCGGCCCCACGGCTCCGGTTTAGACGGGCTCTGCGACGGTGGCCATGGTGCTGATCAGTTGCCGGAATCGTTGGACTGGCCCGGTTTCGCCGGTGATGTCGATGCCGGTGTCTGACCGGGCGAAGATGAGGGCGGTCAGGGCTTGGGTGGTCGCGGTGATCGTGACGTCGGCTCGTGCGGGCGGGGCCCCCGCGGTGAGGGACCACTGGCGGCCGTCGTTTTCGGCCAGGTAGTCCGCACCGTCGAGCCGGAAGTGCCAGCGGGCTGGTTCGTGGTCGCCGGCGGCGAGGTCGATGGCCTGGGTAACGGAGCGGAGCAGGTGCTCGGCGTGCAGTGGCTCGCCGGCCCGGGGCCGGCGCCAGGCATGCTGTAGCCCCCACCGGCCGAGCGCGTCGATGACGGGCCCGAGGTCGGCTCCGGCCGGGGTCAGGCGATACCAGACCTCCCGGCGGCCCGGCTTGCGGTCGGCGGCCACGATCCCGGCGTCCTCAAGCTCGCGCAGGCGCTGGCTGAGGGTCTTGGGGGTGATCCCGCCGAGGCGGTCCATCAGGTCGGTGAATCTTTTGGCCCCGGTGAGCAGGTCGCGGATCACCAGCAGGCTCCAGCGGTCGCCGACGCGCTCCAGGGCGCGCGCGGTCAGGCAGAAGTGGTCGTAGGTACGGACGTTCCTTGTCACTCCTTCATGATACTAGTTGACAGATACTATATACAACCTACTATCTTGTAGATACTAGATTCGACTGGAGGAGGATGTCATGTACGACCCGCCTGGCTATCTGTGGGCGATCACCATCGCCGGAATTATCGCGATCCCGGCCGCGACCTGCGTCGTGCTGTACGGCGGCGCGGTGCGCGCCGGCCTGGGCCGGACGCGTGCGGCGCTGCTCGCCGGCGGCGCGGCCGTCGTGCTCGGCGGCTGGCTCACCGCCAGCACCGTAATCGCGGGTCACGGCTGGTACCACGCGCGGCTCGGCCACGGGGTGCCGTGGATGCCGGTCGCGGTGGCCGGCTTCTTTGGCACGCTGCTGGCGCTGCGCCGGATCCCGGTAGTAGCGCGCGCCCTGGCGGCGCCGGGCATGGTGAACCGCCGGGAGCTCCCGCATTCGTTCCGGACGGCCGAGGGGACGGCCTTCCTGGCCACCATGGCCCTCGGCCATCTGCCCGCGCTGTTCGCCCTGCCCGCGGGCCTGGGCGACATCGCCGCCGGCATCGCCGCGCCGCTGGTCGCGCGCAGGGTCGCGCAGGGCGGGGGCCGCCGCGCCGCCCTGTGGTTCAACGCGTTCGGCATGACCGATCTGGTCGTGGCCCTGACCCTCGGAGCCCTCACCGGATTCCAGCTGCTCAACGTCACCCCGACCGGGGCGCCGATCAGCGAGCTCCCGCTCGCGCTGATCCCGACAGCCGCCGTGCCGCTGCTGTTCGCCCTGCACATCACTTCTGTGTCCGCGCTGCGCAGAGCCCAACGAGCACCGCGGCCAGCCACCGCCCCGCTCACTGCCGCCGCGAGATAGAAGGAGAAGAGAATGACGATCGATGCCAACGCACAGGACGCAAGCCCCGTCACCCTGGCAGCTGCGCGGGCCGAGTTCGACGCCGACGTGACCTACCTGGACACCGCCACCTTCGGCCTGCCGCCACGGCGCAGCTGGAGGGGCGCTTCAGCAGGCGCTCGCGCAATGGCGGCCCGGCACCGCCGACGCCGTCGCCTATGACCTGCCGCTCGCCGTGGCCCGGTCCTCATACGCCCACCTGGCCGGCGTGGATCCATCCGTGGTAGCAGTGGGGAGCGAGGTGTCGGTGTTCGCCGGGCTCATCGCGGCCAGCTTGCCCGACGGCAGCGAGGTGCTGACCGCCACCGGTGACTTCACCAGCATCCTGGTCCCCCTTCTACGCCCAGTCGGGCCGGGGGATCCGCGTCCGGGAGGTGCCGCTGGATCACATAGCAGAAATGCGTGACCTCCCGCACCACGCTGGTCGCGGTCTCCGCGGTGCAGTCCGCGGACGGGGTCGCCGATCTGGATGCCCTGCACGCCGCCAGCCGCGCCACCGGGGCCAGGGTGCTGCTGGACACCACCCAGGCCGTCGGGTGGCTGCCGGTCAACGCGAGCCGCTTCGCCTACACGGCCTGCGGCGGACACAAATGGCTGCTCTCCCCCCAGAGGCACCGCCTACTTCACCGTCAACCCCACGCTGATCGGCGACCTGACACCGCATTACGCGGGCTGGTATGCCGGCGATGCCCGTGATCCAGCCTCTACGGCGGCCTGCTGCGCCTGGCCGGCGACGCCCGCCGCTTCGACCTCTCCCCCCGCGTGGCACGCCTGGGTTGCCGCCGCCCGGCCATGCGGCAACTCGCCCAGGTGGACACCCAGTCCCTGCACCGGCACGCCCTGGCCTGGCGAACCGGTTTCGCGCCGGAATAGGCCTGGAGCCAGGAGACTCCGCCATCGTGTCACTAGCCACCAACGGCGCCGATGCCATGACCGCCGCGCGGATCACCGGATCGGCCCGCGCCGGCCGCCTCCGCCTCTCCTTTCACGTCTTCACCACCGGCCAAGACGCCGACCTCGCCGCCGGTGCCTTGGGCGGCACGTCACTTCCCGCCACCCAGCCACGCTGTGACGGCCGCTCTTACCCAGGACCAGATCGTCCCGGTCTGAACCGGTTCCAGGTCTGCCCGGGCTTGATCGCGAGGCCGCGCATAGCGGCGGGTACGAGCGCAGAATTTTGGCAGCGCGCTCGTCACGGAGCGTGAAGCCGGCTGGCGGACCGTGGCAAGCTGAACTTACCGACGGCCGCGTCGGCCACGGCGACTTCGGCGCGTCACTCCGGCGACATTCGAGCACGTGGTTACGGCGCACCTCATCGCGCAGAAGCACGTCGTACTGTAGTGAGCGCACCGGCAGCGTCCTGCGATCGTAGCGCTGAGCCGGCCGGTGATGACCGGATTGCCTAGTGCCGGACGCGGTGGAAAGATCGAGATATACGATGCCGACGGACCTGACAGTGATTCTCGAGCACCGGCCGGGCGAGCTGGCCCGGCTGGGGGAGGTTACCGGCGAAGCGGGTGTTACGATCCATGGCCTTGCGGCCTTCACTGGCGAGGGCAGGGGTGTCGTGCATGTGCTTCTCGACGAGGAGGCCGTGGCTGGATGCCGGGCGGCGCTTGAGCGCGCCGGAATAGGGATCGCCGACCAGCGCGAGGTCATTGTGGTCGCCGTCGAGGACCGGCCCGCAGCCCTCGGCGAGCTGACCCGCCAGCTCGCCGAGGCGAACGTCAACGTCGATCTTGCCTACACCACGTTCACGGGCGGAAAGATCGTGATTGCCACAGACGACGTGGAAAGCGCTCGCGCTGTGCTCCCGTAGGTTGTGCACCGTGCCGCATCAGGGATTGGCGTCGACCGGATGCAGCCGGGAGGGTCGAACATGAGGCCACTGCCCGTTTGACCCGTTGGGTGTGGAGTTAGCCTCGATGTTTCGTGATCTTGGGTTGATGGCCTGGGCCGTGGCGGGCTGGCTGTTTTTCAGCGGCCGGTCATGGCTGGCGGCCCGGCTGTCGCGCCGGGTGGGCGGGGTTCCACTGGCCCTGTGTTTCCTCCTTCTTCTGGTAGGGGCGGCCGGAGCTGGTCAGCCGGGTGCGAGGCCGCGCAGCCGGGTGATGGCGGCGGTGATGTCGACGGTCCATGGCCATCGGGCTGCCAGGCGCAGCCTGAGTCGCCGGCTGCCGCGGACGATCCGCCCGGCGGCAGAAAACAGGCGGAGCCGCAGCCGCTTGGGTTCCCAGCGGCGGGCCGGGCCGGTGAGGGCGAGCATCTGAGTCCAGGCGAGCAGGTCGCAGGCCAGCGCGACGATCTCGCACCAGATCTGGTTCTGGTCGTATCCGTGCAGCGGCAGGTTCCGCAGCCCGGTGTCCTTGGCGCAGCGGATCCGGTCCTCGCACCGGGCCCGGCGGCGGTGGCGCAGTTCCAGGTCAGCGAGCTGCCCGGTCCGGGTTGAGGTGGCGAAGCAGGTGAAGCGGTGGCCGCCGATGTCGGTGAACCGCAGCTGCGCGCCCGGGTGCGGGCGTTCCCTGCGGGCTATGACGCGCATGCCCTTCGGCCAGCCGGTCAGGTCCAGCAGGCCGGTGAGCTCGGCGACCTGCGCGCCATCGCGGACCTGCCCGTCTCCGTCATAGGCCGGGGTCCATACCCGGGCCGGGACCTTGCCGATGGCCTCCTGCACCTGGTCGGTCATGGTGAAGCCGACCGAGTAGGCCAGCCGCCGCCCCGGCCGGGTGAGCCAGGCCAGGAAGTCATGCGTGCCGCCGCCGGAGTCAGCGCGGATCAGGACCTGCCGCCGCAGGTGAGCCGGCAGCTGGGCCAGCGCGGCCCTGGTGGCCTCGATGTGATCGGCGGCCGTATTGGACCCGGCGTTCCCGGGGCGCAGCATGACGGCCAGCGGCTCCCCGGTCCCGCCCGGCCCGTGATCAGCGAACACCGTGAGCGGGTGGAACCCGTACGTCTTCTTCCACGTCGGCGCGGCCTGCTGCTTATCCGAGTGCGCGGTCACGATCGTGGCGTCGATGTCCACCGGGATCAGCCAGCCGTCCGCGCCCGGAGCGGCGGTCCCGGCCAGCTCCCAGGCCCGCAGCCGCGCCGCGGCCCGCGCCGCCCGGATCGCCTTCAGCGCCGCGGGGCCGGTGGAGGCCAGCCTGGTGACCAGCCGGGAGATCACCGGGTCGGAGGCCACCGGGCCGAACAGCTCCGGCTCGGCCCGCAGCACCCCGGCATCGGCGAGACAGTCTCCGCCTAGCGCCATCGCGACAGCCAGGTCCAGCACCATCTTGCCCGGGTCATGCAGGGCGCGTGACGGCCGCCAGCGCCCCAGCCCGCCCGACAGCCCCGCCTGCAATCCGGTGATCCGGGCCGTCTCGATCAGCAGCAGCCCGCCCGCATGGGACACGATCCCGCGACCGTCAGCAGACACCATGATCTTCGGCCGGCGCGCTGTATTCTGCATGTGAAAAGTGCCTTCGGCTGAGTACGGACCGGACCTTCGACAAGCCCTATCCTCCCAGCTCAAAGGCACTTTTTGCTTGAACGACGCGACTCAGCCATTACCCAGGCGAAAGGCCGAGGCTAGGGGCAGGACGTCAGCCCGAGTGCCTGGGGGAAAGAGCCCGGCGCTTGTCGACCGCTCCCTGCTCTGGCGGAGCACGACCGTGTTGCTCGTCGAAACGGTGGACCTGCAGCGGTGGGTCCTCGCAGCGGACCCCGGGAGGAGCGCCGTGGAGCCATCCGACCACGAGGTCGCCGTGCGCCGGCCCCGTGCCGAACTCGACATTCATCTCCGCATGCGTGGAGTCGTCAGCCGCCACAGCCAGCGCTCACGGAGATGAAAGAGCCTCGATCGGCCGAACGAAGCGCAGTTCGCGATGCGTCCGCTCCATGGTGCACGCCAGTCGCCCGCCGCGGAACAGCCCCCGGGCTATCCGTCATCGGCTGCTTGTGAGGTTCACTCCGACCTCCTGCCCGGGTCTGACGGACCCCAGGACGTAGACCAGCGATCGCCTGCCCGCCTGCTCATGGCGCGCAGAATGCCCAGTTCTGCGTGGGCATGATCCGGTCGATTAGGCTTACTCGAGCGCGCGGGTCTGCAGCCTGGCTGGCCATCCTCATATCGAGGACAAGCGCGCCTACGGTCGCCGATCTCGATCTGGGCATCGGGCCGGGTCAGCAGGTTGTGGTACCAGGCCGGGTTGTCGTCAGCCCTGGCCTTCGGCGCGAAGATGAGGCAGCGGCCGTTCCCGACAGGTACGTCACGGGGTTGACGCGAGGCCTTCCGGTGCGGGCGCCGGTGGTGCCGAGCAGCAGCATCAGTGCCCCGGCGAAAATAACCCCGACGCAACCGTGGCTGGCGCGGAACTCCGCTATGACGCCGCTGTTTCGGTTGGCGGCGTCGCTGGTGCCGGTGACTCCCTGTCCGGTCTCGACCACCCGGCCGACGAAGTCGCTGCCCCTGCCCGGAGGGGAAGGCAGCGGGGAACATCGCGTCCAGCGCGCCGTTGCGGATGGCGATCTCGCCAGGGCTGATGCCGCTCGCCAGGGTTGATACCGGCGGTCACGACTTGGACGAGGACCTGCCCCTCGCCAGCCTGCGGCCGGGGGACGTCAGCGACTTGCAGGACGTCAGCCGGCCGTAACGGTCGAACTGCACCCGGCGGCTCATGCGGACCCGCTGGGTGCCGCCTCGCCACCGGGCGGCAGCAGTACGGTCCTGAACCGCGGGGCCAGGCTCATCGACTTCGCGATGAAGGCCGCCTGCGCGTCGGCGTCGAGCGGCGGCGGCGGCTCGGTCCGGATGGCGACTGGCTGGCCGACCAGGGTGAAGAACTCGTCCTGCCCGGCAGGCGCGCACAGGCACAGCAGCCGCGCTGGCGTGTCCGAGGCGTTGGTGAATGAGTGCGGCGCGTTGGCCGGCACGTTGATGGTCTGGCCAGCCGAGGCGACGATGGTCTCGCGTCGGAACGTTACCCGCACCTGGCCGTCCAGGACGCTGAACATCTCCTCGAAGTCGTGCCGGTGCGGCGGCGGACCGCCGCCCGGCGGGACGTGCATGTCGATGAGCGTGTACTTCCCGGCGGTGTCCTTGCCGGCCACCAGGATCGTGTAGGTGTCGCCGACGAGCCCGATGTGAGGCAGGCTCTGGTCCTCGTCCGGCCGCGCGATGGTGAGCGTGCGGGACAGGTCGTCGGGCGGTATTGGTTCCGGCTGATCCAGCATGGTGACTCCTCATGGTCGGGCAGGCGCTGACGCGACCCTCTGCCCTCGCATCCTCAAGATCCGGAGCATTTCGTCCGCTTGAGTCTAGCCCATGCCTGCGCCGTGACCGATGAAGGTTCAATGAGCACATGGCCGGCACGAGCAGTTCGCGCGAACCGCGCAGCGACGCAGCCCGCAACCACCAGACCCTCATCCGGGCCGCCACCGCCGCGGTGCACCGCGAGGGCCCGCGCGTGCCCATGGCCACCATCGCGGCCGACGCCGGAGTCGGCATCGGCACGCTCTACCGTCACTTCGCCACCAGGGAAGAACTGCTCAGCTACCTCACCCACGTCTCGTTCGAGCGGGTGCTGGACAACGCTCAGGTCGCCGACCGCACGGGCGCGACCGCCACCGAGGCGCTGCGGCTGTTCATCGAGGCGGCCATCGGCCAGCGCCATGAGCTCGTGCTGCCGCTGCACGGCGGACCGCCCCCGACGGTGCCCGCGACCCGTGTCGTCCAGCAGCAGGTCCACCAGATCATCCAGCAGATCATCGACCGCGGCCGTGCGGACGGCACCATCAGGCAGGGTGTGACCCCGAGCGACATCGTCGCCCTCGGCGCGATACTCGCCCAGCAGTGGCATTCCGACCCAGGCTGGGACGCCACCTGCCGTCGGCTGCTCGCCACCTACCTCGCGGGCCTGGGCGCCAGCAGCGGCGCGAAGCGCCAGGATGCTTCTGGATGATCCTGACCGACTGCCCATTATCTTCCGGGCCTGATGCTCGTGAACACCGGTTCTCACACCGAGGCCATAGCAACAGGGGCTAATCCCCCGCTCCAGCCGGGACACCTTCGTCGCCGCCCGGCTGCGGATCGACGACCCCATGCGCACCGGCAAGCGGACGGCCGTCGGCTCCTGCTTGGAGCCCGGGAGCGGCGGCGCTAGTCGACCCAGAATGGCTGGATCTAAAGGCCTCGACCGATGACCGCCGATAAGACGTCAGCCGCGCCGAACGGCGGCGATGCGCGCCTCGCGAACACTGGGGCGTGATCACCGTGCGTGAGGGACTCATGCGCAGCGGAGCGCGAGATCGCCGATTATTTGCTCGTCGGACAGAGTGGCTGCGTCAGCGCATACAGGCCAAGATCTGCCAGTTATGGCCATATGCATTTTTCTGGACCCGTCAGTTAACTCGTCTGCGCTGCGCGGACGCCCTCGTTAGCAGAATTCGCCCTTGGCCCAGGTGCTCTGGCGGAGGTGGCCCTCGCCGCATGGCTGGCCGTTCCAGCACAGCCCCGGTATCAGCCTCGTACTGCCTGCCGCGATGCGCGGGATGCGGCATCTGTTGGCAGATAGGAGGTCTTGTGCCCGGCCGGGTCCGGCGGATTCCTCTTCCCAGATTGTGGCCCAGATTGAACGGCAGGAACCGGGTCGACTTTCCTTCCAGCTTCGTCGGCCTTCGGGGACGAAGCAGTAGTGGCGGGCCAGCTCCCCGGTGCGGAGGTGGCGGACGGCCGCCGAGATGTGCCGGAGACCGTCCCGCTTGTGCCGCCCGGCGTATCAGCTCACCGCAGCTGGGACGGCGGCGGACTGGGTGCTCATGGCGTCCGCCAGGGCCGGGCTGGGTGCCGGGGCGACATCGACCGGCGGCGTCGCGTTCCTGAGTTCCTCCAGCCGGCTCTTGGACGGCACCAGCAGGGCCGTCAGCAGCGCGCCGAGGCCGAGCAGCGCCGCCGACACCGTGAACGCCATGGTGTAGCCGTGCACCGCGGCGGTGGCCGGCGCCAGCGATCCCGCGTGGTGCGCGGCCAGGTAGGTCGCCGTCGCCGTCAGCGCCACCGTGCTCAGCGCCGCGGTCCCGATCGACCCGCCGACCTGCTGCATCGTGTTGACCAGCGCCGAGGCCACGCCCGAGTCCTGCCGGGCCACGCCGGTGGTGGCGGTGTTGATGGCCGGCGAGAAGATCATGCCGAAGCCGAGGCCCATGGCCAGCAGCGCCGGAAGGACGCTGGCCGCGTAGCTGGAGGTCACGGTGAGCTGGGTGAGGTAGGCCATCCCGCCGCCGCCGATCAGCATGCCGACAGCGATCAGCGCCCGCGGCCCGAGCCGGGGCAGCAGCACGATGCTGGAGGTGTTCGAGCTGACCAGGATGCAGGCGATCATCGGCAGGAAGGCCAGCCCGCTGGTCACCGGGCTGTAGCCCTTGACCACCTGGAGGTAGTAGGTGAGGAACAGGAACACCCCGAAGATCGCGATCCCGGTCAGCCCGACCGCGAGGTAGGACCCGCCCCTGGCCCGGTTCAGGATCACCCGCAGCGGCAGCAGCGGGTGGCTGACCCGGCGCTCGGCGAAGGCGAACGCCGCGAGCAGCAGCACGCCGGCGGCCAGCGAGCCGATGGTCAGGGCGGCGGTCCAGCCAGCAGTCTCGGCGTGCGAGAACCCGAACACGATGAAAAACAGCCCGGACGAGGCGAGCGCCGTTCCCGCCCAGTCCATCCGCGGCCGGGTGTCCGGCCGGTTGCCCCGCATGTAAGCCAGGGCGCCGGTGATCGCGATCGCGGCGAAGATCAGGTTCACGTACAGGCACCAGCGCCAGGAGAAATACTGGGTGAGGACGCCGCCGAGGATCAGGCCCACCGCGCCGCCGCCGACGGCGACGGACCCGAAGACGCCGAACGCCCGGCCGCGCTCGCGCGGGTCACGGAACGTGCTGACCAGGGTGCCCAGGGCGGCGGGCGCGAGGATGGCGCCGAACGCGCCCTGGAGCGTCCGGGCGATCACGAGCATCTCGAACGAGGCGGCGGCGCCGCCGAGTGCCGAGGCGAGAGCGAACCCGGCCAGGCCGGTGATGAAGACCCGCTTGCGGCTGAACATGTCGCCGATCCGCCCGCCGAGCAGCAGCAGGCTGCCGAACGCCAGGGCGTACGCGGTCACCACCCACTGGCGGTCGCTGTTGGGAAATCCCAGCGCGTGCTGGGCCGACGGCAGGGCGATGTTCACGACGGTGGCGTCGAGCACCACCATGAGCTGGGCCACGGCCACGATCACCAGGATGAGCCAGCGATGGTCGCTGGCTGCGGGGCGGTGGCCGCCTGCGGCAGAAGACACGGATGACATGGAGAGCTATACCCCCGGGTGAGAAGCGTGGCTGGTCTGGGTGGCGCGGGTCGTGCAGAGCCCGGTGGTCATGCCGGGACCATCGGTGTGCCGGGCACGGCCGGCGAGGTGATCAGCGGCCGGGCCGCGTCGTCGAGGATGTCGAGCAGGCGGAGCAGGGTTGCCCGGTCCTCCTGGCTCAGGGCGCCGAAGATCTGCCCCAGCAGCCGCTCGCGGGCGGCGGACGCCACGTCCAGGCTGGCCTCGCCCGCCTCGGTGATGGCGACGAGCTTGGCCCGGCGGTCGGTGGCGTCCGGCCGGCGCTCGGCCAGGCCCTGGCGTTCCAGCGCGTCGACGACGTCGGTGATGGAGTGCGGGGACAGCCCGAAATCGGCGGCCAGCACGCTCTGCCGGGTGGGTCCCTGCTCGCGGAGCCGCAGCAGCACCTTGGTCCGGGCCATCGACAGGCCGCATCCGCTCATCTCGTCATTGACGGCGCGGAAAAACCGGTGATGAACCGCGATGTACCGCTCGCCTACCTGTTCAGGCGTGATCATGGCTGCACCTCTGACATTCACAGACGCTGACCCGCCTCATCATGAGGCAGGCCACGTTGTTACTCCTCATAATGAGAACCCTCACGGATTTATTTCCGGCGCCGGCAGGCTGTGCCGCCGCTCCAGCCCCGCCCGGCACGGGGCCAGCTAGCGCCGGCCTTGCCGCCGGGTAAGCCAACCGGGGCGGTCTGCGACATTTGTCGGAAAACCGCGCGGTTTCTTCCGCGCCCGTGCCGAAGCTTCGCCGCGCCCTCGCGCTTAGCGTCGTGGCGCGGCGGACGGCACGGTCGGGAGTCCCGATGAGCACGAGCACTAGCGCGGACGCGATCGATGTCGGCGCCGGTGTGGTCAGCGCCAGCTGCGCTTATCACCTCGCCATCGCGGGCGTCCGGGTCCTGATCGCCGAGACGTTCGGCGGCCCGGCCGAAGGGAGCACGGGACCGTCGTTCGCCTCGATCCGGTCCCCGTGGGCGGGCCCCGCTCAACATCGAGCTGTCCTGGCGCGGCATCCGCGCGTTCCGCTCGTTCCCCGCTGACCACGTATCGACGTCGGCTACCGGCCCACCGGTTACTCGCCATCGGCGCTTACCTGACGCTGGCGCGGGGCAGCGGGCGCTCAGGTGCTGTTCCGGCACCCGGCCACCGCCCTCGTTCCTGAACGGGACGCATGGTCGGTGACCGCGGACGGCCGGGCCTGCCGAGCGGTACGTCGTGAACGCGGCGGGGGGCGGGGCCGGCGAGGTGGCCGCACTGGCCGGGCTGGCCGGGCTGGCCGTGCCGGTCGCGCACTCCCGGCGGTACATCCATGCCGCAGCGCCCGGAGCGCTGGCGCAGCCGCTGCCGATGACCACCGACCTCGGCTCCGGGTGCACGTGCGCAGCGAGGGACCGCGGCTGCTGTTCGGCGGCGCGGCCGGACCAGCCGGACGGGTACGACGCGAGCGCCGACTGGCCGCGGCTGGAGTCGGTGCTCGAGCTCGCGAGCGCCCGGTTCGGATGGCTGGCCAGCCTGCCGCCCGACCGGCCCGGCTGCCGGGCAGGCACCTACGAGAACAGCCCGGACGGCACGGCATCCTCGGCGCCGACCGGGCGGCGCCGATCTGGATCAACGCCTGCGGGTTCTCCGGGCACAGGCTGATGCCGGCACCGGAGATCGGGCGGCTGGTCGCCGAGCAGATCGAGACGGGCGCGATCACCAGCATCAACGCCCTCACCCCGCACTCTGGCTGCCCGCCATGGCTTGGCGTTCACCCGCCTGTAGCCACGCGCGTCTGTCTTTCCTTTCGCCCCAGCTGAAGGCGCGCAGAACGCCCAGATCGGGGACGGCCGGCGTCTTGGTCGACGAAAGACGATGCCCGCGCCGATCGGCGGCGATGCGCGCCTCGCGAACACTGCGGAGTGATCACCGTGCGTGAGGGACTCACGCGCAGCGGAGCGCGAGATCGCCGACTCGGCGCGGCTCAGGATCTGCCTGCCCGCATGGCTAACCGTGCGCAGATGAGCCGGTTCTGCATGCAGGAGCCGTGGCCAAGCGGCGATGAATTCTCGATGGACCGGGCGTCTAGTGGTAGAAGATGATGCGGGCGCCTGAGCGTCGTCACCCACGAAGGAGTCACCCATGGCACGAGCCAGTACATATCTCAACTTCCAGGGCCAGACCGAGGAGGCATTCGCCTTCTACGCCAAGACCTTCGGCACCGAGGTCACCATGCTGAGCCGCTACTCAGACATGCCCGCCGCTCCCAGCGAGCTGCCCGCCGCGGAGCGCACCCTGGTGATGCACGCCGAGCTCCCGATCATCGGCGGCCACATGCTGATGGCGACGGACATGCTCCGGTCAATGGGCCAGGAGACCCGTATCGGCAATAACACCACCCTCTGCCTCGACGTAGACAGCAAGCAAGAGGCCGACCGCCTGTACGGCGCCCTGTCCGAGGGCGGCTCGGAAGGGTCCCCGATGGCCGACATGCCGTGGGGCGCCTACTGGGGAGTCACCCTCGACCGCTACGGCATCCGCTGGATGGTCAACCACACCCCGGCAACCTAAACGAGCCTCAGCTGCGGCGTTGCGTGAAATCGGCCGACTCAGCGCAGAGCACTCCGAATATCTGTTCCGGTCAGTCTCGTAAATTGCTGCGCGGGCCGAGAGAGCACCGACGGCGGCACTGGGCGTCCTCGCCTGCGCGGAGCGGCGTGCCGTGGCGGCCTGACGTGTCCTCACAGGATGTGGTGCATCCAGACGTTCGGCTCCCAGTAGCTGCCGCGGTTGCGCTCGCGATCGATGTGCACGGTGGCAAGCCCGCCGGGGAACCAGTAGTCGCCGTTCTCCGGGAACGTCATGCCCGTCCACTCCTCCCACTCGGATGTGGTGCCGGTGATCCGCAGCGACAGCGGTTCGGGTTTCAGGACGGCGGCTCCAATCCGCTCGTGAACGCGCATCCAGGGGTCAAACAGCCGTCCGTCCGGGCGCCGCCAGCAGGCGTACCGCTCAATCGGCACAAGCGGATAGCGTTCCTTCCAGCTCGGCCGGACCGGCGCGATCAACGCTTGCAAGCCGTGGCGGCGCGCGATGCCGCCCATCGCGCGCACGGCGGCCGCGCTCACTCCCCGGCCCTGGATGTCCCGCGGAACCATGATCACAAGCGCGCAGAGCACGTTGACGCTGGCCTGGCCGAAGCCACGCGCGATCGCGCCGTCGATCCCAGCAGGCAGGTCCTCCAGCGTGCCGTCCCAGCGGAGGGGGATGGAGCGGGCACGGGCGAAGATCTCATCGTCGTCGCCGACGAGGTGAAACTGGAAGTCAGGCCGCTCCTGGGTCAGCCGTGGCCAGTACTCGTTCAAGACGTCGCCATGGTTGTTGTATTCGGGCAGCGTGTCCCGTGTCCTGTCCCAGGCGGGCCCGAGAAGCTCAGGCCGCTCGGCTGCGGTCGCGATCTTCATGCCGCTCCGATCATCGCTTACGGATGCTAACGGCGCTGGCCGGCCCGACCGGCTGATCATCACCACCGGTTCGATGACTTCTCTGCTCGACTCACTGGAGAGGCGTGGGCTCGTCGTCCGCAGTCCCCATCCCCAGGACCGTCGCAAGCTTCATAGATATCACCCCGCAGGCGGCCACCATCCTCGACCAGCTCCCCGCCTTCCACCAGCGGGAGAAGACGATGATCTCAGCGGCCCCGGCCGAACCGGAACAGCTGCGCCTGCTGGAGTTGCTGGCCAAATTCCAGCAGTCTGCCCGCGAGCACGCCTACGACGAACCGGACCGCCCCGGTCCAGGCGTCCTCCCGAACCGACTGCGGCGCCGCGGACTGGGCCGGCTGGACGACAACAACACTGAGGGTGCGCGTCGCCGTCGAGCGGACTCCTTGCCTACGAAGCAGGCATTCGCGGCCGAGCGTCAGGCAGCGGCGGATCACCGCCGGATCAGCCATGTGCGGTAGGGCCGCCCGCCAGCGTCCGGTCTGGCGGTGTACGCCAGCGGGAAAACCTGCCTGGTTTGACACCTCATAGACGCGCAGAACATCCCATCCGGGACGGTGGCCGCCTCGATCCGAGCAGAGCATCCGGTCGACCAGATCGGCGGGTCGGCATAGGTGTGACTAGTCAGCTCTGTCACCAGAAGCGGCAATTGCTGTGGCAAGATCACGCAATCCTACGACTTGCCGTCTATGGCCCGGTCTTCTTGGTACTGGCCGAGTGCCCGGCTGTAGCGGCGGGTGAGCTCAGGCATGATCGTCTCCCCTTCGCCTGCACGCTCGAGGCCGAAGACGTAGCCGGGAAAGTCCAGTTCCCTCTGCACCGCCCAGATGCGCTCATGCTCATGCGGCGCAAACAGCTGCACCGGGTCGCCCACCGCGATCCAGCCGATCGGCACTGTCGTGTCCGGCGGCAGGTGGGTCCGCAGGTGGACAACCCCGTTGATGCGGACCTCGCTGCGCGCTCCGATGCTGGCGCCATTGAAGACCGTGGTAGCGGTGGCCAGGAAAACGTCGTGATCGGCGGTGCATCCGGTCAGGTAAGCGCGTGGGCCCACGAGCACATGATCACCCAGGCGAAGTGGATCACGCCGGGTTCCGCGCAACACGGCGTTCTCCATCACGATGCACTCTTCGCCGAGCTCGACCCGGCCGCTTTCGGCAGTCAGGATGGCTCCGAACAGGACCCGGCAGTGCGGGCCGACATGCACGTCCCCGCATACGACCGCGGTCGGCGCGACATAGGCGCTGGGGTGAACCCGGGGAGACGCCCCGCGATGTTCCAGCAGCACGCATCCAATCCTTCCACTCGAGCCGTCGGCACGGCCGTGCCCTGCCCAGTGCAGATCGTCGCAATCTGCCCGCACGACCGGTAGGCGCCCAAGAAGCCGCTAGCCGTACCCGACGGCGGGAATGCGCGCTCCTCAGCAGCGTCAGCCGCTACGGCAGGTGGCCATCGTCCAGGCGTGGCTGGGCCGTCCCCGGCCATTACTGGCTGAAGAAGGCCGCGGCCCGCCGGACCATCTCCTCGGCCGACACGTCCTCGATGTGCTGGCTCATCATCCACTGCTGGTCAAACGGGTCACGCAGCCGGCCGCCGCGCTCGCCGTAGAACTGATTCTCCAGCGGGTAGATCACCTCCGCCCCGGCGGCCACCGCGCGCTCCCACGCCGCATCCACGTCCTCCCAGTACAGCGCCATCACACAGGTGACCATCCCACCCAGCCGCGCCGGAGAGCTGACCGGCCCGTCCACGGCATCGTCGGTGAGCATCACCACCGAGTTCCCGATCCGGATCTCGGCATGGATCAGCTCGCCACCCGGCCCGGTGAACCGCTCACCTACCTCCTCGGCGCCGAACGCCTCGGCGTAAAAGGCGATCGCGGCCCCGCCATCGGCCACCACCAGCCGCGGAGTGACCGTGCGCAGGTGCTCGGGGACCGGCCTCACCGAGCCGGGCTGGGATGCGGTCATCGGACCTCCTCCAGGCAAGGTCGGGAGATATTCACCGCCACCTTATTCATCACCCTGCGGCGCGTGCAGATCAGCCAGTTCGGGCGGCTCGGATGAAGCCGTAGTGGTGACCAGCCCGCCGACCATATCGGCGGGTCGGCGCGCTCTTATTTGGTGTCCACTGCCGATGTCGTCGGCTGCCTCGCTTAGCGTTTTGGCGACTGGCTCAGATCTTGCGCCGTGGCTCGCCGGAGACGCAGGCCGAGCGACGGCATGGTCTTCGTGCGCCTTCCGGCAGGGTAGTGCCCCTTGATCAGGCGGCTCCGCCGGACAGGCCCTGGGATCCATCCCGGGGCCAAGTGAGCTGGGCACCGTCCCAGTGAATCTGGACTCGCCGCACGAGGGCTAGCCTATGAGCCGCGCCAGTAGCCTCCGGGCCCCGGAGCGCGCTCGCCGTCAGGGACGGAGAATGGCACCATAGGAAACCTCTGATCACCTCGATGTGAACTGAGCGCGCTGTCTTGCCGTCGATGTCGGGCTCGTAGCCCGGCGAAGTCCTCATTGTCCACGATCGTCGATACCGGTAGCCTGCGCAGGCACGCCGCGGTCTGGCTGGCGCAGCCCACCTTGGCAGCGAAAGCCCTCCCCGCAGCCTCGGCTGTAGCCAGCGGCGCCGGGATGAGGTCGTAGGTGCCGCTTTCGGTGAGGGCACGCGCGAACAGCCCTCGAGCACCCGGGGAGACCAGCTGCGACTCACCCAGTCCATCGGTGGCTTCTGGGCCCAGGCTGGCGAGCCCTCCATGGTGCTCGGTACCCACTGGCACTGGCAGCGGCCTGTGGCTCGCAGCCGGCGCTGGTCCGCGCGTCCTTAGCGGACCGGTGGACGCCGATCCTGAACGCCAGGCGCTGCGGGTCAGTCGGCCAAGGGCCCGGTGCGCTGAGTGAGAAACTGGCCTTGGAGGTCGCCGTGAGGATGCTCATCATGGGTGCGGGCGTGATCGGAACCGTTTACGGCGCTCATCTCTCAGCCGCGGGCAACAACGTCTGCGTTCTCAGCCACGGGCCACGGACAGACGAAGTGGCCGTCAGAGGCCTCAGCGCCCGCGATGCACTCGAAGGCGTGCGGACCGACGGCAGAGCCTCAGTAGTGCCGGACGCCAGCGGGGAGTACGACATCGTCCTAGTAGCAGTACGGCGTGATCAGCTGGCCTCAGCATGCGCTGGGCTCGCGGCCCTGGCTGGGAAGCCGGCGATCATCTTCTTCGGCAACAATCCCGCGGGCCGTTCGGCGCTGCCCGGCAACATGCCAGGTCATGTCTATCTTGGCTTTCCCGGCATTGGCGGCGTCCTGGCCGGCGGGATCGCCAGCTACGTCCGTATCCGCCAGCAGCCGACAGCTCTGCAAGAGGCAGCGGATCCTGGGCTGGCAGCGCTGGAATCGGCCCTGGACGGCTGCGGGTTCGCTGTCCAGCGCGTGACCGATATGGACGGCTGGCTTGCCTACCACGCCGCGTTCGTCGCGTGCATCGCAGCGGCCCTCTACCGGTGCGGGACCGACCCCGGCAGGCTCGCCGCAGACCGCGAGACCCTTACCCTCATGTGCCAGGCCATCAGCGAGGCGTTCGCCGCCCTGCGCGCAGGTGGCACTGGAGGGAGGCCGCGCAACCTGGCTGTCCTGCACAAGCCGCTGCTCAAGGCGATTGCCGTGCGCTACTGGGCTCGGACTATGCGCTCGCCGATGGGCGAGCTGTGCTTTGCAGCGCACTCACGGCACGCCGAAGCCGAGATGCGGGCCCTGGCTCATGATGTGCAGGCCCGGATCCCGGGCTCACCCGCCATCGCAGAACTCCTCGGTTCGCGCGATCCTCGCTGCCGTTAACCTCCTGCGCGACGGCATCCCTGCGAAAGCGCTCAGCCATCCCAATCGCCGGGACTGAGCATGTCGGAGCATGATTGAGGTGGCTTCTGCACCTCAAACTGGCGGCGCAATCGCTGCGGTTCGTTGCTGCAGGACTGCGACGGCGGCTGCACCGGCCAGCCCTGCTGCCCAGATTCGCTGCGACGGATCTCGTTCGTGCTCTTGGATGCCATCACTGGCGCCAGGGACGTGGAGACCCATGACCGCCATGCCGCCCGGCCTTCCCGCCAGCCGCCGGCTCCCCCCGCTGTCCGGCGGGAAGCAGCTGATGTACGCCAGCGGGACGAGATCTTCGGCTGGGCGGACGGCCGCGGGGCGTGTAGGCGATTGGCGGCTGGCCTGGACAGGACAGGCGCAAACCAGGGAGGTGCACGCAAGTGGAACCCGTTGAGTACAGGGCCCTTGGCTGGGGTGAGGAAGACGACGTAGCGGGCATGCTTGGGCGACTGAACGAACTCGGCGCGGAGGGCTGGGAGGTCTGCGCCGCGGTGCGGGCGAGGACGGGCAGGGAAGTGGTCGGGCTCGTGGAACCTGCGGTACACCACGGCCAGTTCATACTCCTCCAGCGGCGCAAGGCTGCGTAGAGCCGGAAAGAGCCGCCCCGGCGCTGACGTGGCCGCCGGTGACCGCCATGTCAAGGGCGTCGGTGATCAGCGACGTGCGCATGTAGCTGGCCAGCTGCCAGCCCACGACCATGCGGGTGGCCAGGTCGATCACGGTGGCCAGGTAGAGCCAGCCCTCGCCGGTCTTGAGGTAGGTGATGTCGCCGGCGAGCCGCTGCCCGGGGGCCCGAGCGATGAAGTCCCGGCCGCTCAGCTCCGAGCTGGTGACAGGCTGCTCGCCGGGCACCGTGCTGCGCTTTAAGCCCGCGGCTGGCAGGCTTTCAGCCCGAGCTCGCGCATCAGGTCAGCGACCAGCCCGACCAAGCATTCATGGCCGTCGCGGTTGAGCTGCGCGGCTACTCGCCGGCAGCCGTAGGCGCCCCGCCCCGCGGTGAACACCCGGCGCGCGTGCCCGCCCAGTTCCCGGCGCCGCGCCGCGGCCGGGGTCTCGGCCCGGTGGCGCCAGGCATAGAAACCGGCCTCGGCACGCTGAGCAGCGCGTACATCCAGGCAATTGGTAGTTAGGCTTCTCCGCCTCGATCACCGCACCGCACCGCACCGCTACGGCTGCGTCCTGGCGAAGAAGGGCGCCTTAGATTCAGGGGGTCAACGCAACGGTGCTGGTGATCGGGGGCTGGTGGCTCGGATTGGTCGGCCGGGTATGCCGGAGGAGGTGAAGGGCGAGCTGTGTCGGCGCTGGCGGGCGGGTGAGTCGATCAGTGTGATCTCCCGCGGGCTGGGCAAACCGCCGGGGTCGGTGTTCACGGTGCTGAAGTACCACGGCGGTATCGCCCCGGCCGTCCGGCGGCCACGGGCAGGGCGCCTGACGCCGCCGGAGCGCGAGGCGATTTCTCGTGGCCTGCGGGCAGGCGGGTCGATGCGCGCTATTGCAGTCGCGATGGAACGGCCGGCTTCGACGGTCAGCCGGGAGGTCGCCCGCGAGGCCCCGGCGTCAGTGACCGCCTGCACCAGGATGGTCAGGCGGGCTGGCGGATGCGCCTCCCGGTGATGCGGGCCGGAATAATCCGGATGAAATGCTCTCTGGCGCCCCCCGGCCATGGCTCGACGCCCGATTCCTTCACCGCCGCCTGCTCTTCCTCAGTATCGACATGGTGCGCAGGACCGTGGATGAGGACGCTCCATCCCTCGTGAGCCGCCGGGTCAAAGCTGTCGATCTCGAAGGCCACCTGGTGCTCGGCGTGCGCTATCCCGGTGCGCAGATCCTCGTCTGTAGCGCCATCCTGCGCGGTGCGGAACACGATCGCGCCGCCATACAGCTTGTAGTTGACCGGGAGAACGGTCAGATAGTCCCGGCCGGTGTAGGCAATCCTGCCGACGCCGCCCGGCGAAATGAGCCGCAGGCACTCGGCCTCATCCAGCTTCTCCAGCACAGGACCTGGGTTCTCGGACAAACGCTTACGCTCCTTCGTTCGGGGAAGCCCGTCCATTGTCCAGCGAGCAGCCACAGTCGGCCACGCCGGGGGCCGCATCTTGCCGCGATCGCGCCGATGAGGCAGGCGCGGCAGGCCGGCGGGTTGCCGTGATGATCAATGGGTCATGTCAGGCCGACCTGATGCGATCGCGTGAGTACGCTCGTTGTGGTCCGCCGCGGCATGTGCGGCGTGTCCGGTCCTGATGGAGATGCCAGCAGCAGCCTCCGGCTGGCACGATGCTGAGTGGAGGTCGCATGCGGAGCGACTCCGAGCACGGCGGCAGTGACCTCGGCAGGCGCATCATCGAGCATCGTAACCGCGCCGGGCTGAGCCGCGATGAGACAGCCGAGAAGGCTGGAATGGCCGAAAACTACCTCGCGTATCTGGAGACCAGTGACAACCCGAACGTGACGCAGGCCACCCTGGCACGGCTGTCGGCAGCGCTCGGTTCCTCAGCCAGCGTCCTGGCCGGCGCCGGGCTCAGCCGGCCTCCCGGCCAGAGCGGCCCGGGAACGCGCCCGCTGCTGGACAAGCTCAGCGCGGCCGAGTGCCGTGACTACCTCGCCGCAGGTGGTGTCGGGCGGTTCGTGTTCCTCGACGCAAGGGGCCCGGTCGCGGTTCCGGTCAACTACCGGATGCTCGGCGGCGACATCGTATTCCGCACCGGCGCCCATACCAGCCTCGCCGAAGGCGCGCAGCACCAGCCGGTGTCCTTCGAAGTCGACCATCTGGACGACGCTCTCAGCGAAGGATGGAGTGTCCTGGTCAGCGGCGCGGCGAGCCTGGTAACCGAGCCAGCAGAGCTAACGGAACTCAGGTCGCTGGGCGTCGCGCCATGGGCTGGCGGCGATCGGGAAGTCTACGTCAGGATGGCGGCACGGGACATCAGCGGGCGCCGGATCCGCTTGACCGGAGAAGCCTGATCCAGGCCAGCCCCCGCTTGACCGGTTCTCTGGATCGCTGCCATTACTTCGCCCTTATGGCGATCATGCCTGATCACAGCTGAGCACCGACGATGTCGCCCAGGTCGGCCAGCGGGCAGGCAGCCCTACTCGTTGTCGGACCAGCGGCATACCTTCACCAGGCTGCCGGCCGCCTGCATGCGCTGAGCTAAGGAGATCACACCAAAGATCAACTTAGGCTAAGGGCCTGTCGATTATTAACGCGCTGGGTTGGTCTTTGGCGTGAGGGTGAGGCCGTGGGCTGATCCGTATGCGGTGAGGTCGGCCAGTGTGGTGAGCCGGGTCGGGCGGGCTCGATGCTGTGGCCTGCTCGCTTCAGCAGTGGCTTGATCTGCCGTTCGGCTGTGGCGATGGTGCCGGTGGAGACGCCGAACAGGTCGGCCAGGACGGGCCGGGGTACTGCCAGGCGCTGCCGGATAAGGGTAGCCAGGGTTTTCTCGGCGAGTGTCATTGCCTGAGGGTGGCCGCCGGCGCGACGGCGGGTTGCCGGGCCATCCGCAGCAGGTCCGCAAGATCGGCGGCGTCCTTCTCATCGTTTTTGACCCGGCGGTAACGGAATCCCCGCACTCCCAGCGAATGCGCCAGGTGCACCTCCGCGCCCGCCGCCGCCAGCACATCAGCGGCCCAGTACCAGCCATAGGTGGCCTCCAGCACCACCTGCGGGCACTCCCCGGCCCGGCCGACCTGCCTGCGCAGCTCGGCCGGGTCATTGTCGATCCGCGCCGTGGCCAGCTTGCGCCCGTCCGGCGTCATCCGCACCAGCACCGAGCGTCTGCGGTGCAGGTCCATGCCCACGATCTGCGGGCCGTCGTACGCTTCCACAGGGGCCTCCCATCGTCGTAGATGGCGTAGACACCCCGAGCATGAACCTCGGGAGCGGCTACGGGGAGCGGGAGGCCCCGCTCCTTCATGGCATCAGAGAGATCGCTTTGCCCGGGCACCAGACGGTACCTGGATACCCTGGCGCGCAGCAGACCTGGCCCGCTCTTGCCGCCGGGCTAGGATGGCGTGACAGACGGCGCTGCCGTTCCCCGGGTCCGCGGGAAGATAAGTGCAGAGGGGCCAGCCGACCATGAGCGAGGACGCACGGCTCGGCAAGCAGATCGGCGTCTTCTTGCTGGATGATCACGAGATTGTCCGGATGGGGGTGCGTGAGCTGCTGGAGGCCGAGCCCGACATCAAGGTGGTGGGCGAGGCCGGGACGGCCTCATCGGCGCTGGCGCGCATCCCGGCGCTTCGGCCGGATGTTGCCGTGCTCGATGTGCGGCTGCCGGATGGCGACGGAGTGACGGTATGCCTGGCAGATCCGCTCCACGATGCCGGAGGTGGCGTGCCTGATGCTTACCTCGTACGCAGATAATCAGGCACTGTTCGATGCGGTGCTGGCTGGGGCGGCCGGGCACGTGCTCAAGCAGATCCGCGGCAGCGACCTGGTCGGCGCGGTGCGCACTGTCGCGTCGGGCCAGTCGATGCTGGATGAGGCAGCTGCCGCCGCGATGATGGCACGGCTGCGCGCCGAGGCGGACCACTCAGAGCTGCTGAAAGGCCTAACCGGCCAGGAACGTAAGGCCCTGGAGCTGATCGGCGAGGGGCTCACCAACCGGCAGATCGGCGAACGGATGTTCCTGGCCGAGAAGACCGTCAAGAACTACGTCTCCGGGCCTGTTCGCCAAGCTGGGCATGGAGCGCCGCACTCAGGCCGCCGCATATGCCGCCCGGGTCTTCGATGATCAAGAGAGCGCAGAAGGCAGGCGGCCGGGCAGCTCACGCATGCCGGTATTATCCCGGCAGTGGGCTTGTGCCAGGCAGTGGCACCAGCCACCGCAGCTCAGTTCCCCGGCCGTCGGCGGCCCCGACTTTCAGCATCCCGCCTAGCTGCTCGGCACGCTCGGCGAGATTGCCCAGCCCGCTGCGCGGCGCAGTGTCACTGATGCCGGACCCGTCATCGCGGACCTGCAGGATAAGGTCGATGCGGGTGGTGATGACTGCCACGTCGACCCGGCTCGCAGTCGCGTGCCTGGCCGCGTTCGACAGGGCCTCGCGCAGCACGTGCAGCATCTGCTCACCCACCTCCGCTGGCACCTCATCAAGCCTGCCGCCGAGCCGCAGGGACGGGGCAAACCGAGCGGCCCGGTCATCTCCTCTGCGATGTCCAGGATCTGGCTGCGCAGGCTGCCATGGCTGGTGTCACGGTGCGAGTGGAGCGCGAAGATGGCGGACCGGATCTCCTTGATCGTCTCGTCGAGAACCTCCACGGCGCGGCTCACCCGCTGTTCCACCTCCGGCCTCACGATGAGCGGCATCGCGCCCTGCAGCGACATCCCCGTAGCATAGAGCCGCTGGATGACCAGGTCGTGCAGGTCACGGGCGATCCGGTCCCGGTCTTCGAACACCGCGAGGCGCTCAGCGTCGCGCCGGTGCTCGGCCAGCTCCAGGGCGATGGCTGCCTGGGCAGCGAATGTGGCGACCATCTCGACCGCCGACGCCAGGAGCGGCATCGCGCCACGGCGGCGGCCGACGGTAAGCACGCCGCGCACGTTGCCGGTCCAGCCGAGCGGCATTACCACCACCGGGCCAAGCGGCATGTGCTCGCGAGCCGCTGCCGCGACCCGCTCGTCGCCGGCGAAGTCGTCCACGATCACCGGCTTACCGGTGGCCAGCACCTGTCCGGACACGGACTCGTCAGCCGGAAGCACAAGGCCCAGGGCCTGCTGCGCGCCCTCACCCGAGGTGTGCTCGATCACCATCTGCCGCCGGCTGGCGTCGGGCAGTGCAAGCGCCGCGAGATCGGCGCCGGACAACTCCAGCGCCTGCTGGGTCATCAGCCCGAGCACGTCGTCGAGCTCAGCGCCGGACAGTAGCTGACGGGTGACCTCGGCGCTTGCGGCCAGCCAGCGCTGCTGCCTGCGGGCCTCCTCATACAGCCGGGAGTTCTCGATCGCCACCCCCGCCGCGGTCGCAAGGGCGAGGAGCAGCGCCTCGTCTTCCTCGTCGAACTCTGCGCCTCCATGCTTCTCGGTGAGGTAGAGGTTGCCGTAGACCTCATTGCGGACCCGCACCGGCACGCCAAGGAAGGACCGCATCGGCGGGTGCCCATCAGGGAAGCCGCACGACCGCGGGTCGGCGGACAGGTCGGCTAGCCGCAGCGCCCTCGGGTCGGTGATCAACGTCCCAAGAAGGCCGTGGCCCTCGGGCCAGTGACCGATCCTGGCGATCTGGGCCTCGTCCAGCCCGACCGGGACGAACCCGGCCAGCCGGCCGCCCTCCCCGGCCACCGCGAGCGCTCCGTAACGGGCGTTAACCAGCACGATCGCAGCCTCAACGATCCGGCTCAGCACGACCTCAAGCTCGATGCCGCTGCCGACAGCCATGACCGCCTCAAGCAGCGCATGCTCGCTGTGCCGTGTAGCCACTACCGCCGCCAGCTGGTGCTGAAGCTCGCCAAGTAGCTGATCGAGTAGCAAGTGCCGCAGTTGAAGACCCTGTATTGCTCCACCGTCGGCTCCTGCCAGTCAACTCTGCGATGCCGCTCATGTAACGATAACCCGGCCGATGAGCTGGGGATTGCCTGGCCGTGGAGAGGTCCGACTGCGGCGAGACCGAGCCCGGTGATTACCCGGGCGTGTGCGTGCGCCGCCTGGTCCCGACGCGACAGAATGAGCCAAGCCGGGCCGGCACTCCGGCTCCGCGGGGGGATTAGCCAGCGCAGCTGCGAACGGGGCGGCTACGACACCCGGCCGCGCGAGCGGTCAGGTCGGGTGGTACTCGCGTACCCCCCGCCGCACCTCTCGACCGGCCGGCGGCCGGGGCTGTGCCGGGCGGCTGCTTGAAACCAGGACCGCCACAAAGCCACACGAGGTGGATACGGTGAACCGGGAGGGCGCAGCGAAAAGAACGCGATGAGATCCGCGCCGTTCGGCGCACCCTGGGATCGAGACCGAGCCCAGCCTTGGCCAACTCGTGACCAATAAAGAGGCATCTCGGCCGTGCCGCACCGGGTAATGGCTGGGCTGCGCGTTTCGCGTGCCGGCCCTGCATGGTCGGCTGGCAAGTCAAACCGGCGTCACTGATGAGAAGACGCCCATCGCGGCAGCGGACCAACGCCCGAAAGGACGGGACCAAATGCTCTGACCAGGACTGCGCGCCTGGGTCCAGACTGTAGCTAGCCCGGCCCGACAACATAGCCGCAGTGGCAGCAGAGCCGCGGCCTCACCGGAGAGGACTCCGCGATGACCGTTGACCCTAGCGCCCAGCAGCGTGATCAAGATGGCTGGGACGTGCCGGTGAACGGCTTCGGCCTGGAGCGCCTTGCCCGACAGGAAAGCCTCCTCCTCCTGAGCTCCCTGCCGATCGGCCGGCTCGTCTACACGCGGCAGGCCCTGCCGGCAGTCGAGCCGGTGAACTTCGCCATCAGCAATGGTGAGATCGTTATCCGCGCTGGCGCAGACGGGACGCTCGCGGCGGCGGTGCGCGGGGACGTGGTGGCCTTCGAGGCGGACGCCCTGGACGCAGTTACCAGGTCCGGCTGGAGCGTCACGGTCATCGGGCGGTCCCGCCAGGTTAGCGACCCCGGCGAGGCCAGCCGCCTGCGCAGGCTCCCGCTGGTCACCTGGTCGCCGGGCGAGAGGGATCATTTCATTTGCATCGACATCGAGATCGTGAACAGCCGCCGGCTCCGCCCATCGCGCGACGGGCCGGTTTCGGGCTGAACCAAGGGCGCCACGGCCGCTGGGCGGCAGGCGCCGATGCAGCGCCGGCCAGCGAGGCAGTGGGACCGACCGCCTGGCTGGAGGGGCCCTGATCCCGCTCGTCCGTCGTCGGCGCTAGCGCCACCAGTGGCGAGACCCTGCGGATTTCCTATTGACATTCTATTCAGAAGCGCCATCTCGCACGACCGCCGAGGGCGGGTCACGGTACAAAGGCCCGGGTCGCTATGACCAAAGTCCCAACCACGCAGCCGGGTCATGATGCAAGCGGGTCAGTCCAGGGACCTTCGCCTCTATTGAGGAGCCGGTGCGCGGTGTTCAGTCAGTTGTAGGTACTTGCGCCAACAGTCCGCCCCGTACCGGCGGTTGCACTTCTGGCCGTCACTTGGTTCCCTGAAGGAGCGACGACATGAAATACGTCCCGCCCGGCCTGCCCGGCAGCATCGTCTCGGTCGAGCCGAGGTATGAGAATTTCATTGGCGGCAAGTGGCTGGCACCGACGCACGGCAAGTACCGCCGGGACTTGGCCCCCGCGACCGCCGGTCTGATCACCGAGGTGGCCGACTCCACGCCGGAGGACGTCGAGCTCGCGCTGGACGCTGCCCATGCCGCGAAGGACGCCTGGGGCGAGGCGTCAGCGACCGAGCGGGCGAGGGTGCTCAACGCGATCGCTGATGCGATCGAGAAAAACCAGGACATGCTGGCGGTCGCTGAGAGCTGGGAGAACGGCAAGCCGGTCCGCGAGACGCTGGCCGCCGACATTCCCCTGTGGTCGATCACTTCCGGTATTTCGCCGCCGCGGCACGCGCCGAGGAGGGGCGCTCGACTGAGATCGAGAAAGATCTGGTCGCCTACCACTTCCGGGAGCCGCTGGGTGTGGTCGGTCAGATCATCCCGTTCAACTTCCCGCTGCTGATGGCGGCGTGGAAGCTCGCGCCGGCGCTCGCGGCGGGTAACTGCTCGGTGATCAAGCCCGCCTCGCCGACGCCATGGTCGATCCTGAAATTGATGGAGACCATCGAGGACGTCCTGCCGCAAGGTGTGATCAACGTCGTCACCGGTCCCGGTGCGGAGATCGGCAAGGCGCTGGCTGCGAACCCGCGTATCGCCAAGGTGTCCTTTACCGGTGAGACGGTGACCGGCCGGCTGATCATGCAGTACGCGGCGCAGAACCTGATCCCGTCTACCGTCGAGCTGGGTGGCAAGTCGCCGAACATCTTCTTCAGCGATGTGATGGCTCATGACGACGAATTCCTCGACAAGGCGATCGAGGGCCTGGTGCTGTACGCGTTCAACAAGGGCGAAGTGTGCACCTGCCCGTCGCGGGCGCTGATCCAGGCCGACATCTACGACGAGTTCATGGCCCGCTGCCTGGAACGCATCGCCAGCATCAAGCAGGGCAATCCGCTGGACACTGACACCCAGCTTGGGCCGCAGGTCTCAGCGCAGCAGATCGAGAAAATCGCCGCCTACGTCGACATCGGCCGCAACGAGGGCGCTGAGGTGCTCATCGGCGGCCAGCGTGCCAGCGTGGACGGGGCGGAATTCGCTGACGGCTATTACTTCCAGCCGACGGTGCTGAAGGGCGACAACAAGATGCGGGTGTTCCAGGAGGAGATCTTCGGCCCCGTGCTGGCGGTCACCACCTTCACCGACGACGCGGACGCCCTGGCGATCGCGAATGACACCCTCTACGGGCTGGGCGCCGGTGTCTGGACCCGAGACGGCACCCGGGCATACAAGATGGGCCGCGGCATCAAGGCCGGCCGCGTCTGGACGAACTGCTACCACCAGTACCCGGCAGGTGCCTCGTTCGGTGGCTACAAGATCTCGGGCATCGGCCGCGAGAACCACCTCATGATGCTGGATCACTACAGCCAGACGAAGAACCTGCTCGTCAGCTACAGCACCAAACCGCTCGGGCTGTTCTAAGACCCGTGATGCCCGAGTCGATGGTGCTGGCCCGCATCACCGCGACCCCGGCCGCGCGCGAGGCGATCCGCCTCCTGCGCGCCGCCCGGGGCGGCCCGGTGATGTTCGTCCAATCCGGCGGCTGCTGCGCCGGCAGCATACCGATGTGCTTTCCCGTCGGGGAATTCCTCATCGGCGACATCGACGTCCTGCTCGGCGAGATCGACCGATGCCCGTTCTACATCGACAAACGCCTGGACCAAGCCTGGCACCAGGAACAGTTCCTGCTCGATGTCGCCCCCGGCGAACCCGAAGACTTCTCACTACCAGCCGGGGACAACCTTCACTTCGTCACCCGCTCCCCCGCCTGCGTCTCGCCGAGCGCACCCGGCGAAAACGTCCTTTCCTCCACCTCTGAATGGAGCACACCATGAGAGCAGCAGTTGTCACCGATTTCCACTCCCCCCTGCAGGTGCAGGATCTTCCGGTCCCCGAGCCCGGCGCGGGTGAAGTACTCGTCCGGATCGAGACGAGCGGGCTGTGCCACACCGACATCCACGCCGCGCACGGCGACTGGCCGGTCAAGCCGACACCGCCGTTCATTCCCGGGCACGAGGGCGTCGGTTACGTCGAGAAGCTCGGCACCGGCGTGAGCACCCGTGCGATCGGCGACCGGGTCGCGATCGCGTGGCTCGGTTACGCGTGCGGTGAGTGCCGCTACTGCAACAGCGGGTGGGAGACGCTGTGCGAGAAGCAGCAGAACTCGGGCTACTCCGTCAACGGCACATTCGCCGAGTACGCCGTCGTCCCCGCAGCGTTCGCCTCGCCGGTACCAGACAGCGTCTCCTCCCGGGACGCCGCGCCGCTGACGTGCGCGGGCGTGACGACCTACAAGGCGATCAAGGTCGCCCGAGTCGCTCCCGCCGAGACGGTCGCGATCTTCGGCGTCGGCGGGCTGGGACACCTCGCACTGCAGTACGCCCGCATCGCCGGCGGGTTCGTCATCGCAGTGGACATCGAAGACCACAAGCTCGCGATGGCCACCGAACTCGGCGCCGACCATGTCGTCAACGCGCTGACTACCGATCCGGTCGAGGCGATCCAGGCACTCGGCGGCGCCGATGTAGCCGTCGCACTCGCGGCGTCGCCCGGGGCGTTCGACCAGGCCTACCGGTCGCTGCGCCGCGGCGGGCGCCTGGTGTGCGTCGCGCTGCCCGCTGACGACGCGACGCTGAATCTGCCGATCTTCGACACCGTCATCAACGGCAAGACTGTCATCGGCTCGATCGTCGGCACCCGCAACGACCTCGCCGACGTCTTCGCCCTGCACGCCGCGGGCCGCACCCAGGTGATCGCCGTCGACCGCAAGATCGACGAGGTCAACCAGTCCATCGACGACGTCCTCGCCGGCACTGTCCCGGCCCGTGTCGTCTTCCAGTTCTAACCACCCGAACCCGGAGCCGTGGCGCGGAGTTCTGATCATGCAGCAGGACGGTCATGCGGGCTGGCGGATGCGCCTCCCGGTGATGCGGTCGGGGCTGATCCGGATGAAATGCTGTCTGGCGCCCCCCGGCCACGGCTCGACGCCCGATTCCTGCGCCAGTGCCTGCTCTTCCGCAGTATCTACATGATGCGCAGGACCGTGGAGGAGGACGCTCCACCCCTCGCGAGTCACCGGGTCAAAACTGTCGATCTCGAAGGCGACCTTGTACTCGGCGTGCGCTATCCCGGTGCGCAGATCCTCGCCGGTAGGCCCATCCTGCGCGGTGCGGAACACGATCGCGCCCTCATGCAGCTTGTAGTTGACCGGGAGAACGGTCAGATAGTCCCGGCCGGTGTAGGCAATCCTGCCGACGCCGCCCGGCGAGATGAGCCGCAGGCACTCGGCCTCATCCAGCTTCTCTAGCACAGGGCCTGGGTTCTCGGACAACACTTACGCTCCTTCGTTCCGGAAAGCTCGTCCATTGTCCAGCGAGCGGCCCAAGCCGGGCACGCCGGGGCCGGGCGTTGCCGCCATCATGCAGATGAGGCGGGCTAGCAGCTCCCGTGATGACCAATGCGCAGATCAGGCCGATCTGATGCGACCGCGTGAGCACGCTCGTTGCGATCCCCGCGGCATGGCGGCGCGTCCGGTCCTGATGGAGATGCCAGCGGCAGCCTCCGGTTGGCACGATGCTTAGGTGGAGGTCGCATGCGGAGCGAATCCGAGCACGGCGGTAATGACCCGGGCAGCGCACCGTAACCCGTGATGGGCTGAGCCATGGGGTGACAGCCGAGAGCTACCTGGCGTATCTGGAGACCGGTGACAATCGGAGTGTGACGCAGGCCGCCTGGCACGACCATCGGTGGCGCTCGACGCTTGCGTGAGCATTCTGGCCGACGCCGGGATCCTGCCCTTAGGAGCCACGTGATGCACAGCACCGACCTGCCGTCGGCCTCCTGCCCGCAGTCAGCAGGATCTGGAGCTGATCGACGCCTACTGGCGCGCTGCGAACTACCTGTCCGTGGGGCAGATCTACCTGCTGGACAACCCGTTGCTGCGGGAGCCTTTGCTGGCCGAGCACGTCAAGCCACGGCTGCTCGGGCATTGGGGAACGACGCCCGGGCTGAACCTGCTGTACGCGCACATGAACCGCGCCATCAAGCGCGCGTGACCTCGACGCGCTGTACGTCACTGGCCCGGGCCACGGCGGTCCCGGGCTGGTCGCCAACGCCTACCTGGAAGGCACCTATAGCGAGGTGTACCCCTCGATCGGCCCCGACGAGGACGGGCTGCGGGCCCTGTTCCGGCAGTTCTCCTTCCCCGGCGGCATCCCCAGCCATGTGGCACCCGAGACGCCCGGTTCCATCCACGAGGGCGGCGAGCTTGGCTACGCCCTGGTGCACGCCTTCGGCGCGGCGTTCGACAACCCGGACCTGCTAGTGCTCTCCGTGGTAGGCGACGGGGAAGCCGAGACGGCCCGCTGGCCGCCAGCTGGCACTCGAACAAGTTCCTCAACCCGCGGACCGACGGCGCGGTCCTGCCGGTGCTTCACCTCAACGGCTACAAGATCGCCAATCCGGCCGTGCTGGCCCGCATCCCCGACGACGAGCTGGCCGGCCTGATGCGCGGCTACGGCTACGAGCCGCACTTCGTCACCGGCGATGATCCCGCTGCGGTCCACCGGCTGCTGGCCGCCACCCTCGATGAGGTGCTGGACTACATCGCCGCCATCCAGCGTGAGGCGCGCGGCGCGGAGCGCGCCGCGGCGCGATCGCGAGCCGCCCGGCCTGGCCGATGATCGTGCTGCGCACACCGAAAGGCTGGACCGGGCCGAAGGAGGTGGACGGCCTGCCGGTCGAGGGCACGTTCCGGGCCCACCAGGTCCCGCTGGCCGAAACCCGCACCAACCCCGAGCACCGGGCCCAGCTCGAGCAGTGGATGCGCAGCTACCGGCCCGAGGAGCTGTTCGATGCCACCGGGCGGCTCGTCCCGCAGCTGCGGGCGCTCGCGCCGCAGGGCACGCGGCGGATGAGCGCCAGCCCGCACGCCAACGGCGGGCTGCTGCTGCGTGACCTCATCATGCCGGACTTCCGCAGCTATGCGGTGCCGGTGGGCCGCCCGGCGGCGGAGTTCAGCGAGGCGACCCGGGTACTCGGGCGGATTCTTGCGTGATGTCATTGCCCGCAACCCCGACAGCTTCCGCCTGATGGGCCCGGATGAGACCGTGTCCAACCGGCTCTCGGCGGTGTTCGAGGCAAACCGATCGTGCCTGGGACGCCATCATCGCTGCCCGGCGATGACCACCTGGCCCCGGACGGCCGGGTGATGGAGGTGCTGTCGGAGCACCTGTGCCAGGGCTGGCTGGAGGGCTACCTGCTCACCGGGCGGCACGGCCTGTTCAACTGCTACGAGGCGTTCATCCACATCATCGACTCGATGTTCAACCAGCACGCCAAATGGCTCAAGGTCACTCGCGGCATCTCGTGGCGGGCCCCGATCGCCTCGCTTAACTACCTGCTGTCCTCACACGTCTGGCGCCAGGACAACAACGGCTTCTCCCACCAGGACCCGGGCTTTATCGACCACGTGATCAACAAGAAGGCCGAGATCGTCCGGGTATACCTGCCACCAGACACCAACACCCTGCTCTCGGTGGCCGACCACTGCCTGCGCAGCCGCAACTACGTGAACGTCATCGTGGCCGGCAAGCAGCCCGCGCTGAACTACCTGAGCATGGACGAGGCGGTCGCGCACTGCACCCGCGGGCTGGGCATCTGGCCCTGGGCCGGCAACACCGACGGCGAGCCCGACGTGGTCCTGGCCTGCGCCGGCGACATCCCCACCCTGGAGACCGTCGCCGCCGCCAGCCTGCTGCGCGCCCACCTACCCGAGCTGAAGGTACGCGTTATCAACGTCGTGGACCTCATGCGGCTGGAGCCAGACACCGAGCACCCGCACGGGCTGTCCGACCTCGACTTCGATGCGCTGTTCACCACCGGCAAGCCGGTCATCTTCGCCTACCACGGCTACCCGGCCGTCATTCATCGAGCTCACCTACCGGCGCACCAACCACCACAACATCCACGCCCGCGGCTACAAGGAAGAAGGCACCACGACCACCCCGTTCGACATGGTGATGCTCAACGACCTCGACCGGTTCCACCTCGTGATGGACGTCATCGACCGCGTTCCCGCCTAGGCAGCCGGGCCGCACCCCTGCGGCAGCAGATGTCTGATGCCCGCCTGGCCGCACGGGCCTGCACCCGCGAGCACGGCGAAGACGACCCGGCGATCGCAGACTGGACCTGGCCGGTACAGGGCTGATCGATGCGTACTGGTCGTCCCAGAGCAGATCAACGACGCATTGCGGAAGCAACTGGGCAACCTGGCCGACGTGTCACCCCCTGCATCAGCCCAAGTCCCTTGGCGGCGCTCGATGCCGTCACGCGCTGCCGCCGGACATCGCCGCCGTCACCAGCTTCGACACCCATCTCACACCACCATCCCGCCCTCCGGCGCGGCGGCCGGAGACTGCCGGCAGTTTCCCGGCCTCCGGTGTTCTATGGTGAGCGACACGGTGAGGCGATCGTTCGCTCGGATCGCCGGAGTCCGCTTTTTCGCGGCTCGATGCTGCTGTGGTGGAAGCCGTCGGTCGATGTGATCTTTCTCGCCCTGAGGATGGTGGGCTAGAGGAGATGTCTCGCCTCAGCGTGAGGGGCGGGAGGACTGGCGCTGCACCGTCAATGCCGCGATGCTTGGGCTGTGGCGCAGGCAGATGCACGCGATTCCCCGGGGCCGGCCCGGTCGGGGGATCTGACCGAGCAGATGGTCGCCGGGCTGCTGGCTGCGGCGGTGGCGGCGCCATCGATGCACAATACCCAGCCGTGGCGGTTCCGGGTGCGGTCCGCCGCTGACACCATCGAGCTGCACGCCGATCCGGCACGGGCGCTGCGGTACAGCGACCCGCGCGGTCGCGCCGTCCACATCGCCTGCGGCGCAGCGTTGTTCAACCTGCGCCTCGCAGCAGCCGTTGCCGGCCGCGAGCCGGTGGTCCGGCTGCTCCCCGACCCGGGCCAGCCGCTGCTGATGGCCACGGTCGGCCTGGCCGGTCCGTATCGCGCGCAGCCGGCGGAGCGCGAGCTGCACGCAGCCATTACCCGGCGGCACACCAACCGCGGGCCGTTCAGCGGCCGCCCGGTGCCGCCTGGCGTGCTGGCCGAACTCGCCGAGGCAGCCGAGGCCGAAGGCGCCATGCTGCACGTCCTTGATCACGACGAGACGATCCGCGTGCTGCACTTGTTCCAGGAGGCTGAGCGCGACCAGCTCGCCGACCCGGCCTACCGCGCCGAGCTGGCCCAGTGGGCGGGAGGAACACGCGATCGTGAGGGCGTACCCGACAGCGCGCTTGGTCCCCGCTCGCCCGACAGTCCCACGCCGGTCCGCGATTTCACGCCCGGGCGGCCCGGTCCGCCCAGCTACGCCTGGTTCGAGGAAAACCCGCAGCTTGCCGTCCTGTCCGTCCATTTCGGCGAAAGGGCCGACTGGCTGCGTGCGGGGCAGGCCCTGCAGCGGGTCCTGCTGACCGCGACCAACCGCGGGATCGCTGCGAGCCCGCTCACCCAGCCGCTGGAGACCACCGACGCCTGGCTGGTCCGCGACCCGCGATCCGGGACCGAGCAGCCGCAGATGATCCTGCGGATTGGCTATGGGCTGCCAGTCCCCCCGGCTCCTCGCCGTCCCCTCCCGGAGGTGCTGGATGAGCCGCCGCCGGGCGAGGATCCCTCGCCCGGTACCTCGGAGGCCGATTGACGTGCCATGCGCCGCGCTGCGACAAGACGGCAGAAGGCGCGCCGGATGGGGCGAGCGAAGACCGACTGGGGACGTCGCTGTCTCGGCTGCCCATGGAGCCAGTCGCCGGGCGCCGCCCGGAAGCCTGCCGGACGATGTTCAGCCCCTGCAAGCGGAGCTGCAGCGCTGGAGCCGCTCCGGTTAGCGCCGGCTCGTGGCGGCGTCGCGGCCTATGCCGCGACGCGGGATCTTCGCCCCTAAGCCGCACAGGCCTACCCGTCGCACAATGAGAGGGACGCCGTACGTCAATGGGTACGTCACCCGGGCAGGTCGACAGCCGCCGGAGCCGCCCTGCGGATGAGGGGCACGCGATGAAGGCCGCTGCCGACGGACGGCCGAGAAGGCGCGCATGACGACGCGGGCGAGCGCAGCGGGAGTGTACGCGCTGCTCATCGACGGCTCGACGGCAGAAATCCGGGCGGTGGCCCATGACGATCTCGACGCCGTGCGGAGCATGCATGAGGCGATGTCGCCGAAGAACCTCTACCTTCGGTTCTTCGGCCTGGACAAGCGCGCGGCCGAGCAGGAGGCGCAGCGGCTGTGCCGGCAGGCCGGCCCGGACCACGCCGCGCTGCTTGCCCGCCTGCGAGGCGAGGTCGTCGGCGTGGCCAGCTACGAGCCGACCGTGGATCCCGGGGTCGCGGAGATAGCCTTCGCGGTCGCCGACGGCTGGCACCATCGCGGGGTCGCGACGCTGCTGCTCGAGCACCTGGTATCCGTAGCCGGAATGCGCCACCTGCGGGCGTTCACTGCGGAGACGCTGACGGAGAACTCCCCTATGCTCCGGGTGTTCGCCGACGCGGGCCTCGGCCTGCGGCGCCGGACTACGGCCGGCGTGGTCGAGCTGACCATACCGATACCGCGGCCAGCCGCCATCGGCCAGCCCAGCCCCTACCTGGAGGCGGTAGCCGAACGGGAACAGCGAGCCGACGTGGCCAGCCTGGCGCCCCTGCTCACCCCGGGCTCTGTTGCGGTGGTGGGAGCGAGCAGGGACCACGGATCTCTCAGCCGGGTGATCCTCCGGAACATTCGTGGCGCCGGTTTCGGCGGAGACGTCTATGCCGTCAACCCGCATGCTGACCAGATCGGCGACGTTCCGTGCGTTCCGTCAGTGGCAGCGCTGCCCGAGCCCGTGGACCTGGCGGTGCTAGCGGTTCCGCCGGCCGCCGTCCCCCGGGTGGCGCAGGAGTGCGGGGAGCGGGGGATCAGGGCACTGGTCGTTATCACATCCGGGCTCGACATAGCCCAGGAGGACGACACACTGACGGCCTGCCGACGGCATGGCATGCGCCTGGTTGGCCCGGATTGCCTCGGCGTCGCCGTCCCTGGCATCGGCCTGGACGCGACCTTCGCTGCCCGTCATCCGGCTGCCGGGCGCGCCGGCGTGGCCGTGCAGTCCGGCGGGGTCGGCGTGGCCCTCCTTGAGCACCTGTCCCGGCTCGGCGTCGGTGTCTCCTCCTTTGCCTCGGTCGGCGGCAAGCTCGATGTTTCGGCCGGCGACCTGCTGTGCTGGTGGGAACAGGACGGCCTGACCCGGCTGGCGGTGCTGGATGTGGAATCATTCGGCAATCCGCGGAAGTTCGCCCGCACCGCGCGGCGCGTCGGCAGGAAGCTGCCGGTGCTGACCGTTCACACAGGCCGGTCTGTCCCGGGCCAGCGCGCCGCCGCCTCGCACACCGCCTCCGCGGCTGCCCCGCTGATCACCAGACAGGCCCTGTTCGAGCAGGCAGGCATCATCGCTACCACCTCCCTCGGCGAGCTGCTGGACGCGGCCGCGCTGCTCGCGACCCAGCCAGTGCCGGCCGGCGGGCGGGTCGCGATCATCTCCAACGCAGGCGGCGCTGGATTGCTCGCCGCCGATGCATGTGCCGACGCAGGCCTTGCGGTGCACACACTGTCCAGCCAGGCGCAGCGTGCTCTGCGGCAGATCCTGCCGCCTGGCGCCCTGGTCACGGGCCCGGTAGATACCACTGCCCCGGTGTCGGCCGGGATCTTCCGCCGGAGCCTCGAGGCAGCGGCCGCCGACGATGTGGACGCGGTGCTGGCCGTAGTAATGCCCTCCGCCGTGGCTGACCTGTTCCCCGCGCTTAGCGCCGCCGGCCTGCCGGTGCCGGTCGCGGCGGTGGTTCTCGGCCAGCCCGAGAGCGTCCGGCTGCTCCCCGCCGATCAGGATGGTTCGGCTGCGGTGCCTACCTATGCCTACCCGGAGAGCGCCGCCCGGGCGCTCGGCCGGGCCGCCCGCTACGGCGGATGGCTGGCCAGGCCAGCCGGAATGGTGCCAGCGCCCGGCGGAATCCGCGAGGCCGACGCGCAGGCGCTTGTCCGCTCGTTCCTGCGCCGGCTGCCGGGCGGCGGCTGGCTGCCCCAGTCGGAGGTTGCCGAGTTGCTGAGGTGCTACAGGGTACCGATTGCCCTGCGCCGCGTGGCCGGCAGTGCTGACGCGGCGGCCGCGGCGGCGGCCGAACTTGGCGGCCGGGTGGCGATAACAGCCGACATTCCTGGCCTCCTGCCCGCCGCCGACGGCGCCGTCCAGCTGGACGTAGGCGGTGCCGTTGACGCGCGGCGCGCGTACGAAGAGCTTGCAGCGCAGTTCGGCGGACGCCTCACCGGGGTCCTGGTCCAGCCGATGGTCACAGACGGCGCCGAGGTTGCCATCGGCGTGCTGCAGGAACCGGTATTCGGTCCGGTGGTGCTGTTCGGGCCCGGCGGTGGCGCGGCAGGTCCGCCGAGCGACCACAGCGCCAGGCTGGCGCCGCTGACCGACGCCGACGCTGACGACCTGATCCAGTCGGTTGGCGCCGCCGCGCTGCTGCAGGGCCGCCGCGGCGTCTCGGCTGCCGGCCTGACCGCGCTCACCGGCATCCTGATGCGCGTGTCCCGGCTCGCCGATGATCTGTCTGAGGTTGCCGAACTCGATCTTAATCCGGTAATCGTCCGGGCCGACGGGGTCGTTGCCGTGGACGGCCGCATCCGGCTCACCCACCGAGTGCCTGTGGATCCCTTTCTGCGCCGGCTGCGGTGACCGCCTGCAGCCGGTCCGGTTAACCCTGAGCTAGGCGAGCACGCGGTGGCCAGGACGGCATCACGGGTGATCTTGCTGTGAACCACTCCCGTTGCCGGGCTGAGGCGCGCCTATCGTCGACAGGCGCCATTCGTCAGACGGTGAGGCACGCCTGAGGCGTTGCTGCGGGCGCAGTGGTTCCCGGCCGCAGCAGTCGAAGAACGGCTTCCCGGAGGTACTCACCAGGCCATCGTGGCCCGGGTGCTGGATCACTTGGCCAAGGCGGGGCACGCCGATGCTCACTTGCTCGGAGCAGGCCACCGGGCAGTGCACGGGGGAGAGCGGTTCACCTCCTCGATCCGGGTGGACGATGCGGTTATTGCCGCGCTGCGCTCGGTTAGTCACCTGGCGCCGCTCCACAACCCGGCGAATCTTGCCGGCATCGAAGCTCTGCGTGCCGTGCTGCCCGACTTGCCGCAAGTTGCCGTGTTCGACACCGCGTTCCACCAGACGATGCCCCCCCACGCCTTTCGCTACGCCGTCCCCGAGGAGTGGTACCCGCGGTACGGGGTGCGACGTTATGGGTTCCACGGCATCAGTCATCGCTTCGTCAGCGAGCAGGCCGCCTCCATGCTTGGCCGCCCGCCGCGAGAGCTGCGGCTGGTCACCGCCACCTCGGCAACGGCTGCAGCGCGCCCGCTGTGCGTGACGGCATGTCGGTGACACCACCATGGGGCTTACCCCGTTGGAAGGGCTGGTCATGGGGACCCGCTCGGGCGATGTCGATCCGGGCCTTCTGGGCTACCTCGCCGGGAGGACCGGCATGAACGTCGGCGAGCTCACCCAGGCGCTGAACGTCGACAGCGGCCTGCAGGGACTGTCCGGCGTGGGCAACGACATGTGAGCCGTTGCCGCCGCTGCCGCTGACGGAAACGAGCGGGCCCGGCTCGCCCTGGAGGTGTTCGTGCACCGGCTGTCCAAGGTGATCGCGGCTTTGTGGTCGGGCTTCAGCGGCTCGATGCTCTGGTCTTCACCGGCGGCACCGGGGAAAACAGCGCGGTGGTCCGTAGCCTGGTGCTGAGCCGGCTGGGGTTCCTCGGTCTGGCTGAGGATGCGCCCAGGCCAATGCGGGCCATGGCCGGCGCACGGGGGCGGGTCAGCGTTGCGGGTCCGGTCCTGGCGCTCGTGGTGCCCACTGACGAGGAGCTGCTGACCTCCCGCGACGCCGCCCGCGTCATCGCGGGCCGTTGACGGGCTCTCGGCCGCGCTCCAGGATGACGCTATGGCCCGGAGGTTGCTGGTCGTGCCTACCGCGGTCGGCGGCGGCCTGGCCCGGACTGCCTCGGCTGGTGCGGGCCCTCGATCGCCGGGGGGTGAACGTCGGCTTCGTCAAGCCGGTGGCTCAGATCCGGCCCGACGGAGGCCCCGACCGCTCGCTGGCACTCGTCGCGGCCACCACGGCGCTGCTCCCCCAGATCCGCTGTCCAGCGCCCAGCTCGAGCAGCACCTCGGGAGCGGGCGGCCTCGACGTCGTGCTCGAGAAGCATCATCGCCGCCTTCCAGCCGGTCCACGAACGCTCCGACGTGGTCGTGGTCGAGGGGCTCAGTCCCGGCCCGACCGAGCTGCACACCAGCGGGTTCAACCAGGTCGCTGGCCCAGGCCCTCGACGCCGACGTCCTGCTCGTCGGCCGGCTGGCCGGCGGGAGCCGGTGAGCCACGACGACCGGGCAGGCGGCCTCCCCCTCCGAACCGGGCCGGACCGGGCGGGCACCGACGGAGCGCCTGACCGAGATGCTGGCGATCACCGCCAGCCGGCTACTGGTCGGGCGAGCACGCCCGCGTGGTCGGCTGCGTGGTCCACGGCCTGCCCCCGGATCTGCCACCGTCGACCCAGCTGGGCGAGCCGCCTTGTCCGAGCACGGGCTCAGCCTCATCGCTGCGGTGCCGCACCGCCCCGACCTGACCCGGCTGCGGGTGCGCGACCTGGTCCGGGAGCTAGCCCCGACGGATCCTCAACGCCGGTGACCTGTCCAGGCGCATCAAGGACGTCGCCGTCTTCGCCCAGGGCGTCCCGGGCGGCCTGCGCGTGCTCACCGATGGGCGCGCTCGTCGTCGTCCCCGGAGACCGCCACGACGTGATCATGGCGGCCTGCCTGCCACGCTCAACGGCACCCGGCTGGCCGCCCTGCTCCTCAGCGCCGCCACCGAACCTGACCCCCGCTCTGGGCTCTCACCCGGACCGCCGCCGGCACCGGCCTCCCCATCCTGGTCGTCGACGACGACAGCTACGAGACGGCCACCCGGGTGCGGGATCTCGACCCGGGCCTGCCGGCCGACGACCCCGAACGCACCGAGGCCGTCACCAACAGCATCGCCGATGCCCTGGACGTGTCCTGGCTGGCGTCGCTGTCCAGCCCCTACCCGGACGCGCCAGCTCAGTCCCGCCGCCTTCCGTTACCGGCTGGTCGAGCGGGCCCGCGCCGCCGACGCGCGTGTGGTCCTGCCCGAGGGCACCGAGCCCCGCACCCTGCAGGCCGCGGTCGCCTGCGCCGAGCGGGGCATCGCCCGCAGCCTTCTGCTCGGACCGCCCGAGCAGGTCGACCGCCCTGGCCCAGCAGCCTCGGGCTGCGGCTGCCCGCGGCATCGCCGTGGTCGACCCCCGGGCCGTCGCCGAGCGCTACGTCGCCCCGCTGGCGCTGCGGCGGCACCGCGGCTGACGAGAGTGGCCCGCGACCATCTCGCCGACCCGATCATGCTGGGCACCATGATGCTGCACCTGGGCGAAGTGGACGGCATGGTGGCCGGCGCGCTCCACACCACCGCGGCACGGTTCGCCCGGCGCTGCAAATCCTGGGCGCCAAGCCAGCCAGCCGCCTGGTGTCGTCGGTCTTCTTCATGTGCCTGCCCGACGAGGTGGTCGTCTACGGCGACTGCGCCATCAATCCCCGGCCCGACGCCGAAGACCTGGCCGACATCGCTATCCAGAGCGCGGCGTCGGCGCGGGCCTTTGGCATCGAGCCCGAGTAGCGATGATCAGCTTCAGCACCGGCACCTCCGGTGCGGGCAGCGATGTCGACAAGGTCGCCGAGGCAACCCGGATCGTGCGCCAGCGCGAGCCCGGCCTGGCTGTGAACGGCCCGCTGCAGTACGCCCGCCGCCTAGCTTCGGTAGCACAAAGCAAGCGGCCCGGCAGCGCGGTGGCCGGGCATGCCAGCGTCTTCATCTTCCCAGACCTCACCCGGCAACACCACCTACAAAGCCGTGCAGCGCAGCGCACAGGTCGTCAGCATCGGCCCGATGCTCCAGGGCCTGACCAAGCCGGTCAACGACCTCAGCCGCGGCGCCTTCGTGGACGACATCGTCTACACGCTGGCCTCACCGCAATCCAATCGCGCGCCGGATAGCCATTCCGCCAGCGGCCGGTGCGTGCCAGGTCGGCATGGCCCTCATGACTACGGAGAGGGCTGCGATCCTCTGTGTATATCGTGCTTTCATTCATCCCCCTCGAAGTAGATCGTGAACGCCTGGAGCGCTTGTTTCCATCCCGAGCTGCGGATCCCGGTGTTCGGGCTGCGGAACTCCTCCAGGTTCCGCACCGCCAGGTAGAGGACCTTCAAGGCGGCCTGCTCGCTGGGGAACTGGCCCCGGTTGCGGGTGACTTTCCGCAGCCGGGCGTTCATCGACTCAATGAGATTCGTCGTATAGATCACCCGCCTGACCTCGGTCGGGAACGCCAGGAACGGGATGAACTCGGCCCAGTGCGCCCGCCAGAGCTTGACGATCGCCGGGTACCGCTCGCCCCAGGCCACGGCGAACTCTTCGAGGGCGGCGGCGGCGGCGCTCTCGTCGGCGGCGGAGTAGATGCGCCGCAGGTCTTTGGCTAGCGGCGTCCAGTACTTCCTGGACGCATAGCGCAGCGAGGCACGGATCAGGTGCACTACGCACAGCTGCACGACGGCCTGGGGCCAGACCACGCCGATGGCGTCGGGCAGGCCGGTCAGGCCGTCGCAGCAGACGATGCACGCATCGGCCACGCCCCGGCCTTTGAGCTCGGACAAGACCGAGAGCCAGAACTTGGCCGATTCCCCGGTCGTCGGCCCGACCCACAGCCCCAGGACCTGCTTGGCGCCCTCGCAGTCGACGCCAATGGCCAGATAGACCGGCCGGTTCGCGACCACCCCGTCCCTGACCTTGATCATCAGCGCGTCTATGAAGATCACCGGATAGACCGGGTCGAGCGGACGGCCCTGCCATTCAGCGAGTTCGCCGACTACGGCATCGGTCACCCGCGAGATCAGGTCGGGTGACACCTCGACGTCATACATCTGCCGCAGGTGAGCGCGGATATCGCGGGTAGTCATCCCGCGCGCATACAAAGCGATGATCCGCTCGTTGAACCCTTTCAGCCGGGTCTGGCCCTTGCGCACGATCTGCGGGTCGAAGCTCCCGGCCCGGTCGCGGGGCACCGCCAGGTCCACCGCCCCGATATCGGTCAGCACCGTCTTGGCCGTGCTGCCATTGCGGCTGTTCCCGCTGCCCCGCCCGGCCGGGTCGTGTTTCTCATAACCCAGATGACCGGTCATCTCCTCGGCCAGCGCCCGCTCCAGCACCGCCTTGGTGACCTGGGACAACAGCCCGTCCGGCCCGAGCAGCTCGGCCCCCTCGGCCTGAGCCCGGCCCAGCAGCGCATCCGCCAGCCCGTCATCCACCAGCGGCCGCCGGGCCGGCGCGCCGCCCTCGGGCCTACGGGGCACCGTTGAAGTGTCTTGCATCGCGTGTCCTTCCGCGAGCCGCCTTTCCTGCGGCTCATCGTCAGGCCACGTCACTTACACAGCTGGCAGGACACGCCCAGCGGAGGCTGAGCGGGGCTTGCGGGTCCGTCACGATCGTGGATGGCTCGGGGTCTTGGTGCTGGCCTGGCTGGTTGGTGTGCTGGGCGGGGGCGCTGGGTCGTCCCAGTGCCGCCAGATGAGCTTGTGCACGGGGATGAGCCGGGGGATGTCGCGCAGTCCGGGGATGAACGGGACGCATAGCAGCAAGATGGTGGCCAGGCCGGTCATGTAGATGGCGATCATGTCGATGTTGGGGGAGTTAGTCCAGCCCGGTACCTGGTACCACAGCGTGTACAGCCACAGCCACGGCTGGCCGGGGTAGCTGCCGGTCTCGTTCATCACGCCCCACTGGCTGCCGGTCAGGCCCATCGCGGTGGCCTTGGCGGCGAAGTAGGCGCCGTCCTCGATGAACAGCAGCGGCCTGGTGAAGTTGGTGCCGTAGAACGGCTGCTGGGCCAGCAGGTCGGTGTCCAGCGCGCCGCTGCGGGCCAGGGTCAGCTCGCCGGCCATCAGCGCCGGGACCGGCCCGTCGCCAGCTGCCGGGACGACCGGGCTGCCGGCGGCGAACTTCACCTTGGTGACCGCAGCGGCGTAGGCGTTCGCCCACTTCAGCTGCTGGGCGGCGGGGGCAGCCTTGTAGGCGGCGAGGGGGGCGGCGATGGCCGGGTCGGTGGCCGCGAGCGTGGCCAGCGGCCCGATGACGAAGTCCTGGGCGGCGTTCACCGGCTGGGTCACTCCGGGGATGGTCTGCGGGGAGAACAGCAGCCGCTGGACGCTGCCGCTCTGGCTGTTGTAGGGCGGCCCGTAGGTGGCGGTCTCGCTGGTGCCGTTCAGCTCGCTGGCCGCGGTGGCCAGGAAGTCGGCGGGCGCGAGCCTGGCCCAGGTCGCGATCGTGACGGGCGGCACGTCCGGGGAGGACAGCAGCCCGGCCAGGCCCAGGGTCAGCGCCAGCACCACCACCGAGGCGATGGTGCCCTCCTTCAGGATGTCGTAGCGCCGGTTCGGGCCGCGCCACGGGGCGGCCTCAGCCGCCGCGACGGCGCGCCGCCGCAGCCGCCCGCTCCCCGTGGCCGCGGCGGCGTCGGCGTCGATCGGGTGCGACACCCCGCGCATCCGGACCAGCAGGACGTGCGCGCCGACGATGGCGATCAGCACGATCGGGATGAGCACGACGTGCCACAGCAGCATCTGCCCGAAGTTCATCACGTTGAAGAACGCGCCGACCCCGACCGAGTTGAGCGCGTCCTTGCCGCTGGCGGAGATCCACTGCGAGTCGAAGTTCTGCTGCGACACATAGCCGGTGAAGCACTCCAGGACCGAGGCCACGAACGCGACCACGCCGGTAATCCAGGTCATCGTCCGGCGGCCGCGCCAGGCAGCCATCCAGAACTTGCCCCACAGGTGGATCACCAGCAGCGCCATGAACAGCTCCACGCTCCACAGGTGCAGGCTGTTGAAGAAATGCCCGACCGGGTTGTAATGCCACCAGTCCGGACCGCCGAGGGCCAGGCCGAACCCGGACACCATCGCCACCCCGAGCGCGGCCAGGGCAGCCCACCCCGAACACGTAGATCCAGGACGCCACATAGGCGGGCTGGCTATCGGGCAGCAGCTTGCCCGGCGGCAGAATCCTCAGCGCACGGCGCCGCAGCCGGGCGGTCCACATCCCGGCCGTACCGTCATCAGCATCAGCAGCCCGCTCGGCCCGCCGCCGTCCGTGCCTGCCGTCCGCAGCCTCGCCCGCCGCTACGGCGGGCGCCACGCGAGGGGCCTTAGGGAACGGGAGCAGCAGCGCGGCGCCGAAGATAACCACCATCACCGCGATCAGGACCAGATTCGCCACCGACACGTCAAAGATCGACCAGTGCACGAACGACCCCGGCTGATTCATATTGATCGCCAGCACCGGGAACGGCGAACGAACAGATCCGGACATATGCCACCTCGGCGTACCTGCACGCGCATGACGCCGCCGAGGTCCCGAGCAGCCGTACTCGCAATCTGGGTACCCGCGGGCGCACCCACCACGAGCTTCCCGGCTAGAGGCTACGCCCGGCACACCGGGGGCAACAAGGGCCACAGCGCGGGGCAGCGGCAACCACGTCGAGACCTGTAGGGATTTAGCATGATACAAGCCCGAATCGAGCGAAAGGCGCTCTGCATCGTCCATTGACGAGCTGGGCATCCTCAGGGACCAGCCGTTCATCTTCACGGTGCCCCAAGCCCGGCTGTCGTGCCCCCTGACCGCGCCCCTCAACACCGCCCGAAAGTACCAGCGCCGTCCGAGCGGCAGGCCCAGCCGTCTCGCCGCTGGGAAGCGGACGCCCAGCCCCGATCGGCCATAGCGTGAAGTGCCCGCTGAGAGTACCTTCAGGAGAAGCAACCGTGCAGATCGCTTGGCCTCGGTTGTTCTCACAGCCCCAATGCTGCTCCAGACCCTGGTGACACAATAGAGTCACGCGAGGGAAACTGATGAGCGCCTATAGGCCGCCCGGTCTGCGGGGGCCAGCAGCAGGCGCACTGCGGCTGGCCCCATGGACGGCTGGCGCTTTCGTCAGTGTTATCACTGCGCTTCCGCGAGCTGTCGGTCACCGGGCTCGCTGCCGAACGGAAACCGGGCGCAGGCGCCTCCTCAACGTTGCCTCGGTCGGGTTGGGTCGAGCCCGGGCACCGGAGGGGCTTGCGGCCGGCTCGTCCGTGTCGGCCTTGTCGAAGCCAGCAAATGCGACAGGCTCCGCTACGCCATGGCGGAGATCGAGAAGCTCGTCAGGCGACCGCACAAGACGGCAATAAGACGGCGATAAATAACGGCACGCACGAGATGGGAAGCACGCCGATGACTACCACAGGACAGCCGCAGCCGCGACGAGGCCGGGCAGACGCAGGCCGGACTGGGCAAGGTCCGCGACCCGGTGGCGCTGGTCACCGGCGGCACGCCGAGGCATCGGCGCCGCCATCTGCCGCCACCTTGCCGGCGAGGGCGCGGAGGTCGCAGCGGCTGACTGGCGCGGCCACGAGGGCGCGGAGAGTTCGTAGCCAGTATGTCGGCCGAGTATCCGGGGCGGCGATCACCGTGCACCACGCGGGAACATCGGTACGGCTGACGACTGCCGGCGCGTGCTGCACGAGGTCATCGACCAGCACGGTCGCCTCGACATTCTGGTCAACAACGCCGGGATCACCATCGACCGCACCGTGGCCAAGATCACCGACGACGACTGGCAGAAAGTAATCGCGGTGAACCTGTCCGGCGCCTTCTTCATGGCCCAGGCCGCGGTCGAGCACATCGATCGAGCGCGGCACCGGCCGGATCGTCAGTCGTCTCCTCGGTTATCGGGGAGACCGGCAGCATCGGCCAGGCCAACTACGCGGCCTCCAAGTCCGGTCTGTTCGGTCTGACGAAGTCGCTGGCCAGGGAGGCCGTCTTCCAGCTGAACCGGGCCCAGCGCCCGGTCGGCGACGGGATCGGGCTGACAATCAATGCGGTCACGCCGGGCTACATCGCCACCGACATGCTCGCCACTATCCCCGACAAGGTGCTGGACCGACTCCGCGGCCAGATTCCCAGTGGGCCAGGCTCGGGAAGCCCGAAGAGATCGCCCGGGTGGTCTGCTTCCTCGCGGCGGACGAGTCGGCCTACATCACCGGGCAAGTCTGGGCCGTCAACGGCGGCCTCGACATGTGAGTGTGAGATACGCGGCGGTCAATGTCGATCTCCCGGTCGAGACGCAGGCGTTTACGCTGAACTGGCTCTGCGACAGCGGGCTGCAGGCGATCCGGCTCGGCGACTGCGACGTTGCAGTGGCCGGCGGGAGCTGAGTCGATGAGCCGGTGGCAGTACTGGCTGCCCGGCATGCGGTGGGGGCAGCTGGATGCAGGACGGTGTGGTCGTCGATGCGGTGGTCGGCGCGCTCACCGACCCGTTCGATGCCTGCCACATGAGGGTCACGGCAGAGCAGAAGGCGCAGCTTGCCGCGGGTCTGGCCTTCGACGCCCTTGCCCCTACGAACTTCCTGGTTACCAACCCTGCCGCGGTCAAGAGCGCCTTCGAGACCGGGGTGCCAGCGTGCGTTCCGTCCCGCTGCTGGCCAGCCCGTCCTAGATCAACAAGTACTACGTCATGGAGCTCGCCCGGGCGGAGGTTCATCGAGTGGGCCGTCGAGCACCGGCGCACGGTCTTCGCGATCTCCTACCGCAACCCGGACGCCTCGATGCGCGACGTGACTACCTCATCCAAGGCCCGAGGGCCGCGCTCGACTGTTTTCCGACATCACCGGCTCATCCAAGATCGACATCGTCGGGCTCTGCCTGGGGACCCTGACCGCGATGCTCGCTGCATACCTCGCTGACCGGTGACGACGGGATCGGCTCGGTCAGCTGCTCAACACCCTGCTGGACTACAGCGAGCCGGGTCTGCTCGGTGCCTTTGCCGGCGAGCAGGCCATCTCGCGGCTGGAGAAGGAGATGCCCGCACCGGTCTCATGAAGGGCTTCCGATAATCTCACCGGGATGGTGGCCGACCTGGAATGAGGCCCAGCCGTGGACCCTGCCGATCTCGCCGTCCTGCCGCAAGCAGACGTCCCTGCGCTGACTGGCCACCGCCGGCGGCTGATCCCGCTGCCTGGCGTCAGCGTATACCTGAACAATTAAACTAGTAATAATTTTCAGGCATCTAAGGTAATCTATGGGGATGGCACGCTGGAATTTCCTGACCAACCACGCCCGGGTGCTACTGTGCATCGCCCACGACCCGGGCGTGCGGCTGCGCGACATCGCGGCCAGCCTAGGCATCACTGAGCGATCCGCCCACGGCATCCTCAGCGATCTCGCCGACGCCGGCTACGTGGTCAAGCAGAAAGACGGCCGCCGCAACCGGTACCAGATCCAGACCCACCTGCCGCTGCCCGAGGGCGGCAGCGGGGAACTTGTGATCGGCGAAGTACTCGCCCTGCTCGCCGGTACGCGAACCGCTAGTCACGGAGCCGGGGGAATGACCTAGACGGCAGCGGCATCGCCCGGCAGAGTCGCGACCTCCCTGAACCAGCCAGCAAACGCGGCCGTCCGGGCAGACCCAGGCGGCATTGAGCATGGCGAGCTCGTCTAAGCCGTCGGCGGACGGGATCGAGTTGCGATCCACCGTCGCCATGGGGGCACCGCTACTCCAGCGAGCACTTGCCGGCAGGCCCGCCCTGGGTCTCCGTTCGCACGCCGGCCGACTAGAACAGATCATCCTGATCTACGCGCCCGCAAGCACGGGCACGCCTCGCGCGAGTGCCCGCGGCCAGTAGCTACTAGCCGCGGATGAGGTCCAGGAAGCGGGCCCCTGCTGACCGCCTCGTCCCGGGTGTGGACGGCAGGCTAGCGCCTCGATCGCGACGACAGCTCTTGACCGCCTGTGAACCTGTGAGCTCAGCCGGATGGGCCGGCGGCGGGGCCGGTCGCGCCGAACGCGTCCCCCAGGCTGGTGAGGTCAACCGGGACCCGTGCCTGCGCGGGAACATGGTCCAGCAGCGGACGCATCGCTTCGAGGGCGGTGAGGATTTCGCGCCCGACCTGGTACGCGGAGCGCATCGCATCCACCGACAGCAGGATTCCGCGGTCGCGGTACCAGGAGACAATGGGGGACGTCACTTTATGGTAGAGGGCCAGGCGCTGGGCAATGATGTCTGCGGTGTCGTCAGAGCGATGCTCGAGCGCAGCTCGTGCGAGCAGCAGGCGCATGAGTTCCCCATCGCCAGCCTGCAGATGCAGCGCCACATCTGCCGTCATCTCAAGTTCGCGTCCTATCAGGTAGACCGCTCGTGCTTGTTGCATGTTTCGCGGGATTCCGTCGAGGACGAACCCGCCCCCGGCCGCCTTTGCGGCGACCAGCTCCTCCCGCACCATGTCCAGTACCACCTGGTCGGGCACGAGTTCGCCGCGATCGAGATACGCCTGGACGGCCCGGCCGAGCGCGGTCCGCCGCGCCACATGATCGCGCAGCAGTTCACCGGTCGCGATGTGCGGGAGGTCGAAGTGCGCGGCGATCAGCGCGCCCTGAGTTCCCTTGCCCGCGCCCGGCGGTGCGATCATCAGTACCCGCATCACTCATCTCCTCACCACATCATCCTGCGACCGGCCGCCCGGTCGATATCTCGGCTCACCGCAGGCGGCAGCGGGTGCTAAGGCGTAGAGAGTCGGCGCCAGTTCCTACCCCGGCTGGTTAGCCGAGCGAGCCGCCTTGATCTGCCTCTGGAGGCCGAGCCTATGAGTCGCGTGGTCCTGGTAACCGGTGAAGCCATGCCAACCCGACCCTGAGAACTCCGTGCTCGTCGCGGCCCTCAGGAATGTCGCGGCCCTCGGGGATAGAGAGATCGGGCGTGGACCGTTCCCTTCACCCATCCCTCGTTGTCATTCGAAGCCCCGCAGACGCCTTCCGGGTGGCGCAGCAGCCTTCTGCCTGGCCGACCTGATGGCCGGTGAGGCACGGAGGTGACCGCATCTCATCAGCGGGTACCGGTAATGAGCCGTTCGCGGTCGAACATCGCCGCCGTGATCCGCCAGCCGAGTCCGCCGAGGACCACCAGCACCGCCGCGAGGCCGACGGCAAGGCCGAGCGTCATGTGGATCACGCCGAACGCGATGAGTGATGACACCAGGATGGTCGGGAGGCTCGCTACTGCGCCGAGCTGCGCCGCGGCTCGGATGTCGTTCATTCGGGTGGAGATCGCGATACCGATCCAGATCGACCAGGCGGCGACGAGTGGCGTGAAGAGCACCAGTCCGAGTAGCTCCGGGCCTCGCAGGAGCGCCGACGGCACCGCCGGGTGTGCCAGGAGCTCGACCCAGGCAGCGAACACGCCGTACCACGCGTACGAGATGGCGAGCGAGGGAAGGAGGGCCGCCAGGGCCTTTGCCAGCAGGAACTCCTCCCGGCGGATCGGCGTCGTGAGCACCGGCTCGAGCGTGCCCTGCTGGCGCTCGCCGACGACCGAGTAGGTGGCGAGGATCGTCGGCACGATCGCCGGGATGCCGAGCAGATAGAGCAGCAGATGTTCGTGCCGAAGCGCGCTTACCGCCGTCGTGGACACGTCGATCAGCGGGGTGAGGATGAAGATCAGCGGGAGAATCGCCATCGTGGCGATGATGTTGCCGTTGCGCCGGTACTCCCGGAACTCCTTGTGGAAGATGGCGCGGACGCGCCTCTTACTGATGCTCACCTCCGTCCGGCTCCCTTGTCTTCGTCGATCAACTGGAGGTAGACGTCCTCGAGCGAGTGGTGCGACTCGCTGATCGACAGGACGTCGGCGCCGGCCGCCACCAGAGCCCGGGTGACCGCCGGTGCGGCGACTGCCGAGTCGGACACGGCGAGGACGTAGGTGGCGGGGCCGCCAGAGTGCCAGCCATCGACGGCCGGGAGGCCGGCGAACACGCGGCCCGCCTCGGGCAGGGGGACCAGGGTCCTGATCGTGAGCGTCTTGGCGAACAGCTGATCACGCAGCTCCTCGGGCCGGCCGATGGTGCGCAGGGTCGTGTTCAGGATCGCGACGCGATCGCAGAGGCGCTCGGCCTCCTCAAGCCGGTGTGTCGTGAGGAAGACCGTGACGCCGCGGCGGCGGAGCCCGTCGATTAGTTCGTGGACGTCTCGGGCGGCGGCGGGATCCAGGCCTGAGGTCGGCTCGTCGAGGAACAGCACCTGCGGGTCGCTGAGCAGCGCCCTGGCCAGGGCGACACGCTGGCGCAGACCCTTGGACAAGGCGCCGCAGGCATCGTCGACCCGGTCGGCCAGGCTGACCGCCTGCAGGGCGCGGTCAATGCGACCGCCCGGGTCGGGCACCTCGTACAAGCCCGCGAAACATGCCAGGTTCTCGGCCACGCTCAGGCGCAGATACAGGCCCGGTGACTCGGGCATGATGGAGATCCGCCGGCGGATCTCCACTCCGTTCTCAGGCGCGAGCGGGATTCCGGCGACCGTTGCCGAGCCCGAGGTCGGCGCGATGAGCGTGCCGAGCGTCCGCACCGTCGTGGTCTTCCCGGCGCCGTTCGGCCCGAGGAAGCCGAAGACCTCGCCGTAGCCGATCTCCAGGGAGACATCTTGGAACGCGAGCCGGTCACCGAAGCGCTTGCCCAGGCCATGGGCGGACAGCGCCACCCTTTCCGGGGTCACGGAACGCTCGCCTCGCGTGCGGGCTGCAGGCTGGTCCCGCCCAGGCACCGCGACCGGCGCCTCGGCCGGGAACGTGGTGCGGTGCCTCAGCTTCCTGATGAGCCACCTGATCAGGTAGATCATCACTGGTACCGCAGGGCCGTGCCGGGCTGGATCCGGGTGGCGCGGCGCAGCGGTGCGCGGATGACCAGGAGCGTGAGCACGAGCACGCCGGCCAGCGTGATCAGCGGGATGACCAGCGGGAACTCCTCCGGAAGGCGGATGTCGACATTGTGGAGCAAGAGCGCCAGCAGGCCCTGGTAGATCAGCCAGCCGAGCAGGACTCCGAACGCCCAGCCGACGGCGGCCAGGGCCACTGCCTCCACGCTGAACACCCGCCGGATGTGGCGGGCCCTGGCACCCAGGCAGCGCAGGATCCCCACCTCCCGGGTCCGCTCAATGACGCCCATGCTGAGGGCGCTGACCAGGCCCATCAGCATGATGGCCACCACCACCAGGCCCAGGATCTCCACGATGGTGAGGATCGAGGTGTCGGCGGCGGTGATCTGTGCCTCGGTAACGTAAATCTCCTGTGTGCTGACTGGGTACCCGGCGGCGGCCAGCCGGCTCGCGGCGACGGTGGTCGCCCGGTCGATGGCGGCGTGGGCGGAACTGGCGGTGGCGAGCCAGATCGAGTTCGCCGTGCCGGGCCCGCCGTCCAGGCGTTCCAGCACCGGCAGCGGGAAGTAGACAGTGTCGCCCGCGTTGGTCTGGCCGGTGTCGATGCCGATGACGCGGACCCTGGTGGGTCCCGCGGCCATGGTGAGGGTGAGGATCTGCCCGACCCGGGCGCGGGCGGTGCGCGCGACGGCTGGGCCGAGCACCACCGGGGGGATGGCTGTGCGGGCGTCCGCGGCGGTGAACCAGCGGCCCCCGCTCAGCCGGTAATCGTAGAAGGGGCGGGTACCCAGGCCCCACGCCGCGTAGGTCTGTCCGTTGTACTGCACGGAACTGGTCTCGACCGGCTCGGCTCCAGCGACGCCGGGCGTGGCGGCGGCGACGGCGAGCGCCTGGCGGCCGAACGGCCGCGCGCCGCGGCCCGCCGCCTCGCCGACGGCGATGCTGAAGCGGAGCTGGCCGATGGTCTGGCTGATGACGGCGGTGATCGACTGGCCGAGGGCGAGGAAGGCGATCGCGAGCCCGGCCGCCACGGCGACCTGCGCGATCGTGGCTGTGCTGCGGCCCTTTTGCCGCAGCGCGTTGCGGACACCCATCCGCACGCTGCCGGGCACCCCGGCCCCGGCGAGCAGGCCGCTGCGCGCGGCCAGGCGGTCAAGCCGGCCGGCGCCAAATCCCCCGGCGGATCCGGCGCCGGCCAGGGTCTCGGCCACGGGCCTGCGCAGCGCACGCCGCAGGGCGGGCAGCGACGCGGCGACGGCGAGCGCCGGGCCGAGCACGAGGCTGGCCACGACCACTCCGGTGGCGATCCCGAAGCCGAACGACACGCCGATGAACTTCTCTGCGAAGTAGTGCGCCAGCAGGTAGGCGATGGCGATGCCGAGGACGGTGCCTACGGTGGCGCCTGCCGCGCCGAGCATCGCCGCGGTGCGCAGGGTGATGCCGGCGATCTGCCGCCGCCGGCCGCCGAGCGTCTTGAGGATGGCGATCTCGCTGGCGTGCTCGGCGATGAGGGTGTTCATCGTGGCTGAGATGAGGAACAGGGCGGAGGCGAACGCCAGGATCGTGATGATGAGCAGCAGCGCCATGATGTGATCGAACCCGGACTGCCCGGGCCACTGTCCGGGGGCCCGGACGGAGGGCAGCGCCGTTATCGGGTCCGTTCCGGTCTGCGCGGTCAGGTAGGCGCGCACCTCGGTTATCACCCGGGACTGCGCGGCCGTGCTGTCGTCGGCGAGCCGGAATCCCAGGTAGTTGTAGCCGCGGGCGCCGCGCAGCGACTGCACCGTGGCCGTCGGGGCGTAGAAGACCGGGGTGGCCGAGCCGTTCGCGCCGGGAGTCGCGTACAGGTTCAGTCCGGTACCGCTGACCCGCAGCCGTACCAGCCTGCCGCTGGCGGCCCGCACGTCGATCGTGCCGCCATTGGGGACAGAGAAGCCGGTTGCCCGGGCGTTGCCCACGTCGGCCAGGACCTCGTCCGGCCCGGGCACCCGGCCAGACAGCAGCGGGACGGTGTTGACCGGGGCGGTCGCCAGCGCGGTGCCGGCGATCTCGACATCCTGGGGGCCGGCGGCGGAGGTCACCGTGGTGGCGTAGCCCGCCGCCGGGCTGACCGCGGCGACGCCCGGCAGGCGGCCGAGCGCGCGGAGCTGTGCCGGGCTCAGGTCAAGGGTGCGGGTGGATATCCCGACGTCGTACAGGTGGCTGCCGGCGATCTGGCGGTTCATGGCCGCGTTCAGCAGGACCGGTACGGCGAGAAAGCCCAGGCTCGCGATGGCGATACTCAGCGTGAACACGGCCAGTAGCGTGCGGGCGCGGTGCCGGGTCAGGTCACCCCAGGCCTTGCGGTTCAGGGTGCTCACGGCCACGGCCCGGTATCGCCGGCGATCAGGCCATCGCGAACGGACACGACCCGGGATGCCAGCGCGGCGAGAGACTGGTCGTGCGTGACGTACACCACCGTGGTTCCGTTCCCGTTCAGGCCCTTCAGCAGCTCGAACATGTCGCGGGCCATCGCCGTGTCGAGATTGCCGGTGGGCTCGTCGCCGAGCAGGATCGGCGGCTGGCAGGCCATCGCCCTGGCGATCGCGACGCGCTGCTGCTCCCCGCCGGACAGCTCCAGCGGCAGCTGATCGCCGCGATCACCGAGCCCGACCGTGGCGAGATGGCGGCTCGCCACGGCCTTGCGCTCGCGCGCGGCCCCGAGCCGGGCCAGGTCCAGCGGGAGCGTGGCGTTCTCCGCTGCGGTGAGCGTGGGCAACAGCTGGAAAAACTGGAAGATGATGCCGATGGTGCGGCCGCGCCAGACCGCGAGCTGCTCCTCGGTCATCTGATCCAGGCGGCTGCCGTTGACCGTCACCGTGCCGGCGGTGGGCCGGTCGATGCCGGCGACGAGGTTGATGATGGTGGTCTTGCCGCTCCCTGACGGGCCGGTGATCGCCACCATCTCGCCCGCGGCGATGGCCAGTTCCACGCCGCTCAGCGCACGGAACCCGACCCCCCGCCCACCTCCCCTCGCCCCTCCGCTGCGGTAGATCTTCTCCACCCCGGCCAGCTCGATCATGGCCGGGTCGGCCGCCGCGCCGGTCACCGTACCTGCCCAGTTCCGAGCAGGCACTCCGGACCGGCTGGCGGGCCCGTCGCGCCGGCGAGCCGGCCGTCGTTCAGGAACACCACCCGGTCGGCCCAGGCGGCGTGCCGGACGTTGTGGGTGGCGAGCACGACCGCGCAGCCTGCGGCACACCGCTGGCGCAGCAGGCCCATCACCGATTCGCTGGTGAGCGCGTCGAGGGCACCGGTTGGCTCGTCGGCCAGCAGCAGCGACCGGCCGCCCGCGACCGCCCGGGCAATCGCCGCCCGCTGTTGCTCGCCGCCTGACAGCTGGCCCGGGAACCGGCCTCCGACGGCTCCCAGGCCAAGGGAGTCCAGCAGGCCGCGGGCGGCCGCCAGCGCCGCCTTCGGCCTGACGCCATCCAGTTCCAGCGCGAGCGCGATGTTCTCGGCGGCGGTCAGCGCCGCGAGCAGGTTCGCCTCCTGGAAGACGAACCCGACCTCCCGCCGCCGCGCCGCCGCGAGCCCGGCCTCGTCCAGGCTGGCCAGGTCACGGCCGGACAGCAGGAGACGGCCGGAGGTCGGGCAGTCCAGCCCGCCGGCCAGCCGCAGCAGGGTCGATTTGCCCGAACCGCTGGGTCCCATGACGGCCACGAACTCGCCCGCGCCGATCCGCAGTGACACGTTGTCCAGCGCGACCACCCGCAGATGCCCGGATCCGAATACCCGTCCGGCACGGTCTATCTCGAGGACCACCATCAAATACTCCGTTCCGCCGCTCGTCCGGCTGGAATCTCCGCCTGCCGCCGGGCCGTGCCCGGGACGATGTTCTCCCTCGCGAGCCGCGCCTGGCACATGTCGAGCCAGCGCGCCTCGGCCTCGGCCTGGAAGACCAGCGCGTCGAGCATCAGCACCCAGGCCATATCCCCGCCGGATTCGGCGGCGGCCTTCAGCCGGGTAACGTCCTGCAGCGCCCGCACCGTCGCCACCCGCTGCCGCTGCACGACCGCGGCAACATCCGCCACCCCCGACCGCATCGCGAATACCAGCTTGATCGCCAGCTCCTGGCGGGGAATCACCTCGCGCGGCACCGGCGTCTCGAACCACCGGCCCAGCTCGCCGCGCCCGGCCTCGGTGATCTCGTACACCTTCTGGCCGTCGGCATCGGCTCCGACGGTGACCAGCCCGTCCCGCTCCAGGCGCCCCAGGGTCGTATACACCTGCCCGACGTTCAGCGGCCAGACATCCCCGGTCGCCGCCTCGAACTCGGTCTTCAGCCCATAGCCGTGCATGGGCCCGGCGGACAGCAGCGCCAGAAGGCTGTGACGAACCGACACCAGCACCCCCCATACCAAGTATTGCATACCGAGTATGGCATCACGGCGCATGCGGGTCAACGGCACGCCACGACACATGAACTCTGGCCGCGCGCCGGGTACACCCTTGCGGCACAGCCGAGGCAGCCCCGCACCCGAACGTCACAGCCACCCCCGGTGATAACCTCGGGCCGGCCTTTCCCAAGCGCTCGTCGACCGCCTCCCGGGCCGGAAGCGAGAATCCGATCACGACGCCACCGCCCGCCGGATCGGCGCGCCAGCCCGCGTGCCACAGCCGGGCCGACTCCGCCGTATCCAGTTCCAGGCTGAAGCCACCGGGCATTCTCAGCTGCACGTGGGGGCCGGCCGCGTTCTCCTCATGGGGCACCGCGATCCCCAGCCGGCGATAGAAATCGATGCTGGCCGCCATATCACCGACAACCAGGTTGAGCATGTGCAGGCCGGGCGGGCTCTCGCTCATCACCCCGCAGTCTGCCAGAGCGCCGTCCGCGGGCAAAGAACCCGCCACCGCTGGCCCGGCCGATGCTAGCGGTCCGGGCGGCGCGGAACATCTCCTCCGGCACGCTGCCGACAGCCATCCCGTTCCGTTACTAAAGCATGCATAAGGTGGCTCGGTGTGCTTTTGGCGTGGCCCCGACGGCGCTCGGCGGCCCGGGTTAGGGTCCGGCAGGCAGCTACCGATCCCGGGTGCCGGCAACTGGCTAGCGGCCCGGAACTAGCTATGGCTGGCCACCCCATGCGGGCACTGCGGCTCGCGGGTACCTGGGACCAGCTGCTGGCCACCCTCCGCTGGATCGAGCGGAGACAGGCACCCGGCATGTACTTGCGGCAGATCGATGTGCCCGGCGTCGATACCAAATTCGTCGAGCGGTACAAGAGCGTGCTCCCCGAGCTCCTCGACGCGCAGCTCGACCCATCCCGCGTGGAGGCCGCCGCGCCCGACTTCGCCGTGCGCTACGGCCTCCTCCGCAGGCCCGGTTACGTCCGTTTCCGGGTGGCAGGAGGTCTCCGCGGATTCTCCGTCGTCCAGCGATCCAGGACACGATGCTGCGGGGGATCCGCCGGCTGCGCCGCCGCTGGTCCTGGCCGCGTATGCGCTGGTGTCCGGCTTCCTGGCGCGGCGCTTCTTCAGATGGGAGTAGCGCGCAAGGAGCGCGCCTGAGGAGAGAAGGCTCAGATGGCACAGAGCGTTTCACTAGCCGGGAGCGCAGGGTACGGCGCTCCCGGATCCTTCACCGGGAAGCTTGCGGTGGTGACCGGCGGTGGCTCCGGCATGGGCCGCGAGCTTGTCTGTCAGCTGGCGGCGCAGGGATGCTCGGTCGCGGCCTGCGACCTGCAAGCGGACAGCATCGCCGAGACGGCCGCGCTAGCGCAGGCGGCCCTGCTCGAGGGAGCCCGGGTCACCGGCCATCGCTGCGATGTGTCCGACGAGGCGCAGGTGCTGCGGTTTCGCGATGAGGTACGCGAACAGCACGCCACCAATCACGTGAACCTGGTCTTCAACAACGCCGGCATCGGCGGGGGCGAGAGCTTCGTCAACGGCGCTCGCGATGTGTGGGAGCACACTTTCGCGGTGGACTGGTGGGGTGTGTATTACTGCACCCGTGCCTTCCTGCCCCTGCTGATCGCGAGCAGCGAGGCCGTGCTCGTCAACACCAGCAGCGTTAACGGCTTCTGGGCGTCGCTCGGCCCGGGTGTGCCGAACACCGCCTACAGCACGGCCAAGTTCGCCGTGCGGGGCTTCTCGGAGGCGCTCATCGAAGATCTGCGCGCCAGCGCGCCCAATGTCCGGGTCGCCGTCGTGATGCCGGGGCACGTGGGCACGGACATCATCGTGAACAGCCTCCGCGCCCGCGGCCTGCCCGGGCCGCAGCACATGAGCGACGCCCAGGTGGAGGAGCTGATTCCCCCCGACGTGCAGGCCGAGCTGATCCGCGGCGGCGCGCTGGCCAAGGGCGCGTCAGCCGATGAGCTGCGCCAGATGCTCGTGCGGATGAACGCCGACTTCCGGGACAAGGCGCCGCTCAGCGCGGCTGAGGCGGCGACCATCATCCTGGACGGGGTGCAATCCGGGGCCTGGCGGATCCTCGTCGGCGAGGACGCCAAGACGCTCGACGCGCTGGTGCGCGCGAAGCCTGAGGCTGCCTACGACTACGCCGAGCTGGGCAGAATGGCGGCAGAAGGGCCAGCGGCACCAGCACCTGAGCGGTAGCGGCCAGCGCGAGCCTCGTCTCAGCCGGCCCGGCGGCTGCGGACATCCCGGGCCTGTCCGCGATGCCTGCCGGGCGCGCCGAGATGCGGTTCTTGCCCGGAACTCCCTTCGCGGCTATCTGGATAGCCGAGTACGGAGATATTTAACTAATTCTGATTAGTGATAGAGTACGGCCATGACGCAGGACAGCTTCGGGCTCGCGGCACTGAGCAGTCTGGATGACCCGGTGCGCGGCCGCCTGTATGAGTTCGTGGCCGGGCGGGCTGAGCCGGTGGGGCGGGATGAGGCGGCGGCCGCGGCCGGGATCGGCCGTCCGCTGGCGGCCTATCATCTGGACAGGCTCGTCGAGCTGGGGTTGCTGACCGCCTCCTACCTGCGGCCGCCCGGCCGGGCAGGCCCCGGGGCTGGACGCCCGGCGAAGATGTATGCCCGTTCCGGCCGCGAGTTCGCGGTGACGGTGCCGCCGCGAGCGTATGAGCTGGCGGCGCGCCTGCTCGCCCGCGCCGTCGAATCCGACACCGGCGGCGCAAGCCGGGCCGCGCTGTACGAGACCGCGCGGCAGTTCGGCGCCGAGCTCGGGAGGCGCAGCATGGCCAGTGGTGCCCGCAGGGACACCCGGCAGGCCATGGATACCGCGCTGCGCGAGCACGGTTTCGAGCCGTGGCAGGACGAGACTGGCATCGTCCGGCTGCGCAACTGCCCTTTCCATCAGCTGGCTGCCAGCCATCCCGGCCTCGTGTGCGGCATGAACCTGGCGCTGATCGAAGGGCTGGCCACGGGCCTCGGCGCGCGCGAGATGGCCCCGGCCCTTGACCCCGGACAGGGACGATGCTGCGTCGTCATCGGCACCGGCAGGCCGGCAGGCGAAGCGCGCAGGACAGACGGGCCATGACACAGGACCTGATCCTCGTTTCGCCTGAGGCCGCGCCGCCGCGGCCGGATCTGGGCACGGCGATATCGTCCTGCCGGGATCTGCAGGTGACGGCCGGGGAGCCTGGTGTTGACCTGGCAGCGGCGCAGCGCGCGGCCGGGGAGTTCCTGGCCGCGCTGGGGATCGAGCTCGAACGCGAAGAGCTGCGCGAGACGCCGGCCAGGATGGCCCGCGCCTACGCAGAGCTGTTCGACGCGCAGCCATTGCGGATGACGACTTTCCCGAACGAGGAAAGCTATGACGAGCTGGTGCTGGCGCGCGGCATCCCGTTCCGGACGGTCTGCGAGCATCACCTGCTGCCCTTCTCCGGTGTCGCGCATGTCGGCTACCTGCCCGCAGCGCGCATCCTGGGCCTGTCCAAGCTGGCCCGGCTGGTCGAGCACTTCGCGGCCCGGCCGCAGACCCAGGAGCGGCTGACCAGGCAGGTCGCCGACTGCCTCGCCGATCGCCTGCGCCCACGCGGCACGGGCGTGGTGCTGGAGGCGGAGCACTCGTGCATGACGCTGCGCGGGGTGCGGGCCCTCGGCACCACGACTGTCACCTCAGCCCTGCTCGGCACGCTGCGCGCCGACGCGCGCTCCCGGGCGGAGTTCTTCGCCCTGGCCGGCGTGCCGGGCTGATCATGATGCCGCCGTGAGGCGGGAAGGAGGCCGTTCGATGACAGATCCGCTGGCTGCGCTGAGTGACGCCGGGGTCTCGATCTGGCTGGACGATCTGAGCCGCGAACGGCTGGTTTCTGGCAGCCTGGCCGGCCTGGCCGCCCGCGATCATGTGGTGGGCGTGACCACCAATCCGGCCATCTTCGCCAGGGCGATCACCAGCAGTGATGCCTATCACGCGCAGGTGCGGGACCTGTCCGCCCGCGGCGTGGATGTGGGGGAGGCGCTGCGCGCGCTGACCACGTTCGACGTGCGCTGGGCCTGCGACGTGCTCCGTCCGGTCTACGACACCACCGAGGGAGTGGACGGGCGGGTGTCGATCGAGGTCGACCCGCGGCTCGCCCGCGACACCGAGGCCACGATCGCCGAGGCGCGGGCCCTGTGGTGGGCGGTGGACCGGCCCAACCTGCTCGTCAAGATCCCGGCCGCCCGGCAGGGCCTGCCGGCGATCACGGCGTGCCTGGCCGAGGGAATCAGCATCAACATCACGCTGATCTTCTCCCTGCAGCGCTTCGAGCAGGTCACCGACGCCTTCCTCGACGGGATGGAGCGCGCCCGCCAGGCCCGCCGCGACCTGCCGTCGATCGGGTCGGTGGCCTCGTTCTTCGTGTCCCGGGTCGACACTGAGATCGACTCCCGGCTGGACAAGATCGGGACCGGCGAGGCGGCCGCGCTGCGCGGCCGCGCCGCGATCGCCAGCGCGAGGCTGGCCTACCAGCACTACGAGCGGGTGCTCTCCTCCCAGCGGTGGGCCGCGCTGCGCGCTGCCGGGGCCCGGCCGCAGCGGCCGCTGTGGGCCTCCACATCGGTCAAGGACCCCGCCTATCCCGACACCCGCTACGTGACCGACCTGGTCGCCCCCGGCGTGGTCAACACGATGCCCCAGGCCACCCTGCGCGCGGTCGCCGACCACGGCCAGGTACCCGCCGACTCGATCCACGGCCACTACGACGAGGCGCAGCAGGTGCTCGGCCAGCTGCAGGAGGCCGGCATCGGCTATGAGGACATCATGCAGGGCCTCGAGGACGACGCCGTGGCCAGATTCGACGCCGCCTGGGAGCAGCTCGGCGAGCAGCTGGCCGCCACCCTGCGGGCCCGGCCAGCAGCACAGCACAGGAGTTCCCCATGAGCACAGACACGGCATACGTGATCGCCGGGGCGAGCCTCGCCGGGGCTAAAGCGGCGGCGACGCTGCGGGCGGAGGGCTTCGGCGGCCCGCTGCACCTGATCGGTGCCGAAAGCGAACGGCCGTACGAGCGGCCGCCGCTGTCGAAGGACTACCTGCTCGGCAAGGCCGAACGCGAGACGATCTACGTCCACCCGCCGCGGTGGTACGCCGAGCACGACGTTGACCTGCGCCTCGGCGTTGCGGTCACCGGCATCTTCCCCGCTGCGCATGAGGTGAGCCTCGCGGACGGCAGCCGGCTGAGCTATGCGAAGCTGCTGCTGACCACCGGCTCCTCGCCACGCCGGCTGTCTGTGCCCGGCGCCGGCCTGGACGGGGTGCTCTACCTGCGCAGCGCCGCCGACAGCGACCAGATCAAGGCTGCCTTTCAGGCCGTATCCCGGGTCGCGGTGATCGGCGGGGGCTGGATCGGCCTGGAGACCGCGGCCGCGGCCCGCGCCGCGGGCGTCGAGGTCACCGTGCTGGAGGCGGCGGAACTGCCGCTGCTACGGGTGCTCGGCCGCCAGGCCGCCCAGGTCTTCGCCAGCCTGCACCGCGAGCACCAAGTAGACCTGCGCTGCGGCGTGCGGATCACCGAGATCACCGGCAGCGGCGGCAGGGCAACCGGCGTGCGCCTGGCCGACGGCGGCCACGTCCAGGCCGACGCGGTCATCGCCGGGATCGGGATCACGCCCAGCAGCCAGCTCGCCTCAGCGGCGGGCCTGGAGGTCGGTAACGGCATCCGGGTCGACGCCCAGCTGCGCTCCTCGCATCCGGACATCTACGCCGCCGGAGACGTCGCCAGCGCCTACCACCCTCTGCTAGGCCAGCACCTGCGGGTCGAGCACTGGGCCAACGCGCTGCACCAGCCGCAGGCCGCGGCCAGGGCGATGCTCGGCCAGCACCTCGCCTACGACCGGATACCGTACTTCTTCACCGACCAGTACGACCTGGGCATGGAATACACCGGCTACGTCGAGCCCGGCGGCTACGACGAGGTCATCTTCCGCGGCGACACGGGCCGCCGCGAGTTCATCGCCTTCTGGACCGGAGCCGACGGCCAGGTCCTGGCCGGGATGAACGTCAACACCTGGGACGCCAGCGACGCCATCCAGGCACTCGTCCGCGCGGGCCAGCCGGCCGACAAGAACGCGCTCCGCGACCCGGACACGCCGCTGGAATCGCTCATCCGCCACTGATTCTGAGGACGGCCGCACTCCAGCGAGCGCTGACGCCACGCGCCTGTCTCCCCGGCGGCCGGCCAGCCGGCGCCGGGTGAGCGGACGAGGATAGCTAGGCAGAAGTTCCTGCGGGAGGCTGCGGTGAGGGGAGTCCCGGCTTGGGCAAGGCGGCAGGCGGCTGCCACCATCCCTGGGCATTTCGCCGGGCTATCCGCGCGGCATAGGTATTACGGCGGGCCTGCTCACCGTATACGTACCGGACGGGCTCAGGCAGGCCGTTGTGTGGTGAGCTGCGCTCGCCAGGCGGGGTGCTCGCTGCCTTAATCATGATCTCTTTCCCGTGCGGTGCCGCCCGCCGCTGACTGCGTGAGCTGAGTTCGATCACGCGAGTCCCTGCGAGTCGCAGGCCCCGGTCCTCGTTCTTACCTCCGGGCGGGCCTTTGATAACTCGGAGTGGTGCCTTTAATCCTACTCGGGCAGTCCATGCAGTCCGGTTCGTGATCAGTGTCATGGCCTGCCGCGGACGTCCGCCAGGAGCGGCACGAGCTCCAGCCGTTCCCGGGGCCGGGAGGTGCGAGGACGACAGGTCACGTGCGAGCTGGCTGCCATCCTCACCGGTGGTTTCGCCGCAGGCCAGCGCGGCGAGCGCGGGCCGGGCGCTGACGACGCCAGCAGTCGGCACCGGTACCGGCGAAGCCAGGGCCATGCTGGCCGCGGCCGGCGTCGCAGCCGATCGACTGGGCCTTCGGGTAAATCGTGCGCACCGGCCTGCGGCCGGCTCGGCCGGCACTCAGGCGATGGCCGGATCTTTCGGGATCGTGTTGAAGGGCGCGGTCAAGGCGGCGACGCCCGGCAAGCTCGCCGGCATCGTGAGGGCGGGAGACCCGGCTGCGGGCAGCGAGGGATCCGTTTCCTGGGTGTCCGCGGCTGCGGCCTGGGCCGGGCCGGAGGGGAGTGCGCGGTCGAAGAAGCGCAGCAGCTCGACCGGGACGGGCATGACGAGGGTGCTGTTCTTCTCCGCTGCCACCTCAACGACGGTCTGCAGCAGCCGCAGCTGCAGGGCGGCGGGGTCGGCGGCCATCACGGCAGCAGCCTGGGCGAGCTTCTTCGATGCCTGGTACTCGCCGTCCGCGGAGATGATCCGCGCCCGTCGCTCGCGCTCGGCCTCGGCCTGCCGCGACATCGAGCGTTTCATTGACTCCGGCAGCGAGACGTCCTTCACCTCGACGCGTTCCACCCGGATGCCCCAGGGCTGCTCGGTGGGCGCATCGATGACGTCCTTGAGATGGGCGTTAACCTTGTCGCGCTCAGACAGCAGCTGATCCATGTCGCTCTGGCCGATAACCGACCGCAGCGAGGTCTGGGCGACCTGTGACACGGCATAGGTGTAGTTCTGCACGTTGATGATCGCCTTGAGCGGGTCGACGACCCGGTAGTAGACAACCGCGTCCACCCGCAGGGTGACGTTGTCGCGGGTGATGGCCTCCTGACCGGGCACGGCCGCGACGGTGATCTGCATATTGACCTTGCGCAGCCGGTCAGTAAACGGGTTAACCCAGGTCAGCCCCGGCTCCCGGGTACCGGGCAGCGCCCGGCCGAAACGGAAGACAATACCCTTCTCGTACTGGGTAATAACTTTGAAGCCGAACATCTCGGCCGTCCCATCCCTCAGCGCACGACACGCCGGGTCTACCGGAAACCGGACGGCGCCGACGCGATTGCGGCGTTCGAATTGCCTCGGCTTCCGCTTTCATTCTTGCACGCCGGAAAACCCGGCAGAACGCTGGAACCTGAAGCAAGAAGACCAAACGCACCCGGAACTCAGCGCAGCCGCAGCTGCGGGGAGAGAGTCTCCGGGGAGACGCTGTTTTGCCGGTGCCAACACGAGCTTTCACGATCTTGGTGGCGGGGTGGTTCCAGCATCCCGCGAGCCACAACATTGAGTGGCATGCCGTCATCTCGCTGCTGGAGGCGGTCGGCTCGGTGGCGCATCTCACGTCTGACAGCCCCCAGCGTCTCATCCACGCCGAGTCCTGCACCGGCTACCTCACCCCAGACCGGTACCCGCCCGCCCTGAGCCACCGCCAGCAGGTCGTCCGCGCCTACGACCGGGACGGCCGGATCACTGGCGGCGTCCTGGCAGGCGATGGCGAGCGCGCCATGACCCTGATCCGCGGGCTGCTAGCCCGGCCGGACGTCACCCTGGTGCACCTGCGCAACGTGAGCTACGGCTGCTACAACTTCGCCGTCCGGCGGCCGCTCAGCGACGACTCCGCGGCGGCCCTGCCCTTGGCCGCCCTGACCGCCTGGCAGGCGCTGACCGATACTGCCGATGCCCAGCCCGGGCAGCGAGTCCTCATCCACGGTGCGGGTGGCGGCGTCGGTCACCTCGCCGTTCAGATCGCCCGAAACCTCGGCGGGTACGTGATCGCGGTCGATGGCCCCGCCAAACGTGACGGTGACGATCGTGGCGTCCGGCTGCGCCTGCAGCTGCTGGATGAACGCCGCGGTGAGCCGGATCGGGCCGCACGTTGGTCGTCACCACGGACTCGGCGGCCTGCTGGCTGTTTCATACGGCAGGCAATCAGGTTACTTGGAGGTAACTCCCAGGCGAAGACCAGGTTCATCACGGATTCTCGGACTGGCTCCCTCCGGTGCCATGCCGTCTGGGCCGTGCCGGGAACGCGCCCGAGAGCGCCCGGCCGGATCCCCCGGCCCGGCGGGGGCCGCCTCGCCAGCCGGCCGGGGGCAGGGCAGCAGGCCGAGGCCCCTTACCCGTAGAAACGAGTACGTCATGATAACCGCCGACCTGCTGGCCCTCATCGAGTGCGCCGACGGGAAGATCAACTATAAGCAGTTCCGGACCTGGGTGGTGGCGCAGTCGGTCCGTAACGCGATGCAGACGTTCCACGGCGGCTGGGCGTTCGACCCGGACAACCCGGGCAGCGGCGAGGGCTTTATCAGCGATGACCAGATGCGCGCGCTGAACATCACGATCCGCCGTGCCGTGCATGAGGCGCTGGGTCAGGTGGACATGGCCCGCGACGCCGTGAGGCAATCACCTCGCCGGGAGCTGTGCACCGAGGAGCAGGCAGCGCTGGACTTCTGCGAGTTCCAGCTAGGGACAGTCCGCGCCTACATGGAGCCGCCGGGCTCGCCCGAGCTGGAGGAGGCGTACCGGCGTTACATCTTCGAGCCGGACGTCAGCTGATGACCGCGGCCCGCGCCGGGGCTGCTTGCGCTTATCGCAGCCGCAGGCGCCGTTAGTATCCCGCATCATCGGCCGGGCAGTGCCTCGTCGTTCTTCGGCATCCCCCGCTGCGCCAGGCTATCGCTCCTGCTCGGTGGGGCGGATCAGCATCTCGTTGACCGCGACATGCCGCGGCCGGGTAACGATGTAGGTGATCGCGTCGGCGATGTCCTCGGCCTCCATCCTCTGCCCGAACTGGCTGCGCAGGCTCTCGAGCACCTCGGGCCGGTTGTGGCCGGCCAGCTCCGTCGCGGTCGCGCCCGGCTCGACCAGGGAAACCCGTACGTGGCGGCTGGCCAGTTCTTGGCGCAGGGACTCGCTGAACGCGCCGACGCCGTGCTTGGTCAGCGAGTAGACGCCGTTGCCGTTACGGGCCACCCGGCCCGCCACCGAGCTGATGTTCACCATGTCGGCGACGCGGCGGGGGCCATCCTCGGCGGCGCGCAGCAGATGCGGCAGCGCCGCGTGCGCGCAGTAGAGCAGGCCGAGCACGTTGAGCTCAACCATCTGCTGCCATTCCTCCAGCGGCGCGCCGACCGCCGGGCCGAGCAGCATCACCCCGGCGTTGTTGATGAGCGTATCCAGACGGCCCAGCTCGCCGATCGTCCGCTCAACCGCATCGGCCGCCTGCTGCTGGTCAGTGATGTCGCGCTCGAGCACCAGCGCGGTCCCGCCCTGATCGCGGATACTGGCAGCGAGCATGTCCAGCCTGTCCGCGCGCCGCGCCGCCAGCGCCACGGCCGCGCCCTGGGCTGCGACCGCGCCGGCCGCGGCCGCGCCGATGCCGCTCGAAGCCCCGGTCACCAGTGCGACGGTGCCATCCAGCGTTGGCTTCATCGAGAAACTCGCCTTTCTTGCTCCTCGGCCGCCCGCTCCGGATCCCGGCGGCCGTCCTCGGGGGCCCCTTTGACGTCCATGGAGGCAGCGTAGAGGAGTAAGCTCCCAGCTGCCCGTTCGGCGGGTTCGCGCCTCCCGGACGATGAGGGAGCGGGCTTCGCTACGCGGCCCGCAGCGGGGTGGTCACCGGCGGGCGGCGCGGACGACGAGCTGGCTGAGGGCGGCGGGATCGGTGAAGGGTGTCATGTGCGCGGCGCCGGGCAGTACGTGCATGACCGCCCGGGGCAGGCGGCTGGCGAAGGCCGACATGGCCGCTGGCGTGGACACCTGATCGAGCTCGGCCGCGATGAGAGTGGACGCGGCGGTGATGCAGCCGGCGCGATCCGTCCGGTCATAACGGGCGATGGCATCCAGTGCGGCCGCCCACGACTCGCGGTCCGCCTCGCGCAGGCAGCGCCGCGCGTAGCTGACCACCGGGCCGCCGCAGCTGAGCTCGGCCGCGGTGAACCACCGGCCGAGCGCGGCCTCGATGCCGACCGGGTCGCCGCGCCGCAGCCCCGCCGCGGCTGCGGCGAAGGCCGGGAACGGCGTATCGCGGCTGCACAGCACGGTCAGGGTCTGCACCCGCTGCGGCGCGAGCAGCGCGAAATCGAGCGCCACCTGCCCGCCGAAGGAGTGGCCGACCACATGCAGGCGACCCGGCAGCCCCGCCGCCTCCGCGACCAGCCGCGCCGCCAGCGCACCCTGCGCATCCACGCCATCGCCACCCGCCAGCGCCACCGCCGGGCACCAGACAGTCCCGCGCTGCCCCAGGTACCCAGCGACGCCGTCCCAGACCTCCGGAGTCAGCGGCGTGCCATGCAGCAGCAGCCACCGATCCCCCGATCCGCTCATCCCCCTACCATGCCCAGCCCGCGCAGGCCGCACCCGCGGTAGCCACCGAGGACGCGGCAATCGTCGCCGCCAGCACTATGCGCGCCGGGTCACCGCCGAACCGCCCGCCGTGCGCCCGCAAGAACCGCAGCGCGGCGTTGCCCTGCCGCTGTCGCGTTTCCCCGCCGGAACCGTGCCGAGGATTCGCCCCGCGATGGAGTCGATGTCCTCCTGGCTGAGCGGATGAGGTGGATGCCGTGGACCGCGACCTGCTCGATGGCAGCCAGGGACAGATCGGCCGCGAGCTCACGCGCGTCGCCGCGACTGGCCAGCAGCCACACCACGGCTCGCTGTGCAGCGGGGCGACGCCGCCGAACTCACTGGCGGAGAACCGACGCAGACTGCGGCTGTGACCTGGACGGGCATGGCGTGCGGTCGTTGGCTGTGACCTGCGCAGTAGTCGTCAGCGGACGCGAAGCGGGAGCGTCCGCGGGCCGCGGATCTGGCCCGCGGACCACGTCACCCCCGATTGGTCGTCGAGGGTGAATTCGGGGATCCGCTCAAGCCAGACATCGAGGGCGGCCCGCAGCTCCATGCGCGCCAGGTGCGAACCGACGCAGCGGTGGATGCCGAGGCCGAACGCGGCATGCCGGTTCGCCGCGCGGTCGATGACGATCTCCCCGGCCCGGTCGAACTGCGCCGGGTCGCGGTTGGCGGCCGGGAACGACAGCAAGATCCCAGTCGTCGGCCTTCATACGGCGCCGCGCCAGTGCATGTCGCGGCGCACCAGCCGCGCCATGGTGACCCGCGCGTAGGCACGGAGGAACTCCTCTGCCGCCGCCCAGCAGCCCGGGCTCGGTGACGAGCCGTCCGCGGTCGCCCCGGGTCCTTCGCCAGGTGCCACAACGAGGCGCCGATCGCGCTCCAGTGTCGTGTCTACGTGCCTGGCGGTACCAGGTGATCATCTGCGCGCCAGACCGCCCGTCGCCCGGAAAAGGGCTTCACGGGAGCGGCACGGGGCGGGCGGTGGCGGCGTGGCCGAGCAGCGTCAGGCCGTATTTCTTCTCGATGCCCGCGAGAACCGAGTAGTGCGTGAACAGGGCCGAGTTCTGCCCGGCCTTAACGCCGGGGCCGGTCAGCAGGGCGGCGATCTGGCCGCCGCCATGCGCGGTGCTGCCGCCCTCGTCCCAGGTAATCAGCACATCTGCCCCGGCCTGGGTCCACGCGCTGACGTGGGACTTCAGCCAGCTATCACCGCGCTTCAGCAGGCCCGCGGTTCCGGTGACACAGTTAGTGAACGGGTTACCGGCCCCGATCCCGTGGTCGTCATCGCACAGGTTGGGGGTGACGAAGCTGATCTTCGGCAAGGCCCCGGTCTTGAGTGCGCTCAGCGGGCGCACGTGCTGGCATTCCGCGCTGGTGTAGACAGCGGCAAACGGCGTGGCCGGGTTGTGCTTGAGCGCGTACTGGCCATCTGTGGCACTGCTGTTGTAGGTGACGCCATTGAAGCACGTCGACGGCATGCCCTCCTCGAACACTCCCCAGGAGGTTCCGGCCGCTGTGAGCTGGTCCCACAGCGACTTTGCCCGGATCTGCCCGGCGGCGATGCTGTCGGTGCCGCTCTTGCCCTGGGTGGACCCGCTGGCTATCGCCAGGTAATTGGGGAGGCTGGGGTGGCTGACCGCATACATCTGCGGGTAATCGGTGACTGACCCCGTCTTGTTCCTGCCCTTATTCCACAGATCATTGAAGTAGGGCATCTCCGGGTTGCCGATCACCTGCGAATAGCCATGGTTTTCCATCACCACCACGATGATCGGCGCAGATGCGGTCCGGGCCGGGCTCAGATGGCCAGCGCTCAGCGGCACGCCGAGAGCCAGGGCCCCTGCGGCCAGGAAACCCATTCCTCTTACTCTCATGCTTCCCCCTGCCACAGCAGCAAAGTCACCTCGGGATGGCCGGCTTCTGGCCTCTTGCTCCTGGCATCACCATAAATATGACGCGGCCGCGACTGAAGCGGTTGCCGGAGATCCGCCGCCAGCTTGCTGCGGCTCCGCAGCGCTGGACCGGGCCGCCGCCTCACGCCTGGGCCTTGCTCCGGGCGCAGCTTACCCGGCGGGCTCCCGCTCCGGGTCCGGCTGCGGCCGCCCGGCCGGCTGCGGCCGGGCGTGCCGGGGCCACCAGAACATGTGCCCTTCGAGGGCCGACAGCACGGGAACGAGGACCGGGGCCATGGCGAACGCCGCGATTATGATGCCGACGGCCACGCCGAAGCCGAGCTCGGTGAGGTTGGCCAGGCCGGCCAGCATGAGCGAGGCGAACGTGGGGGCCAGGATCAGCCCGGCAGCCGCCACGGTGGGAGCGTCGTTGGCGATGGTGATGCGCGCGGCTTCTCTGGCCCGGCCTCCGTCAGGGCGCCTTCCGTCGCGCCGGCGCCCCGCCCGGCCCGGGCCGGGACGGAATCGGCGTCCCGCTCGGGCGGTCCGGCACCCCCGATGACGTCGCAGCGCTCGTCACCTTCCTGGTCTCTCCGCGCGCCAGCTACCTGACCGGCAGCAACCACGTCATCGACGGGGCCTGCTGCCCACCATCTAGCCGGGTCAGCCCCGGACCCGACCCCGTCAACGGCCGTACACCGACGCCCTCCTTACGCAGGCAGGCTGGGAGCCTGCCGTGCAGGCCGCCGGGGCCACGTCGCCGCCGTCCGCCATTTCGTTCCCGATCCGCTAGCTGCCGCCCAGATCCGCATGCTGCGTGCCGCTGGCGGGCGTATCCTGCGCCAGGTCCGGCTGTTCGCTACCGCCGGGGAGGGTGCATGAGGACTAGACGTGCTGCGCTGACCGCGGTGTCTGTTCTGGCCGGGTTGTGGTGGGCCGCGCCCCCGGCGGCTGCGGTGGCCTCGGGCCACCGGCCCGCGGCCGGCTGGACGTCCGAGCAGCGGTGGAGCCCTAGGAATGACTGGGAGCCGAACATCGCGGCGGATCCCTCGTCGTCGTGGCTCTACCAGATGACCACCCAGTACGGTGGCTCCTCGGCGTGCCGCCCGCACATGGGCCACTGCATCTTGTTCCGGTCATCGGCGGACCGGGGAAGGACATGGCGCAAGAGCATGGTCATGAGCAGGCGGCGATGCCCTCCGGCTAAGGCCTGCCGCCGGGCGGCCTGGCAGAACGACCCGGTGCTGGCCGTTTCGGCGTCTGGTGTCATCTACGCGGCGTGGATGAATCAGTGGGACGTGATGTTCGCGAAGTCAGCCGATCGCGGCCGGACATGGACGAATTTCCATGATTTCCGGCGGGCGCTGGGGGCATCGTTCACTGATAAGCCGTGGATCACGATTTCGCCGGACGGCAAGGATGTGTACGTCGCGTTCAACCGGAGCGACTCCTACATCTCCGCCTCACACGATTACGGGCGCAAATGGTCCAGCCCGGTGCGGACGAACCAGGGCGGGCGGTACTGGTTCGCCGAGGCGGGCGCAGTTGCGCCGGACGGGCACGTGTACTTCGCCGAGAGCGCCGAGCACCAGAACGCGAAGGGCACGGTGCGGCTCGCGGTAATCTCCTCTGCCAACGGCGGCACCTCGTGGACGACCACCTATGTCGCACGGAGCCAGCAGCAACCGCGCTGCCCGGTCAGGGACTGCCCGAACGACTTCTACGGCCCGCAGATCTCGCTGGCCGCCGACCGCGCGGGGACCGTTCTCGCCGCCTATGTCGCGAATACCTCACCCGGGGCGCCGATGAGGCTGTACGCGGTCACGTCGGCCAACGGCGTGTCCTGGAGTGCCCCGGCCGCACTCGCAGCTCGTGGCACCAGGATCGGGGCCGACTTCCCGAAGGCCGCGGCCGGCCCGCGGCCCGGCGACTTCCGGGTCGCCTGGGAAGATGACGGCAACGGCGCCAGAGCGTGGAATGTCTGGTACCGGGCAACAGCGAGCCGGGGAGCTTCGTGGAGCTCCGCCGTCCGGGTCTCTGACCGCGGGTCCGGTGCGCCCTACAAGACCAGCGCGGGCTTCCGGTTCCCCTACGGCGACTACTTCGGCATGACCGTAGATGGCCATGGCACCAGCTACCTGACGTGGAGCGAGGGAAACAGCTACGACGGTCCCGGCAGCACCTGGTGGGCCCGCAACCACTGGCACCGGCCCGCATAGCTGCGAGCGCCCATGCCGGTCAGCGCGCAGCGTGCGTGCACCCGGACCGCCTGGGAGCGCCCCGGCACAACGTCCTGCCGGGTTGCTGGACGACTGATCATCCAGCAACCCGGCCCCGGAGGACTGGGGACATTTACTCAGGCGCGAGCCTAGGAAGCGAACTTCGCGGGCATGGAGGCGGCGATGCCCTGGGCCAGGACGGCGCCGGTGCCGGCCATGTGGTTCTCGGCCATGAGCAGGTCCATGCTGGCCTTCGGGCTGCCGGCCACGATGGAGTTAATCGTGGTCTCCAGGGTGGCGACGTGGCCTTGCAGGTCGGCGGCGACCGCCGAGACCGGCAGTTTGGTGGCACCGGCGATGAACTGGCTGAACTTGGTGATGTATCCGGCCAGGTCCTTTTTCGCGGTGGCGGCCCTGGCGGTGTCGTGGGTGGCCTTGCCGAGGGTGTAGTTCACGAAATAGCCGATGTGGGCGTTCCACAGCTTCAGGAACTCCTGCTGCGCGGCTGAGCCGTAGGTGCTGCCGATGGCGGCGCCGAGCTGGCTGGTGTTGTCGGCCAGCGCGGAGACCGCGCCCTTGACCTCGGGGGCGCTCATGTTCCCGCCGCCCGCGACCGCGGTCTGCACCACGAAGGCGGTGGCGGCGACGTGCTGGATGAGCAGGCCGGTCAGGGCCGCCCGCAGCGAGGCGCCGGCGCCGGTCACGCTGCCGGAGATGCCCTTGGACGCGACGATGCCCTTGGCCAGGACCTGCGCGGTGCCGTCCATGTGCATGGCGGCCATCTCGATCTTCTTGCCGGCCTGCGGGCTCCTGGCCACGATGGCGTTGATCGCGGTCTCCAGGGTGGAGACGTGACCCTTGAGGTCCGCGGCGACGGCGGCGGCCGGGAGCTTGGTGGCGCTGGCCACGAACTTGCTGAACTGGGCCGTGTAGCCGGCCAGGTCCTTGCTGGCCGTGCTGATCTTCGCCGGGTTGTGGGCGGCCACCCCGAGGGTGTAGTTCACGAAGTAGCCGATGTGAGCGCGCCACAGCTTCAGGAACTGTGCCTGGGCGGCCGCGCCGTAGACGCTGCCGATGGCCTTGCCCAGGCCCTGGGTGTTCTGGTCCAGGGCGGCCAGCGCCTGCTTGGCGGCGCCAGAGGTCGCGCCCTTGGTCACCGCGACCTGCACCACGTTGGCGGTCAGGTCGACATGCTCGCGGAGCAGCTGGTCCAGGCCCGCGTACAGCTGGGCGGCGGCGGTGTTCGTCATGCCCGATGCGGCCGGCGACATCGAGTGCATGCTCGGGGACGGCGAGCTTTTGGGAGTGCTCGCGGCGCCACTGCCGCTGGTGCCACTGCTGCCGCAGGCTGCCGCGGCCAGGCTCAGAGCGGCCAGGCCCACGCCGCCGCGGATAAGAAGGGTGTTGCGCATCGGTGTCCCGCTTCCGGATCGGAAATTCGTCTGCGAGTGTTCGCCGCACGGGGCCGCATGGTTCAGCGGCGGCGGAATTAGCTCAGCCCGGCGCCTGGCCGAGCGCCACCGGCCGCGAGGGCGCCGGGGTATGGCGCGGCCTCGCTCCAGGCTGACCGCGAATGCCCGTGTGCGCCGGTAGGGCACGGCCAGCGCCCCGACCCGCTGCGGGGTGCCGTGGCCGCGGCGGATGTCGAACGACCCGACGGCCAGCGGAGTGCGCGCTCCGGTGATCTGCCACAGCACGTACACCTGCCGGGCAGCGTCGTCGGGGGGCAGGGACGCCGGGATCAGCCAGGCGATGCCATCGCGGATCACGACCCGGGCCGCGACCCGGTGGCCGGCGGAGGCAGTCAGCACCACGTCAGGACAGCGGCGCGCGGGGGAGCACTGAGCCGCCGGGCGCGGTGCCGGGTCGCTGGCCGCACTAAGACCCGCCCACACGCCGCCGGCGATCAGCGCGGCCCCGGCGGCGACCGCCGCCGCGTTCTTCGCCGAGCGCGCAAGCCGGTGACGGCCTAGCCAGCGGGCCGGCGAGGCCGCCGCTCGTCGCCCGGCCAGGCCTGCTCCGGCGGCTTGCCCAGGTCCGCCGCGGGCGGCTCAGCCGACCGGCCGGGCGCGGGGACCTGCTCGCGGGCGGCCGCGGCCATGATCCTCAGGCGCAGCCGCGGGCTGGGTTCCGCCGGCGCGGCCAGGTCCGTGAGCGCGGCTGTCACGTCCGCGTAACCGGCCAGCGCCTGCCGGCACGAGTCGCACTGGCCGGCATGCTGCAGGAAGCGTGCCTCATCAGCGGGTTCCAGGGCATGCAGGGCGTGGGCGGCGGCCAGCTCGGCGTACCGGGCGTGCCCGGATTCCTCGTCAGTCATGGCCACCCCCCGCCGGCAGGCTCCGCAGCGGGGCGAGCCTTGCTCTCAGTCGTCGCATGGCCGCCAGCGTGCGGGTCTTGACCGTGCCGAGCGGCGCATTGGTCAGCGCCGCGATCTCATTCTGGGTATATCCGCCGAAATACGCCAGCGCCAGCACCTGCCGCTGCGGCTCGGGCAGCTCCATGACCGCAGCGCGGACCTCAGCCGCCTGCATCCCCCGCCAGGTGATGGCGGCCGGGTCATCCCCGCCGGACGGCTCGACCAGCCGCTGCGCGGCCTGTGCCTGCTGCCGGCGCTGCTGGGCGGTCTCGCGCCGCACCGCGTCCACGGCCTTGTGATGAGCCAGGCCCAGCAGCCAGGTCCGGACGCTGCCCCGGACGGCGCGGTAGCCGCCAGGCGCCCGCCACATGCCGAGGAATGCCTCCTGGACCGCTTCCTCGGCCAGGGCGTCATTAGCCGTCACCTGGCGCGCGAGCCGGTAGCAGCTCGCGCCGTGGCGCTGGTAAAGCTCGCCCAGCGCATCCACCTGTCCGCCGCCGAGAAGCTCCACCAGGGCGCCGTCGGCCAGGCCGGTCAGATCGGCGCGTCTAGTACCGGAGCCGGCCCGGCCGCAGGAAGGGACTTCACCGTGGCTATTCGTGCGCATGGCCGCGACGGCTCGGTCCCGTTCTGTGCTGTCTCGGCTGACGGCGTGGTCACGAGACGACGAACACGCCGGTCATGCCCGCGCTCTGGTGGTACTGGCAGTGAAACGCATAGCGGCCCGCGCGGGGGAACCTGACGGTGAAGCTCGCCGTTGCCCCGCCGGGGTCGCCGGTCACCGTCGGCGAGGTCCGGTGCAGGGCGGGGATGACGATGTTGTGCGGGTAGGCGCCCATGTCCCTGAGGACGATCTTGACCAGCCCGGCGCGGACGTGGACGGTCATCGGCGTGTACCGCAGCGAGTTGTTCCCCTTGATCGTCACCTGCTGCCGCGCGGCCGCCGGGGCCGATGCGGCCGGGGCAGATCCTGTCGCGCCGGGTGATACGCCGGGCGGCACGCTGCCGCCGCATCCGGCCAGCGCGAACGCGGCGAGCGCCGCGCAGGCCATAAGACCGGCCCTAAAAGACCTGGTCAGCGAGGTGTTCATCGGCTTCGCCTCCAGCCGGAACAGCGCCCCCTCGCTCAGGCCGCCCGGACCCCGTCGTAAATCGAGGCCAGATCGGCGTGCGCGTACGCCACCAGGGCCAGCGCTGCGGCCGCCAGCACGCGCAGCACCAGCCCTCCCGGGGACCGGCCGGCCAGCCGGGGCGCCATGATCATCGCGGCGTGATCCGGGCCGCCGGGCCTGGTCATTCGCATGCGGGCTCCTTCCGGGGCGGCTGGCATCATGACGGCAGGTATTCGCGGCAGCCCCCGGCCCGGTTCACCGTCACGCCAGACGGCAGTCATGGAACGCCAGAGATGCGGCCGGGAGCACCGGGCCGTCAGTCCGCGCCAGGAGGCCGGCATGCCAGCGAATGCCGGGACTGCCTGCACGGGAGACACGACCATGAGCGCAGGCACTTACGCCCTGCTCGCGGACGGCGCCGCCGTGGAAATCCGGGCCCGGGCCCTGGGCCATTGCCGCGCGCGCTGATCCCCGGTGCGGACCGGGCGCGGGCGGCCGCCGGGCGGCCAGCTGATCCAGGCGCGAGCAGTTTCCCGTTCTTTCGTGGCTTTGGCCTGCCGGGTGGGCTGTGCAGGCCGGCCGATTGATGCCATGATTCGTTCAGGCGGCAGTGGCCTGGTAGCTGAGGGGCGCGATACCGGCATGCGGCCATGGGTCCTGGGTGGGGTTCAGGGGCGGCATTGCCGGCCCCGGAAAGGTTGGCCATGCCTGACATAGATGACGCGCGCAGTCCAGACCGTGCCGCGGCTAAGCCGTCGCCAGTGACGCGACGCTCGCTGCTCGGCGCGGCGGGCGCGGGCGCCGCCGGCATTGCCGCGGCGTCCTTCATGGGCGCGGCGCTGCCCGCCGCGGCGAGCACCCGGGCCGCTGAGCCTCGCGGCGCGGCGGCGGAAGCGGGGGAGTCGGAGCCGGTCGTGGTGCATGTCCGCGACGCGGCCACCGGTGAGATGGACGTGTTCCGGGGCACCACGCATACGCGGGTGCGTGACCGGGAGCTGGCGGCCCGGCTGGTCCGCGCCAGCCGCTGACCGCGCCGCCCTCGCGTCACCCCCTTCTCCTCCCTTCTCTTCTTCGACCAGTCTGCTGAGAGGCATGTCATGTCATCGCACCGCGAGGCGCCGGAGATCTCCAAGGACCCGGTGGCCGACAGTACCGACGTCTATGCGTTCGTGAGCCCCGACAAACCCGACACCGTCACGCTGATCGCCAATTACATCCCGCTGGAAGGCCCGGCGGGCGGCCCGAACTTCTTCGAGTTCGGCGACGACGTGCTGTACGAGATCCACATCGATACCCGCGGCCGCAGCAAGGCGGATATCACCTATCAGTTCCGCTTCCAGACGCAGCTGCCCGACCCGGACACGTTCCTGTACAACACCGGGCCGATCACGTCGCTGACCAGCCCGACCTGGAACCGCAGGCAGACCTACTCGGTCACCCGCGTCGACCGCCGGGGCACGCACAAGCTCGGCACCGGGCTGATCTGCCCGCCGTGCAACGTCGGCCCGCTGTCCACGCCGAACTACGCGGCCCAGCTGGCCGACCCGGCCGTGCACAATCTCTCCGATGGCAGCCGGGTGTTCGCCGGCCAGCGCGCCGATGGCTTCTACGTCGACCTCGGCTCGATCTTCGACCTGGGTAACCTGCGGCCGTTCCAGAACCTTCAGGTCTTCGCCAAAGCTCAGGGACTCAAGGCGGCCCCCGGGGTCAACACCCTCAAGTTCCTGAACGTGCACTCGATCGCCCTGCAGGTGCCCGTCTCGCGGGTCACCGCGAGCGGCCGGCCGGTCATCGGCGTGTGGACCACCGCGAGCAGGCGGCGGGTGCGGATACTGGAGCCGCAGGACGTCGTCAGCGGCCCGTTCACCCAGGTGTCGCGGCTGGGCAATCCGCTGGTCAACGAGGTGATCATCCCGCTGGGCAAGAAGGACTTCTGGAACACCCAGCAGCCTGAGCACGACAAGCAGTTCGCGCAGTATGTCGAGCATCCGGAGCTCGCGGGCCTGCTGCCGGTTCTGTACCCGGGGGTTTTCCCGCACCTGGCGGCCCTCGACAAGGCCGGGACACCGCGCGCCGACCTGGTGGCCATCCTGCACACCGGCATCCCGAAGGGGATCATCAAGGGCTTCACCAATTTCACCGGACCGGTCCAGGCCGACATGCTGCGGCTGAACACCGCCATCCCGCCCACCACCGCCAAGCCGAGCATCTTCGGCCTGCTCGGCGGAGATGCGGCCGGGTTCCCCAACGGGCGGCGGGTATTCGACGATGTGGTGTCAATCGAGCTGCGCGCGATCGCCGGGGTCACCTACAAGCTCGTCAACCCCAGCTACACCGTCGACGCCGCGGCGGGCGAGCTGACCGACGGCCTGACGCCCGCCGATCTCGGCACCCCGTACCTGTCCCGCTTCCCCTACCTCGGAGTTCCCTACGACGGCTATCACCATCCCGCCGCCTGACCGCTGGTGAGCCCCGAGGCCATTCCCGGCCCGTCCGGTTCCGGCAGCGTCGTGCTGGACCTGGGCCCCGGCGTGGGCGCCCTGGTTCTGCACGCCCCGCCGGAACTGGACGGCCGGGAAATCGAGATCAGCCCCGCAGGCGGCGCGCCGCAGCGCCGCACCCATTCGCAGGTACGGGCCAGGAAGGTCGGCAGCGGGACGCAGTACGCAGCGGTATACCCGCAGCTCGCGGCAGGCGACTACACGATCTGGGCCGACGACCGCACCGCCGTCGCGGCGGTGACCATCACCGGCGGCCAGGTCACCACCGCCTGGTGGCCCGGCCCGGCCTGACCGGCGCCCGTCACCGGCACCGCTCCTGCCGCTAGGTGGCGGGCCGCCAGCGATCTTCAGGGTCGCGTGCAGTGCGCCACCGAGATCACCCTTTCCGCTCTCGGCGGGAGCATGACGCCGTCCATGGTCACCCGCTCTCCCTGCCCGCCTCCGCGGAGCGAGTACCAGGCCTGGCCGGGCGGGCCGCCGTCCGGGGCGGGTGCGCCTGGCTCGTGGCGCCGCTCCGTGTTCACGACCACCGCGTCACTGCCGCTGGTTGCCGCCATTGCACTGGCGAAGCAGCTGGCCACGCCAGCAGCGCTGCGGTCGCTTTCCGCCGACCTGCTCGATGCGACCAGGACAATGTCCGCCGAACTCGGGCACACCCCGGCGCTAGTTCCGGCTCGGCCCTCCGGGCCCGCACCTGAGCGGCTTGCTGACCGTTTCACTGCCAAGCGCTTGACGCGCCGGCTTGTAAGTTATAACTTACCGTAAGTCATGACTAACCATTCAGCGGTGCTTACGGCACTGGCGGATCCGACCCGCCGGGCGATCTTCGAGCGGCTGGCCAGCTCGCCGAGCGCGGTCGGCGAGCTGGCGCGCGGGCTGCCGGTGAGCCGCCCGGCCGTCTCGCAGCACCTCAAGGTGCTGAAGTCGGCCGGGCTGGTCGCCGACCACGCGGCAGGCGCGCGCCGCGTCTACTCGGTCGACTCCGCCGGGCTCGCCGCGATCCGCGATTACTTCGAGCAGTTCTGGCAGCAGTCCCTGACCAGGTTCGCCGCCGCCGCCAGCCAGTCAATCCAGGAGAAGACATGACCACGCAACTGCAAGCGACCTCGGTTAGCACGGCAGCCGAAGTCGAGGCGCCGATCGAGCACGCCTTCCGGGTGTTCACCGATGGCATCGGCTCCTGGTGGGATCCCGGCCATCACATCCTCGAGGCCGAGCTCGCCGAGATGGTGTTCGAGCCGCGTGTCGGCGGTCACATCTTCGACCGCGGCACGGACGGCAGCGAGTGCCGGTGGGCCCGGGTGCTCGCCTACGAGCCCCCGCACCGGGTCTGCTTCAGCTGGGACATCAATCTGCGCTGGCAGCTTGAGACCGACCCGGCCAAGACCAGTGAGGTCGAGGTCATTTTCACCTCGGACGGGCCCGCGCGCACCCGGGTGGTGCTCACGCACCGCCACCTCGACCGGCATGGCGATGGCTGGGAAGCCATGCGCGACGCGATCGGCTCAGGCTGGAGTCTCGCCCACTTCGCCGAAGTCGCCGCGCAGGGCTGATCCGGCCGGCGTCAGCCGGCCGGATCGGTCACGACTGTCCCCGCTCCGCGAACCTGGCGAGACTGGCCAGGGCCATCCGGGTGCCCGTCTCGAACTCGTGCACGGAGCTGCTCATGCCGTCGGGCACCCGCCAGGCGGCGATCGCATCCGCGTCGGTGAGCGCCCGGTAGTCCGCCGGGCGCGGGGCGCTGACGTACCGGGAGACCCGAGTCGAGCCGGCCGGGCGGGAGATGCTCGCCGCCGCCGACCGGGCCGCCAGGTAAGCCGCGCTCGCCCTCAGGTCCGCGCGGCCTGCTCGCGCGAGCACCACCAGGTGGACCGGCCGCCGACCGTCCCGTGCCGCATCTGCGCGCCGCAGCGCGGGCACTGGCCGCCCGGCCGCCGGGCCGCGATGACCTCGCCGGTGTGCACCCCGCCGTTGGCCATGGCCGCCGTGAGTGCCGACTGCAGGGCGCGGTACAGCCGGTCGGCATCGGCCCGTTGCAGAGTGCTCACCCGGGCCGCGGGCGCCACCCTGGCCTGCCAGAGCGTCTCATCAGCGAGCAGGTTGCCGACCCCGGCGATCTTGGACTGATCCAGCAGACGGGCCTTGACCGCGATCGTCCCGGCGGTGATCAGGGCGCGGAATTGCGCGGGGGTGACCTCTTCGGCGTCGGGGCCGAGCGCGCCGGTGTCCGGATTCAGCCGGACGCGGGCCAGCCGCCGCTTGTCGAACAGCACCAGGCTGCCGCCGTCGGCGAACTCCAGCGTGAAACGGTTCCATACCGTCTTATGCGGCTGGACGCTGCGGCGGCGCGGGCCGCCGCCCTCGGCCGCCTGCTCGCCCGGCCCGGTCACGATGATGCGCCCGCCCATGCCCAGGTGGATGCCGAGATCCGGGCCGGGCTCGGCCGACCGGCGCGTGCCGGAGGTCTCGCACCACATCGTCTTGCCGCGCCGCCGCGCCGCGGTCAGCTCCCGCCCGGCCAGCGCGTCGCGCAGCTGGCCGGGGAAGTGCGGCCGGCAGATGAACGTGTCGGCGTCATCGACCGCCGTGATCCGCCGGTGCAGGGCACGGTCGGCGATCAGGCGGCGGGCCGTCTCGACCTCAGGAAGCTCCGGCACTTACCCGTTGTACTCCGCTGGCGGCCAGGCGATCTGCCGGGTGCGGATGGTGACCCCGCCCTCGGGCCTGCCGCTGGCCAGGGCCGCCGCGCGCAGGCAGAAGTGCGACCACATGTTGAGCTGGATTTCCTTCGCCAGCCGGAGCTTGTTGTACAGCAGATCGGCCAGCCGGTCCCCGGCCCGGGCCCAGGATTCGATCTCGAAGCGCAGCACGCCGCCGTCGGCCGCGGCCCGGAATTCGATCTGCCCCGCCTCCAGGTGCCCGTCCAGCGTGGCCAGCCGGAACGAGGTGTCGTCCCGGTGCACTACCCGGACCGGGCCGTCCCACGGGCCCGGCATGCGCACCACGAGCTCGTCGCCGGATCGCAGACCCTGCTTCGCCCCGCGGGTCTTGCGGAATACCGCGATCTCCGGCGCCGCCTGGTCCAGATTTGCCTGTATCGTCTCGATCAGCGCGGCCGGGCTCATCGCCGTGCGCACGATCCGCACCGCGTACAGCCGGTGCAGCAGCGGCCCGGAGCCTGCCGCGAGGCCCTGGCGGCCGTCGGCGGATGCGATCTCCTGCGGGCCCAGATCGGCCGGGCTGGCCACGGCGGGTGTCTCCTCGCTGCGGTGCAGTGGCGTAGTCCGCCACATATACCGCCAGCTGACCAGCGCGATTCCCAGCGGCCACCGGAGCACGATGGCCAGCCGGGAGCGGCGGCTGCCTGTCGTCATGACTAGATGCTCGCACGACGGGGAGTGATGTCAGCTAGCGGGTACGGAGCGAGCATACGAGGAGGGGCCAGGTGGCTGTCGAGCGAGTACTGCACGGGGCCGGCGTCCGCAGCGTGCACCTGCAGCTGGCCTCGCTCGGGTCGGTGGCGCTTTGCATCGGCCTGTGGATCCGGGCCAAGACCGTGGACCAGGACGAGCGCGGCAACGCCGAGCGGCGCGCTCTGTTCGTCGGCCTGTGGCCACCGATGCTGTGGCTGATCAGCGACTCGCTGCGGGATGCCGAGTAAGTGCCCGGGCAGCTGCTCGGCTCCGTCGACGAGGCCACCGAACTGGCCCAGCTGCGCCACCGGCCCGTCAATTACGACCCGGCGCGCGCCCCGCAGGATGGCCGGCCAGACGGTCACTGGCACGTCGATTCCGGTGATGCGGTCATCGGCCGCGAGCCGCCGGGGCCGCCGGCCGCTGGGGGGCCATGGGAGACGGCCTGTCAGCTGGTCCGGCAGTACGAGTTCGCCGAGCCGCGGATCCTGCGCGCGGTCTACCGCGCGCAGGACCCGCTGCCAGGCCGGGACATGCTGCTGGAAGGCCGGTTCTTCGGCCTGCGGTTCTATCTCGGCGTCCGGATCACCGGCGTGATCGACGAGACCCGGCCCGGCGACGCCGGGCCCGAGCGAGTGTGGGGCTGGAGCTACCAGACCCTGCAGGGCCATCTGGAGCAGGGCCGTCTCAGCTACGAGGTGATCAAGAATACCGACACGGGCGCGGTGATTTTCCGCTTCACCGGCTACTCGCGCCGGGCCCCCATCCCCAGCCCGCTGATCCGCTGGGGCTTCCGGCTGTTCGGCCGCTGGACTCAGCAGCGTTTCTACCATGCCATCCAGCAGCGGATGCGGCTGCTGACCGCGCACGTGCAGGACGGGGCAGGGGTGCCGGAGCCGGCCGTCCGGCCGGATGGCCTCGTCCTCGCCCCGTCCGGCGCCACCCCGCATCCGCTGGAGCGGCTGGCCCGCGGGTGGTCGCATCCGGGCAGCAGCCGGGGCGCCCCGGCCCGGCCGGAGGCAATCGGGTGAGGGCAGTCGTATCCGGGCATCTCGGTGGGCTTCGGCCGCACTCACGACCGCCGCTACGCCACGATGCTGCGCGACCTGGTGGTGTCCGGCGGCCCGGGCGACGCCCTGGCCTGTTCCGCTCCTTCGACGAGCGGGCCGGCGGCGTGATCAAGGCAGTGCGCCGGCCCTGACCGGCCCCGGGCGCCGCTGCGGGCGGCGACTGCAGCCCGATCCGGACTGGTCGCCGCCCGCAGGCAGCTCACGGCGTGCGCGCTGGCGCCGGGCAGCACCCGTACTGCGCAGCAGCCGTCCCGCTCAGCAGCCGTCGTAGGGGGCCCACGCCGAGGTCCCGCTGCTGGCGACGGTGTGATTGAACACCTGGTTCTGCTCGCCCACGGACGCGCTGCCGAAGCTGCCCGCGCTGCCGCCGTTCGCGACCCAGGTCGAGTAGCTGAACTGGTACAGGCCGTAATGGCCGGTCGAGTTCATGACCTGGGAGCTGCCGCCGCTCTCGGCGTTGATCACGCACTGCTGGAACGAGCCGGACGGAGCGGAATACGCCGCCGGAGCGGCCTGCGCCGGCGCGGAATACGCCGCCGGAGCGGCCTGCGCCGGCGCGGGCTGCACGGGCGCCTGCGGCTGCTGGTAGCTGACCGTGCCGGCCGGGGGGGCCTGGACCGGGGCCGGCGCAGGCGGGGTGTAGCGCGCGGCCAGCCGCACGGCCGCGGTCGCGGACGGGATCCGCAGGCGATCCCCGGCCGTGATCAGGCTGGGGTTTGCGCCGATGGTTGCCCGGTTGGCCTCGTAGAGCCCTGGCCACTCGATGCGGTACCGGGCGGCGATCCCGCTGAGGGTCTCGCCGGTGCGCACGGTGATGTGCGCGGGCCTGGCGGCTGCTTCGCGGTGATGCTCAACCGCGGTAAGCACTGCTGCCGGGTGGATCATGGACCGTCCTCTCGTGATCGAGGGCAGGATCCGCATCCATCACGGCGCAGCCAGGGTTAGGGGTCTGCCAACCTGCCCTCTTCTCGTTGGGGTCGGGCTGGACGCTATCGGCCCGTGTCCGTAACTACAAATTTTCCTGGCCGAAAACCCTTCGGTCCGGTACGCCGCAAGCGACCAGACGGCTGGCCATCAGCCCTGGTCAGCGCAGGAAAAGCGGGCTGCGACCAGGACCGCAGAAATTTTTTGCCTCAACCAGGCTCGACGGGATAATTTTGCCGTCCGTCCGGGGGACGGCCAGCGGGCCCGCAGGCCGTGCGGCGGCGGCCGGGAAACGGTCATTGCGGCCACGGACCAGGCTGCCCGCGCCCCGTCGCCTGGCTACTCCAGGCCGTCGCGGTCCGCCCAGGCCAGCAGGGTGTCCAGCGCGTAGGCACGGTCGTCGATCCCGGCGTGCAGGTCGCCGAGCCGGGCGAATCGGGCGGGCACGGTGGCGATGGTGAACTCGGCCGGCTCCGCGTCGTCTACCTCGTCCCAGCGGACCGGGGTGGATACGGTAGCCTCGGCCACGCCGCGCACGGAGTAGGCGCTGGCGATCGTATGGTCGCGGGCGTTCTGGTTGTAGTCGACGAGCAGCTTGGCGGGGTCGCGGTCCTTGCGCCACCAGGTGGTCGTCACGTCCGCCGGGGCGCGGCGCTCGACCTCGAGGGCGAAGGCGTGCGCGGCGCGGCGCAGCTCGGCGAAGCTCCACCGCGGCTCGATCCGGACGTAGATATGCAGCCCTTTGCCGCCCGAGGTCTTCGGCCACCCGGTCATCCCCAGCTCGCCCAGCAGCTCCCGCGCGACCCGGGCGACCCGGCGCACCGTGCCGTAATCGCAGCGCGGCATCGGATCGAGGTCGATCCGCCACTCGTCCGGCCGCTCGGGATCGGCCCGTCGCGAGTTCCACGGATGGAACTCGACCGTGGACATCTGCACCGCCCAGATCACGCTGGCCAGCTCGGTTACGCACAGCTCGTCGGCGTGCCGTCCGTACCGCGGGAAATCGACCCGTACCGTCTCCAGCCACGGCGGCGCGCCGGCCGGGATCCGCTTCTGATGCACCTTCTCGCCTGCCACCCCGGCCGGAAACCGGTGCAGCATGCAGGGCCGCTCGCGCAGCGCGCGCACGATCCCCTCGCCGACGGACAGGTAATAGCGGGCCAGATCCAGCTTGGTCTCGCCGCGAGCCGGGAAGTACACCCGGTCCGGATTGGAGATGCGCACCGTCCTGTTCCCGACCTTGAGCTCTACCGCTGCGGCCATGCGCAGAAAACTAGCCGGTGCGGGCCAGGTGCGGGCTGTACCGGGGGGTTCTCAGGCCCTTAGGCTGGCGCCGCCGTATCTGCCGCTAGGAAAGGCCATGATCATGCGCAACCGCCCCGTTCTCGCCGTAGCCGCCGCCGCACTCACCGCCGCCCTGACGGCGGGGGCCGCCTCGGCCAGCGCGTCGTCCGCTCCGCCAGCCCGCGCGGCCCGCGCCCCGGAAGCCGCCGGGCTGACCCTGCAGGCGGCCCGGACCCGGGGCGCCCCGGCGGAGCCGGGATGCGGCTTCACCAAGGCCGTGCCGTTTGACCGGTACAAGGGCCTGCCCGACTACACCGCCAGGCGGGCCGCCCGGCCCTATCTCGCCCGGCTGCACACCACCCAGGGGCTGATCGTGATCCGGGCGCTCACCAAGCAGGCGCCGTGCACCACGTTCTCGTTCCGGTTCCTGGCTCAGCGCAGCTACTTCACCGGAACCCACTGCCACCGGCTCACCCTCCAGGGCATCTACGTGCTCCAGTGCGGCGACCCCACCGGCACCGGGTCCGGCGGCCCCGGATACCGGTTCAACGACGAGAACCTGGCCGGCGCGACCTACCCGGCGGGCACCGTGGCGATGGCCAACGCGGGACCCAACACCAACGGCAGCCAGTTCTTCTTTGTCTGGAAGAACACCACGCTCGCCCCCGACTACACTCCGTTCGGGCGCGTGGTCGCGGGGATGGACGTGCTGCGCAAGATCGCGGCTGCGGGCGACGACAGCCAGAACGGGCCCGGCGACGGCTACCCGCATCGCTATACCGCCTTCCGCGGCATCCAGATCGAGTTCACCGGCTAGCAGAGACGAGACGGCCGCCGATGAGGCTGGAGATCAGCCGCCTGCACCTGGCCCAGGTGCACAATCCGCACGATGGCCGGCCCTGGCCGGTGCACGGCTTCGTGATCACCCACCCGGGCGGCGCGGTCCTGGTCGACACCGGCGTCGGCGGCCCCGACGGCGTGCTCAGCGACTGGAGGGTCGTCAACCGGTCGGCCGCGGACGCGCTCGCCGAGCTGGACCTGATCCCGGCCGACATCGGGCTGGTGATCAATACGCACCTGCACTTCGACCACTGTGGCCAGAACGCTGTGTTCCGGCACGCGCCGTTTTACCTGCAGCGCGCCGAGCTGGACCGGGCCCGGCGCGAGTCGCCCCAGCTCAGCGACTGGTTCGACTTCGCGGGCGCGCGGTTCGAGCTGCTGGACGGGGATGCCGAGGTGCTGCCCGGCCTGAACGTGCTGGCCACGCCGGGACACACCGCGGGGCACCAGTCGGTCGTCGTGAGCTCCGGCGGCGGCCTGCCCGACGTGCTGATCGGCGACGCCGCGTACACCCCGCGGGTATACGCGGGCCTGGCCGGGCTGCCGCCCGGCCAGGCCCGCGACCTGCCGTCCTGGCACGCCTCGCTGGACCGGGTCAGGTCGCTGCGCCCGGCCCGGGTGCACTTCTGCCATCACACCGACGTCGTCAGCGCCTGATCAGAAGCTGGCCGCGGTATGGCCAGCCCCGGATGGACAGCCCGGCCGGGGTAGCGCATAGTGTCCGGTGTGCCGACTACCGGAAGGAGCGCCGTGCCCAGGTTCATGGACTATCACGACGACCTGAAGCTGCCCCCCGAGGCCATCGAGCAGATCACGCAGGGCACGCGGGAGGGCGCTACGGACGAGTTCGGCGTCCGCCAGGTCGAGCTGTTCCATAACCCCGACGGGAAGGTGTACTGCCTGCTGGAGGGGCCGGACGAGAAGGCCATCCGCAAGCACCACGCCGCGCTGGACGTGCCCTGCGGCGACGTGCACCAGGTCACCGGCCTGCTCTAGGCGCTCGCCGCGACGGCTCTGACCACTTCGTAGGGCAGATGCCGGGGCCAGGCCATCAGCGCCCTGGCCACCTGCCGGACCGCCAGCCGGCGCGGGGCCAGCACCGACTCGGCGCAGCGCCAGGCGCTTACCTCACTGCGGCCGGGCTGCCCGGCCAGGGCACGGCGGAACTGCCGGGCGTCCCCGCCGTCACCCGTCCAGCACGGCAGCCATGCCAGCAGCTCGTCATCGCCGTCCAGCATCGTCCAGGTCCGCAGCCGCTCGGCGATCTGCCCGGCCGCGGCGACCACGAAGGCCAGCTCTCCGGCCTGCCGGATGCCGTGTACCCGGCCGCCGGAGTCCCGGCCGTGCCGGACTGACGCCGAGCTGAACCGCGCCCCGACCGCCAGCGCGGCCACCGCGTGCCCGGCCTCGTGCCAGGCAGCCTGCGCCACGGCCGCGCGGGCCGGGCTGTAGCTGAGGTAGCGGCCGCTGTCGTAGCGCTGGCGGATCCAGGTGTCGTGGACCAGCGACTCATCGTCGTAGCGGACCAGCCCGCCGAGCTCGGTGAAGACCCCGGCGAGCAGCCGCCGCTCGGCTGGCGTCACCGGGTCCGGCCCCGGCGCGGCGTGACGGGCACCGGCGGCGGGCTAGCCGGCGATGCCGGGCGCCTCGGCCGAGATCGTGGTGTCCTCGCCATGCCCGGTGTGCACCACCGTCGCGCCCGGCAGCGTCAGCAGCGCCGAGCGGATCGAGGCCACGATCTGCCCGTGATCGGAGTAGGACCGGCCGGTGGCACCGGGGCCGCCGTGGAACAGGGTGTCACCGGAGAACACCACGCCCAGCTCCGGCGCGTACAGGCTGCAGCTGCCCGGCGAGTGGCCGGGCGTGTGCAGGACCCGCAGCGCGGTGCCGGCGATCTGCAGCAGCTGCTGGCCGGACAGCGCACGATCCGGCGCGCGGTCGGGGTAGACCAGCTGCCACAGCACCTCATCCGCCGGGTGCAGCAGGACCGGCGCGCCGGTCCGCTCGCCGACCTCCGCCGCGGCGTTGATGTGGTCGTTGTGACCGTGGGTACAGACGACCGCGGCGAGGCGGCGGCCGCCGACGGCCGCGATGATCGCGCCCGCGTCATGCGCGGCGTCGATCACGATGACCTCGCGGTCGTCGCCCACCAGCCAGACGTTGTTATCGACGGCGAAATCCTGGCCGTCCAGCGAGAAGACCCCGGAGGTGACGATCTTCCCGAGCCGGGCCGTCATCGATCGGCTGCGGCGGCGGCCAGGACGTCGGGGTGCTCGCGCCGGTAATGCTGGGTCAGCACCGCGCTCGCCGCGTCATCCCGGCAGGCGAAAGTGCGCTGGCAGACCTGGCACCGGATGACCGGGAGCCGGCTGACGGTGACGGGGAACCGGTACGGATTCGTTTTGCTCATCGCCGCCTATGATGCCAGAAAGGGATCACTCGCGCGGGGACGCCGGGCGAGCGGGCCGGTGAGTGGGTGGACGGGCTAGGGAGATCCGATGGACCGCAAGCAGCGGATCAGCTACGTGCCGGTCGAGGCGATGGACGAGCAGATGCGCGCGGAGATGGAGCGGTGCGGGCGCGAGGGCACCCCCCGGCCGGAGAGCTCGGCCGTGCGGGCGCACGTGCCCGCCGCCTTCTGGGCGTTCGCCAGCTCCTGGGATGCGATCTTCCGCAGCGGGGTCTGCGACCACGCGGTCAAAGAGCTGTGCCGGGTGTACGTCTCCCGGTCGGTGAAATGCGAGTACTGCGGTAATCAGCGGTCCGAGCAAGCCAGATCCCGGGGACTGGCCGAGGGCAAGTACGACGACCTGCTGAATTTCGAGGCCTCAGCGCGGCTCGGCGAGCGGGAGAAGGCCGCGCTGGCCTACGCCGAGGCGATCACCTGGCGGCTGGACACCGACGATGCGTTCTGGGACCGGCTGCACCGGCATTTCACCGAGCCAGAACTGGTCGAGCTCGGCTGTTTCATCGCGCTGACCATGGGCCAGCAGAGCTGGCTGCGGCTGCTGAACATCGAGCACCACCAGGTGCTGGCGGGCAGCAGTGCGTCGCTCGCGCCCGGACTGGACACCCCGGAGAAGCTGGCTGCCGCCAGGCAGTCGGCGGACTACTGGGCGGGCGGCACCGGCCGCTGAGCCTGCCGGGACCGGGCCGCCACCGCCTGCGGGCGGTCCTGGTGCGGGCGGACCTGGCGGGACGGCCCGGTCAGCCGCCGGCGTCGCGGCGGGCGCGGGCCCGGCGCTTCCCCTCGTGCATGGCCTGCACCCGGGCCACCGGGATCGCCCGCCCCTCCTCGATCAGGTCCGCGGTCAGCGGCTGCGGCTCCGGCAGCTGGCCGTTCCACCGGCCCGGCCCGGTGATCAGCCGGGGTGCCGTCGCGATCGTGAAGTCGGCCGGGCTCACCTGCTCCAGGTCCGCCCAGGCCACCGGGAACGACACCGGCAGGCCGGCCCGGATCCGCGGGCTGTAGGTCGCGGCCACCGTCGCCCCGCCGGCCCTGGTTGAGTCCAGGAACACCTTCCCGCCGCGGTCCTCCCGGATGAAGGCTGTGGTCGCCAGCGCCGGGTCGAGCCGCTCGGCCCGCGCCGCGATCGCGCGGGTCGCCGCCGCCGCCTCCTCACCGCTCACCCCGGTGACCGGCACGAACACGTGCACGCCCTTGGCGCCGCTGGTCTTGACCGCGCCGGCCAGGGCCGCCCCGGCCAGGGCGTCGCGGATTAGCAGCGCCGCTCGCACTGCCTGGCCGAACGCATCAGCGGACGGGGGGTCCAGGTCCAGCACCAGGTAGTCCGGCCGGTCCGGTGCGCCGGCCCGGAACAGCGCCGGGTGATACTCCACCGCGCGCTGGTTGGCCAGCCACAGCAGCGTCCGGCGGTCGTTCCCGAGGGCGTAGGACACCTCGCGCCGCGAGCTTTCAGCCCACATCGTGGCGGTGCGCAGCCACGACGGCGCATACGCCGGGACGTTCTTCTGCATAAAGGGCGGCTGGCCGGGCCGCACTCGCACTACCGACAGCGGCCGGTCCGCCAGCTCGGGCACGATGGCGGCGGACACCGCGTCCAGGTAGTCGACCAGGTCCCGCTTGGTGGCGCTCGCGCCGTCATACAGCGGCTGGTCGAGGTGGGTCAGCGGCACGCCGCCGCGCTGCTCGCCGCCCTTGCTGCCGTCCCGCTGGCCGCCGCCCATCGGCTCGCTCTACCGGTCGGTGGCCGGGTCCTGCGGCGGCTGCGAGCCGCGGGCACCAGTCATCCGCGTCTCCAGCCCGGCCCAGGTCCGGCCCCAGGCGGCCAGCGGCCCCAGGATCCGCTCCAGCACGGCAAGCTGCTCGTCGAACGCCGTCAGCTGGGCCTTCAGCGCGTCGATGCTGCGCCGCTGCGCGGTGACGCTCGCCGCCACGGAGTTCAGCTGCGCGGCCGACAGGGCCCCCGGAGCCGGCCAGCCCGGCGTCTCCGGCCAGGACGGCACGCCGGATCCGCCGGGCCGGGCCGGGCCCAGCCCGGTGATCTCCTCCATCTGCTGGGCGATCTTGCGGAACTGGGCCATGAATTCCTGCACCAGGCCGGGCGCCTCGGCAGCAGGCTGCTCTTCCTCGGCCATCGCGCACCTCCCGTCCGCGTTCCTCACAGTCTGCGGGACACAGTACGCCGCAGCAATGCGGCGGCCTGCGCGGCTTCAGCGGCGCCGTGCCGCGTGCGCGTACACGGCGCCGCCGGCCAGCACCATGACTCCGTAGATCCCGAGCGGTGCCGCGGCGGCCGGACCGAACGCGCTGGCGGCGATGCCGGCCGCTACCGCGAAGTCGCGCATTGCGACCGGAAGGATGATCGCCGCGCGCCGGGGCGGCGCCGTGCCGCGCGCCAGCAGCAGGCCGAGTGCGGCGCTGGCGGCGCCGAACGCGAGCAGGGCGGCAGCGGCCCTGACCTCCGCCGCCGCCGGCCGCAGCTGGCTCGCCACCAGCCACAGCAAGAGCAGCAGGCTGGCCGTCGACCCGAGCCGCGGCAGCGGCCGGTCCCCCCCGCCGGGCGCGGTGGCAGCCCGCAGCGCACCGCCGGCGAGCAGCGGCAGGGCCACCGCCAGCGCCAGGGTGGCGAGCAGGCCGGCCATCGAGGCTGCGGACCGCGCGCCGAGCAGCGCCAGGACCGGCCCGGCCAGCAGCACGGTCAGCAAGGTCGAGGCCAGCAGCATCGCGGCGGCGAATACCGTCTCCCCGCCGGCCAGCCCGGCCAGTGCCACCGAGGCCACCTCGGCGGGCGCCAGGCCGGCCGCCAGCACGCCGCCGCGCAGGACGGCGCCGGCGGCCAGCCGGCTGGCCAGCCAGGCCAGCGCGGGCAGCACGGGCGTGGTCACGGCCAGCACCAGCAGCAGGCGCCCCCCGGCAGTCCGGACGGCAGTCAGGTCAGCGCTGGTCAGCGATGCGCCAGTGCAGAACACCAGGACGGCAAGCGTGATCAGGATCGCTCCGCCGTGGTCCAGCCGCCGCCCCGGGCCGGGCATCACGGCCCCGAGCGCGGCCGCCCCGAGCACGGCGGGCAGCAGCAGCCGGTCGGCCAGGTCGGCGGCGCCCGCCAGCGGCGGTCTCAGCCGCCGGGACCGGCTCATCGCAGCTCCCGCAGGCCAGCATCTCGGGCGGCACGGGTGCCGCTCGCCACCAGGACGGGTCAGCGGCAGCGTAGCCCGGCGGCCCGGCCGTGGCCAGCCGGTCCCTGCTGGCCGGGACGTCCGGCCGGGCAGAGCGCGACGTTCGGCCGGGCAGAGCGCTTAGCCACGTCAGGGGCCTCGCTGCTAGCTTTACCTCCCATGGCTCTATCGCAGCGCGTCCTGGTTACCGGCGGAGCCGGGTTCGTCGGCGCCACCTTGGTCCGGCGGCTGGTCGCCGCGGGGCACGCGGTGCGCGTGCTCGATAACTACTCGACTGGCGACGCCGCCCATCTGGCGGGCGTCGGTGCCGAGCAGACCGAGGGTGACATCCGCGACCCCGCGGTGCTCGACGCCGCGCTGGCCGGGATGCAGGCCGTCGTGCACCTCGCGGCGGCAGGCTCGGTGGTCATGTCGGTGGCGGACCCGGAGACAAATTTCGACGTCAACGTGGTCGGCACGTTCCGGGTGCTGGACGCGGCCCGGCGGGCGGGCATCGAGCGGGCGGTCCTGGCCTCTACCGGCGGGGCGCTGATCGGCGACGCGACCCCGCCGGTCAGCGAGCAGTCGCTGCCCAAGCCGATCTCACCCTACGGAGCCAGCAAGCTGGCCGGGGAGGGCTACGCGCACGCGTTCGCCCGCGCCTACGGGCTGCGCACGGCGGCGCTGCGGTTCGCCAACGTCTACGGGCCGTGGAGCGAGCGCAAGCGCGGCGCGATGACGCTGTTCTTCGAGGCCATCCACGCCGGCGAGCCGATCGTGATCTACGGTGACGGGTCGTCCACCCGGGACTACACCCACGTCGATGACATCGCCCGGGCGCTGCAGCTGGCGCTGGAGGGCGATGTGCCAGGCGGCACCGTGCTGCACATTGCCTCCGGCGTCGAGACTTCCGTGGCCGAGCTGGCCGATCTGTGCCGTGGCGCCGCCGGGGCGCCCGGTCACCCGATCGTGTACCGGCCCCGGCGGCCGGGCGAGGTCGAGCGCAACTTTGCCGCCTACGACCTCGCCCAGCAGGTGCTCGGCTACAAGCCCAGCATCAGCCGCGAGGAGGGCATCCCCGCCACCTGGCGCTGGTTCGCCGAGTCGGTCTTTGGCGGCTAACCGAACGTCTTGCGCAGGGTGGCCACCGAGATGTGCGGCCAGCCGAGGTTGATCACTGCGGGCAGCGCCTTGAAGATCGGGAAGTCCAGTACCGTCATCTGGGCGTACTGCAGCTGCATGAACGGGCGGCCGGACCTCGGCGTAACCCTGGTGACCCAGAAGGTGGCGTAGACCAGCGAGGTCTGGGCGTTCGGTCCCTTCGCGCCGGCTGGCTCCCCGCCCTCCAGGAACAGGATGTTCTCCGTCCCGCCGGCAGCGTCGGCGACTGGGACCGCCTGGGTGGCGCCGTGGGGGCTGTCCGGGTCGACCCGGAACTCCACGGATGACTGGGTCGCGATGTTCAGGGCGACCCCCTCAAACGTGTGCCCGGAGCTGGCCTGTCGGCTGATCACGGCCTGCAGCAGCCTGATCGGGTCGTTGACCACGTCCTGCATGAGCACGCCGTCGATCTCCGCGGGCAGCGGCGGGTCGGTGCTCTTGAACGGCGTCCTCGGGTTCGCGGCCGAGGCGGCGACGGTCAGGTCGTATTCGGAGAACGGGACCGCGGGAACCTGCGGGGCGGTCAGCTGCTCCGACGAGCCCGCCGCGTTGATCACCGCCGGGTTCGCGGCGGCCGGGGCCCCGAACGGGGTGCTGTTGAAGGACGGGAACACCGAGCCCGCGTACGGCGCCGCGCCGGCCGGCAGCGTCGGCGGCACGCTGAACCTGGTCGCGTTTCCCTGCGCCAGGATCGTGGTGCCGTGCGGGATCGAGCCCATCCGGGCGATGATCTGCCCGTCCGGCGGGGGCTGCTCGGACGGGATAGTCGGTCCGTCCCTGGGTCACCCACAGGCCCGGCTCCAGGTGCAGGGCGCCGCCGGTCAGCCGGTCGGAGATCTTCTGCAGGTAGCTCAGCCCGTGCAGTTCGATGTCGCCCTGGCCGAAGCCGCGGTTCGGGATCGCCGAGCCGATCGGGGTGATGGCCAGCGTCTCGCGGGTCTGGGTGAGCTGCAGGTAGAGGTTGGCCTGGTCGACTTCGTCCGGCCGGGCAATGAGGTTGAAGCCGTCGCCCTGCCAGGTTCCGGCCAGCTCCTTCAGCAGCCCCAGGTTCGCCAGAACGGTCTGGTTGTCCGCGCTGATCCGGGTGGACGGCACCGTGCTCGCGGTGACCCCGCTGGCCGGCGGGCCGTCTGCGGTGGTCTGCGCCGGCGCCACGTGCGTCTGTGACATGGTCCTTTGCGTCCTTTCGTAGCGCATCTCTTTCACTGGCGCGGAGACCGCGAAGTCCGCAGAGATACACCGGGCCGCCGCCGGTTATCCTGAGCTGCCGTCGGCCGCGCGGGCGGTCGCGCAGAAGGGAGCAGGCCAGGATGGCGTGGCAGGTGCCGGTGCTCGCCGACGTGCTGACAGCACGCCGCGCGATCGCGCCCTACCTGCGGCCCACGCCGCTGTTCGGCTATCCGGGCCTGGACGGGCTGCTGGCGGCGCAGGTCTTCGTCAAGCACGAGAATCACCAGCCGGTGGGCGCGTTCAAGGTCCGCGGCGGCGTCAACCTAGCCGCCCAGCTGAGCCCGGCCGAGCGCGACCACGGGGTGATCGCGGCCTCGACCGGAAACCACGGCCAGTCCGTCGCCTGGGCCGCCCGGCTGTTCGGGGCACCCGCAGTGATCTGCGTGCCGCAGGATGCCAACCCGGTCAAGGTCGCCGCGATCCGCGGGCTCGGCGCCGAGGTCATCGCCCGCGGCCGCGATTTCGACGAGGCACGCGAGCACTGCGAGCGGCTGGCGGCGCAGCGCGGCCTGCGCTACGTGCACTCGGGCAACGAGCCGCTGCTGATCGCCGGCGTGGCCACTGCCACCCTGGAGATCCTCGCCGACCAGCCCGCCACCGAGGTGATCATCGTGCCGGTCGGCGGGGGCAGCGGCGCGGCCGGCGCCTGCATCGTCGCCAAGGCCATGAGCCCGGGCACCCGGGTCATCGGCGTCCAGTCCAGCGCTGCCCCGGCCGCGTACCGGTCCTGGCGGGAGCGCCGCCTGGTCGAGGACAAGACCGCCACCTTCGCCGAGGGCCTGGCCACCCGCACCGCGTTCGAGCTGCCGCAGCAGATCTTGCGGCAGCACCTGGATGACTTCGTGCTCGTCAGCGACGATGAGATCCGGGCGGCCCAGGCGCTGCTGATCGAGCACACCCGCAACCTGGCCGAGGCGGCCGGCGCCGCGGCGCTGGCCGCCGCGCTGACACTGCGCGGCCAGCTGCGCGGCCGCCGGGTCGCGCTGATGCTCAGCGGCGGGAATGCCAGCCGGGAGCAGCTGCTCGACGTGCTCGGTGCCGGCCCGGCCCCGGGTCAGCCGTCAGCCGGGCCGCCCGCGGCCGGCTGACCGCCGCGGACGGCAGGGCGCAGCGTGATCCGCGGTACCAGCGGCGCGATCGTGCGGGCGGCCAGCGCACCGCGCCACAGTCCGGTTCCGTAGGCCAGATCGTCCAGCCGCCGGATCAGCGTGAACGCCACCGGGTTCAGCCGCGCCCCGCTGCGGCGCCAGTCGGCCAGCCCGTCGGCGACCGAGGCCACGGCCAGCAGCCGCCGGGCCCGGCGGTCAGCCGCGGCGGCGAGCACCGCGGCCGGCCAGTAATGCCGGGTCGCGCAGTGCGCGAACTGTTCCGCGGTGCCGCGCAGCCCGGCTAGCGCGAGCAGGGCCGCAGCCCGGGCCGGGGTGTCGGCGTCGGGCATCTTGCGGGCCAGCCGGATCGCCGCTGCCGTGGTCAGCGCCGCCGCTGCGGCGGCCGGGGCGGGCCTGCCGCGCAGCGCCAGCGCGCACGCGGCGACCGACCAGGCGGCGGCGTTCAGTGGCGGCACCTGGCCGGGGTGGCGGACCGCCAGCTGCGCCGCGCTCGACCCGTAGCTGACCCGCTGGGCCAGCCAGCTGCGCAGGCCGGTGCGGTGGCGGTGACCGACGTGGACGGCGGGCAGGTAGCGCATCCGCCAGCCCGCCGCATGCAGCCGCAGGCACAGGTCGACGTCCTCGCCGACTCGCAGCCCGGCCGTGAATCCAGGGCCGACGGCGGCGCGCCGCAGCACCAGGGCCGCGCTCGGCACGTAGGCCACCGCAGACATCGGCACCACCGGGCCCTCCCGGCCGCCCATGTCCAGCGGGGAGCGGACCTGCTCGTAGCGGTCCAGCCAGCCCGTCCCGCCGTCCGCCGCGGCCACCACCCGGGGCGCGGCCAGCGCCAGCGCGGGATCGGCGAACTGCGCCAGCAGCGGCGCCAGCCAGCCGGGCTCGGGCCGCACATCGGAGTCGCAGAACGCCACGAACCGGGTTGCGGCCTGCGCCAGGCCGGTGTTGCGGGCCGCCGCCGCGCCGCGGTTCCTGTCGTGGACCAGCAGCTCCGCGCCGTGCCGCCGGGCTACCGCGGCCAGCTCGGCCCGCTGCGCCGATCCGTCGTCGACCACCAGCACCGGCACGGCCACGGTCTGCGGATCGGCGCGCAGCGCGGTGAGCAGCTGGTGCAGGCCGAAGGCCCGGTCCCGTGCCGGGATCACGATCATCACGTCGGTGACCGGGCCGGGCGCGGGCCGCGGATGCGCGGCGCCGATGTCGATCAGCCGCCGCGCCAGCACCGCGGTGCCCCGGTCGGCCACCGTGAAGCCGCCCGCCGCCAGCAGCCGGGCCGCCGCCGGGGACAGCCGCAGCAGCCGCGGCGGCGACCCGCCGAGCAGCAGCCGGCCATCCCGGGAGCGGTGCACGTCGGCCGCCAGCTCCACCGCGAGCCCGTCCGGCAGCCGCACGTCGGCGGGCGGGGCCAGCCCGCCCGGCCGGCCGGGTCCTCGCCCGGAACCGGACGCGACGGCTGGCTCTTGCGGGTCACCCGGTGAACCCGCCATCGGCCTGCAGCACCGATCCGGTCACCGCGCTGGCCTCGGGCGAGCACGCCCAGGCCACCACCGTGGCGACCTCGTCCGGCTCGAGCACCCGGTGCACCAGCTGATGCTCGCCGAGCTCGTCCGGATCGCCGATCTGGTAGAGATCGGCGGTCGCGCGCAGTATCTCGGTCCTGGTCGATCCCGGCGACACCGCGACCGCGTTCACGCCGGTGCCCTGCAGGTCGGTGGCGAGCGCGCGGACCAGGCCCAGCACGGCATGCTTGGCGCCGCAGTAGCCGCCGAGCCGCCACAGGCCGCGGTGCGCCGCGGCCGAGGTGATGGCCACGAACCGGCCGTGCCGCGGCGCCGCGGCGGCCAGCAGCGCCGGGATGGCGGCCCGGGCCAGGTTCAGCACCCCGGTCACGTCCACGTCGATCAGCGTCTGCCAGTCGGCTTCCGGCAGCTCCCACACCGGGCTGCCGCCGAGCATCACCCCGGCCGCGGCCACGGCGGCGTCCAGGCCGCCGAAGTCCCGGCGGGCCAGCGCCACCGCACCGGCCAGCGCCGCCCCGTCCCGTACGTCAGCCTGTACCGTCCGCACCTGCCCGAACTCAGCCGCCAGTGCCGCGAGCTGGTCCGGCCGGGCCAGCGGGTAGGGCACCGCCGGGTCGTCGGCGCAGCGGTCCACCGCCACGACGGCCCAGTCCGCGGCGGCGAGCCGCCGGACCACGGCGGCCCCGATCCCGCGCGCCGCCCCTGTCACTATCGCCACCTGCGGTCCGGTCACAGCAGCTCCGAGTTATCTAGAGGCGCTGATTGAGGGCCCGCGGGGTCCGAGGAAGCGGCTGCGGGGGGTCCGGGGGGCGCTCCCCCGGGGGAGCAGAGCCGGCCGTTGCCGCCGACTCGCCACTGCCTGATGTCCGCGGCGAGCCGGGCGGCCATCGCGGTCAGCAGGCCCTCGCCATCGCCGGCGCTGGCCCCGGCGGGGTCGCCGAGCACGCCCGATTCGCTCACCCCGCGCACCGGCCCGGCCATCAGCCGGTCCATCAGCTGGTCCGGCGGGCCGCCCGGGCCCGCCACGGCCCGCTCGGCGCGGACCACGGGCCCGCGCAACGCCAGCATCATCGAGGTCTCGGCCCGCCCGGCGTGCAGGTCACCGCGCGGAGCCCCGGGCGGCAGGCACGGCCACCAGGCGGCGTCCCGGCCCTCGTACCGCAGCCGGGTAATCGCGGCGGGCATGCTCGGCAGGTTACCGCCGTGCCCGTTGACCACCAGCAGGCGCCCGGCCCAGCGCAGCATGGACCGGCCCAGCTCCAGCAGCAGCAATTCCAGCGCCGCGTGCCCGATCGACACCGTGCCGGGAAAGCCCTCGTGCTCGCCGCTGGCCCCGTACGGCTGGGCCGGCGCGACGAGCAGGCCATCGCCGGCCAGCGCCGCGGCCCGCCGCGCGACCTCCCGGGCGACCGCGCAGTCCGTGTCCAGCGGCAGATGCCGCCCGTGCTGCTCGACCGAGCCGAGCGGCAGCAGCACCAGCGGCCTGCGGCCTTCCAGGTCCGGCCAGCCCAGGTCGGCGAGGCTGCCGGTCAATCCGGGCCGCCCGGACCGCGATGGCAGCGGCGCCCCGGGAACGTGACCGGCCCGGCCAGGTCGGTCACGCTGCTCATCGTGGTCACGCAGGGCCGGCCAGCGGGCTCGAGTCGCACAGCCGGGCCGGGATCCCTGCCGCGGCCGGGGCGCGCATGGCCGGCATGCCCAGCAGCACCGCCGACCGGGCGGCCGGGCCGGTTCGGGGCTTTGCCCGGTGCGAATGATCGTTGCCCGCGCCCGGCCTGGCTGACGCCTCGTCCAGCCTGGCCAGCGCGCCCTCGCCGTGGCCGAGCACGCATTCAGGATCGGGGCCGTCCAGCGGCAGCCCGGTGAAGAACTTGGCCGCCATGCAGCCGCCCTGGCAGGCGTCATAGTGCGAGCAGGACTGGCAGGCCCCGGCGGAGGTCTCGGAGCGCAGCTCGGCGAACAGCGGTGCCGTGCGCCAGACCTCGGCGAACCCGCCGGGGCTGCGCACGTTCCCGGCCCAGAACGCGTCATGGATCGCGAACGGGCAGGCGTAGACGTCCCCGATGGGATCGATCAGGCAGACCACCCGGCCCGCCCCGCACAGGTTCAGGCCGGGCAGCGGGCTGCCGCCGAGGGCGTTCAGATGGAAGAACGAGTCGCCGGTCAGCACGTTGGCGCCATGCGCGGTCAGCCAGGCGTAGATCTCGCGCTGCTGGGCCGCGGTGGGATGCAGCTGTGGCCAGACGTCGGCGCCGCGGCCGGACGGCCGCAGCCGGGTGATCCGCAGCTGGGCGCCGAACCGGTCCGCCAGCGCCGCGAAATCGTCCAGCTGGCTCACGTTGTGCCGCGTCATCACCACCGAGATCTTGAAGCCGGCCATCCCGGCGTCGGCCAGGTTCGTCATCGCGCGCAGTGCCAGGTCGTAGGATCCGCGGCCGCGGACCGCGTCGTTGACCTCGCGGGTCGCGCCGTCCAGCGAGATCTGCACGTCCACGTAATCGGTGGCGGCAAGCTCGCGGGCCCGCGGCGGGGTCAGCCGCACCCCGTTGGTGGAGAACTTGACCCCCACCTGGCGGGACACCGCGTAGCCGACCAGCTCCCAGAAGTCCGGCCGGACGGTCGGCTCGCCGCCGCCCACGTTGACGTAGAACACCTGCATGTCGTGCAGCTCGTCGATCACCGCGCGCACCTGCGCGGTGGACAGCTCAGCCGGATCCCGCCGGCCCGACGAGGACAGGCAGTGCGTGCAGGACAGGTTGCAGGCGTAGGTCCATTCCCAGGTGAGGCAGATCGGGGCGGCCAGGCCGCCCTTGAACTGCTCGGCCAGGGCCGGGACCCGCTCGGGGCTGGCCGCTCGCTCGGGGCTGGTCACCCGCGGCGGGCTGATCGTCGTCACGGCAGTTCACTCCGGTCTGTCGGCGGCACCTCGGCGGCCGGCGGCCCGGCCTCTGTTTTGCTGCTCTCGGTCTTGGCTGTCCCGCTCCTGCTCCCGGGTTCACCTGCCTGCGGCACCTCCGCCTGGGGCACGATCATGTCCGAGGCCGCGAGCGCCGCCAGCGCCTGCAGGTACGCCGGGCGCCGCCCGGCCTCGACGACGGCCAGCGCGTCGGTCACCCGCTGGTGCGAGCCGAGACCGCGCACCAGCTCCACCAGCTCGGGTGCCTTGAGGAACGACAGCCTCCTGGTGCCGAAGTGGTAGGCCAGCGCCCCGAACGGCTCGGGCCGCAGCGCCACGCTCGGATTGAGCCGGTAGCCGCGGTCCGGCTCGAACGGCTTGGTCAGCACCGGCTCGCGCTCTGCGCCGGCTGGCCCGTCCGTGGCTGGCCCGTCCGTGGCTGGCCCGTCCGTGGCTGGCACCGCTAGTAGACGCCGCACATGCCGTCGATCGAGATCTCTTCGACCAGCAGTTCCTCGGTGACAGCGGGCTCCTCGCCCGGGCCGCTCCGGTCATCGGCGGCGTCGATCTTGTCCGGCTCGACGTCGGGCCGCTGCGCCTGGGCGCGAGGGTCGGTCTGCATATCAGTCCTCCTGTGGTCCGGGCACAGCCGGGAGCCGGGTGGCGCGCAATCGCCTGACAACGCTGACGCTAAGCGGCACCGCTCCTGATGTCACCATGCTTCCGGCTGCCGTCGCGCCGTTCGGTTGGGCAGGTTCGCCGGGACAAAGATCCCGGACCGCCCGCCAGAGTGCGAAGGCGCACCGGCCGGCCCGTCCGATCGGGCAGGCCGGATCCTGCCCGTCCAGGCGCATGCGATGGCGCTCGGGTGCAATCGCAGCCGCGAGGTTCCGGCTGCCCGGATAATCCGGGTAATAAGGTGCGCGAACAAAATGAGATCCTCGCCACAGTGCGGGGCGGCGCTCAGCCCGCGGCGACGCCGGAAAGGCTCCCGTCGTATAGCCTTTGAGCTGCGAGTAGTCTGTGCGTCACCCGGTCAGCGGAGCGCGCGGACGGTCGCGGGGGCGGACCCTGGGCCCTTGCCGGCCTGCACCGGAATCGGACAGCATCGAAAGATGCTGCGGTAACCGCGGATAATGCGGGCAGTTCAGCTGCCTGCGGTGCACCGGATCGCCCGGCCGCGGCCGCGAGTTCAACGGCAAGGAGACGGCGATGTATAGCGCGGAACTCGACCGGTCACCGACAAGCTGTCAGGAACTGGCCGGGTGGGTAGCGGAAATCGCCAGCCTGACCAAGCCCAGTGACGTCGTCTGGTGCGACGGCTCGCAGGCTGAGTGGGAGCGGCTGACCAGCCTGCTGGTGCGCAGCGGGACCTTCACCAGGCTCGATCCCGGCAAGCGCCCCAACAGCTTCTACTGCGCGTCTGACCCCAGCGACGTCGCGCGGGTCGAGGACCGTACGTTCATCTGCTCGGAGTCCGAGGCGGACGCGGGCCCGACCAACAACTGGATCGCCCCGGACGAGATGCGCAAGACCTTCGGGGAAATCTTCGACGGCTGCATGCGCGGCCGCATCATGTACGTTATCCCGTTCTGCATGGGGCCGCTGGGCAGCAGCATCTCCCAGCTCGGCGTCGAGATCACTGACTCGGCCTACGTGGCCGTGTCGATGCGGGTCATGACCAGGGTGGGCGCACCGGCCCTGCTCGAGATCGAGAAGAGCGGCTCGTTCGTCCGCTGTGTCCATTCCGTCGGCGCCCCGCTGGAGCCCGGCCAGCCGGACGTGCTGTGGCCGTGCAATGCGACCAAGTACATCTCGCATTTCCCCGAGACCAGGGAGATATGGTCCTACGGCTCCGGCTACGGCGGCAACGCCCTGCTGGGCAAGAAGTGCTACGCGCTGCGCATCGCATCGGTGATGGCCCGCGACGAGGGCTGGCTGGCTGAGCACATGCTCATCCTCAAGATCACCCCGCCGGGCGGCGAGGCCAGGTACATCGCCGCCGCCTTCCCGTCGGCCTGCGGCAAGACCAACCTGGCCATGCTCCAGCCCACCATCCCAGGCTGGAAGGTCCAGACCGTCGGTGACGACATCGCGTGGATGCGGTTCGGCCAGGACGGCCGGCTGTACGCGATCAACCCGGAGGCAGGCTTCTTCGGCGTCGCGCCCGGCACCGGCATGAAGACCAACGCCAACGCGGTCAAGGCGATGTGGGGCAACTCCATCTTCACCAACGTGGCCCTGACCGACGACGGCGACGTGTGGTGGGAGGGCCTGACCGACGACCCGCCCGCGCACCTGACCGACTGGAAGGGCCGCGACTGGACCCCCGGCTCGCCCGAGCCGGCCGCGCACCCCAACGCCCGGTTCACCACCCCGGCCGACCAGTGCCCGATCATGGCGCCGGAGTGGGATGATCCGGCCGGCGTGCCGATCTCGGCGATCCTGTTCGGCGGCCGGCGGGCCAGCACCGTGCCGCTGGCCATCGAGTCCTTCGACTGGAACCACGGGGTGTTCCTCGGCGCGAACGTTGCCTCGGAGAAGACCGCCGCGGCCGAGGGCACGGTTGGCGAGCTGCGGCATGATCCGTTCGCGATGCTGCCGTTCTGCGGCTACAACATGGGTGACTACTTCGGCTACTGGCTGAAGCTCGGTGAGCGGGCGGACCCGGCCAGGCTGCCGAGGCTGTTCTACGTCAACTGGTTCCGCAAGAACGCCGATGGCAGGTTCGTGTGGCCCGGGTTCGGCGATAACATCCGGGTGCTCAAGTGGATCATCCAGCGGCTGGACGGCAGCGCGGCCGCGGTCGATACCCCGATCGGCCGGCTGCCGGCTCCCGGCTCGCTGGACCTGGACGGCCTGGAGATTAGCCCGGCCGACCTGGACCTGCTGGTCTCGGTGGACACCGGGGCGTGGAAGCGGGAAGCGGAGCAGATCCCCGAGCACTTCCGCACCTTCGGCAAGTACCTGCCCGCGCAGCTGTGGGACTGCTATTCCGAGCTGCTAGAGCGGCTCGGCTGAGGTCCACGGCGCGCAGCGCTGGGGGTGGTCAGCTGGCCCGGCGGTAAGCGCGGACGGCCAGCGGGCTGAACACGGCCAGGGTGCCGGCCAGCCACGCCAGGCTCTGCCACAGGTGCGGCTCCAGCGAGGTATTGCCCGGGATCGGGCCGATCGCCAGGTACCGCAGCGTGTCGATGACGATCGTGACCGGCTGGTTGCTCGCGAATGCCTGCAGCCAGCCCGGCATGGACGCGATCGGCACGAAGGCCGAGCTCACGAACGTCAGCGGGAAGACCCAGATCAGGCCGAACGCCTGCACCGATTCCTCGTCCTTGATCGCCAGCCCGATGAAGGCGGAGACGCAGCAGACCGTGAGCCCGAACGCCACGGCCAGCGCCACCATCGCGACAGCCGGCCCGAACCCGTTCGAGAACCGGAACTCAACCAGGTAGGCCACGGCCACGATGATCAGGATCGTCAGCAGCATCCGGAACGTGTCGGCGATAAGCCGGCCGGTGAGCACCGCGGAGCGGGCCATGGGCATAGACCGGAACCGGTCCAGTACGCCCTTCTGCACCTCGCGGGCGAGCGCGATCGCGGTGGCGAACGAGCCGAACGCCGCGGTCTGCCCGATGATGCCGGGCATCAGGTAGTCGACGTAATTACTAACCCCCGGGACCGGGATCGCGCCGCCGAAGACGAACTTGAACAGCAGCGTGAACATCACCGGCTGCACCACGGTGAACACCAGGAATGCCGGTACCCGGAACCAGATAACGAGGTTGCGCTGGGTAATGGTGAGCGCGTCGATGACGGCCCACCGCATCCGGTCCAGGGTGCCGATGCGGCCCGGGGCCCGTACGGTGACGGCGGTCATGGCTGCTCCCTTCCGCCGGTGGCGGTCTCGGCCTGGCCGCGGCCACGGCGTCCTGTTTTCTGGGCGACCTCGTGCTCGGCAGAATGGCCGGTGAGCGCGAGGAACACGTCGTCCAGTGACGGCCGCCGGACGGCAAGCCCGTCGGTGCTCACGCCGGCTGCGTCCAGCCGCCGGACCGCCTCGACCAGCGCCTGCGAGCCCCGGCTGCCGACCCCGACTGCGACCCGCCCGGTGGCGTCGTCCACATGCGGCTCGGCCTCAGACAGCTCGCTGACCGCGGCGACGGCGGCCGGGACACTGCTGCGGTCTGGCACCGCGAACTCGAGCACGTCGCCGCCCACCCGGTCCTTCAGCCGCTCCGCCGTGCCGGCCGCGATGACCTGCCCGCGGTCGATGACGACGATCTCGTCGGCGAGCTCGTCGGCTTCCTCCAGGTACTGAGTAGTGAGCAGCAGCGTGGTGCCGCCGGCCACCAGCTCGCGGATGATGGCCCACATGCCGAGCCTGCTGCGCGGATCGAGGCCGGTGGTCGGCTCGTCGAGGAACAGCACCGAGGGCGAGGCCACCAGGCTCGCGGCCAGGTCCAGCCGCCGCAGCATGCCGCCAGAGTAGGTCTTGGCCAGTCGGCCGGCGGCCTCGGTCAGGTCGAAGCGCTCCAGCAGCTCAGTGGCCCGCCGCCGGGCGGCGGCCCGGCCTATGTGGTGCAGCCGGCCCATGATCTCCAGGTTCTCCCGCCCGGTCAGCTCCTCCTGGATCGCCGCGGACTGCCCGGCCAGGCCGATCTGGCGGCGCACGGCATCCGCGTTCCGCACCACGTCGTAGCCCTCGACCGTGGCGGTGCCCGCGTCGGGCCGCAGCAGCGTGGTGAGGATCTTCACTGCCGTGGTCTTGCCCGCGCCGTTCGGGCCGAGCATGCCGAGGATGGTGCCCCTGGGCACGGCGAAGTCCACCCCGCGCAGGGCGTGCACCTGGCCGAATGACTTGCGCAGTCCCTCGACCAGGATCGCCGGGCCGTTCGCAGTCGCCGTCACGGTATTTGTCCTTCCCGCGGACGCAGGTCCGGCCGGAAGCCGGACTGTCCGGGAGCGTCTGTGCTGAGCGCGGCGCGGCTCAGCGTGACCATCGCCGGTGGCGACCGAGTCACCCGGCCATGATGTCCGGACCACGGGTCCGCGTCACTCGATTTTGCTGCCGGTGGCGTCTCTCTGAGTCACTTCCTGTGACCCTAGACCATGACTCTGACAGCTAGCGAACGCGCCGGCGTCGTGCCTGCCTGGTCCGGAAGATGGTGAGCAAGCACCCGCGGAACAGGGATGGGTGGGACCCGGGGGGCCGTTCCGGGACCCGCCAGCACAGCTGCTCCCTGGCTGGTGTTCTCCGGCTGGTGTTCCTGGCCGGCCGGAAATGAGTTGACCCGCGGTAGCGGCCGCTCCAGCCTGCCGTCATGACGAGCCACATATCCCACACCTCGTCGACGCCATCGATGCCTACGCGCAGTCACTGTTCTGGTCGCAGGTCCCGGACTTCGCCGAGGACCCCGGCGATCCGAACGAGCCCGGGCACCAGGAGTGCCTGATCACCTCGCGCGACCGAAGCGAGATGCTGCTGTTCATCACGGTTCCGGACCGCAAGCAGGTGAAGAACCGGGTGCATCTCGACCTCCGCCCGGCCGACCGCACCCGCGAGCAGGAAACCGAGCGCCTCGTCGCGCTCGGCGCGTCCCAGCTTTCGGATCGCCGCCGGGCTGACGGCAGCGGCTGGATCACGCTCGCCGACCCGGAGGGCAACGAGTTCTGCATCCTGTCCCGGGACCCGGCCGCGTCAGGCCCTACTACCTGACGGCGGCCAGCCTGACGGCGGCCAGGCTGACGGCGGCCCCCGCGGCGAGCCCTCTTAGCTGCCGTGGCAGACGGCCTCGACGTTATGACCGTCGGGGTCGCGCAGGAACACGGCGTAGTAACCGGGGTGGTACTCGGGCCACTCGCGCGGCGCGTGCAGTACCTCGGTGCCCGCGCTGACGGCTGCGCGGTGCACCTCGTCGACCGCATCCCGGTCGGCGGCGCGGAAAGCCAGGTGCAGTTCCCTGGTGTCCGGCCGCGCAGCCGGGCTGAGCCAGAAGTCAGGGACGCCATCGGGGCCGGCCAGGCCGACCACGAAGCTGTCGCCGACCGGGAAGCGCATCGCCTCGCGCATCCCGGCCGGGCCGAACGTGCGCAGGTAGAACTCCAGCGAAGCCGCCACGTTGGCCACCTGGACGCCAGTGTGATCCATCATGACCAGCACGCTAACGGGGCCCTGCGACACTCCAGCGGGCCCCGGGTGCCGGCGGAGATCCGCGGCCCGGTGATCGCGTCCGGTCACGGAATCAGGGCCAGCTTGCCGGTGACCCGGCGGCCGGCCAGCTCGGCCAGCGCCTGCGCGGCGCGTTCCAGCGGGTAGCTGACGGGGCGGGCGGGATGCAGCTCCCCGGCCGCGACCCCGCCAAGCAGGTCAGCGGTGAGCGCGGCGCCGGCCTGCGGGTCGGCTCGCGACCACGCGCCCCAGTCCACCCCGATCACCGCCCGGTTCTCCAGCAGGATCCGGTTGGCCGGCAGCTGCGGGATCGTGCCGCCAGCGAAGCCCACGACCAGGTACCGGCCGTCGCCGCGCAGGCTGCGCAGGGCCGGCTCGGCGAACGGGCCGCCGACCGGATCGACGACCACATCGGCGCCGGCGCCGGTGATCTCCCGCACCCGGGCTTTCAGGTCCTCATTCAGGTAGTCGATCACCGCGTGCGCGCCGGCGCGCGCTGCGGCCGCGCGCTTGGCCGGGGTGGAGGCGGCCGCGATCACCTGGGCGCCGAGTGAGCGGGCCACGTCCACGGCGGCAAGACCGATCCCGCCTGCCGCGCCCAGCACGAGGACCCACTCACCCGGTCGCACGGCTGTTCGCCGGATCAGTGCGAACAGCATCGTCGCGTAGCCTTCCACCGCCGTCGCGGCCACCTCGTCGGGCACGGCGTCCGGCAGCGGCACGACCGCCTCAGCGGGCAGCACCCGGTGGCTTGCGTAGCCGCTCAGCCGGAACGAGCAGCCCGCCACCCGCCTGCCCGGGGCCAGGCCGCTGACCCCGGTTCCGGTCCTGAGCACCTCACCCGCGGTCACCAGCCCCGGAGTGAACGGCAGCGGCGGCCGCACCTGGTACTGCCCGGCGGTCATCAGCCCGTCGACGAAGCTGACCCCGGCCGCGTGCACGGCGATCAGCACCTCGCCGGCCGCCGGCTGCGGATCGGGCTCATCCTCGACGGTGAGCAGGTCCGGCGGCCCGAACTCGCGGCACACGATGTGGCGCATCCTGGTCCTCTCCGGCGCCGCGGGACGGCGGGTCGCCAGCCGGCCCGGCCCGCCGCGGACCTGGCATCGGGTCAGCGGCCGGTGAAGCGGGCCTCGCGCCGCTGCACGAAGCTGCGCAGCCCCTCGCCGCGTCCTCGCTGCCCAGGATCGCCGGCGGCAGCGCGGCCAGGTGGTCACGCGCCGCCTCCGGTCCCCGGCTGCGGCGGCCCCGCGCGCCTCGGGTCCTCTTGCCGCCACCCGCGGGGCCGACTTCGGCCAGGTCCAGGCCCGCGGAGAAATGATCACCGTGCGCGAACAGCACGCCAGCCCGCAGGCGGCCGTCGGTGCCGAGAGTCTCGTACGCGGCGCCCAGCGCCTCGATGGCCGCCAGGTTGAAGGCGTTACGCTTGGCCGGGCGGTTGATGCCCATCAGCAGCACCTGCCCGTCGCGCTCGACGGTGATCGGGTCGGTCATCATCGCTCCAGGTCATGGCCGCTGCGGCCGGTCCGGCCCGACGCGCGAGCCGCTGTCGGGTCCGGCTGTTAGCATCGGCCTGTTTTACCGCGACTCTATGGTGGCGCTCGCCACCCGATCGGAGGAAGAGCCCATGGCTTCCAGGCTGAACCCCTACCTGAACTTCAACGGCAACGCCCGCCAGGCGATGGAGTTCTACGCCAGCGTGTTCGGTGGTCATCTGACGCTCAGCACGTTCGCTGACTTTGGCGCCAAGGACTCGCCCGATGCCGACCGGATCATGCACGGGATGCTCGAGACCGAGGGCGGTTACACGATCATGGCCGCCGACGTCACCAGCGACATGGAGTACCACGCCCCGGCCGGGTTCTCGGTCAGCCTCAGCGGCGACGACGCCGAGGCCCTCCGCAGCTACTGGCAGAAGCTGTCCGCCGGCGGGACCACGATGATGCCGATGCAGAAGCAGGCCTGGGGTGACGAGTTCGGCATGTGCGTCGACCAGTTCGGGGTCTCGTGGCTGGTCGACATCGCGCAGGCCGCGGCTCAGGCCTAATCCGGACGGCCCTGGCCGGCGCCGGTGACGGCGGCGCGGCGCGGCAATGGTGCGCGCGGCCGGAGTGCCGGCACCGGGCGCGGGCGGCCCGGGGATACGCTTCGGGAAATGGCCGACAGGACTAGCTCCTCGATGACGGTCGCGGCGCCTGCGCATGCCGTCATGACCGTAATCGCCGATTTTGCCGCCTACCCCGCCTGGGCCGGAGTGCGATCGGCCCGGGTCATCGGCCAGCCCGGGCCGGATGGCCGGCCCCGCACGGTCCGGTTTGAGCTGGATGCCGGGATCATCAAGGACCATTTCGTGCTCAGCTACCAATGGGACGGCGACGAGCAGGCCCGGTGGGAGCTGGCCGAGCCGGGCACGGTGATCTCCGAGATGTCCGGCGCCTACACCCTCGCCGGCCGGGACGGCAGCACCGAGGTGACGTTCGAGCTTGCCGCCGGGCTCCGGATACCGCTGATCGGCCCGCTCAGGCGCCGGGTGGAGAAGGCGATCATCACCACCGCACTGAAGGGCCTGGCCGAACGGGTCCAGGCTCAGCGCTGATGAGAAGCGTTACTGGCTCTCCGGCAGTTCGAACTCGACGATAAGCCCGCCATCCGGGCGCGGTCGCGCCCGGATCGTGCCGCCGTGCGCGTTGGTGACCGAGCGGACGATGGACAGTCCCAGGCCGGCCGCTTCCATGGCCACCTCGGTGAGCAGCCGCTGCACCGCGAGCTCGGTGAGCAGCCGCTGCACCGCGAGCGGAGTGCGCAGCTCGTGCGAGGCGTTCGCGGCGAACCGGCGCTGGCTCTCGTAGCCGGCCGCAAGGCGATCCAGCGCGCCGTCGAAAGCGTCCGCCAGCTCCTTGAGCTTGTCGGCCGCGCCGGTCATCCGGATGCGCTGGCCGAGGTTTTGCGGGCCCAGCTGGCGCACCGTGTCGGCCGCCGCCGACAAGGGCCGCAGCATCCGGGCGGCCACGATCCAGCAGATCCAGGCGAATATCGCCAGGCCAACCGCGACCAGCACGAGCGGCAGCACCCTGGTGACGGAACTGTAGTTGGGGACGCATCCCGACTGGTTGCCGGGGAGCACCGGGATCTCGGAGTTGGCGCACCTATGATCCACTTGGCCGTGGGGCCCCAGCACGGCAACGTCCCGTATCCCGGCACGCCACACGTTGCCGATCGTGGTCGCGGCGCCGTACAGGAAGAGAAAACCGGGGACAGCCATCGCCGCTAAGGCCACTGTGACCCGCCGGCGCCGGCCGGCGCCCTGCCGGGCGCCGCCGCCCGGCACTGGCCGGAGGTCATCCCGCCTGGTGAGCTGACCGCGGCGGCCGCTATCGCGCTCCTCACCGGCGCGCTGGCCGGGCTCTGCCCGGCCAGCAGGGTCGCCCGGCTAGCCCCGGCCGGGGCGCTGCGGCTGAGCTAGCGGTCCTCCCGCCGTTGACCGCCCCGGCGGCTGCTTTGCATGCTGCGATAACAGCGAGATGCTGGTGGGCAGGTCGCAACCCCGGGAGGTGCCGGATGGATCGAGAGCGGTTGCCGGACGCCAGCTCGGGCTGAGTGAGTCGCTGCCCGGACCGGTGCACGGGCAAGGCCGGCGGTCTTCGCCTTAGCAGGTGACGATGACTGGGCGGTTCCCGGCCGCCGCGGCCAGGCGCCCCAGGTCGCCGGGGTCGCTGGTAAGGATCCTGTCACCGGGCGCTGCGAGGAGAACGACGGTCGCGTCAATTGCGTCGGCAGTGCCTGTCTCGGCTTGCAGCACTCCCGCGTCGCGCCCGTCGGCCGGGCCCACCGCCCGCACGTCTACAGCCCGGAGCAGCCGGGCCAGGTTCGCCTGCCGACCGTGCCGGTCGCGCCACGCCTGGGCGACCACCATGGCGTTGCTGCGCAGGTCCAGCCCGTGTTCTTGCGCGACGCGGAGCCGGGCGACCACAAGCCGGTCGTTATGATCTACAGCCACCAGCGGGCCGGCGTCGAGAATCAGGGCGCTCACGCTAATCCCGGCTCACGCCGCGGTGTCATCGGTTGCCAGGCCGAGTTCCTGCTCGGCCCGGACGATCTCCGCTGCGGTCAGTGCTCCGTGCTCGGCCTCCCAGCTAGCGAGAAACTCGGCGAGCGCCTCAGCCCGCAGCTTGCTGGAGGCAGCCTCGGCAAGCCACGACGACACCGGTTTCCCGGCCTGTGCTGCCGCTGATCTGACCGCGTCTCCGAGTTCCGGTTCGAAAGAAATACTCAGTTTGTCGACCTTCACCGTAGCAGAATACCATGGTAGTTACTACTAAGGTAGTAACGCAGTCCTCTTGGCAGGCCGCTAGCGGACAGGCGCGCGCACGCCGAGCCGGCGCTGCTCGATGACCAGGCAGCGGTCCTCCACGTACAGCAGGCCGGCGCCCTCGGCGATGGCACGTGCTTCCGCCGACGCGATGCCCAGTTGCAGCCACAGGGCGGTAGCGCCCGCCGCAACCGCCTGCCGCGCGATGTCCGGCACCTGAGCCGACGGCCGGAAGACGTCGACCAGGCCCGCCTGCCCGGGGACATCGCCGAGCCTCCGGTAGACCTGCTCGCCGAGGATCTGGTCGGCGTGCGGGTTGACCGGGATGATGCGCCAGCCGTGCTGCTGCATGTAGGCCGGCACTGAGTGGGCCGCCTTGGCGGCACTGGCACTGGCGCCGACCACGGTGATGGTGTCGTAGCTTCTCAGCAAGCGCTCGACAGTAGCGTCCGTATCGGTCACCTGGCTACCGTAGCCCGGGCCAGTGCCGGACCTGCTGAGCCCGGCCGCGGCAGCAGCGCCGCGGCCGGGCTCAGCACCACGGCCCGGAGCCGTCAGACCTTCCGCCAGCGCGCCTCGGCCAGGCCGTACACGCCGAAGATGACCAGCCCGATGGCGGCCAGCAGCAGCAGGACTTCGCCGAACGCCTGGTTGCGCAGGGTCAGCAGGGCCTTGTCCAGGCCGCCGGCCTTGGACGGGCTGTGCGTCACGGCAGCGTCGATGACCAGCACGCCGACCAGCGCGAAGACGACGCCCCGCGCGGTGGTGCCGACCTGGCCGAGCCGCTCGACCACCCGCCGGGTGCGCGAGCTCATCTGCCCGGTGTTCAGGTGCTTCATGAACTTGCGGCGCACGCCCTCGACCACCAGCGCGGCACCGACGATGACGATGATCAGGCCGGCCAGGCCGACCAGCCACACACCGCCGGAGTGGGCCATGACCTTAGCGGACAGATCCTGCTCCTTATGCGTCTGGTTGCCGCCGCTGCCGGAGATGACCTGGAACGTCATGTAGGCGAAAAAGGCGTACACGATGCCGCGGGCCAGGGACTTCAGCCGCGGCCCGGCCCCGTTGCCCTCGCCGGTGACGCCGAACGCGGCCTCGCTGAGCCGCCACAGTGCATAGCCGGCGAAGCCGATGGCCATCAGCCACAGCGATACCAGCCCGTACGGCTGGCTGGCCAGCATCTGCAGGGCGCCCTGCTGGTCGGCCTGATGCGAGCCGTGGCCGAGCGCGATCAGGATCGCGACCCAGCCGATGAGGATGTAGAGAACGCCGCGGGCGGCCAGGCCCGCGCGGGCCAGCCCGCGCGCTGCCGGGCTGTCCGAGGCCCGTCTGGCCTGGGACTTGGCACGAGTAGAAGACAGTGAAAGCGAGGGCATCTCGCGGGCCGCCTTTCGTATTCCGGGCGCCTGCGGCGCCTGGGCCGCCGGTCCCCCCGCCGGTGGCAGCGGTGAGGGCAGCGACGATTATTGCTACCCGGCAGCTCTTACTTCATGCTGACGGCTTATAACCCCGCAGGCGACGGCAGTCAAATCCGTCGTTCGGCGGCTCGGTAATTCAGCCCGGCAGGCCCAGCGCTCCGGCCGGCCGATGCGGACGTCGACGCCGGGGGAGTAGTGCACCAGCGGCTCCCCGGCCGGCTGCGGCAGCCCGGCCGCGGCAATCAGCTGGTCGTCAACGGCCAGGGCGCGGGCCCGGTACAGCGGCCACGGCCGGTGCCAGGCGCGCGCCACCCGGCGGCGTGGCCCGGCGGCGCTGAACAGCAGCCATCGCGCGGTCAGGAAATGGTCGCGGTCATCAAGATCGCCGGCGCGCAACGGGGCGCCGGCCTTTATCCTGACCCGGCTGCTGGCACCGCGCGGCCCGGGCCATATCCGGCGGCAGGCGTAGGACACCTGCCCGTCCCGCTCGGCCATCCGCATCGACGACCAGAAGTACGGCAGCCCGAAGCCGCGCGCGCGACGGCGACCGCGCCGAGCCGCGCGGCGTCGAGCGAGCAGAACCAGATCCCGGCCTGGTCCTGCTCGTCCCGCACATAGGTCCGCACGTTGGTCTCGCAGAAGTGCGAGGCCACGCGACCTCGTGCCCGGCCGGGGTCGCGACGCGCATGAAGAAGGGCACCAGCCCCACCCACGCCGCGCCGCCGAAGGTGTCGGCCCGCAGGCCCGGCGGCAGCAGCTGCTGCACCCGCCCGGGGTCGAATGGCCAGTGCAGGAACGTCAGCCGGTCCCAGCGCTGGGTCATGACCGGCCGATCGATGGTGAACGGGCAGGTTCCCGCGGCCGTCGCCGCTGCCGGGCCGGCCGCGGGCGCGGGACGGCCGGCTTCCGTGTCTCCCGTCATGAGCTGCCCGCCCTGCGGCCGCGCACCAGGATCTCGATCCCGTCCAGCAGCCGGTCCAGGCCGAAGCCGAATTCCTTGTCCCCCGGATCGGCGGCGGCCAGCACCCCGGCCGCGATGACCTTGCTGAGTTCGGGGAAGTCCCGCGGGTCGATCAGCCGCGCCAGCAGCGCGCTATACCCGGCCGTGGCTTCCGTGCCGGTCCGGCCGGACGCCGCCACCGCCGCGTCGATGTCAGCCTCCATCGTCACGTAGTTGCGGACGAAGCCGCTGACCAGCAAGATCACCGACATCTTGGCCTCCTCGGCCAGCCCGGTCCCGCGCGGGCAGCGCAGTCCCTGCTCCAGCCAGGCCACCGCGCTGGGGGTGGCCGGGGGCCCGCTGAGCGGGATCCGCACGGCCCACAGATGCCGGCGCATGGCCGACAGCTGCGCCCAGGACCAGGCCGCGAGCCCGGCCCGCCAGCCGGCCGCGGGGCCCGGCGCGGGCGGCGGGCCGAGCGCCGTGTCGGCCATCAGGTCAAGCAGCTCGCCCTTGGAGCTCACGTACCGGTACAGCGACATCGTGGCGGCACCGAGCGCGGCGGCGACCCGGCTCATCGACACCGCGTCCAGGCCGTCGGAGGCGGCCAGCTGGATGCCGGCCGCGACGATCCGGTCCAGGCTCAGCCCGGGCCTGGGGCCCTTACCGGTGCGCGCCCGCAGACCCCAGGCGGCCTCCAGGCTGGGCGGCAGCCCGGTTCCGGTGTCCATCCGCCTCCCGCTTCCCGCGCGTGCTCCCCGGACCCGCGCCGGGACCGGGCTGACAGCCGCTAGGGGGGACTGCTGGCCGCCGGCGACGGGCTGGCCGGGCCGGTCCCCGCTGGATGGGCGGCGAGCACCTTCTCGTCGGCGATCGCGATCTCCAGCTGGCCGAGCGCGGTCGGGTGGAACGGGGCCGGGGCCGCGATTCCCTGCACGTAGGGCTGCGCCGAGCACAGCTGATGGCCGGCGAAATCAGGCTTGGGCGACGCATCGCCGAACTCGGCCGCGCCGCGGGCCAGCACCCGGTTCAGCGCGGCCAGCCGCGAGCTGAGCGTGGCGACGTTAGGCGCCGACAGCCCCCGCCTGGTGACGCACCGCAGGTCCGCGCCGAACGGGTTGTAGTAGCGATTGATGATTACCGCCGGACGCCCGGGCAGCGCGGCCAGCCGGGTCAGCAGCTGCAGGTAATCCGCGCTGAACACGGCCATCCGCTGCCGGAAGTAGGCCGCCGATGCCCGGTCATCGCAGTGGCGGGCGGCCGCGCAGTACTCCAGCAGCAGTGACCACTGCAGGTCGTCCGCGCCGACGCTGACGATCACCGCGGCTGCGCCGCTGGCCCGCGCGGCCGAGTCCAGCTGCGGCGCGATCATCTGGCCGCCCCGGCCCTGGCCGCCCAGCAGGCCGCTGCTGATGGTGGCGCTGTCGCAGGCCAGGTTCATGACCTTCCAGCCGTTCGCCGCGGCCAGGTCCTCGGCGTAGGAGTCCTGGCTGCGGCCGCACGCGCGGTCGAGCCGGGACGAATCGGCGAACGGCGTGAGCCCGGCGCCCGCGGCGGTGGAGTCGCCGAGCACGATCGCGTGCACGCCGGGTATCGCGGGCGGGTCCTTGCGCTCGGCCTGCCGGGCCGGGGTGCTGCCCACCAGCTGATTCAGCGAGCGCACCCGCCGCAGCGCCTGCTGGGTGTCGTGCGCGGCCAGTGCCACCGCCCCCGCGTTGGCCAGCTCGGTCAGCACGAGCGCGGCGGCGAGCAGCCGGGCCGTCGGCCAGCCCTGCAGCCTGCGCCAGCCCGCGACCGCCCCGGCCAGCAAGAGGGCCGCCGCCCCGGCGATCGCTGCCTCCCAGCCGAAGTAGCGCAGCCAGCCGTCGGTCAGCGCGCTGCCGAGCAGCTGCGTCGCCCGCCCGGTGCTGGCGCCCTGCACGAAGTTGGCCAGCTCGCTGTCGATCGTGATCCGGGTCAGCTCTACCCGCGGCCGGACCGGGCCAGTGAACTGCAGCGCCGTCGGCAGCGGCTGCCCGAAGAGGTCGATCTGGCCGGGCCCGGACACGCTCAGCCCCGGCGTCACGGTGCCCACGCTGATAACCTGCCCGGCGACAGTGACGTTCTGCATGGGAGTTATCAGGAGCGCCGCGCCGATCGCCAGGGCTGCCACCGCGATCAGGCCGCCGAGGCCGGCCAGCACGCGTGCTGCCCGGCGGGCCAGGTAACTCATCGGGTTCGCCGTACCCCGGCCGCTGCCGATGCATACCCGCGGGCACCGAGGTTGCGCCCCCGGCGCGGGCCTGGCCGGCCAGGATGGGCACTGTCACGCCGCGGAATTCACTCGAACAAAGATTTGAATAGTGGCTTATGCTGGCTTCATGACACTAGCCTTCCAGGAATCACTGCTGGCCGGCGGCGGGGGATCCTGGCTGCGGCCGCTCGGGCCGTCACTGCAGCGCAGGCAGCTCAGCTGCGGCGCGTGGGTCGATTTCCGGGCCGGCTGGGTCGCCGGGGCCGACGAGCTGTTCGGGCGCCTGCTCCCGGCGGTGCCGTGGCGGGCAGAGCGACGGCCGATGTATGACCGGGTGGTGGACGTGCCGCGGCTGCTGTGCTTCTACGGGCCGGGCGAGCCGCTGCCCGACGCCGTCCTGGACCAGGCCCGGCAGGTGCTGACCAACTGGTACGCGGCCGAGCTGGGGGAGCCGTTCGTCACCGCCGGGATGTGCCTGTACCGGGACGGGCGGGACAGCGTCAGCTGGCACGGCGACACGATCGGCCGGGGTGCCACCGCCGACACGATGGTCGCGATCGTCTCGCTCGGCACCCCGCGCGCCCTGCGGCTGCGCCCGCGCGGCGGCGGCCCGGCGCTGCGCTTCGATCTCGGCCACGGTGACCTGCTGGTCATGGGCGGCAGCTGCCAGCGCACCTGGGAGCACGCGGTGCCCAAGGCCCGCGCCGCAGGCCCGCGGATCAGCGTCCAGTTCCGCCCGCGCGGCGTGCGCTGACCGGCCAGGCGGGCACGGCGGCGAAGCCCTCGGCCGCAGCCGCCGCCCGCAGTGCCGCGCCATGAGCGCAGCGCACGGCGAGACGCGATGCCGCCCCGATAACCTGATCGCATGAGGGCATGGGTCGTCGACAATCCGGGCCCGATCGATTCCCGCCCGCTGCGCCTGATCGAGCGTGACGAGCCCGAGCCCGGGCCGGGTGAGCTGCTGATCAGGGTGATCTGCTGTGGTGTGTGCCGCACCGACCTGCACCTGGCCGAGGGTGACCTGCCGCCGAGGCATCCCGGCATCACCCCCGGTCACGAGGTCGTCGGCGAGGTCGCCGCGGCCGGGCCCGGCACCGCCCGGTTCGCCGCGGGCGACCGGGTCGGGGTGGCCTGGCTGGCGTCCACCGACGGATCCTGCCGGTACTGCCGGCGCGGCCGGGAGAACCTGTGCCCGGCTTCCACCTACACCGGCTGGGATATCCACGGCGGCTACGCCGAGTACCTGGTCGCGGCCGAGGCCTATGTGCACCCGCTGCCGGCCGGGCTGCCCGACCAGCAGGCCGCCCCGCTGCTGTGCGCGGGCCTCATCGGCTACCGGGCGCTGTTGCGCGCGGACCTGCCGCCCGGCGGCACGCTGGGCATCTGGGGCTTCGGCGGCTCGGCGCACCTGACCGCGCAGATCGCGGTCGCGCAGGGCGCGGCCGTGCACGTATTCAGCCGGGGCGCGGCGGCCAGGGAGCTGGCCCTGGACCTGGGCGCCGCCTCGGCGCAGGATTCCTTCGACCCGGCGCCCGAGCCGCTGGACTCGGCGATCCTGTTCGCCCCGGCCGGAGAGCTGGTGCTGCCCGCACTGTCGGCACTGGACCGAGGCGGGACGCTGGCCGTGGCCGGCATCTACCTGAGCCAGATCCCGCCGCTGGACTACCAGGCGCACCTGTTCAACGAGCGCCAGCTGCGCAGCGTCACGGCCAACACGCGGGGTGACGCGCTGGAGTTCCTCCGGCTGGCCGAGCGGCTGAAGCTGCGGGTCGAGGTGCAGCCGTACCCGTTCGACCAGGCCGACCGGGCCCTGGCCGACCTGGCCGCCGACCGCTTCACCGGCGCCGCGGTGCTGGGTTAGCCCTCGCAGACGGCTATTCCCGCAGGATCGCATTGATGACCTTGGCGGTGCCGAAGGCGGGCTCGGCCTCCAGGCACAGCCGTTCCATCACCGCCAGGTAGTGCTCGACGGTCTCGGGCTTGTCCAGGTAGAGCGCGGTGGTGAGCTGCTCGAGGTACACCATGTCCCGCAGATCCGGCTCGGTGAAGCGCAGGATGCTGAACGGGCCTCCGGCCGCGGCGTGGCCGCCGTACTGGAACGGCACAATCTGGATGGTCACGTTCTGCCGGTCGGCGATGCTCAGCAGGTGCTTGAGCTGCCCCCGCATCACCCCTGGCCGCCCGACCGGACGGCGCAGCGCCGCCTCGTCCAGCACTGCCCAGACATGCGGCGGATGGGCCCGGCTGATGAGCGCCTGCCGGGCCAGCCGCAGCCGCACGCGGCGGGCGATCTCGTCGGCGGACGCGTTCGGGTGGCCGAGCCGCGTGACCGCGCGGGCGTAGTCCTCGGTCTGCAGCAGGCCGGGCACGAACTGCACCTCGTAGGCACGGATGCTGGTGGCGGCCTCCTCGAACGCGATGTAGGCCTCGAACCAGGACGGCAGCACGTCGGCGTACTCATGCCACCAGCCCTGCGCGTTAGTGCCGCGCGCCAGCGCGCGCATGCTGCCGCGCTCTCCCTCGTCGGTGAGCCCGTAGAAGGTGAGCAGGTCGGTCACGTCCCGGTCCTTGAAGCCGACGCGGCCGGTCTCCAGCCTGCTCATCTTCGACCCGGACGCGCGGATCACCCGGCCCGCGTCCTCCCGGGTGATGCGCTGCTGCTCGCGCAGGCGGCGCAGCCGGGCGCCGAGTAAGATGCGCAGCACGGTCGGGCCGCCGCTGCCGGGCGGCGCGATTACGCCGCGGCGGCCGGGACTGGCCCTGTCCTGCGCTGCCATCCGGGAGACCGGTCAGCCTGACAGGCCGTCGAATTCGCCGTCCCTGGCCCCTTGCAGGAAGGCGGCGATTTCGGCCCGGGTGTAGACCAGCGCCAGGCCCGGCCGGGTGCCGCGAGTTGCGGATCGCGACGCTGCCGTCAGGCAGCGGCGCCAGCTCGACGCAGTTGCCGCTGGGATTGCTGTGACGGCTCTTCTGCCAGACCGCGCCGCTGAGCATGGTGGCCTGGATGCCATTGCGAGGAGAGTTCACCTGGATCCGTTTCCCGCGCCCATCACGGCTGGGCGCGTGTGTGATCAGGTCCGCCCCGGCTGCTCCCCAGGTCCGGCGCAGCAGACCAGAATATGCATGTGCAGCAGCACTTGCATATGCATATCTATCAGCAACGATGGTAGCCGTTTCGTGATTCGCCGGAGGCGTAATACGCACACTCTGTGCGAGCAGGGACGAGCGACCCGTAATCGAGCTGCTCCGGGCTCAGGGCGGATAGGCCGGCGAGGCGCTGTCTTTGTGCTTACTATAGTAAGCACAAAGACAGCGCTGCGGGGCGGCACTGGCAACACTGCGGAGTGCCGCCGCTCGCCCGATGGCCCGGCCGGTGGGGGATTGCGTGACCGAACAATGGGATCAGCAGATGGAAGCCCTCGGCGAGTTCATCCACAGCCAGCGCAAGCTCGCCAATCTCTCGCTCCGCCAGATGGCCGAGCTGACCAGTCTCTCCAACCCCTACCTGAGCCAGCTCGAGCGGGGCATGCACCAGCCGTCAGTCCGGGTGCTCAAGCTCATCTCCAGCGCACTCAACGTGTCGGCCGAGCGGCTGCTGACCCAGGCGGGGCTGTTTGACGGCAAAGCCGGCGGCGACGGCAGCGGCGGCAGCACGTCCCGGCACTCTACGGTGCAGGACGCGATCGAGTCCGACTCCCGGCTGGACGACTCGCAGAAGGCGGCGCTCATCGCCGTGTACCGCAGCATGCTGCGGCCGGATTCCCGGCCCTGAGTAATCCGGCCCTGATCATCCGCCGGCCCTGATCATCCGCCGGCGCTGATCGTCCGCCCGGGGTCCGGTGAGGCTGGCCAGGCGCTGCGGATCACCACTACCGGGCAGGTCGCGTGGCTTACGCAGTGCATGCTGACCGAGCCGACGAACAGCTGAGTGAACGCGCCGTGACCGTGGCGGCCCACCACCAGCAGATCCGCTTTCTCGGACTCGTCGATCAGCGCCTGGGCCGGATGACCGTAACTGATCTTGGTCTGCACCGCGGCGGCCGCCCCCTGGTCCGGGTAGACCTCGGCCACGGCCGCCGCCAGCGCCTGCTCCATCTGGTGGCGCACCTGGCCGGTCACCGCCTCGGGCGCGACGCCGACCGGCGCCGGCCCCACCGCGCTCGGGTAGTGCCAGCACAGGATCGCCCGTACCTGTGCCCCGGTCACCGCCGCGTTGCGCTTCGCCCAGCGCAGCGCCGCAACTGACTCGGCCGAGCCGTCAACTCCCACGACGACAAGGGCTCGCTCGGTTTCTTCACCGGCCATCGCGGTAGCCGCCTTCGCATCTCGGCCGATGGCGCTCAGGCGCCACGGACTTTGCCGCGTCCAGTAGGGGCCAGCCGGGACCAGCCGCCTGGAGCCCGTCGGTCCCGCCGACTCCATGACAGTCTGCCAGGCGCCCCTGTTCCGCCGCTCCCGGGCACGGCCGGAGGCCGGCGGCGCGGGCCGGGCGGCTAGCTGGCGCGGGCGGGCCCGGCCGCCGCGGCCGGGCCCGACGGGCCGCTGGTGACCCAGCGGATGGCCCTGACCATGACATCTCCGGCCGGGCGCACCAGCACGGTCTCGGTCACCGGCAGGCTCGGGAGCAGCAGCGGGCGCCGTGCCCAGCGCGGCAGCAGGGATGTCGCGGCCGCGGCAAGCACCCCGTAGGGCGCCCGCGCCGCCGCCGGCAACGGCGGATTGAGCAGCAAAAACCGGGCCGCCGCCCGGGACTGCGCGGTGCCGCGCAGCTCCGGGCGGTACTGGCTGATCCGGTCGGTGAGCTCGGCCTCGGTCCGCGGCGGGTCGGGCACGCCGAGCGCGATGGCGATCCTGGCCATGTCCGCGACGTACCCGTCGCGGCCGTCCTGATCCAGCGGCTCGGCGCCGAACCGGGAATGCGCGCGCAGGAAACTGTCCGCCTCGGCGATATGCACCCAGGTCAGCAGGTGCGGATCGGAGGCGGCGTACGGCCTGCCGTCCGGCGCGAAGCCGGTGACCTTCCGGTGGATCGCCCGGACCCGGCCGATCGTGGCCTGCGCCCGGGCCGCCGGGCCGAAGGTGGTGACCGCGAGAAAGTAGCTGGTGCGCTGCAGTCGGCCCCACGGGTCGCCGCGGAAGCCGGAGTGGCCGGCCACGGCGGCCATGGCGAGCGGGTGCAGCGACTGCAGCAGCAGCGCCCGGATGCCCCCGGCGAACATCGCCGAGTCGCCGTGCACCCGGCGGATCGGCCGGTCCTCGGCGAACCAGCGCTCGCCGGGCGAGTCGTGGATTGCCGCGCGGCGCGCGGGTCCCTCTGGCCCCGCTACCCGCTCGAAGATCGCCGAGCCGACCCGCTGCCTGATCTCGTCCGCGGCCTGCCCCGCGCTGAATCCCGCTTCCAGTGCCACGACTCCATTATCCCGCCGCCGCAGGCCGCCCGCGCGCCGGGCTGTCCCCGCGGGGCCGGGCCGCCCAGCCGGTGCCGCCGGGCCGCGGGACTCGCGCGGCCGGCGCAGGGGAGGAAGCCCTCGGCGAGGCCGGGCCGGTGGCGGCGAGGGCGGGAGCCGGGGCGGGGCGGGGCTACAGGTCCCCGGGCAGCCCGGAGGTCCAGACGACCAGCCGGGTCCGGTCACCGCGGAACAGGTCGCGGGCGAACTCCAGCGGCAGGCCGCCTGCCGAGTAGGCCGTGCGCTCCACCAGCATTAGCGGCGCGCCCTCCTCAACTGCCAGCGCCTCGGCCTCGCGCACCCCGGCGAGCACCGGCTCCAGGCTCTCCCTGGCCCGGTGCGGCCGCTGGCCGTAGCGCTCTTCCAGCAGTTCGTACAGCGAGCCGTCGAGGCGGCATCCGAGCATGCCGGGGAATAGCGCCGCCGGGAACACCGAACGCTCGAGCACCATCGGCCTGCCGTCGGCAAGCCGGACCCGGCGCACTTCGAGCACCGGGTCGCCCGCGCCGACCGCCAGCGCCGCCGCGGCCGACGGCCCGGCCGGCCGCTGCACCGCACCGAGCACCCGTGCGCCGGCCACCATCCCGTGCCTGCGCAGCTGCTCGGAGAAGCCCGCTAGCGTGGTGAGATCCTGCTCGAGCTTGGGCTCGGCCACGAAGGTGCCGCCGTTGCGGCCTACCGCCCGGGTGACCAGGCCGCGCTGGGCCAGCTCGCCCAGGGCGTGCCGCAGCGTCATCCGGCTGACCCCGAGCCAGGCGGCCAGCTCGTGCTCGGTGGGCAGCCGGTCCCCGGAGCGCAGCCGCTGCGCGGCGATGGCCTCGGCCAGCCAGTCCTCGATCTGAGCGTGCACGGTGGGGCCGGCGCCCCGCACGATCGTCGGCGGCTGCCGGGCGAGCAGCGGCGGCCAGCCGGCCGACGGCGATCGCCCGTTCACCAGCCGCGTCAGCTTGCGGCCGGCGAGGCCGGACCGCCCGCGGCCGGCAGCGGGGCGTCGTCGGCGGCGGGCGTGATCACCGGCGCGAACTCCTTTTTCCGCCCGGCGGCCAGGTAGTAGATGAGGCCGATCAGCGCGATCACCACGACGACCGTCCACAGGATCGGGATCTTGTTCAGGAACCCGATGTGGAAGTCGAGGCTCTGCACGCCGCCGATGACGGTCTGGTTCGGCTCCGGGTTGCTCGCGGCCCGGGGCCAGGCAAAGTTCACCAGCATGGCTCCGCCGTACAGCAGGCCCAGGGCATTGACCAGCAGGCCCCAGCGGCCGAGCCGGAACGGCGCGCTGGCCCTGGGCCAGCCGCGCGGCCGGGCCTTGGCGATCGCCAGGTTTCCGAGGAAGTAGGAAAGGTAGATCATCCCGGTCGCGGCGATCGCGATGATGCCCGCGCCGGAGTACTGGATGAACGGGATCGCGGCCAGCACGGCGACCGCGACGCAGGACCAGATCGGCGTGTGCAGGCTCGGTGCCACCCTTGACAGCAGCCCGGCGAACGGCAGCTGGTTGTCGCGGGACATCCCGAAGCACAGCCGGATGGTGGCCGCCATGATGGACAGGCAGCACACGAAGATCGCGGCCGAGACGACCAGCAGGTAGATGGTGGCGAACGGCGCGGAGAAGTTGGCCTCGATGATCTGCGCCGGGCCGTAGCCGTTCTTGATCGCGGTGCCCAGGTTCGGGATCGCGACGAGCGTGCCGACGAGGAACACGCCGCCGATGATGAACGCGCCGACGATGGACATCAGCACGGCCTTGGGCGCGGCCCGGCGCGGGTCACGGGTCTCCTCGGCCAGGGTGGAGGCGGTGTCGAAGCCGTAGATCACGAACAGGGACATGAACATCGCGGCCAGGAACGTGTTCGGAGCCACGTGGATGCCCGCGCTGTTGGTCACGACGTGGAAGCCCTGGTGGTTATGGAAGGCCATAAGGATCAGCGCGAACACGAACATGCCGAGGATCTCGAACAGCACGCCGGTGTTGTTGATGATCGCGACCAGCCGGACTCCGTAGATGTTCAGCACCGTGATCACCACCAGCGTGATCAGCGCGACGACCAGCTGGGTGTGCAGCACGGTTGGCGCGCCGCCGGTGCCGAGGCCGTGCCAGCCCAGGCCGTTGAGTGCCGGGATGAGTGCCAGCGGCAGGGTGGCGACCACCGCGGTGACGGTCAGGATCCCGGCGAACAGGTAGATCCAGCCGGTGAGCCAGGAGTAGCGGCGGCTGGCCAGGTACTTGGTCCACTGGAAGACCGAGCCGGCCACCGGGAAGTGGCTGGACACCTCGGCGAAGTTCAGCGCGATGATGAACTGCCCGAGCGCGACCACCGGCCAGGTCCAGATGAACACCCCGCCGAGCGTGGTCAGGCCCAGCGCGAACAGGGTGAAGATGCCGGTCGACGGCGAGATGTAGCTGAAGGCCACCGCGAACGAGCTGAACGTTCCCAGCGACCGCTTGAGCTCCTGCTGGTAGCCGAACCTGGCCAGGTCCGCTGCGTCCCGCTCCTGGCTGCCGGGAAGATGATTGCTGGTGGTCATGAGCGGGACCTCCCGGATGCTGGGCGACAGCTGGGCCGCAAGCTGACGCGTAGCGTACGGGGACAATCGGCTTATTGTCCATACCCTTTCCGGCCCGCCGCGCCGCGGGGGCGCCCGGCCGCCCGGTGGCGGCTTTTGTGTCTAGACGTTTTAGGGGTCAGCAATTACCCTGCGCTCAGGGCCAGGCCGCGCCGGGGAGGAGGAAAGGCCGATGAGCCAGACCTCGGCTGCTGATGTCAGCGGGCTGCTGGACCGGGCGCGGAGCCTGGCGGGGACGCCGCGGTCGGTGGCCGAGCTGCCGGGCGGCCTGACCAATCGCAACTACCACGTGCGCACGCCCGGCGGCGAGTTCGTCGCGCGGGTGTGGACGGCCGGCGGCAGCCTGCTGGCCATCGACCGGGACGTCGAGTACGCCAACTCGGTGATCGCCGCGGCGGCCGGGGCCGGCGCCCCGGTCATCGAGTACCGGCCCGAGGACTGCCTGCTGGTGATCGGCTTCCTGCCCGGCCGGACCTGCACCAGCGCCGATGTCGCCGACCCGGCGAACACCGCGCGCATCGCGGCGGCCTGCCGCCGGCTGCACGCCGCGCCCCGGTTCGGCAATGACTTCGACATGTTCTCGATCCAGGCCCGGTACTCGGCGGTGACCGCCGAGCTCGGCCTGCGCGTGCCGCGCGGCTACGACCGGCTCTGGCCGCAGTTCGCGGCGGCGCAGGCGGCCCTCGCGGCCGGTGACGAGGGCACGGTTCCGTGTCACAACGACCTGCTGGCCGGCAACTTCATCGACGACGGGGACCGCATCTGGCTGATCGACTACGAGTACTCGGGCAACAATGACCCGTGCTTCGAGCTCGGCAACATCGCGGCTGAGTCCGGCCTGCCGGCCGACGGGCTGGCCGCGCTGGTCACCGCCTACTACGGGCGGCCCCGCCCCAGCCGGATCGCCCGCGCCGAGCTGTTCGGCCTGGTCGCCCGGTACGGCTGGACGCTGTGGGGCGCCATCCAGAGCGCGAGCAGCCCGCTGGAGTTCGACTTCTGGTCCTGGGCCATGGAGAAGTACGAGGCGGCCGCCGCCGGCTTCACCGGCCCCGGGTTCGCCCGGCTGCTAGACGGGGTGCAGATCGACGACCGGGATCCGGGCCGGTGACCGCGCTGCCCGGCCGGGCCCAGATCGTGATCATCGGCGGCGGGGTGATCGGCACCAGCGTCGCCTACCACCTCACCCTGCTCGGCCGCACCGACGTGCTGCTGCTGGAACAGGGCCAGCTGTCCTGCGGCACCACCTGGCACGCGGCGGGCCTGGTCGGCCAGCTGCGCGCCTCGGAGGCCGGGACCCGGCTGGTGCAGTACTCCGCCGACCTGTACGCGCGGCTGGAGGCCGAGACGGGCCTGTCGGGTGGCTTTCGCCGCTGCGGCGGCGTCACGGTAGCGCGCACCGCGGACCGGCTGACCGCGCTGCGCCGCACCGCGGCCACCGCGGAGGCCTACGGCCTGGAGTGCGAGCTGATCAGCCCGCGCCGGGCCGCCGGGCTATTTCCCGGGCTGCGCACCGACGACCTGGCCGGGGCGATCTGGCTGCCCGGTGACGGCCGGGCCAACCCCACCGACCTGACCGCGGCGCTGGCCCGCGGCGCCCGGCAGCGGGGCGCGGTCATCGCCGAGCGGACCCGGGTCACCGGGGTCACCGTGGCCGGGGGAGCGGTGACCGGGGTGCGGACCGACGCGGGCGAGGTCGAGGCCGAGATCGTCGTCAACTGCGCCGGCCAGTGGGCCAAGCAGGTGGGCGCGCTGGCCGGGGTGACGGTACCGCTGCACTCGGCCGAGCACTTCTACGTGGTGACTGAGCAGCTGGCCGGGATGCACTCCGGCGCTCCGGTGCTGCGCGACCCGGACGGCTACACCTACTTCAAAGAGGAGGTCGGCGGCCTGGTGGTCGGCGGGTTCGAGCCGGTCGCCAAGCCCTGGGCGGCGCCGGAAGAGCTGCCCTACCCGTTCGAGTTCCGGCTGCTGGATGAAGACTGGGAGCACTTCTCGGTGCTGATGGACAGCGCCGTGCACCGCCTTCCCGCGCTGGCCGGCACCGGGATCAAGAAGCTCTACAACGGCCCGGAGAGCTTTACCCCCGACAACCAGTTCATCCTCGGCGAGGCGCCAGAGTGCCGGAACTTCTTCGTGGCGGCCGGCCTCAACTCGGTTGGCATCGCGTCGGCCGGCGGGGCCGGGCTGGCCCTGGCCGAGTGGATCGTCGAGGGCGTGCCCACCAGCGACCTGACCGCCGTGGACATCCGGCGGTTCGCCGCGTTCAACGGCAACAGCCGGTGGCTGCGCGACCGGGTCGGCGAGGTGCTCGGCCTGCACTACGCGATCCCCTGGCCGAACCGCGAGCTGGAGACCGCCCGGCCGTTCCGCCGCTCGCCCGTCTACCACCTGCTGGCCGCTGCGGGCGCCTGCTTCGGCAGCAAGATGGGCTGGGAACGGGCCAACTTCTTCGCCCCGCCGGACGCGGAGCCGGTGATTGAGTACTCCTGGGGCAAGCAGAACTGGCAGCCCTGGTCCGCCGCCGAGCATCGGGCCGCCCGCCGGGCGGTGGCGGTGTTCGACCAGACCTCGTTCTCCAAGTACCTGGTGACCGGCCCGGACGCAGAGGCGGCGCTGCAGTGGCTGTGCACGAACGACGTGGCCGTCGAGCCCGGCCGCGCCGTGTACACCGGGATGCTCGGCGAGCGCGGCACCTACGAGGCCGACATCACCGTGACCCGGCTCGCCGCGGACGAGTACCTGCTGGTCAGCAGCGCCGCCACCACCGAGCGGGACAAGGACCACATCAGCCGGCGGATGCCGCCGGGCAGCCGGGCCGCGGTCCAGGATATGACCTCGGCGCTGGCCGTCTTCGGCGTCATGGGGCCGGCCTCGCGGGCACTGCTGGCCCGGCTCACCCGCGCCGACCTGTCCGACGCGGCGTTCGGATTCGGCGCCAGCCGCCAGATCGACCTGGGCTACTCCACCGTCCGGGCTACCCGGATCACCTACGTGGGCGAGCTCGGCTGGGAGCTGTACGTGCCTGCCGAATTCGCCGTCGGCGTCTACACCGCCCTGATGGCGGCGGGGGCGGATCTAGGGGCGGTCAACGCCGGCTACTACGCGATCGAGTCGCTGCGCCTGGAGAAGGGCAACCGGGCCTACGGCCGCGAGCTCACCCCGGACTACGGCCCGGCCGAGGCCGGGCTGCTGTTCGCCTGCAAGCTCGGCACCGGCATCGGCTTCCTCGGCCGTGAGGCGGTGGAGAAGGCGCGGGCGGCCCGGCCGAGGCGGCGGCTGATCTCGGTCGTGCTGGACGACCCGGCCGCGATGATGTGGGGCAGCGAGCTGATCGTCCGCGACGGCGCCGCTGTCGGCCAGGTGACGTCCGCGGCCTGGGGGGAGACACTGGGCGCGTCGGTCGGCCTCGGCTATATCCGGCACCCGGGCGGCGAGCCGGTCAGCCCGGAATTCATCCGGGCCGGCCACTACCAGGTCAACGTGGGCGGTGATCTGGTCGGCGCCACCGCGCACCTTCGAGCGCCCTACGATCCGGACGGCCGCCGGGTCCGCGGCGTATAGGCCGCGGCCGGCGGGCAGGATCACCACAGGGCCGCTCAGCGCGGAGCGGCCCGGACAGGAGCGGTGCGATGACGATCAGCGTCTTTGATCTGTTCAAGATCGGCATCGGGCCGTCCAGCTCGCACACAGTCGGGCCGATGAAGGCGGCCGCGATGTTCGGCCAGTCGCTGCGCGGGGCCGGCCTGGCCGGCCGGGCGGCCACCATCAGGGCCGAGCTGTTCGGCTCGCTCGGCGCCACCGGGCACGGCCACGGCAGCGTCCCGGCGGTCGTGCTCGGCTTGTGCGGCGAGCAGCCCGAGGACGTCGACCCGGCGGCCGGCCGGGAGCTGATGGCCCGGGTGCGGGAGACCGGGGTGCTGCCGCTGCCCGGCACGGACGGGATCGCGTTCGACCCCGGCGAGGACGTGATCCTGCACCGCCGCCGGCGGCTGCCGTTCCATCCCAATGCGATGCGGTTCTCGGCGGCGGACAGCGCGGGCGCGGAACTGGCCGTGGCGACCTACTACTCCATCGGCGGCGGGTTCGTGCTCGGCGAGGACGAAGAGGGGCGGCCCGCTGTAGTGCCCGATACCGCCGCGGTGCCCTACCCGTTCGGCTCGGCGGCGGAGCTGCTGCAGCTCACCCGCGACACCGGCCTGCCGGTCAGTGGCGTGATGCTGGCCAACGAGCTGGCCCGCCGGGACGAGCAGGCCGTCGCTGGCGGGCTGTTGCGGATCTGGTCGGTCATGCGCGAATGCGCCGAGCGCGGCTGCGCGGCGGACGGCGTGCTGCCCGGCGGCCTGCGGGTCCGGCGGCGGGCGCACGCGCTGCGGCAGAACCTGGAGCGGACCGCCGATCCCGCCGACCCGCTGTACGCGATGGAGTGGGTCACCATGTACGCCCTGGCCGTGAACGAGGAGAACGCGGCGGGCGGCCGGGTCGTCACCGCGCCCACCAACGGCGCGGCCGGCATCATCCCGGCGGTGCTGTACTACTACACCCGGTTCGTGCCCGGCGCCGGCGACGACGGCGTGATCCGGTTCCTGCTGACCGCCGGCGCCATCGGCGCGCTGTTCAAGCAGAACGCGTCGATCTCCGGCGCCGAGGTCGGCTGCCAGGGCGAGGTCGGCTCGGCCTGCTCGATGGCCGCGGCCGGCCTGGCCGAGGTGCTCGGCGGCACGCCGGCCCAGGTGGAGAACGCCGCAGAGATAGGCGTCGAGCACAACCTTGGGCTGACCTGCGACCCGGTCGGCGGCCTGGTGCAGATCCCGTGCATCGAGCGGAACGCGATCGCGTCGGTCAAGGCCATCACCGCGGCCCGGATGGCCGTGCGCGGCGACGGTGCCCACCACGTCTCGCTGGACAAGGCGATCAAGACCATGCGCGAGACCGGCGCGGACATGAAGGACAAGTACAAGGAGACCGCCCGCGGCGGCCTGGCCCTCAACGTCGTCGAGTGCTGAGGCCTAGTCGGCGAACGTCGGATCCGCGCCGTGCAGCCGCGGTGCCCGGCCCCTGGGCTCCTCCCAGTCCTCCTGTCGGCCGAGCGCGGTCAGGTCGAGCAGCGTGTAGACACTGCCAAGCTGGTCGGTGCCCCGGGCGTAGGTTGAATAGGTGCGGAAGACCTGCCCGTCATCGCGCAGGAAGCAGCTCAGGCCCGGCAGCTCGGCCGATCCGCCGTCGGCCCCGATATCCGGCACGGCCGGTAGTTGTACTGCGGGTGCACCGCGTCCAGCGTCACGCCGAAGTTCATAGTTGAAGTCGCTGCCATCGGAGGAGTACCAGGGCACCGTCCAGCCCCGGGCGGCCGCGTACTCCGTCAGCATGACCAGCGGAGCCCGGGAGACGAGCGCGAACGCGGTGTCACGGGAGCGCAGGTGCGCCAGCATCGCGGCGGACACCTCGTCGACCGCGGCCGTGCACCCGGGGCATGCCGTGTCCCAGTCCGGGCCGAACATGACGTGCTGGATGATCAGCTGCCGCCGGTCGTCGAACAGGCCGGCCAGCGTAACCGGCCCGTGCGGCCCGTCGAAGGCGTAGTCCTGCCCGACGCGGACCATGGGCAGCCGCCGCCGCTCAGCGTTCAGGGCGTCGCGCTCCGGGCCATCTCCTTCTCCCGCGCCAGCCGCGCCACTCTGGCCTGCATCCACTGCTCGCGGGTCACGATCTCGGGAAAGCTCATGGGAAGCCTCCAGGCTCGGGCGGCCGTGAGCCGGGGCACATCGTGGGACTCGAACGCGCTGATGAACTCCTCGAGCAATGGCCGGCCGGGCGCGGCGCCGGCCCTACGCCGCGGTACCGACACCGCCGGCCGGACCGCCAGGCTCAGCGGAGCATCTCCCGGGCCAGGCACCGGTCACTGGCCGTGCCGGATCACCAGCGGGCCCTCCGGGCTGAGCAGGTGCGACTCGCCCCGGACGGTGATCTTCAGCGGGTCGCCCTCGGCGAGCTGGTAGTGCTCCTCGCCGCGGGTGAGGTGCACCCTGACCTGCCGGTCGCAGAACAGCAGCGAGAAGGCGAGCTCGGTCCAGCTGGACGGCAGCCTCGGGTCGAACGACAGCTGGCCGTCAAAGTCGCGGACACCGCCGAACCCGAAGACCAGCGCCGACCACACCCCGGCCGCCGAGGCGATGTGCACCCCGTTCGAGGCGTTGCCCGCCACGTTGGCCAGATCCATCAGCAGCGCGTGCTGGAAATACTCCAGGGCCCGCCGCTGGTCACCGATCTCGGCGGCCACGATGCTCTGCACGCTTGCCGACAGCGAGGAATCGCCAGTGGTCAGCGGGTCGTAGTAGTCAAAGTTACGGCGCTTTTGCTCCAGCGAGAACTCGTTGCCGAGCAGGAACATGGCCAGCACGATGTCGGCCTGCTTGAGCACCTGATGGCGGTAAATCACCAGCGGGTGATAGTGCAGCAGCAGCGGGAACTTGTCCTTGGGCGTCGAGTTCAGGTCCCACACCTCGCGGCTGAGGAACGTGTCGTCCTGCGGGTGGATCCCGCTCTCGGCGTCGAAGGGCACGTGCATGGCCGCGGCCGCCTGCTCCCACGCGTCGATCTCGCCCGGCTGCAAGCCGACCTCGTGCGCGATGGCGGTATAGGAGGCCGGCTGCTCCGCGCGCAGCCTGCGGATGGTGGCGGCGGCGAAATTGAGGTTCAGCCGCGCCATCAGGTTCGTGTAGGTGTTGTCGTTGACCACCGTCGTGTACTCGTCCGGCCCGGTCACGCCGTGAATGTGGAACTTCCTGTCGGCACCGTAAAAGCCGATGTCCGCCCACAGCCGGGCAGTCTCGACGAGGATCTCGGCCCCGACCTCGGCCAGGAAATGTGATGGTCCAAGCACGTTCGCATAGCGGTGGACCGCATAGGCGATATCGGCGTTGATGTGGTACTGGGCCGTGCCCTGCTGGAAATTCGACGAGGCCTCCTCGCCGTTGATGGTCCGCCACGGGAACAGCGCCCCGCGCTGGCTCATCTCGACGGCCCGCTCACGGGCCCGGTCCAGCATGCTGTGCCGGAAGCTCAGCAGGTTACGCGCGATCCGCGGCTCGGTGTAGGACAGGAACGGCAGCACGTAGATCTCGGTGTCCCAGAAGTAGTGCCCCTCGTAGGCCTGCCCGGTCAGCCCCTTGGCCGGGATGCCGGTGCCCTCGGCCCGCCACGACGCCTGCGCGACCTGGAACAGATTCCACCGGACGGCCTGCTGATGCCGGACTGGATTGCGCCGGCTCTTGAGCTGCACATCAGCGTGATCCCAGAACCGGTCCAGGTGCTCCCGCTGGCTGGTCATCAGTGCGTACACTCCGTCCGCCCGCACCCGGTCCAGAGTGCGGCGGCACCGGTCAACCAGCTCGGGCACCGGGATGCTGCGGGAGGCCTGGTAGGTGGCGAACTTGGTAATCCGGATCGGCACGCCCGGCGGCGCGTCCGCGCTGATGATCACCTCGCTCGTGTCATCACCTACCGTGCCCTCGGCGTGATGCGCGCAGGCCGCGCGGATCACGTGATCGACGCCGACGGCCAGCGTCATCCCGCTGTTGGTGGTGTGGTAACCGAGCAGGATGCGCTGCTCGTCCAGCTCGGCGACCGTGGCATTCAGCACCCGTTGCGGCAGCACCGTGGCCAGCCTCGGATCGCCGGGCCGCAGCTCGGGCCGGTCCTGCGGGGACCGGGCATCCTGGCGGTTGACGACCAGCGAGGAGACCACCACCGGGGCCGCCGCGTCCAGCATCGTCACCTCGTAGGTCATCGCCACCACGTGGCGGTGCTCGAACGAGACGATGCGACGGGATCTGACCCGCACGTGCTTGCCGGAGTCGGTAGCCCAGACGATATCGCGGGTGAGCGTGCCGGCCTGCATGTCCAGCGTCCGCTCGTACTCCGTCAGCCGCGCGGTGGGCAGGTAGAGCGGCTCGTCGCCGACGTAGAGCTTGAGAATCGTCGTGTCCGGGACGTTGACGATCGTCTGGCCGGTGCGGGCCAGCCCGGGGGCGGCTTCCGGATGCACAATGGGCCAGGTCTCGTGAAACCCGTTGATGTAGGTGCCCGGCTCGAGTGCCGGCCGGCCTTCCTCGAAGCTGCCGCGGATCCCGACGAAGCCGTTGCCGAGCGAGAACACGGTTTCCGCCCGGGCGGCGAATTTGTCGGAGTACCGAACCTCCCTGATCCGCCACTCATCCGGCGGATAGATGTGCTCGGGCGGCAGGACGATCTCTGGTCGGATCATGAGTAGAAGTAAACCGCCTGGCGGCCCCAGAGACAGGCCGAAGCCGGCGTGTCCGCGCCGGGCCCGGGGTCCGGCGCGCTAGCCCGGCCAGCCGTTCAGCGGGCTGGCGCGCCACGGTCATTGCGGCAAAGGTCCTATTCACCGGGGCCGCTGACTTTTATGATCAACGCAGACAGATTTCCGCGGCACGACCACCATCCCGGAGACATTCCGGGATAGACCACTGGCAGGAGCGCTAGGGCTAAATATGCGTGTGCGGCGTTCGCTGACGATATCGCCAGGAATAGGGCTCGCCCTGCTGGCTCCGTGGCTGGCGGTGCTGTGCCTTTTGGTGCTGTGCCTATTGGCCCTGAACTTTATGCTGCTCGGCGGGCCGGCCCTGGCGGCGGCGGCCAGCGTCGGGGTCGGCGTGCAGGCGGGACCGGTCCGGCTCGCTGCCGCCGCGCACCCGGGCGGCAGCTACGCGCTGCCGGCCCTGTTCGTGGTCAACACCGGGACCGAGCCCGAGTCGATCAGGGTGACGGTCGAGCGGCTGTCGGCCGGCCCCGGCAGGCCGGTACCGCGATCCTGGATCCGCGCCAGCGGCCCGGCCGTGCACCTGGCTGCTCGCGAGTCGGCGCGGGTCCCGCTGCTGCTGACGGTCCCGCCCGGCACCCGGCCGGGGACCTACTCCAGTGACGTGATCGCGGACGGCTCCGCCGTCCTGTCCGCCGGGCCGGCCAACCTGGCCGCCGCCGCCGCGACGAAGCTGCAGTTCCGGGTGGCGTCAGGACCGCCGCCGCCCGGAACCGGGCAAGCGGCCGGCTCCGTCCCCGGGTCCGGATCCGGATCCGGGCTGCCGACCAGCCTGAAATGGCTGCTGACCGGCCTCGTGCTGCTGGCCGTGGCGGCCATCGCCGTCCGCCGGTCCGGACTGCGGATCAGGGTCGAGCGCGCTGACGGCCGCGGCCTGGCCGACGACCAAGGGGGTCACGATGTGGCGTAACTTCCGGCGGGCCGCGCTGCCGGATTTCCGGCGGGCGGCGCTGCCGGCAGCGGGGCTGGCCGGGCTGGCCGCACTGGCCGGGTGCGGGACCGCCAGCAGCTCGGCGCAGGCACCCGGCAAGGCGGCCAGCGTCACGATCAACCTGCACACGGTGCCCACGATCCGCTCGGTCACCGTGTCCGCCGCCGCCAAGCAGTTCCGCCACTGCGTCAGCGGCAGCCCGGAAAATAACACCGCGTCCACCAGCGGGGCGCTCGGCTTCCCGAACGGGCTGTGCTGGCTCGGCCAGCAGGGCGCCGGCGGATCCGGGTCTATCCGATCACCATCACCAACACCGGGATCGCCACCAGCATCGACGTGAGCGGCTCAAACGCGGCGCCCGCGGACGGGGGCACGCAGTGGGGCCTGTGCAACCGAGGTTCCAGCCCGGCCGTCCGCTGCACCGGCGAGAAGGGCAAGCTGCCCGGCGTGAATCAGTACCTGCTGCAGAATTTCTCGCCCGCCGGGAGGAATCCCGACGGGCTGACCGCCAGCCCGACGTGCGACACCCTGTTCGGCGGCAGCCGCCCCTGCTGGACGCAGCAGGGCGGATCGCAGAGCGAGGGCCTGCGGCTGACCGGCCCGACGGTGAGCAGCGACACATCGACCAAGTGGAAGATCACGATCACCTGGGTGCCAGCCCCGTGACGCGCGAGCCGTGACGCGCGAGCCGTGACGCCGACCGCCTGCCGGGCCAGCAGGGCGGACCGGCGGGGCGGGGATTGGTGACCAGCGGGCGGGTTGTGGCGGGCCGCCGGCGGGGGAAATGGGCGGCCCGGGGCCTTGGCTGATCCGCTCCGCCGGCCGCCTCCGCTAGGGTGGGACGGTTGGCAGATCATCTTCCGCCGCCGGGCGCGGTACCGCGGGCCGGGGCACTTCCCTGCGGGCGTGAATCCGTGACACGGCTGGTCATAAAGCTCGGCTCGAGTTCCATCGCGCGCGGCGACGGCCTGGCCCTGGATGTCATCGCCGGCCTGGTCAACCAGATCGCGGCCGCCCAGCGTGACGGTCATGAGGTGCTGCTCGTCACCTCCGGCGCGGCCCGCCTGGGCCGCAGGCTGCTCGCGTTCGAGGGCCCGACCGCGGGCGCCGGGCCGGCGCTGCGCGGCCTGGTTGACGCCGTCCGCTCGTCGCTGGTACGGGCCGGGGCAGGATCAGCGGCGCCGGATGGCACGCTGCAGGTGACGCTGGACCGCTACGACGGGTCGGAGGTGCTGCCCGGCGCTGTGGCCGTCGCGCTGCCCGCGGCAGTCGGCCAGCCGGCCCTGATGGCGCTATACCGGCAGCTGGCGGCCGCGGTCGGAGTGGAGGTGTGCCAGGTCCTGGTGTCCAAGAGCGACCTGGACTCGCCGCGGGCCATGGCCGACCTCGGCAGCCTGCTGCGCACCGCCGCCGAGCGCGGCCTGCTGCCGATCGTCAACGGCAACGACACCGCCGACCCGGTCTCGACGCTGGATAACGACCAGGTGGCGATCGCGGTAGCCGTCTCGGCGGAGGCTCAGCGGCTGCTGTTGCTGACCGACGTCCGCGCCGCCTACCGCGATCCGGCGCTGCGCGACCGGATCTCCCGGCTGACGCCGGAGGAGGCGAGGTCGGTCCGGGTGTCCGGGGTCGGGACCGGCCGGGGCGGCATGGGCTCCAAGCTGAACGCCGCGGCCCGGGCCGCCTACTGCGGGATCGAGTGCGTGATCGGCTCGGCCGCCGAGCCGGACGTGGTGGCCAGGAGCCTTAACCCCCGCGCGCGCATGGGCACGGTCGTGCGCGCGGCCGGCCGGCAGCTCGACGAGTCCCGGCGGTGGATCGGCGGGGTGGCCTACTCGGTGGGCACGGTGGCGATCAACCGGGAGGCTGAGTCCAGTCTGCGGGCCGGGTCCACGCTGTTCCTGTCCGGCATCAAGCGGGTGGAGGGCGAGTTCGGGCCCGGCGGGGTGGTGGAGCTGGTCGACGTCCGCCATCCCGAGCGGCTGATCGGCCGCGGCCGCGTGGCCCTGCCGTCGGCGATGCTGCGGCTGCTGCGCGCGCTGTCACCGGACGACGTGGCTAACGTGATCTCCGTGCTGTTCCGGATCCGGCACGCACTGGCCGACAGCGGCGGCGACGGGCGCCAGCGGGCCGCGGTCCGGGCCGAGATCCTGTGCCCGGAGAAGTATCCGGACTGCGGTGAGCTGGCCGCCGGCGGATCCACCGCGACCGTCCGGGCGTGGGAGCAGCTGCGGACCTTCGCGGCTGAGACCGTCATCGAGCTGACCGACTCGCTGATGCTCGCCCAGCCCCGGCTCTGCGCGGCGGTGCTGCTGGACGGCGGGTTCCGGGCCGGGCGGGTCTGGGCCGAGACCGGCGCGCGCCGGGCCGCCCGCGATATCCACGCCATCCACCGCGACTCGGTCGTCATCTACGGCGGAAGCTAGCCGCCCGGCTGAACGACATACTGGCGCAGGTACAGGTCGCGGAACGTGACCGGGCCGCGCGGGCCGGGCACCCGGTCGATGTTGATGCCCGTCTCGGGCAGCGTCAGCAGCCTGAAGCCGTCCAGCAGCCGCGGGGTGGCGTTCCAGAACGCGCCCGTCCCTGTATAGGTGTCCAGGAACTGCCCGGCAGCCGCCGCGTCTTGCGCGACTATGCAGGCGGCCAGGCCGGAGGTCTCGGTGCTGGCGATCTGCGCGGCCGCGGCGGGGTCTGTGGCAGGCGCCACGGTGATCGTCGCCTCATGCCCGGCGTCCAGGGCCCACTCGTGCCCGAGCGGGTGCGCGTGCGGCGGCAGCGACAGCGCGATCCGCAGCCGTGCGGCCAGTTCGGTGAGGCGCGGCATCTCGGCCTCCCAGCGGGAGACGTGCACCAGCAGCAGGTTGAGCCGGTTGCAGACGCCGAGCCGGTCCAGGCTGGACTCGATGAGGCTGGCCGCAAGCTGCGGATCGGCCGACTCGTCCAGGTAGATGACCGCGCCGCCGTCGGCGTGCGCCAGCGTCCGGACGCCGTGCCTGGCCGCCTCGGCGGCCAGCTCCGCGGTGCTTGCCCCGCTGCCCCGCAGGATCACCAGCGGGATCAGCCGCGGCCGGGCGACCAGGGCCCGGGCGCTCTCGCGGCCGGCGACGCGCACCAGCTGGATGGCCTGCGGGCTGATGCCCGCAGCGGCCAGTGCCGGGCCGATGACCAGGTCAATAAGGACCGCCGCCGAGCGCAGAGCGGCGCTGCCGGTGCGCAGCACGCCTGCGTTGCGCGATTTGACGAACTGGGAGGCGATATCGGCCACGACGTTGGGCCTGGCCTCGAAGTTAGCGCCGATCACCCCGACCGGCAGCCGCCGCTGCGCGAGCACCAGCCCGCCGGGCAGCTCCCTGACCACCGTGCTGGGTTCCTCAGCCGGCACCCGGGCAAGCGCGTGCAGCTGGCCGGCCATCGCGGCCAGCCGCCCGGGGTCGAGCAGCAGCCGGTCCAGCATGGCGCCGGGCGCGCCGGCCGCCCGCGCGGCGGCCATGTCCTGCTCGTTGGCGGCGACGACATGCTCCGCCCGGGCCGCCAGCCGGTCCGCCATGGCGGTCAGTGCGCCGTCCAGCGCCTTGGCCGGGGCGAGCCGGAGGTCCCGGCTGGAGTCCGCCGCGGCCTGCGCGGCCGCGGTGACGGCGGCGTCCGCCTCGCTCGCGCCGGCCGCGGTGACGGCGGCGTCCGCCTCGCCCGGGGCGGCGTCCTGGCCGTTCTCAGCGGGCGGGGCCAGCGCCGGGCCGGGACCGGGCTGACGTTCGGGTGCTGGCTGCGCGGCGGCCATGAGACAGGTGCCTTCCGGGACTTGGGCGGACTCCCCCGAATGGTAGCGAGTCGCCGCGCTGGCCGGTGCTGCCCGCCGCTCCGCAGCGGACCGCGGTCATCGCGGGCGGATCGCCGCCGCGGTCAGCCCGCCTGGGCCCGGGCCGCGGCAGACGCTGCCGCGGCCTCGCCCTCGCCCTCGCCCTTGCGCTTGGCGCGGATGCCGTACCCGGCCATCCAGGCGACTACCTGGCCGGCACCGCGGGCTGACCCCCCGGGCGGCGGCGCGTCGGCCAGGATGATCCCATGAGCAACGGCAGCCAGCGCAGCGTCCGGCTGCTGCTGCCCGATCATGGTGGCCGGGATCATCGTCGCGCGGCTGCTGACGAGGTAGTGCTGATGCACCTGACCGGGCATCCGGGCCCGTCCGCCGGGGGTGGTGGCGTGGCTGATTCTCGGCGGGGCCGGGCTCTACATCGCCGGACACGCGGCGTTCAGGCCGTCGTCTGGCGGACGGCGTCCTGGCCGCGGATCGCGCGCTGGCCATCCTCGCCCTGCTCGGCCCTGGCGGTGCCGCCCCTGCCCGCGCTCGGACTGGCGGCCTGCGCGACCGCCGTGATCGTGGCGGCGGGGGTGGCCGATTTCGCCGGGCAGGCTGGCCGCGGGACCGAGGCGGCTGACACGGTGGAGTCATGAGTTCTGGCCAGGCCGCGAGCGGCGGCGAGCGCGCCAGCCGCCGCGACGGGTATCTGCTCGACAATCAGCAGGCCGAGGCGGGGGAGCGATTCGACGCGCTGGCGGCACTGTTCGACCCGCCGACATTCCGGCATCTGGCCGGCTTGGGCGTCGGTCCGGGGTGGCGGTGCTGGGAAGTCGGCGCCGGCGGCCCCTCGGTGGCGGCCTGGCTGGCCGGCCGGGTCGGCCCGGCGGGCCGGGTGCTCGCCACGGACATCGACACTTCCTGGCTCTCACCGTCCGCCGGGGAGGTTATCGAAGTCCGCCGCCACGACGTCGGCGCCGACGAGCCGCCGGCCGATGCCTTCGACCTGGTGCACGCCCGGCTGGTGCTCGTGCACGTGGCCGACCGCGAGCGAGCCCTGCGCGCGATGGCCGGCGCGCTCGCGCCGGGCGGCTGGCTGATGGTAGAGGACGCCGACCCCGCTCTGCAGCCGCTGATCTGCCCCGATGAGTACGGACCCGAGCAGCGGCTGGCCAACCGGCTGCGGGCCGGATTCCGCCAGCTGATGGCCGCGCGCGGCGCCGATCTCAGCTACGGGCGGCGGCTGCCGCGGCTGCTGCGCGCGGCCGGGCTGGCCGACGTCCAGGCCGATGCTTTCTTCCCGGTCACGTCCGCGGCCTGCGCGACGCTGGAGGCCGCGACGGTGCGGCAGATCAGCGGCCAGCTGGTCGCCGCCGGGCTGGCCACCGCGACCGAGGTCACCGAGCACCTGGCCAGCGTCGAGTCGGGCCGCCTCGACCTGGCCACCGCCCCCATGATCTCCGCATGGGGCCGTCGCCCCGGCTGACGGGGAGCCCGGGCCGGCGGCTGTCGGCGCCGTTCCTGGCGGTCACGGTCCTCGGGGGTCGCGGGCCGCGCGGCCCCCGAACGCCCCGGCGCCGCCCCGTCCGCAACCCGCTGAATGGCCCGCCCATCGGGTCAGGACCCGCTGAATGGCCCACCCATCGGGTTCTCAGCGCGGCGCCGGGCGGCCGCGCCCCGGTCGCCGGGGGCGGGGCTGGCCCAGCGGCCGGGGCTGGCCAGCGGCCGGGCCAGCGGGCGGGCCGGGCACAGACCCGGACACGGCGGGCCGGAAAGCTTGTAAGCTATACAGGCCCCGGTGCACCGGGGAGCTGGCCAGGCGGCCGCTTCGTCCCGGAGTGCGGATCGCCGCCAGCGCGGCGGAGTAGCTCAGTCAGGCAGAGCAAGCGGCTCATAATCGCTGTGTCGCCGGTTCAAGTCCGGCCTCCGCTACGGTCCGCTCACCCCGCCGGCCGTCATCGCTCCGCGGTGCCGGGCCGGCCGGGGCGAGGGAATACCGCGGGTGCCCTCGGCGCTCGCATGGCAGCGGCCCGGCGCGAGCCCGGCCGCCGCCATCATGTTGTCCAAACGGGAGAAAGGCACTCCATCGTGGCTGCGACAGATGTCAGGCCGAAGATCACCCTGGCCTGCCAGGAGTGCAAGCATCGCAACTACATCACGCGCAAGAACCGGCGCAACGACCCGGACCGGATCGAGCTGAGCAAGTACTGCCCGAACTGCCGGAAGCACCAGCCGCACCGCGAGACGCGCTAACGCTCCTGTTCCGGGCGCCCGGAACAGGGCCGCGGGCCGGGCACGGTCACCGCCGGCCCGGGGGCACCCACGATCGCCGGAGAGGCTGGAGCCGCATTGGTCATCAGCAAGGACTACGTCGGCCGGACCTATCCTGCCACCGAGCCATACCAGGTGAGCCGGGTCAAGATCGCCGAGTTCGCCGACGCGATTGGTGATCCGAGCGCGCTGTACCGGGACTCTGCCGTCGCCCGGGCGGCCGGGTACCGAGACATCATCGCGCCGCCCACGTTCCCGATAGTGATCACCATGGCCGCGTCAGGCCAGGCGATCAGAGATCCCGGCCTCGGCGTCAACTACGCAATGGTCGTGCACGGCGAGCAGCGCTTTGAGTATTCGCGGCCGATCAAGGCCGGCGACGTGCTCACCGCGGAGGTGACCATCTCCGCTATCCGGCAGGCGGGCACTAATGTGCTGGTGACCTCGCAGACCGTGGTCCGCACGGTGGACGGCGAGCATGTCTGCACCGCGCACTCGACGCTGGCGGAGCGAGGAGGCACTGTATGACCGCGACCTCAGCCGCCGACCCGCAAGCCGCCCCGCAGGTCAGTTACGCCGACGTAGAGCCGGGGACCGAGCTGGCCCCGGTCAGCTATCCGGCCACCCGGCTGAGCCTGGTGCGGTACTGCGGCGCGTCCGGTGATTTCAACGTCATCCACTGGAACGAGCGCATCGCCAAGTCGGTGGGCCTGCCGAATGTCATCGCGCACGGCATGTTCACCATGGCCCAGGCCGGCCGGTTCGTGACCGGCTGGGCCGGCCACCGGGCCCGGCTGCTCGAGTTCGGCGTCCGGTTCTCCTCGCCGGTCGTGGTCCCCGACGACGACACCGGGGCCACGATCGAGGTCATCGGCGTTGTCGAGGAGAAGCTGGACGGCAACCGCGTGGTGCTGGCCCTTACCGCCCGGTCGCTCGGCACCAAAGTGCTCACCCGCGCCCGGGCCGTGGTGCAGCTGCCCTGAGCGCGCCTTCCCTGAGCGCTGCGGCCCAGGGCCTGGCGCAGGCCCGCTTCTACCGCAACGCCGACCTGGAATTCTCGCTCCGGCTGGGCCGGGAAGGGCGGCTGGTGGTGCCGCCCGGACCGCTGCCGGTCCGGCAGGGCCGGCAGCGCGGCTATCACGACACCGATCCCGGATACCGGGACGCGCAGTCCGGGCGCAACTACCGCCGGGTGCTGGCCCTGCTGCGCGCGACGGCCACGTAAGATCCGGGTCGTGCCGAGCCCCGATCCCGCCGTCAGCCGCCGGGCAGGTGGTACTCCCGCAGACCGCTGCCCGAAGGACGGCCGCCCCGCGGACACCGCCGGATCAGAGACCGCCGCCGTGGTCTGCGAACAGGTGCCGCTGTCGCAGTTCACGACGCTGCGGCTCGGCGGTCCGGCGGCCCGCTTCGTGGAGGCCAGGACCGAATCCCGGCTCATCGAGGCGGTGCGTGCCGCCGACCTGGCCACCGAGCCGGTGCTGGTGCTCGGCGGCGGCAGCAACCTGGTGGTGGGGGACGCGGGCTTTCCCGGCACCGTGGTGCACGTGGCGACCCGCGGGGTGGAGATCGGCGCTGCAGGCCGCGCCGGGCCCGGCGACGGGACCGCCGGATCAGGATCTGCCGTGATGGTCCGGGTCGCGGCCGGCGAGGACTGGGACCGGCTCGTCGCGCGATGCGTCGGCGCGGGGCTGTCCGGGCTGGAGTGCATGTCCGGCATCCCCGGCCTGGCCGGGGCCACTCCCATCCAGAACGTCGGCGCCTACGGTCACGAGGTCGCTGAGACGATCGTCTCGGTGCGCGCCTACGACCGGCTGCGGGACACGACTGTCGAGCTGACCAGCGCCGATTGTGAGTTCGGCTACCGGACCAGCGCGTTCAAGCGGCGGCCCGGCGCGCGGCTCGCCGTCGCAGCCAGCCCGGCCGCCGCCACCGGCCGGTTCGTGCTGCTGGCGGTGACCTTCCGGCTGGCTCGCGATCCGCTGTCCGCATCCCTCGGGTACGCGGAGCTGACCCGCGCGCTCGGCGTGGCTGAGGGCAGCCGGGCACCGCTGGCGCAGGTCCGTGCGGCGGTCCTCGGGCTGCGCCGGGGCAAGGGCATGGTGGTTGACCCCGATGACCCCGACACCCGCAGCGCAGGCTCGTTCTTCACTAACCCGGTGCTGTCGCCCCGGCAGTTCGCCGAGGTGGAGCGGGCTGCGGCCGCCCGGTCCGGCCGGCCCGTGGCCGTGCCCCGGTTCGCGGCGGCGGACGGGCAGGTCAAGGTGCCGGCCGCCTGGCTGATTGAGCATGCGGGCTTTGCCAAGGGCTATCCGGCCGGCGCGGACACACGGATCTCCGCCAAGCACACCCTGGCGCTGACCAATCCCGGCGGCGGATCGACCGCCAGCCTGCTGGCCCTGGCCGCGCATATCAGGCATGGGGTGCGGCAGGCATTCGGGGTGGAGCTGGTCAGCGAGCCGGTCCTGGTCGGCGCCGAGCTGTAGCGCCCGGGGCCTGCCCCGGATCCCGGCCCGGCTGACCGCGGGACGGGATCGGCCGGAGGCCACGCCTGCGGCGCTGCCCCGCAGCCGGCGCCAATAGTCGCCGCCGGCTGCGGGGCAGCTCCGCTCTTCCGTAGCCTGGGAACGGTTCGCCGCCGCACATTTGCCCCGGAGGCACCGGAAATGAGACGGATCGCGGCCGCGGTCCTGGCCGCCAGTGCTGCTGCGGCCGTCCAGGTGCCGTTCCCCGCCCCGGCCGCGGCCAGCCCGGCCGCGCACCCCAGTCACTCTGCTTCGCCCCGGTATCCAGCGGCACCGCTGGCGGGATCCTCAGCGGCGCGAGCGCCGGTGCCGCCGGCTGCCACGACCAAGGCCTGTCCGGCCGGCCAGCTGGCGCCCGCGCCCGCCAGGCGCGTCACCGGCGAGCCGTGGGCGCAGCGGGTCCTCAACCTGGCCGGCGCCGGGCGGCTGGCCCGGGGACATGGCATCACGGTCGCGGTCATCGACAGCGGGGTGGCCCCGGGCGTCCCGCAGCTGGCCGGGCGGGTTGCCTACCTGGACCTGACCGGAACCGGGACGCAGGACTGCGTCGGGCACGGCACCGCGGTGGCGGCGATCATCGCCGCCACCGATGAGCCGGGTACCGGCCGCGCCTTCGCCGGCGTGGCGCCAGGAGCGCACATCTTGTCGGTCAAGGTCCAGAACGGTGACAAGAACGGCAACACTAACGTGCTGGCCCAGGCCATCCGGGCCGCGGTCGATCACGGCGCCAGGGTGATCAACGTCTCGATCCAGGCCGGGCAGGGCAGCCCGGTGCTGCTATCGGCGGTGCGGTACGCACTGCGCCGCGATGTAGTGGTCGTCGCGGCGGCCGGCAACAAAACCAAGGTTCACGGCAAATACGACGAAGGGCCTTACTATCCGGCCAGCTACCCGGGCGTGCTGTCGGTCGGCTCACTGCAGCCCGACGGTTCCCCCTCGTCCACCACCGCGCTGTACTCGAACGCCGGCGTCGCCGCTCCCGGCGTGGACATCACCAGCGCCTGGCCCGGCGGTTACGCGAGCGGGCTGGCAGGCACCAGCTTCGCCGCGCCCTTCGTCGCCGGGGTGGCGGCCCTGATCCGCTCCGCCCACCCGCAGCTGGGACAGGCGCAGGTCGTGCGGCGGATCGAGGGCACCGCCGATGGCGGCACCGGGCCCGGCACCGGCGCGGGCATGGTCAACCCGCTGCAGGCGATCAGCGCGGTGCAGCCGTCGGCCGGCCCGACGGCCGCGCCCGCGGCGGCGGGCCGCCCGGTACCGGTACGCAGGCCGCCGCCTCCGGACCGGGCCGCCCGCGTCACCGCGCTGGCGGTGACCGCGGGATCGCTCGGGCTGGCCGCCGCGATCGCGATCGCCGCCATGGTCATCACCGCCGGGCGCCGCCGCCGTCAGGCGGCTTCCTAGACGCCGCGCTGAGGCTCCAGCGGCCGTTCCGCCGGGCTGATGGCATCGACGAGCGCGGTCTGCACCAGGCGGACGCCGGTGCGCCGCTCGACGTAGCAGCCGCGGCCGGCCGGCTGCGGCTGTGCCTTGACCCCGCCGAGCAGCGCGCCCTCGTCCTTGCTCCCGGACATGAGCAGGCCGGGTGAGCCCATCTCCCTGATCCGCTGGATCAGCGGGTCGAACATGGCGCGGCCAGCGCCGCCGGCCGACCGGGCGATGATCACGTGCAGCCCGATGTCACGCGCCTGCGGGATCAGGTCGGCCAGCGGCATCAGCGGGTTGGACGTCCCCGAGACCAGGTCGTAGTCGTCCACGACCAGGAACAGCTCCGAGCCCCGCCACCAGCTGCGGCTGCGCAGCTGGGCCGGGGTCAGGTCCGGCGGCGGCAGCCGCGCCACCAGCGCCTCGCGGATGTCGGCGATCAGCGCCGAGGCCGCGGCCGACGAGGCGGCGTAACCGATCCGGTGCTCGGTCTCGGCGCTGTCGAGCAGCGCCCGGCGGTAGTCGATGAAAACCAGCCGCGCGTCGTCCGGGGTGTACCGCTCGGTCACGCTCTCGGCGATCAGCCGCAGCAGGTTGGACTTGCCGCATTCGGTATCGCCGAGGACCAGGAAATGCGGGTCGGCGCCGAAGTCGAGCAGCACCGGCGACAGCGTGCTCTCCTCGATGCCGAACGGGATCCGCGTGCCGGTCTGCGCCGCGGTCGGCAGCGTCGCGGCGGGCAGGGCGCCGGGCAGCAGCCGTACCCGCGGCGCGGCCGGCCCGCTCCAGGAGGTGCGGACGGCCTCGGCCAGCTTGCGCAGCCCGTCGGGGAGGGAGTCGGCCGCCTGCTCGCCGTCGATGCGCGGCAGCGCGGTGAGGAAATGCTGCCCGTCGCGGGTCAGGCCGCGGCCGGGCATGGAGGCCGGCACGTTCATCGCCAGCCGCCGGTCGATCTCCGACTCGTACGGGTCGCCGAGCCGCAGTTCCAGCCGGGTGCCGAACAGGTCCCGGATAGCGGGCCGGAATTCCGACCACTTCCCGGTCGCGGCCAGCACGTGCACGCCGTAGCCGAGCCCGCGCGCGGCGATGGCCGAGATCACCGGCTCGAGCTGCTCAAATTCCTGCCGCAGCGTGAGCCAGCCGTCCACCACCAGGAACACGTCGCCGAACCCGTCGCCGGCCATCTCGCCGCTGGCCCGCATCCGCCGGTAGGCGGCGATCGACTCGATGCCGCCCGCGGTGAACTCCTGCTCCCGCCGGGCCAGCAGGCCCTGCACCTCCGCCACGGTGCGGCGGACGGTGTCGGCGTCCATCCGGGCCGCGACCCCACCGACGTGCGGCAGGGCCGCCAGCCCGGCCAGCGCGCCGCCGCCGAAGTCAAGGCAGTAGAACTGCACCTGCTCAGGGGTGTGCAGCAAGGCCAGCGAGCAGATCATGGTGCGCAGCATCGTCGACTTGCCGGTGCGCGGGGCGCCCACCACCGCGGCATGCCCGGCCGCCGCCGACAGGTCCACCCACAGCGGATCACGGCGCTGCTCGAACGGCCGGTCCACGATCCCGGTGACCGCGCGCAGTCCGCTGCGCAGCTCGCCGCCGGCGGTGCTCAGGCCCTGCCCGGTGCGCCCGAGCGGGGGAAGCAGCTGGTCCAGGGCGGGCGGGATATCCAGCGGCGGCAGCCAGATCTGATGCGCCGGCTGCCCGTGGCCGGCCAGCTGGCGGACCGCCACGTCCAGCAGGCTATCGGTGATCTCGGGCGGCGGCTCGATCTCCGGCTGGTCCTCGATCACCTCAGGCTGGATGTAGCCGGGGCCGAAGGGCACGATCATCTGCCGCGCCCGCCGCCGCCGCGGCCGGACCGGGCCGCTAGCCGGACCCGAGACATAGGCCGCCTTGAACCGGGTCATGCCGCTGGTGTCGAACTTCAGGTAGCCGCTGCCCGGCTGCGAGGGCAGCTCGTAGGCATCCGGCGCGCCCAGCACCACTCGCGACTCCGACGCCGAGAACGTGCGCAGGCCGATCCGGTAGGACAGGTGCCCCTCCAGGCCGCGCAGCCGCCCCTCCTCCAGCCGCTGCGAGGCTAGCAGCAGGTGCACGCCGAGCGACCGGCCGAGCCTGCCGATCATCACGAACAGGTCAATGAACTCCGGCCGGGCCGACAGCAGCTCGGAGAACTCGTCGATGACCACGAACAGCGACGGCACCGGCGGCAGGCCGGCCCCTGCTCGCGCGCCCGGGTGTAATCGCGCAGCGAGGCGAAGTTCCCGGCCGACCGCAGCAGCTCCTGCCTGCGCACCAGCTCGCCGTTGAGCGCGTCCCGCATCCGGTCGACCAGCGGCAGCTCGCCGGCCAGGTTAGTGATCACCGCGGAGACGTGCCGCAGCTGGTCCAGGCCAAGGAACGTCGCGCCGCCCTTGAAGTCGACCAGCACGAAGTTGAGCACGTCGGGCGGGTGCGTCAGGGCCAGGCCGAGGACCAGCGTGCGCAGCAGCTCCGACTTGCCCGAGCCGGTCGCCCCGATGACCAGCCCGTGCGGTCCCATGCCGCCTTGCGCGGACTCCTTGATGTCCAGCTCGACGCATTGCCCGGCGGCGTCGGTGGCGACCGGCACCCGCAGCCGGGTGCGCGGCGGCCGTGGCCGCCAGAGCGCGGCCACGTCCAGCGCCAGCGGGCTGGCGATGCCGAGCAGCGTGGTCAGCGTGGTGTCGGCAGACAGCGGGTCTTCGGCCAGCCCGCCCGCCCCCGGCCGCAGCGGCGCGAGCTGCCGGGCGATGCCGTCCGCCTCGGCCAGCGATAGCGCGTCAGGAACGCCGATCGGCGTGCGGATCTCCGCGCCGGCCCGGTCGGTGCTGATCATCTGGACCGTGGCCGCGGTGACGTCGAGCAGCAGCGCGGCGGTCCCGGCCGCCGGCGCGGTAGCGGCTGACGCCGCTGCCGGCCTGCGCGCGGCGACGTCGATGACGACCGCGCCCTCGATCCCGTCGATGCCCAGGCGCGAGTCGGCGACGTTCTCGCCGTCGTCATTGATCACCACGAGGTAAGGCAGCGGCACCGTCGGCCGCCCGGTGGCGAAGGCCTGCCGCGCGGCCAGCTCGGCACCGAGCATGGCCTCCAGCTGCGGCAGGCTGGTGCTCATCAGCCGGACCGGCCCCGCCGCGTCGGCCTGGGTCGGGTGCATGGTGTGCGGCAGCCACTTGACCCACTGCCAGTACCGCATGTTCTCCCGCGACGCGCAGACGCAGATGCGCAGATCCTCGGGCGAGTGAAACACGGCGAGCTGGGCGATCGCGGCCCGCAGCATGGGGTACACCGCATCCGGATGGCCGGTCGCGGCGACCCGGGCGAAGGACCGCAGCGAGATGCCGACCGGCAGGGCCGGGACGCTGCCGTGAGCACGGATGAACCTGCGCGCGGCGCCGGCGCACAGCGGGTCGAGATCCTCGACCGGCTTGGTCTCCGGCGGGACCAGCCGCACGGCCAGCCGGTGCGTGCCGGTGCCGATCCGGACGCTGACGAAATCGCCGGTCGAGCTGCGCCGTTCCCATACCCGGCGCAGCTGGCTGTCGAGCAGGATCGACGGCAGTGCGCGCGGATCCGGGCTGACCCACTCGAGCGCCTCGCGCTGCGCAGCGGCGATCTTGCGGACCCGTCCGCGCACCTGGCCGAGATAGCGCAGGTAATCACGGCGCAGCCCGTTGAGCTTGGTCTTCCGCTCGCCCTTGCCGCGGCCCAGCTGGCCGACCATCATGCCGCCCATGCCCACGGCCATCGCGCCGCCGCCGATGTACTGGACCGGGCTTGAGGTCGGCCCGACCATCATCGAAACCATGCCGACCGTCATCGCCAGCATGGGCAGGTACATCAGCGTCTGGGAGAAGCTGTCCGCAGCGGCCTCGGGAATCTCCGGCGGGGACTCCAGCACGATCTCCCCGGCCGGCATCTCCGGGCTGTCCTGCTGCGGGGCGCGGCGGACGAGGACGGTGGACACGGGTGCCGTCTGGGTCCTTTCCGGTCAGCTGGAACGAGGTCGGAAAGCGCAAATAGACCAGTTGGTCCGCGCTGGGCGGGTTATGATTCTACGGCCCTATATCGGGCCTGACTGGCGGATTGGCGAACGGGCCGCAGCCGCGCAGCGCCAGGCATGCCGGCCGGGTTAGCGCCCTCGGCCAGGGCTGCGATCAGCAGTTTCGCGGTACGGCGGCACCCCGGGGCCGACCCGCCGCGCACCGGCTGCGAAGGAGCCAGATGACCACGGCAGACGGAGCCGACGTATGCCGCATCACCGTGGTCGGCCCGTCCCGCCGGGTGGACATCGCGCTGCCCGGGTACGTGCCGTTTGCGCACCTGTTCCCGGCCGTGGCCAGGTACGCCGGGCTGGACGGTCCGGAGGCGGTGGCTGAGACCGGCGGCTGGGTGCTGCAGCGCCTCGGCCAGGAGCCGTTCGCGCCGACGATGACGCCGGCCGACGCCGGGCTGCGGGATGGCGAGATGATCTACCTGCGGCCGCACCGAACCCAGCTGCCGCCGCTGGCCATCGACGATGTGGCCGACGCGATCGCCACCGGCGTGGCGGACCAGCCGGGCCGCTGGAGCGCCACGGATGCCGGCCGGCTGGCGCTCGGCGCTGGCGCCGCGGCCCTGCTGGCCGGGGCGATCGTGATCGCGCGGGCCGGTCCGCCGTGGAGCCTGCCCGCGCTGGCCGCCGCCGCCGTCGCCGGCCTGCTGCTGATCGGCGCAGCCGCGGCGGCGCGGGCCGCCGGAGACACCCGGGCCGGCGCCGTGCTCGGCTGCGCCGCGACCGGGTACGCGTTCGGCGCCGGCCTGCTGGCGGTGACTAGGACCGAGCCGCACGGCCAGGTCACCGCGGCGGGAATGCTCGCGGCCTTCGCCGCAGCCACCCTGGCCGCCGTGATCGCGGCCGCGATGACCGGCGAGATCGCGCTGTTCTTCGGGCCTGCCGTGGCGGCGCTGCTCGGGGTGGCCGGGACCGGCCTGGATTTCGCCATCAGCGGGTTCGGCTTCGCTGCCGCGGCGATCGTCGTGGCCACGCCGGTGCTCGCACTGACTCCGCTGATCCCGGCGGTCTGCTTCCGGCTGGCCCGGATGGTGCTGCCACAGGTGCCGCGGCAGGTGGAGGATCTGCGCCGGGACACTCTTGACGTCGACGGCGCCGAGGTGCTGACCCGCACCACGGCCGCAGACAAGTTCGTCACCGGGGCGGCTGCCGTGCTGGGCCTGGCCGGCGGGGTCGCGGCGGTGGCGCTGGCGCTGACCGGCGGCTGGCTGGACACGCTTGCCTGCGGCGTCCTGGCCTGCGTCCTGCTGTTGCGGTCCCGGCTGTTCGTGGGCCTGGCCCAGCGCTTGTGGCTGTTGCTGCCCGGTTACGGCGCGCTGATCCTGCTGGCCTACCGCGCCGCGCCGGCAGCCACGCAGGCCAGGCACCTGGCGCTCGCCCTCGGCATCCTGCTGGCCGGCGCGGCGCTGGTCGTCGGCATCGGCCGGTGGCTGCCCGGACACCGCCCTTCCCCATTCTGGGGCCGTGCCGCTGACATCGCCGACACGCTCCTGATCGTCGGCCTGTTCCCGCTGGCGCTGGGCGCAGCCGGGGTCTTCAGCTATCTGCACGGGCTGAAACTCTGACCGCCCGCCTGCCCGGAGCTGCCCGATGATGCTGCCCGAAGCTGCCGATGATGCCGCGCGAAGGCGCCCGATTATGCCGCGCGGAGGCACCCCATGATGCAAAGCCGCAAAGACCTGTACGCCGCGCACCGGCTGATGACCCAGCGCGCCTCGCTGGCGCTGCTGCGCGGCCAGCCGGACGTGCCCGACCTGCCGATGCGCCTGCTGAACGTGGCGGCATTCTCCGGGGTCCTGATCGCACTGATCGCGGCGGTTCTGCTGGTCATCTGGGGCTTCATCCGGCCCGCTAGCGTCCCGCTGGAGCCTGGTCATCATTACCTGGTCATCGACTCCGACACCGGCGCGGACTTCGTGTTCTGCGAGAAGGACAAGCTATGCCCGGTGGTCAACTACGCGTCCGCCCGGCTGGCCCTGAACGTGCCGAACCCGCGGCAGGAGACGGTCACCCAGTCGGCACTACGATCGCATCCGCTCGGCCCGCAGATCGGCATTCCCGGCCTGCCCGACCCGCTGCCCGTGGCCAGCCTGCTGGTCCGCCGGCCCTGGTCGGTGTGCGATCACGCGGGCGGCGCCACAATCCTGGCGGGCGGCGTCAGTTCCGGCGGCCGCCGGCTCGGCAACCATGCCCTGCTGGTGCAGGCCAAGCGCCGGGACTGGGTCATCTGGCACGGCTCACGGCACGCGATTGCGCCGGACGAGGTCAACGTGCTCAGCGGCGCCCAGCCGGCCAGCGTCGCGCCGGTGTGGCTGAACGCGCTGCCGGTCGGAGCCCCGTTCGCGCCGCCGCGCTTTGCCAGCCCGCACCGATCGGTGACGGGCCCGGCCGGTCAGGTGCAGGCCGGCCACGTGTACAAGGTCCTCGTGGCCGGGGTGATGCAGTATTACGTGCAGCTGCCCACCGGGCGGATCGCCCGGATCACCAAGCTCCAGTCCGGCCTGCTGCAATTCGACGGGCTGTCGGCGACCACGCTGGATCCGTCCGTGGTCAGCAAATACTCGTCCCGCCCGCTGGCTGCCGACGGACTGCCGCCGGTCGCGCCGCCGGTGGTCGCGCCTGCCCAGTCGGGCCTGAGCTGCGTGGTTTACGGCGCGGCCGGGAGCAGCGCCCTGCACCGGCAGGTCCTGGCGGGCGGCCGGTTCCCGGCCGGCGGCGTGGCCACGAACGTGCCGGGCGGCATCGGCCGGGTCTTCCTCCCGAACGGGACGGGCGCACTGGTGGGGTCGGCACCTGCTCCCGGTTCAGGCACCGGAACGGTGAACTACTACCTAGTCGCAGGCGGCAGGCGCTACGCGCTCGCGAACCAGTCGGTCGCGCCGGTACTCGGCTACCAGGACCTGTCCGGCCAGGCGGCGCTGCTGCCCGCCGGGGTGATCGGCCTGATCCCGCAGGGACCGGTGCTGAACCCGGCGGCGGCGAACCGCCAGGTCGGCTCCGGCTGAGCCGGCCTGCGCGGCCCGCCAGAACCGGGCGCGGGGGCCCGCCCTGCAGCATCCTCGAATTCGAGGATCAGTCTCTTATGTTACGCACCAGTAAGAATTACCGGCGCAGGTCAATTGGCATATCCGGCGAGCAGACAATGAGCAGCGGTATTTTTACGCTGCGTAGTTCAGAGTCCCGGTTGACACCATTATGCGGGCTTGGATTAACTTGTCCCTAGTTATCAGGCGGGCGCGTTAACGCTCGTCGGCGCGGGCCGGGGCCATTGGGTCTTCCCGCACGCGGGGCGGCGCCCCGCGCCCAGGCAAGCTCGAGCGAGGAGGTCCAGCACATGGCTGGCGGAACCACTGTCAACAGAGCAGCGATGGCGACTGCCGCGGTCCATGTCGAGGACGCGGTGAGCAAGATCCGCGGCCAGCAGTCGCAGCTGGCCGCCTACCACGATGAGCTGAAGGGCGGCTGGGTCGGCGAGGCGTCGAACGCCTTCACCAGCGCTTATGAGTCGTTCAACTCCGATTTCACCAAGGTCATCAACGCGCTCGAGGTCATGCACGAGAAGCTCGTCGCCACCCGGGCGCACTACGAGTCGGCGGAGACCGCGAACGTCACCTCGGCCAACAAGGTCAGCGGCCTGCTGAACCGCTGAGCCGCCGGGCCGCCGCCGATGAGAAATCCGGCAGCAGGCGCGAAAGTCTCATGACCGCCGAAATTGCGTGCTAGGGAGAATAGTCGGATGAGTGAGTACACCAAGGCAGTATTCGGAACCCTGGAGCAGTCCCAGGCCGATTTCGCCAGCACCTACAGTGCCTTTCATGACAGCCTGACCACGCTGGACGGGCAGCTGAAGGGCAATCTTTCTGAATGGAGCGGCTCGGCGCAGCAGGCGTATTACCAGGCCAAGACCATCTGGGACAATGCCGCCGCCGACATGGCCAACGTGCTGCAGCAGCTCGGCGTGGTGATCGGCGTGGCGAACCACAACTACACCGTCACCGAATCGGCCAACACGCGGATGTGGGCCTGATTTCTCCGACCGGGCTTCGGCCGCGGGCCGCCGGGCGCCAGCATGGCGGCGCCCGGCGGGGCCGCTGATCAGCGGGAGGTGACCCGATGGGCGGAGCTGGTGACGCCCGGATTCTGCAGCAGCAGCAGGCACAGCAGCAACAGCAGGCGGCCGCGCAGAACGCTCAGCTCTACAATCCGGACGGCTCAGGGAAGGCCAATGACTACCACCCGCCGCCCCTGCCGGCCTCCGGGTTCCCTCAGCTCGCCGGGGGACATGAGATCCAGGTGCACCCCGACCGCCTGACCCAGGTGGCCACGCAGATGGGCGCCGAGCTGAACCGGCTAGAGGCCTCCGTGATGGAGATCTACAGCAACGGCTACGGCGGAGCGGAGATCACCGGGTGGTCGACGGCAGAGGCGTTCTCGGCCAACGCCGCCAGCGCCTACGACGGCATCTCGCAGTTCCACGCCGACTTGAACCTGGCCTACCAGCAGGTGATCGGGAACCTGCGCATGACGGTCGTTAACTACGCTGACGCGGAGTCGGCGTCTTCTTCCGCGGCGCGTACCGTCGGCTCGGACACGACGCTGCCCGGGGGTCTCAGCTCGGCCTGAGCCAGCCCTTGACCCGAGACGGCGGAGAGGAACGCAGATGCTTGCCGGTGATGGCGGCGGGTCGGTAATTGGTAACAGCTATCCCATTAAGGTCGTGGCGGTTGCGCCCGATTCGGTCAGCGGTTACTCGGCGGCGCAGATCGAGGCGCTGTTCGCCGGCCTGGATCCGGGTGCCGTTGCCCGGGCTGGCGCCGCGTACACCGCGGCGAGCAAGACGCTCGCGCAGATAGCGGACGGCCTGGCCCAGCATGTGCAGCTGCTGAGTAGCAACTGGAGCGGGACCGCCGCACAGACCGCCGCGGGCAGCTTCGCCAGGCTGCACCAGACGGCGATCGGCCTGGCCAGGACCAGCGCGCAGACCGGCTCAGTGCTGACCTGGCTCGGCACGGTGATCCTGCCGTTCTACAAGGCCTATAAGGCGCCGGGCAACGGCCTCATCGGTGACGTGGAGAGCTTGTTCGGGCACAGCCCGGCGAACAGCGCGGCCCAGGCCGTGCTGGCCCGGCTCAACAACCGGCTGACTCAGGCCAACGCCAACTTGCCGCCCAGCGTCAGCAAGAACCTGCCGAGCGGTGGCTGGGGTGGCAGCCCCGGCTCGCTCAGCAATGGGCCCGGCGCCAGCGGCGGGGCCGGTTCGGCGGGGGGCGTGACCGCGGGCGGCGTCCCGGTGGCCGGTCCCGGCCCGGCAGGCAGTCTCGGCGGCGGCCGCGGCGGCCGCGGCGGCCTGGGCGGCCCTCGCCGCCTGTCCAGTGGCACGGGCGGCACGGGCGGCGGACTTGCCGGATCTGGCTCTGGCTCCGGCAGCGGGCCGGGACCGGGGTCACTCGGCCCTGCTCCGGGACCGGGCTCCCCGGCCCATCTGGCCGGCGGCGGTCCGGGTGGATCTGGGCCCGGAGTGCCCGGCATGCCGGGCACCAGCCCGGGAGGCGCCGGCGCCGGGTCTGGCCCCGGCGGCAGCGGCGGACTGGGGAGCGTGCCAGGGCCGGTCGGCGTCAGCCCCGGCGGCACGGTTCCCGGTGAGGGCACGGTTCCCGGTGAGGGCACGGTTCCCGGGGCGGGCAGCGTTCCCGGTGAAGGAACAGTTCCGGGTGAGGGGATGGCCCCTGCCGGGCTGGCCGAGCCGGTGCCCGCCGGTACCAGTCCCACCTTCCCCGGAGTGCCCGGCGAGGGCCCGGTGCCGGGCGCAGGGACCGTGCCGGGTGACGGCGTGGTGCCGGGCGCGGGCGTCCTGCCCGGTGAGGGCGTCGTGCCCGGCATGGGCGTCAGTCCCGGCGGCATGGGCATCGGGCCGGCCGGCGCCAGCGTGCCCGGTGATGGCGGAACCGGCTCCCCCGGCCGCAGCTTCGCCAGCGGGCTGGAAAGCGAGGGCATCGGCAGCGTGGCCGGCGAGGACCCTGCCGCCTTCGGCGCCGACGGCATGATCGGCTCCGAGGGGACGGTCGGCGCGATACCCGGCAGCCCGGGCGCCTTCGGCGCTCCCGGCAGCGGCGCCGGGATGATCGGCGCCGACGCGGCTGCGGCCCCCGCTGGGACCTCGGACGCAGCCACCGGCATGCCGATGACGGGTTCGGCGGCAGGCCGGCGGGAGGAGCAGGAAAGGTACCGTCAGGCCTGGCTCGCCGAAGACGCGGATGTCTGGGACTCCGCGCCGCCGACGGTGCCGCCGACGATCGGCGTGTGACAAGCACGGTGCGCGCCGGCCGCCGCCCTGGCCCGGGCAGCGATGCCCGGATGACGCCGCAGCACGCGGGCGGCCGTGGCCCTGGTCCTGCCCGGCGGCTCAGCTGCCTGCCGTTTCCGGTAGCCGAGCCGGCGCAACTCCGCGCCGCTCGCCCTGGCCCGCAGGCGCCGCCGGGATTGGCCGGGCTAGCGCGCCGCGGTGCTGGGGTGGCGGACTGCCGCCGGGCCCGGGCGGATCTGCCGCGAGCCAGGCGTCGATGCCATCCAGCAGGCGGGCGCGGACGTCCGGCGTGGCCGCAGAGCCGCGGACCGACATCCGGGCCAGCTCGGCCAGCCCGGCGTCGGACAGCCCCTGCGCGTCCCGCGCCAGCTCGTACTGGGCGATGAGCCGGTGGCCGAACAACAGCGGGTCATCGGCCCCGAGCGCGATGCTGATACCCGCGTCCAGCAGTTCCCGCAGCGGCACATCAGCGGGCCGGGCGGCGACGCCGAGCGCGACGTTGGACGTCGGGCACACTTCGAGCGTGACGCCGGCGGCCGCTATTTGCCGCGTTAGATCCGGGTCTTTCGCGGCCGCCACGCCGTGCCCGATGCGGGTAGCGTGCAGCTCATCCAGGCAGACGCGGACGCTGTCCGGTCCCGCCAGCTCGCCGCCGTGCGGGACGCCGATCAGCCCGGCCGCGGCGGCGATCCGGAACGCCGCGGCGAACTGGCCCGCCGGACCCCGCCGCTCGTCGTTGGACAGGCCGAAGCCGATCACGCCCCGGCCGGTGTACTGGGCGGCCAGCCGAGCCAGCGTGCGGGCTTCCAGCGGGTGCTTGGTCCGGTTGGCCGCGATGATGATGCCGATGCCCACCCCGGTTGCCGCCGTCGCCCTGGCCGCGGCCTCCAGCACTAGCTCCACCGTGGGGGTCAGCCCGCCGAACCGGGGCGCGTAGCCGGATGGGTCGACCTGGAGCTCCAGCCAGCCCGAGCCCTCGGCCCGCTCGTCCTGCGCCGCTTCCAGCAGCAGCCGTCCCAGGTCGGCGGGCGTGCGGACCACCGACCTGGCGATGTCGTACAGCCGCTGGAACCTGAACCAGCCGCGCTCGTCGGTGCCGTGCAGCCGCGGCGGCCAGTCGGCGACGAGGGCCTCCGGCAGGTGCACGCCGTGCAGGCGCGCCAGCTCGACCAGGGTCGGATGCCGCATCGAGCCGGTGAAGTGCAGGTGCAGATGCGCCTTGGGCAGGGCTTCTAGCGCTCTCGGCGGTGCTTCCAGCGCCCGCGGCGGTGCGGCGAGCGCCCGGGTCGGCGGCACCGCAGCCGCTAGCGTGCCTGGCCGAGCAGCTTACCGATCCTGGTGATGCCTTCCTCCAGGTCGGCGTCGCCCAGGGCACACGAGAGCCGGAAGTAGCCGGGCGTGCCGAAAGCCTCGCCGGGCACCACCGCCACGTCCGCCTCTTCCAGCAGCAGCTCGGCCAGTTCCACGGCGGTCTGCGGCCGCGCCCCGGCCAGCTCGCGGCCGAGCACGCCCTTGACCGACGGATAGCAGTAGAAGGCGCCCTCGGGCAGCGGGCACACCACCCCGGGGATCTCGTTCAGCATTCTGGTCATGGTCAGCCGGCGCCGGTCGAACGCCGCCCGCATCCGTGCCACCGCGGACAAGTCCCCGCTGACCGCGGCCAGGGCCGCCGCCTGGGCGACGTTGCAGACGTTGGAAGTAGCGTGCGACTGCAGGTTGGCTGCGGCCTTGATCACGTCGGCCGGGCCGATCATCCAGCCCACCCGCCAGCCGGTCATGGCGTAGGTCTTGGCCACTCCGCTCAGCACCACGCACCGGTCGGCGATCTCGGGCGCGGCGACGGGCATCGAGGCGAAGACGGCGCCGCCGAACACCAGGTGCTCGTAGATCTCGTCGGTGACCACCCAGATGCCCTTGGCCGCGGCCCAGCGGCCGATCTCGGCGACCTGCTCTGGCGGGTACACCGCACCGGTCGGGTTGGACGGCGAGACGAACACCAGCAGCTTGGTGGCCGGTGGTGCAGTGTTCATCCAGCTGCTCAACCGTGACCAGGTAGCCGGACTTCTCGTCGGTCGGCACCGGCACCGGCTTGCCGCCGGCCAGCCCGATCGACTCCGGGTAGGTGGTCCAGTACGGGGTCGGCAGCAGCACCTCGTCGCCGGGGTCGAGCAGGGAGGCGAACGCCTCGTAGACGGCCTGCTTGCCGCCGTTGGTGATCAGCACCTGGGCGGCGGGCACGTTCAGCTGCGAATCACGCGCGGTCTTGGCCGCCACGGCCTCGCGCAGTTCCGGCAGGCCTGCCGCCGGGGTGTAGTGGTGGAACCGGGGCTGCGCGCAGGCGCGGGCCGCGGCCTCGACGATGTAGTCGGGAGTCGGGAAGTCCGGCTCGCCTGCGCCGAACCCGATGACCGGGCGGCCGGCCGCCTTGAGCGCCTTGGCTTTGGCGTCCACGGCCAGCGTGGCTGACTCGGTGATGGCGGCTACCCGGGCGGAGATTCTTTGCGGTGCGGAACTCATGACCTCTATGGTGGCATCTTTGGCGCGCCAGGGCCGTGCCGTTAACCCCGGTAGTTCGACGCCGGGGCGGCCGGCGACGTAGACTTCCGCATCTGGTGGCGTCCACCAGGGTCTGTGCATGCCCGCACGGGCCTGATAGGGCAGTAGCTCAATTGGCCAGAGTCCCGGTCTCCAAAACCGGCGGTTGGGGGTTCGAGTCCCTCCTGCCCTGCGAGTGCGACCCGCGAACCAGCGGGCAGCTGGCGGCATCAGCCGGCAGACGGACAGCGGCGCTCAGGTGAGGACATGGCAACTCAGACACGTGGCTCGGCCGCAGCGAAGCCGGCGAAGCCTGGCCGGCCGCCGCAGCGCGACCGCACCACGCCCGCGCTGTTCTTCCGTCAGGTCGTCGCCGAGCTGCGCAAGGTCATCTGGCCGACCCGCCGGGAGCTCGTTACGTACACGACGGTCGCGCTCGTGTTCATCCTGGTCATGGTGGCCATCGTGACCAGCCTGGACTACGGGTTCACCAAGCTGGTGTTTGCCGTCTTCGGCTGAGGATGCCGCCGGCTGGATCAATGAGCCATGCGCCTGCCGCGGCCGCATGGTCAGGCAAGCCCGCGCACGGCGAGCAGGCCGGCGGCAGTCGCCGGCTCGCGCCGCGCCGGGAAGATAAGAGAGAAAAGAGCTACTGTGTCCGAGTCCGAACTGCAAGCCGGTCAGCCCGCGGCTGGGCCTGTCATCAACGGCCAGGCCGCGCCCGGCGGGCACACCCGCTGATGCCGCGGCGCAGGACGTCCTCACCGCCCTCGGCGACGGCGCGGCCGCGCAGGCCGACGACGCAGCCGGCCCGAGGTCCTGGCGGCTGCCGATATCCCGGCCGACCCCGGCGATCAGGACGGTGCCGACCCCGCGGAGCAGGCCGAGACGGCCGATGAGGCGGAGGCCGATCCGGTCAGCGAGTTCAAGTCCGAGCTGCGCCTGCTGCCCGGCGACTGGTACGTCGTGCACTCCTATGCCGGCTACGAGAACCGCGTCCGGACGAACCTGGAGAGCCGCACCCAGTCGCTGAACATGGAGGACTACATCTTCCAGATCGAGGTCCCGACGCACGAGGTGATCGAGATCAAGAGCGGCAAGCGGCAGCAGGTCCAGGAGAAGGTGCTGCCCGGTTACATCCTGGTCCGGATGGACCTGACCGACGAGTCATGGGCGGCTGTCCGTAACACGCCGGGCGTGACCGGATTCGTCGGCCTGTCCAGCAAGCCGTCGCCGCTCAGCCTGGACGAGGTGGCGACGCTGCTCGCCCCGGTGCCGGAGGAGAAGGCCATCAAGAAGGCGGAGACGCTGCGGGCGGCCGCGGTGGACTTCGAGGTCGGCCAGTCGGTTACCGTTATGGACGGTCCGTTCGCGACGCTCCCGGCAACGGTGAGCGAGATCAACCCCGACACCCAGAAGCTCAAGGTGCTCGTGTCGATCTTCGGCCGCGAGACGCCGGTCGAGCTCTCATTCGACCAGGTCAGCAAGATCTGACCCGGCATTACCCCAGAGAACCCGGCTTCACCGCCAGAGAAAAGAAGAGGACGCAACCATGGCTCCGAGGAAGAAGAGGGTCGCTGCGCTGGTCAAGGTGCAGCTGAATGCCGGGGCAGCCACGCCGGCCCCGCCGGTCGGCACGGCGCTCGGCCCGCACGGCGTCAACATCATGGACTTCGTCAAGCAGTACAACGCCGCGACCGAGTCCCAGCGCGGGAACGTCATCCCGGTCGAGATCACCATCTACGAGGACCGGTCGTTCTCCTTCATCACCAAGACCCCGCCGGCGCCTGAGCTGATCAAGAAGGCCGCCGGGGTGGAGAAGGGCAGCGGCGAGCCGCACAAGACCAAGGTCGGCTCGATGACCAAGGCCCAGGTCCGGGAGATCGCGCAGACCAAGATGCCCGACCTCAACGCGACCACGATTGAGGCTGCCGAGAAGATCATCGCCGGCACCGCCCGCTCCATGGGCATCACCGTCGAAGGCTAAGCCGCCCTGCAAGAGCCAAGGCGGAAGGTTTACCGGCCCGAGAATGTTCTGACGGCAGCAGCCGGAGAGCCAGCCGAGAGGGCCGGTCCCGGGCGGATACGGAGACTTAACGCCCGCCACCAGGAGCCAGCCGCGAGGGCCCGCCGGGCCCGAGCGGATGGGCTATAACGAGAAAACAGAAGCCCTTCCCGCTACGGCCACGGGGCCGTGGGGGGTTTCCCGGGGGCGTCCCCCCGGGCTAGCACAGCTAACACCGTGGCAGGGCCAGGCGCTGGCCCGCTGACCACGAGCTCCGAACCGAAGGAGACAGCATATGAAGCGCAGCAAGGCCTACCGCAGGGCCGAGGAGCTCATCCAGCCGTCCGAGCTGTACACGCCCGCCGCGGCGGTGGCGCTGGCGCGCAAGACCTCGACCACCAAGTTCGACCCGACCGTCGAGGTGGCGCTGCGGCTCGGCGTTGACCCACGCAAGGCCGACCAGATGGTCCGCGGCACCGTCAACCTGCCGCACGGCACCGGCAAGACGGCCCGGGTGCTGGTGTTCGCCGCCGGGGAGCGGGCCGAGGAAGCCCGCGCGGCGGGCGCCGACTTCGTCGGCACCGACGATCTGATCGAGCGGATCCAGGGCGGCTTCCTCGACTTCGACGCCGTCGTCGCCACCCCCGACCTGATGGGCAAGGTCGGCCGTCTGGGCCGGGTGCTCGGCCCGCGCGGCCTGATGCCCAATCCCAAGACCGGCACGGTCACGATGAACGTCGGCAAGGCCGTGTCCGACATCAAGGGCGGCAAGATCGAGTTCCGGGTGGACCGGCACGGCAACCTGCACTTCGTGATCGGCAAGGCATCATTCAGCGACCGGGCGCTGGTGGAGAACTACGCCGCCGCGCTGGATGAGATCGTGCGGCTTAAGCCGGCCGCGGCCAAGGGCCGGTATGTGAGGAAGGCCACCGTCACCACCACGATGGGGCCGGGCATCTCGGTCGACCCCAACCTGACCCGCGGCCTGACCGACGAGCTCGAGGACGCCGCCGCGAGCTGACCAGAGACCGCCAGCCGCAGCACGGCCAGCCCGGATTTGGCGGTCCGGGCCGGCCGCGGGTAATCTGGGCACCTGCCAAAGACCGTTGGTTGGTGCCGCGCTCCTGAGCGTGGCAGCCGAAGGTCCTGCGAGAGCGGGCGGCCCGCGCAGGCGAACTGAGCTAGACCGTGCACGCTCGTGCGTGCGCCCGCAGGCCTCCGGCCGCGGGTCGCGGTCCGCCCCGGTGCGCATGCGCCCGGGGCGCTTGTCTTTCCCGGGCCCTGCGGCCGCGGGCACGGCCGATACGTACGCGAGCCCGGGGACTTACCCGCCCAGCGGGGGCCGTCCGGTGACAGAGAAGGGAGGCCCATGGCGAGGGCGGATAAGGAGGCCGCGGTCGCCGAGCTGGCCGAGCGGTTCCAGAACTCGACGGGCGCGGTACTGGCCGACTATCGGGGCCTGTCAGTGGCCCAGCTCGGCGAGCTGCGCCGGGCGCTCGGCGACCACGCGACGTTCTCAGTCGTGAAGAACACGCTCACCAAGATCGCCGCGGCCCAGGCCGGGGTGACCGCGGAGCTGACCGGTCAGCTGACCGGCCCGTCCGCGATCGCGTTCGTCTCGGGCGACGTCGTCGAGGCGGCCAAGGGCCTGCGCGACTTCTCCCGGGCCAACCCGTTCCTGGTGATCAAGGGCGGCGTGCTTGACGGCAGCCCGCTGACCCCGGCCGAGATCACCAAGCTGGCCGACCTGGAGTCGCACGAGGTGCTGCTGGCCAGGCTGGCTGGCGCCTTCCAGGCGTCGATGGCGAACGCGGCGGCGACGTTCAGCGCGCTGCCGGCCCAGCTGGCCCGGCTGCTCGGCGCGCTGCAGGACAAGCGCGTGGCGGAGGGCCCGGCCGATGCAGCTCCGGCTGCCACGCCGGACACGCCGGCAGCCGAGCCGGCCGATGAGGCCCCGGCTGCGGACGCGGAGACAGCGGACAAGCCGGCGGAGACAGCGGACAAGCCGGAGGCGGACAAGCCCGAGGCCGGCGAGGCGAGCTGACCGGCCGCGCGGCGCAGGGCGGCGCGCGACCCGGCAGACCACAAGACCAGTCAGGCGGCCTGCAGGCCGCAGGCAAGGCGTACTACCCGGAGGAATAATCACCATGGCGAAGCTCAGCACCGACGAGCTGCTCGGCGCGTTCAAGGAGATGACGCTGATCGAGCTGTCGGAGTTCGTGAAGCAGTTCGAGGACACCTTTGACGTCAAGGCGGCCGCGCCGGTCGCCGTCGCGGCCGCGGCCCCGGCCGGCGCTGGCGCCGCGGCCGAGGAGGCCGAGGAGCAGGACGAGTTCGACGTCATCCTCGAGGCGGCTGGCGACAAGAAGATCCAGGTCATCAAGGAGGTGCGCACGCTCACCAGCCTGGGCCTGAAGGAGGCCAAGGACCTGGTCGACGGTGCCCCCAAGCCGCTGCTCGAGCACGTGAACAAGGAGACCGCGGACAAGGCCAGGGCCCAGCTGGAAGGCGCCGGCGCCACCGTCACGGTCAAGTAGCGTCAGCCGGGCCGCCCGGCCCGGTCGCGGTCAGGCCGCGGCCCGGGCAGGCCCGTTGCCCCGTTCGTCCGCCCGCCGCCGCCTCCCGCGGTGCGGGCGGACGCACGTCCGGGGCGCCCTCCCGGGGCGGGCGGCGGCTCCGCGCGCCCTGCCGGTCCTGCCACCGGGCGGTTTTTTCACGATGATGGGGCCCTGTTACCGCGATGACGGGACCTGGGGCACAGGCCCTGCGACCCGCCGCGCGGCCGCAGGGCGACCGCCGCCGGGGCCGTCCGCGCGACCGATCATGAGGGTCGTGACCAGCGCAGATAGCCTGCCAGGCGAGTAGGGCGGCCCACACCTGTACCCGGTGGCCCGACCCGCAAACCGTAGTAAAAATGTGATGTTCGTCACGCAGAATCAGTAGCCGACACTAAGGTCCACGGTCTTGACGTTTGGCGACAGAAGAGCGATGCTTCCTGCAGCGTGAACATCATAGTTACGTACTCTTGACGAGCAGTGTGTCCCCGACTACACTGTCAATTTGCGCTGCATTACTACGTCCTCAGCAACCTTCCACCCTCGCGGCGTGTTGTGAGGGCATTTTGCATGCGCGCGATTACCGTCCGTAACAAGCCCGGAAGGACCCCTGTTGGCAGCCTCGCGCAGCGCCTCAGTTAAAACCCCTGGTCCCCGTCGAGTTTCCTTCGCCCGCATCAACGAGCCGCTTGAGGTCCCGAGCCTCCTCGCCCTGCAAACCGAGTCGTTCGACTGGCTGCTGGGCAACGAGCGCTGGCGTGCCCGTGTCGAAGCGGATAAGAGCGCCGGGAACGCGGATCTCCCCGAGCAGTCGGGGCTGGAGGAGATCTTCGAGGAGATCAGCCCGATTGAGGACTTCACGGCAACGATGTCGCTCTCGTTCCGTGATCACCGGTTCGAGCCTCCGAAGTACTCCGCTGAGGAGTGCAAGGAGAAGGACATGACCTACTCCGCGCCGATGTTCGTCACCGCGGAGTTCATCAACAACTCGACCGGCGAGATCAAGAGCCAGACGGTGTTCATGGGCGACTTCCCGCTCATGTCCGGCAAGGGCACGTTCATCATCAACGGCACCGAGCGTGTCGTGGTCTCGCAGCTGGTCCGCTCCCCGGGCGTCTACTTCGACCGCCAGGTCGACAAGACCTCAGACAAGGACATCTACAGCTGCAAGGTCATCCCGTCCCGCGGCGCATGGCTCGAGTTCGAGATCGACAAGCGCGACGCCGTCGGCGTCCGGATCGACCGCAAGCGCAAGCAGAGCGTCACCGTGCTGCTCAAGGCGCTCGGCTGGGACGAGGCGAAGATCCTGGAGCGGTTCGGCGCCTTCGAGTCGATGCGCGCCACCCTGGAGAAGGACCACACCACCGGCCAGGACGACGCGCTGCTCGACATCTACCGCAAGCTGCGGCCGGGCGAGCCGCCGACCCGCGAGTCGGCCCAGGCGCTGCTGGAGAACCTGTACTTCAATCCCAAGCGCTATGACCTGGCCAAGGTCGGCCGCTACAAGGTCAACAAGAAGCTGGGCCTGGGCCAGCCGGTCAGCCAGGGCACGCTGACCGAGGACGACATCGTCGCCACCATCGAGTACCTGGTCCGGCTGCACACCGGCGAGGAGGAGATGAAGTCGGGCACCAGCCTGGTGCCGGTCGAGACCGACGACATCGACCACTTCGGAAACCGGCGCCTGCGCACGGTCGGCGAGCTGATCCAGAACCAGGTACGGCTCGGCCTGGCCCGGATGGAGCGCGTGGTCAGGGAGCGGATGACCACTCAGGACGTCGAGGCGATCACGCCGCAGACCCTGATCAACATCCGCCCGGTCGTGGCCTCCATCAAGGAGTTCTTCGGCACCAGCCAGCTGTCGCAGTTCATGGACCAGACCAACCCGCTGGCCGGGCTGACCCATAAGCGCCGGCTGTCCGCCCTCGGCCCCGGCGGCCTGTCCCGCGAGCGGGCGGGCTTCGAGGTCCGCGACGTGCACCCCAGCCACTACGGCCGGATGTGCCCGATCGAGACGCCGGAAGGCCCGAACATCGGCCTGATCGGCTCGCTGTCGTCCTACGGCCGGGTCAACGCGTTCGGCTTCGTCGAGACCCCGTACCGCAAGGTCACCGCGGGCAAGGTCACCGACCAGATCGACTACCTGACTGCCGACGAGGAAGACCGGCACGTTATCGCCCAGGCCAACGAGCCGATCGAGCCGGACGGCAGCTTCTCCGGCGAGCGCGTGCTGGTGCGCCGCAAGGGCGGCGAGGTCGACTACATCCGGCCGGACGAGGTCGACTATATCGACGTCTCGCCGCGCCAGATGGTGTCGGTCGCCACCGCGATGATCCCGTTCCTCGAGCACGACGACGCCAACCGCGCGCTGATGGGCTCGAACATGCAGCGCCAGTCGGTCCCGCTGCTGCGCAGCGAGGCCCCGCTGGTCGGCACCGGCATGGAGTACCGCGCCGCGGTGGACGCCGGCGACGTGATCGTGGCCGAGAAGGCCGGCGTGGTCGAGCAGGTCAGCGCGGACATCGTCACGGTGGCCAACGACGACGGCACCCGGTCGGAGTACCTGGTGGCCAAGTTCCGCCGGTCCAACCAGGGCACCTGCTACAACCAGAAGCCGGTCGCGATCGAGGGCCAGCGGGTCGAGGCCGGGCAGGTCATCGCGGACGGCCCGTGCACCGACCATGGCGAGATGGCGCTCGGCCGCAACCTGCTGGTCGCGTTCATGCCGTGGGAGGGCCATAACTACGAGGACGCGATCATCCTGTCCCAGCGGCTGGTCCAGGACGACGTGCTGTCCTCGATCCACATCGAGGAGCACGAGGTCGACGCCCGGGACACCAAGCTCGGCCCGGAGGAGATCACCAGGGACATCCCGAACGTCTCCGACGAGGTGCTGGCCGACCTGGACGACCGCGGCATCATCCGGATCGGCGCCGAGGTCATCACCGGCGACATCCTGGTCGGCAAGGTCACGCCCAAGGGCGAGACCGAGCTGACCCCGGAGGAGCGGCTGCTGCGGGCGATCTTCGGCGAGAAGGCCAGGGAGGTCAGGGACACCTCGCTGAAGGTGCCGCACGGCGAGTCCGGCAAGGTCATCGGCGTCCGCGTGTTCACCAGGGAGGACGGCGACGAGCTGCCGCCCGGCGTGAACGAGCTGGTCCGGGTCTACGTTGCGGCCAAGCGCAAGATCACCGACGGGGACAAGCTGGCCGGCCGGCACGGCAACAAGGGCGTCATCGCCAAGATCCTGCCGATCGAGGACATGCCGTTCCTGGCCGACGGCACACCGGTGGACATCGTGCTGAACCCGCTCGGCGTGCCCGGCCGGATGAACGTCGGCCAGGTGCTCGAGACGCACCTCGGCTGGGTCGCCAGCTCGGGCTGGAAGGTCGACGGCGACGACGCGGACTGGAAGAAGCGGCTTCGGCAGATTGGCGCCGACGCCGCGGAGGCCGGGACCGCGGTGGCCACGCCGGTGTTCGACGGCGCCAAGGAAGAGGAGATCACCGCCCTGCTCGGCAGCACGCTGCCGAATCGGGACGGGGTCCGGCTGGTCGGCGCGGGCGGCAAGGCCGACCTGTTCGACGGCCGGACCGGCGAGCCGTTCACCGAGCCGATCGCGGTCGGCTACATCTACATCCTCAAGCTGCTGCACCTGGTCGACGACAAGATCCACGCGCGGTCGACCGGGCCGTACTCGATGATCACCCAGCAGCCGCTGGGCGGCAAGGCGCAGTTCGGCGGCCAGCGGTTCGGCGAGATGGAGGTCTGGGCGCTGGAAGCCTACGGGGCCGCCTACGCGCTGCAGGAGCTGCTGACCATCAAGTCTGACGACATCCTCGGCCGGGTCAAGGTCTACGAGGCCATCGTCAAGGGCGAGAACATCCCCGAGCCCGGCATCCCGGAGTCCTTCAAGGTGCTGATCAAGGAGATGCAGTCGCTCTGCCTGAACGTGGAGGTGCTCTCCAGCGACGGCGCGGCCATCGAGATGCGCGACACCGACGAGGACGTCTTCCGCGCAGCGGAGGAACTGGGCATCGACCTGTCCCGGCGCGAGCCGAGCAGCGTCGAGGAAGTCTGAGTCGAAGAGGTCTGATCCGATCCACCATTAGGGGACAAGAAACGTGCTAGACGTCAACTTCTTTGACGACCTCAGGATTGGCCTTGCCACCGCCGACGACATCAGGATGTGGTCGCACGGCGAGGTGAAGAAGCCGGAGACCATCAACTACCGCACGCTCAAGCCGGAGAAGGACGGCCTGTTCTGCGAGAAGATCTTCGGCCCCACCCGGGACTGGGAGTGCTACTGCGGCAAGTACAAGCGGGTCCGGTTCAAGGGCATCATCTGCGAGCGATGCGGCGTCGAGGTCACCCGGGCCAAGGTGCGGCGCGAGCGGATGGGCCACATCGAGCTGGCCGCCCCGGTCACTCACATCTGGTACTTCAAGGGCGTGCCGAGCCGTCTGGGCTACCTGCTCGACCTGGCGCCGAAGGACCTGGAGAAGGTCATCTACTTCGCCGCCTACATGATCACCTATGTGGACGCCGAGGCCCGCGACCGGGACCTGCCCTCGCTCGAGGCGAAGATCACCGTCGAGAAGGGCCAGCTGGAGCAGCGCCGCGACGCTGACATCGAGGCGCGCCAGGGCAAGCTGGAGAAGGACCTGGCCGAGCTCGAGGCCGCCGGGGCCAAGGGTGACGCGCGCCGCAAGGTGCGGGAGAGCTCGGACCGCGAGTGCCGTCAGATCCGCGACCGCGCGCAGCGCGAGATCGACCGGATCGAGGAGGTCTGGAATCGCTTCCGCGGCCTGAAGGTCCAGGACCTGGAGGGCGACGAGCTGCTGTACCGGGAGATGCGCGACCGGTTCGGCCGCTACTTCCGCGGCGGCATGGGCGCCCAGGCCATCCAGGAGCGGGTCGGCAGCTTCGACCTCGACGGCGAGGCCGCCAACCTGCGCGAGATCATCCGCACCGGCAAGGGCCAGCGCAAGGCCCGCGCGCTCAAGCGGCTCAAGGTCGTGTCGGCGTTCCTCAACACGACCAACAGCCCGCTCGGCATGGTGCTCGACTGCATCCCGGTGATCCCGCCGGACCTGCGGCCGATGGTCCAGCTGGACGGCGGCCGGTTCGCCACCTCCGACCTGAATGACCTGTACCGGCGGGTGATCAACCGCAACAACCGGCTCAAGCGGCTGCTCGACCTCGGCGCGCCCGAGATCATCGTCAACAACGAGAAGCGGATGCTGCAGGAGGCCGTGGACTCGCTGTTCGACAACGGCCGCCGCGGCCGGCCGGTCACCGGTCCCGGCAACCGCCCGCTCAAGTCGCTGTCCGACATGCTCAAGGGCAAGCAGGGCCGGTTCCGGCAGAACCTGCTGGGTAAGCGGGTCGACTACTCGGGCCGCTCGGTCATCGTCGTCGGCCCGCAGCTCAAGCTGCACCAGTGCGGCCTGCCCAAGGAGATGGCGGTCGAGCTGTTCAAGCCGTTCGTGATGAAGCGGCTGGTGGACCTGAGCCACGCGCAGAACATCAAGTCCGCCAAGCGGATGGTCGAGCGCGCCCGGCCAGTGGTGTGGGACGTGCTGGAGGAGGTCATCACCGAGCACCCGGTGCTGCTCAACCGCGCGCCGACGCTGCACCGCCTCGGCATCCAGGCTTTCGAGCCGCAGCTGGTCGAGGGCAAGGCCATCCAGATCCACCCGCTGGTCTGCACCGCGTTCAACGCCGACTTCGACGGCGACCAGATGGCCGTGCACGTGCCGCTGTCAGCAGAGGCGCAGGCCGAGGCCCGGATCCTGATGCTGTCGACCAACAACATCCTCAAGCCGGCCGACGGCAAGCCGGTGACCATGCCCACCCAGGACATGATCATCGGGATCTACTGCCTGACCCGCGAGACCCCGGGCGGGGCCGGCGAGGGCCGCGCGTTCGCCAGCCTGTCCGAGGCGCTGATGGCCTACGACCGGCGTGACCTGAACCTGCAGGCCCGGATCGAGATCCGGCTGCCGAACGTGGCACCGCCGGCCGGGCTACCAGGTGCCCGAGGGCTGGGAGCCAGGCCAGCCGCTCCGGCTGACCACCACGCTCGGCCGCTGCCTGTTCAACGAGACCCTGCCGGCTGACTACCCGTTCGTGAACTACGAGGTGGGCAAGAAGCAGCTGTCGGTGATCGTGAACGAGCTGGCCGAGACCTACCCCAAGGTTGAGGTGGCGGCGGCGCTGGACAAGCTCAAGGACGCGGGCTTCCACTGGGCCACCCGGGCCGGGGTCACGATCGCGATCGAGGACGTGGTCGCGCCGCCGAACAAGCGCGAGATCCTGGACGCCTACGAGAAGCGGGCGGACAAGGTGCAGCGCGAGTACGAGCGCGGCCTGATCACCGACGATGAGCGCCGCCAGGAGCTGATCGAGATCTGGACGCACGCGACCGCCGACGTCGCCCAGGACATGGAGAAGGCGTTCCCCGAGACCAATCCGGTCTGGATGATGGTCAACTCCGGTGCCCGCGGCAACCCGATGCAGGTCCGGCAGATCGCCGGCATGCGCGGCCTGGTCTCCAACCCCAAGGGCGAGACCATCCCGCGGCCGATCAAGTCCAGCTTCCGCGAGGGCCTGTCGGTGGTCGAGTACTTCATCTCCACCCACGGTGCGCGCAAGGGCCTGGCCGACACCGCGCTGCGCACCGCCGACTCGGGGTACCTGACCCGGCGCCTGGTGGACGTCGCGCAGGACGTCATCGTCCGCGAGGAGGACTGCGGCACCGACCGTTCGCTGGCCATGCGGATCGCGCAGCAGGACTCGTCCGGCACGCTGCGCCGGCTGCCCAGCATCGAGAACACCGGCACCGGCCGGACGCTGGCGGAGGACGTCGAGGACGCCGACGGCAGCGTGCTGGCCACGGCGGGCAGCGACATGACCGAGGCCATGATCGACGCGATGGTCGCGGCGGGCGTGGATTCGGTGCGCACCTTCAGCGTGCTGGTCTGCCAGGCCAAGGTCGGCGTCTGCGCCAAGTGCTACGGGCGGTCGCTGGCCACCGGCAAGCGGGTGGACGTGGGCGAGGCGGTCGGCATCATCGCCGCCCAGTCCATCGGCGAGCCGGGCACCCAGCTGACCATGCGCACCTTCCACACCGGCGGTGTGGCGGGCCTGGACATCACTCACGGCCTGCCGCGCATCCAGGAGCTGTTCGAGGCCAGGATCCCCAAGGGCATGGCGCCGATCACCGAGGTCGAGGGCACGGTCAGGATCGAGGAGCCGGAGAAGGCCCGCAAGATCGTGGTGGTGCCCGACGACGGCTCCGAGGAGGTGCCCTACCAGGTCTCCATCCGGGCCCGGCTGCTGGTCGCCGACGGCGATCACGTCACGGTCGGCCAGCAGCTGATCGCCGGCGCGATCAACCCGCACGAGGTACTGCGCATCCTCGGCTCCCGCGAGGTGCAGCTGCACCTGGTGCACGAGGTGCAGGAGGTCTACCGGTCGCAGGGCGTGTCGATCCACGACAAGCACATCGAGATCATCATCCGGCAGATGCTCAAGCGGGTGAACGTGCTGGAGTCAGGCGACACCGATCTGCTGCCCGGCGAGCTGGTCGAGCGGCCCAAGTTCGAGGAGGTCAACCGCGCGGTCGTGGAGGCGCGCGGCACGTCCGCCTCGGGCCGCCCGGTGCTCATGGGCATCACCAAGGCGTCGCTGGCCACCGAGTCGTGGCTGTCGGCGGCCTCCTTCCAGGAGACCACCCGGGTGCTCACCGACGCGGCGATTCACGCCCGTTCGGACTCGCTGGTCGGCCTGAAGGAGAACGTCATCATCGGCAAGCTCATCCCGGCCGGCACCGGCATGCAGCGTTACCGGGGCCTGCGGGTCGAGCCGACGGAGGACGCCAGGTCGGCGGTCTACCCGCAGCCGTCCTACGACGCCCAGCCCGAGCCGTACGCCTTCGGCCAGACTCCCGGCGAGGCCATCCCGCTGGAGGAGTACGACTTCGGCGCCTACAACCGGTAGGACCCGGCCACCGGAACGGGGCCGCCGCCGCGGCGGCGGCCCCGTTCCGCGTCCCTCGGCCCGGCTCTGGCCGTGTCGAGGGAATGAAAATGGCCACGGAGCGGTTACGATTTCTGACTCGCTTTGACCAGTACGCAACAGCCCTGTAACCTAAGTGACCGTGCCCGTCGCTGACGGGTACGCGCGCGCGCGGCGCCGGACAGCCCGCGGCCGTAAGGCCGGCGGCAGTCGGCCGATCGGCGCGCAGGCCTCCCCTTTCGATGTGCCGGGCCCGTACGGGCACGGAGCACCGTGACGACGGCGACACGCCCGACCACGGGGGTCGGAAGCAGGGCCAAAATCGCAGGTCAGATGGAAGCCAATCCGCCTGGCAGGCCGGTCGCTACGACTTTGGCCTCCGGCAGCAGCATGAGTTCGAGACGAAGACGGAGACGCGGTGCCCACGATCCAGCAGTTGGTCCGTAAGGGCCGGCAGGACAAGGTAGCCAAGAACAAGACCCCGGCGCTCAAGGGCAGCCCGCAGCGCCGCGGGGTCTGCACGCGCGTCTACACCACTACGCCCAAGAAGCCGAACTCCGCGCTGCGCAAGGTCGCCCGCGTCCGGCTCACCAGCCACATCGAGGTCACGGCCTACATCCCGGGGGTCGGCCACAACCTCCAGGAGCACTCCATCGTGCTGGTCCGCGGCGGACGGGTGCGGGACCTTCCCGGCGTGCGCTACAAGGTCATCCGCGGCTCCCTGGATACCCAGGGCGTCCGCAACCGCAAGCAGGCACGCAGCCGCTACGGCGCGAAGAAGGAGAAGAGCTGACATGCCGCGCAAGGGTCCCGCGACCAAGAGGCCGCTCGTCACCGATCCGGTGTACGGCTCGCCGCTGGTCACCGCGCTGGTGAACAAGGTGCTGCGCAGCGGCAAGCGGTCGCTGGCCGAGCGCATCGTGTACGGCGCGCTTGAGGGCGCCAGGGACAAGACCGGCAACGACCCGGTGGTGACGCTCAAGCGCGCCCTGGACAACGTCAAGCCGACCCTGGAGGTCCGCAGCCGCCGCGTCGGCGGCGCCACCTACCAGGTGCCGGTCGAGGTGCGCGCGTCCCGCAGCACCACGCTCGCGCTGCGCTGGCTGATCACGTACTCGCGCCAGCGCCGGGAGAAGACCATGACCGAGCGGCTGATGAACGAGCTGCTAGACGCCAGCAACGGCCTTGGCAACAGCGTCAAGCGCCGCGAGGACACGCACAAGATGGCCGAGTCCAACAAGGCATTCGCGCACTACCGCTGGTAGCGAGGAACGCAAAGGCACAACGGCCGGGTGCAGGAACGCCCGGTCCGCGCAACGAAACGAGGGAACGAGGATCTCACCAGTGGCTGCCACGCAGACCGCCACCGAACTCGCCAGGGTCCGCAACATCGGGATCATGGCGCATATTGACGCGGGCAAAACCACCACGACAGAGCGGGTCCTGTTCTACACCGGCATCAACTACAAGCTCGGTGAGGTCCACGAGGGCGCCGCCACGATGGACTGGATGGAGCAGGAGCAAGAGCGCGGCATCACGATCACGTCCGCGGCCACCACCACCAGCTGGCGCGACCACACGATCAACATCATCGACACCCCGGGGCACGTCGACTTCACCGTCGAGGTGGAGCGGTCGCTGCGGGTACTGGACGGCGCCGTGGCGGTGTTCGACGGGGTGGCCGGGGTAGAGCCGCAGTCCGAGACCGTCTGGCGGCAGGCCGACCGGTACGGCGTGCCGCGGATCTGCTTCGTCAACAAGATGGACCGGGTCGGTGCCGAGTTCCACCGCTGTGTCGAGATGATCTCCGACCGGCTCGGCGCCACGCCGCTGGTGATCCAGCTGCCGTGGGGCGTCGAGTCCGACTTCCGCGGCGTCATCGACCTGATCCACATGCGGGCGCTGCTGTGGCAGTCCGAGGGCAAGGGTGACAAGTACGACGTGGTCTCCATCCCCGGCGACCACGTGGAGGCCGCGCGCGAATGGCGCGACCGGCTGGTAGAGACCATCTCCGAGAACGACGAGGAGATGATGGAGCTCTACCTGGACGGGACCGAGCCGGACACCGAGCAGCTGATGGCGGCCATCCGCCGGGCCACCATCGCCGGCAGCCTCACCCCGGTCATGTGCGGCAGCGCGTTCAAGAACAAGGGCGTGCAGCCCATGCTGGACGCGATCGTGGACTACCTGCCCAGCCCGGTCGACATCCCGTCGATCAAGGGTCATGAGGTGGGTCACGAGGACCGGGTGATCGAGCGGCACGCCGACCCGGCCGAGCCGTTCGCCGCACTGGCCTTCAAGATCATGTCTGACCAGCACCTGGGCAAGCTCACCTATATCCGGGTGTACTCGGGCACGCTGGAGACCGGCAGCCAGGTGCTGAACTCCACCAAGGGCCGCCGGGAGCGGATCGGCAAGATCTACCAGATGCACGCCAACAAGCGCGAGGAGCGCCCGGCGGCGACCGCCGGGCAGATCGTCGCGGTGATGGGGCTGAAGGACACCACGACCGGCGACACCCTGTGCGAGCAGGCCAAGCCGGTAATCCTCGAGTCCATGACCTTCCCGGCCCCGGTCATTAACGTCGCGATCGAGCCGAGGACCAAGGGCGACCAGGACAAGCTGGGCACCGCCATCCAGCGGCTCGCCGATGAGGACCCCACCTTCCAGGTCAGGACCGACGAGGAGACCGGGCAGACCATCATCTCCGGGATGGGCGAGCTGCACCTGGAGGTGCTGGTCGACCGGATGCGCCGGGAGTTCAAGGTCGAGGCCAACATCGGCCGCCCGCAGGTCGCCTACCGCGAGACCGTGCGCAAGAAGGTCGAGAAGATCGAGTACACGCACAAGAAGCAGACCGGCGGCGCGGGTCAGTACGCCAAGGTCGTGATCAACCTGGAGCCGACCGGCGGCGACGGCGGCGGCTACGAGTTCGAGAACAAGATCCATGGCGGCCGGGTGCCGCGGGAGTACATCCCGTCGGTGGACACCGGCTGCCAGGAGGCGGCGGAGTTCGGCGTGCTGGCCGGCTACCCGATGGTCGACGTGAAGGTGACCCTGACCGACGGGGCCTACCACGAGGTCGACTCGTCCGAGCTGGCCTTCAAGATCGCCGGGTCAATGGCCTTCAAGAAGGCCTCGGGATACGCCGACCCGGTGCTGCTCGAGCCGGTCATGGCCGTCGAGGTGCGGACCCCGGAGCTGTACATGGGCGAGGTCATCGGCGACCTGAACAGCCGCCGCGGCCAGATCCAGGCCATGGAGGAAAGGTCGGGGGTGCGGGCCGTCAAGGCTCTCGTGCCGCTGTCCGAGATGTTCGGCTACGTGGGGGACCTGCGCAGCCGCACGCAGGGCCGGGCGGATTACAGCATGCAGTTCGATTCGTATGCCGAGGTGCCGCCCAGCATTGCCAAGGAGATCATCGCCAAGGCACGAGGCGAGTAGTAGCAAACAGCCAGCCAGCGGGCGCGAGCAGCGCCCGGACCGCCTGGCCCCGCGACGCGGGGAACGAATGTAACGAGGAGAGACCAGTGGCGAAGGCCAAGTTCGAGCGGACCAAGCCGCACGTGAACATCGGCACCATCGGGCATATCGACCACGGGAAGACCACCCTGACCGCGGCGATCACCAAGGTGCTGCACGACAAGTACCCGGACGTGAACCCGTTCACGCCGTTCGACCAGATCGACAACGCGAAGGAAGAGAAAGAGCGCGGCATCACGATCTCGATCTCGCACGTCGAGTACCAGACCGAGAAGCGGCACTACGCGCACGTCGACTGCCCTGGTCACGCCGACTACATCAAGAACATGATCACCGGTGCTGCGCAGATGGACGGCGCGATCCTGGTGGTGGCGGCCACCGACGGCCCGATGCCGCAGACCCGCGAGCACGTGCTGCTGGCCCGCCAGGTCGGCGTGCCCTACATCGTGGTCGCGCTGAACAAGGCCGACATGGTCGACGACGAGGAGATCCTCGAGCTGGTCGAGCTTGAGGTCCGCGATCTGCTGTCCACCTACGAGTTCCCCGGCGACGACGTGCCGGTGGTGCGGGTATCGGCGCTGAAGGCGCTGGACGGCGACGCCGAGTGGGGCGAGAAGGTCCTCGAGCTCATGACGGCGTGCGACGACAACATCCCCGAGCCGGTCCGTGACATCGAGAAGCCGTTCCTGATGCCGGTCGAGGACGTGTTCTCTATCACCGGCCGCGGCACCGTGGTGACCGGCCGGATCGAGCGTGGCAAGATCCACACCGGCGAGGAGATCGAGATCATCGGGATCAAGGAGAAGGCGGCCAGGACCACGGTCACCGGCGTCGAGATGTTCCACAAGATCCTGGACGAGGGCATGGCCGGTGACAACGCCGGGCTGCTGCTGCGCGGCACCAAGCGCGAGGACGTCGAGCGCGGCCAGGTCATCATCAAGCCCGGCACCAACACCCCGCACGTCGAGTTCGACGCGCAGGTCTACATCCTGGGCAAAGACGAGGGCGGGCGGCACACGCCGTTCTTCAACAACTACCGGCCGCAGTTCTACTTCCGGACCACTGACGTGACCGGGGTCGTCCACCTGCCCGAGGGCACCGAGATGGTGCTGCCGGGTGACAACACCGAGATGAAAGTGGACCTGATCCAGCCGATCGCCATGGAAGAGGGCCTGCGGTTCGCCATCCGCGAGGGCGGCCGGACCGTCGGCGCCGGCCGGGTCACCAAGGTCATCAAGTAACACGCAGGGCGGAGGCCCGGGGGAGCGCCCCCGGGCCTCCAGTCAAGACAGCAGACAGCGGCAGCAACACCTAAGGACGCGAGGCCCCCGATGGCGGGACAGAAGATCCGGATCAGGCTCAAGGCCTACGATCACGAGGTCATCGACAGCTCGGCGCGCAAGATCGTCGACACGGTGACGCGCACGGGCGCGAAGGTAGCCGGGCCGGTGCCGCTGCCGACCGAGAAGAACGTTTACTGCGTGATCCGGTCGCCGCACAAGTACAAGGACTCGCGTGAGCACTTCGAGATGCGCACGCACAAGCGGCTGATCGACATCATCGACCCGACGCCCAAGACCGTCGACTCACTGATGCGCCTCGACCTGCCGGCCGGTGTCGACATCGAGATCAAGCTGTAGAAGGACGCACCGACAATGACCAAGCAGATCAAAGGGGTGCTGGGCACCAAGCTCGGCATGACCCAGGTCTTCGCCGACGACGGGAAGATCGTGCCCGTCACCGTGGTGTCGGCCGGGCCCTGCGTCGTAACCGGAGTACGGACGCCGGACGCGGACGGGTACTCGGGCGTCCAGCTCGGCTACGGCGAGATCGACCCGCGAAAGGTGAACAAGCCGCGGGCGGGTCATTTCGCCAAGGCGAACGTCACCCCGCGGCGCTACCTGGTGGAGCTGCGCACCGACCTGGCGACCGACTACACCCTCGGCCAGGAGGTCACCGCCGAGACGTTCGCCGCGGGCGAGCGCGTCGACGTGACTGCGACCAGCAAGGGCAAGGGCTTCGCCGGCGTGATGAAGCGGCACGGCTTCAAGGGCCTGTCCTCATCGCACGGCACCCAGCGCAAGCACCGCGCGCCCGGTTCCATCGGCGGCTGCGCCTACCCGGGGCGGGTGTTCAAGGGCCTGCGGATGGCCGGCCGGATGGGCGGTGAGCGCACCACCGCGCAGAACCTGACCCTGCACCGCGTCGACGCGGACAAGGGCCTGCTGCTGATCAAGGGCGCGGTGCCCGGCCCGGCCGGCGGCCTGGTGCTGGTCCGAAGCGCCGTGAAGACCCCGCTCGCCGCAAGCGGGCGCGCCTTGGGGAGTGAGGCCCGATGAGCCCGGCCACGAAGAGCACCGCGGGCACGGCTGCCGTGAGCACAGCGGCCGCCGATGCCGAGCTGCCCGCCGAGATCTTTGACGCCAAGGTCAACATCCCGCTGATCCACCAGGTCGTGGTGGCCCAGGAGGCGGCGGCCCGGCAGGGAACTCATGCCACCAGGACCCGCGGGAACGTGCGCGGCGGCGGCAGGAAGCCCTACCGGCAGAAGGGCACCGGGCGGGCCCGGCAGGGCTCCATCCGCGCCCCGCAGTTCGCCGGCGGCGGTACCGTGCACGGCCCGCAGCCACGGTCCTACGAGCAGCGGACGCCCAAGAAGATGAAGGCGGCCGCGCTGCGCGGCGCGCTGTCCGACCGGGCCAGGCACGGCCGGGTGCTGGTGGTCGACCAGCTGCTGACTGGTGATGCCCCGAAGACCAAGGACGCGGTAGCCGCGCTGGCCAGCGTGACCGGTGCCGCGGCCGGCGCTCAGGTGCTCGTCGTGGTCCAGGCCGCCGACGCGCTGACCTGGAAGAGCCTGCGCAACGCGGCCAGCGTGCACCTGCTCGACGCCGGCCAGCTGAACACCTATGACGTGCTGGCCAGCGACTACGTCGTCTTTACCAGGGACGCGCTGGACGCCTTCGTGGCCCGGGCGCTGCCCGGGACCCGAGCGGGCGGCGCGGGAGCCCTGCCGGGCGCTCAGCCGGGATCGGAGGAGGAGCAGCAGTGAACAAGATCCCCAATCCCCGCGACGTCCTGCTGCGGCCGGTGATCTCGGAAAAGAGCTACCGGCTGGTCGACGACGGCAAGTACACCTTCATCGTCGCCCCCGGCTCGAACAAGACGCAGATCCGGCAGGCCGTCGAGGCGGTTTTCAATGTCAAGGTCACCGGCGTCAACACTGTGAACCGGCCCGGCAAGCGGCGCCGGACCCGGTTCGGCTGGGGCAAGCGGCCGGACACCAAGCGCGCCATCGTCAGCCTCGCTCCGGGTGACCGGATCGACGTCTTCGGCGGCCCGGTCAGCTAGTCGGCGCCCACTTGTTCCTAGGAGCTTGAGCACACATGGCCATCCGTAAGTACAAGCCGACGACCCCGGGCAGGCGGGGCGCGAGCGGCTCCGACTTCGCCGAGGTAACCCGCGGTGAGCCGGAGAAGTCGCTGGTGCGCCCGCTGCACGGCCACGGCGGCAGGAACGTGCACGGTCGCATCACCACCCGGCACCAGGGCGGCGGCCACAAGCGCGCCTACCGGGTGATCGACTTCCGCCGCCACGATAAGGACGGGGTGCCGGCCCGGGTCGCGCACATCGAGTACGACCCGAACCGCACCTCGCGGATCGCGCTGCTGCACTATGCGGACGGGGAGAAGCGCTACATCCTGGCCCCGCAGGGCCTGGTCCAGGGGGACCGGGTGGAGAACGGCCCGGCCGCCGACATCAAGGCCGGCAACTGCCTTCCGCTGCGCAACATCCCGACCGGCACCGTGGTGCACGCGATCGAGATGCGGCCCGGCGGCGGCGCCAAGATCGCCCGCTCGGCCGGGTCCGGCGTCCAGCTGCTGGCCAAGGAGGGCAGCTACGCCCAGCTGCGCATGCCCTCAGGCGAGATCCGGCGGGTCGACGTCAGCTGCCGGGCCACCGTCGGCGAGGTCGGCAACTCCGAGCAGGGCAACATCAAGCTCGGCAAGGCGGGCCGCAGCCGGTGGAAGGGCCGCAGGCCCACCGTCCGCGGCGTGGCCATGAACCCGGTCGACCACCCGCTCGGCGGCGGCGAGGGCAAGACCTCCGGCGGCCGGCACCCGGTCAGCCCGTGGGGCGTGCCCGAGGGCCGCACCCGCCAGGCCAACAAGCCCAGTGACAAATTGATCAGCCGCCGGCGCGGCAAGAAGAAGCGGTAGGAGCACCTGCAGATGCCTCGTAGCCTTAAGAAGGGCCCGTTCGTGGACGACCACCTGATCAAGAAGGTGGACCTCCAGAACGATAAGGGCTCCAAGAACGTGATCAAGACGTGGTCGCGCCGCTCCATGATCGTTCCCGCGATGCTGGGCCACACGATCGCCGTGCACGACGGCCGCAGGCACGTGCCGGTCTTCATCACCGAGTCGATGGTCGGGCACAAGCTCGGCGAGTTCGCGCCTACCCGGACTTTCCGCAGTCACGTCAGGGACGACCGGCGCAGCCGCCGGTAACAGAGAGCGAGAGAGAGCAGATGGCTCTGCTAGCCCGGGGGGCAGCCCCCGGAACCCCCGGGCAGGGTCTACGAGCAGGAGCTGAAAGGCAGTAGCAATGGAAGCCAGAGCGAAGGCGCGGTACGTGCGCGTCACGCCGCGCAAGGCCCGCCGGGTGGTGGACCTGATCCGCGGGATGCCTGCTGACCAGGCGCAGGCGGCGCTGTCCTTCGCGCCGCAGTCGGCGAGCGAGCCGGTCGGCAAGGTGCTGGCCAGCGCCATTGCCAACGCCGCGCACGCCCGCCAGGTAGACGCCGGCTCGCTCGTGGTGCGGGCCGCCTGGGTGGACGAGGGGCCGACGCTCAAGCGCTTCCGGCCGCGCGCGCAGGGCCGGGGCTACCGGATCAACAAGCGCACCAGCCACATCACGGTCATCGTCTCGGACGAGGGCGCGGCCCCGTCCGGCGGTACGGCACGAGGCGCATCGAGAGGCCGTGCAGCAAACAGCAGGGAGAGGACCCGATAGTGGGCCAGAAAGTGAACCCGCACGGGTTCCGGCTGGGCATCACCACCGACTTCAAGAGCCGGTGGTATGCCGACAAGCTCTACAAGGATTACGTCGCCGAGGACGTCGCGATCCGCCGCATGCTGCAGCGCGGCATGGAGCGGGCCGGCATCTCCAAGGTCGAGATCGAGCGGACCAGGGACCGGGTGCGGGTGGACATTCACACCGCCCGGCCGGGCATCGTCATCGGCCGCCGCGGCGCCGAGGCCGACCGGATCCGCGGCGACCTGGAGAAGCTCACCGGCAAGCAGATCCAGCTGAACATCCTCGAGGTCAAGAACCCTGAGATCGACGCCCAGCTGGTCGCGCAGGGCGTGGCCGAGCAGCTGTCCAGCCGGGTCTCGTTCCGCCGCGCCATGCGCAAGGCCATGCAGAGCGCGATGAAGGGCGGCGCCAAGGGCATCCGGGTACAGTGCGCCGGACGGCTCGGGGGCGCCGAGATGTCCCGGTCGGAGTTCTACCGCGAGGGCCGGGTGCCGCTGCACACGCTGCGCGCCGACATTGACTACGGCTTCTACGAGGCCCGCACCACCTTCGGCCGGATCGGCGTGAAGGTGTGGATCTACCGCGGCGAGGCGGCTCAGACCCGGGCCGAGCGCGAGGCGGCCGCGGCGGCGCTGCGGGCCGGCCAGCGGCCAGGCCGCGACCGCGACCGGCCGCCGCAGCGGCGCCGCCGGCCGGGCGCCGACGGCACCGACCGGCCGGCCGCCGGCGGCGCGGAGGCGCCGCAGGCTGACAACCAGGACCAGGCTCCCCCGGCCGTGGCGGCCGGGCCTGGAGAGGAGAGCTGAGCCATGCTGACCCCCCGGCGGGTTAAGCACCGCAAGCAGCACCGCCCGGACCGCCACGGTGCGGCCAAGGGCGGCACCAGGGTGACGTTCGGCGAGTTCGGCATCCAGGCCGTCGAGCACTCCTACGTCACCAACCGGCAGATCGAGGCCGCCCGTATCGCGATGACCCGGCACATCCGCCGCGGCGGGAAGGTCTGGATCACCATCTACCCGGACCGGCCGCTGACCAAGAAGCCGGCCGAGACCCGGATGGGCTCGGGCAAGGGCGCTCCCGAATGGTGGGTGGCCAACGTCAAGCCCGGCCGGGTGATGTTCGAGCTGTCCGGCGTGTCGGAGCCGGTGGCCCGCGAAGCACTGCGCCGCGCGATGCACAAGCTCCCCATGAAGTGCAAGTTCGTGAAGCGAGAGGTCGGTGACGCGTGATGTGGTCACGCACAAGCTCCCGATGCTCTGCTCATGAGAGGGCAAAGTTCGTGAAGCGAGAGGTCGGTGACGCGTGATGGCCAAGGGACTGGCGGCCGCTGACCTGCGGACCTCGACCGAGGAGGAACTCGACGGCAAGCTCGCCGAGGCGAAGATCGAGCTGTTCAACCTGCGCTTCCAGGCGGCCACCGGCCAGCTGGAGAGCCACGGGCGCCTGCGGGCGGTCCGGAAGGAAATCGCGCGCATCTACACGGTGAAGCGGGAGCGCGAGCTCGGCATCGTGACCGTGGCGCAGGAGGCGGATGAAGATGAGTGACGAGCAGAACGCGACCATCTCGCGCGGCTACCGCAAGGTACGCGAGGGGCTGGTCGTCAGCGACAAGATGGACAAGACCGTGGTCGTCGTGGTGGAGGACCGGGTCAAGCACCCCAAGTACGGCAAGGTCATCCGCCGGACGAAGAAATACAAGGCTCACGACGGCGAGAACGCCTGCGGCGTCGGCGACCGGGTCCTGCTGATGGAGACCCGGCCGCTGTCGGCGACCAAGCGCTGGCGAGTCGCGCAGATCTTGGAGAAGGCCAAGTAACCAGGGCACCGGCGGGAGGCTTCCCGCCCGGGCCCGCCAGGACCCGCCCGGCCTCGCACCGAGGCCGGAGCGCTAGCAGCAGGAGTTGACGTGATCCAGCAGGAGTCGCGGCTCAAGGTCGCCGACAACACCGGAGCCAAGGAGATCTTGTGCATCCGGGTTCTCGGCGGCTCGGGCCGGCGATACGCGGGCATCGGTGACGTCATCGTGGCCACCGTCAAGGACGCCCTGCCCGGCGCCGGGGTGAAGAAGGGCGACGTGGTCAAGGCCGTCGTCGTCCGCACGCGCAAGGAGCGCCGCCGCGGTGACGGCTCCTACATCCGCTTTGACGAGAACGCCGCCGTCCTGATCCGGGACGGCGGGGATCCGCGCGGCACCCGCATCTTCGGGCCGGTCGGCCGGGAGCTGCGGGAGAAGCGGTTCATGCGAATCATCTCGCTGGCTCCGGAGGTGCTGTGATGGCCCGCAAGACCGCTGCGGCCAAGAAGGCCCAGACCCGCAAGGCCCCCAGTATGAAGATCAAGAAGGGCGACCGCGTCGTCGTCATCGCCGGCAAGGACAACGGCCGCGAGGGCACCGTGATCGCCGCGTTCCCGGAGCGCCAGAAGGTGCTCATCGAGGGCGTCAACATGATTAAGAAGAACACCAAGGTGGACTACCAGGGCCGTCGCGGCGCCAAGGAAGGCGGCATCGTCCACCAGGAAGCGCTGATCCATGTGAGCAACGTGGCGCTGATCGACCCGGAGACCAAGAAGGCCGCCCGGGCCGGCTACCGGCGCACCGAGGACAACGAGAAGGTCCGGGTTACCCGCCCGGGCGGTAAGGACACCTGATGGCTGCCACCCAGACCAAGCAGCCCGGCAGCGTGGCAGCGAACGGGGCCGCGGCGGATGGGGCCGCAGCCCGGCCCCGGCCGCGGCTGAAGGAGCGGTACCAGTCCGAGATCGCGCCCGCGCTGCGGGAGGAGTTCCGCCATCCGAACGTGATGCAGGTGCCCGGGCTGACCAAGATCGTGGTCAACATGGGGGTGGGCGAGGCGGCCCGCGATGCCAAGCTCATCGACGGCGCGGTGCGCGACCTGGCCATCATCAGCGGGCAAAAGCCCGCGGTGGCCCGGGCGCGCAAGTCGATCGCGCAGTTCAAGCTGCGCGAGGGCATGCCGATCGGCGCGCACGTGACGCTGCGCGGCGACCGGATGTGGGAGTTCCTCGACCGGTTGCTGTCGACCGCGCTGCCCCGCATCCGGGACTTCCGCGGGCTGTCCGACCGGCAGTTCGACGGCCGCGGGAACTACACCTTCGGCCTGACCGAGCAGCTGATGTTCCACGAGATCAATCCCGATCAGGTGGACCGGCCGCGCGGGATGGACGTGACAGTCGTCACGACCGCGACCAACGACGCCGAGGGACGCTCGCTGCTGCGGCGGCTGGGCTTCCCGTTCAAGGAGAACTGAGTAGTGGCGAAGAAGAGCCTGATCGCCAAGGCGAAGCGCACGCCCAAGTACAAGGTGCGCGCGTACACCAGGTGCTCCCGGTGCGGGCGGCCACGTGCCGTCTACAAGCGATTCGGCCTGTGCCGTATCTGCTTCCGGGCCATGGCGCACCGCGGTGAGCTGCCCGGCATCACGAAATCCAGCTGGTAACCACGGGCCAGGCTGGTAATCACGGGCCAAGCTGGAAACCAGCCACATCCACCTGGGCGCGACCGCGCCCACCGACCGCGCCGCAGGTCCCGCGACGGGAAACCGCGGCGAGGAGGGCCACCAGGCCATGACCATGACCGACCCGGTCGCAGACATGCTGACCCGGCTGCGCAACGCCAACTCTGCGTACCACGACGCGGTGACCATGCCGCATTCCAAGATCAAGGTGAACATCGCCGAGATCCTCCAGCAGGAGGGCTACATCGCCGGCTGGCGCATCGAGGACGCGGAGGTGGGCAAGAGCCTCACCGTCGCGCTGAAGTACGGCCCGAGCCGGGAGCGATCGATCGCCGGCCTCAAGCGGGTCTCCAAGCCCGGCCTGCGGGTGTACGCGCGCAAGGACAACCTGCCGCGGGTGCTCGGGGGCCTCGGCGTCGCGATCATCTCGACGTCAGCCGGCCTGATGACCGACAAGCAGGCGAAGAAGAAGGGCGTAGGCGGGGAAGTCCTCGCCTACGTCTGGTAGGGAGCCCGCGATGTCACGAATCGGACGCATGCCCGTCGCCGTCCCGAGCGGCGTCGACGTCACGATCGACGGCCGCCAGGTGACGGTGAAGGGCCCGAAGGGCACGCTGAGCCTGCTGGTCTCGCCGCCCATCGAGGTCTCGCAGGCTGACGGCACCATCACCGTGACCCGGCCGAGCGACGAGGGCGAGATCCGCGCGCTGCACGGCCTGTCCCGGTCGCTGATCGCCAACATGGTGACCGGCGTCACCGATGGCTTCCGCAAGACGCTGGAGATCGTGGGCGTCGGCTACCGGGTCCAGGCCCGCGGCCAGGACCTGGAGTTCGCACTCGGCTTCAGCCACCCGGTGCCGGTCCGCGCCCCCGACGGAATCACGTTCCGGGTCGAGTCACCGACCAGGTTCGTCGTCGAGGGCATCGACAAGCAGCAGGTGGGCGAGGTGGCCGCCAACATACGCAAGCTCCGCAAGCCGGACCCGTATAAGGGCAAGGGCGTGCGGTACCAGGGCGAGCAGATCCGCCGCAAGGCCGGAAAGGCGGGGAGGTAACCGATGCCTAGCATCAAGACCAGGGGGCATGGCCACGTCACCGGCCGCACCGCTGCGCGCACGTTCGCGCGCGAGCGGCGCCACCTGCGGGTCCGCAAGCGGGTCGCCGGCAGCGCGGCCCGGCCGCGGCTGGTGGTCAACCGCTCGGCCAAGAACACGTTCGCGCAGCTGGTCGACGACGTCTCCGGCAGCACGCTGGCCGCGGCCTCGACGCTGGACAGCTCGATCCGCACCGCTGACGGTGACAAGACGGCGAAGGCCCGTCGGGCTGGCGCACTGCTCGCCGAGCGCGCGGCGCAGGCCGGCATCAGCGCGGTGGTGTTCGACCGCGGTGGCTATGCCTACCATGGCCGGATCGCCGCCCTCGCCGACGGCGCCCGCGAAGCCGGCCTGGCCCTGTGACGACGAGTATCAACGAGAGAAGGAAAGTCTGATGGCACCAGCACCGCGGCGCGGCACCGGAGGCGGTGGCGAGCGGCGTGACCGCCGCGACGATCGCCGCGGCGGCGGCGCCGATAAGGGCACCGCCTACACCGAGCGCGTCGTCACGATCAACCGGGTGGCCAAGGTCGTCCAGGGCGGCCGCCGGTTCAGCTTCACCGCGCTGGTAGTGGTGGGCGACGGCAACGGCATGGTCGGCGTCGGCTACGGCAAGGCCAAGGAGGTGCCCGCGGCGATCGCCAAGGGCGTCGAGGCGGCGAAGAAGGACTTCTTCAAGGTGCCGCGGATCGCCGGCACCATCCCGCATACCGTGCAGGGCGAGGCGTCGGCGGGCGTGGTGCTGCTCAAGCCGGCCAGCCCGGGAACTGGCGTCATCGCCGGCGGCCCGGTGCGCGCCGTGCTGGAGTGCGCGGGGATCCACGACGTGCTGTCCCGCTCGCTCGGCTCGTCCAACCCGATCAACGTCGTGCACGCCACCGTCGCGGCGCTCAAGAGCCTCTCCCGGCCCGAGGAGATCGCGGCCCGGCGCGGGCTTCCGATCGAGCACGTCGCCCCGGCAGCGATGCTGCGGGCCCGCGCGGCGGCGGCCAGCGCCCCGGCGCAAGGAAACAGCTGAGCGGAGCAGGACATGGCACAGCTCAAGGTCACCCAGACCAAGTCGAAGATCGGCGGCACCCGGCCGCAGCGCGACAGCCTGCGGTCCCTCGGACTGCACCGGATCGGCGACACGGTGGTCAAGGCGGACCGCCCCGAGATCCGCGGCATGATCCAGGTGGTACGCCACCTGGTCGCCGTGGAGGAGGTCGACTGAGATGGCAGACACGAAACGTACCAGCGCGGACAGCACTCCAGGCGGCCGCGCCGGCCTGAAGATTCATCACCTGCGCCCCGCCCCCGGCGCGCGCACGGCCCGCACCCGGGTCGGCCGCGGCGAGGCGTCCAAGGGCAAGTCGGCCGGCCGCGGCACCAAGGGCAGTAAGGCGCGCACCCAGGTGCCGGCCGCGTTCGAGGGCGGCCAGATGCCGCTGCACCGGCGGCTGCCCAAGCTCAAGGGCTTCTCCAACCTGCGGTTCAAGACGACCTACCAGGTCGTCAACACCGGCCGGCTGGCCGCACTGTACCCCGACGGCGGGGACGTGACGCCGGACGACCTGGTGGCCAGGGGCGCGGTGCGGCCCGGCGAGCTGGTCAAGGTGCTGGGGCAGGGCGACCTCAGCGCGGCACTGCGGGTGAGCGCGCACGCGTTCTCCGCCGCGGCGAAGGAGAAGATCACGGCCGCCGGCGGTACCGCCACCGAGCTGTGACATGGCGGCCTGGCTGGCTCCAGGAGCTGCCGCGGCGGTCGGCACGCCGACCCGCCGCGGCAGGTTAGACTGCGTGAGCGCGTCGTGCGCCTGCGGTCGGCTGGGCCTCGCCCGTGACGCCACGTGGCAGATGACGGTGACCCGACAATCCGAGGACGGCGCATGCTGACCGCGTTCATCCGGGCGTTCCGAACGCCCGACCTGCGCAAGAAGCTGCTGTTTACGCTTTTCATCATCGCCGTGTTCCGGCTCGGCTCGACGCTGCCGACGCCTGGTATCTCGGAGAAGAACGTCACCTACTGCGAGCACCTGGCGACCACTAGCGGCGGCAGCGTGCTGCAGCTAGTCAACCTGTTCAGCGGCGGGGCGCTGCTGAAGCTGACCGTGTTCGCGCTCGGCATCATGCCCTACATCACGGCGAGCATCATCTTGCAGCTGCTCGCCGTGGTGATCCCGCGGCTGGAGACGCTGCGCCAGGAGGGCCAGTCCGGCCAGGCGAAGATCACCCAGTACACCCGGTACCTCACGGTGGGCCTGGCCATCCTGCAGTCCACCGGGATCGTGGCGCTGGCCCGCAATGGCACGCTGCTCGGCAACTGCAGCCGGCCGCTGATCCCCAATCCCTCGGTGTTCACGATCGGCACCATGGTCATCTGCATGACCGCAGGCACCGCGGTGATCATGTGGCTGGGCGAGCTGATCACCGACCGCGGCGTCGGCAACGGCATGTCGCTGATGATCTTCACCCAGGTCATCGCGGTCATTCCCGGCGAGATGGAGCAGATCTACATCACCAAGAACGCCTTCGTCTTCGGGCTCGTGCTGCTGGTCGGGGTCGCGGTCATCGCGTTCGTGGCGTTCATGGAGCAGGCCCAGCGCCGGATCCCGGTGCAGTACGCCAAGCGGATGGTGGGCCGCAAGATGTACGGCGGTACCTCCACCTACATCCCGCTGAAGGTCAACCAGGCCGGCGTAATCCCAGTGATCTTCGCCTCGTCGCTGCTGTACATCCCGTAGCTGGCCACGCAGCTGTTCGGCAAGTCCACGCCCCCCAGCGCCTGGTCGCAGTGGATCCAGACGCACCTGGCCGTGCAGGACGACCCGTACTACATGCTCACGTTCTTCGTGCTGATCATCTTCTTCACCTACTTCTACGTGTCGATCACCTTCAACCCGACCGAGGTGGCCGACAACATGAAGAAGTACGGGGGCTTCATCCCCGGCATCAGGCCCGGCGCGCCGACGGCCGGTTACCTGAGCTACGTGCTCAGCAGGCTGACCGCCCCCGGCTCGCTGTACCTGGGAATCGTCGCCCTGATCCCCATGATCGCGATCGGGCTGGTCGGCGCCACGTCGCAGTTCCCGCTCGGCGGAACCAGCATCATGATCGCGGTAGGAGTGGGACTGGATACGGTGAAGCAGATCGAGAGCCAGCTGCAGCAGCGCAACTACGAGGGTTTCCTGAGGTAGTGCGCGTCGTCCTCGTCGGGCCCCCCGGTGCGGGCAAGGGGACACAGGCCCAGTTCATCGCCTCCCACCTGACGATCCCGAAGATCTCGACAGGTGACATCTTCCGGTCCAACGTCAGTTCGGGCACGGACCTGGGCAAGCAGGCCAAGGCGTTCATGGACCGCGGTGACCTGGTGCCCGACGAGGTCACCATCGCCATGGTCAACAGCCGGCTGCAGGAAGACGACGCGCACGCGGGCTTCCTGCTCGACGGGTTCCCGCGCAACGTGCCGCAGGCCGAGACGCTCAAGAAGATGCTGGCTGACTGGGACACCCGGCTGGACATCGTGCTGGAGCTGGTGGTCGACGACGACGAGGTGGTCCGGCGGCTGTCCGGACGGCGCACCTGCCGCCGGTGCGGGCACATCTGGCACGTGCTGTTCGACCCGCCCTCCCGGCCGGAGATCTGCGACGAATGCGGCGGCGAGCTTTTCCAGCGCGACGACGACCGGGAGGAGACCATCCGGCACCGGCTGGACGTTTACCAGCAGCAGACCGCGCCGCTGATCTCGTACTACGCCGACGAGGGCACCCTGCTGGGCATCGACGCCACCGGCCCGGTCGACGAGATCACCGACCGCGCGCTGTCTGCGCTGCGCCGCTTCATCCGCTGACCGGCTGCCGCCCGCCGGGCGGGAAGCTCAGCCGGGCGCGGGCTGAGCAAGCCCGTTTGGGCAGGTACGGTGGAAGTGAAGCCGCGCGGGCACAGCCGCGATGCGCACGGGGAGGCCCGGGATGAAAGTGCGGTCGGAGCCGCCGATCCAGGTCAAGACGGCCAGCCAGATCGCACGCATGCGCGAAGCCGGGCTGGTGGTGGCCCGGGCCCTGCGGGCCGCGGCGGCCGCGGCCCGGCCCGGATCAGCACCGCCGAGCTGGACGCCGTCGCCGAGCGGGAGATCCGCGCGGCCGGCGCACAGCCGTCGTTCCTGGGCTATCACGGCTTCCCGGCCACCATATGCACCTCGGTCAACGACCAGATCGTGCACGGCATCCCCCGCTCCGACGTGCTGCTGCGGGCCGGGGATGTGCTGTCCATCGACTGCGGCGCGATCGTGGACGGCTGGCACGGTGATGCCGCGGTCACCGTCGGGGTCGGGGAGGTCACCCCGGCCGCGGACGCGCTGCTGACAGCCTGCGAGCAGGCCCTGTGGCAGGGCCTGGCGGCCGCGGCGGCCGGCGGCCGGCTCACCGATATCTCTGCGGCGGTGCAGGCCAGTGCGCAGGCCAGTGGCCGGTACGGGATCGTGGCCGACTACACCGGGCATGGCATCGGTACCCAGATGCACATGGATCCGCCGGTGCCGAACTGCGGCCCCCCCGGACGGGGGCCGCGGCTGACCGAGGGCATGGCCCTGGCCATCGAGCCCATGCTGGTGCTGGGCAGCCCGGAGACCCGGGTGCTGGCCGACGAGTGGACGGTCGTCACCGCCGACGCGAGCCTGGCCGCCCACTTCGAGCACACGGTGGCCATCACCGCCGACGGCCCGCTGGTGCTGACCGCAGAAGATGGCGGAGTCGAGGGCTTCGCCCGGCTGCCTGCCGGGCGCGAGCGGCCAGCCTGCCCCGGCAGGCGTGAGGAGGAGCCCGATGGCGGCAGATCCCAGGATCCGGGCGTCCGACGACGACCGGGACCGTACTGCCGCCCTGCTGCGCGAGCATCACGCGGCCGGGCGGCTGGACCCCGAGGAGTTCAACGAGCGGCTGGACAAGGTGTACGCGGCCAAGACCCTCGGCGACCTTGACCAGCTGATGTCCGACCTGCCGGCCATCGACCTGTACCGGCTGCCCGACGCGGGGCTGTCGCGCCGGCGGCCGCACGGCGGCCCGTTCCCGGCGCCGCCCGGCGACCAGGTGGCGCAGCACGGCCGGTTCTCGCCCGGCTGGCGGGCCGCCTGGGGCTCCTGGCTGAGCATCACCATCGTGCTCGTGGTGATCTGGGCCCTCAGCGGATTCGGAGCCCCGTGGTTTGCCTGGCCGGCCGGGCCCTGGGGCGCGGTGCTCCTCGGCCGGTGGGTAACCGGCTCCTCACATCACGGCCACGACCATGGCCCCGGGCCGCGGCGCGGTCAGCTGCCTGGTGATCACGACCAGCCCGGCGCCCCGCCGAGCTGACCCGCCGGGAATACCGGGTACCGCCCGGTTGTTTCCGCGACAGTTGACGAGCCGGAAAACTCCGGTTCGCGTTGCGTGCGCCGGTGAAGTACACTCGTCTGCGGCCCGTATGCTGCCGTAGCCGGGCGTACCCCAGCGGCGCGATCGGCAGCATTCCAGCGGGCCGCCCCGGTCCGGAGGGCGTGCGCAAGCACTAGCCCGGATCCGCGGGGGAAGCCACCGTTGAACCCAGGTGAGCTGCTGTGGCACGGCCAGAACTGCCGGCCCACGGCGGATTGCCGCTAGTAATAACCACCAGCACCAGCTAGCACGACATGACCGGCAGGCTGGCCGACAGCAGTGAAGCGCGGAGGATATGCCCAAGAAAGACGGCGCCATTGAGATCGAGGGCACGGTAGTGGAATCGCTGCCGAATGCCTTCTTCCGGGTGGAGCTGGACAACGGGCACAAGGTCCTGGCCCACATCAGCGGGAAAATGCGGATGCACTACATCCGCATCCTGCCCGACGACCGGGTCGTCGTGGAGCTGAGCCCTTACGACCTGTCTCGCGGGCGGATCGTCTACCGGTACAAGTAACGAGCAGGCGGTGCACGGGCCGCGCAGCGGCCCGAGCCCTGAGGAGACCATCAATGAAGGTCAAGCCGAGTGTGAAGAAGATCTGCAGCAAGTGCCGGGTCATTCGCAGGCATGGCCGGGTCATGGTCATCTGCTCTGACCCGCGGCACAAGCAGCGGCAGGGCTGAGCGCCCAGCAGTCCAGCACAGCAGTCCAGTCCAGCACCAGCACAACAGCGCAGTAAGAACTAAGAACAGCTAGACACGTACCGCAGATCCGCCGCCGGTCATCGCTGGCGGCGGATACCCCCGGAGGAGGCCGGGGCCGGGTCCGGGCAGGGACCTGGAGGCGGCGCGCAGGACCTCCCAGCGAGAAGGAGAGCTGCCCGCGATGGCACGTCTTGTCGGCGTCGACCTACCGAACGAGAAGCGGCTTGAGGTCGCGCTCACCTACATCTACGGCATCGGCCGCACCCGCGCGCTCGAGACGCTCGCCGCGACCGGCGTCAGCGGCGACGCCCGGGTCCACCAGCTCGGCGACGACGAGCTGGTCCGCCTCAGGGACTGGATCGAGGCCAGCTACCGGGTCGAGGGCGACCTGCGCCGCGAGGTGCAGGCCGACATCAGGCGCAAGGTCGAGATCGGCTGCTACCAGGGCATCCGGCACCGCCGCGGGCTGCCCGTGCACGGTCAGCGCACCCAGACCAACGCGCGCACCCGCAAGGGCAAGAAGAAGACCGTGGCCGGCCGGAAGAAGGCCGGCAAGAAGTAGTCCCTCGCTGCCCGGCCCCGGCCGGGCGGACGGAATCCCAGCGGACCGATCACCTCCGGAGTTGACGAGCAGGATGCCTCCTAAGAGCCGTACCGGCGCCAAGAAGGTGCGCCGCAAGGAACGCAAGAACATCGCCCACGGGCACGCGCACATCAAGAGCACGTTCAACAACACCATCGTGTCGATCACCGACCCGGCCGGGAGCGTCATCTCCTGGGCGTCGTCGGGCCAGGTCGGCTTCAAGGGCTCCCGCAAGTCCACCCCGTTCGCCGCGCAGATGGCCGCCGAGGCCGCCGCCCGCCGGGCGATGGAGCACGGCATGCGCAAGGTCGACGTCTTCGTCAGGGGCCCCGGCTCCGGCCGCGAGACCGCCATCAGGTCGCTGCAGGCGACCGGCCTCGAGGTGGGCTCGATCCAGGACGTCACCCCGGTTCCGCACAATGGCTGCCGGCCGCCGAAGCGGCGCCGGGTCTGAGGAGTAAGCGAAACAGATGGCTCGATACACCGGTCCGGACTGCAAGCGGTGCCGCCGCGAGAAGACCAAGCTGTTCCTCAAGGGCGCCAAGTGCGACTCGCCCAAGTGCCCGATCGAGATCCGGCCCTACCCGCCGGGCGAGCACGGCCGCAACCGGCCGCGGGAGAGCGAGTACCTGCTCCAGGTGCGCGAGAAGCAGAAGGCCAAGCGCGTCTACGGCATCCTGGAGAAGCAGTTCCACAATTACTACGAGGAAGCTGCCCGCAAGCGCGGCAAGACCGGCGAGGTGCTGCTCCAGATCCTGGAGAGCCGCCTGGACAACGTGATCTACCGCGCGGGCTTCGCCAAGAGCCGTGACATGGCCCGCCAGCTGGTCCGGCACGGCCACGTCCTGGTCAACGGGCGCAAGGTCGACATCCCCTCCTTCCGGGTCAGCGAGAGCGACATCGTCGAGGTGGCGGAGAAGTCACGCGAGCTGACCCCGTTCGTGGTCGCCCGCGCTGAGGCCGGCGAGCGGTCGGTGCCGGCCTGGCTTGAGGTCATCCCCGACCGGATGCGCGTCCTGGTGCACACGCTGCCGGTCCGGGCCCAGATCGACACCCTGGTCGCCGAGCAGCTGATCGTCGAGTATTACTCGAAGTAACGCCCAAGTCCTGCGGGCGTCGCGCGGCGGCGCCGGCAGGCACTGGCGGCGCAAGCCGCCAGCGAGTCGCGACTGTCAAATAGCGGGCAGCGCGGAAAGGAACATCGAATGCTCATCGCCCAGCGTCCCAGCCTCACTGAGGAGCAGGTAGACGAATTCCGGTCGCGGTTCGTGATCGAGCCGCTGGAGCCCGGCTTCGGCTACACGATCGGCAACTCGCTGCGCCGCACCCTGCTGTCCTCCATCCCGGGCGCCGCCGTCACCAGCATCAGGATCGAGGGCGTGCTGCACGAGTTCTCCACCGTGCCGGGCGTCACCGAGGACGTGACCGACATCATCCTGAACCTCAAGGAGCTGGTGGTCTCCTCCGAGCACGACGAGCCGGTGCACATGTACCTGCGCAAGCAGGGGCCCGGCACCGTCACCGCGGCGGACATCGCCCCGCCGGCCGGGATGGAGGTGCACAACCCGGAGCTTCACCTCGCCACGCTCAACGCCAAGGGCAAGCTGGAGATGGAGCTGACCGTCGAGCGCGGCCGGGGCTACGTCTCCGCCGCCCAGAACAAGCAGGTCGGCCAGGAGATCGGCCGGGTCCCGATCGACTCGATCTACTCGCCGGTGCTGCGCGTCACCTACAAGGTCGAGGCCACCCGAGTCGAGCAGCGCACCGACTTTGACCGGCTGATCCTGGACGTGGAGACCAAGCCGTCCATGCGGCCGCGGGACGCGGTGGCCAGCGCCGGCAAGACCCTGGTCGAGCTGTTCGGGCTGGCCCGGGAGCTCAACGTGGACGCCGAGGGCATCGACATCGGACCGTCGCCGACCGACGCCGCGCTGGCGGCCGACCTGGCGCTCCCGATCGAGGAGCTGAACCTCACCGTGCGCTCCTACAACTGCCTCAAGCGCGAGGGCATCCACACCGTGGGTGAGCTGGTCGCCCGCAGTGAGCAGGACCTGCTGGACATCCGCAACTTCGGCGCCAAGTCGATCGAGGAGGTCAAGCAGAAGCTGATCGACATGGGCCTGGCGCTGAAGGACTCGCCGCCCGGCTTCGACCCGGGCACCGCGGCCGACAGCTACGGCACCGACGACGACGACGGCGGCTACGTCGAGACCGAGGAGTACTGACCGGTCCGCTGACCCGTCAGGTAGTGAACGCAAGGAGAGGCTTTCTCGATGCCCACGCCCACCAAGGGTCGCCGCATGGGCGGCAGCTCGGCCCATCAGCGGCACATGCTGGCGAACCTTGCCACGGCGCTGTTCGAGCATGGCAAGATCACCACGACCGAGGCCAGGGCGCGCAGGCTGCGGCCGGTGGCGGAGCGGCTGATTACCTTCGCCAAGCGCGGTGACCTGCACGCGCGCCGCCAGGTGCTGAGCGTGGTGACCGACAAGAGCGTGGTGCACACGCTGTTCGCCGACATCGGGCCGAGCTTCGCCAGCCGGGACGGCGGCTACACCCGGATCACCAAGATCGGTCCGCGCAAGGGTGACAACGCCGCGCTTGCGGTGATCGAGCTGATCCGCGAGGACGCCGAGTCCAGGCCGCGCCGCCGCCGCGCGCGCCGGTCTGCGCCCGCCGCCACCTCGGCTCAGGCCGGCCGCGGCCAGACCGCGGCGGCCGCCTCCGAGGCCGTGACAGCGGCGGACGCTGCCACGGCGGACGCTGCCACGGCCGGCGCGGACACCGCCCCCGATGCCATCGCGGAGACTGTGCCCGCGGAGACTGCTCCCGAGGCGACTGCTCCCGAGGAGGCCGCGACCGAGGGAACCGCCCCCGCTGGGACCGAGGCACCGGAGGCTGAAGCCGCCGCCACGGGAGCCGCCGGAGCGGAACCCGCCGCCACGGGAGCCACCGCCGTTACCGGGGCCGACAGCGCCGATGAGCTGGCCGGGGACGACTCCGCGCACTAGCAGCCCTGCTCCGCGGCCCCGGCCTGACGGCAGCCAGGCCGGCCCGCGGCCCGGGGCGCTCGGCCCGCCAGGTGCGGGCCAGACGGCCCGGCTGCGGCTGGACCTGGGGTACGACGGCTCGGGGTTCCACGGCTGGGCCGCGCAGCCCGGTTTGCGGACAGTCCAGGACGTGGTCTCCGCAGCCCTGGGCCGGGTGCTGCGGCTGCCCGAGAGCCCGTGCCTGACCGTGGCCGGGCGCACCGACGCCGGCGTGCACGCGCGCGGCCAGGTCGCGCACGCTGACGTCCCCGCGGCCTCCTGGGCCGATGCGGCCGGCCGGATCCTGCGGCGGCTGGACCGGGTGCTGCCTGACGACATCCGGATCCGCTCGGTCGCCGTTGCGCCGGCGGCGTTCGACGCCCGTTTTTCCGCTTTGTGGCGCCGGTACTCCTATCGCGTCTGCGATGACCCGGCCGCCGCTGACCCGCTGCGCAGGCACGACACGCTGTGGTTCCCGCACCGCCTGGACCTCAGCGCGATGAACGACGCGGCCCGGGCCTGCCTGGGCGAGCACGATTTCGCCGCGTTCTGCCGGTCCCGGCCGGGCGCGACGACCGTCCGGGAGATGCTCGTCATCGACTGGGCCAGGGCTGAGCCCGGCGTGGTGGTGGCCACCGTGGCCGCCGACGCGTTCTGCCACAACATGGTACGGGCGCTCGCCGGAGCCATGCTCGCGGTCGGTGACGGCTCAAAGCCGCCCGGCTGGCTGGCCCGGCTGCTGGCCGGCCGGGTCCGGGATCCGGCGTCGCGCGTCGCGCCCCCGCACCCGCTGTGCCTGGAGGAAGTCCGCTACCCGCCAGATGCCGAGCTGGCCGCCCGTGCCGCCAGGACCCGGCGGCGGCGGCCCGCCCCGGCCGGATAGGCCGCCGGCAGGCACCGGTCCGGTCGCGCTTGAGCCAGATAAGCCGGTTGAGCCAGATAAGCCGCTTGAATCAAGGCAGGCCGCTCGCCGGAGCCCATCCGCCCCGGCGCTCAGCTGCTCCGTGCCGAGGGCGACGAGGACGCCGGTGACGCCGATGGGGACGCTGACGGCGCGGGCACCCCGACCATCCGGTTAGACAGGTTCACGTTCGCCGTTTTGTTGATCATGGAGAGCAGGAACGCCTCGAGGGCGCGGCGCCGCCGGCCGTTCCGCGGCCCGTGACCACTGGTGAACTCACCCCAGACCAGGATCAGGAAATGCCCCTTGGCGACCGCTTCCTCGATGCCCGTTCCGCTGGTCAGCCGCTTGGCCGGTCCCTTGCGGCCGGCCAGCTGGGCGACGAACTGAGTCCGGCCCGTTGCCTTCCCGGCCAGCTCCGCCTGAGCGTAGTTCGCCAGGTTCAGCACGCCGATCGTGCCCATCAGCTTCTTGCCGGTCGACAGGTAGCTGGCGCGCAGCACCTGGCTGCAGCCGGCCCGGCGGATGGCCCGCTGCAGTCGCCTGCCGACGATGGCCGCCGTGCACACGGTGCCCTTTTTGCTCACGGCCTTGGTGAAGGTGCCGCCCGGGACGGAGAACGTGCCCGGGAAAAGGCCAGCCAGCGTCAGCGGAACGGGGTCGAGCCCCCGGGTGGCGATGTACTTCCACGGGCCGGGCAGCGGTGTCGGCGACGGTGTGCTCGGCGCGGCCGACGTCGGGGTGATCGGGGCGGAATGGGTTCCCGCTGTGGTCCGGTGGCGGCTGGGGCCGCCGCTGCCGCGCACGATGGCGAAGTAGGCCACCGCCGCGATCGCCACGACCAGTACCAGGCCGGCGGCCAGCAGCACGGCGCCGCGCCGCCGGGATGACCGGCGCTGGCTGCCGTCTGGCTCCCGCCCGCCGCTGTCCCGCCCGCCCGCGGACCCGCGGCCGCTGTCCCGCCCGCGCCCGCCCGCCTGCCCGCGCCCAGCCGCGCTGTGCGCACCCCGTCCGCGAGACCCGCCGGGTCCGGGATCAGGCTGGCCGCTACCCCCGCTGCCCTCGCCCGGTCCCGGCCAGCCCGGCACGTCGAGGACCTGAGTTCCGCCCGCATCGCAGGGGGCCGCCTCGTAAGGAGCGGCCCGAGCTGACCGGTCTCGTGCCGGGCGGCCCCGGATCGGCCCGGCACCACCGGCCCGTCGGCCGCATCCGGGGCCGCCGCGGACCAGGCATCGCCGGAGTGGCCCTGGCCGGTCTCCCAGTTCCAGCCCGCGCTGCGGCCGGCGAGCCGGCCGCCGCGAGGCCTGCAGCCGGCATGTCGCCGACCGCGGTGCCGGTATCGCCCGGCGGCCCGTCGGCGGTCAGTCCGGCAGGCCGGTTCCACGCGGCGAACTGGCCCGGCGGGTACACCAGCGGAGACTGCCCGGGCCGCGGCGGATAGCCCCGGACCGGGCTTGCGGATCCCGGCCCGGCGGGGCCGGTCCAGCCGCTCGCCTCGACCGCCTCGTCGCCGGTCGGTGACGCGGTGCCGTGGGCCGATCCGTAGCCGGGCGCGAATACCGATGAGCCGCTGCTGGCCTGGCCGACTCGGGCCGGGCGCGGTCCGGCGCTCCGGCCGGGTGACCCGTGCCGCCGGCCCGGCGAGCGGCGAGCTGAGTTCCCGCCCGGTGCGCGCATGCCCCGGAGCGTACCGCCTGGCGCGCCCGCGTCCGGGCCGTTTCCCGCCCACGAGCTGGGCGATCCAGGGCCCGCAGCCTAGGCGGTCCAGGCCCGCGGTCGTCCACCTGCCGCCCCGGCCGCTCGCCGTGCCTAGCGGCCCTCGGCGGGGTCTGCGCCGCCGGGCGTTCCCGCGGGTACTGCCTGGCGGTGGTGATCCGGTGAACGCTTTGACCGGGCCGGCGACGGCCGGTACCCTTACTAGGCGTCCATGTGCACCGGTATGCCCGTGTGCCCGCAGTCAGCGGGCAGGTGAGCTGCGGCTGGTGCCGCGGATGCCCGCGGAGCATCCGCTCCGGGCGCGGGGCAGAAGATCAGGACTCACACGCGAAGGCTTATGACCGTGCGCACATTTAGCCCGAAGGCCGCCGACATCCAGCGGCAGTGGCATGTCATCGATGCGACCGACGTTGTGCTCGGCCGCCTGGCCAGTCAGGCCGCCGTGCTGCTGCGCGGCAAGCACAAGCCCGTCTTCGCGCCGCACCTGGACACCGGCGATTTCGTCATCATCGTCAACGCCGACAAGGTCGCCCTGAGCGGCAACAAGCTCGCCGACAAGCGGGCTTACCGGCACTCAGGTTACCCGGGCGGGATCCGCTCGGTCAGCTATGCCGAGCTGATGGACAAGAACCCTGAGCGGGCCGTGGCCAAGGCCGTCAGGGGTATGCTCCCCAAGAACACGCTGGGCAGGCAGATGCTGAGCAAGCTCAAGGTCTACGCAGGCCCGCATCACCCGCATGAGGCGCAGCAGCCGGCCGAGTTCCGCATCACCCAGATTGACCAGCTAGCCGGGGCGCGCGGCGCGTCGCGCTAGCCCGGCCGCTCCCGCGGCTGGCTGGCCGCACCGAACAGCAGAAGCGATCAGGAAGTACGAGGAAGACTGTGGCCGATCCCACCGAGGCGGCGAACACCGCGGCCGGAGGCAGCTCCGCGACCGCGCAGGCGACCGCGCCGAACGCCGCGGAGAACCTGACGGAATACACCACCGAGACCCCGGGCGCCCCGGCGGCGGCCCTGGCCGGCCGGCGCGCAAGCCGGTGGTGACCGGTCATAGCATGGGCACCGGCCGCCGGAAGGAAGCCATCGCGCGGGTCCGCATCCTGCCGGGCACTGGCAAATGGCAGATCAATGAGCGGTCGATCGACGAGTATTTCCCCAACAAGGTGCACCAGCAGCTCATCAACGAGCCGTTCGTGACGCTCGGCGCCGAGGACTCCTTCGATGTCGTCGCCCGGATCACCGGGGGCGGCGTCACCGGCCAGGCCGGCGCGCTGCGCCTGGGCATCGCCCGGGCTCTGATCCTGGTCGATCCCGACAGCCGCTCCGCCCTCAAGCGCTCGGGATTCCTGACCCGGGACGCGAGGGTCAAGGAGCGGAAGAAGGCAGGCCTGAAGAAGGCGCGCAAGGCGCCGCAGTACTCCAAGCGCTGACCGCCGTCAGCGCGGCCTGCGCACGCACGTCACCCGCACCCCGCCGCTGAGGCCAGGAGGCCGTTTCTCATGGGCCGATTGTTCGGTACAGACGGTGTTCGGGGAGTGGCGGGGCGTGATCTGACGGCCGGCCTCGCCATGGATCTGTCGGTCGCGGCGGTAGAGGTGCTCGCGGGCAGCGGCGCATTCGGCGCCGCCCGCGCCGCGCACCGCCGTCCGGCCGCCGTCGTCGGCCGCGATCCGCGGGTCTCCGGCGAGTTCCTCGAGGCCGCGGTGGTCGCGGGCCTGGCCGGCAGCGGGGTGGACGTGCTGCGGCTGGGCGTCATTCCGACACCGGCGGTGGCCTACCTGACGGGGGCGCTGGACGCGGACTTCGGCGTCATGCTGTCCGCAAGCCACAACCCGGCCCCCGACAACGGCATCAAGTTCTTCGCCCGCGGCGGCATCAAGCTGCCGGATGAGGTCGAGGACGAGATCGAGGCCCGGCTGGCCGGGCTGCCGGCCGGCGGCCGCCAGGCCCGGCATGGTGCCAGAATCGGGTTTCGGCCGGGTGCGCGATGCTCCCGGTGCCAGCGAGCGCTACCTCACTTATCTGCTGGCCACACTCGACGGCCCCATGCTCGACATCTCCGTGCTCGGCGTCTCGGTACCCAGGGGCACGGCATCCGGCCAGCGCGTCTCGGACGCACCGCTGGCCGGCCTGCGGATCGTCGTCGACTGCGCGCACGGCGCCGCGCACCGGCTCGCCCCGGTGCTGCTGCGGCGGGCCGGCGCCGAGGTCATCGCGATCGGCGCGGAGCCGGACGGCTGCAACATTAACGCGGGCTGCGGGTCGACCAGCCTGGGCGCGCTGGCGGAAGCGGTGGTGGCGCACGGTGCCGACGCCGGCATCGCGCACGACGGCGACGCCGACCGCTGCCTGGCCGTCGACGCGGCCGGGCAGGTCGTTGACGGTGACCAGATTCTCGCCGTGCTGGCGCTGGCGCTGCAGAAGACCGGCCAGCTGGCCGGGGGCACCGTCGTGGCCACGGTCATGTCCAACCTCGGCTTCCGGCTGGCGATGCGCGATGCCGGGATCAGGGTGGTGCAGACGCCGGTCGGCGACCGGTACCTGGTGGCCGCGATGCGGGACGGCGGCTACCTGCTCGGCGGCGAGCAGTCCGGCCACATCATCCTGCTCGAGCACGCCACCACCGGGGACGGCCTGCTCACGGCCCTGCACCTGCTCGCGGTGGTGGCGCGCACCGGTGAGCCGCTGGCCGCGCTGGCCGGGGTGATGACCCGCTACCCGCAGGTCCTCATCAACATCGCGGGCGTCGACAAGACGGCCGTAGCCGAGTCGGGCGAGATCACCGCCGCGGTCGCGGCCGCCGAGCGGGAGCTGGGCGAGTCCGGCCGGGTCCTGGTCCGGCCGAGCGGGACTGAGCCCGCCGTCCGGGTCATGGTCGAGGCGATCGATTCCGAGCAGGCGGAGCGGCTGGCCGCCCACCTGGCCGACACGGTCCGCAGCCTCGGCTGACCAGGCGGCTTGGGCCGCCCGGCCGTGCTGACCACCATGAGGCCGGCAGCGCCGTGCTCATGCCGGCCGTCCCGCTGCGGCGAGCCGGGGGCGCGGGGCCGGCTCAGCTGACGGCATCCGCGAGCTGATCGGGGGGCGTACCAGGCTGGGCCGCTGGTCAGGGTGCTGGTACCCGTTCGGCGGCGACGCGGGGCGGCCGGACACCGGCCTGGTGGGTGCTGCGGGTGATTTCTTCGAGGCTGCGCCCGGCCGGCTCGGGCAGGACGAAGGTCAGCGCGAAGCCGAGCGCGGATACTCCGGCGGTGAGCAGGAGCGTGCCCCGCAGGCCCAGCGAGGTCTGCAGGATCGGGAAGAGGAAAACCCCGATGAAAGCGCCCAGCTTGCCGATGCCCGCAGAGATTCCGTGCCCGGTGGTGCGCATGGCCACCGGGTACAGCTCGCTGGGCATGACGAAGGTGGTCATGTTCGGGCCGAATTCAGTGAAGAAGTAGCTCACGCCGTAGACCAGCAGGAACGGGACGACTGCGGTGGTCATGCCCGGTATGGCGGCGATGATCAGGAAGCAGAGCGCCATCATCGCGAACCCGGCCAGCTGCAGCTTCCGGTGGCCGATCCGGTCGAGCCGGGCGATGGCCAGGATGTAGCCAGGCACGGCCGCCACCACGAAGATGGCCAGCTGGATGGCGATCTTGGTCATGGTGGAGGCGTTCGGCGAGATCAGGCTGAGGATCTGCGGGGTGGAGATCGTGTTGCCGTAATAGGCGTAGTCGAGCAGGAACCAGCACCCGGCGGTCCCGGCCAGCATGACCAGCCAGCGGCGGTGGGTGAGAAAGGCCCGCAGCCCCATCTCCTGGCGCTGGCCACCGGGCACGGCCGCGCCGAGCTTCCCGCCGGTGCGCCCAGCCAGGCGGCTCGCTGCCTGCTCGGCCCGGCCCTGCACCTGGGCCTGGTAGCGCGGTGATTCCGGCATCCGGCAGCGCAGGTAGATGACGGCGCCCGCGGGCACGGCGCCGAGCGCGAGCAGGACCCGCCAGGCTAGGTCGTCGCTGGCGCCGGAGCCGAGCAGCGCCAGGGCGATCAGCGGCCCGATGATCAGCCCGAGGGCCTGGGTCCCGAAAACCATCCCGACCAGCTTGCCGCGGTCCTTGCGGTTGGCGTACTCGCTCACCATCACCGCGCTGACCGGGTAGTCGCCGCCGACGCCGAGCCCGAGCACGAACCGGAAGGAGATCAGCACCCAGAACGACTGCGACAGCGCCGATCCCAGTGCTCCCGCGATCATGATCGCGGCGACCAGCCAGTAAACGCGCTTGCGGCCGACGACGTCCGCATAGCGCCCGAATATGAACGCGCCCAGGCACGCGGCCGCCAGCATGGTGCTGTTGAGCAGGGCCAGCCTGCCCGAGCTCAGGTTCCAGTCCTTGGTGATCAGCGCCGAGGCGATCCCGATGACGAACAGGTCGTAGGCGTCGGTGAAGAATCCCATCCCCGACGCCACCACTGCCCGCAGATGGAACCTGCCCAGCGATGCCTCGTCCAGCGCCGCGGCCAGGTCCTCCGGCTGGATCTCAGCCACCGCATCTCCCTGCTGCTCATGCTGCCGCCGCAGACTCCCAGGCAGCTGGCATATTGCGTGGTCTCTCTTGCGGAAGTTATCTAGAGCAGGCAAAGCGGAGCCGACCTGAGGGTAAACGAAAGATGAACGAAGGATGGTCGGCGAGCGAACGAGTGCTCCGCCGGCCGTCCTCGGGTGCCGGACCTGACCCGAAGAGGCGCGGCTGACGGCCGCACCGGGAGCAGCGCATGGCAGGCTGGGAGCGTGATCGCGACCGGCCCGGGCGTCGCTGAGGTGTCCCGCCGGGCAGGCACCCGTCCGGGCCTGGCCGCTTGCCCGTTTGCTGACAGCAACAATCCGGGCCGGTGGCTCTTGGCCGGCCGCCCGGAAGGCAACCGGATGCAACGAACCGCCGGGCAGCGGGCAGCACGGCGATGGGGAGCCAGGCATGAGGAACGCGCACCGGGTAGCTGACGTCCGCGCGGCTGAGCAGGAACTGATGGCCCAGCGGCCGGACGGCGCGCTGATGCAGCGGGCCGCGGCAGGCCTGGCTTCAGCCTGCGCTGGCCTGCTGCCGCGGGTTTACGGCTCCCGGATCGTGGTGCTGGCGGGCAGCGGCGACAACGGCGGGGATGCGCTGTACGCCGGGACCCGGCTGGCCCGGCGGGGGGCCGCGGTCATCGCGATCGCGACCTCCGATCGCGTGCACTCCGGTGCCGCCGCCGCGCTGCGGGCCGCGGGCAGCAGGCTGATCCCCGCCACCGGTACCGGCTCCGCGGACGGCCCGGACGGATCAGGCACGGCGGCCGATCCGGCTGGGGCCGTGAGCCCAGCCGCGCGGGCCGCCATCGGCGCCGCCGACCTGATCATCGACGGGCTGCTGGGCATCGGCGGCCGCGGCGGCCTGCGCGAGCCGGGTGCAACCCTGGCCGGCCTCGCCGGTGCATCTCCGGCCACTGTCGTGGCCGTCGACCTGCCGAGCGGCATCGAGGCCGACACCGGCGAGGTGGCCGGCGTCGCTGTCCGCGCCGACGTGACGGTCACGTTCGGCACCTGCAAGCCCGGCCTGCTTATCGACCCCGGCGCGTCCCGGGCCGGTATCACCGAGCTGATCGACATCGGCCTGCAGCCTCACCTGGGCGCCCCGGCCGTGGCGGCCCCGCAGACCAGTGACATCGCAGCCTGGCTGCCCCGGCCGACCGCCGAATCAGACAAATACCGGCGCGGCGTGCTCGGCGTGCTGGCCGGCAGCCAGCAGTTCACCGGCGCGGCCGTGCTTTCGGTCGGCGGTGCGATCCGCGGCGGCGCCGGGATGATCCGGCTGCTGGCCGCCCGCCCGGCCGCGGACGTAGTCCGCCAGCACTGGCCGGAGGCGGTCATCACCGTGCATGACGAGCCGCTCGCTCGCCCGGCTGCCGAGGTAGTCGAGGGCACCGGGCGGGTCCAGGCGTGGGTGGCCGGGCCCGGCATGGGCACGGGCGAGGATGCGGCCGCCCTGCTGGCGGCGGTACTGGCCACCGACCTGCCGGTGCTGGTCGACGCCGACGGGCTGACCGTGCTGGCCGCGCACAAGGACCTGCTGCGCCGCGGCGCTCCTACCTTGCTCACCCCGCACGCCGGGGAACTGGCCAGGCTGCTGGGCGGCGACCGCACCGACATCGAGGCCCGGCGGCTGGAGTCCGCCCGCCGGGGCGCCGCCGAACTCGGCGCGACCGTGCTGCTCAAGGGGTCGACGACCGTCATCGCCGGGCCTGCGGCCGACGAGCCGGTCCTGGTCAACCCGACCGGCACCAGCTGGCTGGCCACGGCCGGGTCCGGCGACGTGCTGTCCGGGCTGGCCGGATCGCTGCTCGCCCAGGGCCTGGCCCCGGCGCGGGCCGCCGCGACGGCCGCCTACCTGCACGGCCTGGCTGCCCGGCTGGCCGCTGACGGAGCGCCTATCGGTGCCTTTGACCTGGTCAGCTCGCTGCCCGACGCGCTGCGCACGGTCGCGCAGGACAGCTGACAGCGGTGCTCGCCGGTCAGTCCTCGGCGCGGCCGCCCAGGTGCCGGGCCAGGAACCGCTCGGCGGCCGCGTAGAACTTCAGCCGGTTCTCCGGCTTGGCGAAACCGTGGCCCTCGTCGGCGAACAGCATGTACTCGTGCTCGACACCGTGCCGCTCCAGCGCGCCGACGATCTGCTCGGACTCGGCCTGCTTCACTCGCGGATCGTTCGCGCCCTGGGCGATCAGCAGCGGGATCCGGATCTGGTCGGCCCGCGACAGCGGCGACCTGGCCCACAGGAACTCCGGCTCGGTCTCCGGGTTGCCGACCCGCTGGTGGAACTGGGCGATCATCGGAGCCCAGTACTCGGGGATCGTCTCGATCAGCGTCTTCAGATTCGACGGCCCGACGATATCGACCGCGCAGCGGTACACGTCCGGAGTGAACGCCGCGCCCGCCAGGGCCGCATAGCCGCCGTAGGAGCCGCCCATGATCCCCACCCGGTCGCGGTCGATCCAGCCCTGGCCGACCGCGAACCCGACCGCGTCGGTCAGGTCGTCTTGCATCGCGGCACCCCACTGCCGGTCCCCCGCGGCGGAGAACGCCTTGCCGTACCCGGTCGAGCCCCGGTAGTTGACCTGCAGGCACGCATAACCCCGGTTTGCCAGCCATTGCGCGATCGGGTCAAAGCCCCATACATCGCGTACCCACGGGCCGCCGTGCACATACAGCACGCAAGGCAGGCCGGTCCCCCCGGCTCCGGGCGGGAACGTGACGTACCCGTGGATCTTCATGCCGTCCCGGGCGGCGTACTGGAACGGCTCCATCGGGGCCAGCTGGTAGCGGGACAGCGCGGGCTGGTGCTCGAACAGGAACCGGCCGGTCCTGGTCCCGCGATCGTAGCCAAAGTACGGCACCGGCCCGGTGTCGTTGGTGAACGACACCAGCCATGTGGTGTCGGCGTCGTCCCGGCCCGCGAACGCGGGGTCGCCCGGATGCAGAGCCCGGATCGCGGTCAGGTCCGCCGCCACCGCCGGGTCGAGTACCTGGTACTCCGACCGGTCCCGCAGCACGGTCGCGATCTGCGGCTGCCGGGTGTCTGGGTGCAGCAGCACGCCGCTGACGTCCGCCTCCGGGTCGGCGGCCAGCACGCTGACCGCGCCGGTGGCCAGGTCGCAGCGGACCAGCCGGCTGGCCTGCGCGTCCAGCGAGCTGACCAGCAGCAGTGACTGGCCGTCCTCGCTGAACGCCACCGGCCCGGTGCTCAGCGCGTCCGCAGGGGGCACGGTGAGCAGCGGCCGCCAGTCGCTGGCGGCGTCGTCGCGGATCACCAGCACCAGCCCGCCGTCGGGCTGCGGCGCGATCGCGGCCCGGACCACCAGCTGCGCGTCGGCCAGCCAGCCGACAAAGCCGGGGTTGTCGACCTCCTTGGTGAGCTGCCCGGAGCCCAGGTCCAGCCGGTAGACGTCGTGCAGCTGCGGGTTGTCCTTATTGAGGCCGATCAGCAGCTCGGTAGGGAACTTGCGCTCGCTGGCGATCAGCTGCGCATGGACGCCGTCAAACGGCGTGAGGTCGCGCCGCTTCATCGTGACCAGGTCGACGTCGTGCAGATGCCAGTTCTCGTCGCCGCCGGAATCCTGCTGATACAGCAGATGCCGGCCGTCGTGGGCCCAGGCGAAGGAGCGGATGCCGCGATCGGTGTCATCGGTGGCTACCTGCGCCTGGTTCCAGCCGATGCCGTCCGCACCGACCGGCGCCAGCCAGACGTTGAGCACTCCCTCGTGCGGCGCGATCCAGGCCAGCTGGGTGCCATCGGGCGACAGCCGCGGGCTGACCCGCTCGGGATTGCCGAACAGCACGGTACGCGGAATCAGTTCAGTCACACTTACTGTCTAGCCGGCCGCGAGGGCCCATGCGGTCCGAGCGGCCGGCTGCCGCAACACGCAAAGAGCCGATGGCCAGGGCCCGCCGGGTCCGAGCCATCGGCTGAGCAGGGGGGTCCGGGGGGATCGTCCCCCCAGGGCAATACTGGCCTCATGGACGGGAATCCGGAATCGGTCATTGACCTGGCCGCGGTCAGCGCCAACACGGCCGCCCTGCGGCGGCATGCAGGCGGCCGCGAGCTGATGGCCGTGGTCAAGTCCGACGGTTACGGGCACGGCATGACCCAGGTGGCGGCGGCCGCGGTAGCCGGCGGGGCGAGCTGGCTGGCGGTGTCGCACATCGCCGAGGCGCTGGACCTGCGCGCGGCCGGGTTCACCGTCCCCGTCCTGGTCCTGATGGGCGCCCCGGGCGCGCGGCATGAAGCGGCGATCTCAGCTGGGGTCGACCTCGGGGTCGGCTCGCTGCCGGTGCTGGCCCAAGTCACCGGCGCGGCCGGGCGCCTGGGCCGCTCGGCCCGGCTGCACCTGAAGGCCGACACCGGAATGAGCCGCGGCGGCGCCACCGCGGCGGAGTGGCCGTCGCTGGTCGGCGCGGCCCTTGCCGCGCAGGCCGCCGGGCAGGCTGAGATCGTCGGGATCTGGTCGCATATGGCCAGCGCGGATATCCCCGGCCATCCGTCCATCGGTACCCAGCTGGCGGCCTTCCGCGCTGCTGTCGAGCAGGCCGAGCAGGCCGGCGCCCGGCCGCAGGTGCGGCACCTGGCCAACACCCCCGCCACGCTGACGCTGCCGGAGACCTGGTTCGACCTGGTCCGGCCCGGCGGCGGGGTAGTAGGCCTGGCCACGCTGCCGGACGGCGCGCCGTCCTGGCTGCGCCCGGCCATGACCGTGCAGGTCGGCATTGTCCAGGTCAAGCGGGTGCCGCCAGGCACCGGAGTGTCGTACGGGCACCGGTACGTCACCACCAGGGAGTCCACGCTCGGCTTGCTCCCGCTGGGCTACAACGAGGGCATACCGCGCGCCGCGGGCAACACCGCGCAGGTGCTGGTCCGCGGCCGCCGGCGGACGATCTCCGGCACGGTGTGCATGAACCAGGTCGTCGTGGACCTGGCCGACGAGGCGGTGGGCGAGGGTGAGACGGCCGTACTGTTCGGGCCCGGCGACGCGGGGGAGCCGACCGCGCAGGAGTGGGCCGACGCGCTCGGCACCCTGTCGTATGACATCGTGACCAGGTTCGGTGACCGGCTGCCCAGAAGCTACTCTGGAGTAACCGAGGGTCCGCTGGCGGCTGCGGCCCGGCCGGGCGGCTCGCTGGACGGCCTGGGGCATCGGGAAGGGACGGATCCAGGAAGGACGGATCCAGGCGGGGCGCATCCAGGCGGGGCGAATTCTGGCGGGGCGAATTCTGGCGGGGCCCATTCTGGCGGGGACCAGCCGACCGGCGCACCCGCCCGGTAGCCGCCGTCGGCGTGCCGCTGGCCGGGTCGGCCGCGGGGCGGCGGCGGTAGCCGGGGACAGGACCTTGCGCAGCGGGAGGATCGGATGGCCACCTGGCGGAGAGCGACCGGCGTCGCGGGCATCGCGACGGGAGCGGCGGCGGCGTGCGCCGGGGCACTGGTGGCCGCCGAGAGGATCGCGGTCGGCCGGATTCGGCTGCGCCCAGATCCAGTCGCCGGCGAGCCGCTCGGTCGGCTGCACGGCCGGCCACTGACCGTGGCCGCCGATGACGGGGTGCCGTTGCACGTGGAGATCAGCGGACCGGACGACGCGCCAGTCACGGTGGTGTTCTGTCACGGCTACACGCTGACCCAGGACAGCTGGCACTACCAGCGCAAAGCCGCGCTGGGCGGGGCCAAGCTGGTGTTCTGGGACTACCGCGGCCACGGCCGGTCCGGCACCTCCAGCCGGGAGCACATGACGATCTCGCAGCTCGCCGCCGACCTGGACACGGTGCTGACGGCCACGGCGCCCGGCGGTCAGCCCGTCGTGCTCGTCGGCCATTCGATGGGGGGCATGACGGTAATGGCCATGGCCCGGCTGTACCCCGAGCTGCTCGGCCCGAAGGTGATCGGCGTTGCGCTGATTTCAACCGTGGCCGCCAACGTCGACCCGGCGGCCTTCCTGCCGCCGCTGCTGCGGCCGGCGCTCCGGCTGTCGGCGCCGTCGGTGCTGCGCGGTGCGGCCACCGGACACGGCGCGTCCGCGCTGGAGTGGGGGCGCCGGGCGGCCGGCGACCTGGCGTTCCTGACTACCCGGCAGCTTGCGTTCGGTGATTCGCGGATCAGCCCGGCGCTCGTCGATTACCTGGAGCGCATCATCCGCTCCACCCCGGTCGAGGTGGTCGCCCAGTTCTACCTGGCGCTGCTCGATCACGACGAGCACGCCGCGCTGCCGGTGCTCGGCAAGGTCCCGGTGGTGGTGCTGACCGGCGAGGCCGACCGGCTGGTCCCGCCCCGGCTCAGCGATGAGCTGGCCGCGGCGATTCCCGGTGCCGAGCTGGTCAAGGTGCCCGGCGCGGGGCACATCATCATTCTGGAGCGGCCCGATATCGTCAACCACGTGATCGAGAGCCTGATCGCCAAGGCCCTGGCGAACACTGCCGCCGGGCCCGCGGCGCCATGACGACCCCTTCGGATGCGGCCAGCCCGGATGCGGCCAGCCCGGTCCCGGATGCGGCCATCCCAGAAGTAAGCAGCCGAGAAGTAACCAGCCCGGAAGTCACCAGCCCGGAAGTCACCAGCCCGGAAGTAACCGGGCCGGAAGTCACCGGGCCGGAAGTCACCGGCACCGTGCGCGCGCAGGTGCTGGTCCCGACCGCGGCGCGGATGCGGGCCCTCGGCGAGCGCCTGGCGGCCCTGCTGCAGGCCGGCGATCTGGTCGTACTGTCCGGGCCGCTCGGCGCGGGCAAGACCACGCTGGTGCAGGGGATCGGCGCCGGGATGGCGGTCCGCGGACCGATCACCTCGCCCACTTTCGTGATCGCCCGGGTGCATCCGGCGCTGCGCGGCGGCCCGGCGCTGGTGCATGCCGACGCCTACCGGCTCGGCAGCCGGGCCGAGGTCGATGACCTGGACCTGGATACCGACCTCGATAGCTGCGTCACGGTGGTTGAGTGGGGCGAGGATCTGGTCGAGGATCTTGCCCCTGCCCTTTTGCACGTGACGCTGAGCCTGGCGCGGCCGCCGGTGCCCGGCGCTCCGGCAGCGGGCCACGCGGCTCCGGGTGCCGGCCTGCCTCCGGGTGCTGGCGTGGCCCCGGCGGCGGCGGCGACTGGCGATGAGCCCCGCCTTCTCGCCGTGACCGGCCGGGGCGAGCGCTGGGCGCCCGCGGCGCCCGCCATCTGGCTCGCGCTCGCCGGTGGCGCCGGCCCCCGGCAACCCGAGCTTCTGACCGAAGCCTCCGACTGACGCCCCCGGCCGGCCAGCCGCGCGGCGCCGCCCGGCTGGCGGCCCGGTTGGCCGCGTGCGGCGCCAGCGGAAATGCCACGCCCGATGGCAGCGGCAGGTACAGTTCCGGTCTATCCGCCATCGCACCGTCCGTGTCGGCGCGGGCCGCGCTGGCCCGTCGGCGATGCGGCATGCCGGTGGCCGTAGCTCACGTCCCGATGCCCTCCCGGAGGCGCGCCGTGGCTCATCAGGGCCGTCCGCCCCATCGGGCTGACCGCCTGCCCGTCCCGGGGCACGGTCGGCACTCAGCCGACCCTGGCCTGCCCGAGTCTGGCCTGCCCGAGTCTGGCCTGCCCGAGTCTGGCCGGGCCGATTCTGGCTGGCCGCAAGAGCCGGCCCGCTGGGAGGACGAGCAATCTGCACAGGCGGAGTGGTCCGGACAGGCAGACTGGTCCGCCGCCGGCGTCGCGGCTGGCTGGCTAGGCGGCGAGCGGCCTGAGCATGCGGACATGCCGCGGTACGACGAGCCGATGCACGCCAGGCCGCCGTCGGAGGACTGGCCCCCGTCCCTGGAGTGGCCGGAGTCTGCTGACTGGCCGGAATCCGCGGATGAGCCGCCCGCAGGCCACGACCGCCCGGGGGCCCCGCCTGGGCCCGGGCGATCCAGCGGGCCATCGCAAGACCAGCGGCAGGGTGCCTTCGACGACACCGGTGACGACATACCGCCGTGGGCCGGCCCCGCCGTCATCCCAGTCGGCCCAGGCCGCCGCCGGCGCCGGCGGCCCGTGTCCGGCCAGGAGCCGGGCAGCCCCGACGGCAGCGACGAAGCAGGTGCTCAGGAGAGTGCAGGCGGCCCGCGCGGCCGCAGCCGGGTCGCAGTCGGCAAGAAGCGCCGGTCGCAGCGCCGGCTCGTCACCTGGGCCGGAGCGGCCGCGGTGGTCGTCGTCGTGGTGGCCGTGGTGGCCTGGGTGATCCATCCGAAGCATGCGCCGGCCAGGAAGGACGGCTTCGTCTCGACCCTGCAAAACGGTGATCTGCGCTCGGTGCCTGACGCCTGCCGGGTGCTCAGCGACGCGACACTGAGCACCGATCTGGCCGGGATCACCAGCCGCAAGGTGATCCAGCCCAGCGCCAGCGCCACGCTGAATCAGTGCAGCTACACAGTGGACTCGCCGCCCGCCTTCCGCGTGCTCCAGGTGACCCTGCAGGCTTACCAGCCGAGCCTGCTCGCCACCGGCAACGGCAGCGCGGACAGCAACGCCACCGACGCCTATTTCGCCGCCCAGCATCAGCTGGCCGATCCGCCCCGCAAGACCCGGCTGCCGAGAGCGTCGATGGCCGCGCTGGCCGGACTCGGCCAGGCCGCGTTCAGCGCGGTGCAGGTCATCCGCAGCGGCGGCGACGTCAACGACCTGGCGACCGTCGTGACCCGGAAGAAGAACGCGCTGATCACGATCACTTTGCAGGGCCTGGACAAGTCGCACCGCGGCCACTACGGCCCGGTCTCGGTGACGCAGCTGCAGGCCAGCGCGGTGGCGACAGCCCGCGCGGCGCTGGCCCGCGTCGATTCCGGCCCGGCCGCCGGCTGACGAGGACGCCGCCATCCGCAACGTGACTTACGCTGGTCAACCGTGCTGATGCTCGCTTTTGACACCGCCACCCCGGCGGTCACTGCCGCCCTGCACGACGGCACCGCAGTGATCGCCAGCACGACCGACGTGGCGGCGCACCGGCAGGGTGAGCTGCTCGCGGCGGCCATCGCCCGGCTGCTGCGCGCGGCGGACGCCGGGCCGGCTGACCTGGACGCGGTAGCAGTCGGCACGGGGCCCGGTCCCTACACCGGGCTGCGAGCCGGCCTGGTCACCGGCCGGGTGCTGGCCAGCGTCCTTGGCATCCGGGCCGACGGCATCTGCTCGCTGGACGTCATCGCCGCCGCGGCGGCCCCGCATGCGAGCGGCCGGGAATTCGCCGTCGCCACCGACGCCCGCCGCCGGGAGGTCTACTGGGCTCGCTACTCGCCCACCGCGGAGCGGCTGGGCGGCCCCGGTGTCGGCCCGCCGTCGCAGCTGCCCGCCGGCCTGCCGGTGGCCGGGGAGGGTGCCGAGCGCTACCCCGATTTTGCCGCCGAGGTCATCGGCCCGTGCTACCCCGACGCCGCGGTGCTGGCCGGGCTGGCGGTGGCCAGGGCGGCCGCCGGCGACCCGGCGGGGCCGCTGGAGCCGCTTTATCTGCGGCGGCCCGACGCGCGCGAGCCGGCCAGGCCCAAGCGGGTGAGCCGGTGACCTCGGCCGCGCCGGTGAGCGCCGCGGTGCTGCGGCCGATGACCGCGGCCGACATCCCGGCCGTGCTCATCCTGGAGCATGCCCTGTTCGGCGCGGAGGCGTGGTCCCGGCAGATGCTGGAGGGCGAGCTGCGCCAGCAGCCCGCCAGCCGGCATTACCTGATCGCCGAGGCCGACGCCGGCGTGGCCGGGTACGCGGGCCTGCTCGCGGCGGGCCGCCAGGCCGACGTCCTCACGCTGGCGGTTGCCGCCGGCCGCTGGGGCCGGGGGATCGGCTCGGCGCTGCTGACCGCGCTGCTGGCCGAGGCGGCCCGGCGCGGCTGCACCGAGGCATTCCTGGAGGTCCGGGCGGACAACGGCCGGGCCCAGGAGCTGTACCGCAGGTACGGCTTCGGGCAGGTCGGCATCCGGCGCGGCTACTACCAGCCGTCCGGCGCCGACGCGCTGGTCATGCGGCTCGCCCTGCCGTCCGCCGGCGCCAGGGCATCAGACGGCGCGGAGGCGCCCCGATGACCGGCTGGGTGACCAGCACCGCCCGGGCCCCGCTGGTGCTGGGCATCGAGACCTCCTGTGACGAGACGGGCGCCGGGCTGGTGCGCGGCCATGAGCTGCTGGCCGACGCCATCGCCTCCAGCGTGGCCGAGCACGCCAGATTCGGCGGCGTGGTCCCCGAGGTGGCGAGCCGGGCGCACCTGGAGGCGATGGTTCCGGCCGTGGACCGGGCACTGGCCACCGCCGGGGCGAAACTGACCGACATCGACGCCATCGCGGTGACCGCGGGACCCGGCCTGGCCGGCGCGCTGCTGGTCGGCGTGTGCGCGGCGAAGGCGTACGGCCTGGCCCTGGGCGTGCCGGTGTACGGGGTCAACCACCTGGCCGCGCACGTCGCGGTCGACCAGCTCGAGCACGGGCCGCTGCCGGCCCCGGTGATCGCGCTGCTGGTGTCCGGCGGTCACTCGTCGCTGCTGCTGGTAGAGCAGCTGTCCGGGCGGGTCGAGCCGCTCGGAGCCACCGTCGACGACGCCGCGGGCGAGGCCTACGACAAGGTGGCCCGGGTTCTCGGGCTGCCGTTCCCCGGCGGGCCGCCCATCGACGCGGCGGCGCGGGACGGCGACCCGGCGGCCATCGCGTTCCCGCGCGGCAAGTACGCCGACGGCAGCCATGACTTCTCGTTCTCCGGCCTGAAGACCGCCGTGGCCCGCTGGGTGGAAGCCCGCGAGGCGGCCGGCCAGCCGGTGCCTGTGGCCGATGTCGCGGCCTCGTTCCAGGAGGCGGTCGCGGACGTGCTCACCCGCAAGGCCGTGCAGGCGTGCCGGTCACGCGGCGTGGACCACCTGGTGATCGGCGGCGGGGTGGCGGCGAATTCACGGCTGCGCGCCCTGGCGGCGCAGCGCTGCGAAGCCGCCGGGATCGCGCTGCGGGTGCCGCGGCCCGGCCTGTGCACCGACAACGGCGCGATGGTCGCGGCGCTCGGCGCCGAGCTGGTGGCGGCCGGGGCGCCCCCGTCGCCGCCGGGCTTCCCGGCGGACTCCGGGCTGCCGGTGACGAGCGTGCTCGTGTCCTAGCCAGGCCCGCAGGCGCCAGGCCCGCAGGCGGATCGCGGGTCGCCGGCCGGACCGCACCAGCCTGCCGGTTTGACGTGGCCACCTCGCCGGGTTACTGTTCCGAACTGGCACTCACTGCGGTAGAGTGCTAATGCGACGAAGTCGGCCTGGCACCCGCGACGACAGGCCGCCGTGGTCGCCTCTCTATATCATCTTTCCGCTAGCCCTTTCCGGAGGGGGAGGTCAGATCGTGACGACCGCCACCAAGGTTGTTCTCAAGCCGCTCGAAGACCGGATCGTGGTGCGCCCGCTCGAGGCCGAGCAGACCACCGCATCCGGGCTGGTCATCCCGGACACCGCCAAGGAGAAGCCCCAGGAGGGCGAAGTCCTGGCTGTCGGCCCGGGCCGGTTCGACGATGCAGGCGCCAAGCGCGTCCCGATGGACGTCAGCGTGGGCGACGTGGTGCTGTACAGCAAGTACGGCGGCACGGAGGTCAAGTACCACGGCGAGGAGTACCTGGTGCTCTCCGCCCGGGACGTGCTCGCCATCGTCGAGAAGTAGCGCGCCGGTGCGCCGGTGCGCGGGTTCGCCCGCGCGCGGCGCAGCTGCGCTTCGCCGCCCCGGATCGGTCCGCGGCCCGTCAGAGGCAACTCCGCCGGGCCGTAGGCCGGGCCGGGGCGGCGGCGTGAGAGCGCGCAGATCCGCACCACAGAAGATATCCGCGACACAGATATTCGCAAAAACACCAAAGGCTGAGGTAATCAATGGCCAAGAGCTTGGACTTCAACGAGGATGCGCGGCACGCGCTTGAGCGCGGCGTAAACCGGCTCGCGGACGCCGTCAAGGTGACGCTCGGTCCCAAGGGCCGCAACGTCGTCATCGACAAGAAGTGGGGCGCTCCCACCATCACCAACGATGGCGTGACCGTCGCCCGCGAGATGGACCTGGAGGACCCGCAGGAGAACCTGGGCGCGCAGCTCGCCAAGGAAGTCGCGACCAAGACCAACGATGTAGCCGGCGACGGCACCACCACGGCGACCGTGCTGGCGCAGGCCATGGTGCACGAGGGCCTGCGCAGCGTCGCGGCCGGCGCCAACCCGATGGCACTCAAGCGCGGCGTCGACGCCGCTGCCGGCAGCCGTCGCCGAGATCCTGCTCAAGTCGGCCCGCGAGGTCGAGGAGCAGAGCGAGATCGCCAACGTCGCCACCATCTCGGCGCAGGACGCCAAGATCGGCGAGGTGATCGCCGAGGCGTTCGACAAGGTCGGCAAGGACGGCGTCATCACCGTCGAGGAAGCCGCCGACCATGGGCCTGGAGCTCGAGTTCACCGAGGGCATGCAGTTCGACAAGGGCTACATCTCGGCGTACTTCGTCACCGACCCGGAGCGGATGGAGGCGGTCCTCGAAGACGCCTACATCCTGCTGCACGGCGGCAAGATCTCCGCGATGGCCGAGTTCCTGCCGCTGCTCGAGAAGATCGCGCAGACCAAGAAGCCGCTGCTGGTCATCGCCGAGGACGTCGACGGCGAGGCGCTGTCCACCCTGGTGGTCAACAAGATCCGCGGCCTGCTGCACGTCACCGCGGTCAAGGCGCCGGGCTTCGGCGACCGCCGCAAGGCGATGCTGGGCGACATGGCCGTCCTCACCGGCGGCCAGGTCGTCAGCGAGGAAGTCGGCCTCAAGCTGGACAATGTCGGGCTCGATGTGCTCGGCCAGGCCCGCCGGATCGTGGTGACCAAGGACACCACGACGATCGATCGATGGCGCCGGCGACGCAGGCCGAGGTCGACGACCGGGTCCGCCAGCTGCGCACCGAGATCGAGAACACCGACTCCGACTGGGACCGCGAGAAGCTGCAGGAGCGGATCGCCAAGCTGGCGGGCGGCGTGGCTGTGCTGCGCGCCGGCGCGGCCACCGAGGTCGAGCTCAAGGAGAAGAAGCACCGGCTCGAGGACGCCGTCTCGGCAACCCGCGCGGCCATCGAGGAGGGCATCATCCCCGGCGGCGGCAGCGCGCTGGTGCACGCGGCGGCCGAGCTCGGTGACCTGGGCCTGACCGGCGACGAGGCCATCGGCGTCCGGGTCGTCCGCAGTCGCGCTGACCGCGCCGGCCCGCTGGATCGCGCAGAACGCGCGGCGCCGAGGGCGGCGTCGTGGTCAACAAGATCGCCGAGCCTGCCCGTCGGGCACGGCTACAACGCCGCCACCGGCGAGTTCGGCGACCTGATGGCGCAGGGCGTGATCGACCCGGTCAAGGTGACCCGCTCGGCCGTGCAGAACGCGGCCTCCATCGCGGGCATGCTGCTCACCACCGAGGTGCTGGTGACCGACAAGCCGGAGCCCGAGCCGGAGGCCGCGGCCTCCGGCCACGGCCACCAGCACTGACCAGCTGAGGCTGGGCACAGGTCCGTCCCTGTGCCCAGTGCCCGGCCGCGGCCGTCTGGCCAGCCCGGTGCCCCGCTTCCGCGACGGCCGGAGCGGGGCAGCCGGGCTTCTCGCTGCCCGGCCGTGCCGGGCAGCGATATCCTGTGGATGCCGACGGTGACGACGAGCTGTACCGGTCTATGCTGTGTCGGCGGCTGAACATCGCCTGCTGCCGCGCAGCGGCGCGGGTACGGGCCGGTTCGCCGTTCGGGTTCGGTGTGCCTCGGGGCGCGGCGCTGCGGCCGAGTCCTGGCTGACGGTCTCCCGGGCACGCGACGCACGAGCAGAGCCCGAGCAGTTTCTACCTGGGCCCGGCGCGTGCGCGGCACTGGCCGGCGGGAGCTCTGGTGCGGCGGGTGCTGGCCGAGCTGACCGCTGGAGACCGGGACGAGCTCATGCCGCCGGGCGCGCGTGATAACCGGATACCGCAGCCGGCTGGTCCGCGGCTGCTCCGGCGGGGCCGCCTGGCGCGGCGGCCTGCCGGCCTGGCCGTAGCACTAGGATTGAACGCATCCCACTCGGCCACGGACGTGACATGAGCGACGACGCCGAAGTTCGGCCCGCCCGGCCTGACCTTCGACGACGTGCTGCTGCTGCCCGGCGCCTCCGACGTGCTGCCGAGCGAGGCCGACACCACCACCCGGCTGACCCGCAATCACGCTGCGGGTGCCGCTGCTGTCCTCGGCCATGGACACCGTCACCGAGGCGCGGATGGCGATCGCGATGGCCCGCCAGGGCGGCGTCGGGGTGCTGCACCGCAACCTGTCGGTCGAGGAGCAGGCCGAGCAGGTCGACATCGTCAAGCGGTCCGAGGCCGGCATGATCACCAACCCGGTCACCTGCGGCCCGGACGCCACCCTCGCCGACGTCGACGAGCTGTGCGCCCGCTACCGCATCTCCGGGCGTGCCGGTCGTCGACGCCGGACGGCGTGCTGCTCGGCATCGTCACCAACCGCGACATCCGGTTCGAGACCGACCACCGCCGCCGGGTCGCGAGCGTCATGACGCCGATGCCGCTGGTCACCGCGCCGGTCGGGGTCGGCCGCGACGAGGCGCTGGCGCTGCTCGGCCGGCACAAGGTCGAGAAGCTGCCGCTCGTCGACGCGGCCGGCCGGCTGCGCGGGCTGATCACGGTCAAGGACTTCACCAAGAGCGAGCAGTTCCCGAGCGCCACCAAGGACGCCGACGGCCGGCTGGTGGTCGGCGCGGCGGTCGGCGTCGGCGAGGACGCCTACAAGCGGGCCCAGGCGCTGATCGACGCGGGCGTCGACTTCCTCGTCGTCGACACCGCGCACGGCCACCGCCGCGGCGGTGCTCGACATGGTCGCCCAGCTCAAGGCCGACGCGCGGGTCGACATCATCGGCGGCAACGTCGCGACCAGGGCCGGCGCCCAGGCGCTGATCGACGCCGGCGCCGACGCGGTCAAGGTCGGCGTCGGGCCCGGGCTCGATCTGCACCACCCGGGTCGTCGCCGGCGTCGGCGTGCCGCAGATCACGCGCGATCTACGAGGCGTCGCTGGCGGCCCGGCCCGGCCGGCGTCCCGGTGATCGGCGACGGCGGCATGCAGTACTCCGGCGACATCGCCAAGGCGATCGCGGCCGGCGCCGACACCGTCATGCTCGGCAGCCTGCTCGCCGGCTGCGAGGAGGCCCGGGCGAGCTGATCTTCGTCAACGGCAAGCAGTACAAGTCCTACCGCGGCATGGGCTCGCTCGGCGCGATGCGCAACCCGGAGCGCGGCCGGTCGTACTCCAAGGACCGCTACTTCCAGGACGACGTGCTGCGCGACGACAAGCTGGTGCCCGAGGGCGTCGAGGGCCAGGTGCCCTACCGCGGGCCGCTGGCCGCGGTCGCCCACCAGCTGGTCGGCGGGCTGCGGCGGCCATGGGCTACTGCGGCGCCGCGCACGATCGCCGAGCTGCAGCAGGCGCGGTTCGTCCGGATCACCGCGGCCGGGCCAAAGAGAGCCACCCGCACGACATCCAGATGACCGCCGAGGCCCCGAACTACCACAGCCGCCGGACTGACCGCGCCGCAGGACGGGAGCCCAGTAGTGACCCAGGTCGAGATCGGCCGCGGCAAGACCGGCCGCCGGGCGTACGCGCTCGACGACATCGCCATCGTGCCGTCCCGGCGCACCCGGGACCCCGAGGACGTGTCGATCGCCTGGCAGATCGACGCCTACCGGTTCGAGCTGCCGCTGGTCGTGGCGCCGATGGACAGCGTCGTGTCGCCCGCGACCGCGATCGCGATCGGCCGGCTCGGCGGCCTGGGCGTGCTCGACCTCGAGGGCCTGTGGACCCGGTACGACGACCCCGAGCCGCTGCTCGACGAGATCGCCGCGCTGGACGACGAGGCCGCCGACCCGGCGGCTGCAGGAGATCTACGCCGAGCCGATCCGCGAGGACCTGATCGGCGCGCCGGATCGAGGAGATCCGCGACGCCGGGGTCACCACCGCGGCCCGGCTGTCGCCGCAGCGCACCGTCCGGCTACTACAAGGCGGTGCTCGACGCCGGCGTCGACCTGTTCGTCATCCGCGGCACCACCGTGTCGGCCGAGCACGTCTCGGGCCAGGCCGAGCCGCTGAACCTCAAGCAGTTCATCTACGAGCTCGACGTGCCGGTCATCGTCGGCGGCTGCGCCACCTACAACGCGGCGCTGCACCTGATGCGCACCGGCGCGGCCGGCGTGCTGGTCGGCTTCGGCGGCGGCGCCGGCCACACCACCGCGGCGGTGCTCGGCATCGCCGTGCCGATGGCGACCGCGATCGCCGACGTGGCCGCGGCCCGGCGCGACTACCTGGACGAGTCCGGCGGCCGCTACGTGCACGTGATCGCCGACGGCGGCATGCGCACCAGCGGCGACATCGCCAAGGCGCTGGCCTGCGGCGCCGACGCGGTGATGATCGGCTCGCCGCTCGCCCGGTCCAGCCGAGGCGCCCGGCCGCGGCTGGCACTGGGGCAGCGAGGCCCACCACCCGGAGCTGCCGCGCGGCGCCCGGGTCCAGGTCGGCACGGTCGGCTCGCTCGAGCAGATCCTGTACGGCCCGTCGACGGTCGCCGACGGCACGATGAACCTGGTCGGCGCGCTGCGCCGGGCGATGGCCACCTCCGGCTACTCCGACCTCAAGGAGTTCCAGCGGGTCGAGGTCGTGGTGACGCCCAGCGCCGCGCCGCGCCGCTGACGGACCGCAGGCGGGCGCGCGCGGCCGGGGCGCAACTAGAATTCCGGCCATGTCCCGACCGCGCGCCTTCTCCGGCATCCAGCCCACCGCCGACTCTTTCCATATCGGCAACTATCTGGGCGCGGTCCGCCAGTGGGTGGCCATGCAGGAAACCCACGATGCGGTGTACTGCGTCGTGGACCTGCACGCGATCACGATGACGATGCCGGAGGACGCGACGCAGCTGCGCCGCCGCACCCGGGTGGCCGCGGCCCAGCTGATCGCGGCCGGGCTCGACCCCGACCGTTGCATCGTGTTCGCGCAGAGCCACGTGCCGCAGCACGCCGAGCTGACCTGGATGCTCAGCTGCCTCACCGGCTTCGGCGAGGCGGCCAGGATGATTCAGTTCAGGGACAAGTCGGCCAGATCCGGCGCGGACTCGGCCAGCGTCGGCCTGTTCACCTACCCGATCCTTCAGGCCGCCGACATCCTGCTCTACAACACCGACCAGGTGCCGGTCGGCGAGGATCAGCGCCAGCACCTCGAGCTGACCAGGACGCTGGCCCAGCGCTTCAACCGCCGGTTCGGCCAGACACTGGTGGTGCCGGGCCCGTACATCCTGCCCGAGGTGGCCAGGATCGCCGACCTGCAGGACCCGGCGATCAAGATGAGCAAGTCGGCCTCGTCCCCGCAGGGCCTGATCGACGTGCTGGAAGAGCCGGCGGCGATCCGCAGGAAGATCTCCCGTGCGGTGACCGACACCGGCAGCGAGGTCCGCGCCGACGAGGAGGCCAAGCCGGGCATCACCAACCTGCTGCGGATCTACTCGGCGCTGTCCGGGCAGAGCGTGGCCGAGCTGGAGCGGCGCTACGCGGGCGCCGGCTACGGGGCGTTCAAGAAGGACCTGGCCGAGGTCGTGGTCGATGCGTTCGCCCCGATCCGGGAGCGGACCGAGATGCTCCTGGCCAGCGAGGCCGAGCTGGACGCCATCCTGGCGTCTGGCGCGGCCCGCGCCCGCGAGATCGCGGCCCGCACGATCAGCGCCGTCCGGGACAAGATCGGCTTTCTGCCGCCTGGCTAGCCTCGGGGCGCGCCTGGCTGGCCCCGGTTCCGCTGCGGCCGGGCAGCGGCCAGCCTGGCCAATCTCATGATCACGGAGAAGCGCCAGTTCCAGCTGCTGAGGATCTTCCGCGATCACGGCAGACCGGGGACGCTAGCCGGCGCTGCGCCGCCGCCGGCGCAGCGCGGCGAGCCAGCCGGTCGCCGCCACCACGGTGGCGATCATGAGCACGGCCGCCGCCACCGTGGCCGCGGGCAGCCGGGCCGGGCTCGCCGGCGCGGAGCCGCCCGGCCGTGCCGCCCGGGCCGGCCGAGCCTGCGCGGAGCCGCCCGCCCGGGCCAGGCCGCGCCGCCCGGGCCGGCCGCACCGCCGGCCGCGGCGGCACCAGCATGCCGACCGGCGAGACCTTGCCGTCCATGGCGAAGCCCCAGTTCAGCAGCTTCTCGCCGGACGTGATCTCCTGCAGCGGGGTGCAGTGCAGCAGCGTCACGATCAGCGTCATCCCGTGTCGCCTGGCCAGCCCGATATAGGTGGCCCTGGCCGCCTCGGTCCAGCCGATCTTGCCGCCGATGCCGCCCCGGTAGCCGGTGAGCAGGGCGTTCTGGTTCACCAGCGTCACCTTGTGCCGGGGCCGGACCGGGAACCGGGCGGCCAGCGTCGAGTCGTACCTCACGAAGGCCGGAATGGCCAGCGCCCGCCGGGCGATCAGGGCCAGGTCGTAGGCCGACACGTGCTGGCCAGCCGCGGGCAGCCCGTTGGGGTCCTTGGCGACCACGTCATAGGCCTGCAGCTGGCGTGCCTGCGCGTTGATCATCGCCATGCCGCGGCTGTAGGAGCCGGTCGCCTGGGCCAGCGAGACCGCCGCGTCATTGGCCGATATCAGCAGCAGCGCCCGGAACAGGTCCGCGATCAGGTAGCGCCGGCCCCGGATCAGGCCAACCACGTTCGGCACCACGGAGGTTGCCCGCCGGGTCGCCGTGACCAGCGCGTCCGGGTTCAGCCGGGGGATCAGCGTGATCGCGGTGAGGACCTTCAGCGTGCTGGCGGGCGGGAACTCGCCATGCGCGTCCCTGGCCGCCAGCACCTGCCCGGTTCCGGCGTCGGCGATCACGTACGCGCTGGCCGGGATCCTGGGCAGCCTGCGGGCGCCGCGGCCCGGGTAGTTCACCATAATGCCCCGGCCGGCCAGCCGCGCTCCGCCAATGTCAGCACGGGCCGGCGCGGTGCCGCCCGCGGCCGTCCGCGAGCCGCCTGCCAGCTGCGGGCCGGCCGCGCTGGCCGGCCCGGCCGGCAGCGCCAGGCTGCCGAGGACCACCAGCGCCGCCGCGGCCAGGACGGCAGCCGGCCTGCGGGCGCAGTCAGTCATGGCCCTCGATCCTCGGCCCGCGCCGGAGCCGCCCGGCGCGTCCCCATTCGCCAGTAGCCTGTGCCGCGCAGCCTATGCGCTGACCGCCGCCGGGTCACGCATCGTGACCCTTATCCCTAGGCTGGCCTGCGCACACGCCCTAGTCTGGGCAGATGACGCGGATATCGGAGTCGGGGCGGCCCATCGATCCTGTCTACGGGCCGAAGGCGCTGGATAATTTCGATGCCGCCCGGGAGCTGGGAGAGCCCGGCGAGTACCCGTTCACCCGCGGCGTCTACCCCACCATGTACGTCTCCCGGCCGTGGACCATGCGCCAGTACGCGGGCTTCTCCTCCGCGGCTGACTCCAACCGCCGGTACCACCAGCTGATCGAGGCGGGCACCACCGGGCTGTCGGTAGCGTTCGACCTGCCGACCCAGATGGGCTACGACTCCGATGCCCCGCAGGCCAGCGGCGAGGTCGGCAAGGTCGGCGTGGCCATCGACTCCATCGAGGACATGCACACGCTGCTGGCCGGCATCGGCCTGGACACCGTCTCCACCTCGATGACGATCAACGCTCCCGCGGCCGTTTTGCTGCTTCTCTACCAGCTGGTGGCGGCCGAGCAGGGCACCAGCCCGGCGAGGATCTCCGGGACCATTCAGAACGACATTCTCAAGGAGTACATCGCCCGCGGAACCTACATTTACCCGCCGCAGCCCTCGCTGCGGCTAGTCGCGGACACTTTTGCCTACTGCCGGCGGGAGCTCCCGCGGTGGAACACCATCTCGATCTCCGGCTATCACATGGCCGAGGCCGGCGCGACGCCGGCGCAGGAAATCGCGTTCACGCTGGCCAACGCCCGCCAGTACGTGCGCGCCGCCATTGACTCCGGGCTCGCGGTCGACGAGTTCGCGCCGCGGCTGTCGTTCTTCTTCGTGGCCAGGACCACGCTGCTGGAGGAGATAGCCAAATTCCGCGCCGCCCGGCGGATCTGGGCCGCGGTCATGCGGGAGGAGTTCGGCGCGCAGGACCCGCGGTCGCAGATGCTGCGATTCCACACCCAGACGGCCGGGGTTCAGCTCACCGCGCAGCAGCCCGAGGTGAACCTGGCGCGGGTCACCGTGCAGGCGCTCGCGGCCGTGCTTGGCGGTACCCAGTCGCTGCACACCAACTCCTACGACGAGGCGATCGGGCTGCCGTCGGAGAAGGCGGCCCGGCTCGCGCTGCGGACCCAGCAGGTCATCGCGCATGAGACCGACCTGACCGCCACCGCCGACCCGCTGGCCGGGTCGTACGCCATCGAGTCGCTGACCAGCGACATCGAGGAGCAGGCGCGCGAGCTGATGACGCGGGTGGAGGACCTCGGCGGCGCGGTGGCGGCCATCGAGCAGGGTTTCCAGAAGGCCGAGATCGAGCGGTCGGCGTACCGGGTGGCCCGCGAGATCGAGGCCGGCGAACGGGTCGTGGTGGGGGTGAACAAGTTCGCCGCCAGCGGCGGGGAACGGTATGAGCCGCTGCGCGTCGACCCGGCGATCGAGCAGGCCCAGGCAGCGCGGCTGGAGCAGCTGCGGGCCAGCCGGGACGCCGCAGGCGTGCGCCGCAGGCTCGACGACCTGAGGCAGGCCGCGGACGGGCCGGGCAACCTGCTGTATCCGCTGCGCGAGGCACTGGCGGCTCGTGCCACGGTCGGCGAGGTCTGCGACGCACTGCGCGAGACCTGGGGCCAGTACCAGCCGCCTGAGGTGTACTGAGCCGCCCGGCCGCCGGGCCGCCGGCCTGCGGCAGCCCGGGCCGGCGGGGCACGGCCTGGGTATAACCGCGGGGGAGCACGGGCAGTTTGGCCGGGGGCCCTGGGAGGCATGCGGTGATGATCAGATGGAATCCCTCTGCAGGGCCGACGCTGGGCATCGAATGGGAGCTCCAGCTCATCGACGGCCGCACCAGGCTGCTGCGGCAGGACGCACAGGAGGTGCTCGCCGCGCTACCGGGCCTGGACAAATCAGGCGAGCACCCCAAATCCGGTTCGAGATGATGCAGTCGACCGTTGAAGTCGTAACGGGCATCTGCAGCACCGTTTCCGAGGCAAAAGAGGACCTGGCCGCCACAATCGCGCAACTTCAGCGGATCACCGGCGGCCGAGGTACGATGCTGGCCTGTGCCGGAACGCATCCCGTGAGCGACTGGCGAGATGCAAAGATGGCGCCCATTCAGCGCTACGCCGAACTCGTCGAGCAGTTGCAGTGGCTGGCCCGCCGGATCCAGACATTCGGTGTACATATCCATGTCGGAATCCGTGACCAGAGCAAGGCGATCCTCATCGTCAATGCTCTCGCTGCCTATCTGCCGCACTTCCTGGCGCTGACCGCGTCAAGCCCGTTCTGGGGCGGGCAGGACACGGGGCTCGCCTCGGGCCGGGCGATCATCTTCGGCGGGCTGCCCACCTCAGGCCCGCCGCCGCTGCTAGCTGACTGGAGTGAGTTCGGGGACTACATGGACAGCTTGCTGCGAGCCGGCACGATCCGGAGCATCAAGGAGGTGTGGTGGGACATCAGGCCGCACCCCGATTTCGGCCCGCTCGAAATCCGGATGTTCGACGGGGTGCCCACGATGCGCGAGGTCGGCATGGTCGCGGCCCTGTCCCAGTCGCTGGTCCAGCTGTTCGACAGCCAGCTCGACCGCGGGTACCGGCTGCCGCGGCCCGCGGCCTGGGTGGTGCGCGACAACAAGTGGCGGGCCACCCGGTACGGGCTGGACGCGCGGGTGATCACCGACGACTCGGGCTCCACCGCCCCGGTGCGGGACGAGCAGTACGAGCTCACCCGCGAGCTGGCGCCGGTCGCCGACCGGCTCGGCTGCGGTTCCGAGCTCAGCGTGGTGTCCGAAGTGCTCGCCTGCGGTGCTCCGTATGAGCGCCAGCGGGCGATCGCAGAGAAGGACGGAAGCCTCGCCGATGTCGTTGATGCACTTGCCGCTGAGTTCGCGGACGACCGATTCGTCGCCCCCGGGGAGCTGGCGCATGGCCGAACATGACCTGGACGGCGAGCTCGACGCGTTTCTGGCCGGGCACGAGGCCGAGCTCATCGACTTCCGCCATGATCTGCACGCCCACCCGGAGATCGGCTTCCACGAGCACCGGACGACCCGCCGGATAGCACTCCGGCTGGCCGCGGCCGGGCTGCGCCCGTCGATCCTGCCCAAGGGGACCGGCCTGCTGGCCGACATCGGCTCCGGCCTGGCCGATGAGCCGGTGATCGCGCTGCGGGCGGATATCGACGCGCTGCCCCTCAGCGACGAGAAGAACGTCCCGTACCGCTCGGTCATCCCGGGCGCCTGCCACGCGTGCGGGCACGACGTGCACACCACGATCGGAGTCGGCGCCGGGCTGTTCCTGGCCCGCGCCGCGGCCGCCGGGGCGCTGCCGGGCAAGGTCCGGCTCATCTTCCAGCCCGCCGAGGAGGTGCCCGGAGGCGCCATCGAGGTGCTGTCGGCGGGCGGCCTCGCGTCAGTGGACCGGGTCTTCGCCCTGCACTGCGACCCCCGGCTGGACCTGGGGAAGATCGGGACCAGGTCCGGCGCCATCACGGCGGCCTGCGACAAGATCCTGGTCAAGGTGACCGGCCCCGGCGGGCATACGGCCCGGCCGCACCTGACCGCCGACCTGGTCTACGCCCTGGGCAAGATCGTCACTGAGCTGCCGTCCGCGCTGTCCCGGCGGGTGGACCCGCGTTCCAGCCTCAGCCTGGTGTGGGGCCGGGTGAGCGCGGGCACCGCCGCCAACGCGATCCCCGACGACGGCATCGCCGAGGGCACCATAAGGTGCCTGGACGACGAGGCCTGGCACGCCGCCCCGGACCTGCTCAAGGCGCTGCTGGAGTCGGTGGCCAGCGCGTACGGGGTGGTGGCGAACCTGACGTACCAGCGCAACGTCCCGCCAACGGTCAACGACGCAGTTTCCACCGCGATGATCGAGGCCGCCGCCGACCGGGTGCTCGGCCCTGACTCGGTAACGGCTGCGCCGCAGAGCCTGGGCGGCGAGGACTTCGCCTGGTACCTGGAGTCGATCCCGGGGTCGCTGTGCCGTCTGGGCACCCGCACGCCGGGTTCCTCGGACGACTTCGACATCCACCAGGCGCGGTTCGACGTGGACGAGCGCGCGATCGGGCTCGGCGTCAAGCTGATGGCGGCCACCGCGCTGACGGCCATGAACGCCGGCGCCCCGACTGCGCGCGAGCCGATGCCCGGCGCGGCCATCGCCTGACCGCTGACGTGGCCCGCGTCGGCTGCGGTGACGGCCCTGGCCGCGGCGATTGCGGGCTACCTGGCCTGGCGGGCCCTGCAACCGCCGCCGCCCGGGCTGCCGACCGTCCGGGCCTTCCAGGCCGCCCAGGCCGGACCCGCCCGCGCCTGGCTGCGGCACCGCACCGGCTGGCGCTAGACCGCGCCGCCAGCGCCCGTGCCATGGACGTAGAGTGAACGGGCGTGGCCGCCGCCGGGCCGGGCGCGCGGCAAGGTCAAGCCCACTGGAGTGCATCGGCAGTGTCAGCACAGCATGATCGGCCCGCGCGGACGGGCGGCACCCGGCCGAGCGGAACCCCCTGGCGCGTCAGGGACGACGGCACGACCGTGTTCCGGATGCAGATGCCGCTGGTCGGCTGGTGGGCGTGGGTGGCGTTCGCGGTGCTGACCCTGGGTGACCTGGGGGTGCAGGGCCGGGACCGGGCCGCGCTGCAAGCCGCCGTCGCGGTGGTGGCGATCACCGGCATCCTGTATGCGTGCACGCTGCGGCCCAGGGTCGTCGCCGACCGCGACGGCATCACGGTGCACAACCCGGTCCGGGACCACCGCATCCCGTGGGGCGCCGTAACCGGCATCGACCTGGGCGACTCCGTCGAGTTCAGCTGCGCCCGCCCGGAGCAGAAGGACAAGACCATCTACAGCTGGGCGCTCTACACCCGGCGCCGGGCCCGGCTCAAAGCCCAGATGCGGCCGCGTGTGCTCGGCGGCCAGAGCGGCCGCGACCGGCTGGGCCAGACGGGCGGATCAGGCGGCTACGGCCGGATGCCGAGCGAGGCCAGGGAACTGAGCGACACCGCCATCGCCGAGATCATCGCCAGGGAGCTGCAGGCTGCGTGCCGAGGCCATCAAGCGCGGTGCGGAAGGCGGCACGGTCACGAGCACCTGGGGCTGGCTGTCGGTGGCCGCGATCGTCGTTCCCGTCCTGGCCTTCGTGCTGGTCGCGCTGATCAGGTAGCGCCGGCCTTGACTTAAACCGCACGCTGGCGGTCGGCACCGTTCCCGGCCTGCGCGGCCGTGGCCTGCGGGAGCCGCGGGTGTCAGCGGAGCGGGCCGACGGGCGCGACCATGCCGCGCTCGAGACGGCACTAATCCGCCCGCACCCGGGCCGCTCGCATGCCGTCGTGGCGGTGATCTGATGGAAACGATGCGGGACAGGTTCTACCACGTAGCCAGCACGCTGCTGGACCATGACCCGCGGCTCGCGGTCGTGCTGGCCGTCCTGGTCAGCGCGGGCGCCTCCTACGACTACCCGGCGTACGGCCGCACGCACGAGGCGCCGGCGACGTGGCGCTGCTCGACACGCTGGAAGGCTGGACCGTGCACGTGCCCGGCCATCCGGACGAGGCCGAGCACGCCATCCGGGCGGCAGCCGCGGCCGCCGGCCGGGAGCACATCCGGCTCTCGGTCCAGGCCAGCGCGCAGCCGCTGGCGGAGCGGCCCGGGGCGCTCACGGTGCCGCGGACCGGCGCGGCCGGTACCGTCATCGCAGTCGGCCCGCTGGCCGATCCGGTGCTGGCGGCAACCTCGGGCCTGGACCTGACGGTACTGTACGCCGCTGCTATCCGGCCGTTCGACGCGGCCGGCCTGCGCGCCAGGCTCACCGCCTTCCTCGGCTAGCCGCCGACGGACGCGCAGGGGCGGCCCCGCAGGGCCAGCACGTAGTCGCCCGGAGCGCCGGCCATCTCCGCGGCGTCGGCCATGATGCCGAGGTAGCGGGACGACGGCAGGCCGCCCTCGTAGTCGTTCAGCACGTACAGCCAGGCCACCACGTCGCCTTCCAGGGCGGCGACCCGCACGGTGAACTTCCGGTAGTACCCGATGCTGGCGCCGTCCCACTGATCCAGGGCCGCCTCGTCGCCCTCCGACAATTCATACAGGGCGACAAATACTCGCTCGCCGGCGTCCTCGACGACGGTGGCCAGCGCCCCCTCCCAGCCGATGTCCTCGCCGCCGAAGGTGAGCCGCCAGCCTTCCAGCCAGCCGGTGCCGCGCCGCGGCGAGTGCGGGCAGCGCCGGCTCATCTGGGCCGGATCCATATTGCTGCCGTAGGCCGCGTACATTGCCACGATTGCCTAGCGTACGGGCCGGGCCCGACGTGGCGCAGCCGAGGCGCGCGACACAATGGGCAGTGTGAGCGAAGGGCAGGCGCGCGTCGTCATCATCGGCGGCGGCCCGGGCGGCTATGAGGCGGCCCTGGTCGCCGCCCAGCTCGGCGCCCAGGTCACCGTGGTCGACCGCGACGGCCCGGGCGGCGGCTGCGTGCTGTGGGACTGCGTGCCGTCCAAGACGCTGATCGCGACATCGGGCATGATGGCATCCCTGGACCGGTCCGCCGGCCTGGGCATCAGGTTCGGCGACGGCCATAGCCTGCACACCGGTGGTGCTAGTCAGCGCGGGGCCGGCCACATCACAGTTGACGCACCGCGGCTGTACGCCAGGGTCCGCGCGCTGGCCGCGGCGCAGTCGGCGGACGTGGCGTCCCGGCTGGCCGCCGAGGGAGTCAAGGTGATATCCGGGACCGCGCGGCTGGCCGGCCCGCACACGGTCCGGGCCGGCGGCGACGAGCTCACCGCCGATGCCGTCCTGCTCGCCACCGGCGCGCAGCCGCGGGTGCTGTCCGCCGCCGAGCCGGACGGGGAGCGGCTGCTGACCTGCCGCCAGCTGTACGACCTGGCCGAGCTGCCGCCGGAGCTGATCGTGATCGGCTCCGGGGTGACCGGCGCGGAGTTCGCCGGCGCCTACCAGGTGCTGGGATCGCGGGTGACCCTGGTGTCCTCGCGCGAGCACGTGCTGCCGCACGAGGACGCCGACGCCGCGGTTGTCGTCGAGGACGTCTTCCGCCGCCGGGGGATGACCGTGCTGGGCCGGTCCCGCGCGGTCCGGGCGGTGCGAGAGGGCGACGGCGTGGCCGTGACGCTGGCGGACGGCCGCACCGTCCGCGGGTCGCACTGCCTGCTCACCGTGGGCATGGTGCCTAATACCGGCGGGATCGGCCTGGCCGAGGCGGGCATCGCGCTGGACGAGCGCGGGTTCGTGCCGGTCGACAAGGTCTCCCGCACCCCGGTCCCGGGCGTATACGCGGCCGGCGACTGCACCGGCGTCATGATGCTGGCCTCGGTGGCCGCGATGCAGGGCCGGATCGCGATGTGGCATGCGCTCGGCGAGGCGGTGGCGCCGCTGCGGCTCAGCCACGTGGCCGCGACGATCTTCACCGAGCCGGAGATCGCCACGGTCGGGGTTACCCAGCAGGCCGTCGAGAGCGGCGAGGTCGACGCCCGGGTGGTGAAGCTGCCGCTGGCCACCAACGCACGGGCGAAGATGCAGGGCTTCCGGGACGGCTTCATCAAGCTGTTCGCGCGGCGGGGCAGTGGGATCGTGCTCGGCGGCGTGGTCGTGGCGCCGCGGGCCAGCGAGCTGATCCTGGCCGTCTCGCTGGCGGTCGAGCAACTGCTCACCGTCGACCAGATGGCGCATACCTTCGCGGTCTACCCGTCGCTGTCGGGCAGTGTCACCGAGGCGGCCCGCAGGCTGATGCAGCCTGCCGACAGCCGGGGCTGAGCGATCGTGCCGGACAGCGCGCCAGGGGATGCCCAGCCGGGGGCGCCGGGCGAGACCGCTGCGCCGGCCGGGCCGGACCGCGCCGGGCCGGCCAGCGCCGCCGCGCCGTCCGGTCCGTCATCACCCCTGATCCTCCCGGGGACCGCAGCCGCCGCTGGGATCCCGGTCGCCGGAACGGAGGCCGCCGGGCAGGCGCGGGGCGGCCCTGGCCAGCGATATGCCGCCGGGATCTACGGCACGATCATCACCGCCGCGATCCTGGCTGCCGCCGGGCCGCGCCGCGACACCCTGCAGCTGGCGATGTCGATCGTCGTCACCCTGACCGTGTTCTGGCTGGCCGAGCAGTACGCAGAGCTGCTGGGGGAGCACCTGGGCGGCGGCCGCCTGGTGAGCTGGCACGACGTCAGGACGACCCTGGCCCGTACCTGGCCGATGGTCGCCTCCTCGGTGATCCCGCTGCTGGTGCTGCTGGCCGCCCGCGGGCTCGGGGCGGCTCAGGCGGCGGCCCCGAATGCGGGGCTGGTCACCGCCGTGCTGCTGCTGATGCTCTACGGATGGCAGGCCGGCCGGTCCTCGCACTTGCGCGGCAGGCAGCAGCTGGTCATCGCGGTGGTTGCCGCCCTGCTCGGCCTGCTGATGGTCGCGCTCAAGGTGCTGGTCCTGACCCACCTGCACTGACCGTTGCGCGCGAGGTCAGTGAGCGGGACGGCCCAGGTCGGGGTCGTCGGGGACCTCCAGGCCGTGCTGGCGCAGCCGCGAGGCGCGGATGTCGTCGGCATACGCCGCGACGGTGAATACGCTGCCCGCGAGGATCAGCAAGATCATCATAATGGCCAGCCAGGTCGGCGCGGGCAGCAGCGTCAGCAGCACGACGGCAACGACTACGCAGACGGGGACGATCACCGCCAGATGCCGCCACAGCGTCCTGGCCCGCCAGCCCGCGTCGGTCAGCTCGTGCCTGACCCATTCGATGTTCTCGGCTGGCAGCCGGAACCCGGCCGCGAAGCGCAGCCAGCGCAGCACTCCTGGATCGCCGGGGAGCCGAGTCACCGGCTCAGTCCTGGAGCTGGCAGATCACCGCGCCGGCGGAAACGGTCTGGCCGACCTCCACGGCCAGGCCGGTGACCGTGCCGTCCCGGTGTGCGGTGAGCGGCTGCTCCATCTTCATCGCCTCGAGCACCACGATGGCGTCGCCCGCACTGACCTGCTTGCCTTCCCCGGCGACGATCTTGATGATCGTGCCCTGCATCGGGCTGACCAGCGCGGTGTCATCGCTGCTGGGGGCGCGCCGCCCCGCGGGCCGCCCGGCGCGCAACGAGCGCACCGGAGCGGCCGGGCCGCCCGGCCCGGCCGCCATGGCGAGCGACGCGGGCACGACGACCTCCAGCCGCTTGCCGTTCACCTCGACGGTGATCCGCTCCCGCACGGCGGCCTCGGCGCCAGCGGCGGGCTCGTCATACGGCGGGATGTCGTTGCTGAACTCGGTCTCGATCCACCGCGTGTGCACGGCGAATGGCGTGCTTGTGAACGCCGGGTCGTCCACCACGGCGCGATGAAAGGCGAGGGCAGTGGGCATCCCGCCGACCTCGAACTCGGCCAGCGCCCGCCGGGAACGCTCCAGCGCCTCCTCCCGGCTCGCCCCGGTCACGATCAGCTTGGCCAGCAGCGAGTCGTACGCCCGTGGCACGATCATCCCGGCCGCGTACCCGGCATCGACCCGGACGCCTGGGCCCGATGGCGGCCGCCAGGCGGTGATGGTCCCGGGCGCGGGGAGGAAGTTGCGGCCGGGGTCCTCGGCGTTGATGCGGAACTCGATCGAGTGCCCGCGCAGTCCGGGGTCGCCGGACTGCAGCGGCTGGCCGTCGGCGATACGGAACATCTCCCGCACCAGGTCGATGCCGCTGACCTCCTCCGACACCGGGTGCTCCACCTGCAGCCGGGTATTGACCTCGAGGAACGAGATCGTGCCGTCCTGGCCGACCAGGAACTCGCAGGTGCCGGCGCCGACGTAGCCCGCCGCGCGCAGAATCGCCCTGGATGAGTCCCGCAGCTGCTGTTCCTGCGCCGCGGACAGGAACGGCGCCGGGGCCTCCTCGACCAGCTTCTGATGCCTGCGCTGCAGCGAGCAGTCCCGGGTCGAGACCACGACCACGTTGCCGTGCACGTCGGCCAGGCACTGGGTTTCCACGTGCCGCGGCCGGTCCAGGTACCGCTCGACGAAACACTCGCCGCGGCCGAACGCGGCCACCGCCTCGCGGACCGCCGACTCGAACTGCCCGGTGATCTCCTCCGTCGTCCTGGCCACCCTGAGCCCGCGGCCGCCTCCGCCGTACGCGGCCTTGATCGCGATCGGCAGGCCGTGCTCGGCGGCGAACGCGGCCGCCTCGGCGGCGTCCGACAGCGGGCCGTCGCTGCCCGGTGCCAGCGGCGCGCCGACGGCCTTGGCGATATGCCGGGCCGAGACCTTGTCGCCGAGTGCGTCGATCGCGTTCGGCGGCGGCCCGATCCAGGTCAGCCCGGCCGCGATCACCTCGCGGGCGAAGCCGGCGTTCTCGGCCAGGAAGCCGTAGCCCGGATGCACGGCGTCGGCGCCCGCGTCGGCCGCCACCTTGAGGAGCTTGGGGATGTCCAGATAGCTCTCCGCCGCGCTCTGGCCACCGAGTGCGCGGGCTTCGTCGGCCATCATCGCGTGCAGCGCGTCGAGATCGGGCTCGCTGTACACGGCGACACTGGCCAGCCCGGCGTCGCGGCATGCCCGCACGATCCGGACGGCAATCTCGCCCCGGTTAGCGATCAGGACCTTGCGCACGGGAACCGGCTCCTCTCACCTGCCTGGAGTCTAGTGATCCCGGCCCTCCCGCAGGCAGCGGGGAGGACTCGGCACCGGTGGCGGCCGGGACGCTACCAGGGGAGCGCGCTGGCGCGCCAGGCGCCGGGCCCGGCGGCCAGCGGCGCGCGCACCAGCCGCGATTTCGCCGACCATTCAGACCAGGGGCGCGGGCGGGCGGCCGCCGCCTGGGCCAGCCGGTACCGGGCGGCGAGCACAGTGACCAGGGCGGCCACCTCGGTGGCGGTCGGCTGGCCCCGGGCGATGGTGATGTCCGCCGCGACGGCGCGGCCGGGCGCCGGGTGATGCGGCGCCGCCTGCCCGTTGGGCGGGACAGCTGAGTTACCGCTGGCGGTAATGGCGATCAGCTCCTCGACTTCCCGATCCCGATGATCTCACCTCAGCCCCGTGACTTGCCCACGCCGATCCCGAACTGGCGGTGCACCCGGGCCCAGAACGCGTCCCGCAGCCATTCCCTGGCCTCCTGGTAGGCGCGCAGCGACTGGCCGAGCTCCTTCTCCGCGTCCACCAGCAGTTCCTTATCGATGACCGGCGGCAGGATCGGGCCGGGCAGCAGATCGCGGATGTTGTCCTCGCCACGGGTGAGGATCCATTTCTGCGCGACGTGCTCGCCGGCTTCCTCGACCCGCTCCCGGTCGGGCCCGAGCCGGGCGGCCGGCCGGGCCGGCGGGCGCGGCGCCAGCCGCTCGCCGAAGACCTGGGCCGGGGACGGCGCCAAGGGGACCGCCGTAACCGGCCGGGACGGCCCGGGCACCGGGACCGGCGCCGGGTCGGGGCCTAGCTGGCGGGTGAAATACGGCTCAAGGAAGGACCGCTCAAGCACGTCGACCGTGTCGGATTCCCACACCAGCCGCTCGGCCTGGTTGGTGCCGTACGGCGGCTCGATGCCCCACAGGTGCACCCGCACGCCGTAGGCCTGCGCGGCCTCGACCGCGGGCACCATGTCCTCGTCCCCGGCCACGAGGATCGCGTCGGTGATCGCGCGGTGCCGGGCCAGGGCCTCCATGTCGGCCCGGATCTGGGCGTCCACGCCCTTCTGCTGACCGCGGGCGTTCAGGTTGCCCAGCCGCAGCTTGACCCAGGGCATCTGGGCGATGACCCGCTGGTCGATCGTCGGGACCCGGTCGCGTGCGGCGTCGTACCAGTAGACCCGCAGCAGCTCGCCGCGGACCCGGTCCTCGGCGTGCTTGGTCAGGGCCTGGATCAGCTTGTCGGCGTCCACCCGGTACTCGCGCCGGGACGACGCGCTGAACAGCAGCTCACCGGCGGCGGCGTAGATATAGCCGACGTCAACCATGACGGCGTAGCGGGACAGCAGCGGGAGGGGCGAACCGAGCTCGGTCATGGCACTCAAGACTCTAGTAGCCCCGGGGACCGACCGGCCCGCCGGATCAGATGACTAAGAGCCATCTTCGGATAACTGAGAGTGCTGTCCGGGGCTGTCCGGGGTCATGCCGGGGCCGGCTGCGGCCAGCCAGGCGCGGATCTGGTCGCCGTGCTCGTCGAGGGCGGGCGGCGGCAGGTCGTAGCGCGGTGGCGTGGCCGAGAACGTCAGCGGGTTCCTGATCGACGGCACCCCGGTCCGGCCCTCCCCGGCGGTGACGACCGGCTCCAGGCCCAGCTGCGCGGCCAGCGCGACGCCGCCCTCGACGGTATTGATCGGGCCGCACGGCACCCCGGCGGCGGTCAGCTCGCCGAACCACTGCGCGGACGGCCGGGCGGCCAGCCGCTCGGCCAGCAGGGCGCGCAGCTCCTCGCGGCGCGAGGTCCGGCCCTCGTTGGCCGCGTACCGCGGGTCGGCGGCCAGCTCCGGCGCGCCGATGACCGCGCACAGCGCGGCGAACTGCCGGTCATTGCCAACCGCGATGATCATCTCGCCGTCCGCGGTGGGCAGCGGGTTGTAGGGAAACAGGCTGGGGTGGTTGTTGCCCATCCGGTAGGGCACCTTGCCGCCCGCGACGTACGCGCTGCTCTGGTTGGCCATTCCCGACAGCGCCGAGGTCAGCAGGCTGGACTGGATGCGCTGGCCGGCCCCGGTGGCCTCCCGGTGGTGCAGCGCCGACAAGATGCCGATGGCGGTGTGCAGGCCGCAGATGATGTCGACCAGCGAGATGCCCGAGCGCAGCGGCGGCCCGTCCGCCTCGCCGGTCAGGCTCATCAGTCCGGATACCGCCTGCACCAGGATGTCGTAGCCGGGCAGCTGGGCGCCGCCCTCCTCGCCGAACCCGGTGACCGAGGCGTAGATGATGCCGGGGTTGGCCGCGCTGACGCTCTCATAGTCCAGGCCGAACCGGCGCAGCCCGCCCGGCTTGAAGTTCTCCACCATGACGTCGGCACGGCGGGCCAGCTCCGCAGCCACGGCCCGGTCGGCCTTGGCCGCCAGGTTCAGCGCGACCGAGCGCTTGTTCCGGTTGATGGCCAGGTAGTAAGTGGCCACGCCGTCGCGGGTGGGCGGGACCCACCGCCGGGTGTCGTCGCCGTCCGGTCCCTCCACCTTGATCACGTCAGCGCCCAGGTCGGCCAGCAGCATGGTGGCGTACGGGCCGGCCAGCACCCGGGAGAAGTCGGCCACCAGCAGCCCGGCCAGCGGTCCAGGGCGCCGGCCAGAAGCGTCGCTCGCGGTGCGTTGGCTCGCTTCTCCGCCCGCTGCGCATGCGTCGCTCGCGGTGCCCGTCTGGCTCGCTTCTCCGCCCGCTGCGCATGCGTCGCTCGCGGTGCCCGTCTGGCTCGCTTCTCCGCCCGCTGCGCATGCGTCGCTCATAGCGGGATGTTCCCGTGCTTCTTGGGCGGCAGGGTCTGCCGCTTGGTCTGCAGCGCGCGCAGCGCCCTGACCACCGCCGGCCGGGTCTCGGCCGGGACGATGACGGCGTCGACGTAGCCGCGCTCGGCCGCGATGTAGGGGTTGGCCAGGGTGTCCTCGTACTCGGTGACCCGCTGCTCGCGCAAGGCCGCCTGCTGCTGCGGATCCTCGATCGCGGCCAGCTCCCGCCGGTACAGGATGTTCACCGCGCCCTGCGCGCCCATCACGGCGATCTGGGCGGTCGGCCAGGCCAGGTTGACGTCACCGCCGAGGTGCTTGGACCCCATCACGTCGTAGGCGCCCCCGTAGGCCTTGCGGGTAATCACCGTGATCTTGGGCACGGTCGCCTCGGCATAGGCGTAGATCAGCTTGGCGCCGCGGCGGATGATGCCGTTCCATTCCTGGCCGGTTCCGGGCAGGAATCCCGGCACATCCACGAACGTGACGACCGGGATGCCGAACGCGTCACAGGTGCGCACGAATCGCGCCGCCTTCTCCGAGGCGTCGATGTCCAGGCAGCCGGCGAAGTGCATCGGCTGGTTGGCCACCACGCCGACCGACCAGCCGTCCACCCGGCCGAACCCGACGATGATGTTCTGCGCGAAGCCTGCGTGGATCTCCAGGAACTCCCCGGAGTCCAGCACGGCCGTGACTACCTCATGCATGTCATAGGGCTGATTCGGCGAGTCCGGGATCACCGTGTCGAGCATCGCGTCGGCGGCGCTGATCTCCAGCACCGACTGCGGGTCGATCTCCGGGTCGGCGGCGCGCGGCGGCTCCTCCAGGTTGTTCGACGGCAGGTAGGACAGCAGGTCGCGGGCGAACGCGAGGCAGTCGCGCTCGTCGCGGGCCTGGTAGTGGGCCACCCCGGACTTGGTGTTGTGCGCATGCGCGCCGCCCAGCTCCTCGAAGCTCACCTCCTCGCCGGTGACGGTCTTGATCACGTCCGGACCGGTGATGAACATGTGCGAGATGTGCTCCACCATCAGGGTGAAGTCGGTGATCGCGGGGGAGTACACCGCGCCGCCCGCGCACGGCCCCATGATCAGCGAGATCTGCGGGATCACCCCGGAGGCGATCACGTTGCGGTAGAAGATCTCCGCGAACAGGCCGAGCGCGACCACGCCCTCCTGGATCCGCGCGCCGCCGCCGTCGTTGATGCCGATCATCGGGCAGCCGGTCTTCAGCGCGTGCTCCATCACCTTGACGATCTTCTCGCCGTAGACCTCGCCGAGCGAGCCCCCGAAGACGGTGAAGTCCTGGCTGAACACGCACACCGGCCGGCCGTCGATGGTGCCGTACCCGGTCACGACGCCGTCGCCGTACGGGCGGTTGGCGGCCATCCCGAAATCGGTGGCCCGGTGCCGGGCCAGCTCGTCGAACTCGGTGAACGACCCGGGATCGAGCAGCTCGCCGATGCGCTCCCGCGCGGTCATCTTGCCCTTGGCGTGCTGCCGCTCCACGGCGCGCTGCGAGCCGGCGTGGACCGCCTCGTACCGGCGCCGGTTCAGGTCGGCGATCTTGCCCGCGGTGGTATGCGGGTCGGGAAGGGAGCCGTCGCGCGGCGGGCGGACTTCGATGGTCATGCCGGACAGGGTAGGCCAGCGGCGAGGTGGCTGGGGCTGCCCCGGCTAGCGCTGCTGGCCGCCGCTACCCGGTTCGGCGTCCGCGGGCCCGGGGCCGGCCGCGGGCTCGGAGGGGGCCGGGGCTGCCGCACGCCCGGGCCCGGCGGGTTCCGGCCCGGCATCGGCGAGCTCGAACGGGTCCCCGGCGGGCCCGGGCGCCGCTCTGGCGGCGTCCGACCTGGACTGGACGGGCTCGAAGGGACCCCGGACGAGCCCGGGTTCCGCCGCGGCCGGCTCGGGCACGGCGGGCTCGGCGGCGGCCGGTCGGCGGCGGCGGCTCGGGCACGGGGGGCTCGGCGGCGGCCGGCTCGGCAGGCCCAGCCGGCTGGACCGCGGCCGCCGCGGGCCGGGCGAACACCAGCCCGGCGGCCAGGCAGGACAGCGGGATGGCGACCATCGTGTACCGGTACAGCGACTGGGTCAGCAGCGCCGGGGACACGATGCTGACCGCGGCGAGCGCCCAGGGCAGCGCCGCCGGGCCGCCCCAGTGCCGCCAGCGGCGCGCCGCGCCGCCCAGCCCGGCCAGCACCACGGCGGCGAACACCAGCCCGGGGAAGTACACCGGCTGCTGGTAGAGGAACAGGAAGTACGCGTACGGGTAGACCGGATGGGTGTTGACGGTGGTGCCGGCGTACTGGCGGATGTCCCGGGCGTAGTAGGCCGGCAGCCGCGCGATGTGCGGCGCGACGGTGAAGGTCATCGCCGCGTGGCTCTGCGGCCGGTCGGTGGCGATGAAGGTCAGCAGCACGTCCCTGGCGCTGACCTTCAGGTAGTCCAGCGGCTGCGCCGAGATCGCGTCCAGCGCGAACCGCGTCGCCAGCGCGTTGTTGTGGGCGCTGATGCCCGGATGGGCGTCGTGCCGCCACCACGCGCCCGAGGACCACAGGTAGTCGGCCGGCGTCGGCTCGCTCAGCAGCGCGGGCACCGACCAGGCCGGCGCTTTCGCGGCCCTGACCGAGGTTTCCCGGTCCGGGCACAGCGGCGCCAGGTCCGGCGGCGGCTTGATCACCGCGCAGTTGGCGAAGCTGGTCGTGCGCGACCACAGGAACATACCGTCGCTGCTGGTCAGGTTGAACTGGCCGTGCTCGGAGTGGAAGACCAGGACGTAGCCCAGCACCGGGATCGCGAACGCCGCGGCGGTCGCGGCCAGCGACCGCCAGCCGACCCGCCGGATGAGCAGGAACACCGCGACGATCACCGCCAGCGGCAGTCCGTTGCCGCGCAGCACGGTCAGGTAGGCCATCAGCAGCCCGGCGGCCGCGCACTGCCAGCGCCGCGGCGCGGCCTTGGTCAGCAGCAGCGCGACCATGACCATGAGCACCAGGCAGAACAGGGTGTCCGGCAGGATGTAGGACTCCAGCGCGATCTCGCGGGTGTCCAGCAGCACCGGCAGCGCGGCCAGCGTCGCCCCCCAGCCGGGCAGCCCCCAGTACCGCAGCAGCGCGTAGACGATCACGGCCACCGCCAGGCCCATCAGGTGCTGGAGGATCGTCACCGCCAGCAGCGGCTGCGGCAGGATCTGGACCAGCGCCAGCAGCACCGAGTAGCCGGACGGGCGGATCACGCCCAGGCTGCGGGTAGTGGCTTCCTGCATGTACAGGAACGAGTCGGCGGTCAGCAGCGCGGGGCGGAATGCGAGCACGGCGAGCACGCGCGGCACCAGGCCGATGACCACCGCGATGGTGATCAGCCGGTGCCGGTGCCACAGGGCCTGCGGGGTGACCTCCGCGGCCGCCCCCTGAGCCGCCCGCCGCAGCGCCTGCGCCGCCGCCGACCGCGCCCCGGCCGGCGCGGCGCTGCCTGCTGCAGCCGGCGCGCCCGGCGGAGCCGGCCCGGTCCGGCGACGGCTGCTCGCTGTCGCGCTCATTACTGAGCCTGAGATCGGCCACTGCTTCCCTTGAGATCGGCTGCGGGTACCCGGCGCGGCCCCAGGCTACCCCGGCGCATCACAATGGCGGACGAGATGACGAGCGGAACGGGATCGCAGGCGGCGGCCGGCTTCTGGCGGCCGCCCGTCGTGGTGGCAGAAACCGGCTCTACCAACGCCGACCTGCTCGCGGCCGCGGTCCGCGGGGCGCCCGAGGGGTCGGTGCTGGTGGCGGATGTGCAGACGGCTGGCCGGGGACGGCTGGCCCGTAGCTGGATCACGGTGCCCGGCGCGGCGCTGGCCTGCTCGGTGCTACTGCGCCCGGCGGCCGTCCCGCCGGCCCGACGGGCCTGGCTGCCGCTGCTGGCCGGGGTCGCCGCGGCCGCTGCGGTACGCGCGAGCACCGCCGTCGACGCCCGCCTCAAATGGCCCAACGACGTGCTGGCCGGCGGGGGCAAGCTGGCCGGCATCCTGGCCGAGCAGCAGGCCGGCGCCGTGGTCATCGGCATCGGGATGAACCTCACCGCCGCCCCGGCCGCCGGCGCGGGCGCCCCGGCCCCCGTCTCGCTGGCCCAGCTGGGCGCCGTGGCCGCCGGCCGGGACGCGGTGCTGGCCGCCTTGCTGGCTGGGCTGGCGGACTGGTACCTGCGCTGGCGGGACGCCGCGCCGCCCGGTGACCCGCAGGCCAGCGGGCTGCGAGCGGAGTACCTGGAGCTGTGCGCCACGGTCGGCCAGCAGGTGCGGGTGCAGCTGCCCGGCGGCCGGCTGCTCACCGGGCGGGCCGACGACGTCGACGCGGCCGGGCGGCTGGTGGTCGACACCGGCGGCGGCCTCGTCCCGGTCAGCGCCGGTGACGTGGTGCACCTGCGCTGACCGAGTCGCCCACCGGCTCCTCCGGCCACGCCGCGCGCGCTGGGCCGGATTGCGTGCCACGATGTCGGCTATGGACGAAACCGCCCTGGCCCCGGGCGAGCAGCTGGTACTGCGGCTGCACCCGCACTGGAAGGTGCTGCTGCGGCCGCTGGTGCTGCTGGTCCTGATCGCGCTCGCGGTCCTTTTGCTGCTCATCGTGTTGCCGCTGGGGCAGTACGCGGCCGTGAGCCGCCTCGCGGTCGCCGCGGTCGGCCTGCTGGCCGTGGTCATCTGGGTCGCCGTCCCGCTGCTGCGCTGGCGGACCACGCTCTACGAGCTGACCACCCGCCGGTTCCGGCTGCGCAGCGGCCTGCTGACCCGCACCGGCCGGGACTTCCCGCTGCTGCGGATCAGCGACGTTTCGTTCTCCCGCGGCCCGCTGGACCGGCTGCTGGGCTGCGGCCGCCTGGTCGTCGAGTCGGCCGGCGAGCACGGCCAGCTCGTGCTGACCGAGATTCCCGGTGTCGAGCGGGTTCAGTCGCTGATGTTCCATCTGGTCGAATACGAGCAGACCCGGCTGGCCCGGGAGGACCGCTGAGCGGGGCAGGCAGGCCGGACGACAACTCCGCCGCGTGAAAGGGCGCCAGGTGAGTGATCTTCCCAGGGTGATCTCGGTTCGCGAGGTCGGGCCGCGGGACGGCCTGCAGAACGAGGAGCCGGTCCCGACCCAGGCCAAGATCGAGCTGATCGACCGGCTGTCGGCCACCGGGGTGCGCCGGATCGAGGCGGTGTCGTTCGTCCGGGCCGACGCGATCCCGCAGATGGCCGACGCGGACGAGGTCTGGCGCGGGATCAGCCGGGCGCCGTCGGTGCGCTACTCGGCGCTGGTGCCGAACCTGCGCGGCGCCCGCCGGGCCCTGGACGCCGGGGTCACCGAGATCGAGGCCGTGGTGTCCGCGTCCGACACCCACAACCGCAAGAACGTCGGCCGCAGCACCGGGCAGTCGCTGGACGACATCGCGGCGATCATCGACGAGGCACACCAGCGCGCGGCCAGCTGCCAGGTCATCGTGTCCACCGCGTGGGGCTGCCCGTATGAGGGCGACGTCCCGGTCGAGCGGGTGCTGGCGGTGGCCGGCCGGGCTGTCGCCGACGGCGCCGACACCATCTCCTTCGGCGACACCACCGGCATGGCCACCCCCGGCCGGGTGCGGCGCGCTGGTCGGCGAGTTCCGGTCCGCGCACCCGGAGATGAACGCTCAACCTGCACTTCCACAACACCCGCGGGACCGGCCTGGCCAACGTGCTGACCGCGCTGGAGCTGGGCGTCGCCGACTTCGACGCCTCGGTCGGCGGTCTCGGCGGCTGCCCCTACGCGCCCGGCGCCACCGGCAACATCGCCACCGAGGAACTCGTGCACATGGTCGAGGACATGGGCGTCGCGACCGGCATCGACCTGGAGGCGATGATCGAGGCGGCGGCCGACGCCGAGCGCATCATCGGCCGCCAGCTCCCGTCCCAGGTGCTGCGCGCTGGCCCGCGCACCCGCACCATCCCCGCCTGAGGCGGCGGGTACGCTCGCGCCCGTGACGGACAACACCGTGACCGACGAACACCGTGACCGACCACGCCGGATCCGGCCACTCCGACCTGGCCAAGATCCGGGCCGGGATCGAGGGCGGCGGCGCCGCCCGGTACCACGAGGCCGCCGCGGCCGCGGGCAAGCTGTTCGCCCGGGACCGGATCGCGCTGCTGGCCGACGAGGGCAGCTTCACCGAGGACGGCGCGTTCGCCAACGTGCTGGCCGACGGCCTGCCCGCCGACGGGGTCATCACCGGCACCGCGACCATCGACGGCCGGCCGGTGGCGCTGATGGCCAACGACTCGACGGTCAAGGCCGGCTCCTGGGGCGCCCGGACGGTCGAGAAGATCATCCGGATCATCGAGAAGGCCTACGGACGGGATCCCGATGGTCTACCTGGTCGACTCGGCCGGCGCCCGGATCACCGACCAGGTGGAGATGTTCCCCGGCCGCCGCGGCGCCGGCAAGATCTTCCACACCCAGGTCCGCGCCTCCGGCTCGATCCCGCAGGTGTGCGCGCTGTTCGGCCCGTCCGCGGCCGGCGGCGCCTACATCCCCGCGTTCTGCGACTTCGTCGCCATGGTGGACGGCAACGCCTCGATGTACCTGGGCAGCCCGCGGATGGTCGAGATGGTGGTCAGCGAGCAGACCACGCTGGAGGAGATGGGCGGCGCCCGGATGCACTGCACCGTCTCCGGCTGCGGGCACCACCTGGCCGCGACCGAGGAGCAGGCGCATCGAGGCGGTCCGCGGCTACCTGTCCTACCTGCCCGGCAACTGGCGGCAGCGGCCGCCGGCAGGCGCCGCCGGGCGAGCCGGAGCCGGCCGACCTGCGGGCCCTGGTGCCGGCCAGCGAGCGGCAGGCCTTCGACATGCGCCGATACGTGCGCGGGCTGGTCGACGCCGGCTCGCTGTTCGAGATCCACGCGCTGTGGGCGCCGCGAGCTCGTCGTCGGCTTCGCCCGGCTGGACGGCCAGCCGATCGGGGTGGTCGCCAACAACCCGATGTTCAAGGGCGGCGTGCTGTTCGTCGACTCGGCCGACAAGGCGCGCCCGGTTCATCCAGCTGTGCGACGCGTTCAGCGTGCCGCTGCTGTTCCTGGCCGACGTGCCCGGCTTCATGGTCGGCACGGCGGTGGAGCGGCAGGGCATCATCCGGCACGGCGCCAAGATGATCAGCGCGGTGTCCGAGGCCACCGTGCCGAAGATCTGCGTCATCGTCCGCAAGGCCTACGGCGCCGGCCTGTACGCCATGGCCGGCCCGGGCTTCGAGCCGGACGCCACGCTGGCGCTGCCCACCGCCAAGATCGCGGTCATGGGCGCCGAGGCGGCGGTCAACGCCGTCTACTACAACAAGCTGGCCGCGATCACCGACCAGGCGGAGCGGGAGCGCCGAGGTCGCGCGGCTGCGCGCCGAGTACGAGCCGGACATCGACGTGCTGCGGCTGGCCGGCGAGCTGGTCGTCGACGACGTCGTCGAGCCCGAGGACCTGCGGGCCGAGCTGATCCGGCGGTTCGCCGCCGCGGCGGGCAAGGACCGGTCGTTCTCCCGCCGCCGGCACGGCGTCACGCCGGTCTGACCTGGGCGGCCCCGGGCGGGCCGAGGTAGCCCAGGGCGGGGCGCCGCGGGCACCCCGCAGGGTGATATCGGGCGCGGGCGCGGCCAGCGTGCGGGCAGTACTCGCGCGGCGGCCTACCATCGGTGCATGACCTGCGTTCTGCTTGCCGAGGATGATCCGGCCATCTCCGAGCCGCTGGCCCGGGCGCTGCGGCGCGAGGGCTACGAGGTCGGCGTGGCCGCCGACGGGCCGGGCACCCTGGAGGCCGCCCGCGGCGGCGGCATCGACCTCATCGTGCTGGACATCGGGCTGCCGCGCATCGACGGCCTGGAGGTCTGCCGCCGGATCCGGTCGGCGGGCCAGTCCGTGCCGGTGCTGATCCTGACCGCGCGCGCCGACGAGGTGGACACCGTGATCGGCCTGGACGCCGGCGCCGACGACTACGTCACCAAGCCGTTCCGGCTGGCCGAGCTGCTGGCCCGGGTGCGGGCGCTGCTGCGCCGCGGGCGCCTCGGAGACCCAGGTCGTGCAGGGCGTCCGGATCGACCCCGACGCGCGCCGGGCCTGGCTCGGCGACGCCGAGATCGAGCTCACCTCCAAGGAGTTCGACCTGCTGGCGCTGCTGGTGGCCGAGGCGGGCAAGGTCGTCACCCGCGAGCAGATCATGCGCCAGGTCTGGGACAGCAAGTGGTGGGGCTCGACCAAGACGCTCGACATGCACGTCTCCTGGCTGCGCCGCAAGCTCGGCGACGACGCGCACAGCCCGCGGTACATCACCACCGTGCGCGGGGTCGGGTTCCGGTTCGAGCGCGGCGACTGACCGGGCCGGGCGGCTGCGCGGCAGCCCGCGGCGGGCTGGGCAGGACGCAGGCAGTGCGGTGCGAGAAGTGAGCAGCGCGGTGAGATGAGCAGCGCGGTGAGTCCCGGCGCGGGAGCGGGCCAGTGCAGCGGCGGCTGCTGATCTCGACGCTCGCCGTCGCCGTGGCAGCGGTGCTGCTGCTCGGCGTGCCGCTGGCCTTCGCGCTGATCCGGCTGCAGGCCGATGAGGCCCAGCAGCAGCTCAAGCACGACGCTGCCACGCCTGGCGCACGGACCTGCAGGAACGCTCGGACTCCGGGCTGCCGGCCGCGCCGAAGCAGGTGGCCAGGTCGCTGCCCGGCCGGTACGTGATCATCAAGCGAGCGCGGCGCGCCCGGTCGAGGATCTGGGCAGCCCGCCGTCGCCGCACGACTCGATCACCGGCGCAGGCCAGCACGGCCGACTTCACGGTCACCGTCGGGGCCGACGACTCGTTCGTCACCGGCGGGATACGCGGCGGCCTGCTGCTGATCGGCTCGCTGGCGCTGCTGGCCGTCGGGGTGGCCGTGGTGCTGGCGCTGCTCCAGGCCCGGCGGCTGGCCCGGCCGCTGCAGGAGCTGGCCGAGGCGGCCGACCGGCTCGGCTCGGGCGACGCCCGGCCGCTGGGCCGCCGCTACGGGATGCAGGAGCTGGACCGGGTCGCCGAGGGCCTGGACGGCTCCGCGCAGCGCATCACCGACCTGCTGGCGGCCGAGCGGGACTTCGCCATCGACGCCTCGCACCAGCTGCGGACCCCGCTGACCGCGCTGTCGATGCGGCTGGAGGAGATGATCGGGGCCGCCGACTACCCCGACGTGGTCCGCGAGGAGGGCGCGGCCGCGCTGGCCCAGACCGAGCGGCTGGCCGACGTGGTCAGCCAGCTGCTCGGCCGCGCCCGCCGGTCGGTGCCGGCGCGTCACCGGCGCTGGCCAGCGTGGACGACATCGTCGGCCCAGCAGGTCGTCGAGTGGAGATCCGGCGTTCCGCCGGGTGAGCCGCAAGCTCGAGGTCACCGGCGAGAAGGGCCTGCACGCCTACGCGACCCCCGGCGGCGCTCCCAGGTCGATCGCCACCCTGCTGGACAACGCCCTGGTGCACGGCGCCGGGACCGGTGACGATCCGGACCTCGCAGACGCCGAGATCGGTGGTCATCGAGGTCCGGGACGAGGGCAAGGGCGTGCCGCCCGAGCTGGTGCCGCGGATCTTCGAGCGCAGCGTCAGCGGCGCGCCCGGCGGGACCGGGCTCGGCCTCGGCGCTGGCCCGCACGCGTGGCCGCCGCCGACGGCGGCCAGGTGGTGCTGGTCCGGCCGCGCCCGGCGGTGTTCGCCGCCTTCTTCCGCGCGCGCCGGCGCCGAGGCCGCCCGCAGCGGGCCGTTGACCGGCCCGGCCTGAGGCGTCTGCGTAGGCTACCGCGGGTGACCACAGCAGGCGGCAGGCCGGCCAGCGTGCCGACGTCGAGTGCCGCCCGGGGCGCCCGTGGTCGGCATGGTCGGCGCCGGGCAGCTGGCCCGGATGACCGCCCAGGCCGCGGTCAGCCTGGGCATCGGGTTCCGGGTGCTGGCCGGCGACGCCGGCGAGAGCGCCGCCCAGGTCTGCGCCGGCACCGAGCTCGGCGACTACCGCGTCGGCCGGCCGACTTGCTGGCCTTCGCCGGCCGGCTGCGACGTGGTGACGTTCGACCACGAGCACGTCCCCGCCGGACGCTGCTGCGCCAGCTGGAGCAGGCCGGGCGCGCGGTCCGGCCCGGGCCGCGGCGCGCTGCGCTACGCGCAGGACAAGCGGGCCATGCGCGAGCGGCTGGCCGCAGCTCGGCGTGCCCTGCCCGCACTGGTGCGCCCGGTCGCCGGCCTGGGCGAAGTCGCGGCGTTCGCCGCCCGGCACGGCTGGCCGGTCGTGCTCAAGGCGGTCACCGGCGGCTACGACGGCAAGGGCGTGTGGGTCTGCGCGGACGCCGGCTGAGGCCGCGCGGCGTGCTGGCCCACGGCGTCGGACCTGATCGTCGAGGAGCACGTCCCGTTCGAGCGCGAGCTGGCCGTCCTCGTGGCCCGCTCGCCCAGCGGCCAGGGCGCCGCCTACCCGGTCGTGGCAGACCGTGCAGCGTCGGACGGCATCTGCCGGGAGGTGCTCGCCCCGGCGCCCGGGGCTGGCGCCCGGCGCGGCCGTCGCCGCCCAGCGGCTCGGGCTGCAGATCGCGGCCGAGCTCGGCGTGATCGGGCTGCTGGCCGTCGAGCTGTTCCAGACCGAGCGCGGCCTGCTGGTCAACGAGCTCGCCATGCGGCCGCACAACAGCGGGCACTGGACCATCGAGGGCGCGCGTGACCTCGCAGTTCGAGCAGCACCTGCGCGCCGTGCTGACCTGCCGCTGGGCGCGCCGGACCTGGCCGCGCCGTACGCGGTCATGGTGAACGTGCTCGGCGGCGAGCGACCCGGACCTGTACGCCCGGCTGCTCGCACGTGATGGCGGCCGACCCCGGCGTGAAGGTGCACCTGTACGGCAAGACGGTCCGGCCCGGCCGCAAGGTCGGCCACGTCACGGCGCTCGGCGACGACCTGGCCGGCGGACTGCCGGCGACCGCGCGGCCCGGGCGCGGCCAGCTACCTGAGCCTGGGCGCGGCGAGCAGCGGGCCGCGAGGAGGAGCTGATGGCCGGCCCGCCGCTGGTCAGCGTGGTCATGGGCAGCGACTCGGACTGGCCGGTGATGGAGGCCGCGGTCACCGCGCTGGCCGAGTTCGGGGTGCCGTATGAGGCCGACGTGGTCTCGGCCCACCGGATGCCCCGGGACATGATCGACTACGGCGCCGCGGCGGCCGGGCGAGGGCTGCTGGTGATCATCGCCGGGGCCGGCGGCGCGGCGCACCTGCCCGGCATGCTGGCCGCGGTGACGCCGCTGCCGGTCATCGGCGTGCCGGTGCCGCTGGCCCAGCCTGGACGGCGTGGACTCGCTGCTGTCGATCGCCCAGATGCCCGCCGGGGTCCCGGTCGCGACCGTCGCGGTCGGCGGGGCCCGCAACGCCGGCCTGCTGGCGGTGCGCATCCTCGCGGCCGCCGACGACGAACTGCGCGCGAGATGTCGGCGTTCCAGGAGGAGCTGCGGGCCACCGCGCAGGCCAAGGGCGCCGCGCTGCGGGCCAGGCTGCGCCGCCGCAAGCCCGAGCTCAGGATCAGCGGCCCGTCCTGGGCGGTCACGGTCGGCCAGCTGCCGTCGTCGGCGGTGCAGATCAGCCCCCACGGCCGGTCCCGCATCCGGGTGAGCATGATCGCTGCCGCGCCAGGGCCGCGCAGGCCGAGCCGCCGGTGGATCTGCGCCACGTCCCCGGCCAGCCCGCGGCGGCGGATGTCGGCGGCTCCGATCCCCAGCTCGCGCAGCCGCCGGGCGAACGCCTTCTCCTGCCACGGCGCGGACTCCAGCACCCGCAGTGTCCGGCCGAACGGGCTGCGGAGCGGCCGGTCCGCCGACAGGAACGCGATCATCGGATCGATCTTCCAGGCGCCGGTCAGCCGGGCCAGCTCCTCGACCAGCCCGGCCCGGGTCACGGCCGGGCTCGGGTCGAGCAGGAAGGCGCCGGGCGGCCCCACCGGCACCGGGGCGCCCGGCGAGTCGGTCAGCGTGTGGCCGACGGCCGCACCGCCGGCCAGGGTCGTGCCGTCCAGCGGGCCGCGGCCGCGCGCTCCCGTCCGCCAGCTCGCCGGCCGGCGCGCTCTGGTCTGGCGTGCTGCCGGCCGGCTGGCGGGCCTGCGCCGCTGCCGCCGGCGCCAGCACGGTGGCCCGCCTGGCGGCCGTGGCCAGCGCCGGAGACCACAGCAGCGCCTCCTTCAGGTCCCGGCCGACCGCGACGAACTCTGCCTCCCAGCCCGCCGGGATCAGCTCGCGCGGCCAGGCCGGGAGCCGTCTTGACGCCGACCCGGCTGACCCGGCCGGCTAGTTGCAGGCACCAGCCGAGCGGCGGCTCGCTGCGGCCGCCCAGCAGCCGTCCGCCGCCGCCCCGCCGGGCCGGGTCGATGAACACGGCATCGACACCGCGCAGCGCGAAGTCGCTGCACGTCCGCGCACACCGCCGCGACCGGGACGGCGCGCCCCGTATGCGGCTGCGTTGTGCCGGGCGTACCGCAGGCTGGTCAGGTCGCGGTCGACTGCAACGACGGCCCCGGCTCCCAGGCCGGCCAGCGCGGCGAGGCTGCCGCCGATGCCGCAGCACAGATCGGCCACCACCCCGGCTCCGGCGTAGCGGGCCGCGCTGTGCCGGGCCGTGGCGTCCGAGGACGCCTGCTCCAGGCCGTCCCGGGTGAACAGCATCTGATCCGCCCGGCTGAACTTGGCCCGGGCGGCGGCGCGCAGCGCCTGCTGGGTAAGCGCGGCCGCGACCAGGTCCGGCGGGTACCTGCCCCGCAGCGCCCGCGCCAGCGCTAGCGCGCGCTGCGGATCGACCCGCTCGCCGGCCAGGCTTTCCAGCAGCTCGCGGCCGGCCGGGGACTCGCAGGCCGGGCGGCTCGGCCACCGGCCGCCTCCCTCCCGGCTGCGCTGACCTCCGCCGCTGGGATGACGCCGCAGCGGCGGCTTACCATCAACATCATGAGCCCGGAACATTCGTCCTTCGCCCTGTCCCCGGAACACCAGGCCCTCCGCGAGGCTGTCCGCGCAGCTCGCCGACGACAAGATCGCGCCGCACGCGGCCAAGGTTGACCAGTCCGGCCAGTTCCCGCAGGAGGCGCACGACGCGCTGGTCAAGGCCGACCTGCACGCGGTGCACATTCCCGCGGACTACGGCGGCTCCGGAGCGGACGCGCTCGCCACCGCGATCGTGATCGAGGAGGTCGCCCGGGCCTGCGCGGCCAGCTCGCTGATCCCCGCGGTCAACAAGCTCGGGACCATGCCGCTGTTGCTGGCCGCGTCGGAGGAGCTCAAGCAGCGCTACCTGCCCGCGGTCGCCCGCGGCGAGGCGATGTTCTCTTACGCGCTGTCCGAGCCGGAAGCCGGCTCGGACGCGGCCTCGATGACGCACCCGGGCGGTCCGCCAGGGCGACGGCTACGTGCTCAACGGGACCAAGCGGTGGATCACTAACGCCGGGATGTCGAAGTTTTACACGGTGATGGCGGTCACCGACCCCTGCAGCCGGCGTAGCCGGGATCTCCGCGTTCGTGGTCGAGGACGGCGACACCGGCCTGTCGTTCGGGGCCCCCGAGCACAAGCTCGGCATCAAGGGCTCACCGACCCGCGAGCTGTACTTCGACAACTGCGCGATCCCGGCGGACCGCCTCGTCGGGGCCGAGGGAACCGGGTTCCGCACCGCGCTGGCCACGCTGGACCACACCCGGATCACGATCGCCGCGCAGGCGCTCGGCATCGCGCAGGGCGCACTGGACTACGCGGTCGGGTACGTCAAGGAGCGCAGGCAGTTCGGCAAGCCGGTGGCCGAATTCCAGGGCATCCAGTTCATGCTGGCCGACATGGCGATGAAGGTCGAGGCCGCCCGCCAGCTGACCTACGCCGCGGCCGCCCGCTCCGAGGCCGCGCTGGCGGGGGAGCGCACCGACGACCTGACCTTCATCTCCTCGGCCTGCAAGTGCTTCGCCTCCGACGTGGCCATGGAGGTCACCACCGACGCGGTCCAGCTGCTCGGCGGCTACGGCTACGTCAGCGACTTCCCGGTCGAGCGGATGATGCGCGACGCCAAGATCACCCAGATCTACGAGGGCACCAACCAGATCCAGCGCGTCGTCATGGCCCGCCAGTTGCTGAAGTAGCCGCGGGCGGGTATATCCGCTGTCAGCCGGGCTGGCCGGATGCCGCTAGCGTGCCTGCCGAGACCGAGCGCTGGAATTGCTGGCGGCGCAGCTCGTCGGCTGCGGTGAGCAGGCGCCGGTCGTCGGGTCGCCGGCCGGCGGCCAGGCGCCGAGGTGGTGCGGTCCTTTCGCCACCGACGTCACCGCGCGGCTGGGGGCGGCCAGGTCGACATCCTGGTCAGCTACGCCGGGATCTATCCCGCGACGCGACCGCTGATCTGGCGGACCCCGATCTGGACGCGATGCCCGCGGTCAACGTCCGGGCCCCGCGCGTCCTGGTCGCCGCGATCGCCCCGGCGAAGGCCGAATGCGGGACGGGCGTCATCGTCCCCATCGGGGCGGCGATAGGGTGCCTGGGAACCCGCCGTGTTTGGCGGGCTAGGCTCTGGGGGAGCAGGCGATCGACCGAACCGGCACCTCTCCAGGGGGACGCTGATGGGCCTGACGCAGTGGCTGGACTCCTGGCCGGCATACCGGCAGCTGACCGGGGCCGATCCGCTGGGCCGCGGCAAGGCGGCGCAGTCGCCGCGCTCGGCGAGCCTAGAGCCGCGCACGCAGGCCGCCGACCGGGTGGTCGACTCGGTGTGCCCGTACTGCGCGGTCGGCTGCGCGCAGCAGGTATACGTCAAGGACGAGCAGGTCATCCAGATCGAGGGTAACCCGCACAGCCCGATCTCCCGCGGCCGGCTGTGCCCGAAGGGCTCGGCGAGCAAGCAGCTGGTCACCGGCCCGCAGCGAGAGCAGAAGGTGCGCTACCGCGCGCCGTACGCCGCCGAGTGGACCGAGCTGGATCTAGACACCGCGATGGACATGGTGGCCGACCGGGTGCTGGACGCCCGCCGCAGGGGCTGGCAGGACACCGACTCCGGCGGCAACCCGCTGCGGCGCACCATGGGCATCGCCAGCCTGGGCGGCGCCACCCTCGACAACGAGGAAAACTACCTGCTCAAAAAGCTGTTCACGGCCCTCGGCGCGATCCAGATCGAGAATCAGGCCCGGATATGACACTCCGCCACAGTTCCCGGTCTGGGAGCCTCGTTCGGGCGCGGCGGCGCGACCGACTACCAGCAGGACCTCGTTAACTCCGATTGCGTCATCGTGATGGGCTCCAACATGGCCGAGGCCCATCCGGTCGGGTTCCAGTGGGTGCTCGAGGCCAAGGCCCGGGGCGCCCGGGTGATCCACATCGATCCCCGGTTCACCCGGACCAGCGCCCTGGCCGACCAGCACGTCGCGCTGCGGGCCGGCACCGATATCGCGCTCCTCGGCGGGGTGATCAACTACATCCTGGCCAACCACCTGGAGTTCCGCGAGTACGTGCAGGCTTACACCAACGCCTCCTTCCTGCTGGACGAGCGGTTCGCCGACACCGAGGACCTGGACGGGCTGTTCAGCGGCTACGACCCGCACTCCGCGTCCTACGACCCGGCCAGCTGGTCATACGAGAGCGCGCCGACCGCCGATGGCGGCGACGGGCGCCACAGCGAGCAGTCCTCGTCCTATCAGCACGGATCCGGCGGCCCGGTCATCGACACCGGGCCGGCGAGATCACCAATGACCCGGCGCTCGAGCATCCGCGCTGCGTATTCCAGGTGCTCAAGCGGCACTTCGCCCGCTACACCCCGGAGATGGTCGAGAAGATCTGCGGAGTCCCCCGGGAGGCGTTCCTGGACGTGTGCCGGGCCTGGACGCAGGCCTCGGGCCGGGAGCGCACCGCCGCCCTGGTGTACAGCGTCGGCTGGACCCAGCACACCCTCGGCGCGCAGTACATCCGCGCGGGCGCGATCATCCAGCTGCTGCTGGGCAACATCGGCCGGCCCGGCGGCGGGGTGTTCGCGCTGCGCGGGCACGCCAGCATCCAGGGCTCGACCGACGTCTCGACGCTGTTCAACCTGCTGCCCGGCTATTTGGTGATGCCCGATACCTCCCATGAGGACCTGGCCAGCTATATCGGCGCCATCCGCGGCCGCCACCAGAAGGGCTTCTGGGCTAACGCCGACGCCTACACGATCTCGCTGCTCAAGGAGTACTGGGGCGACGCGGCCACCGCGGAGAACGATTACTGCTTCGACTACCTGCCGCGCATCAACGGCGATCACGGCACCTACCGCACCGTGATGGACATGGTTGACGGGAAGGTCTTCGGCTACTTCCTGCTCGGCCAGAACCCCGCCGTCGGGTCGGCGCACGGGCGGCTGCAGCGCCTCGGCATGGCCAGCCTGGACTGGCTGGTAGTGCGCGACCTGGTCATGATCGAGAGCGCCACGTTCTGGAAGGACGCGCCCGAGATCGAGACCGGGGAGATCGTCACCGGGCAGTGCCGCACCGAGGTCTTCTTTTTCCCGGCCGCCGCGCATACCGAGAAATCGGGCACGTTCACCCAGACCCAGCGGATGCTGCAGTGGCGCGACCAGGCGGTGGCGCCGAAGGGCGACCAGCGGTCCGAGCTGTGGTTTGCCTACCAGCTCGGCCGCCGGCTGCGGGAGAAGCTGGCCGGCTCGGCGGATGAGCGCGACCGGCCGCTGCTCGACCTGGCCTGGGACTACCAGATGGAAGGCGACGAGCCGTCCGCCGCGGACGTACTGCGGCGGATCAGCGGCATCGACCTGCGCACCGGGAAGGCCGTGAGCGGGTACCTGGAGCTGCGCGCCGACGGCAGCACCTCGTGCGGCTGCTGGATCTACAGCGGGGCGTACGCGGGCGAGGTGAACCAGGCCAGGCGCCGCAAGTCCCGGCTGGAGCAGGGACCCTACGACGCCGAATGGGGCTGGACCTGGCCGCTGAACCGGCGGGTGCTGTACAACCGGGCCTCGGCCGACCCGCAGGGCCGGCCGTGGAGCGAGCGCAAGGCGCTGGTGTGGTGGGACGAGCAGGCCGGCGAGTGGACCGGGCATGACGTGCCGGACTTCGAGAAGAACAAGCCGCCGGGCTACCGGCCGCCCGAGGGCGCGACCGGGCCGGAGGCACTGCACGGCGACGACCCGTTCATCATGCAGGCCGACGGCAAGGGCTGGCTGTTCGCTCCGGCCGGGCTGGCCGACGGGCCGCTGCCGACGCACTACGAGCCGCACGAGTCGCCGGTGCCGAACCTGCTGTACGGTCAGCAGGGCAGCCCGGTGCGCAAGGTCTACGGCCGCCCCGACAACCCGTCCAACCCGTCGCCGCCGGAGGCGCACGCCGAGGTGTTCCCGTTCGTGTTCACCACGGCGCGGCTCACCGAGCACCACACCGCGGGCGGCATGAGCCGGCAGCTGCCGTACCTGGCTGAGCTGCAGCCCGAGCTGTTCGTCGAGGTGTCACCGGAACTAGCCGCCGAGCGCGGGCTGCGGCACCTGGGCTGGGCGCACGTGATCACCAGCCGCACCGCCGTCGAAGCGCGGGTGGTGGTCACCGACCGGATGGCGCCGCTGCGGATCGGCGACCGGGTCGTGCACCAGATCTGGATGCCCTACCACTGGGGGCATTCCGGCCTGGTCAGCGGGGACGTGGTCAACGACCTGCTCGGCGTGGTAGCGGAGCCGAACGTGTTCATTCAGGAGAGCAAGGTGGCCAGCTGCGACATCCAGCCCGGCCGTCGGCCGCGCGGCCCGGCGCTGCTTGACTACGTCGCCGGCTACCGGGACCGGGCCGGGATCACCACGGCGACCGGCACCCGCATCCTTACCGCGGGCGGCGCAGCAGGCCCGGCTCACATCGAGGTACCGGAGGGGCAGCAATGATGCTGGAGCACGGCAGCCCCGAGCGCGGGCACCATCACCCCGGGCACGGCGAGCACAGCCTGTACGGGCCGCTGGCCGACCCGGCCGCGGACGCCGGCCATGAGGATCACCCGCCGCGGGTCGGGTTCTTCACCGACACCTCGGTGTGCATCGGCTGCAAGGCGTGCGAGGTGGCGTGCAAGGAATGGAACGGGGTGCCCGAGGACGGCCTCAACTGGCTGGGCATGTCGTTCGACAACACCGGCATGCTCGGTGCCGACTCCTGGCGGCACGTCGCCTTCATCGAGCAGCAGCAGCCGCTCGGCGGCCAGGATCCCGGCCTGGCGGGCCTGCCCACCGGGGCCTCGGCCAGCGAGGCCGCGGCAGGCGCGGTGGCGGCGGCGCTGCCTGACGCCGGCCGGGGCGGCGGCGATCTCGGCACCGCGCCGGTGGATCTCGGTTTCCCGTCCTTCGAGCTGCCCGGGGCCAGGACCGGGGCCGAGGGCCGCACGCAGTTCCGCTGGCTGATGGCCTCCGACGTCTGCAAGCACTGCACGCACGCGGGCTGCCTGGATGTCTGTCCGACCGGCGCGCTGTTCCGCACCGAGTTCGGCACGGTGGTGGTGCAGCCCGATATCTGCAACGGCTGCGGTTACTGCGTCTCCGGCTGCCCGTACGGGGTGATCGACCGGCGGCACGACGACGGCCGGGCGTGGAAGTGCACGATGTGCTACGACCGGCTGCGCGGCGGCCTGGAGCCGGCCTGCGCCAAGGCCTGCCCGACCGACTCGATCCAGTTCGGTCCGCTGGACGAGCTGCGCGAGCGGGCCGGGCAGCGGCTGACCCAGCTGCGCGAGGCAGGCGTGACGGAGGCCAGGCTCTACGGCGAGAGCCCGGACGACGGGGTCGGCGGTGACGGGGCGTTCTTCCTGCTGCTGGACCAGCCCGAGGTCTACGGGCTGCCGCCGGACCCGGTGGTACCGACCCGGGATGCGGGGTCGATGTGGAAGCACGCGGCCGCAGCGGCCGGGGTGCTGGCGGCGTGGTCCGTCACGGCATTCATCGGCCGGAGGCCACGGTGAGCGGCGATACCGGGAACGGCGACGGCGCGCCGCCCGGCAATGGCGGCCCGGCGGGCTCACCCGGCGGCGGTGTGACCGGGCCGGGGGACGGCCTGCTGGGCGAGCCGCGCAGCGACACCCGCGCGGCTGACATGCGCGCCCGGGTGTACCACGGTGGCCGCCGCGCCGGTGAAGGCGCCCGCGAGCAGCCGATGGTGCCGCGCGCCCAGTTCCGGTCGTACTACGGCCGGCCGGTGCTCAAGCCCCCGGTATGGGAGTGGAACATCCCGGCGTACCTGTTCACCGGCGGCCTGTCGGCGGGGTCGGCGCTGCTGGCGGCCGGCGCCGACCTGACCGGCCAGGCGCTGCGCCGGGCAGGCCGCCTCGGCGGCCTGGCCGCCCTGCTGGCCAGCATGTACCTGCTGGTCGCCGACCTGGGACGCCCCGAGCGGTTCCTGCACATGCTGCGCGTGCTCAAGCCGACCTCGCCGATGAGCGTCGGCACCTGGATCCTCGTCGGATACGGGCCCGGCAGCGGCATCGCGGCGGCGGCCGAGCTGGTGCCGCCCTCGCTGCGGGGCGCGCTGCCCGCGCGGCTGCTGCAGGCGGCCGGCCGCCCGGCCGGGCTGTGGGCCGCGGCGTTCGCGCCGGGCGTGGCCTCCTACACCGCGGTGCTGCTGGCGCACACGGCCGTGCCGGCCTGGCATGACGCATACCGGGAGCTGCCGTTCATCTTCACCGGCTCGGCGGCGGCCAGCGGCGGCGGCCTGGGCCTGCTGGCGGCCCCGGTGGCGCAGGCGGGCCCCGCCCGGCGGCTCGCCGCGGCCGGGGCCGTGACCGAGCTGATCGGCTCCCGGCTGCGCGACCGGCGCCCCGGCCTCCCCGCGCAGGCCTACCGCACCGGGTCCGCGCACCGGCTGCGCCGCTGGTCGGAATACCTCACCGTGGCCGGCACGGCCGGCGCGATGACCCTGGCCCGGCGCAGCAGGCTGGCTGCCGCCGCATCCGGGCTGGCCCTGCTCGGCGGCAGCGCGCTGCAGCGTTTCGGCACGTTCAGCGCCGGCGTGGAGTCCACCCGGGACCCGAAGTACGTGGTGGTTCCGCAGCGCGAGCGGCTGGCCGCCGCCGGCGACTCCCAGCCCGCCGGCCAATAGGCTGGCGGGCCTGCGGCAGTCCGGCGCGATCGGCCGCCGAGCTGCGCGCAGGCGGCTGCCGCACCCTGCTGCCGCGCGTTGGCGCAGACCGGCGCGCCGGTTCGTGGTTAGGTTCTGTGGGCGGGTTACGGCGTATAGGGGAGCAATGAAGAAACCGGGGCCGACGAGCCGGATAACAGGCGGTCACGCACGCCGGCCTGATCTCGCCTCGCCGGGCACGGCAGTCCGGGCCGGTCTCACGGTGTCAGCGATCCTGCTGCTGGCCCGCTGGACCAGGTACCTGGAAGCGGAGATGCTGGGCCTGTCCAGCCTGGTCAGCCCCGGCAGCATCTGCGTGGACGTGGGAGCAGCGGCCGGCCTGTACACGCTGGCGCTGTCCCGGCTGGCCGGCCCGGCGGGGGAGGTGCACAGCATCGAGCCGCTGTCGTTTGCCCACCCGGTCTGGTCCCGCGTGCTGCGCGCTGCCGAAGGGCCCAACGTCCGCCGCCATCTGGTGGCCCTCGGCCACGAGCCGGGCACCGGGGTCATGAGCGTCCCGGTCGGCCGGTACGGGCCGGTTACCGGCCGTTCCTTCCTGGCCGGCCAGAGCAAGGGGCTCGGGTCGAACGCCGAGTTCGCCGGCCAGATGTCCGTGGACGTGGCGGTCCAGACGCTGGATGGCCTGTGCGAGCAGGCGGCCCTGACCCGGCTGGATTTCATCAAAATCGACGTGGAAGGGGCCGAGCTGGGTGTGCTCGAAGGCGGCCGCGGCGTCATCGAGAAGTTCGCGCCGTATCTGCTGGTAGAGATCGAGTCGCGTCACACGGCCCGGTTCGGCCGCTCCCCGCAGGACATCGTCAGCTGGCTCCGCGACCGCGGCTACACAATGCACACCTGGCGGCACGGCTGGCACCCGGCAGCCAGCGTCACCCCCCAGACTCGCAACTACCTGTTCCGGCCGTCCGGCGGTCACGGCCCCGGCCGCCCGCGCCAGGCGCCGGCCGCGCCCTGACGCCAGGGCCGCCCGGGCGCTCAGGACGGCGGGGCCGGCCGCCAGGATATCGCGCATGGTCCGCGGCGGGGAGAACAGCACCAGCAGCCCGGCGGTGACAGACCCGGTCGTGCCGGTCACGATCGTGACCCGCACGGCCAGGACCGGCCCGAGCGGGCGCAGGCCGCGATCTTGCGCAGGATCGGGTGCCGGGCGACGAACGACAGGCCCGCGAGAACCTCCTGCCGGATGCCCCGCAGCCCGGGCCGGCCCGGTTCGCGCTCCGGCTGCTTTTCCCGGGCGGTTCAGCGCCAGCGAGCCTGCCGACACCGCGTAGGAGGGTGCAGCCGGTACAGCGCGGGCGCACTATAAAAGAACCGGCAGCGGCGAGCGGAGCCACGAGATGTTCGAGCGATTCACCGACCAGGCCCGGCGGGTGGTAGTCCTGGCTCAGGAGGAAGCCAGGAGGCTGCATCACAATTACCTCGGCACCGAGCATCTCCTGCTCGGGCTGACCGGCGAGCGGGACGGGCTCGCCGCCCGGGCTCTGCGGACCCGGGGCATCACCCTGGAGGCGGCGCGCGAGCAGGTCACCGAGGTCGTCGGCACCGGTCAGGGAGAGTGGCCGCAAACGGGGCACATTCCGTTCACGCCGCGGGTCAAGACAGTGCTGGAGCAGTCACTGCGGGAAGCGCTGCGCCTCGGCCATAACCACATCGGCACCGAGCATCTCCTGCTCAGCCTGATCGGCGAGCCGGAAGGGGTCGGCGCGCAGGTGCTGACCAGGCTTGGCGCGGACCTGGCCGAGATCCGTCAGCAGCTGATCCGGGAGGCGCCGGAGCCCGGCCCGGCGGCTGTGCCGAGGCCCGCCCGGATTCCCGGCCTGGGCCGCGCCGGGGATCTCGCCTCGCTGGTGTCCTCCGTCGAATCCCGGCTGGCCTCCATCGACGCCAGGCTGGCCGCAATCGAGCGCCACCTCAGGCTGCGCGAAGGCCAGCCGCCGAAGGCCGGCCCAGAAGCCGGGTGATCCTGGCTGGCTGGCCGGGCTACCGGCCGAGATCGTCAAGCTTGCGATGCAGGTCAGCGCGCGGCCCGGAACTCTCGGTGAACCACGCGGCGAGCCCGCTGGTCACGATGACCAGCACGGAGACCCCCGCGAATTTTGCGCCCGCGGTAGGCGGCGAGAAAGCCGAAGATGAACAGCGGGCCCGAGTTGCCCTCGATATGGGTCCAGCTGAAGTGCAGGAACGGGGCTGTGATGATGTCCGGCAGGCTGCCGGGCGCGTGCGGCCAGGGCCGCCGCGGCAAGGAGGTTACGACTCGTGATCGTTACGATACCCATCGCCAAAATGTGACCAGGGCGATACCGGCTCTGCGGGCGGCACGGCGACTTTTTCTGCGGAAGCGCTTGGTCGAGCCCCTGAGTTCTGGCAACGTTGTGCGGCGACGGCACGCGGACCCAACGGCCCCGGCCGCCGCTCCCAACTCAGGAACGGCTTCCGCCACGCGTGTCCCGGCCGTTACAGCTCGCTGCCCTGTACCGCAGCGGTCTGTGCGTCTGGGCATTCCGCCCGGCGCGCATGGCCGACGGAAGGACCGCATTGTCACAGCACCGGAGACGGCCGGCTCCCAGGCGCCGGGCGCGGCGGCGGGTAGGCGTCTTCTTTGCCACCTCCGTCGCAGCGGTCATCGCCATCGCATCGGGTGCCCTGTTCGCTGTCCACGGTTTCGGCACCTCCCGCTATGACCCGGTCGCCGAGGCCGCGGCGGCCATCTCGGTCAGCCACTCGGCCGCCCTGCTCGAGCGTGAGCGCCAGCATCTGATCCTGGACTCCGCATCCCGCACGATGAACCTGGTCGGCGCGCCCAAGGTGGCCTCGAACCCGGTAAGCGCGGGCGGTGCCGCCGTCCCGGCCGCGGCCGCGGCCGGAGTTTCCGGGGCCGCACCCGGCGCGAGCATGCCCGCGCCGAACCCCGGCAGCGCCGAGTCGATCGCCTACAACATGCTGCCGTCCTTCGGGTTCGACCCGAAGACCCAGTACAGCTGCCTGTATCAGATGTGGATGCGGGAGAGCGGCTGGAATTACCAGGCGGAGAACGCCAGCGGCGCCTACGGCATCCCGCAGGCGCTGCCCGGTTCCAAGATGGCCAGCGCAGGCGCGGACTGGGCTACTAACCCGGCGACCCAGATCCGCTGGGGCCTGGGCTATATCAAGTCGGTGTACGGAACCCCGTGCGGTGCCTGGGGGTTCTGGCAGGCGCACAGCTGGTACTAGCCCGCTAGCGGCTGGAAGGTCTGCATGGCGCGGCCGGGCACCGCCTCGGCGGCGGGAAATCCCGGACCGGGCCGGTTACCGCGAGGGCGTACGGCTGCGTTCCCGCCGGAGCCGGCGCCAGGCAGAACACCTCGAGCGTTCCGGCTCGGCCCGAGCTGCCGTCCCGCCAGCCGGACCGCCACCAGCCCGCCCGGCTGCCGCGGAAGGCACCAGCCCGCACGAAGATCTGGCCATAGCCGGGATACTCGCCGTCCGCGGCAGCCGTCGATGCCTCGAACCGGGCCTGCCGCGCCGGATCGGCAAACCGGAACGCGCTGAGATCGACGGTAATGGCAGCACCGCCCGCGGCATGCAGCGTTGTCACCAGGCCGTTGCGGCTGAGCTGCCAGGAGCCGGGCACCGCGATCCGGAATCCGGCCGTGGTACCGAGGGTGGCCGCCAGGACGGTGAACCACTGGTAACCGGGCGGTGCGGGGGAAAGAGCGGGCGCGGTGCCGGGACCGGGACCGCCAGGCGCCGGCTGGACTGGCGCTGCCAGTCCGGGCGAGCACCCACCAGCCGGCCATACCGGCGGCGAAGAAGCCGGCCGCCGCCGTGAGCGCGATCAGCCGGCGCCGGGCCGGCCGCCCGCCCCGGCGCGGCCCCGCGGCGCCGGGGCGGGCATGCGGTCACAGCCGGCGAGCCGCTGGCCCGCGGCCGGTTAACCGAGCCGGCCGATGCCGATGGCGGTTCCGGACCGGACCGCGCCCCGGCCAGCGCTTCGTCCAGCAGGCGGGCCGCGGCCGCTGGATCGGGCCGCTGCGCTGGATCGGGCCGCAGCAGCGCCTCGATGGCCGGCCCCAGCAGACCGGCCGACGGCGCACGTGGCGAGCCCCCGGCGGCCTCACCGGCAGCGGCGTCACCCGCGGTGAGAACGGCGGGCCGCCGGAGTGCAGATACGGGCTGTGTCCCTCCGCCGCCGCGTACAGCGTGGCGCCGAGCGACCACAGGTCCGAAGCCGGCGTGGCCGTCTCGCCCGGAACAGCTCTGGCGCGGTGAATCCGGGCGTGCCCGGCACCATCCCGCCCGCGGCTGCCCCGGGCCACCGCCGGGTGACGCCATCCCGAAGCCGGTCAGCACGACGCGGTCCGGGGCCCGGCGTTCCGGGGAGATGAGCACGCGGGCCGGCGCGACGCCACGGTGCAGGACGCCTGCGGCGTGCGCGGCGGCCAGAGGGCCAAGCAGGCTGCTGGCCATCCAGGCGGCCTGCACCGGGGGGAGCGGCCCGTCCTCGGTGATGACCCGGTCCAGCGAGCGGCCGGGGACCAGCTCCATCACCATCCGCAGCAGCCCGTCTGCTCCGCCACGTCGAAGATCCGCACGATGCCGGGATGATTCAGCCGCGCCGCGGCCTGCGCCTCACGCCGCATCCACCGGTAACCCGCCTCGGCCCAGCCTGCCGCCGCCGGGGCGGTGGGGGCGCCCAGGCCAGCCGCCGCCACCGCACGGATTTCCCTGATGACCACGGCGCGCTGCAGCAATTCGTCCCGGCCCAGCCTGAGACCGCCCGCCGCGCCGCGCCTGGCCGGCCCCTGCAGGCGGTACCGCCCGTCGATCAGCCGGCCGGGTTCCGCCACTGCTTGCATGGCCGGGACCATATCGCCACCGCCCGGCGGTATTGCTGTGAGCAAGATGGGAATTGGCTGGCAGCCGCAGCGGGCCCGTTCCATGATGACCGGGTCCTCCGCCAGGAGCGACAGAGCCGCCACGATCATGCCAGCGTCCGTGGTGGCGGCGTCCCGGGATACGCTCGCCGCAGGACCCGAGCGAAAGGCCGGTGGGGTGTCGCGGCAGCGCGCAGCAAGCAGCGAGGAAACCAGCACCTGGCCCCGGCCCCGGCCGCTGATCGGTGACGCCAGCAGCAGCGCCGAGCGGGCCGCTGACCCGATGAGCTGGGCGTTCCCGGACACTGCGCGGGCCGCGCTGGCCGAGATCATTGCGGCGCGCCGGGACATCCGCCGGTTCCGGCCTGACCCGGTGGGCGAGGACATCCTGGCCGAGCTGCTGGCCGCTGGGCATGCGGCGCCCAGCGTCGGGCATTCCCAGCCATGGCGGTTCATCGTGGTAACTGACCCGCGGCTGCGGGCCAGCGCAGCGGTGATGGCGGACCGGGCCCGGCTGGCGCAGGCTCAGCAGCTTGATCCTCACAGCGCGCGCCAGCTCCGCAGTCTGCAGCTGGAGGGAATCCGTGAGGCGCCGGTCGGGGTCGTCGTCTGCTGCGACCGCCGGGCCCGCCCGGCCGGCGTGCTGGGCCGCGCTACCTTCCCCGACACCGACCTGTGGTCGTGCGCCTGCGCGATCGAGAACATCTGGCTGGCCGCCCGCTCCCGGGGCCTCGGGCTCGGCTGGGTCACCCTGTTCGATCCCGGCGAACTGGCCGCCTTGCTGCGGCTGCCCGAGGGAGTCGTCACCCTCGGCTGGCTGTGCCTGGGCTGGCCTGACGAGCTGCCGCCCGCGCCGGGTCTGGAGCGGCACGGCTGGTCCCGGCGGCTGCCCCTGTCCGATGTGGTGGCGCGCGACCAGTGGCCGGACGCGGCGGCCCCGCCCCCGCCTGCCGACCGGTCGGCCGGCCCCGCCGCCGAGCCTGCGCGCCGACCGGCCGAGCCGCCGCGCCGACCTGACGAGCCTTCGGGACTGTCCGCCGGGCCCCACGACCGGTACGCCGGGCCTGCGACCGAGCCGGCGGACGGGTCGGCCGAGTCCGGCGTACCGCCCGCAGGCCAGCGCAGTATGCCGTCGGCCACCGCGCGGGTCGCCGCCCGCGACCGTGAGGATCGCCTGCTGGCCGCGCCCGGATCCCTGGGCCTCCTCGGCGACACCATCGTCAGGGCCGAGTCCGTCACCGCGCCCGGTCCCGGCGGGACGCTGGTCATAGCCGCAGCCGACCATCCCGTCGCTGAGCTCGGGGTCAGCGCCTTTCCGGCCAGCACCACCCGGCTGGTGGCGCTCGCGCTCGCGGCGGGCACCGGGCAGGGCGCGGCGATGACCGCCGCCGCCGGGCTGCAGCTCGTTCTGGCCGACTGCGGCATCGGCGGTGCGACGCCGGACGGCTGGCGGGCGCTGCGGCCGCCCGGTGCGCGCGGTGACCTGGCCGCGGCTGACGCGCTCGAGCCGGGCGCGGTGACCGCGCTGCTGGCCGACGGCGAGCGGCTGGGCCGTGAGCTGGCCGCGGACGGCCCGGTCGCCCTGGGCGAGGTCGGCATCGGCAACACCACCGTCGCCGCCGCGCTCGCCGCCGCCCTGCTGCGCCTGCCCGCGGACGAGGCCGTGGGCCGCGGCGCGGGTAGCGACTCGGCTATCGTGGCCCGCAAGCAGCTCGTCGTGACGCAGGCACTGGCCCGGATGGCCGGCCGGATCCCGCCGCCCGGCCAGCTATCCGGTGGCGAGATCACGGACCTGATCGCCGGCCTTGGCGGCCCTGAGCAGGCACTGCTGACCGGCGTCTGCCTCGGTGCGGCCAGCGCGGGCGGCATCGTAGTGCTGGACGGCCTGCTGACCAGCGTCAGCGCGCTGGTCGCGGTGCGGCACCGGCCCGAGGTCCAGGCCCACCTGATCGCCGGCCACCTCAGCGCTGAGCCGGCCCACCTGCGGGTCCTCAGCGAGCTGGGGCTGGAGGCCCTGCTGGACCTGAGGCTGCGGGCGGGCGAGGGAGTCGGAGCCGTGCTCGCGCTGAACCTGATCACCCAGGGGCAGCGGGCCCGCCAGCTGACCGCCACCACCCAGTAAGGGCCGATTCGCTTCGGCCGTGCGGTTCAGCCGGACAGGTTCGGCCGTGTCGTTCAGCCGCGCCGGTTCAGCTGCTGGATCAGCCCTGCTGGCCTGACCGGCCTGGTTCTGGCTGGACGGCCTGGCTGGTCCCGTGCGGCCGGGTCATCGCCAGCACGTCGAGCGCGGTATCCAGCTGCTGCTCGGTAATGTCGCCGCGCTCGACATGCCCGCGCGCGATCACCACCTCCCGGATCGTCCGGCCGCTCGCCAGCGCGTCGTGTGCCACCGCGGCGGCAGCCTCGTAGCCGAGATAGCGGTTCAGCGCGGTCACGATCGACGGCGAGGACTCGGCCAGCCGCCGCAGCCGCCCGGCGTCGGCGGTGATGCCGGCCACGCAGCGCTCGGCGAGCAGCCGGATGGCGCTCGCGAGCAGCCCGATCGATTCCAGCAGATTCCATGCGATAACCGGCATCATCACGTTCAGCTCGAAGTTGCCCGCCGAGCCCGCGAACGTGATGGTCGCGTCGTTGCCGATGACCTGGGCGCATACCTGCAAGACCGCCTCGCAGATGACCGGGTTGACCTTACCCGGCATGATCGACGAACCGGGCTGCAGATCGGGGATGGCGATCTCGGCCAGGCCGGTCCGGGGCCCCGACCCCATCAGCCGCAGGTCGTTGCAGATCTTGACCAGGGACACCGCCACCGTCCGTACCGCCCCGCTGGCCGAAACCAGCCCGTCCCGCGCCCCGGCCGCGGCGAAGTGGTCCGGCGCCTCGGACAGCGGCAGGCCGAGATCGCCGGCCAGCCGCTCGATCACCGCCGCGGCAAAACCCGGCGGCGCATTCAGCCCGGTTCCCACCGCGGTGCCGCCGAGCGGCAGCTCGCCCACTTCCGGCAGGACGGCCTGAATGCGCTGGATGCCGCGCCGGATCGCAGCGGCGTATCCGCCGAATTCCTGGCCCAGTGTCACCGGCACCGCGTCCATCAGGTGCGTGCGGCCGCTCTTGACGTAGTCGCCGAACTCAGCGGACTTGGCCGCGAGCGCCCCGGCCAGCTCGGCGAGCGCGGGCAGCAGCTGGCGGGCCAGCAGCCAGGTCGCCGCGATGCCGATCGCCGACGGGAACACGTCGTTGGACGACTGGGAGGCGTTGACATGGTCGTTGGGGTGCACCGGCCGGCCGAGCCGGCGGGTGGCCAGGGCCGCGAGGACCTCGTTGGCGTTCATGTTGCTCGAGGTGCCCGACCCGGTCTGGAACACGTCGATCGGGAACTGGTCCAGGTGCGCGCCCTGGCTGGCGATCTCGGCGGCGCAGTCGTGGATGGCCTGCGCCATGTCCGCATCGAGCACGCCGAGGCCGGCGTTAACCATCGCTGCCACGCCCTTGATCGACACCAGTGCCCGGATCAGGTCCGGGTGCAGCGGCTCGCCGGAGATCGGGAAGTTCTCGACGGCCCGCTGCGTCTGCGCGCCCCACAGCGCGTCGGCCGGGACCTGGACTTCGCCCATCGAGTCGTGCTCGGTGCGGAACTGGGCAGCGCCGTCCGGCATAAGCGAACCTCCTGTTAGCGGTGCTGACTACCTGGGCGCCGACCCGATCGTGAGCAGCGGCTGGCGCGGCGCGGTCACGTCGGCGAAGAAGTCGTTGCCCTTGTCATCTACCACCAGGAACGCAGGGAAATCGCGGACCTCGATCCGCCACACCGCCTCCATGCCCAGCTCGGGGTACTCGAGCACCTCGACCCTGGTGATGCAGTCCTGGGCCAGCCTGGCCGCCGCGCCGCCGATCGAGCCCAGGTAGAAGCCGCCGTTGGCCTGGCAGGCGGCGGTCACCGCGGCTGACCGGTTGCCCTTGGCCAGCATCACCAGCGACCCCCCGGCCGCCTGGAACTGCTCGACGTAGGAGTCCATCCGCCCCGCCGTGGTCGGCCCGAACGAGCCGGATGCGTACCCTTCGGGGGTCTTGGCGGGCCCGGCGTAGTAGATGGCGTGATCGCGCAGGTAGCCGGGCATCGGCTCGCCCGCGGCCAGCCGTTCCGCGATCTTGGCGTGGGCGATGTCGCGGGCCACCACCATCGGGCCGGTCAGCGCCAGCCGGGTCTTGACCGGGTACCTGGTCAGCTCGGCGCGGATCTCGCTCATCGGCCGGGACAGGTCGATCCGGACCACCTCGGAATCCAGCTCGTCCTCGGCGGTGTCGGGCAGGTACCTGGCCGGGTCGGCCTCCAGCTGCTCCAGGAACGCCCCGTCCCGGGTGATCTTGCCGAGCGCCTGCCGGTCGGCCGAGCAGGACACCGCGATCGCCACCGGGCAGGACGCGCCGTGCCGCGGCAGCCGGATCACCCGCACGTCGTGGCAGAAGTACTTGCCGCCGAACTGGGCGCCGATGCCCGCGCGCCGGGTAATCCCGAGCACCTGCTGCTCCAGCTCGAGGTCGCGGAACCCGTGCCCAGAGGCCGAGCCGGACGTGGGCAGCGCGTCCAGGTACCTGGCCGAGGCGTATTTGGCGGTCTTCAGCGCGTACTCTGCGCTGGTCCCGCCGACCACGATGGCCAGGTGGTACGGCGGGCACGCGGCGGTCCCGAGCGAGCGGATCTTCTCCTCCAGGAACTCCGGCATCCGCTTGCTGTTGAGCACGGCCTTGCTCTCCTGGTACAAGTACGACTTGTTCGCCGAGCCGCCGCCCTTGGCCATGAACAGGAACTTGTACTCCCCGCCGCCGGTCGCGTACAGCTCGATCTGGGCCGGCAGGTTCGACCCCGTGTTGCGCTCGGTGAACATCGTCAGCGGCGCGAGCTGGGAGTAGCGCAGGTTCAGCCGGGTGTAGGCGTCGTACACGCCCCGCGCGATGTGCTCCTCGTCCCGCCCGTCGGTGAGCACGTGCTGGCCGCGCTTGCCCGTCACGATCGCGGTCCCGGTGTCCTGGCACATCGGCAGCACCCCGCCGGCCGCGATGCATGCGTTCTTCAGCAGGTTGTCGGCCACGAACTTGTCGTTTGCCGACGCCTCCGGATCGTCCAGGATCGACCGCAGCTGGGCCAGGTGCGCGGGCCGCAGCAGATGGGCGATATCGCGCATCGCCGCGCGAGTGAGCATCGTGAGCACTTCCGGCTCGACCTCGATGATGTCGCGGCCGAGACAGAACCCGGTGCTGATCCCGTCCGCCATCAGCAGCCGGTACTCGGTGCTGTCCGGTCCCGGCGGCAGCAGCTCCGTGAAGTCGAACTCAGGCATGTGGCTCATCCTCATGATCAGTTGTCTGTGCTCATCGTATTTCCGCGGGGGGAGCGGGCGGCGGGCCGATTCCTCCTAGGCTTGGCGGCATGGCGGCACCACGGCGTCGCGCGCGGGTGCAGGACGTGCATGAGCTGGCCATGAGCATGCCGCATGTCAGGGCCGGGCACGGGCCCCGGGGCAACGCCATCTATCAGGTCGGCGGCAAGTCCTTCGTCTTCTTCCGCAATCCCCGGCCTGATGCCGCAGATCCCCGCACTGGCGAGCGGTACCCGGACGTGATCATGTTCTGGGTCCCGTCAGAGGCCGACAAGCAGGCGCTGGTGCAAGACCAGTCGTCGCCATTCTTCACCACACCGCACTTCGACGGCCACTGCTCGGTACTGATCCGGGGCAGCCGGATCCACGAGCTCGCCTGGCAGGAGCTCGCCGAGGTCGTCCAGGACGCCTGGCTATCACGGGCGTCGCCCGCACGAGCCGCCGCCTGGCTAGAGCGCGCGGGTCAGTCGCGCGGCCTGGCGTAGCCGAAGAAGGAGCGCCGCTTGATCAGCTCGGCGACGGACTCGGGCACCATGGTCTCCCAGGTCTCGTCGTCAGCGGCGATCCGGCGCAGCACGTCGCGGCTGAAGATCGTCAGGTACTCGGGCTTGTAGTTGCCGAGATGCACGAAACTGCCGCGCCCCGCGAGGTAGTCATACAGCGGCTGCAGCTCGGGCCGGACCTTGATGTCATCCACGGTCGTGAGCTCGTCGTCGGGCCCGGGCTGCAGCGGGTAGACGTAGAGCTTCAGCTCGTTCTTGAACAGCCGCCCGAAGCTCTCCAGGATCCCGCCGGGCAGCTGGGCATGGTTCTTCTCATCGAACAGGTCGATCAGGCTCGGCACCCCCATCACGATGCCGATCCGCTCAGTGGTCCGCTCCGCGATATAGGCGGCCAGCCGGTAGTAGTCGAAGTAGTCACTGATCAGGACGGTCATCCCGCAGGCCGCGAGCAGCTCCGCGCGGGCCAGGAAGTCCCGCCGGTCCACATCGGCCCCGCCGGCCAGCAGGTTGCGCATGGTGATCTCGGTGAGCGTCAGCACTGGCCTGCCCGCGACGGCCGGGTCCTGCTCGAACCGGGCCCTGGCCGTTTCCAGCATGTCGAGGTTCACGTGCGTGGGCGGCCGGAAACTGCCCCGCTCGACCAGGACCGCCTTCTTGCGCAGCACCTCGCTCGGCTGCAGCACCTCGCGGTCGGGCCCGAACATCGCGACCCCGCTGAGCCCGATCTGCACCAGCTTGAGCGCCATCAGCCGGTTGTCCACCCGGCGGAACTCGATGCCGCGGAACTCGATCATGTCGATCTCGATCCGGCCGGTAGTCAGCCGGTCCAGCAGGCTCTCGATCAGCTTGTCCGGCTCGTGATGGTGGAAGAACGCCCCGTACAGCAGGTTCACCCCGACGATCCCGAGCGCCTCCTGCTGCGCGAATGCCTCGACGTCGAGCATCCGCACGTGCATCACGATCTGGCTCGGCTCGTCGTGCGGCTGGGCCTGGAATTTCACGCCCATCCAGCCGTGGCACTCGTTGCCGCCCCGGTAACTGCGGGCCACGACCGTGTCGGCGAACGCGAAGAAGCAGTTGTCGTCGCCGCGCTCTTCGCTCAGCCGATGGACGTTGAGCTGGAACTCCTTGTCGAGCATGCCCTGCAGCCGCCCGGAGGAGACGTAACGGTCGGCCTTGCCGTAGACCGCGTCGCTGACGGCCATGTCGTAGGCGGAGATCGACTTGGCCACGGTTCCGGCCGCGCCGCCGACGCGGAAGAACCAGCGCACCACCTCCTGGCCGGCCCCGATCTCCGCGATCGTCCCGTACCAGCGGGGATCGAGGTTGATGCGCAGGGCCTTCTGGTGCGTGTCCGACTGGTGTGTGCTGAGGAGCTCGGTCATTTTTCTCCCTGCCCGCGCACCCGCCTGCTGATGCCGGCCCGTTGCTGGTCCGGAGCGGTGGCTCGGCGCCGCGGTCCACCAAGTGAGATTGTACTTATCTGCCGCCGGGTGTCAGCGGCGGCTCTGGCGCCAGCGCAGCGCGTCCGGCAGCGCGGCCGGCTTGCCCGCGCGGCGGCGGGCAGCCGAGGGCCGTCGTCAACGGCATCAGCGCGGCCGGCGTCCTGGGGTCAATGCGCAGCGGGCGGCCGCCTGTTCTGCGATAGTCCTGCCAGGCCGCTCCGCATGCGAGCGGCCTGCCGGGGTACCTGGGCATGCTGCACGGGCCGCACGGCTGCGCGGCCTCCGGACGAAGGGCTGGTGCGATGACGAGCATCCCGCACGCGGGTGACGGCGGCGTCGACCTGGGCGAGGCGTCCCGCCAGCTGGAGCTGGCGGTGCACGACGCCAGGGTCGCCTTCGACTGCATTGCCCTGGGTGAGCTGGAGCGCGCCCAGGAGTACGCGATCACCGCGCGGACCGCGGCCGATGCCGCCGAGACCGTGCTGCGGGTCGCGCTCGGCGGCGCGCCCGCCGAGCCGCGCGCGCTGTAGCGCCAGCGGCCTATGCGGGAATCAGCGCGATCTTGCCAAGAGTGCGGCCGGTCATGATCGCGCGGTGCGCGGCGGCGGCCTCGGCCAGCGGGAACGTCTGGCTCACGAACACCCGCAGGGTGCCCTCCTCCGCCAGCCGGGCCAGCTGCGGCCGGGCCGCGTTCCGCAGCTCGGTGCCCGGGTCCGCGCCCGGCCCGCCGCCGATCAGCGTGATGCCGTCCCGGCCGCGGCCGAACGCGGCGATCGAGACGATGCGCGCGGCGTCCGGCACCAGGGCCAGCGAGACGTCGATGGCCTCGTCGGTGCCGACAAAGTCCAGCGCCGCGTCCACTCCGCCGGGCGCGGCCGCCTGCACCCGACCGGACAGGCCGTCGCCGTAGGTCACCGGGACGGCGCCGAGCTCACGCAGGAAGTCGTGCCGCCGCGCACTGCCGGTGGCGATGACCGTGGCACCGCGGGAGGCGGCGAGCTGGACGCCCATAACGCCGACGCCCCCGGCCCCGCCGTGGATCAGCACCGTGTCGCCGGCCTGCACGGCGGCAGCGGCCAGCGCGTGCCAGGCGGTCGCGCCGGTCAGCATGAGCCCGCTGGCCTGCGCCCAGTTCAGCGCGGCGGGCTTGAGTACCAGCGCCGAGGCCGGCACGGTCAGCTCGGCGGCGTAGGCGCCCGGCGCCCGGAACGCGATTACCTCGTCGCCGGCCGCCAGCGGCCCGGCCGCGCCGGGCCCGGTCTCGGTCACCACGCCCGCGGCCTCGAAGCCGAGCCGCAGCGGCAGCTGCGCCGGGTCGGCGCCCATGGCGCCGCTGTAGCGCTTGTAATCCGCCGGGTTAACCCCGGCCGCCCGGACCGCGATCCGGGCCTCACCGGGCCCGGGTGCCGGGGTCGGCTGGTCGGTGACGGACAGGACCTCGGGGCCGCCGAATGCGGTGGCGATCACGACTGCGGGCATGCCAGATCCGAACATCCGCGCCGCCGCGGCTCATTCCCGCCCGGCGCGCTGAACTCGACCCAGGCCGGCTCCAGCAGGCATGATGGCACGACAGGCACGGAGCACCTCGAAGATCATGGACTGTGGTAAGGCAATGATCATCGAGCTCCGTGCCCGTGCCTGTGCCGTGCCTGTGCCTGTCACGACACCCCGAGACATCCCCGCTGCCGGGCTCTCTCGGTGAAACACGGGAACTTGGGCGATCATCACAAAGACCGAGCACTGCAGGAGGGCCGATGGCAGCCGAACCCGTTAACCAGCTCAGCCGGGCCCTGGACGTGACCGGGGGACTGATTGACCAGCTGGGGCCAGGCGCCTGGCCTGCCGCCACGGCATGCACCGGCTGGCAGGTCCGTGACGTCGTCGGCCACCTCATCAGCGGGCACCGCGCCTTCACGGCGATCATCAGCGGGGAGGAGCCCGGGGCGCTCGGGACCGCTGTCCGGCCGCCGGACAGCGAACTGGCTGCCGCCTACCGTGAGTCGGCCAGTGCGATGCTCGGCGCGTTCGGTCAGCCGGGCGCGCTGGACCGGGTCGTCACCGTCCCGGTCGGCACGGTGCCCGGCGTCGTCGCGCTGCACCTGCGACTGACCGAGGCGCTCGTGCACGGCTGGGACATCGCCCGCGCCACCGGCCTGCCCGCTGAGTTCCCGGCCGACCTCGCCGAGCAGGAGCTGGCTTTCACCCGCAGCAAGCTCGGCGACGTGCCGCCAGGCCCCGGGCCGTTCGGGCCGCCGCAGCCGGTGCCGGGCTCCGCGCCGGCCATTGACCGGCTGGCCGCCCTGCTCGGCCGGCCGGTGCCTGCGCCGCGCGCCGGGAGCCTGGCGTGACTGCCCTGGGCGACAACGCGCACATCTTCGCCCAGCCAGGCCGGCGCGGGGACCTCAGGCGCTGCTACTTCATGGCACCGGGCGGCCAGGTCTTCACGATCGCGCCGGAGCGCTGAGCGGTGCACCCGGGGGAAGCGCTCCGCGAGATAGCCTTCCAGCTGGAGCGCGCCGGCGCGCCGACCTACCGGGTGCGGGCGTTCCGGCGGGCCGCCCAGACCGTGGCCGGGCTGCCGCCCGCCGAGCTGGGCCGACGGCTGGCCGACGGCACGCTGCAGGAGCTGGCCGGAATCGGCGCGGTGACGGCCGAGGTCATCACCCAGGCGGCGCGGGGCCGCCAGCCGGACTACCTGACCCGGCTGCTGGACGAGGCGCCCGCCGCAGACCGGACCGGACTGCGCGCGGCGCTGCGCGGTGACTGTCACGCCCATTCTGACTGGTCCGACGGCGGCAGCCCGCCGCGGGAGATGGCCGAGGCGGCCCGCGGCCTCGGCCACGAATGGCTGGCGCTGACCGACCACTCGCCCCGGCTGACGGTGGCCAGCGGATTGTCCGCCGAGCGGCTGGAAGCGCAGCTCGACCTGGTCGGCCAGCTCAACGCCCAGCTGGCCCCGTTCCGGATCCTGACCGGGATCGAGGTCGACATCCTCGACGACGGCGCACTCGACCAGCGCGACGACCTGCTCGGGCGGCTCGACATGGTGGTCGCCAGCGTGCACTCGCACCTGCGGATGGACGCCGGCCCGATGACCGCGCGCATGATCGCCGCGGTATCCAATCCGCACACGGACGTGCTCGGGCACTGCACCGGGCGGATGATAACCGGCCGGGGCCGGCCGCCCTCGCGGTTCGACGCCGCGGCGGTGTTCGCGGCCTGCCGCGAACACCGCGTCGCGGTCGAGATCAACTGCCGCCCGGAGCGCCGGGACCCGCCTGACGACCTACTGCGCGCGGCGGCCGGGGCGGGCTGTGAGTTCGCGATCGACACCGACGCGCACGCGCCCGGCCAGCTCGACTGGCTGGACAGCGGCTGCGCCCGCGCCGAGCGGCTCGGTATTACCGCCGACCGGGTCATCAACACCCGCCGCGCAGACCGGATGGGCCGTTGACCGCGGCGGCGGGGGCCGGTCAGCCGTCGAGCGTTCCCAGCTCCCGCCGCATGATCTTGCCGGTTGACGTTTTGGGCAGGTCGGGCACGAACCGGACCGACCGGGGCAGCTTGTAAGCGGCCAGATGGGGCCGGCAGTGCGCTATGAGCTGGTCCTCGGTAGCCGTGGCACCGGGGCGCAGCACCACGTAGGCGCGGGCCAGCTCGCCATGGGTCTGGTCGGGCACGGAGCCGACGGCGACCATGGCCACGGCGGGGTGCGCGGCGACGACACGCTCGATCTCGGCCGGGTAGACGTTGAACCCGCCCGTGATGATCAGGTCTTTCTTGCGGTCGACGATGTAGTACCGGCCCTCATCGTCACGGGTGGCGACGTCGCCGGTGTGCAGCCAGCCGTCGGGCTCGATGGCTTCCCGCGTGGCCTGCTCATTGCCGTAATAGCCGAGCATGACCACCGGCCCGCGGATCATCAGCTCGCCCGCCTCGCCATCGGGCACCGTGACGCTGGCATCGTCGAGCGCGGCCACCCGGGCCTCGGCCCCCGGGATCGCGAAGCCGATCGAGCCGTGCACGCTGGGAGCGTACGCGCAGTTGCTGGTGCCCGCGCCGCCCAGTTCAGTCATCCCCCACAGTTCCAGCAGCGGCGCCCCGCAGCGGCGCTCCCATTCCTGCATCTTCGCCGCCGGCATGGTCTGGCCGCCGACCGCGCACATCCGCAGCGACGAGAGGTCCGTGCCGGGCAGGGACGGGTCGGCGAGCATCATCGCGTACATGGTCGGCACGCCGTCGAGACCGTCGCCCGGTGGCGCTGGATCTGCGCCAGCGCCGCGGCGGGGTCGAAGCGCTCCATCATCACCAGGGCCGCGCCGGTCAGGAAGGCGCCGTTCATCACGACGTTGCCGTACACGTGCGGCAGCGGCAGCGCATTCAGCAGCACATCGCGATCAGTCCGCGCCTGAACCGAGAACAGCGCCGCGGTGTTGAGGTAGACGGCGCGATGTGACTGCATCGCGCCCTTGGGATGGCCGGACTTCCATGCCCGCAGGTTAACGAACCTCGCCGCAGCATGCGTGGTTCCTGAGGCATGGGACGGGCCCGCGGCCGGGGCGGCGCAGGCTATGCCCGCACGGTTCCCCGGCTGTGGCGCGAGCGCGTCGACCACGAGCACCGCGTGGTCGGAGGCCTGCCCGGGTCCCCACATCCAGTAGGCGTTGTGGCCGGAGAGCACTGGCGGCAGCGCTCGGCGACGCCGGGCGGCTGCCGGGCCGGGTCGCGCCGCAGCGACGCCCCGGGCGACGGCCCAGCGCGGCCTCGAATGATCACTCGGCCGGTCGCGTCCAGGATCGCTTCAGGGCGCTGGCCCTTGATCCGACCAGGTCCCAGGTCACCGGCCCGCGGCAGGCCGTCGTCGAAGTCGTGCTGCGTCAGGCGAGCTTCTCGGCCCTCGCGGCCAGCAGCCAGGGCACTACGCCGTCCCCGCCTTCGGTCAGCCCGGTGAGGACCATGCCGCTGGCGAACAGCGCCGAGGTGTAGGCGCTAAGCGGCCGGTGCGTGCTGACGAAGGTCATGCCCAGGCCATCGCGCTCGATGTGATCCTCGTACCTGCGTGCCTGCCGGTAGGGCCGGGAGACCTGGAATGAATCGGTGTGCAGGGTGTCCGGATCCTGGGCCGAGATGAACGGGTGGATCACCGCCAGGCACAGCTGGCCGCCGGGCCGCAGAACCCGCCCGATCTCGGCGGTCGCGGCCGGGAAATCGTCGATATCGAGCAGCGACATGCAGGCCAGCACCAGGCTCAGGCTGTCATCAGCGAACGGGAGCGCGGCCGCATCGGCCAGCAGCACCGGCATGATCGCTGACGCCCCCGCGGCGGCCCGGGCCAGCGTCGGCGAGCGGTCGGCGCCGACGACCCGGTATCCGAGGCTGAGCAGCTCCCGCCCGCCCCGGCCCTCGCCGCAGCCCAGGTCAAGCACTACTCCGCCATCTGGCGCGGGCAGCAGCTGGCGCAAAGCCGGCCAGGTGCCGTCCCGGAACCCGTCATGCCGGGAAGAGCGGGCCCAGGCGATCCAGTCAGCCGCGTTCCGCTCCCACGCCCCAGCCAGGCTCACCTGCTTCACGGTACCCGCGGCCCCGGGTTTCAGATCGTGCGCGGGGGTAGTGATAGCGCACCAAGTCGCAGGGAGGATCTGATGGCTACGTGGGGATGGGTCTTACTCGCCGTTGTTGTCGTGATCGTCATCGTCCTGGTCGCGCTGGCCGTTACCAAGCGCAGGACGGCTATGCTCCGCCGGCGGTTCGGCCCGGAGTACGACCGCACCGTTGCGGCCCGCGATGACCGGTCCAGCGCCGAGGCGGAGCTCCGGGCCCGGGAGAAGCAGCGGGCCCAGATCGACATCAAGCCGCTGCCGGAAGCAACTCGCCTCCGTTTCGCGGGCGAATGGCGTGACGTACAGGAGCGCTTTGTCGATCAGCCCGCCGAGGCGGTAGCAGCCGCCGACACCCTCATCGTCGGCGTCATGGAGGCGCGGGGCTACCCGATGAGCGACTTCGAGGCACAGGCCGCTCTGGTATCGGTCGATCATCCGGGCGTCGTGGAGAGCTACCGGTTCGCCCACGGCGTGCGGCAGCGGTCCCAGGCGCAGCAGACCGACACCGAGGACTTGCGCGAGGCGCTGCTGCGGTACCGGTCGCTCTTCGATGAGCTACTCCGCCCGGACGGCACCGGCCCGAAGGTGAGCGCAGCAAGCCAGGACGGCCGCACACTGCCCGATGCAACGCCAGGCGCCACGACTGCTGCCCCCGACTCCGCCGAGCTCAATGCCGGCGACCCACGCTCCAACGATCAGCCCATGCAGCGAGGTGGACGATGAGCACGGCAGACAACGCGCGAGATGAGGGACTGACTACCGAGCAGATCGCCACGGCCGGAACCGCGCACGGTCATGATCAGTTCGGAGCAGCAGCGCAGCCGGACCTGCAGGCCCAGCCGGATATGCAGGCCCAGCCAGATGTGCAGGCCGCACAGCAGGGGCAGACCGTGCCGTCAGCACAGCAAATGCCGGCTCAGCAGGCGCGGCCGGACGTGCAGCCAGCCCGGCCGCTGGAGCGCGAGCCGGGTGCCCCGGGGTTCGACGATGCGGTATTCCCGGGTCAGGGTGACAGCCTCGGCGAGCACATGACGGACGGCCCCGGTGATCTCGGTCCGGCGAGCGGCGAGCAGGCAGGCGGCGAAACAGCGAGTGCCGCGGCGCCGGCCAGCGACGCCGCGTCCGCCGCAGCGCCGGCCGGTGACGCAGCCAGCGCCTCCGCGCCGGAAGGCGGCGTCCGAGCGGATGAGGACAACCGCGCCACCTTGCTGGCGGGCGGCGAGATGCAGAGCATCGTCACCCGCTGGAAGGACATCCAGGCGGACTTCGTGGATGAGCCGAGAAAGGCGGTCGAGGAAGCCGACGCCCTGGTGGCCGAGCTGATGCAGCGCCTGGCCTCGATGTTCGCTCAGGAGCGCGCCGGGCTCGAGCAGCGCTGGGCGGGCGGCGAGTCGGTCTCCACCGAGGATCTCCGGCTCAGCCTGCGCCGCTACCGCTCCTTCTTCGAGCGGCTGCTCGCCGCATGAGCCGGCTGGTCAGCCGGCGCCCCGGGTACCTCAGGCCGGGTTCGGCCTGCGGTACCCGGGGCGGGGCAGGCCGGCGAGCTGGCGCGGCCGGCCCGCTGCGCCGGGAGCCGGGATACGAAGTCGAGTCCCCGCTGAACCCACGCTGCCAGTGCCTGGTCAGTGGCGAACCCCGCGGGGTCGACGCAGATGAAGCCCGACAGCGCCCGTCCGGCGAAGTCCACCGGCCGCGCGTACGGCTCGGCGAGCGCCTGCGCGCGGCCGTCGGCTCCGATGCGGATCATCAGCCCCGTGCCGGTTACCCCGCAGCACATAGCGCCGTTCACCAGGAAGGACAGGCCGCCCACCATTCTCTTTTCCGTGACGTCGGCCCGTTCTGACAGCAGTTGCCGCACCCGCTCGGCAGCCTGGGAATCGTAGTTCACCGATGACCCCACCTCATTCCGGGCCCCTGGGATACCGAGCCGCGAGACCCGGCGGCGCGCAGGCCAGCCAGCCGTCGGTGATCGCCTCGCGCAGTGCCGCGCCAGAGGCAATGCGCAGCTGGATGAGAACGGCAGAATAGCCGTCGAAGTGCGGGATCGTGAAAAAGCTATCCCGGTTGGCCGCGAGCACGGCCTCCTTCTCACCGAGATCCCCCACCCGGACCGCCAGGATCGGGCCGTCCGGCGGCGCCTGGTCCCCGAACCGCCGGATATCGGCCTTGCTGAATGGCCGTTCCCACGCGAACGCCTTGCCCGCCACGGACCAGGTCCGGTTGCCGTGGCGCTCGCCCTCGGTGACCTCGGGCAGTTCCAGGGCCAGCCGGGATGCGTCATCGACGGTTGCCACCGTAGTACCGTACTGCGGCGCTGCGGCCAGCCATTCGGCGAGTACACGTAGGGTCAAGGCGATGTCCGCTCGCTCCCGGCCCGCCCGCGCCTGCCCCTGGACCAGCCCGGGGGCGCGCGTGCTGCTGGCGGTGAGCGCGGCCGCGGCAGTGGCATCGTGCGCCGCCGGGAACCGGCCGGCCGCTTCCCGGCCGGCACCAGCGCATACCGCCATCCGCGCGGCACACTCGGCCGCCGCGACGCCCTCGGTCACCGTCACGCCCTCGGTCACGGCCACGCCCGGCCTGCCGGTCTCCGCGGGCTCCGGCGGGCTGGCCAGTCCCTCGGCGCCGCTGCCGGCCCCGGCCGCGCTGACGCCGTTCAGCGGCCGCGCCGGGACGGGGATCTGGCGGCCTGCGGGCCGCCGCGTGCGCGGCGTCCCCGCGGTCTACACCACCAGGCTCATCCCGCCCGGAGGCCGCCGGGTCGGCCGGCCTCGCGTGGCTGGACACCCGGCTGCTCTCGGCCCGGCTGTACTCGGGCTCGGTCAGTCCCGGTGGCGGACCGTACCGGTTCACCGCCCCGATCCGGGCAGCTCAGGCCACCTCACTGGTGGCGGCGTTCAACGGCGGCTTCAAGATGCGCGACGCGCACGGCGGCTACTACACGCAGGGCCGGGTGATCATTCCGCTGCGGGCGGGCGCGGCATCCCTGGTCATCTACGCCGGCGGCGGCATCACCGTCGGCGCGTGGGGGAGCGACGTGACCATGACCCCGGATGTGATCGGTGTGCGGCAGAATCTGGTGCCGCTGGTGGCCGCCGGGCGGCCCACCCGCGCCGCGATGACCCACTGGCGGGCCTGGGGGTCGACGTGCGGCGTGACCTCGTGCGCGTCCTCGGTTCCTGGCCTCAAGCATCAGTGGCGGTCCGGGCTCGGCGTCACCGCCGACGGCGCCCTGGTCTACGCGGCGGGACCGGCCCTGGACCCGTCGCAGCTGGCCCGGCTGCTCGCGCGCGCCGGCGTCGTGCGCGCGATGCAGCTCGACATCAACCCGTACTGGCCCGTCTTCGTCAGCTACGACCCGGCCCGCGGCGGCCTGGCCGCCCCGGCCAACGGCCGCAAGCTGCTCGCCTCGACGACCCAGGGCCCCGGCACGTTCTTCGAGCCCTCCTGGGCGCGGGACTTCGTCACGATGTCGGCCCGCCCCGCACGCTAGCTGCCGTCTCGCGAGCCAATGGGAGGAAGAGCTGCTGGAAAGCGCAGCCTGCCCGTATTAGTGTGTGACTCACACATTAAATTGCCGAATGCGAAAGCCGCAGAAATTGCTCAAAAGGGAGGATGCGCGGTGATACACGCGAAAGGGATATTCACCGTCCGGTCCTGGGATGAGAGTACCTACCAGGAGCTGGACGGGCGGGCCAAGCTGACCAGGGCCCGGATGGTGTTCGGCTACGAGGGCGACCTGACCGCGGAGGGAACCTCCGACGCGCTGATGTGCTACGCCGACGACGGCACCGCCGTCTACACCGGCCTGGACCGGATGGCCGGCGAGCTCGGCGGCCGCTCCGGCAGCTTCGTGCTGCTGTCCCGCGGCAGCTACTCCGGCGGCGAGGCCAGGACCGACTGGCAGGTGGTGGCGGGCTCGGGCACCGGCGAGCTGACCGGACTGCGCGGCACCGGCTCGGCGGCGGCGACCAGCGAGCCGCCCGGCACGTTCATCCTGGACTACGAGATCGGCTGAGCATGACCGATCCCGGCCTGGACCGCGCCGCCAACCTGTTCGGCGCGCTGTGCCAGGTCATTGCCGATCAGATGTCCGACGCGGTGGCGCAGGCGGCCGGCCGGTCCGAGTCGGCCGCGGCCGCCCTGTCGGCGCTCGGCAACTTCCTGGACCGGCCCTCGGTCGGCCTGCTGCGCCAGGTGCTCGGCCTGACCTCGTCCGGGACCGTGCGGCTGGTGGACCGGCTCGCCGAATCGGGGTACGTCGAGCGCGGAGCCGGCGGCGACGGCCGGTCCACCGCGGTCACGCTGACCGAGTCGGGGCGGCTGGCCGCGCAGCGGGTCGGCGACGCCAGGGCCGCGGTGCTGACCGGCGCGCTGGCCGCCTTGTCCCCGGCCGAGCGGGAGACATTCGAGCAGCTCGCGGGCATGGTGCTGATCGGGATGATGCGCGGCCCTGGCGCCGCGCGCTGGATCTGCCGGCTCTGCGACATTGGCACCTGCCGTGGCGCGCCGGGCGGCTGCCCGGTCGGCAACACCGCCCGCGAACGGTACCTGAGCTGACGATTAGGAGTCAGAGCTTCCCGGCCGCGGCCATCACGGCCAGCATGACGGTGAACAGCGCACCGATGCCGTGAAAGATCGGGATCAGGGCCGCCGGCCGCCTGGCCCTCCGGCCCGGCCGGCGACTCGTCGCGGCCGGCGCCGCTGACGCTGCCGCCGACCGGGCGAGCACGTCGGCGACGAGCCTGCCCAGCAGCGCCTCGTCGGTCAGCGCCCGGGTCAGCATGGCGTCGGTCACCGGGCCGGCCAGCCGGTCGTGGCCGGAACCGGGCCCCGGGCCGGGCGGCGGGTCCGGCGCGGCGGCGTCCGGCGCGGCTGCGGCGGGCGCGGCCGTCGCGGGCGGGGCCACGGGCGGGGCAGCCGCCGCTGGGCCGGCCGGCCAGGCGGCCCGGACGTCAGGAACGTCCGCGGCGCCGGGCCGGGCCAGTTCCGCCGGGCCGGGGATGCCCGCGGCGCCGCGGGCGGGGTACGGCGTCCACAACGTGACCGTGGAGATGCCCAGTCCCACCGCCAGCATGAGCAGCCCGACGGCCAGCCAGGCCGCCATCAGCCAGCCGGCCGCGACGAAGACAGCCCAGGCCGCCAGCCCGGTCAGCGCCAGGCTGAAGTGGCTGATGATGACCGCCGCGCCCAGCCGGTCGCGCCGGTCGCGCAGCCGGGCCAGGCCGCCCCGCCGTACCCACCGGGACAGCATCCAGCTGCCCAGGCTGGCGGTGCCGGCCCAGCACAGCAAGGCCGCGACGGGGAGCATGGCTGACTTTCCCTGGCTAACCGGGCCCGGACGCTGGCGTGCCTACAGCCCGGCGTACAGCGCCTGCTCGAAATCGGCGTAGAGCTGGAATGCGGGCGGGTCGGCGAACGGCAGCAGCTGGCTGAAGATCGAGCCCGTTACCCGGCTGGCCGGGTCCACCCAGAAGTGGGTGTTGAACAGGCCGGCCCAGGCGCCGCTGCCCGCGGCGCGCATGCCCGGCTGCCGCTCGGTGCTGAGCAGCAGCCCGAGCCCCCATTTCAGGCCCGGGCCGAGAGCGACGTCGGCGGACAGCTCCGGGTGCGCGGTCGTGATCGAGGCCGGGAAGTACAGCCCGCCGATCTGGTTGGTGAAGGCCTCGTCCAGGCTGGCCGGTGAGAGAATCCGCTCGCCGCCGAACTCGCCGCGGCCCAGCAGCATCCGCTGGAAGCGCAGGTAGTCGCGCGGGGTCGAGTACAGGAAGTGGCCGCCGCCACTGTAGTCGGGCTGCTGCGCCCAGTCGATCTCGGTCGGCGCCCAGCCGCCGCTCTCGGACCGGACGTGGATCGGCGCCGAGCTGGCCCGCTGCTCGGCGCTCATCAGCGCCACCGTGTTGCTCATGCCCAGCGGGCCGGTGATGCTGGCCTCGAAATACTTGTCCAGCGTCAGCCCGCTGACCGCCTCCACCACCCGGCCCAGCCAGTCGATGTTGATGCCGTACTCGAACCGGGCGCCGGGATCGAAGAGCATCGGGGCAGTGAACATCGCGTCGTCGCCGGGCAGCACGTTCGGCACCCCGGTCAGCTGCTCGTAGCGGTCGATGTCGGCGTTCCAGAACCAGTAGCCGAAGCCCGCGGTGTGAGTGATCAGCTGGCGGACCGTGGCCTCGGCCCGTGGCGCGCGCAGCCGCGGGATGTCGCCGTCGAAGCCCTGCAGCACTTTCAGGTCGGCAAATTCCGGCCGGTAGGACCGCACCGGCGCGTCCAGGTCCAGCTGGCCCTGCTCGCGCAGCTGCAAGGCCGCGGTGGTGGTCACCATCATGGTCATCGAGGCGATCCGCAGCATGGTGTCCGGCGTGATCGGGTCGGGCGCGCCAGCGCTGCGCAGGCCGGCCGCACCCTCGTAGATGACGCCGTCGTCGCCGGCCGCCAGCGCGACCACGCCGGGCACATCGCCTCGCGAGACCGCAGCCTGCAGGACTTCGTCAATGCGTCCGGTCATGACCCCTCCTGGGTGCGGCGCCGAGCCCTGGCTCACATGCTGATCCGCGCCGGATACCGCGTCAACGGCTCAGCTGTCCCGGGAGGATCCGCTGAAGGACGGATCAGCCGCTTACAGCAGGATCTGCGCCGGATCGGCCAGCAAGGAGGTGAAAGCCTCCATCCACCGCGCGGCCGTGACCCCGTCGACGGACCGGTGGTCAACCGACAGCGTCGCGGTCAGCAGCCGCCCGGGCCGCACCTTGCCGTGACGCACGACGGGTTCGTCGCGCACCGCGCCGACAGCCAGGATGGCCGACTGGGGCGGGTTGATGATCGCCGCGAAGTCCTGCGTCCCGTGCATGCCGAGGTTGCTGATGGTCGCCACCCCGCCCTCGAGCTCCTCCTGCCGGAGCCGGCCCGACCGGGCGCGCTGCGCCTGGTCGGAGACGATGGCGCTGATCGCCCCCACCGACAGCCGGTCGGCGCCGCGGATCACCGGGGTGACCAGCCCGCCGTCGGTCGCGATGGCCACGGACAGATCCACGGCGGTGAAGTGCCGGACGGCGTCCGGCGTCCAGATGACGTTCATCTCGGGCACCCGGACATGCGCGTGCGCCGCTGCCTTGATCACCAGGTCGGTCAGGCTGATCTTCGCGGGGGCGGCGGCGTTCAGCTGGTCCCGCAGCCGCATCAGCCTGCTGACCTCCGCGGTGCCCCGCAGGTAGAAGTGCGGCGCGTTCCGCACGCTCTCGGTCAGCCTGCGCGCCATCACCCGCCGCCGCCGGGAGTGCGGCTGATCGCGATAGCCGGGCGCCGGAGGCTGGACGGGCCCGGGCGCAGCCGGCGGGACCGTCTGCGGGGTGGTGTGCTGCACCGCTGCGGGCTGAACGGCCGGGTGCTGCACTTCCGGGGGCGGGCCGGCTGGGGGCTGGACGTCCGGGGACGCTGCCTGCTGGGTGCTGATCGCCTGCTCAACGTCGCGCCGGACGATCCGGCCGTTCGGCCCGGTGCCGCGCAGCTGCTCGACCGGCAGTCCGGCGTCCCGGGCCATCCGCCGGGCCAGCGGGCTGATGAAAATCCGCTGCGGGCGGCTCCGGCTGCCGCCAGCGGCCGGCGTTCCGTTCGGCGCGGCCGGCGCTGCTGCGCCTCCCGCCGGGGGCGCCTGCGGCGTCTCCGGCGGCGCCTGCGCTACCGCCGGGATGGGGGCCGCCGGGACGGGCGCCGCGTCCGCAGGCGCCGCGGCTCCGGCTCCGGCCGCGGGAGTGTCCGGGACGGCCAGCCCGAGCTGGCTGAGCAGCTCGCTGGCGTCCTGCGCAGTCTCCCCGGCGGTGCCGGTCACCGCGATCGGCGCCCCGGCCTCGACCTCTGCGCCCTCACCGACCAGCCGCTTGAGCAGCACGCCCCCGGCAGAGGCCTCCACGTCGAACGAGGCCTTCGCGGTCTCCACGGTGGCGACCACGTCCTGCGCCGCGAACGCCTCGCCCTCCGCGACCAGCCAGGCAGTCAGCACCGCCTCGGTCTCGCCGGCCACCGCCGCCGGCATCCGGATGACGTCAGCCATGACCCGCCCCCGTCATCGCGACGATCGCCGCGGTCACTTCCTCGGTCCGGGCGATCGCCGCGCGCTCCAGCACCTTGCTGATGCTGGGCGACGCCTCGCCCCCGGTCACCCGCTGGACCGGCTGATCCAGCCAGTCGAAGTACCGGCGCGCGATCTCGTCGGCCAGCCAGCCGCCGTACGACGGGCCGAGCGGCCCCTGCTCGGCGATCAGCACGTTGCTGGTCTTCTTGATGCTGTCCCCGATCGTGTTCCAGTCGATGCTGGCCCGGTCCAGCCAGCGCAGGTCGATGACCTCCGCGTCGACGCCGGGCAGTTCGCTTACCGCGGCGAGCACGTAATTAGTCATCGCCAGGTAGCTGATCACGGTCAGGCCGGAGCCCGGCCGCCGCACGGCGGCCTTGCCGACCGGGATGCAGTAGTCCAGGTCGCCGGCCGGCCCGTCGCCGGTCGAGGCGTACAGGTCCACGTGCTCGAGGATGACGACCGGGTCCAGGCAGCGCAGCGCACTGTTCATCAGGCCCACGTAGTCGAAGGGCGTGGACGGGGCGGCGATCCGCCACCCGGCCGAGGTCGCGAAGATCCCGGCCGGGTCCATCGAGTGCTGCGAGCCGTAGCCGGTGCCCATCGCCACCTTGCTACGCAGCACCAGCGGCACGTCGTCGTCGCCGCCGAACATGTGCCGGGCCTTGCCGATCTGGTTGAACAGCTGGTCGGCTGCGACCCACATGAAATCCGCGTACATGAACTCGACTACCGGGCGGAACCGGCCGTCCAGCGCGATCCCGCCCGCCAGGCCGGTGAAGGCGTTCTCGCTGATCGGCGTGCCCAGGACCCGGCCCGGGTAGCGCTCGGCCAGCCCCCTGGTGGCGCCGTTGGTGCCGCCGCCGAGGCGGTGCACATCCTCGCCCATGACGACGATCCGGTCGTCGGTGGCCATCCGGCGGTCCATCACCGCGGCCACGCTGTCGATGAACTTGACCGGCGTCACCGCCGGGCCCGCGCCGCCGGCCTCGGCCAGCCGGGCGCCGGCGAACTCGCTCAGGTCCCCCCGCACCCCGACGTGGGCGAACTTCGGATCCGGCCATTCGGCCGCCCGGATCTGCCGTTTTCCGTCTGCCGCAGGTTCGGTCAGCACGTCATCGACCTCGGCCACCAGCTGCTGCGCCGCCCGCCCGGCCGCCTCGACCGCGTCCGTGCTGAGGATCCGCCGCCGGATCAGGTGCGCCGCGGTCAGCGCCAGCGGGTCGCGGGCCCGCCAGTCCTGCTCCTCGGCCCGGGTCCGGTAGCGGAACGCGCTGCCGGGCAGCGGGCCGTTCTGGTGGAAGAACCGGTAGACATCGGCCTCGACCACGGCCGGCCCGCGGCCGGACCGCAGATGCGCTACCGCGGCCTGCATGGCGAGGTGCACCGCCAGCGGGTCCATCCCGTCCACCCGCCAGCTGGTGATGCCGAACCCGGGCCCGCGGGCCGACAGCCGCGGCTCGCCGGTCGCCTCGCGCACGCTGGTGGACACCGCGTACTGGTTGTTCTCGATGAAGAAGCACAGCGGCAGGCGCCAGGCCGCGGCCAGGTTCAGCGTCTCCAGCGTGGAGCCGATGTTCGCGGCCCCGTCCCCGAAGTAGGTGACCGCCACCGCGCCGGTCCCGGCCCGCTGGTGCGCCCACGCCGACCCGGCCGCCAGCGGCACCCCGCCGCCGACGATCGCGTTCGTGCCGATCGCCCCGGCCTCGCGCCACTGCAGGTGCATGGAGCCGCCCCGGCCGTGGCTGAAGCCCCGGTCCAGGCCGCAGATCTCGGCCAGGCAGCGCAGCAGCAGCGCCTGCACTTCCTCCGGGTAGGGCTGGCGGGGGTCGATGCCGTCCGGCGCCACGTAGTGCAGGGACTTGGCCAGGAACTGGTGATGGCCGCGGTGCGATCCGTTGACCGTGTCGGCCGCGGTCAGTGCGAGCGCCGAGCCTACGGCCCCGCCCTCCTGGCCGATGCTGGAGTGCGCCGGGCCGTGGATCAGCCCGTCACCGGCCAGATTCAGCACGTGCTCCTCGAACGCGCGGATCAGCACCAGCTGGCTGAACATGGCCGTCAGCAGCCGCGGCTCGGCGGCGTCCCAGTCGTCCTGGCTGACCTGCAGCCCGACCCAGGGCGCGTCCGCGCTGAGCTGTTGCTGCTCGGGCATCGAGCGCCTCCCGGGGCCGTCCCCGGCGGTTCCGCTACCCACCGGGCTAGCCCTTTGTGGATCCAAAGTAGTTTTTCGTGTCCGACTATGGTGACATGGCAGCGATGCTAAGTCGAGTTTTGGATCCACAGGAGGCAGTGTGACCGCATCGGGGCTGCCGGGCCTGACCGGCGTGGATCACATCGGCTTCACGGTCCCTGACCTGGAGCAGGCGCACCGGTTCCTGACCGGGGTGCTCGGCTGCGAGTACATGTACAGCCTCGGCCCGTTCCGGCACGACGAGGGCGACTGGATGCGCGAGCACATGAACGTCGACCCGCGGGCGGTCATGCAGCAGCTGCATTTCTACCGCTGCGGCGGCCAGGCCATCTTCGAGGTGTTCCAGTTCGCCGCGCCCGGCCAGCGGGCGCAGCTGCCGCTGGGCAGCGACATCGGCGGCCACCACGTCGCGCTCTACGTCGAGGACCTGGACACCGCCGTGGCCTATCTGCGCGATAACGGGGTCCGAGTGCTCGGCGACCCGACCGCGAGCAAAGGGCCCAGCCAGGGCCAGCGGTGGGTCTACTTCCTGGCCCCGTGGGGGATGCAGTTCGAACTCGTCTCCTATCCGGCCGGGAAGGCCTTCGACCGGCATCCGGAGCGGTGGGCGGCGGCGCCCGGCGGGCCGGCCGGAGCGGGCGGGTGACCGGCCCGGCGGCGTTTGTGCGGGCCGGCGGCGCGGGGGCCGGGGGTGCGGAGGCCGCAGCCTCGGCGCAGGCGGCCAGCCTGCGGGTGGCCGGCTGACCTGCGGGACGCGATCCTGAGCGGGCAGATCGGCCCGGGGGAGCGGATCCGGCAGGAGGAGATCGCCGACCTGCTCGGGGCCAGCCGCCTGCCGGTCCGCGAGGCGCTGCGGATGCTGGAGGCCGAGGGCCTGACCGAGCTGGAGCCGCGCAAGGGCGCGCGGGTGCCCCGGCTGACCTTCGCCGAGGTCGACGTGCTCTACCAGATGCGCGAGCGGCTCGAGCCGCTCGCGCTGGCGCAGAGCATGCCGCACCTGGGCGAGCCCGAGCTGGACCGGCTGGCGCAGGTCGAAGACGCGATCGAGGCCGGGGCTGACGTCGCCGAGTTCCTGGCCCTGGACCGCGAGTTCCACCTGCTGACCTACTCCGGCTGCGAGTTCGGCCAGCTGCGCACCGCGGTGACCCGGCTGTGGAACTCGACCCAGCACCACCGGCGGCTGTTTGTGACCATCACCGGCCCGTCCCGGCGCTGGGTGATCGCGGCCGAGCACCGGCTGCTGCTGGACGCCGTCACCCGCCAGGACGCCGTCGATGCCGAGCGCTACCTGCGCGGCCACATCCGGCGCACCCGGATCGAGCTGTCCCAGCACCCCGACCTGACCGGCTGAGCGCCGGCCGATGGCCTGGCGCCTGCGATCTAATCGGCCGGGCGCTGGTCAGTAGCCCGGATACGGGCTGGCGACGTAGAGATCCTGGGCGGGGAACAGGGTGAGGATCCTGGGCCCGCCGGGGGTGACGACGACCTCTTCCTCGATCCGGGCGGCGGAGAAGCCGTCGCTGGCCGGGCAGTAGGTCTCCAGCGCGAACACCATGCCGGGCTGGAGCTCGATGGGCTCGCGCATGCTGTTGAGCCGGGAGATGATGGGCCGTTCGTGCAGGCCCAGGCCGAGGCCGTGGCCGAACTGCAGGCCGAAGGCGTCCATCTCGGTGGCGAAGCCGAAGTCGGTGGCCTTTGGCCACAGGGCGGCCACCTGGTCGGTGCCCACGCCGGGCTTGACCGCGGCGATGGCGGCATCCATCCACTCCCGGGCCCTGGTGTAGGCGTCGCGCTGGCTGGCGGTGGCCATCCCGACCGAGAAGGTCCGGTAGTAGCAGGTCCGGTAGCCGTTGAAGGAGTGGATGATGTCGAAGAACGCCTGGTCGCCGGGGCGGATGTAGCGGTCGGAGAAGTTGTGCGGGTGCGGGTTGCAGCGCTCGCCGCTGACGGCATTAATGGCCTCGACCTGATCCGAGCCCATCTCGTACAGCCGCTTGCTGGCCAGCGCGACGATCTCGTTCTCGCGGATGCCGGGCTGCAGCGCGGCGGCAATGCTCTGGTAGACCCCGTCCACCATCGCCGCCGCCTGGGTCAGCAGCATGATCTCATCGGCTGACTTGATCTGCCGGGCGTCCAGCATCGCCTGCTGGCAGTCCATCACGCGCAGGCCCTGGCGCTGCATCTCGAACAGGAACGCCGGCTCGACGATGTCCACCCCGACCGGCTCACCCGCGACGCCCGCGTCGGTCAGCAGGCCCTTGATCTGCGTAACAGCGTCGGCCATCAGCCCGGCCGACGGCGCGATCGCGCCCCGCAGGCCGAGCATTCCGGCCCGGCAGTTATCGGGGTCCAGCCACGGCGCGTACAGCTTGTGATGCCGCGCCGCCGACCCGAAGTCCCACAGCATCGGCTCGCCACCGCGGGTGAGCAGGGCGTAACGGGTCATCTTGTCGCCGAGGGCCCCGCCGATCCAGGTCTGCGTGGTGTACCGGATGTTATAGAAGTCGAACAGCAGGAAAGCGCCGCACTCACTGCCCGCCAGCGCCGCCCGGGCCCGGCCCAGCCGGTAGTCCCGCAGCCGCCCGAACTCCAGCCGCGTCTCGTAATCCACGCCCGTGTGCCCCGGCGCCGGGAGCGGCCTGCCGCTAGTCGTCGCCGGCCGGCGGTCAGTGCTCACGCCGGGTCCCTCCATCCGCGCCGCGCCATCCATACTGCGCCATCCATACTGCGCCATTTATACCGTGCCATCCATACTGTGCAGCAAACGTTTGCATCGTAACGCTGGCCCCGGGCGCGCGGGAAGCCTGGTCCTGGGCCGGCCCGTGCGATCTGCCCGGCCCGTGCGCGGTCAAGGAGGGTTCATGATCGCGGGGGATGGTCAGCAGCTAGGTATGACGATCCTCCGTGATCATGGCCATGGGCCAGGCCGAGGCCAGTGCCGCCCGCGGCGGGCGACCGGCCTCGGACGTGCCATTCGCCGGCAGGCGCCCCCGGTGGCTGGCTGCTCGCTAGGACCGGCCGCCGGTGGCCGGGCCGCTCCCGGGCTTGCGCTCCGCTGACCCGGCCGCCCGGGACTGGACCGCCCGGGACCGGGCCGCCCGGGACTGGGCCGCCCGGGAGCCTGGCCCCTCCGGCCGGTTGCCGGTCCCGGCTGGGGGCCGGCTTGGTCGCGGTCAGCGGCAGCCGGGACGGCGGCTTGATTTCCTCCAGCCGCAGGTGCGTCACCAGCCGGGAGCCGCCCCGGGTGGACAGCGCCGCCAGCACCTGCTGCAGATCGCCCACGTCCCTGGCCACCACGCTGAGCAGGTAGTCGAACTCGCCGGCGATGTTGTCCGCCGCGATGATCTGCGGCAGCGCCCGCACCTGGTCCTCGAAGATGCGGGTTGACCGCGGATCGTGCCGGGCCACGGCGGCCAGCACGAACATCTGCAGCGGGAATCCGGCCGCGGCCGGGTCGAGCTGCGCGCTGATCACCCGGATCACTCCCGACTGCTTCAGCCAGCGGACCCGGTTCAGCGTTGCCGCAGGTGACAGGCCGACTAGCCGGGCCAGCTCCACGTTCGTCCGGTCCGCGTCCGCCTGCAGCGCGGTCAGCAGTTCTACATCAACTTCGTCAAGCGGAATCGCCATAACACAACAGATTATCTCGTTGGAACCGTCCCCTCACGAATATGAGGTCATCATCGTCGAAAATAGATGCATGAACACCAGCCGTCGTCTTGCTATCGCTGCCCTCACGGTGGCCGGCCTGCTGTGGGGCACTACCGTCCCGCTGTCCAAGGTCGCCCTGACGTGGCTGCCGCCCGGCTGGCTTACCTTCGCGCGCTTCGCCGCGGCTGCCGTCGTCCTCATCCTGGCCTGCGGCCAGACGGCCGTCGGCCGGGCCCGGCTGCGCGCCGCGCTGACCCCCGGCGTGCTGGCCACGGGGGCCATCGGCTACGGCGGCTCCGTGCTCGTGCAGAACGCCGGCATCACCAGGACCAGCGTCAGCAGCGCCGCGCTGCTGATCGGCGCCACGCCCGTGCTGGTGGCGCTCATCGCGGCGGGCTGGCACCGGGCGGTGGCCAGGCCCGTGGCCTGGCTCGGCTTCGCGGTCTCGCTGGCCGGCGTCGGGCTGGTGGCCGGCGGCGGGGGCGGCGGGTCCTCGGTCGCCGGCGACGTCCTGGTGCTGGCGTCGCTGCTGCTGTCCGCGGGAGCGACGGTGGCGCAGGGCCGGCTGCTGGCCGGCCGGGACCCGGTCGCGGTGACGTCCGTGCAGTTCCTGGCGGCCGCGCTGGCCGTGCTGCCGGTGGCGGTGCTAACCGAGCCCGCGCCCGGCGTTCCCGGCGGGGCCGCTGCGGGCGCGCTGCTGGCCACCGCCGGCCTGGTGGTGGGCGGCACCGTGCTGCCGTTCACCCTGTTCGCCTACGGGCAGGCGCGGATTCCCGCGGAGGTCGCGGGGGCGTTCCTCAACATCGAGCCGCTGGTCGGCGCCGTGGCCGGGGTCATCGTGTTCGGCAACCCGGCTGGCCCGCAGCAGCTGCTCGGCGGTGCGGCCATCCTGGCCGGAATTGCCCTCAGCAGCCTGCCGCTGCTGGCCGCCGCCCGCGCGGAGGGGGCGGCCGGGGCCGGGCCGGCCGAGACGCCCATCGCCCGGGAAGAGCAGGCCGGGGCGCCCATGGCCGAGGCGCGGCCAGCCGGGGGGCCGGTCCTGGCCGGCCCGGCTGCCGGGCAAGCGCCTGTCCCGGTGCTGCCAGCCCGCCCGGGCTCGGAACTGCTCCCGCCCGGCTGTGGGGCGGTCCGCCCAGATCGCGGGCCGCGGCGGGCAGCCGGTCCGGCCTCCAGCGTAACCACCAGTGGGCTGGCCAGCGCACGGGCCGCCTCCGGCCCGGCGGTGCCGACGCCCCGGGCCGCCACCGGGCCTGCCAGCGGGAGGCCCGGTGGCAGGCCCGGTGGCGACGAGGAATCCGCTGCTACGCCGGCCCGTATCTGCGGCTGGCCGCGGCCCGGCCGTGCTGCCCGCTGGATGGCGGCCAGCTGCTCGTGGTCAGCAGCTGGCCGGCCCGGACTGGAGGCCCGCGTCGCTGACGCGGCCCGGCCTGAGGACTTTGCCGATGCCTGGCCGGCCGCATTTTGCTGCTCTGCGGGATCTTCGGCAACGTCAGCCCCGCCGACATCGAGCGCACGGTGCGAGCAGCCCCGGCCCTGTGTGCCGATGGCGCGACCGTCATCTGGACCCGGCACCGCCGGCCACCGGACCTGACGCCGAGGGTGCGGGAGTGGTTCGCGGCGGCCGGCTTCGCTGAGGTGGCGTTCGACGTCTTGGACACCAGCACGCAGGCGGCTGTCGGGGTGGGGTGGCTGCGTACCGCCCCGGCCGGCCTGCCGCTGCCAGCCGGACCGCTCTTCACGTTCCGGGCTTGACGGGCAGCGTCAGCCGCGGCCGATGAACGGCATCTTGGTCGCGGTGATGGTCAGGAACTGGACGTTGGCGTCCAGCGGCAGGCTGGCCATGTAGAGCACCGCCGCGGCGACGTGCTCAGCCGCGAAAGTCGGCTCGACGGCCAGCGAGCCGTCCGCCTGCGGCACGCCGCCGCTCATGCTCTGCGTCATCTCGGTCGCGGCGTTGCCGATGTCGATCTGCCCGCAGGCGATGTCGAACGCGCGCCCGTCCAGCGAGATCGACCTGGTCAGGCCAGTGATCGCGTGCTTGGTGGCGGTGTAGGCAGCACTCGCGGGGCGGGGAGCATGCGCGGAGACCGAGCCGTTGTTGATGATCCGGCCGCCGCGCGGCTGCTGCGCCTTCATCATCCGCACCGCGTGGCTGGCGCACAGGAACGCGCCGGTCAGGTTAGTGTCGACCGCCCGCTGCCAGCCGGCTGGTGACAGGTCGCCGACCGCGCCCGCCGGGCCGAAGATGCCCGCGTTGTTGACCAGCAGGTCGAGCCGTCCCCAGCGCCGGTCCACGGCCTCGAACAGCGCGGCAACCGAGCCGGCGTCGGTCACGTCAACGGGCACGGCCAGGGCGCGGCCCGGCCAGGAGCCCGGTGCGGCGGTCTGGCCCAGCGGCTCCGGCCGCCGTCCGGCTACCGCGACCCGCCAGCCCACGGCGAGCAGCGCCCGGGCGATCTCCCGGCCCAGGCCCGAGCCCGCCCCCGTGACCACGGCCACGCCATCTGCGATCGTCACCCCCCGACGGTACCGGGCATCGAACCGAGAGAATGGCGGGCACCTGGCCGGGAATCGGCGGCAACTTATCGTAATTGCGTGAAGGCGCATGCGGTTCTGTGAGCAGCGCCTGGCGGCTCTGGCTGACCTGTCCCGGGGAGGGCGGCCAGCCGCCTTCCCGACGAGCTGGCCGGCGCAGTCAAGGCGCTCGCGCGCTCTGGCACCAGAGGGAGGACTGCAGCGCACTGCGGAGAACTGGGTGGCCCCGGAACTCCGTGCCGACCATTAAGGGCTAGCGGCGGCTGGCGGGCTTGGGCTGCCGGGCGGGGTAGCGCCGCCGGACGGGGTAGCGGCGCCGGGCGGGGTGGTGTCCCCGGGCGGGGTTGCGCTGGCGGACGGAGTTGCGCTGGCGGGCGGGCTTGGCTCTGCGCCTGGCCGGCGGAGTGGCGGACCCGGTCGGGCTGGGGCTCGCCGACGAGGGCGAGGGGCACGGGGACGCGCTGGCGCCCGGGCCCGGCGCGCCGGCCGGGCTCGGGGACGCGCCCGGGCTCGGAGAGGTGCTCGTGCTCGGTGCGGCGGTCGGGCTCGGGCAGTCAGGAGAGCCGGGGCTGGCAGGCGGCGAGACCAGGCCCGGAACTGAGCCGCCGGGGCTTGTGCTGGAACTCGGCGAGAGCTGGGCAACCGGGCTGCTGCTGCGGGCCGGGCGCTGGCAGCGGGGCATTCTCGGGATGGAGCCGGTCTGGCCGGCTGCCTGGCTGGTGCAGGGGGTCGGTGAGGGACTTGCGCCATGACTTGCTGAGCCGCCGGTCCCCGACCCGCCGGTCCCCGATCCGCCGGGCGGCACGCCCGGCCCCTGGCCACCGGGATGCCCGGAGGCAGTGCTGTGCGAGGGTGCGGTCTCGGTGATTTCCCTGATCAGCTGGGCCGTGTCCTTGATCGCCTGACCCGGCAGCGAGGTCAGCGCCAGCCCTCCCGCGATGGCCAGCACGGCTACCACCGCGACAGCGACCGTGGTCAGCGACAACTGCGGGAGCATGCGCCCCCGTCGGTGCCTCCCGGGCTGGCTGGCGGGCGGCCCGGCCCCGCCAGCTGCCTGCCGCAGCCGTCCGGCCGCCAGCCACACCGGCTCAACGGCCGACTGCAGCAAGCGCCGCAGCAGCCGGGCCACCGCCGAGCACGCGGCCAGCAGCCAGGCGATGGGGATCGAGTGTGGCTTGGTCAGATGCGCGCGGATCCGCTCCAGGCCATCGTCGCCGAGCTGCACCGTCCCCGCTGCTTCGTGCAGGGCCCGGCGCAGGATCTCGTCGTAGTCATGACCGTCCTGGCTCACGTCCTATGCTCCCGCCCAGCGCGCAGCGCTTAGCAGACCTGCGCGACATAGCCTTTGCGCTCGCTACTCTCATACCCGCTACCAGGCTATCTGCGCTCCGAAAATGTGCTGATCCTGGCGCGGCAGGCGTACGGCAAACGATCGGTTAGCGCGCGGTAAAGCCGGTGGCGCCGCGCACTGCCATGAGGCCGGCCCGGGCGCGGCAGGTGAGGTCGGCCCGGGCACGGCCGCCGGGTGCCGATGGGCCTCCAGCTCGCAGTCGGCGAGCGCTCGGGCGCAGGGATCGGCGATGCCCGGACCGGCATGGCTGTCGCCATATCACCGGCAGTTTCTCCCGGGCTTCCCGGGCGGTTCCGGGTTGTCCTGTGCTTGCATGGATCGATTAGACAATGCTTACAGTGAGGTGCCCGCGAACGAGCGTCATCTCGCTCGAGGCGTCCTAGCCGGCATCCGGCGGCTGGTACTGTCTGCTGGCTTCCCCCTCACACCAAGACGATGGAGCTCGGAGATGCGCGTTCTGGTTCTCGGCGGAGATGGGTTCTGCGGCTGGCCTACGTCGCTGTACCTGTCGGACCGCGGTCATGACATCACGATCCTGGACAACCTGAGCCGCAGGAAGATTGACATCGAGCTCGAGGTGGAGTCGCTGACCCCGATCCGGTCGATCGGAGAGCGGCTGCGGGTCTGGAAGGAAGTCACCGGCCGCGAGATCGGCTTCGTGAACCTGGACATCGCCACCGAGTACGACCGGCTGGTGGCCGTCCTGCTGGAGACCCGGCCGGACGCGATCGTGCACTTCGCCGAGCAGCGCGCCGCCCCGTACTCGATGCGCACCGCGGCGACGAAGCGCTACACGGTCGACAACAACGTGCGGGCCACGCACAACCTGCTGACCGCGCTGGTCGAGACCGGCGTGGACGCGACGCTGGCGCACCTGGGCACGATGGGCGTGTACGGGTACGGCTGGTCGGGCAGCGCGCCGATTCCCGAGGGATACCTCACGGTCAAGGTGCCGACCCCGGACGGGGAGATCGAGCGGGAGATCCTGCACCCGGCCAATCCCGGCTCGGTCTACCACATGACCAAGACCCTCGATCAGCTGCTGTTCTCGTTCTACGCCAAGAACGACGGACTGCGGATTACCGACCTGCACCAGGGCATCGTCTGGGGCACCCAGACCGAGCAGACGGCCCGCGACATCCGGCTGATCAACCGGTTCGACTATGACGGTGACTACGGCACGGTGCTGAACCGGTTCCTCATGCAGGCCGCGATCGGCCACCCGCTGACCGTGCACGGCAGCGGCGGGCAGACCCGGGCGTTCATCCACATCCGCGACACCGTCCGGTGCATCGAGATCGCGATCAGCAACCCGCCGCAGGCCGGCGAACGGCCGCAGGTCCTCAACCAGATCACCGAGACCCACCGGGTGCTCGAGCTGGCCAAGCTGGTAGCCGACATCATGGGCGTGGATATCGCCTATCTGCCCAATCCGCGCCAGGAAGCTGACGAGAACGACCTGGTGGTCCGCAACGACCAGTTCCTCGCCCTCGGCTTGCAGCCGACCACGCTGTCCGACGGCCTGCTGGAGGAGGGCACCGACGTTGCCCGCCACTACCGCGGCCGCGTTGACCCGAGCAAGATCATCGCCCGGTCGGTCTGGCGCAAGGGCATGGAGACTGCCGAAGACCTCATCAGCGAGGTTCCCGCGGCCAACTAAGCAAGGCATCTGAGAGCAAGCCCGGCTGGCCGGTCGTTTCCCCGGCCAGCCGGGCTTCTCGCTGCCCAGGCGCCGCCACGAGACCCGGCACACCGCCAATGGCGCTGATGCCGCTTAGGGGGCTGGCTGCCGCGCTGGCGGCCCGGCGAAATCCGGTTCGCCGCTGATGAAGTGGGAAAGCAACTATCTAGCGGGGGTGCCAGCAGCAGATCTCGCATGTCTTCGGACCGACAGAAGCGCTTGCGATTAGGGGGATGGCATGGCCGGCGCCGACGCCCGACACCATCGCCGTGGCGGTCACGGCCGTCACGAGTCGGGGGCAACGCCCGATCCTGATGAGCAGCAAGCGGGGCCGGTCGACGGCGACGGGCCTCCCGGCGGTGACAGCGCTGGCCCGCAGCCGGGCGCCGCGGACCGGCCAGAGGACGCCGGGGTAGCGCGCAGCGCTCAGAACGCCGAGGCTCAGCAGCACGGTGCGCACCAGCAAGAGGGTGCGCACCGGGAAGACAATGCGCACCGAGAAGCCGGAATCGCCCTCCCGCAGGACGCTGGGATGACCGGTAACGAGGCTCAGAACGCTCATGCCGAGCCCTCAGGGGCGTCCAGCTCCCGCGCCAAGGCCGGTCAGGATGGGCGCGACGGCCAGCCGCACTCCGAGCCCGGCCGCGGCGGCCCGGCCCCGGGCGGCGGCCATCGGTCCGGGGGCAAGTGGTGGACCCTCGTCGCGGTGTGCCTGGGCACGTTCATGCTGCTGCTGGACATCACGATCGTGAACGTTGCGCTGCCCGACATCCAGAAGTCGCTGGGCGCCAGCTTCTCCAGCCTGCAGTGGATCGTCGACGCGTACGCGCTCAGCCTGGCCGCGCTGCTGCTGACCGCGGGCAGCCTGGCCGACCTCTACGGCCGGCGACGGTTCTACGCCGTCGGCCTGGTCATCTTCACCGGGTCATCGCTGTGGTGCGGGCTGGCCACCTCGACCCTGGAGCTCCAGCTGGCCCGCGGTTTGCAGGGTGTCGGGGGTGCCATCATGTTCGCAGTGTCGCTGGCGCTGCTGGCCGAGGCGTTCCGCGGCCGCGACCGCGGCATCGCGTTCGGCGTGTGGGGTGCTATCACCGGACTGGCGGTCGCCGTCGGGCCGCTGCTCGGCGGGGCACTGACCTCCGGCCTGTCCTGGCGCTGGATCTTCTACGTGAACCTGCCGATCGGCGTGCTGGCCGTGATCATCACGCTGGCGCGGGTGGACGAGTCCAGGGCGCAGAACGCCCGGCGGCCCGACTGGCCCGGCTTCGTGGTGTTCACGGCGGCACTGGCGAGCCTGGTATACGGGCTGATCGAGTCCAACCAGCGAACGTTCAGCAGTCACCTGGTTCTCGGCTGCCTGGCCGCGGCCGGCCTTTTGCTGATTATTTTCGTGGTTATCGAGACGCTCAGCGCGCACTCGATGTTCGACCTGAGCCTGTTCCGGCTGCCCACGTTCAGCGGCGGCTCGGTCGCGGCGTTCGGCATCAGCGCGTCGATCTTCGCGATGATCCTCTACATCGTGCTGTACCTGCAGGACATCCTCGGTTACAGCGCGCTCGGCACCGGCCTGCGCGCGCTGGTGCTGTCGGCCGGGATCCTGGCCACCTCGACGGTCGCCGGGCGGCTGTCGTCGCGGGTGCCGGTGCGCTGGCTGATCGGCCCGGGGCTGGTCATCGTGGGCGTCGGCCTGCTGCTGATGCGCGGCCTGGATGCGCAGTCGCAGTGGACGCACCTGATCCCTGGCCTGCTGGTGGCCGGGCTCGGCGTCGGCATGATCAACCCGCCGCTGGCCTCGACGGCGGTCGGCGTGGTCCAGCCCGCCCGCGCCGGGATGGCGTCGGGCATCAACTCCACGTTCCGCCAGGTAGGCATCGCGACCGGGATCGCGCTGCTCGGCACGCTGTTCTCCAGCCAGGTCAGGAGCCAGGTGATAGCCGGAGCCAGCCACGTGCACGGGCTGGCCTCCAGGGGCAGCCAGGTCGCCGCGGCGGTGCAGTCCGGCAGCACCCGGCAGCTGATCGCGCACCTGCCGCCGAGCGCCCGGCGGGCCGTCGCGTCGGTCACCGAGACGGCGTTCACCTCGGGCCTGAACCGCATCCTGCTGGTGGCGGCGATCATCGCGTTCGGCTCGGGTGTCATCGCGCTGGTCACGATCCGCCGCAAGGACTTCGCCGTCCAGCAGCCAGGCCAGAAGGCGGATCAGTCCGGGCCGGGTAACCAGCCGGCCGAGCAGCGGGCGCAGGCCGCGGCCGGATCAGCGCGCTGAGGCTCCGCCGGCCTCCGCCGTCCGCCTGATCGCCGCGAGCGTGGCCGGGATGCCGGTGCGGGCCACGACGTCACCCGGGCCCGCTCCCGGGCGCCGTGAGTCAAGCCCGGCGTAGCAGCGCGGCCGCCGGCCGCTCTTCTCCGGCAGCAGCTGCTCCCGCGGACGGCCGCGCTGCCCCGGGGGGGCGGGGTGCCGCGCCGCCACGGACGCCTGGCCCCTGCTTGACGGCGGCCCGGCCATGTGTCGCACTGCCCATAAGCCAGAAATTTCTCCGTCAAAAGGAACTTGCCCGATGAACAAGAGCTCGCTGCCGGCGCCCGAGGGCGCCACGCCTGCTGCCATGCTGCAGGGCATCGCCAGCGCGGTCGGCCGCCGCGGTTACCTGACCACCGAATGGTGGACCACCGTCATCGCGGCCGTCGTGTCGGTGATCCTGGGGCTGGTCGGCCTGCGCGGCCCGGCCGCGGCCCAGGCCGCGGGCATCCTGGCCCCGGTGCTCGTGGCCGCCGTCTACTCGACCGTCCGCACGATGCACAAGTCAACCCTGGCCCGGGTGGCCGCGGTCGCGTTCCCGCAGGCCGCCCAGGCGCTGAGCGCGCCGCCGGCGCAGCCCGCGGCCGGGCCGCCATCAGCCACGGCAGTGCCTCACGCGGCGCCGGCCCCGCAGCCCGGGACACCGCGGCTCACGGATACGCAGCCGTTCTAGGCGCGGCTTTGCGGGCGCCGCGCCTGCCGCGCCGCTGAGGTCCGCCACAGGAATCTGCTCAGGCGGAAGGGCATCACCCAGGCGGCGGCCCCTCGACCCGGCCGCCCGGCATGCGAAACCGCGCGGGGGAGCGGCTGCTACTCGGTCGCCGAGGCGGACCTGACGTCGTCGCGGAGCACGTGCTTCTGGATCTTGCCGGTGGAGGTCTTGGGCAGCGGTCCGAAGATCACGTTCTTGGGTGCCTTGAAGCGGGGCAGGTTCTCCCGGCAGAACTCGATCAGCTCGGCCTCGGTAACCTCGGCGCCGGGCTTGAGCTCCACGTATGCGCGCGGGGTCTCGCCCCACTTGGGGTCGGGCTGAGCGACCACGCCGGCCAGCTCGACGGCCGGATGACGGTACAGCACGTCCTCGACCTCGAGCGAGGAGATGTTCTCACCGCCGGAGATGATCACGTCCTTGGCCCGGTCCCTGATCTTCACGTAGCCGTCGGGCTCGATGACTGCCAGGTCGCCGGAGTGAAACCAGCCGTCGGCGAAGGCCTCCTTCGTGGCCTCCGGGTCTTTCAGGTACCCCTTCATGGTGATGTTGCCGCGGAAGACGATCTCGCCCATGGTCTCGCCGTCCGCGGGCACCGGCTCGGCGGAGTCCTGGCCGAACACCGTCATCCCGGCCTGCAGCAGGTAGCGGACGCCCTGGCGGCCATTGCGCTGCGCCCGCTGCGCGGCATCGAGCTCATCCCAGTCCGCCTGCTTGGCGCACACCGCCGCGGGCCCGTAGGTCTCGGTGAGCCCGTAGATGTGGGTCAGGTCGAAGCCGAGCTGCTCCATGCCCTCGATCATGGCGGCGGGCGGCGCGGCGCCGGCCACCATGGCGTGCACGCCGCTGACCTCCTCGCGCAGCTCGTCCGGCGCGTTGATCAGCGTGCTGTGCACCACCGGGGCCCCGCAGTAGTGCGTGACGCCCTCCGAACGCATCAGCGCGAAGATGGCCGCGGCGTCCACCCGGCGCAGGCACACGTTGACCCCGGAGTTGGCCGCGACCGTCCACGGGAAGCACCAGCCGTTGCAGTGGAACATCGGCAGGGTCCACAAATAGACGCTGTGCCGGGGCATCCCCCAGGTCAGGATGTTCCCGACGGCGTTCAGGTAGGCGCCCCGGTGGTGGTAGACCACGCCCTTGGGCCGGCCGGTCGTCCCCGAGGTGTAGTTGAGCGAGATCGCCTGCCATTCGTCGGCCGGCTGCAGCCACGCTGAAATCCGCGGCCGCGGCGGCCAAGAAGGCCTCGTAATCGGTCTCGCCGAGCCGGTCGCCCGGCCCGTCGTATTCCGGGTCGTCGATGTCGATCACCAGCGGGCTTGATTCGCACCGCTTGAGCGCCCCGGCCACCGCCGGGGCGAACTCCCGGTCGGTGATCAGCACCCGGGCCTGCGCGTGGTCCAGGATGTAGCCGATCGTCGCGGCGTCCAGCCGCGTGTTGATCGTGTTGAGCACCGCGCCGGTCATCGGGACGCCGAAGTGCGCCTCGACCATCTCCGGGGTGTTCGCCGCGATCACCGATACCGTGTCGCCGCGGCCGATACCCCGAGCCGACAGAGCCGAGGCGAGCCGACGGCAGCGCTCCCGGGTCTGCGCCCAGGTGAACCGCCGGTCGCCGTGCACGACGGCCAGCCGGTCGGGGTAGACATCGGCGCTCCAGTCCAGGAACGTCAGCGGCGTCAGCGGCGCGTAGTTCGCGGCGTTCGCCTCCAGGTCAGTCGAGTACATGTCGGTCACAACGCCTCCGCGCGCTCAGGGGATAGCCAATGCCCGGGCGCAGCCCGGCGGCGCCCTCAGTAACACCTTGCCCGGGCCGGGCCGCCGGCGGTAGATGCTGCACGGAACTGTTCGCTTACCGGGCGGTAACCATGAGGGGAACCGGCGCTCACCGCCACCAGGGGGTGCGCCGCAGCCGGGACAGCCGTACGGCGGCCGCGGTGACGCCGGCCGCTTCCGAGCCGAGGTGGCGCAGGTGGTCGGCGACCCACAGGGCTTCCGGGTGGTAGTGCGCCGGCCCCGAATGGCAGGGCTGTGCCGGCTGGTCGCCCAGGCCACCGGGAACGGCGATCTCGGCAGGCTCGGCCCCGTCGGCGTGGTTACGGCCGGGCCGGGCGACCTGCGCGGCAAGGCCCGCATAGAAGTCCGCGAGCTGCGCGGTCTGCTGCTCCAGCGCAGTGCGGACGGTAGCCACATCGGCGTGAGCGCCGGGGCCGGGATCCCATCCTGACCTCCCGTCGCCGGGCAGGCTGGCCAGCGAGTACGCGGTGAGCCGCAGCTGCATGGCGCTCATGACCAGCGCATAAAGATCGTGCCTGGGCAGTCGCTTGGCGCCCTGCTCGGCCAGGTAGCCGCGGAGGGCGTCGTCCAGCCGGATGCCCGCGGCCAGGACGGCTGGCGCCCGCCCGGGCCGCTGGCTGCGGGTGCCGAGTGCCCATCCTGCCGCCTCGAGCAGGTAGTCCGCGCCGCGGCGGAAGCTGTCGGCCAGGTTGTCGCCCACCAGCGACGCGGCACCGCGCGGCCAGAACACGACACCGACGATCGCGCTGACCGCGCAGCCGATCGCGACATCCTCGACCCGCAGCAGCCCGACCCGCCACCCCGCCGGGACCAGCAGGTTGAACAGGACCACGATGGTGACGGTGAACGCCGCCTGGCCGACGGTGAACGGCGCCGTGCCCGGGGCGTAGGCCGCCACCAGCACAGCGACCGGGAAGGCGATCCACAAGGCAGCCGGGCTGTCTCCGATGGCCAGCAGCAGGGCGGCCCCGACGATGAACCCGGCGACCGTGCCGGCCAGCGCCCGCAGCGCCGTTCCCCCGGTGGCGGTCGCGCTCGTCCGCAGCACCGACAAGGTCCCGAGCACTACCCAGAACGCGTGCTGCACGTTGATCAGCTTGGCCACGGCCACCGCCGCGGCCAGCGCCACGGCGCCCCTGGCCGCGTTGCGGAACCAGACCGACCGGATGCTGGCGTCCGCGCCAACCGACATCACCGGGCCGGCCAGCCGCCGCCGGCGGCGCCGCGGCGGCGGCGGGCTTGCGGCCGGCTGCCCGGCCACCCACCGGCGGCGCAGCTCAACGATCCGCTCTGCGCTGGCCCGGCGGGAGGCTAGCAGCGCATCCGCGGCGGCGGCCGAGGCGGCGATGCCAATGATCTGGGCGTGGAAAGCCTGGTCGGCGCGGCGCCGGACGCGGGCAGGGTCACCGGCCAGGGCCCGCAGGTGGGTGGCGCTGGCCGAGCGGGCCTGCCACGCCAGGTCCAGGTCAGGCTGGGCCTCCCGGCCGGATAGCAGTGCGGATGCGGACCGCAGCAGTCCCGCGGAGCGGGCCAGCAGGGTGCGGTCCTCGGCTGCGGCATCGCGCAGATCCAGGTGACCATCGATCAGGCCGCCGATCAGCCCGGTGGACCATTCCAGCAGGTGAATGACCCCGGTCAGGCCCTGGTCAGCATCGGCCAGCCCGACCGGCCGGTACGGCGTGGCGGCGAACATGGTGATCAGCTCGTGCTTGGCCGCGACTGACGCCTCCCGGTCAGCGGCGGCCGCGGTGCCGGCGACCGCCGCTTCGAGCTGATGCGCCAGCGCCGCCGCCAGGTCGGCGGCGCCTGCCCGCAACCGGTCGCCGGCCGACCGCGGCGACAACGCCAGCACCGCGGCCGTGCTGACCGCGGCCGCTAGCCACCAGCCCGCCAGCCGGGACCCGAGCGTGCTGGCGCCCCCGGCCGAGGCCACCGGGAGCACGAAGGCGAGCAGGGCGCCGGTGACACCCGCGGCGGCCGCGGGGCCGAGGACCCCGGCGAAGTTGATGGCGAAGGCCACAGGGACGGTGACGATGGCGGCGAGCCAGGCCGACCCGCTGGCCAGCGTGCCGATGACCAGCGCGGCGCTGCCCACGACGGCCAGGCCCAGATGGGCGATCGCCTTGTCCCGCCGGGTGCCGCTGAACGAGGTCAGGATCAGGGTGCCGAAGCTGCCGAACACCGCGAACAGCGTCATCTGCGGATCACCGATGATCTTGAACGTCAGCGCGAACAGGCACGGGACTACGATGACCGCCCGGACAGCGCGCGCCGCGGCGACTGCGGACCAGCTCACCTGCACATACCGGAGCAGGGGCGTGCTGCGCCAGCGGCGTGGTGCGGGTAGCTCGCGGGCGCTGATCGGTCGCGCGGTTCCGGTCGGCGGCGTCATCTCGGACTACTGTGTCATCTTTGACGCGCTACGGCGACGGGCGGTGCGACCGGTGAGGAGGCCCGGCGGTGGGTTATGTGCTGCGCCTATCCGATGAGATCCACGACTGGCTGGCGGACCTGCGCGGCACTGACCCGGGCGCGGCGCTGGCCGCGGGCCGGGCGCTGCTCGCCCTGCTGACCGAGGGCCCCGGCCTGGGGCCGCCGCTCGTCCGCCCGGTAGCGTGGGCCGGCCAGGCCGGCGAGCTGGCGGATGGTCTCGACTACGCCCACCAGCAGCAGCTGGCCCGGCTGAACATCGTGCGGCGGCACGCCGCCGAGGCGGCGACCCTGGCCCGCGAGGTTGAGCAGGAGATTGCCCGGCTGCGGCGGCTGGCGGCGGAACTGGGCGAGCGGCACGCCGGTGCGGTCGCCGCGGACCGGCCGCCGGCCGCCGCCGGTGCGGCGGGCGAGCCGGCGGCAGCCCGCAGCCAGCTGGCCGACCTGGAGCGATTGCTGGCCGGGCTCACCCGGTCGGAGCGTGAGCTGGCCGCGCGGTTCCAGCAGCTGCAGCTGCGGGTCGACGCCTTCCGCAGCCGGAAGGAGGTGCTCAGGGCTCGCTACACGGCCGCGCGGACCGCGCAGGTGATCGACCCGTCCGACGCCGGGGATGCCGCACTGGCTCAGATCACCGCCGAGATCGAGGCCGAGCTGGGCGGGCAGCTCCCGGCCGAGGACCTGCTGGAGCTGCGCGCGGAAGGCCCGGGCGACCGCGAGGTCTGCTTTCTGTTCGCCGCCGAGCCGCCCGGCACTGCGCTGGTGATCGCCGTGCTCGAGGACCGCGCGGCGGTGGCCGAGCATTACCACGAGGCCGTCCTGCTGGCCTCCGACCAGCTGCGCCGGGTACGGGCGGGGCAGGCGCCGGAATCGGCCGGGCGCGCCTACCCGGATGCCGAGACGTTTCTCGGCGAGTTCTTCGCTGGCACCGCGGCGGAGATCGAGGCCGCCGCCGCCCTGCTCGCTGGGGCCCGGGCCGTGCTGCTCGCTGAGCTGCGGGCCGACCGGGGACTGCCTGCGACCGAGGTCGCCCGGCAGATGGGCGTCCGGCCGGAGCGCGTCGCGGCGATCGAGCGCGCCGAGCCCGGCGCCACCGAGATCGGCGCCCTGGACGGCTACGTTGCGGCGCTCGGCGGTCGGCTGGAGGTCATCGCCGACTTCGGGGACGAGCGGGTGCGGCTGCGCTGAATGGCGGATCACTAGGATCGTTGCCTGTGCAGGCCAGCTATCCGAACTTCACGGGCAAGCACGCCGGGGAAGCGGTGTTCACTCCCGCCGACTTCGCTGCCTACCTGCAGCGCATCGGCGCGCTAAGGGACTACCAGCCGCCGGCCGGCATCGTCTTGTGCTACCAGCGCTCCCTGTATGACCACGTGCTGCGCGCCGAGGGACTGCGCCGCGGCCGGGACCGCCGTGCCCCGCACGGCCTGGTGCCGCTGCCGTCCACGGCGGGCCGGGTCGGGCTGCTGGGCCGGTTCGGCATCGGCGCCCCCGCGGCGGCTGCCGTGCTGGAGGATCTCGCGGCCCTCGGTACCAGCGCGTTCGTGTCCATCGGCACGGCCGGCAGCCTGCAGCGGGATCTGGACGTGGGCGGCCTGGTCCTGTGCGAGGCCGCCATCCGCGACGAGGGCGTCTCGCACCATTACCTGCCGCCGGCCCTGCTGGCCGCGGCGGCGCCGGAGATGACCGCGCGGCTGCGGGCGGCGCTGGCGCAGGCTAACGGGACCTTCCGGGCCGGGACCTCGTGGACGATCGATACGCCCTACCGGGAGACGGTCGCCGAGGCCCGGCAGTACCAGGCGGACGGCGTGCTCTGCGTGGAGATGGAGGCGGCCGCCCTGTTCGCCGTCGGCCAGGTCCGGGGACTGCAGGTGGCCTCGGCGTTCGTGATCAGCGACTCGCTGGCCGACCTGGTCTGGAATCCGCAGTTCGAGGGGCCTGATGTGCAGGCGGGGCTGGTCACCTTGTATCAGGCGGCGGTCAGCGCGCTGCGGGCCGCCGCCGATCCCAGCTAGCCCGCACTGGCCGGGGCGATGTGCTTGCCGCGGCGCTGGCGGCCCTGATCGCGCTGGCGCGGCTGTGGGCCGACGGTGGGCGGGCCGCCGCGCGCGATAGTCCGCCAGGGCTAGCAGGCGGCCCGTCATCCGGCCTGGGCGGCGCGGTGCAGCGCCGACAGCTGCGGCTGTGTCCCGATCGCGATCATGATGCTGCCTGCGTCGACCGAGGTATGCAGGGGCGGGTTGGCCACGAACGCGCCGTCATGGCCGCGCAGCGCGAGCACCAGCGCGCCGGTGGTGTCGGGCACGTCCGCCTCCTGCAGCGTGCGGCCGGCGATCCGGGAGCCGGCCTGCACGGCCACCTCCTCCAGCCGGAACTCCAGGCTGCCGTCGTGCATCACCACGTCGAGGAACTCCACCACGTTGCGGCTGCAGCGCCGCGGCAGCGATCCGCTGCCCCCCGATCCGCTGCGGGTTTACCACCCTGGTCGCGCCGGCCCGCAGCAGCTTGGGCTCTGACGCCTCCGTGCGGGCCCGGGCGATGATCACCAGGTCCGGCCGCAGCGCCCGGGCGGACAGAGTCACGTACACGTTCTCCGCGTCGGTATTGATCGCCGCGACCAGGGCCCTGGCCCGCATGATGCCGGCCTTGCGCAGCACGTCGTCGTCGGTGACGTCGCCGGCCAGGGCCAGGTGGCCGGCCGCCGCCGCCCGCTCTGGATCAAGATCGACCACGACGACGTCGGCGTCCTGGCCCGCCAGGTAGCCGCCGACCGCGCGGCCTACCCGGCCCCAGCCGCACACAACGGTATGCCCGGTCATCCGGGCGATGTTGCGTTCCATCCGGCGCCTTTCGAAGTGATGCCGCAGATGTCCTTCCAGCAGGGACTCGATCACCACGCCGAACGCGTACAACACGGTGCCGACGCCGGCCAGGATCAGCACGATCGTGAAGATCTTGCCGGCCGTGCCCAGCGGCTGGACCTCGCGGAAGCCGACGGTGGTGATCGTGGTTACTGTCTGGTAGACGGCGTTGAGCAGGCTGAATCCCAGCACCAGGTAGCCGACCGTGCCGCCGGCCATGACCGCCAGCACGGCCAGCAGGGCGATGCCGATGCGCCGCGTACTGCTCACAGGGCCATTGTGGCCGGACCCGGCGCCAGCTGGTGCCGCGCTTGCGGCGTTACCAGGCGGGCGGCCTCACCGGCGGGCCGGGAGCGGGATGCGGTTCAGGTCGCGGGCCAGCATGACGTCGCCGCCGAAGGCGCTCGCAGCTCTGCCGCCAGCCGCCCGCCGTCCTCGCGGCCAGGTTCCGCCGGCCGGCCCCGCCAGGGACCCTGGCGGCGGGGTCCGGCCTGCGGCGCGCGGTCCTGAGCTGTGGCTAAACTCGGGCGCGCGACCAGGGGCGGAGCGGAGGCCGACGATGAGCGCCGTAGAACTCGATGGCGCGTACAACGTCCGCGACGTCGGCGGCCTGCGGACGCCCGACGGCGGCCAGACCCGCTCCGGCCTGCTGTACCGGGGAGATTCTCTCGACGCCATCTCTGCGCAGGACGAGGACCGCCTGTTCCGCGAGCTGGGCATCGGGGCCGTCATCGACGTCAGGACCAAGGCTGAGGTCAGGCCCGCACACTGGCGCGAGTCCGGGGTGCGGTACTGGCAGGTACCGCTGATCGCCGAGGAGTATCTTGGCCAGCAGCCGCTGGCGGACGCGTCCCCGGCGCAGCTGGCCGCCGGGTACCTCAAGGACCTGCGGCGGGGGGCTGGCGCGCTGCAGAAGATCGGCGCGATACTCGCCGATGAGCTGAGCCAGCCAGTGCCCTGCCTGGTCCACTGCGCGGCGGGCCGGGACCGGACCGGCGCGATCATGGCCGTGCTGCTGGCGGCGGTCGGCGTCCGGGACGAGGACATCGCCGCGGATTACATCCGGAGCAATCACCACGCCCACCACGTCACCAGGCGGCTGGCCGAGAATCCGATCTACGCCAACGGGCTGGCGGCCGACGGCAAGCCGGTCCTGGCCAGCGCCGAGACGATCGCCGTGCTGCTGGGCGATGTGCGCCGAGCGTGCGGGTCACCCGCCCGGTTCCTGGCCGAATGCGGGGTGGAGGCCGCCGTGCTCGGCACGATCGAGGCCGCGATCATCGACCGGCCCGGCCGCCACTAGCCGTCCGGCGACCAGCAGATCAGCCGCTATCGGGCAGGCGGGGCGATGCCGGCCAGCATCGTCGCGGCCAACCGGGCGGCCAGCCCGGGGGCGGAGGCGCCCGGCCGGGCACCCGGCGGGCTGAACATGACCTGTGGCAGTACCTCGCCGTGGATCGCGCCGACGGCCAGGACTACGGCCGCCTCCACGTCGGCGGCCGGGTGGATGCGGCCGAGCCGCTGCTCGGCGCGCAGGTACTTTCTGAGCATGTCGGGCAGCCCCCGGCCGGATTCCTGGCTGTCACTGCTCTCCTCCGCGCCGACGGGCTCGTCGGCTGCGCCCTCCGGCCCGGCCGCCCCCGGCTGCCCGGCCGGAGGCTGCGGCGCCGCGCCGAAGGCGGCGTCACCGCCGACCATGGCGTGGAACCTGGTCAGCACCTTCGGCTGGGTTACCAGCCCCGCGAAGGCCGGCGCGACCTGCCGCAGCTGCGCCAGCCCGTTGTCGATGAACAGCTCCAGGTTCTGCGCCACCGTGGCGGCCCCGGCCGCGGGCATTGACGGCATGGCGGTAAAGGTACGGGCCACATGAGCCAGCAATGCGTGCGCGAGCAGGTCTTCCTTGTCTTCGAAGTAGTTGTACAAGACGCCGTCCGCGACCTGCGCCTCGCGCGCGATCTCCCGTACGCCGAGGCCTGCGCTGCCCCGTTCGCCCATCAGCCGCGCGGCCGTGGTGATCAGGTAGTCGCGCAGGTTCTGGCGGTCGTCTCCGCGCAGCACGGCAGGTCTCCTAGGTGACATCGCGCCTGAGTGTAGTGACCACGCCTGTCGCGGTGAATGCCGCCGCGTAGCCGAGCAGCACCAGGCCGCCGGCCCGCTGCGGCAGCAGCGGACCGTGGCCCGGCAGGCTGGCCCCGCCCGAACGTCTTGGTCAGCCCGCGAACTACCAGCTCTGCTACAGTACTCGTAATGAACTCATTTTCATGAACAATAGTTCAGCAAAGACCGGAACGGAAGCGTCACAGGTCATCTCCTTGGGGCCAGGCTCCTGCGGAACCGCAGGTCATCTTCTGCGTGGATGAGTTCGGGCCGCTGAACCTGCAGCCCCGGCCGGGCCTGGCAGCGGGCCCGCGGTCAGCGGCAAGAACGCCGAGCCGGGCCGTGAGCCGAGGCCGCGGATGCGTGCCACCTACACCCGCACCGAAGGCGTGCGGCACCTGTTTGCTGCCTACGAGCTGGGCGATGGCTTCGTCGGTGTCGACCGACTCCATCTATAGGGCTCTTCTGACTCCACTTGGCGGCTGGGGAAGTCGGTTTGGTAGATGAGAACTGACGCCATTGGCGGGCCCTCTGATGCGGAGCCGTCAATCCTGGGCCGGAGCCCGGTGAGGTGGTTGCGTGTCTTCGCAGCGGTCAGCGGAACCCGGACGGTGGTCGAGTTGCTGGTGCGCCAGATCCGCTGCCTCAACGATGTCTGCTCGACGGTGATGTTCGCCGAGTGGGTCGCCAGGTTGGGGTCTGTCCTGTTGATCAAGGTTGGTTGTGTGCGCTTTCGGGGGTGCGCCGAACCAGTAGGAGAGCGCTTCTCGCAGTGCGGGCTCGGCGGTGCCGACGGGCTCGTCGATGGTTGCGGCCCAGGCGATGTGGGCGTCCGGGCGGATGAGGAAAGCGTCGGCCGGTCGGTGATCGGTCTTGGCGGTGTGGATGTCGATGCGATGCTGCCATTCGCGGGCGGTCTCGCGCAGGTCCGGGCGGTCGGCAAAGTCGAGAAGGATGGGCCGTGCGGTGGGCAGAAGCTCCGCGACGCTGGTGGTGCCCTGGTCGGTGCGAAGTGTGAGGTCGGGTGCGAAGGTGCCGGTCAGGGCGTGCTGGTCGGGACCAGGTGGCGGGTAGCGGGTGTCGGTGCCAGCGATGAGGGCTCCCAGGCGGCGCAGTGGTTGCTCGTCGGCGAACAGTTCCAGGAAGAGGTCCCGAAGTGCTTCGGCGGCTGGGTCGTGTCCGCGCCGCAGTGCCACCTGGGCCTGAGTCTGGAGCAGTCCGCGTGCGCCGACGGAGCGGCGCTCGTCGTGATAAGTGTCCAAAAGGTCGGCTGGGGCCCAGCCGTGGATATCCGCGGCCAGTTTCCAGGCAAGGTTGACCGCGTCGAGCATGCCCACGTTCAGGCCGATGCCCGTTGCAGGAAACTGATGTGCCGCATCGCCGGCCAGCAGGATCCGCCCGTCGCGGTACCGATCGGCCAGCCGGCCCTGGAACTGGTACCGAGAGAGCCGAGTCGCTTCCCCCAGGGGGAGATCGGCGCCGAGCACGCGGCGGATGCTGTCCCGCAGCTCGGTCAAGGTCATCGGCGCGCCGTCGTCGAACTCGGCGGGCTCGTACTCGGTGGTCTGGATGAGCAGATCCCCGGAAGAGAACGATCCGAGCGCGAAGGCACCGCGGTCGGTTCGGGTGAAGCCTGCGTGGATCGTGCCCAGCCCGGGGATGGAGAGGTCGCCGTTGTCCAGTCGGGTCACCGAATCGGGCACAGTGAACTGGCCGAGCCGGTTGACCTCGGGATAGGTAGTGCCGGGGAAGGGGATACCGGCCAGGTCGCGGACCCTGCTGCGCGGACCATCGCAGCCCACCAGGTATTGGGCCCTGACCCGATATGGGCCGTCCGGGCCGCGCACCTGCGCGGTCACCGCGGCGTCGTCCTGGCTCACCTTGAGCAACTCGTGCCCGCGGCGTACCTCAGCGCCGAGTTCGCGGGCGCGTTCATCGAGCAGGCGCTCCAGTTGCCGCTGCGGGAGCGACAGGGCCTGGATCGGGGAGTCTGCCAGCTGGGAGAAATCCAGATGCACTCCGCCGAACGGCGCGGCGGGAGCCGGGCGGACGGGGCCGCTGGCGGCTGCTTCGAGCCGCTCCAGCAGACCTCGGTAGCGCAGCAGCCGCAGGATCTGCCCGTTGATACCCCCGGCCTTCGGGACCCCTCCAAGCTGCGGCTGGCGCTCCATCACCAGCGGCCGCGCTCCGGCCAGACGCAACTCACCGGCCAGCATCAGACCCGTCGGGCCGCCGCCCACGACGAGCACGTCGTTATCCATCACTCGCCGTACCCCTCGAACTCCCGTGCGCTCGCGCTCGGCCAGGTCATCGGCAACCACATATTTCGGTACTCCCGTTCCCGCAGGTCGTGGCCTCGGCCAGCGATTGTGCAGCATGATCCGGGTCTTGCCGCAATCCCCCCGTGCGCTCCACGCCAGCCACAAAGAGCAGGCCAGCATGATCCGCCGGTACATCATCTGGCGCAACAACCACGCCTACGACCAACGGCTCCGCCAGGTCGTCGACCGGGCAAACGTAGCCTGACGCGGCACTAGCCACCCCGGCGAGGTGTGAGCGTGACCTGCGCCGCGACATGGCCGCCATGCCGGAAGCCGCGCACGCCGTCCTGCGGATCGAATACGAAGCCGTTGCTGATGCGCTCCGGCAGGGTACGCGGGCCAGGGTGCAGGGAGCTCGCCCTGATCAAGCGCCCGTGGGCGTTCCCGCTCAGCGAGGTCAAGACGCCGGTGCACCTGTGGCACGGCACTCTTGACCGTAACGCGCCGATCGCTTTCGCGCGCCGCCTGGCGCGCGAGCTGCCCGACGCCACCCTGCACGTCAGCGACTCGTCGGGGCACGATGTCGGCGTCGACCGTAGCGGCGAGATCATGTCTGTGCTTGCCTCCGCCGTGAAATAGCACGGCCAGCGAAGGGTAGTAGTCCTTCGCCGGGATGCCGTCAATCACGACTCCGGCTGCGCACTAGCCTCGATGTTTCGTGATCTTGGGTTGATGGCCTGGGCCGTGGCGGGCTGGCTGTTTTTCAGCGGCCGGTCATGGCTGGCGGCCCGGCTGTCGCGCCGGGTGGGCGGGGTTCCACTGGCCCTGTGTTTCCTCCTTCTTCTGGTAGGGGCGGCCGGAGCTGGTCAGCCGGGTGCGAGGCCGCGCAGCCGGGTGATGGCGGCGGTGATGTCGACGGTCCATGGCCATCGGGCTGCCAGGCGCAGCCTGAGTCGCCGTGCTGCCGCGGACGATCCGCCCGGCGGCAGAAAACAGGCGGAGCCGCAGCCGCTTGGGTTCCCAGCGGCGGGCCGGGCCGGTGAGGGCGAGCATCTGAGTCCAGGCGAGCAGGTCGCAGGCCAGCGCGACGATCTCGCACCAGATCTGGTTCTGGTCGTATCCGTGCAGCGGCAGGTTCCGCAGCCCGGTGTCCTTGGCGCAGCGGATCCGGTCCTCGCACCGGGCCCGGCGGCGGTGGCGCAGTTCCAGGTCAGCGAGCTGCCCGGTCCGGGTTGAGGTGGCGAAGCAGGTGAAGCGGTGGCCGCCGATGTCGGTGAACCGCAGCTGCGCGCCCGGGTGCGGGCGTTCCCTGCGGGCTATGACGCGCATGCCCTTCGGCCAGCCGGTCAGGTCCAGCAGGCCGGTGAGCTCGGCGACCTGCGCGCCATCGCGGACCTGCCCGTCTCCGTCATAGGCCGGGGTCCATACCCGGGCCGGGACCTTGCCGATGGCCTCCTGCACCTGGTCGGTCATGGTGAAGCCGACCGAGTAGGCCAGCCGCCGCCCCGGCCGGGTGAGCCAGGCCAGGAAGTCATGCGTGCCGCCGCCGGAGTCAGCGCGGATCAGGACCTGCCGCCGCAGGTGAGCCGGCAGCTGGGCCAGCGCGGCCCTGGTGGCCTCGATGTGATCGGCGGCCGTATTGGACCCGGCGTTCCCGGGGCGCAGCATGACGGCCAGCGGCTCCCCGGTCCCGCCCGGCCCGTGATCAGCGAACACCGTGAGCGGGTGGAACCCGTACGTCTTCTTCCACGTCGGCGCGGCCTGCTGCTTATCCGAGTGCGCGGTCACGATCGTGGCGTCGATGTCCACCGGGATCAGCCAGCCGTCCGCGCCCGGAGCGGCGGTCCCGGCCAGCTCCCAGGCCCGCAGCCGCGCCGCGGCCCGCGCCGCCCGGATCGCCTTCAGCGCCGCGGGGCCGGTGGAGGCCAGCCTGGTGACCAGCCGGGAGATCACCGGGTCGGAGGCCACCGGGCCGAACAGCTCCGGCTCGGCCCGCAGCACCCCGGCATCGGCGAGACAGTCTCCGCCTAGCGCCATCGCGACAGCCAGGTCCAGCACCATCTTGCCCGGGTCATGCAGGGCGCGTGACGGCCGCCAGCGCCCCAGCCCGCCCGACAGCCCCGCCTGCAATCCGGTGATCCGGGCCGTCTCGATCAGCAGCAGCCCGCCCGCATGGGACACGATCCCGCGACCGTCAGCAGACACCATGATCTTCGGCCGGCGCGCTGTATTCTGCATGTGAAAAGTGCCTTCGGCTGAGTACGGACCGGACCTTCGACAAGCCCTATCCTCCCAGCTCAAAGGCACTTTTTGCTTGAACGACGCGACTCAGCCATTACCCAGGCGAAAGGCCGAGGCTAATCTGGCCCAACTCGGGGCCCGCGTCCGGCCGCACAGCCCCAGCTTGGCCAGCCTTCGGCTAACGTGCGCCTTGACGGTCTCCTCGGTGACCACGGGCCGGGCCGCTATTTCCGGGTTGGGCAGGCTTGCGCGACCAGCCGCAGCACCTGAGTCTCCCGCGGCGTGAGCCCCGGGCGCGGCGTCGGCAGATGCCTGCGGCCGAGGGCGCAATCTGCGGATCGGCGCCCATCGGGAAACTGCCCGGCCGGGCAAAACGTCACTTGCTACAGCACTAGTAGTTCACCCGGAACCACGTGGTAGCCAGGTTGTTGCCGCCGGACCATATCTCATTGCCGACGGAGATATTCCACAGGTACCAGCTGGAAGACAGCTTCCCGAGATCGGTTGCCGCATACCGGAGGAAATTAAGCAGATAGAATTTACGCACGTAGGTCGTCGGCACCACTCTCCGGAACTGTATATAATTCCAGCACCCGAGAGTGTTACATGCCCGCCATTGGTACACATACCATCTTGCCTGATCAAGCCAGACGACCGGCGCATTTCCTTCTGGCAAGTTCTGGGCATTAAGCCAGATCATTATCTCGGCACCCTTTGCCTGGCCTCCGCGCAGCGGATGCCGCCCGAACCAGAGGTCATAGGCAACGTTCCACTTGCCGGCTGCCTGCTGCGTTGTATACCACGATGACCACAAATTCACCAGACTAGTCCAGTGAATTGGCATGATCGTGTTAGGGCTGCACACCGAGTAAGAGCAGCCCGCAAAGATGTAGGGGAATGCTTGATTCTCACTGGTTGTAGAATCAGCGGTAGAGCGACTGACAGCGAAATTCGAGCCGTCGGCATGGTTGATCATGCACTCGCTATCGGCATAATCATCATTACGGATGACGTAAGCGCCCGTATGTACATATTTCCAGTCGTACTGCCCGCAGAGCTTAACTGTACCCGGCGGCACTTTGGGGCCGGGCGGCGGCAGCACGCCAGCAAAGGCCAGGGCGCCGGCCAGGATAACAACAGAGAGTCGTCCCTGGTTGCGTCTCCCGTAGTAGTAACGCGCCCGATCCGAAATCCACCGCCGGCATGAACTAAAGTTCCTCGATATCATTATCCCGTAAGTCACCCTCTTTGGGTGGGCAATTCCGGCCTTGCGGAGCCGTTTTCCCGCCAGGGCCGGATCCGAGCGGCACCACTTCACGCCGTCGCCAGGAACATGCCGAGACCCCGGACCGCGGCCCGCTCCCCGGATGCTCGAAGCGAACCGACTCCCCGCCCTGACCGCGCCTCACACCGGGACGCTACCCCCCGCTGCTCCAGGTGGCTACCGCAAATGCCAACAGATTCTGGTCGGCGCGATCACAATACCGCTCAGCGCCTGAGCGTCCCGCTGCGTGAGCGCCCGGGCGCGGCGTCGGCAGATGCCTGCGGCCGGGGCGCGTCCGCGCGAACTCGCTGATGAGGCGGCCCGCTGTTCCGCCGGCGCGATGCCTGAGCCACGCGCGCCAGCCGGGCGTCTCAGCCGGGATCCGGCCAGCCCGCCTCGGGACCGGGCGGGTCGGTCAGGTAGCTGGCCAGGCCGCGGACGATAACATCCAGGCCCCATTCGAACCGGGCCTCGGCGCTGCCCCCGACGACCATGTCCGCCAGCTCGACCAGGTTCGGGAACTGACCGCGCGGCAGTGATTTCAGCCAGCCGGCGGCCTGCGCGGCGAAGTTCGCCGGCTCGGTCAGCGGCGTCACGTCCTGCTCGTAGGCGTAGGCGCCGACATACAGGCCGCCCAGGTCGCCGGCGAATGCCGCCACCTGGTCGGGCAGGCCCGCGGCGCGCAGCACGGCCAGCATGCGCTCGGCGCTGGTCATCATCGCGGGCCCGAACGGCACCCGGCCCAGGGTCAGGCCGGCCACCCCGGGGTGCCGCTGGAAGATCGCGAGCATCTCCCGCCCGAAGGCCCGCATCATGTCCTTCCAGTCCCCGCCCTCGGGGAGGGCGGGGATCTCGCTGATGATCTGCTCGAACACCAGCTGGACCAGCTCTTCCTTGTTCGCGACGTAGCCGTAGAGCGCGGACGCCGACACCCCGATCTGGTCGGCGACCCGGCGCATGGTCAGCCCGCCCCCGCCCTCGGCCGCGATGACCTGCAGCGCGGCGGAGACGATCAGCTCCCGGCTGAGCTGCGGCCGCGGCACGCTGCGCCGGCGTGGCTCGGACCGCCACGGCGGCCGCGGCGCGGCCGTCCCGCTCCCGGACGGGCCAGCACGATGATCAGCTCGGTCACCCATCTGCACAGGGTACTTGCCGTGAACGTTGTTCTGTAGTAAACAGTGTTCTGTAAGAACGTTGTTCTTTATCTGAACGTTGTTAGGAGCCGGCATGGACGCAGCAGGCGGCGCGGTCACGGCGCACGACCTCGGCAAGAGGTATCCCGGCGGAGTGACGGCACTGGACGGGCTGACCCTCGCGGTCCCGCCCGGCAGCGTCTTCGCCCTGCTAGGCCCGAACGGGGCCGGCAAGACGACCGCGATGCGCATCCTGACCGCGCTGGCCCGGCCCGATCGCGGCCAGGCCAGCGTGGCCGGGATCGACGTGCTCACCCAGCCGGGCCGGGTCCGGTCGGTGATCGGCGCGGTGAGCCAGCACGGCGGCGCTGTGCCACTTCTGACCGGGCGGGAGAACCTGTTCCTGCAGGGCCGTCTGTACGGGCTGCGCGGCTCGCAGCTGCGCCGCCGGGTGGCCGACCTGCTCGCCCAGTTCGGGCTGGCCGGGGCAGGCCGCCGGACGGCCCGGACGTACTCGGGCGGGATGCGGCGCAGGCTGGATATTGCCGCCGTCCTGATACACCGTCCGGCCGTGCTGTTCCTGGACGAGCCGACCACGGGGCTGGACCCGCAGGGCCGTGCCGATCTGTGGGCAGTGCTCACCGGGCTGGCGGCCAGCGACGGGATGACGATAGTGATCACCACCCACTACCTGGAGGAAGCCGATCAGTACGCGGACCGGATCGCGATCGTGGACCGCGGCCGGATCGTCGCCAGCGGGACCGCGGACCAGCTCAAGGCCGGGCTGCACGGCGACTCGGTGCTGCTCGAGCTAGCCGCGCCCGGCGACGCGGCGCAGGCCGAGAAGGTGCTGGCCGGCCTGGCCCAGGTGCGGCAGGTAACCACGGACGGCACGGTGGTGCGAGCCCGGGTGGACGACGGTCCGCGAGCGCTGCCCGGGATGCTCGCCGGGCTCGATGCGGGCCGCGTCGCCGTCGGCTCCGTCACCGTCGCCCGGCCGTCGCTGGACGACGTCTACCTGCGGCACGCAGGCCGCTCATTCCGCCAGGCCGAAGGGATCACCGTGTCATGAGCTTCGTCCGCCAGTCGCTGGCTATCCTCACCGGGCGCTACCTGCGCGAGCTCTGCCGCCAGCCGGCCGTCATCTTCCTGACCCTGCTCCAGCCGGTCATCTGGCTGCTGCTGTTCGGCGCCCTGTTCAAGCGGGTCGCCGAGATCCCCGGCTTCGGCGGCGGCGACTACATCACCTACCTGACGCCCGGCGTGGTGATCATGACGGCCATGTTCTCGGCCAGCTGGACCGGCATGTCCTACATCGAGGACATGCAGACCGGCGTGCTCGAGCGGTTCCTGGTCGCGCCGGTCGGCCGCGGCGCGCTGACCGCGTCCATGCTCGCCTACCAGGCGATCACCACGATCGTGCAGTCGGCCGTGATCATCGTGATCGGCTGGGGCACTGGCGCGGCGTTTCCCGGGGCGCCCCCGGCCTGGCCGCGCTGACCGGGGTCGCCGTGCTGCTCGCGCTGGCGATGGCCGGGGTGTCGAACGCCCTCGCGCTGCTGATCCGCCAGCGCGACGCGGTCATCGGCGTCTCGACCACGCTGGTGCTGCCGCTGACGTTCCTGTCCGGCGCGTTCCTGTCGCTGCGGCTGGTCCCGGCCTGGATCGCCAGTGTGGCCCGGTACAACCCGGTCAACTGGGCGGCGAGCGCCGGAAGGGTCGCCGTCGCAGGTCACGCCGCCTGGGCGACGGCCGGATCCTACGCCAGCTTCCTGGCCGCGGCCGTCGCGGTGACCGCGGTGGCGGCCACGGCGGCCTTCCGTGCCTACCAGCGGTCGGTCTGACCGCCCGCAGCCGCGGTGCCGGCCACGCCGGCCCCCCCGGGGCCTGGCTCGTCGGCACCAGGGTCGGTGTGGCCGGCTGCGGCGGCCTCGATCGTGCCGGATGCCGCCACCTGGACGCCGGCGGAGGGCGTGACCGGCATGTCCGCCGCCGGCGAGTCGTGCTCCTCGTGCACGTACCGCCCGCCGCGCAGCAGCGACGTCACCGCGGCGATGATCAGGATGACGATCGCGGTGGTGAATACGATGACCAGGCCGTGGTGGAACGGCGCGGAGATCAACTGCGGGAAGAACTGGTGTCCGGTGAGCACGGCCACGTTGCCGGCGGGCAGCCTGACCAGCACCCCGCTGCGGGCCAGCAGCTCGTGGATGGGGTTGAAGCCGAGGAAGGCCGAGAACAGGCTGCCGACCGGCGGCACCTTCGCAGCCGCGACGGCGACCTGCACCGGCACGCCGTGGCTAGTCAGGCCGGTGGTGAGCGCGCTCGGCAGGGTGGAGGCCAGCCCGGCGATCATCAGCGAGAAGAACACGCCGATCGACAGCACGAACCCGGAGTTCATGAACGTTGCCAGCATCCCCGAGGCCGCGCCGCGCTGCCTGGCCGGGACGCTGTTCATGATCGCGGCGGCGTTCGGCGCGGAGAACAGCCCCATGCCCGCCCCGGCCAGGAAGATCAGCGCCCCGAATTCGGGATAGCTGAAATTGACCGGGATGAGCAGCAGCCCGAAGAACGCCAGCGCGGAGACGGCCAGGCCGCCGGAGGCGAACCAGCGCGCGCCGTGCTTGTCCGACAGCCAGCCGGACACCGGCCCGAACACCACGAACCCGAAGGTGAGCGCGAGCAGGTAGATACCCGACCACAGCGGCGTGTCCTGGTAGGCGTAGCCGTGCAGCGGCAGCCAGATGCCCTGCAGCCACAAGATCAGCATGAACTGCAGGCCGCCGCGGGCCACCGAGGCCAGCAGGGTGGCGACGCTCCCGGCGGCGAAGGCGCGGATCCGCAGCAGCCGCATGTCGAACATCGGTGACTTGGTATGCAGCTCGATGACGCAGAACGCGATCAGCAGCACCACGCCGCCGATCAGGCCGGTCAGCACCTTGGGGCTGGTCCAGCCCATGGAGTGCCCGCCGTAAGGCTGCAGCCCGTAGGTGATCGCGGCCAGGATCCCGATCAGCCCGATGCCGAACGTCAGGTTGCCCAGCACGTCGATCCGGGCCTTGGTCCTGATCCCGGTCTCCTTCAGCGACAGCACCGACCAGATGGTGCCGCCCAGCCCGATCGGCACCGAGACGATGAACACCAGCCGCCAGTCGATGGCGGACAGCACGCCCCCCAGGATCAGGCCGAAGAACTGGCCCGAGATGCCCGCGACCTGGTTGATGCCCATGGCCGTGCCGCGCTGGTCGGCCGGGAAGGCGTCGGTGAGGATGGCGGGGGAGTTGGCCATCAGCATCGCGCCGCCGATGGCCTGCAGCACCCGCCAGCCGATTAGCCACAGCGCCCCGGCCGGTCCGGTATAGGGATCGAACGGCAGCGCGAGCGCGCCGATGCCGAAGATCGCGAAGCCCGCGTTGTACATCCGGACCCGGCCGTAGATGTCGCCGAGCCGGCCGAGCGTCACGACGAGCACCGCGGACACGACCAGGTAGCCCATCAGCATCCACAGCAGGTAGCTGAAGCTTCCCGGGCTCAGCGGGTTCAGGTGGATGCCGCGGAAGATGGCCGGCAGCGAGATGATCACGATCGAGCCGTTGACGGTGGCCGCCAGCATGCCCAGCGTCGTGTTCGACAGCGCCACCCACTTGTAGTGACCGCTTCGCAGCCCGCGCCTGCCGCCGCCCGCTCCCGGCCCGGCCATCGCCGCGGATCCGGCCTCCGCGCCCGGCGTCTGTGTCACCCGAGTCCTCCCCCTGCCGCCAGATATTTGCTAGAGCAAAACTAACAGGCTTACCTGCCGCCCGGTCAAATCTGGACCGTACTCCCGGGGGCGCGCTCGGGCGCGCACGGCCGTCGAGAACAACGGCCCCCAGCCGGTTATTTCGGCCGCCTCCCCGGCCCGCCGCCCGGCCAGAAGCCGCGACCAGGCGGACCCAGCCGCCGCTAACCTGGCCGCCACCCGGCCGGTGACGCGGGCCGCGCGGACCCGGCCGCCGGTCCCGCGCGTGGCGTAGGGTCGGGGCGTGAGCTTCCGCCCCGGACCGGCTGACCTGCGCGCCTCCGACTCCGACCGGGAGCGCGTGGCCAGCCTGCTCGGCGAGGCGGCGTCCGACGGCCGGCTGACGCTGGCCGAGCACTCCGACCGGATCGAGCGCGCCTACAGCGCCCGCACGCTGAGGGAGCTCGCGGCGCTCACCGCTGACCTTGCCGCTCCGGCTGCGCAGCCGATCCGGGTGGATTCCCGCCGCGCCGTGACCGGGATCTTCGGCTCCGACCGGCGGGACGGCCGCTGGGTGGTGCCGGCCCGGCTGGTCGTCACCGCCATCTGCGGCACGGTCACTCTCGACCTGCGCGAGGCGCTGCTGCCCAGCGGCCGGGTGACCATACTCGCGACCATGCTGGCCGGCCAGCTGGAGCTGCTGGTGCCCGGCGGCGTGGCCGTCGAGGCCACCGGGCCGGACATCCTGTCCCGCACCAGGATCCGCGGCGGCCCGCTGCCGCCGGCCGGCCCCGGGATCCCGGTCATCGAGGTCCGCACCATGGGTGCCGGGGCCAGGCTGACCATCATGGCCCCGCCCCGCCGCCGTCCCCGGCGTGGCTTCGCCCGCTTTCGCGTCTAGTACCGCATCCCCGTGGACCCGGCGGCCCCGCTCCGTGATCGCGAGAGATTGCCCGTGTGTTGTCCGCGCCAGCGCTTTGCGATCATGAAAGAGCCGGTCAGTCTCCGTCGAAGTTGACCGAGCTGTAGGCGCGCAGCTTCCAGAGCTGGTGCTCGCTGCGGATGGTGCGCAGCGTCCCGGACCGGGCGCGCATCACCAGCGACTCGGTGGTGGCGCCCCCGGCCCGGTACCGCACGCCGGCGAGCAGCTCGCCGTCGGTGATCCCGGTGGCGGCGAAGAACGCGTCATCGGATGTCACCAGGTCGTCGGTGGTGAGAACCCGGTCCAGGTCGTGCCCGGCGGCCTCCGCCCGCTCCCGCTCGGCGTCGTCGGTGGGCGCCAGCTTGCCCAGGATGACGCCGCCCGTGCACTTGACCGCGCAGGCCGCGATGATGCCCTCGGGCGTTCCGCCGGTGCCGAGCAGCAGGTCGGTGCCGGTGCCCTCGCGCGCCGCCATGATCGCGCCAGCCACATCGCCATCGGTGATCAGCTTGATCCGCGCGCCGGCGTCGCGTACCTGCGAGATCAGCTCGGCGTGCCGCGGCCGGTCCAGGATCATCACGGTCACGTCGTGCGGCGAGCAGTGCTTGGCTCGCGCCACCGCGGCGATGTTCGCGGCCGGGGGCGCCTCGATGTCGACCAGGTCCGCGGCATCGGGGCCAGTCACCAGCTTGGACATGTAGAAGACCGCGGACGGGTCGTACATCGAGCCGCGGGCGCTGACCGCGATCACCGCGATCGCGTTCGGCATGCCGCCCGCGGCCAGCCGGGTGCCGTCGATCGGATCGACGGCCACGTCACACAGCGGCCCGGTCCCGTCACCGACCTCCTCGCCGTTGTAGAGCATCGGCGCGGCGTCCTTCTCGCCCTCGCCAATGACCACTACGCCGTTCATCGAGACGGTGCTGATCAGCTGGCGCATCGCGGCGACCGCGGCGCCGTCCGCGCCGTTCTTGTCACCGCGGCCGACCCAGCGGGCCGCCGCCATGGCGGCGGCCTCGGTCACCCTGGCCAGCTCCATGGCCAGGTTGCGGTCCGGGGCCTGCGGTTCGGGCACGGCCTCCACGCTCGGCGTGGGGCGGCCGGGAATCTCGGCTGCCGGATCGCCGGCGGCGGCCGTGGCGAACAATTTGCTCTCCGTCATCACATATGCGCCTTTCCGTGTCGGCCGTGATGAGATCCTATGTAGCTGGCAGGCAACGCAGTGCGCTCACCCCGCGGGCTGCCTGCCGCGACGAGGGCGCAAGGTCATGACCACCAGCCGCGAGCCGCTGCCGGTTCGAGCGCCGGAGCGCAGGGCAGCCGCGCGTCAGCCTGCTTGCTGCTGCGCGCGAGGTATTTTTGCCTGCCGCGGCGCAGTTGCAGCTCTTCCTGGCCGGGGCGCGCGGCTACATGGACGTGTGCGCCGAGCAGTGAGAGCTGGCGAGGCTGTTCGCCTGCGGCGATGGTCCGCCCGGCTTTGACCGGGTGCGGCGCGAGCGGCTGACCCAGTGGGCGGCCCGCAACGCCGAGTTCTTCGCCCGCCGCGGCGTGCCGCTGGACGAGGCGGTAGCGATAGTGATGACCGGCGCAATGGTGGTGGCGCTGGCCGAGATGTCGCGGGCCCCCGATACGCGGGCCGCGCTGCGCATCGCGGACAGCGTGACCGAAGTGCTGTCCCGCCTCCACCGCCCAGCCGTGCCCTAGAAGGGCGCCCTGGGGGCGTGCCGGTTGCCGTCGCCATCATCGGCGCGCGGCGCGGTCGCGGCGGCCAGCCGGGCCCGCGCGCCCTCAAGCCACTCCTCGCAGATCCCCGCGAGACGCTCGCCGCGCTCCCAGAGCTCGAGGGACTGCTCCAGGCTCAGCCCGCCCGCCTCCAGCCGCTTGACCAGCTCGATGAGCTCGTCGCGCGCCTGCTCGTAGGCGGGCCGCTGCTCCGCATCCTGCTGTCCGGCCCCGTGCTGCTGTTTTGCGGCGCGCTGCCCGGTGCCCCGTGATGTCTGCTCCGGTGCCGTCACGCTTTCACCCTAGCGGCGGCCGGGGCCCGGTGCCTCCCTCTGGCTGGGCAGGAGATCAGCGGGGTGCCGTCTCGCCCGCGATGACGGGCAGCTGATCGTCGGCGAACCGCAACGCAAGCAGCTCCCCGGCGCTGACCTCGGCCGCCGCCCGGACGACCGCGCCGTTCTCACGCTGGACGATCGCGTATCCGCGCCGCAGCGTCTGCGCTGGCGACAGGGCCGCCAGCCGGGCCCGGATGTGAGCTACGTCGTCGCGGGCCCGGTCCAGCCGCGCTGACACGCACCGGCGGGCGCGCTCGGTCAGCGCCAGCACCTGCTCCTGCCGCCGGTCCAGTTCCCGGGCCGGGCTGGCCAGGACCGGGCGCGAGGTCATCGCGGCGAGCCAGGAAGCCTCCCGGTCGATCCGGCCGGTGACGCAGCGGCGGGCGCGCGAGCGCAGCTGCCCGATGAGCGCCAGCTGCTCGGCGACATCGGGCACCACCCGCCGGGCGGCGTCCGTCGGGGTGGAGGCACGCACGTCCGCCACGTGGTCCAGCAGCGGCGCGTCCTGCTCATGACCGATGGCGCTGACCACCGGGGTCGAACAGGCGGCGACCGCGCGGACCAGCGACTCGTCAGAAAACGGCAGCAGGTCCTCGATGGACCCGCCGCCCCGGGCGATGATGATCACATCGACGCTGCGGTCCGCATCCAGGGCCTGCAGCGCGTCGGCGACGTCCGCGGCTGCCCGCGACCCCTGGACGGCCACCTGCTCGACCCGGAACCGGACCGCGGGCCAGCGCCGGGCCGCGTTCTGCAGTACGTCCCGCTCGGCCGCGGAGTCGCGCCCGCAGATCAGCCCGACGCCCGTCGGCAGGAACGGCAGCGGGCGCTTGCGCGCGGGGGCGAACAGGCCCTCAGCCGCCAGCGAGCGCCGCAGCCGCTCCAGCCGGGCCAGCAGCTCACCGATCCCCACGGCGCGGATCTCCACGGCGGACAGCGAGAACGAGCCCCTGGCCACGTTGAACTCCGGCTTCGCCCAGATCACCACCCGCGCGCCCTCGCCCGGCGCCGGGTCGCTGGCCTCGAAGACGGCGCGCGGGCAGATCACCCGCACCGACACCGCCGCCACCGGGTCGCGCAGCGCCAGGAACACCGTGCTGCCGCGCTTGCTGAGCTCAGCGATCTGGCCCTCTACCCAGACTCGCCCCAGCCTGCCAATCCACTCTCCGACCAGGCGCAGCACGGTTCGCACGGGGACGGGTGCGTCAGCGCTTGTCTCCAGCGTCATGCAGCCCTGCCTTTGACTGGCGCGCGGCAGCCGCGGTGGCGGCCCCGGGTCAGGGCTGGCCGCCGCTGATCTTGGCGATCCGGTTGCCGAACATGGTGAGCACGGCCTCCCGTCCTGCGTTCGCCCGCTCGTATTCCATCAGTGCGCGCAGCTGCGCGACGTCGAGATTGCGCAGCCGGGCCCGCAGCGACGGCAGGGACAAGCTGTCGTAGCTCGCCACCGGCAGGCTAGCCGAATCCGGCCCGGCGGTTGTGCTCGCGCCGGCCGGCCCGGTGACGGGGCCCTCGCCGACGGCCGCCAGGCCTGCTTCGGCCCGGCCGGCCGCAATCATCTCGCCGATTGCGGCCGCCTCGGCCCAGCCGCCGTCCGCGAAACCATCGGTGATCGCCTGGTCGGCGGTGGATCCGGCGCCGACCAGGCCGGCGTCGGCTAGCTCGGCATCCGCGGGCGCGGCGGCGGTCAGGGCGGGGCCAGCGGATCCCGGCCTTTCCGCCATCTCCGCCATCTCAGCTGCCCCCGCCGTCCCGGCCATCTCAGCGGGCCCGGCAGCCGAGCCGCCGGCGACCGAGCCAGGGCCGGCGGCGGCCGGCGAATCGGCCGTCCGATGCGGGCCAGCGGCCGGGATCAGCCGCACGTTGCCTGTCTGGCCCAGCGGCCGGAACTGCCCGCGGGCCGCCTCGGGTACCACCGGAACGGGCGGCACGGACTGCGATCCGGGGCGGGCCGGGGCGGTCTCGCGCTGAGCCCAGCCGCCGGCTTCGGACCGCGAGCGGCCTTCCCCGGCGGCTCGGTGCGGAATGCCGCCTGCGGCTCCGGTGCGGGTTTCCGCGGCGGGGGTGTCCGTGGTGGCCAGGGTCCCGGGCGCGGCCGAGCCGGAAGGCCCGGGCCGGAAATCCGGCATTTCCGGCCGCGGCTCCGGCAGGCCGGCCCGCTCGGCCGCCATCAGCAGCTTGCCGACGCGGGCGAAGAGCGCTCGCAGCATGCCCGCCGGTCCCTGCCTGATATCCCCGCTGGCCTGCGGGTCGCGGATGCTCATCGGCCCTCCTCGGCAATCGCGTGCCCGGCCGCCCGCGCGGCAAAACCTGACTGCGCGCCGCATGTCATCCGGCCGTCCGGGCGAAATCGGTGTCCCGGCGGCGGCCGGCGCCGCGCCAGCCTCTCCTAGCCTATGGGCCGCGGCGGACGGGACGCCCCCCGGCGGCTGGCCTGACGTTGCGGGCCGTCGCCTACCATGGGATCCATGTCCGCGCCTACCGGTCGTGTCCTGCTCGCGAAGCCCCGTGGCTACTGCGCTGGGGTGGATCGTGCCGTCCAGGCGGTCGAGCAGGCCCTCGAGCGGTTCGGCGCCCCGGTCTACGTCCGCAAGCAGATCGTGCACAACACGCATGTCGTCGCCGCGCTGGAGCAGCGCGGCGCGATTTTCGTCGAGGAGACGGCGGAAATCCCGGAAGGCTCGGTGGTGGTCTTCTCGGCGCACGGCATCGCGCCAGAGGTCCGCGAGGAGGCCAGGAACCGCAGCCTGCGGACCATTGACGCCACCTGCCCGCTGGTCACCAAGGTGCACAAGGAGGCACGGCGGTTCGCCGCGCAGGACTACGACGTCCTGCTCATCGGCCACGAGGGACACGAGGAGGTCATCGGCACCTCCGGCGAGGCGCCGGGCCGCATTCACCTCGTGGACGGTCCCGAGGGCGGGGCCGACGTGCGCGTCCGGGACCCGGCCAAGGTGGCCTGGCTGTCCCAGACCACGCTGTCGGTCGACGAGACCCAGCAGACCGTGGCCGCACTGCGCACGCGCTTCCCGGCACTGCTCGACCCGCCGAGCGACGACATCTGCTACGCGACGCAGAACCGGCAGTCGGCGGTGAAGCAGATCGCGGCTCAGTCCGACGTCGTGATCGTGGTCGGCTCGGCTAACTCCTCCAACTCGGTGCGCCTGGTTGAGGTGGCGCTGGACGTCGGCGCGCGGGCTGCCTACCTCATCGACGACGCCTCGCAGCTCAAAGAGGACTGGGTGCAGGGCGCCGGGACCGTCGGGGTGACCAGCGGCGCGTCGGTGCCTGATCATCTCGTGGCCGGCCTGCTCGACCGGCTCGCCGAGCTCGGCTGCGGCACTGTGGAGGAAGTCGAGGCAGTCGAGGAGCGGATGGTGTTCGCGCTGCCGCACGAGCTGCGCCAGCCCGGTCAGCGCCGCTCCGGCTGACCGGCGGCCCTTACCGCCAGGCCTTCTGTACCCGGGGCGGCCTCTAGCGGCGCGGCCCGCCAGCCGCCGGCCTCACCGGGGGTACCGGCCGGGCATGGCGGCGCGTGGCGGGGCGACGGGGCGGCGCAGTTCGCCGCGCAGCTCCCGGACGCACTCGCGCAGGCCGCGGTACATGGCCACGCCCACCGCGGCGATCATGCCGAGGAACAGCCACGGCGCGGTCGCGGACAACGTCAGGAACGTCCCGGCGAGCACCGATTCCGCCGCTGCCGTGGTCGTGCTGCCCTGCGCGGTCACCAGCTGCACGACCAGCACAGCCAGGCCGAACAGCGCCGGCGGGCTCACCACGATCTTCAGCAGCGCCGGGCGGCTGCCGTACCAGGCTGCGGCGACCGCACCGGCCAGGAAGCCCAGGCCGGCCAGTACCCCGGCGTGCAGCCAGCCCGACGCCAGGCTGCTCACCAGGAACACCGCGAACATGGCCCCGATCACGGTCCGGGTGCGCAGCTGCGGCCGGCCCGCCCCGGCGGCCCGGTGCAGCCACTCGTCCGCCAGCCAGCTGTCCGCCAGGGAACGGATCCGGTCCAGCCGGCCTGCGCCAGCCTCCGCCGGGCCTGTTGGCTGCGACACTGATCTTCCTCCTTGCCAGTCCATGCTTGCCAGTCCATGCTTGCCAGTCCATGCTTGCCAGTCCATGCCCGAGCTGACCTTGCTGAGACCGCGGTTCAGCTGGCCGCCTCGATGACACGCTGCCCGCCGGGCAGCTGCTGCGGGATCTGGCTCACCCGGCTGCCATCCGGCTCCTGGCCGGCCGCCAGCGCGGCGTCGGCGCCGAACTCTTCCGCCGACAGCGACCGGACCGCGTCCTCGACCAGCCTGGGCTGCTCCAGCTCGGCGTCGACCATCCCGATCTCGTTCAGTCTCCGGGCACTGACCAGGACCCGGCCCTCCAGCGAGCCGACCGTCTTGTTGTAGGCAGTCACGGCTCCGGTCAGCGCCTTCCCGAGCCCGTCCACGTGCTTGCCCAGCCCGGCAATCCGCTCGTGCAGCTCCCGGCCCAGGTCGAAGACGGCGCGGGCGTTATCCGACAGAGCCGCCTGCTGCCAGGCGTACTGGGCCGTCCGCAGCATCGTGACCAGCGTGGTCGGCGTCGCGATGTGCACCTTGCGGGCCATCGCGTCCTCCAGCAGCAGCGGGTCGCGCTCCAGCGCCGGGGCCAGGAACGCCTCGCCGGGAATGAACAAGACGGCGAACTCCGGCGCCGGGCTCAGCGCGGTCCAGTAGCTCTTGGCCGCCAGCCGCTCCACGTGCTCGCGCAGGTGCCGGGCATGTGCGTCCAGCCGCGCCTCGCGCACCGCATCGTCCGTGGTCTCCGCGGCCTCCAGGTAGGCCGCCAGGGTGACCTTCGAGTCCACGATGATGTTCTTGCCGCCCGCCAGCCGCACCACCATGTCCGGCCGCAGCTGCCCGTCGCCGGTGGTCACGCTCACCTGCTCGTCGAAGTCGCACCGGGCCGCCATGCCCGCCAGCTCCACTACCCGGCGCAGCTGCATCTCGCCCCACCGTCCCCGGGCTTCGGGCCGGCGCAGTGCCGTCACCAGGGCGCGGGTCTGCATCCGCAGCTCCTCTGAGCTCTGCCGCGCGATCATGACCTGCTCGGCCAGGGCCGCGTGCGAGCGCATCCGGGCCGCGTCGGTTTCCCGCAGCTGGTTCTCCACCCGCGCGAGGGTGTCCTTCAGCGGCTGGACCAGATTCTCGACCTCGGCCCGCCGGGTGTCCAGGTCGCCGGCCGCCTTTACGTTCGCCGCGGCCAGCCGCCCCTCGGCCAGCTCCAGGAAGCGCCGGGCGCTCTGGTCCAGCGCCTGTGCGGACATGACCTGGAAGCGCTCGGCCAGCTGCGCGTCCAGCAGGCTGGCCTTCTCCAGCGCGGTCCGCTCGATCAGCTCGGCCCGGTCCGCGGCCGCCCGGCCCCGCTCGTCGGCGGCGCGCGCCTGCCCGGCCAGGTCGGCGGCCAGCCCGGCCAGCCGCCCGCGCGCGTACAGATAGCCGATCGCGCCGCCCAGGACGGCCCCGGCCAGCAACCCGGTGAGCAGTGATATGGCGTCCATATCCTGCCATGCTCGCAGCCGGCACCGACACTTTCCCGCTGACACGCCCAGGGCGCCCCGTGCCGCCGGCCCATCCGCCGGGGCCGGGCGCCGGCATGACCGGGCCGCGAGCCGGCCTAGACTCGCCCGGGTGAGCCTGTCCATCGGCATCGTCGGCCTGCCCAATGTCGGCAAGTCCACCTTGTTCAACGCGCTGACCCGCGCCAGCGTGCTGGCGTCCAACTACCCGTTCGCCACCATCGAGCCCAACGTCGGCATTGTCGGCATCCCCGACTCCCGGCTGCAGGCCCTGGCGGGGCTGTACCACTCGGCCCGGATCGTGCCCGCCACCGTCCGGTTCGTCGACATCGCCGGCCTGGTCCACGGCGCCTCGCAGGGCCAGGGCCTGGGCAACCAGTTCCTGTCCCATATCCGCGAGACTGACGCGATCTGCCAGGTCGTCCGGGTCTTCGCCGACCCCGACGTCGGCCACGTGGACGGCGACGTATCGCCTGAGCGCGACATCGAGACGATCGCGACCGAGCTGATCCTGGCCGACCTGCAGACGCTGGAGAAGGCGGTACCGCGGCTGGCCAAGGAGGCGAAGTTCGGCAAGGACCGCGAGCGGGCCGCTGCCGCCGGCGCGGCCGCGGCGGCGCAGCGGCTGCTGGACGGCGGCACCACCCTGTTCGCCGGCGCGGCCGGGGCCGGCATCGATCTGGCCGCCCTGCGGGACCTGCAGCTACTGACGGCCAAGCCATTCCTGTACGTGTTCAACGTCGACGACGCCGGGCTGGCCGACAAGGAACAGCGGGACCGGCTCGCCGCGCTGATCGCGCCCGCTGAAGCCACCTTCATGGACGCCAAGACCGAGGCCGAGCTCGCCGAGCTGGCCGAGGAGGAGGCCGCGGAACTGCTGGCCGAGCTGGGCATGGGCGAGCCGGGGCTGGCCCAGCTGGCCCGGGCTGGCTCTGCCGCGCTGGGCCTTTCGACGTTCCTCACCGCCGGGCCCAAGGAGGCCAGGGCCTGGACGATCCCGGCCGGCGCCACCGCGCCGCAGGCCGCGGGCGTCATCCATACCGACTTCCAGCGCGGCTTCATCAAGGCCGAGATCGTCTCGTTCGACGACCTGATGGCCGCCGGGTCCATCGCCGCGGCCCGGGCCGCGGGCCAGGCCAGGATCGAGGGCAAGGACTATGTCATGCAGGACGGCGACGTCGTCGAGTTCCGGTTCAGCGTGTAGCGGCGGCGGCTGGGCGTCAGCCGGCTAACTCCCCGCGGGCGCCCCGAACCGGATCGGGTTGCCGTCCCGGTCGATGTGCGCCTGTGGCCGGCGGCGGTCCGCTCACGGCCGGCCGCGCGGCGTGCCCGGGCGGCGCCCTGCGGCGGGGTGACATGCCCGGGCTGGGCTGCGGCCAGCCGGTATTTCGATCGCGGCGCCCGGCGCGGCTTGCTTAGGCTGCTGTTCGTGCCCGATCCGATCTTCGCGGAACGGCGGCTCGCCGAGGTCTACGATCCGCTGGATGGCGATCGCAGCGACCTGGATGCCTACGCGGCGATCGCCGCCGAGTTCGGCGCGCGCAGCGTGCTCGACATCGGCTGCGGCACCGGGACGTTCGCCTGCCTGCTGGCCGGCCGCGGCCTGGAGGTAACCGGCGCGGACCCGGCGGCAGCCTCGCTGGACGTCGCCCGGGCCAAGCCCGGCGCGGACCGGGTGCGATGGCTGGAAGGCGACGCGGCCAGCCTGCCGCCGCTGCGGGTGGACCTGGTGACGATGACGGCCAACGTCGCGCAGGTCTTCCTGACCGACGCGGAGTGGGCGGCAACGCTGCGCGGCGCGCATGCGGCGCTGCGCCCGGGCGGCCGGCTGGTGTTCGAGACCAGGGACCCGGCCCGGCGGGCATGGCGGGACTGGACCCGCGCCAAGTCGCTGACCCGGGCCGACGTTCCCGGGGTGGGCCGGGTCGAGCAGTGGTCCGAGCTGACCGAGGTCCGCGGCGACCTCGTCTCGTTCCGTCAGACCGTCGTCTTCGCGGCCGACGGGGCGGTTCTCACCTCGGACTCGACGCTGCGCTTCCGCGACCGAGCGGACATCGAGGCCTCGCTGCGGCCGCCCGGCCTCGTGCTGGACGAGGTGCGGGACGCCCCGGACCGGCCCGGCCGGGAGCTGGTCTTTCTCGCCCGCCGGCCGGGCTGAGGGGGCGCTGCTGCGCGGTTGCGCGCGGGGGGTCAGGTTGGCCAGCTGGCGTTCACGTATTTCCGGACGGCCCGGGGGAGCGCAGCCAGCGCGGCCTTCGTCGCGACGTTCAACTGCCATTGCTGCTTGGCCGGGATATCGAACCAGATCAGCGCGAACACATGATGCTTCGCGGCGCCATAGAAGAGGTTGCGGATCTGCGCCGCCTGCCGGGCCCGGGGCGAGACGGCCGTCTCGGCGAAGAAGACTGGAGTGGGCTGATACCGGCGCAGCGTCCGGAAGGTCAGGTTGAACTCGCTGAAGGTGGTGCGGGCCCTGCGGTAATACCCGTCCACGCCGATCCAGTCCACGTACTGCTTGCCCGGGTACCACTTCTGCAGTGGCGACTCGCCGATGTCCTGGCGGATGACGGTCCAGGCCCAGATGACGTTATGCACCCCGGCCTTGGCGAAAACATCATGGATATGCCGGTAAGCCGCGATGAACAGGGCCGGGCTGACATGCGTGTAGCCCCACTGATACCAGTTGCCGTTCATCTCGTGGCCGAAGGATAGCGCAATCCGGCACTTGAAGTGCGAGACGGCCCTCGCTGTCCGCTGCAGGTACGAGTTGTAGCTTCCGTGCACGATCTTTTCGAGCAATGAGCTTTTGGAATTCGGTGGAATATTGTAAGGGTCCCACTGGAGAATGGGGAATGCGTGCTGGGTATAGATATACCTGGCCTGCGAGAGGTTCAGTGGGTTGCCGAAGTTCTCGTAATACTCCACGACCGAGGGTCTGTTGGTTATCGAGAGTTTTTTCTGGCTGACATACCGTGTGAATTCTGGCAGGTGCGTCATCAGCGGTCTCGGGAGCACCGCGCCCAGGTGACCGCTTGACGTGCCCGGGGGCCCGCATTTCGTGACCTTTTTTCCGTGCCGCCCCAGCGCCGGAGGGCCCCAGGTCACGATCTTCCCGGTGCCCGTGCCGAGCGCCGACGCCGCCGAGTGCTGCTGGAAGAAGCCCAGGCCGAAGTAGAGCAAGCCACCGACCACCACCAGGGCCGCCAGCGCGCCCAGGTAGCGCCTCACCGCAACAGGTTCCCCACGTCCGGCACAGCCGCGTCTTCCTCGTCCATCGCGACCTCGACCCCGGACTGGCGGGTGACCCAGCCCTGCCGGAACGCCGTGGCCGCCCCGTAGAAGCGCAGCGGCCGCAGCACGAACAAGACCCACAGGGTCGCGGACGGGTAGAGCAGCCAGGAAATGACCCGGTCCCAGAAGCTCTCGTCACTGCGATGGATGCAGAACACCCGGGTTCCGGTGACCAGCGAGGCCAGGATCGTTACCAGCAGCGAGTACCGCAGCAGTTCCGTCAACGCCGGCAGCATGGCGAGGATGACGATGAAGACCGCGCTGGACGCGATCACCGCGTAGATCGCGAAGACCGTGAACAGCCAGCCGTACGACCACGGCGGCAGGTACCTCAGCCGCCATTCATCCCGGATGGCCTTGCCCCGCATCCAACGGGTGAACTGGCGGAAGTGGTGCGAGAGGGTCTCCGCGCACATCGGCAGGCTGAACGCCGTCACCTGCTGGACGGTGCGCCCCCGGCCCCGCGCGAACAGCGCCAGCGCCGCGTCGTCCCCGAGCTTGATCGGGCGGCCGAGGAACGTCTCGCCGAGGTAGGCCGGGATGATCTCGCGGATTACCCAGGCCCGGTACAGGGCGTAAGTGCCCCGGTTGACCATGAGCTGCCCCACCGCGGATTCCGCCCCCCAGGTCACCAGCTGGTAGACGATGTTGCGGGTGGTTACCGACCAGGTCAGCCAGCTCTTGTGCGAGTTGTACATGACCTCGATGCCCGCGACCGACATGACTGTCTTGTCGACGAACGGCTTCAGGCCCTCGCGGACCGCCTCGAACTCGAGCGCCGTGTCGCTGTCGATGGTGATGAAGATGTCAGCGTCGGGATGCGAGCCGAACACCTCGGCCTGAGCCCACTTCTTGCCCCGGTTGACCGGGTTCGCCGTCCAGATGACCTCGGGTCCGGGCCTGCGCAGCCGGGTCCAGTGATCGCGCAGGTCGGAGTAGTCGACTTTCTGCGCGCCGTCCTCGACGACGTGGATCACGTCGGGGATCCTGCTGCCGTTCACCAGCGACCAGATCGCCCGGTCCAGGCACATCGGGTCCTCGTTGTAGACCGGAATGGCCACGACCACCCGCAGTGCGTCCAGCTGGGTCTCTTGCCGGGCCGTCACCCGCTTGGGCCGATCCAGCCAGGAGACCAGCTGCTGGAAGACCGCGAACCCGGCCGACAGCAGCACGACGATCAGGTAAACGGTATGCAGCTGCGGAGCGCGCCGCTCCAGCGTCCAGGCGTGGCCGACCAGCCTGCCGACGATTAGCACCGACACCGCCAGCAGCCACGGCACGAAGCTGTAGCGATAGTGCACCCGGGGAAGCGCGTACTCCTGCGCTAGGGCTCCTGGAGTGACTTGTTCCGGCGCCACAACAAGCGCGTCGCCAGCACCAGCAGCACGGTCAGGCTCGCTGAGCCGTAGATGATCAGGACGAACAAGGTATGGAACGCTTTCAAGGCGCTGCTCTTCCTCCAGTCTTGATAGGGATAGCAGGAATTGCATGGAATCGGTGGAGTAATCACCCTGTGCATCGGAATAATCGCCGGGACTATAGGTCGTGCGCGCGGGCGCGTCCCGAGAGGGCGCCTCCCGATGATCACGCATCGGCGGTATATCCCGATAACCGTAATCGAGTGTCTCGCGGTAATCGCGCGCCGGGGCGTCGCGGTGACCGTAGTCGGCCTCGCGGTAGCCGTGGCCGGGCGCTTCGTGATTGAGGTGACCAGGCGTTTCCCGGTAGGGGTGGTCGGCTTCATCACGATAGGGGAGGCCTGGGGCGTCGCGGTAGGGGAAGCCGGCCGCGTCCCGGTAGGCGTGCCGCTCCTCGTGATAGCCGTGCCGCGACTGGTCGCGGTAAGCGTGACGGGATTCGTCCCGGTAGCCGTGCCGCGGCGGCTGGCGGTGGTCGCGCGCAGGCGCGCCCTGGTCGTCGCGCGCGGGCGCATCGTGATAGTCGCGCAAGGGCACTGGGGTTCCACCTAGCGTCCCGGAAGACATTCCGAAGCTGCACCCGCCCCAAGTGATCGCGATAACTGCATCGTGAGAACTGCGCGCGTATGCCCTGCGCCAAGTCTGTAACTTAACCGGATTTACGGGGCTTAGAGGTGCTATCGCATGTCTTCGCAGGTAGTGACGCCTGGGGCGCCGCGTGTCGGCGAGCCGGCCCGGCGGCTTCGCAGTGCGAGTACCAGGGCCAGGGCAGCGGCCGACCAGGCGATGCCGAAAAGCCAGGCGCCGAGCACGTCGGTGGGCCAGTGCACCCCCAGCCAGATGCGCGACCAGCCCACCGCGACGGCGTAGCTGACGGCGGCGGTCCAGATCCACCGCCGTCGGCCGGTGCGCATCCGCTGGACCAGGAGCCAGGCGCAGGAGAGGGCGAACAGCGTGGCGACCGTCGTGTGCCCGGACGGGAACGAAGGGCCGCCCGCCGCGCCGGCCCAATCGGCCACCGGCGGCCTGACCCGGCCTGTCAGCCGGTTTACCTGCGTTTCCACCATTACTCCGGCGCCTGCGATGAGCCCGACGGCAAGGGCTGTGGCCACTCGCCGTCTGATGCCCCGGCCCGGGGCGGCGACCCAGCCGATGACGAACAGCACGGGCAGCGCCACCTTGGTGACACCGCCCCACGTGACGGCGCGCGCGATGGCCGTGCTGACGCCATCGCGGTGCGCGAGTACCCAGCGATGGATCTGCTCGTCGATTTGAGGCATCGCTTGGCGGCCGCCGATCCGGGTGGTGAGCAGCCCGAACGCCAGCCCGGATACCGCCGTGACCAGCAGCGCGCGGGCTACGGAGGCTCGTGCGCGGCCCGCGGAGGCTGGCGCCGGGGCAGGCGGGATCGCTGGCTGGCCGGGCGTCCCGGCCGTGGGTTCGCCGGCCCGGGCATCACCGTAGCCGGAGGGCGGCCCGGCGGCCCCGTCCCGCCCGGCCGGGCCGTCCGCCCGGGCGGGGCCGTCCAGCGAGCCGGCGGCCCGGGTCCTCGCCCTCGCCCGGGTCCCGGCGCGTGGCCATGTCATCGGCGCAGTTTCTTGCGCGCATTCTCGCTGCGCGCCCCGCCGCCGGGCTGCCAGAGCAGCCGGCGCCCGCCCGCCGGAGCAGGCTGGCGCGGCAGCAGGGTCGAGATCACCAGCAGCAGCCACAGCCCGCCGGTCAGTGCCCCGGCGAGCACATCACTCGGGTAGTGCATTCCCCGGTACAGCCGCGACAGGCCGACGATGACGGGGATGCAGCAAAGCGCGAGGACCGCGATCCGGACAGCCGGGCGCGGCCTGGCCCGCCACAGCAGCAGGACGGCGATGCAGCCGTACAGCGCGGTGGCCGCAGCGGTGTGCCCGGACGGGAAGCTTGACGTCTCGGGCGCGACATCCAGGCGCGGCACCGGCGGCCGGTGCCGGTGCACGGTCAGCGTCACGCAGAGGAAGATCAGCAGCTCGCCGGCCATCACCGTTACCAGGACACCGGCCTCGTGCCAGCGGCCCAGGCGCCAGCGCAGCAGCGCGACCACGATGACCGTGATCCCGATCACCGTCTCGGTCTGGGCGATGGTCGTGCCGACATAGGTGATGTCGTTCCACAGCGGCGTTCGGCGGGCGGCGAACCAGCGGTCGACGCCGAGGTCAGCGTGGTGCACCGGGCCGGAGCCGAGCACGTGCGTGAGCAGCAGTCCCAGCAGTGAGATCAGGCCCCACAGCAGGACGGCGCCGCCGCCGAGCCGGAGCGCTACCGCCTTCTTGCCGCTGACCGGATGCGGACGGGTCAGCGTAGCGCGCCCGCGGCTGCGCAGGGACAGTGAGTGCATCAAGGCTGGCATGTCAGCGCCCTTTCCAGGATGGCGATGCCAAGTGCCCTGCCCGTGGCCGCCCAAACCCGGCCAGCCCGGCGAGGCCGGTGAGCACTGCGACGCTCGCCGGGCTCTTGCTGGTCACCGCGGTCTTACGGTCTGTTGGGCTCTTGCGGGTCAGCGGGGGCGATTGTCGCGCCGAGCCCGGTCGGCGACTGGCTCTTGCCGGTTACTGCGCCGCGCTGACAAGATGGATCTTGATTAAGTCCGCGCTGTGAGCCGCAGCCGGCGCGGGTGCCTCCTTCCGCGTGTCCCTGGGAGGTAGCGGTGCGCTGGCGGCGGATCGGCGCGATGACCGCTCTGATCACGCTCTGCGCCCTGGTCCTGGCCTTGGTCATGATCATTGTGCACGAGGCAGGCCATACGCTGGTGTCCCGGCTGCTGGGGGACTCCTGTGCCACGTTCGTGGTCTACGGGCACAGCTGCTTCGGGTGCAATCTGTACGACTCGCAGCGGATGACCCCGGTGCAGAATGTGGCGGTCAATCTCGGTGGCGTGCTGTTCACCATGCTGCTGAGGGCTGCATCACTGCTGGTGCTGGCCTGGCGCCGCCGCCCGCGCTGGCTCCTGGCCGAAGTTGCGATCATCTGCTTCGCCGGCGACCTGATCTGGCAGTTCGTCCAGGCACTGCAGTCGCTGCCGGTCCCGGCCCGCGAGCCGGCGAATTACCGGGCCGGGAATCAGCCGGGACCCGGGAGACGCTAGCGGGGTGCGGGCATGGCGAAGATCACCTGGCCGGTGACGTCGCCATCGTCCAGCAGGCGGCCCATCCGCTCCTGCTGATCCTGGGCCTGCTGCCACTGCGGCTGGCCGGCGTGCTCGGCGCGCAGTACCTCCTCGACCGCGTCGGCCCGGCGCTGCCAGTCCGCCGCGGGCTCGGCGAAGCCGTCCAGCGCCCGCTGCGCGAAGACCTCGAAGCCGCCGCGGAGCAGCAGCGCCGCCAGCTCGCCCGCGTCGGGGAACTCGTTACCTTCCGGCTGGCCGGGCAGCTCGGCGGCCTGCCGGACGTAGGCGATAAGTCCGAGCCGCCCGGCTGGGATGAGTACCCGGCGCGCCTCGCGCAGCGCGGCGAGCTTGTCCGGCACGGTCGACAGCACCCCGAGCATCCACATCGCGTCGAACGTCCCGGCTCCGAACGGCAGCCGCAGCCCGTCCGTCACCACCGCTGGCAGGCCGAACAGCTCCGCCGCCGCCCGGCAGGCACCCGGCATCGGCTCGGCGAGCACGGGCCGCACGCCGGTCTGCGCGGCGGCAAAGGCCGCCGGCCCGCCCACTCCCGCCCCGCTGTCCAGCATGCGGACCGAGGCGCCGAGTTCCAGCCGCCGGGCCAGCCAGTGCAGCGCAGCCGGATTGCCACTGCCCCGGCAGGCGGCGGGCAGCGCGTAGTCCGGACCCAGGCGGCGGACCGCGCGCAACGTCCACCCGGCGACTGTGTCGAACTCGGCGCGCATCTCCCCGGGCTGGCCCAGCCCCGGCTGCTGGCCGTCCGCCCGGTTCGGGGGCGTGGAGTTTTCAGGCATGCGCGTCCTCCCGTAGCTGACTGCCGATCGCTGCCTTGACCTCGGCGCCAAATAGCTCGCCGCGCGCGGACGCCAGGCCGGACAGGTTAACCCCGGCGACCTGATCGATCGCGAGCAGCTCGCGAGCCTCGGCCACGGCCACCGCGATCCCGGCGGCGACCGGGTCCGGCGCGGCCAGTACGCGGGCCATCGCGGCCCGGTCGACCTGCAGGCCGGGAAACCCGGCCAGCACCGCCGCCGACGGCTCGTCGGTGTACACAGCCACTCCGGCAATCAGCGGCATGGTGACGCCCAGCTGCCCGGCCTGCTGCGCGAACCCCCGGGCCTGAGCCGCGCTGCCGACATGGTTCAGCACGGCCAGCCGGGCTCCGGCCTGCTGCTTGGCCAGCAGCCGGTACGGCCGCAGCCCGGCGGGCGGCGCCGCTGGCGCCTCCGGCACCGCGACGGGGAGCCCGGCCGCCGCGGCCATCGCGGCGAGCCGGGTGCCGTCCAGGTCGAACACCTGGGTCACGCCCGGCCGGATGCCCGGCGCCCGGCCGTCCCCGGTCACGCACAGCACGCCGTCGGCGCCCGTATGCCGCAGCCCGGCTAGTTCCTGCTCCAGTACCAGCCGGTTGCGGTCCCGGCAGGTCAGAGTGATCCACGGATGCCCCCCGGCGGCGAGCACCATCGAGGCCATCAGTGCGGGCGGGAAGTCGGGGCTGTCCTGGTGCTCGCCGACCAGCACGGCGTCACACGAGCCGCGCAGCACCTGCGTCACCTGCTTGATGCTGGCCGGGTCGAACGGCCGCACCGACAGGTCGGTGAGCACGACGGGCCCGCGGGCCGCTGCGGCCAGCAGCGCGCTGCCAGCAGCCGGCCCGGCCGGCACGTCAGCGGTCCCGGCGGGGAAGCCAGGCGCGAACCCGACCGGCGGGGCCGTCGCGAACGGGCACGGCACCGGCGCCATCTCGCAGCTGAGATCGGCCCGGACGCCACCGCACGGGCCGTAGATCATCCGCTTCGGACAGCCGGGGGGCCCGGCGGCTGGCCCGGGGCCGGCACCGCGATCTGGCGTTACGCTCACTGCTCCAGTGTCTCCGCACCGGATCGAGGTCACCTAGACTGGCCGCTCATGAGCAGCGATCCGTCCGGCCGCAGCCGCACGACACCCGCAGACGGATCCGGCCCGTTGCCGTCGGCCGAGCGGATCCCTGCGCACCGCACCCACCATGGTGACACCGTCGTGGATGACTACAGCTGGCTGGCGGATAAGGCCAACCCGAAGACCATCGAGTTCCTCGAGGCCGAGAACGCCTACACCCAGGCGGTCACCGCGGGCCAGGCCGGGCTGCGCGACACGGTGTTCGGCGAGATCAAGGCCCGCACTCAGGAAAGCGACCTGTCCGTCCCGGCCCGCAAGGGCGGCTGGTGGTACTACAGCCGCACGCAGGAGGGCAGGCAGTATCCGGTGCACTGCCGCCGCGCGGTCCGGCCGGACGACGCCGGGCCGCCGATAAGCGAGGACGGCGCGCCGCTGGACGGCGAGGAAGTGCTGCTGGACTCCAACGAGCTGGCCGGCGACGGCGAGTTCCTGTCGCTCGGTGCCCTCACCGTCAGCCCCGATGGCCGGCTGCTGGCCTACTCCACCGACTTCGCCGGCAGCGAGCGCTTCACGATGCGGGTCAAGGACCTGCGCACCGGTGATACCGCCCCGGACGAGATCCCGGACACGTTCTACGGCGGCGCCTGGTCGCGCGACGGCGCTGCGCTGTTCTACGTGACGGTGGACCAGGCCTGGCGGCCCTACCGCGTCTGGCGGCACCTGATCGGGACGCCGGCCGCGCAGGACGTGGTCGTCTACGAGGAGCCGGACGAGCGGTTCTGGGCAGGCATCGGCCTGACCCGGAGCGAGCGCTACCTGGTCATCTCGTCGGCGTCTAAGCTGACCAGCGAGTCCCGGCTGCTGGACGCGGACGACCCGGCTGGCGAGTTCACCGTGGTGACGCCGCGCCGGCCGGGCGTGGAGTATGAGATCGACCATCAGGTCCTCGCCGACGGGACCGACCGGCTGCTGATCCTGCACAACGACCAGGCCGAGAACTTCGAGCTGGCCACCGCGCCGGTGTCGCAGCCGTCGGCATGGACGCCGCTGGTGCGCCACCGGCCCGACACCCGGCTGCTGTCGGTGGACGCGTTCGCTGGCCACTTCGTGCTCTATTACCGGCGGGACGCGCTGACCGGGCTGCGGCTGCACCGCGCTGACGGCAGCGAGCACGAGATCGCCTTCGACGAGCCGGTGTATCAGGTCGGGCCGGGCCTGAACCGGGAGTACGACTCCCGCACCTACCGGCTCGGCTTCGTCTCGATGATCACCCCCGACTCGGTCTACGACTGCGACACCGCAACCGGCGAGCTGGCCCTGCTGCGGCGCAAGCCGGTGCGGCCGCTGCCTGGGGGCGCCCCCTACGACCCGGCCGGCTACGAGCAGTACCGGGAGTGGGTCACGGCGCCGGACGGCACGGCCGTGCCGCTGTCGGTCGTCTGCCGCAAGGGCATGCCGCGGGACGGCAGCGCGCCGTTCGTGCTCTACGGCTACGGCAGCTACGAGATCTCGATCGACCCGAGTTTCTCGGTGCCGCGGCTGTCGCTGCTCGACCGCGGTTTCGGCTACGCGATCGCGCACATCCGGGGCGGCGGCGAGATGGGCCGCCACTGGTACGACGACGGCAAGATGCTGCGCAAGACGAACACCTTCACCGATTTCACCGCCTGCGCCCGGCACCTGGTCGCCACCGGCTGGACCGTGCCAGAGCGGCTGATCGCGCGCGGCGGGTCAGCCGGCGGCCTGCTGATGGGCGCGGCGGTAAATCAGGCCCCGGACGCGTTCGGCGGCATCGTCGCCCAGGTGCCCTTCGTGGACGCGCTGACCTCGATCCTCGACCCGTCGCTGCCGCTGACCGTGACCGAGTGGGAGGAGTGGGGCGACCCGCTGCACGACCCCGAGGTCTACCGGTACATGAAGTCCTACACGCCGTACGAGAACATCACCTCTGACGCGGTGTACCCGCCGATCCTCTCGGTCACCAGCCTGAACGACACCCGGGTGCTCTACACCGAGCCGGCCAAGTGGACGGCCCGGCTGCAGGCGCAGGCGAAGGGCGGCCCGTTCCTGCTGAAAACCGAGATGGCCGCCGGGCACGGCGGCCGCAGCGGCCGTTACGACGCCTGGGCTGAAGAGGCGTTCGTCCTCGCCTGGATCATCACCACTGCCACGCGCCCGGCTGGCTAGCCGGGCGCTGCGGCCGCGCCCTGGCCGCGGCGCGGCCCCGGCTGACTAGCCGTTCTCTTTGCCGCCCCAGGAGGGCGGCTGAATCGCCGTTTCACGCGGCTCAGCCCCGGATCGTCCGCGGGCGCGGTACCCGCGGCGCAGTCCGCACAGGCCGACCGGCCAGCCGCGTGCGTTGCCGACAGCAAGGTTTTTTGCCGCTAATTAACCCTTTCGACCCTTCTGTTCCGAGTGTGTCACAGCGATGTCACACCTCAGGGCGTCACTGGTAGCTGTCCGCGGCACCCGGAAAGGGGCGACGCGCCGGCAGTGCTTAATGATCGGCTGGCCAGTCGTTGTGGCGGAGAATAGTGCCCTGATCGGGCAAGGGTGCGCCGCGACTCCTTGCTGCGCGGGCGCAGGAAGGCGAGCGGAGGTGCGATGGTTCGCAGAGCAACCCTCGAACGCGGCGACCGGCCGCCTCCGGGCGACGACGACGCTCCGTCCGGCCCGCTGCTGGCCGCCGACCGTCCGTTTTCCTCGCCTGCGCCCCGGCAGCGGCTCAGCAGGCCCCGGCGGCGGAACGGCGGCTCGGGGGGCCGCTGGCTCGTCTGGACCGGGCGGGTCCTCGTCTGGGCGGTACTGCTGCTCATCGGCTACCGCGGCGTCGCGGCCATCCTGACCGGCCAGCCGCGCCCAGAGGCCAGGCCCGGGCTGACCGCGAGCAATCAGGGCAGCGGATTCCCGGTCACGCTGGCCCGGGCTTACGCCCTGCAATTCGGCAGCATCTATCTCAGCTTCAGCCCGGCCACCGCGGCGCAGCGGGCCAGCGGGCTGGCCGCATACCTGCCGCCCGGTACCGACTCCCAGCTCGGCTGGAACGGCGCCGGGTCGCAGCGGCTGCAATCCGAGCAGGTGGCCAGCGTCCGCGTGCAGAACTCCCACCAGGCCGTCATCACGCTTCTCGCCCAGGTCAACGGCCGGATGATCGAGCTCGGCATTCCGGTCTACGCCGGCAGCGGCGGGCTGGCCATCTCCGGCGAGCCCGCGCTGCTGCCCGCGCCCGCCCGGGCCGCCCTGCCGCAGCCGGCTGCCGTCGCCGCCGACCCGACGGCACAGGCGGCGCTGCTGGGCGTGCTGCCGTCGTTCTTCCGTGCCTACGCCAGCGGAGATCAGGCGACGCTGGCCCGCTTCCTGGCCCCGGGGACACACGTCACCGGCCTGGGCGGGGCGGTCAGCTTCGGCTCGATCTCGCAGATCACCGTCCCGCGCGGCGGGACGACCCGGCAGGCCACGGTCTCGGTCAGCTGGCGGGTGCCGGCCGCCCGCAGCGCTTCGGCGGTTGCCGCGGCGCGGCCGACAGTGCAGATGACCTACCAGCTGACTGTGGTACAGCACGGCGGCATCTGGGACATCGCCTCGATCGGCGCCTCCACCGAGCTGCCGGGGCCGCCATGAGCGCAGCGCCCAGCAGATGACCCCCGATAGCCCGGCCCCTAACCCCCCGGAGTCCCGATGTCGTCGCACGTGATCTTCACGGCATCCGCCGCCCCCCTGGCGCTGTCCACCTCCGGTCTTGTGTCCTACTTGCAGGGCCTGTTCGGACCGCTGTTCCTGGGGATCGTCGGCATTGTCGCGATCTTCTTCCTGTTCACCCGAGAGATCATCCGCTTCGTCCAGTTCATCGTGCTCGCCATCGCCATCGCCGTCGTCTTCTACACGCCGAGCATCGTGCAGACCATCGCCAGCGGCATCGCCAACGCGCTCGGCGTGCACTGAGCCGCGCGGCCAGGGCGCGCGGAGCAGGCGGAAGGAGAACAGCAGGGTGGACCTGCCCACCTACACCAACATCTGGCGGATCGAAAAACGGCTGTACAAGCTGTACGACTTCCGGCTGCCCATGCCGCTGCCGGTCGGCCAGATAGCGGTGTTCACGGCCATCGCGGCGCCGTACGTGCTGGTGCTGACGATCGTCGGGCTGCCGTTCAGCCACACGCTGCTCTGGCTCTATGTGCTTCCGCCCGGCCTGCTGGCCTGGCTGGCGACCCGGCCGGTGATCGAGAGCAAGCGGCTACCCGAGCTGCTCGCCTCCCAGCTGCGCTACCTGGGCGAGCCCCGTACCTGGTGCCGGATGGCGCCGCTGGCCGAGCCGGATGAGGTCACCGCCATCTGCCAGGTGTGGCGCCGGGACCCGCCTGAACTAGAGCTAGCGGCTGCCGCACGGTCCCGGGCGGCGCTGGTCGCCGCGAACGAGCCGGCCGCTATCGGGCCCGCGCCGGAGCCGGCCACGATCGAGACCGCCGGCGTGATCGAGGCCGAACCTGCTGGAGTAGCGGACGCCGCCGGAGTCCCGGGGCTCTCGGCCCTGGCCCTGTCGACTGGGGCGCCCGGGTCCCTGGCCGACGGTACCGGCGGCACAGAGCCGGCCGGGCGCTGGCCGGGCTGCCGGGGGCCGGACCCCGGCCGGAGGTGCTGGCCGGGTCGGTAACCGGGAAAGTCGCAGCGCCCGAGGTGCCCGCCGGGCTAGTGCGAGAGGCCGCCGAGATGATCGTTCCGGCCGGGGCCGCGGAGCAGGCGGTTGAACCTGCGGCGATCACGGACTCTGAGGTGCCCGCAGCCTGCAGGCCTGCTGCTGCGGAAGTACCGCGGTCGCGCGTGCCGGACTGGGCGCGGCGAGCCCGCGTGTCGGCCGGGTCCACCGTGTTCGGCTGGAAGAAGGCCGCGCCGGCGGATGCGGGCCAGAACCCGGGGGCTGCCGGCCCGGCCGGGTCAGTGCGGTCACCGGAGCCGGCCCAGTTGCCCGGGGCCGACGTCGCACAGCCCGCGCCGCAGGAGGCCGCCGAGTCTGGGCATTCGCCCGAGCCTGCTGCCCCTGCGCCGTTCGGGCCTGCATCGGCCGAGGTTGCCGAGCCCGCAGCCGAGCTGGCCGCGCCCGGGAACGAGCTGCAGCCGGATTCCGCCGGGCCAGCCGCAGTCCTGCCAGAGCCCGCAGTCCTGCCAGAGCCCGCAGTCCTGCCAGAGCCGGTGGTTGCGGCTGAGCCCGTGGTTGCGGCTGAGCCTGCGGTCTCGCCGGAGCCAGCGGTCTCGTCCGAGCTTGCGGTGGTGGCTGAGGCGGCCGTCTCGCCTGAGCCCGTGGCCTCGGAGCCAGCGGTCGCATCAGAGCCGGCCGATCTGCCCGAGCCGGCCGATCCGGCCGAGGCCGCCGTGGTCCAGTCGGTGCCCGAGCCGGCCCGGCTGGCGACGCCTGCGCCGGCAGGCCGTGTGCCTCTTGCACTTCCCTGGGCTGCGAGTCCGCAGCGGCCTGGTCGGCCTGCCGTGACCGTGCAGGGCGCTCAGACCGCGGCGGAGCGGCCGCTGCGGGTGGTCGAGCGGGCGCTGTCCGGCCCGTCCGCGCAGCGCGCCGACGGCTGGCGGGAGCGCGTCGTGGTCGTACCAGGCGGCCACCGGCCCGGTCGGCCCGATCCGCAGCAGCGCGACCGCGCCCGGGTCCGGCTGCCGCTCACCGGCGCCCGGCGGGTGGTCGTGCTCGGCTGCACCGTCGGTGCCGGCCAGACGATTACCACGCTGATGACCGGCGAGGTGCTGGCCCGGCTGCGCACTGATCCGGTGGCCGTGCTCGACCTCAACCCCGGCCACGGCTCGCTGGCCGAGCGGGCGGCTGCGGTCCCCGCGCTGGAGCCGCCGCCCCAGCAGCGCGGGTTCCGGCTGCGCGGCGGCGCCGCCGCTCCCCGGCCTGAGCCGTCCCCGCTCGATGTCATCATGGCCAGCCCGGCCGGCGCCCGCGGCGCCCGTGCTGATGAGGCCCGTGCTGATGACGAGAGCGCGGACGAGGAGCTGGGGCGGATGTTCGAGCTGACCTCGGCCAGGTATCCGCTGGCCCTGGCCGACCCGTCGGCCGCCGCGGTGCCGCGGGTGCTGGCCGTCGCCGATCATCTGGTGCTGGTCGCCCCCGCGAGCGCAGCGGCGGCAAGCGCGCTGGCCATGACGATCGAATGGCTGGACGCGCACGGGCATGCGGCCCTGGTCGCAGCGGCCGTAGTCGTCCTGAACGGGGTGAGCCAGGCCACCATGCCGCACATCGATCACGCCGAGTCCATCGCGCGCGGCCGCTGCCGCGCCATCGTCCGGGTCCCCTGGGACGATCATCTGCAGCTATCCAGGAAGGCCCAGCGCACGATCCCGCCCGCCGCGGGCCCGGTCACCGCCCCTGGACCTACTGCCCCGGCAGCCCCGATAACCCCGGCGGCGCTGCACGCCTATACCGCGCTGGCCGGGGTGCTGGTGGCCGGCCTGGCCGAGGTGCCCGAGCTGCGGAGCGCGCGGGCATGAGCGCGCGCACCGCCGGGCGCAGCCGACTGCCGGTCCGCTACCTCGACGACCGCATTTTGCTGACCGAGACGCACGCCTGGGCCTACTACCAGGTGCCGACCATCTCCTACGAGTTCACCACGGCTGCCGAGCGCGAGTCCCTGGCCACCAACGTCACGGTCGCGCTGGCCGCCATCCGGATGGCCGATGCCGAGGTGCACCTGCGGATCGCGCACCGGTCCTACCCCGCGGCGGACTGGGCGACTGGCCTGGACGCGACCTCGGACGGCGGCCCGGGCTGGCTGGAGTACCTGGACGAGGCCTACAGGCACGTATGGGCCAAGGATTTCTGGACCAAGGAGGTCTACCTCGGCGTCCGGCTCGGCCAGCGCGGGGTCCGGGCCCAGCTGTCCGGCGGCGTGCTCGCCCAGTTCATCTCCGCCTACCGGGCCGGCGAGCAGGCGATGGGGCTGCAGGATGAGGCGGTCAGCGCCGGCGAGATCGCGCGGTGGAGCGAGCAGGCGGAGCGCCTCGGCCGGGCGCTTTCCGCCAGCGCCCTGGCGGCCCGGCACGCGACATCCGACCAGATCGCCTGGCTATTCCGGCACGTGCTGACCGGCACGATCGGGGACGAACCGCCGTCCGCGGTGCGGCGGCGGACCTGGGGCGCGGGGGAGGTCGAGGCACTGGCCGAGGGCCAGATCCACAACGGGCGCACGCTGCTGCGGCTGGAGCAGCCCCGCGGCGAGTCATACGCGGCGTTCTTGTCGTTCTCCCGGTTTCCCGACGTCATGTACTTCCCGGACGGGGAGCCGTGGCTGCACTTCGCTGACGCGCTGCCATTCCCGGTAGAGGCGAGCCTGCGGATGAGGCTGATCCCGCCGGCCCGGGCCAGCAAGGACGTCAGCCGGCGGCTCGCGCACGCCAGGGACATGGACGCGCACATCCGCGAGGCCGGTGCCGAGCTGCCGATCGCGCTGGCCGAGCAGATCGAGGCGGCCAGGCTGCTCGAGCACGGGATCACCAAGGAACGGCTGCCCTTCGTGTACGGATGGCACCGGCTGATGGTCACCGCACCCACCCGCGAGCTGTGCGTCCGCCGGGCCGAGGCGGTCAGCGAGCACTACCGGGACGCCGGCATCGACGTGGTGACCTCCACCGGCGACCAGTTCTCGCTGCTGCGCGAGTCGCTGCCCGGTGACCGGGTGCGGGTCAGCTCCTACCTGCAGCGCCAGCCGCTGTACACGATCGCGGGCGGGATGCCCACCGCCACCGTGGACCTCGGCGACCGGGTCACCGACGGCGCGGGCTGGATCGGGCCCTACATCGGCGAGACGCTCGGCCGGGCCCGCTCGGTGGTGCACTTCGACCCGCTGGTCGCCGCCGCGCGCAACCGGCCCACCGCGGTGGCCGTCACCGGCGAGCCGGGCGGCGGCAAGACCACGCTGGCCCTGCTGCTGATCCTGCAGCTCGCGCTGCGCGGCGTGACGGTGGCGGTGATCGACCCCAAGGGCGACGCCGAGTCCCTGGTCGAGCTGCTGCGCCGCCGCGGCCGCAAGGCCCGGGTGCTGCCGCTGGGCAGTGCGGCGCCCGGCCTGCTCGACCCGTTCTCCTTCGGCGACGGGCTGGCCGAGCGCCGCACGATGGCCACTGAGACCCTCCGGCTGCTGCTCCCCCGGATGAGCGAGGAACGCGAGAGCGCGATGATCCAGGCGGTCGCCGCGGTCGCCGCGCAGGGCCAGCCGAGCCTGGGCAAGGTGGTCGAGCACCTGGAGAGCTCGACCGATCCCGCCTCGGTCAACCTCGGGGCCGTGCTCAGGTCGATGTCGGAGATGCGGCTGGCCAGGCTGTGCTTCGCCCCGTCCGGCGGCGGCGGCATCGACGCGGCGGGCTGGACCACGGTGTTCACCCTGGCCGGGCTCACCCTGCCCGACGCCGCGGTGAAACGGGACGATTTCTCCTACGAGCAGCGGCTGTCGGTGGCGCTGCTGTACCTGGTCTCGCAGTTCGCCCGGCGGCTGCTCAACGGCATGGACCGGCGGCTGCCCAAGGCCATCGTGCTGGACGAGGCCTGGGCGATCACCTCGACGCCACAGGGCGCCAAGCTCATCCCGGAGGTGTCCCGGATGGGCCGGTCCCGCAACACCGCGCTGATCATGGTCTCGCAGAACGCAGGAGACCTGCTGAACGAGCAGGTGACCAACTGCATTTCCAGCGTGTTCGCGTTCCGGTCCTCCGAGCGGGCCGAGGTGTCCCATGTGCTGTCGCTGCTCGGCCTGGATCCGTCCGAGGAGCACAAGACGGCGCTGCGCGGGCTCGGCAACGGGGAGTGCATCTTCCGTGACCTAGACGGCCGGTCGGGCCGGGTCGGCATCGACCTGGTCTCCGACGAGCTGGTCCAGTGGCTGGACACCAATCCCACCAGGGCCAGGCCCGGTGACGTGCCGGTGCCGGGCGGCGGCCAGGACGACCACGCCGGCCCGGCCGTCGAAGGCGCGCAAGCGGAGGCCCGCGACTGGAGCGACCAGGATGCGGAGAGCGGCCAGAGTGGCCAGAGCGGAGAGAACGCGCAAGATGGCGCGTCACGCGGGCCTGGGGGCCGCGACGGCGTGCAGGACGGCCAGCTGCCCGCGCCCTAGCGCGGCAGCCGCCCGATGTCACGACGGCGCCCGCAACGACAATTCATCAGGAGCCCCCCGAGATGCTCAGACCGCGCCGTTTCCCGCGTAAGACCGCGGCGGTGCTTGCCGTACTGGCCGGCTTGCTACTGGTCCCGCACGCCGGGACCGCGGCGGCCAGCACGCACGGCGGCGGACGGCCGGGCACCGTCCGCACGGTCGCCGCGGTGTCGCCGGCGGCCTCCGGCGGGCTGTGCTCCGTGCCGGGCATCGGGGACATCGGCGGCCTGCTCGGCTTCTGCTCACTCGGGACCAGCGGGCTGACCGGCGACCTGAACAACATCTGCCAGCCGTCGCTGCCCGATCCCGAGCCGGCCAACTCGGGCATCAACTCGCTGGTCCGGCCGCCGGCCACCCCCGGCCAGCAGGTGGCCACGCCCTACAACGAGTACGGGGTAGCCGGCCAGTACTGGTCGGCCACCAACCTGCAGTGCTCGGACATGACCTCGCTGATCGGCAACAACGTCTCGGGCATGGCGTTCGACATTGCCAAGTCCATCGACCGGGTGACGATCTCGATCTACCAGGCCGCGGCGGGTAACGGCATCGTGTCCTGGCTCAGCGGCGTCACCGACAAGCTGATCTCCGGGCTGGGCAACGCCATTTACTTCCCCTACCTGGCCATCGTGATCATCATCGCCGCCATCTGGCTGGCCTGGCAGGGGCTGATCCGCAAGCGCGGCACCGCCACCATTGAGGGCACGGTCTGGATGGTGCTCGCGTGCGTCGCCGCCATCCTGCTGATCGGCCGGCCCGCCGACTTCACCGGTCTCGGCACCGGGGTCTCGAACGGCATATCCCAGGCGCTCAACGCGGCCTTCGCCAAGCTGCCCAGCCCGGGCCAGGCCAGCTGCCTGCCGGTCCGGCCCGGTGATCCGCAGATCAAGCCGGCCAGCTACAGCTACACATCCGGCGGCACCGTGGTCGGCCAGAACGCCAACGAGCTGTGGACGGTGCTGGTCTGCAAGCCCTGGCTGGACGGCGAGTTCGGCACGACGGTGTACGCGGCCCCGGGCGGGAAGCCGACCGTGGTCAACCGGTACGGCCGGCAGCTGCTGTGGGCCCAGGCCATCGCGCTCAACGAGAAGCCGACCAGCGCCCTGATTTCGGCCAAGCAGGCCACCTACGCCGGCATCGCGTCCAGCCTCGAGCACCGCGACCCCGCCGTGTACCCGCTCTTCCAGGGCAAGCAATGGACGACCCGGCTGGAGGTCGGGTTCGCCGCGCTGCTGGCTTCGCTGCTGGCCGGGGTCCTGGTGCTGCTGATCTCGGTCACGCTGATCTTGCTCAAGCTGAGCTTCCTGCTGCTGCTGATCGTCGGGCCGTTCTTCCTGCTGATCGGCACTCACCCCGGATTCGGCCGGGTAGTGGCCATCCGCTGGGTCGAGATGCTCGTCGGCGTGCTGCTCAAGCAGGCGGCCGTGGCCCTGGTGCTCAGCGTGCTGCTGTACTGCTACGCCCTGATCATGGGGACGTCGGATGCCGTGCTGCCGTGGGCGCTGAAGATCATGATGATTGCGCTCGTCACCGTGGCCGCGGTCATCTACCGCAGGCCGTTCACGCACCTGTTCTCCGCGGTCGGCTACGGCATGATCGGCTCTCGTGAGCGGGCCGAGGCGGACCTGAGCCGGGCCGGGGCCGCGGCGCGCGGCAACACGCTCGCCGCCGCCACCGTGACGGTGCCTGGCGTGGCGGCCTACCGGGCCGCGCGCTGGGCGCGCCGCAACCCGGCTCAGGCGGCGGGGCTTGCGCTCGGCGCGGCCACGGCGGCCCGGGCCGGCGCGGCCGCCGCGGCGGGCCTGGGCACCGACAGCACCGGCGGCACCGGCAGCGGCGAGGAGATGGCGGGGGAACAGGCGGACGGTACAGCGGCCGGAGCCGCCGCTGACACGGGCCAGCAGGGCGGCCGGGCCAGCCTCGCGGCGCGCGCCCGCGGGCGGGGCGCCGCGTCCGGCGAGACCTCTCCGGCGGATTCTGCGGGCCGGGAGGCACCGCCGCTGCACCTGCCGGCCCGGCAAGCCGCGGCGGCGCAGGACCGGGCCCGTGGCGCCAGCGGGACACCGGGCCGGGTGGCGGGCACGGGGACCGGGGGATCCGGGGACAGGGGAACTTCCGGGGCCGACACGGCCCGGGCCGCGGGCACCGCCTCCGGTCCTGGCCCGGCCAGGCCTGCCCGAATTGCCGCACCGCCACGGACCACCGCGGGCGGCGTGTCAGCCAGCGCAGGCGGCCCAGCCCGAACTGGCGACCCGGCCAGCGGTGCCGACGTTACGGGGACTGGCGGCATGGCGGGAGCCGGGAGAACGGGCGGATCCGCCAGTGGCCCGCTCGGCGGTCCCGCGCGCCTGCCGAGAGTGGGCACCGGCCGCCCGCGCCCCATGGCGGTCCGGCGGCGCCCAGTCAGCAGGCGGCCAGTCAGCAAGCGGACCGCCTGGTTCTGCCGCGCCGCCGGCCCCGCCGCGCACAAGCGGGGCCCGGGCCGTGCCGCCACGCCCGGCTGGTAGCTCGCCGTCCGCGCCGCCATCCCGACCGGTTGCGAGCCCGGCCCGCCCGGCCAGCCCCTCGCGCCCTGCCGCCGCCGCCCGGCCCGCAGTGACCCCAGCTCAGCCTGCCCGTCCGGCGGCCGACCGTGCTTCCGCCGGGCGTTCCGCCGCCGTGCCCGCGCCCGCCGCCCCGTCACGGGCGCCCCGGGCGCAGCCGGCCTCGGCGGCCCAGCCGGCCCGCCCAGCCACGCCGGCCCGGCACGCGCCCCGGCTGCCCGTCCGATCAGATGGCTCGTCCAGCCCGGGCCGCGCCGGCTCGCCCGGGCCGTGGGGCGGCCCTTCGTCCGTGGCTGAGCCGTCCCGGCCGTCTGCCTCCTCCGGTTCGTGGGGAGGCCGTTCGCCTGCGGCCGAGCCGTCCCGGGCGTCCGGCTCGTGGGGGGGCCGCTCGCCGTCGGCCGCCCCGGGGCGGCCGGCGGCCGGCCCGCGCTGGACCCCGCCGTCCGTCCCGCCCCGGGAATCCGCCGGGCCGGCGCCGCCGGCCGGCCACGCCGTTCGGCGACCCCGCCGCGCCTCCGGCGGCGCGCGGCCAGGGCGATGAGGCCATCGCGCCGCCGTCCAGCGGCCGCGACGTCGACGCCAGGGCACAGGCCGGCCCGTTCTGGCTGCGGCCGATCAGGCGGCGGAAGTAGCAGGGATGCGAGATGGATCTGACGCCGCTGCAGCGGAAGGCAGCATTCATTGTCATCGTGCTGGTGCTGGCCGGGCTCGGCTGGTACTTGGTCCTGCCCGGCGTACGCGGCACGGCCAGCCAGTCTCCGCCTCAGCCGGGGCCGTCAGCGACCTCGGGGCCGGTCTCGTCCCAGCCGCCGGGCGGACCGCAGCCGGCCAGGGTGACGCCAGCGGCTTCCAGCCCGGCCGCCAGCTCTTCAGCGGGGAGGCCGGCCGCGCCGTCACCGTCGGCTTCGCCGGATGTCTACCAGTGGCTGCCGTTCACCCGGTCTGGGCTGGCCAGTGCCGCGAGCATCGCGGTCAGGTTCACCACCGACTACTCGACGTTCTCCTACACCCAGAGCGCGGCCGCCTGGCTCGCCTCAATGAACGGCCTGATCAGCCGCCCGCTGGCCCTGCAACTGTCCGCGGCCTACGCCACGCCCGGCGTGGCCGGACTGCGCACGCGGCAAAAGCAGGTCGCTACCGGCAGCGCGTCGATTACCGCGCTGCGCGCGTTCGGGTCCTCCAGTATCACGTTCCTGGTGGCCGGCACCGAGCACCTGACCGACATCCGCGGCCGCAGCAGGCTCAGCTACTCCTATGCGGTGACGGTCAGCCAGAACGCAGGCAACTGGCAGGTCAGCAGCATTGAGCTGGCCTCGGCGGGTAACTCGTGAACCTGCGCACGCGCCCGCCGCCGCCGCGGGCGCCAGGCGGCAGCCGGGGCCGCTGGGTGATACTCGTGCTGATCAGCATGTCCGCGCTGCTGGCGCTCGGGCTGATCATCGCCCCGATGGCGATGTTCGCCGGCGGCGGGATCATGTCCCTGGGCGGCAGCGCCTGCAGCTCAGCCCAGGGCGGCGGCATGCAGCCGCCCGCCAGCAGCTCGGCCCGCTCGATCCCGGCCAGCTACCTGGCCCTGTTCAAGTCCATCGGCGCGAAATACGGGGTGCCATGGGTCATCCTGGCCGGGATTGGCAAGGTGGAGAGCGACGACGGCCAGTCGACCCTGCCCGGCGTGCACAGCGGCGCGAACGCCTTCGGCGCGGCCGGCCCGATGCAGATCGGCATCGGCGGCGCGGCGGGCAATACCTGGGGCGGCGCGCCCGTGCACCCGGCCAGCGAGGTGGTCCAGGGAGTCGCCACCGACGCCAACGGCGACGGGGCTGCCAGCGTCTATGAGCCGGCCGACGCCATCGCCGGCGCGGCCAAGTACCTGCTCGAGCACGGCGTGCTCGGCCACGTCTCTTCGGCGATCTTCGCGTACAACCATCTGACGTCCTACGTCCAGACCGTTCTGCACTGGGCCAGCACCTACGCCAGCGGCGGTTACACCGTCAGCCCGGTGACGCTCGACAACGCTCCCGGGTGCCTGCCCGGCAGCACGGCACGCCGAACTCGGCGGTCACCACGGTGATTGCCTACGCCGAGAGCCAGCTTGGCAAGCCCTACTTGTGGGGCGGCACCGGCCCGGACGCGTTCGACTGCTCTGGCCTGGTGATGGAGTCCTACCTGGCGGCCGGCATCGACATTCCGCGCACCTCGGAGCAGCAGTGGACCTGGGGCCCGCGGGTCAGCCCGAGCCAGGTCGAGCCCGGTGACCTGGTATTCTTCGCCGGCGCAGACGGGACAGTCATCTCGCCAGGTCATGTCGGCCTGGTGATCGGCGGCGGCAAGATGATCGAGGCCTACGCCACCGGCTTCCCGATCCGGGTCGCCCCTACGTCGGCCGGGACCCGGTCGGCTTCACCCGGCCATGGGCGCACGCGGGCGTTCGGCTGGCCGCCGTCCCGGCCGCGGCCGCCGCGGCCGGCGAGCAGCGCATCCGCCTGCGCCACATCGCAGACAGTTGCCGGCGCGGGCCTCTTGGACCGGGACACTAGTGCCTTGCGCAAACCAGCTCAGAGCCGGCAATCGGCTAACTGCGGCCACTTCGCCTAGGATCAGGAAGATCGACCTAGGGGGGCGCTAGTGCAAGCTGCCCTGAAGACCCGGATACTAGGGGCCGCGCTGGCAGTCGGCGCAGTCGCTGCGGGCCTGTACCGGCTCATCGGGCGGCGAGCGGCCAGCAGACCAGCTGCACCGAGATCCGCAGCCGCCGATGATGCCGCTTCCC
>CAVSUR010000001.1:0-1104797 GCA_963731285.1 uncultured Actinomycetota bacterium | reverse complement strand
AGCAGGCCCCCGTTCCCGACCACGTGGATGTTTCATTCAGGTGGTCGGGTGCGCATGGCCGAAGCATTCATGCGGTGCCGGACGGGCAGGCGCGGCCATGAGTGAAACTCTGCGGTGGTTCCGGGGCGGTTAGAGCTTGCCCGGGGTGCGGGCGGCCAGGATGATCTGGGTCACCTCGTACCGGGTCAGGCCGAGCTTGCTGGCGATCTCGTCGGGGCGCAGGCCCTGCTGGTTGTACAGCACGGCCAGCCTGCGCTGGGACGGCGTACCGGGCTGGGGTGGGGCCGCCGGGCGGGCCGGTGCTGGCCGGGTGGGTTGCGGCGACGCGCCTGTGGCCGGACGGGCGGCCGGTACTGGTGGGGTGGGTGATGCTGCTGTGGGTGCCGGGGCCGGTGCTGTGGGTGCCGGGGCCGGTGTGTGGGTGCCGGGGCCGGTGGTGTGGGTGCTGGTGTGGGTGCTGGCGCGGTGCGGCCGAATGTGCCGCGGCGCTGGTCGTGGTACTTGCCGTCAGCCAGAGCCGCCTTGGTCTCCTCGTCCAGCAGCAGGTACTGCTCGGCCGACTTGTTCACCCCGACGGCCACCATGGTCAGGCCCTTGAGGTTCTTCGCCTGGCACTCCGGCGACATGCAGTAGTTGTATTTCTTGGCCCGCTCGGGATGCAGTTCGTCCCCGCAGGTCACGCATTTCGCAATGTTCTTCTTAGTCATGACTTCCACTAGGTAGAACCACGCAGGCCGGGGCGGTGTTCCACGCCGCGGGAGTACCGTGAGCGCCGTGACAGACGACAGCCAGCTGCCGGTCATGCCGTTCGCGGCCACCCTGGGCCTCGAGCTCGACAGCGTCGATGCCACCGAGGTAAGGGGCCATCTGGCCTGGTCAGAGCGGCTGTGCACGACCAGCGGCCTGATGCACGGCGGCGCCCTGATGAGCCTGGCCGACAGCCTCGGCGGGCTTTGTGCCTACCTGAACCTGCCGCCCGGCGCGCAGACCGCGACGATGAGTTCCTCGACGGTGTTCCTGCGCGGCGTGCGGGGCGGCGTCGTCACCGCGGTGTCCCGGCCGCTGCACACCGGGCGGACCGTCATCGTGGTGCAGACCGACCTGCTCGACGACACCGGCCGGCTGGCCGCCCAGATAACCCAGACCCAGGCCGTGGTCGGGGGCACCAGGTAATGCGTTCGGCCAGGCAGCCCAGACCTAAGGGCGTGCTCCCGGAAACCAGATGATGGCGTTCGGCAAGTTATTTCGATTTGGACTTTTCGGGCTGGCTGAGCGGCTTCGGCTTCGGGTCCGGGCGGTCCTGCAGGCCGGACACGAAATCCTCCAGCCGGACCCGGAACCGGACCACCGGCTGGCGCCACCGCCGTTCCCGGCGCGCGGCCCGGGCCCGCTTGTGCGGCTTGTTCTGGTAGCGCCAGCGGGCCCACGGCGAGCCGGGCCGGGCCAGCCGGACCGCGCCGACGATGAGCAGCGGGAACAGGAACAGGCCGAACAGGCCGGTCCAGATCTTGCCCTTGAGCAGGGAGATCGCGCACAGCCCGAAGGTGAACAGGACGCTGATGGTCAGGCCGATGATGGCCTCGGTCGAGCTCGCGTGCTGGTCGCCCGGGGTGGGCACGACCGACGGCTCGACGCCGAGCAGCAGCAGCACGGTGACGCCCAGCGCCACGAACACCGCTTCCACCGACAGCCGCCCATCGCTGCTCCAGTACACGTCCTTCAGGTGCAGGATCAGCGCGAACTCGTCCAGCACGAGCGCGGCGCCCAAGCCGAACAGGGCGGCCGCGCCGGCCCGCCAGTCCAGCGACCCGCCCGGGGCGACGATGCCGGTGACGCCGCCGACCAGCATGAACACGACGCCGAACACCATGTGGTGCACATGCAGGGTGCCCGGCGTGACGTTGCCCGGCCACCAGCGGACGTTGGCCCGGATCATCCGGACGGAGAGCCGGATGAACCCGAAGCCGGCCACGAACGCGACAAAGAAGCAGAACAGCGGAAGCCGTCCCGTTTGCTCAATGTTCGTGCTGAACCAGCCGGACATTCCGCCCCCACCAGCCGGGCTGACGGTTGTCGATGTGTTATCACCGGAGCGTATGCGATCGAAACGGGGCGGCGGCCCGGCTGGCCGGTTGTTCCCGGGCGGTTAATGTTATGGCTGTGCGAGTCCGGGGGGCGCTCCAGCGGCATGCCCGCGGCGCGGCGGCGCTGCTCGCGGCCGCGCTGCTCAGCGTGCTCGGTATGGCCGGGGCGCCGGCGGCCGCGGCGGCGGCCGGGCCACCGGCCCGTACCGTGGTCAGCTTCACCTGGGGCGGCGGCTTCGCCAACCAGATGGGCGCACTGCCGGTCTTCCGCCAGTACCACATGCACGCGACCTACTACCTGCCGTCCGGCCTGGTCTGCGTGCCGGACACCGATCCGGACTGCGCCCAGGCGCCCTACCTGACGCTGCAGGACGTGCGGACGCTGGCCGCGGATGGCAACGAGATCGGCGGGCTGACCGTGCTGCACGTGCCGCTGACCAAGCTGCCCGCCGCCGAGGCGCAGCGGGAGATCTGCCAGGACCGGGTCAACCTGACCCGGTGGGGGATGCAGGTCACCGACTTCGCGTACCCGTTCGCGGAGGTGACCAAGACGCTGCCGGGCCTGGTCCGGCGGTGCGGCTACAACACCGGGCTGGGCGCCGGGGAACTACGCGGCGCCGGGCTGTGCGACTCGTGTGGCTGGGCGGAGACGATCCCGCCGCACAATCCGTACCTGCTCCGCGCGCCGATCGAGGTGGCCTCGGTGGGCACCCGGTGGACCCCGGCCACGTTCGAGTCCATCGTGACCGGTGCGCAGCGCCGTGGCGGGGGCTGGGTCATCTTCAACATCCATGACGTGTGCGCCCGGGACTGTGCGCTGGGTGTCACCAAACCCGAACTGAGCAGCGTGCTGGCCTGGCTGGCCGGGCAGGCCAGCCACGGGGTCAGCGTGCGGACCGTGCGCCAGGTGGGGGGCGGCCCGGTCCGGCCGCTGGTGGCCGGCCCGACGCCGCCGCCGATCGGTGGCCCCGGGATCAATAACGCCGCGCTGGCCACCCGGGGCCCGGGCGGCGTGCCCGCCTGCTTCCAGACCGCCCGGTACGGCTCGAATACGGCCCGGTTCAGCTACCAGCCGGCCGGCGGCCCAGGCAGCGCCGGGGCGGAGACCATCCGGATGACCGGCTGGACGTCCGGGGACGCCAAGCTGCTGCCCACGCTGGATCTGGGCCAGTGCGCGCCGCCGGCCCAGCCGGGCCAGCGGTACAGCGTGGCCGAGTTCTACCTGGCCAGCAAGCCGGTCCGGTTCGACCTGTACTACCGGACCACGATCGGCAACTGGGTGTACTGGACGACCAGTTCGGCCATGCCCGCAGCCGATGGGTGGGCCCAGGCGTCGTGGAACACGCCGGCCGTGCCCCGCGACGCCACCGCGATCAGCTTCGGCCTGGCCATCGGCGGGAACGGCACCGTGTCGGTGAGCCGGTACAGCCTCCAGCCGGTCCGGTACAGCGGCACGCGGCTGGTCGTGTTCGGCGTGGTGGCGCTGATCCTGCTGGCGTACTACATGCTGCGGCGGTGGCTGGTGCGGCGCCGCCATGCGGCCCGGGCCGAGCCCGGCGCCCCGGTAGCCCCCGGGCCGGGGCAGGCCATACGCTGACCGCCGGGCCAGGGCCAGCGGAAGGAGACGGCAGGGTGGAGACGGCCAGGGTGGAGGCAGCCATGGTTGAGACAGCACAGTGCAGCTGATCAGGTTCCGCGCCGCCGGCGGTGCGCCGCGGGTCGGTGTGCTGGAGGACGGCGAGGTCAGGGGGCTGCCTGGGATCGCCACGATGGCCGACCTGCTTGCCCTGCCGGTGCTGGCGGTGCGCGAGCTGTGCACCGGCCAGGCCGACGGGGACCCGCCGTTCGAGCCGGTGCGGTTCGACCCGGCCAGCCTGCTCGCGCCGCTGGACGGGCGGACCGAAGTGTGGGCGGCCGGGGTCACCTACGAGCGGTCCAGGAGCGCCCGGGTCGAGGAGAGCGAGGATTCGGCGGACATCTACGACAAGGTGTACGACGCGGCCCGCCCGGAGCTGTTCTTCAAGTCGGCGGCCTGGCGGGTGGCCGGGCCGGGCGCCAGGGTCAGCGTGCGGGCCGACTCCGCGGTGAACGTGCCCGAACCGGAACTGGCCGCGGTGCTGAACGCGGTGGGCGAGCCGGTCGGCTACACGATCTGCAACGACCTGAGCTCCCGGTCGATCGAGGGAGAGAACCCGCTGTACCTGCCGCAGGCCAAGATCTACCTGGGCGGCTGCGCGGTCGGGCCGTGGATCCGGCCCGCCTGGGAGGTGCCGGACCCGCACAACCTGAGCATGGGCATGACGATCACCCGGGACGGCGCGGCCGCCTGGGCCGGCCAGGCCAGCACCCGGGGGCTGCGCCGGACCGTGGCCGAGCTGGCCCGGTTCCTGTTCCGCGAGGACGAGTTCCCGGCGGGCGCGGTGCTGTCCACCGGCACCAGCCTGGTCCCGGACCTGCCGTTCACGCTGCGCGAAGGCGACGAGATCCGGATCTCCATCGACGGGATCGGCGAGCTGGTCAACCCCGTGGTCCGCGGCAAGGCTGCGCTGGCCGGCGCCGCCGGTCAGGGGGAGTAGCCGGGCTCCAGGTGGGCGGTGTCGTTGTAGCCGCGGAGGATCCACCGCTGCGGAGTGACGACCAGCCGGGAGATGGACCCGTTGTCCGCGCCCAGGAAGGCGAACGGGCGGGACCCGGTGGCCAGGGCCAGCGCCTGGCCGATCACCCCGCCGTGCACCACCACCGCGACCCGCTGGTCCGGGTGGGCCGCAGCGATCCGCTTGATCGCGCCGCCGATCCGGGCGGCGAACGCCGGGGCTGGCTCGGCGCCGGGGATGACGTCCCAGCGTTCCTCGGTCCACATCCGCTCGGCGATGGGATGGTTCTCGGCCACCTTCTTGCGGAACAGGCCAGCCTCCCACTCGCCCAGGTTGACCTCGCGCAGGTCCTTCTCGACCTGCGGAGTCAGGCCGAGCCGCTGGGCCAGCGGCGCCGCGGTCTGCGCGGTACGCCGCAGCGTAGTCACGTAGATCGCGTCGATCGGGGTCTTGGCCAGCCGGTCCGCGACCAGCTCGGCCTGAGCCCGGCCGTTGGCCCCGAGTTCCGGGTCGGCATGCCCGTTGACCAGTGGAAACGGTTCTTCAAGGTAGGCCGCTTCCGACTCGCCATGGCGGATCAGCAGCAGCTCGGTAGCGCCGGGCGGCAGCCGGAATTGTGCCTGCCGGTAGACCGTCGCGCCGGGGTGCGGAGGCTGGTCGCCAGGCTGCCGGTGCGCGCCGGCGGTGGGTTCGTGCTCAGGCGTTGCCACCTGGGCAGGGTATTCCGCCGGCCCGGCTGGCCCGCGGCCGGGCGGCAGGCGGCGGCCCAGGCGGCCATCAGGGCCAGGAGGTGAACCAGGGCTCGCGCAGATCCAGGAACCTGACGTCGTCGAGCAGCGACATCTCCTCTTCGAGCAGCGGGGCCGCGTCGGCGGGCATTTCCTGCTGCTCGGCCGCCCTAGCCTGCTGCTCCGAGGTGAACGCGATCGTCTCGGTGAGGAACCCGGCGTCGTCGATGGCGATGGTGGCCCCGATGACGTCCGGCCGGACCTTGGCCACCACGTCACCGGACTGGGCGACCAGCGCGTGCATCCGGTCCCGGTCGCGCACCCCGCCCTGGATGACCTGGACGAAGCCGGCCTGGTCCGAGCCGCCGCTGAGCAGCAGCATGACGTCGTCGCAGTCGTGGAAGATGACCGGGCCGGTGAAGCAGCGTTCCATCTCCGGCCACCAGGCCTGCTGCTCCGGCCGGGCGCTGTTGCGCTCGGCCGTCTCTTTCGACTCGAAGCGCACCACGGCCACCAGCGTCCCGTCGTCGGTGATCCCGTAGGTGGCGCCGAGCCAGCCCGGCGCGCCTGGCGCAAGGTCGCGCTGCCAGCGCTCTATCGCCTGCCGGGCCGCGGCGGCATCGCCGATCCGGCCCTGGATGATCTGCACGAACATGGCAAACACCCCCGTGTCTGGGCCGCCCCGCGCCATTATCCCCCCGGATCGCACAGGCCAGCCGCAGGTAGATCCCGTTATTGTACGAATCTGCCCGCCGGTGGGTGCGGGCGACGGCGGGAGGCGGGCAGATGGCTCCAGCGGAGTACGACTTCATCATCGTCGGTGGCGGCAGCGCGGGCAGCGCCCTGGCCAACCGGCTGTCCGCCGACCCGCGGACCCGGGTGCTGGTGCTGGAGGCGGGCCGCCCGGACTACCCGTGGGACGTGTACATCCACATGCCCGCCGCGCTGACCTTCCCGATCGGCAACCGGTTCTACGACTGGGGCTACAAGAGCGAGCCGGAGCCCGGGCTGAACGGGCGCAGCATCTACCACGCCCGGGGCAAGGTGCTCGGCGGTTCCAGCAGCATCAACGGCATGATCTTCCAGCGCGGCAACCCGCTGGACTACGAGCGCTGGGCGGCCGACCCGGGGATGGCCGACTGGGACTACGCGCACTGCCTGCCGTACTTCAAGAAGATGGAAACCTGCCTGGCCGGGGCGGACGAGTACCGCGGCGGCGACGGCCCGCTGATCCTGGAGCGCGGGCCGGCCACCAGCCCGCTGTTCCGGGCCTTCTTCCAGGCTGTGCAGCAGGCCGGGTACCCGCTGACCACGGACGTGAACGGATACCAGCAGGAGGGTTTCGCGGCGTTCGACCGGAACATCTCGCGTGGCCGCCGGCTGAGCGCGGCGCGCGCGTACCTGCATCCGGTGATGAACCGGCGCAACCTGGACGTGGCCACCCGGGCCTTCGTCACCAAGGTCATCTTTGAGGGCCGCCGGGCGGTCGGCGTGGAGTACCGGCAGGGCGGCGTCACTGGCGGCGCGGTCAGCCGCGGCCGGGGCGGCAGCCCGGCCCGGCTGGTCCGCGGCGACGAGATCATCCTGTGCGGCGGCGCCATCAACACCCCGCAGTTGCTGCAGCTGTCCGGGGTGGGCAGCGCGGACCTGCTCCGCGGGCTGGGCATCCACGTCGTGGCCGACCTGCCCGGGGTGGGCGAGAACCTGCAGGACCACCTCGAGGTGTACGTGCAGTACGGGTCCAAGCTGCCGGTCTCGGTGGCCCCGGCGCTGAAGCTGCGCAACCGGCCCGTGGTCGGCGCGAAGTGGCTGTTCCTGCGCAGCGGCCCCGGGTCGACCAACCACTTCGAGGGCGGCGGGTTCATCCGCAGCAACGACGAGGTGGCCTACCCGAACCTGATGTACCACTTCCTGCCCATCGCGATCCGCTACGACGGGTCCAGCCGGCCGGCGGGCACGGCTACCAGGTGCACGTCGGCCCGATGTACTCCGACTCCCGCGGCACGGTGCGGATCGTGTCCCGCGACCCCGAGGTGCACCCGGCGCTCCGGTTCAACTACATGTCCACGCCGACCGACCGCAAGGAGTGGGGCGAAGCCATCCGGGTCACCCGGAAGATCCTGAACCAGCCCGCGTTCGACGAGTTCAACGCGGGTGAGCTGTCACCTGGCCTGGACGTGTCCAGCGACGAGCAGATCCTGGACTGGGTGCGCCGGGACGCGGAGACCGCGCTGCACCCGTCGTGCACCGCGAAGATGGGCACCGGCAACACGTCGGTGGTCGACCCGGCCAGCATGCGGGTGCACGGCCTGGACGGGCTGCGCGTGGTGGACGCCTCGGTGATGCCGTACATCACCAACGGCAACATCTACGCGCCGGTGATGATGACCGCGGAGAAGGCGGCCGACCTGATCATGGGCAACACGCCGCTGCCGCCGGAACACGTCGAGTTCTACCGGCACCAGCCCGGCACCCCGGCCCCGGCGGCGTAAGCGTGACCGGCACGGACGGCAGCAGGGATCCACTCAAACTGCGCGGCGACGCGCCGCTGCTCGACGCCTGGCTGCGGGTCACCGAACAGGCCGACGCGGGGCAGCTCACCCCGATGAGCGTGCCCGGGCACAAGCAGCGCACCGACCTGACCGGCACGGTGACCGCGGGCGACGCGCCGCTGTACGGCGGGCTGGACACCATCAAGCACGCCGACGAGCTGCTGGCCGAGGGGGAGCAGCGGGCGGCGCAGCTGTGGGGCGTGGACTGGTGCCGGTTCTCGGTGGCCGGCTCGACGCACGGCAACCAGGCGCTGGCCCTGGCGGCCGGCCAGCCCGGGCAGCCGATCGTGGTCACCCGGGCGCTGCACCGGTCGCTGCTGCTCGGCATCGTGCTGGCCGGCCTGGACCCGGTCTGGGTGCTGCCCGAGGTGGACCCGGCGACCGGGCTGCCCGGGCCGGTCCCAGTGGCGGCGGTCGAGGCCGCGCTGGCCGCGCACCCGGATGCCTGCGCGGTGTTCCTCGGCGACCCGTCCTACGTCGGCACCACCGGCGACCTGGCCGGGCACGCCGCCGCGGCGCACCGGGCCGGGGTGCCGCTGCTGGTCAACGCGGCCTGGGCCGCGCATCTCGGCTTCCACCCGGACCTGCCGCCGCACGCGCTGGCCGCGGGCGCGGACGGCATGGTGACCAGCGCGCACAAGGCGCTGCCCGCGTACACCCAAGGCGCGCTGGTGCTGGCCCGGAAAGGCCGGCTGGACGGCGACCGGCTGAACCGGGCGTTCGAGGCCACGCACACCACCAGCCCGGCGGGCGCGATCATGGCCAGCATCGACGCGGCCCGGGCGCTGCTGGCCCGGGACGGGGCCGAGCTGTGCGGCCGGCTGCTGGCCGTGGTGGCCGCGGCCAAGCAGCGGCTCCGCGCCGAACCCGGGCTGGACGTGCTGGACGGGCTTGGTGTCGAGCCAACCAAGCTGGTCGTGCTGCTGCCCGGCACCGGGGCGCACGGGAACGCGGTGGAGGCCGACCTGATTGCGGCCGGGATGCCGGTCGAGATGGCGGACCGGGACACGATCGTGCCGATCGTGACGCTGGCCGACGACGAGCACACGGTGACCCGCTTCACCGACACCCTGCTCGCCGCGGTGCGGCGGCACCGCGGCCCGGCCAGGCGGCCGCTGCCCGCGGCGGCTTGGCTGGTCACGCCGGAGCCGGCCATTCCGCCCCGCGAGGCCTTCTTCCTGCCCCATCGAACGCTAGCTGCACCGGCGGCCGTCGGCCGGGTCTCGGCCGAACTGGTGGCACCGTACCCGCCCGGCGTCCCGGTGCTCGCCCCGGGCGAGGTGATCACCGCCGCGGCACTCGACGCGCTGCGCGCGACCCTGGCCGACGGCGGCCGGATCGCCTACGCGGCCGATCCCAGCCTGGCCACGTTCCAGGTCGTCGCGCAGGAGTGAGCAAGAGAGGAAAATCTCCCGTCCCGTGGGCATTGTCGGGCCGGCTATCCCGGGCCTAGCCTGGCCCGATGAATGATCTTCTGCGGGTTCCCCGGGTAACGGCGGCCGTGGCCGCGTTCGGGTTGGTGCTGGGGCTGTGCGCGGCGGCCAGGCCCGGCCAGCGCCCAGGCGGCCTCGCCCTCGGCGGGCGGGCCTGCGGTGCAGAAGATCTGCCACGAGCCGGGCCCCAGCTCGGTGCTGACCACCGGCTCGCACCGGACGCCGGCTGGCGCGCCCGCCGCCGCGATCCGGGTGGACCAGGTCGGCTACCCGGCCGGGGCGGTCAAGCAGGCCCAGATCATGACCAAGTCGAAGCCGGCCAGCGCGCTGCGCTGGGTGGTGGTCCGGGCCGGGTCCTGCACGGTGGCCGCGTCCGGGCTGGCCGCCAAGGACCTCGGCGCCTGGAGCAAGCGGTACGGCTGGGTGTGGGCGGCCCAGTTTTCCGCCCTGCATGCGCCCGGCACGTACCGGGTCGGCATCCTCAATGACCCGTCGGCCGCCTCGGCCTGGTTCCCGGTCGGCCCGGCCACCCAGATCTACGCCAAGCCGCTGGCCAACGCGCTGTACTTCTACCAGAACGAGCGGGACGGCCCGGACTTCATCCACACCGCGCTGCGCACCGCGCCCGGTCACCGCAGCGACGCCAGCGCGATGACGTACCGGACCCCGCCGGTGGATGAGAACGGCGACTTCAAGGGCAGCCTGGCCAAATACGCGACCGGGGTGCGGATCAACGCCACCGGCGGCTGGTGGGATGCGGGCGACTACCTGCACTTCGTCGAGACGACCAGCTACACCGAGGCCATTCTGCTGCAGGGCATCGCGTCGTTCCCGGGCCAGATGGGCGCCGGGGCCAGCGCGGACTTCACCGGCGAGGCGAAGTTCGGCATGGACTTCCTGCAGCGGATGTGGCACCAGAACACCAAGACGCTCTACTACCAGGTCGGCACCGGCGAGGCCAACAACTACTACTTCGGCGATCACGACATCTGGCGGCTGCCCCAGGCCGACGACCACTACAAGGGGACGAACCCGCGGTACGTGTACATCCGGCACCCGCCGGTGTTCCGGGCCGCCCGGCCGGGCAGGCAGCTCAGCCCGAACCTGGCCTGGCTGACCGCCGACTTCGCGCTCTGCTACCAGGTGTTCCACAAGTCCGACCCGGCTTATGCGGACCACTGCCTGACCGAGGCGAAGACGGTGTACTCGCTGGCCAATACGCACTGGAAGGGCCAGCTGATGACGGCCATCCCGTTCGACTTCTACCCGGAGACGAGCTGGAAGGACGACATGACGCTGGGTGCCACCGAACTGGCCATCGCGCTGCGCGACGCGGGCCTGCCGGACACCGGCTACCTGCGCGACGCCGCGCACTGGGCCAGCGCCTGGATCCACAGCAAGCAGGCGCTGTCCGACACGCTGAACCTGTACGACGTGAGCGCGCTGGCCGACTACGAGCTGGACCTGGCGCTGCGCGCCCAGCACGTCAGCGGCCTCGCGGTGACCAGGGCGCAGCTGCTGGCCGACCTGCGCGGGCAGATCGAGAAGGGCATCCACACCGCGGCCAGCGACCCGTTCCGCTTTGGCTTCGCCTGGGATCAGTACGACACCACCACGCACGGCGCCGGGCTGACCGTGATGGCCGACGAGTACGACGCGCTGACCGGCCACCCGGTCTATGCGGGCTGGGCGCAGCACTGGCTGGACAACATCCTGGGCAGTAACGGGTGGGGCGTCTCGCTGATCGTGGGGGATGGCACCGTGTTCCCGGACTGCATGCAGCACCAGGTCACCAACCTGGTCGGCTCGCACAACGGGAAGCCGCCGGTGCTGGCCGGGGCGACCGTGGAAGGGCCGAACTCGTTCGCCGCCACCGGGACGGTGCCGAACATGCGCCGGTGCAACGCGAACGCCCCGGGTGACGTGCCGTACGCCGCCTACAACGGGCAGAAGGCCGTGTTCCAGGACAACGTGCAGTCCTACTCCACGGTCGAGCCGGCCATCGACCTGACCTCACTGACCCCGCTCGCCTTCGCCTGGCAGGACCAGCGGGCCGGGTAACGGTCAGCCGCGCAGCGTTTGCCTTGAGCCTCCGGGGCGCCTTTTAAGGCGCCTCCTTCCCTCGTCGCTTGACGCTCGTTCCTCGCGCCGCGCTCCTCAGTCCAGTCGGCGCCCGGCGCCCCTTTAGCTCGGGGGCCGGGTAGAGGATCGTCTTCGGCTCGGTGAACGCGTCCATGGCGAACCGGCCGCCGACCCGGCCCCGCCCGCTCACCGAACCGGACCGGCCGCCGAACGGCAGGTGCGACTCCCACAGGTTGGTCGACGCGTTCACGTTGACCCAGCCGGCCCGGGCCTGCTCGGCGAAGGCCAGGCCGCGCTCCAGGTCTTCGGTGAACACCGCGGCGGTCAGCCCGAACGGTGACGAGTTGGTCAGCGCCAGCGCCTCACCCGCCGAGGCCACCTCGATGATGGGGATCACCGGCCCGAACGTCTCCTCGGTGGCGATGGCCATGTCCAGGGTGACCCCGTCCAGCACGGTGGGCTCGGCGTACAGCCCGGTCGGGAAGCCCGCCGCGCGGTGGCCGCCGCAGCACAGCTTCGCGCCCCGGCCGACCGCGTCGGCCACGTGCCGGTCGAATTTGGCCGCGGTCGCCTCGTTGTTCAGCGGCCCCATCGTGGTCCGCGGATCGAACGGGTCGCCCAGCCGGACCTGCTGCTGGGTGGCCGCCACCACCCGCTCGGTGAACTCGGCGCGCACCGCGGCGTGCACCAGGAACCGCTCGCCCGCCGTGCAGCTCTGCCCGGCACACAGGTAGGCGGCCTCCAGCGCGGCCTCGGTGGCCAGCGCCAGGTCGGCGTCCTCCAGGATGACCATCGGCCCGTTGCCGCCCAGTTCGAGCAGCTGCGTCTTGCCGGCCGCCCGGGCCGCGACCAGCCCGCCGGTGGCCACCGACCCGATGAAACCGACCGCCGCCACGTCGGGATGACCGGCCACCGCGTCCCCGGCGACCGGCCCGGGGCCGGCCACGAAGCTGAACACGCCGTCCGGCACCCCGGTCCCGGCGATGATCTCGGCCAGCAGCGCGCAGCACGCCGACGTGGTCGGGGCGGGCACCCAGACCACCGCGTTGCCTGCGGCCAGCGCGGGCGCGAACAGCTCCGCGCCCATGGTGTACGGCCAGTTCCACGGGCTGATCACGCCGACCACGCCGAGCGGCACCCGGGCGGTGATCACCCGGCGGCCGGCCGAGGTGGACGGGGGATAGCCGCCGTCGGTGCGCCGCGTGTCCGCGGCCGCCATCTGGAAGTAGACGGCCAGCTCGTCGACCTCGTCGTACGCCTCGGCGGCCAGCGGCTTGCCCTGATCCTGGCTGAGCACCCGGGCCAGGTCATCCCGCCGCCCGGCGACCGCCGCGGCCACCTGCTCGCACCAGGCCGCGCGCTCGAACGCCGAGCTGGCCGCCCAGGCCGGCCAGGCCCGGGCCGCGGCGCGCACCGCGTCGTCCACGTCCGCCGCGTCTGCGGTGGCCACCGTAGCGAACGTCTCGCCCGAGGACGGGCTGACCGCCGGCGCCGCCGCGGCCCGCCCGGTCCGGAACTTCCCGTTAACGTAAAGCAGATAATCCTTCACTAACGCCAGTCCCCCTCGGCGGTCGTTGGCAGCAGCTCAGTAAGCACCGGCACACAGCCGGCCGAGCTCGTCGAGTTTGTCCGGGGGCATCCGGTAGGCCGGGCCGGAGATGGACAGCGCCGCCACGCAGGCGCCGTCCGGGCTGAACACCGGCGCGGCCACCGCGACCAGGCCGTCTTCCAGCTCGGCCACCGCGGTGGCGTAACCGTCCCGGCGGATCTCGGCCAGCTGGGCCTGCAGGGCCGGCACCGAGCAGATCGTGTGCTCGGTGTACCGCTCCAGGGTGGCCGGCACCGGGATGGTGCCGAACGCCAGCAGCACCTTGCCGTTGGCCACCGCGTGCGGCTTGGTGCGCCGCCCGATCCAGCCGCCCGAGCTGTTCAGGAAGTAGCTGCTCGGCACCTCGGCCACGTTCAGGATGTCCGGCCCGGCGGGCACGGCCAGGTTGATGGTCTCCCCGGTCAGCTCGGACAGCTGGTCCATGGCGGGCTGCAGCCGGGCCACGATGTCGGCGCCGCGCAGCGCCAGGCTGCCCAGCCGGATAATCTCCACGCCGAGCCGGTACCGCCGGCCCGAACGGGCCAGGAACCCGGTCCGCTCCAGGGTGGCGGCCAATCGCGAGGCGGTTGACTTGTGCACGCCCAGCGCTTCGGCTATCTCTGTCACACTGAGTTCTGGCCGGCCGTCCTCGAAGCTCGCGAGCAGTGCCAGCACCCGCTCAGCCGAGTGATAGGTTGCGTTGGCCGCAACCAAATTCGTGGACACGCAACCAAGAATGACCAATTTGCCCGTTGTGCGTCAACCGGCAGTTAACTGGCACTCCTGGTGTTCGTGGCATACTCGCTAACGACTTAGCAGGAATTGCGCGGCCCCGGCAGCGCTGCCGGTGCCGCCCAGGATGAGAGCAGGCCTGGCATGGCCCAACCCGCTGATGCGCCGGTACCCGGATCGCCGCAGGACCCGCTGACCGAGGCGCTCGGCCTGGCCCAGGCCGCCGCCACTGCGGGCCTCGGCCTGAAACTCCTCGGCGGCCTGGCCGTCCGGGTGCTGTGCCCGGACTACCCGCCGCGGCTGCGCCGGGACCAGGACATGGACTTCGCCACCACGGGCAAGGGCCGCAAGAACGTGGCCGCCTGGCTGGCCGACAACGGCTGTGAGCCGGACCGCCGGTTCAACAACCTGAACGGCGACCGGCAGATGTATTTCAACGCGCCGTCCGGGCGGCCCATCGACGTCATGGTGAACCAGCTGACCATGTGCCACACGCTGGACTTCCGGCCGAATTTCGACCGGCAGCCGCTCACCGTGGACTCGGTGGACGTGCTGCTGTCCAAGCTGCAGATCATCGAGCTGAACGAAAAGGACGCCCGGGACATCGTGCAGTTGCTGTCCTGCCTCCCGGTCGGCGCGGGAGCCACGGCCGCCATCGACACCGACCGGTTCGGCAAGGTACTGGCCGGGGACTGGGGCTGGTGGCGGACCGTCACCGGGAACCTGGACAAACTGCCCGGGCTGCTGGCCGAGAGCCCGGCGCTGGTCTGCCCAGGCGCGGAATACGACCCACTGGCCCAGGCCAGCCAGTTGCGCGAGATCGCCGATGCGGTCCCGAAGGGCATGAAGTGGAAGATGCGGGCCCGGGTCGGCGACGGGGTGCGCTGGTATGAGCTGCCCGAGGAAGTCGCGCACTAGGAGTAACGGCCTTCTCTCGCCGGTCCGGCAGTGAAGGGGGCAGGGGAGGTGGGTGGGGGTGCGGTCTTAATTCGCTCTGTCCGGCTTGACGGCGGTTTCAGCCGGATGCTAGACGTTGCACAGTACGCGCGGGAGTTGCGCAACGCGCCCCGAACCTGCGCGTGTGGCCCGCGGCGAACCCGGCGGGGCAGCTGCGCAGAGGAAGGCACAGGGTGAACAGATGAGGGTCTTCTTCGCGACCGATATCCATGGCTCCGAGGTGTGCTGGCGGAAGTTCCTGAACTCGGCCGCTTTCTACAAGGCCGACCTGGTCGTGCTGGGCGGCGACGTCACCGGCAAGGTGATGGTGCCGATCGTGGCGCACACCGGTTACTGGCAGGCCACCGTCCGTGGCGAGGCCATCCGGATGGACACCCAGACGGAACTGGACGAAGTCCAGAAGCAGATCCGCAACAAGGGCTACTACCCGGCCATCGTCACCCCGGATGAGCTGCAGAACCTCAGCGCGGAAGAGGGCGCGGTGGACCGCCGGTTCAGCCAGGAGATGACGGCCTCGCTGGACCGCTGGCTGGACATGGCCGACGGGAAGCTCAAGGGCGGCCAGATCCCGTGCATCCTGAACGGCGGCAACGACGACATCTGGGAGATCGACGACATCATCGAGTCGTCGCCGAACGTCACGTTCGGCGAGGCCAAGTCGCTCGACCTCGACGGCTTCCACCTGGTCTCGATGGGCTGGACCAACCCGACGCCGTGGGACACGTTCCGGGAAGCCCCGGAAGAACAGCTCAAGGAAAAGATTGACGCGGTCGTCGCCCAGATTCCGGACATGGAGCGGGCCATCTTCAATTTCCATGCGCCGCCATACGGGACCGGGCTGGATGAAGCCCCGGCACTCGACGATCAGATGCGTCCTATGCATGGCGGCGCGGTGATGAAACCGGTGGGCTCCAAGGCGGTCCGCGACGCGATTAACAGCTACCAGCCGATGCTGTCGGTGCACGGCCACATTCACGAGAGCCGCGGCATCAAGAAGATGGGCCGCACGCTGGCCATCAACCCCGGCAGCGTCTACGGCGACGGCGTCTTGCAGGGCGCCGTACTCGAGCTGAATCCGAAGAAGGGGAAGGTTACCAAATACCTTCTCGTGAACGGCTGAGTTTCACCAACATTTACGGTCGGATGGCAATAGGCTTGCCTAGCCACACAAAAGCCCCCCAACTGGAGATGAGCATGGCAACTGACGCAATTGGCGGCGAGACGCCAACACTCTTCTTGCGTAAAGCCACCGGCCTGGTCCGCGGCTGGTCCGTCCGCGACTCCATCATCTATGCCTGCCTGGCGACCAACTTCGTCACGCTCGGTATCTATGAGTTCACGTTTGCCGGGCCGGCGTTCCCCAAGGGCCAATTCATTACGGCCACGATCATCTCGGGCATCTGGGTCTCGTTCCTGGTGATCGCGTACTCCGGGCTGATCGTCACGATCCCGCGGGCCGGTGGTGACTACGTCTGGCAGAGCCGCATCCTGGGCAGCGGGCTCGGCTTCGTGATGGCCGCCACCGGCTGGTGGTTCATCCTGTGGCTGTGGGCCCCCATCTACGGGAACATCCTGTCGGTCCAGCTGTTCGAGCCGCTCTGGGCCACGCTCAAGTGGACCTGGCCGAACGGCGGGGCGGCCTGGTTCGGCACCAACAACGGGATCTTCATCGTCACGCTGCTCACGATCGTCATCGCCGGCCTGCTCGTCTCGCTGGGCATGGCGGGCTACGCCCGGATCCAGAAGTACGCTTTCGTCGGCGGGATGATCGGATTCGCCGTCGTGGTGATCCTGCTGCTGATCAACTCGCACGCCGACTTCGTGAGCTCGTTCAACCTCTACGGCCAGAAGCTGTTCGGGGTGCACAACGCCTACGCCGCGACCAACCACGCCGCGGCCAAGGCGGGCTACACCACCTCGCCGCTGGGCTTCGGCCCGCTCGGGCCGACGATGCTGCTCGTGCCGGCCTTTATGTTCTTCCTGCTGTGGCCGAACTGGGGCAGCACGCTGTACGGCGAGATCCGCGGCGCGAGTGACTTCCGCCGGGTGTTCACCGGTATGTTCGCCGGCCTGTGGATCACGGTCTGCCTCACGGTGGTCTTCTTCCTGCTGGTGGACAAGACCATCGGCTGGGGGTTCTACCAGAACCTGAACTCGCTGGACTACAACCTCACGCCGCAGTTCGGCATCTGGCCGTACCCGTTCATGTTCGCGGGCTGGCTGGTGCACAACACGGCGTTCCAGGTCATCCTGATCCTGGTGCTGAGCCTGTGGTTCTTCGGCTGGGTGGGCACGCTGTTCCTGTCCTCGACCCGGGTCATCTTCGCGGCCGCCTTCGACCGGGTGCTGCCCGACCGCGCCGCCGAGGTGTCCGAGAAGCGGAAGGTCCCGTTCTATTCGCTGATCCTGATGCTGCTTCCGGCGGTCGTCCTGGCCGCGATATACGCGTACTCGTCAACGTTCCGCACCTACACCCTGGACGCCACCCTGGTCATCGCGGTGACCTACCTGTTCAGCGCGATAGCCGTGGTGCTCCTGCCGTGGATCAAGCCGGAGCTGTGGCGGGCCTCGCCGGCCAGCCGGATCAAGGTGCTCGGCGTGCCGATCGTCCCGGTGGCCGGGGTCATCACGATCGGTCTGCTCGTGTTCAACCTGTACGAGTGGCTGAGCAACGATCTGTACTTCGTGAACAGCCATGACTCGCTGATTTTCATGGGCGCGATGTACGTGCTGGCCATCGTGGTCTACGTGATCGCGCGGGTGGTGCGCAACCGGCAAGGCATCGATCTGGGCCTGATCAACAAGGAGATCCCAGTCGAATAGCAGAGCCGAATAGCGCAGCGGGCCACGCAGGGGCCGCCGGCCGTAGCCGGCGGCCCCTGCTTTTATGTGCGCTGGGCGTCAGGCTGAAAGCCGGGGCCGGGGGAGTACGGGGGCATGCTCGCGCGCCTGCTCAGCACCGACATGCCCGCCTCCAGCACCATCACCCAGGAGCTCCTGGGCTGGAAGCCCACCCGCCCCGGCCTCATCGAGGACATCGGACAGGGCCACGACTTCAGCTGACCAGCCCCGGACCTAGATAACCGTGCGGATGGCCCGGTCGAACTCGATGACGTGCCGCCGGGCGATCTCGGCGGCCTGCCCGGCGTCGCCCTCGGCCAGTGCCTGCAGCAGTTCGCCGTGCTCCGCGACGTGCGCCGCCATGCCGGCCAGCCGGTCCAGGAACAGGCACCAGATGCGGGTGGCCAGGTTGCCGTAGCGGATCAGGGTGTCCTCGAGATACGGGTTGTGCGTCGCGGCATAGATGGCGCGGTGGATCCGCATGTCCAGGGTCATCAGCTCGCCCGGCTGGCCGCCCAGTTCGGCCGCCGCCGAGGTCAGCTCGGCCGCCAGCGCTTCGAACACTGCCCGGTCGGCCGGGGTGGCGTGCCGGGCGGCGCTGGCCGCCGCGGCCGGCTCGATCACCGCGCGGACCTCGAAGATGTGCGTCAGGTCGGTGACGTTGATCTCGGTCGCGAACGTGCCGCGCCGCGGGTAGGCAACGACGAGCCGTTCGTGTTCCAGCCGCTTGAGCGCCTCCCGGACCGGGGTCCGGCCCAGCCCCAGGCGCAGGCACAGGTCTTCCTCGTTGATCGGCGCGCCGGGCCGGATAGCCAGCCTGACCAGCAGATCCTGGATCTGCCGGTAGGCCAGGTCGGCCAGTGAGCGTGGCTCGGCCGGGCCGCCGCCGGCCCGGTCCGGGTGCGGCCCCGGCGGCTTGACCATGGCATCCACGCGTCCTAGTCTACCAACTGATATATCAGTCGGATACTATAAGCCGTGCGAGCAGCGAGGATCAGCCATGAGTGACTTCCCGGGCCGGGCCAGCGCCGTCATCATCGGCGCCGGGATCGTCGGCAACAGCCTGGTCTGCCACCTGGCCCGGCTCGGCTGGCGGGATCTGGTGCTGGTGGACAAGGGCCCGATGCCGAACCCGGGCGGATCCACTGGGCACGCCTCCAACTTCATCTTCCCGATCGAGTACTCGAAGATGATGATGGAGCTGACCCAGGACAGCACCGAGCAGTACCAGGCCCTCGGCGTGTTCACGCAGAGCGGCGGCATCGAGGTGGCCCGGAATGAGGCCCGGATGGCGGAGCTGCGCCGCCGCTGCTCGGCGGCCAAGGCGTGGGGGATCCCGGCCCAGGTCATTTCGCCCGCCGAGGTCCGCAAGCTGGTGCCCTACCTGGATGAATCGGTGATCCTGGGCGGCGGGTACTTCCCGACGGTGGGCGTGGTCGACTCCCTCCGGGCCGGCACGCTGATGCGCGAGGAGGCCCAGCAGTCCGGGGCGCTGCAGGTGGTGGCCGGGGCCGAGGTGCTCGGCATCGACACGGAGGGCACCGACGAGCGCGGGCGGCCGCGGGTCACCGCGGTGCGGACCAGCGCCGGGGACATCGAGACCGGCGTCTGCGTGATCTGCTGCGGGGTATGGAGCCCGCGGCTGGCCCGGATGGCCGGCGCCCGGATCCCGCTGACCCCGATCGTGCACCAGATGATCAGCGTCGGCCCGATCCCGCTGTTCGCCGGCACCCCGGGGGAGATCTCCTACCCGATCGTCCGCGACGTGGACACCAACATGTACGAGCGGCAGCACGGCGGCGACATGGAGGTCGGCTCCTACGCGCACCGGCCGATCATCATCGGCCCGGACGAGATCCCGTCGATCGAGGAATCGGCGCTGTCCCCGACCGAGCTGCCGTTCACCCAGGACGACTTCGACCCGCAGCTGGCCGAGGCCCTGGAGCTGATGCCCGAGCTGCTCGGCGACGAGAAGGTCGGCATCCGGTACGCGATCAACGGGCTGATCTCGATGACCCCGGACGGCCATCCGGTGCTGGGTGAGACACCCGAGGTGGCCGGGCTGTGGTCGGCCGCGGCCAGCTGGATCAAGGAAGGGCCGGGGGTCGGCCGCGCGGTGGCCGAGTGGATGTCCGGCCAGGTGCCCACGGTGGACATCGACGAGGCCAACGTCGCCCGGTTCTACCCGGCGCAGCGGACCACCGAGCATGTCCGGGCCCGGGCCCGCGAGGGCTTCAACAAGATGTACGGCATCGTGCACCCGGCCGAGCAGTGGGAGTCCGGCCGGTCCCGGGTCAGCCCGGTCTACCAGCGCGAGCGCGACCTGGGCGCGGTCTTCTTCGAGACCGCCGGGTGGCAGCGGCCGCACTGGTACGCGGCCAACGAGGGCCTGCTGGAGCGGTACGCCGGGCAGCTGATGCCACGGGACGCGGAGTGGGACGCCCGCTGGTGGTCGCCCATCATCAACGCCGAGCACCTGGCCATGCGGGAGTCCTGCGGGCTGACCGACCTGTCCGCGTTCGCCATCTTCGACGTCACCGGCCCAGCCGCGCTGGACGTGGTGCAGTCGCTGGCCGTGGCCCAGCTCGACGTGCAGCCGGGCCGGGTCGTCTACACCTCGCTGCTGGAGGAGCGGGGCGGCTTCAAGGCCGACCTGACCATCATGCGGCTCGGCGCGCAGCGGTTCCGGGTGGTGACCGGCGGCGCCACCGGCATGTCCGACCTCAAGTGGTTCGCCGACCACCTGCCCGCGGCGGGCACGGCCGCGCTGGCCGACCTCACCTCGGCCCAGGCCACGCTGGGGCTGTGGGGGCCGCGAGCCCGCGAGGTGCTGCAGTCGGTGTCCGCGACCGACCTGAGCCATGCCGGCTTCCCGTTCGGCACCTGCCGGGAGATCGAGGTGGCCGGCCTCACCGTGCTGGCGTCCCGGATCTCCTACGTGGGTGAGCTCGGCTGGGAGCTGCACGTGCCGATGGAGCAGGGCGCCCGGCTGTGGGACGCGCTGTGGGATGCGGGCACGCCGCACGGCCTGGTCCCGGTCGGCATCGGGGTGTACGGCACCACCGGGCGGCTGGAAAAGGGTTACCGGGCCATGGGAGCGGAGCTGACCGCCGACTACACCCTGGTCGAGGCCGGGATGACCCGGCCCCGGGTCAAGGCGCAGGAGTTCATCGGCAAGGACGTCTACCTGGCCCAGCGGGACGAGCCGCCCGCCGCCGTGCTGTGCACGCTCACCGTGGACGGCCACCGCGCAGCCAGTGGCGGCCCGGACCGGTACATGCTGGGCGGCGAGCCGGTGCTGTCCGCGGCCGGGGAGCGGCTGGTGGACGCCAAGGGCCGGCCATCGTATGCGACTAGCGCCGGGTCCGGCCCGTCGGTGGGTAAGCACCTACTGCTCGCCTACCTGCCGCCGGCCCAGGCCGTGGTGGGCACCCAGCTCCAGGTGGAGTGCTTCGGCGACGCTTACCCGGTGACCGTGGCGGTGGCCGGCAGCACACCGCTGTTCGACCCGGACAACTCGCGGATCCGGAGCTGACCGCGATGGAGATCGGAGTCTGCGTCAAGCGGGTGCCCCAGGTGGGCGGCCGGATCGTAGTCACCCCGGACGGGCAGGACGTGGACACCCGGATGTCCGGGTTCGCGATGAGCCCGCACGAGGAGTGCGCGGTCGAGGAGGCGGTGCGGATCACCGAGGGGCTCGGCGGCAGTGTCTCGGTGCTCACCCTGGGCCCGCCGGAAGCGGCCGAGCAACTCCGCGACGCGCTGGCCCTGGGTGCGCACCGGGCCGTGCTGCTGGATTCCGGCGGCCAGGAGTGGGGCCCGATCAGCACCGCGGCCGCCATCACGGCCGAGGCCCGGCGGCACGCCGCCGGCGGGTCCGGCTATGACCTGCTGCTGATGGGCAACGAGGCGGCGGACACCGGCGACTACCAGGTCGGCGTGCGGGTGGCGCACCTGCTCGGCTGGCCGTGCGTGACCGGGATCAAGCACCTGGAGATCACCGCCGACCGGGCCCGGGCCAGCCGGGAGTACCAGGGCAGCCAGGAGACGTTTGAGGTGCCGCTGCCCGCGGTGGTCACCGTGAAGGAAGGCATCAACCTGCCCCGGTACCCGTCGCTGCCGGGCCGGCTGCGGGCCAAGCGGGCGGGCATCGAGGAGTACCAGCCGGAGCGGCAGCCCGAGGGCCTGCGCAAGGAACTGCTCCGGGTGCCGCAGACCGAGCAGCACCAGGCCACCGTGCTCGGTCAGGGGGCGGACGCGGTGCCCGCCCTGGTCCAGGTCCTGCAGGAACTGGGAGTGCTGAAGTGAGGATGAGTGCCGCAGGCGCCGGGCCGAACGCCGCAAGGCCGCCAGGGCCGCCGCGGTGTCCCGGCGCCGAGGACCCGCCGCCCGCCCCGTTGCCTGCGCGCCTCCGGCACGACCAAGCGAAGCGCCCGCGAGGGTGGCAATGAGATGAGGGTGCTCAAGTGACTGTGCTGTGCCTGGTTGAGACAGATGCCGCTGGGCCGACCGACGCGTCGCTGCGCGCGCTGACGTTCGCGCGCACGCTGGCCGGCCCGGGCGGGCGGCTGTGCGCGGTGCTGTTCGGCCCGGCCGGCCAGGTGCCGGCCGGCCGCTGGGCAGCTACGGCGTCACCGAGGCGTACGTCATCGAGCCCGAGGCGCTGGACGGGTACGCGCCGCAGGCCTGGGCCCGCACTCTGGAAGGGCTGGCCAGCGTGACCGTGGCCACCGCCGTGCTGGCCGCGGGCACCGAACGCGGCCACGAGGTACTCGCCCACCTGGGCGCGCTGACCGGCCAGCCGATGGCGGCCAACTGCGTCTCGGCCGAGGCCGCGGCCGACGGCACGCTGACCCTGGCCCGGCAGCGCTGGGCCGGGCTGCTGATCGAGGACGCCGTGCTGGACGGCTCGCCCGCGCTGCTCACCGTGGCCACCGACGCGGTGCCGCCGGTACCCGCGGAGAGCGCGGCCGAGCCCGAGGTGCGGGTGCACGAGCCCGACCTGGCCCCGGCCGACCTCCTGGTGCAGGCCGAGGTCTCGGCGGCCCAGGACGGCGGGGTGTCGCTGGCCACCGCCCGGGTGGTGGTCGGCGGCGGCCGCGGCGTCGGCGGCCCGGACGGCTTCGCCCCGCTGGAGGAACTGGCCGGCCTGCTTGGCGGCGTGGTCGGCGTGTCCCGGGTGGTGACCAGCGAGGGCTGGCGGCCGCACACCCAGCAGGTCGGCCAGACCGGGACCAAGATCACCCCGGAGCTGTACCTGGCCTGCGGGATCAGCGGGGCGATCCAGCACATGGCCGGCTGCGCCAGCGCCAAGCACATCGTGGCGGTCAACACCGACCCGGGCGCGCCGATCCTGTCCCGGGCCGACTACGCCGTCATCGGCGACCTGAAGGACGTGATCCCCGCCTTGATCACCGCGATCAAGGAGCGGCGCTAGGTCTTGTTGGCCGCGTCCAGGTTCTCGCGTACTGCCTGGGTCAGCGGGTGGTCCGGACCGAGCGCCTGCTGACAGTCGGCCAGGGTGCGCTCGAACACCTTGACCGCGTCGGTCAGCCGCAGCGCGGCGTGGTAGGCCGAGCCCAGGTTGGCCCGTGACGTCAGGGTGGCCTGGTGGGTGGGGCCGAGCACCCGCTCACAGTCGAGCAGGGTCTGCTCGTAGAGCGGCAGCGCGTCCTTCAGCCGCCCGGCCGAATGGTAGGCGTTGGCCAGGTTGCCCCGCGCGGTCAGCGTGTCCACGTCGTCGGTGCCCTGGGCCATCTCCCGGTCGGCCAGGGCCCGCTCGTACACCGGCAGCGCGTCCTTCAGCCGCCGCGCGGCCAGGTAGGCGTTGGCCAGGTTGCCCCGGGCGGTCAGCGTGTCCGGGTGGTACGTGCCGAGCACCCGTTCCCGGTCCGCCACCACCCGCTCGTACTGCGGGATGGCGTGCTTCATCCGGTCCGCGCTCCGGTACGCGTAGGCCAGGTCGGCGCGGGCGCCGATGGTGTCCGGGTGGTCCGGGCCCTGCGCCTTCTCCCGTTCGGCCAGGGTGCGCTCGAATGCCGGGACGGCCTGCTTGAGCTGGCCCGCGGTCTGGTAGGCGTGCGCCAGCCCGGCCCGGGCGTTGAGCGTGTCCGGGTGCGCCGCACCCAGCGCCCGGTCCAGGTCGGCCAGGGTCTGCTCGTAGACCGGCAGCGCCTGGCCCGGCCGGCCCGCGGCCAGGTAGGCGGCGGCCAGGTCGCCGCGTGCGGCCAGCGTCTCCGGGTGCCGGGCGCCGAGCACCCACTCCCGGTCCGCCACCACCCGCTCGTACATCGGCAGCGCCTCGCCGTGCCGTCCCGCGGCCGCGTAGACCCGGCCCAGGTGGGCACAGGACGCCAGCGTGTCCGGGTGGTCGTTGCCCAGCGCCTGCTGGCGCTCGGCCAGCGTGCGCTCGTACACCCCGATGGCGTCGTCCAGCCGGTCCGCGGCCTCGTACGCACCGGCCAGGCCATCCCGGCAGCGCAGCGTCTGGGCATGGGCCGGGCCGAGCACCCGGGCCGCGGTATCCAGCATGGCCATCCAGTACGCGGCGGCCGGGCCGCTGATGTGGCCCTCGGACAGGCTCTCCCCGGCGCGGAGCAGCACCGGGTGGGCTTCCGGGGTCCACAGCAGGTCCCCGGTGCAGTCCCGCAGCCGGGTCGTGCAGTCGCGCAGCGCCTGGGCCAGCCGGGGCGGCACGTCCTGGCCTGGCCACGCCTGGTACAGCGCGTCGGCCGCGGACCGCGCGGCCCGCTCGAACTCGGGCGCCGGGATGACCTTCCTGGTCAGCGCCTGGATCAGCGGGTGCACCTGGACCGTGCGGGTGGTGCTGGCCGGGTTGATGGTGACCAGGCCGGCCCGGGCCAGGTTGTGCACCGCTTCCCGGGCCTGAGCTGGGTCGCCGGGCATGGCCGGGTGCCCGGTCATGTACCCGCACGCGGCCTGGCTGGTGAACACCACCCCCGGGATGCCGGCCGGATCGAGCAGCGCGGCCAGCGCCAGCATCGGCCGGGCGAACCCAGCCGGCGCGATCTGGTCGGCCAGGTCCATGGCCAGCGACCAGGTCACGTCGATGATGCCGGGCTCGGCGTCGGTGGCCGGTGGGCCGAGCCGCCGCCGCCGGTCGTGGAACCAGCCCCGGTAGTCACGGCAGCTGGCCCCGGTGCAGATCAGCGCGGCGGTGGCGTGCGCCAGCGCGAGCGGCTGGCGGTCCAGGTCGGTGGCCAGGTCGAGCGCTTCGGTGCGCTGGCCCGGGTCGGTGCTGAGCCGGGCAGTCAGGTAGGCCAGCGCCTCCCGCATGGTGAACGAGCCGACCGGCACGATCCGCCGGTTCGGCTCATCCAGCGAGTCCTCCTGGCGGGCGGTAACCACCAGCCGGCCATCGGTGCCGAACGGCCACAGTCCGTCCAGATCAGCCGGGTCGGCCAGGTCGTCCAGCACCACCACCCAGCGCCGCTCGGTGCGGGACAGCCAGGTCAGGAAGCGCTGCGCGCTGGCCAGCAGGTCGTCGTCCGGGTCGGCCGCGCCCAGGTCGGCCAGCGCGCTCGCGTACCCGGACAGGATGGCGTCCCGGCTGGCCGCGCCCACCCAGATCAGCAGATCCACCGCGCGGTTGTCCCACAGGCCGTGGGCCAGCGCCGCGGCCAGCTGCGTCTTGCCGCTGCCGCCGTGCTCGGGGAACCGCGGCGAGCCCGGCTGGCCGGCCGGGGTCAGGATGAGCGTGTCACCCGGGGCCAGCTTCCCGACCAGGCCCAGCCCGGTCTCCGGGCGGGGACTGCTCGTATCGGCCAGCGGTGGGACGGGGCCGCAGCGCAGCGGCCACTCAATTAGCTGGCCGGGCACGAAGCCGCTCCGGGTCCAGCTGGCCGGGTTGCTGCCGAGGGCACGGTCACGGATTTCTCCCGTCGCAGATCCGGCGATGCTTCGAAGATCCGTAGTACTGCACGTGCCGGATAGGCACGACAACTCCGCCACAGAGTTGCAGTGCACAGCTTATGCCGGTGCGACCGAGATTGGGTGCTGTTCGCTTAGTACAGTAAGTTTTAGCATGGCCGGCGCTGCGTAATTGGCACAGCTAAATGGCGCCCGTTCTGGTCAGCTGGCGACGTCCCCGCGGCCCGGGCCGGTGAGCCGCTCGAGCAGCGCGCGCCGCCACTGCTCAGTTTGTTTGACCTGGTTAAAGGTGAACAAGTGCAGCCCGGCCACGGCCGAGGCGGGGTCCATAAGGGCCGTTCCGGTCCGGTCCAGCAGCCGTTCCGGACGGTAACCACCGGGGGTGCCCAGGCGGAGAAACCACTCGGTATGCCCGGCCAGGAACCGGGCCGACTCGGCCACCCCGGCCTTGGCCGCCATCCGCAGCAGCTTCGCCCGCTCCACCGGGCCGGCCAGCCCCACGTACAGCGGCAGCGTCACGCCGCGGGCCCGGATGCGGGTGATCCACTTGCGCAGCACGGCCGGGTCGAAGCACAGGTTGCTGACGATGTAGGAGGAGTGCTGCCGCTTGTCCCACATGGCCTGGACGGTGATGTCGTCGTCGATGTGCGGGTGCGACTCCGGGTACCCGGTGATGCCGACCCGGGCGAACGGGCGGCCCATCTCGGTCAGCCGGGTGAGCAGCGACAGTGCGCTGTCGAACGGGCCGGCCTGCGGATCAGCGTCGCCCGCCGGGACGAAGATGTCGTCCACCCCGATCGCGGTCAGCCGGGCCACGATCTCCCGCAGATGGGCGTCATCGCGGACCAGCCGGGCCGAGACGTGCGGCACCACCTGGTAGCCGTGCCCGGCCAGCCGCCCGGTCAGGTCGAGCGTGGCTGCCAGCCCCCTGGCCGGCGAGGCGGTGACGGTGACCGTCTCGCCGTGCGGCACCCACTCGGTCACCTGGTCCTCGACCGACGCGGCCGGGAACACCTCGTACCGCGGGTGTGCCAGCAGCGGCGCCACGCTAGCTAGCCCACTGCGCACCGGTCCACCTCCTCAGCCAGCAGGAGTTCCAGCTCATGCTCCAGCCGGGCGGTGCCGGTGTCGAGCACAGTGAGCGGCAGGCCGAACATCTTCGCGACCGCCGCCGCCTCGGCCTCCAGCGCGGGGTCACGGTGCTGGGCCAGCCAGACCACCCGGCGGTAGTGCCCGAAGTAGTCCGGCCACAGCTCCGGGTACCGGTCCAGGCCCAGCTCGGTCAGCACCGAGCGGCGGAACGAGCGGACCAGGAAGTCGGTCAGCAGGTACGTGCCCGGCTCGGCGGCGAACAGCTCGGCCACCCGGGACGGCCCGGCCAGCAGGTCATAGCAGTGCAGCCCGGGCAGCCGGCGCAGGCCGAGCCGGCCGCACACCTCGTCCAGCGCGCCATACGTCCCGCAATCCGCGTACCCCACCACGACCGGCAGGCCGCGATGCAGTGCCGCCACGGCCAGCCGCTCGACCTGCGGCGCGATCTCGCCGGGCCGGTTGTGCAGCAGCGACGGCAGGCTATGCAGCTCGACCGGCCAGTTACGCCGCTTGACGACGTCGCGGATCGGGCCGCTCAGCGCGCCGCAGGCAATCACCACGGCCCGGGGTGCGGCGCTGCCGCTGGATACACCCCCCTCGGCCCCGGCACCGGCCGACGGCGCGGGGCAGGCACTGGCGTTAAGAAGGAAAGGCGAGCTGGTCGACGAAGCGGTCGTTGAAATCGGCGCGGTCGGAGAGCTCGACATATTTCACCTCCTCGAGCAGAGCCAGGCCGCCGGCCCGCTCGCGCACGCTGAGCAGGGCCATCTTGGCGCCTTCGCCGGCCACGTTGCCCGCGCTCACCACGCGCAGCACGCCGACCGCGGGCACCAGGCCGAGCCGGATCGCGTTGGCCGGGGACAGGTAGCTGCCGAACGAGCCGGCCAGCAGCACCTGCTGGACGTCGGTGGGCTGCAGGCCGGCCTCCTCCAGCAGGATGTGCCAGCCGGTGGCGATGGCCGCCTTGGCGAACTGCAGCTCGCGGACGTCCCGCTGGGACAGGTATACCGAGCGGGACACGTCCCCCGGCTCGCCCAGCCAGTGCAGCACGAACACGCGTTCCGCGCCCAGCGTGGTCAGCCGGCCGGCCAGGCCGGGGGCCAGTTCGGCGGCCCGTTCCTCCGGGACCAGGCGGCCGGAGGAGTCGAGCAGGCTCAGCCGGACCAGGCCGGTCACCGCGTCCACCAGGCCGGAGCCGCACAGGCCGGCTCGGTGTCCCCGATGACCTTGAGGTCCAGCGCCTCCGGGGTCATCGTGACCACCTCGATGGCGCCGTCCGCGGCGCGCATCCCGCACCGGATGGCCGCGCCCTCGAACGCGGGCCCGGCCGGCGCGGCCGTGGCCAGCAGCCAGTCCCGGTTGCCCAGCACGATCTCGCAGTTGGTGCCGACGTCGATGAACAGCCGGGTGCGCTGGTCCCGGTCCATGCCCGAGGCCAGCAGCCCGGCCGTGATGTCGCCGCCGACGTACGCGCCAAATGGGGGGAACACCACCGCGCGGGCCCGCGGGTGCGCGGCCACCCCGAGGTCGGCCGCGAGCACCTCGGGCAGCAGCCGGGTGGCCAGGATGAACGGGGCCACGCCGAGCGGCTCCGGGTCGATGCCCAGCGCGATGTGCGTCATGGTGGCGTTGCCGGCCAGCGCGATCTCGTACACCTCGGCCGGGTCCACGCCGGCCTCGGCGCACACCTCGGCGGCCAGTTCGGCCATGGTCTGGTGGGCCAGGCCGGTCAGCCGGCCGAGGGTGGCCGGGTCCATCATGGTCGCGCTGATCCGGGTGATCACGTCGGCGCCGAACGGCTGCTGCGCGTTCAGCGCGGAGGCGACCGCGGCTGGCGTGCCGGTGGCCAGGTCGAGCAGGGTGGCCACCACGGTGGTGGTGCCCAGGTCGAACGCGATGCCGAAGATCCGCCCGCTGGTGTCCCCGGGCTGCACGTCGATCAGCACGTCATCCACGATGACCGCGGTGACCTTGTAGTCCGCTTGCCGCAGTGCGGGGCCGATGGCGCGCAGCGCGTGCAGGTCGGCGCGCAGCTCCAGGTCATCCACCGCGGCCAGCAGCCGCTCCAGGTCGCTGCGCTGGTCGGCCAGGGTGGGCTCGGTCAGCTCCAGGTAGCGCTTTTGCACCGCGGGCCGCAGGATGACCTGCCGGCCCACCCCCACGGTGGCCGCCTTGGGCCGGGTGACCAGCGGCGGCACGTGGATCGTGGTGTCCCCGGCGGCTTCGGCGCGGCAGGCCAGCCGCCAGCCGTCCCGCAGCTCGTCCGGGCTGAACGCCCGCTCGTCCAGGGCGGTTGGCGGTGCGGCGCCGTCCAGCACCTGGACCTTGCACTTCTTGCAGGTGCCATGGCCGCCGCAGGTCGAGTCGATGGCGATGCCGTTCCAGCTGGCCGCGTCGAACAGGGTGACCCCGGCGGGCACCCGCACTTTGCGCCCGCTCGGCTCATACAGCAGGTTGACCCGGACCGGGCCGGCCGCCAGGCCGTCCGCGTCCTGGGTGGCCGGCAAGGTCATGTCTGCGCCTGCGCGGCCGCGGCTTGCTGGGCCTGTGCTTGCTGGGCCTGTGCTTGCTGGGCGCGGTGGGTGGCGATCCAGGCCGCACCCCACTCGTCCCGGTTCATCAGCAGGTCGGCGGCCTGCACCGCGCGGACGATCTGCGGCGACCGGGCGTCCAGGATGGCGCTGGTCAGCCCGCTGTGGATGGCCATCGGCAGGAACGCCGCACCCAGCGTGTGCCGGTCCGGCATGCCGAACGACACGTTGGACGCGCCCAGCGTGGTGTTCACCCCGAACTCCTCGCGGAGCAGCGCGATCGTCTCCATCGTCCTGACCACCACCGAGGTGTCCGCGCCGACCGGCATGGCCAGCGGGTCGATGACGATGTCCTCGACCGGGATGCCGAACCGGCCGGTCGCGGTGTCGATGATCTTGCGGGCCAGCTCGACCCGGCGGGCCGGCTCGTCCGGGATCTCCTCCTCGTCGTTGGGCAGCGCGATGACCGCCGCGCCGTACTTCTTGACCAGCGGCAGGATCGCGTCCATCCGCTCGTCCTCGGCGGTCACCGAGTTGACCAGCGCCTTGCCCTGATAGGTGGCCAGCCCGGCGTCCAGCACCTCGATGATCGAGGAGTCGATGCACAGCGGCAGGTCGGTCAGCCCCTGGACCAGCTTGACCGCGGCCACCATCAGCTCTTTCTCGTCGGCCAGCGGGGCGCCCATGTTCACGTCGAGGACCATGGCCCCGCCGGCCAGCTGCTGGGCCACGTCGATCTCGATCCGGGACAGGTCGCCGCGGCGCAGCTGCTCCTGGAAGATCTTCCGGCCGGTCGGGTTGATCCGCTCGCCGATGATGCAGAACGGCTGCTCGGGGCTGATCGTGACGGTCTTGCTGGCCGACCTGAGCACTGTCTCCATGCTGGCGGGTCCTCCTAGGCGGGGATCGTCGCGCGGCGCTGCTGCAGCAGCTCCTTGGCCCGGACCACGGCGGCCGACGCGTCGGATGCGTAGCCGTCCGCGCCGACCACGTCGGCGTACTCCTGAGTGACCGGGGCGCCGCCGACCATGACGATCACCTGATCGCGCAGCCCGGCCTTCTGCAGCGCGTTGATGTTGGCCTTGAACATCGGCATGGTCGTGGTCAGGAACGCGGAGAAGCCGACGATGTCCGGCTTGTGCTCCTGGATCGCGGCGATGAACTTCTCCGGCGCGACCTGCACGCCGAGGTCGATGACCTGGAACCCGGCCCCCTCGAACATGATGTTGACCAGGTTCTTGCCGATGTCGTGCACGTCGCCCTTGACCGTGCCCATCACGATCGTGCCGATCGACTCGGCGCCGGTCTCGGCCAGCAGCGGGCGGAGGATCTCCAGCGCGCCGGCCATCGCCTTGCCCGCGATCAGCATCTCCGGCACGAAGAAGTCGCCGCGCTCGAACCGGGCGCCGACTTCTTCCAGCGACGGGATCAGCGCCTCGTAGAGCAGGATCTCCGGGCCCAGGCCCATGTCCAGGCCCTGATTGGTCAGGCTGAGCACCTCAGGCCCGTTGCCGACCAGCGTGAAGTCATACAGCTGGCGGAGCAGCTCTTCCTGGGTCACGCGGCACCTTCCTTCGTCGTGCTGGCTGTCTCGGTGGGCCCGTGGTCGGTGGGCCCGTGGTCGGTGGAGCGGTGGCCGAGGGCGGCGGACAGGCCTTCCGCTTCGGTCACACAGGCTTTGGCCACCTCGGGCAGCCGGGCTGGGGTGAGGCGGCTGGCCGGGGCGGATACCGACAGGGCGGCCACCACGACCGCGCCGTCCCGGAACACCGGGGCGGCCAGCGCGACCAGGCCGGGCTCCAGTTCCTCGTCGGTGATCGCGTAGCCGTGGCGGCGCACGTCGAGCAGGTCGTCGTCCAGGGCGGCCCGGCTGGTGATGGTCCGCGTGGTGCGGGATTCCAGCCGGCCCTCGGGCAGCTCAGCCGCGCCGTAGGCGAGCAGCACCTTGCCCAGCGCGGCGCAGTGCATCGGCACCGGCCGGCCCAGCCAGTTGGTCCCGCCGATCAGGTACCGGCTGTCCACCTGGGCGATCTGCTCGACCATGCCGTCCCGGGCCACGCCCAGGTTGACCGTCTCGCCGGTCAGCTCGCCGAGCCGGTCCAGGAACGGCCGGGCCACCTCGGTCAGCCCGGCCTCGGCCCCGCCGCGCCAGGCGTACCGGACGAACACCTCGCCGGGGGAGAACCGGCCGTCGGCGGTGCGCCGGACCAGGCCGCCCCGCTCCAGCGCGTCGAGCAGCCGGGACGTGGTGCTCTTGGCCAGCCCGGTGGCCGCGGCCAGCTCGGTGAACGTCACCGAATCGGCCGCGTGCACCACTTCGGTGACCAGCCGCGCCGCCCGGTCCACCGCCTGGGTTCCGGTGGGGGTTGCCGTCATGCCCGTACCTGTTCTGCTCACGCCCATGAGTTCCATGTTACGGAACTCTGTTCTACGATGTGATGCTACGTACCGGGCCGGGAGAGGGTCAAGATTGGGGTGCCGATGTTCCGCAACGCGATGCCGCGCTACGAGATCCTGTCCGCCGACGCGATCAGTGTGCTGGACCGGGGCTGGCGGCGGATCGTCTCGGAAATCGGCGTCCAGTTCGCCAAGCCGGAGGCGGTAGAGCTGTTCCGCCAGGCCGGCCAGAAGGTGGACGGCGAGGTGGTCTTCCTCGACCCGGAGTTCGTCCTGGAACAGGTGGCCAAGGCGCCACGGGAGTTCGACCTGCAGGCCCGGAACCCGGCCAACAACGTGCACATCGGCGGGGACGACATGGTGTTCGGCGCGGTGTACGGCTCGCCGTTCATCCGGGAGGGCGAGGTCCGGCGGGACGCCACGCTGGACGACTTCCGCAAGCTGTGCATGCTGTCCCAGTCGTTCCCCGAGCTGGATTCGGCCGGCGGGGTGATCTGCGAGCCGAACGACGCGCCGCTCGACTCCCGGCACCTGGACATGATCTACGCGCTGCAGACGGTGACCGACAAGATCTACATGGGCAACGTGGTGTCCGGGCCGAACGCGGCCGACACGATCCGGATGACCGAGATCCTGTTCGGCGGCGGGCAGGGTGCCGCGGCGGGACGGGCCGCCATCCAGCAGACGCCGGCGGTTGTGTCGCTGATCAACTGCAACTCGCCGCTGCGCTGGGACGACCGGATGCTGGACGCCCAGTTCGAGTACTGCGCGGCCAACCAGCCCGTGGTGCTGACGCCGTTCCTGCTGATGGGCGCGATGTCGCCGGTGTCCATCCCGGCCGCGCTGGTGCAGCAGCTGGCCGAGGCGCTGTCCGGCATTGCGCTGGCCCAGCTGATCCGGCCCGGCTGCCCGGTCATCTTCGGCTCGTTCCTGTCCAACATCGACATGCAGTCCGGCTCGCCCAGCTTCGGCACCCCGGAATCGGCGATCGGGCTGCTCTGCACCGGCCAGCTGGCCCGGCACTTCGGGCTGCCGTTCCGCACCGGCGGCGGGCTGAACTCCAGCCAGACCGCGGACGCGCAGGCCGCCTACGAAGCGCTGATGACGCTGCTGCCCACGTTCCTGGCCGGCACCAACTTCGTCATGCACGCGGCTGGCTGGCTGGAGGGCGGCCTGGTCAGCTGCTACGAGAAGTTCATCATCGACATCGAGCTGCTGCGCATGCTGCGGGTCGAGTTCACCCCGCTGGAGATCGACGAGGCGTCGCTGGCGTTCGGCGCGCACGAGGAGGTCGGCCACGGCGGGCACTTCCTCGGCGCGGCGCACACCATGGAGCGGTTCCGGGAGTGCTTCTACCGGCCGCTGCTGTCCTCCACCGCCAACTACGAGCGCTGGCTCAAGCTGGGCGGCAAGGACACCACCGCCCGGGCCGGCGAGATCTGCGCCAAGACGCTTTCCGAGTACCAGCCGCCGCCGCTGGACGACGCCATCCGGGCCGAGCTGGAAGAGTTCGTCACCCGCCGCCGCGCCGAACTAGGCGACTAGCGCTGGTCCGCCGGAGACCGCGGGGGTGCTTGCGGGCGCTGGCCCGTCCACCCAGACCGGTTTACCTGCCCGGTTCGGCTGCGCGATGGTGAGCAATCTCAGGAATCGCTCGGCTGGCCTGGATGATGAGTCGGCCGCCCATCGTCGGGCTCACCCGGCCCGGCCGACCGGCCACGATCGGTGAACTGCCGGGCGCCGTCACCGGCCAGGAGGTCCAGAACCTCGCCGATGGCGGGTTCCTGGCTGGCCGGTTCGGGCAGCGGGAGGTGCGCCTGGATCTGGTAGCGATTGCGGCGGCCGTCTTTCTGCTTGACGACGTATCCGGCTGCGTTCAGGTCGGTGACGATGCCGTACGCGCTGCGCTCGGTGATGCCCAGGCTGGCCGCGATGTCACGCAGTCGCGCGCCCGGGTCGCTGGCGATGCACAGCAGGACGCGGGCGTGGTTGGTCAGGAAGCTCCACCTCGCCACTCTGCAAAACTAGCACACTTATTCCAGAAAACAATTGCTAGTTATGAGTTTCGACTGTAGTCTGAGCGCAGGCACCGGGAAGCAACCGCCGAAGGCCGCGGCAAGCCCGGGTCCGCACGGAAGCCGCCAAGGCCTCAACGGCGCGCTCCCACTCTGGAAAGAAGCAGTGCCATGACCGAAACACCGGCCCCGCCGGGCACGACTACCGCTGCGCCGCCCCCCTCCGTCAACGGCTCCACCCCGGCCGCCCGCATCCCGGCCAAGAGGACACCGGACAATCCAGACAACATCGAGGTGAGTACCTGGGAATGGGAAGGCGGGCACGACAGCGCCAGCCGGGAGGCCCTTGCCGGGTCGCCCGGGCCGGGCATTCCCAGCTCCGCCCGTGCTGGCGGAGCGGAGAGGAGCGCGCGTGTCAGCGTCGACTCACCTCAGTAACCATCAGCGCAATACGCTCCGCCAGCTCTTCCAGCATCCCGCAGGCCACAACATCGAGTGGCGTGCCGTGCTGTCGCTGCTGGGCGCGGTCGGCTCAGCCGAAGAGCAGCACGGCGGCAAGGTCGCGGTGACCATAGCGTCCCAGACCGAGTACTTCGACCCGCCCCGCCACAAAGACATCGACACCCAGGCAGTTGTCAACCTGCGCCAGATGCTCGCCCGGCCGGCTACCGAGCCGACGCCGCGGATACTGGGCCCAGCGGCCGGCAGGCCTGACCCACCCGCGGCGGCTAGCATGTGGGCCGTGACTGAGCCTGACTTCGATGCCGAGCTGACCGGGGCGCAGGGCGCTGGCCTGGCCACCATGGCGGGCGGCACCGTGCTGGACACCTGGTTCCCGGCGCCGCGGCTGATCCCGGCGCAGCCGGCCGACGGCACCGCCCGGCTGTCCGCCGCCGAAGCCGCGGCCGAGTTCGGGCCGGATGCGGCCGGGCTGCTCGGACCGGATGCCGATCGCGGGGTTGAGGTCATCGCGGTACGCACGATGATCGGCCGGCTGTCCGATCCCCCGGCCGATGCCCATGACGTCTACCTGCGGCTGCACCTGCTGTCCGGCCGCCTGGTCCCGCCGCGTGGCTGCAACCTGGACGGCGTCTTCGGCCTGCTGGCCAACGTGGCGTGGACCAACCACGGGCCGTGCCCGGTGCCGGATTTCGAGGCCACCCGGCTGCGGCTGCGCCGCCGGGGCCCGGTCACCGTGTACGGGGTGGACAAGTTCCCGCGGATGGTGGACTACGTGCTGCCCACCGGGGTGCGCATCTCCGACGCGGACCGGGTCCGGCTCGGCGCGCACCTGGCCGAGGGCACCACGGTCATGCACGAGGGCTTCGTCAACTTCAACGCCGGCACTCTCGGCACGTCCATGGTGGAGGGCCGGATCTCGGCCGGTGTGGTGGTCGGCGACGGCTCGGACGTGGGCGGCGGCGCGGCCATCATGGGCACCCTGTCCGGCGGCGGCAAGGAGACGATCTCGGTCGGCGAGCGCTGCCTGATCGGCTCGAACGCGGGCATTGGCATCTCGCTCGGCGACGACTGCGTGGTCGAGGCCGGCCTGTACGTCACCGCGGGCACCAAGGTGGCGCTGCCGGACGGGCAGGTGGTGAAGGCACGCGACCTGTCCGGCCGGTCCGGCCTGCTCTGGCTGCGCGACTCGCAGACCGGCGCGGTCCGGGTCATCGAGCGGTCCGGGCACGGCACCGCGCTGAACGCCGCCCTGCACGCCAACGCCTGACAGAACGGGAGCGACGACCGTGCGGCTGGCCACCTGGAACGTCAACTCGGCACAGGCCCGGCTGCCCCGGCTGCTCGGCTGGCTGGACGAGGTCCGGCCGGACGTGCTGTGCCTGCAGGAAACCAAGGCCCCGGACAGCGGCTTCCCGGCCGCGGAGGTCGGCGAGCTGGGCTACCAGGCCGCGCTGTACGGCACCGGCCGCTGGAACGGGGTGGCCATCCTGTCCCGTACCGGCCTGGAGGACGTGCGCCGCGGCTTCACCGCCGAGCCCGGCTTCCCAGACCCGGAGGCCCGGGCCATCTCCGCGACCTGCGCGGGCTGCCGGGTGTGGTCGGTATACGTGCCGAACGGCCGCGCGCTGGACAGCCCGCACCTGGCCTACAAGCTGAACTGGCTGGCCGTGCTGCGCGACGCGCTGCGCACCGACCTGGCCGGCCACCCGCGGCTGGTGGTGTGCGGCGACTTCAACATCGCGCCCACCGATGACGACGTGTGGGACCCGGCGGCGTTCGTGGGCTCCACCCACGTCACCCCGCAGGAGCGGGCCGCGCTGGCCGATGTGCTGGCGCTCGGCTTCACCGACGTGCCGGCCCGCGCCCTCAAGGGCCAGCCGTTCACCTACTGGGACTACCGGGCGGGCATGTTCCACAAGGGCATGGGCATGCGCATCGACCTGGTGCTGGCCAGCGCGCCGGTGGCTGCGGCGGTCAAGGACGCCTACATCGACCGGGAAGCCCGCAAGGGCAAGGGCCCCTCCGACCACGCCCCGGTCGTGGTCGACCTGGACCTGGACCCGCCTGCCGGATAACCGGCGGCCCGCTGGGTAGCATCCGCCACCATGGTGGCTCTCGTCTGGTTCCGCCGTGACCTGCGGGTACACGACCACCCGGCGTTGCGGGAGGCGCTGGCCCGGCACGAGCAGATCGTGCCGGTGTTCTGCCTGGACGACCGGCTGCTGCACGGCCGGCACGCCTCTGGGCCGCGGACCGCGTTCCTGCTCGAGTGCCTGACCGACCTGGATGAACAGCTCGCCGCGCGCGGCGCCCGGCTGGTCATCCGGCACGGGCCGCCGGAGCGGGAACTGCCCGCGCTGGCCCGGGAGACCGGGGCCAGCGAAATGCACCTGAGCGTGGACCCCAGCCCGTTCGAGGCGATCCGGGGCCGTCAGGTGCGCGCCGCGCTGGAGCAGGCCGGGGTGACCGGGCACGCGCACCCCGGGGTCAGCGTGCTGGACGACGTGCGCGCGCTGCTGACCGGGCAGGGACGGCCGTACACCGTATTCACCCCGTTCTACCGCCGCTGGCAGGACGCCCCGCGGCGGCCGGTGCTGGACGCGCCCGGGCCGGTCAGCATGCCGTCACGGGTCCGGCACGGCCGGGTGCCGTCGCTGGCCCGCCTGGACCTGCGCCAGGAGGTGACCGAGCCCGCCCCGGGTGGCGAGACCGCCGGGCGGGCCCGGCTGGCCACCTTCCTGGCCGGGCCGGTCCGCGCCTACGACACCGGCCGGGATCAGGCCGGTGCCGACAGCTCGTCGCGGCTGTCGCCGTACCTGCGGTTCGGCTGCCTGTCACCGCGCGCGGTAGAAGACCAGCTCGGCCGGGGGAGTGGCGCGGTGGCTAAGGGTGAAGCTGCACTGCAGCGGCAGCTGTGCTGGCGGGACTTCTACCAGCACGTGCTGGTGTACCACCCGGAGAACTCGCGGCAGGAGTTCCAGCCTCGCTACCGCGGCACCCTGGACTGGCCGGGCGACGACGCCGACTTCACCGCCTGGACCGCGGGCCGGACCGGGTTTCCGCTGGTCATACGCCGGGATGCGGCAGCTGCGACGGGAAGGCTGGATGCACAACCGGGTCCGGCTGCTGGCCGGCTCGTTCCTTGACCAAGGACCTGGGCATCGACTGGCGGCGTGGCGAAGCCTGGTTCATGCGCCTGCTGCTGGACGGGGACCAGGCCAGCAACAACGGCAACTGGCAATGGATCGCGTCGGTCGGGGTCGACCCGCAGCCCGTGTTCCGGCGGCTGTACAACCCGGTGCTGCAGCAGCAGCGGTTCGATCCCGACGGCCGGTACGTGCGCCGCTATCTGCCCGAGCTGGCCCGGGTGCCGGACAGCTACCTGGCCGAGCCGTGGCGGATGCCCGCCGGCGAACAGCAGCGCGCGGGCTGCCAGATCGGCCGGGACTACCCGGCGCCGATCGCGGAACACAAGACGGCGCGGCTGGCCGCACTCGACCGGTACCGGGCCGCGGCGGTTACAGGCTGATGATCAGCATGTAGCCCATGACCAGGCCCATCACGATGTTGCAGCACGAGGCCAGGCGGGGGGAGAGCGGCGGGCTGGGCGCGGCCGGGCTGGCGCCGGCCGGGCTGCGCCGGCCGGGGGAGAGTGCTGGCCGGGCCGCCGCCGGGGTAGCTGGCCAGTGCAGCGACCGGGTCCGGAGTGGCCGGGACGAGCGCGGCCGGGGCGGGCCGCCAGGCCCGCACCCGGGCCAGGGTAGGCAGCCGGTCGGCGGTCCACATCACGTAGCCCGCCATGAACTGAGCCAGGATAAGCGCCAGTAACGGGAAGTGCACGGCCGGCGCGGCTGCGGCGGCCGCCCCGGCCCCGGACAGCTGAGCTGGCCGGGCCACGGTGGCCAGCATGTAGACCATCGTCCCGGACATGATCAGGTGCGGCAGGTGGTGGCTGCCGACCGGCCGTAGCCGGCCGGTGGCCCGGTAGGACAGCGCGATCCGCGCCGCGAACCACACCGTGGCCACGCCGAAGACCAGGCCCCAGGTGACGGCCCAGAGCGCGCCGCCCGGCTGCGCCGGGCGGCCAGCAGCAGCGCGCGCGGGGCGAGCATGCCGGCCATGGCCACGCCCATCAGCACGTGCACCAGATCGACGTCCTGCTCGGTCGGCCGCCGCCGGGTCCGGGCCGACGGCAAGACATGCTGGTGCACATAGTATTGGTCATGCCTCTGAGCTGCATTGATGTCCTGTGAACAGGAATGCAGCCGGGAATTCATAAACCTGCCGGGGGTATATCTGGATACCCCTAGGCGGTATTTCTGCGGCACGTATTTCGGTAAACAAAAAGCCGCCATTGTGGCCGGCCGGTGCCACTGCGTGGTGATGGGGTTGTAGGGCTGAGCGGCCGGCGCTGCTGCGCGGTGCAGGCCCGCGCGGTCCGCCGGTACCCGGCTCGTCCCCGGCACCGGGCCGTCCCGCCCGGTCCCGCCCGGTAACCAACCGCATCGGTGAAGCCTTCATGTTGTCTGGTGCGAGTCAGGACCGCAGCGAAGTTTCATCGATGCAGTTGGGACGGGCGCGGGGGCGCCGCTGAGGGCCAGGTGAGCTGATCACGGGCAGCAGGTGTTGTCCGTCGGCCCCGCGTGTGCCGGGTGGTGGCGGCGACGGCGGGCCGGGGCCGGGGAACGGGTGGGCGGAGACGGTGGGGGCCGGGGCCGGGAAAGTTCTGAATGAGAAATTCCGGCAGAAAGTGTTGGCGCCGGCCAGGGCGCGGACTCCTACCTCCGACGGCGTTACCCGGCGCCGCCGTAAGGAGGGGACGCGGCATGGACTCACTGACGAAGGCATCCGGGGTCGCGGTCAGCATGCTGGTCGCGGCGACAGCCAGCGTGATGCTGTTGCTGCCGGCACACCCCCGGATGCGGACGTCACGGGGCGCGGGCATGACACCGGCGATCATGGTGGCGTCGGCCACCGCGCGGCCGCCGGCTGGCCAGCCACTGACGGTGGGCGGGGCAGCGCACCGCTGCCTGCCCCCGGCGGCCCCGTCGCAGCACTGCCGCGTATCGGGAGACAGCACCGGCGGCACCCGGGCAGCCACTGCCGGGCGCCGCCGGTGCCGTCACGGCCCGCTGGTGGCCCAGCCGGGCCGGCACCCGAGCCGGGCGGGACCGGCCGGGCGCACACCGGGTGGACCGGTGCGGGCCAGTGCTGCCCCGCCACCGCGCCGGTGCGGCGCCGCACCAGACGGCGGCGCCGCACCGGCTGGCGGCGCCGCACCGGCTGGCGGCCCAGCCAGCCAGCTGCATGACCGGAACTCCGCGGCGACCGCGGTGATGGGCCGGAAATGCCCCCCGGGCCGGCCGCCGGGTCATACCGTATGCCCATGCGCGACCGGGACATTGTGGCCGCGATCGTCGCCAGCGACCCGACTGGGCTGGCTGCGGCCTATGACCGTTACGCAGCGGATCTATTCTCCTACTGTCAGGTACTGCTCACCGAACCGGCCGACGCGGCCGACGCGGTGCAGGACACGTTCGTCATCGCCGCCGGCAAGGTCAGCGCGCTGCGCGACCCGGACCGGCTCCGGCCCTGGCTCTACGCGGTGGCCCGGAACGAATGCCACCGGCGGCTGCGCGCCCGCGATTCTTCCACCCCGCTGGACGAGTCAGCCGAGGTGAGCGACGACACCGCTGACCTTGGCGCGAGCCTGGAACAGGCGGAGATCCGCGAGCTGGTCTGGGCGGCGCTGGCTGGCCTGACCGAGAACGAGCGGGAGATCATCGAGCTGACCCTGGGCCACGAACTGACCGGCGCGGACCTGGCCGACACCCTGGGGGTGCCACGCAACCAGGCGCACGCCATGGCGTCCCGGGCCCGGGCGCACTTCGAGTCCGCGCTGGGCGTGCTGCTGGTGGCCCGGAACGGGCAGGACGCCTGCCCCGAGCTCGCGACCATCATGGCGGGCTGGGACGGGAAGCTGACCGTGCTGCTGCGCAAGCGGGTCAGCCGGCACATCCGGCACTGCGACATCTGCGGTGCGCGGCGGCGCCGCGAGCTCACCCCGGACAGCCTGCTCGGCGTGCTGCCGGTGGCCGCGCTGCCGGTCGCGCTGCGGCATCAGGTGCTCAGCCTGGTGGCCGATCCCTCGCCGGCCGCGGCGGCCCAGCGGCTGGCCATCGGCCAGCGGCTCGGGCCGGTCGGGCCCAGCGGATTCCCCCGGCCGATCAGCCCGCCCAGCTCGCCCTGGCTGGCCGGCCAGCACGTGCGGGCCGGGACGGCGGCCGGTGGCGCGATCATCGTCGGCGGGGCGCTGCTGGTCGGCGGCGCCCTGCTGCATCATCACGCGGGTCAGCGGGCGGGCGGCGCGCCCGGCGCGGGGCCGGAACCATCGGTCACCGGGCCAGCCCAGCCCGGTGCGGGCGAGCCGGGCAGGGCGTCCGGGCCGTCCGGCGGGAGCGCCGCGCTGGCCGGTGGCGGCCGCCCGGCGAGCGGCCACCCGGCCGCCACCAGCACCAGCACCGGCACCGGCAGTACGGCCGGCGGCACGCCGTCGGGCGGGGCGACGGCGTCCGCGACCGGGTCGGCGTCCGCCGCGGTCGGCGTGACCGGAACGCTGTCCGTGTCCCCGCTCCACCTGGGTCTCGGGCTGTCGGTGGGCGGCTCGTACACCGGGACGCTGACGCTGACCGCGGTCGGCGGCGCGGTCAGCGACTACCACATCACCGTGCCCGCGGCCCTGCTGGAGGACATCACGCTGAGCCGGACGTCGGGCTCGCTGGCCGCTGGGCAGAGCGTGCAGATCACGGTGACCGCGGCGGGCGGGCTGTTCTCCACCGCGATCCTCAATGTCAGCCCAGGCGGCCTGAGCGTCGTCCTCTCGTTCAACCTGAACCTCTAACCGCCCGGCTGGACTACCGGCCTGCTTTCGGCGGTGCAGGCGACACGCTCGCGTCCGCGCGGAGCAGCGCCGCCGCCATCCGCAGCGCGACCAGCTTGCCGAACGCCGATTCCCGCGGCAGGTACTTCATCCCGCAGTCGGGCGCCAGTACCAGCCGTTCCGCGGGCACGTAGGGCAGCGCGCGGCGCACCCGCTCGACGATCTGGGCCGGGTTCTCCACGGTTTCGTCGCCCAGGTTGAGCACGCCCAGGATGACCGTCTTGCCGTCCAGCGCGGTCAGCACCGAGCAGTCCAGGCCGGACTGCGCGGTCTCGACCGACACCATGTCGCAGGCGCAGTCGGCCAGCTCGGGCAGGAACGAGTAGCCGGACGGCCGGTCGTGGATGATGGCCGCGTACCCGAAGCACAGGTGCACCGCGGTGGTGCCGGTGATCCCGTCCAGCGCCCGGTTGATCACCCGGACGCCGTACTTCTTCGCCTCGTCCGGCCGCGCCTGCAGGTAGGGCTCATCCAGCTGCACGATGTCCGCACCCGCCGCGAACAGGTCCGCGATCTCTTCATTAACTGCTTCCGCATAGCCGAACGCCAGTGCCTCGGTGCTGTCGTAGTAGTCGTTCTGGGCTTGCTGCGCCATGGTGAACGGGCCGGGCACGGTGATCTTCACGGTCTTGCTGGTGCAACCGCGGAGGAACTCGAGGTCGCCGGTCTCCACCGGGTGCCGCCGCTTGATCGGGCCGGTCACCCGGGGTACCGGGTTCGGGTGCCCGCTGCGGTCCAGTGCGGTGCCCGGGTTGTCGATGTCCACCCCGTCCAGCGCGGTCGCGAACCGGTTCGAGTAGCTCTCCCGGCGGATCTCACCGTCGGTGATGATGTCCAGGCCGGCCCGCTCCTGGGCCCGGATGGCCAGCTCGGTCGCGTCGTTCTGGGCCTGCGGCAGGTACTCGGGGGCGACCCGCCACAGTTCGGTGGCGCGGACCCGGGGCGGGAAGCGGTGCCGCAGCCGCTCCCGGTCGATGAGCCAGTCCGGCTGCGGGTAACTGCCAACGAGCGAGGTGGGAAACAGCATGAGGCAACAATGGCAGAGGGCCAGGGCAGAGGGCCAGGGCAGAGGGCCAGGGCACAGGGCCAGGGCAGAGGGCCAGAGTGCCTTACCAGTCGGCCGGGCGGCCGGTCACCTCGGTGTGCACCACCCGCTGGGTCACGCTGAGCGGGCCAAGCCCGGACAGCGCCTCGGTCACCTGCGCGGCCAGCCCGGACGGGGCGACGGTGGACTGGACCAGGCCGACTGAGCCCGCCCCGGCCAGCCAGGACGGCACGATGTCGGTGACCGCACCGATCACGTTGGCCTTGGCGTGGCTGGACCGGGCCAGCCCGGTCAGGTACCGGGTGTCCGGGTCGTCCTCGCTGCCCAGCACCAGCACCATCGCGCAGGACCCGGCCATGGCCCGGACCGTCTCGGCCCGGTCGGAGGCTGCGTAGCAGAACCCGTCCGGGTCCGGCCCGCGCAGCGCCGGGAACCGGGACCGCAGCGCCTCGGTGGCCACCGTGGTGTCCTCCACCGGGACACCGGGCAGCAGCAGGTAGGACACCCGCCGCGGGTCGGACACCTGGACCGCGCCCGCGCCGGCCCGGGTCTCGGCCAGGATGGCGTGGCCCGGCGCCTCGCCCAGCACGGTGGGCAGCACGGCCAGGCCATGCTGGCCGATCAGCACGACCTGATCGCCGCGTTCGGCGAACCGGTGGCATTCCGCCTGGATGGCCGCGACCAGGGGGCAGGTCATGTCGATGACGTCGAGGCCGCGTTCCGCGGCTTGCTCGCGCAGCTCAGGCGGCGCGCCGTGGGCCGGGATCAGCACGGTGCCAGCGTTCGGTATATCGGACAGGGACGTGGTGCAGACAGCGCCGGCCTTCTCCAGCTCAGCACAGTCCTGGGGCGCGGCCATGAGCTGGCCGAGGACGTGCACCGGGCCGCGGGTGGTGGCCTGCCGGGCGTGGTCCAGGGCGCGCCGTGCGCCCGGGCACCACGGGCTGACCGCGCTGAGCAGGCGGCGGCTCGCGGTGACCGCGGCCCATTCCTGGACCGCGCCGCGGGCCGCGGCCATGGCCACCGCGTCAACACTGTTCGCGGCCGCGCCGATGGCGGTGGCGGTGCCGTCCTGGTGCAGCGCGGTGGTGATGAACAGGGCCGCGCCGTCGTCGGACTGGCTGGCGTCGGCGGACTGCGGGACCGGTGCGTACCGGACCTGGACGCCGCGGCGGCGGTGCAGCAGCCCGCCGACCAGCGGCGCGGCCGGGCAGGGCAGCAGCCCGCGTGCCGGGTCACCGATCTCGGTGGCCACCAGGACCTCGCCCGGTGCCACCACGGTGCCTGGCGCCAGGCACTGGCGTGCAGTCAACCGGCTCATCGCCGCATTCCCCCCGACGTCCCCGATACCCGCAGCTCAGTCTAATGATCCGGTATCGCAGCGTGTGGATGGGGTGACGGGTGGGGCGGCCATCCTATACCTTACTATCTCAATCGGAATTATCTATTTCGGTAGGCGGGGGGCACGGGCGGAATGTCTGGCCCGTTCGGTGTATCTCCGGCCGGTTTGGTGCAGAAGATGATCGTGAGCAATGCCGCTCGGCGCGGCCGAACCGAGGAGGACTGGCGCGATGACCGCTACTGATGAGCTGCTGGCTAACAACGAGGCGTACGCGGCGGAGTTTGGCGGGCTGCTGCCGCTGCCGCCCGCCCGCCAGCTGGCCGTGGTCGCCTGCATGGACGCCCGGCTCAACGTGTACGGCCTGCTCGGCCTGCAGGAAGGCGAGTCGCACGTGATCCGCAACGCCGGCGGCGCCGTCACCGACGACACGATCCGGTCGCTGGCCATCAGCCAGCGGCTGCTCGGTACCCGGGAGATCATCCTCATCCACCACACCGAGTGCGGCATGCTCACGTTCACCGACGATGGGTTCAAGGCCGCCATCGAGGAGGAGACCGGGATCAGGCCGCCCTGGGCGGCCGAGGCGTTCAGCGACCTGGACGAGGACGTGCGGCAGTCGATCAACCGGATCAAGGCCAGCCCGTTCGTCCCGGTTAAGGACTCGGTGCGCGGGTTCGTCTTCGACGTGAGCACCGGCAAGCTACGCGAAGTGGTGTGATCCCCGGCCGGACGGCCGGGGTCAGGAGTCCGATGAGTCGGCCCGGCCCTGCTGTTCGGCGAGGAACTGCTCGAACTGGGCGCCCAGCTCGTCGGCGGTGGGCATCCGCTCGGATCCGTCGGCGAGCAGGCCGCCGTCCCGGGCCTGGCCCTCGGCGAACGAGTCGTACTGGCGCTCCAGCGCCTGGACCACTTCCAGGATCTCCTCGGAACCTTCCACCTGGCGGCGGATTTCCTCGTCGGTCTCCCGGGCCGCCTCGAGCAGTGCCTCTTCGGGCAGCTGCAGGCCGCTGGCCCGGGCCACCGAGCCGAGCAGGGTCACCGCGGCCGCCGGGTAGGCGGCCTGGGCCAGGTAGTGCGGGACGTGCACGGCGAATCCGAGCGCGGCCCGGTCCTCTTCGCCGAGCCGCATCTCCAGCAGCGCGGCCACGCTGCCCGGCACCTGCAGCCGGTCCACCAGCGGCGGGTACCCGGTGGTCAGGCCCGGGCTGGTGGCGTGCGCGGTGACGCCCAGCGGGCGGGTGTGCGGCGCGCCCATCGGGATGCCGTGGTAGCCGATGGCCAGCCGGACCCGCATCCGGGCCGCCACGTCCCGGACCGCCTGGGTGAACCGCTCCCACTCCAGGTCTGGTTCCGGCCCGTTGAGCAGCAGGAACTGGCCGCCCGCGGTGTCCGTGAGCAGGTGCATGGTGAGCTCAGGTGCCTCGTAGCTCTCCCAGTGGTCCCGGGAGTAGATCATGGGCGGGCGGCGCGACCGGTAGTCGATCAGCCGGTCCACGTCGAACCGGACCAGTTCCTGGTGCTCCAGCGTGCTCAGCAGGTGAGCGGACAGCAGCTTGCCCGCCGCCCCGGCGTCGATGAAGCCGTCGAGGTAGTGCAGCATCACTACCCCGTCCAGTTCCGGCGCGCCAGGGCTCACCTCGTAGAGGTCTCCCGGATCTCGCACCACGATCACAGCCCTTCCAGCGGTGTCCGCCTGCCGCTTACTGGATAGCAACGAAGAATGGCTGGCCATCCTTCCACGTCAGGCGATTTGGTGCCCACGCTACCGCCTGCGCTGCCCGCTCAGTCCGCCTCGGCTGAGCCGGTGAGCCGGAGCTTGCGCTGGGCGCGCTGGTAGAACGTGGTCTTGCCGAGCCGGACCACCTGGGCCGCGTCCGGCACCGTGCTGAGCTGGATCACGTCGCCCGGGCGGACGTGGCCGACCACAATGCCGTCCGCCTCGACGGCCAGCTCGCCGCTGGTCGGCAGCACGGTCAGGATGAGCTGCTCGGCCGCGTTCAGGAACACGGCCCGGTTGAACGCGGAGTGCGGCGAGGCCGGAATGACCAGCAGGCCCTCGACCATGGGCGAGATGATCGGGCCGCCCGCGGAGAACGCGTACGCGGTCGATCCGGTCGGCGTGGCCACGATCAGCGCGTCCGCCGCGTAGCGCACGAACGGGTGCCCTTCCACGGTCAGCTCGACCACCGCGGAGGAGCTGAGGCCGGGGATGCGGGCCAGGTCCACGTCGTTGAACGCGAGGTGCTGCCCGTCCTGGAACTCGGCGCGCACCGCGGACCGGGCTTCCGTGGTGAACCGCTGCTCGTCGATCGCGCACAGCGCATCGGCCATCTCGGGTGGGTCGATCTCGGCCAGGAAGCCCAGCTTGCCCACGTTGACGCCGAGCACCGGCGGCCGCGGGCCGGCCGACATCCGCATCGCGCGCAGCATGGTGCCGTCGCCGCCCAGGCTGACCATCAGGTCGGAGCGCTTGGCCAGTTCCTCCTGGGGGACCGAATCCACCTGGGCGGGTACCCGGTCGGCCTCGCCTTCCACCCCGAGCACGGTCACCTTGCGCTCGCTGGCCCACTTCAGGATGGTGAACATCGCCGAGTCGCAGTTCCGGCCGGGATGCAGCACCAGGCCCACCGTCTTGACCATGCCCATCTGGCCGGCCTCCTCAGGTTGTCCAGGTTGCTCAGGCGGTGATGAAGGCGCGGGCCCGGGCGGACCGGACCGCCTCGGTCAGCGCGTCGATGTCGTAGGCGCCGTAGTGCCGCTTGTCGTTGACGAAGAAGGTGGGGGTGCCGGACACCCCGGACAGGTCGGCGGAGTCCACGTCCTCAGCGACGTGCGCCGCTCCCACGTGGTTGCGCAGGTCCTCGGCGAACTTGGCCTGGTCGAGGCCGAGCTCGGCCGCGTACCGGAGCAGGTCGCGCTTGGTGAGCGCGCCCTGATGCTCCATCAGCATGTCATGCATCTCCCAGAACGCCCCCTGCCGGTCGGCGGCCTCCGCGCCTTCCGCGGCCAGCTGGGCGTGCTGGTGCACATCGGTCAGCGGCAGGTGCCGGAACACGTAACGCAGGTCACCGGTGCCAGCCAGTAGTTCCCGGACGACCGGTTCGGCCTGGCCGCAGTACGGGCATTCGAAGTCGCCGTACTCCACCAGGGTGACCGGCGCCTTCATCGGCCCGCGGACGTGGTCGCGCTCCGGGTCAACCGGCACGGCCAGGTCGGTGACCTGCTCGGCGGTGCCCAGGATGGCCCGGATCTTCAGCCGCTTGGGCAGCCGCATGACGGCCCTGAACACCAGCCAGGTCACCGCCGATGAGCACAGCGCGGCGGACAGGATGCCCAGCTTGGCCTCGGCCAGCAGGGTGCCATGGAAGGCCAGCGCCGCGATGAGCAGCGACACGGTAAAGCCGATCCCAGCGATGGTGCCCGCGCCGAGCACCGCCGCCCAGCCGACCGGGGGCTGGATCCGGCCCTTGGTGAGCTTGGTGACGATCCAGGCGGTGCCGGCCGTACCGAGCGGCTTGCCTACCACGTAGCCGACCAGGATGCCCAGCGTCAGCGGGGCAGTGAAGGCCGCGCTGAGCAGCCCGGTGCTGATCGCCACGCCCGCGTTGGCCAGCGCGAACAGCGGCACGATGAGGTAGCTGCTCCATGGGTGGTAGATCTGCTGCAGCCGCTCGTTGGGGGAGATGGCGGTGCGCACGCCCTCGCGCACTTCCTGGGCCAGCTCCGGGGTGGGCTGTTCGCGGAACAGCCGGAACAGGTCAGTGGCCCGCTCCAGGTCGCCGCGCGTGGGTGGCGAGGCGTAGCTGAGCAGGCCCATCAGCAGGCCAACCACCACCGGATCCACGCCCGATTTCTCGAACGCGACCCAGGCGGCCAGCGCGAGCAGGAAGTACACCGGGCCGAAGCGGAGGTTCACGATGAGCCGCAGCCCGGCCGCCACGGCCAGGATGCCGATCCCGGTGATGAGCGCGTCGAACCGGATGCCGCTGCTGTAGGCCACCGCGATGACGACGAGCGCGGCCAGGTCGTCCACCACCGAGAAGGTGAGCAGGTAGGTGTGCACCCGGTCGGGCAGCCTGCGGCCGACCAGGGCCAGCATGCCCAGCGCGAACGCGCTGTCGGTGGACATCGCGGTGCCCCAGCCGTGCGCGGTGTTCGCGTGCCCGGCGTTGAAGGCCAGGAAGATGCCGACCGGCACGATCATCCCGCCCAGGCCGGCCAGCACCGGCAGCGTCAGCCGGCTCCGCTCGCGCAGTTCGCCCATGTCGAACTCACGCCGCGCTTCCAGGCCCATGACCAGGAAAAAGAACGTCATCAGCCCGGAGTTGACCCAGCTGTGCAGGTCCATGGCCAGGCCGGTGCTGCCGAGGTGGATCGACAGCCGGGTGGCCCAGAACGAGTCGTAGCTGGCGATGCTGGCGTTGGCCCAGATCAGCGCGGCCACGGTGGCGGCCAGCAGCACCGCGGCGCTGCCCGTCTCGGTGCGCAGGAACTGGCGCAGCTGGGTTTCCCGGTGCCGCGCCCACGCGGTTCGCCCGGACAGCAAAGACGGCTGTGGCTGCGTCGTGTCCGGGTTGTCCGTTGCCGCCAGCTCGGGTCCTCCGTCTTCAGTTCTGCGCGGTCGCGCGCCCGGCGGGCGCTAGCCCGCGTTAGCCTTCTGGGCCGCCGGCGATGTCGTCCTCGTCCTCGTCGGTCAGGTGCACTGCGGCTTCCTCGGCTGAAGCGGCGCCCCCGTCGATGCCGACGTCCTCGGCCACCAGGTCCGGCTCCCGGTCCGGGTGCAGGCCCTCGTCCTCCTGGACCAGGCGGCCAGCCCGCGGCTGCGGCTCGTCGAACGGCTCCGGTCCCTCACGGGGCAGATCGCCGTCGGCCGGCGGCTCTTTATAGGGGTCTACGTCGGGTTCCTCTTCGGCGAGCAACTGGTCCAGCGACTCGCCTTCGCGTTCCTCCTCCAGCGTGTCGCCGAAGCGTTCCCCGGCCGACCACTTGTCCGCGGGCAGGATGCCCGTGTCCAGTGGGTCTTCGTAGGGATCTTCGGGGTCTTCCAGGGTGTCGGAGGAGTCCAGCACGCCGTCGTCTTCGAAGTCCGTGTCTTCCAGGCCGCCTTCGCCCGGGTTGTACTCGCCACGCTCAAAGTCGCCGGTGCCGCCGCCGTACTCGTACTCGCTGCCCGGGTCGGCGGAGCGGTCATCGGTCTCGTTCTCGGCCATACGGCCAGGCTAGCGAAGATGATCGGGCGCGTGGACCCGGGTGGCCGCTCGGTGGCCGCTAGGTCAGTCGCGGTGCGAGTCGCGGTACTCCTCCCAGCGGCTGAGCACCATGGGCAGTTCCTTCTGGACGAAGTCGAAATACATGATCGACTCGCTCATCCGCTGGCCCGCCGGGCCGTCCGCGCCAAGCAGGTCCAGGCCATCCCGCAGCGTCTGCGACCAGCGCATCATCATCTGGTCACGGAGCCGGACCACCTCGTGCCACACATCGGCGGGCATCCGGTACCAGTAGCGACGGGAACCCGGCTCGGTCTCCCGGGTGACCAGCCCGAGCGGCAGCAGATAGCGCACCGCGCCGGACACCGCGGCCGGGCTGACCTGGAGTATCCCGGCGATGTCATCGGCGGTGAGCCGGGGCGCGTCGGCGGTGAGCAAGGCGACGAACACCCGGGACGGCATCAGCGGGATGCCCGCCTGGGAGAGCACCGCGGCAAATCGCTCGACGAACTGCCGCACCGCCTGCTCGTCCCGTGGCTTCGCCGCCTGCGCCACTACCCGTCACCTCATTCCCCGGCATGTCGGGTGGTTTCGCTTCGTGATCATGACATTGGTGTCACTAGAACAGCACTGAAGTCATGATCACGAACCGTGCCCTGGTCAGCTGGTGACCTAGTTTACTAGATTCATTATTTTCACAAATTCATGAATTTTGTTAGAGTGCGGAGCCATGAGCGCGGTGATCGAGGTGACCGGCCTGCGCAAGGCGTTCGGCCGGACGCAGGCGCTGGATGGGCTGGAGCTGGACGTGGCGCCGGGCGAGGTGCACGGCTTCCTGGGGCCCAACGGAGCGGGCAAGACCACGACGATCCGGGTGCTGCTCGGCCTGATCCGGGCCGACGCCGGGACCGCCCGGCTGCTCGGCGCCGATCCCTGGCACGAGGCGGTCAGCCTGCACCGGCGGCTGGCCTACGTGCCGGGCGACGTCACGCTGTGGCCGAACCTGTCCGGCGGCGAGGTGATCGACCTGCTGGCCAGGCTGCGCGGCGGGGCGGACGAGAAGCGCAAGGCCGTGCTGCTGGAGAGGTTCGAGCTGGACCCGGCCAAGAAGAGCCGGGCCTACTCCAAGGGCAACCGGCAGAAGGTGGCGCTGATCGCCGCGCTGTCCGCCGGGTCCGAGCTGCTCATCCTGGACGAGCCGACGTCCGGGCTTGACCCGCTGATGGAGGCGGCCTTCCGGGAGTGCGTGGAAGAGGAGCGCCGGGACGGCCGGACCGTGCTGCTGTCCAGCCACATCCTGTCCGAGGTGGAGGCGCTCTGCGACCGGGTGACGATCATCCGGGCGGGCCGCACGGTGGATTCCGGGGCACTGGCCGACCTGCGGCACCTGTCCCGCACCTCGGTGCGCGCCGAGCTGGCCCGGCCGCCGGCCGGGCTTGACCAGCTGCCCGGCCTGCACGACCTGGACATCGAGGGCACCCGGGTGAGCTGCCAGGCCGACAACAGCGCGCTGGACGAGCTGCTCAAGCGGCTGACCGACGCGGGCGTGCGCAGCCTGGTCAGCCAGCCACCCACGCTGGAGGAACTGTTCCTGCGGCACTACACGGACGGTGCGTCATGAGTGCCGTCGCGCTCGGTGGGCCGCGGGCGGCCCGGGGTGGCTCGCGGGTGCTGGCCGGTACTGGGACGCTGGCCAAGCTGGCGCTGCGCCGGGACCGGATCTTCCTGGTCATCTGGGTGTACGCGCTGGTCGGCAGCCTGGCCAGCACCACCTACAGCTACCACCACCTGTTCACCGCAGCCGGCGAGCGGGCCTCGCTGGCGCACAGCATCCAGGCCAACCCGTCGTTCCTGGCGCTGAGCGGCCTGGTCTACGGCGACTCGCTGGGCGCACTGATCGTCTGGAAGGCCGGGCTGTTCGTCGCGGTGGGCGCCGGGCTGCTGGGCATCTTCGCGGTGATCCGGCACACCCGGGCGGACGAGGAGGCCGGGCGGCTGGAACTGGTCGGCGCCACCGTGGTCGGCCGGTTCGCCGCGCTGGCTGCCGCGCTGGCCGTGACGATCGGCGCGTGCCTGGTGGTCGGCCTGCTGCTGGCGGTCGTGCAGATCGCGTTCCGGCTGCCCGCGGCCGGCTCGCTGGCTCTCGGCGCGGCGACCGCGCTGGCCGGCTGCATGTTCGCCGGTGTGGCCGCGGTGACCGCCCAGCTCACCGAGAGCGCCCGGACCGCCCGCGGGATGGCCATCAGCGTGCTCGGGCTGGCCTACCTGCTCCGCGCGGTCGGCGACCCGGCACCCGCGTTGTCCTGGCTGAGCTGGGTGTCCCCGCTGGGCTGGATCGAGCGGGTCCAGCCGTACGACGGGCCGCGCTGGTGGCTGCTGCTGGTGTGTGCCGCGGTCACCGTGGCGCTGGCCGCGGCCGCGGCGGTGCTGGCCGGCCGCCGGGACCTGGGCGCCGGGCTGGTCCCGGCCCGGCCCGGGCGGGCCGACGCCGCGGGCTGGCTGCGCAGCCCGCTCACGCTGGCCTGGCGGCTGCAGCGCGGCAGTCTGGCGGGCTGGGTGCTGGCTTTCGGGCTATCCGCCGTGGTGCTGGGCGCCGCGGCCAAGGGCATTGGGGCCACGCTGAACAGCAGCCCGCAGGCCCGGACCGACATTCTCCGGGCAGGCGGGCACACCGGGCTGGTGGACGCGTACCTGGCCATCGAGTTCGCACTGCTCAGCGTCATGGCCGCGGCGTTCGGCGTGGCCACCGTACTGCGGCTGCACGCGGACGAGGCCGAGGGCCGGGCCGAGGCCATGCTGGCCGGCCCGGTCAGCCGGATCCGCTGGGCGGCGGCCGAGGTGGTCTGGGCCATGGGCGGCATCGCGCTGCTGATGGCGGTGGCCGGGCTGTGCAGCGGGCTGGGTTACGGCGCGCGCACCGGCGCGATCGGTCCCGAGGTGGGACGCCAGTTCGGCGCGGCGCTGGCCCAGGTGCCGGCGGCCTGGGTGCTGGCCGGGCTGGCCGTGGCCCTGGCCGGCCTGGCGCCCCGGGTGACGGTGGCGGCCGCCTGGACGGTGCTGGCCGTGGTCGCGCTGGTTGACCTGCTCGGGCGCTCGCTGGGGCTGTCGCAGTGGGTGCTGGACCTGACGCCGTTCGCCCACGTGCCCGCGCTGCCTGGCGGGACGTTCACCGCCACGCCGCTGATCTGGCTGACGGTGGTGGCGGCCGGGCTGACCGTGGCCGGGCTGGCCGCGTTCCGCCGCCGCGACCTGACCTGATCGGCCGGCGCCCGCGTGAGCGGGCGGGCAATGACCCGAAAAGGATGAGGCCCCTCCAAGTATGAGTTGGAGGGGCCTCACCTGGCCGCTTTGCATCGGCCACCGATTGCTCGGCTGCCTGGCGCTACGGCCTGCCGCTTCGCTCTGGCCTGCTGATTGCTCGGCTACCTTATTGCTAAACGGCTCACCGCTTTTGCTTCTGGCACCGTTAGAAATTCCGGTTGCCCGGCCTTTCACACAGTCCCCGGGGTTTCCCCCTGCCTGCTCTGGAGTTTCCCCCTGAGAAGACCTCCGCTTTGCGGTGAGTGAATTTCTACTCCGCCGGCCCGCGGTGCACAAGAGGTTGCGGCCATAAATTTCAAGATTCTTTTGCTGTCCACACGAAATCCACAAGATCGTGGGTGTTATCCCCCGGGAGTGGTGGCTGTCCACCGGAGTGTCCACAATCTGATCCACAGGTTGGCCGGATCTGTGCTGGGTAGGAGGACAGTGAGTCCCGCCCAGGATGAGGTGATCAGATATGTGGCTGGACATCGGGATCGTGGCGCTGTTCATCTTCGCCGGTTACGCGTTCCTCCAGATGGTCGGCTGGCGGACGCGGTGGCTGAACCGCCGCACCAAGCGAACCGCGGAGAACATGTACGACCAGTACGCCGACTCGCCGCGCCAGCAGCGCCGGTACGCCGAGAAGCACGGCGGCACCTGGTCGGAGGACGGTGGGGAGCGCCGGTAAGGACTGGGCGCATAGGAGTGAGGCCCCTCCAAGTATGAGTTGGAGGGGCCCCACGATGGCCAGCGCGTCACGGCCGCCGATTGCTCGGCTTCCATTGGCCGCAAAGGCCGTTCCCACCTGAATAAGAAATCAACTCGGAGAACCGGTTTCCCGGCCTCGCCGCATTCCGCAGAAAGCCCGGTTGCCCGGCCTGTCCAGGAAGCGGATTTCCCGCTGACCCCCACATTTGGTGGTGAGGAAATTTCTACTCCTAGGCCACCAGGGTACGCAAGAGGGGCAGCCAAGTATTTTAAGGAAATTCGCGCTGTCCACACCTTCTCCACAGCGCAGGGATGGTTATCCCCGGTGCTGGGTGAATATCCACCGCGACGTCCACAGCCTGGTCCACAGGCCGGGCTGCACCCGGCCAGGCCCGGGGCTGGTCTCAGTGCCGGATCTGCGGGTCCTCGTCCGGCTGCCGGGCCGGTGCCGCATTGGCCGGGGCCCCGTTCCGTCCGGCGCCGCTGTCCGCGGCGCGGTCCGCGGCGGGAGCATGCGGGCCGGCCACCGCCGGGCGCTTCCGGCGCAGCGCCCCGATGACCACGGCGATGCCCAGCGCACCCGCGGGCGGCAGGGTGACCAGCGCGGGCAGCTGGTAGCGCCAGGAGAACTCGAACGCATCCGAGGCGAGCAGCACCGCCACCGCCGTGCTGAACACCAGCAGGCAGGCCAGCGCGAGCTGGCGCTGCTGATCAGGCTGCGACCGGCGGCGGCGCAGCACGAACAGGCTGCCGAGCAGGCCGAACACGGTGGCCAGGGCCAGCAGCGGTCCCGGGGTATAGCCGCCATCCAGCTGGTAGCCGCGCAGGAACGTGGCCAGCGGATGGCTCACCTGGGCCGGCCCACCCCAGGACGGGGTGAGCGTCTGCACCACGGTGGGGCCGCCGCTGGCCGCGTAGTGCAGCCCGACCTTGATGGTGCCGCCCTGGCTGAGGAAGATGCTCTCGCCATAGGTCGGGTAGCTGGTCTGGAACTGCCAGCGGGAGATCGGCGTGTCCCCGGTGCTGGTGTACCGGCCCAGCGCGAACAGCTTCACCGAGTCGCCCAGGATGCCGGCCACTACCCGGAGCGGCTGCTGGACCAGGACCTGGTGCTCGAAATTGTCGGTCATCTGGGCATGCGTCCGGCCGGGCGGCGCGACATACGTCTTGTCCGGGGACGCGCCGTTGTGCACCAGCCCATCCGGGCCGAGCCGGATGGCCAGCGCCCGGGACGGGCAGAGCGCCCGCTCATAGCTGGGCAGTTTCAGCGTCGCGCAGTCGGCGCTCTCGGCCAGCCGGCCGTAGATGGTGTTGCCCGCGGCCGGCGCCAGCGAGAAATGCCCGTTGACGATGTACTCGCGCATGGAGAAGCCGGCAATCGGGATGGCGAACGCGACGCACAGCGCCGCACCAAGGATCAGCTTGCGCCGCCAGCCGGTGACCACGATCAGCACGAACAGCAGCGCGGGCAGGATGAGGATCTGGCCCACCTGGGCGAACGGCGCGCTCAGGCCGAGCACCAGCCCGCCCGCCACGATCAGCCGTGGCCCGGGCCGGGGCCGCCAGAGCAGCAGGGCCAGCCCGGCGACGATGCAGGCCTCGAACCACACGTCGGGCATGATGGTCTGCTCGATCTGCAGCTGGTAGCCGTCCAGCAGTACCGGCGCGGCGGCCAGCGCGGCCAGCCAGCGCGGCACGCCGCGGCGGCTCAGCAGCAGGTACAGGGTCAGCCCCATGGCCAGGCCGAGCAGGTGCTGCACGGCCACCACCATGGCCAGGTTGCCGACCAGCAGCAGGCCCTTGAGCACCACGTTGTAGCCGAGCGGGTCGTTGCCCGGCCACGCGCCGTACAGGTACTTGAGGCTGTCGATGTACAGCAGGGCGGGCCGGTAGGCGATAGCGGCCAGCACGCGCAGCACCAGGCCGGCCAGCAGCAGCGCAGAGATCAGCCAGTGCTGGCGCGCCACGGCGCCGAGCCGCCAGCCGCCGCGCCGGATCAGCGCGCCTCCATTGCCATTCGCACGGGCGTCCGCACTGGCGTCAGCGCTGGCCGGGGCGGCACCCGCATTGCCTAGGGTCATGGCGGGGCGCCCTGCGGTCATTGGCATTCGCATCGCGGTCATCCAGATTGGTGGGGGCGGTGACTCGGCCGGGCACACCAGTTGCCCGTGGGCACTTTACTTGCCCTTGCTAAGGGTACGGTCCAGGACCGGCCGCGGGGCGCGCTGTCAGCGGACCGTAACCGTGGGCGGCATACCCAAGGCCAGCCGGGTGTTCATGCCGTCAGAAGCTTAGTTGTATTTTCGCAAGTACAGGTACTTTCCAGACCTTGAGGGAGCTGTGCCGCAACCAAGCCGCCGCCGTCGGTACCTGATCCTGGTCATCTGCTGCATGAGCCTGGTCATCGTCGGGCTGGACAACACGATAGTCAACGTGGCGCTGCCATCGATCCAGAAAGAGCTGCATGCGCCGGTGTCCGGGCTGCAGTGGGTGATGGACGCCTACACACTGGTGCTGGCCAGCCTGCTGGTGCTGGCTGGGTCCACCGCCGACCGGGTGGGCCGCCGCCGCACGTTCCAGGCCGGGCTGGCCACGTTCACCGCCGGCTCGCTGCTGTGCAGCCTCGCGCCCAGCCTGGGCTGGCTGGTCGTGTTCCGCATCGTGCAGGCGGTCGGCGGCTCGATGCTCAACCCGGTGGCCATGTCGATCATTGTCAACACGTTCACCGACCGGGCCGCGCGGGCCCGGGCCATCGGCGTCTGGGGCGCCGCCGTAGGGGTCAGCCTGGCCCTCGGCCCGGTGGTCGGCGGGCTGCTCATCGCCGCGGTGGGCTGGCGTGGCATCTTCTGGGTGAACATCCCGATCGGGGTGGCCGCGATCGCGCTCACCGCGCTGTTCGTGCCGGAGTCCAAGGCGCCGCGGCCGCGGCGGATCGACCCGGTCGGCCAGGCCCTGGTCATGATCATCCTGGGCACGCTGGTCTACGGGATCATCGAGGGACCGCGGCATGGCTGGAGCTCGCCGGAGATCATCGGCTGCTTCGTGGCGTCCGCGGCCGCGCTGGTGGCGCTGCTCAGCTATGAGCCGCGCCGCGACGAGCCGCTGCTCGATCTGCGCTTCTTCCGCAGTGCCCCGTTCTCCGGGGCCACCCTCATCGCCGTCAGCGCATTCGCCGCGCTGGGCGGGTTCCTGTTCCTGAACACGCTCTACCTGCAGGACGCCCGCGGCTACTCAGCTCTGCACGCTGGGCTGCTGACGCTGCCGCTGGCCGCGGTCACCGTGGTGGCCGCGCCGCTGTCCGGGCGGATCATCAGCTACCGCGGCCCCCGGGTGCCGCTGCTCGCGGCGGGCCTGTTCATGACCGCGGGCGCGGCCATGCTGACCGGGCTGACCGCGCACACCCCGACCGGCTGGCTGCTGGCCTCCTACGTCATCTTCGGCATCGGGTTCGGGCTGGTGAACGCGCCGATCACGAACACCGCGGTGTCCGGCATGCCGGTTACCCAGGCGGGCGTGGCGGCGGCCGTCGCGTCCACCAGCCGCCAGGTGGGCCAGTCCCTGGGCGTGGCCGTGGTCGGGTCCGCGGTGATCACGGTGCTGGCTGGCTCGCTGCGCACCGGCTTCCCGGCGGCCAGCCACGTCGGCTGGTGGATCATCACCGGCTGCGGGCTGGCCGTGCTGATTCTCGGGCTGCTGACCAGCGGCCGGTGGGCACGGGAGACCGCGGCCCGTACCGCGGACCGGCTGATGACCGAGGAAACGCCGGTACCGGTCGGCTGACCGGCGCTCAGCTGCCCGGCTGGGTGATCACGGAGAACTCGGCGCCCTGGTCGTCGGTGACGATCGCCATCCGGCCATACGGCGTGTCCCACGGCGGGCGGACCATCGCGCCGCCGGCCGCCTGGACCGCCGCCACCGCGGCGTCGGTGCCGGCCACCGCGAAGTAGGTCTCCCAGTGGGCCGGCACCGGGGCCGGCACGCTGGCATCCAGTTCCATGATCCCGGCGACCTCGCGCCCGCCCAGCTTGAACGTGGCGTAGCGGATGCCCGCCCCCCAGGCCGGCCAGCTCGTAGCCGAACACGGCCTGGTAGAACGCCTTGTTCTGGTCGAAGCCGCGGGTGTGGTTCTCGTTCCAGCACAGCGTGCCCGGCTCGTTGGCCAGGCCAACCCCGGTGTGCGCCCGGGCCTGCCAGATACCGAAGACCGCGCCACCCGGATCGGCCGCGACGGCCATCCGGCCCATGTCCATGACATCGAACGGGTCCACGAACAGCTGGCCGCCGGCCTTGGTGATCTTGGCTGCGGTCTGGTCCGCGTCGTCCGCGGCCAGGTACGTGGTCCAGGCCGGCGGCGTTCCGGGCGGCCCCTGCTGGGGCCCGATGCCGGCCACCGGCAGGCCAGTCAGCAGGCACATCGTGTAGCCGCCCGCCTCCAGCGGCCCGGGCTGGATGTCCCAGCCGAACAGGCCCGCGTAGAACGCGGTCGCCCGGGCGATGTCGGCTACCCCAGGTCCACCCAGCACGGCGTGCCGTCCGGCCAGGCAGTGTCACGAGTAACCATGATTTCCCCCATTGTCCAGGGCCGGTGCTTCCCCGCCCCGGCACCGTAACCCCAGGGTAGGCCGGGCGGGCCGGCGCCGTGGTAGACAAGCCCGATGGAAACGTGGGATGCCATCAGGGCGCGCCGCAACGTGCGCAGCTTCACCAGCCAGCCGGTCGGCCAGGCCGAGCTGGACCGGATCCTGGAGGCGGGCCGCCGGGCGCCGTCGGCCCGGAACTCGCAGCCGTGGGACTTCATCGTCGTCACCGGCCGCGCCGAACTGACCGACCTGGCCCGGGTCTGGCAGGCGGCCGGGCACGTGGCCCAGTCCGCGGCCACCATCGGGCTGGTCGCGCCGCGGCTGGATGATGAGCGCCGCCGCGAGGGCGTGCGCTACGACCTGGGCCAGGCCACGATGAGCATGATGATCGCCGCGGCCGACCTGGGCATCGGCAGCGGGCACGCGTCGGTCGGCGACCAGGACCTGGCCGCCGGCTGCTCGGCTTTCCTGAGGACCGGTTCCTGGCCTACCTGATCGCGCTGGGCTACCCGGCCGGCCGGCCGCTGGCCCCGCTGGCCCGGCCGGACCGGCGGCCGTTCCAGGACGTCGTGCATTACGGCCGCTGGTAGCTTCCAGCGGCCGTCATGCTGGCCAGCAGCGCCTAGGGCTCGGATGGGAAGCAGTACGAGTCGCTGGATGCGTCACCGCCCTGCAGCCGCACCTGGTGCGTACGCCGCCCGCGCCACGCGTCCCCCCCCGGGAAGAACCGCTCGTCGAACGTGATGCCGCCACCGGGCGCGACGTCCAGCTTGGCCATCCAGGCGCCCACCCCGTCCGGGTAGAACTGCTCGTCCCACGCCCCGTACAGCGAGTTGGTGAAGTACACCCGCTCGCCGTCCCGGCTCACCTCGACCATCTGCGGCCCGCCGCTGAGCGGCTGGTCCGGCCGGGACGGGTGGGCGGCGCGGCCGACGATCCCGCCGATCCGCACCGAGCCGGTCTCCACCGGGTGCAGCGGGTCGGACACGTCGTACTGCTTGAGCTCGCCGGTGCCCCAGCACGACACGTACAGGTACTTGTCGTCCACCGACAGGTTGATGTCGGTGACCAGCGGCGGTACCGCGCCGAAGCCCTGCAGTAGCGGCGGCAGCTGCTCGGCCGGGGCAGGCTCGGCCGGGATGGTGATCACCTTGGTCGCGGTCCACCGGCCGCCGTCCTCGTGCCACATCCAGATCGAGGCGGACAGGTCCTCCACGCTGACCACCACGCCGACGAAGCCGTACTTCTTGGTCGGGTCGTGCGCGGGCCGCAGTTCGAGCGCCATCTGGTGCTGGTCGCCGAGGTCCACGGTCTGGATCATCTTGCGCGACTTCATGTCCCAGAAGTGCAGCCGGTGGCCGTACTTGCGGCCGAGCAGCAGTTCCGGCACCACGCCGTCCTCGATCATGGCCGGGGTGCCCCACTCCGAGGTGACGGCGACGTCGGCCATCACGTGCCACCACACGTCGTAGGCGAGGAACTGGTCGCCGCGGTCGGCTTCCCAGGCGCCCTGCACGTCGAAGCTGTTCTGGTCGAGCAGTGCGATGCCGCCCGGCCCTTCCGCGCCGTAACCGCCCAGGCAGGACATGAACACGGCGCCCGGGCCACAGTGCACGGTGTGCGGGCGCGAGTAGCCGGACCGCTTGCCGAGCTCGTCGGCGTCGAGCACCTTGACCACGGCCGGGGCGGCCGGGTCCGGCTCGATGTCCAGGATGCTGACCCGCGAGGAGCGGATACCCGGCACGACCAGGTAGCGGCGCCCGCCGTGATCGTGCCCGCCGCCCGGGTGCAGCGCGCTGGAGCACGCGTTCCAGCCGAAGTGATGCAGCTCGTCGCCGCGGTGCGGCAGTTCGGTGAAGCCGATCACCGAGCCATAGCGGGCCGAGTCCGGGTCCACGTCCAGCACCGCGATCGCGTCCGGCTGATCGGCTGGCCGGGAGAACGCGGCCACGTAGGCCAGCTTCTCCGGCGGCGCCTCGGCGGCATCGCGCGGCGTGCGGTAGAACGTCGGGTCGTGGTGGTGATGCTCATCTGCCATAGCTGAGATCCTTTTCCCGGTCAGCGCGGGGGCGCGGAAAATATATACATTCCCGATCAGCTAGCTGAAGTATGCCGTTACGGGGGTGTGGCACCTCGCCCAGTACATCAGACAGGTGATCAAGCCACCAGCCAGGTGATCAGGCCACCAGCCAGAACGCGCTGAGCCCCAGTGCGCCCAGCGACACCATGGCGAACAGCACGATCCAGGCCCCGGCGGGCAGCCTGGTCAGCCGGGCCAGCTGGTCCGCGTCGGACCGCCCGGCCCGGCCCCGGCGCCGGGACCGCTGCAGTTCCAGCACCGGCCGGACCCCGCCGAGCAGCAGGAACCAGGCCATCGCATAGCCGAACGCCGCCTGCAGCAAGGGGGTCCCGCGCCACAGCACGAAGGCCACCGCCGCGGCCACGCTGAACACGGCCAGCAGCCCGTAGGCGTTGCGGATCATGAACACCAGGCAGGCCAGCAGCATCAGGGTGAGCAGCAGCGCGGCGACGAGGTGCCCGCTGGCCAGCAGCGCGGCGGTGCCCAGCCCGAGCAGCGGCGGGGCCAGGTAGCCGGCCGCCGCGGTGGCCACGATGCCGGGGCCGGCAGCGTTCCCCGCCGACACGGTCAGCCCGGCGGTGCTGCGATGCACCCGCACCCCTTCCAGCCGCCGGCCCACGGCCAGCGCGACCAGCGCATGGCCGCCCTCGTGCGCAATGGTGACCACGGTCCTGGTCACCGGCCACAGCCGCCTGGACCCGACCAGGATCAGCGCGGTCACGCAGCAGGCCAGCACGAGCAGCCGGGGCGGCAGCGGTTCCGCGGACACGATCTGGTGCCACAGCTGGCCGGGCGATGTGGACTGCACGTCTGCCATCCTGCCAGCCGGGTGGCCCTGGCCGGCCCAGCCTGCGGTCATCGCTGCGCACATTCACAGCCGGTTACCAGGTTGGGCATACTGCTGCGCATGCAGCGGGTGTCCGTGGTCGGGAACAGTGGCTCGGGCAAGACGACGATCGCCGCCGAGCTGGCCAGGCTGATCGGCGCGCCGCACCTGGAACTGGACTCGGTCTTCCACCAGCCGGGCTGGGTGCCGCTGCCGGTGCCGGAGTTCCGGGCCCGTCCCGGGCCAGCTTCCCGATGCGCCGCCGGCGCTGGTCGATCTGGTCGTCACCGGAGCCCGGCTGGACGGCGCGGCCTACCCGGCCACAATCCTCGACCTGGCCGCACGGGGCTAGCTGGTGATCACCGGATCGGGCCCGGGGACGCTGTGCTGCGCACTGCCGCGGACCGCCCCGCCCGGCGCCCGGCCCAGGTGATCGCGTGCTGGACCGAAGACCGGGGCAAGCAGGAGACCGTGCTGGTGTACTGCTATGCGGTCGACGACGGGCGGCAGACCTGGTGCGGCGAGGCCAGCGAGGCTGATTTCGCCCGGCTCCGGGCCGGGGACATGATCATGGTGCATGCCGCGCCGCGAGCCCGGCGGCTGACTGGCCTGGACCTCAGCCGCTCGGGCCCTGACCCCGTGCTGTAACCCGTGCTGTGGCAGAGTTCAGCGGCCGGACAGGCTGTCGATGCTGGCCATCTCGTCCGGGCTGAGCGAGAAGCCGAGCAGGTCGATGTTGGCCGCGATCCTGGCTGGCTGGCCCGATTTCGGGATGACCGGGATGCCGTGCTCCAGGTGCCAGCGCAGCACGACCTGGGCCGGGGTCGCGCCATGCCGGTCCGCGATGCCGGCCAGCACCGGGTCAGCCAGGTCGGTGCCCTTGAGCGGGCTGTACCCCTCGACCACCACGTGCCGCTCCCGGCTGGCCGCCAGCAGGGACGCGTCGTAACGAGCCGGGCTCCACGGGATCTGGTTGACGGCCGGTCCCTCACCGCACTTGCTGGCCAGCGTGTCGATCTGGGCCAGCGAGAAGTTGCTCACCCCCACCGCGCGCGTCATACCGGCGCCGCGGAGGTTCAGGAACTCGCGCCACATCTGGGTCAGCGCGCGGGGCGCGGGTGGCCAGTGCACCAGCCACAGATCGACATAATCGGTGCCCAGCGCGCGCAGGCTGGCACACAGCGTCTGCCGCTCCCGGCCGGCCTTGCCGGGCGGCAGTTTGGTGGTGAGGAACACCTGCCGGCGGTCCAGCCCGCTGTCCCGCAGCGCGTGGCCGACCTCGGCCTCGTTCCCGTACATGGTGGCCGTGTCGATGTGCCGGTAGCCGGCCCGCAGCGCGGCCAGGATCGCCTCGTACCCGGCCGAGCCGCGCAGCCGCCAGGTGCCGAACCCGACCATCGGCATGGCGACGCCGCCGGCCAGCAGCGCGGATGGGATATCTGGCGCCTTCGTCATAACGGGCATTTTCCCCATCCGGGCGGCCGGTACTCGGTGCTGCTCAGATCACCCTTGGTTTCAGGTCACCTGGGTGCCGCTCCGCGCCGTCAGCTCGGCGTACAGCCCGGTCAGCTGGCCGGTGACCGGTCCCGGGGCGCCGTTGCCGATGACCCGGCCGTCCAGCGAGGTCACCGCGGCCAGGCCACCCATGGTGCCGGTCACGAACACCTCATCCGCGGCGTAGAACTGGGTCAGGCTGTAGTCGCCGACCCGGCACGGAATCCCCGCGCCGGCCGCGATGTCCAGTATCGCGGCCCGGGTGATGCCCTCGGGGCAGGCCACCGTGCTGGGCGTGCCGAGCTGCCCCGTGGTGACCAGGAACAGGTGGGTGGCGTTGGTCTCGGCCACGAATCCCCGGCTGTCCAGCATGACCGCGTCGTCGGCGCCGGCCACGTTCGCCTCGATCTTGGCCAGGATGGACGACAGCAGGTTGTTGTGGTGGATCTTCGGGTCGAGCATGTCCGGTGCCGGGCGCCGCACGCTTGACGTGATCAGGGCCAGCCCGGACTGGTCGTAGACCGGCGGCTTGTACTCGGCCAGCACGATCAGGGTCGGCCCGGACTGGTTCAGCCGGGGATCCATGCCACTGGTGATCTTGACGCCGCGGGTCAGCGTGAGCCGGATATGCACCTCGTCGGTCATCCGGTTGGCCTGCAGCGTACGGCGGATCTGCTCGGTGATCTCCTCGTCGGTGGGCAGCCCGGTGAAGGCGAGCGCGGCCGCGGACTGGCGCAGCCGGGCCAGGTGCTCGGTGAGCCGGAAGATCCGGCCCTGAAAGAGCCGCAGGCCTTCCCAGACCGCGTCACCGCCCTGCACGGCCGAGTCGAACGGGCTGACCCCGGCCTCGTCCCGGTGCGACAGCTTGCCGCCGACGTTGACAATAAGGTCACGGTTGCGCTCGTCGAACTGCTGCAGCATCACGCCTCCCGGTGGTTAGGCGGGCCGGTGTCAGGTGGGGTTGCCGGTCAGCCGGTGCGCATGCAGCCGGTCGTAGTACGGCTGGCACTGCTCGGCCAGCTCGGCCAGCGCGGCGGGCAGCGCCTGGTCCGGGGGCCGGTACCGGCCAAACCCGGTGGACCGCCAGACCGACTCGTACCAGTACGGGGCCCAGACGCCGTCGGTGTCCCGCGGGCGGCCGGCCAGTGCAGCATCCGCGGCGAGAACGGCACGCCGAGCGCGGCACACAGCGCGCGCAGCACCGCCTCCGGGCGGTCCAGCAGGTCATGACTGTCGATCACCGGGCCGCCGAACCGGTCGAAGATCTCGGCCTGCTGCCACAGGCCAAGATCGTCCAGGGTCGGGGTGGCCCGCACCCGGGCATAGGAGGCCAGCAGCTCGGCCGGATCCCGGATCAGGAACGCGTGCCGGAGCGGGGCCAGCGCGGCCCGGTCCACCTCGGGCAGCAGGTGGTGGGTCATGTGCTTTGCGTAGCAGATCGGCCGGCCGGCTGGCAGCGGGCCGTCGGTGAGCTGCCGGATGACCGTCCGCCAGCTGGTCGGCTGACTGGCGATGACCTGCTCCCGGCCGGGATGGTCGATCCCGGTGCGATCCAGGTAGAACGCGTACAGCGGCTCGTCCACGACCACGGTGTCCGGGCGGTTCTCCCAGGACCGCATGAGTGCGGTGGACACCGTACGCGGCCCGGACCACATCGCGATCCGGGCCGGCCCGGCTGCCGTGGGCGTCACTCCTTGAACTGGGCGGCTTCGGCGCCGATCGTGGTGTCCTCGCCGTGCCCGGTGCGCACCACGGTCTCCGGCGGCAGCCCGAGCAGCTTGCCCCGGATCGACGCGATGATCGTGTCGTAGTCCGAGTAGGACCGGCCGGTCGCGCCCGGGCCGCCGTGGAACAGGGTGTCCCCGGAGAACACCGTGCCCAGCGCGGGCGCCCACAGGCACACGCTGCCCGGCGAGTGCCCGGGCGTGTGCAGCACCCGCAGCGGGGTGGCGGCGATCTCGATGACCTGCTCGTCACCGAGATCCTCATCCGGCTCGGTGCCCGGGAAGATCATCCGCCACAGCATCTCGTCACCCTGGTGCAGCAGCACTGGCGCGCCCTTGGCCTCGGCGACCTGCGGCGCGGCGTTGATGTGGTCGTTGTGCCCGTGGGTGCAGATGATGGCGGACAGCCGCCGTCCGCCCACCGCGGCCAGGATCGCGGCCGGGTCGTGGGCCGCGTCGATGACCACGACCTCGTGGTCATCGCCGACCAGCCACACGTTGTTGTCCACGTTGAAGTCCTGGCCGTCGAGGGAGAACACCCCCGAGGTGACCACCTTCTCGATGCGTGCGGTCATCCGAGCGTCACTACGCTACGCAGCACCTCGCCGCGCTCCATCTTGGCGAACGCCTCCTCGACCGCGTCCAGCGCGATGGTCTCCGAGACGAACTTGTCCAGCGGCAGCCGGCCCTGCAGGTACAGGTCGATGAGCACGGGGAAGTCCCGTTCCGGCAGGCAGTCGCCGTACCAGGACGACTTGAGCGCGCCACCGCGGCCGAACACGTCCAGCAGAGGCAGGTCGATGCGCATGTCCGGGGTGGGCACCCCGACCAGGACGACCGTGCCCGCCAAGTCCCGGGCGTAGAACGCCTGCTGGTAGGTCTCCGGGCGGCCGATCGCCTCGATCACCACGTCCGCGCCGTTCCCGCCGGTCAGTTCCTGGATCGCGGCCACCGGGTCGGTTTCCCGGGAGTTGATCACGTGGGTGGCGCCGAACTGCCTGGCCCACTCCAGCTTGCGCGGGTCGATGTCCACCGCGATGATCGTCCGCGCCCCGTTCAGCACGGCGCCGAGGATGGCCGCGTCGCCCACCCCGCCGCAGCCGATGACGGCGACCGAGTCGCCCCGGGTGACCGGCGCGGTGTTGATGGCGGCGCCCAGGCCGGCCATCACGCCACAGCCGAGCAGGCCGGCCACCTCGGGCTTGGCGGCCGGGTCCACCTTGGTGCACTGGCCCGCCGCGACCAGCGTCTTCTCCGCGAAGGCGCCGATGCCCAGCGCCGGTGACAGCGTCGTACCGTCCTCGCGGGTCATCTTCTGGGTGGCGTTATGCGTGCTGAAGCAGTACCAGGGCCGGCCCCGGCGGCAGGCCCGGCACTCGCCGCACACGGCGCGCCAGTTGAGCACGACGAAGTCGCCGGGCGCTACCGAGGTGACCCCGTCGCCGACCGCCTCCACCACCCCGGCGGCCTCGTGCCCGAGCAGGTAGGGGTAGTCATCGCCGATCCCGCCCTCGCGGTAATGCAGGTCGGTATGGCAGACGCCGCAGGCCTGCACCCGGACCAGCGCTTCGCCCGGCCCGGGATCCGGCACCACGATCGTGGTCAGTTCGACTTTGGCACCTTTGCCTGGGGCGACGACGCCCCGCACCGTGGTTGTCATTGGCCCATCGTGCCCAATAGGCCCGCACAGCGGAAGCGCCGGGGTGCCGCAACCTGGCCGGATAAGTCTGTGCTGTGCAATTTGCAATGTACGTCACCCGACCGATGTCTCGTACCTAGCAGGCCGGCCAGTGTGACCGGTATGCACGGCACGACTTGCCGGTACCTGACCCGACTGAACCGCAATAGAGGACGAGATGACGCTTATGACGCAAGTACCCGCCAGGGCGCAGCGTCCATACCGCATCTCCCTGCCTGCGGGCTCGGCCGCCACGATGGCGGCACGCCGCCACGTGTGGGCGCTCATCCACGCGTGGAACGTGCCACTGGATGCCTACACGGCGGCGCTGCTCACCAGCGAACTGGTGGCCGATGTCATCTCCGCCGACCCAGATGCGGCGGTTGAGCTCATGATCAGCTGGGTGGACCGGAAGTTCTGTGTGGAAGTGCGCGATGCGTCGCGGTCCACGATGGCGGGCGAGGACCCGGCGGCTGCGCCGGCCGGCGTGGCGGACGCGCAGGCCGGCGCGGGGCCCGCCCGGGCCCCGGCCGATGGACCTGACGACCTGGTGCTGGTCGTCAACGCCCGGCGGAACCTGCATTTCTGGTACTGGCCCGGCCAGGACCGGTAAGGAACGACGATGAATATGGTGGCGCCGGCCAGGACGTCTCTGCAGCGGCCGTTCCGTATCTCCCTGATCGCCGGGCCGGCGGCAGCGGCGCAAGCCCGCCGTCAGGTCAGCGCCATCATCGCCGCCTGGGACGCGCCGGTGGACACCGACACGGCGGCGCTGCTCACCAGCGAGCTGGTGACCAATGCGATCAAGCACGGCAAGCTCGGCAACGACGGCATCCAGCTCTCTATCAGCTGGGCCTACGGCCAGCTGCGGGTAGAGGTGCACGACCGGTGCAAGTCCGGGCCGGTGCTGGTGGACGCGCCGTGCGACGCCGAAGCGGGCCGCGGCCTGCTGCTGCTGGCCAGCCTGTGCACCAACTGGGGCTGGCGGCAGACGGTGACCGGTAAGGCCGTCTATTTCACCCTCGCGGCCGGGGACTTACCCTCCGGGCAGACGAAGACCTCTAGGTAAGTCCGGGGAAAAGCACCCAGGGCGTGTCCCGGGACACGCCCTGGGCTAGCCCATGGCCGCGGGCTACCGCTCCTGGTCTCGCCGCTGCCGCTGCGACTATCGCTAGCTCAGCCGGCTGCCATCTGACGGCTGGCCGCCTCGCGGGCGATGTCGATCCGCGAGTTGACGTCGAGCTTGCTCAGGATGTGCGACACGTGGGTGCCCACGGTCCGCCGGGACAGGAACAGCTTGGCCGCGATCTGCGGGTTGGACAGGCCCTGGGCCACCATTTCGGTGATCTTGACCTCGGTCGGGGTCAGGCTGTCCCAGCCGCGGCGGGCCTTACGGTGCTTCACCCGCGGGGCGCGGCGGATGCCTTCGGCCCGGAACCTGGCCTGCAGCCGGGCCACGTCGCGGGCGGCGCCGAGCGACGCATAGCGGTCGAGCGAGCGGGTGAACGCGCTCCGTGCGCTGGCCCGGTCGCCGCGGTCCAGGAACACTCCGGCCGCCGCCTCCAGCGCCTGCGCGCCGAGCAGGGGCCGGCTCGCATCGTGGTAGCGGTCCGCGGCCTGCAGCAGCAGCCCGGCATCGCGGTCCAGCAGGCCGCGGCAGAACAGTGCGTTGGCCTGCCGGTGCGGGATGGCTGTGTCCTGGACCAGTCCTTCGGCCTGGCTGGTCAGCGCCCGTGCGGTCCCGGTGTCGCCGATCCCGGTGGCCAGCCGGACGCCGTCGGGCAGCAGGTCCTCGATCTCGTCGAGTTCCTCGGCATTGTTCTCGAACCCCGCGGTCAGCGCGTCGAGTGCCCCGGACAGGTCACCTTCTTGCTCGCAGTCCAGGCTGCGGGCCAGCGCGAGCGTGCTGACCACCCGGTTGCCGATCCGCTTCGCGTGCGGGGCGGCCGCCTCCAGGTGATCCCGTGCGATGCCGGTGTCGCCGCGGTGGAAGCAGATCACCGCCGCGACGCCACGGTCGCAGCAGGCCGCGCCGGGATCCTTGGCCGCACCCTGAGCCGGGCCCACCTCGGTCAGGGCGTCATCCCACCGGCCGGTGTCGAAGGACAACTGCCCCAGGCAGCTCTGGGCCTGGGTGAGGCGGACGGTAATGCCCGCCCGGCTGGCCACCCGCTCGGCCTGCCGGGCGGCGGTGAAGGCACCCTCGTGCCGGTCCAGGTCGCCCAGGGTGACGGCCTGGTTGATCTGGAGCAGTACCCGCAGATCGGTCAGGGCCGGGTCAGCCTGGGTCACGGTCAGCGCGCGGTCGAATAACTGCAGCGCGTCAGCCATCCGGCCTTGCATCATGGCCACGATTATCTGCACATGCAGGGCCCAGGCGGTGGCCCAGGTATCGGCGGCGGCCATCGCCTCGGCCAGCGCGGCCTCGGCGACCTGGCTTGCCTTTTCGACCTGGCCGAGGTCGCGGTGCGTCCGCGCGGTGGCCACCAGCAGCCGGGCCCGGTTGCTGCTGGAAATCTCCGGATAGGCCAGCGCCTGGTGCAGTGCGGTCAGGGATTCCGTGCACCGGCCGGCCAGCATCCGGCACTGGGCCAGCGTCCAGTGCAGGTCGACGAGGAGATCGGGCTCCACGACATCGGCCAGCGCGCTGCTGGCGACCCGTTCGGCCTCGGCCGCATCGCCGACCCGGTACAGGGCTTCCGCGAGCTGGCACACGAACGCGTCATACCGGGACGAGCCCGCCTGTGACCGCGCTACCGCCTGCTTGAGCAGTTCCGCCGCCGCCCGCGGCGCCTGCCCGATCAGCAACGGGGCGGTACGGGTCAGCCAGCGCAGCGTCCACTGCTCCATCGGCTCGGTGTCGGCGGAGCCGTCGATAGCGGCCAGCAGTTGCCTGGCTACCCGGTCGGCGGGCGCGCCCGTCTCAGCCAGCGCGCGGGCGGCTTCCCGATGCCAGGCCGCCCGGACCGACGTGGGCATCTCCTCGTACAGCGCGGTGCGGATCAGCGGGTGCCGGAAGGCCAGGCCGTTGCCGGATTCGATCAGCACGCCGGCCGCGCAAGCCTCGTCCACCGCCGCGACCAGCTGGACGACGCTCCGGCTGAGCACAGTCAACAGGTCCGACACGGTTAAGTCCACGCCGAGCAGGGCGGCGGCGCGGAGCACCTGGCGCACCCAGCTCGGCACGAACCGGAGCCGGTCGGTGATGGCCTCGGACAGCGAGTCCGGTGCCGAGTCACTGGTCAGCTCGGCCACGCCCGCCTCGGTGACGGTCAGGCTGCAACTACGGGCCAGCGCTTCGACCAGTTCGGTGAGGTACAGCGGGTTTCCCGCCGCCCCGTCGGCCAGCCGGAGCAGCTCCGCGGCTGGCTTGCCGCCGGCCAGCGCCGCGACCAGGTCGGTCGCCTTCTCCTCGGTGAGGTTCTCCAGTTGCAGGCGGGCGGCCAGTTCGGCGGTATGCCGGAGTGCGAGCAGGTCCTCACGCTGGGGCACCGGCCGCATCATGCCGATCAGCAACAGCGGCCGGTGCTGCGCCGACCGGGCCAGCCGTTCCCACACGCCGACGCTGGCCTGATCCGCCCACTGCAGGTCATCGATGACCAGAACGGTGGGCTGTGCGGCGCACAGCTCGTCAACCAGGGCCAGCAATTGTTCCGCCAGCGCGGCGGTCACGTCCTCGCCACGACCGGAGGGAAGTTCGCCGCGCAGCAGCGCGACGATCGTTTCCCGCCGTGGGCTGGGAATGGGCTCCCGGGTTCGCAATCCATCCAGGAATGGCGACAGTGGTAACGTCTGCCCCAGCTCATCACCGGCGCCCCAGAACACCTGGCAGCCCAGCCGGGCGGCTTCCGCACAGGCGGTGCGGACGAGTGCTGTCTTGCCGATTCCTGGCTCACCCTCGATTAGCACGGCCCGGCCCTGGCCCGCGGCGACCTCTTGCAGACAGCCGGTGAGCAGGGCAACTTCGTCATCACGGCCGATCAGCAGAGTGTCCAATGACACCGCGGTCATGCGCCTGGTTGCCCAGTCGAGGTTAACGGCGATAGACAAGTTAGCGACCCGTCTACTAAACAAATTCTTTTTTCCGGGCATACAGGTATGGCGAATTGACCGGATGGGTATATCACTCGCACCGGTGTCCCGGAGGCTGGCCAGCCCCTACTCAGTTACCACGGGATCTCCAGTCCCAATAGCAGTATAGGGAGTGGCCATGCAAATTGCACGGACCCTTGCCCAAAAAATTGCGATTAGTCTAGGAGTGGCCGCGCCACTCCTATCCGGAATAGCAGTAGCTAGCGCCGCTGTGGCCACTGTGCCTGCTGCGTCTGTCGTGGCCCCTACCAGCGTGGCGATGTCGTACAACTCGACGCCGCACATGTCCTACAACTGACCCCCCACTGGGCTGCCGACCGCGAGCCCACACCGTGGTACGGCCGTCTGTCTCCCTGCCCCCTTCAGCACAGGAGTCCATTTAGGCCCAATGAACCCACTAGTACCAGCGCCTCGTCTCAGCCGCTGTCTGGGCTGAGGAAAGGCCGGCTGGATGCTCCATTTCCTGCGGTGTGCGCAGGTGGCGTCAGGCAGGAAATTCGCTAAGTAGTCCAACCACTATCCCTTGGCTTGACCGCCTATCGGCGGGTGAGTATCACCGCGACCGCGCCACTCCGGCCGAGACGGCCATGACCGTCCCGGCGCACGGCGGGCCCGGACCGTCCCCAGTGCGACCCGGGCCCGCCAGAGTGCGGTCAGCAGAGTGCGGTCAATGCCTTCTCTCTGATCCCGTTCGCGCTCCGCCCACCCCGTTCGCGCCCCGCCCGCCCGGCCGCCCCGGTCCGTATTTTGGATACAGGAGCCGATATGCTAAATGCAGGTCGGCATGGGGAGAGGCAAACGTGACGGCGGACGCGAAGCCAGCGGGGGTCCCCGCGTTCATCAGCCCGGTGGCGCGGCCGGTGCCGTTGCGCCAGTCGGTGTACGAGGCTCTGGTCGAGCTGGTCGTCGGCGGCCGGCTGGGACCGGGGGAGCACCTGGTGGAGACCGAGCTGGCCCGCCAGCTCGGGGTGAGCCGCCAGCCGGTCCGTGAGGCACTGCACCGGCTGGAGGCAGAAGGCTGGGTCAACCTGCGGCCGAACCAGGGCGCGTTCGTCCATGTGCCGACCCCGCACGAAGTCGACGAGCTGCTCGACGTACGGGAACTGCTGGAAATGCAGACCGCCCGGCTGGCCGCCCGGTCGGCCGGCCCGCGGGCGGTGGCCCGGCTCCGGGCGCTCTGGCATGAGGGCGAGGCCGCGGTCGAGTCCGGCGAGACCGAGCGGGTCGTGACGGCCAACAACCGGTTCCACGCCGAGCTGGCCCTGATCGCGGGCAACACGGTGCTGGCCGACCTGGCCGGCATCGTGAGCAGGCGGGTCCGCTGGTATTACCGGCAGGTGGCGCCGTCCCGCGGCCACGAGTCGTGGGCCGAGCACTGGGAACTGATCGACGCGGTGGAAGCCGGCGACGAGAACCGGGCCGCCGAGATTGCCCGCAAGCACACCGAACGCACCCGGTCCGCCTACCACGAGCCGCCCGGGGGCCGGGGGAGCCGGGGAGCTGGCACCCGGCTGGACGGCCGGGCGGCCAGGGCCGCCAGCACCCTGGACGGCCGGGTCAGGGGAGCCGGACCACGCTGATCGGGTCGGGTGCGTACGGGTTGCCCGCGTTGTCGATCAGCTCGATCTCGGCCCGGTCCGACATGATGTGGTACGAGCCGTCCAGCTGGTACTCGCGGATGATGGTGACCGTCCCGTCGGCGTGCGTGTAGCGCTCCTCGGCGTACCCGTCGCCGGAACTCTTCTCCGCGTCCACCGCGGGCTCGTCACGCCACTCGAACCGGTACGGCGCCAGCGGCAGCTTGAGCTCATACGGATAGCTGTCCGGCACGCTGAGCCACCTCCGGGCACGGAAGGCTGGTGGCAGGCCCGGCCACAACGGGCCTGCCACCAGCAAGGTACGGCAGCCGGCCGGTCCAGTCACCAGCCAGCCGGGGGACCAGTCAGGCCACGGCCGGCCGGGCCTGCTCGGTCTCCGGCACCGACGTGCGCACCGCCCGCGCCATCTGCTCCACGGTCGGCCGCTTGCAGAGGAACCCGACCGTCAACGCGGCCAGCGCACCTAGCGCGGCGCCGAAGAAGAAGCCGAATTGCCAGTGGAACGTGGCCGTGCCGTACAGCGTTCCCGTCATGATAAACGCGGCCAGGCCTCCGGCGAAGCTGCCGCCCAGCGCCTTCCAGGCGTAGATCGACCCGTAGTTGACCGCGTTGTTGGTCTCGCCCCAGTAGTCCGCTACCAGCGCCGCGGTCATCGGGAAGTTGGCCCCGGACAGGCCACCCGAGATCACCGCGCAGATCACGAACAGTGGTGCGTTGTGCAACTCGCCGAACCACAACGCGAGCAACTGGAACCCCACGTTCAGCGAGTAGGCATAGATCATTGTTTTCCGGCGGCCGATGAACTCGGAGATGTACCCGTAGATCGGCCGGCAGATGCCGTCGGCCAACGAGAAGCCGGCGAAGCCGACCACCGCCGCAGCTGTGCCCAGGCCCATTGCCTGCGCGAACCCGTAGTAATAGGCCACCCCGAACAGCGAGCAGCCCACATACAGCGCGTACTGCGCCCCGACCCACTTGGCCTGCGGCGTGCGCCACATCTCGCCGAGGTTGTAGTGCCGCAGCGCGGGCGGGTTGTTGCGCAGGTCACGGGTGCTGTGCTTGTGCCAGTTGAGCGGGTCGATCTCCTTCGGCCACCAGTTCTTCGGCGGGTCCTTCATGAACACGCCCGCCAGCACGATGCCGAAGGTCATGATGCCGGCCTGGATCCAGATGTAGGTCTTGAGCGTGGACGCGCTCATGTGGATCGCGCCGCCGCCGCTGCTGGCCGCGCCGATGGCGAAGATGAACGGCACCGCGCCGTAGGCCCAGCCGCCGTTGACGAACCCGGTGCGCCAGCCCTTCTTCTCCGGGTACCACTTGCCCACGATGTTGATGCAGCTCGAGTAGACCGCCCCGGAGCCGATGCCGCCGAGCACCGCGTACCCGAGGTAGGCCTCCCAGATCGACGTCGACTGGGCCAGGATGCCGTACCCGACCACGCCGCAGATGATGCCGCCGATGATGGTCGCCCAGCGCACGTTGAGGATCCCGCGGTTACGCAAGAGCCCGGTGCCGATCTGCACGAACGACTCGAAGATGACGAAGAACGAAAAGGCCCAGAACACCGGCCCGGGGCCCCAGTGGTGCACCGCGGCCAGCGAGCCGTTCAGCGCGCCCCAGGTGTACTCGAGCAGGCCGGCCAGGCACATGGCCAGCCAGGCCGCCATGATCGGGACCCACCGGCCGTGGCCGAGGATGTCCCGCGGTGTCTCACCGACCCGGAACACCCGGCCGGTGCTGTTCGTAACTGTTTGGAAGTTGGCTGTTCCAGCTGTTGCGCTCATCGGTCGCCACCGATACCTCTCGCAGGAGACGCTGTTGGCTCGGGTGGCCGTCCGCCCGGAATGGCAGCGACCACGTGGAGGTTGGTAACGATCACGGCAGAGTCGTTTCCGGGTTGCGCCCCGGATCGGTCAGCCGTGAAGGGGCAGGGCGTCGCGCCGGGTTGTCACAACGGTCCGCGCGGCGCCCTTGATCTGCACCGGATAGGCGGGCCCCGGGAGCCCCACAGCCGCTCGATTAAGCCGTGCGGAACCCGGTGGCGGCATCGTCCTTGATCCGCCATGCATGCCTCCCGGTCCGGGCCGAGGCCACTGCGCGGTGCTGCTCAGTGACTCCGGTCCCTAGGTCTCCAGTCCCAGCGCCCGGAACAGGGCGCTGCGGGCTGGTGCGTCGGTGGCCGCCAGGTACAGCTCGTCGAGGCCCCAGCCGGCCTCGTCGAGCAGTTCGGCCGCCTGGTCGAACAGGGGCGAGCGCTGGTCCGCGGGCACGGCGGCCAGCACCAGGTGACTGACCACCTGGAGCACGGCGGCCCGCAGTTCCACGCGGCGGGCCCCTGATGCCCGGGACACCCCGGGCATCAGCGGGATGATCCGTGCCCCCGGCCCCGGCGTGACCTGGCCGTTGGGCCCGGTCATGACGAGTCTCCGGAGCTGGCCAGCGCGGCCAGCTCGGCGGTCAGCCGGTCCCGCTCGCCGGCCACCGACAGGTCGATGACCTCCACCAATGAGTAGCTGCGCCCGCCCGGCGTGCCATCGGCCAGCCGGACCGGCGCCGTCTCGGCGAACACCTCGAACCGGGTGCTCGCCGAGCGCGGCCCGATGGCCAGCACGTAGCGCAGCACGGCCTGCCGGTCCGGCAGGTAGCGCTGCTGGTGGCCGTGGTCGAAGCAGATCTGCCAGTGTTCTGCCATAGCGATCCCTACGCGCCGACTCCGCGGTTCAGGGGCATCGAGTAGCTCTCGTCCTTCAGCCGGGCATGCCGCGCCGGGTCCTCGCCCTCGCGCAACTCGGCGGGCACGTCCATGCCGATGTCCTGCCAGTTCAGGTTGGCCGCCCGCTGCAGGGCCGCGACGTGCTCGGGCAGCATGTGCCCGAACCGGCCCTGCATGGCCAGGTAGTCGGTCACCGGGCGCTGCACCGGCGGGTGGAAGTAGTGGTACGTCCGCTCGGCCGGGTCGTACTCCCAGACCGGGAACAGCCCGGCCTCCACCACCCGGCGACCCAGCTCGACGGTCATCGAGGTCTGGTACACCCAGCCCTTCTGGCACGGCGTGAAGCAGTGCATGAACGCGGCGCCCTGGTGGTTCAGCCCCTTGCGGGTCTTGTTCATCAGGTCCACCGGGTAGCCGACCGTGGTGGTGGCCACGTAGCAGTGCGGGTGCCCCTCGGCCATCATCCGGGCCAGGTTCTTCGGCGGCAGTTGCTTGCCCGCCGGGTTCGCCTTGCCGAACGGGGTGAACGTGGTCAGCCCCGCGTACGGTGTGGTCGGCGACACCTGGATGCCGGTGTTCGCGTAGCACTCGTTGTCGTAACAGATAAACAGTGCGTCGTGGTTGCGGTACAGCGCGCCGGAGATCGAGCCGAGCCCGATGTCGGCCGCGCTGCCGTCGCCCGCCATCACGATGATGTTCGGGTACGGGCCCGGGTGCCGGCCCTTGCGGATCATCGCCTCGTAGCCGGCGGCCATGCCCGAGGTGAACGAGCCGCCGCTGGCGATCGGGGTGTGCGCCCACGGCACCGTGTACGGCGTGCACAGGTAGGTCGAGTTGGCCACGTACATGCAGCCGGTCGGCCCGGCCAGCACGGTGTCCTGGCCGGCCGCCTTGAGCACCCAGCGGTACTCGATGGCCGGCCCGCAGCCCGCACAGGTCCGGTGCCCGGCCTGGTACGGATCCTCGGCCGGCATGTCCGGCAGGTAGTGCCGGTCCCGGCCCGTCTCGTCGTCCAGCGCGGCGGCCCGGCCCTCCTCGTCGAACAACGGGAGGGACTGGCGGATCACTTCGTGCGCCATCAGTGCGCTCCTTAGTCCTCTTAGTCCTCGAACCCGACCCAGTGCGCGGCCTTCTCGACCTGGCCCTGGGCCACCGCCTGGGTCAGCTTGCCGGCCATCCACTCGAACTCGGCGGTGGGTACGGTCTCGCCGCCGAGCCCGGCCATGAACGAGGTCAGCAGCGGCCGGTGCGCGGCCTGGTACAGCGCCCCGGACACGTCCGGGGCGAGGATCCCGCCGTAGCTGGGGCCGCCGAGGCCGAGGTTGGTCTCCACCACCCCGACCGCCTTGACCCCGCGCAGCGCGTGCCGCAGGTCGTCACTGGGGAACGGCCGGATCCACAGCAGCCGGGCCATGCCGATCTTGATGCCCTGCTCGCGCAGCCGGTTGATGGCCGCCCGGCAGGTGACCGCGTGCCCGCCGGAGATGACCAGCGCGATCTCCGCGTCGTCCAGCCGGTACTCCTCGACGAAGTGCGGGTACTGGCGGCCGAACATCCGGCCGAACTCGTCGGTCTTCTGCCGGATGATCGGGATCGCGTCCTCCATGGCCCGGGCCCGCTCCAGCTGCAGCGGCGGCCCCTGGGACGGGTGGATCTGCGGGCCGTGCGACACCGGGTGCCGCGGGTCGAGCGGGAACGGCAGCTTGTAGGGCGGCAGGTACGTGTCCACCTGCTCGGCCGAGGGCATCTCCACCTCACCGGAGATGTGCGACACGAAGTAGCCGTCCTGCACCACCATCTGCGGCAGCAGTACCCGGGGGTCCTCGCCGATGGCGTACGCGATCAGGGTCTTGTCGAACACCTCCTGCGGGGTGGCCGCCCAGCCCATCAGCCAGCCCATGTCCCGGGTGCACAGCGCGTCGGTGTGCTCCGAGCCGAAGTCGCCCGGCGGGTCCAGGGTGCGGTCGGCGATCGTCATCTGGATCGGGATCCGGGCCCCGGAGATGATCGAGTACATCTCGTAGGCGTAGGTGACGCCCACGCCGGAGGACCCGGTGTAGGCGCGCGCCCCGCACGACCCGGCGCCGAACGCGGCCGACAGCTGCGCGTGCTCGCCGTCCGCCGTGATGTACTCGGCGTCGAGGATGCCGTCCGCGATGAACTGGGCCAGGTTCATCATGATCGCGGTGTACGGCCGGATCGGGTAGGCGGTAATGACGTTGACGTTGGCGTACAGCGCCGCGTACGCGGCGGCCGCGCAGCCGTTCAGCCGCTTCCGGTGCCGGCCAGCTCAGCCAGCCGCTGCTCACCGGCGGGGGTACGCAGACCAGGCCCGTAGGCCGGCTCCTGACTCCAGCCACCTTCGACATGAACCGTGGTCATGACGTCTCCCCGGCATTGGCGTTAGGCAGAGAAGTGGTTTGGCCGTTGGCGGATCCGTTGCCGGGCGCGCGCCGATGCGCCGCGTCGTATTCGGCGATGGTTTCCTCGATGAGCTGCTTGGTGAACGCGGACTGCTCGGCGTGCGCGCCGTCGTACGGGGCGAACGCGGTCTCCATCCGGGTCACCTCGGCCGGGTCGTCGAAGTCCATCTCCGGCACCTTCTCCAGGCAGCCGGTCGGGCATTCCTGCACGCAGACCAGGCAGCCCTTGCAGTAGGTGGTGCGGATCGAGTAGTGCCCGTTCTCCCGCGCGTCGCGCAGCACGCTGACGTCCGGGCAGACGAGGTAGCAGTTGTCGCAGCCGTTGCACACGCCGCAGCTCATGCACCGGTCGGCCTCGGCCACCGCCTGCTCCTGGCTGTAGGCCAGCGTCACCTCGACCGTCTGGCTGCGCCGCCGCTCGGCGGCGGGGGAGTGCGGTACCAGGGTGCGCGGCGCGTGCCGGAAGTAGGCCGAGTTGAGGCCCTCGTACGGCATGATCGTCGGCTCCGGGTCGTCGGCCAGGGCCTGGTTGGTCAGCAGCCGGTCGATGTCCCGGGCCGCCCGCTTGCCGTCGCCCAGCGCGTCCACCACCATCGACGGGCCGCGCAGCACGTCGCCGCCGACGAACACGTTGCCCTCGACCCGGCCGTGCTCGTCCGCGACGATCACGCCGCTGGTGTCGGCCAGGTGCTCCGGCAGCCAGTCCAGCTGCTGCACCTGGCCGATCGCGATGAAGACCGTGTCGCAGATGACCTCGCGCTCGGTGCCCGGGATGAGTTCTGGCCGCACCGCGCCGCTGTCGTCCTTGGCCAGCCGGGCGTCGCTCAGCACCGCCCCGGTCACGTGCCCGTTCTCGGCCAGCACCCGGACCAGCGAGGTGTTCGGCTCGAACAGCACGCCCTCCTCGCGGGCCTGCACCAGGTCCTCGGCCACGATCGCCAGTTCGTCTTCGGACTCCAGGGAGACGATGGTGGCCGCGCCGCCACCCAGCCGGACCGCCGACCGGGCCGTGTCCGAGGCGGTGTTGCCGCCGCCGATGACCAGCACCTCGCGGCCAGTCTGCACCGGGCGGCCCAGGCCCACCTCGCGGAGGAACTCGAGGCCACCGGTGACCCCGCGGGACTCGACGCCCTCGACCGGCAGCCGGCGGCCCACGTCCTGGCCCAGGGCGAGGAACGCGGCCGGGTAGTTGCGCAGCTCGTCCCAGGAGATGTCCTGGCCCGCGCGGACCCCAGTGCGGATTTCGATGCCGCCCAGGCTGAGCAGCTTGGCGATCTCCGCGTCCAGGATCTCCTCGGGCAGGTGCCAGTGCGGGATCCCGGCCCGGAGCATGCCGCCCGGCTTGTCCAGCGCCTCGAAGATCACGCTTGAGTAGCCACGGCGGCGCAGGTGATAGGCCGCGGCCAGGCCGGCCGGGCCGGACCCGACGATCGCGACCGTGGTGCCGTTCAGTTCGGGCAGCATCTCCTTGACCGGCTCCTCGGGCAGGTTCAGCCCGTAGTCACCGAGGAACCGCTCCACGCTGCGGATGCCGATCGGCTCGTCGTGCTCGGCCCGGTTACAGGCCGTCTCGCACGGGTGGTAGCAGACCCGGCCGGTCACCGACGGCATCGGGTTGTCTTCCATGATCGTCAGGTAGCCGTCGAGGTAGCGCTCGTGCTTGACGTAGTCGAGGTATTTCTGGATCTGCTCGCCGGTCGGGCAGGCGTTGTTGCACGGCGGCATCTTGTCCTTGTAGACCGGCCGGAAGAAGCGGAAGTTGCCGGTCGGGAACAGCCGCTGCCCGTCCTTCTCGGTGGGCGGCGGCGTCACGCCGGCGATCGGCAGTTGCAGGTGCGGCGGGATCCGGGTGCCGCGTACGGACATGGAGCCTCCTCGCTCGGGCGCGGGCGCGGGTCGGTTGGCGGTCCGGGGTGCTCAGGGGGTGGTCAGCGGAGTGGTCGCCTGGACCGGGCTGAATTCGATGACCTGGTGCTTCTCGACGCCGCGGAACATCGCGTCCCGGTCGGCGACCTGCTCGGCCACGCTGTCGGTGGGAAGCTCGCCGGTGGCCGCGACCAGCGCCCCGATCAGCGGTGCCGCGATGCCCATGCCGATGGCCAGCCGTTCCTCGGCGCCTTCGGTGGACATCCGGTCGTAGGCCAGTTCACCCAGGTCCCGGACGAACATCCACGGGCTGCTGCCGCGCTGGTCGGCCAGGCCGACCGCGTCCACCACGACCAGCTTGGCCAGCTTGGCGCGCATCGAGTCGGGCAGGAACTTCAGCAGGTAATCGGGGTCGCGGGCGGAGTTGACCACGAGCACGCCCTGGCCGTCGGGCGTGCCGCGGAGGAAGTTGACCGCCTTGATGATCGTCTCTTCGACGAGCACGACCCAGTCCGGGCGGGGGTTCTCGTACACGAACCGGTCCACGATGGGCGAGTCGCCGAACCTCGCGTACCGGCGGACCAGGCAGTTGGTCCGGTCCGGGTCGTCCACGTAGTCGCTGACGTTGTCGGCGTACAGTCCTTGCGCGCGGGCCGCGGCGGCAATGCACGAGGAGACGTCACGAGCCTCCTTGTCCATGATGATGCCGCGGGACCAGACCGTGAGCTCGTGATACACGTGGCCACTTCCTAACATTGTATACCGTCGTCAGGATACTGACATCGTCCGTGCTGCCCCGGAGCCAGTCAAGGGGCGAGCCGTGGCTCTTTACCTCTTACTAACGGGCCCGCACGCGCCTGGCCAGGTCTCTGTCTCGTGATCAAACGTCTGGTGCTGCTCTGGCGACACCAGACGTCTGATCATCAACGGTCGCCTGGGCGCTCGCCACTCTCGGTGCTTCGAAGAGTGCCCAGTGTTACGAAAACGGTGAAAGTTTCAGCGGTACGGGCCGCTGGATTGCTTGCTCAGCCGCGGCGGCTGGGGCCTGCGCCGCCCGGCTCGTGCGGTGCGGTTGCGCAGCGGCTCCGCCCGGATCGGGCCGCGCGGCCGGGGCATGCGGCGGTGGCCAGCCCAGATGAGCACGTCGGATCCGGTGGTGGGCGCCGCGTCCATGCCCCATGATGGGGTGACTTCCGGTCTGACAAGATCGCGCCAGCACCAGGTTGGGGGACCATGAGCGACGGAAGCTCGCGCGAGCCGCGATATCCGCGGCGGTCGCGTGCTTACCCCGGCTCCGGTGCTGGATACCCCGATGACCCACCGCCTGCTGACGCCGAGCAGTATCTAGCCGCCCCCGCCGCGCCCCCGGACCAGCGCAGGCCGGGCAGCCGGATGGCGGCCCGCCAGGCCCGCGGCTACCAGCCCACCACCGACGCTCCCACCGGCTGGCCGTCCAGCCCCGAGCGCGACGAGCTGGCCCGCGGCTACGCCTGGGCCCCGCCCGAAGACGACCGCCCGCACCGGGCGGGCACCCGGCGCAAGCCGCCCGACGCTCCCCCCGATCGAGACCTATATACCGAACGCCAGGGCCACCGTGCTCGGCCCGAGCCGCCTGCTGACTTGCGGGGCGCACCGGCCGGGCCGGGTGGCGGGCACCGGCCCAGCCGCGGGTACCCAGACCCAGGCCCGGCCCGCCCGGCTGGTCCAGGCCGTCCAGGCGGTCGGGGGTCCGGCGGCACGGGTGGCCTGGGGTACCCGGATGCGGGACCGGCCGGTCCTGGCGCCAATGGCATGACGGGCCGGGGGTACCCGGATGTGGGCGCGGGCCGCCCGGCGGGTCCCGGCCCCGGCCGCGCAACCGGGCGAGGGTACCCGGGCACTGACCCGGGCCCGGGCCGCCCGGCGGGTCCAGGTGGTGGCGGTGCATCCGGTCCGGTGCGGGTCCCGGGCCAGCCCGACCACGGTGGCAGCGGTGTGTCCGGGCCAGTCCGGGTTCCAGGCCCGCCAGGTCCTGCGGACTCGCGGCGCGGGTCGGCCGCGCCCGGGCCGGGCGGCTGGGATACGGCGCGGCGTGGGTCCGCGTCCGCCGGACCGGCCGCGCCAACTCGCGGTTCCCGGTCGGCCGACGCCGGTGGCTGGGATGCGTCCGGGCGCGGTCCGGCCGCGCCGGGGCCAGCCGGACGGGATCCGTCCGGCCGTGGGGCCATGCCGCCCGGGATGGCGGGCCGGGATGCCGGGCGTGGGCACGCCGCGCCGGGGCCGGGGCCGGCGGGCCGGGACGGCACGCGGTGGAGTGCCGCGGCGGCACAGCCTTCGGGACGCGCGTTCGTAGCTAGCCCGGCCGGCCCGGCCGGGGAGCCCGCGGATCCGGATGGCCAGGGGCGGCCCGGCCGGGGCCGGGTCATCCCCGGCACCATCGAGCCCGAACCAGAAGAACGCGGCCACGGCAGGCGGGGCCGTCCCGGACGGCGGGGTGCCGACCGGGACCGTGCTGACCGGGACCGTGCTGACCGGCGGGACGCGGACCGGCCAGGTGCGGACCGGGGCGAAGCCGGCCAGCCGCCGGGCCGCGGCGAGGCGCCGCAGCGCAGCGGCGGCCTGATGCCCGACCTCGACCGCCTGGACCGCGTGTTCGAGGAGTTTCCCGAGTCGGCCGGCGCGGGCCGCGGCCGCCGGCGCGGGTTGTTCGGCCGGCGCAGCCGTAGCGAAGAGGCGTTCTGGGACGGCGACCCGGATCCCCGGGACGCTGACCCGGAGCCAGCGCGTGGCCATGGCCGGGCGGGCCGGCGCAGCCGTGGCGAGGAGGCGGTCCGGGCCAGCGAACCGGTTGACAGGGACGCTGACCCGAAGCCAGCGCGCGGCCGTGGCCGGGCAGGCCGGCGCGGCCGGGACGACGATGCGGGACCGCGCGACCGGGATCGGTCTGCCGGGCCGGGCGAGCATACGGGCGACGGCGGACTTCCCGTCAACGGCTCCGCCAAGCCGGCTGGGCCGGCGGACGCGGAACGGACTCTTCCGCCCCGGCGCAGCCGTGGCCAGGACGGTGCGCCGCCGGTATCGCGCGATCCCCGCGCCCAGCCAGGCGGCGCGGGCTCAGTCGCCGGACCGCGGCTGCCGTACGGCGAGCCGGATCCGGCCGCTCACACCGGTCCGCTCACCGGACGGCGGGGCGACCTCGGCCGGCCCGCGGCGCCGGACGGTCCGGGGCGGATGGTGCCGCCGGCCGACCTTGGTCGCAGCGGACCGCGCGACGACCCCAGGGATAGCAACCAAAGACTGCGCGGCCGACGGCACCGCGCCACGCCCGACCCCGCTCCGGACGGTGCCGTTCCGGAGCGGGCGGCCGCGCCGTGGGCAGGCGAACCGGTTGGCTCCCGGCGCCGCCCAGCCGCACCTGGCGCCGCGGCGCCAACCCACGACGGCCCGCGGCTCCGCTACAAGACAACGGTGGAGATGCAGCCGGGCCCCGGCACATCGCCGGGTACCGGGCCGCTGGGGGGCATCCGCACCTACCAGCCAGGTACCGGACCGCAGATAGCGGTCGATGAGCCAGCCAGCTTCTGGGCCGGCACCGGGCCGGAGCCTGCCGTCGAAACCGGCCCGCGCCGGGTTCCCGTGGACCGGCCTACCGCAGGCCGGCCTACCGCGGCGCCGGACACTGACGGCCGGGGCCGGAAACGGCGTTCAGCCAGTGCGGCCGAGGCGCAGCCGCGGCGGCCGGGACGCGGGCCCGGCGCGAACCGGCCGGGGACGGACGGCCGAGCGGGCCGCCCGGCCAGCCGACCCAGCTCAGGCCCGGCCGGCCGAGCCTGCGCGGGCGGGCCGCCGGTCCGGCCAGCGCCGGTCCCGCCGGATGATCATGGTGGCGGCGGCCGGAGTGGCCGCGGTGGTGGTCGCGGCCGGGGCCGCGGACGTGCTTGGCGTGTTCGGTGGCAACGGCCCGGCGCACGTCCTGGTCGCCCCGGACCGGCTGGGCGCCTACGTCCGCCGCCCGCAACTGGAGAAGCAGGGCAACCTGGCGGCGCTGCAGCGCCAGGTGATCGCCAAGAGCGCGGGCCAGGCCAGCCACGTGGTGTCCGGCGTCTACGAGGACAGCGCGGGCTTGTCACCGCAGATGATCCTGTTCGTCGGCGGGAACCTGTCCGGGGTATCGGCCAGCGACTTCATCTCCAGCTTCACGCAGCAGTCCAAGGGCGCGTTCGTGACCAGCCCGGGCACCCTCGGCGGGTCGGCCGCGTGCGTCAACGCCCAGGCCAGCGTGCCGGGCAGCGTCGCCCTGTGCACCTGGGCGGACAACGACACGTTCGGCGTGGTGGCGTCGCTCACCATGAACGCCACCAAGCTCGCCGCGGAGATGCGGGTAATGCGGCCGATGGTGGAGCGGGTCGCTAAGTAGTTAGCTACCCGGGTCCTTGCCGTGCTGCGGTTTGGGCCCGCGCAGCGAGAACCGCACGATAGCGATGGCGATCGCCGCGGCCAGCACCGCGAGCCCGACGATCTCACTGCCCAACAGCCGGGTGCTGAACGGGAACGTCGCAGCGGCGTCGGCGACTTGAACGTCGCGGGCGTTCGGCAAAGTAGCGGAGTACGGGCCCGGGCTCGAGCTGGCCCCGGGAGAGACGGTGGGGAACAGGCCGCCCGGCGAGCTTTCCGGGTTGGGCAGTTCCGGCAGCGTGCCCTGTGAATCGGTGCTGCCCGGCACGGTGGGCAGGATCCCGGCCGGGAGGGTGGCGCCGACGCCCGTCGGGGTGGTGACGGTGGACGGAGTGGGCGTCGGGGTCGGCGAGGACGACGCGGACGGCTTGGCGGTGATGGTCACCGCGCCCGACGCAGGCGCGGGTGCGGTGGCGTCGCTGGACTTGGCGGTGGCGGACAGCGTTGCCTGCTTGCCCGCCGCGGTGCCGGACGGCACCTTCACCTTGGCCTGCAGCTCATCCGAGCTGCCCTTGCTGACGCCGCCCACCGTGCAGGTCCGCCCGCTCGCGGACGGGCACACGGTGAACGTGGGCGTGGCTGAGCCGCTGGCCACCTTGCCGCTGATCGTCACGCTGATCCCGCTGGCCGCGCCGCCGGTCGGCCAGACCCAGATCGCGTAGCTGGCCGAATCGCCCGGGTGCAAGCTCGACTTGGCGGTGATCGGCTGCACTTCCAGGCAGAGTTGGACCGCCGCCTTGGTTGACGTGGGCGTTGGCGTAGGCGTCGGGGTCGGGGTGGCCGATCCGGAGCCAGACGTGGGCGACGGGGTCGGCGTGGGGTCCGAGCTCGTGCTGGGGCTGGCCGAGGCGGATTTGGTGGGGGTCGGGGTGGCCGACGCGCTCGTGGTCGCCTTGGCGCTCGCGGAGGCACTGGTGGTGATATTCGGCGTGGACTTGGGGCTGGCGCTGGCCTTGGGGGTGCTGGCCGCCTGGAACGCGGCGTCCAGGGTCACCGTGGCCTGCCCGGCTGGCAGCACACGCGCCGCGCTGGCCGCGGCCGGCGGCGAGCCGCACACGTTGGAGGCGGCGGCGGTGACCGCGGCCTCGGCCGGGCTGGCCGCGCCGAGCAGCCCGCTGGCAATGCCGGAGGACACCACGGCCGCGCTGGCCACCGCGCCTAGCGCTGTCGTTGCAGATCGGGCTGATTTCATGGCTCTGCTCTCATAGCCATGGTCATCGTCGTCGAGACCTCGCTCGTCGTCGTCCGCTCGCATCGCCCGCGCGAACACCATTCCCTGCCGCTGGCGTTCGACACCTACGTTTGACGAGACAGATGGTAAACAGGTTCCCCCTTTTGGTCATCGGGGAGGAAGAAAGGTATGTCCTCGGCGGATCCACGCGAGGTGCTGACCCGGCCCGCCCCGCCGCCGGATCACCTGCTCCGCTACGGGCCGGGCCCGGACCAGGTTGCCGACCTGCGGCTGCCGCCCGGCCTCGGGATGGACGCCGCTGGCCGGGCGCCGGTGCTGATCCTGTTGCTGCACGGCGGGTTCTGGCGGGCGGCTTACGAGCGCACGCACCTCGGGCCGCTAGCGTCCGCGCTGGCGGCTGAAAGTTTCGCCGTCTGTACGCCGGAGTTCCGCCGGACCGGGCAGCCGGGCGGCGGCTGGCCGGGCACATTCGACGACGTCGCGCTGGCCGTCGACCGGCTGCCCGGGCTAGTGCAGGCAGTGTTGCCCGGCAGCACGGAGGTCGGCGGGGTCGTGCTGGCCGGGCACTCGGCCGGCGGTCACCTGGCGTTGTGGTCGGCGGGCCGGCACCGGCTCGGCCCGGACAGTCCATGGCACCTGGATCCTGGTGCTGGCGGTACTTCCGGTGCGGGTGGTGCTTCCGGTGCTGGCAGTGGCTCCGGTGCTGCGGTGGCGGGGGTGGTTGCACTGGCGCCGATCAGCGACCTGGCTGCGTGCTACCAAGCCGGGCTCGATCATGACGCGGTGGGTGACTTGCTCGGCGGCGGCCCGGCGGAGCAGCCGGCCCGTTACGCGGCGACCGACCCGGCGCAGCTGATTCCGCTCGGCGTGCCGGTGCGGATCGTGCACGGCACGGCCGACGACCGGGTGCCGTTCACGATGAGCCAGTCGTTCACCGCCCTGGACCGGGCCGCTGGTCATTGCGTGCAGCTAGATGTGCTGGCTGGGGGCGGTCACTTCGAGGTCATCGACCCGTTGTCGGCTGCCTGGCCGGTGGTCCTGGCCGCGTTCCGCGCTGTCGCAACACCTGGCTGAGCGTCGAGTTCGGCTGTGATGCCGTCATTGCGGCTTGTCTTCGGTACTGTCCTGGGAAGCCTGTTGATCGCCTTGGTGACGTCTGGGAGTGAGTTTCTGGCCCAGGTCGGTAGGCAGCGGGGTCTGCAGGCCCCAGCGCAGCGAGGCCAGGCGCATCGCGACGACCACGATGAACGTGGCGGCCTGGCTGACCCCGGTGGGCGCGCCGCGGGCGGCGGCAGCTGCGTACACGCTGCCACCTACCAGGGCAGCGGTGGCGTTCCAGGGCCCGCGGTGCACGACCCCGACGGGACGCCCGGAGATCAGGTTGACGAGCAGGCCGCCGCCGACGGCGGCCGCGACACCAATGAAGATCGCCGAAATGTAGGGCAAATCGTAGAGCAGGGCCTTTTCCACGCCAACGATCGTGAACAGGCCACCGACAGGGCGTCAAGGACGACGATCGTTGTCCCGAATCGCCGCATCAGGCTGGTGAACAAGAACCCGGCCAGCGCGGCGACGGCGACCGTGGGCAGGTAGTAGCGGCTGGTGACGGCAACTGGCCGCAACCCGAGCAGCAAGTCGCGGGATCCCGCCGCCCAGGCCCATCACGACGGCGAGCAGCAGCACACCGACGATGTCAAACCGCTCCCGGACCGCGACGCCCGCACCGGCCAGAGCCCCGACCACCACGGCGGCCAGATCGATCCACAACGGCACCTGCAGCGGATGGAGCAGCACCGGCCGGGCCACCTCGCCGGTTATCAGGTACCCCAGCATCTTCGATCAACTGCACTTCGTCCCCCCGATGTCGGCACCCACGCTTCTCGCAATCCTCTTGCAAGCAAGCTAGCGATCCGGGCATCCCCTCAAGCAGCACGCAGGCCCGCCGCGTAGGTCACCGCCTGGCGGCTGGTGGACATGGACCAGGCGGTCAGCGAGGATGGCACGCGGGTTCCAGGTGAAGGGGTCATGTCGCCTAGCGGGGGTGGAACCATGATCGAAAGCAGATCCCGTAGCCCGATGCCCTTCGGTGGACTTGCGGAACGGCCCGTGGGAGACGGCGGACGATGAAGCTGCCGGACTGGCTGATCGCGGTGGCCTGGATCCCGTTCACCATCGGCGTTGCCCTGGCATTCAACGCGAGGATGCGGGACGTGCCGTGGATGCTGCTGCTGGTCTACCTCGCCTGGGGGGTTCAGGAACTCGTGCTTGCGCACTCCCTCGTCGTGCCGCAGGAGGGGGAGATCGGAGCGACCGGCGCGGCGTTCATCGCGGCCGCGGTCCTGGCGTTCGCCGCCGGAGTACTTGAACAGTTCCGCAATCTCCCGCCGCGCGGCGTGACGATCCTGGCCGGGTTCTTCGCCCTCACCGTGGGCGCGGTCGCGCTCCGCGGGCTCACCCTGCTGGCAGGCAATTCTCGCGTCCAGGGGTTCAACGACATCAGGGACGCGACCGAAGAGACAGTCGCGCTGACCGTTGGGCTGATTACCGGAGCGGTTCTCGCCGCCGCCATCGCCGCATACCGCCGACGCGCCAGGCCGGCGTGACAATACCGGGTAGGGCTCTAAATCCCAGCCGAACGACGAATTCAGCACCTGGAGCATCGAGCGCCTCGAAGCACATGCAGCCCGCGCTGGCCCGCGGCAGCAAGGGACTCGGGAACGGCTAACTGAAGGAGCTATGTCCGTGAATGCCCACCCCGCCCGCTCTGCCGGGACTCCGGAGGGGCCGGCGCTGCTGGCCAGGCTCCGTGACCGCTTCCTCGACCAAGTGCTCGGGCTGCTGGAAGCTGACCTGGCGGCCGCCGGTGTGGCCCTGGTCGGTTCGCTGGGCCGCGGCGAGGAGGATAACTGGAGCGATATTGACCTGTTCATCCTCGCGGGCGACCAGTTCATCAGGCAGTTCATGAACGAGCCAGCAGCCAGCCCCTGGGCGCGGGCCGACCTGCTCTCGGACGGCCGCCACAACTCGCCCGCAGGCGCTACGTCACGGGAACAACCCATATCGGTCAGGGCTGCCGCTCTGGGTCGACCTGCATGTGCACCCTGTTGACCGGACGCCGTGGCCGACGGACAGCCACGTCTTCGAGCGCCGGCCAGTCAAGACGGGGACGCTTTCATTCGGTAAGTTCAACGCCTGCGGCCCCCGCCAGCCCGCAACGGCCAAGACCGTGGACGAGGTCCGCCAGATTACACCTCGGCTACGTCCCCATCGCTGGCAAGTACGTCGGCCGCCGGTCACCGCACGCCTGTGAGATGATCCGCTTCCTGGGGCAGCGGCGTGACTTCAACGACCATAGCCCGGCCGCCCAGATCCGCGCCCTGCGCGGCATCGCGAAAGACCTCTCATCCCCGTCCTGGGACTCGCTCGGCGATGCGGTCGCCTCCTACCTCGACCTAGTCGAGGCAACCGTTCAGCTAGGGAGTGGGTAGGGCAAGTTAGTTCAGAGAAGGCTGCCAGAACGTACCGTGGTCGGTGTAGTCACCAGATGGTTCACTGGGACAGGTTGCACGCCTGGAGGTGGAGACGCCAGGACTCCAGCAGTGCGGTAAGCTCTCCAACGCTTGGAGCGGATAACTTGGGCTTGGCCATGAAGCCAGGTTAGACGCGGTACGACCGGTGTGCGCGGCCTGAGTTGACCGCCCAGAGGCGCAAAACCCCAGGTCAGACAATTGAAAGTTTGCCCCTTAGCTCAGTCGGCAGAGCGTCTCCATGGTAAGTATCCCGTTCGAATCGCTGTGCTGACCTGCGTGAGCACAGGTGACAGCCGAACGCTGTGCGCACAATAAGACGCTGTAAATCATCGGCCTGTTGGGTGCTGGAAATTTCCTGGCGACGACTCCCACCCTCGATTCAGCGCAATTGGCGTCGCCCGCGACGTGAGCCAACCGCTGTTATCGCTTTTCCAGGTCACTTGCTGGGTTGGTGGGGCCGAGGTCATGGGCCAGGACACCGAGCACGCGCGGTTTCGTCGCGCCCACGATCTCCCAGGCCCGGGTGATGCCCATCAGGAACATGATGATCACCAGTACGGCCTGGTTCTTTACTTGCCCGGTTTCGGCGGTGGCCGCGTTCATGCGCAACGCGCTCGCTAGCTGGAGCCCGTACACCACCAGGACGGCAGCAAACAGCATCATCATCCGGCCGTATTGCCAGGTCGTTCGGGAGGGGTCAGGGGTCCGTGCGACGGTGATGACGAGCGCGGCGGTAGAGGTGAGCCCCACGATGGCGAGCACGGTCGAGCCGTTGCCGAGATACTGTCCGCCCGGGATCAACGCCAGCAGCGAGACCACCAGCGCGTCGAGGAACATTGCCATGGCCGCGGCCGCCCTTATCTGCTGAAGGCCATGCCCGGCCTTGCCGCTGGCCGCCGCGGGCGTCACCGAGATCGCCACGAACAGCAGGCCGATCAAAGCCCCCGCGACGCCGGCCCCGGCGAGGAAGAATTCGTGGAACGCTGCGTCAGTCACCGTCTGCTCCCATATCCCTGATGTCAGCCCGGCTCGTTTCCGGCGCGGCGTCTGTAGCGGTGAGCGCGCGCATGGTGGCGCGGATGGTGCGGGCGAGCTCGTCGGGCCCGACGGGCTGCGCGGTGTCCAGCCAGGTAAGGATGGCGTCGGTGACGATGGCCGGGAGCAGGCTGGCGATCCATGCCCGGCGCGCCGGGTCGGGAATACGCTCGCGCAGCCATTTGTCGGCGGTACGGCTGGCGGTGACGCTGAGCTCGTCGACGTAGCCGGCGAATTCTGGCTCGCGCCGGGCGTGCCGGTACAGCAGCCGGAACCCGTCGGGATCTTCGCGTGCGGCCAGCGCGAGATCGTGCACGGTATGGGGGCCGAACTGCTCCACAGCGCCGATGCGGGCGCGTATCCGCTGGCGCGTGTCCAGGAGCACCGCGTGGTAGAGATCGCGTTTGGAGTCGAAGTGCCGGTAGATGATCATCTTGGTTACCCCGGCCTGGGCGGCGACATCATCGAGGCTGGTCGTCGCGAACCCTCCCTCCAGGAACGCGTGCGCTGCGGCGCGCATTAGCTGGGCGCGGCGCTCGTCTTTGCGCAGCAGTCGGCGTCCCACCGGCCGGGCCGGTGGACCCTCGCTTACCGGTGTGCTTTCACTCATCCGCGTCACCGCCGCTTGCGTTAGTACTCTAATGTGTCTACTCTATAGTATATACCTTTGAGTATAGTCATAGTTCAGGTCCCAACCCGGACCAGGGTGGACCGCTAGGTGCATAGCCGCGGACAGCCGGCCCGCTGTCGGGTTCGCCGTCTCGGCACACGCGAGGGTGCAGGGCGGTGCCCCACCATGACCCTCCGCGGTTCCACCACTGGTCAAACTAGGTGGCCGATCTCGGCCGCACAGCCCCGTACCGGAAGGATGAACGCGCCGTGTTCCTGATTCCGTTTTTGTTCCACAACGCCATCGGTCTCCCGCTCACGATCGTGATCGCAGTGGCCCTTCTCGCGCTGCGCATCGTGCTCAGGCTGCGGCGACGCGCTCGCGGCCGGCTTAACGCGCAGCGTTCCATGCGGGAGACGCCGGTCGCAGCGTCCGATAACGAGGACGACCGTTGGTGACCGGCCGAGGACCGGCGGCCCAGCCGGGCAGGGTCACCTCCCTCGCCGGTGTCCCAGTCGCTGGAGGTGGCCGATTTGGGCGTCGCTGACCTGCGGCTGCTGCCAAGCGTGCCGTTGAGTACTCGGCGGCCCACCGCGATCAGGAAGCCATCCGCCTTTGGGTGACGGCAGATTGCTGCGTGGTCGTGTCGGCAGGCACGGTACGGCCAGCCGGAACCGACCTCAGCTCGCAGGCATCAGCTGCGTCCCGGATAGCCGTTGGACGGCTCGTGTCCGTCCCGACCCAGAAGCCATCTGCGCGCCAAAAGGTTGACGACTGCCTCGTCGGCGGCGGGCCCATCGTCGGTGCAGGTGATCGTGCGCGAGGAGAGGCTCGACGCCTCCAGGGGGAGACGTCACGACCGCAGGGGTGCGGTAAGCTCTCTAGCGCCCGGGGCGGGTGACGTGGTCTCGGGCGCTGAGTCGGATCAACATGTGTGACCGCTGTGCACGACTTGAGTTGACCGCCGCGAGGCGCGAAACCCCAGGTCAGACAATTGAAGACTCGCCCCCTTAGCTCAGTCGGCAGAGCGTCTCCATGGTAAGGAGAAGGTCTACGGTTCGATTCCGTAAGGGGGCTCCAGGTCATGAGCGCTTTTCCGAATATGGAACCGAGTACCTCTTCCCGGCGAGTGGCATTTGAGTGGCAACGCCAGATGGAGCAGGTTCTCGTGACCAGGTGCTTTGCTGATCAGCGGGTGAAGCGGTTCCTGCTTTGGGAACAGGTCCCGGGTTAAGCCTGGTGCCGGATAGAGGGACGGCTCGCTGTCTGGGCACGCGCAGCGCCGAGAGGGTTGGCTCAACGCCGCTGGGAGTACAGGTCGCCGAATCGGTGTGCAGTCGCATCTGAGTTCCTCGTTGTTGCCTGGTCTACCGATCACCCGGTTATGCGCCGGGATGCTGACCCGGCACGGCACAGGCCGTGTCCAGCTTGCTGATGATGCTCAGGTTCGCTGGTAGCGGTCAGCTCACCGCGGTCAAGCAGGAGTGCCTAGTCTGCAACCGGGCCGATCACGTCAGACAGTGAGCCTTTTTCGTGCGCCCAGCAGAATGGGAGGTAGCACCGTGACGTAAGGCCATGGTGGTTCTTCGTGTTCGTAAGCTCGTCGTCGCCTGCCGGTGTGAGTCCGGTCCGGGTAGCTGCCAGGAGGCCCGGTAGCAGGCTGGCGGTGTCGCCTGGAAACGGGCGGGGCCGGAGCCCAGCGTCAAAAGCCCCTGCGGGGGGAGCGACGATGCGGTCCGTAGCATGACGCGAAGCCTGCGGCGTCGTTACTCAGCCGCCTTCTGGGCGGACGAGGGAGTGCCGAGCCTCCCGGAATCGGGGCGAAGGCCATGGAAGCGGTGCAGATCCTGGATTGCAGCCGTGAGGGACTCCCCGGCGTATGGGGCGCGGAACGTATCGAGGGTGGCGGCGGGAACTGGGGAGGCCCTCCCCGGCCCGGCAGCCTGCGGATTTCTGCTGCCGGAGCGTGGCGTCCTATAACCGGTGACCCCGGGAAGTGGATCGCTGGCCGGGTGGGCGTCGGAGGCGGCCGTAGTACCGGTTGAGCCGCAGGACAACACAACCTGCGGTGATGGGAAGGGCCGCTGCTTCGTCGGTGCGCATGCCTGCTTGGAGGGGCCCGGTGAGTGCCGTTTCGGCTAGTCCCGCCGCGAAGGGATCGGTCCGGGGTGTCCCGGCTGATCCGGTCCGTGCTTTGCAGCATGCGCTGTACCGGGCGGCCAAGGCCGATCCCGGGCGGAGATTCCACGCGCTGTATGACAAGATCCGCCGCAGGGACGTTCTGTGGCGCGCGTGGGCCGCGGTGCGCAGCAACAACGGCGCGCCGGGCATTGACAAGGTCACTCTGGCCGCCGTGGAGGAGTACGGGGTTGCCCGGCTGCTCGATGAGCTGGCCAGCGAACTGGGGGAGAAGAAGTACCGGCCGTTGCCGGCCCGGCGGGTGATGATCCCGAAGCCGGGTACGGCGGAGCGCAGGCCGTTGTCGATTCCCCCGGTCCGCGACCGGATCGTGCAGGCCGCAGCGAAGATCGTGCTCGAGCCGGTCTTCGAGGCGGACTTCCTGCCAGCCAGCTTCGGGTTCCGCCCGAAGCGCTCGGCGCACGATGCCCTGCAGGTGCTCATCGATGAGTGCGGGCGGGGCCGCCGGTGGGTGGCCGAGACGGACATCGCCAGCTGTTTCACGGCGATCCCGCATGAGAAGTTGATGCAGGCGGTGCAGGAACGCGTCTGCGACCAGGCCGTCCTGAAGCTCCTGCGCGTGATGCTGCGTGCCGGGGTGATGGAGGACGGGCAGGCCCGGCGAAGCATGACCGGGACCCCGCAAGGTGGTGTGCTCACTCCTCCAACGCAAGTGGCAACTTCTGCTTCGAGGTGACGCTGGGCTACCGGCGCTGCGAGCGGCCGCGGCGTGCCGCCAATGAGTGTATGACATGTCAGGTAGTACGTTGGTGACATGCCTCATGGTGGCCGGGTGGGTGGCGTGGAGTATGCCGAGCGTGTCAATGCTGCTGCCGGGCTGGCCGCGGCCGGGGTTCCGGTGGCGGAGGCAGCCCGGGTGCTGGCCGGGCGGTTTAGCTGCTCGGAGCGCCAGGCCCGCCGCTACGTGGAGGTCGCGGCCCGGTCGGGTGCAGTCGTGGTTCCCGAGCCGGCGACGGTGTTCACGGTCAAGGTGCCGGCCAGCCTGGCCCGGCGGGTGCGTGAGCATGCCCGGGCGTCGGGGAGGTCGATCTCCGCCGTGGTGGCCCAGGCACTGGAGGAGTTTCTGGCGCGGGGCCGCAGAAACCATCCCCGCAAGTGAGCGAGCTGGTGGTCGAAGCGGTGTTCGTGTTCGACCGCCTTGGGGCCGCGGAATTGTCGGCGGCCTACAAGATCCTGGTTCCCGGAGGGCCTGCGCCGTGCGCGGCGGCCAGGAAGGACGGTGCCGCGATGACCAGCGCGGCGATCTACGCGCGGGTCTCCAGCGCCCGGCAGAAGGAGCAGGAGACGATCGTCTCCCAGACCGAGGCGCTGCGCGACCACGCGGGGCAGCTGGGGCTTGACGTCCCCGCGGAGTGGGTGTTCGAAGATGACGGGTACTCGGGCGCGTCGCTGGTCCGCCCGGCCCTGGACGCGCTGCGGGACCTGGTAGCCCAGGTGCCGGTGGACGTGGTGCTGTGCTACTCCCCGGACCGCCTGGCCCGCAAGTACGCCTACCAGGCGCTGCTGACGGAAGAGCTGGCCCGGGCGGGCACGTCGGTGGTGTTCGTCAAGGCTCCCTCGGGTGAGACTCCCGAGGACGCGCTGCTGGTCCAGTTCCAGGGCATGATCGCCGAGTACGAGCGGGCGCAGATCATGGAACGGACCCGCCGTGGCAAGAACCAGCGGGCCCGCTCCGGCAGCGTGAACGTGCTGTCGGGAGCCCCGTTCGGGTACCGGTACGTGCGCAAGAGCGATCACGCCGCCGCCCGGTATGAGGTCGTGCCACACGAGGCCGCCATCGTCGCCGGGCTGTTCCGCCGCTACGCCGACGAGGGCGTGGCCATCGCCGAGCTGGCCCGGTGGCTGGGCAGCACCGGCGTGGCGACCCGCACCGGCAAGACCCGCTGGGACCGCTCCACGATCTGGGGCATGCTCCGCAACCCCGCCTACGCCGGCCGGGCCTGCTTCGGCAAGACCGGCCGCCTCAGCCAGCAGGCCGGCCGCAACCGGGTCGCCCGGCTGGCCGGACGCGCGACCGGCACCGGCTACACCACCGTGGACCGCCCCCGCGCCGACTGGCTCGAGATCGACGTCCCGGCCCTGGTTGACGAGGAGACCTTCGAGCGGGTGGCGCGCCGCCTAGCCGGCAACAAGAAGTTCGCCTCCCGCGCCAGCAAGACCCCGTCCCTGCTCCAGGGCCTGGCCGCCTGCTCGGGCTGCGGCTATGCCTGCTACCGCGGCCACACCACGACCACCGCCGGCAACAAGATCTTCTACTACCGGTGCATCGGCAGCGACAACTACCGGTTCGAGCACGGCAAGGTCTGCGGCAGCAAGCCCGTCCGCGCTGACTACCTCGACCAGGTCGTCTGGGACCACATCACCCACCTGATCGCCAGCCCCGCCCTGATCCGCGCCGAGATCGCCGGGCGCCTGGCCCAGATCCGCACCGCCGACCCGGCCACCGCCCAGCGCAAGCGCCTCGACAGCGCCCTCGCCAAGACCATCAGCGCGATCACCCGGCTGATCGGGGCCTACCAGGAAGACCTCCTGTCCCTCGACGAGCTCCGCGCCCGGATGCCCGATCTGCGCGCCCGCGAGACCAGCCTGCGCCACCAGGCCCAGGCCCTCGACGCCCAGCTCGCCGACCGCGAGGTCTACCTCAAGCTCGCCGAGAACCTGGAAGGCTTCCTGGCAGCCCTCCGCACATCCGCGGCCACCGCAACCGTCGAAGACCGCCAGCGCGTCGTACGCCTGCTCGTGAAGGAAGTCCTGGTAGGCCCCAGCAAGATCGTGATCCGCCACTCCATCCCCACCCGAGGCGACACACCCGCACCCGCCCCTGCCAGCACGGACAGTGACGACGACGCGGAGCCTGACCCAAGTTCGCACTTGCGTTGGCGGAGTGCTTTCACCGCTGATGTGCAACGTGTACCTGCACCGGCTGGACCGGGCATGGGACGAGCACGACGGGGTGCTGGTGCGGTTCGCCGATGATCTGGTCGTGATGTGCTGGTCCCGCAGCCAGGCTGAGCGGGCGCTGGAATGCCTGACGGCCTTGCTGGCTGATCTCGGCCTGGAGCCGAAGGCGGCCAAGACCCGCATCGTGCACCTGGAGGCAGGAGGCCCGGGGTTTGACTTCCTGGGCTTTCACCACCGGCTGGTGCGCTCGCGGGGCGACCGGGGCAAGCCGAAGGTGACGTTCCTGGCCCGCTGGCCCGTGGACAGGGCCATGCAGCATGCCCGTGACCGGATCCGGGAGCTGACCGGACGGCGCTGGCTGCCGCTGCGGCCCGGGGCGATCGCGCAGGAGGTGAACGCCTTCCTGCGCGGCTGGGCGGCCTATTTCAGGTACGGGCACTCAGCCCAGCGCCTCAGCAAGATCAGCCAGTACGCGCGGATGCGGCTCGCGCTGTTCATCAGCAAGAAGCACCGCCGCAGCCGCGCCTTCGGATGGTGGGTGATGCTCACCTCGACTCCGAGGGAACTCGGCCTGATCAGCTTGTATGGAATCGTCGTCGCACCCAGGGCCGGCAAGCCCTGGCGGGACAAGCCGAATGCCGGCGGTGAACGGCGTCGGTGAGCCGTGTGCGGGAGAACCGCACGCACGGTTCGAAGCGGCGGGGGCTGGAAACGGAGCGACCTGACCATGGACCGGCAGTGAAGCGGCCCGCAGGGGAAACCCCGGGAAAAGTGGCTGCCGGACCTAAAGCCAGGCAACGCCACCGCGCCAGCCCCCGACCCTACATCCTGCGATCTCGCGGGTCTGAAGGACGTGGATGGCCTTGGCCAGCTGGCCGGCCTTCCAGGGGCAGCAGCGGAGTGTGCGCGGAATGCGCCAGGTCTTGAGCTGGGCGTTGGCGCGCTCGCCCGGTGAGCGCAGTTGGGCGTGGGCGCGGTTGGCGGCTTTCTGCGAGGCGGGCTTGTTCCGTCCCCGGTGGGCGTGTGCACGTGCTCACCTGCGCCGATATAGCCCTTGTCGCCTAGCACGACCAGGTTGGCGGCGGCCAGTTCGCGGAGGATGCCCCAGATCCGGGCGGCGGTCAGGTCGTGCACGGCACCGGGCAGCGGCCCGGAGACCCACACGATGTCGCCGGCGGGGCTGGAGATGACCTGCAGGTTCATGCCGTGGCGGCGGTGCTTGCCGGAGTAGAAGGGCCGGTCGGCGGCGACCCGGTCGATCGGGATTAAGGTGCCGTCGATCACGACGTAGGCGTGACCTGCCTGCTTCGCGTCCCGCAGCGCGGCCGAGTTTCGGTGCGCTGGCGCCGAGCAGGGCCACGGTCTCGCTGACGTAGCGCCAGGCGGTCGCGGTGGCGATGCCGAACCCGCCGGCCAGGTCAGCGAACGTTTCACCTTTACGCAGGTAAGCCAGCACCAGCAGGGCCTGCCGGCCGGGATTGAGCCTGCGCCAGCGCGACCCGATCCCGTGGCGGTGCCGGCGGATGACCCGGGCGACGTAGGTGAGGGTGCGGGCAGACAACGGCAGCGCGGCGGGGTAACAAAGCATCGAGGCCCCTCGGAGAGGTAGCTGGTTGTGGTGATCGCTTCCTTTACCAGGGGCTTCGCCATCGCCCGAGCCGGCACGCCGCCGATGATCAGCCGATCCGCCGAAATGCTCCAAGATCTGGATGAAGGGCAGCTCACTGGCGCGCCAGCTTCCTGGTCGCCTGCTGGTAGCGGCGGCCAGGGACGCGGTCGTTCGTCGCGTGGCGTGTACGGCCGGCAGGCCGGTATGAGCAAGCGGGTCATGGCCCCGGTCCGCAACCAGAATCTGGGTCCGTTGCGTTGCCTGGATCCTGCGCGGGGGATCCCGGCGGCATGGGCCGCCTGCGGCCGGCGGCCCATGCCGGGATGCTGGGGCCGAGGGGCTACGCGGTGACGGCCTGCTTCTGGTCGCTGCTGGTGACCTGGATGCTGCGGGGCTTGGCCGCCTCGTGGACCGGGATGGTCAGGGTCAGCACGCCCGCGTTGTAGTCGGCGGCGATCTTGTCGGGGTCGAGGGTCTCGCCGAGGAAGACCTGCCGGGTGAAGGTGCCGTAGGGCCGCTCGGCGACGATCATTTCAGCGCCGTCGGTTTTGATCGGGGCGCGCTCGGCGCGGACGGTCAGCACGTTCTGCTCGACGGTCAGGTCGATGGACTCGGGCGTGATGCCGGGCAGGTCGAAGTGGATGTAGAAGCTGTCGCCGTGCCGGTAGGCGTCCATCGGCATCGCGGCGGGGCGGGCGGTGGTGCCGAGCACCTGCTGGGTGAGCCGGTCCAGTTCGCGGAACGGGTCGGTGCGCATGAGCATGATCGTGCCTCCTTTGCCAGTGCCGGTTGCGATGTCACGCTCACGGCATCTATATAGCACGGCTGCGAGTTATCTGACAAGGCTCGACTGAGATTTTATCCTGCGGCATACTGGAGGTGAGATCGCGCCGTCCGTGTCAGCGAAGGGAAGGTGACGGTCATGCCCGCTGCGGATCCCGGCGGCCCGGGCCCGGATCTTTACCAGCTGCTGGGGGTGCCCCGCGAGGCCTCCCGCCAGGAGATCGCGCAGGCTTGGCGGCGCCGGGCGCGGGCGGCGCACCCCGATTCCAGGCCGGGAGATGCCGTCGCGCCGGGCCGGTTCCGCGCCCTGGCCGGAGCCTGGCACGTGCTCGGCGACCCGGCCCGCCGCGCCGCCTATGACCAGGCGCAAGCCCGCGAGCAATCCCCGCCCCCCGCGTCCCGGCCGGCCGGGACGGCCGGGACGCGGGCGCGGATGCCCGGGTCGCCGCCGCTGTGGGCCGGACCAGTCCGGGTGGAAGGCCTGTATCGGGCGCTGGCGCCGGACCGGCCGGACGAGGAGGACATCAGGCTCGCCGTGCTGGCCCTCCGCTGTCTTGCCCGTGCCGGGGACCGGGAATGGGAATGGTGAACCCCGGATGGTCGGACCTGGACCGGGGCCTGTTCAGCATCTCGGTGGCCGCCGAGCTGGCCGGGCTGCACCCGCAGACACTGCGGATCTACGAACGGGAGGGGCTGCTCGACCCGGCCCGCAGCGCGGGCGGCACCCGCCGCTACTCCCGCCGCGACATCGACCGGCTGGCCCAGATCTGCGCGCTGAGCGCCGACGGGCTGAACCTGGCCGGCATCCGCCGGGTCCTGCAACTGCAAGAGGAGACCCGCCAGCTGCAGGCCGAGCTGGCCCGCCTGCGGGCACTGGCCGACGATCGCGCCGCCCCCGCGCCACGCACCCGGACACCGCGGCCCCGCCCGCCCGCCGGCAGCCGGACAGAGGCTTAGTCCGGGCCTCGCCCGGACTAAGCCTCGCCCCGGCGGTTCAGGCCGGCGAGCCGCTCGTGCAGGCGGGCGGTCAGGGCACGCTCGGCGGCCAGGTCATCTTCCAGCGCCAGGATCCGCAGCGCGGCAGCCAGCGTATGGCCCTGGTCGAACAGCTCCCTGATCCGGGCGGCGAAGGTCAGCTGACGGCGGGTATAGCGGCGGCGCCCGCCGGCCGTCCGCTGCGGGGTGACCGCGCCAGCAGTGTCCAGGGCGCGCAGAAACGCCTGCCGCACACCCAGGACCTCGGCCGCCCGGCCGGTGGTATACGCCGGGTAGTCCGGGTCGTCAAGGTCATCGAGCCGGGCGGTCATCGCGGGCGCGCCTCCTGATCCCGGGGCGCGGACCTGTTCCCGCAACACCTCTTGACAGTTTCCTGCAGTCCGCGCTATATAAAAAGTGTATCGGTCATAGACCTGGTGACGCTACCGCAGGTTCCCGGAGAGTGATCGGCATGGACCTGGCCACCCGTGACACGGACGCGGCATTCGCGGAACTGATCTGCGCAGACGCGCAGTGGCTGCGCGAGGAGTTCGACGCGCTGATCGCCGCCTCCTTCAGCCAGCCCCCCGCCGCGCAACCGCCCGCGCCGCCACGGGTCCCGCCGCCCCCTGGCCGCACAAACCATCCGGGCCGTCGTCGGCCCCAGCCCGGTCCTCCAGGCATCAACCGCCCGGTCACCACGCCGGGCCAGCGTCGCCAGCGCTCACCTCCGGCCTGACCGCCCGCCTCCGGCAGCCAGGCCACCACCTGCCGGGCGGCAGCCCCGGGCACCTGCCCGGCCATCCGGGAAAGGAGACCGGGAGCGTCCGACCGTCTGTGTAAGTGATCGTGGCGGTTTTCATGGAGTCGGGATCCGCCCGTCGAAGTAGATCGTGAACGCCTGGAGCGCCTGTTTCCACCCGGCGCTTCGGATTCCGGTGTTTGGGCCGCGGAACTCCTCCAGGTTCCGGACGGCGAGGTAGAGGACTTTGAGGGCGGCCTGCTCGGAGGGGAACTGGCCGCGGTTGCGGGTCACCTTGCGCAGCCGGGCGTTCATCGACTCGATCAGGTTGGTGGTGTAAATGACCTTGCGGACTTCGGGCGGGAAGGCCAGGAACGGGGTGAACTCGGCCCAGTGCGCCCGCCACAGCCTGACGATCGCCGGGTACCGCTGCTCCCACTGCCCGGCGAAGGCCTCCAGCGCCGCGGCGGCCGCGGCCTCATCGGCGGCGGTGTAGATCGCCCGCAGGTCCTTGCTCAGCGGCGCCCAGTACTTGCGGGAGGCATACCGCAGCGACGCGCGGATCAGGTGCACCACGCACAGCTGCACCACCGCCTGCGGCCAGACCACGCCGATCGCGTCGGGCAGCCCGGTCAGCCCGTCGCAGCACACGATGCACACATCGGCCACGCCGCGGCCTTTCAGCTCGCTCAGCACCGACAGCCAGAACTTGGCCGACTCGCCGGTGGTGGGGCCGATCCACAGGCCCAGCACCTGCTTGGCACCCTCGCAGTCGATGCCGATCGCCACATACACGGCCCGGTTGGTGACCACCCCGTCCCTGATCTTGATCATCAGCGCATCGATGAAGATCACCGGGTAGATCGCGTCCAGCGGCCTGCCCTGCCATTCCTGCAGCTCGTCCACCACGGCGTCGGTGACCCGGGAGATCAGGTCCGGCGACACCTCCACGCCGTAGATCTCCCGCAGGTGGGCGCGGATGTCGCGGGTGGTCATCCCGCGCGCATACAGCGCGATGATCCGGTCGTTGAACCCCTCCAGCCGGGTCTGGCCCTTGCGGACGATCCGCGGCTCGAAGGTGCCGTTGCGGTCCCGCGGCACCGCCAGGTCCACCGCCCCGACATCGGTCAGCACCGTCTTGCCGGTCATGCCGTTGCGGCTGTTACCCGACCCCCGCCCAGCCGGGTCGTGCTTGTCATAGCCCAGGTGGCCGGTCATCTCCTCAGCCAGCGCCCGCTCCAGCACCGCCTTGGTCACCTGGGACAGCAGGCCGTCCGGGCCGAGCAGCTCGACGCCCTCGGCCTGCGCCTTGCCCAGCAGCTGATCCGCCAGCTCCTCATCAACCAGCGGAGGCCGCGGCGGTGGGCTGCCGTCGCGCTTGCGGGCCACCATCGAAGTGTCGGTCATTGCGTGTCCTTCCGCGAGCCACCTTCCTGCGGCTCATCGTCAGGCCACGTCACTTACACAGCCGGTAGGACACGCCCAGGAGACCTGCAGGACAAGTGCAGCGAAAGTACCAGTGAGGCTGCGCCTGTGACCGCCTAGCTGGGTGGTTGCTGCTGGTCAGATTGCGTGCCTTGGTTCATCCTCGCGGGCATAGGGGTGGTTGCGGAGGGTGTCATGGGTGCACGCGTGGTGACGGTGAATGAGGTCCTCGGCGGGCATGTGAAGCTGGACATCGAGTGCCTGGACCGGGTCTATCTCAACGCCTATGTGCCGGTCCTGCAGTCCAGCGGGCAGGTGGTCGCGTTCATGACCCAGCACCTGGGCCTGCCGATCCCTTCCCCGGCAATCTTCGGCAAGATGGGGCAGCGGTTGCGCCGGGCGGTTGCCTCCTTCGCCGAGGCCAACGGGATTCCCTGGGTCAGGTTCGCCAGGGACGACCGTAAGGCTGACGTGCTGGCCCCGTACTTCAAGCGGGCGGCGGCCACGGGCCGGGCGCAGGTGGTGGCGGTCGGGGTGGCGCAGGAGTTCCAGCGGGTGTGGACCGCTTACCGGCGGGAGACCAGCACGGCGGCCCCGCAGTTCACCTTCGCCAAAGCTGACCGGCGGGTGACCTGCTACTACTTCTACCTGTGGGATGCCGATTTCGGCCCGGCGTTCATCAAGGTCTGCGCCTACTTCCCTTATCCCGCCAAGATCTGGGTCAACGGCCATGAGTGGGCCAGGTGGCAGGCGGCCCAGGCCGGGATCGCGTTCACTGAGCTGTCCAACGGGTTCGCTTCCTGCCAAGACCCGGCCGCTTTGCAGGAGATCTGCGACCGGCTGCAGCCGGGCACCATCGAGGTGTTCGCCCAGCGGTGGCTGCACCGCCTCCCGCTGCCCTTCGGCCCGGCCGATCAGCGGGCCGGGTACTGGTGGGAGATCTCCATGCGCCAGGCCGGGGTGTCCCGCACGCTGGTGCTCGATGCGCCCCGCCGGGCCCGGGCGTTTTTTGAGGCGCTGATCGCCGGCAACCTCGATATCGGCCGCCCCGCCAACGTCGAGATCATCTTCGGCCGCCACATCCGCCGCGATACCCCCGGTGTCTTCCGCGCTGCCATCGACCGCCCAGCGGCCGGCCCGGACACCGGCGGGGTCGTGCTCAACGTCTTCTGCAAGCATTCGCGGGTCAAGCAGTACCTCAAGGACGGCCGGGCGATGCGGATCGAGACCGTCATCAACGCCCCCCGCGACCTTGGCTGCAACGCCCGGCTGCCCAATCTGGCCGAACTCCAGGACAGGGCGCGTGCCTGCAACCGCCGCATACTGGAAGCTGAACGTGCCGGCCAGGGCACCGTCCTCGCGAGCCCAGCCTTTGAGCGGATCGCGCACCCCTCCGCTGATGCGGACGGGCGGAGGACCCCGGCTCTCAGATTCGGCGATCCTCGGGTCATGGCCCTGGCCGGCGCCCTCTGCACCACCCTGCTCGCCGCGGCCGGCATCACCAGCAAGCCTGCGCGCCCTTGATGACCGGACTGCTGCACGCCCCCTACAGCCCTGGCCAGATGACCTACGGCCTGCGCCGGCTCCGTCTCACCGGGCTGATCCGCCGGATCGAGCACACCAACCGCTACGTCCTGACGCCTGACGGGATCAAGATCGCCGTCTTCTACACCAAGCTGCACAACCGGCTGCTGCGCCCCCTCCTCGCCGCCGACCAGCCCCAGGCACCACCCGAACTCCGCGCCGCCCTGCGCGTCATCGACCAGAACATCAGCAGCTACACAACCTGCGCCCGGCTCAGCTCAGCTGCGTGAAAACTTGACACAAACGTCCACAACCTAGCGACCAAGGATCACTAGCGACCAAGGATCACTAGGACGCTGCGCACCGTGATGAAAATCCTGGGCTGGGACCAGCAACCCGGGCTCGTGATCAGCAAGCGTCAGCACAGCATGCCTGTCCGGAGGTGTATCCGGGCCGGCCCGCCCGCTGAGAAGGCGGACTGGCAGGCATAGGCGCAGATCGGTCACCGGCGAACACTGCGCGGTCGGCACAGTTGAGCCGGGGCCGCGGATGGGTGCGGCGCAGCACGGCGACCTCGTGCCGCAGCACGAGCAACTCGGCGTCCTTGGCGGCCGATGACCGGGCGAGCAGGACCAGCCAGCCGCAGAGCCGGACGAGCCCGTTGCGCCAAGAGACACAGGGCGGGTTCGGCGAGAGGCTCGCGGAAACGGCCTGGGCAATCCCGGCACCACGCCCTGGGCCTGCTCAGCGAAGCCCGCGCCGCCGAGGTTTGACCAGGCGCGTGCTGGTTAGCGGGTCATTTCGTGATGGTCAGTGGACACGGAGGGACGGGCGGATGGCGGGCAGCAATGGAGATGACACCCGGGAGCCGGTGACCTACGGCGACGAGCAGATCATGCGCGGCGGGGGCGGTGAGACGCACCAGGTGGCCGGCGGGGTCGGCCGGTGCTGACCACCCAGCAGGGGGTGCCGGTCGCGGATGACCAGAACACGCTGCGGGTCGGCGAGCGCGGCCCCGATGCGCTGGAGGACTTCCACTTCCGGGAGAAGATCTTCCACTTCGATCACGAGCGGATTCCGGAACGCGTGGTGCACGCGCGGGGCTACGGGGTGCACGGCTACTTCGAGAACTACGAGCCGCTGACCGAGCTGACCCGGGCGGACCCGTTCGCCGAGGCTGGGCTGCGCACCCCGGTCTTCGTCCGGTTCTCCACCGTGGCGGGCAACAAGGGCTCCACCGACCTGGCCCGCGACGTGCGCGGCTTCGCGACCAAGTTCTACACCCGGCAAGGCAACTGGGACCTGGTCGGCAACAACATCCCGGTGTTCTTCATCCAGGACGCGATCAAGTTCCCCGACGTGATCCACGCGGCCAAGCAGGAACCGGATCGCGGGTTCCCGCAGGCGCAGACCGCGCACGACAATTTCTGGGACTTCGTGTCGCTGCTGCCGGAGTCCACCCACATGCTCATGTGGATCATGTCCGACCGGGCCATCCCGCGCTCGTTCCGGTTCATGGAGGGCTTCGGGGTGCACACGTTCCGGCTGGTGAATGCGGAGGGTCAGTCGACGTACGTGAAGTTCCACTGGAAGCCGAAGCAGGGCCTGCAGTCGGTGGTGTGGAACGAGGCGGTCAAGATCAGCGGCGCCGACCCGGATTTCCACCGCCGGGACATGTGGGACGCGATCCAGCGGGGCGACTTCCCCGAGTGGGAGCTGGGCCTGCAGCTGTTCGGCGACGATTTCGCGGACCGGTTCGGGTTCGATGTGCTCGACCCGACGAAGATCATCCCGGAGGAGGAGGTGCCGGTCCGCCGGGTCGGACGGATGGTGCTGGACCGGCTGCCGGAGAACTTCTTCGCCGACACCGAGCAGGTGGCGTTCTGCACCCAGAACGTGGTGCCCGGCATCGATTTCACCAACGACCCACTGCTGCAGGGCCGCAACTTCTCCTACCTGGACACGCAGCTCAAGCGGCTGGGCAGCCCGAACTTCGCCCAGCTGCCGATCAACGCACCCAAGTGCCCGTACGCCACCCTGCAGCAGGACGGGCACATGGCCATGGTCAACCCGGCCAGCCGGGCGAACTACGAGCCGAACTCCTGGCCAGCCGGCGAGGGCGGCCCACGGGAAGACCCGGCCACCGGGTTCCGCAGCTACCCCTCCGCCGAGGCGGGAGAGAAGCGGCGGCTACGGCCAGAGAGCTTCGCCGACCACTACAGCCAGGCCGGCCAGTTCTACCGCAGCCAGACCGAGGTCGAGCAACAGCACATCGCCGCCGCGTTCACCTTCGAGCTGAGCAAGTGCGACCGGCCCGACATCCGGTCCCGGATGGTGGCCGGGCTGCGCAACGTGAACGAGAGCCTGGCCCGCTCCGTCGCCAGCGCGCTCGGCCTGGATGACCTGCCCGACGCCGCGCCCGCCGCCCGCGCGGTGACCAGCGACCTGCCCGCCTCGCGCGCACTCAGCATCCTGCAGAACGGCCCGCAGAGCTTCGCCGGGCGAAAGATCGGCGTCCTGGCCGGGCCAGGCGCGGACCCGGGCCTGGTGGCCGACCTGCGTACCGCGGCCGAACAGGAGAAGGCCAGCCTGGAGTTCGTCGCACCGGCGATCGGCGGCGTGGCGGCCAGCGACGGCAGCTGGATCAGCGCCGACCAGAAGATCGACGGCGGCCCGTCGGTGCTGTATGACGCCGTTGTTGTGCTCTGCTCCGCAGACGGCGCGGCGGAACTGGCGGGCAGCGCAGCCGCGCGGGACTTCGTCACCGATGCGTACGCCCACTACAAGTTCATCGGGCACTGCGCCGACGCCGAGCCGCTGTTCGCCGCGGCAGGCCTGAGCCAGCTCCGGGACGACGGCTTCATCCAGCTTGGCGACGGCCGCAAGGCCACCGACTTCGTGGCCGCCTGCCGGGAACTGCGGTTCTGGGACCGCACCTCGGCCGCCTGACTCCCACCCGGGTGTGCCGGTGGGCCGTTGGCGGGCGCACCCGGCAAGGGCGTAACCGCGCGCCGGGCCGCCGTCCGGCGCGGGCGGTATTCCCGTCGCTCCGGGGTGTTGGGGCAACCACCGCGCAGGCGGCCCACGTTACCGGACCTGGATGAGGCCTGCGCAGTGAGAGCCGGGCCGTCGCATCCGGCCCGCTGGATAGCTTGAGGGCCGGGCTGTTTCGGCCGCCGGGCCGTGTTTCCAGCGCCGCCGGACGGGAAGTAGGCATTACCTCGGCCCGGCTCGCTGTCGCCGGGCATGAGCACGGGTTTTCCTGGCTGCCAGGCAGGAGCTCGGGTAGTTGCTTCAGCGTGGAAGAAAAGGAGGTCCCTCATGGCTGCGGGAACGCCAGATAGCACGGCGGGGACGGACATTATGCGCCCGCCATCAGCGGCCAAGGCCCGAGCCGGTGCTAAAAGTTCCAGGGCCGCGCGTAGTGTTAAGCCAGCGACCCGCGGCAAGAGGGTCAGCAGGGCGGGTGGCAAGGCGGCCAGCGCGCAGACCAAGGCAGCAGCGACGCCAGCCGGGAAGTCTTTGGACCACGTGCAACAGGCTCTGGACAAGGCTGCGAAGACGGAGAAGCAGCTACGGGCGAGCCTGAAGAAGCACAGCAAAGCACTCAGCGCCGCTCAAGACGACCTCGATAAGCGTCACCGCGACGTCAAAGCCATGAAATCTCAGCTTAAGACCGCTAATAAATCCCGCAAGCGCGCGGCCAAGAAACTTGGGAAGGCCCCCGGGACCACCACCACAAGTTAATCCCAGTCGGCCGAGGATTATCGAGCCTGCGATTTGCCGAGGCACTCTACCGCCGATTTAAGGGCCCCAGACCGAGCCGATACGATGCGTCCGCCAGCGCGGGGCCTGCGGCCAATTCCCCGCACGTCCGGTCGCCTCTCCGCTCTCTGCCCGGGAATGCCCATCCTGAGCAGAACTGCCGGCCAGCGAGCCCAGAACCGCCGCCGGCAATAGCGCCGGACCGGACGAGGTGGTACGCGGGCCTGCGGTCAGATCACGCTCAGTGACTGGCGCTGGTCGCCGCCCAGCGCGATTTACCGCGGGCATCCGCCTGCGGCGCGGTGTCGTCACAGGTGGTGGGTCAAGGGCTGGGAGATATGCCGGTCCTTGTGGGCGCCGAAAACCTGTCACGCTATGCGACCTGGGAATATACATGGATCATGCCGCCGAGCCGGTCCGGCGCAGAACCCGGATGTTGGTGCCCGGATCAGCCGGACGTGGACGTCCGGCAGGCGGGCTTTGCTGCAGCGCCCGGTGCGGGCGATACGCGTTGTAGTGGTCGGCGTACTCGCCTAGGACAGGCCGCAGGTGCCGTTCGCCGGTGATCAGCATCCGGTCCAGGCACCCGCGGCGGGCGCTGGCAATCCAGCGTTCCGCGATCGGGTTCGCCCGCGGCGCCTGGACAGGAGTCTTGATGATCCGGATCCCGGCTGCCGCGAGCACGGCGCCGAACGCCGTAGTGAACTTGGCGTCCCGGTCCCGGATGAGGAACTTGAAGCCGTCGGCGTGGTCGAGGTTCATCAGGAGGTTGCGAGCTTGCTGGGTCACCCACTCTTCCGTGGGATGAGCCGTGATGCCGGCCAGGTGTACGCGGCGGGTGCCGTGCCCGGTGAAGAACAGCACGCACAGGCGGCGCAAGAGCACGGTATCGGCGTGGAAGAAGTCTGCCGCCAGGATGGTCTTCGCCTGGGCGTCCAGGAACGCCCGCTAGGTGAGCCGGGATCGTGTGGGCGCGGGGCCGGTGCCCGCGTCCTTGAGGATCCGGCCACACTGCCGGTGGCGCCACCGTGTAGCCCAGGCCGGCCAGCTCGCCGTGAATGTGCCGGTAGCCCCAGCCCGGGTTGCCGCGGGCCACCTCCAGCACCAGCTCGTGGATGGTCGATGCGGTGCGCGGCCTTCCGGGAGCGCGACGCGGGTAAGTCCAGTTCCGCCGGACCAGGCCGGCGTGCCAGCGCATCAGGGTCCGTGGGGAGACGATCAGGCGCAGCTGGCGGAGCTGGCCGCGGGGCAGCAGCCGGGCCAGCGCGGCCAGCATCACCCGGTCCGCCCACGACAGCCGCGGGGTCCTGGCCTGCCGCTGGAGCACGGCGACCTGGTGGCGCAGGATCAAGATCTCGGCGTCCTTGGCCCGGCCGGGGCGGGCGAGCAAGGCGACCCGGCCGAATACCCGGAGCACCGCCAGGTAGGCAAGTCGTAGTGCCACGAGTACTCAAGGTGCCGGAGCGCACGGCTCCCACGCAGCCAGATGCCGAACCTGCCCTGCCCTGGCCCCCGGAAAAGACCAGGTCAACGGCAGTGACAGGGTTTAAGGCACCCACCCCGTCTCTGCGTTGGTCATGAATACCTCCAGGTTCAGTAGAAATTGCCGGCGGGCTGGCCTGGCGGCTAGCCCGCCCCAGCTTGGCTGCCTCAGTCGCCGCCCCGGCCGGTGGCCGCGTCGCGGGCCCGGTCCGCCGCGGCGACCGCTGGCCCGGCGCCCTTCAGCACACCCGGCGAGGCCGGGGTGTGTGGGTGTGGCCTGGTCGGCGCCGTCTTCTTGCCTTCCGCGATCTTCTCCCCGATGCTCCGCGCCTCGTCCGGCGTGAGCTGGCTGCGCAGCTGCGGCCAGACCTGGCCCTCCTCGTAGCCGATGTGCTCCCGGCCAGCCGCAATGAACGTGCTCACCAACTGCTCGAACTCGGGCTGGTCGGCCTCGAGCTTGTCCAGCTTGGCCAGTACTTCCTTGCCTTCCTGCTCCTGCCCGGTGGCGGTGTCCGCGAGCTGGTCGCCGTCGGACAGCTTGTCCCGTACCGCAGGCCAGAAGTACATCTCTTCCAGCGCCTCGTGCTTGGACTCCTCGATGACCAGCTGCTCGACCATCTTCTTGCGCAGCGCCAGGTGGTTGCCGCTGGCCCCGGTCGCCGCGGTCGGCCCCTTCTCCAGCTCGGCCAGCATCCGCTTGACTTCCTGATGATCCTGACCCAGAACCTCGAACACGTCCGCCATGATTTCCTCCTTCTGCCGTTCCGTGCTGGGTGCGGCTTCCCGCGCAGCCCCAGCTAAACGCTCAGCCAGGCAATTCCTGGCGGGTGCTCAAGGCCGTGCCCACCGCACGGCTGCGCCGCGCTATGCCTGGCGCCGCTACCCCGCCCGGCACGGCCACACATGGGCACCAGCCCGGGGCGGGCCTCTGGGATTGCCGAGTAAAGCCGGGAAAGCTGGGGAGCGCCCTGGGTAATGATTCCGATCGATCCGCTCCCGGATCACCTGGACCGCCTCTTCCAGCATGTCCAGCCGGTCTTCGGCGGACGGCCACCGGGCGCCGGTGATGTGCTCGTTCAGCGCTTCACCGCTGCCCACCCCGAGGGTGAACCGGCCGTCGCTGAGCAGCGCCGACGTGGCCGCCGCCTGGGCGATGACCGCCGGGTGCAGCCGCAGGGTGGGGCAGGTCACCGCGGTGGTCACCGGCAGCGCGGTAGCTTCGGAGATCGCGCCGATCACCGACCAGACGGAGCTGCTCTGCCCCTGCTCGTCCAGCCACGGGTGGAAGTGATCCGAGATCCACAGGCCATCGAAGCCAGCCTGCTCGGCCAGCTTCGCCTGGCGGACCAGCTCACCCGCAGGGTGCTCCTCCGAGGCCAGGAAATAGCCATACCGCGTCACCGCTCGTCCTCCCTGTCCGGTGGGCCTGGCCCGGCACCTGCCCGCTACCCGGCGCTGCCGCTACCCAGGTGGAACGGGCCCATGCACGCCGGGACGACGCCGCCGCCACTGGCCGGCTACCGGCCGGCGTGCGCTGACACCGGCGGCGACCCGGGGACCGGCCGGGCCATGGCGGTGGCTTTTGCCAGGGAAGGCGCCGACGTGGCGATCAGCTACCTGTCCGGGCAGGAGGACCAGGACGCCCGGCACACCGCCGGGCTGGCCGGCCAGCGCTGCGTCACGATCCGCGCCGGCCTGGCCGAGGAGGCCACCTGCCAGCACGTGGTCAAGCAGGCCGTGCAGGAGCTGGGCGGCCTCGATGTGCTGGTGAACAGCGTGGCCACCCAGCAGCCGGTCAGCGGCTTCACCGAGCTGAGCACCCGCCAGCTGGAGCGCACGTTCCGGGCCAGCATCTTCAGCTACTTGTGGACCAGCCGGGCGCCATCCGCACCTGCCTGACGGAGGCGCCATCATCAACACGTCCTCAACGGCCTGCGCGGCAACAAGACCCTGATCGGCTACCCGGCGGCCAACGGCGCGGTGCTGACCTTCACCCTGCTCACTGGCCCGGGCCATGCTCGGCCGCGGCATCCGGGTCAGCTGTGTCGCACCTGGGCCAGTGTGGGCCCCGCTGATGCCGGCCACGTTCGGCGCCGAAAAGGCGAGCAGCTCCGGCAGCCTGCCGCTGCCGGCAGTGCCAGGCTGACCGGTGATCGCCGGCGGCGCCGCTCCAGCCGCGGCGGCCTGGGCAACGATGGGCACGGCATTGACTGCTGGCCGGCGGATCGCCCCGGGGCAGGTTCCAGGAGCACGGGCAACCGGTTAGTGCCTGCCCAGGAGGGTAAGGCGGAGAGGACGCGGTCCGCCGGCCAGAGCCGGGCCATCGCGTCCTGCGGGCGGTGGTCAGGAGAAATGGTCTATGAGCCCAGCTGACGTTCCAGGCGGATTGCTCCTGGACTACCGGGTTGACAGCGGTATCGCCGTGGTCACGGTGACCGGGGACGTCGATGTGTCCACCAGCCCCTCACTCCGCGATGGCCTGCTGCGGGTCATCACTGATGAGATCCCCCGCGGCCTGGTCGTGAACCTGGCCGGCGTGAGCTTCCTTGACTCAACTGGCGTGGGCGTCCTGGTGGGAATCTGGCACCGGGCCCGGGCAGCCACGCGCTGTCTGGCACTGGCCGCGCCCTCCGGCCAGGCCCGGAGCGTCCTGGAAGCCACCGGGCTGGCCACGGTGCTCCCGGTCTATGACACGCAAGCACGGGCCGTGCAGGCATGCCAGGAGGCGGGCCCAGCATGAACAGCGTGAAACACACCTGCCTGCGCCAATCGACCGCGGCTGCCGCCTGCCCGGTGGATGACACCTGCCGCCGCCAGCCCATCCAGCCCTCCCCCCGCTGATACCGGCCCAGCCACTCATGCACCCTCTGCCGATGTCGGCCGGGCCCTGCTGCCACCCCGCTACCACGAAGATCAAAAGGGCCTGACCGCCTTCTGGCCACAGGAACGGAGCCTGCGGCGCAGCGGGACCGTCGCTGAGCAGCTCCAGGCCGCCCCGGCAGCCGGGTTGTCATCAAGCAGGCCAGAGGCAAGCTCGCCGAGCGCCTCACCATGGACCATGCTTTCCGGCTGCTCCGTACCTACCCCCAGCAGCTCACCGACGTCGGCCGCAACTTCGTTGACAGCGCCAGCGCGGACTTCCCGCTATCCCGCGGCCAGCCACTCGCCCGTTACTGGCTGGGGTGCACGAAACCGGCGCCGCGACGCCCGCCTGGCTTTGACTCGGCGGCGATCCGCGGCGGCTACCGGGTACCTGGCCGAGGGCCAGCTATCGTGCACTGGTGGTGCGGGTCGGATTCATCGGTGTGGGGCGGATGGGCCTGCCCATGTGCGGCAACCTCGTCCGGGCGGGCTATCAGGTCACCGCCGGCGATGCGCGCGCTGAGCTGGAAAGCATGGTGACGGGGTGCGGGGCCCGGTGGGAGGGCAGGCCAGCTGCGCTGGCGGCGGAGGCTGACGTGCTCATCACGATGCTGCCTGGCCCGGGTGCGGTGCACGACGTGATGGCCGGGCCCGGTGGTGCGCTGGCTGCGTTGCCACCAGCGGCCGTGTGGATCGACATGACCAGCAACTCGCCAGTGATCGGGCAGGCGCTGGCTACGGCCGCCGGCGCTCGCGGGATCGGTGTCCTGGACGCGCCGGTCGGCGGTGGTGTGCAGGCCGCCCGGACCGGGACGCTGCACTTGTTCGTGGGTGGTGACATCGCCGTGCTGGAACGCCATCGCCCCCTGCTGGAGGTGCTGGCCGATCCCCGGCACATCGTGCATGTCGGCGGCCACGGAGCTGGCTATCTGGTCAAACTGCTGGTCAACTTGCTGTGGTTCGGCCAGGCTGTCGCCACCGCCGAGGCTCTCCTCCTGGGCCGGCGCGCCGGGCTGGATCTCGATGTGCTGCGGCGCGCGCTGGGGGGCAGCGCTGCGTCCAGCGCCCTGATCCGCCACGATCTGGGCGCGCTGCTCGACGGGGACTACCTGGCGTCCTTCGAGCTGGACCGCTGCTGCGAGGAACTGGCGGGCGTGCTCGGGCTGGCGCGTGACTACCAAGTCCCCATGAGCTGTCGGCGGTTGTGGAACGCATCTACCAGCAGGCCCTGAGCCGCTACGGGCCAGTCGGCGGGGAACTCCTCGCCGTTGCGCTGCTGGAAGAACAAGCCGGAATCCGGCTGCGTCACGGGTCCGCCTGAGGATGTGCCCGATCGGCAGCCTGCCCGGTCAAGCGCGCAGGAAGCCGGCCAGTGCCCCAGCCAGCTCCTTGGGAGCCTCCTCGGCGATGTGATGGCCTGAGGCGATCCGGGCCCTTGTCACGTCGGCTGCCCAGCGTCGCCAGACCCGCACCGGGTCGCCGTAGAGCCGCTCCATATCGTCTCGTGTCGCCCACACCACGAGCAACGGGCAACTCAGTCGGCGGCCGGCAGCGGCATCGGTGTCGTCGTGCTGGCGATCGATCCCAAGGCCGGCGCGGTAATCCTGGCACATAGCGCGGACCGTGGCTGGATCGTGGATTGCCTGGGAGTAGTCTTCCCACGCCTGTTCGCCCATCTGCTGCCGCGCCCCGTCGCTGTGGTACCAAGCGGCCGGGTCGGCGTTGATAACGCGCTCGCCCTGTGCGGCTGGGTTGCCCATGAAAAACCAGTGCCACCACTCGGTGGCGAACCTCGCGTCGCAGCGAGCCAGTGCCTCCCCGATCGGAACACCGTCGATCACCGCTAGATGAGAGACGGCTGCGGGGTGATCCAGTGCCAGGCCGAAGGCCACATAGCTGCCACGGTCATGTCCTGCCACGGCGAACCGGTCATAACCGAGTGCACGCATCAGTGTGAGGCAGTCACCGGCCATTGCCCGCTTCGAGTACGGCGCGTGATCAGCGGTCGTCGGCACCTTCGATGACTCGCCGTATCCCCGCAGATCCGGGCAGACGACCGTGTGTGTACGGGCCAAGAGCGGTGCGACACGATGCCACGTCGCGTGAGTACGCGGATGCCCGTGCAGCAACAGCACCGCCGCCCCGGTCCCGCCGTAACGAACCCGCAGTACGGCTTCGCCGACACCGACATAATCAAGGGTGAAGCCGCCGAACCAGTTCGCTGTCACCGCGACCTCATTGCTGGCTTTCAGTGCCTTATCCGCGCCTTACAGTATATGCCAAATGTGACCAGTTAGCGCCTCCGCAGAAGCAGGATGACAAGCACGATGATCACGATGACAACAATTGTCCCAACTCCGATGAACATCGGTTTCCCTCTTTCTGATGGCAGGCGTCTCGCTGAGCCCCCTTGCACTGTCCCGGACAAAGCAGCTCAAACCAGTTGCTGCCATATCTCGGTGGCAGCTGCCCAGGGCCACGAACACGCCAATGCCTCACGCAAGCCCGGCGGCCAGTTCGTAGCCATTGCGAGGTCCGGGGCTGACTTCCCGGACGGCCGTCAGGCCGGACGCCCGCTTGGCTCTGGCTGAGCGGGCCTGCTGCCGTAATCTGCCAACCCGTTGCGGCCACGGGCGAGCGGCACGGGTGGCGCGCTCGATCGGCGCCCAGCCGGTGTCTTCCTCGTGCTCGGCCCGCCGGCCTTGCCGCCGCCACGCAGCCCGAACAGCCGCTTGGCGAACAGCAGATAGGCCACGATGGCCAGGTTAATGACCAGGGCGAGGACCTTCAGCGCCGAGACGTTCTTGGTCAGCTCGTAGATCTCATACGGAACGAAGATGACGGTGGCGACGAAGGTCAGGTACTCAGCCCACCGGCGGCCCAGCCACAGCCCGACCGCCTCCGTCCCCTCCAGGACGGCATAAGCGGCGACCGCGGCCGTTGAGCCTGGATTGCCCCCAAGCCTACAGATCGCAGGTTTATGTGCAGCTTCATCCGCTGCCCATGGTGTGGTCCGGGACGCAGCCCGCACCTCGGCCATCCTCCGGCTGGCGCGGGCAGCGGGCATCCCCGTCTCGCTGCAGTTCCGTGTTGGGTGCTCGTTAGCCGCCTGCTCTGCCAGGAGTTTGGCGTTACCGGGGGCGGGTAGCCGCTGCCGCACGCAAACAGCCTGGCCTGGGCCAGGGGAGTGCCCAGTCTGCGGCATGCAGGAAGGGGAGGTAGTGGTGTCAGTTGATGTTCTGGGACAGCTGTCCGAGGCCGGGGTGTCGGTGTGGCTGGATGACATCAGCCGGGACCGGTTGCGCACCGGCGGCCTGCAGGAGCTGGCCGACCACTGTCACGTGGTCGGTGTGACCTCCAACCCGACGATCTTTGCGCAGGCGGTGGACCACGGGGACGCCTATGACGGCCAGCTCGCAGAGCTGAGGACCCGCGGCGTGCCGGTGGAAGAGGCGTCTCGCGCGATCACCACCTATGACATCCGCTGGGCCTGCGACGTGCTTCGCCCGGTGTACGACACGACGGCCGGGCTGGATGGCCGGGTATCCATCGAGGTGGATCCGAGGGTGGCCAACGACACGCGCAAGACCATCGCCGAGGCGCGCAACCTGTGGTGGATGGTGGACCGGCCGAACTTGTTCATCAAGATTCCGGCCACGCCCGAAGGGCTGCCCGCGATCACGCAGGCCATCGCGGAGGGGATCAGCGTCAACGTCACGCTGATCTTCTCGCTGCAGCGCTACGGTGAGGTTATCGACGCCTATCTGGCGGGCCTGGAGCAGGCCGGGGCGGCCGGGCGGGATGTGTCCCAGATCCGCTCGGTGGCGTCGTTTTTCGTCAGCCGGATGGATGCCGAGGTCGATTCCCGGCTGGACAAGCAGGGCAGCGCGGAGGCGGCGGCGCTGCGCGGCAAGGCGGCCATCGCGAACGCCCGGCTGGCCTATGAGCTGTTCGAGCAGCGGTTCGCCGGCGGACGCTGGCAGGCACTGCGGGCCGGCGGGGCGCAGATCCAGCGGCCGCTGTGGGCCTCGACGTCCACGAAGGACCCGGCATTCCCCGACACCATGTACGTCACCGAGCTCGTCGTATCCGACACGGTGAACACCATGCCTGAGGCCACCATCAAGGCCACAGCCGACCACGGCGAGCTGCGCGGCGACACCGTACACGGCACCTACGACGCGTCACGGCAGGTCTTCGCCGATCTGGAAAACCTCGGCATCAGCTACGACAACGTGGTGCAGGTCCTCGAGGAAGAGGGCAGGTCGAAATTCGAGGCGTCGTGGAACGAGCTGCTCGACACGATCAAGAAGAACATGGGGCTCTAGTGCTGCGTTCCCCTTTAGCGTGCTGGAACCTGGCACGAAGTGCAGGGTTACATCCAGAGTCCGGGGTGGAGGCGTTATGGCCGGGGCAGGCACTGCGGCACGAATGAGGCGATCCGGGCACGACCTGCTCGGCATCTACCTTAATGATCATCTGGCCGGTGCGACCGGTGGGCTTGAGCTGGCCCGCCGGGTGGCGGGATCACACCGCGGCCCAGCCGCCGATGGTGCCTTGCAGCGTCTGGCTGCCGAAGTCGCGCAGGATCGCACCGCGCTGCAGGACATCATGGGCGCACTGGGCATCCCGGTCCGCGGCTACAAGGTCTGCGCCGCGTGGATCGGCGAGAAGGCCGCCCGGCTGAAGCTCAACGGCCACCTGCTCGCCCGGTCGCCCCTCAGCGGCCTTGAAGAGCTGGAAATGCTGCGGCTGGGTGTGGAGGGCAAGGCCGCGGGCTGGCGCACGCTGCGGGTCCTGGCCGAAACCGACAAGCGGCTCGACCCGGGCCGGCTAGATGAGCTCATCGCCAGGGCCCAGCGCCAGGCCGAACTTCTGGAGAAGCTGCGCGTCCGCGCCGCAGACCAGGTCATCGGCCTTGAGGCAACAGCCGGCGGCTCATGAATAACATCGCCGCGACGTTACCTTCGGCACAGACGGCGATCTGGCCGACGGCGCCGGGCCAGCGGGACCCGGCGCCTGCGAGGAGACCAGCATGACCAGAGGGGCACTCTTCCGACAAGTGGCCTGCGGCGGTCTGAGGAAGGTTGCGGCAAAGTGTGTCATTCGGTGTCTAACAAGGTAGTGGGGACTGCCACCGAGGAGTGAGTCGGCCTGCGAGAAACAGATCCAGCCCTCCGCGGCAACGTCAATCCGCATTGCAGGCTGAAGGTGCGTGCTAAGCATCCTGGATGCTGTGGTACGCCGCGATATGCCGAACTAGCGGTACAGGTCTGGTCGTCGGCGGAAGCGCCGCGTAATGTTCGGCGCCGACGCCGCGGCCGACGTCACCGATGATCTTCTCCGGTTAGCGATCCCGGCTTCCGCGCTGGGGCGGGCGTACTGCCCTCAGGGGATGATGGCGTCGGCCGCCTTTTTCAGCGCGCTGGGCTGGGCCGGCGACCTCGGCGCTTTCTTCCGGGCTTCCTCCAGTTTGGCCCCGATTTCCTGGAGCTGTTTACGGCCGAGGCCGGCCCGCACCTTGGGGAACCAGTCCTGCTCTTCTTCCTCGATGTGATGGGAGACGTTCTCGATCAGCACCGAGGCCTTGGCATCGAAGCGCTCCGCCCCGGCCGGCATGCCGGCCAGCTCCATACACAAGACGTCAGCCACGTGATGTTCTTCGTAGGACTCCAGCACGTCGTCCTTGAGGTCGGGGAGCAGCGCACAGACCTCGGGATACATCACCTCGTTCTCAATGTAGGTGTGCACCGTGAGCAATTCGATGATCTGCCCAACGATCTTGGCTTTCGCCTTGACCGCCTGATCACCAGCGGCTTGGAACTTCCGGAACAGGTTGCGGATTTCCTTGTGATCGGCCTTCAGCACAACGATGGCATCAGATGACATGCTGCTCCTCTCGACTCGCTTGGCGTGCAGCGGCGGCTACCCGCCAGCCGCGCCACCAAACCCGGCGGCAGGCCCATGCTGGGGCTATCGTCAGTTGCTGGCATGAAGACGCTGAATGCCGGCGGTGTGATCCCTGGGTGCTTCGTCTCGGCCACCCCATAGATATGGGGACACACAGGAGGGTACGGTCGGCCACGCGTACGGCTGATCCCCAGCCCACAGGTCCCAGGCCTTTCATTGCTGAGGTGCGTATCATCACGATCGGGAAACGCTGCGTATGCGTATAGGTTTTCGCCGGGGCGGGCTGGTTGGGCCGGCCTATGCGGTTCGCATCTGGTATGGCCGGTTACGCGGTCACGGCCGGGCACGCGCGACGTGAGTTTGACAGCATAATCGCCGGGTGGGTGCGGTGAGGCGACACAAGTGATGAGCGGGCGGCGGAGGCAGAGTCCCGATCACCATCCTGCCCCCGCAGCCAGGAACTGCACGATGTCACGCCCATCCCCGCAGCGCGCGAGGACTCAGCCGGTCCGGCGTAGTGATTAGTGTGGCGCGCTGCGGGCAGCGCCGCGAACACAATGGGGACATGCCCGGCTGCCCGCCAACCTGGCTGTCGGCAAGGCAACTGATGCCTAGCTCAGTGCCGTAAGAAGTCTGGGATTGCCCCGCTTTGACGGACAGGATGATCTTGACCCGGTTTGATCTTGACCCGGTTTAGCGGACTTGCGTGTCAGGAGACAGCTGGTGCGCGGCAGTCCGGGAGGATCAGCCGATGCCGAGACCGTACCCGCCCGAATTCCGCCGCCGTGCCCTTGATCTGGTCGAGTCCGGCCGCACTGTCCGCGATGTTGTGGCGCCGCTGGGGATTGCCAGTCGTGTCTGCACCGGTGGCGGCATCGCGATCTGGTGGAGGGGGCCTGAAGCCGGGCACGACCGCGCAGGAGAGCGCGGAGCTCGCCCCGGCCCGGGCCAGGATCGGTGACCTGGAAGAGGAAGTAAAGATCCTGCGGAAGGCCGCGGCCGCGGTGGAGGCGGTGGTGCGCCCAAAAGACCGCTACCGCCTGGTCGCCGAACTCCACGCTGAGGGCGTGTGGACCGGGCGGGCCTGCCATGCCCAGGGGTTATCGCGGTCGGGGTATTACGCCTGGGCTGGGCGGGCGCCGTCGCCGCGGGTGATCCGCCAGGCCTGGCTGACCGACCTGATCGGCACCATCCATCAAGCCTCCTGCAGCACCTACGGTGCTCCCCGGGTGCACGCCGACCCGCACAGTTTCGGGATTCCGCGGCTCGACGGCGCGGTCAAGGCCGCACTAGTAGAGATTCAGTCCGATGAGTACGGCGGCGGGCGACCCGGGCGAATGCACGCCGAGCTATTCCGTTCGACCATGCGCTGGTTCGGGCTTAATGACGAATACGGACACTACGTCTCGGCGGTGCCACCTGCCACCCTTGCGGTCAGCAGTCTCATGTTCGGTGTTCGCCCTGAACCGCCGTTGGGTCGGAGCGCTCTTGGGTCACTTGGCAGCTCTCGAGATGATCTCGACCGGCCCCAGCCGTCAGTATGCAGCTGCAACACGGCCACTCGGCGCAGGCCCTAGCGCGTGCCGGTACTTCGATGAGCACGTGGAAGCGGACGCGGTGCATGAGCAGATCGCCGTCCACGACTTGTGCGGTGGATACGCGGCATCTCATCCAGAGCGAGTCGGAGATATCCTGTTCGGCGCTCAATGCTGTCTGGCGCTGGACGATCAGCTCGCGAGGTATCTCCGGGCCTGCTGGAAAGTCGGCCAGAGGTCTCTGTCTAGGGCCGACAGCACGCAACGGGTGGCGTGAGGTGTCCACGGGAACTCACAACCAGGACCACCCCGGGAACTGGACCGGCGACCGGCCGTGCTATTTGCTGCCGATCCGCTGTGAGATGGGGCAGCACAATGCAGGCGAGCTGGCCGACTATTTGCGCTACATTGCCCGGTGGTGCGACGTTCTCATTGTGGACGGCTCCCGGAACCCGTATTCACCCTGCACGAGCGCGCTTGGAGCGCGATCGCGTGCCACATCCGACCGATCCTGAGCTGGTCGGCTGCAACGGAAAGGTAAACGGCGTCCTCACCGGGATCCGGGCGGCCACCAGTGAGTATGTCATCATCGCTGATGATGACGAGCGCGCGCTCAGCCGCGTACTTGCTCTGCTTGACCATGCTGACCTGGTAATACCACAGAATTATTTCCGGCCGCTTCCCTGGCACGCGGCATGGGATAGCGCTCGTTCGCTGATGAATCGTGCGCTGGGCACAGATTACCCGGGAACGCTAGCCGTCCGGCGCACAGCCTTTTTGGCCGCCGGCTGTTACGACGGCAATGTGCTGTTCGAGAATCTGGAGCTGATGCGCACGATGCGGGCAGCCGACGCGCGGGTTACCGCCGCCGCAGATGTCTTCATCCGCCGTATCCCGCCCAGCACCCGGCAGTTCTTTAACCAGCGAATTCGGCAAGCCTATGACAGTCTGGCCCAGCCGCTGCGGCTAGCTGCGGAACTGGCTCTCCTTCCGGCGGCCTTGCTGGCTAGCCATGGGCGGCCCCGGACGCTTGCCTGCGCTTGCGCCGTGGCCGTGGCGGTGGCCGAGACAGGCCGACGACGACACCGCGGGACTACGGTTTTCCGTGGCCTACCGCTCTGATCGCGCCCGCCTGGCTCGCGGAGCGTTCCATCTGCACTTGGCTGGCTAGCTATGGCCTGCTGCCTGCGCGGAGGCATCCGTTACGGCGGTCAGCGCATTAAGCGGGCCGCACACTCCCCAGCGGCCCTGCGTTCGCGCCTGCGCGCGGCTGACGGCCGGCTGCGCCACGTACGACCCTCCCGAAGCTCCTCGACGGGCGAATCAACCTGGCGGATTCTTCAAGCCCTCCCCTCCCGCAGACGGCGAAGGCCGGATACCAGCGAAGCCGTGAACATGCACAAGCTCGGCGCGCGACCGAGCAGGGTGGGAGTACCGGCCAGTCCCTGGCCACTGGACGGCGTTACTCATCCCTCACCGTTGTGGGCCGCCGGGTCCTGCGCACCACCGAGATCAGCGTGCTGACCTCAGCGCGGCGCCAGGCGCGCGCACCACACGGCTTCAGCCACCTGCTGTCCACCCCGGACGGCGCCAACCATGGCTGAGGGGTAACCGTGTTTGCCGCAGGCCAGGCCGGGAAGCTGCCCAGCTGGGAAACAGCTATGGCGCCGACCCGGGCCCCGGGTCGGCGCTGCGCTTTCTGAGGAGGAAGTCGTGTCTGGTGCTGTTATCGCCAACTGGCCGATCGCGCTGGTCATCATCGCGCTGATCGTGGGTGTGCCGCTGTGGCTGACCTTCCGGCGCAGGCACGTCAGCCCGGACTACCGTGACGCCCAGGCCCACTACCAGGCCAAAGCATCCGGTTCGGCGGCCGCCCAGGCCGGGGAATACGTTCCCGCCGACCGCGTCAACGCGCTGGACGGGCTGACCGTCGCGCACCAGCCCCGCAAGGCCGCAGACAACGGCCAGGCAGCTCACCAGCACGCCAGCGAGGAATAAGTACAAGGAAGTAAGATGAGTAACCGGACGTCGCTTGCCGGGTCGGCTCGCGGCGTTCGTTGGCGTGTCTGGGAGTGCCTCGGTCGGCTCAGTGCCGCCCAGAGCCGCCGGCCCCCCGCGCCGCCGAGCGCGCGAACGCGCGCGGGTGCGGCCGCGGTGCTTGTTCCCCATCCCCAGCGGGTCAGGTGCCCCGCTCACAGCGGCGTGACGGGACCCGTCCTGACGGCAATCACCTAAGGCGGGGGGCGTCGCGCCGCGGACACGGACGGCCCTGTGCGATGGGACGGAGCCCGTCGGCGGGGAAAGGCGGCTGCACGCTCCCAGCCTGCGCGGGGAACGGCATGTTTCTCCCGATAGAGCGGGAGCCGATCTGGCGGAACGCGGTTCGGCGCGCGACCGAGTCCTACGTACTTTCTCTGGTAGCTGGTCACGGGGCCAGAGCACGCCGAGCTAACAGGACTGATAGTCCTCGCAGGGCCTACTTAGCGTGGGGGCTTCCGGAAACGGGCGTGACCGCCTAGGGGGTGCTCCTGCAGCGGATGCCCGATGAGACGCGGGAAGAGCCGCGTGCACCGTGGGCTTCGGAACGTTGATCTGGCCGCCGAGGTCGGCAGGAAGGCCGGTCAGGTGCGTGGCTGTTGACCGGTCAGCCGCCGTGGAAGACGTCTGGCGGTAGCACGTGCTCGCTGACTCCGGTGGCAGCGAGTTCTGTGCGCGGCAGCTGTCCGATCTTCCCGTTCAGGGGTGAGCAGGCTGATTGTCGGCTCCGGGCTGGCTGGCCAGCGAGTTTGCGGCCCGCCGGGGCGGGTATGGGGGCGCGATGGCCGATCCCATTAGCGCAGTGCTGTTCGATGTCGATGGCACGCTGGTTGACAGTAATTACCTCAATACCGTGGCCTGGTGGGAGGCCTTCGCCCAGGCTGGCCACGACATGCAGATGGCGAGGATCCACCGTGCCATCGGCATGGGCTCGGACCAGCTGCTCGGCGAACTGCTGCCCGCTGGCCGGGACGAGGCGGCCGACGATGAGATCGCGGCGGCGCATGCGGCACTGTACTCGGTGTACTGGTCCCGGCTGCGGCCGCTGCCAGGTGCGGCCAGGCTGCTGAGGGCGTGTCATGAGCATGGCCTCCGGGTGGTCCTGGCCAGCTCGGCCGGCCCGCGGGAGCTGGAGGTACTGCGCGCAGCCCTGGACGCCGACGACGCGATCGACGAGGTCACCTCGGCCGGTGACGTGGACGACAGCAAGCCCGCGCCCGGCCTGGTGCAGGTCGCCCTTGGGAAGGCTGGCACCAGCCCGCAGGGCGCGGTGTTCGTGGGCGACGCCGTCTGGGACGCGAAAGCCTGCGGGCGGGCCGGCGTTGCGTGCGTCGGCCTGCTGAGCGGCGGCACCAGCGAGGCTGAGCTCCGCAACGCCGGGGCAATCCGGGTCTACCCGGGGCCCGCCGAACTGCTGGAGGCATTCCCCGCCAGCCTCCTCGGTTAGCCTAGGCCTCGCCGGGTCGGTGGCCGGGCAGGTGATCCCAGGAGGGCCGGGAGAACGGGCCAGTTAGCGTCCCGCGTCCTGGCGAGGAGCGGCGCTGCCGACCCGCCGCTGTTGCTCGGAAGCCGTCCGGCGCTTTCCTGCGGCAGGGCGTGGGTAATGACCTGGGCCCGGTTCGGCACCTGGGCCGCGCCTGCCGCCAACGTGCCTAGCACGGGCAGTTGCGCCGCCGGGGCAGTTCCCCGGAAGGACGACACTCTCCCGGCCGCTGGTGTCGTGCACCACCAGGCCCAGTAGTCTGGAACCGGCTGTGGCTGGCGGCAACGACCGGCCGGGTGCCGGGAGTGTTTAGGAGACTGCACGCGAAGCTCAAGCATGCTTCCAGGGCAGCAGTGCCAGGCCGCACAGCGCGAATGCTACGAGCGGCAGCCCGATCCGTCCCGCCGCCGGCGCTCCCCGGACAGCGGCTGCCCTTACGGCGCTTCGGCCGTACCGCGCGGCGTCAGGGCCCGAAGGGGACCGGCCAGTTCGCGGGCGAAGAAGTCCATGAACCCGTCCGGGTCGGGTCCGGCGTTCATGGCGACCAGGTGATCGAAGCCGGCGCCGGCGAACTGCCGGGCTACCTCCATGTGGTGGCTGGCGTCCGGGCCGCAGGCGAACTGGGACTTGACCTGGTCAGCGGTGATGCTCGCGGTCGCGGCCTCGAAGTTGACCGGGTTGGGCAGCTCGGCCATCACCTTCCAGCCGGTCAGCGCGAACCGGCTCTTCTCCAGGACCGCTTGGGCGGCCTTGTCCTCGTCCGCCGCCCAGGCCAGGGGCATCTCGGCGTAGGCTGGCCCGCTGCCGCCCAGGTTGCGCCAGCTGCTGACCAGGTCGCCGTCTGGCTCGGTGGCGAACAGGCCGTCGCCGAGTTCCGCGGCGATCCGCGCTGATACTGGCCCGCTGGCCGCAACGGCGATGACCGGGAGTTTGCTGGGCAGGTCGAAGACGCGGGCGTCCTCAAGCTGCAGGTGCTTGCCTTGATAGGACTGGTATCCGCCGCGCCACAACAGCCGGATGATCTCCAGCGCCTCGCGGAACCGCTCGTGGCGTATGCGCTCGCCGGGGAAGCCTAGGCCGACCACGTGCTCGTTGAGCCGTTCGCCCGCCCCGACGCCCAGCGTGAACCGGCCATCGGAGACCAGGGCCATCGTGGCCGCGGCCTGAGCGATGATCGCGGGGTGGTACCGCACCGACGGGCAGGTCACGCCGGTTGCCAGGCCGATCCGCTCGGTCTTCGCGGCGATCACGGGCAGGACGCTCCAGGTGAACGCGCTATGGCCCTGCGCCTCCAGCCACGGGTGATAGTGGTCGCTCATCTCCACGAAGTCAAAGCCGGACTCCTCGGCCAGCACGGCCTGCCGGATGAGCTCGGCGGGATCGAATGCCTCGGTTGCGAGCTTGTAGCCGAGCCGCATGTTCCTGTCCTCTCCCGGGATACCGCGGGTGCCGCTACCCGCCTGCTGCTGCGCGACACCGGTCCGCGGCACCGCGCGGCCCAAGGCGGACTCTCCGGCCGAGACGTGGACCGGCAGCGTGCCGCCATGGCTGCCGCTATCCGTAACCGCGGCACTAACCGAGTGGGCGGCACTCACGCGCACGTCGGCGACTTCCGGGTCGGCCACGCCTGGTTCTGCATTGTGCTGCTGACTATCGGCTACGTGATCAGCCGCGGCCTGGCCAAGTCAGGCAGCCGCGAGCACGACAACGGCTCGTGACGTTAAGCCGTCCGCCACCTCTGCCGTGGTCATGGTCGTGCGGCTGTAAGCCCCCAACATGCCCGGCAGCAGACCATTCGCCGGTTCGTCGGCACCACCATGGGCGTGGCTGCCGGCACCTCGGCTGCTTGGATCAGCCTGCGCGTGATCCGCCCCCGGATCACGCACCCAGCCAACCTGCCCAGCACCCGTCGGGCAGTGGCCACCCGGCGGCGTTCGGCGTACTGCCAGACGGTGGCTCAGCCGGGTTCGCCGCGCAGCTTGCGACGCGCGACAACGATGATGTCTGCCAGCGCTGCCGCGGCGAAAAACGCGCAGATCGCTGCGAAGAAAGCCTGGTAGACCACGACCACGAACGCCGCGCTGGCCAGTCCACAAGCGACCAGGCCAAAGCTAGCCAGAACCAGGCGCAAGGTGAGCGCGCTGCGCGCGGGCGGTGCGCCTGGCCCAGCTGGCAGTGGGATCGTGATAGCCAGGACGGGCCTGGGCCTCGCGTTCTTCGGGCGTGTATTTCCTTGGCGTGGCTGTGTGTTTCATCGGCCATCTCCTCTGTTCGTGACCTCCTGCAGCCCGGCTGACTGCCCGGGATCAGCCTGCGGGTCTGCAGGTGGATCGTGGGTGGCCGATGGTGTGCTGCCCCAGGCGACGGTGTCGTCCAGGATGCCGATCATCTTCCCGGCCGGGACAGCAAGCACGACGATGCCGATACACGTCCACAGCAGCCACCACAGGTGCGTGATGATCGCCATTCCGCCGGTGAGGAAGGCGGCTGTGACCACGGCCACGAGTACCCAGGACGCGGGCTTGCCGTGGGTATGGCCCGCCGGGGGGAGGTCCCGGTCTTCGATCTGTTCCCAGGGCCTGCCACCCTGCCCAGCAGAGATCTCCTCCGGTGGCCCGCTGCCGCTGGTCCGGCCCCGCCGCCGCAGTTTCTTGCGCATGGCAGGAGGCAGGCCCTCGGCCAGGAAGACCATGCCGAGCAGCGCGGCGAGGCCCAGGATCGCGACGACCGCCGTCAGGATCATCCCGGTCGTGGTGCCAAGGAGCTCGACTTGTGATGTTCTGAGTTCTGGTGGTGGGTACACCTTTGCTTGTCTCCTTTGCCGGCTCGCCAGGCCGCGTCACCATCGATCCCAGAGGCTGCCTGTGATGTGCCGTCACTGCACGGCTACAGCAGCGCAGGGTCAGTGGTTGCGGGCCAGAAGCGGGGATGGGGCCACCCGCCCGGCCCCGGGCGGGCGGGCGCCCCCGCCCGGGGCCGAGTTAGCTCAGGACGTCCTTGATCTTCCCGGCGAGGCCGGTTTCGGTCCCCATCGCTGGGCCGCTGGGCTCGCCCGTGGCGCCGTCGTAGGTGGCATACAGCAGCGGGTCCGGCGCAGGAACCGAAGCCACGTCGCCCAGTGGCCGAGGGTCGGCCAGATAGCCGAACTCGTGCTGGCCATCAGGCTGGGGGCCGGCCGCCCAGCTGCCGTTCTGCCCAGAGGTGCCGTCAGATAGGTGCCAGGTGGCGGTGGCGTGCTCGGCGTATTCCTCGTCGAACAAGGCGTTCGGCGCGACTGTGGTTTCCAGCCCGTCGGCCTGCAGTTCCTCGATCGCTTTCAGCCACAGGTTCTGGTGCAGGGTGTCGCGTGCCAGGTTGAACCGCAGCATGTTGCGCACGCCGTTGTCGTCCGTCATGTGATACAGCCGGGCGGTTTGCAGCCGTCCCTGCGCCTCGGCGGCAGCGTTGGCGCGGAAATCGGCCAGCAGGTTCCCGCTGGCCACGATGTACCGGCCGTTCCACGGATAGCCATTGCTGTCGGCGAGCAGGGCGCCGCCGCCGGAGACGATGGCCTGCTGGGGGTCCATCCCGCCGAGCACCGCGCCGACCACCGGGTCGGCCGCCGCGGCCTTGGTGGTCGCGGTGGCCGGGGCGCCTTCCAGCAGCCGGGCCACCATGGTGGCGATCATCTCCACGTGACCGATCTCCTCGGTCGCGATGTCCATGATCAGGTCCTTGTACTTGCCGGGCATCCGGCAGTTCCAGCCCTGGAACAGGTACTGCATGGTCACGGTCATCTCGCCGTAGGCGCCGCCGATCAGCTCTTGCAGCTTGTGGGCGTAGACCGGGTCGGGCTGGTCGGGCTTGGACTCGAACTGCAAACGAGAGGTGTGCCGGAACATCAGCAGCGGCCTCACTTTCACGCTGGACCCGCAGTCACACTCCCGGCTCACCGGGGTGCTGCGAGCTGTGCTCTGAGGCCGCTGTTTGACCCTGGCCGGGACGCTGCCCGCAGACGAGCGGGCCATGCGCGTGTGTCCTAAAATTCTTCGCGGCGAGCCGGTCAGGATGTCTGTGTCAGCCAGGGAGGAGGACCCAGATGAGCGCCACAGAATCAGATGACATCAAGGGGGTCATCGCCCAGACGTTCGTAGCCATCGGCACTCTCGCCCGTGCGCTGCACGTCCAAGACGCCCACCTGCAGCCGACACTCGATGCCATCACCGCCCACGCGGCCGCCGCCCACCCGGCTGCCAAGGATGCAGGGCTCATTCTGCTGATCGGCGGAAAGCTCATCCCCCAGGCCACGACCGGCAGAGCGCCCCAGCTCCTAGACGTAAAACAGCAGGAAACAGGGCAGGGCCCCTGCATCGAAGCGGCACGGGAACAAACCCTGATCTGCCTGGACGACCTGCGCCAGGATCCCCGGTGGCCCGAGTTCTCAGCCGAGGCACAAGCATGCGGGGTCAGCAGCATGCTCTGCGCGCCACTGTGGGTCAGCGAACGAACCCTGGGCGCACTCACCCTGTACGCGGCGCAGCCAGCAGCGTTCAGCGCGCATGACGAACGGATCATTGAACTGTTCGCCACGCTAGCCGCGCTGGCACTGGCCGAAGCCCAGCGAACAGACCATCTCAGGGCCGCCCTGATCCACCGCGATGTCATCGGCCAAGCCAAAGGCATCATCATGGAGCGCTACAAGATCAAGCCAGATGCCGCCTTCAGCACACTCACTCGCATCTCACAGGACCGCAACATAAAGCTTCATGAGGTTGCCCGGCAGCTCGTAGAGACCGGCAACCTGCCCGACACAACATGACACTGAGCCTGGATCCACTGAATCGCCGACTTGTAAAGAGGTCTGCGGGACGAGTTCGTTGTTGATCTAGCGTCCCAGTACTGGTACTGGCCGTGTGCGTGCCAGAATCTCATCCGCGGCTGTGACCAGCGGCGTTGCCCTCGTTGCCGTCGGGCCGTGATGATCACCGGTCATGTGCCTGCGGTGCGTCTTCCACCTGATCACGCGGATGACCCATGGCTGCGGCTGTCCCGGCGTGAGGAAGCATGGAAGATCGCAGAGATCTTGATCCTGCGCCACCAACTCGCCGTCCTGCAACGGCGGCAGCCACGCCGCCCGAACCTGGACTGGGCGGACCGGGCACTGTTCGCCACCCTGCTCGCCGTGATACCGAAAGCGCGGCGCCAGGCGCTGCGGCTGCTGGTCACCCCGGACACCTGGCGGGTGTCATGCTCGATGACGATCAGCGCGTAGATCCGCCGTGGGCGCCGAAAGCTGATCTCAGCTTGCTGAGCTGGCTGGAATGCTTGATGTTCTGTGTCTAGGAGTGTCGGCGGCTGACGTCGAGGTCTAGCTGGATGGGCAGAGCGGGGTTGCCGAGGGCCTGGCGGGCGTGCGGGAGGGCTTCGGTTTCGAGGCGGTGCCGCAGCGCGGGCAGGTCGGCTGTTGGTGTGGCGGTGATGGTGAGCACGATCTGCGGGTTGGTTTCGTCACCGATCACCCGGCCTTTGGCGGTGTCCACGCCGTGATAGGTGGTGATTTCCCCGGCGAGTGCTCCGGTCAGGGCGGTGGGCTGCACTTTGGTGGTGCCCTGGTCTTTGCTGCCTGGGACGGTGAGGTCACCGGCCCGGTCCGTGGAGACCAGGAGCGCGAGGATCCAGCGCAGCGCGGCGAGGGCGATGAGCAGGCATATGAAGGCGGCTGCGGCCCACACCCAGGTTCCGTGCTGGCCGATGTAGGCGCTGACGCGGTTGCTGAACAAGGTGCGCCGGGAGAAGGCGGTACCGAAAGCGCCTACTGAGGCGGCCATGCCAGCGGCCCCGGCCAGCAGGACCAGCAGGCCGAACACGGTCAGGACGGTGCGGTTGGTGCGGTCGGCGTGCATCAGCGTCTCCGGGTGTGCACGCGCACTTTCAGGCGCGGTGGGTGCTGCAGGTCCAGGGCGGCGAGACGGTCGTTCACCGCTTGGATGACGGGCTGTTTGAGTGTGTCCGCGGCAGCACGGCCGCGCGCGGCGGACCGTGCCGCCACACGGGCGCGGCCGCGGTGTACGGCCACGTCGGCGCTGCTGATCCCGTCGATCCCGGTGGCGGCGGCGCGCAGGGCCCCGGCCAGGCCGCTGCGAGTCAGGGCAGCGTCGGTGGCCTGGTCGCCGGAGTGCAGCCGCTGCCGGGTGATACGCCGGGGTTTGAGTTCCAGCGCGAGGATGAGCACGCCGATGACGATCAGGATGGCGGACCAGACCCGGATCACCTGCGCGTTCCATGTGGTGGTGTGGGCCCAGTGGTACCAGGTGGTCCAGTGCACGATGGCCGGGCCGGAGCCCGCGGCGAACTCGATGACCTCGACGATCAGGATCACGCTGGCGGCGGCCAGGGCGGCAGCGAGGATGAATGCTAGTGGCCGGTTGAGCAGGCGCATCAGTTCTTCCTCCTCACCGGGCCCGGGGTAGTGGGGTGATGTCGGTGGCCAGGTCCGCGACCACGATGTGCACTTCTTCCACGTCCAGCCCGGCGAGTTCCCGGATCCGGCCGCGGACATGGTCGCGGACCTGCGCGGTGACTTCTTGGATGGATGCGGGCCAGCGGACGCTGATCTCCAGGCTCACGTAGGCCTTGGAGCCGTCCACGTCCACGGTCGTCTTCGGCAGCCCCTCCAGGTCGGTGCTGCGCACACCGGGCAGGCGGTCGGCCTGCGGAACCGCCCGGCCCAGCATCCGGGCGGCCGCGGCACCTGCGTCCGGGTTCTCAGTGGCCGCCCGTGCGGCGATCTTCGTGACGGCCCCGTCGGCGATCATGATCGTGCCCAGCTCGTTACGGCCCGATCGTGCGGCTGGCTGGATGTCTGTCCCGGGGCTCATCGGCTGCGGCCGCGTGACAGCCATCCAGCGACGTCCATCTCACCGTCGAGGATCTTTGCGATGCCATACCCGATCGCGCCGAGGAGAGCCACGATGAGCATGTCCCCGAAATTGCCGAAAACCAGGGCTAGGCCCAGGATCAGCCCGGTGATGGTAGCGAGCGCAGTGCGGTTCATGACTCACATCCAGATCAGGAAGGTAGTGGGAAGCTTCCGGGCGTACCGGCCGGTGACGCAGGGGCTGGGCCGGGCCGGTCAGCAAGTTCGTTGGGGGGCGGGGCAGCAGGCTCGCGGGGCTGTGGTGTTCCGGGAGGATCGTCGATGTCGGCGACGATCACATCCACCGGCTTGCCCCGGGTGAGCGGGGCCAGCACGGTGGTGATCAGCGTGGCCAGTTCTGGCGCTGGGATGCCCCACTGTGAGCGGACCTGCACCCGTACCCGCCCATCGCTGACCACTACCCCGGGGACCTGGCGGCCGGGCAGGTATGAGGCGACTTCGCCGAACCGGCCCCCATCCAGCGCCGCGACGCCCGTGCACGCGCGGACCGCAGCAGCGACAGCGTCAACGTCGACACCGTCGATAACCGCCGGGCCGGTGCCGCTAGGGGGTGAGGCGGTCATGACACCCGTGACTGGGTGGTGTCCTCGCTGTCGTCGCCGGGCAGGTAGACGTCGTCCACGGCGACGTTGACCTCGACCACGCGCAGCCCGGTCATCCGCTCGACGGCCTGCTTGACGTTGCGCTGGATGCTGCGGCCCAGATCCGCGATGCTCACGCCGTACTCGACCACGATATCCAGGTCGACAGCGGCCTCGGTCTCGCCGACCTCCACCCCCACGCCCTGGGAAAAGTTGGGGCCCGTGCTGCCGGGGATGCGCTCACGGATCGACCCGAACATCCGGGTGCCTCCTGTTCCCATGGCATGCACCCCACCGATCTCCCGGCACGCCTTCCCGGCGATCTTCTGCACGACACCCTCGGCGACCGAGATCTGCCCCTCATCTGTGGCGAGCCGGTCGGCAGTTGCCGGGCTGGCCGCCGTGCTCGTGGTCGTAGCGGGCTTCCGGGTGCTCGCTGTGGGCGTTGCGGGCTGGGTCATCGAACTTGCTCCCTTGTCTCGAGGATGCGGTTCAACCGGCAGTTACGGTTGCCCTGCGGGAGCGCCCGCCGGGCCTTCAGATAGTTAGACACCGCACCGGCGGAATCGTCGCAAAGGTTCTTCGTTCTCCCGGGACAGCCTTGGACGCCGCGGTGTGGTCTGGCTGCCCGGGAACTTCTCCCGCCCCGTTTAGGCTCGCGCAGCGGTGGCAGTTGACCCGGGGCGGGGCGAGTCGATGGCGGGCGCAGATGGAATCCAGGGCCGAGGTGGGGGACGCCTACCTGGTTGCCCGCGCCCGAGATGGCTACCTGGACGCCTACGAGCTCCTGGTGCAGCGGCATTCGGCCATGGCCTACCGGGTAGCACTGCGGCTATGCGGAGATCACCACGATGCCCAAGACCTTGCCCAGGAAGCGCTGATCGCCGCGTGGGAGCAACTGGACCGCTTCCGCGCCGAATCGTCGTTCCGGACCTGGCTGTATCAGATCGTCACCCGCCGGGCACTCAATAAGCTCACCCGCCGCCGCGATACCGAGTCCCTGGATCTCCTCGGGGACCCGGCGGATCCCGGCGCTGAGCCCGCCGCTCAGGCTGAACGCAACTTCGCTGTGGACGCGGTCACCGATGCCCTGGCTGCGCTGCCATTCCCCGAGCGGGCGGCCGTGGTGCTGCGCCACTTCGAGGGCCTATCCTACGCTGAGGTAGCCGAGGTAACACACAGTAGCGTCCCGGCCGTGCGTAGCCATTTGTTCCGGGCGAGGCGCACACTGGGGACCAGGCTGGAAGAGTGGAGGTGACGGGTTCGTGAGCGACCCGCCCCCGGACCGGCAGCAGGCCCGGGTCCTGCTGACGTCAGCGACGCTGCCGTGCGGGGCTGAGGTTGATCTGCTGCTCGAACAAGTCGCTGACGGCCGCGCTGCGGATCTGGACGCGCACCAGAACGAATGCGTGCACTGCCAGGCCGCCATCGCCGAATTCACCGCCATATGGGAGCCCGTGACCGGGGTGGCCAGCACACCAGTGCCTGGCCCGCCCGGCTTGACCGCAGCGGTCATGAGCCACATCCGGGTTCTGGTCCAAGACGTCTGGTACACGCTGCAGACCACCGATCTCGGCGCCATCCGCGTTGCCGCCCGCATCGTGGCCGCGCTGGCCCGTGATGCTGCACGAATGGTTCCCGGGGTCCGCGTCGCCTTGGGCCGCAGCAGTCACGGCAGGCTCGCCACGCTCACCGAGCGAGCCACCTTCGGCCACCGCCATCCCCACGCCGCCGTCGGCGTGCTCGGCCGCACCGCCGTGGTTGACCTGGCTGTTGCCGTCAGCTACGGCGACCCGGTCCACGAGGTGGCCCGCGATGTTCAGCGTCATGTCATCGCCAGCCTGCGCGACCAACTCGGCCTGAAGACCGTTACCGTCAACGTCACCGTTGACGACATCCTGTCCGACGAACAGTAGGCAGCCACGCACCGGTCAGCCCAACCCGCGCTGCCTGGCCTAGCGCACCCGCGGCACCCCCTCACCAGGATGAACCCGCCGGACCAGCGCGGTCATCAGGCGCGTGAACCACGCGCGACGGGCAACCACGACCACCCGCGGCAACGGCGCCAGCCCAGCGGGTTCAGGCTCCGCAGCGAAACTGCGCAACCCCGCCATGAAGACATCGGGATCGCCACCCCGATCGGGATGATGCGCGCGGATGAACTCCCTACGGCGCCGCTCAGGCTCCTCCATACATCCACCCGCCCTTCCAGTACTTTGCACCACCAACCGCAGCGTACGTCGCCCCGAGAGTAGATACTCTTCGCGGGCAGCGCGCCACCGCCGAGCTGGAAGCACCGCCAGATCAAGCGGAACGCCGGCCGGGACACGCCCGCGTGCCCAGGCCGGGGTCCAGAAGACCACGGCCAGGAAGGGTCTGTGGAACCGCAGGTCAGGCTGCGTGTACGGACGCTGTCCGGGGCTGTCCGTGGTGTCAGCCGTCTCGCGACGTTAGTGGTACGGACATATAGATGACATGCATCGGCGGTTCGGCCGTGGCGGATGGGCTGGTGGCCCCGCGGTTGCTGGTTGGCTGGGAGGACCTCCCCAGCTCAGACGCGTGACGATTGGCTGCGTAAGCACAATTCGCGTGCAGGGCGCTTTGGGCGCCCTCGGGAGCTTGAGGAGGTCCCGATGCCCATCGTAGGCGGGCTGGATATTCACCGGAAGCAGCTGACGTTCGACTATCCCGGCACTGTGACCGGGGAGGTCAAGCGGGGCCAGATCGCCCCGGCCGACCGCGCGCATATGCGGGCCTGGCTGGCCCGGTTCGCCGGCCGGGACGACGTCGCGTTCGCGCTGGAGGGGTGCACCGGGTGGCGGTATGTCGCCGAGGAACTGGCCGCGGTTGGCGTCGCCGCGCATGTCGCCGAGCCGGCGGACACCGCGGCTGCCCGCGGCCGCAAGCGGCATGCCAAGACCGACAGGACTGACTCCCGGCACCTGCGGCAGCTGCTGGCCGAGGGCTGGCTGCCGGAATGCTGGGTCCCGCCTGGTCACATCCTGGAGTGCCGGGCGCGGCTGGAGCTGTATCACGATCTTCGTTCCGAGCACACGGCGTGGGTGCAGCGCGTCCACGCAGTCTTCTTCCACCAGGGCGCCCCGCAGCTGAGCGCGGGCGCGCTGCGCACCGGGCGGGGCGCCGCCGCGGTGCGCGCGGCTGCCGCGGCGCACCTGTCGCCGGCCGGGCAGCTTCAGGTCGCTACCGCCCTGGACATGCTCACCTGCCTGGAAGGGCACCTGGAGGACCTGCGGCACCGGCTGCTGGTTACCGCCCGGCACCTGACCGGGGCGAGGGTGCTCACTGCCCGGCTGTATGGCGTCGGGCCGGTTACCGCGCTGGCGATGACTGCCTGGCTGGGCGGGGCGGGCCGGTTCTCCTCCTCCCGGAAGGCGGTGCGGTTCGCCGGGCTGGACATCACCGTCTACTCCTCCGACACCAAGCGCTCGCCCGGGCACCTGTCCCGGCAGGGACCGGCGGTCCTGCGCTGGACGGTGTATGAGGCCGGCAAGGTTCACGCCCGCTCCTGCGCGCCTGACCACGCCTACTACGCGGCCGTCAAGGACCGCAAGGACGGTAAGCGCGCCGCGTTGTCGGAGGCCCGCAAGATCGTCCGGCAGGGCTGTCACATCCTGGCCGAGCTCGGCGACGACGCGCTTACCGCCGCCTGAGCCCCCCGGCCCCGTCGTTGGTGACCATCCCCGTGAATGGCGCCGGGCAAGCAAAGCCGGCAGCCACACTCACCTGATGGGGGATCGCCGCGGCCAGCTCCCGCTAGTCCGCTGCCAGCCGCCATCCCGTCCTGCCGCGCAGGGCCAGGCGGACGGCCTGTATAGACCGAGCGGCCGCATCCCCCGCAAGCGGGGGACACCCAATCAATCATCATGTCGCCGGGGCAAACGCCGACGCCCCGTGGGCCTAGGTAAGCCTGGCTGTCCCCTTCGCCGCCCCCGCCATCACGGGCCGGTCACCCGCCCATCAGACAGGAAAGGACCAGCCGCCGAACTCCCAGGTAAGCCTCTCTTCCTCTTCCCGGCTCCCTGCCCAGCCGCCCCATGATCCGCTCCCGGGCGGACGCGTCAAGGGCGCCTGCGGCGCCGCTCCGCGGGCGCTACGCGCCCCCATGACCCGCCCGGCCCGCTCGCAGAACCGGCACCTACCAGGGCAGAGAGCACAGTTAGGCACGTCCCAGGCCAGGCGCAACGCCTCCGGCACGGGGGCCAGGGAACCCTTGTCGTACTGGTCCGATACAGGTAAGCGGACAGGGCCGGGTATTCACATGATCTGTATGGGAGTTTGGCCAGGTCAGCGGCTATTCCGATGGGTGGGGCGAAGCGGTCCGTAAAACCGTCGGCACTACTTGGCTGCGGGTAGTCGCCACGGCTCAGAGCCTCCCCGCCCAACCCCACGGGGGAGCGGACTGCGCGCGTCACCTGGTCGGAGTGCCAGGCTGTGAAATAAACGAGTTGAAGCAGTACCCCGGGACTGCGACGGTGAGTGTCGTCGATTGTCTCCCCGGCTGCGGCCCGGGCAGCCCCGGTACGGTCCAGGGGCGCCCCGACGTACTAGGGTCGCCGATCCAGTTCGCCGCGGCTACCAAGGCCCCCACTATCCGGTACACCGAGCCTCAGCTACCCAGCGTAGCGCCCACCCGGTGAACAGCGGCTGTATCGACCCGATGTGGTTCAGCGCCTCAGGGCACAGGGTGCTACTGCCCTGCTTCCAGCACCGGCCGGGTACCCGGCACCGGAAGGGCGTGACCTTCCCGCACGTCCAGCTGCTCGACGGCGGCAAGGTGACGGCCCTGCCGTGGCTGGACGGGATCGTCAACGGCGAAGCGGCCTTCCCAGGCGTCACGTTCATTGGCGGTACCCCGTCCTACCCGTACCCCGGGCTGTCACCCGTAGGGCCGGTCAGCCGCCGGAGGCCCGGACAGAGCCGGTCAGCTCGCCAGTGACGGCCAGCCCGGCCGCCGCGGCATCCGCGCGGGTGCCAGCCTGGCCACCCCATCGGCTCTTATCGTGGCGAATCAACCTTCGCCCGTTGGCTGTCTCGGGCCGGCCAGGCATAGGCCGCCTCGGTGATGAGTTCGGCGGGCGCGTTGCCAGGCGGGACTGTCGAGGAAGTGGGTGTCGAAGCGCTCTTGCAGCCCGAGCAGCAGTTCGGGCGGCTCGCTGCCTTCTCGGCGCCGGACGACGTGGCGGAAGTAGTCGAATCGTTCGATGCCGGGAGTGGCGATAATCAGCGCCTCGGCGGTCGAGTCGTGATGCGCGGCGAACGCGTGCGGCGCGCCAGGAGGGACGACCAGCAGATCGCCGGTGCGCGCGGTGATGACGTTGTCGTCGACCAGCAGGTCGAACGCGCCGTCGAGAATGTAGAACAGTTCCGAAGAATGGTCATGCCGGTGCGGCACGGCGCCGTTGGCACCGCGACCGAGCGCGACGCGGTGGCTGCTCAGCGCGCCTGCGGTGGCGCTGCTATCGGCCAGCAGCACGTGCCCGATGAGGTCGAGATGTTCGGCCTCATCGGCGCGAACTAGCACGGGTGGGTACGGGCGGTTGGGAGTCGGTGACATGGTTCCGCTCTCCTTGGCGCATCGCGGGTGGTGTTCATTCAGCGTCGCGCCGATCCAAGCATCGGTCCAACACCTTGTTCCGCTGGTCAGAATCGATACAGTCGATGGATGGAGCTTCGGCAGCTAGCCCACTTCGTCGCGGTCGCGGAGGAATTGCATTTCACCCGTGCCGCGGCCCGGGTGCACGTGGTCCAGTCCAGCCTGAGCGCGTCTATCCACGCACTCGAACGCGAGATGGGCTCCCCGCTGTTCGTGCGCGACAGCCGGCGCGTAATGCTTACTCAGGCGGGTCGCGCTCTGCTGCCGGCGGCCCGTCGCGCGCTCATCGCAGCAGACGAGGGCCGAGATGCCGTGGCCGGTATCCGCGGCGTCCTACGCGGCCAGCTGTACGTCGGGGCGATCCAGACCCTCGCAGTGATAGATTTGCCGGCCTTGCTGGCTGCCTTCCACCGCGCCCACCCCAGCGTCACCATCCAGCTCAGCCACGACGCCGCCCCAGTACTAGCCCGCGCGGCCGCCGATGCCCAGCTGGACATCGCCTTCATCGACGGCCCCACCGACCCCGCGGCCCTGACCCGCATCGAGATCGGCCACGACGACCTGATCCTCGCCGTCCCGCTGGGTGACCCGCTGGCCAGCCGGGACAGCATCGAACTTGCCGATCCAGCGTTGCGCGGGCGCGACTTCGTCGACTACCGGGCCGACTCCGGGCTACACGCCCAGATCGACGTCGCCTGCGCCGCCGCCGGGCTCGCCCGGCGCACCGTCGCCGAAGCGCAGAACATGCAGTACCTCACCGAACTCGTCCAGCACGGGCTCGGTATCTCGGTTCTGCCCCCGATGAGCGTGCGCGCGGTCATCGCACAGGTCTCGACCATCCGCATAACGCCAGCGCTGCGCCGCGACATCTGCGCGGTGGTCGCTGCCAGGCGGCCGCCGACTGGAGCCACACAAGCCCTGCTCGACATCCTCGCGGCCGATATCAGCAGCCGACGCAGCCAGTCCGCGAACCGGCCGTCAGCCAAGGCACCCCCGGCGCGACCGGGACGGCAGCGGTAACCCCGCAACCCACGTTCACCGTGTCGTGGCATGCCCGGGAAAGGAACGCTGCCCTGGGTCGCGTGGCTTCACGACCTTGAGGTGATCCGTGCCAGATCGCCGACATTGGCGCGTATGACCGCTGATGACTCGTCGCCGCAATCGACGCATCGGTCGCTCGGGTCTGGTCTTTCTGGATTTCTCGGATGACCGTCCCCGCCAGCCACAGTGGCCTACTGTGGGCTTACCCTCACACTTCTGCAACTCTAACCTCAGTGATCTTTACATGCGGGGCCCGAGGAATGTGCCGCCGGAGGCGTCGACCAGGTGACCGGTATCCAGCGCGCATCGTCGGAGGCTAGGAACGCTACGACGTCGGCGATGTCTTCTGGGCGGCCGATGCGGTCCAGGGCGGCTGCGGAGGCGACGGCGGTTTCCATCTGCGGGCTGGCGTGGATCCAGGAGTTGGTGCCGGTGTCGGTGATCCCTGGCGCAACGGTGTTCACGGTAATGCCCCGGCCGCCTGCGGCCTGGGCCAGGGTGTGGCCGAGCACGTTGATGGCACCTTTGGCCATCGAGTATGCGAGTTCGGCGGTGATGGCGATGCGGGTGTCGGCCGAGGAGATGTTGATGATGCGCCCGCCGTCGCCCATCATGGGCAGGGCCTTTTGGATGATGAAGAACGGCGCGCGCACGTTCAGCGCGAACAGGCGGTCGAACTCCTCGGGGGTGGTGGTTTCGATGGCGCCGGTTCCCATGCTGCCGCCGGCGTTGTTGACCACGATGTCCAGCCGCTGTCCGTCTAGGCCGCGCTCGAGGCTGGCGAACAGGGTGTCCACGTCCCCAGCCGTGCCGAGCACGGCTTGGATGGCGAAGGCACGCCCGCTGTCGCGCTTGATGGACTCTACGGTGTCCTGGGCCGCTGCGTCGCTGGTGGCGTAGTGTACGGCGACCAGTGCGCCGTCGGCGGCCAGTCGGCGGGCGATCGCCCGGCCAATGCCTCGTGAGCCGCCGGTCACTAGCCTCGGGCTTTCGCCAATGATCGGCTGACCTTGATCGTTTACATATAAAAAGTGCCTTGGCCTGGGAGGATAGGGCTTGTCGATGGTCCTGTCCGCGCCGAGCCGAAGGCACTTTCCAGGTGAACAATACCGTGCGCCACCCCAAGATCACCGTGTCCGCTGACGGCCGGGGCCTGGTGTCCCAGGCCGGGGCATTACTGCTGGCCGAAGCCGCCCGGGTCACCGGCCTGGGTGAGGGCCTCTGGGCGGGGCTGGCCCGGTGGCGGGCGCCGCGGGCGGTGCATGACCCGGGGAAGATCATTACTGACTTGGTCATGACGCTGGCACTGGGCGGGGACTGCCTGGCTGATATCGCGGTACTGCGCTCCCAGCCGGAACTGGCCGGCCCGGTGGCCTCCGACCCCGTGGTCTCCCGGCTGATCTCGGCGCTGGCCGCGGACGCGCCGCGGGCGCTGCGGGCGATCCGCAAAGCACGCGCCGCGGCCCGGGAGCGGGCCTGGGCGCTGGCCGGTGAGCGGGCGCCGGGCGCGGACGGGTCGCTGATCCCGGTGGACATCGACGCGACGATCGTGATCGCACATTCAGAGAAGGAAAAGGCCGCCCCGACGTCGAAGAAAACCTATGGGCACCATCCCCTGGCGGCGTTCGCTGACCATGGCGCCGCAGCGGCCGGGGAAGCGCTCACCGTCATGCTCCGGCCGGGCAACGCCGGCTCGAACACCGCCAGTGAGCACATCCAGGTGACCGGCCTGGCTCTGGCGCAGCTGCCCCGCCGAGCGCGGCGGCGGGTGCTGATCCGCACCGATTCCGGCGGCGGCACCCACGACTTCCTGGCCTGGCTGACCAGCCCCGGCCGCCGCCTGCACTACTCCGTGGGCATGACCATCACCGAGGACATGCACCAGGCCATCCTGGCCATCCCCGACCGGGTCTGGGAACCCGCCTATGACGCCGGCGGCCAGGTCCGGCCGGGCGCGTGGGTCGCCGAGCTGACCGGCCTGCTGGACCTGCCGTCCTGGCCGCCCGGGATGCGGGTAATTGTCCGCAAGGAACGCCCGCACCCCGGCGCGCAGCTGCGGTTCACCGACATCGGCGGGCACCGCGTCACCTGCTTCGCCACCGACGCCACCACCGGGCAGCTCGCTGACCTGGAACTGCGCCACCGCCGCCGCGCCCGGTGCGAGGACCGGATCCGGTGCGCCAAAGACACCGGGCTGCGCAACCTGCCCCTGCACGGGTTTGACCAGAACCAGATCTGGTGCGAACTGGTCGCCATGGCCTGCGAACTCACCGCCTGGATGCAGATGCTCGCCCTCGACGGCCCCGCCCGCGCCTGGGAACCCAAACGGCTGCGGCTGCGCCTGTTCACCGCCGCTGGACGCCTCATCCGCAGCGGCCGGCGGACGCGGCTGCGCCTCGCCGCCAGCTGGCCCTGGGCCAGCCACATCACCATCGCGATCAGCCGCCTGCAAGCCCTCGCCCCCGGCTGACCAGCACCACAACGCTCCCACGCCAGAAAGGACAACCCCAGGGCCCATGGAACCCCGCCCACCCGGCGCGACAGCCGGGCCACCAGGCATGGCCGGACGCTGAAAAACGGCGACCCCCCACCGCCTCAGGCGGTCACATCAAGATCACGAAAGATCGAGGCTAGCGCAGCCTTGCCCGCCAGTGACCTCTGCCCAGTCCTTGCCTGTGCTCCCTGTGGTGTCGTCTTACCGGTAGAGACCATTTACTTGTTCCTCCCTTAGCTGTTGTGGTTCGTCGCGTTGGCGGCGAGTGTTGACAATTCCTCGCTGCTGGGCCGACTGGGGGACTGTAATTTCAACGGTGTAACTCCCGAGACGGAGGAGACACCAGTGACAGACGTGACGATCAGCCATGCCGGGGACGGAGCGGAGCTCTCGGCGGCCGATGAGCAGCTGCTGCGCGAGCTTACCGAGCGGGCCCGCACCGGCGGGCTGAAGCTGACCGGCGAGGGCGGGCTGCTGGGCAAGCTGACCAAGATGGTGGTCGAGGGTGCCCTGGAAGGCGAACTGGATGACCACCTCGGCTACGGCAAGCACGACCCGGCGGGCCGCAATGGCAGCAATTCCCGCAATGGGCACCGGGCCAAGACCGTGCTCACCGAGGCCGGGCCGGTGGAGCTTTCGGTGCCGCGGGACCGGGATTCGAGTTTCGAGCCGAAAATCGTCGCCAAAAGGCAGCGGCGGCTGACCGGGGTGGAGGAGATGGTGATTTCCCTGTCGGCGAAAGGGCTGACCCACGGGGAGATCAGCGCGCACCTGGCCGAGGTCTACGGCGCCGAGGTGTCGAAGCAGACTATTACCACGATCACCGACCGGGTGATGGAGGGCATGGCGGAATGGCAGAGCCGGCCGCTTGACCCGGTTTATGCCGTCCTGTTTATCGATGCTATTAACGTGAAGATCCGCGAAGGCCAGGTCGCCAACCGGCCCATCTACCTCGCCCTGGGCGTCACCGTGGACGGCGAGCGTGACGTGCTGGGACTGTGGGCCGGCGAGCACGGCGACGGGGAAGGAGCCAAGTTCTGGCTGCGGATGCTGTCTGAGATCAAGAACCGCGGCGTGCGGGACGTGTGCATGCTGGTCTGCGACGGCCTGAAAGGCCTGCCCGATGCGGTAAGCGCGGTCTGGGAGAAGACGGTCGTGCAAACCTGCATTGTTCATCTCCTGCGGAATTCCTTCAAGTACGCCTCGAAGAAAGACTGGGGCGTCATCGCGAAAGACCTCAAGCCCGTTTACACGGCAGCGTCCGAGGCGGAGGCGCTCGACCGGTTCGCCGAGTTCTCCGGCAAGTGGGAGAAACGCTACCCGGCTATTATACGGCTGTGGGAGAACGCGTGGGCGGAATTCGTGCCATTCCTTGCGTTCGACCGGGAAATAAGAACCGTCATCTGCACGACCAACGCGATCGAATCGATCAACGCCCGGCTGCGGCGCGCCGTGAACGCCCGCGGCCACTTCCCCACCGAGCAAGCCGCCCTCAAGTGCCTGTACATGGCGATCATGAGCCTGGACCCGACCGGCCAGGGCCGCAAGCGGTGGACCAACCGGTGGAAAGCCGCCCTCAACGCCTTCGACATCACCTTCGACGGCCGCCTCAGCGCGGGGCGGAAGTAACAACAGAGATCAAAGTTACACCGTTATCTTGACAGACCCCCGACTGGCCGATGACGGCGTGACCGTGTTTGCCTTTTAGCCGCACTCGCGGGCGGTTGCTCGTGCCGTGCGGCGATCAGGCGCCTGCGGCCGGGCGCTAACTCCGAGTTGCAACGTTCGCGTAGGCGGTTTCCTGGGGCAGTCGTGCTTGTTTTCGGTTCTCAACGACGTGTGTGAGTGCGAATGCGCGGTCGTCGAGGTAGTGGGGCTGACTGGTCGCGAGCGTGGCGGCCTGCTGGTGCCGGTCGGTGGGGTCGCGTTCCCGCGCACGGCGAGGAAGGCCACCACGGCTCCGGCAGTGACAGCGATGACGCTAGCGATGAACGTGGCGGCCATGCCGTGGACGAAGGCGTCGCGGGCGGCGCTGCCCAGGGCGGGGTTGTGGGTGTGTGCCGCGATGGTCAGTGCTCCGCGTGAGGGATTGTCTCGACCCGGCGGGGCGGTTGCGGGAAGAGCGTGGGCGTATCCGCTGGCGAGGAGGCTTCCCAGTCCTGCGACACCGAAGGCGGCGCCGGTCTGGAGCATTGTGTCGTTGAGCGCAGACCCGACGCCCGCGAATTGGTCCGGGATCGCTCCGGTGAGCACGGTCATGGCGGCAGGCTGTGCCATCCCGGTCCCGTGCCCAACCAGGACCAGCGCCGCGCCGACGAGCCAGAAGCTGGAGTGCGAGCCACAGGCGGTGAACAGCCCGAAGGCGCTGGCCAAGGTCAGCAGACCGGCGGCGAGGATCATCCGCTGCCCGATGTGCTGGGCCGCCGCGGTAGCGGCGGGCTGGACAATTATCATCGCGATGACCACGGGGAGCAACGCGAGGGCGGCGCGGGTCGGGGTGTAGCCGAGCACCGATTGCAGGTACTGGGTGAGGACGAGCAGGAGCCCGCCGAAGGCGAACATCAGCAGCAGGATCGAGAAGCACGAGCCGCTGAAGTCCCTGTAACCGAACAGCCGCAGCGGCACCATCGGCTCGGAGGAATGAGTCTCCCAGGCCAGGAACGCCACGAGTCCCGTCCCGGCGATGATCAAGGCGGTGCGCACCGAGGGGGTCAGTCCGCCGGGAAGTTTGATGATGGCCCACACCAGAGACCCGGTCCACAGCACCGACAGCACGGCGCCGAGCGGGGTCGAATTGCCGCGCGGGCCGCTGCGACTCCGGCACCAGCAGGCACGCCGTGGGCAGCGCGAGCGCTACCAGTGGGACGTTGATCAAGAACACCGAGCCCCACCAGAAGTGGGCGATGAGGACCCCACCGAGCAGGGGCCCTCCGACCAGGCCGAGGACTGACATCACGGCGAACGCGGACATCGCCTTCCGGCGTTCGCTCTCGCCAGGGAAGGTCACGATGAGCATGGACATCGTGCTCGGCATTATCAGCGCACCGCCGACGCCCATGGCCAGCCGCGCAGCGATGAGTGCGGTCGGGCTCCCCGACCAGGCCCCAAGCCCCGACGCCACCCCGAACATGAGCAGGCCTGTCACGAGCAGGCGCCGGCGCCCGAACCGGTCAGACAGCTGCCGGCGAACAGCAGCAGCCCGGCGAACGGGATCATGTAGGCGGCGAGGATTGACTGCAGTTGCTGCTCGTCCGCGCCGAGGTCACGGGCCAGGGTGGGCAACGCGACGTTGAGCACCATGTTATCCATCTGCAACACCAGCATGGACAGGCGCACCACGATGAGGACCAGCCGGCGCCGAGTAGGACGGGCCATCAACACCATCTCCTCGAACAGCGTACGAGAATTTCTTGAACACCGTACGACAAACTCGAACGGTGTGCAAGTTTCACGCTAGGATGTTGGTCATGACCAAGTTGACCCGTGATCAGATCGTCGCTGCCGCGGTTGACCTGCTCGACGCCGATGGCATGGACGGTCTCTCCATGCGGCGGCTGGGCACCCGGCTCGGCTCTGCCGCAACCTCGGTGTACTGGCATGTGCCGGGCAAGGACGAACTTGCGTCTGCAGCTATGGACCGCGTGCTCGCCGACCTTGAACTGGCCGATCCTGCGCAGGTCGGCTGGCGCGCTGCCGCAGAGTCGCTGGCCCGGGGCATGCGGAGCATCGTCGCCGCCCACCCCTGGTTCGTGCTGGCTACCATGGCCTACCCGACCTATGGCCCGGCGGCCGCGCGGATGGCCGACCACGCCATCGCCATCTTTGAGGCCGCCGGATTCGCCGGCGACGACGCGGACCGGGCGGTCTCTGCCCTCTTCGCCTACGTGCAAGGCGCGACCGCCGGCGAGGTGGCCTGGAGGGCCCGCATCGGCAGGGAGGGCGTGGACGAGGACAGCTACACCCAGCAAGTCATCAACCGAGGCCGCGAAGCCGCCGCCGGATACCCGCGCCTGCTCGAACGCTACGACAAACAGGCAGAGATAACCCAAGCAGGCGTCAGCGCTCAGAACTTCGAGTTCGGTCTCGCCGCTGTCCTCGCCGGACTGAGTACCCGACTGAGCTGACGACACGCCCGCGCCACGGCACTGACGGTCCGCTCGATCGGGGTTGGTGGTCCGCAAGTGGACCCAGTGCTCGGCGGGGTAGTCGTAGAAGGCCGGCATTGCCAGTACTGCTCACGCATCTCCGCACCGGAACACTAGCCGCGGAAAGGCAATACTTTGAACGAGCCACAGACCGGACGGACAACCCATAAGTTTGCCGTCGTCCTTAACAAGAAGATCGAGCCTGGCACTGCACTGAACGCGTGCGCTCATATGACTGCAACGCTTGTCGCCCGAGCTGATACTGAGACCAGAAACCACATGTCCTTCGTGGATTATCTTGACGCGAACGGCAATGTCCATCCAGTTTCCGCGCTTTCACTGGTGGTTCTGAGCGCGAAGAACTCCAACCAGATCCGTACGGCAAGGCTCGAGGCTATCGAGGCAAGCCTGCCCTATGCCGACTTCACCCAGTCAATGACTGGCGATACGTTCGTGGAACAAATGGATCGGACCGGGGCCCTGCGAGAAGAGGATCTCGACTACTGGGGGATTGCCATATTCGGTCTTAAAGAGGCGATAGATCCAATCACACGCAAGTTCTCACTTTGGCGGCTCTGACCGCCGGCACCTGCAATCATGCCTGTACTGACTTTAAATGTGCTCATCCGGCCAAACCGCAGGTCACAGCCTCTGCGTCCAGTTATGAAGCGGCACAGGGTCATCGGCGTGCTGCATCAGTGGATGAAGCCGCTTTCATAGGCGGCGATGACAGCTTGGACGCGGTCTCGGACGCCTAGTTTTGCCAGTACGTTGCGCACGTGGGTCTTCACGGTCTCCAGCCCGAGGACCAGTTCGGTCGCGATCTCGGCGTTGGACAAGCCCTGCGCAACCAGCCGCAGCACCTCTGCCTCCCGGTCGGTCAGGTTCGCCCTGGCGAGCCCTCCGCCACCTTGCCTGCCGCGGCGAGCGACAAGCTGGCGGATGGCAGCGGGAAAGAGCAGCGACTCGCCCTCGTGCACGGTGCGGATGGCGTTGACGTAATCTTCCGCGGCAGATCGTTTGAGCAGAAACCCGCGGGCACCAGCCTGCAGCGCGTCGTAGACGTAGTCGTCGTTTTCGAAGGTGGTTACCACGATGACCGCTGGGCCGCCGCCGTCGAACTGGCCGATCAGCCGGGTAGCCGTGATCCCGTCGACACGCGGCATCCGGACATCCATCAAGACGACGTCGGGATGCATGCGCCGTGCTTGCGAGACCGCTGCCGCCCCGTCGTCCGCCTCGCCGACCACGGCGATGTCCGGTTCGGACTCGAGGATGGCCCGCAGGCCGCTGCGGACGAGTGGCTCGTCGTCAACCAGCAGCACCTGGATAGCGTTCATCCCTGCAACCTCCCCACCGGGAGCGTCACCGAAAGCGTCCAACGGCCGCCGTCATCGCGGACGGCGGTGCTGGTGCCACCGAGCGCCGCAGCGCGCTCACCGATGCCCCGCAGCCCACGGCCGGTGCGTGTGGCGCGCTGGCCCCGGGCCGGGTTGGTCAGCCGTATTTCGAGAGTGCCGGTTTGCAGCGACATGCTCAGCACCGCCGTGCCGTCGGCGGAGTACTTCAGCGCGTTGGTCAGACCCTCCTGCACAATCCGGTAAGCCTCCTGGCTGACGAGCACCGGCAGCCGGGACAGATCGCCACACATGCTCTGCTCGACGCTCAGGCCAGCCGACCGGGTGGCGGTGAGAAGGCTGCCCAGGGATGTGAGGTTCGGTGCGGGCGTGGGTGGTGCGCTGCGTGCCGTCTCCTGGCGCAGCAAGCCGAGCAGGTGGTCGAGATCTGCCACCGCTCGGCGTGAGGTCGATTCGATCGTCTCGAGCGCCTTCTCGGTGAAGGCGGGGTCGCGCCCGATCAGCTTTCGTCCGGCGGAGGCCTGCACGGTCACCAAAGACAGGGCGTGCCCGATACTGTCGTGGATCTCACGAGCAAGCCGATTACGTTCGTTCGCGCGTGCGGTGTCGGCCTCCAGACGCTCCAGCCGCTCTGCGTAGGACGGCCCGAGCAGGGCCGGCCCGAGCCGAGCCAGCAGCCGGCCCAGCAGTAGCGTGCCGAGCAATGCCGCCACCGCCGCCGGGATCGTCCACCAGCTGCCCGCCAACCCGATCAGCCCAATAACACCGGCGACGACGAGAGCTCCAGACATCAGGTGCAGGACGAACCATCCCAGCGTTCGCCGACGCTGCGGCCAGCTCAGCGCAGGACCGGGCGGCCCGTCCCGGAATTGAACAACGAGCAGCGTCTGCACCGCTGCGCCCTCGATCTGCCGCACCGCCGGGACCACACCCACCATCAGTGGCGCGCCGACGAGCACGACACCGATCAGCGCCACCGCCCACGGCGGGGTCCCGGCCTCCGATATCAGGGAAAGCACGGTGAAGTCGGCGATGCCCAGTGCCAGTGCCAACCCCGCGCCGAGCAGCACGAAGACGACTCGCAGGTAGGACTGCGTCGCCAGCAGCAGACCCGACAGCGAACGCAGCACATTACTCACCATCCCCACACTGCCACGAGGTGACCTGATCGGCGCCGCTGGCGGGTGGTCACCGACCGCCGCGCAGATTGCGGCCGATATGGCGCCGCTTCCAGTAGCTGATCGTCACCGCGCCCAGCAGCGGTCCCCACAACAGCAGCGGCGCATACGCGATGGTCGCGACCAGGCCCTTCCAGTCACCGAAGCTCAGGGGGGAGTCGCTCCCGAGCGGGCTGCCATTGATGCGCATCCCGAGCGAGTGACTGACCGCCACCCAGGTCCACAGCAGCGTCAACGCGGCCGCGCCGAGGGCAGCGGGAACGACGGCAGCAAGTGTCGGCACTCTGCGCCCGTGCAGCATGGGAATCCATCGCGGCACCATCTCGCCCCAGGTGGAGACCAGCCCCACGGCGGTGAACGCGAGCAACTCGGAGACGACGGACAGCACGATCACGTACAGCTCGATGGGAACGCCCGGCACTCCAGACGGGGCGGTCCCGTAGCCAATGTCCCCGCGCCCGATCGGCAGGTGGAACGTGCACACCGCGATCCGCCACAAGCTGGCGGGGAACACTGTGTACGGCACCGCGTAAGCGGCGTTCCGTGCCCAGCGGGGAACCCCGGGCACCGGGTGGTGCGCTGCCGCCCAGGCGCCACGGAGCCGCCCGGCGGCCCTTACCTCTATCGTCGTCGTCATGTCTGGGTTCCTCCGAGGTCCGTGTGTTTGGCGGTGGTGTCCCCCAAGCTCCCAGCCGCTGCCGGTCCTTCCATCACTCGCGAGAGGGATTCCCTGCCCGAACGAGGGAGGGTGACAGCATCCAGGCACCTGCGCGCCATCGACGACAAAGGCAACCAAAGGACCCGCGTAGCACCACAGCCGCTTCGGCGATCTGGCCACGTCGAACGCTCCTAGCCCGGATCATGGGAGCCAACAGCATCCACGCCACCCCAGCAAACAACGAGAAACCCAACGGTAAGGCGACCACCGCCCGTCACACCAGGTGACCACCGTGCGTCGAGCAAGGTGGTGTTCAGCGGCCAGCCGCCGCTCCCGAGCGATGCTCTTATGTTTGTCAAGGCATCCTCGGTGTCGGCTGTGTGGCCAGTGATGTGCCGGTGCTGGTGCGGACAAGACAGGGAGGGGTCGCTCCGGGTGGAGGGCAAGCTCTTATGAGGTCATGCGCAGCAGGTCAGTGAGGGTCCGGGGCCGGCCGACGAATCGTTCGCAGGCCAGCAGGTGCGGCAGCCGAATATTGGGTCAGGCCGTTCCCGGGGTATTTGGCGTCAGCCGGCGGCGCGCAGGTGCGGATATACCTCGCGGGCGACGTAACGCTTGAGGCAGCGGATGATCTCGGCCTTGGATTTTCCTTCTGCGGTGCGGCGTTCGACGTAGGCGCGGGTGGCCGGGTCGGAGCCCATAGGGGTGAACACGATCCGCCAGAGGGCATGGTTGGCCTGGCGGTCGCCGCCGGGGTTGAGCCTGTGGCGGACGGTCTTGCCCGAAGATGCCGGGATAGGGGCGGCGGCGCACAGGTGCGCCCAGGCGGCCTCGCTGCGCAGCCGTTCAGGATGGTCTCCTGCCGCGATGAGCAGCAGCGCCGCAGTGTTGGGGCCGATCCCGTAGAGAGCGAGCAGGCCGGGAGCGTGCGCGGTGACGAGGGGACGATGAGCTCGCCGGGGCGCTCGAGCTGGCCGCCGGGGAACTCAGCACGCCGTCCCAGTTCCCGCAGCGCGACGCGGGTGGCGTAGCCGGCCACGTCGCCGGGGCGCGGCCGCAGTGACGCCGTCCCGGCCATCAGGGCAGCCGCGGTGTGGCGGGCGAAGCGGGCCCGCAGGTCATCAGGCCCGGTCAGGACCAGCGCCCTGGCCTGGTTGATCGCCCGGGTGCGCTCTCCCGCAGCGCTGCGCTTTGCGACCATCAGGGCACGGATCGCCTCGACGCTTCCATCCCGGCCCTTCGGTGCGCCGCGGGCCCGGCCTGACTGGGCGGCCCGGGCGGCGCTAACGGCATCCAGCGGGTCGGACTTGCCCTGACGGCGGCGGTCCTGGCGGTCGGAGCGGCCGGCCCCGGCGACCCGGACCCCGGCTGCTGTCATGTGCCGGGCCAGGCCGGCGCCGTAACTGCCGGTCCCTTCGATTCCGACCAGGCAGACGGTCCCGAACCCGCCCAGCCAGCCGAGAAGGCCGGCGTAGCCGGCCGGGGTGACCGGGAACTCCCGGACGCCCAGCAACCCGCCGATGGCGTCGGCCGCGGCGGCGACGTGCATGTCCGCGTGGGTGTCCACGCCGCCGGTGATGGCGCATGTCTCTACGATGGTCAATGCCATCCCTTTTCTCAGGTTGAAGGGGTGGCACGCACCCGCTGGCCGTCGGACCTGTAAACCCCGGCCTCTCCACAGGACGGGCAGATCAGACCGGCAGCGCCGGTGGGTGCCAAAACCTGGGGCCCGGCCGACAGATCGTCTCGCACGACAGCACCAAGCGGCGTCAGCCGAATCGGAGGTCAGGCCGGGACCCAGTGCCCCTGACCCTAACCCCCACCCAGTCACAGTCGGGGGAAGCCGCGCCAAGAGCACTATCCACACTCTCCCTGCCGAATCGGCGCTTGCCGTGCCTGCGGCGAACCCGGCCGCCCGGCCCGCGCAGGCAGCAAGGAGGCCGGGGAACGGGTGCGCGATCGCAGCGCTTCCCCGGCGCAGCCAGGAGGTTGTGCTGAGGTGCCGGCTGCGTTCAGGCAGGGCACAATAGGCGGGTGCCGCCAAAGCCGCTTCCGGTGGATTACTGGGATGACTGGTATGCCAGCAAGGCTGCGGTGCCGGCCGTCGCCGAGGTGATGAACCGGCACCTGGGGCTGCCCCCGGATCTGCTGGCCGGGATCCTCCCGGCGGAGGCGATCGGTGAGCTCACCGCTGAACTGCGGCTCAAGCCCGCCGATACCCTCGTTGACCTGGCGTGCGGCCGGGCCGGCTACGGGCTGGTGATCGCACGGGGCAGCGGGGCCAGGCTCGCCGGGATCGACGTGTCCGCGCAAGCGCTCGCTCAGGCCCGCGAGCAGGCGGCCCGGCTAGGCGTCACGGACGCCCGGTTCCACGCCGGTGATCTCACCGCCTCCGGGCTGCCGGACGCCTGCGCTGACGCGGTGCTGTGTACGGACGCGATCCAGTTTCCCGATGATCCGGCCGCTGCCTACCGCGAAATCCGCCGGGTCCTCAAGGCTGGCGGGCGTGTTGCGCTGACCTGCTGGGAGCCAGCTGGCCGGGACGACGGGAAGTTGTCAGACCGGCTGCGCCGGGTGGATCTCGCCGTCGGGCTGGCCGGGGCGGGCTTCAGGGGAATCGAGGTCCGCGAACGGCCCGCCTGGCGCGAGCGCGAGCGAGCCGTCTGGGAAGAGGCAGTCACGATCGATCCGGGCAACGACCCAGCGCTGCTGTCCTTCCACAGCGAAGGCGTCCGCTCGCTGGAGCACTTCGCGCTGATCCGCCGCGTCCTGGCAACCGCAACCGCACCCTGACACATAGCGGCATACAGCGGAGGCGCCGCCTAGGTCATGTGACCATCCGGCGTGGTGGTCGCCCCGGGCAAGGATGTGGGGTACGTGTCAGCCCGATCGCTGCTCAACCTCGAACAGGGCTGCCTTCAGGGCTTGATCTAAGATTACCGCCCAGTTCACGGGCGACGGCGCCCTGCACGGCCCCGTCCTCCTCGCTGGCCACACGCTCCAGAGGTAGAAGCCCGAGTTATCCACGGCTAGTTGACCGGCTACGGATCAAGAACGGAGCAACCCGATGGTTCGGACATTCAGGTACCCGCCCAAGCCCCAGCGTGGCGACGCCGTTGCCGTGCTATCCCCATCATGGGGCGGCCCGGCAGCCGTCCCGGTGCCGTTCGATCTGGGCCTGGTCCGGTTGAGAGACGAGCTCGGGCTGCGGCCCGTCGAGTACCCGACTACCCGGGCGCAGCAGGCTTCCCCAGCCGAGCGGGCCAAGGACCTGCATACAGCCTTTAGCGATCCCGGCATCAAGGCCGTCCTGACGAGCATCGGTGGAGAAGACGAGATCAAAGTCCTCCGGCACCTTGATCCCGAGGTCCTGGCCGCTAATCCCAAGCCCTTTTTCGGCTACAGCGACAACACCAACCTGCATCTGTTCCTGTGGAATCTCGGCCTCGTCTCCTACCACGGCAGCGCTGTGATGGTGCAGCTCGGCCGCCCGGCCTCGATGCACCCGGTCACTCGTGAGTCGATCGAGCGGGCGCTGTTCAGCCGTGACAGCTTCGTGCTCGAGCAGCCCGCCGATTACAGCGATGAGGAAGGCGACTGGGGCGACCCCGCCACCTTCACCGCTGAACCGCCCAGGTTCGACGCGCAGCCGTGGTCATGGCACGGTCCCAAGACGACAGTCACCGGCCCCGCCTGGGGCGGGTGCCTGGAGATCGTTGACTTCCACCTCCGGGCAAACCGCTACCTGCTCCCAGAGGCCGGCTACGACGGCTGCATCCTCTTCTTCGAGACCTCCGAAGAGCTGCCATCAGCCGACTACGTGTACCGGGTGCTGATGTGCATGAGCGAACGTGGGTTGCTCCAGCGCTTCGCCGCCATCGTCTGGGGGCGGCCCAAAGCATGGTCGTTCGATGAGCGCAACGACCCGGCGGCCAAAACCCGCTACACCGACGAACAGCGCCGGGCCGTGCTGTCGGCCGCGGCCGAGTATCACCCCAGTGTCCCAGTGGTCTTCGGAGTTGACCTCGGCCACACCGAGCCGCAGTACGTGATCCCCAGCGGTGGAACCGTAACCATCGACAGCATTAGTCAGCGGATCGAAGTCTCCTACTGATTCGCGCCCTCAGCCCTGTCGATCGAGGATCAAGGCCCACGCCACGGCGGTGAGGCTTGCTGGCCATCAGTGCAGGCCGTGGGCTGGGACTGCCCCGGCCTACCCCTGTGCTGGTGCTTCACGGAGCGGCCCGGCTGGGGCGGAAGTGGTTGCCGCGGCGTTCCCAGGATGGGATGGGATGCGATGGAATGCAGCTGGACCTCATGGGACATGATCCATAACCTGCGTGGCGCTGACCAGGCAGACTTTGAAGTTACGGAAGTCACACGGACAGCGGCCGGGCCTGACACGTCGGGAATGGAGCTTTCGCAGGTCAGAGGATATTCTGATGGGTCAGGATCGGCGCGTTGTAAAACCGTCGGCACTACTTGGCTGCGGATAGTCGCCACGGCTCAAAGCCTCCCCGCCCAACCACTCGGGGGAGCGGATCGCCGACGTCACCTGGTCGGAGTGCCAGGCTGTGACATAAACGAGTTGAAGCAGTACGCCGGGACTGCGACGGTGAGTGTGAGCTTGGACGCGTCCGCCTCAGTCGAATTGGATTTCGAAGCGCTTGTTTCGATGGCAGGCAAATTGCTCCGAGCAAGATCAAAGTGAGTGGCAGATTGAGTGGCAAATGGCGCTCGCGTGGGCTCGTCTGACGCTTGTTAGTGCCGGTGTGTGCGCGTGTCCCGCAGGTCATACGATCTACCTGGGGCTGCAGAACTGCACAGCGATCCATGGTAAGGAGAAGGTCTACGGTTCGATTCCGTAAGGGGGCTCCAGGTTATGAACATTTTTGGAACATGAAACCGAGTACCTCCTTCGGGCGAGTGGTATTTGAGTGGCAAATGCCGCACAAAGCAGGTACTCGTGACCTGGGAGTTCCCCGCACGGCAGGCCCGGTACAGCGATTCCCGTCTGGGGAACAGGTCTCCCGCCGCTGGCGGATGACCCCAGCAGCGTAGTTGAGGGTCCTCGACGACAACCGCAGCGCGGCAGCGTAGCGCGCCATCAGGCCCCTCGGCAGATGGCGGAGATTGTGTTGATCGCTCCATCTGCCAGGGCCTCTGCCATACCCCTAACCCGACACGTCGGCCGCGATCAGCCGGGCCGGCAACGCGGCCCGATTGCGCCGCGAGCTGCCGGCGCAGTGCTGAACTGACCTGTGGGAGCGGCAAGCGATCAAGCTGCATGTCCCCATCAGCGGTTCACGCACCCACCCGTGCCGGTGGCAACACCCCCAGGCCATACCTGCTGCAGGGGCAATGAGCCATGCCGGCGCCGCCGGACTTCCCGAGCCCGGACCCTACTGGCCCGGGCACACCCAAGAAGGTAAGAGGGAAGTGTCGGTCGGCTGTGCTACTATCAGAACGTGCGTTCTGATAGTAGTCCGGCCGTTCGGCAGCGGACCTTCACGGAGGAGGCGCGGCGCGCGCAGATCATCGCGTACGCGATTGAGGTGCTGGCCGAGCTTGGGTACGCCCAGACGTCGTTCGCCCGCATCGCGGAGCGAGCGGGCATCAGCAAGAGCGTGATCTCCTACCACTTCGGGGGCAAGGACGAACTGCTCGAGCAGGTGGTCCAGTCGGTATATGCGGACGGCGCGCGGTACATGATCCCGCGGGTCAGGACGCAGCACTCCGCGCGAGCGGTGCTCAGCACGTATCTGCGGTCGAACCTGGAGTTCATCCGGGACCACCGCAAGGACATCGATGCGGTCACGGAGATCTTCCTCAACGTGCGCAGGAGGGACGGCTCGCGGCGCTTCGCCGGGGGTCCTGGCGGGATGGAGCCGGCCTTGAAGCCGCTGCAGGAGATCCTGCAGCGCGGGCAGGACGACGGCGCTTTCGCCGATTTCGACACGCGCACGATGGCGTGGGCAATCCGCAACCTCGTGGATGGCGTGACCAGGGAGCGCGCCCTTGATCCGGAGTTCGATTTCGACACGTGCATCGACGAGACCGTCGCGCTGGTGGACCGTGCGACGAGAAAGGTCACGTCGTGACGCCAGGCGGCCACCGTGCGGCGCGGGCGGGCGAGAACTTGACCGCACACGGAATCGCCATCGTCGGCGTCGACCACGTCGCCACCGCTGCTGCGACCGTTCTGGACTCCGCGGCCACGGGGCAAGCCGGGGAAGTGCAAGCCGGCCTGCTGGTGAGGCCCGTCAGGTTTCCAGACATCACGCTGCAACGGGCCGTTGAGCGCTTGAACGCGACAGCGGCCATCGATGATCTGCGCGTTCCGGAAAGGCGGGCGCTATGACACCATCTGCTGCTTCGCCCCATGGCCCCGCACCCCCGGGGCGGCAAGGGAGGCCGGCGCTGCTGATCAGGCTGATGATCAACCTGGCTGTTCCGGTGCTGGCCTATGTGTTGCTGCGCCCGCACGTGCACAGCGACATCACCGCACTGGTCATCGGCGCGGCCGTCCCCACCGCCTACAGCGCCGGCGTTCTGCTGTGGCGTCGCCGCCTGGACGCGATTGGCGTCTTCGCCATCGTGTGCTTCGTGATCGGCCTGGTCCTGGTGGTAGCCACCGGCGGGAACGAGCTCGTGTTCAAGCTCCGGGAAGACATCTGGACCGGGACGCTCGGGCTGGCCTGCCTGATCTCCGTGGCGGTGGGCCGGCCCCTGTTCTTCGTCGCTCTGCAACTCGCAGCGCGCCGCAATACCCAGATCGCCGAGCGGATCAGCGACCCGCAGGCAGGCCGGATAACTACCGTGACCACCGGGGTCATCGGGGTGATCCTGTTCGTGCACGCCCTGGTCATAGTCGCCCTCGCGCTGACCGCCAGCACCACCACCTTCCTTGCCCTCAAGCCACCCCTCAGCCTGGCGATCGTCGGCGGCGGCGTGGCCGCGCTAGTGTTCTGGATCCGCCGCCAATACACGGGCCGAAGGCACCGGTCCCCCCGCCACGAGGCTGCCGGACCTGCAGGACCAGCCCGGCAGCACGGACAGGGCTCACCAGCGGAAACCCATGACCCCAGCGACTACACCCGCCCGGACAGCCGGGCAGGCGATGCAGGACTCAATGCAGGGTGCGCTCCCATCCGGCCAGATGCTCCTCCTCTCCGGCTACACGGCGGCCTTCGCGGCCACCCGCTTTTCCCGATGGAAGTGAGGCGCACCCGCACCGCCAAGGAAAGAAGGGTTACCATGCCCACCGTCACGATCCCCAGAACCGACATCACCAGCGAACAGATCGGCGCGGCGTTGCGCGATGGGCTGGATGACCGCTACGACGTGCTTCCCGGGATGCGGATGACCCGTATCCCCATCGGCAGCCCCCGAGCCGCCGACCCCGACGAAATCGTGGTCGGAAAAGGGCCGAGTCCCATGGTCCGCGCCCAAGTGACGATCCTCCGCCGGGCCGACCACACCGACATCCGCATCACCCCCGGCGGAGTGGCCGGAGACCTCCTGATGAACACCCTCGGGATCGCCCGCAAGATCCGCCGCGTGCTGCTGGACGCACCCGGCATCGGGTCATGAAACCTGCCCGGTCGCGGCCGGGCCGTAACGCACAGCGGACGTACGCCTAGGCACTCATTTGTCTTAGTTTTGCAAGCAGAAAGCTTGGCCGCCTTGGCCTGTTGAATGCGCTCGCTGGACGCTCGCGGTTCGCTGATATCGAGCCCTTCCGCTCATCAGAGCATTTTGGCTGCCGGTGTATAAGACGATTGGCCCTCGCCAAGGGACATTCGGAAGGCCGGAAATCTGATTGTCTAGTCCCACCACATACCTTGGACGACCTGGCTGCGGCGGATCACGGCTCGCGGCAGGGGGCATCAGCCTCATCAGCCCAGGGTATGAGCCGTCAGCCGCCAGTCGCAGCCGAAAATCGCCGCGGCCGCCGATGCGCGCCTGGCGGCCCGCCAAGTTAGCTGGATGCCATGGAGAGCAACCCTGACCTGACGGAGGGAAACCCACGATGATCGAGGCACGGGGGCTATCGAAACGCTACGGCGATAAGGCAGCCGTAGACCACCTGTCATTCACGGTCCGGCCCGGCCGGGTGACCGGATTCCTGGGGCCGAACGGGGCAGGCAAGACCACGACGATGCGGATGATCCTCGGGCTCGACCGCCCGACGGCCGGGTCGGTCACCGTCAACGGCAAGCCGCTCGCGCAGTTGTTCAGTGCCATGCGCGAGATCGGCGCGCTGCTGGACGCGAAAGCGGTGCATGGCGGCCGCAGCGCGTCCAAGCACCTGCTGTGTCTGGCGCAGACCAATGGCATCCCGCGCCGCCGGGTTGATGACGTCCTCGGCCTCGTCGGGCTGGCGGACGTGGCCGGGAAGCGGTCCAAGGGCTTCTCGCTCGGTATGAGCCAGCGGCTGGGCATCGCCGCGGCCTTGCTGGGGGACCCGGAGATCCTGATGTTCGACGAGCCGGTCAACGGCCTGGACCCCGAGGGCATCCGGTGGATCCGGCTGCTCATGCGGTCACTGGCCGCCGAGGGCCGCACGGTGTTCGTCTCCAGCCACCTGATGGCCGAGATGGAGAACACCGCCGACCATCTGATCGTAATTGGCCGCGGGAAACTGATCGCGGACTGCCCCGTCGGCGAGTTCGTCACCGGCGGTACCGCAGAGGCTGCGGTGGTCAGAACCACCGATGGCCAGCGGCTGACCGAGATGGTGACCGCCGCCGGCGGCACGCTGGAGGGGGCCGCTGGCGACGAATTGACGGTGCGCGGTCTGTCCGCCGAGCGGCTCGGGCAACTCGCGCTGGCCAACGGCATTGGTCTGACCTATCTCGCCCCGGCCAGGGTGTCCCTGGAAGAGGCGTTCATGGAACTGACCGCGGATGACACCGAGTTCGAGGCGAAGGCGGAGGGCTAGGACATGGCAACGGCAACAGCATGGAACAGGCCGGCCCGGACCCGTGCGGTCCCCGCAGCGGCGCACCGGCCCGGCCTGCCGGGGACCCTGCGGTCGGAGCTGACCAAGATCTGCTCGGTCCGGTCCACCTACTGGACCCTGCTCGCGCAGGCAGTGGCAGCCATCGCCTGGGCGGTCTTGTTCTGCGCGGCCACGGTCTCCCACTGGGCGACGGAGTCGGCGGCATCACGCACAGACTTCAACGCGGCGGGCGCCAGCCTGGCCGGGCAGGTAGCGCTGGGCGAGCTGATCATCGTGGTGCTCGGCGCGCTGGTGATCACCTCGGAGTACTCCACCGGCATGATCCGCACCTCGCTGGCGGTGATGCCGCGCCGGGGCGTGCTGTATGCGGCCAAGGCGATGGTGTTCGCGGCGGTCTCATTCACGATCTCCCTGGCCACCAGCTTCGCGGCCTTCTTCACCGGGCAGGCCATCCTGGCCGGCAAGCACATCGGCACCACGCTGGCGCAGCCCGGGGTGCTGCGCGCGGTCCTGCTCTCGGCGGCCGTCGTAACCGTGTTCGGGCTGCTCGCCTACGGCGCCGGCGCGGTTATCCGGCACACCGCGGGGGCGATCACCGCGATCCTCGGGTTGATCTTCCTGCTGCCGGCGCTGGCCCAGGCGCTGCCTGCCAGCTGGTATCAGGACATCGTCCGGTGGCTGCCCGGCGCAGGGACGCTCAGCCCCATCTCCAGGTCCGAGGCCCCGCTGTCGGGCCACCTGTTCTCCGCCTGGGGCGAGTTCGCCGTGTTCTGCGCCTACGCGGTGGCCCTGCTCGCCCTGGGTGCATGGTCGTTCCTCCGCCGCGATGCCTGAAACGACGGCGCCGGGGCATGACTACCCTGGGCATGTGGAACGGCTCTACGGCTGGCTGCGCCGCCACCCGTGGCTAGCCGACGGCACGCTGGCGATCGTGCTGCTGGCCGGCAGTGCCAACGAGTTCGGCAACCCGGCCGTCCTGCCGGCCAGCCTCGCGCTGGCCGGTGCGGTGACGGTGCGCCTGCGCTTCCCGGTCGGTGCCTACACCGCGGCGCTCGCGATCGGCACCGCCCAGGTAATCGGCGGCATCGGGCCGACCTTTACCCAAAGCCCGCTGCAGCCGACGTTCGCCGACGCTGGGATCCTGGTGCTGCTGTACACCGTCGCGGCCGGCCGGCCCAGGCGGATCTCAGTGCTGGGCCTGGCCGCGTGCATGACGGTGTTCGCGGCCGCGGTGGCCCGGTGGAACCCCGGATCCGGGGCGCGAGCACACCCGGTGGAATTCGCACTCGTGACCGGCGTGTTCTATGTCCTGGCCCCGGTGACGGCCTGGGTGCTTGGCGAATCGATGGCGTACCGGCGTGCCCGCCTCACCGGGCTAGAGGAGCGCGCTGTCCGGGCCGAGCGCGAGCGGGACGCCCAAGCGCAGATCGCCGCCGCAGCGGAACGGGCCCGGATCGCCCGCGAGCTGCACGACGTGATCGCGCATAATCTCAGCGTCATGGTGGCCCAGGCCGACGGGGCCAGGTACGCCTTCGACGCCCAGCCCGGGCGGTCCCGGCAGGCTCTGGCCCAGATCGGCGACACCGGGCGTCAGGCGCTGGCAGAGATGAGCCACCTGCTCGGCGTACTGCGGACCGACGCGGAGGCGCCGGCGCTGGCCCCCGCACCCGGCGTGGCGGAGATCGCGCAGCTGGTGACGCAAGCCCGCGAAGCCGGCATGTCCGTCAGCTACACGATGGAGGGAGCCTTCCGGCCCCTGCCCATCGGCCTGTCCATGGCCGCATACCGGATGGTGCAGGAGGCGCTCACCAACGTCCGCAAGCACGCCGCCCCGGGAGCGCCGGCGCAGGTTACACTCTGCTACGGCCAGGACGAGCTGCTCGTCCGCGTCGCCGACGACGGCCGCGGTCCCGCTGGCCGCCCATCCAGTCTGCCGCGCTACGGCCCGGCCCGGACCGTCGGCACCGTGCGGCCCGACGGCAACAGGGGCCAAGGGCTGGCCGGGATGCGGGAACGGGCGGTGATATACGGCGGAACGGTCCAGGCAGGGCCGCGTCCTGGCGGCGGCTTCGAGGTGAGCGCGCGGCTGCCGCTGCCGGCAGCCGCTCCGCCGACCGGCGGAGCGCCGGCCTGCCGCCCCCCGCGGGCCATCCCACGTCGCGGCATGCCGGATGACGATCCGGGTGCTGCTCGTCGATGACCAGGATCTGGTTCGGGCCGGATTCGCCATGGTCCTCGGCAGCCAGCCCGACCTTGAGGTCGTGGGTGAGGCGGCGGACGGTCGCGCCGCGGTACGACTGGCACGGGAGCGCCCGGGCGACGTCATGGTGATGGACGTGCGGATGCCGGAACTGGACGGCGTCACCGCGACCCGGGAGATCTGCCAGGCTTCCGAACGGCCAAGGATCCTGATCCTCACCACGTTCGATCTGGACGAATATGCGTTCGCTGGGCTGCGGGCGGGCGCCAGCGGGTTCCTGCTCAAATCGGCGCCGCCGGAGGAACTGCTGTATGCCATCCGCTGCGTGCACAACGGCGACGCGGTGGTGGCTCCCTCGACCACGCGCCGCCTGATCAACCGCTTCCTGCCGCAGATGCCCCCCGCCCACCTTTCCTTGCCCCTTCACGACCCGCCACCCGGCCTGGCCCAGTTGACCGCCCGGGAGCAGGAGGTGCTGGCCAAGGTCGGCTCCGGCCAGTCCAATACAGAGATCGCCGCGTTGTTGCACATCTCAGAGGCCACGGTCAAGACCCACGTCGGGCACATTATGGCCAAGCTCGGCTTGCGCGACCGGATCCAGGCCGTCGTCTATGCCTACGAGAACGGCCTCATCGCCCGCAGCCAATGACCAGAACAATCAGCCGGGAAGACCATCCGACGTCGGCCCGTCACGATTCACGGGCCGATTCACCGGCGGCAGTCCGCCCAGCCTGTCCGTTTGGGGCGCTGGATGACCATCCCTGACCACATGGTCATTTTTAGAACATGCGGCCAGAACAACGCACCGACGTATTGGAAAGCGCGCTCCCGCGCTGGCTCTGGCCCGGACCCTGCTCCGATTGCGCCAAGTTGCTGAGGCTAATCGACCAGCTGAATGACAATCACGCCGCGCAATGTCTAAGCCACTCATGCTCTGTTGCGGGCCATCTTGCAAGCCGATGAGTGCATGTATATGTGCACCCGGGAATCACTATGCGCTTGGAGGGCGCGCCGTCATCGGGAGAATCGAATGCTCGCCGTGGCTAGGGACGGTAAGCCGTGGCGGTGTTGAGGGTCGGATTTGTGTCAGTGAGGTATCACGGTTGGTGGCGGTAGGCGAGAAGTCAGGTTCGCCGGGGCGTGGACGCCCGCGGCGGCTGGCAGCTGCGGACGGGCGCCCCGGATGGCGGCCACGGCCTCATAGCCGGACAGGGAGGCCAGACAGCCAGGTGGCCGGTTCCCTGCGGCGGTGGGCACCCAACGCCGGATCTCGGCCCGCTTGGCCAGCGCACCGAATGTGATGAAGGTGATCAGTGGTTCGCGGCGGCTTAGGTGCGTAGCCAGCGGCCCGGAAAGCTTTGTGGGAACTTGTCGTCCCGAAGCAGGAGAAGGCGGGGGTTCAAATTCGCCTGGCGATTGAGGAACAGCTGTTCAGCGGTGCGTTCCAAGTCTCAGCTGCATCCGCGGCAAGATCATATGACCGTCGTCTAACCGCCGACCTGGCCGTGACCGGACGGCACCCGGCCTCACGGACCGGCCCGGAACGGAACATGCCAGCTCCTTTGAGTGATGCGGCCCGCCGGGCAATGGCCCGAGTCCCACAGCCAGACCTTTCCGGATGCGGGGCAGGCCACGGCGGCAGCCTGCGCGTGAGGGTCTTTCTGCCCAGCGCCCCGGCACCGGGCAGTGAACCCCGGGAGTTGTGGATGGTAAGGAGAAGGTCTACGGTTCGATTCCGTAAGGGGGCTCTAGGGTATGGCGACTTTTCGGACGCAGAACCGAGTACCTTCTTCGGCCGAGTGGCATTTGAGTGGCAAACGCCGCTGGAGGCATGTGCTCCTGGCGCGAGACTTTGCTGCCGGGGATGTCTGGTCCAGCGACTCCTGCCGGGGAACAGGTCCACGGTTCCAGTTGACGTAAGTGTGGGCCATACCCGCGCTATGTCCACGTCGATCGCGCACGCAGATCGTCTGGTTCTGCGTGCGTGGCCCTTGCCCGTGCTTGCCGGAATCTGGCCGGACCTTTGGATCGCTGGCCTTTGCCCCAGGATCGTTTCCAGTCTTGATCAATCTTCGTTGGCGCCCGGCTACGGCCAGGGTGTGTCTTGCCCGTGCCAGGCTTCGGCCCGGCGCGAGCGAGAAAGACCTGTTCACCCGCGCTGTGCCGGCAACTGCCTGCCGCTGCCGTTGGCAGACGGTCGGCCGCAGATGATCGAGTCTCTCCGCCAGGGCACAGTCGCTAGGCGGGAGCCGCTCGGTCGGTCTGACTGCGGTACTGGGCCATGGTGGTGTGCCGGTCGTGCCAGAACGCGGTGACTGGCCCGGCCACCGCTGGCGCGGGCAGCAGCAGCGGTCCGACGCGCCTGTCGCGACGCTCGGAGCGGCGGAGAGTGCAAGTGATGATCGCCGCAGATTCGAAGTCCTCGGCGCGGGCCCAAGGTCTTCGTTGACGTTGGCCTGCAAGATCGCATGGGCGGCGTCGAAGGAGCGGTTGGGACGTCAGCTATGCGCTCGCGTTCCCGATAGTTCTGACCACCTGATTCGTTCTCGCAGTGGCCCTGTCCAGCACGAAGACGGACGCCGATCCGAGGCGGCGACCCGGCAGGTAAGAGCCATCCTGCTGCGGTCACCGTGACCTCACGCGAGGAGGCTGGGCCGTGATCCGACCGGTCTTCTCCCTGATGCCCTGTCCCGACGCCGTCCGACGATTCGATCAGGCCCCTTACGCCGTGAGGCGTTGCTGGGCAGCGCGCGTGTTCCGCCAGGAGGAGGGATCTGGCGGAGCAGTCATCGGCACGTCGAATAGGAGACATCATCGGAGGACAGGAGGCGGCGGGCTGCATGGCGGTGATAAGCGGCTCGTTGCGCAAATTCTGTCGGCCGCGTGCGGCAGGATGTAGTGGTGGTTAGCGGAGGGCACCGGTCGGCGCATGGCCAGAGTGAGCCACAGCCGTTCACGCATCTGGGCGTCCCGAACGCCGACCTTTACCGGAGCCTGCTGCGCATCTTCGCGCGGGCGAAGGAACGCTTCATCGTGCACCTGCGGCCGGAGGACGTTGCGGCTGAGTTTCGGACCGAAGCCGACGAGCAGTTGACCCAGGCCCTGGAGCAACTCGTGGCCTGGGGCAACCTGCGCGGTGACGTTGACACCAGCCGCGTCACTACCGTGGAGGATTTCCACCGTAAGCGCTCCCTGTACCAGCTGACCGCCGCCGGGCAGGCGGCCGAGCAGGCGATCGCCTTCTACGATGAGGCTATTGGGCGACGCGGGCAGCTCCAATCGGTGGCCCTGGCCGATATCGCCGACCAGCTTCGCTCGCTGAAGGTCCTGGCCGCAGATCGTCATCCCGACCCGGCCAAAACCCACCTGCTGCTGCTGTCCCTAGCCGAGCGGTTCTCCTCCCTGGCTGACAATGCGCAGGCGTTTATGTCCGCGTTGCGCCGCGCGATCGACTTCTCCGACGGGGACGTTGACGGTTTCCTCGCCTACAAGGAACGGCTGATCGACTACATCAACAGGTTCATCGCAGACCTGGCCAACTCCGGCGCTGAGATTGCGGTGCTGCTGGGCGACCTGGAAGCCGCCGGTCACGAGCGACTGCTGGAACTGGCCGCGCAGCGGGAGGCGGCCGACGCGGTGCCCGAGGGCGCGGATGCCGCCGAATCCCTGGCCAACGCAGAAAAACAGGCATTGGACGCCTGGCGGAACCGGTGGCGTGGGCTGGACGACTGGTTCACGTCGCGGGAATCGGGGCACCCGTCGCAGGCACGTCTGCTGCGGCAGGCTGCCGTGACCGCGATCAAACAGCTCATCGACGCGGTAGGCCTGCTCAACGAGCGGCGCTCAGGGCGGTCGGATCGCTCGGCGGACTTCCGGGTGCTCGCCCGGTGGTTCGCTGAGGCGCCGGACGACGAGGCCGCCCATCGCCTGTGGCGCGCCGCGTTCGGACTGTGCCCAGCCCGTCACCTGTCTGTCACCAGCGAAACCGCCGATGCGTGGCAGGACTTGCCGCCGGGAATGGCGTGGCGGGACGCCGAGCCCCTCCATATCTCCCCACAGCTCAGGAAGACCGGGAGCTACGAGCGGCGGGGCAAGCCCAGCCAGGTACGGGACAGGTCGGCGGAGCGGGATCTTCTGCGCCGGCAGGCAGAACGCGAGGCGGCCGAGACGGCTGCGGCGAGGCGCTCTCTCCGTACCGGCGGGCCTACCCTGCTGTCCGACCTCGACGTGCTGGACCCGAGGGCATTCCGGCTCTTCCTGGCTCTGCTCGGCGATGCGCTGGCGGCCCGTAAGCCGGGTGAGAGTGAAGTGAAGACCGTGACCAGCGACGGCACACTGGAGGTGCGGCTCTCACTGGTCCCGGACGGCGGAACGGCGACGATCAGCACTGCCGACGGGCTGCTCACCGGCCCGGAGCACGTCATCGAGATCACCGACCTGACGCCATCATGAGGGCAGCAGCATGATGCCGGCGGAGGAACAGGCGCAGCGCAGGGCCGCGCTCCGAGCCCTGTTCGCCAAGCCGCTGCTCGTCGCCGACACAGACGGCGAGATGCTGGTCCTGGTCCGGCGGCACCTGCCCGGGCTGCGGGAGTGGCTGAACCGGGAGACGGGATGGCGTCTGGCCGCGGACTCGGAGACGGCGCGGCTGTTCAAGACCGCCCCGGTGCTGTCTGACGCGTCCCACCCAGCGCGCGGGCACAACAAGGAGCCGTTTGGCCGGCGTCGGTACGTCACCTTGTGCCTGGCGTTGTCGGCTCTCGCCCGCGCGGACGCGCAGACTACGCTCGGCAGCCTCGCCGACGATGTGCTAACGGCCGCCGCAGAGCCGGGACTCACCGCGGCCGGGTTCACGCTGACCCTGGACAGCCGGGCGGACCGGTCAGATCTGGTGGCGGTCGTCCGGCTGCTGCTTGCCGTCGGGGTGCTGAGCAGGATCGCCGGGGACGAGGACGCGTACCTGTCGGCTCGCACCGACGTGCTGTACGACGTGCGCAGGCCGGTGCTGGGTGTGCTGCTTTCCGGCATCCGCGGGCCGTCCACGGTGACCGTTTCATCATTCGAGGAGCGACTCGCGGAGCTGACCGCGGAACCGGTTGCCGAAACCGACGAGCTGCGCAACCAGGCGCTACGCAGGCGGCTCACCCGGCGGCTGCTGGAGGATCCGGTTATGTATTACGACGAGCTCGACGATGACGAACGCAGCTACCTGCTGTCGCAGCGGCACGCGATCACCCGGCGGATCGCCGATGCCACCGGGCTTGTGGCCGAAATGCGCGCTGAGGGGATAGCCATGGTCGATCCGGACGACGAGCTGACCGACGTGCGGATGCCCGAGCAGCGCACCGACGGGCATGTCACGCTGCTTGTCGCGGAACATTTGGCCCGCCGTGACGAGGCCACACTGGAGGAACTGCACGCATTCGTCCGGAAGGTGGCGGCCGAGCACGCCACCTACTGGCGCAAGGGCGTGACCGAACCGGGCGCGGAGACGGAACTGGCCGGGACCGCGCTGGAGAAACTCGCTGCGCTCCGCCTGGTTGAGGTGAACGGATCCGTGGTCCGTGGCCGCCCGGCGATCGCGCGTTTCGCCCTGGACGAGCCGACCATCCGCGAAACGAGAAAGGCGACGGCCGATGCTGCCAGCACCCTCTTCTGAGCGATGGAAGCCGCTGCGGGCCGGCCTGGTCGACATGTTCTACTACGACGCCGAGGAATTCTGGTTCCACGGCGGCCGTCTGCTGCTGCGCGGTAACAACGGAACGGGAAAGTCCAAAGTGCTCGCGCTGACGCTGCCCTTCCTGCTGGACGGAGAACTCGCACCGCACCGGGTGGAGCCGGACGGCGACCGGCAGAAGAAGATGGAATGGAACCTGCTGCTCGGTGGCAGACATCCGCATCCGGAGCGCCTCGGGTACACGTGGCTCGAATTCGGCCGCCGCGCCGCTGACGGGACCACCGAGTTCCGCACCATCGGATGCGGGCTGAAAGCTGTCGCCGGGCGCGGCATCGCGCGCCACTGGTTCTTCGTCACGGCACAGCGCGTCGGCGAGGACCTGCAACTGCTGCCCGCCAGCCGGGTTCCGCTGACCAGGGAGAAGCTGCGCGAGGAGATCGGCTCTCGCGGGCTCGTCTACGACCGGGCTGTCGACTACCGGCGCGCGGTGGACGAAGCCCTGTTCGGGCTCGGTGAGCACCGCTACGAGGCGCTGATCAACCTGCTGATCCAGCTCCGGCAGCCGCAGCTGTCCAAGAGGCCCGACGAGAAGCTGCTGTCTCGCGCGCTCACGGAGGCGCTGCCCCCGCTCAGCCCGGGCCTAGTGACGACGGTGGCCGAGGCGTTCCGCGGGCTGGATGAAGAACGTGATGCCCTGCGCGCCCTGGCAGAGGCCCGCCAGGCCGCGGACGACTTCCTCCGCCACTACGGCCGTTACGCGATGATCGCGGCCAAGCGCAAGGCGGCGGCACCGCGGCAGGCGCAGAGCCGGTACGAGCAGCTGGGCAGGGACATGGCCGCGACCGAGGAGGCGTACGCGGCCGCGGATGGCGCGCTGGGGACAGCGCGGCGCGAGCTGACGGAGCTTGAGCAGCAGCGGGCCCAGCTCGAGGCGCGGCGCGAAGCACTCCAGCTGGACCCCGCGATGCGGGACGCCGAGCGGCTGGAGCAGATGCGGGATGAGGCGCGGCGGCGGGACGAGACGGCGCGCATTAGGGAACGCGATCGCGACCGGCTGGCTTACGAGGTGCAGCGGCGATCCGTGCGGGCTGACGAGGCTGCGCGGCGGGCGGAAGCGGCGCGGGACAGGCTGACTGCCGCGCAGCGCCAAACCGAGGATGCGGCGGTGGCGGCCCGCTGCACGCCGGGCCACCACGCGGCCGCGGACGGCTGGGAGCAGGATCCGGAGCGTGCCCGGCGGGAGACGGAGGCGGTCGCCGACCGCCAGGCGCGGGCCGTCGGACAGCTGGACCAGCTGCTCACCGAAGTCGGAGAACGGCGCGGGGCGCTGCAAGCGGCACGTGCCGAGGAGGACCGGCTCACCGCGGAGATCCAGGCCGCGACCGAGCGGGTCGCCGCCGCGGAGCGGGCCGCCGCCGAACGCGCCCGGGAACTGACCGGTGCCTACCGGGCCTACCTGGGCAGCCTCACCGATCTCCGGGTCGCCGACCCGCACGAGTTGCTCGAAGTTCTGCAAGCGTGGGCGGTGACCGGGGACGGTGCTAACCCCGCGGTTGTGGCCGTCGGCGACGCGGCACGGGCGGCGGGCACTGAGCTCGGGCGTCTCGACGCCGAACTGTCCGCCCAGCGGGCCGCGCACACCGGGCGCGCACGTGAACTCGAGGGTGAGATCGGTCGGCTGCATGCGGGTGGCCACGACGCCCCCCCAGCTACGCACACGAGACAGCACGGCGTCCGGGACAGCCGCCCGGGCGCGCCGTTGTGGAAGGTGACCGATTTCGCGCTGGACGTGCCGGAAGGGGACCGCGCGGGGCTTGAGGCCGCGTTGGAGGCGGCGGGGATACTCGACGCGTGGGTGACCCCCGACGGGAACCTCGTCGATGGCGACGTGACAGTGGTGTCCGGTCTCGCCCCGGTGCCCGGTCAGTCGTGCGCCAGCGTTCTGACCCCGGCGATTGACTCCGCCGATCCACAGGCACGGCTGCTCTCCAACGAGGCGGTCCAGTCTGTCCTGCGCGCAATCGGCCTGGGCGGCACCGGCGGGACCTGGGTGACCACCGCCGGCAGGTGGGCGAACGGCGTCCTGCGCGGTGCCTGGGGGAAGGACAGCGCCGGCTACATCGGCGAGGGGGCGCGTGAGGCCGCGCGGCGCGCCAGGATCGCACAGCTTTCCGGGGAGCTCCAGCAGGAGCGGACGGCGATCGGCGAGCTCGATGCGGCGCTGGACGACGTGGGCGTGCGCCGGGAGCGGCTCTCCGATGAGCACCGCGCGGTGCCGCCAGATGCCGCGGTACGCGAGACTCACACCGTGGCCGCCGGCCAGCGAGGTCGGCGCGGCGAACTGCGCGAGCAGCATGCGCATGCGGTGACGGTGCGGGAGCAGCGGCTGGGGGAGCTGACCGCCGCGGTCGCACAGGCCGAAGAGTTCGCCCGTGACGTCGGCCTGCCGGCCGAGCCTGGAGAACTCACCGATGTCAAGGCCGCGGTGGCGGCGTACCGGCTGGCGCTCGCGGGGCTGTGGCCGGCCTCCGGGGCGTCGCAGGAGGCCGCCCGGGCCGCGGAGGAAGCTGCGGCGGAACTGGCCGAAAGCCGGGAGCGCATTGAGGAGGCGGCTGAGGCCGCGGCCGCTGCGGGGGGCGAGGCGTCAGGCGCTCAGGCGATGTACGAGGCGCTGCTCCAGACTGCCGGGGCAGCCGTCGACGAGCTGCACCGCCAGCTTGCGGACGTCCGGCGCGAGCTGGACCGACGCGGCGCCGCCGGGAAAGCCGCGCGTGCCGTTGAGCAGCGGGCGCTCGGCGATCGGGGCAAGGCCGAGGGTGCGCGGGAGAGGCTTCGCGAGGAGATCGGCGAGGCCGCGCGGGTGCGAGACACCACCGTGGCTGAGTTCCGGTCGTTCGCCGCCACCGGGCTGCTGCGCATCGCGCTGCCGTCGCTGGACTTTCCTGACGTCATGCAGCCGTGGGCGGTGACGTCGGCCGTGCTGCTGGCCCGCACCGTGAACGCGGGGCTGGAGTCGGTGGACGATGGGGACGGTCCATGGGACCGGATACAGAAACGCGTTACAGAAGAGCACAAGCTGCTCGCCGACGCGATGGCGCGGCACGGGTATTCGGCCGGGCTGACGCTGAGCGAAGGCGTCATCGTGGTCAACGTAGTGTTCCAGGGCCGCAGTCACGACATCCCAGGGCTTGCCGCGGCGCTTGGCGAGGAAGCGGATCAGCGGGCCCGGCTGCTGTCCGCGAGGGAACGGGAGATCCTGGAGAATCATCTTCTGAACGAGGTGGCAGGGACGCTGCACGAGCTGATCACGGCGGCGGAGGCCGAGGTCAGGCAGATGAATGACGAGCTGGAATCGCGCCCGACGTCGACCGGGATGAAGTTGCGGCTGATCTGGCAGCAGGCCCGGGATGCGCCGGACGGGCTCGGCAAGATCCGGCACAAGCTCCGGCAGACAATCGACGCGTGGTCCTCCGACGACCGCGCCGCGGTGGGTGCCTTCCTCCAGCGGCGCATCGCCGCAGAGCACGCAGACAACCCCGCTGCCGGCTGGACCGAGGCGCTGACGGCCGCGCTGGACTATCGGAGGTGGCATGAGTTCACGATCCAGCGCCTCGCTGGCGGCCAGTGGCGTCCCGCCACCGGCCCGGCGTCGGGTGGTGAGCGGGCTCTGATCGCCTCCGTTCCGCTGTTCGCTGCGGCGTCTTCGCACTACAAGTCGGCGGCCAACCCCCATGCGCCACGGCTGATCGCGCTCGACGAGGCCTTCGCGGGCGTCAACGATGATTCCCGCGCGAAATGCCTCGGGCTGCTCGCCACCTTCGACATGGACGTGGTCATGACCAGTGAGCGGGAGTGGGGGTGCTACCCCCAGGTACCCGGGCTCGCAATCTGCCAGCTGGCGCGGCAGGACGGCATCGACGCGGTCCTCGTCACGCCGTGGCGGTGGGACGGGCGGGAACGTCGGCTGGCCGAACGGGCGGCGGTGTGATCAGTACTGACGCGAGGCTGCACCGTCTGCTCGGCGATGAGCCGGTGGCGTGGCTGGTGCGGCGGGCGCGAGACCGGCTGGAAACCGGACGGCCGCTGACCGGTACGGTTACTCTGGCCGCCGCCACCCCGGAGCAGCGGCGCGCCGTTGAGCGGCTGACCGGGAGAGCGGCTGGGTCCGGCGTGTCGCTGTCGGTGTCCCTAACCGAGGTCGACCGCATCTTGCGAGACAGCGGCGCCGCGCCGGGCGGGTGGGCCGAGGCGGTGACGCGCCTGACCGGTCCGCTCCGCGATCGCCACCGCGAACGGGCAGATGTCGCGGCCGCTTGGGGTGCCGCGTTCGCGTCGCTGGACGCCGCCGTCGATGGCCGTGACGAGCTGGCAGCATGGCGGGCGTGGCTGGACTTGACGGGCCTGGTGCGGCGCCTCGCCCCTGAACCTGATCAGGCGCAGCTGCTTCTCGAGCACGTCGCAGCAATTCTCCGGCGGCTGCCCTCGCGCGGCATCCCTCTCGGCCGGCTCGCCGCCGAGTGCTGCGGTGATGCTCACGCCCTGGACGACGGGCGCCCGGTCGGCACGCTCGTGCTGTCGGCGGTCCGTGCGCTGGTCGGCCTGCCGTTCGCGGCAGACGGAACCTCCGGCTCCCGGCGCACTGCGTGGGCCGCCGTCGGAGTTCACCTCGACGAGCTGTCGTCGCTGGTGCTCTGCCTCGGCCTCCCCGGCGATACGCGCACGGCGCTGGGCAGGACGCTGGCGTCATGCCGCGAAGCGGGACAGCCGGCGGTGCTCACACTGCGCCAGCTCCGCTGCCATACGGAGTCGCTGAACACGGGGCCGTTGCCCTTTCGCCGGGTGCGGACATGCGAGAACCCGGTGGTGGTCGCGGCGGCCGCCGACGAACTGGGCGCCCGGTGCCAGCCGCTGGTCTGCGTCGGCGGCCAGCCGTCCGCCGCAGGGTGGCGGCTGCTCGAACTACTCTCAGCCGGCGGGGCGGAGTTCGATTACCACGGCGACTTCGACTGGGGCGGTGTCCGGATCGCTCGCGCGGTCCGGCACCGGGTGAATTGGCGGCCGTGGCATTACGACCACATGGCCTACGAAGCCGCGGCGTCCGCGGCGCATCCGGTTACGCCGCTTCCCGGCGAGCCGACCGAGACCCCATGGGACCCGGAACTCGCCGCCGCCATGCGCCGCCGTAGCATCCGCATCGAGGAGGAACTTACCCTCGATGTTTTGCTCCAGGATCTCATTCCCTAGATAGCTCTGTGGTGTGGTCTCCGAGCCACAGTAGGTGGCTCATGAAAGCCGGCAGCCAGGCAGATCAGGCCTAGTCGCTGTGGTTAAGACCATCGAGATGGGCTTCACCCGGTGAGCTTGGAGGGGAAGGTGCCCTGGCGAACCCATCAGGATGCGGGCTGGAACACCTCGATGTGGCATTGGGGCCCGGGGCCCCTTGCGAGTTTCTGATCGCCGGTGAGCAGAGTGACGCTCATGGCCTCGGCGAGTGCTACGTAGGCGGCGTCATAGATGGTGAGGTTGTCGCGTAGCTCCCAGCAGCGGGTGAGCAGCGGGCGGTGCGGTGCCCGTCGGGCCGGAAGTGCAGCCAGATCATCGAGGGCGAGGCGGGCGCGCCGGGCGTTGAGGGTACCTGCTCTCATCTGGCGTCGCAGCACGGATGCGACCTCCAGGTCGGCGAGTTCGGGGACGGTGAGCCGCTCGCCATGTAGCCGGGCCCGGGCCTGGTCCCCGTCGGGGCCGTCATCGGCCAGGGCGACGACTAGGACACTGGCGTCAGCGACGATCACGGTCGTCGCGGAGGGCTGCTACAGCATCCTTGAGGGGGACTGATCCGCCTGATCGCCCGCCCGCGCGGTCCAGGATCTCCTCCAGCGTCGGCTGGTCCGCTTCTTCGATCAACCGGGCCCGCAAGTATTCCTGGAGAGACTGGTGAGCAGCGGCCGCACGCTGGCGGAGGACCGAATGGGTCCGCTCGGGCACGTCTTTTATCTGGATGCTACTCATGGCGCCATTATGGCGCTAGGAGCGCCATAATGCAATCTAAGCATGACGTCGGGCTGCCAGCCGAGGTTCCCGGCACTCGGCGTCATCCAGCTGATGGGTACCGGCCGGGTACTGTACCGCCTTCTTCCTCACTCCCCGGCCAAGATCGAAGTGAGTGGCAGATCGAGTGGCAAACCGGCGCTCGTGACGGCTTGCCGGAGCCTGTGAGCGCCTCCCTGTGCGTGCGTTCTTCCTGGTCGAGCACGCTACCTGCGGTGAGGGAACCCCGCAGGGATACATGGTAAGGAGAAGGTCTACGGTTCGATTCCGTAAGGGGGGCTCCACAAACAGCAGGTCAAGCCTTAGTTCTCGGATAGCTGACAGAGCGTCGAAGATCATCTGACCGTCATGTGACCGTCGTTCTGAACGTGGATCCGCGGCACTCCGTGGCACGGACCGGTCCGCGATGGCAGGGCAATCAAGATCGTCGGGGCAAGCGGTTGAACACTCTGACGGCTGCCCGGGCGCCGCATCCGGAGTCGGCCGGGAACGGGCTTCGGGATCATCGGATTCAACCATGCTTACCCGCGCGTGGTAATGCTCGTGGAGGGGGTCAAAGGGCAGCCGCCCGTCGCGCCGCCAGACGGCTCGGTGACCGCCCTGGGCGCATCGTCGCCGAGAGAGAAGCCGGGAAGGCCGTGGGCCTCGTCGTCCGATGCGGGACAGTACCCGAAGGTCATCCTTGTCCGCCTGCTGGGCAGGACAGGAAGCAAGCGGCCTGTTCTCCTGTGTCCGGTGAGTTCTCATTGGTCGATGCTGCTGAACCGGGTGGTCGAGTCGTACGGAACCAGGCTCTCCGTGCTGATCAGAGGGATCACCGACGGGTACAGGCGCTCGCCGGCAGGCGAGGGCGCTCCGGTGTGACGGCGGGCGACTGCCCGGCCGGCCCCGGCGATCAAGTCCGCGAGCTGGATGGAGGGATGGGCGCGCGAGATGCCGCGCACGACTGCTCTCACGGCCTGCGACTGTGGGCGCCGTCGGACTCCCATGGCAGGCCCGGCAAGCTCAATGTCCAGGGCAGCGTTACCCGCAATGAGGTCGAGCCTGTCGTCGGGAGGATGTCCCGGCCTTCGTAGAACTTGAGAGTGGCGGTCCCCCGCCTGGGCCTGCCGGGTGGTAGGTGTCGGGCAACCGCCAAGTCATCCGACGAAGGAAGGGGACCGCCGTGAGCAACACCTACCAGAAGGACCGCCGCCGTGCCCAGCCTGACCCGCTGCCGGGGGAGATAGCTGTGCCGGAGCAGGTGATCGTGTCGATGGCCGAGATCGCCGAGTCGGCGAAGGAGGGCCTGCTGGCCCTGGCTGTGGGCACCGGCCTGCAGGTGATGGCCGCCATGTTCGCCGAGGACGCCGAGCGGCTGTGCGGGCCGGAGAGCAAGCACAACCCGGATCGGGCCGGGTACCGGCACGGCAGCGAGGCCGGGTCGGTCACCTTGGGCGGACGGCGCATCCCGGTGACCCGGCCGCGGGTGCGGGCCGCGGACGGGTCCGGCGAGCTGCGCCTGCCCAGCTACGACCTGTTCTCCTCCACCGAGGTCCTCGGGCAGATGGCGCTGGAGAAGATGCTGGCCGGGCTGTCGTCGCGGCGCTACACCGCCGGGCTGGAGCCCGCCGGGCAGGCGGTAGAGGCCAGGCGGCCGCGGCCACGTCGAAGTCGGCGGTCTCGCGCCGGTTCGTCGCCGCGACCGAGACCGCGCTGGCGGAGCTGATGACCCGGCGGCTGGATGACCTGGACCTGGTGGCGTTCATGGTCGACGGGGTGCACTTCGGCGAGCACACCTGCGTCGTCGCGCTGGGCATCGGCATCGACGGGACCAAGCACCCCCTCGCCGTGGAGGAGGGCTCGACCGAGAACGCGACCCTGGTCACCGGCCTGATCACCGGGCTGCGCGACCGCGGCCTGGACGTCACCAAGCCCATCCTCGCCGTGCTGGACGGGGCCAAGGCCCTGACCCGCGCGGTCAAGGACGTCTTCGACAAGCCGCTCATCCAGCGCTGCCAGCAGCACAAGATCCGGAACGTGATCGGACAAGCTCCCGAGCGGCTGCGGACCGTCACCGAGCGGCGGATGCGCCAGGCCTACCACGCCGAATCCGCGCTCAAGGCCGAGGGCCTGCTGACCGAGCTGGCCCGCGAGCTGGGCAAGACCCACCCCGGCGCCGCCGCCTCGCTGCGGGAGGGCATGGCCGAGACCCTGACCATCCTGCGCCTGGGCGTGCCGCCCACCCTGGCCCGAACCCTCCGCTCCACCAACCCCATCGAGTCCATGATCGAGATCTGCCGGGAACACTCCAAGAACGTCAAGCGCTGGCGGGACGGCACCATGGCGCTGCGCTGGTGCGCCGCCGGGATGCTCGAAGCCGATCACCAGTTCCGCCGCGTCAACGGCCACCTGCACCTGCCGAAACTCCGCGCCGCGCTCGACGCGCACTTCACCAGCAATGTCCGCACCGACTGCCATGATGAGACCGTCAACGCGGCCTGATGATCACCGGGGCCGCCACCGAAGTTCTACGGAACTCGGGACAACCTCGGCTGCCAGACAGGGCCGTTCGATGTCACGCTGTCCTCATAACCCAGAGGTCGCGGGTTCAAATCCCGCCCCCGCTACCAAGTAAGTGCAGTGCAGAGGCCTGATCGCCGGAACGGCGGTCAGGCCTTTTTGATCATCCGTTGGCGGCCCGTTGGCGGGATCGGGCCGCAGCGGGCGTAGAGAGTTGGCACTCAGCCTCACCGACTGACTATCGATGACACGCCGGTCCGGCGCAGCGAAGGCTCTTGTTGAACAGCCGGGGTCGTGCCTGCCGCGCCACAGGGTTCGCCGGGCCGCTGGGGTCAGCTCGGTCATCCCGCACGCCCAACAGGAGGGTTCACGGCCCTCCGCATCGTCCTGTTCCCGGTGCGCACCTGACTAGCACCACCGGCCGGAGCCGAACAGCAGCTCGGAGAGATGCAGTCACGGTTGCTGTCTGTAACGCAGTGTTACGGCATCGAGCGATCTCGAGGTAGTCGGCGCATATCGCCGAGTCTGTGTTTCTGGTGGAATAATTCGGCGGCACGTGGGGTGCCGCGCATCCGGGCCATCTCGGTACGGTCGCCGTCGTCGGCAAAGCGCGATATTTGCCCGGGACGCCGCCGGAGGGTAGAGGTGGACGCGCCGCACGTGAAGGAGGCCGCGATGGCAAGCGTCCAGCTTCGCGACATCGTCAGTTCCGGGGACCGCGCGGCGGTCATAGGCCTGCGCCGCGGCCCCGGCCAGGACCAGTACCTCAACTCGATGGAAGAGATCTTCGCGGAGGCCGACGAGGAGCAGCGCGCGATGCCCCACCCGTGGGCAGTCCACGACGCCCAGACCGGCGCGCTGGTCGGCTTCGCGATGATCAGCGACAACATCCCGCAGCCGATGGACGACGACCTGGCTGGCCCCGTACTACCTGTGGAAGCTGCTCATCGACCACCGGTTCCAGCGCCGTGGCTATGGCGCGGCGACGCTCGACGTGATCGTGGACTACCTCCGGGCGCGGCCTGGTGCCGACGTGCTCTACACCAGCTGCGCCGATGGCCCCGACTCGCCGCGCGGGTTCTACCTCCGCTATGGCTTCACCGACACGGGCCAGGTCATGTGGGGCGAGAACCTCCTCGCGCTCGACCTCGTGACGCGAGGCTGACGGAGATCGCCTCGATCACCTCCACCGGCGTGGACATCCGCAGATCACGCACATCTGCGCGCCCCAGTTAATGCGCATGAAAGATGCACCAGCCGCCCAGATCGGCGGGTCGGCGCGCGGTTATCTACCGACACATTCGCGTAGTTGGCCGCTTTGGCCGCCCCTTGGTTATGGCCCAACGCAAGCAGGCCGACCGTATTTTATGCAGTGGCGCCCGCAGGGTGAACGTCCGGATCTACTGCAAGTAGCGCGCGTCGTGACCGGCAGGACCGTCCCGCAGGGCGACAGTTCGCCCGGCCCCTAGGCCCGCCGACGCCTGTTACCCGGCCGAGTCGGGCAGGTAGTACCGGCAGGCCGATCGGTGGTATCACGATGCGTGAGGGAGAGGGTCGGCGAGAACGCACGCCGACCCGCCGATTTGCGCAGACACTTTGCCTGCCGCCAGCAGTAGTGGTCGCGCGTAGATTTGGGCCATCTGCGAGGCCTGGAACCCACTCCCCGCCGGGCGCTAGGTGGTGTTAGCCAAGAGCGCGGTTGAGGTTAAAGGCGGCGCTGATGAGCGTGAGGTGGGTGAGCGCTTGGGGGAAGTTTCCCTGCTGCTCGCCGGTGCGGCTGATCTGCTCCGCGTACAGGCCCAGGTGGTTGGCGTAGGTGAGCATCTTCTCGAACGCCAGCCGCGCCGCTTCGAGGCGCCCGGCGCGGGTGAGCGCCTCGACATACCAGAACGAGCACGCCGAGAAGGTGCCTTCGTCGCCGCGCACGCCGTCGGGGCTGGCCTGCGGGTCGTACCGGTAGACGAGGGAATCGGACACCAGACTGGCGGTCAGGGCGTCGAGAGTGGATAGCCACTTGGGGTCGGTGGGTGAGATGAACTTGACCAGCGGCATTAGCAAGACGGCGGCGTCGAGGACATCGCCGCCTTCGTACTGGGCGAAGGCTTTCAAAGTCGGTGACCAGCCGTGGTCCATGATCCGCCGGTAGATCGTGTCGCGGGCCGCCCGCCAGCGTTCCAGGTCCGCGGGCAGGCCCCGGCGGAGGGCGAGCCGGATTGCGCGTTCCATCGCGACCCAGCACATCAGCTGGGAGTACAGGAACTTCCTGGGGCCGCCGCGGGTTTCCCAGATGCCCTCGTCGGGCTGGTCCCAGTGATCGCAGAGCCATCCAGCCCTTGTGGCGATGATCGCCGGCGCGATCACCATGCCGATGCCGACTCCAGCCAGGATCATCGGGCCGAGCACGCCCGCGCCATAACCGGTGTGCGGGCCCAGCTGGGCCAGCCACGCCGCCCCGCCTGCCGCAGCCAGCAGCCCGGACGCGACCAGCGGCCTGGGCCCGACCCGCGGCATCAGCGCGATCGTGGACAGGTTGGAGGCGAGTATGAGGCCGGCGCTGAGCGGCAGGAAGGCCACACCGGTCACGAACGGCGAGTAGCCGAGCGTCTGCTGCTGGTAGTAGGTCAAGAACAAGAAGGTCCCGAACAGCCCGGCCGAGGCGAAAAGCATCGACAGGTAGGCGCCGCCCCGGTTGCGGTCGAGCACCACGCGGGGCGGCAGCAGCGGGTAAGCAGCGCCTCTGCCACAGCGCGAACAGCGCGCCAAGCGCCACGCCGGCGGCCAGGAACCCGTAGGTGGACGGCGCGTGCCAGCTGTGCGAAGCCGCGTTGGAGAACCCGTAAACCAGGCAGAACAGCGCGCCGGACACCAGCAGCACGCCCGGGATGTCCAGCCTGGGCCGGGTCGGCGAGGGCTGGCGCTCGAGCAGCAGCGCACCCCCCAGGAGCGACACCCCGGCGAAGATCAGGTTCACATACAGGCACCACCGCCAGGACAGGTACTGGGTCAGCACGCCGCCGAGCAGCAGGCCCACGGCGCCGCCGGCCCGGCGATCGCCCCGTAGATGCCAAATGCCCTGCCGCGGTCCTTTGGTCCGGTGAACGTGGTGGTCAGCAGCGACAGCGCCGACGGCACCAGCAGTGCCGCGAACGCGCCCTGGCAGGCCCGCGCGATGATCAGCATGGTGAAGTTGACCGACGCGCCGCCGATGGCCGAGACACCCGCGAAACCGACAAGGCCGGCCAGGAACGTCACCTTCCGGCCCAGCAGGTCGGCCAGCCGGCCGCCGAGCAGCAGCAAGCTGCCGAACGCCAGCGAGTAGGCGGTGACCACCCACTGCCGGTCCACGGTGGTGAAGTGCAGAGCACGCTGCGCCGACGGCAGCGCGATATTCATCACTGTGAGGTCCAGGACCACCATGAGCTGCGCCAGGGCGGTCACGCCCAGGATGAGCCACCGCCGCCGGTCCCAGGCGCTGTCGGAGGACGTGGCACTAGACATGAGATCGCCACTTTCTCTCTCGTTACTGCACGGGCGTCTCTGTCGTTACTGCACGCGCGGAAGTTTGGTATACTTACGATGTGATTACTATACTCATAGTGCAACGAATTTGGGCGAACGTCAAGGCTCCGGCCGGGCCACGATGACCCCCCCACCCGACGCGACGAGCCCGCCCGACGCGACGACCCAGCCGCCTGACTCGACGAGCCAGCCGCCGAGGCGGTACGCGTCGCAGGTGCGCGACGAGCAGGCCCGCCGTACCCGGCGGGCGATCGTCACCGCGGCTCACGACCTCTTCCTGGCCCAGGGTTATGCGGCCACGACGATCGACGGGATCGCGGAGGCCGCGCACGTGAGCCGGCGTACCGTGTTCAACTCGGTGGGCGGCAAGGTGGCCCTGCTCAAGCTGGCCTTGGATTGGGCCATCGCCGGCGACGACGAGCCGGTCGCCCTGGCGGACCGCCCGGCGGTCAAGGCGATCCTGGCCGAGTCCGACCCGCGGCAGGCACTCCTGCTCTGGGTGCAGACCGTGACCGACGTCGCCGCCCGCACCGCGCCGCTCGGCGAGGTTCTCATCGCCGCAGCCGACATCGACCCAGCGGCCACACAACTGCTCGCCGAGGCGAGCCGCAACCGGATGCTTGGCGCTACTGTGTTCATCCGGTATCTCGCGTCCCTGGACGGACTGGCCGCCGGCCTGACCGAGCAACGTGCCACGGAGCTCTGCTGGGCGCTCACCGACGGCCACCTCTACCGGCTGCTGGTCGCTCAGCGCGGCTGGAGCACCGCCGACTTCAACCGATGGCTGTTCAGCAGCCTCGCGGCGGCACTGCTCTCTACCTGAACGGGCCGCAACCGGTGTCGAGGTCCGTCGTCGGTGAGGGCACCGAGCCGCCGCAGCGCGGCCGTGGTGCCCCATGACGCGTGGCCCGCGGCCTGCTGAGCGAGTTCGGTACCGTCCCTACAGACCCAGCTGATCACGCTGAGCAGGCGTGCGAGGATCACGCCTGGGTCGCCGGCGCATCACCCGCGTTGCGCGCTGGGTGTTCACCCGAACAGTCTCAGGTACGCGGCAGCGACCGGCACGGTCGTGATCCGGTGCGAAGGCGCGGCAGCCGACAGTCAGGACCGTGCCGTCACGGCGGCCCGGCCCCCACGACGTCAGCCTGGAACTCGCGCGCCGGTACCTGCACATCTACGGCCCGCCGCACCCGAGGCCTTTGGCCGGTGGGCGGGGATCGGCCGGTGGTCGGCGTCGCGGCGTTCGAAGCGCTCCGCATGTCGCTGACTCCGGTGCAGACACCGGTGAGCGACGCGTGGATCCTCAGCCAAGACGAGGCGGCCTTCCGTGCCACCCCGGGGCCCCGCAGCCCCCGCACGGCTGATCCCAGGTGGCGACGCCTATCTCCTCCTACAGGGAGCCGACCGCGACCTCCTGGTCCCGGACGCCGACCGCCTGCGTGCTGTGGATCCCGCGCGTCTGGCCGCGGTGACCTCCTCCTCGGCGGAGAGATCGCCGGGACGTGGCGGCGCGCAGGCACGGTGATGATGGTGCAACCCTGGCGGCGGCCGTCGCGCGCTGAACGCGGTGCGGTCACGGCGGAAGCGGAGTCCTTGCCGCTGCCCAGCATGGCAGGCGGATAGCCATTCGCTGGGATGACTGAGCCAGGCTCAACTACGTAAGACGTGCTCGCCTGACGGGCAGCAACGCAAGCAACGACGACGCGCCGGGCGAGGCGGGGGCTAGAGCTGGTGATCGGTAGCCGGGGTTAGCGCGGCGGCAGCCGGTGGTGGCGGGATGGCGTTCAGCGTGGTTGTCTCGTGGCGATGACGGGAGCGCGATGAGCGGCGATGGGCCTATAGAGGTTGTCTTTCCCACATCGGCGGACGGGCACAGGAGCACGTCGGCGGTGGGCAGGGCGGTGGTTGCTGATGCGCTGCGGGAGGCCGACCCGGCCGGGGCAGGCGATGCGGAGCGGGATACGAACTGGCGCAGGGGCTATGTGGTGCACTTCCGCCGGCTAGTCGAAGCTGGGCTGGCATCGAAGGAGGGCGCGGTATCGGTCGCCCGGGATGGGCTGGAGTCGCTGCACGGACGGATGCGCGTTGTGCATGCAGACGGCCAGGAGACTGCACTCGCCAGCTTGCTCTCGGCGCCTGCGGACCGGCTTGTCACCACGGTCACGGTGGCCGGTGCCGGGCAGGCCGGCGACGGGCTGTCGCTGCCCTACCACGGCGACGGACTGCGCGGCGACGCCCTGCTGCGCAGGCTGGAGGCGTGGGTGGACAACGGCGTGATCGAGCCGTCGTGCGCAGCTGCGGTCCGGACGGTCGAGGCGCACCCGGAGTGGCTCCCCCTGCCCGGCCACACGGTCGCCGTGCTCGGGGCAGGCGCCGAGGTGGGTCCTCTTTCGACCCTGCTGAGCTGGGGCGCCCGGGTGATCGCTGTTGACCTGCCCCGTCCCCCTATCTGGGAACGCATCCTGGAAACCGCACGGCGTAGCGCGGGGACACTTCTGGTTCCGGTCGCTGCGCACACGCCCGGCCAGCACCAGCCCGGGGGCGGGACCGAGGACCTCGCGGAGCGCGCCGGCCTCGACCTGACCAGCGACGTCCCCGCCGTCGCCGGCTGGCTCGCTACCTTTGACGGCCCGCTGGTCCTGGGCAACTACGTCTACGCTGACGGCGCGGCCAATGTCCGCCTGTCCGCTGCTGTTGACGCACTGACCATGCGCTTGCAAGCCGAGCGCGGCGATGTCGCCCTCGCATTCCTCGCGACGCCCACCGACGTGTTCGCCATCCCGGCCGAAGCAGTCGCGCAGTCCGTCTACGCCTACGCGACCCGATCGGCAGGGGTGAAACTCGCCAGCTGGCCGCTGCGGACGCTGTCCGGGGGCCGCCTGCTCCGCCGCGCCTACCTGCCCGGTGCTGACCCCGGTATCAACGACAGCCTAGTGCGGCAGCAGGGACCTAACTATGCGCTGGCCAAGCGGCTGCAGCGCTGGCGCGCCACCGTTACCCGTGAAGCCGGCACGGCCGTGTCGATAAACGTCGCCCCACCGACCCGCACCAGGTCGGTCATGAAGAACCAGATACTGGCAGCGGCATACGCCGGCGCCCACCGGTTCGGCGTCGAGGTCTTCGAACCCGCCACAACCAGGGTCCTCATGGCCGCACTCCTCGTCCATGACCTGCACACCGGCGGTGGCCCAGCGCACCCGCATCCCTGGCAGGACGAGGCGCACGCCGCCGCGCATGGCGGGCTGTGGCGCATCGCCTACACCCCCCGCAGCGCGCTCGCGCTCGCAGCGGCACTGGGCTACCGCGGAGCCAGAAAATGATGCACCACCCGCTCAGATAGTGCTCCATGTCACTGCGCGCGTACCCGCGGGTCGGCGGACTGCAGCTCGCCTGGTGTTGAGCGAGTGCCTGCCTGCACAGTCTCGAATGCCCGGCGGCGCGAGGCCGACTGGTTCGGGTTGCTCAGCGCACCCATGTAGGTGGAACTTCGCGGCCCACTGCCAGGCCGGCGTAGGCGGATCACCGAGCGGGGACTGCGGCCTGGGTGGCTGCTGCAGTTCGCAGTCTTGCGCTGGCCATGCCTGCTCCGGTGAGCCAGGTGCCGGGGCAACTGTGCTATCGGGGCGGGTCACCTGCTAGGTGACTGCTTTCGGCGTGTCCACCTGGGCGCGAGAGGCTTTCCTCATCGCCCGGATCGTGCGGACGGGAGACGACTGGTTGTGGCGGAGTGCCTAGATTGACGCCACTGGGACGACAGCAGGTCTGCAAACCGCAATTCCCTCTCATGATCCACGAGCCTCATCCGGTACTTCCTCATCGGCGGCGTGTTGAGTGAGCTCGTATCGTGCCTGTTCGAAAGTGATGAGCCGATGGGCGCGGTTCTTGGTGAAGGTCAGCCCGCGACCCCAAGAAAATATGGCAGCAAGCCGGTTGCCCCAGCCGATCAGATAGAGCACGTGGACGAATCCCCACATCGTGTAGCCGATCACGCCGGTGAACTTCATGCCGAAAGACTCCGTGACCGCGGACAGGTGGCCGATCGTGGCCATGCTGCCCTTGTCAAGGTATTTAAAGGGCTTTACTGGCGTGCCGCCGTCCAGCCGGGCCCCGATCAGTTTGCCGACGTACCTTCCCTCCTGGATGGCCGGCTGCGCGACTCCGGGCAGCTGGTTCAGCGAGATCATGTCCCCAACGGCGAATACCGCCGGATGGCCTGGCAGGCTGCAGTCTGGCAGCACCACAACACGGCCGGCGCGATCGGTCGTGGCACCAGTAGCGTCGGCGATCATCTTGGCCAGCGGCGAGGCCTGCACGCCTGCCGCCCAGATCTTCGTACGGGCGGGAATCTGTTCTTCGCCCTCAGAATCTTTCACAGTGATGCTGTTGCGGCTCAGCCCGACCGCTGCGGTGCTCAGCCGCACCTCGATGCCCATCTTTTCCAGTCGCCGCTGGGTATAGCGCTGCAGCTTCGGATGGAACGTGCCCAGCACCGCCGGGCCCGCTTCGACCAGCAGGATCCTCGCTTCCGTGGTGACCACTGAGCGGTAATCCCTCGGCAGCACCTGGTGGGCTAGCTCGGCCAGCTGGCCGACCAGCTCAACCCCGGTCGGCCCGGCTCCAACGACCACAAAGGTCAGGTACGCGGCCCGCTCCGCAGGGTCGATAGCCAGCTCGGCCATCTCGAAGGCGCTGAGAATGTGGCTGCGCAGATGGCGGGCGTCCTCCAGGGTTTTCATCCCGGGCGCGTACTCAGCCCACTCATCATGCCCGAAGTAGACGTCCGTCGCGCCACCCGCGATAACCAGCGTGTCATAGGGCAAGGTCAGCTTCCGGCCGTCCGGGGCCACCGCAGACACCAGCCGGCCCTTCACGTCCAGGTCCTTCACGTCGGCCAGCAACGTCCGTGCGTTCGCCTGCTTCCTGATCACGCTACGCAGGGCCGGCGCGATCAGCCCTTCGGGCAGGATCCCGGCAGCCACCTGATACAGCAACGGCTGGAAGAGGTGATGGTTGGTCCGGTCTATGATCGTCACCTCGACGTCGGCACGGGCCAGGGCGTGCGTCACATTGATGCCGCCGAACCCGCCACCTACGACGACTACCCGGTGCCGCTGACCCATCATGCGCAACCTCCTCGGGCGTGCGCTACCCTGACCTACGATCACCCTCGTCGGTTCCGTGGCGGAACTCGCCCGGACAATACCCGCCGCCTGCTATAGAAGCAGAGCTTGATGACGGAACCCCGTTCACCGACGCCCGTTGCTGCCCGTCTGCTGCACTGCACGATCTTCCGGTAGCGATCCTGGCAACCCTCTCATCGGAGGTCGAGGAAGTCGATGACCGAGCAGGTGGAGATGGAATACGCCAGCTACCCGTCACTGCGCGGACGGGTAGCGTTCGTCAGCGGCGGCGCCTCAGGCCTGGGTGCCGAATTCGTTCGCCAACTTACTGGCCAGGGCGCGAAGGTAGCGTTCGTTGACATCGACATCGAACACGGGCGAGAGCTCGAGGCCGAATTGCGCGACGCAGCGCTTTTCGTGCCCTGCGACGTCCGCGACATCGGCGCGCTGAGGGCGGCGATCGCGCGCAGTGCAGACGAAATCGGCCCGATTCGCATCCTCGTGAACAACGCCGCGAATGACCGCCGCTATCCTGTCGATGAGGTTGACGTCGCACTTTGGGACGACCTCACCGCCGTGAATGTACGTCACCATTTCTTCGCGGCACAGGCGGTGGCACCGATGATGCGGGAAGCGGGCGGCGGCTCAATCATCAACGTGGGTTCGATCAGTGCGCACATCGATCTCCTGGAGCTGCCGGCCTACATCACGGCTAAGGCCGGTATCGAAGGTCTCACCCACACCCTCGCGCGCGAGTTCGGGCCTTGGCGCATTCGGGTCAACTGCCTGATGCCCGGCTGGGTCATGACCGAGAGACAGCTCACTCAGTGGGTCACTTCCGAGGCGGAGGATTCGATCCGCCGCAGCCAGTGCCTGCCGCACAAGCTGTATCCGGACGATGTTGCGCGGCTGTTGTTGTGGCTTGCCGCTGACGACTCGCGTTCCTGCACCGCGCAGCGCTGGATCGTGGACGGAGGGTGGATGTGACCAGAGCCGAACAGGTCACCGCTGCCCGCGCCGAGCACGGCGAGGGCCCGTTCTGGGACGCCGCTGGCGAGCAGCTACTCTTCGTTGACCTTGAACGGGGGCTGTGCTGGGCTGGGTATCCCTTCGCCGGTACCACCCGGACGGGGCCTGTGACCGGTGACCTGTGACTGGCAATGAAGATGGCTGGGGGGCGTGACATGCTTGCGGTCCGCTGGCATGCCAGAGGCGCGGTGCGGGTGGACGAGGTGCCACCGCCTCCGCCGCCCAGGCCAGGTGAGGTGCAGCTGCGGGTGGGCTGGTGCGGTATCTGTGGCACCGATGTCGAGGAGTGGCTGAGTGGCCCGGGGTTCATTCCGGTCGATGCGCCGCACCCGATCACGGGGGCCCGCGCGCCAATCATCCTCGGCCACGAGTTCGCAGGCCGCGTTGTGGCGGTTGGCGACGGCGTCGCCGAACTCCAGGCGGGGCAGCGGGTCGCGGTCGATACGATCGTCTTCTGCGGCATCTGCCATTGGTGCCGGCGCGGCGAAGTCACCCGCTGTCCGCAGCTTGGCGGGCTTGGCCTGCACGGCGATGGCGGCCTCGCGGAACTGTGCAACGTACCGGCCCGGATGTGCCTCGCGCTGCCTGACGCGGTGGCCGACGACGAGGCGCCGCTGGTGGAAACCCTCGCGGTCGCGGTGCGGGCATTGCGCCGTGGCATGCTCCGGCCCGGCGAGCAGGTCGCGGTGGTGGGCGCAGGCGCGGTTGGGCTGATGGCAGTGCAGGCAGCGCGTGCGTTCGGCGCAGGCGGCGTGACCGTCGTCGAGCCGCTCGCAGCCCGCCGGAGCCTGGCCTGCCGTCTGGGTGCCGACCGTGCCGTGCCGGCGGACGACGCGGCGGCGATCGAGGCCGATGTCGCCGTGGAGAGCGCCGGGCGTCCGCACGCCGTAGCAACCGCGGTCCGGGCCCTGCGTCCAGGCGGCCGTGCGGTCCTGCTTGGCCTGGGCACCAGGCCGGTCAGCGTGCTGCCGATGGATCTCGTCGGCGCGGAGAAGTCGATCATCGGCTCGCTTTCACACGTCTGGGACACCGACTTCCGCATCGCGCTCGGGCTCATGGGCAGGGGCGTTGTGCAGGCGGAACCGCTGGTCACCGACCGCATTCCGATCGCGGCGGCGGTAAGCGGCGGCCTTGAGCTGCTCAGGGACGAACCGGAGAAACACCTGAAGATCCTGGTGCGGCCGGGCGGCACTCGATGAGCGCGGATCGCCGGGGAGTGGCCCGGCCCGACCTGGCCGCGGCGCGGCTGTATACGGCGGTCGTTTCGGACATTCTCGATGGCCTCGGGTACCGCGACCACACCCTCGACCCGGCGATCCGACTACTCGGCGGCGCGGCGGACGTGGTCGTGGCGGGCTGGGCCAACCCCTTTCTCGTCGCCGAGGCCGGGGAGATCCCCGCGGAGCCGTACACCGGCGAGATCGCCGCGCTCGATGACGTCGCGCCCGGGGAGGTCGTGCTGGTGGCCGCGGGCGGCTCGGCCCGTGCCGCTTGCTGGGGTGAGCTGTTCTCGACCGCGGCCCGGGCCCGCGGCGCCCGCGGCACCGTGATCGACGGCTATTGCCGCGACCACCGCCGCATCGTGGGCATGGGTTACCCGGTATGGTGCCGTGGCGGATTGCCGCTGGACTGTAAGGGCAGGATCGCGGTGACCGCATGGCGGCAGCCCGCGGTGGTCGGCGGTCTGCTTGTCCGGCCCGGCGATCTGGTGGTCGCCGACGTTGACGGGGTCGTGGCCGTGCCCGCCGGGCTCGCGCCGGAGGTTGTGCAGCGTGCGGCGCAGAAGGCGGAGAAGGAGAACGGGCTGCGTGACGCGCTGGCCCAGGGGAGCACGCTACGCGACGCATATGACCGCTTCGGCGTCCTGTGAGCGTGACGCGCGAGAGGGAGTCACCGCGCCAGCCAGCTGGCTTTCGAGCGCTCGTCTGCAGATTCCCGTCCAGGGAACAGGTGCTGAGTTTCCCTCGACGAAAAGCATGACCCGTGCCCGTGGGCGGCGTGGACCGGCTGACCGCCCCTGTCCGCTTAGCTCCGCTGGTCAGCAGATCGCCATCGCGCGTAGAGCCGGGCATAGACCTGCTGCCCGGCTGGGCTCGGGCGCATGACGCGATCCGGCCGTGAGCCACGTAGCGGATCCTCCGGCAGCACCCCGGCCGCGTGGCCCGCGAGTATCGCCGCGCCGCGGGCGGCCGATTCGGTGTGCTCGGCCACGTCTACTGGACAGCCGAGAACGTCGGCCAGGATCTGCGGCCACAGCCTGCTCCGGGCGGCCCCGCCGGTGAGCGTGACCTGCCGCCCCGTGCCGGGGCCCACCAGCTCGCTGATCAGCCCGGACGCCTGGCGGGTGGTGTAGGCGGCGGCTTCCTGGATGGCCCCGCGCCTGCTCGCCAAGCTCGGCAGCGGGGGCGTCCGGCCGGGGCGGGAACGGCGGCTGCCAGCGCGCCCAGGTCCAGGCGTCGGCCCGGGCCAGCCGGGCGGTGAGCCCGCGCGCCCCGGGCGGCACCGCCGCGGCCAGTTCCTCCAGCTCGGCGTAGCCCACCGGCCGGCTGACGGCGCCGTCCCGGAGCCAGCGCAGCGCGAATCCGGCGTACCAGCTGATCCCCTCGACTAGCCACTGGCCTGGCCGGACATGGCAGATCGAGCGCAGCCGCCCGGCCGGTTCCACGACCGGCGCGGGCGCTACCACGGTCTGCTTCCAGAAGCTCCCGCCGGTGACCGTGAGCCTGCCCGGTACCGCCTGTCCCGGGCCGGCCAGGCCGAGCGCCGTGTCCAGTCCGCCCGCCACTACCGGTGTGCCGGCGGTCAGGCCCGTTCGACTGAACGCCAGTGCCGACACCTGACCCACGACCGTCCCGGCCTCGACGACTTCGGGGAACCAGCCGGGGTCCAGCCCACCCAGGGTCGCCAGCTCCGGGGACCAGGTCCGGCGGCCGAGATCGAACAGGCCGGACGTGGAGCCGATCGAGGCCTCGGTGGCCAGCGTCCCGGTCAGCCGGAACACCATCCAGTCGGCGATCATGCTGAGCCTGCTGGCGGCCGCCCACAGGCCCGGCCGGTGGCGGCGCACCCAGGCCAGCCGGGGCGCGGCGCTGAGCGAGATCCAGCCGCCGCCGAGCCGGTACAGCTCGGCCGCCGTGCCGTCGGCCAGCATGACGGCCGCCTCCTGGCCGGCCCGGGCATCACCGTTGGCACATGCCCACAGCTCGTGACCGGCACGGTCGTAGAGCACCAGGCCGCCGCCCATGCTGGAGCAGCCGACGGCCCGCACCGCGGCCGGGCTGGCTACGCGGCCGAGCACCTCGCGGATGCAGGCGCAGATCAGCGCCCAGTTCCCGGCCAGGTCGAAGGACTGCGAGCCGGGGATGCCGTCTTCCGGTTGGTGCGACCACTCGCGCTGCGCCAGCGCCGCCAGCTGGCCGTCCAGGCTGAACAGGGCCGCCCGGCAGCTGCCGGTACCCGCGTCCAGGGCCGGCAGGTAACCGTCGGTCACGGCGGCCCACTGGCCGCCGTCGCGGCGGCCCGGATGGCGGCGATCATGCTGCCCGGCCGGGCCGCGCCCTGCCCGGCGATGTCGAAGGCCGCCCCGTGGTCAGGGGACATCCGCAGGAACGGCAGGCCGAGGGTGACCGCCACCGCTTCGCCCTGGCTGAGCAGCTTGACCGGGATGTGCCCCTGGTCGTGGTACATGGCGATGACCAGGTCGGCGTGGCCGGCCGCGGCCCGCGGGAAGAGCGTGTCCGGAGACAGCGGGCCGTCCGCGTCGATGCCCCGGGACCGGGCCTGCTCGACCGCCGGGCGGATGTACCGCCCGTCCTCCTGGCCGAGAATGCCCTGTTCCCCGGCGTGCGGGTTGAGCCCAGCCACCACGATCCGGGGCGGCCTGCCGAGCAGCCGGCGGCCGATGCCGTCGGCCAGTTCGATGGTCCGCAGCACGCTGGCCGGGGTGACCGCGTCGATGGCCTGGCGCAGCGAGCGATGCGCGGATACGTGCACCACCCGCAGCGGGCCCGCCATGAGCAGCACCCGTAGGTCATTGGCCCCGCACAAGTCGGCCAGCATCTCGGTCTGGCCCGGCCATGGATAGCCGGCCAGCCGCAGCGCCTCTTTGGACACCGGCGCGGTGACCAGTGCGTCCGCTGCCCCGTCGGCCAGCCGCGCGGCCGCCTCGCGGACCGCGGCCACCGCCGCCTGGCCGCCCGCCGCCGACGGCCGGCCGATGGGCACCGCTCCGGTCCCGTTCACGTGGCCGACCACGGTGAACTCGGCCAGCTCCCGGATCTGCGGGTCGGCCAGCGCGTGGCGGACCAGTTCCGGGCCGACCCCACCTGGGTCTCCCGAGGTGATCAGCAGGCGTGGCCGCGCGGCCACTAGAGCGAGGCCTCGATCTCGGTCAGCGCCTCGTCCAGCGCCTCGGCGACCAGGTCGATCTCCGCGTCCGTGATGATGTACGGCGGGCTCAGGTGGATGTGATCACCGTCCCGGCCATAGTTGGCGCCCGGCACACCGGGCAGGATGAGGACGCCACGCTGCATCGTCCCGCGCACGATCCGCTGGGTCAGGCCGGCTTTCTCCGGGAACGGCTCCCGGCTGGCCCGGTCGGCCACGATCTCGACCCCGGCGAACAGGCCCAGGCCGCGGACGTCGCCGATGATCTCGTGCCGGCTGGCCAGCTGCCCGAGCACCGCGCGGAGCTGCTCGCCCTTGGCGGCCACCCCATCGAACAGCTTGTGGGCGAGCGCGTAGCGGAGCTCACCGGGGATCACCTCCGCCCGCCGTAGCGGTGTCGTCGCACGGCAGCCGGCTGGCCTCCCCGGGGCGCAGGCACACCTCAGCCAGGTGCAGGCCGTCCGGGTAGCGATGCGAGGGATGCCGCTGCCACAGCAGTTGCTCGTGTCCGGGCAGGATGCGGCTGGTCTCGCCCTGGGTCAGCCGCATCAATTCGTCCCGGGCCAGCATGCAGTTCTCCTGGCTGCCCATGGCCAGGCCGATCGGGACATAGCGGCCGTCGCCGCCGATCCCCTCGATGTTCGCGTAGAGGCACATCACGTCGCCGGGTACCACCCAGACGCCGGACGAGTGGTTGCGGATCACCACGTGCTGGTGGCCGTAGGTGTGTGTGTCGAAGTCGGGCACCAGGCTGATGCCCGGGAAGACGTCCGGCGCCGGACCGTCCACCAGCCTGAGCCGGCCCTGGCTGGCCAGCCGCAGCAACCCGGCCAGGTCGTCGGGCGGCCTGGGGTCACCGGCGACCCCGCGGGCCGGCCCGGTTCAGCTCCAGCAGCCGCATCGCGGCCAGCTCGTTGGTGATCAGCACGTCCAGGAACCCGCCGTGCAGCGCGCCCAGAATCGCCTCCGCCTTGTGCGTCCCGCCCGCCACGCCGACCACCTTGGAGATGTTCCGCAGCTGGGCCAGCTCGATCCCGATCCGGCGGTCGTGGATCGGCAGCTCCACCACGTTGCCGTCGGCGTCGAAGAACTGGCCGAGGATGTCCCCGACCACCCCACGCTCCCGCAGGTCGCGAGCGTCGTCCGGGTTCAGGTAGCCGAGGTGCACGATCGTCGCGTCGGCGGTCGGCGTGCCCACCCCGACGACGGCGTGCTCCACCTCGGCGGCCTGTTTGAGCACCTGCTGGATGGTCGGCTCCGCGCGTAGTGCGGCCGCTAGCTCCGGGGTGGACGCCATGATCGGGCTCGGGATGACGGTGGCCGAGGTGACCTCGGCCGACTCGCTGGCCAGTTCTCCTTTGGACGACAGGATCGTCGGCAGGTAGCCCTCCACGCCGCCGGTGAGCGTCACCATGTTCACCGGCCCGACGGCGCCGAAGTTCGTCGCCGCGATCACCCGGGACACCGTCTCGCCCCAGCCGACCCCGAGGCTGGCGCCCGGGCGCAGGTGCGTACTCATGAACTGGGCACCACCGAGTCCGACCCGGGCGTTCAGCGCATGGTGATCCGCGGGCTCCTTCTCGTGATCGGGCACCACCAGCGCCTCAGCGAGGCCAAACGTCTGCCGAGCAGCCGGGCAGTGGCCGCCCCGATCCCGCTGCCGGCCCCGGTCACCACCACGGCCGCCCCGGCTAGGGCGAGGTCAATGATGCCGCTGGCACCGGTGGACCCGGCAGTGGACATGAGCCCCTCCCGGCGGTCGGCCGCCCAGAAACCTGCCCTCCGCTGAGGTGAGCAGATGTTAACTATATGAGCAATCGCTCGCGTGGGCGGAACCGGCCCGGCGGGCAAGATCGCGCGCCGGCAATGCTGTCTCCTCCGGACTCAGCGGCAACGCTGGGCGTGAACGTCCGCTACTGCATGATATGCGGGTGATCTTCATGAGGATCTTGGCAGGCTGACAGGCCTGTCCTTATGAAGATGGGGGCCTGCATGCCAGGAACTGTTGTCTGCCTGACCCGGTCGCGGAACGCGGACGGTGAGGTCGTGGCGCGGCTGGGCGTCCGGCTGCTGGATGAGTATCTGGAGTTCCTGGCTGGCCGGTGCCGGCCGAACACGGTGCTGGCTGTGGCCTATGACTTGAAGGTTTTCTTCACGGTGGCGCGCAAGACGCCGCGGCAGGTCCGGCCGGTGGACGTGCTGGCTTTCATGACCGCGCAGCGCACCGGCGGGGACGGCCGCCTGCAGATGGCGGGGGCTGGCGGGGTGTCGGCCCGGACGCTGCGGCGGCGGCTGTCGAGCGTGTCTGGTCTTTACGGGTTCCTGCTGGCCCGCGGGGACGTGAGCGTGAACCCGGTGCCGCGGGGCCTGCCGACCCGGCGCGAACGGCAGCGGCCCGGTCAGGGCGTCCCGCTGGTGCGGGTGCCCCGGACGCTGCCGCAGATCCTCGGCCCTGCCGAGGTGGACGCTTTGACCGCTGCCCTGCGCACGCACCGGGACCGGGCGATGGTCGCGGCGATGGTGCTGGGCGGCCTGCGCCGCTGCGAGGTCCTCGGGCTCCGGCTGGCCGATCTGCGGTTCGGGGAGCGGCGGGTGTTCATCGCCGAGGGCAAGGGCGGCCACCAGCGGCTGATCCCGGTGTCGCCACGGTTCTTCGCCGAGGTCAGCGCCTACCTGGAGGCCGAGCGCCCCGCTGGGGCAGCCACCGATGCGGTGTTCACCGTGCTCAAGGGCCCGCGCCGCGGCCTGCCGCTGACCGCAGCCGGGCTGGATGAGATCCTCGACGGCGCCCGCCGCCGGGCCGGGCTGGCCCGGGCGACCTGCCATCAGTTGCGGCATACCTGCCTGACCCGGCTGCGCAAGGCCGGGATGTCGCTGGAGGCGGTGCAGGCCCAGGCCGGGCACGCCTCGATCGAGTCCACCCGCATCTACCTGCACCTGGGTGATGACTGGCTGGCGTCTCAGTACCGCCGGGCCGCCGAGGCCATCGACGCCCAGGCCCTCGCCGTGAGTGCCCAGTGACCGGCCCGGTGCTGCTCCCGGACTGGGCGCAGCTCGAGCAGGCCATCCCCGGCGCCACGGCTCCGATGCGCCGCTACCTGCAGCAGATCGCCTGCGTGCTGCGGCCTGGCAGTGTCAGCGGCGCGGATCTGGCGCTCCGCTCGTTCGCAGCCTTCCTCGCAGAGACATCGCCGGTCACCTCGCTTACCTTGATCACCCGCCGGCACATCGAGGACTTCAAGCCCTGGCTGGCCGCCCGCCCGGGGCAGAATAAGCCCCGGCTGACCACGGCCACGATCGCGCACCGGCTCGGCACCCTGCGGATGTTCTTCGTCCGCATTACCGAATGGGGCTGGGACGAGGCCCCGGCCCGGGTGCCGATGTTCCCGGGCGACCTGCCCCGCCAGGACCACCCTCTGCCCAAGGCCCTCGACGACGCCGCGGCCGCGAAACTGCTGCGCGCCGCCCAGGCCGACCGGCGGATGCTGATCGGGGTCACCGTAGAGATGCTGCTGCGCACCGGGCTGCGGGTCAGCGAATACACCGGCCTGCGCGCTGATGCGGTCGTGCTCATCGGAGCCGGGCCGTGGCTCCACGTCCCGGTCGGCAAGCTGCACGAGGACCGCTACCTGCCGCTGCACCCACAGCTGGTCACCCTGATCGATGCTTACCGCGCTGCCCATGTCCCGGCTGGGCACGCGCTGCTGCTGCCCCGTGAAAACGGCCGGGCGCTGGACCGCCATACCGTCACCCGGTTCATCAACCGGGCCGGTGCGGCGGCCGGGCTGCCGCATATCCACCCGCACCAGCTACGGCACACGCTGGCCACCCAGGCGATCAACCGCGGGATGAGCCTGGAGGCCATCGCCGCCCTGCTCGGCCACCGCAGCCTCGACATGACCCTGCGGTATGCAAAAATCGCCAGCCGCACCGTCGCTGACGAGTATGCCGAATAGCGCGCATTGCCTGTCCGCATGCTTATGCGCTGAAACGCATATCCATCCGATCTCTTATGGATCGTCGCGGCTTCGCTGAGAATCAGCGGCGTGGCCCCTCCGGCAAGCAAGATCGCCGAATATTCGCGTCCCTGAGCCCAGTAGCCTCGGCGCCACTCGAGCGCGGATCATCCTGCTATGACTCATCGACCACCGGCTGCGACCCTCCATTTACTTGGGTTTGGCATGGAAACCGAACGGGTGGCCCGCTCGCGGGATCTCCTTCGACGGCGTTGTGTAGCCGTAGCAGTGCGATGCAGATCTTGGTTGACCCTGAGAAAGCTGCCGCAGACGCTCAGAGAGTCAACGACAGCAAGGGCTATCGCCGTTCTTGGCGTGGTTTGGTCCCCATCAGGGACGGCGGTTGTCTCTGCCCTGCTCGAATGGGCCTGTGGGGAGCGGTACTCCAGCAGCAGTTGGTTCATGATCGGAACCGCGGCGTTCGGCTATCCCATGCCTGCCGAGCGGGCTTGTACGATCGCTTCGGCCCGGCTGGCTACCTGCATTTTGGCGAAGATGTTCGAAATATGGTTGCTGACCGTGTTTGGCGCCAGACCGAGCCGGGTGGCTATCGCGGTGTTGGCCAGGCCGGCTGCGATCAGGTTGAGTACCTCCCGCTCGCGCGGGGTTAGCTCGGGGAAAGCGGCGTTGCCGGGCCGCGGCGTCGTCAGGTAGGCCAGCGCTCGCCGGGCAATGCCGGTACCGAATATGGCCTCACCGGCGGCGACTGAGGCGATGGCGCGGATCATGTCTGCGGGGGCGGCGCCTTTGAGCACGTACCCCCGGGCACCGGCGCGCATCGCGGCGAACACGGACTCGTCGTCTTCGAACATGGTGAGCATGAGTACGGCCACATCCGGCGCGACCCGGGCGATCTCGCGGGTCGCGTCGATCCCGTTCATGCCAGGCATCTGGATGTCCATCACCATCACGTCGGGATGCAGGGTGACGGCTGCGCGCACCGCCTGGGCCCCGTTGCCGACGGTGCCGACCAGCTCATAGCCCTCTACCGCGGACAGCAGGGCCCGCAGCCCTTCCTGCACGACGGTGTGGTCATCAGCAATGACAATGTTCAGCGTCATGCCTGCAGGCCTGTCCGGTGCGGCTGCATCTGGAGGCGCCCGGCCGGGGTCCCTGTGCCCAGCGGCAGGTAAACGTCGATCCGGCCGCCGGTGCGGTCGAGCTGGATCGCGCACCGTCCACCCAGCTCCGCAGCGCGTTCCCGGATCGAGGTCAGCCCGACGCCCGGCTGCCATCCGCCATCCACGTTCACCCCGTCATCGTGCACCGCGACGTGCAGATCGCCGTCGCGCACGACCAGCGTGATGACCGCGGTATCGGCGTTGGAGTGCCGGGTGACGTTGGTGAGCCCTTCGGTAACGATCCGGTACGCGGCAACTTCTACCGCGGCGGGCAAGTCGCCCAGCGGTTCAGGGATTTCGACGCTGACCATCAGCGGTGAGCCATCGGCGCGGCGGGACAACATCGTCGCGTACTCCCGCAGGGCACCTGCCAGGCCCATGCTGTCGAGCGCGGGCGGCCGCAGCTCGTACACCAGCCGGCGGACGTCCTCCAGCGCGCCGGTGGTCTGGTCGCGCAGCTCGCCGAGGAGCGTCTCGCTGCGCGCCGGATCAGTGCGGAGCAGGCGCAGCGCCGCCTCGGCGTTGAGTACCACGCCGGTTAGTACCGGGCCTAGCCCGTCGTGCAGGTCGCGGCGCAGCCGCCGGCGCTCCTCCTCCCGGCCGCTGATCACCTGTTCCCGGGACTGGCTCAGCTCACCGGCGAGCTCGCTGGCATGCGCGGCGACCGCGATCGGCGCGGCGAGCAGGCCGAGCAGCCGTTCGTCGGCCGGGTCCAGCCTGGACTCGCCGTGCCGGAGCCCGACGATGAGCTCGCCTAGCCACTCTTCGCCGTACCGCAGCTGGGTGCTGTGCAGTGCGGCGGGTGCCTGGCCATAGCCGGCGAGCTGGGTACCGCGTGACACGATCGCGGCCGACGGCAGCCGCATCACCTGGCACAGGGCCTGCAGTACGCCTTCCAGGTCCGATCCGGCCGGTGTGGCGACCTCGCCCAGCCGGGCGCCCACCTCCGCAATGGCACGTACCGGGTCCTGCCGCGCGCCGTAGACCGCCCGGTCGACCCGGCGCTGCAGCCACACCCGCAGCGGGTTGAATGCCACCGCGATCAGCAGCGTGGCGACTACCGAGGGCCCCAGCGCGACTTGCGCAGTAAACAGCTGGCTCATTATCCCGACGACCGCCAGGTACGCGCCGACGGCCGCCGCGGTCAGCAATAGGTAGAGCACCGAGCGGGAGAACACCAGCCGGATGTCCAGCAGCTGATAGCGGAAGATGGCGATCAGGATCGACAGCGGGATCAGCGCGATCGGGATGATGGTCAGATCGGTATCGGGCAGCAGGGGGTCCAGGCTGAACAGCGCCACGACGAGCAGCAGCGCGAGCATCACCCACAGCATCTGCCGGCGTACCAGGTCAGAACCGCGCCGGAACCGCAGCACGACACAGACCACCACACTGACGTAGGTGGCGAGTGTCGCCACCGCGATCAGCGCAGGGAGCCACCTGACCTGGCCGGCCTGCTGTCCCGACGCCACCAGATATCCGCGTATCCCAACGGAAGCGCTCTCCCCGGCCCTTACCCCGAGCGCGAAGAACGCCACTGCGTTTACCCAGATAACTCCAAGGAGCCAGCGCCACCGGCGGCTGAGCCAGCGCCCGTCTGGGAACAGCGTCAGGCTCAGCGGGATGAACAAAGTCAGCGCTAGAGTCCAGCCGCCGTTAGTGATCGTGGCTACTACTCTCCACAGCGGACTGTCCCAGCCGGCGCCGGCGACGCAAGCCAGCAACGGGATGCTGGCACCGGTCAACGCGTAGCTGCAGCCGCCGCCGAGCAGCAGCCAGCCGACCCGGTTACCGGGCCGGTACGCCGCGATCGGCCAGCCCGCGAGGGCCAGCGACAACCCGATCGTCGTGTTGGTGGGCACCAGCAGGCCGTCCAGCTGATGCAGGCTCAGCCCGGACAGTGCGCTGGCCACGATTGCGGTGATCACTTCGGCCAGCGCGAAGCCGAACAGCACCGTCGCGGCGATCGTCGCCAGCGGGCGCCGGGTGCTCGTCATGCCCCCATGATGGGCGCCGCTGCCCCCAGATGGGTAGTGGCACGCCCCCAGGCCTGGCCGGAAAATTCCCGGTCACCTGGGTGTTCACCACCTGCCGTGCCGAACACTGCCGCGGCCAGGCTGGACATCGACCGCTTCCTCACGCCAATGCCAAGGAGCCGAACATGCCCATCTCTCAGATCTCCGCCACCGGCACCACTGCCGCCGTGGCCAGGCCCGCGCGGGACACGCGGAGGTACTGGCGGATGCTACTCGCCATCGTGGCGCCGCTGCCCCTGCTCGGCCTGGGCGCAAGCTACGTGATCAGCCAAATCCCCTCCGACGGCCCGTTCAAGAGCCTGGCCGCCGCTGCCGCCGCCCACCACCAGTCCACCGTCTTTGCCGCAGCACTCGGGCTGTTCTTCCTGATTGGCCTCATCCCGGCCACCATCGCCCTGGCCTGGTGCACCCGGCGTAACGCACCCACGCTGACAGCCTTCGGGGCATCCATCTCGATGCTGGGCTTCCTGGCCGGGCTACCGCTGCTGCCCAACGACAACGGCCTAGCCCTGGTGACCGCGGACAAGCACCTGAACGTCAGCACGATCGCTGCCCTGGACAAGGCGCTGTGGGCACAGCCAGTCAACCAGGTCGCCTCGATCCTTTTCCTGGCCGGCATCGTCATCGGCCTGCCGCTGCTCGGGATCGCGCTGTGGCGCAGCCGGATCGCGCCGACGTGGATGGCCGCATGCCTGATAGCCGGCGGCTTCACCCACCCGTTCATTCCCAGCCACATCGCTCAGGGCATCGGGCTATGGCTCGCCGCCATTGGCTTCATCGCGGCCACCAGAGCGCTGCTGCGCATGTCCAACGACGAGTTCGACCTGCCGCCGGTCCAGCGGATGAAGACGGCATGACCCCAGGAACGGCCTTCAACACCGGTACCGGCCAGATCAGCTCACCAACATGACCCCTGATTCCGCCGCTCCGGGCCAGTACGCACACCGCGGGACAGATCGCTATCGGAAAGGGCCAGGCCATGAGACGAGAACTCGACATCCACGGACTGAGGAGCCAGGTGCGGACCGGTGACCGGCTCCAAGAGCTCCGCCACCACGCCGGCTCCCTGAGCGACGAGCTTTCCCAGAGACCCCAGCTGACGGTGGAGCCCGTCGATGCTCGGCGCCGTGGCCGGGCCGCCCCGGCGGGTCGAAAGCAACCTGAACCGATCCCAACCCGTGGCGGAGTGGACCTATGAGCCGCATCCCGAGCATCCGCCACTGGCTCAGCCCGCCCGCCGGGCTGGCCAAGAACTGCTGGCAGCCCCCGCCGTCCCCCACATCCACTGACCGGGCGGAGGGCAGCCCAAGCGCGGATACGTGCTCTGGAGTGGGCTGGCTATCGTTCCGGCGGATCGTTGACATCCCCTTCGACGCCTGCCTGGCCGCCCTTGAAAACTGGCAGCGCACCGAACAGGACGGCGAACTGCACCTCGGCCACGGTCTTTTGCACGGGCCGATCGAGCGCGATCGCGACTCCGGCACATGCCGGATCCAGGTCCGCCTGGCCCGCCGGCCGCTGCGCCCGCCGCTGCTCATGAGACTAGACATCGACCGCTTGTCCTCCTCACGCACCGCCCTCGAACTCATCCCATGTAAACGCGCCCGGCCCACCGCAGGCTACTTCCGTGCCGGCCACCGCCTGCTGGACTCCTTGACCCAAGCACTGCCGGTATCTGCCCGGAATGCGTCCAGGACCACGTCAGCGAGGTCGCGTCCAGCCGACGTCCCGCAGCCGCAGGCCGCGCCGGGAGCACTAGCGCCCGGCCCACCGCCAGCTCCGCCACCGACCGGGCGGCACAGAGCCGCTCCCAGCCGGCCGCAGATGCAGTCAGGAACCCGCGCCGACTCATTCCCCGGCGAGTCACTCGGGCGGTCATCTGATGACCCCTTCTCCGAATGTCACGGGCGAAACGGTGCTCCGCATAACGGTGAACAGAATGCGCGCACCACGGCACATGGCCGCGCGCCGGCCACATCATCCATTCGCGAGCAAAGTGAGCGTTCGCCGCGTCGCAGCTCAACGAGGAGCCTCAGTCACCTAGCTGGCAGACATCCCAAGGGCTGGGGTGTCAAGCAGCAAGGGGTCGCGGGTGTGTGGTGGCGTCTGGCCAGGCGGTTGCCTCGGCCAGGCCACGAGGCATGCTGACAGTCATGGCCGAACCGCCGCTGCTGCTCGCGCTGGACCTGACCGGCACCTTCGCGTTCGCGCTCAACGGCGCCATCACCGGGCTGGAAGCAGCAAAGCTTGACATCATCGGGATGCTGACACTCGGCATGATCACGGCCCTCGGCGGCGGCATCCTGCGCAACATCCTCATCAACGCGCTGCCGCCGGCCACATTCAGCTCCTGGCCCTACCTGGCGGTAGCCGCGGGCGGGGCGCTGATCGCGTTCTTCCTCAGTCGGCAACTGCACCGGTTCACCCTGCCGATCGAGCTGCTCGACGCCGCCGGGCTGAGCCTGTTCTGCGTCACCGGCGCGACCAAATCCCTGGAACTACCACCTCGGCGCCGCGCAGGCCGTCATCCTCGGAGCCGTCACCGCCGTCGGCGGCGGGACGATCCGCGACATCCTGGTCCGGCGGGTCCCGACAGTCTGACCAGCGGCCTGTACGCCATCCCCGCCCTGATAGGCGCCGCGATCGCGGTAGCCGCCGTGCGTACCGGGGTCTACGGCGTCCCCGCCGCGCTCGGAGCCGCCGCAGCCTGCTTCCTGATCCGGCTAGCGGGCATCCACTGCAACATCAACGCGCCGTCCCGCACGCCGGTCCCGGTGGCGACCGACGTGACCAGCTCGCCTTCCACGCTGGCGGCGAAGTCGATAACCCCTCGCCACTGGCCGCGGGTGAGCACCCCGCCGAAGCCCGGCGGCGCCCGGGATGGAGGCGGGGCGTCGGAGTCGTGGAAAGTAGACCGTATTTGCCCAGGTCCCGCTCACCCGGACATAGGCGGGACCGAGCGCCGCGGCGAGCTTGCGCAGGCGCTCGTTCGACAAGTCGATCGAGGAGCCCGAGTACCCGGTACAGCGAAGGCTCCATCCCCGTCGGCGTCGTATCAGCCCGTGAGTCCGGGACCTCGGCGCCGTTCCTTACTCCATAGGGCTTCCCAGAACCTGCCGCCGATGATCTCGACCATCTCGACGTTGTACGACTGGAAACGCTCGCCGAGCCGCCCCACCTGTGGGAGTCCTTGAGCGCGATGTGCTGAGTTCTCGCCACGCAGGTCCTCCCTGCTCGATCGGGTGACGCTTCCCCGGGATCAGGCAGCGCTCTGAGTCCGCGGTCAGAACGGCGAGAATCCCGACACCTGCGAAGATCAGCGCGTCATCGATGAGCAGCCGCAGTGAAATGACCCCGCCGCCAGCGCCCGCCGAGGGTGAGCCCCCGGGGCCGATGGTAGCTTGCGACTGGCCCTCCGTGGCGGCGCCCGTCCCCGGCGCCTGCTGGCAGACGTCGCGGGAGCCCGGATCGCTCATCACGCTTGACCGCGCTGACGGTCACGTCGAGCTACTTCAAGGCCAGCCACCTCCTGCTGGACGCGCTGACCCACTCGCTCCAGCTCAAGCAGCAGATCCACGCGCTTGACCTGCCCTGCGGCCACGCACGGAACTCGAACCCCGGCAAACGCCATCACACCGGCAACTCACGCTCATCGGCCACCGGGCACACCCCCGGCGGCAGATTAACTGTTATGCATGCCCACGCCCGGTGGCAATGAGCGGCTGTTAGCCGCCCGTAGCGGCGGGAGTGTGCGCGTCCCTCGAGACGAGCGCCGATCATGCGATGTAGTGAGGTGTCGTCCGCGGCTCCGAAGTCTGAGCGCCGAATCGGCGCCTGGGTGGTGGCCGTCACTGCGTGCGACGCGAAGGCGCCGGGCCTGGGTAACGGGTCAATGATCGGGGAAGTGAAGTGACGCAAAGATGGACCTGGTTGTGGTCTTCTTCGTGATCTATGCGATCGCCCGGCTGCGCAAGGGCTGGGCGTTAGCAATTGCACGTTTGCGGTACCGGGCCCGTGCGGGGCCCGGTTGGTTAGTTACGCCTGATCGTGGCTAGCCAGGCCTGGACCTGCGTCGTGCCGTCCATCGGGTTGATCTCGAAGATGTCGGCGGTCATCGACTCGACGGCCCAGCCGTCGCTGAACGCCGCGCGCAACTCCTCCGCGCGGACGCGGCGCCGGCCCCAGGTCCCTGGCTGCCGATCGCTGAAGCACATGAGGTAGCAAGTGCCGGCTGGTCTCAGCACAGCCGCGAGGCTGGCGACGTACCGGGCCCGGTCGTCGTCGCCGAATACGTGGAACACCCCGCTATCGATCACGGTGTCGGCAGTGAGGCCGAGGCGGCCGAGGTCGAGTGCGTCTGCGACTTCGAACCGCGCGGTCAGCCCGCGCTCGGACGCTTTCGCGCGCGCCCGCGCGATCGCGGTCGGCGCGACGTCGATGCCGGTGACATCGGCGCCACGACTGGCTGCCAGCAGCGCGTTCTCGCCGGTGCCGCAGCCAGCGTCGAGAAGGCGCCCGGTCAGGCGGCCCTCGTCAGCGAGCCGGACAAAAGCCGGCTGCGGCCTGCCGATGTCCCACGGGGCCGGCGTGCCGGCCGTGTAGCTGGCGTCCCACTCTGGATGCGCTTGTTCCGTCATGAGTCAGTGCCTCCGCAGAGTCGTGGTCCCGGGCCCAGTCTCTCGCGCCGCGGCCGTGCCTTCGCGGGAGCCGGGCCGCGCGGCCGCAGCCCGGGCGCCAGATCAGCCAGATCGGCGCACCCGCTCCGGGGGACGTCGAAATCGCACTTGCCACGCCGATCGGCGGGAATATGCGCGGCGCGTGTCTTGCCGTGGGCTGCGGTCAGGCGGGAGCCGCAAACGGTAGCAGGGGCGAGGTGGCATTGCACACGCTGCTCAACGGGCGTGGGAGGCGAGGCGTTCAGCCCGCTGGCGCGGAGATTCTCCTTGGCGCTGCGAGTCCCGGCCCTGGTGAATGCGGGCTTTGCCTGCTGGGAGCCGAGGCTCTGTTGCTGGCTGGCGGAAGGTGTGATGCTGGCCGGAGCCAACCCGGGAGGGGGCAATGGCATGATCGGCGAGCCTGTCGGCTGGTCTGACGAGGTCGATGAGGTGATCAGGGGCAATCTGACGGCGGCCGCGCCGTGTACCTCACTCCGGCCCGGGGGGCGGTAGTTTGCTGCCGGCGCTGGTACTGGTGGAGCCGACCGCCCAGGCGTTGCGCGCGCAGACAGCCGCCACGTGGAAGAGCGCGGCGGCGCCAGCGGGGATAGGCCCGCTTCCTCCGCAGCGCTGAGCATGACACGCCTGCACTCGGGAGCCAAATATGGGCTCGGGCCCGAATAACGTGAAAATACGAATGGATCTTCGCCGTCCGGTGGCATCACCTCGTGCAACCAGTCCCGGACGGCGGCCCAGTCCAAGCGCTCGCGGGCATCACGAGGTCATCGTGTCTGGCTGACGACGAACGCCTGCTGGTTGCCGGAGCGGTCCAAAATAGAACCCGCCGGCGCTGCACCGGCCGGCCGAGGCACAAGACACCGAGCTGATGGCGGCAGATCCGCCGGTGTTGAGGGCCGCGGTGCCGGGAACCTCCTCCGCCGTGCCCCAGATGCCCTTCTTCAGGCTGACGACGAACGCCTGCCAGTGGCCGCGGTGGTCGGTGTAGACTCCGCCGGCGCTGCAGTTGCCCGCCGAGGCGCACGACACCGAGAAAAGGTGGGCATCTCCGCCGGTGTTGAGGGCCGCAGTGCCGGGGACCTCCTTCGCCTTGCCCCAGGTGCCGTTCCGTCTGGGTGACGACGAACGCCTGAGGCTGACCATAGCGGTCTGAGTAACTCCCGCCCGCGCTGCAGTTGCCCGCCGAGCGCGCACGACACCGACGCGATCACGGCGCTCCGCCGGCGTTGCAGGGCCGCGGTGAAGCCGACCTCCTGGCCTTGCCCCAGACGCCGTTCTTCTGGCTGACGACGAACGCCCCGGTCCCGGCGGGCCGTGAGTAGGACCCGCCGGCGCTGCAGTTGCCCGCCGAGCCGCACGACACCGAGTAGACCTGGGCATCTCCGCCGGGTTGCAGGGGCGCGGCGAAGCGGACCTCCCTCGCCCTGCCCCAGGCGCCGTTCTTCTGGCTGACGACGAACGCCTGAAAGCGGCCGGTGCCGTTTCCCTTGTAATACCCCCCGGCGCTGCAGTTGCCCGCCGAGGCGCACGACACCGACCAGATCCCGTGCCGTTAATGCCGCGGTGCCGCGGACCTTCTTCCGCCTTACCCCAAGTGCCGTTCTTCTCGTCTGACGACGAGCGCCTGCCGCCGCCGCTGCCGTCGTGTAGGTCCCGCCGGCGCTGCAGTTGCCCGCCGAGGCGCACGACACCGAGTTGATCTCCGCGATCTCGCCTGCGTGAGGCCGCGGTGCCGGAGACCTTCCTGGCCTTGCCCCAGATGCCATTCTTCTGGCTGACAACGAACGCCTGTGAGTGAGTCGAAACCCCTGTTGGTGTAGCCCCCGCCGGCGCTGCAGTTACCGGCCGAGGCGCACGACACCGACCGATCTCGGCATCTTCCGCCCGTGTTCAGGGCCGCGATGCCGGGGACCTCCTCGGCCGTGCCCCAGGCGCCGTTCCTCTGGCTGACGACGAACACCTGCTGGGCGCCCGGCGGCGTCGATTTCCCCGCCGGCGCTGCAGCTGCCCGCCGAGGCGCACGACACCGACCTGATCCCGGAGTCCCCGCCGAGGGCCGCCAGGCCAGGGACCTTCTCCGCCCTGCCCCAGGCGCCGCCCGAGGCGGTAGCACGCGCACCGGCCGCCGCCGCGCCAGCGCCGGTCAGCAGCGCCGGGCACAGCACCCCTACCGCGGCCACGGCCACGATCCCCCGGCGAAGGTAGCGCGCCCGCTTCCGCATGGCTGTCACCTGCCGCCCTTCGGCCGTCCGGCTGCCCGGGACCGGAGCAAACCGGCTCGCGGAGAGAGTGTGACGTGGCATGGCGTCCCCCTCTTGGCCAGACATTGAGGACTTCTACGCTTAAGACTCCGTCAGGCTCTCAACGGAGTACCGACGCAGGGAGACTTCCCCATCCCCATCCCGCGCGACGCCACCGCTGACCCCGCGACCCTGCCCCACTCGCAGCCCGAACGGCGGCAGAGCGACGCGCATTTCCATGCTGCTCCTCTCCCGCCGCGCCCAGGACCGGCCAGCGGAATGCCCGACTGCGCCCTGACATGCACCGGGGCTCGCTAGATCATCAGGCTGATCGCGTACGCGCCTAAGCGCAGACTACGCGGCCCGTCCCGCCTCACCGCTGGCCGCGTGCGCCGATGGCGGCCGACGCGCACTCGCCGGCCTCGACACCCGCCGCATTACCCGAACAGCCCTAACCCGCCGGTTATCGCCTACCCGCACCGAATCTTCCATCTGGAGGCCGGGCATCCGGCGAGCCCCAACCTCCGACCCGCGCAGAACGGCGGTTCGCGGAAGGTCGGCAATATCACCGCTCGTGGTCCGCCTGGCCGAGAGCCGGCCAGGCGGACGATGCCGTAGCTGCCCCGGGGCTAACGGGCGGCCCCGGCGACGTAGGCGGCAACAATGTAGGTCGCGTGCCGGTCGAGCGAGGTGCGGGCCCGGTCGTATCTCATGGTGGTGCGCGGGTCAGCGTGCGAGGCGGCCTCTTGCACGTCCCTCAGCGGCACCCCGGCGTCCAGCGCGGCGGTGATGAACGCGTGCCGCAGCGTGTGCGGGCCTACATTCTTGCCGATCCTGGCCTGGCGGCCGGTGCGGCGCACGATCCGGGCCGCGCCGTGCCGGTCTAGCCGCCGCCCATCGGCAGCCAGGAAGATCGGCCCCTGGATGCGCTCGCCGACGGCCAGGTCGATCGCCCGGGCGGTCCGCGGCGCGAGCGGCACGGTGACGACCTTGCCGCCCTTGCGGGTCACCACAAGCGTCCGGTGGCCGCGCTCGATGCCCAGATCCTCGATGTCAGCTCCGACGGCCTCAGAGACCCGCAGCCCATTCAGGGCCAGCAGCGAAATCAGCGCATGATCGCCCGGCGAGCCGAGCCCGGCGGCGACCAGCAGCGCGCCGAGCTCGTTGCGATCCAGCCCGTTCGCATGCGACTCATAATCCAGCCGCGGCCGGCGCACATGCGCTGCCGGGGAATGATCAAGCAGATCCTCCTCGACCGCGTACCGGTAGAACCCGGCGACCGTGCACAACCGCCGGGTAATGGTCGCCCGGGCCCGGCCGCGGGCTTCCAGATCGCGGGCGAAACACTCGATGTCAGCCCGCCGGGCAGCGAACAGCCGCAGCTGATGCGACTGGCACCAGGCCACGTACTGGCGCAAGTCCAGCTCGTAAGCCTGACGGGTCAGGCCGCTGTAGGCGGCCAGGAACCCGGCCAGGGCCAGCCGCTCGGTGTTGCTGAACACCGGCGTCACGGGGACAAGAGCGGCGGATGAGATCGTGGTGGCCATCGGGCACCTGCGGGGGCTCGCGCTGAGACCCCGCAGGCTGGGCCAGCCGAGGCCCCAGCAAGACAATGAGGACCTCAACGTAAATCGATCCCCGGCGCAACACCAGGTCACCGGCGAGGCCGGAGCTGCCGCCCACTGGCCAGCGCCCGACCGCCGACTCGGCGCGGGTGCGCTGACAACCTCCGCGCCGTGGTCGGCGCGCCCGATTGACCAGTTCTATTCTCTCTGCTCTTGCCCGGTCATCGCCTGGTGTCTCGTAAGCGGATCCCTTACATACACGGCCTGTGATCCGGCAGGGGTATCACGATCGCCTCGAAAGCAGCGCCACGAGATCCTTGGGCGGCCCGAAGCCCGCGCCGATCCGACGTCGGGCACTCAGCGCTTGGTCTCGTACCTGGTCAGGACCACGCCGTCGGGAAACGTCCGGGTCTCCACCAGGGTCAGGTTCACCCAGTTGTCCAGGGCCGTAAAGAACGGCGTGCCGCCGCCCACCAAGACCGGTGCGGTGGCCAGCACGTACTCGTCGATCAGCCCGGCCCGCATGGCCGCTGCGGCGAGTGTGGCGCCGCCGATGTCAATGGGGCCGCCATCCTCGGCCTTGAGCCGGGTGATCTCGGTGACCGCGTCGCCGGTGACCAGGCGGGTGTTCCAGTCGACCGTGCTGGTCGTCGAGGAGAACACCACCTTCGGCATGTCCCGCCAGCGGCGGGCGAACTCGATCTCCGCCGGTGTGGCGCCAGGCTGCTGGTCGGCGGTCGGCCAGTGGGAGCTCATCGTCTCCCACAGTTTGCGCCCATACAGCGCCAGGCCCGTCGCCCCCACCCGGTCGGACCACCACTGGAACAGCTCGTCGCTCGGCACGCTCCAGCCGAGGTCGTCGCCGGGCGCGGCGATGTAGCCGTCCAGGCTCAGGTTCATGCCAAAGGTCAGTTTCCGCATGGCGTCAGCCTCCCGTGAGTCGGTATTCGGCGTACAGACCAGCACGGCGCGGAAAAATCATCGGTCAGGCCACACCGAGGGCCGGTTGACCACCACGCCAAGCGGATGCTGCGTACGGAAGGGAACCCTCTGCGGGACGCTGCCGTACTGGATCCGTCACTGGGATGATCTTGGTCGTCCCAGCACGGGATCCCCTACCGGCGTTCCGTGTCTTCGGGGCCGTAGCGGCTCATGAAGGTGGCGACGCCCTGGGTCGCTATGGCCTGGAGTTCGTCGTCGCGGTAGGGGTGTGCTCCGGCTTGCAGGGTGAGCCGGTTGAGAGGAGCGGCGACTACGAGCCAGGTCAGCTGCTCGGCGGCGAGGTCGGGGTCGTCGATGCGCAGCAGCCCGCGGGCGTTAAGGACGCCGAGCGCCTCGGCCAGCATGCGGATGTTGCGGGTCCAGCTGCGGGTGACGTAGTCGGCGGCGACGCCGGGGAACTGGGGTGCTTGCGCGGCGATCAGGGTGCGCATCTGCAGGACGGGCGGGCTCAGCAGTCCGGCTTGCAGGACGCGGGCGAGACCGAGCAGTCCCTGGCGGGCCTGGCGGGTGCTGGCCAGCGCGGTGGTGTGCGGGCGCATGGCGTCGTAGCCGCGGTCGACCCAGTCCCGCACGACGGCGGCATACAGCGCGTCCTTTGACGGGTAGTCGCGGTAGAGCGACTGCTTGGAGATGTGGGCCTGCGCGGCGACGGCGTCCATCGTCGTCCCGCGGTACCCGCGCGACGAGAAACATCTGGCGGGCGATGGACAGCAGTTCCGGGGCCTCGCTGCCGCGGGGTCGGCCGCGGCGGGCGGAGGCAGGGCTCATCGACACATCTTCATTTTAGTACTTGACAGTACGGATGTCAGCAAGCCACTATCGTACTTGCTGGTACTAAATTATGGAGGTGATCATGATCGGTCTCGGCATCGCCGCCGCGGCGGTCGCGGCGTTCATTCTCAGCTCGGGGTACTACGCCGCGGCGACGCCGCTGGAGCGGCGGGCCGTGGGCGAGGCGGCGCTGGACCGCGGCCGGCCGCGGCGTGGAAAGTGCTGACTGAACTGCTGCGCACCGCGGTCGTGGCCTCGGCCTTCGCCTGGATCGCCCGCCGCAGCGGTGACCTCGACGTCAGCCACGGATTCGTGCTCGCGCTGATCCTGTGGGCCGGCTTCCCGCTCGTCCTGCTCACGGGTCGGTGATCTGGGAAAAAGTCCACCCCGCCACCGCAGCGATGCACGCCGGCGACTGGCTGATCAAGCTTCTGCTGATCGCCGTCATCCTCGGCCTGCTGCACTGACCCAAGAACCGGCCAGCCACCACCGGAGCACCACCGGACCGAAAGGACGACCACCGATGAACAGCACCTCAGCCCCGAACGCAGGCCCGCTCGATCTCACCTTCACCGCGACACTCCTCCAAGAGCCCGGCAAAGACGGATGGACCTACGTCCGCATGGAAGGGTCCGCCGCTTCTTCGCCACCCGCGGACTGGTCAAAGTCAGCGGCACCATCGACGACCAGCCCTTCACCAGCTCATTCATGGCTCTCGGTGACGGCACCCACAAACTCCCGGTCAACGCCGCCATCCGCCACCACCTCGGCAAGCGCGCCGGCGACACCGTCACCGTCCATCTCAGCCAGCGGCTGCCGCACCCCACCCCAAGGAGCACCAGATGAGCCCGGCCAAGACCCACATCACCGGCATCCGCGCCGTCAGCATCCCGGTCGAGAACCAAGACAACGCCCTGCGCTTCTACGCCGGCACGCTCGGCTTCACCACGCTGCGCGACACCCCGACGCCGAGCGGCGGCCGCTTCATCGAACTCGCACCCGGTCACACCAGCGTCGTCATCACCCTCGAACCGGCAGCACCGGACCTCACCCGCGGCGCCATCGGCATCCGGTTCACCACCGACGATGCCGACAACGCCCACGCCGCCCTCGCGGCCGCCGGCGTCGACACCGACGAAATCCTCCGCTGGCCAGGAGTACCGGCCATGTTCACCTTCCGCGACCCCGACGGCAACGCCTTCTCCATCGCCGAAGTCCCCTGACCTGACCCACCCCAGCCACCGTCCGCGAATCGCGCCACGGCACGACCACGATCATCGTGCCGCGGCGCGATCCCCGACTACGCTGGCCCATTACCGGAACCTTCTACAACAACGTTGCAGCTCAGACCACATGCCTGCTCAAGGGCGTCCCGCAAGACCCGCCCGGTGAAGATTCCCGCAGACGTGCCCTATATAGGGCACCTGATCGACCTCATAGCCAAGATCACGGCAACCGAACCAGAACCCCGCCACCGGCCAGTAGCCAATCTCATTCCCGGCCCGCCCCGCCAGGCGTGGCCCCATGGCGGCCGCGATGACCGACCACATCCAGAACAACCCGTTCTGCGTGCCCAACGACAGCATCCCCGCCACTGCTGAACTCGCGCAGATCGGCGGATTCGCGCCTACCGTTGAGGCGCCGATAGTGTCGCGGAACCTCGTCGCGGCAGAAGAGTGCGCGGTCAGGGTCAGCCGAGCGCATATGTGCGATGGACGTCAACGTTGGCGCTCGTGGATGCTGGTTCTCATGGACAGGAGTCCCAGCGGTGACGCCAACGGCCCTCCCGTTCCAGCTGTGTACCGCGGAACAGAGGAAAGACCCGGGCCGGTGTTGTTCATCCTCGACGTCGACGGCGAACGGTTCGCTATTCGCCGGGATGCGTGGGGACAAGGCGGCACCGACTACGACTGGCTGAGCGGGCCTAACAAGGGCTACGGATTCTCGTCGAGCGCGACTCCGAATCGGTCGATGGAGGAGCATCGGGAAAGCATTCGCGTTTTCCTAGCCATGATCGATCCTGATACGGGCTACATCGGGGAGGACTGAGGTGTCCTCCAGCGAATGACGTGCGACAGTCGTCCGCCAACTGATCTGCGACGCCGGAGCGCGGATCGCGGCAGAAGCGGGCTCTCGCTTAAGGCGCCAAGGGGTCACAGGGGCGGTTCGATGGCGTGAAGGTCCAGGATGGTGATGTCCGCGGTCTTGGGCGACGGGAATCCGACGGAGACCAGGCGCTCTTCGAACTCGGGGCTCTGCCAACGTGTCCGGACGTGTTCCTCCGACTGCCAGACACCGACGATGTACAACGCGTCCTGGCTGGTCGCGCAGTGATGCCGCAGTTCACCGAACTACTCAGCGCCGCCGGCCGCCATGATCATTGCGTGCGCGCGGTCGTACGCACGGGTCAGTCCGGCTACGTCACCTGAGAATCGTGCGACCAGCAGAACCGCCACGCCTGTGACCTCCGACCTGTAGCTTGCCGCCGTCGCAAGCCTGCGCACTGCTGGCGCAGAAGGGCCATAACTGTCCGCCATCACCGTGCGCGCTCTTCGGCAGATCCGGACGATGCGGCGCGCAGAGCGACCGCATCTGTGCGCCCTAACTGGTGATCGCCGAGATGTCGCCAGTCGCGCCGATCGGCGGGTAAGGGCACGGACCGTGTATCCCTGGCGAGCACGCTGAGTGGCGTCACCCTGAACGGCCATGCCGGCCAGGGTCGCTCTGTCGGGGCGGCTGGCTGCCGTTCCCCCAGTGCAAGAGGTCCTACTCCGGTCATCCAGCCCAGGCTGCAGCAGTGTAGATTGACGAGACGGGCGCAGGAGGGCGCCGCCGGGTCCGCGGGCAGGACTTGAGTCCACCTCCACAGCTTCTGACCAGGTCGTGCTTTCCGGCAGGATCGTCTTCACTTCGCGCCCGAACGCGGGCCCGGGCGGCGAGGAGACGTCATGCCCGAGCTTCCCGACCGACCCGACCTCGACCAGCTTCGCCGCCAGGCACGAGAGCTGCTTCGCGCCGCGACAAATGGTGAGGCCCGCGCCGTCGCCAGGCTTGGCGCGGTCTCCGAACGGGTAACGCTATCGGCCGCCCAGCTGGCCGTGGCCCGCGAGCACGGCTTCCCGAGCTGGCCGGTGCTGAAAGCCGAGGTAGAACGCCGCCATCGCTTGTCCGGGTCGGCGGTGAGCCCGCATTTGCAGGGCGGCGAAGGCCGGTGGTCTTTCGGTGGGGCCGCCGCTATCGAGACCTCCGCAGGCGTGCTGTTTCCTGAAGCTCTGGTCGTCGGCTCCGGTCACACCGCGCTGTATGCGTCTTTGACGCCATCAGACAGCGGCCAGCCTGGCGCGGGCAGGCCGCGCCGATTGCCAGCACCCGGAATGCTGTTCGCCCGCCTGGTCCCCCGTAGGCGCGCCAAGGCAGCCGTAGCGACCATGACGGCCCTGGTTGGAAGCCTCGATGAGGTCACCGTCGTCGATGACCGGGGAGCGAGGTACGCCCTTCGTAGCGAGGGAATGGCGGGCAAGAGCGGGAGATCAGGAGAGCTTGCCGAGCCAGTGTCCGTGCGCTTTAGGCTCGATCCGGTTCCAGGGCGGGGGGTCGGGTGGCTCGAGCTGCGCAGCCCGGGCGGGGCGGCCACCCGGCTCCAGCCCTCGGCGCGTCCGGCCGTGCGGGTGGGCCCGCTCACTCCGGTAGCGGTAAGCCCGGCCGCGCGAGAGCTGTCGGACCAAGCCCTTTGGCTGATCGAGCTTCAGCTCACCGGTACCGGCGAGGCCGCACCGGACATCCTCCGGCAGCGCTGCTCGGCTGCTCTGGCCAGGGCGGCAGAGATCCAGCGATCTGGCGAGCTTGACCCCGCCAGCGTGCTGCCGGGCCAGCTGAGGCAGCTGTGTACCATGCTGACCGAGCATCACCCGGCCGGCGGCCTTCCCCGCAGCTGGTCGGGCATGCTCGACGCGGCGCGGCGGGCCGACGGCCCCCGGCATCATCTGGACATCGGGGCCGCCCTGCCGCCGATCGACGGCGTGGCCGTGCAGGTCGACAGCCTGATCTCCTGGCCCGGCAGCTGGCGGCTGTACCTGCGCGCGACGCCCGGCTGGCGGAGCCACAGCCAGCAGGGCCACCGCAAATGGAGCCCTGTCTCGATCCATGGCGAAGACGACCGCGGCGGCATGTACCTGAGCACCTTCGGCGGCAGCATCGGGCACCCCGACCACGAAGAACTCGCCCTCCGGTTCCTGCCCCGTCTCGACCCATTCGCCCGTGCCCTGAAGCTCACATGCAGTGGCGCAAGCGAGGAGGTCGCTGTCGACCTCGGTCTCCTGCCTGGCGCCGCGCCCTAGCCGAGGCAATCACGCTGGCATTCATGCAGAACAGAGCCAGAACATCCGCCTTATTGCAGACTCGGTGTAGGCGTTACGGCCTGGGTCGTAGCGTTTAGAGGTCCGATGGGCTTGGCTCTCATATCCGCTGCCGGCCGCTTTGCTGGGGGCTTTCGAACGACGTGCCAGCCTGTCGGGTCTTGCCGTGGCGTGGCTCATAAGAGGTGCGACGCTGACCGATCCGTAATAAGGCATGCCCGCTGCGGTCCCATCTGGCGCAAGGTGAGGAAAGGGGCAGGTCGTGGCGGTGATGATCGGCGTGGACCCGCACAAGGGGTCGCACACGGCGGTGGCGCTCGGCGCAGATGAAGCAGTGCTGGGGCAGGTGCGGGTACGGGCCTCCGCTGCGCAGGCGGAGCGGCTCTGACCTGGGCGACGTCCTGGCCGGGGCGGACCTGGGCGGTGGAGGGCGCCGGCGGCCTGGGACATCTGCTGGCCCAGGAGCTGGTGGCGGCCGGGGAGCAGGTGCTGGACGTGCAGCCCAAGCTGGCCGCCCGGGTGCGACTGCTGGCCTCGGGAGCGGTGAACAAGAACGACCCGAACGATGCCCGGTCGGTCGCCGTCGCGGCGCTGCGCTCCCCGTCGTGCCTGCCGGTCAGGCCCGATGACCACGCGGCGGTGCTGAAGATCTGGGCCAAGCGGCACCGCGACCTGAGCCGGACCCGGAACCAGGTCGCCTGCCGGCTGCACGCCGCGCTGTGCGAACTGGTCCCCGGCGGTGTCAGCAAGGAAATATACGCAGCTCACGCCGCTGCGATCCTGGAGGAGGCCGAGCCGTGCGGCGCCGTGGCCCAGGCCCGCGCCGAGCTGGCAGCCGAGCTCGTGGCCGACCTGCGCCGCGTCGATACCCTGCTGCGGGAGACGAAGAAGAAGCTGGCCACGGCGGTCCGTGCCTCCGGCACGTCCCTGACCGAGGTCTTCGGAGTCGGCCCGGTCATCGCCGCCACGGTGATCGGCGATGTCAGGGACGTTTCCCGGTTCGGCGGCAGGGACCGCTTCGCCGCCTATAACGGCACTGCACCGATCGAGGTGTCCTCCGGCAACCGCAAGGTTCACCGGCTGTCGATGCGCGGGAACCGGCGCCTGAACCACGCCATCCACATGGCCGCGGTCACCCAGGTCCGCTACCGGCACAGCCCTGGCCGTGCCTACTACGACAAGAAGATCGCCGAGGGCAAGACCGGCAAGGAAGCCCTGCGCGCCCTCAAACGACAGATCAGCGACGCCATCTACAAGCACCTCAAGGCCGACGCCGCCCGCGCCGCCGCGCGCAGTACCCAGGGTCCGGGAGGGCAACCGGGGAACGACTCTGTCGCCAGCGCGGCCGGCTCACACCCCGAACGCCAGCTCTTCGGCCAAGCCACTCCCGGACCTGCCACCACCCTACGATCACGGCCCCGGAAGACCACCTCAGCCGCCAGAAAAAAGGCCGCCCGGCTCACTTGACACAAAGAGGCATCGTTCTGAGCGTCCTCCAGCCGCACGCCGGTCGAGCGCATGGCATTGACTACAGGCCCGCATGTGGGTGGGCCCTCGGTCTTCAGGTCCGGGTGGCAGCCTGTGCGGCCAGTTCAGCGCGGGTGGTGATGGCTAGTTTGGTGAAGATGTGAGTGAGGTGCACCTTCACGGTGCCGGGGGCGATGAACAGCCGGTGGGCGATGGCATCGTTGCGAAGGCCGTCGCCCACCAGCCGGGCGACCTCCAGTTCGGTGGGGGTGAGACTGGCCCAGCCGGCCGCGGGGCGTTTGCGCCCGCCGCCTCTGCGTGCTGCGTAGGCGACCGCGTCGTCGAGGGTGAGGGCCTAACCCTGTTCCCATGCCTGGGCGAAGCTGTCGTCTCCGAGGATGTGCCTGGCCTGGCTGGCGGCGCGGGCGGTGGCCCGGCGGCCGGCGGTGAAGCCGGGTGCCAGGTAACCCAGCTTGGGCCGGGCCGCGTTCGCGGCGGCCAGCAGCCGTGCGGCATCGCTGAAGCGCTCCCGGGCGGCGGCAAGCACGCCGAGGAACTCCACGCCATCGGCGGCGTCCATACGGTCACAGCAGCTTTGCCAGTGCAGGGTCGCCGTCCGGGCCAGACGTTCGGCGTCGGCAAGCCCGCCCCGGTGCCAGGCCAGGATCCCCTCGGCATAGGTGAGCATGGCCTGCGTGATGGCCTCGCGGCGTTCGCTGACCGCGGCACGGGTTTCGGCGATGGCGGCAGCCGCTGCTGGCTGGTCACCGGCGATGGCGGCCAGGCAGGCCCGGGCAGCAAGGGTGAGGGGAACGAATTGCGTCACCCCGGCCCGGCGCCCGCCATCGGCTGCCCGGCCGAGCGCGGCGACAGCGGCGGCGGAGTCCCCGGCCGCAGTGGCGAGCCGGGCCTCGGCCAGCGGGCCGAGGACCTCCACGAGGCGAACGGCGCCGTTCCGCCCGGCGGCCCAGCACAGCCCCACCTCCGTTTCGGCCGCGTCGAGCTGGCCAACGGTGGCGAACAGCCGCGCCCGCCAGTGGCGCATGATCGTCTCGGTGAATCGGTCTTCCTGGCTGGTTGCCACCGTCAGGGCCTGATCCAGCGCAGCTTGGGTGGAGGGTGAGATACCGGCTCCCGCGACCGCGGCAACCGCCGTGACAGTGAGAGCGAGAGCCAGGCCTTCCTGGCCCGCGGCCGCGCGTGCGAGCTCGGCGGCCAGCTGAGCGTGCCGGTGGTGCTCGGCCAGGTCACCGGTCAGGAGAGTCGCGTTGGCCAGCATCACGTAAGCCCGTGACGCCAGCGCCCGGTCGGCGTGTTCGAGCAGGCCTGTGCTGTCTTCCAGCGCGCGAAGGCCCTCAAGCACAGCAGCTATTTCCGGGCCGCGGCCCACCAGTGAGCTCACCTCGGCCGGCAACCTCGAATGCCGCTGCGGGAGACGTGCCGTCTGCGCACCCCCATTCAGAGCGTGCCGGCAGGCATCACACTTCCTATGACCTGGCTGAGGGTCTCGTATGACCTGACCGGGCGAGATATACCCCCTCTGACAGATGTTGGCAAGGGCGGGAGGCGCAATTCTCTTCCTCACAGGCACGTCACCGATACGGGAGGACCCGATGAACCACACCCTCGCCCCCGCCGACGTTTCTCACTATTACCAGCGGCTGGCCGAGCTGTCCACACTGCCGTTCTGGCAGCTCCCAGACATCACCGAGCCCACCGGGCCCGAGTGCGGCCACGTCTGGCACTGGCGTGACATCTATCCCGAACTCGCGCGATCCCGCGAAATCCTGGACGACGCCGCAACGCTCCAGCGCCGCGCGCTGTGCCTGCGAAACCCCGGGCTCACCCCGCCAGCGATCGGCACCACCCACACCCTCGCGGCCACCTACCAGATGCTCTTCCCCGGCGAAACCGCGCCCGTCCACGCCCACTCCATGTCGGCCCTGCGGTTCGGCCTGGCCGGCACCGCAGCGCGCATGATCATCGATGGTGACCGGGTTCCCATGGAACCAGGAGACCTCGTACTCACCCCCGGGTGGAGCTGGCACGGCCACGTCCACCCCGGCGGTGACGAACCAGCCGTATGGTTCGACGGCCTCGACGTCCCCTTCGTGCTCGGCCTGCGGGCAGGCTTCTACCGCGACGACCCCACGCCGACAGCCCGCTGCCCACCCGCGACTCCACCGGCACCGCCGTCAGCCCGGCAACCCTGGCACCGGCCGACGACGGCACCGGCCACCACTCACCGGTGCGCCGCTACCCATGGCAAGAGGCCTACCCAGCCCTTCGGCGGCTGATGGCCAGAGCCTCCCAGCACAGCCCGGTCACCAGGCTCGAATACCGCAACCCAGTCACCGGCGGCCCGGCCCTGGCCACCCTCGCCTGCCTGCTCGAAGGCATGCCCGCCGGTATCCAGACCCGCCCGAGCCGGGAAACAGCCAGCTCGGTCATGGTTGTCGCCCGCGGAACCGGGACCTTCACTTGCGGCAGCCACGCTTTCGAGCTGCACCCCAACGACGTTGCGGCCATCCCGGCATGGACCTGGCACCATCTGACCACCCGCGACCACGAGCTCGTGGTGTTCCGGATGACCGACCGGCCGATCCATAACGCCTTCGGCCTCTACCGGGCCGAGGCAACAGACGCCAGCACCTGACCGTCAGACCCTCCGTTTCCAGGCGACAGGTAGACACTGGCAGCGCCCCCGGGCCGCCCAGGTGCGACGTCAAGCGATCTGGCGGCAACCGACGGCGATGGGGCAACCCATCGCCGTCACCCTGTGCAGGCCTCAACGACCACTTGCCCCGGCGGCCTGCTGAAGATCTTCTATCCGGTACGGATGACCGCGCGGCTCGCCACGACTTGCCAGGACGTTGCCGCCGCACACAGATTATCCAGGTCTGGCTGGGTACATGATAAGTGGCCTCTTGTTGAACGAGCACGCAGATCGGCGGGACTGCGCGCCGCAGGCCGGGCTGTTTCGAAGGGTGAGGCAACGCCCCAACTCAGCTTCGGCGCTGCGTTGAGTGACTCATTTAGCGGCGAATCCTGGCGGCGCTGCAACGGCCTGCGAGGAGGCAACGGCCTGGAGGCCACCGTGGTAGCTGACCGCTGACCTGGGCTTTCCCGCGGCTGAGGTCCTGTTTCCAGGGCAGAGGCACGACGGTCTGCCGTCCACCTGGTCAGCACCACCAGCCCGGACCGCGGCCCGCGCAGGCCCAGCGCCGCAGGATCAGCTCCCACGTCGCCGACGAGCCCGCGGCGCCGGACTTTGGCGGCGCCGCAAGCGCGATTGCGGCATCTTTACCTTTTTGTTACCGGAGTCATGAATTATGGCGGTGCGCCGATCGTTGACTGGCCAAGGGTCTTTCAGCGACGATAACGGGAGAACTGAATGCGCGTCCCAGGGGTGAAACATGCCTAAAAAAGGACATGAATCTGGTGCTCTGATGCCTGCCGTCTTTCTGCCAGACAATTTCGAGTTCGGCGAGGTGCCCGGCACTGAAGGCAGCACGCTAGCACCCCCCAGTCAGCCAGTTCCTAGCTTAGGCCCACTGACCGCGTTCACCGGCACATTCCACGGTCACGGATTCAATACTATCTTCCGGCCAGATATCGGCTCACCTACCAAACTGCCCACTCCGGTGGTGTCCGATAACCTCCTGGAACTTAACGTGGTCAGCCAAACGCTGTCCTTTTCGCGGCCGCTGGGATCGGTGCCCAATCGCGGCGAGATAACACCGGACATCTTCCTCAACGGCGTCACGTACCTGCTGACCGTCCGCGACATCACCGACCCAGCGAGGCCCGTCGGCATCCACTTCGAGCCCGGCCTGTTCATGAACATCCCCACGACCAAGAACCCTGCCGAGGAGACGATCATCGCGCGGATGGCCTCGATCCCGCACGGCACCACGCTCTGCGCCCAGGGGTCATCGCGGACATTCAGCGGCCCGCCCTCGATCCCTCCAGTCAGCATCACCCCCTCCATCGGGCCGTTCCCCAGTCAGGTCGCCAGCAACCCGCGCACCGCACGGATCCCGCAGGACCTGACCCAGTTCATCAAGGACGGATCCATCACCCAGGCCATCCTGGACGACCCGAACACCGTCCTGCGCAACGCCACCGCCGGTCAGACCATCCTGTCGACCACCTCCCTGAACCTCCCCGCCGCCCCGCGTAGCCCGCTATTTGGCGGCGGCGTCGACAACATCGCCTTCCTCCTCGGCGACCAGGCCGCGACCCAGCCGAACGCGCAGGTCACCAAAATGGACAGCTTCTTCTGGATCGAGACCGTCCAGCACGTCATCACCGTGCCGAGATGGACTCCCGGCCAGCCGCCCCTGGCTATTCCCGCTCAGGCCGCCACCGGGCCCGCGCCGGTGTTCTTGGTGAAGCCGCCGACCGCGGTCACCCGCCCGCGCCGGATCAAGGTCACCTCGCATCAGATCCAGTACTCCCAGGTGGTGATCCTGAATTTCAACGGCATTCTCTGGCCGCACGTCTCCGTGGGCACGCTCGTTCCTGACAACCTCATCCCCGTCCCCGCCTCACAGTTGGCTTAGCGCGGTAAAGGGCGGCAGCCGGATGGGATGCAGGTATGAGCAGGGTCGAGTATCGCTGTTACGCCGGAACGATGATTTATCACGCTAGGCAGCCGCGCGTGCGAAAGGCATGGGCGGGCGATTGGCTACGGGAGCGCGCATGAACAGGAGACAACAAGCCGAATCCGCAACCGGGCTCAGGCAGCAGCCGAACGGCTCCGGGCGCCGCAGCTTCCTGCAGCAGGCGGGGCTGGCCGCCATCGTGGCCGGCGGGCTCGAGACACTGGGAATTTCCCGGGCGACGGCCGTGACCACGATCCCAAAACGATCCATCGTCCCCGCCAGCAAGAACGTCGGGGCTGTCTACCCGCGCACGGGCAGACCCGGACCGGACCGCTCGTCCGACATCTCTTGGTACTGCTCTTCTGGCAGCTGCGGCTCGGGACGGCCGGACCAGGAGGGGAACTATTTCTGGTACGACCCAGGCAGCGGCGAATATGGCGGCCCCGTGCGCGCACGGAGTAATTGCGCAACTCACGCACAGCGCATGTAAGCTGTGCAGCCGCCAGCACGAAGACGGCATGAAACCCGGGACGGTTCAGTTTGTGATGGATGTGCGGCCATAGGGCCAGTTGGCGCGCATATTGCCTTGATATGCACCCGCAGAAAGGCGCACATCGCCGCAGATGGCCAATCATAACGCCCGCATCTGCGCACCCGATTCGATCATCGCGAAGGAGTCGCCAGCCGCGCCTATCGGCGGCTCGGCGCGTGGTTATCAAGGGTTCTCGACACGATCGGCAATATTCGGCCACGACCAGCGGGTAAGCGGCCCGGCCGTATGTTTACGCATCGCCAGCGTGCGTGTGAACGCTCGCTTCTGCCGCGATGACGCTCGTTGAACTCGCTGATCCCGCGGCCAGTAGCGGTGCCATCCCGGACATAACCCAGAGCGCCGGCCGTGTATCCCTGCCACCACCACGGCAAGGGGTGAGCGGCACGTTCCCCGCAGGCACGGCCGCGGAAGGTGCGCGATCACTTGGCCGTGTCGTGCACGTCGTGGTAGTTCCACCACTGGTACGGCGGTGTTTGTGGGTAGCCCTCCGGCGAGTCCTCCCACGTCTCCTGACGTCCGAGAGCGGTGATGTCGAGGTAGTTCCAGGTGTTGCCCATCTGCTCGTCGCCGCGATTATTGATGAAGTAGGTCCGGAAGATCCGGTCGCCCTCACGTATGAACGCGTTGGTGCCGTGCCACTCATCGACGTCGAAGTCCTTGTCGAAGTCGTCGGTGATCGTGTACCAGGGGATGTGATTCCACCCGTGGCGCTCCTTCAGGCGCTGGATCTCGGCCTGGGGGGCGCGGGAGGCGAAGGCGAGCGTGGTGTTCCGAGCGTGCAGGTGCCCAGGGTGCGCGACCTGGTCCGCCCCGAAGGAGCAGCCCACGCAAGCCCGCTCCGGATACGAGCCACCTTCGGCATACGTCGTCACCTCGGGTCCGTAGAAAGCGCGGTAGACGATCAGCTGGCGACGCCCCTCGAACAGGTCAGCGAGGCTCACCCGGCCGGCCGGCCCCTCGAACCAGTACTCCTTGTCAACCGCTGCCCAGGGCATTCGCCTGCGTTCGGCCGCCAGCGCGTCGCGGGCGCGGGTCAGCTCCTTTTCCTTGATGAGGAGCTGCTCGCGCGCGGCGCGCCAGTCCTCCGGCGAGACAATAGGGGGTGTCTTCATTCGATCGCGCTCCTTCGTGGTCAGGACGCCGGTGGCCATCACGAATATACTGACGCCAGGGCAGCGCCAGACTCATCGGTCCTGGACCGAACAAAGGCGAAGTCCCGCGGCCAGCTCACCCAGGTCTAGGAACTGGCGGACTTCTACCCCCCATCTGGCGCTGGATGCCGGCCGACGCGGCCGCGCTGCCCTGGTCGTTGACCGGCGCCAAGAGAAGGTTCCGGGCAGACGGCCAAGGTTGGGGATCTTGACTATGCCGATCTCCCCGGCCTCTTCATCCCTCAGCGAGCCCGGAACGTGCCTCGTCGAATGAGCGCCAGGGCGCTGTTCGCTGACAGCGCCTCGAATGTGCGAGATCAATCGTTGCGGAGCGCCCGGTGTACCCATTGTCGTCTCTCTGACGCGTCGCAGAACGGAGGCACGGCGCGCTTATCAAGGCCCTTTGCGCTGTGCGGCAGTCACGGTCACGCGGTCCGACGGGCAGTCGGCCAAACGTATGTCTATGCATCGCTCCACTCCGGGCGAACGTCCGCATCTGCCGCGAGTTGCGCGTCGGCCCGAAGCCGATCTGGTGCGGGCGTGGTCAGAGAAAGCCGGCGAGCCGGTAGAGCACGAGGGATCCCGCTACGGCGACGTTCAGGCTTGCCCCGATGCCGATCATCGGGATCTCCACCGCGACGTCGAGCAGGCCGGTGGCCTCGGGCGGGATGCCCGCCTGCTCGTGCCCGAGCACGGCGATGGTGCGCTGACGGGCGGCGGGCAGGTCTGCCAGCCTGACCGCTTCCTCAGCGAGTTCGATCCCGACGATGCGCGCTCCCGCCGATCGCTGGCCGGCCAGCCACTGGCAGGCGTCACGGCCGGTCCAGTGCACACAGGCGGGGCCTTTTAGCGTGTTCCCGCGGGCCAGCGCTTCCGGCACCCACGGCAGGCGCGGCACAGCAAGGCAGGCGCCGACCGCATCACAGGTGCGCAAGAGCGTCCCCAGGTTGGCCCCGTGCATCGGCCACAGCGGCGCCGCAATGAGGTGATCCCAGCAGCGGTGACTGCGGGGTCGCCGCTGCCGGGCAATATCCCGCCGGGCCCGGATCCGGATCTGCGGGCCGCTCACCGGCCCGGATGGCACTCCATGACACAACGACAGAATCGCACGCTATTCATCGCCATGGTGCTTTGCGGCGCACCTGAGCCATCGCCGGGGAAATTACATGCCGCCAAGAGTATAGCCTTTCTGGCACTCTCTTCGAGAGTCCCAGAGATGTACTTCCTTGCCGCGGGCAGCGTGGCCCCCCTCGCGGTATCCCGCGGCGCCAGCCCCGGCCCGGATATGCCGCCACCAGGGTGGCCGGAAACCGCGCTACACGGCAGCGGCTCCTCCGCTTATGCCGCCGATCGAGCGTTTGCGTGGTCGGCCTGCCAAGATCAGGCGGCCTTCGGCGGGGCGGCGAACTCGGAGGCGCCGCGTCCTGCCTGGCACACGGCGGCCGGCCACCCTGGCCGGCGATCCCGTCCGCAGCTGTGCGAACCTGGAAACCAGCGGCGGCGGTCCGGGGCATACTGGACATGATGAAGCCTGACCGCGCCGCGACCCGGCGCTTCCTGCCCACAAGCCCCTTCAAGCCGCCGCCCGCCGCCCCGCCCGCCGAGCATTTCGCCGTGCAGGACCAGGTGACTCACGACAAGTACGGCCTCGGCCGGGTCATGAGCGTCGAGGATGACACCGCCCTGGTCATCGCCTTCGAGGCGCATCAGGTACGCATCATGACGCCCTGCGCCAAACTGACCAAGCTCTGATACCGTCCGCGGTGCCAGCGAGCGGCGCTGGGCCCGGCCGCCGGCCGGGCTATCGGCCAGGAAACGGCCGGAATCCGGATGGCGGCCCGAGCGCCGCGCGCAGGCGGCAACGGTACCCGCACTCAATTGCCGCGGTTCGCGAAGTCGGATCGACACCTCGAAGGCACGCGGCCTAGATCGGCAGATGCTTGGCACGGGCCCGGCTGATGCCATCCCGCGATACGCGCCGCCATGCCGGACGGCATCGCACCCGATGCCCCGGAGCGATCATTTTGCCCGGTCTGTGATCCGGAGGTAGTAACCGGCGGCATCGAGAATCCGGAAGTCCTTCAGGCCCCAAGGACGGTCCTGGAGATCCTCGCTGAGCGTCCATCCGGCCGCTACCACCCGGTCGCGTTCACCGGCGACATCGTCAACTTCAAGTACCAGTTCCGCTCCTGCAGGCGGCAGCCGCGCCACATGGACGCCGCCTGTAAGTGCCCTTCTGGCCGCCCCGACGCGGACACTGCCGCGCATCAGCGATACATACGGGCCCGGATCGCCGCGCTGATCCTTCATGACGGTGAAGCCGAGCACCCGTGTATAGAAGTCAACGGTGGCGTCCAGGTCGTCCGGAAAGATCTCAAACCGCAGCGTCATCTCCATCACCGAATGCTGGCACACCCATCCTCGTCTGCCGCGGAGGGCAGGTTGGCGCTGTCGTCGCCACGGGAACGTCCGCTCATCAGCGTGAGTCGTTTTGCGTCAGGCTTTTGGCTGGTGCCCGGTCTGTCGTGTGTCCCTGCATGGCGGGTTGCGGGGTTTGTTCCTGCGGCGCGTGATCGGGTTGTTGAGGCGGCGGGCGGGGCTGCCCGTGATGAGCGCCGAGATCACCGGGGTGGCTTAATGCCGCGGAGGGCTTGCCCGGGCCGCGGGCTTGCAGCGCCGCTGGCCGGGTCAGGCGGCCGGTGGTGTGCTTGGCCGCCGGGTGCGGCGGGCTGCGGTGACCGGATCCGGGGCCTGGCCGGTGGTGATGATGGCGTGCAGCTGCCGCAAGATCGCCGCGGCGGTGATGGTCTGCGCCTGGGCGGGCGCGGGCTGGTTGTGCTCCCTGCGGATCAGGTACTGGTAACGGGCGGCGGTAGACCGGGTTAGCGCGCTGGGCTCCCCGCACCGCGGGCCGGGCTGCCAGCCGCAGCCCGGGTCGTCCCTGCCCGGTCAGCCGGGCCCGGCCGGTGAGCGCGCCGGGCAGCTTCTCCCGCGGGGCCAGGCCGGGCTGCCTGGGCGCCACGCGGCCGGCGGCGAACCGCCCCGGGCCGCCGGCCTCGGCCAAGATCGCCGCCGCGCCGGTGGCGGGCAGGCCGGTGATCGAGGTGACCAGCCCGGTCAGCCCGGGCTCGTCCAGGACCGCCGTCATCCGCCGCTCCGTGCCGGCGAGCCGGTCCCGGGCGTGCTCCCCGTCTCCGGCCAGCAGCTGCGCCCGCTCCAGCGCGCCGGGCCGGCGCGCGATCACCCCGGCCGGGCCGGCGAGGGGCGGTGAGCAGCCCGCGCCCGATCCGCAGGCCGGGCCTCTGCCTGCCGCGGCGGTGATCTCGCGCCGCGCCGCCTGCCCGGACCGGGCCGCCCCCAGACGCCGGGTGCGGGCGAAGTCCCCGCCGTCGCGGCCAGCGATCACCGGCAACGCCGCGATCCGCGTGCCAGAGCGCCACCGGCGGCCGGCCGGCTCGCACGACACCCTCACCCCCGCCCACCCCGCCGCCCCGGCGCGGCCCGCGGCCCAGCCCGGCGCCGAGCCAAGATCCCGGGCCCGGCACCGGAACATCCGCCGCCCGATGACCTTCGAGCCGTGATCGGCCACCACGACCATCCGCTTGCTGCCCGCCAGGGCCGGTCCCGGCAACCGCGTCCGTCACCGGCACCAGCACGCGCAGCCGCCCCCGCCGGGCACTGCGACCACGGTCACCCCGCGACACGCCACTACCGTTCCCCATGAACCTCCCCCTGCTCCGCGGGACACCAAGCCCGAAACGCATCAGGAAGACGCTCCCACATCACGAACCGACACGCAGAACGTCTCTCTATGCCGCTGGTCGGGCGGGGAGGATGGTAAGCGTCACGCAGTCTCGCCGGGTCCTGGTGATCAGGCGCCAAGTCATCGCCGACCGGAGAGATCTGCAAGCCGCCTGACCTGAACGCACGTCGCTCGGTGGCTGGTCATTTACACCGCGTGCTAGCCTGACAGGGCATGACGGAACGGGCCGAACGGCCAGCGCGGCCAGCAGCCCGGCAGTCCATAGGGCGTAAGTCCCAAATTGCAGCGAATGCGCGCCCGCCCGTCCCGTTGTGCACAGACCGCGCCCTCCGGACAGCTAGCATCGGCCGGGCCAGCGGTGGCGGGTCCTTTGCCCGCGGACGGCGCTCTGGCAGACTGCGGGGTGATGAGCGAGAGCCCGCCCGACCTGCACATGCTCAACCTGGTTGTCGGTGATATGGCGGCCAGCATCGATTTCTATCGCCGGCTGGGGATCGCGGTGCCCCATGAGGAGAACGCGGCCGGCCTCGACGTGCAGCTGAGAATGCCCGGTGGCTTCAGCCTGGAACTGGATACGGCGGAGTCGGCCCGGCTGTGGCACGCGGGCTGGCGCGCCGATCCGGCGGGCGGTGGCGTCGTGATCGGATTCTCGCTTCCGGCCCGGGAGGCGGTCGACGAGCGCTACGCGGAGCTGACATCGGCCGGTTATGCGGGGCGGCAGCCGCCCTTCGACGCGTTCTGGGGTGCGCGTTACGCGATCGTGGCTGATCCGGATGGCAATGACGTCGGCCTGATGAGCCCGCTGGACGAATCACGCCGCACGTGGCCGCCACAGGAGTCCCCGGCACCTTGAGAATGGCCGGCCCGAGGTTATCACCGGGGGTGGTGCCGTAATTGGAGGTACCGCTGATGCGCAGACGTCCCCCAGCGCTGCTCCGGCGACCTCAGGTGGGCCACTCAGGGTCAGCACTTCCATCACGCCGGTTTTACAGGCGCCCCGGTGGTGCGTGACTCCGGATCTGCCTTATTGCGCAGTCCCGTTCGGCTGGCCTGGCTGACTCGCCGGAGCGATTCAAGGCGGAGGTCGACGACGCCGCGACGGCTGAAGTACTCTACGTTCGACGCACGTTTGAGGAGGTCGGTGACCTTCAGCTCGCCACATTCAGCGTCAACGTCAGATGGAAGTCTTGGGCTGTTGGCCACACAGACGCTCACCTTTCTCTTCACTGATATTGAGGGTTCCACGGCGTTGCTGGCGCGCCTGGATCACCTGTACGCGGAGGTACTTGCCGATCATCGTCGGCTGATCCGGGCGAGCCTCGCCGCGTACGGCGGCGAGGAGGTCGACACCCAAGGCGATGCGTTCTTCGCGGTGTTCTCGTCGCCGAGTGCCTGCATTGCCGCGGCGATCGAGATGCAGCGGGCGTTCCTTTCCTGCCCGTGGCCAGCAGGCGAGCAAATCCGCGTCCGCATGGGCGTCCATTCCGGTGAGGCGTCGCAGACCGAAGCCGGCCTGGTCGGTCTCAGCGTTCACCGGGCTGCCCGGGTTGCGGCAGTTGGCCACGGGGGGCAGACCCTGGTCTCGGCCGCAACGGCTGCCCTGCTCGGCGACTCGATGCCGGTGGGCGCATCGTTGAAGGATCTCGGGCTGCACCGGCTGAAGGACCTGGGGCGGCCCGGACAGATCTTCCAGCTTGAGGCGGACGGCCTTCCGACAGCTTTCCCGCCACTTCGGTCGCTGGACAACCCGAAGCTACGGAACAACCTCCCGGCCCAGGTGTCCAGCTTTATTGGCCGCGACGCTGAACTCAGCGAGGTGAGCCGGTTGATCACAGCTTCTCGTCTCGTGACTCTCACTGGCTCGGGTGGTGCAGGCAAGACCCGGCTCGCGCTCCAGCTCGCGGCCGGGATGCTGGATGGCTCGGGCGACGGAGTGTGGTTGGCAGACCTCGCTCCCCTACAGGACCCTGAGCTCGTCGCGGTGACCGTTGCGAACGTGCTCGGCACGCCAGCGGACCAGGGCCGGCCTGCGGCCGACACGCTCGTCGACGCCGTCGGGCGACGCAGCCTGCTGGTGCTGCTGGATAACTGCGAGCACCTGATCGACGCGTGCGCCAAACTCGCGGACGCTCTGCTCCGGAATTGCCCGAACATCGTGCTGCTCGCTACCAGCCGTGAGCCGCTCGGCATCGACGGCGAGTGCGTCCACCGGGTTCCCTCCCTCGACACGCCAACCGAGGACGATAGCGCGGAAGCGATCGGCAACAGGGAGGCCGTGCGGCTGTTCACGGACCGCGCCGCGCAGCACGGGGTGCCGCCCGTTTGGGATGATCGGACCGCTTCGCTCGTTGGTCGGATCTGCCGACTGCTCGACGGCATCCCGTTGGCCATAGAGCTGGCCGCTGCCCGCTTGCGAGTCATGTCGGTGACCGAGTTGGACGCCCGGCTCGACCAGCGTTTCTCCCTCCTGACCGGCGGCTCGCGCACGGCCCTGCCGCATCAGCAGACGCTGTTGGCCATGGTTGACTGGTCGTGGGAGCTGCTGAACGCCGCCGAGCGCCATGTGCTCACCCGGCTTTCGGTGTTCGCCGGGGGGTTCGACCTGGCCGCTGCCGAGGCTGTCACCGCTGGCGGCGGCATCCCTGCGGACGAGGCTGTCGCACACCTGGGGACCCTAGTCGACAAGAACCTCGCGCAGTTCGACGACACCGGCGCCGGGCCAGCCCGGTACCGGCTGCTGGAAACGGTCCGGCAGTACGCGGCCCGGCAGCTCGAATGCCGAGGGCCGGCGGCGGCACGCGACGCGCGGATTGCCCATCGCGACCACTACCTGGCTCTCGCGCAATCGGCGGCTCCGCAGCTAATCGCGCACGACCAGGCCGAGTGGCTGGACCGTCTCGATCTCGAACTCGACAATCTCCGTGCCGCGATCGCCTTCAGCCTTGATCAGCCGGATCGCGTGTCCGGCCTCCGGCTTGTCACCGCTTTGCGGGTGTTCTGGAAGGCACGCGGGCACGCCACGGAGGGAGTCGACGCCCTTCGGGCGCTCCTTGACGCACCAGCTGCCCGCGGGGCGACGCTCCTCCGCGCGCGGGCCCTGGCCGCGGCGGCCTACCTCCTCGATCAGACCGGCGGCTACGCGCTCGCCGAGGAGTTCTGTGAGGAGGCTCTGGCCATTGCACGCTCCGCCGGCGATGGCTTCCTGACAGCCGACCTCTTGTATGTGCGCGCCTATGTTCTGCTGCGCCGGGGGCGGCAGGACACCGCGCTGCCGCTCATCGAGGAAGGGCTAGGCCTAGCGCGCCGAATCGGGGAGCCGCATCTGACCGCCAGCCTCCTGGCCGTCCGGGCGTTCGCCGTGGACGTCGAGGGAGACCACGCTGGCGCGGCTCGCGATGCTGCTGAATCGCTCCTGCTTTACCGCCAGGCCGGGGACCGGCTCCAGGTGGGGACGGTGGTCGGCAACCTCGGGTATGCCGAGCTCTCGCTGGGCGACCTGGATAGCGCCCGCAGGCATCTGCTCGAGTCGCTCGACATCGCTCGTGCGCTGAAAGACCACTATGGCGTCGTCTACGAGACCTTCAACCTCGGCCTGGCCGAGTACCTCAGTGGCTCGCTCAGTGCAGCCGAAGCCTTCTTCGCGGAATCGCTCGACCAGGCCAATCGCGTGCGGGTGATGGCGGGCACCGCCTATGCGCTGATCGGTCTGGCCATGGCCGACAACGTCGGGGCCCAGACAGGCCGGTCGGCTCGGCTCCACGGCGCGGCTGACCAGGCACTGAAGGTCTTGGGCGAGACCCTCGAGCCGTTGGAAGGCCGCTTGTGCGATCTCCACTGCCAGCGCCTCCGCTCCGCCATGGGCGCCGAGGCATTCGAAGCCGAGTATGCCGCTGGGAAGGCCCTGACTGCCGAAGAGGTTCTTGCCCTGGCACTCGGCAACCGGAACTGATTTCGCTTAACCGCCGCCATTCTGCGCTCCCGCATAGCATGAGGCGTGCTTCAGTAGAGCGACGCATAGTCGCAGGGAGCATCTGAGCGCGCGTTCCGCGCTTGCCGGATGTGCTCAGGTGCTGGATCCAGCTGTTCAAAAGCGGGTTCGAGAGCTCGAACACTCGGAGATCCTGCGCACGTGGGAGCCAAGTTGGGTTCGAGTCGGATGCCCGTACGGGTATCTACGGATCTGAGAGGTCACGCGAACATCCGGCTTCGTTCCGCAGGCGTACGCTTTGAATCTGGAACTATGCCTGTGCGCTGACGCCGGCGGACAGCACAAGCCGGGATCAGCAGGCGGAGCAGCGGAGCGGCCAGCCTGGCTCGCATGGCTCTTCCATGAAGCAAGGGAAGGTGCGAATGGCGAAGACCAGGCTTGCCCAGTGGGTTAGCCGATGGCGTGAGCGCCGTCTGGCTCGCGAGCAGGCACGGCAGACATCGGCAGCGCGTCAGGCGACACGTGACGCAGCGGCGCAGCGATACCACTCCGCGGGTCACGGCCCGTAAAGGCCCGGCGCCCTGATCGAGACGGGGATTCGCAAAGGGCCGGAGACCATGCCAGTCCGTCGAGGTAACGCGAAGACCAGTTCCCTGCCGCCATTGATCGCGGTGGACGATCAGGGCCTCCACCACAAGCCGGGTCCAGCCATGTTCCCGGGTGAGCTGCGCGGCGGCGTTCTCGCCCTGCGGCTCGATCCGGGCCGCCAGCCAGCCGATCACCGTTAGCCGGTCACCGGCCGTGTGCACGGATTTTGCGCACGAGGCCTAACCCAGCGATGATCGAGATGCCCTCCGGGGCATGGCTGCTCAGCGAGAGCCCCGTCGGTTGCGACCGTGACGACGAAGTCGCCGCGATGGCAATGGGTGCGCACCGAGTCAATGTCGGCCAAGGCAGCGCACCATGGACCGTCCTGGCAGCAGACCATCGAAAGCGGTCAGCGCAGGCCATGAACGGTCGCGGAGGAACCAGGCCAGGTTCGGCGCGCCGACGGGTCGGTGCTGCCGGGGCTGTACGCGGCCGGCCGCAGCGCCGTGGGCCTGTGTTCAACTCCTACGTCAGCGCGCTGTCACTGGCCGACTGAGTGTTCTCCGGCCGCCGGGCCGCCAGTACGCCGCTGCCGCCGTGCAGCCCGGCCCGAAATGCGCGGTCGGCCTAGCGATTGCCACCCCGGTCAGGTGCCGCAGACCGGGGACGCGGGCCGCGGGCGCGATCGGCCATCTCCACCCAGAACCGGGTGAGCTGCGCGGGCCGCATCTGCTGCCACGGCGCACGGCGGTTCAGGAGATTCCGGGGATTCCTGGTCAGCAGGGTCTGCTGGCGGCGGCAGAACGCCTCGCTCATCTCCACCCTCGGCTGCACGCCCTTCGGTGGATACGGGCAGAGCTCGAAGACACACCCGTCCACGCAGCTGGTGCCCGGGGCCGAGGAAACAGCCGTACCGACAGTTCGCCCAGGGTCGAGTGCTTCCCGATAGTGGGTAATGCACGGTGGCAGGTCATAGCGGTTCGAGCGCTTCAGGCGCCGCTCGCGCTCGCTTGGCTGCTCTCCTCGTTCCGCGAGATTCACCAGCAAGAGCACGTCGGCGACCAGCTGCTGGGCATGTCCATTGAGTGCGGTCCACCCGGCGGACGGCGGGATCCACAGGCGGTGCGTGCGGTGCAGTGTCCCATGGCTCAGGTTACGGGAACCCACCTGCCCGACTACCCCGCTCTCGTCGATCCAGCAGTACCGCTGCGGGTGCCTCGTCTTCAGTGCCAGGACGACCAGCCTGGCCGCCTCCCGGACGAACGGGTGCGGCTCGGCCAGAGCGTCAGGTGGCCGGCTGCGGTTCGCCCGCTCGCGGCCGGCGACGTCGAGCCAGTGCTGGACGATTGCTTCAGGCTTGGCACCGTGCTTATCGCCGGGCTGTTTCGGGCCTTCGGACAGATTCAGCAGGCAAAGCGCGTGGATGAGAGTCAGCTGCGAGAACCAGTAACGGGCGCTCTTGAGCATCTCCAGGGCCTGCTCGGCAAGGTACATGCGCGCCTCGCGCAGCGCGTCGGGATGCGTGGGCCTGCGGTTGGCGGCGTGCTTGAACCCCTGCGCGAGCGCAATCTCCAGCGAGATGGGCAGGTCTTCCTCCCCGGGTTTTCTCCCGTCCTGCCCGACATGCCGCAGCCATCGCGCGAGGTCCGCCTGCGCCTGCGCGGCCAGGAGCTTGTCAGCGGGCGCGCTTCCTCTCCCGCCGACCGAACCGACCAGCATCGGTGCTAGCCAGGCGCTCATGATCGATGCTCGCCAGCGGTCACTGTCGCCCTCAGGTCCATGCGCAAGGCGGTCAGCCCCGGTCGCGGGTCGCTCAGCTCGCTCGGCTTCACAGGTCTGGCATGGCGCAGCCAGCAGGTTCCTGAGCGCCTGATAAGCCGCGCCACCACCACCGCCGATCTCCTGCGCTGCCGCGAGCTGAACCGGATAGGACAGCTCGCTACAGCCGATCGCATAAAGCTGCGGGTAGGCCGGGCCGCCGCGGCATCGGTCACCGCGCCGCCACCGGTCATCGATCACCCGCGCTGCCTCGCCGAAGCGGTGCACCAGCCCGAGCTTGCCCTCCTCCAGCGTCCTCGGGTCCTGGGCGTGGATCCGGGACCACCGGTCCTTGATCTCCTCGGCGATGAGGGCGTGCGCGGGTTTGGCTGCGACGCAGTCGATCTCGAGCGCAGCCGCGTACATGTCCAGGACCTTGTTGTCGTCGCGCAGGGTGGCGGCCTGCAGCAGCGGCCCGACGAACTCAGGCTGGGCATGCAGATGGGGCACGCCGAGCCGGCGAGGCCGCCATGTGCTCGCGGCGGCCTCGCGGCGGTTGAATTCCGGCCGCCATGTGCCGGTGCGTTCCGACGCACGCGAGCGCAGCACGAGCGCGATGAGGAACTCCCGGCCGGGCTGCGGATGCTGCATGGCCTCCTGGCGGTAGGCGGGATCGAGCCATGCTGCGTCCAGCAGCCGGGAGCCCAGATACGCCTGCATCAGGCTGTGCGGGAACCGGACGCTGTTCCCGCACACCTCGACAAGCTCCAACTGGGCCGCCCAGGCCGCGGCCAGACGCACATCGATGTTCCGGACACCGGGCGTGTGACCCGCCTGCTCGTCGATCCTCGCGAGCCTGCGCAGCACTTCTGCGGAGATCCGCCTGCCCGGGAGGTCGTCGAATTCGACCTCCAGCCGATCGCGCTTGAGCCCGACGCAGGCGAGCGCCGACATCTGTTCGACCGCTGCGTGGCGTTCGGCCCGGTTCAGCGGGATCCCCTCGCGGAGGTGGCCGTAGATGAGCGCTCGCTCCCATGTCTCCAGCAGACCCAGCCGAAGCTTCGAACGGTCCACGCCGCGAGTGTCCACCACACCGGGCTGGCCTGCCGAAGTGGGCTCAAGCAGGCGCTTGACCTGCAGCTCACGCGCGATCTGCAGGTATAGCGGCGCCTCTACCACGTCGGCGGTCTCTATGATCCAGGCAAGCCTGCGCTCATCCTCACCCGTCCCATCGCCGCCGATGTAAGCCAGCGCTGCCTCGTAGCTGAGCGGCTCGAGCGTGAGAATCGCGGCTTCTGTGGCCCGGAGCGGACCATGCGGGCGCGAGGCGACGACGAGCGGCAGGTGCTGCTGGTGCGCTTTCCGGATAGCAGCGCGGATGATGTTGTCCCGCTCCGGCTCAGCGCTGGTCCCCACGAGGGCCTCTTCCAGGCCGTCCGCGAGCACGATTATCTTTCCGTCCCTGCGCAGGCGCCGCCAGATAGTCTCGCCCTCGGCGGAGGAGAACAGACCTGGGTTCACCTCGTTGAGGAAGCGATCCCGCGCCAGATTCTCGAAGTCAAGATCGGTCGCGGCGTCGCGCAACCGGATCGGCACAGGGATCGCGTGCTTTTCGGCCAGGAGTTCCGTCAGCCTGACGAGCACCGCGGTCTTCCCGGTGCCCACGCCGCCGACCAGCGCGTGCGGGCGGGTCCCGCGATCGTGCAGATCCGCCATCACCACCTTGCACAGTTCGTCCCGGCCCACGACCTGGTCAATGATTTCCCCCGCCGTCGGTACGAGCTCACGAGGCTCGTTTCGTGCCTTGTCCCGGTAGCGCCGCTGCAACCCGAACAGCCGCCAGAGTACGAAGGACGAGGCCAGGGCCAATAGCACCCCGGACACCAGAACATTGGAAATGAGTCCGCAGGAAGAGCTGAGCGCTGCGCACCTGTGGTCCGGGTCGAGCGTTAAGCCCGACGGCCCGCCGCGGACGAAATACAGGTAGGCAACCCAGGCCAGCCAGAGGATGAAGATGAGCACCACAACGCCAGTCATCGCCGTAACAGCCCGGAGCAGCCGCCGTGACCGCCATTTGCCGGGCTCATCGACCCCGCTCCGGTCACGACGGCGGGGACGGGGACCGCCGAGCAGGCGCGCAAGTCCCGGCACGACCCTCCTCTTGCGTCTTGCGGTCAGACGGTTGCCCGCACCGATCATCGTCCCCTCCCGCAGCCACCTGCCCAGGCGAATGCAGTCATCGTTACACTTTGCCTCTTCTGCATCAGATGACTCGCTCATGGATGAGCGAGAAAGGTGCGACTGCTTCACCAGACGAGGCCTAATGGCAAGAATGCGATTCTCGCATCGGCCGCGACTGCCCTTCCTGGCCGCGCCCGGGCCGCTACCCGGCCGGCCGGAGTGGTTGCCCTGATCGATGATCGTCCGGGCGGAAAGCGCCGGGGCCCATGTCAGCCCGACAGCGAGTTCGACGACTCGAATATCCGAGATCCCGGCGCGCCCGGGAGCCAAGCTGGGGAGCCAGCCGGCGAAAAGCCCGAGCAAGGCCGCAGGGGGCTTCACGATCCGGGAGCGCTGCAACAAGTCCGGCATCGGCCTCAAAGCCGCCCGAGAGCGCACACTGCGCCGTAAGCGCACCTCGTGCGGTCAGAGGTTTGACTTCGCTAAGCGGCCCCAATGCGGCGTCTTGTCACGCTGCGAACGCTGACCGCGGATGATGCGCCGGCTTCGCCGTGTCGGCGGGTCACCCATGCCAGCGCAGCCGGGCCGGGACAAATTCGGCGGCAACTGCCGCATGGATGCCGCCGCTAGCGCGCGGAACATGAAGACCTGCGCGGAGGCCGCTGCGCCTTTGTTACGATGGTAGGAATGTCCGATGACCGTAATGACTCTTCTGCGGTGGCGTTGCGCCGGCGGGTGGGCCTGTCGTTGCGTGCCCTGGGGTCTGACCTGGATGCCCTGGATGAGGCGGTGGCGGCCAGGTTCGGCTTGCACCGGACCGATCTGCGCTGCCTGGAGATCGTTGCCCGGGATGGGCCGTTGTCGGCGGGTGCGCTGGCCGGGCTGACCGGGCTGAGCACGTCGGCGGTGACCAGCATGATCGACCGGGTGGAACGCTCGGGGGATTTGCGCCGGGTCAGCGACCCTACGGATCGGAGGCGGGTGCTGGTGGAGGTGACCGAGATGGGCCGTGAACGGGGGCGGCAGGCGTTCAGCGGATTGCAGCGCGGCACCGCTCAGCTTCTGCGCCGCTACTCGGCTGAGGAGCTGAGGCTGCTAGGCCGGTTCGTGGCGGAGGTCAGGTCCGTGGTTGCCGGGCAGGCTGCCGAGGCGGCGTCTGCTGCCGTCGCGGCCCGCGGGCAGAGATCGGGCAGGCGGGCCCGGCGATGACTGGATTCTTGCGGCTGGAGCTCGCGCGGAGCTTCCGCGACCCGCGCTACCTCGTCCTGGCCATCGCCGCGCCGGTCGGCTTCTATCTGCTTTTCGCCGGCATCTTCACCGGACGCGGGACGAGCGAGGGTCAGCTGCCCGCCCAAGTGGAGATCATGGTCGCGATGGCGACGTTCGGGGCCATGTGGGGGGCGCTGTCGGCCACGGCACCCCGGCTGGCCCGGGACCGGGAGAGCGGCTGGCTGCGCGCCCTCGAAGTCACCCCGCTGACGGCAGGCCGGGTACTGGCCGCGCGCATCGCCGCCGGTGTCACGGTTGCCCTGCCCGCGATCGTCGCCGTGGCGGTCACTGCGGTGCTGGCCCATCATGTCCGGCTGGACGCCTGGCAGTGGGCAGCTGGCCTCGGCCTGCTGTGGGCAGGGACACTGCCGTTCGTCGCGCTCGGCATCGCGATCGGATCGCTGACCAGCTCCACGGCTGCGTATGCGCTCACCACGGCGCTGTACTTCGCTCTTGCCGCCCTGGGCGGCCTCTGGGTTCCCCCGGCCCAGTTCTCACCCGCACTGCGGCACATCGCTGCCACCCTGCCTTCCTATAACCTGGCTGACCTCGGCTGGCGCGTTGCTGGCGGGGCAGCGCCGTCCCTTCGCGCCGGGCTCATCCTGGCCGGCTGGACGGTCGGGCTGACCGCGCTCGCGCTGGCCGCTGGCGCGCATCGGCCCCGCCGCAGCCGAGGCGATCAGCTCACCGGCCCGCATGCCGACGAGGTCGTCAGCCTGAGCGAACTCTCCAAGTGCTACGGGCCAGTGCGCGCTCTCGACGGGATCGAACTGCGAATCAGGCCCGGCAGCACAGTGGCGCTGCTGGGACCCAACGGCGCGGGCAAGTCCACCGCGATCGAGTTGCTGCTCGGATTGCTCGATGCGGATCATGGCTCGGCCTTCCTGTTCGGATCCTCCCCCGAACAGGCCATCGCCGCGGGCCGGGTGGGCGCGATGCTTCAGGACACCAAGCTGATGAGCGGGGTGAGCGCCGGGGCGCTGCTGCGCGTCATCCGCGGCATCTACCCGCACCCGGCCGACCTGCCCAGGCTGATCCAGGTCGCCGGGATCGACGGGCTGCTCCGCCGCCGGACGGATCAGCTCTCCGCCGGGGAGAGCCAGCGTGTCCGCTTCGCGCTCGCTGCCTCCGGAGACCCCCAGCTGATCGTGCTTGACGAGCCAACTGCGGCCATGGACGTCCGGGCCCGTGAAGCGCTCTGGGGCGTCCTGCGCGGCTACGCCGCTAGCGGCAGGACAATCCTGTTCTCCACCCACTACCTGGAAGAAGCCGACACCTACGCCGACCGGATCATCCTGCTGCGCTCCGGCCGGATCATCGCCGACGGGGCACCGAGCCAGATCAAATCCGCAGCCGGGATCGCGCGAACCGTCCGGTTCCGGTCGCTCGCAGGGTCGGCCGACCGCTTCCGCCAGCTCGCGGCCGTAACGGCAGTCCACGCCGACGCAGACCGCATCACCCTCCTTACTGCCGACGCCGACGCTACCGTCTGGGCCCTATACGATCTCCGAGACACCATCACTGACCTGGCAATAACCGGTGGCGGCCTGCAAGACGCCTTCCTCGCCCTCACCTCCGCAGCCGATCGGACCTGAAACCGTCAGCGACAGCCCCGCACATGTCCGATGACGATTGGCCATCAGGAGGCCTGGTCCCCGTCCGGATTGCTGACCGGCAACCCCCCGACGGCGAAATGCGTGCAGCTCGCGCCGGCCAGCTCAGCTCCGGCCGCCGAAAGCTCAATCCTGAGCCCTCGCCAGACGGCAACCTGATGACGAGATAAACAGATCAAGACCTGGATCGGCGCTAGGTTCGCTGAGGACCAGCAGGCAGTGTCGGGATGCCCAAATTCTCAGTACTGTCAATATTGCGGGTTGGCCGCATGAGGAGCTGCCGGGAACACCAGGTTTCTGGGCTAGCCGTCCCAGCTGCGCCCTTATGGCGCAGCTGACATCGACTCGCGCTGCCTCACTTACGGCAGGAGAAGACTGTCATGTCAGCAATCACCGACTATGAAGCACAGCAGATAAAGCAGACCAATGCGTCGAAGCTCACTCCGGTGGTGTTCATCCACGGGTTGTGGCTGCTGCCGTCGAGCTGGGATCGCTGGCGGCCGGTTTTCGAGGAGGCGGGCTACGCCACCCTGGCCCCGGGCTGGCCCGATGATCCCAACACCGTCGAGGAAGCGAACAGGCACCCCGAGGTCTTGGCCCACAAGAGTGTCGGGCAGATCGCCGACCACTTCGGCGACGTGATCGGCAGGCTCAAGAAGAAGCCGGCCCTGATCGGGCACTCCTTCGGCGGCCTGCTCACCCAGATCCTGGCCGGTCGCGGGATCGCCGCTGCCTCGGTGGCCATCGACCCCGCGCCGTTCCGCGGCGTCCTGCCCCTCCCGGTCTCTGCCCTCAAGTCCGCCGCCCCGGTGATCGGCAACCCCGCCAACCGCGGCCGTGCCATCCCGCTCACCTACGACCAGTTCCGGTTCGCCTTCGCCAACGCCGTCACCGAAGCCGAGGCGCGCGAACTGTACGCCACCTACGCCGTGCCGGGGTCGGGCGTCCCGCTGTTCCAGGCGGCCACCGCCAACCTCAACCCGTGGACCGAGGCGAAAGTCGACACCAAGAACCCCGACCGCGGGCCGCTGCTGATCACCGACGGCGCGAAGGACAACACCGTCCCCTGGGCCATCGCCAACGCCTCCTACAAGAGGCAGAAGCGCAACCCCGGCGTCACCGAGATCGTCAAGATCCCCGGCCGCGGGCACTCGCTCACCATCGACCACGGCTGGCGGGAAGTCGCCGGCATCGCCCTCAGCTTCGTCCGCAAGCACGCTAAGCCCTGACGGACTGAAGGAGCAGGCTGCCCCGGAGCGCACCGCAACATGCGGGCGCCGGCAGATGGCTGATTCGCCGCCAACTCCGGCCGCGTCTGTCTTCGAAGGCCGGCAACCTCGCGCCTAGTAACCGGGAAAGGCCGCCCCGCATGCTTCGCATGCGTCCGGGTGCTCCGCCTGGTTGAGCCGGCCGCATCCCGGGCAGACGCGGTGCGCCCAGCAGGCCGAGTCGCCGCCTTCTTCATGCTCGGTGGCTGGTGATGAGGGAACGGTTGTCCGCTCATCGTCCATCGACGCCGTCATGCGCTCCCCTCCTGCGTGCGCTTCATGGCAGGCCGCGGCCAGATCACGCCTTGATCACCGGCGATTCAATGGCCTTTTGTTCCTACTACGATCCGCGGTGAGCCGCAAGCCCTCAGCCAGCCTCACAAGAGTCAGTCCGGCAGGGCGCAGCCCGCTGGCCCCGCATGCTGGCCGGCGGGACGGCAACGGCGGGTCTTCGCCTGGCGGGCGCGACGGAGGTCCACTTGACCACCAGGTGCTGCAGACCGCTCGGCGGCGCTAGTCCGCTGGCCGTGGCGTGGTAGTCGCGCCCGTGACCATGCCGGCGGAGGTTCAGCACCGTCGTGCTGCCGCGGTTACCGCATCATGCTCGTGGCAATCGGCGCCTGGCGCGGCGGCCTCCAGGCCGGCGCGGGCCGTCCCCGGGTCCCGGCCCCGCCGCCGGCTGCGCTGCCCCGCCTTCCCCGTTCGCTGCGCCCGTTTGCCCGCTGGTGACTGCTTTTGCCGCGTGGAAGGCCTCGAGTGCCTCGCCGGGGGTGTCGTAATAAGCGCCGGGACCGAGGACGGCGCTGATGCCGTAGCGGTCGAGCTGCTCGCGTACCTGGCCGTGGACGGTGCTGAGGGCGGGGCGGATGTGCCGTGTGCGGAGGTGCTCGATGACGCGGGCGAGGACCGCTGCGGCGGTGTAGTCGACGTCGCCGATGGCCGCACCGTCGAGGATCATCCACCGCAGCGGGCCGCCGCCTCCCTGCGCGGCCAGGGCCGTGACGTCGTCGATGAGGCGGGAGGCGTTGGCGTAATAGAGGCTGGTGCCGAACCGGTAGATCACCAGTCCTTCCTCGGTCCGCACGCCGGGCAGCACCGGGGCAGGCTGCCAGTGCCCGGCCGGTGACTTTACCAGCACGCTGTTGAGGGGGTGGTAGGTATGCCGCACGTGGTCGATGACCGAGGCGACGACCGCGAGCACGATGCCTTCCTCGACCCCGAGGATCACGACCGCGGCGGTCGTGAGCAGGGCAATGGCGAACTCGGGGCGCCGGCAGGCGAGGACTCGCCGCATCCCGGCGACGTCGATGAGCCCGATGGCGATGACGAAGACGATCGCCGCCAGGGCCGCGATGGGCAGGTAGCCGAGCGGCCCGGTGAGCAGGAGCAGGACAATGAGCACCACCGCGCTGGTCGTGAGCTGGGCCAGCTGGCTGCGCCCGCCCGCGCTGTCGGTCACCTGTGTCTGCGTCGGGCTGCCGTTGACGACGAAGGTGCCGGACAACGCGGCGGCCACGTTGGCCGCGCCCAGGCCGACCAGGTCGATGTCCTGGCTGAACGGCTCCTCGTACTTGCTGGCGTAGGCGCGTGAGGTGGCCGCGCTCTGGGCGAGGATTACCACGAACATCGATGCTGCGGTGCCGATCAGCGTCGCGGCGTCGTGCCAGCCGAGCGCGGGCACCCCCAGGCGCGGCAGTCCCCGCGGGACGAGCCCGAGCACGGCCACGCCGCGCCCGGCCAGGCCCGCCCCCCGGCTCACGCTGATCGCGGCGACCACCGCGATCAGCAGGCCCGGGATCCTGCGGGTGGTCCAGCGGCAGGCCACCCGGGCGGCCAGCACGATCACGATGACCCCGGCCGACACCACCACATCTGCTCCGTGCGCGCGCGGGAGCGCGCGCGCAACGTCCAGGAGCCTGATCACGGTGCTGCTGCCCGTGACCGGCACCCCCAGCATGTCGGGCAGCTGCCTGCCAGCCACCTGGATGCCGACCCCGGCGAGGAATCCGAGCAGGACGGTACGGGACAGGAAATTCGCCAGGAACCCGAGCCGGGCCAGCCGGGCCAGCAGCAGCAGCCCGCCGGCGAGCAGGGCCGCCAGCCCGGCCAGCCGAACGTACTGCGGCGAGCCGGGCACCGCCAGCCCGGCGAGGGCCGCGCCAAGTATGGCCGCGGTGGCGGAGTCAGCGCCGACCACCAGGTGCCGCGATGAGCCGAGGACGGCGAATACCGCCATCGGGAGCAGCAGCGTGTACAGGCCGGTTACCACCGGCATCCCCGCGATCTTCGCATACCCCAGAGCCACCGGGACGCTCACCGCGGCCAGTGTGACACCGGCCAGCACGTCCGCCGCGACCTGAGACCGGCGCACGGGCAACAGCCCGCCCAGCACACGAGGCGCCTGCAGCCATCCCCGCAGCAAGCGCCCGCGCGATCCCGGCACCGCATCGCTCCCGCCCGTTGGCCCGCAGTTTCCGATTCGTTAATCATCCCCTCCACCGGGTCGTTTCATCACATCACCGCAGCCTCGAATCCCTGAGACCTCACCGCCTCGACAGGCGGCCTCAGCAACGTTTATGCCTCCCGTCCCTGCCGGCCGGCCGCCTCGAGAGCCCCTCGGGCCTGCCCATCTGCCGGTGGCCACCTGGAGCCATGGCCCGGTTCAGGCCAGGGCCATGACCAGGTCCGACATCGCCGACCTCAGGCGCTGGCACCGGGACGCGGTCCATCGCTCCCTGGCGGCGGGCTACGACCTGGTTTACGTGTACGCAGGGCATGGCCTTGGCGGGCTGCAGCACTTCCTGTCCCCCCGGTACAACGACCGCGCCGACGAATACGGCGGGGGCCTGGAGAATCGTGCGCGGCTGCTGCGCGAGATCCTCCTCGACACCCGGGACGCGGCGGCCGGCCGGGCCGCGGTTGCCTGCCGGATCACGGTGGCAGACCCGAGCGGAGCGTCCGGGATCACCCGCGCGGAGACAGAGGAGATCATCGGCACCCTGGGCGAGATCCCCGACCTGTGGGATTTCGTCCTGGGCAGCTGGGAAGACGACTCGGCCACTTCCCGGTTCGAGCCCGAAGCATCGCAAGAGCAGCACGTCCGCGGCCTCAAGCGGCTTACCAGCAAGCCGGTGGTCGGAGTCGGCCGGTTCACCTCACCGGACATCATGGTCAGGCAGATCACCGGCGGCATCCTGGACCTGATCGGCGCGGCCCGGCCGTCGATCGCCGATCCCTTCCTTCCCCGCAAGATCGAGGCAGGCAGGCTCGGCGATATCAGGGAATGCATCGGCTGCAACGTCTGCGTGTCAGGTGACTTCACCATGTCGCCGATCCGGTGCACCCAGAATCCGGCTGTTGGCGAGGAGTTCCGCCGGGGGTGGCATCCGGAACGGATCAGGCAGCGGGGATCCGATGCGCGGATCATGGTGGTCGGTGTGCCGGCCCGGCTGGCCTGGAGGCCGCGCGGGCACTCGGCCAGCGGGGGTACCAGGTGGTCCTAGCGGAGGCGACGCGCGAGGTCGGCGGCCGGGTCGCCCGGGAATCCCGGCTCCCCGGGCTGCACGCGTGGAACCGAGTCATCGAGTACCGCGAGCAGCAGCTGCGCCGGATGCCGAACGTCGAGATCTACCTGCAAAGCCGGATCGACACGGAGGACGCGACCGGGCAGGACTTCGATCACGTCGTGGTGGCTACCGGTGCGCGATGGCGGCGGGACGGTGTGGGCCGCTGGAACACGATGCCGATTCCCGACGACGGCTCGGCACAGCTTCTCACGCCGGACGACATTATGGCCGGCGTACTCCCGCACGGCCGGCGGGTAGTCGTTTTCGACGATGACCACTACTACCTGGGCGGCGTTATCGCTGAGTTGCTGTCAGCAGAGGGATATCAGGTCCGCATGGTCACCCCGGCGGCCCACATATCGGCCTGGACCGCGAATACCCTGGAGCTGGTCCGCATCAGGCAGCGGGTGATGGCCGCGGGGGTAAGCGTCGGCACCGGGCGGCCCCTGACCCGGATCACTGGCGGCAGCGCCACGACGAGCTGCGTGTTCACCGGCGCGGAGGAAAGGGTCGGCGCGGACACAGCGGTGCTGGTAACCGCGCGGCTTCCCAACGAGGAGTTGTGCCACCACATCGTGGCCGCGCAGGCCGCGCACGCGGTCCCGGCAGGCAGCGGTCAGGTCACGGTCACCGCGATCGGCGATGCGAAAGGTCTGGCTGAGCCAGCGAGGCTCGTGTGAGCATGCAGGCCGGCAGCGCCCGGACGGCCGGGCAGATCCCTTCGCTCCCTGGTCTCGGGTCGGACGGTTCTACGGCTGGGCCGGCTGGAATGTGCGGGCGAAGACCTGGAAGAGGTGAAAGCTCTGGGCCCACTCGCTTTCCGGTGTGGACCAGTAGAGGGCGTAGGCGTGCCGGGAGTTCGCAAGGATGTTGCGGTTGAGTACGTGAGTGGGAACGCCATTCCGGTCATAGGTGAATTCCCAGTCGGCGGCCTTTTCCGCTGGGGCATAGGTAATGGCTTCGAGGCGGATCCGGTGGTAGCCGGGATAGGTACCGATCCGGTTCGCTTCCTGCTGCCGCCAGTCGGCGAGCGGGTTGGGCTTGGGATGGCCGCTCTGGTCGATAAGCAAGAACGCTGCCCCCGATGGCGGAGTGACGTAGACGTAATGTCCCTGGTGCGACACCTGCCAGCCGTCGGGCACAGCGATCGAGAACCCGGTCGGGTCGTGATAGCGCCGGAAGTCGGCCGGTACGACGGGCCGGCTTGCACCACGTGGCCGGGATCCGGACGGCGGTGTTGCGGAATGCCCGGGTGACGGGGGCCGCGAAGGCGGAGGAGATACGGCCGGGGGCGTCGTCGGCCCGGCGGGCGCTGGATGCTTAGAGCGGGGAGGGGGTGCGGCCGCAGGGCGGCTGGGCGAACTCCTGCCGAGCACGTTCACCCCGAACAGCACCCCGGCGGCGAGGACGAGCGCGGCGGCGGCCGCGGCCGCCCAGGCGACCAAGCGCCGCCGGTGGGGCGCTGGCGCATCCCGCAGCGCCGCCGGTGCGTCCGCAGCGTCCTGCCCGCCCGGCGCAGATCGGGCCGGACGCGGGTTGCCCGGAACGATAGAGCGTTCGGCCTCGGGCACGGGGTGCGGCGACGACGCGGATGCGGTGATGGGCTCGGGGTCAGCTCTATCCGGTGGCCCTGTAACAAAGACCGGCAGCCCAGCCGGTGGCGTGAGCATGGCATCCTCATCTACCGCGGTTGAGGGCGCCAGCAGCCCAGGCTGATGGGGGGCCGCGGCGGCTGACTCCGCCGCAGCGGGGCGGAACCCCCGGGTTCGCTCGGCCTGCCTAAGTCTGCTTCCCGGCCCTGGGCGGCGGACGCGGCTCACGCCGGTACCGAAATCACCGGCGGACCGCGGGACAGTGCCGCCCCTCTCGTCCGCCTCGGCGATCCGGCGCAGCATGCGCTCAGCTTCGGCCGGCCCGAGCCGCCCGGCCTGATCTTTGCGAAGTAGCCCGCTGATTACTGGCCGTAGCGGTCCTGAGCGGCGCGGCTCGTCGGCGTCTTCGGTGACCACGGCCGTGAGCGTCGCGAGCGCACCCCCGCGGTCGAAGGGAGGCCGCCCCTCGACGACGGCATAGAGGGTAGCGCCGAGCGACCACAGGTCCGACTGCGGGCCGCCAGGCTCACCACGGGCGCGTTCGGGAGCGATATAGGCCGGCGTGCCTAAGAGCACTCCGGTGGTCGTCAGCGCCGGGCTGTCCTGTGAACGGGCAATGCCGAAGTCCGTGAGCATGGCACGTCCGTCGTGGTTCATCAGCACATTGCCGGGCTTGACGTCGCGATGCAGGATCCCGAGCTCATGGGCCGCGCGCAGCGCTCCCAGCAGCTGCAGTCCCACCCTCGCCGCCTGCCGCGGCCTCAGCGGGCCATCTTCCAGCACGATGTCGCGCAGCGACCGAGCCGGAACCAGTTCCATAACCAGCCAGGGACGGCCGCTGTCCTCTACAACGTCATAGATGGTCACTATGTTCGGGTGATTGAGCCGCGCCGCGGTGCGTGCCTCGTGCATGGTCCGCTCGCGCAGCATCTCGCCTTCGGCCGCGCTCACATCGGCTGGCGGCGAGACCTCTTTGACCGCGACCTCGCGATTCAGGAGAAGGTCCAGAGCCAGCCAGACCGTTCCCATGCCGCCGCCGCCAAGCGCCTTGGCGAGCCGATAACGTCCGGCAAGGATGCGGCCAGACCCGGTCGGCATATTCATCCGTCGCGGATTACCCCGATGGACGGCCCCTAACCTCGCTGACGCCGGCTGGCCCGGGCCGAAGTTCCCTGAGCTTGTCCGTCAGCCAGCGGAATATTGTGTCATCCCCGTCGGGATCACCTCCGCGCCCGGCCGGGAATCGGTGCCGGTTCCGCCGGTCCTCTCCGGGGCCGGCCCCGACAGGACCCGCATGTTGCCCCTGGGGAGCACCAGTCCGGCGATGACCGCCGCCATGACGAAGATCAGTGACGAGTACAGGAACGCCGTGGTGTAGCTGTGGACCGCCGCGGCCTGCAGGCTGGCCGGCGTTACCGCCCGGCCCACCAGGTATGCGGTGGCGGCGCTGGCGGCCAGCGTGTTGAGAAGGGCCGTCCCGATCGAGCCGCCGACCTGCTGGGAGGTGTTGAGGGTGGCCGACCCCACCCCGGCATCGGATGGCTTGAGCCCCAGGGTGCCGGTGCTGAACGAGGGGGCGAGGCTCAGGCCGAACCCGAGGCCCAGCAGCAGGAGGTAGGGCAGCACGTGGCTCGCGTACGAGCTGTGCAGCCCGACTAGATGGAGGAAGTACAGCGCAGCGGCGTTCATGAGCAGCCCGATCGGCACGATCACCTTGGGACCGAATCGGGGCAGCAGCACCCGGTTAGACACCTGCGCCATCCCCGCGAGCGCGGCGATCATGGGGAGAAAGGCGATGCCCGTTTTGACCGGGCTGAACTTGAGTGTCTCCTGCATGTAGTAGGTGAGGAACAGGAAGACCCCGAAGAGCCCCATGCTGGCGAGCAGCATGGCCAGTATCGAACCGCCCCTAGTCCTGTTCCGTACGACCCGGGGCGGGAGGAGCGGGTGCGGCACCCGGGGCTCGAGCAAGGCGAAGCTGGCCAGCAGGATGACCCCGACGACCAGGAAGCCAATGGTGAAGGGGTTGTTCCAGGCAGTGGTCTCGGCGTGAGAGAAGGCGTAGACCAGGCAGAACAGGCCGCTGGTGACGAGGAGGAGCCCGGGAATGTCCAGCGGATCGCGGCTGGCGGCCTTGTCGTTCTTCAGCCAGAGCAGGGCGCCGGCAGTGGCAATGGCGGCAAAGACCAGGTTGACATAGAGGGTCCAGCGCCATGACGCGTAGGACGTGAGGATCCCGCCAAGCAGCAACCCCATGGCCCCGCCTGCTCCGGCGATGCCGCCGTAAATGGCGAACGCCTTGCCGCGTTCACGGAGGTCGGTGAAGGTGGTGGTCAGCAAAGCCAGGACCGACGGGGCGAGCAGCGCGCCGAAGGCGCCCTGCACGGTTCGGGCGGTAACCAGCATCGGGAAGTTGACCGAGGCTCCGCCGATGGCCGAGGCTCCGGCGAACCCGGCCAGCCCGATGATCAGCGTCCGCTTGCGCCCGAAGATGTCGCCGATCCGGCCGCCGAGCAGGAGAAGGCTGCCGAAGGCGAGCGAGTAGGCGGTCACGACCCACTGGCGGTCGGCGTTGGAGAAGCCGAGCGCGTGCTGGGCTGTGGGCAGCGCGATATTGACAACGGTGTTGTCCAGGATGACCATCAGCTGGGCGACGCCCAGCACCGCCAGAATCCACCACCGCATAACCTGGTTCGCTGCATGGTCGGCCGTCTCAGCTACTGCCAGCGGCGAGGTGCCCGGTGGGCTCATCGATTCCTCCTTTGACTGGGACAAGGTGACCTCTCCGCTCGTTCGGGCTCTGACACCTCCGCCAGCAGCGGCAGCACTCCAGCGCTAACACTCGCCGGCCGGAAACGGTGCCGGGGGCTGGTTTCTGATCAGTGCGGCCACCACGGAAGGCCAGCGGACGGTGCTCCAATCCCGGCTGCGCACGGTGGCGCTGCGGCAGCGCCCGCCCAATACGCCGCGATCTCGGTGACGAACATCTAATGGATCGAATTCAAACCGCCGGCCGTCGGCTCATCATTCCGCCGGCCCGCCGGGCTGGTCTCTGCTGGCCCGGTCCGGCGGAAGCATCGGCCGCGCCGAGGGCGCCGCGGCCGATCCGGTCAGCCCCGCAGATAAGGAGAGCTCATGCGATCCGGCAGGAACACTCGCCCGTGCGGTCCCGTACGTGCCAAAAATGCCAAAGGAGAAGCAATGCGATTTGTGTCAGGCAGGAGGCCGGGCCTGGTAGTGCTCGGCCTCGCCGCGGCAGCTGCGGCGGCGGCTGTGGCCATCCCGGCGTCGGCGTCCGCCTCGACCGGGACGTCCCGGGTCGTGGGGCACGTCTACGTCAATGACAACACCGCCGGCACGAACACGATCGGGGCGTTTGACCGTCATGCGGACGGAACGCTGACCCCCCAGGCCGGCTCCCCGTTCACCGCTGGTGGCGCCGGGACCGGGGCGGGGCTCGCATCGCAGGGTGCGCTGCAGATCTCGGCGGGCGGCCGGTTCCTGATCGCCGTCGATGCCGGCAGCAATCAGATCTCGGTGCTGCGGATCACCCGCGGCGGCTCACTCAAGCTGGTGCCCGGTGGCGTCGTCTCCTCGCGCGGCGTCCTGCCTGTCAGCGTCGCGGTCCATGGTGACCTGGTATATGTGGCCAACTCCGGTAACGGCGGCAGCAACTACACCGGCTTCCGGCTTAGCCGCCACGGCCGCCTGAAGCCGGCCGCCCGCTCGACTGTCGCGCTGCCCGACGGCGCGCAGCCCGGCGACGTGCTGTTCAACAGCACTGGCACCAAGCTCGCCGGGACCCGCGTCGGGACCTCCCAGATCGACAGCTTCACCGTCGGCCGCGGCGGCCGCCTGACCGCTGCCCCCGGATCGCCCTTTCCCGCGCAGGGCCTTGGCCCGTTCGGCAGCGAGTTCCGCCCCACAAACCCGAGCCAGCTGTTTGTGTCCAACGCCCATAACACCGGCACCGGCACGATCTCGGCGTTCCGCGACTCCGCCAGCGGAACGCTCTCGTCGATCGGGTCCTCCCCGTTCGCCGATCTCCAGACGGCGCCGTGCTGGGTGGAGATCACCCATAACGGCCGGTTCCTGTTCACCGTGAACACCGGATCCGGCACCATCTCCCGCTACGCGATCGCCCCCGGCGGCGCGCTGACGCTGCTGGGCAGCACGCCCGTCGGCGCCACCGGCGGCGTCGGCGCAGTCGACGCCCGGCTGAGCCCCGGCGGCCGCTACCTGTTCGTCGACGAAAGCAAGATCGGCGCCGTCGGCGCGTTCGCCGTCCACGGCGGCCACCTGACCGAGCTGCCCAGCTCCCCGACCCCGCTGCCCGCGGGCGCCGCCCCCGCAGGCATCGTCGTCAACTAGCCCACTATCCAGACGCGGAGCCGGGGGCACCAGCCCCCGGCTCCGACCATCCCCGGTGCTCAGCGGCATGCACTGGCACGTCGGCCTCGCGACCGTCGGCTTCCGCGACCCGGTTCCGGCCCCCGGCCGGGAGCTGGCGCTTTCGGGTCGATCGCCCAGCTGATTTTAGTGGCAGCCCGGCATGGCGCATGGTGAGCGGAGCCGCCCGACCTTCGTCGAGATGGTGAACTGGTCCCGCGGGCGATCTCGTAGCGCTTCGCCGAGGCGGAGTTCCGCCAGTCCGGATCCATACAGCGGGGCAGTGTCGAAGTGGCGGATCCCGAGCGACCAGGCGCGATCGAAAGCGGCACGGGCATCGGCCTCATCCGTGGGCCGGAACAGGCCAGCAAGGGGCGCCGTGCCGAGTCCCAGCGGGTCCGCCTGGGGCGCCGTCATCCCAGCTCGGAGATCAGGGGAAGCCGATCGGAGGAAGCGCCGCTGTAGTCATGCGCGACCTCGGTGAAGCGGGCCATCTGGGCTTGCCAGCGCTGGTTGATCAGGTTCGCGCCGTGCTCTGCGATGCCGCGCTGGTAATCGTCACGTTCGATGGCGTGTTCGCCCGTCAGCGCTCCCTCAAGTACAAAGATCGGGTCATGACCGACTGCCGCGCCCTCGCTGACGGAGGCGTCTCCTGCGTCGAGATCACGTTCGATGCCACGCGGGGACCATCGTCTGCGTCGGTGCTCCCGCCGCGGATGCCACCGTCGCTCTGCGCGAGCCGGACCTGGTGCGCCACGAGAAGATCGTGTGTCGCCATGCTCGCTCGCTGCCGCTGCCAGGACGGCCTCCCGCCTCTCTCACGTGACAGGCGGCGGCCTCCCGTCGGCACTCGCGGCCAGGCCCGGATCCCAGCCGCAGACGGTGCAGGCGTGCCGGAACGCCGACCGGGCGAACTCCAAAGCGGACCCCCGCGGATCCGGGCTCGCGCGCACGTCGTCCCAGTCCAGGACGTACTCGCCCAGGGCCTCGTCCCAATGGGCAGCCGGAGGGGACAGGGCCGCGCGGGCGAAGCCTGCCGGAGCGGGGTGGACGTAGGCGTAGAACGCCGCCTGGCCGTAGCGCGCATCACCGGGCCACCAGCCAACGGCGACCTCTTGCGCATCCATGGCGTTGCGCATGATGAAGTCGGCGGAAGGCGGGTCGGCCGGCAATCCGGAGAACAGGCTCACCGCCAGATCGAACGAGCCCCACCAGGCGTTGACCGGCGTCGAGCGCCCGCGGTAAGGCGCCCGGAACGCTGCGAGCACCAGCGCGGCCTGAGTGGCCGCGGCGAAATAGCGGCCGACCTGGCCGCGGTCGTACTGTGCGTGCTCGTCGTCTTCGTCGAGCGGCACGCTCCAGGGGACCTCCTGCGGCGCCGGATCGATCTCCACCGGCCCGGCCACGCTGCGCACCGCGGCTAGCACCTCCCGCGTCACCGCTCCGACCGCCCGGTCAGGGGTCAGCGGGACACGTTCAGCCCGGCCGCTGCTGTGCTCGATCAGCGCCTCGTGGACCCGCAAGTCGAGCGCGACGACCAGCGATCCCGACCCATCGGGGGCGGGCAGCACGGCCGTCTCCCATCCCCGCGCGGTCAGCCGCAGCGCCGCGTGCTGCAACTGCGGCTCAGGCGCGGCCAGCCTGGCCGCCAGCTTGCCCAGCACCTGGGTGTGCGCGTGCAGCGTGTCGCAGCTCGCGCGCCACTGCCCGTACGACAGGGCCGCCCAGTCCCAGGCCATGACCCGCACGCTATCCGGTCAGCCCGCCGGGCTCAACCAGCTTCGAAACGGCCTGGGCAGGTAGCTGCCGCGCCCAGGCCGAGGCCCTCGACACGGCCGGAGATGGCGCGGCGGTTTAGAGGCCCATCTTACCGGGCTGACTTCGCCGGCGAGCTGCCCAGCCCGGTACGTGACAACGCCAAGGCCGCACAGCCCGTCGCTCTGGACGATGACTGGGTGGACAGGCTGACCGTCTGCGGGACGCCCCGTCACTGCACGGCGCGCATCAGCGCGCTGCACGCCGCCGGGGCCGACGGCGTCTGCCTGATACCGGCCAGCGATCGCGAGCAGTTCTTCGCGCAGAGCGCGGAGGTTCTGGCCGACCTAGCGGAAGCACGCCGATGACGGCCATTCTCGCCATCGCTCCGGGACGTCCGGCACCAGGCGATCATCGTGGATCCGGTCGGCGGGACGCCCGGAGTCGCCGGCCCCGCCGATCCGGAAGGTTTGAGCGTCATCCAGCGTGGAACCTGGCAGCCATCGGAGCGCCGTGTCCCGGCCGCTCCGCTGGGCACGCGGCCGGCAGGGCAGCGCGGGAGACAAGGGAGAGTGGGTCATGGGCCTGGGCAAGAAGGCTAAGAACAAGGCTAAGTCGGCCAAGGGCACGGCCAAGAAAGACGCCGGCAAGGCCAAGCACAAGGGGAAGAAAGCCAAGAATGCCGCGAAGCATTGATCTGGCTTCCCCGGTAGCGCTCGCTGCCTCCGGTTAGGGTCAGCCGGGCAAGCTGCCCGATGGGGTCCTCAGGTGGCGGTTATCGGCTTCATCGGCACCGGCCGGATGGGCCTGTCCACGTGCGCGAACCTGGTGGCCGGCGGTCACCAGGTCGCTGCGGCTGACGCGCGCCCCCAACTGCAGGCGGCGGTGACGCAGTGCGGAGCGCAATGGCGCGGCACCCGCCGAAGCCGCCTCGGGCGCCGACATCGTCATCACGGTGCTGCCCGGCCGCGCGAGGTAACAGGCGCATGACGGGGCCACATGGCGCGCTGGCCGCGATGCCCTTGCAGGCCACCTGGATCAATATGTCCACCAACGCGCCCGCAGTGGGGCGGGAGCTGGCCGATGCCGCGCTCACCGGCCGCCGGGCCGGGATAGAGCTGGGCATGCTCCGCCGGGCTCTCGGCCAGAGTGCCGCATCAAGCGCCTTCGTCCGCCACGATCTCGCGGCGCTTTTCAACAGCGATTACCTGACATCCTCCGGCCTGGACCGGTGCTGTGAGGAGCTGCGGACGCTGGTCACACTCGCAGGCGAGCTGCAGGTGCCCGGCGCGCTGACCCAGCTCGTCGAAAGCACCTACCAGCGGGCGCTGCGCCGCTGATCGGCGCGCAGTGCGTGCCAGTTCGCGGCCGGTCAGCTGGTACCACTGGGCCATCACGATGATGGCGAGCGCGAGACCGATGATCGTGCCGCCGTAGTACATCAACTCGGCGCCGGCATGACGGGCAGTGATGGGTCCGCCGCCGGCCGGCAGGTCATGGGCGTACATGAGCTTAGCCAGGGTGTCGCGCCCTGCGGCGCTGATGACCAGCGCGGCAAGCCTTATCTTCAGGCCGGTACGGCGCCGGACGGGATCAACGCCGATGACGGCCCAGCTCAGCAGGCAGCCGGCCAGGAACATGTGCAGGTGCACGGCGGCGTGGACGAGATCGTTGCGTTCAGCGGCGCCGTACAGGCCGGTCAGGTACAGGGCATAAAGACCGCCGGAGGCCAGGAGGACCGCCGTGGCCGGCGCGGACAGGACTGCGGCCGGGCGGCTGTGCAGGAGCCGCAGCAGGATACGGCGCGGCCTGCGCGGCAGCGTGCGAAGGGCGATGATGCCGGGCGCGGACAACGCCAGGAACGCCGGGCCGGTCATGCCCAGCAGCAGGTGCTGGGCCACATGGACAGGAAAGGATCCGTCGTGACTGGTGATCGGCGGCAGGACCGCAGCAGCCACGCACAGTGAGCCAGCGACCAGGCAAGCGGTCCGGCTAGCCGGCCACCGGTCGCCACGCCGGCGCAGCCGGGCCAGCGCCGCGCCGTACCCGGCGAGGGTGAGCAGCGTCAGGGCCAGGGGGATCAGCTCGAGCATGGCTCAGCGGGACGCGCCGTCACCAGTGCGGAAGATACCGGACGTGGCCGCTCCCGCCCGGCCCCGGGTGAGGAAGATTCCTGTAATGATCATGACGACAGCGATGCCGTTCCAGGTCAGGTCGTAGGGCCACAAGGTCACGTGGTACCGGATCTGATGCAGCTTGAGGAGCTTGTGCTGCACGATGCCGTCGTAGAGCCGGAAGCCGCCCCAGCCCAGCAGCAGCGCGGCCCACCATCGTTTCGGAATGAAGCTGCCCCGGCGCAGCGAGTCGGCCAGCAGGAACAAACCCACGACCATCGCGGTGAACCCCGAAGGCGTGGAAGAGCCCGTCGGACACCAGGCCGGCGGCCGGGGTGGACTTGTCGTAGAAGTGGTGCCAGTGCAGCAGCTGGTGAAATACGGTCTCGTCGATAAAGGCGGCCAGGCCGATGCCGGCCAGGATGCCGGACCAGATGACGCGCTTCTGCTCGCCCGCCGCCCCGGCCGGACGGTCACTGCCGGAAGGTGCCACGCTGCGTACCCCAGTCCTTAGTCACATCGGCAGTAACGTTGCCGCGGCGCCGAACGCTAGTCACCGCCCTCTGGCTGCTCCTCAGGCGCCGCCCCGGCTACCCGCCTGGGCCGTGCCTATCCCCGGTCAGCTGGCGGATTCGGGTGACCTGCGCCAGCCTGACCCTGCCCTCCGATGATCGTGCTGTAGGCAGCCGGTCATCGCTGCCGCTGCCTGAGCCTGCGGTTCTTGATGCGGTTGCCGCAGGTGGCCATGTCGCACCAGGCGCCTGCCCGGCTATGGGAGCGGTCGTAGAAAGCCCACCGGCAGTCCGGGTTGCCGCAGGCCTTGAGCCGCTGCCAGGTGCCTTCACGCTGCGCGTCGCGGATCACCAGCAGCAGGGCGAGCAGGCCCGCGTCTGGCCGGTCGGCAGGCTCCGGGCCGAGGCTGATCTGGCCGCCCGGCGCGACCTGCAAGCAGGGGCGGGAGGCTTGCGCGACGGCCTGCAGGGGCTGCAGTTCGCGGGGGGCAGGCGGGGGGCCGCCGCTGTTGGCCGCGAGCATTGCCCGGATGCCCTCGCGCACGCCGCGGGCGAGGTGCAGCTCGGCCGGCTCCGGCGCGCGGTCAGCTGCCCACAGGCCAGTCTCGGCCAGCCAGCCGCGGGCGGCCGCGGGATCCAGCAGCAGGTCAGAGCCGTGGTCACCGTCCCAGGTATTGACGAACGACTGCACAAGCAGCAGCGGCATCGGGGCCGGCTTGATCTCCTCGCCTGGCACCCACGACGGCATGGTCATGCCCCGCAGCCTATCAGACATGACCGCCTAAACCATTTGACTGGTCTCGAAGTGACTTCTAAACTAGTTTTACTAGTCATCATGAGACGGAGGGCTGCTGGCGCAGGTGGCCGGGGCCGATCGGAGGCGCAGGTCATGGTGATCTTCCTCGGGCTGGCCGCCGCCGTGCTCTACGGCAGCGGCGACTTCCTCGGCGGCATGGCGACCCGCAGGGTGCCCGTGCTGGCGGTGCTCATGCTGGCCGATACGGCCGGAGTGATCGTCGCGCTCGCCGCCGCAGTGTTGTCACCAGGCCCTGCCAGCCCGGCGGGCCTGGCCTGGGGGATCAGCGCCGGCCTGATCGGCGGCCTCGGCCTGATCATCTTCTACGTCGGGCTGGCGGCCGGGCCGATGAGCGTGGTCGCGCCGGTAGCCGGGCTGGTGTCCACGGTCCTGCCGGTCGCGGTAGCGCTGGCCGGCGGTGAGCGGCCCGGACCCGGCGTCTACGCGGGCGCGCTGCTCTGCCTGGTCGCGATTGTGCTGGCCAGCTCGGGTGGCGCCACCAGCGCGGCGTCCCGCCCTGGCCGGCCGGGGCGTGGCCGGGCCATCGCCTACGGCACGGTATCGGGCGCCTTGTTCGGCCTGTTCTTCCTGCTCATCCGCAACGCCGGGCAGTCCGGCGAGCTCTGGCCCGTGGCGGCCGGACGGATTGGCGAGCTGGCGGTCGTCCTGATCGCCGCGGCCGTGCTGCGGCGCGGCCTGCTGCCGCGCGGCGCGAGCGTCCGGCTGCTGCTGGCGGCGGCGGCCGCGGGCGCAATCGATGTCGTCGCGAACATCTGCTACGTGGCGGCCACCAGGACCGGCATGTTCGGCCTGGCCGTCGTGCTGGCCTCGCTCTACCCCGCAGTCACCGTGCTGCTGGCCCGGGTGGTGCTCGGCGAGAGGCTGCGCTGGGTGCAGCGGACCGGCCTCGGGCTCGCCGCGATCGGCATCCTGCTCGTCGCAGCCTAGGCCCCGGCCAGCCGCCCGCCCGCCGGTCGTGCAGGCGCGTGCAGGCGAGCGGCGGGACGGCCTGCCGAACCCTCAGCCGCGATTTCCCGCAGCGAGCCCGGACACGGGAACTCCCGGCCGCCCCGGGGATCGCGCCGATCGACAGCACCGCCGGCTCAGGGCGGGGGATATGCTGCGAGTCCTCTAACTTCATCAAAATGATGAACTCTGTTTAGTCATAGCGATGACAGGGTAGCTGTCGGGCAGCTTGTCACAGCCGCGCCACCGAGTAAAGGATCCAGCCCGTTATGATCAAAATGCTGCGCAGCGCCGGCCTCACCAGCGATGTCGCCTACCTCGCATCACTGCTCTCGATCGGGGCGAGCGTCGCTGCGTGGACCGCGTCTCGGCGGATGGAAGACGCGCCGGCCGAGAAGGCTGACCGGTGGGGCATTTATGTCGGCCTGTGGGCGCCGACCTTCATGGCCCTCGGCAATGCCATCAAGATCGACGAGACCCGCTGAACCTCAGCCATGTCTCTCAGCAAGCAGCGCCCCCGGTCCTGGCTGACCGCCGGCCTTCCTGGACAGGCGCGCGACCCGTGGAGCCTGAGCACGGCCGTGGGCAGCGCGCTCGACGACCTGATGCGCGACACGGTGACCGCCCTGGCCGGGCCGCTCGCCGCCCCGGTCCAGCGCGTCGTCGCAGCGGGCGGTAAGAGGCTGCGGCCGGCCCTGACGATGACGACCGCGGCCCTGCTGGCACCCTCGCACGGAAGGGATGCCCTGACGCTGGCCGCCGCCGTTGAGCTGCTGCACTGCGCCACGCTCGTGCACGACGATCTCATCGACGGGGCGCAGGTGCGGCGAGGCGTGGTCACCATCAGCGCCGCGGAAGGCGTCCCCGCGGCCGTGGTGAGCGGAGACCTGCTGATCGCGGCCGCATCGCTGCTGGCGTCCGGCGTCAGCAAGGGCGCCGCAATGGTGCTCGCCAGGACGCTAGCCGACTTGTGCCGCGGTGAATCCCTGCAAGACCGGCTGCGGTACGACCCCGCGGCGACCATCCCGCAGCTCGTCGACGTCGCCGCAGGCAAGACCGGGGCTCTGACCCGGGCCGCGTGCCTGCTTGGAGCCCTCTCCGGCGGACAGGACCCGGCGCCGGCGGTCGCGGAGTTCGGCCTGCAGTTCGGCATCAGCCTGCAGCTAGTAGACGACGTGCTCGACGTCGTGTCCAGCCCGGCGCTGCTGGGAAAGCCGGTGGGCGCCGATTTCGCCGCCGGGACCATGACGCTGCCCGCGGCGTTCGCGCTGCGTGCCTACCCTGAGCTGCGCAGTTCACTTAGCCCGGACGCGAGCCCGGCTGACCGCAGCCGGGCGCTGCCCTGCTTGCGCTCGGCAGCGGCCATCCGGCCGAGCGTGGCCGTTGCGCTTGAGCATGCTCACGCGGCGAAGGCGGCCCTGCTGACCGTGGCTGGATCGGACTCTGCCCTCGAAGGCCTCGCGGAATGGCCCCTGCGCTATGCGCGCACGCAGCTGCTCGGCAAGGCAGACCCGCAATGGGCCGAGCTTGTCGCGGCGGGAGCGGCCTGATGGGCAGCCGCCCAGTATCTCCTGTTCGCTCCCGCGCCCTCGCGGCCGGCCTGGATCAGCTCGTCCGGCGCGGGCTGCGCGGCGTATGGGTCCGCGGAGATCTCGTGCCGTCGCCAGCGATCTGGGCGGCCAACCACCACAGCTGGTGGGACGGCTTCGTCACCGCGGCGGTCCTCTCGCGCCACCAGCGGGCGGCGTCACTGCTCATGGACGCCGGCAACCTCGCCCAGTACAGGTTTCTCCGGTCCATGGGCGTGATTTCCGCTCAGCGGCCACGTCAGGCGCTGGAAGCCCTGCGCGGCGGCCGCATCCTCATCATCTTCCCGGAAGCGCGGCTGCGCCCGCTCGGCCCGCTCGGCCCGCTCGCCCCCGGCGCCGCCTGGTTTGCCCGCCAGGCACCTGCTCCCGTCATGCCCGTCGCGATCCGGCTGGCCATGCGGGGACATCAGCACCCCGAGGCCCTGGTGGACCTAGGGGCCCCGTGCGACCCGCATGCGCTGGCCGAGGCTCTGGGCTCCCGGCTGAGCCAGCTGGATCGTGACCTGGCTGCCGCTGACCCGCGGCAGCCGGTGCCCGGGTTCCGCCGCGTCGTCGCCGGTCGCGTCAGCTGGGATGAGCGCATCAGCGCCTGGTCGGTCAGGCGGGGGTGCTGAGCATGCTCTTCAAGGCCGTCCTCGGATTCCTGCTGGTCAAGCTGGCCACCCTGCTGCTGAACGTCGCCCGGTTCCCGGTGCTGGCCGCGCCCGGTGCGGCGGCCAGCGCACCGGTCCGCGACCTGGCACCGGTCCGCGACCTGGCGGCGCAGACGGTGTCCTTGCTCGTCCCAATGCGGGACGAGGCTGACATGCTGCCGCGCTCGCTGCCGCCGATGCTGTCCCAGGCCGGGATTACCGAGCTGCTGATTCTCGACGACGAGTCGTCGGACGGTTCCGCGGACGTCGCCCGTTCCCTGATCGCCGGGCACCCGCACGCACGGCTCATCGCCGGCTCGCGCGTCCCGGCCGGCTGGGTCGGCAAGACCTGGGCCTGCGCTCAGCTGGCGGCTGCCGCCACCGGCTCGATCCTGCTGTACTGCGACGCGGACGTCTTGCTCCGCCCGGCCGCGATCCCGGCCGTGCTCGGGGAGATGGGGCGGCAGCACGCCGACGTGTTCTCCGTGTTCCCCCGCCAGCTAACCGGCAGCGTGGCCGAGCAGCTGATCATTCCGCTGATCGACGATGTGCTCCTGTGCTTCCTGCCGTTCCCGCTGCTGTCCGCGCCCATCCCAGCCGCGGCTACCGCGAACGGGTCGCTGCTGGCCTTCACCCGCCAGGCCTACCAGCAGCTCGGCGGATTCGCCGCCGTGCGCGCAGAGATAGTCGAGGACGTCGCCATGGCCCGAGCCAGCCGCCGCGCTGGCCACCAGCTGGGCCTGGCGATAGGCGGCGAACTGGTCCAGACCCGGATGTATGACGGCTACCGGGCCGTGGTGGCCGGCCTGGGCCGCGGCCTGCTCCCGGTCATGGGCGGGTCCCGGTCACGGCTGGCTGCGGTGGCGGCCTGGCATCTCGCCGTCTACTCCTGGCCGCTGTGGCGGGCGCGCCGGGAACGCCGCTGGCTGCTGCCCCTCGGTCTCGGGATTCTCGAGCGGCTGATCGTGGCACTCAAGACCGATCCGCGCTCAGGCTGGCAGGCAGTCCTGACGCCGCTGTGCCCGGTGGCCTTCCTGCCCGTCGCCGGGCAGGCCATGCGGCGCGAGCAGCACTGGAAAGGCCGCGGCTACTCATGAGGGCGCCCGAACCCCGAACGCAGCCGGTGGTGGGCCACCTGGGCCGGTGGGGGCAAGCTCCGCTCCCGCTGCTGGAGGAGGGCGCTGCCCTGGGGCCGGTCTTCGGGCTGCGCCTGTGGCGCCGCGCCATAGTGGGCTACTCCCCGGGGTGGAACCGGTTCGTGCTGGGCGACCTGACGACGTTCCGCAGCAAGGGCAGCATGAGCGGCTTGTCACCGTACCTGGCCGCCGGGGTAGTGCAGACCGATGAGCCGGCGCACCGGGACCGGCGCAGCGCCCTGAACCCCTCCTTCGCGCGGCGCCCGGTGGCTGCTCTGCGACCGCGCATCCTCGACGCCGCCCTGGCCCGGCTGCCAGCCGGGCGCTTCGACGCCGTCACCTGGTCAGCCGCGCTGGTGCGCGACATCCTGTCCGCGACATTCTTCGGTGATCAGCTCTCCGTCGGCCTGCTGCAGGCATTCCTCGCCCCGCTGGACCGGCCGCTGCCGTGGCCCTTCCTGCGGCGGCCGGTGCTGTTCCGCCAGATGAACCGGGCGCTGACCCAGGCACTGTCGGCCTCTGCGCCGGGCAGCCTCGCGGCCGCTTTCGCCGGCCTGTCCGCCGGTGTGGACGAGGCCCGGGTCGCGCTCAGCGCCGCCTACGACACCACCGCCCACACCCTGGCCTGGCTGCTCTATCACTCAGCCGCCGAGCCGCGGCTGCGGCACCCGGACATGCGGCACGCCGTGATCAAGGAGGTTCTGCGGCTCTACCCGGCCGGGTGGCTCGGCAGCCGCAGGTGCTCGCGGGACACCAGTTTCGGATCCGTCCGCATCCCGCGCGGAACCCTGGTCATGTACAGCCCGTACCTGACCCACCGTGACCCGGGCCTGTGGGCCGGCCCGCTGGCGTTCCGGCCCGAGCGGTTTGACGAACCGCTGCCCGCCTGGGCCTATATCCCCTTCGCCGCCGGCGAGCGGACCTGCCTCGGCAGCGCCCTGGCCCGCCTCATCCTGGCCACCGTGCTCGACGCGTTCGCCTCCAGCCGGCTCCGGGTGGTATCGGCAGATCCGCGCCCCCGCGCGGGCATCACCCTGGCGCCGGCCGGGCCGCTGCATCTAGAGCGAGAGAGCTGATCCCCATGGCGCACCTGAGCTACCTTGGCCTGCTGCTGGCCTGCCTGTGCTGCACCGTCCCGCTGGACTTCGTCTACGCCGCCCGGGCGCTCGCCCGCCCGGCGACCCTGCTGCTCGCGATCCTCCCGGGCTTCGTCATCTTCGTTAGCTGGGACCTGTATGCGATCAGCCGGGGCCAGTGGTGGTACGACCTGCGGCGGATGACCGGCATCCTGCTTCCCGGCCGGCTGCCGCTGGAGGAAGCGCTGTTCTTCCTCGTCATCCCGCTCGCGGCGATCCTGACCTTCGAGGCCATCGGGCAGCACCAGCTGCGGGCCGCCGGCAACCGCGCCAGTCAGCGCACTGCCCGCGGGACGGCCCGGTGAGCTACACCGTCCTTGCCTGCCTGGCGGTTCTCCTGGCCGTGGCAACCGACCTGTTCCTGCTGCGGACGAGGCTGCTGCGCACGTCACTGTTCTGGCGTACCTACCTGGTCCTGCTGTTCTTCCAGTTGCTGCTGAACGGCGTGCTGACCGGATTCTCGATCGTCCGTTACAACCCGCACGCCATCATCGGGATACGGATCGCGTTCGCCCCGGTGGAGGATCTCGCGTTCGGCTTCGCGCTCATCCTGCTGACCCTCGCGTCCTGGGCCCGGCTCACCGCAGGCTCGCCAGTCGGCGCGGCATTGCCCGGGGAGACCGCCAAATGAGCGATGATGCCACCGCCGGCCAGGCCGGGCGCGGCCCGGCCCGGGCCGGCGCCGCCTGCGCGTTCCTCGCCGCCGCCACTTACAGCGCGTTCCTGCTGGAGCGGTGGACCCACCCGCGGTTCCCGGCGGATCACGCCTTCATCAGCCAGCTGGAGCTGCCCGGGCAGCCGTGGAGCTGGCTGTACCGGTCATCCGACGTCATCAGCGGCGTGGCCATGGTGCTCGCGGCCGTGGTTCTCTGGCGCACTCTGCGGGGCGGCACCAGTGCCGGCCGCCGGGTTCTGGTCGGCACCGGCTCGTTCCTGGTGGCCGGCCTGGCCTCGGCCGCCGACGGCGCCACGGCCATGCGGTGCACCGCCACGGCGAGCCGGCCGTGCGATGTCAGCATTCAGGCACCGAGGGCCCTGCTGGCTCAGCTCGGCGACCTGCACGCCGACTCCGGCGTGCTCGGGCTGCTGGGCGCAGCCGCCGCCGCCGTCCTGCTGGGCAGCGTCATGGTCGGCCAGGCCCCCGTGCTGGCGCGGATCAGCATTGTGACCGGAACCTGCATCGCCTCGGCTGGCCTTCTGGATGTCGCGCTGCTGATGACCGGCGCTGACATCGGCCTCGCAGAGCGAGCCCGGGTCCTGCTGACCTCGATATGGCTGGGGACCGTAGGGATCTGGCTGCTCCTGCATCCGCACGGCAACCGAAGACCCGCCAAGAGCAGCGAGCTCGCCGCTGGCTGCCTGCCGCGATCGAGTGCGGCGAGAAGCTGGCCGGCCCCGGCTGGAATGGGAGAACAGTAAATGCCGTCACGATTGCGCCGCGTTCCGGGCCGCACCGATGAGGTAATCATCATCGGCGCGGGTCTCGGCGGCCTGGCCGCCGCGCTGCGGCTGGCCGGGGCCGGCGGGTCACCGTCATTGAGCAGGCCGACGTGCCCGGCGGCCGGGCCGGGCTGCTGCGCTGCGGCGGGTATCGATTTGATACCGGGCCCACGGTGCTGACGATGCCCGAGCTCATTGCCGACGCCCTGGCGTCGGTCGGGGAGTCCCTGGAAAACCGGCTCACGCTTGTTCCGCTGTCGCCGGCCTACCGGGCCAACTTCGCCGACGGCTCCCGGATCGACGTGCACACCGACCCCGGGCGGATGGAGCAGGAGATCGCCGAGGTCGTCTCGGCACGTGACGCACGGGGCTACCGGGACCTGGTGCGGTTCCTGCGGCGCCTGTACGACCTGGAGATGGGGAGATTCATCGACCGCAACCTCGACTCGCCGGCCCAGCTGCTCGGCACCGCCGGGGCGAAGATCGCCGCGCTCGGCGGTCTCCGGCGGCTGGCCCCCAAGATCGGCCAGTACGTCCACGACGACCGGCTGCGCCGCATCTTCTCCTTCCAGGCCATGTACGCCGGACTGGCCCCTCAGGACGCCTTGGCGATCTACGCGGTCATCGCCTACATGGACACCGTCGCTGGCGTCTACTTTCCGCGCGGCGGCATGCACGCGGTCGCCCAGGCCATGGCCGCCGCCGCCGCCGATCATGGCGTGCTGTTCCGCTATGGCACCCGGGCCGTCCGGGTCGAGGTCTCGAATGACAGGGCGCAAGCGGTGCATACCGCGGACGGCGAGCGCCTCGCCGCGGACGTAGTCGTGATCAATGCTGACCTGCCGACCGCCTACGAGCAGCTCCTCCCGGCCCGGTATACACCGCGCCGGCTGCGCCGGCTTACCTACTCACCATCGTGCGTGCTGCTGCATGTCGGCTCCCGGGCTCACTATCCCGGGCTGGCGCATCACAGCATCTTCTTCGGTGCGGCCTGGAAGGAGACCTTCCGCGAGATCATCGACCGCGGCCAGGTCATGAGCGACCCCTCGTTCCTGGTCAGCAACCCTAGCCGAACCGACCCTTCGCTGGCCCCGGCAGGCCGCGATAGCTATTACGTCCTGTTCCCGACGCCCAACACCCGGGCGGCCCTGGACTGGTCTCGTATCGCCGATGACTACCGGGATCATGTCGTGGACACCCTGCAAAGGCGCGGCCTGACCGGGTTCGCCGATGCCATTGACGTGCAGGCTATCGTCACCCCGCAGGACTGGCAGGACCAGGGCCTGGCCGCGGGTGCCCCCTTCGCCGCGGCTCATACCCTCGCCCAGTCAGGACCGTTCCGGTTTCCCACGCTGGACCGCGGCATCGACAACCTGGTCTTTTGCGGGTCGAACGCCCAGCCCGGCGTCGGCGTGCCGATGGTCCTGCTGTCCGGGAAACTCGCTGCCGCCCGGATTACCGGCAATGACTGAGAACCGCGAGCGGCCGCCCGGCCCGCCGCCGCGGGACCGGGCCGATGGCCTGTCAGGCACGCCCCGGATCAGCGCACGGTCACGGCGGGAGATGGACGCCGCCGGGATCACCGACCCCGCCCTGCAGGCCGGCTACGCCCGGGCTCGCCATCTCAACGCCCGGCACGGCAAGACCTACTATCTCGCCACGCTGCTGCTGCCGCCCGCCAGGCGACCCTACGTCCATGCCCTCTATGGTTTTGCCCGCTTCGCCGACGACATCATCGACGACATCGACCCGGCCATTACCCCGCGCGGCAGGGCGCACCGGTTCAACCGCTGGGCAGACCAGTTCCTGGCCGGCCTGAATCGCGGTGAATCGGATGATCTCATCTGCCAGGCGGTGATCCACACCATCGACCGATGGCAGATTCCGGTCGAGTATTTCGCCGATTTTCTCGCGTCCATGCGGATGGATCTCACGGTCACCAGCTATGAGACATTCGATGATCTCCGCGCCTACATGTGGGGTTCGGCCGCCGTCATCGGGCTGCAAATGCTGCCGATCCTCGGCCAGGCATCACCGGCAGCCGATTCCGCGCGGCTGCGGGCAGCCGCAGTCGACCTCGGGCTGGCGTTCCAGCTCACCAACTTCCTGCGCGACATCGGCGAGGATCTCGACCGCGGCCGTATTTACCTTCCCCAGCAGTCGCTGCGCCGGTTCAGCGTCGCATCGGGCGACCTGCATGCGGCCAGGGCAGCCGGTACCACGACTGGCGCCATCCGCGATCTCATCGCGTTCGAAACTCAGCGAGCGCGAAGCTTGTACGCCTCAGCGTCCGACGGCATCCCGCTGGTCGACGTCACATCCAGGGACTGTCTTCGCACGGCTTTCATCCTGTACGGCGAAATACTCGACCGCATCGAGCAGGCCCGCTACGACGTTCTCTGCCAGCGGGTCTCGGTCGGCATCGGCCGCCGCATTCACGTCGCCGGCCGCGGGCTCATCCGGGCCCGGGCAGCTCGCCTCGACCCTGGCGGAGGCCTCGCCCAGCGTCTGTCCGCCCTCGTCGCCGGCGCACTGCCGGCGTGAGGCATCTCGCGCCCAGGCCGCCCGCATCTGCGCGCAGCTGTTGCGCTACTGGTCGTCCGCCGTGTCCTGATTCCGGGGAACGGCCAGGCCGACGCCCTCGCCTGATTCGGTGACCGTTTCCTCGGTGCGAGCGGCGCCCGGATGAGCGGGAGCCTGGTCCCCGGTGGGGACGCCCGTCAGGTCGGCACCGGGTTCCACGTCGAACGCCAGGCCCTCGGGCCGCCCGGCTTCGTCGGATGGGATGACGGGCAGTGGATCTGGGGACTGGTGGCGAGACGAGGCGTCCCCGGCCTGCTCCTGGTCGGTCATGAGTATCGCTTTCCCTCCGGTAGGCGCTGGGGATCGTGCGCTGGCAGCGGCAGCGGCGCGGCTCCCCGGGGATGCTGGGTCAGGCATTCCAGGATGGCATTGGGCGTGCGACGGCCGGCGAGCGCCGGCCCGGACGATCGTGCCGTGACCAGCCGCAGGAATGGGTCTGGTAGCCGGGCTGCCGTCCTAGGCGCCGGCCGCGGCCAGCATGACCTTAGCGTCTCCGGTGCCGGCTGCTGCCGCCTTCAGCGCCCGGTCCGCGCTCGCCGCGCTGGCCTGCGGCGGAACCACCAGCAGGACGAGATCGTCACGGCCGGCCATCGTCAGGCTGACAGTGAGCCTGTTCATTGACCTGAACCAGGCCACCGGTACCTTACGGCCGCCGACAGTGACCCGGTGCGGAATGTTGCCGAAGGCGGCCGCCTGCACTGCCACCCTGCTCACGTGCCCGGCCGCTGGCGTCATCGCCTTAAGCATGCCCGGCAGCTCGGCGGCGCGTCTCGGGAGCGCGGCCACCACGCCCCGCTGATGCTGCCCGGCCACACCGGTGCCGGGCCCAGGCTGAGCCGCGCCTCAGCCATCGGGTGCGCCGGGGGAACATATGCTCTCTGGTCGATACTGGCCGGTGCCATGTAGCAGCCTTCCCGGTCCAGCCTCGGACCGGTGTCGTCAAGCGCCCAGGGCGGCGCCGACGCGGATGCCGACGTACGGGAAGTTCTCGGTAGTACACATTTTACTCCTGAGCTGGCTGGCCGGGCATTCCCCGGAAAGACAGCAGCGGGCGCTAGGCGTAGTGTGGGTGACCTGGAAGTCGGCGAATGAGCCGCTGGGTCAAGACCACGCCTTGCTGCCGAGCAGGAAGGCGTGCCCGATGTTCAGCATGGATGCGAGTACCCGCAGCAGCGACGGCCAGATCGTCGTGATCATGCGCGGAGAGCTAGACGTCACCGGTGCCGCAGGTGCCGCAGGCGAGCTGTCTGCCATCGCAGCACTCGCAGGTCTGGTCGTCGTTGACCTCGCAGGCCTGGAGTTCATCGACTCCAGCGGTCTGGCGGCCCTGGTGCTTGTGCGCAAGCACGCGCGGGAAGCCGGCGGTGATCTTCTGCTGGCTGCGCCGCAGGGACAGGTGCTACGGTTCCTGACCGTCACCGGGCTCCTCGAGCTGTTCGGGCTCTATGACTACGTGGCGGCCGCGAGTAGCGCGGAGCGGCACGGGGCAAGCGGGCCGGCCGCCGCTTATCCGGCCCTCCTCGCGACGGCCTGATGAGCGTGAGGAGCCGGTCATGCGGCTGGGAAGCAGTTCACGGTCGGGGCAGAGGCGAGCTGCAGCGACGGGCCGGCCGACCTGGACGGCAGGTCATCATGACGACGAAATGAGGTGAGGGAGCCGGGAGGATAGCGAGGTGGCAGCCGAGCGGACGGGCAGGGCCTGGGCGCGAATCGCCGCTGCGCATGACGGTGACGGGCCGGTGTCGCTCGCGGCGCTGTGCCGGGCTGCAGTCCGCTGGCTTGGCGTCGACGGGGCGGCCGTGACGGCGACGGGCGGCCTGATGGCGCGCGAGCCGCTGTCCGCCTCTGACGAGCTTAGTGCCCGGCTGGAGGAGCTGCAGTTCATGATGGGTGAAGGGCCGGCCGCTGAGGATTTCGCGTTCGGGTCGCCGATGCTCATCCCTGATCTGCAATCGGTCGTCGCGCGGTGGCCGGCTTTCGCGCCGACGGCGGTGTCGGCTGGCGCGCGGGCGATGTTCGTGCTTCCGCTGCAGGCCGGGGCCATCCGGTCGGGAGTGCTCTCGCTCTACCGTGCGCTCCCTGGTCCGCTGATGCCGGATGAACTGGCCGATGTGCTGGTGTTCGCTGATATCGCCTTGCAGATGGTGCTGGATGCCGCCGCCGGCATCAGCGGGGCACCGGAATACCGGCCACTCGATGGCCTGTCCGGACGCCGCGCCGAAGTGCACCAGGCGACCGGGATGATCTCGGTGCAGCTGGACGTGAGCCTTGAGGAGGCGTTCGTGCGGCTACGGGCCTATGCCTACGCCAGCAGCGCCGCGCTGGGCGATATCGCCGACGATGTGGTGAGCCGTAAACTGCGCTTGGACCACGAGCCCGAGCCGCAAGCATGATCAAGGCGCCGGCCACGTCCTGGCCGCGGGGCTCGGGGGGATGGCGAGGACTACTGTGACAGGTATGGCAGCAACGGTTGACGAGCGGCTGGCGCAGGCGTTCGTCGAACTGGCGGACACACTGGTGGCCGACTTTGACCTGATGGAATTCCTGCACACGCTTACCGAGCGGTGCGTTGAGCTGCTGGGAGTGGACGCGGCGGGCCTGCTGCTCGCCGACAGCGGTGGTGCTCTGCGGCTCGTGGCGGCGTCGACCGAACAGGCCAGGGTCGCCGAGCTGTTCCAGATCCAGAACAACGAGGGTCCGTGCCTGGACTGCTACCGCACCGGGCAGGCCGTCGTCGTCGGTGACATCCGCGCGGCCCGGGCGCGGTGGCCGCGATTCGCCGCCGCCGCGCAGGAGATGGGCTTCGGCGGAGTACACGCCATCCCGATGCGGCTGCGCGATCAGATCATCGGCACGCTGAACCTATTCCGCAGCACCCCGAACGGCCTGGACCCGGCGGTCGCGCGGGCGGCCCGGGCACTGGTCGATGTGGCCACGATCGGAATCCTGCAAGAACGCGCTGTCCGCCAGCAGGAGGTGGTCGCCGGGCAGCTGCAGATGGCACTGAACAGCCGCGTCATGATCGAGCAGGCCAAGGGGATACTCGCCGAACGGCTCCATATCACTCCCGACGAGGCATTCCTCACACTGCGCCGCTACTCGCGCGACCATAACCACCCTCTCACCCGGCTGGCCGGCGAGGTCATCGGCGGGACCGCCAGCATCATCCGCGACAGCTAAGGACCGCGCGGCAAAGGCGGCCCCGCTGGCCACCTCACGGCAGTCCGGCAAGTTCCTTCAGCCCAGTGAGCGACGGGCCGTGCCGCCGATCCCGGACCTGACTGGCGCCAAGATCAGTGATGCCGCCGGCCAGCTGGCCTGGGATGCGGGGCCGGAACAGAGCGCCGCTGGCACTTGTGAGCGCATACTGTACTTAGCGGTGGCCGATGAGCGCTTGGACCGAGACCTTGCCCGACTGCTGAAGCAGGCGGGCGGCTTCATGTGCCAGACCGAGGACTAGGGCTATGGCAGTACCGCGGAGCCTTGCGCATGGCGCCGATGAGCTACCCGCGGGGCCTGGCTGTGGGCGGCGACATCGACGACATCACGTATCCCGCCCTGCTTGAGGCGCTGGGCAACCTTGCCTGCGGCAGTTCCGGGGTGCACGTCGATCTGTCCGGAGTGAGATTCTGTGACCTGCCCGGACTGCGGGCCATCGTCCGGCTGACCGGGGCGAGCACGCCCGTGGTGCTGCACGGGGTGCCGGTTCCGCTGCGGACCGTAATGGCCGTCCTCGGCTGGGACCGCGCGCCCGGACTCGTTATAGGAAAGCGCCAGCACCGCTATGCCTGCCCGGCTCTGCCTCCCGGCAGGCCCTCACGGCGGGTGAGCCGGTGCCGGTGCCGGTGCCCGGCGACGGTTCCGCGGGCCACACTGGCGTGCCTGGGCGGTTCGCTGCACAGGCACGGCCGCGAAGCATGACGAATGCCGCTCAGAAGCGCTCTTGGCCAGCACGGCGTTATTCCTGACGTGCCGCCAAGCCAGTAGAACCGTGAAAGGGGCGATCACGCCATGACCGTCACCGACGTCCGGGATACCGACTACTACCTGCTCGATGACCTCCTCACCGACGATGACCGCCAGATCCGCGACCGGGTGCGCGCCTTCGTAGACCGCGACCTGCTGCCGGTGATCAACGGTTACTGGGAGGCCGGGGAGTTCCCGTTCGCGCTGGTGCCCAAGATCGCTGAGCTGGGCGTCATCGGCACCACCATCGGGGAGTACGGATGCCCGGGGCTGAGCAGGCTCGCAGCCGGCCTGGTCGCCCTCGAACTGTCCCGCGGAGATGGCAGTATCAACACGTTCGCCGGTGTGCAGTCCGGGCTCACGATGGGCTCGATCGCGCTGCTGGGCAGCGAGGAGCAGAAGCAGCGCTGGCTCCCCGGCATGGCCGCGCTGCGGCTGATCGGCGCGTTCGCGCTCACCGAGCCTGAGCACGGATCGGATTCGGTCCGGCTCGAGACCAGTGCCCGCCGTGCCGGCGGCAGCTGGGTACTCAACGGCGCCAAGCGCTGGATCGGCAACGCCAGCTTCGCCGACGTCGTGGTCGTCTGGGCCCGCGACGTGGCCGACGACCAGGTCAAGGCGTTCGTAGTGGAGAAAGACGCGGCCGGCGCCTACCCCGACGGCTACCGCACCGAGCTGATCACCGGCAAGATCGGCAAGCGGGCAGTGTGGCAGCCCGATGTCGTCCTGCACGACGTCCGAGTCCCGCTGGAGAACCGGCTGGAAGAAGCACGGTCCTTCCGCGATGCCACCCGGGTCCTCACCGCCACCCGCGGCGGCGCGGCCTGGGAATCACTGGGGCACGCCATCGCCGCGTACGAGGTCGCGCTGGCCTACGCCAAGGACCGGGTGCAGTTCGGCAAGCCGATCGCGAGCTTCCAGCTGGTCCAGTACAAGCTCGCGACCATGCTCGCCGAGATCACCTCGATGCAGCTGTACTGCTTCCGGATGGCGCAACTGCAGGAGCAGGGCCAGTTCACCGGGCCGATGGCCTCCCTGGCCAAGATGAACCATGCTCAGAAGGGCCGCCAGGTCTGCCTGGACGCCCGCGACATCCTCGGCGGCAACGGGCTTCTCCTCGAGCACCACGTCGCCCGGCACCTCACCGACATGGAGGTCGTGCACACCTACGAGGGAACCGACAGCATCCAGGCCCTCATCGTCGGCCGCGACCTCACCGGCATCTCCGCGTTCAGCTGACCACGCGCGAGCAGCGTGAGATCAGCGGTGATCACTGCCTGCGCGGGCTGCACCGCGCTGCCGCCGGCGCCCGCCCGCCACCCGCATGCGCGGCGGCGCGGGTAAGGCTGGGCCGGGCGCGCCGCGGACCGCCCGGACGGGGCGGCGTATCGTCAGGGCCACAGGGACAACGTGGCGGTGACATGCCGGACATCCTCAGCCAGGGCGGCGGCCTGCTGCTGGGCTCACGTTCGCGTCGGCTGGCGGTCATCGTCCTCGCGCTGGCCGTGCTGGGTGTCCTGCTGGCCCGCTACCATCCTGGCCACCGGGCCGGGCCGGTGCGTCAGCCGGCCGCCGCAAGGTCCCCGGCGCAGGCCGATCCGCCCGCTTCTGCCCCGGGGGTGCTGCCGGCCATCCCCGACGGGGTTCCCGGGCCGACAGCACCGTGGCCGCGCGGCTTCCGGCTGCCGACGGCGGGCGCGCGACCCGGCTGGTTCTATCCGGCCGGGTCGCGCGCGGAACAGGTCGGCGGCCTGCCGGCGGCCAGGGAAGGCTACCAGTTCACCCGCGCCGGCGGCGGCTGGGCGATCCAGGCGGCCGGGACGGGCTTGCCGGGCTGCCGCTCGTGCGCTGTCCCGCCGCGCGCGGTGTACTTCCTCGCCGACCACGGCCGGTCGGCGACGCAGGCGGGGACCGCCAGTTATGTCGCACCCGCCGCGACCCCCGGCACGCTCTGGCTGACCAGTTTCCCGGCTGGCTCGGCCGCCGCCACGGCCGCCGGGCAGGCCACGGAGGTCACCGCCGCAGGCGCCGTGCTGACGCCTGCGGTCAGGCTCCCGCGCGGGTACCTGATCGACCGCGGCACCGACCGCGGACTGGTCCTGTCGCCGGTGACCGGGCTGGGCGGGGCCCCTGAGCTGCTGTGGAACGCGGTGCCGCAGTCCGGCCGCGAGCTTACCGGGCTGATCGCCGCGAGCGCCGGCGAGGTCGCCTGGGCCCGGCGCTGCGCGCCGCGCTGCCGGGTGGCCGTGCTGCACCTGGCCAGCGGCCGGGTCACCGTCGTCACGCTGCCGCCGGGCAGTTCGGCGGCGGGTGGCGCGTTCAGCCCTGACGGCCGCTATCTCGCGCTGCAGGTGAGCCTGCGCAGCGGCGGTGACGACGGCGCGCTGGCGATGCAGCTTGAGGTGGCCTCAGCCGCGTCCGGCCGGCTGGCCAGGGTACCCGGTACCTGGGCCAGCAGCGACGCCCTGGCCGGCTTCGGCTGGCCGTCCGGCGGCGACACCCTCATTGCCGAGCTGAGCTTCACCAGCACCTTCGAGCTGGCGGCCTGGCATCCAGGGGTCAGCCGCCCTGCGGTCGCCTCCGTGCGGGCAGGCCGGGACCGGGCCTCGCTCGTGGTCGGATAGCCAGCGGGCCGGGCCCGGGACCGGGCTAGTGACGCCGGCCCGCGATGATCAGGCCGCACACCAGCAGCGTCACGCCCGTCAGCAAGCCCGTGGCGGCCAGCGTGCCCACGGACGTCTCGGTGCGGCTGGTAACCGTCATCGCCGCGATGGCCGCGAGGGTGAGGAGGCCGCCGATGACGGCGAGCACGGTGGTGCGCGCGCCGCTGACCGGGCGGCCCGGCGAGCAGGTCCAGTCGATGCCATGCACCGACCGCGGCCGGCCGCACAGGGTGCAGCGGTCCAGATTGGAGATGGCGCGGCCGGTATCCGCAAACTGCTGAACAGTGCTCATCACGATCATCTTCTTCCGCAGCCAGCGGTTGGCCGAGCCTGGTCGGCCGATCTGCTAACGCGCAATCTCATTGTGCGCCGGCAGACCCGGAATCGCCAGCGCCCCGGCCGGGCGGCAGCCCGTCACCGGCGACCGGCGGCCCCGCGATCCACCGGACGGCGGCCATGAACGGCGCCAGCAGGATCCCGCCGTACAGCAGGCCGGTGATGATGTCGGTGAACCAGTGCTTGCTGCAGTACTCGCGGGCGTACGCCTGGTTGAACGCCAGGGCGGCCATGCTGCCGAGCGCGTAGACGCGGCCCTGCGGGGTGCCGCTGAACTCGCGCCAGAGCATGTGCGCGATCATGCCGTAGAACAGGATGACCCGGTCGGTGCCGCCCGACGGGTAGGTCCCGCCCGGGCTGCCGGGCGGCCCGGGCCGGCCGAACGTGCGCCGCAGCGCGAGCGTGGCGTAGTGGTCCACCACGATCGCGGCGCCGAGCGCGGTCGGCGGCAGCCATTTCTTCCTGGGGTAGGACACCGCCAGGCAGGCAGCCGCGGTATAGGCCGCCCCCCAGGTGGTCCAGGTGTTGCCGATCTTGTTCGCTCGCTCCATGACCGCGGCCCAGACCCGGACCTGGTGGCGGTTGACCCAGCGGTACATCGGCTCGTCGATGGCCGGCCCGTTGTTGATCACCGTGGGCCCGAGCAGGGTCATCACGCCGTAGGACACGACCCCGCTCACGGCGCTCATGGCGGCGAGCCGGGCCAGGTCGGCCGGCAGGCCGCCCTCCGGGCCGGCGACCTTCCGGTACCCCTGCAGGACCCGGGCGCCGACCGGGCTGCCCAGGACGCTCCCGGCGTCACGGGCTCCGGCCGTCCCGAAGCCGGCCGCCGTTCCGGTGGCCTGGTTGCCGGGGCCATCGGCGGTCGTCGGCTGCGCCGGCGGGCTGGACCCGGCCGCGGCGCGGCGAGCCGCAACGACCGTGGCCGCACCGATGGCTGCCATGCCGGCGGGCCACAACGCCGCCAGAAGATACCGACGCATGCTGTGCCTTCCTGCCCTTGCGCGTGCCGGGTGCCGGCCGCCCGCGAGTTGTGATCGCGGCTAGTTATGTGATCCCGGTTGTCAGCCATCCGGGCCGACATCGGAGCGGCGGCCGCCAGCCGCGCCCGCATCCCGTTCGCGCCACCCTGCGGGGTACCGCCGAGCTATCCGGGCGTACCGCCGAACTATAGCGCCAGCGTCCCGCGCCGGGGCCTGGCGGCCGCTAGCCCGGCAGGTAACGGTCCAGGAATGCGTTCCGGAATTTGCCCCCGGGGTCATAATGTGCCATGAGCCGCCGGAAATCATCGGCGCGGGGAAACTGCCCGCGAACGGCCTGCGGGCTCATGGCGAACAGCTTTCCCCAGTGCGGCCGGGCCGCCAGCGGGCCAAGCGCGGCCTCCACTTCGGCCAGCACCGGCCGGACCGCCGCATAATCCGGCACCCAGGTGAAATGAAAGGCCGCGCAGTCCCGCTGAAAGGCCGGGCTCAGCCACAGGCCGTCGGCCGCGACAGCACGTATCTCGGTCGTCTGGACGACCGGCGCGAGGCGGTCGCCGATTTCGCCCAGGGCCGCCAGCGCCTCGGCTCCCCGTGCCCGCGGCACCAGGTATTCCGACTGCAGCTCGGCTCCGGTGCTCGGGGCGAAATCCGCCCGGAAATGGGGCAGCCGCTCGTGCCACGGTCCGCGGCGGCCGAGCTGCGCGGTGCAGTGGGCGGCGGGGGCGCCGGGGACCGGATGGCGGCCGCCGGGCGCGAGCGACCCGCCCAGCCAGCGCGCGGCGGGCGGCGGCTGCTCCGCGCGCTGCTTCAGCCAGGTCTGGTCGATGACCGGGCCGCGCCAGGTGAGGAACATGCTCACGCTGTAGGCGGCGGCGAGGATCTCCTCGAAGTGAGCCAGTGCCTGCTCCCGGTCGATGCCGTCGTAGACGTACTGGCGGATGTCGTAGGCGGGCACCGTGCGCAGCGTCAGCGAGGTGATGATCCCGAGCGCGCCGAGGCTGGTTACCGCGGCGGCGAAGTCCGCGTCGTCCCTGCTCAGCGAGATCAGATCGCCCTCGGCCGTGATCATCTCCAGCCCGCAGGCCGCGCTGGCCAGGGTGGGGTTGCCGATCCCGGAGCCGTGCGTCCCCGTCGCGCAGGCGCCGGCGACCGAGATATGCGGCAGCGATCCGAGGTTGGGCAGCGCCCGGCCAGCGGCGTGCAGCGCATCGGCTACCTCGCCATAGCGCAGTCCGGCGCTGATCTGCACAGTGTCGCGCGCGGTGTCGGTCTCGACCAGCCGCGGCAGCCCGGCGACCGATACCAGGTCGCCCGTGGTGTCGGCGACGGGACTGAAGGAGTGCCCGGTGCCGAGCGCGCGGACCTGCTGGCCGCGCGACACCAGGCGGCCCAGCTCCCCGGCGGAGCCGGGCCGGTGCAGCCGCCGCGTGCTGAACGTGACGTTGCCCGCCCAGTTTGTGATCATGCTGGCCATGAAGCTCCCGTCGGAGCGGGTCCGCCGGGACGCCGGGCTCGGCCCGCCATTATCCGGCCGGGCCGGATTCCGGCGCGCTGCGCCCGGGCGGCGCGCATACCGCAGCCGGACAATTGCGCGGTATTCAGGAGAAGCAAAAGCCGCCCTTTACCGGTCCTGCTGCTGCGTGCCCGCGTTAATCCCGCTCATGCATTCTGTTTCCGGAGCTTTAAGGCTAACAGTTACATTCCGGCGGGGGTGCGCGGCATTCATCTCAGGCCGGATCTGGCATCCGGGCCGCGAGCGGGAAGGGAGACCCGCTCGCGGCCGCGGGTCATGAGCTCAGGGTGACCGTATGGGCGGAACTCCCGCCCACGCAGGCCGCCGGTCGTGGCGGGAACGGCTCACCTTCGCCGGGTTCTGGCACTGATGGCGGCCAGCCCGATCAGCAGGAACAGCGCGGAGCTGCCGCTCTTGCGCGTACCCGGGGCCGGTCAGCTACTGCCCGGGGTCGGCGGGCGGCGCAGCCCAGATCCCGCGGCACGCTGCGGAAAAAGGTCTCGGCCACCGTGGCCGGGTCGGCTAGCCTGGGCGGCCAGACGGCCGGCCAGGAGCCCGCAGGCACCAGCCCCCGCGCCGTCCCGGGGACCGGAGATAACCGTTGCTGCTGACCATCACCACCACGCACCAGCCCGCCACCGACCTGGGCTACCTGCTGCACAAGAACCCGGCCGGCTGCACGCGGTCGAGCTGGCGTTCGGCACGGCCCACGTGTTCTACCCGGAGGCCACGGCCGAGCGGTGCACGGCGGCGCTGCTGCTCGACGTCGACCCGGTCGGGCTGGTCCGCGGCCGGCGCGGCCGGGGCGGGCGGTTCGCCGCTGGCGCCGTACGTCAACGACCGCCCGTATGCGGCGTCCTCGTTGCTGGCGGTGGCGCTGACCCGAGCTGTTCGGCACCGCGCTGAGCGGGCGCAGCAAGGAGCGGCCGGAGCTGGCCGACCAGGCCATCGCCGCTGCGAGATCGGCCTGCCGGTGCTGCCCTGCCGCGGCGGCGAGGCGCTGCTGCGCAGGCTGTTCGAGCCGCTCGGCTACCAGGTCGCGCGCCGAGGCCTGCCGCTGGACCCCGAGTTCCCGCGCTGGGGCGACAGCCCCTACCTCGCGGTGACGCTGGCCGCGACGGCCCGGCTGCGGGACCTGCTGGCGCACCTGTACGTGCTGATGCCGGTGCTCGACGACGACAAGCACTACTGGGTCGGCGACGACGAGGTCGACAAGCTGCTGCGGCGCGGCGGCGAGCTGGCTGGCCGCGCACCCCGACCGGGAGCTGATCGCCCGCCGCTACCTGCGCCATGACCGGCGGCTGACCAGGCGACGCGCTGGCCCGCCTGGTGCGCGGACGAGCGCGGCGACCCGGACCGCCGGCGGACGCCGAGCAGCGACGCTGCCGAGGAGGCCGCCGGAGCGCGCGGCTCGGGCTGCGCGACCAGCGGCTGCGCGGCGGTGACGGCGGCGCTCACGCGCCGCCGGCGCGCGCGCGCGTGCTCGACCTGGGCTGCGGCGCCGGCCGGCTGCTCGCCGCGCTGCTGCGGCGAGCCGCGGTCTCGAGCAGGTCGTCGGGCTGGACGTCTCGCACCGGGCGCTGCGAGCGCGGCCGCGGCGGCTGCACCTGGACGCGCATGACGCCGCGCGAGCGCGACCGGGTCGAGCTGCTGCACGGCTCGCTGACCTACCGCGACCGCCGCCTGGGCGGTTTCGACGCCGCCGCGGCTGATCGAGGTGATCGAGCACCTCGACCCGCCGCGGCTGGCGGCGTTCGAGCGGGCCGTGTTCGGCTGGCGCCCGGCCGGGCACGGTGGTGGTGACCACGCCGAACGCCGAGTACAACGCGCTGTTCCCCGGCCTGGCCGCCGGGCGCGCTGCGGCACCGCGACCACCGGTTCGAGTGGACGCGGGCCGCAGTTCGCGCGCCTGGGCCGCGGCCGTCGGCCGCCCGGCAACGGCTACCGGGTGCGGCTGTCGGGCATCGGGCCGGCCGACGACCCGCGGCTGGCCGCCCGACCCAGCTGGCGGTGTTCAGCCCGATGAGCCTGCATCAAGATCCCCGAGCTGTCGCCTGGTCGTCCTGGTCGGGGCGTCTCGGCTCGGGCAAGTCCAGTTCGCCGCCCGCCACTTCCGGCCGACCGAGGTGCTCTCCTCGGACTTCTGCCGGGCGCTGGTCAGCGACGACGAGAACGACCAGGCCGCCACCGCCGGACGCCTTCGACGTGCTGCACTTCATCGCCGGCAAGCGGCTGGCCGCCGGGCGGCTGACGGTCATCGACGCCACCAACGTGCAGCCCGAGGCCCGCCGCCCGCTGATCGCGCTGGCCCGGCGGCATCACGTGCTCGCCGTGGCGATCGTCCTGGACGTGCCCGAGCGCGTGTGCGCGGAGCGCAACGCCGCCCGCCCGGACCGCGACTTCGGCGCCGCGGGTGCTCGCGCCAGCACGCGCAGCTGCGCCGCGGCCTGCGCGGCCTGCGCCGGGAGGGCTTCCACCGGGTCTTCGTGCTGGACGGCGCGGACGAGGTCGGCGGCCGCGCAGGTCGAGCGGGAGCCGCTGTGGAACGACCGGCGCGACGCCCGCGGGCCCGTTCGACATCATCGGCGACGTGCACGGCTGCTACGACGAGCTGGCCGAGCTGCTGGCCCGGCTCGGCTACCAGCTCGGCCGGCGACGGCGTCGTCGGCCGCGCACCCGGCCGGGCCGCACGGCGGTGTTCGTCGGCGACCTGGTGGACCGCGGGCCCGCCACGCCCGCGCGTGCTGCGGCTGGTGATGGGCATGACCGCAGCCGGAACCGGCGCTGTCGGTCGCCGGGCAACCACGAGGCCAAGCTGCTGCGGGCGCTGCGCGGCCGCGATGTCAGCGACCCGGCACGGCCTGGCGCGAGTCGCTGGCCCAGCTGGCCGCCGAGCCGGAGGACTTCCGGCAGCAGGTCACCGCGTTCCTGGACGGGCTGCTCGGCCACCTCGTGCTGGACGAGGGGAAGCTGGTGGTCGCGCACGCCGGGCTGCCCGAGGCCATGCACGGCCGGGCGTCGGCCGCGGTCCGCTCGTTCGCGCTGTACGGCGACACGACCGGCGAGACCGACGAGTTCGGGCTGCCGGTCCGGTACCCGTGGGCCGCAGGACTACCGGGGCAGGGCGATGGTGGTCTACGGCCACACCCCGGTACCCGAGGCAGCCTGGGTCAACGGCACGATCTGCATCGACACCGGCTGCGTCTTCGGCGGGGCGCTGACCGCGCTGCGCTATCCCGAGCGCGAGCTGGAGTCGGTGCCGGCCCGGGCCGTGCACTATCAGCCCGCACGGCCGCTGTCGCCCGCGCCGCCGCCGCCCTACGGCCGCCTCCGCCGGGACTGCGGCCGCCCCGGGCGGCCCGGCGGCCGCCGCCGCGCGCTGCTCGCGGGGCCGGCCAGCTGGATGTCGGCGACGTGCTGGGCAAGCGGATCATCCGCCTCCGGGCCGGGCGCAGCATCACCATCGGCGAGCAGAACGCGCTGGCCGCGCTCGAGGTGATGAGCCGGTTCGCCATCGACCCGCGCTGGCTGATCTACCTGCCGCCGACGATGGCGCCCGCGGCGACCAGCGACCGGCCCGGCCTGCTCGAGCATCCGCAGGAGGCGTTCGGCGCCTACCGCCGCGGCCGGCGTCACCGAGGTGGTGTGCGAGGAGAAGCACATGGGCTCGCGGGCGGTGGTGGTCGCCTGCCGGGACGCCGGCCGTGCCGCGCGCCGGTTCGGCGTCGCCGGAGGCCGGCCTCGGGGTGATCTACACCCGCACCGGGCGCGCGTTCTTCGCCGACCCGGAGCTGGAGCGCGCGCTGCTGCGGCGGGTGGTCGCCGCCATCGGAGCGGCCGGGCTGTGGGATCGAGCTGGAACCGACTGGCTGGTCCTGGACTGCGAGCTGCTGCCCTGGTCGGTTAAGGCCGGGGAGCTGCTGCGCGGCCAGTACGCGCCGGCGGGCGCCGCCGCCGCGGCCGGCCCTGCGCGCCGAGTGCGGGGTCCTCGCCGCGGCAGCGGCCCGGGGCGTCGAGTACCAGCGCACGCTGGGCCTCGCCCGCGAGCGGCTCGCGCTGGCCGGCCGGTTCGCCGCGGCGTACCGGCGCTACTGCTGGCCGGTCAGCTCCGTCGGCGACCTGAGGCTGGCCCCGTTCCAGATCCTGGCCGGCGAGCGGGCCGTGCACGCGCTGCGGCCGCACCACTGGCATCTGGAGACGCTGGAACGGCTCGCCGCGGCAGATCCGGCGCTGCTGCGCGCCCACCCGGGCAGTGCCGGTCACGGTGGGCGACGCGGCGAGCGAGCGGTCCGCTTCGCGCTGGTGGCAGGAGCTGACCGCGGCCGGCGGCGAGGGGATGGTGGCCAAGCCCGCCGACCCGCGGTCAGACGCCGGGCGGCGGCAGGGGCACCTGGCCCAGCCCGGCATCAAATGCCGCGGCCGCGAGTACCTGCGGATCATCTACGGCCCCGAGTACACCCTGGAGCCCAACCTGGCCCGGCTGCGCTCGCGGACCGTGGGCCGCAAGCGCTCCCTGGCCGCGCGCGAGTACGCGCTCGGCATCGAGGCGCTGGAGCGCTTCACCGCGGGCGAGCCGCTGTACCGGGTGCACGAGTGCGTGTTCGGCGTGCTCGCGCTGGAAAGCGAGCCGGTCGACCCGCGACTGTGACTGGCCGCCGGCGATGACCCGCCCCGGCCTGACATGCCACCGGCCTGACATGCCCACCGGCGGCCGCGGTCAGCGGCGGGTGAAGGACCCGAGCAGATGGCTGAACGCCCACCGGGGCTGCCGGATGCCCGAGCAGGAGTTGCTGTCGATCACGCCGGGACAGGCCCCGTTGTCCCGCTGGATCGCCCAGATGCTGATCATCGACAGCCGCCTGGCCGTCCCGAGGCTGAGCACCTCGCGGGCGTCACGCAGGTAAGTGACCTCGGTCTTCTTCGGGAAGTCGTCGATCCCCGGCAGCAGCGTGATGCCCTCCATCCGCCACAGCGCGGCGCTGGCCCGGCCGGGATACAGCCGGGCCAGCTGCCGGTGCACGGCGCGCAGCGCGCTGATCGCCTCGGCGCCCATGTCGGAGGCAGTCTTCTTGTTGTAGTAATCGAACGCCATCATGTTCACGGCGGTGATGCGCACGCCGTGCGCCCGCGCGCTGGCCAGCACGGCCAGGTCGGGGCCGGGCAGGCCGGACGGCTCGACGCCGAGGGTGAAGACGATCTGCAGCGGGCGATGCCGGGCCGCCGCCCAGCGCTGCAGCAGCGCGATCGCCGCGCTGCGCCGGGCCAGGCCCGCCCGGTTGGTCAGCGACCGGGCCTCCACGTCCATGTCCAGGCGGGTGACGCCGTAGTCGGTGACGACCGACTCGTAGGCCTGGGCGACGCGGGCCGCACTGGCGCACGAGTCGGCAATCTCGGTCCCGTCCTGATCGGCGCTGTAGCCGCCGAACGACGGTATGACGTCGCCGCCCTCGGCCCGCAGTGCCGCGATCTGGCTCGAGTACCTGCCCCCCGGCATGACCGGCTGGCTGCGGTAGCCGTTCCAGGCCAGGGCGCAGGAGCCGCGGCGGGGGCCTGCAGGAAGGCGAGGGTGAAGAACCGCGCGCCTGAGCGGCGGGCCACGGTGGTGATCCGGCTGGACGTCCACGTCTCGAAGTACGGCGCGTAGACGCTGGCCGGCAGCCCGGCCCGGGCTCCCGGCGGGACCGCGCGGGCCACCGCGGCCGGCCCGGCGATCAGCGCCGGCGCCAGCACCCCGGACAGCAGCGCCGCCAGCACCGCGGGCCAGGCCCCGCTGGGCCGGACCCGGCCGGACGGCCGGCGGCCGCCATCACGACGAAAGATCGGTGCCATATACCGCACAATCCTTCCTGCTGATCCGCCTGCCGGTCAGGCCGGCCGGACCGGCCGGTAAGCCGGCGGCCACATCAGCGCGCGCACGTGCTCGCGCAGGTCACCCTCCAGGTCGCGGTCGGCCACGCCGTCGTCGGTGGCGGCGCGCACCACCGCCGCGGCTACCGCCACCGACGTCGCGCGCAGCTCCTCTACCGGCGGCAGCAGCGGCCGTCCGGGAACGGTGACATCCACCAGGTGCGCCACCGCCATGGCCGCCGCCGCCAGCATGCCGTCGGTCACCCGGCGCGCCCGGCAGGCGATCACGCCCAGGCCCAGCCCGGGGAAGACCAGGGCGTTGTTGGCCTGGCCGAACTGGTAGCGGACGCCGCCGTAGTCGGCCGGGCCGAACGGGCTGCCGGTGGCCACCAGGGCCCGGCCCTGCGTCCACCGGATAATGTCAGCCGGATCGGCTTCCGACAGCTCGGTCGGGTTGGACATCGGCAAGATCACTGGCCGCTGCGCGTGCGCGGCCATCTCGGTGACGATTTCCTTGGTGAACGCGCCCGCCCGGGTGGACGTGCCGATCAGGATCGTCGGCCGCACCCGGCGGACGACCTCGGCCAGCCCGATGCCGCCAAGCTCACGGTCATGCGGCCAGTCCGCCACCTCGGCGGGATCACGGGCATACCGGGCCTGCGGCGCGCTCATTCCGTCCGCGCCGCGGGTCAGCAGCCCGGCCCGGTCGACGGCCCAGAACCGCCCCGCCGCCTGCCCGGCGGTCAGTCCCTCGGCGCGCATCTGCGCCGCCAGCTGGTCGGCGATGCCGGTTCCGGCAGTACCCGCGCCGAAGATCACCACCCGGTGCCCGGGCAGCGTCTGGCCGGTGGCGCGGACGGCGGCCAGCACGGCGGCCAGGTTGACCGCGCCGGTGCCCTGGATGTCGTCGTTGAACGTCAGCAGGTCGCGGCGGTAGCGCTCGAGGATCCGCCGGGCGTTGCCGACGCCCAGGTCCTCCCAGTGCAGCAGCGCCCGGGGAACAGCTTGCCGACCGCCCCGACGAAGCGGTCGATGAAGCTGTCGTATTCCCCGGCCGGCACCCGCGGGTGCCTGTTCCCGATGTACAGCGGATCGGCCAGCAGGCTCTGCCGGTCGGTGCCGACGTCCAGGATCACCGGCAGCAGCCGGTTCGGGTCGATACCGCCCGCCGCCGTGTACACCACGCCCTTGCCCACGGCGATGTGGATCCCGCCGACTCCCCAGTCGCCGATGCCCAGTATCGCGCCGCCGTCGGTGGCCACCACCAGGTCCACCTCGTCGGCGGCCAGCCCGGGGGCCTGCAGCGAGGTCTCGATCAGGTCCGGGTGATCGACGGACAGGTACGCGCCGCGCGGGCGCCGGTACTCGTGGCTGTAGCTCTGGATCGCCTGGCCCACCGTCGGGGTGTAGACGATCGGCAGCATCTCCGGCAGGTTGTCGACCAGCAACCGGTAGAACAGCACCTCGTTGCGGTCCCTGACCTCCGTCAGCAGCACGTTGCGGGCCAGCGCGGTCGGCTGCCGCAGGTACTGCGCGTGCACCCGGGCCACCTGCTCGTCCAGGCTCATGTGCCCCGCCGGGATCAGCCCGGTCACGCCCAGCTCGCGGCGCTCGGTGTCGCTGAACGCGGTGCCCTTGTTGATCCTCGGGTCGGACAGCACCTGGCGGCCGCGCTGGGTGGTCCGCCAGCCGCCGTCCGCATCAAGCCACGCAGTCCGCATCCGGATCCTCTCGGTGGGGTAATCCTGCCAGACCCGGACCGGGCCCGGCAGGCTCAGCCCGCCGGGGCAGGCGCCTCGGGGCCCTCGTCTCCGGCGGCCGCCGCCGCGGCCCAGATCGCGCGGATTGCGTCGATGGTGTCCGCCTCGGCGGCGGTCTTGTCCTCCCGGTAGCGCAGCACGCGGGCGAACCGCAGCGTTACCCCGCCGGGATAGCGGCTGCTGGCCTGCACGCCGTCGAAGGCGATCTCCGCGACCAGCGCGGGCCGCACCCGGACCACCCCTCGCTGGGCGATGCGCTGCTGCGGCGCCAGCGGCGGCCGGGGCGGATCAGCCAGCGCCAGCAGCCGGTCGGTCTGCCAGGCGAGCATCACGTCGGTCAGCCCCTTGAACGTCTTGCCCAGCATGATCACGTCGCCAGTGGCCGGGTCACGGGCGCCCAGATGCAGGTTTGACAGCAGGCCCCGGCGCCGTCCGTGACCCCACTCCGCGGCGAGCACGATCAGGTCCAGCGTGTGCCGCGGCTTGACCTTGATCCACTCACTGCCCCGGCGGCCTGCCCGGTACGGCGCGTCGAGCGACTTCACCACGACCCCCTCGTGCCCGCGCTCCACCGCGTCGGCGAAGAACGCCTCGGCCTGGGCCGTATCGGCGGTCACCAGCCGTGGCGCGACCAGCCCGGGCGGGGCGATCGCGGCGAGCCTGCGGTACCGCTGCGCCGCGGGCTCGTCGATGAGGTCGGTGCCGTCGATGTGCAGCAGGTCGAACAGGAACGGGGTCAGCGGGACCTGCCCGCGCTGCCGGGTCGTGCCGCCCTGGCTGGCCGCCCGGGCCGACGTCACCTGGAACGGCCTCGGCCGTCCGTCCGGGCCGAGCGCCACCGCTTCTCCGTCCAGCACGGCGGCGGTCACCGGCAGCGCCAGCACCATCTCGGTAATTTCCGGGACGCGCGCGGTGATGTCATCCAGGGTGCGGGTGAAGACCCGCACAGCGCCGCCGCCGCGGTGGACCTGGATCCGGATGCCGTCGATCTTCCACTCCACCGCGGCCGGGGCGACGCGCTCGAGCGCGGCCGCGACGGTAGCAGCGCTCGCGGCGAGCATGGGCCGGACCGGCCTGCCCACCTGCAGGGTGAAGGCGGCAAGCGCCGCCGCCGCCCGCCCGGCGGCTGGCGGCCCGCTTGCCGGCCCGGCAGCGGAAGCCGGCTCTGCAGTGACGGCCCCGGCCGCCAGGGCCGCTGCGGCGACCTCCGGCAGGGACCCGCCGAGCTGATGCGCGCGGCGGACCGCGGCGGCCGGTACGCCCGCGGCGGCCGCCACCGCCTCGGTCATGATCCCCTCCTGCGCGCCCTGGCGCAGGTCGCCGCCGAGCAGCCGGACCAGGAAGTCGCGCTCGGCGGCGGTGGCCCGCCGCAGCAGGGCGGCCAGCAGCTCGCGCCGCTGCGCCTGCGAGCCGGGCCCGGCCAGCGCCCCGATCCGGGCGAAGACCGCGTCCGTCTCGGCCAGCGTGAGCACCGGCTCATCCGGCCCGGCCGCCGGTTCGCGGTCGGGGCTGCCGGGTGCCAGCAGATCTGTCAGCGCGGCATACCCGACGCCGATCTGCCGCTGGGTGAGCTCGCCGGCCAGAAAGGCCACGGCGACCGGCACCTCGGCGGCGGGCGCGCAGGCCAGCAGCCGGGCGATCTCGGCGATCTTCGCGCCGCGGCCGGGCAGGCTGGCCACGGCGGCGGACGTCCGGGCAAGCTCGGTCAGCAGCACCAGGCCATTGTCGCTGACCGGGCGCGGCGCCGGGCGGTTGTGCCGGTGCCCGGCCGCCCGCGGTGTGCTGGTCGGCAGGCCGCTTGATCACCGGCGGCCTGACGGCGAAAGCCCCGCCGGTTGTTACCGATAGTTATTTGCCGGCCATAATGGTTGAAGGTTAACTCGCACCTCATCAACGTCATACCCGCGCTAAGTTGCGCTATGTAGTCGTAGGGCCCGGTCCGTCGGGGCCTGCCGCGCGATCAGCATTCACGGCAGGAGAAGGTCTTGACCGCACTTGATGACACCGCGCCTGTGGCCGCCTTCCCAGCCGGGCCGGCCGTCGTCAGCGCGATCCCGGTCCCGGCCGCCGGTGCCATCGATACCGCTGACCTCAGCCGGCCGCCCCGGGCGGCCAGGGCCGCCTTCCGGCAGTGGCGCCTTGGCCGCCCGTTCTCCGGGGTACTGCTGATGATCGCCGCCGGGATCGAGCTACTGGTAGCGCTATGGCTCGGGCATCCGGGCTGGCCGGTCAGCGGCGCGCCGCTGGCCGGCCCGCTGCAGCTGGCCATCGCCGCAGGCCTGATCGGCTGCGGGCTGCTGACCTGGCTGCATCCCGTGCTGCGCTCGGTGTTCTCGACGCTCGCGATCCTGCTGGCGATCGCGGCGCTGATGACGGCCGACCTCGGCGGATTCGTGGGGGGCACGCTGCTCGGCGGGGCGGGCGGGGCGCTCGCATTCGCCTGGGTGCCGGCCCGGCGGCCGCGGCCGGACCGCTAGAGCGCCCAGCCGTCCGCCGGTGCCAGCCGGCCGCGGGTTATGCAGCCGGCCGCGGGCCGGACAGCCCGCGGCCGGCTCGGCCGGCGCTAGCCCTGCAGGTCGCTCAGGACGTCGCCACCCGGCGTGCTGGCCGCGCCGCCGGACTGGCTGCCCTCCGGCTGCGCGCCGTTCTGGCTGGCCGCGGCGTCCGGGCCAGGCCCAGCATCATCGCTGGCCGGCAGCGGGGTGTCCGCGAGCAGGCTGGGCCGGCGGCGCATGATCACAGCGCCGGCCGCGCTGGCCGCGGCGGCCAGCAGAACCACGCCGGCCAGCACCTTCGGCCAGCGCCGACGGCGCACCGCCGGGGTGGTATCGATCCGGTGCGCGGCGGTCACCAGCGCCTCAGAGATCTTGGGGCCGATCGTGTCCTGCACGGCCTGGCCGACCTTCGGCGCGATCGTCTCCTGCACCGCGTGACCGGCGGTCTCCAGCCGCGGCGCGGCCCATGCCCGCGCCTTGTCAACCTGCGGCGCGGCCCACTCGGCGGCGGTGGTGGCGCCCTGGCGGGCGGCTGCGCCCGCCGACTTGGCTACCGGCACCGCGCTGGCGGCACCATGGCGGGCGGCCGCGGCCGCCGACTTGGCTACCGGCACCGCATTCTGCGTCACCGGCTGTACGACTGGCCGCGCCCTGCGCGCCAGCATGCGCCCGCGCTCAGTCACGGCCTGAGCCGCCGGCGTGCGCTTTCTGCTCTGAACAGACACGTCAAACCTCCCGGGTGTTCATTCGCTCTTCCACTTGCCCGCATCGGGCGGTATCAATCCCCGGCGCACCCCTCCGCCCAGCCCGCGCCCGGCGCGCCGGCCGGACAGAGCATCCGTCCGGTCATGCAAGGATGCCTTATGACCAATACGCTCACCGCGACGCTGCGGACCAACCACGGCACTATCGTGATCAGGCTGCTGCCCGATCACGCGCCGAAGACGGTGCGGAACTTCACCGAGCTGGCCGAGGGCACCCGGTCGTGGACCGATCCTTCCACCCACCAGGCCCGCCAGGCGAAGCTGTACGACGGCACGGTCTTCCACCGGGTCATCCCGGACTTTATGATCCAGGGCGGCGACCCGCTGGGCAACGGGACCGGCGGCCCCGGGTACAAGTTCGCCGACGAGATCCACCCCGAGCTTCACTTCGACCGCCCGTATCTGCTCGCCATGGCCAACGCCGGGCCAGGCACCAACGGGTCCCAGTTCTTCATCACCGTGGCGCCGACCCCGCACCTGAACGGGCGGCACACCATCTTCGGCGAGGTCGTCGAGGGCAGTGACGTCGTCGACGAGATCAGCAAGGTGCGCACCAGCCGGGGCGACCGGCCGGAGCAGGACGTCGTGCTCGAGTCGGTGCAGGTCACCCGCGGCGACGGCACCGGGGAATCCGCGGGCTAACCGTGGCCGTCCCGCCCGGGCCCGGGACCAGCCCGGCGACAAGCGTCCCGACCTGCTTCCGCCACCCGGACCGGGAGACCTATGTGTCCTGCGTCCGGTGCGGCCGGCCCGCCTGCCCCGACTGCCTGCGCTCGGCCGCGGTCGGCCAGCAGTGTGTCGAGTGCATCCGGGCCGGCAACCGGGACGACCGGGCGGCCCGGGGCCAGTTCGGCGGCCGGATGATCACCGGTGCCCGGGTGACCTACGGGCTGGTGGCCGTCAACGTGCTGCTGTGGCTGGTCGAGCTGGCACATCCCAGCCTGGCCCTGGACTGGTCGATGCTCGGGTACGCGGGCTACCACGGTCAGCTGCTGGGCGTGGCGGCCGGGCAGTGGTACCGGCTTATTACCGCGGCGTTCCTGCCGCCGCCGGGGCTGAGCGCCTTCGGGCCGGTGGACATCCTCTTCAACATGTACGCGCTGATCGTGGTCGGGCCGGCGCTGGAGCGCGTGCTCGGAGCGGCGCGCTTCCTCACCGTATACCTGATCAGCGCACTCGGCGGCTCGGTGCTGTTCTTCTACCTGGCCGCACCGGACCAGCAGGCCCTCGGCGCGTCCGGGGCCATCTTCGGGCTGTTCGGGGCCTGGTTCGTGCTGGCCCGGCGGATGCGGGCGGACGCCCGGCAGGTCGTGTTCCTGATCGCGATCAACCTGGTGCTCAGCTTCACGATCTCCGGCATCGCCTGGCAGGCCCACGTCGGCGGCCTGATCGCCGGCGGCCTGCTGACTGCCGCCTACGCGTATGCGCCCCAGCGCAGCCGGGCGCTGATCCAGGCCGGGGCCACGGCCGCGCTGCTGACCGTGCTGGTTATCGCGGTGCTGGCCCGCGACCACCAGCTCGCCGGGACGATCCGGTTCTGACCGCCGCTGCGGGCTGCTCAGCGCCCGGCGGTCAGTGCCACCTGGTGGACGCGATGACCCCGGAGATGATGAATGCGAAGCCCACCACGAGGTTCCAGCTGCCCAGCGCGCTGATCGGCAGCGACTCGTTGCTGATGTAGAACGTCGCGATCCAGGCCAGGCCCGCCACCAGGCACCCCACCATGACCGGCACCAGCCAGCGGGGACTGACCTTCGACTTGGCCGACCTGGCCGGCGGGGTGTAGACGGCCTTGCTGCGGACGCGTGACTTGGGCACGGCGCCTCCTAGGGTTTCACGCCGGGTGCCGGCGATGTCGTGGTCGGGCTCGGTGATGGCGAGCTGGTGCTCGGGCTCGGCGACGGCGACGCCGTCTCGACAATATCGATGATCACCGCGCTGCCCTGCGGCGCGGTCCTGGACGCCGCCGGGCTCTGTGCGAACACCGTGCCTGCGCCGTAGCTCGTGCCGGCCGGCGGCGCCTCGGTCACCGGCGTGACGCTGAAGCCGGCCTGCTGGAGCGCGCTGGTCGCCTGCGACTGGCTGTCCCCGACGACGCCCGGCACCTGGACGCCGCCAGAGGTGACCGACAGCGTGACCGTGCTGCCCGCTGCTGCCGAAGTGCCGCCCGGCGGGCTCTGATTGGTCACGGTGTCCGGGGTCCCGGCCCCGCTGACCTGGCGCACCTGCGGGACCAGACCGTGCTGCCGCAGGATGTTCTCGGCCCTCGCGACCTTGTCGCCGGTCACGTACGGGACCGAGACCCTGGCCCGCCCAGCCGACACGAAGATCACCACCGGGGTGTCCTTGGGCTGCGACGAGCCGCCCGGCGGGCTGGTCTTGATCACATCGCCCCTCGGCACGCTGGCGGAAGGCCGCCGGTGCAGCGGCCCGACCCGCAGGTGGGCATGGCGGATGGCGGTCTCGGCCGCCGCCAGCTTCCGGCCGGTCACGGCGGGGACGGAGACGTCGCCGCCGCTTCCGCTGACGTAGCTGTACAGCGCGTAGCCGCCGCCGATCAGCAGCGCGGCGATCAGCAGCGCGAGCAGCCACGGCCAGGCCTTGCGGCCGCCGCCGGAGCCGGGTTCTTCCTCCTCCGGCGGTCCGTAGGAGTAGGCCGGGATCGCGCTGGTCGGCCCGGCCACCGCGGTGGCCGCGCCCATCCGCCGGGTGCCGCCGTAGCCTGCCCGGATGGGGGCCGCGACCGGCACACCGGACAGGGCGCGCTGGATGTCGTTGCGCATGTCGCCGGCGGTCTGGTACCTGGCCGCCGGGTCCTTGGCCATGGCCTTGAGCACGATCGAGTCCGCCCATCCGGGCACCTCGGGGTCGACCCGGGTGGGCGGGACCGGGTTCTCCCGCACGTGCTGGTAGGCGATCGCGACCGGGGAATCGCCGGTGAACGGCGGCCTGCCGGTCAGCAGCTCGTAGAACAGGCAGCCCGCCGAGTACAGGTCGCTGCGGGCGTCGACCCGCTCGCCCCGGGCCTGCTCCGGCGACAGGTACTGGGCGGTGCCGATGACCTGGGCGGTCTGGGTCATCGTGGCCTGCGCGTCGCTGACCGCACGGGCGATGCCGAAGTCCATCACCTTGATCTCGCCGGTGCGGGTCAGCATCACGTTGCCGGGCTTGATGTCACGGTGAATGATGCCGTGCCGGTGGCTGTAGTCCAGCGCTCGCAGCACCCCGTCGGTGATCTCCGCGGCCCGCTCGGGCAGCAGCCGGCGGTCATCGCGCAGCAGGTCACGCAGCGTGCGGCCGTCGACGTACTCCATCACGATGTAGGGCACCGGGGCAGAGCTGGCCATGTCCTCGCCGGTGTCGTAGACCGCGACGATCGAGGGATGGTTGAGCGACGCGGCTGACTGGGCCTCGCGCCGGAACCGGGCCTGAAATGTCTGATCCCTGGCCAGGTCGTCGCGCAGCGTCTTCACCGCGACGATGCGGTCGAGGCGGATGTCGCGGGCCCGGAACACCTCAGCCATGCCGCCCCGGCCGACGATGCCGTCGAGCTCGTAGCGGCCGCCGAGCAGCCGCGGCTGGGTCATGTCTCGCACTTGCGTTACCGTCCTGCACTCTGGTCGCTGCGACCCGGCGCCCGGCCGGCCCGGCCGCCAGCCATCCCCGTCGCATCTGCCGTTTTGAACTTTACGGTGTGCCTGCCGGCCCGAGAAGCCGCCCGCTGCGGCGCCCTCACTTGATCCTCAGGTAGGCCTTGATGACCTGCTCGGCGATCGGCGCGGCGGCGGCCGCGCCGTAGCCGCCGCCCTGGATAATGACGCCGACGGCGATCTGCGGGTTGGACACCGGGGCGTAGCAGGTGAAAACGGCGTCGTTGAGGCCGGTGTTGTTAACGCCGTTCTGCGCCGTGCCGGTCTTGCCGGCGATCTCGACCCCGGCCACGGTCTTGTTGATGTTGAAGGCGGTGCCCGCCGGGTTCTGCACCACGGCGGTCATCATCTGCGCCAGGTTCTGGGCGGTCTGCGGGGGGACCGCCTGGGAGAGCACTGATGGCTGGGTGCTGACAACCGGGGACAGGTCGGGCGCCTGTACCTTGTCGACCAGGTAGGGCTGCATCAGCACGCCGCCGTTGGCGACGGCCGCGGCGAACATCGCCTCCTGCAGCGGCGTGACCGCGTCGTTGAACTGGCCGATCGCGGTCAGTGCGGCGAAGTCCGGGTTGGTCTCGGCCGGGATGACGCTGGGCGAGACCGGCACCGGGATCGCCAGGTTCGCGTTGTTCGCGCCGAACCGGGTGGCGTAGCGGTGCAGTGCCTGGCCGCCCACCCGGATCCCCAGCTTGCCGAACGCGGTGTTGCACGACAGCACGAACGCGGTGATGATCGGCGGGTTGCCACCCGCGCAGCTCTCGCCGTCGTTGTTGATCAGGGACTTGGTGGAGCCTGGCAGCTGGAAGCTGGTCGGCGCGGGCACGGTGCTGTTCACTCCGGCCACCTTGCGCGTCCCGAACGCGGCGGCACTGGTCACGATCTTGAATGTGGAGCCCGGCGGGTAGGTCGCGTTGATGGCCCGGTTCAGCAGCGGCTGGGACCTTTGCTGGCGGTATCTCTTGTCGATTTTGTTGAGCCGCTTGCCGTCCAGCGTGGTGTACCGGTTCGGGTTGAACGTCGGATAGGACGCCAGGGCCAGGATGGCGCCGGTGCGCGGGTTGATCGCCACCACGGCGCCGGCCTTGGACTGGGCCGCCAGCGCAGCGAAGGCGGCGTTCTGCGCCCGCGGGCTGATGGTCAGCAGGACTGTGGCGCCGGTCTTGGGCTTGCCGGTGAACAGGCTGATCAGATTGTGCACCTGCAGCCCGGCGGCGGTCCCGGTCAGGTACTTGTTCTCGGCCGCCTCGATGCCGGTGCTGCCGAAGATCGAGTCGTAGCCGGTCACCGGCGCGTACTCCGGGCCGGCCGGGTAGTGCCTGAGGTAGGTGGCGGTGCCCTTGACCGGCAGCGAGGCGGCGATCACGGTGTTGGTCCGTCGCCGTAGGCGATGATCGAGCCGCGCTGGTAGGTGAACTGCTGGTCGAAGGTCCTGGTGTTGCCTGGCTCGCCGGCCAGCGCGGTGGACTGGAACGCCTGCACGTAGTTGAGGTTGATCATCAGCAGTCCGAACATCACCAGGCAGGCCAGGCTCAGGCGCAAGATCGCGCGGTTCATCCGGCCCGCACCACCTGGGTCATGCCCTCGTCCTGGATCGGCTGCGGGGCGGGCCGGCGCGCCGGTGTCGCTGACCCGCATGAGCAGCGCGATCACCGCCCAGCTGGCAATCAGCGACGAGCCGCCCTGGGACAGGAACGGGGTGGTGATGCCGGTCAGCGGGATCAGCCGGGTCACCCCGCCCACGATCACGAACACCTGCAGGGCCAGCGCGAACGACAGCCCGGCGGCCAGCAGCTTGGCGAACGGGTCGGAAACCCCGAGGGCCGCGCGCAGGCCGCGCTGCACCAGCAGCCCGAACAGCAGCAGCATGGCCATCACCCCGGCCAGCCCGAGTTCCTCGCCGAACGCGGTGATGATGAAGTCGCTTTGCACCAGCGGCGTGAGGTAGGGCTGGCCGTGGCCCAGGCCGGCGCCGAGCAGGCCGCCGGAGCCCAGCCCGTACAGGCCCTGGACCAGCTGGTAGGCGCCGTTGGTACGGGTTGCTCCCGGTGAACGGGTGCAGCCAGATATCGAACCGCTGGCCCACGTGACCGACGAGCTTGCTGGCCGCGTAGCTGCCGCCGGCGAACAGCAGCAGGCCGATCAGCAGCCAGGACGTCCGCTGGGTGGCGATGTAGATCATGGCCACGAACAGGCCGAAGAACAGCGCTGAGGTGCCGATGTCGGACTCGAAGAACAGGATCAAGCAGGCTGGCCGCCCAGGCGATCAGCACCGGGCCGAGGTCACGGGCCCGCGGCAGGTCGATGCCGAGGAACCGGCGGCCGGCCAGGGCCAGCACGTCCCGCTTGGCGACCAGGTAGCCGGCGAAGAACACGGCCAGCGCCAGCTTGGCGAACTCCTCCGGCTGGATCGAGAACCCGCCGAGCGCGATCTGGATCTTGGCTCCGTTGACCTGGCTCATGCTGGCCGGGCAGCAGCGCCGGGATGGCCAGCAGCACCAGGCCGATCGCGCCGAGGGTGTAGGTGTAGCGCTGCAGCACCCGCGGCTCGCGGATCAGCACCAGCACCGTGATGAACGCCACCACGCCGATCGCGGAGTAGATCACCTGGTAGGTGGTCGAGTTCGCGGACAGCGTGCTGATGACCTGCGGCCCGGATTGCCGCCTCGGCCGGCCTCCTGCAGCCGGTAGATCATCACGATGCCCAGGCCGTTGAGCAGCGCGGCCAGCGGCAGCAGCAGCGGGTCGGCCCACGGGGCCAGCCGGCGGACGGCCAGGTGCGCGACGAGCATCAGCCCCGCGAACGCCGCCGCCGTAGACGAGCGAGCCCGGGCGGCAGCTTGCCGTTCAGGCCGAAGCCCACGCTCGGCGTAGGCGAACAGCACGACCGCCACCGCGAAGGCCAGCATGAGCAGCTCGGTGCCGCGCCGGCCGCGCGGCATCGGGACCGGCCGCCGTCCTGCTCGGCGGGGCGGCGCGTAGGCGGCGGAGATCCCGCGTCATCCGGCCGGCTCCCGTGCGAGCAGTAGGCCGGTACCGTGGGCTCGGGCTTGTTATACGGCGGGGTCGTGGTCCGCGTGACGGTCTTGCCGCCTGACCTTGGTCTTGACCTGTGACGGGCTTGGGCTTGTTCTTCCGCCAGGTCGCCAGGCGGCCTGCGCGTACGTTGCAGGCATAGTTGCGGCGCAGCGATGCCGCACGATCTGCTGGGCCTTGGCCAGGCTGCCGGCCGGGATCGTGTTGCGCACCGATCCGGCTTCGCTGGCCGGGACGCCCGACACCGGGATCCCGGTGCGCCGGTACACGCCGGACAGCTGCAGCCCGGCCACGTTCTGGTCGACGCCCGCGGTAGATCACCACCTGCCCGGCGTCGGTGCCCACGTAGTACTGGCTCCGGGTGTACCGCCAGGCCGCGTACCCGCCGCCGGCGATCAGGATGAGCAGGAGCACCAGGACGGAGGTCACCACCGGCCAGCGCCGTGCCGCTCCGGACGTGCCCTCAGCGTACTCATCATCGTCATCCGGCTCCGCCGCAGCGCCGTCCTGGCCGTCCTGCGCCCAGGCCGAGCCGTCCGGCCCGGAGGCGGCAGATGCCCGGCCACGGGCTAGCGCCGCGGCGTTCGCGCCGCGGCGGTCTGCGGCCGGCGGGACCTGCGCGGTCTGCGTGAGCTGGTGCGCCCGCCCGGCCGGGCTGTCGGACCGCACCCGCGGCTGGCGTGCCTCGCCGTAGCCGGCGGCGCCCACCACGACCGCCTTCTCGCTCGGCGGCAGCGGGCCGGTTACCGTGTCCACCACGTCGGCCAGCACGCAGGTGATGTTGTCCGGGCCGCCGCTGCGGATCGCCAGCTCGATCAGGGCCAGCACCGCCTCTTCCAGGTCGGCGTACCCCATCAGCGTCTTGTGCAGGGTCTCCTCGGTCACCACGTCGGACAGCCCGTCCGAGCACAGCAGGTACCGGTCGCCCAGCCTGGCCTCGCGCATGACCAGGTCCGGCTCGGCGTCGGTGCTGCTCTGCAGGGCCCGCATGACCAGCGAGCGCTGCGGGTGGGTGGCCGCGGCGGCCGGGCGTCAGCCGGCCCTCGTCGACCAGCGACTGCACCAGGGTGTGATCACGGGTGATCTGGACCAGGTCGCCGTCCCGCAGCAGGTAGGCACGTGAGTCGCCGATGTGGCAGACGGCCACCTGGGCGCCCGACCACAGCAGCGCGGTCAGCGTGGTGCCCATCCCCTCCATGGACGGGTCGGTCAGGGTCATCTCGTGCAGAGTGGCGCCCGCCCCGGCGACGGCACTGGCCAGGGCCGGCAGCATCCCGTCCGGATCCATCCCGGTGTCCAGCGGCGCCAGCGCGCTGATCGCCACGGCGCTGGCCACCTCGCCGGCCGCGTGGCCGCCCATCCCGTCGGCGATGACCAGCAGGTGCGGGCCCGCGTAGGCCGAGTCCTCGTTGCCCTCGCGCAGCAGGCCTACGTCGGAATGGATCGCATAGCGGAGTGCGAGCGTCATCGGCGCAGCTCCAGGACCGTCTTGCCGATCCGGATCGGCATGCCCACCGGTACCGGCGTCGGCTGGGTGACCTTCTGGCGGTCCAGGTAGGTGCCGTTGGTGGAGCCAAGGTCCTCGACGATCCACTGACCATCCTGGGGGAAGAGCCGGGCGTGTCGCGTCGAAGCGTAATCGTCGTTGAGCACCAGCGTGGCGTCACTGGCGCGGCCGATGGTGATCTGCTGCTCGGCGAGCCCGATGCTCGTGCCGGCCAGCGCGCCCGCCGTGACCAGCAGCTGCTGCGGCGCCGCGCGGCCGGACCGGGCCGGCCGCGGCGCCCGGGGCCGGCTTGGCCGCCTGCGCCCGGGCCCGCTGCTGACGGGCCCTGGGCGGCCGGCGGGACGTGCCGAACAGGTCGGTGCGCACCACTCCGACCGCGGCGATGACGAACAGCCACAAGACGGCGAGGAACGCCAGCCTGATCAGGGTGAGAGTGAGCGCGTTCATCGGGTCATGAATCCTCGGGTGCCCTTGCCGCCCCGCCGCTCGTGCCGCGCTGCCGCCGTCGCGGCAGACTATGTGCCATCGCGGCAGCCTATGTGACTGTGCCCCCTGCTCGGTGCTTAGTGGTAACTGCCGTCCCTGCGGAACACCAACGTGGTCCGGCCCAGCGTCACCTGGGTGCCGTCGATCAGCAGCACGCGCCTGACCGGCTGCCCGTTCACGAACGTGCCGTTGGTGGAGCCAAGATCGACGAGTACCACCTCGCCATCTTCGACCCTAAGCTCCGCATGGTGCCGGGAGACGCCCGGATCGACAAGCCGAAGATCGCAGTCGGTCCCGCGGCCGAGTATGGTCAGCGGCGCGCTCAGCTCGAAGGTGCGCTGGCCGCCGCCGGGAGGAGAATCCGGTCCTGATACCAGCAGCCGGGGCGTGCCGTTGAAGCCGCCCTGCGGCTGCGGCAGGTCGCTGGAGGGCTGCCGGATCTCGCCGCCCTCCACGGTGGTGCCCCTGATCACCCCCGACCGGATCCGGAAGGTACCGGTCGTCAGGTCGGGGACGCCCTCGAACCGCATCCGCACCGGCCCGACGAAGGAGTAGCCCTGCTCCCTGGCGTACTCGCGCGCCAGGGTCGCGAGCTCGATGCCCAGGTTGTCGGCGTAGACCGCGAGCCGCTCGTGGTCGGTCTCGGCCAGCTCGACAACGAAGTCGTTGGGCACTAGCGTCCGGCCCTGGGCGACGATCGCCGCGCGATCGTCCATTTCCCGCTGCACGGTGCTGGCCACTTCCACCGGCTGCAGCTCCGATTTGAAGGCCCGCGCGAAGGCACCCTCGACCATCCCCTCGAGCCGGTGCTCGAACCGCTGCAGAACTCCCACCGTGGCACCTCCTCTCCCTGCTCGCATCCGATGGTATCGGCGGCGTGGGACCAGTTGCGGACGTGCTAAGGTGACTGCTGCCCCGGGCGGGTGGCGGAACGGCAGACGCGCACGGTTCAGGTCCGTGTGTCCGAAAGGACGTGAGGGTTCAAATCCCTCCTCGCCCACTTATTACCCCGGCCGGCTAGCCGTTACCCGGGCCGGTTAGCCAGACCGGTTAGCCGCCGCTGGCCGGCGGCCCGCTCTCACCGTCGCCAGCCTCCCTGCGGCTTGCCGTCGTTGTGCGTGGCCGCAGCATAGGCGGCTGGCCGGATTTTGTCACCGGATGAGCAGATGGGGGCACCCGGGCGGATGGAGCCGACAAGCCCCGCGGCAGTGCTCGAGCGCGCTGGCCAGATTTCCGATCACGTGCTGTTCCCGGCGGCCATGGAGGTCGAGGCGGCGGGCCGGGTGCCGCCCGGGCAGCTCGACCGGCTGGCCGCCGGGGGCTTGTACGGGCTGGCCGGGCCGCCGGAGGCCGGCGGCCTCGGGCTGGAGCTCCCGGTGGCCTGCCGGATCATCGAGACGCTGGCGAGCGGCTGCCTGAGCACCGCGTTCGTCTGGCTGCAGCATCACGGTGCGGTGCGGGCGGTGCAGGCCGCCGCGGGCGGCGACGGTGACCGGCTGCGCGAGCAGTGGCTGGCCCCGCTGTGCCGTGGCGCGGTGCGCGCCGGGGTCGCCCTGGGCGGGGCGATGCCCGGCCCGCCCAGGCTGCGGGCCGTGCGACTCCCCGGCGGCTGGCGGCTGGCCGGCACGTCGCCGTGGGTGACCGGCTGGGGCCTGATCGACGTGGTGCACGCGGCGGCCAGGAACGAGCAGGACAACGTGGTGACGGCCCTGGTGCCCGCGCAGCCCGGCCCGGGGCTGGCGGCCACGCCGCTGCCCATGATCGCGGTCATGGCCAGCGCCACCGTTCAGCTGCGGTTCGACGGGCTGTTCGTGCCGGACGATGCGGTCACCTCGATCACGCCGCACGAGCAGTGGCTGGCCGGTGACGCCCTGGGGCTGCGGCCGAACGGGTCGCTGGCGCTGGGGGTGGCGGCACGTTGCTGCACGCTCATCGGGCCCAGCCCGCTGGACGACGAGCTGGCCGCCCGGCGGGCTGAGCTGGACTCCGCGCCGCCGGAGGTGATGCCGGCCGCGCGGGCGGCCGCGGCCGAGCTGGCGATGCGGGCCGCGGTGACGCTGGTGGCCGCGGCGGGCAGCCGCGCCATCCTGGCCGCCGAGCACCCGCAGCGACTGGCCCGCGAGGCGCTGTTCCTGCTGGTGTTCGCATCCCGGCCAGCCATCAGGAAGGATCTGCTGGGCCGGCTGACCGCCGCCCGCGGCTGACGGCAGCCGCCGGGCGGCACTGGCCCGTGCTGGTGCGTACCGGTGCCGGCGAGCGGGCAGAATCGAAGCTGTGCCGGAACTTCCCGAGGTGGAGTCACTCGCCGCCGACCTGCGCGGGCGCGCGGCCGGGCGGGTGATCGACCGCGCCGACAGCGCCGAGATCTCAGTGCTGAAGACCTACGACCCGGCGCTGACCGCGCTGCGGGGCGCCGTCATCACCGGCACGGCGCGGTACGGCAAGTTCCTCGACCTCATTACCGGCCGTCCCGGGGACCCGGGCCACGGCGGCCCCGGCGCGCCGCTGCACCTGATCACCCATCTGGCCCGGGCCGGCTGGCTGCGCTGGCGGGACAGCCTTCCTGAGGCGCCGCCGCGGCCCGGCAAGGGGCCGCTGGCGTTCCGGCTGCGGTTCATCGACGGCTCCGGCTTCGACCTGACCGAGGCGGGCACCCGCAAGCGGCTGGCCGTCTACCTGGTCACCGACCCGGCGGCGGTACCGGGGATAGCGGCGCTCGGGCCCGATCCGCTCGACCCCGCCTTCACCCCGGAGGTGCTGGCGGGACTGCTGGCTGGCCGCCGGACCCAGATCAAGGGCGTGCTGCGGGACCAGAAGATCATTGCCGGGATCGGCAACGCCTACTCCGACGAGGTCTTGCACGCGGCCCGGATGTCCCCGTTCCGGCTGGCCTCCAGCCTGAGCGAGGACGAGGTCGGACAGCTGCACGCGGTCATCATCGCGACCCTGCGGGACGCGATCGCCCGCGCGGCGGGCCTGCAGGCCGGGGACCTGAAGGCCGAGAAGAAGGCCGGCCTGAGGGTACACGGGCGGGCCGGCCAGCCCTGCCCGGTGTGCGGCGACACCGTGCGCGAGGTCTCGTTCGCCGACTCCGCGCTGCAGTACTGCCCGACCTGCCAGACCGGTGGCCAGCCGCTCGCCGACCGCCGCCTGTCCCGCCTGCTGAAGTAGCGCCCCGGCGGCGACCGCTCCCAGCCCGCCACCGGGTCCGCGGCCGGCCCCGGCAGGCGCAAACCACATGGTTGTGGCATTCATCGGGTTCGCGCGAAGCCGGGGGCGCCCGTAGCCGGTCAGTTGAAGATCTGGCCGATCTTGGCCCAGCGCCCGAGGTAGCAGCCGCCGTCGTACAGCGTCGCGCGGACCTTTGTGCCGAAATAGGTCCCGGTGATGGTCGCCCGCTTGGACCCGGCCACGATCATCGGGCACATGATGCCCTTCGGCAGCGGACCGAACGGGTTCCTGGCCGCGAGCAGGATACGGCACGCCGCGGCCGGATCGGGGTGCGTGCCGCCGGGCGGATCGCACCGCAGGGTCCAGGTCTTCGGCCGCGCGCTTGACGAGGTCACGGTCACGTGCAGGGATACCCTAGCGGGCCGGGCTCCGCCGGTACCCGAGGTCCCGCTGCCCGTCGCCGAGACACTGCCGCAGGCGGATGCCGTCGCCGCGCACAGCGCGGCGGCCAGGAGGTACCGGGCACCGGTGCGCCCTGAAGTGATAGCTGGTCTCATGCCCGTTGGACGCAGCCCTGGCGGCCCAGGTTCCGCGCCGGCCGGACCGAATCCGCGGCCCTCGGCCCGGGCGTTTTCGCTGATCAGGGGTCAAGGTCCCGGCGCGGTGAGATCATGTGGGGGTGGCAGGGCTGAGGCTGACGGCGGCGGGCCGGGCGCGCGACCGGGGCCGGGTCGATACCACGGCCCGGGCGGTGATCGACTGCGCCGCCGACCCGATCATCGCGCTCGGCGCCGACCGCGCGGTGCTGATCTGGAACCCGGCAGCCGAGCGCATGTTCGGCTGGACCGCCTCGGAGGTCGTCGGGCAGCCGCCGCCCATCATCCCGGCGGAGCTCCGCGCCGAGCACAACGCGGTGCTGGAGCGGGTCGGCGGCGGCGGGCAGATCTCGTTCGCCACCCGCCGCAGATGCAAGGACGGCACCGTACTCGACCTGCGGATCGACGCCAGCCCGCTGGTCAGCGCGGACGGCCAGGCCATCGGCTGGGTCAACGTCTGCCACCAGGCCGGCGATGACGATGCGGTCCGGCACTACATGGCGGAGCGGGCCCGGGTGGTGCGCCTGCTGGGCGACGTCGTGGCCGACATGAACGCGCAGCTGAAGCTAGAGGCGGTGCTGGACCGGATCTCCGCCAGCCTGCGCGAGCTGACCCGGGCCGACGCCGGTGGCTTCGTGCTGATCGAGGACGACCGGCTGCGGCTGGTCAGCATGGACGGGCTGCCTGCCGGGCTGCGCGGCCGCACCGCCGACCTGGCCAGCAGCATGGTCGGCGAGCTGATGAGATCGGGCAAGACGGTCATGCTGGCTACCGGCGAGCCGGGCCGGTTCGCCGGCCTGATCTGGTCGGCGCTGCCCGGCCTGCACACGATCACGCTCAGCTTGTCCTACGTGGCCGGGCGCCCCTACGGCGCGCTATACGCGCTCTACAGCAGGCGCAAGGTCGGGCACGTCGAGCTCGAGCTGCTCGAGCTGCTGGCCGGGCACGCGAGCGTGGCGCTGTCCAACGTCATGGCGTTCGAGGAAGTCGTCGCCCAGCGCGCGCATGAGCGGGAGGTCATCGACGGCAGCGCCGACGGAATCGCCGTGCTGGACGGCAGCGGGCTGGTCCGCCAGTGGAACCGGGCCGCGCACCGGCTGACCGGGTTGCCGCCGGAGGCCGCGATGGGCCAGCCGCCGCCGTTCCCGCTGCCAGACCCGGGCGATAAGCTGGCCCACCGGCTGGCCAGCGGCCGCTGGATCGACCTGCTGCGCACCAGCCTGACCGGCCGGGACGAGCAGGTCGTGGACTTCCGCGACGTGACCGCCGCGAAGGAACTGGAGGACGCCAAGGACCTTTTCCTGGCCACGACCAGCCATGAGCTGCGCACGCCGATCACGGTCGTGCAGGGCTTCGCGAGCACGCTGGCGAACCGGTGGGACAAGTTGTCGGATGCCGACCGCCGCAGTGCGGTGCAGACGATCGCGGACCGGGCAGGCTCGCTGGCCCGGCTGGTCGAGCAGCTGCTGCTCGGCTCGCGGGCCGGCGCCGACCAGCTGGCGGTCAGCAACGGACCGTTCGACCTGGCCGGGCTGCTGCGCGCAGCCGTGGTCGCGTTCCGTCCCTTGTCGGACCGGCACACGCTCAGCGCGGAGATCCCCGCCGACCTGGCCGAGGTGGTCGGTGATCCGATGGCGACCGACATTATCGTGGGGCAGTTGCTCGAGAACGCCTACAAATACTCGCCCGACGGCGGCCCAGTCACGATCGCGGCCCGGCAAGACGGCGAGGCGATCGAGGTCACGGTGACCGACGAGGGCATCGGCATCGCGGTGGCGGATCGCGAGCGCATCTTCGAGCGGTTCGTGCAGGGCGAGACCGGGGACCGGCGCCGATTCGGCGGCATCGGCCTGGGCCTGTATATCGTCCGCCAGCTCGCCCGGGCGCAGGGCGCCGAGGTGGCGGCGGAGCCACGGCCCGCGGGCGGCACGATCATGCGGCTGCGGCTGCGCATCGCCGCGGCGGCAGACGGCCGGTCCCCGCCGCCCGGTGAGCCGCCGGAGTCCGCACTGCCCCGGCCGCGGGCCGCCGAAGACGGAACGAGTGCACCGGCCAGCCCGGACTGAGCAGCCAGCCGCGCGGGCCGGCTCTCGCTCGCGGGGCCGGGAACCTACTGGGCCCCCACCGGCTCGCGACCGGGCACGACCCGCTTGCGGGTGACCGGGTCACGCACGACCGGCGTGCCGCCGGAGGCGCCGATATAGCGGTCGACGATGCCGATGACGTCCTCGCCCTGCTCGACGATCTGGCCCCGCTCCAGCCAGATCACCCGGTTGCACGTTTCCTCGATCTCGGCCAGGTTATGCGCTACCAGGAAGACCGTGCTCGCGGCGCCGCGCAGCTCGGTGATCCGGTTGTGGCTCTTGACCCGGAACTCGGCGTCGCCGGTGGCGAGTGCCTCATCGACGAGCAGCACCTCGTGCGTCTTGGCGGCCGCGATGGCGAACCGGAGCCGGGAGCCCATCCCGGACGAGTACGCCTTCATCGGCAGGTTAATGAATTTGCCGACTCCGGAGAAATCCACGATGCCCTGGTATTTGTCCTTGGTCTCCTGCTTGGACATGCCCATCGCCAGGCAGCCCAGGACCACGTTGCGCTCACCGGTCAGGTCCTCGAGCAGTGCCGCGTTCACGCCCAGCAGCGAGGCGCCGCCCGTGGTGTACACGTTGCCCTGCTCGGGCGGCAGCAGTCCCGCGATGGCTTGCAGGAGCGTTGATTTCCCCGAGCCGTTGCGGCCGATGACCCCGACCGCGTCACCGCGGTAGGCGATGAACGAGACGCCGCGGATCGCGTGTACCTCGCGGATCGACCCCCGCTTCTTGCGGCCGAGTACCCGCAGCAGCGCCGTGGCCGCCGTGCCCTTGTCGCCGCCCGCCCCGAACACCCGGTAGACGACATGCAGGTCGTCCACGACGACCAGGGGATCAGCCACGGCCGTACCGCACCTCCGCCCGCCAGAAGTAGAAGAACCCGATTACCAGGGCCAGCACTGCCCAGCCTACGGCGTAGTACCAGTAGTGAGCCGGGTTGCCGATGGGGTGGCAGTACGCGCTGTCGAAGTTGAACTGCTTCTTTTTCGTGGCCCACTCCGCGCACTTGACCGCGTTGAAGGGCTTGCTGCCCGGCGCGCTGATCCGCTGCTTGGTCAGCACCGCGTTGCGCATCAGGGTGATGTACAGGGCCGTCGGGTTCAGCTGCAGGAGAACCTTGATCTCGTGCGAGACGCCGTAGGACAGGCCCGCGATCCGGCTGGGCAGGCCAGCGATGCTGAACAAGACGCCCGAGGCGTACAGCCAGGTGCGCATCAGGAACGGCAGCAGCTGGCTGAAGTCGTTCATCTCCGCGCCGAGCCGGGCGCCGAACAGCCCGACGCCTACGTTGAAGATCGTCTGGAGCAGCAGCAGCGGGATGGCCAGCAGCCAGTACCAGGTGATCGGCTCGCCGCGGGCCAGGATAATGGCCACCATCACCGCCATCGAGACGGCCATCTGCTGCAACTCGATCATCACGTAGGCGAGCGGCAGCGAGGCGCGCGGGAACTGCAGTGCCCGGATCAGCGGCAGGCTGTCGAGCATCACCCGCGAGGTGGAGATGAACGCGCGCTGGGTGAAGTTGAAGACGAAGATCCCGACTACGAGGAACGACAGGAAGTCGGGGATACCGCGGCTGGTCTGCAGCAGCACGCCGAAGATCAGAAAGTAGACCGCGATGTTGAGCAGCGGGGTGAGCACCTGCCAGACCTGGCCGAGCCGGGCCTGGGTGTACATCGCGATGTTCCGCGCGGTCGCGAAGGCCATGATGAAATGGCGTCGTCGCCACAGCTGGCGGATGTAAGCGACGACCGGGGGTTGCGCGGCGCTCGGCCGCAGCCCGTATTCCGCGGCGAGCTCCGCGAGCGGCTTGTCGGCCAGCTCGGCGGTTGCGGTGCCGCTCGCCGCGATCCCGGCGCCCTGCCGAAGTTCTCCCGGAGCGCTCAGGCGCCCGTTGTCGTCGGTCACGGCACCGGCCTGAGGCGGGGCAATGAGCCGGAGGCAGCGGTCACGGTCGCGACTGTACCATCGTGGCAGTTGTGCGATACAACTAATGGCGTGATGGCTGAGACTCCCGACGTCGAGCTCGAGCAGCTGCTCGGCCAGCTGATGCGCGTCATCGGCCCGGCCCTGACCGCCAGGCGGGGAGGTGCTGCTCCCGTGGTGCCGGCGGCCGCGGCCGCCGCAGCCAGCCAGAATACCGCCGACGCCGGCTTCGAGCCGCTGTCGGCCGCGATGCCCGTAGTGTCGGCCTCCGAGGCGCGTGCGCTGATCGAGCTGGTCGGCGCGCGCGGCATCGCCCAGGGCGAGCTGGCCGGGCTGCTGGGCCTGGAGAAGAGCACGGTCAGCCGCCTGGCGGCCGGGCTGGAGCGCAAGGGATGGGTCCGGCGCGGGCGGGACGCCGAGAATCAGCGCTTCGTCCGGATCTACCTGACAGCGGCCGGCCGGGCGGTGGCGGCCCGGGTGTGGCAGGCCTGGCAGTCCCGGCAGGCGCGCATCCTGGCGTCGCTGTCGGACGAGGAGCGGGCGGGCCTGTCGTCGGGCCTGCGCGGCCTGGTGCGCGGCCTGACCGCCGAGGGGCTGCTCAGCGGCACCGATCCCGGCGGCTGACGCCGGCCGTCAGTCCTGTCCGCCTGGGCCGTGCTCCCCGCGCCCAGCCACCGGCCGAGCGGAGTCGCCTGCGGCGCGCTGACCCTCGGTCAGCACCTGGCCTTTCGTGCCGCGCCGGTCAGTCTTGATCCAGCCGGCTGCAGGATCTCGGCGACGACCTGGAACGTCGGGCACGGCCAGCGCCACATGCAGCTGCGGCAGCGCTCATCCGGGTCGGCGACCTGGCCGGTGTGCGGGCTGGCCGGGTCGGCCCGGTGAGCCGGACCGGCATCGCAGCCGGCCGGTTCCAGCGGCTGGTGCAGCTCGGCCAGCCGCATGCCCATATCGGCCAGGGCCAGCACATCGTCCCGGGCCCGGCCGAGAAACGCCAGGTCCGCGGCCCGGAACCGGGCGGTCACCGGGACGTGGCCAGCGGCGTTGATCAGCCGGGCATAATGCCTGGCCAGCGCCCGCCAGGAGGCGGCCTCGTCCGCTCGGCGCCAGATCGCGGCGAGCTGGCCGCGGGCGGCCGCGGCCACGGGATCTCCGGCCGGCTCGTCCGGGAGAGTCCTGCCCGGGAGAGTCTCCTCCGGGGCGGTGTCGGCCGGGCCGGTCCCGCCCTGGCCGTACGGCAGCTGACCGTAGGGGAACGGCCCGGATGCAGCCGGGCCGTACTCGGCCGGCCCGGCTGCGCCCGGTCCGCCCGGCGGCATCCCGGCTGCGGGCATGCCGTCAGCGGCCAGGCTGTACGGGTCGGGTCCATACCGGGCGGGCTGGGAAGCGGCGGCCGGATGGGACGCGCTGGCCGGATGGGACGCGCTGGCCGGATCGGGGGCGCTGGCCGGATCGGGGGCGCTGGCCGGATCAGGGGCACTGGCCGCCCCGGGCATGCCGTGAGCGTCCGGCGGCCGGTCAGCGGCCAGGACGGAGGCAGGCCCGGGCGGCCGCCGTGGCGGGGCGGCTTGGGTTCGGTTCTGCTGGGCCGGCTCTGGCCGCGGATCCATCGTGACGCTCCGCTCGTCGGACGGACGTACCTTCCCAGCTTCGCGCACAATGACAAATGCCGTGAACAGATTGACCGTGCGCGCTCCGTCACCATCTGGTCTCCACAGCCGCCGTGCCTGTAGTCTGCGGCTCGTGGAGCTTAAGGTGAAAAGCCGGATACAGGGCGACCGCACCGTCGTATCGGTAAGCGGCGAGATCGACCTGTACACGGTGCCGCGGCTGCACGGAGAGCTTTCCACCGCCCTGGCCGCCGGCGGCCCGGTCCGGCTGATCGTGGACATGTCCGGGGTTGACTTCTGCGATTCCACCGGCATGAATGTCCTGCTCGCCGCGCACCGCAAGGCCCGTGAGCAGGGCGGCGACCTGAAACTCGCGGGCCCCCGCCCGACCGTGCGGAAGATACTCCAGGTGACGGGCCTGGAGTCCGTCTTCACCGTGCTCGACGATCCCGCCGCCGTACCCGGGCAGTAACACCCGGGGGGCTTGTCCCCGGGGTCGCCCCTTGCTCGGCCCAGCGGCCCTAGCCGTTGGCCCTTGGCGCATCCGAGCCAGGCCGCCCGCTGGGCCCGGCGGCCCTCGCGGGCGGCCATTAGAATCGCCGTATGCCTTCGAGCGGGGACCTTGCGGTCGTGATTTCCGCGCTGAACGAGGCCGACCGGATCGGCGCCACGGTCACGGCCGCGGCAGGCCTGGACGGCGCAGACCTGGTGGTCGTCGTCGACGACGGCTCAACTGACGGCACGGCCGACGCCGCGGCGAAGGCCGGGGCCATGGTCGTCCGGCATGCCCGTAACCGGGGCAAGGCCGCGGCCATGGAAACCGGCGCCGAGGCGGTCGCGCTGCTCGAGGGCCAGCCGGCCAAGGCTTCGGCCGCGCCCCGGTACCTGCTGTTCCTCGATGCGGATCTGGCCGGGAGCGCAGCCTGCGCAGGCCCGCTGGCCGGGCCAGTTCGGGCCGGCGCCGCGGATATGACGATCGCCGTTTTCACCGAGCGCGTCCGGCGGGGCGGCCACGGCTTCGTGGTCGCGCTGGCCGCCGCGGGCATCGAGCGCGCAACCGGCTGGCGCCCCGCCCAGCCGCTTAACGGGCAGCGCTGCCTGACCCGGGACGCGGTCCAGGCGGCGCTGCCGCTGGCGCACGGATTCGGAGCCGAGACCGGGCTGACCATCGACCTGCTGCGGGCTGGCCTGCGCGTCAGCGAGGTCGAGGTACCTCTGTCCCACCGGGCGACGGGCGGCGACTGGCGGTCCCAGCTGCACCGGGCTCGCCAGTTCGCCGACGTGGCGCGCGCCCTCTCGCGGCGCCGCGCGATGCCAGGGCTGCCCCGCCCCGCTTACCGGCAGTAACGCGTATCTCTAGAGGTAGGGGCCCGAGGCGCGCGGCGGCTGATGGCTGTCGTCCTGCGGCGGCATGATGCCGGGTGGCAGAGCCCGCCGCATCTGCTCCAGCTGGGCTCGCGCCGCCATCTGCTGCGCGAACAGGGTGGTCTGGATGCCGTGGAACAGCCCCTCCAGCCATCCGACCAGCTGCGCCTGGGCGATCCTCAGCTCGGATTCGCTCGGGACGCTGTCCTCGGCGAACGGGAGAGACAGCCGCTCGAGCTCCGCAACCAGGTCAGGCGCGAGGCCGTCCTCCAGTTCCTTGATCGAACTGCGGTGTATCTCCCGCAGCCGGGCCCGGCTCTGTTCGTCCAGCGGAGCGGCCCTGACCTCCTCAAGCAACTGCCGGATCATGCTGCCGATGCGCATGACCTTGGCCGGCTGCTCGACTAGGTCGGTGATCGGGCGCTCGCTGGATTCGGTGTCCTGGCCCGTTTCGCCGGGCACGCCGTCGGGACCCACCACGACAACGCTGCCGAGTGGTGCCGAATCGGGATTCGTCTCCTCGCTCATGTCCCTAGTCTGGCCAGCACCGCCCTCGGCCGCACCTTCGGGGCTGTCCTAGAGGCCTGCGGCCGAGCCAGCCGCGGGTGCGGCTGGCCATCTGGGCGGAGGTGCCAGCCGGCCGGACGTGGCCGCTTTGGGGTCCCGGGAATCGATTCGTCGGGTATGCCGGTGCTGCGCCGCTGGCTTAGGCTTCGCCTTAATGGCCTAATTCCAGCCTGAGCATGTCCCAGCCGGGCAAGCATGCCCGTCCCATCCCGAACGACAGCTGCGGGAGGCACGTTGGCAGACAACCGCCAGGACCGCGGGACCGGTCCGGCCGGTGACAAGGACGCCGACCAGCAGGGAGGGCCGGCCGCCCCGAGCGGAGTGCCCGGGAACGGCCCGGACTATTACGGGTCAGCGGGCTACGGGCCAGGCGACTACGCCCCGGCCGCCTATGGCGTCGACGACTACGGACCCGGCGGGTACGGGTTCGACGACTACGGCCCGGCCGCCTACGGCGTGGAGGATTACGGCCCGGTGGCCTACCCGCCCGCCGATCAGGGTCCCGGCGGCGGAGCATCCGGCGGATACGGGCCGCCGCCCGCCAGTTTCGGCATCGCTGACTACCAGCCGGCGGACACAGGAACGGCGCGCGGCCGCCGGGACGCCGGCGGCGGTCAGCCAGGCGGGCCCCCGGCGGCCCCCGGCCCAGCCGGGCGCGGGCCCGACGCCCCGCCGGCCGGCCCGCGGCCGCAGCCGGGCCCGGGACAGCCCGGCGCGATCGGCCAGGACAACGGGTACGGGCCGCCGGGCCCGGGCCGGGGCGCCCACGAGGTCCCCGGCCGGTCCGGTCATCTTGACCCGCTGCCCCCGCAGAGATCTCCCAGCGGCACACCGCCCGTCCCCGGCGAGCGCGGCCAGGGCCAGCTAGGCGTCCGAGGCAGGGCGGCCGATCCCAGCGGCCGGCGGGCCGCCGGCGATCCCGGCCCGCGTCCAGGTGCCGGGCCCGGCATGACTACCGGGCGGCCCGGCCTGCTGGCCAGCCAGCAGCCAGCCGACCTGGCCGGCCAGCCGCCCGGCCGGGGCGCGCAGCCGGATCCGGCCGCGCGGCCTGGCCAGCCCGGGCCCCCCGGACCTGGCCCGGGACAGTTTGCCGACGGGCCCGGAAGTCATGCGCGGCCGGTCAGCGCGGCCTCCCCAGGCGTGGCGCCCCCAGGCGTGACGCCAGGCGGTTATGGCAGCCGTGCCGGCGGCCCGGCCGCCGCCAGGTACGACCCTGCGGCCACGCCACCTGCGCCGGCCAGGCCCGCGGCGCCCGGCGCCGAGCCGACCGGGGCGGCTGGTCGCGGGACTGTCGGCCCCGGACCGGCGCCGCCGGGTGCAGGTCCCGCCCGGCCCGCGGCTAGCCCGCCCGGCCGCGACAACGGCCGTCCAGCGCATGGTGGCCTGGGAACCGATGTGCCCGAGCAGCTCACGCCCGAGCTGCTGCTGCCGGGCCGCCGCCGGGCGCCAGCGCCGGGCTGGAGGCGCATCGTCTACCAGGCGTCCGGCGGCCTGCTGCGGGTGCCGCTGTCCTCCTCCGAGCTGGGCCGTCAGGACATGATCAGCCGGGCCCGCGCCCCAGTTGTCGGCGGCCATCACCGGGTCGCGGTGATGAGCCTAAAGGGCGGTGTCGGGAAGACCACCACCACCGTCGGTCTCGGGTCGACGCTCGCGTCACTGCGCGGGGACCGGGTCATCGCCGTCGACGCCAACCCTGACCGCGGCACGCTGTCGGACAAGGTGCACCTGGAGACCGCGGCCACCGTCCGGGACCTGGTCAACGAGCGTGCGCAGATCAGGCGCTACGCTGACGTGCGCACGTTTACCTCGCAGGCGCCGAGTCGGCTGGAGATCCTCGCGTCCGACCGCGACCCGACCGTCTCGGTCGCATTCAGCGAATCCGACTACCGCAGCGTCTGCGCGGTGCTCGAGCACTACTACTCGATCTGCCTGACCGACTGCGGAACCGGCCTGATGCACTCCGCCATGGCGGGCGTGCTGCGGCTGGCCGATCAGATGGTGCTGGTCAGCACCCCGTCGGTGGACGGGGCCAGGAGCGCCAGCGCGACACTCGACTGGCTCGAGGCACACGGCTACGGTGACCTGGTCCGCGAGGCGGTGGTGGTGCTCTGCGCAGTGCGGCCGCGCAGCCGGGGTGCGGTCGACCTGCAGCGCCTGGAGGAGTACTTCGCCGCCAGGTGCCGGGCAGTGACCAGGATCCCCTACGACCCGCATCTGGAGGAGGGAGCGGAGGTGGAACTCGACCTGCTCGGCCGCCCCACCTCGGACGCCTACCTGGCCCTGGCCGCGCTCGTCGGCGACGGGCTCGCCCGGCCCAGGAACCGGGCGCTGCACGTGCCCGGCCCGGGCCGCCCGCCTGGCTAGCGGTCAGCCGCCGCCGATCATGCGATTGCGCGCCTCCCAGGCCTGGACGTCCAGGGCGGCCAGCAGCTGCGCGGCGGGATCAGGCGGCTCCAGGGCCAGGAGGGCCAGCAGCAGATGGCGCGGCTGCATGCCCGGCACCGGGCCGGCCCGCGCCTTATCGGCGGCCCGCCTGAGCACACCGCGCGCGCCGGAGGTCAGCGGCGGCAGCGGCCGGTGGCCGGGCGGCTCGGGCAGGCCGCCGTCCAGGCTGTCAGCGGTCTGCACGCCAACCGCGGCCAGTGCTGCCCGGTCGAGCGCCGCCGCAGCGGCCCGCGCCTCGGTCAGCGAGACTCCGAGGGAGCGCAGGATCAGCGGATCCCCGTCCCGCAGCAGGCCGAGCATCAGATGATCAGTGCCCAGCCGCCGGTCGCCGCGCCGTCGTGCCTCCGCCGCTGCGGCGGCCAGCACGATCTTCCTGGTGTCGGACGGCTTGCTGGCACCGGAGCGGGCGCCGGCGCCGGATCGGCCGACGGCTGTGCGGCCCGGTCCGGGTTTCCTGCGGGCGCTACCGGGCCCGAGGTCGAGCTTCATGGCCGCGCTCACCTGCCGTGCTTGGCGTGCGCCGACTGGCGGGAGACGCCGAGGGCGTCCCCGATCTGGTCCCAGGACCAGCCGCGCGCCCGCGCCAGCCGCACGCCTGCTGCCTCAACCTGTTCCGTGAGCCGGTGCAGAGCACCCACCGCGAGCAGCGCTACTGCGGGATCATCGGTGTGCAGCAACGCCGCCTGGCCTTCGGATGTCACCATGGCACTCATTCAGCCGGCTGGGCGCACCGTTGTCAAGCTAGCTTGACAAGACCGTCTTAACTGCGGAGGAATGTCAACTATGCCGTCCTTGCGGACGCCGTATCACGGCCAGCAGGCAGCTCATCCGACAGCCGTGGGCCACCGTGCGGCGGCCCTGCTGGCCGCCACAGTGACGGCACTGTGCGCTGGATGCGGGAGTTCGCCGGGATTCACTTCGAGCTCGCCGCAGTCGCCGCCACCGCCGGCGAAGGTCGCAACGGCATCAGCGGCCCCGTCCCCCTCCCCGGCCGCACCTGACCCGGCCGCCCCGTCCGCTGTGGCACCGGGCTCCGCGGCCTGTGTCCATTCCGTGGCGGACTGGCGGCGATCGCCGGCGGCGCGAGCGCTCCGGCATGCTCGCGCCATGCTGCGCAGCGCTTCGGCGGCGGAGCGTGCGCAGAACTACCCGGCGGTCGCGACCGACCTGAACCGCCTGGTCATCCCGGTGGCGGCCATGCGGCTCAGTCCGCTGCCGCGCTGCTCCGCCGGATATCGCTACTGGCGCGGGATGCTGCGCGACACACAGGGCGCGGTCAGCCTGGCCGCTCTCGTCAATGGCGCCAGCCAGCCCGCGCTCGAGCAGGCTGCCGTCGATACAGCTCATTCCCGTGCCGAGGCCCGCTCGATCGCCCGGGCGCTCAAGGAGCGCCAGGGCAGCGCTGACTGATATGGACTCTGCTCACTGAGCGTGCCAAGCTGCATCCAAGATCTGCGGCCGGCCGGTATCTCCGGCTGGCGCTGCTGCACAGGCCCCGTCCGGAACCGTGGCCGAAGGGCGAGCAGTGCTATGGAAGAGCAGGAGAGCCTGATCCGTGCCCGGGCGCACCCGGTCATCGTCACCCTGCCCTCTGAGATTGACATGAGCAACGCCAGTTCCGTCGGCCGCCGGCTGCAGCAGGCCGTCGAGCAGGGGGCTCGCGTGCTGGTCGCGGACCTCACTGCGACGGACTTCTGCGACTCGTCAGGATTGCGCAATCTTCTGCTGGCCCAGAGCACGGCCGCGGCCGCCGGCACCGACCTGCGGGTGGTGGTGCGATCCGGCGCGGTGCACCGGGTTATGGAGCTCATTGGCCTGCTCGACACACTGCGGGTGTTCCCCACCCTGGATGCGGCGCTGGCCGCAGAGCCGCATCCAGGGCCGCCGTGACGAGCCCGCGGCGGCCTGTCGGGGGGCACGACTGCACCGCCGATGCACTCCGGCGGCTGACCAGCGGGCCGCCGCCGATCGGATTCAAGCGCCGTTCTGCCGTCCCGCGCCGCCAGGGCCGCCGCGTGCCAGTGCTCAGGGCTGGGCCGTGACCGTCATTCCGACGACGGCGATCACGAACACGATGAGGAAGCCGCTGTAATAGGTGAGAAACTCGGCGCCCAGGGTGAGTGGCATAACGATCATGCACACGCCCCACGCGACTGCCTTCCTGTTAACCGGCCCCCGGGCCCGGGGCCGGGCGGGCTTCGGCCGCGGCCGGGTCTCGGCCGGCCCGACGGGAATGTCGGCGGTGACCGCGGTCAGCTCCGCGTAGGTCCGCGACGCCAGTGCCTGGCCCGCCCGCATGGCGAGCTCGTCCTTAGTCAGCAGGCCCTGCACGAACGCGCCCTTGAGCGTGTCGATCGCCCGCTCGCGGTCGGCGTCGGAGGCCCGGAGGCGGCCGTGACCCGGCGGGCCCGCTGCCCTCGGGTCCCACGGCCCTGCGGTCACCGGCGCCTCCCTACCAGCACATCGCACTAAAACCCTAACCCGGCTGCCTGCTGACGGTCACCCCCGGACCTGCCGATCGCTGGTGCCCGCGGCTTCTAGCGTTCGCTCAGCTCAGCGCGGCCCGCGTACTTGGGCATCTGCCCGCGCCGCCAATCCGGTGTTCTGTGTTTAGGCAGCAAGAGGCCCGCTGGTGTGCGCAGCCACGAAATGGCCACAGCGGTCGCACTTCCTGCGCCGTCCCATGAGCCAGGCCACGATCAGCTTGGTCCACCCGCCCGGGAGCAGCAGCATCCCCGCCCGTGCCGCGTGCTGGCCCGCTGCCCTTGTCCTGCTGGCCTGGCACCGTTTGCAGTTCCTGCACCGTGCTGCCCGTCTCGCCATATCTGCCGCCTGCCTCTCGCTGCGATGCGGGAGTGCAGTACCCCGTTGCTGAGCGGCTATGCGGCGGCCGCGGTCCGCGGACCGGGATGCATCCCTGCTCGCGCATGGCCGGTAAGGGATATCAGGCTGGGGCTGCTGCCCGTAGATGAACACAGATGCGGTCCCGGAGTCACTAAGCTGTCGCGAACGCGCCCGCTGTTGGAGTTTGCAGCCGCATCTGCGTTAGAGTCGCGGGATGCCGACGTTCCGGATCAAGGAGGCAGCCAGCCTTCTGGGGGTCGGCGATGACAGCTTGCGCCGCCGGGCGGATGGGGGACGGATCGATACGGTCACCGATGCCTCCGTAAGGCGCGCCGTGGACGGGCTGGTACTGGCCAGGCTTGCCCAGGACCTGGCCGAGCCGGCCGATCACGGGGAGGGCAGGGCGGTAATGGCTCATTCGGTGCAGAACAGGTACAGCGGCCTGGTCAGCCGCGTTGTCCGCCACACCGTGATGACTCCGGTAGAGATCCAGGCCGGGCCGCACCGGTTCGTGTCACTGCTCATCCGCGAGGCTGCCGACGAACTCGGCCTCGAGCCAGGAATGCTCGCGGCTGCCGCCATTAAGGCCACCAACGTCTCCGTCGAGATTCCCCAGATCAGTTGATCCCGCCTGCCAATAATGCCAATAAGTAGCCTAGGAGTTCACGATGCGCCGTTTCGCCATTATTGCAGCTGGACTGGCGGCACTGGCCGCCGCGGGCTGCTCCAGCAGCGGTTCAGGAAGCTCGGCTCCTAGCGCGAGCAGTTCCGCGTCCTCGTCGACAGGGACGATAACCGTATTCGCCGCGGCATCGCTGATGGGGACCTTTACTCAGCTCGGAAAACAATTCGATGCCGCTCATGCGGGGGATACGGTGAAGTTCAGCTTCGGGCCGAGTTCCGGCTTGGCTGCCGAGATCACCAGTGGCGCGCCGGCTGACGTGTTCGCCTCGGCAGCGACGGCGAACATGGACCAGGTTGTCAAGGCGGGCGACGCGGCCAGCCCGCAGAATTTCGCCAAGAACATCATGGAAGTCGCCGTGCCCCCGAAAAACCCAGCGAAAGTGACGTCCGTTAAGGACCTGGCGAAGTCGTCGGTCAAGGTGGCGCTGTGCCAGCCGCAGGTGCCGTGCGGGGTCGTGGCAGCAGAGGTGTTCAAGAACGCAGGGATCAAAGTCAAGCCGGTCACGCTTCAAGCGGACGTGAAGTCCGTGCTGACCGAGGTCGAGCTGGGCAGCGTCGATGCGGGCATGGTTTACGTCACCGATGTGATGGCGGCCGGCACCAAGGTCAAGGGCGTGACGATCCCGGCCAGCGAGAACGCCTCGACGCTCTACCCGATCGCTACCATCAGCAACAGCAAGCACAAGTCCATCGCTCAGGCCTTTGTTGCCTACGTATTGTCGTCCGCGGGCCAGCAGGTGCTCGCTTCCGCGGGGTTCGAGAAGCCCTGACCTAGAATCCGGAGCTGCCATGGTGATCCTCGCCCCGCCGTCGCACCTGACAGCCCGTGAACGAGCCAGGCGGGCCGCGCGGGGCGGTGCCTCGCGATCAGCGCCGGCGCCCTTGCTGGTGCCGGCGCTGATCGCGGTCGGCTTCCTGGTGCTGCCCTTGGCCGGGCTGCTGATCCGCGCTCCCTGGAGAAGTCTCGGAGCGGCCCTCAGCGGGTCCGATGCGACCCAGGCTCTCGTGCTTTCCTTGTGGACCGCATCTGCGACCACGGTGATCTCCCTGGTCATAGGGGTGCCGCTGGCGTGGGTACTGGCCCGCGGCAGCTTCCCAGGACAGCGGCTCCTGCGTGCGCTGGTGACCCTGCCGCTGGTGCTCCCGCCGGTGGTCGGCGGGGTCGCGTTGCTGTTGTCGTTCGGGCGAACCGGGTTCGCCGGCCGCTATCTGGACTCCTGGTTCGGGCTGACGATCCCGTTCACTCCCATAGCTGTGGTGATGGCCGAGACCTTCGTTGCCATGCCTTTCCTGATCATCACCGTCGAGGGGGCGCTGCGATCGGCTGATCGGGGATTTGAGGAAGCGGCGGCCACATTGGGCGCGAAACGGATGACTGTCTTCCGGCTGGTCACTGTGCCGATGATCGCCCCCTCCCTGGGGGCGGGCGCAGTTTTGTGCTGGGCGCGGGCCCTGGGCGAGTTCGGAGCGACGATTACCTTTGCCGGCAGTTTCCCCGGCCAGACAGAGACAATGCCCATTGCCGTGTACTACGCGCTGGAGACTGACCCCGATGCGGCGATCGCTCTCAGCCTGGTGCTGCTGCTGGTTTCGGTCGTGGTGCTGGTCTCCCTGCGCGACCGGTGGCTCCGGGGTGGCTCAGCCCAGTGACGCACGGGGGCAGCGACGGTCTCCTCGTCGATGTCGAGGTCAGGCGCGGCGACTTCATGCTCACGGTCAGCTTCGCCGCAGCGCCCGGCCAGGTCCTCGGCTTGCTGGGGCCGAACGGGGCCGGGAAGTCCACTCTCCTCACTGCGGTGGCCGGCCTGACCCCGGTTTCCGCCGGGCGCATCACGCTTGCGGAGCAAGTGATGGACGACGCGGACGCAGGAACCTTTGTAGAGGCCTCAGGGCGGCCGGTCGGTTTCGTCTTCCAGAACTACCGGCTCTTCCCGCACATGACCGTGACCGAGAACGTGGCGTTCTCGCCGCGTGCCCGGGGCCTGGGCAGGCAGGCCGCCAGGTCAGCTGCCAGTCACTGGATCGACCGGCTCAGACTGACCGACCTCGCCGACCGCAGGCCTGCCGAGCTATCAGGCGGGCAGGCGCAAAGGGTCGCACTAGCCCGCGCGCTGGCCGGGCAGCCAGCCCTGCTGCTGCTGGATGAACCCCTGTCAGCTCTCGACGCCGGAACCCGCCTTGACGTCCAGGCCGAGCTCAAGCGCCACCTGGCCGAGTTCACCGGACCCTGCCTGCTGGTCACCCACGACCCGCTCGAAGCGCTCGTGCTGGCCGACCAGCTCATCGTCCTCGAAGACGGACGCATCGTCCAGGAAGGCACACCCGCGCACATTGCCCGCCGGCCCGCCACCGACTACGTCGCCAAGCTCGTCGGCCTGAACCTGTATACCGGTCACGCCGACGGCGCCCATGTGGCACTCACCGGAGGCGGGGCCTTTGTCATCCCCGACCAGGGCCAGCACGGTGACGTGCTTGTCGCGGTGCGCCCATCCGCAGTGGTCGTCAGCACTCAGCGGCCGCAGCCCAGCAGCGCCCGCAACACCTGGCCTGCGAAGGTCGCCGGTCTCACGCTGCTGGCCGACCGCGTCAGGCTCGACCTCGAGGGACAACCGGCCGTCCTGGTGGACGTCACGCCCGCAGCCGTCGCAGAACTGTCGCTAGACCCTGGAAGCGAGGTGTGGCTCACCGTCAAAGCCACCGACCTTGAGGTTTACATACACGCCGAGAGGCAGCCAGCATGAGCCCGCCGGCGCCACGGCGCTCCTGGCTCCGTCGCGGCGGAGGTGGCGGGCGAGGGCCCGGCCCCCCCGGGGGCGTTGGTGTCCGCGGGCCAGCGCTTGATCTTTACGAGCAAGACCCAGCTATTGATGACCAGGCGGAACAGCAAGACCGACGACTCCTGGTCACTTCCGTGCCACTATGCGCGCTCGGAGCGCCGGGCGTTGCTAGGACGCCAGCCACCCGGCCGGTCGAACGGCGCTCTTGCCGCCGTCACGGTATGCAACGCTCGTGACGGCGCGGATGCTCTCATGCCTTGACGATCAGGGTGGGGTTGTCACGGTCAGCCCGATAAAGGCGAACAAGAACAGGACGATGAATCCGCCGTAATAGGTGAGGAAAGCGGCCCCCAACGCGGGCGGCAGAATGATCACGCATGCGGCCCACGCGACCACCTTCTTATTGATCGGTTTCTGGGCCGGCGTTCGCCGGCGGCTGGGCTTCGATCGGCCCGGCGAGGATGTCGGCGGTGATCACGGTCAGCTCCGCGTAGGTCCGCGAAGCGAGCGCCTGGCCCGCTCGCACGCCGAGCTCGTCCTTGGTCAGGCGGCCCTGCACGAACGCGTCCTTGAGAGCGTCGATCACCTGCTCGCGGTCGGCGTCGGATGCCCGGAAATGGCCGCGGCCCGTCGCGCTCACTGCCATCTGACCTCCCGGACCTGTCGCCACCGGCGCCTCCCACACAATGTACAAAAGCCTAACGCGGTTGCTTCCCGGCGGTTATCCTCTGACCTTCAGATCCGTCGGTTCCTGTATGGCGTTCAGCGTTGTCCGGATGGTCCGCGAGCTGGCATGATCACCGTTCGCCTGTCCGCACCCGCCTGCGCAGCAAGTCGTGCGCGCCGTTGAGCCACGCCTACCGCGGACGGGGCATCTCGGTCCGCCACCAGCTCAGGAGCGGACATGCCCTGCTTCGGTGACCATCTGAGCGCGCGCCGTGACCAGCGACGCGCCTCCTCATCGTCCCGGCAGCCCGCCCGGGCGCCGCGCGCGTCGCTGACGCGAGTACTGGCCGTGCAGCTCGCCTGTGTCGGCGCGGTCATCCGAGGACTCCTCGCTGATCCTGGTGCGCAGGTCAGCCGGTGCCCGGTACACGGTGCGAAATCGACTGTCATCCGCAGGCGCCAGCAGGAAAGCCGCGAAGCCGACGCGCCGCCGGAGGCGCCCCCAATGCCTCCTCAATCCGATCGGGATCGCACACGTGAGCAGTTATGCCTGACCCAGATCCGCGTAGCCGACTGGATACGAACCGCGGGATCAGGTTGCGCGCGTCCCCGTAGCCGCCTTGGCCCTGGCGGGAATTGCCTGGCTGGTAATAACCCACGTGGAGCTTCCGCATTATCAGCCCGGAACTCCTAGTCCGTAAGACTGGGCAGGCTGTCCAGGGCCGTCTACAGATGACCGCTGCCCTGGCCGTGGTTCCGTATCTGTCTCCGGTCGATGGTTGCTGTTCATCACGTTGACCGCAGTGTTGGCAACAGCGGCGGTGGCTTTCGCGACGTGCTTGGCAGTTCCCGAGGGCCGCGTGAAACTGCAAAGGTGGAAAGCCGCAATGCCGAGCGCGTCAGGCTGAGGGCCGAGCGCGGCAAGCTGAGGGCGACAGACCCCGAGGGCCTGGCTGAGGCCTGGGCGATGATCGAAGACATCTGGACTGGGACTGTGGCCCGGGCGAGGGAGCTGCCCGAACCGGCCCTCCACGAGCAGGTCGAGAGCGAGTGGAGCTTCGTGCAGACGCACCGTCACCTCGTGCTTGCCACGGACTGCTGGCTGCGGCGGATGGTGAAGGGGATCACCTACCCGTACCACCCGTGGGGCCTGGGTGGATCGTGGCTCACCAGTCCTCGCCGTTGGGGCATCGACCCGGACGCCGACCCGTCGCTCGGCCAGGTGCTCGATCTGCGCCGGGAGCGCATGGACGAGGTACGCGAAGTGATCGCCGGCGCGAAGGCGGAGGAGCTAGAGCGGAACTGCGTCCCTCCCGCCAGCCCCGGCCACCCGCGGAAAGACCACACCGTGCTGCAGTGCCTGCACGTGATCCTCAAGGAGGAGTGGCAGCACCATCGGTACGCGGTCCGGGACCTCAGGGTGCTCGAGAAACGGCCCCGCTGACCGCTCGCCGAGGTGCAGGCCGCCGGCGAGCGCGCACCTCTGACCTCGAGGTGTCCAGCGCGCTCGGAGGGACTCGAACCCCCAGCCTTCCGATCCGTAGGTACCCGGATAGCATCCGGGCTGGTTCAGCGCAGTCCGCCCGTTCCGCTGAGCGCTGGTCCGCGGTTCGGTCGTCCGATTTGGGCTACGGCGGCCGTGAAGCTCGGCGGTCGTCCATTTGGCGAGCTTCGCCCAGCGCTCGCGTTGCGCGGCGGCGTCCGGGAGAACGGCGGCGCGCTCGACGGCGTTCGGGCCTTGCCGGCAAAGGGACAGAACTTCTCGTTCCGCGGCTGCATCCGTAGGCCGATGGGACATCCTCCCGGGCCAACGACGTGTACCGCCGTACGCGGCGCACCGCCGCTTCGCAAGAAGGGTGTCAGTTCCCAGCGGACGAGAAAGGCAAAGGCAAGGAGATCTCACTCCTTGTCACTTTAAACGTATAGCGGACTGGGGGGCTTGCGGCAAGACCCGGGTCGTGCTGCAGAATCGTCGGCCGGACCAAGAACGGACGAAGACATGGGGGCACGACGTGCGTGTGTTGTTGTCGACCTATGGGGGACGCGGTGACGAACCGCTGGTGGGACTGGCGGTGCGGTTGCGGGCGCTGGGCGCGGAGGTGCGGGTGTGCGCGCCGCCCGACTGGGGGAGCGGCCTGCCGACTCGTCAGAGGAAGGCAACGAGAAATGAGGAAGTGCCCAGCACGAGGTCCGACAGATCTGGAGGCGCCGGTGATCCGATCGGCCAGTGCAGTGCAACGGAGCGCGGCTGCCTCGAAGGTATCGCGGTGAGCGAGCAGCACGTGCTGGGTCTTCAAGAGGTTGACGAGATGCAGGTCGCGGTCGTTGGCGGCAAGGGCGCGCACCTGGGCGGCTGTCGCGGATCAAAGGCATCCGCGTGCCGGCTGGCTTTTGCGTGACGACGGACGCCTTCCGGCGGATCATGGCGGAAGCGCCCTCGATCGACGATCGGCTCGATCAGCTGTCGCGCCTGAACCCGGACGACCGGGAGGCGATCCGCACGCTCAGCGCGGAGATCCGCCGGACCATCGAAGGGATCGCCATCCCGGGCGATCTCGCGGCGGCGATCACCCGCGCTCTCGCCCAGCTCGGCGAGCAAGCCGCCTACGCCGTCCGATCCAGCGCGACGGCAGAAGACCTGCCGACGGCCTCCTTCGCCGGCCAGCAGGACACGTACCTGAACGTCGTGGGGCCGGCGGCGATCCTCCAGCACGTCAGCCGGTGCTGGGCCTCGCTGTTCACCGAGCGGGCCGTGACCTATCGCCTGCAGAACGGCTTCGACCACCGGAAGGTCCACATGGCCGTGGTCGTGCAGCAGATGGTCTTCCCGGATGCGGCCGGCATCCTGTTCACGGCCGACCCCGTCACGGCCAACCGGAAGGTCGCCTCCGTGGAGGCCAGCTTCGGCCTCGGCGAGGCCCTGGTCTCCGGCCTGGTGAACCCGGATGTCTACAAGGTGCGCGACGGCGAGGTCGTCGCCAAGGCGATCGCCGCCAAGCAGCGTCGCCTCCACGCCTCGCCGGCGGGCGGGACGCAGGAACAGGCGATCGACCCGCAGCGGCAGGAGCAGCCGGCGCTGACGGATGCGCAGGTCGTGCGGCTCGCGCAGCTCGGCCGGCGGATCGAAGCGCACTTCGGCCGTCCCCAGGACATCGAATGGTGCCTGGTCGATGACGGCTTCCAGATCGTCCAGAGCCGGCCGATCACCACGCTGTTCCCCATCCCCGAGTCCGGCGACCGGGAGAACCACGTCTATGTCTCCGTCGGTCATCAGCAGATGATGACCGACCCCATGAAACCCCTGGGGCTGTCCTTCTGGCAGATGACGACCCCCGCGCCCATGGCCGAGGCCGGCGGCCGCCTGTTCGTCGACGTCACCCAAAGGCTGGCCTCGCCGGCGAGCCGCGCCGGCCTCCTGGAGGCCATGGGGAGATCCGATCCGCTGACCGGGGACGCGCTGCAGACCATCCTCGAGCGCGACGGCTTCATCCGGCCGCTCCCTGACGAGGGTCCCCCCGGGCCACTGTTTGGCGGCGCGCCAGCTCCGATCGAGACCGATCCGGCCATCGTCACCGAGCTGATCGGGCGCAGCGAGGCATCCATCGCCGCCTCGGAACGCGACATCCGGACGAAGTCCGGAGAGGCGCTGCTCGACTTCATCCTGGCGGACATCCAGGAGCTGAAGCGGATCCTGTTCGATCCGCAGAGCCATCAGGTGTTCATGTCGGCGATGGAGGCCGCGTGGTGGCTCAACGATCAGCTGCAGGCGTGGCTGGGCGAGAAGAACGCGGCTGACACGCTCACGCAGTCCGTTCCCCATAACGTCACGTCGGAGATGGGGCTGGCGCTCTTGGACGTCGCGGACGTGATCCGCCCGCATCCGGACGTGGTGGCGTTTCTGCACCACGTCGAGGACGAGGGTTTCCTGGACGAGCTGGCCAAGCTCTCGGGCGGGCGGGAAGCGCGAGACGCCATCGAGGCGTGGCTCGAAAAGTACGGCATGCGCTGCGTCGGCGAGATCGACATCACGCGGCCGCGTTGGAGCGAGCGCCCCTCCACGCTCGTGCCCGTGATCCTCGGCAACATCAAGAACTTCGAGCCGGGCGCCGGCGCGCGGCGCTTCGAGCAAGGGCGGCAGGAGGCATGGGCGAAGGAACAGGACGTGCTGGAGCGCTTGCGGGCCCTGCCGGACGGGGAGCGGAAGTCCGAAGAGGCCAAGCGGATGATCGACCGGGTCCGGACCTTCATCGGGTACCGGGAGTATCCGAAGTACGGCATGGTCAGCCGCTACTTCGTGTACAAGCAGGCCCTGCTGAAAGAGGCCGAGCGCCTCGTGCAGGCCCACGTGCTTCGTGAGAAGGAAGACATCTTCTACCTGAGGTTCCCAGAGCTCCACGACGTCGCGCGCACGAACCACGTGGATGACCAGCTCATCTGCCGGCGCAAGGACGCGTTCAGGTCGTATCAAGCGCTCACGCCGCCCCGGGTGCTCACATCGGATGGCGAGGTCATCACCGGGGCGTACCGACGCGACGACGTGCCGACCGGTGCCCTGGTCGGCCTACCGGTCTCCGCCGGGGTCATCGAAGGGCGGGCCCGCGTCATCCTGGATATGGCGCAGGCCGATCTCGAAGCGGGCGACATCCTGGTCACGGCCTACACGGACCCCAGCTGGACGCCGCTGTTCGTGGCGATCACGGGCCTGGTCACGGAGGTGGGAGGCCTGATGACCCATGGCGCAGTGATCGCACGGGAGTACGGCTTGCCGGCCGTCGTCGGTGTGGTAGATGCCACCCGGCTGATCCCCGATGGGCAGCGGATCCGCGTGCACGGAACCGACGGGTACGTCGAGATTCTGCCTTGACTGATCACACCGAGAAGGCTCATCCGTAGCGTCCGGTCAAAACAATGCTAAGCAGTTGATCTTTCTGGGTCAGCGGTCGAATAAGCCGGGCTCGGATATCACGGCGGCACGCTCACCGCGATGCACAGCGCAGCACCGGGAGTGATCTCACCGTGTCGCTGGACGATCTCCTGCCTCTCGTCGCGGCAACGCGAACCGCCAATAGCGACAGAAAATTCGAGATCGAATGCACTCTTCTGCCGCCCTGCGCGCGTCCGTGGACGCCATCTGTGGATGGCTGCTCATCGACAGCCGAGAGGTTCGGCGCGGGCTTAGCTGGAAGGATCGGCGGGGTCGGTGACTGCCTTGATCCTTTCCAGCGTGACGCGCATGCCGTTCAGGTTGGTACGCCCGCGGGCGGCCCCGGCAAGCATCCAGTACAGACGCATCGTGAGCGTGTCTGCCAGCTCAAACGACTCGGTGACATCGGTACCCTCAGCGCTGGGTGCCAGGTGGTAGCGCCAGGTGCTCACCGTGGGGCCGCCCGGTCCGGCTACGGTGAAGGCGAATTCGCGGCCAGGATCGCTCGCCACGACGGTGCAGGCAGTCCAGTAAACCGGCCCCCGGCCGTTCCGCCGGACATGACCGCGGAAACGCGCCCCAACCTCAGGCCCGCTAGCGCCGTCGAGCCACTCCGCCTCGAAGGTCTCCGGGCTGAACTCCCCGACCCGGGTGATGTCACTCACCAGGTCCCAGACACGGTCAGCAGGTGCCACCATGTGAACTGTCACCGAACCACGCACCATACGAGGTTAAGCCACCCAGAGGCGCCGCCACCTCCGTAGCCCATGTCCTGTGACCAGCATGTCCACCCGCTCTTGCCGCGGTCAGGACGCGCCGGTCACTCGAGCGGGGCGCCGCCGAAGCCGATCTCGTTGCCGTCGGGGTCGCGGCAGATCACCTTGCGTCTCCTGCGATGCGGGCTCGATTCCCGGCGGCGATGCTCTCGACCCGCTCATCGAGGTCGCCGGCGAACACCGTGTGCAGTGCATGGCCAGCGCGCCCGGGCAGCTCCTCAATGCAGAGATGCCGGTGCCCGGCAAGCTCCCGCACCGCCTCCGTCGCGTTCGGGAAGAACGCGGGTCCGGAGCCCCGCAGCCGCTCGTACCACGTGGAGCGCGCGCTGGCAGTCGCTCACCGCAAGCCCCGCGAACAGGTCGACCGTCACGCGTTCACGCTAACCCCGCAACCGCCGGGCCCACACGCCGAGAAAAACGGGTACCTCCGCCCGGTGCCCGCGAGCACGACATCGATGATCCCCCGGGCGCTTCCCGCCGCAGTCGCCGGCAATCCCGCCCCTGGCCGCCGCGATGGCCCCTGGGGTAGGTTCTGGCGGTGGCCCAGGAGAAGCGGCCGGGTATCGGCCCGATCGTCGACTGCAACGTGCACTTGTGGGATCAGCGTGACAACCCGGTGTTCTGGCTGTCGGACCGCACCCTGGTGCGCGACATGCTCGGCGATTACGACAGCCTGCCCGGTACCTACGCGCTGGCTGACTATCGGCAGGAAACGCGGGGCTATGACGTGCGCGGCGTCATCTGGTCCGACGCCGGGGCCGCCGATCCGCTGGCCGCGGCCGACTGGGTCAGCCGCCAGCAGGACGGGGACGGGGCGCTTCCGGTCATCGGGTTAGTCACCTTGGGTGACCCGGCGTCAGCGGCCTTCGCCGGGCTGGTCGAGGGCTGCCGTCAGCGGCCGCTCATCCGCAGCATCCGGATGCGCCTGGTGCCGGGATTGTCCGGACCAGCCGGCGGCGGGGATCTTCTCGATGACCCGCTAGTCCGGGACAACCTCACGCTGCTCGCCGGCAGCGGCCTGGTGGCGACGGTCGAGGCAGCCTCCAGCCAGCTAAGTACCGTGAGCCGGCTAGCAGCACAGTTCCCCGACCTGAAGATCGTCATCGACCACTTCGGCTGGCCGGCGCCCGGCCCGGACGGCGGGGGCCTGGCCGGGCACATCCACCGCCTGGCCAGCCTGGCGGCCGCCGGCAACGTGGCGACCCGGATCGACGCCATCGGCACCATCTTCGGCGGCTGGGCCCTCCCCCAGATACGCCCCTGGCTGCTCGAGGTGACCGGCATCTTCGGCCCGCAGCGGTGCATGCTCGGCTCAGACCTGCCGATCGAGAACCTCCGGTCGGGGTTCGGGCCGCTTTATGCCGCCTACGACGCGATCTTCTCCGGCTTCTCCGACGATGAGCGAGCCATGTTGTTCCACCGCACAGCGGAGCGCTGGTACGCCCAGCGCGACCGCTGACGACGGCCGAGCCCGCTGGTCTCAGCCACCCCCGGAGCGCCGGATGAGTGGCTCCCGGTGATGGCCCGTAAACGATCTTTACAGAGGTGAAAGCGGCTCTGACTTGATACTTCTTGTGGAGCTAGGGGTGTTCAGCTTCAGGACATAGGAATGGGATGTCTCAAGACATAGGAATACCCGGGCTGTGACGGCCTGGGTGCTCTTGGGGGCCGCGTGTTGTGATCATCGTTGTGGTGGCCAGGCGGCGCTCCTGTGGGCGAAGACGGCTCTGGGCCCGGCTGGGCCGGGCGGGCCAGCTGCCGGGCGCCCGCGGCCCCTGGCGGCGGCGTGTCTCAGGACATGAGAATGGCCTGGCCGGCACGGTGGCCTCATGTCGAAGGCGCGTCTTGTCATCACCGCTGTTGTCACCGAGGGCCGGTCGCAGGGCGAGGTAGCCCGCGCATACGGGGTCTCCCAGGGCTGGGTGTCCCGGCTGGTCGCCCGATACCGGGCCGAGGGCGAGGCGGCGTTCGAGCCGCGGTCCCGGCGGCCTGAGACCTCACCCGGCGCGATCAGCGATGACACCGCCGGGCTGATCGTCTGGCTGCGCAAGGAGCTGGCCGGTCATGGCCTGGACGCGGGCCCGCAGACCATCTGCTGGCACCTGGAGCATCAGTACCAGATGCGGGTCTCGCCAGCGACGGTCAGCAGGTACCTGGCCCGCCACGGGCTGGTCACCCCGGAGCCGAAGAAGCGGCCCAGGTCCTCCTGCATCAGGTTCGCCGCCGAGCTGCCGAACGAGTGCTGGCAGTCCGACTTCATGCACTGGCACCTCGCGGGCGGCCAGGAGACCGGGATCTTGTCCTGGATCGACGATCACTCCCGGCTCGCGCTGCAGGTCACCGACACTGGCGGGTCACCGGCGCGATCGTGCCCGCTGAGTTCCGCGCCGCAGCGGCCGCCTACGGCCCTCCGGCCTCCACCCTGACCGGTAACGGGATGGTGCTCACCACCCGGCTGTCAGGCGGCCGGGGCGGTCGCAACGGCTTCGAGGCCGAACTGCGCCGCCTGGGCATCAAGCAGAAGAACGGAAAGCCGAACCACCCGCAGACCCAGGGCAAGGCCGAGCGGTTCCAGCAGACCCTGCAGAAGTGGCTGGCCGCCCGGCCGCCCGCAGCCACCCTCGCCGGGCTGCAAGCCCAGATCGACGCCTTCACCAGCTACTACAACACCCGCCGGCCGCATCGCTCCCTGCCGCACAGGGCCCCCCGCCACCGCCTGCGCCGCCCGGCCCAAGGCTGTCCCCGGCGACCGGCCCGCCGACACCCGCGACCGCGTCCGCCGCGACCGCATCGACACCAATGGCAAAGTCACCCTCCGCCACGGCGGCAAGCTCTACCACATCGGCATCGGCCGGACTCACGCCAGAACCCACATCATCATGCTCGTCCAGGACCTGCACATCCGCATCATGGACGCCGCCACCGGCGAACTGCTCCGCGAGCTGATCCTCGACCCGAGCCGCAGCTACCAGCCCGCCGGCCGGCCACCCGGGCCTCCGCCCGGAACGCCACGCCGACGGAAAAACCCCGGACCCCTGACGTGGGTTCGGGGTCATTCCGATGTCCTGAGACATCACAGTGCGGAGGGTGTGGTGTCCAGCCTCAAGACATTGAGGACAGGGTGTCTCAAGACATTGAGGACAGTAGCCCGGCGTGGCGGAGGGGCTAGCGGCCGACCAGCCAGAACGCTCGCCGGATGTCGAGAGCGCGCTTGGTCATCACTGCCGTCACTGTCGAGAAGCGCCCGGTCAGCGAGGTTGCCCGCAGTTACGGGGTTGCCCGGTCCTGGATCTACACCCTGCTTGCCCGGTACCGGGCTGAAGGGGACGCCGCGTTGGAGCCGCGGTCCCGCCGCCCGAGGACCTCGCCACGGGCGATCAGCGCGGACACGGCGGACCTGATCGTCCGGTTCCGCAAGGAGCTCACCGGTCAGGGCATGGACGCCGGTCCCGTGACCATCGCCTGGCACCTTGAGCACCATCACCAGGCCCGGGTATCACCAGCGACCATCAGCCGGCACCTGACCAGGCGCGGCCTGATCGCCCCTGAGCCGAAGAAGCGCCCGAAGTCCTCCTACCTCAGATTCCAGGCCGACCAGCCCAATGAGCGCTGGCAGGCCGACTTCACCCATTACCCGCTAGCAAACGGAGCCGGCACCGAGATCCTGACCTGGCTCGATGACCACTCCCGGTACGCCCTGTCGGTCACCGCACACCAGCGGATCACCGGCCCGATCGTGCTCACCGCCTTCCAGGCCGCCATCACCGCGCACGGCGCCCCCGCCTCCACTTTGACGGACAACGGCATGGTGTTCACCACCAGGCTGTCCGGCTGTAAAGGCGGCCGCAACGGCCTCGACCCGAGTTGGCTCATTTAGTGCGCCCGGCGCGGCGGAAGATGAGATCGAGGACTCCACAGAGGACTTCGAGGAAAGAGCGGCAGCAAGTGATGGCCCTGACCTGCGCCGCCATGGCGTCCGCCACTGTCGCACCGTGACATGACCAGCGGTGACTCCGCATTCTGCGGTCAGAGATTAGTGCACAGATTTCAGTAGTACGAGCAGCAAATCTGCAGGTCAATGCGCTGACAAGATCGAAAACTCATGATCGTGAGCCAAGTCGGGTAAAGGCGGCCGCAACGGCCTCGAGCACGAGCTGCGCCGCCTGGGCATCCGGCAGAAGAACGGCAAGCCGAACCACCCGCAGACCCAGGGCAAAGTAGAACGATTTCAGCAGACCATGAAGAAATGGCTCGCCGCCCAGCCCCGCCAGCCCGCCACCATCACCGAGCTGCAAGCACTGCTCGGCCAGTTCACCACCATCTACAACCACCAGCGGCCGCACCGCTCCCTGCCCCGCCGACAGACCCCCGCGGCCGCCTATGCCACCCGGCCCAAAGCCGCCCCCGGCAACCGCGACGCCGACACCCACGACCGCGTCCGCACCGACAGGATCTGGGCCGTCGGCACCGTCACCCTCCGCCACGCCGGCAAGCTCCACCACATCGGCGTCGGCCGCGCTCACGCCGGAACCGAGGTCCTCATCCTCACCCAGGACCTGCATATCCGGATCATCAGCAAGACAACCGGCGAGCTCCTCCGCGAGCTGACCCTCGACCCAGCCCGCGACTACCAGCCCACCGGACGGCCACCAGGCCCCAGACGACGCACGCCCTAACCCAATGTGGGTTCAGGGCGTCCTCGATGTCCTGCGACATCACAGTGCGGAGGGTGTGGGATTCGAACCCACGAGGACGCGTCAACGCCCTAGCGGTTTTCAAGACCGCCGCCATCGGCCACTAGGCGAACCCTCCAAGCTGCGGATCCATCCGGATCAGTGGCCGCTGACGTTCCATCTGGTCGCCACTGGTCTGCAGCACGAGCGCCGACCCATGCCAGCAGTTCGCCCCTAGCTTCTCATATCCCGCCATCCTTCAGTGACGTCAAGATCCGAGCGACGGCGGGCTAGAAGTCGATGGGATCGCGGGCAGGTCATGCAGCGGCCGCCACCACGGCCGCGGCGAGTTCGGCGCCGGAGCTGGCAGCCGCACTGGCCTCATCGGCCGGGACTGCCGTTCTGGCCTGCTGCGTCACTGGCGGGCTGTTCTGCGGGCGGATCGGCGGCGCCGGTCACAGCGTCGCGTACTTCCCTGATGAAGGAGTCGCTGATCCCGACGTCGCGCAGCGACCCCATCAGCGCCCCGCTGGCCGCGCCGATCGCCAGGCCCAGGAACGGGACAAAGAACAGCAGGCCGAACAGCAGGCCAGAAACTGCCGCCCAGCGCCCGGCCCTCTTCGTGCTGTGCAGCTCACGGGTCTTCGGCTTCTTGCGGTCCGCCGGCCAGCTCACCACCGCAGCGTCATGGCAGCGATATCAGCTCCTGGCCCTCCAGCTCTCCAGAGTGGCAAGCGCCTCGTCGGCGCCATCAGGTGACGGGAATTTCACGACCGTCAGGATGGCCATCACAATTCCGCTCATCTTGGGAGCGCTGCGGCCGCAACGCTACATGTGACAGCCGCCCACGACTGCCATGCTCGGCATCACCGGCTCCGGGTGATCATTTCTGGAAGATGCCAGGGAGGACCAATGAAGCCGGATGCTGAGCCCTGGCGTCGAGCGGTCAGCCACGGTCCCGGATGGCCGTGAAGACCGGCAGGTCACGCCCTGCGACCGTCCCGTATTAATCTCATTGCAGCGAGGGGGTCACAGGCGTCATGTTCCTCGCGCCAGGCCGTCGTTCTAAGGTGTCTTCCGTGAGTGGTGCTGCCGAATATGAAGACATCACGCTGGAGGTGGGCACCAGGCGCGGTCCGCATACAACTGTGGCCTTCAAGGGCCGGCCCCTGAACAGGGCCGCCGGCATCCCGTCCCGTCCGCTCAGCGGCCAGCAGGCCTACGCCAGCGCGAAGGAGCGCGGCGCTGAAGAGCGGCACCAGCTCTGGGATTCGTTCGTGCCTGAATGGAAGCTGTACCAGAGCGACACCGGCCAGATCGTTGTATGGCATCGGTGGGGTCCTGCTGCGGCCGGCGTGAGCCACTTCGACTCACTCGACGCGGCCGAGGCAGATCACGTCCAGGTGATTCCGCGTGATGTGCTGGCGGAAGCCCGGAGCACGCTGAGGCGTCTGCCGTCCTAGCTCCGGGCGGCCCCGATCCGGCGGCCAGCCGCGGTGAGTAGGCTCGCGGTCGGAGGATTGTTTGATGCTGCCGCCGTACACCCTGCCCGCGGTGCTGACGCACTGGCAGTTCGCCCCCGTCGTCACCGCGGCGGTCGCGTTCCTGGCGGTCCTCTACCTGTGGGGCGTCATCCGGGTCGCGCGCCGCCATCCGGCCCGGCCGTGGCCGGCGCAGCGGACGGCGATGTTCCTGGCGGGCCTGGCCGTCATGGCGGCCGCGACCCAGAGCGGCATCGGCGCCTACGACGACGTGCTGTTCTGGGATCACATGATCCAGCACCTGCTGCTGCTCATGGTGGCCCCGCCGTTGCTGATCGCAGGCCAGCCGATCATGCTGCTGTTGCACGCGAGCAGGAACCCGCTGCACACCTGGGCCAAGCGGCTGGTCAGATCGCGGGCCGCCAGCATCCTGACCTGGCCGGTGCTCGGAGCGCTCCTCTACACGGTCGCGGTCATGGTGTTCCACCTCACCACTGTGGCCGACACCGCTGCACGGAACCCGGCGGTGCACAACGCCGAGCACGTGTTCTTCCTGATCGTCGGCTATCTGTTCTTCCTGCCGATTCTCGGCCAGGAGCCCATCCGGTGGCGGCTGTCCTACCCGGTGCGGTTCGTCATCCTGATTGTGATCATGCCCGTGGACACCTTTACCGGGCTCGTGCTCGGTTACGGCAACTCCGGTACGCCGGGTCTGCCGCCCGGCCCGCGCCCGGCCTGGGCGCCCTCGGCGGTGCAGGACCTGCACTTGGGCGGCGCCGTCATGTGGGTCGGCGGCGACGCGATCATGTTCGCGCTGATGATGCTGGTCTACCTCATGTGGTCTACCGACGACCGGTCCGCGGCCGTCGGCCGGGGCTGGCTGGAGAGCGCCCGCAGCGCCAGTTTCGCCAGCCTGATCGCCGCGGGCCGGAGGGAAGCCAGCTCGGACCCCTCTGCCGGGGCGGCCGGCCCGGCGGCGGATAACGAGGCCGCAGCGGACCGGCCGCAGCGCGGCGGCATAGACGATGACGAGCATCTTGCCGCCTACAACGCCTACCTGGCCCGGCTGCACGACGCCGACCCCGGCCGCCGCTGAGATCAGGACGGCCGAGAACTTTTCGCCTGAGGTGAACCGGGTGCGCCGCGCGCACGTATCACCGGGCAGCGGGGCGCGGGGCGGCCACCGGGCGGGCAGGCTGCGCGCTTTGCGCTTGCGGCCGCCCGGCCGCGCTAATGCCGTCCTTCTCGGAAGGAGCCTTCCATGCGGAAACCCCGCGCCGCCGTCCTTGCCGCGGCACTTTCCAGCGCCGCTGTCGCCGCGGCCGGCCTGGCCGCAGCACCGGCCGCCCAAGCACTGTCGGCCGCGCACGCGCCGTTCCTCCGGCAGTTCCGCCATCTGTCCGAAGTGGCGTCCACGGTGCCGGCCAACGGCGACGTCAACCCGTACGGGGTGGCCGTCGTCGGGCACAGCCAGGGCCGGCTGCACCGCGGCAATGTCCTCGTCAGCAACTTCAACGCCAAGTCCAACCTGCAGGGCACCGGCACGACGATCGTCGAGATCTCGCCCGCCGGCCGGGTAGCTCAGTTCGCCCGGATCACTCGCGCCGCCCTGCGGGGAGCGGCCTGCCCGGGAGGCATCGGCCTCACCACTGCCCTCGCGGTCGTGCACGGGTGGGTCATCGTCGGCAGCCTCCCCTCGGCGGATGGATCCGCGGCGACCTCGAAGGCGGGCTGCCTGATCGTGCTGGACAGCCGCGGCCGGGTGCGCGAGACCTTCGCCGGCCACGGCATCAACGGTCCGTGGGACATGACCGCTGTCAGCTACCGGAACAGCGCCGACTTGTTCGTCACCAACGTGCTGAACGGCACCGTCGCGGCGGGCGGCAAGGTCGTGCACCGCGGCACCGTGCTGCGGCTGACCGTCGGCTTCGGCGACGGCAAGCCGTGGCTGAGCAGCGTGACCAAGGTCGGCTCGAGGCTGGCCGAGCAGAGCAACGCCGCGGCGTTCGTCTTCGGCCCGACCGGGGTGGGGCTCGGCGCAGGCGGCACGCTGTACGTCGCCGAGACCGCCTCCAACTCGATCCGCGCGATCCCGGATGCGGTGAGACGGCAGGCCAGCGCCGGGCCGGGCCGCCTGGTTACCTCGGGCGGCAGCCTGAACCTGCCGCTGGGCCTGGCCATCGCGCCCGGCGGTGACGTGCTGACGGTCAACGGCGGCGACGGCCGGATCGTGGAGACCACCCCGGCCGGAGCGCAGGTCGCTCGCAAGTTCCTGGACCGCAGCGGCAGCCCGCCGGGCAGCGGGGCCCTGTTTGGCCTGGCAGTCGCGCCGCAGGGCCGCGGCCTGTACTACGTGGACGACGTGTCGAACGAGCTGCGCCTGCTGCACTGACCCGGTCAGGCCGGGCATACGAGCACGATCGCGCCAGATGTAGACAGTGCTCGCCGGCGCGACACGCCGGCGAGCACTGTCTACGGCAATCTAGGGAAACCGCTAGAAGCCCCCATAGGCTTCTATGGCGTGGATCCCGTACGCAATCCCTACGCGCCGGGGGCAGGTCAGCGGCCGCCGGAGCTGGCCGGCCGCGACCGCGAGCTGGGTGAGTTCGAGGTCGTGCTGGAGCGGGTCGCGCGCGGCCGGCCCGAGCGGAGCATGGTGCTGACTGGCCTGCGCGGGGTCGGCAAGACCGTCCTGCTGAACTCGTTCAGGTCGATGGCCATGCAGCGGCTGTGGGGTACCGGGAAGATCGAGGCGCGGCCGGAGCAGTCGATCCGGCGGCCAGTGGCGAACGCGCTGCACATGGCGGTGCGGGAACTGGCCCCCCGGCACCGGGCCCCGGACCGGATCGACGACTTCCTGGGCGTGCTCAAGGCGTTCGCCGCGCGGGACCCGAGCGCGCCGAAGGGGGCGCTGGCGGCCCGCCTGGGCATCGACGTCCCGGCCGCCCGGGGCCGGGCCGATTCCGGCGACCTGGAGATCGACCTGACCGAGCTGCTGACCGACGCCGCGTCGGTCGCCGCCGACCTCTCCGTGGGGATCGCGCTGTTCGTGGACGAGATGCAGGACGTGCTGGCCGCGGACATCTCGGCCCTGTGCGCCGCCTGCCATGAGCTGTCGCAGAGCGGCGGGCCGCTGATCGTGGTCGGCGCCGGCCTGCCGCACCTGCCGTCGGTGCTGTCGGCGAGCAAGAGCTACTCCGAGCGGCTATTCCGGTACGTGCGCATCGACCGCCTGGACCGGGACGCGGCCGACGTTGCGCTCCTCGCCCCGGCCCGCCGGGAGGGAGCGGATTACGAGCCCGCCGCGCTGGATGCCCTGTACGCGGCAGCCGACGGCTACCCCTTCTTCGTGCAGGCTTACGGCAAGGTGACCTGGGACGTGGCGGCGGCCAGCCCGGTGACGGCGGGCGATGTGAGCGTGGCCGGGCCGATCGCCGAGGGTGAGCTGGCCGTAGGCTTCTTCGGCAGCAGGTACGAGCGGGCCACCCCGGCCGAGCGGGAGTACATGCGGGCCATGGCCGTGCTCGGCGACGAGCCGGTGCCCACCGCGCAAGTCGCCGACGAGCTGGGCCGCAAGCCGTCGAGCGTCTCGCCGGCCCGGGACAGCCTGATTAAGAAGGGGCTGATCTACAGTTCCGAGCGCGGCCTGATCGGATTCACGGTGCCCCATTTCGGACGGTTCCTGCGAGCTCAGCCGGCCTGACGCCCGGCCGGCCGCGGGGAATCCCGGATCCGGGCGCTGTCTCTGGCCGCTTCTTGGCTTATCTAGGTTTCTTGCTAGACAGGCTTAGACGACGGCAGACCGTCCGGCCTGCCGGATGCGCGCGGCCGTCGCACTCCGGTTTTTCGCGGACTGACCGAGGGCAGAGGTGGCCGGCGCGCTCGGCGTGACCCTCGGCACGGCGAAGTGCACGGTCTCCCGGGCGGTGGCCAAGCTCCGGATCGACGCGGATCTGCTCGCGGATTAGCGGCTGCGCCAGCGGGCCGCAGCGGAGGAGTGACGTTTCGCCGCCAGCATGGCACTATCCACCCCAGGGACTAGTGCCTGGTCGCCGCGCCGGCGCGATGCCGGGCGAGCGTCATCTGCTGGAGGGTGATCCGTGCGCAGCACCATGATGGATGTTCCGCTGACCGTTACCTCGATGATGCGGTACGGGACCACCGCGTACGGCCAGCGCGAGGTGGTCACGTGCACGGGCGACGGGGTTCGGCGGCGCAGCTATGCGCAGACTGGCGCGCGGGTCGCCCAGCTGGCCGGTGCGCTGCGCGCCCTCGGGGTGCACGGCGACCAGCGGGTGGCCACGCTGATGTGGAACAACGCCGAGCATCTGGAGGCCTACCTGGCGGTGCCCTCGATGGGCGCGGTGCTGCACACCCTGAACCTGCGGCTCGCGCCCGACGTGATTGGCTACATCGCGACCCACGCCGGCGACGACGTGGTGATCGTGGACGCGAGCCTGGTCCCGCTGCTGGCGCAGGTACTGCCGCACGCCGAGACGATCCGGCACGTCATCGTGTCCGGGGACGACGGGAGCGCACCGCCCGGCCTCGGCGGCGACGGCCGCCCGGTGCACGACTACGAGGAGCTGCTGGCCGCTCAGCCGGCCGCCTTCGACTGGCCAGAGCCGGACGAGCGCGACGCAGCGGCGATGTGCTACACCAGCGGCACCACCGGTCATCCTAAGGGGGTGGTGTACAGCCACCGCTCGATGCACCTCCACTCGATGGCCTGCTGCTCGGGCAACGTGTTCGGCGTCAGCGACGCCGACCGGATATTGCCGGTGGTGCCGATGTTCCACGCCAACGCATGGGGGCTGCCGTACGCGGCCATCCTGGCCGGCGCCGACCTGGTCATGCCCGACCGGTTCATGCAGCCCGAGGCGCTGGTCGCCCTGATCGAGGCGGAGCGGCCGACCATCGCCGGCGCGGTGCCCACCATCTGGACCGTGCTGCTGCAGCACGTCCGGGCTAAGGGCGGTGATCTGTCCTCGCTGCGGCTGGTCCCGTGCGGCGGTGCGGCGGTCCCGCATGCGCTGCAGGAGGCCTACGACAAGGAGCTCGGCGTGCGGATCCTGCACGCCTGGGGGATGACCGAGACCTCGCCGCTCGGTAGTATCGCGCGGCCGCCGGCCGGCCTGCCCGAGGAGCAGGCGTGGCACTATCGCGATACCCAGGGCCGGCTGATGTGCCAGGTCGAGGGGCGGGTGGCCGGCGATGACGGGATCCTGCCGAGCGACGGGACGGCAGTCGGGGAGATCGAGGTGCGCGGGCCGTGGATCACCGGGGCTTATTACAAGGACGACGACCCGGCCAAGTTCCGTGATGGCTGGCTGCGGACCGGCGACGTCGGGACCATCGATCCGCTCGGGTACGTTACGCTGACCGACCGGGCCAAGGACGTGATCAAGTCGGGCGGCGAGTGGATCTCCTCAATGGAGCTGGAGAACGCGATCATGGCCCATCCTGGCGTGGCAGAGGCCGCGGTGATCGGCGTTCCGGACGAGAAATGGGACGAGCGCCCGCTGGCGGGCGTCGTGCTGGCCGCGGGCGCGGAGGTGACCGCGGCCGAGCTGCGGGCGTTCCTGGCCGAGCGGATCCCGCGCTGGCAGCTGCCCGAGCGCTGGTGCTTCATCGCCGAGGTGCCGAAGACCAGCGTCGGAAAGTTCGCCAAGACCAGGATGCGCGATGCGCACGCCCGCGGCGAGTACGACATTGTCGAGGTGCGCTGACGCCCGCGCCGCGAGCTCCCAGACCGAACGAGGCCAAGCGCGCAGAGCCTTTGCCGCCACCGTGGCGATACCGGTACCCTAGGGCCCTGCCCACCGGCTCGCCAGGAGGCTTCGCCTAGTCAGGTCTATGGCGCCGCACTGCTAATGCGGTTCGGGTTTACGCCCGTCCGGGGTTCAAATCCCCGAGCCTCCGCAGATCGCAGGTCCCCTCTCTGCTGCTCGGGAGGGGACCTGCGAATCGGTGGAGCCACGGGGTTGCAGTTTGGGTGGCGTTTGGCCTGTCCTCCCTCGGCGTCTGCCGCGTGTCACTCGCGCATGAGCATGAGGGCGGCTTCGCGTTCGAGGTCCATGTACGGCTCGCCGCTGACGTCGATCGCCATCCGGTTGATCGGGCCGCCGGTGAACGGGTGGGGGGAGTTGCCCGGGTAGTCCTCGGTGATGGCCTCGCCGGGTGTCGGCCCACGTACAGGCCCGCGCCGGCGACGGCGAACGCTCCGAGCTGGGTCTTGATCCGTGCTTCTCCTACCTTGCGGTCGGCATGGCAGAGCGACAGTATGCCCGTAGCGTGGTCAGGTTCCATGCCGTCCTTGTCGAATGAAGCGGTGAGGAGCACGTTCTGGCCGGTCGGAATGTCCTCGGAGCCGACGATCTTTGTTCCGTGCTGCCGACGAAGCTGTTGACGTAGTGCAGCTGGTTGTCCTTCGGGAACCGATCGCCGCCATGCTGTTACGCGTATGGTTACGCTCCGTCAGCAGGCATGAGCGCGTGGGCGAGCACAATGCGGTGGTGTGCCACTGCGCGTAGCGCACGCCGCCGCCGGCGATCCGGTCGATATTCGGCGTCTCAACCGGCCCCGGTAGCAGCCCAGCGCCGAAAAGCCCACATCGCCGAGCACGATATACACCACGTTAGGCGCACCATCTGGCGCCCTCGCAGGCTCGAACGGCGCCAGTCAGGCTCCGAGTCGCGGATATCGACATTGATCGTCCCGCCGAATGGCTTGCCATCAACCACTCCTCGTACTGCAGGTGCCCCCGCCGATACCGGATGCTCACGATGAGACGCCGCCAGGACCTGATATCCGGCAGGCCCAAGCCACGACCTCAGGTGTCACTACGCAGCAGCCGCGATCCGATCATGGGAGCCAGGACGCGCATTGACATCACCGCACCGGGTGATGACTGAGCTTCTCAGCGCGCCACCGGGGCCGTGCCACACACCCGGGTCCCGCCTGGGCAGGCGGGCTGTCCCGCCGGGACAGCCCGCTCTCTCGTCCGCGCAGGCCGCCGGCAGGCCGCGCAGGCCGCCCGGCTCGTCCCCGCGGGCAGGCTCATGCGGCCGGGCGACCTGGTGATCGTCGTCCTGCTGCACGAACCCCGGGAAAGGCAGCGTACGGGACTTTATAGTTCGTCGTTGGGACCGCGGCTACGGCGGATGCGGCGCATGGCGATAGGCCGCCGCCGGCGCTTCATCCAGGGAAGGCCAGCCGCGTCGTCTTCAATGATCACCGGCCTGATGTGGCGGGTGCTGGCCGGGTCGTCGCTGTAGCCGTCAGGGCTCTGATAGCCGTCGTCGGGGCCGTCATACTCGTCCGGGGGCGGGCCGTCGTCCTCGGGGAAATCACCCTCGTCGGGCGGCAGCGGGTTGTCATCGACGCCGAAGCCGGGTTCCTGGTCTTCCGCTTGGACGGGCTCGAGGCTCTCCGGAAAGAGCATCCCGCAGACAAGAAGGTAAAGATGCTCGGGGTACGGAATATGGTCAACTCTCTCCAGAGCCTGTCGCTGACCGGCAGATTCGATCCTCAGATCGCCATATCCGAGCATCCGGCCGGAAAAGGTGCGCTCGAACGTCAGATCGGTGATCTTGCTGAGCGGGACCATGGCCACCGAGCGAGTGAAAACACCGGCAGTCTGCAGCAGCCGGGCCGAGGTGACGACGAAGTAGTCAACGGCCCAGTTCCATGCTTTCCAGAGCAGCCGCAGCACCAGGATGAGCTCGATGCCCCAGATGATGTAGAGCGCCACATGGCTGGAGCTTGCCACCGTCGCGCTCAGCACGCCGGCCGCCAGCAGGCCGACCAGTGCCATCACGCTGGGGCCGATCAGCACGGCCGGGTGCCTGCGGACGGTGGCGACCTGAACCTCGTTCGGCAGTAGGTACTTGTCCACGGCCACCAGGCCCGGCCGGTCGGTGGAGGTTACTGGTCCCATGCGTCCCGCCTCCCGATCCCGGTAACCCGCGCCACGCTCATACGCTCACAGCCGACTGACAAAGTTCGACAAAGAGTTACCCGCTGACTTCAGGCCGTTCAGCGTAGTGTGCATGACATGATCCGCCCCAGTCGGGTTCGTGGCCAGGTAATAGATAATGAAGACCACGATCGCCCACGTGATGACCCGCTTCAGATTCATGCTGACTTCCCAGCGGTCGCGGTGGCGGTCGTGACTTCCGGCATACGGCAGCAGCAGCCATTTGGCCCTAAGGATCAGCATAGCCCAGCGGCAATTTCTCACCAATGACCATCATCTGAAACGACCCCGGGCGCGGCAGGCACCCGGCCGCCTTCCCCGACCACCGGAACCCCGCCAGCGGCCGGGACGCCCTGGCCGGCATCGCCCGCTGTCGCCGGCCGTCCCTACTGGAGCCGATCGCGCCACGCCGCAGGGACTAATCTGACACCATTCCATCCGGGAATGCCGCGCCGGTGGGGTGATGATGTCCGAGGTGATCAGTGACGACTTTGCCGTCGTTGCATACCGGGAGGACGACGTCTGGGGAGCCGATGTCCTGCCGGAGGAGCTGACCGAGGACCTGGACGGCCTGATCCTGGCCATGAAACGGCAGCCCAGCACGGCGGGCACGATCGGACTGGTCGCCGTCGACGACGACTTCTTCGTCGCCCTGCGGATGGTGGGCGGCGCGCTGTCGGTATTCTTGTCCGATCTGACCGCCTCGCCGTACTTCCCGCTGGCCCGGCAGGTGCTCGAGTACCTGGATCTGGAAGTGCCGCTGGATGAGGACCTGGATCAGGTGCTGCCCGTCGGGGACTTCTCGATCTTCGCCGACTTCGGCATCGACGAGATGGAACTCGGCGCGCTGTCCGGGGACCTGGACCTGTATCCGGACGACGTGCTGCTGAGCATTGCCCGCCGGATCGGCTTCGGCCCGGCGATGGAGCGCGCCCGGGGCGCGGCCAGCGTCCTGTGAGGGGCCGGGACACGGCGAGGTGACCTCCGGCTACCTGGCGGGCTTCGAGCCGCCGATGCGGCTGGCGCTGGCGCAGGCCACGGCCGGTCACAGCCCCGGCCCGCGCGATGACGTGCCCGTGGGCGCGGTCGTCCTGGACGCCGCCGGGACCGTCATCGGCGCGGGCCGCAACCGCCGTGAGGCTGACGCGGACCCGACCGCGCACGCGGAGGTGGTGGCTATCCGCGCTGCTGCGGCGGCCCGGCGGCAGTGGCGGCTCAACGGGTGCACGCTCGTGGTCACCCTGGAGCCGTGCACGATGTGCGCGGGCGCCGTGACCGCCGCGCGGCTGCGGCGCCTGGTCTACGGCTGCCCGGACCCGCGGGCGGGCGCGGCCGGCTCGCTGTGGGACGTGGTGCGCGACCGCCGGCTCGGCCCTGCCGTCGAGGTGGTCGGCGGGGTGCTCGCCGGGGAGTGCGCGGCGCTGCTGCGCGGCTTCTTCGAGCAGCGCCGGCCGCCGTCGGCCAGCTGAGCACGCCAGCGCCGCTGCTCGGGTAGGCTCGTCGGCGGTGGAGTCGCCTAGTGGCCGAGGGCGCACGCCTCGAAAGCGTGTGAAGGGGCAACCCTTCCGTGGGTTCAAATCCCACCTCCACCGCTGCTGACCTGCAAGAATACCGGTCCTGGTAGCCGATAGGTGAACGCGTCGCGCTGCCCTGGTCTCATTTGGTGGTCTCAGTTACGAGCCGCGTGCAGTCCCCTCGCAGGGCTGAGCCGCAGATATCGTGACTGGTCACAGCCATCGTGGACGACCCTGAACAGGAGTACGCACGCCACCGGGGCGTGCACCCTGCTTAAAGACCGCATCACCCTGAGTGATCGGGAAGTTCGCAGAGAACGCGCGCCGAGCCGCTTACGTGCTGTTCCCGATGCCCAGTTTTCGGCCGGAGCCGGCCGGCGACGGCCGTGTCGAGCCATTGGCAGAAGATGTCTTCGGCGCTGGGGTTGCCCATGTGCCCGCGGTTGCCCCGCGCGACGAGATCTTTGTTCCTTGCCTTGGGTCGCGGCGATGATGCTGACTTCGATCGGGAAGATCGAGTCCTCCATGCCGTTGATGGCGAGCAGCTTGCACGCCGGCGTGCCGAGCACGCCGGAGTCGGCGAGGCTGAACCTGTGCGCCTCGGCGGTATACCGGGTGACCGCTGCGGCCGGGGTCGAACCCGGGCATTTCTGGCGCTGCCACTACTCGGCCGACGAGCTGCGCACCTGCAGCGCCTGGCGTCTGACGGGGAGCGCGCTGCCTTGCGTCGGCTACTGATCAAAACCCGGGATGCTCCGGCTGGTCGAGGCCGGCGACTCCGCGGGGCGCCCCGGAGAGGCCGCTGAATATCGGAGCGTCGCGTTGTTCGCCGGGTTCCTAGAGCTCTTTGGCGAACTCCTGGTAATGCCGGCTGATCCGTTCGCTGGTGCCGTAGTAGGCGTGCCGACTCATATCCGCGCTGAACCGGCTCGCCGGCGGCGTGCGGCCGAGTGCCTCGGCCATCGCGCGGACGTGGTGGGGTGCGCAGCCGCAACAGATGCCGAAGTAGTTGACTCCGAGCGCAGCCGCCGCCGTCGTGAACGCGCCCATCTCGTAGCGGTTGGCTAGAAACGGGTCTAGCGCTGTCGGGAATGGCCGCCCATGCGGGATCAGGTCACAATCTTGGTCGGTGAGCGATTGGAACGTTGGCTCGGCTTCTGTCGTGCGGTACGGCACCGGCAAGGCGGCGATGTAGCCGTCGCACGCGGCGCGGATTTCACCGAGTAGAGGCAGCATGGTGGCGGGCCCGCGGATGCAGTTCAGCCCGACCACATCGGCCCCGGCGTCTTGCAGGCGACGGCATGCCTCGCCGATCGGGGCGCCCCCGCGGACGATGGGCTGGCGATGAATAGTAAGTGTGACTACCGCATCGAGGTCGTGCGCCTTGATTGCTTCCAGCGCGAGCAATGCCTCGCCGGGATAGTCGATGGTCTCGGCGATCACGAAGTCGACGCCAGCCTCGGCGGCCCACCCGACCTGCTCGGTGAACATGTCGCGGACGGCCTCATGCGTCGTGGGCTCGTCCGGGTCGTAGACGTTGGTGTTGCAGATATTGCCGGCCACCAGGGAGTCGTGCTCGGCACCGACCTCCTTGGCGATACGCAGCGCCTGCCGGTTCAGCGACTCGAGGTCGCCCTCGCGGCCGATCACCGCCAGCTTCTCGCGGTGGGCGTAGTAGGTGAATGCCTCAACCACGTCAGATCCGGCATGCACGTATTCTCGGTGCAGTCCGGCTACGATATCGGGCTCCTCGAGCACCACCTCTGGTACGAACGCCCCGGCCTGCAGGTAGCCGCGGCGCTCGAACTCGAACAAATACCCCTCGGCGCAGATCACCGGTCCGGCGGCGAGCCGATCGAGAAGCTTACCCATGCACGACACCTCCAGAGTCCTATAGTCGGAACGACTGTACCGGGAAAATTTAGACGTAGGGATGCCTCGATGAAATCTTCCGCGCACGTGGTCGTCATCGGCGGTGGTGTGGTTGGCGCCTCGGTCCTGTACCACCTCACCGAGCTGGGCTGGACGGATGTCGTGCTCGTTGAGCGCAAGGAGCTTACCGCCGGCTCGACCTGGCACGCTGCGGGCGGCATGCACACGCTCAACGGTGACCCTAATGTCGCGAAGCTGCAGCAGTACACCGTCGGGCTGTATCGCGAGATCGAGCAGCGCTCCGGCCAGAACTGCTCCATCCACATGCCTGGCGGACTGATGCTGGCCGGCGACCGGGAGCGGATGGACTGGTTGCGGATGGCCCAGGCCCGCGGCCGCTACCTCGGCATGGATATGGAGATCATCTCGGCGGCCGAGGCAAAGCGGATGTTCCCGCTTCTGGAGGAGCAGTACTTCATCGGTGCGCTCTTCGACCGGGCCGAGGGTCACGTCGACCCGACCGGGGTCACCCGGGCCTATGCCGGCTGCGCGCGGCAGGCCGGCGCCGAGATCTGCCAGCACACCTGGGTGAGCGACCTTCGTCAGCGCCCCGACGGCACGTGGGACGTCATCACCGACTCCGGCGAGATCCATGCCGAGCACATCGTCAACGCCGGCGGGCTGTGGGCACGTGAGGTGGGCCGGATGATCGGCCTGGAGCTGCCCGTGCTCGCGATGGAGCACATGTACTTGATCACCCAAGACATGGATGAGGTGGCCGAGTACAACGCGGCCACCGGACACGAGCTGCCGATGGGCCTGGACTTCGACGGCGAGCTCTACATCCGCCAGGAGGGCGGCGGGATGCTGCTCGGCACCTACGAGCAGGCGTGTGTGCCCTGGTCGCCCCGCGAGACGCCGTGGACCTTCGACCAGCAGTTGCTGGCCCCAGATCTCGATCGGCTCGCCCCGTCGCTGGAGATCGCGTTCAAGCACTATCCGGCGCTGGCTGGCGTGGGAATCAGGAAGGTGATCAATGGGCCGTTCACCTTCGCGCCGGACGGCAATCCGCTGGTCGGTCCGGTGCCCGGCGTGCGTAACTGCTGGCTGGCCTGCGCGGTGATGGCCGGGCTGTCGCAGGGCGGCGGTGTCGGCCTCGCGCTCGCGCGCTGGATGGTCGACGGCGATCCGGGTGAAGACATCTGGGCGATGGACGTGGCCCGCTTCGGCAACTGGGCGAGCCTCGCCTACACCAATGCCAAGGTGCGGGAGAGCTACAGCCGCCGGTTCCGTATCACCTTCCCCAACGAGGAGCTCCCGGCCGGCCGGGCACTGCATACGACGCCTGTCTATGACCGGCTCACCGCCCACAACGCGGTATGGGGCGCGAGCTTCGGGCTCGAGCATCCCCTGTGGTTCCAGCGGCCGGGGGAGGAGCCGCGCGAGGACGTGACGTTCCGCCGCTCCAACGCCTACCCGGCCATCGCTGAAGAATGCACCATGGTGCGCGAACGCGTCGGGCTCACCGAGTGTTCCAACTTCGCCAAGTACCGCGTGACCGGCGTCGGCAGCGCCGGCTGGCTGCAGCGGCTGTTGACCAACCGGCTGCCGCGAGCCGGCCGGATCAACCTCACCGCCGCCCTGGATCCCAACGGTCACATCGTCGGGGAGTTTTCCGTGGCGCGGGTCGGTACAGATGATTTTTTCCTGTTCGGCTCGCACGTCGCCGAAGCGCATCACTCGCGCTGGTTCTTTGGCCACCTCGCTGATGGTGTGCGGTTCGACGTGCTGGGCTTGTCCCTGGTGGGCCTCTCGCTGGCCGGTCCGGGCGCCCGCGACGTGCTGCAATCGGTCACCGGCGCTTCCCTGGCCACCGAGAATTACCCGTTCATGACGTTCCGCCGGATCGACGTTGGGATGATCCCCGCCTACGTCGGCCGGATGACCTACACCGGGGACCTTGGTTACGAGATCTGGGTCGCACCGGAGTACCAGCGAGCACTGTTCGATCTGCTGTGGCAGGCCGGGAAGGCATACGGCATCGGCCTGTTCGGGTTCCGGGCGTTGATGTCGCTGCGCATGGAGAAGATGTTCGGTACGTGGGCGCGCGAGTACCGTCCGATCTACACGCCGGTAGAGGCGCGAATGCGCCGATCGCTCAAGCTCGATCACGACTTCATCGGCCGCGCTGCGGTGGAGGCGGAGCTGGCGCGCGGCCCGGCCCGAACGCTCGGCTACTTCGACGTTACCCCCGATCCGGCGGAACCCGCCGACGTCGTCGGCGACGAGCCGATCTGGCACGGGGGGGCGGTGGTGGGCTGGGTGACGTCCGGCGCGTATGCGCATTACAGCCGCCGCTCGCTAGCATTCGGCTATGTGCCGAGCGAGCTCGCGGTGCCCGGCGCGATGTTCGAGGTGGAGATCATCGGCCAGCGCCGTCCGGCGAGATTGCTACCCGAACCGGTGCTCGACCCGGCGGGCCATCGCATGCGCGTCTGATGGGACGCCATCCTAACCCCGAACGACGGGCCGAGCTGCTGGACGAGGTGGTTGGCTACCTCGGTCGGCACGGCGTCGCCGGAGTGTCACTGCGGCCAGTTGCCGGCGCGCTGGGTGTGTCGGTCAACGCGCTGGTGCATCACTTCGGCAGCAAGGACGAACTAGTGGTCGCCGCATTGAGGCGGGCCGCTGAGATTCAGCGAGGAGTCGAAGGGCGGTGGCGGCGGCAGGTACCTCGCATCTCCACGGCGGAGCTGCAGCGGCGCTGGTGGCGGTGGATCAACCGCAGCCCGGAGCACTTGGCGCTGGTGCGACTGGGTCTCGAAGCCGCCACGCTGGACGCCACGGTCAGCGGTCTGCCCGGCGATGTGCGTGCGGAGCAGATCTCGTTCTGGCGCCAGGACATCGCCGACGGCCTGATCGCTGACGGCATCAAGCCCGAGGACGCCGAACGCGAGGCGTCGCTGGTAAAGGCGACGTTCACCGGCCTGGTGCTTGACCTGCTGGCCACCGGTCACCGCAAGCGGCTCACCGACGCGCTTGAATGCGCCCTCAGTCGCCTCGACGACCTGAGGCAGACGGCCCCGTGAGGGTGGCCGCAGGCAGACTCAAAGGGCACACTCGTCTCGGCCTGTGACGCCGCGCACCACCGGTAATCCGCGCGACCCAGCCAAGTGCGGCGGCCCAGCGTGTGGTCTCAGTTCTGGTCTCATTCACCCCCGTCCCGGGCCGTTCACCGGCGAGCGCAGACCCTTCTTCCGCCCTGCTTTGGGTACACTCCCGGCTGTAGGTAGATGACGCTGCGCAGTCCTCGAAAGCGTGTGAAGGGGTGGCCGTCACCCGCTGCGCCCATTCGCTCAGCATGTCGGCGGCGGCCCCCAGGCGGCGAACTGCCCGCGCCGGGTCGTCTCCGTCACCGGCCACGATCCTTGATGGCAACTTGGCCGGCCCTGACCTGAAGGCGCAGGCCCATGCCCGTCGAGTCCTGGGCCGGTCCGAAGGTCTCCCTGGGGCTAGTCGATAGGTGGTATCACGCTGAGTAATGAGGAAAGGTCAGGAAGAACGCGCGCCGAGCCGCCGTTAGCGCTCCCAGTAGCCCCTCGGCGCTCATCAGCTGACCAGTGCATATCAGGTCGGTATGCGCCTATCCCGCAGTCAGGGCTGTCCGTCACCCAGTCGTGACCATGTGGGTGTCCGCCCGGGTCTGTCGCTGCCAAGGCGGCCTGGTCGGTGGCAACAGTTTCGGCCGCTCTGAGTCGGCGCCTGGCGCTGATCGCCGCCGGGTGCTGACCGGTTATGGTGGCCACCGTTGTCACCGAGTATTGGCCACGATGCCCGGCCGATCATGGCACTTGGCTGGGAAGGCGGGTCGTAGCGGGAGGAGGCCGACACCGGCAATGCGGGTGGTGAGCTGGAACCTGTGGTGGCGTTACGGGCCGTGGGAACGGCGCCGGGAGGCGATCGCGGCGACACTGGCCGAGGTCAGGCCCGACCTGTGCGGCTTGCAGGAGGTGTGGGGTAGGGCCGGGGAGAACCTGGCCGCCGACCTTGCCGGGCGGCTGGGTATGCACTGGTGCTGGGCGGTGGCCGCGAAGGGCCGCGGCGCCGGCGGCGACGAGCTGTCCCTTGGCAACGCGATCCTCAGCCGCTGGCCGATCACCGCGCACGCGCAGGCCGATCTGCCGGTCGGCGGCATGGTGGATGAGGGCAGGGTGGCGGTGCACGCCCGGATCGACGCTCCAGGTGGTGCGCTGCCCATGTTCACCACTCACCTGACCTACCGGCCGGGTCTATCGCAGGTGCGCACGGCGCAGGTCCGAAGGCTGGCCCAGTTCGTCGCCGAATACGGTACTGAGTGCGCCTACCCTCCGGTGGTCACCGGCGACCTCAACGCAGAACCCGGGTCGGACGAGGTGCGGCTGCTTGGCGGCCTGCTCACCGCCCCTGCAGTCCCCGGGCTGGTGCTCATCGACGCCTGGCGGTATGCCGATCCCGGCGACCCCGGGTTCACCTGGCACCACCGCAACGGGTACCTGGCCAACAGCGCGATTCCCGATTCGCGGATCGACTACATCCTGGTCGGGCCGCCCCGGCAAGGCCGCGGCAAGGTGCGGTCAGCCGAGCTGGCCGGCGCCGCCCCGGCGGAGGGCGTCTGGCCCTCGGATCATTTCGCCGTCGTCGCCGACCTCCAGCAGTAGCGAACCCGCAGTGCCGCCAGGCTGCAGCCAGCGCTCCTTGGCATCCGTCGCGAGCCCTACCCGCTGATATGGGCGGGTTGGCGCCGGGGACGTCCGACTGGCTACTCGACCCGAAGGATCGTTATCAGCCCTGGTGGGCCGGAACGCGGCTCGCGGGACCCGCGTGTAGTCGACCGCTATTGCCGTTGACCGGGCGCGATGAGCTGTCGTCTGCAGTCCGGCGGTAGCGCGGGTCCCGGCTACCTGCAGTCGTGATGGAGCTCGGCAGCCGCGAACGGGGCCGGCCAGCGCAGGTTGCAGTGGTATGGGATCACTGAAAGTCGTCGCCTCAACGCCTCGCGTCCAGGCCTGGCGAGGAGCAGGCCATCGGGTTCCACCTAGTTGCGGTGGCTTCCGGCGACCACGACCAGGAGGTGCTCGTCAACCCAGGAGACCTCGGGGCTGGGCAGGCGGCCCAGGAAGGTTGCGATGGACGTGCGCAGCTCCTCCGGGGTGTAGAGGGAGAACGTCGAGTAGTGGCGTCCCTCGGCCTGGGCCTGGAGCCGCCCGGCGGTGCTCGAGCGCGGATGCTTGAAGGTCTGTGTTGCGGCCACCGTGAGCCCGCCGGTCCGCCTGACCGCGTCCCGGAGCGCGGCCTCGGTGTGAAGGCGCTGCTCGTGCTCGGTGAAACCCGGGAAATAGCGGCCCCAGATCGTTCGCGCGTTCTGCTGCGGGGTGCGGGTGTAGATGAACAGCTGGCCGCCAGGCGCCAGCACCCGGGCGACGGAGGTCAGGAAGCAGCAGAGGTCGAAGTGGTGAACGCAGTTGAACGCGGTGACCGCATCGAGGCTGGCGGTCCGCAGCGGCAGCTCTTCGGCGGCTGACAGCAGGGGCAACACCCCACGGGCGCGGTGGTTGCCGGCCTTGAGCTGTGCCAGCATGACCGCCGAGACGTCGCTCGCGACCAGCAGCGAGCCGTCCGGCAGCAGCCCGCGCAGCAGCCGCGTGTACCGGCCCGTCCCGCAACCGATATCCAGGCCGGTGACAGGGCGGTCAGGCAGCATCTGGCAGATCTTGCGCACCGGCGCCTCGTCGGTGGTGCGCAGCGATTCGTAGACGGCGGCTACCCGCTCGAAATGGCCGCCCACAGTCACTCCGCCACCCCCTACGCCGGGCCGCTGACGACCATCCAGCGCTCACCTTTGCTTAGTTCACACACCGTTCACCCGCAAAGACAAGACCAGTAGCGCGGGCACGCCCGCGTTTCGGACCTCGCCTAGGGCCACCGCCCGTGACCGGCGGTGACCTTGTGCTCCAGGGTGGCTAGGCCGTCAAGAGTCCCCTCACCTTCGTGACCGCCGTCCTGACGGTGAGCGCCCAGCCGATGGCGCCCACAATCTGCTCGTCGGTCAGCGTGAACTCGCTGGGCTCGAAGCTGCCGCGGACGGCCTCGACGATCTGCTCGTCGGTCAGCACGCCGAACGTTGCACCCGTGGCGCAGCGCCCGTATGCGGTTCGCTGGTGTGGCATGGCACATTTGCTCTCACTTATGTACCTGGACAGTTACGTAACTATCTCGGTACCTTAACGCCATGGAAGCTGCTCTGCGGGCACTGGCGGACGAGAGCCGGCGGACCATGCTGGAAACGCTAGCTCGCGGCCCGGCCACCGCGGGCAAGCTGGCGGCGCTGCTGCCGATCGCCCGCCCGGGGGTATCGCGGCACCTGCGGGTGCTGCGGGAGGCAGGGCTCGTCGAGGCCCAACAGGAAGCGCAGCGGCGGATCTACAGTCTCCGCCCCCAGCCGCTCGCCGAGATCGATGAATGGCTGGGCCGGTACCGGGCCCTGTGGGAACAACGGCTGGACGCCCTGCACACCGAGATAGCCCGGGGGAAACGCGAGCGAAGGAGCACCAGATGACCGGCAACGCACGTCCGGCTACCCGCATCCTGGGCAGCCTGCGATCGGCGGACGGCAACGGCGTCGTGCGCATCGAAGACCGCTACGACACCGATATCGACGACCTGTGGTCAGCACTCACCGATCCCGCCCGCCTGGCCCGCTGGCACGCACAGGTAGAAGGCGACCTGCGCCCCGGCGGACAGTTCCGCACCTACGCCGAAGCCGATGACATCGAAAGCACCGGGCGCATCGTAGCGTGCGAGCCCCCGCGCCGGCTGGTGGTGACGACCAGGGAGACCGACGAGTCCTGGCGCAAGGGCAACGGCGTGCCGCCGTTCGACGAGACCCTCGAGGCCACGCTGACCGCCGACGGCGACCACACCGTCCTGGTCATCGAGGTCCTTGGCATGCCCCTGGACAAGATCGCCTTCTACGGGGCCGGGTGGCAGATCCACGCCGAGAACCTCGCCGCCTACCTGGGCGGGCGTGAGCGCGGCGACACCGAGGCGCGATGGGACGAGCTCGTCCCTCCCTATCAGGACCTGGCAGCCAATATCGGCTAGCACGCGGTCGCGACAACCGTTCGACCTGGGATGACCACCACGGCGCCTCCGGTCCACGCCAGACCGCAGCCGCCGTCAAGCGCCGTTTGCCTGCCGACGGCGAGGACCAGCGCACACTGGCAGGCCGGAAACAACCACCCTCTTGACATAGAGGTGAGCCATGACCGAGCGTCTCTCAGGCGAGCCCGGCAAGTGCCGGCCGGTCCGGGCGACCGCGACCACTGGAGCACCACTAAGGCGCGGCGGCAGCCGCCAACAACCGACGGCAGCCGCCAGCATGCTGAGCGCCACTGCCCGCGGGCAGCTCGGTGCGATACCCTCGCGGCCAGGCAGCCGCTGGCCAGCACCCGTCCCGAAGCTATAGCGCGTGCTCGTGCCACCGCACGTAGTGGAACCCCTGCCGAGAAAGCCCGCCGAGCCGCCGATCTTTACGCCGGGCTTGCCGCTTCGGCAGCGGTCCGAGCCGTCTCCGAAATGGCAATCTGTGCGGGGCGGTCAGGCCTGCGCGCTGGCCGTCGCTTGGCGCCTGGTTGACCGCGCCCCACCGTCGAGCACCGCGCCCATCGCCGCGCCGAGGATCACGAACATCGCCGACTGGGGGAGCGCACGCCAGTCAGTAATGGCCGGCCCGGAATAGGCAGGCGACTGCGCGGGCGCCGCCTATCCAGTGACGATCTCCGCTTCGAGCCAGAGTGACGCCGACTCCGCGACCCGTAGGCGCCCGACGGAGCTGCGAATCCTGGAGGTTCCCGATCGGTGCGCGCCCGACGGGCGGCCCTTGGTGCCCAGGTAGGCAACGCTCGTGTCAGCGGACCTCTTTGCTCCCGTCCGCACCTCGGCCAGCGTCGGCGGATCCCCCGGCAGGCCCGGCGCCGGGGCACCCTGGCCCATGCCCGGCGCCCTCGCGCCCGGCGCCCCCGCACCCAGGCGAATGTCCAGCGCCCGCGGACCCGGCCCGCCGCTCGGCCGCCTCGGCGAGGTAGCGATCCCCGTGTGCGACTGGGCTGAAGGCGAAGGCGAGGGCGATGGCGGCGGTGAGACCGCCGATGACGGCGTAGACGCCTGTGACACTCCCGCTCAGGTTGATGGCTGCCGCCCCGGCGAGCGACCCGAGGGGGATGGCCGACCAGGCCAGGACCTGGGCGACGCTTACCACCCGCCCGTAGAGTTGGGGCGGCACGATCGCCTGGCGCAGGGCGACGGTGTTGATGTTGAGCAACATGCCAAAGCCCGATGATGCCGCCCACAGGACCAGTGCGGCCGCGTAGGAGCCGGCGAGGGCCATGGCGGTCGTGGTCAACCCGGCGAGGACGAGGGCGCAGAGGGCGGTGACGGCGAAGGAGACACGCTGGCGGATCGGCCCGGCAACGAGACTGACCGCGACGATGCCGGCGGCACCAGCGGCATAGAGGAAGCCGATCTCGGAGTTGGTGGCGTGCAGGGCGCGTCGAGCAAAGAGGACGAGCTGGGAGTTGGCCGTCGCGGCGACGAGGTTGATTAGGGCCATCATGATCGAGATGGAGCGCAGTACCGGGTTGGACCACACGTAAGCCAAGCCCTCCCGCACGTCGGCGAGTAGGGCCCGGATCGCTGAGCCGGCAGGGCGCCTGGCCGGCGTGGCGGCGTTGAAGCTGCAGCGGATTAGGGCCAGGCAGCCCGACGAGACGAGAAAGGAGCCGGCGTCCACGAACAGGAGGTCGGCTACAGGCACGAAAGCCACGAGCGCGCCGGCGAGCCCGGGGCCGAGGATCTGACCAGCGTTGTTTGTCGCCATGATGCGGGCGTTGGCCGTGACCAGTTCCTGCTCGCCGACGAGCGAGGGGATGGCCGCGAACTCCCCGCAGTCGAAGATGATCCCGAGCGTCGACTGCACGAAGGTCACGGCATAGATGTCCGCGACCCGCAGCAACCCGCCGATCGCCAGGATGGGGATCACGGCGATCACGAGCGCCTGGGCGATGTCGCTGCCCAGCATGAGACGCTTGCGGTCGAACCGGTCGACGACCGCGCCGAGCAGGAGACCGAACAGCAAGTAGGGCACGAACTCCGCGGCGGTGGTCAACGCCAGGTTCGTGGCAGAGTGAGTCAGCTTGAACACCAGTAGCGGCAAGGCGAAGGCGGTGAACGAGCCGCCCAGCTGGGAGACGGCCTGCCCGCTGAAGTAGAACCAGAAGTCCCGCCCCAGCCGAGCCCGCCCGCCTGCCGGGGCTTTCTGGGTACGACGACCGTTGCCCATCCGGGCAAACTGTACTTCCTGGGCGGCCAGCACGAGCGAGACCGGAGCAGGGCTCAGCTGCTCGACTATGCCGAGGACCTCGGCTAGGCGCCGCCCAGTGACTGAAGCCCTCCGGGACTCCCGGAGTGCTGCCCTCAGCCACCGCCAACCGGCGGCCCTGACTCTCCTGATGAGCACGGAGCGCGGCAGAACTGGGTGATCGGTGCACTCCGACCCGGTCCGAGCCGCCGGCCACGATGAGCGCCGATTCGGCGTTCAACTCCGCGCTCGCTGCACGCGAGCATGAGCAGGGCTTTGATGAGATGCTCCTGCTGGTCGCCTAGCGCCAGCAATTCCTCGCACGTTGCGCGGAATGATCCCACGGTCGCGTCTGGATCAGTGAGCGCGACCAGGAGCAGGGCCGCCCGGCGCTGAGCGGGGTCCGCATCGTGGGACGCGTTGGCCACGAATCGCCGCTGCGACTCAAACGATGCTTGGCCCGGAGCCGGAAAATTGTCTGCCTGACCGCGGTGGTGTAAGGGTCGGCCGCTTCGTCCCAGACCCGTTCGAGCATTCCTCGGCGGAGACCACCCGGCCCGCCGACGCGAGCAGGTACTCCAGGACGGCGAACTCCTTGGCGCTGAGGATCAGCCGCTGCCCGGCCCGGGATGCGACCCGGCTGCTGGGGTCGAGTCTTATGGCACTCGCACTCAAGCACCGGGGGCATCGGCACGGCGGCACGGCGGCCAAGGGCGCGGACGCGGGCCGTCAGTTCGGGGAAGTCGAACGGCTTGGCCAGGTAGTCGTCGGCGCCCAGGTCGAGGCCTTCTACCCGTTCCCTCAGGCTGCCGGCCGCGGTCAGCATCAGGATCCGGCTCGGGGACCGCCCGGCCGCCAGTCGCCGGCAGATCTCGTCGCCGTGCACCCCCGGCAGATCCCGGTCCAGCACCACGACGTCATAGCGGGTCAGGGCCAGATGGCTGAGCGCATCGTTCCCGTCGTGGACAACATCGACCGCCATGCCCTCGCGCCGAAGCCCGGTCCCGATCGCCCGGGCCATGGGCTCGAAATCTTCCACCACCAGCACCCTCATGACGGCGCATGTTTCTTCCCGCCGCGCGCTCGACCTTGCTTCAAGGATGCCAGGCCGCAGGTCTCAGGCAGGTTTCAGCCGCTGGCACCGTGCTGAGACCGGCCATGGCATACAACCCTTGAAGCGGCATCCACCGACTGAGAAGGGCTGCGTGACCCGTGACCCCCAGAGCAAGTGACCCACCGCAAAAGAAAGGACAGGCGAAGTGTCATGAAAAAGCTAGCGAATCTGCCCCGCAGGGCCAGGTGGGCGGTTCCCGCCGGGATCGTGGCGGCGGCCGGCGGCCTGCTGGCCGGATCCATGGTCTCCGCGGCCGCGGCCGCGCCGTCGCTGCCGCCCCGCACGGCGGCACAGTTGCTCGCCGAGGCGGCCGGAAAGACCCCGCCGCCGCTGGCCGGCACGGTTGTGGAGACGGCGTCGCTGGGGCTGCCCGCGCTGCCTTCGGTGGTGGGCACCGATCTCCCTGCCGTCGATGCTCGCGGGCTCGCACACGATCAACGTCTGGTATGCGGATCCGTCCCATTACCGGCTAGCGATGCCGCAGAGCATGAGCGAGAGCGATGTGATACGGAACGGAGGCAACCTGTGGCTGTGGGGGAGCTCGGCCAACCTGGTGACCCACCTGGCGCTTCCGCCGGGCGCGAACGACCTCACCGGTCCCGTCCCTGCCGCTGACGCCGCAGCAGGCCGCTGGCCAGGCGCTCACCAACGCCGCCCGCACCACGACGCTCAGCGTGGCCAGCAACGTGACGGTCGCGGGTGAGGCCGCCTACCAGCTGGTGCTCACGCCGAAGAGCCCCGGTTCCCTGATCGGCCAGGTGCGCATCGCCTTTGACGCACGCCACCGCGTGCCGCTGCGGGTGCAGGTGTTCGCGAGAGGGCGCGGCCAGCCCGGCTTTCCAGATCGGTTTCACCTCCATATCGTTCGGCAAGCCGGCCGCGGCGAATTTCGCGTTCCGGCCCCCTGCCGGGGCGGCGGTCGTGCAGGAACCCACCGGGTCGCCGGGCAAGGCCGCCGGCAAGGGCACTCGGCAGTGACATCACCACCAGGTCCGGCGTTATCGGCAACAGCTGGCTGGCCGTCGCTGACCTGCCCGAGTCGGCGCTGTCCTCGCTGGCCGGCACCGGGCCGCCCGGCAAGGCAGCCGGCCCGGCGTCCGGGCTGTTCGGCCATTCGAGCGCATCGGCTAGCCCGGCGCCCGGCGGCTCGGGCGGGGCAGCGCTCGGCATCGGCACCGACGTGATCTTCAACGCCGTGCTGCACTCGGCAGGCACGTCAGCGGCTCCTGGGGCAGCGGGCGGCTGCTGCGGACACCCCTGATCTCGATGCTGGCCACTAGCAACGGCCGGGTCTTTTTCGGGGCCGTCGCGCCGGAGGTCCTCTACCGGGCCGCCGCGCAGGCGCGCCACGCGCCGCCAGGCCTCTGGCACCACTCGGCCGCTGCGGCGCGGTCCAAGTGACCGGCGCCATCCTGCCGCAGTCGCAGGGTACCGCGGGCCTGACGGCCGTCGCCGCCGCCCCCGCGGGGCCGCCCGCGCTGGCGGTGGCGAGTAGCGGCCTCACCAAACGCTTCCGCGGCGGCCAGGTCGCCGTCGACCACATCGACCTGGCCGTCCCGCGCGGCTGCGTGTATGGCTTCCTCGGGCCGAATGGCTCCGGAAAGACGACCACGATCAGGATGCTGCTGGGCCTGGCCTTCCCGACCAGCGGCAGCGCGGAACTGCTGGGCGTGCCGATGCCGGCGGGCGCGATCCGAGCCCTGCCGCGCGTCGGCTCCCTCGTCGAAGGCCCCGGTTTCTACCCCTTCCTGACCGGCCGGGACAACCTCGCCCGCTGCGACGCCGCCGACCGGACAGCCGACCCGCGAACCGCCGCGGCGCGGATCGGCGAGGCGCTGGACCGGGTAGGCCTGCTGGCGGCCGCCCGCAAGCGCTACCGCCACTACTCACTCGGCATGAAGCAGCGGCTCGCCATCGCCGCCAGCCTGCTGCGGCCACGCGAACTGATCGTGCTCGACGAGCCGACGAACGGCCTTGACCCGCAGGGCACGCGCGAGGTCCGGGGCCTCATCCGCAGGATCGCCGCCAGCGGGATCACCGTGTTCGTGTCCTCGCACCTTCTCACCGAGGTCGAACAGGCGTGCTCGCATGTCGGTGTCATGCGCTCCGGCCGGCTGGTCTTCCAGGGCCCGCTCACCGAACTGCGCCGGACCCGGCGCCACCCGCATCCGGGTGGAAACCGCCGAGCCAGCGAGGGCAGCACGAAGTGCTCCGGCGGCTGCAGCTGACCGGCCCGCTGATAGCCGGCAACGAGGTATCCGCGCAGCTCGAAGGACAGCAGCCGGAACGGATCTGCGCGGAACTCGTCGCAGCGGGAATCGGGGTCCGCGGGCTCGGCGTCGTCACGCCGAGCCTGGAGGAGCTTTTCATGGCACTCACCGGAGAGGGGTTCGACATCGATGACTGAGTCTTCACTGGCCGGTTCATCCGCGCCAGGACCAGCAGCCGGGCCGTTTGCAACCTGGCCGGCCGCGGCCGGGACCGGCCCCGCAGGCGCGCCGGCGGTAGCTGGCGAGCGTAGCGCTGGCCACATTCGGGCGTGGCTTCGGTTCTTCCGCTCGGAGCTGCGGCTTGTCTTCGGCCGCCGGCGGAACCAGGCGCTACTGGCCGTGGTCACCGTCTTTCCCCTCGTCATCGGCATCGGCCTGCGCCTCGCGATACAGCCGGGCAACACCGGAGGGCCAGACGGCGTCGCGTTCATCGGCCAGCTTGCCGGAAACGGGATCTTCCTCGGCTTCATCGCGCTGACCCTGCTGCTCGTGCTCGTGATGCCGCTGGCCATGGCAGTAGCCGCAGGAGACTCGATCGCCGGAGAAGCCAGCTACGGCACGCTGCGCTACCTGCTAGCGGTTCCGGCCGGGCGAGTCCGCGTCCTCGCCGTGAAGTACGCCGTGATCGTCGCTGTTCGCGCTCGCGGTCACGTTCGGCGTGACCGCGGTGGCCCTGGCCACGGGCGCCGCCCTGTTCCCCATCGGGCCGGTGACGCTGCTGTCGGGGACCACCGTGTCGCTGGCCGGGGGAATCGTCCGGCTGCTATTCGTCGCGCTGTATGTGGCCACCGCGATGTCCTCGCTCGGCGCGATCGGCATGGCGATCTCCACCCTTACCGAGCACGCGATCGGCGCCATCGCAACCCTGGCGGTCCTGGTGGTGACCAGCGAGGTAGCTGACAACGTGCCCCAGTTCGCCGCGATCCACCCCTACCTGCCCACGAACTGGTGGAACGCCTTCGATCCCTGCTCCGCGTCCCGATCGACACCGGGACCCTGCTGCGCGGCCTGCTGTCCTTCGGGCTGTACCTGCTGCTCTCCGGCTCGATCGCCTGGGCCCGGCTCACCACCGCCGACGTGACCTGCTAAGGCACGCCGCTGTCCTGACCGCCCCAGGCTCGTCAGCCCCGCACGGGTGGCTCGGGGAGTTCGGCGCCGAGAGCCAGGCTCGCCAGCACGGCGTACGGGTTGCGTACTGTGCTGGTGTTCGAGCCGGTGAACGCGGCGAGCACCGCAGGTGTCCAGCCGGTGCTCAACGCGGTGGTGACGGCCGGGGGGCGAGCCTGGCCCGCTGGCTGGCGGTCAGCTGCCAGCCGGTTCCCAGAGCGGCGAAGTAATCGCCTGCCTGCCCGCCGCCTGCATCTCCGGCAGCGGTCGGCTCGCGTGCGTGCGCATGGGCGGCGGATGGTTCCATGTACGGTTCGGGTGCAACTGCTGCACCCTGTGGCCGCGCTGGGCTGCACCCGCTGGTCAGGTCGTCAGCACTGGCATGTCGCGATCGCGAGCCTAGTGGCCGGGCCGGGGAACTGGCGTTTCAGCGCGTGCGGCTCTTCCTCGGCCGTGTCAGCGCGGGCCAGGCTGAGGTTCAGGTCCCGGCCCTGGGCGCGGCGGTCGTCGCGCTTGATCCGAGCCGCGACGATGTCCGGCCCTCCCCCCGGGGCAAGCGTGCTGGCTCAGTTCGTGTCTCATTCACGCCCGTCCGGAGCCGTTCACCGGCGAACGCGGAGCGCCTGTCCGCCCAGGTTGGGTACACTCGCGACCGGTGGTGGATGGTCCTGCGCAGTCCTCGAAAGCGTGTGAAGGGGCAACCCTTCCGCGGGTTCAGATCCCACCTCCACCGCCAGCGCGCCGGGCCGGGCACCGCGGGCGCATTCTCGTCGTTAGGCAGAGCGCCGACGTCAGGTGCAGATGCCCGCTACCGGAGTGACGAGTGCCAGGACCGCAGAGCACCCTGTTCTTCCTGCTCATGCTAGCGATCTTCGGTGCCCTGGTGTGGTGGCTGGTCGTGGCCAAGCAGACGGTGTTCCGGGTGCTCGCGGGCTGCCTGGCGTTCATCCCGGCGATGGCCTTCGGTGTCGCCGCGGTCAACAAGTATTACGACTACTACCAGAACTGGAGCGCCGCGTTCGTGGACCTCACCAACCGCGCGGCCCAGGCGGCGCCTGAGGTGCCGGCCGGCTCGGGCGTGCACGTGCGGTTCGGCCGGCTGCTGGGAAACCAGTTCGAGGAACAGCTCGCCGCGCAGCAGGGGGTGACCCTGCATCTCCAGGTCACCGGCGCGGCCAGTCATCTCTCCAGGTCGGTTTTTGTGTACCTGCCGCCGCAGTACTTCCAGGCCGCGTACCGGCATTACCGGTTCCCGGCCGTCGAGCTGCTGCACGGATTCCCCGGCCAGCCGCAGGACTGGATTACCGTGATCGGCGTGCCGACCATGATGCAGGCCCTGCTCCGCCAGCACCACGCCAAGCCGGTCGTGCTGGTGATGCCCGATGCCAACGGCGGGCGCGGCATCTCGCTGCAGTGCCTGAATCAGGCGGGCGGCCCGCGGGACGCCACCTTCCTCGCCGTCGACCTGCCCCGTTACGTTTCCCGCCGGCTCCGGGTATTCCGGCCCGGCCGGGCCTGGGGAGTCGGTGGTTACTCCGAGGGCGGCTTCTGCGCGGCCAACCTCGGCCTGCAGTACAGCTCGGTATTCGGGTACGCCGGCGTCCTCAGCGGTTACTTCAAGCCATTTGACAATCAGCTGGGCAGTCCGCCGCGCCAGGTCAGCCCGTTCGGCGGCAACAAGCGGCTGGCGCGCCGCAACACCCCCATCGACTTCCTCGAGTCACTGCCGCCCGGGGCACAGATCCCGCAGTTCTGGATGGGCGTCGGCGCCGCCGACAGCGCCGACGCCAAGAACGCGGCCATCTTCCAGCAGCTCCTCCAGCTGCACCAGCCGAACGTGCAGCTGCACACGGTGCCCGGCGGCGGCCACACCATGCTCACCTGGCGCGAGCTGCTGCCGGGGATGCTGCGCTGGATGACGCCGCGGCTGGCTGCGGCCGTGGCCTACGAGACCGCGCATCCGCACCCGCACCCTTCCGCCAGCCTCCCCGCCTCGCCCAGCCAGACGGCACCGCCCACGCCAAAGCCGCGGGCATCCCTGCGCCAGGGCGGCAAGCCGAGAACCTGAGGCGCAGGCCCCGGGAGCGCGGCAGCGTCAGGGCGGTGACCCGGGCCGAGCGGTGACCGGGCAGGGGGACCCGCGGCTACGGGCGGCTGTGACGGCCGCGGCCGGGCCGGGTCCGGGCGGGCTCCGGCCGGGGGGCGGCGGGCTCCGGCCGGGGGGCGGCCTCGGGCCGGGGGGCGGCGGGCTCCGGCCGCGGCGGCTCGCCGTCCAGCTCCATGACCCGGGCGTGGATCACCGGCCGCTGGTGCAGCGCGGCGCGCAGCGCCCGGTGCAGTCCGTCTTCCAGGTACATGTCGCCATGCCAGCGCACCACATGCGGGAACAGATCCCCGTAGAACGTGGAGTCCTCGGCCAGGACCATTTGCAGATCCAGCACGTTCTTGGTGGTGATGAGCTGATCCAGCCGGACCGGGCGGGGCGGGATCTGCGCCCACTCGCGCGCGGTCCGGGCATGAGCGGGATAGGGGCGTCCCTCCCCGACCTGCTTGAAGATCACGTCCCGAGTCTAAGGGAGCATGGCGGCGGGCGCTGCCCCACAAGCGCAGCGCCCGCAGGCCCTGGGCAGCCGCGGCACCTCTGCCTGCGGCATACCCGGCGGGCGGAACGGCTAGCGCGGGCCGGGTCGGCGAAGGCATCTCGCGTCAGGCTGGGCACTGCGACGTAAGCTACTGACCAGGTAGTTTGAATTTTTCTTAAGGCGCGCTCGACCTAATCATTGCCATGTGCTGCTGGCCAGGTGCAGGGCCCAGAAACGCCTCCCCGGGAAGCACATTCACGATCCCTTGTGAAAGGGGGGCAAGACGAGACGGTTGTTGACGGTGCCACTCGTCGCCGCGCTCGTCGGTTTTCTCGGTGTCGCGGGAAGTGCCCAGGCGGCCGCGCGCCACCTGCACGCACAGTACGTCTCGCCGGTTGTCTCGGTTTTCGCGACTGGCCTGAACAATCCGCGCGGTCTGACGTTCGGCCCGGGCGGGAACCTGTATGTCGCCGAGGGTGGTCTCGGCGGCACCCACTCGACGGTCGGCCGGTGCCGCCAGGCTTCGGGTGCGGCCGCTCCCTGCACCGGGAGCACCAATAACCCGGTGCGCGGCGGGCGTATCGCCAAGATCAGCCCGGCCGGCGTGGTCAGGACCGTCGTCAAAGCGCTGCCCTCAAGCCAGACCAGCCCCGCCCGGGGAAGCGTGGTCAGCGGCGTCTCGAGCGTTGCCTTCATCGGCCACCGGCTCTACGCACTGCTGTCCGGCGCCGGCTGCTCCCACGGCGTGCCCACCGTCCCGAACGGTGTCATCAGGGCCGGCCGTCACGGCAACTGGTGGCTGATCGCGAACCTGAGCGCCTTCCAGAGGGCGCATCCGGTCGCCCACCCGGACCCGGAGGACTTCGAGCCGGACGGCACCTGGTACAGCATGATCTCCATTGGCAGAGCGCTGTACCCGATGGACTCCAACCACGGCGGCTCACGGTCACCCCGAACGGTGCCATCAGCCGCGTGATCGACATCTCAGCGAGCCAGGGGCATGTGGTTCCCACCGCGCTGGTCCACCACGGCGCGACCTACATCGCGAACCTGGGCGTGTTCGATCCCGGCGACGGCGCAGGTGACGAACATGTGTGGCGGCTCACCAGCCACCGCACGCTTAAGGTTCGCGCGACGGGCGTGGAGAAGGTCCTCGGGCTCGCCTTCCGTCATGGCAAGCTGTACGCGCTGGAGATGAGCACGACCGCTGGCAGCCCCCACCCCGGGACCGGCGCGATCGTGCGCGTCAGGGCCCACGGTCCAGCGCAGACGGTCGTCTCGGGTCTGACGTTCCCGACCGGCATGACGGTCGGCCCCGACGGGGCGTTCTACGTCTCGAACCAGGGCTTCGGCTTCGGCGCCGGACAAGGCCAGATCCTCCGCATCCAACTCTGACCGCGATAAACGACCCCCGGCCCAGCCTCCATGCCGGCCCGGGGGTCGTTTGCGTTCGAGGCCCAGTTAAGGCGCCGCGCAAGTCCGGCCGCTATCCCGAGCCCGTCTGCGTCCCGCACGCCCTGTCGGCGGTCGCGCCGGACCCCATCGCGGGAGCCCGATCAGCGCTCGGCGCGCTGGCTGCTCGCGGTCGCGGGACGGATGGTACGCGAGGTCGGCGAGCTGATCAGCGGCGCGAGCGCCGCCGGGAAGCCGGTTGTGACGCTCGGCATTGACAGCGAGATCCGGTTCGCCTCGGCAGCAGACCGCGCGGCGTTCGCCGCCGAGCTGGCCGAGTCGCTCAACGCCCTCGTGGCCAAGTACCACGACGCGAAGGCAACCCGCGGCCGCGAGCACCGCTTCGTCGTCGCGCTGCATCCGATCACCCGCGAAAAGGAGCCAAAGTCATGAGCCGCAAATTCGAGATCACCCGAGGTGGACCTGCCCGCCGCCCGGGAGGACGTCTGGATGGCGATCACCGTCGGGCAGCCCTCGGCAGGCATCGAGGGCCCTGAGTCGGCCGGGGCCCCCGACTCGATGGACAGGCTGCGCGCGGCCCTCGGCATCGGCGCCAGCGCGGCGGTCGGGGACGCCGTGCACGCCGATCTCGGCGGCGCAAGCTCGCTCGACGGCGTCATCGACTACCTCGCGTCGCAGTTCGTCGGCATCCGCTCCGACGACGCGCTATGGCGCTTCTTCGGCCGCAACCACTTCGGCGGCGTAGTCGGCATGAGCGCGCACATCTTCCGCGACGACGTCGACGCGGCGGCCGCCGAGGCGGCTCTGAAGGCCTGGCTGGACAGCATCTACGCGTAAGCGCCGTCACGAGGCTGGCGAGCATCGCGGCAGCTTGCCCAGCCTGCTATGGGTGCGCGCTGGCCCATCCGCTGCGCTGGAAGCTGATCGATCTGCTGGCCGACTGCTTCGGGGGCGGTAGGTGACCGGTGTCAATCTGGCAACCGCTCCAGTGGTGCGCACGGGCCGAACTTCGCAGGCTAGAGCCAGGTTTCGCCGTTAGCGCGGCTAACCCGCGCTAGCAGGCCACCTGGTCGGCCTGCGCAGTGGCCTACCGTGCGTGGCAGAGCAGCCGCCCCTCGCCTCGGCGGGCAACCAAGCCCCGAGGGCCATCATTACGGTGCTGGCCTCACGGCGGCTTGTGCCCGGGACTGGAAGCTTACGGTGGGTCATCCGTGCGTGCCGAGGGTCTCGTCCAGCCAGTCGAACATGCGCTGTTCGAGGAGGGAGCGGGCCATCGGCTCGCAGTGCATGTCCGCGCCCTCGGCCTTGGTGAACGGCACGAGCACCTTGGTTGCGGGCAGGGCGGCGTAGAGGCGCTGTGACTGGCCGGGCCAGAACTGCTCTCCTTCGGGGTCGGTCACCATGATCGGCGTGCGGATCCGCTTGACGAGGTCGCCGAGCCGGTACTGCTCTACCGTCTTGAACAGGGCGTAGGCGGAATCCTGCCGTCCGTACGGTTTGGCCCGCCATTCCATGGCCTGGCGCTCGCGGGGGGTTGCCGACTGCAGGCCGATGGCCATGAAGGCGTCAAATTTCTCCTGGTCGCCGGCGTCGAGCAGGGCCAGCATCTCCGGCGGGAGGTTCGCCCGCCACGAGGCTGCCACGTCGTCCACCCCGGGGTCGGCCACGGCCGCGGCGATGCGGTGCTCGAACGCGAGGGCCCGCGGGACCCAGTAGCCCGCCTGGCTGATGCCGTAGAGGGCGAGCCGGTCAGCGTCCACCTCTGGCCGTTCCACCAGGAAGTCGATGACCGGGGTGATGACATGCTCCCAGTCGGGGCGGAACGGAACCTGGCGGTCGAACAGCATGCTCTGCTGCCCGGGCCCGTCGAACACCAGCGCGTTGTAGCCCCGGGCGAGTGCCGGCGCCCCCAGGCCCGGCCACATCGCGGTCACCGGCCCGTCGCTCCCGTTGACGAGGATCAGGGTCGGGCGGGCTTTCCCGTCAGCGGCCGGGACGAACAGGTAACCGGGCAGCGCGTCCCCCTCGTAGGGGATCGCGACCCGCTCGGCGGGCGGGTCGAGCAGTTCCACGTGCGCGTCGAAGCAGCGCCGGTGCGCGGCGAACAACGGCCCGAGGAGTTTCTCGCCTCCCTCGATCCCGTCGATGGCACTGAGGGTCGCCGCGTAGTAGGCGGCAGCGCGCAGGTAGGCGTTCCTGGCACTGATCCGGTGCCCGCGATCCTGCGCGGCCGTGGCGATGGCCTCGATCCGCGCGGCCAGTTCCTGCCAGTGCGCGACCCAGCTGGAGTCGTCACCGTCGGTGATCGCGGCCGACCGTGGCCAGCACTTCTCCCACGTCCCCGCAGCCGTAGTGCACGTTCCCGAGTACGTTGCGGGTCTCGAACTCGAACGCTGGGTCGGCGAAGAACAGTTGCGGCATCACGCATCTCCTGTGGCCGGGTGGGGCGGCTCGGTGACGGTCCTGGACAGTTCCTCGACGCGGGCCACCAGTTCCATCACCCCCGAGAACGGCCGTGGCGTCGGGTCGCCGGGGAGGACAGCAGAGCCGGCCAGGCGGCCATCCGGGCACTGATCGAGGTCGATGATGAGCTTCATGCGGCAAGGATGCACCGTCCAGGCTGGCCGGTCCCTAGGGAAAGTCCCTAGCCGGCGAGTCGGTTGCGCAGTTCGCGCCGTGAGCTGATCCCGAGCTTGCCGAAGACGTTGCCCAGGTGGTATTCGACTGCCTTCGCGCTGACATAAAGCTCGGCCGCCACCTCGCGGTTGGTCAGGCCCTTGGCCACCAGCGCGACCACGTCCTGCTCCCGCTCGGTCAGCGCCAGCGGTGCGCGGGCGGTCTGGCCCGCTGGCCGCAGGCCGGATCGCGCCAGATCCTGCGGCCACCCGCTGCCGGAACGGCTCGGCGCCCATCGCGGCGAGGAGCTGGTGGGCGGAGCGAAGCTGGTCCAAGGCGGCGCTGCGGTTGCCCCGGGCCCGCAGCAGTGACCCGAACGCGTGCTGCAGCAAGGCCCGGTCGAGCAGCGGATCGTCGGCTCCGAACAGCTCCAGCGCCTGCTGGAACAAGGAGGCCGCCTGATCCAGGTCGCCGCGCGCCTGGGCCACCCGCGCCCGCAGGCCGAGAATCCGGGCCCGGAAGTCCAGCGCCCGGTCGGCGGCCGCCTGCGCCAGCTGGTCCACCTGCAGTGCGGCGGCATCGACGGCACCGCAGTCGATTGCCGCCACGATCAGCGTCGGCCACCAGCCCAGCGAGCTGAGCATCGGGATGGCCCGCACGTCACCGTGGCCGGCCAGCGGGCTCAGGCTGCCGACCACGCCTTCCGGGTCGTCCCGGGCGCGGGCGAGGGCCGCCTGGCCGATCCGGGAGGTAAACAGGGCCTCCACGGTGTCCAGTGCGGCGGCTGCGGCGCTGGCTGCGCTCGCCTGCTCAGCGGCGGTCGCCCACTCACCCCGGTACCCGGCCAGGGTGGCGAGCACGCCGTGGGCCTGGGCTTCCATCCACAGCTGCCGCTCGTCAGAGGTCAGGGAGAGGGCCACCCGGGCGTGCACCATGGCCTCGTCCCAGTCGCCCGAGCTGAGCAGGAGCTGGGCCAGGTGCAGGTGGGCCCGGGGAAGCTGCGCGGCCGCCCGGCTCTGCGGGAGCAATCCGGACGGCAGCCCGCAGGTCGGCGGTCGCCGCCATCGTCCGCCCGGCGTAGAAGCCGAGCGTTCCCCGGGTGATGAGCAGGTCCGCATCCGCGGCGGGGACCGCCTCAGCGGTCTCGGGAAGCCTGCGGGCCAGCCGGCCGAGCCCGGCAGGAGCGCCGTGCAGCATTCCCTCGCCCAGGGCCAGCACGGACCAGGCGGCGCGCTCCCACGACGGGTCCGCCGGCTCCAGAGAGATTGCCCTGGTGGCCAGCGCAACGGCTGCTGCTGCCCGGCCCTGGTGGACGTACAGGGACCCGAGCGAGCCGAGCGCGGCCGCCAGGACACCCGCCTGGAGACCCTGGTGGCCTTCAGGCCCGGGACCGTCGCCGTCTGGGGCGGTGATGGCAAGCAGCCATCGTTCTGCGGCCGCCGCGTCGCCCTGATCCATCGCCAGCGTCCCCAGCACCAGGCTGCGCAGCGGGGCCGCCTGGCAGGCCGCCGCCTGATCGCCCAGCCCGGCGGCCCGCGCCGTCTGCCCGTCGGCCAGCAGCAGGCGCATCGCCGTCAGCAGTCGCCGCTCCCGCTGGTCTCGCGCAGAGCTGAGCGGCGCCGCCCACAGCAGATAGGTAGCGGCCAGGGCCACCGCGCCTCGCTCCGTCTCACGGCGGGCGGCCGCTTCGGCCTCGTCCGCCAGGCTGTCGTCGGCGTGATCGCACGCCGCCACCCGGTGCCCGAGCGCGGCGCCTGCGTCGAGGTTCCTGCGCAGCGGCGCGGTGCAGGGCCTGGCGCCGGGTAGGCGATAGGTCGTCGTATATCGCAGCCCGGTACAGCGGGTGAGCGAACTGGACCGGAGTGCCGATCTCGTCGGGCTGCCAGGTGACGAACCCGGTCGTGAGCAGGATCTCCAGCGCTGGCGTGGGCTGGGCGAGGCCAGCGATGCCGCCGACCACGCTGAGCGGGCTGCGCTGGTTGACAACGCTGAGGGCGGCGGCAAGCACCCGTGCGTCTGCGGGCAGCGCGGACAGCTGGGCGACCGTCGTCGAGGCAAGGGAACGAGGTGCAGGCAGCTGGCCGTCCGGGACCGCCAGCTGCCCGCGGGTGAGCTCGGTGAGGAGGGTCCAGGCGTACAGGGCATGACCCTGAGTGTGCTGGTGGAGCCGCTCGGCGTGCCCGCGGGTCAGGGCCTTGCCGGCGCGGCGCGCAAGCTCGGCAACGTCAGCGACGCTCAGGCCGCCCAGCATCACTCGCCGGCAGCGGCCCGGGTCGAGGCAGAAGCGCTCCCAGCCGTCAGCCGCCCGCGGATCCGGCCGGCTGCTGATCAGCAGCACGACCTTGTCCTCGTCCAGGCGCCGCGCGGCGGTCAGCAGGGCCTGGCGGGAGGCAGCATCGGCCCAGTGCAGATCCTCAACCACGACGGCGACCGGCCCGGCGTCCTGCGCTGCGGCCAGCAGCGCCAAGAGCTCCATGCCCGCCGCGAACGCGCTGGGGCCCCCGATTGACCCGAGCTGGGCTACTACGCCGAACGGCCGGTCACCCGCGAGCTCGTCCGCCTCCGCCCGCAGCAACCGGAATGCCGCGGGCAGCCTGGCCAGGCACTCGCGCAACAGCGCGGTCTTCCCGGACCCGGCGGTCCCTTCGATCCAGACCACCCGGGCCCGGCCCGCGGCCGCCGAATCGGCGCATGACGCTATCGCCGCCAGCTCCTCGCCGCGCCCGACGAATGCCCTCTCGTTCACCGGACTTGCCACCCGGGCAGCACCACCGTTCTCCTAGGCGCGACGGTACTAGGGACTTTCCCTAGGGACCAAGAGCTCCCACGCCGGCAGCATTGGGTCCATGCCCCGCTGGCCGCGCTAGCCGTCTCGCGGGACAGCCCCACCCAGTTAGCTATCGAACGAGGAGAGGAACTTCCGATGACGGATCTGATCTGGAGCTTTTCGCCCTGGCTGGCCTTCCTGCTCGCCACCAGGGTGACCTCGCTTTACGGTGCTGTGGTCGCCGGCGTCGTGGTCGCCGCCATAGTTACCGGCAGGGCCATCGCCCGCCGCCGCCTGCATCTGCTGGATGTCGCGGGTCTGGGCTACTTCGCTGCTCTTGGCGCCCTTCTGGTCACCATCCACCCTGCCCACCTTGACTACTGGTCCCGCTACGCCCAGGCCGGCTCCCATGCCGCGCTGACCCTGATCGTGTTCGGCTCCATCCTCATCGGCCACCCGTTCACCGAGTCCTACGCGCGAGAGACGACACCAGCCGCTTTCTGGCACACGCGCGAGTTCCGCGCAGTCAACCGGCGTATCTCAGCTGTGTGGGGCCTGGCATTCCTGGTGGGGACCGTCTCCCTGATCATCGCCGGCAGCGTCGACTACGGCCATATCCTGCTCCGGATCATCGTTCCTTTCGGCGCCCTCTACCTCGCCTACCAGTACACGCGCAAGCAGGCACAGCAGACACCGAGTGCCTTCCGCCGTGACCGAGCCAGCGGCCAGCGGCCACCGCAGCCCGCAGCGTGCGGACCCGGCAGCGCCCAGCGCCGCTGCCCGCCCTGCCAGCCTCGTAAAGAGCGCGCCGAGCGCCCATATCTGAACAGTCCTTGTCGCAACCAGCATCGAGGTTGTCCCAGGTCTCGTAGAAGTTGAGGTGGCGGTCCCCCGCCTGAGTTCGACCGTCTGGTAGAGCTCGGGTGATCCGCCAAGAGCACCACGAGACAGGGGACCGCTGTGAAGAAGAACTACCAGACGATGGATGCTGCCGCGATGGGGCTGGCCGTGCCGGATGCGGTGACGGTTGTGATGGCCGAGCTGGCCGCCGATGTGCGGGAGGGGCTGCTTGCGATGGCTGTCGGGGCAGGGCTGCAGGTGATGGCCGCGATGATGGACGCCGACGTCGCCGCGGCGTGCGGGCCGCGTGGCAAGCACGACCCGCAGCGCGCTGCGGTACGGCACGGGCAGGAGAACGGTTCTGTGACCTTGGGTGGTCGCCGTGTTCCGGTGCGCCTGCCGCGGATGCGGGCGGCCGACGGGACTGGTGAGCTGCCGGTGCCGGCCTATGAGCTGTTCAGCCAGAGCGAGATCCTGGGCCGGATGGCGATGGAGCGGATGCTCGGTGGCCTGTCGAGTCGCCGTTATGGTGTCGGGCTCGAACCGGTCGGCGCGTCGGTCGGGCGGGCCGCGCCGGCGACGAGCAAGTCGGCGATCTCGCGCCGGTTCGTGGCTGCGACCGAGACTGCGCTGGCCGAGCTGGTCGCCGCACCCGTTGCACGAGCTGGACCTGGTGGCGCTGATGGTCGACGGCGTGCACTTCGGTGAGCACCTATGCGTAGTGGCGCTGGGGATCGGACTGGACGGGGCCAAGCATCCGCTCGGCCTGGTCGAGGGCAGCACCGAGAACACGACCGTGGTGACCGAGCTGCTGACTGGCCTGCGTGACCGCGGCCTGGAAACCACTCGCCCGATTTTGGTGGGGATCGACGGCGCGAAGGCGCTGCGGGCCGCGGTGACCCGGGTGTTCGATCATCCGGTGATCCAAAGATGCCAGCTGCACAAGCTCCGCAACGTCGCTGACAAGCTGCCCGATCACCTCGCGTCGACGGTAACCAGACGGATGCGCGCTGCCTACCACGCCGACTCCGCGGTCCTCGCCGAAGCGCAACTGGAAGCCCTGGCCAGGGAACTGGAGCGCACCCACCCCGGCGCGGCCGGCAGCCTTCGAGAGGGCCTGGCCGAGACACTGACCGTGCTGAGACTAGGCGTGCCGCCGACACTGGCCCGAACGCTGCGCTCCACGAACAGCATCGAGTCAATGATCTCGATCTGCCGCAACCACTCGATGAATGTGAAGAACTGGCAGAACGGCACCATGGCGCTGCGCTGGTGCGCCGCCGGGATGATCGAAGCCGGCAAGCAGTTCCGCCGCGTCAACGGCCACCTGCACCTGCTCGCACTACGCGCCACGCTAGATCAGCACGTGGTCGCGCAAACTGTCGGTGCCAGCAGTCACGATGAATCCGTGATCGCCGCCTGACGATCATCAGGGCCGCTACCGAACTTCAACGGAACGCGGGACAACCTCCCAGCATCGGGCCGATCCTGTTGCCGTAGCCTTTGGCGGCGCTCCACGCCTTCAGTTCTCGCGGTGGTGGGTGTGGCCGCTGCCGCCGGGCGGCCCGCTGGATTTCGTCTGCGTCGCGGGCAGACGGATCGTCGGCAGGTCCCTCCTCAGGGCCGACCTGCCTGATGCCGGTGACAGCCGTCTCGCGGATCGCTACGGGCTCGTCGGTGCCACAGAATGACGTGATATGGACGGCTGCCCGCGTCACGGAACCCGATTTGCGGCCGCTCCTAGCTAACGGCGGCTACTTGCGCACGGTTTAGGTCGGCCGGCGTGTCGGCGCCGCCTCGGTGGGGTGCGACAATCGGCGCATGCCGGAACGGCTCGAGGTGCAGCGGGCGGTGGCCGCATCAGCGGATGAGATCTTCGCCGTGCTCACCGATCCCCGGGGGCACGTTGCCATCGACAGTTCCGGGATGTTGATGGAGGCCAGCGGAGCCATCGTCGCCAAGGTGGGAGACACCTTCGTCGTGCACATGGACCGGGAAGCGCTCAACGACTATCCTCTCGGCCTTTACGACGTCACCGTCGAGATCGTCACGTTCGAGCCGGACCAGGAAATTGCCTGGACCGTGCACGGCCAGCTGGACCTCGGCCACGTGTATGGCTACCGGCTGGAGCCCATCGAGGAGGGCACGCTCGTGACGTCCTACTACGACTGGTCGGGCGCCGAGCAGGCCTGGAAGGACGCCGCCATCTTCCCGGTGATCCCAGAAAGCGCACTGCGGGCCACGCTGGGGATCCTGGCCCGCACCGTCGCCCCCGGCAAGCCCCGCCCCGCGCCCTCAACCCGATGACCGGCACTCCCGGCTATCACCCGCGAGCGACCAGCACTACCAGGGGCTGTGTATGTCTATTTCGTCTACGGGCCGTTCGCCGAGCCGAAGAAGCTGATCGCGGGCTACTGGATCCTCCAGGTGAAGTCGATGGACGAGGCCGTCGCATGGGCCAGGCGTGTGCCGTTCGAGGCGCTTTCACGGATCTACCCCGGCGAGTACGGCGCCGAGGGTGAGATCGAGATCCGCCAGGTGTTCGAGCCGGAGCGTTCTGACGCATCGGACTAGCGGCGCCGCAGGCCGAGATCGAGGCCTCGGCACCGATAACCCGGGTCGTCGAGCAGCTCGAAGAACTCGCATAACCGGGCGATCGGGGTATGTGCGGGAAGCAGCAACGCGGCTGGACTACCTCGGACGGCGTCACATCAAACGGAGCCATCGGCGCAGCTAAGCCGAGAACTCAGACGGATTCGGACGGTCTCAATCGTGGCCGGGCCTGTCTCTTGATCCGCGGGTCCGGCCGTGCTCGTCGCGGGCCCGATCGGGTGGGTCCTTGCGGTATCTCACGGTCTCGGAGCCGTTTTCTGCGACTTGTGACCAAGCTCCTGGTCATACCGCAACTGGCCGCAGATCAGCCCGGTGATCTCGGCACGCAGCATGTCCTGGAGCGTTGCCGCCTCTTGGCGTCCCCGTTGTCAGCTCGCGCGTGTCAGGGGCGGCCTTGCGGCGCGGCCCTGGACCGCCGCCGCCCGCCCTCAAGGGATCGGCACCTGTTATCAGGAAGAAGGGGGATAGACCAGGAGGGGGACGCCAACGCGGGCAAATGCTTGTCCCGAACTTGGTCATCTCGTGCATCGGCCTCTCGTGCTGCTTGGAGGACCTGACTTAGCGTGTGCTGACCCGCGCAAGGAGGAAGGCATGCGCAGATACCTGGTCATCGTGCTCGCCGCCGTGACCGCGGTGGGTCTGGCCATCACCGGAATGAGCGCGGCGACGGCGGCGCCGGGCGGGAGTACCGCGCGGCAGGCCCAGCAGCGAAGCCTGGAGGGTGTGCCCCGGTTCGGGCGCGTGTTCCTGATCATCGGGGAGAACACGAGCCTGGCGCAGGTCAACGCCAGGAACACGCCCTACATTGCGCGGACGCTCCAGCCGCGTGCCGCCTGGCTGACCAACTACCGGGGGATCCATTCCGGTTCGCTGTCGGACTACATCGCCATGACCTCGGGTCAGTACCGGCCCTGCGACGTCAACGACGACTTTCCCGACAATCCCAATACCGGCAATCCGAGCTGCGCGCAGAACATCAACAACCTGTTCCGCCAGCTCAACGCCGCCCATGTCAGCTGGACCGAGTGGAACGAGTCGATGCCCAACCCGTGCGCGTTCTTCGACACCGGCACCGACTGGGCCAAAGACATCTATACCACCCATCACAACCCGGCCGTCTACTACGACGACATCGAGGGCGGCCGGTACTCCGAGGACTACAACAAAGCGCCCGAACCCGAGTGCATTCACAAGGTCATTGCGACCGGGGGCACCGGTCCTAACGACATGAGCCGGTTCAACGCCGCGCTCGCAGGCGGTCGCGTGGCCCGGTTCAACCTGGTCATCCCCAACGGCTGCGAGCAGGGACACGACCCGTGCGGCACTGACAACCCGCCCGGCCAGTTCGACGCGTTCTTGCGCCGCGAGGCCCCGAAGATCGAGGCCTCGCCCGCCTTCGGCGCCAACGGCCTCATCCTGATCACCTACGACGAGTGGGGCGACGCCACCCCTGACAACCACCGGGTCGCGTTCCTGGCCATCGGGCCGCAGGTCCGCACCGGCGTGTACCGGGGGCGGCCCGTTCAGCCACTACAGCCTGCTGCGCACCCTCGAAGACGGGTTCAGCATCCGGCAGCACCTGCGCCGCGCCGCACAGGCCCGGCCGGTCAGCCAGATCTGGAGGAGCTGAGCGATCGCATCCCTGCAGACCGCCGTTAACCGGAGGTAACAGATGCTGACCAGGCCGCCTGCCCCGGCCCGGGCGGGGGTTGGTTGCTGCTTGCGTGGCAGCGTCCGCCGGGCAGGCATCCACCGGGAGGGCGGCGGGCAGGGATCGAGACGCTGCCCCACTCACCCGCGTCGTTCTGCCTCCCCTCCGTCGGGCACGAATCGCCTCAGTTCCAACATGACCGCTCAAACATAGGGGGCCAGCCTTGTTCATAAAGCGACCGCTGTCGGGTGCCTTTCGCGCGCTCCTTTGCGCCGGGGCAGCAATAGCTGCAACAGCCGGCACCGTACCGGCGCAAGCCGCTCTCTCACCCGGGCCCGGCGGGCCCGCGCCCCGCTCCGGCGCGCCTTCTGCCTCCGGAGGCATTACCAAGCTCCTGGTCATTACGGAGGAAAACGAGAACGCCGCAGCCATCACCCCGGCCTCGGCGCCGTACATCGCGAGCCTCAGTGCCAGGTACGCGCACGCCTCGAACTACAAATCCGTGGGCTTCCCCTCGCTGCCGAACTACCTGGCAATCACCGGCGGCTCCACGTTCGGGATCACCCAGGACGGGCCCCCGTCGCAATACGCCGTCAACGCCCCCAGCGTCTTCGGCCAGGCGCTCAAGGCGGGCCACACCGCCAAGGCGTACTCAGAGTCGGCCACCTCGGCGTGCGACACCCAGGGCACCGCCCTGTATGCCGTCCGGCACAACCCCTGGCTCTACTTCCGCCCCGAAACCACCGAATGCCGCCGCTACGACCTGGGCTTCCCGGGCGCAACCTCCGGGGCGCTGGCCGCCGACGTCAGGGACGGCACCCTGCCCAGCGTCGGATTCGTCGACCCGAACCTCACCGACGACGGCCACACCCCCGGCGGCAAGGCAGGCCTGGCCAACGCGAACCGGTGGCTCAGCAAAGCCATCCCCATGATCCAGTCGGGGCCGGACTGGAAGACCGGGCACCTGGCCATCGTCATCACCTGGGACTCCGGAGCCGCCAAGAGCACGCCCGCCGTGGACCTCATCGTCGTCGCCCCGACGGTCTCCCACCTGACCGTCACCACGGCGCTCAGCCACTATTCGCTGTCGCGCCTCATGTCGGACTTCGGCGCCAGCGCCCCGCTAGCCCGGGCGAAAAACGCACCCGACATGCGCGCCATGTTCCACCTGCAGGGATGACGAAACCAGCCACAAGCCTGCCTCCCCGTGCAAAGATCTGCCAGTCATTAACGGCAACGTCCGCTGCTAATGCCAGGTGACGCAGCCACAGACAGCCACACACTCCTCCCGACCAGGCTGAGCGAGGTTGTCCCCGAGTTTCGTAGAACTTCGGTGGCGGCCCCATGATCATCAGGCCGCGTTCACGGTCTAATCATGGCTGCCGGTGCTGACAGTCTTGTTGAAGTGCGCGTCCAGCGCGGCGCGGAGTTTGGGCAGGTGCAGGCGGCCGTTGACGCGGCGGAACTGGTGATCGGCTTCGAGCATCCCGGCCGCGCATCAGCGCAGCGCCATCGTCCCGTCCCGCCAGCGCTTGACGTTCCTGGAGTGCTCCCGGCAAATCTCGATCATGGACTCGATCGGGTTGGTCGAGCGGAGCGTGCGGGCCAGGGTGGGCGGCACGTCCAGGCGCAGGATGGTCAGGGTCTCGGTCAGGCCCTCCCGCAGCGAGGCGGCAGCGCCGGGGGTGGGTTTTGTCCAGCTCCCGGGCCAGCTGCTCCAGCAGGCCCTCGGCCTTCAGCGCGGATCCGGCGTGGTAGGCCTGGCGCATCCGCCGCTCGGCGACCGCCCGCAGCTTCTCCGGGAGCTTGTCCCTGACGTTTTTGATCTTGTGCTGCTGACACCTTTGAATGAGCGGCTTGTCGAAGACGTCCTTGACCGCGCGGGACAGGGCCTTAGACCCGTCGAGCACGGCGAGGACGGGCTTGGTGACGTCCAGGCCGCGGTCGCGCAGCCCGGTGATCAGGCCGGTGACAGGGTGGCGTTCTCCGTCGAGCCCTCCTGCAGGGCGAGCGGGTGCCTGGCCCCCTCGGTGCCGGTGCCGGTGCCGAGCGCGACGACGCAGGTGTGCTCGCCGAAGTGCACCCCGCCGGCCATGAACGCGACCAGGTCCAGGTCATCGAGGCGGCGGGTCATCAGCTGCTCCAGCGCGGTCTCGGTCGCGGCCACGAACCGGCGGGACACCGCCGACTTGCTGATCGATGCCGCCCGAGCCGCGACGGCCTGCCCGGCGGGCTCGAGCCCATGCTCGTAGCGGCGGGACGACAGCCCGGCCAGCATCTTCTCCAGCGCCAGCCGGCTCAGGACCTCGGTCGAGGAGAACAGGTCATAGGAGGGCAGGTGCAGCTCACCGGACCCGCCGGCGGCCCGCGCCCGCGGCCGGGTCACCGGGATCCGGCGCCCGCCCAGGGTGACCGATCCGGCCCCGGCGCCGTGCCGGTACCCGGCCCGGCCGGGGTTGTGCTTGCCTCCGGTCCGCACAGCCGGGTCGCGTCCTCGCCGAACATGGCGGCCATCACCTGCATCCCCGGTGCCCACGGCCAGGGCCAGCAGGCCCTCCCTCGCCGACTCGGCGATCTCAGCCATGGACACGGATCACCTGCTCCAGGACAGCGACATCCCCCGGCAGCGGCTCGGCACGACGGCGGCTCTTCTGATAGGTGTTGCCCACGGCGGTCCCTTTCCTTCGTCGGATGACCTGGCGGTTGCCCGACACCACTCTCAAGTTCGACCGTCGCTATGGCCTCGTTTTCAAGCGTTGCCGACAGCTGGAGCTCCCGTCCGCGCGGATTCCCCCGCCCACTGGTCCGCCATCTAGCCACCGGCCAATCTGAAATGATCTTAGGCACGCATTAGGCACGCCTGGCCGCATGGGGCTGCAATGAACTGCGCACAAGCGCAGCAGCCCGGTCAACGGGGCAAGGAAAGCCTGGTCCGCACCGGGCAGTTCCAGGCAGCTTCTCGCTGGCAGGCGGGCGTAGGGTGCGGGCTTCCGCGACCGGGACGGACGCGTTAGCCCAAGCGTTTTTCAAGGCCATGCCCTGAACTCGCCTGGCCAGCAGTGATCTCGCAGCCGAATGGAGTCTCGGCATGTATTCGGCACATCGGACTTGTGTGCGCTGTGCTGCCAGATGCGCGCGCCGAACGGCCTGATGCATGGATGCTGATTCGGTACCTGTCCGGAAGCTGGCCGTTCAGAACCGGGTGTTCCGGGCGGCCTCGGGCTGGGTCGGGGCCGGCGAGCGCTGGCCTGGTGCAGTTGCCCTCAGGAGTACTGGCGGCACATGACGATGCCAGTAAGCGGGTCCCGGCGAGCGTCTTCTGGGACTGGCCACGCTGATGCCGCGTGCTTTGCCGGAAAGCCTGAAGCCCCGTAACCCTGGCCTCATCTTCCAGAGGGCCAGGATTCTGCCGACGACAGGCACGATGCTGCGTACGGGACGCGACATGCTCAGAAGGACCACGCAGTGGTGCTGAAGTCTCCATAGCATCTGCACACGTCCTCCATCCTTCCTGCACACGTGCGCGTTGCTCTGCTGCATGAGCGGAAGATGAGGACCCTACCGATTGCCCGCGCCTGTTGCCTTGCAGGCCGGCACCGTCGGCCGTGTCATCCGTCTGGCAGAATGCGGGGATGGCTGGCAGCGCTAAGCCTGCCAGACGAGGCCTCCAATCTTGGCGCAGTGCCTCCGCCGGTTGCCTGGCTCCGTACCGCGTTGGGGGAACGCAATGCCTGACGTTTCCGGGCCCGGGATTGGCACTCCGGCCGGCCGCCCATATCTGCCTCCTGCGGCGGCGCTGGACGGATGGGAGCACCGGACCGAAGCCGAGGCTGCGCTGGGGCCCGAGCCACCCGCGGCGCACCGGGTCGGGCGGGGTTTCATCTGGCTGTACGCGTTGGCGTACATGAGCACCAGCCTGTTGTTCATCGCGCCCCTGCTGGTCACCTTGCCATTGAAGGTGAACTCGCTCGTGGGGATCAAACAGGCACCGGTCAGCCTGGCGCTTGTCGCCGGGACCGGCGCTTTGCTGGCCATGGTCGGCAATCCGCTGTTCGGCAGGATGAGCGACCGCACCGCGTCGCGGCTGGGCATGCGGCGGCCATGGATGATCACCGGCCTGGCGGGCGGCTGCCTCGGCATCGTCATCGTCGCGCTGGCGCCCAGCATCCCGGTCGTCCTCGCCGGGTGGTGTATCGCCCAGCTGTTCTTCAACGCGCTCCTGGCCGCCATGGTGGCGGTGCTGCCAGACCAGGTCCCGTCCGTTCAGCGCGGCCTGGTCTCCGGCGTCCTGGGTGTCTGCCTGCCCGTCGCGTCGGTGAGCGGCACCTTCCTGGTCAAACTGTTCACCGGCAGCATGCTCGCCATGTTCCTGGTCCCGTGCGCGATCAGCGGGTTTTTCATCCTGCTCTTCACGGTCATACTGAAAGATCGCCGGCTGGACAGGGCGGAGAAGCCGGCCTGGTCGCTGCGGGAATTTGCCAGCACGTTTTACGTCAGCCCGCGGCAGAGCCCGGACTTCGCCTGGGCTTTCGCCAGCCGTTTCATGTTCGTTCTGGCTTACGCGTTCCTGGTTACCTACCAGGCCTATTACCTGCTGGACAAGATCGGCACCGCCAGGGCCGATGTGCCGCAGCAGATATTTCTGGGCACGCTTGCCCAGTCGGCCGTCATCGTCGCCGCTTCCCTCGTCGGCGGGAGACTCTCTGACCGGACGGGCCGGAGGAAGATCTTCGTCCTGATCGCGTCGATCGTGTACGGCCTGGCGTTGTTCGTGGTCGCCGTCGCCACCGGCTTCAGCGGTTTTCTCGTCGGCATGGCCATCGGCGGGCTCGGCTTCGGCGTGTACGTGGCCGTCGACCTCGCACTCGTGATCGACGTGCTGCCCGGCAAACGCAACGCCGCCAAGGATCTCGGCGTGTTCAACATCGCCGGCGCTCTTCCCTTTTCCATCGCGCCGGCGATCGCGCCCGTCATCCTGGCGATCGGCAGCGGCAGCTACGGCGTGCTGTACATGGTCGCCGGGCTCTGCGCCATCATCGGAGCCGCCGCCATCCTGCCGGTGAAGCGTGTCCGATGAGCACTCAGACGCCGACGTGCACCAGCACGGCCGGGCCCTGGAAGGCCCGGCCGTGCTGGTGCGTCGAAGGCTAGACGGCGACACCGCGGTCGGGGAGCGGCGTGCCGGCGGCGTCCATTGCGGCCGTGATCGGGGAGGGCCTGAAGCCCTTGACGACCAGCCAGATGCCGAGGGAGAGCTCCCAGGCGGCTATCGGGAATGCGGCTAGCAAGGCCCAGGAGGAGTGCTGGCCGATGGCGCCGAAGAGCGTGGCGATGTCGGCGGCGAGGAGCAGAGGGGCTCCGATGAGCCCGAGCACGGGCAGGGCGCGGGGCACGAGCCGGGACTGGTACAGCAAGGAGCCGAGCAGCAGCGCGTTGATGGCAGGCATGAGGCTTTGCCCGAGCAGGAACGTCCAGTTGTAGACCGCGACGTGCGAGGCGCCGGTGGTGACGAGCGCGGCGGCGCCGCCCGGGTAGTGCCGCAAGGTCACCAGTGACAGCAGGCTGGCGACGCCGGCGAAGATCATGGCGCCTTCCAGGAGGCGGGATGTGACGAAGCCGAGCGCGATGCCTTCGTGCTGCCGCTTGAGGACCGGGTACAAGGTGACGGCGGTGCCGATGCCGGCCAGGGCGACGATCACCTCGAGGAGGCCGCCGACGAGCACGGCGGTGTGGCCGCCGGAGCCGAGGATCCAGTCCCGGTGGTTTGTCACGGGGCCGTAGAGGGCGAGGGTGGGGATCGAGATGAAAGTGATCAGGTAGAAGATGCCCGCGACGAGCGCGGTCTTCCTTGTCGAGGTCATCGGGATTCCTTTCGCCGGCGGTTTGGTTGCTGGGGTTCGGACGGTGCTGGCCATGTCGGCCTCTCTTTCGTGAAACTGCTGGGTTACCGGGTCTCGGCGGCGGCCGCCTCAGGATGGTCGGGGCCGACGTGATTGACCGAGATCAGGGGCAGGCCCAGGTCGCGCGTTTTCTGGAGCAAGCCGTACAGCGCGGCCTGGTCGGCTACTGGGCCATGGATGATGGTGGTGCCGTCGCTGCCGTGGGCAATGGCCAGCCCGTCGAACCAGGCGGCCCACCGGGCGTCGAGGTGCCCCTTGAGGCGGATCTCGTACCGTCCGGTGTCGTGATAGCGGCCGGTCGATATCTCGCTCATGGCGCTCCTCTTGCTGTTGCCCGGCTGGCTGGATCTCTGCCGCCATGCGGGCGTTTCTGGGTCTGATCGGAAGCTATGAGCGGATGTGGTGAGCAGGCATCACCACATCTGGTGATTGATGTGGTGATTCAGGCGACGGGGGCGCGGCCGCGGGAGGACAGCCCGCGCCAGGTCTCCAGCACCTCGCTCACGGCTGCGGAAACATCCGGCTCATCGGAGGGCTGTGCCACCCCTTCGGGGTGGCCGGCGGCGCCCTGCGCCTGGAGTCCGTGAACGACGGGTCAGGATTGGCGGCTGCGGGTTCGTGACAGCAGGCCGAGTTCCGCGGCTCGGCGGACCGCTGCCCGGCGGCTGGTCACGGCGAGCTTGGCGTAGATGTTCTTCGTGTGCGTCCGCATCGTGTTCAGGGACACCATGAGCTCCCGGGCGATGGCCGGGCCGTCCAGCTCGGTTCCGAGCAGCCGCAGCACGTCGAGCTCGCGTCCGCTGAGCGGCTCGATCAGGGCCTGTTCCGCGGGGGTGCTGTGCCCGGGCCCGCCCGCGGCGGCCAGGAGCCGGCGGACATAGTCCCGCCTGGTCCCCTGTTTCGCGGCCGCTCTCAGCAGGGCAGCCATAGGTGGGCCCTCATCCGCGAAGACCCGGACATAGCCCTCCGGCTCGGCCAGCGTCACCGCGCGGTCCAGGAAGCCAAGCGCAGCCGGGATGTCCCCCAGCGCCTGGTGGGCGAGCGCCCGCAGCACCAGGATCTCGATGACGCGTCCCGTCCTGCCCCCCGCTTCCGCCGCCAGCAGGAGACGCTCCAGGAGCATGGTCGCCTCGTGAAGGAAAGGCTCCGCACGCTCGCTCTGATACCGCGCCAAGAGCAGCCTGGCCAGAGTGATGTGCTCGAACTCGCGCAGGTAACTGAGGTCGTCATCAGCGGCAAGGTCCTGCTCACGCGCCCAGCCGAGGGTTTCACCGAGTCTGCCCTGCGCGATCCAGACCCGTGCCTTCAGCGCCGGGACCGGCCGTGCGTTCGGGAAGAAGTCGCTTACATACAGGCGCTCCGCCTCGTTGAGCAGGTCAAGCGCGCCGTCCAGATCGCCATCCGCCTCCCGTATCCGGGCCATCGCGGCCCGCCAGCGATACGGGTTCTGCGGCAATCCGGTGTGCTCGCCCAGCTCCTGGCTCGTCAGCAGGTGCTGGGCGGCGGCCCGCAGGTCGCCGCGCTCGCGGGCGATCTCACTCATGCCCACGTACATGTCTGCGGTTCCCCGCAGCACTGACCCACCTCGCTCGGGTCCGAGCTGCAATGCCTGCTCGTAGGTGCGCAGCGCCTCGCCGAGCCGGCCTTGGGTGATCCGGATGTCGGCAAGAGCGATCGAACAGCCCAGGATGTCAGCGACGAACCCGGCCCGGCGCAGCCCGGCCACGCACGCGGAGTAGGCCCGGTGCCCGGCCTCGAGGTCGCCGCTGCCCCAGTACACGAGCCCCAGCAGTGCCGCTGCCGAAGCGCGGCAGAGGTGGTGGTCGTCAGGCGCGAGTTCGAGCGTCCGCTGGGCGTGCCTCACGGTGCCGGGAATATCACTGCGAGCCAGGGCCAGCCCGGCGCGGTACATCTCGATCGTCCCCGGGAGGCGGCGGCATTCCTCCTCGTCGGCGACGACCATCTCCGCCGGCGGGGCTTGCGGTCCCTCACGGGCACCTGTTGCCGGGTCCAGCCACCGCTCGGCGTCCCGCAGCCGGCCCTCAACTCCCTCGAGCTCGCCGCCAGTCAGCAGTGCCCCGGCGAAGCCAACGCTGAGCACGGGCCTGACGCGGACCACATCGTCGGGGATCATCTCAAGCCAGGCACGCACCGTGGCCTCCTGCCTAGTCCTGGCCATTGCCGGGATCGCGAGCTCGACCAGGTCCGCCGCGCGCCCGAAATCTCCGGCGGCCAGTGCGTGGCCGATGGCTACGGGCGGCTCGCCGTGCTGCTCGTGCCATGCGCTCGCCCGCCGGTGCAAGTCCGGCACCTGGCCGGGCTGCTCGTCGAGCAGCCGCGCCTGCAGCACGTCAGCAAACAGGTGGTGGTAGCGATACCAGCGGCGGCGGCCATCGAGCGGGACCAGGAACAGGTTCCCCCGGTCCAGCGCCTCCAGCGTGGCCTTGCCGCCGCCCTGCCCGGTGACCGCATCGCACAGTGGGCCGCTCAGCCGGCCCAGGATAGAGGTCTGCAGCAAGAAGGCCTGCACCCGATCAGACTGACGCTGCAGCACCTCCTCGGCCAGGTAGTCGACAACGTAACGATCATCCCCCGCGAAGCCGTCAATGAAGCCGGCGACGTCGTCTCGCCCCTGCATCGACAACGCTGCCAGCTGGAGCGCGGCGATCCAGCCCTCGGTGCGGGCCTCCAGCGCGGTCACGTCCCGCGCCGTCAGCTGCAGGCCCATCATCCCGTTGAGGTACGCCGCGGCTTCATCAGGGGTAAAGCGCAGCTCGGCCGCGCGAATCTCGGCCAGCTCACCGCGCACCCGCAACCGGGCCAGCGGCAACGCCGGATCGGCCCGGCTGGCGATCACCACATGCAGCGACGGGGGCAGATGGTCGAGCAGGAACGCCATCCCCTCCTGCACCTCGCGCGCGTCAATGACGTGATAGTCATCGAGCACCAGCACGATGCCTGCCCTGATGGCCGCCAGGTCGTTGAGCAGCGCGGTAAGCACCGTCTCGATCGCAGGCCGCTGTCGCGCGTGCAGCAGGGCCAGCGCGCTCTCGGCCACTCCCGATGCCACCGTCCGCAGTGCGGCGATCACATAGGCCCAGAACGACACCGGATCGTTGTCGCCCCGGTCGAGCGACAGCCACGCGGCCCGCCGGTCATCGGCCGGCCCGGCCGGTCCCACAAGCCACTCGGCGAGCAGCGTCGTCTTACCGAAGCCGGCAGGCGCAGAGACGAGCATCAGCTTCGCCGCGGCCCCGCGATCCAGCTGCTCGCTCAGCCGCGGACGCGGCACCAGACCACGTCGCGGCCTCGGGACATAGAACTTCGTATCGAGCAGGGCGGCTGGCACAGACCACCTCCCTATGCGAACCCATCAGCCGAGAACTCAGGCTTCTTCGGCCTATTGTGCGTGCAGCTGGCGCGCGCCGACTACGGCAGCGACGCAGCGGTCAACATGGCCCGCCAGCTGGTGGTGGCGCCGCGCTGCGACGGCGGCCACGCCCAGTGGTTGGAGAGTCCGGTGCCGCCCCGAGCGCCGCCCGGGTCCGGGAGGCCAGACGGCTGCCGGAGGCCGGCATGACCAGGCCCGGCGCGAGCGGCGGAGGAGATCCGCCGGCTGCCGTGATCAGCGTGCCGCGGGAGGCCGGCGATCTGGGTCAGGAAGAACGGACGTTCTCGCGGCGCTCGGCCCTGAGCTCGCGAGCAGGCCGTTGCCCTCGCCCGAGCTGGCAGGGGTCCGGCTGACCGAACCCCCACGCCAGCGATGACATGATCGTGGTGGCGATGTGCTGGGAAGCTGCCGACCCGGCCGGCCGCCTCCTACGGGTGCTGGACGGCGACCTGACCGTCACGGCGGCCAGGACCGGGCAGGCTGGGCTGAGGCTGGACGCGTTCCGGCTGCCATTTCGCGGTGGCCGGCCCGGATCCCGAGACGGAGATCACGATGCTGCCGCACTTGACCGCCACCGCCACCGCGGACACGCTGCTGGCCCAGGTCCATGGCAAGCACGACAGAAGGATGACGCCGCATCTTCAAAGCGGACAGCGTGCAACAAGGCCGCGAGTTGCGCATAAACGGCCCTGGCCGTCGAAATTCTGTACTGTCCGCTGGGTCTGAGCTGCCTAGCGAGGACACCGGCATCCAGCTGCCCAGGAGCGAAGTGAACCTCGACGACATCGCCCGCGCCAACCTGGAGAAGACCCGGGACCGCTGGCTGCGGACCACCAGCGAGCCGTTCGACGACCAGTACCCCCCAGGCCGAGCGACTCCCCCGCGCAGGTACCTTCGAATTCGTCGCCTCGGTCAGCGACGCAGGTCGGCCGACCGTAAGGGTTCGACACGAGGGCCGGTGGATGGGCGATCCCCTCACCGATAACTCCCACGTTGATAACGGATACCGATTCCACGACGTATTCCATCTGGCCTACGCGGCCGTGCTCGGCTGGTCGCCCGTCACCAGGAAGCTCATGGGCAGGAAGCGGAAGTCCAACGCCAATATTGACGAGGCGGAGGATAGCGGTCGCGCGATCGTCAGCGAGGAGGGCATCGCCCTGATGGCCTTCGCCTACGCCACCAGCCACAACTACCTGGACGGCGTCACCCGCCTCGATTTTCCCTTCCTCGACGTCATCAAGGACATCACCACCCCTACGAAGTCGGAGTCCGGACCGCGGCAGACTGGGAACAGGCCATCCTTCACGGCTTCACTGCATGGCGTGCGCTACGCGACAACAACGGCGGGACCGTAAACCTCGATGCCACCAGCCGCTCTCTTACCTTCCAGGAGGCACGAGCATGAGGTACCCCGACGAGTCCGACGCAGGTGACCTCTCTGCCATAACCCCTCGTCTCAGTCCCGGCCTCATGATTGTTCGCGAAACGGCATAAACCCAATCAGCGACCGCAAGAGTTGCGGTCGACATCGTGAACCGCTGCCCAGGGCGGTAACCCGGCCAAGTCTTTGATGCCGGCTGATCCGCTGTAGGCCCAGGGCCAGATTTCGGAAGCGGATTGGAAGCGGCCAGCCGCTGTGACGTGCAGTCAGATGGGTCATCACCCGTGAGGCCGTGTCGCTGACCTGCTGCTACGAGCTACAGCCGCTTCGATAGCGTACCCACTCGGTTCAGGACGAAGAGGCTGTCACAACCACCACGAATCAGCACTTCGGGGTTGCGCCGCTCGAACCATCTTCGCCAGCGCCAGGGCGGCCATCGTCCGCCCTGCCGGAACCGGCGCCGACCGCGCCGTACGGGCGGCCCACGAGCCCGGGCGATGGCGGCACTGGCTGGGAGACCTGCCGACGCTGACCCGCCCCGGCAGCGTCGGCAGCCAGCCCGCAGCGGCGATGCGTGCTGGCACGCCCGGGGCGGCCGAGAGCAAGGGCATCCCCTGACGAAAAGCGCACTCCGGACGGACCGTCACCGACACCCGCCCTTCGCTCGCCCTTTTTCCGCCTTCCCGGCTTTCCGTTATAACGCTTACCCGGCTTTCCGATATTGACGTCATCTCTCGCTAACCCGGCGCTTTCTGTCTCCCGTTTCTGGCCGCCTTCTGCCGTATGCTGGCCCTACCCCTAAACCACATCAGACTTCTGCACTCAACTAGTGATCTTGGTCCATCACGCCAGACGGCCCGCGACGGGCTCCTGCATGGCCACATCCGCCGGTGGCATTTTGGCGTGTCCCAGCCGAGCGGCCTCGCAGCTACGGGTTACGGCAGAGGCGTCAGGCACCTTGCCAGCGACGAGAGCCTGGCGCCCCACTGATCTGGAAGCCGACGCAGGTGTTGCGGCCGGGGCTCGTCTCAGTTCTAGTCTCATTCACCCCGGTCCACCATCGTTCACCGGTAGTCGACGAGATCGCATTCGCTCAGGTCAGGAACGGTGGTGAACTATGGTGAACGCCGACCCGCAGTGTTGGAAAGCGTGTTGGGGGCAACCCCTCAGGAGTTCGAATCTCCTATCCTCCGCCACGTTGACGTGCGGGAACGCCAGTCCAGTTCGTTGCCGGACAGGCGCTGGCGCCCCTGTGGGCTCATTTGATGGGCTCATTTGTACGGGGGCCGCGTGCACGCGGAAAAAGCGTATTGGACCGCCTACCTATCACATCCCGGTAGAACGCCGCGCTGGACTTGTCCGAGCCCGGAGAAGGGCCATGTTGAGGCAGGGCACACTGAGTGACGAGTGAAGGTGTGAAAGAACACGCGCCGGGCCGCCGTTAGGCGCGGTCAAGGGGCCGCCAGTCGGCCTCGCCCACGGAAACCGAACAGGACGTTCTGCAGCACCGGCATCCAGGTGATGCGGGGCGGAGGCTGCAGGTCGCGCTACTACCCGCATGCGCCCGATCGCGCCGCCTCTTGGCATCGCGATCATGCGCGCTGGCGATGAGACCGCCCGCCAGCCGCCTTGTCGGCCGTCGGATCCGCCTTGCAGGGATCGCCTTACGTCCGGGGATAGTTGGCCCAGGAGGAGGTGACAGGGGTGAAGCGCAGCTGGCCGTCGGCCCGTTCGGCCCGGCGGCGGATGGCCGGCGTCTTGTTCGCCGACGAACGGCTGGCGTCCGTGCATATCCCCGGCGGCAAGTAAGACAACCCGCTTATGAAAGCCGGGTTGTACCAACTAGTGCGGCACTAGCCCCGGAACCGAGCCCCGGTCATGGTCTTCCGCAGCACCAGCCGCTACCTCCGCCCGCCGGTCATGGTACTCATAGCCCAGGTGGCCGGTCATCGCCTCAGCCAGCCACACGTTCCCCGGGTGAACGAGCGCAGGAACGAACCCAGCGTGACGGCGCCCGAACCCCGCCCTTGCGGTGTCGCACAACCTGACAGCACGTCGGCCGTACGGCGATGTTGAGGGCCCGGCGGGGTCGTTGAAAGCAGGACGGCTGGAGGCGCCGGCCATCCGGCATGGTCTGCGGGAAGGCTTCGCAGGTACCTCTCGATATGGCCGTTCCCCGGTGGCGGGCTGCCGGTGGTCTGGTGGAGCGGGACGTCCCAGGCGCCGGAGCGGGGCTTTGGCTTAGTACCTTGTGAAGTTATGGCAGGAGCGGGGAGGTCCGCGGTGGTCAGCCGGATCTGGGTCGTTACGTTAGGCGTAGTGGCGCTGGCCGCGTCGTGCACCTCTGGCCCCGGCGCCAAGCCGGGTGCGGGGGGCCCGGCGGCAACCCCGCCGGCAGCGGGTTCCGCCGGTAGGCCCTGTACTCCTAGCGCGTGCATTTCGCTGAGCCGGCTGGCGCACAGCATCGATAGCCAGCTGAAGGGACACGTCGTCGGCTACGTGGCGCTCATTGGTCCGTCGAAAGTTGTTTCCTCCGGCCTTGCCCGCACGGCCGCAGACCCGCCGAAGCTCACCATGGGACCGGACGTCATGGTGAATGTCCTCAGCGTCGGCAAGATGTTCACCACGATTGCCGTCCTGCAGTCGCTGGCCCGGCACCATCTCAGCATCGACAGCCGGATCTGGCCGTTCCTCCCCCCGGACTGGGTCAAAGGCCCAGGTGTAGGCACCATCACCTTCCGTGAACTGCTGACCCACCGGGCAGGATTCCGCCTCGACAGCGGCCTGGTCTTCAAAACCGGCAATGCGGCAAGGGAACAAATCAGGCAGGGCATCCAGCAGGTGGACAAGCAGGTGGCGGACTACAACAACATCAACTTCACCATCTTCCGGGACATGCTGCCCTTCATGGAGGGGGTTCCCGACCCGGGGCCAGCCGCGCGCGCCGCCGCCGCAGACCGCTTTTTCCTCAGCTATGTGCAGCGTCAGGTCTTCGATCCGGTGGGCGTCACCGACGCCACCTGCGCGCCCGTCCGCCATGCCATGCTCATGTACCCGCCGCCCGGCGCCGGGACGGCACCGGGGAAGCAGGCCCCGGTGCCGCCATCGGCGTGCTCGGGGGGCGGCTGGTTTATGACACCGGCCAGCATGCTCCGGGTACTTCAGGGCCTCATCAGCGGCAGCCTGCTGTCCACCAGCCAACGGCAGCAGATGGACCGCAACTGTCTGGGCTGGGACTGCTCTATCACCAGCCAAGCCGGCTACCGGGGCAAGGGCGGCGGCCCTTTCTGCGACGGCTCAGCGTGCCTTCAGATTTTCTTCGGCATCCTCGCGGGGACGATCCCCGTGGTGGTAGCCACCAACTCCGACCCCGAAAAACCCCTCTTTGTTATCGTGCAAACCGCCCTCTCGGCCGCCACCAGCCACCGGTAACCGGCACGCTGGCGATCCTGCGGGACAGATGAAGACCTAAGGCAAGCTGACGCCCCGGCCTGCGCCGCCCGGTGAGCCGAGCCCAGCCAGAACACGCTGTTCTGTGCACCTCAGGCCTGTCGAGCATGCCACCAACCGCCCGCGCGTAATCGGCGATCCGGCGCTGCGTTTCCCCGGCGAGGCGGTGAAGACCGGTGATCTTGCCTCGGCCTCCATGGCACACGCTGACCCGCCGATCTGCGCGGTCGACTCAGCTTTCAGGCAGCGCTGATGGCGAATACCGATCGGGTCGATATGCATTGAGCGCCCAAGCACCGGCCCGCCAATTACGCTGTCTCTCGGCCTGGCGTTTCCGCGGATCCAGCAACCTATGAGTGCTGCCGCGAAACAGACATGACAAAGGATGCTATTGCGGCAATTTTCCCGTCACCCGCGCTTCTTTTCGGCTGCGAGGGACTTCGATGAGATGCAGGCGTGAACCTGTGCCCTGTTAGCCCCTCCTCGATGAGGACATGGCATGCGGCCCGCCCAATCGTCCGCGCCCGGCTGGCATGCTGTGTATGTGTCCGCTCGCAGGGTAAGCCCGGTGCTTGTCGGCCGTGAGGCCGAGGCTGGCGTGCTGGAGGGTGCGTTCGAGGCGGCGGCCGCCGGGATGGCGCAGGTGCTGCTGGTCGGGGCTGAGGCCGGCGGCGGTAAATCTCGGCTGGTTAGCGAGTTCGCCGCCCAGGTGCGGGACCGGGCGCTGGTGCTGGCCGGGGGGTGCGTGATCTTGGGCGCGGCAGGCTTGCCGTACGCGCCGATCACCGCGGCGCTGCGGGAGCTGGTCCGGGAACGTGGGGCGGACCGGACGACGGGGCTGCTGCCCGGCGGCGACGCCGGCGAGCTGGCCGCCTTGGTGCCGGAACTCGGATCGCTGTCTCCCGGCGGTGATCCGGAGATGACGCGGGGGAGGTTGTTCGGCCTGGTGCTTGTCCTGCTGGAGCAGCTTGCCGCGGAGCAGCCGCTGGTGCTGGTGATCGAGGATCTGCACTGGGCCGACCGGTCGACCGGGGCGTTGCTGGCGTTCCTGGTTCGCAACCTGCGGCAGGCGACTGCGCTGCTGGTGGCAACGTTCCGCTCTGATGAGCTGGGCCAAGCCGGGCCGGTGCGGCGGCTGCTGGCCGAGCTGGGCCGTCTGGACGGGGTGACCCGGCTGGAGCTGGAGCGGCTTTCCCGGGGCCAGGTCGCCGCTCAGCTGGAGGCAATCCTGGGGCGTCCGCCGGATCCGGCGGTCGCCACCGCGGTGCATGAGCGCGGCGGCGGGAACCCGTTGTTCACCGAGGTTCTGCTCAACCCTGACGGCACGGTCGCCCCGGGCGTGCCCGGTCCGGCGCGGGACCTGCTGCTCGGCGTGGTGGCCGAGTTGCCAGCGGACTGTCAGCGGGTGGTGCGGGCCGCTGCGGTGGGCGGCGCCCGCGTCGGGCACGAGCTGCTGGCCGCGGTGACCGGGCAGGAGGGCGAGGTGCTCGATGACGCGCTGCGGCCCGCTGTTACCGCCGCTGTGCTGGTGGCCGGCGAGGCTGATTATGCGTTCCGTCATGAGCTGTTCCGCGAGGCGCTGCTCTGGGAATTGCTGCCAGGCGAGCGGGCGGGGATTCACCGGGCATTTGCCGAGGCCCTGGAGGCCGACCCGTCGCTCAGCCTCGATTACCTGCCGTCGGTCGCCCTGGCGCTGCACTGGCGTGGCGCGGGCGAGCATCGGCGAGCGCTGTCTGCGGCGTGGGCCGCCGCCGGGGCGGCTTGCTCAGTGTTCGCTTATGCGGAGCAGCTGCAGATGCTGGAGCTGGTGCTCGACTTGTGGGAGGGGACGCCGGACGCGGCCGATCATGTCGCCACGGACCGGGTGGGGGTGATAGAGATCGCGGCCGAGGCTGCGCGGCTCGCCGGTGAACCGGAACGTGGCCTGCCGCTGGTGGAGGCGGCCCTCAGCGGTCTCGATGAGGCCTGCGACCCCGAGTTGGCCGCGTCGCTGCTGCGGCTGCGCGCAGCGCTGCGGCAGCAACTGCTGTTGCCCGGGCAGGTCGATGACCTGGAGGCGGCGCTGCGCTTGGCGGAGCGTCCCACCTGGGTGCGGGCCCAGATCCTGGGCCAGCTCGTCCGGGCCTTGATGATGCGGGACCGGTATGAGCAGGCGAGGCCGCTTGCTACCGAATTGCAGGCACTCGCAGTGCGGCTTGGAGATCAGGGATACCAGATCGAGGCGCAGATCTGCCTGGCCCAGTTGGGCAGGCACGACAGTGACATCATCGCGGACCTGCAGGACGCAGCCGGGGCGGCGCGGCGGATCGGGTCCGGCCCGCTGGAGATGCTCGCCCGGTGTGAGATCACCAACACGCTGGAGGCCCGCGGCGAGCACGAAGCGGCGATCGAGGCCGGGCGGGAAGCTCTCGGCCGGGCTGGCCAGCTTGGGCTGGCCCGGTACGTGACCGCGCCGATCGCCGGCAACCTTGCCGAGTCGCTGGTCTCGGCGGGCCGCTGGGGTGAGGCCCTGGAGATCATTGACGATGGCCTGAGCCGGGACCTGGCGCCGTTCGAGCGCGAATGCATGCTGACCTGCCGCGGGCAGATCGCGGCCGCCAGGGGAGACCAGGAAACCGCGGCCCGGATGGTCGAGGAGCTGCGCTCGCTGCCCGCCACCGAGGCCGAGACGCACCGGACCTTTCCGCTGGCCCGGCTGGACATGGTGGTCCGGCTCGCCGGGGGCGATCTCGACGGTGCTCTGGCCGTGGCCCGTACGGTCCCGGGCGTGCACGCCGGCAGCGACCCGCGCTACCTGTGGCCGCTGCTGGCCGCGGCGATGCGGGCCTGCGCCGGCGCGGCGGTCACCGGCCAGGCCGGAAGGACCGGCGATCTGGCTGCCCTCCGGGATGGCCTTGAACATCTGGCGGCAGGGACTGTCCAGCCGGGCCCGGTGGAGCGGGCGCATGCGGCGGTGTTCACCGCCGAGGCCGCCCGGGCCGCAGGCCGCCTGGACCTGGCGGCCTGGGCTGCCGCTGCCGCGGCCTGGGACGTCATCGGGCAGCCCTACCCGCTGGCCTGGGCGCTGCTGCAAGCCGCGCGCGCCGCAGCCGGCGAAGGTGACAGGGCCGCTGCTGCCGGCTGCCGCAGGCGGCGGAACTGGCGGCCCGGCTGGGTGCCCAGCCGCTGCAACAGGAGATCACCCGGCTTGCCCGCCGGGCGCGGATCGACCTGCCGCACGCCGCAGGCCAGGCCGGGCCGGCTGCGCCGTTCGGGCTGACCGCCCGCGAGCTGGAGGTACTGCGGCTGGTCGCGGCCGGGCGGAGTAACCAGCAGATCGCCGCCGAGCTGTTCATCTCTCCGAAGACCGCCAGCGTGCACGTGTCCAACATCTTGGGCAAGCTCGGTGTCACCTCCCGGGTCGAGGCGGCCGCCACGGCGCACCGGCTGCACCTGCTCGACGAAGGCTGACTGCCGCTCAGGCCGTGAGCCTGGTTGCCCGGGTGAGCGTGGCTAAGTATTTTCCTACCGGCATGGCCTGGGGCTGGGCGGCCGGATTAGGGCTGCCGCCCGATGCGGCACGCGGCGTTCTTACCGCGAGTCTGGTGGTGTCCGCCCTGGAAGGGGCAGCACAGCGAACGGAGAAGCGCCATGGCCGCAGTGCTTGCGCTCGCCGCCGCGGTCCTGTATGGCTCGGCCGATTTCCTGGGCGGTGTCGGGTCGCGGCGGGCATCGGCGCTGTCGTTCCTGGCGGCCAGCGCCCCGGTAGGCGCGGTGATCATGCTGGCGGCCGCGCTGGCCACCGGCGGTCCCGTCGCGGCCGGGAGGCTCGGGTGGGGATTCGCCGCCGGTGCGGCCAGCGGTGTGGGAGTGATCGTGTTCTTCGCCGGGCTGGCCGCCGGGCCGATCAGCGTGGTGGCCCCGCTGTCCGCGCTGGGCGCCGCGCTGCTGCCGGTCGCGGTGGGCATCGCCGAGCGGCGAGCGGCTCAGCGCCGCGGTGCTGGCCGGGGCGCTGCTGTGCCTGGTCTCGGTGACGCTGGTGAGCCTGGAAAGCCGCCCGCCACTGGGCGCGGCCGCCCGCCAGCGATCGGCGGCGTGGCCTGCGGGCTGGCCGCGGGCGTGGCATTCGGCCTGTATTTCCTGTTCATCCGCAACGCGGCCCAGGCTGGCGGGCTGTGGCCGCTGGCCGTCTCACGGTGCACGGCATCCACGATCGTGCTGGTCACAGCCTCCTGGCGCGGTCACCGCCCGGTCCTGCCGAGGGCCGGCCGGGGGCTGGCCGGCATGGCGCTGGCCGCCGGAGCCGGGGATGTGGCCGCCAGCTTGCTGTATGTGCTCGCCGTGCGTTCCGGCCCGTTCGCGCTGGCGGCGGTGATCACCGCGCTGTACCCGGCGGTCACCGTCCTGCTGGCCACGCTGGTGCTGGGCGAGCGGATGCGCGCCGCGCAGCGCGCCGGGCTGGCATTGGGCGCGCTGGGGATCCTCCTGGTCACCGCCTGACGCATAACCAAAACAGCAAGGAGGAGATGACAATGGACTACAAGCTGGAACTGGTGCTGATCCCGGTTTCCGACGCCGACCAGGCGAAGAGGTTCTATGTGGAGCAGGCGGGCTTCGACCTGCTCGTAGACACCCCGACCGGCTGCCGGGGCAGCGGGTGGTGCAGGTGACCCCGCCCGGGTCGGCGTGCTCGATCGGGTTCGGCCCCGGTACGACCGCCGCCGAGCCCGGCTCGCAGCAGGGCCTGCACCTGGTGGTTACCGACATTTTTGCCGCCCGCGACGAGCTGACCGGCCGGGGCGTCGAGGTGGGCGAGGTGCGGCACATCGCCGCCGGTGCGTGGACGCCCGGCCCGGACCCGGACCGCAGGGACTACATGTCGTTCGCCGAGTTCACCGACCCCGACGGCAACCTGTGGCTACTCCAGGAAGTCCGCCGTGACCCCCAGGGACAGGAAGGAGACGACCGGTGATGGAACTGCCCGCCGATGTCCGCGCGCTGTTCGAGGCGCCCAACTACGCCCATATCGCCACGCTGCTGCCCGACGGCGGGCCGCACACCGTCCCCGTCTGGGCCGGGATCGAAGACGGTAAAATCGCCTTCCTCACCTCGCCAGGCTCGCGGAAGGCGCGCAACCTGGCCGCCGACCCGCGGGTGGCGATCTCGGTCACCGACCGCGAAAACCCCTATGTGATGGCGCTGGTCCGCGGCCGGATTACCGCCCGCCTGGACGGCGAGCCGGCCTGGGACATCATCGACCGCATCTCGCGCACCTACACCGGCCAGCCCTACCCGCTGCGCACCGACCGCGTCGTGTTCCTGATCGAGACCCGAGCACGCCCACGCCCAGGCTTACGGCTGACCGCGACGCCTGCCGTCCCAGCCACAGCATTCAAGGAGCACCGATGAACACCAGCGAACGGGCCCTGCAGACGAGGAAGCCCGCCTGGCCGCCGCCTCGCTCGCCACGGGCGACCCCACCGGGTGGTTCGACCGCCTCTACGCCGCCGGCGCCGCCGGACGAGTGCCGCTGCCGTGGAGCCGCCGCGAGCCCCACCCGCTGCTCACCCAATGGGCGCAGCGCCGCCACCTGGCCGGCCAGGGGAAACGGGCCATCGTGCCCGGCGGCGGGCTCGGCGCCGACGCCGAATACCTCGCCGGGCTCGGATTCGCCACCACCGCCTTCGATATCTCCCCAACCGCGATCCGGCTCGCCCGGTACCGCCACCCGGGCACTTCGGTCGAGTACGTGACCGCTGACCTGCTGCACCTACCCCGGCCCTGGCTACAGGCGTTCGACCTGGTGACCGAGATCATCACCGTGCAGGCCCTGCCCCGCGCCCTACGACACCAGGCCACCACCAGCGTGGCCCGGCTGACTGCGCCCGGCGGCACCCTGCTCGTCATCGCCGCAGTCCACGACAGGAGCGGCGAACCGCAGCCCGGCCCGCCCTGGCCGCTCACCCGCGCCGAAATCGACCAGTTCGCCGCTGACGGCCTCACCCCAGCGGCGATACAGATCACCACCATGCCCGGCGCCTCCGGGGAACGCCGCTGGCGCGCCGAGTTCCACGCCGACGGTACAGCGCCCAGCCGCCGCGCAGCCCGGACTCACAAAGGGCAGCGATCGCCTGCAAGGTAAATGAGAATGACGGAATACCAGCCGCCCATCCCCAGGGCCGGGCAGCTTCTGACGCGGCGGCACCGGCTGTCTTCCCAGACCGCGACCGCATGCCGTTGGGCACCACTGCCGGCAAGCCCGGGCTTCGAGAGGAACCACGCCCACGGCCTGCGGCGGCCAGCCGCCCGCCTGTCCCAACGGAGCCCAGCATGATCGCACTGGTCCCGCTGTGCACGATGACACTGACGCTGAGGGACCCGGTTGATGCCGGGAACGCCCCACCGGGCAACGAGTGATTGCCGAGATCGCCAGCGCCAGCCTATCGGGGCGCCTGGCCGGCAGCCTGACCGGAGGCAGCAGCGCCGACTGGCTCACCAGAACCCCCAGCGGGCTCGGGCTTCCCGACCTGCGTATCGCCATCAGAACCAACGATGACGCCATCGTCCTCATGCGCTACTCAGGGCGGGTTCGGCTAGTGCCCGGCAAGGCCTCCATCGCCCTGATCGCCCCCTATTCGAGACCGGAGACCCGCGATACTCCTGGATCAACCAGTTACAAGCAGCCGGCAAAGGTGTCCTGTCCGCCGACCGGACAAGACTCGACTACGAAATCTACGAACTCCGATAAGCCCAGAGCCTCCGCGACTGCGATGAGCCCTTGCCCGGAACCGCGAATCGGCACGCCATAAAGAACAATATGTGTTCATTCAGGCGACACCAGGACCGCAGACAATGCGAGCGCGTAATCGGCGGTCGGGCGCTGTCCATGGCCTGGTAGCCCGGACCTGGCCGGTGACCTGGTGTTACCTCGGGTGCCGTTTTACTGTGAAGGTCTCATCCTCTGCTGGGGCCTCGCTGGCCCAGCTTCCGGGGTCTCAGCCTGAGTCCCCGGAGGTGCCTCATGGCCACCACGATCTCATCCGCTGCCCTGATCCCCGTGACACCAGGGTTCAGCAACACCGAGCGGCTGGCGTTAGCCGGGTTCCTGGCCGGGTACAGCGGCCTGACCCGGCAGGCTTACGAGCTGGACTTGCGCCAGTACGCGGCCTGGTGCCAGCAGTACCAGCTGCACTTTGTTCCAGGCGCGCCGGGCCGATATCGAGTGCTTCGCTCGCGACCTGGAGGCGCGCGGCCGGGCCTGGGCCACTATCACCCGTCGGCTGTGCACCGTCGCCGGGTTCTACCGGTACGCGGTCGAGGAAGATCTGCTCGACCACTCGCCCGCGGCGCACGTGCGGCGGCCGCGGCTGGACTATGAATCGCACGCGACCGGGCTGGTCGTAACGAGCTCGGCGCGCTGCTGGTGGCGGCGGGGCTCAGACCGGCGGGTGAGCATGCGCTGATCTCGCTGCTCGCCCTGAACGGGCTGCGGGTCTCCGAAGCCGTCGCGCCGACATCGAGGCCCTGGGCATCGAGCGCGGCCATCGCACGCTGGTGATCACCCGCAAGGGCGGCAAGATCGTCACCGTGCCGCTGGCGCCGCGCACCGCCCGGGCCATAGACCTGGCCGTCGGCGAGCGCACCGAGGGGCCGGTCTTCCTGGCCGCGGACGGGCGGCGGCTGGACCGGCACGGCGCGGCCCGGATCGTCCGCCGCACCGCCCGCCAGGCCGGGATCACCAAGAACGTCGGCCGGCACACGCTGCGGCACGCGCGTTCATCACCGCCGCGCTGGACGCCGGAGTACCGCTGCGGGACGTGCAAGAGGCCGCCTCGCATGCTGATCCGCGGACCACGATGAGATACGACCGGGCCCGCGCTTCGCTGGACCGGCACGCCACCTACATCGTCGCCGCCTACCTCGCCGGCGCCGCCCGGTAGCTCCCGGCCGGTGACGGCACCCGTCCGCCTGGCCGGCTGCCGGCCAGGCGGATCACCGGCGGCGACATCCCGCCTCCCCGTGATGCCGGGCAACCAAGATCCAGGCCGCATTCTGCAGCTACCGGCCGAGGCGGGCGTGACTGGCCGGGTCAACGCGGCAAGGGCGCCCAGCCGGTGACCAGAGCGGCCAGTTCGCGGTCAGGGCTGACGTGCCGCTGATACAGCGGGCCGCAGGGCGCGGCCGCCAGGCGCCTCGCGAGCGCCACCAGGTCGGGCTCGGCCTGGCGCCAGGCACCGGCAAGATGGCCGAACTCATTCATGATCCCGACGACACTGCGGCTGGCAGTCTTCGCCACCCGCACCTGCCCCATCTCCCGCAGTTCGCCGTCGATGAACTCCGCCGGGGTGCCGTGCGCCGCGAGCACCAGCTCCAGCTGCCGGCCGAACCGCTGCAGCAAAGTAGCTGCCGGTGCCAGCGGCATCAGCACCGGCAGCAGCGTCACCTCACTGACCAGCAACGCGACCTGAGGACGCCAGAACCAGACGGTGGCATACCAATCGCCCAGCAACGTGGTAGACCCCAGCTCTGACGGCGGGCCGGGCGGCCCGAGGCGATCGAGGAGCTTCTTCGTCGCCCGCACGATCAGCATCAGCCCATTCTGCCTGCCGCACCCAGGCAAACACCTCACCGGGCAGGCTCGCGGCCAGGCCCGTCACCAGCCGCGCGCGAACCGCCGATCTGGCCCGCTGCCTTCCAGCGAGCCGCCGCCAGGCACGGTTCAAGTGAGGCAGAACTGGCCCGCTGCCTGGCCGTAGCCGCCGCGCGGCGGCCGCGGTCAGGGCGCTTCGGCGAGGGCCGCGAGCCGGTCAATCGATGCGCGGAGCTTGCCGGCCGTGGTCGCCCGGGCCCGCGGGAAACGCTTGTGGTCGGTCAGCTGGGTCCAGTCATAGGTATGCGTGACCCGGGTGCGTGATGCGCCGCGGCTCGAGTTCCCATCGCCACAGGTGCCCGGGCGGCCGCTTACCCGATTCGGCGGGCCTCCAGGCGATCCGGCGGCCTTCTTCGAACTCGACCACGTGGTTCTCCCGGATGGCGCCGTCGTGGGTCAGCGTCATCGTGAACACCTCACCCGCGCGGCGCACGCGCTGCCCAGCGGGTGCTCCGGCCAGGTTGTCGTTGCCGTCCCAGCGCGGCTGCTGAGCCGGATCCGCGATCAGCTCGAAGATCCGCTCAGGCCCGGCCGCGATCTCGCGGCTCGCGCTGACCACGCGCGAATGCTGCTGCGCAATTGTCATGTGCCCATTCAAACAGCCGTCTCCGCCGGCCCGGCGGCCATGAAGGCCCTGCCCTGCGACAGCGACCTGGACTGGACGGCAGACCAAGCGCCGAGTCGGCGCTCGAGGTCCTCACTGCCGGTACCGCCCTTACGAAGCGTGATCAGCCCAGGAATGGGAAGCCGCGCACATGGCCGCCGATAGGTGGGGCCAGTGGGCTGGCAGTGCATAACAGCTGCAGCATGCAGATCTGGTCGATCTGGTCCTGCATCACCGGACGGGCATCGTCGGCCTCGCTGGTGACTGCTCACCCACTACCGTGAAAGAGGTTCAAGATCCGGTTCTAGCGGGAGTAAAGTGCACGCAAATTAGTCCAGGTTGAGGTGGAGGATTCCGGTGCGGAAATCTGCGGTTCGGCGATCTGGAGCCCGGTGGTGGCTTAGCTGGCCGCTCGGGCTGGCTGTGGTGGTGGCCGGGCTGGCGGCCGCAGCGCCGGTGAGCGCGGGCGCGGCGGTTGGGTCTGGGGTGCCGCGGCCTGTCGTGTCCCGCGCGGCGGCCACGCGGTTTGGGGCGTTGCGCCTTGGGCGGACCGGGTTGGGCCGCGCCGGGCAGGCGATGCCGGAGCTGAGCAGCGCGGCGGCCGGGCGCGCGGGCGGGTCGGTGGTGCTCGATGGCAGCCCGGGCGCTCCGGTGGCCAATCCGCGGACCGGCACCGTCTATGTGCCGATCCAGTGCCGGGCCGACTTTTGCGCCTCTGGTCCGCCGGGTCACGTGGTGGATGTGATCAACACTGCCACGTGCAACGTTAAAGTCAGGGCGAGCTGCCGGGTGGTGGCCAGGGCCAGGGTCGGCAGCGGCCCGCTGGCGGCCGCCGTCGATGAGCGGACCGACACGGTCTATGTGGCCAACGGCAACGACAACACGGTCTCGGTGCTGAACGGGGCCCGGTGCAACGCCCGGGTGACCCGCGGCTGCGCCCGGCCGGTGGCTACGATCAAGGTTGGGAAGTTCCCGGTCGCTGCGGTTGTCAACCCGGCGACGCGGACGCTGTATGTGGCGGACCTCGGCGCCGGCCGCGTCTCGGTGATCAACGCCGCCGCTTGCAACGCCCGCACGACCCGCGGATGCGGGCGGCCGGCCCGGAACGTGAGGGTCAAGGCCGGCCCGGGCTGGGTGGATGTGGACGTCGCCACCGACACCATCTACACGGCGAACGCTGGATTGTCGGGCAATGGCGATACCGTCTCGGTGATCAACGGGGCCGCGTGCAACGGGCACGCCGGCCGTGGCTGCGGCCGGACCCCGGCCTCGGTCACGGTGGGCGCCAGCCCGTTCACGGTCGCCGTGGACCAGGCCAGCGACACCATCTATGCCGCCAACTACGTCAACGAGTTCAACGGCGGGTCGGTGTCGGTCATCAACGGGGCCCGGTGCAACGGCCACATCACGGCTGGCTGCGGCCGCACGCCACCGGCCGTGCCCACCGGCATCGGGACCGCCTTTGTCGCGGTCGACCGAGCGCTGCACACCGTGTTCGCTGTCAACCAGGGCGATAACACGCTGTCTGCGATCAACACCCGGACCTGCAATCGGACGGTGACATCCGGCTGCCGCAGGCGGCCGCCGAACCAGCCGGCCGCCGCGCCCGACCACGGCCGCAGATACAATCCGGGCCCGAACGCGTTCGCCCTGCTGCAGCGAACCGGCACCGCCTACGTGGTGAACCTCGGCGGGAGAAACATCTTGTCGGTGACCAGCGTCCGCCGCTGCAACGCCGCCCGCACTGCTGGCTGCCGCGTCGAGGCGCCGGCCGTGCCTGAACACGAGTTCCTGCTGTCGGCCGACCCATCCACCGGCACCATCTACGCCGGCAACCTCAGCCTGCCGCAGATCGACGTGATCAACAGCGCCGCCTGCCACGCCCGGCACCTCAGCGGCTGCGCGCCGGTGGCGGAGATCCCGGTGCCAGACCCGCAGGCCAACGTCGGCGCGGTCGATCATGCCACGCACACGCTATACGCCTCCGACCCGGTCGCCGGCACCGTCGCGGTGATCAACACGGCCACCTGCAATGCCGAACACACCTCCGGCTGCGCCGATCACCCGCCGGTAATCAAGATCGGCGCTTTCCCGAACGCGCCGGCCGTCAACCCTGCCACCCAGACCATGTATGTGTCCTACGGCAACAAGGCCAACCGGGTCGCGGTCGTCAACACCGCCACCTGCAACGCCTCCAACACCTCCGGCTGCGGCCAGGCGCCCGCCGCGGTCAAAGTCGGGCAGGGCACATCCGTGCTGGCAGTCAGCGCAGCAACCGATACCGTCTACGGCCCCAACGCCGGGCTGGGCTTTAACGGCGACACGATGTCGGTGATCAACGGCGCCACCTGCAACGGCACCAACCATTCCGGCTGCGGGCACCTCGCCGCAACCGCCACGGTCGGGATGGGCCCCTTCGGCGTGGCGGTCAACGACCGCACCCACACCGTCTACGTGGCCAACAACGCCAACGGTGACTCGCCCGGAACAGTCTCCGTGATCAACGCCGCGACTTGCAACGGTACCCGCACCACCGGCTGCCAGCGGCATTTCCCCACCCTGCCCACCGGCCGGGCGCCCCTGCTGATCACGGCGGACGCCCACAACGGCACCTTCTACGTCACCGACTTCGAAAGCGCCGCCGTGACCATCCTGGACGGATCACGATGCAACGCCACAGCCACCAGCGGCTGCCGCAAAGCCACCCGCGAACAGGCAGTCGGCTCCGGCCCCTTCGGGATCGCGGTCAACGATCACACCCACACCGTCTACGTGGCCAACGGCTACCTACCCGGAACCATGTCGATCTTCAAAGCCACCCGGCGCTGACCGACGGTGGGCCCGGGCCAGACTGAACAACCCGGCTACCACGAGAAGGGACGATGAATCCCCGGCTGCCGGTGAGTGATCGTGGCAGTGACCCTCGAGTTGGCATCACCCGTTGAAGCAGCTGGCCAGCCAAGGACGGGGCCAGTCCGGTGCGAGAACCGAACTGGCAGATCTGCGCTGCCCAGCCGGGGGCGAAATCACCACCAATCAGCAGGGCATATTCGGCGTTAGGCTCGGCGTTGGATCGCACGCTTAGCCCACGCCGCTCACATTCGGTAATTACCCGTCCAGTCACGGGCTGCGCCCAGTAGCCGGGATAACGTCCTCCCGGATCCGGAAGCCCGCCAGTAGCTGAACGCCTGCTGGAGTTCCTATTTACTATGGGTAACGTTATCCGTTATACTCAGCCTGCGTGATCGTATCGTTCCGGGACCAGGGCGCCGAAGACCTCTTCGACGGGCGTGACACCAAGCAGGCCAGGAAGGCCTGCCCGTCAGACCTGGTGCGAGCGGCGAGGAGAAAGCTGGACCAGCTCAACCAGGCGGCGGCCTTGGGCGACCTGCGGGCGCCGCCGAGCAACCACCTGGAAAAGCTCAAAGGCGAGCGGCGGGGACAGCATTCGATCCGGATCAACGATCAGTGGCGGGTGTGCTTCCGGTGGACTGAATCGGGCGCCGAGGATGTCGAGATCGCGGACTATCACTAACGGAGGTGACGGAGGATGGCACAGGTGAGGATCCCGTCTGACCGGGCGCCCACACCGCCCGGCGAGATGCTGCTGGAGGAGTTCATCAGGCCGCTGGGGATGACCCAGGCAGAACTGGCGGACCGGATCGGGGTTTCCTATGTGCGCCTGAACGAGATCGTCAACGGGCGGCGCGGCATCAGCCCCTCGACGGCCCTGCGGCTGGCCAGAGCCCTGGGCACCACCCCGCAGTTCTGGCTCAACGGCCAGCTCGCGCTTGACCTGTACCGGGCATCCCACGACAAGGAAGAACTCCGGCAACTCGAACGCATCGAACCCGTCCCGCGATGAGCCGGGCCCGGCGGCCGCTCTTGTTCCGTCCGCCGGGCTCAGTTCTGGGCTCATTCATCTCCGTACGGGGCCGTTCACCAGCGGCCGCCCGGGACTCATCGTGGCAGGTGGCGGCCCATGGCGAATGTCGGTGAACGCTAGCCAGCATTGTTGGAAAGCGTGTTGGGGGCAACCCCTCAAGAGTTCGAATCTCCTATCCTCCGCCACGCTGACCTGCGGCGATGCGATCTCGGACACTGCAGAGCGGACAAGCTCGAGGTCGCTCAGTCTCATTTCTTAGTCTCAGTTGCGTGGCCCGGAAGCTGCCGCACGAGGCCTGGGTGCAGGTTCAACGCTCCGAGTTTCACCTGGTCACGGCGCCGGTGAACGGTCGTGAACGGAGAAGCGCACGCCGCCGAATCGTGCGGATGTCAGTTCATGGCCGTCCGTCCCGGATCGACGGCGCCGTCGCCGCCAGTGAACCCCTTTGCCTGCGGTACTCACATCCGTCGCGCCTGTGACCTGGGGAGACGAGGGTGGTTCTCGGCGACTGCTTGCGTTTACTCAGAAAACTCACATCGAGTCCACGAGTTCTGCTAAGCGGGGAGGGCTAGCTTAGCCGGGTGACCACGAGCGCCGCGCCCGACGATGCCGTGGCCCAGGCCGACGGCGAACAGGCCACTAAGGGGCCAGCCGGTGACGACCGGTCCGGCACCAGGCGGTCGGTGCTGTGGCTGGAGGTGGCGCTTGCGGTCGTCGCCTTCGCCGTGCTCTGCGTCCTGGTGCTCAAGAGGGCGCCACAGTTGGTCGAACCGGATGATCAGGCCTACCGGGGATCGATCGTCGGTATCGCCGACGGGTACTCGCTGACCCTGTCCGCGGCTCAGTACCACGCTGTGGCCGCGCAGGCGGGAAGCATGGGAGGTTTGAACGGCCCGTTCGGCCCGGGCGGGGGAATCGCGCAGTGGGTCCGGCTGGCTGATGGCCGCTGGATTTCCGAGAAGGATCCGGGGTTCCCGTTCCTTGCCGCCGTGTTTCAGGCGCTGGGGATCATCCGGTGGGCGCAGTTGTTCTACGGCGCGCTGGGCTGCGCGGGCCTGTTCATCGGGGCGCGGCGGTGGCTGGGCCGCTTCGGCGGCGCGGCGGCGGTCGGCCTGTACTGCTCGTCGGGAGCGGCGCTGCTGTTCGCCTGGCGGGAGTACATGCCCACCTTCGTCGAAGCATCGCTGATCGCCGCGGGCACCGGCTCGCTGCTGTGGGCGATGCTGGCCACCGAAGCCCCGGCACGACGCCGCACCTGGGTGGGCCTGGTCGCGTTCATCGCCCTCGACGCCGCAGTGTTCTCGCGGTACACCAACGTCGTCGTCCTGGCCTGCGCGGTCATCGCGGTCCTGATCGCCTGGCGGAGGGGCGGCGGCGGATTGCCGCGCAGGGCCCTGTGGTGGTGGGCCGGCTCGGTCGTCGTCTTCGGTGCGGGAGTGGCGGTCTTCAACAGCCTCGTCTACGGCGGGCCGCTAAAGTCTGGATACCGGCCTAGCGAGATCACCTTCGCGCTGTCGGCCATCGGAGCCAACCTGCGTTACATGCCAGCGCACCTGATGAACGCGATGCCGTTCCTCGTCCTCGGCCTGCTGGCGCTGGCCTGTATCATCGGCGCATGGGCCTGGCCCCGGCGCGCATCGGCCGCCGAGGGGCAGCGGGCGCAGGCCCGGCGTGACCTGCTCGTCGCGGTTGCCCTCTTCGCGAGCTGGCTGGCGGTGTGGGGGTTCTACGCCGCCTATACCTGGACCGCGAATCCGTTCGGCGGAACCCTGCAGTCGGTCCGCTTCTACCTTCCCGCGCTCGGTGCCATATCGCTGCTGGGCGCCTGGCTGGTAACGCGGGTGCCCGGCCAGCGAGCAGGCCGGCCGGCACTGGCAGCTATCGCCGTCGTCGTGGTGATCGCGGGAATGTTCACGCTCGGCGCACGCTCCTACAACGACATGCTGTCCGTCAACGGCGGCTTCGTCGCCAGGTTCTGCGGCGGCCAGGCGGCCCGCTCCGGTGGTCAGGCAGAACGGCCCGGGCACCGGCAAGCCTCCTGCCATCCATGCCGTCCACTGCGCGCCTCCTCCGGGCGCACCGCGTCACGTCGTGCTACCTGGAGGCTGACCTCAGACGACGGGATCGCCCCGAGCCGGTCGCCTCCGATGACCCCGCAGCCGGGACGATCAACGTCACCTGATCCCGCGGCTGCCCCGTGCCCAGCCATGACCACGGATCCCAGGCGCCAATCAGCCAACATGTCCACTGGACTGCGAAAACACCACGGGCTGTTCAGTCAACAGGAACTTGCGCGGGCTCGACGGGTGCCCGTTCCAGTTCGCCGGGACCGGCGCCAGGTTGCGCCCAGGAGATCGCCTCGACAATCACCGGACACTCCGGGGATGCCCTCCGCGGAGCGAGCAGCACTGGCCGGTCGTGTCTCATTTCCTGTCTCATTCACCGGCGTCCAGCACCGTTCACCAGCGGCCACCGCCGTCATATCAGAGCAGGTCACGGACGGTGGCGGACCTCGGTGAACGCTGGTCAGCAGTGTTGGAAAGCGTGTTGGGGGCAACCCCTCAGGAGTTCGAATCTCCTATCCTCCGCCACGCTGACCAGCAATAGCACATTAGGCGGGCGCGCCGAGACTGTCTTGATATCGAGTTTTGTCTCAGTTTCTGGCCACGGTCAGTCCCTCGCTGCCCGACCAGAAGCGCACGCCTGATCATCGTGCGCCGCCGAGTTCGCCTAGGCACGCAGTGATCCGCGACCGTGCAGGCACCAGCCAGGTGATGGGCCTGCGAGGCCGCGGCCAGAAGTCGATCCAGGCGAGCCAGTAGCGGGTGGACAGGTAGGGATCGATGACCGCGGCGGCGTTCAGCGTGACGAGGACCTCGCTGGTGACCAGCGTGGCGCCGCGCTAAGGGCGGAGTCGGTGACGGTGGACAGGAACAGGGCGATCGCGCCCACCCCGCGCATGGATACCACGATGAACGACCCGGCGCCGACTGCAGGCGGGACTGCGTCAACCATTGGCGGCTCATGGGAGTCTTGCATGCGAAGACTCATCGCAGCGCGGGCCCTGGAAACGGAGCTGGCGCGGCCAGCGAAGAAGCGGGCACCATGAAACGCAGGCATCGTCTTATCATCCCGATCCCTGCGATTATCGCCGGCCTTGCGGCCACCTCCGGGCTGGCCCCAGCGGCGCTGGCATCCCAGGCGGCCAGCGGGTCGGCGGCGTCGGGGCCACATGTCACCGCCACCATCCCGGTTGGCACGAACCCTGCGCGCGTCGCCATGGACCCCCGTACCGGCAAGGTCTATGTCACGAACTCCTCCAGCGGCACCGTGTCGGTGATCAGCGGGACCACGAACAAGGTGACGGCCACCCTCTCCGGGTTTCACCAGCCGACCGGGGTCGCGGCAGACCCGGCCACCGGCCGGGTCTACGTCGCCGGGTATGGCAGCGGCAACCAGACTGCGGTTATCAGCGAGCGCACCGGCAAGGTCATCGCGGCGATCGGCACGTGCTGCGGCCCGATCGCGGTCAATCCGCGGACCGACACCATCTACGAGGGCACCAGAGTGATCAGCGGGAGCACCAACAAGGTCATCGCCGTGATCAAGGATCCCTTTACCATCACGGGTGAGGCCGCAGACCCACGGACCCGGCGCATCTTCGTCAGCGAGGGCGACCAGGATTCGGTCGCGATGATCAGCGGGTACACCAACAAGGTCCTGGTGCGCACCCAGCTGGGGGACTTCGAGACCACCGATGTGGCGGTGGATCCGCAGACCGACCTTGGCTACGTTTCCATCCTCAACCAGCTGGTGTATGTGATCAGCGGGAAGACCGGCAAGGATGTCGGCGGCATGTCGGCCGGTACCGGCGCGAACGGTGTGGCAGTGGACCCGCGAACCGACTTGATCTACGTCGCCAATCCCTACGACAACACGGTCACGGTGGACAACGGGCAGACCGAGCAGCTGGTCACTACCGTGCCGGTGGGGAACTTCCCGGTCGCGGTGGCGGCCAACCCGGCGACGGGCATCGTCTACGCGGCGAACCAGCGTGACGGCACCGTGTCGGTGATCGCGCCGTAACCGGGTCCACCGCCTCACCGGCTGCAACTCCCGCCGGCAAGACCGGCAGTGAGCATAAGCGGCCAGCGGCGGCTGATGAGCATCCTGATCGGCTGACGGCCGACTGCGCACTCCGGCGAGGTTGGCCGCTTCCACACCGCGTGAGCGGCTATCAGGTCCGGCGGGCGCGCACTCCAGCCCTGATCGGCTCGAACCAGCTGTTTATTGCGGGATGTGGGTTTCCGCGCCCTATCTAGGGCGCTCGCTGATCCGCCTTATTGCAGGATCGGTGCAGGAGCTGCGGTTGCGGCCGTAGTGTCAAGAGGTCTGATGGGCTGTCTCTCGAACCGCCTGCCGGCTGGGTGCAGCCTGGCTTATTAACGACGTGCCAGCTCATCGGTTCCTCGCCGTGGCGTGGCTCAAAAGAGGTGCGAACGCCCGTCAGGTTCTGGAATAAGGCATGCCCGCCACGGTAAGACCTTGCGTCCTGGGAGGGGCTGGGCATGGCGGCAGTGATGATCGGGATCGATCCGCACAAGGGCTCGCACACCGCGGTGGCCATCGGGGGCGGCGAGGAGCCGCTGCCTTCAGGATTTCGCTGGCCCGGCGCAGCTCGGCGTTCTCCCGTTTCAGCCGCTTAATCTCCGCGGAATCCTCGCTGGTCACGCCCGGCCGCTGCCCGGCATCGACCTCGGCCTGGCGGACCCATTTACGCAGCGTCTCCGCTGACCCGATGCCCAGCTTTCCGGCCGCCGCCACGATCGCCGGCCAGTCCGAGGGGTAATCCGGCCGCACCTCAGCGACCATCCGGATCGCCCGCTCACGCAGCTCCGGCGGGTAATTGCTCGATCGACGTGTCACGGCTCCATCTTCTCCTCACGAAGTGGACCCTCCGGACACGCCGGTTCGATTCACCCCTCTGCTTTCCCTGCTGAAAGACTGACGCGTGCGACAGCGCTAAGGAAGGTCAGCGGGTACCCGCCGCGGGCGGCCCGGCCGATGCGTGGCTCCTGCCACCGCGTGGCGGCCAGGATCTGGTTACCGGGTGATTCCCGGTAGCCGGGTCGCGGCGAAGGGGCGCGCGCCTGCGGGGCTGGCTGCCCGCGGGCCGCCGGTGACGGGTGCGCCGCCGCTCGGCTCGTACATCGCCTCGCTGAACCGCTGCCTCGCGGCCGGGATCCCGCCGACCGCGAACGCCGAGAAGGCGTCGCCGCCGGGGATGACGGCCGTGCCCTCGTAGTCGCCGACCATGTAGCCGAACGCGAACGGGAGCTGCCGCAGCCGCATCGGCCCGGCGATCACCTGCGGGGCGCTCCAGCGGGCGCCGCCGTCGGCCGAGGAGACATACCCCTCGATATAGCCGGCATGTGCTCACGGTGCAGGCAGCGCGCGGGTAGAAGTTGTAGAACAGGGCCAGCCGGGCCTGCCGTCCTGCCGTCGCCGGGTCTATGCCGAGGCCGCCGCCGAGATGGTCGACGGTGCTGGTGACCGGGTCGATGGGGATCCGGGCCACGGGGGTCCAGTGGACGCCGTCGGCGGATGTGGTCAGCACCATGTCGTTACTGGCGCAGCTGGGCCGGAACCGGCAGTCGGGCCAGGTGATGTAGATCCGCCCGGTGCGGTCGGTGGTCACCGAGGGAAAGAACGGTCCGCGCAGGTTGCCGCCGAACGGGTGCTGGAAAATGCTCGCCACCTTGATGGCCGGGCCCCAGGTCGCTCCGCCGTTGACGGAGCGGAAGGCGACCAGCCCGCGGGCGGCCAGGATCGGTACCACGACATCGCCGTTGGGCTGCACGACGGGCTCCCCGCCGGTGGCCTGCAGCCGGGTGCTGGTCGCTGCGGCCGCCGACCAGGAGGACCCGCCGTCCCGCGAGGTGCTCATCTGCACCAGGTCGTTCCGGTTGTCCACGTCCCACTCGACGTAGCAGTGGCCGTAAAAACGGCTGGCCGTGGAGTTGTCGCAGGTGATCCAGTCCTTGTCGAAGTCCTGGCCCTTCTTGATCCGGGCGACGATGATCGTCTTGCTCCAGTGCACGCCGTCGGCGGAGATGTTGACCTCCACCGCCGGGCTGGGCACGAACGCCGACGGGTTCGGCGAGGTTCCGTTGCAGGCCAGCGACGATGCGATCCACACGCCGTGCGCGGCGTCATAGGCGACCGCCGGGTCGCTGGCCCGCACGAACGGCCCGGCAGGCCGGGAGAACCTGGTCAGCCCCGGCAGGTAACCATGCCGCCAGTTCTGCCCGGCGTCGGTGCTCCGCGCCCAGCCGATGTCATCAGAGCACCCGTTGTCCCACCGGCCCACCTGGAACACCGACATCACCGTGTGCCCGGCCGCCACGGTGTCCGGCTCCACCTCGGTGGCATGCTGAGCTGCCGCGTTGGTATAGGGATCGGCGCTCACCTGAACCGCCGCCAGGCCAGGGCGCGGGGCAGCCGCGGCCAGGGTCGGCGTGAGGACCGCGCCGCCCAGCACCACCGCCAGCAGCGCCCCGCCAGTGACGAACGTGCGTCGCATCGGCCCGCTCCTTCCCAGGCTGACCTCTCACCGCAACCGGACAGTAGACCCGCCCACCTGCCAGGTCAAGGCGCGCATTACGCATCGGTGCGAGGCGGCAGCCTAACCTCCCCGGCTGCCAACTCGCCGAGATCGGCGGCTGGGGTCAGCACGGTCGCAGCGATCCGGAGGGAAACGCCTTCGACATCTTCGCGCCCCGCACCGGCCGGTCATGACAACACGGCCAGGGAGCGAGAACCACATGCTCGGCGACCGCCCCGTGGGGCCGGTGATCCCGGTCAGCGACTTCGACGCATCGCTGCGCTTCTACCGCGACGCCCTCGGGCTCAGCGGCAACGTCGTGCCTAGCGGTTATGCCCTGAACTGCGGAGCGGGAGGCGAATCTACCTGCTGACGGGCACGAGCTACGCGGGGCGGGCCGAAGGGCCGCTGGCGAGCTTCGCCACCAGCGACCTGGACGGGGTCATCGAAGTCCTGACCGGTCGCGGCTGGCCATAGAGGCCATCGCCGAAGGCCCTCAGCGGACCGGCGAGCACGGCATCGCGTCCTCCCCGGCGTCAGGATCGCCTGGATGCGCGATCCGGACGGCCAGGTGATCTCCATATTCCAGCGAACCGATAGAAGAGAACCGAACGGCTGACGAGACCGACCTGGCGTCCCACTACCGGCGGAGTCGTGCGGCTCCCGCCGCGGTCCTGGGACGGGGACGCGGCCGTCCCGCTACTGGATGGTCTTCCGGACAGAGCACCGGGGCGGCCTTCGGCGCACCGCTTGGGCAGCAGCCTGGGCGCGTGGATGATGTCACCGTGACCGATGAGGTTCTCGCTGAGCAGGTGAGCTATTACCGTAAGCGTGCCGCCGAGTACGACGTGACGGCCTATGGCGATGTGGCTGCAGCCAGCGCCCGCGTCGAACGGCTGGTCAACGAAATGCGGCCCGCTGGAGCCGTCCTGGAGATCGCGTGCGGGACCGGCATGTGGACCACGGCGCTCGCGCGGCAGGCGTCGACGCTCGTGGCTATCGACGCGGCGCCAGAGACGATTGAGATCGCCCGCACACGGGCCGCCTCACCCAACGTGACGTTCGAGGTGGCTGACGTGTTCACGTGGGCGACATCTGCGCGATTCGACGTCATCTTCTTCTCCGCCTGGCTCTCACACGTGCCGACGACCCGCTTCGACCGGTTCTGGGAGTTGCTGCGCCCCTGGCTGGCCGAGCGGGGACGAGTGCTGTTCATCGACGAGCACACCGACGATCGCGGTAAGGAGACCTACACTGCGGACGACGGCGAGATTGTCCAGCGAACACTGCGCGATGGCAGCCAGTTTCGCATCGTCAAGAACTTCGTCGATCCCGACCAGCTAACCGACCGACTTCAGCAGCTGGGCTGGCATTGCCGAATCCGCCGCGACGGCATCGACTGGATCCTCGGGGACGCGCGGCCCGTCCAGTAGCTGCAGCAGACATGCGATTGGCACCGCGGGGGACATCCCGCCGTCAAGACACCACACCACACTCGGTCGGGCTTCCGCCAAGCAGTGCCGTTGAGGAACCCCTTACGGACATCGGACCCGGCAGCACCGCCCGGCACCAGCGACGACTGGTGAGCGCCGCTGCGGGCGAGCTGCTGGCCGCGGTCAATCCCGTCCCGTAAGCGGATGGTTGACTGCGCTGCGGCGAAGGTGGACGGTCTACCTACGGACGACGCACCCGGCTACGCGTTCTCGCATACATCGCGGTACGAGTCGCGCCGTCTTGAGCTGTTTGAGCAGCATCTTGATCCCCTGACCAAGCGACGAGTGGACCAGCTTGCGATCGGTCCGGGCGCCCGCTGCACATCCACCAGTCGTTGACCTTCATGGCTCACGGCAGAACCAGGTCACCCCGTATGAGTCGGGCACAGACGTCCGTGAACGGCCAAGCAGTCCGTAAATCGCTGGCGTGCCCACCAACCGGAGTGAATGATTCGCAGGGTCCAAGACCGCCGCGAGCCCTCTCCATCTGCTTTGAGAGTTGTGATGACCGTTGCCGAGTCCAAGCCATCCGGGTCCCGGCCCGAAGTCCGCGCGACGGCCGGCGGGCTGCGCGGCAGCCGGGAGGCGGGTGTGGCGGTCTTCCGGGGAATCCCGTTCGCCCAGCCCCCGGTCGGCGTGTTGCGCTTCGCCGCCCCGAGACCGGTACGGGGCTGGAGCGGGGTACGGGAGGCACTCTCGTACGGCCCGCCGCCCCCGCAGGGCGGGCATTACGGCATGGACGCGCTGTCGCAGGAGGCGGCGGGCGACGACTGGCTGACGGTCAACGTCTGGTCGCCCGAACCCGACCCGGGCGCGGGGCTGCCCGTCATGGTGTGGATCCAGGGCGGCGCCTACGTGATCGGTATGTCCGGCCTCCCCGAGTACGACGGTGGTCGGCTAGCGCGGGACGGTGGCGTCGTGGTGGTGACGTTCAACTACCGCGTGGGTATCGAGGGCTTCGCGCAGATCGAGGGGGCTCCTGCCAACCGGGGTCTGCTCGACCAGGTAGCCGCTCTGGAGTGGGTGAGCGACAACATCCGTGCCTTCGGCGGCGACCCTGCCCGGGTCGCTGTCTTCGGCCAGTCGGCGGGTGGCGGATCGGTCGCCGCGCTGCTGGCGATGGACCGTGCGGCCGGGCTCTTCCGCCGGGCCGTCGCGCAGAGTGTGCCGGGGACGTTCTTCTCGCCGGAGCTTGCCGCGGACATCGCTGCCGCTTGCGCCGCCGAGCTGGGCCTGCGACCCACAGTGGCCGACCTGTCCAGCGTTGCCCCACGCCAGCTATCCGCCGCCGCTGACACGGTCGGCGCCAAGATGGACCAGTGGGCGCAACGGTGGGGCCGCCCCGCGTACAGAACGATCCCCTTTTCGCCCGTCGTCGACGGCGAGGTCCTGGCCGTCACACCGTGGCAGGCCCTGACCGACGGCGCCGGCCGCGACATCGAACTCCTCGTCGGCCACACCCGCGACGAGCAGCGCCTGTTCACCGCCATCAACGGTCTGCTCGGTGAGGTGAGCGAGGAGCAGGCGACGAACGCCCTCCATGTCTTGGCACCCGGCCCGGACGGCGCGCGCCGCTACCGCGAAGCCTTCCCGGCGGCAGGCCCGGACGAGCTGTACGAGCTGGTCCATTCCGACTGGCTGTTCCGCATGCCGTCGCTCCACCTCGCCGAGGCCCAGACGGCTGCCGGGGGCCGCGTGTATGTCTACGAGCTGGCCTGGCCGGCCCCGGGCATGGGCGGCGCCCTCGGCGCCTGCCACGGCCTCGACATACCACTCGTCTTCGGCAACCTGGATCGCGGCCAGCCTGCCATGCTGATCGGTGAAGCACCCTCCCCGGAGGCAGAGGCCCTCTCCGCCCGGATGCGCGCAGCCTGGGCTTCGTTCGCCGCCCACGGCGATCCTGGCTGGCCCACATACGGCACTAGTCAACGCCTCGTTCAGCGCTTCGACATCCGGCCGGCTGTCACCGCCTACCCCCAAGAGCCCTCCCGCCTGATCTGGCAGAACCACACCTTCCCCGCGCTGCGGCTGATCAGCCGGTAGCGCCGACCAATCGGGCCAGCCGGGGCAACTGGTCCTCTTCGAGTGAGGACTCGAGGCCGTGGCCGGATCGTGGCCCACGCCAGTGCCGGGCCGAATGAGGCCGGGTCCAGGGAGCAGTTGCTGATCAGCACCGGAATCCCTGCTGATCGCGGTGCCGGTGAGGGATCCGCTTGCGGTGATCGCTGGCTGCTCGGCCGGCCACGCTGGAGACGCCGGAAGCCGTCCGGCTACGGCACAGTGCGTCCTGCTCGGTACTGGCTAGCCGAGCGGATCGGGCACCGCGCCGGGGCCGTGCTGGCAGCGTAGACCGAGTTCGCGCCAGGTGGTTGCGCCGGCGTCGTCGACGAGTGGATCACCATGCCCCGAAGCCGACGATTTCGGCGGGAATCTGCGCGAGTCTGACGACCGACTCACGGGCTCGCGCGCGGCCGGTGTTAAACGGGCCGAGAAGCGGCCCGGACGATCCATTCGCGACGATGTCGCCGGTGAACAGGACACGGTGTCGCGGGGTTCGGCAGGCAGCCCAGCAGGGGTTCACCGACCTGTGCTGGAGCCTGGCTTTCAGCGCGGCCGATGTGTTCGAGATCCGCGCCTACCTCGACGACTGGCGCCAGACCCACGAGATCGCCCTGACGGCCACCCGGAAGGCAGGCCATGTCCGCGGCCAGGCGGCAATGCTCTACGCCATCGGGTCGCTCCAGGCCGAACAGCGGCAGTTCGACCCGCCCGTGAGGCATTCGCCACGGCCGTACGGCTGTTCCAGGACGCAGGCGACGATCAGGGCGTGGCCCTCCCAACCTCCCAGCTCGCAGACACGGACCGGCTGAGCGGTCGGCTCGATGATGCCGCAAGAAGCGGTGAGCGGGCACTGGCCCTTTTCCGGAGCACAGGAGACCAGGCGGCCGCAGCTTGCGTGCTGAGCACCCTGGCCCGGATCAAACTAGAGCTGAGCGAGCCCGATAATGCGATCGAACTGCTGGCGGAGGCGCTGCGGGTGGCCCGGGCCGCGGGATGCGGAAAGGTCGAGACGCAGCTGCTCTACCGGCTCGGTGAGGCCTACCTCATGGCCGGCGAGCCAGCTCGAGCCGCCGACAGGTTCGAACAGCGCTCGTCAAAGCCCGCGACTTCGGTGATCCGGTCAGCGAGGCGCACATCCTGCGCCCACCCGGCAACACGTGCCGCAGCAAGCCAGCCACCGAGGTCCCGCACGACAGGCCGGCCGGATGGTCACCTTTCCCCCGCCCGCAGCGGCCTTGCTCCAGGCTGCCTTCGATCGGTTATCGCCCGCCAAGAGCCCGCCGATAGCGGGCCCGGGGAAGCTGGGCGGCACCAGAAAGGAGACCGCAATGATGCTACACACCACTGTTCAGGCCCTGGGTCAGGCCCGGCTCGCCGAACTGCACCGACAAGCTCAAGGTGATGCGCTGGCGCGCGCCGCCCACCGCACCGGGCGGAACCAGCGCCGGCAGCGCGTGCCAGGGCTCCTGGCCGCCCTCGCCGACCGGGCTCGCCGCCCCAGGCCCGCGCATGAGGGCTCCTGGCGGCGCCTGCCGGGTACCCGGCATGAAGCAGACGTGTGACCGGTGCGGCTTGGGCCAGAACGCGCGCGACCACCTCGGGCAACCTCCGCATGGCCCCAACCCCGACATTCCGGCGGCCGCACCGGAAGACCACGCCGGGCCGGGCAGACCAGCCGGGAGCGGCCCCGGAGACCCCGGAAATACCCATTGACGCGGCTACTATCAAGTGTCTAGCATAGTGATATCACTTTAATGTTAGGCAGCCGAAAGCAGGCAGCACCATGAGTCTTAACGGGAGTCTTAACGGCGGGTGGGTCAGCTACGGCGGAGACGCCAAGATCGAACTCGCGGTCGGCCTGCTGGCCGTGGCGGGCTGCGCGGCCTACGCGGGAATCCGGCTGCGGCGCCCCCTCCGGGCCGTCCGGCCACCTACCTCGGTCGTGGTCCTCATGTTCTCGCTCTGGGTCATAGCGCTCATTGCGTTCGCGACCGGGCTAGGGATCTACGTCCACCAATTCCTGCACGACTTTCCCAACATCAAGTCGGGGGTCTCTGACCCCATCGCCCCGGTGACGTTGCTGGCCGCGGCGGCGATTTTCGGCATCATCATGACGCGCACCGGGTGGCGCTACCAGACCAGGCTGGGCAGCGGGATCGTGGGCGCGATGACCGCGCCGATGATCTTCGAGTTGCCCTTCGACTTCATCGTGATGGCCAGGACCTACCCTGCGCTGCCCCCGGACCCGGCCCTCTACCGGGCGATATTCTTCACCCCTCTTTTCCTGGTCGAGCTCACCACGCTGTGGCTGCTCGCGCTGTCGCCGATGGTACGGGTGCGGAAGTCCACGTTCTTCTGCTTCGCGCTGATGATCGGCGTGTTCGGGATCTGGGCCCTGTCCGGCTTCGGCTACCCGCACTCCGCGCTGCCCATCACGATGAACATGGTGTCGAAAATCCTGGCCTTCATCACCGCCCTGACCCTGTTCCTGCCCGACCGGCTTCGGGACTGGCGGACGGACCGGCCAGCCCCCGCTCCCAGCCGCGAGCAGACCCCGCAACCGGTCATGGCGGCCCCCGCTCCCGTTCCCCCGACGAGCGAGAGGAGGAGCGCGGCCGGCTTCCGCTGGCGGCCCGCGGCTGCCGGTGTGACCCTGCTGGCTGCCGCGGGCCTGGCTGCCGCTGGCTGCAGCACAAGCAGCGGCAGCAGTTCAAGCGTGGCGGGCTGTTCCGGTGAGCAGGCGGGTGCGGCAAGCACTGTGCCGGCCAGTCCGGGAGTCGCCGCGGGCTGGACGCTGCCGGGCGGCAACCTGCAGAACACGCGGGATGTTGCCAGCGCGATCACCGCCGCCAATGTCGCCCAGCTGCGCGTGGCCTGGTGCGTGCCGGTCGAGTCGACCGGTGAAGCGGCTGCTGCCGGATTGACCGACGGCTACTCAACCACGCCGGTCATCGTGAACGGCGTCGTGTACACGCAGGACATCGAGTCGAACGTGATGGCGATCAAGCTTGCTACCGGCAAGGTCCTGTGGGCGCACAACTACAGCTCGCCGAACGGCGGCCCGGACGGCGTCAACGTGGCCCATGGAGTCGTGTACGCGGCGACGAATCACTCCACGGTCGCGTTGTCGGCGGCGACGGGCAGGCAGCTGTGGAGCCGGACGCTGACCGGCAACGACCACGAGGGCATCGACATGGCCCCCGGCTACAACCACGGCACCGTGTACGTGTCGACCGTGCCGGTCAACCCGGCCGTCGGCCAGTATCTCGGCGGCGGCAAGGGGATCTTGTGGGCGCTGAACGCCCGCACCGGCGCACCGGAGTGGTCGTGGGACGAGGTGCAGGACCTGTGGGGAAACCCGGCCGTCAACTCCGGCGGCGGCCTGTGGGATCCGCCGTCGTTCGACAGCCAGGGCAACCTCTACATCGGCATCGCGAATCCCGGCCCGATCGGCGAGGGCGGGTGGCCCAAGGACTACCCGTGGGGGACCAGCCGGCCCGGCCCTGACCTGTACACCGACTCGGTAGTCAAGCTCAGTCCGGCCGGGAAGCTGCTGTGGTACTACCAGCTCACCCCGCACGACCTCTATGACTGGGACCTGCAGAACTCACCCGTGCTCACCACCGCCCACGGGCAGCCGGTGGTCATCGACGGCGGCAAGGCCGGCATCCTGATCGAGCTCAGCGCGCGGACCGGCAAGCTGCTGTGGAAGCTCCCGGTCGGCGTGCACTCCGGTCACGACAACGACGGGCTACTCACTGAGAACGCCACGCCGGCCAGCCACATCGCGCTGCCCGCGACGTTCGTCCTGGAGCCCAGCGTGTTCGGCGGCGTCGAGTCCCAGCTGGCGTCCAACGGCACCGACCACCTTCGCCGCGGTCAACAACCTCGCAGTGCCCATGACCGCCCATGGCGTGGCGGAGAGCGGCAAGGCATTCGAGGCTTCCATCGGCACCGCCACCGGCGAGATGGTCGCCGTCAATCAGGACACCGGAAAGATCATCTGGGACGACAAGCTGCCGTCGTCGCCGTACGGCGCAGCGACGGTCACCAACGACGTCGTGTTCACCACCACCTACAGCGGATACCTGTACGCCTTCAGCGCCGCGACCGGCGCGATCCTGCTGAAGACGCCGCTATCGGCCGGGGCCAACGCTCCGGTCGCCATTGACGGCGACTACGTCATCGCCGGAGCCGGCGTGCCTTCGCTATCAAAGAACCGGCACGCACTGATCATCGCTTACAAGCTCGGAGCCAAAGGCAAGCTCCCCGACACCGTCGCCCCGTAGCCAATTTCCAGGGGCATCGTTACGACCAGCCAGCTGAACGGCGGCTGAGGAGGCAGAGATGGGCGAGATCGCGATTGAGGTGCGCGGGCTGCGCAAGAGCTTCGGCGCGAAGGAGGCGGTGGCCGGGGTCGATCTGGAGATCGCAGCCGGCTCGCTTGCCGGGCTGGTCGGGCCGAACGGCGCCGGGAAGACCACGTCATTGTCGATGATGACCGGGCTGCTGCGCCCGGATGCCGGCCAGGTCCTGATCAACGGGCTGGATGTGTGGGCCGACCCAGTGGCGGCTAAGGCGGTGATCGGGGTGGTGCCGGCCGAGGCCAGGCTGTTCGAGCGGCTGAGCGGTGCGGAGATGCTGGAATACGCCGGCCGGCTGCGCGGACTGGCCGCGGCGGAGGCACGGTCACGTGCGGCCGAGTTGCTGGGGGTGCTGGATCTGGCCGCAGATGCGAAGCGCCTGGTCGCTGACTATTCCACGGGCATGCGGAAGAAGACCAGCCTGGGCTGCGCGCTGATCCACAACCCGTCGGTGCTGTTCCTGGACGAGCCGCTGGAGGGGGTTGATCCGATCTCGGCTGACGTGATACGCCGGCTGCTGACGCGGCTGGGCGGCTCGGGCTCGACGGTGCTGTTCTCCAGCCACGTGATGGAACTCGTCGAGCAGGTCTGCGATCACGTGTCCATCATCGACCAGGGCAAGCTCGTCGCGACCGGCACCACCGAGGCGGTGCGGGGCGGCAAGACCCTGCAGCGGGCGTTCATCGACCTGGTCGGCCCGCGGGCACACGACGAGGAGGGACTGTCATGGCTCGGCTCCTCGTCCAGCTGAAGCTCCGGCTGGTGCTCAACGCGCTGCGCTCGTCGACGTCCGCGCAGACATCATTCATCGTCAGTACCTTCTTCGCCATCGTGGTGGCGGTCGGCGTCTTCTTTGTCCTGGCACTGTTCCGCGGCCTGAGCGCGTCGGTAGACCTGACCACGGTCATCTTCTCCGCTTTCGCGCTCGGCTGGCTGATCCTGCCGATCTTCGCGTTCGGCCTGGACGGCACCCTCGACCCCGCCACGCTGCAGCGGTACCCGTTGCGTACCCGTCCGCTCGCGGTCGGGTTGCTCGCGGCATCGGCTGTCGGCGCCTGGCCGCTGGCCAACGTGATCGGCCTGCTGGGGGTGATGGTCGGTCTGGCCAGCGGCCCGCTAGGCCTCCTCGTCGCCGTGATCGCGGTGGCGCTGCAGGTGTTGTTCTGCATCACCCTGGCCCGGCTGGTGACCACCAGCATGGCCAGGCTGCTGCGCTCCCGCCGCGGCAAGGACCTCGCGGTCTTCCTGTTCATCCCGATCTTCGCCCTGGTCGAGTTGCTGGGCCAGGTGATACCCAGGGCAGCGGCCCAGGGCAGGATCACCGCGGCGAGCTTCGCCGGCGTCGACGCGTGGATGCGCTGGCTGCCGCCCGGCCTGGCCGCGCACGCCATCCAGGACGCCTCGCACGGCCGTCCCGGCACCGCACTGGCGCGGCTGGGGCTGCTGGCCGCCATCATCATCGTGCTGGGCTGGCTCTGGGTGCGCTCGCTGAGCCGCGCCCTGGTTACCGCCGACACCTCCACCGGGTCATCGCAGCTGCACGGCACGGCGCTGCCGCTGGCCCGCTACGGGCTGCGCGGCGCCGTGGCAGCCCGGTTCTGGATCTACCAGCGCCGCGAGCCGACATCACTGGTCTACTGGGTCATGACCGCAGTCATCATGGTCGTCGTCTCCGCCAGCACAATCCTGGGCCCGCACCAGCATCCCGCCGTCGTGATCGGCAGCGCCGTCGTCGGCGCCGGGCTCGTCGGCTTCTTCCACGCCAACTCGATAGGCCTGACCGGCTCGCCGTTTGTCATCGAGGCGCTCGCGCTGACCAGCCGCCGCCCACTGCGGGCCTACTTCTCCGGCCAGAACATCGCGCTCGCCGTGATCGCCGTACCAATGCTCACCGCGATCAGCTTCGGCCTGGCAGCCGCGGTCAGGCATCCGGCGCAGGCAGTACCGGCCACCGCGGTCGCCCTGGCCGGCCTCGGCGCAGCCCTCGGCCTGAGCAACATCCTCACCGTCACCCTTGCCTACCCGATGGCCACGCGAACCGGCAGCCCCATGCGCCAGGCCGCCCCCGGATACGGGTCCTACACCTTCGGCGGCATCCTCGCCAGCCTGGCCGGCGTCGCCGTCGCGGTCACCCCGGTCATCCTCGTGGCCGCGTCCACCAGCACCGCCCCGGCGGCGGTCCGGACACCGGCGCTCATCATCTGCTCCGCCGCCTACGGCCTCGCGCTGGCCTGGGCCGGCATGCAGATCGCGGCCCGCGAAGCCCAGGGCAGGCTACCGGAACTGTGCCAGATCGCCGTCCAGAGCACGGTGTAGAACAGATCCGAACCCGACACTCCAGCCAACGCCAGTCTCAAGGTACTTCTCATCCTGCAGACCCCGCCAAGGCACAGCCAGAACACCCAATTCCGCGCCTTCCAGCCACGCCGATGACGCCACCCATCACCAGCGCGTAATCGGCGTTCGGCAGCAGGATTTATGGCTGGCTGTCGGGAGATCTGTCACTGTTCGTGATCGTCACTGCCGGCCGGGTCGCCGCCGCGACGGCTTTCCCAGTCGCCGAGTTCAACGCCTATCTCGACCGAAAGGAGTCAGACGCGCTGCCGATCCCGTGGTTAAGGCAGGGCATTGTCTGACTCAGCCCCGACGAACTGGCCGAGATGGCCGGGAGATGCTCGCGTCCTCCAGTCGCCAGTGGGTGGGTAGCCGGCTATCCCCGATCTTGTTTCCTGCCGGTATCCGCCCAACGGGCAGCGGACATTCGACTGCCACCCCGCTGGATGACACTCCGCCGCCCCGGCACTCGTGTCACACGGTGATACAAAGTGGTACAGTAAGCGTATGGCTGACCACTACACTTTGCGGCTAGCGCCGGGCGTGCGGCAGCGGCTGTCAGAGTGGGCGCGCCGGGCCGGCATCGAGGAACGCACCCTGGCCCAGCGCTATGTCGAGGAGGGACTGCGTCACGACGCGCACCCGCTCATCCAGTTCCTCGACGGTCCGAGCGGCCGCCGGGCCAGCCTGCTCGGCCGCGGCCTGGACGTCTGGGAGGTTATCGCCACAATCCGGGACAACAACGGGTCAGTGGCCGAGGCGGCCGAGTACTTGCAGATCCCAGCCGGGCTGGTAGAAGCGGCCGTGGCCTACTACGGCGAATACCGGGACGAGATCGACAGGGAAATCGAGCTCAATGAGGCGGAGTACGAGCGCGGGCGGGCGGCTGCCATGGCAGGTGAGCAGGCTCTGCGCTCGTGAGAGCCATCCTGGACGAGCAGTTGCCGCCGCTGATCGCGGTCCTGCTGCGCCAGGCCGGCTATGACGTGGACGCCGTTGCTGTCCGCGAGGACCTGGCCGGGCGCAGCGACCGGATCATCCTCGAGCTCGCATGCAGCGAAGACCGGGCCGTGGTCACGAACAACATCAAGGACTTCCGCCCGCTTGCGGCAGAGTGGCTAGCGCAAGGCGAGGTGCATGCCGGCCTGATACTGCTGCCCTCGGCGCGGACACGCACCCGCAACGCCATCGCCGCTGTCGCTGCCGCGATCGAGAACGTCCTTCGCGACCACCCGGACGGGCTGAACGGGAGTGAGCGCTGGATCGGCCCGCTGCCGGACTCGTAAGGGCATTTGCGCTCAGCGTGCATTGCACCGCTATGCTCTGTCCCGCCGGTCACGGCACCGGCTGCTTGTCACAGTTCTTGTCTTTCACCCCGGTGCGGGGTCGTTTACTGGCAGCCACATGCCCCGTATCCGCGCTGGTCGCAGACGGTGGCGGCCATTGGTGAACGCTGGTGCGCATCCTCTGCCACGCTGACCAGGCACAATGCTCAATACCGGGCAAGCCCGCTCGCTGCGCCTGGAAAGCATTTGTCTCAGTTTGGCCACGGAACGGCCTCAGTCAGGGCCACCGACATGCCACCGCCAGATCTGCCGACGGCTATTGTGCCTGGTCACGGCCATCGCGAACCGGGCTGAACGGAGGAGTGCACGCCGCCGAAGCGTGCGGGCGACAAACCCCGAACTGCACCATGAGCGAATCGTTTGCTCACAGATTGTTGCCGGCGAGGATGCTACGGGCGCGCCTGATCCGCCTGATTGTGTTCGGGTAGGCGTTGCGGGTCTGGCCGGGATGGCAGTGAGCTGGGCCGTAGCGTTGAGAGACCCCGGTGGGCTTGGCCCTCATATCCGCTGCCGGTCGATTTGCTGGCCTGGCTTTCGAACGATGTGCCGGCCTGCCGGGGCCTCGCCGTGGTGTGGCTCGTAAGAGGGGCGAGCGCCCAGATCTGGAATCAGGCATGCCCGCCACGGTTCCCCTGGTCCTGACGTTGGGAAAGGAGCCGGTGAATGGCGGCGGTGATGATCGGAGTGGACCCGCACAAGGCGTCGCATACCGCGGCGGCGATCGGGCTGGGAAGCCTGCTGGCCCGGCAGCTGGTCGCCGCCGGGGAGCGGGTGCTGGATGTGCAGCCCAAGGTGGCCGCCCGGGTGCGGTTGCTGGCGGCGGGAAACACCAGCAAGAACGACGCTAACGACGCCCGGCCGGTCGCGGTCGCCGCGCTGCGCTCGCCAGCCCGGCGCCCGGTGACCGCGGAGGATCACACCGCCGTGCTAAGGGTGCGGGCTGAGCGCTACCGGGACCTGGGCCGGGCCGCCCCCAGGTCGCCTGCCGGCTCCACGCCGTGCTCGCCGAGCTGGTCCCCGGCGGCTTCAGCAAGGAGATCACCGCAGGCCAGGCCGCTGGGTTGCTGCAGCGCATCTCTCCGTCCGGCCAGGCCGCTGCGGCCCGCTGCGAGCTGGCCGCCGAGTTCCTCGCCGACCTGTGCCACATCGATGCCCAGATCCGCGGCACCCGCGCCAAGCTTGCCGCGGCGGTCGCCGCATCCGGCACGACGCTCACGCAGATTTTCGGCGTCGGCCCGGTCATCGCCGCCGCCGTCATCGGCACCGTCGGCCAGGTATCCCGGTTCGGTGACCGGGACCGCTTCGCCGCCTATACGGCACCGCCCCGATCGAGGTGTCCTCCGGCGGGCGGAAGGTCCACCGGCTGTCGCTGCGCGGCAACCGCCGCCTTAACCACGCGATCCACATGGCCGCCGTCACCCAGATCCGGCACCCCCACAGCCCCGGCCGCGCCTACTTCGACAAAAAGATCGCTGCGGGCAAGACGCGCAAAGAAGCGCTCCGCGCGCTCAAGCGGCAGCTCAGCGACGCCATCTTCGCCCGGCTCCAAGCTGATGCAGCCGCCCGGCCGCCCGCACAAGCAGACGGCCCGGGAGGGCAACCGGGGAACGGCTCTGTCTCCAGCGCGGCCGGCTACACCCCGCACGCCGGCTCTTCGGACCAGCCACTCCCGGACCAGCACCCAGCCTACGACCGGCCGGCCAGGCCCGGCGAGCAGTGCCAGCGACGCCGTTCAAGACCTCGCGCAGAACGACTTGACGACAAAGAGGTCTTCGTTCTGAGCGCCGGTGGCCACGGCACAGGGGTCGGCGCTGGGTGCGCAGATGAGAGTAATCTGCGCGTCTGCGTTCCCAGGGGCAGGCAGTCCTCAAGGTGCACGATCGCGACGGTGCGCGGAGACTTGAGTCCTGGTTAGCGGGATCCAGCCTGGGGGTGCGCGCTCGGCGCGTAGGCCCGCAAGAACGCGGCGACCACTTTGTCGACGTGCTCGTCGAGGTCGGCGCGGGTCAGCGGGCGGCTGGGCTGCAGGAGTGCCTGGTCCTGGTACAAGCCCAGGACTGCGTAGGCAAAAAGCGCTGCCGCCGCCGCGGGATCGTCGGTTTCCAGCTCGCCCTGGGCGGCCATCTGTGTGAACCATTCGGTGAGAAGGGCCAGTGTTCGCGCCGGAGCGCGGTCCCAGTATGCGGTGACGATGTCGGGGAACCGCAGGGCTTCGGAAATGGCTAGCCGCCGCAGCTGCACGACGGCTGGGTTGAGCACGCCGTAGGCCAGGACGCGGGCGACCGCGGTCAGCCGTCCGGCTACCGGCTCGTCCCCGCTGAGGGTGGCGCCCAGTTCCGAGATGATCTGCTCCGCGCGCTCGGTGACCGAGAGCACGACCGCGCTGAACAGGCCCTCCTTGTCCTCGAAGTTGTTGTAGACGGTGGTCTTCGAGACGCCGCTCGCAGCGGCGACATCATCCAGGCTCGTCGCGTCATAGCCCCTCTCCAGGAACATCTGCCGCGCGGTGTCGAGGATCAGTGCGCCCTTCCGTCCAGCCATGAGAACCTCCTTGACACTGAACTGTACCGTACAGTAGCGTTCCAAGTATGTACTGTTCAGTGCAGTTCAGTTAGAAGGGAGTGCTCCAATGCCCACCGCAACTATCCAGAACAGCCGCCTGGCCGCCGACTGCCCGCCCGCACCCGTGCGGGTCACCAAGTCACTGCTCGGCTACGGCATGGTCGCCGGGCCGTTCTATGTCGCCGCCTCTCTGGCCGAGGCGCTCACCCGCTCCGGCTTCAGCCTGGCCCGCAACGACTGGAGCCTGCTCGCCAACGGCGCCCTCGGGTGGATCCACGTGCTGGTGCTCGTGGTAACCGGGCTAATGGTCGGCGCCGCCGCCGTCGGCGTAGTGCGCCAGCGGCGCGCGGAGCGGGTGAACGCCGCCAGCGGCTGGTTCCTCGGTGTCTATGCCGCTGGCCTCATCGGCGCCGGTTTCTTCATTGCCGACCCCGCTGACGGCTTCCCAGTCGGCACCCCGCCTGGCCCCACGGTCACCCCGAGCTGGCACGGGACGCTGCATATCGTCTTCGGCGGCATCGGCTTCCTCGGCCTGATCACGGCCTGCCTCGTGCTGGCCTGGCAGTTCCGCGGACTGCGCCAGCTCAGCTGGGCGTTCTTCTCGCTGATCACAGGAGTGCTGTTCTTCGCGGCCTTCGCGGGGATTGCGGCCGGGGGCGCCGCCAGCAGCCTGGGCGTCCTGGCCTTCACCGGCGCCGTCATCCTCGCCTGGACCTGGCTCGCGCTGGTCAGCGCACACCTGTACCACCGCGCCGCGGCCTCGGCGGCCTGACCGGCCGCCTCAGCATCCATCCACGGCAGAGACGGAAGAACGACCATGGAATTCACTACCACCCTGCTGCTCGACGGCAAGACCGCTACCGGCATCCGGGTCCCCGACGAGGTCGTGGCGGCGCTGGGCGGCGGCAAGCGCATCCCGGTCAGCGTCACTATCAACGGCACGCGCTACGCCAGCACCATCGCCACGATACGAGGCGAGCCCAAGATCCCGGTGAGCGCCGACATACGGTCCTCCGCCGGCATCGCCGCGGGCGACAGCATCACCGTCGAACTTGAACGCGATGACGCGCCCCGCACGGTCGACCTCCCGGTCGAGCTCGCCGATGCCCTTCGCGCCGACCCCGCCACGTCCGACCGGTTCGCCGCCCTGTCCTACAGCAGCCAGCGGCGGCACGTCCTCTCCATCACCGGAGCACGCACCACCGAGACGCGCACCCGGCGCATCCAGCGCGTGCTCGACGAACTGCGCACAAGCTGACAGCCCGGGCCCGAGCGGATGAGCCTTGGCACGGGGCTAGACCGATACCTGGCAGGTGCGGCTCCCGGCGCAGACACACGGATCTGAACTGCGGTTTTCTGCAGTACGGCCACCGCTATTGTGTCTGGTCACGGGCGTAGCGAATGTCGACGACGCTCGAAATGAGGCCAGTGCGACGGTCGAAAATGAGGCCATCGGTTGGCCTGTTTAGAGCGCCCGGCAATAGGGATGTGCCGGGGCGTGTCGTGACAGGGCACAGGCACGGGACCCGGTGATCATTGGCTTACCACAGTCGATGATCTTCGAGGTGTCCCGTGCCTGTCGTGCCATCATGCCTGCTGGAGCCGGCCTGGGCCGGGGTTCTGCGCGCTGGCCGGCGGTGAGCCGCCGGAATTTCATCCCGGTCACCCGCTGGGCTGTCACCGCCGCCGGGTACCCGGCCGGGTGGTCTTCGACCATGTGGTGGCCGCGTTAGTGCACGGCAGCGGGTATGAGCGGATCGCCACGCCGGGCTGCTCCGACCGCACCATCCGGCGGCGGCTCGCCGAATGGGCGGACCTGGGCCTCGGCGAGGCGCTGCACGCCGCCGCGCTGCGCACCTATGACCAGATCATCGGCCTGGACCTGGGTGATGTCGCGGTGGACGGGTGCCTGGCCAAGGCGCCCTGCGGCGGCGAGCGCGCCGGGCCGTCCCCGGCGGGCCGGCGCAAGGGCGGCCTGAAACGCCCGGTCGCCAGCGACGGGTACGGCATCCCGCTGGGTATCGCCTCGGCCGGGCGCGAACCGGCATGACTCGCCGCTGCTGGCGCCCACGCTGGAGGCCGCGGGCCGCAACTGGACGGGATCCTGCCTGAGGACCGTACCTGCCATCTGGACCGTGGCTACGACAGTGCTGTGACCCGGCAACTGCTCGATGAGCCGGGCTTCGACGGTTGAGGTCAGTGGGGGGTCCGGATAGGGATAGTCCAGCCGGACCCACTGGTGGTCATCAGTCGACGGGTAGCGGTCGTCCACTAAGGCCAGGTAGGTCTAGCGTTTACGCGCGGGATGTGACCCAAACCGCGGAGCGCTCGAGGCGTGCTGGCAGTGGCGCGAGGCTGTGTCATCCGGCGGGGGGTGCGAACGGCGGGAGGTTCTGGCGGCATACGGTTCCCTTGGGGGGAGGTCGCCGGTGCGGAAGTAGGCGGTCATGTAGTTGCTGGCGCAGGTGCTCGGGTTGAGCAAGGCGGTGTGGCCGTAGCCGCGGACGACCAGCAGCCGGGCGTTGGCGAGCTGGCGGGTCATGGCGATGGCGTCGCGGAGCGGGATGAACGGGTCGGTGGTGTTGCCGATCACCAGGATGGGGCTGGTGGGGGCGTTCCACGGGCCGGTGTAGGTGTCCTGCCCGCGCACCGGCCAGGTGGCGCAGGGCTCGTCAAGGCTCCACAGATCCGGCAGGCCGATCACGCCGCTGCGGCGCAGCACCAGGCGCTGCAGGCCGGGGTAGGCGCTCGCGGGCGGGCTCGGCGCCTCGTCGCACTGGACCGCAAGCCCCTGCTCGGCCCCTCCGTAGCGCTGGGCGGCGGCTGCCGCGGCGGCCGGCGGCATGCCCGGCCGGGCGCTCGCCGTGCCGCTGCGGGCCGTCCAGAGTAGCTGGAGGCCCTGGGCAGTTCCGGACCAGCCGGGGGCGCTGTTGCCAGGTACGGGCGTGCTGAACGGCTGCACGATGGACAGGTCGAAGCTGACGAGTGGTGACAACCTCGGCGTAGGTGTAAGGCGTGCCGCCCAGGTGATGGGCGCCCGCCTGAGCCGGGCCAGCAGCGCATCCCACTTGGCCCTGGTCGCGGCGGGGCTGCCGGCCGAGAACGCGCAGGCCTGGGTGCTGCGCTGCCCGCAGATCCGCAGGAACGCGCCGAGCGCCCTGGCGGCCGCTTTGTCGCTGCGCATGCGCAGGTAGGTGCTCAGCCGGGGGTGCGGCCGCCCGCCGTTGGTCCAGGCCTCGGGCGGGACGTTCCCGTCCAGCACCATCCGGCCGACCCGGCGCGGGAACAGGTTGGCGTAGGTGGCGCCCAGGAACGTGCCGTAGGAGATGCCGAGGTAGTTCAGCTTGGGCTGGCCGAGCGTCCTGGCGCAGCAGGTTCAGGTCGCGGGCGGAGTCCGCGGTCGACACGTGCCGGAGCAGCGCGCCGTTCCGCGCGGCGCAGATCCTGCCGAACTCGCGCCACCGGCGGATGTAGGCGGCCTGCTGGCCCCGGCCGACGGGGAAGAAGGAGAACTTGCCGAGGAACGCGTTTTCCGCGGCCTGGCTCGCGAAGCACTGGACCGCCGTGCTCGCCCCGGACCCTCGCGGGTCCCAGCTCACGATGTCGTACTGGCGCAGCAGCGCCTTCGGGAAGAACCCGATAAATGCCGGGAGCTGTACCGTGCCCGCCCCGCCGGGACCGCCCGGGTTGAAGAAGATCACGCCCCGCCGGGCGGGCCCGGTGGCCGGGTGCTGCACCAGCGCCAGCCTGATCTTCGGCCCGGACGGATCCCGGTAGTCCAGCGGGGCCGCGACGGTTGCGCACGTGAACCCGCCCGCCATGGCGCCCGCGCTGCCCGCGGGACACCGGTGCCAGGCGACGGCCGGCACCGGGCTAGCGGCCGAGGCGCTGGCGGCGCTGGACGACAGCAGCCCGGCCGCGCCGAGCAGGGCGCCGGCCGCGATGGCGGCGGCGAGCTTGCTCCGGGCGTTCCTTCGCGGGTGGCGGTTCGCGGTTCTCATGTCAGCTCCCTGAGCCTGTTCGCAGCGGTGCAGCGGCGGGGTCGGGCGGCGCGGCCGCCGGTGGCGTGGACACGGTGCCGGTCACCGGTGCGGGCGGCTGGGCGGCGGCCTGCCAGATCCGGGCCGCCAGCAGGAACATCGCGGCGGCGAACGGCAGCATGAACAGCACCACAATGGGGCCGATGGCGCCCATTGATTCCGCGAGCTCCAGGCCGGCAGTGAACAAGACCGCCAGCCAGCGCGGCACGGCACGGCTGCGCCACAGCGCGAACCCCATCACCACCGGCGCGGCGTACTCGGAGACGAAATAGACATACAATCCCGCCTGGGCGGGCGCGGAATGGAAGCTGGTCACCAGGAACCGCCCCGCCGCGCCCTGCGCCATGTGCGCCGACGCCGCGGCCGCGACGTTGACCCCGACCAGGACGTTGACTATGGCCCCGGCGAAGGCGCCCGCGCCGCCCAGCAGCGCGCCGATCGTGGCGATCACCCAGCCGCGGCCGGTGACCAGCAGGGCGATCGCCGCATAGGACACCGCCAGCCCCCCGAGCGCCAGTACCGACAGCGACCCCGAAAAATACAGCTGAGCCGAGTGGCTGGCCGCGATAGGCAAGAGCTTGAACGCGGTGGCCGTAGTGGTGACCACCTTGTCGGTACCCTTCGGGTCCAGCGCCTCGCAACTGACATACAGCACCGCGGTGATCGGCAGGAAAACAGCCAGCACCCGCTGGCGTGCCCGGGCAGCATTATTCATGTACTTCTCCAGTCGGCGGGCAGGCCGATCTCCTCGGTGAGCTGATGCGGCCCGGCGATGCTCCGCACCCGGCTGGACGCAGTTGCGCGGGCATGCCAGGAGCCATGGTGAGCGCGGTGGTGGCCAGTGCCGTTGCGCGACGCGACGACGCGCGCGCCGCGTGCGGAGAACGCAACCTGCTGGTCACTGACCCGGAGCGGGACCCGGTGAAGGACAGGTGCTGCCATATGCCACCTCGGCTTGGCTGCGCGCTAGGCGGCACCGAGGTCCAGAGCAGCCGGGGAGAATGCCTTTATCTCGTTTACACGCAGATGAACGAGCACACCTTCCTTAGCCGGACGCTACGCCCAGTCCGCTGAAGGGACAAGTGCAGGCGCAGACCTGGATGATCGGCCCATACCGCCGATTTCTACCGCGTCAAGGTGCCGAGTTGCGAGTCCGGTTGCGGAAACCATCAATCTCACCTGGGCGTGCATCGATAGGCGACCCCCCGGTCTCCCCGTGCTGACCCTCGTCCCCCATCCTCTGTGGGGATACTGTGTGGTCAACCGTCGGGGCGGGATCTTGGGGGCGAGGAGAGTCGGTGCCCCGATCCTGAACCGCTTCTCGCCGGGCCGGGGTCATGGCCCCTGCACCACCGGGCCTTGAAGATGCAGTTGTCTACTCGATTCCACCCGCGGTGTACTCGATTCCACCCGCGGTGTCGGGGACCGCGTTTTGGCGCGTCAGCAAGATGACGCTGCTCACCAGGACGAAGATCAGGAACAGCACGAACGCGATGAGGTCGAGAACGAGCCCGAACGAGGCGATGACGCCGCCAAGACCGAAGGACTGGAGGAAGAACAGAATCCCGGCGAGGATCGAAACCCACCCCAGCCAGCGCGGCAGGACGCCGCTGCCGATCACGAGTACGCCTGCCGCGAAGGCAAAGAGGCTGCCGAACACGTCCCCGACGCTGTCCAGGCCATAGGTCACCAGGTACAGCGTGTAGGACACGCCCTGATCGTGGTGGAACCCGAACGACGCGAGCTTCGCGCCGAGCAAGGCGTTGATGCCGACGTCGCTGACGGCGTGCAAGGCAATAAACAGCGCTCCGCCAGCCAGCACCAGGGAGGCAAGGAACCGCGTCCGGTCGGTGTCCCGGCGCAGCAGGTCGTACAGCCTGCTAGGTAGATCAGGAACATGGCGGCATAGACGACGGATAGGTATGCGATCACCAGCAGCCGCCCGCGGTGGTCGTACAGCGTGTTCGCGATCTTCGCCGCCGAGGCGTTCTGGCTCAGCCCGCCGCCGAGCACTCCGACCACGGTCTCCGCCGCCAGCGCGATCACGTAAAGGATGCCCGCCGCCCAGGCGTACCGCTCCCACGCGCGAGAGGTCCGCGTCGCTGCCCGCATGCCGTCCTCCCCCCTCATGCCCTTGCCCTTGAAGACTGCCTCCCGGCGCTGTAGAAGTGGGACGAAGTTTGCCATCTGGGGCATACGCGTAGCAAGGGAGACTCCATGAGCACGCGGCTAGGTATTCTCAGCGCGGTCATCGCAGCGGCGGCGCTGGTGGTTGGTTTGGCCATTCCCGCTGCGGGTTCATCCGGTAACGGCGACAGGTACGGCACAATCCGCGTGACCGCCATCGTCACGGAGCTGAACCTCGTTCCTGTAAGCCACAAGGGACCTTCCCTGGGTGACGAAATCGTGTTCGCCGAGAAGCTGCTGCAGGGCGGCCACCAGGTTGGGCACGAGGGCGCGGTGTGCACGACCGTATCGCTGGTGCGCCACGAGGCGCAGTGCGTCGCTACGTACTCGTTCCGCGGCGGCCAGATCACCGCTCAGGCGCTGATCATCCTTGGCAGCAGCGCACCGTACAACGGGGCCATCACCGGAGGCACCGGCACCTACCAGGGCGCGGAGGGTGAGGTACACGTCCGCACGGTCTCAGCCACCAAGGGGATACTGACCTTCCACGTGGAGGACTGACAGGCCCCTTCACCTTTCCCGTCTTCCTCGTAGGCGCGGACTCCTGGCGAGTGGCGGCCGGGTCTAGGTTCAATGCCACTTAGACTAATTTGATCTTGGTCCGGCGCGTCGTGCCTGCGGCTGGCGGGCAGGCCGGCATGATCGCTGGTCATGGCGCACAATGGCGTGGTGGCCGGTGGTGGCCGTCTGACGGACTGGATCTCGCTGGGGGTGCTGGCCTCCTCGGTGCCGCGCGACGCTGTCGATGAGGCGATCGCGGCGGCCGGCAAGGCCGCGAGGCGGTCGGACGGGAAGCTGCGGCCGCATGTGATGGTCTACTTCGCGATGGCAATGGCGCTGTTCGCGGAGGAGGACTACGAGGAGGTTGCCGCCCGGCTGACGGAGACGTTGCGGTCGTGGGGCTGCTGGGATGACTCGTGGAGCGTGCCGACCTCAGGCGGGATCACCCAGGCGCGCCAGCGGCTGGGGCCCGAGCCGCTGGAGCTGCTGTTCGGCAAGGTCGCCGTGCCGGTGGCGGGGCTGCTGACCCGCGGGGCGTTCCTGCGGGGAAGGCGGCTGGTGGCCATCGACGGGTTCGAGCTGGACGTCCCCGATAGCCCGGCCAACGCCGCGGCTTTCGGGTACCCCGCGGGAAGCCGCGAGCATCCCGCGTTCCCGAAGGTGCGGGTGGTTACCATCGGCGAGTGCGGCTCGCACGCGAAGGTCGCCGCGCAGATAGGCCCGGTCGGCGGGAAGGGCAGCAGCGAGCAGGCCCTGGGCCGCCGCATGTTCACCTCCCTGGAGGAAGACTGGCTGCTGATCGCCGACCGGGGCTTCTATAACTGGCCGGACTGGCAGGCCGCCGCCGCGACCGGTGCGGCGCTGCTGTGGCGGGTGAAAGCGGACCTGCGGCTGCCGGTGCTGGAGCTGCTTCCCGACGGCTCCTACATGTCGGTCGTGGCCCGGCCCGCCCTGCACGACAAGGCCCGGAACGAGCTGATCGCCGCCGCCCGCGCGGGCGAGCACCTCGACCCTGGCCAGGCGATGCGGGTGAGGATCATCGAGTACGAGATCGGCGACGGCAGCGGCGAGCTGATCGCCCTGGTCACCACCATCACCGACCCCGCCGCCGCCTCCGCCCCGGAACTGGCGGAGGCCTACTGCCAGCGGTGGGAAGAAGAGACAGGCAACGACCAGCTCAAGACCTGCCTGCGCGGCCCCGGGACGGTGCTGCGGTCCAGGAGCCCGGACATGGTCCGCCAGGAAATCTACGGCTACCTGCTGACCCACTACGCCGTCGCGGCGCTGATCTGCCGAGCCGCCACCGAGGCCGACATCGACCCCGACCGGGTCAAGTTCCTGCGCACCGTCCGCATCATCCGCCGCCGGGTCGCTGACCCGGCCTTTCCCCCCTGACCGGCAGGAACGTTCACTAGCGGCGGTCACGGCCGACATCACCAGCCCGCGCAATCTCAACCCCGCCCGGCGGCACCGGTCCTACCCCCGCGTCGTCCGCCGCGCCCGGCACAATTCCTACCGGGTCAAACGGCCAGGGGACAGCGGTACACGCCACCACGGGCCGCCAGCCATCAGGCTGGTCAACCTCCGCCCGCAGCCGATGATGATTCCGGTGTGTCGCGTCTGGTTGCCGCCCGGCTGACCGAGACGCTTAGGCTGCTGCGTAATGAGCGAAGGCGAGCTGCTGACCGGGGATGGCGTCACCCAGGGGATCGTGCGGATCGGGGATACGGTGCGGCGGCCGCGGCGGCCGTTCAGCCTGACCGTGCAGGCGTACCTGGCCCACCTGCGCGACGCCGGGTTCACTGGGGCGCCGCTTCCGCTCGGCATCGACGAGCAGGGGCGCGAGGTGCTGTCGTTCGTTCCTGGTGACGTGCATCGTCACCCGCTGCCGCCGGTGGCGGCGGGTGATGACGTGCTCGTCGCGCTGGCCCGGCTGATCCGTGCGCTGCACGAGGCGTCGGCCGGGTGGGTGCCGCCGCCCGGCGCGGTGTGGGGCGGGACGCCCGCCAACATGGGAGGCCCGGTCACCGAGCGGGCCGAGCTGGTCAGCCACTGCGACTACTACCCGGGCAACGTGGTCTTCCGCGACGGGCTGCCCGTCGCGCTGATCGACTTCGATCTGGCCCATCCGACCACCCGGCTCTACGACATCGCGAACGCGCTGTGGTACTGGGCGCCGCTGCGCGATCCGCGGGACCGGGCGCCCGCGCTGGCGGACGCCGACATCCCGCACCGGGTCGCGGTGTTCGCGGACGCTTACGGCATGACGGCGCGGCATCGCGCGGAGCTGGCGCCATTCGCCGTCGACATGGCGCGCCGCTATCACGAGGATTCCCGCGCCTCGGCCGAGCTGGACCCGGTGTTCCGCAAGCTATGGGAGGACGGTGCCAGGGACGTGCTGCCGCGCGCCGAGGCGTGGCTGCGCGAGGCGGCCCCGGCGATCACCGCCCGCCTCGGCCAGCCGGGCTAGGCCGGGCCGCCCTCTAGCCTGATCGTCCCCAACCAGAACAAGATCAACTTAGGCTAAGTGGCATTGGGTCTAGGTTCGGCGTAGCCGACCGCACGCGACGCCCGAAAGGGCGACACCCGAAAGGGCGGCCTAGACGCGGCCGTCGCGAGCGGGACAATCGACAGCCGATGAAGACGGCAGCGCACGTACCTGCCTTGGCGGTCTTGAGTCCGCCAAGGTGGTGTTGGTGACGTCGGGAGGTCACTGAACCGCCTAGGCCCGCGACCAGCCCCGATAGGTATTCCCGCTGCAGTATTAGTACTCCAGCAGCACTTCGTGATGGTTAGCTTGTCTTCGCTGGTAGTGGCTGGTTATGGCACGATGCTGGTGGCGCCTGCGCCAGCGGGACCAGGCCCATGCTGCGCAGCGGCCCGGGAGGGTGATGATCAGGTGTGCCAGGAGACGTCTGACCTCGCCGAGCGTGACTGAGATGAGGCCGCTGCCAGGGCTTTTGGGGCCCTCGCCGCCGTCACCGACAGGTAGGCGTGCGCCAGCATGGCCAGGGTGATGTGCCGGTACCAGGCGTCGTAACGGCGGACCTGGTACTGGTCAAGCCCGGTTTCGGTCTTGGCGGTCTGGAAGCATTCCTCGATCGCCCACCGGGACCCGGCCACCCGGATCAGGTCATCATCAGTGGTTCCCGCCGGGGCGGCGCACAGGTAGTAGGCAAGCTCGTGCTCGCCCTTGCTGTTGCGTGCCAGCGGCCGGCGCACTAGCAGCCGCCGGGACCATCCGGGCGGGGCGCTGTCGTCCTCGGCTGGCAGCGTGGCGGCCGCCCAGTCGAACATCCGGGGGCCCTTGGCGCCCGCGCCGCAGCTGCGCCGCTTCCATGCCTGCTCAGGGGCGTGGGCGGCCAGGACATCCGCGCGGGAGGCACCGCCGCTGGCGGGGATGACCTGGTTGCAGGCCACGGCGACGACATAGCCGATCCGGCGCTGCTCCAGCCAGGCCCGGAACTTATGGTCCCTGCCGTAGGCCTCATCCGCGGTCACCCACGCCGCGGGGACGCCGCCATCCAGCGCCCGGGCGAGCATGGTGCGGGCGAGCTCGGTCTTGGTGGCGAACTCGGTGTCATCGGGCACTGCCGCCTCCCGGCAGCGGCCCCGGTCGGCGATCCATGACTTCGGCAGGTACAGCTCGCGGTCGATCAGGGCGCGGCCCCTGCTGGTGGCATAAGCGCAGAACACGCCCAGCTGGCAGTTCTCTGTCCTGCCTGCCGTGCCGGAGTACTGCCGCTGCACTCCGGCGGACTTGGTCCCCTTCTTCAGGAACCCGGTCTCATCGACCACCAGCACGCCATCAGCAGCCCCGAGATGCCCGGCCACGTAGGCGCGGACATCGTCCCGCACCGCGTCAGCGTCCCAGGCCGCCGCATTCAGCAGCCGCTGCATCCCGTCCGGGGTCGCGTCGCCGGCGGCCTCGGCCAGGGTCCCCCCGTTCTTGCTGGCCAGCGGCGCTAACAAGCCCCGCACGTACGCACGGGCCGCCGCCGCGGCTCCACCCGGCCAAACCGGCCAGCCACCAGCGCGAACAGGTCATCCAGTCCCGCGATCCACGCGGCAAGATCATCATCAGTCAGCATGAGACCGGCATATTACCAGCAATAATCACGAAGTGCTGCTGGAGTATTAGGTGGACGTGGCTCCCGGTACGAGCCCGGTCTGGTAGGCGAGCACGACGACTTGGACGCGGTCGCGGAGGCCGAGTTTCTGGAGAATGTGCGTGACGTGGGTTTTGACGGTCGTCTCGCTGATGTAGAGCTCCGCGCCGATCTCTGCGTTGGACAGGCCGTGGGCGATGAGCCGGAGGATGTCTTGCTCGCGTGCGGTGAGCTCGTCGAGTTCTTTCGGCGGCTCGTGGCGAGGGATGCGGGTGAATTGATTGATCACGCGTTTGAGGATCGCGGGTGAGAGGAGCGCGTCTCCAGCGGCGACGGTGCGGACCGCCTCGATCAGCTGTTCGGGGGGGTCGTCTTTGAGCACGAATCCGCTCGCGCCGACGCTGAGTGCTTCGTAGACGTATTCGTCGAGTCCGAAGGTGGTGAGGATCAGGATCCGCGCGGTGTTGTCGGTGGCAAGGATCCGGCGGGTGGCCTGGAGCCCGTCGAGCTCTGGCATGCGGATGTCCATCAGGATCACGGCCAGGTCAAACCGCGCCGCCTTGGCCACCGCTTCCAGTCCGTTGCTTGCTTCGGCGACGACTTCCATGTCTTGTTCGCCGGCGAGCAGCATTCGGAAGCCGGCGCGGACCATGGACTGGTCGTCGGCGATGAGGACTCGGATCGTCATGACCGGTCTGGGGTGAGTGGGAGGCGGGTGCTGAGCGTGAACCCGCCGCCGTTTGTCGTGCCCGCGGTCATCTCGCCGCCGTAGAGTTTGACGCGCTCGCGGATGCCGATCAGGCCGTGGCCGTGGCCGTGGCCGTCGCTCGGCGTCGCGCCGGTGCCGTCGTCGCGCACTTCGATCCCTACCTCGTCCGGCGCGTACCGGACGGTGACCTCCGCGTGGCTGGCGCGGGCGTGCTTGAGCGCGTTGGTGAGACCCTCCTGCACAATCCGATACGAGGAGAGGTCGATCCCTGGCGGGAGCGGGAAACGCTCCCCGGCGAGGTGCAGCTCGACGGGCAGCCCGGCGCGGCCGATCTCCTTGATCAACGAGTCGAGGCCGTCAAGGCCGGGCTGAGGCGCGAGCTCTAGGCCGTCGCCGTCACGGCGCATCACACTGAGCAGACGGCGCATCTCCGCCAGCGCGCCGCGCCCGGCGTGCTCGACACTCCTGAGGGCATCGCGATCCTCGGCCATCGCGTCGGGGAGATGGTGCCTGACAGCGCCGACTTGCAGCACCATCACACTGACGGCGTGCGCGACGATGTCGTGCAGCTCGCGCGCGATCCGCGCCCGCTCCTCGGCCACGGCGACGCGCGTCGCTGCATCCCGCTCCTGCTCGGCCTGTGTCGCATGCGACTCCGCCACCTTGGCCTGCTCGGCCCGCGCGCGGACGGCAAGGCCTGCAACCCAGGCGACGGCGAAGTCGACGGGAATGAAGACGAGCTGGTCGACCGAGTGTCCGGGGATGTTGTAGATGAGGGTCGCCGCAGCGCCGACCATGATCGCCAGTCCGAGGCCGGCCCGCCGGACGTCCCGAAGGTTCCCGAGCAGGAATGCGGCCACCAGCTGCATCGGAAAGAGGGACTCGGGGTACGGGATCAGCAGCGGGTCGACGAACGAGATTCCCGCGGCCAAAAGCCAGAACGCCGCCGGTCCGGCAAACGGAAACCATCGCCGCGCGAACAGGGATAGCACCAGGATCGCGAGCGCGGGAAGGCAGAACCACAGCGTCGTTGTCGGAGCTCCGGACGAGCCGCGTTCGAGCACCACGTCAAGCATGGCCATGATCGCCAGCAGCGCGATCAGCAGGTCGAACCAGTACGTGCGGGCGAGATGTTCGATTCGGCTCACGTCGCTGAACGTACTCCACCCCCTCCGTTCCCGCCTCCTACCTACGTAGGAGTCGAAATCGTCGGATGGTAGGAGCCGCAATCCAGCCTCCCGACGATGCCTATCTCGCGATCGCAACTTAGGTTCGCCATATGGCATAACGAGGGTCGACGAAAGGAAGAACAATGATCGAGGAAAACCACCCGACCAAGCGCTACGGCAAGACCGTGGCAGTCGACCAACCAGTACCGCTGGCCCAAAGACCACGGGCATTCACCTGGGCACGAATCGTTGCCCTGCTGGTGACCATCGTCCTATTGACGGGACTTACCTACCTGCGATTCTCGTCCAGCCCGGAAACGGTCTCGGTCTCGCAGGGGGCGCACGCCGGCCAGCTGACCATGCACTCGTGCACCTATCCCACCGTGAACGGCGCCTACCGCGCCGACTGCGGAACGCTCGTCGTGCCCGAGAACCGGGCAGACCCCCGGTCGCGCCTGATCGCGCTGCCGGTGACCCGGGTCCTGGCTCGCTCATCCCACCCGCTGGCGCCAATCTTCCGGCTCAACGGCGGCCCGGGGGTGACCAACATGACGTTCCCCGATGCGAGCCGCCTGGCCGCCCAGCACGATGTCGTCATGGTCGGCTACCGCGGCGTCGACGGTTCTTCGGTGCTGAACTGTCCCGAGGTGACGGCGGCGCTGGAGAAATCCGCGGACTTCCTCGCCAAAGCGTCGCTGAGCGCGTACTCCCAGGCCTTCGCCTCGTGCGCGAAGCGGCTTGAGCGATCCGGCGTTGACCTCGCCGGCTACACGCTGGCGGAGCAGGCCGCCGACATCGAGGCCGCTCGCGTCGCGCTCGGCTACCAGCGCATCGACCTGGTCAGCGAGAGCGCCGGGACCCGTCTCGCGATGATCTACGCGTGGCGGTACCCGAACAGTGTCGACCGCTCGGTGATGATCGGGGTCAACCCGCCCGGGAACTTCCTGTACAACGGGGCCGAGATCGATCAGGGGATCGAGCGTTACTCGGCGCTGTGCGCGCAGCAGCCTGCCTGCCGAGCCCGCACCGGCAACCTCGCCGCGAGCATGCGGCACACGGCGGCGCACATGCCGAGCCGGTGGTACTTCCTGCCGATCAAGCCGGGCAACGCCCTGGTCGGGACGTTCTATGGGCTCACGGATACGACCGCGGCGGTTCAGCCACTGTCCGGGCCGATGACCCTCGACTCGTGGATCTCCGCCGCGCATGGCGACCCGAGCGGCCTGTGGTTCCTATCGACGGTGGCCGGGCTCGTCTTCCCCCAGTCGTTCACCTGGGGCGAGTTTGCCAGCATCGGGCTGGCCGACGCCCATCCCGCCGAGCGCTATTTCAGCTCCGGCGCTGACCGGGGCTCGATCATCGGCAATCCCTTCACGAAGTTCTTGTGGGGGGCAGGAGGCCTTGCCGACTGGCCGGCCAACCCGGGTGAGAACCAGTACACCAGCGTGCAGAACTCGAGTGTCCCGACGCTGCTCATCGGCGGGCCGCTCGACTTCGAGACACCGGCCCAGAACGCCACGAAGGAGCTGCTGCCGCACCTCTCCAACGGGCACCAGGTCATCCTGTCCGGGCTCGGGCACGCGGAGGACTTCTGGTACTACCAGCCGAAAGCCAGCACGCAGCTGCTGACCAAGTTCTACGCCACCGGCCAGGTCGACACGTCCCGCTACACCCCGAACCGGGTCAGCTTCGCCACATCGCCCACGCAAACAGCGCAGACAGCGATTGCCAAGGACCTCCTTGCGGCAATGATCGGCTTCGCTCTCCTGGCTGCCCTGTGGCTGCTCTGGGTAGCGCGCCGGGTACGCAAGCACGGTGCCGCAGGGCGCACGACCAGCTTCGCGACCCGCACCATCGTCCTGCTCGTGCTCGGGCTCGGCGGCTGGCTCGGAGCAGCACTGGTCGTCCTGACGCTCTGGCCCGCGCTGTCCCTGAGCAGCGAACTGCTCGGGATTCTCGCCATCAGCGTGCCGATCGCGCTGGGCCTCTACCTGGCCTGGACTCACCGCGACTGGGACCGTGCCACCAAGTCACTCGGTCTCCTGGCCGCAGCCGCCGGCGCCCTGCTCGGCGGCTGGCTCGGGTTCACCGCGGTATCCGGGCTGTTCGCGATCGTCACCACCACGATCGGAGCTGCCGCAGCAGGCAACCTCGCCCTGATCACCGTTAGCCTCCTCCGCGAACGGTCCGCGCGCGCGGCCATGGCAACGACCCCGCCGCAACCTACGGTCGCCCGGAGCACTCCCGACCGGGTCGAAGGGAGCAATGCTTGAAACCTGTGGATCGGCCGGAAATGGGGTGTACCTTCCCGGTGATCTAGTCGAGGTCTCAAGCAAGATCGGCGGTGCAACGCCGGTCGGGCAGGTACAACCCGATGCTCACCGTAGTCGCTGAATGCTGTGTGGGCCGCTGGTGAGGCGGCCCACACAGCATTCAGCGGCAAGTTCGACGCGTCTCTACCCCCGTCCGCCTGATAGGTGCCGAGGTCTTGCCGGGGAAGCTCGCGGTCAAGGGCGGCGCGCAGCGTCGTGCCGAGCACGCGACCGCAGGGAGCGCCCTTGAGGGTGAGTTTTCTCGGTGAGAGGATGCCCGGCGCGTGGAGGACGGCCCGTCTCAGCTCGCGCGGTGCAGGTCATCGTGGCTGCGTAACGGCGAGGACCGCCAACCGGCGGCTGCGGGGCGTGCCGACCTGGCGGCAGTGCCCCGCCCGTAGGCTTCTCAGCCGGAAGGGCGGGGCTGGCTGTCGCCCCGCCGTCGGGCAGTAGCCCCGTCGACCCCCGCCCGGCTCCCGGCGCTCGTTCCTATCGCCGGTTGACGCATCCCCCTCCGCGATGACATCGCGTTTCCCGCGCCTGCTCGTGGCCGGGCCTCGGCCCGGCTGGCACGCCCGGAGGGCTTCCCGGGCTCGGTCATGCCGGATGCGTGCCTAGATCACACTCCACCGTGCCGTTGCCGCAGCTGATGGCGGTTGGGTTAGCGGTCTTGAGAACCGCCAGGTCCGCGGAGCATTGGCTGTCGAGTTCGCTGGTGACGTGGCCCGCGGCTGGGGCCGGGGCGCAGAGCAGGCGAAGCGCGCAGGACGGCGATTTGGTGCAGGCCGCGGTTCGGGCCCGGCGCGGGCAGCAGCCGGACCCTTGGTGGCCGACTGTGTCCTCGGCGTCAGACGGCGATGTCGCGGTGGGCGGGCAAGGTGCCGGAAGCGTCCATTCCGGTGGTGACCGGGGAGGGCTCAAGATCATCTTCGGCATCGGCCAGCCGTTGACCCCGCGGCCAGATGGGTGTCGATCCACTGGGCGGTCTTGGTGTGTGCTGCCGCGATCAGGTCGAAGTGGCCACGGCCGGGATACCTGTGGTAGCTGAGCAATTCGCCGCTGGGGTACAGCGAGCGCACGATGTGGTCGGTGCTGCCGCGGGCCACGATCGGATCCGCGTCGCCCTGGACGATCAGCACCGGTGTGCGCAGCCGAAGCACTGCGGGGTCATTGGCCGCCAGGACCTTCAGCAGCGGGCCGAAATCGGCGCCGGGCCGGAACATTTCAGCGGCCGCCGGTGGCGGCGGCGAGGCGGGGGCAATGAGGTCGTCGATGCCGCTCGTCTCGGCCCTGGCCAGCAGGCGCAGGCCGGCCGGGCTGAGCATCTGGTCCAGGCGCACGGCGCGGTCGGCGGCCGCCGCGCCGATCAGGACCAGGGCCAGAAAGCCCAGCGAAGGGGCCGGCGTGCGGACATCCCGGAGCCCGGCGATCATGTGGTGGGCGCTCCCGGCCGGGGACAGGGCCACGGCCCCGGCCAGGTCGAGGTCTGGCGCCCAGGCTGGCGCCAGGCTGGCGGTGAACAGGGCGGCGTGGCCGCCCTGGGAATGACCCAGCACGGCCCAGCGCCTGCCGATGCTCCGATGGAGCTGGCGGGCGGCGAGCACGATGTCAACGGTGCTGCGGGCCGCGGAGGCTCCCACCAGGTACGGGTGAGGGCCGGGGGTGCCAAGGCCCTCGTAGTCGGTCTTGGTGACGACCCAGCCGCGCATGGCCCACTGATTGAGCATCGCGTCAGCGAGCTGGTTGTAGATGTGGGCGGGATGGCCGGGCGCGTCGCGGGACGGAGCGCAGATGTCGGCGACACCGGTGGTGCCGTGCGCCCAGCTAAGCACCGGCCAGCCGCCCGCGGGCGGCCGGCCAGGCGGGATCGATATCGTTCCCGACACCGCGGTGTCCTGCCCGGCGAGAGTCCTGGAATGGTAGAGGATCAGCAGGTTCTCTGCGGCACCGGGAAGGGCAGCCGCGCCGGTCAGCTGCCGTGACCAGATCACCTGGCCGGCTGGCCCGGCGGCCAGCGGCACCGGCGGAGCATAAAAGGCCAGCCCGCCGGGTCCTGGCCGCCCGGTCTCAACCGACCGGCCCTGCACTGAGGAGGACGCGGGAGATAGCCATATTGAGCCCTCCGGCGTGTTGTGACTGGTCACCGGGCTCGATCACGCCTGGGCCGGTTCGCGGGCAGGCAGCAGCGCCCCGGATTCGGGGCTGTCGTCTTCGTGGATGCCGTAACGGACGTAGAGGCGGCGGAGCGGCCGGGGCGGGCCGAACCCGCCGGCCGTCTGCACCTTGGCGAAGATCCCCGTGCCCCACACGCCCGCGAACAGCAGGGCTCTCGCCAGGACCAGCTGGCGGCGGCGATACAGGGGGCGTCCCCAGGCGTCGAAAATGGATGACCGGGCGGGCTTCGCGTGGCCTGTCGATGAGCTCATCGGGTGCCTCCGGGCTGGCCGAGGTGGCCGAGATGGGTGTGCTGGAAGTGACCGTCGTATTTCAGGCCGTAGCCGAGCAGCCGGTCGATGCCGATATGGGCGATCCAGATCAGGCCGAGCGCCGCGACCAGCGGCTTGCTCTGCCACCAGCCGAGAGCCACGACCGCGGCCGGCAGGGCGGTGCTGTGCGCGGCGTTGTACAAATGCGCCCCGGCGCGGGCGCCGGCCAGGTAGCCCACTGCGAGAAGGTCAGGAAGCAAGATCGTGAGCGGCACCAGCCACCAGGACTGCCGGGTGGCCGCATAGGCGATCAGCGAGCCGGCCAGCAGCACCGCAGCTTCGGTCCGGAGCCAGCGGCGCGGCCATCCGGTAACGATGCCGGCTGCGGGATCAGCGCAGCCGCTCGCCATTGCTGCCTGCTCCGCGGCCGGCCCGGCTGGCCGGAGTTCCGCCCGGCGCTGCCCGGTTCCGCTGTCCGGGGCGGGCTGGGACCTAAGCACCGTGCAGCGCCGCGAGGAAGCGCAGGACCGCGCCCGCGGTGATGTCGGGCTGCTGTGACTGGGGATAGTGCCCGGCCTCAGGCACCATGACGGCTCGCGCGCGCAGCGCGCGGGCGATCCAGTCAGCTTCCGCCCGCGGGTCAGGGAAGTCGGGGTCCTGCTCGCCCATCACCACCAGTACGGGTGCTGCGACGTCGGTCAGCCGCGCGGCGGCCGGCGCGTGGCTGGTGCGCGTGGTGCGTGAGAACGCCGTGGCGTATCCCGGGCGGCGAAGGGCCGCCACGACCTGGTCGCGGTATTCGCCGAAGTCTGCGGGACGCTGGCCGGCGTACAGCTTCGGCAGGTAGGACTTCCAGGTCAGTGCCGCCCACGGCGGGGCCATGGCCGCGCGCAGCAAGACGCGCCGCATCGGGCTCGCCGCGGCGTCGCGGACGAACGGGCCGACGAGCACCAGGCCGCGGGCGAGTTCGGGCCGCCGGGCCGCGGCCAGGACTGCGGCCCCGGCCGCCATGGAGTTGCCGACGACGACCGCCGGGCCGCCCAGTTCGGTGATCAGCGCGATGATATCCCCGGCGGTGTCCTCGTCGCCGTAGGCGGCGAACGTGGTGTCGCTGTCACCGTGGCCGCGCAGATCGGTGCTGGCGACCCGGTAGCCCGCGTCCCGCAGCGCTGGAGCCAGGAACCGGTAGGCGGCCCGCAGGTCGCCCATGCCGGGCACGAGTATCACCAGAGGGCCGTCACCGGCCACGTCATAGCCGATGCGGCCTTCAGGACGGCTCAGATAGCTGGTGGCCGGGGCAGGAGTCGGGGAGCGGGACTTCGTGGGGTCTACGGGCTTAGTCATGCCTCGATGGTGACCGGGCGAGGCCGCGAAGTCGCTAGGGAGCGTCCTAGGGTCCGGCCCTAAGCTTTGCCCGCCGCTCCTGCTGCGAGGGTTCCGGGGCCTTCCGCGGTCAGGCGTCCTGGCAGGGACCGGCGGGAGCGGATCCCGACCTTGTCGAAGATGTGCCCGAGGTGGAATTCGACGGCTTTGACGCTGACGAACAGCTCGGCTGCTACCTCCCGGTTCGACCGGCCCGTGGCGACCAGGCGGGCCACGGCCGCCTCGGTCGCCGTCAGGTTCCACCGGGCCGGCTCGGCCCCGGGCTGTATCTCGGCTCCGCAGGCCTCAAGCTCCCGCTCGCAGGCGGCAAGATAGGGCCGGGCACCCAGGGCGGCCAGCCGGCCGCGGGCCTTCCGGAGGCGGGCGATGGCACGCTGGCGATCACCGGCTCGCCGCAGCCGGCGGCCATCATCACGCTCCAGCAGGGCGATCTGGAAGGGCAGGGTCCGGCCCTGGGCCAGCTGCCCGGCGACCGCGAATGACTCCTCCGCCCCGGCCAGGTCGCCCCTGGCGACGGCCAGGTTGCCGCGAAGACGGGCCGCCACCATGCGGCCTGAGGCTAGCCCCGATGCGGGCATGGCGCCGAGTTCGGCCAGGGCCGCCTCCGCGTCGTCCAGGCGCCCGAGACCGGTCAGCGCACCGAGTTCCAGCGCGCGCCAGTCGGCTACGCCGGGAAACTCAACCTGGGCAAGATCCCTCGCGACGGCGGTGCATGCCAGCACTTCGTCAAGATCACCGCGGGCGAAGGCGAGCTCGGCGCCGGCCATCGCCGCGGCCGTCTTTCCGGTCGCCGTCGCGGTGCGGGCCGCTGCCCGCGCCGCCTCCACGTGGGCGGCGGCCAGCTGCCACTCGCCGCGGGCCGCCGGGACGAGGGCAGCGTAGGCGTGGGCGAAGGCGAATTCACCGGCCCGGTCGGTGTCATGAGCCAGGGAAACGGCCAGCTCGCCGTGCAGGACGGCGTCGTCCCAGGCACCGAGGCGGTACTCCGCGGCGGTGAGGTAGAACAGGCTCTGGCCCGCATAACGGACGCTCGCCCCGGCCTGCAGGCGGCTCACCGCCACCGACAGGTCGGCCGTGGCCCCGGCCGGGTCATCGGTGAACAGGCGGCACATCCCCCGGATGACCAGGCCGTCAGTTGCCCCGAGCGGTACCTCGGCGGCGGCCGCGGGAAGGACGTCCAGCCGGGCCAGGGCTTCGTGGCCGCGCCCGGCCAGGGCCAGGGCCAGGGCCACCGGCATCAGGGCGTACAGGCGGGCAGGCGGATCGTCACCGCTGGCGTTGATGGCCCGCTCGCCCCAGGTAACGGCCTCCTCCACCCGCTGGAGGGTGCAGAGATAGGCCGACAGGGAGGTGGCCGCGGCGGCTCCCACCAGCGGCTCAGTGTCGGGGTCGTGGGCCTGCCAGGCTTCCAGCAGATGAGCCTCGGCGACAGACCCTCGCCCGCACAGCAAGTCGAGGTGACCGAGCAGGGCGCTGCGCCGGGCACTAGGGCCGAACTGGGCGACGGCGGGCCACAAGGCCAGCGCCCCGGCGACGTCGCTGCGGCCCACCAGCTCGGCAACCGCGTCGAGCAGACGGCGCTCCTGGTCGGGGGGAGCGGCGCTGACCGCCGAAGCCTGGGCCAGCCACGCCGCCGCCTGCGCTGCCCCGCCCGCCTTGGCCGCGGCCAGCGCCGCCGCCTCCAGGTCGGCGGCCAGGCTCTCATCGGGCCCGGCGGCGGCCGCCACCCGGTGCGCCAGGGCAGCGGGGCCGGGAACCAGCAGGGCCGCAGCCCGGTGCAGCCCGCGGCGCTCACCCGGGCTGATGTCGTCTCTGACGGCGGCATAGACCAGTGAGTGCGCGAAGGTGATGTGGACACCCGGGGCAGCCGGGTCCTCCGCCAGCAGCCCGGCGGCGGCGGCCTCATCAAGAGCGCTGAGCGGATCGGCCAGGCCGGCCAGCTCAGCGGCGGCGGGCAGCGGGCAGCTGCGGCCGAGCACGGCAGCCGCCGTGACCAGCCCCTGCGCGGGCTCGGACAGAGCCCTCAGGCGGGACACGACGATAGCTGCCAGCGCCGGGGGAGCGGGCAGGTCCTGGCCGGCCCGGCCAGGCCGCCCGGGCCCAGCTCTTCGAGCAATGCCCGGCAGTGCAGCGAGTTGCCCCCGGTGTGATCGAGCAGCCGGGTCACCGTCCGGCTGGGGAGCTCGCCAACACCAAGTGCCCGGGCCATCGCGACAAGGTCATCGGCCTCCAGCCCATCCAGCCGCAGCCGGGTGGCCCGGGGATCTCCGCTCGCGAAACGGCTCCATGCCTCACCCAGACGGCTCAGCTCGCCGGGCCGGGCCGTTATCAGCCCCAGCACCCGGTCGGCCTGCATTCGCCGCAAGGCGAACAGAAGGGCCCGGGCCGAAGGCTGATCACTCCAGTGCAGATCATCGACCACCAGCACGACGCCCCTGTCACCCGCCTGGAGGTCGCCGAGGACCGCGACCAGCTGCGCGCCGACCGCCAGCGGATCAGCGTCCATCCGCCGCGCCACGGCCTGCGGGGCACTTCCTGCGCCCGCCGAACGGGCGGCGGCCAGGAGCTGATCGACGACACCCCACGCCAGCAGCAGCTCCGATTCCTCGCCGCTCGCCCACAGCAGGCAGGCGTCCTGGTTTGCTGAGGTGAACCGCGCCAGGAGGCTGGACTTGCCGATCCCGGCCTCGCCCTCCACCAGCACAACCCTGGGCTGGCCAGTCCGCACCGCCCGCATCTCGGCATCGAGCGCTGCCAGCTCCCCCGCGCGGCCGACGAAGAACTCCACCCCCGAAGTGTGCACCTCAGATGCCTGAATTCCGCAAATACGGCTGGCAGCGTCAGGTCCGGTCCGGAGCCGCGCGGCGGCAAAGTCTAGGGCCGAACCCCAGGGCCTCCCCTAGCGACACCGCCGTCCGGATCGGTGACCATCGACACACGGCAACCGGACCGGATGCCCCTAAGGCCAGGAGGCAAATATGCACGACAGGAAATCCCTTGCGTACGCTCCACCGGCTTCCGGGCCGCGAGCCCGCGCGGGTGCGCGTCCCGGCCGCCTCAGCCAGTCTGGGAGTTCAGTGAGTAAGGCTGTCCGGGTGCGCCAGCGGATTCTGGCCCTCTTCCTCCCTATCACCGCTGTGCTCTATGTCAGCTGCGAGGCGCTGGACCCCCGGGGCACCGACCAGGTAGTCACGAACATGGCCGTGGCGTTGCGGCTGCTGCCCATCGCGGCGTCCCATTCGTCCCAGCTGTACCTGGCGGGGTCGCTGTCACTCCTGGCGCTGGGCGGCCTGGCGGTGTCGTATGGGGCGATCGCCTTGCTGGTCACCGGCCGGGGCTGGATGATCGCCACCGTGGCCGCGCTGCTGGGAGCCGTGGGCGCGTTCACCGGGGCCCTGCTCAACGTGCTGGTCGGGGTCAACCTCGCGGCGGCGGCGTCAGCGCACATCACCCAGCTCGCGGCCGCCCGGTTCCTGGTGACCAGCTTCGGATCCGGGCCGGCACTGGCCGCCCAGTACGTCTATATCGCCAGCGAGTACATCGCGCCGGTACTGATGGGGATCGCGCTGTGGCGCAGCCGCGCCGTGCCGCGCTGGCTCGCGGTCTTGTTCACCGTCGGGCTGGAACTCGCCGAGGCCATGGGATCCTACGGCCCGATAGTCGTGCTGTTCATGCTGCCGTTCGCCGCCGCGATGACCCTGCTCGCAGCCCGGATCTGGCAAGCCGCGGCCCGGCCGGCCCCGACGTCCGGTACCACGACCACACCGCCGGCAACGCCTCCGGACACCGCAGCCGCCCCGCGGCTCACCACTTCAGGGAGCTGACATGACCACCGCCCGCCCGAAGCCAATCCGGAACAAGCTGGCCGCCGCCGCGGCGACCGGCGCCCTGCTCACCACGGCCGCGCTGGCATCAGCCGGCGCCGCCAGCGCCTCGGCCGCCCCCGGCCGCCACAGCGCCGTCACGCTCGACACGGCGCTGCGCCGCGACCTCAGCCGCTACCTGACCGCACGGCGGACGGCCGAGCACATCTCCGCGGACTCGCTGCGGGTCACCTTCCCCGGCTCCCGGCCGGCCATCGGCCTGGCCGCCGGGACCACCCGCTACCACGGCGGGCCGCCGGTGAAGGCCAGCGCGCTGTGGCAGATCGGCAGCAACACCAAGGCCTTCACCTCGGTGATCCTGCTGCAGCTCGAAGCCGAGGGCAAGCTGTCCATCGGCGACCAGATCGGCCGGTGGCTGCCGCAGTACCCCGCCTGGCGCCACATCACCATCCGCCAGCTGCTCGACATGACCAGCCGCATCCCCGACTACCTCTACCAGCCCGCCTTCATCGCTGCCTTCGCCGCGGACCAGCGCACCCGGTTCACCGCCGCCCGGCTAGTCTCCTATGCCGCCGGGCTGCCCCTCGGCCCGGCCGGATACCACTACACCAACACCGATTACCTCCTCGCCCAGATGATCATCCAGAAGGTCACTCGGGACTCCTACGCCGACCAGCTCACCAGGCGCATCATCACCCCGCTGCGGCTGCGCACCACCTGCCTGGCGCCCTACACCTGCCCCGCCTCCGACGCCGCCCGGATGCCCGCCGGGTACTTCGACATCGCCGGCGCGCCGCCTGCACTGATCGGCAAGGCCATGCCGCGCCTCGCCCTGACCTGGGCCCAGGCCGCCGGCGGCATCGTCAGCTCACTGGCCGACATGACCACCTGGGACCGCGCCCTCTACACCGGCCAGCTCCTGCCCCCCCGCCAGCAGCACCAGCTCGAGTCCCTGGTGTCCATAGCCACCGGCAAGCCGATCCGCCGCACCACCGCCGCCGACCCGCGCGGCTACGGGCTCGGCGTCGGACAGGAGTACTCCCGGCAGACGGGGAACTTCTGGTTCTACGAAGGCCAGGCCTTCGGCGCCCGCGTCCTCCACTACTACTTCCCCCGCACCGGCCTGCTCATCGCCGTCGCCGCCAACAGCAGCACCATCACCCACGACGACCTGCCCGACCTGGCCGACTCGGTGTACCAGACCCTGCAGCAGGCAGGCGCCATACCCGCCAGCTGAAACCCCCGCAACCGAGGCGGATACCCGGCCAGGCCCGCGACCTGGCCGGGTATCCGCGGTCGAGATCTCCCGGGCCGGCCGTGTCTGCGGACCCGGGTCTGATCAGGCTGACACAGCTTCCGGGACAGGCGCGAGCCCTGCGAAGGGTCCCGGCGTCCAGCGGCCGGGGCCGGAACACCTCCAGGGCCACGGGCCCTGGAGGGGCGTGACCACAGTCCGGTTAGGGCCGGCCAGGCGAAACGCCATATTGGCCAGGACACAGCAGCCGGGCGTGGATGCTGGGTTCTCCCTGACTGCCAGTGCAGGCCGCCGTGATCTTCCGCGGCGTAGAATCCGGGCCCTAGGCAGTAGATGCGGGAGGGTGTCCTGCGAGTCGATGCTGGCTCCGCCGGTCATGATCTCGCGTCAGGGTTCTCGGCCGGTGCGGGCGGGTCTTCGCTGCGGCCGATGCTGTGGATGTTCCTGGCCATCCTGGTCACCTTCCTGATCACCAGGACCGTGACCAGGGTGATCCGCTCAGGACGCGGCCGCCGTGCCGGGCTGGGTAACGTCCGGATTGCGGGCACTCACGTACATCATCAGGTTTTCGGGATACTGATCATCATTGGCCGGGCATCGTCTTGGTGGCCGAGCGGCCGCACGGAGCGGCCCTCGCCGCCGCGGTCCGGCTGGCCAAGCCGGGGTCGTGGTGGGCGGCGCACCGCTACGTCAGCAGGCCCCGGCGCGCCGCCCGCGCCGCAGATCGCTACGACGAGCGTTACCAGGCGCGCTGGAACCGGGTGCGGGACTTCATCGCCGGCGCCCCCTCCGGGGAACGGCCGGGCTAACCGCGCCCGGCGGCGGCCAAGGCCCATCGCCGCGGAACGTCAGCAGTCCCCGACTTAACTCGCGGCGGCCGCGCTGTCAGGCGAGTGGGCCGGCACCCGGGCCGACAGCATTTCTATACGCTGCGGCCGGGCGTGGGGGTGGTGTTGCGCCGGGGACCCGGAGGTGCCCACACTGCTGAAGTGGATGGTTTTGTCGGCCGCGCGGATGAGCTGGCGATGCTGGACGCCGAGATGCAGGCCGTGCGGGCCGGCCATCCCCGGTTCGTCATGGTGGAGGGGGAGGCCGGGATCGGCAAGTCCAGCCTGCTCTCGCGCTTTGTCTTGGAGCACCGCGGCATCTGCCCGCTGCGGGCCAGCGGCGACGAGGCGGAGATGCTGCTGGCCTGGGGGGTCGCCGACCAGCTCCTGGCTGGTGCCGGGCCGGCGGGCGCGGAAGGATCCGCGCAAGCCGGGGCGGCGCGGCGGAAAGACGCCGACGCGACGGCCGTCGGTGCCCAGCTGGTGACAGTCCTGGGCGACCTTCAGGCCGGCGACAGGGTTGTCGCGGTGGTGGTCGACGACCTGCACTGGAGCGATCAGCCTTCGGCCCGGGCCCTTCTTTTCGCCTTTCGGCGTATGCACGCGGACCGGGTGCTGGGGGTGGTGTCGGCCCGTCCGGGTGCGCTGAGCCGCCTGGGCGAGGGATGGAGCCGTTTCGCTGCAGGGGATCCCCGGGTCACCCGGCTGCGGCTGGGTGGCCTGAGCGCCGAAGATCTGGCGGCCCTGGCCCGGACGCTCGGCGTCGGCGAGCTGTCCGGCCGTGCCGTCGCCCAGCTGCTCGACCACACCGGCGGCAACGCACTGCACTGCCGGGCCCTGCTCGAAGAACTAGGCCCCGATGGCCTGGCGCGGGCCGGCGATGACCTTCCCGCGCCCCGGGAACTGGCCGGAGTGGTCCTGGCCCGGCTGCGGGCCCTCTCTGAGCCAGCTCAGGAGCTGGTCGCCGCGGCAGCGATCCTCGGCCGCCGGTGCCCGCTGGCCACGGCCGCCGCACTGGCCGGACTCGGCGACCCGCTCGCCGCCCTCGATGAGGCGGCTGCCGCGGGACTGCTGGCCGAGGACCAAGCCGGCTCCGACGCCGGGATCGCCTTCGCTCACCCGCTGATCCATGCGGCCGTCCGCGATGATCTCGGATCGGCCCGGCGCCACCGGCTGCACCAGGTCGCTGCCACGCTGGTTCCCGGCCCCGCCGCCCTGCACCACCGGGTAGCCGCCGCCGTCGGGCCGGACGACAGCCTGGCTCGTGACCTGGAGGAGGCGGCCCGGCAGGCGGCGACGGCGGGCACGGCCGCCCAGGCCGCTGCGTGGCTGGCCCAGGCGGCTGCGGCGAGCACAGACCGGGCCGGGCAAGAGCGCCGCCTGCTTGACGCTGTGGCGACGCTGGTGGACAGCGCCGACGTAGCCGGGGCTCTGGCCTTGTGGCCCCAGGTTGCCCAGCTCGGGCCGAGCGCCCGGCGCAGCGCCCTGCGCGGCCATCTTGATCTGCTGTGCGGCCGGGGGTCGGTCGTGGAGGCCCACCTGCTGGAAGCCTGGCAGGCCCATGATCCGGTCACCGAACCGCTGGTGGGAGCGGCTGCGGCCACCTCGCTGGCCGCCTACCTGTGCACGTTGCGCCGGGTCGGGGAAGCCCTGGCCTGGGGTGAGCGGGCCGTCGCCGCCAGCGCCGGGCACCCGGCTGCCCGCCTGCAGGCCGAGATCCTGGTAGCGCTGAGTCTGACCCTGGCCGGGCGCGGCGCGGAGGGGCTGGCCCGGCTGGACGGCCTGGCTGCGGCCGCGGCCGAGGTGCCGCTGGAGTTTACTGACGGGCTGGTCATGCGGGGGATGTGCCGGCTGTTCACCGATGACATGGCCGGCGCGCTGAGCGACCTGTCGGTGGGCGTGGACCGGCTGCGGGCCGGGGTGAGCTCGCACCACCCCGGCCACTGCCTGGTCTATCTCAGCGACGCCGAGTACCGTCTCGGCGCCTGGGACGACGCGCTCATGCACTGCGAGCTGGCTGTTTCGCTGGCCCGCGATTCGGACCGGACCTGGGACTCCGCCTTCATGCACGGCTACGCCGCCCTGGTCCCGGCCGCCCGCGGGGACTGGCAGCGGGCCGGCGCCCACGTCGAGGCGTCCCGGGCCGCTGCCCATGCCTTCGGGACGGGAACCGGGGTGACCACCGCGGCCATGGCCGGCGGCGAGCTGGCGCTGGCCCGCGGTGACCTGGAGGCGGTGCTCGCGGCCACGGAACCCGCCCGGGCGCTCGGCCGGGCCGAGTTCGCCGGGGTGGCCGACTGGCGCCCGGCCGAGGCCGAGGCCCTGATCGGCCTGGGCCGCCTCGATGACGCACAGGCGGCCCTGGCGGAACTTGACGCGGCCATCCCGGCCTGCGGCCGAGCCTCGGCCAGCATGACGGCGAACCGCCTGCACGGTGACCTGGCCGTGCTCCAGGGCGACCTGGACAGTGCCGGGAACTACTTCGCCGCCGCCTGGGAACTGGCCCGGCACCTGCCGCTGCCGTTCCAGGTTGCCCTGCTCGAACGCGACGACGGCCGCCGGCTGCGCCGCGCCGGTGACCGGCAGCGCGCCGTCCGGCGCCTCCGCCAGGCGCGCGATCACATGGCGGCCCTCGGCGCCCAGCCGCATGTGGCCGCCTGCGGACGGGAGCTTGCGCTCTGCGGAGCCGAGATAAAGCCCGAGCAGCGTCCGGCCTGGAACCTGACGGCCTCGGAGCTGGCCGTGGCCCGCCTGGTTTGCACCGGCCGGTCGAACCGGGAGGTCGCAGCGGAGCTGTACGTCAGCGTCAAGGCCGTGGAATTCCACCTGGGCCACGTCTACGACAAGATCGGGATCCGCTCCCGCAAGGACCTGGCCGACCGGCTGGGAGCGCCCGAGACCGCGGCGGCGGCCAGACACTAAAAGCCAGCACACACGCCAGCAGCGCCCCAGCCTCGTTAACTGCGTGACCCCTTTTGGTCCGGCTCGATGGCTGCCGCAGGAAGACCGCAAAGGCCGCATGTTAGTGAAGCAGCCCCGCCAAGCTTGAGCGTGCCGAATACATGCCCAGATTGGCACTGGCAAAATCGTCCGCGCAGGTCAGACGAGTTTCCGGGTGGGTCTTGAAAACCGCCAGGGCTGACGCGTCCGTCCAGATCGCGAATCCCGCGCCCTTACCGCCGCCTGCCAGCGAGAAGCCACCCGGAACCGCCTGGTGTAGACCGGGCTCTTCCTGCCTCCCGTAACCGGGGTGGCTGCGATGCGCGCGGTTCATGGCAGCCCTATGCGGCTGAGCGTGCCCAAAGCGCGCCGAAGATCATGTTCGGCCGCCAGGGCTATTGTCTAGAGGAGCTGGGCGTGACAGCGGCGATGCGCTCCGGCGTTCGTCCTTACACGAGCGGATGGGTCCAGAATGAATGGCGGCTCTGTGGCATGAACAGCCGGTTAGCCGCATCCTTTGATCAACAGAACACAAACTCTCTTGCGAATGCAACCTGACGCCAATCTCCTTCTGTGCTTTGACCGCTATGTGCGCTGTCGTCGTACCCGATTCTGTCGTCCTGCTCTTTTATTCTGACGATGATCAATAGCCGCTCAGACCATTGCAGTTAAATCACTGATCTTGGCCCGGCCGGTGGCCGGGAATGCGGAGGCTGCAGGATCCATGAGCGTGGTCGTGACCGCCGCGAGCGGATTGACGGCGCTGGGTCGGCCGGGTCACCATGGGCGTATGGGACAACGGACGGACTGACCGGCGTCATGTCCGCGGCACTACCCGGGCAGTGGTGGCCAGGAAAGTCCGGGAGCTGGAAAAGCAGCGTGACACCGGAACGGCCCGGCCGGCAGGGCAGCACTGGACAGTCGCCCAGTGGCTCGACTACTGGATCGCCAATATTGCCGCGCCCCCGCATGTCGCGGAGAACACCCATGCCGGATATCAGGTAGACATCCGCAACCACCTAATCCCGGGCATTGGCGCTCATCGCCTAGAGAAGCTTAGCCCCGAGCATGTCGAGCGACTGTACGCGAAGCTCCAGCGGGAGGGACTTTCCTCCGGAGGCGTCCATCACGTGCACCGCACGCTTCGCGCGAGGCTCAATGAAGCCGTCAGGCGTTCGTATCTGACTCGCAACCCTGTACTGCTGGCCCGCGCTCCGAAGCTGACGGAGATAGAGGTGAAGCCCTACAGCGTCGAGGAAGTCAAGCGGCTGCTTGATGTGGCAAGCGAACGGCGCAACCACGCGCGGTGGGCCGTCGCCTTGGCGCTGGGCCTGCGGCAAGGCGAAGCCCTGACACTGCGGTGGGAGGACGTTGACCTTGACGGCGGAATCCTGCGCATTCGGCGTTCGCGGCTTCGCCCCCGCTACGCCCACGGCTGCGGCGGCAGCTGCGGCCGGGCGCCTGGTGTCTGTCCGCAGCGGACCAACATCCGCCCGGCGGCTGGGCCGGTCAAATCGAAGGCGGGCCGGCGCACGATCGGCCTTCCGCCGCAGCTGCTTGCGTTGCTGCGCTCACATCAGCTTGAGCAAAGCCATGAACAAGAGCAGGCCGGCCCGCTCTGGCACGGCGAAGGCTGGATCTTCACCGACCCGGTCGGTCAGCCGCTCAATCCGAATACCGACTACGACGAGTGGAAACGACTCCTTGAGGAGGCCAGGCTGCGCGATGCCAGGTTGCACGACGCCCGGCACACCGCGGCCACCGTGCTTCTGATTCTTGGAGTCCCGGCGCGAACCGTCATGTCACTGATGGGCTGGTCGAGCACGGAGATGGCCGTCCGCTACCAGCACGTCACGGACACGATTCGCCTCGAGGTTGCGCGGCAGGTTGATGCCCTCATCTGGCAGGCACGTGAAGGAGACGACTCCGTGACCGTCGACCGCGCTTCGCTGACAACCGCCATACGACTGGCCGAGCTCGGACTGGCCCACGCCGACAAGGCCGAAGTTGTCGGCGGACTGGATGCAATCGAGCAGATCCGACGAGCGTTGACCAGAGGCGACGGGAGGCCGCCGCAAGCTACGGCAAGACCAGCGGAGATGCCGCCCGCGGAGCCGCGGAGAACGAAATGAGCCCAAATTTGAGCCCACTGGTCGGTCTGACGATCAAGCCGATCCGGGCAGCAGGCGAGTTGTCGCAGCTCAGCTTGGCGGAGGATAGGAGATTCGAACTCCTGAGGGGTTGCCCCCAACACGCTTTCCAAGCGTGCGCCCTAGGCCACTAGGCGAATCCTCCGCCGGACAGCCTACCTACATACCGCGGGCGGGCCGACTCGGACCGGCCCGCCACGGCGGGATTGCCCCGCCGCTTACCTGCCGCCGGGCCGGGCAGAGTCCGGGTCTCGCGGGTCAGGCGGATGGCTAGACTGAGCCCAGCCCCTCGCACGGCGTTTATCTCGCTAACCCCCCCAGGGCCGGAAGGCAGCAAGGGTACGCGGGCTCTGACGGGTGTGCGAGGGGTCTTCCTGCGCCAGGGAAGTATTTCTGTGCGAGGGGCCCGTTGTGTCCTGGCAGGATGAGGTCATGGCAGGCGACGTCCCCAGCCCCGGCCCGCTTCCCGGGCCCCCAGCAGAGCCCACGGACGCCGGCGGCGCGGCGGCGCCGCTCGCGCTGTACCGCAGATACCGGCCGGCCACCTTCGCCGAGGTCAGGGGACAGGAGCACGTGACCGAGCCGCTGCGCCAGGCGCTGCGCAGCGGTCGGGTCAACCACGCTTACCTGTTCAGCGGGCCGCGCGGCTGCGGCAAGACCTCAAGCGCCAGAATCCTGGCCCGGTCGCTGAACTGCGAGCAGGGGCCGACCCCGGACCCATGCGGCGTCTGCGCCTCGTGCGTGGCCCTGGCGCCCGCTGGGCCGGGCAGCATCGACGTCATCGAGATCGATGCCGCCTCGCACGGCGGCGTGGACGACGCGCGGGACCTGCGGGAGCGGGCGTTCTACGCCCCGGTGTCTGGCCGGTTCAAGATCTACATCATTGACGAGGCCCACATGGTGACCAGGGAGGGCTTCAACGCCCTGCTCAAGCTGGTCGAGGAGCCGCCGCCGCACCTGAAGTTCGTCTTCGCCACGACCGAGCCGGAAAAGGTGATCTCCACCATCCGGTCCCGCACCCACCATTATCCGTTCCGGCTGGTCCCGCCGGCCGTACTGCGAGAGCTGCTGGAGGAGATTCTCGCCCGCGAGAAGATCAGCTACGAGCCCGCCGTGCTGCCGGTGGTGATCCGGGCCGGGGCCGGCTCGGTGCGCGACTCGCTGTCGGTGCTGGACCAGCTGATCGCCGGGTCGGACGACTCCGGGCTGCGCTACGACCGGGCCGTCGCGCTGCTCGGCTACACCGACGACAGCCTGCTGGACGAGGTGACCAGCGCGTTCGCGGCCGCCGACGGCGCCGCGGTGTTCCAGGCCATCGACCGGGTGGTCGAGGGCGGTCATGATCCCCGCCGGTTCGCTGCCGACCTGCTGGACCGGCTGCGGGACCTGATCGTATTCGCCGCGGTGCCGGATGCGGCGGCGTCGGGGCTGCTGGACGCCCCGCCGGACCGGCTGGCGCGGATGAGCGAGCAGGCCGCCGCCATGGGGCAGCAGCAGCTGGTCAGCGCGGCCGAGACGATCAGTGCCGGGCTGGTGGAGATGCGCGGCGCGACCTCACCGCGGCTCCAGCTGGAGCTCATGTGCGCGCAGGTGCTGCTGCCCGCTCCCGGCAGCAGGGAGCGGGACCTGCTGGCGCGGCTGGAGCGGCTGGAGCACCGGCTGGAGGCCGGGGGCCCGGCTCCCGCCGCGGCCGGGACGGCGGGTGCCGCGGAGCCCGGACCCAGCGCTGGCCGCGGCGCCGATCCTGTGACCGCGCCGTCCGGGGCGCCCCCGCAGACGGCGCCGCCCACTTCGCTGCCCCGGCCCGCCGAGCGGCCGGCCGGCAACCCGCCCGCGCCGGGCCGCGCCCCTTCCGCACGCCGCGAGCCCGCCACAGGCCGCGTTGAGACAGCGGCGGCCGGAACCCCTGCAGCAGCCGCCGGGAGCCAGGTCCCGGGCACCGGGACGCCGGCGCCGGCCGGCGGCGGAAGCGCCATCGTCAGCGCCGAGACGATCCGGAACCGCTGGGCTGACGTGCTGGCCGCCGTGCGCCAGCAGCGCAAGGTGGCCTGGATCCTGCTCAGCAACGCGACCATCGGCGGTCTGGCCGAGAATGTCCTGACGCTGAACTTCGGCCAGGCGGGCGAGGCCAGGGGGTTCGCGGCGAGCGGCTATGACCGCGACCTGGCCGGCGTGCTCCAGGCCATGTTCGGCATCACCCCGCAGATCAAGGCGATCTTCGGGGCCCCGCCCGGGCAGGCAGGCACCGGTCCGCGCCACCCCGCGCCCTCCGGTCATGACCAGCCGGGCGGATCCGGCCCGGGGGGGCCGGCCCTGGTATACCCGGCCCGGGGGGCGCCGGTCCCGGCCCGGCCAGGAGCGGACCGGGCAGCGGCGGATCCGGCGCCGCCAGCGGCGCAGACCAGCGCCCGGCTCCGCCCCGGACGGCCCCGCCCCAGGCGGTCCGCCCCCCGGCCCAGCCACGGGCTGGCCAGCCGGATCCCGGCCGGGACGACCCCGGTCCGGCCTTGTCGGCCGGACCGGCGGCCGCCGGCGGCGGGGCACCAGGCCGGGCAGCGAGCGGGGCGCGGACAGGCGGCGGCCCGGCCACGCGGGAGTCCCCGGGGCGGGCGGCGGCCCGGGCCGCCGCCCGCCCGTCCGCGCCGCGGCCGCTCGTTCAGGCCGCCGGCCCGGCCGGAGCCTGGGATGTGCAGCCCGACGAGCTCGAGGCTGGCGGCCCTGCCCCGCTGTCGGGGACCGACCTGGTCGAGCGCGAGCTGGGCGGCCGGATGATCGAGGAGCTCGGCGGCCCCTAACCGCCCGGCACGGGCAGACCAGGCGCGGCAGCCGGCCGGCCCCGCGCGCGCCACGGGCGCGCGCGGATGCCGCTGCCGCCGTCAGGCCATAAGCTCGACTCCGAGGTGCACTGACCTCGACGCCGACGGCGAACCGACAAAGTGAGGGATCAGCGTGGACCCTGGCGGCCAGCTGGACATGCAGCAGCTCTTCGCGGCGGCAGCCCAGATGCAGAATCAGCTCATGTCCGCTCAGCAGGAGCTGGCGGAGGCCACCGTCGAGGGAACCGCCGGCGGCGGACTGGTGACCGCCGTAGTCAACGGGCAGGGCGAGCTGGTGGACCTGAGAATCGCCGCCGCGGCCATTGACCCCGCCGACGTCCAGGAGTCGGCCCAGACGATCGCCGACCTGGTGCTCGCCGCCTGCCGGGACGCCTATACCGCCGCCGAGCAGCTGCAGCAGGAGATGATGGGCCCGCTGGCCGCCGGGTTCGGGCCCGGGCCTGCCGCGCCGGGCGCCCCCGGGCTGCCGGGAATCCCGGGCATGCCGGGGCTGCCGGGCCTGTTCGGCGGCCCGGTCGGCGACGAGAACTACGATGACGAGGATTACGGCGCCGAGGACCCCGGCGCCGAGGACCCCGGCGACCAGCACGGCCATCCGGGCGGGACCTCCGGCCCCGCGGGCGGGACCTGAGGTGTACGAGGGAGTCATCCAGAACCTCATCGACGAGCTGGGCCTGCTGCCAGGCGTAGGGCCCAAGGGTGCCCAGCGCATCGCCTTCCACCTGCTGGCCGCCGACCCGGCGGATGTGAGCAGGCTTGCCGCCGCGCTCACCGAGGTGATGGAGCGGGTCAAGTTCTGCCGCACGTGCGGGAACGTCGCCGAGGAAGACGAGTGCCGGATCTGCCGGGACCCGCGCCGCGATCCGTCGGTCTTGTGCGTGGTCGAGGAGCCCAAGGACATCGCCGCGATCGAGAAGATCCGCGAGTTCCGCGGTCGTTACCATGTCCTGGGCGGCGCGATCAGCCCGATCGACGGGATCGGCCCGGACGAGCTGCGGATCAAGGAGCTGATGACCCGGCTCGCTGACGGCACCGTGACCGAGCTGATCCTGGCCACCGACCCCAACCTCGAGGGCGAGGCGACCGCTACCTACCTGGCCCGGCTGATCAAGCCGCTCGGCCTGCGGGTGACCCGGCCGGCCAGCGGCCTGCCGGTGGGCGGCGAGCTCGAGTACGCCGACGAAGTGACGCTCGGGCGGGCATTCGAAGGACGGAGGCTGCTGGATGTCTAATGCCGAGGCCGGAACCCGCGGCCAGACCGGACAGTGGCGGCCGCTGGCCGACAGGATCGCCCGGCAGGCACGCGATTACCTGGACGGCCTCAGCGCGCTGGCCCGCGGCGAGGCCGGCGAGGCGATGGTGTCGCTGCTGCTACTGGAGGTGGCCCAGGTGATGCTGGCCGGAGCCCAGCTCGGCGCCAGCGCGGACGTGATCCCCACGACCAACACCGAGCCCGATGTCGGGGACGATCCCGACCTGGACGCGCTGCGGACCGGCCTGGCCGAGCGGCTGGCGACCTGCGACGAGTACGCCGAGCTGTTCGATCCCTATACCGACACCGAGGCGAGCCCGTTCCGGCTCTCCGACGACCTGTCCGCCATCGCCGCCGACCTCATTCACGGGCTCAAGCACTACGAGGCCGGCCGGGCCGCTGAGGCGCTGTGGTGGTGGCAGTACTCCTGCGTCAACCACTGGGGCACCCACGGGGGCGCCGCGCTGCGCGCGCTCAACTCCGTCGTCGCGCACGCCCGCCTGGATGTGGCCGAGGATCCCGCGGCCAGCTGACGGCAGTGCTGCCCGCTCGGGCACCGCGCACCTTCGCAGACGGCTCTTTCGCGGGGCCGGGGGCCCCCCGCCGGTCGGTACACTCGGGGGCGTCTGCACGCACGCCAGCGTTACAGGAGCGGTCCGCTGTGGCTCTTATCGTCCAGAAATACGGCGGATCCTCAGTAGCCGACGCCGACGGCATCAAGCGCGTCGCTCAGCGCATCGCGGCCGCGCGCAAGACTGGCGATTCGGTGGCGGTGGTGGTCTCCGCCATGGGCGACACCACCGACGAGCTGACGGACCTGGCCAACCAGGTCAGCCCGCTGCCGCCCGGCCGCGAGCTGGACATGCTGCTCACCGCAGGGGAGCGGATCTCGATGGCCCTGCTGGCGATGGCTATCGCCAACCTCGGCCTGCAGGCGAGGTCGTTCACCGGCTCGCAGGCGGGCGTGATCACCGACTCCTCGCACGGCAAGGCCCGCATAATCGACGTCACGCCCGGCCGGATCGCCGACGCGCTGGCCGACGGGGCGATCCCGATCGTGGCCGGCTTCCAGGGCGTATCGCAGACCAGCAAGGACATCACCACCCTCGGCCGCGGCGGGTCGGACACCACGGCCGTGGCCCTCGCCGCGGCGCTCGGGGCTGACACGTGCGAGATCTACACCGACGTGGACGGCGTGTTCACCGCCGACCCGCGCATTGTGCCAACCGCCCGGCGCATCCCGCGCATCTCGTACGAGGAGATGCTGGAGATGGCCGCCTGCGGCGCCAAGGTGCTGATGCTGCGCTGCGTGGAGTACGCGCGACGGTACAAGATCCCCATTCACGTGCGGTCGTCGTTCAGCAACCGGGGCGGCACCTGGGTGACCGGTGCCGCGGGAAAGGAGCAGGCACAGGTGGAGCAGGCGATCATTTCCGGCGTCGCGCACGACCGGAGCGAGGCCAAGATCACCATTGTCGGCGTGCCTGACAAGGTCGGCGAGGCGGCGCGGCTGTTCCGCGCGATCGCCGCCGCCGCGATCAACATCGACATGATCGTGCAGAACACCTCGGTGGCCGCTACCGGGCGCACCGACATCTCGTTCACGCTGCCGCGCGAGGACGGCCACCGCGCGGTGACGGTGCTGCGGGCGCTGCAGGACGAGGTCGGCTTTGATTCGATCACCTACGACGACCGGATCGGCAAGGTCTCGGTGATCGGGGCCGGGATGCGCTCGCACCCGGGGGTCAGCGCCACGTTCTTCGGCGCGCTGGCCGAGGCGGGCGTGAACATCGAGATGATCTCCACTTCCGAGATCCGGATCTCCGTCGTGGTGGACGAGAATGACGTCGCGGTGGCGGTGGGCGCCGCGCATCAGGCCTTCGACCTCGGCGCGGGTACCGGCGAGGCCGTGGTGTACGGCGGGACAGGCCGGTGAGCGGCGGCTCCGCGGGCGGCGCGCAGGCGGGCGGCGCGATGGCGGCCGGGCGTGCCGGGCGCCCGGTGCTGGCGATCGTCGGCGCGACCGGCGCGGTGGGCACCGTGCTGCGCTCGATCGTGTCGGCCCGGGCGGATGTGTGGGGCGAGATCAGGCTGGCCGCCTCGGCCCGGTCGGCGGGCCGGATGCTGCCGGTCCGGGGCGACGATGTCATGGTCGCCGAACTGGCGCCCGAGGTCTTCGACGGGGTCGACCTGGCCATGTTCGACGTGCCCGACGAGGTGAGCGCCCGGTGGGCTCCAGTCGCCGCGCAGCGCGGAGCCGTCGTCATCGACAAATCGGGCGCGTTCCGGCTCGACCCCGACGTCCCGCTGGTCGTGCCCGAGGTCAACCCGGACGCTGCGGCGCAGCGCCCGCGCGGGATCATCGCGGTGCCCAACTGCACCACGCTGTCGCTGATCGTCGTGATGGCCGCGCTGCACCGGGGGTTCGGGCTGCGCGAGATGACCGCCGCGTCCTACCAGGCCGCGTCCGGGGCGGGCCAGGCCGGGACCGACTCGCTGTACGACCAGCTGGGCAAGGTCGCGGGCAACCGGACCGTCGGCCAGCGGGCCGGTGACCTGCGCGGCGCGGTCGGCGACTTCGGGCCGTTCCCGGCGCCGCTGGCGCTGAACGTCATCCCGTGGGCCGGGTCGCCGCGGGACGCGGGCTGGTCGTCGGAAGAGCTGAAGATCAGGGACGAGACGCGCAAGATCCTCGGCATGCCGCAGCTGCGGGTGTCCGCGACCTGCGCCCGGGTCCCGGTGATCACCGGCCACTGCGTGGCGCTGCACGCGGTGTTCGAGCGCGAGGTCAGCCGGTCGGCTGCGCGGGAGGTGCTGCGCGCCGCGCCGGGGGTGGTGGTGGCCGACGATCCGGAGCGGGGCGAGTACCCGACCCCGGCGGACGTGGTCGGCACCGACCCCACCTGGGTCGGCCGGATCCGGCAGAACCTGGACGACCCGCGGGCGCTGGAGCTGTTCGTCTGCGGTGACAACCTGCGCAAGGGAGCGGCCCTGAACGCGGTCCAGATCGGCGAGCTGCTGGTTCCGGAGTTCGCCGCCCGGCGCTGAGCCCGGCCCCGGCAGACTGGGGGCATGACCGACATCACGCCCCCGGACGGGCAGCGGCGCGTGCGCGACGTCGCCGACGCCTACGTCGCCGCCCTGGCCGAGCTCAACCCGTTGCTGGCCACCACCCTCGGCCTCCGGCCCGGCGAGGACCGGCTGCCCGACCTGTCCCCGGCCGGCCAGCAGGCGCAGCGATGATCTCGCCCGCGCCACCCTGGCCCAGCTGGAGCAGCCGAGGCCGGCGGCACCGAGGCGGGCGGCCAGCCGGGCGGCGACGAGCGGCGCTGCGCCCGGCTGCTGCGCGAGCGGCTGCAGCGCCGAGCTGGCCGTGCACGACGCCGGAGAGCACCTGCGCGCGGTGTCGAACATCTTCAGCCCGGTGCACACGTCCGCGGCGTCTTCTCGCTCATGCCGGCCGCCACCGAGGAGGACTGGGCGGTCGATCGCCCGGCGGATGGCCCGGGTGCCGCAGGCCTACCGCGGCTACCGCGACTCGCTGGCCGAGGGCGCCGAGCGCGCGGCCTGCTCGCCGCGCCGCGCCAGGTCGCGCACCGTCGCCGGCCAGCTCGGCGAGTGGGCCGGCCGCGGCGGGGCCGGCTTGTTCGCCGACTTCGCGGCGGCCGCCGAGGGCCGCCCGGCGCTGCGCGCCGAGCTGGACGCGGCCGCCGCCGCGGCCGACGGCGGCCGTCGGCCGAGCTGCGCGACTGCCTGGCCGCGCGACTACCCGCCGCGGCCGAGGGCACGCCCGGACGCCGTCGGCCGCGGAGCGCTACGCGCTCGGCGCCCGCCGCTGGACCGGCGCCGGACCTCGGACCGCGGCCGAGGCCTACGCCTGGGGCTGGGCGGAGTACCAGCGGATCCTGGCCGAGCAGATGCGCGCCGAGGCCGAGAAGGTCCTGCCCGGCGCCACCGCCGCTGGAGGCCATGCGCTGGCTGGACGAGCACGGCCACGGCCGTCGACGGCGTCGACGCAGTCCGGCAGCGGCTGCAGCGCGATGATGGACGAGGCGATGGACGCCCTCGACGGCACCCACTTCGACCTCGCCGAGCCGGTGCGCGCGCGTCGAGGCGATGATCGCCCCGCCCGGCAGCGCCGCCGCGCCCGTACTACACCCGGCCCGTCGCAGGACTTCTCCCGGCCCGGCCGCACCTGGCTGCCGACGCTGGGCCGCGACCAGCTTCCCGCTGTGGGACCTGGTCTCGCACCTGGTACCACGAGGGCGTGCCCGGCCACCACCTGCAGCTGGCGCAGTGGGGCTACGTCGCCCGGCAGCTGTCGGCCGTACCAGACCTCGCTCGGCGGGGTCAGCGCGAACGTGGAGGGCTGGGCGCTGTACGCCGAGCGGCTGATGGACGAGCTCGGCTACCTGACCGACGCCCGGCGCCCGGCTCGGCTACCTGGACGCGCAGCATGATGCGCGCCGTCCGGGTCGTCGTCGACATCGGCATGCACCTGCAGCTGCCGATCCCCGCCGACTCGACCCCGCTCGCGCCGCGGCCAGCCCTGGACGCCGGAGCTCGCCCGCGCCTTCTTCGGCGCGCACAGCGGCCGCGACCGGCCGTTCCTCGACAGCGAGCTGGTCCGCTACCTCGGCGCGCCCGGGCCAGGCGATCAGCTACAAGCTCGGCGAGCGGGCCTGGCTGGCCGGCCGCGAGGCGGCCCGGGCCGCGCCGCGGCGAGCGCCTTCGACCTCAAGGCCTGGCACATGGCGGCGCTGTCGCAGGGCTCGCTCGGCCTCGACGACCTGACCGCGAGCTGGCCGCCCTCTGACCGGCGCGGGCCGCCGGTCCCCGCCGGAGCGGCGGCCGGACCCGCCGCTAGGCGCGCGCCGGGGTGATTTCCCCCATCTCCGACCAGCTGTCGCCCGGCACGTTCACGTTGATGATCTCGGGCTTGCGCGCCACCACCTCCGGCATCCAGGAGATGGCCTTCCTGAAGTGGTCGGAGTTCACGTGCGCCGCGCCCGCGTCGTCGCGGAAGCCCTCGACCAGCACGAACTGGTCCGGGTCGTCGACGCTCTTGGACCACTCGAAGAATAGGTTGCCGGGCTCGCTCCGGGTTGCCTGGGTGAACTCGTCGACGAGCGACAGCCATTCGCCGCTGCGTTCGGGCCGGATGGTCCACTTGACGACGATGAAGATCATGATCGAGTCCCTGCCTCCGGATCGGGCCGCTCGGACGACGATGCCGGTTGCGGCCGGTTAGGTCCATAATCGCAAATCCCGTGCGGGCGCGCGCAGCGATCACGGCCGCCCTGGCCGCCGAGTGCCGGGCCGGGACGTCCTGGCCGCCATCCCCGGCTGGCTCCGGCGGCATGCGAGGCTGGGGCATGGACGAGGAGTACGGCGACCTGGCGCGCGACTACGAGTGGCTGTTCGGCGACGAGGTCGTCGGCCGCCAGGGCCGGTTCGGAGCCACCTCGCCGGGCAGCCGCGAACTGCTGGAAGAAGCGGTCGGGGCGCTGCGGCCCGGCGCCGCCATCCTGGACTGCGCATGCGGGATCGGCGCGGATGCGGCGGCGCTGGCGGATCGCGGCTTCGCCGTCACGGCCACGGACGCGAGCGCGGCCATGGTCGCGCAGGCCCGCCGCCGGGCCGCCGAGCGCGGCCTTCGCCTCACTATCCGCCGTGCGCGCTGGCCGGACCTGCCGCGGCGGGCACCCGGGCCGTTCGACCTGGCCGTCTGCCTCGGCAACGCGATCGTGCACGCGGACGGCGCCGCGGGCCGGGCGGCGGCGCTGGCGGGCATCCGCCAGGTGCTGCGCCCGGGCGGGATCGTGGTCGTCGACTCGCGCAACTGGGAGCTGCTGCACGACCGCCGGCCCCGGATCGTCCCGGCCGGGCAGGTGCGGGAGCGAAACGGGACGCGCTGCGTCTCGCTCTACATCTGGACGCTCCCCGAGCGGTTCGGCGATACCTGCCGGGCCGAGATCGTGCTGCTGTTCGAGCAGGCCGACGGCTCGGTTACCCACCGGCGGCATGTGCTCGACTTCCGCCCGTTCCGGCACGATGACCTTACCGGCGCGCTGGCCGCGGCCGGGCTCACGGTCCTGGCCGACTCGTTCCGCGCGGACAGCCCGTTCTACGCGATCGCCGCGGCAGTGACCTGACCCCCGGCTATCGTGGGCGCACCGAGGCGACCGGGAAGGCTGATCCATGCGCCATGGCAGCAGACGCCGCCGGGGGCGGGGGTCCGTCGCCGCCATTGCGGCGGCCGGCGTGCTGCTCGCGGCCGCGATCGCGGGCGGGGCCGGTTACCTGCTGCTGCGCACCAAGGGCAGCCCGGGCCAGACGGCGGCCAGGTACCTGCAGGACTGGCAGCACGGCCGGTACGGCGCGATGGCGCAGCTCAGCATAGGCGTGCCGAGCGCCGGGCTGGCCGCGCCGCTGACGGCCGCGGCCCGGCAGATCGGCCAGCGGCGGCTGCGGCTGACCCTCGGCCCGGTCTCGGCGACCGGAAGCTCCGCCGTGGCCCGGTTCACCGCCGCCGCGAGCCTGGCCAGCGGCCATACCTGGACCTACACCGGGCGGCTGCGGCTGGTCACGCGCAGCCGCCGCTGGTACGTGCAGTGGAGCCCGGCGGTCATCTACCCCGGGCTGCGGTCCGGCCAGCGGTTCGTGCTCAGCGGCGCATGGCCGGCCCGGGCGCCGGTGCTGGCCGCCGACGGCACCATCATCAGCTCGCCGGAGGCGATCGCGCAGTCCGGCTCGCTGGCCCTGATTGCCGGCGCTCGTGGCGCCTGCCACGGCCGCGCAGGCCAAGGCGCTCGGCGCCCCGTACCACGCGGGCGACCCGATCGGAGTGGGCGGGGTCGAGCAGGCGGACCAGCGCCAGCTGGCCGGCCGCCTTCGCTGACCATCCGGATCGAGGGCCCCGGCCGCCGGGTCGACGCGACCGCGGCACGGTTCGGCGCCGTGGCCGGCCAGCCGGTGCGGACCAGCATCGACATGCGAGTCCAGCGAGCCGCGTCCGCGGCGGTCTCCGGCGCGGCGACATCCAAGTACGTCGACATGGTGGCGCTGCAGCCCTCCACCGGCCGGGTGCTGGCCGTGGTGGAGCGCCCCGGGGGCTTCGACCGGGCCGTGCTCGGCGAGTTCCCGCCCGGCTCGACGTTCAAGGTAGTGACCGCCTCCGCGCTGGCCCGCCGCGGGATGCGCCCGTCCAGCCCGGTGCAGTGCCCGGCCACGGTGACGATCGACGGCCGGGTTTTCCATAACGACAACAACGAGCAGCTCGGCGGCACCAGCCTGCAGACCGCGTTCGCGGTGTCGTGCAACTCCACCTTCGCCATACTGGCCACCCAGCGGCTGACCGGGCCATCGCTCGTGGCCATGGCCAGGGAGTTCGGCTTCAATGCGACGCCAGCCCTCGGCATCCCGGGCACGCTGGCCGCCTTCCAGGCGCCGCGCCAGCCGGTCGACCTGGCGGCGGACGCGTTCGGCCAGGGCACCGACATCGTCAACCCGCTGAGCCAGGCCGGGGTGGCTGCCGCTATCGACAACGGCACCTGGCGGCCGCCGCAGCTGGTGGTCAGCCCCGCGCAGCGGCAGACCGCCCGCCCGCACCCGATCAGCCCGGGCATCCTGGCCACGCTGCGGCCGATGATGCGCGCCGTGGTGACCAGCGGCACCGCGGCGGGGGTGGGGTTCGGCCCCGGCGTGTACGGGAAGACCGGGACGGCCGAGTACGGCACCGGGCCCGCACCGCAGGCGCACGGGTGGTTCATCGGGTACCGCGGTGACGTCGCGTTCGCCGTGCTGGTGGAGGGCGGCGGCTTCGGGGCCAGCAGCGCCGGGCCGATCGCCAGCGCGTTCCTGCACGGGCTGTAAGCCGTGCCGGTCAGGTGACGAACAGCAGGCCGCTAGTCTGCGTCTCGCTGCCGTCAGGGCGGATCAGGTAGGCGGCGTAGCCGTCCAGGCCGCCGATGACGGGCAGCACCGCATCGCCGCCGGCCGCCAGCGCCGTGGCCAGGGCGTCGGCGAAAGCCAGGCTCGGGCCGGTGACGGTGGCCGAGGCGGCCAGCCGGGCCGGCCGCACCGGTGAACGGGTCGAGCAGGTGCGACCCGCGCTGGTAACTGCCGGAGGTGGCCACGGCCGCCCGGATCTCCAGCCGCAGGCCAGCGCCCCGGCGCGCCACGGATGCTGAATGCCGGCCCGCCACCACCGCCCGGGTTCCGGCGCCCCGAACACCGCGATGTCGCCGCCGCCGTTGACCATCGCGGCCGTCACCCCCGCCCCCCGCAGCACCGCCGCCGCCTGCTCCACTGCCCAGCCCTTGACCAGGCCGGTCGGGTCGACGCCACCGGGCATCGACCACGGGTTGAACCAGCCGCCGGACGCATCCCGTGCCCGCGCGCACAGGCTCAGCACCTCGGCCACCTGCGGGGGCAGCTCGCTGAGCGCGACTTCGCCGCGGCGCAGGCGGCTCACCGGGCTGCGGGCGTCCCAGGTGCTGAACGTCGCATCGGCCTGGTGCAGGACCCGGCAGGCCGTCTCGAGCGCGCGCCCGGCCGCCTGAATCTGGCCGGGGGCCGGCGCGCACCGTGAAGGACACCACGGTGCCCATGACCGGCTCGGCGTGGCTGATGAGCGGCATACGGCCGCTGGGCGGAACTATCTGTAGTCCTCGCTTACCTGAGGTGCAGCTTGTCCAGGGCGGCCTGCAGCGACATGGCATAGGCCTGGCTGGTGTAGGTGGCGCCGCTCACGCCGTTGATGTGCGCGGTCTGCCCGGCCAGTACCTCCGAGCGCAGCGTCGGGATCACCTGGCTGGCGAGCTGCTGCGAGTACGACTCGGCGGCCTGCAGGGTCGGGACGGTCACGCTGGTGATGCGGTTGCCTGCCGCGGTGACCCTGACCGCCAGCTCGCCGTAGCCGTACTGCTCAAGGGCGCCGGTCGCAGTACGGACACCGGCGGCTGCTCTGGTCGCGTGCCTGCGCGTGCCCGAGCCCGCGGGCGCCCGGGCGGCCCCAGGACCGCCCGGGCGGGCGCTGCTGCGCTGCCCCGCCTGGCCGGAGGTGCCGGACTGGCCCGCCAGCGCCGTGGTCGAGGCGGCCCGGCTGTGGAACGACAGCATCCCGGCGAGGCCGGCGATCGTGCCGGCCAGGACCAGCACCGGTGCCCGCTTCATGATCTGTCTCCTGGCCCGAGATGCCTCATTGCCCCTGTATACCTGCCGGGCCTGGCTGCGCCGCGGTTACAGCGCGAACGCCTCGTGGTGGATGGACTCGCGCGGGACGCCGAGGCTGCGCGCGGCGGCGACCACGTCGGCAACGAAGCCCTCGGGCCCGCACACGAACACGTCGCGCTGGTCCAGGTCGGGAACCAGCCGCCGCAGGGACTGCCCGTCCAGCCCGGACTGGTCCCGCAGGCCGGTCAGCTCGTGCAGCGTGCCGCCCCGGTGCGCGACCAGCTCGCGGACCTCGCCGAGCAGGACCAGATCCCGTGCGCGGCGGCCGCGAAGGATCACCGTGGGCGCGGAGCCGCGTGGCAGGTCTTCCAGCAGCGCCCGCAGTGCGGTGACGCCGATGCCCGCCGCCATCAGCAGCGCCCGCGGCCGCTGCTGGGCATGCCGGGTGAACGCGCCGTAAGGGCCCTCGGCGGCGACCCGGGTGCCGGGCCGCAGCTGGGCCAGCGCGGCGGAGTGATCACCGACCGCCTTGACGGTCAGCCGCAGGTACGGCGGCTGGGGCAGTGCCGACAGCGAGTACGGGTGCGCCTGCCACCACATGTCCGGTGTGAGGAAGCGCCACAGCATGAACTGGCCGCCGGAGACCGCCAGCCGGTTCAGGTCCCGGCCGCGGAGGATCACCGAGACGACGTCCGGGCCCTCCCGGGCGCACCTCGGTGACCCGGAGCTTGTGCCGCAGGCTGCGGACCACCGGCAGCCCGAACCGGTAGCACGAGCACCAGGCCGGCGGTGGCCAGCCAGGCCGCCGACCAGACGGCCTCGGTGAGCGGATGCCCGACGAACGCGGGGCCGAGCACGATCACGTGCGCGAACGAGATGGCCAGCGCCAGGTAGAGATACAGGTGCACCGTCCACCAGGTCTCGCGGCGCACCCGCCGCCGCACGGTGCGGATGGAGATCGCCCCGGCCAGGCACATCAGTCCGAGCGCGACCACGGCGGTGAGCATGTCGGGGTACTGCATGATCAGCACGCCGGCCTCGCGCCAGGCGCCAGTCCTGGCGGCCTGGGCATAGCCGAGCGTGATGAGCAGCCCGTGCGCGATCAGCAGGCTGATCGGCCAGGGCGCGAGTCGCCGGTGCCAGCGCAGCAGTCCGTCCTGCCCGAGGACATGCTCGACGAACGGGATCCGGCTGACCAGCAGCACCATGATCAGGGCGAGGTACGTCCCGACCAGCCCGGACAGGCTGCCGGCGAAGGTGGCCACGCCACCCGCCGCGGCCAGCTGGCCGGGCGGCTGGGAGGTGATGGCCAGCGCCGTGGTCACGCCCAGGCCGAGGCCGGCGAGCAGCAGCGCGGCCTGTACCAGTCCCCGGCGGGATGACGGCAGCGGCCGGGCGGGCGCCGGTCCCGGCCGGCGGGCTGGCCTGGCCGGTCCCGGCTGGGCCAGGCCAGGCGACCTAGTGCTCATGGCGCCAGAATCTGCCAGCCCAGGCTGGCTGCTCGGTATGCGGATCCTCTGAATGCGCTCAGAATAAGCTGACCACGGCTCCGGGCGGCCCGCGGGCGCGCGGGCGCCCGGAAGCCGGTCAGCTCTGCGGGGGCCAGCACCATGCTGATCATGGCGCGCTTGCCGCTGGCAGTGACGCCGACCGTCGCGGTCTGCGCCGGGGAGCTGCCGGCGCCTTCGGCCCGGCCAGGCGCTCCTTCAGGCCCGCGGCCATTCCCCGCTATGGTCACCAGGTCCAGCAGCTCGCCGGCGGTGCGGGCGAGCAGCTGGTGGCGCACCGGGGCCATCCGCAGCCGCAGGAACACGCGGATCCGGTCGGGCGCCGTGCTCACCGGCTCCAGCGTGGCGACCAGGTCACGCTGGAGCGCCCGCGGCGGGACCGGTAGACCAGCGACGCCGGCGGGCTGATCTCGGCTACCTCGAACGTCTCGTGGCGGCCGCCGTAATCCGGGATGACGTCGCCGGGCCGTGGCTGCAGCCAGCCGGGATGCAGGGACCTGGTGGCGCGCCGGGCCGGCGGCAGGAACCGCTCGGCGCGGCGCGGCAGATACCAGCCGCCACCCCGCTTGCCGAGCTGCAGCAGCCAGGGCCACACTGCCTCGGCCGCGGCGTCGACAGTGAAGGCCGGGTCCATGACGATATCAGCGGGATCCACGATCTGGTCACCGGGCCGCCCCACCTGCCTCTCGGCGGCTCTGGCGAAGACGCCGCCGAACGTCATCGGGCGGCCGCGGCGGCCGGGCGCCGCGGCACTCTGCTAATCCGCGGTCTCCTTGCGGGCTGACGGCTTTCTGGCGGCCCGCCAGCGGGGCCAGAGCGTAGCCACGAGCAGGAGGCACGCGAACCCGCCGAGCTGCCACGTAAGGTTCCCCCAGTCACTGGCGACCCAGTCGTAGAAGATGATCCCGGCGGGATAAAGCGCCAGCATGAAGGCAAGAACTGCGATACTCGCCAATCGCTCTTTGCCGGGCACGCTCTCATTCTGACGCCCCCGGAGGGGGACGGCAACGCATGCGCGGCTAGCGTCGCCGGCCCGGCGGCGTCTATCCGTATCGCCCCGTATCGCCGGCCAGGTAGCGCAGCAGCCTGACCGTGCCGCCCATCAGGGCCGCCGACGGATGACTTAATCAGTAACTACTGCAGTACTGCAAGAGCAGGACCGCCTTCCCTTAATGTGCTCAGTTGCCCGCCAGTGACCGCGATGACGGCTGATTTGCCGTGCCGTCGAGTACGCAGCGCGGACGGCGCTGCTATTGGCGGTATGGCCCCATCGCGCTCCGGGCGCCTTGGGTAGCCAGCCGGGAGTGCCTGGCTTAGCCGCCCGCACCGTCGGCCGGCCATGCGAACTGGCCCGGCGGGCGGACCAGCCATCCGCGGCCCGCGGCGCGACCGCAAGCAGCAGCCAGCAGTACTTGGCGGCGCCGGTGTTCACCCACGCAAGGCCAACGGACAGGGCGATGACGAACACGCTGGCCGCCACGCGCAGCCGGGCGGCCTGTCTTTCTTGCGCGCTGGTCTCGGCGATCAGCAGATGCGCGCGGCGACTGAAGACGAGCGTTGCCTGGGTCGCCAGGCTGGCAGCCAGCAGGTTGAGCGCGAAGATATCGACGGCGAGCGGATTGGCGGAGTAGTTGCCGAGCAGGTCGCTGGTGAAAGCATGATGGTGATGGTGAACAGGAACGCGAAGTTCCACTAGACCAGGCCTTCCCCCTGTCCGGCGACTCGGCGGAATACCCTGTGGTGGACCAGCCAGAACTGGGCGATGACGTAGAACGAGATCACGTAGCTGACCAGCTGGCCGGCGCCCTTGCCGAGCTGCGCGGCGAGGTCGGCGGCCGAGTCCGGAGCGGCAACCTGCGCGGCGGACGGCACCTTTAGCTGCAGGACCAGCAGAGTGACAGAGATGGCCACCACGCCGTCTGACAAAGCGAGCAGGACGCTCGACGCCAGGCAGGTTGTCACGGGAGCCTGAGGGAGCAGGATCGGTGGACATCGGTACCGAGCCTCTCAGATCGCGGCGGCCCGCTTGGTGATGTCTACCGGGACTCGCTGAGACTCGGCCGGCGGAATCTGGCCAGATCCGTCTGCCGGGTGCACCTGCAGTGACAGCGACACCCGGCCGGTTACTCCCCTCTTCCCTGGGTCCTGCCCGACAGGGGCGCCGGATCTTGCCCAGCTAGCTCTGGGTGCTGGCGGCCGCCTTGCCGGGCCGGGGGCGGGACAGAGCTAGGCCTGCCTGGTGAGGACATCCAGCAGGCTTCGGCGCCGCAGCTTCCAGGTGATCGACTCCACGTCCAGCACCGTGAAGTTCCGCAGGCTCCCGTCGGCGGCCAGCCCGGTGACCTGGACGGGCCCGTAACCGAAGTCGCAGGTGCGCTGGTAGGCGCGATGCAGGTGACCGTGCATCAGATGTGCTGGCCGCACGGCATCAACGATGCGCTGAAGCCGCTCACGGTGCCCGTCGTTGCGCGCCAGGTCCGCCGGCGCCCACCAGCACGGCGGCCGCGGGAAGGCGTGACCCACGCCGGACGGGCAGTCGTGACACACCATCACCTCCGCGCGGCCGCCCGCGATCATGGCCGCTTCCTGCCCGCTGGTGATCTCCTCCTGCGGCCACCAGTCGATACCCTCAGTGCGGGCCGCCTTGTCCAGGCTGACCCCGCCGCCGCACGCCAGCCAGGTGCGGCCATGCCACTCCCACCGGTGACCGCGCGGCAGGTAATAGACATCCGGCCGGACCGCGACCCGGCCGTCCGCGGCCGTGCCGCCCGCCATCTGGGCCAGCTGCGGGAAGTCCTCGTGATTCCCGTCAGCAAACCACAGCTGCGCCTTCACCAGCCCCAGGACCGCGCTGACAGAGTTCAGGTAACGCTTGCCCTCGACGCCCGGCCAGATCCCGAAGTCCCCCAGATGAAGAATCAGCCGCGTCCGCTCGCCCGCCAGCAGCTGAGGTACCCGATTGATCACGCTGAGCGCCCACTCCCGGTTACCGTGCCAGTCCCCCGCGATCAGGACTCGCCCCGGAGGCGGGTCAACGGCACCATCTGCCCCGCACCGCTGCGCCATGCCCGATATATAGCCCCCCGCAGCCCACCGCACACGGCGAACCTGCCACAGCGCGACCTGATTCCAGGCGGTGCCGGCCGTGCCGCCGATCACGCTGGCGCCAGGCAGCAGGCTGATGGCTCCCTCCTTCATCGCCCCTGGGGATGGCCGTACAGCAGGGCCGGCGAATGCGCGCAGGTGGGTGTAGATGGCGCAGACGAAGAACAGGATGAGGCGGATGGCAGCCGCCGTGCCGATTAGCGGCACGCCAATGAGGCCGAGCAGCAGGCCGCCCGCCCGCTGTCTTGAGGGTGCCGATCGGGAAGGTCAGCCACGATTCCGGCACGCCTGCCCTGGCCATGCCAGGGAGGATTGGCTTGAAGTGGACGATGGCGGCGATGCCTGAGAAGGCGTTAGCCGCAATGACCACGATGGTGACAATGACGTAGGCGATAAAACATGGGAACTCCAGTGATTTCCTCGTTCCGGTTAGCTGGCGATGCCGATGGTTTGCCTGATCGTCTCGGGCTGCTCGAGTGCGCGAAGCATGTAATGGGCGACGTCGGCGCGTGAAATGAAGATGCCGCGCCGGAGGTTTTGCCCTCGGGCCGTCCGGTAGGTGCCGGTCAGCGGCTTGTCGGTCAGCCGTGGCGGTCGTACGGCAGTCCACTCCAGGTCGCTGTCGCGGAGGATGTCTTCCATCTGCGCGAGGTCGGCGTAGTGCTTGCGGAGCGCCGCCTTGGTCAGCGGGCTGAGCAAGTGCTGCATGAAGAACCCGTCGCCCGGGTCGTGCTTGGGTGGGTTCGGCCTGGCGGGTGAGGGCACGGTCCCGATCGGCGCGGCGCTGACGACGACGATGCGCCGCGAGCCTGCTGCCTTCATCGCCGCGGCGATGGCCCGCGTGCCCCGGGTGGCGATTCCGGCCTCGGAGTCCGATCGCGGGCCCAGGCCGGAGAGCACTGCGTCGGCTCCTTCGACGACGGACTTGAGCGCTGCTGGGTCCGGGGCCGCCAGGTCGGCTGTGACGACGCGTACCGGCCTGGCCAGGCCGCCAGGCAGTTTCTGGGGGTTGCGGACGACCGCGGTGACGTCGTGGCCCGCGCCGGCGGCCTGCTCGAGGATCTGCCGGCCGATGCCACCGGTCGCTGCGAAGATCGTTAGTTTCATCCGGCGCTCCCGGGCTGGCGAGGGTTGTGTTCAGTTCTGGAAGGCGGTGGCGTAGCCGGCAGGCACCGCGGCGGAGGCCGGATCGCGGGTGACCGCCCCGATCTCCTCGCCGCTCTCCAGCAGCAGCGTCACCACCTCGCGCCCGACGTTGCCCGTCGCTCCGGTGACCAAGATCATGGCGAGCCCTTCCCTGTGCACGGGTGCCCCATCCGGGGGTATCGTTTCATCTGTATTCCAGAAGACACGAGGATCATATCATATGGATTCCATATCATCTGACGGCGCAGACTCGTCACGGCGCAGACGGCGGCTGAGTACCGCAATCAAGGAGTCGCTGCGCGAGCTGAGCAGCCAGCTGTCCCTGCTCAACCATCACGTCGGCGCGCGCGTCGAGCTCAAGGACGTCGACCTGGACTGCCTAGATCTCATCAACAGGCACGGCCCGCTCAGCCCGAGCGCCCTCGCACGACGCGCCGGGCTTCATCCCGCCACCATGACCGGCATCATCGACCGGCTCGAACGCGGCGGCTGGGTGACCCGCGACCGTGGCGCCTCCGACCGCCGCGCCGTCCTCATCCGGGCGCTACGCGACCGCAACTCCGAACTGCTGCATCTTTACTCAGGGATGAACGCCTCAATGGACCAGATCTGCGCCGAATACGGCGACGCCGAACTCCAGCTGTTCGCCGACTTCCTCCGCCGGACCGCACACGCCGGACGAACCGCCACCGACGAACTGGCCAGCGACTGAGGCAAGGAAGGTCGTTATGCGCGCCCTGCTGGTGATCGGCGCCCGCCCAGTGAGTCGGCTCAGCTCGGACAGTCTGTCGCTTCGGATACTCATTCTTACCGCAGCCAGATCAGCGGCTCGCACGACGTGGTGTCGCCGTCGGGCGATGCGTGTGCGGAACTGACTGGGGTAGGGGCGAGCGTGCGGTTTCCCGCGATGGGGGGTGGTTCCGCGACTGCCAGACCCGGCCCGATGCCCGTATCGCCAGCGCGGATCGTCACCGGGCAAGGCCGGCCTGGCCCGGCTGAGCGGGCAGCGGTTCGCGGTGGCGCGCCGCTGAGCCCATGGATCATGATAGGTGCCGGGCGTGGGCCGCTCCGGGCGTGCCGGTGGGGCGTTACTCGTTCGCGGGCCGGAGATGGTGGGCCCTGGCCGGGCCTTCGTGCCGCCGTCAGGAAGGCGGCCCTCAGGCGCTGCGCGACAAGAGCGGCCATGGTCCCGGGACGGGAGGCCGGATGAGAATTTTCCGGATCCTGGGCAGCAGGCCTGTCTGCCAGGCCACCGCCCGGGCTCCCCGCGCCGCGGCTGACCTTCGCCGGCCGGGTCCGTGGCGATAAGGCACCTGACGTGCTCATTCAGGCCCTTGCCCTGCTGCCCGCGCCACCGCCGGCCTACCTGGTCGGTGACGGCCCGCTGCGCGGCGCGCTGACTCAGCTGATCGCCGCCCGCGGCTGGACGCCGTCATACATCTGCCGGGATGGTCCCACGAGCGCCCGCTACATCGCCGGGGCCAGCGTGCACGTCGTGCCCTCCCGGGAGGAGTCCTGGTCGCAAAGCGCCGTGCTGGCCCTGGGCCTGGGTGTCCCGATCGTCGGCACCGAGGTCGACGGCCTGGCCCGCACCCTGGGCGACGGCCGCGGCGTCCTGGTCCCGCCCGAGGACCCCCGCGCCCTCGCCGGGGCACTGGCACGCGTCCTGCGCGGTGAGCGCCCCGACCCCGGCCTACGCCCGGCAGTCACCCCCAGCGCAGCGGCCGCGGTATACGCCAGCGCCTATCGCCAGCTGTTCGCCCACCGCGCCAGATCCGGCGGGTCAAGCCCGCCGCGCCCGTGACACCAGCGCCAGCCGGCCCCGTCCTTGCCGGCCCAGCTGGCCGCGCAGACAGGACCACCAGGCCACAGCGCCCTCACATGCGTTCAGAAAGCAGCCGGCCTGGATGACCGTCACTCCTCGCGGCAGCACTGTGAGGGGCCACGCCCGCGAGGGCGGACAAGCTCCTGATCAAGCCAGAGACGAGTGGGCCAGGCCGGCGCCGGCAGCTCGAGAGACAGGTCAAACGAAAGGCACGCCTGCAGGCGGCCAGTATTCTCGCGAGTCGCCTCTTACTCCGCGCCGGGATGGGCGGCCAGCCATGCCGTGAACGACCCGGCCGACTGACACGGCCAATTGGGAGCGTGCCGGTCATCGGGCCTGACCTGTGCTGGTGTCCGGCGCTAGGCCGAACCGAGCCCGGGTGAGCGGGACCGGTCGGCGAGGATGTAGATCTCGGTGATCGTGCCTGCGGCGAAGGTGAACGCCATGACCGAGGCGGGTTGCCCGTTGTCGGCGGTGACGATGATCCCTGCGGATCCGCTGACCAGTGCGGGTCGCGCGTGTTGGGCGAAGCGCCGGTAGCTGGTGGCCAGGGCGACGGCGTGGGCGGCGCCCCGGACCTCGCGTAGCCCGCCGGTGGGTAGGGCACCGAGATCGATTCGGACCACGACGTCTGGGTCGAGCAGGGTGAGCAGGGCGTCAAAGTTGCCGTTGCGGGCGGCGGCGATCCAGGCTTCGACGACCTCCCGCTGGCGGGCCACGCTGGTGTCGGTGGTCGCGACCTGGCCGCGGACCCGGTGTCGGGCGCGGCTGGCGAGTTGGGCGGCGGTATTCGGCGAGCGGCCGACGATGATGGCGATGTCATCGAAGGGCACCGCGAACATGTCGTGGAGCACGAACGCGAGACGCTCGACGGGGCTCAGCGTGTCCAGCACCACGAGCAGCGCCATGCTGACCGCGTCGGTGAGCTCGGCTTCCTGCTCGGGGTCGGCCGCGTCCAGGCTGCTGACCACGGGGTAGGGCAGGTGCTCGCCGAGCGGCTCCTCGCGGCGTGCTGATCGGGACCGCAGCATGTCCAGGCAGATTCGGGAGACCACCGTGGTCAGCCAGCCGTCGAGGTTCGCCACCTCATCGATGCCTGCGCGGGCCAGCCGCAGCCAGGTTTCTTGCACCGCGTCGTCGGCGTCGGCCAGCGAGCCCAGCATCCGGTAGGCGATCGCCCGCAGCCGGCCGCGGCTGCCCTCGAAGGTCGTGGACAGGTCCTCGTGTTGGGACATCGGTCATGAATCTCCGTCGCGATCCGTCGTAGCAGTGAACCAGAAGGTCGACGAGAGTCTAATCGCGGAAGGGAGCTGTCATGATCTCCATCGAATCCGTCACCCTCGACGTGCCCGATCCTGAAGCCGCCGAGGCCTTTTACGCCGCGTTCGGTCTGGGCGACAGGGTGCGGGTCCGGGCGCCGCAGGCCCCGACGAGCGGCTTCCGCGGGTACGCGTTGTCGCTGGTGGTGTCTCGGCCGAGCACCGTCGACAGCTTCCTCGGCACCGCCCTCGACGCCGGCGCCACGCCGCTCAAGCCGGCCACGAAGAGCTTCTGGGGCTACGGCGGTGTCGTCCAGGCCCCGGACGGGGCGATTTGGAAGATCGCGACCTCGACGAAGAAGGACACCGGCCCGGCGAGCCGGAACGTCGACGAGTTCGTGCTACTGCTCGGGGTCGCGGACGTCAAGGCGAGCAAGCTGTTCTACGTCGATCACGGGCTGGCCGTCGCTAAGAGCTTCGGCCGCAAGTACGTCCAGTTCGACACCCCATCCTCGCCTATCAGCCTGGCACTCTACAGCCGCCGCGCGGCCGCCAAGGACCTCGGCGTCTGCCCAGAAGGCGGTGGCTCGCACCGGATCGTGATCGCCAGCGATGCCGGGTCCTTCACCGACCCGGACGGATTCGCCTGGGAGGCCGCACCGCTGTGCGCCGAGCAGCGCAGCACGACTGCACCACGGCAATCACTGGGGATCGCCGAGGGGAGGAATCAGCAATGACGGCCACGCAACAGTCCGCCACGAGCACCACCGGCACCGACAGCCAGCGAGTGCCCGGCGGGGTAGTGCACAAGCTGCCCGCAGATTTGCGCACGGCGCTGATTGCCAACACCACGGCACTCGATGCCTGGACGGACATCACGCCTCTGGCCCGCAACGAGTTCATCTGCTGGGTCCAGGACGCGAAGCAGCAGACGACCCGACAACGCCGCATCCGCCGGACCCAGGAAGAGTTGGAGGCAGGCCAGCATCGCCCCTGCTGCTGGCCGGGCTGCAAACACCGTGAGCGCACCGGCAGGCAGTAGCAACCCCACGCAATGAACGTCCACCGCCAGTCCTGCCCGTCCCTACCACGGTCCGTTCCGGGGACCCGGACGGACGAGCTGCGACATCAGATACGCCCGGGGAAAGGACCAGCCCTATGCCACGTAGCCGCCGAGAAGAGCCTCCAGCGAGTGCTGGCGATCCGGTCCTGGCCGCCTGGCTGCGCCAACTGCAGGAGGTGTCCTTCAGCCGGGCCGGTCCGGCGGTGCGCACGGCGTACCCGCCGGACCGGCGGATGACCGGACCCCAGCTGGCCGGGTACCTATCGCGCCGGACCTACGCGCTCGCGTCCTCCACCCGGCCCGACGGCCGTGCTCACGCCGCACCGACGCTGTTCTCCATATACGCGGAGGCGTTCTGGCTCCCCACGCTCGGCGGCGCGGTCCGGCTCGGTAACGTCCGGGCCTACCCGTGGTTGGCGCTGTCCATCATCGAGGGTGAGCATGATACCCACGCCGCGGTGCTCACCGAGGGCCCGGCCGAGATGCTGACGAGCGTTCCGGAGGACGTCCGGAGCACCACCGAGCTGCGCAATGGCGACGGCAGTCTGGACTGGGCAGCCGTCTGGCTGCGGGTGACCCCGCGGCGGCTGTTCAGCTTCGCCGAGCTTGCCTGGCAGGGCGTGTCCGGTAGCTCATGATCGCGTTGATCGGGCCACGAACCCATGTCGCCCACGGCTTGACCAGCTCGCCGGCCACGGCGACCTCCACTCAGCGGCGTCACCGGGCCGCATCCAGGCGGAGCCGCGAGGAGGATCCCGAACCGATCAGGTAATCGAGAAGTGCCACCATGTGGTCGCGCCTAGCCTGTCGACAGAAGGCTGGGAGGACATCGAGCCCTACACGAGAAGAGGGGAGCCCAAGAATGCCCGCGAGTACTGCCAAGGCCGAATCCGCCGGCTTCAGCGCCGAAGAGCGTGCGGCGATGAAGGCGCGTGCCGCCGAGCTGCGCGCGGAGGGCAAGAAGGGCGCCAAGAAGGCCGAGGGCCTGCAAGCGGTCCTCGACAGCATCGCGCAGATGACATCAGAGGACCGTGCGCTCGCCGAGCGCGTACACGTGACGGTGACCACGACCGCCCCCGAGCTGTCGCCGAAGACCTGGTACGGCATGCCCGCCTACGCTAACGCGGACGGTAAGATCGTCGTCGCGTTCAAGAACTCGGGCAAGTTCAACCTCCGCTATTCCACCCTGGAGTTCCAGGACGCTGCGAATCTCGACAAGGACGACATGTGGCCGGTGTCGTATGCGCTCCAGAAGTGGGGCCCCGCGGTGGAGAAGAAGGTCGCCGAACTGGTGAAGGCCGCAATCTCCTGACTGGTGCCTCGATCGCCACACGCGTGGCCCCGGGTGCTGCGGTTACGCATGACTCCGCCTCAGCGAGCAGCATGCGACCGTGCTGCTCGCGGCATGTGCGGACGAGCCCGGCGCTCACCCAGCCGCGCACAGAGTTCCATCCGACGCGGTCTTCCTGCGCCACGCTGGCCAGCGGGCTTGATCGGCTCTTGCCGCTCGCCACCTGATCGTGACGGCGCCCGTTAGCGGATCGTCTACCGGGACGGCCGCGTCCCATGACCGCGGCGGGGTGCCGCACGACTTCGCCGGTAGCGGGTAGCGCTGAGGGCCGCCCCGAACGGGCTGATCTGTGCTCGATACGGCAATGGCGGCCGCCGGCGGAGAGATATAAATATTCGGTGCATACGGCGGTGGCGATCAGCGCGGCGGAAGAGCCGCTGGGCGAGCTTCGGGTGCGCGCCGGCGCGGCGCAGGCGGAGCGGCTGCTGGCGTGGGCGGTGCCCTGGCCGGAGCGGACCTGGGCGATCGAGGGCGCGGACGGGACCGGGTACCTGCTGGCCCAGCAGCTGCTGACCGCCGGGGAGCGGGTGCCGGGCATCCAGCCCAGGCTCAGTGCCCGGTTCGGCTGCTGGCAGCCGGTAACGCGAACAAGAACGACCCGAACGATGCCCGGTCGGTGGCGGTGGCGGCGCTGCGCTCGCGATCTGCCCGGGCGGCAGCAGCCGATGATCACGCGGCGGTGCTGGGAGTCTGGTCCGGACGGCACCGGGACCTGGGCCGGTTGCGGACCCAGCTGGTGTGCCGGCTGCACGCGGTGCTGTGCGGCTGCTGCCCGGCGGGGTCGGCAAGCAGCTGACCGCAGGCCAGGCCGCGCAGCTGCTGGGATCGATCACCCCGGCGGACGCGGTCGCCGCGGCGAGCCGCGAGCTCGCCGCCCAGTTCGTGGCCGATCTGCGGGACATCGACGCGCAGATGCGCGACACCGAGAAGAAAGCTCACAGTGGCGGTCCGGGCGGCCGGGACCGGCTTGACCGGGCTGTTCGGGGTCGGCCCGGTGATCGCCGCCACGGTCATCGGCGCCGTCCGCGACGTGTCCCGCTTCCCCAGCCGGGACCACTTCGCCGCCTGGAACGGCACCGCCCCGGTCAAGGTCTCCTCCGGTCAGCGGAAAACCTGCCGGCTATCCCGGCGCGGCAACCGCCGGCTCAACCACGCCATCTACATGGCCGCGATCACCCAGATCCGCAAACAAAGAGGTGTTCCTTCGGCGCGACAACAGATACGTGACAGGCTCGCTCGTAGTCCGCGCAGAGTTGGCCGATCTGACCTGACTTCGGCCACGAATTAGACTTGATCTTGACCACAGGTCGCTGACTTGCTGGTTCGGTCCTGGTGATTGCCTGAGGGGCGCACTAGGCGCGGCCGGATTCTGCGGCGCCAGCCCGGCCTCCTCCAGTACCCGCAGGCTGTCGAGCTTGCTCACCGGCTCGATGATCCGGGCCATTACCAGCTGAAGAAACACCTCATCTGCGCCGGTCACGTCCGAACCCCAGCACTCGGTAGACGTGCACCAGGGCATCCAGCAGGTGACCCATCCGCGACGACTAGATCGGCAGGGGGCCGCCAGCCGCCGCAGCGGCCAGGCCGAGGTCAAGCTCACCCTCACCGGCAGTCAGGCGCTGACGCGTGGACGCCTTCAGCACCTCAAGCTCAGCGTCGTCATGCGCCGACTCGACATACTCGACATCCCGCGATTCTCGCCGCGACGAATGCACTATCTGCACGGCCGTCGCACGCAACGCCGTCTTCACCGTCTGCACATACGGGGACGCCAGGCCCGCCCGCCGTCAATCCCGGTGATATCGAACCTCACCGGCGACTGCCTAACCGAGGCGCAGGCCACCAGCCTTGGCTCAGCCCCAGCCGCCCGACCCGGCCCAGTCCACGCTCGCGGCTGTACTGCCCCCGGCGGGCGCCGGCCGCCGGGGCCTTGCCGCCGCCGTTCGGCCCGCAGGATTCCGTGCACCGGGTTGTGGGGGACGTGCGGAGTTCCATAGACCGGGGCTTGAGCAACAACGGAACGGCCAATGGCGTTAGCGGGCTGAAGGCCGCGGGTTACGGCCACCGAGGGCGCCCCGCCGCGGGCACGATCATGAGCACCCGGCTGTCTTGGCGTGCCGGTAAGGCTCGTGCTAGGAAGTGTGCCGGTACCGGCGCGCGATGGAGCGACCGCGGTGGCGGAACAGTCTTTGTGGCTATGACCCGTCCTGGTGGGGCCAACTCGAGCCACCCTAATCATCTTTGATTGGCGGTAGCCCCGCGGTTAGCTAATGAAGCGGTGAATCAGGTTTCCGCCACCATCGCGTCCGGCCCAGATGCCGAGGCTGGGGTCTATCGGGGCTCTCTATTGGGCTTCGGTGTCGAATCTGCCCTCGCCGTTCGTGGACATGTCGAGCGGTGCAGGGGGCACCGCCGCCAACGAAAGGAACCAACCATGTCCACCGTTACCACCTCCCCCGACATCAGTGTCGAGCACGTCCCGTCCCGGTTGACCAGCACGCTGCCGCGCACCACGGTCTCGGTCGGTGTCCTGGCCGCCGCGGTCACGACCGCCGGTGCGGTTGCCCTGCGGGCTGCCGGAGTCCCGCTGGCCGTACACGGCAAGATCCCACCCGCCGGCTTCGCCCAGGTCACCTTCATCGCCGCCGTCATCGGCGGTGTGCTCCTGGCCTTGCTGAACCGGCGCAGCCCTGCCCCACGTCGGCGGTTCATCCAGATAACCACCGGCCTCACGGCGATCTCCTGCGCCCTCCCGGCGGCATTCGCAGACACGACCGCTAGCAAATTCGCCCTGGTTGGACTGCACCTGGTCGCCGCGGCGATCATTGTTCCGGTGCTCGCACGACACGCCGACTGACCCGAACCGACCCGCTACCAAGAGGAGCAACCAAGATGCCGCAATACCTGATCTCCGTCTGGCACGACGATACGTACGAGCCGGACTTCTCGACCCCCGACGCGCAGCGCCAGGTCGCCCAGGTGGACGCGTTCAACATCCAACTGCAACAAGCAGGCGCCTGGGTGTTCGCCGCCGGCCTGCACCCCGCATCATCGGCCACGGTCGTGCGATCCTCCGGAGGCGACGTATCGATGACCGACGGGCCCTACGCCGAAACCAAAGAACAGATGGGCGGCTTCTGGATCATCGACGCCACCGATCTCGACGCCGCCCTCGAATGGGCCGGCAAAGCAGCCGCTGCCTGCGAGGGGCCGGTTGAGGTCCGGCCCGCACAAGGATGACCGACACGCTCGACGAGGTCTTCCGGCGCGAAGCCGGCCGCTGCACCGCCACCCTGATCCGCGTCCTCGGCGACATCGACCTCGCCGAGGACGCGGTGGCGGAAGCGTTCGCCATCGCCGCCGAGCGGTGGCCGAAGACGGGGATACCGCCCAACCCGGGCGGCTGGATCACGACGACCGCCCGCAACCGCGCCATCGACCGGCTTCGACGCGAATCAACCCGCAGCGAGCGTCATCTCGAGGCCCATCGACTCCACACCGACAGCATGGATCCTGACCACGATCCCGAACTCGACAGGCTCGACGACTTCGTCGATGTCGTTCCTGACGACCAGCTCCGGCTCATGTTCCTGTGCGCACACCCCGCCCTCGCCGCCGATGCGCAGGTCGCTCTCATCCTGCGGCTTCTCGCCAGCCTCGAGACCAAGGAGATCGCCAAGGCGTTTCTGGTGCCTGAGGCGACGATGGCGCAACGTATCGTGAGGGCCAAGCGCAAACTGCACGACAATCACGCCTCCTACCGCATACCCCGCGCCGCGGAGCTCCCGGACCGGCTCCACGCGGTCCTCACCGCCATCTATCTGATCAACACCGAAGGTCACACCGCCACGTCGGGACAGAGCCTGACGAGAACCGATCTATCGACCGAAGCGATCCGGCTCGGGCGAACCCTCATCGAGCTGATGCCCGACGAACCGGAGGCCATCGGCCTAGTCGCCCTGATGCTGCTCACCGAATCCCGCCGTCCCGCCCGCAGCAACAACTGCGGGACCATGGTGCGCCTCGCCGACCAGGACCGATCCCGCTGGGACCCGACACTGATCACCGAAGGCCACGAGCTCGTGCGCGCTTGCCTTCGCCGCAACCAGCCCGGACCGTTCCAGATCCAGGCAGCGATAGCCGCGGTGCACGCCGCCGCCCCCACCGCCGAAGCCACCGACTGGTCCCAGATCATCGCCCTGTATGACCAGCTCTACGCCCTGCGCCCCCACCCTGTTGTTGCCCTGAACCGATCGGTGGCCACCGCGGAGCTCCACGGCCCTGCCGAGGGCCTCGCCGCGCTCGCCGAGATCGACGCCGCCACGCTCGACGACTACCAGCCATACCACGCTGCCCGCGCCGACCTTCTCGCACGAGCAGGTCGCCGCGACGAGGCACTCGGCGCGTACGACCGAGCCATCGAACTCACTACCAACGCGGTCGAACGCGACTTCCTCGTGCGCCAACGGGCCGCCCTCTGAGTAGACAGCTGCAGCTCGGAATTTTCTGACGCTTCAGTGTCGATTAGCCCTTCCCCGTTCGTGGATGGGGTGAGTGGCGAGCAGGTCGCCGCCGAGACACCGAAAGGAGCCACTGACCATGGGAACGATCAGAGTGCACGAGTTCATGAGCCTCGATGGCGTGATCGACGCTCCAACCTGGACCTTCGACTACGGCTTCGACCCCGCTATGGGGCAGGACATCGGCAATCTCATGTCCAGCTGCGAAGCCATCCTGCTGGGACGCAACACCTACGAGATGTTCGAGCCGGCCTGGTCGGCCCGGACAGCTGCGGAGGACCCCGGTGCTCCGTTTATGAACGAATCCACCAAGTACGTCGTCTCCTCCACCCTGGCAGTAGGCACCTGGCAGAACTCCGAGATCCTCGGCCCCTACAGTGCCGACGGTATCCGCCGGATCAAAGGTGAAGTCGATGGTGGCATCTACGTAAGCGGCAGCGGGACGCTTGTGCGGTCCCTGATCGCTGACGGTCTGATCGACGAGCTGCATCTGTTCGTCTACCCCCTCACCCGAGGTGGAGGACCTCACCTTTTCCACGACGACCCGCCGACGAAATGGTCGCTGACTCGAAGCGTGACTTACGACAACGGAGCGCTCTACCTCGTCTACGAGGCGGCCGCTTCATAACACCCAACCAATCCGGCTGACAGCGGCGACGCACAACAGACGTCAAAGAGCAGACACCGGCAGCCTGGTTCATAGGCGGCCGCCTATGAAACAGCCGCCCGGCGGGCCGCCAGCAGGGAGTTGACCATGATCTGCATCCTCCCCAGGGAAGGAAGCGGCATGAAACCCGGGACGGTTCAGTCTGCCGAGATGAGCGACCTAGCGTTGTCGCGCATCCTGGGGTCCGGCAGGTCGCTTGCGGACTGTGGATCTTATGCTGGCGCAACAGGCGGCGGGCTGCCGCACACCATGAAGGAGCGATCCCATGACCGAGAGCATGATCACGGTCGCCCTGGTCGTCGGCGATCCCGCTCACGAGGACCTGCAGCTGAACGAGATCAGCCTGGCAGCCGCCGCGAGGACCATCGAGGTTCATGGCGCGGTCATTCACGGCCGGTGGGACTCGGGTAGGCGCAGCACGGTCTGGTGCTTCGACATCGAGCGCGCCCGCGCCGCGGATCTTAAGGAGGATCTGCAAGCCATCTGGGCAGGCAAGCTTTGCGCGACTAGACCCACCCCGGTGAGGCAACTGACGTCCTGCTCAGCATCGTCGGGCCGCACATGTACGCGACGTTGACCATCGACCACGGCTGGAATTCCGCAAATACGTCGATTGGGTGGCCGCTCAGTTCCCCAACTACTGCTCTGACCGCGAGCGACCAAGCCGAGGGGCATCATGCTGTCAGGTGTCGGTTAGCACGCGGCGGACAGCCAGAGACCGCGGAAGTGAGGGCGCGAGTGGGCTGTCGTGCTCCCGCGTGTTGAGCACCACGGTGCGCGCTTTTGGGGGCGTCGCGCACTTGGGTGTCGGGCATCCGCCGTCCCTGGCTCGGCGGGGTCGGCGGCTCTTGATTATTCTGCCTCCGAGACCACTGTGGTCATGCTGGCCGTCCGTCTTGCGGACGGTCGAAACTGGGACGACGCCGACCGAGAGGAATGGACCGATGGGATGGCTGGAGGGTGATGCCGCACTAGTGACCGGCGGAGGTTCCGGGCTCGGCTTGGCACTGGTGGAGCGCTTTGTGAATGAAGGAGCGCGCGTCGCGGTTTTCGATCGATCCCAGGAACGGGTCGATGCCGTGGTGGAACGGCTGGGCGGGGCGGTCGTCGGCATCGTCGGAGATGCGACCACGGTGGCTGACAATGAAAGGGCGGTGGCTACAGCTGTCCGTGTCTTCGGCAAGCTGGATACCTTTGTCGGCAACGCAGGCATTTTCGATTACTTTGCAGACCTTTTGGGAAGCCCCGCCGATGCGTTGGGACAGGCGTTTGACGAGGTGTTTGCGATCAACGTAAAGGGCTACCTCCTCGGGGCCAAAGCGGCCGCTCCTGCTCTGCTCAATTGTGACGGCTGTATTATTCTGACCGCATCGATGTCATCGTTCTACGCGGGCACAGGGGGGATTGTATACACGGCTTCCAAGCACGCGGTCGTCGGCTTGGTCAGACAGCTGGCCTACGAGCTGGCCCCTGGTGTTCGGGTGAACGGGGTCGCTCCGGGCCCGATGCTCACCGACGTTCGGGGACCGCGGGCGCTCGGGCTCGACCAGCAGACCTTGTCAGCGGTGCCAGGTATTGACGAGCTCGCGCGGGCGGCGTTGCCATTGCAGTTCCTGGCTTCACCGGAGGACTACACCGGACATTACGTGCAGCTCGCGTCGCGGGCCAATGCCCGAGCGACCACCGGGGTGGTCATCAGTTGTGACGGTGGCCTCGGGGTGCGGGGGCTGCAGCAGCCGGCCGGTGGGGTCAGCAGATCTTGAGTTGATGGGCGCATTAGCTCCTGCCGAGGGCCAGATCGATGGCCTCGGCTGTCGTCAATTGCTGGCCCGCGGACAGCTCGCGTTCGGCAAGATCGGTGCCGAGCTTGTCTGCGATCGCCGTTCGCATAGAACTCAGCTCGCGCTCCTCGCGTGGTGAGGCCGCAGCGCCGAGTCTGGCACGCAATCGCTGGGCAGCGCCAAGCAGGCGGACGGCCCGCTGGTGCCCGTCAGCCGCGATCGCCGCGGCCGCCATACCCTCCAGAGAATTGGCTATGCCAAGTGAATCCTCAATCTGGGCTCGCAACGCCAGCGATCGCGCATTCAAGGCGGCGGCCCGAGAAAGGTCACTCTCGGCGATCGCGACATCCGCGAGGCCCCGAAGAGCGAGGGCTTGGATACGCGGCGATGGCGACGCTTCCGATTCGGTGAGGTCCGTCTGGTAGTGGGCTTGTGCCTGCTCCATGTCACCCTTCGCCCGCGCCACTTCGCCTTGCACCCAGCAGTGGGTAGCCCGTCTCATGGTGTGCATGAGTGGCTTGAGCGCCAACAGCTCTTCGACGAGCCGTCCTGCCTCATCGAAGCTCGTTTGATCGAGGGCCAAACATGCCTGTGAGCACAAGACTCCTGCGATCTCGGCCGGTGCGGCCAACTGACGTGCGAGCTCAAGCGACCGGTCGAGAAGCTCGTGGGCTTCCTGATAGGCGCCTTGGCACGCGGACAGCTCGCCCATGAGTCGGAGTCCACCAGCCCAGACCCGTTTGTTGTCGGCGGCTGCGGCGGCTGAAACGGCCTCCGCCGCGCACGTTTGGGCTTCGTCATACTCGCCGCGCAGCAAGCCGATCCAGCCAAGGTCGGCAAGGAGCGAGGCCCGGCCCGACTGGTCGCCGATCTCGACAGCGAGCCGCAGCGCCTCTGCGTACTGGTCTCGAGCAAGGGCGTAGCGTCCCATCCAGAGGTTCATCTCCGCCGCGGAGCTGAGAAGCAAGCGGCGCAGTTGCTCGTCCCGCCCCTTCGAGGCGAGGGCCAGTCCCTCCTCAAGAAGGTCGGCACAGCGTTGCTGGTCACCCCGCGCGCCCGCGGAGATTGCCAGGCTGCGTAGCACGGTCGCGGCGACACGACTGTCGCCTGCCTTCCGGCTGGCATCCAGGGCCTCAGTCCACAGCGCCTCCGCCTCGTCCTGACGGGACCTGCGGAAGGCGATGTAGCCCAGGCCGGACAGGCTTTGAGCCAAGATACCGACGTCCCGGGCGGCGCGGGCCCAGGTGTGTGCATCTTCAAGCAGCACCTCTGACCTGTCGTAGTCGCCGCGCAGCAGGAACATGTTGCCGGCAGCCACCAGCGCTTTGCCCAGGTGCGGCACATCGTCGGAGGCCAGCTGCAACAGCTCCTCAAAGTACCCGCATGCCTCCTTCCAGTTGCCATGCGATGTCCAGAACGGTGCCAGTGCTGCGGCGAGCCGCAGCCCACGGTCGACCGCGCCTGTCTCGACGCTGTGGTCCAGCGCGCGGCGGAAGTTCTCCTGGTCAGCCTCCAGGGACCGCATGAGACGCCCGCGGCCGGGCCCAGCGAGCTGGGGCTCGGCCAGCTCGGCTAGATCCAAGAACCAAGCCAGGTGCCGACCGCGCAATTCAGCCTGTTCGCCAGTGCCGCTAACTTTGTCGGCTGCGTAGGCCCGAATGGTTTCCAGGAGCCGGTAGCGCTGGCTGTTGCCTTGCCCGGTGACTACGACGAGCGACTTGGCGGCCAGGTTAGCGACCAGATCCAGGATGTCGCCGGAATCCAGGCCGGGGCCGGTGGTAACCGCCTCGGCGGCCTCCAAGCTGAACCCACCAGCGAAAATGGAGAGTCGGCGGAACACGGCGCGTTCGAGGTCGCTTAGCAGGCCGTAGCTCCAGTCGATGGCGCCGACAAGCGTTTGCTGGCGGGGCTGGGCGGTGCGAGGCCCGCGGCTGAGGAGGCCGAAACGATCATCGAGGCGGGTGGCGATTTGAGTCAGGCTCAGCATGTCGGCTCGGGCGGCTGCTAGTTCCAGGGCGAGAGGGATGCCGTCGAGACGAGAGACGATCTCGGCTAGGACGGCCATGTCCTCGTCGCTTACCACCAGGTCGGCCCGTACCGCCCGGGCTCGCTCGAGGAACAGCCGGGCCGACTCCGAAGCCATGACCACGTCGAGCGAGGCGCCCTGATCGGGGAGGGATAGAGACGGCACTCGCCAGATCCGTTCGCCCGGCAAACCGAGGCTTTCGCGGCTTGTGGCCAGGATCCGCACGCCGGGCCCCGCTTTGAGCAGGTGCTCCACCAAGGCGGCGCAGGCTTGGATGAGGTGCTCACAGTTGTCGACCATGATCAGCAGCTCCCGGTGGGCCACGAAGCCCTCCAGGGTGTCGAACACCGATCGTCCCGGTTCCTCTCGTGCGCCGAGGGCGTGAATCACGGTCTGGCCGACCAGCTGAGGATCTGACAGAGGGGCTAGGTCGACGAACCACACCCCGTCGGCGAAAAGCTCGAGCTTCCGGGCAGCCACTTCAAGGGCTAGGCGGGTCTTGCCGCATCCACCGGCCCCGGTGAGCGTGACCAGACGGCCAACGACCAGCAGCTCTTCTACCTCGGAGGTCTCCCGCTCCCTGCCGATAAAGCTGCTAAGGCGCGCCGGCAGGTTATGAACCTCCACCGCAGACGCCCGCGGGGGCGGAAAATCCCGAGGCAGATCCGGATGACAGACCTGAAACAGCATGACCGGAGTGTCGAAGTCTTTGAGACGGTATGCCCCCAGCTGCTGCATCGAAGAGGCCGGGAGCGCTTCTGTCACCGCTGCGGCTGTCGCGTCCGATACGAGGACTTGTCCTCCGTGAGCCGCGCTGGCCACGCGGGCGGCCTGGTGAACGGCCAGTGCCACATACCTCCCGTTCAACGGCGTTGCCTCACCGGTGTGCAGTCCCATGCGCACACGGACCGCCACGTCGGAGGACCAAGGCTCGGTGAGCAGGGCTCGCTGTCCTGTGATGCACGCGGCGATAGCCGACTTGGCCCCCGCGAACGCGAAGAACAACCCATCGCCCTCGCAGTCCACCTCCACGCCACCATGGCTGGCCACCGCGTCTCTGAGGAGCTCCCGATGCCTCTCCAGTACCCCGGCGTATCGGCTCCCGATACGGCGAAGCAACCGAGTCGATCCCTCGATGTCAGTGAACACGAAGGTCACGGTCCCGCCGGGCAAGGGGGAACGGAAGCGTGGCCGGACCGGATCGTCCGTGTCCCGAGCTGAGCGGCGTGTGCTCATTTCGAGATCCGGCGGAAGCTCGCCAGGCCCCTCCGGGTTTGACTTCTCGTGCACGATGGCCTCGCGGGCTTACAAGCCGACCGTCGCTGCGACCGGTTCGACGGAGTTGGAACCTGATCCCCTCACCCGATCAGGTCTGGGCCTGGCGCCTGCGCCCCCACCTCGAATTATGCCCGGCAACGTGCGCGCCCCTCCAGGGCGCCGGCGCCACCGCGCGCCGGCAGAACCGGCAGGCGAGCCCTTGGCACATAGGCCTTCACCCATCACTAATGCGTCGCGGCGGCTATGGCAGAGTTCCTTCGCCGTCTCCCATCACCGAGGCAGCGGCCTTAAGCCGCTCCCGCCCGACGGCACAAACAAGGAGCGTTACTGCTGGTCAGCAAGGCGCTAAACGGATATTGATCATGGCCATAGTAAACGGAATGTGCGACAGAACGAGGGGAGAGACGAAGACAACAAGCTGCCATAATGCAATGACGTAATGAGGGCACGGGACAGACGCAGAGATTTGTCAGGGGCAAATGCCGATGCGTCCAGTAAAAATGACCACCGAGTTCGGCGGTATAGCTTTACGCAGGCCGGCCACGGTCTGCGGCAGATGCGCGAGGCAATCGCAGACCATGACGATATTCGTGAGGCAATACAGCAAATGCGGCTGTGTGATGTAGCGTCGGCCGTCTGGTGGCAGGCCGTAACTGTCGCCGTGCGCACGTGCCGCGGGCACCTTGCCCGCTATGAGCACGCCCGCTGGCGGACTTCGGCCTGCGGGCCGATTCTGAGCTGCGCAATCAGCTTGCCCGCCAGTGGCCGCATTCACCGCCGCCCGAGCCCGCGACGCCCGGCCCGGGCATGCATCACGCACCAGCGGCCTGCGGCACCCCTGGCTTCTTCTGCCCGGGATCCTTAGCTCTCGAAACATGAGCCGGGGTGCCAGGCCTCAAGCAAGGACCGGCAGCCAGTTCACAGACAATGGCCCGGCAGCGGGACGAGGTCCCGGGCTGGGGAACGAAGAGGGCTAGCCGCTGCTGTCCGGGGTCCTCGGTGAGCTGCTGTTCCGGCGAACATACGGCCGGGCGTTTAATGCCGGACGACCGGGTAGGCGATGGTACTCACACATTTGCTGAAAGGAGCCAATGATGGCTACTGGCGAGACCGGCTTCGAGGACGTCTTCTACGACCTGGTGTCCATCCAGTATCACGCGCTGAAGGCCGGGCACGACTATGGCCAGTACGTGCGGGACGCCGAGAATGCCGGGATGAACGACGTGGCCCAGTTCGTCCGCGATGTGATGAAGCAGAACTCGGCCAGCGCCGCGCGGTGCAACGAGCTGCTGAGGAAGCTCTCCGGCACGGAAGGCGGCGGCCCGGCCACGAGCTGACCTGCCAGTCGCCCAGCCCGGCTTATCCGCCGCGGGTGGCCGGGCTGCGGCTTGCCGGACTCGGGATAACTTGCCCTGCTCGCACTGCGCGCGTGGGGTGCGGTCGTATCCACCTCGGGTGCAGCTAGCCAAGAGGCAGCGTAACGCTCTCTTTGAAACGGTGGCCGATTGCGAGCCAATGCAGATGAACCTAGAGTCTGGCTTCCTGAGCCCCTCAGAAATTCGGACGCGGTGAGTATCCATCACGGCGAAGCCGGCCCGAGCGCTGGAGGTTTCACCGCGACACGGTCATCGCCACAGGCGGGACGGGCGGTGCCGCGGCGCGGCCCAGATTCCCCGCACTCGCCGGCCACCGCGCGTACACCTCAAGCCAGGGCGCATCATGATCAAAAGTCAGTGCGAAAATAATCTGCGGATCCTAGGGCTGCAGGACTACTTTGATGCAGCCTTCAGCCTTGTCGCGGAAGATCTCATACCCGTGCGGGGCGTCCTCCAGAGCTAGGTGGTGGGTGGCGAACTGCCGGACGCCGAGAGGGTCGCTATCGTCGCTGACGATCGGCATAAGGTCGTCGATCCACCGTTTGACGTGCGCCTGGCCCATTCGCAGCTGCACTGCGCGGTCGAAGATTTCCATCATGGGCATGGGGTCCACTTCTCCGCCGTAGACACCGCTGATGGAAACGGTGCCGCCGCGGCGCACCCCTTTGACTGCGGCGTGCAACGCATCAAGCCGGTCCACCGCCGCCTTGTCGGTGATCTTCTGGGACACGGCGTCGGGAAGCAAGCCGGCTGTCTTCTGGGCGATCTCGGCCAGCTTGTTGCTGCGTGCCTCTTCGTGTCCGTGCGCCTCCATCCCGACCGCGTCGATCACCGCGTCGGGCCCGCGGCCGTCCACCATTTCGATCAGCGCGCTGGCGGTGTCCTCATCCTGGTCCAGGTCGAGGGTCTCGGCGCCAAACCGCTCGGCGGCCGCGCGGCGCTCGGGCACGGGGTCCACGCCGATGACCCGCCCGACGCCGAGGTGCCTGGCGATCCGCGCCGCGAACTGTCCCACCGGTCCGAGCCCCAGCACGGCGAGTGTCCCGTCCCGAGGAGTGTCGGCGTAGGCCACGGCCTGATAGGCGGTCGGCAGGATGTCGGACAGGTACAGAAACTGCTCGTCCGGAGTGCCAGCCGGAATCTTGATCGGCCCGAACTGGGCTTGAGGCACCCGCAGGAACTGTGCCTGCCCGCCGGGGACCGAGCCGTACAGCGAGGTGTAGCCGAACAGCGCCGCTCCCTTGCCCTGGTCGCGGATCTGGGTCGTTTCGCACTGCGCGAACAGGCCGCGCCTGCACATCCAGCAGTGCCCGCACGAGATGTTGAACGGAATGACGACCCGATCGCCGACCGTCAGGTGGGAGATATCCGCCCCGACTTCCTCCACGATGCCCATCGTTTCGTGGCCTAGCACGTCACCGGGCTTCAGGTATGGGCCGAGGACGCCGTAAAGGTGCAGATCAGAGCCGCAGATCGCGGTAGAGGTAACCCTGATGATCACATCGTTGGATTCCTGAATCCGGGGGTCAGCGACATCGGTGACCTGGACGTCTTCGTTGCCCTGCCATGTCAATGCCCTCATGAGCTGCTCCTGTCCGGGCTGGGTGAAGCTGCGGAAAATATGCGGCTGCCGGGTCGTCTTCCTGCCTATGACTGCGTGCCCGGCCCGCCTTCCGGCTTGGTCATGCGGGCATGGGCGGCAGCCTTGACGGGCTCGGTCATGACCTTCCCGGCAGCGGTTTGCAGCCTGTTCTTCGCCGAGCCGGCCACCACGTGGTCCTTGCCGGCCATCAGCGCGTCGAAGCCATCCCGGGCAACCTCGGCCGGATCGTCCTTCTTCGCCGAACCGACCGGGGTGTCCCCCATGCCGGCCCGGTCGAAGAATTCGGTGTCGGTCGGGCCGGGCATGAGCGCGGTGATGCTGATGCCGGTGTCTTTAAGCTCGTAGCGCAGCGCCTCGGCGAAGGACAGCACGAACGCCTTCGACGCCGCATAGGTGGCGTAGTAGGGGCCGGGCATCGTGCTGGCAACCGATGCAGTGAACAGCATCCGTCCCGCACCGCGGCGCACCATCTCCGGGAGGACGCGCTTGGCCAGGTGCACGGTGGAGCTGACGTTCAGGCCGATCAGCCGCTGCTCGTCGGCCAGCGGTATGTCGATGAAGGCGCCGCTGTTGCCGATACCGGCGTTGACCGCGATCGCGTCCACCGCACGGCCGGCGGCGGTGATCGCCGCCACTAGCTGCTCGACGCCCTCCGCCGTGGACAGGTCCGCACGTACCGTCTGGACGTCCGCGCCACCGGCAGACAGTTCGCCGGCCGCGGCGGCCAGCTCGCCATCCTCGGCGGCGATGAGGACATCAAAGCCGTGACCGGCGAACTGACGGGCCAGTTCCAGGCCAATGCCACTCGAGGCTCCAGTGACGACAGCGAACTGCCTGGGCTCAGCCATAGTTTTCCCCTTCTTGATACACGCGGTAGACGTGTCAGGACGCGAGTACCCGGGCTGACCCGGTCGGAGCTGCCCCCCGCGCTCGACGAAACGCACTGCCCACGCTTCGCGGAAAATCACCCGAGCAAGCTCGGAACTTCCCCGATCACCGCCCTACCGGCACTCGCCGGACGGCGCCGCAGGGCCACCGACAGGGCCAGGGACGGCCCAGTGGCGGAAGCGTGGCCGCCGGCCACCAGCGAAGGGCACCATGGGTGGCTGCCCACCGCGCCGGGAGAAAGACCGTCATCCCGCCGGGGGCCGAGCCTGTGATGGACGGGCCGGGGCCGGGGCCGCGGCAGAGGCCAGTGACGAGACTAACCCGGCCGGACGGTCAGGATATGGCCGCAGGCGGCATGCAGTGCGGTCATCACAGCACTTCTGTTCGCGGCGAAGGCGGCTTACCGCCGTCGTGCCCGGGCAGGCGCTTCGAGCAGCTGTTCGGCACTTACCGCGGCAACATCCGCGAGTCGGGCTTGCAGTGGGTGAATCCGTTTACGCCGCATCGCGGTCTCCGCCAGGATTCGCAAATCCCCGCTCCTTCAGGGATGACGACACATCCCCGCGACGCGGTGTGCTGACCCACCTGGCACCCCCAGGATGGCCGCATCGTCGAACTCGGCCTGCACCGGGGTCGATCCGGCCTTTCAGCGAGATGCACCTTGACATAAGGAGCGCCCCCGTAGGGTCGGACCTGACACACGCACCCGCAGCGGCAGGTGTGCTCATCTCGGGCGGGCTGTGCCAGGGGTGTTACCAGCCGAGCTCGCTGAGCCGGTGGTCGTCGATGCCGAAATGGTGGGCGATCTCGTGGATGACGGTACGGCGGACCTGGGCGGCGGCCTCCTGCTCGGTGCGGCATATCGCGCAGATGGCCTGCCGGTAGATGGTGATCCGGTCGGGCAGCACCCCCGCGTACTGTGATGTTCGGCTGGTCAGCGGGACGCCGTGGTACAGCCCGAGCAGGCCGGGCGGCCCCGGGCCGTGCTCGACCGTCACCGCGACATTGCCCATCGCCTGGCCGAGTCGCTGACCCGTGGCCAGGGATTCCGGTGCGCGGCCGCGGAGCCTCACGGCGAGCGGAGGCATGCTGGCTGCCGATCGCACCGGGGCTGACGCCGCATGGGCTGCGGCACACTCACAAGACCCTGATGCGGGAAGTCGGAATCGCGCCGAGTGTTACGCATCATTAGCCGCTAGCACGGAACGTCACTCTCGGTGATTTTCGGTCATCGGATTGGGTTGGCCGCAATCTCCTGGTGATGTTCACGATGACGCGCATATGGTCACGTGGCTGTGGACCGCCGGACGAGTAGCTCTGTGACAAAGCGTGACCGGGGCCGGGTCGGCTTAGACGCCGTATCCGCCGATCGGCGTGCCGTCTCGATGCGGGCTTGTGGGTCTGGATCGGGCCAGATCTGGTAATTCGGCTCGGAGGGGGAGAATGGGCTGGTGGCTGCGCGCCTCCCGATGCGGGTGACTCTGGCCGAGCTGGTGGCGATGCTGTCGCTTGTCGCCGATCTTGGGATGGGACGGCCGATGGAGCGGGTGCTGCGCCAGACCGTTGTTGCCATGCGGCTGGGGGCGGCGGCCGGGATGGATCAGGTGGCCTGCACGTCTGCGTACTATACGTCGCTGCTGGCGTGGGTGGGCTGTGCCGTCGACACCACTGAGCTGGCAGCGGTGTTCGGCGATGAGATCGGGTTGTACGCCGATACCCGCGATGAAGACCTGGACCGTGTCACCATGGCGGTGTTCGTCGGCCGCCATCTCGGTCGCGGTCAGTCGGGTTTCCGCCGGATCGGGCTGGTCGGGAAATTCCTGGCGACCGCCGGCCGCTCGGTGCAGCAGCTGATGGAGTCGCACTGCCGGGTGACGAGCGATCTTGCCGAACGGCTTGGGCTGGGCCCGGCCGTGTGCGAGCCGCTGCTGCAGACGTTCGAACGATGGGACGGGAAAGGGGTGCCCGGGTCATTTGGTGCCGGTGATCTTGCTCCGGCCATCCGCCTGGTCCACCTGGCCGATGCCATCGAGGCGTTCCACCACACGGGCGGCGCAGAGACCGCGCTGCACGTGGCCCGGGAGCGGCGGGGCACGCAGTTCGACCCGGAGCTGGTCGACTGCTTCTGCGCCCGGCACCCGGAGATCCTCGACGGTCTGGGCGGTATCTCGGCGTGGGAGGAGGTGATCGCGCTTGACCCGGGGCTGGGCGCGGGATTGAGCGAGGTCCACCTGGAGCGGGCGCTCGCCGCCTTCGCTGACTTCAGTGACCTGAAGTCTCCGCTGCGCCTGGGGCATTCCCGCGGCGTGGCCGAGCTCGCCGCCCTGGCCGGCCCGAAGCTCGGGCTGCCGGACGCCGGCCTCGTCATGCTGCGCCGGGCGGCGCTGGTCAAGGACATCGGCATGATCGGGGTCCCGAGCGGTGTCTGGGACGAGCCCGGCGAGTGGAGCCTCGCCCAGCGCGAGCGGGCGCGGACCCACCCGTACCTAACCGAACGGATGCTGGCCCGGATCCCGCTGCTGGCCGAGGCCGGGCGCTGCGCGTCGCTGCACCACGAGCGGCTCGACGGGTCTGGCTACCCGCACGGGCTGCGCGGAGACGCCATCTCGCTCCCGGTGCGGATCCTCGGCGCCGCCGACGTTTACCAGGCGCTGCGTCAGCCCCGACCGCACCGTCCGGCGCTTGACGCCCCTGAGGCCGAGCGGGTGATGCGCGAGGAGGTGCGCGCCGGGCGGCTGGACGGCGAGTGTGTCCACGCGGTGCTCGAAGCCGCCGGCCACCGCGTCCGGCGCCGTGCCGGGCTGCCGTCGGGGCTCACCGCCCGCGAGGTGGAGGTGCTGGTGCGGCTCGGCCAGGGCCGGTCCAATCTCGAGATCGCCGCCGAGCTGCACGTCAGCCGCAAGACGGTCTCCTCCCACCTCGAGCACATCTACGCCAAGCTAGGCGTCAAGACGCGGACCGGGGCCGCCCTGTTCGCCATGCGGCACGGCCTGACCGGAACGGCGGGCGAGCCCGGAACCTGACAGAAAGATCGGGCAGTTACCCGATTCGCCGCCGCTGGACGATCCGTATAACGGGTTCATGACCACAGCCCAAGACCACAGCGTGGTGCCGCAGTTCGCCCTGGCCGGGTCGTTCCTTGAGGGCCTGGCCGCCCAGGATTTCGCTCAGCTCGGCGGCGCGCTCGCCGCCGGCGCCCGGCTCCGCGCCCTGCTGCCGTCGGGCCTGCGGGAGTGGACCGGTGCCGGGGTGATCGCAGACCGGTTCGCGGGCTGGTTCGGCGACACTCAGGACTTCGACCTCGTGGAGGCCACCGTCGGGGAGGTCGGCGGCCGGTTGCACCTGCAATGGCGGCTGCGGCTGCGGGCGGAGCGGCTCGGCGCCGGCTGGTTCACCGTCGAACAGCAGACCTACGCCGACACCGGCGACGGCGGCCGCATCGCCCAGCTCGACCTGCTCTGCACCGGCTACCGGCCCGAGGGCGACGATGACTGACACCCTGGCCACCTGGGGCGGCTGGGAACCGGCGATCCGGGACGACCCGTTCGGTCACTTCGCCGAGGCCCGGGGCCGGTGCCCGGTGCAGCGGGTGCGCCTCGCCGACGGTCATCCGGCCTGGGTCGTGCTCGGCTACGACGCAGCCCGCCAGGCGCTGGGCGACCCCCGCATCTCCAAGGACATGCTCGCCGCGCTCGAAGATAACGGCGATGTCGTAGCCGAGGGCCTGCCCGGGCCGGAGTTCTCGCGGCACATGCTCAACGTCGACCCACCCGTCCACACCCGGCTGCGGCGGCTGGTGTCCCGGGCCTTCGTGCCGTCCCGGGTCGCCGCGCTCGAGCAGGCTGTGCGGGACATCGCCGGCAACCTCCTCGATGAGCTCGACGGCGCCGGTCCCGGCGCCACGGTCGATCTCGTCCAGGGGTACGCCCACCCGCTGCCGTTCAGCGTCATCGGGGAGCTGCTGGGCATCCCCCAGGCCGACCGCCCGGACCTGCACGCCTGGTTCCAGGTCCTGCTGACCGGATGGGCCGGTGAGCCGCCGGCCGAGGCGGTCGGCGCATCCGAAAAGATCGTGGCCTACCTGCGCGAGCTCGTCGACGCCAAGCGGCGGAACCCGGCCGGGGGCCTGGTCAGCGTGCTAGTTGCCGCCGGCGGCGACGCGCTCACTACCCAAGAGCTGCTGTCAAGCCTGTTCCAGCTCGTCGTGGCCGGCCACGACACCACGGCCAGCCTCATCGGCAACGGGGTGGTGGCCCTGCTGGATCACCCTGACCAGCTCCAGGTGCTGCTGGCCGATCTGGGGCAGCTTCCCGCCGCGATCGACGAGCTCATCCGGTTCACCGCCCCGGTCCCACATGCCACGTTCCGGGTCACGGCCGAGCAGGTGACCGTCGGCGGCGTGGAGATCCCCGCGCACGAGCAGGTGCTGGTGTGCCTTGGCTCGGCCAACCGCGATCCGGGCCGCTTCCCAGCCCCCGACGTCCTCGACATTAGAATCAACAACGGATCGAACCTGGGGTTCGGCCACGGCGTTCACTACTGTCTCGGCGCGCCGCTGGCCCGGCTGGAAGCGCGGGTCGCCTTCGAGGCACTGCTCGGCCGTCACCCCGGCCTGCGGCTCGCCGTCAACCGTGACGCACTCGCCTGGGCGCACGGCGACGGTCTCGTGCTGCGCGGCCTCACCTCGCTCCCCGTCGTCCTCGGGGCCGCCCGGCACCGGGATGACTGACCATGCGATCGCACCGACCGCACCGAAATCAAAGGAGACACCGATGACCATCACCGACCGTCGCGTCGACAACGGCGTGAACGTCCAGGCCCTGCTCGATGCCCGCAACGCGTTGTCCGCCGCACCGGAAGCGGCGCAATTCACCTGGCGGGCCAGCTGCACCTGGCGCACCGGTACCCACAGCCAGTCGACCGTGGCCAGCTTCGCCGGGCTCGGTGCCGAGCAGCAGCACCGCACCACCTATGAGTTCGACGTGGACCACCCCGAGTGCTTCGCGTCCGAGGACAACGGCGCCACCCCGGTGGAATTCGTGCTGGTCGGCCTCGTCGGGTGCCTGACCGCGGGCATCGCCGCGGTCGCCCAGCACCGGGGCATCCAGCTCCGGTCGGTCACCGCCACGATCGAAGGCGCGATGAACATCCTGGGCATTCTCGGCGCCGACCCTGACGTCCGCAACGGCTTCGAGGCGATCACCGTCCGCTTCGCCATCGACGCCGACGCCTCCCGCGACGACCTTGAGGCACTGATCGCCCAGTCGCAGAAGCGCTCGGCGGTCTACGATGTCGTGACCAACCCGACGAACGTGCTCGTCGAACTGGCCTGAGCCTGACGACCGCGGTCCAGCCGCCCGCATGATGCACACCACGGCAGTCGTCATCGGCGCCGGCCATGCCGGCCTGGCCATGAGCCGCCGCCTCACCGAACGCTCGATCGACCACGTCGTCCTCGAGCGCGGTGAGGTGGCGAACTCGTGGCGCACCCAGCGCTGGCCCAGCCTGCGGCTGCTCACCCCCAACTGGCTCACCCGGCTGCCCAGCTGCGACTACCCTGGCGATGACCCCGACGGCTACATGCCCGTGGCCGGCGTCGTAGCCGCCCTCACCCGCTACGCCTGTCTCGCCGGCGCACCGGTGCGCACCGCCACCACGGTGCACACCCTGCGCGCCGCGGCGGAGGGCTTCGAGATCCGGGCCGGCGACGACGTCCTCTGCGCCGGGGCCGTGGTGCTGGCGACCGGGGCGTGCAGCCTGCCGGCGATCCCAGCCGCCGCCGGCGCCGTGCCCCGGTCGATCACGGCGCTCACCCCGCTCACCTACCGCGATCCCGGCCAGCTCCCCGACGGCGGGGTGCTCGTCGTCGGCGCGTCAGCCACCGGCGTCCAGCTCGCCGGTGAGATCCACCGGTCAGGGCGCCCGGTGACCCTTGCGGTCGGCGAGCACGTCCGGCTGCCCCGCCGCTACCGCGGCCGCGACATCTTCTGGTGGCTGGAGGCGACTGGCCTGCTCGCCGAACGCTACGACCAGATCGACGACCTGACCCGGGCCCGCCACCTACCCTCTCCCCAGCTCACCGGAACCCCTCAAGTCACCACGACAGACCTCAACGCGCTCACGGCGCAAGGGGTCCGCATCGCCGGCCGCCTCGGCCGTGTCATCGACGGCGTGGCCCAGTTCTCCGGGTCGCTCGCCAACACCTGCACGCTCGCCGACCTTAAGATGAACCGGTTCTTGAACCGGGCCGACCAATGGGCCACGACGTCGGGCCTCGACGGCGAACTCCCGCCACCGCACCGCTTCGCACCCACCCGCGTCGATCCCCGCTCGCTCCTGGAGCTGGACCTGACCAGCGGGGAGATCACCACGGTGCTGTGGGCGACAGGCTTCCGACCCGACCACTCCTGGCTCGACATCCCCGTGCGTGACCGCACCGGCCATATCCGCCACGACGGGGGCGTGGTCACCGGCGTCCCCGGCCTCTACATCCTCGGCCTGCCGGTGCTCCGCACCCGCGCCTCCACCTACATCCACGGCGCAGCCACCGACTCCGAAGCCCTGGCCAACCACCTCTACTCGTTCCTCAACAGCCAACGCCGATGGCAGGGATCCGGTCGCCACACCCGTCCACGCTCATAAGCGGCTGATCTGTGCCTGACCGGATGGTCGAGATGCGCCGCCGCGGAGCCTGTCAAGACTTTTGAGACACGGTCATGTCAGCTGGATTGTGTGACCTCCTGGCCGGGCTGGTTGATCCATGCGACTGCCCGCGGTGTCGAGAACCTCGCTCTTACGCAACCACGGCAAGCCTTCGGCCGGCATGCAGTACGCGCAGCGCAGGTTGCACATGTCGAGTGGACCGCGGGCCCAGCGTCCAGCAGCGCCGCCAGCTCCCGCAACTGGGCGGCGCTGAGCTTGCATTTCGCCCCGCCCGCGCCCCGCGACGCCAGCGCGGACCGGCCCCCGGCGGCCAGCGCCCGCCGCCACCGGTTCGCCGGCATCCGCGACACCCGGAAGTGCCGGGCTATCTCCCGGTCGCTGGCCCCTGCCTCGATTAACTGCGCGGCCGCCAGCCGCACCTGCTCGCGGCAGGCCCGCTCAGCCGCATCCAGCCCGCCACCGTCGGCATACCTCATGACAACGGCATACCACCGGACAGGCCAGCCGCCACCAGGTCAGTAACCCCGCCATTGAAGATCTTTAGCTGGTCAGAAACCGATTGTGAGGGCCGACGGGCCGTCCTGGCCGCCGACGAGGGTATGCGGCTGGGGGCCGACGATATTGGCCTCGTTTACTGTGCCGTCGTCGCTGCTGTCGCCGCTGTTGGTCCAGTAGATCCGAGTGCCGTCCACCGCGACCCCGCTCGCGCCGTCCTGGTTCAGGATCAACGGCTTTGGGTTGGTGCCGTCCAGGTTGGCAAACCAGAGGGCACCGGGGCCTTCCTGGTCTCCGATGGGAGTGGCCCAGAAGACGTATCTGCCGTCCAGCGCTACTCCGGCCGGGTCGTCCTGGCTGGGGACGATGGCCTGCGCGCCGGTGCCGTCCAGGTTGGCCTCCCAGATCGCGCCATGCCCGTCCGAAAAATCGGTGCTGGCGGCCCAGTAGAGGTGGCTGCCGTTGACCGCGATTCCGCCCATGATTTTAGGCTGGCCGGGGACGATGACGTGGGCGCCGGTACCGTCGAGGTTGGCCTCCCAGACCGAGCCCTCATCGGCATCGAGCCCAGAGCTCGTCCAATAGAGATGGCTGTTGCCGACGGCCACTTCTGTGGCCGAGGCAATCGAGGCCGGGACGATGACGTGGGCGCCGGTGCCGTCGAGGTTGGCTTCCATGATGGCGCTGGTGGTCCAGTAGAGGTGCCCGTCGGCCGTCGCCACCCCGCCCGGTTCATTCTGCCCGGGGACCACAGTGTGTGGGCTGCTGCCGTCCAGGTCGGCCTTGTTGACCGTGCCGGCTGGCTCGTTGGGCACGGAGTCAACTGCGGCGTTGGTCCAGTAAAGGTGCAAGACCCCCCCGGCACCGGTGAGCGGGTCGCTGGCGCTGACGATGGTGCTGGCCGCGGTCAGCGTGGCGGTGACGGTGCCGGTGCTGGCAGGCGCGAACTGTACGGTGACGGTGCAGGTCTGGCCGGGGGCCAGGCTGGTGCCGGTGCAGGTGTCGCCGGTGACGCTGAACGCCGGCGCGCCGGTCAGTTTGACCGTCAGCGGGCCGGTAGCCGCCTCGCCCGAGTTGGCCAGCGTGAGTGCCTGCGAGGGCTTTTGCCCTAGGCTGGCCGGCCCGTAGCTGAATGGGGAGGGGGTGAATGCCAGCACCGCCGGTGGCGGGGTGACCGCCAACCCGACAGGGTCGTTCTGGCCGGTGACGATGGCATGCGGGCTGGTGCCGTCGAGGTTGGCCTCGTTAATGGTGCCGTTGTTGTCGGTGGTTCCATCATCGGCCCAGTAAATGTGGCTGACATCGACCGCCACCCCGAGCGGGTCGTTCGGGTCGGTGAGGATGGCATGCGGGCTGGTGCCGTCGAGGTTCGCTTCCCAGATCGAGCCGTCGTCCTGGTTAACCCAATACAAATGGCTGAGGCCGACCGCTATAAAGATCGGGCCGAGATGGTTGGTGAAGATCACGTGGGCGCCGGTGCCGTCGAGGTTCGCCTCCCAGATCCCGCCGGTCGCATCGGTGCTGTCACCGGCGACGGCCCAGTACAGGTGGCTGGAGTTGACAGCGATCCCGAACGGGAAGTGCTGGCCGGTGACGATGGCATGCGGGTCGGTGCCGTCGAGGTTGGCCTCCCAGATCTCGCCGGCTCCACCCTGGTTGGGAACGCTGTTGGCCCAGTAGATGTGGCTGGCGTCGACCGCCACCCCGGTCGGGTCGTAGGCGCCGGCGTCAACGATATGTGAGCCGGTGCCGTCGAGGTCCGCCTCCCAGATCACGCCTTTATCATCAAGGATGCCCGCCCAGTAGATGTGGCTAGCGTCGACCGCCACCCCGGCCGGCTGGTTCTGCCCGGTGACGATGGCATGCGGGTCGGTGCCGTCGAAGTCAGACTCCCAGACCGCGCTCGAGGTGGTCCAGTAGATGTTGTGGCCGGGGGCCTGCCCGAGGCCCTTCCCGGTGCCGGTGAGGTGGTCGGTGGCGGTGGCGGCGTGTTTGCCGTGCTTCTTGCTGGCCGCGGTCAGGGTGGCGGTCAGGGTGGCGGCGCGGGTGGCGGTGAACCGCACTCTGATGGTGCAGGTCTGGCCGGGCCGCAACCTGGTGCCGGCGCAGGTGTCGCGGGTGATGGTGAACGCGGCCGGGCCGGCCAGCCGCACCTGCAGCTTGCCGGTGGCCTTGGTGCCCCGGTTGGCCAGGATGAACCGGTGCGCGGCGTGCTGGCCGGCGGCCACCTGGCCGTAGTCGTAGGGGGCGGGGGTGAACGCCAGCACCGGCCCGCGCGGCGTGGCCGCCGGCGAGGCCGCCGCCGTGCCCGCCCCGGCCAGCACGGCCGCCGCGGTCAGCACCGCCCCGGTCCCGGCCGCCGCTGGCCGCCCCCAGGCCCTCGGCCGCTGATGTGAACGGCCGGCGGCGGCCGGCCCGCGGGGGGCCGGGCCACGGCGTGGGCTGCCCGGGCGCAACGATGCGCGGGCGCGCGCGGCCAGCGTGCCGAGGGCGGTGACGAGGTTCATTGCTTCTCCTTTGGCTGGGCCGGCGGGATGGCCTGACCCCGGCTAGCTGGGCTGCCGCGAACCGGGCGGTTGTTATCGCCTGCTGACCGTCACACCACGACCCGGCCGCCGGGAGGTAGCCCTGCCAGGATGCTCGGCAGGCTGCGACCGAAACGGTAGCGGTCCGCGCCGCCCGGATCACCATTCTGGTTACGGGCCAAGTGCCACCATGGTGGGGCCGCTCTGGTCGGAAACGATGGCCTGCGGGTTGGTGCCGTCGAGGTTGGCCGCATTGATGGAGCCCAGCGCGGGCGCATAGAGCCCGGTGTTGGCCCAGTAGATGTGGCTGGCGTCCACCGCCACCCCGTTGGGGCCGATCTGGCCGGTGACGATGGCCTGGGGGTTGTTGCCGTTGAGGTCGGCTTCGTTGATCGTGCCCGCCCCGGAGATACCGCTGCCGCTGTAGTGGTCGGCCCAGTAAATGTGGCTGGCGTCGACCGCCACCCCCATCGGGTGGTTCTCGCCGTTGACGATCACGTGCGGGTTGCTGCCGTCGAGGTTGGCCTCGCTGATCCTGCCGACGGCGGTGTTGGTCCAGTAGATATGGCCGGCGTTGATCGCTACCCCGGTTGGAGTGGACTGGGCGGTGATGAGGACATGCGGGTTGCTGCCGTCGAGGTTGGCCTCGCTGACCGTGCCGACCCGGCCATTGGCGAGGTTGGTCCAGTAGATGTGGCTGGCGTTGACCGCCATCCCGGCCGGCTGGTTCTGCCCGGTGACGATGGCATGCGGGCTGGTGCCGTCGAGGTTGGACTCCCAGACCGCGCCATTGGCGTAATCGGTCCAGTAGATGTGGCTGGCGTCGACCGCGATCCCGAACGGCTGGCCCTGGGCAGGGAAGAGTTGCAGGTTGCTGCCGTCTAGGCCGGCCTGATTTATCGTGCCGTTCACGGCGTTTGGCATCGTCTCGGTCCAGTAGATGTGGCCGGGGGCCTGCCCGAGGCCCTTCCCGGTGCCGGTGAGGTGGTCGGTGGCGGTGGCGGCGTGTTTGCCGTGCTTCTTGCTGGCCGCGGTCAGGGTGGCGGTCAGGGTGGCGGCGCGGGTGGCGGTGAACCGCACTCTGATGGTGCAGGTCTGGCCGGGCCGCAACCTGGTGCCGGCGCAGGTGTCGCGGGTGATGGTGAACGCGGCCGGGCCGGCCAGCCGCACCTGCAGCTTGCCGGTGGCCTTGGTGCCCCGGTTGGCCAGGATGAACCGGTGCGCGGCGTGCTGGCCGGCGGCCACCTGGCCGTAGTCGTAGGGGGCGGGGGTGAACGCCAGCACCGGCCCGCGCGGCGTGGCCGCCGGCGAGGCCGCCGCCGTGCCCGCCCCGGCCAGCACGGCCGCCGCGGTCAGCACCGCCCCGGTCCCGGCCGCCGCTGGCCGCCCCCAGGCCCTCGGCCGCTGATGTGAACGGCCGGCGGCGGCCGGCCCGCGGGGGGCCGGGCCACGGCGTGGGCTGCCCGGGCGCAACGATGCGCGGGCGCGCGCGGCCAGCGTGCCGAGGGCGGTGACGAGGTTCATTGCTTCTCCTTTGGCTGGGCCGGCGGGATGGCCTGACAGCCGTCCGTCTACCAGCGGTTCCGCGTGTACTTGCGCTCACTTTTGTTCTGAGTCATCAGTGACAGTAACCACAGTCGACCCAGATCGATCAGGCTCACTGTCGGCGTAAGCCAGTTCGTCGTGGCCGGCGCCGGTAAAGTCGCCGACCGCCTGGGCATAGTTCAGTTCGGCAGCGTGGACGACAGGTCCTGCGGCAGCGCCGCCGCCGCGCCCAGCGCGCGGCCGGCCGCCCGGTGCGAGGATCCCGGGCCTGCCGCGGCGAGCGCGGCCGGGGATCCGGCCAGCAGCAGCGCCAGCACCACCCCCACCGCGACCCAGACCCGGCGTGCGGCCGGGACATAACCGTGGCGGGCGTGCCGCCACCGGCGGGCACGGGCGGCCAGGATGGCGGGGACGGTGCTCATGGTTATGCCTTCTCTCCAGTTTTGTAGGGCCCGTGACTGTCAAGGGGGAGGGATGCGTGTCCCGACGGGCCGACCTCACCCACGCGGCCATCGGCAAGCTCGCCCCGGAACGTGATGCGCGGGCCGGCCCACCGCGCCGTCGACCGGGCCGCCGGGCTACCCGGACGATCGGGCAGGCGGGCGTGCGCTGATCGGGTGGGTGCCGGCATGGTCATGCTCCGGGGGAGTAGATGGTGGTTGCCACTCCGCGGATAGCCGGCGGCCATGGCCGGGGACCGAGGCAGATACGCGGGTCGCACATGTAGCCATGCTGGTCCCACCGGCTGGGCCTGTCCCTAGGGAGCCTCCCTAATCTTCCGGGGAGCGCCGGGTGGCGGCGGTCACACCGCGGTCGGCTGCCGCCACTGCTCGACGAACCGCCGCAGCTCCTGCCGTCCGCGCAGGCCGCACTTGGCGTAGATGTTGCCCAGGTGGTATTCCACCGCCTTGCGGCTGACGAACAGCTCGGCCGCGACCTGCGGGTTGGACAGCCCTTTCCCGACCAGGTGGGCTATCTCGGTCTCCCGGCTGGTCAGCGCCAGCTCGGATTGCTGTGCCGTCGGGCGGCCGGGCAGGCAGGCCGCCAGCTCCTCCTCGGTCTTGGCGATGAATGGCACGGCGCGCAGGGCCAGGTACAGGTCCTTCGCCCGCCGCAGCCGGTCGACCGCTTCTCTTCTGTTACCCATGCGGCGCAACAGCCGGCCGTGGGCCAGCAGCAGCCTGGCCGTATAGACCGGGCTTTGCGAGCTGGCGGTGTCCTCGCCGTGCTGGTAGATCTGCCTGGCCTGCTCCGGGCCGTCCCGCTGCTCGGCCAGCCACCCGTCCAGCCAGGCCAGGGCCGGCTGCAGGTAGCCGACTTCGCCGCTGGCCCGCAACTGGTCCAGGACGGCCGCCGCCGGCCCGGTCTGGCCCGAGCCGACCAGGCCCTCGGCCAGCAGCGGCCGCCACAGCACCGCGTACACCCGGCTGCGACCATCCAGATGGGTGTCGGCCCGCCAGGCTCCTAGCGCGTCGGCCATGCCCAGGTAATCCCCGGACGCCTGGGCCAGCAAGGCCCGGGCCATCGCCGCCCACAGCCGTTCGCGCCCGTAATCCAGGCTGGCCGCCGCGTCGGCGGCCAGCCTGGCGTGCCGCTCGGCCTCCCCGGCCTGGCCCCGTCCGGCCGGCACGCAGCAGGCCGCCAGGTGCAGCAGCGGCAGCTCGAACTGACGGGAATGGATCGCCGCGGCCGACAGTCCCTGCTCGGCCGTGAGCAGCACGTTGTCCCACGAGCCGGCCAGGTACTGCGCCAGTGCCAGGTAGAAGTAAGCACGCAGGCCCAGGGTCAGGGCAGCGCCCTGGCGAACCATTTTCAGGCTGGCGGTCAGGTCGGCCACAGCCTGCGCCAGGTCGCCGGCTATCAGACGGTACACACCCCGGAACGAGAGCGCGTCGATGTCGACCGGGCCAACCCGGGCCGGGTCGGCCTCCAGGTACCCCAGTTCGGCCAGGGCGGCGCGCGGGCCGGCCACCTGAGCGGCGCCGATCGCGACCAGGGCGCGGGTCTGGCTGGCGGCCGCCGCGTCCAGGCAGCCGGTGCCCAGCGCCCATCTTCCCAGAGCCCGGGCTTTCTCCCCGTCTCCCAGCACCGTGTAGGTGCCGGCCAGCCGGTTGGCGATCACGGCGGCCAGCGGCCGGTGGCCCGGGTCGTCCCGGGCCTCGGCCAGCGCCTGGCTGAACCGCTGCTCGGCCTGGCCGAGCTGGCCGGAGGCGAATGCCATCGTGCCCAGTACGCAGCCGCGCAGCGGCGACGGTCCTGCCGCCTCCACCGCCGGGCGCAGGGTCATGCCCCGGGCCTCCTCGGCCAGCATCAGGTGCAGCGCCGCGGTCAGCAGCCGCCGGTCCCGCCCCGCCCGGTCCGGGGAGATGTCCGATGCCCATTGCAGATGCGTGGCGGCCAGCGCCAGCCGGCCGCCTGCCGCCTCCCCGACCGCCAGGTGCTCCAGCTCGGCGGCCAGGCTCTCATCGGGGTGTTCCAGCGCGGCGACCCGGTGTTCCCAGGACGCCGACTCGCTGACCAAGGCGGCGGCGCGGGCGTGCAGCAGCCGCCGCCTGGTGGGCGTGATGTTCGTGTAGATGGCGTCGCGGACGAGCGGGTGGCGGATCGCCACCGGGCAGCTCGGCTCGTCCGGCCACCAGTCCACCAGGCCGGAGATCACGGCCGGCTCGATCGCCGCGCTGGGCGAACCGGCCTTTGCCCCCTGGCCCAGCTGGGCCAGGGGCACCCGCAGGTTCAGCACCGACAGCATCTCCAGGATGACCCGGGTCTCGGGCGGCAGCGTCCGCAGGTGATCACCGATTGCCGCAGCCAGCGACCGGGGCAGCGCGAGCCGTCCCGGCGACCGCGGGTCGACATCGAGCCCCTCGCTCAGCAGCGTGCGCAGATACAGCGCATGCCCGCCGGTTTGCCGGTACAACCACTGGACGGCCTCATCGTCCACCGATTCGGCCTTGAGCGCGGCAGCCAGCGCCGCGACCTCCTCCGCGTCCAGGCCGCCCAGCGGCAGGCGCAGCCGGTTCTCCGCGCTGGCCAGCAGTCGCTGCGCCGCCTCGTTCAGCCGGTCGCCGGGTCCCCGGTAGATGGCCACGGCGAGCACCGGATCGACCGACAGCCGCCGCAGCATGAACGTCAGTGCCTCCACCGACTTGCGGTCGGCCCACTGCAGGTCGTCGACCACGATGGCCACCGGCCCGGTGGGCCGCTGGTTTCCCACCACCTCCAGCAGCCGCGCACCCACTGTGAACGACGACGCCGGCAAGCCGGTGCCGCCTGCGGCCAGCACCGGCGGCGCGGGACCTCCGGCCGCCCGCAGCAGCTGGTCGGCGAGCCCGAAGTCCAGATCGGTCTCGGCCTGGTCACCGCGGCCCGCCAGGACCCTCCCCCGGGGGAACCGGGCCAGGCACTGCCGCGCCAGGCTGGTTTTCCCTATCCCCGGCTCGCCCTCGATGGCCACCAGCCACGGCTGTCCCGTCTTGACCCTGCTGATGACCTCCGCCACCTGTGCGAGCTCCGCGGCCCGGCCGACGAAGACGTCGAGCGGCACCTGCCGGTCCTGCACGCGCTCACCTCGCTCCCGTGGCGCCGTAAGCCCTCCCATAAGCCGGTAAGCCCTCCCATAAGAGGATACCGAGCCAGGAAATCCTCCAGTAGAACGAGTTTTCTGGGGACTGCGGTCCCGGCCCATCCGACGGCAGCTCCAGCCATCACCCCGCGTGACCGGCCGCAATACCGTAGATCCGCCGTTCCCGAAGAGTCCCGGTATGGGTGCTGGCTTGGGCGCCTCGGCGGCGGTCCTGTCTGGGTAATCTGCGCAGCTGCGGGAGTCCCGCGCGGTGCCTGTCAATGCGCCCGGTTTCGTAGCATGTAGGCGCCAGCCGTTGTGGTCGGCCGGAGGGAACCTGTGATGGCGGTACCAGCTTTCCTTACTCTCAGCGATTCCGGAGTGCCGCTCGATCCTGGTCTGCGGAGGATTCTGGAAGAGTCATTCTCCGTCGACCTGAGCGGGGTACGGCTGCATGCCGGGCCGCGGACCGACGCCTTCCTGCGCATGCACGGCTGCCCGGCGGCGGCCGCCGGGCACCGCGTGTTCCTGCCGGCCATGCGACGCGGTGATGGCGAGCGCTGGCTGCGCGTCCTCGTCCACGAGATCACACACGCCGTCCAGCAAGCCCAGGGCGTCGCACAGGCCGGCGGCCACTGGGAGCGGCAGGCAGCGGCCGTGGCCGCGGCCGTCACCGCCGGGCGCGTGTATCCCGACACTGGCCTCCAGCCGCCGCGGAAGAGCCACGGTGCGGCGGTCCTGGCCGGCTTCAACTCATGGGAACACCGTCTGCTCGGCGACGTGCCCGGCGACGCGCTGGTCGGCATCGCGGCCCGGAAGCATGACTGGCAGTCCCTGGTCCGGCGGCAGGTCAGGCTGACGGGGCTGTGGCAAGACGGCGACACCGGTGTCGGCGGAGATGACCTCCGCGAGATCGACCCAGGCATCGGGATGGTCACCTTGCCCGGAAGCGGCTGCCTCGCCACCTTCGGGGAGCTCAACGCGGTAGCCGACTTCGTGGCCAACATCGACACCCTGACCACGATGCCGCGGCCGTTCATGTACCCGGTCCTGCAGCAGGTCCGCCAGGAGAGTTACAACCGTCTCAGCCGTCTGCTCGGGAACGTACCGGACGTCAGCTTCGCCAGCGCGATCACCCCGTACCTGGGCGGGGAGGACGGCGAGGCTGCGCTTGAGACCAGGCTCATCGAGGATTTCTCACGGCCGCTCGGGAAAGACCACTACCTCGGCCTGCTCGCCCGCAACGCCTGCCATTTCGCGCCGTTTGCCTGGCATCGCTGGCGGCAGGCGCACACCGCCGCCCGCGAGCTGGCACTCCGGGCGTGGCAGGAGCACTCACCGGCGCTTATCGACGCGGCCTGGATTGCCGAGGGCTACGCCGGCCACTTCCTCCAGGACTCCTTCGCGGCCGGGCACCTGCCCAACAAGACGCTGGTCATGCAATGGTTCACCGCCTGGGTGAGCGACTGTGATCTCATCAAGGTGAACGCCTGGGAGGACGTGCGCCGGGTGACCGCGGTGAACCAGCCGCGGCTCATGGGAGCTCAGCTGTATAACATCGGCTACCTCGGCCCGTCCAGCGACCCGCAGACCGCCGAGGAGCATGCTCATTTCGCCCAGCGCATGGCGGCGACCGGCGTCCAGGCCTACGAGACGGTCAGCCGGGAAGAGGCCTACCGCCAGTACCTGGCCTTCCTCGCCGCACGCCCCGTCCAGCTGTCGTCCAAGCAGGTCCACGACCACTTCAACGCCGCCGGCTTCGACGTGGCGTCGGAAGTTGCCACCTTCCGCGTCTACGGTGATGAGAACATGCTTAGGAACGGGAATGACATCAGCACCGTCGCGGGGGCCGTCGCCGCGTCCCGGGAGGCGATCTCGGACATCATCTCCCGCGGCTGGACCAAGACCCAGCCGGGGGAGATCCTGAGGAACGTGCCGGCCGGAGTCACCGGTTCTTCCGGCCGGGTGACACCGCTCCTGGACTGGCACCAGGACGGTGTACTGAAGGCGCAGGCGGAAAGACTTTTCGCCAGCGCGAGGGCGAGGATCGCCGGGGTGGTGCCGCCAACCATGGGAATGGTATCGGCCGACGATGACGCGGCGGCCCGTCCGACTTCGTAGGTGCCGGCAGAGAGCAGGGTGACCTGCTGACCGGTATCGATGGGCTACTCGGGGACGATGTCGCCAACCCAGTGGCGGACAAGGCGACGGTGGTAGTAGGCACTGGCCAGCACCGACAGCGTGCGCCGGGACTTGCGGTTCAGATGCTCAGCGCCACGGGACGGCGGATCGCGCTCCAACGTGCCGCCGCAGTCGAAGCTCTGGGCGTTGGCTTCCTGCCGCAGGCTGGCGTCGGCTCCGAGAACCAGGCGCATGATGTCCAAGTCGGCCCTCGGCGAAAGACACAACCCTTTGAACGGAAGCGACGGGTAGGCCCTGCCCAGGCTTGCCCAATTAGGAATAGGAACTCTGTTTCGCGGCGCGGCGGGCACTATGGGAAGCGCGCTTGCTAACACCCTCGTTCAGGGCGACGGCACTCCGCACCGCCGCCCTGGCGGGCCGACGAGGCGCGAGCACACTCCTCGATCATGCTCCATCTCGGCCATATGCCGCATCGGACCCAGCGGCGATAGAGCCGACGGGGCACCGCCTGCCCGCTGCCGGAGCTGCGCATCGCTGAGCCCTCACTTCTGGCGGCCAGCAGACCGCCCGCCGCTACCCCACCATCGCCATCCAGGCCGGCCCCCACGTCATCACCGCCGCCGACCCCCTCCCCGGCGATCTCCGCCAGGCACTCGCCGCGATCAACGGCCAGACAGGGGCGCACTAACTTGGCCCAACTCGGGTCTGCCGCGCCACCTCATACCGCCGCGCTACCTCAACGACCGGCACGCCCTCTTCCAAGACCTCCGGCACAGCCCGATACCGCTGCTCCACGACACCCAGCTCCACCAGCACACCCGGCTCCCTCCGCCGCGATCAGCTCGTGATCGCAGCGAAGCGCCAAGAATGCGGAAAAGCCGGAAACCAGCCCGGAGTGTCGCCCCCTACCGGAACTACTGTCGCCCAGGAATCGGAACCAAGGTGTCAGGCATCTACCGGGACCGCACGCTCCAAGATCTTCTCCAGAATTTCTCCAGGGAGCCCCGGAAAACAGGTTGAGGGTCGGCGTCTTGTCGAGGACACCGACCCTGATCTGGCATTTCGTGGTCGGGTTGGCCGGATTTGAACCGGCGGCCTCTTCGTCCCGAAGCCAAGTCTCCGGCTCTCTGACGTGCAGGCGTCCTTGGGCCGACCTGCTCATACGATCCGTCAACGTCCGTGGATGTCCACGCAGGAACGAGGCGATCGTCACTCAGTTGGTCACTCACTTCCGTACTGCCGGTGGAGTGATTACCTGCTTGCAAATCGCCTTCTCGACCTGCTTAGTCAGTGCGGACCTGGGCGTCTGGGCCTCGGACAGTGTCCGCGAGTGACCGCAGTTGACTGAGCCTAATGGCACGCTAATGGCACGCGGGGGCGGCGGCCCCGGATCGCTTGCCCCGCGGGAATGGTGCCGTGCCCGGTCCACCCCGGCCGCCGAAGCGGTCGGCCAAGCCTGGAAACCGCTAGACCAGCAGCTCGCATACGCTGACCGGCCGGATTTGGGAGGACAGCATGAACCAGGGCATCCATCCCGAAGGGCTGCCGACCGAGGTCCTGGACGACGTGGCCAGCGTGGTCGGGGCAGAGGTAACTCTTCTCAGTCGCCTACCCGGAGGCGTCAATGCGGGTGCCATGCGCGTCCAGTTGGCCGGAAGGGCAGATGCAGTGCTCAAAGCAGAGCCCCGGGCACACCCCAACCACCTGGACGAGACGTTGCGAGCCCAGAGAGTGGTCGAGCACATGCGCAGGCGCGGCTATCCCACCCCGGCCTGGCTCGGAGTGGGGGCCACAGCCACTCATGTATGGCATCTGATGGACTTCGTTGACGCGGCTCCCGTGCCAGAGCTGACCCCGTCCCTCGTTGAGCAGCTGATGGAGATCATCGAACTCCAGGCTGGCCAAGCCTCCGAGCCCTACGACCACTGGTCGTACGCCTGGCGGGTCGCCACCGGTCAGGAATCGGCTGTCGCCGGGCTGGATTTCAACGAGACGCCGGAGCAGTCGCGTCTCCGCCAGTCCGTGGCCAGGCTCTCGGGGTATTCCTCCGTGGTGTCGGCCTTGGTCGAGCGCCTGCGGCTCGTGTGTGCCGACGTCCCGCCACCACGAGAGGCACCGGACATGGTCCATGCCGATCTCTCAACCCCCAGCAATGTCCTGGTCCGTGACGGAGCGGTGGTGGCGGTCGTGGATATCGGGAACGCAGGTAGCGGCACGCGGGCGACTGATCTCACCACCCTCGTGTGGTACACCTTCCAGGATCCGCTGCTGGACGGTGTCCGAAGGCGGCTGTGGACGAGAATCCTCGTCGTGGTCGGCTGGGAGGGGGCGGCGGTGCTCGCAGCGACACAGATCCTCCTGCAGCTCGAGTTGGCCATCCGTCTCGGGCGCCACGATGTCGTTGCAGGGGTGGTCAAGCGCGGCCATCGCGCCCTCGACGAGCTGAACGCGCTTCGCTAACTGTCGCCGGTCCGCTGCGGCTGCGAGGGCGTCGCACGCGACACCGTGATCCGGCGGTTGGCTCGGACGGCCCCTGACCAAGCGTGCAGTCGACGTGCTGGCCTACTTCGACCGGTCCGGCACCAGCAACGGACCCACCGAAGCGATCAACGGCCGCCTCGAACACCTCTGCGGATCCGCCCTCGGCTTCCGCAACCTCACCAACTACATCACCCGATCCCTACTTGAAACCGGCGGCTTCCGACCTCAGCTACACCCTGGAATGCGATGAGCCGGCAAAGCTTGGACCCCGCCGACGATTCTCACCCCTTCTTCCTCGTAGTTGCCGAATCCGGGTGAGTGGATGCCGGGTCTAGGGCAATGCCACTTAGCCTAGGTTGATCATGGTCGGTTGGGGTCGGAGGTTGACGAGCCGGATGGCGGGCGGGCCGTGGTGACGGGTGCCGGTGTCGCCAGGCCGTTTGACCCGGTAGGAGTTGTGCCGGGCTCGGCGGACGACGCGGGGATAGGAGCGGTGCCGCCGGGCTGGGTTGAGGTTGCGCGGGCTGGTGATGTCAGCCATGATCGCGGTCAGGGACCTGCGGGCCTGGTCAGGGGGGAAAGGCCGGGCCTGCGGCCCGGCGGCAGATGATGCGGATCGTGCGCAGGAACTTGACCCGGTCGGGGTCGATGTCGGCTTCGGTGGCCGCCTTGCAGATCAGCGCCGAGTTGGCGTAGTGGGTGAGCAGGTAGCCGTAGATCTCCTGGCGGATCATGCCGGGACTTTTGGACCGCAGCACCTTCCCGGGGCCGCGCAGGCAGGTCTTGACCTGGTCATTGCCGGTTTCCTCTTCCCACCGCTGGCAGTAGGCCTGGGCCAGTTCCTGGGCGGGTGCAGCCGCAGGGTCGGTGATGGTGGTGACCAAGGCGGTCAGCTCGCCGCTGCCGTTGCGGTCAGGGATCTCATACTCGATGACCCGCACTCGCGTCGCCTGGGCGGGATCGAGGTACTGGCCCGCGCGGGCGGCATCGATCAGCTTGTTCCGGGCCTTGTCGTGCAGCGCGGGCCTGGCCACGACCGACAGATAGGAGCCGTCGGGCAGCAGCTCCAGCACCGGCAGCCGCAGGTCGGCTTTCACCCGCCACAGCAGCGCGGCGCCGGTCGCGGTGGCGGCCTGCCAGTCCGGCCAGTTATAGAACCCGCGGTCGGCGATCAGCAGCCAGTCTTCCTCCAGGCGGGAAAACAGGCGGCGGGCCAGGGCCTGCTCGCTGCTGCCTTTCCCGCCGACCGGGCCCATCTGCGCGGCGATTTTCGCGTGCGAGCCGCACTCACCGATGGTCACCACCCGCACCTTCGGGAACGCCGGGCGCTCCCGCGCGTCGGCGGAGTAGCCGAACGCCGCAGCGTTGGCCGGGGTGTCGGGCACGTCCAGCTCGAACCCGTCGATGGCCATCAGCCGCCAGTGGCGCATGAACGCCCCCCGGGTCAGAACCCCGGCCACCGGCGCAGCCACACGGTCAAACAGCAGCTCCAGCGGCTCAGGCCCGAGCCGCCTGCGCGCCTGGGTGATCCCGCCCGAGGTCGGGACAGCCCACGAGTCGTCCCAGCACCCCCACGACGCCAGGGTCTCGGTCAGCCGGGCGGCGACCTCCTCGTAGTCCTCCTCGGCGAACAACGCCAGCGCCATCGCGAAATACACCATCACGTGCGGCGGCAGCTTCCCATCCGACCGCCGCGCACCCTTACCAGCCGCCGAGACCGCCTCATCGACAGCATCCCGCGGGACCGAGGAGGCCAGCACTCCCAGCGAGATCCAGTCCGTCAGACGGCCACCGCCCACCACGCCATTGTGCGTCATGACCAGCGATCATGCCGGCCCAGCAACCGCCAGCAGACGCGACGCGCCAGAACAAGATCAAACTAAGCTAAGTGGCATTGGGTCTAGGGGCGGCAAAGCCGATCGCGTGCGACGGCCCGCAGGGCCGCCCTAATAGGGATCGATCTCCTCGGCCGTGCTGTGCGGCGAGGATGGTCACTGAGCCCGCTGGCGGGTGAGCACTGGGGCGCCCTGGACTTGGGAGTCCTACGTCTAGACCGTGCCCCCGCCAGCCGGTGAGGTCTCTGCTGACGGCTGGTGGGATGACGCGCCGGTGAGCGCTGCACTATTAGGGAGCTGCCAGGAGATCTCCGGGTTCGCGAAGTCTCATCGACGATCCGGGAGGAGAGCCGGGCATGATTTTCTCCGGGGTGGACTGGGCCGAAGCCCACCATGACGTGCATTTTCAGGATGAACAGGGCCGGCGGCTGGCCGGCGGCTGGCTGGCGGACGGGGTCGAGGGCATCGCCCGGTTCCACGACATGATTGCTGCGCACACCGAGGATCCCGGTGAGGTGGTGATCGGGATCGAGACCGACCGGGGCATGTTCGCCGCCGCGCTGGTCGCGGCCGGCTATCAGGTATTCGCGGTGAACCCGATGTCCGTGTCGCGCTACCGGGACCGGCACTCGTCCTCGGGCGCCAAGTCCGACCCGGGCGACGCGAAGCTTCTGGCCGACCTGGTCCGCACCGACCGGCACAACCACCGGCCCGCGGTGCCCGACAGCGGCCTGGCCGAGGCGGTCAAGGTGCTGGCCCGCGCGCATCAGTCGATGATCTGGAACCGGCGCCGCCAGGCAAACCAGCTCCGGTCGGCGCTGCGGGAGTTCTACCCCGCCGCCCTGGCCGCGTTCGACGATCTGACCAGCGGCGACGCGCTAGCTGTCCTGCAGGCCGCGCCCGGGCCCGCCCTCGGCGCGGGCCTGTCGAAGACCCAGATCGCCGCCGCGCCGCGCCGCGGCGGCCGCTCCCGCCGCATCCCCGAGCGGGCCGCCGCGATCCAGGCGGCGCTGCGCGCCCCGCAGCTGCAAGCCTCCCCCGTCATCGCCGCCGCGATGGGCACCGCGGTCGCCTCGCTGGCCGCGGTGATCGCCGAGATGACCCGGCAGATCGCCGTGCTGGAGCAGCAGCTCACGGTGGATTTTGAGCAGCACCCGGACGCAGAAGTGGTCCGATCCCTGCCAGGACTGGGGACCATCCTCGGCGCCCGGGTGCTCGGCGAGTTCGGCGACGTGCCGGACCGCTATGCCACCGCTAAGTCTCGCAGGAACTACGCCGGAACATCACCGGTCACCCGCGCCTCCGGCACGAAACGGGTAGTGCTGGCCCGGCACGCCCGCAACAAGCGCCTCGCCGACGCGATCTACCTGTGGGCATTCTCCGCGATCAGCATCAGCCCCGGCGCCCGCGCGTTCTACGACCACCGCCGCGCCGCCGGCGACACCCACCAGGCGCTGCGAGCCCTCGGCAACCACCTCGTCAGCTTCCTCCATTGCTGCCTGGCCAGCCACACCGTCTACGACGAGGAAACCGCCTGGGCCCACCGCCCCGCTGCCGAGCGCGGCAAAGCCGCTTGACAGTTTCAGCCGTGGGATGTCTAGACGCGGTGGCCGCGAGCCGGACAATCGAAAGCGAGGAAGACGGTCGCCCCTGCTCGCTGGCTAGAGCCACTGATCAGTGCTGTTATCGGTTCGGGACGGCGCGGGCGTGCCGGGCGGCCCTCCCAAGGCAGAGCCCGGCGCGGGGAGCGCCGGACGCGGCGCCGGTAGGCGCCGCCTTGATCCTAAGGACGGAGCAACTCGGCAACTCAGAGCAGCGAGCCTGTGCATCGAGCTGCTGACCCCCTGCTTGCAAAGTACACGCAAAGTGTCGAATACTGTCGCTGACCTGGGCCTAGCTCTGTGGCCGACCGCCTGCCGTCGGTTCCCGTCGCTCGCAGTTGTGGTCAGCCTTGGTGGTCAGACCATAGATGCTGACCATCAGATCCGTAGACTGAATCGCGAGTCCTCGCGACCTGGGCATATGCCTTCTGACGTGGCCGGGGTGACTCTCACTGGTGCGCATCATTGACCTATGTTGAGCATCCTTGTCCGGCCAGAATCCGGCCAGACTGCTTATCCGGCACCAGAATGGGAGTTGTGCATACTTGACGGTCGAGCAGGCGCCAGGGAGCGGGTAATGGCTGAAGGACACGGCCGCGATGAGGGCCGCCAGGCCAGGAACGACGACTCGCCGGACATCCGGGCGTCAGACAGCGAGCGGGACGCCATCGTGGCCAGGCTTAATGAGGCGGTCGGCGAAGGCAGGCTGACGTTGCAGGAGTTCGGCGACCGCATCGATGACGCGTATGCCGCGCGCACGCGCGGCGAGCTGGTTCCGCTCACTACCGACCTGCCCGCCGTGACTCCGGTCCGTGCACCAGGCAGGACGCGCCGGGTGATGCTGGGCCTTATGTTTGGTGGCTCGAAGCGATCCGGGCCGCAGGCCCTCGAAGAGGACGTCACCGCCGTGGCGTTGCTCGGCGACGTGGAAATCGACCTGTGTGATGCGCGGGTCACCACGAACGAGATCACGATCCGCGCCTGGGCCATCGTCAATGACGTTGAGGTGATCATCCCAGAAGGAGTGGCCGTGGAACTGTCGGGGGTCGCGATCAAGGGTGATCTGGAGAATTGGGTCGGGCCAGTCTCCCCGGGCACCAGCAGGTTCGTGGTGAAGATCCAGGGTCATGCCGTACTGGGTGATGTCGAGGTGCGGCACCCCTGGCCAAGGAAGGTAGTCCGCGGGCGGCGCCGCCGGTCCATCGAGAGGTGAAGCCGGTCGCAGACAACTGGCAGGACAACGACCTGGTTTCCTTCTCGGGTTGGCACGCCTGCTGACGCCTCCCATGTCCGCCGGTCCTTCCGCCGTGTCGTCCAGGCGGCCAGGCTCGACCCGGGGAGTGGACGCCGCGTGAACTGCGGCACAGCTTCGTGTCGCTGCTCTCCGATGCTGGCGTGCCGATCGAGGAGATTTCCCGTCTGGTCGGCCACAGCGGGAGCACGACTACAGAGATGATCTACCGGAAGCAAATCCGGCCAGTGATCGTACATGGGGCAGACGCCATGGACCGGATCTTCCCCGCCGAGGTCCGCGATGCTTAGTCACTCAGATAGTCACTCAGCGCTCATCGGAGCGAGTCCAATTCGGCTGATAATTGCTCTGACCTGGTCGGGGTGGCCGGATTTGAACCGGCGGCCTCTTCGTCCCGAACGAAGCGCGCTGCCAAGCTGCGCCACACCCCGCTGACTGCCCGAGAAGTCTAGCCGATCCTGGGTACCAGCGTGAGCAGCGTTGCCTCGGGACGGCAGCAGAAGCGCACTGGTGCGGCCGGCGAGGTGCCAAGGCCCGCGGAAACGTGCAGCCACGCCTGCCCGGATCCGGTATCCGCGACTGGGTGGCGGTGCAGGCCGCTGGCCCGGCGCCGGTCGATGCCGCAGTTGGTGGCCAGAGTGCCGATCAGCGGCAGGCAGACCTGGCCGCCGTGGGTGTGCCCGGCCATCAGCAGCTCGTAGCCGTCAGCCACGAAGCGGTCCATCACCGGCGGCTCGGGTGAGTGCATGATCCCCAGACGCAGGTCAGCTGCCGGATCGGCGGCCCCGGCGATCTGCTCGTACTGGTCGCGGTGCAGGTGCGGGTCGTCCACCCCCGCCACCTCGATGTCGAGGCCGGCGGCCTTGAGGCGGCCGCGCTGGTTGTTCGCATTCAGCCAGCCAGCCGCCGCCAGGCTCTCGCCGAGCCTGGCGTAGGGCAGCGTCGGTGCGTCATCTTCGTGCTCGTTCGCGCTGGTGCGCCACAGGTATCGCGCCGGGTTCTTGAACCGCGGGGCGTACAGGTCGTTCGACCCGTACACGAACACCCCGGGAACGTCGAGCAGCGGGCCGAGCGACTCCAGGAACGCAGCGAGGGCCTGCTTATGTGACACCGAGTCCCCGGTATTGACGACCAGGTCGGGATCGAGCGCCGCGAGCTGGCGCAGCCACGACATCAGCCGGTGCCGTCCGGGGGTCAGGTGCACATCCGAGATATGCAAAACCCGCACGGGCCCGGCTCCGGCCGGCAGCACGGGGATCTCACATCGGCGCAGCGCGAACCAGTTGCGCTCGACCACCGAGGCGTAGGCCGCGCCCGCGGCGCCCGCCGCGGCGGCGGTCCCGAGAAGAGCTCCAGGTCGCATCACGCCATCGTGCCATGCCACGGCGACCAGTTCGTCATCCCGCAAGACGGCACGGCAGGATGGCACCATGCCCGAACTCAAGGACCGGCTCCGCGCTGACCTGACCGCCGCGATGAAGCAGCGGGACGAGGTGCGCACCAGGACGCTGCGGATGGCGCTCACCGCGGTCACGAATGCAGAGGTCGCGGGGAAGTCGGCGCGCGAGCTCAGCGATGGCGACGTGCTGCAGGTACTCGGCCGGGAGGCAAAGCGGCGCCGCGAGGCGGCTGCCGCCTTCGATCAGGCCGGCCGAGCCGACCAGGCGGCTGCCGAGCGGGCCGAGGACCTGGTGCTGTCGGGGTACCTGCCGGCTCAGCTCACCGACGAGGAGCTAGGACAGATTGTCGCGGCGGCGATCGCGGCCGCTGGCGCCTCCGGGCCGCAGGCCATGGGCCAGGTCATGAAGGCCGTCACGCCGCAGACGACCGGCCGCGCCGACGGCGGCCGGGTCGCCGCCGAGGTCCGCCGCCAGCTGGCTGACCAGGCGACGTCAGCCGGCTGACGACGGGCAGGCCGGGCCTGCCCGCCAGCCGGCCGCGGCTACGTCAGCCGTGGCCGCCGCCGCCGCCGCCATTTCCGCCGCCGCCGCCATTTCCGCCGCCGCCGCCATTTCCGCCGCCGCCGCCATTTCCGCCGCCGCCGCCATTTCCGCCGCCGCCGCCCCCGCCGTGGCCGCCGCCCCCGCCGTGGCCGCCGCCCCCGCCGGGAGCTGGTTTCTTCGGCGCCGCCGGCTTGGGCACGTTCTGGCCGTTGCCGGCCGAGTTGAAGGAGCTGGTCGGGGAAACCGGGACGAAGCTGACCGCCGGCAGGCCCAGGTGCAAGAACGTCTCCTGCCAGGTCGCGCCGGGTGCGTTGTCCCCGAACATCTGGGGGGGGCAGCTCAGCCCCCCGCTGACCTCTCGGTAACAGGAATGCCCGTCGGAGCCAAGCATGGCGCCGCCAGTCGTGGGGTCGATTGGGTTGAAGACCGACACGTAGGCGGCTAGCCGGGGTGTGTATCCGGCGAAGGCGGCGTAATAGCCGGCGTTCGCGGTGCCGGTCTTGGCCGCTGCGGGGATCCCGATCTCTCGCCCGGCTGCTGTGCCAGACGTGATCACGCCCTGCAGGATGTAGTTAGCGGCGTCGGCTACGTCCGTCGACAGAACCCGGTGACAGCCGGCCCCGGCCACCGGCAGGCGCTGGCCGGTCACGGTCACGATCCTGGTGATCGCGGTCGGCTTGCAGTAGATGCCCCGGGCCGCGACGGTCGCGTAGGCGGCCGCCATGTTCATCGGCGAGACGGGCACCGAGCCGAGCGTGAACGAGGGCAGGTCGTCAGCGGGCGGCTGACCGTGGTCCTGGCGCAGCAGCGAGGTGCCGTCCCCCCGGGTCATGCCCAGGCTGACGGCGGTCTTGATCACGTTGCACAGCCCGTCCTTCTGCTCCAGGTAGGCGTAGAAGACGTTTATCGACTGTGTCGTGCCGGTGTACAGGCTGGCCGTGCCCTTGCCGGGACCCTCCGCGTTCCCGAGGTTGAACACCCCGGCGAACTGGCCCTGGCAGTTGTAGTAAGGGCTGATCGAGGCGGGCGAGGCGTACGGGTGCAGGTAGCCGAACGGGGTACCCTGCTTCAGCGCCGTCAGCAGCGTGAAGATCTTGGATGAGGACCCGGTCTGGACCCCGGCACCGCCGTCGTATCTGCGGTTGACCGCGTAGTCGACGGTGGTCTGGTGGCGCCTGAAGCCGTAGGGCCGGTCGATGGCGATCGCGCGGATCGCGCCGGTGCCCGGCTTGATCAGCACCTCGGCGGCCACGTTCCCGCCGGGGTTGAAGCTGCTCGAGCGGTTCGGCACGACGTAGTTAACCGCGTGGTTGGCTACTCGCTCGTCGAACGGGCTGAGGGTGGTGTAAATCTTCAGGCCGCCGACGCCGTCGAGCATCGCCCTGGCCGCGGCGAAGGCCTTCTGATGGTAGATGACCGCGAACACGTAGTCGCAGAAGAAAGCCGCGGTCTTGGCCGAGGCGGCGGTGCACTTGCTCTGCAGCGTGGTGGTGTGCGGATTCAGGCCGAGCGGCCTGGCCGCGGCCGCGGCGGCCCGCGCCTTGGTGATGTAGTGCAGCTGCGCCATCCGGTTGATCACCACGTTGCGGCGGGCCAGCGCGTTGTGCGGGAAAATGAACGGGTTGTCGAGCGCCGGGTCTTCCACCATGCCGGCCAGCAGCGCCGCCTGGTCGAGGGTCAGCTTGGCGGCGGTGGTGGAGAAGTACCGCGCGGCCGCGACCTGGACGCCGTAGGCGCTGTTCTCGAAGTAGGCAACGCTCAGGTACGCGGCGAGCAGCTGCTTCTTGGACAGCTCGTGCTCGACGATGGCCGCCATCCGCAGCTGGCGGAGCTTGCGCGTGAGGTTCTGGGCGTACGCGGCCTGCTGCTGCGCCTTGGTGGTCGCGGTCAGCTCGAGCGCGTTCTTGACGTACTGCTGCGCGATCGTCGATGCGCCCTGGATCGGCTTGTGGGACAGGTCGTTGACGACGGCCCGGGCGGTGCCGCGCAGGTCGAAGGCGCCGTGCTGGTAGAACCGGGAGTCCTCGATCGCGACAATGGCATTGCGCATCACCGGGGCGATCTGGTTGTAGCTCACCGGGACCCGGTCGATGTTGCGCGGGTAGTAGTACGCGATCAGGTGGCCCCTGCTGTCGAGGATCTCCGACCGTTGCGGCACGGTGCCGAGCCGCGGGACCTTCAGCGTGTTGAAGGTCTGCGCGGCATCCCGGACGGCCACGCCAACCACGCCCACAAGGGGCAGGGCGACGCCTCCGGCCAGCAGTCCGCATACCACCGCCAGGACGGGGATCAGGCCGATTGCAGCCGCGCCGGCGCGGCGCCCAGGTCGTAGCACCCGTTCAGGTTACGCTGGCTCGCGCCAGACGAGGACGCAGACGACAGACCAAGGAGGATTGTCCAGCAGCGGACGCGGCCTTTGTGCCGCCACCCGGGGGGATTCGGCAGGCCGGCCCGCATAGCGAGTAGCGCGGTGACTAGTCACTCGCGCCCGCCTAGTCCATCAGGGCTATGCGGGAAATGGGCCCGCCGGGGGCTAGCGCTGCGGCCCCGAGCCCCCGTAAGTTACTCTTCCGCGACCATCACTTACGGGGGAGACGGTGTGACACCGCCGCCCTTGACCCGCGAATGACGCCGACCGCGACCATTTGCGGAGCGTGACGATCAGGAGGAGTTGGGGCTACATGTGGATCACGGACTGGACCGCTCGCGCCGCGTGCAAGGGGACTGACCCGGACGAGCTCTTCGTCCAGGGCGCGGCGCAGAACCGGGCCAAGCTGATCTGCCGGGGTTGCCCTGTCCGGACAGAGTGCCTCGCGGACGCGCTGGACAACCGGATTGAATTCGGGGTCTGGGGCGGCATGACCGAGCGCGAGCGCCGCGCCCTGCTGCGCCGTCGCCCGGATGTCGCCTCCTGGCGTGACCTGCTGGAGAACGCGCGCAACCAATATGAGCGCACTGGCGACGAGCTCGTCGCCAGCTGATCTGAGTCTCTGCCAGCTGATCTGCAATTCCCGCCGGATGTCACGGCCGTGCCCGCCCAGGTACTCTAAGTATCTCTGCGGCTACGGCCTGCGATCTAGCCCGATGCGGCAGAGGGGCTATACGGGGCCGAAGTTCGCGCCGATCGCGCGCAGCCCGGCGAGATCGTGCACGTCCTCCGGCTGGGCCGGAATCTCCGCGACAGGCACTAGCGGGTGAGCCGCGGTGAAATGCTCGGATACCCGCCGCTCAGCGGCCCGCTGGGTCATCCGCTCCGCATGCAGGCGCAGCGCGGCGATGGCCAGCCCGTAATCACCGTCCGTGCTCGTACCGCCCAGCGCTGGCCGGGACGCGGCGTCATCGTCGGCTCCGGCCCGGGCGGGCTGCCCGCTGGCCTGCAGCGTCTCGGCGGCGGCCTGGCTGCGCGCGGCAGACAGCCGGGCGGCTGGCGACCGGTGCACCCGGTTCAGCAGTAGCCCGGCCAGCGGCATGCCCTCCTGGGCCAGCCGCTCGACGAAATACGACGCCTCCCGCAGCGCGTCCGGCTCCGGGGCCGCGATCACCACGAACGCGGTGCCGGGCGTGCGCAGCAGCTTATAGGTGTAGTCGGCCCGCTCTCGGAAGCCGCCGAACATCGTGTCGAGTGCCGTCACGAAGGTGGAGGCGTCTCGCAGCACCTGGGCACCGAGGATCTTGGTCAGGATCGACGTCATCATCCCGACGCCCGCGCTGAGCACTTTCAGGTAAGCCCGGCCGCCGAGCTTTGCCGGAGAGGTCAGCAGCCGCAGCAGGCGGCCGTCCAGGAACCGGCCGAGCCGCTGCGGGGCGTCCAGGAAGTCCAGCGCCGAGCGGCTCGGCGGCGTGTCCACCACGATCAGATCCCACTCATCGGCCCGGCGCAGCTGGCCGAGTTTTTCCATCGCCATGTACTCCTGCGTGCCGGCGAAGCTGGACGACAGCGACTGGTAGAAGGGGTTGGCCAGGATCTGGGCCGCCCGGTCGGGGTCCGCATGCGCCTCGACGATCTCGTCGAAGGTCCGCTTCATATCCAGCATCATGGCGTGCAGGCTGCCGCGGGCCGTCTCGCCGGGCTGGCCCGGGTCAGCACCCGGCCCCAGCCCGGGCGAGGGAGGCGCTTCGGCGTCCGGCACCAGCCGCGGCGTGTTGTCGAGCGAGGAAAGGCCCATGGCCTGGGCTAGCCTGCGGGCCGGATCCACGGTGAGCACGACCGCGTGACGGCCGCGCTCGGCGGCGCGCAGCCCGATCGCGGCAGCGGTGGTGGTCTTGCCGACCCCGCCGGAGCCGCAGCAGACGATGACGCGGGTCCGCCGGTCATCGATCAGCCGGTCGACATCCAGGTCCGCGGCGCCGCCGGGCCGCCCTGGTCTCGCTCATCAGGCCGCCCCCTGCTCACGCAGCTCCGCGGCCAGCCGGTACAGGCCAGCCAGATCCATGCTGTCGGCGATCATCGGCAGCTCGTATACCGGCTGACCAGGATCATCAAGGCGCTGCCGCTGCAGTTGCTGGCCGATGACCGTGCGCGCCTGGTCGGCCAGCTCGGCGGCCAGGTCGGCAGCGAGTGCGCGGCTGTCGTCAAGCCCGGCGGTCTTCAGCCCCAGGGCCAGCTCGTTCTCGTCGAGCCGCCCGGCCGCCGCTGCGGCCAGCTGGTCACCGGGCAGGTGCGGCGGCCGGGTCATGTTGACCACGATGGCGCCGGGCGCGATCGGGCCGTCGGCCAGGCCGCGCAGCTCGGCGATGCCGTCCAGGGTCTCCTGCACCGGCATCTCCTCCAGCAGGGTCACGAAATGCACCGCAGTCTGCGGAGAGCGGATGACCCGCTGCACGGTATCGGCGTGCCCTCGGATGGGGCCCACCTTGGCCAGGCCGGACACCTCGGATGTCACGTTCAGGAACCGGCCGATCCGCCCGGTCGGCGGGGCGTCCATCACGACAGCGTCGTAGACCGGCCTGCCGCCGGACTTGCGCCGCACGGCCTCGGCCGCCTTGCCGGTCAGCAGCACGTCGCGCAGCCCGGGCGCGATCGTGGTGGCGAAGTCGATGACGCCGAGCCTGGTCAGCGCGGTACCCGCGTGCCGCAGGTTGTAGAACATCTCCAGGTACTCGATCAGCGCGGACTCCGGGTCGGCGGCCAGTGCGTATACGTCCCCCCCGGCCGCGGCGCGGCCGCCGGGGCCACCGCGATCTTCCGCTCGGCGTAGGGCAGCGGCGGCGAGTCGAACAGCTGGGCGATCCCCTGCCGTCCCTCGACCTCCATCAGCAGCACGCGCTTGCCGGCCGAGGCCAGCGCCAGCGCCAGCGCGCCGGCGACCGTGGTCTTGCCGGTGCCGCCCTTGCCGGTCACGACGTGCAGCCGCACGCCCTCCCAGTCCGTGTCCCGAGTGCGCACCTGAAGGAGGCTATCCGCGCCCGGCTACCGGCCGGTCCGGGGCCGCCCCCCGATGTCACCGCTCAGTGACGTCCTGATGGCGTTATCGGCCGGCACGCTCATTAGTGTGGTAATGAGTGATCCACCCAACCGGCTGGAGAAGGAAGTGTCCGCGAAATGCTGGAAGCACTGCTGATCATCATCGTGGTTCTCGCCGTCGCCGGAGTGATTACCGTCGGGCGGTCGATCCGGGTCGTCCAGCAGTACGAGCAGGGGATCGTGTTCCGGTTCGGCCGGGTGCTGTCCGGCCCGCGGCCGGCGGGCCTGACGATCATCCGCCCGTTCGGCGACCGGATGCAGAAGGTCAACATGCAGATAGTCGCCATGGCCGTCCCGGCCCAGGAGGGCATCACCAGGGATAACGTCAGCGTCCGGGTGGACGCGGTGGTGTACTTCCGGGTGATCGACCCGATCAAGGCCACGATCAACGTGCAGAACTACCTGTTCGCGGTGTCGCAGCAGGCGCAGACCTCGCTCCGCTCGATCATTGGCCAGTCGGAGATGGACCAGCTGCTCGCCGAGCGCGACACCGTTAACCGGGAGCTGCGCCGGATCATCGACGAACCGACCGAGGGCCCGTGGGGCGTGCGGGTCGAGCGGGTCGAGATCAAGGACGTGTCGCTGCCCGAGGGCATGAAGCGGTCGATGTCCCGGCAGGCCGAGGCGGAGCGGGAACGGCGGGCCCGGATCATCACCGCCGACGGCGAGTACCAGGCGTCCAAGCGGCTGGCGGCGGCGGCCAACGTAATGGCCAGGGACCCGGCGGCGCTGCAGCTGCGGCTGCTGCAGACCGTGGTGGAGGTGGCGGGCGAGCGTAACAGCACCCTGGTCATGCCGATCCCGGTGGAGCTGCTGCGGTTCTTCGACAAGATGGCGCCGTCCCCTGGCTCCGGCGAGCCGAGGTCCGCCGCGGACTCAGCCTCGATGGCCGACTTCGGCGACACGGCGGTCGCCGAGGCCGAAGCGGCCGCGGAGCTCGGCGGCCCGCACGCCGAGCCGCTCGAGATCCCGGACGTGCCGTCGATCCCGGAGATCACGCAGATGCCCGGCGATCCTGCCCAGCAGCCAGCCAGCGCAGCAGCGCCCGCGGGCACGAGCGGTCCGGATGCCGAAGGACTCCTGCCGCCCGGCACGGCCGGCGATTACCCGCTCGCCGGCGGTCCGGCCGGTTCCGGCAGCAGTACGGGCGGCCATCCCGTACCCGGCGCGCCCGGCCCCGGATCCCCGTATCCGCCCGGGACCGGCAACGGGAATGAGCCCGACGGTCCGGCCGACGGGGCGGAGGGCCCGGGCCGCTAGGGTTCGGCTATGGCCAAATGGGAGTACGCGACCGTGCCGCTGCTCGTGCACGCGACCAAGCAGATCCTGGACAACTGGGGCGATGACGGCTGGGAGCTGGTGGCAGTCGTGCCCGGGCCCAATCCCGAGCAGCTAGTCGCTTACCTGAAGCGGGAGAAATCGTGACCGTGCCGGACGGCGGATCGGTGGCGGAGGCGAGACTGGCCGAGCTCGGGCTGGTGCTCCCGGACGTCGTCGCCCCGCTGGCGTCCTACGTTCCGGCGGTGCGCTCAGGCGGCTACGTGTACACCGCGGGCCAGCTGCCGCTGGCGGACGGGAAACTGCAGGCGACCGGCAAGGTCGGCGCCGGGGTGGACCCGGCCAGGGCGGCCGAGCTGGCCCGGACCTGCGCGCTGAACGCGCTCGCCGCGGCCGCCGCGGCGGCGGGCGGCCTGGCCGCGATCCGGCGCATCGTCAAGGTGACCGGCTTCGTGGCCAGCGCGCCGGACTTCACCGGCCAGCCGCAGGTGGTGAACGGCGCCAGCGAGCTGCTGGTCGAGGTGTTCGGGGACGCGGGCCGGCACGCGCGCAGCGCCGTCGGCACCGCAGTGCTGCCGCTGGACGCGCCGGTGGAGATCGAGCTGATCGCCGAGGTCGGTGACTGAGCGCCCGCGAGCTGTGACGGCCGATGGCGACCAGGTAGCAATCCGGTTCCCCGGCCTGCTGACCGACCAGGCCGGGGAGATCATCGCGGGACGGCAGCCGCCGGCGCACCCGCGGGACGCCGCGACGGTCATGCTGCTGCGACCGGAAGCGTGCGGCAGTGCGGGCCGCGGCAGCTTCGAGGTCTACATGCTGCGGCGCAAGCCCTCCATGGCCTTCGCCCCCGGCGCGGTGGTCTTCCCCGGCGGCGGTGTCGACCCTCGCGACTCGGAGGAGGAAGTGGCCTGGGCGGGCCCCGACCTGGCCGCCTGGGGCAAGATCCTGGCCGCGCCGCCGGAACTGGCCCGGGCACTGCTGTGCGCCGCAGTGCGGGAGACGTTCGAGGAGTCAGGGGTGCTGCTCGCCGGGCCGGACGCCGGCTCGGTGATCTCCGACACCACCAGCGCGGACTGGGAGGACGACCGGGGCGCGCTGCTCGACCGGTCGCTGTCGCTGGCCGGGCTGCTGCGCAGGCGCGGGCTGGTGCTGCGCAGCGACCTGCTGCGGGCCTGGTCCCGGTGGATCACTCCGGCCGTCGAGGTGCGCCGCTATGACACCAGGTTCTTCGCGGCGGCGCTGCCCGCGGGCCAGCGCACCAGGGACGTGGGCGGGGAGGCAGCCGCGGTCATCTGGATCACCCCCGGCGACGCCCTGGCGGCGGGCAAGCGCAAGGAGATAGAGCTGTGGCCACCGACCGCGGTGACGCTGGCCGAGCTGGCGGCCAGCGGCGGGCTGGGCACGGCGCTGGCCGGCCCGCGCGGCATCGCGCCCCGGATTCCCGAGGTACTGCTGCGCGAGGGCGCCGCCTGGCTCACCGTGCCCGGCATCGAGAAGTACCCGCTGTGACGGCTGGCGCGGAGTCCAGCCGGCCCGGCATCGACGGCTCGGGCACGCCGCGCGCAGTGTGCGTGCTGGCGCCCAACCCGTCGCTCATGACCCTGGACGGGACCAACACCTGGCTGGTCGCCGAGCCGGGCTCCGCTACCGCCGCGGTCATCGACCCGGGCCCGGACGACGAGGAGCACCTGCGCCGGGTAACCGAGCTGGCCCGGGCCGCGGGCCAGCAGATCACCAGGATCCTGCTGACCCACGGGCACGACGACCACTGCGCCGGGGCGGCCCGGCTGGCCCGGCAGACCGGCGCGCCGGTGCTCGCCGCCGATCCCGCGCACCGGCTCGGCGACGAGGGCCTGCGGCCGGAGGCCGTGGTCGAGGCGGGCGGCTGCGAGCTGCGGGTAATCGGCACGCCCGGGCACACGGCCGACTCGGTCTGCCTGCACCTGATCGCCGACGCCGCGCTGTTCACCGGCGACACGGTGCTCGGCCGCGGCACCACGGTCATCGCCGAGGACGGCAGCCTGGCCGATTACCTGGGCTCGCTGGACAAGCTCAGGGAGCTGGCCGGCGGCGATGCGTCCGGGAAGGACGGCCTGCGCACCCTGCTGCCCGGCCACGGGCGGCTACTCGCCGACCCGGCCGGGACCCTGGACTTCTACCGCGCGCACCGGGCCGAGCGGCTGGCCGAGATCCGGGCCGCGATCGCCGCCGGCGACACCACGGTGGAGCAGATCGTCGCCCGGGTGTACGCGGCCGTGGACCGGGCCCTGTGGCCGTCCGCCGCCTGGTCCGTCCGGGCTCAGCTCGACTACCTGGCTGGGCGGGAAACGCTCCCGCAGGGAGTGATCTGGTAGGTAGCGTCCGCGGTGGCTGCGGAGATCCCGGGGGCGTCCCCGGGGAAATGCCGCTTACCGGGCCCGCTTGCGGAGCCGTTCGGAGTCGATCAGCAGAACCGATTTGGCCGACAGCTGGATCCAGCCGCGGGCGACGAAGTCGGCCAGCGCCTTGTTGACCGTCTCCCGGGAGGCGCCGACCAGCTGGGCCAGCTCTTCCTGAGTCAGATCATGGCTGACCCGGATGCCGGCTTCCTGCTGCTCGCCGAACCGCTCGGACAAGTCGAGCAGCGCTTTGGCCACCCGGCCCGGCACGTCGGTGAAAACCAGGTCGGCCCGGTCGTCGTTGACCCGGCGCAGCCGCTGGGCCAGCGCCCGCAGCAGCGCCATCGCCACCTCCGGCCGGGTGGCCAGCCAGGTGCGCATGTAGTCATGCGCCAGCCCGGCCAGCCGCGCGTCGGTGACGGCCGTGGCGCTGGAGGTCCGCGGGCGCGGATCGAACAGGGACAGCTCGCCGAACATCTCCCCCGGGCCGTGCACCGACAGCAGATTCTCCCGGCCGTCTGGCGCGGCCCGGCTGAGCTTGATCTTGCCGGCCAGGATCACGTACAGCTTGTCGCCAGGCTCGCCCTCGCTGAACAGCCGCTCGCCGCGGGTGATCTCGGTGACAGTCAGGCCGGTGCGCAGTGACTTTGCGTCATCGTCGGTCAGCGCCTGAAATAGCGGTGCCCGGCTGAGCATCTCATCCGCTGGTGTCATGGCTGCCTCCTGGCCTTCAGCCGGCTCTAGTGTGGCCTGCCTGCTCAGCTGAATTGTGGCCTGCCTGCTCAGCTGAGCAGCGGGTGGCCGGGCGTCATGCGCGGCCCGAGGCCGCCAGGCGCTCCCGGCTCGCGGTGATCTCCGCCTCGGCGGCCGCCCGGTCGACCCAGGCCTGGCTGCTCGACCAGCTTGCCGGGCTCCAGGGCCTTATAGACCTCGAAGAAATGCTGGATCTCCAGCCGCTCGAAAGGCGCCACGTTGTCGATGTCACGCAGGTGAGCGACCCGCGGGTCAGTCGCGGGCACGCACAAGACCTTGTCGTCAGCGCCCTTCTCGTCGCGCATGCGGAACATCCCGATCGCCCGGCAGCTGATCAGGCAGCCGGGGAAGTCGGCTCCTCGAGCAGCACCAGGGCGTCGAGCGGATCGCCGTCGTCCGCCAGGGTGTCCTCGACGAAGCCGTAATCCGCCGGGTACCGGGTCGAGGTGAACAGCATCCGGTCCAGCCGGATCCGGCCGGTCTCGTGATCCATCTCGTACTTGTTGCGCTGGCCCTTCGGGATCTCGATGACTACATCGAACTCCACGACTGCATCACCTCGGCCCGTAGATGATTGACTCCGTTGCCTGGATGTTGTACCCACCTGGAGTCCCTGACGTCACGCGGAGCCCCAGCATCTCGCGAAAGGAGCCCTTTTGTGAGCCGGCTCGCACCGGATGGCGGTGCTCTGCCTGGCGCTGCTGTGCGCGTTCACGATCGGAGCGGGCGGGGCGGTGGCCAGGCTGCTGCCGGCCACGGCTCGCGCTGTGGCACGTTCCGGTGGTCACCGGACAGCTGGCGCGCCCGGCGCCCTCAGTGCTGCCGGCCGCGGGCGCCACCGGCACTGCGGCGGCCCGTGCCGCGGTGCCCGATGGCGTCGCCGCCGCGCTGTCCAGGCTGCTCAGCTCCGCCGCGCTCGGGCGGCACGTGGGCGCGGAGATCACCGATCTGCGGACCGGCCAGGTGCTGTACTCGCGCGCGGCCGGATCGGGATTCACCCCGGCCTCGACGGCCAAGGTGGCGGTGGCCGCGGCGGCGCTGCAGACGCTCGGCTCGTCGGCTCGGCTTCGCGACCAGGGTCGCTGCCGGACCCGTGCCTGGCACGATCGTGCTGGTCGGCGGGGGTGACCCGACGCTCGCCGCGGGCCGGGCGCCCGGCGCCGGACTACCCGCGGCCGGCCACGCTGCAGGCCCTGGCCGCGCAGACGGCGCGGGCGATGCGGACGGCCGGACGGCGCTCGGTGCGGCTGGAGTACGACGCCTCGCTGTTCTCCGGGCCGGGGTTGGCGCCCGGCTGGCCGCAGAGCTATGTCACCACCGGCAACGTCACCGCCGATCACCGCGCTGGAAGTCGATCAGGGCCGGCTGACCGCATCCGGGGCCCCGCAGGATGCCGACGATGTGGGGCAACCCGCGGCCCCGGTCCCCGACCCCGCCGCCGACGCGGTCGCGGCCTTTGCCCGTTTCCTGACCGCCGACGGGATCATCGTCCGCGGCGCGCCGGCGGGTGCGCGCCCGGCCCCGCCGGCCGCACGCTGGCGCGCGGTGCTCTCGCCGCCGCTGGCCGAGATCGTGGCGCAGATGCTGACCGAGAGCAACAACGTCATCGCCGAGAACCTGGCCCGGCAGGTGGCGATCGCCACCGGTCACCAGCCGTCCTTCAGCGGCGGTGCCGCGGCGGAGCAGGCCGTGCTGCGCGGCCTCGGCGTGACCGCGGGGTGCAGCCTGGTCGACGGCAGCGGGCTGTCGCCGCAGGACCGGATCACGCCCGCCGCGCTGATCCGGCTGCTGGCGCTGACCGCGACCGACGGACGGCTGCGGCCGGTGATCACCGGCCTGCCCATCGCCGGCTTCACCGGCACGCTCGGCCGCGGACGGAAGCTTCTTCGCGACCGTCGGCCGGGCCGGCGCTCGGAGTGGTGCGGGCCAAGACCGGCAACCTGACCACCGTCGCCGCGCTGGCCGGGATGGTGTACGCCCGCAACGGCCAGCTGCTCTCGTTCGCGTTCATGGCAGACCGGCTGCCGTCCGGCGAGCCTGGCGGCCGCCGCATCGGACATGGCGCAGCTGGCGACCGCACTGGCCGGCTGCGGCTGCCGGTAACCGCCGGTGAGGCCCGCGCGGTCCGGGGAGGCGGCTGAGCGGGGGACCGGCGGTTGTCCGCCGGGCTAACCGAGCCCGGCGGCCCACGTACGGTGGAGGGGTGAGCAGCCCTCAGATGATCGACTGGAATGTCGCTACCTCGACCGGCGTCCGGTGGGTCAGGCCGGGCCGCAGGTCAGCATGGCCGAGGCCCGGCGGGTGGTCGCCGAGCTCCGCGAGCTGGCCGCGGCGGTCGCCGCGCCGGTGCGCGAGGTGACCGGCCTGCGCCGGCGCCGGCCGACGACGGCCAGGTCGCGGTCGTGGACCGGCCCGGCTGGATCCGGGCCAACGTGGACGGCTTCCGGGTCGTGTTCGACCCGCTGGTCGAGCAGCTGAGCCGAGCGCGGCGTGGCCCCGGCCGGCGGCTCGGTGATCACCGCGGTCGGCTCGCGGGTCACCGGGATGCAGGCCGGCCTGATCCTGGCCTACCTGGCCGGCCGGGTGCTCGGCCAGTACGAGCTGTTCCTGCCGCCGGACCCGGACGCGGCCAGCAGGACGCCCCGGCCGGGCGGCTGACCCTGGTCGCGCCCAACATCGTCATGGTCGAGCGGGAGCTCGGCGTCGACCCGCACGACTTCCGGCGCTGGGTGTGCCTGCACGAGGAGACGCACCGGACCCAGTTCACCTCGGTGCCCTGGCTGCGCCCGTACGTGCAGCAGCAGATGACCGAGTTCCTGCTCGCCTCGGACCTGGACCCGGCCTCGATCCTGGACCGGCTGCGGGCCGCCGCCGACGCGGTGGCCGGCGCGGTCCGCGGCGGCGAGGGCGAGAGCCTGATCGAGGCCATCCAGAGCCCGCGCCAGCGCGAGATCCTGGACCGGCTGACCTGCGGTGATGACGCTGGTCGAGGGGCACGGCGACTACGTCATGGACGCGGTCGGCCCCGCCGTGGTGCCCTCGGTCGCCGATATCCGGGCCAAGTTCAGCGCCCGGCGCGGCCGGGCGGCCGGATCGAGCAGGCGATCCGCCGGATCCTGGGCATCGACCTGAAGATGAAGCAGTACGAGCAGGGCTCGCAGGTTCGTGCAGGCCGTCGTCGCCGAGGCCGGGATGGCGACCTTCAACAAGGTCTGGACCTCGCCGGAGACGCTGCCCACCAAAGATGAGATCACCAGCCCGCTGGCCTGGCTGGAGCGGGTGGACGGCGCCGGCGCGGCCGCCGGGCTGACCGGTCGTGGGCCCGCACCCTGCGGTGGCGCAGGTCCGGCTGGCCGTCCGCCGCGCCCTGCGCCGGGACCGACCGCGGCCAGCTGGTGCTGGCCGCCTGCTCGGGCGGCGCCGACTCGCTGGCGCTGGCCGCGGCGCTGGCGTTCGAGGCCCCCAGGCTCGGCCTGCGCGCGGGCGGGGTCACCGTCGACCACGGCCTGCAGCCCGGGTCGGCGGACCGGCCCGGCAGCTGACCGGGCTGCTGGCCGGCCTGGGCCTCGACCCGGTGCGCAGCGTGCGGGTGACGGTGCCAGGCCGCGGCGCCCGTGGCGACAGCGCCCCGCATGCACCGGACGCCGCGCCCGTGGGGCCCTACCCGGGCCCGGAGGCCGCGGCCCGGCGGGCCAGGTACGCCGCGCTCGAGCAGTCGCCGCGGAGACCGGCGCGGCCGCCGTCCTGCTCGGGCACACCCTCGACGACCAGGCCGAAACGGTGCTGCTCGGGCTGGCGCGGGGCTCGGGCGCCCGGTCGCTGGCCGGGATGCCCGCGCGTCAGCGGCCGTTACCTGCGGCCGCTGCTCGACGTCCGCCGCGCCACCACCCGGGCCGCCTGCGCGGCGCTGCGGCCTGGAGCCGTGGGACGACCCGCACAACGCCGACCCCGCGCTTCGCCCGGTCCCGGGTCCGCGGCCAGCTGCTGCCGGTCCTGTGCCGAGCTGCTGGGCCCGGGCGTGCCGGAGGCCCTGGCCAGGACGGCCGCCCAGCTGCGCGCCGACGCCGAGGTCCTGGACAGCATCGCGGCCGCCGAGACGGCCCGGCTCGCGGCGCCGGACGGGTCGCTGCCGGCCGGCGACCTGGCTGCGCTGCCCGCGGCGATCAGGACGCGGCTGCTGCGCGCCGCGGCGACCGCGGCCGGCGCGCCGCCCGGCTCGCTCGGCGCCCGGCACGTCGCCGCGCTCGATGCGCTGGTGACCGGTTGGCGCGGCCAGCTCGGGGCCGACCTGCCGGGCGGCATTGTCTGCCGCCGGCGGTATGGCAGGCTGCTGTTCAGCGCACGATCGCCAGGGGCCACCCGGGCGAAGGCGTAGCCGCAGCGCGGTGACGGCAACGGGAGGATCCTGGGTGGACGGCGCCGACATGGGGGCGGATCTGGAGGAGATCCTGATCACCTCCGGCAGCTGCAGCAGCGCGTCAGCGAGCTCGCCGCGCAGATCGATGCCGATTACGCCGGCCGCGAACTGCTGCTGGTCGGAGTGCTCAAGGGCGCGGTCATGGTGATGGCCGATCTGGCCCGGGCCCTGCACCTGCCGGTGCAGATGGACTGGATGGCGGTGTCCTCCTACGGCTCGGGCACGAAGTCCTCCGGGGTGGTCCGCATCCTCAAGGACCTGGACGCCGACATCAGCGGCCGGCACGTGCTGGTGGTCGAGGACATCGTGGACTCCGGCCTCACCCTGTCCTGGCTGGTGCAGAACCTGCAGTCGCGCGGGCCGGCCTCGGTGCGAGGTGTGCGTGCTGCTGCGCAAGCCGACGGCGATGCGGATGGCGGTGGACGTGGCCTACATCGGGCTTCGATATCGAGGACGAGTTCGTCATCGGATACGGGCTGGACTATGCCGAGCGATACCGGAACCTGCCCTTCATCGGCACGCTGGCGCCGCATGTCTACGACCAGTCAGCGGCCGTGCCGTCAGCCCGGCCCCAGCCGGGGGAACACTAGCCGAGGTGAAATACGTTCACCGGGGTAGAGGCGCACCTGCGCGGCTCGCGGGCCGCCGCGGTGCCTCCATCGTGCCGGCACCAGTCGGCGCGGTGTACCGTCGATTATCCCGCGAGATGATAATTCTCGCGGGCTAGCAGGGACACGAAGCCGCGCGTGGGCGCTGGGGCGCACGGCGGTCCTGCCGGGAGGCGGCTGGACACGAGGCTCGTCAGGAGGGACCGGCCCGGAACCGGCGGGGCCGTTCATCGATGGATCTGAAGCGCATCTTCCGCGGATGGATGCTCGCCATCCTGGCTGTTGTCCTGGTGTTCTTGTTTGTCTACCGGTTCGCCAGCTCCAGCACCACCTACAAGCAGGCGAACACCTCGCAGGTCATCCGGCTCATCGAGACCAACCAGGTCAAGTCGCGCTGCTCATTGACACCGAGCAGACGATCCAGGTCACCACCAAGTCCGGGCAGACCGGTGCAGGCGTCCTGGGTCGGCAACCAGGGCCAGCAGCTCGCCGACAAGCTGCAGGGCGCCGTGAACGCGGGCAAGCTGCCGAAGACGGCCTACAACGTCGAGGTGCCCAAGGGCAGCTCGTTCTGGACGCTGCTGCTGAGCTGGCTGCCGTTCCTCGTGCATCTTCCTGCTGTTCTTCGTGTTCATGAACCAGATGCAGGGCGGCGGCTCGCGGGTCATGAACTTCGGCAAGTCCCGGGCCAAGCTCATCACCAAGGACACCCCGAAGACCACGTTCGCCGACGTGGCCGGGGCCGACGAGGCCATCGAGGAACTGCAGGAGATCAAGGAGTTCCTGCAGAGCCCGGGCAAGTTCCAGGCCATCGGGGCCAAGATCCCCAAGGGCGTGCTGCTGTACGGGCCGCCTGGCACCGGCAAGACGCTGCTGGCCCGGGCCGTGGCCGGCGAGGCAGGCGTGCCGTTCTACTCCATCTCCGGCTCGGACTTCGTGGAGATGTTCGTCGGCGTCGGCGCCTCCCGGGTCCGCGACCTGTTCGAGCAGGCCAAGGCCAACGCGCCGGCCATCGTGTTCGTCGACGAGATCGACGCGGTCGGCCGGCACCGCGGGGCCGGCTTCGGCGGCGGCCACGACGAGCGCGAGCAGACCCTGAACCAGCTGCTGGTCGAGCTGGACGGCTTCGACACCAAGGGCGGCGTCATCGTGATCGCCGCGACCAACCGGCCCGACATCCTGGACCCGGCGCTGCTGCGCCCCGGCCGGTTCGACCGCCAGATCGTGGTTGCCCAGCCCGACCTGGCCGGCCGCAAGGGCATCCTGCGGGTGCACGCCCGCGGCAAGCCGTTCGCGCCGGACGTGGACCTGGACATGATCGCCCGCCGCACGCCCGGCTTCACCGGCGCCGACCTGGCCAACGTCATCAACGAGGGCGCGCTGCTGACCGCCCGCGGCAACGAGACCCAGATCACGATGTCCTCGCTGGAAGAGGCGATCGACCGGGTCACCGCCGGGCCCAAGCGCAAGAGCGTGCTGCTGTCGGAGAAGGAACGCAAGATCATCGCCTACCACGAGGGCGGCCACGCGCTGGTCGGCCACGCGCTGCCGAACGCCGACCCGGTGCACAAGATCACGATCATCCCGCGCGGCCGGGCCCTCGGCTACACTGCCTCCGCGCCGACCGAGGACAAGTTCCTGGTCAGCCGGGCCGAGATGATGGACCAGCTGGCCATGCTGCTCGGCGGCCGCACCGCCGAGGAGCTGGTCTTCCACGAGCCGACCACCGGCGCGGCCAACGACATCGAGAAGGCCAGCTCGATCGCCCGCGGCATGATCACCGAGTACGGCATGAGCGAGCGGCTCGGGCGCGCGCAAGTTCGGCACCGGCGACGGCGAGCCGTTCCTGGGCCGGGAGATGTCGCACAGCCGGGACTACTCCGAGGAGATCGCCTCGGCCATCGACGACGAGGTCCGCAGGCTGATCGAGTCGGCGCACGACGAGGCGTGGGAGATCCTCGTCCAGTACCGCGACGTGCTGGACCACCTGGTGCTGCAGCTGATGGAGCACGAGACGCTGTCCCGGGAGCAGGTGCTTGAGATCTTCGCGCCGGTGCACGAGCGGCCGACCCGCGGCTCCTACACCGGGTACGGCAAGCGGCTGCCCTCGGACCGGCCGCCGGTGCTGACGCCGAAGGAGCTCGCGCTGACCGCCGCATCGGACGGCAAGGAGCTGTCGTCGGGGAACGGCCAGGGGCCGAGTCATCTCCGACGCCGCGCAGGCGCTGGGCTGGCGGCCGGGCCGATGCGCGACCCGCTTGGCTCCGATCCGTTCGGCCCGGCGGACCAGCGCGGGTCCGACCCCGGCCGGGACGCCGGGACCGACACCGGCGGCCAGGACGGGACGGGCGGCGCTGCGCGCGGCGATCCTTTTGAGCCCGGAGGCTAGCCAGCAGGCGCCCCGGCCGACGATCGACCTGGCCGCGGATCGAGCGGGCCGTGCGCGAGATCCTGCTCGCCATCGGCGAGGACCCGGAGCGGGACGGGCTGCGGGACACGCCGGCCCGGGTCGCGCGCGCCTACGCGGAGCAGTTCGCCGGGCTGCGCCAGTCCCCGCAGGACGTGCTGACCACCGTCTTCGACGCCGAGCACGACGAGATGGTGCTGGTGCGCGACATCGAGGTCTTCTCGACGTGCGAGCACCACCTGACCCCGTTCTTCGGGCACGCCCACGTCGGCTATATCCCGAACGAGAAGGGCCAGATCACCGGCCTGTCCAAGCTGGCCAGGCTGGTCGATGTCTACGCCCGCCGGCCGCAGGTGCAAGAACGGATGACCAGCCAGATCGCCGACGCGCTCGTGCACGTGCTGGAGCCGCGGGGCGTTATCGTGGTCATCGAGGCCGAGCACTTGTGCATGGCCATGCGCGGCGTCCGCAAGCCGGGCGCCAAGACGGTGACCTCCGCGGTCCGCGGGAGTTTCCGTGATTCCGACAGCACCAGAGCCGAGGCGATGAGCCTGCTCATGACCCGCCGCTGAGGGCCGCGGCGGTGGCCTTGCCGGGTTTGCCGGCGCCCGGGCCGGGCGATGACTACGCTGAGGGCCCGTGATCAGGGGCTTGACCTACTTGTCTGAGATGACTGACAGAAACGGCTCAGGCCCGCCGGAGCCGCCGGACCGGCGGTCCGAGCGGCCGAGCGGCCGCTCCGGCCGTCCGCGGCACGGCCTCCTGACCTGCGTCAGCAGCGGCGCTGGGTGCCCATCGCGGCTGGCTGGCTGGCCCTGCTCATCGGCCTGGCCGACATCATCGTGGGGACCGAGTTCAGCCCCGTGTACCGGCATGTCGGGCACTCGCTGCACAGGCTCGCGGCCGTGGCGCCGGGCACGCTGACCAGCCTCACCGGCACTGCCGACGTCATCATCGGCCTGCTGCTGCTGATGCTGTCCCACGGGCTGCGCCGCCGCAAGCGCCGGGCCTGGCAGGCCGTCGTGGTGCTGCTGGCCGTCAGCCTGGTGCATCCACTTACCTGCACGGCCATCATCCGCGGGCGCCATGATCGTCACCGGCGTGCTGCTGGCGGCCCTGTTGTTGCTTCCGCCGCGAGTTCTACGCGGTGGGCGACCCGCGCACCCGGTGGCGGGCGCTGGCCGTCTTCGCGGGCCTGATCGTCGCCGACATCGTCATCGGCCTGGCCTACATCGCACTCGGCCGCGGCCTGGCCAGCGGCTACACGCTGGCGCAGCGGATCCAGTCGGTGGTCTACCGGCCTGGTCGGCGCGACCGGGCCGGTCCAGTTCGCCATCGAGGGCCGCAACGATCTCTTCGGCTTCCTGACCTCCGGGCTCGCGGTCCTCACCCTGGTCGTGACCGCTTACCTGTTCCTGCGCCCCGCCCGGCAGACCGCCCGGATTCGGCACCGGGACGCCGACCCGGATCAGGGAGCTGCTCGACCGGCACGGCGAGCAGGACTCGCTCGGCTACTTCGCGCTGCGCGACGACAAGAGCGTCATCTGGTCGCCGACCGGCAAGTCCTGCATCGGCTACCGGGTGCTGTCGGGCGTCATGCTGGCCAGCGGCGACCCGATCGGCGACCCCGAGGCGTGGCCGGGCGCGATCCACGCGTTCCTGGACGAGGCAGCGCGGCACGCCTGGGTGCCCGCCGTGATGGGCTGCGGCGAGCTGGGCGCCGAGATCTGGTGCCGGGAGGGCGGGCTGACCGCGCTGGAGCTCGGCGACGAGGCGGTCGTGGATGTCGCCGACTTCTCCCTGCAGGGCCGGTCGATGCGCAACGTCCGGCAGATGGTCACCCGGGTGGCGCGGCAGGGCTACGTCGCCGAGATCCGCCGGGTCGGCGACATCCCGGCGGACGAGATCCGCCGGCTGGTCCGGCAGGCCGACTCGCTGGCGGGGCAGCCCCACCGAGCGCGGCTTCTCGATGGCGCTGGGCCGGGTCGGCGGCCCCGGCGACGACCGCTGCGTGGTGGCCACGGCCACCGAGAACGGCGTCGCTGCGGGCCCTGCTGCACTTCGTGCCCTGGGGAGCGGACGGCCTCTCGCTCGACCTGATGCGCCGCGACCGGTCAGCGCCAGGCCCGGGCTCAACGACTTCCTGATCGTGGAGACGATCAAGGCGGCGCCCGGCCTCGGCGTCAAGCGCATCTCGCTGAACTTCGCGGTGTTCCGGGCGGCGCTGGAGCGCGGCGAGCGGATCGGCGCCGGGCCGGTGCTGCGGGCCTGGCGGCGGGTGCTGCTGTTCGCGTCCCGGTGGTTCCAGATCGAGTCGCTGTACAAGTTCAACGCCAAGTTCCAGCCCGCACTGGGTGCCCCGGTTCCTGGTCTTCCCCAGCACCCGGGACCTGCCGCGGATCGGCCTGGCCGCGCTGGAGGCCGAGGCGTTCCTGGTCTGGCCGACCGTCGAGCTGCGCCGGATCGCGCGGCGGACGAGCCTGGGCCGGTCCGGCACCGCCTGCGCCGGCCGGACCGCGCGACGCACGGCTCGGCAGGCTGGCTCGTAGCCTGGCGGACCATGGTTGCCGAGTCGGCCGCCCGCCGAGACGGCCGGCCGCCCGCCGGCGCCGGCCCTGCGCGGCCTGCCGCGGCGCCGGGCGCTGCCTGGTGATGGGCGTGGTCAACGTCACGCCTGACTCGTTCTCCGACGGCGGCACCTGGCTGGACCCGGACGCCGCCGTCGCCCACGGCCTGGAGCTGGCCGCCCAGGGCGCCGACCTCGTCGACGTGGGCGGCGAGTCCACCCGGCCCGGGCGCCCAGCGGATCACCGCCGCCGAGGAACTGCGCCGGGTCCTGCCCGGTGATCACCGGGCTGGCCGCGGCCGGGGTGCGCGTGAGCGTCGACACCATGCGGGCGGCGGTGGCCGCGCGCGCGCTGGACGCGGGGGCGCGGCTGGTCAACGACGTCAGCGGCGGGCTGGCCGACCCGGAGATGGCCGGGCTGGTCGCCGGCGACCGGGCGTGCCCTACGTGGTCATGCACTGGCGCGGCCACAGCGGCGACATGTACGCGCCGGGCGGTCTACGCGCGACGTGGTCGCCGAGGTGCGCGCCGAGCTGGGCCAGCGGGTCGCAGGCCCTCGCCGCGGCGGGGGTGGACCCGGCGCCAGCTCATCGTGGATCCCGGGCTCGGCTTCGCCAAGCTGCCCGAGCACAACTGGGCCCTGCTGGCCCGGCTGGCCGACTCGCCAGGCCGGCGGCGGCACCTTCCCGCTGCTGGTCGGCGCCTCGCGCAAGCGGTTCATCGGCCGGCTGCTGGCCGCCGCCGGACGGGCAGCCCCGGCCGTTCGCCGCCAGCGACGACGCCACGGTCGCGCTGACCGCGCTGGCCGCCCGGCCGGGGCCTGGTGCGTGCGGGTGCACGCGGTCCCCGGCAACGCCGACGCGGTGCGGGTGCCGGGTGGCGCGCCCGGCTGGCCGCGCACGCGGGCCGGCCGGGCTGAGCTGGCCACGATGAGCCTGGACCGGATCTCGCTGCTCGGGCTGCGGGTGTTCGGCCGGCACGGCGTCCTCGAACACGAGCGCGCCGGCGGGCAGGAATTCGTCATCGACGCCGTCCTGTGGGTGGACACACGGCCGCCGCCGCGGCCGATGACCTGGCCGCCGACCGTCGACTACGGCGCGCTGGCCGACCGGCTGGCGGCCATCGTCGCCGGCGAGCCGGTCGCGCTGATCGAGACGCTGGCCCAGCGGCTGGCCGCCGCCTGCCTGCCGATGACCGCGGTCGCCGAGGCGGAGATCACGGTGCACAAGCCGCAGGCGCCGGTGGCGCAGCCCGTCCCGACATCACGCGTCACCATCCGCCGGAGCCGCGGCGTGACGCCGCCTGCGCGCGCCAGGTGGTGCTGGCCCTGGGCAGCAACCTGGGCGACCGGCTGGCCAACCTGCAGGCCGGGCTGGACGCGCTGCTGGCCGGCCCGGAGCTGGGCCGCGTCGGCGGTGTCGCCGGTCTACGAGACCGCCCCGGTCGGCGGCCCGCCGCAGCCCGACTACCTGAACGCCGTGCTGCTCGGCCGTGACCGCGCTGCCCGCCCGCGCGCTGCTGGCGCCGCTGCCAGGCCGCCGAGGCAGCGCTGCACCGGGTCCGGGCGCAGCGGTGGGGTCCGCGGACCCTGGACGTGGACATCATCGTCTACGGCGACGAGATCAGCGCCGACCCGGTGCTGACCCTGCCGCATCCGCGGGCGCACGAGCGGGCCTTCGTGCTGGCGCCCTGGCACGACATCGAGCCCGACGCGCGAGATCCCCGGCCACGGCCCGATCGCGGACCTGCTCGCGGCCTGCGGACCGGCACGGCGCCGGGCGTGCGGCGCGGTGCCCGGCGCCCGGCTGCGGATCAGCGGCGCGGCCGGACGGCAGGCGGAACCGTGAGGCCGACCCGGCTCCGCACCCTGCTGGCCGTCGGCCGTCGTCTGCGCGGCCGTCGCGTGGCTGGCCGTGCGGGCGGCCTTCGCCAGCCTGCCGCCGCTGCCGTGGACGGCGATGCCGGCGCTGGTCGCTGCTGGCCGTCGGCGAGGCTGTCGATCGGCGCAACCTGGTGGCCCAGGATGAGCGGCCGCCGGGCAAGCCGCTCGAGCCCATCGCCGTGGCCAGGATCGGCCGCGCTGGCCAAGGCCAGCTCGGCGGCGGCAGCGGTTCCGGCGGCCTGGCCGCGGGTTCGGCGGCTACGTCGCCGGCCAGCTGGGCAAGGCGGTGCCGCGCGCACGACGCGTTCGCCGCGGCGGCCACCCTGGCCGCCGCTGTGGCCCTCGCCGCGGCCGCGCTGTACCTGGAGCGGTGCTGCCGCGCGCCCGAGCCACCCGGGACGAGCCGCCCGGGTCCTGGGTCCCGCCGGACTGGCACTAGGCCACCGCGTCTGCGGCGGCCTCCGCCACTATGCTCATCGTGGCCGTCCGGTACCCGGCGAGGACTGGAACGAGATGCGAAACGATGATCCCGGCACGGGGCCTGTGCCCGGCCGGGACGGACCGCACCCGGCGCCGCTCCGGGTCGGCGTGGTCGGGGCCGGCCGGGTGGGCACCGCGCTGGCCGCCGCGCTGACCCGGGCCGGCCACCAGGTCGTGGCCGCGTCAGCGATCTCTGCCGAGTCGGTGCAGCGGCTCCGGCTGCGGCTGCCCGGCACGGCGGTCGAGCGGCCCGAGCAGGTCGTCGCGGCGGCCGGCCTGGTGCTGCTGACCGTGCCCGACGACGTGCTGCCCGGCCTGGTGGCCGGGCTGGCCGCGACGGGCGCCGAAGTCGAGGGCAAGCTGCTGGCGCACGCGAGCGGCCGGCACGGCATCGCCGTGCTCGAGCCGGCCGTCCGGCGCGGCGCCCTGCCGCTGGCCATGCACCCGGTGATGACGTTCACCGGCCGGCCCGACGACGTCGACCGGCTGGCCGGGGTCAGCTTCGGCGTCACCGCCCCGGCGCCGCTGCTGCCGGTCGCGCAGGCGCTGGTCGTGGAGATGGGCGGCGAGCCGGTGGTCATCGAGGAGAGCCGCCGCGGCCTCTACCACGCCGCGCTGGCGGGGTCGGCCAACCACCTGGTCACGCTGGTCACCCAGGCGGCCGACCTGCTGCGCGACGCCGGGGTATCCGAGCCTGCCCGGATGCTCGGCCCGCTGCTGTCCGCGGCGCTGGACAACGCGCTGCGGCTGGGCGACGGCGCCCTGACCGGCCCGGTGGCGCGCGGCGACGCGGACACCGTGGCCGGGCATGTGGCCGCGCTGCGGGCGTCGGCCCCCGAAGCGCTGCCCGCCTACCTGGCGCTGGCCCGGCTCACCGCCGACCGTGCCCTGGCGGCCGGCATGCTGGCCGCCGCCGACGCCCAGCGCCTGCTCGGCGTGCTCTCCGGGGGCTCGGCATGATCCCGGTGCTGGCCCGGACCCGGATGGGCCTGTGCGCGGTCCGGGCCGCGCTGCCGTCCCCGGTCGTCCTGGTCCCCACCATGGGCGCGCTGCATGACGGGCACCGGTTGCTGCTGCGGCGGGCCCGCGAGCTCGCCCGCCCCGGGGGCAGCGTGGTGGTCTCCGTGTTCGTCAACCCGCTGCAGTTCGGTCCCGGCGAGGACTTCGACCGCTACCCGCGGGCGCTGGAGGCGGACATGGCGGTCTGCGCGGCCGAAGGCGCGGCGGCGGTCTTCGCGCCCGGGCAGGAGCAGATGTACCCGGCGGAGCAGATGATCACGGTCAGCCCGGGGCCGATGGGCCGGGTGCTGGAGGGCACGAGCCGCCCCGGCTTCTTCGCCGGCGTGCTGACCGTGGTGCTGAAGCTGTTCCAGCTGATCCGCCCGGACATCGCGGTCTTCGGCCAGAAGGACGCGCAGCAGCTGGCGCTGATCCGGCGGATGTCCGCCGACCTGGACCTGGCCGTGCGGATCGCGGCCGCGCCGATCGTCCGGGACCCGGATGGCCTGGCCTCATCCAGCCGCAATGCGTACCTGTCGGCGCCCGAGCGGGCTGCTCGCGCTGGCGCTGCCGCGCGCGCTGCGGGCCGGATCCGCCGCCGCGGGCGAGGGCCCGGACGCGGTGCGGGCCGCGGCTGCGGCCGTGCTGGCGGCCGCGGCCGCCGCGGATCCGCCGGTGCGCCGCGACTACCTGGCGCTCGCCGACCCGGCCACGTTCGCCGAGGCGGGCGGGGGCTACGCAGGACCGGCGCTGCTGCTGGCCGCGGTGCGGGTCGGATCGACCCGGCTGATCGACAACGCCGAGCTCGTGCATCGGCGCGCAGATGACCGGGAGAGTCATGCTGCTTGCGATCGACGTCGGTAACACCAACACGGTGCTCGGCATCCTCGACGGCGAGGACGTGGCCGAGCACTGGCGGATCGCCACCGACCCGGACCGGACCGCAGACGAGCTGGCGGTGGTGATGCAGGGCCTGCTCGAGCAGAGCCGGCTGGGCCGCGAGCCGGACATCAGCGGCATCGCGCTGTGCTCGACGGTACCGTCCGTGCTGCACGAGATGCGGGAGATGTGCCGCCGGTACTACGGCGACGTCCCGGCGGTCATCGTGGAGCCGGGCATCAAGACCGGGGTGCCGGTGCGGATGGACAATCCGAAGGAGGTCGGCAGCGACCGGATCATGAACGCCGCGGCCGCCGTGCACCTGTACGGCGGCCCGGCGATCGTCGTCGACTTCGGCACGTCCACCAACTTCGACGCGGTCAGCGAGCGCGGCGAGTTCGTCGGCGGCGCGCTCGCTCCTGGCATCGAGATCTCTGTCGACGCGCTGTCCCGCCGGGCCGCCCAGCTGCTCAAGGTCGAGCTGGCCCGGCCGGCCCGGGTCATCGGCAAGAACACCGTCGAGGCGCTTCAGTCCGGGCATCATCTTCGGCTTCGCCGGCCAGGTCGAGGGCATCGCCACCCGGATGGCGGCCGAGCTCGCGCCCGCCGACCCGGACTCGGTCACGATCATCGCCACCGGCGGGCTGGCCCCGCTGGTCATCGACGAGGTCGGCGTCATCGACGCCTACGAGCCGTGGCTTACACTGATCGGCCTGCGGCTCATCTACGAGCGCAACGTGCCCTAGCCCGGGCGGCGTCCGCCGTTATCGCGGTGCCCCGCCCGGTAGCCTCGGGCAGGTGATCGATGACCCTGACGTTCCCGAGCAGATGCAGGTGCGGCTGGACAAGCTTGCCCGCCTGCGGACGGCGGGAACCGAGCCCTATCCGGTCGGCTTCCCGCGCACCGACACCATCGCGCAGGTCCGGGAGCGCTATCCGGACCTGCCGCCCGACGCCGCAGACCGGCGAGCGGGTCGGCGTGACCGGACGGGTCGATGCTGTACCGCAACGGCGGCAAGCTGTGCTTCGCGACCATCAGGGACGGCACCGGCGAGATCCAGGTCATGATCTCGCAGAACCGGGTGGGCGAGCGGGCACTGGCCGGCTGGAAGCGGGACATCGACCTCGGGGACCAGATCGGGGTGCAGGGCGAAGTCGTCTCCTCCCGGCGCGGCGAGCTGTCGGTACTCGCTGACTCGTTCGCGCTCACCTCGAAGGCGGTGCGGCCGCTGCCGGACAAGCACAAGGGACTGGCCGACCCGCAGGCCCGGGTGCGGCAGCGCTACGCTCGACTTGATCATGAACCCGCAGGCGCGGCAGATGGCCGAGCTGCGGGCGGCGGTGACCCGGGCGATCCGGGAGGAGCTGCACGCCCGCGGCTACCTGGAGGCCGAGACGCCGGTCTTGCAGACCCTGCACGGCGGGGCCAACGCGCGGCCGTTCGTCACCCACATGAACGCCTACAACATGGAGCTCTACCTGCGCATCGCGCTCGAGCTCTACCTCAAGCGGCTGGTCGTCGGCGGGATCGAGCGGGTCTACGAGATCGGGCGGATCTTCCGCAACGAGGGCGCCGACGCCACCCACAACCCGGAGTTCACCATGCTGGAGGCCTACGAGGCCTACGGCGACTACGGGACCATGGCCGTGCTCACCCAGCAGCTGATCCAGGCGTCGGCCCGGGCCGGCCTGGGCGGGACCGTCGTGCGCAGGCCCGACGGCACGGAGTTCGACATCGGCGGTGAATGGCCCTCGGCGAACCGTCTACGGCGCGCTGTCCGAGACTCTGGGCGAGCAGATCACGCCGGACACCGAGCATGGGGCGCTGCGCAAGATGGCCGCCGCGGCCGCGGTCGAGCTGCAGCCCGGCTGGAACCGGGCGCAGGTGGTGCTCGAGCTCTATGAGCATCTGGTCGAGGCCCGCACCGTCGGCCCGACCTTCTACCTGGACTTCCCGGTGGAGGTCGCGCCGCTGACCCGCCAGCACCGCAGCGACCCGCGGCTGGCGGAGAAGTGGGACCTGGTCGCGTTCGGCACCGAGATCGCCACCGCCTACTCCGAGCTGGTGGACCCCGCCGAGCAGCGCAGGCGGCTGACCGAGCAGTCCCTGCTGGCTGCGGGCGGCGACGCCGAGGCGATGCAGCTGGACGAGGATTTCCTGCGGGCCCTGGAGTACGGGATGCCGCCGAGCGGCGGCATGGGCATGGGCATCGACCGGATGATCATCATGCTGACCGGCGCCGAGCATTCGCGAGACGGTGCTGTTCCCGCTGGTCAAGCCGATCCTGACCCCGGTCCGCCGAGGAGCCGGGCGCGAGGCGGGCGGGCGCCTCAGGCCGACGATGCGGACCGCGCCCACGAAGGCGCTCCAGTAGATCGGCTGGATCTGCACCGGCTGGCCGAAGGTCGGCGCGTCCACCATCAGGCCGTGGCCCACATACATGCCGACGTGGCTGATGTCGGGGAAGAAGAAGACCAGGTCACCCGGCTGGAGCTGGCTGCGGCGGGATGTGCTGGCCCTCGTTCCACTGGTCCCCGGTGAAATGATCGAGGCTGGATGCCGACCTGGGCGTAGGACCACAGCACCAGGCCCGAGCAGTCGAAGGCGCTCGGGCCTGCGGCACCCCAGACGTACGGGTCGCCGAGCCGGGTCAGCGCGTAGCGCAGCGCCTGGGCGCCGATGGAGCTGCCGCCCACCGTGATGTTCGGGTACACGCCGGTCCGCTGGTAGACAGCCAGCGCCTGGCTGAACGCGCTGCTGTTCAGCACGTTCTCCTTAGCCTGGATCTTGGCCGGCCTTGGCCCTGAGCGCGACGGCGAGCTGCGCGGCGTGGCGGCTCTCCTGCACCGCGGTCAGCTGAGCCCGGCGGGCGGCTGCCTGCGCAGCCTGCACGGCGGTCACCTTGTCGCCGTTTTGCTTCTGCAGCTGCATCATGATCGCAGGCACGGTTCAGCAGCGTCTGCGGGGCGGTGGCCTGCAGCAGCTGCAGCGTCGGTGCTGACGCCGCCGCTCATGTAGCCGACGGCGGCGACCTGGCCGACGGCGGCCCGGCTCGCCCCGAGCAGCTTCTCGTCCCGTTGCTGCGTCTGGCGCGCGATCTTGACCTCGCGGTGCGCCTGAGCCAGCTGGATCTTCAGCCCGTCCGCCTGCTGACCCAGGCTGTCGATCTCGTTCGACAGCCTGTCAGCCTTGGCCAGTGTCTGTTTCAGGCTCCGCGGCACGGCCGCCGATGCCGGGCTGGCCGCGGTCGCGGGGAGCGCCACGGCGGCCAGGCCGGCGGCGCCGGTCAGCAAGACCGCCCGGCCCCACGTCCGGTGCGGCCTGATCCGGCGCCGGGCGCGCGCGGCATGCGGCCGCCCAGGGCCGCCCGCTGGCAAGCGCTCCACCCTGAGGTCCCCTCTCCTTCGCCGCCTGCCCGGGTTAGCTGACGGGTCCGGGCCGGAGGCGCCTACGCCGCGGCCCGGACCATGCCGGGCGGCCGGGCCGTCGATTCACCCCGGGGATGAGTGAGTCTCCGGCTCCCTGGCACGGCCAGGAACTCGGCGTTCGTTCCGCCCGCCGCGCCGTGACTGGCGTGACGGGGGGTACAGCGATGGACATTAATGCAACGTGACGATGACCGTTGGCTGACTGGAAAAGTTTTGCCGTGCCGCCCTTACCGGTATGAGACGATGCCCCGCCGCCGGCCCCGCCGCCGCCGGGCGGTCCTGGCCCGCAGCCGTTCATCGCTCGCGTCTGCGCAGTTCAGTGCGGGTAACTGGCGGTTTAATAGAATGCGTGATCTGCATGTGATGGGCGCCAAATCAGACCGGCCGGGCAGCCGGGCCACCGTACTTGTGCGGTAACCCGGCGCTGACCGCCGAATTGCCAGGGCTGAGCCGCGTTCGCCATGCTGTCGTGGTCATCGCCGTGGTGACCATCGGGATCCCGGCGAGCTACTGTGAGGGCAGCCAGATCATGGACTACGCGGTGCGCCGCGCGCGGACCCCGGACGTGGCCGCGATCCGCGGCCTCATCAACGCGAACGTGGCCTCCGGGTGCCTGCTCGACAAGCCCACGGTGGCCCTGTACGAGGACATCCAGGAATTCTGGGTATGCAGCCGCGCACCCGGCGGTGAGGTGATCGGCTGCGGGGCGCTGCACGTGATGTGGGAGGATCTGGCGGAGATCCGCACCATTGCGGTGCAGGACAAGCACCAGGGCCGCGGCGCGGGACAGCGGCTCGTGGCTGCGCTGCTGGCCACGGCCCGCGAGATCGGGGTGAGCCGGGTCTTCGTGCTGACGTTCGCGGTGGATTTCTTCGCCCGGCGCGGCTTCGAGGTGATCAGCGGGGCCGCCGCCGCCAGCCCCGACGTCTATGCCGAGCTGCTGCGCAGCTACGACGAGGGCGTGGCCGAATTCCTGGACCTCGACCGGGTGAAGCCGAACACGCTGGGCAATACCCGGATGCTGCTGCGGCTGTAGCGGGCGGGATGCCGGGTGGCCCGGGACAGTCGCCGCGGCCCGGGTCAGTCACCGGTGCCCGGGCGTCACAGCAGCCGGAGCTGGCGCAGGGCTGGGCGGCGCGGCCGCTCCGGCTCCGTCCCGGTGAGCAGGCCGGAGTCAACGGCCGCCAGGAACGCTGACGGGCCCGCGGTCCGGATTGCGCCCCACCGGGTCCGCCTGCTGGCGCAGGTCAGCAGCAGCCGGGCCCGCGCCCGGGTCATCCCGACGAACAGCAGCCGCCGCTCCTGCGCCCGGTCGTCCTCGGTCAGCGGCGGCGATCCGGCGAGCCGCAGCGGCAGCAGGCCCTGCTCGCAGCCCGCCAGGAACACGACCTCGAATTCCAGCCCCTTGGCGGCATGCAGGGTCAGCAGGGTGATCGCATCCGCGCGCGGGTCGAGCGCGTCCGCCTCGGCGCCGAGCGCGATCTCGGTGCAGAACCGGTCCACGTCTGCGGCGCACTGCCGGGCCAGCGGGGCCAGCAGCTCCCCGGCCGTGCGGTAGTCGGCTGCGGCGGGTGCGGGCCCGGCGGTGCCAGCCGCCGGGGCGCGGGCGGCCAGCCGCCGCACCGCCAAGCTCAGCCGGTCCGCGACCGAAGGGGCTGGCGCGTGGCCGGCCGCCGCCAGATGGCCGCCCGGCTGAGCGGACTGGCCGGCAGCCGGGCCGGCAGCCGGATCGGCCAGCCGCATCTCGCAGACGATCTCGGGCACCGCGGTGCGGCGCCCGAGCCGGTCATGCGAGCCCTTGCGCAGCGGCAGGCCGGCCCGGTCCAGGGCCTGTCCCAGCGGCTCGGCCTGCGCGTCGGTCCGGTACAGCACGGCAATATCGGCCAGGCTGAGCCCGTCGTGCCCGTCCGGCCCGGCCCGGCCGCTGTCCAGTGAGTGGAACGAGGCGCCGCCGAGCAGCCGGTCGATGGCCCGCGCAATCCAGGCTGCCTCGGCGTGCTCGTCCGCCGCCTGGTGGAAGACCAGTGCCGGGCCGTCGCCGGCGGCGGCGCGCAGGGCCCGGCCCGGCACCAGGGTGTCGGGCGCGATGGCCTGCACGGCGGCGCTGACGATCCGCTGGGTCGACCGGTAGCCGCGGGTTAGCTGCTGGGTGCGGGCTCCGGGGTAGTCCCGGCCGAACTCCAGGAAGAAGCGCACGTCGGCCCCGCGGAAGCCATAGATCGCCTGATCCGGGTCGCCGATCACGGTCAGCCCGCGGCCGTCGCCGGCCAGCAGCCGCAGCAGCCGGTACTGGCCGTGGTCGATGTCCTGGTACTCGTCCACGCTGATGTGCGTCCAGCGATTACGCAGCTCACGAGCCAGCGCCGGGTCGCGCTCCAGCAGCGCGGCGGGAAGCTCGATGAGCCCGTCGAAGTCCACCACGTTCCGGGCCGCCAGCGCCGCGGCCAGGTCCTGCCGTGCGCTGGGATCGGTGGCCGCGGCCGTGATCAGCCGCCGTCCGGCGCGCTCGGATCCGGTCAGCTCGGCAGCCGCTGCGATCCGGGCCGGTTCCGCCGCGACCTCGAAGCCCGCGGCCAGCCCGGCCGGGCCGGGGTGCTCACGCAGGATCGTCAGCCCGAGCCCGTGGAAGGTCGTGACGGTGACGCCGGCCGCCTGGCCGGGAAGCAGCACAGCCAGCCGGGCGCGCATCTCGCCGGCCGCCCGGCGGGTGAAGGCCAGGGCCACGCAGGCCTGCGGCGCGACGCCGAGGTCGGCCACCTGCCGGGCGATCCGGCTGGTCAGAACGCGGGTCTTGCCGGTGCCCGGGCCTGCGATGATCATTACCGGTCCCGGCAGCTCGACTGCTGCCTGCTGGTCGGGGTCGAGGCCGCCGCGCCGCCCGCCGGCTGGTCCGGCCGCACTCTGCTCCCCGTCGGCCGGGAGCGGGGCGGCCGCAGCGCCTGCGCCGGGCCGGGTGTCCGCGCCGGGCCGGGTGACCGCGCCGGGCCGGGCGGCCTGGCCGGCCGCGGTCCGCTGGCGCGGCAGCCCGCGGGACGCCCCGCCGTCGCCGGCGGGCGGCCCGAGGTCGAACAGCGCGCCCGGCGCGGACAGCTCGCCCGGCGCGAACAAAGACACGGTGCCGTACTCGCCGTCCTGACTTCGCTCACGATCATGGACGTTCGGCTTGGGCTCATCGCGCTGACCTGCTGGTTTGCTGGCTTGTCGGGACTGGATTTGCGCACTAGCCCGGGGCTCGTAGAGTGGCCGGGTGCCGTATGTGCGGACGGTGAGGACGTCGTCGGGCGCGACGGCGGTTCAGATCGTGTACTCCTCCGCATCGCGGGTCGCGGAAGATCGAGCACATCGGGTCGGCGCATGATGACGCCGAGCTGGAGCTGCTGAAGGCGGCGGCGCGGCAGCGGCTGGCCGCCGGGCAGGGCGTGCTGGATCTGGGCCTGGAGCTACCGGCGCGGCGGCGCGGGCGGCGGGCCGCTGCCGATCACCTCGTCGCGGATGGAGCACCTGCTCGGATGCCCTGGCGCGCGGCTACCGCGAGCTGGGCTTCGACCGCGCGGCCGGCGGTGATGAGGTGTTCCGCGCAGCTGGTGCTGGCGCGGATCATCGAGCCGGTCAGCAAGCTGGACAGCTCTGCGGGTGCTGGAGGAAGCCGGGGTCGCGCCGGCGTCGTACGCGACGCTGCAAGCGGCGCCTGCCGGTCTATGCGAAGGAGGCCTGGCGGCAGGAGCTGTCCGCGGCGTGCGCGGCGCACGCCGGGCTGGGCCCGGCCAGCCTGGTCCTCTATGACGTGTCCACGCTTGTATTTCGAGACCGATGCAGGGCGACGGGTTCCGCGAGAGCGGGTTCTCCAAGGAGCGGCGGCTGGAGCCGCAGATCACCATCGGCCTGCTCACCGACCGGGCCGGGTTCCCGCTGATGGTGTCGGCGTTCGAGGGCAACCGGGCCGAGACCAAGACGATGCTGCCGGTCATCGAGGCGTTCATGGCCGCCCACCAGCTGCCCGGACGTGACCGTCGTCGCGGACGCCGGGATGATCAGTCGGAGGCGAACCAGAAGGCAGATCGAGGCCGCCGGCCTGTCGTTCATCCTCGGGATGAAGATCCCGCACGTGCCCTACGCGGTCGCCCAGTGGCGCCGCGAGCACCCTGGCCAGGACATCCCCGACGGGCACATCTTCACCCAGCCCTGGCCCGCCGGGCCGAACGGCGGGCGCCGTGACCAGGTCATCTACTACCAGTACCAGGCCGACCGGGCCCGCCGGACGCTGCGCGGGATCGACGAGCAGGTGACGAAGGCCGAGCAGGCCGTCGCCGGGCAAGGCGCCGGTGAAGCGGAACCGGTTCATCCAGCTGTCCGGCGGCACCCGGTCGGTGAACCGCGAGCTGGAGGCCAAGGCCCGGGCGCTGGCCGGGATCAAGGGCTACGTCACCAACCTGCCCGCCTGCCCGGACGGCACCCCGGTCACCGCCGGAGTTCGTGATCGGCTCCTACCACCAGCTCTTCCAGATCGAGAAGAGCTTCCGGATGGCCAAAAGCGACCTGCAGGCCCGGCCCATCTACCACCGCAAGCGCGACTCCATCGAAGCCCACCTGACCATCGTCTTCGCCGCCCTCGCCATCAGCCGCTGGATCGAGCACCGGACCGGCTGGTCAATCCGCAAATTCGTCAAGACCGCCCGCCGCTACCGCACCATCGACATCCAGGCCGGCGCCCACACCATCACCGCCGCCGACCCCCTCCCCGACGACCTGCGCGACGCCCTCGACCGCGTCCACCATGACCAGGATGCGCACTAGCTTGAGCGAAGTCGGGTCGAACAGCGCGCCCGGCGCGGACAGCTCGCCCGGCGCGAACAAAGACACGGTGCCGTACTCGCCGTCGTATCCGGCCTCCCGTCGCACCTCGTCCCGCCGCAGCCGGGCCACGGCCTCCGCGAGCAGGCTGCCGCCGGCCCGGCCGATGTCATCGAGCGGGCGCCGGGTCAGGATGTCGATTTCGGGGCCGAGTACCGCCACCAGCCTGTCGGCCTGACTTGTCACCTTCTTGCTGGCGCGGCCGGTGCCGGAGATCTCGGCGATCACCTGCGGCAGCTGGATCAGATTGGCGAATCCCGGTGCGCCCGCGGGCCGGTAGCCGGTGGGGCGGTCAGCGAGGTCGGCTACTCTGTGCAGCACGCCGATCGTGAGCGGCTTTCCGCACTCCGGGCATGTTCCCGAGTGCGTCATGCTCTCTTCCGGCGCAAAGCGCACGCCGCATTTCCGGTGCCCGTCGAGGTGATACTTGCCTTCTTCCGGATAGAACTCGATCGTTCCGGCAAGGCCGTCGCCTGTTCGCAGTGCCTGCGCCATAGCGAAGTAATCAAGGCTGGTGCCGAAGGATGTTGCCTCCCGGCCTAGCATCGGCGGGGAATGGGCATCGGAGTTGCTCATCAGCCGATAGCGGTCCAGCGATGAGCACATCCAGTTCATCGCCGGGTCCGAGGAGAGCCCGGTCTCGATCGCGAAAACGTGACTGGCCAGGTCGCCGTAGCACTCCGCTACCGTGTCGAAACCGGATTTTGATCCTAGTACCGCGAACCACGGCGTCCATGCGTGCGCGGGGACCAGATAGCAGCCGGGGCCGGCGTCAAGAGTGATCTCCAGCAGGTGCCGCGAGTCGAGCCCGAGAATGGGGCGGCCGTCGGAAGCAAGATTACCGATCTTGGCCAGCGCGGCTGTGATGCGCCCGGCCGCCTCGAACGTCGGGACATATATCAGATGGTGAACTTTCCTGGTGCGCTCGCCCGCCCGGTAGATAGTCGAGATCTCCGCTGAGAGCATGAACCGTACCGGCCCGCCGCAGCTGCCCGGGGTGGTCCGGCGGAGCCGGCCCGCGGGCCCGGGCCGGAGCCGGAACAGGCCAGCCTCGGCCGGTTCCAGGGTGGCGCGCAGCTCCTCGAACCAGGCCGGGTGGGTGAAATCCCCGGTGCCGACTACCGTGATGCCCTTGCGCGCCGCCCACCAGGCCAGGTGCCCGATGTCGCAGTCCCGGCTGCAGGCACGGGAAAACTTCGAATGGATATGCAAGTCGGCATGGAACATGCAGGTCGCTGTCCGCTCGGCCGGGGGTGACGGGAGGGCCATGCCGGGCCTGGTCATTGGCGCAAGAGCCCCCGGATGGCGCAGCTGCCGGGATGCCCGGGCGCCGTCACGGGGTACGGCGGGCGTCTTTATCCTGCCATGCGGGCGGGTGTCTTTGCGCCTGCCACCCGGGCGTGCCTCCGATCGCGCACATCCGCCGGCGGATGTGCGCGGCGCGATCGACCCGGCCGCCGGGCCGCCGCGGCGGCGGCATCGCGGGCCGGCGCCGTCGAGGGCTCGGCCGCCCGGGAGCCCGGTCAGCCCGGGCTCGCCCAGGCCGGCAGGCGAGCGCACAATGAGGAGTAACGCCCTGCGCGCAGTCCGCCGGCCCGGCGAGGTCGGCCGGGCGGCGGGCCGCCGGCAGAACCCGGGTGGAAATCCTCAGCGGTCGCTCAGGCAGACGGAAGGAGACATGCTGATGTTGAACGATCTCAGTGCGCTGGCTCCCCCGTTCGTTGTATGCGCGGCTTTCCTCATTGCCGTAGGCGCGTTCCTGCGTCATGAGATGGCGGCCAAGCGGCAGCGTGATGACGATGATGTGTCCGCCGATATTTCCGCCGGCGGCGGGATTCCTGATCGTGGCGACCAGGAAGCATCCGTGCCGGGAGAAGCGCCGGGAGCGACCGGTGAGTTTGACCGAGGCCGATCCTGAGGCTGATTACGGAGAGTTACTGAGAACTTCCGGATTGCGCTGTGCGGTGGCGGCTGGGCTTTGCCGCCACCGAATCCGGGAATCGTGAATTGTCAGAAGCGTGGCCGTGGTATATGTTTAGGACGCTTAATGGACTTGCCCCAGCGAAAGGCTCGGCTCTCATGGCTCAGAGGACTGTGGTGACGGTTGTGTGCGACCTTCCCCACGAGGACGAGGTCGAAGGTAAGGAGACGGTTTCGTTCTCCATTGACGGAACTGCCTTCGAGATCGACTTGTGCACCACGCATGCGAAGGAACTGCACGACAAGTTCAGCGTCTACGCGGATCATGCGCGCAAAACAAGCGCCATAGGCGGCGGCAGCCGCCGCCGCAAGGCGCGCACCGGCCCCGGCCGGGAGCGGAGCTCGGATATCAGGGCGTGGGCACGGGAGCGCGGCCACAAGGTGAGCGAGCGCGGGCGGATTCCGGCGTCGATCATCCGGGACTACGAGGCCGCTCACTGAGCCAGGCCCGACCGCCCGGACGGATCGCTGCATGGCTGGCGGCAGTTGCCGGCCAGCCGGCGGCGCGGCCAGCCGGGGGCCGGCCTGATGGCCAGCAGCAGGGGGCGCTGATCTGACGGCGCGCCGCTCGGCAACCGTGCGGCGCGCCGTTTGCTGTCCGGCCCGGGCTCGCTGCGCTGCCCGGGTCGCGTTCGCTCCGTGCTGCCCGGGTCGCGTTCGCTCCGGGCGTAGCTGGGAACACCGGGCCGTGATCCTTCGGTTGGATGGGGTGAACGCCCAGCGGCGGGGAACGTTTTACGTGTGCGACATATTGCGCACGCGGCGCCCGCCGATGTACGGGCTACCATGCGGAAGGGACGGGGCGGTACCGAGCGCCTCCCGACCGCTCTGTGAGGAGCGACGAGATGTTCGAGAGGTTCACCGACCGGGCGCGGCGCGTGGTCGTCCTGGCACAGGAAGAAGCCAGGATGCTCAACCACAATTACATCGGCACCGAGCACATCCTGCTCGGCCTCATCCATGAGGGCGAGGGGGTCGCGGCCAAGGCGCTGGAGTCGCTGGGCATCAGCCTGGAGGCGGTCCGCCAGCAGGTCGAGGAGATTATCGGCCAGGGCCAGCAGGCACCGTCCGGTCATATCCCGTTCACGCCGCGGGCCAAGAAGGTGCTCGAGCTGTCGCTGCGCGAGGCACTGCAGCTCGGCCACAACTACATCGGCACCGAGCACATCCTGCTCGGCCTGATCCGCGAGGGGGAGGGCGTCGCTGCGCAGGTGCTGGTACGGCTGGGCGCCGACCTGAACCGGGTCCGCCAGCAGGTCATCCAGCTGCTGCACGGTTACCAGGGCAAGGAGCCGGCCGCGGCCGGCCCGTCGTCGGAGACCGCGCCGTCCACCTCGCTGGTGCTGGACCAGTTCGGCCGCAACCTGACCGCCGCGGCGCGCGAGGGCAAGCTCGACCCGGTCATTGGCCGGGAGAAGGAAATCGAGCGGGTGATGCAGGTGCTCTCCCGCCGGACGAAGAACAACCCGGTGCTGGTCGGCGAGCCCGGTGTGGGCAAGACCGCGGTCGTCGAGGGGCTAGCTCAGAAGATCGTCAAGGGCGAGGTCCCGGAGACGCTGAAGGACAAGCAGCTCTACACGCTCGATCTCGGTGCGCTGGTGGCCGGCTCGCGTTACCGCGGCGATTTCGAGGAGCGGCTGAAGAAGGTCCTGAAGGAGATTCGCACCCGCGGCGACATCATCCTGTTCATCGACGAGATTCACACGCTTGTCGGGGCGGGCGCCGCCGAGGGAGCGATCGACGCCGCGTCGATACTCAAGCCCATGCTGGCCCGCGGCGAGCTGCAGACCATCGGCGCGAGCACCCTCGATGAGTACCGTAAGCATCTGGAGAAGGACGCAGCGCTGGAGCGCCGGTTCCAGCCGATCCAGGTGGCCGAGCCGACGATCTCGCACACGATCGAGATCCTCAAGGGCCTGCGGGACCGGTACGAGACCCACCACCGGGTGACGATCACCGACGACGCCCTGGTGGCCGCGGCTCAGCTCGCCGACCGCTACATCAGCGACAGGTTCCTGCCGGACAAGGCCATCGACCTGATCGACGAGGCGGGCTCGCGGATGCGGATCCGCCGGATGACGGCGCCCCCGGACCTGCGTGACTTCGACGAGAAGATCGCGGACGTGCGGCGGGAGAAGGAGTCGGCGATTGACTCCCAGGACTTCGAGAAGGCGGCCGCGCTCCGGGACAACGAGAAGCAGCTGATCGAGAAGAAGGATCTGCGGGAGAAGGAGTGGAAGGCCGGCGACATGGACACCCCGGCCGAGGTGAACGAGGAGCTCATCGCCGAGGTGCTGGCGACGGCCACCGGGATCCCGGTGTTCAAGCTCACTGAGGAAGAGTCGCAGCGGCTGCTGCGGATGGAGGATGAGCTGCACCGCCGGGTCATCGGCCAGAACGACGCCATCAAGGCGCTGTCCCAGGCCATCCGGCGGACCCGGGCCGGCCTGAAGGACCCGAAGCGGCCCGGTGGCTCGTTCATATTCGCCGGCCCGTCCGGCGTCGGCAAGACCGAGCTCTCCAAGACGCTCGCCGAGTTCCTGTTCGGCGACGAGGATGCGCTGATCCAGCTCGACATGAGCGAGTACATGGAGAAGCACACGGTGTCCCGGCTGTTCGGGTCACCGCCCGGTTACGTCGGCTACGAGGAGGGCGGCCAGCTCACCGAGAAGGTCAGGCGGCGCCCGTTCTCCGTCGTGCTGTTCGACGAGATCGAGAAGGCGCACCCGGACATCTTCAACTCGCTGCTGCAGATCCTGGAGGACGGCCGGCTCACCGACGCTCAGGGCCGGATGGTCGACTTCAAGAACACGGTCATCATCATGACCACCAACCTGGGCACCCGGGATATCTCGAAGGGCGTCTCGGTCGGCTTCGGCACGGCGGGGCAGTCGCGCGGGTCCTATGACCGGATGAAGTCGAAGGTCTCCGAAGAGCTCAAGCAGCATTTCCGGCCGGAGTTCCTGAACCGTGTCGATGACGTCATCGTGTTCCACCAGCTCAGCGAGGAGGAGATCTTCACGATCGTGGACCTGATGATCACCAAGGTGGACGAGCGGCTGAAGGACCGCGACATGGGCATCGAGCTGCGCCCGGCGGCCAAGACACTGCTGGCCGAGCGGGGCTATGACCCGGTGCTCGGGGCCCGGCCGCTGCGCCGGACGATCCAGCGGGAGATCGAGGACCACCTGTCGGAGAAGATCCTGTTCAGCGAGCTCAAGGCGGGCCAGATCGTGGTGGTGGACGCCGAGGGCAGCGGCCCGGAGGGCACCTTCAGCTTCACCGGTGAGCAGAAGCCGGACGCCGTCCCGGACGCGCCGCCCGCAGAGGTCGGGAGCAACGCGTCGGCCACCGGATCCGGCACGGAGAGCACCGCCTGACGGGCTGGCGCTAGCGGGGGGTGCCTGCCGAGGCTCCATCACCCGGCAGGCAGAACATCCCGTCGGCGGCCGGGGTCACCAGACCGTCGGCGACAAGGGCAGCAAGCGCGCGCGCTTGCTGCCCTTCGTCATGCCAGGCGGCCCGCAGCCGACCGGCAGTGACCGGGGCATCCGCGGCGCGCAGTGCGGCGAGGATGGCGCCACGGCACTGCCGGTCACTGCCGTCGTAGCGCGGGGCGGCCCGGGGCGCCTGGCCGTGGGGGCGGCCGCCGGCCGCCCACTGGCACCGAGCCGCCACCGGGCAGGCCCCGCAGGCCGGCCGGGCCGCCGTGCAGACCAGCGCCCCGAGCTCCATGATCGCCACCGACCACCGGGCGGCCCGCGGGCCGCCCGGCGGCAGCAGTGACTCGGCCAGGCTGAGCTCGGCAGCCGAGGTGGCCGCGGCCGGGTAAGGCTGGCCGCCGACCAGCCGCGCCAGGACCCGCCGGACGTTGGTGTCCAGGACCGCATGCCGCTGCCCGAAGGCGAAGCTGGCCACGGCCGCCGCCGTGTAGGCGCCCACGCCGGGCAGGGCGCGCAGCGCGTCCACGGAGGCCGGCACGATGCCGTCGTGCCGGTCCGCCAGCTGCCGCGCGGTGGCATGCAGCCGGATGGCCCGCCGCGGGTACCCGAGCCGCCCCCACTGGCGCAGCGCGTCGGCGGCCGTCGCCGCGGCCAGGTCGGCGGGCGTCGGCCAGCGATCCAGCCACGCGGCGTGGGCCGGCCGTACCCGCGCTACCGGGGTCTGCTGGAGCATGAACTCGCTGACGAGCACCGACCACGCGGAGGTGCCCGGCCGCCGCCAGGGCAGGTCCCTGGCGTTCGCCCCGTACCAGCGCACGATCGGTTCCTCGAACCGCCCGGACGGTGCTGCCCCGGACGGTACTGCCCCGGACGGTGCTGTCCCGGATCGCGGTGTCAGCTTGGATGGCGCTGCGCCGGGTGACGCTGCCCCCGCCAGCGTCGGCCCCGCGGGCGGCAGCGGGCCGACCGCTGCCGCGGCCGGCCCGTTAGTGTCGGCGGGCATGCCACTGATCCTCGCACGCCGGGTGAGCCCAGAACGGCAGCGGCGCCAGGCGCAAGAATCAGCTCGGGGGGCTCAGCTGTAGCGGTCGAGCAGGGAGGATTCCGCCAGCCGGGAGAGTCCCTCCCGGACCGTGCGGGCCTGGGCCGCGTCGATGCTGCCTACCCGCTGCAGGTCCTCCACCGAGGCCGCGAGCAGCTTCTGCAGCCCGCCGAAGTGCCCGATCAGGCCGGCCGCCACGGTCACAGGAAGCCGCGGCACCTTGGCCAGCAGCCGGTAGCCGCGCGGGCTTACCGGGTCGTCCAGGCCGTCAGCTCCGCCGAGGCCGAGCGCGCTCGCCACGGCGCCCGCGTCCAGCAGCGTCTCCTGCGGCAGGGCCGCGAGCCGGTCCAGCGCCGCCGTGGCGGCCTGCCGCTCGTCCGCGCTGGCCGGAGCATAGTCGGCGACCAGCAGCTCCCGCTCCGGGCCGGTACCTGCGGCCAGGCCTTCCAGCTGCAAGGCGAGCAGCCGGCTGTCGGTGCCCAGCTCGATCACGTACTCCTCGATCTCGCCCGCCACCCGCCAGACCATCTCCAGCTGCTGCGCAGCGGCCGTGACGTCGCGGACCGTGGCCAGATCCTCGATTTCCAGCGCGGACAGCGTCCCGGAAGCCTCGGTCAGCCGCAGCTTGCAGCGCTCCAGCGTGGCCAGTGCCTGATGTGCCCGGGACAGGATGGCCGAGGAATCCTCCAGCACGTAGCGCGTGCCGTCGGTATACAGCGCGATGATCCGCATGGACTTGCTGACCGAGATCACCGGATAGCCAGTCTGGCGGGAGACCCGGTCCGCGGTCCGGTGCCGGGTGCCCGATTCGTCGGTCGGCAGGCTCGGGTCCGGGACAAGCTGAACCGCGGCCCGCAGGATCCGGTTAGCGCCGCTGTCCAGGATGATGGCGCCGTCCATCTTGGCCAGCTCGCGCAGCCGGGTGGCCGAGAAGTCCACGCTCAGCCCGAAGCCGCCCGAGCACAGCTCGGCGACGCCCTGGTCATGGCCCAGCACGATCAGCGCGCCGGTGCTGCCGCGCAGAATCCGCTCCAGGCCATCACGCAGCGCGGTACCCGGCGCAAGCGCGGCAAGCGCGGCGCGGCGCTCCTTGGGCACCTGCCTCACTGCTCCGACCCCCGGTCGCTGAATGGCGGCAGTCTACCGGCGCCCGGCTGAGGGTACCCGCTGGTTATCGTGGCCGCACGTACGGTGCCTGCAGGCTATCTCACTGCGCCCGGGCACCTCACCGTTCCCGCGCCGCGGGATATCTCACGTGATTACGGGGCGGGTCATCTCACTGGCCGAGGGCGACGGCAATGGCCTCGCGGACGTCGGCGGCCTCGCGGGCCTCTATGGGCGGCCCGGCCGCGGCCGGGCGTCCCGGTCCCGGCGGCGGGCATCCGGACCCGGCGGGCACGATCGCACGCCGGAACCCCATCCGCTCGGCCTCGGCCAGGCGGCGCTGGACACCCGCCACCCGGCGGATCTCGCCCGCCAGCCCGACCTCGCCGATGGCCACCAGGCTGCCCGGCACCGTCAGATCGGACGCCGCGCTCGCCAGCGCGACCGCCACCGCCAGGTCCGCGGCCGGCTCGCTCAGCCGGACTCCGCCCACGGTCGCCGCATACACGTCGTGCCTGCCGATGGAAATGCGGGCCCGTCGCTGCAGCACGGCCAGTACCATTCCGACCCGGGAGGAATCCAGGCCTGAGGTCACCCGGCGGGCCAGCTCGGCGCTGGTCGAGCAGACCAGCGTCTGCACCTCGGCCAGCAGCGGCCGTCGTCCCTCCAGCGTCACGGTCACGCACGTGCCCGGCACCGGGTCGTGCCGCCGGGACAAGAACAGGCCGCTCGGGTCGGGCAGGCCGATCAGCCCGTACTCGCCAAGCTCGAAGCAGCCGATCTCATCGGTGGGGCCGAACCTGTTCTTCAGCGCCCTGACCATCCGCAGCTGGCCGCGCGAATCGCCGTCGAAGTGCAGGACCACGTCGACGAGGTGCTCGAGCGAGCGCGGCCCGGCAATCGACCCGTCCTTCGTCACGTGCCCCACCAGCACTGTCGTCAGCGTGCGCTGCTTGGCCAGGGTCATCAGCGCGGCGGTAATCTCCCGCACCTGAGTGACCCCGCCGGGCGCCCCGTCGATGCCCGCTACCGTGAACGTCTGCACCGAGTCCACGATCAGCAGCGCCGGGTCCACCTCCTCCACATGCGCCAGCAGCGCCGCGAAATCGGTCTCAGCGGCCAGGAACAGGCGATCGGCGACCGCGCCGATCCGGTCGGCGCGCATCCGCACCTGGGCCGCTGATTCCTCGCCCGTCACGTACAGCACGCGGCCCGATCCAGCGGCCAGCGCGCCCGCTTCCAGCAGCAGCGTCGACTTGCCGACACCTGGCTCGCCAGCCAGCAGTACCACCGCCCCGGGCACCAGGCCGCCGCCGAGCACGCGGTCGAGCTCGTCCAGGCCGGTAGGCCGGACCGCCGCCGCGGTGGCGTCGACCTGGCCGATCGGCACCGCGGCGCGCCCGGGCGGCAATGCCTGCCCGGCGGCCAGCGGGCGCCGCAGCGCGACCTGCGACAGGCCGCTGGCCCGCACCTCCGCGACGGTCCCCCAGCCCTGGCAGCCCCCGCACCGTCCGGCCCATTTCGTCGTGCGCCAGCCGCACTCCGCGCACTCGTACAACGTTCCCGCTGCCGACTTGGCCATGCCCGCAAGGTAGCGGAGCCCACCGACAGTTCTCGGGGTCCCGGCGCCCGCAGACCGCGCTGGCCCGGGACGGCTGCGCCGCCCGGCCGGGCGCATAAGCTGGCATCCGGTCGGTGAAGATCGGAGGGGCTGTGACCGGTACCGCGCCACTCACCGGCGTGCCGGTGGCGCTGTCAACCGCGGCCGTGTTTCCCGAGCGGACCCCGGACGCCTTCGAGGCGGCCGCCCGGCTCGGTTTCGACGGGGTCGAGGTGATGGTCACCGCCGATCCGGTCAGCCAGGACCCGGACGTGCTGCAGCGGCTCAGCGACTACTACGACATCCCGGTGCTGGCGGTGCACGCGCCCTGCCTGCTGGTCACCCAGCGGGTCTGGGGCCGCGAGCCGTGGGCCAAGCTGGAACGGGCGCGCCAGGTGGCCGAGCAGCTCGACGCCCGCGTGGTCGTGGTGCATCCGCCGTTCCGCTGGCAGCGGGAGTACGCCAGCAATTTCGAGGAAGGCCTGGCCCAGCTGGCGCAGCGGACCGACATTGCCTTCGCGGTGGAGAACCTGTACCCGATGCGGGCCGGGGCGACCGAGGTCAGTGCCTGGGCCCCGCACTGGAATCCGGTGGAGATCGACTGCCCGCATGTCACGCTCGACCTCTCCCACACCGCCGTGTCGGATTCCGACGCGCTGGAGATGGCGGCCCAGCTCGGCAGCAGGCTGGCCCACGTGCACATGGCCGACGGGCTCAGGCCCGGCCTGCCGGACGAGCACCTGGTGCCGGGCCGGGGCACCCAGCCGTGCGCCGGGCTGCTCGAGCAGCTAGGTGCGGGCGGCTACCGCGGCGCGGTCGTGATCGAGATCACCACCCGGCGCGCGGTCAGCGACGCCGAGCGGCAGCGGGACCTGGCGGAGTCGCTGGAGTTCGCCCGCAAGCACCTCGCGGCTCAGGCCGGCCTGCCGGGCACCGGTCCGGCCGGTCCGGGCCTGGGCGGGGGCTCTACTGCTCCAGGATCAGCGTGACCGGGCCGTCGTTGACCAGCTCCACCTGCATGTGCGCGCCGAATACGCCGGTCTCGACGGCTGCGCCGAGGTCAGTCAGCGCCCTGGTGAACGCGCTGATGAGCGGCTCGGCCACCGGCCGGGGCGCGGCCGCCTGCCAGGTCGGCCGCCGCCCCCGGGCGGTCTCGGCGTAGAGCGTGAACTGGCTGACCACCAGCAGCGCCGCGCCGGTGTCGGCGCACGACTTCTCGCCGCCCAGTATCCGCAGGTAGAAGATCTTCCGGGCCAGGGCGCTGGCGGCCTGCTCAGTGTCGGAGTGGGTGACGCCGACCAGGACGACCAGGCCGGGGGCGGTGAGGCGCCCGACTGTCTCCCCGGCTACCGTTACCCTCGCCGTACTGGCACGCTGAATGACGGCTCGCACGAGAAGGCATTCTTCCGGTGATGACTGACGACACCAACCGCCGCCCCGGCTCCGCGCGCCAGGGACCCGGCACGCTGATCACTGTGGCCCCTACCGGGGCCGAGTCGGAGAAGGCAATGGTGCCCGCGCTGCCGGTCACCCTGCAGGAGCTGCTCACCACGGCCAGAGAGTGCCAGGCCGCTGGCGCCGGGGTGATCCACGTGCACATCAGGGACGATCAGGCGCGCCCCACGCTGGACACTGGCAGGCTCACTGACACGGTGCGGGCGCTGCGCGAGTCGACCGGCCTGATCGTCCAGCTGTCTACCGGCGGCGCGGTAACCGACAGCTTCGAGCGCCGCCTGGCGGTTCTTGACGCCGTCCCGGACGCGTGCTCGCTGACCTGCGGCACGGTCAACTTCGGGGACGAGGTGTTCGCGAATCCCTGGCCGTTCGTCCGTGAGCTCTACGCCAGGACGCAACAGCTGTCCGTGGTGCCCGAGTTCGAGCTGTTCGACCTGGGGCACATCGCGACCTTGCACCGGCTGCTGGCCGACCTGGGCCCCCCGGCCGGCGGCCACGTGCACTGCGACCTGGTCATGGGAGTGCCGGGCGGGATGCCCGGCGACCTGGCCACGCTCGCCGCGGCGGCGGCCGCGCTGCCGGAGGGCGCCACCTGGTCGGCTACCGGGGTGGGCCGCACGTCGCTGCCGGTGATGCTCGCCGCGCTGGCCGCGGGCGGGCACCTGCGGGTAGGCATGGAGGATACGGTCTCGTTCGCCCGCGGCCGCCCGGCCACCGGCAACGCCGAGCTGGTGCAGCGGGCCGCCGCTCTCGCTGAGCTGGCCCAGCGGCCGGCCATGACACCGCCGCAGGCCCGTGCGCTGCTGGGAGTCCCCGATCCAAGCTGACCAGATCCCGGCCGCCCCGCAGAGCCCGGTGCTGGCCACCGTCGTCCGCTCGGGCTTCGCCGAATCCCGGCATCGCGGCATCATCGCCGTGCTCGGCGCCGACGGCGCGGTGCTGGCTGCGGCAGTTGCGGCCGCCGAGCCGATGTTCCCCCGCTCGTCCAACAAGCCCCTGCAGGCCGCGGCCATGCTGCGGTACGGGCTGGGGCTGGACGGCACGCTGCTGGCGCTCGCCGCGGCCAGCCACTCGGGCGAGGACTTTCAGGTAGCCGGGGTGCGGGAGATCCTCGCCGCTGCCGGTCTTGACGAAACGGCCCTGCAGTGCCCGCCGGATCTGCCGACCGACGAGCAGGCGCTTCACCGGATGCTGCGCGGCGGCGCGCCGCCGGACCGCGTGCACATGAACTGCTCGGGCAAGCATGCCGCGATGCTGGCGACCTGCGTGGCGGCAGGCTGGCCGGCCTGCAGCTACCGCGACCCCCGTCACCCGCTGCAGCAGGCGATCCGCGCCACGGTGGCTGAGCTGGCCGGAGAGCCGGTCACCGCGGTCGGGATCGACGGCTGCGGGGCGCCGCTGATGGCCATCTCGGTGACTGGCCTGGCCCGCGCGTACCGGGCGCTGGTGCTGGCGCCGCCGGGAAGCCCGGAGCGCCGGGTCGCCGACGCGATGCGAGCGCATCCGGAGTGGACGTCGGGGACCCGGCGGCCGGAGCGGGCGCTGATGACGGCCGTGCCCGGCCTGCTGCTGAAGTCGGGCGCCGAGGGCGTCGAGGCGTTCGCGCTCGCCGACGGCCGCGCGGCCGCATTCAAGATCGAGGATGGCGCGGCCCGGGCCCGCCCGGCCATCACCGTGGCGCTGCTGCGCGCGCTCGGCGCGGCGGACCTGCCGGGCGCGGACTGCACGGCGCTGGAAGCCGTCGGGACCGTGCCGGTGACCGGCGGCGGCCAGGTGGTCGGGCAGATCCGCGTCACGCTGCCGGTCTGACGACGCCCCTGTTAGCAGCCGATTTGCAACTGCAAGCACGACTGGACAGACTGGGAACATGAGTCCCGTCAACGTTGGCCAGATCGGCTCTTACATCCGCGAGCAGCGGGAGCAGGCGAAGATATCGCTCCGCCAGCTGGCCCAGGCGGCCGGCGTCTCCAACCCGTATCTCAGCCAGATCGAGCGCGGGCTGCGCCGGCCGAGCGCGGATATCCTGCAGCAGATCGCCAAGGGACTGCGCATCTCCGCCGAGGCACTCTACGTGCAGGCCGGCCTGCTGGAGGACGAGCCGTCCGGGTCAGCGGTGCGCTCGGCGGTGCTCGCCGACGCCGAGCTGACCGAGCGGCAGAAGCAGATGCTGATCGAGATCTATGACTCGTTCCGCAAGGAGACGGCGATGGCCGCCGCGCAGGCCGCAGCGGCGGAAACGGACGAGGACGGCGCCATGGCCGTGGACAGCGCGGCCTTCTCCTGGCCCGAGGACCTGGAGCCGGACGCGCTGACCGGCCAGCCGGGGCGGCTGGCGATCGCGCCCGACCCCCCCGTGCCCGGCCCGGCCCCCGTGCCCGGGCCGGGCCCCGAGTCGTCGCCGGACGCGACGGTTCATCCGTTCCCAACCCAGTCCGCAGATCGGTAACGTGTCACCGTGACCTTCATGAATTTCGGCGCCTACGGGCCGCTTCAGTTCTTCTTCTGGGCGCTGCTCATCGCCGCCTTCGTGGTGGAGGCGTGGGCGTTCATCGACGCGATCCGGCGGCCAGCCCCGGCGTTCGTCGCGGCCAGCAAGCAGACCAAGCCGCTGTGGCTGGTCATCCTGGGAGTGGCGCTGGTCATCGGCCTGGGCGGCGCGGCCGGCGAGCTGTCGCTGTTCAGCATCCTGCCGATCATCGCTTTCGTGGCCGCCGCCATCTACCTGACCGACGTCAAGCCTAAGGTGAGCGGCTTCAAAGGCGGCCAGAACCAGGGCCCCTACGGACCCTGGTGACCGGCCGGCGGCCAGTCATCGGCCGCGGCCAGTGCATCGCCCGCGGGCTGCCGGCCGGACCGCGGCTACGACAGCCCCGTCGGCGGACGGTGAGCGCGAGAGCCGGCGGCATCCGGCGTTCCCCGCCGGACTGCCCGTTTCGCATTCACCGTCCGCGCCGGGCGGGTCAGGCGGTGGCAGGGGAGACTGTCTTGCGGGCCGCCAGTGCCCGGTAGATGAGCACGGCGGCGGCGGCGGCGAGCAGCGCGGCTCCGAGCGCGATCACGGTGATCTGCCAGCCTGCCATGCCGCCTGCGGCGACCACGCGGACGGTGGTAACCGGGACCGGCGTGCCGCCGGCCGGGCCGCTGCGGAAGCCGCGGGGCGAGCCGTCGGAGCCGGTTGGCACCGTCATGGCGAAGGCGGCCGGGACGGCGGCGGCTGATGCCAGCAGGCCGCTGATCACGGCGGCCAGGATGGCGGCGGAACGACGGAGGCGTGCGCCGGCAGTGCGCGCTGCCATCCTGGGGCGTATGCCGTGGCGAGCCTGGGTGGTGAACATTGCTTTCTCCTGTCTGCTCGATTCCGGCCGGGGAAGCACCGGCCGTCGATTGACAGGCTGCCTGGCGGCGGTATCTGCCCGGCAGAGGCCGAATGACCCATTCTCCGCCAGGAGCAGACCCGGGGCCAAATGACCCACGGCCCGTCCGGACTTGCGGGCGCGCCGCGAGGCTAGACCAGGCCTGCCAGCAGGGCAAGCCGGGTCAGGTCGGCGCGCCGCCGGCATCCGGTCTTGTCGCGGATGCGGTCCAGGTGGGTGCTGACGGTACGCACGCTGATGTAGAGCTGCCCGGCGATCTGGGCGTTCGTGCGCCCCTGGGCGACTAGGGTGATCAGCTCCCGTTCGCGGGGGCTGAGCTGCGCTGCTCCTGGCGGCTCCTGCGGCTCGGTCCCGGAGAGCATGATGACGAACTCGGCGGCGGTGGCCGGCGTCATCGCCGCGCCGCGCTGCTCGGCGGCACGGGTTCGGGCCGGCCCCAGTGCCTGCCCGGCCTTCCGCAGAGGTGCCAGGCGTCGGTGCACGTCCTGCGGCAGATCGATGAAGCCGTGGCCTTGACTCTGAGCGTCATAAGCCGCCCACGTCGTGATGGCCTCGGCCCAGCGCTGTGTGGCGGCGCACAGATGCCCGCAGCTGTCGAGGCAGTTGAGCAGGCGGAGCGGGTCGCCAATCCGGGTGGCGAGGTCTAGTGATTCCCGCAGGTGCGCCCCTGCCTCAAGGAAGCGGCCAGCTTGCCGGTCCATATCCGCCAGGAGGCCCAGGCAGAGCGCCTGACCGTGCGGGTCGCCTGCCTGCTGGGCCTGGGCCAGCCCGTCTGCGCAGCATCGCTGGGCCAGCGACAGATCGCCGATTTCGAGCAGGACCATGATCAGAAAATCGTTGCACCGCCGGGCGATCCAGCCGGGAATAGCTGCCCGGTCGATCTGCTGGGCTTGGCGGCCCCGGGCCAGGGCATCCTCGAGATCGCCTGCGTAATAGGCACCGAGGCTAAGGTTCGCCAGCGCCAGCGCCTCCCCGGCCGGGTAGCCGGTTTCCCGCGCCAGGGCCACGGCACGGCGGGCGTCCTCGATCCCCTCCGGGATACGGTCAATGTTCAGTAGAGCTACCGACCGGCCGGCCAGTGCGTCCACCAGCATGGGCGACGGCTTCCGGGTCGCTGCAGCGTCCCGGACCGCGGTGAAGTAATCCAGGGCAGCGGCGAAGCCGCCGGTGCGGTGAGCCGCCTGGCCAAGCCAGTAGTGCGCCGCGCACCACAGGTCGCTGCCCGGTATTGCGCGTGCGGCGGCGGCGCGCAGGGGCGCATACCCGGCCAGCAGGCGGCCCCGGATATGCCACCAGGGCGCCAGCGCGATAACCAGGCGCAGCGCGGCGTCCGGGTCGTGCTGCAGCGCCCAGGTCAGGCTCTGGTGAGCGGTGACGTCCTCGGCGTCCAGCCAGTGGGCAGCGTCCAGTTCCCCGGCAGCGACCTGCAGTCCGGCGGCAGCCCGCTCCGCAACCTGCAGGGCATATTGCACCAGCGCGGCGGTGGCCGCGGGCTGTTCCCCGGCTTCGGCAAGCTGCCCGGCCGCATAGCCCCGGAGGGTATCGAGCATCAGGTAGCGTGCCCGGCCATCCGGCCCCGTCCGCGGCGGGGCGAGCAGGGAGCAGTCCACTAGGCGCAGCACGACTGGCCCGGCGACGGCGCCGGCGACCGCCTCGGCGGCCTCCAGGGTGAACGGCGCCGGGAACGCTGAGACCCAGCGGAAAACCCGCTGCTCCTGCTCGCTGAGCAGCTGGTAACTCCAGTCAACGGTCGCGGTCAGTGACCGGTGCCGGGCTGCCGCTAGGCGGTCAGCGCCTACCAGGAATCGGAACCGGTCGTCCAAGCGGTCCAGCGTTTGCGCCACGCCGAGGGCCTCAACCCTCGCCGCGGCCAGCTCAATCGCCAGCGGCACACCGTCCAGCCGCTGCACGAGGCGGGCCACTAAGGGCCCGGTCTCGCCGCTCAGGGTGAAGTGCGGGTCCGCCTGCCTGGCCCGGGCAGTGAACAGGGCCACAGCATCGGACGCGCTAATGTCCGCGGGGCCGCCCGGCGCGGGCAGACTGAGCGGCGGTAGCCGGTACCGGGCCTCCCCGGCCACCCCGACTGGCTCCCGGCTGGTCGCCAGGATCCGCACATCATCGGCCGCCGGCAGCAGGGTCCCGCACAATTCCGCCACGGCCGCGATCACGTGCTCGCAGTTATCCAGGACCAGCAGCACCTGCCGGCTCGCCAGCACCCCCGCCAGCAAGTCGGACACCGATGTCCCGGGCCGCTCGGGTATCCCCAGTGCCGCGGCCACCGCCGAAGGGCACTGCGCTGGGTCCGTGACGGCCGCCAGCTCAACGAGCCAGACTCCGTCGGTGAACTGATCAGCCACCCGCCGGGCTACCTCGCCGGCCAGCCGGGTCTTGCCCACTCCGCCCGGCCCGGTCACGGTTACCAGCCGGTAGTCGCTCAACCGCCCAGTGACGTCATCGACTGCGGCTGCCCGACCGACGAAACTCGTCATCGCAGGCAAAAGGCCATGCACGCCTGCCGCCATTCCGACCGCAGCCAACCCCACAACTTCTCACTCTATCGGCAGGCCCGGGCCCCCGGGCTCGTTGCTCATGCGGCCCGTGGTCAGCAGGCCCGGGCTGATGACGGTCAGCCGGGAATCCTGATCCGCAGCCGGCGGAAGCCCTTGCCCTTGTTCTCGACCTTGGCGACCTCGATCCGCCCGACCTGAGCGGTGCTGGCCACGTGCGTCCCGCCGTCGGCCTGCTGGTCGAGGCCGACGATGTCCACGATGCGGACGTCCTTGACGTCAGGCGGCACGAGGTTGGTCGCGGTACGGATGATGTCGGGCAGTGCGAACGCCTCGTCCCTGGGAAGTACCCGCACGTCGATGCGGCGGCCGGCCGCGATCTCGGCGTTGCAGGCCGTCTCGACCGCCTCCTTGAAGCCCTCCGGCAGCTGGGGCAGGTCGAAATCCATCCGCGCCGTGAACGGCTCCATGTTCCCGCCAGTCACCAGCGCCCCGTAGTCCCGGAATACCACCCCGCACAGCACGTGCAGGCCGGAGTGGGTGCGCATCAGGGCAGTGCGCCGGTCATCCTCGATGGCGCCGCGGACCACGGTCCCGGCGGCGGGCAGCGGATCTGAATCGGCCGGGATCAGGTAGAGGTCGTCGCCCTTGCGAGCGCCAACGATCTTGGTCTGCACGCCGCCCCACAGCAGCACCCCGTGGTCCGGCGGCTGCCCGCCGCCGCCCGGGTAGAAGGCCGAGGTGTCCAGCACGATGCCATCCGGCCCGCAGGCCAGCACCCGGGCATCCCATTCGCGCAGGGTCTGATCGTCCAGCTCCAGGCGGTGCGTCCGCCACTGTGTCTCGCTCACGGCCGCAGCTTAGCGTGGCGCCGGCTCAGAACGGGAAGGCCAGCACCGCGACCGGGACGGCCACCGCGAGCGCAGCGCAGGCGCCGATCAGCGTGAGCGCGGCGCAGGACAGGCCGGGTGCCGGGCGCAGCAGCCGGGTCACCCGGGCCGCTACGGCCCCGTCGATCGCGTCCCCGGCGTTAGTCTTACCCAGCCGGGCGGCGCCCGTCGTCTCGGCGTTCCCGCCCGGTGCGGCCCCGGCCGGGCCGGTGCCGATCTGCGCCGTGCCGGTCTGCCCCCTGCTGGCCGGGGCGCTGCCAGTCCGGCCGGTGCCGGCCTGTATCCCGCTGGCCGGGGCGGGGCCGGGTCGCCCGGCTGCGGCCAGCGCCCCGGCGGGCGGCTGAACCGCCCCGGCTGCGCCGAATCGCAGCAGCGCGGTGGCCAGCTCGCGGGCCGGCCTGTGCTGCCGGGCCCGGTCATCGGCATGCATCTCCACCAGCAGCGCCACGGCCCGGTGCGCCTCCCGGGCGACAGCGGACCAGCCGAAGGCGCGCACCAGCGCGGTGAACGGCAGCAGTACCAGATCGTGCCGCTCTCGCAAGTGGGCCCGCTCGTGGGCCAGGACCGCGGCCAGCTCGGCCTGGTCGAGCAGGTCCAGCGTGGCCGAGCTGAGCACGATGGCCGACCGCAGCCCGGGCAGGCAGTACGCGGCGGCGGCCGGGTAGTCGACCACCAGCGCGCCGGGTGCCTTCGGGTCACCGTGCGCGAGCAGGCTCAGCAGCGCGCGCTGGCGGTGCCGGTCCCGCTCCACCGCCGCCGCCGAGACGATCAGCACCCAGCACAGCAGCAGCAGCAGGACCGTGCCCGCGGCCAGCGCGGCCAGCCGCAGCAGGCCGGCGTCATCGTTCGCGAAGCGCCCGTGCGCCAGGGGGTTGAACTCGGCCACGGCCGTGCTGACGACGCCCGTGCGCCGCCGGGCGGTGCTCAGCGCGGCCAGCGCGCCGACGGCCGCCAGTCCCCAGCCCAGGCCGAGCGCCTGCCACAGCAAGATCGCCGCGGCCGGCGAGCGGGACGGCCAGCGGGCCCGGGCGAGCGCGCGGGAGGCGGCTACGCAGCAGGCCGCCACCGCAGCCAGGACCAGGACGGGCGGTGCCATGTGACCGGTCAGCTCCCAGCCGCCTCGCCGAGAGCCTCCAGCGCGCGGCGGAGCATCCTGGCCTCCGGCCCTGAGACGCTGCGCGCGAACCGGGCCAGGGCCGCCTGCCGGTCGCCGGTCTGGTCCAGCGCACTCAGCATGAGCTCGGTCACGTACGCCTCCCGGCTGCCCGCGGCGCAGTACCGCCAGGCCCGGCCGTCCCGCTTGCGCCGCGCGAACCCCTTCTTCGACAGCCGGTCCAGTACGGTCATCACCGTGGTGTGCGCCAGGTCGCGGTCGCTCAGCCGCTCGCTGACCTGCCGGACCGTGAGCGGATGGGACGCCTCCCACAAGATGTCCATGATCGCGCGCTCAAGCTCGCCGAGTCGGTTCACGTCAATAATCTACCTGCGAGAACCAGGGCAGTTAAGGCCGGGCAGCCTGCCGCCATGGCCCGGTCAGTAGCCCCGCGCCGGGCACCGGCCAGACCCGGGGTGCCAGAATTGGCCGGGTACCGGCAGCCTGCTGGGCAAACCGCTGTCAGGCCAGGAGGACAAAGGTGTCTTCGCCACCATCGAACGGGCCGGTTCCCCCGCCCCCGCCCCTTTCCCCGCGCTTCCGCTCGATCCTGGATCAGTTCGTCGCCTACCAGCCGGGCCGCCCGCCCGCGGGGTCAAGCGGCAGGTCGTTCAAGCTTTCCTCTAACGAGTCGCCGTTCGGCCCGCTGCCCTCGGTGCAGCGCGCGCTGGCGGCCGCGCTCAGCGGCGTGAACCGCTATCCCGATAACGGTGCCGCCGGGCTGACGGAGGCCATCGCCGCCCGGTTCGGCGTCCCGGCCGCGCAGGTGGCAGTGGGCTGCGGGTCGGTGGGCGTGGCGCAGCAACTGCTCGAGACCGTGGGCGAGCCCGGCGCCGAGGTCGTCTACGCCTGGCGGTCGTTCGAGGCCTACCCCACGCTGACCGGCCTGTCGGGCGCCCGTTCGGTGCCGGTGCCGCTGCGCGCTGAACGGCATGACCTGGCGGCCATGGCCGCTGCCGTCAGCCCGCGCACCCGGCTTGTCTTCGTCTGCAATCCGAACAACCCGACCGGAACCGTCGTGCACCGGGCCGAGCTCGCCGCCTTTGTCGACGCCGTGCCGGAGGACTGCCTGGTCGTGCTGGACGAGGCCTATGCCGAGTACGTGCGCGACCCGGACGTGCCCGACGGGATTGCCGAGTACGCCGGCCGGCCGAACGTGGCGGTGCTGCGCACGTTCTCCAAGGCCTACGGGCTGGCCGGACTCCGGGCCGGCTTCCTGATCGGGCCGGAGCCGGTCGCTGCGGCGGTGCGCAAGACAATGCTCCCGTTCACCGTTAACGCGCTGGCCCAGGTGGCGGCCGTGGCGTCGCTGGCCGCGGAGGACGAGCTGCTGAGCCGGGTGGCCTGCGTGGTCAAGGAGCGCGACCGGGTACGGCACGAGCTGCTGGCCCAGGGCTGGAGCGTGCCGCAGGCCGAGGGCAACTTCGTCTGGCTCCGGCTCGGCGCCGACACCGCCGGATTCGCGGCCGCCTGTGACACGGCCGGCCTGGCCGTGCGGCCGTTCGGCGGCGAGGGTGTCCGGGTTACCGTGGGCGAGCCGGAGGCGAACGACGCCTTCCTCGCCGTCACGCGCGGCTACCCGCGGCGGCACTGACCCGGCTCAGCGACGGCGCTGACGCGGCTCACCGGCCGAGCGGCTACTGCAGCTTCTCCACCAGCAGCCGGTAGGCCTGCCGGGGGCGGCCCGGCTGCGGTACCCGGCTGGGCGGCAGCGGCCAGGCCATGCCCTCCTCGACCAGGCTGTGCAGCAGCCGCCGCGCGGTCCGCGGCGTGACGCCGAGCACCTGACCGCTGGTCTCCGCGTCGACCACCAGTCCGGCCTCCCGGCCCGGCAGCGCGGCCGCCAGCCGGGCCAGGATCTCCAGACCGCGCGCCGAGGCCGGGATGGAGGTCCGGCCGCCGCGCTGGGCAGGCACCAGACCGCGGTCGCTCCCTGGCCGGTCCGGAGTGTCGTGCGCCGGGCCGCGGCCTGCCTGGTGCGCCGCGGCCCGGGCTCGCGCCGCGGCCTCCTCGGCGTCGGCGCCGGTACCCGCCCCCACCCCGAGCTCGACGCCGAGCTCGGCCAGCGCCTGCGCCGCGAACGGGACTATCCCCGGCCAGCCGGCGCCGTCGGCCAGCGATCCTGCGGTGGCCGTCACCAGGAAGCAGTGCTCGCCGGCCGGGCTCACGGTGCCGCGGAACCGGCGGGCCTGCTGGATCAGCAGCCGGTGCACGGCCAGCCGGAGTTCCTCCCGGCCGGACCAGGCAGGCGCCCGGCGCGCGTTGTCGCACAGCACCGGCACATCGACGGCGATAATCGTGAGCTGCGCCCGCTCCAGCCGGCGGCTGACACCGAGCAGCACGGCGGTGCGCAGTGCCGCCCGGATCGCGTCGCCGGTCGGGCGCACCGGGAAGGCGGGCATGCCCGCGGCCGCCAGCCGGACGGCCACCGGCGGCAGGCAGGTGAATGCGGCGGATGTGGCGCCGCTGCGCCACAGCTGCTCGTGGAACGCCGCCAGTTCCGCCGCGTCGGGAATGCCGCCTGCCAGCTCCTCCGGGGCGCCGTCCCCGGCGCCGCCACGGACGTGTACCCCCGCCGCGGACATGCCCAGCTCGGCGAAGGCGTCGTCCACCTCAGCCCGGCTGATCAGGTCGACGCTGGCCCGGGGCGGCTCGCCGCCGTCCTGCCGGTAGGCGCGCAGCAGCGCCGCGTACAGGGCACTGCCGCCGAGCGGGATCACGGTGGCCGGCGCGTCTAGCACGCCGGCTGCCCGCGCCCGGGCCAGCGGGACCGGGCTGGCGAACAGCCAGGAATCGACGACGGGCCTGAGCCTGGCGATCTTGCCGGCCGCCTCACGCTCGTTCCGGTAGGCGGCGGCCACCATCCGCCGGGGCGGTAGCTGGCTGCCCGCCGGGCCGGTGCCGGCCACGACGATGCTGCTGCTGCCGACCGCCGACAGCATGATCCGCTCGACGAGGTCGTGCGGTCCGACGATGCCGATCGTGAGGTCGCTCCGGGCCGGGCGGGCGGTCATGGCCGGCTGCCGCCAGCGCGCCGGCGCTCCGGCGCGGCCGCGTCCCGGGGCGCCGCGGGCGCGTGGTGCGGCCCTGACACGTCCCGGTGCGCTGCGGATGGCGCATCCCGGCGCTTTGGCGGTGCCGCAGCCCGGTGCCCTGGCGCTGGCAGCTTCAGGCCGGCCCCGGTCCGGGGCCTCATCTGCTTCATCCCCCAGCCTCCGCCGCTCACCCGCTTATCCATCTGTCCACCCGCCCACGACCTAGCCTGGGGCGCGACTGGCCGATGGTCGCTCACCGTGCTGGCCGCCGGAGGAGGCCATTAGCTGCGCGCTACAGACGGTTACCCCAAAACTACCGCGTCAGGCTGCTCGCCGCCGCGCCGCGGCCGGGCACTATGGGTGAGAAGGACAGGGCCGTCAGCCCGCGGTCTCCTCGGTGATGTCGGCGCCGAGCGCCGACAGCCGGGACGCGACCGACACGTGCCCGCGGTTGATCTGGTAGCCGGGGGCCACGATGGTCTCGCCTTCCGCGGCCAGCCCGGCCAGCACCAGGGCGATGCCGGTGCGCAGCTCGTGCGCGATAACCTCGGCGCCCTTCAGCCCCGACGTGCCGTGCACGAGCACGGCGCTGCCTACGACCTCGACCTTGGCGCCCATCTTGTTCAGCTCGCCGACCAGGCTGTACCGGCCGTCGAAGATGGTCTCGCGGATGTAGCTGGTGCCGTCGGCGAGGCAGGACAGCGCCATGATCGGCGACTGGAGGTCGGTGGCGAAGCCGGGGTAGGGGCAGGTGATGACGTTGATCGGGCGCAGCTGACGGTCCCGGCGGACTTGCAGGACCGCGCCCTGGGTGGCGAACTCCACGCCCATCTGCTCAAGCTTCCAGCGCACCACGCCGAAATGATCGAGTGACGCGCCGACCAGGCTGAGCTCCCCGCCGGTGATGGCGCCGGCCATGGCGAACACCGCGGCGTCGACCCGGTCGGCCATCACCGTGTACTCGACGGCGGTCAGCTCGCTGACCCCCTGAACGGTGACCACGCCGGTGCCGCCGCCGGTGATCCGGGCGCCCATCTTGGTCAGGAACGCGATGACGTCGAGCACTTCGGGCTCGAGCGCGGTGTTGTCGATCACCGTGGTGCCCGGCGCCAGCGACGCCGCCATGATCAGGTTCTCGGTGCCGGTGTGCGAGGGTGTGTCCAGGTACAGGTGCGCGCCGCGCAGGCCGTCGGCCTTGAGGTGGATCTGGCCGTCGCCCTCCTCCACGGTCGCGCCGAGCCGGGTGAATCCGCGGTAGTGGAAGTCCAGGTTGCGGCTGCCCAGGTTGCAGCCGCCGATGCCCTCGATCGTGGCCTCGCCGAGCCGGTGCAGCAGGGCGGGCACGAACAGCACCGAGGCGCGGAACCGGCGGGTGATCTCGGCGGGCAGCACCGAGCTGGTCAGCTCGGAGGCGTCCACCACCAGGGTGCGCTCGGCCTCGTGGAATTTGCAGACCGCGCCAACCGCCTGAGCCAGCTCGACCGCGCACCGGACATCCTCGATCACCGGGACGTTCCGCAGCACCGTACGGCCCTTCTCGGCCAGCAGCGAGGCAGCGATCATCTTCAGGGCGGCGTTCTTCGCCCCCTGGACGAACACTGTTCCCTGCAGCGGGTTACCTCCGCGGACGCGGTAGCGGGTCTCGGGGCCGCTCGTCATGTGGCTGGAGCTCCTGTCCATCATCTGCGCGGGATAGCCATCCCGGCGCTCCGCCGGGATGATGGGCATGGCCGACGGCCAGCCAGCGTACAGGCCCTCCTGACGCGGGCGGCCTGCATGGTGCGACGTCTAGTATTCCACCGATCCCGCACCCCCTAGCCCCCGACACTGTTGTTACGTAAAGCAGTAATCTAACTTCACAGAGTAACTTCCGTGCTCCGGGAGCGGTTACTGCCAGGTCAGCCCGGTGATGCGCTGGTAGGCCTCGATGTAGCGGCCGCGGGTCCGCTCGACGATCTCCGGCGGCAGCGGGGGCGGCGGACTGGCGCGGTCCCAGCCCGCATCAGGCGAGGTCAGCCAGTCGCGGACGAACTGCTTGTCGAATGACGGCTGGGGCCGGCCCGGCTGCCACTGGCCGGCGGCCCAGAACCGGGAAGAGTCCGGGGTCAGCACCTCGTCGGCGAGTCGCAGCGTCCCCTCGGAGTCGAAGCCCAGCTCGATCTTGGTGTCGGCCACGATGACCCCGCGGGCGGCCGCCAGCTCGGCGCCACGCTGGTACACCGCCAGCGTGATCCGCTCCAGCTCCGCGGCGGTGCCGGGCCCGGCCAGCCGGGCGGCGGCCGCGGTGCTGATGTTCTCGTCGTGCGCGCCCCGCGGGGCCTTTGTCGCCGGGGTGAAGATGGGCCCGGGCAGCCGGGAACCCTCGGCCAGCCCGGCAGGCAGCGCGACGCCGCAGACCGAGCCGTCCCGGCGGTAGTCGGCCAGGCCCGAGCCGGCCAGGTAGCCGCGCGCGACGCATTCGATCGGCACCATGGACAGCAGCCGGCAGGCCATGGCCCGGCCGGCGAACTGAGCGGGCACCGGCACGTCGAGCAGGTGGTTCGGCACCAGGTCAGCCAGCCGCTCGAACCACCACAGCGACAGCCGGGTGAGGATCGCGCCCTTGTCCGGGATCGGCGTAGGCAGCACGTAGTCGAAGGCGGAGATCCGGTCGGTCGCGACGAGCAGCAGCACGCTGTCGCGGGTCTCGTACAGTTCCCGGACCTTGCCGGAATAGACGTGCCTCATCCTGCCCGCCCTGACCGTACCGGCAGCTTCAGCTGCTCTAGCCGGTCGAAGACGGGCCCGAGCCTGGCGACGTAGCGCTCCGGACGGCAGGTCTCGTCCAGCCTGGCCTCATCCAGCGGCTGGCCGCGCCTGGCCGCGTGCTCGCGCAGCGTCTGCCGGAACGGGGTGCCGCCCTGCCAGGTGTCCGCCGCGGCGGCCTGCACGAGCGCGTAGGCGTCCTCGCGTGACATCCCGGCGGCGATCAGCTCGAGCAGCACCGCCGAGGTGTAGATCAGGCCGCCGGTAGCGTCCAGGTTGGCCCGCATCCGGGCCGCGTCCACGACCAGGCCGCGGACCAGGCCGCCCGTCTGGTCGATCAGGAAGTCAGCGGCGGCTGCGGCGTCGGGCAGCGCGACGCGCTCGGTGCTGGAGTGCGAGATATCGCGCTCGTGCCACAGCGGGATGCCCTCCATGACCGGCACGATCTGGGCCCGTACCACCCGGGCCAGCCCGCAGATCCGCTCGGCCTTGATCGGGTTGCGCTTGTGCGGCATCGCCGAGCTGCCCTTCTGGCCCGCGCCGAACGGCTCGGCCAGCTCGGCCACCTCGGTGCGCTGGCCGTGCCGGACCTCCAGCGCGACCGCCTCGCAGACAGTGACGGTGAGCGCGAGCACGCTGACCCATTCGGAGATCCCGTCGCGCAGCACGACCTGGGTGGCCACGTCCGCGGGCCGCAGCCCGAGCTCGGCCAGCACCCGGGCCTCGATCTCCGGGCTGATGTTGGAGTAGGTGCCCACCGGGCCGGACAGCTTGCCGACCGCGACCGCGTCCCTGGCCCGCGCCAGCCGCTGCGCGCACCGGGCGATGCCGAAGGCGAAGTCGGCAACCCGGTGCCCCCACACGTCCGGCTCGGCGTGGATGCCGTGGGTCCGCCCGGCCCGCAGCGTGCCGCGGTGCGCGAGGGCGTGCTCGCGCAGCGCCTCGAACAGCCCGGCCAGGGCGCCGGCGATCAGGTCCGTGGCCTCGGTCAGCTGCAGCGCGAGCGCGGTATCGACCAGGTCGGACGACGTCATCCCGTAGTGCACGTACGCGGCGGCCGAGCGCGGCGTCGTGTTGTCGGCCCAGGCGGACAGGAAGGCGATGACATCGTGCCCGGTGACCGCCTCGAGCGCCGCCACGGCGGCTGGCGCCGGCGGCGGCGCGGCCATGACCGGCGCGACGCTGTCGGCGGGCACCGTGCCCGCCTGCGCGTGCGCGGCCAGCACCAGCCGCTCGACGGTGCACCACAGCTCGTACTTGTGCGCCTCATTCCAGACGCTGCCCATCTCGGGCCGGGTATAGCGCTCGATCACAGGCCCTATCCTGCCGCAGGGCCGGGCGCGGCTGCCGGGGCCGCGGTGCGTGCGTCCAGCGCGAGCACGACCGCCAGCCCCGCGGCCAGCATGGCCTGCTGCGCCTCGATGGCGACGGTGGCGCCGAGCGCCGACGTGAGGAGGGCGAACACCGCGCCCGTGACGCACAGCATGATCCGTCCTGTCCGCAGCGCCCGGCGGAACGCCGCTTCGCCCGCGAAGAACAGCGCGGCGCCTCCGCCCAGCACCAGCGCGGTGGTCAGGTGCGGCTGGCCGCCGGCCCGGATCGCCGCCCGCATGCCGACGGCGACCAGCACGATGCCCAGCAGCAGCGGGATGTGCGCATAGAAGTAGGCCGCCAGCGCCAGCCCGGGCCGGTCGGCCGGCCGCGCTGCGCGCATCGAGCGCTCGCCGCGGCCGTCGTCACCGGTGCCGAAATAGGCCCACCACAGCACAGCCGCCAGGGCCAGGCCGAGCACCGAGGCCGTCACCAGGCTGGCGGAGACGGGCAGCCCCGCGGCGCCGACCCCGATCGCCGCCACCGACTCGCCGATCGCCACGATGATCAGGGCGCCGTGCCGCTCGGCGAAGTGTGCCGGCCGGATCTCGAACCGGCCGCCCGGGTGCACCACCAGCGGCGAGCTGATCTGTATGGCCAGCGCCGCCGCCCACAGCGCGTACCCGGCCTGGCCGGCCTGGCCGTCGGTCACCCCGATGACCCCGGCGGCCACCACCAGCAGGGCCGACGCCAGGTTAAAGATGGCCACCTTGACGATGCCCGGGTTCACCCGGTAGTAGAGAATGGCGTGCACGGCCACGGCGACCAGGTAGCCGAGCCCGAGGACCAGGCCTCCGGGGCCGAGGCCCCGCGGTATGGCCAGCCCGGCCGCCAGGAAGCCGGCCATCCCGGCCAGCAGCAGGATGCGCGACGCCGCCGAGACCGGCGCCCTGGTGTTGGTCAGCCAGGCGTATCCGGCGTACATCCACCACAGCAGACCGAAGATCAGCAGCACCTGGGCTAGCCCGGCGGCGGTCAGCCGGCGGGCTAGCAGCGCGGTGAGCTGGGTCAGGGTGAAGGCGAAGACCAGGTCGAAGAACAGCTCGATGGTGGTCACCCGCAGCGGCGGCGCGCCCGGGCCGGGCCGCCCCGGCGGTGCTGTTTCCGGCGGTGCTGTTTCCGGCGGGGTCGCATCGCTCGGTGCTGATCCGCGCGGGGGTGGCTCGGGCGGGCCGCCGCTCACAGCTCGGCCGCGGCGCCGGCCGGGTCCTTCGCGATATCCCGGCGGTACCAGCCGCCGCGCATCCTGATCCGGGCCGCCGCGCGGTAGGCGGCCTCCCGGGCCGTCGCCAGGTCCCGGCCGGTGCCGACCACGTCGAGCACGCGGCCGCCCGCCGACACCAGCGTCCCGCCGGGGCCGGGCGCGGTGCCGGCGTGCAGCACGTAGGCGCCGGGCTGGCGCTGCGCCGCATCCAGGCCGCTGATCCCGTCCCCGGTGTCCGGGGTGCCCGGATAGCCCTCGGCCGCGATCACGACCGTGACCGCTGCGCCGGGCGTCCAGCGCAGCGGCCCGGCGGCGGCCAGCCCGCCGTCGGCCGCGGCGTGCAGCAGCCCGGCCAGCGGGGCCTGCAGCCGGTCCAGCACAACCTGCGTTTCCGGATCGCCGAAGCGGGCGTTGAACTCCACCACCCGGATTCCCGCCGGGGTGAGGCACAGCCCCGCGTAGAGCAGGCCCCGGTAGGGCGCGCCGCGGCGGCGCAGCTCGGCCAGCGCGGGCCCGACGACCGTCGCCATCGTCTCGTCGGCCAGGTCGGACGGCGCCCAGGGCAGCGGCGCATAGGCGCCCATCCCGCCGGTGTTCGGGCCCGCGTCGCCGTCATGAGCCCGCTTGTAGTCCTGGGCGGGCAGCAGCGGGAGTGCCGACTCGCCATCGGCCAGGGCGAAGACTGACACCTCGGGCCCGTCCAGGTACTCCTCAATGACCACCCGGCCGCACTCGCGCGCGTGCGCCAGCGCCTCGCGCCGGTCGCCGGTCACCACGACGCCCTTGCCCGCCGCCAGCCCGTCCGCCTTGACCACGTACGGCGGCCCGAACTCGGCCAGCGCCGCGGCGGCTGCCGCCTCGGTGTCGCAGGTGCGCGCCGCCGCCGTCGGGATCCCGGCGGCGGTCATCACCTCCTTGGCGAACGACTTGGAGCCCTCGATCATCGCCGCGGCCGCGCCCGGCCCGAAGCAGCTGACCCCGGCGGCCCTGACCGCATCGGCGACGCCCGCCACCAGCGGCGCCTCCGGGCCGATCACCACAAGGTCCGCGCCGGTCCGCGCGGCCAGCGCGGTGACGCTGGCCGGATCGGCCGGCGTCACCGGATGCGTCTGCGCGATCCGGGCTATGCCCGGATTACCCGGCGCCACGTGCAGTTCGCTGACGTCGGTGTCGCCGGACAGCGCGCGCGCCAGCGCATGCTCACGGCCGCCGGAACCGAGGACGAGGACCCGCACCCGGCGAGCCTACCGGGGGCCGGAGCGGCCCGGGCCCCCGATCAGGCCCTCAGATCAGCTCGCGCACCTGCAGGGTCTGGTCGCGGCGCGGGCCGACGCCGACCGCCGCCACCGGCGCGCCGATCATCTCCTGCAGCGCGTCCAGGTAGGCGCGGGCGCTGCGGGGCAGGTCGGCCGGGTTCTTCGCCGCCGAGATGTCCTCCCGCCAGCCGTCGAGATATTCGTAGACCGGCCGGGCGTGGTGAAAGTCGGTCTGGGTCATGGGAACCTCGTCGCACCGGTGGCCGCCCACGTCGTAGGCCACGCAGACGGGCACCTTGTCGAGCCCGGAGAGCACGTCGAGCTTGGTGATGAAGTAGTCGGTGATCCCGTTCACCCGGGTCGCGTAACGGGCGATCACCGCGTCGAACCAGCCGGTGCGGCGGGGCCGGCCGGTGGTGACCCCGTATTCGCGGCCCTCCTTGCGCAGCCATTCGCCCGGCGCGTCGGTGAGCTCAGTCGGGAACGGGCCCTCGCCGACCCGGGTGGTGTACGCCTTCAGGATGCCGATCACGGTGCTGATCCTGGTCGGGCCGACGCCCGAGCCTGCGCATGCTCCCCCCGCGGTGGGCGAGGAGGAGGTCACGAACGGGTAGGTGCCGTGATCCACGTCCAGCAGCGTCGCCTGCGCCCCCTCCATCAGCACCACCCTGCCCTGGTCGAGCGCCTGGTTGACCACCAGGCCGGTATCGGCCACGTACCGCCCGAGCCGCTCGCCATAGCCGAGGTACTCGGCGCACACAGCGGCGGCGTCGATGCCGCGCCGGTTGTACACCTTGGTCAGCACCTGGTTCTTCTCGCGCAGCGCCAGCTCGACCTTCTGGCGCAAGATGCCCGGGTCGAACAGGTCCTGCATCCGGATGCCCACCCGGGCGGCCTTGTCGCTGTAGCTGGGACCGATGCCGCGGCCGGTGGTGCCGATCCGGGAGCTGCCCAGGTACCGCTCGGTCACCTTGTCCAGCGCCACGTGGTGGGGCATGATCAGGTGCGCGCTGGCCGAGATGAGCAGCCGGTCGCAGGACACGCCTCGCTCGGCCAGGCCGTCGATCTCACCGATCAGGACCGCGGGGTCAATGACCACTCCGTTGCCGATGACGGGCACGGCACTGTCGGACAGCACGCCGGTCGGCAGCAGGTGCAGGGCGTAGCTCTCGTCGCCGATCACCACCGTGTGGCCGGCGTTGTTGCCGCCCTGGTAGCGGACTACGTAGTCGACGGCGTCGCCGAGCAGGTCGGTGGCCTTGCCCTTGCCCTCGTCGCCCCACTGGGCGCCCACGATCACGATGGCGGGCATCTCACGGTTCCTCTCGGTCCAGCCGAAAGCCCCTGCCCGCGCCAGGCCGTAACCCGGCTGCGGCGGCAGAGGCTCCTGCGCTCAGATGCTACCGGACCGGGCCGCGCCTGAGCTGGATCACGCGCGGGCCCCGGTCGCGCGGCCGGCTGCTACCCGCCGGCCAGCGCCGCGGCCGCCGCGGGGCTGCTGTCGGCCAGGAAGTCACGGCAGCGGTCCGCCTCATCCTGCTCGCCGATCGCGGCGGCGGCCGCGCCGAGGGCGTGCAGCGCGCGCAGGAAGCCCTGGTTCGGCTCGTGCTCCCACGGGATCGGCCCGTGCCCGCGCCAGCCCGCCCGGCGCAGCTGGTCCAGGCCGCGGTGGTAGCCCGTCCGGGCGAACGCGTAGCCCGTCACCGGGTCACCGCCGGCCAGCGCGCGCTCGGCCAGGGCCGCCCAGGCGGCGCAGTAGCCAGGATGGGCAGCAGCGACCGGGGCCGGATCGTCGGCCGCAGCGAGCGCGGCCCTGGCCTCCGGCTGCTCGGGCAGGAACGTCTCCGGCGGGCCGAACAGGTTCTGATGGCTCATGCCGGCTATCTTGCCGTCCCCGGCTCCGCCCCCTCGCGCCCGCCCCTGACATCCCGCGCCCCGCCAGTCACACGCATGATCAGGGCAAGGGATCTGGAGCCGCCAGCACAAACCTTCGGCTTAACGCGAGCATGAGCCGGGCCGGGGCGCACGCGGGGTGGCGGGCCGCCGGTAGGTTAGAGCCATGGCTGACACCCTGGCCGCGGCGAGCGGCGTGTTCGCGCTGGGCGGCCTGGCCGTTACCCGGCTCGGCTTCGGCGCCATGCGCCTCACCGGTCCCGGTATCTGGGGCGAGCCGCGGGATCGCGCTGCCGCCGTGCGGGTGCTGCGCCGCGCCGTCGAGCTCGGCGTCGACTTCATCGACACCGCCGACTCCTACGGCCCGTTCGTCAGCGAGGAGCTGATCGCCGAGGCGCTGTACCCCTACGACGGCGTCACGATCGCGACCAAAGGCGGTTTCGTCCGTACCGGCCCAGGCCAGTGGCACGCGATCGGCCGGCCCGCGTACCTGCGCCAGTGCGTGGAGATGAGCCTGCGGCGGCTGAGGCTGGAGCGGATCGAGCTCTACCAGCTGCACCGAATCGATCCCGAGGTACCGGTCGCCGACCAGATCGGCACGCTGGCCGACATGCGCGCCGAGGGGAAAATCGGCCACATCGGGCTGTCCCAGGTCAGCGTGGCCGAGGTAGGCGAGGCCCGGCTGACCGCGCCGGTGGTCTCCGTGCAGAACCTCTACAACCTCACCAACCGCGAGTCCGGGGACGTGCTGGACTACTGCGAGCGCGAGGGGCTCGGATTCATCCCGTGGTTCCCGATCGCCACCGGCAGCCTGGCCGCGCCGGACGGGCCGCTGTCCGCGCTGGCCAAGCAGGCCGGAGCGACCCCGGCCCAGCTGGCGCTGGCCTGGCTGCTGCGGCGCTCGCCGGTCATGCTGCCGATTCCCGGCACCGGCTCGGTCGCGCACCTGGAGGAGAACGTCGCCGCGGCCGGCCTGGAGCTGACCGACGAGCAGCTCGGGGCCCTTTCCGCGCTGTCGTGAGCCAGGCGGGGCGGCCGGCGGCCTCCCGCCGGACCCGGGCCGCACCAGCCGGGGCCAGCCGCGGTTCAGGTCAGCCGGTGACCGGCTGACATCAGGTCCTCGCAGGCGACCTTGACGCGTTCGGCCATGCCCTGCTCGCCTGCCTTGCCCCACGTGCGCGGGTCGTACTGCTTCTTGCTGCCGACCTCGCCGTCGATCTTCAGCACCCCGTCGTACTGGGTGAACATGTGAGCCGCCACCGGCCGGGTAAAGGCGTACTGGGTGTCGGTGTCCACGTTCATCTTGACCACGCCATAGGAGATGGCCTCGCGGATCTCCTCCAGCGCTGACCCCGACCCGCCGTGGAAGACCAGGTCGAACGGCTTCTCCCGGCCGTACTTCGCGCCGACGGCCTCCTGGATCTCCTTGAGCACCTCCGGCCGCAGCTTGACGTGACCCGGCTTGTACACCCCGTGCACGTTGCCGAAGGTGGCGGCCAGGATGTAGCGTCCCCGCTCGCCTAGGCCCAGCGCCTCGGCCGTCGCGAGCGCGTCACCGGGAGTGCTGTACAGCTTCTCGTTCATCTCCCCGACGACGCCGTCCTCCTCGCCGCCCACGACCCCGATCTCCATCTCCATGACCACGCGCGCGCTGGCGCAGTTGTCCAGCAGCTCGCTGGCGATCTGCAGGTTCTCATCCAGCGGGACCGCGGACCCGTCCCACATGTGCGACTGGAACAGCGGCTCCTCGCCGCGGGCCACCCGCTCGGCTGAGATCTGCACCAGCGGGCGCATGTAGCTGTCGAGCTTGTCCTCCGGGCAGTGATCGGTGTGCAGCGCCACGGTCACCGGGTACTTGACCGCGACGGTGCGGGCGAAATGTGCGAGCGCAGCCGCGCCGGTCACCATGTCCTTGACCGTGGAGCCGGACAGGTACTCGGCGCCCCCGGTCGAGATCTGGATGATCCCGTCGCTCTCGGCCTCGGCGAAGCCGCGCAGCGCGGCGTTCAGCGTCTGCGTCGAGGTGACGTTGATCGCCGGATAGGCGAAGGCGTGCTCCTTCGCCCGGTCGAGCATCTGTGCATATACCTCTGGAGTCGCGATCGGCATTACGACGCTCCTTCTCATGATTGGCCTGTTATCAGTATCCCGAAGCGCAGGCCCCGCCAGAACCTGCGTAATTGACTTCCCGGCCGACCACCCGGTGCGCCGCCCGCTGTGGGGCTAGTGTCGCAGTATGGGACTGCACAATGCTGATCCCGCCGGGCGACGTCGCTATGTGTTCGGCGCGGCGGCCATCCTGGTGCTCATCGCACTGCTGGTACTGGCCGCATCCGAGCTGCGGCTGCTCAACCTGTAGGCAGCCTATAGCGGGGCCGCCCGCCGGGCGGCGCAGGTCAGCCCAGGCCGAGGTCGGCGAGCTCATAAACGGCGCGGTACGTAAGCCCGCGCTCGGTGACCCTGCCGCGGGCGCCGCGCTCGACCAGGACGGCAACGCCCATCACCTGTGCCCCCGCCTCGGCCAGGGCGTCCACGGCCGTGAGCACCGAGCCGCCCGTGGTCGAGGTGTCCTCGACCGCCAGCACCCGACGGCCGGCCACGTCCGGGCCCTCGATCCGCCGCTGCAGGCCGTGCGCCTTCTCGGCCTTGCGGACGACGAAGGAGTCCAGCCTGCGCCCCTGCGCGGCCGCCGCGTGCAGCATCGCGGCGGCGACCGGATCGGCCCCGAGCGTCAGGCCGCCCGCTGCGTCGTAACCCAGGTCGGCGGTGGCCGCCAGCATGACCCTCCCGACCAGCGGCGCGGCCCGGCCGGCCAGCGTCACCCGGCGCAGGTCGATGTACCAGGGAGCGCGCAGGCCGGAACTGAGCACGACGTCGCCGTGCACGATGGCTGTGTCCTTGATCATGGTGAGAAGCTCGTCGCGGTCAGCCACCCGCCGAGCTTACTGCGGGCGGAGGCCGCGTGCCGTCGTGCCGCGGGGGGCCGCCGCGGTGCTCCGGTAGCGCAGTGTGCTCACGCAATGCCCTGAGCCGGATACGTCCCGTGATCTGCACTATGCGCCACGACGCCGCGCACGCGCTGGTAACGTCTCGCGTCGAGGGAAGGACGGTGTGGCGTGGATCGCTGTGCGCTCTTCGTGGCTGCGGGCTACGTGCTCGCCGACGGCGCCATGGCCGATCACGGTAGCCGACCGCAAGAAGTCGCGTGGGATTACGCCGGCCTGCTCACCTTCCTGACCAGCCTGGCGCGCGACCGTACCGGCCTGCCCGTCCTGCGGTGCTACTGGTACGAGACGGCCGCGGACAGCCGCGGCGCCACGGAGCACGAGGCGCTGGCTAGTATCCCGGGCGTCAAGCTGCGGCTGCCGCCGGCCCAGCCGGGGCGGCGCGAGGGTGCCGAGGCTGACATGCGCCGGGACCTGATCACGCTCGCCCGCAACCGGGCGGTCAGCGACGCGGTGATCGTGGGCGCGCAGGAGGAACTCGGCCCGGTTATCGCCGATGTCCAGGATCTCGGCGTCCGGGTGCTGCTCGTGCACATTCCGGCCGACGGCGGCGGGACGGCACCGCGCAGCCTGCGGCAGGAATGCGACGACGTCATCGAGACCCCGGCCGCGAGCCTGCGGCCATTCGCGCACCTGATGGCCGCGGCCGGGCCGGACCGCCGCAGCGAGTCCCATCCCGGCATGTCCTACTCGTCCGGTGAGCTGTCCCCGGCGGCGGCCCAGCGGCCTGGCGCAGCCGAGCACGATGGGCTGGCCCATCCGGCCGCCGGCCAGTATCAGCCCCCCGGCCAGTCCCTCGGCTCGGCGGCAAGCCAGCAGGCGGGCCTGCTGCCCGCCAGGGAGCATGTCAGGGCGAGTCCGTCCGGCGCCGCCGGGCAGCCCGCCGGGACCGGCGGCGCGGCCGGCCGTGACCTCGGTGTGCCTGTCCAGCGTCATGGCCACCGGGAGCGGGACCGCGAAGCGGCGATCCAGGCTGATCCGGCCGTCACCCGGCCGCCGGACAGCGGGTCGCACGGCCTGCGCCAGCCGGCTGGCGCCGCATCCGGGCCGGCCGTGCCGGACGCCGACACCGACGCGATGAACAGGCAGCGGCCTTATCCGGTGCCGGACGAGCGCACCGGTCCGGCTGGCGGAGGGCGCGGCGGCCTGCCGCTCGCAGACGCGGGCCAGGGCGGCCCGGCGCGCAGCCTGCCCAAGGGCGGGGTGCCCCGGAATGACGTGCCCCAGCACGGGCTGCCCCAGCGCGGCCTGCCTTCGGAGCCCGCGGAGGACGGCCTGCCGCAGCACGGGGCGTCCCAGGACGCGCTGCCGCAGAACGGCCTGCCGCAGAGCCGGCTCCCGCAGAACGGCCGGCCCCAGAATGGCCTGCCGCAGCACGGCCTGCCCCAGCACGGGCTCCCGCAGAACGGGCATGTCGCGGAACGGGCGCCCCGGCCGGATGAGGCCCCCCGCGGCCGCCAGGGCCGGCCGCCGGGCAGCGGTGCCCCCTACCTGCCGGCCGGGCCGTACAGCGGGACAGCGCCGGCGGCCTATGATCCGCTCACGGCGCCCCGCTCGCCGCAGTACGGTGCGCCCTACTCCGACCGGATTCCCGGGTCATCCGCGCAGGTGCCATACGGCAGCCAGCCGTCGCAGGGGTCGCCGCCGTCGGGTCCGCCGGCGCACGAGCAGCTGTCGCACGGGCCCCTGACGGGACCGCAGCCGCCGGTCTCCCTGACTGATGCCGTCCAGGCTGCGCACGCCGAGGGCGCCGGCTTCGGCAGGTCGGTCGCCCGGGACGCTCCGGCCCTTTGGCTCGAGGCCGTACTCGCCCGCAAGCCACGGATGCCGTCAGACCTCGAGGCCAGGCTGCTGCAGGGCTCCGCCCTGCCCGTCGATTCCCTGCGGCACGACGACATCAGGCACGCGCTGCAGCAGGGATTCTGGGACGCTCTGGAACGCTCCCGCCGGTAAGCGGTCACAAAGCCATCACTCCCGCGTCGTTGGCGTTCCAGCCCGCAGTCGGCTGGGTACCTTAGGCAGCGTGGCGCTGCTGAGTCGGGATGAGTTCAACTCGATCGAGACCGATGCCGCTTACAGCGGCGAGCACCGGACAGCCGCGCAGCAGATGACCGATCTGGCCCGGACCGGAACTCCGACTGAGGAGATCTCGCGGGCCGAGGCCTATCTGCGTGCCAGCGAGCAGTGGCTGCAGGCCGACGACCCGGCCGCCGCCGCGGACAGTTGCCGCCGGGCGATCGCCGACGGCGGCCCGGTCTCGGTGGATCCGCGGGCCTCGCTGGCCCGCGCACTGTTCCTGCTCGGGCAGCAGGACGAGGCGCACGCGCTGATCGCCGAGCTGAAAGCCGAGGGGCCTTCTGACCCGCGGACCTGCGACCTGATCGCCGAGCTGCTGGTCGACTACGACGACCTGCGGGGGGCGCTGGAATGGGCGACCGCGGGAGTCGAGCTGTGCCTCGGCGCCGGGAACGCGCAGGACCGGGATCCGGCCCCGCGCCGGCTGGCTGCGGTGCCATCCGCGCGCCGGGGCAGCGACGACGACAACGAGCTGCGGCTGCTGCTGAGCCTGCGCTTCCGCATCCGCAATGACCTCGGCCTGCCGGAAGACCGCTACGATGCGATGCTCGACGAGGCCTGAGACTGCCCGGCGGCCGCGACGCCGCGGGCGGCGCCTACCGTCAGCGTGTCCGCGGCCGCATCGAGATCGACCAGCACCGTGTCGCCCTCGCTGATGCCCGCCGACAGCAGGCCGCGGGCCAGCTGGTCGCCGATCGCTGACTGGATCAGCCGGCGCAGCGGCCGCGCCCCGTACACCGGGTCGAATCCGGTGACCGCGAGCCATTCCCGCGCCGCCGGGCTGACCTGCAGGATGAGCCTGCGGTCGGCCAGCCGCCGGGCCAGCCGGGCCACCTGAAGGTCGACGATCTGGGTGAGCTCGTCGGTGGACAGCCCGTCGAACAGGATCACGTCATCGAGCCGGTTGAGGAACTCGGGCTTGAAGGTCGTCCGCACCACGGTCATCACGGCCTCCCGCTTGGCCGCCTCCTCCAGGCCGGGATCGGCGATGAACTGGGAGCCGAGATTGGAGGTCAGGATCAGGATCGTGTTGCGGAAGTCGACCGTCCGGCCCTGCCCGTCGGTCAGCCGGCCGTCGTCGAGCACCTGCAGCAGGATGTCGAAGACCTCAGAGTGGGCCTTCTCCACCTCATCCAGCAGCACGACGCAGTACGGTCGCCGCCGGACCGACTCGGTCAGCTGGCCGCCTTCCTCGTAGCCGATGTAGCCGGGGGGAGCGCCCACCAGCCTGGCCACCGAATGCCGCTCGGAGTACTCGCTCATGTCGATGCGGATCATCGCCCGCTCGTCGTCGAACAGGAACTCGGCCAGCGCCTTGGCCAGCTCGGTCTTGCCGACCCCGGTCGGCCCGAGGAACAGGAACGAGCCGGATGGCCGGTCCGGGTCGGCGATCCCCGTGCGGGACCGGCGGACCGCATCCGACACGGCCTGCACCGCCCGGGTCTGGCCGACGATCCGGCCGCCCAGCTCGTCTTCCATTCGCAGCAGCTTGCCGGTCTCGCCCTCCAGCAGCCGGCCCGCCGGGATCCCGGTCCATGCGGACACCACGTCCGCGACGTCGTCGGGGCCTACCTCTTCCTTCACCATCGGCTGCTCGCCCGCGCCGGCCGCCTGGGCCGCCTGCTCGTCGGCCACGCTGGCAGCTGCCTGGGCCGTGCTGATCTCCCGCTCCAGGGCCGGGATCTCCCCGTACATCAGCCGGGAGGCGGTGGCGAAATCAGCATCCCGCTGCGCCCGCTCGGCCTGGCCGCGCAGGTTGTCGAGCTGCTTCTTCAGCTCGCCGACCTTGTTCAAGCCGGCCTTCTCCCTGTCCCAGCGCGCCACCAGCGCCGTCAGCTGCTCCTGACGGTCCGCGAGCTCGGCCTGCAGCCGCTCGAGCCGCTCCCGGCTGGCCGCATCGGCTTCCCGGGCGAGCGCCATCTCCTCCATCTTCATCCGGTCGACCGACCGCTGCAGCTCGTCGATCTCCACCGGACGCGAGTCGATCTCCATGCGCAGCCGGGACGCGGCCTCGTCGATCAGGTCGATGGCCTTGTCCGGCAGGAACCTCGCGGTGATGTAGCGATCGGCCAGGGTCGCGGCGGCGACCAGCGCGGCGTCGGAGATCTGCACCTGGTGGTGCGCCTCGTACCGGCCTTTCAGGCCGCGCAGGATGGCGATGGTGTCCTGCGCCGACGGCTCGCCGATGAAGACCTGCTGGAATCGGCGCTCCAGCGCCGGGTCCTTCTCGATCCGCTCGCGGAACTCATCCAGCGTGGTCGCGCCAACCATCCGCAGCTCGCCCCGGGCCAGCATGGGCTTGAGCATGTTGCCCGCGTCCATCGCGCCCTCGGCGGCGCCGGCGCCCACCACGGTGTGCAGCTCATCGATGAACGTGATGATCTGGCCCTCGCTCTGCCGGATCTCGCCCAGCACGGCCTTGAGCCGCTCCTCGAACTCGCCGCGGTACTTCGCACCGGCCACCATGGCCCCCAGGTCCAGCGCCACCACGCGCTTGCCGCGCAGCGACTCGGGCACATCGCCGGCCACGATGCGCTGGGCCAGGCCCTCGACCACGGCGGTCTTGCCGACACCCGGCTCGCCGATCAGCACCGGGTTGTTCTTGGTCCGCCGGGACAGCACCTGGATCACCCGGCGGATCTCGGCGTCCCGGCCGATGACCGGGTCCAGCTTGCCCTCCCGCGCACTGCGGGTCAGGTCGATGCCGTACTTCTCCAGCGCCTGGTAGGTCCCTTCGGGGTCCTGCGACGTGACCCGGGCATGGCCGCGGACCTCCTCGAAGGCGCTCAGCAGCTGGTCGGGGCCGGCGCCGGCGTCACGCAGGATGGCGCTGGCCCGGCCACCGTCGGCGGCCAGGCCGACCAGGATGTGCTCGGTGGAGATGTACTCGTCCGACATCTCCTGCGCCCGCTTGTCTGCCGCCGCCAGCGCCGCGAGCAGCGGGCGCGAGGTCTCCGGCGCGGCGGCCGTGGCCCCGCTCACCCGGGGCAGCCGGGCCAGCTGCTCCTGCGCGCTCTTCAGCACGGTGCCCGGATCGGCGCCCACCGCGCGCAGCAGCGGCGCTGCCGTGCCCCCGTCCTGCTCGATCAGGGCAGCGAGCACATGCAGCCCGTCCACGGCCGGGTTGCCGGCCGCGGCGGCCTGCCTGACTGCCGCCGACAGCGCCTCCTGGCTCTTGCGGGTGTACTTGTCGTTCACTATCTGTGTGTCCCTTTGGTCATCTGGTTATCACTGCTCATCAGCGTCCGCCGCGGCCCTCAGGACCGCGCGGATCGCCGCGGCGGCAGCCTGCCCGGTCGCCTGCGCCGGCGGCTGCTGCCCGGATGTCCCCCGAGCCGGTGCCGGGCCGCCGGACAGCCCGCTGCCGCGGACGGGCACCAGCGCCGCCCCCTCCGAGCGGGTCCGCACCAGCCCGGCCAGCCGGGCCGCCACCGCGCGGGTCGACTCGAGCTCGGCGCGCAGCTGGCTGATCTCCGCCTGGAGTTCCGCCGCCAGCACGCGGCTGCGCTGCTCGGCGCGCTCCAGGGCCAGGATCCGCTTGATGCCGGACAGGTTGATGCCTTCCTCCTGGGACATCCGCTGCACCTCGCGCAGGATCAGGACGTCGCGCAGCGAGTAGCGGCGGCCCCGCCCGGCCGCCCGGCCCGGCGAGACCAGGCCGAGCCGGTCGTAGGCCCGCAGCGTCTGCGGATGCAGCCCGGCCAGCTGCGAGGCGACCGAGATCACATACACCGGCGTGTCGTCGGACAGCTCGAAGTCGCTGCTCATGTGCTCTCCTTCAGCCGGCCCGCGGTCAGCCGGCCTTTGCCTTGCGCAGCAGCTCGTCCCGCGGGTCCGGGCCGGCCGTTGCCTCCCTGAAGGCCTCGAGGGCGTCCCGCGCCTGGCCCTTCACGTCCCGCGGCACCTGGACGCTGACGGTGACCAGCAGGTCGCCGTAGGTGCCGTCTGAACGCCGCACGCCCTTGCCGCGGACCCGGAATGTCCGGCCGTTGGGGGTCCCGGCCGGGATGCGCACGCTCACCGGCATGCCGCGGTGCGACGGCACCTTGATCTCGGCGCCCAGCGTGGCCTCGGGGAACGTGACCGGGACCGTCACCGTCAGGTTGTGCCCGGACCGGCCGAAGACCGGATGCCCGGCGACGTGCACCCGCACGTACAGGTCGCCGGGCGGGCCGCCGCGCTCGCCGGGCGCGCCCTTGCCCTTGAGCTTGATCCGCTGGCCGTCCCCGACCCCGGCCGGGATGCGCGCCTGGATGGTCCGGGTGGACATGGCCCGGCCGCTGCCCGAGCACACCGGGCACGGGTCGTCGACGACCAGGCCGCGACCGCGGCATTCGCGGCACGGCTCAGAGAACGCGAAGTTGCCGAGATTCCTGCTCGACTGGCCGGTGCCATCGCACGCCGGGCATACCCGCGGCACCGTCCCGGCCTTGGCCCCGGTCCCCAGGCAAGCCTGGCACGGCCCTTCCCCGGCGAGCCGCAGCGCGACGGTGGAGCCGTCGATGGCGTCGCTGAAGCTCAGCGAGGTCTCGGTCTCGACGTCGGCGCCGCGCCGGGGCCGCGGCTGCTGCCCGGTGCGACGGCCGAAGACCCCGCCGAGGATGTCCCCCAGGCCGCCGCCGGCCTGGGGGTGCCCCCGCCGAAGAGGTCGCCGAGGTCGAAGCTGTACCCGCCGCCGGCGCCCGGCGTGCGCGCGCCGCCGCCGAACAGCGAGCGGCCGTCGTCATATTCCTTGCGCCGCTTGGCGTCCGAGAGCACGTGGTACGCCTCGGAGATCTCCTTGAACCGCTCCTCCGATGAAGCGTCGCCCTTATTGGAGTCTGGGTGGTACTTGCGCGCGAGCTTGCGGTACGACTTCTTGATGTCGTCCGCGCTCGCGTCCTTGGCGACGCCGAGGACCTTGTAGTAGTCCTTCTCGAGGAAGTCCCTGGTGCTCAACGAGCCTCTTCTCGTTCTGTCTGGTTAGTGCTGCGCGTCCGGCCCCGCGGTCAGGCCCCGGCGGCGGGGCCATCCTGCTGGCCGGCGTCAGCCGGCTCAGGCTCGGCAGCCCCGCCGTCCTCGCCGGGCTCGGCAACCGCCACCCGGGCCGGGCGCAGGATCCGCTCTCCGACCCTGTAGCCGGGCTGCAGGATGCTGACGCACGTCGGCTCGGTGACGTCGTCGGAGTACGAGTGCATCAGCGCCTCGTGCAGCGTCGGATCGAACGGGTCGCCGGCGTCGGCGTAAGCGGTCAGCCCCAGCTTGGTCACGGCCGCCTCGAGTGCCTCGGCAACTTGCTTGAAGCCGCCGACCAGCTCGCCGTGATCGCGGGCCCGGCCGATGTCGTCCAGTACCGGCAGCAGCTGGCCGAGCACGCTTGCCAGAGCCTGCTCCCGGACGGCCGTCCGGTCCCGCTCGACCCGCTTGCGGTAATTGGCGTACTCCGCCTGCAGCCGCTGCAGGTCAGCGGTCCGCTCGGCGAGCTTGACCGTCATCTCATCCGCTGTCCCGGCCGCCTGCGGCGGCTGGCCGGATGAGCCGGCCGGGCCGGCCGCACGGCCCGCGCCGCTTCCGGCTGCGGTATCCCCCGGGCCGCCTGCGGCTGCGGTGTCACCCGCGCCGCCCGCAGCCGGGCCGGGCCGCCCGGGCCGGGGCTGACTGCCCCGGCCCGGAGCCCGCACCTGCCCGGTCACCGGGTCGATGCGCCGGCGGTCACGGATGACCGGTCCCTGGCCTTCTTCCTCTGCCGATGTCATCAGACCGTGCCGCCCTCCTGGCCGGCCGGCTTGTCCTCATCGACGATCTCGGCCTCGACCACGTCGTCGTCCTGGCCAGCCTCCGGCTCGCCCGTCTCGCCGCCGGCCTGCGCGCCAGCCGCCTGCTGCGCCTCCGCGTAGATCGCGGTGCCCATCTTCTGGCTGACCTGAGCCGCGGTCTCGCTGGCCGCGCGGATGGCGTCGGTGTCGGTGCCCTCCAGCGCCTTCTTCAAGTCGGCGATGGCCGTCTCCACCTCGGACTTGACGTCGTCAGGAACCTTCTCGGAGTTCTCCGACAGGAACTTCTCCGTGGTGTAGGCGAGGGTCTCGGCGCGGTTGCGGACCTCGGCCTCCTCGCGGCGCGTGCGGTCCTCCTCGGCGTACTTCTCCGCGTCGGCCATCATCCGCTCGATGTCGTCCTTGCCCAGCGCCGAGCCGCCCGAGATCGTCACCGATTGCTGCTTGCCGGTGCCCAGGTCCTTGGCGGATACGTTCACGATGCCGTTGGCGTCGATGTCGAAGGTGACCTCGATCTGCGGGATGCCGCGCGGCGCCGGCGCGAGCCCGGCCAGCTCGAACATGCCGAGCTTCTTGTTGTACGCGGCGATCTCGCGCTCACCCTGGAACACCTGGATCTGCACCGACGGCTGGTTGTCGTCGGCGGTGGTGAAGATCTCCGACCGCTTGGTCGGGATCGTGGTGTTGCGCTCGATCAGCTTGGTGAAGATGCCGCCCTTGGTCTCGATGCCCAGCGACAGCGGCGTCACGTCCAGCAGCAGGACATCCTTGACCTCGCCCCTGAGCACGCCGGCCTGCAGGCATGCACCGACCGCGACGACCTCATCGGGGTTGACGCCCTTGTTCGGCTCCTTGCCGCCGGTCAGGTCCTTGACCAGCTCGACCACGGCCGGCATCCGGGTGGAACCGCCGACCAGCACGACGTGCTGGATGTCGCTCATCTTGACGCCCGCGTCCTTGATCACCTGCTGGAACGGCGCCTTGCACCGGTCGAGCAGGTCAGTGGTCATCTTCTGGAACTCAGCGCGGGACAGCTTGGTGTCCAGGTGCAGCGGGCCCTGCTCGGAATGGGTGATGTAGGGCAGGTTGATCTGCGACTCGGTCGAGCTGGACAGCTCGATCTTGGTCTTCTCCGCGGTCTCCCGCAGCCGCTGCAGCGCCATCTTGTCCTTGGACAGGTCGGTGCCGTAGCTGTTCTTGAAGTCGGTGACCAGCCAGTCCACGACCCGCTGGTCCCAGTCGTCGCCGCCCAGGTGGTTATCGCCGCTGGTCGCCTTGACCTCCACCACGCCCTCGCCCACCTCGAGCAGCGAGACGTCGAAGGTGCCGCCGCCCAGGTCGAAGACCAGGATCGTGGCCTCGTTGTCCTTCTCCAGGTGATAGGCCAGCGCCGCCGAGGTCGGCTCGTTGATGATCCGCAGCACGTTCAGCCCGGCGATCTGGCCGGCCTCCTTGGTGGCCTGCCGCTGCGCGTCGCTGAAGTAGGCCGGCACGGTGATGACCGCGTCGGTGATCGTCTCGCCCAGGTAGGCCTCGGCGTCCCTCTTCAGCTTCTGCAGGATGAACGCGCTGATCTGCTGCGCGGTGAACTTCTTGCCGTCGATCCCCACGCTCCAGTCGGTGCCCATCTGGCGCTTGACCGAGCGGATGGTCCTGTCGACGTTGGTCACTGCCTGCCGCTTGGCGACCTCGCCGACCAGCACCTCGCCGTTCTTGGCGAACGCGACCACCGACGGCGTGGTCCGCGAACCCTCCGCATTGGCGATGACCGAGGGCTCGCCGCCCTCGAGAACAGCGACGACCGAGTTCGTCGTCCCCAGGTCGATGCCTACCGCACGTGCCATGAGATCAGTCCTTGTGTGTGTGTTCGGGTACTTGCATTGAGCCTGCCGGGCGCAAGTGTGCCACTGGCTGGCGCCCCTGGCAACTGACTTGAGCCTGTCAGACTCAACTTAGCGCACAGGCCGGCTATTCCCGTCAGCCGCTGCTGTCCGCCGAGACATGCTCAAACCAGCCGTGCGGCCGCGACCGTCTCCGGCTGCGGCCGGAGACGGTCTGCCCCGCTGAGCTAGCCCGCCCAGTGGCCGGTGAAGAACAAGATGCCGATGGCCGCGGCGACCGGGACGGACACGCAGAGGTACAGCGGGCCGACCCACTTGCGCCGCCCGGCTAGCGCGCCGAGGCCGCACCACAGCGGCCAGAGCAGCAGCAGCGCGCGCGGCACCGACTCGTACCAGATCGACGTGGCCAGCGCGGCAATGGTCAGGCCGGCGTACACGGCTTCGGGCCACCGGTGCCGCCAGAGCAGGATCGCGGTGGTGATCACGCCGGCCAGCACGGCGACTGTCTCCAGCTGGAAGACGAAATTTATCGGCGCGGCGAACTCGTGCCCGAACCCGGCCGTCCAGGTCGTGCGGAAGGTGTCCACCGGATTGGTGAGCTGCCGCTGCCACCCGTGCGTCTCGGCATGCTGCCAGGCCAGCCAGCTGCCGGTGCGCACCCGCAGGTACACCTCGTAGCAGCCCAGCGGGATGAGGGCAGGGACGAATGTGGCCAGGGCCCGCAGCCTGGCGCGGCCGGCCTGGCCGAGGATCTCCAGTACCAGCGCGGCGCACAAGAACAGCCCGTTCACCCGGATCACGCTGGCCAGGCCCGCCAGCAGCACCGCCGAGGTCCACCGCCGCTCGCGTGCGGCCAGCCAGCTCAGCAGCGCGCAGGCGAGGAACAGGGACTCGGTATAGCCGACGGCCAGGAAGATCGCCGCTGGCGAGGCCACCAGGAACCAGACCGCGCGCGACCCGGAGCCGGGCTGGTAGTGCCGCTCGGCCAGCCGGCTCAGGGCCACCGCGGCTATGCCGCCGGCCACGAGCGAGACGGTCAGCCCGGCCACCGTCCACTGGCGCACGATCAGGTGGACCGCGGCGAGGACGACCGGGAATCCGGGGAAGAACGCCACCTGATCGGGCAGCGCGTGGCCGGCCGGGCCGAAGTACCCGTAGTGGGCGATCGCCTGCAGCCGCACGGCGTCCCAGTTCTGCCACAGCGACAGCCACGGCCCGGGGATCTTCGCGCTGCCCCGCATGATGAACGACGCGGGCCAGCTGAGCGCGAGCACCGCGCACCGCGACACCAGCCAGATGCCCAGGGCCGTGCGGTCGGCCGGTGACAGCTGCGGCAGCTTGCGCAGCAGCCGGGCACGGCCTTCCGCGCCGGTCGCGGAAGCAGTGCGGACGGTCATCGGACCCGTTCGGAGTCGGCGGTGCGGCCCCCGGGCGGCGGCGCGGCCCAGCCGCATCAGCGTGAGCTTCGAGCCTAGCCGGTCGGGCGGCGGGGGTCGCGGCGCGCAGCGGCCGGATCCGGGCGGACACGCACCGGGCCGGCCCGGCGGGCCCGGCGTACGCTGACTGCTGACGATCATTCGGAGGTGCTTGTGGCGCTGCGGATCATCATCGGCGTGGTGCTGACGGTGGTGGCGTTCGGGTTCGCGGGGCGGCGGGGGTGGTGGCTGTGGCGGCTGGCGATGAGCGGCCAGCCCGCTCCCGAGCGGGTGGAGGCGGTGCGCTCGCACCCGGGCCGGGATGCCGGGGTTCAGGTCACTGAGGTGCTCGGGCAGCGCAAGCTGCTGAAGTGGACGGTGCCGGGTGTCGCGCATGTGCTGACGTTCTGGGGTTTCATCATCTTGGTCCTGACCATCATCGAGGCGTACGGGGATCTGTTTTCCCGGGCGTTCGCGATCCCGCTGATCGGCACCTGGGCCTGGGTTGGCTTCGCCGAGGACCTGGTCGCCGTCGGCGTGCTGGCGGGGATCGTCACGTTCGCGGTGATCCGGCTGCGCGCTGATCCGAAGCGCGAGGGGCGGGCGTCGCGCTTTGCCGGGTCGCATACCGGCGCGGCCTGGCTGGTGCTGGCCGGCATCTTCGGTGTCGTGGCGACGCTGCTGATCTACCGGGGGGCGCAGGTCAACACCGGGGACTTCCCCTACCCGCGCGGCGCGTTCGCCTCGGAGCTAGTCGGGCGGTGGCTGCATCCGCTGGGCCGGGGGGCGAACGGCGGGATCGAGACCGCGTTCGTGCTGGCGCAGCTGGCGGTGATCCTCGGCTTCCTGGTGTTCGTGACCTACTCCAAGCACCTGCATATCTTCCTGGCCCCGGTCAATGTGCTGTTCTCCCGCCGCCCGGACGGGCTGCGCGGGCTGGAGCCGATGCGCTCGGCCGGGAAGGTACTCGACTTCGAGGAAGCCGACCCCGACACCGACGTGTTCGGGGTGGGCAAGGTCGAGGACCTGTCCTGGAAGGGCATGCTCGACCTGGCTACCTGCACCGAGTGCGGCCGGTGCCAGTCCCAGTGCCCGGCCTGGGCGACCGGCAAGCCGCTGTCGCCCAAGATGCTGATCATGGACCTGCGCGACCATGCCTTCGCCAGGGCGCCGTACCTGCTGGCCGCATCCAGCGAGGCGAGGGAGGCGCTGCCCGCCGCGGTGAAAGCCGAGGCGGAGCGGCCGCTGGTGGGAGACGCGGACGCGGGCGGGGTCATCGATCCGGACGTGCTGTGGTCGTGCACGAACTGCGGGGCGTGCGTGGAGGAATGCCCGGTCGACATCGAGCACATCGACCACATCTCCGGGATGCGCCGGCATCAGGTGCTGATCGAGTCGGCGTTCCCGGCCGAGGCCGCCACCATGCTGAAGAACCTGGAGAACAAGGGCGACCCGTGGGGCATGGGCGCCTCCCGCCGCACCGACTGGATGGAGGGCCTCGATTTCGAGGTGCCGGTGGCAGCCGGCCCGGTCGGCGAGGACGTGGAATACCTGTTCTGGGTCGGCTGCGCGGGCGCGCTGGAGGACCGGGCCCGCAAGACCACCCGGGCGGTCGCGACCCTGCTGCACCAGGCGGGCGTGTCGTTCGCGGTGCTCGGGCCGGCCGAGGCCTGCACCGGGGACCCGGCCCGGCGGATGGGCAACGAGTTCGTCTACCAGATGCTGGCGCAGCAGAACGTGGAGACGCTCAACGAGGCCGGCGCGCGCAAGATCGTGGCCAGCTGCCCGCACTGCTTCAACACCCTGGCGCACGAGTACCCGCAGCTCGGCGGCAGCTACGAGGTCATCCACCACACCCAGCTGCTGGCCGCGCTGGTGGCCGACGGGAAGATCACCCCGGTCAGCCCGGTCGAGGAGAAGATCACCTACCACGACCCGTGCTTCCTCGGCCGGCACAACAAGGTGTTCACCCCGCCCCGGCAGATCATGGAGCAGGTCCCCGGGGTGCAGGTGCAGGAGATGCACCGGTGCAAGGAACGCGGGTTCTGCTGCGGGGCGGGCGGGGCCCGGATGTGGATGGAAGAGCGGATCGGCAAGCGGATCAACACCGAGCGCATCGACGAGGCCCTCGGCACCAACCCGGACACCATCTCCACCGGATGCCCGTTCTGCATGGTCATGCTCGGCGACGCCGTCGCGGCCAAGAAGAGCTCCGGCCAGGCCAAGGAGTCGCTGGAGGTCGTCGACGTGGCCCAGCTGCTGGTCCGGTCCATCGCCCCCGGCTCGGCCGCCGCGCGCGCCCCCGCCGGGCCCGGCCCGGGCGGCCCGGCCGCCGCTGATCCCGGCCCCGCCGGGCCCGGCGGGGCCGGCGGCTGACCCGCGGCCGCCGCCGGATTTCCATGATCTCGGTAAGTTGTCAGGTGTATGTGCGGGCGGACCGTGATCATGAAACGCGGGACCGGCGCGGCGGGCTGGCCCGCGGACCGGGAGGGAGCCGGTGGACTCCAGGCGAGCCGAGTCGTTCAGTGACGGCGTGTTCGCCGTCGCCATCACCGTGCTGGTGTTCAACCTGCTGCCCATCGGCAGCCATGGTGCGCTGACCTATCGCGGGCTGGCGGCGCACTGGCCGGAGTACTCGGCCTACGTCGTGAGCTTCCTGACCATCGGCATCATGTGGCTGAACCATCACACGATGCTGGCGCACGTGGCCCGGGTCGACCGGATCACGCTGGTGCTGAACACTTTCCTGCTCATGGGCATCGTGGCCGTGCCGTTCCCCACCGCGCTGATCGCCGGGCACCTGGGCGCCGGAAGCCACCATGCCGTCCAGGTCGCGGCGGTGGCCTACGGGGTACTGCTGGTCTTCATCTCAGTCTGCTATTCGGCCATGTGGGCCTATCTGGCCGCCCGGCAGGAGAAGCTCGCTTCCCGGCCGATCCGGCCGCCGCGTGACGCGCAGCTGCGGTTCAGCGCGGGCCTGATCGGCTATGTCGTCGCGGTGGCGGTCGCGGCCGCCGGGGCATGGTGGCTCGCGCTGGTGCTGTACGCGGTGATCGCCGTCTATTACCTGTTCGAGCATCTGCCCGCGCCGGGCGGAGCTGCCGGGGAAGACGAGCAGGACGTGCTCGGCGGTCTGGACGCACCGGGCTGAGCCGGGGCCGCCCGCCCGGTACGGCACGGCGACGGCACGATAAGCCGGCCGGGCAGGCTAGCCGGGCACGGCGCGGACCGGGAGCCAGAGCCGGACCCTGGTGCCCTGGCCCGGCCGGGACTCCAGCGCGGCCTGGCCGCCATGGGCGGTGGCGATCGCCTGCACGATGGACAGGCCCAGCCCGCTGCCGCCGCTCCCGCCGGCCCCGGGCCGGTCGGCCCCGCGGTGGAAGCGGTCGAACGCGCTGGCGGCGTCCTGCTCCGACATGCCGGGCCCGGCGTCGGCGACCTCGATCAGCACGCCGCCGGTAATCGCGCCGAGCCGCACCGCGACCGGCGCGGTCACCGGCGTATGCGCGCGGACGTTGCCCAGCAGGTTTGCGAGCACCTGCCGGATGCGCGGCTCGTCCACCAGCGCGATCAGCCGGGGCGGCGCCTCGGCCCGGACCGGCCGCCGCGGCTCAACTGCTGCCGCATCCGCGACCGCGTCCCGCACCACGGCGGCCAGGTCGGTCTCGGTCAGGTCCAGCGACGAGGTCCGGTCCAGCCGGGCGAGCTCCAGCAGTTCGGCGACCAGCTTCGACATCCGCTGGGCCTCCTGCTCGATCCGGCGCATCGCGCCCGGTAGCTGGTCGGGGCCGAGCGCGCCCTGCCGGTACAGCTCGGCGTAGCCGCTGATCGTCGTCAGCGGGGTGCGCAGCTCGTGCGAGGCGTCCGCGGCGAACTGGCGGACCTTCTGCTCCGACCGCAGCCGGGCGCCGAACGCCTGCTGGATGCGCTCCAGCATGGTGTTGATCGCCGCGCCCAGCGTGCCCACCTCGCCCCGGTCGCCCGGGCCGGGCATCCGCTCGGTCAGGTCGCCGCTCGTGGTGATGTCGTCGGCGGTCTGGGCCATCCGCCGCAGCGGCTGCAGGCCGCGGCCGATCAGCCACTCGCCGCCGATCGCCAGCAGCGCGATCAGCGCGCCGCCGGTGATCAGCTCGGCGAGGACGAACCCGCGCACCTGGCTGATCACTACGCTGACTGGCTGCGCCACCACGATCACGGCCAGGCGGCCGCCGCCCGTGCCGCGGGCGAGCCGGGCGACCGCGCGCAGCTTCTGGCCGTTGCCCTGCACGGTGAATGGCTGGTCGCGCACGTGACCGCGCAGCTGCCGGGCAGCCATCAGCTGGCGCACCGCGGTGGCGAGCTCCTGGCTGGTCGCGCTGCCGGTCAGCGCCATGACGGCCCGGCCGGGCAGGATCACGGCCACTGCGCCGTAGCCGCCCGAATTGTGCTCAAGCTCGGCGCGGCTCCTGGTGGATTCGGCGATCATGTTGGCGTTGAACTGCTTGTCCAGGTGCCTGCTCAGTACGATCGTGCTGACCACGCCCATGATCAGCAGGAATAGCGTGGTGACGCCGATCAGCAAGACCAGCATGCGGGCGCGCAGCGTCATCCTGGCCGGGGACATCCTGGCCGGGCCGCTCATCAGCCGGGACCGGCCCGCTCCGGCTCCGGCGGCGGCCGCAGGCTGTAGCCGACGCCGCGCTGGGTGTGGATCAGCGGCGGCCCGAGCGGATCCAGCTTGCGGCGCAGGTAGCTGACGTAGGTCTCGACGATCTGCGACTCGCCGGCGTAGTCCCAGCCCCACACGTTCTCCAGTAGCTGGGCCCTGGTCAGCACCCGGCCCTGGTGCCGCATCAGGTAGGCCAGCAGCCGGAACTCGGTCGGCGACAGCTCGACCGGTACCCCGCCGCGACGCACGCTCCAGCGTTCCTCGTCCAGCTCCAGGTCGCCGGCCCGCAGCGGGCCGCCCGCCCCGCCCTGGGCGTCGCCGGCCCCGGCCCGGCGGGCCCGCCGCAGCACCGCCCGCACCCTGGCCACCAGCGCCTCGACCGAGAACGGCTTGGTGACGTAGTCGTCTCCGCCGATGGCGAGGCCGGTGACGGTGTCCGAGGACGTGTCCCGGGCGGTCAGGAAGATCACCGGGACCTCGTTGCCCGCGGCCCGGAGCCGCCGGCATACCTCAAACCCGTCCATGTCCGGCAGCATCACGTCGAGCACGATCAGGTCGGGCTGGGACGCCTCGGCCTGCCGCAGCGCGTCCTTGCCGGTGGCGGCCGCGCTGACCGCGCAGCCATGGAATTTCAGCGCGACCTGGACGAGCTCGCGGATGTTCGGCTCGTCGTCCACGACGAGTACCTGGGGGATGCGGTCGCTGTCAGTCATCGGGTATCAGGCTCATTCTTGCGCGGGCGCGGCCGGCGCGGATCGCGGCCGGGAGAAAACGCCGGTGCGCGGCCAGCCCCGGACCGGGGCTGGCCGCGCAGGCCGGGAAAGGATCAGGAGCTGCTCGATGACCCGGAACTGCTCCCGGAAGCGCTACCCGAGCCGCGGCCGGCCGGGGCGGCGGGCCGGATCACGATCAGCCGGGCGTCCCGCGCGGTGCCGGACATCGGGCCGCCGACGAACACCCGCTGACCGGCGGATAGCGCGCTGGCCGCGGCCTTCTTGTGGTCCTGCCGGACGACCGTGTTGCCGACCAGGCCCCAGGTCCAGGTGGTGCCGTCTGCCGCGCTGACCACGACCGAGCTGCCCGAGACCGATGAGATCGTGCCGCGCTCGAAGTCCACGGTACGCGGGCCCTTCTTGGACTCGAACGTGATCTGACCGTGGATCCCGCCGAGCAGCCGCAGGCGCGCGCCGCGGGCGCACCGGCGCAGCACGAATCCTGCTGCCAGCGGGTGCCCGTCCGACCGCAGCCGCTTGGCGCGCTGCAGGCACCTGGCCCGGTGCGCGGCCGCCGGGCCGGAGGCCGCACCCGAGCTGGCCCCGGAGGCGGAGCCGGAAGACGCGCTGAGCAGGGCGCTCATCGCGGTCGTCGGCGCGCCGGAACTGCCGGGGGCGGACGGGCTGCCGCCCGACAGCGCGGCCGCGGCCGCGCCGCCGCCGAGCACCAGCACCGTGGCCGCGGCGGCGCCGATTCCCCAGCGCCGCAGCCTGTCGCCGCGGGCGGCCGCCGGCTGCGGTCCGGCCGGCCGCGGTCCGGCCAGCTGGGGACTTGCCGGCTGCGGTCCGGCCAGCGGGGGACCCGCCAGCTGCGGGCCTGGTCGCCGGGGTCCCGCGCCGGGCTGCCCGTGACCCGGCCAGGCCGGCCCCAGCTCCTCCGTGGGCCAGGAATCCTGTGCGCCGCCCTCAGGCGGCCAGTTCATGTTGTCCATGCCGCCAGCATGCCGGCCGGATCTGGGACGACGGCCAGCGAAGGCTGAGAACAGCCTGGGAGCTGGCCGCGCAATCGCTCCGGGGCTGACGCCGACCTGGCCGCGCAATCACTGCGGGCTGGCTGACGCCACATCTGCCGCGCCTGGCCCGGCCGCGTCACATCCGGCCGGGGACCGGGATGCCGAGCAGGCCAAGCCCGGTCAGCAGCACCCGCAGCGTCAGCGCGCTGAGCGCCAGCCGGCTGTTCCTGGTCGCCGGGTCGGCAGCGGCCAGCACCGGGCACTGCTCGTAGAACGAGGTAAACGCCGAGGCCAGGTCGAACAGGTAGCCGGCCAGCCGGTGCGGCTCGGCGGCCCGGGCCGTCTCGCTGACCGCGCTGCCGAAGCCGAGCAGCCGCAGCGACAGCGCGCGCTCCGCGCTCTCGGCGAGCCGGATCGGGGCCGCCGCATCCTCCGCCGCCACCCCGGCCCGGCGCAGCAGCGAGCGGATCCGCGCCGCCGCGTACTGCAGGTACGGCCCGGTATTCCCGGTCAGCGCCAGCAGCCGGTCGAAGTCCAGGGCGTAGCTGGAATCACGGGCCACCGACAGGTCGCCGTACTTGAGCGCGCCGATGCCCACGGCCTCCGCGATCCGGCTGCGCTCGGCCGGGTCGTCGTAGCGGTCGGCGATGACCTTCTCCGCCCGCTCGACCGCCTCGTCGATCAGCGTGATCAGCTTCACCTGCTCGCCGGTGCGGGTCTTCAGCCGCTGGCCGCCGGGCCCGGTCATCAGGCCGACGACGGCATGCTCGGCGCTCGCCGTGCCGGTCAGCCAGCCCGCCTCGCGGGCGACGGCGAACACCATCTCCAGATGCTGGTGCTGCTCCGAGCCGACCACGTAGATGAGCCGGGTGGCCTCGAGGCTGCGCAGCCGGTAGCGGATGGCGGCCACGTCGGTGCTGTCGTAGCCGTAGCCGCCGTCGCTCTTGCGCAGCATCAGCGGCAGCGGCCTGCCGCCCCGGCCGGTGAAGCCGGGCGGGAACGCGCACAGCGCTCCTTCGCTGATGACCGCGATGCCGTCGGACTCCAGCTCGGCGCACACGTCGGCGAGCATCGGGTTGTAGAAGCTCTCCGGGTCCATGTCGTCGTCGGTCAGCGTGACGCGCAGCCTGGCGTACAGCGCGCGCAGATACTCCATGGAGTCATCCACGAGCAGCCGCCACAGCCGCATGGCCTGCTCGTCACCCGCCTGCAGCTGCACGACGCGCCGCCGGGACCGGCCGGCGAAGCCCGGGTTGGTGTCGAACTTGGCCCGCGCGGCCTGGTAGAAGGCGGTGAACTCGCCCGCGGCGAGCTGGTCGTAGGTGGCCTGCTCGCCCAGATCGAGCGCATGCTCGATCATCATCCCGAACTGGGTACCCCAGTCGCCCAGGTGCGCGGCCCTGATGATCTCGTGCCCCAGGTGCTCGAGCACGCGGACGATCGCATCGCCCACTATCGTGGCGCGCAGGTGGCCGGCGTGCAGTTCCTTGGCGACGTTGGGCCCGGAGTAGTCCACCACGATCCGCTGCGCAGGCTGCGCCAGCGGCACGCCAAGCCGGGGGTCGGCGAGCTCCGCGGAAGCCTGGCCCGCTATCCAGCTGTCGGCCAGCGTCAGGTTGACGAAACCGGGCCCGCTGACCTGCGCGGCGCCCAGCTCGGCAGCGCCCGCCAGGTGGCCGGCCAGCGCCGCGGCGATATCCCGCGGCGGCAGGCCCAGCCGCCTGGCCAGCGGCAGCGCCACGTTCGACTGGAAGTCAGCGAACTGCGAGGGCCGGATGACCGGGTCGGTGCCGGCGTATTCGGCGCCGAACTGCGCGGCCAGCGCGCCCTGAACCAGCCGCGCGAGCGTCAGTTCGGGGTCAGACATGGAATCAGCCTATCGGCCGGGCAGCAGCGCTGCCGGGCCCGGCGCGGGCGGGCGGGCGCGGAGCGCAGGCCGGTAATGGTCTGCACCCGGCCGGCCAGCCGGTCACGCCGCGTCGCGGCCGGGACGCCAGGCGGCCCGGCGGGGCCGGCCCGCAGGCGCGGGGGCGAGAGCAAGCGCTGTGAGCAGAGTTGCGCGAGAGCCGCGTCTGTGGTGCCTGCTGGCCTTACAGTGACACCCGGGAGCGGGGCCACGGATTGACTGCGGCGCGAAGTCGCAGGGATCCCTGAGGATGTGTTGAGTGTTCTCCAATTGTGACCTCTTTTAATTGTCTGAACGCGGCGCATCGCGCGCCAGCGGTGTCTGAGGGGTATCCGCACCTGGCGGCCAGATCCGCCGCCGCCCCTGCCGCCTGCGAGCCCTGGACGGCCCGGGCGTGGCAGCCGACCGGAGGGAGCTGCATGCCCGAAGCTCAGCAGCGGATAAGGCACCTGATTCCCGTAGCGGGGCGCCGGTTTCATGCCTACACCGCCAGGCACCTGGACGGGCTGACCGCCCGGGCGGGCCTGGATCGCGCCGAGCGGCTGGCGGTCAGGGCCGTCGCGACCGTCCTGCCGTTCCGGGTCAACGAGTACGTGATCGAGCAACTGATCGACTGGGACGCGGCGCCGGCGGACCCGATCTACCGGCTGGTGTTCCCCCAGCCCGACATGCTGTCCGGCGCCGACGTGCGCCGCATCGCGGGCCTGCTGGCCGCCGGCGCGCCGGACAGCGAGGTGCGCGCGGCCGCGCGCGAGGTGCGCGCCAAGCTGAAGCCGCACCCGGCCGGGCAGCTGGCGCTCAACATTCCCGAGATCGCGGAGGAGCCGCTGCCGGGCGTCCAGCACAAGTACCCCGAGACCGTGCTGATCTTCCCTAAGCAGGGGCAGACCTGCCACGCCTACTGCTCGTACTGCTTCCGCTGGGCCCAGTTCGCGGACGAGCCGGACCTGAAGATGGCCACCGGCGACATGGCCAGGGTCACCGGGTACCTCCGGTCGCATCCCGAGGTGACCAGCGTGCTCATCACCGGCGGCGACCCCATGATCATGGGCGCCGCGGTGCTGCGCCGGTACCTGGACCCGCTGCTCGACCCGAGCCTGGCGCACATCGAGTCGATCAGGATCGGCACCAAGTCACTGGCCTACTGGCCGCAGCGCTTCGTCACCGACCCCGACGCCGACGACACGCTGCGGCTGTTCGCCGACGTCAGGGCCGCGGGCAAGTGCCTGGCGCTGATGACCCATTTCTCGCATCCCCGCGAGCTGCAGCCCGAGCTGGTCGCCCGCGCGGTGCGGCGGATCAGCTCGGCCGGGGCGGTCATCAGGACCCAGGCCCCGCTGATTGCATCGATCAACGACCACCCGGCGGCCTGGACCGCCATGTGGCGCGCCCAGCTGCGGCTGGGGATGGTGCCCTACTACATGTTCGTGGAACGGGACACGGGCCCGCAGGGCTACTTCGCGGTGCCGCTGGCGCGCGGCTACGAGATCTTCCGGGACGCATACAGCAGCGTGTCCGGGCTGGGCCGGACGGTGCGCGGCCCGTCGATGTCCGCCGTGCCCGGCAAGGTCTGCGTGGACGGGGTCACCGAGGTGGCAGGCCAGCGGGTCTTCGCCCTGCACATGATCCAGGCTCGTGACCCGGCTCTGGTCGGGCGGCCGTTCTACGCCCGGTTCGACCCGGAGGCCAGCTGGCTGTCGGACCTGGTACCCGCATTCGCGTCCCGGTTCCCGTTCGAGCCGGACCCAGACGAGCCGCCGGACCTGCGGGCATCGCGGGTGCTTGCGCCTGCCCCCTGATCCAGTCTGCGCTGATCCATCCATCCATCCCCCCCCCGACCGGCCGCCCAGCCCGGGCCGGCGGCCTGGCCCAGGCTGGGCACTCACCAGCCACGAGCACGGCCCGCCAGGAGCCTGCGCCGGGCGGCCGTGCTCGGTCTGCCCGGATCGCCCGGTCAGGCGGGTGTCTGCTCGGTGGCGACGGCCTCGGCGGGCGCGCTCGCCGCCGGGCCCGGCGAGACCGCAGCAGGCACCCCCCGGCCCGCCTGCCGCAGCAGCAGGCAGCTGGCCGATCCGACCAGCAGCAGGATCACCGGAAGGATCATGGTGGCGCGCATGGCGTCGACGAACGCGTATCGCGAATACCTGGCCCGCGATCCGGGAGATCTCGGCGGCCAGCCGGGCAGGCACGCCCTGGCCGGCCTTGACGACGCCGCCGCCCTGGCCTGCGCCGACCTGGATGCCGTTCTTGGCCGCACCGTGCGAAGCCGCGGATCAGGTGGCTGCGGACCTGCCGGGCAGCGCCGCGGTCCGCTGCCGGGCCTGGGTCACCAGCGAGGTGGCCAGCCTGTTCTGCAGCAGCGCGCCGACGCCGGCGGTGCCGATGACCAGCCCGACCTGGCGCACCGTGTTCAGCACGCCGGAGGCGGCCCCGGCCATCCGCGGCTCGATGTTGCGCATGGCCATCGTGGTCAGCGGCGCGAAGATGAAGCCCATGCCGATGCCGGCCACGAGCAACGGCGGCAGGAAGTCGTACCACGCCAGGGTGGGCGTGGCGATCAGGCGCCAGCGAGCCCATCCCGACCGCGAACAGGAACAGCCCGGCCATCAGCAGGTACTTGCCGCCGATCCTGTCGGTCAGCCGGCCGGCCACCGGCGCGATGAACATCGAGATCAGCGAGGCCGGGGCCATCAGCCAGGCCCGGCCTTCAGCGCGGAGAAGCCGAGCACCGACTGCAGGTAGATGGTGAACGGCAGGAAGATGCCCATCATGCCGACCGAGAGCACGCCGGAGACCCAGTTCATCACCGAGTAGTTGCGGTCGCGGAACAGCGCGAACGGCACCAGCGGCTCGCCTGTCCTGACCTCAGCTTCTGGACGACCAGGAATAGCGACCAGCAGCACCACGCCGACGCCGAGGACCAGCGGGATGGTGATGAATGCCGGTGATCGTGCCCCAGTCGTACTTCTGCCCCTCGACCAGGCCATAGCAGATGGCCAGCAGCGCCGGCGCTCGCCAGCAGCACGCCAGGGATGTCGAGCCGGTGCCGGCGGCCGGGCCGCAGGTCCGGGATGATGACCGGGGCCAGCACCAGCACGATCACGCCGATCGGCAGGTTGACGAAGAAGATCGCACCGCCAGTCGAACGCGGTCACCAGCAGGCCGCCCAGGGTCGGCCCGGCGATCGTGGCCACCCCGGCCACGGCGCCCCAGATGCCGAACGCCGCGCCGCGCCGCTCCGGCGGGAAGACGTTGGTGATGATCGTCAGCGTCTGCGGCATCAGCATCGCCGCGCCCAGCCCCTGCACGGCGCGGAAGCCGATCAGCCAGCCCGGCGCCTGGGGCCAGCCCGCACGCCGCCGAGGCCGCGGTGAACACCGCGATGCCGAGCATGAACATGATCCGCGGCCCGATGATGTCGCCGAGCCTGCCCGCGGTGATCACCAGCACGGCCAGCACGAGGGCGTAGGCGTTGATCACCCACAGCACGTCGTCGAGCGAGGCAGGCAGCTTGGTGATCATGTTGGGGATCGCGATGTTGACGATCGTCAGGTCGAGCAGGGTCATGAAGAACCCGAGCGAGACGACCAGCAGCACCGCCCACGGGTTCCCGCGGTACTTCCGCACTACATTCCTCCTGGTCCGGCCCGCGTTCCACGCCGCAGCCGTCCGGCATCCGGCGCCGCAGCGAGCGCCACGTCACGAGCTTCGGCAGCCCGATGCCGTGCTCTCGGCGGGCTGCCGCCGGTATATCGTCAACCGGAGGGACACGTGATCAAGACCCGCCGGCCCGTTCCAGCACCCGGCGGCGCCGTGAACACGCGCCAGTGGCGCAGCCGCTGAGACTGAATGCTCGCGCGAGTGCGGGATGCACCGGCGACCATTGCCGCGCCGATCCGAGCCGGACTGCCGCCTGGCCGGCGAGCGAGCGGCCCAAGCTATGCTCCGGCCATGGACCTCAACGGAACTGCCGCGATCGTCTCCGGCGGCGCGAGCGGCCTGGGCGAGGCGACCGTCCGGGCGCTGGCCGCGGCCGGGGCGCACCGTGGTCGTCGCCGACCTCAGCGAGGAGCGCGGCAAGGCCGTGGCCGACGCGGTCGGCGGCGTCGTTCGCCCAGACCGACGTCTCCGACGAGCAGTCCGTGCAGGCAGCCGTGGCACGCGGCCGTGGCCACCGGCGTGCCGCTGCGGACCGTGGTGAGCTGCGCGGGCATCGGCTGGGCGGCAGCACGGTGGGCCGGGACGGCTCGCCGCACGACCTGGCGGCCTTCCGCAAGGTCATCGACGTCAACCTGATCGGCACCTTCAACCTGATGCGGATCGGCGCGGCGGCGATCGCCAGGACCGAGCCGGCCGACGCCGACGGCCAGCGCGGCGTGGTGATCAACACCGCGTCGGTGGCCGGGCTCGAGGGCCAGACCGGCCAGATCGCCTACTCGGCGTCCAAGGGCGGGATCATCGGCATGACCGTGCCCGCCGCCCGCGACCTGGCCGCGATCGGGGTGCGGGTGAACACGATCTGCCCCGGCATCATCGACACGCCGATCTACGGCGAGGGCGCCGGCCAGCGAGGAGTTCAAGGCCAGGCTGGCCGCGCCGGTGGTGTTCCCCAAGCGGATGGGCACCGCCGCCGAGTTCGCCCAGCTGGTCGCTCGCGCTGATCGCGAACGACTACATGAACGCCGAGGTCATCCGCTTCGACGGCGGCATCCGGTTCCAGCCGAAGTGAGCGATCCGATGGCTCGAGGCTCAGTGCTCGGCCGACGGCCGCCGACGGCGGGATCGGCGTCATCACGATCAACCGGCCGGAGGCGCGTAACGCGGTCAACGGCGCGGTAGCCCGCGGCATCGCGGCCGCCGTCGAGGAATTCGACGGCCGCGGCCGACGTGCGGGTGCTGGTGCTGACCGGCGCGGGCGGCACGTTCTGCGCCGGGATGGACCTCAAGGCCTTCCTGGCCGGCGACGCGCCGGTGGCGGCGGGCCGCGGCTTCGGCGGGATCGCCGAGCGGCCGCCGGCCAAGCCGGTCATCGCGGCGGTCGAGGGCTACGCGCTGGCGGGCGGCTTCGAGCTGGCCCTGGCCTGCGACCTGATCGTGGCCAGCGAGGCCGCCAGCTTCGGCCTGCCCGAGGTCAGGCGCGGGCTGGTGGCCGGGGCGGGCGGCCTGCTGCGGCTGCCCCGCCGGATCCCCTACCACCTCGCGATGGAGATCGCCCTGACCGGGCGAGCGCTTCCAGCGCTAGCCGCCTGCACGAGGCGGGCCTGGTTAATAGGCTGGTGCCGGCCGGCCAGGCGGAAGCCGCCGCGCGGGAGCTGGCGGCAAGCGTCGCGCTCGGCGCCCCGCTCGCCGTTGCGGCCAGCAAGCGGATTGTCGTCGAGTCCGCCGACTGGGACAGCGGCGAGGCCTTCGCCCGCCAGGGCATGATCATCGAGCCGGTGTTCTCCTCGGCCGACGCGATGGAGGGCGCGATCGCGTTCGCGCAGAAGCGGCCGCCTGCCTGGCGCGGCGAGTAGCAGGCCCGGGCGCGGCCGCCGGGCGTCGCCGCGGCCGCGCCCGGTACCCGGCGGCCGCGACAGAAAGGACAGGAACTGACGGTGGCAGCTCCGCGGATCAGCGTTGTCGTGCCGTTCTACAACAACGAGGACCTGCTGGGCCACTGCCTGCAGTCGATCGCCGCGCAGACCTACCCCGACCTCGAGGTCATCATGGTCGACGACGGCTCGGCCGACGGCAGCGCCGCCATCGCGCAGGCGCAGGCGGCCGCCGACCCGAGGTTCACCCTCCTGCGGGTGCCCAACGGCGGCCCCGGCTATGCGCGCAACCGCGGCATCGAGCCGCCGGCGGCGAGTTCCTGGCCTTCGTCGACGGCGACGACATGCTGCCCGGCCACGCCTACGAGCACCTGCTGCACACTCTGGCGGCGTCCGGGTCCGACTTTGTCTCCGGCAACGTGGAGCGGATCGGGCCGGCCGGGATCACCCAGTCGGCCCTGCATGCCAGGGCGATCAAGGGCCGGCGCCATCGGCACGCACATCAGCCGCGCGCCGAACCTGTTCTACGACGTCTCGGTGTGGAACAAGCTGTTCCGCCGGTCGTTCTGGGACTCGGCCGGGCTCACCTTCCCCGAGGGCGTGGTCTGGGAGGACCTGCAGACCATCACCAAGGCGCACGTGCTGGCCCGGGCCGTCGACGTCATCAGCCGACACGATCTACTACTGGCGCGAGCGCGGGCCGGGCGCGCTGTCGATCACCCAGTCGCGCACCGACATCGGCAACTTCCGCGACCGGATCACCGCGCTGCGGGTCATCGACGACTTCCTGCGCGAGCGCGGGGCCGCCAAGCTGCTGCGCCAGCATCAGCGCAAGGCGCTGGCCAACGACCTGTGGCTGTACGTGTGCGAGCTGTCGCGGACCAGCGACGCCTACCGCGCCGAGTTCATCGCCGCCGGCGGCGCCTACCTGCGCGCAGGTGGAGCGGCCGGGTGCTCAGGTCACTGCCCGCGGCGCACAAGCTCGCCTACTACCTGATCGGCCACCGGGCAGCTGGACCGGCTGGTCAGGTTCGACGCCTGGCGGCTTGAGCAGCCGGTCAGACCAGATGCCCGTGGTCCGCGAGCACGGGCGGATCTACGCCGACATGCCGCTGCGCACCGACCGGGCCGCGCGGATCCCGTCCTGGGTCTACCGGCCGCACTGGCGCGAGCTGGACCCGGTCATCCGGGTCGACGGCGTCAACTGGGAGAACGACCGCCTGGTCATCACCGGCTGCGCGTTCGTGCCTTCGATCGACATCCCCAGCGGCGCAACACCACGAAGATCGTCATGCTGCTGCCGCGCACCAGACTGCGGCCGCCGATGCGCCGCACGTCGCCGCGCTCGTTCTGGTACCCGGATGCCGCCATCTTGTCCGGGCAGAACCGGTACTCCTACGACTGGGCCGGGTTCCGGGCCGAGATCCCCGCCGCGCTGGTTCCGGCCCGGCGGCCGCTGGCTGACCGGTGACTGGGACGCGCTGGTCCTGGTCCGCGGGCACGGCGTGTGGCGGCCGTCGCGGCTGCACAGCCCGCTGCCCGGCCAGGCCGAGCGGCCCGGCGTTCCGGCAGGTCGCCCCGGGCATCCGGGTCGGCGCCTGGTGGGTCTGGCGGCAGCTGCACGTCGGGGTCGCGCGCGACCCCGGCGGTGCTGCACGGCGGCGAGCAGGCTGGCGGCGAGCTGACGCTGACGGTGGACCTGGATGCCGATACCGGCGCGGGCGGCGGCGACGCGGCGGCCGCCGCCCTGGTGCTCGCCCGGCCCAAGGGCGGGTCCAGCCAGCAGCTTCCCGGCGGCACCGAGGATCTCGGCGGCGGCAAGGTCCGGGTGACCGGCCGGGTCGAGCTGGCCGCGCTGCTCGGCGGCCAGGACCCGGGCGGCGAGCGGGCCGCCAGCGGACGGTTCCGCCCCGGCCGGGCCGGTCGAGTGGGACCTGTACGTGGCGCCGCGCGGCGGCCAGCGCGATCCGGGTGGCCTCCGGCGACGGCCAGCCCGAGCAGCAGCTACCCGGCGGGCCCGCGCGAGATCGCCGTGGAGCACACCAGGTACGGCAACGTGGTCCTGGTCCGGCGGGACCGGCGGCCGGTGATCGACGAGCACGAATGGAGCCCGGCAGGGCAGCCTGACGCTGCGGGGCAGCTACCCGCTGGCGCCCGGTGCGGAGCTGGAGGCGGTGCTGCGCCGCCGGTCGTCCACCGACCAGCATGCCGTGCCGGTCCGGCGCGACGGCGACCGGTTCACGATCGTCGTCGACGCCACCGCGATGCCGTCGTTCGGCGACCGGCTGCCGCTGCGCGACGGCATCTGGGATATCGGCATGCGGCCGGCCGGCGGCCAGGACCGGGCCGCCGCGATGACCCCGGCTTACGACCACGCCCGGCTGGCCGAGGTCGCCGACCTCAAGACCACCTTCGGGCCCGAAGACCTACCGGTTCACCACCTCCGGCTACGACGCCCCGATCATCGAGGTCGTCCCGGTGCTCGGCCGCGCTGACCGCAGGGCCAGGTCCGCCGCCGGGTGCATGCGCAGCTGTCTACTACCCGGTGCAGCAGAAGCTGCCGCTGCGCGACGCGGTGCTGTTCGTGAGCTGGAAGGGCAAGCAATGCGGCGACAACCCGCGCGGCATCGCCGCTGAGCTGCGCCGCCGCGGGGACGACCGCGAGCACATCTGGGCGGTCAACGACTGGTCGGTGCCGGTCCCGCCAGGCGCGCGCGGAGTCCTCGCGGGCACCGAGGAGTACTTCGAGGCGCTGGCCCGGTGCCGCTACGTGATCTCCAACGACGACATGCAGGCCACCTACACCAAGCGCGACGGCCAGATCTACGTGCAGACCTGGCACGGCACGCCGCTGAAGAAGATCGGCTTCGACATCGGCCAGCCGCAGTTCGTCAGCGGGTCTGCCTACCTTGAGCAGCTGGCCAGGGACATCGCCAAATGGGATCTGCTGCTGTCGCCCAACCCGTTCAGCACTCCGATCATGCGCCGGGCGTTCCGGTTCGGCGGCGAGATCTGCGAGTCCGGCTACCCGCGCAACGACGTGCTGGCACTCGCCGGATGCCGAGCGCGATCGCGCGCGGAGATCCGGCGCCGGATCGGCATCCCGGCCGGCAAGCGGGTCGTGCTGTACGCGCCCACCTGGCGGGACAACCAGTACTACGCCTCGGGCCGGTACCGGTTCGACTTCCGGCTCGACCTGGAGCGCGCCTGGCAGGTGCTCGGCGCCGACTACGTCATCCTGATCCGCGGCCACCACCACATGGCCGACGACGTGCCGTCCGGCACCCGGCCCGGCTTCGCGGTCAACGTGACCGGCTACCCCGACATCGCCGAGCTGTACCTGATCAGCGACGTGCTGGTGACCGATTACTCGTCGGCTATGTTCGACTTCGCCGCCACCGGCAGGCCGATGGTGTTCTTCACCTACGACCTGGAGGCCTACCGCGACAACCTGCGCGGCTTCTACTTCGACTTCGAGGCCGAGGCGCCGGGGCCGCTGCTGAACACGACCGGTGACGTCGCCGCTGCGATCGCCGACATCGGACGCGGTGGCCGGCCAGTACCAGGCGGCCTACCAGGCGTTCACCGCCAGGTACTGCCCGCTCGACGACGGCAAGGCCGGCGCCCGGGCCTGCGACCGGATCTTCGGCTCCTAGCCGGCCTGCGGGGACAGGCCGGGACGCGGGGCGTACTGCGCCAGCGCGGCCCGCAGCCGGGCCCGGCCGCGGTGCAGCCGGGACATCACCGTGCCGACCGGCGTGCCCATCATCTCGGCAATCTCCTTGTACGGGTATCCCTCGATGTCGGCCAGGTAGACCGCCACCCGGAAATCCTCGGGCAGCGCGCGCAGCGCGCTCAGGATGTCGGAGTCGGCCAGCCGGTCCAGCGCCTCGGACTCGGCTGACCGAACGGGCGGCGCCAGCCGCGCCGGCATCAGCCTGCCAGTCGTCAGGCAGGCCGGAGCCGAGCGCCTGGACCGGCTCGCGGCGCTTTTTGCGGTACGAGTTAATAAAGGTGTTGGCCAGGATCCGGTGCAGCCAGGCGCGCAGGTTGGTGCCGGGCGGCGAACTGGCCGAAGGCCGCGTAGGCCTTGGTGAACGTCTCCTGGACCAGGTCCTCGGCGTCGGTGGCGTTGCGGGTCAGCCGGAGCGCGGCCGGGATACAGCTGCCGCTGGTAGGGCAGCGCGTCCCGTGCGAAGCGCGCATCGCGGTCGTGCATCTGCTGCATCGGGCTCATCATCGCCGTCTTTCGTTGTCGGCTGCTACTGAGTAGACGCACAACCGGCCCGTTTCGATGCGCGTTGCGGCCAGGATCGGAGATTACTGAGCGAGCTCACAGCTGGTCCTCAGGTCCGGCGCGGCTGCGGGCAGCGCCATCAGATGCCAGGGTGGTCGATAGCGCCGCGCGGTCAGCGCAGCAGCCATCAGGAGGACAGGAGCATGCCGACCGGGTCGCAGACCGCAGCCGCCGGGCCGGCCGCGGCCGGGACGCTGCTGGTCGCCGCGGCGCCGATCGGCCGGCCCGACGACGCATCCGCGCGGCTGGCCCGCGCGCTCGCCGAGACGCCGGTGATCGCGGCCGAGAACATCCACCGGGTGCGGCGGCTGGCCACCGCGCTCGGCGTCCGGCTGACCGGGGCGCTGGTGCCCTATCTCGACGTCGGGGAGGCGCAGCGCGCCAGCGGGCTGCTGGCCATGCTGCGGGGCGGCCGGGACGTGCTGCTGATCACCGACGCGGGCACGCCCGGCGTCAGCGATCCCGGCTACCGGCTGGTGGCCGCGGCCGCCGCGGCCGGGATCGCCGTCACCGCGCTGCCCGGCCCGTCCGCCGTCACTGCCGCGCTCGCGGTATCTGGCCTGCCCACCGACCGGTTCTGCTTCGAGGGCTTCCCGCCACGGCAGCCAGGACCGCAGGCCCGGCGGTTCGCCGAGCTGGCCGCCGAGCGGCGCACGCTGGTCTTCTTCGAGAGCGCGCAGCGGCTCGGCGGCACCCTGACCGCGATAGCGGCGGCGTTCGGTGGCCAGCGGCGCGCCGTGATCTGCCGGGAGCTGACCAAGACGCACGAGGAGATCCGGCGCGGAACGCTGGCCGAGCTGGCTGCCTGGGCCGCCGGGGGCACGCTGGGCGAGGTCACGCTGGTGGTCGGGGGCGCCCCGGCGGGCGCCGCAGCGCTGCCCCTGGCGCAGGCCGCGGCCCAGGTCGCAGACCTGGTCGCGACCGGGATGTCCCGCCGCGACGCGATCGCGGCGGTGGCCCGGGCGGCCGGGCTGCGCCGCCGCGAGCTGTACGACGCCGTCGTCGGCGGCGATATCGGGCCGGCCTGACCGCGCGGCCCCGGCCGGCCGGGGCCGGCTGACCACGGTGCCGGCTACTACGGGCGCACCCGGACGAGGGCCGGTGCCCCTAGGCTGATGCCATGTTGCCGACCAGCCGCCAGATCCTGACCGCACCAGCGTGGCCGTACGCCAACGGCCCGCGCCATATCGGGCACGTCTCAGGCTTCGGGCTGCCCTGCGACATGTTCTCCCGGTACCAGCGGATGGCCGGGAACCAGGTGCTCATGGTCAGCGGCACCGACGAGCACGGCACCCCGATCCAGGTGCAGGCCGACGCCGAGGGGGTGACTGCCAGGCAGCTCGCCGACCGCTACAACCGGGTGATCGCGCAGGACCTGGTCGGCCTGGACATGTCCTACAACCTGTTCACCCGGACGACCACGCTCAACCATTACGCCGTCACGCAGGAGATCTTCACCGGGCTGTACCACAACGGCTATATCTTCGCCAGGACCGCGATGGGCGCGATCTCGCCGTCCACCGGCCGGACCCTGCCGGACCGGTACATCGAGGGCACCTGCCCGATCTGCGGCTACGACGGGGCCCGTGGTGACCAGTGCGACAACTGCGGCAACCAGCTGGATCCCGCCGACCTGATCAGCCCGCGGTCGAAGATCAACGGGGAGACGCCGGTATTCGCCGAGACCGAGCACTTTTTCCTCGACCTGCCGGCGTTCGCCGATGCGCTCGGCACCTGGCTGCAGAGCAAGAGCGGCCAGTGGCGGCCCAACGTGCTCAAGTTCTCGCTGAACCTGCTCAATGATCTCAAGCCGCGTGCCTACACCCGGGACTTCGACTGGGGCGTGCCCGTGCCGCTTGACGGCTGGCGGGACCGGCCGGACAAGCGCATCTACGTCTGGTTCGACGCCGTCGTCGGGTACCTGTCGGCATCCATTGAATGGGCGCGGCGCTCGGGTGACCCGGACGCGTGGCGGGCCTGGTGGCAGCGGCCGGACGCCGAGTCCTATTACTTCATGGGCAAGGACAACATCGTCTTTCACGCCGAGATCTGGCCGGCGATGCTGCTCGGTTACAGCGGCCAGGGCGACCGCGGCGGCAAGCCCGGCTCGCTCGGCGCGCTGAACCTGCCCACCGAGGTGGTGGCTAGCGAGTACCTGACCATGGAGGGCCGCAAATTCTCCTCGTCCCGGTCGGTCGTCATCTACGTGCGCGACTTCCTGGAACGCTACGACGTGGACGCGCTGCGCTACTACGTCGCCGTGGCCGGCCCGGAGAGCCAGGACACCGACTTCACCTGGTCGGAGTTCATCCGGCGCAACAACGACGAGCTAGTGGCCAACTGGGGCAACCTGGTCAACCGCTCGGTCTCGTTCGCCGCGCGCAACATCGGCGAGATCCCCGCGGCGGGTGCCCAGACCGACGCCGACGCGGCGATCCTGCAGCGCTCGAGGGAGGCATTCGCGGCGGTCGGCGCCGAGCTGTCCCGGTCGCGGTTCAAGGCGGCCAGTACCGAGGCGATGCGGACCGTCGCCGAGGCCAACAAGTACCTGTCGGACCAGGCGCCGTGGAAGCTGCGCGAGTCCGACCCGGAGCGGATGCGGGCGATCTGCCATACCGCGCTGCAGCTGGTCGACGACGGCAAGACGCTGCTGACCCCGTTCCTGCCCGGGTCCTCGGAGAAAGTGTTCGCGATGCTCGGCGGTACCGGCGACTGGTCGGGAATGCCGCGGATCGAGGAAGTGGACGAGGACGGCGGCCCGTCCTACCCGGTCATCACCGGCGACTACCGCGGCGCGGCCCGGTGGGAATCAGTGCCGATCCGGCCGGGCACGCCGCTGGGGGCGCCGACGCCGCTGTTCGCCAAGCTGGACCCGAAGCTGGCCGAGGAGGAACTGGCCCGGCTGGAACAGCCGTGAGCCTCGGCCGCCCGCAGGCACCGCCGCCCGAGCCGCTGCCGGCCGCGATCTGCGACAGCCACTGCCACCTCGACATGATCCCCCAGCCGGTGCCCGAGGTGCTGGCGCAGGCCGCCGCGGCGCGGGTCACCCGGGTGGTGACGGTCGGCTGCGACGTAGCGTCCTCGCGCTGGGCGGCGGCTTGCGCGGACGCCCACCCGGACGTGTACGCGGCCGTCGCCGTCCACCCGAACGAGACCTCCGCCGCCGCGGTGACGGCGGCGGAGCGGGACGAGGTGCTGGCGCAGATCGCCGTCCTGGCGGGGCAGCCCGGGGTACGGGCGGTCGGCGAGACCGGGCTCGATTACTACCGGGACAGCGCGCCGCCGCCGCTGCAGCAGGAATGGTTCCGCGCCCACATCGAGATCGCCAAGACGGCCGGCAAGCCGCTGATGATCCATGACCGGGACGCGCACGCGGACGTGCTGAAGATCCTGGCCGACGAGGGGCCGCCGGAGGTGGTGATCTTCCACTGTTTCTCCGGCGACGCCGAGATGGCCCGCGCGTGCGCCCAGGCCGGGTACATCCTGTCGTTCGCCGGCACGGTCACGTTCGGCTCGGCCGGGGCACTGCGGGCGGCAGCGGCCGTGGTGCCCGCTGACCTGCTGCTGGTGGAGACCGACGCCCCGTTTCTCGCGCCGGTGCCCAACCGGGGCAAGGTCAACGCGCCCGCCCAGGTCGCGCACACGCTGCGGGCAATCGCGGCGATCCGGCAGGCCGACCCGGCGCAGCTGTGCGCCGCCGTCGCCGCGACCGCCGAGTGCGTCTTCGGCCCGTGGTAGGCCAGCACTGTGGTAGCAGCCGTGCCTGAGGCGTCAGCTGACCTGCTCGGGCCTGCCGATATCCGGCAGCTGGCGGACCGGCTCGGGATCCGGCCCTCGAAACGGCTCGGCCAGAACTTCGTCGTCGACGCCGGCACGGTGACCCGGATCACCGCGCTGGCCGGGGTCGGCCCGCAGGACGTCGTGCTCGAGGTCGGCCCCGGATTCGGGTCGCTGACCCTGCCGCTGCTGGCCGCGGCCGGCCAGGTGGTGGCGGTCGAGGTCGACCCGGCGCTCGCCGCCGAGCTGCCGCGCACCATGGCCGCGCGGGCCCCCGGCCTGGCCGGCCGGCTCACGGTTGTCACCGCCGATGCGGCGCGCCTGGCCGGGCTGCCCGGCGCGCCGCCCACCGCGCTGGTCGCCAACCTGCCCTACAACGCGGCGGTGCCGGTGGTGCTGCACCTGCTGGCCATTGTCCCGTCGCTGCGCCGCGGGCTGGTCATGGTGCAGGCCGAGGTGGCCGAGCGGATGAGCGCGGCTCCCGGCAGCCGGGTCTACGGCATCCCGTCGGTCAAGCTGGCCTGGTACGCCAGCACCCGGCTGGCCGGCCAGGTGCCCCGCAGCGTGTTCTGGCCGGTGCCCCGGGTCAATTCGGGCCTGGTAGCCTTCACCCGCCGCGACCCGCCCGGGGTGGCCACGGCCGCCGGGCTCCGGCCCGGGGTGCCGTCGGCCGGCGGGCGGCCGCCCGCCGGGGTGCGCCGGGAGGATGTGTTCGCGGTGGTGGACGCCGCCTTCTCGCAGCGGCGCAAGACGCTGCGCGCCGCGCTGGCGTCCTGGGCCGGGTCGGCGGCCGCCGCTGAGCGGGTGCTGCGCGCGGCCGGGGTGGATCCGGCGCTGCGCGGCGAGGCCCTGGCCGTGACCGACTTCGCCCGGATCGCCGCCGCGGCGGCGGCGGACCGGGGCCAGCCCGGGGGACCGCCCCCGCAGCCCCCTCAGCGCGCCGGGCAGCTGCCGCCGTAGAAGCCGGGGCCGGCCAGTCCGGGCCCGGTCAGCCGCGGTCGGTGCGCGCCGCCGCCCGCCGGGTAGGCGGTGTCGAACCACTGGCGGAAGAACGCGGCGAGCCGGGCCCCGCAGGCCGCCCGCCGGTCCGGCAGGTACTGCCGGAAGCCCGCTTCCAGCTGCGGCTCGGTGATGCTGCGCCCGCCGTACTCGCGCTGCAGGCGGATCAGCGCCCGGGTGAAGGCGGCCGGGCCCAGGATCTGGCGCAGCGCGATATAGCTGATGCCCGGCCGGGCGTAGGTGTTGTCCTCGGCGAACAGCAGGTACGGGGTCGGGTTCGAGGGCGCGGTAGTCCAGAACGATCCGCCGCCGGCGTAAATCGAGTCGAACTGGCGGATGAGGCTGCGCTCGAACGCGCGCCGCCCGGCCGCGGTGTGCGGGCCGCCGGCCGCCGCCTGGGCCCGGCGCGCCGCGTACAGGAACTCGGCCAGCGTGGCCATGCCCTCCTTGTAGAACGTCATCCGGTAGCCGGACTCGGTCACGTGGTCGCCCCACCACTGGTGCATGTTCTCGTGGTAGAGGGTGTCGGTGTCGATCTGGCCGCCGGAGAAGGTGATCATGGTTTGCATCTCCTCCTCGAAGCTGGCCGACGGCCTGCCCACCACCACCCCGTCGGAGCTGAACGGGAACGGGCCGGTGAACTGCGATTCGAACCGGGTGATCTCCGGCTGAAGGTTCATCACCGCCCGGTTGGCGCGCTTGCGGGCGGGGCTGAGCGAACTTGCCTGCGCCTGGTAGAACGGGATGCCGTCAGCGGTGCGCTTGGTCAGGCCGAAGTGGCCGACGCTGTCCTCGACCAGGTAGCTGGCCACCGGCTCGGGCGAGTGCCAGTGCCAGGTCACCGACCCGGCCGGGAACTGCGCGCCCGGGGGATTGCGGTGCTCCCACTCCAGGATGCCGTTGGCCAGCACGGTCCGGCCGGCCGTGACGGTGTCGTAGAAGTCGTACGTCGGCTTGGCGCTCGGGTAGTCGTTCAGCGGCATCCAGTCCTCGGTGCCGACCGGCTCGGTGGTGACAAAGCCGCCGTCGCCGCGCGGCTGATCGGACACGAACCAGCCCTCGGTGGTGCCGTCCCCGTCGGTGTGCACGCCGGGCCGGCCGGTGTAGTACACCGCGACCCGGAAGGCGGACCCGGCTGGGATCGGCGCGGTGGGCGTGATCACCAGCTTGTTCGCCGGGCACTGCTCGCCGTTCTGGGCATTGCGCCCGGCCGGGCTGGCGGACCTCAGCTCCGGGGTGCAGGCGGGCGGCAGCGGGTTGTGGTGCGGGCCGCCGACCGGGTTGTGCTGCGACGCCTCGTGCGCCAGCGGATTGGGGTCGGCGGGGCCGTGCGGGTCACCGGGATAGGCCGGCTGGGCGAACCGGAACGAGGCCGGGGCGCCGTTCACGGTGATCCGCTGCACCGTCAGGTCCGGGCCGGCCGCGACGTTGGCCAGCGACCGCCGCTCGAAGTCGAGGCTGAAGCTGGTCAGGCACTGGGTGGCGCGGTCGGTCAGCACGACGTGATTGCCCGGCAGGAACCGGTTCGCGCCCGCGTCGTAGACCAGGTCGACGCTGGTGTGCACGCTGGCGTAACCGCCGTTGCCGGTGTCGGGGTACAGGTGCGCGCCGAAGGACGACAGCGTCCGCGCCCCGGGCGCACAGCGCCCGCCGGCCTGCGGAGCGCGGGGACGCGCCTGCGCTGCCGTAGTGCCCAGCAGGCCGGCAGCGGCCAGCAAGGCGGCGCTGATGGTCATGGCGATGGCGCGGCGATCGCTGGCTGAAGTCACCTTGCTGTCCTCCGGATGCTCTGCCCGCTACCTGATCTATCTGCCCATGATCGCGGTAATAACGGCAAAGGTCCACTGGCCACGGCGCCGGCTGGGCACCAGGAACCAGCCCGCGCCTGCGATCATCAGAAGGTGACGTCAGTAACCGCCGGGCCGGTCGGATCCGCCGTGACCGTGCGGGTACCCGCGAAGGTGAACCTCCAGCTCGCGGTGGGACCGCGGCGCGCTGACGGGTACCACGACCTGGTCACGGTCTTTCACGCCGTCTCACTGTTCGACGAGGTCACCGTGTCGGCTGCCGACCGCAGCGCCGTGCGGGTGTCCGGCGAGGGCGCAGCCGAGGTGCCGCGCGGCAGCGCCAACCTCGCGGCCCGCGCCGTGACGGCGCTGGCGCGCGCCCTGTCACCGCGGACGGACCGGACGGCGGTGCGGATCGAGATCCGCAAGCGGATCCCGGTCGCGGCGGGCCTGGCCGGCGGGAGTGCCGACGCGGCCGCCGCGCTGCTGGCCTGCAACGAGCTGTGGCGGGCCGGGCTCACCGGGCAGGAACTGGCCGAGGTCGCCGCGCAGGTCGGCAGCGACGTGCCGTTCGCGCTGGCCGGCGGGACGGCGATCGGGCAGGGCCGGGGCGAGCGGCTGACCCCTGCGCTGGTGGCAGGCACCTACCACTGGGTGCTCGCGTTCGCGCCGGGCTCGCTGGCCACCCCGGAGGTGTACGCGGCCTGCGACCGGCTGCGGGCCGCGCGGAGCGGCGCTGGCCGCCCGCCGGCAGCCGACGATGCGGGCGGCAGGAACGGCGCGGGCGGCCCGGGGGCCGCCGGCCGCCGCAGTAACGTGGCCGGCCCAAAGCAGCCGGGCAGCACGGTGCCGGGGCCGCCCGGGCCCGCGCTCAGCACTGCCCTGCTGGCCGCGCTGCGCTCCGGCGACCCGGCGGCGGTCGGCCCGCTGCTCGCCAATGACCTGCAGCCGGCCGCCGTCTCGCTGATGCCCGGGCTGCGCCGGACGCTGACGGCCGGGCGCGAGCACGGCGCGCTCGGCGCCATGGTGTCCGGCTCCGGGCCGACCTGCGCGTTCCTGGCTGCCGACGCGCGCCAGGCTGGGGACCTGGCCGTGTCACTGGCCGGCGCAGGGGTCTGCCGGGCGGTCGTGCAGGCCAGCGGCCCGGCGCCCGGCGCGACTGTATGGTCCGGCCGGGAGCACTGAGTGAGCCCGGCCAACCTGGTCAACCTGGAGGCGGCGACTAAGTCCTTCGGCGACCGGCCCCTGCTTGACCAGGTGTCGCTGGGCGTGGCGACCGGGGCGGCGATCGGTGTCGTCGGCCGCAACGGGGCTGGCAAGACCACCCTGCTCGCCGCGCTGGCCGGCCGCCTCGACCTGGACTCCGGCCGGGCGACCCGGGCCCGGTCGGCTCGCATCGGCTACCTGCCGCAGGCCGAGCAGCTGTCCGGCCCGGTGCGGGACATCGTGCTCGGCTCGCTGCCCGAGCATGCCTGGGCCGCCGATCCCCGCAGCCGCGCGGTGATCGGCGCGCTGCTGCCCGGCATCGATCTGGACGCCGACACGGCGCGGCTGTCCGGCGGTGAGCGCCGCCGCACCGCCCTGGCCGCGCTGCTGCGCGGCGCGGCGGACCTGCTGCTGCTGGACGAGCCGACCAACCACCTGGACATCGAGGCGATCCGCTGGCTGGCCGGGTATCTGCGCGAGTATGGCCGCGCCTACATCGTGGTCACCCATGACCGCTGGTTCCTGGACGCGGTCTGCGACCGGACCTGGGAGGTGGCCGGCGGCAGGGTGCACGACTATGAGGGCGGCTACTCGGCCTACGTGCTGTCCCGGGCCGAGCGGGCCAGGATCGCCGCGGCGGAGGACCAGCGCCGCCGCAACCTGCTGCGCAAGGAACTGGCGTGGCTGCGGCGCGGGCCGCCGGCCAGGACCAGCAAGCCGAAATTCCGGCTGGCCGCGGCCAGCGCGCTGATCGCCGGCGAGCCGCCGCCGCGCGACGGGGTGGAGCTGACCAGGATCGCGGCCGCGCGGCTGGGCAAGACGGTGCTGGAGCTCGGCGACATCACGGTCACCGCCGCCGGGCGGCCGCTGCTGCGGGACGTGACCTGGCAGCTCGGCCCGGGCGAGCGGGTCGGCGTGGTGGGCCCGAACGGCAGCGGCAAGACCACCTTGCTGCAGCTGCTCGCGGGCCGCGTGCCAGTCCGGCCGCCTGGTGGCCCGGCTCCGGCCGGGCCAGCCGCGGCAGGCCCGGCCGATGGTGGCGGGCTGGCGGCGGCGGGCCGGATAATACGCGGCTCGACCGTGCGGCTCGGCTACCTGACCCAGGAGCCGCCGCCCGTCGACCCCGCCCTGCGGGTGCTCCAGGCCGCCCAGCAGGTGCGCGGCTCGGTGCAGTTCGGCGGCCGGGAGCTGTCGGCCGGCCAGCTGCTCGAGCGCCTCGGGTTGCGCGGCGACCGGCAATGGGCGCCGGTCGGGGAGCTGTCGGGCGGCGAACGGCGCCGCCTGCAGCTGCTGATGGTGCTGATGGCCGAGCCGAACGTGCTGCTGCTCGACGAGCCGACTAACGACCTGGACATCGAGACGCTGACCGAGCTCGAGGACCTGCTTGACGGCTGGGCCGGGTCGGTGGTCGCGGTCAGCCACGACCGCTACTTCCTGGAGCGGGTCACCGACCACGTGGTCGCGCTGCTGGACGGCAAGCTGCCGTTCCTGCCCGGCGGGGTCGCGGAATACCTGAAGCTGCGGCCGGCCGGAACCGCCTTCTCTGCCCGGGGCCAGCCTTCCCAGGGGCAGCCGGCGGCGGCCCGGCCGGCGGCGGGCAGCCCCGTCCCGGCTGGCGGCCGGCCCGGGCCGTCGGCGGCGGCCCGGCAGCGCACGGCAGGCAAGGAAATGGCCCGGCTGGAACGCCGAGCTCGGCCGGCTCGCTGATACCGTGGCCCGGCTGGAGGCGGCCCTGGCTGAGAACGCCGCCGACTACGAGCAGCTGATCGAGCTCGGCGCTCAGCTGCGCGCGGCCCAGCAGGAGCAGGCCGGGCTGGAGGACCGCTGGCTGGAGCTGGCCGAAGAGGCGTCGCCATAACCGGGCGGCCCCTGTCCCGCCGCGGCGCGGCTCCGAATCGGAGCGGGCGTCGAACGGCGCGAGCAGAATCCGCAGCAGCCCGGCCAGCTGATCACGCTGGCCCGGCTCCAGCGCAGCCAGCAGTTCCCGCTCGCCGCGCAGCAGGTCCGCCAGCGCGGCATCGGCCACGGCCCGGCCGCGGTCGGTGAGCACGACCAGAACCCCGCGCTTGTCCCGCGGATCCGGGTGCCGGTGCACCAGCCCGGCGCTGGCCAGCCGGTCGATCCGGTTGGTCATGGTGCCCGAGGTCACCAGCGTGGCCCGCAGCAGCGCGCCGGGACTGAGCTGATACGGCGGCCCGGTGCGGCGTAGCGCCGAGAGCACGTCGAATTCCCACGGTTCCAGGCCGTGCGCGCTGAACGCTGCGCGCCGGGCCCGGTCCAGGTGCCTGGCCAGGCGGGAGACCCGGCTCAGCACCTGCAGCGGCGCGATGTCCAGGTCGGGCCGCTCGGCGGCCCAGCCGGCCACCAGGGCGTCGACCTCGTCGCGCAGCCGGCCGCCCCGGGGCCCGCTCGCATCGGCCGGCTGGCCCAGGCCAGCCCCGCCATGCCGCGCCATGCTCGCAGCCTATCTCTTGACATCAAGGCTCTCAATGCGGTAATCCCGGAAGGGCCAGAGTACCTCGACGTCAAGAGAGCGCAGTATCATGTGGGATCCCGGTCAGTACCTGCGCTACCACGACGAGCGCTCGCGGCCGTTCTTCGACCTGGTCGGCCGGATCCGCACCGAGCGGCAGGCCGTGGTCGTCGATCTTGGCTGCGGCCCTGGTCACCTCACTGCCGCGCTGGCCGACCGGTGGCCGGATGCGCGCGTGCACGGCATCGACTCCGATCCGGAGATGATCAAGGCGGCGCGGCGGACGCTGGCCGGGCGGACGGCCGCGGGCGACCGGGGGAACCTCACTTTCGCGCCCGGTGATCTGCGGGAATGGCGCCCGGAGCACCTGGTCGAGGTAATCGTGTCCAATGCTGTGCTGCAGTGGGTGCCAGACCACCTGCGGCTGCTGCCGCGGTGGGCCGGGCAGCTGGCCGACGGCGGCACGCTGGCGTTCCAGGTGCCCGGCAACTTCGACCAGCCGAGCCACGCGGTGCTGCGGGAGATGGCCGCCGCTGACCGCTGGCAGCCGCTGCTGGCCGGCGCGCAGCTGAACCGGCAGGCGGCCGCCCCCGGGCGCTACGCCGACCTGCTGAGCCGGGCTGGCTGCCAGGTCGACGCCTGGGAGACGACGTACCTGCACATCCTGCCCGGTGCCGACCCGGTGCTGGGCTGGTACAAGGGATCCGGCCTGCGGCCGGTGCTCGCCGCCCTGACCGCGGAGCAGTCAGCCGGCTTCCTGGCCGAGTACGGCGCGCGCATGCGCGAGGCGTACCCCGCGGCGCCCTACGGCACGCCGTTCCCGTTCCGCCGGGTCTTCGTCGTCGCCCGCCGCGGCTAGGACCAGGGGGCGTCCCGCAGTTGCTCGACCGCGGCCTCGGACAGCCTGGGCTTGTGATCGAGCTGCGACAGGCCATTCCAGGCCAGGTTGACCAGGTGCGCGGCCACGTCCTCGATCTTCGGCTTGTGCGCGTCCAGCCACCACTGGCCGGTGAACACGACCATCCCGACCAGCATCTGCGCGTACATCGGCGCGAGCTTGGGATCGTAGCCGCGCTCGGCCAGCACGTCGGCCAGGATGTACTCGACCTGGCTCGCGACGTCGCTGATAAGGCTGCCGAACGTGCCCGACCCCGAGGCCGGGTTGGAGTCGCGCACCAGGATCCGGAAGCCGTCACTGTTGTCCTGGATGTACTGCAGCAGGCTGACCGCGGCGACCTCGAACTTCGCCATCGTGTCCTCGCCGGCCAGCAGCCGGGTCGCCATCTGCAGGAAGCGCTCGACCTCACGGTCGACCACGACCGCGTAGAGTCCCTCTTTGCCGCCGAAATGCTCGTAGACCACGGGCTTGGACACCCTGGCCTGGGCGGCGATCTCCTCGATCGAGGTGCCGTCCAGGCCCCGCTCTGCGAACAGCCGCCGCCCGATGTCGAGCAGCTGCTCGCGGCGCTCTCTGCCGGTCATCCGCCTGCGAATGGGTGGTTCGGGTTGGCTCGTCACCGTTCCATCATGCGGGTCGGCCCCGCTCAGCGGGTGAGCCGGGTCTCCGCTGCCGCCGGCCGGGTCATGGATCCGAAACTGCGGCCGTCGCCGGTACGCCGCGTGGTCAGCCGCCGTTCGTCCGGCCAGCGCACGTTCCAGGCCCAGCCGAGCTTCTCGCACACCCAGATCAGCCGGGCGGCGATGTCGATCTGCCCTTTCAGCACGCCGTGCCGGGCGCAGGTCGGGTCGGAATGGTGCAGGTTGTGCCAGGACTCGCCGAAGGAGGGGATGGCCAGCCAGGCCACGTTCCGCGACTTGTCCCTGACCTCGAAGTCCTCGGACCCGAACGTATGGCAGATCGAGTTGATCGACCAGGTCACGTGGTGCAGGAAGGCGACCCGGACCAGGCTGCCCCAGAAGAAGGCCGTGACCGCGCCCTGCCAGGACATCGACCACAGGCCGCCGATCAGCGCCGGCCCGAGGAATGAGATCGCGACCCACATAGGAAAGGTGTCCGAGATCCTCCGGAGATCCGCGTCGGCCAGCAGGTCGGGGCAGAACTTCTCCTTGGAGGTGCGGCCGCTGCCGAGCATCCACCCCATGTGCGCCCAGGCCAGGCCCTTGACCAGTGCCTTCCAGCTGGTGCCGAAACGCCACGGCGAGTGCGGGTCGCCGTCCTTGTCGCTGTACTTGTGGTGCCGCCGGTGGTCGGCCACCCAGGTGAGCACGGGCCCCTCGATGGCCATGCTGCCGGCGATGGCCAGCCCGATCCGCAACGGCCGCTTGGCCTTGAACGAGGAGTGGGTGAAGTAACGGTGGAAGCCCATGCTGATGCCGAGGCCGGAAACCGTGTAGAAGACCAGCGCGATCACCACGTCGTGCCAGCCCATGCCCCAGCCCCACGCGACCGGGATGGCAGCGACCAGGGCCAGCGTGGGCACGACCACGAACGCGGCGATCAGGATCTTCGCGCCAGCGCCGTTGGGCTCAGGGTCAACTTCAGGCCGCGGCCCGCCGGGGCTTATTGGCTGCGCCCGGAGGTCCGCGCTGCCCGGCGGGAGTTCGGTGGTGGTCATGGTCGGATCCTCGCTTCGCGATCGGCCCGGACGGATGAGCGCTCCGCACCACCGGGACAAGGGTCGATGCAAATGACGCTTACGTAACCGTAACCTACGCAGTCGTAGGTGATGCAAGTATCCGGTGAAAGTTTTGCTTAATTGTCGCAAAGATCACACTCCGCGCCGGTCCGCGCGCCTTGACCTCCGCCTGGCGATGACACGCGCCCACGTCGCTGCTGTGCTCTTTCCGCCCGATTCGACGCAGACTGCACCCGGTTCGACCCATTTTGTCGGCACCGGGCGATAGCCTTCGAATATGATTCCTAAAAAGAAATCTGAATAGCAGTCCATGCGTATCCTCGAACTGCGGCGGGCGGGGCCGTTCACGCCGCGAGATCAAGGAGATCCTCGGCTTCAGCAGTAACGCGATCCTGGATCGCGCGCTGCGCGACGAGCCGCCGCCACCGTGGACGCGGCGCCCGCGCGCCAAGGACGACCTGCATGCCACGGCGGGGGAGATGCGGGCGCAGGGCAGCAGCATGCGCGAGATCGCCTCGGCTCTCGGTGTATCGAAGGGGCCGGTCTCGCCCTGGGTCCGCGATCAGCCCCGCACCGGGCGGCTCAGCTACGAGGAAGGCCGCAAGCGCGCCGCCGAGGGAGCGCGCCGCTACTGGGAGACGAGCGCCGGCCCGCGAGGCCCGGCGTGCTGTGATCCGCGACGCGGGCCGCAGCCGAGATTGGTGATCTGACCAGGCGGGAACTCGTTATCGCCGGCGCGGTCGCCTACTGGTGCGAGGGTACGAAGAGCAAGCGGCACCGGCCTGCAGAGCGCGTATCTTTCATCAACAGTGACCCCGGCATGGTGACGCTGGCGCCTTCGATGACCTGGCCGGCCAGTGGGCCCGGCGGCGCACCGCGCCCGGGCCTGGGTCGCGGCGGATGTTCGCCGTGGACGGCAAGACCTTACGCGGGTCCCGGCATGGCGGCGAAGATGGCCGCCGCCTGCTCGCCGCCTTTGATCACGCTCATGGCGTGGTGCCGGGCCAGCTAGAGGCGGGCGCCAAGACCAGCGAAATCCCGCTGTTCACCGCCCTGCTGGACCGCATCGAGATCACCGGTGCGGTCATCAGCGCCGGCGCGCTGCACGCCCAGCGCGAGCACGCCCGCTACCTGGCCCGGCGCCGCGCACACTATGTGATCACGGTCAAGCGTAACCAGCCCGGCCTGTTGCCCAGCTCGCGGTCCTGCCCTGGCGGGACGTGCCAGTTGCCTGTACCAAGCGCGAAGGCGGGACGGCCGCACCGAGCGGCGCACCCTGAAGGTCACCTCGGTGGCCAAAGGCCTGGCCTTCCCCCACGCCGGCCAGGCCATCAAGGTCCTGCGCCGCCGCAAACGATCATGAAATGCTGAACGACTTCGCGGCCCGCGGCTGGCGTGTCCCGCAGTGCTTCCGCCTGTTACCGCCGGCTGAAGGTGACGTGGATAACCCCGCTGGGGCTGGTCACGGCCTCAATCCGGAAGCGGTCTTCGAGCGCCTCCAGCCCATCCCAGAGCCGCTCCCCGCGGCCCAGCACAATGGGCACCACCACGATGTGCAGATAGTCGATCAGGCCGGCGGCCAGGAACTCGCGGATCGTGGACGGGCCGCCGCCGATGCGGATGTCGCCGCCAGCGGCGGCCTGGCGCGCCTGCGCGGGGCTGGTGTCGAGGAAGTGAAACCTGGTGCCGCCGTTCATCTGGGCCGGGGTCCGCAGGTGGTGGGTGAGAACAAGACCGGGGTGCGGAACGGCGGGTTGTCTCCCCACTGGCCGTTCCCCTCCTGGTCCGGCCAGGGGCCGTGGTGGGGGCCGAACTTGCCCCGGCCCATGATCTCGGCGCCGATGCCCGGGCCCCAGGCGCTGGCAAAGGCGTCGTCGACCCCGGTGCTGCCCCCGGGCTGGCCTTGCATGGCGCAGAACGTGCGGGTCGGGAAAAACCACTCGTGCAGCTCCCGGGGGAGGATTTGAACCTCCGTTGGTTGAGCCAAAATCAACTGTCCTGCCTGGCTAGACGACCCGGGAATGGTGTGATCGCCACTTTACCGGGGGGCTTGGGCAATGACTCGGGCAAGGAGGAGTCTCCTAACGTCAGCTGCGAGGGACGAACCTGGGCCGATGAGGCGGTGTCGGTCCCTGGCCGTGGTCCGGACGGTATTCTGCGAGAGTCGGGCGCGTGAACCGGCAGGCGGCGGAGCCGCCGACGGCCCGCAGCGATACCGAGGAGCCCAGCGGAGTGAGCGTGAGCGGTCCGGCCGCGGTCATCATCCTGGCGGCGGGCGAGGGCACCCGCATGAAAACGCCGCAGCCCAAGATGCTGAACGAGGTGTGCGGGCAGCCCATGCTCGGGCACGTCATCGCCGCGGCCCGGGAACTGCGCCCCGATAGGCTGATCGTCGTCGTGGGCCATGGCGGCGGGCAGGTCGCCGATTATCTCGCCGCGAACGCGCCGGAGGCGGTCACCGCGGTGCAGGAACGCCGCGGCGGTACCGGTCACGCGGTCCGGATGGCGATCGAGCAGGCCGGCCCGGTCAGCGGGACCGTCGTCGTGACCTACTCAGACACCCCGCTGCTGCGCGGCGGGACGCTGGCCGAGCTGGTAGGCGGTCACGAGGCGGCCGGTGCATCGGTGACCGCGCTGACCGCGGTCGCCGCCGACCCGGCTGGGTACGGCCGGATCGTCCGGGACGCCGACGGGTCGTTCGCCGCCATCGTCGAGGATGCCGACGCCACGCCCGAGCAGCGCGCGATCCGCGAGATCAACTCGGGCATGTACGCGTTCGACGGCGGCCTGCTCGCCGACGCGATCAAGCGCGTGCCGACCGATAACGCCAAGGGCGAGGAGTACCTCACCGACGTGGCCGCGATCCTGCGCGGCGACGGCTACCTGGTCACGACCGTGCGGTGCGACGACTTTGACGAGGTGCTCGGGGTCAACGACCAGGCCCAGCTCGCGCGGGCCCGGCGGCTGATGAACGAGCGCCTGCTCGGCTGGTGGATGGGCGCGGGCGTCACCGTGGTCGATCCGGCCAGTACCTGGGTCGACGTGGGCGTCACCCTCATGGCCGGGGCACGGATCGAGCCCGGCACTCAGCTAGAGGGCCGGACGGCGGTCGCGGCCGGGGCTCGCGTCGGGCCCGGCTGCGTGCTGCGCGACACCACCGTCGGGCCCGGCGCCACGGTGATGCAGTCCGTCTGCGAATCCGCGGTGGTCGGCGCGGGGGTCAGCGTCGGCCCGTTCGCGTATCTGACGCCCGGTACCACGCTGGCCGCGGCCGGCCGCCCCGCGGGCACCGGAGGCGCCCGCGCCCGGCATCCCGAGGGAGAGCAGGACCAGTGACCGGTATCACCGCATCCGGCGAGAAGAAGATGATGCTCTTCTCGGGCCGGGCCTTTCCCGAGCTCGGCAGCGAGATCGCGGGCTGCCTGGGCATCGAGCCGACGCCGACCACCCTGTACGACTTCGCCAGCGGCGAGATCTTCGTCCGTTTCCTGGAATCCGTCCGCGGCAGCGACGCCTTCGTGCTGCAGAGCCACACCGCGCCGATCAATCAGTGGATCATGGAACAGCTGGTCATGGTCGACGCGCTCAAGCGTGCCTCGGCCAAGCGGATCACGGTGGTGGCCCCGTTCTTCGGCTACGCCCGGCAGGACAAGAAGAACCGCGGTCGCGAGCCGATCTCGGCGCGGCTGATGGCCGACCTGTTCCTGACCGCAGGCGCCGACCGGATCATGGCGGTGGACCTGCACACGGCGCAGATCCAGGGTTTCTTCGACGGCCCGGTCGACCACCTGTTCGCGCTGCCCATCCTCGCCTCCTACCTGGAGGGCCGGCTGGACCTGAACGGGGTGACCGTGGTCGCGCCGGACGCGGGCCGGGTCCGGGTCTGCGAGCGGTGGACCGACCGGCTCGGCTGCCCGCTGGCGATCATCCACAAGCGCCGCGACCCGGATGTGGCCAACCAGGTCAAGATCCTGGAAGTGGTGGGCCAGGTCGCCGGGCGCACCTGCGTGCTGGTGGACGACATGATCGACACCGGGGCGACGATCGCGAACGCCGCCGAGACCCTCTTCGAGCAGGACGCGGCCAAGGTCATTGTTACGGCCACCCATGGGGTCCTGTCCGGATCCGCCGTCGACCTGCTGAAGAACTCGCGCATCAGCGAGGTCGTCATCACCAATACGCTGCCGGTCCCGGCCGACAAGCGGTTCGACAAGCTCACCGTGCTGTCCATCGCGCCGCTGATCGCCCGGGCCATCAGCGAGGTGTTCAGCGACGGCTCGGTGACCAGCCTGTTCGACGGCCAGAGCTGAGGCAGGCCGGCCCGGGTGGGTGCGTGGCCGGCGGCAGGACCGGAGGGCCAAGGCGACCGCCGTCTCCATCCCCCCGATGCAAACGGGCAGAGACGGCGGCCACCGGCTTGCGGACTGGCCCCCGCGAGCGGTCCGGCGGGCGCGAGCTGACCTTCCGGCAGTTCCGGCGAGCCGCGGCCTGCGGTTCCAGCCGGCTGGGCGCTTGCGTGGCCTCAGCATCACCGAACGCCCTTGTGCGGCGGTTAACTGCCGATTAACCGCCCGCCGGGCTGAACTGGCGCGAATCGGGATGCAGTCTGGTGAAAAGTCATCCCCGCCCAGGCCGGGCCGGGGGCGTGATCAGGCCCGGGAACGGCCGTCCGGCGATCCGGATTAGGCGGCCATCCCCTGCCTGGTCACGCCCGGATGCGTGATACTTGGAATTCCGCCGGCGGGTAGCTGGCCAGCGGAAGCGGCCACGGTAGCGGCAGGCGCGGTAAGGGCGTTGGCATCAGGACGGGACGACACGGTGCGGTTTCGGATTCTCGGGCCGCTGGAGGTCCGGGCCGGGCAGGACTGGTACCCGATCAAGGCGGCGAAGCGGCGGGTCCTGCTCGCCGCGCTGCTGCTCAGCCCCGATCAGGTCGTCTCCGCCGACCGGCTGATGGCCGAGCTGTGGGGCGATGACCTCCCGGGATCCGCGGCCAACTCGATTAGCGTCTATGTATTCCGGCTGCGGCGCCTGCTCGGCGACCCGGCCGGCGAGATCCTGATGACCCGGGCACCGGGATACCAGCTGCGATGCGGCCCCGGAGATCTGGATGCCCAGGTGTTCGAGGACCAGGCCGCACGGGGCCGCCAGCTGCTTACGGCGGGCCAGCCGCAGCAGGCCGCGCTGGCGCTGACCCGGGCGCTCAGCCTGTGGCGGGGCACCGTCTTGTCGGACGTGCCGCGCTCGGCCCGCGTCGCGGCCGAAGCTGACCGGCTGGAAGAGGCCAGGCTGGCGGCCCTGGAGCTGCGGATTGAGGCGGACCTCCGCCGCGGGCAGGACGACGAGCTGGTGCCCGAGCTGCGCAAGCTGGCCGCCGGTCACCCGCTGCGGGAGGGAATCTGGGCCCTGCTGCTGCAGGCGCTGGAGGGCGCCGGCCGCAACGCCGAGGCGGTCACGGCGTACGGGCAAGCCCGGCAGCTCATCGCAGCCGAGCTCGGCACCGAGCCAGGACCCCGGCTGCAAGCGCTGTTCCAGCGGCTGCTGGCCGCCAGGCCGCCAGCGCCGCACGCCGGGCCGCCGGCGCGGCACGCCGGGCCGCCAGCACCGGGCGCCGGGTCCCGGCCGGCGGCTCCGGCCGGGACCGCCGGAGCGAATGCTGCGCCCGGCCCGGCCGCGAAAGGCCGGCCCGGCGGAAGCGACTGGCACGGTCCCAGTGGCCAGACCGGCTGGTCAGGTGCTGGTGCCCGGCGCGGACGCGCCTGCTCAGCTGCCTGCCGACGTCCCGGACTTCACCGGCCGCACTGAGCACCTGAGCCGGCTTCGCCGCCTGCTGCAGCCCGGGCCGGATGCGGACGGCCCCGTGGCGCTGCCGGTCGTCGTGGTGTCGGGCGCGCCGGGACTGGGCAAGACGGCGCTGGCCGTGCACGCAGCGCACGCGCTGCGGCCGGCCTTCCCCGACGGCCAGCTGTACGTCACCCTGCGCGGCGCGGGCGAGCACCCGATGCTCCCTGACGAGGCACTGGCCAGGTTCCTGCGTGATCTCGGCGTTCCGCCTGCCCGCGTTCCTGAGGACGCCGAGGAGCGCGCCGCGATGTACCGCACCCTGCTGGCCGGCCGCCGGATGCTCATCCTGCTCGACGACGCCAGGGCCGCCGCGCAGGTCCGCCCGCTACTGCCCGGCGGGGCGCCGTGCGCCGTGCTCGTCACCTCCCGGCACCGGCTGACCGACCTGGCCGGCGCTCAGCTGCTGGATCTGGGCGTGCTTAGCGAGGCCGAGGCGGTCGCCCTGTTCACCCGCATCGTCGGCGACCGGCGGGCCGCCGCCGAGCCCGGGCCGGTGCGGGACGTGCTGACGGCCTGCGCGGGCCTGCCGCTGGCCGTCCGCATCGCCGCCGCCCGGCTGGCGGCGCGGCCCAGCTGGGACGTCCGCATCCTGGCCGGCCGGCTGGCCGACACCCGCAGGCGGATGGACGAGCTCGCCACCGGCGACCTGGCCGTACGGGCCTGCTTCGAGGTCAGCTTCGGCGCCCTGCGCAGCCGCAGCAGGCTCGTCGGAGCCGATCCGGCGCGGGCGTTCCGGCTGCTCGGCCTGTGGCCAGGACCGTCGCTCAGCCTGCCGGCCGCGGCCGCGCTGCTGGGGCAGCGCCCGCGTGCGGCGGCCGACGCGATGGAAGAGCTGGTGGACGCGCACCTGCTGGAGGCCCCCGTACCTGACAGGTACGCATTCCATGACCTGCTGCGTGCCTACGCCGCGGAACAGGCGGCCGCGAGCGAGTCCGCCGAGGCGGCGGCAGGCGCGACGGTCAGGGTCCTCGGCTGGTACCTGCGGGCAACTGCCGCCGCCGCCACGGCGGTCTCGCCGCACGGCGACCGGCCGCCGCTCGACCCGCCGGAGCCGGGCGAGCCGGCCCTCCGCTTCGAGGTAGCGGACGAGGCGCTGCGGTGGTGCGCGGCCGAGCGCGCCAACCTGGTCGCGGCCACCCGGCACGCCGCGGAACTCAGCCTGCACGAGATCGCGTGGAAGCTGCCCGCGACGATCATGGTCTGCCTCTACCTGAACGGATTCTGGGACGAGTGGACGATCATGCACCAGATCGCGCTGGCCAGTGCCCGGGAGCTGGGCGACCGCCGGGGCGAGGCATGGATGCTCAACAACCTCGGCATGGTGCTGGCCCAGCGGCGTGCGGCTGGTGCACTGGAGTACTTCGAGCAGGCGGTGGCGATCTGCCAGCAGGTGGGCGATCGACGCGGCCAGGCCCGGGCCGCGAACAACCTGGCCTTCGGGTACGGGTTTCCCGGCCGTCACCAGGAAGCGGCGGCGGCGCTGCGCGATGTGCTGGCGCTGCAGCGCGAGGTGGGCAACCGTTACGGCGAGGGCATTGCGCTGTGCAATCTCGGCGAGGCTTATCTGGAACTCGGGCAGCTGCAGGATGCGCTCGCCCGGTCGCAGGAGGCGCTGGCTGTTGTCCGCGAGCTCGGCTCAGACCGCATCGAGGGTTATGCCCTCTATAACATCGGCCGGGCTGAGCTGGCGCTCGGCCGGGCCGGCCCTGCTGCCGACCTGCTGGAGCAGGCGGCCGCGATCCACCGCGCGGTCGGTGACCGATTCGCTGAGGCGCACGATCTGCGGTGCATCGGGCACGCCCAGGTCCGGGCGGGAGATCCGGCCGTGGCCCGGACGGCGTGGGAGCGCGCAGGCGGCATCTTCGCCAGCCTCGGCGAGGACGCAGAGGCAGCCGGGCTCCGGGCCGGGCTCCGGCAGCTGGCCGCTGGCCGCGGGCCGGACAGCAGCTGACCACGGGCCGGAAACGGCAGGCATGTCAATCCGGCGGCTGCGGCTCCCGGAACGGATCGGCCATTTTCCTGATTGATCACGCCACCGGAACCTAAAATGCATATTGGCAGCGTGGCAATGACGCACAATGCCGCTCGCTTGATCGATCACTTTTGGGGGCGGTCATGACTGACCGGGTGCACGAGGGAAACACCAATCCGGAGCCCGAGCCGGGCCCCTGGCAGGACCGTCCGGAGGACCCGGCCGGGAAGCCGGAGCCCAAGCCGGGCGCTCCGCAGGAGCCGGAGGAGAAGCCGGAGCCCAAGCCGGGCCCCTGGCAGGACTAGCCGCGGGCTCGGCGGCGGTTAATCTCGGCTAGACTTGGCTGCCTTCGTGCCGGGTCCTGCGGGATCCCGGCGGTCAGTCATGACCTGAGCAGCCAAGTAGTTCGTGCAAGGAGTGCACCGTGTCCGAGGTACGCATCGCCGCCGAGCCGCGCACCGAATTTGGCAAGGGCCCCGCGCGCCGCGAGCGCCGCGCGGGCCGGGTTCCCGCCGTTCTGTACGGCCACGGCTCGCAGCCGCGCCACGTCAGCCTGCCCGGGCACGACGTGCTGCTGGCCCTGCGCACCGCGAACGTGCTGATCCGGCTCGAGGGACTGGAGGGCGGCAGCCAGCTGGCGCTGCCCAAGGCGGTTCAGCGGGATGCGATCCAGGGCACCGTCGAGCATGTTGACCTGATCATGGTGCGCCGGGGCGAGAAGGTGACCGTGGAAATCCCGGTGACCATCACCGGCGAAGTAGCGCCCGACGGCATGCTCGACCAGCAGGTAGTGCAGATCGCGGTGGAGGCCGAGGCCACGAACATCCCGCGTGGCATCGAGGTCGACGTCGAGGGCATGGAGATCGGCGCGGCCGTGCACGCCAGCGATCTCAAGCTGCCCTCCGGCGCCGCGCTCGCCGTCGACCCCGAGCAGCTCGTGCTGCACGTGATCAGCGCGCCGACCGCCGAGCAGGTGGCCGCCGAGCTGGGCGAGACCGAAGAGGGCGAGGATGCCGAGGCGCCCGAGGGCGCGCCGGCCCCGGTGCCGGATGCGGGCGAGGCCGGCCCGGAGGATGCCCGGCTGATCGCCGCATCCTGACGGCTCTGGCGCCCGGCCGGCCGGGCGCCGGGCGCGGCGGGTCCCGACGAGCGCCCGGAGACGAGCCCCTGAGATGAGCAGGGCATGGCCGATGACCGCTGGCTGATTGCCGGCCTCGGCAACCCCGGGCCGCCGTACGCCGGTCACCGGCACAATGCGGGCTACCTGGTGGCCGCCGAGCTGACGGCCCGGATGGGCGCCCGGCTCCGCCGTGACCGGTCCCGGGCGCTGGTGGCGACCGGGCAGCTGGCCGGCGTTCCTGTGACGGTGGCCGAGCCGCTGACCTTCATGAACGACTCGGGGCGGCCGGTCGCGGCCGTGCGCGGCTTCTACCGGGTGCCGCCGCAGCGGCTAGCCGTCATTCACGATGAGCTGGATCTGCCGTTCGGCGTGATCAGGCTGAAGCTCGGCGGCGGCGACAACGGGCACAACGGGCTGCGGTCGGTGACGTCGGCCCTGGGCACCCGCGACTACTACCGGATCCGGTTCGGGATCGGGCGGCCGCCGGGCCGGATGGACCCGGCTGACTTCGTTCTGCAAAATTTCTCCGCCGCCGAGCGCGATGAGCTGCCGGTGCTCATCGGCCGGTGCGCCGATGCCACGGAAACCCTGCTGCGCCAGGGCCTGCAGGCTGCGCAGAACCAGTATCACTAAACCGTCTCAGTAGCCTGCCCGCGTCCCAACTCGCCCGATGGGGCGATAAATACTGTAAATGCCAGCTAACTGGACAAGTTAAGTCCTAAGGTTCTGCACATCATGCGAAATCACGGTCAACCTACTCATTTGGCTACGCGTCTTGCTAGTGCCGGGGTCTGAGGGATCACGCCCGTCCCGGCAGTACCGGCCGGGCGCGTGCCGCGCCGTAGGCCGTGGGAGAGAGAAGGGTGTCCAGTGGCCGGCCAGACAGCGACGGGACTGCATCGTCGGGCTGACCGGGTCGTCTCGCGCCTTGCCGCACAATCCCCCACTGCCTGGACTAGCGGGTACCTCCGGCAGGCCGTCGCGGCTGACGGCATCTGCGCGCTGGCGGCGGGCCTGCTGGCCTACCAGCTCCGCTTCGACGGACATCACCCGCAGCTCTACGTGCTGCTCACAGCGGCGCTGCCGCTGTGCTGGCTGCTCGTCGTGTCGCTGGCCGGCGGCTACGACTCCCGCTTCATCGGCGTTGGCTCCGATGAGTTCCGGCGGGTGCTCAATGCCGGCATCAGCCTGACCGCGGGCGTCGCCATCATGGCCTACGCCACCAAGACCGACATCGCGCGCGGCTACGTGGTGACCGCGCTGCCGCTGACCACGCTGTTCGACCTGCTGGCCCGGCTGACCCTGCGCAAGCGGCTGCACAAGCTGCGCTCGCTCGGCAGCTGCATGCGCAAGGTCGTGATCGTTGGCCACGCGACGGTCGTCGCCGAGCTGGCCGCCATGCTGCGGCGGGAGACCTATCACGGCCTGTCGGTGGTCGCGGCCTGCGCCGTGGGGCCGGACTGGCCCGGGGAGATCGCCGGCGTGCCGGTGACTGGCGGCCTGGACAGCGTGCCGGACGTGGTACAGCGCTTCGAGGCCGACACCGTCGCGGTGCTGGCGTGTCCCGAGATGAGCGGCGTGCGGCTGCGCGAGCTGGCCTGGACCCTGGAGAAGACGGGCACCGACCTGTGCGTGGCGCCCGCCCTGCTGGACGTGGCCGGCCGCGGACCACCATCAGGCCGGTGGCGGGCCTGCCGCTGCTGCACCTGGACCATCCCGAGTTCACCGGGGCCCGGCGGGCGCTGAAGACCGGCTTCGACAAGGCGTGCTCGCTGTCGGCGCTGCTGCTGACCATGCCCCTGATCATCACCATCGCCGTCATCATCAGGCTGGCCGACGGCGGCCCTGCGCTGTTCCGGCAGACCAGGGTGGGCCAGGATGGCCGCGCGTTCACCGTGTTCAAGTTCCGCACCATGGTGATCGACGCCGAGCAGCAGCTGGCCAAGCTGGCCGCCAGCAACGAGCACGACGGGCTGCTGTTCAAGATGCGCAGGGACCCCCGGGTGACCCGCGTGGGCAGCTGGCTGCGGCGCTATTCGCTGGACGAGCTGCCGCAGCTGCTCAACGTGCTGTTCGGCGACATGTCCCTGGTCGGCCCGCGGCCCGCGCTCCCGGACGAGGCGGCCATGTACGGCGACCACGTCCGCCGCAGGCTCGCGGTCAAGCCCGGCATGACCGGCCTGTGGCAGGTCAACGGCCGGTCGGACCTGTCGTGGGACGAGGGCGTACGGCTCGACCTGAGGTACGTGGAAAACTGGTCATTCGTGCTGGATCTGCAGATCCTGTGGAAGACGTGCTCGGCGGTCGTGCGCGGCTCCGGAGCCTACTAGCCTGTTGTGCCGGCTAGTCCTGACGAAGGAGCTTGGGTGCGTACTGCCTCAGTATCTGCGGATGACCTGCTGGCCCGCGACCTCGCCGATGCGGCGGGTCAGCGGCTGGTGGCGCTGCGCCAGTCCCGCGGCGACGGCGATGCGGCCACCCTGCGCCGCGACGGTGACCGGCAGTCGCATGAGTTCCTGACCGCACAGCTCGCCGCGAGCCGCCCGGGTGACGCAATCTTGTCCGAGGAGGACCGGGACAGCCGGGACAACCGCGACGACCGGGCCCGGCTGTCGGCCGACCGGGTGTGGATCGTCGATCCGCTGGACGGCACCCGCGAGTTCGGCGAGCCGGGCCGCACCGACTGGGCCGTGCACGTCGCGCTGTGGGAGCAGGGTGAGCTCACCGCGGGCGCGGTCGCGCTGCCCGCGCAGGGCACGACCCTGTCGACCGCGGCCTACCACGGCGGCAACGGCCCGGACGGCGCCCGGCCCGGGACGGGGCCGCGGCTGCGGCTGCTGGTCAGCCGGTCCCGGCCGCCGTCGGTCGCGGTCGCGCTCGCCGGCCGGGTCGGTGCCGACCTGGTCCCGCTCGGCTCCGCGGGCGCCAAGGCCGCGGCGGTCATCACCGGCGAGGCCGACGCCTACGTGCACACCGGCGGCCAGTACGAATGGGACTCGGCCGCCCCGGTGGCCGTCGCCCGCGCCGCCGGACTGCACTGCTCCCGGATCGACGGCTCAGAACTTGCCTACAATCAGCCGGATACCCTGCTGCCGGATATCCTTATCTGCCCGACCGACATAGCAGGAAAGCTGCTCGATGCGATCAGCGCCGTGCAGCAGCACCTGGGCTGAGGCCGCCGGCGCCGCTGCCTGTCCGTTTGACGTCTAGCCGATCAGGAGCCTCCCTGATGCCCGTTTCCCGTTCCGATTACCTGTTGTCCCAGCTCGACGTGCTCGAAGCCGAGTCGATTCATGTCATGCGCGAGGTCGCGGCCGAGTTCGAGCGGCCGGTGCTGCTGTTCTCAGGCGGCAAGGACTCCATCGTCATGCTGGCGCTGGCCGTGCGGGCGTTTGCCCCGGCGCGGGTCCCGTTCCCGGTTATGCACGTGGACACCGGCCACAACTTCACCGAGGTGCTCGATTACCGGGACCGCAGGGCGGCCGAGGTCGGGGCGCGGCTGATCGTCGCCTCGGTGCAGGAGAGCATCGACTCCGGCAAGGTGGCCGAGGAGACCGGCCGGTGGGCCAGCCGCAACCGGCTGCAGACCACGACGCTGCTTGACGCCATCGCCGAGCACCGGTTCGACGCGGTATTCGGCGGCGCGCGCCGGGACGAGGAGAAGGCGCGGGCCAAGGAGCGGGTGTTCTCGTTCCGCGACGAGTTCGGCCAGTGGGATCCGAAGAACCAGCGGCCGGAACTGTGGAACCTGTACAACACCCGGATCAGCCGCGGCGAGCATATCCGGGTCTTCCCGCTGTCGAACTGGACCGAGCTGGACGTCTGGCACTACATCGAGCGTGAGGACCTGGAAATCCCCTCGATCTACTACGCGCACCGGCGGAAGGTCTTCGAGCGCGACGGGATCCTGCTGGCCGACAATGAGTTCCTGGTCCGCGGCGAGGACGAGCCGGTGTTCGAGACCTCGGTCCGGTACCGCACGGTCGGCGACATGACCTGCACCGGAGCCGTGGCGTCGACGGCGGTCAGCATCACCGAGGTGATCAACGAGATCTCGGTGACCAGGATCACCGAGCGCGGCCAGACCCGCGCCGACGACCGGGCCAGCGAGGCCGCCATGGAGGACCGCAAGCGAGAGGGCTACTTCTGATGACGGCGGACACGACGGGTGCCGCGGCCAGCGCCACGGACGCCGAACGGCACTCCGATATCCTGCGGCTGGCCACGGCCGGCTCGGTCGACGACGGCAAGAGCACCCTCATCGGACGGCTGCTTTACGACTCCAAGGCGATCTTCGAGGACCAGCTGGCCTCGGTCGAGCGCACCAGCAAGGAGCGCGGCGAGGAGTACACCAACCTGGCACTGCTGACCGACGGGCTGCGGGCCGAGCGGGAGCAGGGCATCACGATCGACGTGGCGTACCGCTACTTCGCCACGCCGCGGCGCAAGTTCATCATCGCCGACACCCCTGGCCACATCCAGTACACCCGCAACATGGTGACCGGCGCTTCCACCGCCGACCTGGCGGTGGTGCTGGTCGACGCCAGGAACGGGATGACCGAGCAGAGCAGGCGGCACGCGTTCCTGACCACGCTGCTGCGGGTGCCGCACCTGGTCTTCGCGGTCAACAAGATGGACCTGGTCGGCTACGACCGCGGCGTGTTCGAGCAGATCATGGAGGAGTTCACCAACTTCGCCGCCAAGCTGGAGATCGGCGACCTGACCTTCATCCCGATCTCCGCGCTGCACGGCGACAACGTGGTCTCGCGCTCGGGCAATATGCCGTGGTACGACGGCCCGTCGCTGCTGCACCACCTGGAGCACCTGCACATCGCCTCGGACCGGAACCTGATCGACGTCCGGTTCCCGGTGCAGTTCGTCATCCGGCCGCATCAGGCCACCGACCCCACGCTGCACGACTACCGCGGCTACGCCGGGCAGGTGGCCGGCGGCGTGCTGAAGCCCGGCGACGAGGTCATGCACCTGCCCTCCGGCCTGACCACCACGATCCAGCGGATCGACGGCCCGGACGGGCCGGTGGAGGAGGCCTTCCCGCCCATGTCAGTGACCCTGCTGCTCGCCGACGACCTGGACATTTCCCGCGGCGACATGATCTGCCGGCCGCACAACCAGCCGGAGGCCACCCAGGACATCGAGGCCATGGTGTGCTGGATGAGCGACATCAGGGCGCTGACCCCGGGCAGCAGGCTGGTCGTGAAGCACACCACCCGGACGGCGAAGGCGATCGTCCGTGACCTGCAGTACCGGCTCGACGTCAACAGCCTGCACCGGGATGAGGCGGCCAGGCAGCTGATCCTGAACGAGATCGGCCGGGTGACGCTGCGCCTGACCCAGCCGCTGTTCTGCGATCCGTACCTGCGCAACCGGACGACCGGCGGAATAATCCTCATTGACGAGTCGACCAACTCGACGATCGGCGCCGGCATCATCACCGACGCCGGGTAAACGCCGCGCAGGTAGGTAGCAAGGATGCGCAAACGGCGGGGACGATGCCCTGGGCACCGTCCCCGCCGCCCTTATGGCGATCCGGCCGTCAGCTCAGCTCACGGCCAGCGCGCGCTCGGACACCGAGCTGCCATGCGAGTTGCTGACCACCACCAGGACCCGGTAGCTTCCGGCGGCACCAGGGGCGCTGACGGATATCTGCACCCGTCCGGCGTCCACCCGGGGCTGCGCCTGCGTGCCGGTGACCGTGCCGTTCCTGCCGAGCACGCAGACTGTGACGTTGGCCCAGTGGCTGAGCTGGAACGTCACGGCGACTCTGCCGCCCGGGGTGACTCGCGCCGAGCTCAGCCCCAGCCCGGTGATCGCCGGTGCCGGAGACGGAGCCGGGCTGGGCGGGGAGGACTTGGCGGGCGACGGGGCCGGGCTGGGCGGGGACGACTTGGCGGGCGACGGGGCCGGGCTGGGCGCCGGCTGGCCGACGCCGTTGGCTGACGCCGTCACGTAGCTGCGCCAGGCGGTGACCGACGCCGGGTCGGTCACGTCCATCGAGGGACTGACCGCCGCGGAGTCGAACAGCGTGCCGAACACGGCGCCGCTGTTCATCAGGTAGCTGCCCACCTCAGCGAGCCACTGGGGGCGGTTGGCCTGCGTATACATGCCGAACTCAGCAAATCCGAACGGCAGTCCGGCACTTCTGGCTGCGGCCACCGCCGGGGCCATGAACTGCGACGGGGGCAGCGCCTTGCTGCCCAGGTCCGGGTAGGCGTCCCAGCCGATGGTGCTGATGACGTTGCCGGCCGGCAGGTAGTCCCGCCAGTTGCGGTGCGAGTAGCGCTGCACGTCGTAGGCCATCAGGATCAGGGTCGAGTGCAGTTCGGGGTTGTTCGCCCGGTCGGCCAGGGCCACGACGTGCGCCCAGGCCGCCTTGAAGGCCGCTGCCGTGTACTCGCCGCGCGCGATGTGCACCTCGGGCTCGTGATCGAGGTCGTAGTAAATCGGGTGCGTGCGGGGCGCGGTGGCGAAGAAATGCGACAGCGCCGCGTCGTCCGAGCCGGACAGGATCGCGCTCGGGGCGGCGTTGAAGCTCACCACGACCGCTGACTTGTTGGCTCCGGCCATGCCGCTGGTCCAGGCGCTGGCACTGGGCAGGCCGGGGTAGAAGACCCGGACGACGTCCATGTGGCCGAACTGGGAGGTGTTCTGCGCCAGCTGCCCGGCGTTAGCGACCGATGCTCCGAGCAGCGGAACGCTGCCGTTCGAGGCCGTCGTTGACAGCGACGCGTGGTTGTGTTCCAGGTGGGAAGTGAGGGCGGCGCCCGTGCCGGCCACGACGACACTGAGGGCGAGCGTCCAGCCCAGCCGGGAGGCCAGGCCCCCCCGCCGCACGCCGGCGCGGCGGCCGGTGGCCCGGCGGGGACCAGCGGCGGCTGCGGGGGTGTGACGGGGACTTCGGTGCTGATGACGTGCGGAATGTCGGCTATGCGACGGCTGCATGCGAGCAAGCTCCTCTCCTCGGCCGCCTGCCGGGTTAGCTGACGGGTTCGGGCCGGAGTAGCCCTACGGCTGCCGTGTGCGGGCGGCGGCCGATTCACCCCAGGGGACTTCGGTGGGTCCCCGGCTCCCTGTCCGTTTTCCAGGGATTAGGCGGTTCGCTGCTAGGCGGGGCCAGCAGCTGCGGTCTGATTGTGTGGGACCTTAACGGAACGGCGGAATGTCTATGTGGAGAATCGCTAAATAGGGCGTGTCGCGTCCGTTAACCGAAATGACAGTTAATGGCAATTAATACGCAAGATAAGCGCTGACAGCACTGATGTCTGATTCTGTCCCGGTGCAGCCGGCCGCCTGCTACACCGCCGGCAGCCGCCACTGCTGGGTCGTCGCATCGGTGCAGGATGCGATGTCGAGAGCGCTGCCGTTCGCCGGCGGTGGCGCTGTTTCCGGTATCGTCCACCTGGCCGGGCTGCTCCCGGCCGTCCTGGCGCAGCCGGATGAGCCGTCGTCCTGGCCGGGGTAACTGGCTGGGGTAACTGCTGGGTAATGTGACCGCCGCGGTCGGGGGGCAGCCGGGTACCGATCGGCCAGAGCGGAGACGGGGCAGCGGTGGAGCGAGACGATCCTGGGCAGGAGCATGGCTGCAGGGTGCTCGTAGTCGGGCACTATGCATCCGAGCGCACCGGCGGCGAGGGCTCGATCCCGCTGCGGCTGTTCGGGCGGCTGCGGGCCCGGGGGGTCGAGGCCTGGCTGCTGACGCACGACAGCTCGCGCGCCGAGCTGGCCGAGCTGCTGCCGGCGGCCGAGTTCAGCCGGGTCGTCTTCGCCGCCGGGCTGCGCGGATTCGGCCCGCTGTTCACCCTGGGCGAGCGGCTGCCCCCGGGACTGCGCACGCTGGCCTGGGGCGTGACCCAGCTCGAGCGGCAGGTGGCCATGGTGCCGCTGATCCGCCGCACGGTCCGCGAGCTGGCCATCGACGTGGTCCACCAGCCCATCAGCGTGTCGCCCGTCATCCCGTCCCCGCTCACCCGGCTGGGCGCGCCGGTGGTGATGGGACCGCTCAACGGGGGCATGGAGCTGCCGCCCGCCTTCCGCGGCCGCGACTCCGGCCTGTACGCAGTGACCAAGCGGGCCCGTCCGGTGGTGGCGGCGGCGCTGAGCACGGCCGTGCCGGGCCGGCGGAAGGCTTCAGCGGTGCTGGTGGCCAACGAGCGGACGCGCTCGCTGCTGCCCCGGGCCGTCGCCGAGCGCGCTGCCGAGCTGTCCGACATCGGGGTGGTCCTGAGCTCCTGGCCGCAGCACGAGCCGGCCACCGACGGCCCGGTCGAGGCCGCTAGTGCGGCAGGCGGGGCGGACGTCAGCACGGCAGGCGGGGCGGCCCGGGCGGCAGCTGACCGCGCGGAGGGCCGCCCGGCCAGGTTTTTGTTCGCGGGCCGGCTGGTCGGCTGGAAGGGCGCCGACATCCTGCTCGAGGCATTTGCCCGGGCGGCGGGTCAGGTCCCGGCTCAGCTGGAGATCATCGGGACCGGGCCGGAACAGGCCAGCCTGCAGGCGCTGGCCGCCAGGCTCGGAATCGCCGGGAAAGTGGCCTTCCGCGGCTGGCTGGATCCGCAGGACTGCGCGCGCCGGATGCGGGCCTGTGACGTCTTCGTCTCGGCCAGCCTGCAGGAATCCGGCGGCATCGCGGTGCTGGAGGCGATGGCGTGCGGCCGCCCGGTGATCGCGTCCGCCTGGGGCGGCCACCTGGGCACGGTCACCGCGCAGACCGGCATCCTGGTCGGCGTCTCGTCCCGGGCCGGCCTGGTGGGCGGCCTGGCGGATGCCATGGTCAGGCTGGCGGCCGATCCGCAGCTGCGCCGCCGCCTCGGCGCGGGCGGCCGGCGGCGGGTGGAAGCGCGCTATGACTGGGATGCCCTGATCAACCAGACGCTGTCCGTCTACTCGCGGGTGCGCCCAGGGCGCCCGGCGCCAGCGGCCACCGGGCACGCGGAAGCCACCCCACTGTGCCGGACGCCGGGGCGGCGCGCACCCTGACGAGCTAACCGTCAGTGACTGTAGTGACTAGATGTAAAGCAGGCTGTGTCCGGTTGCGGGTCGGGCGGCCGTGCTTCGAGCGGGCCGGATCATCCGGGGGATGGGCGATATCGCGGCGTTTGTCAACCAGTTGCATCAGTGCGGCGTCCTTATTAGTACTTAGCCCAGCTTGTCCGGCCCATGCCCTGATGACGCATCATCACGGCTGGCCGGAGCCATCGGAAGATGGCTGAACATCACCCCCCAGGGAGGGACTCATGCGCATCCGTCGCCGGGCGACGTTGTGGAAGGCGGGAGTAGCGGTCGCGGGGGCAGCGGCCTTTACAGCGGGCTTCGCGCCCGCGGCCCTGGCCGGGCCAGCCAGGGCCGCGCTGCCGGCCGCCGTCACCGCCAATCCGGCCAACACCCCGCAGCTTAACCCGACCGGCTCGACCGAGCAGGTGCGCCAGCTGGTTCAGTGCGGCACCACCATGTACGCGGTCGGCACCTTCACCTCGATCAAGCACAACAGCACGGTCTACAGCCGTAGCAACATCTTCAGCTTCGGCGCCACTTCGCCCTGGAACGTCACGAGCTGGAGCCCGAGCGTCAACGGCACCGTTAACACCATCGCCTTCAGCGGCAGTAGCTGCGACGATGCATACATCGGCGGCAAGTTCACCTCGGTGAACGGCACCAATGTGAGCAATATCGCCGAGATCAGCACCTCCACTGGCGCCGTGGTCTCCGGCTTCGGGCACACGGCGAACGGCGAGGTCGAGACGATCGCGGGGACCAGCAACGGGCACCTGCTCGTCGGGGGTTACTTCACTACCGTCAACGGCAGCGCCGACAAGTACTTCGTCAGCCTGAACCCGGGCACCGGCGCCGATGACGGGTACCTGCACCTGAACATCTCCGGCAGTTACGGCAGCGGCGCCACCCAGGTCTATAACCAGCAGATCAGCCACAACGGCACGCTGGACCTGGCCGAGGGCACCTTCACCTCGGTCGGCGGCGTAACGCGGCAGCAGATCTTCATGCTGAGCCTCGGCGGGAGCAGCGGGACGGTGACCGGCTGGTCGTCGCCGGAGTTCCTGCAGGCCTGTGCCAAGAGCGAGTCGTTCTACGCGCGGGCCGCTTCCTGGTCGCCGGACGACGGCACGGTCTACATCGCGACCACGGGCTACCGGCCGCTGAGCGGCCCGGCTGACACCCAGCTGTGCGACTCGGCATCGGCCTTCCCGGCCACGCAGACCTCGGTCGCTCACAAGTGGATCAACTACACCGGCTGTGACTCGCTGTACTCGACCGCGGCCGACTCCACCACCGCCTACTTCGGCGGCCACGAGCGGTGGGCGGACAACTCGCAGGGCTGCGACGCGGCCGGGCCGGGAGCGATCCCGGCGCAGGGCATGGTCGGGCTCTCGCCCACCGACGGATCGGTGATCTTCAACCCGGGCCGGGCCCGCGGCCTGGGCGCCGACGACATGCTGGTAACCGGCGGCGGCCTGTGGATCGCCAGCGATAACATGAACAACTCCAGCCAGTGCGCCGGCAAGTCGGGGCACGCGGGAATCTGCTTCCTACCGAATTGATGCATGACTGACGCAACCACTCAGGCCGCCGCGGCGGCTCAGGAGCCGGCGGCCGGGCCGCCCAGGGTTATCTACCTGGGCGGCCTCGGCCGCAGTGGCACCACGATGATCGAGCGGCTGTTCGGCGCGCTGCCCGGAGTCTGCCCGGCGGGCGAGGTCGTGCACCTGTGGCGCCGCGGCATCACCGACGGCGAGCGCTGCGGCTGCGGCGAGCCGTTCGGCGACTGCGTGTTCTGGCGCAAGGTCGGCGAGGTCGGCTTCGGCGGCTGGGACAACGTCGACGGCCGGCACGTCGACGCGCTGCGTCACCAGGTGGACCGCACCCGGCTCATCCCGGCGCTGGCCGCGGGCTGGCTGCGGGCCGCCGACCGGCGGGTGCTCGAGGAGTACCTGTCGTATTACCTGCGGGTCTACGCCGCGCTCGCCGAGGTCAGCGGTACCCAGACGGTGGTGGACTCCAGCAAGCACCCGTCGCTGGCCTTCTGCCTGCGCTGGAGCAGCGACATCGACCTGCGCGTCATCCATGTCGTGCGCGACCCGCGCGCCGTGGCCTACTCGTGGACCAGGCAGGTGAGCCGCCCGGACGTCACCGGGCCGGCGGCGCTGCGCGACAGCCGGATGTGGACCTACTCCGCCCCGACCGCGGCCGTGCAGTGGGACGTGCAGAACAGCGCGATCCGGCTGCTGGCCCGCCGCGGCGTCCGCACGCTGCTGGTCCGGTACGAGGACTTCGTGACCGCACCCGCCGCGGCGCTGCGCGAGATGGGCAGCTTCGCCGGGCTGCCGGAGATCCCGACCGGCCAGTTCCTGACCGGCGCAGCCGGAGAGTGGTATGCGGACCTGTCCGCCTCGCACACGGTGTCGGGCAATCCGATGCGCTTTTCCACCGGCCGGATCGCGATCCGCCGGGACGAGCGGTGGCGCGCCGCCATGCCCGCCGCGCACCGGCGCGCGGTCACGGCCCTGACGCTGCCGCTGCTCGCACGCTACGGCTACGCGGAGGGACAGAAATGACGGCATGGCCCTCGGTCGGGGTAGTCCTGCCGACCCACAACCGGCCGCAGACCCTGCGGACCGCGCTGGCCTCGGTGCTGGCCCAGGATTACCCGGGCACCGTGCAGGCCATCGTGGTGCACGACCGCAGCGAGCCCGATCAGAGCGTGGCCGACGGTGACCGGGTGCGGGTCGTCGCCAACACCCGGGCTCCCGGCCTGGCCGGAGCCCGCAACACCGGCGTGCTCGAGCTCGGCACCGACCTGGTGGCGTTCTGCGACGACGACGACGAGTGGCTGGCCGGGAAGCTCACCGCCCAGGCCGCCGCGCTGCGCGCGGATCCCGCCGCCGAATTCGCCAGCTGCGGCATCGTCGTCGACTACGAGGGCCGCCGCAACGTCCGGCTGGCCGGCCGCGACCGGGTGACCTATGACGACCTGCTTCGCTCGCGGATGATGATGGTGCACTCGTCGACTTACCTGATCCGCCGCCCGGCACTGCTCGACGGCATCGGGCTGGTCGACGAGACCATCCCGGCCAGCCAGAATGAGGACTGGGATCTCGCGCTGCGCGCAGCCAGGCGGCATCCGATCGCCTACGTGGACCGGCCGCTGATCCGGGTGGCGTGGGGACCCGCGTCGTACTTCTCCCAGCAGTGGGAGACCAAGATCGACGGGCTGGTGTGGATGCTCGACCATCATCCCGACATCAGCCGCAGCCGGGTCGGCGCGGCCCGGGTCTACGCTCAGCTGTCGTTCGCCTACGCCTGCCTCGGGCGGCGTCAGGAGGCATGGCGATGGGCCAGGCAGGCGCTGCGCAGCAACTGGCGCGAACGCCGGGTGCCGTTCGCGGCCGCCGTCGCGACCGGGGTAATGCCCGGGGAGACGGTGCTAAGGTGGCTCAACGCCCGGGGGCACGGGATCTGATCCGGTCATGCGAGATACTTCAAGCGGGCCGCGGCCAGCTACGGGCAGCAGGGTGACGAGGAAGTCAGCAGTGCGGCGCGGTCGGGCGTGGGCGCTGGTCATCGTCGCGGCTGTTCTGGTCGTCGCGGTCGCGGCTATCATCATCATCGCGCGCGGCAGCGGCAGCCCGGCCCCGGCGCGGCACCGTGGTTTCGGGCCAGTCGCCGAGCCCCGGTCCGCGCCGCAGGTACCGGCTCATGGCGCGTATATCGGGGCCTGGGTCCGGCCGCAGGTCTACACCGCGGCGGGCGAGACCCTGGCGGTCGGCTCGCTGGAGGCGCAGCTTGGCCGCAGGCTGGACATCGTGCACAGGTACCTGACCTGGACGGCCCCGTTCCCGGTGGCGAGCGATTTCGCGGCCGCTCGCCAGGGCAGCACGCTGCTGCTGTCCTGGACCGGTAACGTCAGTCAGAGTGTCGCCGCGGGCGGGTTCGACCAGGTGATCCGCCAGCGCGCGCGGCAGATCAAGGCGTTCGGCAGGCCCGTCTTCCTGCAGTGGCGGTGGGAGATGGACCGGCCGAACCTGCGCGGCGTGGTCGGCCCGCCGGCCGAGTTCATCGCGGCGTGGAAGCACGTGCGGGCCATATTCCGCCAGCAGCACGTCAGGAATGTGGCGTGGGTCTGGTGCCCGACCGCCAAGGGATTCGGGCCGGGCGGGGACGCCGCGGCCTACTATCCCGGCGACGCCCAGGTCGACTGGATCTGCGCCGACGCCTATCCCGGATTCGGGCCCTACCGCACCTTCTCACGAACCGTCCAGCCCTTCCTGCGATGGGCGGCGCATCACCGCAAGCCAGTCATGATCGGCGAGTACGGCGTACCGGAAAGCTACCCGCCCGCGCAGCGAGCCGCGTGGCTGCGCGCTGCGGCGCAGACCGCGCGCAGTCACCCGCAGATCAAGGCCATGGTCTACTTCGATTCCAGCCCGACAGCGTCGGTCCCGGCGGACAGCTTCGCGCTGGCGCAGGACACGCCGCCGCTGCAGGCGTTCCGGGTGATCGCTGACAGCCCGTACTTCAACCCGGACCGGGTGAAGGTCAAGCGCTGAGCACCGGGCAGGCCCCAGGTCAGGGCCGGAGCCGGGCGCGCAGCGCCGCGGCGATGACCCAGGGAGCCAGCCGGAGCGGCTCCCAGACATACCGGCCCGCCAGCCGCCGGGGATCGTGCAGCAGCCGGTACGCCCATTCCACGCCCAGCGGCCCGGTCCACCGGGGCGGCGTGGCCGTCTCGCCCACCAGGTAGTCCATGATTCCGCCCAGCGGGAACATCACGTTCACCGCAACCTGATCCCGGTTGGCGTGGATCCAGGCCTCCTGCCGCGGCATTCCCATGCACACCATCAGGATGTGCGGCGCGAACGCCTTGATCTCGTCCAGCACCTGCAGGTTCTCGGCCGAGCGGGGACGGATGTCGAAGTACCCGTGGTGATGGCCCGACGCCAGCTCCGGGTAGGCGGCGCGGACATGGCGCTCGAACCGGGCGGCCACCGATGCGGTGCCGCCCAGGAAGAACACCCGCCAGCCGGATCGCTGCGCCGTCGTCAGCAGCGGATCAAGCCAGTCCAGTGACGTCAGCCGGTTCTGCGGCCCCAGCGGCTGCCCGAACAGGCGGCCCAGGTGCACGATCCACATCCCGTCGGCATGGATGTAGTCGGCCTGGCGGAAGAACTCGCGCAGACCCGGCGACCGCCGCTGCAGGTACAGGCTGTGCAGGTTGTGATTAGCGATCACCACCTGCCGGTCGGCGGCGATCGCGCCGGCTACCGCCTCGAACAGGCTTCCGGTGGTAAGCCCGTCAACCCTGATGCCCAGGAACTCACAGCTGCCCGCGTCCGCCGGGTTCGTCATGGCCCGCGCCTTTCCGCGCTCAGGCGTAGCCGAGCCGGGCCAGCAGCGGCCCGATCTCGGCCTCCACCTGCGCCCGCTCGCTGTTCCCGAGTATCTTCCGCCATCGCCCGACCGAGCTGACCCTGGCTGTCGCCAGCCCGTCCTGCAGGGCCCGTTCCCCGGCGGGGGTGGTGGCCAGGAAGTCCGCCAGCAGCCTCGCCGTGGCCGGCGGGTCGCCGACCACACTCTCGTACCGCAGCTCGAGCGTCCGGCCCGCGGCCAGCCCGGCGAGCCCGTCCAGCGCCGCCTCGGTGAACCGGCGCCAGCACCAGGCCGACCGGACGATATCCAGTACCTGGCGGAACTCCTCCCGCCGCTCCGGCTCCACCCACCACCGCGGGTAGGGGCCCCAGAGCTGCCCGCCGCGGCCGCGCCGCTTCGACTTCGCGGCCGAGGCCGCCAGCCACGGCTGCTCAGCGTGCGAGACGGTGGCATCCCGGCCGTCCCTGATGATGTGCACGAACTGCGCGGCCGGGAAGGCCGCGGCGAGAAACGGCACCACGAAGCTGTTCTCGGGGTTCTTCTCCGCGAACCGGCGGCCCCCGTCCAGGGCCGCCAGCAGCAGGGCGGAGTAGGAGAGCCGGAACACCGCGGCGCTGCGCCGGTCGGTCCAGGACCCGTCGTAGACGCACCGGGCGACGGCCTTGGTCAGCCGGGGCTCGAAGTGGTACGACACCTCGGGCAGCCGCCCGATGCAGCTGCCGAGGAACGTCGTGCCGGACCGGGGCGCCCCGATGATGAAGATCGGCCGGTGCAGCCGCGGGTCCATGGCCGCGGCCGACGGCGGCTTGCGCAGGCCGGGATCCGAGTGCCGCTCGCGCAGATCGGAGACGATGCCGTGCGCGCCGAGCCGCGCGATGCGCAGCCAGGTCAGCTCCGGGTACTCCGGCGCCTGGGCCCCGACCGGGGCGGTACGGGAAACGGTCATTGCTGCCAGCTCAGATCCCGGCCGAGCCAACTGGCCAGCCGCTTGTCGTAGGGGCGGAAGTGCTCGCGCAGGTCGGCGCGCAGGCGATCGGGCATCGGCGACCGGTCCCTGGCGTTGTGCTTGTCGAAGGCGATGCCCGGATGGGCGGGCAGGCCGAGGAAGTCCAGGACCGCGTCGAAGGCGCCCTGCGGGGCGGTGAACCAGTCGCCGCAGTCCACGACGTGGATCCGGCCGCGGCCGACGCATCGCTCCAGCCGTTCCAGCTGCTCGATGTACTGCCCGCGGCTGCGGTAGGCGTGATGCTGATGGCTGTGGCTGTTATAGGCCGGGTCGGCCATCAGCCGCTCGGTCTCGCCGGCCAGCCGGGCATCCTCTAGCTCCAGGGCCCGCTCGAACGGCTCGGTCTCGTAGCCGCGTGCCAGCTCGTGCGCATGCGCCGAGTAGGCCCGCTCGACCGGGTCGCGCAGCAGCACGAGCAGCTTTGCGCCGGGCAGGTCGCGGGCGATGCGCTCGGCCGCCATCGGATGGAACATGTAGTAGGGGCTGGCCTCGAACGTCAGCGGCGGCACGCCCACGGACCGCTGCCGCAGCCGGGCATGCGCCGTGAGCGGGAAATGCCCCTGATACCAGTCCAGGCCGCGGGGATAGTCGGTGTCGAAGTAGTGCACCCCCTTGTGCAGTAGCGCCCGCAGCACGGCTGGGTGCTGCTCCAGGGCCCGGTACATCGAGGTGGTGCCGCACCGCTGCGCTCCGACGATCAGGAAACTGGGCAGCATGCGGGCCGCATGCGTCAGCCGGCCGACCGCGACCGAGGCCGTCTGCGCGGCCTGCCTGACCGCAGGCGCGACCGTTCTCCTGTCAAGCATGGCTGCCTTTCGCACTGTCAGCATCAGCTGAGCCGGTCTATCTCGTCGGTGATGGCCGGGATCAGCCAGGAACCCGCCGCCCCGAACATGGCGCCCGCCTGGGCCTGCCGGTCCGCCAGGTAGCGGGTGGCCAGGTCGGCCAGGTAGAGCACGGCCGTGATCCGCGCGGCCGGGGCATCGATGCCGAACGCGGCCAGCGTCTGCGGGGCGCCGGCGATGCAGCCGGCGGCGGCCGCGCGCGGCTCCCGGCTGCCGGGCACTATGTCCCGCTGCAGGCCGTAGTGCAGCGCATCGAAGCCAACGGGGGTGCCGCCAGTGAAGCGCTCCCAGTCCCACACCAGCAGGCCCTGGCTGGTGCTGGCCATGTTCCACGGCGTCCAGTCACCGTGCCAGCTGCCTAGCTGCAGGCTGACGCCGCCGGCCCGGGCGGTCAGCGAGCCGAGGGCCTGGCGCAGCCTGTCCCGCTCGGCGGTCGCATCGCAGGCGGCCAGCCGGTCATCCAGCCGCCGCCGGTAGCCGCCGGCGGCCAGCGGCTCGCGGTGCAGTCCGCCGACCCCGGCGACCGCGCGCATCGCCGCGGCCAGCTGCGCCGCCTGCACCGGGCGGCGCGGCAGGCCGAGCGGGAGCGGGCTCAGCACCAGGACGTTCATCTTGCGCCACTGGCCGTAGTGCAGGACGCCGGGCGCCGTCAGGCCGGCCGGGGCGGCGCTGCCGACCTGGCTCAGCGCATCGCGCTCGGCCTCGACCAGCGCCCTGGTCAGCGGGTTGGTGCCGATCTTGGCGTAGCCGACCTGCTGCCCGGCCGGAGTGAGCAGCTGCAGCACTGGCTTGCGGTTCGCCCGGGCCGGACTCAGATGCAGGCTCAGCAGGACATCGCGGCCCAGGGCCGCGCGCAGGTAAGAGTCAATCGTGTCGGCGCCGGGCGGGGCATGCATCCGCAGCCGGCTGCGGGCCGCGGCACGGCCGATCCCGCTGCGCAGCGCCACCGACAGGACCCTGGTGCCGATCCTGGCCGGCGCCGAGCCCGGCTCGCTGTAGCCGCGCACCGCCGCGGCGCTGGCCGCGCCGGACGCGGGCACGAGCAGCCGTGGCCGGCGCTGGCCGAGCAGCAGCAGGAAGTGGGTGTCGCGGCCGTCCGCCTGCGCCCGGGCCCGCAGCCTGCCTGACGGGCCGCGGCCGAGGATGATCGTGGCCGGGGGCGGCCAGAGCAGCTCGCATACCGCGGCCAGGTACTGCAGGCGGGCGGCGCTGCCGTCCCCGGCCCGGGCCCCCGCGGCCGGCTGCTGCGAGGCGGGCGGCCGCCGGGAGGCCGGGCCGGAGCCGCGCACGGCTGGCCCGGTCACGCGGGTGCCTGCCGAGACGGGGCGGGACGGGCGCGGCCGCTGGCGGCCTGCTCTGGCCCCGCGGCGGCCGGCGGCCCCGCCCGCCCGGCAACCAGCCGGGTAGCGGCAATGAACACCGTCAGCATCAGGGCACCGTACAGCAGGCCGCTGCCGATGTCGGTGAGCCAGTGCAGAGTCAGGTAAGCCCGGCTGTACGCCTCGTTAAAGGCCAGCCCGGCGACGGCGGCGGCCGCCGCTATCGCGGTGCGGCGCCGCCCGCTGAACGCCTGCCACAGCAGGAAGGCGATGAGCCCGTACAGCAGCTCGACGCGATCGACACCGCCGGAGGGGTAGGTGCCGCCGGGGCTCCCCGGCGGCCCGATGCGGTGGAAGGTGTGCCGGATGGCCAGCGTGGTGTAGTGGTCGACCACGATCGCGCCGGCCAGCAGGAACGGCGGCAGCCAGCGGCGGGCACGCGCGGTGACCGCCAGGCAGACCGCCGCCGCGGCGGCGGCGCCCCAGGTCGTCCAGGTGTCACCGATCTTCGTCAGCCGGTCGAGCACGCGCGCCCAGCCTGCTACCCGGTGAGCCACGATCCAGTGCAAGGCCGGCTTGTCGATCACCGGGCCGCCGTGCACGACGGCGGTGCCGATCGCGGCCATGAGCAGGTAGACCAGCAGCGCGCCGCCGGCCACGAGCGCGCCGATCCGGACGGCCTCGCCGGCGCTGCCGCGCAGCCAGCGGGGGCCGCGCCCGGCATCGGGAGCGGGCCACCCGCGCCGCCACCGGGCGCCCGGGGCCGGCTCGGCCGGAGCGCGCCGGGCCAGCATGGCGCCGAGCGCCCCGATCAGGGCCAGCCCAGCCGGCCAGGCCAGCACCACCAGGTATCTCATCGCGCCGCCCGGAGCCGGGCCGCCAGCCCCAGGACCGATGACATCCCGGGCATCAGCGACAGGCGCAGTCCCTCCCGGAACCGCCATAGCCCCACCGCGAGGGCCGCGCAGCCGGCCGCGATACTCGCCGCGATGCTCAGCATCCCGTCACCGAGCAGCAGCCGGCATGCCTCCGGGATGACGTAGAAGCAGGCTGCGCACAGCGCGGCAGCCAGGAAGCTGGCGCGCCCGAACGGGTGCAGCCGCACCGTCATCGCCAGCTGCGTCAGCGGCAGCACGTTGAACACGCCGATGGCCACCGCCCAGGCGATCGCGGCGCCGGTAATGCCGTACCGGGGTATGAGCAGCAGGTCCAGGCCGACGTTCACCACCATCACCGAGAGCCCGTTCGCCAGGCTCCAGCTGGTGCGCCCGGTGGTGATCAGGACCATGTCCACCTGGCCGCACACCGCGGAGATGAGCGAGGCCACGGCCAGGATGATCAGCACCGTGTAGCCGGCCTGATAAGAGTGGCCGAAGATGGCCAGGATCTGCGTCCCGAACACGATGACGAGCAGGTACATCGGCCAGGTGAGCAGGACCAGCCAGGCGGTGGTGACCTGGTAGACGATATTGGCCCGGCGGGTCGCGCCCATCGCGAACAGCTCAGTGAACTGGGGCTGCGCGGCCATGCTGATCGCGCCGTTGCCGAGCTGGCCGGCGACCAGGAACCTGGTCGCCGCGGTGTAGACGGCCGCCGCGGTCGGGCTGATGATGATCGCCACCAGCACGATGTCGATGCGCTGGACGGTGATCTGGGCTAGTACGGCGATCGCCCGCGGCGTGGTGAACCGCCAGAATCCGCGCGGCGTGGCGTTGGCCAGCCGTTCGTCGGCGCTCTCGCCGGGCCGCAGTTTCGTGCCGTCAGACCGGACCGGGGTGGCCAGGGCCATCAGGGCGGCCAGGCCGGACGGCACTGAATCCGCCCGCCGCGGGGTGCCGGGCCTGCGCCGGATCCGCCGCAGCCAGATCCACGCCGCGGCGGTGGCCGGGATGTAGGGGACCGCCCACAGCGGTGCGAGCAGGGCGGCCGTGCCGGCCAGGGCCGCAACCGCTACCCCGGCCAGCTGGATTCCCGAGCGGGCCACCTGGTTGATCATGACGGTGGGCCGCATGTCCCGGTATCCGCGGCTGGCGCCCAGCAGCGTGTCGAGCAGCGCCGCGAACGGCAGGGTTATCGCCAGCGCGCGCAGCGCGGCCGTCACCGCGGGTACGGTGGCTCCGCTATGGCCGAGATGGCCGCCCAGCAGGACGCGGGCCACCGGGCTGGCGAACAGCAGCAGCGCGATGGTGAACGTCATCGACACGGCCAGGACCGGGATCGTCGCGGCCCGCAGGATGGAGCTGATCCTGCTCTCGCTGTTCAGCATCCGCAGCCTGGTGATGAAGTACACCAGGCCGGTAAAGGCGCCCAGGCTGGCCACCGACTCGACGATCATGAACAGCGAGGTGGCGGTGAAGAACGCGCCAGCGACCGGCCTGCTGAACAGCCGGGTTATCAGCACCGTGATCCCGAGGGTGGACGCGACCGAGACGCCGGCACCGATCAGGTTCAGCATGGTGCTGCGGGACACCTCGGCGAGCTTGCCCCCGGTCCCCGGGGGTGCCGGGGCCGCCGCCACGGCCGGGGGAGCGGAGGCCGCCGGGGCAGCGTAGACCGCCGGGGGCGCCGCGGGGATCGCGGCAGCAGGCCGGGCATGACCGTTGACGGGCCGGCCCAGGAGCTGGCCGGCCTCGTGCCCCCCGGCCGCTGGCACCGGTGGTGCAGCAGGGGGCGCCGCAGCGGGCCGACGAGGCGGGGCGGGGCGGGCGGGAGGCGCGGCTGGTGCAGCATGATTCGAGCGCGGTGCGGGGGGCTCCTCCGAGCCGCCTCCCACCATGGGCTGTAGGAATTCCGGGGGCGGCCCCGAGTGCGGCCGCCGTGGTCTGCGCCGCACCGAAGCCGCCTCGCGCCACCGCAAGGTCACGCAGGCGTCCGGGGCGCCGGTGACCCGGAGTAGCGCGCGAGGGCGGGGCGGCCAGCCAGCTGGCCACCCCGCTGGCCGGCTGGATCGACGGCGGCCGTATCGCGCCGGTTATTCCGCCAGAGCAGGGCGTAGGCGATCATGGTAAAGCCCAGCGGCGCCACCACCGAGGCATAGAAGAACATGTAGACGAAGGACAGCAGCAGCACGAGCACCGCAACCAGCCCGATGGGCGTCGTGTCCCGCCGGTACCGCCATATCCCGTAGGCGAAAAACGCCATGAACAGCCCGGTGCCGAGGATGCCGTCGCTGACCAGCAGCAGCCACAGCTGGCCGGTGCTGCCCACCTCGAGCTGGCCGCAGGTGATGCAGCCGCTGGTCGGCCCGACCGCGATGGACTGCGGGCTGCCCTGCATGTGCCGGGTATCGCCGTATCCGATCCAGGGTGAGGCTATGGCGTCCTTGACCGCGAGCACGTCCAGCGTGGACCGGATCGAGTTGCTGTTGTTCTCCTTGGACGTGATCCGCTGGCTGACCAGCGCGTGCAGCGGCGTGAGCAGGAACAACGCGACCGCCAGCACCAGCGCGGCGCAGATCCCGCTGAGCAGCAGGACCTTGCCCCTGGCGGCGAAGCGGACGGCGAGATAAGCGACGGCGAACCCCGCGCCGATCCAGGCCCCGCGGTCCAGCGAGTAGGCGAGCGGGATCACCGCGGCGAGCGTCAGGGCCAGTGCCCAGCGGCGCTGCGCGCGGGTTCGCGTCCAGGCCACGAGCAGCCAGGGCACCAGGATGGTCAGGCTCTCGCCCCAGGCGTCGGTGTAGTTGAACGGCGCCTTGGGGCGCCCCTCGGCCACGCCGAGCACGCCCTGGATCTGGGAGAACCCAGGGTGCAGGTAGGACTGCACCAGCGTGTTGGACTGGAAGCTGCGCGGCATGACCAGGGCCAGCGGTGAGGTGAACTGGAAGTGCGGGGCGATGACCCCGGCGAAGCCGCCCACGATCGCGTAGACGCCCACCAGGCTGAGCAGCCAGGCCAGCCGCTTGCGGGCGAATTCCTCCTCGGTCAGGTTGCCCGCGAACACCAGCAGCACCGTGACACTCAGGTACAGGGCGGTTCGGTCGCCGTAGGCGAGGAACCGGGAGCTGACCGGGCTGGCGGCGGTGCCGGGCGCGGTGAGCGGCAGCGTGAGCACCCCGGCGATCATGCAGACCAGGAACAGCAGCCAGATCGAGAAGCCCGGCGGCAGCCGCACCCGGCGTGACCTGCTGGAATGCCAGGAGTACAGCCGGGTCAGCATCGGGATGGCCAGGATTATGAACATGTAGTCGCCGATGCCGAGCGCCCACCACAGCGGATAGCCGCCGAGCAGGGCGATGAGCGGCCAGGCCGGGTTGTCGGCCAGCAGCTTCCCGCGCCGCTTGGCGTGGCTGCCCTGATCGCGGCTGCCCCGGCCGGGGGCGCGCTGATCGCGCCGGGCGCCGGTGCGCCGCGGCGGCGCGTACGGCGCGCCGCCGCGGTCGCTGCCGTCCCGGTTCCGCCGGATCGGCTGCAGGTCAGTGGTCATGCCCTCGCCTCAGCTGTGGAGATCTTCGTGCCCTGCGGGGCCAGGATGACCCAGGTCGGTCCCGGCTGGAAAGCCATCGGGAAGCCCTTGGCGTCGTTGTAGGCGGTGACGTAGGGCAGGCCGGGCTTGAACCAGCTGCCGCGGGCCGCGAGCCCGCCAGGCCCGTGCGCCGTCGAGTCCCGGGTTCCGGTGAACGCCTCGAACGTCCCCCGGCCGAATACTTTGGCGGTTGAGGCGGTGATGCCGTATCTCCGGTTCAGGAAGACCTGATGGTAGGAGACCGTCTGGATGATGAGGTTCGCCACCTCTACCTGCGGCGCGCCGCTGACCGGGCGCCACAAATTTTTCTGCGCGTCGAAAGCCCATTTCTGAGTGCCAGCGCCGGGCAGCCGGACGGTCACCGAGCCCGCCCGGAACTGCCCGGCGCTGGCCAGATTCTCGCTGCCGCTGACCGGGCCGCGGTAGGAGAGCAGGGCCGGCGGCGTGACCGAGTGCGCAGCGGCGCGGAATGCCCTGGTTGAGGCGGTGAGCCCGGCCGCGCCGCTGGCGTACAGCGAGCTGTGCGTCGCGTCGCCCAGATCGATCACCTTGGTGTTGTCCAGGATCGTGACGAATGACGTGGTCCCGCCGTCGTAGCCGACCAGTGCCTTGAGCACCGCGGCAGTCTGCCCGTCAGGCGGCAGGGTGGCACCGATCGGGCCGACCCCGGTGCCCTGCCGGGACTGGTAGACGGCGAGGTAGTGCGCCGGCGATGTCGCCTGCTGGAAGACCACGTCCGCACCGGACAGCCCGGAGGGCTTGCTGCCCGCCACGACCAGGGCCACGGCTGAGCGGCCCGCGACCGGCCGGCTGGCCGGCAGGCCGGTCAGCGGGGCCACCGTCGCGCTCGACGAGGTCGGCGCGGCGGTGTCGGCCGGGCGGGGTGAGGAGCTGGCCGGGGCGGGCTTGATGGTCTGGCTGGTCACGGCCGGAGCGGTGCTGCAGGACGCGGCGGCCAGCCCGGCTGCCACCGCGGCGATAGCCATCCCCGCGGTTCTTCTCCCGGAATACCCCGCGGTTCTTCTCCCGGTGCACCGCTCAGTGGCCAAGGTCAGATCCGCTGCTCGGCCGCGAGGGCTCGGAACGCTCGCCGAGGAGGGACTGGCGCCGGTTCTGGCTGTCGAGTGCCTGCTGCACTGACGCGAGCGGCAGCGGCCGTGTCTCGTTGACCTCCGCGTCCGGCAGGGCCGGGTGCGGCCGCTGCTCGGTGGCGGCGGACGGCCGCTTTGCCGCGCCGCCCCGGCTGTCCGCCGTCGGCTGGGCCGGGGGCGCGGGCTGGGCCGGGGGCGCGGGCTGGGCGGCGACACGGGATCTGGGCAGGTTGCCGAACTGCGGGATGACCACACCGCCGAGCACGGGCGTGCGCAGCCGGTCCAGCCGGTCCAGCGTCTCCTCGACCTCCGGCCTGGTGGTGCGCCCGGATTCCGCCACCACCAGCGCCGCGTCGGCCAGCTCGGCCAGCGCGAACGTGTCGCTGCTCGGCCCGGTTGCCTGCGCCTCGATGATGATGATCGAACTGCTGGCGCGCAGCTCCGACAACAGCTGCCTGGGCACGTCCTCCTGGAAGGTGTACAGGTCGACAGTGGTATCAGTGCCGGGCGTGATGACGCGCAGCCGCGCTGACTCGGGCGGTCGCTTGGCCACGTCCCAGACCGAGGCATTGCCGGACAGCACATCAGTCAGGCCGCGCTCCCGGCTCAGGCCGAACAGCTCGGGGGTCACGCTGCCGCGCAGGTCGGCGCTGATGAGCACCACATCGGAGCGCATCCGGGCCAGCGCGACGGCCAGGTTGGCCGCGGTGAAGCTCCCGCCGGTCCCAGCCGAGGTCGCGGCCACCAGCAGCACGTGGCTGCCCTCGCCGAGCGTGGCCGTGACGGCGTGAGCGAGCTCGGCGAAGCCCTGGCCTGGCCGCGACCGCGGGTTGACCAGCATCGGCTGCGGGTTGCGCTGCTTGACCGCGACGTTGAGCATGACCGGCAGGTCCAGGTACCGCTCCAGGTCCCGCGGCTGGTGGATGCGCTTATCCCGGCTGTCCACCCAGAACGCCGCGATGAGCCCGATCAGCAGGCCCACGACCAGCCCGCTGGGCACGATCAGCTTGGTCTGCGGGCTGCTGGGGCTGGCAGGCGGCACCGCGCTTGAGATGATGGCGCCGCCGGAGGTGTTCGCCTGCTCGCCCTCGATGGTGCCGATCTGGCCGCTCAGCGAGCGGAGCTGGCTCTCGTTCGAGGTCAGCGTCGACTGGGCGGAGGCCCGATCGGTTGAGTTGGCCGGCAGCGAGGCGATCTTGGCGCTCAGGCTGGTGTCGGTCCGGTTCAGCGCGGCCACCTGCGACCGCAGCCGGGCGAGAATGGTGGTCAGCGCGCCGGCTGCGGTGGCGCTCCGGTTGGTCAGGTACGCGTGCGCGAACGCCTGGGCGCAGCTGGCGGCAGCCGCCGCGGTCGGCTGGCTGCACGCGATCTGCAGCACGTTCGAGTTCGCCGGCACCGTGACCGCGACGTCCTTGACCAGAGTCGTCGGCGCGACGGTGGTGTGCAGGGTGTGCGCGGCGATCGTGGCGACCGTGACGGACTGGACGAGCTGGGCCTCGCTGTCCATGCTGATGCCGCCGCTGGTGCGGCTGCCCTGCGTCTGGGTGCTGGCCCCGCTGGTGGCGGTGACGTTCACCGACGCCGTCGCGCTGTAGGACTTCGGCGCCACCTTGACGTAGGCGAACGCGGCGACGAGGCCCACCACCGCCAGCCCGAGCACGATCCACCAGCGGCGGCGCAGCACTCTGAGGTAGTCGCCCGGCTCGAACGAGTCCGTTCGCTGGAAGTTGTCCATGCCGCAAGTGCTCCTTAACTCTGCGGACCGCGGGCGGTGACTTGGTCCTGTGTGCTTACTGCGCAGTGATCGGCGACGAGGTGAGCGAGATCTGCATCATACTTCGCTATGAGTAACAATCAAACTAATTGCGCGAACTTCCGTACATCAGTGCACAGAGTTCTCGCACAAGCAGCTGACCGCCCTCTGCGGTATAACCCGCCCAGCATGCCCGTTGCCCGATACGGGCGACGTTGCCGCACGTCGGAGCGCTGCCTAGTGCCTAATTACGAGTGTTCTCAAGCGTAAATAGCCTAGATTAAGAATTCTTTACGTAATCCTTGCGATCTTGCTTCCTATCTTTATTGCCGAACATGAGCGCACGCTTTGCCCGTTACCTGCCCCGGTGCGCGTGCCCGCTGGCATCCCGGTCCCCGGGATGATCTGGCCGTCCCTCCGGCGCCGCGCCGCCAGAGCCCGCGCGGCCTGCGCCGCGCAGCCCGCCGGACGACCCGGCCGCCTAGATATAGACGCTTTGAGGGTATGGTCTGGTTTACCCGAAGGTGGCCGGTTGCCGGCCTTCGCCGCTGGCCAGAACGGCTTGCGCGGCGCGGCCGGGGGATTAGCGGTACCGGGTGGTCGCAGGCCGGTCCCGGCCGGTGGCTGTCGCGGCGGTGCGCCCGCCGTGCCCGGACGACCGGAGGAACCTGTGAGCCGTTTCAGCGACCTGGCCGACTACGTGGCCATCCCGTGCGTTACCTCGCTTCAGCTCGCGCCCGACGGCAGCTGGCTGGCGGCCGCGGTCAAGTCCCTGGGCGAGGACCCGAAGAAGTACGTCTCCAGCATCTGGCGGATCGGGACCAGCCCGGGGGCCGCGGCGCCGGCCCGGCTGACCCGGTCGGCGGCGGGTGAATCGGGGCATCAGTTCCTGCCCGACGGCTCGCTGCTGTTCGTCTCCGGGCGGCCCGCAGGCCGGGCCCAAGCCGGGCGAGGAACCTGCCGGCGACAAGGCGGCGCTGTGGCTGATGCAGGCCGGCGGCGGGGAGTCGGTGCGGCTGGCCGCACCGCCGGGCGGCGTGGCCGCCGTGGTGACCGCCCGGGCCGCGCCCGGCTACGTCCTATCCGCGCCGGCGTTTCCGGGCACGCCCGGCCCCGACGCCGATGCCCGCCGCCGCAAGGCCCGCGCGGACGCCGGGGTGAGCGCCATCCTGCACGACGCGGGCGGCATGATCCGGATCTGGGATCATGACCTAGGCCCGGACTGCCTGCGGCTGCTGGCGGCACCCGCGCCCGGGCCGGGCGGGCAGGCCCTGCGGGCGGGCGGCTGGGGCAATGCTGCCCCGGAGCCGGCTGCCGGGGGCGGTGCTGGCCCCGGGCTCGCTGCCGCGGGCGGTGCGGAGAGCGCTGGCACCGCGGACCCTGATGAGCTGCGCGACCTGACGCCCGATCCGGGCCGGGCCCTTGACGAGCAGTCCTTTGGCCTGTCCAGCGACGGCTCGACGGTGGTCACGAGCTGGGGGGTGCCAGCGGGCCGCGGCAGCATGCGCGTCGAGGTAGCAGTGATCGACGTGGCCACCGGCGCTCGCCGCACGCTGCTGGCCGCCGCGGACGCTGACTTCGAGCGCCCGCTGATCGCCCCGGACGGCGGGCTCGTGGCCGCACTGCGGACCGAGCATGACACCTATCAGCGGCCCGGTGACGTGACCCTGGTGGTGGCCGGGCTTGACCCCGCCAGTGCCGGCCGTGACGCCGCCGGTGCCGGGCCTGACGACGCCGGGCCGGACAGCACCGGCGGCCCGCGTGACCTGCTCGCCGGATTTGACCGGCAGCCCGCCGAGACCGCCTGGGCGCCGGACTCCGGCTCGGTCTTCTTCACCGCCGATGACCAGGGCAGGCGGCCGGTCTTCCGGGTTGACGTCGGCACCGGCGAGATCACTCGGATCACCGCCGGCAACGGCGCCTACGCCAGCCTGTGCCCGGCGCCGGACGGCCGCGTGTTGTACGCGCTGCGGTCGGCCATCGACAGCCCGCCGGTGCCGGTCCGCATCGACCTCACCGGGTCCGGCCAGATCACCGCGCTGCCCAGCCCGGCGGGCGAGGTCAGCGTGCCGGGCCGGGTGACCGAGGTGACGGCCGGCGCCGCGGACGGCGCGACGCTCCGCGGCTGGCTGGTGCTGCCCGACGGGGCCAGCGCGCAGGCCCCGGCACCGCTGCTGCTGTGGGTGCACGGCGGCCCGCGGTCGAGCTGGAACGACTGGTCGTGGCGGTGGAATCCGTGGCTGATGGCCGACCGCGGCTACGCGGTGCTGCTGCCGGACCCGGCGCTGTCCACCGGCTACGGCCTCGGCTTCATCGCCCGCGGCTACGGCCGATGGGGCACGGACCCCTATACCGACGTGCTGGCCGTCACCGACGCCGTCGTCGCCCGGCCGGACATCGACGCGGGCCGGACCGCGATGATGGGCGGCTCGTTCGGGGGGTACATGGCGAACTGGATGGCCGGCCACACCGGCCGGTTCGCGGCCATAGTCAGCCACGCCGGGCTATGGGCGCTCGACCAGATGTTCAGCACGACCGACGGGCCGCCGTTCTGGCGCCGGGAGTTCGGCGATCCAGTCACCCAGCCCGCACGCTACCGCGACAACACCCCGGACGCGCACGTGGACAAAATCAGCACCCCGATGCTGATCATCCACGGGGACAAGGACTACCGGGTGCCGATCGGCGAGGCCTTGCGGCTGTACTGGGAGCTGACCGAGCGGGGCAAGAGCGCGAAGTTCCTGTACTTCCCAGACGAGAACCACTGGATACTCAAGCCGGGCGACGTGCGGGTCTGGTACGAGACTGTGCTCGCCTTCCTGGCCCAGCATGTACTCGGCGCGGACTGGCAGCAGCCCGAACTGCTGTAACCGGGACGCGCCGGCCAGCCGGACCCGGGAGAACGGCGTGTGCCACCCTGTCCGCATGAGCCGTGCCTCGCTGGACAAGCGCCCCGGTGATGTCTCGGCAATGTTCGACACCGTCGCCGAGCGCTACGACCTGCTGAACGACGCGTTGTCGCTGGGCCAGGACCGGCTGTGGCGCCGGGCGGTCGCGCGCGCGGTCAGGGCGGGGCCCGGCGAGGTCGTACTGGACCTGGCCGCGGGCACCGGCACCTCGACGCGGGCCTTCGCTGCAGCCGGGGCGCAGGCGATCGCCTGCGACTTCTCCCTGGGCATGCTGGCCGTCGGGGCCCGCAGGCCGGCGGCGCGGGTCCGGTTCGTGGCCGGCGACGCGCTGGCGCTGCCGTTCCGCGCCGCCTTCTTCGACGCGGTCACGATCTCCTTCGGCCTGCGCAACGTGGCCGAACCGGCCCGGGCCCTGGCCGAGCTGCTCCGGGTTACCCGGCCTGGCGGGCGGCTGGTGGTCTGCGAGTTCAGCCACCTGCCCGCCCGCTGGCTGGACGGGGCCTACCAGCGCTACCTGGCCGTCGCGCTGCCGGCAGTGGCGCGGCGGCTCGCGGCCGACGCCGGTGCCTACCACTACCTGGCCGAGTCGATCAAGGACTGGCCCGGGCAGGATGAGCTGGCGCGCCTCATCGGCGCGGCCGGGTGGTCGGCGGTGCGCTGGCGGAACCTGAGCCTCGGCGTCGTGGCGGTGCACGCCGCGGTCCGTCCCGCCCGGCCGCCGGCCCGGACCGGGCAGGGCGGCGCGGTACGACGCCCCGGTACGGTCTAGACTGCGATAAGTACTTGTGAAGCTGTTCACAAGATAGTCAGGACGAGGCCGTGACCGAGCAAGATCCCGCTGCGGGCACGCCGGACTTGGCGCCGAGCGAACCCGGTACGGCAGGCCATGACGCGCGCGCCGAGCATGCTGCCGTGGCGCCCGGCGCCGCCGCTCCGGCGGGCGCGGGCAGCCCGCCCTCCGGCGCCCCCGCCGGCGACCGTAATGCGGCCGGCGACACCGCTGATGACACCGCCGCTGACACCGCCGACGTGATCATCGTCGGGGCCAGCCGGCAGGCTCGGCTGCCGCCTACTACCTGGCCAGCGCGGGCGTGGACGTCCTGGTGCTGGAGAAGAGCCAGTTCCCGCGGGAGAAGGTATGCGGTGACGGCCTCACTCCCCGGGCGGTCAAGGCCCTCACCGCGATGGGCGTGCCCATGCCGGCCAGCGAGGGCTGGCTGCGCAACAAGGGCCTGCGCATCATCGGCGGCGGCGGCCGGATCGAGATGCCGTGGCCTGAGCTGTCGGCCTACCCCGGGTACGGGATGGTGCGGACCCGGCACGACTTCGACGAGATCCTGGCCCGGCACGCCCAGAAGGCCGGCGCCCGGCTGATCGAGGGCGTCAACGTCACCGGCCCGCTGCTCGACGACCGGACTGGCCGGATCACCGGCGTGACGGCCCGCGGCGGCAGGTTCCGCGGCCGCCTGGTCATCGCCGCCGACGGGAACTCCTCCCGGCTGTCGGTGGCCATGGGCCTGCGCAAGCGGGACGACCGGCCGATCGGCGTGGCCGTGCGCAGCTACTACGCCACCCCCCGGCACGACGACGACTACCTGGAGGCGTGGCTGGACCTGTGGGACGGCAGCCAGCTGCTGCCCGGGTACGGCTGGATCTTCGGCATGGGCGACGGGACCAGCAACGTCGGCCTCGGCCTGCTGAACACCTCGGCGGCCTTTCAGAACATCGACTACCGGGCCTTGCTGCGCCGGTGGCTGGGCGCGATGCCCGCCGAGTGGGGCCTCACCGAAGAGAACCGCACCCAGCCGGTGCGCGGCGCGGCGCTGCCGATGGGCTTCAACCGGACTCCGCACTACACCCGCGGGCTGCTGCTGGCGGGCGACTCCGGCGGCATGGTCAACCCGTGCAACGGCGAGGGCATCGCCTACGCGCTGGAGGCAGGCGAGATGGCCGCCAGGACCGTCACCCAGGCGCTGGCGCGGCCTACCGCGGCAGGCGCCGACCAGGCGCTGGCCGCCTACCCGGCGATGCTCAAGGACGCCTACGGCGGGTACTACACGCTGGGCCGGGCCTTCGTCCAGCTCATCGGCCAGCCCAGATTCATGAAGTTCGCCACCAGGCATGGCGTCAAGCGGCCCGCGGTAATGCGCTTCACGATGAAGCTGCTGGGCAACCTGACCGAAACCCGCGGCGGTGATGCAATGGACCGGCTCATCAACGCGGTGTCTAAGATGACGCCGGCGGCCTAGCCAGAACACCGAGAATGCCGCCCGGCCCGCGGGCGGGCGGCCTGATGTCAAGGGGGTGATTGGGCATGAGTCACTATGTGCCGATTCTGATCCTCGGCGCGCTCGCGGCGGTGTTCGCCATTTTCTCGCTGGTGATGGGAAGCCTGGCGGGCCCCAAGCGGTGGAACCGCGCGAAGCTCGAGGCATACGAATGCGGCATCGAGCCGACGCCCAAGCCCGCGGGCATCCGGTTCCCGGTCAAGTACTACGTCACGGCGATGCTGTTCATCGTGTTCGACATCGAGATCATCTTCCTGTACCCGTGGGCGGTGGCGTTCGGCAAGCTGGGCGTCTTCGGGCTGGTCGAGATGGTGACCTTCATCGCCTCGGTTCTGGTCGCGTACGCCTACGTCTGGCGGCGCGGCGGTCTGGAATGGGACTAGCCCCATGGGTCTGGAAGAGAAGCTGCCCGGCGGCGTACTGCTGACCTCGGTCGAGAAACTGGCCGGGTACGCGCGCAAGAGCTCGGTCTGGCCGGCCACCTTCGGCCTGGCCTGCTGCGCGATCGAGCTGATGTCCGCCGGCGGCCCCCGGCACGACCTGGCCAGGTTCGGGATGGAGCGGGCCTCCAACACCCCGCGGCAGGCCGACCTGATGATCGTGGCCGGGCGGGTCAGCCAGAAGATGGCGCCGGTGCTGCGGCAGATCTACGACCAGATGTCCGAGCCCAAGTGGGTCATCTCGATGGGCGTGTGCGCGTCCAGCGGCGGCATGTTCAACAACTACGCGATCGTGCAGGGCGTCGACCACATAGTCCCGGTTGACATCTACCTGCCCGGCTGCCCGCCGCGGCCGGAGATGCTGCTGGACGCGATCGTCAAGCTGCACGACAAGATCCAGAACATGAAGCTCGGCGTCAACCGGGAGCGGCAGATCACCGAGCTTGAGCAGGCCAGGCTGCGGCGGCTGCCGCTGGCCGCCGCCCCGGGCCTCACCGGCAGCCCGGCGGCGACGGGCGCGATCGGCACGGGCGGGGCAGCTACCGGGGCGGGCGGTGCAGGACCGGCAGGAGCAGCGCAATGACCACGCCGACGCCCCCCGCCGACCCGGATCGGCCGGCCGGGGATCAGGCCCCCGACCCGGCGGCGCTGGCCGGGCGGGACCGGCTGGCCGAGCAGGTGGCGCGGACCGGAATGTTCGGCGCTACCACGACCGGGGACACCTCGGGCTACGGGGGGCTGAAGATCCGCCGCCCGCCGCCGCTGTCCAGCCCGCGGCCCTACGGGTCCTACTTCGACGAGATCGCCGACGGCCTGTCCGGCTCGCTGGAGGCCTCGGGGGTCGGCTTCGGCGGCGCGATCGAGCGGGTAGTGGTGGCGAACGGCGAGCTGACCTTTCACGTGCGGCGCCAGCACCTGCCCGACGTGGCGCGGCGGCTGCGCGACGACCCGGCACTGGCCTTCGAGCTGTGCTCGGGCGTGTCGGGCGTGCACTACCCGGCCGAAGCCGACCGCGAGCTGCACGCCGTCTACCATTTCGTCTCGCTGACCCACAACCGCAGGCTGCGGCTGGAGGTAGCGGCCCCGGACGCCGACCCGCGCATCCCTTCGCTGGTCGAGGTGTACCCGACCTGCGACTGGCACGAGCGGGAGACCTGGGATTTCTTCGGGATCATCTTCACCGGGCACCCCGCGCTGACCAGAATCGAGATGCCCGACGACTGGAAGGGCCACCCGCAGCGCAAGGATTACCCGCTCGGCGGCATCCCGGTCGAGTACCGCGGCGCCGAGGTGCCGCCGCCGGAGGACCGGAGGTACTACCAGTGACCGCCCAGAGCAGTGCGGCCGGGGGCGGTGCTGGCCAGGGCAGGGGGGCAGGCCAGGGGGAGGGCGCGGAAGAAGGCCGCGTCTACACCGTCGGCGGCCAGGACTGGGATGAGGTCGTAGCCGCCGCCGCCGACGCCGGTGATGAGCCAGGCGACGAGCAGCTGGTCGTCAACATGGGCCCGCAGCACCCGTCCACGCACGGCGTGCTGCGGCTGATCCTTACCCTCGACGGCGAGACCGTGACCGAGCTGCGGCCGGTGATCGGCTACCTGCACACCGGCATCGAGAAGAACATTGAGTTCCGGACCTGGACGCAGGGCGTCACGTTCTGCACCCGGATGGACTACCTCGCGCCGCTGTTCAACGAGGCCGCCTACTGCCTGGCCACCGAGAAGCTGCTCGGCATCACCGACGCGATCCCCGAGCGGGCTTCGGTGATCCGGGTGCTGATGATGGAGCTGAACCGGATCGCCTCGCACCTGACCGCAATCGGCACCTTCGGCCTGGAGCTGGGCGCCACGACGGTGTTCCTGTACGGGATGCGCGAGCGGGAGAAGACCCTCGACCTGTTCGAGCTCATCACCGGCCTGCGGATGAACCACGCTTACATCCGGCCCGGCGGGGTGTCCCAGGACCTGCCCGCCGGGGCGCTGGAGCGGATCAGGGAGTACCTGACCGTGATGCCGGCGCTGCTCGGCGAGATCCGCGCCCTGCTGGACGCCAGCCCGGTGTACCTGGCCCGCACCAGGAACATCGCCTATCTCGACCTGCCCGGCTGCATGTCGCTCGGCGTTACCGGCCCCATGCTGCGCGCCACCGGGCTGCCCTGGGACCTGCGCAAGAGTCAGCCCTACTGCGGGTACGAGACTTACGAGTTCGACATTCCGGTCCGGTCCAGCTGCGACGCCTACGGCCGGTACCGGGTGCGGATGGACGAGATGGACCAGTCGCTGCGGATCATCGATCAGTGCGTCGGCCGGCTCGGGGGATCCCGCCCGGCCGGTGATCCGGTCATGATCACCGACGCGAAGATCGGCTGGCCGGCCCGGCTGGCGCTCGGCCCCGACGGGCTCGGCAACTCGCCCGACCACATCGCGCACATCATGGGGCAGTCCATGGAGGCGCTGATCCACCACTTCAAGCTGGTCACCGAGGGCTTCCGGGTGCCGGCCGGGCAGGTGTACGCGGCGGTCGAATCGCCGCGCGGCGAGCTGGCCTGCCACGCGGTCAGCGACGGCAGTACCCGGCCCTACCGGGTGCATTTCCGCGATCCGTCGTTCACGAACTTGCAGTCGGTGTCGGTGATGTGCGAGGGCGGGATGATCGCCGACGTGATCTCCGCGGTCGCCAGCATCGACCCGGTGATGGGAGGAGTCGACAGGTAATGGCGCTGAGCAACGAAGCGCGCTCGCGGCTGGAGCCGGATGCCGCCGAGATCATCGGCCGCTATCCGCGGCCGCGCTCCGCGCTGCTGCCGCTGCTGCACCTGGTGCAGGCCGAGGAGGGCTACGTCTCCGCGGACGGGATGGCGTTCTGCGCCGGGCGGCTGGGCTTGTCCGAGGCCGAGGTCACCGCGGTGGTGTCGTTCTACACGATGTACAAGCGCCGGCCGGTCGGCGAGTACCACGTGGGCGTGTGCACGAACACGCTGTGCGCGGTGATGGGCGGCGACGCGATTTTTGCCGGCCTGAAGGAGTACCTGGGCGTCGGCAACGACGAGACCACCGCCGACGGCAAGGTCACGCTGGAGCACCTGGAGTGCAACGCCGCCTGTGATTACGCGCCCGTGATGATGGTCAACTGGGAGTTCTTCGACAACATGACCCCGGCCTCGGCCCGGGAGCTGGTGGACCAGCTGCGATCCGGGGCGCAGGTCTCGCCCACCCGCGGCGCGCCCCGGCTGTGCACCTGGAAGCAGGCCGGCCGGATCCTGGCCGGCTTTCCCGACGACCAGGCCGCCCTGGGCAACACGGCCGGGGACGCCACCATCGCGGGCCTGCGTATCGCCAAGGAGCACGGCTGGGAGCCCGAGGAGCCCCCCGCGCCGGCTGCGCCGACCTCCGCGGGAGGGGCCAAGTGAGTTCCATCCTGCTGCCGGTGCTGACCGCCCGGTGGGACGAGCCTGACTCGTTCACGCTGGCCGGCTACCGCCGCTCGGGCGGGTACCGGGCGCTGCCGAAGGCGCTGGCGATGCAGCCCGACGACGTCATCGCGATGGTGAAGGCCTCCGGGCTGCGCGGCCGCGGGGGCGCCGGCTTCCCCACCGGGAACAAGTGGGGTTTCATCCCGCAGGGCGGCGACAAGCCGCACTACCTGGTCGTGAATGCTGACGAGTCCGAGCCGGGCACCTGCAAGGACATTCCCACCATGCTGGAGAACCCGCAGGCGCTGATCGAGGGCGCGATCATCGCGGCCTACGCCATCCGGGCGCAGCGGGCGTTCATCTACGTGCGCGGGGAGGTGCTGCACGTGATCAGGCGGCTGCATCACGCCGTTGCCGAGGCCTACGCGGCCGGGTACCTCGGCACCGACATCCTCGGCTCCGGGTTCAGCCTGGAGCTGGTCGTGCACGCCGGCGCGGGCGCGTACGAGTGCGGCGAGGAGACCGCGCTGCTCGACTCGCTCGAGGGGCGCCGCGGCCAGCCCCGGCTCAAGCCGCCGTTCCCGGCGATCGCGGGCCTGTATGCGTGCCCCACGGTGGTCAACAACGTCGAGTCGATCGCCAGCGTGCCGTTCATCATCGACCGCGGCGCTGACGCGTTCGCCGCGCTCGGCACCGAGAAGTCCAAGGGCTTCGGCATCTTCTCGCTGTCCGGGCACGTCACCACGCCGGGGCAGTACGAGGCGCCGCTCGGCGTAACGCTGCGCGAGCTGCTGGACCTGGCCGGCGGCATGCGGGCCGGGCACGAGCTGAAGTTCTGGACCCCCGGCGGGTCGTCCACGCCGATCTTCACCGCCGGGCACCTGGACGTGCCGCTCGACTTCGAGGACGTGGGGACGGCCGGGTCCATGCTCGGTACCCGTGCGCTGCAGATCTTCGACGACACGACCTGCGTCGTGCGGGCCACGCTGCGCTGGAACGAGTTCTACGAGCACGAGTCGTGCGGCAAGTGCACGCCGTGCCGCGAGGGCACGTACTGGATGACCCAGCTGCTCGAGGACCTGGAGCAAGGCCACGGCAGCGATGCCGACCTGGACAAGCTGCTCGACATCTGCGACAACATGCTGGGCCGGGTATTCTGCGCGCTCGGCGACGGCGCGATCAGCCCGGTGGTGTCCTCCATCCAGTACTTCAGGGACGAGTACATCGAGCACCGCAAGCGCGGTGGCTGCCCGTTCGACCCGGCCGCCGCCACCCTCTTCGCCACGGAGCCCGCCCGATGACCGTTCCTGCAGCCGGGCCAGCCGGCGCCAGCGCCGGGGTCGCCCGGCCCGCCGACGGGGTTAATGTCACCATCGACGGCTTCGAGATCACCGTGCCGAAGGGCACCCTGATCATCCGGGCCGCCGAGCAGCTCGGCATCCAGATCCCGCGGTTCTGCGACCATCCGCTGCTGGACCCGATCGGGGCCTGCCGGCAGTGCCTGGTGCAGGTCGAAGGCCAGCCCAAGCCGCCCGCCTCGTGCACCACCACCTGCACCGACGGGATGGTGGTGCACACCCAGCTGACCTCCAAGGTCGCGGAGAAGGCACAGCGCGGCGTGATGGAGATGCTGCTGGTCAACCACCCGCTGGACTGCCCGATGTGCGACAAGGGCGGCGAGTGCCCGCTGCAGAACCAGGCCATGTCCACCGGCCAGGGCGAGACCAGGTTCGCCGGCACCAAGCGCACGTTCGAAAAGCCGGTCGCGCTGTCGGCGCAGGTGCTGCTGGACCGGGAGCGCTGCGTGCAGTGCGCCCGGTGCACCCGGTTCACCGACCAGATCGCCGGCGACCCGCTCATCGAGCTGGTCGACCGGGGCCCGGCCGAGCAGGTCGCGGTGGCCGACGGGGTGCCGTTCGACTCCTACTTCTCCGGTAACACGGTGCAGATCTGCCCGGTCGGCGCCCTCACCGGCGCCTCCTACCGATTCCGGTCCCGGCCGTTCGACCTGGTGTCCACGCCCAGCATCTGCGAGCACTGCGCGTCCGGCTGCCGCCAGCGCACCGACCATCGCCGCGGCGCGGTGACCCGGCGGCTGGCCGGCAACGACCCGGAGGTCAATGAGGAGTGGAACTGCGATAAGGGCCGCTGGGCCTTCACCTACGCCACCCAGCCCGACCGGCTGGTCGTGCCGCTGGTGCGTGACGAGTCCGGCGTGCTGGTCCCGGCTTCCTGGCCCGAGGCGGTCGGGCACGCCGCGGCGGGCCTGGCCGCGGCCCGCGGCCGGGCGGGCGTGCTGACCGGCGGGCGGCTGACCATCGAAGATGCCTACGCTTACGCCAAGTTCGCCCGGCTGGCCCTGGCGACCAACGACATCGACATGCGGGCCCGCCCGCACTCGGCCGAGGAGACGCAGTTCCTGGCTGACCGGGTGGCCGGGCGCGGCCTGCAGGTCAGCTACGCGAGCCTGCAGCAGGCGCCGGCGGTGCTGCTGGCCGGATTCGAGCCGCAGGACGAGTCGCCGATCGTGTTCCTGCGACTGCGCAAGGCGGTCCGCAGCGGCACCCTCACCGTCTACTCGCTGGCCGCCCTGGCCAGCCCCGGCCTGGACCGGCTGTCTGGCGTCCTGCTGCCGACCGTGCCCGGCGCCGAGGCGGCGGCGCTCAGCGCGCTAGCCGACCATGACCCGCAGGCGTCCCGGCCCGCCGACGCCAGCACCGCCCCCCCGGCGACGGCTTTGCCCCCCGAGGGCTATACCACGCTGGCGGCGACCGCTGGCACCTCCGCCGAGGCGGAGAGCGTCGGGAGGGCTGGCGGGGCCTGGGTGGCCGAGTCGAGCGCAGCGCTGGCAGCGACGGCCGGCACATCGGCGCACGCGGCAGGTACGGGCGGACCCGCCGGAGCATGGGTCCCTGAGGTCAGCGCGGCGCTGCGGCAGCCCGGCGCGGTCATCCTGGCCGGCGAGCGGCTGGCCGAGGTGCCCGGCGCGCTGACCGCGGCAGCTCGGCTGGCCGAGATGACCGGCGCCCAGCTGGCCTGGATTCCGCGGCGGGCCGGTGAGCGTGGCGCGGTCGAGGCCGGCGCGCTGCCCGCGCTGCTGCCGGGGGGCAGCCCGGTCAGCGACGCGCAGGCGCGGGCGGCGGTCGCACGGGCCTGGGGCGCCGTCAGCCTGCCTGCCGAGCCGGGCCGTGACACCGGGGAGATCCTCACCGCGGCCGCTGCGGGCGAGATCGGGGCGCTGGTAGTGGCCGGCCTGGACCCGGCCGACCTGCCCGATCCCGCTGCCGGGCTGGCCGCGCTGGAGGCCACCGAGTTCGTGGTCAGCCTGGAGCTGCGGGCCAGCGCGGTAACCGACCGCGCCGACGTGGTGTTCCCGGTCGCGGCGGTGGCCGAGAAGGCGGGTACGTTCGTGGACTGGGAGGGCCGCACCGGCACGTTCGGCCCCGCGCTGCGCGTCCCCGCTGTCCGCACTGACCTGAACGTCCTGGCCTCCATCGCCGACCAGATGGACATCCACCTGGGCCTTCCCGACGAAGCCGCCGCCCGCCGCGAGCTAGCCACCCTGGCCCAGCAGACGGCCGGCCAGGACAGCAGCGTGGCCACCCCAGCCCCGAGCACCCGGCGAACTGGCGGATCAGCCGCCAGCACGGGGGGTAATGGGGGGTCGTCCCCCCATGTCGCAGCGGCGACGGCCGGCTCGCCCGCCCGAGCCGCTGCGAGCGCGGGGGGCTCCGGGGGTCGCCCCCCGGGCCAGCACAGCGTCGTCCCCCGGGAAAACAGAGCGATTCTTGCTACCTGGCATAGTCTTCTCGATGCCGGCCGGATGCAGGACGGCGAGCCGAATCTGGCTGGCACCGCTCGCGCCGCGGTCGCGAGGATCTCGGCGGCGACCGCGGCCGAGGCCGGGACCGCCGATGGCGGTAAGGTCACCGTGGCCACCGACCGCGGCGCCATAACCGCGGTGGTCGAGGTCACCGAAATGCCCGACCGGGTGATCTGGCTGCCGACCAATACGACGGGATGCGCGGTGCGGGCCGAGCTCGGCGCCGGCCACGGCAGCCTCGTCACGGTGAGGAGCGCGCAATGACGGGCCTGGCCGTCGGCGATCCCACGCTGGCCAGCTTCGGCCACGACCCCTGGTGGCTGGTCATCATCAAGGCCGTCGCGGTCTTCGCCTTCCTGATGCTGACCACGCTGCTGATGATCTGGGCCGAGCGGCGGGTCATCGGCCGGATGCAGCAGCGCTCAGGCCCGAACCGGGCCGGGAAATTCGGGCTGCTGCAATCGCTGATGGACGGCATCAAGCTTCCGCTGAAGGAAGACATCATCCCGCGCGGCGTGGACAAGCTGCTGTTCGTCATGGCCCCCGGCATCGCCGCGATCCCCGCGTTCATCAGCTTCGCGATCATCCCGTTCGGGCCGATTGTGTCGATCTTCCACCACAGCACCCCGCTGCAGCTGGCTGACCTGCCGGTCGCGGTGCTGCTGGTGCTGGCCATGAGCTCGATGGGGGTCTACGGGATCGTGCTGGCCGGCTGGGCCTCGAACTCGCCGTATTCGCTGCTCGGCGGCCTGCGCTCGTCGGCCCAGGTGATCAGCTACGAGATCGCCATGGGCCTGTCGTTCGTGCCGGTGTTCCTGTACGCGGGGTCGCTGTCCACCACCCAGATCGTGACCGCCCAGGCCAGCGGCAACGAGTTCCGCCTGTTCGGGATCATCTGGCATTTCCCGTCCTGGTTCGCGATCTTGCTGCTGCCCTCGTTCGTGATCTACCTGATCACGATGGTGGGCGAGACCAACCGGCTGCCCTTCGACCTGCCTGAGGGCGAGGGCGAGCTGGTCGGCGGCTTTCACACCGAGTACTCGTCGCTGAAGTTCGCGCTGTTCTATTTGGCCGAGTACGTCAACATGATCACCGTCTGCGGGCTGGCCACCACGCTGTTCCTCGGCGGCTGGCGGGCCATGTGGCCGATCAGCGTGTGGTCGGGTGCGAACGCCGGCTGGTACCCGCTGCTGTGGTTCGGCGCCAAGGTCTCGATCCTGCTGTTCTGCTTCATCTGGCTGCGCGGCTCGCTGCCCCGGATCCGCTACGACCAGCTCATGACACTGGGCTGGAAGGTGCTCATCCCGGCCGCCCTTACCTGGACGCTGATCATCGCTACCTTCCGGGTGTTCCGCACCGACGGCGGCAGCCCGGCGGTGTACCTGGTGGCCGGCGCGATCATCGTGGTGCTGATGCTGCTGGCCGGGCGCTGGGACGCCGCCCTGCAGCGCCGCGCCGCGCTGGCCGAGCAGATCGAGGCCGAGGCCAGCGGGCCGGGCGAGACGGCCTTCCCGGTGCCGCCGCTGGACCTGCCGCACTACCACGGCCAGGCCGGCGTTTCCGCCGCCGGGCCGGTCGCGGTCGAGCCCGACGGCGGCGTCAAGGAGGTCACAAGTGCCTGATTTCCTGGCCCCGGTCAAGGGGTTCGGCGTCACCTTCAAGCAGATGTTCAAGAAGGTCGACACCGTCCAGTACCCGGAGCAGAAGGAGCCCACCGCGCCCCGGTTCCACGGCCGGCACCAGCTCAACCGCTGGCCGGACGGGCTGGAGAAGTGCATCGGCTGCGAGCTGTGCGCCTGGGCCTGCCCGGCGGACGCGATCTACGTGGAGGGCGCGGACAACACCGAGGAGGAGCGGTTCTCCCCCGGCGAGCGCTACGGCCGCGTCTATCAGATCAACTACCTGCGCTGCATCCTGTGCGGGCTTTGCGTCGAGGCGTGCCCGACCCGGGCCCTGACCATGACCAACGACTACGAACTAGCCGACGACAGCCGGGAAAGCCTGATCTGGACCAAGGAGCAACTGGTCGCGCCGCTGCAGCCGGACATGGAGGCGCCACCGCACCCCATGCGGCTCGGGGAGACCGAGAAGGACTATTACCTGCTCGGCGCCCACGATCACCCGGCCGCCGACCGGACCGCCCCTGACCATCCGGTCTCGCATGAGGCAGACGAGGCAGGAACGGAAGGCCAGCGGTGAGCCATCACATCGTGCTGGCGGCCAGTGCGGCCGACACCGCCCGCGGCATCGCGTTCTGGTTGCTGGCGGTCATCTCGGTCGCGGCGGCCCTAGGCATGATCCTGGCCCGGCGGGCGGTGCACTGCGCGGTCCTGCTGGCCGTGGTCATGCTGTCGCTGGCGGTGTTCTACGCCATGCTCGGGGCGCCGTTCCTGGCCTTCGTGCAGGTGATCGTGTACACCGGCGCGGTGCTGATGCTGTTCCTGTTCGTCATGATGATCGTCGGCATCAGCTCGACGGACTCGCTCATCGAGACGATCAGGGGCCAGCGGCTGGCCGCCGGGCTGGCCGGGATCGGCCTGCTGGTGCTGCTCAGCCTCACGGTCGGGCACGCCGCGATCGGGCCGGCCGCGCCGTCCCGGAGTGCCAACGGCGCGGGCAACGTGACCGGCCTGGCCCAGCTGATCTTCACCATCTACGTGTTCCCGTTTGAGGTCACCAGCGCGCTGCTCATCACCGCCGCGCTCGGCGCGATGGTGCTCGCGCACCGCGAGCGCACCAGCCCGCGGCTGACCCAGCGGGACCTGGCCCGCCGTCGGGTGGCTTCCGGCCGCCCGACCCCGCTGCCGGGTCCCGGGACCTACGCCCGGCACAACGCCGTCGATATGCCGGCCCTGCTGCCCGACGGCTCGGCTGCCGGGCTCTCGGTCAGCCGGGCCATCACCAAGCGCGACGGCAGCGCCGACCAGCCCGCACTGAGCCAGCCCGCACCAGGCCAGCCCGGCGCGGCTGCTGGCCGGTCCGCCGTCGGAATGATCGCCCCGCCGGACCAGGATGAGCCTGACGAGGACGAAACCGCCCCGGCCGCCGGCAGCAGCGTTCCGCCGGCCACCGATGGGACAGTCCGCAGCCCGGAGCCGGCCGACGTGCCGGATCCTGCCAGCGGCCGGGATCTCGATGACACTGACCCCGGCGGCTTGTGGCGGCCCGCCGGCGGCAGCGGCACCGGCGAGGAGACATCGTGATCAGCCCCGCGCACTACGTTGCGCTCGCCGTCATCTTGTTCGTGATCGGGGGCGTCGGCGTTCTAGTGCGACGCAACGCAATCGTGATCTTCATGTGCGTCGAGCTGATGCTGAACGCGGTCAACCTGGCCTTCGTGGCCTTCGGCCGATTGCACGGCGGGCTGAACGGCCAGGTCATCGCGTTCTTCGTGATGGTCGTGGCGGCGGCGGAGGTGGTGGTGGGGCTGGCGATTCTCACCGCGATCTACCGCACCCGCAGGTCGGCGTCGGTGGACGAGGCCAGCCTGCTGAAATACTGACGCGCTGATCACGGCCGCAGGCCGGGGACAGCGCCCGAGTGCCCGGCGCGGCCATCCGCCGCGCGGGCTGGCATGCAGAGAGGTAGCAGGTGACAGGCTCACTGGCCGGCGTGCTCCCGCCGTCGGCGACGGTCATGACCAGCACCGGTGCTGTCGGCGTGCAGCACGCGGCCTGGCTGCTGCTCGCCTTCCCGCTGTTCGGCGCGGTCGTGCTGCTGCTCGGCGGGAAGCGCACCAACGCCTGGGGGCACCTGCTCGGGGTGCTGATGCCGGTCGCGGCCTTCATCTACGGCGTCATCGCGTTCGCGAACATGCTGACCTACGCCGGCCCCGACCGCAGCCACGATCTGAACCTGTACTCCTGGGTGCCGGTCGGCGGGTTCCGGGTCAACATCGGCCTGCGGCTGGACCCGCTGTCGATCTGCTTCGTGCTGCTGATCACCGGCGTCGGCTCGCTGATCCACATCTTCGCCGTCGGCTACATGTCCCACGACCCGGAGCGGCGCCGGTTCTTCGGCTACATGAACCTGTTCCTGGCCGCCATGCTGCTGCTGGTGCTGGCCAACAACTACCTCGCCCTGTACGCCGGGTGGGAGGGCGTCGGCCTGGCCTCCTACCTGCTGATCGGGTTCTGGCAGTACAGGCCGTCCGCGGCGGTCGCGGCCAAGAAGGCGTTCATCGCCAACCGGGTCGGTGACGCCGGCCTGTCGCTGGCCATCATGCTGATGTTCGCCCAGTTCGGCACGGTGAACTTCACCGGCGTCTTCACCGCCGTGCACTCGGCGAGCCCGGGCACCGTGACCGCGATCGGCCTGCTGCTGCTGCTCGGCGCCTGCGGCAAGTCCGCGCAGCTGCCGCTGCAGTCCTGGCTGCTGGACGCGATGGAGGGCCCGACCCCGGTGTCCGCTCTGATCCACGCGGCGACGATGGTCACCGCCGGGGTATACCTGATCGTCAGGTCGAACCCGATCTTCGACCTGTCGGGCGACGCCCTGCTGGCGGTCGCCATCGTCGGCGCGGCGACGCTGCTGTTCGGCGCGATCATCGGCTGCGCCAAGGACGACATCAAGAAGGCGCTGGCCGGATCCACGATGAGCCAGATCGGCTACATGATGCTGGCTGCCGGGCTCGGGCCGCCGGGGTACGCGCTGGCAATCGCGCACCTGCTGGCCCACGGCTTCTTCAAGGCCGGCCTGTTCCTCGGAGCCGGCTCGGTCAAGCACGAGATGAACGACGAGGTCGACATGCGCCGGTTCGGCGGCCTGGCCGCCGTCATGCCGATCACCTTCGTCACGTTCGGGCTCGGGTATCTCGCGATCATCGGCATCCCGCCGTTGTCCGGCTTCTTCACGAAGGACGCGATCGTCGAGGCCACGTTCGCCAAGGGGGGCACCACGGGGGCCATACTCGGCACCGTCGCCGTGCTCGGGGCCGCGATCACCGCCTTTTACATGACCCGGGTAATGTTCATGACCTTCGTCAGGGAGCGCCGCTGGGACGACAAGGCGCACCCGCACGAGGCGCCGCCGGTGATGACCTCGCCGATGATCGTGCTGGCCATCGGCTCCGTCGGCGCTGGCGCGTTCCTGATCATCGCCAACCGGCTGGTGGACTTCCTGTCCCCGGTCGTCGGAACGCCGCCGGTCTCGACTGGGTACTTCACGCTGGCCGGCGGCGTCACGCTGGCGCTGGTGCTGGCCGGCGCCGGGATTGCCTGGGCGATGTACGGACGGCGCGACATCCCGGTCACCGCGCCGGCGGCCAGCCCGATCACCGTGGCCGCCCGCAAGGACCTGTACGGCGATGCGATCAACGAGTCGCTGCTGATGCGGCCCGGCCAGTGGCTCACCCGGCTGTCGGTGTACTTCGACAACCGGGGAGTGGACGGGCTGGTCAACACGGTCGCGGCCACGCTCGGCGGGACCTCGGGCCGGCTCCGCCGCCTGCAGAGCGGCTTCGTCCGGTCCTACGCGCTGTCCATGTTCGTCGGCGCCGTGCTGCTGGTCGGCGCGCTGCTGCTGGTAAGGCTCTAGAGCGGTAAGGCTGCGGATCCCATGAGCACATTCCCCTGGCTGACCGTGGCGGGCGCGGTCCCGCTCGTCGGCGCGCTGGCGATCTCGCTGACGCCGGGCCGCTCGGCCCCCGGCAGCGCGGCTGACCGCACCGCCCGCGACCTGCTGGTCAAGCGCATCGCGCTGATCACCTCGGTGGTCACGCTCGGCATCGTGATCGCGATGGCCCTGCAGTTCAAGCCGAACTCGCTGCAGCTCTTCCAGTTCACCCAGACCTACCAGTGGATCCCGCAGTTCGGCGTGCACTACGCCGTCGGGGTGGACGGCATCGCGCTGGTGCTGATCCTGATGTCGGTGATCTTGATGCCGGTCGTGGTGCTGGCGTCGTGGAACGATGTCGAGGGCGGCTCGAACCCGGCCGGCGAGGCGCCGGCCCGGCGCAGCGCGAAGACCTACTTCGCGCTGATGCTGGTGCTTGAGACCATGATGATCGGGGTCTTCGCCGCCACCGACGTCTTCTTGTTCTACGTGTTCTTCGAGGCCATGCTGATCCCGATGTACTTCATGATCGGCAGCTTCGGCGTCGGCCAGCGGCAGTACGCCGCAGTCAAGTTCCTGCTCTACAGCCTGCTCGGTGGCCTGCTGATGCTGGTGGCCGTGATCGCGCTGTACGTGTACTCCGCGCACGGCGGCCGGCCCGGCACTTTCCTGTTCGTCCCGCTCACCCACCTGGCGCTCAGCGCCGCCGTGCAGAAATGGCTGTTCCTCGGGTTCTTCGTGGCGTTCGCCATCAAGGCGCCGCTGTGGCCGTTCCACACCTGGCTGCCGGACGCGGCCACGGCCGCGCAGCCGGGCGCCGCGGTGCTGCTGGTCGGCGTGCTGGACAAGGTGGGCACGTTCGGCATGATCCGGTACTGCCTGGAGCTGTTCCCGGCCGCCTCGCATTACTTCCGGGTGCTGATCATTGCGCTGTCGGTGGCCGGGGTGCTCTACGGCGCGGTGGTCGCCATCGGCCAGCGCGACATGAAGCGGCTGATCGCCTACACCTCGGTCTCGCACATGGGCCTGATGACGCTCGGCATCTTCGTGATGACCACGCAGGGCCAGACCGGCTCGACGTTCTACATGGTCAACCACGGATTCGCTACCGGCGCGCTGTTCATCATCGCCGGGTTCATGATGTCGCGGCGCCGCTCGTCGCTGATCGCCGACTACGGCGGCGTGCAGAAGGTCGCGCCGGTGCTGGCCGGGATGTTCCTGATCGCCGGCCTGGCGGGCCTGGCGCTGCCCGGTCTGTCCACCTTCATCAGCGAGTTCCTGGTGCTGATCGGCACGTTCACCCGGTACGCGGCGGCCGCCGTGCTGGCCACCGTCGGCATCATCCTGGCCGCGATCTACATCCTGTGGATGTACCAGCGGACCATGACCGGGCCGGTGCGCGACGAGGTGGCCGCCATGCCGGACCTGAAGGCCCGCGAGCTGTGGGCGGTCGGCCCGCTGATCGTCCTGATCATCGTGCTGGGCGTCTACCCCCGGCCGGTGCTCAACGTGATCAACCCGGCGGTGCACCGGACCATGACTGGCGTGCAGGCCCGCGATCCGGTGCCGCCGCACCCGGCCGCCGCGGCTCGCGGGAGCGTAACCTCGCACACGTCGCGGACCGGCAAGAGGAGCTCGCAGTGACCGGGTCCGTGGCCGCGCTCGGAGGCGCCTTTCACACCCCGCGGATTCAGTACGCCGAGCTGTCGCCGATGCTGCTGGTGTTCGCCGCGGCCATCGTCGGCGTCCTGGTCGAGGCGTTCGCGCCGCGGCCGCTGCGACGGCCGCTGCACCTGGTGGTGACACTAGGCGGCCTGGCCGCGGCTTTCGTGCTGACCGTGTTCGTGGCCGCCGATGCCAGCCTGTTCGGCCACGGCAGCCCCGGCCGGATCGCCGCGCAGGGCGCGGTGGCCGTCGACCGGCCGACCCTGTTCATCCAGGGCACCATCCTGGTGCTGGCCTTCATCAGCGTGCTGCTGATCGCCGAGTCCTCGCACGAGGTGAGCGCGTTCACCGCCCAGGCCGCGGCCGTGCCGGGCAGCGCGGAGGAGCGCGAAGGGCTGCTGGCTGGCATCAGCCATACCGAGGTCTACCCGCTGACCCTGTTCGCCATCGGCGGCATGCTGCTGTTCCCGGCGGCCAACGACCTGCTGACCATGTTCGTCGCGCTGGAGGTGCTGTCACTGCCGCTGTACCTGCTGTGCGGGCTGGCCCGGCGCCGCCGCCTGCTGTCCCAGGAAGCGGCGGTGAAGTACTTCCTGCTCGGCGCGTTCTCCTCGGCATTCTTCCTGTTCGGCGTGGCCATGCTGTACGGCTACTCAGGCTCGGTGCGGCTGGCGGCGATCGCCACCGCGGCCAGCACGAACACCGCCGGCACTACGCTGCTGTACGCCGGGATCGCGCTGCTGGGCCTCGGCCTGCTGTTCAAGATCGGCGCGGTGCCGTTCCACAGCTGGAAGCCCGACGTCTACCAGGGCGCGCCGACCCCGGTCACCGCGCTGATGGCGTCCTGCACCCTGGTGTCGGCCTTCGGCGCGCTGCTCCGGGTGTTCTACGTGGCGTTCGGCCAGCTGATCTGGACCTGGCGGCCGGCCATGTGGGGCGTGGCCATCCTCACCATGCTGGTCGGGTCGGTGGTGGCGATCACCCAGACCGACGTGAAGCGGCTGCTGGCCTATTCCTCGATCGCGCAGGCGGGCTACATCCTGACCGGCGTGGTCGCGGCCAGCACCGCGGGCCTGTCGGGCAGCATGTTCTACCTGGCCGCATACGGGTTCGCCACGGTCGGCGCGTTCGCGATCGTGACCCTGGTCCGCGACCAGGCCGGCGAGGCGGCGCACCTGTCCCGGTGGGCCGGTCTCGGCCGCCGCTCCCCGCTGGTGGCCAGCGTCTTCGCCCTGTTCCTGATCGCCTTCGTCGGAATCCCGCTCACCAGCGGCTTCACCGGCAAGTTCGCGGTGTTCCAGGCGGCCATCTCCGGCGGCGCGCTGCCGCTGGTCGTCATCGGCGTGATCAGCAGCGCCATCCTGGCGTTCGCCTACGTCCGGGTGATCGTGCTGATGTTCTTCAGCGAGCCCGCGCCCGACGGGCCGTCCGTGGTGCGGCCGAGCCCGTTCACCGGGCTGGCCGTCGCGGTCGGCGCCGCCGCGACGCTGGTGCTCGGCATCGTGCCGCAGCCGCTGCTCAGCCTGGCCCACCATGCCGCCGCGCAGCTTTTCGTCCGCTGACCGGCCAGGATGACGGCATGATCTCGCCGGGACGGCCGGTCCGCGGCGGCTTCCCGGATTACCGTGACTTGCACATATCGTGAAGAAACCCCGGCGCTGGCCGGCCGGGTGATCGAGGCGCCAGGCAGGCCGCGCCGACGCCGCCGGGAGTGCCGGATGTCCCGGCGGAGGAGATGAGGAGCCCTAGTGAGTACCGCCCCGCCCATGGAGCTGTATGACGCCGCGCTGACTTCGGAGATCATGGACGGCCTCGCACTGGTCGAGGACCGCCTGCGCCAGGCCGCCAGCGCCCGGCATGACCTGCTGACCCAGACCTCCGAGCACCTGATTGGCGGCGGCAAGCGGCTACGGCCGACTCTGGTGCTGCTGGCCGCGCAGTTCGGTGATCCCGCTGACGAGCGCATCGTGCCCGCCGCCACCGCGATCGAGCTGACCCACCTGGCCACGCTCTATCACGACGATGTCATGGACGAGGCGCAGATCCGGCATGGCCAGGCGAGCGCGAACTCGCGGTGGACGAACACCGTCGCGATTCTCACCGGGGATTTCCTGTTCGCGCGGGCCTCGCAGCTGCTCGCCGATCTCGGCACTGAGGCGGTGCACATCCAGGCCACCACCTTCACCCGGCTGGTCAGCGGGCAGATTGCCGAGACCGTCGGGCCGCAGCCCGGCGAGGACCCGCTGGCGCACTACCTGCGGGTGGCGCAGGACAAGACCGCGTCCCTGATCGGCACCGCCGGGCAGTTCGGTGCGCTGTTCTCCGGGGCGCCGCCGGAGGTCGCGGCGCGGATCGAGCCCGCCTGCGAGGCGATCGGCGTCGCCTGGCAGCTGTCCGACGACATCCTCGACGTCCGCAGCGAGACCGACCAGTCCGGCAAGGCGCCGGGCACCGACCTGCGCGAAGGCGTGCAGAGCCTGCCGGTGCTGTACGCGCAGCGGTCCGACCGGCCGCAGGACGCGCGGCTGCGCGAGCTGCTGACCGCCGCCGACCTGACCGACCCGGTGCTGCACGCCGAGGCGCTGGCGCTGCTGCGTAATCACCCGGCCATGGATGCCGCGCGGGCGGACCTGAAGCGGTGGTCAGGCGCCGCCCGCCGGGACCTGCTCGCCCTGCCCGCAGGACCAGCCCGGACGGCCTTCGAGGCGCTCTGTGACTTCGTTGTGCAGCGCACTGGCTAGCCGGAGAGGGCCGCCGGGCCCTGAGGTGGCGGCTGCGGGCGTCCTGGGCTCGTCGTGCGGGTGCCGGCCAAGCGCTTCATGACGGTGGCGATCTCGGAGGGCCAGCGGGCGCTCGGCCCGGCCTGACGCCGCCGCCCGCACGACCCTGCGAAACGCCTGCCGGACCTGGCGCGCACGCTGAGCACGGGGAACAGGCGCTCCCGGCGGCTTGTTGGCAGTGGTGTCCTGCCACCAGCTCAGCAAGGAGGCGCCAGGTGCGCATCTTCGGACTGCATAAGACGCAGATGGTCTCATCGGATGAGGCGCTGCCCGGCCGGTCCGAGCAGATGCCCGTACCGGGCCGGCACGCGGTGCTCGGCACGCCGCTGCGGCCGCCCTACCCGGACGGCTCCGCGGTCGCCGAGTTCGCCCTGGGCTGCTTCTGGGGCGCCGAGCGCATGTTCTGGCAGACGCCCGGCGTGATCTCCACCTCTGTCGGTTACGAGGGCGGGTTCACCCCGAACCCGACGTACGAAGAGGTATGCAGCGGCCGGACCGGGCACACCGAGACCGTCCGGGTGGTCTTCGACCCGGCGAAGGTATCCTACTCCGACCTGCTGAAGGTGTTCTGGGAGTCGCACGACCCGACGCAGGGTATGCGCCAGGGCAACGACGCCGGCACCCAGTACCGGTCGGCGATCTTCTGCACCTCGCCGCAGCAGCAGGCCGAGGCGCAGGCGTCGCTGGCGATGTACCAGCAGCGGCTGGCCGAGGCGGGCTACGGCCAGATCACCACCGAGGTGGTCCCGGCCGGCGAGTTCTACTTCGCCGAGGACTACCACCAGCAGTACCTGCACAAGGTGCCGGGCGGCTACTGCCCGGATCACGGCACCGGCGTGAGCTGCCCGATCGGTGTCGGCGTCATTGCCGGCACCGGCATCAAGGCGGAGCCCGCCGAAGGCTGACCCGCCTGCGCGCTACCAGCGCGTGCCATAAGTGCCGAGATTTCGTGGGCCTTTGAAGCGGTGGTTAAGCCAGACGTGCTGGGCGAATACCGCGCCATGGCCCAAGAGAATGGCCCAAGAGATAAGCGCCGACAATAAGGCAACCGAGCCCGACCAGCTGAATTTCCCACCCGGATGAGCGTTTACGGCGAACCGAGCGATGAGCTGAGGACGGCGCTGAGCGGGTTCAATCCACGATTCTCTGGGAGCCTGGCCGTCCGCTAGGCGGCCTGGCGGCTGACGCGGGCCAGGATCAGCGCGCCTGGGAGCATCAGCAGCATCAGCGCGATGATGCCGGACTTCAGGGTCGTGGTTCCGGCCAGAGGGAACATGGCCAGTTTCCTGTCGCGGTAGGAGCAGCTCGCCGGGACCGCCCGCTGCCCAGCATGACCGGTTGCACGAGCAGCCGCGCTTCGTCCAGCAGGCCCTCGTCCAGCAGGCTGTGCGCGAGGCGGCCGAAACCGTAGCTGATCCTGGAGGACGGTGAATCTGGCCGCGCCGCTGAGTGCCTGCCACGGCCTGCTGCCCCCTGATCCTCGCCCGGCGGCAGCCGGAATTCCCCGGGTGCTGGCGCCCGAAGATCACCCGGCGGCTAGTGCTCGCAGGCCGCCGACCGGGTCGGCCGGCTGAGGCGCGCGGAGCTCCCCCGCAAGGCAACCGCCGGCCGGCTTGCGCGCCGCGGTGATATTGCCGGTTCGCTCGCGATGCTCGGACGGACTTCGGTATCTTGATCCCGATCTGGCCCAGTTCGCGGCACGGGAAGGCCGGACCTTCCCGGCTGTCGTCCGAGGGGAGCCGGCCATGGACGCACCGGGCGAGCGCCCGGCAGGCGACGGTGCGCCGTTCCCTGACGTCGTCTTCGCCCCGGCCCGGCCTGACATCCGCCCGGACCATCATGGCGAGGTGATCTTCGAAGTGCGCCAGGGAAGCGACGGCGGGCTGGCCATGCCCGTCTACAGCTCGGTCGACCGGCTGACTGCCGCGCTCGGCCATGCGCAGCCCTGGGTCGCGCTGCCGCTGCAGAACATCCGGACGATCATGGGCAGCGCCGGGGTGCACCGCGTGGTGGTTGATGCCGGGGTGCAGCCCGGCACCTGGCAATGGCAGCAGAGCGACGTCAATGAGCTGGAAAGGCGGCTGCCATGGTAGACGCGCCCGCCGGAGGCGGTGGCGGTGGCGGGTTCGCGGTAGTGATGTCGGACCTGATGAGCGCCGCGTCGGCGTTCCACGCCCAGGCGGCTGACCTCAAGGGGGTCATCCCGGCGGACGGGCCGCCGAGCGTCGACGGGGGGGACGGAGCCTTCGATGCGAACCTCCAGGTCGTGCTCAAGCTGATCGGGACGCTGAGCCTGCAGGCCTCCGGCGTCATCGACGCGGACGGCGGCAAGCTGCGGACCGCGCACGACAGGTACGCGAGCACCGAGGAGGGCCTCTCTCAGCTCTGCGCCCATATCAACGATCCCGGCAAGATCCGCTAGGAGGGGCATGGCACCGAGCACGGGACTGCCGGGCAAGTCCCCGTCGCCGCTGATGCCGTTCTCGCACGAGTGGATCGGCGGCAACATCCAGGGCCTGTCCGGGCTAGCCGGCACCCTGTACAGTTACGTCCCCAAAATCGGGGACGTGGTCACCGCGCTGGACCACAAGGTCAGCCAGATCGTCACCGACGCGGGCTGGCAGGGCTCGGCGGCGTCGGCGTTCACCGGCAACTGGGAGAAGGTGGCCGCCGAGACCAACGCGGTCGGCCTGGTCGTCATCGACGCCGGGGAAATCGTCGACCAGCTCGCGGTGCAGCTTTCCAAGATCGAGAATGCGCTGGAGCAGGCCGCCGCCAAGGCCGCGGCCCATGGCGTCGGGATCAGCGCCGACGGGCAGCCCCCGGAAGCCTGCTACGCCAGCCCGGCCGCGGAAGACTGGCGGATCGGCTACGACTCGTTCTACCTCCAGTGCAAGAACGCCGCCGAGCAGGCGCGGGTCCAGGCCGCGGGCGCGCTGCAGAGCCTGAGCGGCGTGATGACCGGCAAGGGCCCGGGCGGCGGCAGCAGCGGCGGCGGCTCGGACCTGCCCGTCAAGGTCGGCGAGGGCTCCGCGGTCACCGACTATCTTGCTGACCTGCTGGCCACGCCGTCCGCGTACGCCTCGCAGGTGGCGGACAAGGTCGAGACGCTGACCGAGGCGGCGGGCAAGGCCAAGCAGACATGGCTCGCCGCGCAGGCGGCCGCGCGGCAGGCCAACGGCCGCTTCGGTACCATGCCCGATGACGTCAAGGTCGCGCTCAAGGACGCGAATGCCCAGCTCGCCTCGGCCGAGAGGGACCTTACCGCCGCGCAGGCCAACGAAAACGCCTTCACGAAACTGTTCAGCACCAAGACCTCCGACCTGCCCGGCCTCAGCAAGCTGGCCAGCGGCCTGGAGAGCGACAGCCTGCTGGCCAGGGCGCTCGACGTTCCCGTCGTCGACGTCGTGGCCGGCACCATCACCACCTACGTCAACGCCCAGCAGGACGAGCAGCGCGGCGTGCCCGGCTGGCTGGCTTACCCGCTGGAAACCGGCAACACCGTCGTCAGCATCGCGGCCGGGACGGCGGTCGCCGCCGCCGTCGGCTCGGCGGTCGCCGGGCTGTCGATCGCCGGGGCGCCGGTCCTCGGCGTGGCGGCAGGCGTCGCCGCCGGAGGCGTCGTGGCCTACGGAGTGGGCGATTTCATCCACAACTACATCGCGGACTTCGGCCAGCAGTGGGACAAGCACGGGGCCCTCGGCATCGTCACCGACTTCGGCGCCGCCGGCGTGGACACCTGGCACGACACCGAGCACCTCGCGGGTGACGCGTGGAATGCGGGCAAGAGCGTATGGCACAGTCTCACGTCCTGGCTATGAGCGCGTGGCTAGGCTGAACCGAGATTGCGGGCGGCGGCGCGCGGCGTGCGGGCCCGTCACGGCGGGAGGGCAGGCAGATGGCACTGTTTGTTGACCGCACCGGGGCCAAGCTCGCCACGGGACCGACACTGCTGCTGCCCGCCGACCCCGGCCCGGGCCTGCTCGGCGCGGCCCGCCAGTACGACCCCGGGATGCGCCGCTGGCCCGGCCGGCTGATCTTCGGCAACGGCGTCCTGCTCTTCGGCCCGGTCAAGGTAACCCCCAAGGTCGCCGAGCAGGCCGGGCTGCCGTCCGGCGTCACGGTGGCCTGGCACGCCGCGGCCGCGCTGCAGCAGGCCAGCCAGCGGCGCAGCGACGACGCCAAGCACGCCGACGGCGAGCTCCTGGTGACCGGACTGGCAGCGCGGCTGGGCGGGACTGTGCACCCCAGGCCGTCGCGCGAGCCCGCGCTGCTCGCCTCGGTGTACAGCCAGCAGGCGCCGCCCCCGGAGGACGTCGCCGCCGTGCTCGCGCCGTTCGCCGGGGACGTCACTGTCGAGGACGCCGAGGACGACACCTATGCCATCAGCGGCCGGGACATCTACTTCTATACCTCCTACACCTCGCCCCGGCTGTACGCGGCCGTGCTCGCGCCGGCCGCGCTCGGGCCGACGGCCAGGCAGCCGCAGCACCACTGGGATCTGAGTACCGGCGGGGCGGCCAGCAAGGCTGCCCCGGAGCTGCGGCTGAAGATCGCCGAGGCGGCCCTGGCGCTGGCCGCGCGCACCGGAGGCGTGGCCATCGACTACTGCGGTTTCCGCTTCGACACTCCGGAGCAGTTCACCGTGCAGTCACGGTGAACAGCACGTATCCGTAGCTGAGCCCGGTCGCGGCCGGGCGGGCGGCCAGCCAGGACGCGGCGACCTTCGGGGGAAACTCGATGCGCAGCACGGCCTCCAACTCGGCCCGGCTGGTGAAGCGCCATTCCGAGCGGACCTCATGCCGCGCGGCGCCGCGCTCGCGCCACCAGGCGTCCACCGCCTGCCCGGTCTGCTGCGGCGGGTTGGCGGCGGCGGCCGCCAGCAGCCCGGCGAACTCGCCCCACCGGTAGTCGTTGTCGACCACCACCAGGGTGCCGCCCGGCCGCAGCACGCGCAGCGCCTCGGCCAGCCCGGCATCGGCACCGGGGCCGAAGAAGTAGGCGAACCGGGCGTGGATGATGTCAGCGGATCCGGTCGGCAGGCCCATCCGCTCCGCCGAGCCCGCGATCACCGATATGGCAGGCAGCCCGCCGATACGCGCGCTCGCTCGGTCCCGCAGCGCCGGGTCGGGCTCCACCCCGGCCACCCGCGCGGCCTCGCGTGCGTAACCGGGCAGCCAGTAACCAGTGCCGCAGCCAAGATCGATCAGGGTCCGGCCGGCCCACGGGGCCAGCGCGCGCATCGCGTCGAGCACGTGGCCGGCCCGGTCCAGGGCCTGGTTCTCGATCTCGTAGACGGCCGGATGACCGCCGATATTCGGGGCAAACCGCCAATCAGGGAACTCGGCACGCGCCGCGGTGCGCGCGCTGCTGGCCTGGCCGTCAGTCACCAGCGCATTCTGCCGGGCTGCGGAGGGCCCGGCTACCTGATTTCCTGGCCGGCTGTAGCAGGAAGACGGCGCTCAGCCGGGAGCGCCGCCGCGGCCGGCACCGCCGCGGAACCGGGCCCGCCACCGTCTCGGGGCCGGACAGCGTGGCGGCACCGAGACGGAACTCGCTGGCCAGGGCGGCCGCGCCATTGAGCGACAGGCCATCGAGTCCGCGGCGCGATCGCTGCGCAGGCAGGCCTGCGGCAGTGCAGCCAGGTCGCGGGCCGCGACCGCCTGCCCGGCCGGGACGACCCGGTTGACCAGGCCCATCGCCAGCGCCTCGGCCGCCGCGGCCGGCCCGTCGACGGCGCTGCGCCCATCCGGCCGGTCGATGATGACCGTGGTCACCGGCCCCGCCCGCTCGGACCGGAGCGGCAGCGCCGCCCCGGCGGCACGGCTCTCCGGGTCGCACCGTGCCGGGCCCGGCACGCCCTTCTGAGTGGCTCAGGTCACGTGCCAGGTGTCGGTGCCGGCCAGCAACGCGGCCAGGTCGCCGTCACCCTGCTGCTCGCGGGCCTGCTCGATCTGGCCGGACATCAGCTCGTCGTAACTGTCCCTCGGCGCCTGCCGGAACAGGCCGATGGGCGTGTGCGCGAAATCGGAGCTGTCCAGCCGGGACAGCGCGAACGCGTACGAGGGGTCGGCGGCATGGGCGTCGTGGGTGAGCAGCGAGTCAGGCGCGGCGCCGGCCGCGTCCAGCGCCTCCAGCGAGCCGTACCGGCTGAACCGCAGGCCGCGCTGGCCGTCGGCGCCGAACCGGATCGGCTCGCCGTGCTCAAGCCGGATCACGTGCTCGTCCCGCGCGCCCGGCGCGGTGACCGGGGTGAAGGCGTCGTCGTTGAAGATCGGGCAGTTCTGGAAGATCTCGACGAACGCGGCGCCCTTGTGGTCGGCGGCAGCGCGCAGGATCCCGGTCAGGTGCTTGCGGTCGGAGTCGACCGTGCGCGCGACGAAGCTCGCCTCGGCGCCGAGCGCCAGCGAGATCGGGTTGAACGGGGTGTCCAGCGAGCCGAACGGGGTGGACTTGGTGACCTTGCCCTGTTCGGAGGTGGGGGAGTACTGGCCCTTGGTCAGCCCGTAGATCCGGTTGTTGAAGAGCAGGATCTTGATGTTGACGTTGCGCCGCAGGGCGTGGATCAGGTGGTTGCCGCCGATCGACAGCGCGTCGCCGTCCCCGGTGATCACCCAGACCGACAGGTCGGGCCGGGAGGCGGCCAGGCCGGTGGCGATCGCGGGGGCGCGCCCGTGGATGGAGTGCATGCCGTAGCTGTTGACGTAGTAGGGCAGCCGGGATGAGCAGCCGATGCCGGAGATGATGACCAGGTTCTCCCGCGGGATCTCCAGCTCGGGCAGGAACGCCTGGAACGCGGCCAGGATCGCGTAGTCCCCGCAGCCGGGGCACCAGCGGACTTCCTGGTCGGACTTGAAGTCCCTGGCGGTCTGCTTCTCGTCGGCCCGCGGCACCAGCGTGAGCGAGGCGAGCCGGCTCGGGCCGGACGCCTGCTCGATGTCGGCGGGCATGCCCCGGCGGCCGGCGCCGTCAGGACGATCGGGGTGCTCAGACATTGGCGATCACATCCTGGATGACCCCGGCCAGTTCCGCGGCCTGGAACGGCAGCCCGCGCACCCGGTTGTAGGAGATGACGTCGGAGGCGAGGTAGCGGCCGCGCAGCAGCAGGACCAGCTGGCCGAGGTTGATCTCGGGCACCAGCACCTTGTCGTAGGCGGCGAGCACGTCGCCGAGGTTGGCGGGAAACGGGCACAGGTGGCGCAGGTGCGCCTGCGCCACTGAGCCCCCGGCCACCCGCACCCGGCGGACCGCGGCGCCGATCGAGCCGAACGTCGAGCCCCAGCCGAGGACCAGGACCCGGGCCTGGCCGTCGGGATCGTCGACCTCCAGCGGCCCGATGTCGGCGGCGATGCCGTCGATCTTGGCCTGCCGCAGCCTGACCATGCGGTCATGGTTGTCGCCGTCATAGGAGATCGTGCCGATGCCGTCGGCCTTCTCGATGCCGCCGATCCGGTGCTCGAGGCCGGGCGTACCGGGGATGGCCCACGGCCGGGCCAGGGTCTGCGGATCCCGCTCGAACGGCCGGAATCCGCCGCCGCCGGGGCCCTCGTTGCCCATCGCGAACTTGAAGTCGTCACGGAGCCGGGCCAGGCTGTCGACGCTGGGGACCCGCCAGGGCTCCGAGCCGTTGGCCAGGTAGCCGTCGGACAAGATGATCACCGGCGTGCGGTACTTGACCGCGATCCGCACGGCCTCGATGGCCGTGTCGAAGCAGTCGGACGGGGTGGCCGGCGCGATAACCGCGACCGGCGACTCCCCGTTGCGGCCGTAGATGGCCATCAGCAGGTCAGCCTGCTCGGTCTTGGTCGGCATCCCGGTGGACGGCCCGGCCCGCTGGATATCGCAGATGATCAGCGGCAGTTCCACTGAGCTGGCCAGGCCGATCGTCTCGGCCTTCAGGCACATGCCCGGGCCGGAGGTGGAGGTGACGCCCAGGCTGCCGCCGAACGATGCCCCGAGCGCGGCGCCGACGCCGCTGATCTCGTCCTCGGCCTGGAAGGTCCGCACGCCGAACCGCTTGAGCTTGGACAGCTCGTGCAGGATGTCGGAGGCCGGGGTAATCGGGTAGGAGCCCAGGAACAGCGGCAGGCCCGACCGGCGGGACGCCGAGACCAGGCCGTAGGCCAGCGCGGTGTTGCCGGTGATGTTGCGATAGGTGCCAGGCTTCAGCGTGGCCGGCTTGACCTGGTACTGGACCGAGAAGTCCTCGGTGGTCTCGCCGTAGTTCCAGCCCGCCTGGAAGGCGGCCTTGTTGGCCTGCAGGATTTCCGGCTTGGCCGAGAACTTGGATTCCAGGAACTTCATCGTGCCCGCGGCCGGCCGGTCGTAGAGCCAGGACAGCAGCCCGAGAGCGAACATGTTCTTGGCCCGCTCGGCGTCCTTGCGGCTGATCTCGTAATCCTCGAGCGCCTTGACGGTGACCGAAGTGATCGGGATCGCGTGCACCTGGTAGGCCGACAGGGAGCCGTCCTCCAGCGGGTTCTCGGCGTAGCCGACCTTGGTCAGGTTGCGCTTGGTGAACTCGTCGGTGTTGGCGATAATGTCCGCGCCCCGTGGCAGGTCGGCGATATTGGCCTTCAGCGCCGCCGGGTTCATGGCCACCAGCACGTCGGGCGCATCGCCCGGCGTCAGGATGTCATGGTCGGCGAAGTGAAGCTGGAAGCTGGAGACCCCGGGCAGCGTGCCGGCCGGCGCGCGGATCTCGGCGGGGAAGTTGGGCAGCGTCGACAGGTCGTTGCCGAAGGTGGCGGTTTCCTGGGTAAAGCGGTCGCCCGCGAGCTGCATGCCGTCGCCGGAATCCCCGGCGAATCTGATAATGACACGATCGAGTTGCTGGACCTGCTTGGTCACAGTCTTTTGGACCCCCTCCACGCGCCGTGCCGGCTGCAAACACGGTGACGGCGTGGCGTCTGGCCGCCGCCCCGAAGTGGGGCGCTGAAGTTAAGACCTCAACATTCTACCTGCGGCCGCAGACAGGACGGGGCCGAACCTCCGGTGGCGGCGGACTTATGCCCGCATGTGGTCGCAGCAAAGAGGCTGAGAGGCTGACTATGCGGCGCCGTCATCCGGTTCGATGCCGTGCTGGCGCAAGATAGCCCGCAGCCGCTCCAGCTCGGCGTTGACCCGGCTGAGGTCCGCGGCCAGGGACAGGCGGCTGGCTGCGGTCGCCGTCCACTTCTGTTCCCTGCTGGCCTTGCTGGCAAGCAGGGCTTTTTCATTGTCGCGCAGCGCAGCGGCGGTCTCGAAATCCTGGCCATCGATCGCCGATTCCTTCTCACGGCGCACGGCCGCAATCTCCTGGTCAAGATCGCCTACATCGGGGGTCAGGCCCACCCAGCGTTCGATGGCTGTCAGCCGCCGCTCCACCGAGCCCGCCATGCGGGCGATGGCCTCCTCGATCGCCCCGGCACGGGCACGCTTGCCCATTCGGGAAGTTGCACCGGCAGGGCCCCCGCCCGGGCGGTCGTGCAGCAGCCGGATCACCTGCTGCCGGACGTCATTGGGGTCGGTACCGAGCCGGACGAGCACCTGGACGCCCAACCCCGTCGCCCTCCCGGATCAGGCCGAGCAGCAGATGCTCGGTATCGATGGAGCCGTCGTCAAGGTCATTCGATTCCCGCAGCGCCAGCTCCAGTACCTTCTTCGCGCGCGGCGTGAACGGAATGTGCCCGGAAGGGGCCTGCTGGATGTGCCCGGAAGGGGCCTGCTGGCCACGGCCGATGATCTGCTCTACCTGCTGGCGAGCCGCCTTCGGGCGGATGCCCTCCGCCTGGAGCGCCCTCGCGGCTATGCTCTCGCCCTCGTAGACCAGGCCGAGCAGCAGGTGCTCGGTGCCTATGTAACTGTGGTTCAGCATCCTGGCCTCTTCCTGCGCCAGGACAACCACCCGCCGCGCCCGGTCAGTGAACCTCTCGAACATGCTGCGCACCGCCGTTCTCAGCTTCGCCCAGCCACCCTCGGCGGTAACACGATACATCGCGTCTGTAGAATTCGGTAGAGGGTGTTCGCCGGCGTGTGGCCCCGTGCGTCACCCGGCGGCGAGTTATGCAGGGCAAGCAGCGGAAGCGAGCAGAGCACTGGCCTATGCAGGGAGGCTCAGCACACGACATCGCGTCATGATCAGCCCGGCCACTCGTCCAGAAATTGCCGGGCTGATAGTCTCCTCCGCTGGCGCGCTCGCGCAGCCTGGCCAGCCGCCACTCCCGACTGATCGTTGACACGTTGGCTTCAGCTGCGTGCCGTGGCCGATCTGCCGTCCGGTAAAGATGCTGGTCAGAGACCCGAAGCGGGCTTGTCTTAGCGGTAGTTGACGAACTGCCCCACAGGGTGGGGCCACCAGGCGCTTTGCATCAGAGCGTGCGCTGACCTTGGAATTTGGCTCTCGGTCTTTCTCGTCATCACCTGGTGCGCTGCGACCGCATGTGCTCTCGATGTGCCCTGTGCGCGCCTGCACAGGTTGGCTGCGACTTCCTGACGTTGGCCCGGTTGCTGCCTGGTCGTGCTGCACGCAGCGCTCGTGACTCCGTGGTAGGGATGGCTGCATGGCTCTTGAGCGCAGTATCCCGCCGCCTGAAGCGGACGAGCGAGTGACGCTTACGGCGTTCCTGGACTTCCAGCGTACGACCCTGGCTGTCAAGTGCGATGGTTTGACCGATGATCAGCTACGGGAGCGGGCGGTCCCGCCGTCCCGCCTGTCCCTGCTCGGCATCGTCAGGCATATGGCCGAGGTGGAGCGTATCTGGTTCCGGCCTGTGCTGGGCGGTGAGCAGATGTCTGCGATTTTCTCGCCGGACATGGACTGGGAGGCTTCGTTCCGCGATGTGGCTACTGCCAACGTGGTCGAGGCATTCGGTGCCTGGCAGGCTGAATGCGAGCATGCGAGAGCGCTTGTGTCGGCCGCGCCGTCTCTCGACGTTAGCGGGGACCGGGGAGGGGAGCGGTTTTCGCTTCGCTGGGTGATGGTGCATATGACCGAGGAGTATGCCCGGCACAATGGACATGCGGACTTGCTGAGAGAGCGCATTGACGGCTCGACCGGGGAGTTAGGAGCGCAGGTCATCGCCCAGCCCATTTCACCTGCGTGCGACATCGTATGGTTCGAAACCGCCCCCGTGGAGTAGGTGACAGGAGTCGAACCCGTACTATCAGCTTGGGAATAGCATGGATCGTGGCCGTCGCCCTCGCTGACCTGGCCGACTGGTGTCCGTGAGTCACCGTGATTGACCACTCCGCACCGGGTTAGTGGTCCGCCAATGGCCCAGTGATCTTGAGTCAAGAACCGGGAAGCACCCGGCGGGATGACCTCATGGCCCCTTATCACTGCGACCGAGCCGCTCAGGATGCCGCTAACAGCACCTCTCCGCTGCGCCTCCCGCTGGCTGGTTTCGGCTCGCGCCGGATCGACGCGCCTTTTCCTACGCTCTGCCCAGAACTGCGCCACGTTGTCCAGGGCGTTGCCACCGGTCAGGAAGGCCAGGATCGCCGCTCCGAACGCGCTGAAGGTGACGAGCCCGCCCAGGAAGGTAATTATCAATGCTTCCCTCACACCGCGATTATGCGGCGGCTCCGGTTCCAGGTGCGACATCGCCGCGCCCAGGCTCACACCGCCACGCAAGCCGTGATCATCCACGCTGATACTGCCTGACCGGACCGCCTCTACTCCCCGTCATCTCGACGGTGTAAATATGGATCTTGCATCTTTCTAAGGAGGCCGCCATGTCGGATGGCTCGAGTATCCCCGAGCAGCAACTGGCTGCCGCCCAAGGGGTCATGAACGCGCTGCCGGACGCGGCCAAGCAGGATCTGGCTGCATCCGTCGTGCAGGGCCTGGCTCCCGAGCAGCAGCAGGCTGCCGCCCAAGGGGTCATGAACGCGCTGCCGGACGCGGCCAAGCAGGATCTGGCTGCATCCGTCGTGCAGGGCCTGGCTCCCGAGCAGCAGCAGGCTGCCGCCCAAGGGGTCATGAACGCGCTGCCGGACGCGGCCAAGCAGGATCTGGCTGCATCCGTCGTGCAGGGCCTGGCTCCCGAGCAGCAGCAGGCTGCCGCCCAAGGGGTCATGAACGCGCTGCCGGACGCGGAGCGCACGCAAGTGGCCGAAAACGCGCTTGGTTCACCAGACAAGAAGACACGGCAGGTTCTCTGGTACATGGTCGTATTGACATTGGCCACAGCCGTTTTCGTGTTTGGTTCAATGGCGTTTGTGCTGGTCTATCAGAAGAAGGCAGCCGAGGCGCCGCTAGCCCTCGCGACCACAGCGCTTGGTGGAATTGTAGGACTCATTGCGACCAGCCCGGGGAGCCGCAGCGGAGGCTGAATGGCGTGTCCGTCGAACGGGGTCAAGGCGAGGACGGCGAAACTGAGCGAGTTCCTCCGAGTTGGTTCCGGACAGATCCTCAATTGACGTAGCGTCAACCCACGCGGGCGAATGGCCCGACACCGACGACCACGCCCGCACGATCGTGACTCTGCGCTCGGCAATGTGCCCTCTGCGTGCCACGGCCGACGTGCCGCTAGGTAAAGATGCTGGTCAGGGGCATGAAGTGAGCCTATTTCAGCGGTAGTTGACGAACTGCAAGGCGAAGTCGAAATCCCTGCCCTTCAGCATGCTGATCACGTGCTGCAGGTCGTCCTTCTTCTTCGCGGACACGCGCAGCTCATCACCCTGGACCTGGGCTCGGATGCCCTTCGGGCCCTCGTCCCGGATGATCTTGGAGATCTTCTTGGCGTCGTCCTGGGAGATGCCTTCCTTCAGGCTGACGCCGAGCCGGTACTCCTTGCCCGACAGCCGTGGCTCGCCGGGGTCGAGCACCTTCAGCGAGACCGAGCGCTTGACCAGCTTCTCCTTGAAGACGTCGAGGACCGCGTTCGCGCGCTCCTCGCTGTTGGCCCTGATCTCCACGGCATGGTCGCCGGACCAGGCGATGGCGGCGCCCACGCCGCGAAAGTCGAACCGGGTGCCGATCTCCTTGGCCGCCTGGTTCAGCGCGTTGTCGACTTCCTGGTGGTTGATCTTGGACACGATGTCGAAAGAGGATTCGGATGCCACGGGAACAGGGTAGACGCTGACACACGCCGAGCGAGCGGGCACGGCCGTCGTGGCGGCGCCGTGTCTGCGGAAGCGGACTGCGCGCTGCCCCGCATCCAGGACATCCGTGCTGACCCGGCGCTGATGTTCCGCTATCCTTCTGAGTGCCCGTCCCGCGCGGACGGCGCACGGCAGGTTGCCCGAGTGGCCAAAGGGAGCGGTCTGTAAAACCGTCGGCTCAGCCTACGTTGGTTCGAACCCAACACCTGCCACCACCTGCGAAAGCGGCCCGTGAGCTGCGCATACCCCTGCTCGCAGGCAGAGGTGCTGCTGTCCCGTCGTGTGTCATGGTCTGCCGTCGTGAGACGTCGCGTAGCGATGGTCACGGACATGCAGCGGACGGGATCGAGCGGGAGCCAGCGGTTCACGGCACCGCTTTTTCCCCTCGGTTTCGGTGGCCATCTGGCCGTCAGTGACGTGCTGCTACCGGCCTGGGAGATCACTGGCGAATCTTGTTCTGGCCCGGGCGTAGCCCACGGAATCGGCTGAGATCGTCTATCGGCAGCTCCTGCCGTTCCGGCCGTACCCCGGCGCGCTGGGCACGTCGACCGTCTACTTCATGGGCACGATCAGCCGCAACCTCGGTGAGCTGGCCGAGATTTCCGGCGACAAGGCGACGGCCATCGAGATGCTGCACTGAGTTCGTGGCCAAGTGGGACCCGTCATGAACATGGCGGGGTGGTGCGCTGAAGCCGCGGCCGCGGCTACCGGACGGTCACCGTCTGCTGAGCCCATCCGGTCGCGCGCGGCGCGGTTGCTGCCGCCGTGATCACGGTTTTCCCCGGGGGCACCGAGACGGTGACCCGGAATGCGCCATGGACGCCGGCGACAGTCCTGGCGACGGAGGTGGCGTCGGCCGATGACGCCGGGCGGCTCACCGCGACGTCCACGGGCGCTCCCGGTGCCGTGGTCCCGCTGATCACGATCGTGCCTGTCCCGCTCGCCGCTGTCGCGGGCTGCGCGGCGAAGGAGAGCTTCAGCGCGGCGGGCGGCCCGTTCCTGACGTAGCGCCCGGCGGTGATCGCCGGCTGGTCCAGCACGGTCCGGGCTTGCAGGTCGCGGACGAGCCGCAGGTACTGGGCCTGAGCCCAGATCAGCGGAGCCGCGGAGCCGGCTGGCCTGCCGTTGGCGAACCCGATGGATGCCGTCGCGGGATCCGAGCCGTACCGGGACGCGGGCACGGCCGGATCCTCCCAGGCCTGCTCGGGCACCAGGCCGAGACCCGAGGACATGCGCTGCATGCTCTCTAGCAGGCTGACGGCGCCCGGCGTGTCACCGGCCTGGAGGTCCTGCTCAGCGCGCTCGCCGTCGAGCAGCGGCCACAAGTGCCCGGACCCGACGGCCTTGGTGAACCAGGGGGTTCCGGTCGGCGAGCAGCTGGTCGGGTCAGGTGCGTAGCAGTCGCCGTAGCCGTCGGTGCTGCCGCTGGCCTTGACCCCGTAGCGATGCCAGCCCGGGCCCGACGCGGTGTGAGATCCGAGCACCGAGTCGACCACGCGGAGGGAGCGCCGCACATCCGGATCGTTAGCGGGCAGCTCGCCCAGCCGGGTCAGTTCCAGGAAGCCCGCATCGATGACCCGGCGCTGGTCGACGTCGGGCAAGCTGCCGTTGCCCAGGCTGTAGGTCTGGTGCTCGTTCGGGTGGCCGCCCGGCGACAGGCGGATAAAGTAGCGGCCCGCAGCGTAGGGCCCGGTGCTGGTGACCGTCCACTTCTTCACGTGACGCTGGTAGTCATCGGCGGTCGCCAGGTACAGGGCCGCCCTCGACCGGTCTCCTGCCGCCCGGGCGAGATCCGCGGCGGCCACCAGGCCCGCGATCTCGGCCGCGATCGTCGACGGCGAGTAACCGGGATGCTCCTCCCATCGCTCAACCCCGTAGGCGGGCCCGTGGTCGACGATGAAGTCGGCGTCGGGCCGGATGTGGTCCCGGTAGAAGGCCACGTTGCCGGCGAAGCCCGCCTCCCACGCCATCAGCAGCGGGTAGGCGTCCTCGTCGATCTCGTACAGCCCGAAGGTGTCCGGGGCCACGGCGCCGTCGAGCAGCGAGTCGCGAGGGAAGCTGCCGTCGGCCTGCTGGGTGCGGTCGTAGAGGAACCTGACCATCGCCCGGGCGGTGGCCGTGTCCCCGTCGGCAAGCAGGCCGGTGAGCGTCTCGTAGCTGTCCCTGGCGAACACCTCGCGGTAGGTCCAGCCCGGATGAGTGGTCGTGGCGGGCACCGACTGGCCCCACGGGTCGGTCGGCGAGGCCACGAGCGCCCCCGGATAGGTCTTGTCCTCGTCGGCCTTCAGCACGTTCGCCGACAGCCAGTACATCGCGCGCATCCGCGCGGCGGCGCGGGCCGGCAGGCCGGGAAGCCGGGCGGGCGGCCGGTGCAGGGAACGGTCGTAGTGCCGCCAGCCGCGCAGGTAGGCAGCCAGGATCTGGCCGAACGGAGCCGCGGCGCTGACGCTTGCGGCGCGGATCGCCGACCGGGCATCGCGGCCGAAGCCCAGCGCCAGGGTGAACGGCTGACCTGCCGTCGCATCGACCTCGGCCGTCTGCACGACGTTCCCGTCGGCCGCCGACCGGTAGTCGCGGACCAGCCGGTGGTAGGTGCTGAGCTGGCGCAGGCCGTCGCTCGCGGTGCCGGCGAAGCCGCTCGACTCGGCGAGGAACGGCTTGCTGGCGGCCAGCGCTCCGGTGACCCGCGCGGCGAACGGCCCGTGCGGTGCCCGGGTGTCGGAGGAAACCAGGGCGGTCGTCGCGGGGTCTATCGTGGCGTTGTTGGCGCCCGCGTTGCCGCGGCCGCCGCCGCCGGTGTTGTCGACGGTCGCGTCGTAGCGGACGTACACCCGCAGGCCCGCGGCCGGCCGCCGGTGCCCGGCCAGCGGCACCAGCCGGGTCCGCATGACCACACTGTCCCGCGCCGGGTCGGTGATGTACTCGGTGATCAGCCGGAACCCGTGCGCAGCGTCGGTGCTCGTCACCTGGCACGCCATGCCTGAGCGGTCCGCGGCGCTGACCGTGTAGGTCATGTCCCGCTGCTGCAGGTCGGCGAAGGTGGCGCCGTCGGTGACGACGAACTGGAGCGTGCCGAGGTTGGTGTTCTCGAGCGTCGGGCTGTAGACGTCAGACAGCACGCCGCCGGCGACGGTGTACCACACCTTGGAGACGGCGGTCCGGGCCGTGCCGAAGCAGTCTTTGCGGGAGGTATCCAGGTATGACTGGCTGCCGGGGCCGCCGGGGGCGGTGCCGTGCGCCGGCGAGGCGGCGGGCAGGCTCCCGCCGGCGGCGTGAGAACGCAGCCCCGCGGCCGCGCCTGGCGCCGGGTCCCCGGCGCGCGCCGCCCCGGCGGGCGCGGCCGCCATCCCGGTTCCCAGGATGAGCGCGCCCGACAGCAGCACGGCCGCGTTACGGACAGCTGGCATGGTCATGGCAACCACACTTTCGATGGTCCGGCAGGCGGTAACCGAAGTGCCCAGGACGCCGCCCGGGAAACCGCCGGACCCGCAGCTGGCGGCAGGCGGGCGCGGCGGCGGGTCCGCAGGCCCCCTCACCAGGTCGGGATGGCAGTGGTGAACGGTACTGTGCCGGCCGCTGGCGTGCGGGTCACGGCCAGCCCCGCATCGCGGGCCAGCGCGGCGAACGTGATCGAGTTGATCACGGCTGCTCCGCCGGGGTCGTTGTTAAAGTAGACGTAGACGTCGGCGGCGGCCGGCCACGCCTGCCGCAGCCGGCCAGCCCAGGACCACAGGGCCGGCTCGTCGTAGCTTGGCCATGGGTCGCCGGCGCCCTCATGCAGCCGCAGGTATCCCCAGCCGGCGGTGCGCCATAGCGGGGTGACCGGGCGGCCGAGCCGGTCCGCCCAGCACAGTGCCGCGTCGTGGGCAGTCAGGATCTGCCGGACCTCCTCGGTCCACCAAGACTCGTGCCGCGGCTCCACCGCCACCCGCAGCGGGCGGCCGCCGGGCGCGGTGCGAAAGCAGCGCAGGCAGGCATCGAGCAGGGCTGGCTCGGCGGTGAGGCTCGGCGGCAGCTGAAGCACGACAGGCCCGAGCTTGACGCCCAGGCCGCCTGCCGCGGCGAGGAACCGGGCGACAGGCTCTGCCGGGTCACGGAGCCTCCTGACGTGCGTGAGGTACCGGCTGGCCTTCACTGCCATCACGAAATCGGGCGGCGTGCGCTCCCGCCAGCCCGCGAAGGTCTCGGCGGCGGGCAGCCGGTAGAAGCTGCTGTTGTTCTCCACCGTCAGGTACTGGGTGGCGTAGTGCTCCAGCCAGCGGCGCTGCGCCACGCCCGCCGGGTACATCCCGCCGCGCCAGTCTCGGTACTGCCAGCCGGAGGTTCCGACCAGAACGGGCATGAAGCCTCCTTACCCGGTGCAGGTGCCGCTGCCGCGGCCGCTGCCGCTGCCGCTGCCGCTGCCGAGGAGAATACGACCGCGGCAGATCCCCGGACTGCCGGTCCCCGGGACTGCCGGTTCCCCCGGACTGCGCCGGCGACGGCGTTCACCGTGCCGTCATTATGAGGAAGCTGCCCGCCATGAGCCGCAGATCACCCTCCGCGCGACGGACCGCGGATCTCTGGCCCGGCGCGGCCGCCCGGGCGGGCGGCACTGTCGAGATCTTCACCGACGGTGCGTGCTCGCCAAATCCGGGCCCCGGCGGGTGGGGGGCCATCTTGCGGTACGGCCGCTACGAGAGGGAGATCTACGGCAGCGAGGCGGTTACCACCAACAACCGAATGGAGATGATGGCCGCCATCCGCGCGCTGGAGAGCCTGACCCGGCCCTCGGTCGTGCAGGTGCACACCGACAGCGTCTACCTGCGCAGCGGGATCACGCAGTGGCTGGCGGCCTGGAAGCGCAACGGCTGGCAGACCCGCGAGAAGAAGCCGGTCAAGAACGCCGACCTGTGGGAGCGGCTGGATGCGGCGGCCAGCCGCCATCAGGTGCAGTGGTTCTGGGTCAAGGGCCACGCCGGGCATCCGGAGAACGAGCGCGCCGACAAGCTGGCCTGCCAGGGTGCCGTCGAGGCCGCCTGCGGCGCTCCCTGAAAATCGGGCCATGGAACGTTTCCGGCTCGCCGGTCATTCAGTCGCGCGCATCGGCTTCGGCGCCATGCAGCTGCCCGGGCCTGGCGTGTTCGGGCCGCCCAGGGACCGCGATGAGGCCCTCGCGGTGCTGCGGCGCGCCGTGGACCTGGGCATCGACCACATCGATACCGCCCAGTTCTACGGCCCGGACGTCGCCAACGAGCTCATCAGGGCGGCCCTGCATCCCTACCCGGCCGGACTGGTCCTGGTCAGCAAGGTGGGCGCCCGCCGGGACAGCTCAGGAGGCTGGCTGCCGGACAGCGAGCCCGGGCAGCTGCGGCGCGCCATCGAGGACAACCTGCGCAGCCTCGGCGTGGATCAGCTCGCCGCCGTCAACCTGCGGCTGATGGACGACGCGGCCCTTGACCAGCGCTTCGATGATCAGCTCGCCGCCATGATCGCGGCCCGCGACGCCGGGCTGATCGCGGGCGTCGGCCTGAGCAACATCACTCCCGAGCACCTGCTGCGCGCCCTGCAGCACACCCCGATCGCGTGCGTTCAGAACCCGCTTAACCTGGCCGACCGCACCTCGATGCCGCTGCTGGAAGAGTGCACATCGCGAGGCATTGCCTTCGTCTCTTTCTTCCCGCTGGGCTCGGCTTTCGCCCGGGTCAACCCGGTCCTGGGCAGCGAGCATGTGCAAAGCGCGGCCGCCCGGCTGGGCCGCACACCGGCCCAGATCGCGCTCGCCTGGGCGCTGAACCTGGCTCCCAACGTGCTGCTGATCCCGGGCACATCGTCGGTGCGGCATCTGGAGGAGAACATCGCGGTCGCCGATATCCAGCTGGACGAGGACGCGCACCGCCAGCTCGACGCGGTCGCTGGCTAGCCGAGCCGGGCGCGGGTACCGCCCCCGGCCAGGCCGCCGGCGGTCAGTCCACGCACGGGATGCCGTTCGCCGCGACCACCGCGCCGCCCTGCGGGCCGGTGCCCGGGGTGGCTGCCGGCGGGTGCTTCCTGGCCGGGCTGACCGCCGGGACCTGCGGGAGCGTGGCGCCCGCCCCGAGCAGGATCTGCACGTGCGAGGCCGCCACCGTCCCGGCCGGCGAGCGGTGACACCGAACAGGCTGGCGATCCTCCTGGCACTGGCCGCCGCGCCGGGTCCGTAGCTCACCGCGGTCGCGGTGCGGTAGGCCGTGTCGCCGACCTGTCCGGCCTTGTAGCCCGCCCTGGCGAATGCCGCCGAGACATGGCGGGCCAGCCCGGCGGTGGACCCGCCGTTGAGCACGTCGACGGTGGCGGCCCGGTGCGCCCGGCGCTTTTTCTTCCGCTGCACGTGCGGGGCCGTCGGCGGCGCCGCCGTGAACGCGGCCTGCACGATGGTCTTGATGGCCGCGGTGTCGACCAGGTTCACGTCCTGGTTGTCGAGCTGCCCGTAGCCCTTGATCGGCAGCGTGTGGAACACCAGGTCACCGCTGGTCAGGTCCCGCATCTGGGCGGCGAAGTCGAGCAGATTCCAGCCCGCGTCGGTGATGACGTACCGCTTGGCCACCGAGAGCAGCGCCCGGGTCTTCCCCAGGTCGTTCAGTACGCCCTCGGTCCTCAGCTGGTGCATCACCGAGTCCAGGAACGCCTGCTGGCGGTGCGTGCGGTCCAGGTCCCCGTTGGGCAGGCCGTCGCGCTGGCGGACGAACGCCAGCGCCTGCGCGGCATCCAGGTGCTGGTAGCCGGCCCGGAAGTGGGCCCCGGAGTTGGCGTCACGGACGGCGTGCCGCAGGCACACGTGCACCCCGCCGAAGACCTTCGCCAGCTCATAGAAGCCGCCCAGGTTAACCTCGGCGAAGTGGTCGACGTGCTGGCCGGTCAGCTTCTCCACCGTGTCTACCGCGGCCTTGCGCCCCGCCTCGTTGCCGAGGAAGGCCAGCCGGTCCTGGCTCATTGACGGCTGCCGCTGGCGCAGCCTGGCCTGCTGGTAGAACATGCTGACGCCGTAAGCCTGGTCGATCTTGCCCTGCTGCTGCGGCCCGGCCGTGCCGGCAAAGCTCACCCAGTCGTCGCGGGGAATGGAGAAGCCGACCGCCTGCCGGCCGCCGGGGAAGATATGGATGAGGATCAGCGTGTTCGTGTCGTTGCCGCCGACGCCCTCGAACTCGACGCCCTGCCTGCTCCCGGCGTGCAGATGTCGCAGGATGCTGTTCGGCAGGACGTTCCCGTTCCAGTCCCGGCGTGATTCCAGGCCCATCAGCAGGATGTTCTGCGCGCCTATCGACGGGCCGCTGACGATCGCGTGCGAGCCGCCGATGGCGTTCACGTCCCGCACCACGAAATAGGCCAGGCCGCTGGTCGCCAGGGCCAGCGCGGCGAGAACGCAGGCCACCGCGTAGGCGACCCGGGCCGCCGACCCGGTCCGCGGGCGCCCGGACTCCGGCGGCCGCCACAATCCCGAGCTGCGGCTGCCGGTCATCGGGCGGTAAACATCCGGCTGGTCATCGCATCCCCCTGGGGATTACCCGTACCATGGCGGCGGCATTTGGTGCGTGCTCCGGCAGCGGGCCGCACCTGCAGACCTTCAGGAGCCGATACTGGAGCCTCGAGAACATGGCGCGGACCCGCGCCGATCCGGCGGTGTGCGGGCAGCCTATCCCAGCGCGCGACGGCAGACACGCAGGCCAGCGCACCGGCCGCCGCCCGATTCGCCGTCGCGGTGGTGGGGCTCGCGGTCGGGCGGCTCGGGGTGGTACTGCTGCTCGGCGCCGCGGTACTCGGCGGCCTGGCCACCGTCGCAGCCGGCCGCGAGCCCGGCATCCTGCTCGGCAGCTTCGTCGTCGCCGGGACCGTCCTCGCCGGGCTCGCCATCCGGCCCCGGGCCGTTTACCTGATCATCCCGGTCCCGGCGCTGGCGTACCTGGGCGTCGCGATCACCGCCGGGCTCTATCATGACCGCGGCGTCGACACCTCGCTGGCCGCGCTGGCGGCCAGCGCCGTCCAGTGGGCGGGCGACGGCTTCTGGATCATGGCGGCGGCGACCGCGCTGGCCGTAGTCCTTGCCGTGGGCCGGCGGCTGACGGCCCGGCCCGCCCGGACCCAGCCCGCGCGGCGGGACCCGGGCTATCCCGGCGATCCCGGCGCCTGAGCCCGGCCCGGTTCCGCCGCCGCGGCCGGCGGCGCGGCCGCCGTTCAGCCGCGCGTACGCCCGCCGGTTGCGCCGGTAGAAGCCGGCAAACTCGCGCAGCAGCAGGTCGTACCGGTCGCTGGCAGCTGGGCCCGGCGAAGGCGCGCGTGACCTTGACCCGGTCGGGCACCTGGCTGAACTCCAGCTCGCCGAGCGCCACCGCCGCCAGCATCCCGGCGCCGCGGGCGCCCGCGCTGGCCGGGTCAGCGACCTGCTCGATGGTCCGGCCGAGTACGTCGGCGAAGATCTGGCACCACACCGCTGACCGCGCTCCGCCGCCGATGAACCGGATTGGGTCCAGCCGCCGGCCGGCGAACTTGTCCACCGCCGCCAGCAGCCACCGCGTGTTCAGCGCCACCCCCTCGAACACGGCCCGGACCAGGTCGGGGCGGGTGACCGACAGGGACAGGTTGTGGAACCCGCCGCGCAGCAGCCGGTCCTCGACCGGCGTCCGCTCGCCGTACCGCCACGGCGTGAAGATCACCCCGTTGCTGCCCGGGGGGCGCGGCCGCGGCCATCTCGTCCAGCTCGCGGTAGCCGACCGGCGGGGTACCGCCGCCGGACAGCACCCGGTCGCGCGGGAGCTCAGCGCCGCGCTGGCCGTCTCCTGCTCATTGGCCACCAGATACCGGCCGGGTATCGGCGCGGGCAGCGCGGCGATGTTATGCAGCAGGTCCGTCTTGTTGAACGGGACATGACAGGTCAGCCACGAGGACGTGCCCACGTACAGATGCGGCTGGAAGTCGCAGGTGGCGCGATGATGGCCGGCCTGGCCTGACGCCAGGTCACGCGGGAGGGATCAGTCCGCCGCCTTGTCCAGCAGGGTGTGCGCGTACTGCAGCAGATCCGCGCCGGCCAGTGCGGTCAGCGTGCCGGCCGCCAGCCGGGTGGTCCGCGGCGCGCAGATCAGTCCGGCCGTCAGCCCGGTCGCGATCCAGACACCGGCGCAGAACGGGCAGGTCACCAGTTCGCCGACCGTCTTGCGGGCGCCGCTGCCCCGCACCTCCTCGGCCAGCTCGGCGGGACCCGCGGTGCCTTGGTAGGAGGTGAACGGCGCGCGCAGCGGGCTGGTCACCGGATCCCGGGTGAGCAGCCTGCTCAGCTTGTGCGTGGCCACCGCGCTCAGCCCGATGTCGGCCGGCCTCAGCCCGTCCGGCACCTCGATCCCGGCGGCCTTGATCACCCCGGCGATCGCGCCGACCAGGCCCGCATACGCGCCCATCGTCATCGCGTACCCGCGCAGCGGCCGGTCCTCGCCGCCGGAATAGCGGGTCCCCTCCGCACGGGCCGCACCCGAGAGCCTTGCCTTCACATCCGCTAGTACCGTCACGGAAACCGGCTACCCGGGTGCGCGCCGCCCACACCTGGGCCGCCCCGGTAACGGTCTACCCTGGGCGCAGGTCACCGGTCCCGGCGGCAAGGCGCGGCGAGCAGACGGCCCCGGCGGCAGGAGGTAACCGGCGATGGCGCAGCCACGGCGGGCGGCAGACGGGTCACCGCTGTTCTGGACGCTGCTGAAGTTCGTGCTGCTCGGCCCGCTGCTGCGGCTGCTGTTCCGGCCGCGGACCGAGGGGACGGACAACATCCCCGCCGCGGGCGGCGCCGTCGTGGCCGCCAACCACGTGTCCTTCCTCGACCCGCTGCTGCTGCCGCTGGTCGTGCCCGGGCGGCGGGTGATGTTCCTGGCCAAGGCCAAGTACATCGACAAGCCCTACCTCGGCTGGTTCCTGCGCGGCGTCGGCGTCATCCCGGTCACCGCCGGCGAGCCGGGCGGCGGCGGTGACACCGTGTCCGCGGGAGTCGCGGCCGTGCGGGCGGGCCACCTGGTCGGCATCTTCCCTGAGGGCACCCGGTCTCCCGACGGCCGGCTCCGGCGCGGCAAGACCGGGGTGGCGCGCATCGCGCTGGAGGCCGGCGTGCCGGTGATCCCCGCGGGCATCAGCGGCACCGACCGGGCTTTCCCGCGCGGGGCCAGGCTGCCCCGCCCGTTGCCGGTGCGGATCAGGTTCGGCCCGCCCGTCGTGCTCGGCGGGGCGGGCGGGGACGCACCGGACGCAGCCGGCGCGCGGCGGGCGACCGACGAGGTAATGGCGGCCATCGGCCGGCTGCGCGGGGAGCCGCCGGCGTCCCGGCTCCGGTGACGATCCAGGTCGGGACTAAGCCGGTCCTTGACCTAGGGTCCTGCTGAGGCGTACGAGTTAAGTACGGATCATTTTGTTACCCAGTGGGGCCCGGGGGATCTGCGAGTACGGAGTTATCTAGTCACGGAAGGTGACGCTGCGTGCATCCGCCGGTGCCCGTGAGCCCCGCCAGGCGACAGCACCCATTGACGAGGAGGGCGGTAGATGGCCGATATCACGCCTTTGCGGGGTGAAGGACGCCGAATCGGGCGAATAGGCGGGCTGTACGGCGAGATGATGGCCGAGTTCCTCGGAACCTTCGTCCTGCTCGCGTTCGGGGACGGCGTAGTGGCGATGGCCGTGGCCGCGCTGCCCGGCTCGGGGCGCACCCAGACGCCCACCACGATCTTCCTGGCGGCCGGCGACTGGCTGCTGATCACCTGGGGATGGGCGATGGCCGTGGCCATGGGCATCTGGGTGGCCGGCGGCGTCACCGGGGCGCACCTCAATCCGGCGGTGACGCTGGCCCTGGCCGTCCGGCGGAAGTTCGCCTGGGGCAGGGTCGGGCCCTACATGCTGGCCCAGCTGGCCGGGGCGTTCGTCGCGGCCGCCCTGGTGTTCTGGGTCTACCACAACGCGATCAACGCGTTCGACCTGGCGGCCAAGACGCCCAAGAGCTCGGGCAGCGCGCTGGCCACGTACTCGATCTTCGCCACGTTCCCGGCCAAGTACTTCGCCGGATCGGCGTGGGGACCGCTGCTGGACCAGATCGTCGGCACCGCGTTCCTGCTGATATTCGTCGTGGCGATCACTGACGTGCGGAACACGGCGCCTGAGTCCAACATGACGCCGCTCATCGTCGGCCTCGCGGTGGCGGCCATCGGCATGTCCTACGGCGCCAACGCCGGCTACGCCATCAACCCCGCGCGCGACTTCGGCCCGCGCCTGTTCGCGTATATCGCAGGATGGGGGAAAGTCGCCCTTCCGGGCAGTTACAGTGCGCCCGGCTTCCACTTCAGCGACTACTTCTGGATACCGATCGTCGGGCCGCTGGTCGGCGGCATCATCGGCGTGCTCGTCTACGACTTCTTCATCGGCGACGTGCTGCACGCCAGGCTGCATCCGCGCGCGGAGGTCCCGGTGGGCGAGGCCGGGCCGGCCCGGCCGACCGCCGAGCCGAGCACCGGCGACTGATCCCGTACCCAGATCACCCGGATGGGGGGCCAGGGCTGCTCGAGCCCTGGCGGCCCTCCGGCCGGCCCTTACGCCGGCCGGGCCGCGGGAACCGCGGCAGGACATCGGAGAAAGCTGAAGCTGATGAAAAAGCTCATCAACGATCCCGCTGACGTCGTCAGGGAGGCGCTGGCGGGCATGGCCGCCGCGCACGGTGACCGGCTGCGGGTCATGACCGATCCGGATTACATCGTCAGGGCTGACGCCCCGGTGACCGGGAAGGTCGGCCTGGTCTCCGGCGGCGGCTCGGGGCACGAGCCCATGCACGGCGGCTTCGTCGGCCCCGGCATGCTGGACGCGGCCTGCCCGGGCGAGGTGTTCACCTCGCCGACACCCGATCAGATGCTGGCCGCGACGAAGGCGGTGGACGGCGGGGCGGGCGTCCTGCACATCGTGAAGAACTACACCGGCGACGTGATGAACTTCGAGATGGCCGCCGAGCTGGCCGGGGCGGAGGACACCAACGTCGAGGCCGTCGTCATCGACGATGACGTGGCGGTGCAAGACAGCCTGTACACGGCCGGCCGCCGGGGCGTCGGCGCGACGGTGCTGGCCGAGAAGATCTGCGGGGCCGCCGCGGAGCGCCGGCAGTCCCTGGGCGAGGTCGCCGCGCTGTGCCGCAAGGTCAACGCGAACGCGCGCAGCATGGGAATGGCGCTCACATCCTGCACCGTGCCCGCGGCGGGCAAGCCGACCTTCGAGCTCGGCCCGGCCGAGATGGAGATCGGCATCGGGATCCACGGCGAGCCCGGCCGGGAGCGCAAGGTACTGGCGCCCGCGCGCGAGGTGGTCGAGATGCTGGCCGGGCCGATCGTGGCCGACCTGCCGTTCGCGTCCGGGGACACGGTGCTGGCCTTCGTCAACTCGATGGGCGGCACGCCGCTGATCGAGCTCTACATCCTCTATAACGAGCTGCACCGGTTCCTCTCCGGGCACGGCATCGAGATCAGCAGGAACCTCATCGGCCCGTACATCACCTCGCTGGAGATGCAAGGCTGCTCGATCACCCTGCTCAGGCTCGATGACGAGCTCACCCAGCTGTGGGACGCGCCGGTCGACACGCCCGGCTTGCGGTGGTGAAGCCGGGTGCCGGTATCGTTCCGCCAGGTGCGGAGCTGGGTCGCGGCCTTCGCCCAGGCCATCGCGGAGAACAGGGACTACCTGACCGAGCTCGACTCGGCGATCGGCGATGCCGACCACGGGATCAACATGAACCGTGGCATGCAGGCCGTCCTGGGCAAGCTGGACGCGGTCAGCGATCCGGACGTGGGCGCGCTGCTGAAAACCGTCGGCATGACACTGATCTCCACCGTGGGAGGCGCCAGCGGGCCGCTCTACGGGACCATGTTCCTGCAGATGGGGACGGCAACTGCGGGCAAGGCCGAGCTGACGGCGGCCGACTGGGCCGCCGCGCTGGCCGCCGGAATGGCCGGAGTGCGGCGGCGCGGCAAGGCGGAGCTCGGGGACAAGACCATGCTGGACGCCCTCAGCCCGGCGCTGGACGCGCTCAACGCGGCGCTCGGGGAGGACGTGAGCCTGCCGGACGCCCTGCGCCGGTCGGCCGGCGCCGCGCAGGACGGCATGAAGGCCACCATCCCGCTGGTAGCCCGCAAGGGCCGGGCCAGCTACCTGGGCGAGCGCAGCGCCGGGCACCAGGACCCCGGCGCCACCTCGTCCTGGCTGCTGGTCACGGCCGCGGCCGACACATTCGCCAACTAGCAGGCCGCAGGCCTGCCGACCAGACACAGCAGGAATCACAGCTAGGGAGAGCCACAATGGCCGATTACGTGGGTGCGCTGGACCAGGGCACCACCTCTACCCGCTTCATGATCTTCGATCATCACGGCCAGGTGAAGGCCATCGACCAGCGCGAGCACGAGCAGATCTTCCCGCGGCCGGGCTGGGTCGAGCACAACGCCAAGGAGATATGGGAGCGCACCCAGGAAGTGATCGCGGAGGCGCTGAACAAGGCGGGCCTGGCGGCCAGCGACCTCGCCGCGGTCGGGATCACCAACCAGCGCGAGACCGCGGTCGTCTGGGACAAGTCAACCGGCGAGCCGATCCACAACGCGGTCGTCTGGCAGGACACGCGCACCGACACCATCTGCAGCGAGCTCGCCGCGGATGGCGGCCAGGACCGGTTCCGGGCCGCCACCGGGCTGCCGATCGCCACCTACTTCTCCGGCCCCAAGATCAAGTGGCTGCTGGACAACGTCGAGGGGGCCCGCCAGCGCGCGGAGGCCGGCGAGCTGGCGTTCGGCAACATCGACACCTGGTGCATCTGGAACCTGACCGGCGGCCCGAACGGCGGCGCCTTCATCACCGACGTCACCAACGCCAGCCGCACGTTGATGATGGACCTGCGCACGCTGGAGTGGGACGAGGGAATCATGTCCACCCTGGGCATCCCCAGGAGCATGCTGCCGGAGATCCGGCCCTCCAGCCAGGTCTACGGCGAGGCCACCGGCACCCTGGCCGGCATCCCGGTGGCCGGTGACCTGGGTGACCAGCAGGCTGCGCTGTTCGGCCAGACCTGCTTCTCGGTCGGCGAGGCCAAGAACACCTATGGCACCGGCAACTTCCTGGTGCTGAACACGGGCACCAAGCCGGTGCCGTCCAAGAGCGGCCTGATCACCGGGCTCGCGTACAAGATCGGCGACCAGGCGGCCACGTACATGCTGGAGGGGTCGATCGCCATCACCGGGGCACTGGTCCAGTGGCTGCGCGACAACCTCAAGATGATCAGCTCCTCGGCCGAGGTGGAGTCGCTGGCCCAGTCGGTCGAGGACAACGGCGGGGTCTACTTCGTGCCGGCCTTCTCCGGCCTGTTCGCCCCGTACTGGCGCAGCGATGCGCGCGGGGCCATCTGCGGCCTGACCCGTTTCGTCACAGCCGGGCACATGGCCAGGGCGGCGCTGGAGGCGACCGCCTGGCAGAGCAAGGAGGTGGTTGACGCCATGAACGCCGACTCCGGGGTAGAGCTGACCTCGCTGAAGGTCGACGGCGGAATGGTGGTCAACGACCTGCTGATGCAATTCCAGGCCGACATCCTGGATGTCCCGGTGATCCGGCCGACGGTGGCGGAGACCACGGCGCTCGGCGCCGCGTACGCGGCTGGCCTGGCCGTGGGGTTCTGGGGCGAGGTGGAGGACCTGCGGGAGAACTGGGGCAAAGACAAGCAGTGGGATCCCAGCATGGATGCGGCCAAGCGCGATCGTGAGTACGCGATGTGGAAGAAGGCAGTCACCAAGACCTTCGACTGGGTCGAGTAGGCCGCCGGGCGGCATGCGGCCGGGTCCCGCCCGGCCGCATGGGCCTGGCCGCCGCCTGACCGGCCGGATCTAAAATCTGGCTGAGCGGCCGGATCGGGAATGCGGCCGGATCGGGGAATGGAGACTCTGCTGATGGTGACGGTGCTATGACCGCGAACGAGCTGCCCGCGCGCTGGGCCGCCGACAGCCTGGCCGGCCCCGCCGAATGCGAGATCCTGGTGATCGGCGGCGGCGCCACCGGCGCCGGGGTGGCCAGGGACGCCGCCATGCGGGGCTTCTCCACCATCTTGGTCGAGCGCTCCGACCTCGCGACCGGGACCACGGGCCGGTTCCACGGCCTGCTGCACTCCGGCGGCCGGTACGTGGTGCACGACCCCAAGGCCGCGCAGGAGTGCTACGCGGAAAACGTCGTGCTGCGGCGGATCGCTGCCGACTGCATCGAGGACACCGGCGGCCTGTTCGTCACCACGCCGCTCGACGACCCCGGATTCGCCGACCACTTCGCCCGGGGCTGCGCGGATACCGGCGTGCCGGCCGAGGAGATCGGCGTCGCCGCGGCGCTGGCGCGTGAGCCGCGGCTCAACCCCCGGATCTCGCGGGCCTTCCTCGTCCCCGACGCCACCGTCGACGCCTGGAAGACGGTCTGGACCTGCGCGCGGTCGGCGGCCGGGCACGGCGCCAGGATCCTGCCCTATCACCAGGTCATCGACGTGATCATGGACGGGACGCGGGTTACCGGGGCGCGGGTGCGGGCGCCGTCCGGGCTGGAGGCCGAGATCCGCGCCGAGGTGGTCATCAACGCCGCGGGCGCCTGGGCCGGCCAGCTGGCCGAGATGGCCGGCTGCAAGGTCACCGTCCTGCCCGGCAAGGGAATCATGGTGGCGGCCAACCACCGCCTCGTGCACACCGTGATCAACCGGTGCGAGCGGGCCGCCGACGGCGACATCCTGGTGCCCATCCGGACGGTCAGCGTCATCGGCACCACCGACTCGCGGGTCGAGGATCCGGACGACAACTCGATACCCGCGGACGAGGTCGAGCAGATGATCGAGTCGGGCGAGGCCCTGGTGCCGGGCTTCGGGCAGGGGCGGATGCTGCGCGTCTGGTCCGGTTCCCGGCCGCTGTTCCAGGACAGCCTGCCGGCCGAGAGCAGGGACGTGACCAGGGCCCATGCCGTGCTCGATCATGCCTCCCGGGACGGCGTGGACCGGTTCCTGACCATCACCGGCGGGAAGTTCTGCACCTTCCGGCTGATGGCGCAGGACGCCGTGGACGCCGCCGCGGCGCTGCTCGGCGCGCAGCGGCCGTGCCGGACCGCGCTGGAGCCGCTGCCCGACTCAGCCGAGGGCCGCTTCTACTGGATCGGCTCCCGGCTGGCCAAGCGGGAGCGGACGCTGCACGATGACCAGCTGATCTGCGAGTGCGAGCTGATCCAGCGCTCCCGGCTCGAAGAGGCCATGACCCAGCGCCAGACGGTGAACCTGGACGACGTCCGCCGGATTCTCCGGCTGGCCATGGGGCCGTGCCAGGGCGGCTTTTGCATCTTCCGGGCGACCGGCATCCTGCACCAGCAGATGCACCTGTCGGCCGGGCAGGCCAACCGGGCGCTGCTGGATTTCCTGTCCGAGCGCTGGCGGGGCGTGCAGCCGCTGCTGTACGGCGACCAGCTGCGTCAGGCGTGGCTGGATGACTGGATCTTCCAGGGAATCCTGGACGTGGAGCACCTGCCGGAGCCTGCGCAGGACGCCGGCCAGCCGCCCGGGGACACGGCCGGGCAGGCCCGGCTGTGACCGGCGGCCCGCGGCCGCCAGGCGCCGACGTGATCGTGGTGGGCGCCGGGCTGGCTGGCCTGGTGGCCGCAATCCGGCTCGCCGAGGCCGGGCTGAAGGTGGTGACGATCGCCAAGGGCAACGGCTCGATCCGGCTGGCCCCGGCGACCATCGACATCCTCGGATACGCCCCGGCCCGGGTGGCCAGCCCGGCGCAGGCGCTGGCCGGCTTCGTGGCGGAGCACCCTGAGCACCCGTACGCGCACGTCCCCGCCCGCTTGCTGGCCGCCAGCGTGGCCTGGTTCAAGGAGCGGCTCGGTGACCTGGCTTACGTGGGGGATGCCGAGTCCAACATGCTGCTGCCGACCGCGCTCGGGGCGGCCCGGCCGAGCGCGGTGGTGCCGGAGACGATGGCCGCCGGGGATCTGCGATCGGCCCGGCGGGTGGCCGTGGCCGGATTCGCCGTGCTGAAGGACTTCTATCCGGCGCTGGTGGCCGACAACCTGCGGGCCGGGGCCGGGATCGAGGCCAGGCCGCTGATGCTGACCCCGCCGGCCAGCGAGGCCGACCTGACCCCGGTGGCGCTCGCGCGGCGATTCGAGGAGCCGGGCTTCCGCCGGGCGGTGGCGGCCGAGCTGCGCGCGGCGCTGGCCGATGAGGACGCCGTCGGCCTGCCCGCGGTGCTCGGCCTGGATAAGGTGCGCGAGGTGCGGGCGGAGCTGGCCGAGGCGGCCGGGCGGCCGGTGTTCGAGATCCCGACGATCCCGCCGTCGGTGCCCGGCCTGCGGCTGGCCACCGCGCTTGGGCGCCGGCTGCGCCAGGCCGGCGGCTGGCTCGTGCTCGGTGCGCAGGTGACCGGCGGCGAGGCCCGCGACGGCCGGCTGTCCGGCGTCCGGGTCCGTGCCGCGGCCCGCGAGGAAGTCCGGCCGGCCCGGTGGGTGGTGCTGGCCTCAGGCGGGCTGGCCTCGGGCGGGATCTCCGCCAGCCTCGGCGGCACCCTGGCCGAGACCATCCTCCGGCTGCCGGTGTGGGGCGCGCCGGCCGCCGGGACGCCGTTGTTCCTGCCCCGTTACCTGGATGAGCACCCGATGAACCGGGCCGGGCTGCGGACCGACGAGCGGATGCGGCCGGTCGGGCCGGGCGGCGAGCCGGTGTACGAGAACGCGTACGCGGCCGGAGCCGTGCTCGGCGGGGCACGGCCCTGGCGGGAGAAGTCAGGCGACGGCATCAGCCTGTCCACCGGGTACCTGGCGGCGGGCGCGATCCTGGAGGAGTTGGCCAGATGACGGGCGAGCCCGAGCCGGTCCTGATCCGCGGATCACTCGATCACTGCGTGAAATGCACGATCTGCGAGTCGGCGTGCCCGGTCTCGGCCGCGACCCCGCTGTTTCCCGGGCCGAAGTACGTCGGCCCGCAGGCCGAGCGCTTCCGCACCCCGGGGCCGTCCGCTGACTCCTCGCTCGACTACTGCTCCGGATGCGGCATCTGCACCCTGGTCTGCCCGCAGGGCGTGCACATCGCCGAGATCAACTCCCGCGCCCGGGCCGCTCTCAAGCAGGAACGCGGCGTCCCGCTGCGCGATCACCTGCTGGCCCGGCCGTCGGTGGAGGGCGCGCTGGCCACGCCGGTGGCCCCGCTGGCCAACCTCGCGCTGTCCAATCCCGCCATCCGGCTGCTGATGGAGAAGGCCCTGCGCATCCACCGCCGGGCCCCGATGCCGAAGTTCGCCGGGCGCACCTTCCAGGGCTGGGCCCGGCGGCACCGCCGCCCGGCGACCGGCAGGAAGATCATCTATTTTCACGGCTGCAGCACCAACTACTTCCAGCCGGACCTGGGCGAGAAGACGGTGGCGGTGCTGGAGCACAACGGGTTCCGCGTGCTGGTGCCGCGGCAGGGCTGCTGCGGACTGCCACTGCAGTCGAACGGGATCTTCGGCACCGCGCGGTCCTACGTACGGCGGCTGGCGGGCAGGCTGGCCCCCTACGCCCGGCTGGGCCTGCCGATCGTGGCCACCTCGACCAGCTGCGGCCTGATGCTCAAGCGCGAGGCCATCGAGATTCTCGGCGTGGCCGACGACGACCTGCGGGTGGTGAGCGAGCACACCTACGACATCTGCGAGTTCCTCGCCGACCTGCACGCCAGCGGCCAGCTCCGCACCGACTTCCGGCCGGTGCCGCAGACCGTGACCTACCACGCCCCGTGCCAGCAGCAGGGGCACGGGATCGGCAAGCCCGCCCTGGACCTGCTGGCGCTGGTCCCCGGGCTGAAGGTCGCCGAGCTGGACCGGACCTGCTGCGGCATCGCCGGGACCTACGGCATCAAGCAGGAGAAATACGACATCGCGATGCAGGTCGGAGCGGGCCTGTTCACCGACATCGCCGAGCTCGCCCCCGATAGCGCGGTATGCGACAGTGAGACGTGCCGGTGGCAGATCGCGCACGCCACCGGCACGTCCAGCGTGCATCCGGTGGAGGTTCTCTACCGGGCGTACGGACTCGGCTGACCCGGGCGCCCGGAACCACCGCTCGGCACCGCGATAGGGGCAGCCATGGTGGGGATCGTGATCGTGTCGCACAGCGCCCGGCTGGCTGGCGGCGTAATCGAGCTGGCGCGGCAGATGTCGGGACCCGATGTCGCCATCGCCGCGGCCGGCGGCATGGACCTGCCGGACAGCCCGCTCGGCACCGACGCCGCGCTGGTGCTCCGCGCGGTGGACGAGGCGTGGAGCGAGGACGGTGTGCTGATCTTGATGGACCTGGGCAGCGCGGTGCTCTCCGCCGAGATGGCGCTGGACCTGCTGCCGGACGAACGCCGCTCCCGGGTGCTGCTGTGCGAGGCGCCGCTAGCCGAGGGCGCCGTCGCCGCGGCGGTGGCGGCCCGGCTCGGGCAGCCGCTGGCGCAGGTGGCACAGGAGGCGCGGGGCGGCCTGGCGGGCAAGACCGCCGCGCTGGCCGAGCCCGGGCAGCCCGGGCCGCCGCCACCGCCGGCGCAGCCCGGCGCCCCCGCCGGGCCGGCCGCCCCGCCGCAGGCCGAGGCCCGCATTGTCGTGCGCAACCCCCTCGGGCTGCACGCCCGCCCGGCGGCCCGGCTGGTGCAGACCGCCGCCCGGTTCGACGCCGACGTGACAGCCGAGAACCTGACCGGGCACGCCGGGCCGGCCAGTGCGCGCAGCCTTAACGGCGTGGCCACGCTGGGAGTCCGCCAGGGCCACGAGATCCTGGTGCGGGCGAGCGGGCCGCAGGCGGCGGCGGCGGTCGAGGCGCTGCGCGCGCTGGCCGCCGATGACTTCGGTGAGCCGCCGGCCGCGCAGCCCGCGCCGGCCGCACAGGCCGGGGCGCCGTCGGCGGTCCCGGCGGTGCCGGGCCCGCGGCCCGCCGGACCGCCCGTCCCGGGGACGCTGCTGGCCGGCCTGGCTGCCTCGGCCGGCCAGGCGGCCGGCCCCGCCCGGCATCTGACCCAGCAGGCCCCGCAGGTGCCCAGGAAGGCCGCGGCCGCCCCGGCGGGCGAGCTGACCCGGCTTGACGGCGCGATCACCGCGACCCAGCGGGAGAACGCCGCGGCCAGGGACTCCGTGGCCGGCCGCACGGGCGGTAGCTACGACTCCGCTATCTTCGATGCCCACCTGCTGTTCCTGCAGGACGAGGCGCTGCTGGAGCCGGCCCGGCGGCTGATCGGCGAGGGGCGGAACGCGGCCGACGCCTGGGACAGCGCGGTGGCCTGCGTGCTGACGGCCTGGCGGGGCCTGGTCGATGAATACCAGCGGGCGCGGGCGGCTGACCTGGAGAGCGTCCGCGACCAGGTGCTCGGTCACCTGCTCGGGACTCCCCGCGCCGCGGTCCTCGGGCCCGGCGTCCTGATCGCGGACGATCTCACGCCGGCCCAGACCGCCGGCCTGGATCCCGCCGTCGTGAGCGGGATCGCCACGGCAAGCGGCGGCCCGACCGCGCACGCCGCGATCCTGGCCCGGGCGCTGGGCATCCCCGCGGTGGTCGGCCTCGGGCCCGCGCTGCTCGCCGTGCCCGAGGGCACGCCCTTGCTCCTCGACGGTGAGCGCGGAACCGCCTTGGTGGCACCGCCCCCGGACGCCGTGGCGGCCGTGGCGCAGAACGCGGGCCGCCGCCGGGCCGCCGCCGGGCGGGCCCGGCAGCGGGCGGCCGGGCCCGCCCATACCGGGGACGGTACCGTCGTCGAGGTGGCCGCGAACGCCGGGTCGGTGCAGGACGCCCGGCTGGCGGTCGCGGCCGGAGCGGACGGGATCGGCTTGCTCAGGACGGAATTCGTCTTCCTCGGCTCGGCCGCCATGCCCACCGAGGATGAGCAGGAGGCCGTGTACCGCGAGATCGCGCAGATCCTCGCCGGGCGCCCGCTGATCATCCGGACGCTGGACGTGGGGGCCGACAAGCCGCTGGCCTACCTGCCGCGTGACCCCGAGCCGAACCCGGCGCTCGGGCAGCGCGGCATCCGGCTGGGCCTGGCCCGCCCCGACCTGCTGCTGCCGCAGATCCGGGCCGTGCAGCGAGTTGCCGCCGACTACCCGGTGAAGCTCATGTTCCCGATGGTGGCGACCGCAGCCGAGCTGGACGCCGCGCTCGCGCTGGTGGCGCAGGCCGCAGCCAGCCAGGCCGGGGCCGCCGCGCCGGACGTCGGGATCATGGTCGAGGTGCCGTCCGCGGCGCTGGCCGCGGCGGCCCTGGCCGGCTCGGTCAGCTTCTTCTCCGTCGGCACCAACGATCTCGCGCAGTACACACTGGCCGCCGACCGCGCCGCGGCCGCGGTCGCGGGCCTCGCCGACGCCCTGCATCCGGCCGTGCTGGCCCTGATCGGGCAGGCCGCCGCGGCCGGCGCGGCGGCAGGCCGGTGGACCGGGGTCTGCGGCGAGGTCGCCGCCGACCCGCTGGCCGTTCCGGTGCTGCTCGGGCTCGGCGTCCGGGAGCTGTCGGTCAGCGCCCGCTCGGTGCCCGCGGTCAAGCAGGCCGTCCGGGCCGTGCACATGGAGGCGGCCAGGGAGCTGGCCGCGCAGGCGGTCCGGCTGCCGTCCGCCGCCGCGGTCCGTGATCTTGTGCGCGAGCGGCATGGCGGCGATGTGCCATGCTGAGGGGCCATGACGCATGACGGCTCCGCCATGAGCACGCTACGGTCCTCGCGGCTGCTCAACGGCATCAGCCTGCTGCGGGTGATCCTGACCGTGCCGGTGGCCGCCCTCGTGCTGGCCGGTCCCGCGGCCGGCTACGCCTACGCCGTGGCCGCGCTGGTGTTCGCGGTGGCAGCGGCGACCGATTTCCTGGACGGTTTCCTGGCCAGACGATGGCAGATCGTCACCGAGCTCGGCGGCTTCCTGGACACCATCGCTGACAAGCTACTGGTGGCGGGGGCACTCATCGCCCTGGTCGCCGTGGACCGCGCCTCGGCGTGGGCGGCCATCGTCATCATCTGCCGGGAGATCGCGGTCCTCGGGCTGAAGGCAGTCGCGGCCGGCGACGGCGCCTTCATCCGGCCGTCCATCTGGGGGAAGCTGAAGTTCGCCGCTCAGTGCGCGGCCATCGCGGCGGCCATGCTGCGGTACCCGCACCGGCTCGGGCCGTTCTACCTGGACCAGTGGATGATGGCGGCCGCGGCCGTCATCACCGTGCTGTCGGCGGCTGACTACTTCGGCCGGTTCTCCTCCGTGCTCGGGATCGGCCGCCGGTGACCGCCGCGGCGCCCGGCGGCCCGGCGGACAAGGCCGGCCCTGCGCTGGTCACCGGGGCGACCGGATTTGTCGGCGGCGCGGTGCTCAGCCAGCTGATCGCCGACGGGCGGCCGGTGCGGGCGCTGGCCCGGCCAGGCCCGGGAGCCGAGACGCTGCGCGGCCGCGGGGTGCCGACGGCAGCCGGCGACGTGCTTGATCCCGCCAGCCTGGACCGGGCCATGGACGGCTGCGGGGTCGTGTACCACGCCGCAGGGGTGAACGCGTTCTGCCTGCCTGATCCCGGCCCGATGATGCGGGCCAACGTCGGCGGCTCGGTGAACGTGATCGCCGCCGCCGCCCGCGCCGGGGTCGGGCGAGTGGTCTACACCTCGTCCGCGGCGGCCCTCGGCGAGGCCCGCGGATCGGTCGGGGACGAGAGCTCGGCGCACCGCGGCTGGTTCCTATCGGCATACGAGCGATCCAAATATCTCGCCGAGGAGCGGGTCCTGGCCGAGGCAGCCAGCGCCGGGGTGGATGTGGTGTGCGTCAGCCCGTCGTCCGTGCAGGGCCCGGGCCGGCTGCACGGCACCGCCCGGCTGCTGCTGCAGTACGTCAACGGCCGGCTGCGCTTCCTGGTCGACACGAAGATCAGCTTCCTGGACATCGCCGACTGCGCCGCCGGGCACCTGCTGGCGCGCGAGCGGGGGGCGGCCGGGCAGCGCTACGTCCTCAACGGCGGTACCTTCTCGACCCGGGAGCTGATCGGCATGGTCACGAAGGTGACAGGCATCGAGCACCCGGTGCGGTGGCTGCCGGGAGGCGCCGCGCTGGCGGCGGCGACCGTGGTGGAGGGCGGCGCGAAGGCCGTCCGGCGGCAGCCGCCGGTGTGCCGGGAGATGATCAGGACGATGCTGCACGGCCACGACTACGACGGGTCGCGGGCGGAACGGGAGCTGGGCCTGCGCTACACCCCGGTGACGCACACCATCGACAGGACGCTGCGCTGGTATGCCGACAACGGATATCTGACCCGGCCGCTGCCGTCCGGCTGACCTTCCGGCCCATCTTGGTACATTGAGCCGTCCGGCAGCCAGCTCAGGAGGGGCCAGTGAAGCGCAGCGGCAGGCGGATGCCGGCTCAGGGGGCTAGCGCGCGCGTAGTCAGGGGCGTGGTCCTCAACGGGGTCTTCCGGCCTATCATCAACCACTACGTGCATCCGGAAGTTTCCGGCCTGGACAACCTGCTGGAGGTCGAGCCCCCGTTCCTGCTCGCCCCGAACCACTCCAGCCACATGGATACTCCGCTGCTGCTGATGAGCCTGCCGCCGGATCTGCGCCGCCGGACGGTCGTCGCCGCGGCCACCGATTACTTCTTCACCAGGAAGGTGCTCGGCACCTTCGTCTCGATGGCGATGGGCGCGGTTCCGATGGAACGGCGCGCCGCCAGCCGGAAGTCCATGGACCGGATGGAACGGCTGCTGGCCCAGAAGTGGTGCGTGGTGCTGTTCCCTGAGGGCAGCCGGACGCCGGACGGCCGGCTCTACCGGGGGAAGACCGGAATCGGCCGGATCGCGCTCAAGGCCGGGGTGCCGGTCGTGCCCGTCGGGATCACCGGAACCCACCAGGCCATGCCGGGCGGCCGGTCCTGGCCGGTTCCGTCCCAGGTCAGCGTCCGGTTCGGCAAGCCGCTCTCGTTCGAGCGGTACACCCTCGGCCCGGCCAACCAGCTGGTGCTGCGGGCCATCGCCGACCAGATCATGTACGAGATCATGATGCTGACCGGTCTCACCTATATCGATAAGTACACGCCCTCGGCCAAGCAGGGCGCTTCGCCCAACCACCGGGCTCAGGCGCCGGACGGGGGCGCCGCCGAGGGCGAGGAGCTAGCCGGGGCAGCGGAACCCGAGGTGGCGGCGAAACCGCGGAAGCACGGTCAGGCCGTGGAGCCGGCCCCGTCCGGCGGCCCGGACGAGCCGGCTGACTGAGCCTGCCGCGGGCGCCGGGGCGGGCCGGGCCGGAGGCGTACAGTAGGCCCATGGCGCAAAGTCATCCCCGCGTGCTGCTGCTGGCCGCTGACATGTTCGAGGACATGGAGCTGCTGTACCCGCTGTACCGGCTGGCCGAGGAAGACATAGCCGTGACCGTCGCGGGCCTGACCGACCGGCCGGTGACCGGCAAGAAGGGCCACGGCCCGGTGCCTGTGGACACTACCGCCGATCAGGTCGCCGCGGGCGACTTCGACGCGCTGGTCATCCCCGGCGGCTATGCGCCCGACCACCTGCGCCGCTCCGAGGCGGTACTGGGCCTGGTCCGGGACTTCGACGAGGCCGGCAAGCCGATTGCCTTCATCTGCCACGCCGGCTGGGTGCCCATCTCCGCGCGCATACTCAAGGGCCGCCGGGCGACCAGCGTGTCGGCCATCCGCGATGACATGGTGAACGCCGGCGTCGACTGGGAAGACGAGGCCACCGTGGTTGACGGCAACCTGATCTCGGCGCGGACCCCCGCCGACCTGGGGCCGTGGATGAAGGCCCTGCTGAAGGCGCTGTAGAGCCCTGCGGGCGGCCCGGGACCTCCGGGTAGCCGGATGGCCGGCGTTCATGAGCGCAGCATGCCGGAGCTGACGGCGGCGTGACTGCGCCGTCGCTTCGGGGGTAGGGACCGGCCATGTCCGCAGCCGTCATGTGGTTCCGGCGCGACCTGCGCCTCGGCGATCATCCGGCCCTGCTGGCCGCCGCCGGCCAGGGCCCGGTGGTGGCCTTGTTCGTGCTGGACGACGCCCTGCGCGGGCCGTCGGGCGCGCCGCGCATCGCATTCTTGTACCGGACCCTGCGCGCGCTGGACGAGCAGTTGCGCGAGGCGGGCGGCGGGCTCACCGTCCGGCGGGGCCAGCCGGAGAACGTCGTGCCCGAGGTGGCCCGCGAGTGCGGCGCGGAGGCGGTGCACATCTCCGCCGACTTCGGTCCCTACGGCGCTGCCCGGGACGGGCGCGTCGAGAAGGCGCTCGGCGGCACCCCGCTGGTGCGCACCGGATCGCCCTACGCGGTGGCGCCCGGCCGCATCACCAAGGACGACGGAGCGCCGTTCAAGGTGTTCTCCGCGTTCTACCGGTCCTGGTCGGCGCACGGCTGGCGGCCGCCCGCCAGCTCCCCGCCGGCGGTCAGCTGGCAGCGGCTGGACGGCACGCCGGTACCGCGCGATCCCCGGCTGCCGGCAGGCCTGACCCTGCCGGAGGCGGGTGAGACGGCCGCCCGGGCCTCCTGGTGCCGGTTCCGGCGCTTCCACCTGGCCGGGTACGGCCAGGAGCGGGACCGGCCCGACCTGGATCGCACCTCGCGGCTATCGCCCTACCTCAAGTACGGCTCGATCCACCCGCGCACGCTGCTGGCCGATCTCGGGCCGGCTGACCTGACCTACCGCAAGGAGCTCGCCTGGCGCGAGTTCTACGCGGCTGTGTTGCACTTCTGGCCGCAAAGCGCCCGCGAGTACTTCCAGCCCGCGATGGCGAAGATGCCCTACGCGGGCGGCAAGTCCGCGGACGAGGCGTTCGAGGCCTGGGCCGCGGGGCGGACCGGCTACCCGATCGTCGATGCCGGGATGCGCCAGCTGCTCGCCGAGGGCTGGATGCACAACCGGGTGCGGATGATCGTCGCGTCCTTCCTGGTCAAGGACCTGCATATCGAGTGGCTCAGGGGGGCCCGGCATTTCATGATGCACCTGGTCGACGCTGACCTGGCCAGCAACCAGCACGGCTGGCAGTGGACGGCGGGCACCGGCACCGACGCGGCGCCGTACTTCCGGATCTTCAACCCCGTCTCCCAGGGCGCCAGGTTCGACCCGGACGGCACCTACGTCCGCCGCTGGGTGCCCGAGCTGGCCGGCCTGAGCGCGAACCAGATCCACCAGCCGTGGTCGCGGCCGGAGGGCGCGCCTGAGGGGTATCCCGAGCCGATCGTCGATCACGCCCGGGAGCGCTCGGAATCCCTGGCCCGCTACCACGAGCTGCGCAGCCGGGACTGACCAGGTGTCCTGCCGGCTGTACCAGGATCTGGCGCCGTGGTGGCCGCTGATCTCGCCGCCGGCGGAATACCAGGCGGAGGCGGCCGAGCTGGCAGCGGTGCTGGCTGCCAGCGGAGCCGGCGCAGGGCGGACCGGCATCGCGCAGGCGCTGGACCTGGGCAGCGGCGGCGGCCATATCGCGGTGCACCTGAAGGCAGACATGGCCATGACGCTGGTCGACCACTCGCCGCAGATGCTGGCGGTGTCCCGCAGGCTCAACCCGGAGTGCGCGCATCTGCAGGGCGACATGCGCACGGTCCGGCTCGGGCGGACGTTCGACGTCGTGCTGGTGCACGACGCCGTCGACTACATGACCAGCGAGCCGGACCTGCGTGCGGCGATCGCGACCGCGTACGCGCACTGCCGTCCCGGCGGCATCGCGGTGTTCGTGCCCGACCACACCGCCGAGACGTTCCGCCCGGGCCCCGGCGCGGGCGGCGGCAGCGATCCGGCCGGGCGCCAGGCCAGCTTCCGTGCCTGGGCCTCCGATCCCGACCCCGGCGACAGCTGGATCCAGACCGACTACGAGTTCGTGCTGCGCGCCGCCGACGGCCGTACCGAGGTGGTGCGCGAGTCGCATCGGCTGGGCGCGTTCAGCTGCGCGGCGTGGCTCAGCTTGCTGGCCGCGGCTGGCTTCGAGGCCCGGCCGCAGCCTGCCGCCACCGGGACGGCCCGCATCCGGTTCGTCGCGGCGCGGCCCGCCTGACCTGGTGATCCAGCACCCGCTGCCCGTGCTGCTGGCACGGTCAGGGAATTCCGGGAGGCTTGAGCGCCGAGGGCCAGGGCGGTCCGCCAGCCTGGCTTTCCCGCCGGTGCCGGGCGAGGTACTGATTTGTCGCGGAGGTAAAGCCCGCGTCGGGCCGCGGGGCCCGCTGCGCATGGTGCACGTGCTGCGGCGCCGGCCGAACGCCGCGGGGCAGCGGCGCAGTCACGGGCGGAACGATCGCGTGATCTCCGGCCGGCACCGCGGGCCGGGGCGCCTCCTCCGAGACCGGGGGAGAAGGCGAGGACGACGGCGTGCGGACGATCACGACTATGGAGAGCACAAGCCAGCCGATCATAATGCTCACAAGCAGGAGAAGACCCGGCCCGACCAGGGCTTGGCTCATAGCCGCTCCACGAAGGTAGCACCAGCATGGACCGCTGGCCCGGCGGCCTTCCGACTGCTGGACGATGGCAACTGGCCAGCGAGCAAATCCCCTCCATGGGATAGACGCGCCCGGGACTCGCTGCGGTTACCGCCGTGGCGGGCGGATTCGGCCAGCATGGCAGGCCGGCCGGCGGCTGGCCGGCCGGCCTGCCATGAGCGCTGAGCACGGCCCGGCTGACGGACCTCCGGTACCTGGCCCCTGTCCGGTCCCATCTGGAGTTCATGACTGGAGGCAAAATGGCGGCCGGAGCGGTCAGCGGCAGCGAGACGCCCACACTCTTCCTGCGCAAGGCCACCGGGCTGGTCCGCGGCTGGTCGGTCCGGGATTCGATGATCTGCGCCTGCCTGGCGACCAACGTGATCACCCTGGGCATCTACGAGTTCTCGTTCCAGTCGTTCATCCCGAAGGGCCAGCTGCTCACCTCGATCCTCATCTCGGCGGTGTGGGTCTCGTTCCTGGTGATCGCCTACACGGGGCTGATCGTCACGATCCCGCGGGCCGGCGGTGACTACGTCTGGCAGACCCGGATCCTCGGCAGCGGGTTCGGCTTCGTGCTGGCCGCCACCGGGTGGTGGTTCATCTTGTGGCTGTGGGCCACGATCTACGGCAACATCCTGTCCGTCGAGCTGTTCCAGCCGCTGGGGGCCGCACTCGGCGACCCGGGCGGCGCGACCTGGTTCAGCACCCGCACCGGGATCTTCGTGGTGTGCCTTATCAATGGGGATGATCAACGCCGAGATCCCGGTCGAGTGACCCCTCCGCTGCATCGTGGTGCTCATGCCTGCGTGGCGGCCTCGGCGTTCTCTCGCATCGCGGTGGTCAGCGGGTGATCCGGGCCCAGCGCCCGCTCGCAATCGCCAAGGGCGCGCTGGAAAAGCGTGACGGATTCAGCCAGCCGTCCGGCAGTGTGGTAGGCGTGCGCGAGGTTGCTCAGCGAGATGAGCGTGTCCGGATGGTCCGGGCCCATGACCCGCTCGAAGTCGGCGACAATCCGCTCGTAAAGCGGGATGGCATCCGCTACCCGACGGGCCGAGTGATAGGCGGATGCGAGGTTTGCGCGAGCGGTCAGTGTTTCCGGATGACTGCGGCCCTGGAGCCGCTCACGATCGGCCAGCGTCCGTTCGTACTCGCGGATTGCATCTTTCGGGCGGCGGGCCGTGTGATACGCGGAGGCGAGGTTTGCGCGAGCGGTGAGCGTATCGGGGTGATCGTTGCCCTGGGTCCGCTCGCGGCCAGCTAGCCCGCGCTCGTAGGCGGAAATCGCCCGCCGGGTCCGGCCTGCGGTGCGGTAGGCGAAGGCCAGCATGCCAAGGGTGGCGAGCGTGTCCGGATGGTCCTGTCCGAGGACCCGCCCCTGGCCGGCCAGGACCCGTTCGTATTCGCCGATCGCGTCCTCGGTGCGGTCCGCAGCCCGGTAAGCGCTGGCGAGGCTGGCCCGCGCCGTGAGGGCGTCCGGATGCTCTCGGCCGAACCCGTGTCCGGGATCGTTCACGGCGATCCGCTCCGAGTCCTCGACTGCCCGCCTGAGCACGCTGATCGCCTGCTGGCACTGGCCCGCTGCGACCAGAGAGTGGCCGAGGAGGCAGCAGGCCTCAATCACTTCGCGGTGATCGGAGCCGAGCATATGAATCTTGCTGTCCCGTAGCCACTCGAACCAGGGAACAGCGTCGGCCGCGCGCCCGGCCGCGAGGTACGCATCGGCGAGCAGCCGCCCGGCCGCCAGCGTATCCGGATGGCCAGCGCCGAGCAGCCGGTCGCTCGTGGTAGTAAGTTCCCGCCAGTACGCCACGGCCGGGTCGGTCAGGCGAGCGCTGTCCCGGCTCTGGCCTGCCCTGATCAGTACCGGATGGCAGCCGTCGGCCCACAGCAGATCGCCCGCTGTCTGCTGAAGGCTCGCCGTGCACGCCCGGAAGCTTTCCGCGAGCCACGCGGGTGACTCGCCGGGCAGCCATGCCTCGAGCAGCGCATCCGCCGCCGATCTGGCGGCCTGCTGGCGCAGTTTCCCCGGAATCGCGGCCTGCAGCACGGCCTGCAGCACCGGGCTCATCCGGACCATCGGCGGAGTGACGGCCGCATCGATAGCCAGCAGGCCGGCCTGCTTCAGGGCGCCCAGCGCGCCGGCCGCCCGGTCCGGGTCGATCGCTGGTCCGCCGCTGTCGCCAGCCAGGTACTCGCACGCTGCCGCGGAGGTGAGGACCGGGCCCGGAATGCCATGGCCGTCCAGCAGCGCAGTCAGCGCCAGCAGGGACTGGGCGGACCCGTCCGGCACCAGGTGATCTGCCTGCTCGAACGAGAAGGTCCAGGTAACCGCGGCCGCGGGCGGCGGTCCGGAAGGAGCCTCGGTCATATGCTCGCGGCGGCGCACGAAGTAGTCCCAGTAGTCCCGGCAGGATAGCGACGAGCTGGCGATGACCGCGCTGGCCTGAACCAGGGCGAGTGGCTCGCATGTCAGCGCGCCGACGAGGTCGACAGCTCCGAACCGCTGATCAGGATCCGCGTTCAGGCTGCCCATCAGGTAGGTCAGGGCCTCGCGCGGGCTGAACGGTCCTACCGGCAGGACTTCCGCGTCACCGGGCAGGCTTTCTGGATCGCAGGTTGTGACCAGAATGCGGCCAGCTCGCCTGCCTGGCCACAGGCCATCCATATCTGCTGCCCCGGATAGGTCATCCAGCACCACCAGCCACGGTCGGTCAGTCTGGCCGAGCCAGCTCACAAAGCGAGCGGCTACCGATTCGGCGCTGTCGGTGACCTCTGCGCCCATGGCGGTTGCCGCCGCCGCCGCGTAGCCGGACAGGACCGAGCGACGGCTCGTGGCGGTTATCCATACCACCTGATCCACACTGCGGGCTCGCCGCAGTGCGTCCGCGGCGGCTATCGCGAGCTGGGTCTTGCCAGACGCCCTGAGCCAGTCCGGCCCGCCTGCCCCGGCGGCCCGGACTGGCACCAGAGCCACCGCCGCGCCTGGAGCGAGCGAGGCCAGCAGGCCGGGCGCGGTATCGGGCCGGGGAATGAAAGCGTCAGCCAGGCCCGGAACACCATCCCGCCGCAACGGGTCATCTGACCGTGACGAGATCAGGGGTACTTCGCTGGTCACGACGGCGGCCGCTCTCGGCTACCGGGCCCGGTCGCCGTAGCGCTGGCGGGCCGCCAGGCTGGAGATGCCATCTCATCGCTCCCGGATCGGTCCCGCACCAGCTCCTTTCCTCGGCCGCGGAAGGAAGCTGGGCCGCCTGCAGTGCCTGAGACTGCACCATCTTCGGTCATGGCTACCTATCCTCTGCGAGAATCGCTAATTCTGCCTGCCGCGCGGCCCGCTAATTCCCGACGCTGGCCAGCATGCTCCGCAGCTGCCGGCGCAGGGGGTCATCGGGCGGCAGGGTCCGGTCGCAGCGCTCGATCGTCTCGCGCAGCACTGTCCTGGCGTCACCGAGCCGGCCCGCCTGGTAGTAGGCCTGCGCCAGCCGGGCGCTTGAGTGCAGGGAGTCAGGGTGGCCGGCTCCCATGACGCGCTCGTAGCCGGCCTGAGCCTGCTCGAAGGCCTGCACGGCGGAGGTCATCTTCCCGGCGGAATGAAAAGCGGCGCCGAGATTGCTGCGGGTCTTGAGCGTGTCCGGATGGTCGGGCCCGAGCGCGCGCTCGCGGTCAGCGAGCACGCGCTTGTAGGCCGACACCGCGTCCTTGCCGCGGCCGCCTGCGTGGTAGGAGTCGGCCAGGCACTGGCGCGTGGTCATGGTCTGCGGGTGCTGCGCGCCCTGGATCCGCTCCCGCTCGGCGAGCGTGCGCCGGTACAGGGTGATCGCCTCGGGGTGCTGGCCCGTCGCCAGATGCGCGGCGGCCAGCTCGTCCCGCGCGCCGAGCGTGTCGAGATGGCCGGGACCGCACAGGTGCTCGTAGTCGCCGACGGCCCGGTTCAGGACGGCGATGGCATCCTGGATCTGGCCCGCGGCGATCAGCGCGTGGCCCAGGCGGCGGCGGGCCTCGATCACCGAGTGGTGATCCTGGCCGAGCTTATGGATCTGGCTGTCCAGCACCCACTGGAACCAGGGAACCGAGTCGGCCGGATGCCCGGCGGCCAGGTAGGCGCCGGCCAGGTGCTGGCCGGCCAGCAGCGTGTCCGGATGGCCGGCTCCGAGCAGCCGGTCGCCGGTGGTGGCCAGGTCACGCCAGAACGAGACAGCCGGGCCGGTCAGCCGCGCACCATCCAGGCTGCGCCCGGTCTGCACCAGCACCGGATGGCAGCCGCCGGACCACAGCCGGTCCGCCGCGACCCGCTGCAGGGCGGTCGCGCACGACCGCAGGCTGGCGGCCAGCCCGCCCTGCGGCTGCGCGTCCGGCCAGGACTCCGTCAGCGCGTCCGCCGCCGCGCTGATCGCGGCGGTCAGCATATCCTCGGGCATCACGGCCCGCAGCGCCTCCTGCAGCACAGGGCTGAGCCGGACCGCGGGCGCCGCGGCCGGGCCGATGGTCAGCAGGCCGGTCCGCTCCAGCGCGGCCAGCGCCGCGCGGGCGCGCCCGGCGGCGGCCGGGCCGCCGCCCTCGCCGTCAAGGTACCTGCAGGCGGCGGGGCTGGCCAGCACGGCGGCCGGGATGTCATGGCCGTCCAGCAGCGCGGCCAGCGCCAGCAGCGACCGAGCCGATCCGTCCGGCGACAGCTGATCGGCCTGCTCAAAGGAGAATGTCCAGGTCACCGCGGCAGCCGGCGGGAGGCCGCCCGGCTGCGTCAGCTGCTCCCGCCTGCGGGCGTAATAGTCCCGGTAGTCGCGGCACGACAGCGTGGAGGTAGCGATCACCGCGCTGGCCTGAGCCAGTGCGGCCGGCTCGCAGCCCAGGTCCTGCACCAGGTCGATCGCGCCGAGCCGCTGATCCGGGTCCGCGGTAAGGCGGCCCAGCAGGTAGCTCAGCGCCTCCCGCGAGCTGAACGGCCCGACCGGCAGGGTCAGCGTCTGGGCGGGCACGGCCATGGCGTCCGCCGTGGTCGACCAGCACCCGGCCGGCCGGCCGGCCGGCCACAGGCCGCCTACCCCGGCCGAGCCGGACAGGTCGTCGAGCACCACCAGCCATGGCCGGCCGGTTTCGCCGAGCCAGCTGAGAAAGCGGGTGGCGACCGACTCGGCGCCGTCGGCGGGACCGGTGCTCATGGTGACCGCCGCGGCGGCGGCGTAGCCCGACAGCACCGAGGCGCGGCTCGTCGCCGTGATCCACACCAGCAGGTCCACGCTGCGGGCCTGCCACAGCGATTCCGCGTAGGCGGCGGCGAGCTGGGTCTTGCCGGATGCCCGCAGCCAGTCCGGCCCCGGCGCTCCGGCCGGGCGGGCCGGCACCAGCGCCACGACGGTACCGGGCACCAGCGACGCGCCGAGGGCCGGCGCCGTCTCGGGCCGGGAGCTGAAGCCGTCGGCCAGGACGGGGACCGCGCCCGACCGCACCGGCCAGGCCGGGCCGTCCTGATATGCCACGGTGAGCTCCGCGGCCGGCATTCCGCTGTTCACGGTCGGCTACTGCCCGGTTAACGCAGCCGAGCAGCCGCGGCCCCGGCGGCGGCCTGCCGCGCTGGACACGCTCATCTGGTCACTCCCGCCATGGGTCCTGCCGAGATCCCGCCCTCCCCCGGAGCACGAAGCTGGCGCTGCCTTCAGTGCCGAGACTGCACCATCTTGAGTCATGGCGTGCTCGTTATCAGCGAGAATCGGCAAATCCGCCGGTCCCGGCGGCGGGTGCCTGGCCGGCCTGGCGGCCCGGTAGAGTGGCGGATCACCGGCCGCCGACCCGAGCAGCGAGGTGCCCCCGCTGTGCCTGATGCGAGCTGGCCGGTGGGGATGCGCTCGCGCACTGGCTCGGCGTGCGCCGGGCCATCACCCGCAGCCGCCCCGGTCTGACCGCGGCGGCAGCCGGGCTGTACCCGGGCCTGGCCCGGTTCGGCCCGGCGCCCCTGCTGGCCCGGGCGGACTGGATACCGGCCGCGCCAGTGGACCTGGCCGGCCTCTCCCGCTGCGCTGGGTCAGCCCGCCGCCGCCCGGCGGCGGGCAGCGGCCCGCGCCCGGTCAGCTGCTGCCCGCCCGCCAGGACGGCAGCCGGTACGCCAGCTACGCGGCGGCGATCGCGGGCCTGGACCCCCCGGCGGTGTTCGACAACCGCGCCTGCTACCGGCTGGTCGGGGCCAGGCTGGCGGAGCCGCCGGAGCTGAGGTTCGCGGCCGGGCGCTACTTCGACGGCGTGAGCCTCGGCCATGCAGTGGCCCATGAGCTGGCCGCCGCCTGGCTGCGCTCGCCCGGCTCGGTCGCGCTGGCGGATCTGCCGATGCGGGCCGGCCTGGGCGACCCGTGCGACCTCGGCGCCCGCCCGGCTATTGCCGCGATCTCCACGCTTACCCTGCGCCGGGAGGCCGGCGGCGCCTCGTTCGTGCTGCACTGGCGCGACCCGGCCAAGGTAGAGCACGCCGCCGGGCTGTTCCAGGTCACGCCGGCCGGAATCTTCCAGCCGGTCACCGATGCGGCCGCCGCGGTCACGGCGGACCTGGATCTGTGGCGGTGCATGACACGCGAGTTCGCCGAGGAACTGCTCGGCGCGCCCGAGGCCTACGAGACCTGCGGCGGCGCGCTCGATTACGACGCCTGGCCGTTCTACCGGCAGCTGACCGCGGCCCGGTTGGCGGGGCAGGTCAGCGTCTGCTGCCTGGGCGTCGGGGTAGATCCGCTGACGCTGGCCACCGACATCCTCACTGTGGCAGTGCTCGACGCCGGCGTCTTCGACGCCGCCTTCGGCGTGCTCGCGAGCCAGAACGCGGAGGGGCGGCTGGTGACGCAGGACGGCTCGGCGCTGATTCCGTTCACCGCGGCCGCGGTCACCAGGTACGGCGGCGGCGGGGAGCCGGTGCAGGCGGCGGGCGCCGCGCTGCTGCAGCTAGCGTGGCATCACCGCACCCGGCTCGGTGCGGCCCCGGGCGACCCGCTCCGCGGCCAGCCCGGCCGCATAACTCGCCGCCGCAGCTGACCGCGGCGGGCGGAGCTGGCCCGAGGCCGCCGGGCGGGTGCACTGCGGCGCCCCCCATCCCGGGGCACCCGTGGCCGCCCGGGCCGCGGCGCGCCCGGGCGGCCGGCTCGCCGCGGGACCGGCGCGGGACGGGACGGCCGGCCGGTCAGGCCGGCGGCGGCATCGCAGGCTCGTCCGCGGCGGTGGCGCCGACCCGGGCCGCGGCCGTCTGGCGACCGGTCCCGACCGGGACGTGCCGGGTGGCGGCGGCCAGCCCGAAGACCGGCATGTTGGCGTAGATGCATTCGGCGGAGCTGGCCGGCACCAGGTAGGTCTCGTGCCAGATGCCGACGTCGCCGGAGGCGCCGACGACCTGGTTGAACTTGCGCCACGCGGCCAGGTGCGACGCGCGGCCGTCGCGGGCGAACCGGTTCAGGTCGTCGAAGGACCGCCAGTACTGCACGACCAGCGGGTGCGGTCCCAGGTAGCTGCGCGCCCCCAGCAGGCCGGAATCGGGATCGCGCAGCAGCGATGTCAGCATTCTGGGCATGGCCAGGAAAACCGGCAGCCAGGCGCGGACCCTGAGCGGCTTGTTGATCCGCATCCCGATAAGGAAGACGACGATCTCGCCGTCGATCTCGGCGGTGTAGCGGCCGGGATAAATCTGCGGCATGACGGGCACCCCTTCGCGTAGCTGAGTTCATTTCAGTAGCTGAGGTCATCTCAGCTGAACAGGCGGCGAAAGTCCTGGGTGGCGATTCCGGCCTGGCCGGTCAGCGGGCCGGGCCGGGAGCGGCTGCCAGCTCGGCCGGCAGGCCCGGGATGGTTACCGCCGGGCTCGGCGGGCCCGGCCGGCTTCTCGGCCGCGCCCCGGCGGCCCGGCCGCAGCGCGAGCACCGCGCCGGCCGCGGCGGCCAGCGCGACCGCCGCGGCGAGCCGCATTCCGTCGGCCATCGAGGTGACGAAAGCGGCATGCGCGGCGCCCAGCAGGGCGCGGCCGGCCGTACCGCCGCCGGGCCGGCCGATGGCGTCGGCGGCCGCGATCGAGCCGGCCGCCAGGTGGGTGATCCGCTCCGGCACGTGCGCCGCGGTCAGCGCGGCGGACAGGTGGGACCGGTAGACGGCGGCCGCCAGGCTGCCCACCACCGCGACACCGAGCGCGCCGCCGACCTCCCGGACCGTGTCGTTGACGGCGCTGCCCGCGCCGGCCTGGTGCGCAGGCACTGTGGCCATGATGGTGTTGCTGGCCGGCGCCATGACCAGGCCCATGCCCGCGCCCATGATGGCGATGGCAATGGCCAGCGGCAGGTAGGCCGTGTGCACCTGCGCAGCGGACAGGTCCAGCAGGCCGGCGCCCATCAGCGCCAGGCCGGCCGGGATCACGACCCGGCTGCCGAGCCGCCCGGCCAGGGCCGGTGACAGCGGGGACAGCACGCCCATGGCCGCGGCGAACGGCAGCGCGCGCAGCCCGGCGGACAGCGGGCTGTAGCCGTGCACCAGCTGCAGGTACTGAGTGAGCAAGAACAGGCTGCCGAACAGGACGAAGAAGATCACGGTGACGGACGCGGCGGCGGCTGAGAACGCCCGCACCGCGAACACCCGCAGGTCGATCAGCGGGTGCCGGGTGCGCAGCTCCCACCAGGCGAACACGGCCAGTCCGGCCAGTCCGGCCGCGGCCTCGGCGATGGTGACCGGGGCGGCCCAGCCGCGGCTGGGTGCCTCGATGATGGCGTCCACGCCGGCGAGCAGCGCGCCGGCCACCAGCACGGCGCCGAGGATGTCGAGCCGGTGCCCGCCGGGCTCGGCGGTCTCGGGCACCGCGAGCGCCACGCCGGCCAGCGCCAGCGCGACCAGCGGCACGTTGATCAGGAACACGCTGCCCCACCAGAAGTGGGCCAGCAGCAGGCCGCCGAGCGTGGGCCCGATCACGATCCCGACGCCGGCTACCGCCGACCAGGCCGCGATCGCCTGCGCGCGCTCAGCCGGGGGGAAGACCGCGTTGAGTATCGACAAGGTGGCCGGCATCACGAACGCCGCGCCCAGGCCCATCACTACCCGGGCGCCGATCAGCATCCCGGTGCCAGTGGCGAACGCCGCCACGGTGCTGCCTACCGCGAAAACGGCCAGCCCGGCCAGCAGCGAGCGCCGCCGGCCGTACCGGTCGCCGAGCGCGCCCGCCGGCACCAGCAGCGCCGCGAAGCACAGCGTGTAGGAGTCGGTGATCCACTGCAGCGAGCTGGTGCCGGCCTGCAGCACCCGGGCCAGGGTCGGCAGCGCGGTGTTGAGGATCGTGTTGTCGATGACGGTGACGAGCAGGCTCAGGCACAGGACGATCAGGATCTGCCGCCGCCGCGGGTGGCCTGGCCGGCCACCGGGCGTCGGGCAGGCCGCCCGGCACGGCGGCCGGCCGGGTGCTTGCGGTCTGGCTCATGCCGGCTCCTAACAGATGATTGCTTACGCTCGTTTACTTACGCTTGTAAGCATAGACGGAGGAGCTAACAGTTGTAAAGTGAAGGGGTGAAATCAGTGGCTTCCGCCGGGCCTCCCCGGCAGCGCAACGCGCGCGGCCAGGGCGCCCGGCTGACGCAGGACATCGTGTCCGGGGCGCTGGCCCTGATCGAGCGGGAGGGCTCTCAGGAGGCGGTCACGCTGCGCGCTGTCGCCCGCGAGGTCGGCATCGCCGCTCCCTCGATCTACGCGCACTTCCCGGACCGGGAGGCGATCCTGGCCGCCGTAGTGGCGCGGGTCTTCGATGAGCTGACCGAGGTCATCGCGCGGGGGATGGATGCCGCCGGCCCGGATCCGGCCGGGCGGCTGGTGGGCGGCTGCGAGGCGTACGCGGACTTCGGGCTCGCGCACCCGGCCCGGTATACGGTCCTGTTCGCCCGGCGCCCGGCGGCCGGGGATTACTGCAAGCCGGTGACCTTCGGCCCGGATGGCCGCCGGGTGCTGGAGTTCGGGGCCGAATCCTTCGCCCTGCTGGTCCAGGGCATCGAGGACTGCGTCCGGGCTGGCGTGTCCGCCAGCACCGACCTCATGGCCGACGCTACCGCGGTGTGGGTCGCCCTGCACGGCACCGTGACCCTGCGCACCGCGCTGCCCGGCTTCCCCTGGCCGGACCCGGCCCGGTTCGTCCGCCAGTTCGTCGGCCAGCTGGCCCGGCTGACCCGGCCCGGCCATGGCCCCGGCCCGGCTGACCCGGCCGGCCATGATCGCGGCGGATTTTCCCGCTGACGGACCCCGATCCGTCCCGATGATGAGGCAGGCGGCGGGTCAGGCTCCGGCGGTGACCGCCCACTGCGGGTGCGCGCCGAGCAGCTCGGCGAGCAGGCCGCGGCCCTCAGCGGCCGCCCATTCCACGTCCCGCAGCCGCTCCAGCCGGGCCGGTCCCCAGCCGCTGGCCTCGACCGCCGCCACCACCTCGCCGGGGGACAGCCCTCCGCTGTGCGGCAGGGCGCTGATCAGCCGGTCGCTGTAAGGCGCATGATGATCGGGCTGGGGCGGCTGAAATCGCCGGGCCAGCGCTCGGGCGCCGGCCCGGGCCGCCTCCAGGCCGGTGGCCCGGCCCCAGCTGCCCTCCAGCAGCACCAGCCGCCCGGCCGGGGCGGCTGCCCGCCAGGCGGCCAGCGCGGCGCTGAGGTCGGGCAGCGTCCACAGCAGGTGCCGCTCCACTACCGCGTCGAAACCGTCCGGCGGCGGATCGGCGGCGTCGCGGTGCACGATCGTCACGTCCAGGCCGAGCCGCTCGGCCTTGGCTCGCAGCACTCTGAGCATCCCGGCGGACAGATCCACCGCGGTGACCCGGTAGCCCTGGCCGGCCAGCATCAGGGACAGGAAACCGGTGCCGGCGCCCGCGTCGAGCACCCGGGCCGGCGGCGCGGGAAGCAGCCGCCGCACCGCGGCGGCCCAGGCGGCCCGCTCGTGCGGCCGCCGCGGCGCGTGCGACGGCGAGTCGTCGTAGGTGGCGGCGTCCTCGTCCCAGTACTGGCTGATCTCCGCCGAGATCGGGGTGGCGGTCATCGTCGTCTCCTAACCCGCACGCTGAACCGGATCCTCCCAGTATCGGCGCACGGGGGAACACGCGGGCCGCCGCCGGCCTCAGCGCGGATGGCGGACTGCCGGCCCGCTCAGGACCAGCCGCCCGCTCAGCGGCTGGTGTAGACGTCCGGGCCGAGCGGCTTGACCTGCGGCATCGCGGCGTCTCCCACCACCGGGGCCCGGGCGAACCGCTGGCGGCTCAGGTATCGATGTTCGGGCTGCCCGGCGGCAGCGGGACCAGCCGGGCCGGCGGCTCGGCGATCTCGATGGCGGACTCGACGGTCAGGTCCGGCCGCACATGCACCAGCTCGCCGGGCACCAGCATCCGCCAGCCGCTTTCCCCGTCCAGCTCCTCTGAGGCGATCACCACGGTCGGCACGTCCTGCAGGTCAGGGGCATGCACCGATGACATGGAGCTGTGCACGTGCAGGCCGCCGGGCTGGCCCGGGCGGCCGCCGGTGCCGCTGGCGCCAGCCTGCCGCTCGATCACGTGCAGGGCGTGCTGACCGGGGTAGCGCAGCGCCCACAGCCCGTCGGGCGTGGTGACGATCGCATTCAGCGACGACACGGGCAGCCGGGCCCCGATCCAGCGCGCGGCGGCCGCTAGGCCGGCGCCGACATCACCGCCGTGAGCATCGGCCTGCTGGGTGATCAGCGCGAAGTAGCGCTCGGAGTCGGTGTCGCCGAGCACCAGGTCGCGGTAGCTGCCGAGCCGGGTCTCTAGCTGAGCCAGCTCGCCGAACCCGCCGTTGTGGGCCATGATCCGGCCGGCCATCGCGAACGGGTGCGTGTTGGCGTCGGTGCGGCCGCCCGCGGTGGCGAAGCGGACGTGCGAGATGAACGTGGCCGATCGGAGCGACCTGGCCTCGCGGCTGAAGGCGGAATCGCTGAACGCGGGCTCGGGCTGCTTGTTCAGGACCGGGTGCCCGGCCGGGTCGAAGACCCCGATGCCGCTGCCGTCGGGATTGCGCCGGCTCTGCGCTGACATCGAGTCGGGCGCGTCGATCAGCCAGAACGTAGCGCTGACCCGCGCTGTGCCCGCGGTCAGCCCGAATAGCCTGCACATTGCCGGCTCCCTCCGCCACTGCCGGGCCGCCCGGCGGGCGGCGTGCCCCGGTCCGGCTCCCGCCGCGGGGGCCGGTCACGACGGCTGATCAGCGGGCGCACATCCGGTTGTTGCGAGCATTGTGCTCCACCTCGGCCAGGCCGAGCATCTCGAGTACCGGCGGCACGTAGTTGCCAAACCGGCCCCGCAGCCCCTTCTTCAGGCCGTACCAGCCGCCGACGGGGTTGGCGGGCGAGCGGCCCCAGGCCTCGACCGTGCCCTCGGCGGCCGGCTTGCCCTCGTCCGCGTTGCCCAGCGGCACCCAGTCGCCCCGCTCGGCCAGCATCGCGTGCAGGTCCTCGATGCAGCGCAGCCAGTAGCGCAGCTCGGTGGTGCCGACCCGGACCACGAGGGCAGGCGGCGTGCCGCCCTCGTCGCGCCACGCCTCGAACTGCGACTTGCCCGGCGGCGTGGTCAGTACCCACGGGTCGGCGGCCGTCCCCGATCCGGTCCCGGCCGTGACATCGGCGCTCATCGGCAATCTCCCTTCGCCTGCGTCCGGTGATTATGGCAGCTGATACCTGACATCTTGTGTCGTAATTGCGGCTAGCATCGGGTCATGCGCGCCAGCAGGCTCGTCGGGCTGCTCGGCCTGCTCCAGGCCCGGGGCCGGATGACCGCCGGCCAGCTGGCGGCGGAACTCGAGGTTTCTCAGCGGACCGTGCTGCGCGACATCGAGGCGCTCAGTGCGGCGGGCGTCCCCGTCTATGCCAGCCGCGGCTGCCAGGGGGGATTCACGCTGCTCGAGGGGTTCCGCAGCGACCTGCCCGCCGCCGGGAGGCGGCGTCCGGGCGCCGCGGCCGGACGCCAGACCCGGCAGCCGGATGCCCGGCGGCCCGGCCAGCAGCGGTCCCCGGCCCAGCGACTCCCGGCCCAGCGCGCCCGGCTGCGCGTCTCGCCGGACGGCCGGAGGCTGGCGGCGCTGCTCGGCCGGCCCTGACCAGGACCAGGCGGCATTCACCACCCGTGCCCGGGCAGGACGGCTGGATCGAGGCCTGGATGCCCCTTGATGAGCCGGCCGCCGCCGCGCTCGACGTGCTGGCCCTGGGCGGTGAGGCCGAGGTGCTGCACCCGGCCGGGCTGCGCGCTCTCGTCGCGGACATCGCCGGGCAGATCGCCGTCCAGCATGCCGGGCCTGGCTTCCCGGCTGGCTCCCGCTGACCGCCGGTGAATCACTAGAGTGCAGGAGGCGCCGTGTCCTGGCCGAAGCGGCCGGATCGCGGCGCCTGCCTCCGGCGACCGCAGGTGAGGACCGAGCTGATGACAGTGCCGAACCGATGACAGTGTCCCTGCACGACGTGCGCCATGCGCTGACCGAGCTTGGCCGGCTGCGGTTTGGCGAGATGCAGGTCGAAGACGCCATGCACGAGATCGTGCGGACCACTCACGCGATCTTCGACGTGGACGGGGCCGGCCTGATGCTGGCCGACACCGACCACCAGCTGCGCAACGTGGCGGTGTCCGACGGCCGGATGCGGCATCTGGAGGAGCTGCAGATCCGCCACCACGAGGGCCCGTGCGTTACCGCCTTCGACGACAAGGAGCTGGTCGGCGTCGAGGATCTGGCTGAGGACGACCGGTGGCCGCTGTTCTGCGCGGCGGCGGTCGAGCAGGGGGTGCGCGCCGTGCTGGCCAGCCCGCTGCCCTACAACCAGGACGCGGTCGGGGTGGTGGCGGTGCTGTCGGAGAAGACGCACCCCTGGTCGGCCGAGGGAGAACTGGCGCTGCTGGCCTTCACCGATCTGGCGGCGCTGCTGATTGCCAGCATGATGCACGGCCAGGAGAACTCCGAGCTGGCCGCCCAGCTGCAGACCGCGCTGAATTCGCGGGCCATCATCGAGCAGGCGAAAGGCGTGCTGATCGGCCGTGACGGCATTTCGCCGCATACGGCATACCAGCAGCTCCGGGCCCAGGCGCGATCCCAGCGGCGCAAGCTGTCCGCGGTGTGCGCCGAGATCGTGCGAGATGCCGCAGGCCAGTCCGCACGATAGGCCAGGCAGCTATCGCTCCGGCGCCGCGCAATCGCATCGACGGTAAATGGCCGTCCCGGCCGATGTTTAAGCCCGGCGGCCCGGGAAAGTTCCCGGTGTCATCACGAGCCGCCCAGAATCACGCGGCTGTTCAAACGTCGATGCTCGTCAACGAGCCGCCTCCGCCGGAAGCGCGGGGCCGCTCCTCCTGACGGCAGCGGCCACCGCATGTCCTGCCACTGCGTTTCGGGAGATCTCATGATTATCCTCGGCCTCATCCTGCTGATCGTCGGCCTCATCGTAAAGATCGCCATCCTCACCACGATCGGCGGCGTCATCCTCGTCGTCGGCCTGATCCTGGCGCTGCTCGGCATTCTCGGGCACGCCGTGGGCGGCCGGCGGCACTACTTCTGAGGCTGCGCTCACGAGCGCGCAAGCACGCGGGGCCCGGTGCCGGCGACCACCGGGTCCTGCGCACGCCTGCCTGTGAGCCGGATCCCGGCCGGCCAGGCTGGGCTCTGCCGCGTCACGGGCACGTGCCAGGTTCCGCACGTTTGCTGATTTCTGCGCTGGGTAACTGACTGCGCGGCCGATGTACTTGGCTCGCAGTCAGGAAACCGGGCGTGGCGGGGTCCTGCCCCGCCGGCGCCCGGCCGGTGGCGCGGTCTGCGCGCTGCCGGTTACAGGCGAGGAGACGGCAGTTGGCCTCGGATCAGTCCACGCAGCAGCCGGGCGGGCGGAGCGTGCTCGATGAGCTCGACAACCGCATTCCGACTAACTTCTACTGGTACCTGGCCGCGCTGGCGTGCATCGGCGGCTTCCTGTTCGGGTACGACACGTCCAACATCGGCTCGGCGCTTGCCTTCATCCCCTACCACCTGTCCAGCTTTGCCACCGGTTACCTGGTGGCCGGGGCGTCGCTGGGCGCGGGAGCGGGCGCGCTGATCGCCGGTCCGCTCACCGACCGGTTCGGCCGCAAGTCGCTGCTCATTACCGACGCTGGCATCTACGCCCTGGGCGCGCTGCTGTCGGCGTTCACCGTCAACGCCGGCATGCTGCTCGGCGCCCGCACCCTGATCGGGCTGGCCATCGGGGCGGACTCGGCTATCGCCACCGCCTACATCGCCGAGTTCGCCCCGCGGAGCCGGCGCGGCCAGCTCAGCATCATCCAGCAGTGGATGATCACGGTGGGCATCCTGGTCTCCTATGTGGTGGCGATCATCATCCTGAAGGCGGCACCGAGGTCGGCGGACGGCCTGGACTGGCGGCTGATCCTCGGCATCGGGGCGATCCCGGCCCTGATCGCGTTCGCGCTGCGGGCCCGGATGCCCGAGTCGCCCCGGTGGCTGATGCTGCACGGCCGGCTCGACGACACCCGCAAGGCGCTCGGCCTGCTCGGCATGGAGGTGTCGCAGCAGGAGATCGAGCGCGCCGCCGACGAGGTTTCGCGCACCGAGCAGCGGCGGCGGAGCACCACTTTGTGGACCAAGGGGGTCAAGCGGGCGCTGATCGTGGTCTGCGTGTTCTTTATTTTCCAGCAAATTACCGGCATCAACGTGCCGTTCTACTATGGCCCGACCTTGCTCTCCTCGTTCTTCCAGACCGGCCAGGCCGGCGCCTCCGCGGCCGTGAACGCGGCCGTGGCCGGCGTCGAGGTGACAGCCATCCTCGGCGCGGTCAACGTGATCGCCACCTACTTCGCCTTCCGCTACATCGACAAGCTCGGGCGCCGGCCGCTGGCGATCTGGGGCTACGCGGGCATGACGCTGTTCATGCTGGTCGGCGCGGCCGGGGTGGCGCTGCTGACCGGTATCCCGAAGACCGTGGTCGTGATGGTCGGGTTCTCGTTCTTCATCAGCTCCTTCGCCATCGGGGTCGGCGGCACCGGCTGGCTGATTCAGGGCGAGATGTTCCCGACGGCGGTCCGCGGCCGCGCCGCGGCCATCGCGGCGGCGGTGGACTGGATCGCCAACTTCGTCATCGTCGAGTTCTTCCCGGCCTGGCACGCCGCGATCGGGCTGGCCTGGGTGATGGTCTGCTTCGCGGCCCTCGCGCTGCTGGCCATATTCTTCGTGGCCCGGTTCCTGCCGGAGACCAAGGGGCTGGCGGTCGAGCAGGTCCTGGAGCTGTGGGAGCCGCGCGAGACCGCGCAGCGGATCGCCCGCAGCTGATGCCCGGCGGGCAGCAGCCCGCCGGGTGCGGGCGGCGGGATAGCCGCCGCCCGCGGTGTTCTGCCTGGTCACCGTTTGTCCTGCCATCAGTGCTCAGATCAGGGCAAATACCTCATGCCGGAGCTTGCGCGGCAGGCCACGGGCAATCATGCTCGACTCATCAGCGCTTGAACGAGACGGCGGTGACCGGAGCGCCGATCATGAACCAGGGGCGCCCTGGCGCCTGGCCCGCGCGGCGGGCGGGCAGCGGCTGACGGCGGGAGGTGCTGGCCAGATGGCGGCAACCAGCAGTGAGATCGGCACCAGCAGCGGCACCGGCTCGGGAAAGCTGCATCGCAACCTCAGCATCTGGGAGGCCATCGGCATCTCCCTGGCCCTGATGGCGCCGTCCATGGCGGCATCCATCAACCCGCAGGGCACTGCCACCACGGTGGGCCGGGCCGTGCCGGTGGCGTTCGCGCTGGCGTTCGTCGGCGTGCTGCTGGTCGCCTACACCTTCGTCCGGCTGACCCAGCGGTTCCACCACTCCGGCTCGGTCTACGGGTTCGTCGGCGCCACGCTCGGGCCGCGGGCCGGGGTGATCTCCGGCTGGGCCCTGACCGGGACCTACACCTTTTACGGCGTCGTCACGTCGATGGCCGGCGGCCGGTTCGCCTCCAACCTGCTGGCCGCGGTCGGGGTCTGGAAGAACCAGCCGTCCTGGTCGGGCTTCCTGCTGGGCGCGATCGGGATGGTGGTCGTCTGGTGGCTCGCGATCACGCCGGCCCGCGGCGGGACCCGGCTGCTGCTGGCCGCCGAGGCCGTTACCGTGGCGCTGATCCTCGTCGTGATCGCGATCGTGCTCGTCAAGCTGCTCGGCCACAGCGGCCCCGGCAAGCTCGGCGTCACCTCGTCGGTGTTCAGCCTGCCGTCCGGCACACCGCTGTCCACAGTGTTCCTCGGCGTGGTGTTCGGGTTCCTGTCCTTCGCCGGCTTCGAGGCCGCCTCCACGCTCGGCGAGGAGACCCGGCACCCCAACCGGGACATCCCGCGCGCCATCCTGGGCGTCGCGATCTTCGGCGGGATCTACTTCTTCGTGGTCACCGCGGTCGAGGTGATGGGCTTTGGCGCCTCGGCCGCCGGGGTGAAGGCGTTCGTAGCCTCGACCTCGCTGATCGGCGACCTCGGCACCAGCTACGTGGCGTCCTGGATCGGCAACCTGATCACGATCGGGGCGATGATCTCGGCCTTCGGCTGCGCGCTGGCCTGCACGGTGGGCGCGTCACGGCTCAGCTTCGCGATGGGCCGGGACGACATCCTGCCCGCCCGGCTGCGCCGCGTCTCGGCCCGGCGGGGCACGCCGACGGTGTCGGCCGCGGCCGTCGCGCTGGCCGTGTACGTGATCATCGCGTTCACCTGGTTCGTGCTCCGCGGCGACCCGTTCACGCTGTTCGTGGAGAGCGGCGTGATCGGGACCCTGATCCTGCTGGTGGTCTACGTCCTGGCCACGATCGGCATGATCCGGCTGGTGTTCTTCTCCGGCCAGACCGCGGTCCGGCGCTGGGAGATCGCGATCCCGGTGCTCGGCCTGATCGTGCTGGGCTACACGCTGTTCCGCAACGTCTGGCCGCTGCCGACCGGGGTGAACTGGTGGGGCCCGGCTGCGGCGATCGGGTGGCTGGTCCTCGGGATCGCCGTGGTGGCGGCCCGGCCGGCGGCCACCCGGCGGGCCGGCGAGCTGCTGGCCCGCGCCGAGGGCCTGAGCACGGCCGGGCAGGCAGGCGGCACGGCGGTTGCCGGGGACGGCGCCGCATCAGCATGATGGGACCTGCCGCGCCGTCGCGGCGCCTTTGCTGACGCGCAGGGAGAAGTGACCATGCCACGCCCCTACAGCCGGGTCCGCAGCGAGGCCGAGCGCGCCGCCGACGAGCGCGCGGCGCACGCCCTGGAACGGCGCCTCGGCGGCCAGGTCAGCGTCGTCGCGATCACCTTCGTCGACCACAGCGGCACGGCCAGGGTCAAGGCCGTGCCGCTGTCCGGGCTGGCCGCCGCGGCGCGGTCGGGCGTCGGCTTCTCGCCGGTCATCGACGCCTTCACCAGCGACGGCGGCATCGACGCGGCGTCACCGCTCGCGGTTCCTGACGGCGACCTGCGGATGATCCCGGACCTGGACCGGCTGGCGGTGCTGGCCGATCCGGACGGATGGGCCTGGGCGCCGGGCGACCGGTTCGGCCAGGACGGCACCGTCTACCCGAACTGCCAGCGCTCGTTCGCTCGCGCCCAGGTGGCCGCCGGGCTGGATAAGGGCATCAGCGCGCTGATGGCCTTCGAGATCGAGTGGATGGTGGGCCAGGACGCCGCCGACTTCGCCCCGGCCGTCGGCGGGACCGGCTACGGGCTGTCCCGGCTGCTGAGCGCGGCCGGCTACGCCCGTGATGTGGTCGACAGCCTGGAAGCCGCCGGGGTGCGCGTCCAGCAGATCCACCCCGAGTTCGGCCCCGGCCAGTTCGAGATATCGGTCGCCGCGCAGGATCCGGTGTCGGCCGCCGACACCAGCGTGCTGGTCAAGCTGATCATCGCGGCGGTGTCCGCCCGGCACGGCATGCGGGCCTCGTTCGCGCCCGCGGTCGCAGCCGACCTGGTCGGCAACGGCGGCCACCTGCACGCCAGCTTCTGGCACAGCGGGCAGAACCTGCTCGCCGGGGGCAGCGGCCGGTACGGCATGACCGAGCCAGGGGAGTCCATCGTGGCCGGGCTGCTGGACGGCCTGCCCGCGCTGCTGGCCATCGGGGCGCCCAGCCCTGCGTCCTACCTGCGGCTCCAGCCATCGCGGTGGGCCGGCGTCTACCAGGTATGGGGCCGGGAGAACCGGGAGGCGGCGGTCCGGTTCGTCGAGGCCGACCCGGCCGACCCGGCCACCGCGAACGTGGAGCTCAAGTGCTTCGACTCCGCCGCCAACCCGTACCTGCTGGCGGGTGCGGTGATGGCGGTGGCGGTCGCCACTGCCGACCGGCGCCGCAGGCTGCCCGAGGAAGTCGCCGGCGACCCGGGCGCCCCCGGCCATCCGCAGGCTGACCAGGCCGTACGGCTGCCGACGTCGCTCGGCGAGGCGGTCAAGGCGCTGGCGGCCAGCGAGGACCTGCGGGCCGCGGCCGGCGACCGGCTGATCAGCACGTTCACGGCCGCCCGCCGGGCCGAGATCGGGCTCGCCGACGGCATGTCCGACGAGCAGATCACGGCCCGCTCCCGCTGGCTGCTGTAGCGCCGCTTATCTTCGCCGCGGTCGCCGGAGTCGGCGGAGGCGGCGATCTTTCGGCTCGATAGATTACCAGCGGCGGCCGCGCCGCAGGCCAGCCGCGGGCTCCGCGAGCCGGCAGGCGATCGCCGCCGCCGGGCCGCCGCTAGCATGGGTCAGGCGAGCCTGCCTGCAGGTCAACCACGGGCCAGGCCAGCCACGGCCAGGCCAGCATGGGGCAGGCCGAGCACGGGGCAGGCCATCAGCACGGAGGGGCGGTCCGGATCAGGGGCATGCGCACACCTGACGCCGCCGGGACCGGGCCGGGTGCCGCCATGGGCATCGAGCCGGCCGAGCTGGCCGCAGCCATCCGGCGGGCCGGCGCGACCGACGTCAGCGCCAGCGCGCTGCACCGAGCCGCCTACTCCTCGGACGCCTCGGCCTACCGGGTCGTTCCTGCAGTAGTGGTGGCGCCGCGCCATGCCGACGAGGTGGCCGCGGCCCTGAGCGCGTGCCGGGTCCTGGGCGTGCCGGTAACCTGCCGGGGGGCGGGGACCTCGATCGCGGGCAACGCCGTAGGCACCGGCGCGGTCCTGGACTTCAGCCGGCACATGAACCGGGTCCTGGCGGTGGACGCGCAGGCACGCACGGCTGTCGTCCAGCCGGGCGTGGTCCAGGCCCGGCTGCACCGGGCCGTCGGCCCGCATGGCCTGCGTTTCGGCCCGGATCCCTCTAGCCACACCCGGTGCACGATCGGCGGCATGATCGGCAATAACGCGTGCGGCTCGCGCGCGCTGCGCTACGGGCGCACCTCGGACAACATCGCCGAGCTCGAGGTGCTGACCGCGGCGGGAACACAGCTCAGGCTCGCGGGGCCGGCCGCCGCGCCCGCGTCCCCGCCGGGTGCCACGGGGCCTGGCGCCCCGGGGCCGCCGGCTACCACGGGGACGGGCACTACGGGACCGCCGGGCGCCACGGAGCCGCCCGAACTGGCCGCCGCGCGGGCGGCGGTGCGTTCCGGCCTCGCCGCCATCCGCACCGAACTCGGCCAGTTCGGCCGCCAGGTCTCCGGGTACGCGCTCGAGCACCTGCTGCCCGAACGCGGCTTCGACGTGCGCCGGGCGCTGGTCGGCAGCGAGGGCACGCTGGCCATCGTCACCGGCGCGACGGTGCGGCTGGCTGCCGAGCCCGGGCACCGGGTGCTCGCGGTCCTCGGGTACCCGGACATGGCCGCCGCCGCGGATGCCGTGCCGGCCATCTTGGCTCATGGGCCGGCTGCGTGCGAGGGCCTGGACGCGCGCATCGTCGACGCGGTGCGCCGGGACCGCCGCGCCGGCGCGGCGGTCCCGGCGCTGCCGCGCGGCTCCGGGTGGATCTTCGCCGAGGTCACCGGCCCGACCGCGTCCGCCGCCACGGACAGCGCGCGCCGTCTGATCGGGGACGGCGGAGCCCTGGAGGGCATGGTGGTCACCGATCCGGCGCACGCCGCGGCACTGTGGCGGATCCGCGAGGACGGCGCCGGCCTCGCCGGGCGCACGCCGGCCGGCCTGCCCGCCTACCCGGGGTGGGAGGACTCGGCGGTGCCGCCTGCCGTCCTCGGCCGCTATCTGCGGGACCTGGAGGAGCTGCTGCGCCAGTACTCACTGACCAGCGTCCCCTACGGCCATTTCGGTGACGGCTGCCTGCACCTGCGGCTGGACTTCCCGCTCGCCGCGCCGGACGGCCCGGCGCTGCTGCGCAGGTTCATGGCCGACGCGGCCCGGCTGGTCGCGAGCTACGGCGGCTCGCTGTCCGGCGAGCACGGCGACGGCCGCCATCGCAGCGAGCTGCTGCCGGTCCTGTACTCGCCGCCGGTGATCGAGCTGTTCGGCCGGGTCAAGGCGGCGTTCGACCCGGCTGGCCTGCTCAATCCCGGTGTCCTAGTGGTCCCCCGGCCGCTTGCGGCCGACCTGCGCCCGGCCGGGCTCAGGCCGGTGCGCGAGTCGCTCGCCCTGCGGTATCCGCACGACGGCGGTGACTTCTCGGCCGCGGTGCACCGCTGCACCGGCGTGGGCAAGTGCCGGGCCGACCCGATCCCGGGCGGCCGGGTGATGTGCCCGTCCTACCTGGCAACCGGGCAGGAGGAGCATTCCACCCGGGGCCGGGCCCGGGTCTTGCAGGAGATGGTCAACGGCTCGCTGATTACCGGCGGCTGGCGGTCCGACGAGGTGCGCGAGGCGCTTGACCTGTGCCTGTCGTGCAAGGCCTGCGCGGCCGAGTGCCCGGCCGGCGTGGACATGGCGGCCTACAAGGCCGAGGTGCTGCATCAGGCGCACCGGCACCGGCTGCGGCCCAGGTCCCACTACGCGCTCGGGCAGCTGCCGCGCTGGGCCGCGCTGGCCGCGCTGGCGCCCGGTCCGGTCAACGCCCTGCTGTCGGCGGCCCCGGCGGCACGGGCCGCCCGCTTCGCGGCAGGGATCGACCAGCGGCGCGGGCTGCCCCGATTCGCGCCGGCCACGCTGCGCTCCTGGTACCGGCGCCACCAGCCTGCGCGGCCGTCCGGCGAGCGGTCCGCCCGCCCGGGCCGCCCGCCCGCCCCCCGGCCCGGCCGCCCGGCCGTGCTGATCCCCGACACGTTCACCAGCTATTTCGCGCCGCAGACCGGAGTCGCGGCCACCCGGCTGCTGGAAGAGGCCGGATACCGCGTGTCGCTGCCCGGCCGGCGCGTCTGCTGCGCGATCACCTGGATCTCCACCGGCCAGCTGGACGCGGCGCGCCGGATCCTGCGGCGGACCGTCGCGGCGCTGCTCCCGGCCGCGCAGGCCGGGATTCCCCTGGTCGGGCTCGAGCCTTCCTGCACCGCGGCGCTCAAGTCTGATGCCGTGAACCTGCTCGGCACCGCGGCCGCGCGGACCGTGGCGGGCGCGGTGTCGACGCTGGCCGAGGCGCTGGCCGCCGCGCCCGGCTGGCAGCCGCCCCGGCTGGACGGCGTGCCGGTACTGGCACAGCCGCACTGCCACCATTCCGCCATGCTCGGCTGGGATGCCGACGAGTCGCTGCTGCGCGCGGCCGGGGCACAGCTGATCCGGCTGGGCGGCTGCTGCGGCCTGGCCGGCAACTTCGGCGTCGAGCGCGGCCATTACGAGGTGTCGGTGGCGGTCGCGCAGACCGCGCTGCTGCCGGCGGTGCGCGCCGCCCCGCCCGGCACGGTACTGCTCGCCGACGGGTTCTCCTGCCGGACACAGCTCGCCGACCTGGCCGGCCTGCGGGCTCGGCACCTGGCCGAGCTGCTGCGCGGCACCCGGGCCTAGGACGGCCGGGGAGCCTGGTCATCGGCCGTCCTAGGCCCGGGACCGGGTCGGATCGATGAAGACGTGCGGGGTCAGCGACAACTTGCCGGCAAGCTGCTGGTCGATCTCGTCGGCCAGGTTCTCGGCCCGGTCGGCGCTGATGTCCCCGGCGAAGTCCACCCGGGCGGCGACGAGCAGATGGTCGGGGCCAAGCTGCATGGTGAGCAGCTCGAGCAGAGCGTCGACGCCGGGCGTCTGCTCGATCTCCGCCCGGATGAGCTGCTGCTCCTGCGGCCCGGCGGCCCGGCCGATCAGCAGCTCGCGGCTGTCGAGCCCGAGACGGACGGCCACGACGACCAGCAGCGCGCCGATCGCGATCGAGGCCGCGCCGTCGCCGACCGATGAGCCGGTGAGCTGCCGTGCGAGCAGCCCGGCCGCCGCCAGGACCAGCCCGATGATGGCGGCGCTGTCCTCGAACAGCGCCGCCTTGACCGTCAGGTCGGGGCTGGCGCGCACATGATCGAGCAGCTCGGTGTCGCGGCTGCGCGCCTCGCCGCGCAGCTGCCCGGTGGTCCGCAGCAGCGAGATCCCCTCGGCCACGGCCGAGACGGCCAGCACGATGTAGCCCGCGGTGGGACTGCCCGAGTCGCCGCGCTTCAGGGCCAGCAGCCCTTCGAAGACCGAGAAGCCGGCCCCGGCGATGAAAATGCCGAAGGCGGCCAGCAATGACCAGAAATACCGTTCCTGGCCGTAGCCGAACGGGTGCCCGGGATCGGCCGGCCGCTCACCCCGGCGCACCGACGTGAGCAGGAACGCCTGGTTCAGCGTGTCGGCCGCGGAGTGCGCGGTCTCGGCGAGCATGGCGCTCGAGCCGGTCAGGATGCCGGCGGCCAGTTTGGCCGCGGTGACGACGACATTTGCGGCGCCCGCGATCAGCACGGTGTGCTTGGTGGCTGACGAACTGCGATCCGATCCGGACATAAGCGTGGCTGCTCGGGCCCGCGGGGCCGGCCAGCCTGCGGCCGGCCGCCAGCCGCCAGCCGAGCTGGCGTTCCCTTCCCTGCTCGAAACCCGAGTCGCTATCCGGCTGCTGTTGGTTCCCCCCGCGTGACCGTCCAAACGGCGGCGGCCAGTCTGACCGGCCGGGCCTGGCCGGCCGTCTGCGAAATCCCGGCACGATCTGCATACACGGCGGTGCGGCGGACAGTAGCTCTCAGGACAGTTATGCACGACAGCGTGCGGGAGGGTACGCGAACCGGCTGCGGGCTTCGGCGGCGTGAGCACGGATCGGCAGCAGCCGCGGTTTGCTGCAGCGATGATGGGACACGATATGGCCTGGGTCGCAGGGGGCGGTCAGCTGGGCCTCGAGACCGCTGAGACCGGGCTTACCGTGCTGCTCGAGGCATGGGAGCGGGCGGTGGAGGAAGTCGGTGCCGCCGTGCCGCCCGCGCAGCTGCGCGCCCTCCTGATCATCGAGCGGACCGGCAGCCTGAATCTCAACAAGCTTGCCGCCGCCCTCGGCGCCTCCGCCTCGGCCACCAGCAGGCTCTGTGACCGGATGGAGGCCGCTGGCCTGCTCACCCGTGATCGCGCGGCGAGCCGGCGGGAGATCGTGCTCGTTCCCACCCAGGCCGGCGACCGGCTGGCCGCCTGGGTACGTGATCAGCGCCGCGCCGCGCTCGCCGAGGTCCTGCGGGCGATGAGCCGGGACGGCCGGGCGGCGCTCACCCGCGGCCTTGACGAGCTGGCCGCCAGGGCGCCCGCGCGGGCGGCGGGCAGCGCCGACCACAGCGGCTGAAGGCCAGCCGAAGTGGGGGGGGCGTCGCCGCCGGCCCGAGCCGTCCGACTGATAATTTCCGCATAGAAACACTTGCAGCTCGTCTGCGGGTGTGCAAAAGTTTCCCCATGGAAACCTTTGCGGCCAGTTCCGCGAGCACCGCCGACATTGGCCAGCTTCCCGCTCTGGCGGACGGCATGGATGACAGCGGCGCGCAGGCCGGCCCGCGGGAGAGCCTCAGCCGGCTCAGCGATGGCGAGTTGCTGGCCATCGTCAGGTCGCAGCCGATGGCCAGCCTGGAGCGTGCCGAGGCATGCGAGCTGCTGGTCAGCCGCCACCGCGGACTGGTCCGCTCGTGCGCCCAGCGGTACCGGCACAGCCCGGAACCGGTCGAGGACCTCATGCAGGTCGGGTACGTCGGCTTGCTGAAGGCCATTAACAACTTCGACCCGGCGGCCGGCGGCAGCCTGGCTGCCTACGCCCAGCCGTGCATCTCCGGCGAGATCAAACGGCACTTCCGGGACAAGCGCTGGCAGGTGCACGTCGAGCGGTCGGTGCAGGAGCGGGTGCTCGAGGTCCGCAAGGCCACCCATGACCTGACCCAGCAGCTGGGTCACACGCCCAGAGACGCCGACATCGCGCAGCGCCTCGGGGTGAGCTGCTCAGAGGTTCGCGAAGCCCGCCGGGCGGACCTGGTGCTCCAGCCGGCCTCGCTGGATGCGCCGCTGACCGGGCAGCCTGAGGCAGCCAGCCTGGCCGACCTGCTCGGCGACGACGACCCCCAGATGGAGCACACGCTGGACATGCAGGCCGTGGCCGCGCACTGGAGCGAGCTGCCCCGCCGCGAGCAGAAGATCCTGGTCCTGCGCTTCTACGGCGACATGACCCAGGCTCAGATCGGCCAGCAGCTGGGCATCTCCCAGATGCACGTATCACGGTTGCTGGCCCACGCGCTCGGGCACCTGCGCAGCCTGCTGCTCGACCTGACCGAGCGCAGTACGGCAAGCCCGCAGCCCGGACTCACCGCGGTCCGCGCCGCCTGACCGGGTACCGGGTGGCTGGCGCCCGGCAGCTGCCTGGCTGCGGGGGAGCCAGACTGCCGGGCTCAGCCGTTGATCAGGCGCCGCGGCGCAGGCCGGAGGAATCGCACGCAGACGGAAGGGGATCTTAGGTAATGGCAACAGCACTGACTACCGCACCGGTCGCATTCCTGGCGGCCGGGGAGGGTACCGAGCAGTCCGAGCTGCAGCAGCCATGGCAAGCGGTCATTGAGCAGGGCGGCCGCCCGGTGCTGGTCTCCCTCGCGCCCGGCAAAATCCAGCTGTTCGAGCACCTGGACCGTGGCGACACGATGCCGGTGGACCAGCTGGCGGCTGACGCCAGGGCCGGGGATTTCGCCGGCCTGGTGCTGCCCGGCGGGGTGGCGAACCCCGATCAGCTGCGGACCGATCCCGCGGCGGTTGACTTTGCCCGGAGCTTCTTCGCGGCCGGCCAGCCGGTCGCGGCGATCTGTCACGCGCCCTGGACGCTGATCGAGGCGGACGTCGTGCGGGGCCGGACGCTCACGTCCTGGCCGAGCCTGCAGACCGATATCCGCAACGCGGGCGGTACCTGGGTGGACGAGCAGGTGGCGGTGTGCACCAGCGGCCCCAACACCCTGGTAACCAGCCGCAAGCCGCAGGACCTGCCGGCGTTCTGCGACACCTTCATCAAGGTTTTCGCCGAGGCGGGCGGAAGCTGACCGCCCGCCGCGGCAAGTAAAGGCCAGTCAGGGAAGGAGCCGGACTGGCCTTTACCTTGGCCGCTGCGCTCCTGTTCCAGGGCGGCCGTGTTCCTGCCGCGGACGTGCCCTGAGTTAGCTGCGATCCAGGCGGTGGAAGAAAATCTCGTCGAGCAGCAGCCGCAGCGCCGCCGCGGCCGGGATCGCCACCAGCGCTCCGATGATGCCCATGAGCGCGCCGCCGAGCAGGACCGCGAGCACGGTGACGACCGCCGGTACCTGCACGGTCCGCCCCATGACCCGGGGCACGATGAAGTAATCTTCCGCCAGCCGGTAGGCAACGTAGAAGCCGATCGTCAGCAGCGCCACCGGAAGTGACACGGTCAGCGCGACCAGCGACACGATCACCCCGCCGACCGTGGAGCCGATCACCGGGATCAGGTCCAGCAGGGCGACTAGCAGCCCCAGCAGGATCGGATAGGGCACTCCGAAGGCACGCAGCCACAAGTAGGTGCCGATCCCGGCGATCGCCGAGGTCAGGAAGTTCCCGAGAACGTAACCGCCCACCTTGGTGAAGATCTGGTCGCCGATCAGGATGACGCGGGCGCGGCGGGACTGCGGCGCCAGCCGCCAGGCGAACAGCTTGATCCGGTCCAGGCCGAACAGGAAATAGATCACCAGGACGATCACCACGAACAGCGAGGTGGCCGCGGACAGGACCAGCTCCCCAGCGCCCAGTACGCCGCCGATGAGCGAGCTGCCCTTGCTGGCTAGCACGGTCGATAGCCGCTGCTGGATGTGGTACCTGGCGTTCAGCCTGCGCGTAGCTCGGAGTTGTGGTTCTGAATCGTGTGCAGGTAGTGCGGCAGGTTATTGGTCAGCGTCGTGGCCTGGGCGGTCAGCGGCGGTATCGCCGCGGCGATGAACGCGGCGATTACTCCGGTCACCACCAGCAAGACAATCAGCACCGCGGACCATCGCGGCAGCCTGCGCCGGGTCAGCTCGCTGACGGCCGGGTCCAGGCCGGCCGCGATGAACAGGGCCAGCCCGATCAAGACCAGTACCGAGCGGGCCCGGATGATCAGTTCGGCCAGGCCGTAGGTGACGGCTACGCCCGCGGCGGCCATCATCCCGACGAAGAACGGCGAGCGCCGGTTGACCGGCCGTCCCGGCGTGCCCAGGCCGCCCGTCTCGGCGATGGCGGCGGCGGCCTCGACTGCCTGCTGCAGGGGCTCCGCTCTGGTGTCGTGGCCAGCATCCGGGTCCGCTGCGCTGGCTGCCTGCCTGTCCCGCTGCTCGTCGGCGAGTGGCTCGGCCTGCCGGTTCAGCCGGTCAGCCTGTGCGTGGCCGTCGGCGTCCGGCTGCCGCTGCGGCCGGGCTGCTTCCCGGGTGACCTGGCCGGCCGCGGGCACCTGACTCGCCGCAGTGGCCGGCGCGCCGCCGGACTCGGCGTACCGGTGGGCCCGCTCCGCCGCCGCGCGCACCTGCCTGGCGGCACGAAGCACGCGGTACGCGCCGCGGCGCATCCGCCCCGCCGGCGGCCCTGCCTGCTCCGCACCTGGCTGCGGGCTCGCGGCATCCGGCTGCGCCGGCGCGGCTTCGGGCGGTGCGGCTTCGACTTCGGGCGGCGCGGCTCGGGGCGGCGCGGCTTGGGGCGGCGCGGCTTCGGGGGGCGCGGCTTGGGGCGGCGCGGCTTCGGGGCCGGGGACGGGCTCGCCGGTATTTCCGGCTGCTGACCATGACGGCGCGGCCGGCGGCTGACCGGCGCCTGCACGGGGCACCGACTCGGGCGGAATGGCATCGGGCGGCGCGGACACGACCCTCCCAGCGGCGCTGCTCATGCGGGCCGGCCCGGCCCGCGGATCGGTCATTGCTAGCTGCCCCGCAGGGCAGAGCTTATACATCAGCGCATCCGCGGACGCGCATGCGCCCGGCTGCCGCGGGTAGCAACGTGCGCATGCGAGGTGCGGGCGCAGCCATTCGCCGGGGCCACGGCCGGGCGCCTCCGGCCATGACCCGCAACCGGGTCTACTTCGCGCTGATGGCGGTGTGCGTCCTGCTGGTCGCGCTGGCCTGGACCGTAGTCAGGATCTACTCGGTCACCATCGCGGTGATCATGTCGGTGGCCGCGATGGCGATCCCGCCCATCGCGGTCATCATCGTGAACGCGGGCGACGAGTCCAGCCGGCGGCCCGGCGGCCGCTAGCGCGACGGCCGACGGTTCACCGGGGACCGGCAGGCCCGGGACGGAGGATCATCTGTCGTACCTGCTGACGGTCCTGCGCAATCATGTCATGGTCGGCCAGCTTGCCTCAGCAGTGCGGCAGGCGGCTGCGCCGGCCAGGCCGGCCGCGGCGAACGCGGCCGCGATCAGCGCATCGGCGAGCGCGGCGGCCCGGACCCGGCGGTCGGCGGCGGCCAGGGCCGCCATCGACAGCGCATGCGCGATGTCGACGGCGGCGCTGCCGGCCAGCCACAGCGGATCCGTCCCGGCCCCGGTCAGCAGAGCGGCCTGAGCCAGGTGGCGGCCGCCGAGAACACGGGCCACAGTCCGGGCCCGCGGACTGGCCGTGCGCCGGGTGCAGGCCCGGATCAGCGGAGCGGGCGAGCACAGCAGCGCGGCCCCGTAACCCGCTCGCAGCACCAGCGGCACCCGCAGCCAGCGCGGCGGGTTTCCCGGCTCCGGCCGCATCGTGCCGCCCGGCGAGCCGGTGGCCGCCGGCCCGGCAGTGTTCCCCGGCAGCTCGCCGTCCGGCAGGCCGGTCCGGGCTAGCCCGCTGTCCGGCTGACCGCTCACCGGGCGCGGACCAGCCTGCGGGCCAGCACCCCGCCTGCGAGCGCGGCCGCGGCCGCGCCGGCCAGCAGCCGCGGGCGCTGGTCCAGCCACAGCTGGGCGCTGCGGGCGTGCGACCGGCTGTCGAAGATGCCGTGCGCCCCGAAGTCGTGACCGCCGTCGCCGTCGGCGGGCTCGAACAGGTTGTCCGGCCGGTCTGCCGGCACCGGATCCTTGGTCTGCTGCGAGTCGAAACCGGTCCGGGCCAGGTACCGGTCGAGCAGCGCGGGCGCGAGCTTGTTCGCCGTGATGGTGGCGGCCGTCGTGGCGCCCACCCAGTACTGCTTCCTGGCCGGGTGATCGGCTGCGTGCAGTACCCCGCGCGCCGCGACCTCCGGCTCGTAGATGGGCGGGACGGGCTGGGGATGCCGCGGCAGCCTGGAGCGCACCCAGGAGAACTGCGGCGTGTTCACTGCGGGCATCTGCGCGATCGTGACGTGCACGCCCGAGTGCTCGTGCAGCAGCTCGCAGCGCAGCGACGAGGTGAAGCCGTTGATGGCGTGCTTGGCGCCGCAATAAGCCGACTGCAGCGGGATGGACCGCGCGCCCAGCGCGGAGCCGACCTGAACGATTGTGCCGTAGCCGCGCGGCCGCATCCGGGCCAGCGCGGCCATCGTGCCGTGCACATAGCCCAGGTAGGCGACCTCGGTCACGCGCCGGAACTCCTCCGGTGTGATCTCGGCGAACGGCGCGAACACCGACGTAAAGGCAACGTTGATCCAGACGTCGACCGGGCCGAAGAATTCTTCGGCCTGCCCGGCGGCCTGGAGCACCTGCGCGTAATCGGCCACGTCGGCCGGCAGCGCGAGCGCCTTACCGCCGGCCTCCTCGACGTCGCGCACGGCGCCGTCCAGGCCGCTGCGGCCGCGGGCGATCAGCGCGACGTTGGCGCCCCGCTCTCCGAACAGCCGGGCGGTTGCCCGCCCGATGCCGGCGCTGGCACCGGTAATGACCACTGTCTGCGGCATGGGACTGCTTCCTCCTTGGGTGATCGGCTGGCCGCGAGCCAGCAGGCTGCGGCCCGGTCGTCAGATTGCTTTCCAGGACCCGGCCAGCCGGGCGGCGCATTCGAGCATCAGCGCGTGCACGAAGGCCTGCGGCAAGTTGCCCCGCAGCTGGCGCTCGGTCACATCGAACTCCTCGGCATACAGGCCGGGTGACCCGCAGGCGGCCCGGCTGCGCTCGAACCACCGGCTGGCCTCGAGCTCTTCGCCCTGCTGGTGCTGCGCCAGGGCCATGATGAAGCCGCACAGCAGGAAAGCGCCCTCGGCATCACCGAGCGGCCGCTCATCGTGCCGGAACCGGTAGGCGTATCCGTCCTGGGTCAGCTCAGCCTGGTACGCGCGCAGGGTCTGGATCGTGCGCGGGTCGTCGGCGGGCAGCGCGCCCCGCACCGGCGGCAGCAGCAGCGCCGCGTCCAGTCCGGGATCGGCTGGCGAGCGCTGCCAGCGGCCGGTCGGGTGCACAGCGTGCGCTGAGGTGTCGGCCAGGATCACATCGGCGAGGGCCGACCACTGCGCGGACCGTGGCTGGGCGGGCCGGCTGCTGGCGATCGCGCGCAGGCCGGCTACGCAGGTCAGCCGGCTGTGCGTCCACGGCTCGTTGCCGATCTCCCAGATCCCGGCATCGGGCTCGGTCCACCGCTGCCCGATCGCGTCGGCGGCGATCTGGGCCGCCTGCCAGCCGGAGGAGTCCAGCCGGCCGCAACGGGCCGCGGCGGCCAGCACCTGCAGCGCCTCGCCGAAGGCGTCCAGCTGAAACTGCTTGTTTACCCAGTTACCCACCAGGTCGAAGCCGCCGGGGTAGCCGGGCAGCTTGAGATCATGCTGATCGGGAACGGGCCGGCCGTCGACGGTATAGGCCGGTGCCATCTTGGGGCCGTCGGCGAGCAGCCGCTGCGACACGAACCGGACCGCGTCGTCCAGCAGCTCATCGGTCCCGGCCGCCGCCGCCGCCTGGCCGGCGTAGCACTGGTCCCTGATCCAGGCGTAGCGGTAGTCGTAGTTGCGGCCCTGTTCGGCCCGCTCGGGCAGGCTGGTCGTAGCAGCCGCCACCATGCCCCCGCTCGAGCTGGTCATCCCCCGCAGCACCACCTGGGCCAGCAGCGCGTCGCGGCCGGCCAGCACCCCGTGCCGGACCGGCACCATTTCGGCCCACCGCGCCTCGGTCACGTTCCAGAGCCGGTGGCGGTCCGGCGCCTCGCGCAGCGGCTCGGCGGACAGTTCGAAAACCAGGTCACGCGCTTCCCCGGCCGGGATGGTCAGCTCCATTTCCAGCCACGATGCCTGCCCGTGCCGCCGCGCCCGAGCCGTTTCCACGTCCCCCGACCAGCGCAAGTGCAGATCACCGGTCCGGCCGGTCCAGGTGGCGCCGTCCTGGCGCACCGCCCGCAGTCGGTGCCGGCCGAACTCGGCCCGCGGATCCAGGATCACCCGGACATGCGCGTCGCCTCCGGCGGCGATGACCTGCCGGATCACCGTCAGCCGCCGCGGCGTGGCGGGGACCGCGAGCGCTTCCCGGCACTCGACGATGCCGTCCCTGGTAATCCAGCGGCTGCGCCAGATCAGAGTGCCTTCTTCGTAGTAGCCGCCCCAGACGAAACTGTCCTGCGGCGTGATCGCATACCGTCCTTCGCCGCCGATCAGCGTGGCGAAGACCGCTCCGGAGTGCCACTGCGGGGCGCACATCCACACCAGGTCGCCGCGCGGGCCGATCAGCGCGCCCCGCTCGCCGTCCGCGATCAGCGCGTACTCGCGCAGCACGTACAGCGGGAACTGCTGCGTCCACCGGTCAGTATCGTTCGGCACGGCAGGCCTGCTTCCTGGTCATCTGGACGTCTCCGGAGAAGCCGCCGGAGCAGCCCGCGCCCGGGGACGAGGCGGCCCGCCGATGACAGATTTCCGGTGCGCGGCCGCGGCGCGCCCCGCGGCAGGCGGCCTGTCCGCAGCCGGTCAGCCGCTGGAGCGGGGTCAGTGGTTGCGCAGCGCGCTGACGAGCTGCGCCTTCGTCATGGATGGCCGGCCCTTGATGCCGATCTCGCGAGCCCGCCGGAGCAGCTCGTCCTTGGACCAGGCCTGGCAGGACGGGCTCTTACCGCCGCGGCTACCGGCTTTCTTCCGCGAACTGCCCGCCGCCGCATTGGCGACACGGGCCGGCTCTCCCTTGCTGCTGCCCTCATCCCGCAGCTTCTTCTGGTAGAGCTTCTCGTCCTTGATCTGTGCCCTGGGCATGCTGGTTACGCTCCGTTCCTGTCCTGACGGGCCGGGCCCGTCACCGGCCAGCAGCGCCCGCAGCCGGCCTCGGCCGCGATGCAGCCGGGACATCACCGTACCGACCGGGCAGTCCATGATGGCGGCGATCTCCCGGTAGCCGTAGCCCTCGATATCGGCGAGGTACACCGCCAGCCGGAAGTCCCCGGGCAGCGCCTGCAGCGCGGCTGTGATCCGCGTGCCGGGCATGCGCCCGAGCACGATCTCCTCAGCCGACCGGGGCTCGGCGCCCGGCGGCATCCGCTCCGCGGCCAGCTGCCAGTCCTCGAATCCCGTACTGACCTGGGGTTCGCGCTGACGCCGCCGGTAGCTGTTGATGAACGTATTGGTCAGGATCCGGTTCAGCCAGGCGCGCAGGTTAGTACCCTCGCGGAACTGGTGAAACGACGCGTAGGCCTTGGTGTAGGTCTCCTGGACCAGGTCCTCCGCGTCCGCGTGATTGCGGGTCAGCCGCGAGGCGGCCGAATACAGCTGGCGGCGGTGCGTGAGCGCGGCCGCGAAGCCCTGGGCCCGCCGGCCCGGCGGGCCCAGGGCTTCGCCGGGAGCCATGATCGCCTGGTCTGACACGAGACCCGGGCTACCCGGCTGCGGCCTAGTCATGCACGGAGGGCAATACGGCACGGGCCGCGCTACTCCTCGTATACGTCCGCCACCATCTCTGAGCCGTGCGGGCTCCTGGCGTCCCGGGGGCGGATCTGCCACTCAGGGATCTCCTCCCCGTCCCCCGGCGGGGCGTCCGCCGGGCCGCCCTGGTCGACTTCGTCGAGTTCATCGGACGCGAGGCCGGCAGGCTGCGGCTGGACGGCGTCCAGCGCCGCGGGGTTGAGCATGACGTAGGAGGGGTAGCGCTCCTCGTCCACATGGCCCACTACCGAACGGCCCCTGCGCACCACTACCCGGCGTCGCAGCCAGCCGAACTTGCCGCGCGGCAGCAGCAGGCCGGCCGACCCCGGTGGCCATGATCACCAGCCCGGTGACCTGGAGATTCAGGAAACCGGGATGGCTCGTGACGGCGAAGGCGAGGATCGCGCCGACGGCCAGTAAGGTCAGGCTGGTCGCCATCTTCATCTGTTTCCTCCGGGGGGTGCGAGGCGCCGGATGGCGCCCTCAGGCCTTTCGGTACTGCGCTGCGTCGGCCGTGCGCAGCTGCAGGCCTAGACCCGGACGGCTGGGATCCGGGGTGAGCAGACCGCCGTGCGGGTCGAGGACGCCGTCGAACAGCATCCCCTCGATGCGCTGGTGGTCGTGAAAGTACTCGACATGGCGCAGGTTCGGTACCGCCGCCCCCACCTGCGCGTGCAGGCTGGGCGCGCAGTGGCCGGAGATCTGCATGCTGTGCGCTGCCGCTAGCGCCGCGCCGCGCAGGAAGTCGGTGATCCCGCCGCACCGGGTGACGTCCAGCTGCAGGCAGTCCACCGCCCCCGCCTCGATCAGGCGGGCCGAGTCGGCCAGCGACCAGCTGTACTCGCCCGCTGCCACATCCGGCCTGATCTGCCGCCGGACCGCGGCCAGCCCGGGCAGGTCCTGGCTGGACACCGGCTCCTCGAACCAGGTCACGCCCAGCTTGTCAAGCTCGCGCGCGACTCGGACCGCCTGGCCGGCCTGGTATCCGCCGTTGGCGTCCACAAACAACTCGGTCTGCGGCCCGATAACCTCACGGGCCAGCGTGGCCCGGGCGATATCGCGGCGCTCGTTGCCGCCCCACGACTCGCCGATCTTGATCTTCACGCGCGGGATCTCGTCCCGCTTGACCCAGCCGGTCAGCTGCTCGCGGGTCTGGTGCTCGCTATAGCTGGTGAAGCCGCCGCTGCCGTAGACCGGCACGTGCTCGCGCGCCTGCCCGAGCAGCGACGGCACGGACACTCCGAGCAGCCGGGCTTTCAGGTCCCACAGCGCGATGTCCGCAGCGGAGATAGCGGTGGCGGCGATGCCGGGCCGGCCGACATTGCGCACCGCCCGGGCCATCGCTTCGTTCGCGCCCGGCACGTCCATCGCACTGCGCCCGGCGACGGCTGGCGCCAGCATGCCCGAGATCACCGATGCGGCCGCGGGAGCCGCATAGCTCCAGCCCAGTCCTTGCTCACCGGCTGCCCGCGCGGTCACGGTGACCATCGTCGTCTGCGACCAGGCCAGGGTTCCGTCGGCCTCGGGCGCATCGGTGGGAATGACAAAGACTGCCGCGGCGAGGTCGGCGATGGCAGGCTGGCTTGAATCCGTGCCGTGCACGTGACCGCCCCTTCCGTCCGCCGCTTCCCGGTGCGGTAACAGGGCACCGGAATGCCTGCGTGCCTAGTCTGTACCTCGCCGGTGTCATTCCAAAACTCCACGCGCCCTGGCCCGGCGTTTCGCCGTTCCCCGCCCGGGTAGCGGCAAGATCATTATTTTACTGGCTCGGCATCATTAGTTACTGGCTCGGCCGGAGGCGGCGGGCCTGGCGGAAGGCTGCTGGCCGGGAAGGTGGGCGGCCGTGAGCTCTGGCCGCGAGGAAGGGCCCGCACCCGGTCCGCGTGCCGAGAGCGTGGCGCAGCGAGACGACAGGAACCTGGCCGAGCTGCTGCAGGAGCTGCGGGTGGCCGGCCTGGGTGTGCAGGTGCTCTTCGGGTTCCTGCTCGCGCTGCCGTTCAGCAACGGCTTCAAGCATCTGAGTCACGGCCAGCGCCAGCTGTTCCTGCTGGCCCTGCTGCTCGCGGCGATCGCGACGGCGCTGCTGCTCGCGCCGGTGGCCTATCACCGGCTGGTATTCCGGCAGCAGCAGAAGGAGCATCTGATCCGGGCGGCGAATGTGCTGGCGATCCTGGGCCTGGCCGTGGTCGGCCTGGCCATCTCCGCCTCTGTCCTGCTGGTCGTCAGCTTTGTCGCGCACGGCCTGCCCGCGGTGCTGAGCACGATTTTCGTGCTGTGCCTGTTCGCCGGGCTGTGGTTCGCGTTCCCCCTGGCGCGCAGGCACCTCGACGCAACTGATGCCAAGCCGATGTGATCTCCGGGCCCGCGCAGGGTAAGAACCGACGGCTGCACCTCGAATCGGGCAGCCATCCAGCAGCTACCGCACACAGGAGGGGTTATGAGCGGGCAGGCCGACAGCCCAGAGCACGACCAGCAGGCGGCGGCAGGCCGCAAGGCCCGCCAGCGGACCGAGACCCAGTACCAGGCCGAGGCCAACCAGCTGCGCGATGAGCCCTTCCCGGCCAGCAGCCACGACCAGCCCGGGCAGGCTGGGGCTGAGCAGGACGAGCAGGACTCAGGCGTCGATGGCGCAGGCGGCGCCGTGCACGAGCTGGATGACGAGCCGCCGTCATCGTCAGGCCAGTAGCTGCCGGCCCCGGGGGCGGAAATCAGCCGTGCCCGGCGCCCGGGCCGGCCGCGGCGGTGTTTCCCGGGCCGGGGTGCGGGGCAGCGCGACCTAGGCGCTGGCCGCGGCGGCTAGCAGTCCAGAGCAACGGGGAGGCTAATCCCGTGAAGGCAGTCGTATACCAGGGTCCGTACCGCGTGGCTGTCGAAGAGGTGCCCGATGCCCGCATCGAGCAGCCCAACGACGCGCTGGTGCGGATCACCACGACGAACATCTGCGGATCGGACCTGCACATGTACGAGGGGAGGACCAACGTCGAGGAGGGCAAGGTCCTCGGCCACGAGAACATGGGCATCGTGGCGGAGGTCGGCCCGGGCGTCACCTGGATCAAGCCGGGGGACCGGGTGTCGGTCCCGTTCAACATCGCCTGCGGCAGCTGCCGCAACTGCATCAGCGGGTGGACCTCGTTCTGCCTGCGGATGAACCCGACCGAGGGAGTGGACGGGGCCGCCTACGGATACGCGCAGATGGGCCCTTACTCCGGCGGGCAGGCCGAGTACCTGCGGGTCCCGTTCGCCGACTTCAACCTGCTTCCGCTGCCGCCGGGCAGCGAGTTCGAGCGGGACTTCACGATGCTTTCTGACATCTTCCCGACCGGGTATCACGGCGCCGAGCTGGCCGGCGTGGTGCCCGGCGACACCGTCGTGGTGTACGGGGCAGGCCCGGTCGGCCTGCTGGCCGCGCACAGCTCCTACCTGCGCGGCGCCAGCCAGGTGTTCGTGGTGGACTTCCATCCTGACCGGCTGAGGCTGGCCGAGAAGTTCGGCGCCACGGCGGTGAACGCGGCGGACGGCGACCCGGTCGAGCAGGTCGTGTCGCAGACTGACGGCCAGGGCGCGGACCGCGGCATCGAGGCCGTCGGCTACCAGGCGCACGACCACACCGGTGATGAGCACCCGGAGATGGTGCTCGACAATCTGGTCGGCTCGGTCCGCACCACCGGCGGCATCGGCATCGTCGGGGTCTACGTCCCGCAGGACCCGGAGGCCGCCAGCGAGGGCGCCAAGCAGGGCCGGGTCGGCTTCAGCTTCGGCGCGCTCTTCCAGAAGGGGCAGGCGTTCGGCACCGGCCAGGCCCCGGTCAAGCGCTACAACGAGCACCTGCGGGGCCTGATCATCGCCGGGAAGGCCACTCCGTCGCTGCTGGTCTCGCATGAGCTGGCGCTGACCGATGCGCCGGACGCTTACGGCAAGTTCGACAAGCGGGCAGAGGGTTACACCAAGGTGCTGCTGCACCCGGCCACCTAGCTCAGGCGGCACGGCAGGCCGCCGGGCTTTGCCGCTCATCCCCGCCGTCCGCGGGGACGGCCTGGCCCGCTGCCGCCAGGCGGCCTGGCACGCCGTACAGTCCTTGGCAGACATCCCGGCGAGCAACGGAGCAGAGCTGTGCCCACCCGTGTCGACTCCGTGACGGTCCCCGGCGGCTCGTTCGGCCTGTCACTGTGGATTCCGCCCGCCGGCCATGGTCCCGGTTTGCTGCTCATCCAGGAGATCTACGGCGTCAGTGACTACATCGAGGCCGTGGCCGAGGATCTGGCCGCACTCGGCTATGTGGTCGGCGCGCCCGATCTGTTCTGGCGGCTGAAGCCCGGGCACCGCGCCGCGCATGATGAGGCCGGCCTGGCCGAGTCGCTGGAGCTGGGCGGCCGGTTCGATGCCGAGCAGGGCGTGGCCGACGCCGCCGCGGCGCTCGCCTGCCTGGGCGAGCAGGCCGAGGTGACCGGCGGCCTGGGCCTGGTCGGGTTCTGCCTCGGCGGCTCCATCGTCTTCCTGCTCGCCGCTCAGGCCGGGCCGGGCACCCTGGAGGCCGTGCTGTCGTTCTACGGCTCCGCCGTGCCGGACAGCCTGGCCGCCCTGGATCAGATCACCGCCCCGGTGCAGTTCCACTTCGGCGGCTCCGACCCCTACATCCCGCGCGACCAGGTGGCCCGGGTGGAAGCGGCCGTGGCCGGGTACCCGGCCATGGAGATCCACGTTGAGGAGGAGGCCGGGCACGCCTTCCACAACCGGAAGGCGCCGATGTTCCACCAGCCGGAACCAGCCGCGCGAGCCTGGCAGCGCGCGGTGGGCTTCCTCCGGCGGCACCTGCCCGCCGGGGACGCCGGCCACGCTGCGGAGGCTGGCCGCGCCGGTGCGGGCGGGGACGCCGCCCGCTGACCCCGAAGATGCCCGGTCTCGGCTGGTGTCGGCCCGGCGCTGCCGGGCAACCGCTCAGGCCGCGTCCCGTTTGCCGCCGGTAATGCGGGGAAGCTGCTGCAACGCCGCGGGGCGAGCGTGGCACGCCGTTCCCGCGTCCAGGCCGTCCCGGCAGTTAGCCGCGTTCGCGAGCACGGCGCGAGGTCGCCGCGCCGGGAGGAGGAACATGCACCGGGAGCCTGCAGATGTCCTGCCGGGGCCGGCCGCGGAGGGCATTGACCGGATGATCCGCAATGTGCAGACCGGCAGGTTCGAGCGCAGCCTGGCCGCGCTGACCGCGGCCGGCGCGCTCGTCACCGCGGCGGAGATCTTCTTCGAGCACGACAGCGCGAGCTTCGGCAACAAGATGATGTGGGTCCCGGTGGCGCTCGGGCCGGTGGGCGCCGCCGCGGGCGTGGCGGGATTCTTCAGCCGCAAGATGGCCAAGACCGCGCTGCCGATTGCCTCGGCCGCGATCGTCGCCAACGGGTTGCAGGGCACCTACCTGCACGCCCGTGGCATCGCGCAGAAGCCGGGCGGCTGGTCCAACACCCGCTACAACATGGAGATGGGGCCGCCGCTGCTGGCTCCGCTGCTGGTCACGATGGTGGGCGGCATGGGGCTGCTGGCCGCGATCTTGCGGCGGGAGAAGTGACCGGCGGCCCCACGGGCCGGGACTTCAGCAGCCGCTTCCCCGGCTTCGATGTGGCGGCCCAGGCCGGGCACTGGGATCAGGTCACCGCCGGGACGGTGCTGAGCCGGCTCAGCCTGGCCCCCGGCATCCGCTTCTTCACCCCCGCCGAGGAGGCAGTGGCGATAGCACTGTGCGACCAGCTCGTCGGGCAGGACGCCGCATCCGGCGATGTCGGCGAGGGCGGGGCCGGCCCGGCCGGGCGGCCTCCGGTGCCGGTGGCGGCGATGATCGACGCGCGGCTGGCCGGGCAGCAGACCGACGGCTGGCGGTACGCCGACCTGCCCGAGGACGGCCAGGCGTGGCGGGACTCGCTGCACCACCTGGACGCCGAGGCGGGAGCGAAGTTCTCGGCCGGCTTCGCGCAGTGCGCTGCCGCCGATCAGCGCGCCCTGATCCAGACGGTCCAGGACGCCGGCTCGGGTGACTGGCACGGCATGAACGCCAAGCACCTGTGGAGCCTGTGGACCAGGTACGCGTGCACGGCCTTCTACGCCCATCCCGACGCCTGGAACGAGATCGGCTTCCCGGGCCCGGCTTACCCGCGCGGCTATAAGAGCAAGGCGGTGGGCCAGCGCGAGCCGTTCGAGGTTGCCGACGCGCTCCCGGCTGACGACCCGGTGCGGGGGGGCGAGTGATGAGCCAGGTTCGCGCCCGCAACGAGTCGGCGTGGCTGCTGCCCAATGACGGCAGCCGCACCAACCACCGGCTGCGCAGCGACATGCGCAGCTTCGCCGACGCCGACGAGGTCGACCTGGTCATCGTGGGCTGCGGGGCCGGCGGCTCGGTGCTGATGCAGCGGCTGGCCCGGCAGGGCTGGCGCGTCGTCGGCCTGGACGCCGGGCCGTTCTGGGATCCGGACGCCGACTGGGTCAGCGACGAGGCCGGCTCGCACCACCTGTACTGGACCGAGCCGCGGGTGATCGACGGCAGCGACCCGGTGCCGCTCGGCTCCAACAACTCCGGCCGCGGGGTCGGCGGGTCGATGGTGCACTACGCCGGCTACACGCCGCGGTTTCACCCCAGCGACTTCGCCACTCTGACCAGCGACCGCGTCGGCGCCGACTGGCCGATCAGCTACGCCGACCTTAAGCCCTACTACGCCGACATCGAGGCCGAGCTGCCGGTGGCCGGCGATCGCTGGCCGTGGGGCGACCCGCACTCCTACCCTTACCGCCCGCACCCGGTCGGCGGCAACGGCGAGGTGTTCTTGCGCGGGGCGGCCGCGCTGGGCATCACCGCCAAGGTCGGCCCGGTCGCGATCACCAACGGCCGCTTCGGCAACCGGCCGCACTGCATTTACCGGGGGTTCTGCCTGCAGGGCTGCAAGGTCAACGCCAAGGCATCGCCGCTGATCACCCACATCCCCGACGCCCTGGCCCGGGGCGCGGAGGTGCGCCCGGACTCGATGGTCACCAGGATCGAGGTGGACGAGCAGACCGGCCGCGCCACCGGCGTGCACTACGTGCGCGGCGGCGTGCCGCGGTTCCAGCGGGCGGCCGCGGTGGCCGTGGCCGGCTACTCGATCGAGACGCCCCGGCTGCTGCTCAACTCGGCGTCACGGCGCTTCCCCGGCGGCTTGTGCAACGACTTCGACCAGGTCGGCCGGTACCTGATGGTGCAGGGCGCGCCGCAGACGGCGGGCCGCTTCGACGCCGAGGTGCGGATGTACAAGGCGCCCCCGCCCGAGGTCAGCAGCGAGGAGTTCTACGAGACCGACCCGGCCAGGCCCTATCGCCGCGGGTTCTCCATTCAGACCGTCTCGCCGCTGCCGATCACCTGGGCCGAGCACGTCGCCGCGCAGGGGCACTGGGGCCGCGCGCTGCGCGAGTACATGAGCGACTACGTGCACTGGTCGTGCCTGGGCGCGCTGTGCGAGTTCCTGCCACAGCCCGAGAACCGGGTGACGCTGGCCGACGAGAAGGACCGGCACGGCCTGCCGGTGGCGCGATTCAGCTACTCCCAGTGCGACAACGACAATCAGCTGGTCCAGGCCGCGCGCGGCGTCATGGAGCGGATACTCAAGGCCGCCGGTGCCGACGAGGTCATCACCATCGAGCGGTACGCGCACCTGGTCGGCGGCGCACGGATGGCCGCCGATGAGCGTCACGGCGTGGTGGACGGTTACTGCCGCAGCTTCGCGGTACCCAACCTGTACATCACCGATGGCAGCGTGCTGCCCACCCAGGGCAGCGCCAACCCGGCGCTGACGATCATGGCCGTGGCCGCCCGGGCCGCCGAGCATATGGCGAGCCGTCACTCATGAGGAGGAATTACCGATGGCCGGACCGAAAGTCTCCGATTACCTGCTGGAACGGCTGCGGGCCTGGGACGTGGAGAAGGTGTTCGCCTACCCCGGCGACGGGATCAACGGCATTCTCGCCGCCTGGGGCCGGGCCGATGACCAGCCCAAGTTCATCCAGGCCCGGCACGAGGAGATGGCCGCCTTCGAGGCGGTCGGCTACGCCAAGTTCACCGGCCGGGTCGGCGTGTGCATGGCGACCTCGGGCCCCGGTGCCATCCACCTGCTGAACGGGCTGTACGACGCCAAGCTGGACCACGTGCCGGTGGTGGCCATCGTCGGCCAGACCAACCGGTCGGCGATGGGCGGCTCCTATCAGCAGGAAGTCGACCTGATGTCGCTGTACAAGGACGTGGCCAGCGACTACGTGCAGATGGTGACGGTGCCCGAGCAGCTGCCCAACGTGCTGGACCGGGCCATCAGGGTGGCGCTGTCCGAGCGGGCCCCGACGGCGATCATCATCCCCTCCGACGTCCAGGAGCTTGAGTACTCGGCGCCGACGCACGCGTTCAAGATGGTGCCCTCCAGCCTGGGCATCGACTGGCCCGTGGTGGCGCCCGATGACGCGGCGGTGGCCCGGGCCGCCGAGATACTCAACGGCGGCGCCAAGGTCGCCATCCTGGCGGGCGGGGCGCCCGCGGTGCGCGCGCCGAGCTGGAGCAGGTCGCCGAGCTGCTCGGGGCGGGCGTGGCCAAGCCGCTGCTCGGCAAGGACGTGCTCTCCGACGAGCTGCCCTATGTCACCGGCTCGATCGGCCTGCTCGGCACCCGGCCCAGCTACGAGATGATGAACGAGTGCGACACCCTGCTCACCGTCGGGTCCAGCTTTCCCTACACTCAGTTCCTGCCCGGCGTTCGACCAGGCCAGGGCGGTGCAGATTGACATCGACGGCCGTTACGTCGGCATGCGCTACCCCTACGAGGTCAACCTGGTCGGGGACGCGGCGGCCACCTTGCGCGCGCTCATCCCGCTGCTGCGGCGCAAGGCCGACCGGTCCTGGCGCGAGTCCATTGAGGCCAGGGTGGCCCGCTGGTGGGAGGTCATGGCGGCCGAGGCGATGGTCTCGGCGGACCCGATCAACCCGCTGCGGCTGTTCCACGAGCTGTCCGGCCGGCTGCCCGACAACGCGATCGTCGCCGCCGACTCCGGGTCGTCAGCGAACTGGTACGCGCGGCAGCTGAAGTTCCGCGGTAGCATGCGCGGCTCGCTGTCGGGGAACCTGGCCACCATGGGGCCCGGCGTTCCCTACGGGATCGGGGCCAAGTTCGGGAACCCGGACCGGCCGGTCATCGTCTTCGAGGGCGACGGGGCCATGCAGATGAACGGCCTGGCCGAGCTGATCACCGTCAAGCACTACTGGCAGGACTGGGCGGACCCTCGGCTGATCGTGGCCGTGCTGCACAACGACGATCTCAACCAGGTCACCTGGGAGATGCGGGCCATGGAGGGCGCGCCGAAGTTCACCCAGTCGCAGACGCTGCCGGATGTGGATTACGCGGCGTTCGCCGGCAGTCTCGGCCTGCTGGCTATCCACGTCGACAAGCCGGAGGAGATCGGCCCGGCGTGGGACGAGGCCCTCGCCGCGGACCGGCCGGCCGTGCTGGACGTCAGGTGCGACCCGAACATCCCGCCGATTCCCCCGCATGCCACGTTCGAGCAGGCCAAGGACGCGGCCAAGGCCCTGATCAAGGGCGACGAGGACCGGCGCGGCGTAGTGCTGGAAGGGGTCAAGACCAAGATCCAGGAGTTCCTGCCGCACCGGGGCAGCTAGGCTGGCGCTGCGGCTGCCGGGCGCAAGCCGGCCATTGGCGCCGTCCCTGCCCCGGCTCCCGCGGGGCTGGCGTCTGGGCCACCGCTGGCAGGGAAGCTAGCGGCGATCCTGGGCCTGCGAGTTGCGCCCGCTCCCGCAGCCCCCGGCCCAGGCCCTGGGCGGCAGCGACGGGACGGCTGGCCCGCCCGGGCATGCCCGGGCTCAGGGCCTCGGCTGCGCTAAGGACCGGAACCTGAAGGAGGTACCCGTGGCGACCTGGACGGGCATCTCGCCGCAGGACAGCCAGCAGGCAGCCGCCGGCGAGACCGAGCCGGACGGCCCGGGTTTGCTCGCCGACCCGCAGACGCTGCTGCTGGTCGAGGACGACCCCGGCGACATGGTCCTGGTCCGGGAGCTGCTCGCGGACAGCGGGCTGGACGCCAGCTTGTCCTGGGCCCGCTCGGTGGCCGAGGCCATCGAGATGCTGGGCGGCGGGCCGCGCCCGGGTGCATCCTGCTGGACCTGAACCTGCCCGACGCCCGCGGCCTGGAGGTCGTCACCCGGATCCTGGCCGCCGCCCATGGCGCGCCGGTGGTCGTGCTCACCGGGCTGGCGCAGGAGAGCTCGGGCCTGGCGGCGGTCGCCGCCGGGGCCCAGGATTACCTGATCAAGGGCCAGTCGGCGCCGGATGCCTTCGGCCGCGCGATCCGGTACGCCACCCAGCGCAAGAACGTCGAGCTGGCATCCGCGGCGCTGCAGATCAGCGCGCTGCGGGCGGAGGAGAACGCGCGGCTGGAGCGAGGCCTGCTACCGGTGCCGATGATGCGCACGACCGATTTCGAGGTCGTGGCCAGGTACCGGCCCGGCCGGGTCCAGTCGCTGCTCGGCGGTGACTTCTACGACGTGGTCCAGACCGCCGACAGCACCGTGCACGCGGTGATCGGCGACGTGGCCGGCCACGGTGCCGCCGAGGCGGCCGTCGGGGTCTGCCTGCGCGTGGCCTGGCGGTCGCTGGTGCTGGCCGGCGTGCCCGCGTCGCGCCTGATCCAGCTGCTCGAGCAGATGCTGATCGCCGAGCGGCAGAGCGACCAGGTCTTCCCGACCCTTACCTACCTGGCCTTCCCCGCTGACCGGGAAAGGCGGCCATCCTGCGGGCCGGGCACCCGGGGCCGCTGCTGCGCACGGCGGGCGGCGCGGATTCCTCGAGCGGGCAGGCGGCCCCGCGCTCGGGCTGGTGCCGGGGGCCAGCTGGCAGCAGGACGAGGTGAAGCTGCCGGACGGCGCAGGCCTGGTGCTGTTCACGGACGGGCTGTTCGAAGGCCGCGTCGGCCCCGGCAGCATGCGGCTGGGCGAGGACGGGCTGCTGGCCATGGCCCGCGGACTGTCCGGGCTGCCGCGGCCCCGTTCGTCGATGCCCTGATCGAGCGGGCCGAGGCCGCGGCCAGCCGGTACGGCGGCCTGGCCGATGATGTCGCGGTGGTCCATCTCGGCTGGAAGGCGGCATGAGCGCGGCCGCGCCGCGCCTCCCGGCTGCGGGTGATGACGGTTCAGGGCTGGTTCTGGCTGGTCTTCGCGGTACTCGGGGTGCTGGTCGCCGTCTCGGCGGTCATCGTCATCGCAGTGCTCAGCCATGGCCGGACGGTGACCAACCAGCTCGACCGCGGGCTGCTGCCCGCGCAGGCCCAGGCGTACCGGCTGCAGGGTGCCCTGGTGGACCAGGAGACCGGGGTCCGGGCTATGCCCTGACCGCCGCGAACGCGCGCTTCCTGCAGCCCTACGCCAGCGGCCGCGCCGTCGAGGCCGACGCGGCCGCCCGGCTGCGCGCGGAGATCGGCCAGCGCCCGCAGCTGGCAGCTGACCTGAACCGGATCGAGCGCGCGTCCGCCACCTGGCGCCGCGAGTACGCTCAGGTGCTGATCGGTGACGCCCGGCGCGGCGTGCTGAGCAGCCGTGACCGCAGCCTGCTGGATGGCAGCAAGAAGCCTTCGATGACATCAGGGCACTATTCGCCGCGCAGAACGCCCATCTGACGGCGGCCGCGGCCCACGCAGGGCGCCAGCCTGCGCAGCGGCCGGACGGTGCAGGACTGGGCATTCAGCGCCATCCTGGCCGTGCTCCTGGCGGCGTTCGCGATCCTTGCCGTGCTGCTGCACAACGCCGTGGTGCGGCCGCTGGACCGGCTGCGAGCCTCGGCCCGCAAGGTGGTGACCGGCGGATTCGATCAGCACATCGACGTGACCGGCCCGGCGGACGTGCGGGCCGTCGCTGCCGACGTGGAGGCGATGCGCAGCGAGCTGGTCTCGGCCATCGAGGATGCGCGGGCCGCCCAGCAGGTCGCCGTCCGGCAGGCAGCGGACCTGAACGCCAGTCCGAGGAGCTGCGCCGGTCCAACGCCGAGCTGGAGCAGTTCGCCTACGTTGCCTCGCATGACCTGCAGGAGCCGCTGCGCAAGGTGGCCTCGTTCTGCCAGCTGCTGGAGAAGCGCTACTGCCGGTCAGCTTGACGACCGCGGGCCGCCAGTACATCGACTTCGCCGTCGACGGCGCCAAGCGGATGCAGACGCTGATCAACGACCTGCTGACGTTCTCCCGGGTCGGCCGGTCCGGCACGTCCGCATCCCGGTGCCGCTCGGCCAGCCGCTGGACGCGGCCATCGCGACCCTGCAGCTTCGCGATCGAGGAGTCCGGGGCGGTGATCGAGCGGCCCGAGCGCGCTGCCCGGGCTACTCGGCGACCCGACCCTGCTGGCCATGCTGTGGCAGAACCTGATCGGCAACGCCATCAAGTTCCGCGCGCCCGACCGCCCGCCGGCCGTCCGGATCACCGTGCCGCCGGGGCCCGGGGACCTGTGCCAGTTCTGCGTCACCGACAACGGCATCGGCATCGCACCCGAGTTCGCGGAGAAGGTGTTCGTTATCTTCCAGCGCCTGCACCGCCGCGAGGCCTATCCCGGCAACGGGATCGGCCTGGCCCTGTGCAAGCAGATCGTCGAGCAGCACGGCGGCCAGATCAGCATCGACACCGCCCACGCGGGCGGCACGCGCATCTGCCTCACCCTGCCCGTGGCCGGCCAGCCGGCCGATGCCAGCGCGGCCGACGACGGCGCGGCCGACGACGGCGCGGGCACAGCCAATGACCGCGGCGCCGACAGCGCCGCCGCGGCCGCAGCCGGCGGCGAGCCAGCCGCGACTGCCGGGATCTCCGCCTCCAGCCCCGAAGGAATACCTGCATGACCGTTCCCGTCCAGTCCATCGAGGTCCTGCTCGTCGAGGACGATCCCGGCGACGAGCTGATGACCAGGGAGGCATTCGAGGAAAACAAGATCGGCAACCGGCTGCATGTGGTGCACGACGGGGAAGAGGCCCTGGACTTCCTGTACCGGCGCGGGGCGCACGCCGACGCTCCGGCGGTAGACCTCATCCTGCTGGACCTGAACCTGCCCAAGTACGACGGGCGGCAGGTACTCGAGCGGATCAAGTCCGATCCCGGGCTGACCCACGTGCCCGTCGTGATCCTCACGACGTCCTCCTCTGAGGAGGACATCCTGCGCAGCTACAAGCTGCACGCCAATGCCTACGTGGCCAAGCCGGTCGACGTGAACCAGTTCATCGCCGCCGTCCGCCAGATCGACCAGTTCTTCCTCTCGGTCGTGCGTTTGCCGCACTGATCGCCACCGCGCACGGCCTGGTCACCGGGGCCTGGTGCGGCGCAGCGACCCGCTCATCAGGCCGCCAGGGGGCTAGGTGTCGAAGCTCGCATAGTAGGCGGCGGCCATGTCCTCGGTGGCGTGGCCGAGGGTGGCGGCGCGACGGAAGCGCTGCGCCGCAGCCTCCGCCACGTCCAGCCGGATTCCGGCCGCGGCTGCCGCGGCCGTGATGAGCCCGGCGTCCTTCACGGCCATCTCAACCGTGAAGCTGGCGGTCATATCTCCGGCCAGGATCGCCCCCGCCTTGGCCTCCAGATACCGGCTGTCCAGCGGACCGCCCGACACCGCCTGCAGGAACACCCGCGGATCGATGTCCAGCCCCTGCGCTAGCGCCACGGCCTCCCCAGCGGCTGCGGTCAGGGCCAGCACCCAGCTGTTGACGACGAGCTTGAGCCGCGAGGCGGCACCCGGCTCGGTGCCCAGCCAGGTGGTCCGCTGGCCGATCGCCGCGAACACCGGCTCGAGTTCGGCCCGGGCCTGCGGCGGCCCGGCAGCGATTACCGTGAGGGCGCCCTGCTCGGCGGGCTGGCGGGTACCGACCACGGGCGAATCGGCGAACACCAGGCCGTGCTCGGCCGCGAACGCCGCCAGCTCCTCGATGGCGCCGGCTCCCACGGTGCTGGCCTGCGCCCACACCTGGCCCGCGCGCAGGCCGCCTCGGGCGGCGGACATCACGGCCAGCACGGCATCGCCATCGGCCAGCATGGTCACGATGACCCGCGCGTCCCGTACCGCGTCTGCGGGTGAGGCGGCGGTGACCGCGCCGACGGCGACGAGCGCCTCCGCCCGGGCCCGCGTCCTGTTCCACACTCGCACCGCCAGCCCCGCGCGGAGCATGCTGCGCGCCATCGCAGCGCCCATGATCCCGGTGCCCAGCAGCGCGACGGGTTCGCCCGGACCAGGTGGCCCTGCCATTCATACCGCCCTTCGGTATTGCCCCGGGGGACGACCCCCGGGATTCCCGCCAGCCGATCGCCTCGGGCCGCAAGGCCCTCGCGGCCGGCTTCTTGCAGCTAGATCGCAGCCGCCCGCTCGGGCCGCGGCGCGCGCTCGCGTGGCTAGCCGTCCTTGCTGGCCTCAGGGACGACCAGCACCGGGCACGGCGCATGCCGCAGTACATACTGACTTACGGCTCCGGCAAGAGCGGGCACCCCGCTGCCCCGGGCGGCCAGCACGATGAGCCCCGCATCCTCCCGCCGGGCCGCATCGATCAGCCCGCGTCCGGCCTGGCCGGCGACCACGCGGTACTCTACCCGGTCAGCATCGGGGCCGAGCGCGGCGCGCACCACGTCGGCCAGTATGGCCCGGGCCAGCACGTGATCGTCGGCGGCGGCGCGCGACGTCGCCGGCGGCCGCCCGGCCGGCGCGCCGAGGGCGTGTGTGTTCGGAGGCGCAGGCTCCCTGAGCCGCGAGCCGGATGGCCGCGCCTGAGCCGCGGCCGCCGTCCACTCCCACCACCACGGTCATGGCTGGCGTCTTCCCTGCTGTCTAGGTCGCGGGCCGCGGCTGGCCCGGCCGCCGGGGCGCCGACGCGTCCTGGTCTGCCGCGTCCTGCGCGGTGAGCGGCTGGGCGATGGCCTCCAGGCTCTGCCGCTCGGCCTTGACGCCGAGGAAGATTTCGACGAGGCCGGCCGCGACCATGAGTCCCGCGCCGATGGAGAACGCGATGACCGTCTCGGAGACCTTGCCCGGGCCGACCAGCTTCGAGAACAGCAGCGGCCCGGTGATGCCGCCGGCCGCGGTGCCGATCGCGTAGAAGAAGGCGATGGCCAGCGCCCGGGTCTCCATCGGGAACACCTCGCTGACCGTCAGGTACGCCGAGCTGGCTCCCGCCGAGGCGAAGAACAGCACCACGCACCAGCAGGCGGTCATCGTGGTGGCGGTCAGCTTGCCCTGGCTGAACAGCCACGCGGTGACGAACAGCAGCACCCCGGACGGCGATGTAGGTGCCCGCGATCATCGGCTTGCGGCCGACCGTGTCGAAGAACCGGCCGAGCACCAGCGGGCCGACCAGGTTGCCGACGGCGATCACCGCGAAGTAATAGCCGGGGTTGGTGGTGACATGAAAGAACTTCGCCAGGATCTGGGCGTAGCCGAACGTGATCGCGTTATAGAGAAACGCCTGGCCGATGAACAGCGAGAGGCCGAGGATCGCCCGGCGCGGGTACAGCTGGAACATGGCCCTGGCGATCGTCAGGAAACCGATCGTCTTGCGCTGCCGGATCGTGAGCGACTGGCTGGGGTCGGCGAGCTGTGTCCCGGTGTCCCGCTCGACCCTGACCTCGATGCCGTCCACCAGGTTCTCGGCCTCGCGGGCGTGCCCGTGGATGAACAGCCAGCGCGGGCTTTCCGGCACGTTGCGCCGGATCAGCAGGATGACCAGGCCGAGCACCACCCCCAGCCCGAAGCACACCCGCCAGCCAATATTGACCGGCAGGTCGTTGGTGGCCGGCACGGTGATCAGCGCCCCGACGGCGGCGCCGGCCCAGAACGTGCCGTTGATGACGATGTCGATCATGCCCCGGTGCCGGCTCGGGATCAGCTCGTCGATGGCGGAGTTGATCGCCGCGTACTCCCCGCCGATGCCCAGACCGGTCAGGAACCGGAACAGGAAGAACCACCACGGCGCGAACGACAGCGCCGTCATGGCCGTGGCCGCGAGGTACACCCCCAGGGTGATCATGAAGAGTTTCTTCCGGCCAAATCGGTCGGTCAGCCACCCGAAGAACAGGGCACCCACGCATGCGCCAGACACGTATGCGGCGGCGCCGAACCCAGTGATCTGGCTCTGCGTGATGTTGATGCCGCTGCCCGGCATGCTCATCTGGCCGGAGATGTTGCCGACGACCGTGACTTCGAGACCGTCCAGGATCCAGACGGTCCCGAGGCCGATAATGATCATCCAGTGCCAGCGTGACCAGGGCAGCCGGTCAAGCCGCGCCGGGACTTTGGTGCGCACCGTGCCTGTCTGGACCTCGCTCATCGCGCCATCGCCTTCCTGGCCTGCCGGCCGGGTTCCCCGCGGTCAGCGATGGGCTGGAGGGATGCGCTCGCCGGCCGGGTCCGCCGCGGTCCCGGCTGCGCCCGGTGCTGGGGTCGTGCTCGCGCCCTCGGGACCGGGTGCCGGAGCCGGGCCGGGTCCCGCCGGATCGGGTCCGGCCGGGCCGGGGGCCGCCGGGTCGGGCACTGCCGCCGGGTCGGGCACTGCAGCCGGGTCAGCGGTTACCGTCGGGGCACCCGGGGCCTGGTCAGCGGCCGCCGGGCCTGCTGCCGAGCCACCCTCCTGCCCGGGGCTGGGCTCGTCACCGAGCAGGTCCTGGAACAGCGCGCGGTAGTGGATCATGCCCTGCCGTAGTTCCTCGGTCGGTGCGGCACCCGCGGCGGCCTGCTCGCTGATCGCGCGGGCCGCGCGGTAATGGTCGACGAAACCAGCGTGCTCCACCGACAAGTCCGCCGCGACCTGGTCGTCTTGTTCCACCGGGTAGCCGCGCTCGGTCATCACGGCCAGCACCGTGCGCCTGGCCTCGCCCATCGCCGCCGCGGGCGTATCGACGAAGCGCTCCTGGATCGCCCGCCATTCCCCGGCGTACCTGGCCCGCGCGGCGGGGCTGAGCGGGCGGATCTGCAGCTGGCTGACTCGCTGCTCGCGGCCTGCGAGCTCCGCCTCGGCCTGCCGCCGGCCGCCCCGCTCGGCAACGACCCGGTCGTATTCAGGGCCGAACCGCTGCTCGAGGCGCTGACTGCGGGCCCGGGCGGCCGCGCGCGCGACGCCGATGATGATCGCGGCAACCACGATGACCGCGATGACGATAATCAAGACCACCAGAGCGGACATAACAACCCCTCAGGTCTGCATGACCGGACCCGACGCCACTGCCCCGGAGAGTGAATGTCAAACGACGCCGGCGTTGCGCGGCAACGGCCGTGATGCCTCTGTGCCACGTTGACCGCAATCGGCCCGGCGTCCGGAATTTTGCCGTGCCCGGAGTAGCCGCGCTGCCAGCGGGGCATAGAGATGGCTCTGCGCACATGTGTCCCGAGGCCAGCGTCGGCTGCCAGTACGAGAGTTGAGGTTCGCGAGTTGAAAATAAGCGCGTCAGACGCTGCCGGGGCCGCCGGGGAAGACTGGCGGGCGATCGGGGCGTGCCTGGATGAAGACCCGGAGCTGTTCTTCCCGCTCTCGTCGCGGGGCCCCGGCGGTGAGCAGATAGCGCTGGCCAAGGAAGTCTGCGCGCGCTGCCTGGTCCGCGAGGCCTGCCTGCGCTTCGCGCTGGAGTCCGGTCAGGAATTCGGCGTGTGGGGCGGTCTGAGTGAGGAAGAGCGCCGTGCGCTGCGCGCGCGCCCGGTGCTCCCGGCGGCCAGCCCAGTTCACCATCACCGGCCCGCTGCGGGCCGCCGCCGCGCAAAAGTGCGGTCGTAGCCGCCCGCAAGGGCCGCCCCCCGGGGCAATACTGTCGTGGTGACCGAGGATCCGGAGTACCGCGATGCGCGGGCGGCTGAGTCCGGCCATCGCGACGTGCGTGACGGGGACGCCGAGCGACTGCTGGCGGGCATCCGGGCGCTGCACGAGCGGATGGGCCAGCTGGAGAAACTGGTCGGCCCGGAGGCGCGGGTGGCCAGGGCGGCGGTGCACCAGGTGGCGCCGGCCTGGCGGCGCGCCACGGCCGGCGAGCCGCGCTGGCAGGTGGCAGCGGTGACCGCCACCGCGATCGCGCTGCAGCTGGCGCTCTCGCACCGGCTGGTGCTGGTGCAACCGGTATGGCTGCTGCCTGCGGTGCAGGGTCTGCTGTTCGCCGCGCTGATGGTGGCCAACCCCGGGCGGCTGGACCGGGAATCCCGGCTGATCAGGTCGCTCAGCCTGGTGCTGGCCGCGGTGCTCAGCCTGGCCAATGCGTGGTCGGCGGCGCGGCTGGCGTTCGGGCTGGCCAGCGGCACGCTGGGGCCGGCGGGGGACCGCCCCGGCCCGCTGCTGGTCTCGGGCGGCGCGATCTGGCTGACCAACATCATCGTGTTCGCGCTGTGGTACTGGGAGTTCGACCGGGGCGGCCCGGTCGCCCGGGCGCACGGCACGCACAAGTACCCGGACTTTCAGTTCGTGCAGATGTCCAGCCCGGAGCTGGCCTCACCGGAGTGGGAGCCGAGGCTCGGCGACTACCTCTACCTGGCGTTCACCAACGCCGCGGCGTTCAGCCCCACCGACGTGATGCCGCTGTCGCGGTGGGCCAAGTCGGCCATGCTGGTGCAGGCCGTGGTCTCCATCGTCACTATCGCATTGGTTGTAGCCCGCGCCGTCAACATCCTGCCGTAGCCGCCCGCGAGAGCTGCCCGCGGGGCCCGAGCAGGCGGCGGCCTCAGCCGCCGATCGGCAGGCCGGTGTAGTGCTCGGCCAGCGCAGCGGCGGCGGCCCGCGAGTTAGTAACGTAGCGCAGTCCGGCCAGCTGAAGTCCCGCCTGCAGATCGCCCGCTTCCGGCGCACGGTGCAGCATGGAGGTCAGCTGCGCGGAAAGTGCGTGCACCGCCAGACCCGGGCCAGGCAGGTCGCCGAGTACTGCGCCGCCGGGCCGGGGTCCCCGCGCAGCAGGCAGTCCAGGGCGCGGGCGAGGACGGCCACGTCCGCCAGCGCCAGGTTCAGTCCCTTGGCGCCGGTCGGCGGCACGATGTGCGCCGCGTCGCCGGCCAGGAACAGCCGCTGCCAGCGCATCGGCGCGCTGACGAAGCTGCGCATCGGCGTGATGCTCTTCTCCAGCACCGGCCCCTGGCGCAGCTGCCAGCCGGGCAGCGCGAACCGCTCGGCCAGCTCCGCCCAGATCCGCTCGTCCGGCCAGGCGGCGAGATCCTCGTCCGGCCCGACCTGCAGGTAGAGCCGGCTGACGGCCGGACTGCGCAGGCTGTGCAGGGCGAAACCGTGCGGGTGGTAAGCGTAGATCAGCTCGTCGGTCGACGGCGGCACGTCGGCGAGGATGCCGAGCCAGGCGTAGGGGTACTCGCGCTCCCACTGGGTCGCCACCGACCGGGGGATCGCTGCCCGGCAGATCCCGTGAAAGCCGTCGCAGCCGGCGATGACGTCGCAGCTGACCTCCTGCCGCGTCCCGTCGGCGCTGGTGTAGCTGAGCACCGGGCGGTCGGTGCCCAGATCGCGGACTGCAGTCTGCGTGACGTCGAACTCCACCCGGCCCCGTCGGCCAGCCGCCGGGCGATCAGGTCCTTGACCACCTCGGTCTGGGCGTACACAGTGACGGTCCGGCCGGCCAGGTCGCGGAAGTCGATGTGCCTGCGCTCGCCGTCGAACTGCAGGTAGATCCCGCCATGCTCAAGTCCCAGCCGGTCCAGCCTGGCCGCGAGGCCGGCCTCGCGCAGCAGCGCGACCGTGGCCGCCTCCAGCACCCCGGCCCGCTGCCGGGCCTCGCAGTACGCCTGGCTGCGCGTCTCGACCAGCACCGAGTCGATCCCGCGCAGCGCCAGCAGATGCGACAGCAGCAGCCCGGCGGGCCCGGCGCCGACGATGCCAATCTGCGCGCGCATGCCCGCCACGCCGGTCAGCTGGCCCGGGTCAGAACGGATAGGGCGCGACGTCGCCGCGGACGGTGACCCACCGGGTGTCGGTGAACGCATCCAGGTTGGCGGTACCGCCGAAGCGGGCGCCGGTGCCGGAGGCGCGGACGCCGCCGAACGGCGTATTGGGCGCGTCATCGACGGTCTGGTCGTTAATGTGCACGATCCCGGTGGGAATGCGGCGGGCGAGCTCCAGCCCGCGCATCACATCCCGGGTGAGAATGCCCAGGGACAGGCCGTACTCGGAATCGGCGGCGAGCTTGGCCGCCTCGTCCGCGGTGGCGAAGCGCAGCACCGGCGCCACCGGCCCGAATACCTCGCTGGCGTAGGCCGGCATGGCCGGCGCGACATCGGCGAGCACGGTCGGCCGGTAGAACAGGCCCTCGTAGCTGCCGCCCGCCGCGAGCCGGGCACCCGCACCGACGCTGCCGGTGACCAGCTCGTGGATCTTGTCGCGCTGGCGCTCGTCGATGACCGGCCCGAGCGCGACCTGGCCGGTGGCGGGGTTGCCCACCGGCAGGTGCGCGGCCTTGTCGGCCAGCCGGGCCACGTAGCCGTCGTAGACCGCCTCGTGCACCAGGTGGCGCCCGGTGGTCATGCAGATCTGGCCCTGATGCAGGAACGATCCCCAGGCGCCCGCCGACGCGGCGGCGTCCAGGTCCGCGTCGTCCAGGATGATCAGCGCCGAGTTGCCGCCCAGCTCCAGGTGCACCCGCTTGAGCAGCCGGCCGGCCAGCGCGCCCACCCGGCGGCCCGCCGCGGTGGACCCGGTGAACGAGATCACCGGCACCTGCGGGTGGCTGACCACCGCCTCGCCGACCTCGGCGCCGCCGGGCAGCACGTGCAGCAGACCCTCGGGCAGGCCGGCCGCGGCCAGCACCTGCGCCAGCACCACCCCGCCGCAGACAGCCGTGCGCGGATCGGGCTTGAGCAGCACGGCGTTGCCGAGCGCGAGCGCGGGCGCGACCGAGCGGATGGCCAGGATCTGCGGGAAGTTGAACGGCGCGATGACGCCTGCCACCCCGACCGGGACGCGCTCGGCGAAGCTGAGGTGCGGCGACTCGCTGGGCAGCAGGTCCCCGTAGGGCCGGGACGGCAGGGTGGCGGCCTCGAAGATCTCCTCGGTGGCCACGTGCGTCTCGAACTGCGCGGCGGGCGGGATCTTGCCGCCCTCGCGGATAGACCAGTCCTCTATCTCCGCCGCGTGCGCGAGCCAGATATCGCCCGCCTTGCGCAAGATCGCGGCCCGCTGGGTGTAGGGCAGTGCCGCCCAGGCGGGCTGGGCCGCGGCGGCCGCTGCGGCGGCCGCGGCGACGTCGGCGGCCGCAGCGATGCCGACCCGGCCGATCTCGTCCCCGGTGGCCGGCTCAATGACCGCGGCGTCGCCGCCGCCGGGCTCCTTCCAGCCGCCGGAGAAGATCTTGCCGCGCCAGGCTGATACGTCCAGAAGAGCCACGCGCGCTCCTTTGCCGGGGGTTCGGCTGGCCAGCTGCCCGGGCCGCCCGGCCGGAAGGCCGCCGGGTATGCGCTAAACGAACATAGGTTCTATGCCCGGACATGGCGAATCTAGCGATGCGCTCTCGGGGTGTCAACGCAGCAGTGCCAGCACGGCGGCCCGGCAGGCCGCGCGACACTGGAGCGTGACCCGCTGGGTACTGCACGTTGACATGGACCAGTTCATCGCGGCCGTGGAGCTGCTGCGCCATCCCGAGCTGCGCGGCCGCCCGGTCGTCGTCGGCGGAGACGGCGACCCGGCCAAGCGCGGCGTCGTGGCGACCGCCTCCTACGAGGCCCGTGGCTACGGAGTATCCGCCGGGACGCCGCTGCGGACGGCGGCCCGGCGGATACCCGGCGCCGTCTTCCTGCCCGTCGACCGGGCCGCCTACGAGGCGGTTTCCGAGCGGGTCATGGCTGTGCTCCGGGCCCGGCATCCGCTGGTGGAGGTGATGGGCTGGGACGAGGCGTTCGTCGCGGTGGACAGCGATGATCCCGAGGCGGTGGCCCGGGAGATACAAGACAGCATCAAAACCGCCACCCAGCTGGACTGCTCGGTCGGCATCGGCGGCAACAAGCTGCAGGCCAAGCTGGCCACCGGGTTCGGCAAGCCAGCTGGGGTCTTCCGGCTCACCAAGCGGAACTGGCACCAGGTGCTCGGCGGCCGGCCGCCGGACGCCCTGTGGGGCATCGGGCGCAAGACCGCCAGGAAGCTGGCCGGGCTCGGCATCGAAACGGTCGGCGCGCTCGCCGCCGCCGACCCGCGGGCGCTGGCGGCCGACTTCGGCCCGGCGATCGGCCCGTGGCTGGTCCAGACCGCCCGCGGCCTGGACCCGTCGGCGGTGACTGGCGAGCCGTACCTGGCCCGCGGGCATGGCCGGGAGACGACCTTCCAGCGCGACATCACCGACTGGGACGAGGTCCGCGGCCAGGTACGGCGGCTGGCCGGCCAGGTGGCCCGCGACGTCGCGGCGGAGCAGCGGCCCGCGGCGCGGATCGTGGTCAAGATCCGCTATGTGCCGTTCCGCACCTACACCCGCGGCCGGGCGCTGGCCGCGAGCACGATGGACCCGGCGGCCATCGAGGCCGGGGCGCTGGCCGCGCTGGAGAAGTTCACCGAGCGCAGTCCGGTCCGGCTGCTCGGCGTGCGCGCCGAGTTCGCCGCCGACCCGGGCCCGGCCGCCGACCCGGGCTCAGCGGCCGGCTGAGTCGGACGAGAGCTCAGCCACGTACGGCTTGCTTTGCGCCCAGGCCGCCACCTGCTCGGGCCTGCCGTACTCGTCGAGGTAGTCCTCGGCCCGGCGCTTCACGTGATCCCAGACCAGCACCGGCTCGTATCCCGGCTGGCCGGCCGCAGCGGCGAAGGGCGGCAGCGGCCCGACCACCGTCGCCAGGGCCGGGTAACAGAACACCGCCGTCGACCGGCGGGTCACCGTCCCGCCCGCGACCACCCGGTGCCGGACCGCGCGCAGCGCGCCGCCGGTCCACCGGGTCAGCAGCTTGCCGGAGAACGCCTGCAGTGCGCCGTCGATGATCGGCACCGGCAGCCAGCCTCCGTCCGGCAGCTGCACCTGCAGCCCCTCGTAGTCACCCTGCTGGCCGAGCACGGTCAGCGTCGAGTCATCGGCGTGCTCGAGCAGCAGCAGCTTGTCCTCGTCCTGGCCGGTGCCGGGGTAGGACCAGGCCGGATAGTCGTTGGTGGTGAGCCGGGCGTGCGGCAGGTCACCCAGCCAGAACGTGCGCCCGGGCAGGCCGAGCGCCCGGGCGTGCAGCTCCAGCACGCGCTGGGCCAGGCCGGCCGCGGCCTGCAGATAGCGGAACGCCACCGCGCGCAGGCCGGGGTCATCGTCCGGCCATACGTTCGGGTGGGCGTAGATGCCGAGGTACTCCGCGGGCACGCCTGCCGTCCGCGCGTCCGCCGCGGTGTCGAACTGGGCCACGTTGTAGCGCTCCAGCTCCAGCCGGCCGAAGTCGTCCGGCCACTGCCGCCAGCCGCGCTGCGGGTGTCCGGTGGGGCTGGCCAGCGCCGCCTTGTCCGCCCTGGGCCGGCTGAGCAGCCGGCCGATCCGCGCGTTGTAATCCGCGATCAGGTCGGCCGGCACGCCGTGGTTGACCACCTGGATCACGCCAACCTGCTCGGCCGCCCGGCGGACCTGCTCCAGCACCCCGGGCGGAGCCTGCTCGCTCAGCGCCTCCGCCAGGTCGATCACCGGTATTTGTTCCGCCACGAATCACACCGCCCTCTCGGCCAGCCCTGCTCAGCCAGCCCTGCTCAGCTAACCGGACCGGATGACCCGGACCGGATGACCCTGAAAAAGCCGGTACCCCGGAGCCGGGCCGCTGACACCGGCGAGCCGGGCAAAGCGGCCACCGCCCCGCCGGGCAGGCCGCAAGCCCATGCCGCGGCTCACCAGAGGCCCAGCACCCCGCCCAGGACCCGGGCCGCCTGGCCGCCGTCCTGCTCGGCGACGGCCAGCGCGGCCGGCACGTCCAGGTCGTCGGCGAGCGCGGCCCGGACCGCGGCGACGGCGGCGCTCCCGGTTCCAGCGCTGCCCGCGGCCGCATGGTCCGGCCGGCCGGCCGCCGACTGGAGCCGCTCCAGCCGGGCCGCCGCGGCCTCCAGCGCGGCCGGGGCGTAGTCCCAGTCCTGCGCCCACCGCCGGTCCAGGATCAGCAGCCGCACCGCGGCCGCCGGGTACCGCGCCAGCAGCTCCCTGACCAGGACCAGGTTCCCCGCCGACTTGGCCATCTTCGCGCCGCCCACGTGCACCACGCCGACCTGCAGCCGGGCCCGTGCGAACGGGGCGGCGCCGGTCAGGGCCTGCGCCATCGCCGCCTGGTAGGCGTGGTGCGGGAACTTCAGGTCGGCGCCGCCGGCCTGGATGTCGACGGTGGACCCGAAGGCGTCCAGGGCCATGGCCGCGCACTCGGCGTGCCAGCCGGGCCTGCCCGGACCCCACGGGCTGTCCCAGGCGGGCTCGCCGTGCTGCGAGGACTGCCAGGCGGGCACGTCGAACGGGTCATCCCTGGCCGGGTCGCCGGGCACGTCGCCATACTCGGCCGCGAGCCCCAGCGCTGACCGCGAGTCGACCCCCGCCGCGGCGGCCACCTGCGCGCCCCGGAAGTAGACCTGCCCGGCGCGCTGGTAGGCGGCGCCGCGGGCGAGCAGCCCCGTGGTCAGCGCGATGACCTGCCCGACGTAGGCGTGCGCGCGGGGCTGCAGCGCGGGCGCCCGCACGCCGAGCGCGCCCATGTCCCGGTCGAACAGGAACTGCTGGATGGCCGCGAACCTGTCGTACGGCGCCCCGGCCCGCCCGGCCGCGGCCAGCAGCACGTCGTCCACGTCAGTCACGTTGCGGCACATGGTCGCCTCGGTGCCGGCGGACTGGAGCACCCGGCTGAGCGCGTCGGTCCACACGAACGTGGCCGCGTGGCCCAGATGGGTCACGTCGTAGGGGGTGATGCCGCAGGCGTAAATCCGCGCCCGCCCGACGAGCGGGAGCAGCGCCCCGCCGAGCGTCAGCATCGGCGGGGCGCCGGTTGCCGCCAGTGAGGTCATCCAGCACTCCGGAGTCGGTAGCTCCGGCTGACTCTACGCGCCCGGATCCCGGCTGCCGGGGCCGCCGCCAGTGCCGAGCGAGCGCGCGAGCGCGTCGATCTGCTCCCGGCGCGGTATCGCGCCGGCCGCACCCGCCTGCTGGACGCAGAGGGCAGCGGCGCTAGTGGCCCAGCCGAGCGCGTCGGCCTCGGGGCGGCCCTCGGCGAGCGCAACGGCCAGCGCGCCGGTGAACGTGTCACCGGCCGCCGTGGTGTCCGCGACGGGCACAACCGGAGCGGCCACCTCGATCCTGGTGCCGTCCCGGCGGCCGTACCGGCACCCGGCCGCGCCGAGCGTGATGACCACCGCGGGCACCAGCCGCAGCAGCGCCGCCAGCGCGTCCGGCCTGTCAGGTCCGCCCGCGGGCTGCCCCTCCGCGGGCTGCCCCTCCACGAGCTGTACCGCCTCGCGCTCGTTGGGCACGAGCAGGTCCACCTGGCTGAGCAGGCCGGACGGCAGCGGCTGCACCGGGGCCGGGGTGAGCACGGTCAGCACGCCTGCCTGCCGGGCTGCTGCCGCCGCGGCGGCGACCACCCCGGCCGGCAGTTCGAGCTGCAGCAGCAGGATGTCACTGGCCGCGATGGCGTCCCGGTCGGCGGTGGTCAGGTCCTCGACGCTGGAGTTCGCGCCCGGGATGACCACGATCGTGTTGGCGCCCGCCGTGTCCACCGTGATGTGCGCGGATCCGGTCGGCCCTGGCACCGTCCGCAGGCGGGAGACGTCCGCGCCGGCCTGCGCGAGGCAGTCCCGGACCTCGGCACCGAAAGCGTCGTCGCCGACGGCTCCGATCATCGTCACCTGCGCCCCGGCCCGGGCGGCGGCGACCGCCTGGTTGGCTCCCTTGCCGCCGGGCGCCTGCCGCACGGCGCGGCCTACCAGCGTCTCGCCGGCCGCGGGCAGCCGGCCGGCGTAGGCGGTGATGTCGATGTTGCAGCTGCCGACGACCGCGATGCGCGCTGCGCTCATCCCGGTGCTACGGCAGCTTCCAGTCCACCGGCGGCGCGCCGGCCTGCTCCAGCAGCTCGCTGGCCCGGCTGAACGGGCGTGAGCCGAAGAACCCGCGGTCGGCCGAGTGCGGACTCGGATGGGCCGAGATGATGCACGGCACGCCGCCCAGCAGCGGGGCGAGGCTGCCGGCATCGCGTCCCCACAAGATCGCGACCAGCGGGCCGCCGCGGGCGGCCAGCGCCCGGATGGCCTGCTCGGTGACTTCCTCCCAGCCGCGGCCGCGATGGGAGCCCGGCTGGCGCGGCTGCACGGTCAGCACCCGGTTGAGCAGTATCACGCCCCGCTCAGTCCACGGGCTGAGGTCGCCGCTGGCCGGGTGCGGATAGCCGAGGTCGGCGGAGTACTCGCGGAAGATGTTGACCAGGCTGGCGGGCAGCCGCCGCACCTGCGGCGCCACCGAGAAGCTCAGGCCGACCGGATGGCCGGGCGTCGGATACGGGTCCTGGCCCACGATGAGGACCCGGGCCTGCGCCAGCGGCTGCCGGAACGCGCGCAGCACCAGATCGCCGGCCGGCAGGTACCCGCGCCCGGCCGCTATCTCGGCCCGCAGGAAGCCGCCGAGCTCGGCGATCCGCTCGCTCACTGGCTCGAGCGCATCCGCCCAGCCTGCCTCGATCTGGTCCCGCAGCGGCCGTGCCGTCATGACCGGTCACTCTAATGCCCGTTCGCCCCCGGCCCGGCCACCGCCGTGCCAGGATTACGCCGATGCCACACCACATCCGCCGCATCCGCCGCATCCCCGTGCTACTGGCCGCCGTGGCCGCCGGCGGCATGCTGGCCGCCGCCGCGGCGGCCGGACCCGGCCGGGCCGCGGTGCTGGCGGCGCAGGACCGCCCGGTGCCCCGCGCCGCCGCAGCCCAGGCGGCCGGGACCACCGTGCCCGGCGCCCCGCGCTGCCCGATGTTCCCGGCCGACAATGTGTGGAACACCGACATTTCCCGGCTGCCGGTCAACCCGCGCAGCGCCGCCTGGCTCAACAGCATGGACGCGGCCGCGACGTACCTGCACCCGGACTTCGGCCCGGATGCCGGCGGCTACCCGTACGGGATCCCCTACACCATCGTCAGCAACGCCCACCCGCTGGTCCGGATCAGCTTCACCTACGCCAGCGAGAGCGACCGGGGCCCGTACCCGTTCGGCTCCGGCACGCGCATCGAGGGCGGCAAGAACGCCAGCGGCGACCGGCACGCGCTGATCGTCAGCAAGGACACCTGCCGGCTGTACGAGCTCTGGGACGCCCGTTACTCCCGCTCTCCCCGGGCCGGCTCGGGCGCGATCTGGTCGCTGACGTCCAATCTGCTGCGGCCGGCCCGCTGGACCTCGGCGGACGCGGCCGGCCTGCCGGTCCTGCCGGGGCTGCTGAACTACAGCGAGGTTCAGGCCGCGGTGCGCACCGGGCAGCCGATCAGGCATGCGATCCGGGTCACGGCGGCGCGAACCCGGACCCGCTACATCTGGCCCGCCCGGCATGAGGCCGGATCCGGATCGAGCCTGAGCCTGCCGCCGATGGGGGCCAGGTTCCGGCTCAAGGCCAGCTTCCCGGTGGCCAGGTTCTGCGACACTGCGACCACCCGGTACTGCCGGGACGCCAAGGCCGTGCTGGCCGAGATGCAGCACTACGGGCTGATCCTGGCGGACAACGGCAGCAACTGGTTCTTCGGCGGCACGGCCTTCCCGGCCTGGCCGGACGGCCTGGTATCGCTGCTCAAGGGCATCCCGGCCCGGGACTTCCAGGCGGTCAGCGAGACCTGCCTGCGGGTGCACAAGGACTCCGGCCTGGCCCGGGGGCGGCCCGGCTGCCCGATCGGCTGACCGGCGCGGCCGTGGCCGGTGAGCGGGTGACGCAGGCGACCGGGCGGCCGGTACGGTTCGGCACCTACAACACGCTGCGGCTGTTCGAGGACGATTCCGCGGCGGCCCGGGAGCACTACGAGCAGGTCGTCACGGTCATCCGCGCCCTGGACACCGACGTGCTCGCCGTGCAGGAGATCCGGGCCCCGGATACCGCCAGCGCCGAGCGCCGGCTGCAGCAGCTCGCCGCCGACACGGGACGCGGCTGCCTGGTGCCAGGGCCCGGTGACGCGCCCGGCCGGGCGCCCGGCCGGGCCGCAGTGGCCGTCGGCTCGCGCGGATTTCACGTCGGCCTGCTGTGGCGCGACGGCATCGAGCCCGTCGGCGGGTCGCTGCGCCGCTACGGCGGCGCTGATTTCTGGCATGCCCTGGCCTGCGTGACGCTGGACGTCGGCGGCGTGCTGGTCCGGCACGCATCCCATCACGCCACGCCGTTCAGCAGCCGGCTGCGGGCCGACCAGAACGCGCGGCTGGTCGCTGCCCTGACCGATCCGCCCGGGCAGCCGCCCGCGGTCATCGGCGCGGACTGGAACACCGAGTCCGCCGACCGGATCCGCGACCGGCAGTCGGGCGGCTGGGTGCGCTACGAGCCCGCCGACCCGTTCGCCGCGGCCGGCTGGTTCGGCGCCCTGATCTACCAGTGCGAATGGGATTACGACGACCAGGGGCGGCGGCGGTACCGGGCGGACCGGGGTCCCGGGGACGTGCTGTGGGCCGGCGGCCTGCACGACGCGGCGGCGGTCCTGCGGGCGCCCTGGCAGCCGACCACGGGCCACCACCCCGACGACCCGTACGGCAGGCACGGCGTATACCGCCGGATCGACGCGGTGCGGGTCACCGACCCGGTGGCCGCGGCACTGCGTGCGCATCAGGTGACTGACACCGAGCTCACCCGGGCGGCCTCCGATCATCTGCCCGTGACCGTTCAGTACCTGCCGTCAGCCATCGGCGGGCCATCGCCGGGCGCGGGCAGCTGACGGCAGCCCGCGCTGGCGTCCGGCCCGCTCGAACTACCCCGGGTTTGGCCCTGCCCGGCAGCTGTTGCGGTAGGCAATACTTCGATTATGGCAGCAACGCAAGACGGCGGCCGGCCTGGCGCTGCGTCCGCGCCCGGCAGTGTCGCGGTCTTCGAGGCGGCCACCCGGGTGCTCGCGGGCGTCGCGCTGCGCAGCATGGACGTGCTCGGCGGGTCGATCTCGCTGCCGCAGTTCCGGCTGCTGGCCGTGCTGGCCGACCGCGGCCGGGCGCGGTCCACCGAAGTGGCGCGGGCGCTCGGCCAGGACCGGTCGACCGTCACCCGGCTGGCGGACCGGATGGTGGCCGCCGGGTACGTCGCCCGCGGCAGCGACCCGGCGCACCGCAGCGTGGTCACGCTGGCGCTGACCCCGAGCGGTCAGCAGCTCGTGGCCAGGGTCTGGGCCTGGCGCCGCCGTGAGCTGACCGCGATACTCAGCCGGATGACGGCCGCTGACCAGTCGGCCGGCGCCGCCGCGCTGGCGGCGTTCACGCGGGCGGCCGGCGAGGGCTACGGAGTGTTCGCGGTCGGTTAGCTAGCGGCGCTAGCCAGGGCCGGCCGGGCCGCCCGGGGCCGGGCCGCCCGGGGCCTGGCCGCTGGCGGCGTCCTGCCAGGTCCTGGTTCTGGCCGTGACGTAGTGGGCGTAGTCGGCCGGCGTCTTGAGGTTGGCCAGCAGCGGTGCCGAGCGCAGCTGGCCCAGCCCCACCGGCAGCTCGGACGTCAGCTGCGCGTCGACCTTCTGGATGTGCGAGACCTCCGCGGCGGCCGGGTTCGCCCCGGTCGAGACGGGTGCGGCCACCCCCGCCAGCGGGTCGTCGGTTCGCGGCGCGGTCAGGGTCAGGACGTCTCCGAGGTCCGGCGCCGCGGCGTCCCTGGCGGTCAGCGAGGGCAGCGACCAGCGGACCTCGATGGTCTTGAGCACCGAGGTGTGATCGATGGGCGCAGACCCGGCCGGCGCCCGGAACACCGTCCCGGCCGGGATCAGCGGCGAGACCAGCACCGCCGGGATCCGCGGCCCGAACCCGGGTGAATCGAACCCGAACTCCCCGGCCGAGGAGGCCGGCGGGGTCGCCCCGCCGGACGGCGGCACGTGGTCGTACAGCCCGCCGTGCTCGTCGTAGGTGATGATCAGCAAGGTCTGGTCCCAGCCGGGTCCGCCGCGGACCGCCGCGTAGACCTGCTGGATGAGCTTTTCGCCGAGCGAGACGTCGTAGTTCGGGTGCTGGCTGTTGCCGGTCGACCCCCAGCTCGGCTCCAGGAACCCGTACTGCGGCAGCTGCCCGGCCCCGGCGTCGGCCTGGAAGTCGGTGAACAGGCCGAAGCGGGCGGCCGGGGCGCTGGTGGTGTCGGGGTAGTTCTTGCGCGTCAGCGGCTGCTGGTCATAGCCGTAGATCTTCCAGCTGAGGTTGTGCGCCGCCATCAGCCCGAAGATGCTCTGCACGGTGTAGGAGGCAGTGCTGTCGTTCATGTGCCCCTGGCTGGTTCCCGCGCAGGCGAAGGCCGGTTGGGGAAGGGCTCAGTGGGCACCGAGCAGTACCACTGGTCGCAGACCGCGAATCCGCGGGCGAGACCGGACAGCACCGGCAGCGCCTCGGGCGGGAACACTCCCATGATGTCGGACGGCGTCGTGGCGCCGTTCACGCTGCGGCCGGAGCGCTGGTCGTGGGCGATCGCGTGGGCGAAGCTGGTGACGAAGCCGCTGTTGGCCGGCGTCGGCGGGCTGGGCGCGGTGGCCCTGCCGAACAGCTGCGCGTTGGTGTTCGCGTAGCCTCGCCGGGGTCGGTGCCGGGCATGAAGTAGGCTCCCGCCGCGGTCGTGTCGATCTTGTAGACCGACGCCGGGCTGCCGCTCGCGTCGGCGTTCGACTCAGTTCCGGTCAGGCCCTCGAACGGCTGCCCGGCCGGCGATACGTTCCCGGAATCGGCGTACAAGAATCCGAGCATGTGGTCGAAGGATCGGTTCTCGAGCATGAGCTGCACGATGTGCTGAATTGCCGGCAGCTGATTTGCGGCCATTTTATGGTTCCTCCCCGGTCGGATGCCCGGCCCTTTCCGCCGGGGGCGCCGGACAGAATTATCCGGCTTTCCCGCGGTGTGCGTCCCCTGGCTGCCGCCGCTCGCCGCCGGGCCCGGCACGTATGGTGGCGGTCGTGGCCACGACGGAGGACGGCACGCGCGGCGGCAGCCCGGCGGAGGGCGGCGCGGGCGGGGGAGAGGATCCGGCCGACGGGCACATGGTCCCGGCCATTCCCGCGTCAGCCGGCGCGATGATCTTCGATGATCGGTCCCGGCTGCTCATTCTCAAGCCGACATATAAGGCGGGCTGGACCATCCCGGGCGGTGAGATGGAGGCCGACGGCGAGACCCCGTGGCAGGCCTGCCGCCGGGAGGTGCGCGAGGAATGCGGCATCGAGGTCGAGTCCGGCGCGCTGGCCTGCGTTGACTTCCGCCCGCCGAAGCCTGGCCGGGCCTGGCGGCCTGCGGTTCCTGTTCGACTGCGGCGTGCTGCCTGGCACCGTGCTCGCCGCGGTCAGGCTGCAGCCCGAGGAGATCTCCGAGCACCGGCTGCTGCCGCTGGCCGAGGCGCTGAAGCTGCTCAGGAAGCCGGTACGGCGGCGGGTCCGGCGGGCGGCCGCCGCCAGCACGGTGCTCTACCTGGAGAACGGCCGGCCCGTGCCGCAGGTGCGCAACCCCCGCCGCTAGCCACGCGGCCAGGCCGGTGCACGTCGTTATCGCGGTAATCCGCCAGCACCTGGAACTGGCGGATTACCGCGATCATGGGCGCGGCCCGCCGGACGGCAGCGGGGCGGCACCGGGATCCGGTACCGCCCCGCGTCAGCGCCCTGGCGTCAGGCGGCCACCGCCGACGGCGCGCTCGCCTGCTCCAGCACCGTGCTCAGCACCTGCCGGACGTCGCTGACCGGCACGATGGTCAGCTCCGACCTGACCTTCTCCGGCACGTCGTCCAGGTCGGGCTCGTTGCGCTGCGGGATCAGCACGGTGGTGATCCCGGCCCGCTGCGCGGCGAGCAGCTTCTGCTTCAGCCCCCCGATCGGCAGCACCCGCCCGGTCAGCGAGACCTCGCCGGTCATGGCCACGTCGCTGCGGACCGGGCGGCCCGACAGCAGCGAGGCCAGCGCCGTGGTCATGGTGACTCCCGCGCTCGGGCCGTCCTTGGGCACCGCTCCGGCCGGCACGTGCACGTGCACGCCGCGGTCCTTCAGGTCGCCGACCGGCAGCTCCAGCTCCGCGCCGTGCGAGCGAAGGTAGGACAGCGCGATCTGGGCCGACTCCTTCATCACGTCGCCGAGCTGGCCGGTGAGCGTCACGCCGGTGGTGCCGGTCTCCGGGTCGGCCAGCGACGCCTCGATGAACAGCACGTCGCCCCCCGCCCCGGTCACGGCCAGCCCGGTGGCCACGCCCGGCACCGCGGTCCGCTCCGACGATTCCGGCGTGTGCCGCGGATGGCCCAGGTAGTCCTGCAGGTCACCGGGCTCGACGGTCACCGGGAGCGCGGCTGCCCCCGACTCCAGCCGGGACGCGATCTTCCGCAGCGTGCGGCCGATCGCCCGCTCCAGCGAGCGCACGCCCGCCTCCCGGGTGTACTCGGCGGCCAGGCGGCGCAGCGCGCCGTCGGAGACGGTCACGTCCGCGGCGTCCAGCCCGGCCCGCTCCAGCTGCCGGGGCAGCAGGTGGTCGCGCGCGATCGTCACCTTCTCGTCCTCGGTGTAGCCGTCCAGGCCGATCAGCTCCATCCGGTCCAGCAGCGGCTCGGGGATGGCCTCGGCCACGTTCGCGGTGGCGATGAACAGCACATCCGACAGGTCGAGCTCGACCTCCAGGTAGTGGTCGCGGAACGTGTGGTTCTGCGCCGGGTCGAGCACCTCGAGCAGCGCGGCCGTCGGATCGCCGCGGTAGTCCGCGCCGAGCTTGTCGACCTCGTCCAGCAAGATCACCGGGTTCATCGAGCCGGCTTCCCTGATGGCCCGGACGATGCGGCCGGGCAGCGCGCCCACGTAGGTGCGCCGGTGGCCGCGGATCTCCGCTTCGTCCCGGACGCCGCCGAGCGCCACCCGGGCGAACTTGCGGCCCATGGCGCGGGCCACCGACTCGCCAAGCGAGGTCTTGCCCACCCCGGGCGGCCCGGCCAGTGCCAGCACCGCGCCGCTGCGGCGGCCGCCGACCAGCGTCAGGCCCTTCTCCGCGCGCCGCTTGCGCACCGCCAGGTACTCCACGATCCGGTCCTTGACGTCATCCAGGCCCGCGTGGTCAGCGTCCAGGATCGCGCGGGCGCCCCCGATGTCGTAGGCATCGTCGGTGCGGGTGCCCCACGGGATCTCCAGCACGGTGTCCAGCCAGGTCCTGATCCAGCCGGCCTCCGGTGACTGATCCGAGCCGCGCTCCAGCTTGGCGGCTTCCTTCAGCGCGGCCTCGCGTACCTTCTCCGGCAGGTCGGCCGCCTCGATCCTGGCCCGGTAGTCGTCCTCCTCGGTGGCGGGCGTGCCGTCCAGCTCGGCCAGCTCCTTGCGGATCGCGGCCAGCTGCTGGCGGAGCAGGAACTCGCGCTGCTGGCTCTCCATGCCCTCGCGCACGTCATTCTGGATGGTCTCGGCCACGTCCAGCTCGGCGAGCTGGTCCCTGGCCCAGCCGGTCAGCCGCTCCAGCCGCTGCTCCGGGTCGATGGTCTCCAGCAGCTCGGCGCGCTGCGCCAGCGACAGATAGGTGGCGTAGCCCGCGCTGTCGGCCAGCGCCGACGGCTCGGTGATGCGCTGCAGCGCGTCGACCACCTGCCACGCGCCGCGCTTTTGCAGGATGCTGGCGGCCAGAGTCCGGTACTCGCGGGCCAGCTCCTGGGCGCGCTCGGTGGCGGCGGGCTCGTCCGCCACGGTGCCCTCGACCCACAGCGCCGATCCGGGGCCGACCGTCCCGGTGCCGATCCGCACCCGCGCCATACCGCGGATCACCGCGGCGGGCTCGCCGCTCGGCAGCCGCCCGACCTGCTCCACCGCGCCCAGCGTGCCCACCGGGGCGTACTTGCCGTCTAGCCGGGGCACCAGCAGCACCTGCGGCTGGGCCTTCTCCGCGCCGGGGGCCGAGGCGGCCAGCCGGGCCGCCTCGATCGCGGTGCGGATCTCCGCGGCCGAGGTGTCCAGCGGGACCACCATCGTCGGCAGCACCACGATGTCGTCGGTCGGCAGCACCGGCAGCGAGAGCTTCTCGCTCATATCGCGTCACTTCCCTGAAGTGAGTGTTACTTGATTACACAGCTACAAGCAGGAGAGGGCCCGGTTTGTTTCCGGCCTGCGTTCGCGGTGAGCGGACGGGCGGCCGGCCGGTCTCGGTAAGCTGTGCAGGCACATGACGAGCTTGCTGGCCGTGACCGCAGCCGCTTCCTGCGGCGCCGCCAGCGCACAAGCGTCCGGCGCGACGATCAGTAGGCGCGGGCGAGGGGAGCGGGCCTGCCGTGCGGAGCAGTCCAGAACGCGCGCCGTTGCAGGTGGCCCTGCTCGGCTGCGGAGTCGTCGGATCCCAGGTCTACCGGCTGCTTACTGAGCAGGCAGCTGACTTGTCGCAGCGGATCGGGGCGCCGGTTGAGGTGGCCGGCGTGGCCGTGCTGCGGCCGGACCGGCATCCCGAAGTGGCCGCCGGGCTGCTGACCACCGACGCGATAAAGCTCGCGGCCAGCCCGGATGTCGACATCGTGGTCGAGCTGATCGGCGGTCTCGAGCCGGCCCGCTCGCTGCTGACCGCGGCCCTGGAGGCCGGCAAGTCGGTGGTGACCGCCAACAAGGCGCTGCTGGCCGTCGACAGCGCGGCGATCCGCGCCGCCGCGCGCAAGTACCGGGCCGACGTCTACCACGAGGCCGCGGTGGCGGGCGCGATCCCGCTGCTGCGCCCGCTGCGCGAGTCGCTGGCCGGCGACACCGTCCAGCGGGTGCTCGGCATCGTGAACGGCACCACGAACTACATCCTCGACCGGATGGACACCTCCGGCGCCGACTTCGGCGAGGCGCTGGCCGAGGCGCAGCAGCTCGGCTACGCGGAGGCCGATCCGACCGCCGACATCGAGGGCTTCGACGCCGCGGCCAAGGCGGCCATCCTGGCCAGCCTGGCCTTCCATACCCAGGTCACGGCCGCGGACGTGCACCGGGAGGGCATCACCGGTGTCACCGCCGCGGACATCGCCAGCGCCAGGGAACTAGGCTGCGTGGTCAAGCTGCTGGCGATCTGCGAGCGCAGTGACGGCGGCATCTCCGCCCGGGTGTACCCGGCAATGATCCCGCGCGAGCACCCGCTGGCCGCCGTGCGCGAGGCCTACAACGCGGTCTTCGTCGAGGCGGAGTCGGCCGGCCGGCTGATGTTCTATGGCGCCGGGGCGGGCGGCCGCCCGACCGCGAGCGCGGTCCTGGGTGACATCGTGGCCGTGGCCCGCAACCTCGTCGCCGGCATCCGCGACCCGGACGCCAGCGCCGACGCCGAGCTGCCGGTGGTGCCCATCGGCGAGGCGCTGACCCGGTACTATGTGGCGCTCGACGTCGCGGACCGGCCGGGGGTGCTGGCCCCGGTGGCGGACGTTTTCGCCCGGCACGGCGTATCCATCCAGGCGGTCCGCCAGGAAGGCCAGGGCGACGACGCCAACCTCATGATCGTGACGCACATGGCGCGCGAGGCGGCCCTGGCCGCCACCGTGGCCAGCCTGGCCGAGATGGCGGTGGTGCGCGCGGTCGACAGCGTGATGCGCGTCGAGGGCGGGGAGGGCCGATGAGCGGGCCGCGGGCCCGCTCCCGCCGCGGGCGTCCTGGCGTCGAGGGCCGCGGCCGGGCCGGGCGGGCTCATCGCCCGCTACCGGGACCGGCTGCCGGTGGACGCCGGAACGCCGGTGATCACCCTTGGCGAGGGCGGCACCCCGCTGCTGGCCGCGCCCGCGCTGTCCGCCCGGACCGGGTGCGAGGTCTACCTCAAGGTGGAGGGGGCCAACCCGACCGGCTCGTTCAAGGACCGGGGCATGACGGTCGCGGTTACGCTGGCGGCCGCCCGCGGCGCGACCACGGTGATCTGCGCGTCGACCGGCAATACCAGCGCCAGTGCCGCCGCCTACGCGGCCCGCGGCGGGCTGGCCTGCGCGGTGCTGGTGCCGCGCGGCAACATCGCGCTCGGCAAGCTGGCCCAGGCGCTGGTGCACGGGGCCCGGCTGCTCCAGGTCGACGGGAACTTCGACGACTGCCTGGAGCTGGTGCGCAAGCTGAGCGCCGAGCACCCGGTGGCGCTGGTGAACTCGGTGAACCCGGACCGGCTGCAGGGCCAGAAGACCGCGGCGTTCGAGGTCTGCGACGAGCTGGGCGACGCGCCGGACGTGCACTGCCTGCCGGTCGGCAACGCGGGCAACATCGCCGCCTACTGGCTGCGGATACACCGAGTACCACGTCCAGGGCCCGGCCACCCGCACCCCGCGGATGCTGGGCTTCCAGGCCAGCGGGGCCGCGCCGATCGTGACCGGGCGGCCGGTGCGCGAGCCGGACACGATCGCGACCGCCATCCGGATCGGCAACCCGGCCTCGTGGCAGCTGGCGCACGCGGCCAGGGACGAGTCGGGCGGCCTGATCGAGGCGGTCACCGACGAGCAGATCATGGCGGCCTACCGGCTGCTGGCCGCCCGCGAGGGCGTATTCGGCGAGCCGGCGTCGGCGGCCAGCGTGGCCGGCCTGATCCAGTCCTGCGACAGCGGCCAGGTACCACCGGGCTCGACGGTGGTCTGCACGATCACCGGGCACGGGCTGAAGGATCCAGACTCGGCGCTGTCGGCCGTCCCGCCGGTCGCGGACCCGGTGCCCGCCGACGCCGCGGCGTCGGCGGCCGCGCTCGGGCTGGCGTGATGCCCGCCGGCCAGCCCGCCGCGGCCGGTGTTGCCGCCCCGGCAGCCATGCCCCGGCGGCCGGGGCCCGGCGGATGGCCAGCGCCTGGCGGATGGCCGGCGCTCAAGGCCCGGTGGCCCGCGCGATGAGCTGGCCAGACCGGGCGGTGCTCATCCGGGTCCCGGCCACCAGCGCCAACCTGGGCCCCGGCTTCGACTCCTTTGGCCTCGCGCTGGCCCGCCACGATCTGGTCGAGGTGCAGGTGCGGCCCGGGGGCCTGGTCATCGAGGTGTCCGGGCCGGGCGAGGACCTGGCCGCGGCAGGGGAGCAGCACCTGGTCGCGCGGGCCCTGCGCGCCGGGCTGGCCGCGATCGGCGCGGGCCAGCCGCCGGGCCTGGCCGTCCGCTGCCGCAATGCGATCCCGCAGGGCTACGGCCTCGGGTCCTCAGCCGCCGCGGTGGTGGCCGGCCTGCTAGCCGCGCGGGTACTGGTCGGCCGGGCCGGACTGTCGGCCGCAGCCGTGCCGGACGGACCGGTGCCGCCCGGCGGCCCGATGCCCTCGGACCGCGTGGTGCTGTCGTACCAGGACGTGGTGTCGTACCGGCACGTGCTGCCCGACGAGGCGGTGCTGCGGCTCGCGACGGAGTTTGAGGGTCATCCGGACAACGCGGCCGCGTGCCTGGCCGGCGGCCTGACCATCTCATGGACGAGCGCGGCCGGCCCGAGACTCACCCGGCTGGAGCCGACGGCGCAGGTGTCACCGGTGCTCTGCCTGCCGTCCGCGCCGATGGCCACGTCGGCCGCCCGGATGGTCTTGCCGCCGGTCGTGCCGCACTCCGACGCGGCGGCCAACTCGGCCCGCGCTGCGCTGCTCGTCGCCGCGCTGACCGGTGGCGACGAGCAGCTGGACCTGCTGATGGCGGCCACCGAGGACTTCCTGCACCAGTCCTACCGGGCACCGGCCATGCCGCACTCCGCCGGACTGATCGCGGGGCTCCGGTCGGCCGGGATTCCCGCGGTGATCTCCGGTGCGGGCCCGGCCGTGCTCGCGCTCCCGCCTGCCTGTGCGCCGTGGGGCACGGATGATGTCACCAAGATCGCCGCCGGGCTTCCCGGCGGCTGGCAGGTGCAGCCGGTGGAGGTGGACCACCACGGTGCCACCGTGATGCCTGGCTCAGAACCTGTGCCCTGAGCCAGGCCGCCGGGCCGCCGCGGTGCCGGCCAGGCGGGGCCGGACATCATCAGCCGGCGGGGCCGGCCGCCATCAGCCGGTGGACGACCTCGTCAGGTGCGCTGATACCCGGCTGCCGTCTCGATGACCAGCCCGGTGGCCAGCAGCAGCTCCTCGCCTCCCGGCGGCCCGATGAGCTGCAAGCTGGCCGGCATCCGGCGGCCCGGCACCGGCACCGGCAGCGACACGGCGGGCAGTCCCGCCAGGTTCACCGGGAGAGTCAGCTGGGTGTAGTGGTGCGCCGCCGCCTGGTCCAGCGGCGGCGGGAAGAACGGCACTGTCGGCAGGGCGAGCACTCCGGCCTGGCTGAAATGCTGCCGCAAGGCGGCCTGCCAGGCCGCCGCGAAGGCACGGGACTGGGTCTCCCGTGCCACGGGAACCTCGGCCGCCTTGGTCAGGGCCGTCCGTACCGCGGCGCCGAGACCGGCCCGGGCGGCCGGGTCGGCCAGCAGGTGCCCGTCGGCCCGGGCCGCCTCGGCGTCCAGGATCGCGCTGCCGGCCCGGCGCGCGTCCCGCCAGCCCTCGACCGTCAGGTCGGCCACTCCCAGGCCGCTGCCGCGCAGGGCAGCGTCGACCGCCGCGTCGATGCGCGGATCGACCTCGACGCCGGTGCCGCGCAGCCTGCCGATGCGCCCGGCCGGCCCGGCGGCCACGGTGAAGCCCGGTTCCAGCAGGGCCATGCCCGCGGCGACGCCGGCCAGGTCGCGCGCCATCGGCCCCACCGTGTCCAGGCTGGGGGCGAGCGGCCAGACCCCGGCCAGCGGCACGCGGCCGTGCGTGGTCTTGAGCCCGGCGATCCCGCAGAAGGCGGCGGGAACCCGGATCGATCCGCCGGTATCTGAGCCGTAGGCCACGTCCGCCTCATCGTCGGCCACCGCGACGGCGGATCCGCTGGATGACCCGCCCGGCACCAGTGCCGCGTCGAGCGGGTTGACCGGCGTGCCGAACCAGTGGTTCACCCCTGATGCGCCGTACGCCAGCTCGTGCAGGTTGGCCTTCCCGATCACCGCGGCACCCGCGGACCGCGCCCCGGCCAGGCATGCCGCGTCCGCGGCCGCGGGCGCCGCGGCGTCGGCGACGGCCCGGCAGCCGGCCGTGGTTGGCGCACCGCGGACGTCAATCAGATCCTTGACCGCTAGCCGGAGCCCGGGGCCGCCCTGGTCCAGCCGGGTGATGAACGTCACCATGGCGCCAACCTAACGGGCGCCAGGCGGGCTGACGCGGACAGTGCCGTCCCGGCCGCGACCGGGACGCGGCGCAGCGCCGAACCCGGCCCGGCCGCGGGCGGCGGGGGGCGGCCGGAGCGGTGACCGGGCGTTGCTACGGTCATTTTATGAACCTCCGGCGGCTCCGGCGCGGGCGGGGCCTGGCCGGGTTGGCCGTGGTCATGGCGCTGCTGATCGCCGCCGTCGCGGCAGGCCTGGCCGTGGCCGGCGGGACGCCCGGGTTCAGCGTGCGGAACCTGCGGATCGCAGTGACCGACGGCCCCGCGGGCAACCAGCACGTGGTGCTCGACGCGTCGTTCTTCACCCCGGCTGGCGCGGGCAGGGTGCCTGCGATCATGCTGGCGCACGGCTTCGGCGAGACCAAGAACGCCGTGCGGCCGGAGGCAGTGCAGCTGGTGCAGGCGGGCTTCGCCGTGCTCACCTGGTCGGCCCGCGGGTTCGGCAAGTCGACCGGCCAGGTGGCCCTGGACTCGCCGGACTATGAGGTCAGGGATGCCGAGCAGCTGGTGAGCTGGCTGGCGCGGCAGCCGCGGGTGCTGCTCGATCATCCCGGCGACCCGCGGGTCGGGATCGCCGGCGCGTCCTATGGCGGGGGGATCGCGCTGCTGGCCGCGGCCTACGACCACCGGATCGACGCGATCGTGCCCCAGGTCACCTGGAACAACCTGGCGACTGCGCTGTTCCCCAACGCCGCGGGCGGCGGTCCGGCGGGCGGGGTGCTCAAGAAGCAATGGGCCGGCCTGCTGTTCGCCCAGGGCGCGGTCGGATTCAGCTCCGGGACTGGCGGACCTGCCGGTGCCGGGACGGCAGGCGGCGGTTCCGCGGGTGCCGGGACGGCGGGCGGCGGGACGGCGGCCGGCAGCCAGCCGGCGGCCGGATCATCGGCGGCCTCGGTTCCGGGCGCCGGAGGGCCGTCCGCCGGCGGCGCGGCGGCTCGCGCCGCCGAGTGCGGCCGGTTCCTGTCGCAGGTCTGCGCGGTCTACCAGCAGGTCGCGACGCTGGGCGGGCCGACTCCGCAGGCGGTCAGGCTGCTGCTGCGCTCCAGCCCGGCCAGCGTGGCCGGCCGGATCGACGTGCCGACGCTGCTGATCCAGGGCGAGACCGACTCGCTGTTCGGGCTCGATCAGGCCGACGCCAACTACCAGGCCATCCGCCGTAACGGCGCCCCGGTGGACATGGTGTGGTTCGCCGGCGGCCACGACGGCGGCAACCAGGAGACCAGCCGGATCAGCGAGTTGACCCTGCAGTGGTTCGAGCGCTGGCTGATGCCGCCGCAGCGGCCGCTGCGGCCATCGCCGGCGGGGCCGCGCCAGCCCGGCGGCGGCCCGCCGGGCACCGGGCAGCCCGCCTTTGCCGTCACCCGGTCGCTCGGCACCGACCCGGCCAGCGGCGACCAGGTGCTCGCGGTCGCCACCGCGCCGTCCTACCCGGAGCTGCGCGGCACCCGGCGCAGCCTGGTCCGGCTGTCCGGGCCGGCGCAGACGGTGGTCAGGCCGGCCGGCGGCTCGCCCGCGTCGATCTCGGCGTTTCCCGGCCTCGGCGCGCTCGGCGCCGCCGGGCTGACCTTCGACATGCCGGGCCAGAGCGCCTCTTTCACCTCGGCCCCGCTGAGCAGCCCGCTGCAGCTCACCGGCTCACCCGTGGCCCGGGTGCGGATCCGCGGGGCCGGACAGGTGACGCTGTTCGCCAAGCTCTACGACGTGGACCAGGCGGGCAACGCGACGCTGCCCTTCCAGCTTGCCGCACCGCTGCGGGTGAGCGGCGCGGCCGCCGCCCGGCCGGTGAGCGTGCGGCTGCCGGCCGTCGACTACCAGTTCGCCGCCGGGCACCGGCTGCGGCTGACGCTGACCACGACCGATTTCGGCTACGCCACCCCGCCGTCCCCGGCGGCCTACCAGGTATCACTGGCCGGCCCGGGCGTGTCGGTCCCCGTCGCCCCGGCCCTGGTCGTCGCGACCGGCGGCCTGCCCTGGTGGACGTGGGGAGCGCCCGCCGCGGCGCTGCTGGCGGCGGCACTGATCCTGGCCGCCGGCGCCGCCGTCGGCCCGGCCCCGGCCTGCCGGAGCCGGATGACACCCCGCTGGTGATCACCGGCCTGACCAAGCGCTACCGGAACGGCGAGCTGGCCGTCGATGATCTGTCCCTGCGCGTCGAGCAGGGCCAGATCCTGGGCCTGCTGGGGCCCAACGGCGCGGGCAAGACCACTACGCTGCGGGCCCTGATGGGCCTGCTGCACCCTGACGCCGGGACGATCACGATCTTCGGCCAGCGGGTCCGGCCCGGCGCGCCCGCGCTGTCCCGGCTCGGCGCCTTCGTGGAGGGCCCGGGTTTCCTGCCGCACCTGTCCGGCCGGGCCAACCTCGAGATGTACTGGCGCGCCGCCGGGCGCACCGCGGCCGGCGCGCACCTGTCTGATGTGCTCGCGGTGGCCGGCCTGGGCGCGGCGGCTGGCCGGCCGGTGCGCACCTACTCCCGGGGCATGCGCCAGCGGCTGGCGATCGCCCAGGCGATGCTGGGGCTGCCGGACCTGCTCGTACTTGACGAGCCGATGAACGGCCTGGACCCGCCCCAGATCCGGCAGATGCGGGACGTGCTGCTCGGCTACGCCGCAGGCGGCCGCACGGTGATCCTCTCCAGCCACCTGCTCGCCGAGGTCGAGCAGACCTGCTCGCACGTGGTCGTGATGAGCTCGGGCCGCTGGCTGGCGGCCGGGCCGGTCGCCGACATCGTCGGCGACGGCGCGGCGCTGATCGTCGGCACCGCGCAGGCGGAGCGGGCCGTCGAGGTGCTCACCGCGCTGGCCGGGATCGACCGGGCCGAGCTGCATCCCGATGGGGTGCTGGTGCACCCGAACGGGGTACCGGCCGCCGCGGTGGTGGCCGAACTGGTCGGCGCCGGGGTGCCAGTGGACCTGGTCACTCCGAACCGGCGGCTGGAGGATGCCTTCCTGGCGCTCATCAGCACGCCGGCGGCTGGCCCGGACGCCGCCGGCCAGGAGGCGGGCCGGTGACCGGGGCGGCCCCGGGCTACCGTCCGCGCCGCACGCTGCCGTTCGCCGTCGAGGCCGCACGGCAGCTGCGGCGGCGGCGCACCCTCATCGCCTTCGGCCTGCTGCTGATGCTGCCCTGGCTCCTGGTCGGCGCGTTCGAGATCAACGGCGGCCACGCCAGCAGCGGGGCGCCGGGCCTGGTGGAACTGGCCACCGATGGCGGCATGAACTTCGCCGCGTTCAGCCTGTTCGTGTCGGCCGGGTTCTTGCTCGTGGTGGCCGTGGCCCTGTTCTGCGGAGACACGGTGGCCAGCGAGGCCAGCTGGGCGTCGCTGCGCTACCTGCTGGCCGCGCCGGTGCCGCGGGCCCGGCTACTGCGCAGCAAGCTCACGGTCGCGCTGATGTACTCGACAGTCGCCGTGGTCACCCTGCCGGTCATGTCGCTGCTGGCCGGCACCGTGGCCTTCGGCTGGCATCCGCTCCGGCTGCCCGGCAGCGGAGTGCAGCTGGCCACCCCGAGCGCGCTCGGCCGACTGGCCATCGTCCTCGGATACGTGCTGCTCAGCGAGCTGGTACCCGCGGCCCTGGCGTTCATGCTGTCGGTCAGCACCGACTCGCCGCTCGGCGCGGTCGGCGGCGCGGTCGGCCTGGTGATCGTCAGCTCGATCCTCGACGCCGTGACCGCGCTGGGCAACTGGCGGCAGATCCTGCCGACTCACTGGCAGTTCGCCTGGCTCGGCGCGCTGGCGCCGCAGACCGCATGGGCTGACATGATCGAGGGAACCTCGGTGGCGGCCTGCTACGCGCTCGTGCTATTCGCCCTGGCGTTCCGCAGATTCGCGGCCAAGGACATCGTTTCCTGATCCAGCCTCCCGCGGTGCCCCGCGACGATCATCCGGAGGTCCGCCGGTGCCCGCATCCAGCGTGCCGCTGCACACCAGCGCGGCGCAGTGGGCGCGCATCGGCTGCATCGGATTCGGCGGCCCGCCCGCGCAATCGCGCTGCTGCGCGCCTTGTGCGTGGAGCGCAGGGGCTGGCTGACGGCAGCGGAGTTCGAGGACGGCGTGGCGGCGACCAGCCTGCCCGCCCGGTCCGGCCCCGCCGGGAGCAGCCCGACCAGCCCGGCCAGCAGCCGCCTGAGCAGCCCGGCCAGGGGCCGCCTGAGCAGCCCGGCCAGGGGCGGCCTGAACAGCCCGGCCAGGGGCGGCCGGGCCGCGGCCCGGCCGCGCTGGCCCTGATGCCGGTGCTGGCCGCCGCCGCGGCCGGGACCCTGCTGTCGGTGGCGTGGGTCGCGTTCAAGGTCGGCGCGCTCTCGTTCGGCGGCGGGTTCGTCATCATCCCGCTGATGCAGCGAGACGCGGTGCACACCTACCACTGGATGACCGGCGCGCAGTTCCGCAGCGCGGTCGCGCTCGGGCAGGTGACGCCGGGCCCGGTCGTGCAGACCGTCGCGGTGATCGGGTTCGCCGCGGCCGGCCTGGGCGGCGGCCTGCTGGCCGCGCTGGTCGCCTTCGCGCCGTCGTTCGCCTTCGTGCTCGTCGGCGGCCCGCGGTTCGACCGGCTGCGGGCCAGCCCGCGGGCGCAGGCCTTCCTCACCGGGGCCGGCCCCGCCGCCATCGGGACCATCGCCGGGTCCGCGATCCCGCTCGGCCTGGAGCTAGCGCACCTGTGGCAGGTCGGCGTGCTCGCCGTCGCGGCCTGCTGGCTGGTCTGGCTGCGGCGGAACGTGGCGGCGGCGATCGTCGGCGCCGCCGTGCTCGGCGTGGTCGCGGTCCTCGCGGGCGCACCAGTGGGCTCGCCGGCGCCCGCGAGCCGGCGCCGCCGGCGACGGCGGCAGCAGCCACCGGTAGCGTGATCTCATGCCGGTGCTGGAGGTGCGGTCGGGCGTGCTGGTGCGCGCCGATCCCGAGCGGGTCTGGCGGCTGGCCATGGACTGGTCCCGGCAGCGCGAGTGGATATGGGGGACGGAGGCCCGCGGCGGCACCGGGGTAGGGGCGCGGGTCGTGGCCAGGACCGGCATCGGACCGTTCGGCTTCGCTGACACCATGGTGATCACCGAATGGGATCCGCCCCGCCGCTGCGTGGTCCGCCACACCGGCAAGGTGGTCCGCGGCGGCGGCATCTTCGAGGTGATCCCGCGCGGGGAGGCCAGCGAGTTCCGCTGGACCGAGCAGCTGGACCTGCCGCTGAGCTCGGCGGGCGCATTCGGCCGCAGGGTGGTCATGCCCCTGGCCATGGTGCTTGTCGCGCCGGCGGCCCGGCTGGGACTGGGCAGCTCGCTGCGCCGGTTTGCCCGGCTGTTCTAGCGGTTCCCGGTCACGAGTCCCGGTCCGTCAGGCCGCCTCGGCTAGCCGGCGTACGACATCGGCGCGCAGCGCGGCCGGGTCGAGGCCGGCCCGGGCCAGCATGTCGAGCGCCGGGTTGCTGCCCTGGTCGATGACGCCCATCAGCAGGTGCCCGGTGGAGATGGCCGGATGGTGCAGGGCGGCCGCCGACCGCTGCGCTCGTTCCAGGGTCTGCTTGGCCTCGCTGGTAAACGGCGGCCGGGCCGCGGCTCTCATCCGGCCACGCCGGCAGGCCCGGACCCGGTTCAGGGCGCCCGGGCCGAATGCTGCGTCGGTGGCCCGGCGGACGGCATCGAGGTCGATCCCGACTGCGGCCAGCGCATCGGCGTCCAGCGGATCGTCGTCCGGCTCGGCCGGCCGGCCAGCGCCGCCCGCGCTTCGTCTAGCCGCAGCCCGGCGGCGCTCAGCGCCTGAGCCGCGGCCCCTGGCACGGCCAGCAGGCTGACCAGCAGGTGCTCGCAGCCGATGTGATCGTCCCCGGCCCGCGCTGCCTCGGCCCTGGCCCGGGCCACGACCTGGCGCGCGCTCTGGCTGAACCTCTCGAACATTGCCTGCCTTTCTCCCGATACACATTCCCGGTGCGGTCGGCGTAGGCCGGCGAGCGTCACCCGCCGGGCCGGCGGGCCGCGTGCTTCTTGTGCACCGCCTGCTTGCTGACGCCGAGGAAGAAGGCGATTTCCTGCCAGGACCAGCCGTGCGCCCTGGCGTTGTCTACCTGCAGGGCCTCCAGCCGCTCGGCGAGCTCGCGCAAAGCCCGAGCGGCACGCAGGCCGGTAGCCGGATCCTCGCCGCTGGCGGCCTCGGCCAGCTGTAGCCTGCTGCTCATCATGGCAACATACGTTGACGCGACTATTATGTCAACCTTGGTTGACCCGGACATTAGCGCGAAGGATCAGGGATCGCCGGCGGCACAGATCTTCGGGCTAATCCGGTACGTGCCTGGTGTGACTAGCTGACTGGCGGGACGCGCTTTCAGGGTCCGGGAGGGCTGCCGGCCACAGCATGCCGGCCTGGAGGCGGCCGGAGCGGGTCAGGACGCGCCGGCCTGGAGGCCGGCCAGGGCCGCGACCGTCAGCTCGCCCAGCGAGGCCAGGTCGTAGCCGCCCTCCTGGACCGCCACGACCGGGCCGAGCGCGCCGATCCGCTGGCCGGCCCGCCGGTACCCGTCCGCGGTGACCTGCAGCGGGCTTTCCGGGTCGGCGGCGGCCGCGTCCACGCCGAGCGAGACGACGATCGCATCGGCGCCCCGCTGGCGGACCTCCGCGCACAGCGCGTCCACCGCCGCCAGCCAGCCCGCGTCGCCGGTGCCCGGCGCCAGCGGCAGGTTGCGGGTTGCGGCCGCCCCGTCGCCCGCGCCGCGCTCGTCGGCGTAGCCGGCGTAGTGCGGGAACCAGCCCGCGCCCGGATCGACGTGCAGGCTGCCGTAGAACACGTCGGGACGGTCGTAGAAGATCGCCTGGGTGCCGTTGCCGTGGTGCGCGTCGATGTCGATCACGGCCACCCGCCCGGCGCCCGCTGTCCGCAGCCTCTGCGCCGCGATCGCCGCGTTATTCAGGTAGCACGAGCCGCCGAAGGCGGCCCGCCCGGCGTGATGACCGGGCGGCCGGCACAGCGCGTAGGCTGCCCGGGCGCCCCCGGCCACCAGATCGGCCGCGGTGAGGGCGCAGTCGGCCGCCGCCCGGATGGCCTCCCAGCTGCCCGGCCCGACCAGCGTCATCGTGTCGTAGCAGAACCGGCCCGCCCGCCCGTGCACGGCGGCCGGCGAGCGAAGCGGCAGCCCGGCCAGCAGGCCCTCGGTGGGAAAGACATACGGCACCACCCGGGGCCTGCCATGCCCGGCCGGGTACCCGCCGTCCGTCCAGTCGGCCCAGATCGTGGCCAGGTAGTCCAGCAGCTCCCGGTCGTGCACCGCGGCCAGCGGCTGCTCCCCGTGCGGCCGGGCAGGCCGCACCAGGGCCCCGGCCGCCCGCACCGCCGCCAGCAGCACGCTGGCCCGCTGCGGCACCTCGGTCCCTGGCTCCCAGACGCCGATCCACACCTCGCCGTCCGGCTCGTGCCGCAGGCACTGCTCGCTCCAGACAACCGGGATGCCCAGCCTGCCAGCCACCTGCCCGCACCGCCCGCCTGTCCGTCCGCCCGCCGCCGGCCCGCCTGGTCCGGGACTGTCAGTGCCTGCACTCGAAATCCGCCGCGCAGCGGCCCGGCCGGACGGGCCGCGGGCCGCGTGGCATGCTCGCGGGGTGAATGTAGCGCACGGTCATCGCCGCCGGGCCCGCGAGCTAGGCATCGTGATCGGGAGCCTGCCGAGCGGGCCGACCGCGTCAATCGCCGACGTGCCCGGCGTCGGCGTGGGTCATGCGACCGTCTGGCGGGATGAGCCAGGGCCGCCGGACGGCCGCGGAGTGGCCAGGACCGGCGTGACGGTCGTCGACCCGGGCGGCAACATGTTCCGCTTTCCGGTCCCGGCCGGCGGCGCGGTACTCAACGGCGCGGGCGAGTGCACCGGCTTCCTCGCCGCGGCCGAATGGGGCCTGGCCGAGACGCCGGTCTTCCTCACCTCAACCATGCAGGTCGGCCGGGTCTACGACGCCGCGTGCGAGCTGCTCATGGCGGAGGACGCGGGCATCGGCACCGAGAACGTGATCATCCCGATCGTGGCCGAGTGCGACGACAGTTTCTTGTCCGACGCGCGCCGGATGCAGGTCAGCGCCGCCGACGTCGCGGCGGCCCTGGCCGCCGCCCGGGCCGCCGCCGCCGCCCGGCAGGTCCCGGCCGAGGGCGCGGTCGGCGCGGGCACCGGGATGAGCTGCCTGGGGTTCAAGGGCGGCATCGGCTCGGCATCCCGGATCGTGCCGTCCGGGCATACGGCCGGGGTGCTGGTGCTGGCCAACTACGGCGACCGCGAGCGGCTGACCATCGACGGCGTCCCGGTGGGCCGGCTGCTCCCGCCGTCAGGTGCGGCGCGCGGCGGGGAGCGCCAGGAAACCTCACGACATCCGCAAAAAGTTCCCGGCACGCCGAGCCCCGCCGCCGGGCCGGGGCCCGGTACGGCGGGCTCGTGCATCACCATCGTGGTGACCGACGCGCCGGTGGACGCCGCGGCCTGCGCCCGGCTGGCCCGCCGGGCCGGCCTTGGCCTGGCCAGGACCGGGTCCACGGCGCACCACGGCAGCGGCGAGATTTTCCTGGCGCTGGCCACTGGCCTGCGCGGCCCGCTGGCGGACGCGTCCGCGATCAGCGGCAGCGCGCTCGACCCGTTCTTCGACGCCGTGGTCGAGGCAACCGAGGAGGCGGTGATCAACTGCCTGCTCGCCGCGGTGACGGTGACTGGCCGTGACGGCAACACCTCGGTGGCGCTGCCCGCCGGCCAGGTGCTCAGCCTGCTGACGGCGGCCGGGCGGGTCCGGCGCCACTGAGCCGCCGCCGCCCGGACCGGGCGACCGCCCAGACCTGTACGGACGACTTGTCCCGGTGCTACCATCGCGCGCACTTGAACAGTGAGTCAGGCAGCAACCGCCGCGCCGTCGTCGGCTGGCCCCGGGAGCCGCCTGCTGCGGGAAAAGAGGTGACGCAGCGTGCGACTGCGCCGTAGTCAGCCGGCCGGACCAGCGCGCCGCGTGATCGCCGCGGCCACGGCCGCGGCACTCATGGCCCTGGGCGCCGCCGCATGCGGCACCTCCGGCGCCGCCGGGGAAGTCAAGGAAGGCGGGATATTCCGGCTCGGGAGCCAGTCCAGCATCGACTCGCTCAACCCGTTTGTCGCGTTCCAGGGCGATGCCTACGTCGTCTTCGAGTACATCTACCCCGAGCTGGTCCAGTACAACGCCAAGCTCCAGTTCGTGCCCGACTTCGCCCGCAGCTGGACCACCTCGGCGGGCGGCCGGGTCTGGACTTTCCACACCCAGCCGCACGCGACCTGGTCCGACGGCAAGCCGCTGACCACCGCCGACGTCGCCTGGACCTTCAACACGATCCTCAAGTTCCAGAACGGGGCCACGGCCAACTCAGCCGGCTACGTCGCGCACATGAAGGGCGTGACCGCGCCTAGCCCGACCACCGTGGTGTTCACCTATAAGCAGCCGGTCGCGAACGTGCTGTCCCAGATGCAGCAGGTCCCGATCCTGCCGGAGCACATCTGGGCCAGGTACGCGACCGGCAGCGGCAAGGCGCTGAAACGGTTCGCCAACCCCGCGCCCGTGGTTTCCGGCGGACCGTTCACGCTGGTGAAATACGTGCCGAACCAGATCGCCCTGATGAAGCGCAACCCCCGTTTTTACGGCCAGAAGCCGCACATCGACGGCCTGGGCCTGCAGTTCTTCGGGACCGAGGACGCGATGATCAGCGCGCTGAAGAGTGGCCAGCTGGACGGGGTGGAGGTTGTGCCGCCCACCTCGGTCGGCACGCTCAAGGCGGCGCATTTCGTCGTGCCCGCCAGCCCGGGCGACGTGTTCGACGACTTCATCATCAACGCCAACCCGCACCAGCAGGTCAGCCACCGGGAGCTGGCGAACCCGCTGCTGCGCGAGGCGTTCGACTACGCCGTCGACCGGCAGGTCATCGTGCATACCTCGCTGCTCGGCTACGGGCAGCCGGGCGGCTCGATCATCCCGCCGGCCACCGGCCACTGGTCCGACCCGTCGATCAAGCCCACGCCGTTCAGCCTGGCGAAGGCGAACCAGCTGCTGGACCAGGCCGGCTACAAGATGGGACCGAACGGCGTGCGGATCGCGAACGGCCATCCGATGAGCTACACCGTGGTCATGCCGACCGACATCGCCAGCAACTACGGCAACCGCACCTACCAGATCATCCAGGCGGACTTTAAGAAGATCGGGGTGCAGCTGCACCTGCAGCTGCTGGACCCCTCGGCGGCGTACAGCGCGGTGACCGCGAACGGGTACAAGAACTTCGAGCTGTCCCTGTGGGACTGGTACCCGCTGGCCGACCCGGACTTCATGCTGTCCGTGCTGACCTGCGTGTCGTGGAACGTGTGGAACGACACCGGGTACTGCTCCAAGAAATACGACGGGCTGTACGCCGCGCAGAGCGCGGCCATGAACCCGGCCCAGCGGCTGCGGATCGTGTACCAGATGCAGCAGATGGCCGCCGCCCAGCGGCTCTACCTGGTGCTCGACTACCCCGAGTCGATCGAGGCGCACAGCCGCAACTGGGCCGACCTGCCGACCCCCGGCGGCATCTCGTGGAATTCGGAGTCCAAGATCCCGTTCGAGTCCGTGCACCAGGTCGGCTAGCGCAGTTCCGCGCGCCGTGGACGGACACTGACCGGCAGCCGGGAGGCGCAGACCACATGACAGCCCGACACCGCGCAGAACCGGACCGCGATGCACCGCGCTGACTATGTGATCAAGCGGGCGGTGTTCGCGCTGGTGACGATCTTCGTCGCGATCACGCTCAACTTCTTCCTGTTCCGGGTGCTGCCGGGCAGCGCGGTGACCGACCTGGCCCGGGTGCCGAAGGCCAGCCCGCAGCTGCGCCATGCGCTCACCGTCGAGTTCGGCCTGGACAAGCCCAAATGGGAGCAGTACCTGATCTACCTGCGGGAGCTGGCGCACGGCAACATGGGGATCTCGTTCGCCAATCAGCAGCCCGTCAGCCACCTGCTGCTCGCCGCCCTGAAGAACACCATCCCGATGGTCACCGTCGGGACGGTGGCGGCCATCGTGGTGGGCGTGTTCACCGGCGTGCTGTCGGCCTGGCGGCGCGGATCGCCGCCGGACCACATCAGCACCAACGCCGCGATCTTTGCGTACGCGTTCCCGACCCAGTGGCTCGGGCTGATGCTGCTCATCCTCTTCGCCGGGACGCTGCCGGCCTGCGGGATGAGCAACCCGTTCCTGTTCGGCCCCGAGCCGTTCTGGCAGCACCTGGGGGATGTCGGCGTCCACATGATCCTTCCGGCCGGGACGCTGATGCTGACCGCCTACGGCAGCTACACGCTGGTGGTGCGGTCCTCGCTGCTGGAGACGCTGGGCGAGGACTACGTGCTCACCGCCCGGGCTAAGGGGCTGCCAGCGCGGCGGATCGTCTGGCGGCACGCGGTGCGCAACGCGCTGCTGCCCATGGTCACGCTGATCGCGCTGGACTTCGGCTACATCGTCGGCGGCGCGGTGCTGATCGAGGTGATCTTCAGCTGGCCCGGCATCGGCCTGGCCATGTACACCGCGATCGGCCAGCGCGACTATCCCATGCTGGAGGGCGGCTTCCTGATCCTGACCGTGTCGGTGATCGTGCTCAACTTCCTGTCTGACCTGGTGTACTTCCGGCTCGACCCGAGGATCACCGCATGAGCCTCCCGCTGCAGGACCCCGCGCTGACCGTCGGCGGTCTCGGCGACCCGCCGCGCCGCCGCGGCTTTTTCCACAGCGTGCTGCGCGAGCGCAAGGCCGCTGTCATCGGCCTGTCGATCATCGCGTTCTTCGTGCTGCTGGCTGTCGTGGCGCCCTACATCTCGCCCTACAGCGCATCCGCGCAGACCTGCGCGGTGTACGCGCCGCCGTCCGCGCGGCACTGGCTCGGCTGCGACGACGGCGGCATCGACATGCTCAGCGAGCTGATGCAGGGCGGCCGGATCTCACTGCTGGTCGGGTTCGCCGCGACCCTGGTGGCCATGGTCATCGGTGGCGGGGTCGGGATACTCTCCGGCTACTTCGGCCGCTGGATGGACGTCAGCCTGATGCGGGTTACCGACTACCTGCTGGTCATCCCCGACCTGGTCTTCGCCCTGGTGATCGCCGACATCTGGGGCGCGAGCCTGTTCCATGTGATCATGGTGATCGGGATCCTGGAATGGACATCCACGGCCCGGATCATCCGGGCCCAGGTGCTAACCCTGAAAGAGCGCGTGTACGTGAAGCGGGCCCGGGCGATCGGGGCGGGCAACATGCGGATTATCGGCAAGCACATCCTGCCCCAGGTCGGCCCGCTACTGATCGCCAACACCGTGCTGACCGTCGCCATCGCCATCTACCTGGAGACGGCACTGGCCTTCCTCGGGCTGGAAGACCCCACCGTCACGACCTGGGGCACGATCCTGGAGCACGCGTTCGAGCGCACTGCGATCAGCTCCGGCGCCTGGTGGGCGATCGTGCCGGACGGGTTCGCCATCGCCCTGGTCATCGTCGGCTGCTTCCTGCTCGGCCAGGCCATCGAGGACGCCCTCAACCCGCGGCTGAAGGTCTCCCACCTGACCCTGCGCCGGTGGCGGCCGCGGCCGCTGGCCGGCCGGGGACCGGGCGCGATATGAGCCTGCTGGAAGTCACCGGCCTGCACGTGTGGTTCGACCTGCCCCGCGGCGGCCAGGTGCACGCGGTCCAGGGCGTCTCCTTCGCCCTCGACGCCGGGCAGCGGTTCGGCCTGGTCGGCGAGTCCGGCTGCGGCAAGACCACCACGATCCTGGCGCTGATGGGCCTGCTGCCGCCGACCGCGTCGGTGGCCGGCCAGGTCCGCCTGGACGGCCGCGACATCCTGGCCGGCGGAGAAGACTCGGTCCGGCCGGTCCGGTGGAAGCACATCGCGATGGTGTTCCAGGGCGCGATGAACGCGCTCAACCCGGTCAAGAAGATCGGCTGGCAGATCGCCGAGCCGATGGCCTTCCACGGCATCGCCGAGGGCGCCGCGGCCCGCAAGCGGGCCGGCGAGCTGCTGGAGCTGGTCGGCATCCCGGCCGCGGGCGGAGGCCGCTACCCGCATGAGTTCTCCGGCGGCATGCGGCAGCGAGCCTCGATCGCGATGGCCCTGGCCTGCGAGCCGCGGGTGCTGCTGGCCGACGAGCCCACCACGGCCCTGGATGTCATGGTGCAGGCGCAGATCCTGGACCTGCTCACCCGGCTGTCGGCCGACCTCGGGCTGGCGCTGATCCTGGTCACCCACGACCTGCCGGTGGTGGCACAGACCTGCGAGCGGGCAGCGGTCATGTACGCCGGGGAGATCGCCGAGACCGGGCCGATGGACGCGCTGTTCCACCATCCCCGCCATCCCTACACCCGGCTGCTGTTCGCGGCCACGCCCGACCTGTACGGGCGCGAGAAGGTCGCCTCCATCCCCGGCTCCCCGCCGCGGCTGGACGCTGAGGCCCCCGGCTGCCCGTTCCGGCCCCGCTGCGACGTGGTGCTGGACCGCTGCGCCACCGAGCATCCGGCGCTGGTGCCGGCCGGACCGCACCAGCTCGCCGCCTGCCACCACGCCGGGGCCGGCGCCGCCCAGCTCGCGGGGGCGCCATGACCGTCAGCCAGGGGACAGCAGTGGCACCGCAGCCCGCGGCAGCGCAGCTGCTCGAGGTCAGCGACCTGGTCGCGCAGTACCCGGTACGGCGCAGCCTGGCCCAGGTGCTGACCGGCCGGAACCGGCGGTTCGTGCACGCGGTCGACGGGATCAGCTTCTGCCTGCAGCGCGGCGAGATGCTCGCGCTGGTCGGCGAGTCGGGCTGCGGCAAGACCACCACGGTCCAGGCCATCCTCGGCATGGTCCCGGCCACCAGCGGGACGATCCGGCTGGCCGGAACCGACATCACCGGGCTGCCCGAGCGCCGGATGCGGCCGCTGCGGCGCACCGTCCAGATGATCTACCAGGATCCCTACGAGTCCCTGGACCCGCGGTTCCTGGTCCGGGAGACGGTCGAGGAGCCGATGCTCGTGCACGGGATCGGCAGCTCGCGCGCGCAGCGCCGGGAGCTGATCACGGCCGCGCTGGAGCAGGCCTGCTGGTCCCGGCGCAGGCGTTCCTGGACCGCTACCCGCACGAGCTGTCCGGCGGCCAGCGCCAGCGCGTGGCCATCGCCGCCTCGCTCGTGCTCGGCCCGGACTTGCTGCTGGCGGACGAGCCGGTCTCCATGCTGGACGTCTCGGTCCGGGCCGGGGTGCTGGCGCTGCTGGACCGGCTGCGCCGGGACGCCGACATGGGCATCCTGATGATCACCCATGATCTGTCCACCGCGGCGAATTTCGCTGACCGGATCGCGGTGATGTACCTGGGCCGGATCGTGGAGCAGGGGCCGGCGGCGCAGATTGTCGGAGACCCGCGGCATCCTTATACCAGGGCGCTGCTGTCGGTAGTGCCCAAGCGCGATCCCCGGGCCCGGGCGGCGCCGCAGGTGCTGGCCGGGGAAGCGCCGGACCCGGTCGACGTCCCGCCAGGCTGCCGGTTCCACCCGCGCTGCCCGGCCGCGGTAGACCGGTGCCGGACCGAGGATCCGCAGCTGCGCCCCCTAGAGCCGCCAGCCCGCTCAGAGCCCGGCGCCATCCACAGGGCTGGCCGGGCGGACCGACCCGCCGTGGACGGCGCCGCGGCCAAGCACCTGGCGGCCTGCCATCTCGCCTGACCGGGCGGAGCGGCCTGCCACAGCCGTGCCGCCGGCGGCACCGCGCATCCCGGTCCGCCGGGTCCGGCACGGCCAGGCCGAGATCGACAATTACGCCTGGATGCGCGACCACTCTGCGCCCGCGCTACTGGACTACCTGGCCGCCGAGCGGGCCTACTACGACGCGTGCGCGCAGCGCACCGAGCCGCTCGCGGCCCGGCTGTATGCGGAGGCGGCCGCCCGGCTGCCCGCCGGAACCGAGTACTCGGCCGCCTGGACCCGTGGCGGCTGGGTATACCGCACCCGGACCGCGCCGGGCGCCGAGGCTCCTCAGCTGCTGCGGTCCCGGCCAGGCAATCCGGCCGAGCACGTGGTGCTGGACCAGAACGAGCTGGCGGCCGGCACCGGCCACGCCGACGTGGGCAGCTGCGAGCCCAGCCCGGACGGCGCGCTGCTCGCCTGGTCGGCCGACACGACCGGCGCGGAGATCTACGCGCTGCGGATCCGGGACCTGTCCAGCCGCTCGGACCTGCCCGCGGTCATCGAGCGCAGCTACCCGGGCGTGGCCTGGAGCGCGGACTCTGAGTACCTGTTCTACCTGGTGCCGGACGAGCTGAACCGCCCGTACCAGGTGTGGCGGCACCGGGTCGGCACCGCCGCCGCGGCAGACATGCTGGTCCTCGCCGAGCCCGACGCCCGGTTCGAGCTGACGCTGGCCGGCTCGCGCAGCGGGGAGCTGATCCTGATCACCGCCGCCTCGCGGGACACCACGCAGGTGTGGCTCATTCCCGCCGCCGACCCGCTGGCGGCACCGGCCGCGGTGGCACCGCGGCGACCCGGCAGGGAGTACCGCGCCGACCACGCCGCCGATCCCGGCGGCGGCCCGGGCGCGCTGTACCTGGTCACCGACGACGGCGCCCCCGAGTTCACGCTCATGCGGGCGCCCGCCGTCCCGGGCCGGGCCCGCTGGACCCAGGTCGGCTGTGCGGCCGCCGCCCCGGCGCGGGCCGGCACCCGGCTGCTGCGCTGCGACGTGCTGGCCGGCCACCTGCTGCTCACCCTGCGGCGCGACGGCAGCCCGCTACTCGCGATCAGCGACCTGGCCGGCGGCGCGGTCCGCGAGATCCGGCCATCGCAGCCTGCCGCCACGATCGCGGTTGAGCATGCCGAGGACTACGCGGCCGGGTCGGTGCTCATCTGCGAGCAGTCGCTGACCGAGCCGCCCGCCTGCTCCCGGCTGGACCTGGCCACCGGGGAGCGCGCGGAGGTCTGGCGGCAGCAGGTGCCCGGCTACCACCCGGCCCGGTACCGCACCGAGCGGCTGTGGGCTCCGGCTGCGGACGGCGCCCTGATCCCCGTCACCATCGCCCGGCGCGCCGATGTCGCCCTGGACGGCGCCGCGCCCTGCCTGCTCTACGGCTACGGCGCCTACGAGGCCTGCGAGGATCCGGTTTTTGACATCAGCCTGCCGTCGCTGCTCGACCGCGGCGTGGTGTACGCGATCGCGCACGTGCGCGGCGGCGGGGAATGCGGCCGGAGCTGGTGGCAGCAGGGCCGGCTGCGGGCTAAGCCGACAACATTCAGCGACTTCACCGACGTGGCGGACTGGCTGGCCGGGGACGCGCCCGCGGGCCGCCCGCTGGTGGATGGCACCCGGATCGCCTGCCGCGGGCTGTCCGCGGGCGGCCTGCTGGCCGGCGCCGTCTACTCCCGCGCGCCGGACCGGTGGCGCGCGGTCGTCGCCGAGGTGCCATTCGTCGACTGTGTCACCACCATGCTCGACCCCGGCATCCCGCTGACCATCAGCGAGTGGGACGAATGGGGAGACCCGCGTGACCCCGGCGACTACGCATGCCTGCGCGCGTACTCGCCCTACGACACCCCGCCCGCCGGGCAGCGCCCCGACCTGCTGGTCACCGGGACCGTGCATGACCCGCGGGTCGGGGTGCACGAGCCGGCCAAGTGGGTGGCGCGGCTGCGCGAGACGGACACCCAGGGCTCGGTCATCGTGCTGCGCGCTGAGCTGGGCGCCGGCGCCCACACCGGCCCGTCCGGACGGCAGGGCAGGCTTCGGTACGAGGCCGAGGTGCAGGCGTTCGTGCTGGCGGCCATGGGCATCCCGGACTGACGCCCGGCCCGGGCGGCGGGCGGCCGGCGCAGCCCGCCGCGAGGCCGCCCCGGGCTTGCCGCCGGCGCGCGGGCCCTGCCAGGCTCGGCAGCATGACAAGCGGCACAGACGAGGTTGTCAGGTACTCCGCCGGCCGGGGCATCGCCCGGATCGCGCTCGACTCCCCGCGCAACCGCAACGCCCTGTCCAGCGCGCTGGTCGCGCAGCTCGGCGCGGCGCTGGACGCTGCTGCCGCCGACGACGGCGTGCGCGCGGTCGAGCTGACCCACACCGGCGGCACGTTCTGCGCGGGCGCCGACCTGACCGAGGCCGCGGCGGGCGGCATGACCACCGGGACCGCCAGCATCATCGGGCTGCTGCGCGCGATCGTGGCGCTGCCCAAGCCCGTCGTAGGCAGCATCGACGGGCACGTCCGGGCCGGCGGCATCGGGCTGATCGGCGCCTGCGACCTGGTGCTGGCCGGCCCGGCGTCGACGTTCGCCTTCTCCGAGGTGCGCCTCGGCCTGGCCCCGGCGGTCATCTCGCTGACCACGCTGCCCCGGCTCAGCGCCCGGGCCGCCAGCCGCTACTACCTCACCGGGGAGACCTTCGATGCGGCCACCGCGGCCGCCATCGGGCTGATCACCGAGGCGGTCGCGGACATCGACGCGAGCACCCATACGGTGCTCGATGCGCTGCGCGCCGCGTCACCGCAGGGGCTGCGGGAGACCAAGCCGCTGCTGACCGCGGGCATGCTTGCCGCCATCGACTCCGGCGGCCCGGCGCTGGCGGAGCAGTCGGCGCGGCTGTTCGCCTCGCCGGAGGCGCGGGAGGGCATGGCGGCGTTCCGGGCCAGGCGGCCGCCGCCGTGGGCAGCCGCCGTGGCCGCCCCCGGCGGGCCAGGCCCGGAAGCGTCGGCGTAGATGCCGCCGGCGGGCGGCCCGGCCCGGCCGCAGCCGTCCTGGGTGCCGACGCAGGAGCGGTTCAGGGACCCGTCCTCGAAAGTGATCATGAGGGTATGGGCTGACCCGGCTGACGACAGCATGCACTACGTGCCCGAGCCGGACGCCCGATGACCCAGGAGATCACCAGCGCGGCGAACCCGCTGATCAAGCGCGTGCGCCTGCTCGCCGGCCGGAAGCACCGGCGGCGCGAGGGCGCGTTCGTGGTGCAGGGGGTCCAGCCGGTCTGGCAGGCCGTCGAGGCGGGCGCCGACATCGAGACGCTGATCGTCGCGCCGTCGCTGCTGACCAGCCCGGCGGCGGACATGGTCGAGGCGCAGCGGCAGCACGGCACGGCCGTCGCGCGGGTCTCCGGCCCCCTGTTCCGGCGGGTCGCCGGCCGGGACGGCCCGACCGGGCTGGCCGCCATCGTGCGGGCCACCCCGGCGACGCTGGCCGGGCTCGCAGTGCCGCCGCAGGCGGTATTCGTCACCCTGCACGAGGTCGGCAACCCGGGCAACCTGGGCACGATCATCCGCACCGCCAGCGCGGCCGGGGCGGCCGGGGTGATCCTGGTCGGCCAGGCCGCCGACCCCTACGACCCGGCAGCGGTCAAGGCCAGCATGGGTGCGGTCTTCAGCGTCCCGGTCGCGCATGCGGCCACGGCGGATGAGTTCTTCGCCTGGGCCGCCGGCCGCGGGGTCAGCGTGACCGTGACCTCGGCCCGCGGTGCCACCCCGCTGTGGGACTGGCGGCCCCCGGTGCCCGGCGCCATCCTGCTGGGCAGCGAGGGGGCCGGGCTGCCCGCGGACCTGCTGGCCCGGGGGCGCGCGCACGTGCGCATCCCGATGACCGGCACCGCCGAGTCGCTCAACCTGGCCGTGGCGGCCGGGGTGCTGCTCTACGAGGCCTGGCGGGTGCGCGAGGATCAAGGCGGGGGGCATGCCCCCGATCTGGCGGCGAAGGGTAGGGATGCATGACCCAGCTGAAGGTGGACGCGCAGCCGGCCGAGGTGGGCCTCGATCCCGCCCGGCTGGCCCGGATCGACCGGCACTTCGCCCGGTACGTGGAGACCGGCAAGCTGCCCGGCTGGCTGGTGACGGTGAGCCGGAACGGGCGGCTGGCGCACGTGTCCGCCTATGGCGCCCGCGACCTGGAAGCCGGGCTGCCGGTCGAGACCGACACCTTGTGGCGCATCTACTCGATGACCAAGCCGGTCACGTCGGTGGCGGCGATGATCCTTTACGAGGAGGGCGCGTTCGAGCTCACCGACCCGGTCAGCGCGTTCATCCCGTCGTTCGCCGACGTGCGGGTCTGGTCCGGCGGCTCGGATATCAAGCCGGTGACCGTCCCGGCGGCCGGGCCAGTACGGATCTGGCATCTGCTGACGCATACCGCCGGGCTGACCTACGGCTTCCACCGGGCGCATCCGGTCGACGCCCGCTACCGGGCGGCCGGGTTCGAGTGGTCTACCCCGCCGAAGATGGACCTGGCCGCCTGCTGTGACGCCTGGGCGGCGATACCGCTGCTGTTCCAGCCGGGCGCCGAGTGGAACTACTCGGTCGCCACCGATGTGCTCGGCCGGGTGGTCGAGGTGGCGGCCGGACAGCCGTTCGACGAGTTCCTGGCCAGCCGGGTGTTCGGCCCGCTGGGCATGACCGGCACCGGGTTCAGCGTGGCCGAGCAGGATCTCGGCCGGCTGGCTGCCCTGTACACGCCGGGCCCCGGCAGCAGGGCAGGCCGGCTGGACACGGCCGGCAAGGTGCCTACGACCCGGCCGGTCATGCCCAGCGGCGGCGGCGGGCTGGTCTCGACGGCGGGCGACTATCACCGGTTCACCCAGATGCTGCTGGCGCGCCCGTCCAGCCCGGCCGGCGAGCTGGACGGTGCCCGGCTGCTCGGCCCGCGCACGGTCGCTTACATGACCCGCAATCACCTGCCCGGCGGCGCGGACCTGGAGACCTTCGGCCGCCCGCTGTTCGCCGAGGTGCCGTTCCGCGGGGTGGGGTTCGGGCTCGGCTTCGGGGTGGTGGTGGACGCGGCCGCCGGCAAGACGCTGAGCGCCGAGGGCGAGTACTCCTGGGGCGGGGCGGCATCCACCGCGTTCTGGGTGGATCCGGCCGAGCAGCTGGTGGTCGGGTTCTTCACCCAGCTGCTGCCCTCGAGCAGCTACCCGATCCGGTCCCAGCTGCGCCAGCTGGTGTATCAGGCGCTGGTGGACTGACCGGCGGCCAGCCCCCGCCGGAGACTCAGCGCCCCTCCGGGGTGCGCCGGTGGCTGGCCGGCCGCGACCGGTAGCCGGCCGGGGCGGCCGGGTCCTGCGGGGCGGCGGCGTGGCGTCCCGCAGGACCGGCGGTCTGCGGGAGGTCCCCGTCCCCGGCGGAGGAGTAGCCGCCGTCCGCCGGGTAGCCGGCCTCAGCGGAGTTTCCGCTCCCGGCCGGGTAGCCGCCGTCCGGCGTAACGTCCCGCAGGGCGGCGTCCGCCGCCCGCTCCCTGCGGACCTCGCGGACCCGGTGCCAGATGAGCACGGCCAGCGCGAGCACGATCACCACGACGATCACGTAGCCGCCCAGGGACAGGTACTTCGCCACCCGGTGCCAGGCGCTGCCCGCCGCGTAGCCGAGCAGCGTGATCACGGTGACCCAGATCACCGTGCCGATCGCGTTGAACAGCGCGAACGCGCCGGCCGGGATCTCAGCGAAGCCGGCCACGATGCCCACGAAGGCCCGGACCACCGGCAGCAGCCGGCCGACAGCCACGGTCCACGCGCCGCGGCCGGCCAGGAAGTTCTCCACCCGGTCCAGGTCGGACCGGGTGACCAGGACGTAGCGGCCCAGCCGCTCGACCGTGGACCGGCCGCCAATGCGGCCTACCGCGTAGGAGGCTCCCGACCCGGCCAGCTCGGCCAGCGTGCCGATGATAATGATGGCCGCCAGGTTCATGTGCCCCTGGTAGGCCAGCACGCCTGCGAAGCCGAAGGTGATCTCCGAGGAGATCGGGATGCTGCAGGCCTGGACGAACCCGAACACGATCAGGGCGAGGTAGCCCCAGTGCGTCAGGAAGTGGGTGAGAAAGCTCTCCATGGCCCCTTGTTGTACCTCATCCGCGGGCCCTGATTGACCGCATCGTGGTCTTAGCCTCGGTCTTTGCCGGAAATTAGTGCGCCGGCGGCCGGATGCGAGGCGGCCGGCTACGAGACGGCGGCGTTGTTCGCGGCCGGCCCGGTGAGCGGGGCCGGCGCCGGGGCGGCGGGCAGCGACGCCGGGCTGACGAACGTGCTGCCCCGCGGGCCGGCCTCGACGGCCTGGTGCAGCGCACTGCCCCGCAGGTACCTGCCGAAGGACAGGAACCACTCGGTCCAGCCGTTGTCCCAGGTGCCGGCGCGCGGGCTGCCTACGATCGTCACCGGGTCGCCGGGAACCTCCATCTGGTAATAGGCCTGCGCGTCGGCCGGTGCCATGTTCACGCAGCCGTGGCTGACGTTGGTGAAGCCCTGCTCGCCGGTGGACCAGTAGGCGTCGTGCAGGTAGTCGCCGGTCCAGGTGAACCGGACCGACCACGGCACCTCGATGTTGTAGCCGGGGCCCACCATGTCCACCGGGTTGCCCTTGTCGATGGTGACGTAGGTGCCGTTCGGGGTGTCGTCGCCGGGCCGCCCGGTGCTGATCGGCCAGCGGCCGATCAGCTTGCCGCCCCGGTACAGGCGCAGATGGTGAGTGGCCGTGCTGGCCACCACGATCAGCGACCGGCCGATCTCGAACGTCTGGGTCAGGTTCTGGGCGCCGTACACGCCCGGAGCCGCCTCCACCCCGTCCAGGTGGCCGGTGAAGCTGACCTGGGTGCGGGCCGGCCAGTAGCCGCGCGGCCGGAAGTCCAGGGCCTTGTCGCCGTCCCAGTACCACGCGCCGACAACCGGCCTGGATGTGCGCAGCTCGAGGGCGCGCTCCACGGCCTTCTTGTTCACCACCGGCTGGCTGAACGTGAGCATGATCGGCATGCCCACGCCGTAGGTCTGGCGGTAGCCCTCGAAGATCATGGTCGTCAGGGCCCGGGCCGGCCGGAGGGTGCGGAACGAGCTGGTCCGGGTGATCTTCGCGCCCGAGCTGCTCACCGCCTGCGCGGTGACCGTGTACCGCTGCGAGACGGCCAGCGCCCAGTCGCTGCGCCAGCTGGTGCGCGCCGAGTTCAGCGTCCCTGGCACCGGGCCGCTGGCCGTCGCCACGTGCACGCTGGCGATCGTGCCGCCGCTGGCGGTGACGGAGAGCCCGCCGGATGTGGCGGCGCGCGAAGTCCCGTTGCCCGGCGTGATGGTGAGCCGGGGGCTGGACGCCGACGGCGTCGCCGGCCGGCTCCCGGCGTGCCCGGCGCCCGGGCCGGAGCCGGCCGCGGGCGGGGTTCCCTGGCAGGCCGCGGTCACCAGCGCCGCGGCCGCGCAGGCCGCTGCGGGCGCCAGCCACCGGCGAGCCCGCCGCCCGGACGTCCGGGCGGTTTTCTCCGTTTCGGGCACGGCAAGCCTCCCTGGCGGACGATGGCGTCTCCAGCCTATGCGGGGCCGGCCGCGCGGCGGCCGGCCCGCGCGGCGGCGTCCCGGCGCCGCCGCGGCCGCGGCGGCAACCGCTGCAGCCACCGCTATTCCGGTCGCTGACCAGGGCACATAGTCGCCTAGCTGATCGAAGGGCGTGCGCGCGGCGGCGGCCGGCAGGGCGAGCGTGACGGTGCGGCTGCCCCGGTCGGTCCCGCCCATCCAGGTGATAAGCCGGCCTCGGCCGTCGAATGCCGCGGAGTCGCCGGTCAGCGCCGCCTGCACAACAGGCCGGCCGGTCTCGGCCGCGCGCACCGCCCCGAGCGAGGCGTGCTGGGCCAGCGCCCAGCTGCCGGCGAAGGTCGAGTCGGAGGTCTGGTAGATGATGACCCGGGCGCCGTGGTCGGCGTCCGCCCTGGACATGTCGGCGAATGCCGACTCGAAGCAGATCAGCACGCCGATGGCGAGCGGGCGTCCGCCCGGCAGCGTGGCGTGCAGAACGTGCGCGCCGGTGCCGGGGACCATGTTCCGCGGGGCCGCCCGGCTGATCGCGGTCAGCCAGCCCAGCACGCTGCGCAGCGGGATGTACTCACCGAACGGGACGAGCCGGGTCTTGACGTAAGTCCCCGCGATGCCGCCGGGCCCGATGAGCAGGGCGTCCTTGGTCTTGGCCCCGGCCGGGCTCACCGCGTCCTGGCTGACCAGCAGCTGCGCGTGCACCGACGCGGACAGCCGGCGGAGCCGGCCCAGCAGGCGCGGGCTAGAGGAGATGTCGTACCCGACGCTGCTCTCGCCCCAGACGATGAGGTCGGCGCCGCGCGCCCGGCGCAGGGTCAGCTGCTCGCCCGCGGCCAGCCGGGCCGCGGCGCTGCCGGTGCTGCCCGGCTGCACCAGCGCTATTGTCATGCGCCCGGGGGCCGGCCGGCGGAGGTCAGCGCGAACGCCGCGGGACCGGCTGCGATCGCGGCCGCGGCGCCCGCCGCGCCCGCGAGCCGGGTCAGCGCCCGCCCGCCGGTGAGGGCGATCAGGATGCCGGTGTTGCAGGCGACGAGGGCGAAGCTGACCAGCCACACCCCGCCGACGGCGGCGAGCGCCAGTACGGCCGGATGCTGCCACTGGCTGGCGCCGAGCACGTTCCACGGGCCGCCGAGCGCCTGCCACGACCTGATCCACTCGATCACCAGCCAGCAGCTCGGCACCACGAGCAGGGCGGCCAGCGCCCGCGGCAGGGTGACGGGCGGCGCCAGCAGCAGCCTGACGGCCACGCCCACGCTGGTCCACAGCAGGCCGAACACGACAGCGATGAGCAGCAGGCCGGGACCGATGTTGGGTGTCAGCCAGTACAGGCCGGCCAGCAGGAAGCCCGCACCGAACCAGGCGGCGCGCACGGCGGCCTCGCGGGCGGACGGCGCCCGCTGCATCAGCAGCAGGCCGGGCACCAGGCCGAACCAGGCCAGGAACTCCAGATTCGCCGCGGGGAAGGCCAGCACGGGCAGCGCGCCCGCGGCCAGGGCCAGGTACCTGGCCGGCTGGGCGAGGGCGCGCCGCAGGAGCATGGCTACGTCCTGCGGCTGCGGTCGCCGCCCGGCCGCCTGCGCGCCAGGGCCCAGCCCAGGGCGGTCACGGTGAGCGCGGTGATGGCCAGCTCGGGCCACGCCCCGGCCCGGTCGGCCAGGGTGAGCTGGCTGCGCAGCGGGACTCGTGCGTCCAGCAGCGCCTGCCGCCAGGTGCCGCTGCGGGCGATCAGCGTGCCGTCCGGGGCGATGATCGCGCTCTCGCCGGTGGTGGATGCGTAGACCACCGCCCGGTTGGTGGACATCGCATCGATCCGGGCCATGGCGATTTGCTGCCCGGTCTCGCCGAGCTGGCCGTCCAGCTCGAAATCCGCGTCGTTGGACTGCACCGAGAGCAGGTTCGCCCCGGCCGTCACCTCGGACCGGACGAGGCTGTCGAAGCCGACCTCGTAGCAGATCACGTCGCCAAGCCGGATCCGGCCCAGCCGGAACACCACGGCCCGGTGGCCGGGGGTGAAGTTGACCGGCTGCAGCGAGGGCAGCGAGGTGAAGTGCGAGATGAAGCCGCGCAGCGGTATGTACTCGCCGAACGGGACCAGCTGGCGCTTGACGTAGACCGCGACCGGGCCCCGGCCCGGCAGCCAGAGCTGGCCGGCGTTGCGCTGCGGGGCCTGCAGCACCGCCCCGACCAGTACCGGCCGCCCGATGGCGGCGACCGCGCCGGAGATCGTGGCGTAGATCAGCGGGTCGAACCGGGGATCGAGGTCAGTGGAGTTCTCCGGCCAGATCACCACGTCCGGGGCCGGCCGCGAGCCGGACGCGACCTCGGCGGCCAGCTTGCGGGTCGCGGCCGCATGTTTCTGCGTGACCGTGGTCGCGCGCAACTGGTCGGGCAGGTTGCGGGCGTGCGGTACGTTCCCCTGGATAGCGGCGACGGTGGCCGCGGAGTCGCCGGGTCCGCTGCCGTCGACCGGGAGCAGGCCGCCGGCCAGCGCCAGCCCGGCTGCCGCGGCGAAGGCCAGCGCGGGCAGCGCCCGGCGGGTCAGGATCAGCCAGGCCAGGCAGCCGCCGGCCAGTGCCAGCAGGAAGGTCAGCCACGGCACCCCGCCCACCGCGGCCCAGCGCGCGGTCGGCGCGCTGGCCTGGCTCATGGCCAGCCGGCCCCACGGGAACCCGCCCGTCGGCCAGCGATCGCGCAGGGCCTCGACGCTGACCCACCAGCCCGCGACGGCCGCCGGCCAGTAGCGCAGCCGCAGCAGCAGCCGCTGGCCGACAGCGAGGATCGCGAACATCAGCGCCTCGATGACGGCCAGCGTGATCCACGCGTACCAGGCCACGTTGACCAGCCAGGCCAGCAGCGGAAAGAAAAACGCGGCACCGAACAGCAGGCCGGCCAGCAGGCTGGCCCGCAGACCCTGGCGCCACAAGGCGACGGCCAGCAGCGCGGGCCCGGCCGCGGCCAGCGGCCAGACGCCGGCCGGCGGGAAGGCCGCGGCGAGCGCCAGGCCGCCGGTCACCGCGGCCGGGAGCGCCCAGCGCAGCCGCAGGGCCGCGGGCGCCGCCCGCCCGGCCCCGTCCTGGCCGCCAGCGCGGCGCCCGGCGGGCGGGGCGCCGGGCCTTCCCCCGCTGGCGCCCGGGCCGGCCGCGCCCGGGCCGGCCGCGCGCGCGCTGATCTCGCGCGCGTTCGTGGCCCGCCCGCCGCGTGCGCCAGTCAGGCCCACAGGCCCTCCCGCTCCCGGTCTGGCTGATGTGACCCTGCCAGCGTAGCCACGTCAGCGCAGCAGACCGGGCACGGGCCATCCGGCCTGCGGCCGGGCTAGCCCGCGCGATCGCGGGCGGCAGGGTGCGGATGATGGCGCGCAATTCGGCAGCGGCCCTGCGGGCGCATCCGGTGCTGTTCGGGCTGACATCCGGCTCGCCGCTGATCACCGGCGGGAGCGGCCGGCGGCTCCCGGTCCGCCCCTGCGCCTGCTCCGGCGGTGCGTACCCTGGTCCGGGCGGAAGGAGGCCGAGGTGAGTCGGCGGGGCTGGCTGCTGTTCGCGGGGCTGAGCGTGATCTGGGGCATTCCCTACCTGCTGATCAAGATCGCTGATGGCGGGGTTCCGGTTGCGGTCCTGGTGCTGGCGCGGGTGTCGGTCAGCGCGGCGCTGCTGCTGCCCCTGACCATCCGCCGCGGCCAGCTCGCTGTACTGCGCCCGCACTGGCGCTGGCTCGCCATCTTTGCCCTGGTGGAAATCATCACGCCGTGGTTCCTGCTGTCCGAGGCCGAGACCCGGCTGCCGAGCTCGCTGACCGGGCTGCTGGTGGCGTCGGTGCCGATCATCGCCGCCGTGGCGGCCTGGCTGACCGGCGGCGCGGAGCGGCTGTCCGGGGTCCGCTGGGCTGGCCTGCTCGTCGGGCTGGCGGGAGTCGCGCTGCTGGTCGGGCCGCGGGCGACAGGCGGTGACGCCGGGTCGATCGGAGAGGTGCTGCTGGTCGCAGTGTGCTACGCCACCGGGCCGCTGATCGCCAGCCGCAAGCTGGCCGGGCTGCCGCCGCTGGGCATGACCGCCGTGTGCCTGGCGTTCGCGGCGGTGCTCTACGCGCCGGCCGCTGCGCTGAACTGGCCGTCCGCCTGGCCGTCGGCGGAGGTGCTCGCGGCCCTGGCCGGGCTGGCCGTGCTCTGCACTGCGGTGGCGTTCCTGCTGTTCTTCGGCCTGGTCGCCGAGGCGGGCCCGGCCCGGATGACGGTGATCACCTACATCAACCCGGCGGTGGCCGTCGCGCTCGGGGTGGGGGTGCTGGGCGAGCGGCTTACCACGGCGACCATGATCGCGTTCGTGCTGATCCTGGCCGGCTCGGTGCTCGCCACCCGCCGCAACGCCGGCGACGGCCCCGCGGCGGCCGGCCTGCCCGTCGCATCGGCGCCCGCCGCCGGGGGCGCCGGCCGCGAGAGCTGAACGCCGGCCGCGCCTGCTGCTGCGGCGGTGCCTGCCGCGGCCGTGCCTGCCCGAGGCGGCGGCTGCCGGTGCCTGGCGCGGCGGTGCTGCCGTGGGGGCGTCGCGGCCCGTTATCGGAGCGCGGCGGGGTGGCAGCCCCGCTAGACTCGCGCGCGTGATTGACCTCAAGGCGGCACGGCAAGAGCCCGACCGATACCGGGCAGCGCTGGCCCGGCGCGGCGCCGCGGAAGATTTCGATGCGCTGCTGGTCGCGGACGCCAGCTGGCGCCAGCACACCGAGCGGGCCGAGAGCCTGCGGTCGGTGCAGAAGAAGCTGTCGAAGGGCAAGCCGGACGCGGGCCAGCTGGCCGAGCGGCGCCAGCTCGCCGCCGAGCTCGCCGCCGCGGCGCAGGAGCAGGCCGAGGCCGAGCGGGACCGGGACGCGCTGCTCGGCCGGATCCCTAACCTGCCGGACCCGACCGCGGCCGACGGCATGGAGGAGGGCGACGCGCAGCAGATCCGGACCTGGGGCCACCCGCCCGCCTTCTCTTTTGAGCCGCGCGATGCCCTGGATCTGGGCTCGGCCCGCGGCTGGATCGACATGGCCCGGGGGGCCCGGCTCTCCGGATCCCGTTTTGCCTACCGGATCGGCGACGTGGCGCTGACCGAGATGGCGCTGTACCGGTACGTGATCGACAAGCTGACCCGGCGCGGGTTCCTGCTCGTGCTGCCGCCGGTCCTGGTCGGCGAGCGGGCGATGTACGGCACCGGGTTCCTGCCGACCGAGGAATCGAACCTCTATCACCTGGAGAAGGACGACCTGTACCTGACCGGGACCTCGGAGGTGGCGCTGGCGGCCATCCACGCCGACGAGCGGCTGGAAGAGGGCCAGCTGCCTGCCCGGTACACCGCTTTCACCACCAATTTCCGCCGCGAGGCCGGTGCGGCCGGCAAGGACACCAGGGGCATGTTCCGGGTGCACCAGTTCGACAAGGTCGAGATGTACGTCTACTGCCTGCCCGAGCAGTCGGCGGAGCTGCACGAGGAACTGCTGGCACACGAGGAGGAGATTGCCCGCGAGCTGGGCCTGCCGCACCGGGTAATGAACATCGCGGTGGGGGACCTCGGCGCGCCGGCCGCCAAAAAGTACGACATCGAGGCCTGGTTCCCTGCGCAGGACCGCTACCGGGAGATCACCTCGTGCTCGAACACCACGGACTACCAGGCCCGGCGGCTGAACATCCGGTTCCGCCGGGACGGCAAGCTGGAATTCGCCCACACCCTGAACGGGACCGGCGCGACTGCGCGGGCGCTGCTGTCGATCATGGAGAACTTCCAGGACGAGGGCGGCGCGGTCGCAGTACCTGAGGTCCTGCGCCACTTCGGCGCGCCGCCCCGGATCGGCAACGCGCGTTAGCCTCGGTCTATCCGGCGGCCGGGGCCGGGGGGACGGGCGGGCTAGGTCGCGCCCGATCCGGCCGCCTCGCCCGATCCGGCCGGCGTGCCGGACTGCAGTAGCGTGACCAGCGCGGGGCCGTCCGGAGAGCCGAGGCCGGTGCAGGCATCCCAGCCCGGGCTGGCGGTATAAGAGCCGTTGCCGCCGCTGGTGATGTCGTTGAAGCCAGCCGCGGGCTGCCCGGCCACGACACCGGCGTACACCGCCGTCTGGATGAAGCCAGGACGGGTGCCGGTGGCCTGGGCGAGCCGGCAGGTCAGCGCCGCCCACAGCGGCGCGACCGCGCTGGTGCCGCCGACTACCGTCTGCTGGCCGTCGACCAGCACCTGGTAGCCGGTGGCCGGGTCGGCGTTGCCCGCCACATCCGGCACGCCGCGGCCGGTGCCGCCGCCGGGGAGTGCCGGGACGCCCGCGGTGGACTGCCAGCCAGGCTGCCCGAACACGTCGCTGACCCCGCCGCCGGTCGCGCCGCCGCCCTGCCCGTCGTTCCACACGGTCTCCGAGCTGATCTGCCCGGTCGCCGGATCCGCCTGCAGGCTGGTCCCGCCGCAGGCCAGCGCGTGCGGGCTGGCGGCGGGGAAGTCGCAGTGCACGCCTGAGGTGCCGTCTGCGCTGCCGTTATCGCCCGCCGCCACGCAGACGGTGACGCCCAGCGCCGCGCCGTCGGCGATCGCCGCGTCCAGCGCGCTGCGGGCCTGTGGCGTCCAGGCGTCCTCGGACTGCCCCCAGCTGATGCTGACCGCGGTCGGCGTCGGCGTGGCGTGCACGGCCGTGGTGACGGCGTCGACGAAGCCCTGGTCGGTGTTCGGCGCGAAGTACACGGTCTGCCCGGCGCCGGGTGCTACCGATCCGGCCACCTCGATGTCGAGCAGGACCTCCCCGTCGGCGCCGTTCGGCGCCTGTCCCGGCACGTTGCTGCCGCCGTCGACGCCAGCTGCGGTGACCGACGGGGCGGTGATGCCCAGGCTGGAGAAATAGCCGCTGAGGTCGGTGTCGGAAAAGCCGCCGCCGAGCTCGATGATGGCGATCAGCTGGCCGCTGCCGTCGGTTCCGGCCGGGAACTGGTAGGCCGCGGCGACCTGCGGCGGGGTGTAGGAGACCTGCGGGGCGGCCGACGCCGCGCGCTGATGCAGCTGGGTCCTGGCCTGCGGGCGGTCGTCCAGGCCGAGCACGGCCACCACGATGCCGTCAAGCTCCGCGGGGACCTGCAGGCCGCCCTGCCGGTAGCGGTGCCGGACTGTGGCGCCGCCGGGCCCGGTGCTGGTGACCACGGACAGCTCGGTGCCGAAGGCCCGGGCCAGGGCAGCCGCATGGCCGGTCACCGTGAGCCGCCGGGTGGCCGGATCGCGGCTGGTGACCTCCAGCCCGAGACCGGTGAGCACGCCGGCGACCAGGGCCTGCTCGGCCGGATCGGAACCGTGCCGGCGATGCAGCTCCTCCGCGCTCATCCGGGCCGGCGCCCCGTCTGCCGCCCGCGGCAGCTCCGCCATCCGGCGGGTCATCACGGTGATCTCGATCTGCTCGGACTCATCGACGGGACCCACCGCGGTGGCGGACGGCAGCGCTGCGCGCTCGCTGCCCGGCAGCGGTACCAGCGATATCTCGCTCACGTGCGCGCTCTCCTTCTGCTTCCGGTGCCGGAAGCGCCTCAGGCGGCCTGGGCGCGGCCATATCCCCGCGGCAAACATTACGACGCGCAGCCGGGAAATCCGCAGGACACCGGCAGTACGCTAGGTTTAGGGAAAGGTTTTGGACGTTCGTCCGCCGGATAAGACGATGAAGGATGAGTGGCCAGGGACCGATGAGCACCGCAGACGGAGGCAGGTGACCGCTCCATGACGGCGCCGATGCCGCCTTACGGCGAAAATGAACGGGTCAGGCCGCAAGTAGACGCGCGCCAGCTATGGCCAGGCGGGGTGGCGACCGCGGTGGTGGCCGGCCTGATCGCTCTGGTTGGGGTGTTCATCGCCCGCTGGGTGGCGAAGGTTCCGCTGCTGGCGCCCCGCGCGGACGGCGCGTACGGAAACGTGCACACGACCGGCTTCGTGCTGGCCGCGGCGTTCGCTGCCCTGGTCGCCACGGCGCTGGCGCACCTGCTGCTGCTCTCGACGCCGCGCCCGATGGTTTTCTTCGGCTGGATCGTCGGGCTGGTCACGGTGGTCGCCATGCTGTTCCCGTTCAGCACCAGCGCCCCGCTGGAGGCCAAGATCGCCACGGCCGTGGTGGAGCTGGTGATCGGCATCGCCATCGGCACGCTCATCAGCGGCGTCGCGGCGCGGTCGACCCGGCCGCGCAACCGGGGCGGCAGCTATCGCCGGCGGCCCGACACCGCGGAGCGCTACCGCACGGCGCCTTCTGATCAGGCCGAACGGCAGTACCGGGTGCTGCCACCCCAGTCGTCTCAGGACCGGTACGAGCCCGGCTCGCCCACCTTGCCGGAAGGTCGGTATCGGGTGGTGCCGCCGGATACGCCTGAGGGCCAGTAACCCCGCCATTCTGTTCCTGCCGGACCTTGCGTTTGACCGCCGCCATTACTGGTACTTTGCTGCCGCATGGCCCGGTGCCCGGCGCTCCGCCGCGATCCGCAGCGGTGCCGGTATAGGAGGCAGAAATGCGCATCGGGACCGTGGTACTGGTCGTATGGCTGGTTATCGGGGCCATCGCCGGCGCTCAGCGGCATTACTACAGTGGCTCGGCGGCCAGATGCGCGAAGGCCGGGACGATAGCCGTGACGATCCTGGCCGGCCCGCTTAACTACGTCGGCGTGAACCCGAAGGTTTCCTGCGCGCTGCCCACGCCGAGCAAATAACCGTCCGCGCGGTAGCGGTCTGCGGTCAGCCGTGCGGTGCCGGCCGCCGTTCCTGCCGCGTTCCCCCGTGTCCCCGTCATCCCGATGCCCGCTGACCTGGTAGGTCCTGCTCGTGGCCCGGAGGCGTGAATCAGGCCCTGGGGCTCAGGCGGCGCCGATGGCGGCCAGCAGTGCGAGCAGCAGGGTGAGGGTGGCCAGTGCGCCGTGCCCGGCGATGACCAGCACCGGCGGCCGGGGCGCTGGCCGTCCCGCCGCGGCCGCCGCGGGCGAGGCGCCGGCCACGGCCGGCGCTGCGGCCGGACCAGCGGCAACGGCCGGGCGGCCGGTCGGGGATCGGGGCACCGTCGCCGCGATCGCGGCCGGGCCGCCGGCCGCCGCGGGGCCGCGGGCCGCGCCGAACGGCAGCCCGATCACCAGCGTCGCCATCCCTAGCCCGCTCACCGGCAGCAGCAGGCCCACGGCGACCCAGGCCAGGATGCGGGCGCCGACGATCAGGTACCCGGCCCAGGCTGTCAGCCCGGCCACAGCCAGACCGGCATGACCGAGCACCACGGCCGGGGCCAGGCTGCCGGTGCGGCGGCTGCGCCGGCGCGAGCCGCCGTGCGCCAGCCACGACGCCAGCAGGTAGCCGCCGCTGGCGGCGGCCAGCAGCCAGCTGATCAGCGCGGCGTCGGCCACGGCCCGGCCGGTTCGCGGTGATGCGGCCGGCGGGACCAGCGAGCCCGGGCCCGGCCGGGCCGCGGGCGCAGGCCGGCTGACCAGGTGCGCCAGCCGGACCGCGTCCGCCTCGGCCAGCCGCCGCCAGGCGGCCTTGGGCCAGCCGCTGGCGGTCATGTAGATCGCCTTGCCGACAGCCAGGTTGACCTGCGCCCGGCTCAGCCCCCGGCACGGCCCCGGCAGACGGAGCAGCGTCACGTGCGCCTCGATGGCGCGGGCTCCGGCGGTCGCGCAGCCCTGCACGGTCACCGGGGGCGCCTGCTCGATCCGGCCACCGCAGCCCGCGGCCAGCAGTGCGGCCAGCAGTGCGCCACCGGCCGCAGCTGTCCTGGCCGCAGCTGTCCCGGCCGTAGCCGTCCTGGCCATGGCCGTCATCGGCGCTCCGCGCGCGGCGGCATGGGGCCAGCGTAACCGCGCCCCGGGCGCAGCAGCACCAGGGTGGCCAGGCAGCCGCCGGCCAGCAGCAGGTAAGGGACCAGGTCCGAGGACACCTGGGCGAGCATCCCGCTGGCCAGCGCGGCGACCCCCTGGCCGATGGCCCAGGCCAGGTTGCCGAACCCGAAGCTGATGCCCTGGTTCACGCTCAGCCGGTGCGCGCCCTCGCTGAGCAGGGTCATCGCGGGCGGGAACAGAGTGCCGAAGGCGGGCAGCCCGGCGATCAGCGCCGCGGCCAGCACCGGGGCCGGGGCGAGCAGCGGCGCGAGCACGGCGACGGCCACGGCGCCGGTCAGGCTCAGCCGGACCGGCGCCAGGGCACCGCGGCGGTCGGCCAGCCGTCCCGCCAGCGGCGACAGGCCAGCCTCGATCGCCGCCGCGGCCAGGAACGTGCCGCTGATCACCAGCGCGGAGCCGCCCAGGCTGCTCAGCCGCAGCGGAGCGAGCACGTCCACCACCCCGAAGGCCAGGCCGGCCAGAGTGGTGAGCCACAGCCCGGCGCGGAATCCCCGGTCGCGCAGGGCCGGCCGGGCCGCGGTCAGCCGCTGCGGCTCCGCGCCGCGCGGCGCGGGCAGCAAGCACGCGGCGACCATCAGCATCATCCCGGTGGCCGCGGCGCCGGCGAAGGCTGGGCCAGTCCCTACCTGGCCGGCCACCGCGCCGAGCACGGGCCCGAGCAGCGCACCGCCCACCGCGGCGCCCATGGCCAGGCCGAGCAGCTCGCCGCGCCGCTCGGGCGGCCCGGCGGTGGCCAGCCACGCCAGACCGGCGGCCCAGGTGCACGCCCCGGCCAGGCCCTCGGCGAACCGGGCGGCGTCCAGCACGGCGGGCGCGACGGCGAAGCCGAAGACGAGGGTTGAGACGCTCATCAGCGCCAGGCCGAGCAGCACCACCCGCCGTTCGCCGAGCCGGGCGGTCAGCAGCCCGGCCGGCAGCGCGCCGACGCCGGTACCGATCGGGTAGGCCGCGACCAGCACGCCTGCCCCCGACTTGGTCAGGCCGGCGGCGTGCACGTAGTGCGGCAGCAGCGGCGTCAGCGCGGTGAAGAACACCGTGTCGACACCGACCAGCCCGCAGGCGAAGACCAGCAGCGCGATGACCGGCGGCGTCAGCCGCGGGGCCGCCGGTCCTGCCGTCCGCCGCGACACGCGCTACCGCCCGGCCGGATCGGCTGCCGAGCGGGCGGGGAGGCCGTCCAGCAACGTCGAGACGGACGTGCTCAGCGCCGGCACGAGGACCATGATCATCACAGTGTACGGGGACCAGTTCCCTTCCCCGTCGTTGACGAGAGCTTCGTACCAGCGTTCCCGGGGGGCGCCTGCCTTTGGGCGTACCCAGGGATGAACGAGCCTGCCGCGGGTTTGCATGATGCGGGTATGTAATCAGCCCGCCATGTGAATGGGGATCGCGATGATTCACAGCACCCGCCATGGGCGAGCCCAGGCAGGCCCGGCCGCGCCAGCTGTCGTGGCCAGACAGGGCAGTCCCGCTCCGTTACTTGCCGGTGACAAGCGCCGGGAGAGGCGGCTCGCGGTGAGCGTGCGGGATCAGCGCGGGTAGCGAGCGCCGTTGAAGTTGACCAGGATCGAATACAGCGAACTGGACGCGCATATGAACAAGTGGTTGCGCTTGGCGCCTCCGAAAGTGAAGTTGGCCACGACCTCAGGGACACGGAGCTTTCCGATCAGCGTGCCGCCGGGGTCGAAGCAGTGCAGCCCGTCCGCGGCCGCTGCCCAGATCCGGCCGCTTGTGTCAAGACGGATGCCGTCGAAGGTGCCAGCGTCACAGGTTGCGAAGACCTCACCGCCGTTGATCGCGGAAGCACCGGTCACGCCGAAGACTCTGATGTGCTTGCGGCGGCTGTCGGATATGTAAAGCTGCCGCTCGTCTGGGGAGAACGCCAGCCCGTTGGGGCGCTCGAAGTCGCCGGCGATCACCTTTAGCGCTCCGGTGGCCAGGTCAAGCCGGTAGACCTGACAGGCGCCGATCTCGCTGTCGGCCCGGTGACCCTCGTAGTCGCTGTCGATGCCATAGCTCGGGTCGGTGAACCACAGCGAGCCGTCTGCACGCTCGATGATGTCGTTGGGACTGTTCAGCCGCTTGCCGTCCCAGCTGTCCGCGAGGACGGTGACTGACCCGTCATGCTCGGTCCGGGTGATCCTGCGGTCGCCTTGCTCACAGCTGACCAGGCGGCCTTGCCCGTCGATGGTGTGGCCGTTGGCATAGCCAGCAGGCTGGCGGAAGATACCAACCTCGCCAGTGGTCTCATCCCAGCGCAGGATCCGGTCGTTCGGGATGTCGCTGAAGACGAGATAGCGCCCGGCCGGGAAGTAGGCAGGCCCCTCGGTCCAGCGGCACCCCGTGTGGAGGCGTTCCATCCGCACATCGCCGCCGCAGGAGCGGAACCGCTCGTCGAGCACCTCGAACTGCGCCTTGATCGAGTCCCGCATAACATCCTCGCTGCACTCGTGTCCGACGGGGCCGCTACGGAATGCCCTGGTGCTCAGAGCCGGTGCTGCTGCCCGCTGCGGCCCGAGCAGGCTAGCCCATCCGCGAGCCAGGCGCCGCCATGCAGCCATGCCCTAACGGCGATCGCCCGCACGGGCGGCCAGCGAATCCGGCAGGCGGCAGCTTGCGCCAAGCGATCGGCCGCCGGCAGTGCGCCGGCTGACCCCAGGGTCGCGCTGGAGGACGGCTGGGGCCGCGGGGACCGCGCTAGCTCATCCAGCGGCGGTAACGCGGCCGCGATGCCTTCTCCCAGGCGGTGAGGGCCAGGGCCTGCAGCTGCTCGCCCTCGGCCGCCGCGCGCTGGTACAGCAGCCCGTAGGTAAAGGCGTTCTCGCCCGCGAGATGCGCGCTGATGCCGAGGTCCCGCTCCACCTGACGGGCGATGACCAGGTCCTGATGATCGCCGAGCAGCGACTGGATCTCCTTGATCTGCTTGGCGAATCGGCTGGCCTGCCTGCCGACGGCCGGGGCCGCCGTCTCGCCCGCGTAGCGGGTCCGCTTGGCCGCCTTGCGGGCCTCGTGCAGCGCCATGTCCCTGGACTGGCCCGCCGGCTTGCGGGCTGCCTCGCTGATCAGCCGGTCGGTCTTCCGGTAGGCGCGCGACACCGCCTTCGGCAGCTCCGCGGTGGCCGGCCGGGCGGACCGGGACCGCAGCGGCGGGTCGGCTAGCAGCTGGTCCAGTTCGTCCAGCAGCGTGAAATAGCGGCCGGAATCCAGCGCGGCGATCAGCGCCGTGTGCGCCTGCGCGCGCACGGGAGCGAAATGGCCCCGGATGCGGGCCTGGACCGGTCCGATGAGCAGCTCGGCCGGAACCTGGCCAGCCCGGTCCTCCAGGTGCGCGGTGAGCACCTCGGCATCGCGTGCGGCACCCAGCAGCCCGGCCAGCCACTTCAGCTCCGCGCCGAGGTGAGCGGTGTCGGCCCGGCGCAGTACCCGGCCGAACGAGTGCAGCGTGCTGCGCAGCCGCCGGGTGGCCACGCGCATCTGGTGCACCGAGTCGGGCTCGTCCCTGCGCACCATCGGATCGAGCGATTTCAGCACCTCCGCCTGCTGGCGCACGTAAGCCAGGACGACATCGCCGGCCGTCGAGGTGGCCGTCAGCGGCGCGGCGGCCGGCAGCTTGGGCAGCTGGCCGTCCAGCGCGCGCTCCAGCTTGGCCGACCAGCGAGCCGGGCGCAGCCCGTCCCGGCGCAGCACCTCGTCGGCGGCCAGCAGCAGCCGCCGGTCGCCGCCGGTCAGCTCGACCTCGACTTCCCGCCACTGCGACACTGCGGTCGAGTCCCCCATGGTCTGGGCCGAGACCTCGTCGGTCGCGACCTCGGCCAGTGACTCGCCCGCCTGGCCGAGCAGCACCACGCGCTCGCGCCTGGTGGCGATCCGCGCGATCGGCCGCAGCGGCACCCCGCGGGTGTGCACCAGGACCAGCTCGGCCAGCTTGGCGGGCACCCGCCGGCCGCCCCGGCCGAGCGGCAGCCGGATCTCGCGGCGGGTATCCGCGCTCACCGGCAGCTTGAGGTGCCAGCCCGCGTCACTGCCGCCGCGCCGCCGCCGCAGCGTGATGCCCGCCCGCAGCAGGCGCAGGTCCTCGGTGTCGTAGTACTCGGCTTCGAGTTCCTGCTCGTCCGGGCCGGACGTTCCGCTCACCTGCGGCAGCGTCACTAGCTGCGGCAGGACCGCCCCCGCTGGCAGCTCGTATTTAGTCTCTGTTTCCATGCCGTTCACGCTCATTGTTTCCATGCCGTTCACGCTCATTGTTTCCATGCCGTTCACGCTCATTTCACCTAGTTAACCCCACGCCGCCGACCAGTCAACCGGCCCCGGTCCGCTGCCGGGCCGGACGCCTGGCCGGGCTGGCCAGGCCGGGCTGAGGGCGGCGGCCATGCGCTCGACCATCAGGGCCAGGATGGGCTGCGGCGTGGCGAAGTTGAGCCGGAATGCGCCCGCGCCGCCCGCCCCGAAAGCGGGGCCGTCCACCACCGTGACGCGCCCGCGGTCGGTGACCAGAGCGCCGGGCGAGTCCGGCAGGTCCATCGCGGTACAGTCCAGCCAGGCGAGATAGGTGCCGTCGGGCGGCCGGTAGCGCACCTGGGGCAGGTGGCGGCGCAGCAGGCTGGCCAGCAGGCGGCGGCTGTCATCGAGGTAGCCGAGCACGGCGTCCAGCCAGGCCTCGCCGTGCCGGAACGCAGCGATGTTGGCGACGACGCCGGGATTGCTGGCCCCGTGGGCGGCGAAGAACCCCATCTGCTCCCAGCGCTGCTGGTCGGGCTCGCTGGACAAGATCACCTCGGCGCACTTGAGGCCGGGCAGATTCCAGGCCTTCGAGGCGGACACCGCGGTCAGGGTGTGCGCTGCCGCGGTGTCGGAAGTGGATGCGTAGGGGATGTGACGCGTCCCCGGATAGACCAGCGGGGCGTGGATCTCGTCGGCGAAGACCCGGCCGCCGTGCCGGTCGACGACGCTGGTGAGCTGCGCCATCTCCGCGCCGGTGAAGACCCGCCCGAGCGGGTTACAAGGGCTGCAGAAGATGAGCAGGTGGCCTCCGGCGGAAAACGCGTCATCGATCGCGCCGAGGTCGAGGGTGAACAGGCCGGCGTCGTCCAGCATTGGCACCTGGATGATCTCGCGGCCGAGGTAGCCCGGCACGGACAGGAACGGCATGTAGGCCGGCGTGGGCAAGATGACCGGCGAGCCCGGCCGGGAGAAGTGCGTAATGGCGATCTCCAGCGCCTTGATCACGTCAGGGACGTGATGGATCAGCGCCGGATCGACCGGCCAGCCGTAGCGGCGCTGCTCGAACTCCGCGCAGACCGCGGCCAGCTCGCCGGCCAGTGGTGGCGGCAGGTAGCCGAAGTTCGCGTCGGCGGACAGCCCGACGAGGGCGTCCAGGATCGGCGGCGCGGCGCCGAAGTCCATCTCGGCCACGGCCGCGCCGAGCCCGTCGGGGCCTGGCGCGGTCCACTTGAAGCTGCCGCGGGCACGGAGCATGGCCACGGTTGTAGCGTCGATGGCTTGTCTGAGGCTCGCAGGCACACCCTCATCCTGCCCCAGGCTTGATCATCCCCGGTAACGGGCCGGCCCGCGGCCGCCGCCTTGACGGCTCTCGCGGGCCGCCGTAGCGTGAGCCGTCCCCGTCGCCATTGCTGCCGTCCGGGTTGCTGTCAGGCTGGCTGAGGCGAGGTGGTGCGATGCCGGAGGTGCTGACCGCACCGCGCGTCATGACCGGCGAGCAGACCGTGGCCGGCGGCGCGGTCGTGATCGGCGATCGCACTGTCGGCTGGGCGGCCTCCGCCGCCGCGGTGCCGGCCGAGTTCCAGGCACTGCCCCGGACGGACTACCCGGGCGCGACGATCCTGCCGGGGCTGATCGACAGCCACGTCCACCTCGGGTTGACGGCGGACCTGGGCCTGCCGCGCGGATGCGCGGCGAGACCGACGAACAGCAGCTGATCCTGATGCTCCGCAGCGCGCGCGAGCTGCTGGGCGCGGGCGTGACCACTGCTCGTGACCTCGGCGCGCGCGGCTACCTGAGCGTGGTGGTGCGCGATGCCGTCGCCGCGGGCCTGGCCCGCGGCCCGCGGATGATCGTGGCCGCGACCCCGGTCACCCGTCACCGGCGGGCACTGCTGGTTCATGGGCGGCGAGGCGGACAGCGAGGACGACCTGCGCCGCATGGTCCGCAACCACCACAAGCACGGCGCCGACCTGATTAAGGTCATGTCCACCGGCGGGTTCATGACCAGCGGGCCGGCGCCCTGGTACGCCCAGTTCACCACCGCGCAGCTGGCCGTGATCGTCGAGGAGGCGGGGCGCGTCGACATGCCGGTCGCCGCGCACGGCCTCGAGGGCATCCGCCGGGCAGTCGAGGCCGGGGTCAGCACGCTTGAGCACTGCTCGTTCGTGACCGAGACCAACGAGCGGCGGTTCGATGAGCGCCTCGCCGCCAGCATCGCGGAGCGGGGGATTGTCGTCTGCCCGACCGTCAATGTGAACGCGCCCTACGTCGTCAAGCTGACCGGGATCGCCGTCGGTGAGCACCTGCGGCCGCTGCGCGAGCTGGCGGCGCTGATCATCGCGGGCACCGACGCGGGCATTGACAACACACCGCACCACCAGTACGTCGGCGCGCTGGAATACCTGGTCACGCTGGGCTTCCCGGCCGGCGAGGTGCTCGCAATGGCCACCACGCAGGCCGCGGCGGCAGTTCGCCTCGGCGCGGTCACCGGCCATCTCGCGCCCGGCTACGACGCCGACGTGACCGTGGTGCACGGCGACCCGGCCGCTGACATCGCGGTGCTCGGCCGGCTGCTCCGGGTCATCGCCCGCGGCCGCGATTACGTGCCCGACAGCGGCCGGTTCGACGTCAGCGCACCCGGCACGCCGTTCGCGTCACCCGAGCACAGCGTCGACCTCCGGCTGCTCACTGAGGCGACCAGGCGCCGCCAGGCGTAGCCAGACCGCCCGGCCCGCGTCCGGGGGCCGGGATGATCCGTCCGCTCAGCCTGACCGGCAGCCGCCTGAGCCGCGCCCGGGCCGGGATGCTCCGCTCCCCGCTCAGGCTGGCCGGCAGCCGCCGTAGATCACGTTCTCCAGCCGCTTCCAGTACACGTCGACGCCGCCGAATCCGGCGTCCCGCAGGTATTCGAGCTGCGGGCCCAGCGGGGCGACGTACCGGACATGGTTGTCCCAGCGGGCCTGCTCGGCCGGGGTACGATGCCGTTTCGCGGTGGCCGCAGCGGGATCCTCGGCGTCGTTCACCCGTTCCCACGTGGCCTCGACCACCGCATCCTCCGCGCGCACCGGGTCGTAGTTGAGGTACCAGCCGCCCGGGGCCAGCCGCCCGAAGATCTCGGCGAACAGGCCCCGCTTGCGCTCGTCGGGCAGGTGGTGAACGCACATCGAGGTCACCACGGCATCCAGCGCCGCCGGGATCGCCGCGGGCCAGTCGCCGCCGGACAGATCGAACCCGACGTACTCATACCGCCCGGCGAACGGCTGCATCAGCGGCTCGCCGGCGCCCATCATCTGCGCCGAGAAGTCGGCCAGGATGGCCGTGCTGCGCGGGTACCTGCCGAGGATGGCCCGGGATGCCGCCCCGGTCCCCGCGCCCAGGTCCGCGAACGTGAACGCGTCCTGCTCGGCGAAGGGCAGCAGGTCGGCCATGAGCCGGCGGTGCGCCGCCCGGCGCGGCTCGCGCGCCTCCGCTTCGGCCGCCCAGTTGGCCACGATCTGCTCGGACTGCCAGATCGCCGCGTTGGCGTCCGCCGGCTGGTCCATGAGCAACAGGCTACCGAGGCCGGCAGGCACCGAGCCGTCTCCGCCCCTGAGTCCCCGCCCGCCGCCACCCGGAACCCCATGGTTGCGGCACCCACAGGCATCAGACCCCATGGTTGTGGCACCCATGGGGCTGGCTGCCCGCTAGCCAGGCGGGCCGGGCCGGGGCGGGACTCAGCCGGGCCGGGTGGCCGGCGGGCGGACCCGCCGGCGGCTATTGACAGGAAACCAAATGGTTTCCTATTGTGGAATCATGGACCTGGTGTTCCGGGCACTGGCCGACCCGACGCGGCGGGCACTGCTGGACGAGCTGTTCGCTCGAGACGGCCAGACGCTGGTGTCGCTGGCCGCGCGGCACGACATGACCCGCATCGCCGTGGCCAAGCACCTGAAGATCTGTGAAGACGCCGGCCTGGTCGTCAGCAGGCGGCAGGGCCGGGAGAAGCGGCACTACCTCAACCCGGTGCCCATCCGGCTGGTCCACGACCGGTGGGTGAGCAAGTACACGCAGACCTGGGCCGCGGGCCTGGCAGCCCTCAAGCACGAGCTGGAGCAGCACATGGAAAAGGTTTTCGAGATCTACATCCGCACCACGCCCGAGCGGCTGTGGGAGGCGATCACCGATCCGGTGATCCGGGCCAGGTACCACTTCGGCGCGGCGATCGAGTCCGACTGGGCCGCCGGGTCGTCCTACCGGCTGGTCCATCCGGGCGCCGAACGGCCCCTGATGGAGGGGGAGAACCTGGTCGTGGACCGGCCCCGCCGGCTCGTGCAGACGATGCGCGCCCAGTGGAGCGATGACGCCGAGCAGGCGGGAACCTCCCGGGTCACCTGGGAGATCGAGCCGGTCGGCTATTCATGCCGGCTGACCGTAATCCACGATGAGCTGCGCGACGGCGCGCCTGAGCACCTGTACGGCGGCTGGCCGATGGTCTTGTCCGGGCTGAAGACCTGGCTGGAAACCGGCGAGACCCTGACCACTCCCGGCTCGCTTATGTACGGCGACCGCCGGTGACCACCACCCGGCCCGGTGAGGGCTAACCACCGCAGAGCCCGCCGGCAGCAGGCGGCAGGCGGCCAGCAGACAGCAGACACAACATCTCGGAGGCCAGCATGAGCACCACCATCACCGATATCGCCGTGGTCGGCATCCCCGTCAGTGACCAGGACCAGGCGCTGGCGTTCTTCGTCGACACGCTCGGCTTCGAGAAGCGGCTCGACGCGCGGGTCAGCGACAGCTTCCGCTGGGTCATGGTCGCCGCGCCCGGTGCGTCCACCTCGGTGGCGCTGGTCGCGGGGCGGCCGCCCGGCGCGGATACCGGCATCCGCTTCACGGTCCCGGACGCGCAGGCAGAGCACGCGGCCATGCGCGAGCGGGGCATCGCGGTCGGCGAGCTGCTGCGCTGGCCCGGGGTGCCCGCCATGTTCGAGTTCACCGATCCCGACGGCAACCGGTTCGAGATCATCGAAGAGCCCCGCTGACGCTGGAGGAATTCTGCCGGATCACCCAGACCATGTACTGGCATCCGCGGAGGGAGCACGACCCGGCTCACCGCTGGCTCAGGGACCGGATCACCGCCCTGGCCGCCAGGCTCTGACGTGAAGCGCGGTCGGCGTGCAGCCAGATGCTTGCCGGACGTATAGGCGGCAAGCATGCTTGGCAGGAAGCAGCTGCGCGATCGGTCAGGAGGAGACCTGATGCTGGAGGACCTGGACCCGGCAGAGACCCGCGAGTGGCGGGATGCGCTTGACTCGGTGCTGGCGTTCGAGGGCCCGGACCGCGCCTTCTTCCTGCTGGACGAGGTGGTCTCGGAGGCCCGCCGCAAGGGCGCGCCGGTGCCCTACAGCGCCACGACGCCGTACCTAAACACGATCCCGCCCGACTCCGAGGACCGGCTGGATCCGGCGGTCCTGGCCATCGACCACCGGATCCGCTCGCTGATCCGGTGGAACGCGCTGGCCATCGTGCTGCGGGCCAACGCCGAGTCGTCCGAGCTCGGCGGTCACATCGCGAGCTTCCAGTCCGCGGCCACCCTGTACGACGTCGGCTTCCAGCATTTCTTCCGCGCCGCGGACGGCCAGCACGGCGGTGACCTGCTGTTCATCCAGGGCCACTCGTCGCCGGGCATCTACGCCCGCTCGTTCGTCGAAGGGCGGCTGACCGAGGACCAGCTGCGCAGGTTCCGGATGGAGGCCGGCGGCGGCGGCCTGTCGTCGTACCCGCACCCGTGGCTGATGCCGGAGTACTGGCAGATGCCGACGGTATCGATGGGGCTGGGCCCGATCATGGCGATCTACCAGGCCCGGTTCCTTAAGTACCTGGCTCGCCGGGGCCTGGCTGACACCGCGCAGCGCAAGGTATGGGCGTTCCTCGGCGACGGGGAGACCGACGAGCCGGAATCGCTCGGCGCCATCGCGATGGCCAGCCGGGAGAAGCTCGACAACCTCATTTTCGTGATCAACTGCAACCTGCAGCGGCTGGACGGCCCGGTCCGTGGCAACGGCAAGATCATCCAGGAGCTGGAGGGGATCTTCCGCGGCGCGGGCTGGAACGTGATCAAGGCCATCTGGGGCAGCGGCTGGGATCCGCTCATCGCCCGCGATACCACCGGCCTGCTGCTGCGGCGGATGGAGGAGTGCGTCGACGGCGAGTATCAGGACTTCAAGTCCAAGGACGGCGCCTATGTCCGGGAGAAGTTCTTCGGCAAGTACCCGGAGCTGGCCGAGATGGTCGCGGGCATGACCGACGACGAGATCTGGGCGCTGAACCGCGGCGGCCACGATCCGGTCAAGGTCTACGCCGCCTATTCGGCCGCCATGCGGGCCTCCGGCCAGCCCACCGTGATCCTGGCCAAGACCATCAAGGGCTACGGGATGGGGGAGTCCGGCGAGGGCCAGAACATCACCCACCAGCAAAAGCACATGGCCGACGCGGCCCTGGTCAAGTTCAGGGACCGGTTCGGCCTGCCGCTGACCGACGAGCAGCTGACCGAGCTGCCGTTCCTGCGCTTCGCCGAGGACAGCCCGGAGATGGCCTACCTGGCCGAGCGGCGGGCCGCGCTCGGCGGCGCGCTGCCCGCCCGGCGGCCGCGCTCGACGCAGTCGCTGACGGTGCCCGGCCTGCCGGCGTTCGGCGGCCAGCTCGGCGGCACGCCCGGCCGGGAGATCTCCACCACGATGGCGTTCGTGCGGATCCTCAACACCCTGCTGCGGGACAAGAACATCGGCAGGCATGTGGTGCCAATCGTGCCGGACGAGTCGAGGACGTTCGGAATGGAGGGCATGTTCCGGCAGTTCGGCATCTTCAGCCAGGCCGGGCAGCTCTACCCGCCCGAGGACGCCAGCCAGCTCATGTACTACCGCGAGGCACCGGACGGGCAGATGCTGCAGGAGGGCATCAACGAGGCCGGCGCGATGGCCTCCTGGATCGCCGCGGCCACGTCCTACAGCACTAGCGACGTCCCGATGATCCCGTTCTACATCTTCTACTCGATGTTCGGCTTCCAGCGGGTCATGGACCTGGCCTGGGCGGCGGCGGACGCACGGGCCCGCGGCTTCCTGCTCGGCGGGACGGCCGGGCGCACCACGCTGAACGGCGAGGGTCTGCAGCACGAGGACGGCCACAGCCACGTGCTGTCCTCGGTCATCCCCAGCTGCGTGTCCTACGACCCGACGTACTCCTACGAGGTCGCGGTGATCATCGCCGACGGGCTGTGGCGGATGGTGGCCGAGCAGGAGGACGTGTTCTACTACCTCACCCTGATGAACGAGAACTACGAGCACCCCGCGATGCCCGAGGGCGCGCAGGAGGGCATCCTGCGCGGCATGTACCTGCTGCGAGAGGCCGGCGAGGGGGCTGGCCGCCCGGTCGCGCAGCTGCTCGGCAGCGGCACGATCCTGCGCGAGGTGCTGGCCGGCGCCGACCTGCTGGCCGCCGATTACGGCGTGGCCGCGGACGTGTGGAGCGCGACCAGCTTCACCGAGCTGCGCCGCGACGGCCTGGCATCCGAGCGGTGGAACATGCTGCACCCCGCCGAGGAGCCCCGGACCAGCTACGTCGAGGACTGCCTGGCCGGCCGGCCAGGCCCGGTTATCGCCGCCACCGACTACATCCGGTCGTTCGCCGACCAGATCCGGCCCTTCGTCCGCGGGCGCTACCGGGTGCTCGGCACCGACGGCTACGGCCGGTCGGACTACCGGCGCAACCTGCGCCGCTTCTTCGAGGTCGACCGCCACTACGTCGCCGTCGCCGCGCTGGCCGCGCTCGCCGCCGACGGCACGATCCCCGCGGCCACGGTCGCCGACGCGATCTCGCGCTACGAGATCGATCCCGACAAGCCCGATCCGGCGCGGGTATGACCGGCGGCCGGATCCCGGCCAGGCCGGGACCGGCCTGCCCGCTGCCAGCACCGCCCAGCGACCCAGGGGAGCACCGTGCCCGCTGTGACCGAAGTCAGCGTTCCCGACCTCGGCGACTTCACCGAGGTGCCGATCATCGAGATCCATGTCGCCTCCGGCGACGTGGTCAGCGAGGAGGACCCGCTGATCACGCTGGAGTCCGATAAGGCCGCCATGGACATCCCGTCGCCGGCCGCCGGCACAGTCAGCGAGCTGCGGGTCAAGGTCGGCGACCTGGTCAGTCGCGGGTCGCCGATTCTGCTGCTGAGCACCGAGGGCGCGCAGCCGGAGCCGCCCGAGCTGACCGACCAGCAGGAGCCGCCCGCGCAGGCGGCGGCGGCTGCGCAGGGGACCGACCCGGTCGCAGCGGCACGGGCGCCGGCCGAGCGCTCGGCGGCGGCGGCCCCGCAGCCGGCCCCGGCCACCGGGCCCCCGGTGACCGCGGGCGGCACCGCCGCGGCGGCCGGCTTCGACGGCGTGCACGCCGGGCCCGCCGTGCGCCGGCTGGCCCGGGAGCTCGGCGTCGACATTACGGCGCTGGCGGGCACCGGGCCGAAGGGCCGTATCACCAAGGAAGACCTTATCGCAAGCGTCCGCGGCCCGGCGGCCCCGGCCGCGGCCGCCCAGGGCAGCGGCATCCCGGAGATCCCGGCGCAGGACTTCGCCAGGTTCGGGCCGGTGGAAGTCGCGCCGCTGTCCCGGATCCAGCGGCTGTCCGGCCCCCACCTGCACCGGTCCTGGCTCAACATCCCGCACGTCACCCACAACGACGAGGCCGACATCACCGATCTGGACCGCTACCGCACGGAGCTGGACACCGCGGCCAGGGCGGAAGGCTACCGGGTGACGCTGCTGGCGTTCCTGATGAAGGCCGCCGTCAGCGCGCTGAAGGAGTTCCCCAGGTTCAATAGCTCGCTGACGCCGGAGAGGGATGCGCTGGTCTACAAGGGCTACTACCATCTCGGGATCGCGGTGGACACTCCCGAGGGCCTGGTGGTGCCGGTGATCCGCGACGTGGACCGCAAGGGCATCAGGGAGATCAGCCAGGAGCTCGTTGCGGTATCGGCCCGGGCGCGGGAGGGCAAGCTCGGCCCGGCCGATCTGCAGGGCGGGTGCTTCACGATCTCCAGCCTGGGCGGCATCGGCGGGACCGCGTTCACCCCGGTCATCAACGCCCCGGAGGTGGCGATCCTCGGCGTGGTGCGGTCCCGGATGGCCCCGGTCTGGGACGGGTCGGAGTTCGCGCCGCGGCTGATGCTGCCGATCTCACTGTCCTACGACCACCGGGTCATCGACGGCGCGCTCGCGGCCCGGTTCGCCCGGCACCTGTGCCAGCTGCTCGAGGACATCCGCCGGCTGGTGCTCTGACCGGCGCGCAACTCCACCCTCTCGGGAGCGAAGACATGGCAGGCGAGCATCTCAGCGAGGACGCCGTCCCCGGGCCGCCCGGGCCGCCCGGGTACGGCTCGCCCAGCGGCAGCTACGAGGCCGTCGAGGTCGCGGTGCCCGACATCGGCGACTTCGCCGACGTGCCGGTCATCGAGGTGCACGTGGCCGCGGGCGACACGGTGGCCGCCGAGGACCCGCTGATCACGCTGGAGTCTGACAAGGCGGCGATGGACATCCCGGCGCCGATGGCCGGGACCGTCGCCGCCGTCCGGGTGGCGGTCGGCGACCGGGTCTCGGCCGGTCACCTGATCGCCGACCTGCGTACCGGGGAGACGCTGGTGCCCGAGCCGGCGCCGGGCCGGCCGCGGCCAGCCCCGGCACGGCCGCCGCAGGCGGTACCGCCGGAGCCGCGAGCGCGGCTGCCCGCCCGGCCGGGCCCGGTGACGTCACCGCCGAGGTGCTCGTGCTCGGCGCCGGGCCGGGCGGCTACACGGCCGCATTCCGGGCCGCTGACCTGGGCAAGAAGGTCGTGCTGGTCGACCGCGGGGCGGTCCTCGGTGGCGTCTGCCTGAACGTCGGCTGCATCCCGTCCAAGGCCCTGCTGCACGCGGCCAAGGTCATCGCCGAGACCAGGGAGATGACCGGGCACGGCATCACGTTCGGTGATCCGGTCATCGACCCTGGCCAGCTGCGGGCCTGGAAGGACGGCGTGGTCGGGCGGCTGACCGGCGGCCTGGCCGGGCTGGCCAGGCAGCGCAAGGTCACCGTCGTGCGCGGCCGCGGCCGGTTCAGCTCGCCCCGCCAGCTGCAGGTCGAGCTGGCCGAGGGCGGCATCACGGCCATCGATTTCGAGCAGGCCATCATCGCGGCCGGCTCCGAGCCGCTGACGCTCCCGTTCATCCCGCCGGACGACCCGCGGGTCATCGACTCCACCGGCGCGCTGCAGCTCGACGGGATCCCGGCCCGGCTGCTGGTGCTCGGCGGGGGGATCATCGGGCTGGAGATGGCTACCGTCTACTACGAGCTCGGCGCCCAGGTCACGGTCGTCGAGCTGATGGACCAGCTGATCCCCGGCACCGACAAGGACCTGGTGAACCCGCTGGCCAAGCGGATTATCCGGCGCTATCAGGACATCTACCTCAAGACGAAGGTCACCGGCGTCCAGGCCGGCCCGGACGGGCTGGTGGCGTCCTTCGACGGCCCGAAGGCACCGCCGGCCGGCACCTTCGACAAGATCCTCGTCGCTGTCGGCCGCCGTCCCAGCGGCGCGCTGATCGGGGCCGAGAACGCCGGCGTGGCCGTGGACGAGCGCGGCTTCATCACGGTGGACAAGCAGCTGCGGACCAGCGCGGCGCACATCTTCGCCATCGGCGACGTGGTCGGCCAGCCGATGCTGGCGCACAAGGCCATGCACGAGGGCAAGGTCGCGGCCGAGGTGGCCGCGGGCCGCAGCAGCTACTTCGATGCGCGGGTGATCCCGTCGGTCGCCTACACCGACCCCGAGGTGGCCTGGGCCGGGCTGACCGAGACCGAGGCCAGGGCGGCAGGCGTGCCCTACGCCAAGGGCGTGTTCCCGTGGGCCGCCAGCGGCCGGTCGCTGTCCCTCGGCCGGGACGAGGGCATGACCAAGCTGCTGTTCGACCCCGGCACCGGCCGGCTGCTCGGCTGCGGCATCGTCGGGCCGTCAGCCGGGGACCTGATCGCCGAGGCGGCGCTGGCCATCGAGATGGGCTGCGACGCGGCCGATATCGGGCTGACCGTCCACCCGCACCCGACGCTGTCGGAGACAGTCGGGCTGGCCGCGGAGGCGTTCGAGGGCACCATCACCGACCTCTACCTGCCCAAGCGCCGCTAGCCCCGGCCCAGGGCTGCGGCTGCCCGCCGTGAAGCCGCGCAGCAGCACCTGACCTCGGCCTGCCGCATCAGCCGCGCGCCGACCCCGGTGGCCTCGGGGTGATGACCGAGCTCCAGGCTGATCAGCGCATGCAGCCGGCTCCACCAGGAGCACCCCGGCCGGGAACTCCGCGCCCGCACGCTCCGCCCAGCCGCGGATCTGTTCCGACAGCGGGGCCGGGATGTCGATGGCGGCCGGGTCACCGAGAGACGACAGCACGCCGATGAAGACGTCCATGCTGCGCTGGGCCGCCGGCCCGACCCGCCCAGGGGCGAGGTCCCCCTGAGCCGCTGGCGGTCTCGAAGGCCAGCCGGTAGGCATCGGGCTGCGCGACGGCCCAGTCGCGGTAGGCGTTCGCGACCGCCCGGACCCTTTCCCGCGGCGGCCGGCCGCACCGTGACGCCGCGCAGGTTCCGGCGGCGCCAGCACGCCGACCTGGCCGCGGTGCCCGGCCTGCTCGCCTGCGGCGTCAGCGCGCAGGTCGCCGCCAGGTTCCCGCTCGCCGAGGCCGGTGCCGCGATGGAGCTCGCCGAGTCGCGCACCGTCCGGGCAAGGTCATCCTCATCCCGTGACGCGCTGCAGCCTGCCGGAGGACTTGACAACAGCCCGGACGCCGCACATTATATAACTATACCTTTATAAAAAAGAAAAGTTATAAAGAGTAGATTCTACCGGCCAGGCCCGGCCGCCCGGGCCCGCATCGGAAGGGGCGACATGATGACCACCGCCAGCGCATCGCACGATCAGGGACAGGCCAGTCACGCCGACCGCCCCGGTGACGTTCCCGCCGCCCGGCCCGCGGCGCTTGATCGCCTGGACGTGCTGATCGGCCAGTGGGAGATGGAAGCGTCGTTCGCGGCCGGGTACTTCGGCCCTGGCACTCCCGCGGTAGCCAGCCGCAGCGGCCGTACCACGTTCGAGTGGCTGGAGGGCAGGTTCTTTGTCGTCCAGCGGTTCGTCAACGAGCACCGCGCCGCTCCGAGCGGCATCGCGATCATTGCGGTGGCCGGCCCGGAGACCTTCGCGCAGCACTACTACGACTCACGCGGAGTGGCCCGGTTCTACCAGATGAGCCTGGACGGCGGAATCTGGAGGCTCTGGCGCGAGGCGCCCGGCTTCTGGCAGCGGTATACCGGCGTGGTCAGCGACGACGGCGGTACGATCCAGGGTGCCTGGGAGGCGTCGGCGGACGGCCGGGAATGGAAGCACGATTTCGGCCTGAACTACGTCAAGGCGGACTGCCCGGCTGCCTGAATCGGCGGGCGGCCCGCAGCCGGGCGGCATTGCAGGTCCGTCTGGCCGCCCGCATGATCTACTGAGTACGTGGAGCGCAAGAGCCTGGTTACGGCCATCACGCAGACGGCGCGGCCCGGCGCGGGAGACTCCGGTACCCTCACCGCGGAGCAGACCAGGCAGGTGCGGGACAGGGTCCGGCTGATGATCGAGATCACGGCCCGGGCAGGGGCCTACCGCAAGGGCCTGCTGGCCGCGGCCGAGCGTCTTAGTCCCGAGGAAGCGGCGATCATGTCCGATCTGGAGCGCCACGGCCTGCAGGTGCCTCAGCTGCACGACGTGCTGTGCGGCGGCCACGTCCTGATCGACAACCCGGAGCTGTATGAGGACTGGCGGTTCGCCAAGGTCAGCCACCTGCGCATCTCCAGCCATCACCGCGACATCGACAAGAAGCGCTATCCCGACATCGGGATGCGCGGCACGGTGGTGCGGGAGAAGCTGCACGGGCGGACGGCTCAGGGCACCTGGGTGCAGCTGGAGAAGACGCCCGCCGCCTTCGGCAAGCGCAAGCTGCCCAGCCTGGACGACATCCGGCACCTGATGGACTACGTCGTCTACCGGCTGACCCGCAGCAATGTCGGCCCGTGGGGCCTGTCCCGGCTGACCGAGCGGCATCCGCTGTACCTCTCGCCCGTCCTGGCGGTGCCCACGGCGCTGCCCCCGCCGGTGGCGCAGGCGCTCACCCAGGCCCTGCGCCGGATCGAGGCTGACGACGACATGACCGCGGTTTCGCCGGACCTGGCGCGCCGGTTCGCGCCGCCGGACCGGCCGGACCCGGGCGGCGAGCTCGGCCGGGCGCTATCCGGGCGGGGCGGCCGCGGGCTGTTCGGCAGCTCCAGGGTGTGGGTAACCGAGACGCCGTCCCGGAGCGCGGCCGCGATATTGGATCAGCGCCCGGAGCCGGCCACGATAGCGGCCTGGCTGGCCGGACGGGAGTCGTCATGAGCGAAACTGCCGCCGATGGCGCCCCAGACGGCCAGGCGGCGGTGCCAGAGGGCCTGGTCTCGGCGGTCGTGAGCCTGGTCGGCACCGGGCCGGTGCTGCTCGGCGCGTACACCGTGGCCGAGCTCATGGCGGTCGACGCGATTGTTGACTTCCTCGAGGCCCGGCCCTCCGATGAGGTCCTGGCCGAGGCGGTCAGGTCGCTCGCGGCACGCCAGCTCCTGGTGGCCGGCTCGGTCGCGGGACAGGTACAGGTCCGGGGCGACCTGGGCATCGCGGTGGCCTTCCAGCAGCGGGCCCGGCAGGTCCTGGACGCCCGGGTGACCGCCACCAGGGACGGCGAGCCCTGGCGGACCCTGCTGCTCCCGCAGCCCGAGCAGATCTGCCTGGTGGTCAGGATCGACGCGCTCGGCGTGCACGAGATCGGCCTGTACCAGCTCGGCGAGGCCCTCCGCCAGCTCGCCGAGTGGCTGCCCGGGGGGCCGGTCGCGGACGCTGGCCCGGCGGCTGATGCTGACGGGATGCTGGCCGCGGCCGAGCGGGCGGCGCTGGTCACCGTGACCAAGTACACCGCGCAGGGATCGACCGAGACCGCCGGTGTCAGCACTGACCTGGTCCTGGCCCGCCGTGACGGCCGGCTGCACATCTTCGCCAGGGACCCCGGTGACCGGGGCCGGCTGGTCCCCCGCCCGGGCGACGGCACGGACGTGCCAGGAATGGTGACCGGCCTGCTGGCCTGAGGCCCGGGGCGGGTGCAGGTGGTCCTGGCGCGCCGGCCACGCCGCCTGCAACGCCGCCAAGGGACGGGGCACGGCCTGACCACCGGCCTGCCCCGGCCAGCGGCCGGAAATTCGCGCGACAGCAGCCTGCCCCGGCCGTACGCTCCGCCAGGTGGAAGGAACCAGGCATTCGGTTACCGGCGCCGACGGCGTCCGCATCGGCCTGCTGACCGGCGGGTCAGGCTCCGGGCTGCTGCTGGTGCACGGCGGCATAGGCGTCATCGAGAACTGGGAGTGGATGTGGGGACCGCTGACCAGGCAACGGCGGGTGACCGCCATGGACCGGCGCGGCCGCGGATCCAGCGGTGACGCGGACACCTATCAGCTGAGCAGGGAGTATGCCGATGTCGCGGCCGTTGCCGCCGCGCTGTCTGACGAGCAGGGCGGCCCGGTGGATGTGGTCGGCCACAGCATCGGCGCCACCATCGCGCTCGGCGCGGCGGGGCTCGGTGCGCCCTTCCGGCGCATCGTGCTGTACGAGCCGCCCGGCCCGCAGACGACGCGGAACCAGTGGCCCGAGCGTGTCAGCGCCATGGTGGCTGATGGTCAGGTCGGCCGGGCGACCGTCACCTTCCTCACCGAGATCGTCGGCCTGACTCACGGCGAGGTGGAGGCGCTGCGCGACGCGCCGGGGCCGGACGTGCTCCCCATCGTCGCCGCGACGCTGCCGCGCGAAAGCCGCGGGCTCGCCGCCGCCGACCTGGATGCCGCGGCCCGCCAGGTCCGCCAGCCCGTGCTGCTGCTCCTCGGCACGATCAGCCCGCCGTGGGCGGCCGAGATCATCCGCCAGCTCGCCGCGGCGCTCCCCGCCGCCACCGTGCACGAGCTGGCCGGCATCGGGCACGAGGCTCTCTATAAGGCGCCGGATCTGCTGGCGGCGGAGGTGCTGCGCTTCCTCGGCGACGAGACGCCCGCCGCCTGACAGCTCGTCTGCAGAGGCTGGCCGGACATCCCGATGTGGCCGGCAGAATCGTTCCCTGGCCCGCCCGGCACTCCGCGCTCAGCAGGCCATGACAGGCACAGGAGGAGCCCGGCACCCGCCCCCGGCCTTGAACGGCGTGGCCTCAGAAGTTGCCCGCTCAGGCCACGAGCAGGGTGAGCCCGGCGAGGGCGGAGACAACGCGGAGAAGGTGAAACGACACCCACCTGTCGCGAAGGCGCTCCCAGTTGTCCGGGATCGTCAAGGCCGTCCACGACTCGATCTGCTTGACGATGGGAATCTCGGTGGTCATGGTCACGGCCAGGGCCACGGCAATACAGGCGAATGCCACCATGGTCAGGTAAAAGGCTGCCTGCCGCCTGCCGAAGGCGAGGATCAGCACGGGGATCATCGACAGCAGGGCAAGCGGCATCAAGACGGTCATCACCGGTGCCAGGTTCGCGCTCAGCCGCTGGACGATCCCGATGAAGGGCTCCGGCTCGAAGGTGGCGATCGACCTGGTCAAGCCAACCCGGCCGGCTGCCCGCCGGCCAGCGCGACCCATGAGGGGCTGCGGAGCGCAAGAAGCGCCTGATGCGCCAGCAGCTGTCCGACACCGCGACGAAGATGTTCATGGAGCGCGGCTTCGATGCCGTCCGCGTGTCGGAGGTTGCCGTCGCGTGCGGGGTGTCAGAAAGACGGTCTTCAGCTATTTCCCGACCAAGGAGTCGCTGCTGCTCGACCGCTTCGGCTTCACCATGGCCTTGCTGCGGGCCGGCCTGCGCAAGTACCTGGACGGCACTCGCACGCCCGCGCAGATTCATCAGGCGGTGACGGCCGGCGTCCGCCGGGCCGCTCATCTCATCGAGACGGGGCTGAGCCGCCGTTTTCCCGGCAGTTAGCAGGCTGACCGGGGCTCGGCGCGCCGCCCCCAGGTTGAGGGCCGGCAGCGCGGTGTCGGTCTATCTGGAGGACATCTCGCATGCCGCGGCCACGGACTGCCGCAGTGATCATTCAGGTTGACCGGATGCCGACCGAGCGCGCTAACTATGCGGCCTGATTACCCGGATCTGGGTGGTGCGGACGGCCAGGTGTGCTCCCTGCCGTGCCAGCAGCCCGGCGTCGCGCCGGCCGACAGCGCTGACTAGGCCCGGATAGGAGGCTCGGTTGCCGACCACCGTGCCGGTGAATCGAAGATGATTGCCGGGGCCGATGCGGAGCGGTTCGAATGGCCCGACGAGCTGTACCCAGACCCGCGCCTGCGATGAGCCCACCCAAAAGCCGTTGCGCGTGACCGCGGCCACCACGTCGACGCCCGAGGCGTGCGCGCGCTCCCCGATCATGTCGCGGATCGAATGCCTGAGCTGCAGATCTTTCACCGGCCGCCCGTCGATGGACAGATGGCCGATGACGGGGACCGGTGATCGCGCCTGGCTGAAGCGGGAGCTCGGCGGGCGGGCATGGGCATGCGGAGCCGGGGCTGCGGCCAGGATCCGCGGTCCGGTAACGGCGGCAGCGGCAACGGCGGCAGAGCCGACTGTGACAGCAGCCGCCGTGTGCGCGGGGTGCGCTCGCGCCTTGGCCAGTCCCCAGGCGGCGAGCGCGCCTGGGAGGGAGATTGCGGTCAGAGCTATGCTGCGCTGGCCAAGCGGCTCGCTGAGCGTCGCGCAGATTCCGCAGTCAATCAGGTGCCGCCCTGCATTTAGCTCGCGCTGGCGGCGCCTGTCGCCGGCCGATATCGCCAGCAGCACGCTGCGGCATTGCGGCGACGGCAGTTCCAGGTGCCGGAAGGCGATCAGGTACTCGAGCCGGAGCTTGGCGCGGGTGCGAGCCATCCGCACCCGCAGCGCGCCGGATGATGCATGCCCGCGGCCTTCTTGCCGCGGGCCATCACGGTTATAGGCCAGGATCTCGCTTCGCTCCTGCGGCGACAGCCGGGCAAGCGCTCTGATCATCGCAGCGCGGGACTCTTCCGCCAGGACCGCGTCCTCCGGCCGGACCGGGTCGTTCATCTCCAGGACGCGCGGCAGCGCCGCCGCATGCCGCGCCGCTTTCCTGGCGTGCGAGCTGGCCATGTTGCGGGCCGTGACGATGGCGTAGGGCAAGACTGCCTCGGGTGCCAGGCGGCCGCGCGCAGCCAGCAGGCGCTCCAGGCAGTCTTGAACCAGGTCCTCGACGTCCGCATGATTCGCGGTGCGGGCGGCAATGACGCGCCGTATCACCGGCTCAGCGGCCGCTACCTCGTGCACCGAGGTCGCGGGCACTTGCTCACCCACTGGTCCGCTGCCCCCTGCTCGGTCAGCCGTCGGCGCCCAGACCGCCTGCTGGGCGATGCGCCCGCCTTGAGTACCCACGTGCCGGCAAGTTAGGCCATGAATCCGGGCCGCCGGAAGTCAGGTTGCTGCGTAACGTCAGTGGCTCGCCGGACTTTCACTAGTGACAACCATCGCTGACTGGTTACCTTGACGCGCTACGGGGGCGCCAAGGTGACCAGCACGACGTGCTGCCGGAACGATCGCAGTCGCAGCAGAACCTGCCGGATCACGGTTAGTCCGCTGCGTGCCGTGCCGATCAGCTTCCGGCGGCCTGTAAGAGGAGAGCACATGACTGCCCCCACCAACGCCCAGCAGTTCATCGGCCTTACTGCAGTCGGTTCCGACGGCGGCAAGGTCGGCAAGATCGGCCAGGTCTATCTCGATGACGCGACTGGGGAGCCGGTATGGGTGACGATCGCTACCGGCATGTTCGGCACCCGCGAGAGTTTCGCGCCCTTGCAGGGCGCCCGAGCTGAGGGTGACAGCCTGATGCTGGCGGTCACCAAGGATCTGATTAAAGACGCCCCGAGCGTCGAGGACGACCAGCACATCACCAGCAGCGAACAGGACGCTCTCTACCAGCACTACTCCGGGCATCTCGGTACCGGGCAGGCCGGCTACGCCGAGACTGGCCAGGATGGTTACCCAAGCGATGATGCCGGCTATCAGGCCGACACCGGCTACCGGCCCGGCGAGCCCGGCTTCGAGGGGGAGACAGGCTCCCAGGCCGGTTACGGCGAAGAGGACCTGGCGGGCCAGCCGGCCGCACCGGGCCGTGATGTGCCCGGCCCGGCGGCCGGTGATGCGATGACCCGGTCGGAGGAGCGGCTGCGGGTGGGCACCGAGCAGGTTGAGGCGGGCCGGGCCCGGCTGCGCAAGTACGTGGTGACCGAGAACGTCACCACCACGGTTCCGGTCAGCCACGAGGAGGTCCGGGTCGAGCGGGAGCCGGTCACCGACGCCAGCCGGGACGCGGCGCTGTCGGGGGAGCCGATCAGCGAGGAGGAGCACGAGGTCACGCTGCGGGCCGAGCGGCCGGTGGTGGAGAAGGAGGCCGTCCCGGTCGAGCGGGTCCGGCTGGCCACCGAGACTGTCACCGAGAACCAGGAGGTCAGCGAGACCGTCCGCAAGGAGCAGATCGACGACCCGGAGGTCGACCCTGGCTCGACCCGGGACGCCTGACTCTGCCGTCGCGGTCCCATGGGGCCCGCGCAACGCATACCGGCTGTATCTCAAAGGTTCCCGGCCAGGCTGTATCAGCCGACGCGGTCCGATCGGCGTCGATGCGGCGCGCCGGCTGAGCCGTGATCGAAGGAGTATTCGTGGCTGCCGCAATCAACTTCGGAACGGGCGTGTCGAACGCCTGGTCCAGCGTGGCAACGTTCGTGCCGAAGTTCGTCGTCTTCCTGATCATCCTGGTCGTCGGCTACTTTGTCGCCAAGGCAATCGCCAAGATCTTGTCGAAGGTGCTGACCCGGGTCGGCTTCGATCGGGTTGTTGAGCGCGGCGGGATCAAGAACGCCCTGGACCGCAGCCAGTACGATGCCTCCGACATCTTGGCCCGCCTGGTTTTCTACGCCGTCATGCTGTTCGTGCTGTCGACAGCGTTCGGGGTCTTCGGCCGCAACCCGGTCAGCAGCTACCTGCACGCCGTCATCGCCTACCTGCCGCTGGTCTTCGTCGCCATCGTGATCGTTGTCATCGCCGCCGCGATTGCCGCCGCCGCCAAGCGGCTGATCGAGGGCAGCCTCGGCGTTCTGACCTACGGCAAGACCCTGGCTAATCTGGCCGCCGGGTTCATCCTCGCCATTGGCATCATCGCCGCGCTGGACCAGCTGCATATAGCGCCGAATGTGGTGAACGCCATTCTGTACGCCGCGCTGGCGGCGCTGGTGGGCATCGCTATCGTCGCGGTGGGCGGAGGCGGCATCAAGACCATGTCGGAGCGGTGGGAGGCCGTCGCGGCCCGGTATGACGAGGAAAGGCCCAACATCGCCGCGGCCGTCCGCACCGCCCCGAGCATCACTGATCAGGCCCGCCAGTACACCGCCAGCCACCGCGGGACGTCGTCCGGGGCCAGCGTCGCGCAGCAGCGTCATGACACGACCTATTCCTACGGCCAGTCACCTGCAAGCCCGGATGACCGTCCGTACTGAGCAACAGGTCCCGTGCCGGAGGCCGAGCGGGCAGGCAGCCAGCACGTCACGTCCGGGTCCAGACCCCAGGACCGAGGCGGCCCCGGCCAGCAGCCGGCTCCGCGCCCGGCGCGGATGGTCCGGGACGCCTCCAGCCGAGGCGCTTCAGGCCAGCAGGTCCGCGGCCGCCTTCTCGATGTCGGCCTCGGACACCAGTACGTGGCGTGCGGCGTCGCCGAGCGGGATGAAGCTGTCCATGGCGGCGACCCTGGCGGCCCGTCCGCTGAAGCCGGAGTCGGCCAGCGCGGTGATCACGCCTTCCGAGACGCCGCCCGAGCGGCGGGTCTCGTCGACGACGAGGACCCGTCCGGTCTCCTCAGCCTCGCGGAGCAGATCGCCGGCGGGCAGCGGGGCCAGCCAGCGCAGATCCAGGACGCGGGCGCCGATCTCCGGCTCCGCCCAGCCGCCTGCGCCGCCCGCAGCGACATCGGTACCCCATTGCCGAAGGTCACGAGAGTGAGCTGCCAGCCGTCGCCGTAGGTGCGGCCGCGGCCGATCGGCACGTGCGCGTCCGCCCATCGCTCGGGGGCGGCATACGGGCACAGCCAGCCGCCGTCGCCGGGCTCGTACAGGTCCCGCGTGTGGTACAGCGCGATCGGCTCGAGGAACACGCAGACCGAGCCGTCAGTGTCGGCGGCGGCGAGGCAGGTCCGCAGCATCGCGGCGGCGTCGTCACCGCGCGCCGGCACGGCGATGACCAGGCCGGGGATGTCGCGCAGCACGGCGACTGCGTTGTCGTTGTGGAAATGCCCGCCGAAGCCCTTCTGGTAGGCCAGGCCCGCCACTCGCACCACCATCGGGTTGCGGAACTGCCCGGTGGAGAAGAACTGCAGGCTGGCCGCCTCGCCGCGTAGCTGGTCCTCGGCGTTGTGCAGGTAGGCGAGGTACTGGATCTCCGGCACCGGCAGCAGTCCGGAGATCCCCGGCGCCGAGCCCCAGCCCGAGGATCGACTGCTCATCGAGCAGCGTGTCGAAGACCCGGCCGGCGCCGAACCGGCGGGCCAGCCCGCGGGTGACTCCGTAGACCCCGCCCTTGCGCCCGACGTCCTCGCCGAAGACCAGCAGCTGCGGGTACGACGCCAGCGCGTCGGCGAGGCGCGGTTGATGCTGTCGGCGAGGGTGAGCTGCCCCGCCGCCTCGGGCAGCCGGCCGCCGAAGGCTTGCTGCGCGCGCCTGGCGATCGCCGGCACTGGGCCGCGCGCCGTGCGACGTGATCGGGATGGCGCGGCGCGAGCGGTGCCGTGATCTCCTCGCTGCTGGCCAGGCGCCTGCGCGTGACGGCGTCGTCGGCGAGGGCGCGGACTCGCGCGCGCATCGCCTCATAGCGATCCACGACCTCGGCGGGGGTGAGCACCCCGGCGCTCGACGAGCAGCCGTGCGGTGCCGAGCAGCGGGTCGCGCTCGTAGTCCGCGGTGATCTCGCCGGGGCTGCGGTAGCTCACCTCGGCGTCGGAGCCGGCGTGCGCCATGAATCGCACCACGCTCAGGTGCAGGAACGCGGGCGCGCGCTTGGTGCGGACGTAGGCCGCGGCGGCGAGGGCAGCGTCATAGCAGGCGGCCAGGTCGGTGCCATCGGCGGAGAAGTACCGCATCGGCGGCCGGTGTGAGTATGTCGCCGCGATCCAGCCCGCCGGCGTCCGGACGCTGATGCCCAGGCCGTTGTCCTCGCAGACGAACAGCACTGGCATCGGCAGCCCCTGATAGGCGACCTGGCAGGCGGTGTTGATGGCTCCGGTTGCGGTCGAGTGGTTGGCCGAGGCGTCGCCGAAACTGGCAACGGCGATCGCGTCGCCCGGCCACCGCGACGTCACGCCGAGCTTGCGGGCCCGGTCGATGGCGAAGGCGACGCCGACAGCGCGCGGCAGGTGGGACGCGATGGTCGAGGTCTGCGGGATCACCGCGAGGTCGAGCGTGGCCGAAGACCTTGTGCCTGCCGCCGGCGATCGGCTCGTCGGCCGCCGCCACCAGGCCGAGCAGGACGTCGCGCAGCGGGTCGGCTACCGGGTACCTGCGCGGCGCGCGCGAGGTAGAACGCGCCGGAGCGGTAGTGCAGCAAGCGCCGGGTCCGCCGGGCGCAGGGCGGCCGCCACCGCCGCGTTGGCCTCGTGCCCGGACGACCCGATCGTGTAGAAGCCCTGCCCAGCCGCCCGCAGGTAGCGGGCGGCAAGGTCGAGGTGGCGGTTGCCGAGCTGGGCGTCGAACAGCGCCAGGGCCAGGCTCGCCGGTGAGCCGCGCTGCCCGGCCGCACCGGCGCTGCCGGGTCAACGGGCCGCGTCCGGTGCGCGGCTGCCGGCCGACCGCGAGCGCCCTGGCCGCCTCGAGGAAGTGCTGGTCGAGCGCCTCCTCAGGCGAGTGCTCGCTCATTCGCCATCCTGTCGCGAGGGTCAGTCGGCCAGCCGGAACGACTCGTCGGGGGTTAGCTCGGTGACATCCATCTGCGCCTTCTGCAACCGCCCCGAGTAGTCCCAGTTCATCGACTGCCACCGGGTGAACTGGTCGAGCACCCAGATGCCCGACTGGCGGGACCCGTTGCCGGACTTGCCGTTGCCGCCGAACGGCAGGTGCGCCTCCGCGCCGGAGGTGGAGTTGTTGACGCTCACCATGCCCGCCGAGATGCCCCGGCGGAACGCGAAGACCTCGGCCGGGCTCGCTGGTGTAGATCGACGACGACAGTCCGTAGCCGGGCAGATTGGCCAGCCGGATCGCCTCGCCCAGGTCGCGGTAGGTCGATGACGCCGACCAGCGGGCCGAACGTCTCGTTGAGGAAGATCGCGTCGTCCTTCGCGGACCCCGTCGACGATCGTCGGATGGCAGAAGATCCCGGCCGCCGGGTCGCCGGCGAAAGCCCTCACGCGGGCTCGCGGCCGTGATCCGGCCGGTCGCGGTGGATCCGAGCACGCTGTGGTGCGGCTGGATCCAGCCCGAGGATACTCCTCGAACCGCTGGGCGAACTTCTCATCGAGCATCGGGCCGTACACGACATCACCGAACGGGTCGCCGACCGTGGCCTGCCGGGTCGCCTTGTCGAACCGGACGACGAAATCGTCGTGGACGCTCTCGTGCACGATCACGGTGCCGAGTGAAGTGCACCGCTGGCCGGCGGTGCCGAAGCCGGAGAACAGCGCGGCCTCCACGGCCAGGTCCGAGCTCCGCGCTCGGCGTCACGACCATCGGGTTCTTGCCGCCGAGCTCCAGGCAGGCCGACTGCAGGTGCCGGCCGGTGAGCTCGCCGATCCGCGAACCGACCGCGCTGGAGCCGGTGAAGCCGACCTTGTCGACCAGCCCCTCGTCCAGGGCCTGCTCCAGCCCGGCGAAGGTCGTCTCGCCGTCCGCGAGCACCAGGTTCAGGACGCCGTCGGGCAGCCCGCCGCCGCGCACCAGCAGGTCGAACAGCGCCGACGCCGCACGCCGGGGAGTAATCGGCCGGCTTCCACACCACGGCGTTGCCGCACAGCAGGGCCGGGATGAGATACCACGACGGCACGGCGACCGGGAAGTTGCCCGCGGTGATGACGCTCACCACGCCGACCGGGTTACGGAACGTGAACAGCTGCTTGTCCGGCATCTCGCTCGGCACCGTCTGGCCGTAGAGCCGGCGGCCCTCGCCGAGGAAGAAGTCACAGGTGTCGACGATCTCGCGGACCTCACCGAGCGCCTCCGCGTACGGCTTGCCGATCTCCCGGGTCACCAGCCGGGCGAGTGCCTCGGCGTTGGCCTCGACCGTCGCGGCCGATATGAGCGATCGCCCGGCCGCGCACCGGCGCCGGCACATCCGCCCATGCCTGCTGGGCCTGCCCGGGCCGCCCGCGCCGCGGCGACGAACGTGCCCGCGTCCCCGAGCGCGACGTCGGCGACCACCTCGCTGGTGCGAGCTGGGTTCGTCGACGTGATACGGCCGCCGGGCGCGCCGGGCACCGGGACCCCGGCAATGATCGAGGTAATGCTGCGGCTCATCACGACCTCATCTTGCCAGTGTCATCTGCTGCGGGCAGCGGCGGCCAGCCCGCCGAGCACGTCGTCGAGAGCACGCACGCCGACTTTCAGCTCGTCAGTCGTCACGTTCAGCGGCGGGCCGGAACCGGATGGTGCGCTCGCCGCAGGCCAGCACCAGCACCTGAGCCTCGCGCAGCCGCGCGATAACGTCGTCGCGCACTTGCCTGGACCGGGCAGGTCGATCGCGCACATCAGGCCGCGCCCGCGGACATTGCTGACCAGCCGGCGTGCCGGTCGCCGAGGCCGTGCAGCTCATCCAGCAGGTAGCTGCCCGTCTTCGCGGCGTGGTCGAACAGGCCGTCGGCCTCGATGATCTCCAAGATCCGGCGGGAGCGGACCATGTCGACCAGCCCGCCGCCCCAGGTGGAGTTGATCCGGCTGGACACGCGGAACACGTTATCGGCGACCTCGTCGACCCGGCGGCCCGCCATGATGCCCCCAAGCTGGGCCTTCTTGCCGAACGCTACGATGTCGGGCTCCAGGCCGAGCTGCTGGTAGGCCCATGGCGAGCCGGTCAGCCCGACCCCGGTCTGCACCTCATCAAGCACGAACAGCGCGTCGTAGGCGTGGCATAGCGTCCTGCATCGCCTGCAGGAACTCCGGGCGCATGATGATTGTCGCCGCCCTCGGCCTGGATCGGCTCGGCGATGAAGCACGCGATGTCGTGCGGGTGCGCCTCGAACGCCGCCCGCGCCTGGCTCAAGGGCACGGGCCTCGGCGGCCTCGACGTCCGCGCAGGTGCGGCTCGAGCGGGAAGGTGATGGCGGGTACGTCGATGCGCGGCCAGTCGAAGGCCGGGAACCTGTCGGTCTTGGCCGGGTCGGTGTTGGTCAGCGACATGGTGTAACCAGACCGGCCGTGGAACGCGCGGGTCAGGTGCATCACCCTCGTGCCGAGATCCGCGGCACGGCCCGCTGCCTCGTTCCGGCGGCTCTTCCAGTCGAATGCCGTCTTGAGGGCGTTCTCGACGGCCAGCGCGCCGCCTTCTACGAAGAACAGGTGCGGCAGGGCCGGATCACCGAGCACGCGGGCGAAGGTCTCGACGAAGTCTGCGAGATGAGTGGTGTACATGTCCGGATTAGCCGGCTTGCTGACGGCCACCTTGCCGAGCAGTTCCATGAACTCGGAGTCCCCGACGATGCCCGGTGGGTTGGCGCCGAGCGGCGCGGAAGCGAAATGCGTATAGAGGTCAAGGAACTCCCGCCCGTCACGGGCGTCAACAAGCCAGCTGCCGTGGCTGCGTTCGATGTCGAGAACCAGCCGGTACCCGTCCACCAGCAGATGCTCGGCCAGGCGTTCATGCACCTCGGACGCTGGCACGTGCGCACTGCGAAACTGGGTCATGCCTCTCCACATTGAGCCTGTCCGCCCGGCCGGCGCCCGCACAGCGCTACGCTGAAGCCGCAACCGCGCCACAAAGCGTAACATCGCGGGCGGCCGCAGCGCCGACCCGCCCGCTTCCCACTCTCCGGCCGGGAGCCTAAGGCGCCGGATCGCAGGCGCATAAGCTCAGGACACCCTCGACAAGCGTGAGGGGGTTCATGGGCGAGGACTACGAAGCCGCACACGTACCGGCGCGGGCACAGACGGTGCTCACGGACCTCGACAGGCGCTCGGCGCACTACGAGGTCCTCGACCGCCGCGAACAGCCGCGGTAAGGCGCCAGCCACCGTCGGCTTCATGCGCCAGGTGTGATCCCGGCGCGTCAGTGACGCTGCCCCGCCCAGGTGAACTCGCGTGGAGGTGGCGGGCCACTGGCGGATAGCTTGCCGTGGACATGCGGCGCGTGCTCCGATTCTCACGACCCTTGACCGGCACGCTAACGCCGCCCGCCACACCCGTAAGGGTGAAGTCGGGTCAGCCATGCGCGGGCGATAGTAACAGGGAGGAAGATCCCACATGGCGCGTAGGGGTGAGGGCATGGCTGCGCAGGAAGACGGTCCGCTGCACGGAACGGGCACCCCGAACGGAACCGCCCGCGCGGATGCGGGCTACGGAGCATCAGCCCGTGCCAGCCGGGGTCAGCGCTGGCTGGCCCGGCTGGCGTTCGCCGCCGCGGCGGCCGCGGCGGCGGCCGGGCGCGCGGCACTTAGCAGCGGCCGCGGGCCGGCCGGACCGGGCGAATACGCCGCTGCGGCGCGGCAGCGGCCTTTCGTGATCATGAACCCGGGGTCAGGCGGCGGGAAGGTCGCGAGGTTCGGGCTTGCGGACAAGGCCGCCGCGCTCGGCGCCGAGGTGGTCCTGCTGGAGGGTCCCGGGATCGTCGACGTGGCGGCGCTCGCCCGCCAGGCCGCCGACCGCGGGGCCGACCTGCTCGGGGTGGCAGGCGGCGACGGAACCCAGGCACTGGTCGCGGGCATCGCCGCCGGACGGGATATCCCGATGATGGTGATATCCGCGGGCACCCGCAACCATTTCGCCCTCGATCTCGGGCTGGACCGCGACGACCCCAGCTGCCTGCCTCGACAGTCTCACTGACGGCGTCGAGCTGCGCATCGACCTCGGCCTGATCGGCGACCGCACGTTCGTCAAAGCGCGTCCTTCGGCGCCTACGCCCAGGTGTGGAAAGTCCCGCCTACCGCGACGACAAAACCGGCACCGCGCTGGCGATGTTCCCGGACCTGCTGACCGGCCACCAGGGCGCGCACCTGCTGGTCCGGGCCGACGGGCGAGTGATAGCCGACGGCCCGCAAGCGGTGCTGGTCAGCAACAACCCGTACTAGACCGGCGACATCGCCGGCCTGGGCCGGCGGTCACGGCTCGACCAGGGCGTGCTCGGCGTCGTCGCCGTCAGGATCGACAACGCCGCTCAGGCGGCCGGCCTGCTGCGCACGGCGCAACGCTCCCGCAACGTAATAGTGCTTGCCGCCCGCGAGGTCATCATCGACGCCGACCAGCCGCAGATCCCCGTCGGGATCGACGGGGAATCGGTCCTCATGCCTACCCCGGTGCGCTGCACAATCCGCCCGCTCGCGCTGCGGGTACAAGTCCCCCGCGGCCGGCCCGGCGTCCCCGCACCACCACCGCCGGCGGACTGGACACTCCTGCGCCGCCAGGCCCTCACCTTCGCCCGGACCGCACGCAGCAGCTAACCAGCGAACCGGACAGCGCTGGCGCATGCCCGGGACCGCCGGGCCGCCCGCTGCATGATCACGCCGGGACCTGGCCGCCGCGCACCGCCACCGCCATCACCAGCGCCTCATGCAGCGCAACAGCCGAACCACCTCAGCCTGGAGCTGCTCCCGCCGGCCCGCCCGCGGGGGTAACGCCTGCCGCGCCATGTGCAGAACCAGGACTGGGATACGCCCGGCGCCCGGCACGACGCCGGATGCGGGAAGGCGGCGAGTTTCGTGGCTGTAGGCCGTCTTGATGTCAGCGCGCCGTGATAGTCCTGGACTGTGGCGATCGCCAGGTCAGGTGTGATCTTGCCCGGCCAGGTCCGGGCGTGTCGTGGCGTCTGGCGGAGTGACGGGAGCAGCAGGTGAGCGGTGTACGGGTGCTGGCAGGCACGCGCAAGGGCGCGTTCGTCCTGACCTCGGACGGCAGGCGCGAGGACTGGGAGGTCAGCGGCCCGCATTTCGCGGGCTGGGAGGTCTATCACGTGAAGGGGTCACCGGCGGACCCGGACCGGCTATACGCGTCGCAGTCCAGTGGCTGGTCCGGCCAGGTGATCCAGCGATCCGACGACGCTGGGGCGACCTGGACGCCGGTGGGGAATCAGTTCGCCTATCAGGGCAGTCCCGGCACCCATCAGTGGTATGACGGGACGCCGCACCCGTGGGAGTTCGCGCGGGTCTGGCACCTGGAGCCCTCGCTCGACGACCCGGACGTGGTGTACGCCGGGGTAGAGGACGCCGGGCTGTTCCGCTCCGATGACGGGGGTCAGAGCTGGCAGGAGCTGCCGGCGTTGCGCAGCCACGAGTCAGGCTCGTCGTGGCAGCCGGGGGCGGGCGGGATGTGCCTGCATACGATCTTGCTGGATTCCTCGGCGTCCGGCCGGATATTCGCCGCGATCTCCGCGGCGGGCGCGTTCCGCTCTGATGACGCAGGCCAGAGCTGGCGGCCGATTAACCGCGGCTTGCAGTCCGAGGGCATCCCCGACCCGGACGCCGAGGTTGGGCACTGCGTGCATCGCCTGGCCATGCATCCCTCGCGGCCAGGCGTGCTGTTCATGCAGAAGCACTGGGATGTGATGCGCAGCGACAACGGCGGGGAGTCCTGGCGGGAGATCAGCGGTAACCTGCCGTCCGACTTCGGGTTCCCCATTGACGTGCATGCCCACGAGCCGGACACGATCTACGTGGTCCCGATCACCAGCGACGCCGAGCACTTCCCGCCGGAGGGAAAGCTGCGCGTCTACCGCAGCCGCACCGGCGGTGATGACTGGGAGCCGCTGACCCGGGGCCTTCCTCAGGAGAACTGCTACGTCAACGTGCTACGCGACGCGATGGCCGTAGACTCGCTGGACTCTTGCGGCGTGTACTTCGGCACCACCGGTGGTCAGGTATACGTCTCGCCGGACGCGGGGGACAGCTGGGCGCCGATCGTCCGGGACCTGCCGGCGGTCTTGTCGGTCGAGGTCCAGACGCTGCCATGATCCGGGTAGTCCTGCCCGCGCACCTGCGGTCCCTGGCTCATATAGACGGGGAAGTGCAGGTTGAGGTCGAGGGTCTGGTGACCCAGCGGTCGGTGCTGGATGCGGTGGAAGCCCGCTACCCGGTGCTAAGCGGCACTATCCGCGGCCATGACGGCGGCCCGCGGCGGCCCTTCATCCGGTTCTACGCCTGCGAGCTGGATCTCTCCCACGAACCGCCTGACTGCCCGCTGCCCGGTGCCGTCGCCGCCGGGGCCGAGCCCTACCTCGTCGTGGGGGCCATGGCCGGCGGTTAGCGCGAGCCGTTCGTCACGCCCGCGGCTGCACCTACGCTGACAGCCGCGACGGTCGGGGGGCAGGACTGGGGGAATGACCTCGGGCTAGCGGACTCCTTCGGGAGGATCGCCACCGACTTGCGGGGTATCGGCAGCTGGATCCGGGTTCCTTCGACCCTCCCGGCCCATGCCGGCCATCGGAGGCTGGCCACACTGGGGATCGGCTTGTTGGCCAGGAGTCCACGACCAGGGCAGCCGCGGCTGCCAGGCTGCCATCCGGTGCTCGCCATGACTCACGGCCTCTGTGCTCAGCCAGTTGCCGTCACGATCTCCCGCTGCGCCATGTGCCCGCGGCCTGGGTTGCCCGGTTCGGTTTCCCGGTGCGTTCGGGAAACCGATTGTGCCGCGCAGCTAGTGCGGCAGCAGCGACTCGGCTAGCGTCCGCACTATGACCTCGCATCGTATTGCTCATGTCATGCAGGCGGCGGCGGTGTGCGCCGCCGCGGTGGGCCTGGCGGCTGCCGCGACCCCCTCAGCCAGTGCCGCCAGCCGCTCTGCGCCCACCGCCGCCCACTCCGCTGGCACCCACTCCCGCCATCAGCTGTCCTGGAAGCTGGTCAGCACTGGCACCCAGACGCATTTTCGCGGGCTGGCACCGGTCAGCCGGAATGTTGCGTGGCTTGGCGGCTATGACGGGGTCGTCCTGCGAACCGTCAACGGCGGCCGGACGTGGGTCAACGCATCGCCGGCCGGGGCAGCGGCCCTGCAATTCCGTGACATCTCGGCCTTCAGCGCCACCCGGGCCGTGGCTATGGCGGCCGGCCCGGGCACTGACTCCAGGCTGTACTTCACCGCAGACGGCGGCCGCTCCTGGAATTTGGCCTACCGGAACACCAATCCGCAGGCGTTCTTCGACTGCATGGCCTTCTTCAATCCCCGGCATGGCCTGGTGCTGAGCGACCCGGTCAACGGCAAGTTCCGGATCCTGTCCACTCGCAACGGCGGCCGCAGCTGGACCGTTCTGCCGAACATCGGGATGCCCCGTGCGCTGCCCGGCGAGGCCGGGTTCGCCGCAAGCGGCGAATGCCTCACCACATCCGGGCATGATGCCTGGTTCGGCAGCGGGGGAAGCACGGCCGCGCGGGTCTTCCGCTCCCGTGATGGCGGCCTGAACTGGCACGTCAGCATCACTCCCGTCATCAGTGGCCCCACGGCCGGAGTATTCGGGCTGGCGTTCCGCACGCCGCTGGCCGGCGTCGCGGTTGGCGGCGACTTCGCTGCGCCCACGGCGGCGACCAGGGTGGCGGCGCTCTCCTACTTCGGGCGGCCGTGGTTCTCCCCGCTGTCCGGACCGGCCGGCTACCGGTCCGGCGTCACCTGGGTCCCCGGTACCCTGGCGACGGTTATCGCGGTCGGGCTGACCGGCTCCGACGTTTCTTACGACGGCGGACTGCACTGGCATACCTTCGACACCGGCCAGTTCGACACCGTCAGCTGTGCCGCCGATGGTTCCTGCTGGGCATCCGGCGACCTGGGGCGGGTAGCGATACTGCAGCGCTGATACGCAAGTTCCGCTCCCTGCGGCCCGTCCGGGAATCGTGACCCGCGATCCCTGGTGAAGGCGTCAACGGCCTCAACTCGTGTGAGAAACAGCGCGCACGTGGACCGCAGCCACACGCCTGTCCTGCCTTCTGGGAACTGGCGGCGCTGCATGCCCGGGCGGCGGAACTAGAGGCGCAGGCGCGGCTGGCGGTGCTGGCAGAGCAGGTCGCGGCGGTCTGTATGAGGAGATCGAGATTCACAACTGCCGGTTTGGCGGGCGGCCCGGCCGCAGAAATTAGGTGGGATCAGGGCAATTCTCTGATCCCGGCACCGGATGATGGCGGCGTCCCGGGAACATCTGCAGGATGGGGCCCTTGGGTGTCGCTGGCTCGAATCAGCCGGGTTGCCCGGGGTAGAGGCGCACGGCGAGACTGGCAGCATGGCCAAAGACCTCAGTACCAAGGACCGCAAGAAGCTGAGCAAGAAGTCATTCGCGCTGCCGGGCAAGCGGAAGTACCCGATCCCGGACAAGGCACATGCCCGCAACGCGCTCGCTCGGGTTGCTCAGAACGGCACCCCGGCTGAGCAAAAGAAGGTCAGGGCAGCCGTGAATAAGCGCTTCCCGAGTATCGGAAAGAAGAAGACCAAGAAGTCCTGACTGGCGCTGGCGGTCCTGCCAGTGGCCTCATCGCGCTCGGCAGTCTCCGTCCGCATCACCGCCGTCCCGGTAGCGGATCGGCAACATGGGCGTGGCGTCGGCCCGGCCCTGCGACGATCCGGCGTTCCAGCCGTTCACGGATCGGTCAAGGGCGCGGCGCGTTCTGGTGAGCGGCCCCGATCGGGGCGCATGATGAAGGCGTGGTCGAAGCGAGGTTCAACGGCCGGGTCGTCGCTGCGTCAGATGCGCCGGTGCGGCTCGAGGGCAATGTGTACTTTCCACCGGAGTCAGTGCACTGGGATTTCCTGCACGCCACCCGAAGGAAATCGCTGTGCTTCTGGAAGGGCGTCGCGAGCTACTACACGGTCCGCGTCGACGACATCGAGGACCGCAACGCGGCGTGGACCTACCGGCGCCCGTCCCCGCTGGCCCGGCGTATCAAGAACCATGTCGCGTTCTGGAACCGCGTCGAGGTCGTCGAACGGGACTAGCTGGCCGGTACTCGCCGCGGACCTGGGGCCGCCGCCCGGCCCAGGCGCGGGTCAGCTCGCCTTGAGCACGTCGCGTCCAGCAGGTCTGGACGAGACCGGTCTCCGGCAGACGGAAGATACGCGATTGGCTCCCATTTGTTCCCCAAGTTAAATAGTCTCAGATGCCTCACAGGGTTCTGAGCTGCAGGAACTGGTGGAGCTGAGGGGATTTGAACCCTGACCCCTCCGATATGAGCTCGCGGCCAGGGGACCATTATCGGTGTTTGCATCGGTCAAATAGTCGGGGACGGTCAGGAGGTCAGCTGCGGGGGCAGTCTGGCTGCTGCACTTTCGAGCGGCACTGCGCCCGGTTCGCGTGAGCCTTCCGAAGGCCACGGCTTCAGGCTGGCGGCTAGGGGCCGAGTGGCCTGGCGATTTTCCACTCGTGACCGAATGGATCGAAGAGTCGGCCCAGACGCCAGCCGGGCTCGCCGGCCATCTCTGATGCGCCGTGGCCCCGGCCCGCGACGCTCGCCAACATCGCGTCGGGTTATCGACTACCAGCAAGGTCCTGTCCGTCGCGGTGGGCACGCTCCTCTTGACATACCAGGTTTATATGCTGTTATTGTACTAGGTAACTAGATGAATCGAGACACGGTGATCGAGTTCCACCTGGATGCCCGCTCGGGCGTCGCGCCGTACCTGCAGATCATCCAGCAGGTCCGGCAGGCGCTGCGGCTGGGCGTGCTGAGCGTGGGCGACCAGCTGCCGACGGTCAAGGACGTGGTGGCAGGACTGGCGATCAACCCGAACACGGTGCTCAAGGCTTACCGGGAGCTGGAGTACGAGGGCCTGGCGGCGGCCCGGCCAGGGCTCGGGACGTTCGTAACCGCGACCCTCAGCGACGGGTCGCTGGCCGCACATGGGCCGCTTCGGCGCGACCTTGAGCGCTGGCTGGCCAAGGCCCGCAGGGCCGGGCTGGCCGACGAGAGCATCGAGGCCTTGTACCGGGACACCTTCCGGGCCGCCGCTAAGGAGGAAGCACTATGACCGCCGTCTTGGAATCACGGGGCCTCGGCAAGCAGTACCGGCGCCGCTGGGCTCTTACCGACTGCACGCTGAGTGTCCCCGCAGGGCACGTCGTCGGGCTGGTCGGCCCGAACGGTGCCGGGAAGACGACTTTGCTGCATCTGGCTACCGGCCTGCTGGCACCGACGACCGGCACAATCGAGGTCCTCGGCGGCCCGCCGGCGAGCAGCCCGGCGCAGCTGGCCAGGGTTGGTTTCGTCGCCCAGGACACGCCCACCTACGCGGGGCTGTCCGTGGCGGACCACCTGCGGCTGGGCGCCCATCTCAACCCGGGCTGGGACGCTGACCTGGCGCACGGCCGGATCGAGCAGCTTGGCCTGGACCCCGGTCAGCGGGCCGGGAAGCTGTCGGGCGGCCAGCGGGCCCGGCTCTCCCTGACCCTGGCCATTGCCAAACGGCCCGAGTTGCTGATCCTGGATGAGCCGATCGCCAGCCTGGACCCGCTGGCCCGCCGCGAGTTCCTGCAAAGCTTGATGGAGTTCACTGCGGGCAGCCAGGTCAGCGTGGTGATGTCCTCGCATCTTATGGCCGACCTGGAGCGGGTCTGCGACTACCTGATCCTGCTCGTCGATTCCCGGGTGCGGGTAGCCGGGGAGGTCGAGGAGCTGCTCGGCGCGCACCGGCTGCTGACCGGCGCTCGCCGCGAGCCCGCCACCTTGCCTGCCGACTGGCAGGTCATCTCGGTCAGTCACACCGACCGGCAGACCACGCTGCTGGTCCGCACCGGCAGCCCCATTCACGATCCTGCCTGGACGGTCGACCAGATCGGTTTGGAAGACCTGGTTCTGGCCTATATGAGCCACGCTGCCGTACCTGGTGGCACGCCCGCATTGGAGGCACAACGATGATCTGGCTGACCTGGCGCCAGTTCCGCGCCCAGGCATGGGCGGCCTCCGCAGCTCTGGCCGTGGTGGCGGTCGCTCTGACGGTCACCGGCTTGCACCTGGCCCACATGTATGACAACAGCGGGATCGCCACGTGCCAGGCACACGGCGACTGCGGGACGCTGAGCACCAGCTTCCTGAACCAGGTGAAGGCCGGTCTCACCTACAGCGTCCCGTACTACGGCGGCATCGCGATCCTGTACGCCGTGCCCGCCATCACTGGCGTCTTCTGGGGCGCGCCGCTGATCACCCGAGAGATCGAGGCAGGCACCTTCCGCCTGGCCTGGAATCAGAGCGTCACCCGCAGCCGCTGGCTGGCCGTCAAGCTCGGCATCATCGGCCTGGCCGCCATGGCTGCCGCCGGGCTGCTCAGCCTCATGATCAGCTGGTGGTCCAGCCCGATCGACCATGCCGTCGCGCTCCCCTCGGGCCGGAACGGGACCTCCGGTCTCAACCACTTCGCACCGCTGCTGTTCGGCGCCCGCGACATTGCCCCCATCGGCTACGCCGCGTTCGCCTTCGTCCTCGGCGTTACCACCGGAATGCTGATCCGCCGCACCGTGCCCGCCATGGCCAGCACCCTCGCCGTCCTTTCCGTCGTCCTGATCGCTATGCCCCTGGGGGTCCGGCCCCACCTCATCACGCCGCTACGCGCCACGGCGGCGATCAACCCCGCCAACATCGACCAGCTGTCCACTGGGATCGGCGGTCAGATGACCGTGACTGCAGCTGTGAATATGCCAGGCGCGTGGGTCCTGTCCAACCAGACCATCAACACGCGCGGCCAGGTGTTCACCGGCCCGGCCACCAAGGCCTGCGAAAGCAACACGGCCTCCTTCCAGGCGTGCCAAGCCTCGGTCGGCACGCTTCACCTCCGCCAGCTGGTGACATACCAGCCCGCCAGCCGCTACTGGACCTTCCAGTGGTACGAGACAGCGATCTTCCTCGCCCTCGCCGTCGCCCTGGCCGGGTTCTGCTTCTGGTGGATCCGCCGCCGCCGCCTCTCCTGAGACGGACGCGGCGGACGGGCAGCACTCATCGCCCCAGACGGTGAGCCCCGGAACTTCAACCGGCACTTCACCGCCCGCTGCGCTGCAGCCAAGGTGCGTTACATCCAGCCGTGCGGCATGCGCCGCACCTGCGCTTTGCTACTGTACTGACGCGAAGCGGCCCCGCTGCTGGATCGCAAAGGCCGCGACCTGGGTGGAGCTGAGGGGATCTGAACCCCTGACTTCCTCGATGCGAACTAGCGCCAGACTGGTCTATGGCGGTCGTTGGAGCAGGTCAGTGACCGATAGCAGTCCAACGCAGCCGTCCGCAGTCGATGGCGTTGCTGTATTCGAGTGCTGTACGGCTTCCGGTTCGGCCGGCCGGTCGGCGCCTCCCCAAGCCGCGGATTACAGTAACCTTTGCAGCGCCGCCCGATCTTGCTCATCCATGTTCTCGGTTGCGGTGCCTGCGCATGAAAGCCGCGCCTAGAGCAGCGATTGCCAGAATGACCCATACCGCGATCACCGCCTGGACAACGGCAGGGTTGTCACTGCCTTTGTTGGCGACCATCGCCAGAAGGCCAGTGATCCCAGCGCCGACCCCGGCGCCAGTCCACATCGCCTGGCTCCTATCCGACCCCAAAACCTCCGCAGTCGGGCGGGAACCTGACCGGGGAGAGCCTGCCCGGGCATCGATCCGCTTGTCGATCTCCGCGCCGATCCGATCGACCAGGCCCTCTGCGACCGCACCGTCATAGTCGCGGCCAAGTTCGCGATGTGCCGCTGCGGCGGCGGCGATATCGTCCCGGGTGGCCTGGTCCACCGAAACACGATACATCTCAAGTACTGGATGGTCTAGCACCCGGAAACGGTGTCGCGGCGCTTGGCATTCCACACCACACGTCCGCAGTTGTATGCCCGCCGTCGCCGTGGTTGTCACGCAGTTGGTCACTCAGCCGCCTGGCCAGCCGACGCGGACTGCGGGAGCGCATCGACCGACGACCGGAAAGTCCGCACGCATTCCAAGTCTGCGCACCGATGTCCGGGCGGAGTCGGAGGCGATATTGACCAACCCAGCCTGCACCTGGGCTGTAGGTGTTTGTCGAACGCGCTCAGACGTCACTGAATGAGACCAGGAATGAGACTATGCGGTCGGCCTCGTTAGCGAACCTAGCGGGATCGCCGGCTGCGCTCGAGCGTCTCTGTGCTCTGCTCGAGCAATTCCATCGCGCGTGCGACCCCCGGCACCGGGCCGGAAGATGCCAGCCTGGTTCGCGATGGCTGAGGGGCCGGGCTACCTGGTTCAGGGGGCGAGACGATAAGTGGGGGAGTGATTGCCGGATGACGACCGTCAGCCCCCACCACCACGCGCGCTTCGAGCGTGAGAATCTGCATTCCGAGCAGCCTCGCTCGCACCAGGGCTCGGATGACCATCTCGCCCTGCTGGTCTTGCCCAGGACGTCTTCGCAGGCGGAAGGAACGCGCCGGACCCCTCCGGCCCGTCTCGGCGCTCGGCAGCGGACTGAGCTGACGACTTGATCCGGGCACGAGATCTTATGATGTGGGTGTGCGCCGGGAGGCCGGCCCAGAAGAGTACCCATCCAGCTGGGCGGCCAGGGCCTCGAGCCTTTGCCGTGCGCCGGAGGCCTCGAAGTTTCTCGACGCGTTACGCGCCAGGACCCGGATCTGCTCGTAACGTTCCCGGCCCGCTTTCGACCCCAGCACGTAACCGATCCCGAACATAGTCACGGCCATTAGCTTCATGTCTCATCCTGATGCCGAACGGAGGAAACGGCGGCACTTGCGGCCGTGGCAGCAACAGCTCCGCCCACGACGCCGAGCGTCACCTTGGTCAGCCGGCGGAGCCCAGCATTTGCCATGGCCGCCGTCGTGGCGTCTCTGAGGCGGTCCCACTTGGTCTTGCGGGTGAATAGTTTCATTCGTTGCTTCTCCTTTTCTGCCGGTCATTGCCCGGCTACGGCCAACTCAGGAGGTATCGATCACCGCCATGAGTTCATCCTTGGTCATCGACGTGCCTACCTCGGAGCCGGTGCTTCGCGCGACCCGAAGCAGCTCGTCCTTGGACAGCGTGCTGAGCGGGACGCCTCCTTCGCGGAGGATGGCGTCAATGAGCTCCCGCTTATTCATCGCCGCCTGGCCCTCAATATCGCGGTCCTCCATCAGGCGGAGCAGCTGCTCTTTGGTGAGCGCGTCGAGGTACTGGCCCTCGTGCAGCGTGACGTCGGCCGGAGTTACGTTGGCCGTTCGGAGGGGCTCCTCAGCAGCCTGCGCCGCCTTTTCGGCCTTGGTTACCTGCCGCTCCGCCGCGGCCGCACGCTCCCGCGCCTGTTTTGCCAGGCGATCGGCATCTCGGCTGGCATGGGCGGCAACCTCCTGCGCTGCCTTCGCCGCCTGGCTCGCCAGATCCCTGGCCTGAGCCAGCGCCTCGTTAGCTTCTTGTATCGCCTCGCGCGCCCGCAGCTGGGCTTGCTCGGCACTCTGCTGCCCCGCGCGGGTGCGAGCCGAGGCCTCCCCCTCCGCCTTCTCCACCGTGCTTCGTGCCTCGGCCTCCGCAGCAAGACGCGCACGCTCGACGCGCTCTTCCGCCTCCTCGACGCGGGCAGCGACCTTTCGCTCCGCCTCCTGACGGACCGCCTGCACGAACTGATCTGACTCGCGTGCCACGCGCTCGGCCTCGTCCGCGCTGTCCTTGGCCTCCTGCGCCAGGGACAGTGCGCGTTCCTCCTGCTCGCGCGCCCGCTCAGCCGCAGCATCGGCCTGCTGCATCATCGAGGCGACCGAGTCATGACCGATGCCCGGCACCGCTTCTATAACCGACTGCCTAGCGGCCCTCGCCTTCCGCCGGACGCCGGACGTGACGGTCCCGGCAGTCTCAGCCGCGGAGGACGCAGTTTCGGACACGCTGCCGCCAACGGAAGACGCGGCTCTGGACGCCCCCGCCGCGGTGGAAGCAGCAGGTGCCAGAGCCTTCGACAACAGCCACGCAGCATTGCTGGGGAGTTCCCTAAGGCCCGTTTTGGTTGCGCGCGACACACGCCGTGTGGACTTGGCCTTGTCCATGAAACCTCCAGCGTTTCTGCTGCCCCCCTTGTGGGTCTACGTCTCTTACCCGTCGATCAAGGCCTTAGTCGCCCCGACGCCCAACTTTTTGCCGCCGCCGCCTCCGGCGGCCCGCAGTCTCCGCGCAGCTCGCGATCTCCGCAGCACCTGGCAGCATCCATCCCGTAGGCGGAGCGGTTCCTAGCCGGCGGCTGCTCAGGTTGTCCGTTGTTCGCCGACCACAAATCGGGCCCTTGATCGGACGCAACGAGCACGGTCACGGCTCGGCCACCATCAGGCAGACGCCCCCCGGCGCCCGCTGCACGAGCCGGGCTCCGCCCGGTCCTTGACCCACCAGCCGCTCGCCACGGACACGGCAGCTGCCGGAGAACAGGAGACGCCAGTCACGCACGCCCTAACACCGTGCCAGAACCCCGCAAAACCCCATTGACACAGCCCGCTCCATCAGGGATGAGTGCCCGCTGATGACCGGTGTGATCGGCTGATTCTGGCACGCGTGGCACGGGGCGAGTTCATTGCCGCGGCGCCCAACAGGCGTTGGGGACCCCGGCGCAGTGATTGACATAGCGGGCCGGGACGAACAGCAGGTCGGCGAGCCGGTTTCCAGTAGGCGGCGATCTCTGCGCTGACGTGTTCAGACCGACGCAGCGTGGTCGCCCGGCCCCGGGCCACCAGATCACGGGCCGGCGCGGCGGGTTACCGGGCTGCGCGCCTTCCGGGTCCTCGCCGCATCCGCAGGGCGGTCAGGAGAAGGTCGACGATGAACACGACGAGGCCGATGATCAGCAAGAAAAACAGGCCCTTCGCGACAACGCCCACGATACCCAGCGCTATCGCCACGATCAGCAGCAGAAGGAGAAGTATCATCCGGAATCTCCGCTCAGTCGGGTGGCTCACCGGCGGACCCAGCCGCCGTTCACGCCTGCGCCTGGCTCGTAGGTCTGAGGTGCAGTGCTTAAGGCCGCCTCTTCGCCGGGCGCAGCACGCACTGACCTACAGTCTGACGCCAGTGACTGCGGCCAGCAAGGTCAGGCCCCGGATGATCGGCTCAGGGCTGGTGCGACTGGCGTGCCCAAGGCCGCCGCAAGAAGGCGGACGGCCAGCGCATATGCGGGTTGCGTTCGGGCAGGGCGATCTCCGACAGATCGCTCTCGACGCTGAGGACTGCCCCGTGCGGAAGCAGCACCTGCGGCTCCGCGTCATCCTCGTGCACCCGGACGCACACCTTGGCAAACCAGCGCCCGGATGAGGCCGCCGGGGCGGCACGCGATCAGATCGCACCCGAAGCACGCCAGGCATTAATTCCCGCGATGCGGCATGGTGTCCTTCCACTTGCACGAGATCACGATTGATTGCGTGGATGTCTCGCGGGCGGGCACGTTCTGGGCGGCCTGCTTGACAGCGAGCTGCATGAACCGATGCCGGGATGGCTTCGGCTCGGTCCGTCGACCGAAGCTCGCCCGTTGCTGAACTTTCAGCCAGTGCCCGAGCCGAAGCAAGAAAAGTCACGCGTCCATCTAGACCTGCTCACCGACGACCTCGACGCGGCGATCGTTCGCATCATGGCGCTCAGCGGCAGCTCCGCCGGCGAGCGGCACGAGTACGACGAGGGAACCGTGGTTGTCATGGCTGACCCGGAGGGCACCGAGTTCTGCGTTGTCGCCTACACCGGCTGACCATGGTCTTGCGCGATAGTCGGAGTCGGACCGTCGGAGTCCGGGCTCGTCGGACGACGATAGGGATGTGGGCGGCGTGGTGACGGAGGGCGCGAAGGCTGATCTGCTTGTCCTTTTCGACCTGGCGTTGCCGCAGGTGTACGGCTACCTGCTCCGACGATGCGGGGACCGGGGCGTGGCCGAGGAGCTCACATCGGAGGTGTTCCTGTCCGCGGCCGACGTGGTGCGTCGCCCCGACCCGCCCCGGCTGGACGTCGGATGGTTGATCGGGGTTGCCCGGCATAAGCTCGCCGATCACTGGCGCGGCCGGGCCCGCGAGCAGCGCAACCTGCGGGCGGTCGCGGCGGATCCGACGGTGAGGGCTGCTGAGGTTGATCCGTGGGAGGCCCGGCTCGACTCATTGCTGGCGCGGGCGGCTCTCGCGCGCCTGGCCCCGCAGCACCGGGCGGCGCTCACCTTGCGCTATGTCGACGACCTGCCTGTGCAGCGGGTGGCCGATCTGCTCGGTCGGACCGTCCACGCCACCGAGGCCCTGCTCGTGCGAGCCCGGCGCGAGTTCCGCACCGTCTATGACCGGGAGGAGGGGTCCGATGACTGATCCGTTCGATGACCTGTACGAGCCGATCCGGCCCGTGGACCCTGACCCGGTGTTCGCCCGCCGGCTGCGCGCCCGTCTCGAGCGTGCGCTGGCCCTGCCGAAAGGAGTGGTCCCTATGACCGCCGCTGCCGCCGACGTGCGCCCGGCCACCCTGCCCGATTTGCAGGCGGCGCCGCGGCCGGCCGCCGTCCCCTACCTCGCCGTCGGCGACGCCCGCGCCGCGATCGAGTGGTACGTCGGTATCTTCGGCGCCCGGCTTGCCGGCGAGCCCGTCGTGATGCCCGACGGACGCGTCGGGCACTGCGATCTCCAGATCGCCGGCGGCCACCTCTATCTATCCGACGAGCACCCCGAGATCGGGGTAACCGCCCCGAGGCCGGGAGAGTCGACGGTGAGCCTGATGCTTCCTGTCGAGGACGCCGATGCTGTGCGGGAGCGGGCAATGGCCGCGGGCGCCACCGGAGACCGGCCGCCCTATGACGCGTACGGCCAGCGCAACGCGTGGATCGTCGACCCGTTCGGTCACCGCTGGGGCCTGAACTCGCCGCTGCATGCGTCCGCACCCATCGCCTACCGGCACGGCGACGTCGTGCACGTGGCCCTCAAGACTCCGGACGTCGACCGCACCCGCTCCTTCTACGCAGACGTGCTCGGATGGAGCTACCTCCCCGACGGGCGAGTCGACGGTTCGGTGCCGTCCATTGGGTTCCGCGCGGGCACGTCGCAGATGACCTGCGCGTTCGCCGTCACCGACCTCACGGCGGCCCTCGGCCGGCTGCGGGCAGCGGGCGGCGAGGCAGGCGAGATCGAGCGGCACCCCTGGGGCACGGTCGCTGAGTGCACCGACGACCAGGGCACGCCCCTCCGGCTGCACGAGGTGCCCGCCGACGCCGGCGGCAGCCCGCCACCGGCCAGCGGACGCCGGCCCGGCGACCTCTCCTACCTCACCCTCGAGGTCGTCGACTCGGCGCGGGCGCGTGCCTTCTACAACGCCGTCCTCGGCTGGCAGGTCGCTCCCGGGCACGTCGAAGACGGCTGGCAGGTGCAGGACACCGCCCCGATGACCGGGCTCTCCGGTGGGCACGAGCGGGCCACCGCGGTACCTGTCTGGACGGTGAGTGACGTCGCGGCCGCCGTCGCGGCCGTGCGCGGGCAGGGCGGCTCGGCGACCGACCCGCACCGCGAGCCGTACGGCACCGTGGCCGAGTGCATCGACGACCAGGGCCTGCGCTTCAGCCTCGCCCAGCTTTGAGCCACACACCGGTCCGGCGGCCTCACCACACGGCCACGCTCCATGTTCGCCACCCGCCGTCGCTGTGTAGTCTGCATATGTGCAGACTACACACACGATCATGATGGCCAGACGGCTTGTCATGATGGCCGTCACCGGGGACTTGAGCAGCAACCGGACAGCCAGAGATGTCAGCGGCCGGCGCGGGCCGGGGTTCCCGCCGTTCACCATTCCGACACAGCCGGGCCGCCCTGGTGCGTAACGGGGGATCGGCCTGCGGACGGTGTCCCAACGCAATTGAGCAGATCGAGGTCGCCGGCTCCAACGGCGGCGTTGCCGCCCGGCGCTGGCAGGAGACGCCGCTACCGAAAAGCTCGCCGGGCGAGTCGGCGTCGTCCGGGCTAGGGCGGTGTTCGAGGTACTCGACCAGTAGACCGTCAGGGTGCCGCAAGCGGTAACCGGGCCCTGGCAGCGACTGCCACCGCTCCTGCACCACCTCCGCTCCGTGATCGACACTGGCTCGCACCGCCTCGTCCAGATGCGGTGCGAGCACCGTGACGTGCGTCAGCTTCGCCTGGTCGATCCGGTCGAGCTTCGCCGGATCCATCTCGAGAATCAAGAACTCGCCCACGCCCACGACGTGCAGACCCGCTTCCGGGATATCCATGTCCATGTCGAGCTCGGTGCGGGCGAGCGACTCGTAGAAGCGCACGGTCTCCTGCAACGTCCCCTTCTGCGGGAACACGCGGGCGAAGACTCGAGGCGACCTCAGCACTGACGAATCAGGATGCTTCCTGTACAGGCGTGCCACCTTAGGAACGTATCGGTGAGAGAATCAACGCGCTATCGCATGCCCATCGACCACTGGGACTGGACCAGACCGCGGACTGCTTCAGACGACTGGCAGCCGGCTCAGGGTGCCTGATCGTCGCAGAGAGCTCAGCCGCCGGATTCGTCCCGCCGCGGGGTCCTCAACAGCGACGCTCGGCAATCAGGTGGAACCGTCGTCGGTGTCCGCCGATACGGTGCCTATGTGACGACCACGGAGGAGATCCGGCATTGGGCCACCGCGCTGCCCGAGGTTGAGGAGACTAGCCATTTCCGGTTCCATGCCCCCGTCTTCAAGGTCGGGGGCAGGACCTTCCTGGGCATGGGCAAGGACGAGACAACGGCGGTGTTCTGCGTCAGTGAGCGGGCGGCGGACGAGGCAGCGGCGGCCGACCCTGTCACCTGTGAGGCGGTGCGGCGCCGAGACGCCAGACGGAGCTTTTGGGGCTGCAGGTGCAGCTCACCAGCATTTCACCGGCGCACGTGCGTGGTCTTGTCCAGGAGGCGTGGCGTCAGCAGGCGCCGAAGCAGCTGGTCACCGAGCATGACCGGACTGGCTAGCGTTACCACCAGTCCCCGGATGGTCAGATCCCGCATACGGATCGTCAACTGGTTTGCGGCGCGCCAAGGGAGGCGTCCTAGCGCACACGACCTGGCTCGGGCTGGTCCAGACCGAGCGTGCCGCGGGGGGGCAAGCTCTTCTCGTCCAACTCGGCGAGGGTCCCTGCCTCGCCTTCCTCAAGGATGTTGTGGTGGTCCCCGCACCTGAGGTAACGAGCTCGTGATGCCATCGCGGCTCCGTCCGTAGGACGATCCGCATAAGGCGATGTGTCCACGGTAGGAGGGGAAGCCAAAACCCCGCCGCGGCCATGACCGTCTGCCACGGGCGGGTGTGGGACCAGGGGGCGTCCGTGGGCCCGCCGGAAGGCCCTGATGATCGCGTCCGCCGCTGCGGCGGGCGCATGGACGGGGCGATCCGCTCGGCCCAGCTGAACCAATACCACCACTCACCGGCGGGGTCGCCGGACCGCGGCAATGATGTCGCTGCACTCCCCGTGATCGTGCGGGTCTTGCAGGAACAGGACGCGAGCCGCGCAGCCGGCGTGTCGATGCAGGCGATCCAGCCGCGGGCGCGCATCTGCGCCGCGAGCACGTCCAGGCACGCAATCACGTCCCTTGTCTGGGTGGCGTGGCCAGGGCCGGCCTGGCCGGCCGCCCGGTCGCCGCTGGCGGAGGCTGCTTACTGACGCGGCCGCCGTTGGCGGTCATTGGCATTTAACCCTCTGATCTCAGCGCTTGTGACTGTGCCGGGCGGCTCTGGAACCGCCCTGGCACCGTGCTGGAATACCGGTGTCCGGGGGCACGGCGACCGCCGTCACGGGTCCGCGTCAATGCGGGCACTGCCCTGGCCCGAGACGATCAGGGCACCGATCATCTCGGGAGCAGAGCACCCCGGTCGTGGTCCTGCTCTTCGCCGGGTACCAGGGTGATCTCGTACTCGAAGGTGCCCGGCCCGCGGCGGACAAGGCTGGCGCACACGTTTCGCAGCAGTCCGGCAACCGCCGCGTTTTCGGCCGCGACCAGCGCGGTGAAGCGGTGGATGCCCTCCTGGCGGGCACGATCTGACAGCCGGGCGAGCAATTCGGTACCCAGTCCCCGGCCTTGCCAGTCATCGACGATCGTGACGGCGATGTCGGCGGCGTGCGGGTCATCGGCGTGCCGGATGTAGCGGGCGATGCCCACCCCGCGCCCGCCGTCGTGATCGAGTGCGCCGAGCGCCTCATGGTCGTGGTGGTCGAGGTCGGTGAAGTACCTCAGCTCTGCTGGAGACAGTTCCTTCTTTGCCGTAAGGAACCGCATCCAGCGGGATGTGGCACTCAGCCGGGTGAAGCCGTCAGCCAACAGCGGAGCGTCAGCACTGTGCACCTGTCGTATCAGCACGTGTGACCCGTCGCGCAGCGCTATCCGCTTACCTGGCGCAGATCGCGGCCGGAGACTAAGCAGGCGGCTCCAGGCGGGACGCAGCCAGTGCGGGGCCCAGGAGAGCCGCGATCTGCGGGCAGCGGCTGCGGCCGCCCGCGGTCGGCGCGGTCGCGCTTGCCGGGCCCGGCGAAAGGCTTCCGCCTCGGCCAGCAGGGTATCGCGTCGCTCGCGGGCCAGCGCGGCATAGATGTGATGATTGATCATTACGGGTTTACTCCCTTGAAGTTGGCCAGTTCGCGATCGCTCCGGTGCGGTCCGCCGATGACGGTGACATCGCGGGCGCCCGGTGGGCTAGCAACTGGCAGCAGTGCAGCAGCGAGCAGCCGGTGGCCAGCATGGGATCGAGCACGAAGACGGGCCGCCCGGCGGACCGCGGCTGCGGTCCGGACATTTGGGTACCGCGGACCGCGGTGGCCGCACGGCAGCGGGTGTTGATCAGTTACGGCTGGAGGGGCGGATGTTCTGGTTGAGCTGGAACAGGTTGGCCGGGTCGTACCGGTCCTTGACCGCGGCCAGGCGGGCATACGTGTCGGGCGGGTAGGACGCCTGCACTTTGTCCGCCCCGGGTTCGGAAGTGAAGTTGACGTATGCACCGCCGGTGGTCCACGGGTCCACGGCCTGGTGGGTCGCGCGCGCCCATCCGACGTGCTCGGGGAACCCCTCGTGATCGGGTGACCGGGCGATGATGTTGAGGACGTACGCCGCGTTGCGGTGCGCGAAGGCGGTGGCGGCCGCCGGGACCCTGGCCATGGCGCCCCCGCAGTGGTGCAGGTGCAGCTCCCGGACCGGCGCCCGGCCGGCGGCGTGCCGGGCCAGCAGGGTGTCGATCGTCTCGTCGGTCAGGCCGCCGAGGAGTGCGCCGGTGAAATAGTTCTGGGCCCCGGCGGTCCACAGCGGGTCGAGCAGGCTCTGCATGGCCGTGTAGGGCATGGGGCCCATGAGGTCGGCCAGGGGCTCGCCCAAGGTGCGGAGCGGCTGGGCGGCCTTGGCGCCGTCCTCAACGGAACCGGCGTAGACACCGAGGATCCCGACCACCAGCTGGCCGTGCACGGCCTCGGGCAGGAACGGCACTGGCGGCGCGATGAGGATGTTGGCCAGGGTGGTGAGCTGGTCAGGCATGGTCTCGGTGAGGTCGCGCCAGCCCCGGAGCACCTCGACGGCCGCCGCGCCGGCGTAGAAGACCGGACCGGCGAAGACGAGCGGGCCGACCGGGTGCAGGCGGAATTCCATCGACGTCACTACGCCGAAGTTGCCGCCGCCGCCGCGCAGCGCCCAGAACAGGCCGGGGTGCTCGTGCTCGCTGGCCGTGACGAGCTGGCCGTCGGCGGTCACTACGTCGGCTGAGAGCAGGCTGTCACAGGTGAGCCCGTACTGGCGCAGCAGCCAGCCGATCCCGCCGCCGAGGGTGAACCCGGCGATGCCGGTGCTCGACACCAGGCCGCCGGTGACGGCCAGGCCGAACGCCTGCGTCTCATGGTCGAACTCTGCCCAGGTGAGCCCGGCCTGCGCGACCGCCCGCCGGGCGATCGGGTCGACCCGGATGCCCTTCATTGACGAGATGTCGATGACCACCCCGCCGTCACAGGTGGAGAATCCGGCGACGCTGTGCGCGCCGCTGCGGATGGCCAGCTGGAGCCCTTCGCTGCGGGCGAATTCCACCGCCCGCATGACGTCGGCGGTGCCGGCGCAGCGGATGATCAGCGCCGGACGACGGTCGTGGGCGGCGTTCCACACCACCCGCGCCTGGTCGTAGTCCGGGTCGGATGGTCGCACCAGCCGCCCCCGCAGGGTGTCCTCCAGTTCGCCGAGGGTGGCTTCTCCGATGACCTCGCGTGCATTGGCCGTGGCGGCCATGGTTGTCTCCCTTGTTCAGGTCAGCATGTCGCCACGACCGTATGGCGGCCTGCTCAGCGCCCGCTTAGCAGCGGCTCAGCGTGGCTGTCCAGGTACGCCAGCCCGGGCTCGTCGGCCAGGGCGAGGAAGCCGCGCCGCGCTTCGTCCAGGCATCGGGCGGCCGCGGCCTCGTCGCCGCAGCGTCGCTCCAGCGCGGCCATGCTCAGCAGCGCCCAGGCCCGAGGTCGGAACGTCCACGAGATGGGCGGCAGTTCGCGCCACTGTCGCAGCACCCGCCGCGCTCGTTGGTGCTCGCCGGCGTCGAGCAGAATCAGGCCGAGGTCGAGCAGGGTGCCCCAGTGTCCGGGCCCGTCCTCCATATCGTCGAAGAGCAGAAGCGCCTCGCGCAGCAGCCGATCGGCCCGTCCCAGGTCTCCGGCGGCGGCGGCGACCAGGCCTTGGTTGATGACAGTGACACCGACCCCGCGCCGATCGCCCAGGCTGCGGCGGATCGCCATGCTGCGCTCGAGGAGTTCGGCGGCCTCGTCGAGCTCACCGGCGATCCGGTGCACATTGGCCAGGCGGCACAGCGCCAGCGCGCCGCCGTGCTGGTCGCCGTGGCGGTGGAAGGCGCTGACGCTGTCCTCAAGCAACCGGCGGGCCCGTGCCGGGTCGCCGGCCAGGCTCACCGCGTAGGACAGATTAGACAAGGTGTAGGCCGTCGCCTGCTCGGTCCCGGCGCGGCGGAACAGCAGCACAGTCTCGGTGAATGGAAGCCGCGGCAGCCCACCCGGGCCGATTTCCCAGGAGTGGCCCGGCGTCACGACGAAGAAGAACGGTGGCAGGTCGGGGGTGAGTCCTTCGAGCAGGCCGAGCACCTGCTCGAAGTGTTCCTCCGCCTGCGGGCCGGCGCCTCGCGACACAGCGATCACGCCAAGGGTGTGGGTGGCGCTGGCCACGGCACTGACGTCGCCGAGGGCGGTGGCCAGCGTGCGGGCCTCCTGGACGAGGTCGGCCGCGCGCTGCCAGCCGTGATCGGACACCCACGCCAGCAGACCGGTCAGGTGCAGGGTCTGTGCGAGCGCCTGGTCGTCACCGACAGCACGCATGATCGCCACGGCCTCGCTGCCGAGGTCGATCTGACGGGTGGTGGGGTCACCGCGTCGCACCTCGATGGCGGAGGCGGCCAGCAGGGCCTGGGCTCGCCACGCCGTGCGTTCGGGCGCCGCGGCCAGAGTCGCGGCCAGCCACCGGCTGGCTTCGGAGAAGTCTCCGCGGGCCAGCCAGAAACGCCACAGGCTGACCGCGAGCCGCAATGCCACCGCCGGTTCCTCAGCCAGGCCGCTGGACAGGGCGGCGCGCAGATTGTCATGTTCGGCGTCCAGCACCTGCGGTGAGTCGTTGACGATGCCGACGGCCCGCTCCGGGTCGTTGGCGGTGGCAAGGGTGACGAAGAAGTCGCGGTGGGCGCGGACCCGCCCGGCCTTCTCACCGGCATCGCGCAGGCGCTGATCGGCGAACTGCCGGATCGTCTCCAGCAGACGGTAGCGCGCCGTCCCGCCGGCGTGCTCGGCCTGCACAAGGGACTTGTCGACCAGCCGGCTGAGCAGATCGACGACATCCAGGGCCGCACCCCCGCACACCTGCTCGACGGCCTCCAGCGCCATGCTGCCGGCGAAGACGGCCAGGCGTCGGAAGAGGACGCGCTCGTGCCTGTCGAGCAGATCGTGGCTCCACGCCAGCGTGGCGTGCAGCGTCTGCTGGCGGGTGACCGCGGACCGGCTGCCGCGGTCCAGGACCCGCAGCGCGTCTCCCAGCCGCGACGCGATCTGGCTGGGCGCGAGGGCCGAGGTCCGGGCCGCCGCGAGTTCGAGAGCCAGCGGCATCCCGTCCAGGCGGACGCAGATCTCGGCCACCGCCGGCGCGGTCGTCTCGTCCAGCGCGAAATCCGGGGCGGCGTCGTGCGCTCGCTCGACGAACAGCCGTACCGACTCCAGCTCCGCCAGCCGATCGAGTTGTGGCAGGGCGCGCAGATCGGGCAGGGCCAGCGATGGCGTCCGCCACGTCACCTCCCCGCCCACGCGCAGCGGCTCCCGGCTGGTGGCCAGCACGATCACCCCCGGGCAGCCGCGCAACACTTCCGCGGCCAGCCGCGCACACGCGTCCAGCAGATGCTCGCAGTTGTCCAGGACCAGCAGCAGGCGGCGGTCCGCCAATTGCCGGGCCAGCGCGGCCTCGGCGGCTTCCGTGCCGGGAATCGGCACGTCCAGCACCGCCGCCACCGTGTGCGGGACCAGCTCCGGTCGTGACAATGACGCCAATTCGGCGACATGGACCCCGTCGGGGTAGCGGCCGCCCAGCCCGGCGGCAACCTCGCACGCGAGCCGCGTCTTGCCCGCGCCGCCCGGCCCGGTCAGGGTCAGCAGGCGCGTGCGCCCGAGCGCCTGCACGATCTCGGCGATCTCGCGTCCGCGACCGACGAAGGACGTCTGCTCCAGGGTCAGACTGCCCAGGCCGCGCGTCGGTGCCGTGGGGGGTGGTGTCCCGGCAGCATCCGGCCCGATCGCAACCGCCGGGCCGGTCGTCATGGCGGTGGTGGCTACGGTCCGCGACAGCGCGAGCGCGGTCGAGAGGGCCGTGTCCGGCTCGGTCGCCAGCGCCGCATCAGGTGATTGATCGCCGCCGGTCAGCAGGTCGCGATAAAGCCGCCGGGTCGCCGGTTCGGGGTCGGCCGCAAATTCCTGGGTGAGGCTCTCCCGGAGCCGGTCGAACGCCGCGAGGGCCTCGTAGCGCCGACCGCAGGCGGCCAGCGCCGTCATCAGCAAGCGGTACGCGCCCTCATGGAAGGGGTCGGCCGCAGTGACCGCGCCGACGATCTCGACGACCTCGGTGTACTCGCGCCGCTCCGACAGCACCTCGGCGTACTCGATCAGCAAACCGAGGCGGCGTTCACGAAGTGCATCCCGAGGGGCCTCGGCCCAGGCCTCGAATTGATCCTCGGGCAGCAAGTCGCCGCGGTACAGCTCGTCGGCCGACCGGTAGTCGCCGGGAGCACGCGTCTCGCGCGCACGCCGGCAGGCGGCCCCGAACGCCTCCACGTCGAGCCAGGGCATCGCGCTGTCGGATAGCAGCACGACGTCCTCGCGCAGGGCGAAAAGAACGCCGGATCCCGAGGCGAGCACGCGGCGGGCCACATACAGCGCCTGGTGCAAGTTGTTGGTACCGGACTCCGTATCGCGATCGGGCCAGAGCAGGGCCACCAGCGATTCGCGGTGCATCCGATGCCCGTCGGCGAGGACCAGGAGCTTGACCAGTGTCTTGGCCTTACGCAGCCGCCAGGCGCCGGCCGCTACCAAGCGGCCGCCCACGGTGGCCTCGAACCCACCGAGGAGACGGATGCCGACGCCCGTGTCGTCAGCCATTGTCTCGATCTGCCTGCTTGATCTGCCTGCCGCGGCAGCCTCCTTCGCCAGACGCTACCCGCAACCGCCCCGGCGCCGGCAATGCGGCGCATAGCGGTCGGCCGCCGCCCCCAACGCCCCTGAGCGGAGCGGTCTTTTACCTAGCACTTGTACGCCCAGTCCGTGTAGGTGCGTTGGAGAACGTGTGCAGGTGGCGTGGAGATTCCTCACCCAATCCACGCGCCTGACACCGTACGTGTCAGGCCAATAGAGACGGCGGCCAATAACCACCGAGTCACCACCCCCCGCACAAGCAGTTCCCGGGGGGCGTTGCCTCGACCGATAGAATCTGGGGCGCGTCATACGGCACACCGGACAGGCGCCAGGGGCTCCTTCCGCAGCGCCAGGCGGAAGGGTCTACTGCAACACCTCTGTCTTTGCCATTTGACACTCGCGACAGGCAGCGGTCGGATCGATGCGCGGTCATGCCGCGTGTGGTGCGGATTGTCTTGGGAGAGGCTGAGCGGGCGCAACCGAAGCATGCCGGGTGCCAGCGTCTCAGGGTCGCCCACTGTAGGGCGGTCCTGGCTGTGCGGTCGTCTGGCCGGCGTCGGTCTGGTGTTCCTCTGGCTGGATTCAGCGGCGGCTCAGGGCGCGGGCGAAGAAGGTTCCATTCGGCGTCCCGACGCCGGTCACGTCGTCATATCCGCGGCGGGTGAAGATCGTCGTTGGTATCCCCGCGGTCCGCAGCCGCCAGAACTTGCCCTGGGCGTTGTTCACGCCGTTCACGTAGTCGGTCCGCACCTCGGCGATGCGGTGGCCGAGCGGCTGCACGTCATGCAGCGCGCGGGTGCCGAGCAGCTGGTACAGCGCCGGGTTGATGAAGCCGTGCGCGAAGCCCGCAGCGTCGTCGGCGACCGCCATGACCCCGGCCATGAGCGGCGAGGCCAGGCTCGTGCCGCCGATCCGGTACTCACCGTAGTGGGTGCCGTTCGGGAACACCTGGGTCTCGCCGACCAGCATGCCGGTGTTCGGGTCGGCGGGCATCGCGACGTCGGGAACGGCCCGGTGCGGCCTGGGCGAGAAGTACTCCGAGATCGACGCGGGCACCCGGCCCCTCTGGTAGAACGGCTGGCCGAACAGCTTGCTCGTGCCACCGCCCGCGCCCGAGTTGTAGGTTCCCGGCGGCGGCGGGGTCCAGGCTCCGCGGGTCAGCGTCGAATACGAGTTGCTCCAGCCGGTCTCCCACAGGTACTGGCCGCGGGCACCGATCCCGACGCTGGTCCCGCCGACCCCGGTGACCCAGGGGTCGCTGGCGGGGAAGTCGACCGCCTTGTGCCCGACCGAGATCGTGTCGTCACCGCTGTCTCCGGAGGAGAAGTAGTTGCCGATCCCGGTCAGCGCGGCCTCAAGGGCGAACTCGTTGACGAACTTCACATAGCCCATCGACAGCGCCTGGCCCTCGGTGCCCTCCCCGTTGGTCACCGACCAGGAGTTGGTGACGATCTGCGCCAGGTGGTGGTCGATCGAGTCCGCCCAGGCCCGTGGCAGCCCGTGCAGGCAGTTCGACCCCGCGACGAACACGATGTTGGCCCCGGGGGCCATCCCATGCACCGCCTCGACGTCGAGGGTTTCCTCGCCGTACCAGCCCTGCGGCCCGCACAGCTTGACGTGGTCGAAGGACGGCGGCCGCACCTGGCGGAACTGGCCGGGCCGCAGCGCCGGCAGCCCGTGCCGCCGGCTGTAGGTGTTGACGTCCTTGACGATAGTGGGCGAGGCGTAAGCGTCGGTGATCTCGACCGTGACCCCCCGGCCGGTGAAGCCGCGGCGCTCCAGGCCCTGTAGGCCGTACGCCGAGCGGTACTGGGCAGGCAGGTACCCGCAGACCGTGTAAGGCTGGTGGCGCCCGTACGCGGGCGGCTTCCCGGCCGCGATCTTCTGGCCGTAGTAGGCCGAGCACGGCTGGACGCCGGTACGGAATCCCGGTGGCGGCCCGGGCAGTGCGGAGCTGGCCGGCCGGACCAGCGCCATCCCGTCATCGAGATCGGTCACGCCGGCGATGACGTGGCTGAGGCTGGCAGGCACCCTGAGCTCGGTGGCGTTGGCCCGCAGCATCTTGCCGTGAAAGGAGTACATCCGCAGCGTGGTGCCGAACGCCCGCTCGGCCTCGGCCACCGTGCCGTGCACCGCCACGTACAGCCGGCTCGCGGCGACGCCGCTGACCTGGAGTCCTTCGCCGCGCAGCCAGGCGGACACGGCCGCCACCTCGCCGGACGCGGGCGAGTAGGCACGGCGGAAGGCGGCGTCGCTGAGCCAGCGGGCATAGAGCGGGCTGCCCGGCGTCGTACGGGCCTGAGCGTCGGCAGCCGCCGCGGCTGCGTGGCGCATCCCGAGCAGCACCTCGAAATCGACTGCGCCGTTCCGCTGTGCGGCACCGACAAGCCGTCCGGCCCGGACAAAGCCGGGAACCGAGCCCGCCAGAGCCACCCGGCCGTCCAGGCCCGTGCCAGTGCGCGTCACGGACGCCAGCGCCGCGGGCGCGAGCGCCAAGGCCGCGGCCAAGACCGTACCAGCAGCCAGCACGCCTGCCGCGCCGCCCCGACGATCAGCTCTCATCACCGCTCAACCTCCCCGCCCGGCTGCAGCGGCCAAAAGCCTGCCCGCTCCGGGTTCTGCCTGAAGACCGTTCTGACCGAGCCCCCCCGCCAGCTATCAGCTTCGACGGCGAGCGGTGCCGCCTGTGCACTGCACCGGTTGCTGCACGGCACCCTAACGGCATGAAAGCCCCGCTGCCTAGACATCCCAGGGGCTAGCAGTGTTAAGCGGCGTTCTTGATTTGCTGGCTGGCGTGCTGGGGCCAGGCGGTGGCCTCGTGGTAGCACGTGCGGGTTTTGAGGCAGCCGTGCAAGATGCCGGTGAGGCGGCTGGCGAGGTGGCGCAGCGCGGCGCGGTGGCCGACGCCGCGGGCGCGCTGGGCGTCGTAGCAGGCCCTGGCGCCGGACGAGGCGTTGAGGGCGGTGAAGGCCTGGCCGTCGAGGGCGTCGCGGAGCCTGTCGTTGTGCACGTACCGGGCCGTCACGGTTTTGCGTTTGCCGGACTGGCGGGTGATGGGGCTGGTGGCCGCGTAGTTCTTGCGGGCCTTAGCGGAGGCGTAACGCTGCGGGTCGTCGCCGAACTCGGCCAGCACCCGGGCGCCGAGAACCGGTCCCAGGCCGGGCTGGGACCTGATGATCTCAGCGTCCGGGTGCGGACTGAAATGGGCGTCCACCTGCCCCTGCAGCACCTTAATCTGCTCGCTGAGAGTGGTGATGACAGCGATCAGCGACCGGACCACCGCAGCGCGCGCGGCGGTGACCTGGGGTGGCTGGGTCAGTTGCTGGCTGCGCAGCGCCGTCTTGATCGCGGCGGACTTGCCGGGCCGGTCCCGGCGGCGGGCGCGCTTGAGCGCCGCGTCGATCTGCGCGGTGGTCAGCTTCGCCGCCGAGGCGGGGTCGGGGGCCCGGGCCAGCAGCTCCAGGGTGTCGGGGGCGTCCAGGTCGCCGAAGGCTTCCAGCGCGGCGGGGAAGAAAATCCAGCAGCTGGTGACGCAGCCGCTGGACCTGGCGGGTCCGTTCCCAGATCAGCGTCTTATGCGCGCGGGCCACGACCTTGACCGCCTGAGCGGCCGGGCTGTCGCCGGCCACCGGCCGCAGCTGATGCGCATCCGTGCGCACCATATCCGCCAGCGCGTGCGCGTCACCGGTATCGCTCTTGGCACCCGACACCCCGTGCCGTTCCCGGTACCGGGACGTCTGCAGCGGGTTAATCCCGAACACCAGGTAACCGGCCGCGGCCAGTGCCTGGACCCGCAAGCCCCGGTCCGTCTCAATCCCCACCGTCACCTGCACGTCGCCGCCGGCGGCGGAGGCCTCGCCGATCATCGCGTGCAGCCGCGCCATCCCCGCCGCGGCCTCGGGCAGCCGCGCCCGGGCCAGCACCCGCCCTGAAGCATCCATCACCTCAACATCGTGATGGTCTTCGGCCCAGTCATCACCCACGAACAGCACGAGCTCTCCCCTCCTCGAAACCGGCAATCCACGGCAGCCTGCGGGAGAATCACCAGCGACCTGATAAACCAGTGCTCACGCCCCAGCGGCGGGCACGACATCCCAGCAGCGATCTACTCTCCCGGCCACCGGCAGGGGCACGGTCTAGGCATAGGGCTTCCGCAACGGAGCCCGGGTCCACAAAGTGCTCACCTGCCGGCGGCTACCAGGCCGAGCCTGCCGGACAGGCCAACCCGTTAGCCCTTATTAGGTTCCTGGGTGGCCCAACCATGGGCAGCGGTAGCCCCCATACCTATGCCGCGGGCTTCGCCGGCAGCGGCCTCAGCGGGCCGTGGCGGTGCCGGCGAGGTCGTGTGCGGCGCAGGCGCCCAGCGGCCACGCCCACCGGTTGTACTCGTGGCTGAGATTATTAGCGCTCCGATACGCCGACGATGTCACCGATAACCGTCCGCTCACTGGTTGGGGATCCGCGGTCCGTGGTTGCCGGCACTGGGTCCTACGCTGGGCTGATGAAGCCTCGAAACCTCGGCCATACCGGCATGTACGTTTCACCGCTGTGCCTGGGCGGGATGATGTTCGGCGCCTGGGGCGAGCCGGATCACGACGCCTCGACCGCGATTATCTACAGGGCGCTCGACGCCGGGATTAACTTCATCGACACCGCCGACGTCTACTCCCAGGGCGAGTCGGAGACCATCGTCGGCAAGGCGCTGCGCGGCCGACGCGACGACATCATCCTGGCAACCAAGTTCCATGGCCCGATGGACGTGCCGATGGGCGCGCCGGGCGGCGATCCGAACCAGCGAGGCAACTCACGGCGCTGGATCATGCAAGAGGTCGAGGCCAGCCTGCGCCGGTTGCAGACCGACTGGATCGACCTGTATCAGGTGCACCGCCCGGACACCGGCACCGATGACGACGAGACCATCGCGGCGCTCACCGACCTGCAACGTGCGGGCACGATCCGCGCTTTCGGTTCCTCGACGTTCCCGGCCTACCGCATGGTCGAGGACCAGTGGATCTCCGAACGGCGGGGCCTCGGCCGGTTCGTCACCGAACAGCCGCCGTACTCGATCCTCGACCGCGGGATCGAACGTGACGTGCTGCCGGTGGCGGAGCGCTACCACCTGGGCGTCATCCCCTGGAGCCCGCTCGCCGGAGGCTGGCTGAGCGGCCGGTTCCGCAAGGGACAGGACGCGCCAGCGACCAACCGAGCGAAGATGATGCCCGACCGGTTCGACCTGTCCAAGCCCGCGAACCAGGCCAAGCTCGACGCGGTCGAGGACCTCGCCGTGCTCGCCGAGCAGAGCGGCCTGTCGCTGGTGCATCTGGCGCTAGCGTTCGTCATGCAGCACCCCGCCGTCACTGCGCCGATCATCGGCCCCAGGACCATGGACCAGCTCGAGAGCCAGCTCGGAGCGACCGAGGTGCGCCTGAGCGCAGACATCCTCGACCGGATCGACGAGATCGTCGCACCAGGACAGGCGATCGCCGACGACGGCAACACCTACCGCACCGACGCTCTCACCGACCCATTCCTGCGCCGCCGCCGCAGTACCTGACCGCACAGCTCAACAGGAGGCGACGCACCGACCTGGCCGAGGGCCACGCCGCGCTCGCCCTGCAAGGCGATCGAGTGTCAGTCCGGTCCCCGTCACCGGGCCGTTAACTGGCTTCGCAGTGCCGCCGGGGACGTCGCGTGGTAGACGGATCCGGCGCACGGGGGCCATGAGGCAGTGGTCAATCCCGTCCCGTAAGCGGATCCCCGGGAACCGCCCCGACGAGTCGGAAACCGCTGGCGGGCCCGGCATGTAGAGAAGGCCTCGAGCTCGCCACATCAGGATCGAAGCAGCTGTCCGGCGACGTTTCGGAGGATGCCTGAGACGCAAGTGCCGCTTCGCTCCGGCGTCCGGGAAGCCGCGCGAGGCTGACACGTCGCACCTCCTCCGCGACGCCCTCGAGACGGGTGATGTGAACACCATCCGCCACGTCGGGCAGGAGGCCTCCCGGCACCGTGGTGATCCCTGCTCCGGCCTGCCGTCCCGTAATGTCCTGCCCGGTAAAGATTCCCGCATGGGTGCCCTATACGGCACATCGCAAAGACGCCTGCGGGGCTCCTTCCGCAGCGCCAGGCGGCAGGGTTCTCTGCAACACCCTTCTTTGCCGATGCTCGTGACAGCAGCAGTCAGATCGTGACTGAGCCCGTCCGCAGTCGACGCCCTGTGGACGCCCAAGCCGGGGGTAGGCGGACAGAACCGCCTGTTTTGCGCAGCGACAGCCGCCAACCAGCCCTGGCCCAGATGATGCAGAGCGGCGGTGCTGCGCGCTTCAACCAAGTCCATACCGGCGGGGGCGGCCGGTCAGCCCGGGCCGGCGTCGATCACGGCCCGGATCCCCGCCTCGGTGGGCTGGAGGCCGAGGAAGGTGACCGCCCAGGTCAGGCCGGCCCGCTCCCATGGCCCGAGGTCGGTGTCCGGGGGAAGCTCGGTGATCAGGTCGAATGGGCCGCCACCAGGCCGGGCGTCGCGGATCTCGACGGCCAGTTCGGCCAGCGCCTCGGGGCCGGGCAGGCCGATGGTGAACAGGCCGTCCCAGCGCAGCGCCCGGCGCACCGGCCGCCGGTTCGGCCACTCCCCGGCCACCCACACCGGGGGCCTGGGCCGCTGCACCGGGGTCGGCTCGAACTCCCCAGCCCAGTACCTGGCCAGGGCGTCCAGGCCGTGATCGAGCAACCGGGCACGCTCGCGCGGGTCGGTCACCTCCCCGAACGGCTCCAGCTCGTTGTTGCGCGCGCTGCCGAGCCCGGCCCCGAAAATGAGCCGGCCGGAGCTGAGCAGGTCCAGCGTGGCCGTTTCCCTGGCCACCTTGTGCACCCGGCGGCGCGAAAGCGGGGTAACCAGCGCGCCGATCCGAACCCGGGACGTGACGCAGGCCACTGCGGCCAGCGCCACCCACGGGTCGGCCACCGCCCGCACCGGCGCGCGGTAGGCAATGTGATCCCAGACAAAAAAGCCGTCCCAGCCCCGCTCCTCGGCCCGGGCAGCCAGGCGGGCAGCCACCCGCGGGTCGGCCAGCTCACCGAACAGCCCGACGTCGATCGCGCGCTTCACGACGGCGATCTTAACTGCTCACCGGGAACCTGAGGCTGACCGTGCTCGGCCGAGTACGGCAGCGGGACGTGACCGCCTTGCCGCACACGGGGGCAGGCTCCTACGACACACTGTGACGAAAAGAATCAAGCCTGTGAAGCCCAGTCCTACGCGGACTTAGGCGCGTGGGGAGCAGATCAACCTGATCAAGATGTCCAGCATCAACTGGGCTCGCGCAGCAAGATCGGCTCCCATCTGGCTCCCAGAGTCGGACACCGACCGGAGAATGGGCGTAACAAAAATCGCAGGTCAGCGTGCTGACCTGCGATTTCACGGGTGGAGCTGAGGGGATTTGAACCCCTGACCCCCTCGATGCGAACGAGGTGCGCTACCGGACTGCGCCACAGCCCCAGGACCGGCAGCCAGCGTAGCAAATCTCTGCGGGCTCTCGCTCCGCACTGACGGCTCGGCGGACGTCGGCTGGCCCGGTCAGTTGCCGATCGCCCGGGCCGGCGGGTCGGCGTACTGGTCGTAGAACTGGTCATCGCCGACCCGGCCGGAGATGTCGATGATCTCCGCGCTCGGCTCGGCAATGGGCTGGGCGGCGCGCTCGGCCCATTCCTGGCGGGCGCGCTGGCGGGCGGCCCGAACCCGCAGGGCGGATTCCTCCGCCCGCCAGCGCGCTTGCTCGGCGTCAGCGAGGGCGGCCTCGCGGAGAAGGAGTAGATACATGCCGAGCATTCCCGCTGGCGGGACGCACACCCACCAGGGGGCCAGCTTCGCGGCATAGCACCCGGCCGCGACGGCCATCAGCATCAGCAGCGTGGTCAGCATCCGGCGCCGGGCCCGCAGGGCCTGAGACCGGCTCAGCGGCGGCCGCGTTGCCGCCGCCGGCCGTTCCTTCGCTGCCGCCCGGTCCCGGCGGCGCAACCCGCGCCAGGAGCCGAGACGGCCTCTCCCGGGCCGCGGGGGAGCTTGGTAGGGCATCTCGTCGTCCGCGCCCGGGTAGCCGTCATCAGCCGGGTAGCCGTCATCGATCGGGTAATCGGCCTCGGCCGCCAGCACCGGCTCGGTCTCGTCGACGAATTCCACCTCTGCGGGCCCATCCGGCGCCGCGTCATCGGTCGCCTCCGCCGGGCCGCCCTCGGCCTGGAGGGTGGGATGCGACCTGCGGATCCAGCGCGGGATCAAGAAGATCGCCCAGATCGCCACGATCGCGAGGTACAGCACCGCGCTGCTCACGGCGCTGCCCCGAGCGCGCGCACGGGACGGCCGGACCGCAGGCGCCGCCGACGGCCGTCCGCAAAAACAGGCGTGCTCACGTGACGCACGGTAAGGCCCAGGGCCGGGCCTGGCGAGCATAGCGCCCGGTGTGTCGCAAGATCGCGTGCTGAGCCGCCGCGCCCCGCTAGTTCCCGGACGGCCTGCCGGCTGCCGGATCCCTTCCGCGAGCCGGGACTGCCGGTCCTAGCCGAGCCGGGATCGCGACGCGGTGAGCGTGCTGCGCCACTGCGGCAGCAAGCCGGTCTGCACGTCTTCCAGAGTTAGCGCGTAGCACAGGTGATCGCGCCAGGCCCTGTCGATGTGCAGGCTGCGGCGGCGGATGCCTTCCTCGCGGAAGCCGAGCTTCTCCACTACCCGGCGGCTGGCCTGGTTCTCCGGCCGGATCGTGGCCTCGATGCGGTGCAGGCCGACCACGAAGAAGCAGTGGTCGACGGCCATGGCCAGCGCAGTGGGGATGACTCCGCGGCCGGCGTAGGCCTGCGTCGATCCAGTAGCCAACCTGCGCGGACCGGGCCGAGCCCCAGACGATGCTGCCCACGGTCAGCTGGCCGGCGAACCGGCCGCCGTAAGTGACCACCCACGGCAGCGTGAGGCCCTGGCGGGCTTCCCGGCGCATTGTCCGCGCCATCGCCACGTACGGGCCGAGGCTGGAGCGGTACAGCGGCGTCTCGGGGTTGGTCGGCTCCCAGGGCCGCAGCCAGGCGGAATTGCGCACCCGGGTGTCGCGCCACTCCGCCGCGTCCTTCGACTTCACCGGGCGCAAGGTCACTGGCTCGTCCAGGAGCACCGGTTCGGTGAGGACGACCGGCCAGCCGTGCATGCGCGTCACCGCACCATCATGGCTCGGCGGCCCGGCCCGGCGCCATCTTCACCCCGTGAAATCGCATGGAAATCGCCTGTTTCCCGGGGCCGGCGCCCCCAGCTGCCGGGAGTGCCGTCCGGCAGCGGCCACCGGGGACAGGCGGTCAGCCGCCCGCGGACCGCGGGTGGTCGCCGCCGTGCACCTGATCGACCGCGTGCGCCAGCACCCCGGACAGCACCGTCATGCCGTCGCGCACCCCGCCGGATGAGCCCGGCAGGTTCACGATCAGGGTGGTGTCTGCCATGCCGGCCAGCCCGCGGGACAAGATCGCGGCAGGCACCCTGGCCGCCCCGGCGGCACGGATCGCCTCGGCGATGCCGGGCACCTCCCGGTCGATGACCATCCTGGTCATCTCCGGGGTCTGGTCGCCGGGAGTCAGGCCGGTTCCGCCGGTGGTGACGACCAGGTCGTAACCGCCCGCGACGGCGTCGCGCAGCGCCTCGGCGACCACGCTGCCGTCCGGGATCACCATCGGGCCGTCGACCGCGCAGCCCGCCTCCTGCAGCAGCCTGGCCAGCACCGGGCCCGAGGTATCGGCGTAGACACCGGCCGCGGCCCGGTTGGAGATCGTGATCGCCAGCGCCCGGATCATGACCGGCGCCAGGTTCCCGACTTGCCGCCGGTCTTCTCCTCGACCCGCACGTCGGTGATCACGGCGGCCGGGTCCACGGCCTTGATCATGTCAATCAGGGCCAGCGCGCCGACTGCCACCGCGGTCAGCGCCTCCATCTCCACCCCGGTCCGGTCCGCGGTCCGCGCGGTCGCGGTGATCACCGCGCCGTCGTCGGCCACGCCCACATCGACGCTGACCCCGTGCAGCCCGATCGGATGACACAGCGGGATCAGCTCCGGCGTCTTCTTGGCTGCCTGGATGGCGGCGATGCGGGCCACTGCGATCGCGTCGCCCTTGGGCACGGTGCCCGACCGCAGCGCAGCCACGGCGGCGGCGGACAGCAGCACCTTGCCCGAGGCGATCGCGGTCCGGGCGGTGACGTCCTTGCCGGACACGTCCACCATCCGGGCCTGCCCGGCGGCGTCCAGGTGAGTCAGCCCCGGGCCGGCACTCGCCTGCTCAGATGCGGCGGTCATGGCAGCTCGAACACGTCGACGCTGCTGCCGGGCTCCAGCTCGGTCGTCTGCTCCGGCACGACGATGAGCGCATTGGCCCGGGCCAGCGCCGCGAGCTGATGCGACGCCTGGCCGGACACCGGCGCGACGGTCCCGGCCTCGGGATCGAGAACGGCCCGCAGGAACGATCGCTTGGCCGGCGGCGAGCGCAGCGGCGCGGTGAGGACGGCACGCACCGGCGCGCGCCGTTTTGCGGAAATATCTTGCAAAAGGCCGACCGCGGGCACCACGAACAGCCAGAACGCGACAAATGCGGATACGGGGTTGCCCGGCAGCGTGAAAATCGGCACCCGGGCCTCGCCGATCAGGCCAAACCCCTGCGGCATGCCCGGCTGCATGGCGACCTTGCGGAAGCTGACCGTGCCGAGCTGCGACAGCGCGGCCTTCACCACGTCGTGCTCGCCGCCCATGCTCACCCCGCCCGTGGTGATCAGCAGGTCGGACTCGGTAGCGGCCTGCTCGACGGCCGTCAGGACGGCCGGGGAGTCGTCCGCGACGCTGGCCAGGCGGCGCGCATCGCAGCCGGCCTGGCGGGCCGCGGCGGCGAGCATCCAGCTGTTGGACTCCCAGATCTGGCCGGGAACCAGCGGCGCGCCGGGCTCGGCGAGCTCGTTGCCGGTAGAGATAACGGTGGCCCGCGGCCGCGGCCGCGCCAGCACGCTGCCGTGTCCGGCCGCGGCGAGCAGGCCCAGCTGAACCGGGCCGATCCGGGTCCCGGCGGCCAGCAGCAAGTCACCCGGACTGGCGTCGCCGCCGCTGCGCCGGACCGCGTCGTCTGGCGCAGCTGGAGCGCTGATGGCCACCTGCCGTGTCCCGCCGTCGGTCGCCTCAACCGGCACGACAGCGTCCGCGCCGTCCGGCAGCATCGCACCGGTCATGATCTTGATGGCGGTGCCCGCGGCGAGTGCCCGCCGGGTGGTGTCGCCGGCCGCGACCTCAGCGGCCACGGGCAGCAGCACCGGAGCTTCCGCTGTCGTGCCTGCGGTGTCGGCGGCCCGCACGGCGTAGCCGTCCATGGCGGAGTTGTCGAACGGCGGCAGCGGATACCGCGCGGTGACGTCCCCGGCCAGGACCGCGCCGTCCGCGTCGGCGAGGCTCAGCTGGCGCGGCGGCAGCGCCGAGATCGACGAGCCGATCTCGGCGAGGTAGGTGTCGACGGAGTCCATGGCCCGGTTCGCGCCTGCCTGGCCTAGAGGCTGTCCAGGTAGCGGCGCAGCCAGGGCACGAACTCCGGCGCGATGTCCGGCCGCTCGCATGCGAACTGGATGGTGGTGCGCAGGTAGTCCAGCTTGTTGCCGGTGTCGTAGCGGCGGCCGCGGAACAGCACGCCGTGCACCCCCCCGCCGTCAGCCGCCGAGCCGCGGTCGGCCCGCGCCAGCGTCTTGAGCGCGTCGGTGAGCTGGATCTCGCCGCCGCGGCCTGGCTGGGTGTCGCGCAGTACGCCGAACACTGCGGGGTCGCAGACGTACCGCCCGATCACGATCCAGTTGGACGGCGCCTCGCCCGGCTCGGGCTTCTCGACCAGGTCGGTCACTACCACGACGTCCTTGTCCTCGGTCGGCTTCATCGCCACGGAGCCGTAGGCCGACACCTGATCCGGCTCGACCTCCATCAGCGCGACGACGCTGCCGCCGAACCGCTGCCTGACCTCGATCATGCGGGTCAGCAGCGGGTCCCGGCGGTCGATGAAGTCGTCGCCGAGCAGCACGGCAAACGGGTCGTCGCCGACGTGCTCGGCCGCGCACAGAACCGCGTGGCCGAGGCCCTTGGCCTCGCCCTGGCGTACGTAGTGGACCGCGGCCAGCTCGCTGGACGCCTGGATCTCGGCCAGTCCGTCCTCATCGCCCTTGGCGGACAGCGCCCGCTCGAGCTCGTCGTTGCGGTCGAAGTAGTCCTCCACCGACCGCTTGCCGCGCCCGGTGATCAGCAGCACATCGTTCATCCCGGCCGCGACGGCTTCCTCGACGACATACTGGATCGTCGGCCGGTCGATAATCGGCAGCATTTCCTTGGGCGTCGCCTTGGTGACCGGCAGGAACCTCGTTCCGAGGCCCGCAGCGGGGACGACAGCTTTAGTGACAGCAAGTGATTCGGCCATGGATAAGAACCTTAGTCACTGCGCGGGAGGCAACGTGCACGGCATCGTCCCGGAAGGCTCATCCGCCGCACTGGCTGCACAAAAAACCGCGCTACGCCGGCGGATGGTCGCGGCGCGGGCCGGGCAGCCGGCTGCCGGGCGGGCCGGCGCGGCACGGCTGCTGCGGGACGCGGTCCTTGAGCTGCCCGAGATCCAGATGGCCGGGACCGTGGCCGCGTACGCCTCCATCGGTACCGAGCCGGACACCCGCGGCCTGATCTTCGCCCTGTGGAAGCGGGGCTGCTACGTGCTGCTGCCGCTGCTGCAGCCCGATGGCGACCTCGACTGGGCCTCCTACGAGGGCCCGGGCTCGCTGGCGGACGGGCCGCGCGGTCTCGCCGAGCCCACCGAGCCGCCGCGCGGCGTGACCGCGATCCGCAGCGCTGATCTGGTGATCGTGCCTGCGCTCGCCGCCGACCGGCGCGGCGGCCGGCTCGGCCGCGGCGGCGGCTCCTACGACCGCGCCCTAGCCCGGGTCGGCGGCACCGTGCTGACGATCGCGCTGCTGTATGAGGGCGAGCTGCTCGACGCCGTGCCCTGCGGCCCGCATGACCAGCCGGTCCGCGCCGTGGTGCAGCCGGGAGAAGGAATCACCAGGCTGGCCTAGCCGTTGCTACCATTTAGCAGTTGACCGCGGCGAGTGCTAACGCCACCAGAGGGAGGATCCCGTGCCGACGTATCAGTACGCGTGCACCGAGTGCGGAGAGCGCTCCGAGGTCGTGCAGAAGTTCAGCGACGACCCGCTGACCGTGTGCACGGTCTGCGGCGGCAGGCTCCGCAAGGTCTTCTCGCCCGTCGGCATTGTCTTCAAGGGATCGGGCTTCTACCGCACCGACAGCCGCGCCGGGGCGAACGGATCGAACGGTAAGTCCCAGGCGGACGCGGACTCTGGTGCCGCCAAGAGCGGATCCGGCGACTCCGCGGCCGGGGAGAAGCCGGCCGGGGACAAGGCGGACAAGAAGACCGGCGCCGCGGCCGGGTCATCCTCATCCGGTGATTCACCGTCCTCGTCCAACGGGTCGTCGCCGGCCGCGAAATCCGGCGCCAGCTCCAAGCCGTCGCCGGGCTCGAAGGTCGCCTGACCTGCGGTGAGCGAGAGCGCCCTGGCGAGCATCGGCGTCATCGGCGGCTCGGGCTTCTATGACTTCCTTGACCACGCCGATGAGGTGAAGGTCGAGACTCCGTTCGGGCCGCCCAGCGATCCGCTGACGATCGGCGAGGTTGCCGGGCGGCGGGTGGCGTTCGTGCCCCGGCACGGCCGTGATCATCGATTCCCGCCGCACCGCATCCCTTACCGGGCCAACCTATGGGCGCTGCGCTCGGTCGGCGTCCGCCAGGTGCTCGCGCCGAGCGCTGTCGGCTCGCTGACGGCGTCCTATGGGCCGGGCACGCTGGTGGTTCCCGACCAGCTCGTGGACCGGACCCGGTCCAGGGCCGCCACGTGCTACGACGAGGGCGCGGCGGTACACGTCCAGTTCGCCGACCCGTTCTGCCCGGCCGGCCGCAAGCACGCGGTGCAGGCCGCCTGCGCCGCGGGCTGGGTGCCCGCCGCTTCCGGCACGCTGGTCGTCATCGACGGACCGCGGTTCTCCACCCGGGCCGAATCACAGTGGTACGCCGCCCAGGGCTGGACGCTGATCGGCATGACCGCCTACCCGGAGGCCGTGCTGGCCCGCGAGCTGGCGCTGTGCTACACCACGATCGCGCTGGTCACCGACACTGATGCTGGCGTGGAGGAGGGCGAGGGCGTCAGCCAGGCCGAGGTGTTCCGCGTGTTCGCGGCCAACGTCGCCCGGCTGCGCGAGCTGATGATGCAGCTCGTCGCCTCCCTGCCCGAGGACCGCGCCTGCCCGTGCCCGCACGCGCTCGACGGCCTCAGCCTGCCGCTGCAGCTGCCCTGAGCCGGGGCTGCAGGGTGACCTGATCCCGCGTCCGCTGGCGACGACGCCACGCCGGTCCCGGCCACGCCGGCTGGCCGGCTTCGGCGATCGTGGTAATCCGCCCGCAGCTGGAGCTGGCCAGTTACCGTGATCATGCGGCGCGGAGCGCGGAGCGCGGTCAGTCATGATCGCCGTGCTCGATCTTTACCAGCCGCCGCTCCCGCGAGCTGGTCGAGCTCGTGCTCCACGTTGACCCGTCCTGGGGCCAGCGCGACCGCGCGCGGCAGTCCCCTCGGCGCTGTTGCCGCCCCCGGGGTGCTCTCACCATACGGGTCCTGGCCCCGCCATCTGCTCGACGGCGCAGGCCGTAGCCGGGCACCGAAGCGGTTAGGCTTATACCGGCTCTGCCTGGCAGGGCTCAGGCTGGCCCCGATAGCTCAGCGGATAGAGCAACTGCCTCCTAAGCAGTAGGTCGCGCGTTCGAGTCGCGCTCGGGGCGCAGGAGGGGCACGAGCAAGTGGTACGTCTACACCTTCATCGCCGACCGGAGCGTCCGGGCGGTGAAGGCGAAGATCCGCGCGCTCACGCACAAGACATAGCAGCAAGACCTCGGATACGTGCTGACCATGATCAACATGGTCCTGCACGGGTGGGCCAGCTACTTCAGGCACGCCATCGCACAGCGCGTCTTCGACATGCTGGACAACTTCACATGGCGAAGGGTGATCCGCATGCTGTGCGAACGGCACCACTGGAGATGGAAGGACGTCCGCCGCCGGTTCACCACCCCCACCGGGACGTGGCTGCCGGTCACAGCGGGCGAGATCGAGCTCAAGCGGATCGCCGCGATCCCGATCGTCCGGTATCGCTACCGCGGCAGCAAGATCCCCAGCCCCTGGGTCGTGCAACCCACCTGACGGCAGACACCGTGGAGAGCCCGTTGCGTCGAGAGGCGCACGGCGGGTTCGGCGAGAGGTCCGGGGAAACGGACCGGGAGCAATCCCGGCACCGCGCCCCGGGCCTACTCAGCGCGCGCCCTCCGGGCGCGCCAGCCGGACCAAGGCCGGCCCGGCCCTGCGAGCGGCGCGTGGGAACGCGAAGTCATCGCGGAAGGGTCCGAAAGAGCGGCGGGATGGACGAGCGCCGGGAGCCTGGCGGGACCGGCGGGGCTGCTGCCTGGCGGTGGGGCGCAGCCAGCCCGCCCTTCCGGCTGGGAAGCCTACGGGCGGGGCACTGCCGCCGGCCGGTCCGCCCCGCACCCCGCCGGGCGGCGGGTTGCGCATCCGGCTGACGGCGATGACCTGCAGGGCGCGGTTGAGCTGGCGGTCGCCGGGCCGGTTGGGGCGGTGGCGGTCGGTGCGGCCTGAGGACACCGGAACCGGTGCGGTGCCCGGCAGCATGGCGAATGCGGCCTCATTGCGGATCCGCCCGGCTGCGACCAGGACAGCAGGATCTGCGCGGCGGTAAGCGCGCCGAGGCCGGGCTCGGCGGCGGCCAGGCCGGGTGTCATGTCCTCGGCGATGGCGGTGATCTGCTTTTCCAGGTCGGCGGCGGTCTTTGCGAGCATGATGACGCGCTGGCCGAGGCGGGCCAGGGTCTGGTGCAGCACCCGGGTCTGCCGGTCCGCGCCGGGCGGGCAGGCCAGTGCGGCGCAGACGCTGGCGCGCCGGTCACGCGGGATCTGCCGCAGCTGCTCGCGCAGGCTGGCCGGGGCGGTGACGATCACCGGGGCCAAGACGGTGCGCGCGGTCTTGGCCGAGGCCACCGCGTTGTCCCGGTCGCACATCAGCAGCCGCAGCGCCTCGCGGTCCCCGCCCGCTGCGCATCTGCGCGGGCGCGGGCCGGGCCAGCAGCTCGCGGGCGGCGCGGACGGCATCGATCGCATCACTCTTGCCGTTGCGGCGCTTACCCGCATGGCGGCTGCTGCCGGTCTCCTCCACGTGCCCGCCCGCCGCGGCCAGGTGCCGGGCCAGGCCCAGCCCGTAGTGGCGAGTGCCTTCCGCAGCCCACCGCAGCCCGGCATCTCCTGCCGACTGCCGGGCCCAGGCCAGTACGGCGGCATAGCCATCAGGGTCGGCGGTGACCCGCAGCCCGGCCACGGCATGTCCCCGGCAGTCGCAGACCGCGGCGGTATGGGTGTCGCGGTGAGTGCCAGGCCCCCACGACCAGGCCGGTGTCCTGGCAAATGCCCATGACGGTCTCTCCTTCCATCGGCCATGCTGGAACGGCGGCACCGGCCTGGAGGGAAACTCCCGCGGCAATCCTGTGATGGGTCACGGCACGAGGGCCGGACAAGCTCCTGATCAGGCCAGCGAGGGTAGCCAGGCCGGTGCTGGCAGCACCGGGGACATGTCCGATCCAAGACACGCCGCCAGGCGGTCAGGCACGCAGAGAGTCACCCGGCACCACCAGCCACCAACCTGGCAGGACCCGCCCTAAAAGACGGCCGATACCTGCAAGACCACACTCACAGGCACGCAGCGGGCTGTGTTGGTCCTGGCCGGATCAGTCCCCGTGCAAGCGACTGGGGTTAGCCGCCACCAAACGGCGAATGGATCTTGTGAACGATGGGCAGGCTGCGCTTGCGCAGCCATGCCGCGCAGCCGATGCACAAGACATCGTGAGGGGAAGTCTGAGGCATTGGCTCCCGTAGTTGGCTCCTCGGCCGTGAGCCAGCGACCGCTCGGATGACCAGGACGCTCCGAAGGTGGACCTACGGCCGGTCTGCCGGGTGCCCTCGTCTTCTCAGCTCGCGCGTCGCTGCGGCGATGCGGATCTGGAGATCGGTCGCTGGGTGGAGGACGAGGGGGTCCCCGTCGATTGGCTCGCCTCGCGTTCTGGTTGCCGCGCGCGCCGCGGCGTCGTGGATCAGTGCGTACCGGGCCGGAGCTGGCCGTGGCACGGTGCGGGTGAGCAGCTCCCCCAGATCATGGGCGTGCGCCACCCGCGCTCCGAGGTAGCACGGGTGCCCGGCGCTCGTGACCCGCGCGAGCAGCCCGTGATGCCACTCGGGGTCGTTGAGCGCTTCGGGGCAGAACCGCAGCAGGATCGTCTTGATAATCGACGTGTGATCCAAGACCGTATGTGATATCGAGCGTGGCTCGACCCACGGCGAGACGACCAGCGCCGGAACCCGCATGCCGTAGCGGCCGAACACCTGCGGGTCGTCGTCTGGCGCGCCGGGCGGCGCGACGTGATCGAAGAAGCCGCCATGCTCGTCATAGGAGATGACCAGCAGCGTTTTCTCCCACTGCGGGCTGGCGGCCAGCGCATGGTAGACGGCAAGCACCAGCTCCTGGCCATCCTTGATGTCCGCCGGTGCATGGTCGTCATTGGGCTGGAAGCCGACGGGGTTGAAGTTGCTGAAGTTCGGATCGATCCAGGCAACCGACGGCAGCGTGCCCCGGGCGGCGTCCTCGAGAAAGCTCGCCGCATCAGCGTCGACCCTCTCGAGCCTGGTTTTCCAGTTCATTTTGGTCCTGCTGAAGAACGCGAACCTGTCGTGATGGCCGAGCGCATAGTGGGCGTCGGCGAAACGCAAGGTGCCCGCCGCTTCGAACGAATACCAGCGCCACGAGATGCCGTGGGCGTCCAGATGCCGCACAAACGACGGCTGGTCGTACAGCGGGGGAAGGTTGTGCGGCAGGTCATCGCGGCTGCCCGCGGCGCGGCCGCAGATCGCGTACAGGCGGTTGGGCCAGGTCGCGCCGGGAACCGAGCTGAACCACCGATCGCACACCGCGAACTCGCGCGCCAGGTGATCGTAGACCGGGACATCGGCGGCGTTGTAGTAACCCATCACCCGGCCCGGATCCCCATCCCGGACACCGCGGCGCGCGAGCGTATCGGCGAAGCTCGCGACGAAGCCGTTCATCGCGCCGCCGCCGGCCTGCAGGTCGACCGAGCTGGCGGAGTGATCGGGATCATCGGCGATCGCCGTGCTGCCGAGATGGTGGACGGGATAGCTGCGCCCGTCGTGCTCGTTGGCGAACTCCCCCCGCAAACCGTCGACATCGCCGCGGCCACCGTCAAGCGACAGGTACCCGAGCATGTGATCAAACGAGCGGTTCTCGAGCATCAAGACGACGATGTGGTCGACCTTCTCCAGGTTGGCCATGCCGGCCTCCTCAGCCACCACACCCCGTTTGCGGTCGCGACGGAAATCATCGACGACCGCCAAGGTCAGCGCCCGATGACGTAACTGATTTCCGGCGAAATTCGGCGTTATCGCGCATCCTACCCAGAGCCTGAGTCTCGGTCTTCTCATGAACCGGTCGACTACTGAGTCAGCCGGGATCCCCGCCGCTCGCAGCATGCCAGATCGCTGGGAAGTTGCCGAGCCCGAGCTCTTCGGCGCGATGGAGCCGCCGGGCGATCTGCGGCTGGCGCGCCGACGGCGCGGCGTTCAGCAGGCTGGCGAGCAATACCCGTACCCGCAGCAACACCATGGGAGACCGAGATGCTGACTCGATGAGATCGTCCAGGCCGGTACGCAAGTAGTCATCCCAGGATGGAAGTGCCAGTACCACCCGGACAGCCCTGGCGCCATCGACTACATCGGCCATGTCCAGATCACGTGATGCCAGGGGCTGGAGAAGGCTCTCCATCGTGTCCAGCACCTGAACGGCAGTCGCCGGGTCGTTCACCGCCGGCGACAGCGCCCGCAGACCAATGTCGGCCAGCAGGCGGAACGCGAACAGCGGATCCTGGTCGAAGGTGCGCTCCTGCCCGGTCACCAGCCCGCCGAGTACCGCCGCGTCGGCCACCTCGCCACCGTGCAGAGCAGCGACCGGAGCCCCTTGCTGAAGCGTGTCACCTATACCAGCCCGCAATACGATCACAGCGCCGCCAGCGGCACGCAGCAGCCGGGCTATGTCGAGTTGCTGCAAGGTCACCTGGCGGTGCGGCCAACTGACCACCCTGCGCAGCGGCGGCAATGGGGCAGCCGGCTGCCGGTCTGCCGGGAACGGCCGGTGGTACAGGTCATCAAGGATGCCGTGGCCCTGGTCCGCGATGGCCGCCAGCGTGGGCGCCAGCTGAATTGAGGCAAATGCTTTCACCTGCAGGCTCCGGATCAAGGCGAGGGAGGCAAGCATCGCCACCACCTCCGCGGCCGGCACGATCACCGACACGTCCGGCTGGTCGCCGATGGCCAGGGCAGAGGTGACTGAGAACACGAACACCCCAATAGCCAGCCCAAACGTCCGCCACACGATCGGGTCGTCACGGAACAGGTTCAGCCGGGGCGACAAGCTGCTGAAGGCCCATTGCAAGACCAGGAAAAGCAGCGAGAAGATGATGCTCACCAGCCCCAGGACGCCGAAGCCCACCGCGACCAGCGTTTCCGTCACCCGGGTGCTGGCGACAGTCGGCGCGGCGGTGATCCGGGGCAGCAGCAGGCCAAGCACCAGCCCAACCAGCGTGCACAGCAGCTGCACAAGACCGGCCCGCAGCCGGCGCCGGGGCCGGTTAAATCGCCCGAGCGGGCGGGCTGCACGTGGCTGCATCACCATGCCCGCACGATGTCATCCAGGAATCCGCCAGGCAACGTCTGCTGCCGTTGCCGCTGATCTGACGGCTCGCGGGCATCCGGGTCAGCGCTTCCGCGCACTGACGGCATCTGCCAGGCGATGCCTCGCTGCGCGGTGTGGAGGCATTGCTTGGCTCCGGCTGACCGCACCGGGCGGCACCTCGGTGCTCCCGATCCTGCTCCCAGAATTGGAGTGCCTTTGTGGGCTGCCTCCTATCGAACCAGCCCTCGCACGACCTCCCCGCCGAGCAGTGGTCTATGCACAACAATGTGGCCGCTAACATTAGTCGGCCCGGCAGAGGGGCGTCGTCAGGCGTCGGCGTCGCAGGTGCTCGGCCGCTAGCACAGCCACTGCATATAAGACACGGACTCATCCGGGCCGGGTTCCGCGCCGCTGGGCATGGCCCCGGCGATCACGAGCGCGGCGGTGGCCTTAAGCACGCTGCGAAGCAGATCGGCGGGGCCGGTCACCTCCAAGCCCAGGGATCACCAGTCCTGGCCGCCCCCGCGGACCTCGGTGATCTCCACCTCGCAACCCCGGCCCGCCGCTCAGCCTCGCGGCGGTGCCACGACCGGCCCATTGGCCAGCGAGAACCAGATGATCCGCTGCCTCTTGCCTACTGGCTGCCAGCCGACCGGGTCACCGCTGTCGCGGCGGAGTGGGTGACAGGGAAAGGACTACTTTCCCCAGGACTCCAGGTGCCCGCGGGCGCGGCCAGCCACCTTGAGGATTCCGGGCTGCCCCGGTATGCCTTCAGCTCCAGCGCCCCGCCCCCGCGGACCTTCACCAACAGCCGGATAACCGCGGACCAGCGCGCCGACCAGCATGGCAGCCCGAGCCGCGGCTCGGCTAGCATCCGCTGCGCCCAGCCGTCGGCCACCGGCAGCAGGCCTATGGCCAAGTCGACGCCGGTTTCGCGGTAGGTCGGTTCCCTAGTCGGCTGGTGGTGATGCGGGCATGTCGCTCTGCGGGCCGGTTCCGGCGGCCGCCTGCCCTGGGCCCCCCCGGTCGGCTTCGGGCTGGCCGGGCGGTCCATTGGGCGCCGGTTTCGTCACGGAACGCAGCGACGGCGGCGGCGATGGTCGGGAAGAAGTGGCGCGGGTCGATCGTGCGGGTTAGCCCGTAGCGCTCGATCTTGGTCCGTACCGGGTCCTTGAGCTCGGCGAATACCAGGCTGATGCCCTGGGCGTTCAGGGCTTCGTCGAGGTCCTCCAGCACGTCGGACGCGGTCGTGTCCACGTCGGTCACCGGCTCGGCCGCGATCAGGATCCAGGTGGGCGGCGGATCGGCCCGGGCTAGCCGCCGGACCTCGTCGCGGAACGTCTTGGCGTTGGCGAAGAACAGCGGTGCGTCGAACCGGTAGATCACCAGGCCGGGCAGGTGCCAGGCCTCCGGGTGCAGGTGCGTGTCGTGGAAACCCTCCAGCCCTGCCACGCGCCCGAGCTCGGTGTCGTGCGGCCACCACGCCCGCCGGAAGACGTTGAGGATCGACAGGCCGACCGCGATCGCGATCCCGGGCAGCACGCCAAGCAGGGCAACACCGCCGAAGGCTGCGAGCGACAGCAGGCACTCCGCCTTGCGCTGCCGCCACAGCCGCATCGTGCCCGGGACGTCGGCCAGGGACAGCGACGCGGTGATCACCACCGCAGCCAGGGCCGGCTGCGGCAGGTTACGGAACAAGCCCGGGACGAGCACGATCATGAGAATGATCAGGACCGCCCCGGTGACCCCGGTGATCTGGGTCTTCGCGCCTGACCGTTCTGCCACCGCGGTCCGCGACCCGCTGGTGCTCACCGGGAAACCCTGGAACAGCCCGGCCACCAGGTTCGCTGCGCCGATGCCGATCATCTCGCCGTTGCCGTCGATCTCCTGCCCGGAGCGGGCCGCGAACGCCGACGCGGTGGAGATCGTGTCGGCGAGGGAGACCAAGGCAATCCCCAGCGCCCCGGCGAACAGGGGCCCGAGGTCGGACAACCGGACGGACGGGATCGTCAGCGGCGGGAAGCCCTTAGGGAGCACTCCGACCAGGCTGACGCCATGCTGGGCCAGGCTGAAGACCGTGGTCGCCGCGATGGCCAGCACTACCATGATCAGCACCGCCGGGACCTTGGGCAGCCAGCGCTGCAGCACCAGGATCACCGCGATCCCGGCGATCCCGACCGCGGCCGCGGCGGCCACCGCCTCCCCGTGGGCCAGGCCCCTGACGAACCCGGCGATCTCGCCGATCAGGCCGTCGGCCTCGACCTTGAACCCGAACAGCTTCGGCAGCTGCCCGACCAGGATGGTCAGCGCCAGGCCGTTCATGTAGCCGATCATCGTCGGCTTGGAGATCAGGTCAGCGATGAAGCCGAGCTTGCCGACCGCCGCCACGATCATGATCGCCGCGACCATGATCGCGAGAACCGACGCCAGCGCGACCGCCCGCTTGGCGTCGCCGTTGGCCGCGATGAGCGGCAGGATCGTCGCCGCGATCATCGGTCCCAGGGAGGAATCAGGCCCCAGGACCAGGATCCGTGACGGGCCGAACACTGCATACCCGAGCAGGCACATGATCGACGTGTACAGGCCGGTGATCGGCGGCAGGCCCGCCAGTTCCGCATAGGCCATGCCCTGCGGGACCAGCAGCGTCGTGAGCACCACACCCGCTACGATGTCCCTGGTCAGCCAGTCGCGGCGGAAGGGCGACAGGCTCAGCCCACGCCCCACTGCGAACATCGGCATCATATCTCCACAAGCCAGGACCCAGCCTGCCCCTCCCGCAGCATTTCATGGTTCCCGCGGGTGACTGTCCTTCCGAGCGCGCAGCCCGGCCAGCAGCGGACACGGGAGCGGTTTCCTGCGTGCTGCCAGCATCCCTGGCGGCTGGGTCCGCGTCATCACCCTCCCGCGGGTGAGGTACCGGGAGCCGTCGGCATGCGACTATAGGCCATGGAGACCGTGACGCCGGAGGCGAGTCCGCGGGCCACACGCTCGCGGCGCTGGCTGGCGCGGCTGAGTTTCGTGCTAGCAGGCCTGGCGGTGCTGATCTTGGCGGTTTTCGCCGGCCTGAAGAGTGTCGCGATGCTGGCCGTGGGTATGGGAGCGGCTGCGGTGAGCCTGGCGGCCGCGTTTTTCTGCCTTTCCCAGCGGGGCATGCGGCGCTGGCTGGCGCTCGCGGCCTTCGTCCTGGCGCCGGTCGCCGTGATCGTCGTGTACGCGTTCGCCGGCCTGCTCTGGGTGGCGGTTGTGTCGGCCGCCGCGTGGCTGCTCGCGGGCATGACCGCGCGCTTGGCGCTGGCCGGCGACGGAGCAGGCTGGCGCATGCCCGAGCGCCCGGTGCGGCCGCCCGCCCGGCGCCCGTTCCTGATCATGAACCCGAAGTCCGGGGGCGGGAAGGTCTCGAAGTTTGACCTGAAACGCAAGGCAGAAAATCTGGGCGCCGAGGTGTTCCTGATGAACGGGCCGGAACCGGTCGACGTCGCCGCGGTGGCGCGTGCGGCCGTGGCCAGGGGCGCCGATCTGCTGGGTGTGGCCGGGGGCGACGGCACGCAGGCCCTGGTGGCCGGCGTCGCCGCCGAGCACCAGATCCCGTTCCTGGTCATCACCGCCGGCACGCGTAACCACTTTGCCCTCGATCTCGGGCTGGACCGCGACGACCCTGCGGCGTGCCTGACCGCGCTGTCCGATGGCGTCGAACTGCGCGTCGACCTCGGGGTGATCGGCGGTCAGACGTTCGTCAACAACGCGTCGTTCGGCGCCTACGCGGAGATCGTCGAGAGCCCGGCCTACCGCGGCGATAAGCGGAACACCACGCTGGACCTGCTCCCCGACCTGCTGCAAGGCCACCGCGGAGCCCGGCTCACGGCGCGGGCGGACGGCACGGAGATCAGGGCGCCGCAGGCGCTCCTGGTGGCCAACAACCCGTACGGAACCGGGGACATCGCCGGGCTGAGCCGCCGCGCGCGGCTGGATCGCGGCCTGCTCGGCGTGGTGGGCGTCACGGTGGCTACTGCGCGGCAGGCCGTTGGCCTGCTGCACGGCGCGCATGCGGCCGGGCTGAGCACGCTGACTGCGAAGAGGATCGAAATCACCGCTGACGCGGCGCAGATCCCGGTCGGCATCGACGGCGAGGCGGTATCGATGCCCACGCCGGTGGAGTGCACGATCCGTCCCGGCGCGCTGCGCGTCTGGGTGCCTCGGGATCGCCCGGGCATCCCCCCGCCGAAGCCCCCAGTGAACTGGGCCAGGCTGCGGCACCTCGCGGCGTTCTGGGCACAGCGCCGTCTTAGCGTCAGTACCGGGCCGGATCCGGGCTAGTCACCAGGTGACCGCGCCACGAGGTGCATGTCGATCACTTCAAGCCCCAGGCCCGTAATCCGCTCCATGAGCCCGGAGAGAGCCCCCTGATCGGGCAGCTCGGCGCGGAGGGTGGTCGTGCCCGGGCCTATAGTGACCTCGCAATCGTCAAATTCCGCGCGCAGCGTGCTGCCTGCCTGGCCCGTGAAAGTGATCTCGTATGTCTGCGATCGCACGGGTTACGCCTCACCGTCTGTGGTTCACCTGCTGTTAACGTGCCACCAGCGTGCCCGGCGGCTGGGTCACAGCCATCACCCACTCCAGGGTGAACCGGGACGATTTCCTGGTCGAAAGTGACTTTGGCCCCTTCCCGTCGGGCTACTTCTCCTATTGAGTTATAGGAGGGGTCTGTGGCCGGGGGGAGAGATCTGGGAGAACTGTGGCAGATGACGCGCCGGCCGTGGCCGGTGCCTCGCGCGGTGCCCGGTTCGCGCTGGCGAAGTTCCGGCCGACGACGCTGCCCAGCACGCTGGTCGATAGGTCGGTGCTGCATGACCGGCTGACAGCCGGGGCCGGCCAGCGGCTGACCGTGGTGGTGGGATCGGCGGGCGCGGGCAAGAGCGTACTGCTGTCGAGCTGGGCGGCGGCCCGGCCGCCGGGCGCCACTGCGTGGCTGTCCTGCGATAGGGCCGATGCTAATTCGGTCCGCTTCTGGGGCGGGTTCATCAAGGCCCTCCGGGCTATCGACCCGGGGTTCGGCGCCGATGCCACCGACCTGCTCGCGATGGATGGCGCCATGTCGGCCGATGTCATCGCGTCGATCGCCAACGACGCCGCCGAGCTGCCCGCCGGGTCGGCGATCATTGTCGATGACTTCCATGCCGCGGCGCCCGCAGTCTCCGGGGACCTGACCGACCTGGTCGAGCGCTGGCCGGCCCAGACCGCCCAGCTGGTGCTGGCCAGCCGCAGCGAGCCGCAGCTGCGGCTGCACCGGCTGCGGATGGCCGGAGAACTGTGCGAGCTGCGCAACCGCGACCTGCATTTCTCCCTGGCCGAAAGCCGTGACCTGCTGGCTAACTTCGGCGTCGAGGTCGGTGCCAGTGAGCTGGCGCTGCTGCTCCAGCGCAGCGAGGGGTGGGCCGCGGTGCTGCAGATGGTGGCGCTGTCGCTGCGCGGCACCGCGGACCCGGCGCGGGCTGCGCGGGTGCTAGAGATTGGCGGCCACGCGATCGCCAAGTACTTCATCTCTGAGGTCCTCGACCAGCAGCTGCCTGAGGTGGCCTGGTTCATGCTCGAGACCTCCGTCCTGGGGGAGCTGACCGCCGGTGCGTGCGCGGCCGTCACCGGGAGGCAGGACACGGCGGCGCTACTGCGCGACATTGACGCCGCCAACCTGTTCCTGGTGCCCCTCGACGATGAGCGGACCAGCTTCCGCTTCCACCATCTGGTGCGCCTGGCTGCTGCGCGCCGAGCTGCGGGCTCGGGACCGAGCCCGCGAGCAGAAGCTGCAACTGCGGGCCGGCGAGTGGTTCGAGTCCGCAGGCGACATACGGCGGGCGGCCCGGCACTTCCTCGCGGCGCAGCAGCCCGACCAGGCGTTGACCTTGCTGCAGGACCGGGTCCTGCCCGACTTCCTGCGCGACCCGGCGCTGCCGGCCCCGCTTGATCTCAGCAGGGTCGACCCCTCGCTGCTGGCCGCGGCTCCGGACCGGCTGCTGGCCCTGGCCACTGACCTCCTGCTCTCGGGTGACCCAGCTCGCGGCGGCCATTACCTCGATCTGGTGGAGCGCGCCGGGCCGTCCATCTCGCCCGAGACGAGGCTGGCGGCCCAGTTCGCGACGATGCGGTCCTTCCACTACGCGCAGACCGGTTACCTGAACCAGTCCGTGGCCGCGGCCCTCACCGCGCGAGCCATCCAGGAACGGAACCAGCTCACCGACGAGTGGAGCACCGCCATCCCGCTGATCCTGCTGCGCGTCTATCCGTGCCTGGAAGACGTCCCGGCGGTTGAGCGCGAGGCAGCCGCGGCGCTGGCCATGCCCGCGCTCACCGAGTCGGCCAGGCTGGTGCTGGTGCCCGGTGCGCTGGCGCTGGCCTGGTTCGAGGCCGGTCGGCTGGCCGAGGCCGTCGAGGCCGCCGAAGCCGCGGCCGCAGGCGCGCGGCGGCTCGGATTCGGCCAGCATTTCTTCGCCGTGGATCATCTGCGTGCGCTGGCCGGCCTCGCGCTGGAGCGTCACGACCTCGACACTGCCGAGCAACTCACCGAGCGGGTGCTCTCGATAACGGAGCGGCGGCGGCCCCTGTTTGAGTTCCTGGCGCTGCTCGACCGGGCCAGGATCTGGGATGCCCGCGGGCAGGCCCGCGAAGCCCTGGCGACCATCCAGGCGGCGCGGCCGGTTCTGGGCCGGACCAGGTCGGTGCTGCTGGCCCGGGCCGATGAGGCTGAGGCGCTGGTCCGCATGTCACTCGGTGACTTGCCTTCGGCCGCTGAGCTGGCCAGCGGGCTGCGCGGCGCCCGCCGCAGCCTGCTGCAGGCCAGGATCGCCCTGGCCGCCGGCGATCACCATGCCGCGGCCGAGCGCCTCCAGTCACCGCCACTGAGCGAGCTGACCCCGCGACGCGCGCTGGAGCGCCAGATACTCCTGGCCGCCGCGGCGATCGCCCGTGGCGACCCTATGGCCCCCGGCATCCTCGGCGGTGCCGTCCAGACGGCCCGCCAGGAGGGCTTCCGCAACACCGTCGTCACGACCGCACCCCAGGTGACGAGCTACCTGATCGAGCATTTTGGGCAGGTGCGACCGGACCCGTTCCTGGCGCAACTGGTCGATATGGCCTTGTGGGTGCATGCCACGCAGCAGGACGGCTCCCAGTCCCGACAACCGCTCGCCGAGCCGCTGACCCCGGCTGAGCTGCGCATCCTGAAGCTCCTGCCGACCAGTACCTACCTGCAGATGGCCGCCACGCTCTACATTTCGCGGAATACGGTCAAGACTCACCTCCGGTCGATTTACCAGAAACTCGGCGTGGCGTCACGTGCGGAGGCCATTGAGCGGGCCGTTGACCTGCGCCTGCTCTGAGGGGCGGCGGGAATCATCCTGGGAAGGGTGGCGGGCTCCCGAGACCGCCCGAACAGCCTGGAGAGTCAAAGCCGTGCACCGGGAACGTCCGGGGGTACCGGTGCAGTCCTGGTGAGACTTCTGGCGTCGCTGGGAAAGCTTCCGTCCCTATCGGGACGGTCACCATGCCCGTTACGCTGGCTGACGCCACCCAAGGTCAGGTTCCAGGCGGCCCGGGACAGGCGGGCGGCCCGACGTGACAGTCCAGCGAGCAGCGCGTCAAAGCACGAAAGGCCGCGGCATGGGCGCTAGCAGCCAAGAGACTCGGGGGCTGGCTCGCGGGGCCGTCGGGCCGGCGCGAGTCATCACGTTCGGCACGAGCAACGTCGCGCCCGCGGGCGCGGTCGTGGGCGGACTGGTCATTCTCGTGTCCCGCGCCGGGTTCGCGTCTCCGCTGGTCGTGCTCATCGCGTTCGCCGCGTCCTTGTGCTGCGCGGTCAGCATCGCGGAGTTCGCTGGCCGGCTGCCGTCGGCCGGATCGCTGTACACCTACAACAGCCGCGGGCTGGGCCGGGCCGGAGGCTTCCTGACCGGCTGGATGATGGTCTTCGGCTACGCCCTGTACGTGCCCGCTGGCATCGCGCTGACCAGCGCGTACGCAGCGCAGCTGCTGGCCGACACACTGCATGTTACCGTCGGCGCCTGGGTGCTGTTCGTGGTGATCCTGGGGGCGGTCGGCGGCGTCGCCTACCTGGGTATCGGCACCTCGTCCTGGGCCGATCTGGTGCTGGCCCTGGGGGAAGTGGCGGTCATCACGGCGCTGGCCGTCACGATCCTGGTGAAGGTCGGGCCCGCCCATTACTCGGTAACGGTGTTCTCCCCGGCATCCTCGCCGAACGGCCAGCTCACCGACCTGACCAGCGCGATGATCTACGGCATCACCGCCTTCGCCGGCTTCGAGACCGCCGCCGCGCTGGGCGAGGAGGCCAGGAACACCCGCCGTTCCGTCCCCGCCAGCATAATCGGCATCGTCATCGTGACCGGCGTTTTCTACCTGCTCGTCGTGTGCGCGGAGATGTTCGGCGTAGGGCGGGACGGCATCCCAGGCTTCACTCAGCAGCCCAGCCCGCTGGGGTATCTCACCAGCCGGTACTGGTCACCATCGGCGCTGTGGGCCATCGACCTGGTGGTCGTGCTCACCGGCCTGGGCTTCGTCATCTCCGTGGCCAACGCCGCCGTCCGGATCCTGTTCGCCATGGGCCGCGAGCGGGTCCTGCCGGGGCCGCTCGCCCGGCTGTCCGGGCGCCGTACCCCCGTCGTCGCGATCGGCTGCGTCGTCGCCCTTACGCTGGTGCTGGGACTGCCCCTGACCTGCGCGTTCGGCGGCCCGCGCACGTTCGGGTACCTCGCCGGAGCCGCCGGGCTAGCGGTGGTGCTCATCTACCTAGCCGTGAACATCGCAGTCATCCGCGCGTTCCGCACCGAGTTCCGCAGCGAGTTCCGGCCCGGACGGCACCTGCTCATCCCGGCCACGGCCGCCGTCATGTTCCTGTTTCCGATGTGGGGAATCCTTCATCGGCGCACTCACGACCTGATGGGCCTGCTGCCCTTCGCCGCGCTCGGATGGCTGGGCCTCGGGGTCATCGCCGCCGGCGTCCTCCGGCGCCGGCACCCCGCCAGCTTCGACACACTGGGCCAGGTATTCGGACCAGCCGGAAATGACCACGCTGCGCTGACCGCCGACGCCGCCACAAGCGGTCGGAAATCACCCTCGGATGGGTGAGGACGCTCCCAGGCCGCCCGAACAGGATCTGGCTGCAGTCTCCGGACGGGAGCGGCCAGCAGACGACGCTCACGCGTCACCGCGGGCCGGCTAGGGGTGAGCGATGACGGATAAGGTTGACATCTCCGGGGGAATCCCCGGGGCGGCCGGCGAGCCCGCTGAGGGCGGAAGTCCGCATCAATTCGGTCTCACCGCGGCGATGGCGCTGATCGTGGGCAGCATCATCGGTGTCGGCATCTTCAACCTGCCGACCTCGCTGGCGTTCTACGGGCCAATCACCCTGGTGTCGATGGCGCTGACGACCGTGGGTGCGCTCGTGCTGGCGCTCCTGTTCGCCGCCCTGTCGCGGCGCCTGCCGGCTGACGGCGGGCCGTACGCTTACGCGCGGGTGGCGTTCGGCAACCGGCTGGGGTCCGCGAACGCGTGGTCGTACTGGATCACCGCGTGGGCTGGCAACGCGGCGATCGCGGTCGGCTGGGTCCTGTACGTCGAGCACTTCATCAACACCGGCCACAAAAAGCTGCTCACCGTATTGCTGGTGCTGGTGGGGCTGTGGATCCCGGCGGCGATCAACCTGTCCGGGGTCAAGAACATGGGGTCGGCCCAGGTCGGGACTACCGTGGTGAAGTTCGCGGCGCTGGCGTTCATGTCGACCGTTGGCTGTTTTGCTCGGCCGGGCGGGCTACTGGCTGATGAGCATCACCGCCCTGTTCGCCACGGCCGGGGCCACGAACGCGGGCTTGTACCCGGCCCCCGGGCTGTCCGAGCGGCTGGCGGAAACGGGGCAGTTCCCGCCGCTGATGGCGCGCAAGCTCGGCGGGCGGGTGTCGACCGGGCTGCTGATCGAGGCGGTAGCGTGCCTGATCCTGGCCGTGGTGTTCAAGCTGGACGCGATCCTCTCCATCGGCAGCGCCGTGACCCTGCTGATCTTCACGCTGATCACCGCGGCCCACTTCCGGGTCCGGTCCGAGACCGGCGCGAACCCCTTCATCCTCGCGATCGCGATCGCCTCGGCGGGCGTGGTCCTGGTGATGTTCGTGTTCACCACCCTCATCCACGAGCCGGCCTCGATCGCCACGTTGCTGGGCATCATCGTGCTCGGCGTCGTTCTCGACTTCTGGTGGAAACGGGTGCGGGCGGACCGGGCCAAGCGGGTCCCGGTCGCGAGCTAGGTCCTTAAGGAAGCCGACAATGACCACCACCAAGCAGCCCGCCGAGCACGCCGCCTGGTACGCCCTGTCCGCGGAGGAAGCGGCCCGGACGATGAATGTCGAAGCGGATCGCGGGCTGGGCGCCGGTGAGGTGACGCGGCGGCTGGCCGAGTACGGGCCCAACGAGCTGCCGACCGAGCCGCCGCCCAGCGTCTGGGTGGTCGCGCGGGGGCAGCTGGCCAACCCGATGAAGATCATGCTGCTGATCGTCTGCGCGGCCAGTTTCGCCATCGCGCAGGTGGCCACGGGCATCGTGGTGCTGGTGCACTCCGAGGTGGGCAGGCTGCGCCGGGTCATGGTGCACCGGCCGACCCTGGAGCACACCCGCCTGACCCCGTCGAACGCCGAGGAACTGCTGTTCGACGACGTGCTGTGGGTCGCCCGGGCCAAGGCCGAGCACGACATGTTCTGCGAGGTGATGCGCGACCGCGGCGTCGAGGTGTACCACGCCGAGCGTTTGCTGGCCGAGGCGCTTGCCGAGCCCGGGGTCAGGGACTGGGCCAGCGAGCACATCCTCAACGAGCTCGAGGTCAGCATCGTGGCGGACCGGGCTCGCGAGTGGGCCCAGACCGCGGACGCGGCGCTGGTGGCGGAGTTCCTGATCGGTGCGATCACCAAGGCCGACGTCGCGCAGAACCTCGGGCTGGTGTGGGAGTCGGCCGACCCGACCAGCATGCTGCTGCCGCCGCCGCCGAACCTGCTGTTCCAGCGCGACCCGTCGTGCTGGATTTATGACGGGGTCACTCTCAACCCGATGACCAAGCCGGCCCGCAAGCCCGAGACCATGATCATGGAGGCCATCTACCGGTTCCACCCGATGTTCGCCGCCGAGGAATTCCCCATCTGGCTGGGCGGCATCAGCCAGGACTGGGGCCGCGCCCACATCGAGGGCGGCGACGTGCAGCCGATCGGGCAACGGCACCGTGATGATGCATGGGCGAGCGCACCACCCCGCAGGCCGTGCTGTGGATCGCCCGCTCGCTGTTCCGGGCCGGGTCGGCGACCCAGATGCTCGCGGTGCACCTGCCCAAGTCTCGCAGCTACATGCACATGGACACGGTCATCACGATGTGCGACCGCGACCTGGTCACCCTGTTCCCGCAGGTGGTTGGCGGGGCGCGCACCTGGGCGATCCGGCCGGGCGAGGCGGCCGGCGACCTGGTGGTGGAGGAGCAGCAGGGATCGCTGCCCGAGCTGATGGCCAAGGCCCTGGGCGTGGGCAAGATGCGCATCGTCGAACCGGCGGCGACTCCTTCGAGGCCGAGCGCGAGCAGTGGGACGACGGCAACAACGTGGTCGCGCTGGAGCCCGGAGTTGTCGTGGCCTACGAGCGCAACACCGGGACCAACACCGCGCTGCGCAAGGCCGGGATCGAGGTCATCACGATCGCCGGGTTCGAGCTCGGTAAGGGCCGCGGCGGGGGCCACTGCATGACCTGCCCGATCGAACGCGATCCCGCCTTCTGACCCGCACCAGGACGGGAGCCTTCCGTGGCGTTCAACCTGAAAAACCGCAGCTTCCTCAAGGAGATTAACTTCACCCCGCGCGAGCTGCGCTACCTGCTGCGCCTCGCCGAGGCGCTCAAGCTGGCCAAGTACGCCGGCACCGAGACGCAGCGGCTGCATGGCAAGGAGATCGCGCTGATCTTCAAGAAGACCTCCACCCGCACCCGCTCCGCGTTCGAGGCCGGCGCCTACGACCAGGGCGCGCATGTGACTTACCTGGACCCGTCCGGCTCGCAGCTGGGGCACAAGGAGCCGATCGCCGACACCGCCGCGGTGCTGGGCCGCATGTACGACGCGATCGAGTACCGGGGCAGCCGGCAGGCCGACGTGGAAGAACTCGCCGCCCACGCCGGGGTGCCGGTGTACAACGGTCTGACCGACGAGGGCACCCCACCCAGATGCTCGCCGACTTCCTGACCATGCACGAGGCCAGCAACAAGCCGTATGACGCCATCGCCTACGCGTTCACCGGCGGCTGCCGGTTCAACATGGGCGCGCGCATCACCGTCACCGAGAACCCGGCCGAAGCCGTTTCGGCGTCGGCTTCATCCACACCGATGTGTGGGTGTCGATGGGCGAGTCCAAGGACGTGTGGGTCGAACGCGTCAAGATCCTCACGCCGTATCAGGTCAACGCCGCCCTGCTGGAGAAATCGGGGAACCGGGCGGTCAAGTTCATGCCCTGCCGGCCCGCGTTCCACGACCCCAACACCACCGTAGGCCGCGAGATCATGGAGCACACCGGTATGACCACCGGCCTCGAGGTGAGCGGTGAGGTTCAACTCAGCCGCCAGCATCGTGTTCGACCAGGCCGAGAACCGCCTCCACACCATCAAGGCGATCCTCGTCACCACCCTCGGATAGCAGTACCCTCGGCGCTGTTGCACCGGCAACTGGCCCGAGGTGCCTGGTGAGCGCGGGGAGAGGGGGATGCGGCCGTGAGCGTTGCCGACCTGGCCATCGTGGCCGCGCTGGTGTTCGGCTGGGGCACGCTGTCGGCCCGGCTGGAGCGGTTCGACGTCACCGCGCCGATCACCTTCGTCATCGCCGGGTTCCTGCTCACCCACGGGCCGCTGCTGTCCCTGGGCATCGAGCCCAGCAATGAGCTGATCAAGGAACTGGCGGAGTTCACGCTCGTCCTGGTCCTGTTCTGCGATGCGTCCCGGGTCGGACTGCACGAGCTGCGCGCGGACGCGGGGTTGTACCTGCGGCTTCTCGGGGTCGCGCTTCCGCTGACGATCGGCCTGGGCACGCTGCTGGCGCTGGCCCTGGTGGGCGGGGGGAACATCTGGCTGGCGCTGCTGGTGGGCGCGGCGCTGGCGCCGACCGACGCCGCGCTGGGCGCTGGCGTGATGACCAACCCGGCGATACCGGCCGGCATCCGCCGGCTGATCAATGTCGAAAGCGGTCTCAACGACGGGATCGCCACGCCCTTCGTGTCGGTGGCCCTGGCTGGTGCGGCGACAGCAGGCGAGCTCGCCGGGCATGGCCCGGCGGCGGCCGCGGCCGACCTGGCCCTGGGCATTCTGATCGGCATGGCCGTGGGCAGTGCCGGCGGCCTGCTGGTGAACGCGGCGCGCCGGCGCGGCTGGGCCGCTGAGGGCTTCGCGGGCTCGGCGGTCCTGGGCCTGGCGGTGTGCGCGTACGCCTCCGCGCTCGCGCTGCACGGCAACGGTTTCGTCGCCGCGTTCGTCGGCGGGCTCGCATTCGGCACGACCGGCGGCCGGCGCGGCGAGCCCCTGGTGCCGTTCGTCGAGGAAACCGGGGCCCTGGTGTCCCTGCTGGTCTGGCTGTCCTTCGGTGCGGTCGCGATCGTGCCTGCGATGAAGGGCCTGACCTGGCAGCTCGTGCTGTACGCGGTGCTCAGCCTCACGGTGATCCGGATGGCGCCGGTCGCGGTCGCGCTGGTCGGCACGCGTCTCGGCTGGCCCACGGTCGCCCTGATGGGCTGGTTCGGCCCCCGCGGCCTGGCGTCGGTGGTGTTCGCCCTCCTGGCCCTGGAGGACCTGGGCAGTCCCGCGGCTGGTCACGCCGTAGCCGTCATCACGATCACCGTGCTGCTCAGCGTCGTCGTGCACGGCGCCACGGCCGGCCCGCTGGTCGCCCGGTATGCCAGGCTGCTCGCCCGTCAGGCAGACGGACGTGCCGGTGTCGAAGTGCCCGATATACCGGAGCGCAGGCTCATCCGCCGGATGGCCTCCGGTGCGCAGCGCAGTGACGCCGGCACGAGCTCATCCACGGGGAGGTGAGGAATCCGGTGGCGCCGGACATTGCCTCGCTTGGCTGTCTAGAACGGCGTCGGGATGTACCGCAATGGCAGGTTCGGCTGCACATAGCCGCGGGCTCGCTGCTGCTGGGGCAGCGTGATGTCGCGGTGGGGAAGCGGCTGGTAGGGGACCTGGCTGAGCAGGTGGCTGATGATGTTGAGCCGGCCGCGCCTCTTGTTATCGGTGTGCGCGATGTACCAGGGCGCCCATGCGGTGTCAGTCGCGGCGAACATCGCGTCCCGGGCTGCAGAGTAGTCGTACCAGCGGCTGTAGGACTTCAGGTCCATCTCGGACAGCTTCCAGATCTTCCGCGGGTCGTTGATGCGGCTCTTGAGGCGCCGGGTCTGCTCGCCGGCGCCCACCTCGAGCCAGTACTTCAGCAGCAAGATCCCCGAATCGGCCATGGCCTTCTCCACGCCGGGTGTCAGGTCCAGGAATCGCTCGGTGTCCTCAGGCTCGCAGAAGCCCATCACCCGCTCGACGCCCGCCCGGTTGTACCAGCTGCGGTCGAAGATCACGACCTCGCCGGCGGCCGGGAAGTGCGGGAGGTACCGCTGGATGTACATCTGCGACATCTCGCGCTCGGTCGGGGCGGGCAGGGCCACGACCCGGAACACGCGCGGGCTCACCCGCTCGGTGATCCGCTTGATCGTGCCTCCCTTCCCGGCAGTGTCCCGGCCCTCGAACACGATGCAGATCCTGGCTCCGGACGCCTTGACCCACTCCTGCAAGGCGACCAGCTCGCCATGCAGGAGCCTCATCTCCCGCTCGTACTCCTTGCGCTTCATCTTCTGGGGCGGCCCCGCTTCGGCCTCCTGCACCGTAGCGGCCGGCGCTTGGATCTCCGAGTCACGCTGCTTGGCCCTCTTCTTCCCGGACATATCGCCTCCCGTCCCAGGCTCGCCAGGCACTTGCCATGGCCGCTAAACCGCTTCTGCCTGATCCTTGCCCGATAGCGCCGGCACGAACTCACCCTCGGGAGGGTGAGGTATTCGGTAGCGCGCCGATGGCAGGATTAACACCGACGACGCCCCTGAGAAAGGAGAAGGCCATGGCTGATCTGATCGCCATCGGATACCCGGATGAGACGACCGGGGATGCCGCCGCCGAAGAGGCGCGCCGGCTGGCCCAGGACCTGATCATCCAGCCCGACGCGATCGCGGTGATCGTGCGGGACAAAGAGGGCGGATACCACGTCCACACCACCCATCACGCGGTCGGCGCCGGGGCGACCTGGGGCATGTTCTGGGGGTTCCTGTTCGGCCTGCTGTTCTTCATCCCGGTCTTCGGCATGGCCATCGGCGCCGGGCTGGGCGCCCTCATGGGCAAGGTAGCCAAGACCAGCATCGACAAGCAGTTCCAGGCCCAGGTGCGCGACATGCTCAAACCGGGCACGTCGGCGCTGTTCCTGATGCTGGAGAAGGTGACCCCGGACAAGGCCGTCGACGCAATGAGCAGGTACGGCGGCACCGTGCTGAAGACCTCCCTGTCCAAGCAAGACGAGAAGGAACTCCAGGAAGCCCTGCACGGCGGCGAGACGGCCGCGCAGTAACCCACATGAGCCCCGCGTCGTCGCCGGCTCCGGCCCCGGAGGCGCACCCAGGTTCGGGTCTCCCGAGAGGCGGACCGGTGACAGGGGCACGGGTCAGCTGCGGCGCGGGACCGGTGGCGCTTTGTGTGATGGCCGGGTGCATCCGCGGCTATGAGCGTCGCTGGCTCAGGGGTGATCTCATCGCCGGGGTTCGCTGTCGCTGCTTGATCGTTCCGAAGAACCTCGGCTACGCCGGGATCGGGGGGATCCCGCTGCAGAACGGCCTGTACGCGGCAGCGGCCGACGCGATCCTTTATGCGGTCTTCGGGACGAGCCGGCAGATCTCGACCGGGCCCAGCTCGGGGCTGGCGGCCGTGGCCGCGAGCGCTGTCGCGGTGGCCGGGCAGGGGAGTCCAGGACGTGGCGTCCCTGGTCGCGGTGATCACGCTTGTTTCCGGGGTGCTGTTCCTTCTCCTCGCGGTGCTCAAGATGGGGTGGATCGCGCAGTTCCTGTCGCGGGCCGTGGTCACCGGCTTCTTGTTCGGCGCGGGTGATCGCACCGCGCATCCCTGGTGCCCTTGTCCCGGTTGTCGGCGGCCTGGTGGCGTCCTGGCTGTTCGATCTCGGCGCTCACGGCGTGGACCTGGTCGGCGAGGTGCCCAGAGGGCTGCCATCCCGGCAGATCCCCGACGTCTCGCTACTGCGGGATCACGCGAGCACGATTGCCCTCGCGGCGGTGGTGCTCGTCCTCATCGGTTTTTCGCAGGCCGCAGATGACGCCAGGACGTTCGGTTCACAGCCAGGCACGCTTCGCATCGACATCAACCAGGAATCGGCGGCCCAGGCATGGCGAACGTCGGCGCCGGCCTGTTCCAGGGAATGCCGGTCTCGGCGAGTCCGTCCGCGAGCTCACTGAACGACCATACCGGCGCGCGCACCGGCCTGGCGTCACTCACCTCTGGCGTGATAGTCCTGCTCACGCTTCTGGCCGGCTGCCGGAGCAGAGGTTCCGGAGGGGAGTGAGGACGGGCTGTTAGCGCGATTCCCCGCTGGTCTCGGCGGTGCCTGCCAGCAGTCTGCGGGCCTTGCGGCGGCGGAAATACCTTACCGCGAGCGTGGCGCACCCGGCCGCGATCGCCAGCCCGGCTACCAGTGCGCCCAGGCTTCCCCCGTCCTGCTCGTCGGCCGCGACCTTGCCGGCGCCGTAGGCGGCGAGTCCGACCGACAGCACGTACACGGCACCGGCGACGAAGTTCCAGACCACGAACTGGGAGTACTTCATCCGGAGAAGTCCGGAGATTATGGCCGAGGTGAAGAAGACGGCAAGACGTCCCCATTTCGCGTAGATCGCCTCCGCCCTGACGATGGCTCTATGCCGCCGTTCCTGCTTGGGTCCAGGACGGTCCAGGAGCTTGCGGACCCACCGGTCGCCGATGCTGTAACCGGCCAGGCCGCCGGCCTCGGCTCCCAGCGCTGCCACGATCAGCACTACGTAGATGCTGAGCTTTCCCTGGCTAGCCAGCACAGCGGCCCAGCCCACGACCGCCGTCCCTATGGCTGGTATACCGGCGAACGACGCCGCCATGAATGCGAAGACGGCCAGGTAGGCCCATACGCCGTACTGGGCCGCCGATGAGGGCGCTGCGATGACGTGCATATGGATGCCTCGAGGCTCTTGGCTGCCGATCGCCGGGCACCTCAACGATCATCGGCAGAACGGATGTCGCGCATCACCCACACCGGATGGTGTGCTCACGCGCCAGCAGTCGCCACCCGCTGGCACCTTTCGCGTTCAGTGCGCCCGTAGAGATCCCACCGGGCCGGTGGATTGCGGCGGAGGCGAGGGCTCAGCCGCTTCCTCTGCGGCCGGGTTTGCCAGGAACTTCAATGTGCCACATGATGACGCGGCAATACGAGCCACGGACAGCAATTCGCTGGATGTATTAGATTCTCGGCGAGCCGGCTCACGGCCGCGAGCATGCACATCTGTCCTGTGCGCGGGTCGTACGTGGCCAGAACGCGCCAATCCGTAATCGCGCCGAGGCAGGTGCCACCGCCAGGCCGTCCTCGCCCTAGCCCGGTGCTTACGTGAATGTTCACTGGGCATCCTCTGCGACGACCGCTCTACCAGGAGCAATCTGGCAGCTCCTCCATCGCCGTCTAACAAAGGGCTTGAGAATCAGGCGCCGGCGTCATTCTCGGCATCCGGCCACTGGCAGAGCCACTCCGCATAGGACCTGGAGTCATCCGTGCCGGGTTCCACCCCGCCCGGCAGGGTCTCGGCGAACACGAGCGCGGCGGTGGCCGTGAGTTCGCCCCGGAGCTGGCCGGCGGGGCCGGTCGCTTCGAACCCAAGGGACCACCAGGCCTCGCCGCGCATGCGGATCTCGGCGAGTTCCACCTCGCACCGCAGCTCCTTGCCCAGCCCGGGGGCGCGTGCCAACATCCGTCCGCTGGCCAGTGAGAACCGGCTGATTCGCCGCTCCTTGCGTACCGGCCTCCAACCGGCCTGGTTAGCGCTGTCCTGCCTGCGGGGGTCACAGGGAAAGGACCACTTCTGCCAGGACTCCATGCGACCACGGGCGCATCCCGCCACCTCGAGGATTCCCGGGCTGCCGCGGTACACCTTCACATCAAGTGCCGCGCCCCCGCGGACCTTCACGGACAGCCCGGGCAAATGCGGATCAAGGAGATAGGTGTCCTCGCGTGACTCCATCCGAGCCGGGAAGCGCCCGAACCATCCGGCCACCGCGTTATCCAGATGGCCCGGGAAGATCCAGCGCACCTCAAGGCTGCGGATTCCTTCGGTGACCGGGCGCTCAGGCAGTGCAGCAGTCATCGTCACCTGCTCCTGACCTTCCCGGGTGCTGCCAGCCGCGCGCCCGGTCGATCAGTTCGCCTGGGCGCTCTTCGGCCAGCTTGAGCGAGCCCGGGTCCACGTTTCCCTTACCGCCGTCGAGGGTGAGCTCGTCGTCCTCGGCCAGCGGCTGGCCGCCGATCTGCAGCCACCGTGCGCCGATGTCGAAGAACAGGCCGGGCAGCTGATCGGGCAGACGATTCCCGAGCTGACGGGCGGCGGCCCATCCACCCCACGCCGCCAGCAGCCCTCGATCGCGGGAAGGCCAGCAGGCAGACGGCTCAAGCGCCCTGATCTGCACGAGATCAGTCATTGCTCGGGTGGGGGCGCCACGAGATGCATATGAAAGCACTTCAAGCCCAAGGCCGGTGATCCGGAGTACGAGCCCGCAGAGGGCTGCTTGATCTGGCAGCTCGGCGCGGAGGGTTGTCGTGCCCGGGCCTGTGGTGAGCTCGCAGTCGTCGAATTCCGCGCGCAGCGTGGCGCCGCCTGGCCAGTGAAAGTGATCTCATACGCATGTGGTCACACCAAATGACGCCTCGCGGTCTGCTGGTTCAGCGTGCCTGAGGGGTGAGTCTGCGTCATCACCCATCCGAGGGTGACCCGGGACCGGGCAGCTGGCCCGCGATCGTGCTTCACCCTACAATCAGCAAACAGACCCGCCGTGGCTACCGCCTATGGGCGGGGAACTGCGGGAGAGGTATCGTGGCAGACGGCGCGACGACTGGGCGCGGCGCCTCGCTAGGCGCACGATTGGCCATGGCGAAGTTCCGGCGCATAACACTGCCGACCACGCTGGTCACAAGGTTCGTGCTGCATGACCGGCTGACGGCAGGGGCTGGCCAGCGCTTGACAATGGTTGTGGGGTCGGCCGGCGCAGGTAAGAGTGTGCTGCTGTCGAGCTGGGCAGCGGCCAGGCCGCCTGGCGTGACTTCACGGCTGTCATGCGATGAGGCTGACGCTGACCCGGTCCGCTTCTGGACCGGCTTCATCGAGGCCCCAGGGCTGTGGCGCCGGGGTTTGGCGCCGATGCCGCCAACCTGCTGGCGATGGATGGCGTTATGTCGGCCGACGTCACCGCGTTCCATCGCGAACGATGCCGCGAAGCTGCCCGCTGGGTCGGCGGTCATCGTGGACGACTTCCATGCCGCGGCGGCAGCGGTCGCCAGGAACATGACCGATCTTGTCTAGCGCTGGCCTGCCGAGGCCGCCCAGCTGGTGCTGGCCGGCCGAGTCGAGCCTCCGCTGCGCTGGCGTGGTGCGAGGCGGCCCGCCTCGCCGAGGCCGCCGCCGAGCGGACGCGAAGCGGCTGCGTTCGGCCGGCATTTTCGCCGTGGATTACCTGCGCGTCCTGGCCGGCCTCGCGCATGGAGCGGCGCGACCTCGACACCGCAGAGCAACTCGCCGAGCAAGTGCTCACGATAACGGAGCCCGCGGCGGCCCATCTTTGAGTTCCTCGCGCTGCTCGGCCGTGCCGGGATCTGGGCCTCCCGCGGGCAGCTCCGCGAAGCGCTGACGACTGTCAAAGCAGCGCGCCTCGTCCTGGCGGGACCGGGTCGGTGCTGCTGGCGCGGGCCGATGAGCTTGAGGCGCTTATGCGCCTGTCGCTCGGCGACCTGCGCGCCCCTATTGAGCTGGCCAGCCGGCTACCCGCTGCCCGCCTCGACCTGATGCTGGGCTTGCTTCTGGCGATCACCACGCCGCGCAGGAATACCTGCAGGCGCCGTCGCCGGTGACTTGACGCCGCGGCGCGCTGGTGCGCCAGCTACTCCTGGCCGCCGCCGCGATCGGGTGCGGCGGCCCCATGGCCGCCAGCATCCTGGGCGGGTATCCTCCAAATAGCCCGCAGCGAGGGCTTCCTCAACACGGTCGTCACGACCGCACCCGAGGTGACGAGTTACCTGGTCGGACATTCGACACGAATGCAACCGGACCCTTCATGGAGCAGCTGATCGTTGCGGCCTCGAGGGGCGTGCCACCCAGGCGGACACCGCCCGGTCCCGTGACGTGCTTGTCGAGCCGCTGACCGCTGCCCAGCTGCAGCTCCTGCCGACCAGCACCTACCTGCAGATGGCAGGCAGCCTTTCCATTTCGCGCAACGCGGTAATGACCCATCTCCGGTCGGTCTACCAGAAGCTCGGGGTGGGGGTCACGCTCAGAGGCAATTGAGCGGGCAGTTGACCTGCGTCTGCTCTGAGATCGTTCTGCGGTTTGGGGCCCGATTCTGCTGTGAGGCCTGCCCAGCAAGCAGCGCTGCCGTGGCCGCAAAGCCGCCGGAACGAGCGGGATCACCCTCGGAAGGGTGAGGACACCCCGAGACGGCTCGAACAGGATCTGGAAAAGCGTCCCGAACAGGTCGTGCGTTCCATTGGCGCAGCGCCGTCGTATGGCGCGGCCTGGCCAAGTCGTGATCAGGTCATGTTGGGCGCGATGGGGCGAGCGGCACACCGCTGGCCTGCAGCCGAACGCGCATAACCGTCGGGGCGGTGAGCTTCTGTATGACTGGTGAGTCTGGAACCAGCGCTGCTGAGCTGGCTGGGGGAGGCCGCAGGCTGGCCATCTTGCTGGCGATGGCGATGTTCGTCCTGGTCGTAGACACGTCGGTGATGAACGTCTCCATCACATCGGTCGTTCACGATCTGCACACGACCGTCAGCGGGGTCCAGTCTGCGGTCGCGCTTGAGGCGCTGGTGTCGGCGGCGTTTATCCTGATCGGCAGCAAGGTGGGCGATCTGATCGGGCGCAAGCGCGCGTACGTGCTGGGTCTCCTCGGTTATGGGATCGGTGCCCTGGCCATGGCCCTGGCGCAGGGCCTGACTGCGGTCATAGTCTTCTGGGCGATCGTGGGCGGGATCGGCGCAGCGCTCCTGCTGCCGTCGATGCAGTCACTCATCCACGGCAACTTCGAGGGTGCCGCGCAACGGCAGGCCTACGCGCTCGTCGGAGCCGCGGCCGCGATCGCCGCCGCCGTCGGACCGCTGCTCGGCGGGTTCATCACGACTTACCTGTCGTGGCGCATCGCGTTTTTGCTTGAGGACGTCGTCATCGTCGTGGTGCTCTCCAGCATCAGGCTGGTCCGCGACGTGAAATACACCGGATCCCGGCGCGTGGACGTCGTGGGCGCCATCCTGTCCGTTCTGGGCATGGGCGGCATCGTGCTGGGCATTCTCGTGTGGCAAGAAGGCGGCGAAGCGGTAGGCCTGCTTCTTGCGCTCGGTGCGGTCTCGCTCGGGGCACTGGCGTGGTGGCTGGTGCGGCGCAAGCGTGCGGGCAAGCCGGTGCTGCTGGACCCGAACCTGTTCAAGGCCAAACTGTTCAGGTTCGGGGTCTCGGGGCAGATGCTTCAGCAGATCGGTCTGGGCGGCACGATGATCGCGCTGCCGATCTACCTGCAGATCGTGCTCGAATACAGCGCGATGCAAGCAGGCCTGTCCATCGCTCCGCTCTCACTGAGCATGTTCGCGGTGGCCCTGGTAGCCGGAAGAAGAGCGGGGAAGCGGCGTCCGGCGAGCCTCATCCGGGCAGGATTCGCGCTGTTCACGATCGGGATGGTCGCCGTGGAGCCGATCGTGCCCCGGGCGACCTCAGGCTGGTATCTGGTTGTGCCGCTGGTGGTCGCCGGAGCGGGGCTGGGCCTGCTGGTCTCGCAGCTCAACAACTACACGCTGGCCCCGATCTCTGAGGAACGCGTCAGCGAGGCCGCCGGGGTGAACTCGGCAGGAGGGTCGTTCGGCCTGTCGTTCGGGCTGGCGTTCGCCGGAGCCATCTTGCTGGCGGCGCTGTCCTTCAGCTTCACCAGCATGGCCCAGTCGAGCACCGTGCTTTCCGGGGCTGAGCAGCAGCAGGTCGCCAAGGTCCTGGAGCATGACGCCGAAGTGGTGAGCAACACCCAGCTCGAGAAGGAGCTCGCCGACCAGCCGCGGAAGACGCAGGACGAGATTATCAAGATCAACACCCAGGCCAGGCACCTCGCCCTTCAGGTTGCGCTTCTGATACCCGTCCTCGCGGGTCTGGCCGGGCTGCTCATCTCGTTCCGCATGATGCGCCTGCCAGACCCCCAGCAATCGGGCTCCGGCGAACCAGGCGTCTTGGGCTGATTCGCCCGGTATCTCCGGCGGAGAGGAGCGGCAGCACGCTGCTCATCAGCGGCGCCTCCGGAAGCGTCGGCAGCGCCGCGGTTCAGCTCGCCGTGGTGCGGTGCGCGCGTGATCGGCACCGCCAGTCCGGCAAACCACGAGTATCTTCGCTCGCTGGGAGCCGAGCCCGTCGCCGACGGCGAGGGCCTCGTCGAGCGGGTTCGCGCGCTCGCGCCCGACGGCGTCGACGCCGCGCTCGACGTCGCCGGGAGCGGCGTCCTGCCCGAGCTCATCGAGCTCGCGGGCGGCCCGGAGCACGTCGTGACGATCGCCGACTTCGGTGGCGCGCAGGAGCACGGGGGTGATGTTCAGCAGCGGGGACGTCGGCCGCGCGGTTCACGCGCTCGCCGATCTCGGCGAGCTGATCGAGTCCGGGTGCTTCTCGCTCCCGGTCGCGCAGACCTTCCCGCTCGCCGAGATCGCGGAGGCGCACCGCGTCAGCGAGGACGGTCACGTGCACGGGAAGCTCGTGCTGGTGGTCGGCTCTCCTATGTGCGGGTCCAGGTGATGCACGCGGCCAGGACGACGGCGGCGCGGCAGGTGATGGCGAGCTTGTCGTATCGGGTGGCCAGGGCCCTCCACTGCTTGGCCAGGGCGAAGGAGCGTTCTGCAACGTTGCGTCCCTTGCAGGGCTTCGACGTCCAGCCCCGGAGGTCGCCCGCCTTTGCGCCCGCGTCTCTTGCGGGCCGCGATCTGGTCGCTCTTTTGAGGGATCACGACCGGTGATTCCGCGCTTGTGCAGCATCGCGCGGCAGGCGGCGGCCGAGTACGCCCTGTCGGCGATGACCGCTTCGGGACGGGTCCGCGCCCGGCCCCCGTGAAGGCCGGGGATCCGGATGTCGGCCAGCACCGTCTCCAGCGCCGCCCCGTCGTTACGCTGCCCGCCGGTGACGACGAGCGCCAGCGGCCGGCCGTGACCGTCGACCCCGCACGAATCTTGGTGCTCAGCCCGCCACGCGACCCGTCTGATGCCATGACCTGCAGGTTCGCACTCCGCCAGGGGCAGATTCTGGTAGTTCGAGACCGCCTCCTGTGTCCTGTTCCGGGCGGGTCGTGTTCGTCGCATGCTGGTGGGCGCGGGTGATGGTGGCATCCACGCTGACCCGCCAGTTAACTTTCCCGGCAGCATCCGCCTCGGCCGGCAACCGGCCCAGCACCCGGTCCCAGGTGCCGTCCCCGGCGTAGCGACGGTGGCGCTTCCACACTGCCTGCCACGGACCGACACCTCCCGCGGCAGGTCACGCCAGGGAATCCCGGTCGATACCGGTGACGATTCCCTCCACCACCTTGCGGTCGGCGCCGAACGGGTGGCCCCGCCGACCCGCGTTCGACGGCAACAACGTCTCGATCCGCTCCCACTGCTCATCATTCAACGCGCGCAACTGCGACCCAGCCCTCGTCACCCGTCCAGACCGCCGCCCGCCACGGCACAGATATGGGAGACACGCTCTCGCCAGCCCCGCCCGCCGCGATGAGGGCAACCGAGCCGGCCGCCAGGCACAGCCCGGCGATCCGGACTGGCGTCAGCCGCTCGCCGAGCAGCACGCGGGCCAGCACAATGGTCCCCGCCGGGTACAGCGAGGTGATGACTGCGGTGACCGCCAGCAGCCCGGCGTGGGTCGCGATGAAGTAGCAGATAATCCCGGTGGCGCCGGTCAAGCCGGTCACCGCGGCGAGCCAGCAGGTGCGCGCTGTTGGCAGCCGCAGCTGCCTGGCCGCCGCGCCCACGGCGCACACCGCGGCGAGCGCGGCCAGCTGCGCGGCGACAAGCGGCCAGAAATCCCGGCTGGAGCCGGCCCGGTTGAGCCCGATGAACAACCCGGCGAAGCCGGCCCCGGCGACCAGGCCCCAGATGACGCCGGCTGCGTGCCGCCCGGCAGGCGGGTGCCCGGCTGCGGCGTCCCCGTCCTGCCGGTTGCCGGCTGGCTGGCCCGAGCTGGCTGACACGGCGACGATAGCGGGCAGCGCAAGCGCGATCCCGATCAGTGACAAGCCGCCCGGCCGCTCGCCGAACAGCAGGCCGGCTAGGACGGAGAACGCTGCAGAGCCGACGGCGCTCAGCGAGCTCGCCACGTTGAAGGCCTCATTCCGGAAGCCCATGTACAGCGCCAGCGCGCCCGCCACCCCGCTGATCCCGGCCGCGGCCCCCCAGGCGATGGACCCGGCGGACGGGACCTGCGAACTGACCCACGGAACGATCGCCAGTACCACCAGCACGCTGGCGGCCTCCGCCAGGACCGTCAGCTGCAGGACGCTGACCTCGCGAGCCGCGATTCCCGCGGCGTAGTCAGAGCCGCCATAGCCAAGAGCCGACAGCAGTGCGAACAAGACCGGAACCACTCCGCAGCAGCCTCCTCATAATCTCTCCAGCGCGCCGGCATGGCCGACGGCCCGGCGGGCACGGTGCGGTCAGCTGGGCTGCATCTCCGTTGCCTGCTCGCGTGATCTGACCCAGGCGGCGAAGGCCTCGATCCCGTTCACCATCGTGTCGAGCGGAGGGAATGGAACCGGTCGAACCCGTGCTGTGCGCCGGGCAGCTCGGCGTACGTAACAGGATTGGACGGGGTGGTCTGCATCTCTCGGCGAACAGGCGGCCCGTCTCCGCGAACAGCAGCGATTCCCGATCGCCGTGCGCCCAGAAGAACAGCAACGCCCCGGCCTGGACATTTGTCACACCCGAACTGCGGGCGTCGAGAGGTCTGGCCACCACCCCGGCCCGCTCACTCGACCGCGATGGCTCATCGAATTGGCTGACGCTGGGTTCGGGTATCCCGGGCTAATGCTGAGCTGCCACGATGTCGAGGGTCAGCGTCAGGCGCCGCCCGGTCATGCCCTTGCCCTTGGTGATCCCGAACGCATACCGGTCGATCGCCGTCGTGGCCTCAAACGCGGCGCCGTCATCGGTGCCGCGCGCGGAGCTGATCACCACGCTCACCGGCTGGGCCTGGCCGCGGACGCTGAGATCTCCGTGCAGCGTCCAGCCGTCACCGGACTGCTCGACTCGCTGGCTGCGGAAGACGATCTGGGGATGGGCGTCGGTGTCCAGGTATTTCGCCGACCGGACATCGGCGTCCCGCCTGCGGTTCCCGGTGCTGAAGCTGCCCGCCAGGATCACCGCTTCGGCGGTGGAACCGGTGACCGGCTCGGCTATCACGATCTCACCGTGATCGATGGCGAAGGTGCCATGGACCGGGCCCAGGCCGAACATGTGCCGGGTCCGGAACCGGACCCGCGACCTGCGCGGGTCGATCGTGTAGATGCCAGGCTTCGGTGGCTGCGTCCCAGCGCCGCTCATGCTATCAGCCAGCCGTGGACGGCAACCGCCGCCAGGGCGCCGCTGTACACGACAATGGCAGCTATGGAAAGGGGACGTGGCATGGGGATCATCTCCGGACGGCTTGCCGACGCTTCTCCTTACGACGGTATGGCGTCTCTGGTCCGGTGGTAAGGTCCGGTTCCGTGCCAGTTGAGTGGACCGGTTCGGGGCCGGAGGTCCTGCTGCGGGTCGACCGGAAGCTCCGCGAGCCGCTCGGGGCACAGCTGCAGCATGAGCTGCGGGACGCCATCCGCTCCGGACGCCTGAGCGAGGGCGAGCGGCTGCCCTCCTCTCGGGTGCTGGCGCGCAGCCTGGGCACCTCGCGCGGGCTCATAACGGAGTGCTACGCGCAGCTCGAGGCCGAGGGATACCTGAGCACCCGGCCGGGCTCGGCTACGCGGGTAGCGGCCGCCCCGGTCGTGCTCCTGGCTCCGGCCCGGCGCGCCGCGCCCCCGCGGCGGCTCGCGGCCGACTTCCGCCCGTCCATGCCCGACCTGGCGAGCTTCCCGATGCGGGACTGGCTGTGGGCGCTGGGCGAGGCCGGCCGCCAGGCGCCGCCGGCGGCGGCGGGCTACGGCGACCCGCGCGGCCGCGCAGAGCTGCGGGAGGTGCTGGCGGCCTACCTCCGCCGGGTGCGGGGCGCCGCGGCCGATCCCGAGTACACGGTGATCTGCGCCGGGTTCACCCAGGGGCTCAACATCCTGCTGCGTACCCTCGCCCGCGGCGGGCTGGACAGGGTCGCTATCGAGGATCCCGGTGACCGCGACAACGACACGGTCGCCGAGCGGGCCGGGCTGCGGGCCGTCCCGGTTCCGGTGGACGAGCGCGGCGTCGACGTCGGGGCGCTGGCGGCGAGCGGCGCGCGAGCGGTGGTTCTCACCCCTGCCCACCAGGCACCGACCGGCGTGGTGCTGGCACCAGAGCGGCGGCAGGCAGTTATCGCCTGGGCCGCAAGCGCGGACGGCGTGATCATCGAGGACGACTATGACGCCGAGTTCCGCTACGACCGCCAGCCGGTCGGGTCGCTGCAGGGGCTGGCCCCGGACCGGGTCGCCGCGGTGGGCACGGTCAGCAAGTCCCTGGCGCCTTTCCTGCGGCTCGGCTGGATCATCTGCCCCCCGCGGCTGGCCGAGGCGGTCGCCCATGAGAAGCAGATCGCCGACCGCGGGTCCCCGGGCCTGGACCAGGTGGCACTCGCCAGGCTGATCGAGTCGGGGCGCTATGACCGGCACCTGCGCCGGATGCGCGCCGTCTACGCCACCCGGCGCGGCGCGCTGGCCGATGCCCTCGCCCGGCAGGCCCCCGGCCTGGCGCTGCACGGGCTGGCCGCGGGGCTCCAGGCAGTGGCCCGGCTGCCTGACACCGCCGCAGAGCAGGCAGTCGTGGCCGCTGCGCGGGAACGCTCCATCGGCCTGCACGGCATGAGCCACTGGCGCTTCGACGGAGCGGCCGACCCGCCGGAGCTGGTAATCGGCTTCGGGAACCTCACCGAGAACACCATCCGCCTGGGCATCGCCGCAATCGGCGACCTCCTCCGCGGCTAGCTGTAAGCATCAACCCGGCCGTGCAGCCCAGACCACCGCCCGGGCTGCAGATGATCTTCATGTCGGCCGCGCTTGGCCCGTAGTCCCAGGTGACATAAACCGTGCCGTTGCGGCCGGCAGCGATGAAGTCCCTGTCGCCCCAGTTGCCCTTACATGCGGGATGAGGGAGGTCACCTGAGAGAACGCTGCCCTGAGGCCGCCACCACCGGGTACGCGTAGCCCTTGTGATAACGCAGGTACGACACGTACACGGTCCCGTTGGGTGCCACCGCGATGGCCGGGTCATCGGAGCCGCTTGAGTCGGGCAGGGTCACAGCCTTCTGGAAGTGCAGGCCGTCGTCGGTGGACCGGGCAAAGCCCTCGCCCCGCACCCGATCCTCGCCTCGTAGACGTAGTCGGGCTTGCCACGGCCTGCTCGACCTCAGCGTTGTCGCCCCCGCAGGTGCTCACTTCGGCACCGGGCTCATGTGGTAGCCGGAGCTGGTCACTGGCGGGGGTCTGGGAGCGCCGGTGCCGGGCCGGCGGGCCGGTTGCTGGCGGGAGCGCCTGGGAGCGCTGCCGGCGCTGAGCCGGCCGTGCTGACGCCGGTGATTGAGTCGGTGCTCTCGCCGCCGCGGTGGTACCGGGGCGATGACGGCCTGTTTCACATGGAGTACGAGCTGCTGCTGATGAACGCCGTTCCCCTCCCCGTCGACGTCACCGGTATCGAGGTGCGCGACGGGCACGGACGCTCGATCGAGTCGCTTTCGGGCGGTCGGCTCAGGGCCGCGATGACTCTCCTTGGCGCAGACAAGCCGACGACGCATCTTCCTGACTCGACAGCCGGGTCGTCTGGATGGACCTGAGCTTCGCGACCCGGGGCCAGATCCCGGCCGAAGTCGAGCATCGGCTGACCGTCGACGTCGGCCCCGGACTCCCGGTCGGGCCGCGCATCACGTTCACCGGCGGGCGAGCCGTGACGGCGGGCACCGCCCCGGTGACGATCCGCCCGCCACTACTTGGCGGGCGGTGGGTGGCGATCGTGGGCCCGCACCGTCGCGCGCTGCAGGCGATCAACGGAGCGCTGAGCCTGAGTCAGCGTTCGCTATCGACTTCTCCGCCCGCCTCGGCGCCGGCGGCCGCACGTACCGGGGAAACCCTGATCAGAACGCAAGTTACTTCAACTACGGGCAGCCGGTACTGGCGGTCGGCGCCGGCACGGTGGTCGAAGCGGTCGACGGGCTGCCTGACCAGGCCCCCAATCACCCCAAGCCGCTCCCGACGGCCGAACAAGATGGAAGCCACGTGATCCTCAGGCTCAGTCACGGGGTCTTCGCGGGCTACGCGCACCTTCGGCCGGGCAGCGTGCGCGTGAGGCCGGGCGAGCGGGTACACGCTGGCCAGATCCTGGGGGAACTCGGGAACTCGGGGTCACGGCAGATGAGCGAGTTCCGGTCAACGGCTGTCATGCATGGCCAAGATGTGGCACGACGCGGCGAGAGCGCGCAGCGACAGCCGTTCCAGGACGCCGGTCACCAGCCGGTTAGACCTGCTCGGGGGACAGCATTACCCCCCGCTCGGCCAGCAGCGGACGCAGTCCGGTGGTCGCGAATATCCCCGCTCGGCCATCTTCAGCCGCAGGTGCCAGCGATACCCCATCGCGCGACTCACCAGCTCATCCCGCCGCCGCTTCGCGAACTCGTCCTGGCTCAAAACACACCTGGCGTAGATCCGCAGCAGCACGTCCACGCTGTGACCGGGCCCGCTCGCCGCCTGGCGGGTAGACGACGCCGTTCAGCCAGGTTGGACAGGCACTCATGCCGCAGGTCATACGGCCGCCCGGGCGAGCGGGACGCTTGCTCCGCCCGCATCCTCGACGGCCTGGAGCGCATGGAATTCTGGTTCCGCCATGGTCTCGTGCCCCCAGCTGTGCAGCCGGTCTTGATATGGAATGATCTAGTTCATGGGGAGTAACAGCCCGGTGAACGCGTCGCGATCCAGGGCTGGCGAGCGGATGCCGCTGCTCTCGTACGGGAAGCTGAACGCTCGGCCAGCATTGGCCTTCGAGATAAGCAAGAGTGACCGGGATAAAGACTGAAAGGGAGAAAGTGGTGGCGGACGAATACGACCTTCAGGCAAATGGCAACAACGGCACGGGGAATACTACAAGGGTAGGAGCTCTCGCGGACTTTGCAGGTGACGCGGTCTGGCTGGTAGACGCCACAGGCGGGGGTCCCAGCGGAGGCATTGGCCAAAGCCCGCCGCCGCCGACTCCGGGAGCCATATCGGGTCTTGCCGCAAACGGATCGGGAGTGTTCGGCCAGTCAGAGGATGATGCTGGCGTCGCCGGGTCGTCAAATTTCATGGGAGTAACTGGGCAGGGCCCTTTTGGCGTTTACGGCGCGGGCCAGAATGCGAAGAGCGGCGTCGGGGTCATCGGCGAGGGTTATCACAGCGCCAACGGCGTGATCGGCTTGAGCTTCCCCGCGGACGGGCGTGATCAGCTGAGCGCCGCAGCCGGGGTAATAGGCGCAGCCAACGCGGACAGCACGCGCAATTCTGATGATCAGAATGCGGTCGCCGGTGCCGGTGTCGTAGGACTGAGCCTCACGAGCATACCGGTGCTGTTTGACACTGGCTTGCCGCCACTTCCTGACCCGAATGCGGTACCCGATGGGGACGGGACGGGGGTCTGGGGCGCCAGCGGCGGCGGGGCCGGAGTCCACGGACAGTCAGAACAGGGGACCGGGGGGGTTTTTCAATCACGATCGGGCACGGGGGCCTCGGTGACCAGCCTGAGCGGGGCGCAGCTCCGTCTGGTCCCCTCGCCGACGCCGCTGGACCGGACGCCGCTGATGAAGACCGGGCAGGTCGGTGACCTGTATCTGTTCTCGGTGTCACAGGAAGCCGGCAAAGCCGGAACGACCCTCTGGCTGTGCGTAGCGCCTGCCGGACCGGGCTCAGATGCAGCATGGGCGCAGCTGGCCCTGGGCGACACTATTGGAGGCTGACAGCGGCGAGCCGCGGCGGTCACAACGTGCCCGGTGGCCGGACGGCCCAGCCCCTGCCTGGCTGAACGAGCTGACGGTTGCGGTCCGCGAGGGGCATTGGCAGTCTGTCGCGATGGTGGAGCTTTCCCGTGCGGCCGCTACCGGCGCCGAGCGCACCCTGCTCGGCGAACTGGCTCGCCAGGCCCAGCTGCACATGTGGGCGGCGAGAGTTCTCCATCGAGCTGACGGGGAATAGCTGGCTGCCCGCCGGAGCCCCAGTCCTGCGGTACCGGCGTCGGCCGCCAGCTGATGCTGGCGGCCGAGAGCAACAACGCCGCGCTGGACGGAAACGACGTCGAGGCTGCGGCACTGGTGCGCCGGGCAGTGGCTCCGCCAGGCCTCCCGCCGTGGCGGCGGCTGCATGGTCGAGCTGATCCGCTCGACGTTGGGTCCCTGGCCGCCACACCACGCCTGCCCGATCCGGTGGAGGTGGTAGGTGTCATCCGACCGGTACCCGGATATAGGCCGGCGCTCGGAGACGCCGCACTGCCTGTGGTAATCGCCACGACCGGGATCGAGGAGCCCATTGCCCGAGGGGCACCCATCGAGGTCATAGGGCAATGGATAGCGGAAGCCGAATCTTTCATTGCCATTCCATAACAGGCATGGGCGGAGTTCCCGACCACGCTGTGGTATGTAACGCCGTCGAAGAGCTTTACGCTCGCTTGAGTGCGTCCGACCCCCACCCGGTCGGCGGATGACTGTCGTATGGTGCCGGCATGGCCGGTCCGGTTCGCGTAATGCTTGAGCAGGGCAAGAAGAAGCGGGTGGTGGCCTGCGCCTTCGACTGGCCCGGATGGGACCGGAGCGCCAGGATCGGTGAGGACGTCCTCGCGGTCCTCGCTGCCTATAGGCCCCGATACGCCAACGTCGCCGAGCTGTCGGGATTCGGCGCCGAGTTCGGGGCCACGGGCGAGCCTGAGGTGGTCGAGCGGCTCGAGGGGATCGGGATGACCGACTACTACGGCCTCTCGGGCAGGGCAGCCGCGCCCGAGAAGGACCCGATGACCAAGGCTGAGTGCGAGCGGAAGATCGCGCTGCTCCGGGCCTCCTGGAGCACCTTCGACGACGTCACCGCGCGCGTCTCGCCCGAGCTCCGGAGGGGCCCGCGAGGTGGCGGCTGGGACAAGGATCGGATCATCCGGCATGTGAACGGCGCAGAGATCGACGAGTTCGCGCCGAAGGTCGGCGTGAAGGTCCCGCTGGAAACAAGGGACGACGCCGAGGCCCTTCGCGTCTACCGGGATGCCTTCGTTGAGGGGATCCGCGAACACCACGCCCGCGGCCAGCCGGCGCGGTCATGGGTGCTGCAGTTCCTGATCCGACGTTGTGCCTGGCACATGCTCGACCACGCCTGGGAGATGGAGGACCGGGACTTGACGAATGCGCCCGCCTAGGCGCGGACTGCCGCATCCGCAACCTCCTCCTCGACCCGAGAAGGCAGCCCCTTCGGTGCCCCATATGCCGCATTGATGCATCCTGCCCCGGGCCCTTCTTGTGCCGCTTTCTTGGCCGGTCCCTTCTTGTGCAGCGACCTCAAGGTGTCAGCGATGTCCGTCAGTTTTAGAACAACCTGCTCATCGTCGCCAGCCTCCTGGTGCTACGGGTGCTCTTCGCCATCGTCAGGGACCGGTAGAACCCCGGGCCACCTGCCCGGCCCCGGGCGCACGGCGATGCCGAGTTGCGTCAGGCCGTGCCCCCAGACGCGGCGGCTGCGCAGCCGGGGCAGCCAAGCCGCCATGTTGAATGGGGGCGCCGCGCTCTTAGCTTGCCTGATAAGGAAGAGGCCGGAAGTTTAGGTCTTTTAGGCCCACCAGGCCCCGCCCTAGGTCAGGCCCCTCAAGCGCACTGCCAGAGTGATCACTTGCGCTTTCCGGCTTGCCGACGTACCCACGCGTGGCAGATCCGGTTGCGTGCCGGGCCCCTGTTGGGCGGTGCTGCGCAGCTCTGCCGCTCGGGCGACCGGTCTTGCCCCGCTTCCTTGCCCCGGCACGCGTTCCGGCTCGGCTGGCATCACCTCTTGCGCAGCCACAAGGTGATCGGCAAGGCTGGCTGCGGACGCACCTCCGCACACCGACGCGCTGAAGGGACCGGAGCATGAGCGTCACCTTGATCAACATCTTCGAAGTGCCAGCGGGTGATGAAGACGCATTCATTGCCGCCTGGGAGAAGACCCGTGACTACCTCTCGACGCTGCCAGCGCACATTGAGACCGCGCTACATCAATCGCTGCATGATGAGCGCTTCCGGTTCGTGAACATCGCCCAGTGGATGTCTGAGGAAGAGTTCAATGCAGCACTCGGCAGTCAAGGGTTCCGGGAATCGGCATCCGACCTGCGCTGGCCCATGTCTCCTGCGCTGTATCGGGTCGTTCGGACTGGTTAGCGGCCAGGAGCCCGACCCGTCGGTCCCGAACTGGTCAGTGCAGCGTGCTGCACTCGTGCCACAGCCATCCGCTGCCAGGGCATGCTGGTGGTCACTCACGCGCAGCCTGGCTAGCCGCTGACCTGGCCTTAGGCACGCAGTTGCAGGTCACGAGATGTTCTCCTAAGCAGTAGGCCGCGGGTTCGAGTCGCGCTCGGGCGCAACTAGCAAACCGCAGGTTAGCCGCCATATGAGCGCGCTGGTTAGTGATCTTCATGACGCCATCGGCCGCTTGTGTGCCCGTGGCGTCCGATCGCCCTGTGCGGCGGCGCCGGGTCCGGCGCTCCCCGCGCCGGGCTCAGCCTTGGCGAGGGCCGCCCGGGCGCGCCCGCGCTGTCCCTGTCGAAGCGAGCCGGTGATCTATGCGGCAAATTCAGCATGCAGTCCGGCCGTCGCGCGGCCGTCTTCCTCGGCTGTCGAGTGTCCCGCTCCCGGCCGGGCGCTCGCCGGATTCGGCGCCTATCGGGAAGACGGGACAGAGCAGGCGACGGGTTCTGCTGGCCGATCGCTGGCAGCGGCCGCTCGTGGCGAGCCAGGGCGGTCTGCGTGCAGGCCTCGTGGCGTTCTGGAGCGTCTAGCAGTGTGCGCGGTATCAACTCGAGATGGCCGCCGCTGCTGCCCCCGCGCTGACCGCGGTGGCATAGGGGAGGGGAACGATCAATGTCGATCCGCCTGGCCAGCCGGCCGGTCCTTACCAGCCGTGGGGTGGCTCGCCGCAGCGGTACCCGCCCGTGAAAGGGCGCTCCTGGCCGCGGCGGCATCCCGTCTGGCCGGCGGTCGTCGCGGTTCTCGTCCTGTTAGTGATCATCGGTGCCGCGGCCGGCGGTTCTCAGCCGACTGCGGCCAGCCACACCACGGCAGCCGCCCGGGATTCTGTCAGCGCGTCCGCGGGACCGCCGCTCACCTGCCGCGCCCGGGCATCGCGCACCAGGCCCCGCGATCACAGCACGGTCCGGATACGAGTCCGCACAGCGCCGCATGCCCGGTGACTGCCTCCAGGTCGCGGCCCGGTATGCATGCCCGGAGCGCGGCTGGCCGGGCCAGCGGCCAGGGCGTGCGGCGGTTCCGGTTCCGGGTCGGCGATGCCACCCCCCGGCGTCCGCCTGGTGGTTACCGCGCATGTCGCCCGCGATGGCCGGGCAGGCGCCTGCCGCGCATCGGTGTGGCCGCGTTCAGCTCCGGTCGTTATCGCGCGGCCGCCTGCGCAGTCCCGAGAGCCTCCTGCGGGTCGAGGTAGCGCAGGCGGGGAACTGGGCCGCCGGTAGCCGCGAGTGGAATCAAACACCGAACCAGCTCGCGCCCGCGTTGCCCGGCCCAGGGGTTCCGGCCGCAGGGGTCCGGCTACGGGACGAGATCGAATTCGGGAGCCGCCGATGGACGGGTGCCAATATCGTCGCCGCGAGTGGTTCCGCCACCGGAACGATGCTCAAGCGGGTGCTTGACTGTCACCCGGCTTGTAACTATGGTTAAGTAGGTGCTTGACCGTTCGGATGCACTCGACCGCGCCTTTCACGCGCTTTCCGACCACAGCCGCCGGCAGATGCTCCGGCGGCTCGCTGAAGGGCCGGCCTCGGTCAGCGAACTGGCCAGACCGCTGCAGATAACGCTCGCCGCGGTCCTGCAGCACGTGCAGGTGCTTGAGGCGAGCGGGCTGGTCGAGTCGCGCAAGACCGGCCGGGTACGCACGTGCTCGATCAACGAGGACGTGCTGCGCTCGACCGAGCAGTGGCTCACCGCCCGCCGCACTACCTGGCAGCGCCGGCTTCGACCAGCTCGGCGCGGTCTTGGCCGAGCAGGTTGCGCGCGAGCAGGCACCACAGAATCCCCCGCCGGTGACACGGAAGCGAGGACGGCCGACATGAGTGTCGACAACAGTAGCTGGACCATCGAACGCGACTACCCGCACCCGCCCGAGCGGGTGTTCACCGCCTGGGCTGACCCGAGCGTCAAGGTGCGCTGGTTCGACCTGTCCGGCAACGACAACCCCGACTATCACGGCGACTTCCGCGTCGGGGGCACGGAGAACTTCCGCACTCCCGCCGGGGCGCGCCCGGCCTTCACCTACGACGCGCAGTACCGCGACATCGTCGAGAACGAGCGGATCGTGACGACCTACGAGATGTCAATGGACGGTCAGCGGACCTCGGTGTCGGTCGCCACCGTCGAGCTGAACGCCACGCCGGCCGGTACCCACCTCGTCTACACCGAGCAGGGCGCCTACCTCGACGGGCTGGACAACCCGGACTCCCGCCGCACCGGCACCAGCTCCCAGCTCGGCAACATCGCCACCGTGCTGAAGGAGCAGGCATGAGCGCCGAGCGCGAGCTGCGCGACCTCATCGCCGAGCGGGTGCGCGCTGTCCGTGAACGGGACAGCGCCACGCTGGCCGCCCGTCCGGCGAAGGACGTCATCACCTTCGGCGTGCTGCCGCCCCTGAACTCGCGCGGCAGCCAGGCCACCATCGAGCACCTGCAGGCCTGGTTCGACGGCTATGACGGCCCGATCGACTACTCCGCGCACGACGTGCAGGCCAGCGCCCAGGGCGACCTCGGTTTCTGCTCGTACCTCTATCACGTCGGCGGCACGCTCAAGACCGGCAACCAGGTGAACATGTGGGTGCGCGCAACACTGTGCTGCCGTCGCACCGACGGACGCTGGCGCATCGTGCACGACCACGAGTCAGTGCCCTTCGATCCAGCCAGCGGACAGGCCCTGATCAGCCTCGAGCCCCGATAGAAGCCCGGCAGAACCGCCTGACCAGCAACCCCGACGCTGAGCGAGGCCGCCTTCCGCCCGCGGCGCGGCGGCAGCTCGGCAGGCCTTGAGACATCACCCGCGGAGGGTGACGCTGCCGCGGTGACGGTCCACCTAAAGTAGTGAGGAAGGCCTGCGAGACTTCCGCGTCGCGGCAGCCCAGCACGGCCAACGAGCGGAATGACAATGACAGCGGTCCAGCGTCCCGAAGAAAGTCCTCCCGCTGAGGCAGATCTCGCCAGCAGCCAGGCTGGGCGTCACGCTGTCCGGAGCGGGCAAGAACGAATCAAGAAGCCTCGGCACCGCATCCGCAGGAGTATCGCCGGCTTGCTCGTCGCGCTTTCGTGCCTCCTGGTGGTGCTCTCCGCCACGGTGGCGTGGGGGCACAGAACCGTGCTCGACACCCACACATTCGTCGGCACGGTCGAACCCGTTTTCAAGAATCCAGCAGTGGCCTCCGCCGTGGCGGCGCGCGGCACCGGCGAGCTGTTTACCGAGCTCAATCTGCAGGCCCGGCTGCGTGCTGCGCTGCCCCCCAAGGCCAGTTTCGCGGCAGTGCCGATCACCAATGCCACCAGGGGCTTCGTCGCGGGTGAGCTGACGAAGGTGCTGAGGTCCCCCCGGTTCCAGGCTGTCTGGATCGCGGCGCTGACAACAATGCACCAGCAGCTGGTGGCGGTGTTGCGCGACCAGAACACGGCGGCTATCTCCACCTCGGGCGGCTACATCGTGCTCAACACGGTCCCGGTCATCAACCAGGCCCTCGGGAAGGTGTCGGGCCTGGCCTCTGACTTGACCGGCAAGCACGTGACTTTGCCGACTATCACCAGCGCCGAAGTGCCGCAGCAGGCGGTGGCCAAGCTGTCCAAGGCTCTGGGAGTCACGCTGCCCAGCCACTTCGGCGAGATCACCCTGGTCCGGTCCAGCGACCTGGCCACCGTGCGGCGAGGGGTGAAGGCCTTCGACGGGCTGACCCTGGTCCTGCCCCTGGTCACGATCGCGCTGATCGCCCTCTGCCTGTGGCTGTCGGCGAACCGGCGGCGAACCTTGCTCCAGCTGGCGGTGGGCGTATCGCTGCTGATGATCGTGGAGAGGCGCGTCGTCCTGCACGAGCAAAGCGCGCTGGCGAGCGCTGCGCACAACCCCCAGCTCGCTTCGAGCGTTCTGGGTGATCTGCTGCACGGGTTCTTCGTCCTCACCGCATGGGTCCTGGGCGTGGCTCTGGTCGTCCTGGTCATCGCCGTGCTGAGCGGACCATACCGGTGGGCAGCGGCCATCCGCTCCTCAGTGCAGCGGGCCGGCCGCGGCATCGCGGGGGCGAGGGGCGGTGACCGCCGGGGCGTGGCCGCCTGGATAGGTCCTCATGCAGCTGGGTTCCAGCTGGCAGGCGCCGTAGCCGCCGGGATCCTGCTCCTGATCGTGAGCGTGTCGTGGCTCAGCTTCCTCATCATCGGCGTGCTGCTCGCCGCCTACGAGGTCTTCCTGCAGCGGGCCAAGCCGTCCCCGCCCGTCGAGGCACCGCCCGCCTCCGGTCCCGACGGCCAGGCAGGCATCCCGTCTCGCATCAGCGAAACCTAGCCAAGTCATAGCCGATCGAAGGAGATCACGATGCCACGCATGTTGCGACGCGCAGCCGTCCTGGGAGCCACCGCCCGTGTGGCGTCCAACCGAGGCCGGGCCAATGCCGAGACCGCCCAGCAGCAGGACGCGGCCGCCGCGCCGCCGCCCCCACCCGTCCAGGACGAGGCTCCGGCCGCGGCCCCGGCTCAGGACACCTACGGCGACCTGATGAAGCTCAAGGAGCTCCTGGACGCCGGTGCCCTGACGCAGGAGGAGTTCGACACGCAGAAGCAGAAGATTCTCGGGGCCTGACCGCGCCGCATCCCACCTCGAGTCCGGGCTGCCTGCCCGGCGAGCACATGAGGAGTTTGAGCATGCCCATCGGACCGGTACAGCTGCTAGTCGTCAGCTTTGACAAGCCGGACTTCTCCGGGGAGATCCTTGAAGAGCTCAGCCGGCTCCGGGAGAGCGAAGTGATCCGCCTCATCGACGCCCTGGCCGTGCAGAAGAACCTGGATGGCAGCCTGGCTGCCTTGCAGTGGAGCGACCTGTCGATCGAGGAGGCGGAGGGCCTGGGTGCCACCGTCGGTGCCCTGCTGGGCCTCGGGGCCGACGGTGAGGCCGGCATGGAGGCTGGAGCCATCGCCGGTATGGACGCCGGGACCGACGGTCACTTGATTGACGAGTCCGAGGTGTGGGAGGTCGCGGACTCCATCGAGCCCGGCAGCGCGGCGGCCATCGCGCTGATCGAGCACGTCTGGGCCGTTCCGCTGCGCGCAGCAATCGCAAAGGCAGGCGGGGTCGCCGTCAGCGACGAGTGGGTTCACCCTCTCGACCTCGTCGAGATCGGGCTACTCGCCTCCGATGAGCTGTGACCAGCCGGTACCTGCATCCAGCCTCAGTCAGCGTGATCATCCTGTCCTGGCCTGGAGGCGGCTCGTCCCGCCGGGCGCTGCGACCCGCAAACGGGAACGCAAGCAACCGGTCGCCCGGATCATATCTGTGTTCTGACCGGGGTGAGCAACGCCACGGCCGAGAGCCGGTGCCCCGTCAGTTCCGATCGCCTACGGTTATGACTTGCAGCCATGAGGTCGCAGCCACCCGGGGTCGCCCGAGCCTGGCTGCCCTACTTGCTAGCGGGCGTCCTCTAGATAACATTCGGGTCGGTAGTACTCGGCGATCCGCAAGGGCTTGGCCTGGATCACATCCGGTGACCGCACTGCCACCAGTAGGTCGCGCATCCGAGTCGCGCTCGGAGCGCCCCTAATTCCCGGGCCAGTCTCCGGGCCGGTTCTCCGGTCAGTCGACCTCGAAGAAGCTTGCGGCTGAGTCCGTGCCCGATACGTGCCCGTTGGGCAATGCGCCGTGGAGTTTGCCGTCGCTCTGCACCGGGACACAGACGAATGGAGCAGGAGCAGGATGTGCAGACGGCTAATGCAGGCGCGCTCCTCTTCGCCTTGCGCCTCGGGACCGCGATCCTCGCCGGATACGACTGGGTGGTCTGGCCAGCTGCCGCCACGGCCTTGTAGCGGCACGCCAATGAAGACCTCATCGGAGGCGTCACTCCCGAATGGTCTCCCTCGCTCGGCCGCTCAGGCCCAGGCGGAAGGCGGGATCGAGATGGGACTGCTCGGCACGAGCGTGGCCACCGAGACGTGTGGCCAGGTGAGGGTGTTGAAGTTCAGGAAGACCTGCTGTGAGTACTGGATCTGCGTCGCCTTGACAGTGATCGAACGCGGTGCCGTGATGGGGATCGGCGGGTTCACGAGGAATTCGGGGACGGGTTGCCCGGCGGCGCCGGTGTCCGCGGGGATGATCAGCGGCGGCTGACCCGGTTCGAAGACTGGCACCTCGATAGTGAATTCGACCGTCTCGATCCAGAACGTCGCCTCCATTTTCAGGGTCTGGGCGTTCGGCGTGCCGGCTGACGCATTCCCCAGCAGGAAGGCGATGTTGCCGGTGCCACCGCCAAACAGGGGGGCGGCCGGGGCGCTGGTAATGGAGATGGTGGTCGTAGAAGTGATGGTCTGCGACGCGATGTGGTTCCGCAGAAGGGTGTTGGGGTCAGTCAGCATTGCCTGGGTAATAGTGCCGGCGGCGATGAAGGAGGTCAGATCCTGCGGGATCCGCGGCGTGTTCTTAGTGGCCGCAGTCTGGCTCGGGAAGGGGATCTTGTTGTGGGGCGGCTTGGTCGAAAACGGTGTGATGCCCACGGCCGGTATGACGGGCTTTCCGGCGATTGCCGAGGAGGTTCCCTGGGCCTCCACCGTCGTGCCGTGGGGAATTGAGGCCATGCGCACGACTGTCGGGCCCTCGGCGGGGTCCGTGGTTGCCGGAACGGCCATCCAGAGCCCTGGCTCGAAATGAATGCCGACCGGCTGGCTGGGGACGGTGACGTCGCTGATGGTCTGCAGGTACGGGACGCCGTTCAGGAAGATGTCGCCCTGCCCGCTGCTGCCCCGGTTGGGGACGGAACCGAGCCTCGGCGAGAACGACAAGGTCTCAAGGGTGAGGTTCAGCTCGAGCACGTTGTCGCTTCCGGAGACCGGTATGGGCAGCGGCGTCGGCGTCGCCGTGCTGTCGGGCCGGAAGATGGTGTTGAAGCCGCTTCCCCTGAACGTGCTGGTGAAGGCGGCAAGTGGGCCCAGGCTGGGTGCCGGCAAGGCGGCCGCCCTGAGCGCGGTGAGGCTCGACACTTCCCCGAATCTGAAGCCGCCGGGCAGTGAAAGGGCCGTCTCGAGGTGCATGTCACTCATGGCTCATCCTCCGATCGGCCCATGCGGTCCGTGCATGAGCCTGGGCCGAATCTGGCGCAGGACGGCAGCAGCGCATCCTGGAGCGGGGCCGTTACGGCCCGCCACCAAGGAGGAGGCGCAGGCATCAGCACGGATACACCGCCACTCAAGGTTTCTGGCCGTCGCAGCGACTGAGCCAGCGTGCCGAAACGCCGGGCACCGGCAGTGCTCCCCCCCTCGCTCGGGCTAACGCAGGGCGTCGCCGCCTTTGCCGACAAGCTGCGTGCGGCCGGGCATATCGTGCACCCCCCGATTATGCAGATGCAGGGGACTCAGGGTCGATGGTGAAGCTGCTGAGGTGCCTGACCTGCCTGGGCGCTGCCCTAGACTGCGCACCGAACAAAAACGATGCTGAAGCGCGCACTCTCGTGGCCGCCAGCCAGCGGCGCCTATCTCAGCCCAGTCACAGTTCCGATCGGAGCCATCAGATGACCGACCCAGCCAGGCGTCTCGACTCCCGGACGGCACTGTCCGCCGATGAAGAACGCAGGAAGGCAATGGTGGCGGGCGAGATTGACGTTCTCGCCTCGCTTCTTGCCGACCAGTGCGTCTACGTCCATACCAGTGGCGCCATCGACACTAAGCAGAGCTACCTCGCCAAGCTGGCCGACGGCTCGCTGCGCTACACCTCCGTCGCTGCCCTGGACGTGCGGCTGATGGAACTCGGACCGGCGGTCATCATCATCCACCGGATGGAGGCGGAGGTCATCGTGGACGGTATTCCGCGGTCATTGCGCGGCCAGGCGGCATCGGTCTGGCAGGCTGCGGATGACGGTCCGGAACTAACCTACTTCCAGTCGACCGCGCTGCCGCCGGCGTAGCTGAACCAAGCAGCGCCTTCACCCAGACACCTCGACCTGGCGCCTCCACCCAGCCGCAGTACCGAGCAGCAGGCCGGTCCTCAGGACCGGTGAAGGCCGGTGGCGGCAATCCGCGCCGGCGGTCTGGAGCTCGGTCACCAGGGTGCGTCGATCGTGTGCACGATGCGCCCGATACCGCCGATCTCGACCTCGACGATGTCGCCAGCACCCAGGAAGGTGTCGCGCGGCAGGCCGACTCCGGCCGGAGTGCCGGTCAGGATGAGGTCGCCGGGCTCGAGCGTGACCAGATCGCTCGCGGCTGACACCAGCCCGGTGATCCCCACCACCAGCTCGCCGATGAGCGTGTCCTGCTTCAGGTCGCCGTTCACCCACAGGCGCATGCGCTGGTCCTCGAGGTCAGGCACCGCCCAGGCCGGCGCGACGCCGGGCCCGGTCGGGCAGGATCCGTCTTGCGCCTTCTGGCCGAGCCAGTCGTAGGCGAAGGCCGGGAAGGTCGCGTCCGGCCGGGCGAAGCGCCCGCGGGCGGACAGGTCGTCGGCGACGGTGTACCCCGCGACGTGCGACTGCGCATCCTCGAGGGGAATGTGCTTGCCGCGCCGGCCGATCACGACGGCGAGCTCGCCCTCCCAGTCATAGCGCGGGGCGTCGCCGCGGGGCAGCGGCACGGAAGCGGCGGGACCGACGATCGTGGTCGTCGGGGGTTTCATGAAGAAGAACGGCGTAGCCGAGGGGTCGGGGCGCGCGGTGTTCATCTCCGCGGCATGCGAGGCATAGTTCGCGCCGGCGCAGAGTACCTTCCGGGGGAAGGTGAGGGGAGCGGCGAGCCGGGCGTCCTGGACGATCGGCAGTGAGCCCGGAGCGAGATTGCGGAGCTGGCCGCCCCATTCGTCCCATGCGTCGAGGACCGCCAGCACGGAGCCGGGCCAGTCCCCGGGTAGCGCGCGTACCACGCCGTCGTGACGCACCCCCGCCCTGACCGCGGGATCATCTCCCGCCGTGTACTGCACTAGCAGCAGCCCGGTGGTCATCGTCCGCACCCCTGTCGCCTTCGGGGCCAGCTCTCGCGCGCCAGCCAGGCCCGATCTTGCCGGAGCTGATCCACCTCATGATCCCTGAGGTCAGGATTCCGCTGGCGGCCGACAGCCCGGCGGGCGGTATCCCAGCTCCGCGGAAACCTGCCCGGCTGTGGCGCGGAGCGCGTCGGCCAGCTCGGGCGCGTCGCCCTCGGCCAGCAGGCGGGCAGGCAGCGCCAGCCCGATCGCGAGCACGAGTGCCCGGTCGGGGCCGAATACCGGCGCGCCGAGCGCGGCCATTCCGTAGATCATCCGGTGCAGCGAGCTCGCGATCCCGTCGCGCCGCGTTATGGCGAGGAGCTCCTCGAGTGCGGCGGCATCCAGAGTGCGGGTCTCCTGCCGGGCCTGCTGGGCGGCGAGCACGCCGGCACTCTGAGACGCCGGCAGATGTGCCAGGAACATCAGGCCGACGGCCGAGTCGAGCAGCGGCAGTACCGAACCGACCCGCACGGTGATCGGCAGCATATGGGCTCCGGAATCCCAGCGGACGATGACCGGCCCGTCCTCGGTCCAGACCGCGACGTTGGTGGCATGGCCGGTCTGATCCCGCAGGAGCGATGTGTGCGCGGAAGCGATGCTCTCGGCGTCCGTGCGGCGCAGCGCCTCCACGCCGAGGTGACGGGCCGCCGGCCCCAGATCGTACTGGCCGGTACGGGCGTCCTGCAACGCGAGGCCGACGCGGACGAGGCTCACCAGATAACGGTGTACCTTCGCCGGATGCATAGCGCAGCTGCGCGCCACCTCCGAAAGCGCAAGCGGACCACGGCCGGCCTCGAGCGCGCGCAGCACCTGCGCACCGACCTCGATTGACTGGATGCCCTGCTGCGGGCTCTCCTCAGCCCGCTCCATCAGCACCCCCCGCTGATGATGCGCGAGCAACGTCGCGCGGCCGTGTCGGGCATGTCAGGCCACGATGTCGCTGACCCGGAGCACGGTGTGGCCGACCGCGCTGCCGTTGATCACCGCGTTGTGCGCCGCCGGAGCGGTCTCCAGCGGCTCCTCGTGCACTAGCCCGGGCGGCAGCCGGAACCCGTCGCGCACGAGATCCCAGAAATCCAGCGTCGAGCGCGCTGTCGCCGTGCGCACGCCGAGCAGGGAGATGCTGCGGGTGTACAGCGGCGCCGCCGGAACCCGGAGCACGGGCAGCTCGGGCGTGCCGATCGCTCCGGAGATCACGATGCGCGCGCCATTCACCAGCGTGGGGAAGTAGCGGTCGAACACGTCTGGCGCCGCGACGTTGTCTATCGCGGAATCCGGGCCCTCCCCTCCGGTCACCTCCAGTATCGCCTGCGTGAGGTCCTCGCGCCTGGAGTCGAGCACGGTAATGCCGAGGCCGGCCGCGACGGCCCCGACCCGGCGGCTGAGCCCGATGGCACGGGCGCCGAGGCCCGGCGCAAGTGCCGCCAGCACCGTGGCGAGCGCACCGGTCACGCCGGTGATGAGCACATCGCTGCCGCCGGTCACCGCCGCCACCCGCAGCTGAGTCAGGGCGATGGGACCGGTCGCGGCCAGCGCCGCTGCCTCAGCCATCCCGATCCCAGCGGGCAGGACGTGCAGGCTGCTGGCAGGCACGCGGGTGAGCTCGGCGTAGGAACCCCAGCGGTGAATGCCCACCATTTCCAGCTGGGTGCACTCATACTCACGGCCCGCCCGGCACGCGGCGCACTCACCGCAGGTGTGCGTGTTCATCGCCGCGACCCGCATGCCGGCCAGGGCCGGGTCGACGCCCTCGCCGACAGCCTCGACGACGCCGGCGAAGTCGCCGCCCAGCACGTGCGGCAGCGTAATCTGCCGCGAGAAAGGATGCCTGCCCGAGCGAGCAGCGACATCGCGGGTGCGCGAAACTTCCACCGCTGCGACGCGGACCAGGGCCTCTCCCGCCTCCGGGATGGGCACAGGCACATCCTCGATCCGAAGCACGTCCGGGTCCCCGAACGCGCGCATCACCACCGCGCGCATCAGTGCGCCATCATCTCCGGGTCGATCGGGCCCCATTTGTTCGCGGCCGCGGGGGCCGCGTCCCAGACCTGGGGCACCTGCGGCCAGTGCTCGTGCCAGGGCCGGGGCTGGAACTGCCCGGTCACCTCGTCGTAAACGATGTCGATCTCGGTAAAGAGCTCCACCAGGTTGCCGTCGGGGTCATGGTGGTAGGTAAAGATATTGTGGCCCGCGCCGTGACGGCCCGGTCCCCACTGCAGACGGATGTCGCGGCTGGCCAGGTGGTCGAGCGCGTCTTTCAGGTGCCCGATGTCGCGCATTTCGAATGCGACGTGGAACAGCCCGTGCTTCCTGGTGCTGCGCATCAGGTTGATGGCGTGATGGTCGGCGTTACAGCGCAGGAACGTGAAGAAATCGCCGATGGTATCCGACCACCGAAAGCCGAGCACGTCGGTGTAGAAGCCCTGCGCACCCTCCAGGTCTTCCGCATACGACGCGATGTGGCCGAGCTTCGTCGGCCTGGTGCCAAGAGCGGTCGGCACCCCGCTCGCCCCCTGGCCCTGGTAAAGGTAAATCGGCGTCGTGGTCTCGAACTCGGGGAGCACAAGCGCGGCGCGGATCTCGGGCTGGGGATCGGAGCGCAGCTCAGCATCGATGCCCATGCTCCTGAGGTCGCGCTGCACGTCAGCGAGCGATCCGAGCACCTCGAAGCCGACCGCGGCGCGGCCGTCGCGCTCGCCCGGCCGGACGATCACGCAGTGATGGTCCACCCCGGTGGTGAGATAGGCAGCGGATCCGGACTTCTCGGTGACTACGAGGCCGAGCGCGTCCTCGTAGTAGTGCACAAGCCTCTCCGGGTCCGGAGTGCGGACCTCGTAGAAACCGGGCCGTGTGACGGGCGCCGGAGCGCGGGTGCCGGGACTTGTCGTCATGCGCCTGCTCCTCGCGGCTGAACCCGAAGGCGGCAGCGGTTGCGGCTGCCGCGCCTTGCGCGCCAGACCGACCTCGCTCGTCACCAATGCGATGCACGGCACATTACATTAGGCGTAGCGCGTTCCGGTATCCGTAAGCGGTTTTCGGAGCCCGCTGGTCGCGATGCGCGGGATATCTACTTCGCTGTCCCGGCGAGCTCGTGCTCGATGCCGCCACACCAGATGCGGCGGATCGAGCGGGCGGCCCGGATGTCGTCCAGCGGGTTGTCCTCGAGCAGTATCAGGTCGGCCCGCAGGCCCGGCTCGATGGCCCCGCGATCGCTGAGGCCGAACCAGCGCGCGGGCAGCGCGGTAGCCGCCAGCAGCACCGCGCCCGCGACCATGGGCCGCGCGAAACCTCGGCCCGGAGCACCCGGGCCGCTGATCGCCGGTATCGGATCGCCGCCGCGAGTGTCGTGCCGCCTGAAGTTAGGCCAGAACGAGGGCCGGGGCATCATGAGGTTATGGAGACCTGGTGAGCGCGGTATGACTGCCCGCCCGGATGCTGCGACGGCGGCGGGCGGCCAGCCGCTGGTTATCGATCAGCGGCGGGTGCTCCTGATCATCGGCGCGCTGCTGCTGGGAATGCTGCTGGCCGCGCTGGACCAGACGATCGTCGCGACGGCGCTGCCGACGATCGCGGGTGACCTGCACGGGCTGTCGCATCTGTCCTGGGTGGTCACGGCATACCTGCTCGCGTCCACGGTCTCGACGCCGCTGTGGGGAAAGCTCGGCGACATGTACGGCCGGAAGATATTCTTCCAGGCGTCGATCGTCATCTTCCTGATCGGCTCCGCGCTGTCCGGCTTCTCGCACTCGATGATCGAGCTGATCGCGTTCCGCGCCGTCCAGGGGCTCGGCGGCGGCGGCCTGATTGTCGGCGCGCAGACCATCGTCGGGGACGTCGTCTCGCCCCGGCAGCGCGGTCGCTACCAGGGCATCTTCGGCGCCGCCTTCGGGGTCGCCAGCGTGCTCGGCCCGCTGATCGGCGGTTTCTTCGTGGACAGCCTGTCGTGGCGGTGGGTGTTTTACATCAACATCCCGATCGGCGCGGTAGCCCTGGTGGTGACTGCCGCGGTGCTGCCCGGCCGGCTGAGCAGCGCGCGCCATGTCATCGACTACGCGGGCACCGCACTGATCGGGGCGGCGGCGACCTGCCTGGTGCTGCTCACCTCACTCGGTGGTAACACTTACGCCTGGGGCTCGTTCCCGATCATCTTGATGGGCGTGCTGGCCGTCGTCTGCGTGGCCGGCTTTATCCTGGTGGAACGCCGGGCGGCCGAGCCGGTGATGCCGCTGCACCTGTTCGCCAACCGGGTGTTCAGCTCGACCAGCGTGATCGGCTTCGCCGTCGGCTTCGCGATGTTCGGCGCGCTCGCGTACCTGCCGCAGTACATGCAGGTCGTCCGGGGAACCTCTCCGACCCTGTCCGGGCTGCGGCTGCTGCCGATGATGCTCGGGCTGCTGCTCACTTCCATCGGCACGGGCAGGCTGGTGACCAGGTGGGGGCGGTACAAGATCTTCCCCATGGTGGGCACCGCGCTGATGACCGTCGGGCTATTCCTGCTGTCGCGCCTGGGCACCAGCACGAGCTTCTGGATCGTGTCGCTATACCTGTTCATCCTCGGCGTCGGCATCGGCGCGTCGATGCAGGTACTGGTCATCGCGGTGCAGAACGCGGTCGACTATTCCGATCTCGGCGCCGGCACGTCGGGTGCCACGTTCTTCCGCTCCATCGGCGGGTCGTTCGGCACCGCGGTTTTCGGCGCCGTCTTCTCCAACGTGCTCGTTCGTGACCTTGCTGACGCGCTGAACGGCGCGTCGCTGCCCCGCGGCATCACCGCGTCCGCTGGAGCCAGCCCGGCTGTGCTCGACCACCTGCCCGCCGCGATACGGTCTGGCTACGTCAACGGATACGCCCAGGCGCTGCACACGGTGTTCCTGGTCGCGGCGCCCGTCGGCGCACTGGCCTTCTGCCTGACGTTCCTGCTGAAGGAAGTGCCCCTGCGGGACACCTCGCGGGCGGTGGACCCGGCCGACAGCACTGCCCCCACGGCCATGCCCGCCACGCGCGACTCCGCGCAGGAGATGGAGCGCGCGCTGCTCACGCTCTTCGGCCGCGAGCACAGGGCGGAGGTCTACCGGGGCCTGGCGGTGGCGGCCGGCGTTCAGGTAAGCCCGCGCGGCTGCTGGCTGCTGTACCGCATCGCCGACGAAGGCCCGATCTCGTCGGCAGCGCTGGCCCGTGTGCTCGGCATCAACGAAGCCAATCTCCGGGAGCGCGTGCCGGAGCTACTGGGGGCCGGTTTCGTCACGGTCGCCGGCGCTGGCGGGCTGGCCGGCGGGGACGGTGCCCGGGACGGCGCCACCGTGACGCTTACCGCGGCCGGCGAGCAGGCTGCCAGCCGGCTGAATGAGGCCCGGGAGGCCGGGATCGACCGCCTGATGACCGGGTGGGAACCGGACAAGAATCCGGAGCTGCGCCAGCTGCTCGGGCGGATTACCAGGAAGCTCGTGGCCACGGACAGCCCGATCGAGCTGGACCCGGTCGCGGCCGCATCTGATCGGTAACGAGCAGACCGCGCTGCTCACCCGCCGCCCGCCTGGCCGGCGAGGACTAGCAGTCGCTGCGGCCCGGTCCGACCAGATCCAGCCTACGGTGCTCACTCCCGCGGTCATCGCCGTCGCCCGCGCGATCTCGCGCACCCTCGCGACCCGGGACCCGGCCCGGCTGCCGCTAGGCGGCCGGCGGCTCGTCGAGCACGGCGAACAGCAGCCCGCCGATCAGGGCCATGTTCTTGTGGAACTGGACTCGCTGCAGCTTGCGGGTGGCCGGGTCCTCGATCGCCCAGAACGCGTGCCCGGCCATGGTGGTGGGAATCAGCGAGCCGACCAGGGCCAGCGCGGACCACCGCGGGAACTTCCCCAGCGCCAGCAGGGCGCCGGCCAGCACCTGGACGGCAGCGTTGGCGCGCACGATCAGCTCATCGTCGGCGGGAAGCGGTACCGCCTTGCGCATGGCAGCCAGCAGCAGGGCGGCCTGATCGACGCGCGCGCCAGGCATGCGGAGGGCGTCAAAGCCGAGCAGGGCGTAGGTGGACCCGGTGAGAATCCGGGCGGCTGGACGCAGCGGGGTGAGAACGCGTCGGGTCATGGTCTGGCGCCTCATTGCGGGTCGGGAAGGTCATCAGGTGGGACTGTACGCGCATCGGCTGAACCGGGCGCGGGCAAGCGGGCTGAACGGTCAGCTCTGCGACCGGCCGGAGACGGCCGGGGACCGGGCATGCGGGCAGCACGGGGATGATGTCGTGCTGCGCGATGAGGATCCGCGCCCGGTCATGGTCGCGGTCTTCGAGTGCGCCGGCGATGGCAGCGTGCAGGGCATGCCGTGAGGTGATGTACCCGGGCAGCGGCTGCTCGCGGCCGGGGCGCCGCACCAGGCCGGGGAGGGCCGCGGACGTCCTGGCGGCGCCACGGCCCTCCCCGGCCGGATGGCCTAGCCGGCGGTTACCTGCTTCTGGTCACGGCTGGTGACCTGGATGTTGCGAGGCTTGGCGGCCTCGTGCACCGGGATGGTCAGGGTCAGCACGCCGGCGGTGTAGTCAGCGTCGATGTGCTCGGCGTCCAGTGTCTCGCCGAGGAAGACCTGGCGGGTGAACGTGCCGGCCGGCCGCTCAGCGACGATCATCTCGGCGTCGTCGTGCTGCTCGGGCAGGCGCTCGGCACGAACGGTGAGCACGTTCTGCTCGACGGTCAGATCGATCGATTCGGTGCGCACGCCAGGCAGGTCGAAGTGCACGTAGAAGCTGTCGCCCCGGCGGTAGGCATCCATCGGCATCGCAGCGGGCCGGGTGGATGTTCCGAGCAGCTGCTGGGTGAGCCGGTCGAGATCGCGGAACGGGTCGGTGCGCATAAGCATGATTCCTGCCTCCTCGCCAGTGTGTGATGCGGTCCGGGCGCCATGCCCACGATGTATATAACACATGGGCCAGTTATCTGACAAGTCTCGACTTAGCTTTGGTGTGCACTGCATACTGAGAGAAGCGGATTCGGAGAGATCCAGCGGGAGGTAGTGCTGCTCATGACCCGGCCGGAGGATGACCCGTCCGACTTCTACCAGCTGCTCGCCGTGGCCCCGAACGCGACCAGCGTGGACATCGCGCGCGCCTACCGGCGCCAGGCCCGCGCCGCTCATCCCGACTCCCACCCCGCGGACCCAGCGGCGCCGGCCCGGTTCCGGGCTCTGGCCAGCGCCTACCGGGTCCTCAGCGACCCCGCCGCCCGCGCCGCTTACGACCATTCGATCGGGCCCGGGGCGCCCCGTCCCGGGGCCAGCCCCGCCGCCGGCATGCCGCCTGCTTTCCCGGCCAGGCCCGCAGCGGCAAGCGTCCCTGGTGCGACGCTGCGCGCTGGCCCGGTGCGAATCGACCCGCCGGCCGCTGCGCAGGCACCGGCCGCTCCGGAGGCGCGGGCCCGGAGCGCGGCCCTGGCCGTCCTGCTCGCCTGGCGGACGGCCAGCCGGCGGGAGCGGTCATGGTGAATCCCGGCTGGACTGATCTCGACCGCGGGCTGTTCAGCATCTCGGTGGCCGCCGAGCTGGCCGGCCTGCATCCCCAGACCCTGCGGATCTACGAGCGCGAGGGCCTGCTCGACCCCGCCCGCAGCCAGGGGGGGACCCGGCGCTACAGCCGGAACGACATCAGCCGGCTGCGCGAGATCTGCGTCCTGACCGGCGACGGCCTCAACCTGGCGGGCATCCGCCGGGTCCTGGAACTCCAGGAGCAGACCCGCCTGCTGCAAGCCGAGGTCGACAGGCTGCGCGGTCAGGCCGGGGCCAGCGTATCCCGGCCGAAAGGCCGACCGCCTAGTAAGCCGCGGCCGGCGTAGATGTCCCCGGCGGCCCGGGCCGCGCCCCGCGGATCGGGCTGCGGCCGGGCCGGGTCAGCTCGGCGCCGCCCTGGCCAGCATCCGCCCGGCGCTGGTGATCACCGACGCCGGCGACCTCTCGTTCGGCGCCTGCCCGGTGCTGCCCATGCGCGAGCTCGCCTCGTGGTGGCCGCTGCGGCCCGGTGACGTCCAGCTGCCCGCACCGCCGGACGAGGACGCGGCCACCCCCGCCGAGCAGAAGGTGGCCCTGATGACCACGCCGATGTTCCGCATCGGCGGAGTGATGGCGAGCCTGACCGCGCTGGTGGACGGCAACCGGATGGTGCTCTTGCGCGGGCGCTTCGACCCGGTGGAGGCGCTCGAGCTCATCGAGGCCGAACGGGCGGCGTCATGGAATGCGGTGCCGACCGTCTACGCGCGGCTCATGCGCCACGAATGGGTGCCCGACTTCGGCCTCAGCAGCCTGTCCGCACCCTCGACCGGCGGCACCATGGTGCCGGCCTCGGTGCGCGCTGGCCCGCGATCGCCTGCACGCGGCGCGCACCGGGCTGACCGTCGGGTACGGGATGACCGAGATGGCCTTCATCTCCATGGCCACCGGGGACCAGGTGGACCGCCGCCCGGGGACCGTGGGCCGTCCGATCCCGCTCGTGGAGGTGGCGGTGTCCGAGCCTGAGCCGCGCTCGGCGCGCCTGCCGGCGCTGCGCTACGTCGTCCCGGCCCGTGCTGCTGACCCAGTGCGATGAGCACGCCAGCCGGCGCAGAGTTACTACACGCTGTAGGAGTAGCTGTGCACCGCTTGCCGCGCCTGCCGCCGCCGGGCCCGGGGGCCCGGGCGGCACTCGCAGATGCCCGGCCTCAGTGCCCGATGGCGACGTCGCCGGGCTGGAACGCCTGCGCGGTCGCCGTAACGGCGGTGTTCCACCGGGCCTTCTGGCTGGCGGGGTAGGCCCAGTAGAGGGTATCGATGGCGCCAGTGCCGACCACATCCCGCTCGTACACGATCGTGCGCCCGTCGTCCCGGTAGCCGCTGACCGTGACGATGTTCCCGCTGATGTTGCGGTAGACCACGGCCATGTTGTGCGAGATGGCTGTCTCGTCCTGCCGGGGGGAGAAGCCGAAGATGTTGTCCGCCCCGTACGCCGCCAGCGAGGCCCGGCCATCCGGCGAGGTCCACGCCTGCCCGCCGCCGTCGGCCGCCGGCGGCTGGGCCCGGAAGGACGAGGGCCGGAGCGTGGTGAACCCGAACCGCGGACTGGCGTACGTGCGGTAGCCGGCCGCCGCGGAAGGCGATGGATCCGGGACAGGGGACGGCGTTCCGGTGGCCGGCCCGGTCGCAGATCGCGCGGGCTGCGGCGAAGCGGCGTGCGGGCGCGCCCGGCCGATGCTGGCGCCGGTACCGCTGCCGCTGCCGCCGCCGGGGTGAGCGGAATTCGAGCACGCCGCCAGCAGCCCCGCCAGGGCGATCAGCACGAGCCGAGACCCGGCGGTACCGAACCTCACGCCGTCATCATTCCCGATCGGCCCGGGCCTGTCCGTGGCTGCGGGGAAAGTCCCCGCCCCCGGGCCCCGGCTGTCTCAGGGACCCTCACCAGGGCTTACTTTGGGGGGCGGCAAAGGGCGGCCGGGTGCCGGTGGCAGCGACGCGCGGACGGCAGTCAGCCGGGAGCGGGTCCACGACCGCAGCCCGGCCGGCGGCGCGAACTCGACGGCCTGGACGGCCCGCCCGGCGGCCCGGTCGAGCTGGCCGGCGAGCGCGTCCGCCGCGGTGAGCAGATCGGCCCGGTCCAGGCCCGCGATGGTCGCGTCGATGCCGTCGGGCAGCTCGCAGCCCGGCGTGTCCAGCACCGAGGTCAGCCCGAAGGCCGGGTAGATCGCGCCCGCGGCCAGTGCCCATAGCTGCCACACGAACCCGCGGGCTTGCTCGAGTCGCTCGCGCGCCTCCCACAGCGAGCCGCGCTCGGCGTACTTGGCCAGGTCGCCCAGGGCCATCCAGCCGAGGCAGGCCCACTCGCGCACGGCGCCGGGCGCCGGGCTGGCGGTGTCCGGCTGCCAGGTCCGGGCCAGCTGCCCGGTCGCGTCGTACAGCGCAACTGACTGCGGTGGCAGCCCGGGCCGCCAGCTGGCGGGCATTACGACCAGGCTCAGCTGCAGCCCTGACTCGTACAGCGTGACCAGATGCCAGCAGTCCTGGCCGGCCTGGCCGTCGAAGCGCTGCCGGAAGCCGTCGGCCGCCGGGGCCAGCTCGCGCACGGCCCGGGCGGCGGTCTCGATTGCCTCCGGCCACTGGTCGTCGGCGATGCCGAGTCCCGCGTCGATGTCGGACAGCTCGTCACCGGCTCCGCGGGCCAGCGAGCCGGTCATCTCCACCCAGCAGAACGCGTCCTGCACCTCGACCACCGCCAGCAGCGACTCCAGCAGCGCCCGCTGCCCGCTGACCGCTCCCGGCATCTGCGTCACGAAGTCCCGCCCCACCGCCGAGGCGGCCCCTTCCTGCTGCTGTGCTGCGGACATGACTGCTTTCTATCAGGGCTGTGCCAGGCCCTCCATCATGGCCGCGCCGCCGGCTAGCCGAAGTGGCTGGCCAGCGCCCGGAACGTGTTCGGCGCCGCACCGTGCAGCCAGGCCGGGAAGCGCATCCAGCCCGGCACGAATACCACCCGGCGGTCCCGCCGGGCCGCGCCGACGATCGCCTCCGCCACCTTCTCGGCCGAGATAGGGACCGGCCTGCGCCGGTCGTAGGGCCGCCCGCGCCGCTCAAAGAACGGGGTGTCCACGACGCCGGGCACCACCAGCGAGACGCCCACGCCGCTGCCGGCCAGCTCGTAGGCCAGGCTCTCGGCGAAGTAGCCCAGGCCGCCCTTGGCCGCCGAGTAGGCGGCCTCGCCACGCACCCCGGTGGTCCCCGCCACCGAGGATACGAACACCACCCGGCCGCGGCCGCGCTGCACCATGCCCGGTATCAGCAGCGCCGCGAGCTGGATGGGAGCGGTCAGGTTGACCGTGACCAGCTCCTGCGCCGTCGCCGGGGCCAGCTCCCCGATCGGGCCGGCCCAGCCGATCCCGGCGTTGCTGACCAGCAGATCGACCCGGCCCGCCGCCTTCAGGGCCGCCGCGGCGAGAGCCTGCGGGCCGCCCGGTGCCGCGAGATCGGCGCGCAGCGCGGTGCCGCCGGTCTCGGCCGCGAGCCGGGCGAGCCGCGCGGCGTCGCGCCCGGCGATCAGCGGCCGCGCGCCGGCCCGGGCCAGCGCCCGCACTGTGGCCGCGCCGATGCCCGAGGAACCGCCGGTGACGAGTGCAACACAGCCGTCGAGCCGCATGCCGCCTCACTCTGGCGCGGACGGCCGCCTCGCGCAAGGAGCCGCCGCGGCGGGAGGCTAGCCCGGGGCGGCAGCCGGCGCCCCGGTCGGTACCTGCGCGCTCGACCAGCAGCGGACGATGTCGCGCATCGACAGCAGGCCGGTGACCTCGCCGTCGTCCAGCACGACGAGATGCCGGAAGCCGCCCCTGACCATCGCGTCGGCGGCGCGGTCCAGGGTCCAGTCCGGCGCGGCGAAGACTACGGACGCGGTCCGGTGCTCGGCCACCAGCTCGGTGTCGGGATCCTGGCCCGTGCCGATGGAGTCGAGCACGTCACGTTCGGTAAGGATGCCGATGCCCGGCTGGTCGGGGTCGGTGACAACCGCCGCCCCGACCCGCTGCCGGGACATCAGCCGCGCAGCCTCGCGCAAGGTGTGCGCCGGGCCGATGCTCACGATCACCTGAGTCATGCCGTCCCGTACTTTCATGACGCCCACCTTTCCCGGCCGGTCAGCAGGCACCGCCGGCAGGCGCGGCCGCGCAGCCGCCGTAGCCGTCCGTGTCACGATCCCGGCTGCGGCACGGATCCTGGCTGCCGCACCGCGGGCCCGGCGGCTGGCCTGCTTGTGAACATGTGATTACCGCTGACGTACAGCATCCGCGAAGTCAGGCCGCGGGGCAATAGCTCCGCGGCGATCGGGCCGGAATGCTCAGATCATCCGGCCGCGGCGCGCCCGAACGGGCCCGGCGCCGCTGGCTGGCGCACGGGGCCGGAGGCAGGCTCAGCGCGCGGCCGCCGTACCGCCGCCCAGCAGCTCGAGTACCTGGTCGTGCAGCAGCCCGTTCGTGCAGACCGCGCTGCCGCCGTCCGGGCGGGCCTGGCCGGCCAGGTCGGTGAACACGCCGCCAGCCTCCTCGACGATGACCTGCAGCGCGGCCAGATCCCACAGTGAGACCTCCGACTCGGCCGAGATGTCGGCCGCGCCCTCGGCGACCAGCATGTGCGACCAGAAGTCGCCGTAGGCGCGGGTCCGCCACACCCGCCGGGACAGGTCAAGGAGCCGCGGCAGCCGCCCGCTGTCAGCCCAGGTGGACAGTCCCGAGTAGGACAGCGAGGCGTCCGCCAGGCTGGAGACCTCCGACACCCGGCAGGCGGTGGCCCGGGTCAGGCTGCGACCGGCCCATGCTCCGCCGTCCCGCCCGGCCCACCACCGGCGGCCCAGCGCGGGCGCGGACACCACGCCGACCGTGACCGCGCCCTCGGCCATCAGCCCGATGAGGGTGGCCCAGACCGGCACGCCGCGCACGTAGTTCTTTGTCCCGTCGATGGGGTCAATGACCCAGCACCGCGGGCTGGTGCCGATCTTGCCGAATTCCTCGCCGAGCATCGCGTCCCGCGGCCGGGCCCGGGACAGCACGTGCCGCAGCGACTCCTCAGTGGCGAGGTCGGCGTCGCTGACCGGAGTCAGGTCGGGCTTGGCCGTCACCCGCAGGTCGAGGGCGCGGAACCTGCGCATCGTGATGTCGTCCGCCGCGTCCGCGAGAACATGCGCGAAGCGCAGGTCGTCGTCATAGCCCGCCATGGCGGGAACCTATCGCTAACCAGGTCACGGCGCGGCCGGATGATCGGCAACGGCCCGCTCAGCCGGGATCCTGGCCCTCGCGGCTGGCGAGCAGCCGGCGCAGCGATTCGAGCCGTGCGGCCAGGCCCGGCTCGCCGCCCTGCCCGGCGACCCAGTCATCCAGGCCGCAGCCGGCCGCCAGGTGGGTGCAGCCCGGCGGGCACAGTGCCACCCCCTCGGCCAGGTCGGGGAAGGCACTCACCACCCGGTCCGCGGCGATGTGGCCGAGCCCGAAGCTGCGCAGGCCGGGAGTATCGATGATCCAGCCGCCCCCCGGCAGTGGCAGTGCCACCACCGACGAGGACGTGTGCCGGCCCCGGCCGGTCACCGGGCTGACCGTTCCGACGGCCCGGTCAGCCTCCGGCAGCAGGGCGTTGACCAGCGTCGACTTGCCGACGCCCGAATGACCGACCAGCACGCTCACCCGGTCGGTGAGGCGGCCGCGCAAATCGTCGAGCACGGCGCTGGCCAGGGGCCGGCCTGCCACCACATGGCCGATGCCGAGCGGCCCGTAGGCGGCCAGCAGGTCATCGGGGGCGGCCAGGTCGGCCTTGGTCAGGATGAGCAGCGGATCGAGCCCGGCGTCGTAGCCGGCCACCAGGAACCGGTCGATGAGCCGTGGCCGCGGTGGCGGGCTGGCCAGCGCGCACACGATGCCGAGCTGATCGGCATTGGCCACGATCACCCGCTCGACCGGGTCGGCGTCGTCGGCTGAGCGGCGCAGCACCGACTGGCGGGGCGTGATGCGCACGATCCTGGCCAGCGTGCCAGGCTCACCCGACGCGTCCCCGGCCAGGCTGACGATGTCGCCGACGACGACGCTGCGGCGGCCGAGCTCGCGGGCCCGCATTGCGGTGACCGGCCGGCGGCCGTCTGGCTCGGTGAGCACGCACCGGTACCGCCCGCGGTCGACCGCGGTGACCATCGCCAGCGCCGCGTCCTCGTGCGCCGGGCGGCGGCGGGTCCGGGGCCGCGAGCCCCGGCCGGGCCTCACCCGGACGTCGTCCTCGTCCAGCCGCGCATGGCTCGGCCGGCTCAGGGCGGCCCGCCTGCGAGCTGTTCCCACTGACGCAGGAATCCGGGGAATGTCTTGCCCACCGTGGCCGCGTTGCGCACCCGCAGGCCGGGCACGGCGAGGCCGAGCACGGCCGCGGCCATCACCATCCGGTGGTCGTCGTGGCTGTCGAACGGAGCGGTCCCGGCACACAGCGGCCGCGGCGTGATCCGCAGTCCGTCGGGCAGCTCGGTGACGTCCCCGCCGAGCGCGCCGATCTCAGCGGCGAGGACGGCCAGCCGGTCGCACTCCTGGTGGCGCTGATGCCCGATGCCGGTGAACTCCGACGGCGACCCGGCCAGCGCGGCGACGGCGGTCAGTACCGGGGACAGCTCGCTGACGTCGCGCAGGTCCGCCCGGGTCCCGCGGATCCGGCCCGAGCCGGTCACCGTCATCCCGCCGGGCGCCGGCGCGCAGTCGGCGCCCATCGCGGTCAGCACCTCGAGGATCTGGCCGCGGCTGCAGGCTGCGGGCCGGCCAGCCGGCGATCGTCAGGCTGCCGCCGGTCACCAGCGCTGCGGCCAGGAAGGGGGCCGCGTTGGACAGGTCGGGCTCGATGCTGATGTGCCGCGGCGCCAGCGGGCCCGGATGCACCCGCCAGTGTGCCGGGACCCGGGCCGGCCGCCGTCCCCGGCCTGGCTGCACTCGCTCACCTCGGCCCCGGCGGCGCGCAGCATCGCCGCCGTCATCGCCAGGTGCGGGGCCGACGGCACCGGCGGCCCCTCGTGCCGGATCTCGACGCCCTTGTCGTACCGGGGCGCTGCCAGCAGCAGGCCGGAGACGAGCTGGGAGGACGCGGAGGCATCCAGCGTGACGCGGCCGCCGCGCAGCGCGCCGCGGCCGCGGACCGTGAACGGCACGCTGCCGTTGCCGCCGCCGTCGATCACGGCGCCGAGCTCGCGCAGGCCGTCGAGCAGCGGGGCCGCGGGCCGCTGCGCGGCCCGCGGATCCCCGGTGAAGCGCACGTCCGCTGGGGTCAGCGCCGCGACGGGCGGGACGAAGCGCAGCACGGTGCCGGCGTTGCCGACGTCCACGGCGGCGGTGGCCGCGGCCGGGCCGCCGGGCATGACCCGCAGCGCGCCCGCCCCCTCCGGCCCCTCCGGCGCGCCCGTTCTCTCCGGCTCGCCCGGCCGCTGCGGCGCGCCCGGCCGCTGCGGCACGGCGGGGCCGTCCGGCTCGATGGCCGCGCCGAGCTCGCGCAGTGCCGCGGTCATCAGCACCGTGTCCCTGGCCCGCAGCGGGCCCGTGATCAGGGTCGGGCCGTCCGCCAGCGCGGCCAGCACCAGCGCCCGGCTGGTCATGGACTTCGAGCCAGGCAGCCGCAGCACGCCACCGCAGGCCGCAGTGGCCGCGGGGGCCTGCCAGGCGTCGTCAGAGCCAGCCATATCGGCGGTCGCGCGCATGGTGTGAGGGTACGCCAGCGGCGGCCGGCGCCGCCCGGACCGGCGGCCGCGCCGGAGCGGTCCCGCGCGCTGGTTTGGCCCCGGATGTTTGGCGTCGGCCGATCGGGGCTATGACTGCCCCAATCTGAGGTACCCCCCTGCCCGCTCGCGCCACCCAGGGTGAGGATATGTGCGGCCGTTATGCGTCTGCGCGCAAGCGCATCGAGCTCCTGGAGGAGTTCGGCGTGCAGCGCGACGGCGTCGCCGAGCCGCTCGAGCCGGACTACAACGTCGCCCCCACCAAGCCCGTCTACGCGGTGCTGACCCGGCACCGGGCGGACCCGGCGCGGGATGGCGGAACAGCGGACGGCCGGGCAGCGGACGGCGGGGCGGCGGAGAGCGAGTCCGCGGACGGCCCGCCGGGTCGCGGCGTGACCGGCCGCGCTACCCGCGAGCTGCGGGTCGTGCGCTGGGGCCTGGTGCCGTTCTGGGCCAAGGACGTCTCGATCGGCAGCAGGCTCATCAACGCGCGGGCCGAGACGGTGAGCGAGAAGCCGGCGTTCCGCCGGGCGTTCGCCAAGCGGCGGTGCCTGCTCCCCGCCGACGGCTACTACGAGTGGCAGCGGCGGGATGGGCCAGCCGAGCCGGCCAGGACCCGAGCAAGGGCACCGCCAAGGGCACCGTCAAGCAGCCGTACTTCATCCACCGCGCCGACGGCCGCCCGCTCGCGTTCGCGGGCCTGTACGAGCTGTGGCGGGACAAGTCCGTGCCTGAGGATGACGCCGACGCGTGGCTGTGGACCGCCACGGTGATTACCACCAGCGCGCCGGACGAGCTGGGCCGCATCCACGACCGGATGCCGATGATCATCGATGCGGACAGCTGGGCGGACTGGCTCGACCCGGACGCCACCGATCCGGCGCAGCTGCGCTCCCTGCTGGCACCCGCGGTCGCCAGCGGGCTGGAGTCGTATCCGGTCTCGACGGCGGTCAACTCGGTGCGCCACAACGGCCCGGAGCTGATCGAGCCGGTGGCTGCGGGCGAGGCCGGCGGCCACCGGCAGTTAGCCGGGCCGCCGGCGGGCCGCGTCGCGCGGCCGGCCAGGATCCGGCCAGCACAGTGACCACGAGAACTCCGGACAGCGACGCTGACGCGCTGCTGTGAGCCAGCTGGGCGGCCCGGCAGCGCGAGCCCGTCGGGCTGCCGGGCCGCGTGCCGATAGGAGGTGCAGGCGGAGTGGACACGGCGATTGCGCGCAAGCGCCTGGAGGAGATCCGTGCCGAGCTCGGCCGGTCCATCTGGGTGCTGGACCGGGCGAACGTGCAGCATGACGTGACGTCCGAGTACCCGCAGGACCCCGCGGACGCTGGCGCCAACCTGTCCGAGACCGACCGCGCCGAGGCGGTGCTGGCCGTGGCCAGGCGCCAGCTGGACCAGGTGCTCGCCGCGCTGGCGCGCATCGAGCACGGCACCTACGGAACCTGCGTAGACTGCGGCGGCCCGGTGCCCGAAGGCCGGCTTGAGGCCAAGCCGGAGGCCGCCCGCTGCGTGTCCTGCCAGGGCCGCAGGGACCGGCAGCGGTACTAGCGCCGGTCTCCCCGGCCGCACCGCCGGCCGGCCGCCCGGCGGCGGTGTTGCCGGCGGAATGAAGCCGCAGCCGGCCGCGTTGCACCAGCCGTGCCCGTAGCCAGCTGTTACCCGCGAGAAGACGCTTACGCGCCACTCACCCGCGAGCCTGCGCTGGCCGGCGTTGTATCCTCCGGCCGAGGCAGATGGCAGGCAGGAAGCCTGCGGCCTGCCGAGGCGGAGGGGGTGGGTCCGGTACCGGAGACACTTGAGCAGCGAAGTCAGCGCTTCGAGCACGATGTGCTGCCGTACCTGGATCAGCTCTATGCGGCGGGCATGCGGATGACCCGCAACCCGGCCGACGCAGAAGACCTGGTACAGGAGACCTTCGCCAAGGCGTATGCCTCGTTCCATCAGTTCCAGCCGGGCACCAACCTGAAGGCGTGGCTGTTCCGCATCCTGACGAACACGTTCATCAACTCCTACCGCAAGCGGCAGCGCGAGCCGCAGCGTTCCGGCGCCGAGGAGGTCGAGGACTGGCAGCTCGCCAGGGCCGCGTCGCACTCCTCAGCCGGGCTGAAGTCGGCTGAGGCCGAGGCCCTGGAACGGCTGCCGGATTCCGACGTCAAGGCGGCACTGCAGGCCCTGCCGGAGGAGTTCCGCATCGCGGTGTACCTGGCGGACGTCGAGGGGTTCGCCTACAAGGAGATCGCCGACATCATGGGCACCCCGATCGGGACCGTGATGTCCAGGCTGCACCGCGGGCGCCGCCAGCTCCGCGAGATGCTGCAGGATTACGCGGCCGAGCAGGGCCTGGTCAAGACGGCCGGGGCCGCAGCGGACGCGCAGGCGTCATCGTCGGACGGGAACCCGGGGAGGGACGCAGAATGAGCTGCGGCAAGCCGCACGAAGTGCCCTGCAGCGAGGTGCTGGCCCGGGTGTACTCCTACCTGGACGGCCAGCTGGCGGAGACCAGCCTGGCCCAGGTCCGCCAGCACCTGGACGAATGCGGGCCCTGCCTGCGCGAGTACGGCCTGGAAGAGGCGGTCAAGCGGCTGGTGCACAAGCACTGCGGGCAGGAGAAGGTCCCCGCCGAGCTGCGGACCAAGGTGCTGACCCGGATCCAGGCGGTTCGCGCCGAGCTGGAGATCACCGAGATCCGGGTCGAGTAAGGACCCGGGATCCGCGAGGCCTCAGCGAGGTGGCAGGCCGGTCTCGCAGTTCCGCGTGACCGGCCTGCGGACCAGCCTGGAGTTCCACGCCGACCTGCTGGCCAGCGATGAGTTCGCCAGCGGCAGCTACGACACGTCGCTGGTTTCCCGGCTGCGGGCGGCCTGGCCGGCGGGACAATGACAAGAGGCGAACCGGGACTGGCGGCCGGGTCGCAGGCGAGGAGGTGCGCGTGGCCGAGATCCGCGCGGAAATGGTCGCGAACGTCTGGCAGGTCGTCGCCGCTGAGGGGGCGCTGGTGGCAGACGGCGACACGCTGGTCATCCTGGAGTCCATGAAGATGGAGATCCCGGTCCTGGCCGAGAACGCGGGCACGCTCACCAAGCTGGCGGTGGCCGTGGGCGACGTGGTCCAGGAGGGCGACCTGATCGCCGTCATCGAATGACCGGCTAGATGCCGGTGGTGGAGCGGGGGTAGGCGACCCGCGGGTCGGTGATGACGTTGACCAGGTACGGAACGCCGGCGGCGAGGGCGCGGCGCAGCGCCGGGCCGATGCCGTCCGGCTCGGTGACGGTCTCCCCGGCCCCGCCGAGTGCGCTGACCACCTCGTCGTACCGGCAGCCCGGCTGCAGGTCAGCGGCGACGTCGTAGCCGTAAAGCGCCTGCATCGGGTGCTTCTCCAGCCCCCAGATGCCGTTGTTGCCGCAGATCATGACCACGCTGAGCCGGTGCCGGATCAGCGTGTCGGCGTCCATCAGGGAAAAGCCGGCGGCGCCGTCGCCGAGCAGCAGTACCACCTGGGCCGACGGCCGGGCGATCCGGGCCGCGATGGCGTAGCCGAGGCCGGTGCCCAGGCATCCGTACGGGCCCGGGTCCAGCCAGCCGCCGGGCTGCCGCGGCTCAAGGTACTTTCCCGCGTAGCTGACGAAGTCACCGCCGTCGCCGATCACCACCGCATCCGGCTCGAGCAGCGGCGCAAGCTCTCCGTAGATCCGCAGCGGGTGGATCGGCACCGCGGGGCTGCCCAGCAGCGCGCCGTCGGCGGACGTGGCCGCCTCGCGGGCCCGCGCCAGCCGCGGCAGCCAGTCCTGCTCGCGAGCCGGGTTCGGCGCGGCGGCGTCGGCCAGGCTGGTAAAGAACGCGGTCAGGTCCCCGGCGGCCGATGCCGCCAGCTCGCAGTGCGCGGCCAGGGCCTCCGGCGCGTCCGCCACGTGCACCACCCGGGCCCGCGGCACCCCGCCCCGGCCGCCGAACTCGCCGTACCCGAGCCGGAAGTCAAGCGGCGTGCCGGCCACGATGACCAGATCGGCCTCGCCCAGCGCCGCCGACCGGGCCCTGGTCACCTGGAGCTCGTGCCCGGGCGGCAAGATCCCCCGCCCCTGCCCGTTCGCGATGACCGGCAGCCGAAGCAGCTCGGCCGCGCTCCTGGCGGCGTCGGCCGCCCCGTCCAGCCACACGTCGGAGCCGAGTACCAGCACGGGCCGGGCGGACTGCGCGAGCAGCCGCGCCACCTCGGTAACCGCGCCCGGCTCCGAGCCGCGCCCGGGGGGCCCGGAGCCGGGCGCAGCGCCGCCGGGCGCGGCGCTCCCGGGCTCGGCCGGGCCGAATAGCGCCTCCAGGCTGGCGTCCAGGAACACCGGGCCGCGGTGCGGGGCTGCCGCCAGCTCGAAGGCGCGGGCCACGGCCGGGCCCACCCCGGCCGGGCCGTGCTCGGTCCACGCCCGCTTGGTGACCGGCGCGAGCAGCGCCGGGTGGTCGAGCTCCTGCAGGCTGCCTGAGCCCCAGCGGCAATCGGGTGCCCGGCCGCCGATGACCACCACCGGGGAGCCGTTGAAGTGCGCGGTGGTGACGGCGCTGATGCCGTTGGTCACGCCGGGCCCGGCGGTGAGCACGGCCAGGCCCGGGGCCCGGGTCAGCCGCGCGGTTCCCTCCGCGGCGAAGACCGCGGTCTGCTCGTGCCGGACGTCCACGATGCGCATGGGCGGCTCCGCCCGGGCCGCCCCGTCGTAGAGCGGGAACACGTGCCCGCCTGACAGCGTGAACATGGTGGTGGCGCCGTGGGCGCGGGCAGCCGCCACCGCCGCAGCGCCGCCATGCACCGGTGCCTGCCCGGCCCGCGGCCCGGCAGCGTGGGTGTCCTCGGCCATGCCAGCGACGTTACCGTCACGAGGTCGGCTGGCGCCGCAGGCGGGTGATGAATTTGCACCTGTCGCCCGGTAGCGGCCGTCGGTCCACTCCACCGGCGCGCCCGCACTGGCTCCAGCGCCCGCGATCGCCGATGCGATGATGGCGGGGTGCCGACGCTGACCGACCTTGCCTGCCGCGCGGAGCTGACCGGACCGGATCTGGACTGGCTGCATGCCCTGGTCTCGGACTGGCAGCTGCTCGCCGACCTGTCGTTCGCCGACCTGGTGCTGTGGGCGGCGATGCCGGCCGACGGCACCTGGATCGCGCTCGCGCAGATGCGCCCGACCACCGGTCCCACCGCCTTCCCCGACGACATCGTCGGGGCGGTCAGGTCGGCGGGCGAGGCGCTGTCGCTGCTGGAGGCGCGGGCCCAGCGCCGGATCTGCCGCGAGGGCGACCCGGAATGGACCAGCGGCGTGCCGGTGCGGCACGAGACCATCCCGGTGCTGCGCGAGGAGCGCGTCATCGCGGTCATCGATCGGTCGACCAACCTCAGCTCGGCCCGCACCCCGAGCCGTCTGGACCTGGCTTACCTCAAGGCGGCCGATGACCTGGCCCAGATGGTGGCAGCCGGGATGTTCCCCCGGCCCGGCGCGGAGCCGGTGCTGGTGCGCTCGCCGCGCGTCGGCGACGGGCTGCTGCGGGTCGGCCGGTCCGGCAAGGTGAGCTACGCCAGCCCGAATGCGCTGTCCGCATACCGACGGCTGGGTCTGACCGCGGACCTGGTGGGCCGCGAGCTCGGGCCGCTCACCGCCCGGCTGTGCGTGGCCAGCAGGCCGCGAGACGACTCGCTGATGCTGACCGCCAGCGGCCGGGCGCCCATGGAGACGGAGGTCGGGGCCAACGGCGCGGTGGTGCAGCTGCGCACCATCCCGCTGGTGGTCGGCGGTGCCCGGTCCGGCGCGCTGGTCCTGCTCAGGGACGTGACCGAGCTGCGGCACCGGGAGCGCGAGCTGATGACCAAGGACGCCACGATCAAGGAGATCCATCACCGGGTCAAGAACAACCTGCAGACCGTGGCGGCGCTGCTGCGGCTGCAGGCCCGGCGGCTGCGCGCGCCGGAGGCGCGGGGCGCCCTGCAGGAAGCGGTCCGCCGGGTGGGCTCGATCGCCCTGGTGCACGAGACGCTGTCGCACGCGGCGGACGAGGTCGTCGATTTCGATGACATCGCCGGCCGGGTGGCAATGATGGCCGTCGAGGTGTCCGCGCCGGAAGCCCGGGTCACGCCCGTGCTCTCCGGCGAGTTCGGCCTGCTGCCCTCAGCGGTGGCGAGCCCGCTGGCGCTGGTCCTGACCGAGCTGCTGCAGAACGCTCTTCAGCACGGCCTGTGCCGCCAGGCCGGGGCCGGGCTGGCCGGGGCGGCCCCCGCCGCGACGCTGGAGGTCACGGCGGCGCGGCGGCCAGGCCAGCTGACCGTCACCGTGGCCGATAACGGCGTGGGGCTGCCCGAGCAGTTCGACCTGGACACGACGACCAGTCTCGGGCTGCAGATCGTCCGCACGCTCGTCGTCGGCGAGCTGGGCGGTCACCTGGAGATCAAGCCGCGGGCCGGCGGCGGCACCGTGGTAACCGTCGACCTGCCGCTGGAGCAGGCCGCGGGCCAGGACCCGGCGGTGCCAGCCTGACCTTCCGTCAGGCGCTCGCCTGGACGCCGACCCTGGCCCTGCGGCGCTTCAGCGCCCGGCGCTCGTCTTCGCTCAGGCCGCCCCACACGCCGGCGTCCTGGCCGCTGTCCAGCGCCCACTGCAGGCACGAGTCCATCACCGCGCAACGCTGGCAGACCCCCTTGGCTTCCTCGATCTGGAGCAGGGCCGGCCCTGTGTTGCCGATCGGGAAGAACAGCTCCGGGTCCTCGTCGCGGCAGGCGCTGTAATGCCGCCAGTCCATGTGGCCGCTCCTTCGTGCCGGCGGCTCCCGGACCCCGGGCCCGCCATCTCGTCGCGCTTGTGAACAATTTCACGAGCTATATCGTATACCGGTTTGTTCCCGGCTTGCCGGTTCTGGGTAGCTGATCTGGCGATCGGCGTCTGCTGGGCTCCAGCCGGTACGCGAGCATCTTCGTCAGCGCGGACGGCCACCCGCGATGACACGACGAGCCGACGCCGCGACCTCGGCCGGAGCGATATAACCTTCTCAAGCCAGACGATCATTGGCAAGAGGCTCGAGCAAAGGTTCAGCGTGATTTAAGCGCAAGATCAGTCATATGGCCGCCAAATTGGCCTGGCCGAGGCCGTCGCACGCCGCCCTGCGGTCAGGCCACCACCCGCAGGGCCCTGGCCGCGGACCGGAAGCAGACCCGGTCCCGCTCGCCCACGTACTCCCCGTCCACCTGCATGGCCACCGGGCGGTCCGCGGCCAGCACGAAGGCGGCCTGGTCGTGCAGCGTCAGCACGCGGCGGCCGGCCGGGGGCCCGGCATGCTCGCTGAGCATCTGGGCCAGCACCCGCGCGGTGCTCGGCGCCCGCAGGCTGCGCAAGGCGAGCAGGTCGAGCCCGCGGTCGAAGCCCGCCTGGGGACTGGCCTGCACCGGACGGCGGCCGAGATAGGTCCACGGCGCGGTATTGGAGACGATGCCGACGAACAGGTGGTCCGCGGCGACCTGGCCGTCCTGCTCGAGGCTGAGCGCGGGACGGCGGCGGTCGGTCAGCCGGAAGTACTGGCGCAGTGCCGTCCGGGCGTACATGGCCGGCGTCACCGGGCTGCCGTGCGCCCGGCGTCCTTCCACGGCCCTGACTACCTCCGCATCCAGGCCGAGCCCGGCGTTGAAGGCGAAGTACCGGCCATCCGCCCGGCCCAGGCCGATGGTGCGCTCGCGCCGCCCGGCCAGCGCGTGCAGGATATGGCCGGCCGCGTCGACCGGGCTGGCGGGCAGCCCGAGCGACCGGGTGAAGACGTTCGCGCTGCCGCCCGGCAGCGCGGCGAGGGCCGGCAGGCCGGCGGCCGGGCCGGGCCGCCCGTCTTCTCCGGCTGCGCGCATGATCCCGTTGATGGCCTCGTTTACCGTGCCGTCCCCGCCGAGCGTGATCACCAGGTCGCTGCCGCCTGCCGCGGCCGCCGCCGCCAGCCCGGCGGCGTGGCCCCGGTAGCGTGTCTGCACGACCTCCAGTTCGACGGCGGACGCGAGGGCTGAGGCAATGACGTCCCGGTGCAGCTGGGTCGTGGAGGTGGCGTGTGGGTTCACGATCAAGAGCGCGCGCACGCGCTCAGGCTAGCGAGGCGGCGGCCAGGACGGCCGCGCCGCGCCTCGCTCAGAGCGGCGGGGCGGGCCGCGCCGAGACAGCCGGCGCGCCGGGGGTGCCGCCCTCCCGGCCGGCGACGGTGGCCGGCGCGGCCGTGGTCCAGGCCGTGGAGGCGGCCGGGGTGCTGGTCGCCTCCGTGCTGGTCGGCATCGATACCGCCGCCGGCCGCTCCTACCAGACCTCGAGCGGCGTAGCCCTGACCATCATCGGGATCGGCACCGCCGTCCTGCTGGCCGCGGTCGCCGCGGGCCTGCGCCGGGCCCGGCCGTGGAGCCGGACCCCGGCCATGCTCACGCAGCTGTTCACCGGCATCATCGCCATCTACCTGGTTCAGGGCCAGCGCTACGAGTGGGGCGTGCCCGGCCTGGTGCTGGCCATCGCCGGGTTCGCCCTGCTGTTCGCGCCGCCCAGCCTGCGGGCCCTGGCCGCCGGCCGCCCGGCCGGCCCCGGCCGCTGAGCCGCCTATCCCGCGGGCGCGGCCCGGCGGGGCGGGCCAGGTGCGCTACTCGTCGCTGGTCAGGCCCTCGCGCAGCTGGGACAGCGTCCTGGCCAGCAGGCGGGACACGTGCATCTGGGAGATGCCGAGTTCGGTGGCGATCTGGGACTGCGTCATGTTGGCGAAAAAGCGCAGCAGCAGGATGCGCTTCTCCCGCGGCGGCAGCCGCTCGAGCAGCGGCTTGAGCGACTCCCGGTACTCCACGCCCTCCAGGGCCTCATCGACCATGCCGAGCGATTCGGCGACCGCGGGGGAGTCCTCGTCCCCGGAGTCGGGCGCGTCCAGCGACACCGTCGAGTACGCGTTGGCCGACTCCAGGCCCTCGAGCACCTCTTCCTCGCTCATCTGCAGGTGCTCGGCCAGCTCGGCCACGGTCGGTGCCCGGCCGAGCCGCTGCGCCAGGTCGCTGATGGCCTTGGTCAGCGCCAGCTTGAGTTCTTGCAGCCGCCGCGGCACCCGCACGGCCCAGCCCTTGTCCCGAAAATGCCGCTTGATCTCGCCGACGATCGTGGGGGTGGCGTAGGTGGAGAACTCCACGCCGCGGCTCAGGTCGAACCGGTCGATCGACTTGATCAAGCCGATGGTGGCGACCTGGGTAAGGTCATCCAGCCATTCCCCGCGGTTGCGGAACCGGCGCGCCAGGTACTCCACCAGCGGCAGGTGGATCTCGACCAGCTCGGCCCGGATGCGCAGCCGCTCGGGCGCGCCGGGCGGCAGCTCGGCCAGCCGCTCGAACAGGTTACGGGCGTGCCCGCGCTCCCGCGGCGGATGGCTGATCCTGATGCCCGCGGGCCGCTCGTCGTCGCCTGCGGCCAGCCGCAGGTCCGCGGCGTCGATCTCGGCGGCGTCCCGGATCTCCAGCAGCGCCGCGGCCGCGATGTCGGTCTCGCCGCTGCCCGGTCCGGCCGGCAGCATCTCGAAATCCTCGGTCAACGCGACTCAGCTTCCTCCGCCCGTGAACCCCGATGGCGCTCGGCTCTTGCGCATGACGATCGTGAGCCGGTCACCATCCCCGACGTAGGCGTTGACGCTGCCGGCCAGCGCGGTGAGCACCGTCCAGGCGAACGTGTCGCTCGCGGGCGCCTGCGGCGTCAGGCACGGTACCGACACCGCCATCGTCATCGCCTCCCGGTCGAGGGCGAAATGACATTCCAGGCTGCTGCCGGGTATGGCCTGGCTGAGCAGCATCGCGCAGGCCTCGTCCACGGCGATGCGCAGGTCCTCGATCTCATCCAGCGTGAAGTCGAGCCGGGCGGCCAGCCCGGCGGTCGCGGTGCGCAGTACCGACAGATAGGCGCTCTCGGCGGGCATCCGCACCGTCACCTGGTCGGCTGACTCGCCCCGGGTGCGGCTCGCGGCCTCATCCCGGCGGGTGGCGGCGGGCACGGGGGCCAGGGTCCCGGCCGCGGCGGCATCCCGGCAGCCGGCGCTGGCAGCGTCGGCGCTGCTGGCCTCCCGGATGGCCGGTGCCGTCGTCTCCTCGGTCACGTCTGTCCTTCCGCAGCGGCCGGACACTGCTTGCCCACGGTGACAGAATTCCGGCTTCCGCCTGCAACTTACCGTGCGCTGTGCGCTGCGCTGACGCGGCGCGCGGTCAGCCGCCGCGGCAATGCCTCTCCGCGAGGCTCTCCGGCATTGCTCTGGCCAGCGGAAAGGCGGCCGGACAGATCGGTGCGAGCTACCCCCTAGCGCAGCAGCAGGGCCGCGCGGCACCAGCCGCGCGGCCCTGCCCGGGCGGATATGACCACCCGGAGTCAGCTCTGCTTGGTCTCCCAGAAGATCTTGCTGATCTCCTCGATCTTGCCGAGCAGCTCGTCGGCCTTCGCCGGGTCCGTGCTGCCCTTGGTGCCGGTGGCTCCGGCCAGCTTGGTCGCCTCGTTGAACAGCTGGTGCAGCTGCGGGTACTTCTCGAAGTGCGGCGGCTTGAAGTAGTCGGTCCACAGCACCCACAGGTGGTGCTTGACCAGTTCCGACCGCTGCTCCTTGATCAGCAGAGCCCGGGCCCGGAACTCAGGGTCGGTGTTGCCCGCGTACTTCTCGCAGATCCCCTTGACGGACTCGGCCTCGATCCGGGCCTGCGCCGGGTCGTAGACGCCGCAGGGGAGGTCACAGTGCGCATGCGCGGTGACCTTCGGCGCGAGGAGACTAGTGAGCAGCCTCATGGATCGCCTTCTCTCGTGTCAGATCATTGGGTACCGAACCCCGACAGTACCCCGCTCGTCTTCGCGCAATCTCGGGAGGGATATGTGCACTGGCCGTTGTGGCGCGTCGCGGTCGCCGAGCGATCGATGGAGCCTGCCCTGCGGCCCGGTGACTGGCTGCTGGTCTGGCGCGGAGTGCGGGCCGCGCGGGCACCAGGGGTCCGGCCCGGGCAGCTCGTCATCGCGCGTCATCCGCGACGGCAGGGAATGCTGCTCGTCAAACGCGCCGTCCGGTGCGAGCAGGCCGGCTGGTGGCTCGAGTCGGATAACGCCGGGGTAGGGGGGGTAGACAGCCGGGTCTTCGGCGCGGTGCGCCCGGAGCTGATCGCGGGCCGCGTCCTGCTGCGCTACTGGCCGCCGCGCCGGCCCTAGCGACGAGCGGCCCTGCCCCAGCGCGGGGCAGGGCCAGCTCTTGACCTGGTGCGGCCTGGATTAATGGCCTGGCAGTCCCTCAGGCTCAGGCTCTGTCGCCTGGGCCCCGACGAGCCGCAGCATCTCATCCTTCGGCAGCCTGGTGGCCATCGCCCAGTAGTAGATGGCCAGGCTGAACACGGCGACGACGACCATGTCCCACCAGAACGGGATGCGGCTGGTGTTGAGCGGGGAAAGAACGGCACCGCCGGCGTACTGTCCCTGCCAGGAGATGATGCCCATGCCGATCAGCCACACTGGCAGCCACACCGCCGACTTCCAGTCCAGCGGCGGCCGTTGCCTGTCGGTCGCCATCGAGATGCCGATCAGCACGTACCCGATCACCAGCACCACGCCGAGCTTCCAGATCACCTGGAAGCCCGACCAGTAGATGAGCAGGTCGGCGACGACGAACGCGGCCGGGGCGAGCACCGCGGCGGCCGGCATCCGGTACGGCCGGTTCGCTTCGGGCACCTGCCTGCGGAAGGCGCCCAGGGAGAGCGGCGCGCCCGCGTACATCAGCACGCTCGCGGCGGTGATCAGGCCGACCAGCGAGTGCCAGCTCGGGAACGGCAGCAGGAAGAGCAGCCCGATCAGGAACGCGAAGACCAGCCCGACCCACGGGACGCCGCTGGTGCTGGTCCTGGCGAAGATCTGCGGGTAGTAGCGGTTCCTGGCCAGGCCGTAGCTGACCCGCGAGGTTCCGGTCATGTAGATCATGCCGGTGCCGGACGGGGAGATGAACGCGTCGGCGCGCAGGAGGGTCGCCAGCCAGCCGAGCCCGATCAGGCCCGCAACGCCAGCGAACGGCCCGGCGAGGATGCGGGTGTTGGTGATGTGCGCGAGCCCGTGGGTTATCTGGCTCGGGGGCATCGCGCCGATGAACGCGACCTGCAGCATGGTGTAGATCACGGTGCCGATCAGGACCGCGATGATGATCGCCCGCGGCAGGTTGCGGCCCGGGTCCTTGATCTCGCCGGCCAGCTGGTCGGCCTGCTCGAAGCCGGAGTAGGCGAAGATGATGCCGGCCAGCGGGAGCGCCGCGGTCAGGCCCCTGATCCCGCCCGGCGCGAAGCCGACTCCCCCGGCGGTGAAGTTGCCGGGATGGAACTTGAACAGCAGCACGATGATGGTGAGGACCGGGATCGCGACCTTCCACCAGGTGATCGTGTTGTTGACTCTGGAGAACAGGCGGATGGCCAGGAAGTTGACCGCGGTGAACACCGCCATCAGCACGATGGTCACCACGAAACCGGTCCCGGTGACGTTTCCCGACCCGCCGTTGGCGTGCGGGTTGTAGATGCTGGGCCAGTAGTAGGAGGCGTACTGGACAAACGCGAAGCACTCGATCGGCGCGATCGTGACCGCCTGCACATACGAGAAGAAGCCGAACGAGATGCCGGCGACGCTGCCGAACGCGAAGTGCGGGAACCTGGCCGTTCCGCCGGAGACCGGGTACATCGCGCCGAGTTCGGCGTGGCAGAGAGCCAGCACGATGACTATGACTCCGGCGACGACCCAGTCCACGACGGCTGCCCCGCCTATCAGCAGCGCGGCGGTCAGCGGGGCGAACAGCCAGCCCGAGCCGATGATCGAGGTCTCGGACGCCCAGGTCGCGCCGATCAACCCCATCTCTCGCCGAAGGCCGATGTCGGCCGGCCTTGTCACGGCGGGTGCCACTGACTCAGATGCCATGCTCGAACCTTCTTCCGGGTCCGTATTCCTGTGGCCAAGAGGCCTGATGAGTAGGGCTCATGGTAATGATCACGTCAAGGCATGAGAAGCAACCCCGGCGCATCATTTTCATAACGTAAACCAGGGGAACGGCCGGGCGGCCAGACCCGCCGCCGGCTGCTGCGCGATGGCGGGATCGGCAGGAAAGGCTGGTCAGCGTCTGCGGCAAGCCCAGCCGGGTCATGGGCTAGCTCGCGGCGGTGGCGGCGGAGCCGCCAGACGGCTGCGGCCGGCCCGGCGGCAGCGTCATCACGTTGCCGCGGGCGGCGCCGTGCTCGGCGCAGTAACGGCGTGACCGGTTAGTGCTGGCGTCCAGGAACACCCGCGGGCAGGCGGCGATCGTGCACACGCCGAGGCGGTCGATGCCGAACTGAGCCAGGAAAAGCGTCAGGCCGAAGACTGCCCCGGCGGCGAACTTGCCGGCCAGCGAGCCGGTGTCGGCCAGGTGCACGTGCCACGTCGTGGAGTCGTGACTGACCAGCTCGGGATGGACCGGATGCTGGATCAGCAGCGCGTTCAGCCGCCCGGCGGCCAGCTGCGGCGAGCCGCCCGCGGCGAGGGCGAAGATCTGGCTAAACTCGGCCCGGAGCAGGCGCAGTGCATCGAGATCGCCGCGGGTGACCGGCCCAGGGGGGAATGCGCAGTTAGCCGCGAGCATGCGAAACTCGTCTGGCGTGCCAAGCTGGTCGTGCTCATCGTCAACGGCATTGGCCGAGTTAACGAGACGCACCGCCAGGTCAGCGTAGGACGTGAGATTCACTCCGGTCCTTACCTGGAGCAAAATTCGGGCCGCTTCCCGCGCAGCAGTATGGCACATGATCACAAGTACTATCGGATTCTTCGTCTACTATCGGTTCTTCGTCAGGCCGCTGCCCGGCCCACCCGGGCCCGCGCCGCCAGGGCGGCCCAGGCGGGCGCTAGGGTCCACCTATGTTCGCAGTCACCGTCGCGCACTTCGATGCCGAGGATCCGCTGACCGGCCTGGAACTGGGCGAGCACGCCGAGCCCGCCCCCGGTGCGGGCTGGGCCACGGTCACCGTCCGGGCCGCCTCGCTCAACCACCACGACGTGTGGACGCTGCGCGGTGTCGGCATCACCGCAGACCGGCTGCCGATGATCATCGGCTGCGACGCGGCGGGCGTGGACGAGGACGGCAACGAGGTCGTCGTGCACTCGGTGGTCGGGGACCCGGCCGCCGGGGACGGCGACGAGACGCTTGACCCGCGCCGCTCGCTGCTGTCCGAGCGCTACGACGGGACGTTCGCCGAGCGGGTCGCGGTCCCGCGCCGCAACCTGCTGCCCAAGCCGGCCGCGCTCTCGTTCGAGGAAGCCGCCTGCCTGCCGACGGCCTACCTGACCGCGTTCCGGATGCTGTTCGGCCGGGCCGGGCTCGAGCCCGGCTGCACCGTCCTGGTGCAGGGCGCAAGTGGCGGCGTGGCTACCGCGCTGATCTTGCTGGGCCGGGCCGCCGGGTACCGGATCTGGGTCACCGGCCGCAGCCAGGAAAAGCGGGAGCGCGCCCTGGAACTCGGCGCGGACCAGGCGTTCGAGTCCGGCGCCCGGCTGCCCGAGCGAGTCGATGCGGTAATGGAAACCGTCGGCGAGGCTACCTGGGGGCACTCGCTGCGCGCGCTGCGCCCGGGCGGCACGATAGTGATCTCCGGCGCGACCAGCGGCGGCGCGCCGCCGGCCGACCTGAACCGGGTCTTCTTCCTGCAGTTGAAGGTCATCGGCTCCACCATGGGCAGCCGTGATCAGCTCAGCCCGGCTGCTCACGTTCTGCGAGCAGACCGGCGTGCGGCCGCTCATCGACCGGGTGCTGCCGCTGCGCCAGGCCAGAGACGGCCTGGCCGCGATGGTCGCCGGCGAGCAGTTCGGCAAGGTCGTCTTCATCCCCTAACCCGGCCGCCGGGATTCGTCCGGCCGCCCGGGATTCGCGGGCCGCCGTGCGGACCGCCCGGAATCAGCCCCTGGTGTCCTTGGGCTGGCCAGGTCCGGGGGCGGGCGTCTCGGGCCCGGACGGCTGGGCGGCGCCTGGCCTTGTGGCCGCCGGCCCGCCTGCGGTCGGCTGGGTGTCGGGCTGGGGGGCAGCGGGTGTGCCCGCGGCCGGCTTGGCGGTCCCCGGCTCCGTGGCCGCCGGATCACCCGGCCTGGACGGCTCCCGGGCCGGCCGGGCCGGGCGGTCGCCGAGGATCTCCTCGCGGATCCGGGTCAGTGCGTCTTCCAGGATGCCGCGCAGGTTCGCCGCGGTACCCTCGCCGATGGTCTCGGCGCGCCATCCGCTGGCCCGCAGGTCCCCGGCGAAGTCGGTCGCCATCCGCTCCAGGTCGCGCAGTAGCCCGCCGTCCCGGCCCGGTCCGGGGGACCTGCCGGGGCCTGCCGGGCCGCCGGCTCCTGGCCGGCCCCTGCTCCTGGCCGTGGCGGCCCCGTGCCCCAGCCGGTCGCCTGCTGCCACGCCGCTCCCTGGCCACCCCAGCCGGCCCGGCTGCCGCCCTCGCCGCGAGTGGCGGAGAACACGCCGCGCACCTGGTCGCGGGCACGCCGGGCCTCCGCCCGGATTCGCCGTGCCGCGTCCGCAGGGGCTCGCGTGCCGCCCGCGGGTCTGTGCCGCCCGCGGGGTCTGTGCCGCCCGCGGGGTCTGTGCCGCCCGCGGGGTCTGTGCCGCCCGCGGGGTCTGTGCCGCCCGCGGGGTCTGTGCCGCCCGCGGGGTCTGTGCCGCCCGCGGCGGTTTGTGCCGCCCGCCGGGTCGCCGGGTGTGCCGTCCGCGGGACTGCTGGCCGGGTCGCCGGGAGCGCCGCCCGCAGAGCCGCGGTCCGGGCCGGCCCGCTGGGCTCCTGGCACGCCCGTTCCGGGCGGAACGGGCGTGGCTGTCGGCCCGCCCGGGTCCCTCCCGGACTCTGGGGCGTCCGCGCCGGTCCCCGCCGCCGGGGCATCGGGGCGGGGCCAGGCCGGGTGATCAGCACCGACCCCGGCCTCCGGGGCGGCGGCCGCACTCGCCCCGCCCGCACTCGCCCTGCCGGGGTGGGCCCTGCCGGGGTGGGCACTGCCGGGGTGGGCACTGCCGGGGTGGGCACTGCCGGGATGGGCCGCGCTGGAGCGCGTCCGGCCGGTGCCGCCGTCGGCGTCGGCGGATTGGCCGGCTTCCTGCGCCCGGGCCGTCTGCCGGCGCAGGTCCCGGGCCGCCGAGGTCAGTTCCTCGCGCAGGTTCCTGACGGTGTCCCGGACGTCCTGGGAGACTTCGCGCGCGATATCGCGCACGGACTCGGCCAGCTCTTCTTCCAGTTCGGCCAGGTCATCCAGCCGCCCCCGGATCTCGTCGCGGCCCTTCTCGGTGATGCGGTAGATCTTCTTGCCGTCGGCCTCGTCGTGGGTGACCAGTCCCTCTTCCTCGAGCCTGGCCAGCCGCGGGTAGATCGTGCCCGGGGAGGGGGCGTACACGCCGAGGAACCGGTCCTGCAGCAGCCGGATCACCTCGTACCCGTGCCGCGGTGCCTCGTCGAGCAGCTTGAGCAGGTACAGCCGCAGTCGGCCATGCCGGAACACCGGGCTCACCAGGCACCACCCCTCTCGCCAGCGGGCCCGGGAGCACTCGCCGCCGGCCACACCACAGTTTCGATCATCGTCGCAGCCGCCGGCCAGCTGTCCGCCGGGCGCAGACCCCGGTGGCGGCACCGACCCCGGCCGACAAGCGATATATCGTGTCTATCAGACGCGCAGGTACAGCGCAATCTAAGCCTCGTCGTCGTCCAGCCGGGCTAGCCAGGTGGCCAGCCGGTCGACCGGTGTCTCGAAGTCCGGGTGCGCGTCGACAAAATCGCGCAGCCGCTCGGCCAGCCAGCCCAGGGTGACCTCCTCGTCCCCCCGCCGGTCGGCGAGCTCCTCGATGCCCCGGTCGGTGAAGTACATCAGCGAGCCTCCGCTTACAGTCCGCTGATCAGCCGGGTCAGCTGGGCCTGGGCTGGCTGGCCCTGGGCTGGCTGGCCCTGGACGGCGGCTGGGCCTGGGCCGCTGGGGGCGGCGGGACCTGCTGGAGCCCGAGCGCCGTCTTGATCAGTGCGGCGTGCTCGGCCGCGTGCGCCTTGGCCGAGCCAGCCGCCGGGGCGGAGCTGGGCGGCAGTGAGACCACGCCGACCTGCCTGCCGAGCAGGCCAGGCAGCCGCAGCGCCATGTACTGCCAGGCGCCCATGTTCGCGGGCTCCTCCTGCACCCAGGCCACCTGGCCGGCCTGCGGGTAACGGGCCAGCTCAGCCTGGATCTCCGCCGCGGGCAGCGGGTAGAGCCGCTCGACCCGGACCAGCGCCACGTCACCGGGCCCCGCCTTGCGGCGCTGCTCGGCCAGATCGTGGTAGATCTTGCCCGAGCACAGCAGTACCCGGCGCACGGCGGCCGGGTCCGGGCCGCCAGCGCTGCCGAACAGCGGGTCAGCCAGCACCGGACGGAAGGAGCCGCTGGTGAAATCGGCGACGGCCGATGCCGCGGCCTTCAGCCGCAGCATCGACTTCGGCGTGAACACGATCAGCGGCTTCACCCGGCTAGTCAGGGCCTGCCAGCGCAGCAGGTGGAAGTAGCTGGCGGGGGTGGACGGCATGGCCACTGTCATGTTGTCCTGCGCGCACAGCGACAGGAACCGCTCCGCCCGGGCCGAGGAGTGGTCGGGTCCCTGACCCTCGTAGCCGTGCGGCAGCAGCAGCACCACGCCGGAGCGCTGGCCCCACTTCTGCTCGCCGGAGCTGATGAACTCGTCCACGATCGTCTGCGCGCCGTTGATGAAGTCCCCGAACTGAGCCTCCCAGCACACCAGTGCCTCCGGCCTGGCCACCGAGTAGCCGTACTCGAAGCCGACCGCGGCGAACTCCGACAGCAGCGAGTCGTACACGTGGAACCGCGCCGCCGCGGAGTTGAACGCCCGCAGCGGGGTGTGCTCGGCACCAGTGTGCCGGTCGACCAGCACGGCATGCCGCTGGCCGAAGGTCCCGCGCCGGGAGTCCTGGCCGACCAGCCGGACGCCGTGACCGTCGATCAGCGTGGCCCCGAACGCCAGCAGCTCGCCGGTCGCCCAGTCGATCTCGTCCTGCTCGATCATCGTCGCGCGGCGGGCCAGCTGCGGCTGCAGCCGCGGGTGCGGGGTGAAGCCATCAGGCAGGTTGAGCTGCGTGTCGACGATGCGCTTGACGGTCTCAGCGGAGATCGCCGTAGCGACAGCCCCGTGGTCGAGCGGCCGTGCGCCGGCGCTGCGGCCGCACCGCACGGGGCTCGGCCGGCTGGCCAACCGCCTCGCGAGTCTCGGTGAACACCCGTTCCAGCTCCTGCTGGTAGTCGCGCAGCGCCTGCTCGGCCTCCTCCATGCTGATGTCGCCGCGGCCGACCAGCGCCTCGGTGTACAGCTTGCGGACCGAGCGCTTGGCGTCGATCAGGTCGTACATCACCGGCTGGGTGAACGAGGGGTTGTCGGCCTCGTTGTGCCCGCGCCGGCGGTAGCAGACCATGTCGATGACGACGTCCTTGCCGAACGCCTGCCGGTAGTCGACGGCGAGCTTGCCGACCCGGACCACGGCTTCGGGATCGTCGCCGTTGACGTGGAAGATCGGCGCCTGGATCATCCGGGCCACGTCGGTGGAGTACACGCTCGACCGCGAGTGCTGCGGTGCGGTGGTGAAACCCACCTGGTTGTTGACCACGATGTGCACGGTGCCGCCGGTGCGGTAGCCGCGCAGCTGGGACAGCTCGAGCGTCTCGGCCACCACGCCCTGGCCGGCGAATGCGGCATCGCCGTGGATGAGCACGGGCAGCACGGTGAACCCGGGCTCACCCCGGTCCAGCACGTCCTGCTTGGCCCGCACGACTCCCTCCAGCACCGGGTCGACCGCCTCCAGGTGGCTGGGGTTGGCGACCAGCGAGGTCCGGATCTGGCGGCCGTCCGCGGCCCGGTAGCTGCCCTCGGCGCCGAGGTGGTACTTCACGTCGCCGGACCCGTGCGCGGTGGCGGGGTCCAGGTTGCCCTCGAACTCGCCGAAGATCTGCGCGTACGACTTGCCGACGATGTTGGCCAGCACGTTCAGCCGGCCCCGGTGCGCCATGCCCAGGACGACCTCGTCCAGGTCCGCGCGGGCGGCCGAGTGCAGCACCGTGTCCAGCAGCGGGATCAGCGACTCGGCCCCCTCCAGCGAGAACCGGCGCTGGCCCACGAACTTGGTCTGCAGGAACATCTCGAACGCCTCGGCCACGTTCAGCCGGGACAGGATGCGCAGCTGGTCGTCTTTGCCGGGCCGGCCGTGCGGCCGCTCCACCCGGGCCTGCAGCCAGGCGCGCTCCTCCGGGTTCTGCATGTGCATGTACTCGACACCGACGGTGCGGCAGTACGAGTCGCGCAGCACCCCGAGGATGTCGCGCAGCAGCATTCGCGGCTTGCCCCCGAAGCCGCCGGTGGCGAACTCGCGCTCCAGGTCCCACAGCGTCAGGCCGTGCTGGTTGATGTCCAGGTCGGGATGCTTGCGCTGCTTGTACTCCAGCGGGTCGGTGTCGGCCATCAGATGGCCGCGGACCCGGTAGGCGTGGATCAGCTCGTGCACCCGGGCGGACTTGGTGATGTCGTCCTCGTGCCCGGCGGCGATGTCGGGCACCCACCGGATCGGCTCGTATGGAATCCGCAGCGACTGGAAGACGTCGTCGTAGAAGTCCTGGCCGCCCAGCAGCACGTCATGGACGACACGCAGGAAATCGCCGGACTGGGCGCCCTGGATGATCCGGTGGTCGTAGGTGGACGTCAGCGTGACGGTCTTGCTGATCGCCAGCCGGGCCAGGGTTTCCGGTGCCGCGCCGGAGTAGGCCGCCGGGTACTCCATCGCGCCGACGCCGATGATCGCGCCCTGTCCGGCCATCAGCCTGGGCACGGAGTGCTCGGTGCCGATCGTGCCGGGATTGGTGAGCGTGATCGTGGTCCCGGCGAAGTCCTCGACCGTCAGCTTGCCGCTCCTGGCCTTGCGCACGACGTCCTCGTAGGCCATCCAGAACTGGCGGAAGTCGAGGGTCTCCGCGGCCTTGACGTTCGGCACGAGCAGCTGGCGGGACCCGTCATCCTTGCGGATGTCGATGGCCAGGCCGAGGTTGACGTGAGCCGGCTGACCAGCATCGGCTTGCCGTCGGCCTCGGCGAACGCCTCGTTCAGCTCCGGCACCTGGGCCAGGGCCCGGACCAGGGCATAACCGATCAGGTGGGTGAACGACACCTTGCCGCCGCGGCCGCGCGCCAGGTTGTTGTTGATCACGATCCGGTTATCGGTGAGCAGCTTCGCGGGCACCGGCCGGACACTGGTGGCCGTGGGGACGGCCAGGCTCGCCGCCATGTTGGCCACGGTACGCGCGGCGGTGCCGCGCAGCCGCGTCTCCGCGGCCCCGCCGTCGGCCTGCTGGCCGGCCGCCGCCTGGCTCGGCGACGGCCCTGGCTCGGCGGGCACGGCCCGGGGGGCGTGCATCCCGTCCGCCCGCGGTGGCTCGCCCTGGGTTCTCGCACCGGCCGGGCCGGAGCCCGCAGAAACCGGGGCCGCTGATCCCGCGCCGGGCGGGCCCGAGCCCGCGGTAACCGGGGCCGCTGATCCCGCGCCGGCCCGGCCCGGCTGTGCTGGCGCGCCGCCGCCGGGCGTGGTTCGGGGGCGGCCCGCCCAGGCGGCCCCGGTGCCGGCCTCCGGGCCCGGGCCGCCACCGGCCGGCGGCGGCGCATCCGGGCCGCCCGCATCCGGCCCGCCTGCAGCCGGCCCGCCTGCGGCTTGCTGGCCCGCGGGCCGCCCTGCTGTCGCAGGGGCGGTCCCGGCCGGGCGGCTGGCCGCCGACCCGGATGCCGCCTGGGCGCCGGGCGGGCGGCCGCCGTCCGCGGGGGATGCAGCGTCCGCCCGGCCCCGGCGGCGGGCGGTCCAGGCGGCTGCCGCCGGGCCGTCACCACCGCCCTGGCCCGGGGCCGGCTGGTAGTCGGCGAAGAAGCTCCACCAGGCCCGGTCTACCGATCCGGGATCGGCCTGGTAGCGCTGGTAAAGCTCGTCAACCAGCCACTCGTTGGGGCCGAAGTCCGTTCGCCGCGCCCCCCCGCGCCCCGGCGGGGCCGACCCGCCGGAGGCGGCTGCACCGCCCGCCGGAGCAGGCTGGCTGCCCGCCGGGACTGACTGCTCGTCTGCTGGGGTGGGATCCGCCGCTGAACGCGGTGACTCCTCGGACACGCCCGTAATCGCCTCTTCCGAGCTGGACTAATGTTGGCTCAAGATCTGGAACTTGTGGTGTCCAGGCTACCCGGCGCGGCGGAGCTGGCGAGTGCGGAAGGGACGGCCCGTTGAGCTCACTTGCCAGCGTCGTTACCCACCTAAGTGGCTGGATCGCCTATCTGGTGATCGCCGCGCTGGTCCTTGGCGAGACCGCGGTCTTCCTCGGCTTCGTGCTGCCCGGCGAGACCGCCGTGGTGCTCGGCGGTGTGCTGGCCAGCCGCGGCCACCTGTCGCTGCTGGTCCTGATCCCGCTCGTCGTACTGACCGGGGTGGCCGGGCCGCTGGTCGGCTACGAGATCGGCAAGCGGATGGGAGACCGGCTGTTTACCTCGCGCGTGCTGCGCCGGGTGCCCGGCGGCGTCGACAAGGCCAGGACCACCCTGCGCCGGCGCGGCGGCAGCGCCGTGCTGGTCGGCAGGTTCATTGCGGTGGTCCGCGCGCTCATGCCCGCCGCGGCGGGCGCGGCGGGCATCCCCTACCGGACGTTCCTGCTCTACGACATCATCGGCGGAGTCGTCTGGGGAGTGGGCTGGTGCCTGGTCGGCTACCTGGCGGGCAACGCCTACGCGGTGATCGAGCGGCGGGTGGGGACCGGCCTGGCGGTGGCGGCGGCGGCGGCGGTGGTCACCGCCCTCGCGGTGTTCCTGGTGCGCAGGCACCGGATGGCGTCTCGCTAGCCCGGGACGGTACCCGCACCCAGCGGCGCGGCCCCGGGGGCGCCGAACACGTCATCGCGCCGGTTGGCCAGGCTCGGCAGCGTGGCCCGGACGGTGGCGGTCATCTCCGGGTCCACCTCGCCCGCGAGCACCGCCGGGCCGGCCCCCAGATCGAGCCTGGCCACCCCCAGGGGGTCGACGAGCATGCTGCGGCCGATGCCGGTCGGTGCCGCGGTGGCGGGCTCGCCGGGGTCAGGGACCTGGCCCGCCGCGGCCACCCAGATGGTGTTCTCGATCGCGCGGGCCCGCACCAGGGTGGCCCAGTGGTCTTCCTTGAGCGGTCCGGCGGCCCAGGCGGCCGGCACGACCAGCAGCTGCGCGCCGCGGGCGGCGAGTGTGCGGGCCAGCTCGGGGAACCTGATGTCGTAGCAGGTCAGAAAGCCGACTGACAGGCCCGCAAGGTCGGCGACGAGCGGCTCCGAGCCGGGCGCCACGGCGTGCGACTCGCGCTGGCCGAGCGCGTCGAACAGGTGGATCTTCCGGTAGACAGCGGCCAGGCCGCCGTCGGCGTCATAGCCGACGGCGGTGTTGTAAACCCGCCCGTCCGGGGCCGGCTCGAAGACCCCGGCGATGATCGCCACGCCGCTGCTCCGTGCGGCCTCGGAAAGGCCCCGGCCGAACGGGCCGTCCACCGGCTCGGCCGCCGCACTGAGGTCGGCCGAGAAGCGCGCCTGGGTTCCCTCGGGGAACACCGCGAGGCTGGCGCCCTGCCGCGCCGCGTCGGCGATGGCGGCCCTGACCCGGCCCAGGTTGACCTCGGGAGCTGAGCTGACCGGAAGCTGGCACAGCGCGACCTGCATGCTCGCAGGGTAGCGCGCCCGGGTCAGGGCGCCTTGCCCGCGGGTCAGAGCTCGTCGGGCCAGCGGGATGCGCGGCCGGCATTCGGGGTCCGGCGTGCCGGGTCAAGCTCGCCCGCGAGGTGGGCGCGGTGCCGGCCCGGTTCCGGAGCGGGTGAGCGGCTCGCCTGCTAGCGCGGGCCGCTGCGACCAGGCCAGGGCCGTCCGGTTAGCGTTACAGACGTGGGTACGCTCCTGCTGGTCGCGGTGTCGGTTGGGCTGTCCAACTTCGCCGCCGCCATCGCCATCGGCACCGCGGGCGTGGACGCCAGGACCCGGCTGCGGGTCGGCCTGGTCTTCGGGCTGTTCGAGGCCGGGATGCCACTGGTCGGACTGATCATCGGGGGGCACTTCGCCGGCCAGCTGGGGCACGCGGGCCGGTGGCTCGGCGCGGCGATGCTGATCTCCGTCGGCCTCTACGGCCTGATCAGCGTATTCCGCCAGGCGCGGTCACGAGACGGCCAGGGCCGTCACCTGGCCGAGGGCTGGCGGCTGCTGCTCAGCGGGTTCGCGCTGTCGATCGACAACCTCGTGGTCGGGTTCTCGCTCGGCTTCATCCAGGTCCCGCTCCTGGCCGGGGTCGCGGTCATCGGCGCGGTCAGCGTGGGCCTGTCACTGATCGGGCTGGAGCTGGGGGCGCGGGTAGGCAGATTGGCCGGGGAGCGCAGCGAGCAGCTCGGCAGCCTGATCCTGATCGGTGTCGGCATCGTGATCGGCACCGGCAAGCTGCGCTGACCGCACGGCAGGCCGGGCTCGCCGCCGGAGTCGCGGCGTTAATCGGCGCTCTTCAGCGCGGCCTTCGGGCAGCACCGCACGGCGTGGCGGACGGCGCCCGGCCAGGGCCGGCGCAACCTCGGCCCGGATATGCAGCTGGTCCTCGTCGTCCAGCTCGAAGACCTCGGGCACCAGGCCCGCGCACACCCCCGTTGGCCTCGCAGCTGCCGGGACCAACCATGACCCGCATGCCCGAGCATGGCCGCCCCGTCCTGACCCGGCAACCGGCTGGCGCGGTGCGCAGCCGGCCGGGAGACTTGACCGCATGCCAGCCACGCTCCCCGACCAACTGCGCCGTGCCGCCGAGACGGCCAGCGGGTTCATGCCGGCCGCCGAGGGGCTCGCGCTGTTCGAGACGGCCGCCGCCTATGCCGCCGCCGGCCCGATCGCCGAGATCGGCACGTACTGCGGCAAGTCCACGATCTACCTCGCCGCGGCCGCCCGCGCGGCCGGCCAGCAGGTGGTGACCGTCGATCACCATCACGGCTCTGAGGAGAACCAGCCGGGCTGGGAGTACCACGATCCCGGGCTGGTCGATCCGGTCACCGGCCGGCTGGACACGCTGCCGCATTTCCGCGTCACCCTGGCGGCGGCGGGCCTGGAGGACGCCGTCATCGCCATCGTCGGGCGGTCCGCCGAGGTCAGCAGGCTGTGGCGCGCCCCGCTCGGCATGCTGTTCATCGACGGCGGGCACACCGACGCGGCCGCCGCCGCCGATTATGCGGGCTGGGCGCCGTGGCTGGCGCGCGGCGGGGCCCTGGCCATCCACGACGTGTTTCCCGACCCGGCGGACGGGGGTCAGGCGCCGTACCGCATATATCAGCGGGCACTGGCGTCAGGTGCCTTTGCCGAGGTTCGGGTGACTGGCTCGCTACGAGTGCTGGAGCGGATCGCCGACGGGATCGGCTGAGCGGGCCGGCTGGCTGGACGGGCCGTGCTGGCTGAGCGGACTGGGCCGGCGGACCAGGCGGCGCCGGCTGACGGGGCAGCGCCGCCGCACCCGCACGGGACGCCGGTCCCGGCGGCCAGCACCTCGGGCGCCGGGGCTGCGTCGCGGAAGATTCCGGAGCCGCCCGTGGCGGCGGACAGCGCATCGGCGGCCAGGATCACCGCGGCCGCCGTCCAGCTGCTCTGCTCGGCCGGGAAGTGCGCCTGGTTGGCGTACTGCCAGCCGGTCCAGTAGCCGCCACCGGGGTCGCGCAGCTGCTGGATCTGCGCAAACAGCTCCAGCGCGCGGCCGAAGTCGCCGATCGCTTCCAGCGCCAGGACCAGCTCGCAGGTCTCGGCGGCAGTGACCCAGGGCTCGTCGCTGACGCACCGGACCCCCAGGCCGGGCACCACGAACGTCTGCCAGTCCGCGGCCAGTGCCGTGGCGGCAGCCGGGCCGCGCACCGCCCCGCCCAGGACCGGGTAGTACCAGTCCATCGAGAACCTGCTCTTGTCGGCAAACGCATCGCGATGGCGGGCCACCACGTGGCCGAGCTGGCCTGCGGCCAGCTCCCAGCCGGGCCTGGGCGCGCCGAGGCGGTCGGCGAGCGCGGCCGCGCAGCGCAGGCTCTGGTGCATGCTGGCGCACCCGGCCAGCAGCGCGAACGCGGCCTGGTCAGCGCCGACGGCCCGGCCGGCGGGCCGCCAGATGATCTCGCCGCGGGGTACCTGCAGCGAGAGCGCGTACTCGATCCCGGCCCGCACGGTCGGCCACATCAGCCGGGCGAACTTGAGATCGCCGGTCACCAGCAGCTCATGCCAGACCCCGACCGCGGGGTAGGCGGCATGGTTGCTCTCGGCGGCCGGGTCGGCCACTGCCCCCCCGGCCGCGCGCCTGGGCCAGGATCCGTCGCCGCGCTGGGTGATCCGCAGCCAGCGGTAAGCCCGGCGCGCGGGCTCGCGCAGCCCGCAGGCGGACAGGGCCATGGCGCACTCGGTGTGGTTCCAGGAGTCGACGTGGCCGTCCGGCCAGCCGATCGCGCCGTCGGCCTGCTGGACGCGGGCGATGGACCGGCCGGTGGCGAGGATCTCCTCGGCGGTCAGGATCCCCGGCACCTCCGGCACCCCGCCGGGCGCGGGCCGGGCAGCCACCGGGCCGGGCGGGGGCGGCCGGGCTGGCCCGGCCGGCGGGTCAGGCGATGGCACGGGCGTCCAGCCGCGGGCCGGATGACGGGACCGCAGCCACTGGCGCGGTCCCGTCAGCGGCGGAACTGGCCGCGGCACTGGCGCGGCTGCCTGACCGCATAGACCACCAGGCTCTTGCCGATCAGCGGGTTCAGGGCGGCGTCGGCCAGCCGGGTCACCGCCGGGCGGCGCATGATGTCCCAGACCAGCAGCCGGTGGTAGCCGCGGGCCAGCGGATGGCCGTCGTCGTGCACGCCGACCGCGCACTTCAGCCACCAGTACGGTGCGTGCAGCGCGTGCGCGTGGTGGTGGCCGCTGACCGCCAGGCCCGCCCGGGCCAGCTTGGCCTCCAGCTCGGACCGGGTGAAGATGCGCACGTGCCCGCCCGGCCGTGTTGTGATAGTCATCCGACAGTCGCCAGCAGACCCGCTCGGGCAGCCAGGCCGGCACGGTGACCGCCGCGGTGCCGCCCGGCCGCAGCACCCGGGCGATCTCGTGCATCGCGGCCTGGTCGGCGCCGATGTGCTCGAGCACCTCGGCCGCGATGACCTGATCGAAGCTCGCGTCCGGGAACGGCATCGCGGTTGCGTCGCCGGCCACCACGGCGGCCGAGCCGCCGGGCGGTACCCCGTCCTGCTGCGCCATCGCGGCGCAGATGGCCGACACTTCGCGCAGCTCCTGCTCGCTGGTGTCCAGGGCGACCACCCGGGCGCCGCGGCGCAGCGCCTCGAATGCGTGCCGGCCGCCGCCGCAGCCGAGATCGAGCACCCGGTCGCCGGGGCGCAGGCCGAGCCGGGAGAACCGTACCGTCAGCATGGGCCGTCCCGGTGCGGCCCGGCTGCGGGCCCGCCATCGGCGGCGGGCACGGCCCGGCTGGCCCGGTGCCGCATCAGCGGCTGGTCCCGCATCGCCTGCCGGTACTGGTCGGCGGTCGCCCGGGCCACCGCCGACCAGGCGAAGCGCTCGGCCACCCGGGCCAGCGCCCGCTCCGCGAGCCGGGCCCGCTCGGCGGGCGCGTCGTGCAGCCGCCGCAGCGCGGCCGCGAGCTCTTCGGCATCACCCGGCGCGACCAGCACCGCGGCGTCGCCGGTGACCTCGGGCAGCGCGCCAGTCCGGCTGGCGATCAGCGGCGTGCCCGAGGCCATGTGCTCGACGGCGGGCAGCGAGAATCCCTCGTACAGTGACGGCACCACCGAGATCTCGGCGGTGGCGGCCAGCTCCGCGAGCTGGGCGTCGGACAGGCCGCTGGCGAACCGCACCCGGCCGTGCAGCGACAGCTCGCCGACCAGCTGCTCGGTCGGCCCGCCGGGGGCGGCCCGACCGACGACGGTGAGCGACACGTCCCGTTCCGTGCTGAGCTTGGCCACCGCCCGCAGCAGCGTCGCTACTCCCTTCAGCGGCGAGTCCGCGCTGGCCACGGCCACGATTCGGCCCGGCACCCGGGGGCCGCGGGGGCGGAACAGCCGGGTGTCCACGCCCAGCGGGATGACCTGGACCCGGCTGGCCGGCACCCGGAAGTCACGGCAGATGTCCGCGCGGCTGGATGCCGACCCGGTCAGGATCGGCCCGGCGCGGCGGGCGACCCGCCGCTGCATCCGGACGAAGGAGTACCACCGGCGCTTAGACAGCCGGGACAGGCCGGCCGCCGCGGCGAGCTCGATCCGCCGGTCCACGCTGATCGGGTGGTGAATGCTGGTTACCACCGGCAGCCCCAGCCGGGCGACGCCGAGCATGCCGTAGGCCAGCACCTGGTTGTCGTGCACGACGTCGAAATCGCCCCGCCGGGCCGCCAGCACCCGCAGCGCCCGCAGGCTGAAGGTCAGCGGCTCGGGGAACGCGCCCGTCCACATGGCGGCCACCTCGAGCGCGTCGATCCAGTCGCGGTACTCGCGCGGGCGGGGGGTGCGGAACGGGTCGGGTTCTCGGTACAGGTCCAGGGACGGCACCGGGCGCAGCACCGGGCCCGGCTCAAGCTCGGGATACGGCTGGCCGGAGAGCACGTCGACCTGGTGCCCGAGCGCGGCCAGCTCCCGGGACAGGTGCCGCACGTATATGCCCTGGCCGCCGCAGTGCGGCTTGCTCCGGTACGACAGCAGCGCGATCCGCAGCGCACCCGCCGCGGGGTCCGCTGCGGCCTCCCGGCCGGGCGGGCCGGCCGCGATGGCCGCGCCATCGTCTCGGTCGGGCACCTCGCTCACGCAGGTCTGCGCCTCCTTCGTCCGCTGGCGGCCAGGAGCAGTTTTCCGGAGCCGCAAATCGCCCGCGTGAATCCCTCAGGCAAGCGAACATACCAAGCGGGCGCTGCCGCGGGCCCTGCCGCCCCGGGATAACCCACGCCGGGCAATAGCCAGGATCGGGGTCGGTAAGCTGCCGCGGCATGGGCCGGATCGCGCCGCCGGCCAGATGAGTGGAGGCACCGCTGACACGCCGAGCGCTGATCACCGGGATCACCGGGCAGGACGGGTCCTACCTGGCCGAGCACCTGCTCGCGCAGGGGTACGAGGTCTGGGGCCTGGCCCGCGGCCAGGCCAGCCCCCGGGTGGGCCAGCTGCGGCAGCTGCTCGCCGATGTCCGGCTGGTCCGCGGCGACCTGCTGGACCAGGGCAGCCTGATCTCGGCGGTCGAGCGGGTGCAGCCCGACGAGGTGTTCAGCCTGGCCGCCATCTCCTACGTCCCGATGTCCTGGCAGCAGGCCGAGCTGACCGGTGAGGTCACCGGCCTGGGCGTGCTGCGGGTGCTGGAGGCGATCCGGGTCTGCAGCGGCATCAGCGCCTCGCGCAGCCCGGCGCGCGGGCAGATCAGGTTCTACCAGGCGTCGTCGTCGGAGATGTTCGGCATGGTGCGGGAGTCGCGCAGACCGAGCAGACCCCGTTCCACCCCCGCAGCCCGTACGGCGTCGCCAAGGCCTACGGCCATTTCCTCACTCAGAACTATCGCGAGTCCTACGGCATGTTCGCGGTCTCGGGGATCTTGCTCAACCACGAGTCGCCGCGCCGCGGCCCGGAGTTCGTGACCAGGAAGGCCTCGGTCGGCGTGGCCAAGATCAAGCTGGGTTACGAGCGGCAGCTGCGGCTGGGCAGCCTGTCGGCCCGGCGTGACTGGGGATTCGCCGGCGACTACGGTGCGCGCCATGCGGCTGATGCTCGGCCGGGACGAGCCCGCCGACTACGTGATCGGCACCGGCGTCACCCACTCGGTGGCTCAGATGCTGGAGTTCGCGTTCTCAGCGGCAGGCCTGGACTGGCGCGATCATGTGGTGACCGATACCGCGTTCATCCGCCCGGCTGAGGTGGACCAGCTGTGCGCGACCCGTCCCGGGCCCGAGATGAGCTGGGCTGGCAGCCGGCGATGGGCTTCGAGGAGCTGGTCACCATGATGGTCGAGGCGGACCTGAAGCTGCTGTCGGCCTCCGGCGGCCTGGGCCGAGGATCTCTTCGGGACCGAGACCTGGTAGCCAGGCTCAGGCCAGGCGAGGCGCCGACGCCGACCATGGCGCCGATGGTGTAGGTCAGGCCCGCCGCGACGGCGGCCAGCAGCAGCTGGCGCACGGCGCCGCGCAGGAACGGACGGCTGGTGATCCGGGCGACCATGCCGCCGCCGATGAAGGCCGCGACGGCGGCGAGGACCAGGGCCGCGAGCAAGGTGGCGGGCACGCCGACCAGGTAGGGCAGCAGCGGGATCACCGCCCCGGCGGAAAAGGTGATCAGCGACGCTCCGGCCGCGGTCAGGGGCGAGGGCAGCTCGTTGTGGTCGACCCCGAGTTCCTCGCGTGACGTGCACTGTCAGCGCTTCCTCCGGGTGCGCCGATATCTGGCTCGGCCACCTCGTCGGCCAGGTCGGCCTCCACGCCGCGGCGCCGGAACACCGCGGCGAGCTCGCGCCGCTCGGACTCCGCGTTGTGCTCGAGCTCGTACTGCTCCTTGCTGACCTCCGGCCGCGACGAGCTCGTTCTGGGAGGACACCGAAACGAACTCGCCGGCCGCCATCGAGAACGCGCCGGCGGCCAGCCCGGCCAGTCCGGTCAGCACGACGGTGTGCGAGGCAGCCCCGGCCCCGCCCACCCCGGCGATCAGCGAGACGTTGGTGACCAGTCCGTCCATGGCGCCGAACACGGCCGGGCGCAGCCAGCCGCCGGAGACGTCCCGGTGCTGGTGGCCATGCTCCTCGGCCTGGACTTCGCCGTCAGCGGTCATGATCGTGTGCCTCGGATCCGTGCGGTGGGCTAGCGAGCACCCCTGCGTCCGGCTGCAGGGCCTGCGCAGGGCCGGCGCGGAGCTACCAACGAGCCCTCACCGCCGGTTATTCCGCCGGCCGCCCGAAGCGGGGCAGTCCGCGGGCGGGCGCCCGCAGGCCCGGGCATGGCCTCAGCCCAGCGCGCTGGCCGGCCGGGAGGGCAGGCCGGCCGCCCGCCAGGCGGCGAAGCCGCCGTCGAGGTCGGTGGCGTCGCCCAGCCCGATCAGCCGCAGCGAGGCCGCGGCCAGGGTGGAGGCGTAACCCTCCGAGCACATGACGATGACCCTGGCGTCCGGCCGGGCCAGCGCTGGGATCCGGGCGTCACTGCGCGGGTCGAGCCGCCACTCCAGCACGTTGCGGCCGATGATGATCGCGCCAGGCACCTCGCCCTCGATAATCCGCTGCTCCAGCGGCCGGATGTCCACCAGCACCGCGCCGTCGGTGATCGCGGCCAGCGCCGCCTCCGGCCGCAGCCGGGTCAGTCCGCTGCGCGCCTCGGCCAGCAGCTCGGCGATGCCGGGCGCGCCGTCGGGCAGCGCGTCGGTGGTCAGCCGGGCGGCCGACGCGGTGGCGCGGGCCAGGGCCGTGTCGGCGCCGCCGCGGCCTCGCGCGCCCTCCGGTCCGTCGATCGCGACGGTTTCCCTGGCGATCAGGCCGAAGTCGGTCGCCGTGTAGTACGTCATCGCCATCAGCGGCGGCGAGTAAGCGTGGACGCTGGTCGCCGAGGCACCGCTGGCGTGCCCGACGTCATGCACGTGCCCGGGACCGAAGCCGACGGCGTCGGCGCGGCCAGGCAGCCGCGGGCTCCGCAGCCGCCCGCCGCCCGACACCCGGTACTGCTCGAGCAGGGTGCCCTCGGCCACCGCGAACGAGCCGGACGAGCCGCCGTGGTCGTGCCAGTCGGTGTCCTGCCCGCGCTCCCAGGCCAGCAGCCACACGTCACACGAGCTGGACCGGTGCAGCGGCAGGTACCAGCGGACGTCCGGGTCGTGCACGACCAGGTCGGCCCACAGCTCGGGGCGGCTGGTCAGCGCCGTGGTGATCGCGCGCAGCTGGGCGGGGGACAGGCGGCCGGTATGCGGCACCAGGTCCTGCAGCACGTCGAGAATGGCCTGCTGCCGCTCGGGGCTGACGCCCCAGCCCGGCTTGAGGCCGGCGGGATCGGCCGGGCCGCGCTGCTCACTGCCTGGGTGGTTCGGGGTGATGGTGACGAGCGACACGCAGCCTCCCTGAGGTTCTGCCCTCCGGCCCGGCCGGAGCCGGGCCCGCTGCCCCGGCGCCGGCTCCCTAGTCGGGTTTGCTCATCCTAAATCCGGGGGGTGCCTGATTTCATGTCCGCGATGTTTCGATCAGCTGCCCCCGGCCGTGGTCACCGCAATCAACGTGCAGCAGGCCGGCTGGCGGCGGTCCACGGGTTGTCCAGCAGCCGCCGGATATCCGCGCCGAACGGGCGGTCCGCGCCAATCGGGCCGACGATCTCGGCCAGCCGGGCGAAGAGCTCGCGGCAGCCCGCCGGGACCGGCCGGCCCGACAGCGTGACGGCCTGGTAGCCCGCCAGGGCCTCGCAGGCCGTCACCGCCGCCGCGCGGCCGACCGCCATGCGCAGCGTCTGTGCCGCCTCCCAGCCGAACGACTGCACGTCTTCCTGGCCGCCGGAGGTCTCGATCAGCCCGACCGGGGTGGCGACGGCGAGCCTGCGCAGCGCGTGCACCTCGCCCGCGGCGCGCTTGTGCACGGTCACCAGGCCGGTATCCGGGCCGGGGGCCGCGGCGAGCTGCGCGGCCAGCCCGGTCACCACCGGGTCCAGCAGCCGGTGCACGCGGGCGGCGCTGACTTCGGCGGCGTGCGCCAGCGCCGCGGTCAGCTGGTCGCAGCAGGCGGCCAGGTCGATCCCGTGGAATCCCGCGGTGCCGATGAACCCGCCGTCCAGGAACGCCGGGGAGTCGGTGACGCCGTCCAGCGCGCGGCCGATCGCCGCCGCCAGCGCGGCCGCGGACCGGTGCAGGTGCGCCAGCACCGGCCCGGCCGCCCGCAGCGACACCGGGGCCTGCAGCGCGGCCGGGCCGGCCGCGTCGCCGGCGGCCTGCCGCAGCCGGCTCAGCACCTGGCCGAGCACATCGTCGCCGCGCGCGCAGCCGGGCTGATAGGGGTCCCGGCAGGCGTCCGCGGCCACGATGGAAAGCGCCGCGGCCTGCTCCATCCGGGCGGCCAGCGCGGTGGCCTCCCGCAGCCTGAGCACGGCCAGCGCGGTGACGCCCGGCACCCCGGCCAGCAGTGCGATCCCTTCCTTAGGGCCGAGAGCGAAGGGCGCGAGCCCGTGCTCGCGCAGCACGGCGGCGGCGGGCCGCACGGTCGTGCCGCCCGTGAGCACGTCCCCGATCCCGGCCAGCGGTCCGAAGGCATGGGCCAGCGGGATGATCTCGCCCGCGCTTCCTGCGCCGTCCCGCGGCACGGCCGGGGTTATCCCCCGGTTCAGCAGCAGCGCCAGCCGCTGGCACAGCGCCGCGGACACGCCCGCGTCACCGGACAGCAACGTCCGCAGCCGGACCGCGAGCACGGCCCGCGCGTCAGCCGGCTCCAGCCACGGCGGGCCGCCGGCCGCCCGGGCGAGCAGCAGGTTGCGCTGGTGGGTCAGCTGCTGCTCCGGCGTCAGGCGCACGCCGGACAGGGCGCCCATGCCGGTGTTCACCCCGTAGACCAGGCGGCCGTCGCACAGCGCCGCCCGGGCCCGATCGCACTGCTGCTGCACCCGGGCGAGCAGGCCGGGGTCCAGCCAGACGGCGCGGCCGTCCGCGATCTCGCCGACGAGTGCGGGGCCGAGATCGGCCGCGCGGACCAGTGCGGCGGCACGGGCGGGCGGCTGGCGGCTCACCGGTAGCGCAGCATGGTGCCGACGCCGGCTTCCTCGGCCCGGCGCAGGATCAGGGCGCCCACGGCGATGTCCAGGATCGGCAGCCCGCGGTGCCAGAACAGGATCCGCTCAGCGGCCGATTCGCGGCCCGGCCGCTGCCCGGTGACGATCTGGCCCAGCTCGGCGTGCAGCGACCGGGCGGTGAGCCGGCCGGTGTCGACATGCGCGCGCAGCGCGCCAAGCCGGCCTGCGCCTCCCGCCAGTCGTCGACGACCACCTTGTCCATCACCTCCAGCAGGTCGAGCTCGACCGCGCTGATCGTGCCATAGGGGACGACGAGGGCGCCCGGTCCGATCGCGCGGGTCCGCAGCAGCGGCTCGGGCGCCGTCAGCCGGGTGGCCTCGACCATGACGTCGGCGCCGTCGAACGCCTCGGCTGCGGTCGCGACCGCCCGCACGACAGTGGCCGTGCGGGCAGCGAGCCGGGCCGCGAATGCCTCCCGCGACTGTGGCCTGCGGCTGGTTACCCGGATCTCGGCCAGGTCGAGCAGCTCGTCGAGCAGCAGCACGTTCCACAGTGCGGTGCCGCGCGCCCCGGCGTGGCCGAGCACGCGGGCGTCCGGGCGGGCCAGGTACCTGGCCCCCACCGCGGTCATCGCGCCGGTCCGCGCCGCGGTGATCAGCGTGGCGTCCATGATCGCCCGGGGCACGCCGGAATCCGGGTCGTACAGCGTCAGCAGGCCCAGCTCGCTGGGCAGCCCGCGCTGGTAGTTGGCGACGAAGTCACCGACCACCTTGACGCCGGCCAGCTCACCGCCGGCCGTCGGCAGGCAGCCGCGCAGCACGTTGAAATGCCCGGCCCCGTGGTGGCCAGGACCGCCGTGACTGCCGGGGACGCCGTCGCCCCGCGGCACCAGGTGCACCCGTGGCTCGAGCACCGCGCGGCCCTCGCCGTGCGCCCGGATGGCTTCCTCCACCGCGCCGGTGAAGTCGGCGTTCGCGAGCCTGAGCGAGTCGATGTCCGGTCCGGACAGGAACCGGACCCACAGGCTCTCGCTGCCCGGGCTCACGAACGCCGGCCATCCGGCGGCGCGGCGCTCAGGCCTTGGTCACGTTGTAGAGGAAGATGTGGCCGATCGCGGTGGGGTAGATCCCGTACACGGTCTTCGCCGCCGCCGCCAGGTAGTTGTAGAAGTAGGGGAAGATGATCGGGGTCTGGTCCAGCAGCAGCGTCTCGATCTGCCCGGCGACGGTCTTCTGGCTCTGCAGGTCGATAGCGGCGATGTACTGGCTGGCCAGCTTGTCGTACTGGCTGTTGTTGAAGTGGGCCGCGTTCCACGGGCCGGTCCCGGCCTTGGCGTTGGTGGTCTGCAGCGGTGCGGTCAGGAACACGTTCGGCACGCTGCGGTGCCCGTAGTCGACCAGGCTCATGGTGGCGTCGAGCCAGTCGGAGTTGCCGAAGGTGGCCTTGCCGTAGTAGGTGGTCGAGTCCTCGAACTTGGTGCTGATGCTCACCCCGATGGCCTTGGCCGACTGGGCGACGATCTGCCCGAACTCCGGGATCTCCAGCGTGTTGATGCCGGTCAGGGTGGTGGAGAAGCCGGACGAGTGGCCGGCCGCCGACAGCAGCGACTTGGCCTTGGGGATGTTCTTGGCGCGCTGCGCGATGGTGGTGTTGGTGGAGGGGAACACCGGCGCGAACGGGCTGTCGTTGCCCAGGTCGGCGTAGCCCTTGAACAGCGCCTTCACGATGGCCGTGCGGTCCAGGGTGAGCGCGATGGCCTGGCGCACCCGCGGGTCGGTGAACGGCTTCTGGTCGCAGCGCATGGACAGCTCGCGGTGCGCGCTTGAGCGCAGCCGGACCACGTTGTACGCGCCGCCGGCCAGCAGCTGCTCGCCGCCGGAGACGGAGAACTGGCCGATGACATCGATGCTGCCGCTGGTCAGCGCGAGGATGGCCGGGGTCTGGGTGGTGTAGAAGGTGAACTCGGTCGCGGCCGGCTTGGCCTTGGGCCCCCAGTAGGAGTCGTTGCGGACGAACGACGCCCCTTGCTTGGGCGTGTAGCTCTTGTACTTGAACGGGCCGGTGCCGATGAACGTGCTCTGCCACTTGGCCGGGTCGTAGTTATTCGGCAGGATGATCATGTTGTAGTTGTCGGACGAAGTCAGGTACGGGAAGTTGCCGTTCGGCGCGGCCAGGTGGAACTCGACGGTTGAGCTGTCGACCTTCTTGACCCCCGAGGGCGCCAGCCCGCCGCCGAACGCGGACAGCGCGTTCGACGCGTTCTTGGGGTTGGTCTGCAGCTTGTAGGTGTAGACCACGTCGTCGGCGGTGAGCGGGGAGCCGTCGTGGAACTTGACCCCCTGGCGGATCTTGAATGTCCACACGTCGGCTTTGGTGTTGGACTTCCAGCTGGTCGCCAGCTGCGGCTGCAGGGTGAGGTGCTGGTCGGAGAAGGTGAGGTACTCGCCGGTCTGGCCGAGCATGTCCAGGCCGCCCTGGTCGGCGACGGTCAGCGGGTTGATCGCCGCGGACGGGACGATGATGCCGGCCTTGATGGTCGCGTTGGCCTTGCCGCTGCCGCTGCCGCTGCTGCTGCCGCTGCCGGAGCTGCTGGTGGAAGGGCTGGAGCTGCCGCAGGCGGTGATGATGGCACCGAGGACCGGCAGGGAGATGCCTGCCACCGCCCCGCGCCGGAGGAAGTCCCGGCGCGACAGGCGCCCGGCCGCGAACTCGTCGATGACGTGATTCGCGATGTCTCCCTGGCCGTCGCGCAGCCGGCCGAGCCGGCGGTGATCGATATTCACGGGTCCTCCTCAGAACCTCGACCGGGCGCGTGCGCGGTCCGGCGCGAATCGGGAAAAGCTATGGCACGGGCGGGTGATTGTCACGGGCCCGGTTCGGTGCGTTGCAGATTTCGCAGTTCGGTGATCGGGATGTGGCAGCTCATCAGGTGGCCGGGCGCCACCTCCGCCAGCGGCGGCTCCTGGGTCTCGCATACGCCGGTCGGCAGCCGCCGCGGGCAGCGGGTGTGGAACACGCAGCCGGACGGCGGGTTCGCCGGGGACGGGATGTCGCCCTCCAGCCGGATCCTGTCCGGCCGCTGCCCGCCGATGGACGGCACCGCGGACAGCAGCGCCTCGGTGTAGGGATGGTGCGGCCCGGCGAACACGACCTCCGCGGGCCCGACCTCCATCACCCGGCCCAGGTAGAGCACCGCAATGCGATCGGACAGGTACCGGACGACGCCGAGGTCATGGGAGATGAACAGGTAGGTGACGTCTTCCTTGGCCTGCAGGTCGGCCAGCAGGTTGAGGATGGCGGCCTGCACCGACACGTCAAGCGCCGAAGTCGGCTCGTCGCAGACGACCACCCGCGGGCCGCCGGCGAACGCGCGCGCGATCGCCACCCGCTGCTTGAGTCCGCCGGACAGCTGACTGGGCCGCAGCGACAGGTGCCGCGGCTCCAGCCGCACCGACCGGACCAGGTCGGCCAGCCGGTCGCGCAGCCGGTCCCCGTCCAGCCCGGCCAGCCGGGACAGCGGCCGGCTGATCAGCCGCCGCACGCTGTGCCGCCGGTTCAGCGCCGAGTCCGGGTTCTGGAACACGATCTGCAGGGCCTTGAGCTGCTCCCGGGGGCGCAGCCGGGAGTCGGCGCCCAGCTGCTGGTCGTCCAGCGTGACCCGCGAGCCCTCGTCCGGCCGCTCCAGGCCGAGCAGCACCCGGGCCAGCGTGGTCTTGCCGCTGCCTGACTCGCCGACCAGCCCGAGGGTCTCGCCTCGGTGCAGCGCCAGGTTCACGCCGGTCAGCGCCCGCACCCGCTCGCCGCCTGAGCCGAAGGTCTTGGACACTCCGAGCGCCTGCACAACCGGCTCGGCGGCGTCCCTGCGGTCGGGCAGTTCCGCGTCCGCCGGGGTGTTGCGGGGCAGCTCGGCGGTGGCCTGGTGCAGGTAGCACCGGGAGGTCCGGTCCGGCCCGACGTCGAAGGGCGGCGGCGGCGCCTCCCGGCAGCGCTGCTCGGCGATGGGGCAGCGCTCGGTGAAGATGCAGCCGGGCATCGAGTGACCGGGCGCGGGCAGGAAGCCCGGGATGGTGTCCAGGCGGCCGTGGTCCTTGCGCTGGCCGCGGCGCGGGATGCAGCGCAGCAGGCCGACCGTGTAGGGGTGACGGGGCTGCTCGAACACCTGCCGGGCGGGCCCCTCCTCGATCAGCTCGCCCGCGTACAGCACCCCCACCCGGTCGCACATCTTGGCGATCACCGCGAGGTTGTGGCTGATGAACAGCACCGAGGTCTCGAATTCGGCGCGCAGGCCGGCGACCAGGTCGAGCACCTCGGCCTCGACGGTCGCGTCCAGCGCGGTGGTGGGCTCGTCCAGGATCAGCAGCGACGGCTCGGCGGCCAGCGCCATCGCGATGATCGCGCGCTGCGCCATCCCGCCGGACAGCTGGTGCGGGTACCGGTTCATCACCCGGCCGGGGTCGGAGATCTGGACCTTGGCCAGCATGGCCTGCGCCCGCTCCAGCGCGTCGGCCCGGGACGCGCCGGCGATCTCGTAAACCTCGGCGACCTGGCGGCCGACCCGGATCGACGGATTCAGCGCCCGGCCCGGCTCCTGGTAGACCATCGACACCGTGCTGGCCCGCAGCGCCCGCAGCTGGGCCGCGCGCATCGCCAGCGGATCCTGGCCGTTGATGCTGATCCGGCCCGCGCTGACCCGGCCGTTCCTGGGCAGGTAGCGGGTCAGCGCGTTGGCCACCGTGGACTTGCCGGAGCCAGACTCGCCGACCAGCCCGTAGGACTCACTGTGCCCGATCTCGAACGAGACGTCTCGCAGCATCCGCCGGTCGCTGCCGCGTACCCGGTAGGTCACGTCCAGGTGCTCGACCTGCACCGCCGGGCCCGCGCCCCCGGCGCGGCCCGCGGCCGCCTCCGCAGTGGCGGTCATGAGGCGAGCACCTGCTCGATCGAGTCGGTCACCAGGTTGATGGCGATCACCAGCGAGGCGATGGCCAGCGCCGGGAACAGCGTCATCCACCAGTAGCCGGCCGGCAGCACGCCGTAGTTCGCCGCGATATCCGCTCCCCAGTCAGGTGTCGGCGGCTGGATCCCGAAGCCGAGGAACGACAGCGCCGCGACGGTGAAGATCGCGTAGCCGAGCCGCACGGTGAACTCCACCAGGATGGCGGGCAGCACGTTCGGGAGCACCTCGACGAACATGATGTGCGCCGGCTTCTCGCCCAGCAGCCGGGCCGACGACAGGTAGTCAAGCTGGCTCTCCACCAGCACCGCCGAGCGGACCGTGCGCGCGATCAGCGGCGTGAACACGAACCCGACGACCAGGGTGATGGTCACCAGCGACGGGCCGACCGAGACCACGAACAGCAGCGCGATGATCACCACCGGCAGCGCGAGCACGGCCTCCACCCCGCGGCTGACCACCATGTCGACGATGCCGCCGAGATACCCCATCACCAGTCCGAGCGCGGTCCCGGCCACCGTGCCGAGCACTGTGGCCAGCGCCGCGACCACCAGGATCGACCTGGACCCGACGATGACCCGGGACAGCACGTCCCGGCCGAGCTGGTCCGTGCCGAACAAGTGCGCGCCCGACGGCGCCGAGTTGGTCGCGAGCAGGCTCTGGGCCAGCGGGTCGTGCGGCGCGATCGCCGGGCCGAAGATGGCGCACACGATCCAGAACAGCAGGATCGTGGCTCCGGCGATGAACGTGGGCCGCCGCAGCAGCAGCCGCCACGGCGGCATCTCGGCCCGTAGGCCGGGGACGACCGCGATCTGTGCCGCAGGCGCGGCCGCGAGGTCAGTCACTGGCGCCGCCCAGCCGCAGCCGCGGGTTCAGCTGGTTATTGAGCAGGTCCGCGAGCAGCGTCGCCACCATGTAGACCACGCCGACCACCAGCACTCCGGCCTCCAGCATGGGAAAATCCTTCGCGTTCGCGGCGCGGAAGATCAGGTTCCCGATGCCCTGGTAGTTGAACAGCGTCTCCACCACCACCAGGCCGCCGATCAGGTAGCCGGTCTGGGTCGCGATCACGGTGATCGTCGGCAGCAGCGAGTTGCGCAGGATGTGCCGCCGGATGACGACCGGCCGGCGCAGGCCCTTGAGCGTCGCGGTGCGCGCGTAATCCGAGTCGAGCGCCTCGATCGTGCCCGCCCGCGCCATCCGGGCGATGTAGCCGAACAGCACCAGGACCAGCGGGATGGCCGGCAGGATCAGGTGGTCGAACTGGCTCGCCGCCGAGGCGCCCTGGCCGGCCGACGCCGTCACCGGCAGGATCTTCAGGCCCACGGCGAAGATCACGATGACCACGATGCCGGAGACGAACTCGGGCACGGTGGCGGCGGACAGGCCGAGCACCGAGATGACCCGGTCGGGGGCCCGGCCGACGTTCAGCGCCGCGACCACGCCGCCGAGGATGCCGAGCGGCACCACCACGACGAAGGCGAGCGCGGCCAGCTTGAGCGAGTTGAACAGGGCGGCCTGGACGAACGGCTCCACCGCCGACCGGTACTGGTAGGACTTGCCCATATTGCCGCGCAGCAGGTTGCCGACCCAGCTGAAGTACTGGACGACCAGCGGCCGGTCCACGCCGAGCTGCTGGTCGAGGGCCCGGACCGCGCTGGGCGCGGCCAGGTTCCCCAGGATGGCCCGGCCGGGATCACCGGGCAGCACCTGGCCCGTCAGGAAGACGATCAGGCTGAGCAGCCAGAGCGTGATGATCGCCAGGCCCAACCGCTTCAGGATGTACGTCGCCAAACCGCTGGCCCCCTTGGGACGTCAGCCCTGCGCCTGAGGTCTTGCCGGCAGCCTAGTTTCCTATGTGCGAGCTGGCAAAGCGCGCGGTGCCTGATCGTTAGCGAAACGTCACCCGGCCCGGTAACTGCGCCCTTGCCTTTCCGGGCCCTTCGATGAGGATAGCCTTCTGGGCATGAGCCAGGTCAACCGGCTAGGCGGCGGTGCCCGCGGGCCGGTCATCCGGTGAGAATCACCGCGATCCGGCTGCACCGGCTGCGGCTGCCGCTCGACCCGCCGTTCGCGGCTGCCTGGGACCCGGTGCCGCGGCGCCACTTCGACGCGACGCTGGTGCGGGTGGAGACCGACGCCGGGCTGACCGGCTTCGGCTCCGGTGACACCATGGCCGGCTTCGAGCCGTACGCCGGCCTGTTCACCGGCACCGATCCGATGCAGATCGCCCGGCATGTTCAGGTGATCGAGACCATCGGCTTCCACGCGGGCCGGTACTGGCCGCTGGAGGCGGCGCTGTGGGACATCATCGGCCAGGCCTGCAGCCAGCCGGTGGCGGCCCTGTTCGGCGGCGCGGCCGCCGCGTGCCGTGTTACGCCTCGTTCGGCGAGCACAAGAACCCGGCACAGCGGGCGGAGGCGGCGCTCGCGGCCCGCGAAGCCGGCTTCGGCGCGGTGAAGGTCCGGATCGACCGGGCCGACGTCCCGGCCGGCCTGGCCGCGGTCCGGGCCGTGCGCGAGGCGGCCGGCCCCGGGCTGGAGATCATGGTCGACCTGAACCAGGGATGGCGGATGCCGGGCGACATCTCGGCCGCCCTGGACCTGGCCGCGGTCCGGGCCCTGGCCCTCGAACTGCGCGAGCTCGGCGTGCTCTGGCTGGAGGAGCCGCTGCCGGGCACCGACCTGCGCGGAATGCGGACGCTGCGGGAGCAGGCCGGGATCCGGGTGGCCGGCGGCGAGATGGCGCGCACCCCCGGCGAGCTGCTGGCCGCGGTGACGCGGGGGTCGCTCGACGTGCTGCAGCCCGACGCGGTGCTCGCCGTCGGCATGCTGCGGGCCCGCACCATCGCCGAGGTCGCCCGGCTGCACGGCTGCTGGTTCACCCCGCACACCTGGACCAACGGGCTCGGCCTGCTGGCGAACCTGCACGTGACGGCGGGGACCGGCGGGGGCCCGTACCTGGAGTACCCGTGGGATCCGCCGGGCTGGACCCCGCAGCGGCGCGACTTCTTCCTGGCCGAGCCGGTGCTGCCCGGGCCGGACGGCTGCCTGGCGGTGCCGCCCCGGCCAGGCCTCGGCGCGGTCATCGACGACCACGCGCTGCGCCGCTGGCCAGTTAGCTGATCCGTGCCAGCCAGTCCGAGGAGGTACGCATGAGCAGCCCGCTGATCGGCGACCGGCAGATCTCCCTGGTCCCGGGGCCTGCCGCGCATTTCGGCCCGGGGGCGGTCAGCGGCCTGCCCGCAGCCGTCCGGGCCACCGGCCGCGACCGCGCGGTCGTCATCACCGACCCGGGCCTGGCCGGCACCGGCGTCGCGGCCGCCGTCACCGGCGCGCTGGCCGCGGCCGGCCTGCCCGCCCAGGTCTTCGCCGGGGTGCATCCGAACCCGACCACCGGTGACCTGGCCGACGGCGCCGCCGCGGTGGCCGCGTCCGGCCCGGCGGCGCGGACGGCGCTGGTGGCTCTCGGCGGCGGCTCGTCCATCGACGCGGCCAAGGGCATAGCGCTGGCCGCAGTGAACCCGCAGCGCGGCCGGGAGCTGGACTACCGCACCGAGTTCGCCGCGCCGGGCCTGCCGATCGTGGCCGTGCCGACGACCGCGGGCACGGGCGCCGAGACCAACGCGTTCGGGGTGGTGACCGACGTCGCGGCGGGCCGCAAGTTCTACGTCGGGCATGCCAGCACCCGGCCCGCCGCCGCCATCCTCGACCCCCGGCTCACCGTCGGGCTGCCGCCCGGCCCTACCGCGGCCACCGGCATGGACGCGCTGACCCACGCCCTTGAGTCGTACCTGTCGGTCCGCGCCAGCCCGTGGTCAGACGGCATCGCGCTGCAGGTCATCAAGATGGCCGCGCGGTACCTGCCGCGCGCGGTCGCCGACGGCGGCGACCTCGAGGCGCGCGCGCAGATGCTGCTCGCCGCGCATATGGCGGGCATCGGCATGGGCGGCACCGGGCTGGGTCTCTGCCACGCGATCGGGCATGCCCTCGGCGGCCGGTTCGGCGTCGTGCACGGGGTGGCGCTGAGCATGCTGCTGCCGCAGGTGCTCAGGTTCAACCTCCCGGCCTGCGGCAGCCGGCTGGCGGACGTGGGCTTCGCACTGGGCGCGGCCGATACCGGCCGCCCGGCCGAGTGGAACGGACGGGCGGCCATCGACGCGGTCGCCGGCCTGCGCCTCCGGTGTCGGCACGGCGCAGGCGCTGGCCGACTTCGGGATCACCGATGCCGACTACGGCCAGATCGCGGCCGACGCCCTTGACGACGAGGTGCTGGTCAACACGCCCCGGCCGCCGACCGCCGGGGACATCCGCGCGCTGCTGGCCGGCCATCCGGGCGCCGCGGCCGGCTGATCTGCTCCCAGAGCCGCCATCGCCCGGCCGGACCGGGGATGATGAACCCGAACGGGCGGCCGCGAGCCGCCGCAACCGAGCTCAATGAGGAGCGGTGATGGCAGCCGTGCCCAATGCAGGCCAGCACAGTGCAGGCCAGGCGCCTGCCGGACCGCGGCCGGTACGGGCCCCGCGCGGGTCCGCGCTCAGCTGCAAGGGGTGGCCGCAGGAAGCGGCCATGCGGATGCTCATGAACAACCTCGATCCCGAGGTCGCCGAGCATCCCGATCAGCTGATCGTCTACGGCGGGTCCGGCCGGGCCGCGCGCAGCTGGGACGCGTTCGACGCGATCGTGGCGTCGCTGCGCGGGCTGGAGGGAGACGAGACGCTGCTGGTCGCCTCGGGCAAGCCGGTCGGCGTCTTCCGCACCCACGAGTGGGCCCCGCGGGTGCTGATCGCCAACTCCAACCTGGTACCGCAGTGGGCCACCTGGGAGGAGTTCCGGCGGCTGGAGGCGGCGGGACTGACTATGTACGGGCAGATGACCGCGGGCTCGTGGATCTACATCGGCACCCAGGGCATCCTGCAGGGCACCTACGAAACGTTCGCCGCGGTGGCCGCCAAGCGGTTCGGCGGCTCGCTGGCCGGCACGATCACGCTTACCGCGGGCCTCGGCGGCATGGGCGGGGCCCAGCCGCTCGCGGTCACGATGAACGGCGGGGTGGCGATCTGCGTCGAGGTCGACCCGTCCCGGATCAGCCGCCGGATCGAGCACGGCTACCTGGACGAGGCGGCCAGCGGCATCGACGACGCAGTCCGGCGGGCTACCGCCGCGGCGGCCGCCGGGCGGCCGCTGTCGATCGGGCTGCTCGGCAACGCGGCCGAGGTGGTGCCGCAGCTGCTGGCCATGGGCGCCCCGGTGAACGTGGTCACCGACCAGACCTCGGCGCACGACCCGCTCTCCTACCTGCCGCGCGGGGTGGCCTTCGAGGACATGGCCGCGCTGCGGGCCGAGGACCCGGCCGGGTTCACCCGGCGCGCCCGCGAGTCGATGGCGGCCCACGTGCAGGCCATGGTCGGCTTCCTGGACGCCGGTGCCGAGGTATTCGACTACGGCAACTCGATCCGCGGCGAGGCCGAGCTGGCCGGCTATCCGCGCGCCTTCGACTTCCCCGGCTTCGTGCCCGCCTACATCCGGCCGCTTTTCTGCGAGGGCAAGGGGCCGTTCCGGTGGGCGGCCCTGTCCGGCGACCCGGCCGACATCGCCGCCACCGACGCGGCCATCCTGGACCTCTTCCCGGCCAACGAGCCGCTGGCCAGGTGGATGCGGATGGCCAGGGAGCGGGTGCACTTCCAGGGCCTGCCGGCCCGGATCTGCTGGCTGGGCTACGGCGAGCGGCACCTGGCCGGGCTGCGCTTCAACGAGCTGGTGGCCAGGAGCGAGGTGTCGGCGCCGATCGTGCTCGGCCGCGACCACCTGGACTGCGGATCAGTCGCCTCCCCGTACCGGGAGACCGAGGCGATGGCCGACGGGTCGGACGCGATCGCCGACTGGCCGCTGCTGAACGCGCTGGTCAGCACCTCTTCGGGCGCGTCCTGGGTGAGTATCCACCACGGCGGCGGGGTCGGCATCGGGCGGTCGATTCACGCCGGGCAGGTCTGCGTCGCCGACGGCAGCGCGCTGGCCGGGCAGAAGCTGGAAAGGGTGCTGACCAACGACCCGGGCATGGGCGTCATCCGGCACGCCGACGCCGGCTACGACCGGGCCGCCGACGTTGCCTCCGAGCGCGGCGTCCGGGTGCCGATGGACGCGCGGCGCCCCGGGCAATGAGCTTCACCCAGCTCTGGGACTCGCTGCTGCCGATCGGCCGGGACGAGGGCACCGGCGGGTACCGCCGCTATTCCTGGACGCCAGCCGACGCCGCCTGCCGGGACTGGTTCATGGCCGCCGCCGCGCAGCGCGACCTGGCCGCCGAATGCGACCGCAACGGCAACCTGTGGGCGTGGTGGGAGCCGGACGGCGGTACACCCGGAGGGCCGCAGCCCGGCGCGCCCGGACGGCCCCGGGGCGGCGCGGTGGTCACCGGCAGCCACCTGGATTCGGTGCCCGACGGCGGGGCCTTCGACGGGCCGCTCGGCGTGGTGTCCGCGTTCGCCGCGCTCAGCCTGCTGCGCGGGCAGGGCTTCGCCCCCGCCCGGCCGGTGGCGGTCGCGGCGTTCACCGAGGAGGAAGGGGCCAGGTTCGGCGTCGCCTGCCTGGGCAGCAGGCTGCTCACCGGCGCGGTGACCCCGCAGGCCGCGCGGGAGCTGGCCGACGGCGACGGCGTGAGCCTGGCCGAGGCGATGACGCAGGCCGGGCTGGACCCGGGCGGCCTCGGCCGTGACGACGAGCGGCTCGGCCAGGTCGGTGCCTACGTCGAGCTGCATATCGAGCAGGGCAGCGCCCTGGCCGGCCTGGGGGCCGCCGTCGGCGTCGCTGAGGGGATCTGGCCGCACGGGCGGTGGCGGCTGGAGTTCACCGGCCGCGCCGACCATGCCGGCACTACCAGCGATCGCTGACCGCCGGGACCCGATGCTGCCCTACGCGACCGCCGTGCTGGCCGCCCGGCAGGCGGCCGCGGCCCACGGCGGGCTGGCCACCATCAGCAAGGTCACCGCCGAGCCGGGCGGCGCCAACGGGATCAGCTCAGCGGTCCGCGCCTGGCTCGATGCCCGGGCGCCCGACGCGCAGGCCCTGGAGCGGCTGGTCGACCAGATCACGGACGGGGCGCTCGGCGCCGCCGCCGAGCACGGCGTCGGGCTGGCCGTGCACCGTGAGTCGTTCACGCCGCCGGTGTCGTTCGACCCGGCGCTGCGCGCCCGGGTGGCGGCGGCCGTGGCCGGAGCCACCGGCGCCGCGCCGGAGCTGCCGACCGGCGCCGGCCACGACGCGGGGGTGCTCGCGGCCCGGCTGCCGGCCGCGATGCTGTTCGTGCGCAACCCGACCGGGGTGTCCCACTCGCCCGCCGAGCACGCCGGGACCGCCGACTGTGCCGCCGGGGTGCGCGCCCTGGCCGCCGTGCTTGCCGACCTGGCCGGGCCGTGACGGCCCCGGCCGGCCCGCCGCGCGCCTGGCACGCCGAGCTGGCGCTGCTGCCCGGCGGCCAGGTGCGCGCGGACGTGCTGATCGAGGCGGCCGGCGGCCGGTTCACCCGGGTGACGCCGGACGCGGGCCGCCGGCAGCGGCCGCCGGGCCGCACCGAGCTGCCCGGACTGGTGCTGCCGGGCCTGGCCAACGCGCACTCGCATGCCTTCCACCGCGCGCTGCGCGGGAACACTCAGGCAGGCCGGGGCACGTTCTGGACCTGGCGGGAGCGGATGTACGAGGTGGCGGCCGCGCTGACGCCCGACAGCTACCTGGCCCTGGCCACCGCGGTCTACGCGGAGATGGCGCTGGCGGGCATCACCTGCGTGGGGGAGTTCCACTACCTGCACCACGCCCCCGGCGGGGTCCGGTACGCCGACCCGAATGAGATGTCGGCCGCGCTGATCGCCGCGGCGGCGGCCGCGGGCCTGCGGATCACCCTGCTGGACACCTGCTACCTGTCCGGCGGCCTGGACGAGCGCGGACCGCAGCCGCTGGCCGGCCCGCAGCTGCGGTTCGGCGACGGCGACGCGCACGGCTGGGCGGACCGGGCCGGGGCGCTCGGCCCGGATGCCCGCGGCATGCTGGCGGCGCACGCCCGGGCCGGGGCAGCGATCCACTCGGTGCGCGCCGTCCCGGCCGGCCAGCTGCACCCGGTGGCCGGCTGGGCCCGCCAGCATGGCGCGCCGCTGCATATGCACCTGTCGGAGCAGGTCGCGGAGAACCAGGCCTGCCTGGCCGCCTACGGCGCCACCCCGGCGCAGCTGCTCTGCGACGCCGGCGCCCTCGGCCCGCGCTCCACCGCCGTGCACGCCACCCACCTGACTGGCCGCGACATCGAGCTGCTGGGCGAGACCACCACGGCGGCCTGCCTGTGCCCCACCACCGAGGCCGACCTGGCCGACGGGATCGGGCCGGCCAGCGCGCTGGCGATGGCCGGCTGCCCGCTGACAGTGGGCAGCGACAGCCAGGCCGTGGTGGACCTGCTCGAGGAGGCGCGGCGGATCGAGCTCGGCGAGCGGCTCGCCACCCAGCGCCGCGGGCACTTCACCGCCGCCGCACTGGCCCGGGCCGCCACCGCCGCCGGGCACGCCAGCCTGGGCTGGCCGGACGCGGGCGAGATCGCGCCCGGGGCGCTTGCCGACCTGGTCGCCGTCCGCGCCGACAGCCCGCGGACGGCCGGCCTCGGCGCGCGGAGTGCGCTGGAAACCGTGGTCTTCGCGGCCACTGCGGCCGACGTGCGCGACGTCGTCATCGGCGGCCGGGACGTGGTCAGGGACGGACGGCATCTGCTGGTCAGCGACGTCCCGGCCGCCCTGGCCGCCGCGATCGGCGCGGTCCTGCCGTGAGGGGGGGGCCGGGATGAGCATCCTGATCACCAACATCGGCGAGCTGGTCACCAACGACCCGGCGGACGGCGGCCCGGCCGGCGGCTTCACCGCGCTGGCCGGCGGCGCGCTGGTGATCGACGGCGGCCGGGTCGCCTGGGCCGGGCCGGCCGCGCACGCGCCCGCCGCCGACGAGATCGTCGACGCCGGCGGCCGCGCCGTGCTGCCCGGCTTCGTGGACTCGCACGCGCACCTGGTCTTCGCGGGCGAGCGGGGCGCGGAGTTCGCCGCCCGGATGGCCGGGCGGCCCTACGCCGCGGGCGGCATCCGCGCCACCGTGACCGCCACCCGGGCCGCCGCCGACGAGCAGCTGCGAGCCGGGCTGCGGGCGCTGGCGGCCGAGATGCTGGCCCAGGGCACCACCACGTTCGAGTGCAAGTCCGGCTACGGGCTCACCGTCCCCGACGAGGCCCGCAGCGTGGCGCTCGCCGCCGAGGTCACCCCGGAAGTCACCTACCTGGGCGCGCACGTCGTGCCGCCGGAGTTCGACGGCGACCCCGCCGGGTACGTGGACCTGGTCTGCGGCCCGATGCTGGCCGCGTGCGCGCCGTGCGCCCGGTGGGTGGACGTGTTCTGCGAGCGCGGTGCGTTCGGGGCCGACGCGGCCGCGGCGGTGCTCGCGGCCGGGCAGGGGGCCGGGCTGGTCCCGCGGGTGCACGCCAACCAGCTGGGGCCCGGGCCGGGCGTGCAGGTGGCGGTGGCGGCCGGCGCGGCGTCCGCCGATCACTGCACCTTTCTCAGCGACGCCGACGTGGCCGCGCTGGCCGCCTCGGATACGGTCGCCACCCTGCTGCCGGGGGCGGAGTTCTCCACCCGGCAGCCCTACCCCGACGCCCGGCGGCTGCTCGCGGCCGGGGTTACTGTCGCGCTCGCCACCGACTGCAACCCCGGCTCGTGCTTCACCTCCAGCATGGCGCTGTGCGTGGCGCTGGCCGTGCGGGAGATGCGGATGACCACGCAGGAGGCGGTGTGGGCCGCGACCGCGGGCGGCGCCCGCGCGCTGCGCCGTCCCGACGTCGGCCACCTGGCCGCCGGCGCCCGCGCCGACCTGGTCATGCTGGACGCGCCGTCGCACGCCTACCTGGCCTACCGGCCGGGCGTGCCGCTGGCCGCCGCCGTCTGGCAAGGCGGCCGCCCGGTGTCCGGGCGGGCCAGCCTGAGGTAGGCCCAGGCCCGCCCCGCGAACGGGGCCCTGCCCCATAGCGGCCGTCACCGTCCCGCGGCACTGGCCTGCCTGAACGCCTGATGGTCTCAGCATGCGAGCCTGGCTGCGGGTATGCGGACCTGGCCTGGCGCCCGGGCGCCGCCAGCGTCATCCTGGCCCTCTGGGCCGTCCTGGAGAACGAGCGGGACAAACTCGTCGTCATCCTGGCCGGCGACCAGGACCGGATGGACGGCTTCTTCGCCGCTACCTCACCCACCGGATGCAGCAGCCATATCCTCGCCAGCCATCCTCAGCTGCAGGCAGAACACCGCCAAGCCTGATCCCGCCTGACGGACCCCGGCAGGCCGCAGCTCAGCCCCCCCGGGCGAGGGTGGCGTAGCGGCGGCGGAAGCGGATCAGCGGGGCGCCCGACTCAGCGACGTACGGCACCGCCAGGACCCGGCCGATGACCACCAGATGGTCGCCGGCCGGCATCCGCTGCGTGACGCGGCACTCCAGCGCGGCCAGCCCGCCGTCGGCGATCAGCGCGCCAGACGCCGCACCGCGATGGTGCGGCACTCCGTCCAGCATCAGCCGCGCCCCTGGCCGGCCGGCCACGGCGAACCGTCCCGCCAGCGCGCGCTGGCCGGCCGCCAGCATCGTCACCCCGAATGTCTCCCGCCGGGTCAGCAGCTCGGCCGGGTAGGAGCCGGCCAGCAGGCAGACAGCCACCAGCGGCGGGTCGTCGGACACCGGGCAGAACGCGCTCACCGTCGTGCCGATGTCATCCCGCCCGTCGGCCACGGTGACCAGGGTGACGCCGCAGGCGTAGCCGCCGGCCGCGTCGGCCGCCGCGGGCACCGGTCCCGGCTCCCGCTGCGTCACGCGAACGTCCAGCTGCCGGGCAGCATTAGCGGCCCGTAGCCGGACCAGCCCGCGCGCGCCGCCAGCCGCCAGCCTGGTCCCCAGGTCTCGGCGAACAGGGTGGCGGCGGCGGCACTGCGGCTGCTGCTTGAGGCCGCGGGCAGCACCCAGTCCGCCGGCCGGATCCGCGGGTAGCCGCGCACCGGCGCGGCGGCGCCGAGCCCGGCCCGGCCGCGGGCGATGGCGACGGCCTGGTCCAGGCCGCCGAGCTCATCGACCAGTCCGCGCTCCAGCGCGTCGGCGCCGGTCCAGACCCGGCCCCTGGCCAGCTCGTGCACCCGCTCGGCGGACAGCCGCCGGCCGTCCGCCACCTTGCCGGTGAAGTCCGCGTAGATATGGTCCAGCCAGCGCGACACCAGCTCCTGCTCGTCCGGCGTGAACGGGTGCAGGGCCGAGAACATCCCCGCGTGGCCGCCCTGCGTCACCGCGTCCGTGGTGATCCCGGCCCGGCCGAGCATCTCGCCGAGCACCGGCTTGCCGGTCAGCACGCCGATCGACCCGGTGATCGTGCCCGGCTGGGCCACGATCACGTCGGCCGCCATCGAGATGAAGTACCCGCCGGACGCCGCCACGTCGGCCATCGAGACCACCACCGGCGTGCCCGCCGCACGGGCCCGGACGACCTCGCGCCAGATCGTGTCCGAGGCGACGTAGGAGCCGCCGGGGCTGTTGACCCGCAGCACGATCGCGCGCGACTGCTCGTCGGCCGCCGCCGCCCGGATCGTGGCTGCGATGGTATCCGACCCCATCGCAGGCGACAGCGGGCCGCGGCCGCTGCGGCCGCGCCGGATCGGCCCGGTCGCATGGATGAGCGCGACGCCCGGCCTGCGCGGCGCGGCTGCGGTCCTGGCCCGCTCGGCCAGCGCACGGGCGCGCTGATAGCGGCTCAGGTACAGCTGGACCGCGCCGTGCCCGGCCCGCTTGCGCACGTGCGCGTACACCTCGTCCCGGTAGCCGAGCGCGTCGACCAGCCCGGCAGCCAGCGCCTGCTCGGCCAGGAACGGCCCCCGGTCGATGAGCTCGCGGGCCTGTCCGGGCGGGACGGAACGGCGGTCCGCGATGGCCGCGGCCACCTGCTCGCTGACCGAGCCGATCAGCCGCTCGGTCGCCTCCCGCGCGGGGCCGGAGAAGCCGCGCTCGGTGACCTGCTCGGCGGCGCTCTTGTACTCGTGCCGCTTGTCCACCTCGAAACTCGCGCCCAGCCGGTCCAGTGCCTCGCGCAGGAACACCCGCTCGACGGCTATCCCGGTCAGGCCGAGGTCGCCCGACGGCTGCAGGTAGATGGTGTCGAACGCGGTCGCCAGGTAGTAAGGCACGGTCCCGGCCGAGAACTCCCCGAATGATTCCGCAAAAGCCACCGCGAGCTTGCCGGCCGCCCGGAATGCGGCGACCGCCGCGCGCAGCTCCTGTACCGCCGCGAGGCCTATCGGCCGGCCGCCGACCTTGGCCACCAGGGCCCTGACCCGCGTGTCGCGGCCGGCCCGGTGCAGGCCGTCCAGCACATCGGCCAGGACGGGGCGGCGCCGGCCGAGGGCGGATGACAGCGGGCCGGCCGGCCGGGTCTCGGCCAGTCCTTCGGTGAGGTCGAGCTCGAGTATCAGCGGCGCGGTCCGCTGCTGGTAGCGCTGGCCAATGCGGCCGGCAACTGTGCGCCCGGCCAGGGTCGAATCGGTCATGCGGCCAGCTTAAGGTTCGCCCCGTGCTGGCTTGCCTGGCCCGCCAGCGCGGCTGCCGGGCCGGGCCGCCGGGCTGGGGCCAGCGCATCGGCTATCGTCGGCGGATATGGCCGACCGGGACGGTAATGGATGGGTGCGCTGCGAGCTCGGCCACCGGCACTGGGGCCGGTTCGGCGCGGCCGGACTGCTCGCGTTCGCGGACGCCGGACCAGCCGGGCCCGGCCGCCCTGACGTGCCCGAAGGCCCGAGCGTGCTGCTGCAGCGCCGGATCGAGTGGAGCCACCACGGTGGCACCTGGGGCCTGCCGGGCGGCGCGCGGGACAGCCACGAGACCCCGGTCGCGGCCGCGCTGCGGGAGGCGGCGGAAGAGTGCGCGGTGCCGCCGGAAGCGGTCGCGGTGAGCGGCGTCTTCCGCGACGATCACGGCGGCTGGCGCTACGACACCGTGCTGGCCCGGGCCGGCCAGGCGTTCACCGCCCGGGCGGCCAGTGCGGAGACGATCGAGGCCGCGTGGGTACCGGCCACCGGGGTCATGACGCTTGACCTGCATCCGGGGTTCGCGGCCAGCTGGCCGGCCCTGACCGGGGCGCTGACGCCGCTGACGATCATCGTCGATGCCGCCAACGTCATGGGCTCGCGGCCGGACGGCTGGTGGCGTGACCGGGCCGGGGCCGCGGCGCGGCTGCGCGGCGAGCTGGCGGTGCTGGCCGGCCGCGGGCTGACCGCGCTGCCCGATCCGGCCGGCGCACCGCGGCTGGCCTGCTGGCTGCCCGATTTCGTGCTCGTCGTCGAGGGCGCGGCCCGGCCGGCCGCGGGCAGTGACGGCACCGCCGCTGCCACCGGTGGCAACGGCGGCGGGCCGGGCGCGCCGCACCGGCTGACCGTGGTCGCCGCGCCGGGCCCGGGTGACGACATGATTACCGACCTGGCGGCCCGGCTGCCCGGCCGTCGCATCGTGGTGACCGCGGACCGCGAGCTGCGGCGCCGGTGCTCCGACGCCGGGGCCCAGCTGGCCGGGCCCGGCTGGCTGCTCGGCCAGCTGGGCCGCTGACCCGCCGTGCGCCCCGGGTTCCCGCTCGGCGCGGCTGTGACCAGCTCCGGTCTGAGCACCGATCCGCTGCCGGTGCTGCGCGCGCTGCGCGCCGCCGAGCCGGTCTCCTGGCTGCCGGTACTGGACGGCTGGCTGGTCACCCGGTACGACCTGGCGCAGCGGGTGCTGCGGGACGCGGGCACGTTCACGGTGGACGACCCCCGGTTCTCCACCGCGCAGGTGGTGGGCCCGAGCATGCTGTCGCTGGACGGGGCCGCGCACCGGCGGCACCGGGACCCGTTCAGCCAGGCGTTCCGCGAGCCTGCGGTGGCCAGCCGGCTCGCCGCGCTGGTCGCTGAGCACGCGGCCCGGCTGACCGCCGGGCTGGCCCCGGCGGGCTCCGCCGAGCTGCGCCGCGGGCTGGCCGGGCCGCTCGCCGCCGCGGTGATGGCCGACGTGCTCGGGCTGGCTGACACTTCTCCCGCGATGATCCTGGGCTGGTACGACGCGATCGTCGCAGCTGTCTCGGCGCTCTCCGGCCAGGCCCAGCCCGGTTATGCCCAGCCCGGCCCGGTGCAGCCCGGCCCGGCCGGGGACGGCCACGCCGGGGACGGCGAGGCCCGGGGTGACGGCAACGGCAGCCTGGGCGCGGCCGCGTTCGCGCAGCTGCGCGAACGCATCATCGCGGTGGCAGGCCGCGGAGGCCAGGAGGCGCTGCTGACCGTCGCGGCGGCCCGCGGGGGTCTGAGCCCGGCCGAGATCGCATCCAACGCCGCGGTGCTGATGTTCGGCGGCATCGAGACGGCCGAGGCGATGATATGCAACGCGGCCTGGCACCTGCTCACCCACCCGGGGCAGCTGGCGGCGGTAGCCGCCGACAAGGCGCTGGTCGTGGCGGCGGTGGAGGAATCGCTGCGGCTGGAGCCGGCCGCGGCCCTGCTCGACCGGTACGCCACGGCCGGCGCGGTTATCGGCCCGGCGCGGATCCGGCGCGGTGACCGGGTCACCGTCTCGCTCACCGCGGCCAACACCGACCCGGCAGTATTTGCCGACCCTGAGGCGTTCGACCCCGGCCGGTTCGACGGCCAGCGGGCCGTCCGCGCGCATCTGACGTTCGCGGCCGGGCCGCACTTCTGCATCGGGGCCCAGCTGGCCCGGCTGGAGGCGCAGACCTCAGTGCGAGCGCTGCTCGCGGCGCTGCCGGGACTGCGGCTGGACCCGGGATACCCGGCCCGGCCCCAGGGGCTGGTGTTCCGCAAGCCACCCGAGCTGCGCGTCCGCTGGGATCTGCCTGGTCCCGGCGCCGGGCCGCCTGCGCCCTGAGATCAGTTGTGCCGCCTCGGTCTATCGTTTATCGTTAATATTGAAAAACGATAAACAAGGGCCGCCGCTGGGCCCGGGCGGCCTCCCGCCGGGGGACCGTGACGCGAGGACGGTGCTCACCCCTGACCCGAACCAGGGAGCGCAGGCACCGAGCCCGGGCGATCAGGTTCAGCACGCTCGCGCGGCTCCGCGAGGCGCTGCACTGCCAGCCCGGCGACTTGCTGAGCGGCCCGGCCCGGCCCGCGATCCGGCAGCGCCACCGGCCAGGACGGGCCGCGGGAACCGGCGTAGCATCGACATGGTGACCGGTGCTTTCAAGTGGGATGAAACCCTGTACGCGGGCAGCGCCGCGTACTATGCCGCTGGCCGGCTGTCCTATCCGGCGGAGCTGGCCACTGCCCTGCGCGATGCCCTGGACCTCGACGGCTCGGGCCGGCTGCTGGACGTCGGCTGCGGCCCGGGCTCGCTGACTCTGCTGCTCGCGCCGCTGTTCAGCGCGGTGACCGCGATCGACGCCGACAAAGCCATGATCGAGCAGGGTGCCGGGACGGCGATCGCGGCCGGCGTGCCCAACGTCAGCTGGTTCCCGATGCGGGCCGAGGACCTGCCCGGCAAGCTCGGCCGGTTCCGGGTCGTCACGTTCGCGCAGTCCTTCCACTGGATGAACCAGTCGCTGGTGGCGTCGCTGGCCCGGCGGATGCTGCCTCCCTCCGGCGGCGCCTGCGTGCTCGTGCACGCCACCACCCACGAGGGCATCGTGGGGTGGGGCATGGCCTGTCCGCAGCCGCCGCGGGACCAGATCGCCGCGCTGGTCTCCGACTACCTCGGCCCGGTCCGCCGGGCCGGCCGCAGCACCCTGCCCTCGGGGCCGCCGGACGGCGGCGACGACGCGATGTGGACGGCCGGATTCCGCGGCCCCGAGCGGCTCAGCGTCGGCGGCGGCGAGGTGCACGAGCGTACCGAGGATCAGATCGTGGCTTCGGTGTTCTCGCAGTCCAGTGCCGCCCCGCACCTGTTCGGCGACCGGCTGGACGCCTTCGAGGCCGACCTGCGGCACATGCTGCGCAACGCCTCGCCCGGTGGCCGGTTCAGCGAGCAGCAGCGGCAGGTCACCGCGGACATCTGGCGGCCGTAGCCAGTGCGGGTGGTGGTCCTGGCGGACACGCATGCGCCCCGGCGGTGGAAGTCGTGCCCGGCGGCGGTCGCCGTCCAGCTGCGCCGGGCCGAGCTGATCCTGCATGCCGGCGACGTCTGCACCGCGCAGGTGCTGGACGAGCTAGCCGGGTACGCGCCGGTGCGGGCAGTGCTCGGCAACAACGACGAGCCGGCGGTGGCCGCCTGGGGCGCGCCGCCGCAGCTGGAGCTGGACCTGGGCGGCGTGCCGGTAGCGATGGTGCACGACAGCGGGCCGCGGGCCGCGGCTGGCCCGGCTGCGCCGCCGGTTCCCGGCCGCCGCCCTGGTGGTGTTCGGGCATTCGCACATTCCGCTGGACGAGACGGACGGGACGGTGCGGATATTCAATCCGGGTTCCCCGACTGACCGCCGCCGCCAGCCCCGTGGCACCATCGGCGTACTGGAGCTGGCCGGCGGCCGGGTAACCCGGGCGCAGATCCTGCCGGTCAGCTGACCAGCGCCCGGCGGTACTGCGGCCGGGACCGGCTACTCCCCGGCTGCGAGCCAGACCACGCCGAGCGGCGGCAGCCGCAGTACCGCCGACGCCGGGCGGCCATGCCAGGGCTCGTTCACCGCCTCGACGGCGCCGAGGTTGCCGACCCCGCTGCCGCCGTACAGGGCCGAGTCGGTGTTGATCAGCTCCGTCCACCGGCCCGCAGAGGGCAGGCCCACCCGGTAGTGCTCGTGCGGCTCGCCAGAGAAGTTCGCCAGGCAGGCCACCGCGCCGCCGCCCGAGCCGGCGAACCGGAGGAACGACAGCGTGTTGCCCGCGGTGTCGTTGGCGTCGATCCACTCGAAGCCGGCCGGCACGGCGTCCAGCCGCCACAGCGCCGGATGCGCCTTGTAGGCGCGGTTCAGGTCGCCCACTAGCTGGCGCACCCCGCCGTGCCGGTCGTAGCGCAGCAGCTCCCAGATCAGCCCGCGCTCCTGCGACCATTCGTCGCCCTGGCCGAATTCCGACCCCATGAACACCAGCTGCTTGCCCGGATGCGCCCACATGTAGGCCAGCAGCGACCGCAGGCCGGCGAACTGCCGCCACTCATCGCCCGGCATCTTGTGCAGCAGCGAGCCCTTGCCGTGCACGACCTCGTCGTGCGACAGCGGCAGCACGAAGTTCTCGCTGTAGGCGTACATCATCGAGAACGTCATCTCGTTGTGGTGGTAGCTGCGGTACACCGGGTCGCGCGACAGGTAGTCGAGCGTGTCGTGCATCCAGCCCATGTTCCACTTCAGGCCGAAACCGAGGCCGCCCAGGTACACCGGCCTGGTCACGCCCGGCCAGGCGGTGGACTCCTCGGCGATCATCGTGATTCCGGGTATCAGCCGGTAGCAGGTGGCGTTGACTTCCTGCAGGAACGACACCGCGTCCAGGTTCTCCCGGCCGCCGAGCGCGTTCGGGGACCACTGACCCTCTTTCCTGGAGTAATCCAGGTACAGCATGGAGGCGACCGCGTCCACCCGCAGCCCGTCCACGTGGAACTCCTGCAGCCAGTAGATGGCGTTGGCGACCAGGAAGTTGCGCACCTCGCGGCGGCCGTAATCGAAGATCAGCGTCCCCCAGTCGGGGTGCTCGCCGCGGCGCGGGTCGGAGTTCTCGTACAGCGGCGTGCCGTCGAACCGGGCCAGTGCCCAGTCGTCCCGCGGGAAGTGCGCAGGCACCCAGTCCACCAGCACGCCGATGCCCGCCTGATGCAGCCGGTCCACCAGGTAGCGGAACTCGTCCGGCGTGCCGAACCGGGCCGACGGCGCGTAATACGACGTCACCTGATAGCCCCACGAGCCGCCGAACGGGTACTCGGCGACCGGCATGAGCTCGACGTGGGTGAAGCCGAGCTCGGCGACGTACTCGGTCAGCTGGTCGGCCAGCTGGGCATAGGACAGCCCGGGCCGCCAGGAGCCGAGGTGCACCTCGTAGATGCTCACCGGGCTGGCCAGCAGGTCGGCGCGGGACCTGGCCTCGATCCAGTCGTGGTCGCCCCACTGGTAACCGGACTCGTACACGACCGACGCGGTGGCAGGCGGCGGCTCGGCCAGCGCGGCCAGCGGGTCGGCCTTGCTGTGCCAGGTCCCGTCCCGGCCGCGGATCTCGTACTTGTACCGGGCGCCCGGCTCCGCCCCTGGCACCAGCAGCTCCCACACTCCGGAGCTGCCGAGCGAGCGCATCGGATGCCCGTGGCCGTCCCAGTGGTTGAAGTCCCCGATGACCCGCACCGCCTGGGCGCTGGGCGCCCACACGGCGAACGCGGTGCCGGTGCCGTGCGGCAGCACGTGCGCGCCGAGCACCCGCCACAGCGCCTCGTGCCTGCCCTCGGCGATCAGGTGCAGGTCGACCTCGCCGAGCGTCGGCAGGTGCCGGTAGGGGTCGTCGCCGGTGATCTCCCCGGCCGCGCCCGGATACCGCGCCGCGATCCGGTAGTCGGACACGGTGACCCCGGGTACCAGCGCGGAGAACACGCCCTGGTGCACATGCGTCATCGGGATGCGCTGCCCGTCCGGCAGCACCGCGGTGACCGACTCGGCGAGCGGCCGCAGCGCCCTGATGTAGGTGCCGTCATCGGTGGCGTGCGCGCCGAGCACCGCGTGCGGGTTGTGGTGCCAGCCGCCGGTGATCTGGTCGATCTGCTCGTGACTGACCGGGTCGGCCAGGCCCTGGCTGCCAGTCGCGGGGGTAGGAGTCATGGCTAGGCAGCGGCGATCGCGCCGAGCGGGATCGGCATCCAGGCCGGCCGGTGGTGTGCCTCGTAGATCACTTCGTAGACCGCCTTCTCCAGCATCAGGGCGCGCAGCAACGGCGCGTCAGCCTTCGGATCCATCCCGCCGGCCTGAGCGTATCCGGCGCAGAACGCGGTCTGGCAGCGCGCCACCCAGGCATCAGCGAGCCCGCGCAGCCGCGCGGCGTCCGGGTGCCCGAGCAGCCGGTGCCGGGCCGCGTAGTCAAAGGACCGCAGCATGCCGGCCACGTCACGCAGCGCCGGGGCCGGGGCGCGCCGGACCGCTAGCGGCACGGCCGGCTCGCCCTCGAAATCCAGCGCCACCCAGCCCGCCTCCGTGCGGAGCACCTGGCCGAGATGGTAGTCGCCGTGCACGCGCTGCAACATCACCGGCCGGCTGGCCGCGGCCAGATCCGCGTAGGCGGCGCGCAGCTTCGCCGACTGCGCGGCCAGTTCGGGCACCTCGGCCAGGGCGGCGTCCAGCTTGCCGGTCATGGCCTCGCTCAGCGCGGCGACCTCGCCGGCCGGCATCGGCGCGGAGCCGAACGCGGTGGCCAGGTCGGCGTGCATCTCGGCGGTGGCGCGGCCGAGCGCCAGCGCCTCGATCGCGAAATCCTGTCCGGCCCTGGGCCCTGCTGCGGCGGCGGCACCGCGCTCGCCCGGCGGGTCAGCGGCAAGCGGCTCGGTCAGGTAATCCCGTTCGTAGCTGCCGTGCCGGGCGTACATCGCGCGCAGGTTCGCGGTGGCCAGCGTCCATCCGTCGCTGGCGTGCGCCAGGTACTGCGACAGCACGCCGAGCAGTGCGGCCTCGCCATCCAGGTCGGTGGCGATCCAGCCGTAGGGCCGGGCGATCCGCCGCGAGCCCAGCCGGGCCAGCGCGCCGGCCACCTCCAGGTCCGGGTTCACGCCGGGGAAGACCCGGCGCAGCACCTTCAGTATGGCCGCCTCGCCGAACACCACGCTGGTGTTGCTCTGCTCGGCGCTCATCACCCGGCTGCCCGGCCAGCGCTCGAGGGGGGCGCCCGGCTCGCGGGCGAACCGTACCGGCCCGACCGTGGCTTGCGACCCGATGGCATCCAGCAGCCGGGCGCACAGCTCCGGGTCGTGCAGGGCGTCGTAGGCGATCAGGCCGCCGTCCGCCGGGCCGATCACGGCGTGCCGCAGCGCGGCGGGCATGTCGGCGCGCAGCCCGGCCAGGATCTGGTAGCGGGCCGGAGCACGGCCGTCGGGCACGCTGACAATCAGGTGCCGCAGGGCCGGCTCGCCGCCGGCGAGCACGGTGTCGGCCAGCACGGTGAGCGCCCCCGGCGGCACGGCCTGGCCGGCGAACCAGCGCTGGGCGGGCAGCCACCGCGCCAGCGTCTGCTCGAACGTCATGGCTTTCTTGCTCATCTCGTAGCCGCAGTTCGCTTATGTTCCCGCCTTACCCAGGACGCCCATTACGTGCCCGCGTGGAGGTCAATTATTCCGGCCAGGCCCGGGCGGGCGGCTGCCGGGACAGTCCGGGCAGGGGCCGCCGGTACCGGCCCGGCCCCGCCGCTAGCCTGCCACGGAAGGCATCCCCCGCCGCCAGCCGGGCTAGCTGTCGGCGGGGGGCTGCAGGACGAACCAGTAGAAGCCGTGGCCGGGCAGGGTCAGCAGGTAGCTCCACTCGCCGATCGGCGGGAACGTGACCCCGCCCATGCACTCGACCGGGACCGAGCCCCGGAACCGGGACAGGTCAAGCTCGACCGGCTGCGGAAACCGGGACAGGTTGTTGACGCACAGCACCCGGTCGGCGGGCGGGCCGCCCGGCTGAGGGTCGCACTCGCGCACGAACGCCAGCACGCTCGGGTTCGACGAGGACAGCTCGGCGTAGCTGCCGAGGGCGAACACCGGGTGCCGCTTGCGGATCTCGATCATGCGCCGGGTCCAGTGCAGCAGCGAGTTGGCGTTCTTCTCCTGCGCCTCGACGTTGACCGCCTGGTAGCCGTAGATCGGGTCCATGATCACCGGCAGGTAGAGCCTCGCCGGGTCGGTCGAGGAGAAACCGGCGTTGCGGTCCGGCGTCCACTGCATCGGGGTGCGCACCCCGTCCCGGTCGCCGAGCCAGATGTTGTCGCCCATGCCGACCTCGTCGCCGTAGTACAGCACCGGGGAGCCGGGCAGCGACAGCAGCAGCGCGGTGAACAGCTCAAGCTGGTTAAGGTCGCCCTCCAGCAGCGGCAGCAGGCGGCGCCGGATCCCGATGTTCGCCTTCATCCGCGGATCGCGGGCGTACTCGGTGTACATGTAGTCCCGCTCGTCGTCGGTGACCATCTCCAGGGTCAGCTCGTCGTGGTTGCGCAGGAAGATGCCCCACTGGCAGCCCGACGGCAGCGATGGGGTCTGCGCCATGATCTCGCTGATCGGGTAGCGCTGCTCCCGCCGCACCGCCATGAAGATCCGCGGCATCAGCGGGAAGTGGAAGGCCATGTGGCACTCGTCGCCGCCGACCGAGGCGTCCCCGAAGTACTCCACCACGTCGGCGGGCCACTGGTTGGCCTCGGCCAGCAGTACCCGGTCGGGGTACAGCCGGTCGATCTCCGACCGGACCCGCTTCAGGTACTCGTGGGTCTCCTTGAGGTTCTCGCAGTCGGTGCCCTCCCGCTCGTACAGATACGGCACCGCGTCCAGCCGGAAGCCGTCGATGCCGAGGTCCAGCCAGAACCGCAGCACCTCGATCATCGCGTCGCAGACCTTAGGGTTCTCATAGTTCAGGTCCGGCTGGTGGGAGAAGAACCGGTGCCAGTAGTACTGGCCGCGCACCTGGTCGTAGGTCCAGTTGGACTGCTCGGTGTCCACGAAGATGACCCGGGCCTCGTCGTAGCGGTCGTCGGTGTCCGACCACACGTAGAAGTCGCCGAACGGGCCGTTCGGGTCGGACCGGGAGGCCTGGAACCACGGGTGGGCGTCGCTGGTGTGGTTCATGACCAGGTCGGCGATCACCCGGATGCCGCGCTCGTGCGCTGCCTCGACCAGTTCCACGAAGTCGCCGATCGTGCCGAAGTCGGGCAGGATCGCGGTGAAGTCGGCGATGTCGTAGCCGCCGTCGCGCAGCGGCGAGGCGTAGATGGGCAGCAGCCAGATGCAGTCGATGCCCAGCCACTGCAGGTAGTCCAGCCGCGAGGTCAGGCCGCGCAGGTCGCCGGTGCCGTCGCCGTTGGAGTCGTAGAAGCCCCTGATCAGCACCTCGTAGAAGACCGCGCGCTTGTACCACTGCGGATCACGCGGTTTCTCGAACGAGAACGAGTCCGGTACCGGCTCGGCCGGGGCCGCCGCGGAACTGGGGTGGAAGTCGGGCCGGGGCCGCCCCACCGCGGGCAGGCCGGGCTCGGGTTGCGTCACCACTGGGTCACCACTGCGCGCTCCTGCAGGAAATTACCGAAACCAGTCAGAGGGCGTTGTACCCCGATCGTGCCTGCTATGTCGTGACGGCAAAGACGTGCGCGACCGTAACCTGCGGATCAAGGCGGACGTAGTTGGCCTGGCCCCATCGGTACGACGCGCCGGAAAGCTCGTCGGTCACCGTGAACGTCGCCCCCGGCTCCAGCCCCAGGGCCTCGGCGTCGACCCACACCGTGGCCTCGCGTGCCTGGTTCGGGTCCAGGTTAACGACCACCAGCACCGTGTCCCCGTCCGGCGCGCCAGCAGCGGCCGGACCCGGCCGTCCCCCCGGCGCACGCGGCCCGCCTGCCCCCGGCGGCGGGAGCCGCTTGGAGTAGCACATGATGTCGGGCTGATCGGGATAATGGAATCGCAGGTTGCGGAGCTGATGCAAGGCGGGGTGCGATCTTCTGATCGCATTCAGGGCCGTGAGGTAGGGCGCGATGGTCAGCCCGGCCCTGGCCGCGCGGTTCCAGTCCCGCGGCCGGTACGCGTACTTCTCCGAGTCCAGGTACTCCTCGCTGGCCGGCCCGGCCGGCAGGTTCTCGCACAGCTCGAACCCGGAGTACACGCCCCAGGACGGCGCGAGCGTCGCGGCCAGCACGGCGCGCACGCAGAAGGCGGCCGGGCCGGCGTAGCGCAGGTACGGCGACAGGATGTCGGGGGTGTTGACAAAGAAGTTCGGCCGCATCCAGGCGGCGGCGTCCCGTAGCTGGCGCATGTACTCGGTCAGCTCGGCGGCGGTATTGCGCCAGGTGAAGTAGGTGTAGGACTGGTGGAACCCGACCGCGGCCAGGGCATGCATCATGGCCGGCCGGGTGAATGCCTCGGCCAGGAAGATCACGTCCGGGTCGGTGGCGGCGATCTCGGCGAGCAGCCGCTCCCAGAACCGCACCGGCTTGGTGTGCGGGTTGTCGACCCGGAAGATCCTCACGCCGTGGTCCATCCACAGCCGGACGATCCGCAGCACCTCGGCGTAGATGCCCTCCGGGTCGTTGTCGAAGTTCAGCGGGTAGATGTCCTGGTACTTCTTCGGCGGATTCTCGGCGTAGGCGATGCTGCCGTCCGCGCGGGTAGTGAACCACCCGGGGTGCTTGTGCACCCAGGGATGGTCGGGGGAGGCCTGCAGCGCCAGGTCCAGCGCCACCTCCAGGCCCAGATCCCGGGCCCGCTTGACGAAGAAGTCGAAGTCGGCCAGCGTGCCCAGGTCGGGGTGCAGCGCATCGTGGCCGCCGTCCGGGCTGCCGATGGCCCACGGCGAGCCGGGGTCGCCCGGCGCCGGGTTCAGCGTGTTGTTCGCGCCCTTGCGGGCGGAGGTCCCGATCGGGTGCACCGGCGGCAGGTACACCACGTCGAACCCCATCTCGGCGACGGCGTCCAGGCGGCGGGCGGCGGTCTGCAGCGTGCCCGACTGCGGCGGGCGCAGCCCGGCCGGGTCCACGATGGCGCCCTCTGAGCGCGGGAACAGCTCGTACCACGACCCGTACAGCGCGCGCACCCGGTCCACGGTGAGCGGGTACCAGGGTGAGGAGGTGACCAGGTCACGCAGCGGGAAAGCGTCGAGGATCGCCGCCAGGCCGGCGTCGTTCATCACGGCCAGCCGGTGCTCGGGCGCCAGCTCGGGGTCGCGCATCATGGCTGCGGCGCTCTTCAGCCGGGCCCGGGCCCGGCTGGCCTCGTGCACCGCGGCGGGTGAGGCGCCCCGGGCGGGCCGGATCCGCGCGCCGGCCCGCAGCAGCAGCCGGGCGCCTTCGGCCAGCATCAGCTCGACGTCCTGGCCGAGCGGAATCTTGATGTCGGCGTCGTGCCGCCAGCGCGCCATCGGATCGCCCCAGGCCACCACACCGAACCGCCACGCCCCCTCGCCCGCCGGGGTGACGTCGGCGCCGTAGCGGTCGGTGCCCGGGGTCAGCAGCCGCATCGGCGCCAGCGGCTGCAGGGTGCCGCAGGGGTCGCGCAGCGCCACCCCGGCCCCGAGCATCTCGTGGCCTTCACGGAACACCGTTGCGCTGACACCGAAGGTCTCGCCGGCGACGGCCTTGGCGGGATAGCGGCCGCAGTGCACGACGGGCTGAACATCGAGTATGGGGATCCTGCCGATCACGCCAGAAAGCTACCCAGTCCGTCCGGGCGCGATGCGGGCAGCCCCGGCCCTGTTCCTCCTCCCGGCCCGCCGGCCTCGGGCCGGGTAAATTTTGCGTCAAATGAGCTGCGCGCCGGCCCGTGCTGAGCACTGCCTTTCCGGCCGCGGGCAACCGCCGGGCCGGCGCTCGCGTACCTGCCGGCTCGCGTAGCATCCTTGCGGTTGGCCGGACGGACTACCGGGTGATCGACGCGGTTCGGCCGCGGCACGGGGCTGCGCCGGCCGGGCGCCGATTGATGACCTGCAGACGCGATAGCCGGTATTGTCACGAGGAGCACTGAGCGTGAGAGCCATCCGCCGATTCACGGTCCGTCCGGTCCTGCCCGAGGCCCTCGCTCCGCTGCGCGGGCTGATGCTGAACCTGCGCTGGTGCTGGCACGCCGACACGCTGGACCTGTTCACCGCGATTGACCCGGCGGGCCGGCGCCGGGCGGCCAGGGACCCGCTGGCGGTGCTGTCCCAGGTGCCGAAGGAACGGCTGGCCGCGCTCGCCGCCGATCCCGGCTTCCGCGAGCGGCTGTCCGCCGCGACCGCGGACCTGGACAGCTACCTGTCCGGCCCGCGCTGGTACCAGACCGGCGCGGACCTCGGGGGCCAGCGCCCGGCCAGCATCGCCTACTTCTCGCCGGAGTACGGGATCACCGCGGCGCTGCCGCAGTACTCGGGCGGCCTGGGCATCCTGGCCGGTGATCATCTGAAGGCGGCCAGCGACCTCGGCGTGCCGCTGATCGGCGTGGGCCTTTTGTACCGGCACGGGTACTTCACCCAGTCGCTGTCGGCCGAGGGCTGGCAGGCCGAGCGCTACCCGTCCAGCGACCCGGCCGGGCTGCCGCTGACCCTGCTGCGCGACGCCGCCGGCAGCGCGGTCCGGGTGACCGTGGCGCTGGCCGGCGGCCAGCAGCTGGCCGCGCAGATCTGGATCGCCCAGGTAGGCCGGGTGCCGCTGCTGCTGCTCGACTCCTACGTCGAGGAGAACGAGCCGAGCATGCGGGAAGTCACCGACCGGCTCTACGGCGGCGGCAGTGATCACCGGCTGCGGCAGGAGCTGCTGCTGGGCATCGGCGGGGTCCGCGCGCTGCGGGCGTACTGCGCGATCACCGGTCACCCCGGGCCCGAGGTGTTCCACACCAACGAGGGGCACGCGGGCTTCCTGGGCCTCGAGCGCATCAGCGAGTACGTCACCGCCGGCCTCGATTTCGACGAGGCGCTGGAGATGTGCCGGGCCGGCACGGTGTTCACCACCCACACCCCGGTGCCGGCCGGGATCGACCGGTTCACCCGGGACCTGGTGCAGCGCCAGTTCGCCGACCCCAGCGCCGACCCGGCGCTGCCGGCCGACCGGGTGCTGGCCCTCGGCTCCGAGACCTACCCTGGCGGCGATCCCGAAGTGTTCAACATGGCGGTCATGGGCATGCGGCTGGCCCAGCGGGTCAACGGCGTGAGCGTGCTGCACGGCCAGGTCAGCCGGGAGATGTTCACCGGCCTGTGGCCGGGTTTCGACACCGCCGAGGTGCCGATCGCGTCGGTGACCAACGGCGTGCACGCCCCCAGCTGGGTCGCGCCGCAGATACTCGGCCTGATGGGCGGCGAGCGCGCGGACGAGCCCGCCGACGACGGCCGGTCCTGGGGCGAGCTGGACGTCCCGCCCGCGCGGCTGTGGGAGATCCGCAACCAGCTGCGCGCCGGGCTGGTGGAATCCGCGCGCATCCGGTTGCGGGCGTCCTGGCGGCAGCGCGGCGCGTCCGAGGCCGAGCTGGGATGGATCGACGGGGTGCTCGACAAGCGGGTGCTCACCATCGGCTTCGCCCGCCGGGTCCCGTCCTACAAGCGGCTCACCATGATGCTGACCGACTCCGAGCGGCTGACCGCGCTGCTGACCGACCCGGACCGGCCTATCCAGATCGTGATCGCCGGGAAGGCGCATCCGGCCGACGACGGCGGCAAGATGCTCATCCAGCAGATGGTCAGGTTCACCGATGACCCGCGGGTCCGGCACCGGATCGTGTTCCTGCCCGACTACGACATGGAGCTCGGCCGGGCCCTGGTGCAGGGCTGCGACGTGTGGCTGAACAACCCGCTGCGGCCGCTGGAGGCCTGCGGCACCTCGGGCATGAAGGCGGCGCTTAACGGCGCCTTGAACCTGTCGGTGCGCGACGGCTGGTGGGACGAGTGGTTCGACGGCACCAACGGCTGGGCGATCCCGTCCGCCGAGGACGTCAGCGATAGCCGCCGCCGCGACGAGCTGGAGGCGGCGGCGCTGTACGACCTGATCGGCCAGTCCGTCGCCCCGCTGTTCTACGACACCGCAGCCGACGGCCTGCCGCACCGCTGGCTGGAGATGGTCGGCGGGACGCTGCGGATGCTGGGCCCCAAGGCCCAGGCCACCCGGATGGTCCGGCAGTACGTCACCGAGTTCTACGTCCCCGCCGCGCAGGCATCCAGTGCGCTCGCCGGCGGCGCCGCTCCGGCGGCCGCGCCCGGTGCCGTATCCGCGCTGGCCGCCACCGCCCCGGCCGCCGGCGGCCAGCCGTCCTACCCGGGCGCGCGCGAGCTGGCCGCCTGGAAGCAGCGGGTTGCCAAGGCATGGCCGGGCACCCGGGTCGATCACGTCGAGGCCGACGACGGCGCCCAGGTGCCCGGCGCGGCCCTGGCCGTCCGGGCCAGCATCGCCCTCGGCGAGCTGTCCCCTGACGACGTCATGGTCGAGGTGGTGTTCGGCCAGACCGGCGAGTCCGACGAGATCATCGGGCCGGGCCGCCGGCCCATGACGCTGGAGAGCCCGCCAGGACCTGACGGCGTGGCCCGCTACGCGGGCGAGGCTGAGCTGGGCCGCCCTGGCCCGTTCGGCTACACGGTCCGGGTGCTGCCGCACCACCGGCTGCTGGCCGGCCCGGCCGAGCTGGGCCTGGTGACGGTGCCCGTGGCCCCGGCCGGCATGGACACCGGCGACCTGCGCTGACCGCCGGCGCGGCGGGCTGCCGCCTGGCTGCGTAGGATCATGGGTCGGCAGGAAGGGCGCTGCATGGGCGAGTTCGTGCGAGTGGAAATCAGCCGGTCGGTGGCGACGATCCGGCTGGACCGGCCGCCGATGAACGCGCTGAACGCTCAGGTCCAGGGGGAGATTGCCGTCGCGGCGGCGCAGGTCACTGACGATCCGGACATCCGCGCGGCGGTCATCTACGGCGGGGAGAGGGTCTTCGCGGCCGGCGCCGACATCAAGGAGATGGCCGAGGCCGGCTACGGCCAGATGGCGGACAGCGCGCGGCGGCTGCAGAGCGCCTTCACCGCCGTGGCGAAGATCCCCAAGCCGGTGGTCGCCGCGATCACCGGATACGCGCTCGGCGGGGGCCTGGAGCTGGCGCTCTGCGCGGACTTCCGGGTCGCGGGGCGCAGCGCGAAGGCCGGGCAGCCCGAGATCCTGCTCGGTGTCATTCCCGGCGCCGGCGGCACGCAGCGGCTGCCCCGGCTGGTGGGGCCGGCCCGGGCCAAGGACATCGTCTTCACCGGCCGGTTCGTGGACGCCGCCGAGGCGCACGCCATCGGCCTGGTCGACCGGGTGGTGCCGGACGAGGATGTGCATGCCGCGGCGGCGGAGCTGGTCGGGCAGTACGCGCGCGGCCCGGCGCTGGCGCTGGCCGCCGCCAAGCAGGCCATCGACGAGGGTCTGGACGCCGACCTGGCCACCGGGCTGGAGATCGAGCGGCTGAACTTCGCCGCGCTGTTCGCGACCGAGGATCAGAAGACGGGCATGCGCAGCTTCATCGCGGACGGGCCGGGCCGGGCCACGTTCGCCGGGCGGTGACCGGGCCCGAGCCCGGCCCCGGGCTGTCACTTGACATGGTCACCGCGGCACTCCGCGCCGACCGCGCCGACGTGGCGATCTACGCCCGGGTACTGACCCAGTCGCTGGGGGACTCGCTGCCGCCCGGCTGCGTCACCGTAGAGCGCGACCGGTCCATGACCGACCGGATGCGCGGCCGCGACGGGACCGTATCCAAGATCACCGTCCGGCTGGGCGAGCAGGTGCTGACCCTGGCGATGCAGCGCGGCGGCCCGGCCGCCGAGATCTGCCATGAGGTCCGCGGCGTGGTGCTGTCCCGCCAGCCCGTCCCGCTCGCGCAGTGGACCGCCGAGCTGGCGCGGGCCCTGGTCGACCACGCCGAGCAGAACGCCGATGCCGCCGCCGCGCTGCGGCGGCTGGTCGCCGGGGACTGACGGGACCTACGAGGCGGCCGCCGCTGACCTGGGCAGATGAGACACAGTTTGCTGAAGCCCCTGCACCAGGTACCTTCCGTGCTAGAAAAGCGCGATCCGTGGCCGGCCGCGGCCCTAGCGCGGGGCCAGGCGGCGGCGGCGGAAAATCCGTAGGCTGTGAGGTCATGACCGTCCAGGACCGGGTGCCGGAGCGGGTCGGCCCCTACCGGCTGCTCCGGCGGCTCGGCGAGGGCGGCATGGGCGTGGTCTACCTGGCCAGCGACACGGCCGGGCGCACGGTGGCGGTGAAGGCGCTGCGGCCGGCCGCGGCCGCTGAGCCGACCGCGCGGCGGCGGCTGGCCCGCGAGGTCGAGATGATGCGCCGAGTGCGCAGCCCGTTCGTGGCCGAGGTCATCGACGCTGACGTGTCGGCCGACCCGCCCTACATCGTGACCCGGCACGTCCCCGGCGCGACGCTGGACGACATCGTCAGCGAGCAGGGCCCGCTGACCGGAGCCGGGCTGGGCCGGCTGGCCGGCGGGCTGGCCGCTGCTCTGGCCGCGGTGCACGCGGCGGGCGTGGTCCACCGTGACCTCAAGCCCGGCAACGTCATGATCGTGAACGGCCAGCCGGTGGTGATCGACTTCGGGATCGCCCAGGCGCCGGAGCTGACCAGGATCACCATGACGGGCATGTTCATGGGGACCCCCGGCTATCTGGCGCCTGAGGTCATCGAGGGCAAGCCGAGCGGCCCCGAGGCTGACGTGCACTCCTGGGGCGCCACGGTGGCCTTTGCCGCGACCGGCAGGCCGCCCTTCGGCACCGGGGCCTTCGAGGCGATCTTCTACCGCATCGTGCACGGCGAGCCGGACCTGGACCGGCTGCCGCCGCCGCTCATGCCACTGGTGCGCCGGGCGCTGGCCCGTGATCCCGCACGCCGGCCGTCGGCGGCCGAGCTGAGCGCGCTGATCGCGGTCCTCGACCCGGCCGGCCTGGTGCCTCGGACGCTGCCGCGGGGGTACGCAGGGCCGGCCGGGGCCGGGAAGGCCGGCCGCTTCCGCAGCCCGCACCGCGGCCGAGGTCCCGGCCGGGTCCGCGACCCTGCTGCCGCCCGCCGTGGCGTACGCGCCGCTGCCCGCGCCCGCCGATTTCCGCGGCATGCTTCCTCCGGCCAGTTACGGCCGCCCAGCGCCGGCCGACTGGCCGGCCGGCGGTTCGCCGCAGAATGGCCGCCCGCCGCAGAACGGCCGCCCGGCGGCGGGCCGGCCGCAAGACGCCCGGTCAGCGGGCCCGCTGACCGGGCCGTCTGATGGCGCCGGCCCGGCGGCTCCCGTGGCCAGGTCGCCGTGGAGCCCGCTGGTGCTGGCCGCGGTCACGGCCGCGATCGCCATCAGCATCCTGCTGCCGATCATCGGCGGGGCGGTCATGCTGCTGGGCCTGATCACGCTGCGGGCCGGCGACCTCACCGGCAGCCGACTGGCCCGGCGCCGCGCCCGGCAGGGCCGCCGCGGCGGCGGCGCGCTGGTGGGAATGGTGTTCTTCCCGGTCGCCCTGGCCCGCTCGGTGCTGCGGTTCGCCCTGCTCGCCCCGCTGGGCCTGGTGCTCGCCGCGGCCGTCGCCGCGATCACCATCGTCACCGTGCCCGTGCATCCGCTGCCGCGGGCGACGGCCTGCGCCGCCGGGGCCCTGATCGCGTTCTACGGGCTGGGGCCGGGCTCGGGCGCCGCTCGCCGGCCGCTCGCCGCGATCCTCGGCCGGGCGACCCGGGCTCCGGCCACGGCCGCGATGACCTACATCGTGGTCATCGCGGCGGCCATGGCGCTGGCCGTCGCGGCCGTCCGGCAGGGGCCGGTCTTCTGGCCGGGCGGCAATCTCAGCGGGCACGTCGCGGGCATGCCGGGCGTGCACGGCATGCTGAACGGCATCCGGCGGGCGCTGCTCAGCCTGGCCAGCCGGCTCGGCCTGTAGCGACGGCCCGGGCCGCGGCCGGGCCGGGAGCCGGGCTGGGGGCCTGACGGGTGCCCGGCCCGGCCGGGACCGGGACAGTCGCCGCGAGCAGCTGGACCGCAGGCGCGGCGGTGACCGCCGGGCTGCCGGGCTCGGCCTGCGGCAGCGGGCGTACCAGCCCGAGCGCGACCACCTCGTTGGCCAGCCGGACCCGGCGGCCCGGGCCCTCGGGGATCCGGAACTTCTGGTAGAGCCGCAGCAGGTGCTGTTTGACAGCCGCTTCCGTGACCACCAGGTCGGCGGCGATGTCACGGGCCGACGCGGGAGTCACGAATGCCTCATCCGACAGCGCCGGCCGGCACAGCGAGCCGACGACGTCCAGTTCCCGCCGGGTCAGCTCGGGCGCAGCCGACCGGCGCACGTCGATCTCGGCGGCACAGTCCTCGGCCGGCAGCCCGCTGACCCGGCAGCGCGCGGCCCCGAAGGTCAGCACGTCGCCGTCGGCTAGCAGCCGCTGGGCGATCAGGCGCCCGTTGACTCGGGTGCCGTTACGCGATAATCCGAGGTCAGTGACGTAGGCATAGGGCCCGCGCCGGACCATCTCAGCGTGCAGCAGCGACACGGTGGGATCGGCCAGGCGCACATCCACATGGCGGCCCCGGCCGACGGTGGTCACGTCCCGGCTCAGCGGCAGCACCTCGCCGCTGCTCTCGATCAGGATATGGGGGGTGTCCATGACCGTCCTCCTGGCTATCGGAGCAGCCACTGATCTCTCACTCTTCAGCTACCCTGCCTGCCCGGTTCGTACCCCTGCACCGCGCGGAAAGCCGCCCGCAGCCGTGCGGGGCGGCTGCGCGGGCGGCCGCCCGCCCGCCAGTACACTGCCGAGCGGGCAGCGCGCGGCGAGGCGGAGGACGACATGGCAGCACGACGGTCCGGGGGCCTGACCGACATCGCCGTCGTCACGACCGCGGTCAGCGAGGCCGAGTACGCCGGCGCTCGCGGCCTGGCCCGGGTACCGCCGGGGCAGCGATGAGGCACACGGCGGGCGGCGCCGGGCGGCCGCAACAGGGTCCCGATCCGGGGCCGGCCGGCAGATCCCGCTGGGAACGGGTGCCGTACCTGGTTATCCTGGTCGGCCTGGCCGCCGGCCTGCTCTGGATCAGCAGCGGCGAACAGTACGTCCGGAGCGGTACGTTGGAGCTGGCGGGTGTGTTGCTGCTCGCGGCCGTGGCCAGGATGGCGCTCCCCGAGCGCCGCGCCGGGATGCTCGGCGCCCGGCGGCGGCTGGCCGATGTGGTGGCGCTGACGGCGCTGAGCATCGGCCTGCTGGTCGCGGGGCTGGCGATCCCGGCCAGACCCTGACCGACAAGTGCATTCCCGGCCCGGCAGCCGCCGGGCCGGAGCGCGCCGGGCGACCGTGCCCGGCGTAGTACACCGGGCCGTCGTGGCCGGCGCAGAGAGGGAAGCCAGCGGCATGTCCAAGATCAAGGTTGCTAATCCCGTCGTGGAGCTGGACGGCGATGAGATGACGAGGATCATCTGGCAGTTCATCAAGGACAAGCTGATTCTTCCCTACCTGGACATCGACCTGCGCTACTACGACTTGTCGGTCCAGAACCGGGACGCCACCGACGACCAGGTGACGGTGGACGCCGCCCACGCCATCAAGGAGCACGGCGTCGGCGTCAAGTGCGCGACGATCACCCCGGACGAGGCCCGGGTGGCCGAGTTCGGGCTTAAGCGCATGTGGCGCTCGCCCAACGGCACGATCCGCAACATCCTGGGCGGCGTGGTGTTCCGTGAGCCGATCGTGATGCACAGCATCCCGCGGTTCGTGCCCGGCTGGACCAAGCCGATCATCATCGGCCGCCATGCGCACGGCGACCAGTACCGGGCCACCGACTTCCTGGTACCGGGGCCGGGTACCGTGCGGATCTCCTACCGTCCCGACAACCCGGCGGCCGGGCTGCTGGACTTCGAGGTGGCCCGGTTCCCCGGCGGCGGCATCGCCATGGGCATGTACAACTTCGACGACTCGATCCGCGACTTTGCCCGCGCCACCATGCGGTACGCGCTGGGCCGAGGCTACCCGCTGTTCCTGTCCACCAAGAACACCATCCTCAAGGCCTACGACGGGCGGTTCAAGGATATCTTCGCCGAGATATTCGAGAGCGAGTTCAAGTCCGAGTTCGAGGCGGCCGGGATCCGTTACGATCACCGGCTCATCGACGACATGGTGGCCCAGGTGATCAAGGGTGACGGCGGCATCGTGTGGGCGTGCAAGAACTACGACGGGGACGTGGAATCCGACATCATCGCCCAGGGCTTCGGCTCGCTGGGCCTGATGACCAGCGTGCTGATGACCCCCGACGGCAAGACCGTCGAGGCGGAGGCCGCGCACGGCACGGTGACCCGGCATTACCGCCAGCATCAGCAGGGCAAGCCGACGTCGACCAACCCGATCGCGTCGATCTTCGCCTGGACCAGGGGGCTGGCGCACCGCGGCAACCTGGACGGCACTCCCGAGGTCACCAGCTTCGCGCAGACGCTGGAGCGAGTCTGCGTCGAGACCGTTGAGAACGGCAAGATGACCAAGGACCTGGCCCTGCTGGTGGGCGCTGATGCCGCCTACCTGACCACGGAGGACTTCCTGGCCGCGCTGGATGACAACCTGCGGGCGGCGACCGCCGGAACCTGACCGGCCGGATCCAGCCCCATCCTGGCCAGCCCGATCCTGACAGCCCGATCCCTGACCAGCACAGCCCGGATCGCAGAACGAGAAGGAGAAAGCGCAGAGATGGCTCGCAGTGGCAAGGTAACCGTGGTCGGCGCGGGGTTCTACGGCTCGACGACCGCGCAGCGGCTCGCCGAGTACGACATCTTCGACGAGGTCGTGCTGACTGACATCGTCGAGGGCAAGCCCGAGGGCCTGGCGCTGGACATGAACCAGTCACGGCCGGTGGAGGGGTTCGAGACGAAGGTCACCGGCCAGACCACCGGGGCGTCCGGCGAGGGGTACGAGACCATCGCTGGCTCGTCCATCGCGGTCATCACGGCCGGCCTGCCGCGCAAGCCGGGCATGAGCCGGATGGACCTGATCGGCGTCAACGCCAAGATCGTCCGCAGCGTCACCGAGCAGGTGGTCAAGCACGCGCCGGACGCGGTCCTGATCGTAGTGTCCAACCCGCTGGATGAGATGACGGCGCTGGCGGCCAAGGTCTCCGGCTTTCCCTCGCACCGGGTCATGGGCCAGGCGGGCATGCTGGACACCGCCCGGTTCAGCTACTTCGCCGCCGAGCGCCTCGGCGTGCCGGTCTCGTCGGTGCGCACCCTCACGCTCGGCTCGCACGGCGACACCATGGTGCCCGTGCCGTCTGCCTGCACGGTCGACGGCAGGCCGCTCGCCGACCTGCTGTCCGTCGCGGACATCGAGGCTCTGGTCGAGCGGACCCGGGGTGGTGGCGGCGAGATCGTCGCGCTGCTGAAGACCGGCTCGGCCTACTACGCGCCGTCTGCCGCTGCCGCCCGGATGGCCCGCGCGGTCGCGGAAGACTCCGGCGCGGTGCTGCCGGTCTGCGCCTGGGTAGACGGCCAGTACGGCATCTCCGGTGTCTACCTGGGCGTCGAGGCCGAGATCGGCGCTTCGGGCGTGCGCCGCGTGGTCGAGCGCGACCTTACCGACAGCGAGCTGGCGGCCCTGCGGACCGCCGCCGAGGCGGTTCGCGCCAAGCAAGCCGACGTCGCCAGCCTGTAACTGCGCTAGCCCGGGGGACGGCCCCCGGACCCCCGCGCAGCCGCCTGCTCGGACCCCGCGAGTCCTCGCAGGTGGCTCAGGCGGCGCCAGGCTAGCTCGGCGAGCAGGGCGGTGCCGTCGGGCAGGACCGCGTCATCAAATACCGCCTCCGCGGAATGATTGAACGGCGCGGCGGCCGGGTCTGCGCCGGGCGGGCATGCGCCCAGCATCACGAACGCGCCCGGTATCTCCTCCAGGACGTAGGAGAAGTCCTCCGATCCGGTCAGCGGGTTGGGCGCGGTGACGAACCGGGCTTCGCCCAGCACCTGGGCCGTCGTCTGCGCGGCGAAGTCGACCTCGGCCGCGGTGTTGACGGTGACCGGGTAACCGTTGCCGAACTCGGCGGTCCCCGTCAGCCCGTGCGCGGTGGCGATCTCGCCGACCAGCCTCGGCACGCTCTGCGTCACCTGCTGCCGCGCGACGGCCGAGAACGTGCGCACCGTGGCCAGCAGCCGGGCCTCGTCCGGGATGACATTGTCGGTGGTGCCGGCGTGGATGCTGCCGACCGTGATCACGACCGGGTCGAAGACATCGAACTGACGGCCGACCAGCGTCTGCAGCGCGATGACGATCTCGCACGCCACCGGGATGGGGTCGGCGGCCAGGTGCGGCTGTGAGGCGTGGCCGCCCCGGCCGCGGACGGTAACCTCCAGCGTGTCGGCCGCGGCCATCATCGGGCCGGCCCGGCTGGCGGCGATCCCGAGCGGCAGCACGCTGGATGCCACGTGCAGCGCGAACGCCGCCACCGGGCGCTGGCCCGCCGCGTCGAGCACGCCCTCGGCGATCATCTGCCGGGCGCCCCCGCAGCCCTCTTCGCCCGGCTGGAACATGAAGATGACGTCGCCGGCCAGCTCGGCCCTGCGCGCCGAAAGCAGCCGCGCCGCACCAGCCAGCATCGCCGTGTGCAGGTCATGCCCGCAGGCGTGCATCCGGCCGTCCAGCCGCGAGGCGTAGGGCACGCCGGTGCGCTCGGTCACCGGCAGCGCGTCCATGTCACCGCGCAGCAGCACCGCCGGGCCTGGCGCGCCGCCGCGCAGCACTGCGGTCACCGAGCTGAGCCCGGTGCCGGTGCGCACCTCCAGCGGGAGGCCGCTCAGCACCGCGAGCACCTTCTCCTGGGTTCTGGGCAGGTCCAGGCCGATCTCGGGCTCGCGGTGGATCGCGTGCCGCAGTTCGGTGATCTCGCCGGAAATCTCCGTCGCGTCCGTGCGGAGGTCTGCCGCCATCTGAGTCTCCCTCCGGGCGATCCGCCCGTCTGCCGCCATGTCCCAGGATGGCATCCGGCGGCACCTTGGGGCCGGTCGGCCGGTCTGCCCGCGGCACCACCGGTACCGCGGCTGGCCAGCTGTGCCGTCCGCGGCCGGCCCGTGACTAGACTGTGCGCACACCGTGCGGCCGCACGGCGCCGCGGTCGGTGGCATCGGGCAGCAGCCACCGGACCCGGCCGACTGCCGAGGTCAGGGATCCGGACGTGAACAGCGTCGGCTGGGACATTGTCATCGTCGGTGTCATCATCCTCATCGGGGGCTTCTTCGCCGGCGCTGAGATGGCGATGGTGTCGCTGCGCGAGGGCCAGGTCCGCGCGCTGGCCAAGCGCGGCAAGCGCGGCCAGCGAGCGGCCCGGCTCGCCGCCGACCCGAACCGGTTCCTGTCCGCGGTCCAGATCGGCGTCACGGTGGCTACGCTGCTATCTGGCGCGTTCGGGGCCGCCACCCTGGCCAGCCACCTGCGCGGTCCGCTGGGCAGCGTGATGTCCGCCGGGCTCGCGTCGGTGGTGTCCGTGGTCGCCGTCACGCTCGCTATCTCCGTGTTCACGCTGATCTTCGGCGAGCTGGCGCCCAAGCGCATTGCGCTGCAGCGCAACGAGCGGATCTCGCTGTTCGCGGCGCCGGTCCTGGACCGGCTGGCGACGCTGGCGCGCCCGCTGGTGTGGCTGCTGTCTATTGCCACGAACCTGGTGGTGCGGCTGCTCGGCGGTGACCCGGGCGTCGCCAAGGGCGTGATGACCGACGAGGAGCTGCGAGACCTGGTCGCCGGGCACCAGGCGCTGAGCGCCGACGAGCGGTACATCGTGGGCGAGGTCTTCGATGCCGGCAAGCGCCAGATCCGCGAGGTCCTGGTGCCGCGGACGGAGGTGGAGTTCCTGCCCGCCGTGCTGCCGCTGGCCGACGCGATGGAGATCGTCGCTGCGGAGCCGTACTCCCGCTTCCCCGTCTACCAGGAGTCCTACGACGACGTGATCGGCTTCGTGCACGCGCGCGACCTGCTGGGCGCCCACGACCCGGCCCGGCCGGTCGGCGAGGTGTGCAGGCCGGTTAAGTTCCTGCCCGCCAGCAAGACAGTGCTGTCGGCGCTCTCGGAGATGCGCAAGGACCGGGCGCATCTGGCCATCGTGGTGGACGAGTACGGCGGCACGGCGGGCATCGTGACGCTGGAGGACCTGGTCGAGGAGCTGATCGGTGACATCCAGGACGAGTACGATGTCGGCGGCGGCGGGCAGCCGCGGCAGCTGCACGGCGGGGAGCTGGAGGTGGACGGCCTGCTGAACCTGGATGAGTTCACCGAGCAGACCGGGATCGAGCTGCCGGAGGGGCCGTACGAGACCGTCGCCGGGTACCTGCTCGCCGTGCTCGGCCACCTGCCGAGCGTGGGGGAGTCGGCCGAGGTGGGCGGCCGCAAGCTGACCGTGACCCAGCTGGATGGCCGGCGAATCTCCCGGCTGCGCATCAGCCCGGCCGCCGAGGCCGGCCCCGCGTCCGGTCCGGCAGTTAATCGCGATCCTGCTTCCGGCCCGGCGCCCGCGCCCTCGGCTGCTCCGGCCGCCTCCGGCCCTACGGCCCAGGAGCACGCCGCCCAGCAGCAGACTCGCGGTTCAGCCCGCTAGCCCGGATGGCGTCCGGAGAATTCCGCGTCAATTCCAGCCACCGTCGTTCAAGGCCGTCGCTTGTCGTACCGTTCGATACTGTGATCGAAGAAAGTAGCTCACAGTTCAGGATGGTCTATCAAGACAGTAATGACCAGCAGCCAGAACGATTCGGACCGCTCGGCCACGACGGCACGGACGGCCAGTTCCCGGACCGAGGCAGCGGTGCGCGACGAGACCCAGGCCACGCCGGCGCGGATCGCTGCCTGGATGGCTCATGATGACGGCGGCGAGCCGGGCTGGCCGCGGGACGAGCCGTTCGTCGCCGTCAACAGCCCGCCCGAGGATCCCGCCGAAGAGCTGCCCGCAATGACCGCTCCGGACGGCGGCCCGGGCCGCGAGGTGATCGCGGCGGGGTTCACTCACCGGCTGCGCGGTTTCGCAGCCGGGGGGCGGGTTCGAGGGCGGCGGGGTGCCGGACACGCTGGTTCCGGGGCCGGTGCTGGCGGCTTTCACCGCGGGCGCCGCCGGGGCCGGGGCGATCCTGCCCGGCGGGCCGTCCCGGCCCGGGCCGCCGTCCCGGCCGGGCCCCGCTCCCGCCCGGGCCAGCGGGCTCGGGTGCGCTGCCGGATGATGAGCTGGTCCGGGGTGATCTGCGCGTGGCGGCGGCTGGTGTCGTGGGCGGCGGCCGGGGAGGCCGCGGCGGTGGCCGAGCTGGGCCGCCGCCGCGCCGCCCAGTCCCGGGAGCTGCGCAGCCGGCATCTGGTCGAGCATCTGGGTGATGAGCTGGCTGCGGCGCTGACTCTGACCGGGCAGGCCGCCGCCGCCTGGTCATCCTGGGCGCCGAGCTGGACCGGATGCGCGCCTGCCGGGCCGCGCTGGCCGCCGGGGTCATCGACTGGTCCCGGGCGATCGTGTTCGCTGACGAGCTCGCCGTCCTCGACGATGACGCGGCCGCCGCGGCGGTGGAGGCGCGGGTGCCGCCAAGACGCCCGGGCCGAGGTCTGGGAAGAACCCTCGGGCAACGCCGCACTGGCCGGCCGGGACCTGCCACCCGCCCAGATCCTGGCCGCCGACTAGCGGATCACCGCCCTGGCCCGCGGGCTGCAACGCCAGGGCCACCCCGGCGCCCTAGCCCAGTTGCGCGCCGCCGTCTTCACCACCCCATCAGTGCTCTGCTGCCCGAATCCTCTCCGCAAGCGACGGCCCCCCGTAGAGTGACGCCCCGGCAGGCTCAGGGTCTGGCGGCCGTCCCGGTTCCGCATATTGCTGCAGGCCACGGCGAGGATCGGCGCCGACTAGAATGATCCTGCCACCGTAGGTCAGTTCGCTAGCCGCGGCGGGCGGGTCACCTGGCCAGCGCCGCCCGGGCGGGCTCGGGGTCCCGGCGTGCCGACCCGGTCTGCTCGCATCTGAGACCCGATGACGCTGCCGGGCAGACCCGGTGACACTGCCGGGCACCCATCGACGGAAGGCTGGACTGTGCCATCTCCTGCTGATCACCCGGCCGGTGACGCTCGCCCTGTGCTCGTGGTTGACTTCGGCGCGCAGTACGCCCAGCTCATTGCCCGCCGGGTGCGCGAGTGCCAGGTGTACTCCGAGATCGTGCCGAGCACAATATCCGCGGCGGAGATGCTCGCCCGCCAGCCTTCGGCGATCATCTTGTCCGGCGGCCCCGCCTCGGTCTACGCGCCGGGCGCACCGCCGGCCCCGTCCGGGCTGCTGACCGCCGCCGTCCCGGTGCTTGGCATCTGCTACGGCTTCCAGCTCATGGTGCAGGAGCTGGGCGGCGTGGTCGAGCGCACCGGCGGCGGTGAGTACGGGGCCACCGAGCTGGCGGTAGCGGGGGCGGCCGGGGCAAAGACGGGGGGCGTGCTGCTCGGCGGGCTGCCGGACCGGCAGCAGGTGTGGATGTCGCACGGCGATGCCTGCGCGAGCCGCGCCGCCCGGCTTTGCGGTCACCGCGCGAACCCCGGGCACCCCGGTAGCGGCTGCCGAGGAGCCGGCCCGAGGCTGTACGGGGTCCAATTCCACCCCGAGGTCGGCCATACCGAGCACGGCATGGCAGTGCTCCGCCGGTTCCTGGCCGCGGCCGGCTGCGAGCGCACCTGGACGATGCGCGGGGTCATCGCCGAGCAGACCGAGCGGATCACGGCCCAGGTCGGCGATGGCCACGCTATCTGCGGGCTGTCGGGCGGCGTAGACTCCGCGGTCGCGGCCGCGCTGGTGCAGCGGGCCATCGGCACCCGCCTGACCTGCGTATTCGTCGATCACGGGCTACTGCGTCAGGGTGAGGCCGAGCAGGTCGAGAAGGACTTCGTGGCCGCCACCGGGGTGAACCTGGCTGTCGTAGACGCGCACGACAGGTTCGCCGCCGCGCTGGCGGGCGTGACCGACCCGGAGGGCAAGCGCAAGGTCATCGGCCGGGAGTTCATCCGCGCGTTCGAGCGGGCAGCCCTGGACGCCGCGAGCGCGGCCAGCTGGGCTGCCGAGCCGAAGTTCCTGGTCCAGGGCACTTTGTATCCCGATGTGGTGGAGTCGGGCGGCGGTACCGGCACCGCGAACATCAAGTCGCATCACAACGTCGGCGGACTGCCAGAAGACCTGGCCTTCAGCCTGGTGGAGCCGCTGCGGACGCTGTTCAAGGACGAAGTGCGCCAGGTCGGCCTGGAGCTGGGGCTGCCGCCGGAGATCGTCTGGCGGCAGCCGTTCCCCGGGCCCGCCCTGGCGATCAGGATCGTCGGCGAGGTGACGGCCGACCGGCTGCGGATCGTCCGCGCGGCCGACGCGATCGCGCGGGACGAGCTGACCCGCGGCGGGCCTGGACCGGGAGATCTGGCAGTGCCCGGTCGTGCTGCTCGCTGACGTGCGCTCGGTGGGCGTCCAGGGCGACGGGCGCAGCTACGGCTACCCGGTGGTGCTGCGCCCGGTGACCAGCGCGGACGCGATGACCGCCGACTGGGCCCGGCTGCCGGATCGGGTGCTGGCCGCGATCTCCACCCGGATCACCAACGAGGTGCCGGAGGTTAACCGCGTGGTGCTCGACGTGACCAGCAAGCCGCCCGCCACCATCGAATGGGAGTAAAGCCAGGTCAGCCCCTCAGGTCGCCCGCGACCGGCTAGCCGGTGCCGGCCGGGTAATCGCGGTCCGGCTGCATGCCTTCGTCATCGACGTCGGCGTAGGCCTTGTCCGCAGTGATCTGCCGCAGCCGGTCCAGCGCGTCCCAGACGTCGGTGAACCGGGTCACGATCGGCGCCGGGCCGAGCCGGAGCCGGCCCGGGGTCCGGTAGTCGCCGATGACGCCCGGCCTGGATCAGCGCCTGGCTGATCCGCCAGGCCTCGGGGTGGCGCAGGCGCGACGTGCCCGCCGCGGCGCGTCGTCCTCGCGCGGCGAGGCGACCGCGAAGCCGAGCGGGGCCAGCCACTCGTCGGCCAGCGCGATCAGGTAGCTGGTCAGCGCGATGCCTTGGCCCGCAGCCGGCCGATGCCCGCCTCGCCGAGCAGCCGCGCGCCCTCCTCGACCGCGACCGTGCCGATGATCTGCGGCGTGCCGGTCCGAACGCGGCGATGCCCGGGCGCCGGGTCGTAGCCCGGCCCCATCGCGAACTGGTCGCGCTGGCCGAACCAGCCCCAGATCGGCTGGCGCAGCCGCGTCCTGCAGGTCCGTCGCGCACGTACAGGAACGCCGGGCGCGCCCGGCCCGGCGTTGACGTACTTGTAGGTGCAGCCGACGGCCAGGTCGGCGCCCGGCGGCGTCCAGCTCCACCGGCACCGCGCCGACCGAGTGGCACAGGTCCCAGCAGCATCAGCGCGCCGGCCTCGTGCGCGAGCTGGGTGATCGCCGCCATGTCCGCGAGCGCGCCGCTGCGGTAGGCCACGTGCGACAGGCTGACCAGCGCGGTGCGCTCGTCCAGCGGCGTCGCGCAGCGGCTGCTCGCTCAGCCCGGCGTCCATGTCGGTGTGGATCATGCCGCAGCTCACCGCCGCGCTGCGGCGGCGATGCCCTCCAGCACATAACGGTCGGTGGGGAAGTTGTCGTCGTCGGTGACGATGACGTCCCGGCCGCGGCCTGGGCGTCCAGGGCGGCCCAGGCCAGCTTGTACAGGTTCACCGTGGTCGAGTCGCAGACCAGTACCTGGCCCGGGGCCGCGCCGATCAGGTGCTCGCCGATCGCGTCGCCGACCTGGCGCGGGCAGGTCCATCCACCGGTCCCAGGACCGGATCAGCCCGACGCCCCACTCCTGGTCGACCACGTCGGCGATGCGCGCCTGGGTGCGCACCGGCAGCGGCCCCAGCGAGTTGCCGTCCAGGTAGATCAGCGCCGGGTCGTCGTGCACGAACCGGTCACGGAACTGCGCGAGCGGGTCCGCCGCATCCTGTTCTTCCGCATAAGTACGGTCTGTGGAGAATGTCATGACGTCCCACAGTAGCCGCGGGCGCCGGCCAGGACCTGGCCGCGGCCGGATTTGCGCTAGCCCCGGCGCCTGCGCCGCCGCAGCCCGAGCACCACCAGGGCTGCGGCCAGGACGGCGCCCAGCACGGGCAGCGCCCGCTTGAGTACCGGCAGCCCGGCCACGCTGATCAGGTTGATGGCATCGTCGTCGTCCGCGGGCCGCCACGCGGCCGGCTGGCCGGGCCGTCCTCGGCCGGCGGCCCAGAGCCGTTCACGCTGGTCACCCCGGCTGGCCCGGCGGAGCCGGGCGCGCCTGCGCTGGCGCGTCGGCATGCAGCGCTTCGACCGCCGGCGCGTCGACTGGCAGCGCGGCGCCTGGCAGCGCTTCGGCCGCCTGCGCATCGACTGGCAGTCGGTCGATTGGCGGCGCGTCACCGGCCGGCGTGTCCCTCAGCGCCAGCCCGTGCTCGGCCAGCCGGTGCCGGATCTCCTGGACCGACGCCGGGCCGATGCCCTCGATGGCCAGCAGCTGCTGCGGGCTGTGCGAGGCCAGCTCGCCCACGGTATGCACGCCCTCCCGGCGCAGGCTGTTGTATGACCGCAACGGCAGGCGCAGTTCCTCCAGCGGCTGCGACGCGACCGCGGCGGCGGCGGTGACCGGCACCTTCCCGGCTTGCTCCGGCGCGGCGGTTTCATCCGGCCGGGCAGTCGCCGGACCGATCGGCACTGAGCATCTCGGCCAGGTTGGCGGCAAAGATCCCGATCAGCTTGCCGCCCATCTCGACTCATGACCCCGCGACCGAACTGCGCGGGCTTGCCGGTCACGTTCAGCGAGGTGTGCACGGTCACGTGCGTCTGGTCGCCCTGGCCCTCCAGGGTCGAGCGCACCTTGGCCGACGCCGTGCCCGCGCCGCGGGTCTCCTTGCCGTTCGCCTCCAGCGTGATCAGGTGCGCGCCGGGGTCGCGCTCGATGAACCGCGCGGTCCCGGCGTAGGTCATCGCGATCGGCCCGACCTTCACCTTGATCCTGCCCTTGATCTCGTCGCCGTCCACGGAGTCGAGGGTGGCGCCCGGCATGCAGGGCGCCACCCGCTCCACGTCCAGCAGCACATTCCACGCCCGCTCCTGCGGAACCGGGACGGTGAACGAGTGCTCCAGTTCCATTCTTCAGACTCCTGCCGCTGCCACTAGTGCCCGGCCGGTCAGCACCCGCGCCAGGTGGCGCCGGTAGTCCGGCGCCCCGTGCAGGTCGGCGGGCGGTTCCGTGCCCTCGTCCGCCTGGGCCGCGGCGGCGCGCAGCGCGTCCCGGCTGGCCTGCGCTCCGGCGGCGGCGCGCTCGGCGGCCGTGGCCCGGACCGGGACCGGGCCCATGTTTGTCAGGCCGATCCTAGCCTCCGCCACCGTCCCGTTGGCGCGCCGGGCCAGCGCGGCCACCCCGACGGTCGCCCACGACTGCGCCGTCCGGTGGAACTTCTCGTACTTGATAGCCCCAGCCCGGCCCGAGCTTGGGCACCCGGATGCCGGTCAGGATCTCGGCTGGCTCCAGCGCGGTGGTCAGGTAATCGACGAAGAAGTCACCCGCCGCCATCTCCCGCTCCCCGCCGGGGCCGCGCGCCACCATGACGGCGTCCAGGGCCAGCGCCACGGCGGGCAGGTCCCCGGCCGGGTCGGCGTGCGCGAGCGCCCCGCCGAGCGTGCCGCGGTGCCGGACCGCCGGGTCGGCCACCGTGCTGGCCGCCTGCGCCAGCAGTCCGCAGTGCTCGGCCACCAGCGGGTCGTGCACGATCTGGTAGTGGGTGGTCCGGGACCCGATCAGCAGACTGTCGCCCGCGTCGGTGACGCCCCGCAGCTCGTCCAGGCCGCCGACGTCCACCAGCAGCTCGGGGTAGGCCAGCCGCAGCCGCAGCAGCGGCAGCAGGCTCTGCCCGCCCGCGATGACCTTGGCGTCGTCCCCGCCGTCGGCCAGCGCGCGGACCGCGTCGTCCACCGACCCGGGCCGGACGTAATCGAACTTGGCCGGGATCATGCCGCCCCTCCGCTCTGCTGTGCCCGGTCGTCCCCGCCGGGGATGCCCTGCGGGCTGTTGCCCTGAGTCTGGTCGCTCTGCCGGGCGGCGTGCTGCTCCGCGGCGCTCGCCTGGTCGCCGCCCCGGGCCGTCTGGATGGCCCGCCACACCCGCTCGGGCGTGCACGGCATGACGACGTCGCGCACCCCGAACGGGCGCAGCGCGTCGACGATCGCATTGACGACGGCCGGGGTGGACGCGATCGTGCCCGCCTCGCCGACCCCCTTGACGCCTAGCCGGTTCGCCGCCGGGGTCTCGGTCCGGTCGGTCACGTAGGACGGCAGGTCGCTCGCCGACGGCACCAGGTAGTCAGCGAGCGTCGAGGTGACCAGGTTGCCCTCGTCGTCGTACACCGCCTCCTCGTACAGCGCCTGGGCGATGCCCTGGGCCAGGCCGCCGTGCACCTGGCCCTCCACGATCAGCGGGTTGACGACCTTGCCGATGTCATCCACGCACACATAGGAGCGGATGGTGACCATGCCGGTCTCGGTGTCGACCTCGGTCGCGCACAGGTGGGTTCCGTGCGGGAACGAGAAGTTGTCCGGGTCATAGGTGGCGTCGGAATCCAGCGACGGCTCGACCCCGTCCGGGAGGTTGTGCGCGGCGAAGGTGGCCAGCGCGATCTCCTGGATCGTCTTGGCCGCGCCCGCGCCCGAGGCGGACCTGAACACCCCGCCGGAGAACTCGATGTCACCCGGCGGTGCCTCCAGCAGGGCCGAGGCGACGGCCTTGGCCTTCTCGATCACCTTGTCACACGCGCTGACCACCGCCATGCCGCCGACGACCAGCGACCGGGAGCCGTAGGTGTCCATGCCCTTCGGTGAGACCTGGGTGTCGCCGTGCAGCACCCGGATGTCCTCGAAGGGCACGCCGAGCTGGTCGGCGACGATCTGGCTCCAGGCCGTCTCGTGGCCCTGGCCGTGCGCGCTCGACCCGGTGACCACCTCCACCTTGCCGGTGGGCAGCATCCGGATCGACGCGTGCTCCCAGCCGCCCGCACCGTAGGACAGCGAGCCCAGCACCCGGGACGGGGCCAGGCCGCACATCTCGGTGAAGGTCGACACGCCGAGGCCGAGCCGCACCGGGTCACGGCGGGCGTGGCGCTCGGCCTGCTCGGCGCGCAGCGCGTCGTAGTCGAACAGCTGCTTGGCCCGGGCCGTCGCCGCCTCGTAGTTGCCCGAGTCGTACACCAGCCCGGCGATCGTGGTGTAAGGGAACTCCTCGTGCTTGATCCAGTTGCGCTCGCGCACCTCGAGCGGGTCCAGCCCCAGCTCGGCAGCCAGCTCGTCCATGATCCGCTCAATCGCGAACGTAGCCTCCGGCCGCCCCGCGCCCCGGTAGGCGTCGGTGGGCATCTTGGTGGTGAACACCCCGGTGCACCGGAACGAGTAGGCGTCCATCTTGTAGATGGCCGGGTACATAAACGCGCCGAGCAGCGGCACGCCGGGCGTCACGAGCATCAGGTAAGCGCCCATGTCCGCGAGCAGATCCACCGACAGGCCGCGGATCCGGCCGTCGGAGTCAGCGGCGATCCTGATCCGCTGCCACTGGTCCCGGCCGTGGTGCACAGTCATGTTGCCCTCGCTGCGCGACTCGGTCCACTTGACCGGCCTGCCCAGCTTGCGGGTGATCAGCAGGGCCAGCTCCTCCTCGGCGGTGACCTGGAGCTTGGATCCGAACCCGCCGCCCACGTCGGGCGCGATCACGCGCAGATCCTGCTCGGGAATCCCGGTGATCGCGGCGAGCAGGAAGCGCAGGATGTGCGGGATCTGGGTCGCCGACCAGAGCGTGTACTCGCCGCCGACACCGGAGGCCACGACCGAGCGCGGCTCCATCGCAGCGGGGATCAGCCGCTGCTGTCGGTAGTTACGCTCCAGCACCACCGGCGCATCCCGGAACGCGGCGTCCAGGTCGCCGTTGGCGAAGACCCACTCGAAGCTCTTGTTGCCGCCCTCGTGCACCCTCGGCGAGGTCTCGGTCAGCGCATCGCGCATGTCAAGCACCGGCGGCAGCGGCTCGTATTCGACCTCGACGGCGGCGAGCGCGTCGGCGGCCTCATACTGGTCACGGGCGATCACCACGGCCACCGCCTCGCCCACGTAGCGGACCTCGTCCACGGCCATGGCCGGGTGCTCCGGGATCACGATGTCCGGGGTGACCGGCCAGGCGCACGGCAGGCTGCCCTGCTCGTCGGCGAAGTCGCCGCCGGTGAAGGCGGCGATCACTCCCGGCTGCCGCAGCGCTCCGCTTACGTCAACCCAGCTGATCTTCGCATGGGCGACCGGGCTGCGCAGGAAGGCCATGTGCAGCATGCCGGGCAGGGTGATGTTGTCGGTCCAGTTGGTCTGCCCAGTGATGAGCCGGGCGTCTTCCTTACGCAGGCGCGCCCGGCCAAGCTCGGTGACCGGGGCCTGAATGTGGGCTGTCATGTGGCCGCTCCCATGTGCGCGGCGCGCCGGACGGCGCGGACGATGTTCTCATAGCCGGTGCACCGGCACAGGTTGCCTTCCAGGCCCTCGCGGATCTCCTCGTCGCTCGGGCGTGGGTTGTCCCGGAGCAGGTCGGTGGCCGCCATGATCATGCCGGGGGTGCAGTAACCGCACTGCAGCGCATGCTCCTCGTGAAAGGCCCGCTGCACCGGGTGCAGCTTTCCGTTGGCCAGGCCCTCGATCGTGGTGATCTCGGCACCATCGGCCTGGACGGCCAGCACCGAGCAGCTCTTGACTGACTCGCCGTTCATCAGCACGGTGCATGCACCGCAGTTAGAGGTGTCGCATCCGATGGGCGTGCCGGTCTTGCCAACGACTTCCCTGAGGTAGTGCACGAGCAGCAGCCGGGGCTCCACGTCGTCGACGTAGCTCACCCCGTCCACGGTGACGGTGATTGAGGTCATCCTCGGTTTTCTCCTGTCCGGCACGGCAATTGCGCCTGAAGGCCAACTTAGGCTGCCGATGACCTTCGCACCAGCCGCGCCGGCTTGAATGGTCGTCCCGGAAATGCGCGGCAGGCGCCGCCGGCGCAGCTCTCAGCCGGTCTGCAGCACCTGAAAGGCCTCGGCCAGCCGCCCCTCGGGCAGGCCCGCCTGGGCGGCGGTGCGGCTTAGCCCGCTGCGCAGCATCTCCGCCAGCGCGTCCGGATCGCTGATCTGGCTCTCGTGCGCCCGCAGTGCCGCGATCTTGCGGTCGAACGTGTCGGTCACGTCCACGAAATGGTCCGGTTCCGGGCTGGCCGAGACCCAGACCTCGCGCACGATCCAGGGCTCAAGGCCCTCGTCGGCCAGCAGCTCGGGGAACGCGAACGGGTTCCTGGCGTCGGGATAGACCGCGTCCAGAGCCGCTGATCCGACCGCCCGGTGGTCGGGATGGCTGGCGCCGATGCGGGCGTAGTTGCGGTCGGGCGAGGGGCACAGCACCCGGTCGGGCCGCACCTGCCTGATCACCCGGACCAGGTCGCGGCGAAGCGCCAGCGTGGGCTCGACCTGCCCGTCGGAGTAGCCGAGGAAGCGCAGGTCGTGCACCCCGACCTGCTTGGCCGCGTTGGTCTGCTCCACCCGCCGCAGCGCGGCCATGTCCGGCCGGGACACCGAGCGGTCGCTGCCGCCGGCGTCCCCGTCGGTGACCACGCAGTAGCTGACCTCCAGACCGGCCCCCGTCCACTGTGCCACCGTGCCCGCGGCGCCGAAGTCGACGTCGTCGGGATGCGCGGTGATGGCCAGGATGCGGCTGATCTCGCTGTCGGCAAGCACACGCCCGATCGTAGCCGCCCGAGGGTGCCCCCGGATTAGTCCAGCGCCGACATCACGTGCTTGACCCGGGTGTAGTCCTCGAAGCCGTACATCGACAGGTCCTTGCCGTAGCCTGACTGCTTGAACCCGCCGTGCGGCATCTCGGCCACCAGCGGGATGTGGGTGTTGATCCACACGCAGCCGAAGTCCAGCCGCCGGGCCATCCGCATCGCCCGCCCGTGGTCGGACGTCCACACCGACGAGGCGAGCCCGTAGTCGGTGCCGTTGGCCCACTTCACGGCCTCGTCCTCGTCGCTGAACTGCTGCACGGTGATGACCGGGCCGAACACCTCGTTCTGGATGATCTCGTCGTCCTGGTGCAGGCCGTCCACCACGCTGGCCTCGAAGAAGTAACCGCGCGACCCGGTCTGCCGGCCCCCGCTCACCAGCCGGGCGTGATCGGGCAGCCGGGCGATGAACCCCGATACCCGCTCCAGCTGGCTCGCGTTGTTCAGCGGGCCGAAGTCGGCGTCCTCCACGTCGGGGCCGGCCACCTTCTGCGCCCTGGCCTGATCGGCCAGCGCGGCGACGAAGTCGTCGTGCACGCCGGGCGCGGCCAGCACCCGGGTTGCCGCCGTGCAGTCCTGGCCCGCGTTGAAGTACCCGGCGACCGCGATCGCCTCGGCTACCCTGGCCGGGTCGGCGTCGTCGAACACCACCACCGGCGCCTTGCCGCCGAGTTCCAGGTGCACCCGCTTCAGGCTGGCCGCGGCCGCCGCGGCGACCTCCTTGCCGGCCCGGACGCTGCCGGTGATCGACACCATCTGCGGCACCGGGTGCGAGGCGATCGCCCGGCCGGTGTCCCGGTCGCCGCAGATCACGTTGAACACGCCCGGCGGCAGGTGCTCGGCCATCAGCTCGGCCATCAGCAGCGTGCTGGCCGGGGTGGTGTCGGACGGCTTGAGCACCATCGTGTTGCCCGCCGCGAGGGCCGGGGCCCACTTCCACACCGCCATCATCATCGGGTAGTTCCACGGCGTCACCGCGGCGCAGACCCCGACCGGCTCGCGCCGGACGAACGAGGTGTGCCCGGCCATGTACTCGCCGGCCGACCGGCCCTCCAGCATCCTGGCCGCGCCGGCGAAGAACCGGATCTGGTCCGCCATCGGCGGGATTTCCTCCGACAGCGTCAGCGCGATCGGCTTGCCGGTGTTCTGGGACTCGGCGGCGACCAGCTCCTTGGCCCGGGCCTCGATCGAGTCGGCGATCCGCAGCAGCGCCAGGCTGCGCTCGGCCGGGGTGGCGTCCCGCCAGCCGCCGAACGCGTCGGCGGCCGAGGCGAACGCCGCGTCTACCTCGGCCTGGCCGGAGACCGGCGCGGAGGCGAACGCCTCGCCGGTGCTGGGATTGATCAGCTCGGCGCGGCGGTCATAGGAGCCGTCGGTCCACTGGCCGCCGACGAAGTTGCGTAGCTCTTCCACCTGTGGGTCTCCTTTGACTGACGATGCTGTGCTTGCTACCACGGGGCTTGTTACCACCGGGGCTCATTACCACCGCTAGCTGGCTGTCCCGGGCATGCGCTCCTCGCAAGCCCACGGCGAGCCGTATTCGGTCAGCAGGTCCAGGTATGGCCGGGCGGGCAGCGCCTCGGGTCCGAGCACGCCGGTGCCCGACCAGGCGCCCGAGTCCAGCAGCTCCAGCGCCACCACCGGGTTCACCGCGGTCTGCCACACCACGGCCTGGGATCCATACTCGGCCATTGACCAGTCATTGTCGACGACGTGATGCAGGTACACCTCGCGCCGGGCGCCGTCCTTGCCGGTCCCGGTGACCCAGGTTCCCGCGCAGGTCAGGCCGGTCATCTTGTCTCCCAGCGTGGCCGGGTCGGGCAGGCAGGCGGCCACCAGGTCACGCGGCGACACCGGGGTTCCGCCGACGCTGACCGGATCGACTTTATCCAGGCCGAGCTTGTGCAGCGTGCGCAGCACCCCGATGAACTCCTCGCCCAGGCCGTACTTGAAGGTCACCCGCCGGGCATCCACCCAGCGCGGCATCAGCAGGACCTCTTCATGCTCGACGTTGACGCATTCCACCGGGCCGATGCCGGCCGGGAACATGAACACCTCCGGCTCGCTGAACGGCTCGGTGGTGAACCAGCCGCGATCGGCCTCCCAGACGACCGGCGGGTTGAGGCACTCTTCGATCGTGGTCCAGATCGAGAACGTCGGCGCGAAGTCATACCCGGCCACCTGCAGGCTCGCGCCGTCCCGCACGCCGAGCTGGTCGATCTGGCTGAACAGCTCGTCGGCCGCGTGCCGGGCGAACACGTCCGACAGGCCCGGCTCGACGCCGATGCCGACCAGCGCCAGCTGGCCCGCCTCCTCCCACTGGCGGGCCAGCTCGAACTGGTCGTCGCCCAGCTTGACCCCGGTCTGGCGGTACGGCTCGTCCGGATGCGGGTGCGACAGGGACATTGCCATGTCCAGGTAGTGGGTGCGCGCCGCCAGCGCTCCGCGGTACAGCGGCATGACAAACCGCGGGTCCGTGGCGTTCATCAGCACGTCGGCCGAATGCTCCGCGAGCAGGGCGGCGGTGGCACGCTCATCCCTGGCGTCCAGCTGCACGGCCCGGTAACTGTCCTTGGCGGCGGCTGCGTGCTGCGCCCGGGCCAGGTCGTAGTCGGCGATGACCAGATCGGCGAACGGGCGGCGGGCCGCAATCCGGGCGAATGCCGTGCCGACGCCGCCCGCTCCGGCCAGGAGTATGCGCATAGCGGGATCCTAACGCTCAGACCGATTCCGAACCACGAGACCAGTCGTGACATGTAGTTGTTACAACGGAAATCGTTGCCTGGAGGGCGTACTGCATGCTAGAACCGTTGCACGCGGGTACGGAAGCCGTCATGCCCTGCTATCCGGTCAAGTAACGGGCGGCGGGTGCGGCCGCGTGCGCGTGTCCCTGCCCGGCGCGGCCGGGTGACTCTCAGGAGGGGTGAGGCATGGCCACTGTTACCCCCGGTATCCAGCCGATGGAGGAGTCGCTAGACAAAGGGCTCAAGACCGGCGCCCTCGGCCTGATCTCCAGCATCGTCATGGGCGTGGCCTCGACCGCGCCTGCCTACAGCCTGGCCGCCACCCTGGCCGGGGTGGTGGTCCTCGTCGGCTTTCACGCGCCGGCCGCGGCCCTGCTGGCATTCGTGCCGATCTTCCTGACCTCGATCGGTTACAGCGAGATGAATAAGGCCGACCCGGACTGCGGCACGACATTCACCTGGGGCACGCGCGCGTTCGGCCCGAAGACCGGGTGGGCGGGTGGCTGGGGCATCGTCGCGGCGGACGTCCTGGTCATGGCCAGCCTGGCCCAGGTCGCCGGGCAGTATGTGTTCCTGCTGTTCGGGGCGCAGGGGATCGGCTCGGATCCGACCAGCCCGTGGGTGCTGCTCGTCGGAGTCGCGTGGATCGTCGCGATGACCTACATCTGCTACACGGGCATCGAGGTGTCGGCCTACCTGCAGAAAGTGCTGCTCACCGTCGAGCTGGTCATGCTCGCGGTGCTCTCGGTGGTCGCGCTGGTCAAGGTCTACGGCGGTACCCCGCCCGTCACCTCGGTGCATATCCAGGCGAACTGGTTTAACCCGCTCGCGGTGCCAGTCGCGAGCTTCGTCGCCGCACTGGTGCTGATGCTGTTCATCTACTGGGGCTGGGACACCGCCGTCTCGGTCAACGAGGAGACCAAGGACCCGGCGAAGACGCCGGGCCGGGCGGCCATCATCTCCACCGTGCTGCTGCTCGTCACCTACGCCCTGGTGATCGTCTCGGTGCTGGCCTTCGCCGGCATTGCAACCAAGGGCATCGGCCTGGGCAACCCGGCTAACTCCGGTGACGTGCTCTCCTCGCTCGGCGGAGCGATCTTCGGCAGCTCGGGCGTCGGCACGTTCCTGTCCAAGCTGCTCATCCTGATGGTGCTGAGCTCGGCCGCGGCCTCCACCCAGACGACCATCCTGCCGACGGCCCGGACCACCCTGTCGATGGCTGCTTACAAGGCGATCCCGGAGGCGTTCGCCAAGATCCACCCCAGGCACCTGACGCCCACGGTCTCCACGATCGTGATGGGCGTGGTGTCGATCGTCTTGTACGTGCCGATGAACTACCTGTCCGGCGGGAACGTCATCTACGACGCGGTCACGGCGATCGGCGTTTACATCGCCTTCTACTACGGCCTGACCGCATTTGAGTGCGTCTGGTATTACCGCAAGACGCTGACGCGTAGCATGCGCGATCTGTGGATGCAGGGGATACTGCCGGGGCTGGGCGGCCTGATCATGTACGTGGCGGGCGGCTTCACCCTCTGGCAGGACTATGACGTCAACACCGGCAACAGCTACACGACGTTCACAGTGCCCGGCCTCGGCTGGCACATCGGCGGCGCGTTCGTGATCATCGTGCTGGCCGCGCTGGTCGGCCTGCTGGCCGCCATCTTTATGCGGGTCACGGCACCTGCTTTCTTCCGCAAAGAGACGCTGATCCGCGGCACGCCCACGCTGGTGCCGGATCCCGGCGCCTGAACCGGATCCGGATAACCCCGGCCGCCGTTCCATGGCCGGGTCATCTCGCCCGCGGTGTCGGCGGCAGCGCCTAGGCTGGTGCGGTGACCGCGACGGCTGTTGACTCCCTCCTGGACGGGCTGAATCCGCAGCAGCGGGCCGCGGTGATCCACACCGGCGGCCCGCTGCTGATCATCGCCGGGGCCGGCTCGGGCAAGACCCGGGTGCTGACGCACCGGATCGCCTACCTGCTGGCCGAGCGCGACGTACTGCCCAGCGAGATCCTGGCCATCACGTTCACGAACAAGGCGGCCGGCGAGATGGCGGCCCGCGCGGCCGCGCTGACCGGGCACCGGGCCCGGGCGATGTGGCTGATGACCTTCCACTCGGCGTGCGTGCGGATCCTGCGCCGGGAGGCCGGCCGGTTCGGCTACCCCTCCGGCTTCTCGATCTACGACCAGGCCGACTCGCAGCGGCTGATGGCGCTGGTCTGCCGCGAGCTGGAACTGGATCCGAAGTTCCATCCGCCGAAATCGATGGCCGCGCAGGTCTCCAACCTCAAGAACGAGCTGGTCGACTACGAGACGCTGGCCGCGCGCGCCTCCGGCTACCGGGGGAAGGCGCTGGCGCAGGCCTACGGCGAGTACCAGCGCAGGCTGGCGGCGGCCGGGGCGATGGACTTCGACGACCTGATCATGGTCACCGTCAACCTGTTCCAGGCCTTCCCGGAGGTGGCCGCGGAGTACCGGCGCCGGTTCCGGCACGTGCTGGTGGACGAGTACCAGGACACCAATCACGCCCAGTACGTGCTGATCCGCGAGCTGGCCGGGCAGCACGGCGAGCACATACTGCCCGCCGCGGCCAGCCGGGACGATGCCGTGCCCGGCCCGCGGGCCGAGCTGGTCGAGCCCGCCGAGCTGGCCGTGGTGGGCGACGCCGACCAGTCCATCTACGCGTTCCGCGGGGCCACGATCCGCAACATCGAGGAGTTCGAGCGTGATTTCCCTGGTGCCACGGTCATCCTGCTCGAGCAGAACTACCGGTCCACCCAGAACATCCTGGCCGCGGCCAACGCCGTCGTGTCCCGCAACACCGGCCGCAAGCCCAAGAACCTGTGGTCCGACGCCGGCGACGGGCCGCCGATCACCGGCTACGTCGCCGACAGCGAGCACGACGAGGCGGCGTTTGTCGCCGAGGAGGTGGACCGGCTCACCGACGAGGGCGAGGCTACCCCCGGCCAGGTGGCCGTGTTCTACCGGACCAACGCCCAGTCCCGGGTCTTCGAGGAAGTGTTCATCCGGGCCGGAGTGCCCTACAAGGTCGTCGGCGGCGTCCGCTTCTACGAGCGGCGCGAGGTGCGCGACCTGCTGGCCTACCTGAGGCTGATCGCCAACCCGGCGGACGAGGTGTCGCTGCGCCGGGTGCTGAACACCCCGCGCCGGGGGATCGGCGACCGGGCCGAGGAGTGCATCGCCGCGCTGGGCCTGCGGGAGCGGATCAGCTTCGCCCAGGCGCTGGCCCGGCCCCAGGACGCGCCCGGGCTGGCGCCGCGGTCGGCCCGCGCGATCGAGGCGTTCAACGAGCTGATCGGCGGGCTGCGGGCGGCGGTGGCGGACGGCATGCCGGCGGGCGACCTGGCCGAGGCCGTGCTGGACAAGACCGGCTACGTGGCCGAGCTCGAGGCCTCCGCCGACCTGCAGGACGCCAGCCGGATCGAGAACCTGACCGAGCTGGTGAACGTCGCGCGCGAGTTCGACGCCCAGCACCCGGGCGGCACGCTCGCCGACTTCCTCGAGCAGGTGTCGCTGGTCGCCGACGCTGACCAGATCCCCGACGGCGCCGATCACGGCGGCATGATCACGCTGATGACCCTGCACACGGCCAAGGGCCTGGAGTTCCCTGTGGTGTTCCTCACCGGCCTGGAGGAGAACGTGTTCCCGCACGAGCGCTCCTCCGGTGATGAGCGCGAGCTGGAGGAGGAGCGCAGGCTGGCCTACGTCGGCATCACCCGGGCCCAGCAGCGGCTGTACCTGACCCGGGCGGTGTCGCGGGCCTGGTTCGGCCGCCCGGCGTTCCACCGCCAGTCCCGGTTCCTGTCCGAGGTGCCGGCCGAGCTGATCGAGTGGCGCCGGGACGCGGCGGCGGCCGCGCCGCCGGCCTCCGAGCGGCTGGCCAGCCGGCCCGGGATGCGCGCGCCGGGCAACCGCCAGGTGCCCGCGCTGCAGCCGGGCGACCGGGTCACCCACGACTCCTACGGCCTCGGCCGGGTGCTGTCGGTCGAGGGCCGCGGCGACGATCCCGAAGCCAAGATCGACTTCGGCGGGGACTACGGCATCAAGCACCTGGTGCTGCGCTACGCCCCGATCGAGAAGCTCTAGCCGCCAGTTACCTGCTCCGGGCCGCGCGGCTAGTCTGGGCTCATCGCGCCGTGCGGGAGGAACTGATGAGCACGATCCGGGTCGTCATCGCCAAGCCGGGGCTGGACGGCCATGACCGCGGCGCGAAAGTGGTCGCGCGGGCGCTGCGCGATGCGGGCGTCGAGGTCATCTACACCGGCCTGCACCAGACGCCCGAGCAGATCGTCGCCGCCGCCTTGCAGGAAGACGCCGACGCGATCGGCCTGTCGGTACTCTCCGGCGCGCACATGACCCTGTTCCGCAAGGTCCTTGATCTGCTGGCCGAGCGGGGCGCGGGCGACATCGTGGTCTTCGGCGGCGGCATCATCCCCGACGCCGACATCGCTGAGCTGACCCAGCTGGGCGTGGCCAGGATCTTCACCCCGGGCGCGCCGACCCAGGGGATCGTGGACTGGGTCCACGGTGAGCTGGGGACGAAGGCGCAACAGGCCAGGGCATGAGGCCAGGCCGGCCCGGACCCGGCTGCGGCGACGGCGGCCGGCCGGCACTAGGCTGCCTGCGCGGACGGGCGCGGACGGGCGGGCGCGGGCGCGGGCGGTCCTGCACGGACGGGGGTGGCCGGACGGCCACGGGTAGGCAGGCCGTGCCCGGAGCGCCACCCCAGAGGGTGACGGGACCCGGTGACAGGCATCTGACGAGCGCATAGGACGGACCCAGTGGACCTGTTCGAGTATCAGGCGAAGGACCTCTTCGCGGAGTACGGCGTGCCGATCCAGCCCGGCAGGGTCGCGCGCACGCCGGAGGAAGCCCGCGCCATTGCGGCCGACTTCGGTACCGGCGTGGTCATCAAGGCCCAGGTCAAGGCCGGCGGCCGGGGCAAGGCCGGCGGGGTCAAGCTGGCCAGCGGGCCGGACGAGGCCGAGGCGAAGGCCCGGCAGATCCTCGGCATGGACATCAAGGGCCACACCGTGCATGCGGTGCTGGTCGCGCGGGACGTCGACATCGCGGAGGAGTATTACCTGTCCTTCCTGGTCGACCGGGCGGACCGGTCCTTTTTGTCGATGTGCTCGGTGCAGGGCGGGGTGGAGATCGAGGTCGTGGCCGCGCAGAGCCCGGACGCGCTGGCCCGTATTCCGGTGGACCCGCTGACCGGCGTGGACGCGGCCAGGGCCATGCAGATCGTGTCGGCCGGCGGCCTGCCGGCCGAGGCGCTGGCCGGGGCGGCGGCGCTAGCCGAGAAGCTGTGGACGGTGTTCACCGAGGAAGACGCCACCCTGGCCGAGGTCAACCCGCTGGTGCTCACCGGCGGCGGCGAGGTCATCGCGCTGGACGCCAAGGTCACCCTGGACGACAACGCCGGCTTCCGGCGCAGTCACCAGCGGTTCGCGGACACCGAATCCGCTGACCCGATCGAGGCGCGCGCCAGGGCCCGGCACCTGAACTACGTCAGGCTGGACGGCCAGGTCGGGATCATCGGCAACGGCGCTGGGCTGGTGATGTCCACCCTGGACGTGGTCGCATACGCGGGCGAGGCGTTCGGCGGCGTCCGGCCGGCCAACTTCCTCGACATCGGCGGCGGCGCATCCGCCGCGGTGATGGCCGACGGCCTGGACATTGTGCTGTCCGACCCGTCGGTGCGCAGCGTGCTGGTCAACGTGTTCGGCGGGATCACCTCGTGCGACGCGGTCGCGAACGGCATCGTCTCGGCGGTCGGGATGCTGGCGCAGCGCGGTGAGTCGCTGACCCACCCGCTGGTGGTCCGGCTGGACGGCAACAACGCCGCCGCGGGCCGCCGCATCCTGGACGAGGCGGGCATCGCCGCGATCGAGCAGGTGGCGACCATGGACGATGCGGCGCGGCGCGCCGCCGAGCTGGCCGCGACGGCCGCGACGGGAGCATGAGATGGCGGTCTTCCTGACCGGCGAGAGCCGGATCATCGTCCAGGGCATCACCGGGTCCGAGGGCCGCAGGCACGGCGCCCGGATGATCACCGCCGGGACCCGCGTGGCGGGCGGCACCAACCCGCGCAAGGCCGGGCAGTCCATCGAGCTGTCCGGCGAGCAGGTACCGGTGTTCGGCACGGTGGCCGAGGCGATGTCGGCTACCGGCGCGGACGTCTCGGTGGTGTTCGTGCCGCCCGCGGGCACCAAGGCCGCCGTGATCGAGGCTGTCGACGCAGGGCTGCCCCTGGTCATCGTCATCACCGAGGGCGTGCCGGTGCACGACACCGCGGCGTTTTTCGCCTACGCGCAGTCCCGCGGCGGCACCACCCGCATCGTCGGGCCGAACTGCCCGGGCGTCGCATCCCCGGGCCTGTCGAACGCCGGGATCATCCCGGCCGACATCACCACGCAGGGCCGGATCGGGCTGGTCTCCAAGTCCGGCACGCTGACCTACCAGATGATGTACGAGCTGCGCGACATCGGCTTCTCCACCTGCGTCGGCATCGGCGGCGACCCGATCATCGGCACCACCCACATCGACTGCCTGCAGGCGTTCGAGGCCGACCCGCAGACCGAGGCGATCGTGATGATCGGGGAGATCGGCGGCGACGCCGAGGAGCGGGCCGCCGCCTATATCGAGAAGAACCTCTCCAAACCGGTCGTCGCCTACGTGGCGGGGTTCACCGCCCCCGAGGGCAAGACCATGGGCCACGCGGGCGCGATCATCTCCGGCTCGGCCGGCACCGCGCAGGCCAAGAAGGAGGCGCTGGAGAAGGTCGGCGTCCGGGTCGGCCGCACGCCGAGCGAGACGGCCAGGCTGGTCCGGGAGCTGCTGCAGGGCAGCGCGGCGGGCTAACCGCGGCTGCGGCACTGGCCTCCGGCCCCGGCGCGCCTCCGCGCGGCCGGGGCCGGCGCTTGTCAGGCTGGCTGTCGTGCTTACTTCCGTTCTGGGCGACCATGCTCCCGGCCGCGGCGCAGCCGATGACGAGAGCCCGGCGCCGGGTATCCGGCCGATTCCGGCGGCGGGCGCGATCGGGGCCTGCGCGGCGGCCGGAGTCGGGCTGGTGGTGGTCACCCTGCTGGTGCTGGCCGGGTGGATCGCGGCGCCACACGGCGGTGCCGGGCTGACCGGCGTGCTGCGGGCCGCGACCGCGCTGTGGCTGATCAGCCACCACGTGGGGTTCACGCTGCGCGGCGCGGGCCGGATCGGGATGCTGCCGCTCGGCCTGGTCCTGCTGCCCGGGGCGCTGCTGTGGCTAGCCGGGCGGTGGGCCGTGCGCGCGGCCGGGGTAACCAGGCTCTCGGAGGTCGGTTACGCGGCGCTGGCCCTGGCGGTGCCCTATGCGGGGCTCGCGGCCGGGCTGGCCTTCGCCAGCCGGTCGGCCCAGCTCGCCCCGTCAGCGCTGCAGGCGGCGGTCGCGGGGTTCGTGCTGGCGCTGACCGCCGGCGGCCTGGGCGGTGCCCGCGCCCTCGCTCCCTGGCCCCGGCTGACCGGGCTGCTCTCCGTGCGGCTGCGGTCGGTCATCGTCGGCGCTGCGGTCACGCTGGCCGTGCTCGGCGCCGTCGGCGCGCTGCTGACCGGCGTCTCGCTGGCGGTGCACCTGCGGGCGATCAGTGCGGAGAACGCCGCGCTGGCGCCAGGCGCCGTCGGTGCCGGGCTGCTGCTGCTCGCCCAGCTCGCCTACCTGCCCAACGCGCTGATGTGGGCCGTCTCGTTCCTGATGGGTCCCGGGTTCGCGTTCGGCGGGGGGACCATCGTGGCCCCGACCGGGTCGGCGCTCGGCAGGCTGCCGGAGTTTCCGATGCTGGCCGCGCTGCCGTCCGGCGTGCACCAGGGCTTCTCGCCCGCGCTGTTCGGTCTGATGCTGGCGGTGCCGTACCTGGCGGGGGCGGCCGGCGGCTGGGTACTGGCCCGGGCCGGGCCGACGCCGGCCCTCGAGGCCGCCCCGATGTGGGGTTTCGCCAGCGGCGCGCTGGCCGGCGGGGTGCTCGGCGTGCTGGCGGCGTTCGCCGGCGGTCCGCTGGGCGACGGGCGGCTCGCCGAAGTAGGCCCGTCCGGCTGGCGGATCGGCCTGGTCGCGGTGCTCGAGCTCGGGGTCGCGTCGGCGATCTGCGCCGGAGCCGTTAACTGGCTGCGCTTCCGCGGCCGGCCGCGGCTCACGGTGCTGGCGGGCCCCGGCCCCTCGGCGGCCGGAGCCCGCGGGCCCGGCGCTGACGGCCTGACCGCTGACGGCCTGACCGCTGACGAGGACGACGGCCACATCATCTTCGTCAATCTGTGGGCGGACGACGAGGTCGTCGACGACCAGGCGGTCGACGACGAGGATGAGGATGCCGATGCGGAGACGGGCGAACCGCCGGCGGACTGACCGGATCCCGGTGTCAGCCCGAGCCAGCGCCGATCTTGCTGTCGATTGACCGGTAGAACTGGGTGGTGCACGCCTGCTGCGCGGTGGCCGTCTGGGTGAGGTCCAGGCACCGGCTGTACTGCGTGAGCTGGGCGGAGAAGAGCGCGAACATGACCAGGAAAAACAGGCTCAGTACCGCGGCCAGCGAGCCGAATATCGTCCCGGCGATCGCGCCGCGCGGCCGCATGGTCGTCTCCTTGCGGGCGCTGCGCATAGCAGTGATGCCCAGCAGGCAAGCGGCCGGGCCGATGATCACGCTGAAGATCACCAGATAGATCCCGCGCTGCAGGTTCGCGCCCACTCCGAACAAGGCCAGCAGGGCGAGCAGGCCGAACACCAGCCCGGCGATGGCCCGCTGCTGGACCTCACGGCGCGGCGGCTGCGACGGCCGGGGCCGGCGCGGGTAGGCGGCCGGGCCGCCGGGCGGCTCAGGCCGGCCCTGCGCCCCAGGCCGTCCCTGCGGTACCAGGCCGGGCTGTCCTGGACCGGGATGTCCTGGGCCGGGATGTCCTGGACCAGGCTGTCCTGGATCGGGCTGGGCCGCCCCGGGTCGGCCCGGGCCGGAATCAGCTTGCCTGGCCGGGTCCTCAGGGAAGAAAAGGCGCGGCAGCCCGGGCAGCCGCGAAGACTCGCCCGGATCCTCGGGCGCGTCTGGCGGCGGCTGGGGCGTCTGTTCGGCGGACAGGGCCGGGTCCTTTCGGTGCAGATCCGTCCGGCGGGCGGGGCCAGGCTCTATTTCACCACCGTCCGGCCCCTCTTCGGGCCGCGCGGGCCCGTGCCGCGACCAACCCCGGACCTCGCCAGGGCACAATGGCGCCCATGCGCAGGCGCGTGGTGGTGCTGGTGTCAGGCGCGGGTACGAACCTGCAGGCGCTGCTCGACGCCTGTGCCGACGAATCCTACGGCGCGCAGGTGGTCGCGGTCGGCGCCGACCGGGACGGCATCGCCGCGCTGGACCGGGCCCGCGCGGCCGGGGTCGCCACCTTCACCTGCGCGGTCCGTGACTACGCCGGCCGCGAGGAATGGGACCTGGCGCTGACGCAGGCCTGCGCGAAGTCCGATCCGGACCTGGTCGTGCTGGCCGGATTCATGAAGCTGGTGGGGCCGGCCTTCCTGGGCCGCTTCGGCGGCCGGGTGATCAACACCCATCCCGGCTTGCTACCGTCATTCCCCGGCATGCACGCGGTCACCGACGCCCTGGACTACGGCGTCAAGGTAACCGGCTGCACCGTATTCCTGGTGGATGCGGGCACCGACACCGGGCCGGTGATCGCGCAGGCGGCCGTCCCGGTGACCGACGGCGACGACGGGCAGTCCCTGCACGAGCGGATCAAGGTGGCCGAGCGCGCGCTGCTCACCCAGACGGTGGGCCGCATGCTCGGCGAGGGCTGGTCAGTCCACGGCCGGAAGGTGAGAATCGGCGGATGAGCAAGGTAGCCATCAAGCGCGCCCTGGTCAGCGTGCACGACAAGACCGGCCTCGCCAGCCTGGCCGCCGAGCTGCACGCGGCAGGCGCCGAGATCGTCTCGACCGGGTCGACCGCCGCGGCCGTGCGCGACGCCGGGATCCCGGTGACCGCCGTGGAGGATCTCACCGGGTTCCCTGAGTGCCTGGACGGCCGGGTCAAGACCCTGCACCCCGCCGTGCACGCCGGCCTGCTCGCCGACGTGCGGCAGCCCGGGCACGCCGGGCAGCTGGCGCAGCTGTCGATCGCGCCGTTTGAGTTGCTGATCTCCAGCCTGTACCCGTTCGAGCAGACCCTGGTGAGCGGCGCCCCGCCGGAAGAGTGCGTGGAGCAGATCGACATCGGCGGCCCGGCCATGGTGCGCGCGGCGGCCAAGAACCACGCGAACGTGGCCGTCATCACCAGCGCGGCGCAGTACGGCGAGCTGTCCGGCGCCCTGCGCGCGGGCGGCTTCACGCTGGAGCAGCGCCGCCGCCTGGCCGGCGCCGCGTACGTCCGCACCGCCGCCTACGACACCGCGATCGCCACCTGGTTCGCCTCGGCCTACGCCCCGGACGCCGTCGCGCGCGCGACCGGCTGGCCGGAGGTGGTCGCGGCTCAGTGGGGCCGCCGCGACGTGCTGCGCTACGGCGAGAACCCGCACCAGGACGCCGCGCTGTACGTGGCCGCCGGGCACTCCGGGGGAATCGCCGCCGCCGAGCAGCTGCACGGAAAGGAGATGTCCTACAACAACTATGTCGACGCCGACGCGGCCTGGCGCGCCGCCTTCGACTTCGCCGGGCCGTGCGCGGCCATCATGAAGCACTCCAACCCGTGCGGCATCGCGGTCGGCGGCGACCTGGTCCAGGCGCATGCCCGCGCGCATGCCTGCGATCCCGGCTCGGCCTACGGCGGCGTGATCGCGGTCAACGCGGCGGTGACCCGCGCGCTCGCGGCGCAGATCGCGGACATCTTCACCGAGGTGCTCGTCGCGCCCGGCTTCGAGCCGGCCGCGCTCGACCTGCTGACCCGAAAGAAGAACCTGCGGCTGCTGCGGTGCGCGCCGCCCGGCGGCCCGGTGACCGAGCTGCGGCCGGTCAGCGGCGGGATGCTGGCCCAGTCCGCGGACCGGCTGAACGAGCCGGGTGACCAGGCGCGGACCTGGCGGCTCGCCGCGGGCCCGGCTGAGTCCGCGGAGGTCTTGGCCGATCTGGAATTTGCCTGGCGGGCCTGCCGGTCGGTCAAGTCCAACGCCATCTTGCTGGCCGCCGGGCAGGCGTCGGTCGGGATCGGGATGGGACAGGTCAACCGGGTGGACTCGGCCCGGCTCGCGGTGATGCGGGCGGGAGAGCGGGCCCGCGGCTCGGTGGCGGCCAGCGATGCCTACTTCCCGTTCGCCGACGGGTTCGAGGTTCTCGCCGAGGCCGGGGTGCGGGCGGTGGTCGAGCCCGGCGGCTCGATCCGGGACCCCGAGGTGATCGCGGCCGCCGACGCGGCCGGGGTGGCGCTGTACTTTACCGGGCTGCGGCACTTCTACCACTGACGGCCGAGCCTGTCCCGGCGCCGGTCGGGCACAATGGGACCCGATGACTGCGACAATTCTCGATGGCAAGGCCGCGGCCGCTGCCATCCGCGAGGATCTCACCCGGCGGGTGGCCAAGCTGACGGCCATCGGCGCCGCGCCCGGCCTGGGCACGATACTGGTCGGCGACGACCCCGGCAGCCAGGTCTACGTGAAGGCCAAGCACCGGGACTGCGCCCAGGTCGGCATCGCCTCTATCCGCCGGGATCTGCCCGCTGACGCCAGCCAGCAGCAGGTGGAGGACACGGTGGCCGAGCTGAACGCCGCCCCGGCCTGCACCGGGTTCATCGTCCAGCTGCCGCTGCCCGCCGGGCTTGACCCGCAGCCGGTGCTGGCCATGATGGACCCGGACAAGGATGCGGACGGCCTGCACCCGGTGAACCTGGGCCGCCTGGTGCTGGGCCAGCCCGGCCCGCTGCCGTGCACGCCGCACGGCATCGTGGAGCTGCTGGGCCGCTATGGCGTGCCGATCGCCGGCGCCGAGGTGACGATCATCGGCCGGGGCATCACGGTCGGCCGGACGCTGTCGCTGCTGCTGACCCGGCGCAGCGAGAACGCCACCGTGACCCAGTGCCACACCGGCACCCGTGACCTGGCCGCGCACACCAGGGCGGCGGACATCGTCGTGGTCGCGGCCGGGCGTCCCGGTCTGCTGACCGCGGACATGGTCCGCCCCGGCGCCGCCGTGCTGGACGTGGGCATCACCCGCACCGAGCAGGGCCTGGCCGGGGATGTGGACCCCCGGGTCGCGGAGGTGGCCGGGTACCTGGCCCCGATGCCGGGCGGTGTCGGCCCGATGACCCGCGCGATGCTGCTGGCCAACGTCGTCGAGACCGCCGAATCCCGCGCCTGAGCCCGGCAGCCCGCCCGCGGTTGTGACAGCCACAGGCACCAGTGCCCATGGTTGTGAACGTGCACCGGGCTGCCCCGCTCGGCCCGCTATGGCTACCGGTCGGTAACATGGCTGATGGGCACCCGGGGGTACTCGTGCGCGGGCTCGTTTGGCAGGCTTAAGATCTGCCGGCGCCGTGATCAGCCGCCTGGCAGCACGCTGAGGGCAGTACGCAACGCACGTCACGGGCCGCGCCGGCCCGTAGAGGAGGTCGGCCGCCAGTCATGAACATCGTCGTCTTGGTGAAGCAGGTTCCCGATACCTGGTCGGAGCGCAAGCTGTCGGATTCGGACTCCGCCCTGGACCGGGACGCGGCCGATGCGGTGATCAACGAGCTCGACGAGTACGCGATCGAGGAAGGCCTGCAGCTTGCCGAGAAGCACGGCGGTGAGGTCACGGTGGTGTGCATGGGCCCGGACAAGGCGGCCGAGTCGGTCCGCAAGGCCCTGTCGATGGGCGCGGACAAGGCCGTGCACGTGCTGGATGAGAGCCTGCACGGGTCGGACGCGTGGGTGACCTCGCTGGTGCTGGCCAAGACGGTCGAGCGGACGGGGTTCGACCTGGTCCTGCTGGGCTCGGAGTCGACGGACGCGCGGATGGGCGTGATGGCCGCGATGCTGGCCGAGCGGCTGGGGGTGCCGCAGGTCTCGCTGGCGGCCAGGGTCGAGATCGACGGGACGGCGATCACGATTCGCCGGCAGGCGGATTACGGCTACGACCGGGTGGAGTCGTCGCTGCCGGCCGTGGTGAGCGTGGTGGAGAAGATCAACGAGCCGCGGTACCCGTCGTTCAAGGGGATCATGGCCGCGAAGAAGAAGCCGGTGGAGACGCTCGGCCTGGCCGATCTGGGACTGGAGAAGGACCAGGTCGGGCTGGGAGCGTCCGCGACTGAGGTGGTGAGCTTCGCCGCCCGTCCGCCGCGGGAGGCGGGCACGATCATCACCGACGAGGGCCAGGGCGGCGCTCAGGCCGCCGAGTTCCTGGCCGCGCGCAAGTTCATCTGACCCCGGGTTGCGGGCGCACAGCCGCAAGCGCACAGCCGGAAGCACAGAGTAAGGACGGATATGGCAGAGATCCTGGTGCTCGCCGACCACGACGGCGAGACCGTGAAGAAGGTGACCCTGGAGCTGCTCACCGCGGCCCGCCAGTTCGGCGACCCGGCAGCGGTCTGGGCCGGCGAGGGCGCGCAGGCGGCCAGGGACCGGCTGGCCGAGTACGGCGCGGCCAGGATCTACGCGGCCGGGGGCAGCGAGTTCGACGACTACGTGGTCGCCCCGAAGGCGGAGCTGCTCGCGCACCTGGTCGAGCAGAAGGCGCCGGCTGCGGTGCTGCTGCCCTCCACCGCGGAGGGCAAGGAGATCGCCGGGCGCCTCGCGGTCAAGACCGGATCCGGCGTGCTGACCGACGTGGTCGGGCTGGCCGAGGGCCTGGTCGCCGAGCAGTCCGTCTTCGGCGGCGCGATCATCGTCCAGTCCAGGATCACCACCGGCACCCCGGTCATCACCCTGCGCCCCAACTCGGTCGCGCCGCAGGCCGCGCCCGCCGCGGGCGAGATCGAGTCCGTCGACCTGCCGGTGTCCGGCGCCGCCAAGACGGTGAGGGTCGCGGAGAAGGTAGTCCAGGAGCGCGGCGAGCGGCCGGAGCTGACCGAGGCCGCGATCGTGGTCTCCGGCGGCCGGGGAGTGGGCAGCGGCGACAATTTCGCGCTGATCGAGAAGCTCGCCGACTCGCTGCATGCCGCGGTCGGCGCGTCCCGTGCCGCGACCGACGCCGGCTGGTACCCGCACCAGTTCCAGGTCGGCCAGACCGGCAAGACGGTGTCCCCGCAGCTGTACCTGGCCGCCGGGATCTCCGGTGCGATCCAGCACCGGGCCGGGATGCAGACGTCGAAGACCATCATGGTGATCAACAAAGACTCAGAGGCGCCGATCTTCGACCTGGCCGACTACGGCGTCGTGGGCGACCTGTTCAAGGTGGTCCCCCAGCTCATCGAGGAAATCGAGCGACGCGGCCAGAACTGAGGCACTCCGGCGGAAGCGGGCACAGTCGCCGATGCCCGCTACCCTGGGATTACCATGGGACATCTCGACAGCACCGGCCTGCCTGACAGCACGGGCTTCGCCGGCCGCGCTGATCTTGCTGGCGACACGGGCAACCGCCCCGCTGAGCAGCCGGAACCGGCCTCTCCGGTGTACCTCGACCATGCAGCGACGACGCCGATGCTGGCCGAGGCCGTGGCGGCGATGTGCGATGAGCTCAGCCAGGTCGGCAACCCGTCCTCCCTGCACAACGCGGGCCGCCGTGCCCGCCGCGTGGTCGAGGAGTCACGAGAGCAGATCGCCGAGTGCTACGGTGCCCGCCCGAGCGAGGTGGTCTTCACCAGCGGCGGCACGGAGGCCGATAACCTGGCGGTTAAGGGGTTCTTCTGGTCCCGCCGGGCGGCCGACCCCGGGCGGGTCAGGATCCTCGCCCCTGCCATTGAGCATCATGCGGTACTGGACAGCCTGCACTGGCTGGCCGACCACGAGGGCGCCAGGATCACCTGGCTGCCGGTTGACGGCACCGGCCTGGTCACCGCGGCCGCATTGCGCACGGCGATCGACGCCGACCAGGCCAGCGTGGCCCTGATCACGATCATGTGGGCCAACAATGAGGTCGGCACCGTCCAGCCGGTCACCGAGCTGGCCGAGGTGGCGCGGGAGTACCAGATCCCGTTCCACAGCGACGCGGTCCAGGCTGCCGGGCAGCTGCCCGTGCAGCTGGCCGGGTCGGGCGCGACCGCGCTCACGATCACCGCGCACAAGATCGGCGGCCCGGTGGGCGCCGGCGCGCTGCTGCTGGCCCGGGGCGCGGACCCGGTACCCGTGCTGCACGGCGGCGGCCAGGAGCGCGACGTCCGGTCCGGCACCCTGGACGGACCCGCCATCCGCGCCTTCGCCGTCGCGGCCGCCGCCGCCCGGATGGGCCGCTGCGCCGAGGCTAAGCGGCTGGCCGAGCTGCGCGACGACCTGATCGCCCAGGTCCAGGCGGCGGTGCCGGATGCGATACTGAACGGCGCCGCGCCCGGTCCCGGCCGCCTGCCCGGCAATGCGCACTTCTCCTTTCCCGGCTGCGAGGGCGATGCGCTGCTGATGCTGCTGGACACGCGGGGGATTGCCTGCTCAACCGGGTCGGCCTGTACCGCGGGCATCGCCCAGCCCAGTCACGTCCTGCTGGCGATGGGTGCCGACGAGGCGCGGGCCCGCGGGTCGCTGCGGTTCTCCCTCGGCCGGTCCAGCACCCAGGCCGACGCGGATGCGCTCGGCGCCGTGATCGGCGAGGTCGTGGAGCGCGCCCGGCGCGCGGGCCGGTGAACGCGGCCGCGTCCCCCTCGCCGGCGCATACCCTCGAAGGCGATGACTAGGTTGCGCGTGCTCGCCGCGATGTCCGGCGGGGTGGACTCGGCCGTCGCGGCGGCCCGGGCCGCCGAGGCCGGCCACGATGTCACCGGCGTGCACCTCGCACTGTCGGCGAACCCGCGGTCCTACCGGACCGGGGCGCGCGGCTGCTGCACGCTGGAGGACGCCCGGGACGCGCGCCGCGCCGCCGACGTGATCGGCATCCCGTTCTACGTGTGGGATATGGCCGAGCGGTTCCAGGCCGACGTGATCGAGGATTTCGTCGCCGAGTATGCCCGCGGCCACACCCCGAACCCGTGCCTGCGCTGCAACGAGAAGATCAAGTTCGCGGCGGTGCTGGACCGGGCGGTCGCCCTCGGCTTCGACGCGGTCTGCACCGGCCACCACGCCCGGCTGCTGCCCGCCGGGCCGGGCTTTCCCGGCCCGCGCCTGGCCCGCAGCGCCGACCAGGCCAAGGACCAGTCCTATGTCCTCGCGGTCCTCACCAGCGCCCAGCTATCCCGCGCAATGTTCCCGCTGGGGGATACGACCAAGGACCAGGTCCGCCAGGAGGCCGCCGACCGCGGCCTGGCCGTCGCGGCCAAGCCCGACAGCCACGACGTGTGCTTCATCCCCGACGGCGACACCCGGGCGTTCCTGAGCCGTCACCTCGGCTCAGCCGCCGGCGACATAGTCGACGAGTCCGGGGCCAAGCTCGGCGAGCACGACGGTGCCTATATCTACACCGTCGGCCAGCGCCACGGCCTGCGCCTAGGCCGTCCCGCCCCGGATGGTCGCCCCCGCTATGTCCTGGACATCGAGCCAGTCTCGGGCACGGTGACCGTCGGCCCGGCCGAGGCCCTAGACGTGACTGAGATTTGGGCCGAACGCCCGATTTGGACCGGCTGCCCGCCGCCGGACGGCCCGATTGGCTGCCACGTCCAGCTCCGCGCCCACGCCGCTCCCCTCCCGGTCAGCGCCGCCCTCGACGGCGAGCGCCTGCGGCTGACCCTGCACACCCCGGCGCGAGGCATAGCCCGCGGCCAGGCGGCCGTCGTCTATGACGGTGACGTGGTCCTCGGCTCGGCAGCAATCGCTTCCGCCGCTAGGACCTCAAGCCAGGTGCTTCGGTAGTCAATTCCCGTCCCTCCAGCCCCAGCGGCCGGTAACGTTACGGTCCCGCTGCCGGCGCTGTGCTGCGGTCCAAGCTCACAACAGCGCCGGCAGCGCGCGACAGACCGCATGCCGTCTGGTTAAGAACGAGCGTCATCGGTCCAGAAGCGCGGCACTGACTCAGAACGTTGGGTCGTAGTGCTCGTAGCGGTACTGCGGTGACGGGCGACCGTAACGCTTAGCCATGACACCTCCCCTCGGCTGGTGGTTGCCAGTCGCCGGGTATTCCCGGTGACTACCCTGCTCCGGGATCACGCTGTGATAGGGATCACCGGAAATCTTCGTCGTTGCGCGGCCGGCCGGGAACTCTGCCGTCCGGCCGGCGATCGGGCCGCTAGCTCCTCTTCGTCATCTCGGGCGGCTCTTCGTCATCTCGGGCGGCGCAGCAGCACCGTGCGCAGCCCTGGCCGCCGAGCCGCCAGCCGTCCGGTCGCCGCGATGCGTGCCGGACTCGGTGCCAGCCGGAGGGGGAACCTCCCCTGCATCGAGGACGAACTCGTTCCGATCGGCCGGGTAGACGATCACTGTCAGCCGCAGCCTGCGGCCCAACTCGTCAAAGCCTGTCTGGAATGCTTCGAATACGGCGACACGCCCGTCATCGGGGAGCCGGAAGAAGCCTGTCTCGATGCTGTCCGGTGCGCGTACCGTGATCTTGTTGTGCCAGCCGACTTCCCTGACCCCCAGGACTTCCTCCAGGTACGGTATGGTTCCACCGGGCATGTCCTGCGCCTGCAGCAGTTGCCCGGCACCCTGCTGGACGAACTTGATGGGGTAGAAGGTGGTCTGCAAGGACCACGGCGTGCCATCTATATAACGCTGCTGGTGCCTGCTGACCACAGTCTCGCCGGCGGCGAGCCCGAGTTCGCTGGCGATCACGCCAGCCGCCTGCTGGATCTCCACCCGGGGCTGGGATGTATCAGGCTTCCTGCGGCTGGCGGTTACCTCGGATGCGTAGGCGGCGCCTTCTCCGCTGTCGAACCCCGTCACGACATTGAGGTTGGTGACGAAAGGATCGATCTTCTCGACCACGAAGGTCCCCTGACCCGGCCTAGTCTCGATCATGCCCCTGGTGATCAGCCACCGCACGGCATCTCGGACGGTGTTGCGCGATGCTTGGTAGTGCTCCCTGAGCTCCAGTTCGGTGGGCAGCTGGGCACCGTGACCTAGCTCGCCTGACTCGATCTTCTGCAGCAGGTCGTCGGCGATACGCCGGTAGAGGGGCTCAGGCATCCGACCTCCCATATATCCCGACAACACCAACAACAGGGCTTACTAGATCAATAAGAACGATCCAGATGGCTGGTCTTATTCCATTGCTTTCCCGCACATGCGATGTCAGCATGGGCATAGTACCAAAGGTTGGGATGACCTGAACAGCGGGGTCCATAGGACTCAACCTAGCAGTCCCAGTGCTTGGGTGCGGAGGACTCGCTAGGAAACCTCTGAATCTTTGCCGCTCTGGTCACAACCCGCCGACGAGCCAGGGAGGCTCCGCTAGACCTAGCCGCTGACGGAGAAAGGGGAAACCGTCATGGCAGCCATCATTGTCATCACCGCCGTGGTCGTCTTCATCGCCGGAGGGGTTGCCGGGGCCGTCGTCCTGGTGAGCGTGGCCAGCATCCGGGAAGATCGCAGGCCCCGGCTGAGCCGGGAGGCACCTGACCGGATTACCGCCGCCGGCCGTTACGTGACCAGGCTGGACGTCCGCCGGCTGGCCGACCTGCAGCGCCGTGGCCGTGATGAGGAGCTGGCCGCCACGACGGCCTGGCCCCGCCGCGACCCCTGGGCCTGACCCGGCTGCCCAGGCGCATCCAGGCACGCGCGGTGACGGCATCTGGTCACTGCGGGGGCGGCCGCCGCGTTGCACCGTTACCGGGGCGCGGTGCGCGCGGACGGCCGGCCAGATCAGCGGGTCACCGCACTAGAGTCAGCAATCGTGCCGGATAACATCGCTGCAGAGCCCTTCCCCTGGCCGCCGGCCGCTGCCACTGGCATCGGGTCCATGCCGGGCGGCAACCCGGCGCAGGCCAGTGCGGTGATCTTCGGCGAGCTGCCTGACTTTCCTTATCTCCCCGAACTGCCCGGCCGCGGGCCCGGCGCCGACATGATCGGGCGGGCCGCGGCCCTGCTGGTCGACATGCCGGTGGAGACCACGCCGCGCGGGTGGAAGCTGGCCGCTCGGCCCGGACGAGACCAGCGGCGGGCGGCCGCCTTCCTCTCCGCTGACCTCGACGCCCTGCAGGAGGCGGCGGACGGGTACTCCGGCACGGTCAAGATCCAGGCGTCCGGCCCCTGGACGCTGGCTGCCGCGATCGAGCGCAGCCGGTCCCAGGATCCTGTTCTCTCCGACGCGGGGGCCATTGCCGATCTCACCGCATCGCTGGCCGAGGGGATCGCCGCGCACGTGGCCGGGGTCCGCAACCGGGTACCCGGCGCCACCATCGTGCTCCAGCTGGACGAGCCGTCGCTGCCGGCCGCGCTGGCCGGGTTGGTGCCGACGGCCAGCGGGCTGAACCGGGTGGGAGCCATCGACGACACCGCGGCGGCCAGCGGGCTCGGCGCCGTGCTGAGCGCTGGCGCCGCGTTCACCGTGGTGCACTGCTGCGCCGCGGACGTCCCTTTTGCCGTGATAAAGGAGACTGGCGCGGGCGCCGTGAGTTTCGATCTCGGCATGCTGCGGGCGCCTGACCTTGATCGTGTCGCCGAGACCGCCGAGTCCGGTCTGGGGCTGCTGGCCGGCGCCTTGTCGGAGCAGGATGCGAAACTACTGACGAGCGCCCGCCCGCAGGATCCGCGGCCGGCGGCGTCCCGGGTGATCAGCTTGTGGCACCGGGCCGGGCTGCCGCCGGGAACGCTGGCCGGGCAGGTGGTGATCACGCCGGCCTGCGGCCTGGCCGGGATGTCCCCCGACGCGGCCCGGGCGGCGCTGGAGCTGTGCCGGGAGGCGGCCCGGGCCGTGCCCGAGCTGATCGAGGAGGGACCGCAGTGACCGAGCCGGAGGCGGTGCCCCCGGTGCCTGACGCCGAGGACATCCAGGTCGAGTCGCCGGACTCAGCCGCGCGGCACCGCCACGCCGAGCTGGCCATGGAGGCCAGCGAGAACAATTACCGCTACTACGTGCTCGACTCCCCGCTCGTCGCCGACGCCGAGTACGACCGGCAGATGCGCGAGCTGCGCAAGCTCGAGGACCGCTATCCCGAGCTGCGCACGCCCGACTCGCCGACGCAGAAGGTCGGCGGCACGATCTCGACCGATTTCACTCCGGTCGAGCACCTGGAGCGGCTGCTCAGCCTGGACAACGTGTTCTCGGCCGAGGATTTCGACGCGTGGGCGGCCCGGGCCGAGCGGCTCGGCGCGGCCGGGCCTTATCTCTGCGAGCTGAAGATCGACGGGCTGGCCATCGCGCTGGTCTACCGTAACGGCAGGCTGCAGCGCGGCGCCACCCGCGGCGACGGCGTGACCGGCGAGGACGTCACCCCGAACGTCAAGACTATCGACTCGATACCGACCAGGCTGGCCGGCTCGGGCTGGCCGGTTTCCATTGAGCTCCGGGGCGAGGTGTTCCTGCCGGTCACCGCGTTCGACGAGCTGAACGAGCGGCTGACCGCCGCCGGGCGGCCGCCGTTCGCCAACCCGCGCAACTCCGCCGCTGGGTCGCTGCGGCAGAAGGATCCGCGGATCACCGCGGAGCGGGCGCTGGACCTGATCTTGCACGGGGTGGGCGCGGTCGAGGGTATGGCCGACCCGCCGCAGACCCAGTCCGGCTGGTATGAGCGGCTGCGCTCGTGGGGGCTGCCGGTCAGCGACCGGTTCAAGGTGGTTAACGACCTGGCGGAGGTCAGGAAGTACATCGAGTTCTACGCCGAGCACCGGCACGATCCGGCGTACGAGATCGACGGCGTGGTCGTCAAGATCGACAAGCTGGAGCTGCAGCGCACCCTCGGGTCCACCAGCCGGGCGCCGCGCTGGGCCATCGCCTACAAGTACCCGCCCGAGGAGGTCACCACCCGGCTGCTGGACATCCGGGTCAACGTCGGCCGGACCGGCCGGGTCACGCCGTTCGCGGTGATGGAGCCGGCCAAGGTCAGCGGGTCGACGGTGGTGAACGCCACCTTGCACAACGAGGACGAGATCGCCCGCAAGGGCGTGCTGATCGGCGACATGGTCGTGCTGCGCAAGGCCGGCGATGTGATCCCCGAGGTAGTCGGGCCGGTCCTCGACCTCCGAGATGGCAGCGAGCACGCCTTCAGGTTCCCGAGGAAGTGCCCGGCCTGCGGAACCAGGCTGGCCCGCGAGGAGGACGAAGTCGACTGGCGCTGCCCGAACACCCGCTCGTGCCCGGCGCAGTTGCGCGAGCGGCTGTTCCACCTGGCCGGCCGCGGGGCGCTGGACATCGAGGTGCTCGGCTACGAGTCGGTCACCGCGCTGCTGGACTCCGGCCTGGTCGCCGACGAGGGCGACATCTTCTCGCTGGCCGAGGACAAGCTCGCCACCAGCCCGTTTTTCGTCAGCAAGGCCGGCACGCTGACCGTCAACGCCGGCAAGCTGCTGCGCAACCTGGACCAGGCCCGGCACCGGCCGCTGTGGCGGATCCTGGTCGCGCTGTCCATCCGGCACGTGGGGCCGACCGCGGCGCGGGCGCTGGCCGCGGCGTTCGGCTCGGTGCAGGCCATCGGCGGCGCCTCCGCCGAGCAGCTGACCCTGGTGGACGACGTCGGCCCGACGATCGCCGCGTCGGTGCGCGAGTGGTTCGGAGTGGACTGGCACGCGGCGATCGTGGCGAAATGGCGCGACGCCGGGGTCGTGCTGGAGCAGGAAGGTTTCACCGGCGGCATCCTGGCCGCCCAGGCCGCGGCGAAAGCCGCGCTTCCGCTGTCCGGGATCACGGTCGTGCTCACCGGCACTCTCCCGGGCCGGACCAGGGACGAGGCCGCCGAGGCAGTCACCGGGCGCGGCGGCAAGGTATCCGGCTCGGTGTCGAAGAAGACCAGCTTCGTGGTGGCCGGGGAAAATCCCGGCTCCAAGCGGGACAAGGCGGACACCCTCGGCGTGCCGGTGCTGGACGAGGCGGGACTGGACGCGCTGCTCTCGGAAGGGCCAGACGCGGCACGCGCCGTCGCGCAGGTAGCCGAGGGGGAGCCGCCCGCCGGGACCGGCGGGTAAGCCGCTCCGCGCTAATGCCCCGCTGGCCCGCTGCGCTGCCCGGGAATGCGCTGGGTCCGGCTCCCGGCGGCCCGTAGGATTGCCCCATGCCCATAACCCGCGAGGAAGTCGCGCATCTGGCGCGGCTGTCCCGGCTCGCCCTGTCCGATGCCGAGCTGGACCGGTTCGCCGGCCAGCTCGATGTGATCATCGCAGCCGTGGCGCGGGTCCAGGAGGTCGCGGCCGACGGCATCCCGCCGATGACGCACGCGATGCCGCTGGTCAACGTGTTCCGCCCGGACACGATCGTGCCCCCGCTGGGCACCGCGCTGGCGCTGGCCCAGGCACCCGCCGCCGAGCAGGGCCGGTTCCGGGTGCCCCGCATCCTGACGGAGGACGAATGAGCGGCGGCGAGCTGGCCCGGCGGACCGCAGCCGACCTGGCGGCGCTGATCGGGTCCGGCGAAGTATCGGCGGCCGAGGTGACCCAGGCGCACCTGGACCAGATCGCGGCCGCTGACGGCCGGGTGCATGCCTTCTTGCACACGGCCGCCGACGCCGCGCTCGCGGCCGCCCGCGCCGTCGACGCCCGGCGCGCGGCCGGCCAGCCGCTCGGCCCGCTGGCCGGCGTGCCGCTGGCGCTCAAGGACGTCTTCACCACCACCGACATGCCGACCACCTGCGGATCGAAGATCCTCGACGGCTGGCGGCCGCCCTACGACGCCACCATCACCAGGCGGCTGCGCGAGGCGGGCGTGGTCATCCTGGGCAAGACCAACATGGACGAGTTCGCGATGGGCTCGTCCACCGAGAACTCCGCCTTCGGGCCGACCCGCAACCCGTGGGACCTCAGCCGGGTGCCGGGCGGCTCGTCCGGCGGCTCGGCCGCCGCGGTGGCCGCCTACGAGGCGCCGCTGGCCATCGGCACCGACACCGGCGGCTCGATCCGCCAGCCGGCCGCCGTCTGCGGCATCGTCGGCACCAAGCCCACCTACGGCGGCTCCTCCCGGTACGGCCTGGTGGCGTTCGCCTCGTCGCTGGACGCGCCGGGCCCGCTGGCCCGCACGGTGCTCGACGCGGCGCTGCTGCACGAGGTGATGTCCGGGCACGACCCGTGTGACTCCACCTCGGTGGACGCGCCGGTGCCGCCCGTGGTCGCGGCCGCGCGGCAGGCCGACGTGGCCGGGATGCGGATCGGCGTGGTGACCGAGTTCAGCGGCGAGGGATACCAGCCTGGCGTGCTGTCACAGTTCGCGGCGGCGGTTGAGCTGCTGGAGTCCCTCGGCGCCAAGGTCACCGAGGTGTCGTGCCCGCACTTCAGCTACGCGCTGCCGGCCTATTACCTGATCGCGCCGAGCGAGTGCTCGTCCAACCTGGCCCGGTTCGACGGCATGCGCTACGGGCTGCGCATCGGGGACGACGGGGCCGCGGACGCCGAGGAGGTCATGGCGCAGACCCGGGCCGCCGGGTTCGGCCCGGAGGTCAAGCGCCGGATCATGCTCGGCACCTACGCGCTGTCCAGCGGCTACTACGACGCCTACTACGGCAAGGCCCAGCAGGTCCGGACGCTGATCTGCCGTGACTTCGACGCGGCCTTCGAGCAGGTGGACGTGCTGATCTCGCCGACCACCCCGACGACTGCGTTCGCGATCGGCGAGCGGGTGCAGGACCCGATGGCGATGTACCTCGCCGACCTGTGCACGATCCCCTCAGACCTGGCCGGGAACGCGGCGATCTCGGTGCCGTGCGGGCTGGCGGCCGAGGACGGGCTGCCGGTCGGGCTGCAGGTGATGGCGCCGGCGCTGGCCGACGACCGGTGTTACCGGGTGGCAGCGGCGGCGGAGGCGGCGCTGGAACGGCGCTGGGGCCAGCCGCTGCTGGCCGGGGCGAGGGGGCTCGCCGATGAATGACGCGGTGACCGAGATGGCGGCCGGAGCGCCCGGCGGCCACGCGACCGCACCGGTACCGTTCGACGAGGCCGTGCGCCGGTACGAGCCGGTGATCGGCCTGGAAACCCACGTCGAGCTGGGCACCACGACCAAGATGTTCTGCGGCTGCCCGACGGTGTTCGGGGCCGAGCCGAACTCCGCGGTGTGCCCGGTCTGCCTCGGGCTGCCCGGCTCGCTGCCGGTCGCCAACCGGGTCGCGATCGAGTACACGATCAAGATCGGGCTGGCGCTGAACTGCTCGATCGCGTCGTGGTGCCGGTTCGCGCGGAAGAACTACTTCTACCCCGACATGCCCAAGGACTTCCAGATCTCGCAGTACGACGAGCCGCTGTGCACGGACGGCTGGCTGGAGGTGACCGTCGGGGGCCAGACATTCCGCGTCGGTATCGAGCGGGTGCACCTGGAGGAGGACACCGGCAAGTCGCTGCACGTCGGCGGGGCCACCGGCCGCATCCACGGCGCCGACCACTCCCTGGTCGACTACAACCGGGCCGGGATCCCGCTGGTCGAGGTGGTGACCAAGCCGGTCGCCGGAACCGGCGCCCTGGCCCCCGGGGCGGCCCGCGCCTACGTCACCGAACTGCGCGACCTGCTCCGGGCCCTCGGCGTCTCCGACGTGCGGATGGAGCAGGGCTCGCTGCGCTGCGACGTGAACACATCCATTGCCGCCAAAGGCTCGCCGTGGGGGACCAGGACCGAGACCAAGAACGTCAACTCGCTGCGCTCGGTCGAGCTGGCCGTCCGGTCGGAGATCGAGCGGCAGGCCGGGGTGCTGGACGCCGGCGGCCGGGTGGTGCAGGAGACCAGGCACTTCCACGAGGAGAACGGTTCCACCACGCCGGGCCGGTCCAAGGAAGAAGCCCAGGACTACCGTTACTTCCCCGAGCCCGACCTGGTCCCGGTGGCGCCGTCGGCGCAGTGGGTCGGCCAGCTGCGCGCTGCCCTGCCGGAGCTGCCCGCGGCACGCCGGGCCCGGCTGCAGGCCGAGTGGGGACTGTCCGACACCGACATGACCTGGCTGCACAACGCCAGGGCGGTGGACCTGGTCGCGCAGACGGTGGCCGCCGGGGCCTCGCCCGCCGACGCGCAGAAATGGTGGCTGGGCGCGCTGTCCGCACACGCCAGGAAGTCCGGCACCGAGCTGGCCGGGCTGCCGGTGACCCCGGCCCAGATCGCGCGGGTGGCCGAGCTGGTGGCCGCCGGCGCGCTGAACGACCAGCTGGGCCGTCAGGTGATCGACGCGGTGCTGGCCGGCGAGGGCGAGCCCGACGGCATCGTCGCGGCCCGCGGGCTGGCCGTGGTCAGCGACGACAGCGTGCTGGGCGCGGCCGTCGACGCGGCGATCGAGGCCAGCCCCGATATCGCGGCCAAGATCCGGGCCGGGAAGGTCGCGGCGGCGGGCGCGCTTGTCGGCGCGGTGATGAAGGCCACCCGGGGCCGGGCCGACGCCGGCCGGGCCCGGGAGCTGATCCTGCAGCGCCTCAGTTCATGATCGCGGAACGGCGGCCGCAGTCTTCCGCACGGGATGTCACGGATCATGAAAGCACGAGCGCAATGCGGCCGCATTCGCGGCTCTGGCCGAGCCGGATCTGGCCGGCGGGGTGGCCAACCTGGTCAGCCGGGTAGTCGCACTGGTCCACGCTTACCGGGACGGCATCGTTCCGGTAAGCGAGGCCACTTTGTCAGCCTGTCCTGACACGGTGGCTTCCTGCCATCCCGGCTTCGCTCGCGGCTGCCCCGGTTTCGCCGGCGGCCATTGCGGCCGACGAGGCGCTTCGGTCCGCTTGCGCGGACGCGCCCTGGGCGGTATCCGCAGCCCTGGAGGCGTTCGACTTCCGCACCGCGACCGGAGCGGTCTGGCAGCTCGTGACGCAGGCCAACCGCTTCCTTGAGACGGTCAGGCCGTGGGAGCTGGCCCGGGCCGAGCGGGCCGGTGACCTCGCCGCCGGGCGCCAGCTCGACGCGGCCCTGGCCGCGGGCTCGGCGCCTGCCGGACGCTTGGCAGGCAGTCGGCGCCATTCGTGCCCGGCCTGGCCGCCGCCACCCTGGCGGCCTGCGACGACTCAGCCGGGCGGCTGCCGCCCGGGCGGCAGCTGTTCCCCCGGATCGGCTAGCGTTCTTCATGATCACGGAAATCCGCCAGCCGTATGGGCTGGCCATCTTCCGTGATCATGGAAGTAGGCCAGCGCTCGGCTGCGCGAGAAGGCGGGCCGGCTCGGCTGGACGAGAAGGCAGGCGAGGTGATGGCGTGCTGATGTGGGTGCCGCTGGAACAGATGGCAGCGGCCCTGGCCGGGCTGGACGGCGTCCGGGTCGAGGTGGCCGACACCAACGAGGACGACCTGCCCGCCAGCGCCGGCGAGGTCGAGTTCTACGTGCCGCCTTTCTTTCCCCGTCCGGCAGCGGTGGCCGCCATGGCGCAGCTGCCGCGGCTGCGGGTCGTGCAGACGCTCACCGCCGGCGTCGACCGGCTGCGGCCGCATCTGCCCGCCGGCGCCGTGCTGTGCAATGCGCGCGGCGTGCATGACGCGAGCACCGCCGAATGGGTGCTGACCGCCATTTTGGCGTCTATCCGGCAATTCCCGTATTTCTCCGCCGAGCAGGCTGCTGCGCGCTGGAGTTTCCGGTTTACCGACTGTTTGGCGGCGAAAACCGTGCTGATCGTCGGATACGGCTCGATCGGCGCGGCGGTCGAGCGGCGGCTCGGCGGTTTCGGCGTGCAGGTGCTCAGGGCGGCCAGGTCCGCCCGCGAGGGCGTCAGTCCGGTCGCCGACATCCCTGGCCTGCTGCCGCTCGCCGACGTGGTGGTGCTGCTCGCCCCGGTGACCGCCGAGACGATCGGGATGGCCGACGCCGCATTCCTGGCCCGGATGAAAGACGGGGCGTTGCTGGTCAACGCGGCGCGCGGATCGCTGCTGGTCACCGACGCGCTGTGTGCCGAGCTGAGCTCCGGCCGGCTGCGGGCGGCGCTAGACGTCACCGATCCCGAGCCGCTCGAGCCCGGACATCCGCTCTGGTCCCTGCCGAACGTCCTCATCACGCCACATGTGGCGGCCTCCACGCCGGTCTCAGCGCTGACCGCAGTGTCCTTCGTGCGCGAGCAGGTGCGGCGCTTCATGACCGGCCAGCCGCTGGAGAATGTCATCACCGGCGAGTACTGAGAAAAGTTAATCGCCGGGCCAGGGAAGTTGATTCCCGAGCTACTCCCTTCCTCAATCGAAGCGTGACCTACGGCACGTATGGTGGAATCGCTTCGCCAAGGTGAAGCAGCGTTCCGGAACCGGCCGGCGGCCGGCGTGCAGGTACAGGCGGAACGTTTCCAGCAGATCGTGTGCCGCCCGGGCTCAATGAGGCGCCAGGGAATCCCCGCAGAGCTGCAGCCGCGGGCTGGCAGGCCCAGTGCCGGCGAGCCCGGCTGGCCGCGCTGCTTCGGCGCGGTGCGGCGCTGGCTTTCGGATACGGCAAAGGAGCCCTGATGCCCGCGGATCGGCCCGGTGGAGCGCGGTGAATCAGTCCGAGCAGCTCTGGGCGGCGGCCGGGATTGCGGCCGGAGCTGTCGCCGCGGGAGTGCTCTGGCGCGGCCAGCGCGGCGCCGGCGGCCGGAAACTGCCTGACCGGCGGGCCCTCCGCTGGCTTGCGGTCACGGCGGTCCTGCTGAGCGCCGCCTTCGCGGCGGATGCGTTCGGCGGACCGTTCGGCGGTACCGGCATCCCGCTGACCCTGGGCGACCTGCTCGGCCTGCTGGCCCTGCCGCTGGTGTTCCTGGGCGTCAGGGCGATGTCCGGCGCAGCCGAGGACGAGGCGGCCGGCCACGGCTGGTTCGGCCGGGACGCCCGGCCCGGGCCGGGCGGTGCAGCGGGACCGGGCCCGGCGGCCCGGGGCACCGGCATCGCCCGGCTGGCGGATGGCTTCCTCCTAGCGGCCGGGCTGTTCGTGGTCGGCTGGGTGGCAGTATTCGGCCCCGCATACGCCCAGGGAGACGCGGGCGCCGGCACGTTCGCGCTTGACCTCATCCGCCCGGTGGCCGGCCTGATCGCGCTCGGCGCGGTGACCCAGGTGGCCATCGGCACGGGCCGGCGCGGCCTGACCGTGGCGCTCGCGCTGGCCGCCGGATGCCTGGGCGACGCGCTCAACGTGACGGCCCGGGTAGCCGCCGCCCGCCCGGACGGCTGGGCGCAGGCGGCCTGGCTCGCGGGGATCTGCCTGCTGGCCGCCGTGCCGCTGCAGCCCGCCGGGCCCGGCATCGTGCGGCCCGGCGAGCAGCCGGGCGATCCGCTCTCCGCCGCCGGCCGCTCCCGTGGCCGGGCGCATGGCTGGGCCGGCCCCACAGCGGCTGCCCTCGGCGCAGCTGGCGCGGCCGCCCTGGTGATGATCGGCTGGGCCGCCGCGGGCGGTCACCAGGCACCGCCGGTGATCGTGATCGCCGGTGCGCTCGCCGTCCTCGTCCTGACCGCGCGGGTCTTCGGGATGGTGCGGCGCGCGGGCACCGCGGAGGCGGTGGCGGGAGATGCCGACCGCCAGTTCCGTGAGCTCGCTGACCGCACCAGTGACGTGGTGCTGGTCTGTGACCTGGCCGCCACCATCCGCTACGCCAGCCCCGCCGTGGCCGACTACGGTTACGCTCCGGCCGACCTCGGTGGCCGCCAGCTGCTGGGCCTCGTGCACCCGGACGACCAGCAGGACGCAAGACGGGCAGCCCGGGCGGTCATCAGCGCGGGCCGCGAATCGGGCCGGTTCTCCTGCCGGGTCCGGTCAGCGGACGGCACCTGGCGGCACGTTGAGTCGACGATCTCCCCGCGCCGGCGGGGGGCCGTGCCGGACCTGCTGCTGGTCACCGCCCGCGACGTCAGCGACCAGGTCGCGCTGCGCCGCCAGGTCACGCACCTGACCCTGCACGACGGGCTGACCGGGCTGCCCAACCGCGCCTACCTGGAGGAGCGGGCCCGGGACCTGCTGGGACCAGGGACCGGCCGTAGCCGGGCGGCACCCGATGCCTTCATGGCCGGGGCCATCTTCCTGGACCTGGACGGGTTCACGGCGGTCAACGACTCGGTCGGCCACGGCGCGGGTGACCTGGTCCTGGCGCAGGCCGCCCGTCGGCTGCGGGCCGCGCTGGCCTCCCGCGACGTGGTGGCCCGGTGGGGCAGTGACGAGTTCGCGGTGCTGATCGAGCGAGCGGTCAGCGCACAGGAGATCGCGGACATCGCCGAGCGGCTGGCCGGCGCCATGGCGGCCGAGCCGTTCCGCGCCGCCGGCCGCGAGGTGCCGCTGACGGCCAGCGTGGGCGTCGCACTGGCCGAGGGCAGCCGGTGGGAGCATTTGCTGCGCAATGCGGATGTTGCCATGTCCCGGGCCAAGGAGTCCGGCGGCGGCCGGGTGGAGATGTTCGCCTCCCGCATGCACACCGATGTCGCCCGCAGGCTGGAGCTGGCCGCGGACCTGCGCGCGGCCATCGCGCAGGACGAGCTGACCCTGGAGTACCAGCCGGTAGTGGACCTGGGCACCCGGCAGGTGACGGGGGCTGAGGCGCTGGTGCGCTGGCCCCGCGACGGCGGCGCCGTCGATCCCGGTGAGTTCCTCGGCGTGGCCGAGGACAGCGGGCTCAGCGTGCCGCTCGGCGGCTGGGTGCTGCGCGAGGCGTGCCAGCACGCAGCGCGCTGGCGGGCGGCCGGCTGGAACGCGGGCTTGTCGGTCAACGTCTCGCCCCGGCAGGCGGCCGCGCCGAGGTTCAGCCAGGCGGTGCTCGGAGTGCTGGCCGAGACCGGCCTGCCCCCCGGCGCGCTGACGCTGGAGGTAGCCGAGCGGGTGCTGATCGAGGGAGCCGGGCCGATGATCGCGGGGCTGGCCGAGCTGCGCGCCCGCGGCGTGCGGCTGGCCATCGACGACTTCGGTACCGGGTACGCGTCCCTGGCCTACCTGCGTCAGCTCCCGGTGGATGTCATCAAGATCGACCCGTCGTTCGTGGCGGGGCTCGTAACCGACCCCACGCTGGCGATGCTCACCCGCACGATCGTCAGCGTCGGCCGCGACCTGGGCATCGAGGTCGTCGCCGAGGGCATCGAGCGGCCCGAGCAGCTGGACATGCTGGCCAGCATGGGCTGCAGCCTGGGCCAGGGCTTCCTGGTGGCCCGGCCGATGCCGGCGGCTGCGGTGTCCGAGCTGGCCCGGCAGGCCGGATCCGGCCCGGCGGCGCAGGTCGGCCCCGGCGATCCCGGTGGGCCCGACGGTGCGGCCAGCGAGGCGACCGCTCTGCGGTGAGGACGACCGCACATCCGCCGCTAGACTCGCCCTGTCCGCCCGCCGCCCGCCGCCGACCGGAGTCCCCGTGCCCGCACCGATCGTCCTGGTGGCCGAGCCGCTCTCGCCCGCCGGGATCGCTCAGCTGGAAACCGAAGCCGAACTCCGCTACGTCGACGGCGCCGACCGCAGCCGCCTCCTCCCGGCTCTCGCCGAGGCCGACGCCGTCATCGTCCGCAGCGCCACCACCATCGACGCCGAGGCGCTCGCGCACGCGCCCCGGCTGCGGGTAGTGGCACGGGCCGGCGTCGGGCTGGACAACGTAGACGTCGAAGCCGCCACCAAGGCCGGCGTGATGGTCGTCAACGCGCCCAGCTCGAACATCGTCAGCGCCGCCGAGCATGCCATCGCGCTGCTGCTCTCGCTCGCGCGGCACGTGCCCCAGGCGGTGGCGGCGCTGCGCGCGGGCCGGTGGGAGCGGTCCGCCTACACCGGTGTCGAGCTGGCGGGCAAGGTGGCCGGGATCCTCGGGCTCGGCCGGATCGGCGTGCTGGTCGCCGAACGGCTGGCCGCGTTCGGCATGCCGGTCATCGCCTACGACCCCTATGTCGCCGCCGCCCGCGCGGCCCAGATCGGAGTCCGGCTGGTCAGCCTGCACGAGTTGCTGGCCCAGGCCGATTTCATCAGCGTGCACCTGCCGCGCAGCGCGGAGACGCTGAGCCTGATCGGCGAGCGCGAGCTGCGGCTGGTGAAGCCGGACGTGCGGATCATCAACGCGGCCCGGGGCGGCATCGTGGACGAGCAGGCTCTGGCCGCCGCCCTGGCCGACGGCCGGGTAGCGGGCGCCGGGCTGGACGTCTACGCCCGCGAGCCGTGCACGGACAGCCCGCTGCTGCAGCTGCCGAACGTGGTCTGCACCCCGCACCTGGGTGCCAGCACCCACGAGGCGCAGGAGAAAGCAGGCCTGCAGGTGGCCAGGTCGCTGCGGCTGGCCCTGGCCGGGGAGTTCGTCCCGGACGCGGTGAACGTCCAGGGCGGGCCGGTCGCGGACCTGATCAGGCCCGCGCTGCCGCTGGCGGAGAAGCTCGGCCGGATCTTCACCGCCCTGGCGGCCGGGATCGCGGCCCGGATCGACGTCGAGGCCCGCGGCGAGATCGCCGCGCTGGACGTCAGCGTGCTCCAGCTGGCCGCGATCAAGGGCGTGTTCAGCGACGTCACCGACGAGCCGGTGACCTACGTGAACGCGCCGCTGGTGGCGAAGGAGCGCGGTGTGGAGGTCAGCCTGGTCGCCCGCGAGGAGAGCACCGACTGGCGCAACGCGCTGACCCTGCGCGGGACCATGCCTGACGGCCACGTGGTGTCGGTCAGCGGCACCCTGACCGGGCTGCGGCAGCTCGAGAAGATCGTCGAGGTGAACGGCTTCGACACCGAGATCGCCCCGGCCGGGCACATGGTGTTTCTCAGCTACGTCGACAAGCCGGGCATCGTCGGGATCGTCGGCCGGATACTCGGCGACCACCAGATCAACATCGCCGGCATGCAGGTGTGCCGGGACGAACGCGGCGGCAACGCACTGATCGTGCTCACCGTGGACTCGGCAGTGCCGCCCGCGCTGCTGGCCGAGATGGTGCGGGCCATCGGCGCCTCCAGCGGACGGGTTGCTGACCTGGACGAATCCTGATCAGCCGCCGCGGCGGCCGCCCGGCAGTAAGGTACTTGCGTGACGGAGCCAACGGTACCCGCCGGGTCCGCGGCGCCCGCCGATCCCGGGCCGCAGTCCGTGCGGCTGGCGGTGATCGGCGGCGACGGGATCGGGCCCGAGGTGGTCACCGAGGCGATCAAGGTGCTGCGGGCCGCGACGGACGGGACCCGCATCCAGACCACAGACTATGACCTTGGCGCCCGCCGCTGGCATCAGACCGGTGAGGTGCTGCCCGGCTCGGCGCTGGCCGAGATCGCCGGTCATGACGCGATCCTGTTCGGTGCGGTGGGCGACCCGACCGTGCCGAGCGGGCTGCTGGAGCGCGGGCTGGTGCTCCGGCTCCGCTTCGAGCTCGACCAGTACGTCACCGTGCGGCCGATCCGGCTCTACCCGGGGATTGAGTCCCCGCTCGCGGAGCTGCGGTCGGAGGCCCTCGACATCCTGGTCGTGCGGGAGGGCACCGAGGGCCCCTACATCGAGGCCGGCGGGGTCATGCGCAAGGGAACGCCGCAGGAAGTGGCGACCCAGGAGAGCATCAACACGGCGTTCGGCGTCAGCCGGGTCGCCCGGTATGCGCTGCAGCGGGCGGCCGCGCGGCCGCGCAAGAAGCTCACCCTGGTGCACAAGACCAACGTGCTCGCCTACGCCGGCGACCTGTGGCGCCGCACCATCGACGCCGAGGCGGCCGCGTTCGGGGCCGTCACGGCGGAGTACTGCCACCTCGACGCCGCCGCGGTTTACCTGGTCACCCAGCCCGACCGGTTCGACGTGATCGTCACCGACAACCTGTTCGGCGATATCGTCTCCGCGCTCGGCGCCGCCGTGACCGGCGGCATCGGCCTCGCGGCCAGCGCGAACGTCAACCCGGACCGCACCGCGCCGAGCATGTTCGAGCCGCTGCACGGCAGCGCCCCCGACATCGCGGGCAAGCAGGAAGCCGACCCGACCGCCGCGATCCTGTCGGCCGCCATGCTGTGCGAGCACGTCGGGCTGAGCGAGGCCGCGGCGCGGATCGAGCGTGCCGTGGCCGACGACCTGGTCGAGCGCCAGGGAGCGTGGGCGACGCGGTGCACGCCGGAGATCGGCGACGACATCGCCGCCCGCGCAGCGGTGTGACCTCAAGGTACAGTCGCCACCAGGGGGAGCGCGGGCATGCGCTCGCGCTGCCGCTGACGACCCGGCACCGGCGCCGGCCGTGCCGCGTGGCGCAAGAAGGGATATGCGATGACAGCCAGCTTCGCCCACGAGATCGCGTTCGCGCTGCGACCCTCGGCGCAGCCGGTACCGGCCGCGGAGCGGGACCGGCTGCTGGCCGAGCCCGGGTTCGGCCAGCTTTTCACCGACCACATGATCACTCTCCGGTGGTCGGAGGACCGCGGCGGCTGGCACGACGGGCAGCTGGAGCCGTACGGCCCGCTGACCCTGGACCCGGCGACCACGGTGCTGCATTACGCCCAGGAGATCTTCGAGGGCCTGAAGGCGTACCGCGCGGCCAGCGGGCCGATCGTGATGTTCCGGCCGGAAGCCAACGCGGCCCGGTTCCGGCGCAGCGCGGTCCGGATGGCCATGCCCGAGCTGCCCAACGAGACGTTCGTCCGCTCGCTCGAGCTGCTGATCGCCCAGGACCGGGACTGGGTGCCCACCGCCGAGGGGTACAGCCTGTACCTGCGGCCCTTCATGATCTCCACCCAGCGCGGGCTCGGCGTGAACCACCCGTCCTCGTCCTACCTGTACGTGGTCATCGCCTCTCCGGCCGGTCCGTACTTCCGCGGGGGGGTGCGGCCGGTCACGGTCTGGCTGGCGGACGGCTATGTCAGGGCCGCGCCCGGCGGCACCGGCGAGGCCAAGACCGGCGGCAACTACGCCGCGAGCTTCGCCGGGCAGCAGCAGGCCATCGAGCACGGCTGCGACCAGGTTGTCTGGCTGGACGCCGCGGAGCACCGGTGGGTCGAGGAAATGGGCGGGATGAACCTGTTCTTCGTGCACGGCTCCGGGGCGCAGGCCCGGATCACCACCCCGCCGCTGACCGGCGCGCTGCTGCCGGGCATCACCCGGGACGCGCTGCTGAGCCTCGCGCCTGACCTCGGCATCCCGGCGTCGGAGGAGATGATCTCGGTGCAGCAGTGGCAGCAGGGCTGCGCGGCCGGGGACATCAGCGAGGTGTTCGCCTGCGGTACCGCGGCCGTGATCACGCCGGTCGGCGCGGTCAAGGGCCCGGGCGGCAGCTGGACGGTGGGCGATGGCAGTCCCGGCCCGGTGACCATGCGGCTGCGCGAGCAGCTGGTGGGCATCCAGTTCGGCCAGCTCCCCGACCCCTACGGCTGGGTCCATAAGGTCCTCTAGCCGCCCGCACGGGCCTGCGGGGCCCGCCGCGGGCGGCTGCAGATATGCGCCATGGAGCCCGATCACTCGGGCCCGCGGGGCCCGAGTGATCGGCTGAGCGGGGGGTTTCCCAGGGGCGTCCCCCGGAAAATAGAGCTAAGAGCGCCCGGCAATAGGCGTAACTTGAGGCGCTTGGTGGTGGGCCGGGTGTCCCAGCGGTAGCGGGTGCGGGCTCGCTGGATGAGCTGACGCACGGTGACGAACGCGGCGGCCAGGTAGAGGTAGAAGTCGACGATCTTCGCGGCGCGCTCGGTGCAGCGGCGCAGCTTGCCGTAGCCGTTCATCCACGCGTGGGTGCGCTCGACGACCCAGCGGGTGCCGCACTGGATGGGAGCGGGCACGCCCTTGCGGGCGATAGCGCCGTCAAAGCCCAGCTCGTCCAGCAGCTGCCGGGTCGCCGTGCTGTCGTAGCCGCGGTCCAGGTGGCAGGTGCGGTCCTCGGACAGGATGCCGTCCAGCTGGTATCCGGCGGCTTGCAAGGGTGGGGGCGGGCAGCGGCGAGTCGTGCCGGTTCGCGCCCGCGGAGGCGATGCCCAGCGGGATGCCGTGCCCGTCGCTGGCCACCGAGCGCTTGAGGCCGCCCTTGCGCCGGTCCACCGGCGAGGGGCCTGCTCTGTCCCCTCCGCAGGGTGCCTTGGTCATGCACCCGTCCACCGGGACAGCACCCAGTTCCAGGCCGATGATCAAGTCATAGGCGCGCAGCGCCAGGGCATGCAGCCGCTCGCCCGTGCCCGCGGCCGCCCGCTCCTTCAGCCGCCGCCGGATGGTGCGGTCCGAGCAGCCGCGGGCGGCGATCCGCTCATACCCGCTGCCGTGCACCAGCGCGTCGACAACGTGCTCGAACACCACCCGGTCCGGAATGCGGCGCCGGTGGCAGCCCAGCGGGTGACCCGGATCGAACTGCGGGCGCTCACCGCCGATCAGCACGCAGAACCCCGGCCCAGATTGGCTCCAGCAGGCATGATGGCATGACAGGCACGGGACACCCCGGTGATCACGGACCGTAGACAAGCCCATGATCATCAAGTCCCGTGCCTGTACCTCGTAACGACACGCCCGTTCAACCCCCCGCGCTCCCTATTGCCGGGCGCTCTAAGTTAGTTCAACGACGACCCTCACGGAATAACGGATACCAGGCCGTGGTCGAGGTGCCCGATGTTCCCGAGACTGGGCACTGCTGTCCGGCGTATGCCGCTGCTCTGACTTGATCTCAAGCGACCAGGCTGGCCGGACCGTAAGACCTGATACAGGCTGAGATCCCTCTCGCCCACCCGCCCGTCGCGTGAGCCGTATGGCCGGCCGATCGAGAGGGCATGACAACAAACGGGTAGCCGCGGGCAGCAGGAGAGTCTCCCTCGAGAACCACCCGGGTGACAGGATGCCATCGACCAGCAACCCGCCCGCGGAAGGGGAGGCCCATGACCGAGGGATTGATGGCCCAGGATCCGCTTCAATCCGGGAGCCCGCTGACAACGCCCCGGGCCGCCGCCGTCGCCGGGATCGTCTTTTCTGTGCTCCTCATCTCGGCGCTTGTGCTGCTCAGGCTCTCTGTCCCGGCCGATCCCGTCATCCCTGGTGCGTGGCTGACCGATTCGGGGCGGCGGGCCGCCGTGGCGATCGCACTGAACCTCGTCCCGTTCGCCGGCATCGCCTTCCTGTGGTTCATCGGTGTAATCCGGGACCGGATCGGGGTGCACGAAGATCGCTTCTTCGCCACGGTATTCCTGGGCAGCGGCCTGCTGTTCGTCGGCATGCTGTTCGTGGCCGCGGCGGTCGCCGGCGGGCTCATCGCGGAGATGTCGTCGTCCGGCCCGCCGGGTCCCAGCACCGTGGCCCTAGGCCGCAGCGTCACCTCGATCCTGCTGAACGTCTACTCGATGCGGATGGCGGCGGTGTTCACGCTCACCACGGTGACCATCGCCCGCCGCACCCAGATCGTGTCTAGATGGCTCACGGTTGCCGGGCTCGCGACCGCGCTGGTGCTGCTGGTCGGCATCGGCATCTCAGCCTGGGTGGAATTGCTGTTCCCGGCCTGGATCCTGGCCCTGAGCATCGATATCCTCGCAGCCAGGCCGAGGGCCTCCTCGGGCACCACAGGAACGGCCGCCGTGGGCTGATCGCCGTCATCGGCCGTCCGAGTCCTGCGCCGGCCCTCTTAGCCGCTGCTCGGCTTCCGGGCCTACACGACCTGGCCACCGTCGCGACAGGAACATTTCCCGCGCTGTGAGTCAGCCCGGACTACCGCCGCCGCTCCCGGCAGCACTTCACCGGGCCCGCGATCATCGGGGCATCCCCAGGGTGGGCCAAGCCCACCCTGGGAGGGTGAGGTAAGGGCGCGGGCCGGATGCGAGAGTGGGTTGCTATCGTGCCTCGCTGCAAGATCGCTGTCTCCTTGCCGGCCTGAACGGAGGGTCTTGCCGATGCCGCGTCCCGACCGGGCAGTGCGCTCGACCACGTGGTCGTGCTGATGTTCGAGAACCGGTCGTTCGACAACCTGCTCGGCCGCCTGTACCAGCCGGGCGAGGTCGCGTCGTTCGAGGGCGTGCTCGGCAAGGACCTGACGAACCCGATCCCGGGCTGGGCCGAGCACGGAGCGGACCGCAAGGTCATCGAGTACGAGGTCGCAACGAACATGGACACCCCCGACCCCGACCCGGGCGAGGAGTACCAGCACGTCAACACCCAGCTGTTCGGGGTCATCGACCCGCAAGCCAACCGGGGCACGCTGGCCGAGAAAATGGCCGCCCCCTACAACGCCCCCCGACCGGGCCAGCGGCCGACGATGGACGGATTCGTCGCCGATTACATCAGCGCCTTCACCGCCGAGATGGGCCGCCAGCCCGCCTACGACGAGTACGCCCAGATCATGACCGGTTATGCGCCCGGGCAGACGCCGGTCCTGTCGTGCCTGGCCCGGGGGTTCGCGACCTTCGACCACTGGTTCTGCGAGGTGCCGTCGCAGACGTTCACCAACCGGTCGTTCTTCCACGCCGCCGCGGCGTCCGGGTATGTCGTCAACATCGCCCCGCCCGACGAGCACCGGCACACCTCGCTGATCGCGACCCTGCGGGAGCGCCGGTCGCCGGGCGCACCGTTCACCGCCCGCGACGCCGTCGCCCCGGCCTTACCCCGGTGCTCTCGCTGGAGACCCCCAGGGCACCCGAGGACTGGCCCGAGGTCACCGCCCAGCCCGTCCCGCCCTACGACCAGTCCCTCCTTCCGCCCGACAAGCCGCTGACCGCGCTGCAGAAGGGCGGCATCTTCGCGCTCCTGTCCTTGGGCAAGGATCTCGGTTACGCCATGCCCGACCTGGCACTCGACACCCCGGTGACCGGCGGCCAGGCGATCGCCCTGCTGGGCGAGCTATTCGGCAACGTGTTCCCCAACCTGACCCCGATGTGAGGCAGCCATGACCGCCGAGCAGCAAGCACCCGCGCCGGGCCCGCTGGGCCCGCTGGCCCGCTGGCCCGCTGGCCCGCTACGAAAGAACGTCATCGACCGGATCACCGACTTCAACGACCCGCGGCAGGAGTGGCGGCGGCTGTTCTCCGAGCTGCTCGGCACCTTCTTCCTGGTGCTGGCGGTGGCCGCAGATCCTCGCCTTCATCGATACCGGCATCACCAACGCCGGCACCGAGGCGAACAACCGCCTGGTCAAAGACGCAGCCCGCATCGCGTTCGGCTTCCGCAACCTCGATGACCAGCGACGCAGAGTACGGTTGCACTGCAAACGGACAATGATCAGCTAGCCGTTGCGAGGATGACTAGCCCCTGCTGTCGCTCGAAGATGACGATGCGGCCGCCACTTGCCAGAGGGTCGGCCATGCACCCGCAGGCGATGCCATGATCATGTATCTGAAGCTGCTCCGGGTGGGAAATGTCAGTGCTTTATTCCAAGTATGGGGTTGGCAAACTTGCCGAGCGGTTTGGCAACTGGCTGACAGCGATCGCAGAGCGTCACGAACCTTCGCAGTGATAGCGCGCGAAGATCCGCCGTTCTGCTCTCGTAGGCACGGCTTCCAGTCGGGCGGGCACTACGCGCGAGAAGTCTTGTTCTGCGCTGCAGACAAGCTGATAGCGGACACTCGCAGCCAGTGGCGATAGCCCTTGATGAGCTGCCTGTCTTGCGGCCTGCGGCGCTGGCTGCACCCTGGCGCTGGGATAGGTCGAGGGTTTCGCTGCCGGGCGGCTCCGCAACCTGGGCCTAGTGGCTGACACGCGCGCTCTGCGTACGTGCCGGTGCTCGTGCCCGGCGCCGCCGTCCGGCTACGCGAGCACGAGGTCACCGTCGCCAAGCTGCCCGGGCCCGCCGGGCTAGCCCATCGGATAGCGGCGGAACCCCGCCGCGTACTCGCAGCCGGCCCCGAGGCCGACGTAACCGGCCATCTTCCGCAAGAACTCGTCGGGATCGAAGTCGCCGCCCAAGCCGTCCAGGTAGGCCCGGTGCTCGCGCAGCGAGGCGACGCCCGCCTCGATCGTGCCGGTGACGTCAGCGAAGTGGGTCGGATCGCCGCCGGCCACGTAGGCCGCGCGGATGCTCGTGCAGGGCGGCCCGGCCTCAGGAAACACCCACTCGTTGGCCGCGTCCCGGCAGGCATCCAGCACAGCCAGCCCGACCGCGCGGTGATCGCTGTGGTTGACCGGGCCGTCCTCGCCCCAGGTGAGCTCGAAGCTGATCGTGAAGACCACCTCGGGCTGCAGCCTGCGAAAGGCGGCCGCCAGGTCACGCCGGAGCGGCACCCCGTATTCCACCAGGCCATCGGCATGGCCGAGGAACTCAACATCGGTCACCCCGACGACTGCCGCGCTGCGCTGCTCTTCTTGCACCCGCAGCAGCCCGACCTGCTCCGGGCGCATCCCGGCGATCCCGGCCTCGCCCCTGGTGGCCAGCAGGTAGGTGATCCGCTTGCCCTGGCCGGTCCAGCGGGCCACGGCCGCGGCCACACCGTACTCGAGATCATCGGGATGAGCGACAACAGCCACACCGCGGTCCCAGTCCTCCGGCATCGGCTGCATGAGACTGCCCCTCTCCCGGTGAGCCCGGTGAGCCCGGTGAGCCCGGTGAGCCCGGTGAGCCCGGCACAACCCTCTCACGGCCTCCCTCATGTCCTGCCATCACCCAGGGAACCCGGTATCGCGGGCATCAATGGCCAGGCCCGACCGGGCCGCTGATGGCAATTCCGGGCCAGGTGGGCGCCCAGAGCCGTACTCTCATCCGCAGTCGCGATGAAAGACCCTGAGGGCAACGAGTTCGACATCAACTGACGACCACCGCTGTCCCGCCCGCTTGCCCGTCTGTCAGCGACCGGTCAGCGACCTCGCACCGACGTCCCCAGCATCGTCCGCTTCTGCCGCCCTCAGGTTCAGCTGCCAGGTGCGGTGTCTGGCCGGCACCGCATGGTTGGTGACAGGTGGTCATTCAGCCAGCAGGCGGGCAGCACGGCGGTCGGTGAGCCAGCCGGCAGCGGCCGTCGCGGTGGTAGCCGCCGCACCCAGCAGGCTGATCGGCACGCCTGCCAGTCGCTGGACCGGGTGCGGCAGGTCATTGACTGCCGTGCCGGGGACCAGCGGCGCCAGGAAGAATGGCGCCCAGTAAGCCACCGGAACTGCTGCCGCGAAGAACCGGGCCGCCGGACCATATCGACCAGATGTTGGCACACGACAGCGTGGTGGACATCGCCAGCGCGGTCACGCCGTGGAACCGGGCATGCGACGGCCAGCGCTCGTTTAAAATGTGTGAGTCATTCCAGTCCGCGGCGAGGGGCGCCGCTGCGGTGATCACGTTAGCGAGGGTGAGCAGGCCCCTGCCGAGCACACGGCCATCCCCTCCTGCGAATGCCTGTGTCATCTGCGCCTCCGATCGGCTGAACCGCTCTTCACCACGCTACCGGTGACCGCTCGCGCCTTACCGGAGAACCAGGAGCCGCTTATCCTCCCTGGACCACCGTTTACGAGCTCGTGGCACTGCGCGCTCATGGCTCCCTTCTATGTCGGCGGTTGTTAAGGAGTTCCGTTCCGGGCTGCCTTGGAGGGCCATGGCCGGGGCCGGTAGGTTCGCGGGTCGTGAGGCGGGTGCTGGTTGACCGGGATGTCGGGGACCGGCAAGTCCAGCGTTATCCAGGCGCTGGCCGCCCGCGGGTACAAGGCCATCGACACCGACGACGGATGGTGCGAGCCGTTGCCGGACGGCCGCCAGCGGTGGCGCGAGAACGCCATCGGAGAGCTCCTGGACACCGAAGACGCCGAAGTGCTGTTCCTCGCCGGCTGTGAGGAGAATCAGGTCCGGTTCCATCCGCGCTTCGATCTGATCATCCTGCTCAGCGCCTCCGCCGAGGTTCTGGCCGGGCGCCTGGCGTCCAGGACCAGTAACCAGTTCGGCAAGTCACCTGGTGAGCTGGAGCGCGTCCTGGATGACCTGCGGCTGGTCGAGCCGCTGCTGCGCACAGCAGCCGATCACGAGATCACGACCACCAGGCCGCTCAGCGACGTGGTCACCGAGGTGCTCCGCCTGGCCGGCGCGTGACCACGGCGGGCAGGACACTATTAGTGACGAAGACATGGGCAAGCTTGACGAGCCCGAGCCGCCGATCGGCGCGGTGATCTTGTTTTTCGGCTTGCTAGCCGATCCCGCGCCAAATAGTTGTTCTGTGACCGGGATGCCTGGTGGATAAGACCGGTGCAGTTCGGCGACGCCGGTTCCCGCCACGCGGGTGCCGCTGGGACTGCCCTAGCACTGGCTGCGGCGGCCAATAAGCCTCCAGCGGTCTGGGCAGCTCTGCGGTCGGCGCTGACCACTGCCGGGAGCGGCCGACCGCCGCCCCGGTCGTCGGCGATGCCCTCAGCTGCTCAGCACCCGCGGGCTTTGCGGGCGCGGGAAGTCCGCCGTCCAGGTAAAGAAGGAAACCGGCGTCCTCAGCAGGCATCTCTGCGATGACCGCATTCCTTGGATTCCGGAGGCGAGAGGCAGGGGCCACCACAGGTTCCCGGTCAGCGGCGCGCGGCGGCCTCCGTGCGGGACGCCGTACCGGGACGGCCGCGGCCGGGGCGCGCCGATGGCGGGTTCCGGGAATGTCCCGAGCCTGATGTTCCCGGGACTGGCGGCGGTCAGGTGGCGGGGGTGGTGATGATGCCGAAGGTCTCGCCCTGAGCGCCGGTGACGACGGCCATGCGGCCGACGGGGCTGTCACCTGGCGGCATGATGACCTGGCCACCGAGGCTGGTGACCGTGGCCGCTGCCGTGTCGGTGTCCTGTACGGCGAACCAGGCCAGCCAGTGCGGCGGGACGTCCTCGGGAACGCCCATGCGCGTGTCGTCGGCGATGCCTCCCGCGGGTTCTGCGCTGCCGGGCACGGCGAAAGTGACGTACCCCTCGTCCTGGCCCGAGGCGGACATCGGGGTGTAGGAGTATCCGAACACCTCAGCGCAGAAGTCCCTGGCCGCCTCGTAGCCGCGGGTATGCAGCTCGTTCCAGCAGTAGGCGCCGGGCTGGTTGTACACGCCGGCCCCCTTGTGGTCCTTGGCCTGCCATAGCCCGGCGGCTGCGCCGGACGGGTCGGCGAAAACGGTCATCCGCCCGGCGGTCATCACGTCGAATGGGGCCATTAGCAGCTGCCCTCCGGCCGCGGTGATCTTCGCGGCGACCGCGTCGGCGTCATCGGCGGCGATGTAAGTGGTCCACACGCTCGGCATCGGCTGGGGCTTGGGCCCGATCCCCGCGGCGGGCTTGCCGTCCAGCAATGCCATCAGGTAGCCGCCGGCCTCGGGCAGGCTGTCCTGGATGTCCCAGCCGAACAACTGGGAGTAGAACTCACGGGCAGCCTGCATGTCGTCGACCTGACAGTCCACCCAGCACGGAGTGCCCGCGGGCCACGGAGTATCGCGAGTAGGCATGAAAGTCTCCTTCGAGATCGGCTTCCGGAAGGAAGCGGCAGGCCTAGCCCATCACACCTCGCCGACACCGGCGGGCCATCTCAGCCCGAAGGGCGTCAGCACGCCATTGGAATAGCTCAGGTGCCAGCGGGCAAGAGGGCCCGCGGAACCACTTGACATCCACCGATCCGGGCGGCTAAGGGAACAGCAGTTTTCCAGGCGAGGTCACGTTCGGGGCCGCTTGCCGCTCTATTAAGGGGACACGCGCCGCTGAGAGCGCATGTCCCCCGAGTCAAGTAAGGAACCAGTCGTTTATGCGGTCTGTGTGCCGAGGATCGATGCCATGTGGGGCACAGATGTGCTGCCCGAGCCGAGCGGGGGCGCGATGGCCCGTGGGCCAGAAGGCGTCCGGCGCATGGCGGCTCGTGTACAGGGGCACGGCATCAGGGGCCTGCTGGCATCTGACGGCCAGGCCCTCCCTGCCGCGCAGGCGCAGTCGCGTCCGGCGGGATAGCTTCCCATGCCCCGGCCGTGCGGGGCGGATGCGGAGGCAAAGTGGTGACCGTGACTGGCGGCCGTGAGGCCGGGGCATTGCCTGCAGGCTCCGACGAGCTGCGGAACGTCGCGTTCGCCCAGTTCTTCCGCGCCGAGTACAAGAAGCTGATCAGGTTCGTAATGGCAATCGGCGCAGGTGGCGACGAGGCCGCGGAGATCGCGCAGGCCACGTTCTTCAAGGCCTTTGAGAGCTGGGATGCGATCCGGGCGCCGCGCGCGTGGATCCGGCGCGTGGCCGTGAACGAGCTGACCGCTGCCCGGCAGGCTGCCCGCCGGGAGACGCCGCAAGCCACGCTGCCGGACGCGCCGATGCCGATATCCACGGCCTTGGCCGTGGAGCTGTCCGAAGAAGCCCGGCGGGTACTCGCGGCACTGCAGGCACTGCCGCCCAGACAGCGCCAGGTCATGGCGTGGATCATCGATGGCTTCGGCGCCACCGAGATCGCTCGTGAGCTGGGGATCAGCCCGGAGTCAGCAAGGCAGAGCTACGCCAAGGCCCGTAAGAACCTCGGCAAGTTCTACGGACAGGAGCAGAGGCGATGATCAGGCGGCTGCGGGATCCTTTCGGCGGCCGGGCCAGCAGAGAGGCCGCGGACGCCGCCGTTGGTCGTGGCATGGCCGACGTGCTGGTCGCGCTGGACAACGTGGTCGACGATGACGCCACGCTCGGACGCATCTACGCTGCGCTCGGCACGAGCATGTCCGAAGAAGAGCCGGGTCGGTGTGCCGGAACGACGGTCGGCCGGGGACGCGAGCTCGGATCGGCCATCACCACAGGCCGTGCGCGAGGGACTGTGACATCCCGTCGCCGGCTGGTGCTGCGCTCGGTGGCCGGAGTGGCAGCGCTGGCCGCAGGTGCCGTGGCCATGGTGGCGGTCGTAATGCCTGGTGCCCGGCACGGCGGCACCGAGACGCCGACGGTCAATACCGCTTATGTGGTGAAGCAGGTCAACAGCGCGCTGAGGGCGGCCGAGCCCGGCGAGATCGCGCATATGACGGTCACGACCCGCGCCGCTGCGACATCCGGCGGCGGGACAACCGCCGAGGAGTGGTCTTTCGGCAGCCAGTGGCGCGCGGTGACGTACTCGGCGGCCGGGCGTCCCGTATATGACGAAGGCGTGGGCGCCTCATCTGTCTATACCGTCGTCAGCTACACGACGAGGGCATGGGCCCGGCAGGCCGGAGCGGCCCAAGGGGCTCCAGCGGCCCAAGGGGCTCCGCTGCCCCCGTCGCGCCTAGGGCTCGGCCCTGGCCTGCGGTCAGGCTCGCCTGTGACTGTGCCCGGATTCCTGCGGAACGCGGTCTCGCACGGATCGCTGGCCGAGGCTGGCCGGCAGCGCGTCGACGGGATCGAGGCCATCAAGCTGACCAGCCCCCCGGGCAGCCTGCTCTCCGAGACGATCTGGGTCAGCCCGCGCACGTACCTGCCGGTGCGCGTGATCACCCGGCCGGTCCCCGGCCAGCCAGGCCCGGGGCAGACGGCGGACATCACCTGGCTCCCGCCGACCAGGCAGAACCTGGCCAGGCTCACCGTGCCCATCCCCGGCGGATTTCGCGAGCTACCGCTCGTCCGGGTCACCGGGCCGAGTTCGGGGCTGACCCTGCCGGGGTCGCTGCCGAGATCCGGGTGACGTCGCCCAGGCCAGCGCATCAGCGGCAAGAGCGGGCGACATCGTGCTATTGGCATGACGGAAATGTCGAGATAAGTGAGGAGAAGCCACGATGGATGACGTTAGCGGCGGACGCCGGGAACTGCGGCGTATGTGGTTGCGACGTACCGGGCTGCTGGGCATCGTGGCGGGCACCGCTGTGCTGACGGTCGCGTGCGGCGGCGGCTCCGGCACCCCGCACGTCGCCAGCCTAGGGCAGAGCAGCGGCAGTGGCTCCGCGAGCTCGGCGAGCAACGGCGGCAGGAACTCGGCGGCCTCCGCATCGGACGGCAACGTGACCCAGCTGCTAGACCAGTGGGCCGCGTGCATGCGCAGCCACGGCGATCCCAGCCAGGCCGACCCGACGATCGACGCCAACAAGGTGATCCATATCACCATGCCGCCTTCGGTCCCCGGCGGGATCTACGGGACGAACGGGCAGGACCCCTCCGGAGGGCCTGGCGTGCACTGCGCAACCCTCCTGAACGATGCTTCCAAGGAGCTAGCGGGCCCCGGGTCGGCTTCGGGGAAGACGCCGGACCAGGCCACGCTGGATAAGTTCTCCGCGTGCGTGCGGGCGAACGGGATCCCGGACTTCCCCGACCTGAAGGAATCCTCGAACCATTTCCAATCCAACGGGGGCGACCTGAACCCGGGCAATCCGGCCTTGCAGAACGCCATGAAGCTGTGCGCCGAGAAAGTCGGCGTGCAGGGCTTGGGCGGCCCGAGCACTACGCCGGGCTCGATCGTGCAGGACTTCCCGGGCGGCGGGCCGGGCGCTAATGGCTGAGTTCCTGGCCCGGCTGGCGCTGTCGGCTCGGCGGGTGCTGTCGGCCCGGCGGGTGCTGTCGAGGCCGGTCGTGGTGTTTGCGGCTGGTGCTGTGGTGGCGGGCGGCGCGGGTGCCGGGGTGGCGCTGGCGGCTGGCGGCGCCGGCGACGCGGCGGCGCGCGGCGGGGGCGGCTCGGTCGCGACGGCGGCGGTGGTGCGGACTAACCTGGTCAACACGGTGCAGGAGGGCGGGTCGCTGGGGTATGGCGGTTCGTATACCGTGTCGGCGCCGTCAGGGGCGAGCGCGTCGCAGGTAGCCCAGATGCAGCAGGCGGTGGCCCAGGATGAGCAGGCCCTGTCGGCGGATAAGCAGGCGGCGTCGGATGCATCGGCGTCGGGGAGCCAGTCGGTGTCGGCCGATCAGACGGACGTCAGCAAGGACAAGTCCGACTCTGAGGTCGGATCGAGGCTGCGGAGAAAAAGGCCTGCGCCGGAGCGGGGGCGTCGTCATCGGGGTGCGGCACGGACACCCACCAGGTCACCGCGGACGAGGCGGCGCTGAGCCAGGCCGAGCAGCAGCTGACGGCGGCGGAGGTGGCCGCGAAGACCGGTGATGACCAGGCCGAGGGCAAGGTCGGGGCAGATCAGGTCAAGTTGCAAAGTGACCAGGCCACTCTGGAGTCGTTGCAGGAGACGGCGGTCAGCCCGGGCACGACGTATACCTGGCTGCCGGCGGAAGGCACGGTGATCCGGGAGGATCACCGGGTTTACTCGGTCAGCGGGAAGCCAGTGCCGCTGCTGTACGGCCCGGTCGCCGCGTACCGGGCGTTCTACGTCGGCATGCCCGCCGGCCCGGACGTGCGGCGAGCTGACCCGGGACCTGATAGTGCTGGGTTACGGCGAGGGCCTGGCGCAGAGCAGCCACTACTCGCCGGCCACGGCCGCGGCGGTGCAACGCTGGCAGAAGGCGCGAGGCCTGCAGGCGACCGGCGAGATCCTGCTGGGTGAGGTGGTGTTCGAGCCCGGGCCGATCCGGGTCACCTCGGTGACGCCGACGGTCGGCTCGCCGGTCGGCGGCGCCGCCGGGGGCGGGGCTGGCGGGGGCGGGGCTGGCGGGGGCGGGACGGTGCTTGCGGCGACCGGTACCACCCCCGTGGTGACCGTTTCGCTGGACGTGACGCAGGAGTACCTGGTGAAGCCGGGTGAGGCGGTGTCGGTGACGCTGCCTGACGGCACCTCGACCGTTCGCGGGCACGTGCAAAGCGTGGGCGCCATGGCGACGTGCCCGGGGCGGCGGCACGGGCACCGCCAGCGGCAGCAGCAGCAGCAGCAGCGGGTCGGCCGGCCAGTCACCGTGCTCGTCGGCCGGCAGCAGCGGCGCCGGGGGCAGCAACTCCTCCCCGGCCGTCACGGTCACCATCTCGCTGGACTCGGCGCCGCCGGGGGTGGCGCTGGATCAGGCGCCGGTGAATGTGAACATCACCTCGCAGCGGGCCGATAACGTGCTGGCGGTGCCGGTCAACGCGCTGCTGGCGCTGCAGGGAGGCGGGTTCGGCGTGGATGTGGTGTCCGGCGGTGCCAGTCACCTGGTCGGGGTCACCACGGGGCTGTACTCCGACACGATGGTGCAGGTGTCCGCGCCGGGCCTGGCGGCGGGGATGCGGGTGGAGGTGCCGTCATCGTGACGCAGGCTGTCCGCGTTTCCCGGCCCGCGGGCCCGCTGCCGGGCCGGCGCCGGTTCTTGAGCTGATTGACGTGGTGAAGGAGTATCCCGGTGATCCGCCGGTGGTGGCGCTGGCCGGGGTCTGCCTGCGAGTCGGCGCGGGCGAGCTGGCGGCGATCGCAGGCCCGTCCGGGTCGGGCAAGAGCACGCTGCTGCACGTGATGGGAACACTGGAACGGCCCACCCGCGGCGTGGTGGCGATCGCCGGGGAGGACACCTCGGCCATGACCGACAACCAGCTGTCGGGGCTGCGGTCGCGGCGGCTGGGGTTCGTGTTCCAGCAGTTCTTCCTGCTCGACGGGCTCAGCGTGCTGGACAACGTCGCTAACGGGTTGCTGTACCGGGGCGGGACGGCCGCCGGGCGGCGCGAGCTGGCCCGGGCGGCGCTGGAGCGGGTCGGGCTCAGCCACCGGCTGCGGCACCGGCCGAACCAGCTGTCGGGAGGGGAACAGCAGCGCACCGCGATCGCCCGCGCGCTGGCTGGCCGGCCCGCCCTGGTGATGGCCGACGAGCCGACCGGCAACCTGGACACCGTGACTGGCGCGTCGATCCTGGAGCTGCTGCGCGAGTTGCACGCCGACGGGACCACGATCGTGGTGATCACCCACGACCTGGAGGTTGCCGCGTCGATGCCGCGGCGCATCGAGATCCGCGACGGGAGGATCATCCGTGACACGCGCACCGGTTCGTGACCAGCGACCCCTCGTGGCATCCCGGCGGGCTCGTAACAGCACCGCCGCCGGGTCGCGGCTGACCGGCCCGGACCTGCTGCGGGTCGGCAGCCTCGGGCTGCGCAGCCGGCGGGCGCGGGCCGCGCTGTCGGCGCTGGGGATCAGCATCGGGATCGCGGCCATCGTCGGGGTGCTGGGGATCTCGCAGACCTCCAAGGCCAGCCTGCTGGCCCAGCTCGGGGCGCTGGGGAACCTGGCCACCGTGCAGCCCTCCTCGGCCCTACCGGGGCAGCAGGCCGAGCTGCCGACCACGGCGCAGGGCATGGCAGCGCGGATCGGGCCGGTGACCTCAGTCGCGTCGATCGGCGAGATCTCCGGGGTGAACGTGTACCGCTCCCCGTATGTCCCGGCGATCAACACCAGCGGAATCGTGGTGACCGCCGCTAGCCCGGCGTTGCCGGCCACCGTGGGCGCCCGGATGACCCACGGCAGGTTCCTCAACCCGGCCACCGCCCGCTACCCGGCCGTGGTCCTGGGCAGTGAGGCGGCCGCGCTGCTGGGCATCCACAATCTCGCTTATCCGGTCCAGGTGTGGATCGGCGGCCACTGGTTCACCGTGGTGGGCATCCTGGGCAACGTGCCGCTGCAGTCCCCGTTGGACGCGATGGCATTCATCGGGTTCCCGGCCGCCGAGCAGTACTTCGCGTTCGACGGCCATCCCACCGAGATGTTTGTCCGCGCTGACCCCGCCCAGGTCAGCGCCGTAGCCGCGGTGCTGCCCGCCACCGTAGACCCGCAGAACCCCTCCGACGCGGCGGTGTCCTACCCCACTGAGATCCTGCAGGCCGAGATCGCCGCCAAGGGCGCCTACAACGGCCTGTTCCTTGGCCTGGGAGCCATCGCACTGCTCGTCGGCGGCGTCGGCATCGCCAACGTCATGGTCATCTCCGTCCTGGAGCGCCGCCCGGAAATCGGCCTGCGCCGAGCCCTGGGCGCCACCCGCCGCCACATCGCCGAGCAGTTCCTCACCGAGGCCTTTCTCCTGTCCACCCTGGGCGGTCTTGCGGGCACCGTGATCGGCACTGCAGCCACGTCGGCCTACGCCCTCACCCAGCACAGCTCGCTGCTCATCCCGCCGCAGGCCCTCTACGGCGGCATCACCGCCGCCCTGGCCATCGGCGTCATCGCCGGCCTCTACCCCGCGATGCGCGCCGCCCGCCTGTCCCCAACCGAAGCACTCCGCACCGCATGAGCACCCGGCCTCTTTGCTCGCGACCACGATCCAGTTGCCGTCCGGTCGGCGACGCAGGCCCGGCGATGACCGGAAAAGTGGCTGGACGGCTCGACCAGCACCGTCGTCCCGGCGGACCGCTGGGCGGCGACCGGTCCGCCAAGCCCGTCGGACAGCGTCTCCGGGGGACGGGACTGGTGCGCCTCGGTGTCGAGGACCTCGGGCAGGTATTGGTTAAGCCAGAACCACTCTGCACCATCAAGCCGAGTTCCCCGCGCCTTTTCGCTCTTGCCGATTCCGGCGCTTTCCGCCATTCATAGAACCCGAACGTGATACCTCCAGCCGCGCGAGCTCGGCGTGGGAGGAGCCGGTCGCGACCGACGGGCGAGCGCGTCGGGCCAGCTGCCGGCACGCCGCTGGGGTGCTCGACGAGCCCGGCCACGGCGTCGAGGGGAAGCCGAAGATGTCGTGGAGGATGAACGAGGTCCGCTCCGTGGGCGAGAGCCGGTCGATCACGACCGACGGCGCCTGGCGCACCTCGTCGTGGACCAGCATGCGGTCCGCCAGGTCCGGGACGCCCCGAGGCGCCTCGTGTGGTTCGGCAGTGGCGGTTGTACGCCTGCTCTCCGCCAGGTCAAGCCGGTCGAGGCACAGCCGGCGGGTGACCACCACCCAGCCATCCCCGCACGTCCTCGATGGCACCGGAAGCCGCCAGGCGGGCGAACGCCTCCTGTACACGTCCTCCGCGTCGTCGTGCCGCTTCACCATCCCCGCGGCGACCGCCAGCAGGTAGGGGCGGTGAGCAGCCCACGCAGCCTGAACCACGGCATCTCGCGGTGACGGCGGCTCCATGGCCCCCCTCCGGTGGCCCATCCCTCGACTACCCGTAAATGGAATCAGGCCCACGCCCGTGTATAGGGGGTATGGTCCATGCCGCGCTCGCCGTGGCCGGACCCGCCAGCACGAGCTGTGCAGGAGCCCGGGACTGGCCCGGCTGGCTGGGCAGAAGCTGCCGCCGGCGGCGTGACTGATCGCCGATTGCCACATGGCCCTGAACGGCGCCCTGGATCAGCTGATCACCGGCGGCGGAGCATAAGACCCGAGTTGGGCCACATTAGTGCGCACGTCGGCGGCGATGGACAGTTGAGAAGCCCGACGCCGCGCGACCTGCGCTAAGGGAAGATCTGACCTGCACCTTCGTTATCCTCAGTGGGCGCACGCCGCATGCGCGACCTCGGATGCGACCCCATCTTCAACCAGGAATTAGTGCGCAGTTTGGCACCGCAAAGCAGCAAACCCGCAGGTCAGCGAACCGGAAGATCAATAAGTGCTACGCCGTGGCCCAACTCGGGTAAGATCGTCGTCCGCGCCAAGCCCGATGGCCAGATCCGGAGCCCAGCCAGACACATAACGCAGGCACATAACTGGGTAATCGGAGGTGCCGCCAGGCAACCGACCGGCAGGAATGTGATGCGCGCCGAGTCGGCGTTATGCGGGTGATCGAAGATCACCGAGCCCTCCGGGCCGTATAACGCGCTGATACACGGGTGATCATTACTCAGTCGTCAGGGCGAAAAGTGGCAATGATCACCCGTGTATCACGTTGATCTGTCTGGGGCTCGCCGGTCGGGCGCCCGCTTGGCGGTGACCAACGGTGATGAGGAAAACGGATGGCGTTTGGAGGATCTCGCCCATGGGGTAATCGGCTGGCACCTGCGGCAGGGCGGCCGTCATAACCTGGATCGGCAGGCGCGGCAAGCAGATCCGCACCGACCGGTCGTCTCATACTGACCACGGGGCCTGACCGCTACCGGTGTCGCAGGCCGTTCTCGGCGGCCGCGCCCGGGCTGAGCTGCCATCCCCGGGCGGGCTGGGCGTGCCTGGTGGGCGGGCGGTCACCGCAGTCGGTGCTTGGCTGCGCCGGGGCAGTGCCCGCGGCGAGCTGGTGGCAGGACGGGCAGCGCCCGGGTCGGAGCCGCGGGCGTCCTGGCGTCGCCTGGTCGGCTCGTCGCAGGTACCCCTCCATGGAGGCCTCGGCGGGCGCGCGCGGGTGGCTGGGGGAGTTCGGCGGGCGAGAGCCGTGCGGCCAGCACGGCGTACGGGTTGCGGACTGTGCTGGTGTTCGAGCCGGTGAACGCGCGACCCGTCATCCCCTTTGCAGTGATCATGCACAGTAGCCTGCATGCAGTGGCTATATAGCGCGCGCAGCCAGAAGGAGCTAACGCCATGAAGATCAATACCTCCATGACCAGTGTTGTGATCCCGGGCCTCGGCGCCGGAGTGATCTACTTCGTCATTGCCTTCGCGACCGGAGCCTCGGCGGTCGCCTCGATCATCGGCGGGATCGTGGTGGCCGCCATCGCGGCCGCTATCGGGTTCATCTTTCGTGCAGTTTACAAACGCAGGGCCGCGGGCCCCAGCGAATAGGTTGCCGTCACGGTTGCGTCCCCGCTGACCTTGCGACACAAGGCTGATCGCACCGGTACGACTCGTTGTTCGACGTGTCGCTGGCTGATCGCCTATCGGGACGGCCGAGTGCGCATGACCGTGATCGCGCTAGGCACCCCCCGGTGACTGCCGGAGCGTCCGCGATCGAGCGAGCCCGCGTCGGGATCAGCCCCGGTGGGTACCGCACGGCTCCGCGCGGCGACGCTGAAGGCGCCCCCAAGGGGCTGATCTGTACTCAATGCGGCGATGGCGTCCGCCCCGCGGAGAGAAGCAAGGATTCAGCGCTCCGGTGCCGTGAGCTGACTGTTGCGGTGCACCGACACTGTGACCTGGTGTTACCGCGGTGGTCGGCTTACGGTGAAGGTCTCATCGTGTCGCTGGGGCCTCGGCTGGCCCAGCTTGCGGGGCCTCAGCCCGAGTCCCCGGAGGTGCCAGATGGCCGCCACGATCTCATCCGCTGCCCTCGTCCCGGTCGCGCCGGTGTTCAGCAACACCGAGCGGCTGACATTAGCCGGATTTCTCGCCGGGTATAGCGGGCCTGACCCGGCAGGCTTACGAGCTGGACCCTGCGCCAGTACGCCAGCTGGTGCCAGCATCACCAGGTCCGCCTGTTCGGCGCCCGCCACGCGGACATCGAGTGCTTCGCCCGGGATCTGGAAGCCCGCGGCCGGGCCCGCGCCGCTATCACCCGCCGGCTGTGCCGGTCGCCGACCACTTCCCGGCCGCGCATGTCCGCCGCCACGCTTGGGCTACTAGTCGCACCCCACTGGCCTGGATCGCATGAGCTCGGTGCTCTGCTGGTCGCCGCAGGGCTGGGGCTGCCTGCGGAGCATGCGCTGATCTCGCTACTGGCGCTTAACGGGTTGCGGGTCTCCGAGGCCACCGGCGCGGACATCGAGGCGCTGGGCATCGAACGCGGCCATCGCACCCTGGTGGTCACCCCGCAAGGCCGGCAAGATTGTCACCCTCCCGCTTGCCCCGCGCACCAGGCGGCGCTGTCTATGTCGCTGGCGCTGCCCGGTAGTACCTGGCAGGCGCGGTGATTGACGGCGACGTCTACTCAGCAGAGGGCACCTCGCTAAGGAGGCCGAGCGATGGATTGAGCGGACGCTGGTCAAGAAAGCCCAGCTCGATAGCCTGTGGGCCGAGCTACGGAGGCGGCCTAGCGCCGAGGAAGGACCTACCGACCCTCCCGAACCACCGCTGCCCAGCGATGGCTAACCACTAAGGCGCGGTGGAGGCTGGCCAGTGTCCCGCCATCTCCCGGTAAGTCACCCGGCCCATGATGTGCGTCCCGGCCCGGCGGATCCGATCGAGCTTCCAACCCCTCAGCTCGCCAGGCTCGGGGAGCGCACCGGCGTGTCCGTGGGGTCCTGTGACGTACCCGTCGACTGACACACCCATCATCAGAACCACGCTTCGCATGTCAGACGCTCCTTCGCTGATGCGCTGCGGGTGGCCGCAACACCGGCAAGCCGGGGAAGTACCTAACTCGCACACTCCGGCTGATCCTGCTGTGACCGCGTCACCAGACCGAACTCATCGGCGCCGGACCTCCGGATGCGGCACAATTCGAGCAACCACAGGTCGTGGACAAGCTTGTGCGTCAGGCCTCGGGCCAACACGCCCGACCCGGCGTTCGGGAGGCTGTGCGAATGAGTGCGGGCAGGGCGACGGCGGCACAGATGAGGGCATTCTGCACTCGGCGGCGACCGAGCCGGGAAGGGTTACTGGCTGGCCGGGGCTGGCCGGCTGGGCCGGTTCAGCCAGCGGGCCCCGAGCATGTGGTTCAGGCCAGCGTAGTGGTAGTAGATGTTGGTGACGATCTGCAGGATGACGAATGTCACCGGCCACAGCGCCCCGCCCAGGCCGGGCACGACCGAGACGGGAAGGGTGTAGGACATCACCACCCGGGCGGCGGCGTCGGTGAGCATTCCGGCCGCCCAGATCACGCTGGAGACACGCCAGATCCGCCGGAAACCGGGTTTCGCGTGCCACAGCGCCTCCCAGTCACGGGCGGCGTACATTCTCCGGCCTTCCAGCAGCGGGCGGGCGAACAGATACGCTGCTGGGCGGCGGGCGCGCACGCTGGCCAGGAACCACAGTCCCCATAGGCCGGTGATCAGCCCGTCCTTGGCCAGCAGGAACCGGGGGTCATGGGTGAAGACTGACACGGTGATGGAGATCACCATGGTGGCCAGCACGATCAGGGCTACGGAGTCGGCGCGGCGCTTGACGGCCAGCGCCCAGATCGCGCTGAGGGCGGGCAGGACCGCCCCGGCGGCGAGGGCGGCCAGGCTGGACACCCCAACCCCGTGCAGCAGGTAATAGACGGCGATCGGCGCGCCGATGTCAAACCCCAGGCCCGCCAGCTGCCGGCCAAGATGGGGGGCCGGGCCGCTCCATGTGAGCCGGTGTCCTGCGGCGGGGTGGCGCACGCGGTTCCCGCGCTGGCCAGGCCGTTAGCGCTTGCAGGGGTCGTGGGCGCGGTCGGCCCGGGCCGCGGCGGGCGGGGCGACGCCGTCACCGCTGTGCCCTGGTTGCCAGGTCGAACACGGTGACCACCTCGCGCCGGTAGGCTTCCACGTCCAAGCCGGGCCGCATGCCGAGCAGGAACGGCAGCCCATCGACGGCGCGCTGCACCAGGGTGGCCATCACCGCCGGGTCAAAGGTGCGGAAATCTCCGGCCGCTTGGCCGGCCCGGAAGATGTCCTCCAGCGGCGACACGGCTGCCTGCTCACTGCCGGGGTCATAGCGGAAGCCGCCACCGAGGAAGATGTCGGTCAGTGCTTTCATCTGCTCCCGGTGGCCGTCGATGAACTCGATGTTGCCCTCGATATAGGCCCGCAGCGCCGCGGCCGCGCTGCCCGCGCCCTGCATCCGGCGGGCCATGCAAGCACCGAGCTCAGCCAGGACGCTCCGCACCACCTCGCCGATCAGCTCGTCCTTCCCGGCGAAGTGATAGGAGATCAGCCCCGTGCTGGACAGCCCGGCCCGCTTGGCGATCTGCGTGAACGATGCGTTGCGGTACCCCACGTCGGCAATGGTGATGATCGCCGCGGACACGATCTGCGCCCGGCGGGCCTGCTCGGTGAATGTCCGGGCCCGCTCACCAGCGCCGCTCCTTGCTTGCATAAGCTAAAACTAGCACACTCAAGCAGACATTGCGTCCCAACCCGATGCCAGCAACGGCTGCCGGGGCCGTGACCACGCGTGAGCAGCGGCGCGGAAGCGAACGCCCGCCACACCGCCGCTATGAGGACCGCTCCCGGCGAAGGACCGCTCACCGGACGCCAGGTGCTCGAGGGCACCGGCCATGCTTGGCCCCCCTGCCTGTCACCTGCGAATAGGCCTGACGCGGCCGCTGGTGCACCTGGATGCCCGAATCGTGCGGGCTGGGCCGGAGCCGCTTCGCGGGGAGCGCCGCTGGACCATCAGCTGACCGGCGGCGCGGGGGAACAGGCGCGCTACGGCCGGGGCGGCAACTGCTGCAGCGCCCAGGTGTTGCCGTCCGGGTCGCTGAAATACACGAACGAGCCCCAGGGCTGGACGTCCACCTCGCTGGCCTGCACACCGTTGGCGATGAGCTGCCCGGGCGGCCTCGACGTCGGCGACGACCACCTGCACTGCGACACGTCGCTCCGCGCAGGCGAAAAGGACGCGCAGTGCCGCCGTTCTGGACGAGATCGCCGCCAGCTGGACTCTTCCGGGTCGCCGCTCAGAATGGGGGGTTCAGCGTGCCGTCAGCCGCCAGGACCTCGGACGACGCCCAAGCCGGCCGAGCCACCTGCTGTCGCAGCCATCGGACGACAGGAAGCAACCTGGGATGCGCAGTACCCAACGGCGATCCCGAAAGCGGACTCGTCTAGCGGTTCTCCGCCACGAACTGGCTGGCGGTGAAGGACGCGCCAGCCGGATCGGCAAGGACGGCGAATCGCACCCACGGCGCATTTTGCGGCTCGGCGAGGACCGAGCCTCCGAGCTCGCGCGCTCGCGCAGCGATCGCGTCCACGTCGTCGACGGCGAAGGTCACGCTCCAGCGCGCTGGGCCACCCTCGCGGGGCAAGATCGTCGCCACGACGTTCTCGAAGCCTTCGGGTGCGCCCATCTGCTTCATCCCCGCGCGCAGGCCGGGGTTGAGCTCCTCGAGATGGTCGCCGTAGCCCGGCAGAGCCCACATCGGCGAGCCGGCGTCGATTGTCGTCCAGCCGAACACGGCGCCGTAGAAGGCCCGTGCGGCCTCGACATCGTCGGTGTGCAGGTTGTTGAAGTTCACCGCGCCATGCTCGTTGACCGCCGCCGAGCCGCGGTGCGATCCGGGCTGCCACACGCAAAAGACCGCGCCCTCGGGATCGGCGAACACGCCCATCCGCCCCGCGCCAGACACGTCGAAGGGCTCGGAGAGCACCCGCCCGCCCGCCTCGCGCACCCGGGCTGCGGCGTCGTCAGCGGACTCGACGCGGATGTAGGTGTTCCACACCGCCTGCGGCGGTGCGCCGGGAGGCGGCGAGGAGATCGCGGCCACGTCCCGGCCGTCGATGCGGGCCATGTAGTAGTGAGCTCCCGCGTCGGCGGGCATCGCGTCCTCGGTCTGCCACCCGAACAGCCCGGAGTAGAACCGGGCCGCGCCGGCGGGGTCGGGCTGGCTGGTGTCAACCCAGCACGGCACCCCGGCCGGGTAATCCTCGCGCGTGCTCATGGCGGCAGCCTACAGCGGCTCTCATCGGGGATCTCGGCAGCGAGCCGCTCGCGCCGGACCGCGCGGATGTCATCGTGGCACCGGACAGCATCACTCACCTCCGGTCCCCGACGTGCCTGTACAGCGACGGCGTGCGGATGCCGAGCCGCTGGGCGACCAGCCCCATGCTCAGCTGCTGGTAGCCGGCCTCATCGGCCAGCTCAGCCGCCGCGGCGACCACATCCTGGCTGCTCAGCCCCGCTCTAGGCACCAGGGTGCTCCCCGTGGTGCAGGCGATGCTGGCGTCAGGCATGGGCGTATTTTGCCAGGAACGGGATCGCCAGCGCGGCGACCTGATCCGGGTACTGCGCGTGCGGGTAGTGCCCGGCACCGTCGATCGTCGCCACCGTGGCCAGCCCGGCGGGCATGTCCGCGGCGACCGCTTCGCCCTCGGCCCGGGGGTCGGGGAAGTCGGGGTCCTCGGTGCCCATGATGATCAGGGCCGGGCACCGGACGCGCGGCAGTTGCGCTTCCGCGTCGGCGGGCGTGGTCTTGAGGGTCTTGAGGAACTCGGCCATCCGGCCCGGCTCGGTCAGCTTGGCCCGCAGCGCCGCCATGTACTCGGCGTAGTCGGCGGGCTTAGTCGGGTAGGCCGCATCCAGGTAGCTCATCCACGAGCGCAGGCTGCGGAAGATCATCGTTTCCCCCATCCGGACCGTTCCCCGGCGGTAGCGCCGGTTGCTCAGCAGCGCGCCCAGGTCGGCCTTCTGGGTCCTGGTGAACGGGTTGATCTCCACGATGCCGATGACCAGTTCCGGCTCGGTGGCCGCCGCGATGGTGGCCGCGCCGCCCGAGATGGACTGCCCCGCGATCACAGCGGGGGCGCCCAGCTGGCGGATCAGCGCGATCAGGTCCCCGGCGATGTCGGTGCGGGAGATGACGTCCTTGCCCGTGACCGACGGCCAGCCCATGCTCGACTCACCGTGCCCGCGCAGGTCCGCGACCGCGACCCGGTAGCCGGCCTGCGCCAGCTTCGGCGCTAGGAACCGGTAGGCCTGCCGGCGGTCGCCGACGCCGGGCGACAGCACGACCAGCGGACCCTGCCCGGTCACGTCGTAGGCAATCCGGCCACCCTCGATATCAGCGAACTCGGTCATCTTCGGTCTCCTCGAACTTGAGTTAAAGCTAACTTGGTTAATCCAAAGCTAATTTAATTAGCCTCCCGGCTGGGCCATCCTCAACCCCTTACCAGCCCGGTTGCGCCGCGGACCGGTGATCACGCGGTGATCGGAGGTCAGCGCCTGGCCAAGATTGGTCACGCCGACGGCACCGGCTTCCGCTACTGCTGGGCTCAAGGATTTGCTTCATCACCAGCTCCTTTTTGCAAAGATGCAAAGATCTTTGTTCTAATTTCACGATTACCCGTCAAGCACCTAAACCTCGATCCACCGCGTGAATTCGGGTGATCGTTTCCCCGGTGGCGGTCTGGTGAATTGATCCTGGGGTTTGCGGGGGCCGTGGTTTTCCTGCCGCTGGCGTGTTCTGCGGCTTGTCCGGATGTCGCGGGCCGGGGATCTGGGGCTGGTGTCTGGGCGCCGGGTGGCTGGGGCTGTGGGCGGGCGGTGACCTGGTCGGGGCTGGTCAGGCCGCGCGGGCGGGCGGGCCGCAGGCGGTGGTGAAGAGGTTCTCCCATTCGGCCTGGCGGTGCCAGTCCTGCGGAAGGTGCAAGGTCAGGTTGCCGCGGCCGGTGCGGGCCATCCGGGCGGCGACGCCGATCAGGTCGCGGCGGATGGTCGCGCCCCTGGCCCTGGCATGAGCTCTGGAGGCCAGGCACCCGGCGGCGCGGAGCAGGTTGTGGGCCATCGCGGCGAGGGTGAGCCAGGCGGCGTTCGCCGCAAAGTGCCCTGACGGCAGATGAGCCATAGGCCCGTCGGCCTGGTCGGCGAAGACCTGCTCGATGACGGCGTGATCGCGGTGCTGCTCCTCGGCCTGGAGCATCACGAACGGCGAGTCAGTGAAGACCGCGTGGTAGCGCCAGGCTGGGAACAGCTCGCCCTGCCCGGCGGCGGCCCCGGGGCTGAGATCTGTGACCCGGCGGACGATCAGCCGGGCGGTCACCGCCTGGCCCTTGCGCGACGCGAACGCGGTATAAGGCACTTCGGCGACCTCGGCATCGGACACCCAGCGCCGCAGCTGGTCATCCCAGACCGCCCGCGGATACCGGATCGGGGTCCAGGCGCGGCCGTCAGCGGTCTTGAGGGATCGTCTGCGACCAGCTGGCGACTGTCCTGGTGAACAGCTGGGGGTCTTGGCCGTGCATGGAGTGGGCCATGCCGGGAAACGACATGATCTCGAACGGCTGGCCGGCGTGGGTCACCAGCTCGCGGGCCCGGTCGACTTGCTGGTCGGAGACGGCGCCCATGACGGTCCCGGTACCGGGGTCGATCGCCCGGTAATGATGAGTGAACAGTACGGGCGCTCGCGCGCTGGCGAGCATGTGAGCGTGGTCGCAGTTGACGGTGGCGGTGCCGGCGTAGAAGGCCCGCCCCCATTCCGGGTCGTATTCCCGCATGTTCTGTGGCGGCTCGTCGAAGCTGGACGGGACTGCGTCAGGGGTCTTGATGCTCATCGCGATCAGCGCGGTCATCATCCATGGCGGGGTTTCTTTCGGCAGCGCGGCTTGCATGCCTTTCCAGTCGCCGATCGTCCACTGATCGCCGAGCCATTTGCTCCACAGGGCGAACATCGGGCCGAGGCCCTGGCGGATCGACTGCCCGCAGGAGGGGGTGACCTCGGAAGCGAATACCGGAGCGTCCTCCAGGACGGTCCCGCGCACCTGGCCGGGCGTGGCGAAAGCTGATAGCCAGGCGGCCAGGACCCCGCCGGAGGAGTTGCCGCTCACGATGGCCGACCGGCCGATGATCAGGTCGATGAACCGGACGAGGTCGTTTCCCATGTTGTCGAGCGTGTAGCGACCAGGTGTCCAGGTCGAACGCCCCTGGCCGCGCAGGTCGACGGCGTAGACCTGGAAGTGCCCGGCCAGCAGCGGCAGGGCTTCCTCGTAGCTCCACCACGAGTCGGTCTGGGCCGGAAGGAGCAGCAGCGCGGGCAAATCGGAGGCGCCGGTCGTTACATAGTTCATGCGGACCTCGCCGAGGTCCACGATCTGCTCCTGGTAGGCGTGGGACGTGAAAATGCCGGCATGATCGGCGGCCTCGAGGTTCGTCATGGCTGTCTTCCCTTCTCAAGTGGCCTGGCGTTCAGTCGCGCAGGACCAGCCATCCGCCGACCGGCGATCCCCGGCCCGGCCGGGCGGAAGGCGCCGGCGGTTACCGCAGGCCGGTAATGGGCTGATCGGCCTGCGCCGCCTGCCCGGCGCCGGTAAGCCGGGCTGACAGGTCCCACAGTCGGCGGGCCATCTGGGGGTCCTGTGCACGCTTGGACGGCTGCTGGACCTCGGGGTAGCCGCGAAGGTGACCCAGGCCGTCCGGCCCGATGTAAGATCCTCCCGGTATGTCCTGGGTGGCTGCGTACAGCGTCGGCAGGGCACCGTGCTCGGCGTCGTTGAACAGCCACCCGAGATACCGGTAAATCGCCCTGGAGACCGTGTCCGCTTGGTTCCCCAGGCTGGTCCTGGCGATACCGGGATGGGCAGTCACGGCCCGCACCTGGCTGCCGGCTTCGGTCAGCCGGCGCTGGAGCTCCAGGGTGAACAGGACGTTGGCCAGCTTGGAGGCGGTGTAGGCACCGGTCGCGTTGTAGCGGCGGTGCTCCCAGCTAAGGTCGTCGAGGTCGATGCGGCCCCGCCGGTGAAGCTGGGAGGAGACCGTGACCACCCGGTCGGTGATGACCGGCAGCAGCAGGTCGGTCAGGAGGAAGGGGCCGAGGTGGTTGGTGCCGATCTGGAGCTCGAAGCCGTCGGCCGTCCGGGCTTGGGGCACGGCCATGATCCCGGCGTTGTTGACCAGGATGTCGAGCGGCCCGGTCCACTCGGCGGCGAACGCTCGCACCGAGGCGAGGCTGGCCAGATTCAGCGGCCGCACCTCAGTGTGACCGGGAATGCCGGCGGCGGCGCGCTGGCCTTTCTCGGTGTTGCGTACCGCGAGGACGACGCGTGCACCGGCGCGGGCCAGTTCGCGGGCGGTGACCAGGCCGAGGCCGCTGGAAGCCCCGGTGACGACGACGGTCAGCCCAGACTGGCCGGGTCCTGTGTTAGCCCGGGCGGCGAGTGTACGGGACATATTGTGCTCCTTTTGCTTTGCGTGATGTTTCGTGACCTGCGGGTCTCAGCGCTTGAGCGTGAGAAGTTCGCCGAAGCCCATGCGGGTCACGAAGTCGTCGGCTTCTTTTTCGTTGACCGTGTTGACGTCATTGACGTGGGACTGGGTGAAGTCGACGACGCTGCGGTAGGGCCTGGAACCGGCCGGCAGCGCGAGGATGCGGCTGATCTCGGTGGCCACTGCGGCGGGATTGGCGCCGGCGCCGGGCGCGTACAGCCCTTCGGTGGCCTCGTCGTAGCGGGCGATCATCGGGTCTAGTGCCGAGTAGGCCTGTGTGACGGCTGGGTCGCTGGCGCGGCTGGCATCGGGGAAATGCTCGGTGCCGTGGGTGAAGGCTCCGGGCATGATGATCGTGGTCTCGATGCCGAACTGGCTGACCTCGTAGCGGGTAGTCTGGGCGAGCACGTCGAACGCCGACTTGGAGGCGACGTACGGGCCCATGAACGGCGGCACGTCGAGGGTGGTCGTGCTGCCGACGTAGACCAGGGTTCCGGAGCGCCGATCACGCATGTGCGGCAGGACGGCCCGGTTGACACGCTGGGCGCCGAGCACGTTGATGTCGAACAGGTGGGCGATGTCCTCGGGGGTGAAGGCTTCGGCGTAGCCGACGGCTAGGTGGCCGGCGTTGTGGATGACGACGTCGAGGTGGCCGGCCTCTTCCAGGATGGTCTTCACTGCCGCGCTGGCGGAATCGGCTGACTGGACGTCAAGCTCGACGACGCGCAGGCCGACCCCGTGGCGCTGCGCAATATCGAGGAGTTCCTCAGCGCGAGCGCTGTTGCGTCCCGTGATGTTGCGCATGCTCGCGTATACGGTGTGCCCGTCGGCGGCAAGGGCCCGGGCAGTTAGGTTTCCGATGCCGGTGGCGGCGCCGGTGATCAGGACGACAGACACAACGGTGACTCCTTTCCTGCCCAGGGCAGGTTGCTCAGTGGGTGGTGACCAGGACCATCCGGAAGCGGGCCTGGCCGGTGAGCATCCGTTCGTAGGCGGGTTGCGCGTCGGCAAGGGGCGCCTGCTCGATCATGGGGCGGATGCCGGTGAGGGCGGCGAACCGCAGGGTTTCCTCGGTATCGCGGGAGGTGCCCGAGGCGTGGAAGTACATCTTGTGCCCGCCGATCAGTGCGAACGGGCTGACCTGGAATGGCTCGGGGTTGACGCCGATGACGATCAGCTCGCCGTGGTGGGTGAGCCCGCCGAGCGTGTCGGTCATAGCCGCGTTGCTGGTCACGGTGCCGAGCACCACCTTGGCCCGCCGAGGGCCTGCAGTGCGGCGGCGGTGTCCTGGGCCTGGTTGTCGATGTAGTGGTGGGCTCCCAGCTGCTTGGCCAGGGGTTCCTTATCGGCGCTGCGGGCGATGGCGATGGTCTCGAAGCCGAGCCTGGCTGCGAACTGGACTCCGAGGTGGCCGAGGCCGCCGATGCCGAGGATGGCGACCAGGTCGCCGGGCCGGGCGGCGCTGGTGCGCAGGGCGTTGAACACTGTTACGCCGGCGCAGCCCATGGGGGCGGCATCCGGCGCGGTGAACTCCTCAAGAATACGGGCCAGCGCCGTGGCGGGGACCACAACGGCGTCGGCATACCCGCCGGGGTAGGACAAACCCGGGACCTGCAGCCGGGTGCAGTTGATGAAGTCGCCTTCCCGGCAGAGCACGCAGTATCCGCAGTTCCCGCCGAACCAGCCCACCGCAACCCGCTCGCCTGGAGCGAAGCCCTGAACACTGTCGCCGATCGCGTCGATGCGCCCGGCGATTTCGTGACCAGGGACCAGCGGGAATGTCGCGCCGGGCTGCCGCCCGCTGATCATCGCGGCGTCAGAATGACAGATTCCCGCCGCCTCGACCGATACCCGGACCTGGCCGGGCCCAGGCTCGGGAGCTCGTTCTCGACCAGGTGCAGCGTACCTGCGGGCTCATCCGCTTGTGCTGAACGGTAAAGGACTGACATGACGGGCTCCTGTGACGCGCTCGAGACGAGACGGTCCGTATCGCCATACTAAAGGCCAGGGGTCTGGCTGTCAAGACGAGCCGTATCGTCTCGTCTGGTATGGTTCTCTCGTGACCTCCCTGCATACCGTTGCACCGGCACCCCGGCGGCGTGAGAGCTCGCGGCTCGCGATCCTTGACGCCGCCCTCGCACTGTGCCGCGAAGAGGGCTACGCCCGGCTCTCGATCGAGGGGATCGCGGCGCGGGCCGGCGTCGGCAAGGCGACCATCTACCGCTGGTGGCCCTCAAAAGGCGCGGTCCTGCTCGAGGCTCTCGACCACGAGGCCGCCGCGGTTACGGCATTCCCCGACACCGGCGACCTGGTCGCCGACATGCGCACCACCTTCAACGACGTCATTCGCTTTCACGCCAGCCCCGACACCGGCCCGGCGTTCGCCGCGCTGATCGCCGAGGCCCAGCAGGACCCCGCGCTCGGGCCCCTGCTGCTCGAGCACTTCTTCAGGCCCCGCCGCGCCCCGATCGTGCAACGGCTGCGGCAGGCTCAGCGGGCCGGGCAGCTACCGGAGACCCTGGACGTGGAGGCCGTTCTAGAAGTGATCTTCGGTGCGCTCTTTCACCGGCTCCTCCTGCGCAGCGGCCCGCTGGACGCCGCGTACGCGAACTTCATCGTCGACACCGTCTTCGCCGGGACCTCAGCCGTTCAATCGACGTAAGGATCAGGGCGCGCCACCGCCCCGGCCCGCTCCTCGCCCGGGCCTGCGCACATGCGGCTGGCGACTGCAGCGCCTCTGCCCTTTGCGGATGCTCGCGGCACGCAACAACGAAGGCGGGTGAACCGCTCACCACCAGTGGCAGCGAACCCCCAGCCGTCGCCGCCGGGCTACAGAACGGCCCCATTCGGGACGACAAGTACTGATGAACGGCTCGAAGCTCAGCTCGCACCTACGGGCCACATCAGATGAGACTGGCCATCCGGTTGGCCACAACCTTGGGAATCGGCCAGGTCAGCTGAGACCTGACTGAGAGGCCGCATGTCGGTGTCAGTGATTCGGTCATCTCAATGTCAGTGCACTGGTCAGGTCGAGGTTCGATACCGCCCGCAGGCATTGGTACTTGTGATGATCTTGGCAGTGTGGTAACTGGGTGCTGGCCGGTTCAGGAGCAATTGTCAAGACCTGTGGATCAAGATCATTTAGGCGGCTTCCGGTTCGGTATTCGCGGCGGGCCGCTCGATGAGCTTGCCGTTGATGAAGGTCGCTCCGGCGCGGACGAGGGCGACGAGGTGAGGTGCGTTCACCGCCCGCCAGCGGTCTTGCGCTGACTCGATCAGTTTGAAGGCCATGGCCAGCCCGGCGGCCCGTGAGCCCGGGCCCTTGGTGACCTTGGTGCGGTGGCGGACGGTGGCGAAGGTCGACTCGATCGGGTTCGTGGTCCGCAGGTGCACCCAGTGCTCGCACGGGTAGTCGTAGAAGGCCAGCAGCTCGTCCAGGTCGTCGGTGATCTTCGCGACGGCCTTGGGGAACTTCGCCTCCGTAAGCAGCCTCGAAGGCCTTCACCGCGGCGCGGGCGTGGTCCTTGTCCTCAGCGCCCCAGATCTCCGCGAGGGCCTTCTTGGCGCCCGGGTGCGCCGACTTCGGCAGCGCTGCCAGCACGTTCGCGGTCTTGTGGAACCAGCAGCGGCCCTCCCTGGCCTGCGGGAACACCTCGCGCAGCGCGTTCCAGAACCCCACCGCCCCATCCCCGATGGCCAGCACCGGGGCTCGCATGCCGCGGCGGGCGCAGTCGCGCAGCAGGTCTGACCACGACTCGGCGGACTCCCGGTACCCATCAGCCAGGGCAATGAGCTCCTTGCGGCCGTCGGCGCGCACGCCGATCATCACCAGCAGGCACAGCTTGTGCTCCTCCAGCCGGATGTTCACGTGGATGCCATCGGCCCACAGGTAGACGTAGTCCGCCTGCGAGAGATCCCGCCGCGCGAACGCGCGCTGCTCGGCCTTCCAGGTCTCGGTCAGCCTCGTGATCACCGCCGCCGACAGCCCAGCCGAAGAGCCCAGGAACTGGCCGAGGGCGGGCACGAAGTCGCCGGATGACAGGCCGTGCAGATACAGCAGCGGCAGCACCCCGGTGATCTTCGGGGTCTTGCGCGCCCACGGCGGCACGATCGCCGAACAGAACCGCTTGCGCTCCCCGCTGACCGGGCCGGTGCGCTTGTCGCTGACCCGCGGCACCGTCACCTCGATCGCACCCGCGCTGGTCAGCACCACCCGGCTCTGGTGATAGCCATTCCGCACGACCAGCCGCCGGCCGTCCTCATCCCGCTCGGCCGCATGCGCCGCGACATACATCGACCTCGGCCTGCAGCGCCTCGGCCAGCATCCGCCGGGCACCTTCGCGCACGATCTCATCGATCAGCGACGCCGAGCTGCCCTTCCCGCTCTCGTGGCCAGAACCATCGCCAGGGACTACGGTGAGCATCGGGTTGGACCTTCCCGGCCGGCGCGCCAACGCCGGTCATTTGCTTGAGACTCGACACGGTCACCGGGAAGGTACACCCTCCCCGGCCGATCCACAGGTCTCAAGCATTGCTCCGGTTCAGGGGCGCTTGCCCGCTATTGGGCACACGCCGGGCGCCGGTGTGGACGGCCGTGGTCTGCTCGCTGGTCCCGGAGTCGGCACTGTGGCCATCACGCAAAGTGAGCGGCCCCTCGGTTGCTGCGCTTCGCGAGTTCGCGACATATCGCCGAATCTGTAAGAGCGTCATCTCGTCGGCATCGGCTCACAGTTCGCGCCTAACGAAGCCTCTTTGTGTCAAGGGTTCTGCCGGAGTTTGTCGTAGCCTGTGAGGTGCTCTTATCGCTTTGAGGATTGGGCCGGGACCGTAGGGTGGAACCGGGTCCGGGAGTGGCTTCGCCGAAGAGCCGGTTTCCGGGGTGTGAGCCGGCCGCGCTGGCGTCAGTGTCGTTCCCCGGCTGCCCTCCCGGGCCCCCTTAGCGGCGGGGTGCCTGCGGCCCGCCGGGCGTCGGCCTGGAGGCGGGCGAAGATGGCGTCGCTGACCCGCCGGTTGAGGGACCGGAGTGCCTCTTTGGGTGTCTTGCCCTCGGCTATCTTGCGGTCGTAGCAGGCGCGGCCGCCGGTGTGGCGGTAGCGGATCTGGGTGACCGCGGCCATGTGGATGACGTGGTTAAGCCGCCGGTTCCCGCGCCTGCTCAGCCGGTAGATCTTGCGGTTTCCCGAGGACACCTCGATCGGCGCGGTGCCGTTGCAGGCGGCGAAGTGGTCACGGCCGGGGAAGCGGGAGGCGTCGCGGACGCAGCCGATGACGGTCCCGGCGACGACGGGGCCGGCCCCGAAGATCCCGGTGAGCGTCGTGCCTGATGCGCGGACCGCGACCGTGAGCTTGTTCTTGGCATCACGCAGCTGGGCGCCCGGCGCGGCGCAGGTCATCGGGGAACTCGGCAGCGAGCTCGCAGCGGGCTGCCTCAACGGCTCCCGATGGCGTGAGCGATTCCAGGAGATGCGCGGCATGAGCTGCGGTGATCTCCTTGGGGAGGCCGCCGGGGATCAGCTCGCAGAGCACGGCATGCAGCCGGCAGGCGACCTGGGTCCGGGTCCGGCCCAGGTCCCGGTGCCGCTTGGCCCGCACCTTCAGCACCGCCGCGTGGTCATCGGGCCTGACCTCCCGGCGAGCCGCCGAGCGCAGCGCCGCGACAGCGACGGACCGGGCGTCGTTCGGGTCGTTCTTGTTCGTCGCCCCGCTGGCCAGCAGCCGCACGCGGGCCCCCAGCCCTGGGCTGCACATCGAGCACCAGCTCGCCCGCCGGCAGCAGCTGCTGGGACAGCAGGTGACCCAGGCCGCCAGCGCCCTCCACCGCCCAGGTCCGCTCCGGCCAGGCCGCCGCCCACGTCAGCAGCCGTTCTGCCTGGACGGCTGAGGCGCGCACCCGCAGCTCGCCCAGCGGCTCCTCCGCCGCGCCGATCGCCACCGCCGTGTGCGAGCCCTTATGCGGATCCACCCCGATCATCACTGCCGCCATGAACAGCTCCTCCCTGGACACAGGTGTGACCGCGGCGGGCATGCCTTATTCCAGGACCAGCTGGCACTCGCGCCTCTTTCGAGCCACGCCACGGCAAGGAACCGACAGGCTGACACGTCGTTAATAAGCCAGGCCGCAAGCGGCCGGCAGGCGGTTCGAGAGCCAGCCCATCGGACCTCTGAACGCTACGACCACGCCGCAGCGCCTACACCAATCCTTCAATAAGGCGGGTAGGTGAGCGTGCCGCAGTGCTCGATCGGTGGCTCGGCGGTGTAACTGTGCGCTCGGCATTCCGCATAGTTATGCAGTACCTGAGCTACGGTGCGAACTTCCGCACATGCCGCGAAGGGCGTGGGTATCGTGCTCCTTCGCCGTAGGGCTGTTATCGACCATGCGATGTCGGGGCGTGGAGATCGGGCTGGATGTGCTGCTGGCAAGCCGCGTCGTTGTCCGGCACCATGAAAAAATGATGGACCGCATGACGGTCTGCCGGTGGCTGGCGGGCTATGCAGCCGCCTGGCGGGCGTGGCACCGACGGCTGGCGGAGATATTCACCGACGACGCCGTCTACCTGCACTCCCCTTACGAAGAACCTGTCGCGGGTTTGGGCGCGATCAGGGGAATGTGGGATCAGGACAGGGAGGGCCCAGACGAAGTCTTCACCCTCGCCACCGACGTCTTGGCCGTCGATGGTGCCACCGCGGTGGTGCGGGCCGAGGTCCGCTATGGGGGATCCGCTCCGCCAGGAGTACCGCGACCTATGGGTCATACGGCTGCGTGACGACGGCCGGTGCAGCTGGTTCGAGGAGTGGCCCTGCTGGCCTGGACGGCCCTACTCCGCTCGCGACGATCAGTGAGCGCCCGTCTGCACATCAGCCGCCGACAGCGGGCGCCGACCTGCCTGGGCGATGTAATCGTGCCACGCTGAACTCGTGACCCGGTTCAGCGTTATCGCCGATGTGAGCTCAGATAACCTCGCGGCCGTCCGGCCCGTCCTGCTCCACATGATCGAACGTGCAGCGGTTACCAACACTGCGGATGGTCTGCACGTCCAGGGCATCATGGACGGCACGGACGCCCGAGACGTCAACCGTCGGCTGCTCTCGGCTTTGCGGCAGGCAGAAAAGAAGACCCGCCTGCGGGCAGAATGGACCGGCGACGGGTACGTCCACCGATTCTTCGACTACGTCCCGAAGAGCACACGACCCGTGGCTTAAACAGGCATCAGGACGGTCTCCGGAAACATCCGGTCATGCCGCATAGGGTGCGCGCCAGGTCAGACGGGATTCAGCCACCGGGCGGGCCGGGCCGTTCGTTCGCAGCGTCAATGGGCACCCCCGACGGCGGTCTCCAGGCCAGTCACGCCGCATCGAGTTGGCGGCCGACATCGGGCTACGTTGATAGATGGCGTCACGCTGTGTTATGGAAAGGGTCAGAGAGAACGCTCGCCGAGCCGCCGATCTGGTCGGCAAGCGGAGTTTAGCGGCGTCGGCCCCCAGCGTACGCATATCAAGATGATCGGATTGGCCGGCGACGCCCGGTCATGCCGCCGTGAGATATGCCTCGTGGCCTGGGTGGGTTCAGTGCCGGAGCATGGGCGTCCAGCAGCCTTGCTCTGATCTTGCCTCCTCTTCGCTCTGGTCGGGCCAGGGTGGCATGGTCACGGCGACCACCTGGAGCGGCTCATCCGGGCTGTCGGCGCGGAACTGGAAGGTCGTCCCGAGAGGAATCGTGAGGCAGATGCCGGGCCGCAGGTTCTCTGTTGCTGGCTGTTGACCTTCTTGACGGCGCCACATTCGTCCCTCGCCGCCGATGATGTACCAGATCTCCTGGACGGTGGCGTGGGAGACGGCTTCCGCGATTTCGCCGGGCTCAAGCTGGAAGTGCGCAAAGCTGCCGAGACCGCTAATACGGCACAGCGGCCGGACCGCTGATCCATCGGGAGCGATCAGCACCGGAGCATTTTCTAATGACTGGGTAGCGGGTGGCTCGTGCATGGCTTGTACTGCCTTCCAATCTCGGATCAGCGCATGGCCGGGAGGTTAGGGAAACTATCTCCGCACGCAGCGGCGGCAGCTACCCTCATCTGCGGGTTCTTGGTGCCGCACTGGCCGGTGACCACCTTGACGACTTCGCCGCCGAGATGCAGGAGCTGCTCGCGCACCGTTCCACCGGGTGCGTCTTCTGGGACTATCGGGACGCATCGAGGTGATTGTGACCCGCGAGCCCCGCCTGAAACGTAGCTCCGCGCAGCCCAGGCTGACGCAGGCCAGGGAGGCGCCGTGCGGTAGCCGCCGTTCTGCTCGCCGAGACTGCGTCTCGACCGTGGGTCGGCCGCCGCGCAGATCAGGCTTGATCTGCGAGCGCGATCGCCGTTGATCACCGGGTCATCGTCACCGTCTTTCCAATGAGCCGCAGCCTTGTCCCCGGCCGGCGGATCAGCGGGTCCCCCCGGCTGTGCAGGGCGCTGAGCCCGCCAGCATCGCGTGATCCAGGCAGCTGCGGCGCACCCATGATCCGATTGTGCCTTTGCGTGCCGTGAGTACGGCGCATGCATTCCGGATCTCAGTCCGCGCGCGATCGTCGAAGGATCCGGGGCGGGCTGGTCGGCAGGGACTGCCCCGCTCGGGCCGCCTGGCCAGGAATAGGGTTACCGGGACCCTGTTTGTGGTGCGGGGCAACTGCCACGTGGCTGCTGCTGGCCGCCGCCGGGGAAGGGGCGGGCTCACCCGGCCGGCCTGGAAAGGACTGTTGCATGCGAGCGCTGCAGTTTACGGTTTTCGGAGGTCCCGAGGTCCTCACATGGGCAGACGCTCCTGTTCCGCGCGCGGGGCCGGGGCAGATTCGGATCGCTGTGCGGGCGGCCAGTGTTAACCCGGTCGACTGGAAGTTGCTGGCCGGGGCCATGTCCGAGAGCCAGCCCCTGGCCGGTACGGGTTATCTCGGATACGACGCCGCCGGCGCGGTGGACGAGGTCGGTGAGGGGGTCACGGGGGTCTGCGTGGGTGATGACGCGTTCGGCCGCGGCCAGAACACTCAGGCCGAGTACGCCGTGCTGGACGCCTGGGCGGCCAAGCCGCCGTCCATCGACTGGGCGGTGGCAGCTGCGGCCGGCGTGGCCGGTGAGACTGGTGAACGCGGTCTTCGGCTGCTCGGCGTCAAGGCCGGTGACACGATCTTCGTCGACGGTGGCGCGGGCGGCGTGGGAGCGGTCGCCGTGCAGATGGCGGTGGCCCGCGGGGCGAGGGTGATCGCCTCCGCGGCCCAGGCCAACCAGGACTACCTGCGGGAGATCGGGGCGATCCCCGTGCTGTACGGCGAGGGCGTGGTCGCCCGCGTCCGGGCCGCTGCAGGCGGGCGGGTGGACGCGGTGTTCGATGTTGCGGGCAAGACCCCGGTCGATGAGCTGATCAGCCTGGTATCCGAGCCGTCTCAGGTAGTGTCCATCGCCAACTTCGCAGCCGGCCAGGCCGGAGCCCGGGTGACCGGTGGCGGCGCGGACAGCAGGCCCATGCAGGCGCTGGCTGAGGTCGCCGGGCTGCTGGCCCAGAACAAGCTCGTGATCAAGGTGCAGACGTTCCCGTTCGACCGTGCCGCCGAGGCCTACCGCGTTAGTCTAGGCGGCCACGTCCGCGGAAAGCTCGTCTTGGTCCCCTGACCGCGGCGACCGCGGCCAGGTCGCCCGGATCCAGCGAGGTGACCACTGCACTTCGGCCCGGCCGCGCGGTGACCAGCCCATCGCTCTCGAGGCTGCGCACCGCCCAGAACCGCTGGCCCAGGAGCTGGTGGCGGCCGGGGAGCAGGTGCTGGACGTGCAGCCCAAGCTGGCCGCCCGGGTGCGACTGCTGGCCTCGGGAGCGGTGAACAAGAACGACCCGAACGATGCCCGGTCGGTCGCCGTCGCGGCGCTGCGCTCCCCGTCGTGCCTGCCGGTCAGGCCCGATGACCACGCGGCGGTGCTGAAGATCTGGGCCAAGCGGCACCGCGACCTGAGCCGGACCCGGAACCAGGTCGCCTGCCGGCTGCACGCCGCGCTGTGCGAACTGGTCCCCGGCGGTGTCAGCAAGGAAATATACGCAGCTCACGCCGCTGCGATCCTGGAGGAGGCCGAGCCGTGCGGCGCCGTGGCCCAGGCCCGCGCCGAGCTGGCAGCCGAGCTCGTGGCCGACCTGCGCCGCGCCGATACCCTGCTGCGGGAGACGAAGAAGAAGCTGGCCACGGCGGTCCGTGCCTCCGGCACGTCCCTGACCGAGGTCTTCGGAGTCGGCCCGGTCATCGCCGCCACGGTGATCGGCGATGTCAGGGACGTTTCCCGATTCGGCGGCAGGGACCGCTTCGCCGCCTATAACGGCACTGCACCGATCGAGGTGTCCTCCGGCAACCGCAAGGTTCACCGGCTGCCGACGCGCGGGAACCGGCGCCTGAACCACGCCATCCACATGGCCGCGGTCACCCAGGTCCGCTACCGGCACAGCCCTGGCCGTGCCTACTACGACAAGAAGATCGCCGAGGGCAAGACCGGCAAGGAAGCCCTGCGCGCCCTCAAACGACAGATCAGCGACGCCATCTACAAGCACCTCAAGGCCGACGCCGCCCGCGCCGCCGCGCGCAGTACCCAGGGTCCGGGAGGGCAACCGGGGAACGACTCTGTCGCCAGCGCGGCCGGCTACACCCCGAACGCCAGCTCTTCGGCCAAGCCACTCCCGGACCTGCCACCACCCTACGATCACGGCCCCGGAAGACCACCTCAGCCGCCAGAAAAAAGGCCGCCCGGCTCACTTGACACAAAGAGGCATCGATCTGTTTGTCGGCGTCTGCCACGAGCGGCAGGGCAGCAGCGAGTGCAGATCTGGGGATTCTGTGCTGGCCTGCCGCGGGGGGAGCCCGCAGTCGGCCGTGCGTGGTCGTGCCCCGGCTGCTTATCGCGGGAACCCGGGGCTACATCGAATGCAGATGGCATCACTTCCGGCCCGGAAGATATGCCGACGAGTACGTGTGGGGTATCCCGTATATGGCCACCCTTGCGGGAATCGTCACCGGACAGGTCTTATGGGACGCTCATAGATCAACATGCCTTCTAGCTGCAACGTTCCCCGCTGGGGGTTCCTCCTGCCGGACGCGCGCCGGGCTCGGCGCCGTAGAACGTTGCATGGCTCAGCCGGGGACTGCTGATCCGGCTCGTTTGATCGTGCGGATGGTGGGTGCTGTCTCCACATGGCGTACCCCGGCCAGCTCTCCGATCTGGGTCGTGAGGTAGCGGTACAGCTGCCCGGTGTCGGCGCAGACGACGCTGGCCAGGAGGTTGGTGGGCCCGGTGGTGGCGCCGACAAAGGCAACCTCGGGGTGTGCGGCGATGGCGGTCCCGACGACGGTGAGGGCGCTGGGTTCGGCGGAGATCCACAGCTCAGCAGAGATGACGCCGCCAAGCACGCGCTCATCGAGGTCCACGTCGAAGTACAACGCACCGGCCCGGTGCAGCTGGGCGATGCGGCGCCGCACGGTCGACTCGTGCCAGCCGGTGCCGGCGGCCAGGGCGGCAGCGGTTGCGCGCCCGTCTTTAGCCAGCAGCCCGGTGAGGATCTCGTCTTGCCGGCTGAGACGCACGAGAGCGCCGGGGCTTTCCCCGCTCCCCGGGTCCGGGTCCTCAGCGTCGTCCCGCAGGCTGGCGATCTCGGGAGCAGTCAGCGCCCTCGTGAGCTCTGGCCAGGCCACGGAGCTGAAGGTGTGCAGCAGCGCGTGCGCGCTGACCCCGAGTACCCGCCGGCTTCCGGTCAGCCGGTCGAGCAGGAGAGTGTCGCGTTCCTCGGGTCCGCGCGGCTGGAACAGGCAGTGGATCTCGGTGCCGCCGGAGGCCAGCCTGACCCAGGAGGTATCGGGGCGCCGGGCCAGCGCGGAACCCACCGGGATGGCGGCGTCGGGTGTGCAGCGCAGCCGCAGGATCCAGTCGACCCGGCCGACGAGGGAGCTGTCCAGGCGCCCGAGTACCCGCAGCCCGAGGGCCGAACCCAGAGAAGCGTAGCGGCGCCGGACCGTCTGGTCGGAGACGCCCAGCACCGCGGCAAGCTGACGGAACGGCGCGCGTGGTGCGATCACCAGGGCATGCACCAACCGGCGATCGAAGGTGTCCAGCTGATCGTTCTGCACGCCCTGATCGTATGACTGTGTCGAGATCCGGCAAACACGGCCATCTCGATGGATTCGGCGGGCACGCCTCGCTGATGATGGCCACATCGGGCGCGTCGCGCCGATTTCACGTTATTCAACTATCGAGAAGGACCTGTTTCTCATGATGACATCACATGCTCATCAAGCACGGGCACCGTCGCCGGTACCGTCGGATCGTCGCCGGCTGATGCTGACGGTCGGCCTTGCGGTGCTGGGCGTGTTCGTGACCTACGTGCCGATCACCGCGGTGAGCGCCGCGCTGGCGACGATCGGTCACGCGACCGGGGCAAGCACGTCGGACCTGCAGTGGGTCTCGGACGCGTACGTCATCCCGATGGCCGCCACGGTGCTCTCGGCCGGCCTGTTCGGTGACCTCTACGGGCGGCGCCGGGTATTCCTGGGCGGCATGGCGCTGACCCTCATCGGCGCAGCAGTCGCCGGCCTGTCAAGCGCAGCCGACCCCGCCACCGCGATCCGCATGCTCTGGACCGGCCAGGCAATCTCGGGACTCGGTGCCGGCCTGCTGCTCCCGACCACCCTCGCGCTGATCGCCACCGTCGTGCCCAACCCGAAGGACCGCGGCAAGTACATCGGCATCTGGGCCACCGGGCTGCTGCTCGGCCTGGCCGCCGGCCCCTGCTGTCCGGCGTGATTCTCGACCACGCCAGCTACGGGTGGACCTTCCTGCCCACCGTCGGCCTCGCCGCCATCGCCGGCGCCGCTGCGCTGGCCCGGTTGCCAGAGTCGAAGGCACCCGAGGGCCGCCGCCTGGACTGGCCCGGTCAGATCACCGCCACCATCGCTATCGCTGCCTCCATCTACGGCGTCATCGAAGGAGGCAGCCAGGGCTGGTCAGCCCCCGTGACCATCGCCGGGCTGTGCACCGGCGCGGCCGCGTTCGCCGCCTTCATCGTCGCCGAGCGACGCTCGGCCTCCCCGCTGGTTAACCTCACCCTGTTCAAGTCGGCCGCCTTCACAGCTGCCGGGTTCTCCGCCCTCATCTCCTTGTTCTCCGTCGTCGGCGTCACCTTCCTGCTCAGCCTGTACCTCGGCTACATCCAGCACCTGTCAGCGCTGCAAATCGGCGAGCGGCTGCTGTTCGTCACCGCCGTCGCCGCCTCAGTCAATCCCGTCATCGGGCTGGTCATGCACAAGGTGAAGGTCATCTACCTGCTCACCGCGGGACTGGCCCTCTCCGCAGTGGCTGTCTTCCTGCTCACCGGCATCGACGCCCAGACCAGCCTCGCCGGCCTCGGCTGGCGCCTGGCCGTCTTCGGCCTGTCCATCGCGATCATGCTCACCACAGTCTCGGTCGCCGCCATCAACGCCGTTCCCTGGAAACAGGCCGGAATGGCCGCAGCCACCAACACCGCCCTGCGCCAGTACGGCAGCGCCCTGGGCCCCGCCATCCTCGGCGTCATCTTCGTCGCCCGCACCAACAGCGGAGCCAGCCCCACCACCGCACTGCACACCGCACTGGCCGTCAACGGCATCCTCCTCGCCGTCGCCGCCCTCGCCTGCCTCCTGGCCGCCCGCGCTCCCAAGCGTGACACGACGAAAGGCAGGTAATCAGATGGAAGCCTTCCTGACCCTGGTCTGGTTTCTCGCCGGGGCAACAGCAGGGGTGGTGGCTCACCTCGCTCCGGCTGGCCAGGACTGCATCCCTCGTCCGGGAGCAGATGCGCACCCAGATCCGCACGGAGACTGGCCACTGGCAATCGGAGACCGATCGCTACAAGGCCGCCGCCGACCAGCACGCCCAGGACAACACTGCCTGGGCGGCCGGCTGCAAGCAGGGCCGCGATGACGTGATCACGATCGTGCCGATGCTCCTCGCGGCACAAACAGCTCCCGGGCCAGGACCGCGTCACCCATACCACTGAGATGAACGACTGCGCATAACCGGTAAAGCGCTCCCTCCGGATCCCTGGCCCGGCCGGAACGGAGCGCCGGGCCAGCCGCCGGGTCACAAGAGGACGCCCGCTCCTGCATGGCTGCTGCCGGCCGCTGGCCGCCGTAAGCAGCACCGAAACGAGTTAGCAAATGGGGAGAGTGTGGCCATGGTCCCATACGACGCAAGCCAGTGGCATGACCTCTTCGCGGCCGGAGCCGAATCCGCCGCCACGCTGGTCGGCCTGCTGTTCGTCGCCGTATCGCTCAACCACAAACAGATCCTCGACGTGCCGAGCCTTCCCCCGCTCGCCGCGCGAACGCTCGGCGTCTTGCTGAGCATGCTCCTGATGTCGGTCCTCGTGCTCACTCCAGGGCAATCGCGAAAGACTCTCGGTGCCGAGCTCACGGCGCTCGGCGCTGTGCTGGTCACCGCCGTAACGATCTCGGCCCTACGAGCGCACCTTCCGGTCACCAAATGGCGATGGACCATCCCGACGATCCTGCTCGCCCTAGCCTCATCCGTGCCGATGGTCATCGCCGGCGTGTCGGTGCTCGCCAGCGCGGGCGGAGGTCTCTACTGGGCCCTGGTCGAGCTGATCCTCGGATTCAGCATCGCGATCTATAATGCCTGGATCCTCCTTATCGAAATCCTGCGCTGACCCGCCGATGCGTCGGTCGCCAGTTTCTCTCTGCGCTAGGGCATCCCAGTCGCCGATCCCCTTACGGGCGCGCGGACGGTGATCCGGCGGCGTCGAGAAAGAACAGAACTGGGTAGTCGGTGCGTCGACTGTGGCGCCGGGGGCGTCCGCGGTCACACGCGCCGAGTCGGCGCTCTGCGTGGCCCGGCTTCACCCCGCCGCATGGCGAGCCACGTTCAGTTACGGCCGAGGGTCACTCGTCTGGCCGACGGCGTCCGTAGACGATGGCATGCTGGTGCTCTGAAGCGGCTCTGAGCGGTCGGTACTTTATTTCAAGTATGGGCTTGACACACTTGCCTAGCGGCAATCGCAGAGAGTTACAAACTCCGCAGCGATAACGCCCTCCGAGCCGCCGTTCGGTGCGGCTGACGGCTCAAAGCCGATATTCAGCCAGGGCACACCGATGAGGTCGATCTGCGCGCTGACGCCGTCCGGATCTGCCGAAAGTAGTGCGCGCCCATAGCGCATGGTGATGCTCGTCTATGCATGCTCATGCGTCATTGGTGCGATCAAACGCGGCGGCCATCAAAGGGGGCCTCGCTCCCAGGTTCGGGCCGTGGACAAACGTCGGGTCCTGGTGTGCTGGGTCTTCGGTTGGGGCGGTGGTGTTCACTGCGATTCGCTTATGGCCCGCAGGGCGGGGACGCGGGCGGCGTGGCGGGCTGGGGCGATGCCGGCGAGCAAGGCAGCGAGGCAGGTGGCGGCGAGGGCCGCTGCGAGCTGTGCGGGAGGTACCTGGATGGTGGCGACGCCGGTCTGGTCCCGGGTGAGGGTAGCGGCGAGGACGGTCCCCGCTCCGACGCCAATGGCGGCGCCCGGCAGTGCGCCGAGTAGGCACGTGATCACCGATTCGGCGCGGATCATCGCAGCGAGCTGACGGCGGGTGAGGCCCAGGGCGCGCATGACGGCGAATTCGCGGGTGCGCTCGGTGACGGAGAGGGCGAGGGCGTTGGCGATGCCGAGAGCCGCGATGACTATGGTGAGCACGACGAGGGCGGTGAACAGGCCCAGGATGTGGCTGAGGTCACCGAGGTCGGCCACCCGGGCGCTGCGGTACTCGGCGGAGGTCTGCACTGCGTTTCCGGAGTAGCCGGGGAGCAGGGGCGCGATCGCGGCGCGGACGGACAGTGGCCGGATCCCGGGGGCTACCCGGACGAGCAGCACGCCGGCGTCATTCTGCTCGTCGGGCTTGTCGTGAAACAGGGTCGTGATGGACATGAGGTAGTCATCGCCCATGAAGCGCTTGTCGGCGAAGGTCCCCGCGACACGAAATGTCCTGGACGGCCCCTGGCCGAAGTTGATGGTGACCTGGCTGCCGATGTGCCAGCCGTAGGCGGCCGCCTGGACGGTGGAGACGAACAGCCCGTTACCGCGCAGGGCGGTGAGGGTGCCGGTGCGTACCCCGAAGTTCATCAGGAGGGCCGCGCTGGCGGGATCGATGCCGTCCACGCGGGTCGCCGCGCCCGCAATCTCTACCAGAGGGTCGTCAACTCGCATCGTGGCGAGCACACCGGGCTGGGCGGCGACCTCCCTGGCGAGGCCAGGGCTGATGCTGTTCTGGACATAGAGGTCGGCGCGGCTGGTGCCGTCGATGGTGCCGGCGGCGGAGGCACGAGCTGACGCGGCGATAACGCTGACCGCGGCCGCGGCAGCGAGCCCGATGGTCAGGATCGCCGCCGTGGCAGCGCTCCTGCGTGGGTTTCCGGCGCTGTTGTCGCGGGCCAGCGCCGCGGTGACGCTGCCCCATCGGGGCGACCCGCCACCACGCGCCCATGGTGCGGTAATGAGATGCGACAGGGGTCTGGCGAGCACTGGGCCAGCCGTCACGAGAGCTGCGACGCCGACGAGCGCGCCGGCCCCGGCGAGCGCCGTGTTCTGGCTGCTCGGGGAGACAACCCCGGCCACCATCGCCGCCACGGCGGCAGCGATCCCGGTGATCCCGGCGACCAGCCGCCCGCGTGATTGACGAACGGCCGTCGGCAGCCCTTCGCGCAGAGCGCGGATGGGCTTGACCCGGGCCGCCAGCCGGGCCGGCCGCAGCGCGGAGGCAACGGTCACCGCGATCCCCGTGGCCAGCGCCACCGCCACGGTGCGCGGCGCGAATACCAGGCCGCCTGCCGGAAGCGTGCCGCCGAGCACGGCGATGAGGCCACGCAGCCCGGCCGCGGCAAGCATCCCCAGCCCGACGCCTGCGGCCGAGGCGGCCAGCCCCAGGGCGGCCGCCTCGGCCAGCGCCGAGCGCAGCAGCTGGCCGCGGCTCGCGCCGATGACCCGCAGCAGCGCGTACTCGCGGGTGCGCTGCGCCGTGAGGATGGAGAACGTGTTGGCGATGACGAACCCCCCGACGAGAAGAGCCACCGCGCAGAAGGCGAACAGGTCCTTCCGCAGGCCGGCGAGGTAGCCAGCGGCGGTGGCGGCCTGCTGCGCCGCGGCCTGATTGCCGGTCAGCGCCTCGGTGCCGGGCGGCAACAGCGGCGTGAGGCGGCTGCTCAGCGCGGCAGCGGACACCCCGGTGGCGGCCTGGGCGTCGATCTCGGTGAACCTGCCGGGCAGGCCGGCCAGCTGCTGCGCGGTGGCGGCCTGGACGACGAGCACAGTCGGCGTGTCGAAACTCGCGACCTGCGCGGCGGCCGGGCTGTCCGCCCCGTCGAAGCCCGTGATGCCGACCACGGTCAAGGTCCGGATTCCGGTAGCGGTGGCGACGCCGATCCGGTCGCCGGGGCGGTAGCCGAGGCGGCGTGCGGTGGCCGCGTCCAGCATGGCCTCGTCAGGCCGCCTGGGCGGGTGCCCGGCCTGGATGGTGTACTGGGCGGCCATCCCGCCGGTCGTGGGATAGCTCAGTAGTTCGTTGACTGCGCGCAAGTGGCTGATTGGGCGGCCGTCCTTGCCGATGACCGTGACTTTTTCGGCGGTGACAAGGCCTTGAGCGGAGGCGACACCCGGAACGGCGCGGATGCGCGCGACCAGTCCGGCCGGCAGGGATGCAATCGAAGCAGCGCCCTTGCCGCTGTCAGCCCCGGCCGGCTGAACCACGACCTGGGCCGCGGAACCAGCCGATCCGGGCACGCCGAGCGCTCCCTGTACGGAATCGGTCAGGATGAAGGTGCCGGCCACGAACGCGACGCCGATCGTGATCGTCACCGCGGTCAAGATCAGCCGGAGCCGGTGAGCCAGCAGGCTGACCAGGGTAACCCGTAGCATCGTTACGCCTCCAGGTCTCTTATCGCGTCAAGGACGCGGCCGCGGGTGGGCTCGGCGAGATCGCCTGCCACTCTGCCGTCAGCGAGGAATACCACCCGGTCGGCGAAGGCGGCCGCCACGGGGTCGTGCGTGACCATCACGACCGTCTGGTCGAGCTCCGTTACCGCGCGGCGCAGGAAGTCGAGCAGGTCGTCCGACGTCCGCCGGTCCAGGTTCCCGGTGGGCTCGTCGGCGTAGATGATCTCCGGGCGGGAGGCCAGGGCCCGCACTGCGGCCACCCGCTGCTGCTCCCCACCGGACAGCTCGGCAGGAGTGTGCCGCAGCCGCCCGCCCAGGCCGACGATGCCGACCAGATGATCAATCCACGCCTGGTCCGGGGCCTGGCCGCGGATGCGCAGCGGCAGCGTGATGTTGTCGATGGCGGTGAGAGCGGGCAGCAGGTTGAAGCTCTGGAAGATGAACCCGATGCGCTCACGGCGCAGCAACGTCAGCCGTTTGTCATCAAGCCCGCCGAGTTCGGTCCCGCCGAGGAACACCTGGCCGCTGGTGAGGTTGTCCAGCGCGGCCAGGCAGTGCAGGAGCGTCGACTTGCCAGACCCGGAGGGGCCCATGATCGCGGTGAAGCACCCGGCGGCCAGGTCCAGTGTGACGCCGTCCAGGGCGCGGACCGCGGTCTCGCCCTGCCCGTAGACCTTGACCGCCGTGACAGCGCGGGCGGCGGTCGCGGAGCCGACGCGGACGGCTCGCGCTGGCACCGCCGGTTGCGCCGCGGCAGTGGCTTGGGCGTGGGTATCCAATCTGGACCGTCTCCTTCGCGGTGGGTGGCGTGATCTGCGGCGCCAGCATGCACACGGATTCCTGACAGATGCCTGACAGGCGAGCGTTCGTCAGCGGCTTGTCAGTTTCGCCGGGCCACACTGGGGGGATGCGGGATGCATCTGCCCGGGTCCTGTTCATCGAGGACGAGGCGGCGATCCGGGACGCCGTCACGACCGCGCTGACCGACGCCGGCTACCTGGTACGCGACCAGGGCGACGGCAGGGCGCTGCGGGACCTGGCCGACGCGTTCCGGCCCGACCTGGCAATACTGGACATAACGCTGCCAGGCCCGGACGGCCTTGCCCTGGCGCGCGCCCTGCGCGCCCTCAGTGACCTGCCGATCCTGTTCCTGACCGCCCGCGATGGCCTCGACGACCGGCTGGCGGGGTTCGCCGCGGGTGCCGATGACTACCTGGTCAAGCCCTTCGCCCTGACCGAGCTGCTAGCCCGGGTGCAGGCGCTGCTGCGCCGCTCCGGCCGGCTCCGTTCGGTCACGACTGAAGTCGGCGACCTGGTGCTCGACGAATCGGCCAGCACCGCCTGGAGGGCAGGCAAGCCGCTCGACCTGACGCCAACCGAGTTCCGGCTCCTCGCCTATCTCCTGGCCCGCCGCGGGCGGGCCGTCTCGAAGGCCGAGCTGCTCACCCAGGTGTGGGGCTACGGCTCCTACGACCCGAACCTGGTCGAAGTCCGGATCAGCTCGCTGCGCCGCAAACTCGAAACCGATGGCCCGAGGATTATCCAGACCGTGCACGGTCACGGCTACACGGTCCAGCTAACTGGGCCGGTCCTGAGCTGATGCGCTCCCGCCTGCGGAACCGCGCCGCCGTTGCCACACTGTTTGTGGCGCTCCTCGCGGCGCTCTGGTACGCCCTCTCGATGGCCTTCTTGCCGGAAGCGCCGGTGCCAAGGGAGATCCTTCTCGGCGCGGGCGGGATCTGCCTCATCCTGTTCACCGTCATTGGCGGCCTCGCGATTATCGAGACCCGGGCCCTGCGCCTCGCGGGAGAGCGCATGCGCCGGTTCCTGGCCGACGCCTCGCACGAGCTCCGCACACCGATCGCGGGCGTTCAAGCCAGCGCAGAGACCATGCTGCGCACCGATCCCGGCCGCGCCGAGCGCGAGAAACTACTGCTTCAGATTCTGCGCGAGGCGCACCGTGCCGGGCGGCTCGTTGACGACCTGCTCGCCATGACCCGTCTCGAGCAAGGCATCCCGCTAGCCACCGAGCCGTTCGACCTCGTGCCGCTGACCGCAGCCGCGGTTGAACTCACCCGGGAGCTGGCACCGGCGGTTACCATCCAGCTGCACGCGCCCGGGCACAGCCTGCTGCACGGCGATCCGCAGCGCATCAGGCAGGTCCTGGACAACATTCTCAGCAACGCCCGTCACGCCACTCCCGACGGCGGCCAGATCACCGTTCGCATCAGCAACCAGACCGCCGAAGTCCAGATCGAGGTCATTGACACGGGACCCGGCATCCCGCAGCCCGACAGGGAACGGATCTTCGAGCGTTTCACCCGGCTGGCCACCACCTATCCCAGCGGAGCGAACGGCAACGGGCTGGGCCTGGCGATCGCCCGCGGCATCGCCAACGCCCACTCGGGCACCCTCACATGCGTCGACCCTGCGGGCGGCGGAGCCCGCTTCGTGCTGCAGCTGCCGCGGCGCACCTGAACGAGGAAGCTGCCGACGACAGATCGACCAATCTCGCACCGGCCAGCCGTCTTGCCGACCACTAGCAAGACGCGCCGATCGGCGGGATAGGGGGGCGGGCGATCAGTGGTCCACCATGTTGTCGGCGGCTGGCGTCCTGCGCATAGGGATACGATCGGCCGACCCCAGCTGGCATAACCATGCATCACTGCCCAGCAACGACAACGCACGGATCTG